>NZ_AP024630.1 GCF_019976975.1 Arthrobacter sp. NtRootA1 | reverse complement strand
CAATCAGTTCCTAAATACTTGCTTGCCGGCGTTGCTGGCAGCCGAAGTGTCTCCGACTGGCGATGTTTCCGGGGTTAATCCACAGAGTTATGCACAGCGGGTGGACAATGGGCTACTGAGCCACTCTAGGGGATGGAATCGCTAGAAGATAGCTGGGAAGTTGCTTGTGGATAATTACACCGTTGTGGTTCTGATTTGGGCCTTGTGAGCCACTTCATCCACAGGCTGTGCAGCGTTCATTGACACAACTGTGGATAGCTGTGGGAATGGCTTCCGGTTTGACTGAGGGTGCCTTTTTGCCCTAACGTTGTGAAGTCCTTTGTGTCCGCTTTTGTGATCAGTTGCATCGACGTACGTTTATCGTGCGGCAGGCAACGGCGGCAGGCACATACAAAACTTAGCGTCGGCCAGTTCTTCCCCTTTTGATCGGGTGGGCGCACCTTTGATCCACTGGAGTAACTAACGTGAGCAAGCGGACTTTTCAGCCGAATAACCGCCGTCGGGCCAAGAAGCACGGCTTCCGCCTTCGTATGCGCACCCGTGCCGGCCGCGCCATCCTGGCTGCACGTCGCGGCAAGGGCCGCGTCGAACTGTCGGCGTAAATAACTGACTTGTCGGTCAGGGTCTTTTTGCGGGTTCGACGGTGCTAGCCACCCCAAACCGTCTGCGGACGTCTACCGACTTTTCAACAACTGTACGTTCCGG
This sequence comes from Arthrobacter sp. NtRootA1, assembly GCF_019976975.1. Lineage (GTDB taxonomy): Bacteria > Actinomycetota > Actinomycetes > Actinomycetales > Micrococcaceae > Arthrobacter > Arthrobacter aromaticivorans. Next base: position 5,279,178 of record NZ_AP024630.1, on the reverse strand, counting down.
CGTCCGCAATGGACGCCGGAACTTAGTGTTATATACGGCCCCTATTGGGGCCGCGGAGCCGAGTCGAATCGGCTTCATTGTCTCCAAAGCCGTCGGGAACGCCGTGACCAGGAACCTCGTTAAGAGGAGACTGAGAGAAGCAGGCGCACTGTCCTTGCACACGCATGGTACGGGCCTGGCGGTCGTGGTCCGGGCGCTGCCCGCAGCTGCATCTGCCAGCTGGGAGCAACTGCTCTCGGATTACAACGCCGCATTGGCAGTGACGACGAAGCGACTGGGTGGATCAGCTCCACGCCGCGCTTCGCCAGAACACAACGGCACCACAAGGGAAGGGACACCGCGTGCATGACATAAGCACCGCCGTCGTTCCTTCCTCAGGTGACCCCTCTGGTTTAAGCAACCCCACCGGCAAGGTTCCCCACGGGCACCTGTGGGCGGCGGTAGGCATGTTTATCTGGGACCTGCCTCGGAATATTCTCATTCTCCTGCTGAAGACGTACCGCAAGGTCGTTTCACCCCTGTACGGCCAGGTTTGCCGGTTCTTTCCGTCCTGCTCGGCGTATGCCCTGGAAGCAGTGACGGTGCACGGCGCCATGAAGGGTAGCTGGCTCGCAGCCAAGAGGCTCGCCAAATGCCATCCTTGGAATGCTGGCGGAGTGGACCATGTCCCCGCCGGCCATCGTCATTGGCCTATAGGCCAGACGCCCACAATTGTTGTACTGAACAATCCGGACCAGTTCCTGGCTGCTCAGGCTGATGAAGAAGGCCGCACTGCGGCCTAACGAATAGGGATATCGTATGGACTTCTTTGGAACAATCATGTTTCCGTTCAAGTGGCTGGTGTCAATCATCATGGTTGGCTTCCACGACGGACTGAGCTTCATCGGGCTGCCCGCCGCCAACGGCTGGACCTGGACGCTGTCGATCATCGGCCTCGTGCTGGTGATCCGTGCCGCCCTGATTCCCGTCTTCGTCAAGCAGATCAAGGCCCAGCGCGGAATGCAGCTGCTGCAGCCTGACTTGAAGAAGCTGCAGACCAAATACAAGGGCAAGACTGATCAGCTCTCCCGCCAGGCCATGGCACAGGAGCAGATGGCCCTGTACAAGAAGCACGGCACCAACCCGTTCTCCGCATGTTTGCCCATGCTGATCCAGATGCCGTTCTTCTTCGCGCTGTTCCAGGTGCTGTCTGGTATCTCGACCGCCAAGAACGCCGGCGAAGGCATCGGTGCGCTGAGCCACGATCAGGTGGTTCAGTTTGATCAGTCGAGCATCTTTGGTGCGCCACTCTCCGCGTCCTTGCTTCATGGCGGTGCACCCGGCAGTGAAGTTGCCGTCTGGACCCTGTCCATCATCATGATCCTTGCCATGACTGCGTCGCAGTTCATCACGCAGAAGCAGATCATGGCCAAGAACATGTCCGAAGAAGCATTGGCCAGCCCGTTCATGCGCCAGCAGAAGATGATGCTCTACATCCTGCCGCTCGTGTTCGGTATCGGTGGTATCAACTTCCCCATCGGTGTCCTGATCTACTGGACCACCACCAACCTCTGGACCATGGGACAGCAATTCTTCGTTATTCGCCGCATGCCCACTCCGGGCTCGCCTGCCGCGAGGGCACTGGAAGAGCGCCGCGCCGCGAAGGGCCTGCCGCCGCTGCTGGGTGGCAAGAAGAAGGACGACGACGCCGAGGCTGCCGCCGCCGCTGCTGCGGCCGAGATCAGGGCCCAGCGCGTCCAGCCACAACGTAAGAACAGGAAGAAGAAGTAATGTCTGCTGAGAGCACTGAAGATGTAACTGCCGCCGCGACTGAGGAACAGGACGACACGCAGGAAGAGTCTCTGTCCAAGACGGCCAGCCGCCTCGAAGAGGAAGGCGACATTGCTGCCGACTACCTCGAGGAACTCCTTGATATCGCTGACATTGATGGCGACATTGACATTGAGGTCCGTAACGGTCGTACCTACATCTCCATCGGAACTGATGAGGAATCCGCTGCCTTGGATAGCCTCGTAGGTCGCGACGGCGAAGTCCTCGAAGCCTTGCAGGAGCTGACCCGACTGTCGGTCCTTTCCGCAACTGAAAGCCGGTCCCGTTTGGTGTTGGACATCAACGGATACCGCAAGGAACGTGCCGGCGTCCTTCAGCAGATCGCAGAAGACGCCGTTGCCAAGGTCAAGGAATCCGGTGGGACCGTTGCACTGGAGCCGATGAGCGCCTATGAGCGCAAGATCGTTCACGACGCCGTCGCTGATCTCGGATTCGTCTCCGAATCCGAGGGCGAGGGCGCTGGCCGCCACATCGTGGTCTCGGCTGACTAGCGGCTCATGGTTGAAATTACCGCAACTGAACTGCAGGCGGCAGAGAAGATCTTTGGGGAGCGCCTGGATCTCGCCAAGCGCTATGTAGAACATCTGGCTACGTCCGGGACCGAGCGCGGGCTGATCGGTCCTCGTGAGATCCCCCGCTTGTGGAGCCGCCACGTTCTGAACTGTGCAGTCATCGAGTCAGCCATTGCCATGGACAGCCATGTGGCAGACGTTGGGTCCGGTGCCGGACTTCCTGGCCTGTGCCTTGCAATTGCCCGTCCAGACCTTGAGTTGACTTTGATTGAACCTCTTGAGCGTCGAGTCATCTGGCTTCAGGAAGTCGTGGACGACCTTGGCCTGGACAATGTGACCATCATGCGAACCCGTGCTGAACTGGCTGTGGGATTGGTGGACGCAGACGTCGTTACGGCACGCGCAGTTTCAGCTCTTTCCAACCTGGCTGGCCTGACCATCCCCCTGCTGAATGGCAAGGGGGAGGTTGTGGCGATCAAGGGTCGCAGCGCTGCCGAAGAAATTGAGAAGGCCAAGAAGGTCATCCGTAAACTTGGCGGCGTGGAAACGTCCGTTGTGGTTTGTGGACAGGAGCTTTTGGAGGAACCCACCACCGTGGTGAGGATCATCGTCAACAAGCCCGGAAAGACGGGCTAGTCTCCGCTCGGTTTCCCGCGTGTCGGCGGCTGAGCAGTTAGGCTAGAGAACGGCAGCAAGCGCCGAATGAGAGTGAGAGTGTGACCAGTGGGCAGTAGCGAAACCTCCACGCAACGGATCCCCCCCTTTATGTCCTTGGGGTCCGCGCGGTCCATGGCCACACCCTCGGCGTCACTGCAATCCGCCATTGTGCGAACGAATTCAGTTGAAAATGCTGCCGTTTCACGTGAAACGCTGACGGATGAGGTTCACAACGTGATGGACTCCATCGATGATTCGAGCCCCATCGCTCGCCAACTGGCCAACGAGACGCGCCGACGTGAGCGGCTGATCGGACGTGAACTCCCGAAACCTGATCGGACCCGGATTTTCACGGTCTCCAATCAGAAGGGTGGCGTTGGCAAGACGACCACCACCGTCAACATTGCGGCTGCCCTGGCGTCTGCCGGTCTCAACGTACTGGTCATTGACATCGATCCCCAGGGAAATGCCTCTACGGCCTTGGGCATTGAGCATCACGCAGACGTGGACAGCATCTACGACGTCCTGATCAACGATCTTCCGTTGAAAGACGTAGTGGCTCCTTGCCCTGACATTCCCAACCTCATCTGCGCTCCTGCGACCATCCACTTGGCCGGCGCGGAAATCGAGTTGGTTTCATTGGTGGCCCGGGAACAGAGGCTTCGTCGCGCCATTGACGTCTACTCCAAAGAGCGGGAGAAGAACGGTGAGGGACGTTTGGACTTCATCTTTATCGACTGCCCGCCCAGCCTGGGTCTATTGACTGTCAATGCGTTCTGCGCCGCCAGCGAGGTCCTGATTCCCATCCAGTGCGAGTACTACGCCCTGGAAGGCTTGAGCCAGCTGCTGAAGAATATCGAGATGATCCAGAAGCACCTCAATGCTGACTTGGTGGTTTCGACGATTCTCCTGACGATGTATGACGGCCGAACCAACCTGGCCGCACAGGTAGCCTCGGAGGTTCGGCAGCATTTCCCCGAGCAGGTTCTGAGCGCTGTGGTTCCCCGCTCGGTACGCATCTCTGAAGCGCCGAGCTATCAGCAGACTGTCATGACCTATGATCCTTCTTCGAGCGGCGCGTTGTCCTACATGGAAGCCGCCGCCGAGATCGCTGAACGCTAGAATTCTTGAAACACTGCAACAGCCTGGGCCGGTCCGCGCTCGGCTATTCCATCGGAGGGATGAATCAATGAGCGAAAAGCGAAGGGGCCTCGGCAGGGGTCTTGGGGCTCTCATTCCTAGCTCGCCCGCGGCTGCCCAGGGGAACGGCGCTGCGCCCTCCCGCCCAGTGGATCTGTTTTTTCCGGAAGCCCGAAAGACAGCGGAACCGGTGGAAGCGGCCGATGCGACGGCGCCTGCCACTACGGCCGACTCCGGGACTTCGAGTGGAGCTAACGGTTCGCGTTCCGACGCTGCGAAGGAAACATCCCAGCCGGTTTCCAAGGCACCTGCCGCAAGCAGGTCCAGCGCGGCGAAGGCCCCCGCGTCCAAGCCATCCACTAAGCGCTCTTCATCTCCCTCAGTGAAGACCGCAGATGCAGAGACGAGTTCCACAGCGTCTTCCGCTCCTGCTGAAGCTACTTCACCCGAGGTGGAGTTGGTCGAAGTTCCGGGAGCGAGATTCGCTGAAATACCGGTCACGGACATTCACCCCAACCGCAAACAGCCTCGCTCCGTCTTCGATGAAGACGACATGGCCGAGTTAGTGCACTCCGTCAAGGAAATCGGAGTCCTCCAGCCAATTGTTGTACGTACTTCAACCGAAAAGGGTGGAGAACCGTACGAGTTGGTAATGGGTGAGCGCCGCTGGCGTGCAGTCCAAGCCGCAGGCCTGGAAACGATCCCGGCGATCGTCCGTGACACCACTGACGACGACCTTCTGCGCGACGCGTTGCTGGAGAACCTGCATCGTAGCCAGTTGAACCCTTTGGAAGAGGCAGCCGCCTACCAGCAGCTCCTGGAGGACTTCGGAACTACGCATGAGCAGCTGGCCGATCGCATTGGTCGTTCTCGCCCTCAGGTGTCTAATACGCTGCGTCTGTTGAAGCTTCCGCCGTTGGTGCAGCGCCGCGTCGCAGCAAGTGTCTTGTCAGCAGGCCACGCGCGTGCTCTCTTGGCGCTCCCTGATGCGGCCGCCATGGAGCGACTGGCACAGAAGATCGTCGCTGAGGGGATGTCTGTGCGGGCCACTGAGGAAGCCGTGGCTTTGTACCAGGACCCGACAACGCCAGCAAAGAGTGCTATTCCAAAGCCCAACGCCCGGCACGAGCGGCTGGACTACTTGGCGTCGTCGTTATCCGACCGCTTAGATACGAACGTGAAGATAACCTTGGGTGCTCGCAAAGGTCGCGTCAGCATCGAATTTGCCAGCGTAGAGGATCTCAACCGAATCATGGATGTTTTGGGACCGGGCTCTGACGAGTAGTTTTCCGGTCCAACGGAATGGGGTTTGCTTTGTGGCAGACCCCATTTTTTGTTCTGGAGCGTCTTGTTGTTCGCAGTGCGGATCGTTGGGCGTTCGACGATCGGCTCAGTCGTGTCTATGGTTTCACGTGAAACATGCCGAAGTTACCGTCGGAACCCCTGAGGATCCTGTTTCGGGTCTAGCCGGCTACGTTGCGGATACACGTCATTCGATGCTTTCTCCCGGAAAAGCGTCCGGTGCTTCGTCTGGTCCCTCCGGTACGACAACTCGAAAAGGCGAGTTCGTTCGTCTCGCCTGTGCAGCTGGGTCCATGAATTCATGCCCGCGCCGGCCAGTTCGGTCTTTGAGTTCGGTTTCCTAGAGTCGGGATCCATCTGGTCCGGGTTCTGCTACTGACGCTGGAGGATTCGGGTCTATTTCTGTAGCGCTTCTTGAGAGGATGCTCCGCGACCTTCATTGACCGGACGGCTCATGAACTGCAGATGTTTCACGTGAAACGCGCCCGTCGCTGAGGATTCCAATCTTCACGCTCCTTTGGCCGCTTTGCCCCACGTTGGATAGACGGTTTTGTATCTGTATGCGTAGATTTCACCCGCTGAGACCAGAGAAGAGTGTTCCTCAGTCAATTGGCAGTAGGCGAAACTGAAGATCGGCGGTGCGGTGGTGCGGTTATGCATTGCTTGCACGGTTCCCATCCACAGCCCGACGCAGGCTGTACAGGCCGCTGATCTGACGTGCACCGGCGGCAGACCCTCTTTTGGACCGGAGTGCTTCGAACTCTGATCTTGATTTGAGCTTGCGTGTCCCGGAGCGGAACCACTTTAGGGTCTCGCAGTTTGCCACAAGTAGTCACGGTTTGTTCTGTCGCTCGCATCGAGAGGCCTCGTGGACTGTTTCACGTGAAACCGGCCCCCCCGCTGTGATATCGGAAGGACGGACCAACTTGTCCAGGAAGGGATTACAGTGAATCCGACACAGTGAGACATCCAACGCTGAGTACCATCCGCGCTGTCTTGGTGTTGGCACGAACTAGGGAGACGCAGGACTGTTCACGTGAAACGCACGGATCCCTAGCCGAGCAGAAGTACGGAGGAGGCGAGAACCCGCGGGTGCCGGAGCGAACGAAGCGTCTAACAACAAGCCGGCTATTCACGTTCGTTGGGAGGGTTCGAACACCGTATCGCGGTAGGCGTTTACCATGAGTGACACTTCCGGGAGCCTCCATGGTCGGACAATTCTACGCAAGGGGTTGGGTAGTCTCCGCTTGTTAACAGTACTTAGTGAGAGACGGCTCTCTGTTGACTCGGTTCATTCCTTGAAGGTTTGCCATTTGAGGTGTTCCGGGCTCGTGATCCTACTGTGCCTACGTGTTCATGTAGTTCAGGGGTGGAGGGGCGGAATCACATCGGCCTAGTGGCACTTTAGTGGGCTAGGTGGCCTTGGACTTTCCTGTAAATAACCGGCGGGCTGCGGCAGCGCGTCCACACCTCCTCGCCGAAGGCAGTGGCGGTTTGAAGCCGGGACTTCAGTCGTTGTCGATCTTGGATGTTCTGCTCACGGCACGGGCGGCTCCTGAACTGTCATCCTGTGCTGCCCACTGACTGGCTGTATGAGCTGGGAGACACTGTTGCCGGCGGTGCTCAAGGGGCTCGAGCGTACTATGCGGGTGGACCGTCGAGTAGGCAGAGTCAGAGATGAAGAAGGTGGCCCCTCCTCATACCCTGAGACCAGACCAATGTTTGAGGCAAGGAGAGGTGCGGCGCTCCGTCCAGGAGACGTCTCCCCTGATGCGTCTCCCACAGGGGCGACAGTCATTCCTCCGTGACTTCTGTTTGGCATGGCCAAGATGTACTGGCGGTCGAAGCCGTGCCCTTGGTTCATCGCAGCCTTTCCTTCACAGTAGCAATTCCGATGGTGATCTCTCTGGCTGTTCTTGCTCCGCAGTTTGACCTGGGCTGCCACACAGCTGGACCTGGCCCGGAGAGGCCGTGTAACGCTGAGGGCTCCTTCATGCGGCCCACGTAGACCATGGTCCCACGGCTATGGACACTGAGTGATTTGGGGAGTGATGCCGCAACATCAGGCCTAGCGCTAGTTGAATGGGACGGCGGGGCTGTGGATAGATCTGATGTTGTACGTCTCTCTGAAAGGGCCGTGTGCTGCTTCTGGTCTCAGCTATAGTTCGAGTTGTGCAAGTCGAGCATCGCCCCGTCTTTGAGAACATCCTTAAGGGACAATACTGAGTCGTCGCTGAGCTTCGTCGCCGAAGAGTATTTGTTTCACGTGAAACACGATCCCATCCTCTACTGCGCGACGGAGCGGCGTGTGACGCACGGATCAAGCACATGTTTGGGCGGTGGATAAGCCTGTGGATAACTGTGGGGATAAGACTGTGGATGGTTCGTGGGTACACGCCCCTTGGCGAGAGCAGTTTCGTTGCGAGCGAGGAACACCTTGACCACGCTCGACCCTGAGTAGATGGCCGTATGTTCCACGTGAAACGCTCCACCGCCCCAAGGGGTGTAGTTCATGTCACATGACCCCAAAACACTTTGATTTGCGGGGAATTTGGCGCATTTCCTAGCAGCGGCGAGACTCAGTATGCCGCTGCTTTCGAGAACGCACCACGAAGGCGAAATTTAGCGACCAGAATGAGCCGAGCGCCGAGCTTTCCAAAAGATGCGTGGATGCCCTTGTGGCCAGTGGAAAAGCCTGTGGATAACATTGTGAATAACGCGGCCCGTTCTTCCATCCTTGCTCTCGCTGCCGCCTCCACGCGACATGGTGTTTAGGGCCTCCTCACGATTAGACCGGAGCTAGAGTCCATCTCCGAAGCGGCTGCCGTGGAGGCGGAGCAGCCCGTTCACCACCCAAGGCCCCTCTATCACCCTTTACATCGGGCCATCAGCATTCCTAGAGAGTCACGCTCCCTGAGAGACTGGTTCTATAGAAGGGCCAAATTCAGGTGTCGACTGTGACTAGGGGCATCTTTGATCCGATGTCTCCGTGCAGGACATGACTGACTAGTTAAGCAGACTGCGCTGAGCTGGACAGCCGCCCCAGGGGCTGGCACTGATCCAGAGAACACTGGGTCCTGCCCAGGAGTCGCTGTATGGCGGCTCGCCAATAGTTCAGGCAAGGAGCACAGTCTCGACGACTATGCGAGTTCGTGATGTTCGTTCGGGCAGCGCAGGAACCCACACGGCGTTTGTTATGGGCGTGGTTGGATGCAGTCGTCCTCTAGATTGGCGTGCTACTGGACCAGGCCACCTTCGGCCCATGCGCGGCCAAAGGCTGTCGGATGTTAGTCCTGCTGACAGTATCTAGCAAAACAGTCAGGTTCCTGACTATGCCCCCCGACTCCGTTCGTGTTTCACGTGAAACAGCACCGCCTCTAGGTGCCTGTCGCGGCCGTGAGATGAAGTGAAAGGCCTGGTTCCCGAGAGTGAGTCCGCAGGGTCGTGGCGTACTGAACGGCGCAGGTAGCTCCCTGGTTGAGACAATGCACTAGGCAGTTCAGACTCATGTCTCTATTTGAAGGTATCGAGCCTTATCCCTTCCTGGGTTTCGTCTAAGCTGAGCGGGAGCCGTGGCTGAATCACCCAACAGTAGGCTGGCCAGCCCCTAGGCTCCGCAAGAGGTGACACGCCAATAGGGAGTCCGCCTATCGATAGGTGAGAAAACATCGAAAACATCGATGATCCCGCCTGGAGGGACCGATAAGACATCGGGGTACCTTTTCAAGGCGTCTGTTCGACCCTCGAAGAGCCCCCATGGCCCTGTGCGCGGCCCCGTTGTAGTGCAGGCCTCTACCCCCACCTGTCGTGCCTCCGTTCTTGTGGGGCGATATTAGGTCTTGGAAGCGCCGAAGGTACTGGGAGGCAAGGGCGAGAACGAACGAGGCGTAGGTGCAAAACCAGAAGCTGCCAGGCACCGGTCCTTATGTTTCACGTGAAACGGATGTCCGTGTCGGGTGATCCATTGTTCCGAACGAACTAGGACGAAGCAGTGCTGATCCACATGGACAGATTATGCAGTTGGCCTTGTCAGCGGAGTGGCATTAGGCGCGGGACAGTGCGAAGAGTCCGTAAGTCACCATCGACGGTCTGAGATCGAACGCCCATGACGGATTGAAGTTCGACGACCCTCCAACGATGGGACATGAAAGCTTAAGTATTGCCTCACTAGGGCCTCAAATATCCACGCACATCCAGGGTCTAGTCCCCAAGTAGAGGAGGGACAATTGTTGCTCGCTGAGGCTGCAAGAACGTGTAAGGCTCGAGAGTCACTGCCTCCGGAGTGGTTCACATAAGGCTCGGATTGGCCGACTGGAGTGAACGACGTGGCTGTTTGACTGTGGGACGGAGCGGATTTGAAGCGTGGCGGCCGCTCTCAGGCGTATGTCCATAACCTTCGGGCTATCTCTGGCTGGGTGGAGGGCAGTCGGCTACTCCCCCCGGGGAGGCCTATTCGCAGAGAGAACAGTAGATACGATGCTTCCCGGATGTTTGTACTACATTCGGTGGGCATTATTTCTGAGACCGTCGGGGACGGCGGTTCGTTCAGGTGTCAGTTTTCGCACTTCGATAGCCCATCAAGTAGGTGAGCGTTCGTCTGAGACGGTCAGACAAGAGGGGGGTGCGAACCAAGGCTACCTAGATCCCTGAGTCGCCCGCCGTTGCGTTCGGACAACTTGTCGTGCTGCGAAGTATCAGGGCCTATTTCTACTAGGACCGGCCCCTTCAAAGCCACTCCTATCCTGAGTTGGATCCCTAGAATTCGCAATTCCGGTCGGGGTGCATGGGTGCGTTTCACGTGAAACATAGTGGAGACCGCCTGCTTCTACGATGAACCCACCGCGCCTAACGCAGCATCTATCCTAGGTGAGGAAGGTATGGAACCCCAGGCAATACCGAACCTCGGCCGTTTCACGTGAAACATCTACACCGACGCCTCCCTGGTGACAACAGAGGCATCGACTACAGAGAGACGCCAACTCGCGTCCGGGATGCTTCTCAAAGCGCGAGCAGCATGAATTCACTGATCTTGATTTCGAAATTCTCTTGTATGGGGGCTTAGCGATGCAAACAGGAGCCGCGGAGGGAACTGAAGGACCCCCATTAGGGCACTTGAGACTCGTGGGTGTTGTTTGACATGACCGTACGTTCCCGCGAGGACGTTGAGTCCAGAGGCGAGGTTCGATGTTGCCACAATGAGGACCGTTACGGAATCGCAGATTCAAACGAACGCAGCTGATCAACGGAAGGTCTTGTCAGGGTGTCCTTGACATGTTGCTATCCGAAAGACCGTCGGTCGTGACGCAAAATCCGAAGTCCACAGGCATTGAAGCACCATGGGAAGTCGTCCAGGCACGACTGATGGATTGCATCAGTGGTAGCTTCCGCGTCGATCTAGGTGCGAGCTGAGGCTTGCCGCCCGAGTTGGAGTTAGCTCTGTCCGATTGAACATGACTCCGACAGAACGTCCAGCCGGGGATCATCACTGGACACCGACGACATTCTTCATGGCCCGTGGGGATGTGAGCGAGGATCGGCCGGGAGGGGGCGGGGATGTGAGCGAGGATCGGCCGGGAGGGATGGGGATGTGAGAGAGGATCGGCTGGGTGGGGTGGGGATGTGAGAGAAGATCCGAGTTTGCCTACCCCAGGTAAGGGCAACATGCATTGAGGAGTTCTGAAGACGCGCAAGGTGTTTGGCGCAATCCGACGCTAAAAAACAAACTGTACTGGGTTCAAATTGGCTAAATGCAAGAAGCCGGCGGCTCCCACTCCTTCAGGAGCGACAGCCGCCGGCTTTTCACTGACTAACTAAGGGAACCTAGGACAAGACGTCCGCAAATTCCTTTTCGAAGAACTGCTTCGGCTTGGCGCCGATGACCGTGCTCTTCACTTCTCCCCCGCTGAAGAGGTAGACAGCCGGGATGGACGTGATGCCGTACTCGGCGGCGATGGCCGGGTTGTCGTCGACGTTGAGTTTCACGACGTCAACCTTCTCGCCGTATTCAACGGAGATCTCGTCGAGGATCGGGCCGAGCTTGCGGCAGGGTCCGCACCACTCTGCCCAGAAGTCCACGATAACCGGCTTCTCGGAAGCCAGGACGTCCGTGCTGAAGCTTGCGTCAGTTACGTCTTTAGCGTTGCTCATAACTTTCCCTTCGTATGGTTGCTGGTCTGGTGAAGCTCAGGAATGCAGGTCTGCGAGGTAGTGCTCGACATCGAGGGCAGCCACACAACCGGAGCCCGAGGCCGTGATGGCCTGGCGGTACGTGGGGTCGATGACGTCGCCTGCGGCGAACACACCCTTGATGTTGGTACGGGAAGTCCGGCCCTCTACGGCGATGGTTCCTTCGGGGGTCAGATCAACTTTGCCCTTCACAAGTTCCGTGCGGGGATCGTTGCCGATGGCGACGAAGACGCCGGTAACGTCGAGTTCAGACTCGGTGCCGTCCACCAGGTTCTTGAGCTTGAGGCCTGTGACCTTGTCACCGCCGAGGACATCCTCTACAGCCGTGTTCCAAATGAAGTTGATCTTCTCATGCGCCTGGGCGCGGTCGCCCATAATCTTGGAAGCCTTGAGGGTGTCCCGTCGGTGGACCACAGTAACGGACTTGGCGAACTTGGTAAGGAAGAGCGCTTCTTCCATGGCGGAGTCGCCACCACCGATGACTGCGATGTCCTGATCCTTGAAGAAGAAACCGTCGCAAGTTGCGCACCAGCTAACGCCGTGACCGGACAAGCGCTTCTCGTTCTGAAGCCCAAGCTCGCGGTAGGCGGAACCGGTGGACAGGATGATGGCCTTCGCCTGGAAGGTCTCCCCCGTGCCAATGGTGACCGACTTGATGTCGCCGTCGAGGTCCAATTCGGTGACGTCCTCGAAGAGAATCTCGGTACCGAAGCGGGCCGCCTGCTTTTCGAAGTTTTCCATGAGATCTGGACCCATGATGCCTTCGGGGAAGCCTGGGTAGTTTTCAACGTCCGTGGTGTTCATCAATTCGCCACCAGCAGTGACGGAGCCGGCAATGAGCAGAGGCTTCATGTTGGCGCGGGCGGTGTAAACAGCGGCTGTGTAGCCGGCAGGGCCTGAACCTACGATGATGACGTCACGCACCTGGGATGCCTTGTTTTCTGCAATGCTCACTTGGCGTGAACCTCTTCCTTAGTCGATGCTGCGTCTTTCGGGGCAGCCATCTGACTCAACCCCTGTTGCGTTCCAAATATTCCGTTGGAATTGGGGACCCTCAAAGCCACCATCATTCAGGGTACCGTCTGGAGTGGTGGCGAATCGAAGCGGGGACGCCGGATGACTGGTGGCCACATCGGTCACAAAGCCTCGCGGACATGCAAAAGTAGGTAACAGCACATGCCGTTCTGAAGGCTCAAAACGCGCTCTACTGCGACCTAGTTGGGTAAGCGGAGCGAAAACGGAACTACTGGACCCTGACCTCGGCCAACCGCAGACCAAATCCGAACTGTGTCTTGGGGGCAGCAAGTTTAGGCAGCGTCTTGATGACCACTATGACGTACTGGGTCTGCGTGGGCGCGGCCAGCGGCATCGTCAGTTCCGGGGACGTGAAGCTGTTGGTGCCCACGAGCTTGGCGCCGTCCATTGCGGGACGATCGTTGGTGTAAACGCTGATGCTTCCACCTGATCCGCCCAACTGGTTCAGCACCACTGACTTGACCTCTGTGGGCTCCTTGAGCTTCACCACCAAGGGCATCTCACCTGAGAGTCCACCCCAGTTGGCGGAAGCGAACTCCATGTCGGACCAGTAACTGGCCGGGTTCCCATCAAATGCTTTGGGAAGGTCTTTGTCGAACGATGCAGCGAACGGGAAATCGCCGAGGCGGGTAATGCCATCGATGGCCGGAGGCGTTGCGGGAGCAGCGGTCTCGCTGGGCGTCGGTTGTTCCGATTCGGTGCCCGCTGATGGCGATGACGCTGTTGTTTTGTCTGAGGCCGCAGGAGCGCCGCTCGGCAGGAGGCTGCCCAGATTGGTGACCGCCAGGACAAGGCCCACGATCAATACGGCAGCAAGCAGACCGCCTACGAGCCAACGCATGGACCGCGGCTCGCGTTCCGGGGTTTCGTCCTCGTAGACCTCTTCATCTTCGTAATCTTCAGTGGCAGCAGCCGACGCTGGGAAGCTGGTAGGAGCCCGATCGTAACCAGGGTCCGAGCTTCCTCCAGCGGCTTGAGCCGCGCCACCGGCAGCGAGGCCGTAGTCCTCTTCAGACCAGAGGGAAACCTTTGGCTCCCCGGCAGGCTCGCGAGTCGGTGCGGGCTGCGGGTTCACAGGTTGTGAAGCGACAGGCTGCGAAGTGACGGCTTGGGTAGGCGGCTGAACCGGTGCAACGGGCGTGGTAGCAGGCGAAGCTCCGGACGACGGCGACTGTACTGCCTGCGTCGCAGGCTGGGTTCCCGTAGTAGCAGCGGCACCAGAAGCCCCAGCACCGGCAGCCCCATTAGCGGCAGCCCCGGCGTCGTGGTTCTTGGATCCGGCGTTCTTCAGCGCGGCAGCGGCGGCAACTCCTGCTGCCCCGGCGCCAGCTGCAGCAGCAGCGAGCTTCCCCGCGAGACCGCCCCTGGCCGATGACGGGCTGGAAGAAGGCATAGGCGGAAGGTTGCTGGCCTGCGTGGCCGGCGCTTCGTGGTCAGCATCCGATTCCGATTGGACCGGGTAGCCATTTTCGTCGTACTGAATGTACTCGGCTTCGTGCTCATCGTCTTCGTAGAGGCCGTCATAGGTTTCGGGCTCGTACGTGCGGGCCTGGCCGAAGATCTCGCTGCCGAGGGTTTCCGTGAAGAACGGTTCCACGTACGGCGGGTGGGTTGCGACTACCAGGTCCAGGAGGTCCGGCGCAGTGCTGTGGTTGGTAATTAGGTACGTGGTGTTGTCGCTGACTCCGAGGTCCAGGATCTGGACATGGCCAGGGCGCTCCCCCGTGGCGACTTCGCGGGCGCTCTGTGCTACCTGCTCGGCATTTCCGGGACCGGCAACGAGGATGCTGACGGGGCGGTTGAGGACCTGGTCCACGCCGTCGAGCACCAGATCTTGGTCATGCGAGGTCAATACGGTGGCCGTGACCTTATAGCGGCCGCCAAGCACTGATCCGACGTCGATCGGGTGGGACACGTGTTCCTCCTAGGCTGTCCGGGAGCTGCGGGGCCCTGCACGCGGTCCGCCCGGCGAGCCGGTTCTACCGCTTTTGCAACTACCTGTATTCATTTCTAGCCTAGCCGATTGGCGCCCGCCGCCCATGTTGGCGGCACCGGTTCACTTCTTCCGCTTCTGCCTGGCGTGCTGTCCAACGTCCCCGTCGGCGGGAAAGTAGGGATTTTGGCCAGGTTCGCCTTGGTAGGTTCGCCTGCCTGGCAACGGGACCTGCGGGTGGAACCTTCCTCCCCGTGCCGTGCCCGGTACGTCCTCATCCGGCAGATACTTCGCGTGGGGTTCTTCAGAGCGGGATGTGTCAGCAAAGTCTGGAGTTTTGGCTGGAGCCTCGACGGAGGGCTCCGGTTCGAGTGCCGGGCCGGCCCTGAAGGAGGCAGCGTCGAACTCGCCCGAGATGCGCGGAATCAAACCGGTATCGTCCGAGACCGTGGCGCGTGCCGCCGTCGTGGGTTCAGCAGCGGCCCCCGCAACGGCAGGTGCGCCGCGGCCAAAGCGGCCCATCAGCGGGCGCATCAGATCGCGCAGCTCGGTGACATGGAAAACGCGAAGCAGGAGCAGATAAGCCACCAGCATGACGGGCCCGACGACGACCACGGTCACCAAAGCCGCTGGCCGGCTGCTCCACGCGAAACCATCTGCACGGTAGCTGCCCAGAAGCCACAGCGCCAGAGCACCCGCAATCGCGGAGCCCAGGCCCGCGTAGCCCATGCGGATGTAGGAGTTAGCGATCCGGGGACCATCGAGATGGCCCAGCATGCGACGCAGGAACCACACGCTGATCACCACGGAAAGAATGTTCCCCAAGGTGTAGAGGACAGCGATCGCATAGATGATCTGGCCCACCGGCAGGAACTGGATGATAAACGCGCCAACAACATAAACGACGGCAAGCAACAGCTGCACATAGAGGGGCGTGCGCGCGTCCTCGTTGGCGTAAAACACGCGCGACATCATGAAGTTTGCGCTCATGAACGGCGTGCTCAACGCCAGGATGGTGAGCGTCTGGGCAAGCATGACGCCGTCCTGGGGCTTCCCGCCGGAGAAGAACATGCCCAGCGGGCCAGCAAGCGCGAACAGCGCCAGTGCTCCAAAAACTGTTGCCACAGCCATGGTTCGCAGCCCATGCGAGAGCGCGTCACGCAGTTCTGCCTTGTTGCCATCCTGTGACGCCCGCGTCATTCGGTTAAAGAGGACAGTGGCCAGCGACAGGGCAATGATCGAGTGCGGCAACAGGTAGAGCTGGCTCGCAACTTCAAGGACGGCGTTACCTGGGAGAGTGGAGGCCGCTGTGGTCTGGCCTGAATTGTCCAGCCGGAGCCGCTCGGCGCCGGGAATTGTGGCAATTTTCATGACGTACAGGAACGCCAACTGCCCGACGGCGGCAGTCAGCAGCGTCCACACGCTCAGCTTGGCTGCCTGGCCCAGTCCGACGCCGCGCCATCCGAAACGGGGCCGCAGACCCAGCTTCAGCCTCATGACGGGAATAAGAAGGATGGCGGTTTGGGCGATGACTCCGAAGGTGGAGAACCCGGCAATCAGGAATGTCTGGGTTGGTCCCCAATTATCGAGTGTGTGCGGATTGGTGTAGTTGGCACCCAGGATCCAGATGAACATACCCAGGCCGGCTATGGCCACCACGTTGTTCAGGATGGGGGCCCACATGGCGGGGCCAAATGCGCCGTGCGCGTTCAGGACCTGTGTCAGCAGGGCATAAAGGCCGTAGAAGAAGATCTGTGGAAGGCACCAGAATGCGAAAGTGACTGCCAGGGCCTTCTGCTGTTCCGAGTAGCCCTGGGTCGTTAGGTCGATAACGATGGGCGCGGCCAGGGTCACGAGGGCCGTCAGCGCCAGCAGCACCAGAACAGCGAGGGTCAGGAGTCGGCTGATGTAATCAGCGCCGCTGTCCGCACCCTTGCTGGCCTTGATGATCTGCGGGACCAGGACGGCGTTGAACACTCCGCCAGCCACCAACAGGAAGATCAGGTTGGGAAGGTTGTTCGCGTTGATGAACGTGTCATTGACCGTTGAACCCAGGCCGAGTGCAGCGCCGAGCATCCACGTTTTGGCGAAGCCAAGGAACCGGGAAACCAACGTTCCGGCGGCCATGATGGCGCTGGAACGTGCTTCTCCGGATTGAACGGACTGGGTAGTTTTGGCTTCAGACATCGCCTTTATCGTCCCATGTAGCCGGGTCAGAGGTGTTCGGGCAGCACTTCCCGTGCCAAGTCGGCGATGCGGCGTTCATTTGGGAAGGACAATTTGCGCGCCAATTCCTGGATGGGGACCCATGCGGCGTCCACTGCCTCCTGGTCCGGGTCGTTCTCGATGGTGAGCTCGCCGCCAGTGGCCCGGAGCAGGAAATGGTGAACGGTTTTGTGGACCCGGTGGCCGCTCACGGTGAACCAGTAGTCAATGCTGCCCAGGGGCGCCAGGATGTTGCCCTCGATGCCGGTTTCCTCGGCGATCTCGCGGACGGCGGCTTCCTCGTTGTTCTCCCGGCCTTCCGGATGGCCCTTGGGCAGGCACCATTCAAGCCGGCCACCCCTATTAAGGCGGGCGATAATCGCGACCCGGAGTTCGCCGTCGGACGTGTCTACTACGACACCGCCCGCAGACACTTCCTCCACAGTGGGAAGGGAGGCCTGGACCGGGTGCTGCGGGGCAGGCGCGACGTGCGCGCCGATTGCCGACGGCAACGGTGCGTTCGTCCTCCTGCCAGGAGCGCTCGGGATCGGATTGGCCATGAAGTCCACTCTAACGACTCTTGCCCTCGAGTGATGACCGGGACATGGCCGCAAGATGGACTGCAGGAGACACGCGTTACGGGTCCGCTGGTTTTCGGATGTAACTCTGGCCCAATGCTGCGGAAAAATCTGCCAAGCTTAAGGAACTATGGCGCACGTATTGGACAGTTCTTCAGTTAACTTCACCATCGATCCGGTGGTGCTCGATCTCGGGCAGCGCTTTGTCGACGCCGGCTTCGAGCTGTCCTTGGTTGGTGGACCTGTGCGCGACCTTTTCCTGGGGAGGACGTCCCCGGACCTGGACTTCACCACAGACGCGACGCCCGACCAGACGATCTCCGTCATCAAGAAGTGGGCGGACAACTTTTGGGAAATCGGACGCGCTTTCGGCACGATCGGGATGAAGAAGAACGGCTTCCAGATCGAAGTCACCACGTACCGCGCCGAAGCGTACGATCCTGACTCGCGTAAGCCCGTAGTCGCCTTTGGCAACTCCCTGACCGAGGACTTGCTGCGCCGCGACTTCACCATCAATGCCATGGCCTTGCGGCTGCCGAGCCTGGAGCTGGTGGACCCTTTCGGTGGCGTCCGGGACCTCCACGCCTCCGAACTCGCCACTCCCGGCGCCCCTGAGGCGTCCTTCTCGGATGACCCGCTGCGCATGATGCGGGCGGCTCGTTTCGCGTCCCAGCTTGGCGTCTCGGTTCACGACGACGTCCGGCTCGCCATGTCCCAGATGGCGGACCGCATCAAGATCATTTCCGCCGAACGGGTCCGCGATGAACTGGTCAAGCTGATCAACGGCGCGCACCCGCGCGTCGGCATCGACCTCCTGGTGGATACCGGGCTCGCTGAGTTTGTCCTTCCCGAAGTATCCGCGCTTCGCCTGGAAGCCGATGAACACCACCGCCACAAGGACGTTTATCAGCACTCCCTGCAGGTCCTTGAACAGGCCGCGGCCTTGGAAACCGGTGCGGACGGTCCCGTACCGGGCCCGGACTTTGTGCTTCGGTTCGCCGCGTTGATGCACGACGTCGGCAAGCCGGCTACGCGCCGCTTCGAACCGGGCGGCGCGGTGAGCTTCAGACATCACGACGTTGTGGGTGCCAAGCTGACGGCCAAGCGAATGAAGGCGTTGCGCTTCGACAACGAGTCGATCAAAGCCGTGTCCCGACTGGTCGAATTGCACATGCGGTTCTATGGGTACGGAGACGCTGGCTGGACGGATTCCGCCGTGCGCCGTTACGTGACCGATGCCGGTCCGCTGCTGGAACGCCTACATCGGCTCACACGATCCGACGTCACTACGCGTAACCAGCGCAAGGCCGACCGCCTGTCCTTCGCCTACGATGACCTTGAGCATCGAATCTCCGCGCTCTTGGAGCAGGAATCGTTGGCGGCTGTCCGGCCTGACCTCGATGGAGCGCAGATCATGGCGCTTCTGGCGCTAAAGCCAGGTCCTGTCGTCGGCAAGGCCTACAAGTTCCTCCTGGAAGAACGGATGGAACACGGACCGCTGTCCCCGGAGGAAGCCGAGAAGAAGCTCTTGGCGTGGTGGGAAGCGCAACCCGAGTCCGCCGTCGTCGAACTTTCAACCGAAACCGCCGCAGAAACCAAGGAGTCCTCATGAACGCCGCGATCTCCCCGCGTCCGCAACTTTGGATCCTTCGCCACGGCGAGACGGAATGGTCCAAGAGCGGCCAGTACACAGGCTTGACCGACCTTCCCTTGACCGTCGAGGGTGAGCAGCAGGCTGTCGAAGCGCGCAAAGTCCTTGAGGGCATCGACTTCGACCTCGTTCTGACCTCTCCACTGCGTCGCGCCCGCCGCACGGCTGAACTTGCAGGCTTTCCCGATGCTGTCCACGAGCCGCTGGCGGTGGAATGGAACTACGGAGACTATGAGGGCGTCAGCTCCGACCTCATCCGCAAGGACAATCCGGACTACCTCATTTGGACGGACGGCGTGCCCAACGGCGAAACGCTGGACGAAGTGGCCGCCCGCGCTGACAAGATCATTGGACGCGTCCTGGAATCGGGCATGGACAATGTCCTGGTAGTGGCACACGGGCATTTCTCCCGGATTCTCACAGCGCGTTGGCTGGAAATGGACGCCAAGGAAGGCCGCCACTTCATTCTTGGAACAGCCAAAGTATGCACGCTTGGCTGGGATAAGCGGACGCCGGCGATTGTCCGCTGGGGCCTCTAAAACGCGAATTTAGAAAAACTTTTGGCTAAATAGCGAATTGTGCTGGTCAAGACTCCTATTCATGGGGTAGCTTGTATCTTGTTCCCAGAGCGACCCGCCGGGAACAAGGCGCGCATTACCCCGGTTAATCAGCCGGACGTAATGCCACAGCGGAAAAGGAGGTTGGGAAAAATGATTACTTTGACTAGCGGATGGAATGTGACCGTCACTGCTACCCCGGCCTCTTGCGCTGATCGACGCCCTTTTTCGAAGTATTTTTCGAAGCACTGACCACTCCCTGAACCACCGGACCGGCTCCAACGCCGGCGGTCTTCATGGCCACCCGTCAAGGGTGGCATTCTGAGCGGTCAGTTGTAGGCGCAGACCCACGCAACAAGCCGCGGGTGCGCAGTTTCCCCAAAGTTCGGAACCAGCTTCTTGTTGGGGACGACTGCAGGAAGCACACGCAATTGTGCACGATCATTCGCCGCTCCCGCACAGGTCTGCCCACTCCCCCTATTAGCGTCGGGCTATTTGTGCGCTCTTTTATGCCTTGATTTCTCCTGGATTCAATTGGCTTTATTTGTTGTGCCCAATTCCGGCAATTTCCTGCAATGAAAGGAGGTGAACCACATGCCAAAACGCGCTAAGGACCTGCGCTTCTACAAGAGCAGCGATGCTCCCAAGGAACGCACGCTGTTCAACGACCAGTTGCTCAAACAAGGTCGTGAAGACGTCTTCGTCGTCCTGCACCAGATGGGACTCATCCGTTGATGCCCTTCAGCCCTTCCGAAGGAGTTTCCGGTGCCGCAGATGCATGCTGAACCGCAGGAAGCCCACGCGGCAACGCGTGGGCTTCCCCCCTTTTAACTGGTCAGTCAGAGCTGCTCCGGTGGCGTTACCCAAGCTGCCTGACTGTAAGCTCGATTTATGCAGGAGACGAAGCCGCACCGGCAGCGAAAACGTGCCCGCTTTGTGGTTCCAAGCCGCAGCGATGCCCTGCTTCGTAACTTCACGGAGGTTGTCGGTGGGCCCTTGGGCCGCCACTCAGCCCCAGGACATATCTCCCCCGCGCCGTTTACGGTTGAACGCGTCCTCGTTATCCTCACCGTGATCGCTGCCCTGCTGGCCGTGCTGGCGAAGGACTATTGCCGCGTCAACGGCTGGGAAACGCCCACGCAGTTTTATGCCACGTGCTACTCCGACTTTCCCGAGCTCTTCCGCAACCGCGGCCTGGGCGATGGCGTGTTCCCCTTCTTTACACAAGGCAGCTTGTTTGAGTACCCGGTCATCATGGGGATCATCGCAGGCTTGACGGCGCTACTCGTACCAGGACAAGGGGTGGGCCCCGAACGCATTCTGGGTTACTTCGACGTCAACGCAACGCTGATTGTTGCCGTGTGGATAATTACCGTCCTCCTGACAGCTCGAATGAACAAGCGTCGCCCCTGGGATGCCGCCATGGTGGCCTTGGCCCCGGGAATCGTCCTTGCGGGTTTCATCAACTGGGACATGTGGGCGGTGGCCCTGCTCGCGTTGGCCATGTACTTCGTCTCCCGCGACAAGTTGATCCTGGCGGGAATCTGCATCGGGTTGGGAACGGCCACCAAGCTGTACCCCGTCCTCATCCTGGGTGCCATTTTGGTGTTGGCGCTGCGCAGTGGTCGTCTGCGGACCTTCTTGGTGACTGCCGCTGCGGCTGCTGCGGCATGGCTGGCCGTCAATTTGCCCATCGCTGCAATGAACCCATCGGGCTGGCGCTACTTCTTTGAATTCACCCAGGAACGACCCGCCGGATACAGCTCGCCCTGGTTCGCGTTCAACCTCGTGGCTGATCGGCTTCAATGGACCCAACTTAACGCTGCCACTATCAACTCGCTTGCGCTGAACCTCTTTGTCATTGCTTGCGTGTTGATCGGTGCCCTGGCTTTGACGGCGCCCAGGCGCCCCCGCCTTGCCCAGCTGGCCTTCCTGATTGTGGCCGCGTTCATCCTCACAAACAAGGTGTACTCTCCCCAGTTCGTCATCTGGCTCATTCCGCTCCTTGCCCTTGCGAGGCCACGCTGGCGGGACTTCCTCGTTTGGCAGGCCGCCGAAGGCCTCCACTGGGCTGCAATATGGATGTACTTGGGCATGGCCACCAGCGGTGGGCCCGTGCAGCACAACATAGATATGTCCTACTACGTCCTGGCTGTGGCCTTGCACATGGTTGCAACGGCGTACCTGATGGCAAGGGTAGTGATGGATATCTTGGATCCATCGCAGGATCCCCTACGCGCATTGGGCGAAGACGATCCCCATGGTGGGCCTTTCGAAGGCACCAAGGATTGGCTCAGGATCGACCTTCTCCATCCGTCCATGTCAGTTCTCCCCTGGCGTTCTGGGATTGAGCCCGCCGAGCCGAAAGCTCCCCGGCAGTTGGAGGTGGGTAGCGATGGCTGATGTCGCCGTCGTCGGTTCTGGTCCCAACGGTCTGGCCGCAGCAGTGACCATGGCCCGCGCAGGGCTGGAGGTACATCTGTACGAGGCCGCCGATGCCATCGGGGGCGGGACCCGGACAAGCGAGCTGATCGAGCCGGGATACCTTTACGATGTATGCTCCGCGGTGCATCCAATGGCACTGGCGTCTCCTTTCTTCAAGGAATTCAACCTTGCGCAGCGCATTGAGCTGCGCTTGCCTGAAGTCCAGCACGGCACGCCGTTGGACGTGGGCGGAGCCGCCCTCGCTTACCAGTCCTTGGAACGGACCGCCATGGAACTGGGGGCGGACGGCCCAGCGTACCGCCACCTGATTGCGCCCCTCCTTGCGCGCGTCAACGGCGTAGTGGACTTTACGTCGAACCAGTTGCTCCGCGTGCCCAAGGATCCCCTTGCTGCTGTGCTGTTTGGCCTCGCGACCCTTGAACAAGGAACACCGTTCTGGGGACGGCGCTTCCGTGAAGAGGCTGCTCCCGCTTTGTTGACCGGCGTGATGTCCCACGCGTTGGGCTCCCAGCCATCGCTTAGTTCCACGGGTGCCGGGCTCTTGCTCGCCGTCCTGGCCCACGCAGGCGGATGGGTGGTGCCCGTGGGCGGATCCGCAGCTATCGCAGGTGCCATGGCGGAGGACCTCATTGCCCACGGCGGGACCATCCACACCGGTGTGCGCGTGGATTCTTTCGATCAGGTCAGGCCAGCAAAGGCCATCCTGTTGGATGTTGCACCTCCGACGCTTGCACGTCTGGGTGGCGCTGAGATACCCGACAATTATCGTCGGGCACTGGATGCATTCCGCTTCGGGAATGCAGCGTGCAAAGTGGACTACATTCTGTCCGAACCTGTTCCTTGGCTTGCCCCTGGCCTGAGGCAGGCGGGGACGGTTCATGTGGGTGGTTCGCGAATGGCCATGGCCGAATCCGAGAACCTCGTGGACATGGGCAAACACCCAGCGGAGCCCTACGTGCTGGTATCCCAACCGTCCCTGGTGGACTCGTCACGGGCACCGGAGGGGCGACACATCCTGTGGACGTACTGCCATGTGCCGGCTGGCTCTGATGTGGATATGGCGGAGGCTGTCACTGCACGGATTGAACGGTACGCACCAGGCTTCAGGGACGTGGTGGTTGCCTCGAAGACCACGACGGCGGCTGAACTGGCCGCTTACAACGAAAACTACGTGGGTGGCGACTTCAGTGCAGGTCTGCTGGATATGCGGGGCTTGGTACAAAGGCCGGTAGTGTCCAACGTTCCGTGGCGTACACCCGTGCCGGGCGTCTACTTGTGTTCTTCATCCACCCCGCCCGGGCCTGGTGTTACAGGGATGCCCGGGTACCATGCGGCGAAGCATGCCCTCAAGGACATATTCCAGATGCCGGTACCCGGGCTCGGCCTGAGTGTCGGTTAGCCCCGACTTAGCCCCGACTGTTAGTTAGTTTGCAGCCGTGAATCGTGCGCGGCGGTGAGCAGGGCTTTCAATTTCATCCAGCATGGCCACGGCGTAGTCCTGCGAGGAGATGCTGTTACCGGCCGGGGTATCCTTGGCCACGTTGTATTCACCGGTACGCTCGCCGGGTTGGATAACCGGGGCTGGGGCAAGAACCGTCCAGTCGACGTCCTCCGGGGTCTGCTTGACGGCTTCCAGCGCCTTCGCGGCGGTGGTGGCTTCGGCCTTGTATGCCTCGGGGAAGTCGGGGGAATCGAGGAGCCGTACGCCGTCTACCTCGAGGGTGCCGGCACCGCCAACGATCATGAGGCGGGTTCCTTCGGCGTTGCTGTAAGCAGCCGCCA
The DNA here is from genome assembly GCF_019976975.1 of Arthrobacter sp. NtRootA1. Lineage (GTDB taxonomy): Bacteria > Actinomycetota > Actinomycetes > Actinomycetales > Micrococcaceae > Arthrobacter > Arthrobacter aromaticivorans. The sequence continues at coordinate 5,255,365 of NZ_AP024630.1, read as the reverse complement.
TGGCATCGAGCCACTCTCCATGGTCCCCGCCGGTGCGGCTGGGACCGGTAGCCAGCACAACGACGTCGTGGTCCTTTGCAATGGAGGCGAAGACCTCCGTGTCGGCCAAATCGGCTACCTGGGCGGTTGCGCCGACGACCTCGGTGCCCTTGCGGGAGATAGCCGTGACTTCATGGCCGCGGGTGAGGGATTCATTGACGATTTCACTGCCGACCATGCCTGTTGCGCCGTAGACTGCGATTTTCATGACTCTCCTTTGGGTTGCTATCCTTGCGATAACACGAAGGTATCTATTTGATACTGATAGCTTCAAAGGAACTGAGTTACCTCATGGATACTAATGGCCTGCCAGGGAACGTCCTGGATCCCAATTGCCCATCCCGCGTGATCTTCCAGAGAATCGGGGACAAGTGGGCGTCATTGGTGATCCAAGTCCTCGGTGACGGGCCCGTGCGGTTCTCGGAGCTGCGAAAGATGGTCCACGTCGTCACGCCGAAGGTCCTGACGCAGACGCTGCGCGCCTTGGAACGTGATGGGCTTATTACGCGTACCGTCCACGCACAGGTGCCGCCACGAGTGGATTACGAACTCACACCGATGGGTGAATCACTCCTGCAACCCCTCACCCTTTTACGTCAGTGGGCGGAGAGCCACGTCCCCACGATTCTCGAAGCCCGCGACACCTACGACGAAGCGCAGGATGACCTCTTGCTCGGCTCACCCAACTAAGTAGCAGTTAAGCGCGTTCTGGACGCTCAAAACGCGCTCTACTGCGACCTAGTTGGGCAGGGTGGACGGGAGTGCGGCAGGGCTGATTCGTCCGTCCCGCATGGTTGTGACGGAGTCCGTCAGGGGAAGGAACTCCGTATCATGCGTGACCATCACGGTGGCGGTGGAGAACTCGTCCGTAATCCGACGCAACAACCTGACGATCGATTCGCTGCGTTCGTGGTCCAGGGCTGCGGTAGGTTCGTCCACCAGCAATACGGTGGGGCTGCCCATGAGCGCCCGGGCGATGTTCACCCTCTGCCGCTGCCCACCCGATAGCTGGTGCGGCCTCTTGTTTGCCGATGCGGCCAAGCCCACGATCTCCAAGAGTTCATGTGCTTTGCCAAGGGCCGCACGGACAGCCTTGCCGCGCAGGTGGTCCCGAATCAGCAGCTGCTCGACGGCGGTCAGCGACGGAAGAAGGTTGGGCTGCTGGAAGATGATGCCCACCTTGTCTCGCCGCAAGGCAGTGCGCTCGGCGTCCTTGAGCGCTGAAACGTCCTGGCCGTCGATGACGACGAGTCCCGAGGTGGGCTTCACGAGCGTGGCCGCAACAGCCAAGAGCGAGGATTTGCCGGAACCGGACGGACCCACCAAGGAGAGGAACTCTCCGCGTCCGACTACAAGGTCGACGGCGTCCAAAGCTTTGAGGCTTGACTCGCCGTCGGGATACTCAAGGGAGATGTCGATGAGATTCAGTGCATGAGTCACAATGTATGCCTCTCTGGGAATGTTCAAAAACTTAGTTGCCACCGAGGGCAAACAGCGGATCTACTTTGGTGACATTGCGGACCGCGAGGACAGCGCCGCCGAGGCCCAGGACGACGACGCCGACAACCGGCACCAACGTAGTCAAAGGCGTGATGAGGAAGGGCGCTGCGCTGGCAGCGAGAAGTCCGCCCGCGAGGCCCAGCAAACCGCCACCTGCGGCTCCGGCCAGCAGCACTATCGCCGCCTGACCCAAGGCGTCACGCAGGACGTATCCCGCAGAACCGCCGAGTGCTTTGAGGACCGCGATGTCACGTGTCCGCTGCACTGTCCACACAGTAAGGAAGGCAACGATCACCAAGGCCGAGATTCCATAAAGAAATGCCTGCATGAGCATGAGAGAACCGTTCTCACTCTTGTACGAGGCGAGGGCCTGGAACGAGCCGATGGGATCCATGCTCACCGTGCCAGCCGCAGCGTTGGCGGCATCAACGCTGACGGAGGTACCGGCGTCGTACTTTATGGCCAGGACCGTGGCGGTGCCCTGGGGCGCGTGGGCGATCTTTCGCCAGGTGTCTAGCGTCGTCCAGACCACGCCAGTGTGCGAGTACCACTGGTCCTCCACAACTTCTGAAACAGTCAGCTCCGTTCCTCCGACCCGGACTCGACTGGCGGCTTGGAGCCCCAAATCCTTGGCCACGGTTTTGCCGACCACGACGGTCCCGTCCTCAACAGGGGTAGAACCCAAAGAACCGCCAAAAACTGCCACATTTGCAGTGCCGTTCGGAGTGTCACCTTCAGCCAAGGACTGGAAGCGGGTTTGGCTGATGCCCACCGCGTGTGCCGATGAAACGCCGGGTTGTTCCCGCCAGGCTTCGAGCTGCGCATTGGAAACCTCAGACTCGGTGTAGGAGGCCTTCGGCTCCCCGCCCGCCGGTGCACCGAAGACGATCTGCTGTGCAGGCATTGATTCAATGCCCGATGTCGACTGGTTTCCGAGGCCGGCAGTAAGCCCCGAAAGCATGACCAGAAGCAGGGTAATAAGGGCCACAACACTTCCCATGAGCGCGAACCGGCCCCTGGCGAAGCGGATGTCGCGGATGGCTAGAAACATCAGAATCCTTTGCTTGGATGCGGGCTTGGTCCCGACTGAATCCACTCTTCCGCCCAATGGATCTGGGCACATCGGGAGCCCGATGGATTGGCGCACATCAAGGGGTTGAACCCGCCATCATCCGATTGGTTGATTCCTGCTTCGGGACGCGGAATTCCGAGGGAGTGACGCGTCGGGCGGGGATAGGCTGGGACGCATGCAGGAGACTCCTACCGGCACCGCCACCATCCTCCGTGTGCTGCGGATAAGTCTCCATGTCGGCTTCGCGGTGCTGCTGCTCGTGGCAGTGGTGCGGCTGGTGGCAGGCACTGCGGGCAGTCCGTCGCCGGTGGCTGTTATTGCTGGACTGGCATTGTCAGCCGCCTTGGCCCTTGTGTACCTCGTGGGAACCATCCTCGAAAAACGCCACGCGGGAAATGCCTCCCGGTTCGATCCCACACCTTACTCAGGCTGGTGGCTTGGTGCCGTGATGGCCTTGTGGCTGTTGCTTCTCCTGGTCAGCGGCGATTTCGCATGGGTTGCCTTCCCACTCTTCTTCCTCCAATTGCACGTACTCTCCCGGCGGCTCGCGTTGCCGGCAATCGTGGTGAGCACCGCTTTGCTGATTGGTGCCCTCTGGTTCCACAGCAGGGGCTCGGCCGACGGCGGTCTGCAGCTCGCGATGGTCCTGGGACCCATGTTCGGGGCCGGCTTTGCTGTGGTCACCGGACTGGCGTATCGCGCCTTGTTCCTGGAGGCCGAGAATCAACGCATTGTTGCCGAAGACCTTCGACGAACACGGGCAGAATTGGCCAAAACCCAGCACGACGCCGGGGTCCTGACGGAGCGCGAACGGCTGGCCCGGGAAATTCACGACACCTTGGCACAGGGATTCTCCAGCATCGTCCTGATGGGCAGGTCTGCGGGGAAAGCTTTGGAGGAGGGAGACGTGAAGGCCGCGAATGAACGGTTGAGGATCGTACAGGAGACCGCGTCAGCCAACCTTGCAGAGGCTCGGAGTTTTGTCCGTGATCTTCGACCACCCGCTTTGGAGGAGTCCGATCTGGTGGACACCTTGCGGAGGCTTTGCGAGAAGACTGAGACCGAAGCAGCCGCCCGGGGAACCGCACTGCGCTGCCGTTTCGAGCTTGTGGGCACCCCCTTGGACTTGCCCACTACTTACCAGACCACCCTGCTCCGGGCCGCCCAGGCTTCCCTTGCGAACGTATGGGCGCATGCCCGCGCAAGTGCCGTCGTCGTGACTTTGTCCTTTCTTGGCTCGGAGGTAACCTTGGATGTTTTCGACGACGGCGTGGGTTTTGAACCGTCGACGGCGGCCGTCAATGCCCGCGGGGACGGCACCGGCGTGGGACTCCAGAGCCTGCGCGAGCGGCTGGCAGCACTCGAAGGCAGCCTGGATATCGAATCGGCGCCCGGCGAGGGAACAGTGGTTGCCCTTCGGGTGCCGCTGCCAGCCCGGGATGGTGGGGCATGAGTGATATCCGCATCCTCCTGGTGGACGACCATCCGGTTGTCCGGGCTGGCCTCCGGGCGATGCTCGCTGATTTTCCTGGTGTCAGTGTTGTGGCCGAGGCTGCGGACGGTGAAGCGGCGCTGGCCGAACTGGGCAGGTTGAACACTCTGGGTGAGCCCGTGGACCTGGTGCTGATGGACCTTCAAATGGGTAACGGTATGGACGGAGTGACGGCCACAGGCAGGATCAAAGCTGGCCAGGGTGGGACTCCCCCGCCGCCTGTCCTTATCCTCACCACCTACGACACGGACGCTGACATCCTCGCCGCTGTTGAGGCTGGTGCCAGCGGCTACATGCTGAAGGACGCCCCGCCTGAGCAGATCCAGCAAGCTGTCTTATCCGCTGCCGCTGGCCAAACCGCGCTGGCACCGGAGGTGGCGGCCCGACTCATGGGCAGGATCCGGAATCCGTCGCCTGCATTGAGCCCCAGGGAAGTCCAGTTACTGGAACTTCTGGCCACCGGAATGGGCAACCGCGCCATGGCGAAGCAGTTGTTCATTTCCGAGGCAACAGTGAAGACGCATCTTGTTCATATCTATTCCAAGCTGGGCGTGGACAACCGAACGGCGGCGATAGCAGTGGCCGCGCAGCGCAGGATCATTCGGCAGCGGTAAGTCATTTTCGATTGGCACGCCAGCAAGTCGTTCCGGAGGACCTGGCGTGGTGCGGGTCCGCGTTGTGGTCGCGACGAGAAACTGTCAGGGGAACGGGGCATAATGTCGCAAATGGGGAAAATGAAAACACGGAATCTTGTCCTTGGCTTGGTATCGCTGGTGATGGCTGGCTCGCTGACCGCCTGCGATGACGGCCGCGCCGGTGCCGAGGGTGCAGCGAAGCAGCTGGCCTCCTCACTTGCCGCGCTCGACGTCGGTTCACTTGCTGTGTCGGGCAAGGACGCTTCCGCGGCCAACGATGAACTCAACGCGGTGTTTGAGGGACTCGGTGCCAAGCCATCGGTTCAGTCAGGTGACGTGAAGCTCGACGGCGAGACCGCCACCTTCCCTTTGAACTACAGCTGGAACATCGGCTCAGCAAAATGGGAGTACAGCTCCGAGGCTACGTTGAAAAAGTCCGGGGACAAGTGGGCTGTTCAATGGAATCCACAGCTCCTTGCCCCGGAACTTTCGGATGGCCAGACGCTCTCCGTTAAGACCGTTCCTGCCCAGCGCGGACAGATCCTCGGCGCAGGGGATGCCCCCATTGTGGAAGACCGGCCTGTTTTCCGCGTTGGTATCGACAAGACCAAGCTTGCCGCTGATCAGGCGGATGCCTCCGCGCGGGCAATGGCTGCCCTGCTCGGCCTTGACGTCGAAGACTACGCCAAGCAGGTGGCAGCCTCGGGTCCGCAGGCTTTCGTGGAGGGCATCGTCCTCCGCGCCTATACCCCCGAAATTACCGAAGCAAAGATCACTGCGATTCCGGGTGGTGCGAGCATCCTGGACTCCATGGCGTTGGCACCTACACGCACTTTCGCCCGGGCGCTCCTGGGAAGTGTGGGGCAGGCCAGTGCAGAGCAGATCGAAAAGTCCAATGGTGCCCTGCGGGCCGGGGACACCACAGGAACCGGCGGCCTCCAACAGAAATACGATTCGCTGCTGCGCGGTAAGGATGGCGTGGAGGTGGTCGCCAAGCAGGCAGCGAAGTCGGAAGGCGAGACCCCTGCAACCAAAGTATTCTTCTCGTCCCTTCCTGTGCCTGGAACAACCCTCAAGACCACGCTTGACCTGAAGCTCCAGCAACTGGCCGAAGAAACCCTTGCCGGAGTAGGGCCGGCGTCCGCCATTGTGGCTCTGAAGCCTTCTACCGGAGCTGTCCTGGCAGCCGCATCCGGTCCAGGCAGCAACGGCTACAACACGGCGATGCTTGGCCAATACGCTCCGGGCTCCACGTTCAAGATCGTCGATTCCCTGGCGCTCTTCCGTGACGGCGCCACACCTGATTCAAAGGTCGAATGCACCCCGACCCTGACAGTTGACGGCAGGACCTTCAAGAACTCCGAGGGCTATCCGGAGAGCTCCTTGGGCTCCGTTACGCTGCGGGACGCTTTTGCCCACTCCTGCAACACGGCTTTCATCAATGCCCGAGACACCGTCAGCCAGGACCAGCTCGAGTCTGCCGCCATGGCATTGGGCGTGGCCGTGGAAGCGCCCAAGTTGGGGGCCGACGCCTTCCTCGGTTCAGTCCCTGGCGCCGCCGAGGGAACCGAGCATGCGGCATCCATGATCGGCCAGGGGAAGGTGCTCTTCTCCCCACTGTCAGCTGCGATCATGGCAGCCTCTGTTGGCAACGGCGCTCCGGTGTCGCCTCAACTGGTGCTCAACCCAGAAGCCCAGAACTCCAGTCCGACAGCGACGCCCACGGAAAGCGGCAGCGCGCCGCCATCGTCCTCTCCCTCTGGTGCGCCGTCCCCTTCCGCTAGCGCGCCGCCCGCTTCGCCGCCCTCAACCAAGCCGATCACGAAAGAAGAAGCCGCAGCGCTATCAGACATGATGCGGGCGGTGGTGACCTCCGGGCACGCAGGATTCCTCGCCCAGGTACCGGGAGCTCCCGTCGGCGCAAAAACGGGTACTGCTGAGTTCGGCAATGACGACCCGCCCAAGACTCACGCGTGGATCGTTGCGGTCCACGGAGACCTGGCGGTTGCCGTGTTCGTGGAAGACGGCGGGCTGGGTGCGACCACCAGCGGGCCGTTGTTGAAGTCGTTCCTCACCGCCGCCGGCTAACTCGGGAGAAGCTATGGAAAGCAGCACGCAGTGCGTTGTGGTTGGCGGAGGTCCGGCTGGGATCGTGCTGGGCCTGCTCCTTGCCCGGGCCGGAGTTGAAGTCACTGTGTTGGAGAAGCACGCCGACTTCCTGCGGGACTTCCGTGGCGATACCGTGCACGCCTCCACCGTCCGCCTCCTCGACGAGTTGGGGTTGGGTGAAGGGTTCCGGCAGCTGCCGCAGAGCAAGCTTGGTAATTTCCAGCTCCCTGCCGGGACCGGGGATTCTGTGATCCTCGCTGATTTCGGGCTCCTCAAGGAGCCGTATAACTATGTGGCCATGGTGCCCCAGTGGGACTTGCTGAACTTTCTGGTGGAGGCAGCCAAGCAGGAACCTACCTTCACGTTGCGGATGAACACTGAGGTCACAGAGCTGCTCCGCGATGGGGCCGGTGCAGTATCGGGTGTGGCGTACAGAACCCGGGACCCCCTAACCGGGGAAACCGTAGGGACGGGCGAACTGAGCGCTGCATTGACCGTGGCCTGTGACGGCCGTAGTTCGGTGCTTCGTGCACGGGCGGGTTTGGTGCCACGCGAATTTCCGGTGCCGTTCGATACGTGGTGGTTCCGGCTTCCGAGGTACTCCGATGAGAGGGATCCCGTGGCGTCGATTGCGCCCAGTTTCGGGACTTCGGACGTTCTGCTGAGTTTGACCCGCAAGGACTTTTATCAGATCGCCTACCTCGCGGCGAAGGGACTGGACCCGAAGTTGCGGGCTGAAGGCGTGGAGGCGTTTCGTGCACGCATCGCCAGGTTGCGGCCAGACCTTTCAGACCGTGTGGACAACATTCGCTCCGTGGATGATCTTCACCTGTTGGACGTGAAGCTCAACCGTTTGTCCGAGTGGCACAAGCCGGGCCTCCTGCTTATTGGTGATGCTGCCCATGCGATGTCCCCCGCCGGTGGCGTGGGGATCAACCTGGCGGTGCAGGACGCCGTCGCGGCCGCCCGGATCATTGCGTCCCCGCTGCTGAGCAACACGCTCGACGACGGTCACCTCGCCGCCGTCCAGAAGCGGCGCTGGCCACCAACCGTGATTGTGCAGACGTTTCAGCGGGTGCTGCATCGCGTGATCTTCGCGCAGGTCATGGCAGGCAAGCAGCCAAAACCGCCCAAATTGTTGCTCTTCGTGCTCCGGAACTTTCCCGGAGTCCGGAAGGTGCCTGCACGGATGATTGCCTTCGGCCCACGACCCGAGCGTGCACCGCAGTTCGCCCGGCGAAAGCCTGACGCTTAGCCCGCTTGGGCCCCCAGGCCAAGTTCCGCCGTCGAGCCTTAATACCTGGCCGTGGGAAGATTGGGCGGTGGCCCATATTGACGTTTCCGGCATCGACTACTTCCTCTCCGACGGCACCCAGCTGCTCAACGGCGTGACCTTCAAGGTGCCGGACGGCACCAAGACCGCGCTGATTGGACCCAACGGAACCGGCAAAACGACGCTGTTCAAGATCATTTCCGGCGACCTCACACCCGACGAAGGCGTCGTAGGCAAATCCGGGAACATGGGCATCATGCGCCAGTTCGTGGGGCAAGTCCGGGACGAATCAACTGTCCGGGACCTGCTGGTTTCCACGGCCCAAGCCGGGCTGGCGGCAGCTGCCAAGGCGGTAGAAGACGCCGAGCTCGCCATGATGGAACACGACGATGAACCCACCCAGATGAAGTACGCCCAGGCGATCGTGGATTGGGGAGACGCCGGCGGTTACGACGTCGAGACGGTCTGGGACGAAGTCTGCATGGCGGCTTTGGGAATTTCCTTCGACAAAGCACAGTTCCGACGTGCCTCCACGCTGTCCGGTGGCGAGCAGAAGCGACTCGTGTTGGAAGCCCTGTTTGCGGGTCCGGATGAACTTCTGCTCCTGGACGAACCGGATAACTACCTTGACGTCCCCGGTAAGCGCTGGCTGGAGTCAAAGCTCAACGAATCCAAGAAGACCGTGCTGTTCATTAGCCACGACCGCGAGCTGCTCAACAACGCCGCCGGACGAATAGTGACGCTTGAACCAGGCATCAACGGTGCCGGAGCCTGGATCCACGGAGGCGGTTTCGGCTCCTACGTGGAGGCGCGTGCCGACAGGAACGCCCGGTTCGAGGAACTCCGCAAGCGCTGGGACGAGGAGCATGTGAAGCTCAAGGAACTCGTCAACATGTACAAGAACAAGGCTGCGTTCCGGTCCGACATGGCCAACAGGTACCAGGCAGCACAGACCCGTCTTGCCAAGTTCCTGGAGGCGGGGCCGCCCGAGGCCCTGCCAATTGAGCAGAACGTGAAGATGCGCCTCAAGGGTGGGCGCACAGCCAAACGCGCCGTCGTGGCGGAGAAGCTTGAACTGACTGGGCTCATGAAGCCGTTCTCCACGGAAATCTGGTTCGGCGACCGTGTGGGCGTACTCGGTTCCAACGGCTCCGGAAAGAGCCACTTCCTGCGCTTGCTCGCAACGGGAGGAACCGACCCTGAGCGGGAGCACATGCCGGTGTCGGATGTTGTCATTGCTGAAGTGCCGCATGAAGGAACTGTGAAGTTGGGCGCGCGTATCCGCCCCGGATTCTTCGCGCAGACGCACGTTCGCCCGGATCTGCTGGGCCGGACCTTGTTGGAGATCCTGCACCGCGGCGATGAACACCGCTCCGGCCTGCCCCGCGAAGCTGCCGCAGGTGCTCTGGACTCCTACGGTTTGGCCGGACAGTCGGAGCAAAAGTATGAGTCCCTGTCCGGTGGCCAGCAGGCGCGGTTCCAGATCCTCCTGCTGCAGCTGTCCGGGGCCACCCTCTTGCTCCTGGACGAGCCCACCGACAACCTGGACTTGCACTCCGGCGAGGCCCTGGAGCGCGCTATCGATGCTTTCGAGGGAACGGTCCTGGCTGTCACCCATGACCGCTGGTTCGCCAAGTCCTTTGACCGCTTCCTGATTTTTGGCTCGGATGGAAAGGTCTACGAGTCGGAGGAACCCGTGTGGGATGAGAAACGCGTGGAGCGCGCCCGCTAATCCGCACGTTCTCTCACATCGTTGCCCTTTTCGCCCGATGCTCTCTCAGTTGATGAGAGAGCATCGGGGGTTTAAGGGGTGGATGTGAGAGAGCATCGTGGGTTTAAGGGGTGGATGTGAGAGAGCATCGGGTGATCAAATGATCAAACTGCATGATTAAGTGAGCGTCCGCCTGATACCGTTGAACTATGGGAACTCCTGACCGCCACCGACTCATAGGCGAGCTGCTGCGCAAACGCGAAGAAGTATCGGTGGACGAGCTTGTGGCGGCAACCGGTGCCTCGGGAGCCACTGTCCGCCGTGACCTCGAGATCCTTGCTGCCAATGGAGTACTGAAGCGGGTCCACGGCGGGGCCCGCAGTCTGCTGGCGCGGGGCGACAACCCCGGCTACGGGCAGCGCGAACTGGAAGACCATGAGGCCAAGCTCAAAATCGCAGCAGCCGTTGACACGCTCCTGAAGGACCGCGAGCACGTGTGGTTGGACAGCGGATCCACCGCCACGGAGATCGCGCGGCGGCTGAGTCAGCGTGACCTCACAGTGATGCCGATGTCCTTGCACGGCGTTGAGGCGCTGACCCACGCCAAGGAGGGCCGCCGGCCGCAGCTCATACTCCCCGGAGGAAGCCTCATTCCCGGCGAACGGTCTTTCCGCGGACCCATGACCGAGGCGAACATTCGCTCGTTGCGGTTCGACACCGCTGTGGTCACACCCTGCGCACTCAACCTCAAGGACGGACTGCTGGCCCATGACCTTGACGACGCCGCGGTGAAGCGCGCAGGCCTGGAATCGGCGTCGCGGGTCATCGTTGCTTCCTCCGGCAGTAAGTGGAATGCCAGCGCGGTAGCCCTGGTTGCCGCTATGGAGACTGTGGACGTCATCGTGACGGACCTGAAGCCTTCTTCCGAAGATCTTGCCCGGCTCGACAAACTCTCTGTGGAAGTTGTGATTGCATGACCACCAGCACAAGAAGCGACACCAACGTCAACGCGGCGGCGGTGGCGACGTTCCTGATCTTCGCCATGAACGGCTTGGTGTTTGCCAGCTGGGCGGCACGCATCCCCGCTGTCACCGAGGCTCTTAGCCTGACCTCCGGCCAAATGGGCACCCTGCTGCTTTGCACCGCCGTCGGCTCCTTGATGGCTTTGCCGTCCGCAGGTTGGGTGGTGGGCCGAATCGGTACGGCTGGCACGGTTCGCCTCGCCGGCATCGTGGCGGGTGCCGCAGGTGCTGCGATCGCTTTCTCCCTCATGGCTGCATCGGTCCCGGCCACAGCCATCGCGCTCTTCTTCTTCGGCATCGGCATTGGCCTGTGGGACGTAGCCCAAAACATCGAAGGGGCCGACGTCGAACATCGGCTCAAGCGGACCATCATGCCGCAGTTTCACGCAGCGTTCAGCGGCGGGGCGTTTGTAGGCGCTTTGATCGGCGCGGGGCTCTCTCAACTCGGTGTTGGCCTCCCTGAGCACCTGCTCGTGATCGCCGGACTTGCTGTCCTCCTAGCGCTGACCGTGCCGCGGTACTTCCTGCCACACGAAGCGTCAGGGGTTGAAACGCTCGACGACGGCGCGCCGGCTCCCAAGGGACCCACGGCTTGGCGGGACGGCCGGACCCTGCTCATCGGTGTGGTGGTTTTGGGTGCGACCCTCACCGAGGGGGCCGGCAACGACTGGATTGCCAAGGCAGCCGTTGATGGACTCGGTACCTCCGAAGCGACCGGGGCCCTGCTGTTTGCGCTCTTCGTTGCTGCAATGACCGGGATGCGGTTCCTCGGCGGCAAGGTCATCGACAGGTTCGGCCGCGTCGCTGTTCTCCGCGCCAGCATGGCAGCGGCCGCGCTAGGCCTTGCGTTGTTCGTCTTTGCCGGCAACGTGGTGCTGGCTGGCCTTGGTGCTGCACTTTGGGGCGTTGGTGCGGCGTTGGCCTTCCCGATGGGCATGTCCGCAGCGGCCGACGATCCCAAGCACGCAGCGGCCCGGGTTTCCGTGGTCTCCACGATTGGCTACGTCGCGTTCCTGGCTGGCCCGCCGCTTCTGGGCTACCTTGGGGACCAAACCGGGATTCACATGGCACTGCTGGCCATCGGATTGCCTATTCTTGTTGCCCTGCTTCTTGCTGGCGTTGCAAAGCCCTTGCGCGCCAAATAGTCGTCCGACCAGCGATTTCATTCTCCTGGATGCATATGTCGCAGAACGGCCACCACAACAGCAGGACCACGCCGGCGGCAAGGCAAGCACCGCCGAGGACATCACTTAACCAGTGAGCGGACAGGTAGGTTCTGCTGACCATCATCGCGAGTATGCCAAGAACGGCCACCACTTTCGCCCACTGCTGACCGATCAGCAACGCCATGACGACGAGGAAAGCGGTAGTCGCAGAAACATGCCCCGAAGGGTATGAGCCTGTATCCGAGAGGACCTTGGCGCCTTGGGGCCGATCACGCCCAACCAGCGCTTTGGCCAGTTGAGTGAGGCCCAGTGCGGACAGACCGGCGAGTGCAGAGAAGGCGGCCGCGCGGGGACGCTGCCAAATGAGTAGCGCGGCTGCCAGCACCAGGTGCGACACCAAGGCGCCTGTATACCCAGCCCAGTTGAGCACCACGTTTACTGCGTCCCAGAACGGGGCGTGCAGGGTGAAGGAATAGGCCTGCCATGTTGTATCAATTCTGTTGAAGGCGGGCTCCCCTTGGCCGGCCATAATCAGCCCTCCCGGTACCGCGAACGCGCAGAGCAATAGCAAGGCAGGCGCGACAATCTGCCAGCTGGGCCGTTGGCGCGGACGCAGGACGCGAATCATGCACTCATCGTAGTCACCGGCGGTCTGTGTAAGACCCGGAATACCGCCGTCCAGCCGAAGGACTCGCGCTACTGTGGTGGAATGCGAGGTTTCCTGGGCAAAGGCCCCAAGCACGTGGCAAGGTTCGATCATTTCCTTGTCAGGGCAGTTTCGCGCCAGCCTCACGGAGAGCATGATGATCTCTTCCGACGGCTTTCAGCAGCCGCCACCAAAGGGAAGCTCTGGTTCGGCATCGCGGGAATCATGGCCTCGGTTCCAGGAAAGCCGCGCAGAGCAGCATTGCATGGACTCCTTGCCCTGGGCGTGGCCTCCGGGGTCACCAACGTCATCTTCAAGACGGCACTCCCCAGGACACGACCCCTGCCCGAGCATTTGCCGGTCTTCAGGTTCGTGCATCCGCAGCCAGTTAGTTCCTCAATGCCGTCGGGTCACTCAGCTTCCGCCGTAGCCTTTGCCGTGGGTGCGGGGATGGTCTCTCCCGTCCTGGGTGCCGTACTCGCGCCTATCGCCGCAGGCGTTGCCTATTCCCGCGTGCACATAGGGGCCCACTGGCCGTCGGATGTGGTGTTTGGTTCAGCACTTGGTGCGGGTGCTGCCCTGCTGACGCGCACGTGGTGGCCAGCCAAGCCTCCCGAGCCCAAGCCGCGCAGGACAGCGGCTGAGGCTCCAGCGATTCCCGACGGCGAAGGGCTCAGTATTGCGGTCAACGTCCTGGGTGGTTCCTACTCCCCCGAAACCGGCGAACTACTGAAAGATGTATTCCCCAAAGCGCATATTCATGAAATCGCGGAGGGCGAGGATGTGGCCGCTGAGATTGAAGCAGCAGCTGCCCGGTCAGGCACCATAGCGCTTGGCGTTTGGGGTGGTGACGGGACGGTTGGCACCGCGGCGGCTATCGCCGTCGAGCATTCCCTGCCTCTGCTGGTATTACCGGGTGGCACCCTCAACCACTTTGCCCGTGACCTTGGGACCAGTTCGATTGACGACGCACTCGACGCAGTGACAAACGGGCACGCCGCTTATGTGGACTTCGGGCATGTTGCCGTCCATCGTGGTTTGCCTGAGAACCCTGAGACCAGTGAGATCGCCATGCTGAATACGGCCAGCGTGGGTGTTTATCCGAACCTAGTACGCCGCCGGGAGCGGCTGCAGCCTGCCATGGGCAAACCCCTGGCCAGTCTGGTGGCATCGCTGCGGACTTTCGGCGTGAACTCGCCCACGACGCTCACCGTCAACGGCGTGAAGCACAAGCTGTGGATTCTGTACCTGGGACGCGGGCGGTACTACCCCAGCGACCATGCCCCACTTCGACGCCCTGTGTTGGACGACGGTGTCTTCGATCTCCGCATGATCACCGCGGATGAACCATTTGCCCGTGCCCGACTGCTTTGGGCCGTCATTACGGGCACCGTTGCTGCTTCCAAAGTCACGCATCTGACCGAGGCGACAACCGTCACCATTGAAGCGATCGGAGAACCGTTGGTCCTTGCCGTGGATGGTGAGCCTAAGCCCGGTGTGCGCAGTGCCGTGTTCAACGTCAAGAGACGCGAGCTGCGCGTGTACTGTCCCTTGCCGGAAGATCCAGGTTCATAGCGTCATCCGGGAGGACTACCCTGACTGGACCCTGAATCATCCCTGAGACAGGCGATTTCCGTGCCCTCCGTGAGTAGCGTTGTCAGTACAGTCAACAACTCACCTGCACGTACACGTGCTCCGAGGAGGGAACGCTTCCATGATCGAAGCAAAAGGCCTGACGAAGGTCTACGGCGAGAAAACCGCCGTCGGCGGTGTCAGTTTCACGGTCCAGGCCGGACGGGTGACCGGCTTCCTGGGCCCGAACGGCGCCGGCAAGTCCACCACGATGCGCATGATCATGGGGCTGGACACTCCCACCGCGGGTTCGGTGACCGTGAACGGGGAGCCGTTCGCCAAGCATGTTGCGCCACTGCGTGAAATCGGCGCGCTGTTGGACGCCAAGGCTGTCCATACGAGTCGCACGGCGTACAACCACCTGCTGGCCATGGCCGCAACACACAGCATCCCCAAGAGCCGGGTGCGGGAGGTCATTGAGATGACCGGGCTGGGAGAAGTCGCCAAGAAAAAGGTGAAGGGTTTCTCCCTTGGAATGGGCCAGCGCCTCGGTATTGCCGCAGCGTTGCTGGGCGATCCGCAGACCATCATCCTGGACGAGCCCGTCAACGGCCTGGATCCGGAAGGCGTGGTGTGGGTCCGCAACCTCGTCAAGTACCTCGCTTCCGAGGGCCGCACCGTGTTCCTGTCCAGCCACCTTATGAGCGAGATGGCATTGACGGCAGACCATCTGATCGTGATCGGCCGCGGCAAGATCATTGCGGATGCACCCATCGCAGAGATCATCACCGGTAAGGGCCAGGCCCGCACCCGCGTCCGCACGGACCAGCCCGAGCGGCTCATGCAACTACTCGCCGGCACGGGTGTCTCCGTGGAGGTCCAGGAACGTGAACTGCTGGAAGTTTCAGGCTTGGATCCCCGCGGAATCGCCCGGACTGCCCTGGACAACCAGGTCATGGTCTACGAGCTGACCCCGCTCCAGGCAAGTCTCGAAGAGGCGTACATGGAGTTGACCAAGGACGAGGTGGAATACCACTCGCACATCACCACCGGGGCCTCTGTTCCCGTTCAGGCCGGAGGGAAATAGACATGAGCACCACCACTTTGGACCGCAAGTCCATGCGTAACTCAGTCGGTCCAGGACCGGCCTTCCATCGCGTGCTGAACTCCGAGTTCATCAAGTTCCGCACGTTGTTGTCCACGCTGATTCTCCTGGCTTCCACAGCGTTGGTCATGGTTGGCTTCGCAGCACTTTCGGCTTGGGGTACAGGGCAGTTCGCCGAACAAGCTGCGAGGGATCCCGAAGCCGCCGCAGCCATTGCCGCACAGGGCGGCGACATCGCAGTTACCATCCCCACCTCCGGCATCGCATTCGCCCAGCTGATCCTCGGTTCGTTGGGCGTCCTGCTCATGAGCTCCGAATTCACCACGGGAATGGCGCGCTCCACTTTCGCCGCGGTCCCGAAGAGGCTCTCGCCGTTCCTGGCCAAGCTTATAGTCGTGATGGTCAGTGCCTTCCTGTTGACGGCGGTGTCCACCTTCATAGCTGGCCTCGTATCACTCCCGATCGTGGACAACTACGATCTCAAGCTGGATCTCAGTAGCTCGCAGTCGGTCAAGCTTTTGCTTGTCAACAGCATCTACGTGGCAGCCGTAGCCGCGATTGGTATGGCACTGGGAACCATAGTCCGTAACTCGGCAGGAGGCATCATGAGCCTCGTGGGCTTGTTCTTTGTGGCCCCGATTGCGTTCCAGCTCATTCCCGGCGATTTCTTCGTGGAAGCCCGCAAGTACCTTCCGGGCAACACCATCAACCCGATGACCGCCGTCGAGCATGTTCCGGACACCCTGGAAGTCTGGCAGGCCGCCCTGGTTCTCGGCGCTTGGGTTGTGGTACCCGTTGCCTTGGCAATGGTCCTGTTGAAGAAGCGGGATGTCTAGGCCCCCTAGGCTCAATCCATGACTGAAGCTCCACAAGCGAAGGACGCGCCGGCTGTAACAGCTGACGCGTCCTTCGCTGAAATCGCCCACCGCCGCAGGGGCCGTATCCGTCGGTATTTTTTCGAGCGTCCCCGTGCGATGGATGCGGTGGTCGTCCTTTGCTACGTCCTTTTGGCCTTGCCCACCATCATCGCCTCGATCATCGAGGGCAAGTGGCTCGTAGTCGGGCTCTTGCTGCTGATCGCGACGGTTCTGATATTCCGGCGGCGGTACCCGCTTCAGGTGGTTGCCGCCGTCGCGGTTCTGGAAGTCTTGGCCACGGTGCTGAACCCGTGGGGCTCAAACGTTTCCGCGGGTCTGTGGTTCGCCCTCTACGCGGTAGCGACTACCCGGAAGCGGGCAATTTCACTGGTGGTGTTTGGCGCTGCCAGCCTGCCGCTTAGCCTGCTGTACCTTTTCATGTGGACAAGTCCCAGCAGTATGAACACCCTGCAGGACGTCCCCGAGAACTTCCACCTCATCAACAACATCGCCACTGCTGTGACCATCATGTTGTCCAACCTCCTGGCTACGGGCATTGGTATCTCGGTCCGCCAGCGGCGGGAGCATGAGGCCGAGATCGCCGCATGGGCAGCGCGGACAACGCAGTTGGGCAAGGTCACTGAGCGCAACAGGATTGCGCGGGAAATGCACGACGTCGTGGCTCACTCCCTGACGGTAATGATCAGTTTGTCGGACGGTGCGGCCGTCGTGGTCAAGAAGGACCCCGACCGCGCTGGCGACGTCCTGGGTGAGCTGTCCCGAACGGGCAGGGCGGCGCTTGCGGACATGCGCCGTGTGCTTGGAGTCCTGCGCGACGATTCCGGCCGTCCGGCGCCACTGACGCCGCTCGAGTCGGGGCTTAACCTGGCCAAGCTGCTGGATGGATTCCGTACGGCGGGCCTGCCACTGCACTACGCGCACACTGGGCCCGCGCTTCCGGCGGATCCTGCTTTCGAGCTCACCGTTTACCGGATTGTGCAGGAATCGTTGACCAATGTTCTCCGCTATGGGCGCTCTCTTAGCCGCGTCGACGTGCAAGTAGCCCGCGACGGCGACCTGGTCACCATTGACGTGCTCGACGACGGCCGGGGAACCCGGGAGGGTGGCGACTCAATGGACAGCCTGGGAACACGGCAAGGCATTGCGGGAATGCGTGAACGGGCGGGAATCTATGCTGGAATCGTTAGTGCCGGTCCGGGCAAAAGGGGAGGCTGGGCGGTCCACGCCGAACTGCACTGGAACGGCGACAAGGGGGAATAGTGGTAGATCACGGCGTCATCAAGGTCCTGCTGGTGGATGACCAGCCACTGCTGCGGATGGGTTTTCGGCTCATCCTTGAAGGTGAAGAGGACTTCCATGTGGTGGGCGAGGCATCAGACGGGAACGAGGCTGTCCGGCAGGTTGGGGAGCTGCAGCCGGATGTGGTGCTCATGGACGTCCGAATGCCCACCATGGATGGCGTAGAAGCTACGCGCCGCATTTCGGACGCCGGTTCCGAAGCCCGGGTCATCATCCTCACCACCTTTGACCTGGACGAATACGCTTTCTCGGGACTGCAGGCTGGTGCTTCTGCATTTCTGCTTAAGGATGTTGCCCCGGTTGAACTCGTACACGCTGTGCGGCTCGTGGCCAGTGGCGACGCTGTTGTGGCCCCCCGTGTAACGCAGAGGTTGTTGGAGACGTACGTACGCGGCGGCAGCGTGCCCGGACAATCGCCCAGCCCGCATCGCGATCCGTTATTGGACGATCTCACACCACGCGAGACTGAGATCCTCACGACCATCGCCGAGGGGCTGTCCAACGCGGAGATAGCCCATAAGTTCTTCCTGTCCGAGGCCACTGTTAAGACCCATGTCCGCCGCATCCTCAGCAAGCTGCAACTGAGGGATCGCGTGCAAGTGGTTGTGTACGCGTACGAGACCGGACTTGTTGTGCCTAGCAACCCGGACTACTAATCCCTTGGA
Source organism: Arthrobacter sp. NtRootA1 (assembly GCF_019976975.1). Lineage (GTDB taxonomy): Bacteria > Actinomycetota > Actinomycetes > Actinomycetales > Micrococcaceae > Arthrobacter > Arthrobacter aromaticivorans. The sequence goes on along the minus strand of NZ_AP024630.1, from coordinate 5,237,181 downwards.
TGCGTAACGTGCAACATATGCATTAACAATTGTTTTTAATGACCACAGGCGGCGAAACTGTGTTACCTTCGTCACTACAGACGCCCTCCTTGGCACCCTCAGTCCGGATGTCCTCAGGCGTACCGTTCGCATCTGTCATTAACCGGAGACACCACATGGAACCTTCAGCACCCCTGCAATTGGACCATCTACCTGATGCTCCCGCTTCCCCCACCGCTCCTGCCGAAACCGGCCTCCGCCGAACGATGGGTCCGCGCCACCTCATCATGATCGCGATGGGAGGTGTTATCGGATCGGGCCTGTTCCTCAGTTCCGGATACACGATTTCCCAGGCAGGCCCCCTTGGCGCTGTCCTTGCGTACTTGGTAGGGGCCTTCGTGGTCTACCTTGTGATGGCTTGCCTGGGTGAACTCGCCATCGCCTATCCGGTGTCAGGCGCCTTCCACATTTACGCGGCACGATCCATCGGTCCGGCCACGGGCTTCACAACGGCCTGGCTTTATTGGCTTTGCTGGGCCGTTGCGATCGGGTCCGAATTCACGGCCTCGGGCCTGCTCATGCAGCGGTGGTTCCCTGGCGTTGAAGTGTGGGTCTGGTGCGTGGTGTTCGCAGCGATCCTCTTCGGATTCAATGCTGTTTCCTCCAGGTTCTTCGGAGAGTCCGAGTTCTGGTTCTCGATCGTTAAAGTGGGTGCGATCATCGCGTTGATCGTGCTTGGTGGAGCCGCGCTCCTCGGGTTCCAGCCGCTCTCGGAATCCGGTAACCACCCGTTCCTCTTTGAGAACTTCAACACCTCAGGCGGACTCTTTCCCAACGGTTTCTCAGGAGTCCTTGTTACTGCCCTGGCAGTCTTCTATGCCTTCTCCGGATCCGAACTCATCGGCGTCGCTGCCGGAGAAACCACCGATCCCGCACGGAATATCCCCAAAGCCATGCGCAGCACTGTAGTCCGCCTCCTGATCTTCTTCGTCGGTGCCATTGCGGTCATCGCAGCAACTGTTCCTTTCGATCAGGTGGGCTTGGACGAGAGCCCGTTCGTTACCGTGTTCTCTTCGGTGGGCATCCCCTACGCGGCCGACATCATGAACTTCGTCATCATCACGGCACTGTTGTCCGCCGGAAACAGTGGACTGTTCTCCTGTGCACGCATGCTGTACTCGCTGTCTGATGAAGGGCACGCGCCAAAGGCCCTGAAGCGACTGACGCGGCGCGGCATTCCCCTCGTTGCCCTTTCTGTCAGCATGCTTGGCGGGCTGGCATCGCTGATCAGCAGTGTGGTTGCCCCCGAAACCGTGTACCTGGCCCTTGTTTCCGTGGCAGGATTCGCGGTGGTAGGGGTATGGATGTCAATCACGGCCTCACATTTCTTCCATCGCCGGGCATTCATCCGAAATGGTGGCCAGGTGGCCGACCTTGCTTACAAGGCCCCCTTCTTCCCGCTGGTTCCCATCCTGGCATTCACGCTTTGCTTGGTCTCACTGGTAGGCATTGCCTTCGATCCCAACCAGGTTGCTGCCTTGTACTTCGGTATTCCGTTCGTGGCCGCCTGTTACATCTACTTCCACCTCAGGCACGGGCGGCGCGCCATTAAGCGGATCGCCTGATCAATCCAGCACAGGGCTCCACGGCCGGACTTCAGAGAGAGTCCGGCCGTGCAGCCTTTTCATCGTCCTGCCCATGAGGGCCTGATTCTTGCGGCTGACACGGGCGTGTGAGAATGGCGTGAGCGCTTGGCGGAAGGAGCGGGATTCTTGGAGGTGTCACCGGAGGCGTCGTCGTTGGCGCAGGGGCTTCGTCTCGTTCGGTTGGTTACTGACCGCGAAAAGCAAGGCCGTCAGCTACTGGGCGTATCCCAACTCGCGGCCGAGCTGGACATGGAGCAGAGCCGGGTTTCGCGCCTGGCCCAGGAACTGTGCGATTTGGGGTTACTCGAGCGCCTGGAGCGCGGACCTTTCCGTGCGGGACCTCGGTTCTTCAGCCTGGCAGCCTCCCTCAACGTTGGCTGGGTCCATGATTCGCGTGCAGAACTGGAAGAGTTGGTCTCGTCCTTGGGATTTAGGTCCCGACTGTCAGTGCGCGACGGTGTCAGGGTTCTATTGCTGCGTTCCTCTACTAACAACTCAGTCCTGGGCGGGTTCGCAAAGCCGGGAATGGTCACGCCTGTGTGGTGTACGGGTTCCGGGCGGGCATTGCTGTGGGACCACTCCCGGAACGAACTGGAAGCCCTGCTCAAGGACGTCAACTTCATTGGCGTCGGCGGGCCTGCTGCAGCGCATTCCCAGGCGGAAGTCCACGCCCTCATGGAGCGCGACAGGCCCCAGGGTTTTGTTTTGGCGGCTGAGGAGTTCGAACACGGTGTATGGGAACTGGCCGTACCTGTTCGGGATCCTTCGGGCGGCATCATTTCTGCCCTCAGTGTCCTGGGCACCCGTTCCGATCTTGAGAGGGCCGCACCGGAGCTTGCCCCGCTGCTGCATTCGGCAGCGCAGAGGCTCGGTTCCGCATCTGGTGCCTAAGTTCGGGGCGGCTATTGAAGCCGTCCACCAACCTTAGACTCAAGCCACTCCTGCCAAGAGTGGAGTGCGACGGTGTAGGTTTCGCGGTGGGGCTCAATGCGTGACTTCGGGCCCACTATCTGAAGGGCCGCTGCGACCTCCCCCTTGAAGTCGCGTATGGGGGCAGCCAGTGAGTAAAGTCCTGGTTCAGCTTCTTCGTCCACGATTGAGTAGCCGCGTACGCGAGCATCATTGAGGCGCGCCAGGAAGTCCTCCACAGAGGAAGGCGTATTGGGTCCATGCTTCACGAACTCAACAGACTCGAAGATCTTGCGGACTTCTTCGTCCGGAGCGTCCCACAGGAGTGCTTGGCCCGCGTCACTGCAATATGCAGGATAGGGACGTCCAAGCCACGATCCCACGAGGTTGGCGCTGGCAGGCACTTGTTCACCGATGGTGACCGTACTGTTGCCGCTGAGCACGCCAAGAAAGCATGCCTCGTTGGTTTCAGAAGCGAGACCCTCAAGGGCGGTTAGCCCGTCTGTTTTCAGCCGTTGTTCAGCGACCAGTTGGGCGTCCGTCAGGATAGTCCAGCCCAAGCTGTACTTCCTCTGATCCCTGCGGGCCAGGAAGCCCTCCTGCAAGGCGCCCTTGAGGCTCCGGGACACTTGGCTGCGGTCCTTGTCCAGGTCGGCAGCGACGTCGGCGACCGTCCCGCCGTCGTATCCTTGCGCGTGACGGGCACCGACCGCAAGGATGGCCATCATGCCGCGGCCCATGCTTGAGGTCTTTGACATGGATTGATTCTAGCTATTGGCCGCAGGCGCGGCGGACCAGGGCGGGGGACAGGCGCGGGCCTTAGTGGATTGCGAAAACCCTGGCCGGAAATCCACTGCCTTCCAGGGGTTTGGCCCAGGAAGCAACCAGGACGCCCCCGGCCTCGGGCACGTTGTCCAGATTGGCAAGAAGTTCAATCTGCCACTTGTCCCGGGCCAGGACATAAGTTTCCAGGCTGAAGTCCTGCTGGGAAGTTGCGACGCCGGGATCAGTGTCCGTTTGTTCGTGGCCCACGGCAGCCACAGCACGGTTCTCGATCAGGAATTCCAGAACCTCCCTCGACCAGCCGGGAGTGTGGCTGATGCCGGCTTGGTCCTTGTTCGCCATGGCCTGGGCATCGGGCCACCGCCTGCTCCAACCAGTGCGGAGCGCCACGAATGAACCCGCCAAAATGTGCCCGTTCCTCTCCTCCCAAGCCTGGACTTCGGCGAGTGTTGGGGTGGCATCTTCATCCTTGCTGACACGGTCACTGATATCCAGGACAACCAAGGGCAAGAGCATTTGTTCCACGGGTATCTGGTCCAGCGTTCGGCCTCCCCGCACAAAGTGCGACGGCGGATCCACGTGGGTTCCCCACTGGCCCACGATCGAGTACCGGTGGGCAGTAAAGCCGTCCCCTTTTTCCATGTCAAAGAGGGCTTCGCGGGACTCATCCGGAAAGGCCGCGAAGCGCGGCTGACCTGGATGGAAAGCATGCGTCAGATCGGTGTACGTCCTGCCTTCGAGCAGGGGCGCGAGCTGCTGCCATAGCGGGTAATTCATCAGGCCACCCGGCTTTCAGTGACAGGAGCGTGGGCACTGCTGGAGACACTCAGTGGCCCGGAGACTTCAATGACGGGAACTTCCCACGGGTGGATATCGACGATCCGCTGGACGAGCTCATGAACGGCCTGCTCAGAGAGCGAATCATCGAAGTATGTGGTGAAGACAAAGGTCGGCGAGATGGTCCTCTGCCCCACGCTTCCCAGCGTGGGATTGGCACCTTCGGCGACGGTAAAGCCCTCGAACCCTGCCGAGGACTCAAAGACGTGGTGGTAATTACCGAAGCCACCCAGCTCCGGCGTTGTAGTGAGCGTTTGCAGCAGCGAGGCGATGCCGGCGTCGGACTCCAGAGCGCCCAGATCGCCACTGGCCAGTTGGGTCATGGTGTCCAGCGGAATGGGCCAGTGGATGCGCAGCTTTCGCACGGCTTTCAATTCAATGTTCATGGGGCAATGCCTTCCGAGGTGTGCTTACTGGGAGCAATGGTGGCACAACGTGACGAGCATTACAAGCATATAGAAATGTTTATATTGCACACACAGTGCGAGAGCTCTTAGTCTGCGGCTTTCACAGCGCCACCATGGGTTCGGCATGTACAAGTCACAGCCCCCGTGGGTTTGATGGACGCATGACCTCCCCACAGCCCCATCCAGACCACGATCGCGGCCTCGAATTCGATCTCTCCACTCTCCTGAGCCGTCGGCGATCATTCGGCCTCCTGTTCGGCGCCGGGACGGCAGCAGCCCTGGCTGCCTGCACGCCGGGTTCCGGAGGTGGCGGCGCGTCGCCGTCGTCGTCCTCCGGCGCTGCCGCTACCGCAACAGAAAGCACGACGGCGGCCGTAACACCTTCCGCTACGAGTACCGTGACGCGCGCCCTCGCCGAATGCGGGGTCGAGATCCCCGAGGAAACAGTCGGCCCATATCCCGGCGACGGTTCCAACGGGCCGAATGTGCTCGAAGCATCGGGAGTGGTTCGAAAGGACATCAGTTCAAGCTTCAGTAGCTCCACCACGAAGGCCACGGGTGTCCCACTGTCTTTCACCCTGACGCTCCTGGATAACGCCAACGGTTGCTCGCCGCTGGCGGGCGCAGCTGTCTATGTATGGCACTGTGACCAGAATGGAAAGTATTCCCTGTACGACTCGGGGCTGAAGAACGAGAACTACCTCCGTGGCGTCCAGGAAACCGACAGCAACGGCCAGGTAACTTTCACCTCCATCTATCCCGGCGCCTACAGTGGCCGGTGGCCTCATATTCACTTTGAGGTATTTGAATCCATGAGCAACACTTCTGCGGCCGGGCAGGTGCTGGCAGTGTCCCAGATCGCCCTGACCGAGGCAGCGTGCAAGGACGTTTACGCGTCGGAGGGATACGAGTCGAGTGCCCGAAACTTCGCAAAGAGCACCCTGGCAGATGACAACGTCTTTGGTGACGATGGGGGCATATATCAGCTGGCCACTATGTCGGGCTCCGTCCAGGGAGGCTACACAGCCGCACTGAACGTCACGGTCTGACGCGAAGCGGTCGACGAGCGCGGCTAGACTCGGGGCATGCCTTCGAATGCCTCCGCAGCAACTGACCACATCCAGGACCTCGGCGCATATGTTTCGGCTTCGCCATCCAGCTTCCATGCAGTGCACGAGGCCGGTCGGCGGCTCAATAGCGCTGGCTTCACCTCACTGGATGAACTGCAGCCGTGGGAAGGTGGCGCGGGTAAGTTCTACGTCATCCGCGATGGCGCCCTGATCGCGTGGGTAACTCCGGAGAATGCCGGTCCAACCACGGGCTTCAATATTCTGGGCGCCCACACAGACTCCCCCTCCTTCAAACTCAAGCCGAAGCCCACCACCGGGAAGTTCGGCTGGCTGCAGGCCGGCGTCGAGGTGTACGGAGGGCCACTCCTGAACTCCTGGCTGGACCGTGAGCTGCAACTGGCCGGTCGCCTGGTGTTACGCGACGGCACGCAGCACCTGACTGCAACCGGCCCGCTCCTGCGCTTCCCGCAACTGGCCATTCACTTGGATCGTGGGGTTAACGACAACGGCCTCCTGCTTTCCAAGCAGCAGCACATGAACCCGATTTTCGGGCAGGGAGATCCAGTCAATGAAGATCTTTTGGGCCTGCTTGCCGAGCGAACCGAGGGCACCGCCGTTGATCCGGCGGACATCGGGGGTTACGACGTCGTGGTGGCGGATACGCAGGCGCCCGCGGTTTTCGGCGCTAAGGGTGAGTTCTTCGCCTCCGGCCGCTTGGACAACCTTTCTTCGATCCACGCTGGTTTGGTGGCATTGATTGGACATGCGAAGGCAGGCCCGGAAGACGGCCCCATCGCTGTCCTCGCTGCTTTTGACCATGAAGAGATCGGTTCCAACTCGCGCTCCGGGGCCTGCGGGCCCATCCTCGAGGACATCCTGACTCGAATCTCTGACGGTCTTGGCGCTTCGGTGAGCCAGCGGCGGCAGTCCTTGGCGGCGTCGTTCTGTGTCTCTGCGGATGCCGGCCACGCCGTCCACCCGAACTACGCCGAGAGGCATGATCCGGTAAACCGTCCCGTACTCAACGGTGGGCCGCTGTTGAAGATCAATGCCAACCAGCGTTACGCCACCGATGCGGCGGGGGCTGCGCTGTGGGCGCGGATGTGCGCGGAAGCAAATGTGCCGTACCAGGAATATGTCTCCAACAATGACCTTCCGTGCGGTTCCACCATCGGTCCACTGACCGCGACGCGCTTGGGCATCAGGACAGTTGATGTGGGCATCCCTCTGCTGTCCATGCATTCGGCACGGGAGTTGTGCGGCGTTGAGGACGCCTTCCGTTTGGCTTCTGTGGCTGAACTGTTCTACCGAACCGCCGTCTGAGGTCCTCCAAGGAAACCAAAAGCCTCAAGGACTCATTTCAAGAGCGTTTCCAATGTTTCGCAGGGGAAACTTTGGATGCTTATTATCATACTTTTTGTGCGTGCTTCCGTTTTGAAGAACGTCAAAATGTACATCTGCACAAGAAGATGCCCTGTCCGGATGGCTACTCTGGGAAAGCCATGTGGCCCACTGCACATCAACTGGGCCCCTTCTCCAAACAGACTAAGGACGGCGCCGACCCATGCACGCTGACCAACAGCTTTCAAAGTCCCTGAAGCCACGACACCTCTCCATGATCGCCATCGCCGGCGTGATTGGTGCTGGGCTCTTTGTGGGATCCGGCGCCGCCATCCAACAGGCTGGTCCGGGCATCCTTGTCGCCTATCTGGCCGCTGGCCTGGTGGTCATCCTCGTCATGCGGATGCTTGGCGAGATGGCTGCGGCCAACCCGGAGACAGGCTCCTTCTCCACCTACGCGGACAAGGCGTTGGGCCGCTGGGCCGGATTCAGCATTGGCTGGCTCTACGCGTGGTTCTGGATCATCGTGCTGGGCATCGAGGCCACCGCAGGTGCTGCCATCATGCATCGCTGGGTTCCAGGCGTCGACCAATGGGTTTGGGCGCTGGTACTCATGGTCCTCCTGACATTGACCAACCTGGGCTCCGTGAAGTCCTACGGCGAGTTCGAGTTCTGGTTCGCGTCGATCAAGGTGGCTGCCATCGTCATCTTCCTGCTCGCAGGCATTGCCGCCATCCTTGGCTTGATCCCGGGTGTTTCCGCGCCGGGCGTCGCCAACCTTCTGGACCAGGGCGGCTTTACGCCCAACGGTCCCGGCGCGGTCTTGGCTGGCATCCTCGTGGTGGTCTTCTCGTTCTTTGGTGCCGAGATTGCCACGATCGCCGCGGGCGAGTCCGAAAACCCAGTAGACGCGGTGAAGAAGGCCGTGAAGTCCACCGTATGGCGCATCTTGATCTTCTACATCGGCTCCATTGCCATTGTGGTCACGCTCCTGCCGTGGAACAGCGCCTCAGTTGCCAAGAGCCCGTATGTTGCCGTGATTGAGCTTTACGGAATCCCGGGTGCCGGCACCATCATGGACATCGTGGTCCTCACGTCGGTTCTCTCCTGCTTGAACTCGGGCCTGTACACGGCAAGCCGCATGCTTTTCTCGCTCTCGCAGCGTGGCGACGCTCCCAAATCCTGGATGAAGATTTCCAAGCGCGGCGTTCCTGCGGCAGCAGTGCTGGCCTCCACCGTGGTGGGGTTCATCACTGTTGGCCTGAACTACGTCGCTCCGGATACCGTGTTCCTGTTCCTCGTCAACACGTCCGGCGCTATCGCCTTGTTTGTGTGGCTGGTTATCGCCAGCTCACAGCTCATCCTCCGCCGCCGGATGGGCGCGGCCGCCAAGGACCTGAACCTCAAGATGTGGATGTTCCCGTACCTCACGTGGATCGCAATCGGAAGCATCGTTGCGCTCATCATCGGCATGGTGATCCTTGAATCCACGCGAGAATCGCTCTTCCTCTCGCTGGCCCTGGCCGCGGTTGTCGTCGCCATCGGCGTATTCCGATACCGCAAGCGTGGCACGCCGTCCGCTCCGGTGGGTGACGCGGATGCCGAACGTGTGAAGTTGGGTTCCGGTCCGGCGTCGTAAGCGTCCTTTTCGTCCGGGGCAGCCGCCGTCAGCGTTCGACGGCGGCTGCCCCGTTTGTGGTTTAAGGCACCTCAACGGGGAGGTACTGGATGGGTCCGGGGCACTGTGCGCCGGTGGTGTCCGGAGCACCAGGTATGGCAGGGATGTCGAAGACGGAGTCCCGCTGGCGTTTGCCTGCCTCCTTGACCACCACACGGACCTTGGCCACAACGCTGGGCGGGGAGGCTGATTGCCCGGCAGATAGATACGGGGGCTCCTGGGGGATGAGCCAGCGGCCATCCGTCTGCTGCTGGACGGGCCGCGGTGTGCAGCCGTCTCCGAAACATGCCTGGACGCGGCTTGGCGTTGAGGCTATCTTCAGCTCGATCGGAGCGGCGTTCCCAATTGCAGGGCACACGCGTGACTTGTCCACGGCGAACCACACCAGTCCGCCGATCGCGGCCACCAGAATAATCGCCGCAACCCAGATCAGCCGGGGCTTCATGGCAAGTAGCCTACGCCTGGGCGCGCCGCCGGGAACTGAGCGACGGGCGGTTAATGGGCTACTGGGCCAAGCCAATGACGAGGTTGATTGTGGCGGCCAGGATGACGGTGCCGAACAAGTAGGACAGCAGACTGTGTTTCAAGGCCTCAAGCCGGATCCTATGGTTGCTCAGGTTGGTGTCTGAGACCTGATACGTCATGCCCAGGCTGGTGGCCAGATAGGCGAAATCCGTATATTGCGGTGGGCGGTCCTGGTTGAAGCTGATGCCACCAACCCCACCACCGGCCTCGGCTTCAGGGCTGTAATAGAGCTCGGCGTAGCGCAGGGTGAAGAGCGTTTGGACCAGCATCCAGGACAGGGCTACGCACGCCAGGGAGAGCGCGGCGGAGTAAAAGCGCGTGTCCGTTCCTTCAGTGTGCGAGTTGACGATCACCGCCGCAGCAGCGGCGATGCTGGCCAGGTTTGCGATAAGGATCAAAACGTCGGTGACTCCACGGGACGGGTCCTCGGATGTCGCGTGTTGCCGGGTCTCGGCGGGGTCCATCCGCGCTATCACTAGCCACACCCAGACAACATAGATCAGCGCTGCCGTTGCCCAGCCCACGGCCGGCGCATCAACCCAGCTGCCTGCGGCTCCGGTGACCATGAAGGCTAGGGCTCCGGCTGCCACCATGACAACGAAACGCAAGCGGCTGCGCCTGACTCTGTTCAGTGCATCCATGCCCCCACCCTAGCCCGGGTTCTCCTTTTGATCCGGGGCATTGGGACACAGGAATCCACTAAATGGGCATCCTCGTGTTAGTGTCTTTGTCGCTGTTACGGAGAAAAACGAAACACTGTTTCTCCGAATCACCCTGCGCGGGTGGCGGAATGGCAGACGCGCTAGCTTGAGGTGCTAGTCCTCGAAAGGGGGTGGGGGTTCAAGTCCCCCTCCGCGCACAGGAAACCCCTGGAAGATCGCTGATCTTCCAGGGGTTTTGTCGTTTCCATCGCACGCCAGCTTCCTCTGGGGTCAAGGTTATCCACATACGGCGACTGGCGGGTTTCGGTCCAGGATCCCACCGAATAGCTTTGGGTGCAGGAGATGCACTAAGATATTGAAGTCTGTGTTGCGCCCTCCTTCCGAATCTTCGGCGGGGGAGCGAGCCACAGCATCGCAAATGAACCTCCTGTTACGGAAATACCGTAACCGCTTAGCCCAAAGGAGGTGGGTTCACATATGCGTCCTTACGAATTGATGGTAATCATCGACCCCGAGGTCGAAGAGCGTACCGTAGAGCCGTCGCTTCAGAAGTTCCTTAATGTCATCACCACCGATGGTGGAACCATCGAAAAGGTTGACATCTGGGGCCGTCGCCGTCTGGCATACGACATCAAGAAGAAGTCCGAAGGTATCTACGCAGTGGTGAACTTCACCGCTGAGCCGGCTACCGCCAAGGAACTTGACCGCCAGCTGTCTCTTAACGAGACGATCATGCGCACCAAGATCATCCGCCCCGAAGACCAGAAGGTCGTTGCTGAGTAATCAGCCCCTTCCAGATCTTTACACCGCAGGAACGAACAAGGAGGCAGTAGATGGCAGGCGAAACCACTATTACGGTCATCGGTAATCTCACCAATGACCCGGAGCTGCGGTTCACCCCGTCTGGCTCAGCAGTAGCGAACTTCACCATCGCTTCTACTCCCCGGACCTTTGATCGTCAGTCGAATGAGTGGAAGGACGGGGAAACCCTGTTCCTCCGCGCTTCCGTCTGGCGCGAAGCAGCCGAGAACGTGGCCGAGTCCCTTACCAAGGGCATGCGCGTCATTGTTTCCGGCCGTTTGAAGAGCCGTTCTTACGAAACCAAGGAAGGCGAGAAGCGCACCGTTATCGAGCTTGAGGTCGATGAAATCGGCCCGAGCCTGCGTTACGCAAACGCCAAAGTCAACCGTACCCAGCGCTCCGGTGGCCAGTTCGGCGCCGGAAACGGTGGCCAGGGTGGCTTCGGTGGCGGTAACGCCGGTGGCTTTGGCGGAGGTGCAGCAGCTGGTGCAAGCCAGGGCGGCAACTCCGGTGGAAACTGGGGCGGCAACCAGCCCGCGCAGCAGGATGACCCTTGGGCTACGCCCGGAGTCAGCAATGCAGGCGGCTGGGGCAACGGCCCGGATTCCGAACCTCCCTTCTAAACACCAAGAAAAAGTCCGACGCCGGAACCCGCCGGGACTGCTGCAAGGCATCCGGGCGACTACCGCCGTCGAACACCACCATCCCGTGGATCAATATCCACGGGCTCCATAGAAAAGGAGCTCCACGATGGCTAAGGCTGAACTCCGTAAGCCCAAACCAAAGTCCAACCCCTTGAAGGCCGCTGACATCACTGTCATCGACTACAAGGACGTAGCACTGCTGCGCAAGTTCATCTCCGACCGCGGAAAGATCCGCGCTCGTCGCGTTACTGGCGTTACCGTTCAGGAACAGCGCAAGATCGCCCAGGCAATCAAGAACGCCCGCGAAGTTGCTCTGCTGCCTTACTCCGGCGCTGGCCGCGGCTAAGGGAAGGGATTAACTAACATGGCAAAGCTCATTCTGACCCACGAAGTAACCGGTCTCGGTGCTGCTGGCGACGTTGTCGAGGTCAAGGACGGTTACGCACGTAACTTCCTGCTGCCCCGCGGCTTCGCTCTGACCTGGACCAAGGGTGGCGAGAAGCAGGTTGAGACCATCAAGGCTGCCCGCGCTGCTCGTGCCCACGCTTCTGTTGAAGCTGCACAGGCACAGGCCCAGGCTCTGTCCTCCAAGAAGGTCAAGCTCGAGGTGAAGGCCGGCGAGTCCGGTCGTCTCTTCGGCACCGTCAAGCCTGCTGATGTCGCTGCTGCTGTTGAGGCTGCTGGCCTCGGCGCCATCGACAAGCGCAACGTTGAACTGCCGAACCACATCAAGTCTGTCGGTTCGTACCAGGCCAACGTTCGCCTGCACGAGGATGTTTCCGCTGTTATCGACCTTGAGGTCGTTGCAGGGAAGTAGTCTCTGACTGCTAAGAAGGACCCCCGCCGCCGGTTTCCGGTGGTGGGGGTCCTTTTGCTTATGAGGACGGTGTGTGGAGCTCAGCCATGACGTGCTGGTAGCCCGTCCGAACCATCTCTGCGAGGATTTCCCGGTCCACATCGTCCAGCTTATTGATGTATAAACATGCTGCTCCGGTCTTGTGCTTGCCCAACTCCGGAAGCAGACGGTCGGCATCGGGCCCGTATGTGAGGCCATAGAGTGCCAGGTTCGTCTTGCGCGGTGAGAAACCGACGGCGGCAGAGTCACCTTCCCGCCCGCTCTCGTATTTGTAGTGGTAGCTACCGAAGCCCACGATTGTAGGCCCCCACATCACCCCTTCGTGGCCAGTAATCTCCTGCATCATCCTCCGCAGTTCCAACCCATCGGCGCGCCGGCCGGAGTGCTCCACAGATGAAAGGAATTCATCCACGGACATGCTTGTGGGCTGGGTCTTGTTCTCTGCCATGTTCGTAGTTTTCCAGACTCACGATTGGCCGGCCACCCAGTGATAACCTGCAGCGGTGACTTCAGAATCCTTGCGTATCCGCCCCTTCCACCAGGTCGACGTCTTCTCGGCCCAGCCATATCGCGGTAACCCCCTGGCAGTAGTGGTGGACGCAGAGGGACTAAGCAGCGAGGCAATGCAGCACTTCGCCAACTGGACCAACCTCTCTGAGACCACCTTCCTTCTACCTCCAACAGATCCGCGTGCCGATTACCGAGTGCGCATCTTCACGGGCAGCGAGGAGTTCCCTTTCGCTGGGCACCCAACCCTCGGTTCCGCCCACACCTGGCTGCAGGCCGGGGGAGAGCCCAAGACTGACGGTGTGCTGGTGCAGGAATGCGGCGCAGGTTTGGTCCGGGTGAAGCACGACGCCGGCCGGCTGGCCTTCGCTGCACCACCACTGACCCGCTTCGAGGCGGTGGATGCCGCCGTTCGTTCCCAGCTGGCAGCCGGTCTTAGGCTCCCAGAGGCCTCCTTACTGGACGCATCATGGCTGGTGAACGGCCCGGAATGGGTTGGCGTCCTGCTTGAGTCTGCGGAACAAGTCCTGGCAATCGAACCGGATCTGGTGGCGATGGGTGACCTCAAGGTCGGGGTGATTGGCCCCCACAAGCCTGGGTCCGACGTCGACTTTGAAGTGCGCACGTTCATACCCGGCGACGCCATGGTGGAAGATCCCGTGACCGGCAGTTTCAACGCCGGTGCAGCGCAGTGGCTGATCGGTACGGGGCGGGCGCCTGAAGAATATGTGGCGGCGCAGGGCACTGCCTTGGGCAGGGCGGGTCGCATCCATGTGAAGGCTGAGGACGGTGACATTTGGGTCGGAGGGGCATCGGCCACGTGTATCCAGGGCACTGTCCTGTTGTAGCTCCAACCGGAGCGGAATTGGCGTCCCCTCCGGCGAGCGTTTAGCGTGAGACTTATGTCAGCATCCGATGCTTCCGCCAAGGCCAACGGCAACCCTTTGCTTGTCCTTGGCAAGATCACGTCTATCCTGGACGCCTTTTCCCTATCGAAGCCGGTGCTGCAGCTAAGCGACATTCGCGAGTACACCGGGATGCCGACTTCCACAGTGCAGCGTCTCGTCACCAACCTGACGTCCCAAGGATTCCTGGACCGGGAGGGCGACGCCTACCGCATTGGCATGCGGATGGCCTATTGGGCGGCTCCGGCGACCCGTGGCATGGACGTGGTGGACATCCTAAGCCCGCTGCTGAAGACGTTGCGCGATACTACCGGTGAGACTGCGTGCTTCTTCAAAGCAGAACAGCACTACCGCGTGTGCGTCGCCATGGCCGATACCCGTCACGCGCTCCGCCGCGAGATGCATCTCGGCAAGATCATCCCGCTTCATGCGGGTTCGGCGGGCAGGGTTCTGCTGGCTTGGTCTCCTGAATTGATGGAGGCTGTCCTTCGCGATCCGTTGGAGCCCATTACCGACTACACGATCACCAGCTCAGAGGAATTGGAGGTCGCGGTCAAGAAGACGCGGGCTGATGGCTTTGCTATCACTGTAGGGGAACGGGAAGACGGTGCCTCAGGGCTCTCGGCGCCAGTGTTCGATTCAGCTGCTGCCCTTGTGGGCGCGGTCACCATCAGCGGACCTACATTGCGGATGCCACTGGAAACGTGCGAAGCGTGGGTGGAACCTTTGCTCGCGACCGCGGAACATATGACCAGACTCATTGGTGGGCGGTTCCCGGGGGAGTCGTAGGGGTATTAAGGGCTAACAGGCAGTAACCAAACGGGCGTACACCCAAGGAGCACATTATGCATTCCGCACGGAACTTTGAATCGATCGCCATTATTTTCAATCCCAACAGCACAGGCAATGCGCCCGAACTGGCTGAGCAATTACAGGTCAAGCTGAAGGACACGCTCCCCTACGCCCCAGAGATTACCCTGCAGCCCACTGAACACGCTGGACATGCCGTTGAGTTGGCCAGGACGGCGGCGGCAAGGGGAGGCGACGTCCTTGTTGTCTCCGTGAGTGGTGACGGTGGCTACAACGAGGTTGTCAACGGAGTGATGCAGGCCGGGAACCCGCAAGCAGTGTGTGCGGTCATGGCCGCGGGCAACGCCAACGATCACCGCCGAATCACGGGAACCAAGCCCCTGGAAGAAGCTATTGCTGAGGGCCACGTCCGGAAAATTGACCTCCTGAGCATTCACACGGGCCAACAGCAAGGCGAGCCTTTGGAATACGCGCATTCCTACATCGGATTTGGTCTCACACCTGTTGTGGCCACCGAACTCGAAAAGGGCAGCAAGGGAGCGCTGACTGAGATGGTCTCTGTCATCAAGACTTTTTCGAAGTTCGAGCCATTTGGCATCCGCACGTCCGATGGCAAACGCAGGAAATTCGACAGCTTGGTTTTCGCCAACATCCCCGAAATGGCCAAGTACGCAACGCTTAGTGAGGCCGAAGACCACCCCTCTGATGGGAAATTCGAGGTCATCATATTTCCGCACATGCCCAAATGGCGGGTGCTGCTGACTGCCCTCCGAGCGACAACGCAAGGCTTGGGCGATCAGCCGAGCGTGAGCAGCTATGAATTCACTACACTCAAACCCTTGCCATACCAGATGGACGGTGAAGTGAAGACGGTGGAAGCCAATGTCAAAGTCAGGGTGGAATGCGCTCCGGCGGCTCTGGCTACTGTGGGCTAAGTCCAGCCGGTCCGCGGTCAGACTAACGGCGGAGAGATTGACGAATGAAATGGCCTAATGAGCGGCTCCACCACAGGCCGCCGTCACGAAGTCGTAGATACGCCCACGCAACTCATTAGGTGCTGCAACCTTCAGTACGCCTTCCCGCGTGCCCACCGAAATCCTTAGTGGCAACAGCGTTCCCACCTTGTCCTCGGCCACCGCATGCGGGTCGCAACGCGCCGGACGGATCGTCAAGGGCAGCTCTTTCGGAGGCGTGCCGGACGATATCGCGATGTCCCGCGGCCAGGGGTCCGTGGACGATTCGGCCAGCAGCGTGGTTCCGTCGATGGACTTAATAGTGAGCTTTTGCGGTGACTCACCAGGAGTGCTCGCAGGGGTAATGACAAGACGCACGACGGCGGTTCGACCATCCGGGGCCACCTCAAGATCGGAGTTCAAGACGATGGTAGCTACGGCGGCGGCGTCCGCTGCCAAGCACAGCTCGTCGGCGTTCCGGGGCAGGACGTTGAACGGATCCTGCGCCTCAACCGAGATTTCTGCGGGTCCCTTAGCTGGCTCCGAATATTCAACCATGGCCTTGATAGGTCCATTAGGCGACTGGCTGCAATGCGGCGCAGGCAAATTGGCGGGAAGGCTCTTGGGCTGCCGGGGTGGTAGCTCCAGGACGCCGCCTGTTGGCTCCCATACGATGTCTTTCTCAAATAAAGGGGAGTTCAGCCGCGCACCGGTAACGGTAACGAGAGCATCCGCGGAGTTGGTGAGCTGTATGAGGATGGCTTGCTTGCCGTATTGGTCCCGGGATTGATTAACCTCTACGGAGATGGGTTGTGGCCCTGGGCTGGTCGGCGGTTCCTTGCTGGGGGAGCGGTCACATGCCGCCAGCGGCAAGGTGGACATCAAGGCTACGCATGCCGCCCAATAACGCCACTCCCCGTTCTCCATGCCAACAGTGTAGGCGGCCGGTAGCGGACAATTGATAAGCATGCTTAGCTTAGTCTCACCACAGATGCCGAAGGCACGCAGAAGGGAACTCCATGTCCACTGTTACTCAGCTGTTCAGGTCCTCTGCCGCGGACGTCTGGAACGTCATTGCCGACGGCTGGCTGTACTCCGGGTGGGTGGTTGGCGCCTCAAGGATCCGCGCGGTGGATGACCAGTGGCCACAAGTCGGTTCCAAACTCCATCACTCCGTGGGGGCATGGCCGCTCCTCCTCAACGACAGCACCAGCGTCACCGGCGTGGAACCTGGCCGTAGCCTGGAACTTTTAGCCCGCGGCTGGCCCGTAGGTGAAGCAAAGGTGCGCATTACCTTGGAGGAGCTGGGTGGCAACCAGTGCCGCGTCTCTATGGCTGAGGACGCGATTCGGGGCCCGGGAAAGGTGGTGCCAAAGGCACTCAGGGATCCCATGATCACCGTCCGCAACCGCGAAACCCTGCGTCGCCTGGAGTTGATGGCGGCAGGCGGGGCGGGGAAGCCAAGCTAGAGCCCTGCCACAGCGCGGCCGGCAGCCCGCATCGCCTCAGTCTCAGTTGCCCTGTGCCGTCGTTGGCGTGGCAGCCGGCATGACCCAGTCGAAGGCGTCTGCCCGGGAGCGGGCGCCTTGGGCAGCCTTCGAACGGTTGGATTCCCCGAGTTCCGCGAGTAGCTTCTCGGACAGAGCCACGAGGCCGCCGAAAGTCCCGGGCGTGAGCCACTCGGGTCGGGTGGCGAAGAGTATGTCTTCGCTGGAAGTGTTGCCGCTGGCGCCGGGGGCGAAGGGACAGCCGCCCAGGCCGCCCAAAGCGCCGTCGACCATTGCTGCGCCCGCCTGGATTGCGGCGAGCGTGTTGGCAACGCCCAAGCCCCAGGTGTCGTGACCGTGGTAGACGATCCGCCGGGCAGGGGATTCATCCCGCACACGGGTGATCAGGCGTGAAACCTGTGCGGGGACGGCTTGCCCCAGCGTGTCGCAGATGACGATGTCCGTGGTGCCCTCGGCCCGGGGGTCATTGGCGATCGCGAGGATGCGTTCCTCTGGAACGTACCCTTCAAAGGGGCAGGTGAAGGACGTCGCGATGCACAGCTGGATCAGGCCATTCACTGCGCGGGCGTATTCAACGGCCTCAGGCAACGCGGCAAGGCTCTGGTCCGTGGTGCGGCCGATATTGGCCTTGTTATGCGAATCCGAGGCCGACAGGCAGTACTGAAAATTCCGTGCTCCAGCAGCGGCGGCCTTGGCGACGTGGCCCGGTGTGGCCACCCATATCCAACATTTCTCGAGTTCCTCGGGCGTGAGGGCCTGGACCACTTCGAGTGTGTTGGCCATGGTGGGGACCAAGTCCGCGCGGGCCATGGAACCGAGCTCGATTGCTGGCACACCCAACCGCAGCAGCTCACGCACCGTTTCGATCTTCTGCTCTGTTGGCAGGAGTTTCCCGGTCAGTTGCAATCCATCCCTCAGCGTGACATCCCGCAGGATGGCGTCACCCAGGGTTGTGGCCAAAGGCCCTTCAAAGCGGTTCATGGTCGGACGGCCTCCTCGCGGCCGGACGCCGAATCGATTTGCGCAGCATCCAGGTGAAGGAGGCCGCCAAGGATTTCTTCAGTGTTTTCGCCGAGGTCCGGTCCGAGGTTGCGGATGGGCAGGGACTGCTCCCCGATCACGGGAACGATGCCCGGGAAACCTACTCCCGGGAGGATCTCCTCGCCGGTGGAAACGTCGAACTTCTGGATCATATTGCGGGCCGCGTATTGGCTGTCCGTACTGATGTCCGCAGCTGTATAGATGGGACCAGCAGGAACTCCGGCGTCCTCCAAGGCCGCCAATGCTTCAGGCGCGGTCAGCTGGCCGGTCCACTCGCCGATTGCCTGGTCCAGTTCCTCGCGGCTAGCCCAGCGCCCGGCATTTGTTTGCAGCGCCGGGTCCTCGGCCAGGTCCGGCCGGCCGATAGTCTGCATGTATCGCTGGAAAATCGAGTCGCCATTTCCGGCCACGACAATGCTGGCGCCGTCCTTGCAAACGTACGCATTCGAGGGCGCAATGCCTTCCATCCGGCCACCAACGCGCTGCCGATCCACGCCATACGCCTGATAGTCAGGGATAAGCGATTCCATCATGGAGAACATTGCTTCGTTCAGCGCGACGTCGATGATGCGTTCGGCGAGGGGAACAGCGCCGGCCGCGCTCCGGCGTCGTGCTTCACGCTGGTAAAGACTCATCATGGAGCCAAAGGCGGCGTAAAGGCCCGCGATCGAGTCTCCGATGGAAACGCCCACACGCACCGGAGCGCGGTCCGGGTCACCCACCAGGTTGCGGAACCCGCTATAGGCCTCGGCGACGGCGGCAAACCCCGGCCGCTCGGACAATGGCCCTGTCTGTCCAAAGGCAGAGATGCGGGTGACGATGAGGTCCGGATTGGCTTGGTTGAGGACTTCGGGCCCTAGACCCCACTTCTCGAGCGTGCCGGGTCGGAAGTTCTCTAGCAGGATGTCCGACTTGGCAACCAAGGCCAGGACAGCCTGCTTCCCTGCCTCGGTGCGGAGATCCAGGACCACGGACTTCTTGTTGCGGTTCAGCGTGCGGTAGAGCATGGAAGTGTTGCCCTTGTGGAGGCGCCAATTGCGGAGCTCGTCGCCGCTGCCTGGACGCTCGACCTTGATGACTTCAGCGCCGAAATCGGCTAGCAGCCTGCCAGCCGTGGGAGCGGCAATGTAATTGCCGAGTTCGAGGACTCGGACGCCGTCCAACGGGGCGATTGTTTCGTGTGTCATGGTCTTCTCTCGTGCGTGCTTTTGTGATGGGACGGTCGGCGGGCGGTCAGAACAGCAGGCTCATGGGCAGGATCAGCAGGATCGCGACCACGGAGGCTACCGAAACTCCCACCGTGACCGATTTCAATGCACCCCTCACACTCTGGCCCAAAAGAGACTGCAAGAGCCAGAACGTGTTGCTGGTGACGTGAACCATGAAGAGCGAGCCGGCGCCAGCGGCGAGGGCCAGCAGCACGGGATCAAGTCCAATAGCTGGGGCGATGGGTGCCAGCAGCCCGGCGGCCGTAATGGCGGACAGGGTGACGGAGCCGACGGCGATGTGCAGCGCTGCGGCGATGGCCCACACCACCAGCAACGGGGCCACGGTGCTCGCTGAGAAGAAGCCACCAAGGATGTCGCCGAGCCCGGCGGCTTTGACGGTGGCTGCCAGGGATCCGCCCACGCCGGTCAGGATCAGGATCTGTCCGCTTTCCTTGAAGCCCACAGCAATGGCCTCTTCAACCTTTTTCTGGCCAATCGACGCCCGGGTTACAAGGCAGGTGCCGATCAGCCCAATGAGAAGAGCGATGACGGGTTCGCCAAGCAGCTGGAGCCAGGGGAGATCGATCTTGAAAATCTGGAGGATAGCGCCCGCACCGATGAGGATCAGGGAAGTCAGGAGGGGGCAAAGAGCATGATCAGCGGTTTCTCATTGCTCTCGCGTTCGGCAACAACCACCGCGCCCTTGGTTGGCTGGGTGCTGGAGCTGGCGCCAGAGTTGCTGGCGGTCTCTGTTCCGGGGAGTGAGCCGCTGGTGGGTTCCTCGCCCTCGCTGTCTTCCTCGGCCACGAATGTGTGGTCCTCGTCCTTGGCTTCATTCCAGAAACCGCGGCGGAAGAGGAACGTCATGATGGCAATGGAAATGATGATGGTGGGAACCACCAGCAGCAGGCCGAAGAGAAGCATCTTGCCGAGTGGGACGTTGAGGAGACCGGCCAGTGCCAGGGAAGCCACACCGGGCACCGTGAATACGATGCCGCATTCCAGTGCGATAGCCATGGCGGTTGCCATGCGTGCCGTTCCCAGTTTTCCGATTTTGGGAGCCAGCTTGCGGGCAAGCGGGGCTGAGATAACCAGGAGGACATCCAGGAAGATGGACTGGAGGAGCGTGCCTATCGCCAGCCCCATGGTGTACGGCAGGCGTTTGGGGCCGAAGGTCTTGAGGAGATGCTCTACCAGGCGCCGGATAGCTCCGCTCTGATTGAGGATGGAGCCCATCAAAACGCCGAAGGCGATGAGCAGGCCTACATCGACCATGATCTCGCCGAAGCCGGACGTGATGGTCTTCACGGTCTCTTCGACCCCGAGGCCGACTGCCAGGCCCAAATACACGGAAGCGATGACCAGGGAAATGACGGGGTTGACTCTGAAGCGGACGATCAGCACAACGGCGGCCAGGACCGCTACAGCTGTGTTGATCAGAACAGCAATGTCTGACATGGGAAATCCGATCGTTGGGCCTTCCACTCTGAAGGCTGGGAACTGATGCACGCCGTGAGACAGGCCACATCACTGATCCCATATTATGAGTTTGAACTCATATTGCAAGCTTTTTCGAGAAATCGGACGAGATTTCCCTTCATGATCCAGCCCCGGAGACTTAGCATGGTCCACAGGTACACCAACTGGGGGAGTGTGTAATGGGGCCACTGGAATCGACTCAAGCCAACGTGACTGGCGCGGCAACAGCCCGGACGGATGCGGGAGGCGGTTCCCCTTTAGGTCCCGGTTCCAGGGCAGCTTCGCAGACCAAGCGACGGCGTCCTTCCCGAGTGAGGAAACTCGACCTCGCCATCATTCTGATCCTGGTCATTCTTCTGGCCCTGTCCGCGACTCCTTGGCCCTCGGCCATGTTGATTCGTAGCGTTTTTGAGCGCGGAGCGCAGTCGACTATTGATGAGATGGAGCCGTACGTCCCGGACACTCCCTTGCAGGAGCACGCCGGTGTTGTTTACAAGCCCGGTTCCGCGTTCGATGTTTTCAGCCCTTCGGGGACCACCGCTGCGCTCCCTACGATCGTCTGGATCCACGGCGGTGCGTGGATTTCCGGGGCTCAACGCGATGTGGAACCCTATCTTCGAATTCTTGCGGCTGAGGGATACACGACCATTGGTGTGAGCTACCCGATCGCGCCGGAGGCCGTCTATCCCACCGCCGTACGGGACATCAACGATGCCCTTGGCTATATCAAGGCGCACGCCACAGAACTGAACGTGGATACCACTCGGATTGTCCTGGCCGGCGATTCTGCTGGAGCGCAGTTGGCCAGCCAAATGACCACTCTCACTGTTAACCCTGAGTATGCCAACCTGATGGGGATCGAACCCGCGCTCCAGAAATCGGACCTGGCCGCGACCATCCTGCACTGCGGTGTGTATGACCTCCGGGCCATGGCCGACCTCAATGGCCTGGTTGCGTGGGGCTTCAAAACCTCGCTGTGGGCATATACGGGAACGAAGGACTGGTCCTCCACATATGCGGGCAGTACCATGTCCACCATTGATTTTGTGACCAAGGATTTCCCGCCGACCTTCCTCAGCGGCGGCAATGGTGATGGTCTGACGTGGCTTCAGTCGGTTCCCTACAGCAATCGCCTGAAGGAAGCCGGTGTTCCGGTGACAGAATTGTTTTGGGCCGCGGACCACGACCCCGAACTGCCGCATGAGTACCAATTCCACCTGAACTTCGCCGAGGCCCGCGATGCCAGGGATAAGACCTTGGACTTCCTGTCCATGCATGCCTCCAGAACGAATTGAGGGAAAGACTGTGGACCGCTCGGAAGGGCATGTCGAGGCCGGAGCATTCTCGCTGCCAGAAGCCATGACTGGCAGGGCAAGTCCCGCGAAGGCCGCAGTTGGGGACAAGCCCGTCTTCGCCTACATCGCCAGCCTTCCGCAGCCACAGCGTGGCATCGCCGAAGCCATCGATGCGCTGGCGGCCAAGACACTGCCGGGGCTTGAGCGCTCGGTGAAATGGGGCATGGCGTATTACGGCGTCGGCGACGGTTGGTGCTTCAGTTGCGGCGGCTTCGCTGGCCACGTCAAGCTCATGTTTATCAATGGCGTGACGCTTCAACCCGTGCCGCCAGTGACGCCCGTGGGAATGGGCAAATCGACGCGGGGTCTGGAGCTCGAATCCGTGGAGGACATCGACGAAGACCATATAGCGACGTGGATGAAACAGGTCACGTCCGTCCCTGGCATTAGAGGAAGGAAGCTTTGATGGATGCCCTGCGGGAATAGTTTGTGATGCTCGCTCGTTCAGTGATTTAGATGCATATGCATGTATGCTAGGAATGAACGAGCAACAGGAGAATGCCATGGAAACCCGCCGCATCACAGTCCTTTCCGCCGGACTCGGCGTCCCGTCGTCGAGCCGTCTGCTGGCGGACCAGCTGGCCGCATCCGCCGAGCGGCAGCTGCGGGCGGCAGGCTACGAAGCGAGGATCGACGTCATCGAACTTCGAGACCTGGCCGTGGACATCGCCAATAACTTCGTCACCGGTTACGCCGCTCCGCGCCTCGCAGAGGTGATTGCCGGCGTCGAGGATTCGGACGGCATCATCGCCGTCAGCCCTGTTTTCAGCGCGTCCTACAGCGGCCTCTTCAAGTCCTTTATCGACGTCCTGGACCCCAAGTCCCTCGACGGCAAAGCCGTGCTGCTTGGCGCAACCGGCGGCACCGACCGCCACCAGATGGTCCTGGACTACGCCATGCGTCCGCTGTTCAGTTACTTGCGGACCCGGGTTGCGTCCACCGGCGTCTTCGCGGGGCCCCAGGACTGGGGAAACGACGACGGCGGCTCGCCCCTCTCGGCCCGCGTAGACCGGGCAGCCGGTGAACTCGTGCAACTGCTCAGCGGTCCCCAGCCCGGGCGCAAGACCCCAGCCTTGGAGTCGCTGCCATTCGAACAACTGCTGGCCGGTATCTCAGGGGGCAGGTAAGAGACCCACCTCCATTGGCGTGAGCTTGCCGACCCGGAAATGAATCGAGCGGTTCCAGCTCTTTGAATTTCAGTTCTCCGTCAGACCGAACTTTTCCCCGGGTCCGGTCGTTGGGGCAAGCATGAAGTGTCCTGTGGATTCCATTGATCTGGTGATGAGCGAACGAAGCGGCGTGGAGATTGACTACTGCCCGCAGTGCAGGGGTGTATGGCTCGATCGCGGTGAGCTGGACAAGATTATTGACCGGGTCGCTGTCGAAACCAGGCCGGCTCCTGCCAGGCAGGCCCCGGCACCCCAGCAGCCTCCGATCGCTCCGCCGCCCATCTACAACCCCTTTGAATCGCGTCCGCAACAGCCCCGATACGACGATCGCGGCGATCGCCGTGACTATGACCGCAGGGGTGACTATGACCGACGCGACGAGTATGGCCGTAAACGGAAGAAGAAGGAAGGATTCCTGGGAGAACTGTTCGACTTTTAGTCGCGCCTAATCCTCCAGGAGTTCGATGAATTCACGCGCTTGTTTAATGGTGATGTCCGAGTGGCGTGTCAGGGCCAGGGCTGCGCCCTCCACATCACCGCTTTTTGCCAAAGTCCGGATTCGTCCGTAGATCTCATCGTTGAGCATGTTGCTGCTCACCTCGCGCGTCACGTCACCCTTGCTAACGATGGCCCGGTATCGGTACGGGAAGCGCTCGGGCTCGTCGTCGTCCTCCGACAAGAGATCCTTGGGCTGCGCCTCTGGCGTGAAGGGCTGCGGGTGGGCGGCCAGAGCGCCCACGGCGTCCCGCGACGCCCGGAGCCCCTCCCCGGTGGCTTGCAGATACAGTTTGATGGCTGCCATGCCCTGGCCCTGGGCAATAAGCGAGTAGAGCCGCCTATGTTGTTCCTCGTTCAGCTTCGCAGCCGATTCTTTGGCCAGCTGAACCGGATCTTTGGGGGAGTTGGCGGCAGCTACACCAGCCTTTGTCTCGGCCGAACGCTTGCTAAAGGAACGCATCAGCAGCAATACGCCCGCAATGACCGCGATCAAAATCACGAGCGGGACAAACAAGGAATCCATGGCGTTGTCAGAGCCGATCTACATAGTTCTTAGCGGTGAGTAAGTCTGAATGCGTGGCCTGGCGGAAGACTTTTATGGCTTCTATCTTGCGTCCGCCGCGAACAAGGTTCTGCAACTCAAAGGCGAGTTGAGGATTGAGCTGTCCATTGGGAAGCACCGCAGGCTGGTGCCCCGTTTGCGTGCCTGCCGTCCTGGCGGCTTGGGCCTGATGAGCGGCCCGGGTTTGTTCTGTCTGCTGGGTGTGCTGGGCCTCGTTCTGGCTTGGCTTGGTGGAAGCCTCGATCTTGGCCCGGGCAGCAAGTGCAGCCTGAACTTGTGAAGCTTGATGCGCTGCGGAACGGGCCGCAAGTTCGTGTTGATACCGCTCGGCATCGGAAAGGCCAGTGTCGCGCGGTTTAAAGGCCGCTGAAAGCGCCCACAGCAGGCCCAGGAGGACAATTAGCGGAAGGGCAATCATCAGCACGTCACCAAAGTTCATCCCCATGCTTAGAGCTTATGCCAGAACTTGGTTATCCACAGCACATTCCAGTCTCGGCATAGACTTCTGAGAGGACAGTGTCAAATTAAGGCCCTCTTTGTAAGATGCATCACATTTGCGGCATGTTTAGCATGGATTTTAGGCTCTAGTGACCAACTGGACCAGCTCGGTCTGTGGATGATTTTCCACCAAAACTTTCTTTGCTCCACAGGCTGTGATGAACGTTTCCGCAGGTCAGGCCATAGTTACTGCAAAAAGAATTTCTCTATCCACAGGGTAACGCACAGACTGTGCACAACGTGGGGGTGGTATTCCACAGGTTATCCACATGTGCACTTGACAGTGGACTTTGCGCCCGGACTTAGCACCGCTAACGTGGCTCGGGTACCTGTTTCAGTATGGAATTTGCCCTCTCAGTGCCCTTCAAGCAGCCGCGCGCAAACATGCTTGGGGAGACTTCTGTGGATAAGTTGTGGAAATTGGGGAAAGTCGAAAATTGTCGGCCCCCCATGGATATAACAGGAGCACTCGGCTGGTCCGGAGGCTCGGGCAATCCATCCCAGGTCCACCTGCGCTTTACGCACCACTGAGGGACTAACTCTCTGCAGCGGTACACAAATGGAGGACGGCTTTGTCAGTTACGCACTTGGACTCAATCGAGGGCACACGCGCTTCGGACTCGAGCCGGAAACCTCCCCAGGACATCCCCGCTGAGCAGTCAGTCCTGGGCGGCATGATGTTGTCCAAGGACGCCATCGCCGACGTCGTCGAGATCGTCCGTGGCCACGACTTCTACCGTCCGGCGCACGAGACGATTTACGAGTCCATCATTGACCTCTATGGCCGTGGCGAGCCCGCCGACGCCGTAACGGTCTCCGACGAACTGACCAAGCGCGGTGAGATCAACAGGATCGGCGGACCAGCCTATCTGCACGAGCTCATCCAAACTGTACCTACGGCCGCCAACGCCGGTTACTACGCCGAGATCGTGGCAGAGCGCGCAGTGCTGCGCCGCCTCGTGAACGCCGGCACCAAGATTGTCCAGATGGGCTACGGCCAGGACGGCGAAGTGGAAGACCTCGTCAACCAGGCACAGGCAGAGGTTTACGCGGTTGCTGAAAAGCGCACTGCCGAAGATTACGTGGCGTTGAAGGACGTCATGGAGTCCACCGTGGACGAGATCGAAGCTTCCGGGCATCGCGGCGAAGGCATGGTGGGCGTTCCCACCGGATTCTACGAGCTTGACGAACTGACCCACGGCCTCCACCCGGGCCAGATGATTGTTATCGCTGCCCGTCCTGCTGTCGGTAAATCCACGTTTGCGCTGGACTTCGCGCGCTCCGCCGCCATCAAGAACAATCTGGCTACGGTCATGTTCTCCCTCGAAATGGGCCGGAACGAGATCGCGATGCGTCTGCTCTCTGCCGAGGCCACCATCGGACTTCAAGATCTCCGTAAGGGCACCATCAAGGACGAGCAGTGGTCCAAGATCGCCACCACCATGGGCCGCATGAACGACGCCCCGCTGTTCATTGACGACAGCCCCAACATGTCACTCATGGAAATCCGGGCAAAGTGCCGTCGGCTGAAGCAGCAACATGACCTCAAGCTCGTTATCCTGGACTACCTCCAGCTGATGAGCTCCGGTAAAAAGGTTGAATCCCGCCAGCAGGAAGTCTCCGAGTTCTCGCGTGCCCTCAAGCTGCTCGCCAAGGAACTTCAGGTTCCCGTCATTGCGCTGTCACAGCTGAACCGTGGTTCCGAGCAGCGCCAGGACAAGCGCCCCATGGTGTCTGACCTTCGTGAATCAGGTTCTATCGAGCAGGACGCCGACATGGTCATCCTGCTCCACCGTGAAGATGTGTATGACAAAGAATCGCCGCGAGCCGGCGAGGCCGACATCCTCATCGCCAAGCACCGTAACGGCCCTACCAAGGACATTGTTGTCGCGTTCCAGGGTCACTACTCGCGCTTCGCAAACATGGCCGGCGATGCTGGTGGTGGGGGCGGCTTCTAGGTTCCCGAGCCGGAGGCTCCTTAGGCAACGGGCAGTACCAGCAGGTACCCAGTCGGCAGCGAACCGCTCCAGCGTCGCGGTTCCCGGACAACGAACTGCGTCGCCAACTGTTCAGGGGTCAGAAGGCTGTTGGGGGCAGGCGAAGGGCCCCACTGTCCGCTGCCGTAGGGGTAGAGCGGGTCCTGTACCCGTATTCCCGTGACGGAGAAGTCCGGGAACTGGGAGGGATCTCCGAGTGACTCGAATCCGCTCATCACCCAGGCATGGCGGCCACTCCACATGACCAAGCCAACGGGGCGGCCCGTAGTGGCCATGGCTCGTGCAGCAGTTCGTACGGCTTCCCCATAGTTGGCGATGCTGACGACTTCGTACGGTCCCATCCCGACGGCGGTCAGAACCGCTGCCCAGCCGAAGGGGTTTGCGCCGTTGAAGGAGTCGGAGGACCGCATTCGCGCCATTTCCCACAGCTCGGACTGCTGGGCGCGGCCGGCCCATGTGCCGCCTCCGGTATCGTCGATCAGGTTGTGCGCGATCTGGATGCTCGCTGCGACACACCAATCAAAAGTGTACTGCGGTACGAAGTCGCCTTCTTGGTACAAGTTCAGGGAGTACGCCTGAGGCACCGCCACAGGCGTTGGGACTGGGGCCGGCGTCGAAATCGGAGCAGGGGCCGTTTGAGTCGTTCCCTGAGCTGGACCGGCGACACCGCCAGCCACTGGCTGGGCCGTGGAAGATGAAGGCGGTTGATTCGGGGCGGCCTCGTCCACGCCGGTCGCGGACGAACAGGCCGACAGAAGGGTGGCAGAGGCGACGAACCAAGCCAGGAGACGGGCGCGGGCACCGGTCATGATCCAGTTTAGCGCGGGGCTGGCTAACCCCTGAAGGCCGCCTTTTCCGCAATTGGGCCGGATGCTACAAACGTTAAATGCGTCGGAGCGTGGAGTAGGGGCGACTTGGGAGGGTTCCTGCCACCCATGGTTGAACTGAGGGTTCAACCGGAATCTGCCCGCGGCCGTCGCGGATCACCAACACCACGGCCCCTATGGCGGCGGCAAGGGAAGCCAGACCCAACAGGATGAGGACAACAGCAAAAGCCAGAGACATCTCCATGCACCTCTAGGCCTAATTTTACCGGTCTTCGTGCTTCTTGGAGCTCCGTTGACGTCCTGCATCGCATTGTTGGAGCGTTGCACGACACAGAGTCCTACAAGGCGGGGAGCTAGTTGCCAGCAGCCTTAAGCAAATGATCCGGCAGTCGATTCCCGGGCGCCCGTCCTCGGATTTCCAACAATTCCCGGGCATGGGCATGCAACTTTTTGTCCTCTTCCGATACAGGAACCCATTCTGGAATCGGCACCGCCGTTCCCGATTCATCCCGGGCCACCATCACAGTGAGGCAGTACGTTGTCAGGTTCATCTCACGGGTTTTGGGATCACCGGAGCGGACGTGGACAGCGATGTGCATTCCCTTTGCACCCGTGTAAACGAGACGGGCTTCTACTTCCACCACGTGGCCGATCAACAACGGCCGATAGAAGCGGACGCCGCCTGAGAAGACTGCCACGGTGTCCTTGCCGCAGTATCGCGAGGCGCACACGTATGCGGCTTCGTCGATCCATTTCATGACAATGCCGCCGTGGACCTTGCCGCCCCAGTTCACATCAGTGGGGGCCGCCATAAACCGCAGTACGACGCGTTCGGCGGTACCGGCGTCGGTATATTCCTGGGCGTTCATCGCATTGACGATCTGTTCACGCACTTCAATGCGCGCAAGCGCGTGATCCCTTTGCTCGATTTCTTCCGGGGTGGAGGGCTCGAATTGCGGCACGGGAATCGGCTTGCCGTCAGGTCCTACGGCCACGAATATCACCATGCACTGGCTGTGCATCGTCTCCGGTCCGCCCTTGGGGTCACGGGAACTGACCACCGTGTGGATGTGCATGGAGGAGCGGCCCGTGTACACGATGGTGGAAGTTACCTCCACCATGTCGCCGCTGTTCACCGGATCGGTGAAGTGAATGTTGCCCACGTAGGCGGTGACGCAGTACGACTTCGCCCAGCCCACCGCTGCGGCATACGCGGCCTTGTCCACCCACTCAAGGACTGTGCCGGCGTCGACCGAGCCGCTGTGTCCAATGTCCATTGGAGCCGCAAGGAAGCGGAGGGTCACGGAGTTGCCGGCTGTCTCACTCATGCTGGAAGTTTACTGTCGGCATGTTTCTGTTACGTGAGTAAGTCTGGATCCGCTGTCCGAGTGGCCGGACGTCCGCTGCCTACCCGCGCTGGATTCCCAGGGTTGCGATGAGATCCTCGTGCAGTTCGAACCATGCCCGGTGGAAGGAGTCACGGTCGGTCGCGGTGAACCAGGCACTGTCCCTGCGCGCCCGCTCGAGCGCGTCCATCAGCCGCCGGGAGTAGCCCGCGAACCGTGGCAATGATCCTGCCAGGCGTTCTTCCAGCGGACTCCACGAAGCTAACACCTCCTCCAAGATCCCGGAGGCAGCCATGCCCCTTACTTGCTGGAGTTGGATGGCGCTGCAGGCACTGACAACCGTCGGATTTAGGTCCACGAACTCGTTGTGCACGCCCATCACCACGGAGCGGGCGTCTTCACGGTCCAATTCAGCTGCGAGGAGGCGCTCATTCTCGACACGACCAGCACTGGAGAGGGACCACCCGCTGCTGCCAGCAAAGGAAGTGTGGGAAACGAAACCGAGCACGCCGGCGTCGATGAGTTCGGACTCGACCAAGCTGTGATCCCGACTGAATCGATCCGCAATGGCGTGGGCGTCGGCGAACCCGAGGAGTCGGACGGCGTGAAGTGTAAGTAACAAGTCGCCAGTCATTCGGCTGATTCCGCAACGGCAGCGACGGTAACTGTGCCCAAGGATCCGTTGATCGTCACGGAAGTTCCGTCCGCGAGCAACGTCATGGCGTCCCGGACACCTACGACGGCCGGTATTCCGAATTCACGGGCGACGATGGCGGCGTGGGACAACATTCCGCCACTCTCAGTGACAACTGCCGCAGCCATCCCAAAAAGTGGCGTCCATGCGGGGTCGGTGGTGCGGCACACCAACACATCGCCAAGCTGGAACCGACCGAAGTCATCGGGCCCGTTGATGATTCGCGCGGTCCCATGGGCCGTTCCTGCGCTTGCCGCGGTTCCGTTGAGTGTGACTGCCATCGTCAGCGCCCACCGAGGTTCGGATTGGGTCGATCGGTAAGCCGATCGAGTCTTTGTTGTGCGGCCTGGGCGGAGCGGAGCCCGAGGCTCTCCGCGATCTGCGGCCACGTGAGGCCTTCTGCCCGCGCAAGAAACAGAAGCGCGGTTTCGACGGCGTCCATCTCACCACGAGCGGCGGCAACCAATGCGAGGGCGGCACGTAGATCCGCGGCCTCGACGGGGGCGGGATTTGGGTCTGTGCCCTGACCGGAACCCCTGGACCGCCAAAGTACGTGCTGGATCAGGTCCGTGGCCGAGGGGGGTTGACCAGCCGCGAGCCAGGGCCGGTGACTGAGGTCCGAACCACCCCTGTCCAAGAGTAACCGGACAGCCCTGGTTTCCCGCTCCGCTTGGTCAGCGTCCTGGGACCCTGCGTCGTTTTCCATGTGCTGCTCCTTGATTGACCATTTCTAGCGCAAGCATGGGATATCAACATTATGTTGTCAACATGCTGTTGATGGGTTCGGCGTGGAGCCCGACACATTCGCTCTGCGAGTTGATACACAAATGAGAATCAATATCATTTAACCCATGCCTCATCATTCCACCCTTATTTCCCCTGCCTCAGCCACCCCCAAACGCCGCTTCCCCGCAAAGCCGCTTGCCGCCGTCGGGCTTTCCGCCCTTCTACTCTCCGCCTGCGGAGCCCCTGGAGGCTCAGCTGGCAACGCCGCGGAGCCTGCCGCCTCCAGTAGTGGGAAGTCGAGCCCGAAAGAGGGCGGCGCCCCCAGCCCGCGTCTGGTTTACACGCACGACGCCGGTATTGGAGTCCTGGACGCCACCACCCTCAAGCCTGTGGGAGGGGCGGAATTGTCAGGTTTCAATCGGCTGAATCCCGCTGGTGACGGTCGCCATGTGTTTGTATCCACGGGAGACTCGTTCCGCCTGTTCGACGCAGGCGCCTGGACCGAGCCGCACGGCGACCATAGCCATCACTACGTTACCGAACCCAAGCTGACCGAGCTGGCGTTTGAAGCAGACAAGTCCGGTCACGTGGTTCGTCATGCGGGCAAGACAGTCCTGTTCAATGATGGATCGGGCAAGGTTGAGAGCTTCAAGTCGTCCTCCTTGGGTGCTTCCATCGAGGATGGCGCCCTGCCTGCCACCGACGTCTACACGACGCCGGAACCGCATCACGGTGTGGCAGTGGAGCTGGAAGACGGCAAGTTGCTGGTGACCCTGGGGAATGAGGAAAGCCGCTCAGGAATCGCTATCCTCTCCGCAGGCAAGGGCCAAGAGCGTAAGGAAATCGTCCGCAACGAGGACTGCCCGGGCGTCCACGGCGAGGCTGTTGCTGCCGGAGAAGCTGTGGTGGTCGGCTGCGAGAACGGCATGCTGATCTATAAGGATGGCGTGATTACCAAAGTCGCCAGCCCGGATGCCTACGGACGTCTGGGCAATCAGGCGGGTTCCGGGAAATCGCCGGTGATCCTGGGGGACTACAAAGTGGACAAGGCCGCTGAGCTGGAACGGCCAACCCGCATTTCGCTGGTGAACACTGAAACCGCAACCCTTCAACTTGTGGATATTGGAACCAGCTACTCGTTCCGTTCCCTCGGTCGCGGACCTGCCGGTGAAGCGCTGGTCCTCGGAACTGACGGTTCCCTGCGTGTCATCGACCCGATTTCAGGCTCAGTGACCTCGACGATCCCCGTAGTGGCCGCGTGGGAAGAGTCCACCACCTGGCAGGATCCGCGTCCCACGCTGTTTGTCCAGGGCGCGACGGCGTTCGTCACCGAACCTGCGACGAGCACCATTCACGCGGTGGATTTGAAGACGGGAAAAGTGAAGAAATCGGCTGAGCTGGAGCACGTCCCGAATGAGCTCACCGGGGTAGAAGGCTAAACGCTCTCTCACTTCCCGCGGGCTTTTCACCGATCTTCTTTCACTTCCAGAGGCCTAAAGCCGGATGTTCTCTCACTTTCTTGACGAAAGTGAGAGAACATCCGGCTCAAAAGGCTATTAGGTGAGAGAGGGTATGGGAGCGCTTACGCGAGGACGCGGAGTTTGGATCCCTGCCGTCCGAAGAGCGCGTTGTCGGCGGAAAGCTTGCCTGCACCAGCGAGGGCGAGAGCCAAGGCGGCGCCGGCAAAGATCAGGACAAGCTCGTAACCGCCATTGGCGACGAAGACGCCTGCCGGTGCGTGAACCAGGAACAGTGCGCCCAGCATGTCGACGGCCAGGAGGGCTGCGAACACCCGGGTCAGGAGGCCGATGATCAGTGCGATGCCGCCCACAAGTTCAAGGGTTGCAATTACCGGGGCCACGGCTGAAGCACCGGGCACGCCCATCTGCGCGAAGGAGGCCTGTGTTCCTGCAATGGTGAATTCGTTGAACTTCTGCCAACCGTGCGCGGCGAAGAGAAAACCTGCAATAACGCGCAGGACGGTCAGGGCTGTGGTGCTCAGGCTGGACTTGTTCATATATTCAACTTTTCCCGAGATAAGTTGAAGAGTCAACTAATTAAGAAGTTCCGTGACTTTTCCCACGCGGCGTTGCTTGTAGCCATGGCTGCAGAAGACGCGTCGTGATCGGCAGGAAGATGTACGTCATCAACGGCGTCAGGATGACGATGTTAAGGAGCACCTGGAACACCAGTGGCCAGCCTTGCGTCAAAGGGTGCAGCAGGAAATTAGCCAACAAACTGAGCGGAAAGAACGGCAGGAAGATGCTAATGGCTTGCTTCCAACGAGGCGGCACAACGGTTTCCGGGACGACCACAGAGGAGTCGCCAGGCTGTGAAAACCAGCCCTCGATCCCTGTGCGCCGCTCAACCCGCGTGGTCTCCATCATTTCCCGCGCGCTGTCGATCCACCAGCGACGTTCCTCGGACTGCTCCCATCCGTGCAGCGTTTCAGCATCAGCGAAGCGGTACAGCATGTGCCATTCGTTTGAACCAGCGCCATTCCGGACCCACCCCGACCCCAGGTAACCGGGCCATTCGCGTGCCAGTTCCTGGCCGGCGTGTGCCCAGGCGTTTGCTTGCCGGGTATACCCCGGAAGAATGGTGCGGGCGACGGAAACTGTAACGGGATGCTTGTGTGACACGGCCCCAAATTTACCCGCCCCCAAGCGGACTAGGCTTGTTTAGTGCCTCAAACCACAACCATCACCACACGTTCCAATGCCCGCGAGATCTTGCGCCTGGCAGTACCCGCGTTCGGCGCGCTCATAGCCGAGCCGCTGTTCCTGCTCGCCGACTCCGCCATCGTTGGCCACCTTGGCGTAGATCAGCTCGCCGGTGTTGGCCTGGCATCCACCGTTATGCATACCGCTGTGGGACTTATGGTCTTCCTGGCATATTCGACGACGCCGGCAGTCGCCCGGGCGATCGGTGACGGAAAGTTGGCGAAAGCTTTGGCAGCAGGGCGCGACGGCGTCTGGCTGGCTTTGGTGCTGGGCATCTCGCTCGCTGTGGTTGGCTTTGTCGCTGCCGAACCCCTCGTGGGCCTAATGGGCGCCACCGGCGATGTGCGTGGGTTCGCGGTGGATTATCTGCGCTGGTCGATGCCCGGCCTCGCCGCGATGCTCCTGATCTTCGCGGGTACTGGCGTGCTCCGCGGCCTTCAGGACACCCGGACGCCTCTGGTGGTTGCCACTGCAGGTTTTGCACTGAACATCGCGCTGAACTGGTTCCTCGTGTACGGCCTGCATCTCTCCGTTACTGGTTCGGCAATCGGCACCAGCATTGCCCAATGGGCCATGGCCACCGTGTATCTGGTGATGGTCGGGCGAAATGCACGGCAACACGACGTGTCCTTCAAGCCCGATTGGCACGGCATTCGGGCCATGACCAAGGTGGGCTCGTGGCTGATGCTCCGCACGCTCAGCCTCCGTCTCGCCATCCTCGCCACGGTCCTCGTGGTCACAGCCCAGGGTGCGGTGAACCTCGCGGCGCACCAGTTGGCGATGACCATTTTCTCCTTCCTCGCCTTCGCTTTGGACGCTCTCGCCATCGCAGCGCAAGCCTTGATCGGCAAGGAACTGGGTGCGCGAAATGCTGGCCGCGTCCGTGAACTCACGCGGACCATGATCCGATGGGGTCTCGGTTTTGGGGTGGTCACCGGGTTGCTGCTGGCGTTGGTTGCTCCTTGGGCCGGCTACCTCTTCACCTCTGATGCCGGTGTCCGGGAGGCACTGACGCTGGCGCTCTGGGTCCTCGCCGTCGGACAGCCATTGGCCGGCTACGTGTTTGTCCTCGATGGAGTTCTCATCGGTGCTGGCGACGCGCGTTATCTGGCGATTGCCGGCGTCGTAAATCTTGCGGTCTATGGGCCGTTGCTGGCGGCCGTCCATGTCATCAGGCCCGACGGCGCGGCGGGGCTGGTGTGGTTGTGGGTGGTCTTTGCGCTTGGCTACATGCTCGCCCGTGGAGTGACCTTAGGGTTGCGCGCGCGGACCGATAAATGGATGGTGCTGGGTTCACACTAAACTGGACGGGTGACTCTCCCAGCGAATTCTGCCCAGACACCGTCTGCCTCCGTGGCCGAGCTCTGGAAACCCGTGCTGGTCCGCGCCGCCGTTGCACTGGTGTTTGGCCTGGTTACGATCTTCTGGGGATCGCCTTCTGTGCAGGTCCTCGCGTGGGCTATCGGCCTGTACCTGCTGGGGACAGCTGCCGCTCTGTGGATGTCCCGCGTTCTGCCTAAGGTCGTTTCCGTAGTCGTCGCAGTGGGCGGTGTGGCGGCTTTGGTCACTCTGTCCGATGCCGGCGTCGCACTCTCCGCCGCCGCCGCACTGCTCGTGCTTGGCGTTTTTGAACTGATCCACGGCCTGCGGAATCGCGACTCGTTGACCCGTGATTGGCTTGTTTCCGGCGTTATCGCTGTGGGTACCGCACTGGCGTTGCCGTTCTTCACTTCGCTCGGGGCGCACGCGCTTTTGGGGGTCGCTGGCGGCGGGGCGATCCTTTCCGGAGTGTTGTGGATGCTTTCCGGACTCACCCTCCGGCATGACGCTCAGTCGGGGACCCAGGCCACTGCGCCGGGTGCTTCCCCTGAGGCCGTAAACTAGTAGCTGGACGTTCTACTCTCTGTAGAACTTTTGCAACCGGCGGGCGCCGAACAGGCCCGCCATCATTGGAGGAATGACCGTGGCAGACCAGACACCAGGAGAGCCGCGCAAGATGCGGACCTCGGTCAAGGGACCCCTCATGTTCTCCGCGTTTTTCGCTGCACTGGCATTCGTCGCCGTGCTGATCTTCGCTTCAGGCGGCAGTGCCCACACTCCGCGGTTCGATCTCGCATTCACCGGCGCAGGTATCGCGTTCATCGTGAGCCTCGTGGTGGCGGCCATGCTTTCCATGAGCCACAAGGAAAACGCCGAGCACCTGGGCAAGGGCTCCGGCGTCAATCTCAGTTCCAAGCGCCCCGGGCACGGCGGTTCCGCAGCTCCCGGTTCGGCTGCTGATGAGACAGAAACGCCCGACGCCGGCCACTAGGCTCCCAGCCTTAGTCGCCCTCGGCAGCCTTCCTCGCCCGATACGCCGCGACGTGAGCCCTGTTGGCGCAGTTGCCTGTGTCGCAATAGAGCTTTGAGCGGTTGCGGCTGAGGTCCAAAACCACGGCGTCGCAATCGTCCGCGGCGCATACACGCATGCGGTCCATCTCCTGGCTGCGGATTACGTCAACGATTGCCATGGCAGCTTCTGTGCCCATACGGTCGGCCAGGGGTGCTTCCGGAGTGGTGGCGTGGAGATGCCAGTCCCAGTGATCGTGCTTGACGAGTTGCGGGAGTGCCTGCGCGTCTATGAGCAGTTTGTTCACGGTCTTTGCGGCGGTGTCCTCATCGGCGGCCCAGAGTGATGCCAGCTCGCTACGCAGCCGCTTGACGCTGCGCAATTCTGCTTCATCGTGGGTCCTCGAACCCGAGAATTCTTCGGCCTCCAAGAACTCGTCGAGGTCCTCTACTGATGCCAGCGAATCCTCGCCGTTGGCTGCTGTGTTGATGAGATTGACGACGGTGCGAAGTGCAATCTCGGTGTCAGGCGCAAAATGCACTTTGACTCCTTACATGTTTCGGGAGTACTGTCATGACCATAAGCCCACTTTACTCCTGACAGGAGGCTGCTGTGTCAGCTACAAAGACGAAGGCTGATGCAAAAGGTTTCCTGGCCTCGGGAGTCGGCATCGCCCTGTTTTCCTCCGCAGTTTTCGGAACCTCCGGCTCATTTGCCAAGTCCATGCTGGAAACCGGCTGGTCACCCGGCGCTGCCGTTGCCGTGCGACTGACAGGTGCCGCGCTGATCCTGGCGATTCCCGGCGTCGTGGTTCTTCGCGGCCGCTGGCACCAGCTCAAGGACAACTGGCTGACTATCCTGCTGTTCGGCCTCATCGGAGTCGCTGGCTGCCAACTGTTCTACTTCAATGCAGTGGCCCGCTTGTCCGTGGGTGTCGCGCTCCTGCTCGAGTACCTCGCTCCGGTAATGATCGTGCTCTGGCTCTGGATCGCCAGCCGCCGCAGGCCTCGGGCCCTTACGGCCGCCGGCGCACTGCTTTCATTGGGTGGGTTAGTCCTTGTCTTGGACCTGACCGGTGCTGTGAAGGTGGACTTCATCGGCGTCCTCTGGGGCATGGCTGCGGCAGTGTGCCTGGTGATCTACTTCTTCATCACGGCCAAGGAAAACGACACCCTTCCCCCTCTGGTCCTCGCCTCGGGCGGGCTTCTGGTGGGCGCACTGGTCATGTGGCTGGTGGGCGCCTTGGGATTGATTCCCATGACTTTTAGCACCGCTGATACGAGCCTCGGTCCATGGACGATACCGTGGTGGGTCTCAGCCGCGGGACTCGTTATTCTCGCGACCGTCCTGGCCTACGTCTCCGGCATCATGGCCGCGCGCAGCCTGGGCTCGAAAGTGGCGTCTTTCGTTTCCCTGACGGAGGTGCTGTTCGCCGTGATCTGGGCTTGGCTGCTGCTGGGCGAACTGCCGGGTCCCATCCAGTTGGTGGGCGGACTTCTGATTGTGGGCGGTGTGGTCCTGGTCCGCGTGGACGAACTCCGGGGTGACCGGCGCGTCGCCCGCCCGGAAGCGGAAGCGGAAGCTGCCGCGGCACGGGTATTGGATCACGCGAACGACGTCGAGCCCGTCCCGTCGAGGCCGGCCGCCAAGGTGCCGCGCGACTAGACCACGAGGAAGTCCCGGGCTTGTTCGCACAACCTGCCCTTGAGCGTCAGGATCAACGAACAACCTCGGGATTCGGCTTAATTGGGTTCCGACTTAAAAGGCGAATGGCCCGGACGCTGTGTGCGTCCGGGCCATTCCCAACTGTCTTAGTTGGAAGCCTGCTGCTGCTGCTCAGCGTTCTTCTGAGCGCGGTCGCCGGCTTCGCGAAGGGCGTCGGCAACCTTCTTCAGGTTGGAAGCGTGCTGGCTGTCCCACTCGCTGCGGAACTTGTCAGCGTCCGGGCCCTTCCAGTCGGTGCCGTCGAGGGCACCCTTCAACTGTGAACGCTGCTGCTCGATGTTCTCGGCGCCAGCCTTCAGCTTGTTACCGAGCTGACGAAGCTGATCAACATCTGCACCCCAAATAGCCATGAGATTCTCCTTCATTTGTTCGGACCCGAGCTCTTCGGCATCCCCAGCGGCCTCCGGCTCATCCGGAAGATCCAATAGCTAAAACCTATCGTGGGATTCCAAAAGGCGTCGATGGGCACCCCTCCCCATGCAGCGCTGCCCATAGTTAGCATGGGGTTATGTGCCGGAATATCAGGACTCTTCATAACTTCGAACCACACGCTACGTCGGCGGAGGTGGAGGCCGCAGCGCTGCAATATGTGCGCAAGATCAGCGGTTCCACCAAACCTTCCAAGGCCAACGAGGAAGCCTTCGCTGAGGCCGTCCACGAGATCGCCCACATCACCCAGCATTTGCTGGATTCGCTGGTGAGTCATGCCCCCGCGAAGAACCGTGATGATGAAGCGGCCAAGGCAAAGGCCCGGGCCGCGGTCCGTTTCGGAACCGCTTAGCCCGGACCCTGGTTATTTACCGAACGAGCGCAGCCGCAGGGAGTTTGCAACAACAAGCACGGAGCTCGCTGCCATCGCCGCCCCCGCGATCATGGGATTCAGCAGTCCAAGAGCTGCCACTGGGATACCGATCGCGTTGTAGAAGAATGCCCAGAACAAGTTGGTCTTGATGGTGGAGAGCGTCTTGCGGGAGAGCTCAATAGCCTGGACGAGCTGACCCAGATCGCTGCCCATGACCGTAAGATCCGAGGCTTCGATCGCGACATCCGTGCCCGATCCCATGGCAATGCCCAGATCGGACTGCGCCAACGCAGCGGCGTCATTCACGCCGTCGCCCGCCATGGCCACAGTTGCGGCGGAGGCCTGGAGCTTCCGAACTGCGTCGACTTTGCCTTCGGGCAAGACCCCAGCGAACACATCGTCAGGAGAAATCCCGACGGCGGCAGCTACTTGGGCGGCCACGGCAGCGTTATCACCTGTCAGGAGCATCGGACGGATACCCAGGTCCTTCAGTCGCTGGATGGCAGCCGCCGAGCCGGGCTTGATGGTGTCGCTCAGGCTGACGATTCCGGCAGCTTGACCGTCCACAGCCACCCAGATAGCGGTGGCGCCGCCATTCTCCTGGGCTGCGAGTTCGTCCCGCTGGCTGGAGTCGAGGGCAATGCCGTTCTTCTCAAGCCAACCCGATCGGCCCACGACAACCGTTTTTCTGGTGCCATCCAAAGCCACGGTTCCCCGGACTCCGCCGCCAGGAGCGGAACTGAATCCATCCACGCCCGGAAGAGTACCGGCGTCGGGCGTTGCTTCCCTGGCCGCCGCTGCAATCGCATGGGCGATCGGGTGCTCCGATGCCGACTCAACCGCACCGGCAAGCGTGAGGACCGCGGCCGGAGAATGCCCGTTGAGGGCGACCGTATGGTCCACGGCTAGCTTGCCGCTGGTCACGGTACCTGTCTTGTCCAGCAGGATGGTGTCCACGTGGCGGGTGTCCTCGAGCACCTGCGGACCTTTGATGAGGATGCCCAACTGGGCGCCACGGCCCGTTCCTGTCAGCAGGCCTACAGGAGTAGCAAGGCCCAAGGCGCACGGGCAGGCGATCACGAGGACAGCAACGGCAGCGGTAAACGACGCGTTCAGGTCGCCCGAGAAGAACAGCCACAACAGGAACGTCACCAACGCAAGCACCAGCACGATCGGCACGAACACCGCGCTGATCCTGTCCGCCAGGCGTGCGATCGGTGCCTTTCCAGTCTGCGCCTGGCTGACCAAACGGCCCATCTGCGCCAAGGTGGTATCGGATCCAACCCGTGTGGCCCTTACCAACAAACGGCCAGAGGTATTGATGGTGGCGCCTGTCACCTGACTGCCCGGACCGACGTCGACAGGAACGGATTCGCCGGTAACCAGAGAGGCGTCGACGGCGGACGCGCCGTCAATGACCACACCGTCCGTGGCGATCTTCTCACCTGGGCGGACCACGATGACGTCATCAACCAGGAGTTCTTCCGCAGGTATTTTCTGCTCCCGGCCGTCCACCAAAATCGTGGCATCCTTGGCGCCAAGGTTCAGCAGGGCCTTCAAAGCGTCGCCGGCCTTGGCCTTCGCATTCGCTTCCAAGTACCGGCCCAAAAGCAGGAACGTGGTGACAACCGCGGCGACCTCGAAATACAGACCACCACCGGACATGCTCTCCATGCCGGGATGCTCAGTCATTCGAGGATCCGCGAACAACTGCCACGCGGAGTAGAGGTAGGCCGCGATCACCCCGATGGAAACGAGCGTGTCCATGGTGGATGCGAAATGCCGGGCGTTGATAGCGGCGGCCCTATGGAACGGCCACGCAGCCCAACTGACTACCGGCAGCGCCAGGGCACCGACAATCCAGCCCCAATTGGTGAACTGTAGGGCGGGCACCATCGAGATTGCGAAGACAGGGACGGTCAGTATCGCCGCCGTGATCAGGCGTGGGCGGAGTGTTGACGCCGCTGGGCCGTGCGACATGTGATCTGCGTGGTCGGCTGGCTCCGTGGGTGCGGAACCGTCGGTGCCGTGCTCTGCATGCTCGCTCGTGCCTCGCTTAGACGCATGCTGCCGCACGCCTCCGGCGGTTCCGCTGTGGTCGTGGCCGGTTCCGGGTTCCGCAGTGTGGGTCGACTCAGCTTGTGCCACGTGTCCTGCATGGGTGGATGTGTTTGCGTGGACACTGTGATCCGTGACGTCGGTGCTGCTCTCGGCGGGCGTGAGTCCAACGTGGTGGTGCTCGGTGTGGCGCTCGCGGGTGTGGGGGGCCGGGGGTTGGCGGACTTTGGCTTTATAGCCTGTGGCGTTGACAGTGTCCACGATTTGCTGATCCGTTACCGTGGCCGGAACCGTAACGTGGGCTGATTCCAAGGGGAGATTGACGCTGGCTTCAACGCCTTCAAGCTTGCCGAGCTTCCGCTCAACTCGATTGACGCACGAGGCGCAGGTCATGCCCTCTATGTCCAGTTCGATGACCCGGGTTTCGGGCTGATTGAAGGTCTCCTGGCTACTCAAGAGGACTCCTAGGCTTCGTTGGCTACCACCAAGTAGCCCGCTTCTGCAACGGCTTCGCCTATTTCTGACGGCGAGAGCTCGCTGGTGGAGGTGATGGTGACGGTGGACAGGCCGCCGGGGTTGAGGTCAACGGAGACGTCTTCCACGCCGTTAAGAGCTTCGAGTTCCTCGCTCACGCTTGAAACACAGTGGCCGCAGGTCATGCCGGAAACGTTGACGTTTGTCTGGATGGTCTGGCTCATGATGCGCTCCCTTGTAGTGAGTTGAATGGTGTGGTGTGTGCTGGCGGAGTTACCGCAACAGGCGCCCGATGGCATCGGTGGCCTCCTTGACTTTGGCGTCGATTTGTTCGGCCCGGGCTTCTGGATTGGGTTCGGAGGCGGCGCCCACCACGCAGTGGCCGATGTGCTCCTCAACGAGCCCAAGGCTGACGGCGTGCAGGGCTTTGGTGGCAGCAGCTACCTGCGTGAGGATGTCGATGCAGTACTTGTCCTCTTCCACCATGCGCGCGATACCGCGGACCTGCCCCTCGATGCGTTTCAGGCGGCGTAGGTATGCATCCTTGTTGCTGGTGTAACCGTGCGGCGCGGCGTGCTCCAGGTCGACTTCGATGGTGGGGAAGTCGCCGCCCGGTTGACTGATACTCAGGTCTGCATGGCTCATGCATCGAATGTATACCCCTTGGGGGTATCAAATCAAGTACCCCCTGGGGGTATCTTCTCGATGGAAGCTATACCCACGATCTGGGTGTTGCAGCCATTCTGTCTACAAAGTCCAGAACGGCGGGATGTGCTGGATTGATCAGATGGCCTCCCGATACCAGCACTGATTCTGTATAGGGGAGTGCACCGGACAACCGCGAGGTGATAAGTCGGAGCACATGCGGAGAGCCTTCGGCGGAGAGGATGAGACTTGGCCGTCGGATGTCCGCAAGATCGTCCTCATTCATCTCCAAAGGGGAATCACTGAGATCGAGTCCCCGGCCACGAATCTCGGCCAGGACTGCCGGGCTGGTGTGGGCGAGCATTTCATGGATGTCGCCAGGCAACGCATCCCAAGACTGAACGCCCAAGGCTTCGCGCATCACAACCTCCGCCACTCCGAACGGACGGTCGCACGAGGCCCCCAGCACCCGCTGCCGCAGCCCGCGAGCCCAAGTGTCGGCGTCGGGATCTATTGTGAACAAAGCCGGCTCCAGCAGGACGAGCGCTTTCACCTTGTCCGGGAAATGCCGCGCCAACCCCAGGGCTATGAGCCCGCCAGTGCCCGGGCCGATGACCACGGCGGGCCCTGCGTGGAGTGCGGCGAGGAGGGCCGCGGCGTCGTCGACGTGCTGGATAAGGTCCAAGGTGGACGGAGGCGGGACGAGTGCGCTGCGGTGGAAACCGCGGCGGTCGAAAATGATGCACCGCCCGTGATTACTCAGCGCCACAGCGGCTCCGGCCCACAGAGCTGCCGAACCAGGCGTGCCATGTAAACCAAGAATAGGCACGCCCTCGCCGTGTTCCTCGTAGTAAAGCGCGACGCCGTTAACACTCACCTTCGGCATGTTTCCAGCCTAGGGCTGCCGGTGTCCGCCGTGAAGAACGCTGGCCTGTCGCGTCAAAGGATGGCGGTCATACTGTTCCAGCCCTGCCCAATTCGTACAGTGGGCAGCCACGCTCCGCCGCTCGCACTGGGATACAGGAAGAGTGCGCCGCTGCTGTCGCGGGCCATAATGTCCGGACGCCCGTCGCCGTTGAAGTCTCCCGGGGCGACGATCGCGGTCATCGGGTTCCATCCCTGTCCCACCTGCTTGCGGTTCCCCCACCAGCCTCCCGTCCCATCGCCGCTATAGAGCCACAGGAGCCCGGAGCCGTCGCGGGCGAGGACATCGGGCGTACCGTTGCTATCGAAATCACCAGGGCCAACGATCGCGGTCAGGGCGTTCCATCCCGCCCCCAGATTGGTTCGGGGAAGCCAATCCCCGCGGCCGTCACCCGGGTACAACCAGAGGATTCCCGACGTGTCCCGGGCCAAAATGTCCGACGTGCCGTCTCCGTTGAAGTCGCCCGGTGTCACGATGGCGGATATGGCGTTCCAGCCTGAGCCGACGTGTACACGGGGCAACCAGCCGCCCGACCCGTTTCCGGGATACATCCACAAATGGCCAGCGCCGTCGCGGGCCAGGACGTCCGGTTTCGTGTCGCCGCTGAAATCGCCAGGACTTACGACGGCGGTCATGGAGTTCCAAGCCGACCCCACCTGTGTGCGGGGTTGCCATCCAGCCGCGCCGTTTCCTGGGTAGAGCCACAGTAGACCTGAAGTGTCACGGGCGAGGACGTCCGTTTTCCAATCGCCAC
Organism: Arthrobacter sp. NtRootA1; assembly: GCF_019976975.1. Taxonomy (GTDB): domain Bacteria; phylum Actinomycetota; class Actinomycetes; order Actinomycetales; family Micrococcaceae; genus Arthrobacter; species Arthrobacter aromaticivorans. Next base: position 5,194,525 of record NZ_AP024630.1, on the reverse strand, counting down.
TAAAGTCGTTCTTCAGCTGGGACGGAATGCTCCCGTCAATGACAGCCACGGTTCCGGCCCATTTGGCGACGTAGATTCTGTTAGTGGTCTCGTTAACCGCAATAGCTGTTCCGGACTTCACAAACAGCGTCGACAAAGCAAAAATTGTGCCATCGATGACTTTGACACCGAGGTAGTTTCCACCGAGGTACACCCTGTTGGTCTTGCCATTGACCGCGATTTTCTCTGGCGTTTCCCCTGTCCTGATATCAATGGGACCGCCGCCCTCACCACCGAAAACGGACAGGACCCCAGTCAGCGATGACAGCGTTCCGTCCCCGAGCAAGATGCGGCCCAGGTAGACCCTGTTGTTCGTTTCATCGACAGCGAGTCCAGCCGGGCTTGAGTTCAGATCCGAGTAGATCGGCTGCACTTGGTTGGAAGCCCCGTCCAAGACTTCGAGTTCCATGTAATTGCGGACACGCGAAGCAATGTAGACCTTGTTGGTGACTTGGTTGACAGCCAAGTTGGTGGGCCAAGCAACGCTGGAGCCCATGTCGATCTGAGTCACGCTGTTAGTGGCACCATTAATCACTTTCACGCCGTTGGCCAAGACATAAACGCGGTTCGTAGCCTGGTTGATCGCTACTTGTGTTACCCAGTCAGTGTTGATGGTTGTGCTGGCGTTCGTTTTTCCATCGATCACAGACAGGCCCGCCCGGCCACCGACGTAGATTTTGTTCGTGGTTTGGTTGACGGCGATGGCATATGGATCGGGACCAACGGAGACTTGGGTCACGGCATGCGTACTGCCATCAATAACTGCAACCGTTCCGCTCGCTTCGCCGCCTTTGTTACTCACATAGATCTTGTTCGTGGCGATATTAAGGGCCAGATCCGCCGGGACCCCACCTGTTTTCACCTTGGCAGTGGCTTGCGTCCTCCCATTGATGATGGTTAGCCCGTCGTTCGTCGTGACGTACGCGGTGTTGGTGACAGGGTTGACGACAATGTTGCTGGCTCCCTCGCCCACGCTAATGTTGTTCACCACGACGTCGGCCCGCGCTGGATTACCCGGCATCGCGCTAAGTACCAGGGACAGCAAGGCGGCGGCCGAAAGCACAGCTGCCAACCGCCGTCGTGGTTTCTCCGAAGTGCGATGAAAAAGCAGAGCTGAATTACCGGCAACAGTTCCCACTGAAATCCCCCAAAATGCCACAGACTTGCCCGCGTTGTGGGCTGGAGTCTACCCCGGGGGCATCGGGAAGGGGAGGCTCAGCGTACTGTTTGCTTTGGCGGAACGAGGATCTCCGCTGAATCCGCTCTTTATAAAGGAGGACACGTGAAAACCTCGCCGGCCACCAAAGAACTCGATCCTGCCGCCTATTTTCGCGCCAAGTTGCAGTGTGAGATCGACGTCATGGAAGTGGCGGAGTCGGAGCAGGGCTCCCTCGTTGTGGTGGACACGCGGCGGCAGTCCTCATGGGACCACGGGCATATTCCCGGTGCGGTACATATTCCGACCGCGCAGATTCCGGCGTTGGCTGCTGACCTGATCCCGGCGGCCTCAAAAGTGGTGGTCTATTCGTGGGGTCCGGGTTGCAACGGCAGCACCTTCGCGGCGCTCGCATTCGCCGAACTGGGATATTCCGTGAAGGAAATGATAGGCGGAATCGAGTACTGGATCCGGAACGGCCTACCACTTGAGACTGCTTCCGGCGTCAGCTCGCAGAAGCCCGATCCGCTGGTAACAGCTCACGCGTGATGTCCTTGGAAAGCGGGGTGGGAATGTGGCCGTTTTCGTACTGATCCACGGTGGCGGTTCCTCGGCATGGGACTGGCATCTGGTCAGGCCACTGCTTGAGGCATCCGGACACGGCGTCGTCGCGGTTGACTTGCCCATCGAGGACGAGGCCGCAGGGCTTGGGGATTACAGCCAAGCAGTGACTGCAGCGGTGGGCGATGCTCAGAACACCATCGTGGTGGGCCACTCGCTGGGAGGCTTTACGGCACCCTTGGTTTGCGAGCAGCTCCACTCGGAAGGCCTTGTGTATTTAGCAGGAATGATCCCACTGCCAGGCGAGACATTCGGCGACTGGTGGATCAACACCCGACACAACCGGGAGACCATTGACCCGGACCCTCAGGAAGCCTACTTCAACGAGGTCCCTGAAGACCTCGCGGATCAGGCCCGCGACAGGGAGCGCGATCAGCGAGGTGCTTGGATGGCAGGGCCCTGGCCTGGTCGGCATCCAGCCGTCCCCACCATGGCAATACTGTGCCGTGACGACCGGTTCTTTCCGGCTTCATTCATGAGACGCCAAGTACATCAGCGGCTTGGAATCGAACCGGTGGAAATCCCAGGGGGTCACTACGCAGCCTCAAGCCATCCGGAAGCTGTGGCTGCAGTATTGAACGATTTTGCCCAGAAAATCGCCCGAGAGTCGGGCCACTAATGCTCGGCTGTCAGGCCTTCTTCAATTCCTCGGCGAGCATGACGAGAATTCCGCTGGGGCCGCGAAGGTATGTGAGCTTGTAGACGTCGCCATAGGTCGCCACGCCGCGAAGGGGGTGGAATCCGTGCTTTGCAGCTACTTCAAGGGCCTTATCGATATCGTCAACCGAAAAGGCCACGCGGTGCATGCCAATGTCGTTGGGGCGAGTGGGGTCCGACTCGATCGCTTCCGGGTGGATGTATTCGAAGAGTTCAAGGCGACCCTGCCCGTCCGGAGTTTGTAGCATCGCGATCTTGGCATGGTTTCCATCAAGTCCTACGGCAATGTCCGCCCACTCGCCGCTGATCGTGTCACGGCCGATGACGGTAAGACCAAGATCGGTGAAAAAGGCGATTGCTTCTTCGATGTCGCGAACAGCGATTCCCACATTCTCAAATTTGATGGCCATGCGTTGAAAGCTACCAAGGTGCAGCGCTTGGCTCCAGCTACTTTGACCACGGATATAGTCGTCCACATATTCAAACTCGTTGCACCGGATGCTTCCTATTACCACTCGTTTGCCGAGTCGCACCGCGAGTGGAATGGGGCCCATCAGGACGGTGCGGGGTTGTTGGCGGACGACGACATCACAAGCCTGGAAGGCTTCGCGGCCTGGGCTCTGCAGGAAGTTTGCGCCCGTTTGGCTGCGGCGGGAGAGCCCGACCGCGTTCTTTTGACTTGTGATGATGCCAATGCGGCGTCCGCCAAGACCATTGAACGTTGTGGCGGCCAGCTTGAGGATCTGCGGGAGGCTGAGAGCGGGCGGTATTTTCGGCGTTACTGGATTGACGTCTCGGCCAAGCCACGTCTAACAAACCAGCCATAAACCCCCGACGCCGGCACTCAGGTTCCGATTGCAACCGTCATGGTTTTTGAAATCTGCGAACCGGCGCTTGCAGCGCCGTAGGAACTGTGAATAGAATCACTGGCACAGGGTAAGAATTGAGACTTCCTGTTGGAGGTCTCAATCTGCCCATTTTTTGTTTTACAGGCGACGACCTCTGACGAAACGGTTTCACGACAGAGAGGTCGAACGAATGTCTAGCTTGGTCCTTCGCGGTGTACACGATGTCGTGTCCTACATCGACGCCCGCCCCAGAATTTCCGGTCGAGCAGGCCTTATCTGGTGGCTGGCTTTGGGTGGCCTGTTCCTGGATGCCTTTTCCAACTCGGCATTGAGTGCCGGGCTCGGTCCGATGACCAGAGACCTGCACCTCAGCCCAACACAGATAGCGATCCTGACGTCCTTGGCCTCCTGGGTAGCCATTGCGTTCAATCCAATCGGCGGCTGGATGGCGGATAGGTGGGGGAGGATCCCACCGCTCATCTTTGCCAAGTTCCTTGCTTTCGCCGGCGCTGGCTTCGCGGCCTTCGCACCGACTTTTGAGCTTGTTCTGGTGGGCAGGTTCTTCGTAGGTGCTGCTTATGGCATTGATTTTGCGATTGCGATGGCCGTTTTGGCGGAATTCACGCCGGCGCGCTTGAAGAGCCGCCTGAATACGTGGCAGGGAATCTGGTACACGGCTGTCAGCAGCAATCTGATTCTGGCGATTGCTTTCTACAATTTGGGGGTCGGCGACTCGATTTGGCGGTTTGCGGTTGGCTCTGCCGGGGTGGTGGCACTGGCGCTGTTCCTGGCACAGATCATCTTCATGGTTGAAAGCCCCACCTGGGCGGCCCGAAAAGGGCTCTTGGACCGCGCCGCTGCTTCCATGAGCAAAATCTACGGGCAGGACTTCACTCCCGCTCCGCTGGCGGACCGCACCCCGATCCTGAACATGGCTAACAGGGGCGCTGCCAATATCGCCCTCATCTTCCGGGGTACCTATCTGCCACGAACGATCCTGGCGGCCACCGTGCAGGTTGGCCAGTCCATCCAATACTTCGCGGTCGGCTGGTACTTACCCATCATCAGCCTCACCCTTTTCGGGTCAGACTTCGTAGTGGCAACCTTAGGGGCCTTGGTCTTCAACGTATTTGGCATTATCGGCGGCTTCATGTCGCCAAGGATCGGCAAGATACTTGGCCTTCGTCGGGCCTCAGCAATCGGATTTGGGGCCGTGTTCGTGATGCTCCTGATCCTGGGCTTCTTCTACGAGACCCTGCCGATTTTCCTTGCCTTCCTGGTGCCGTCCTTGTTCATCCTGTTCCACTCCGGTGGTCCAGGCGCTAACGGCAAGAGCATCTCCACGCTCTCCTTCCGGAGCGAACTCCGGGCGGGCGCCAACGGTGTGATCGGAGCATTGGGCAGTACTGGCGCGGCATTGGGATTGTTGATCTTCCCGCTTTTGAAAGCAGAACTGGGACTGGGGCCAACGTTCCTTATCCTGTCCGCGGTTCCCCTGGCTGCCTGCATCATTTGCTCCATCATCAAGTGGGATCCAACCCGCGCACCCGTCAGCCCCGACGAGGAGACCGACGCGCCTCAATTCAGGAACGACGCCGCCCAAGTCGCCGTCCCCACCCGCTGACACGGAAAAGAGGAAGCTTTATGGGAAATTCGGCCGTTCTGGCAATAGACGAAGGCACCACAGGGACACGGGCGGCGTGGGTTACCTCCGACGGCGGAGTCCATGGCTTGGAGTATCGACGGTTGTCTGTCTCAAGCCCCCGCCCTGGTGTGGTGGAGCAGGACGCCAACGAAATTCTGGACAAGACGTTGGACGCGTGCCGTGCAGTCCTCAATCGCGCCGCTGATGAGGGTGTCGACATTCAAGGGATCGCGCTTGCCACGCAACGCTCGACTGCCGTCCTTTGGGACACCGTTACAGGGCAGCCACTGGTGCCGGCCATGGTTTGGCAGGACAGCCGATACGCTACTGAACTTGCCATCTTGGGAGAGGAATGGAACGAACGGCTTGTCGCATCAGTTGGGCGCCCTGCGGGAGTACGTTCCCCCTATCTCTGGGCCGCCCATCATCTGAGGGAAACCCGCGAAGTGGAAGTCGCGTTTCGGGAACGCCGCTTAGGCTTTGGCACCGTTGAGACCTGGCTGTTGTGGAGTCTCACCGCCGAACGCTCATACGTTGCTACAACGACGAATGCGACGTCGGCCGGCGGTTACATTCTGAGGGACCATGCTTATGAGCGGGACTGGATCGAGGCCCTGGGTTTTCCCTCGGACTTACTGCCCGAGCTGCGTCAGGATGCCGATCACCTTGGTCACAGCGACAGTTCCAAATTGGGCATTTCAGTGCCAGTGCTGTCCGCCATGGGTGATCAGCATGCCGGTACCGTGGGTTTGGGATGCTTGCGTCCCGGACAAGCAATGTGCGTTCACGGCACGGGCAGCTTTGTCGATCTTGTGACGGGCAGCAACATGCCGGCGCGGCCGGGGCTGTACGAAGGGACGTTAAGCCTGGCTGCATGGCGCCGGCACCACGAAACCACCTATGCGGTGGAAACATTTACCGCGACAACGGGTTCGGCGCTGGACTGGGTATGCAGCACTCTTGGCTGGTTCGACTCTCCGCAGAGAATCAGTGAATTGGCTGCCACGGTGGACGGCTCCAACGGCGTTATGTTCATTCCCGCTCTGACCGGTCTCCGCATGCCAGTTGTAGAACCGAACGCCCGTGCATCGCTGACTGGATTCTCGATGTCCAGTACTTTGCCGGAAATCGCCTACGCAATCCTGGAAGGCGTTGCCCATTCTGTGGCCAGCAGTGTGGAGGCCAACGAGGCAGTGTCCGGCATTTCCGTAACCGAGATCGCAGTGGGCGGCGGAATGTCGGCCAGTGATCCCCTGATCCAGATGCAGGCTGACCTGACAGGCATCCCCATGCGTCGCTTGAATTCCTGTGACACGGCAAGCCTGCGTGGCGCCGCATTCATGGGTGCCGCGGACGGTTTGCTCTGGAGTTCCCTTACCGAAGCCGTCGAATGCCTGGGTCCAGGAGACCTCTTCGAACCACGACTAACCGCCGCTGAGCAACTCGGCCGCCGCGATGCATGGAATTCGCGTATCGCCAGTGAGTTGGCGCTTGTCCGTGACTCCTGACACCGACTACCAGCCAAGACCTAAGACAATTGAGAGAGAAGTACCTTCATGATTTCCATGCCCTCACGCAAACCGAAAGCCGGGCGTGCCCGGATGGTTACGGACAGCCCCCTGAAATTGGACAGGGCTGAGCAGATCAACCGCCTGGATGGCGGAGAATTCGACATCATTATTGTCGGTGGTGGCGTCACGGGAGCCTATGCGGCCATGGACGCGGCACTACGCGGCTACCAGGTGGCATTGCTGGAAAAGGATGACTTCGCCTCGGGCACCTCCTCCAAATCGTCCAAGATGATCCATGGCGGGCTTCGATATATCGAACAGGGCAACCTTCCGCTGGTGCGACACTCGCTCCTGGAACGCCAGCGACTGCGTAAGAACGCTCAACACCTGGTCCAACGGTTGCCGTTCCTGTTTCCTGTGCTCTCGCATGCGGGTGTCTTTGACCGCCGCCTTGCAGCAGGCTTTGAAAGCCTTCTCTGGACCTACGATCTGGCGGGCGGGTGGCGCGAGGGCATACTCCATCAGAAGTTGACCAAGAATGAAGTCCTTTCCCACTGCCCTACGTTCAAAGCTGAAAACCTTGAGAGCGGCTTCCTGTATTACGACGCACGCGCCGACGACGCGAGGCTGACGCTGACCTTGGCCCGCACCGCAGCATTCCACGGAGCAACCGTGCTTAACGGTGCAAAAGTCACTGAGGTGACCCGCCAGGGCGGCCAAGTAAACGGAGTAGTTATCGAAACCGGAACCCGGGAGCTTCGCGCCAGCGCCAGCGCTGTCATCATCGCCACTGGTGTTTGGCTTCGGGACTGGACCGGTGCCGGCAAAGAAGTTGACGCGCCCAATATCCGGCCAGCCAAGGGCGTTCACATTGCAGTCCCATGGACCAAAATCCGCAACGACTGCACGGTAACCATCCCGGTTCCAGGACGCAACCGGCGCGCCACTATCACCCGCTGGGGCAATACGTCCTACCTGGGCACCACTGACGAGGACTACAACGGCAACCTCGACGATGTGAACTGTACTCGCGAGGAGATGGACTTCCTCCTGGAAGGCGCCCGGACCGCACTCAACATCGATGTAGAGCCGGAGGACGTGCTTGGCAGCATAGGCGGTTGCCGGCCCCTGGTTGCACCTCCGGGCGGGAAAACCCTGGAAGTTAAACGCAACCACGAGATCCGTACCGACCCGGACGGGCTGGTGACCGTCGTCGGAGGCAAGCTCACCACTTCCAGGCACATGGCCGAACAGACCATTGACGCAGCGCAGAAAGTGTTGGGAGAAAACCGCCGCTGCCGAACCAAGAACGCCTACCTGCTGGGTGCTGCTGGTTACGACGCTGAGGCGATTGTTGCCTCCGGTGGCCTTGCTTCGCATTTGGGGGAGCGGTACGGGACAGAAGCCCGATTCGTCACGGACATTCTGGCGGAGGACCCAGGGCTGAACAAGCCGATCATTGACGGCTTGCCCTACCTGGAAGCGGAGGTCATTTATTCCGCACGCCATGAGATGGCCCGCAATGTCGATGACATCATGTCCCGCCGGACCCGGGCCCGGCTTGTCGCCCGGGACGCCTCTGCGGAAGCTGCAGAGCGGGTGGGCCAGCTGCTCATGAAAGAACTCGACCTGCCCGCAACGGAAATTGATGCCCAGGTTGCCAGCTACAAGAACCTAACCGCGCATGAACGCGCCATCCTGATGGGAGAGAACTAGACAATGATCAGCAAGGAAGCAGTAAAACGCGGCTACAACCGAGGCAATTACACTGTAGGTGCGCCGACTCAGCCGCACTTCGCCCAGACCTTGGGGTCCCTTGACGGAAAGGCTGCCTACTCCACAAACCCAGCCACGATCAACACGGACATTTTGGAGAAGTTGGCTTCAGTCGCGGACAGGATTGTCACTGAACCCCAAGAAGTGCTGGACGGTACCCGCGACTGGTGGGCCGGCACAATGATTGCAGAAACGGGCGGGCAGCCAGCCACTTCGGACGCCGTGATTGTCCACGTCTCCAGCGTTGAGCAGGTGCAGGACATCATGCGGATAGCCTCGGCATCTGGCATCCCGGTAACGGTCTCGGCAGGACGCAGCAACGTCACCGGTGCGGCGCTGCCCATTGCCGGTGGCCTCGTGTTGGACGTCTGTGGCTTGGACAAAGTCACCAGCTTCGATGAGGAGAGCCAGATCGTTGAAGTGGAGGCCGGCGTCTTTGGGGACATTTTCGAGCAGACAATCCAGGCCAACTACGGCATGACCATGGGCCATTGGCCCTCCTCTTATGCCATCAGCACTGTGGGTGGGTGGGTCGCCTGCCGCGGCGCCGGCCAACTTTCCACCCGTTACGGCAAGATCGAGGACATGGTCCACGGACTCGATGTGGTTCTGGCCAACGGGGAAGTGATCAGTGTAGGCAATGGTGCCCGGGCCGCCGTCGGTCCCGATCTGCTCCAGCTCTTCATCGGGTCGGAAGGAACTTTGGGCATTATCACCAAAGTCCGTCTCAAACTGCATCGGCTGCCTGATTACGGCCGTGCGGTTGCCTATGGGTTCGCGACCTTCGCCGAAGGGCTGGAAGCATGTCGGCAAATAATGCAGCAGGGGGCAACGCCAGCCGCGCTCCGCCTATACGACAACCTTGAAAGCGGCGTGCAATTTGACCTTCCGGATACCAACGTCCTGTTGGTGGCAGATGAGGGTACCCAGGAACTAGTGGATGCAGGGATGGTAATCAGTGAACGCGTCTGCGCCGCAACGGGTAGCGAGCTCAACGGAGAAATGATCTTCGAGCGATGGCTCGATACCAGGTACCTCACGGGTAAAAGTGCCGAGGGTTTCAAACGAGGACCCGGTTTTGTGGCCGACACCCTGGAGATGATCGGCAATTGGAAGGAATTGCCCGCCATCTACACCGAAGTCGTTGACGCACTCAACGCCATACCCGGTACTCTCGCAGGCTCCGCGCATCAATCACACGCGTACATTGATGGAGCATGTTTGTACTTCTCCTTGCGCGGCGATGTTGAAGTGGATGAACGTGCCAAGTGGTACAGGTCCGCGTGGGACGCCGCCAACAAAGTCATCATCCGGCATGGGGCGACGCTGAGCCATCATCACGGCGTTGGCTTGTTGCGCGCACCCTACATGGAGGCGTCCTTGGGCGGCGGGCTCGAAGTACTCCGGGCGGTTAAAGGTGCGCTGGATCCCAAAAACCTTCTGAACCCGGGCAAACTGGGTCTTTAGCGTGCGCCTGTGCAGGTGACCCGCATACAACGACGAGGATCCAAAGATGATTGAATTTCCACAGGAACTGGACCTTCGGCTCAGCCGCAATCCTGTGATCGGCTCCGTATTCGGCGTCGACGCGGCGCCAGGCTTTCTCAGCTCAGGATGTCAGGTGTGCATCCTTGCCCATGTGGCATTGCATGAGCTTGAAGGACTGCTTCACTCTCTGACGGCTGCCGGCAAGTTCACTTTTGTGAACATCGATGCCTGCTCCGGGCTGGGGCAGGACCGGGGCGCCGTGGAATATCTAAAGAAGATCGGCACTGAGGGATTGGTCAGCACCAAGACGGCTTTGATCCAGCGCGCCAACACCATGGAAATGGTGACAATGCAGAAGGTCTTCGTGACGGACCGGTCCAACCTGCCGCGCAGCACCGGGGCTGTTGAACAGAGCAAACCCCACTTGGTCCAGGTGATGCCGTGGCCCGTTATCGCCCACCTTTCACCGGCAGAACTCAGCAGCCTCACCCCCTTCGTTGCTGCCGGCTTCATCCGTACGGGCGGCGATGTGGCGAGGGCCCTGAGGGAAGGTGCCAAAGCGGTTTCCACCAGCGCTGCCGAGCTATGGGATCTGGCCGGACGAGACAGCGTCGAAACGTCAACAAACTGATACTCAACCCATAAGACAAGGAACGGAATGTCAGAGACGCACTTCCAAGTAATTGCCCATTATCACGCCATCACCCAAGAAGTAGAGGAAGTCGCCGGGTTGCTCGGCAAGCTGGCGGAAGCCAGCCGTCAGGAGGAGGCGAATCTGGCCTACGACTATTTTCAATCCGTGAACGATCCAGGGCACTTCGTGATCCTGGAGAAGTACACCGATGCAGCTGGTTTCGCCGCCCACCGAACGTACGAACATTTCAAGACCTTGGCCATTGGCGAGATCCTTCCGCGCCTGAATAGCCGAACCATTGAAACGTATGAAGGCCGTGGCGATGCGTAGCGCCGTGCTCCGCCGCGCTGGCGCCCCGTACCCATACGCGGACAGCAGTCCCCTCAAACTCGAAGAGCTTGAACGTCCAAAACCGCGCGCGGGGGAGGTGCAGGTGAGAATCGAGCGTGCGAGCCTGTGCCACTCGGACCTTTCCGTTGTCAACGGAAGCCGACCCCGACCCCTTCCAATGGTTCTGGGCCACGAAGCTGCGGGTACGGTTACCGAAGTCGGCTCAGGCGTAATGGATATTAAGCGCGGAGACCACGTCGTGATCGTTTTCGTGCCCAGCTGCGGTAACTGTTCGGCGTGCAACGCTGGTCGCCCAGCGTTATGTCGCCGGGGTGCCGAAGCAAATACCAGCGGCGACCTGCTCCACGGGGATGCCCTGCTCATTGGCGGCTCAGGTGAACGCATTAACCATCACCTGGGTGTTTCCGCTTTCGCCGAATATGCCGTCGTTGCCCGCGAATCCCTCGTGGTGATCGATGAGGACGTGCCCATGGATGTCGCCGCCATGTTTGGCTGCGCCGCACTCACTGGTGTCGGCGCAGTACTTAACACGGCCCAAGTAATGGAAGGCCAGTCAGTCATTGTGTTCGGTCTCGGGGCGGTGGGGCTAATGGCCGTGATGGCAGCAGCGCAAATTCCCGGAACAACAGTCATTGCCATTGACCCGCTGGCAGAGAAACAGCAACTCGCATTGTGCTGCGGCGCCGACTACGCGGCAGGGCCCGACGAGGCGGCTGACTTGGTCGCCGCCCACACGGAAGAGGGCGTTGACGTATCAATCGAGGCAGTGGGGCACGCCAAGGTTATGGAAGCATGTCTCTCACTGCTGGCGCGCGGCGGAGCCCTGGTATCGGTGGGCCTACCTGACCCAAAGCAAACCCTGACCGTCCAGGCCCTCCAATTCGCCGGCATGGGCAAACGTCTGCTGGGGTCCTACATGGGGGATTCGGTGCCCAGCCGGGACATTCCCCTTTACATCCAGATGTGGCGGGAAGGGCGACTCCCCGTGGAGCTGCTGCATACGGACACCAAACCGCTGTCCGAGATCAATGAAGCCTTGGACGCGCTCGCAAATGGAAGCATCGTCCGGCGCCTTTTCACCACTGCCGAGCCATAGCGCTGGCAAACCGCCCCACCAAACCCCGACGTCGGCACTCACGCGGGTGCCGACGTCGGGGGCTTCTATTCGGTCTCGGCTTCCTTCAGAACCAGCGCGGTCCCCTGGAACGCCCGCAGCTCGAGGAAGAAGCTGCCAAGATCATCCACTTGCCCCACGTTTTCGCCGCTGAAAAGATCGTGGACGCTGGCTCCAGGGACAAGATGGGAGGACTGTATGCTGCCTGCGATGTCCTGGTCGGAGAAGTTCAGGACCGTGACTTCAAGCTCGCCGCTGCCGAGTTGGTTGACCAGGACTAGCAGCCCGCGGTTGGAAACATCGGGCACGTCCAGCAAAGTGCTCGTTGCGATCCCTGACTCTTCCCTTACTTTCAGGATCTGCTGGAGGCGTCGGGCGTAGGAGGCTGGATCCTTGAGCTGTTCAGGCAGCGGACCGTAGAGGCTCCGGGCACGCGCCATGCCCGCGAGGGAGGTCTTGGCGTCGGGGCTCGTCCCCATGAGGTCGTGTGCCCCGCGGTTGATCCACCGGGTGTCGCCCTGCGAGGTGAGCTCCCGGACCGTTTCGCGATCCAAGGCGGTGATGCCGGTGAGGTCCCAGCCGGAAAGTGCGAAGACGCCAGGCTGCAGCGCGTTGTACATTGACAGGAGCACGTGGGCATCCAGGACCTGGGACTCTTGCTCCGGGGTTATCGAGTCCGGGTCTTTGATTCCCAGCGCCGCCATGAGGAAGCTGACGGTGGTGCAGGCGATGCCGTTGGTGGTGAAGACCGCGTTGTAGGGCCCGTTCTCACCGGTGAGGCGTTCCCGCAGGGTGCTTTGAACCTTCTCGGCAACCTCGGCGCCCGTCAGTTCTTCGCCCCCAAGCTCGAAGATGTCTTCCCTGTGGCCAGCGGCAAAGTGCAGCAGCTCGTAGGTCAGTTCGTCGTGGTTCTGCAGTGCGTGCACCAGCGAGGCCTGGTCCACACCGATCTCCATGGCCAACCGAAGCGTCAGCCGCAGGAACTCGGTATCACCGGTGACCAGCGCGTAGTGGTAGGCCGGCCGGGTGATGAAGTCGTACGAGAGATCGGGGCCAGACTCGGACTGCGCCTTGATGTCATCAATGGTGAGGTTGAGTTCCTGGAAGGAGAACCCACCCACTTTGCGGATCATCGAGCCAATGAGCTGGTTCGCTGCCTCGGACAGGGGATGGCCTTCTGACCAGCCCGGCTGCTCCTCCGCGCTCTTCTCCACGCCGAGGAACCCGTTGGCATCCAGCCGCAGGGCGCCGGTGCCCAGGTCCAGGAGGGAGTGCAGCGCATCGCCCACCACCAACCGCATCCCGGCGAATGTGGGGTCAAGCCAGTTAATGGATGGTTGACCGGCCTTGAAGTAGTGGAGGTACACCCAGCGGCGGGTTTTGCCGGTGGTATCGACGATCGGCCTGGTGGCGCTCCAGTTGGTCTCCTTGACCCCGGGTTCGTAGAAGATCACGCGTTGGAGCCTGCCGATGATGTACCCGGCTTTTTGCAGGGCTTGCTCGGCATCGGGGCTGATATTCACTGAATCTTCGCCCTCGGGAACATCGGGCAGCAGGTGCCAGTCTTCCTCGGGGATGTCCACCATGTGGTAGATGCCTGGGTAGTCCCGGAAGTTCATCTCGGCAAGACGGAAGTCGGCGCCTTTGCCTGTATGGCCGGGCACGATGTCGTCGATGACTGTCCCGTCGTGATCTGCGGCGACTTCGCACATCCGGCGGAATTCTTCTTCGGTGCCGAATGCCGGATCGATCGCCATGCTGATGCGGTCGAAGTGACCATCTACGCTGGGCGTTTGGGACCAACCGCTGATGCCTCCAGCCAGCTTGACCGGGCCGGTGTGGAGTCCGCGGATGCCGATCTCCCGGAACGCTTTCCAGAGTCCGGGCTCTCCCAGAGCGGACAGGAATGACTGACCCTCGCGGGTGATGAAAGAGAGAGGGTAGGCCGTGAACCACACGGGTGCGCGCTCCACAGCCGCCCTGGGGTTTGGCCGGGCGTAGGCGTTCTGCCACATGCTTGCTTGGCCTGAGAGTTGCCGGGCCATGGTGTTGGCGTCGCCGAGCATCGACTGGTTGCGAAGCCAGTCCACATACGTGGGATTGCGCCCATCGAATTCCAAGGAAGGCCTGGCAGCAAAGAATTGCCGGCGCCGTGCGATCGGCCGTAGCGCCTTTGGGCGAGCGGGATAGAACTGTTCGTCGAAGGTGATCTCGGGTGACTCTGTGGCGGTTTCGTCGGCTTGCGATTCCTGCGGATCCTCCGTTGTTTCGTCTGGATTCCCGTTGGTTTCTGACACGCTCTCGCTGACTACAGGCTCCCGCACAGCTTTCTCCTTTACGTGGTCGCCGCGTCAACGCCGACCGTCCGAGGGGGTCGTTCAAGAGGTCACGTACCCGGGCTTGCCCGGAGTATTCATGCTAGTCACGACGGCATGGGGTTTGTCGAGCTTGGGAGAAGTGAGTCGTCAGGTTGCTGGCCAATCGTGGGTTCTAAGAGTCGGCAACTGGCAGAATGAGGGCATGACGGAACCAGTTGTGCGAGTAACTCTCCTTGAGCAGCCCTTCGACGACAGAGTCACTGCAGGAATGCACATTCGCCGCATCACCATGCAGCCGGATGTTATCGGGGGTCCGCATCATCACAACGGTCCGGTGTTCGGAGTTATTGAAACTGGCTCGGTTGTGTTTCAAGTCGACGGTGGGGAGCAGAGGATTTTGCGAGCCGGTGACGTGTTTTATGAGCCTGCTGACGTCCTGATCGATAAATTTGATGCCACGTCTGAGGGCGTAACCTTCATTGGACATTTCCTGACCGGACCAAATCAGCTCCCAGAGCTGATTCCAGGGCGCCCGAACGTCTGAGCTGTAGACGCCGGACCTTACTTCGTCAGGGAGCTCAGAAGTCAAGCAGTTGGATTTCACTGGAACCATCGCTGTACGTCACGTGAACGGGCACTCCTCGGTCAGTCGCGTTCTGCAACTCATTTCCGGGAAGCCAAAAGGCGAATTGGCCTTTCGCTACGGTGGCGAGCACTTCTTCCTTGTCAGCGTTGGTGTAGGAAACACCTGTGACATCGGCACCCACGCGGCCTGACGCAATCGAGATGGGCTTGTCTGCGATTACTCCCGTTCCCAGTTGAGTAGCAGCGATGCCTCGGGCGGGGAGGGCGGTGACATTAGCCGGTTTACCGATGGAACCTATGATCCCTTTGCGGAACCAGGCTGCCGTGACATCGGTAGTGCATGTTGCTTCAAAGCCGTCAGCTCCAGTGAGAACGACCGTGACCCAGGCACCGCGCCGCTCGGCGATGGCTACTTCCGCAGCCGAAAGTTCGGTCGAGTACATGCCACCGCCTACGTTCTGTTTCGAGTTACGGCAGTCTGAGACGGCGTTGTCACGGTCTGAGCCAGTGAGTGTTCCGGGGGCTGCCGTCCAGGTCGCGAAGGCCGGGTCACCTCCCGAGAGCGCCGGCATGATGACAAATCCGGCTGTAACTGCTGCTGCCAGGCCCGCAAGAGTGAGCGCGCGTCGGCGCTGGCGGATCTTGGGTTTATTGGACTCGTGCCTATCCGGCAATGTGCTGCTGGAGGCATTTGCTGGTTGAGAACTGAGTATGCGGTTCAGGTCCGCGTGCGCCCGGATAGGATCCGGCGGTGTACCTTGTTCTGCTGCGTCCATGGAGCGCAGAAGTGTGTCGAGTCTCTGATCACTTTTCATAGCGTTGCTGCCTTTTCAGGTGATGCCGCCGAAGTATCGGAAGCAGGATGAGGGAGGTGGTCAAGGAGGAGCCGCAAGGCCCGTCTGGCGCGAGTCAATCTCAGACGGAAAGCCACCGGTGAGATTCCCAGGACTTTGGCAGCCTGCGGCGCGGCAAGGTTTTCAAACACGGCGAGTCCCAGGGTTTCCTGATGAGCTTCAGATAGAAGCTGCCAAGCACGGCTCAGATCAATGCGGTGATCGACCAGTTCGGCATGCGAGGCGTTGAAAGCATCCGTTGTTGTTTGAGCCAGCCGAACACCTAACGCTTGACGTCGCCGATCTCCACGGTGAGCGTTCAGGAGGAGATTCCGTGCAATTCCGAAAAGCCAGGCTCGGGCTTCACTTTCATCCGCTGGAGCTTCAGAGAAGCGTTTCCAGACAATGAGAAACGCCTCTGCGACCACGTCCTCAGCACTTGCTGGTTCCGTCCGTCGCTGAACAAACCGCAAAAGGTCCGGATATGCAGCTTCGTATAACGACCGGAAGGCGTCCGCCCTATCAGGGGCTCTCGATAGATGACTCATACCTTGTACCTGTCCGCCACCTGCCTAAATGTGTCGCCGATGATCGAACAATTCTGGCAGCTACTCTGGAACTCCAACCCACGCAGGCCCAAAGGCGAAGAGTACCCATGAAAATAGTTGTCATCGGCGGAAGTGGCCACATTGGTTCGTTCCTCGTGCCCAGACTCGTTAGTGCCGGCCATGAGGTGACCAACATCAGCCGCGGAATCCGCCAGGCCTACACCGATACACCCGAGTGGCAGCAGGTCCGCCAGGTCACAGCGGACCGGGAGCAGGAGGACCGGGACGGCACCTTCGGTGACCGGATCGTGGAACTGGGTGCCGACGTCGTGATTGACCTGGTCTGCTTTACGCTCGACTCCGCCACCGCGCTGGTGAACCGACTCCGCGGCGAGGTGGGCCACCTCCTGCACTGCGGTTCTATTTGGCGGTATGGCGCCAGCATGAAGCTGCCCATCGCGGAGGGCTCGGATTCTGCTGCGGCCCCAACCGATGAGTATGGCATCCAGAAGCGCGCAATCGCCCGCATGTTGCAAGAAGAGACGGCTTCCGGCGGGCTGGCTACGACGTCGTTGCACCCCGGTCACATCGTCGGACCTGGATGGCAGCCGATCGGGCCACTTGGAAACCTGGACCCATCCGTGTGGGAGACGATCTCCGCCGGGCGGCTGCTACAGGTTCCCGGAGGTGGCACCGAGCTGATGCATCACGTGCACGCCGACGACGTCGCGCAAGCCTTCGAGAAAGCCGTCCAGCGTCGTGAAGCGGCGGCCGGGGAGGACTTCAACATCGTCGCTCCCACCGCCCTGACAGTTCGCGGATACGTCGGGATCGCGGCGTCCTGGTTCGGGCAGGAACCTCGCCTCGAGCCAGTCAGCTGGGAGGAGTTCCGCAGGAACACCGCGCCCGGGCACGCGGATACGAGCTGGAGCCACCTGTCGCGCAACCATTGCTTCAGCATCGATAAAGCCAAGTCCCTGCTGGGTTACGCGCCCCGGTATGAGCCGGAACAGGCGGTGCGAGAGTCCATCGAGTGGCTCATCGACCACAAACAACTCAGCGTCGGCAACCTCGCCACCAGTTAAAGCTCGACGTCGGCACTCACCTGAGTGCCGACGTCGAGCTTTAACTACGGGGTCAGGCTTGGTGCAGTGCTTCCTGCCGGCGCCGCTCCAACGTGTCACGGACACGCTCCACGTCCCTCGGGTAGCAGAAGTAGAGGGCGGTGAGGACGGCCGCATTGACCAGCATGAGGATCACCAGCGTCCAGAGGAACACGGCCTGGATCCCGAGGCTGGAGGCCAGGGCGCCCGCTCCGAGGGAGAAGACGGCCCACCCGATCGTCTCGAAAACGGTCAGGAAGATAGCGAAGGCCTGGCCGCGAAGTTCCGGCAGGACGACGGCTGCGACGATTGGACGGTTGGCGGGTGGGTTCGCTCCTTGGGCGAAGCCGATCAGGGCCCAGAACGCGCTGTAGATGCCGATGTTGTGGTAGTCGAATTGGGTTGCGAAGAATGCGACGGCGGCGAAGAGAACCTGGGCGCCCTGCAGGTAGGCAACCCGGCCACGGTCGGGAAGGATCCGGTCCAGGAGGGAGACGAGCCAGCCGCCGCCGGCGGTCCCGGCAAAGTAGCCGAGCCCAAAGGGCACCAGGACAATGGCGGCCACGGCATTGGTGAAGCCCCGTTCCACCACGAGGAACTGGATGCCGAAGATCGTGATGAGGAGATGCCCGGAGAGCAGGCGGGAAAGCATCATGATGGAGAAGCTTGGAATCCGGAACAGCGAGGCCACCGAGCGGACCGTGACTTTCGGGGCGAGGCGCTCGCGGGCGCTGAGGTCTGCGAGCTGCTTCTCGGAAGCGCCCACACCAGGATCTTTCAGGAGCAACGCCACCAACAGGCCAGCCAGGATGCAGATGCCACCGATGGTCCACATGCCGAACCGCCAGCCGTCAGTGATGCCTGTGAACAAGGCGATGAGCGGGGCAATGAAGGAGCTGATGAGGCTCATGAATCCGTAGAAGTAACCCGCAGCCTTGCCGCGCTGGCTGTCATCGAAGGAGTCCGCGATGATCGCGTTGGCGATCGGGCTTCCGCCGATGATCGACGCCGACATCAGGGTGTTGAGGATCAACAGTTGAACGAAGTCCTGCGAGAAACCTGCCGCTATACCGAAGACGCCACCTGCCAGGGTTGTGGCGATCAGAGCTTTCCGTCGGCCGATCTTCCCGGCAAGCCATGCCCACGCCGGACCGGCAGGGACAGCGATGATTTTGCCGAGTGCGGCGAGCAGGCCAAGGTGGCTGCTCTGCAGTTTCAGGGCTGCCGCAATGGTCGGGAAGAGCGTGGCACTGAGGCCGGCTTCCGTATTGTCCACCACGGTAACGCCGGTGAGGACAGCGAGGTTTCGCCAGCGGTGGGGAACTTTGCTGGCTTGGGCTGCTCCTTCAGCTGGAGCTTCCGTGGAGAGGGCAGGGCTGGGTTGGGTGGTCATGGGCTGTAGGTCCTGTCTACATTGTCAGGCTGGGTTGGGGATGTGTCACTGGCTTGGAGTTACGCCGTGGGGACGGCAGCCAGTTCCTCGGCAATGGACCCGAGGGCGCTCGAGGAAACCGGGATGACGGCTGCGAGCTGGTAGAGGCTGAGCTGGGCGGGGATGTTAACCAGTTCAGTGCTGATGAGGCCGGGGAGGTGCTTCTCCACGGCTTCGCGGCCGCGGACGTCCTGGAGCAGTTCCAGAAGGGGCAGTGTCAGGGCCGCTCCGCCGTCGGCGAAGCTGTCGATCGGAGGCAGGGGTTCCAAAGCGAGCCGCGCCCTGTCCGCTTGCTGGGCGGCGAGCAGGTGCTGGGCCGTGGGTTCGGCGTCGAAAGGGATTCCGAGCCGCTGGAACTGGCTTTCCGGTGCATCGTTGGCGTGCATAAGTTTGGCCAGTGTTTTCAGGAGCCGCAGTTCCAGCTCGTCATCGATGATTGGGTTTGTTTGGCCGGGATCGGTTTCCAGGTCAAACAGGAGGGTTCCGTGGACCCATGAGTTCATCATGGAGGTGGTCTGGAGCTGCATTGTCCGCAGTCCCTTGGTGAAGCTGAACGCTTCCGCAGGCGCCCACTGCGCGAGTTCGGCCGTAGAGAACCGAGACCGCATGTGGGTGGGCATCAGCGTGTAATCCTCCAGCGGTGCATTGGAAGGATCGACGGCGGCACGCATGTAAACGTATCGGCCGTCAGTGACGTTGACGTGGCCACCGTGGATACCGAAGAGGGCTGCCTCACGCACTTCGCTGTCGTCCTGCAGCACTGCGGCCAGATCCTGGCCTTGCATGTCTTTCGTAGGTTCGACGCCGAAGAAGCGCAGCATGGTGGGTGCAATGTCGATCGTCTGGGCGAGGGCGCCACGCCGGGTGTCCTTGCCTCCGGTGCGCGGGTCCCAGAGGAACATGGGCAGGTGCACGAGTTCGTTGAACCATGGTTGAACAGACTTGGCCCACCAGCCGTGTTCGCCGAGCAGGAAGCCGTGGTCCGTGTTCACCAGGAGGAGGGTGTCTTCCCAAAGGTTGTACTGATCCATGGCATCCAGGACCCGGCCCAGCGACTTGTCGCACATCGAGACCAAAGCGGCATATTCGTAGCGGGCGTGCTCCACCTGATCCTTAGGTTCGGTGACCTTCTGGTATCCCGGCCAGTCGAATTCGGGGCCGTCGTAATCATGCTCGTACAAAGCCTTGTATTTGCTGTGGGTGAAGAAGGGCTCGTGCGGATCGAAAAGCTCGATTTGGAGCATCCACTTGTCTGCTTCATGGTTCGTATCGATGAAGTGCAGGCCGGCGTCCACGGTTTTGGTCTGCGAGTGGTCTGCCTCGGTGGGCATGTAACTGCGGTTGATCAGGTCCTGCCGCTTCATCCCGGCACGCCAGTCCTGGCTTCCGCCGGAAGGATTTACTACACCCTTCCACGGGTCGCCCTCCTGGCCACGGAAGAACTCCCAGGTGCTGTACCGGGGATGATAGGTAGCGCCTCCGTCCTCCCAATAGTGCGGGTGGTCTGATACGAGATGCGTGTGCACTCCTGCTTTTCCCAGCATCTCCGGCATGGAATCGTCGAATGGTTCCAGCGGCCCCCAGCTGCGGTGCAGGAAATTGTGGCGCCCGGTGTGCATTTCGCGGCGGGCCGGCATGCAGGGCATCGAGCCGGCGTAGAAATTGTCGAACGTGGCCGTCTTTGCTGCCAGGCGGGCGAAGTTGGGCGCATCTACGAACGTGTCCGCCGCGTAGGGGGACAGCATGTGTCTGTTGAGGCTATCGAACATGAGAATGATGGCCTTCATGGTCGCAGCTCCGCCGGTACTGCGGTGAGCGAGCGGGACGACAACTGTCCATCCAGGAGCTCCTTGCGCAGGCTGATCAGTCCAGCGACGTGGGCATCAATGGCGCTCGCGCCCATCAGGTGCAGGCGCTCGCCCACAGATTCGGCCAGCTCGGTGTCGAAGGCGATGGTGGGAGCCCATTGTTCCCTGCGGTCGCGGTTGCGGTACCTGGCGATTTCGTCCTGGCGGGTCTGGATTTCGACGTCGAGAATCCGGAGGAGTTGCTCGGCGCTCATGAAGCCGGAAAAGGACAACCGTGCACCGAGTTCCGGGTCCTGGAAACGGCTGGCCGGGTGATACGGGCCGGTGAGCCAATCGAGGAACACGGTGGCTCCTTCATCAGTGACGCGGTAGGTCTTTGCGTCCTGTGCGCCGGGCCGCGGGTCCACGCTGTGGGTCACCCAACCTTGGCTCTCCATGCTCCCGAGCGAGCGGTACACCTGGCTCATCTGCGTATTGGAGCGCAGGAACCGGCCATGGGTGTCCAGGTACTTCTTGATCTCGTAGCCCGTGCTCGGGTGCTCCAGCAGGACTCCAAGAAGGATGTGTTCGAGCTTCATTGTTCTCTCCATTGGCGGGTCATTGCGTGATCCGGGTCACGCTTTCTAAGAAAAGAATGACACAAGTGGAATGCTCAGTCAATGGCACAAGTGGAATGCTTTAGTGTTCGACGGCGGCAGCTGGCTAAGTTCCGGCGTCGAACCTTAACGCCCGAGCCTGTGTACACGAGGAGGGCGAAAAGCGAAGCTTAAGGGGCACGTGCACCCAGGGGGAGTTCCGAATGTACAAAGCGCCAAACAAAGGAGTCACGGATAGCCGACTCGACCACGCTTTCTTCGTCCTTGGTGGGGCCGCTGCGGTGTGGCTGGCATTCCTGTTGGTGGGGGAGAGCTTTCATCTGGGGTGGGGCCAGCTGTGGTTCTCCTTCGTGTTCTGGGCCTTCCTGGCCTACCTGCTGCTGCCTCGCCTGCACCGGATCCTGACCACGATTTACGTCCCCGGCTACTTCATCGGCCGCGCCCGGACCAGCGACGGACTGCTCGGTGACCCCGTGAACGTGGCCCTCATGGGCACAGAGCCGCAGATCCACGCGGTCATGCGTGCGGCGGGCTGGACCATCGCCGACGACGTGACTTTTGCCAGTAGTCGCCGCATCATCAGTTCAACGATCCTGCGGGAGAGCTACACACAGGCACCGGTCAGTCCGCTGTATTTGTTCGATCGGCAACAGGACTTCGCCTACCAGCAGGAAGTGGACAGCAACCCTGGCAAACGCCACCACGTCCGCTTTTGGCGCTGCCCCGAGGGCTGGATGCTGCCCGGCGGGCACAAGGTGGACTGGCTCGCCGCCGGCACCTACGATCGCAGCGTTGGTTTCTCGCTGTTCACCCTGCAGATCACCCACAAGATCGAGCAGAATACCGACGTTGAGCGGGACCACATCGTACGGACGGTCGCCGAGGCTGAGCCTGCCGTGACCGTCCGTGTCATCAAGGACTTTTCCACCGGATATCACTCGCGCAATGGCGGAGGGGACTCGATCTCCACGGACGGCGATCTGCCCATCATCGACGCCCGCCGAGTGCCCGTCCCCGTCGACCAGCCAGCCAGTCAGACGGACAGCCGCGACCGCCGCCCCGCACCCACCATGACGGGCGCATTCCTCGTGGTCGTCCGGGCCCTGGCGGCGCTGGCTTTGGCTGTCACGTTGCTGACCTCGGGCGGCGACATCACCATCGAGGACGCCAGCCTTGACCCACAAAGCACGACGGCGGCAATCGTCACCATAGCTGCGATCGTCCTGGTCTTCGGGTTCGGCGAGGTATTCCTTGCCTGGCGGATATTCCTGGGCAGCAACGGCGCCCGTGTGATTGCGATGGGACTCAGCTCCATCTCGATCGTGGTTCAGGCAATCGACGCCTCCACGGGGACCACCAATCTCACGCTTGAGGCAGGCCTGTCCGGCTTGGCCACGGACATCCTGGTGCTCCTGGCCCTGTCCAGCCAACGAGCCCGGATCTATGCCAAGCGCCAGCGGGTTCCGGCCGTCCCGCCGTCGGTGGTTCGCCGTGTGGCTTCCTGACCTTCTTTCACGCCGGGGTTTCCGCGACGCGCCGAGGAATGCGGCGTGTCGGCACGCTCTGAGAGGCAAAGTGGGTCAGGAAGCCACACGTCTTGGGCTAGAAATCCTCAGGAACCACTGAGTAGCCTGCTCCCACTGGGTACGCTTCAAGGTCCGCGTGGCTCAGGACGGCGCCGATGCACTCCGCCGAACCTCCCACAAATACCGATCTGGCGTAGATGTCGTTCCCCACGAACCATGCTCCATCGTCGGGCAACCACGTCATCGCAAGCCTGTTGGGCGGTGAGTCGATGGGGTCAAGGGCAAGACTGAGTGCCCCATGACGGACATGCATCACCCGGCCAAGGCCCGCCGTCACAGTTGGTGACCGGACCACCTCATCTTTGAGGCCGCTATATCCCTCCCAAGCAAGGAACGTGGCCTCCTCTGAAGACGTATGCCGCGAAAGGATTGCAAGCAGGGACCGCGCTACGTGCTCACTAATGGTCCCCATATCCGGTTCAAAGTACGGCCCCAGATCGGGCGACGCCGCGGCGACTACGTCATTCCATTGAGTTTCTGAGTCAATCGCACTGACATCTCCAGCAATGTCGGACCAACGCAGCCTTTTGCCCCCGGGAACCAGGGCGGGGTTCAGCACACGGACCACGTGGGCGAAGCTTTGAGGAATCAGGGATGCCGGTGACCCTAGCCGCTGGCCGGACACTTCGCGGAGATAAGTATCGAGGGCTTGGCTCATGCTCGGCGTCGTCACGAGCCCATCCTGTCATCATGCAGCCTGCCACCGCGCCCCCGCCGTGTGGATTCCTGACCTTCTTTGGCACCGGGGGTCCCGCGACGCGCCGGGGAATGCGGCGTGTCGGCACGCTCTGAGAGACAAAGTGGGTCAGCAAGCCACACGCCGCGGCCGCCACGGAGGAAACGCCCGACGGCGGCACTCGCCAAACGCTTGCGCCTCGTCCACCGGCCCACGTAGCCTCGCGTAGATGAGCGATGACACGAAGCCCACCTTGGACAGGAACACCCGAGCGGATAAGTACGGGAGTTCGGCATTGCTCCCAGTTGGAATCGTCTTCCTCATTGTCGGGGTGGCCATGGCGGTCATCGTTAACCCTGCCTGGATCGCATTCCTGGGGATGGGCACCACGTTCCTCATCCTCGGGATTCAAAACCGCCGCAAGAACAAGGGCGAAACCCCCGCACCCTAGCGCGCGGAGCGCGGGGAGCGCTGACGACGCGCACATTCACTGGGGACACAGAAACGGGCTGGCGACACCCGGATTTAGGTGTCGCCAGCCCGTTAGCGTGGCGCAAACGAATACGAGTGGCGCTACTAAGCAGTCACGGCCAGCGCGTCGATCTCCACCAGCATGACCTCGTGCGGGAGATCCACAAACACGGTGGTGCGGCTCGGCAGCAAACCGCTGGGCACGTTCTCGCGGATGAACTCGCCGTAAACCTCGTTCATGGCGGCGAAGTCATCGCGGGTGGTGAGGTAGACGCGGAACATGATGACGTCTTCAACGGAGGACCCGCCCGCTTCGAGGATGGCCTTCACGTTCTCCAGTGTGCGACGTGTCTGGACGCGGACGTCGCCCTCGCCGATGTACTGGTTGGTGGCGGGATCCATGGGGCCCTGGCCGGAAACCTGGAACATCCCGCCCTTTTTGATGCCCTGGGAGAATACGTGTGCCGGGGCGGGGGCATTTTCGGTCAGTACTACGTTCTTTTCACTCATGCTGAGTTCCTTTCGTGGCTGATCCAGCCGAGGTCATTCGAGATGGCCTCGGTGCTGGCTTTGAGATCGGGCAGCAGCTCCAGCAAGCCTTCATAGCTGAGCATCACTACCGGTACCGAACAAGAGGCTGCGGCAACAACGGCGCCGCTTGCATCGCGGATGGGGGCCGCGATGCAGTGCACGAATGCCTCGTGCTCAGCGTTGTCGTGGGCCCAGCCTTGGATCCTGACCTGCTCCAGTTCGGCCAACAGGGCTTCCGGCGAGGTCAGGGTGTTCTCGGTAACTTTGACGTAGTCCAGCCCCGCCGCGATCTTTTCCTGCCGGCTGCGCGGCATGTCGGCGAGGAGGACTTTGGACACAGCGGCCGAATGCAGCGATGCAGTGAGGCCGATGCGCGAGTACATACGGACGGGGTGGTGCGACTCGAACTTATCGATGTACACCACCTCGTTCCCTTCAAACGCGGCCAAGTGAACGGTGTGCCCGGTCCGACCGTTCAACTCGGCGAGGTGCGGGTGCGCTACCTTGCGGATATCCCGCTGTTCCAGGGCCAGCGAGGACAGTTCGAACAGTTTGGAACCGAGCATGAACCGCTGGTCCTCGTCCCGGACCACGAAGCGTTTCTCCTCCATGGCGTGGAGGAGCCGCATCACGGTGGTCTTGTGTACGGCAGCCTTGGACGCGAGCTCGTCCAGGGTTGCTGGCTTTGCAGCGAGTTCGCCGAGCAGGTCGATAGCTCGCATGAGGCTCTGACTCAAAATGTCACGCTCCGGTTCTGGTGTTGAAATGTCCCTCTTCAACATGGATAGCAGCCCAGTCGTCATCCGAAGAATCGAGAATGGCTGCGAGTTCCCCCGAGGAAGGCAGCGGACCGCGATCGCCGTGGACAGTCAAGGTGCAGGCGGCCGCAACGTGTCCGCGGCGCAGGCTCGCCTTCTGGCCAAGCCCAAACAGCATGCCGCTGAGGTAACCGGCGGCGAACGAGTCACCCGCGCCAACAGGCTCGACGACGGCGACGGACAGTGCGGGCACCTCTTCCCGGGTGCCACTCCGATCCAAAGAAATGGCGCTGATCGCCTCGTTCTTGATGACCAGCACTTGGGGGTCCGGCATCAGGCGGCGAAGTTCGGCCTCATCAGTGGTGCCGAAGGCGTGCTCGGCTTCGTCTTTACCAACAAGCACGACGTCGGCCAGGTTCGCCAGACGCTGCAGGACCGAACGATCCTGGCCTGCCCACAGGGCCTCCCGCCAATTGACGTCGAAGCTGACGATGCGCCCGTTCCGCGGTTCGGTCATCAGGGCTTCCAAGAGAGACAAGCACTCCGGAGACAAAGCAGCCGTGATCCCACTCAGGTGGATGAGGGCCGCGTTTTCCAGCAGTGATGAAACAGCGGGATTGGAAAGCAAGGGGCGTCCCATGGCCGACGCCGCAGAACCTTGCCGATAGTACAAAACTGAGCTGCCGCCGTCGGGGTCTGATTCCTGGGCGGGGACCTTCACGTAGAGGCCCGTGGGCCGCTCGGGATCAACTTCGACGCCGGAGACTCCCACCCCGTGCGCTTGAAGCTCGTCAAGGATGCGCGTGCCGAAGCCGTCGTGGCCCACGCGGCTGACCCAGTGAGTGTCCAGGCCCATGGCCGCAAGTCCCATGGCGACATTGGACTCAGCACCACCAATCCCGCAGTGGAGTTCGGTGGCGAGGTGAAGGGGAACAGCCTGGACAGGGGTAAGCATGGCCATTGTTTCGCCAACGCATACAGCTGAAAGCATCGTTCTCCCATTAGTTCGTGCGCTTCTCAGCGGCCTTGACTCTCGATCCGCCACCATGTTAGACATATCACCAGCAGGTTTGCAACCAGCGTTGCAAAATACGCAACGCAAATGAGAATCTCATATTGAACAGCCCCACACCGCAGCTTCAAGAACGCAGCCCCGCGAAGGGAATGAACCCGTGAACACTTCCGAAGCCATCTCGGCGCACGCCGTGGCCGGCCTTGCAGAGCGCCAGCTCGATTGGCGGCACAAGGCCATCCCGGCCACCGCCAACGGGAGCACGCACGCCCAATTCCTCGCGGCCAAGCACACTTTGGCCGATCTGCAGACGCCGCTGCTCACGCTTGAAAGCGCGGCCCTCCAGGCCAATGCCGACCACCTGGCCGATTGGTGCAAGGACCACGGCGTGCTGTTGGCGCCGCACGGCAAGACCACCATGTCCCCCCAGCTCTGGACCGAGCAGCTCCACCGCGGAGCCTGGGGCATCACGTTGGCGAACTTCGCTCAGCTTCGGGTAGCCCGCGAGTTCGGGGTCCGGAACCTTCAGCTCGCCAACAGCCTCACGGACCCGCACGCCATCCAATGGGTGGCCGGAGCGTCAACTGCCGATGCACCGATCCTGTCCTGGGTGGACTCCGTGGGAACCGTGGAGGTCATCAACCGCGTGCTCGCCAGGAGCGACGCCGTGCTGGATGTGCTCGTGGAGCTCGGCGCCCATGGAGGCCGGACCGGAGCACGGGGTGTTGATGCTGCCATGGAGGTTGCCCGCGGGGTTGCTGCCTCACCGAATCTGCGGCTGGTAGGTGTCAGCGGCTATGAAGGCTCGCTCGCGCACACAGCCGACGACGCCGGACTGGGTGCCGTCCGCGGCTACCTCGCCCAGATGCGGCTTCTCCATGAGGAACTGCTCGCCGCCGGGCTGTACGGATCCGGTTCAGTGATCATCACGGCGGGTGGCAGTGCGTACTTCGACGACGTCGTCTCTCTCCTGTCGCCCTGCATCAGCACTGGCGCCGAAATGGGGGATCCGAGTGTGGACCTCATGATCCGCAGCGGCGCCTACATCATCCACGACGACGGCTTCTACCGCGGAATCTCGCCCTTCTCCCGCCAAGGCAACCAGCCGTTCCGCGCGGCAATGCACGGTTGGGCGAGGGTGGTCTCACAAACGGAGCCGGGCCTGGCCATCCTCGACGCTGGCAAGCGCGACCTCCCGTTCGATGAAGGACTGCCGGAACCGCAGCTCATCGGTCCTGTCCTTGGCGGCGCGATGGAACCACTGCAGGGAGCCGAAATCACGTCGGTCAACGATCAGCACTGTTTCATGACCTTCGACCCCGAAACCACCAGTGTCCAACCCGGCGATGTGATCCGGCTGGGCCTGTCCCATCCCTGCACAGCCTTCGACAAGTGGGCCGTCATCCCGGTCCTTGCCGATAGCGGCATCGACGGCAACCAGACCGTCGTCGACCTCATCCACACTTTCTTCTAGGACCCTGCGATGAAGACCCTTATCAGCAACGCCACCCTGGTGGACGGAACCGGAGCGGACCGCCGCCCCACGGACGTCCTGCTGGACGGTGCCGTGATTGCCGCCGTCGTCGACGCCGGTTCCCTCACCGCCGCGGAAACGGGCGCGGACCGCGTCATCGATGCCTCCGGCCTGGTCCTGAGCCCCGGCTTCATTGACATGCACGCGCATTCGGACTTGCAACTGCTCGTTAATAGGGAGCACTACGCCAAGCTCAGCCAGGGCGTCACCACGGAACTGTTGGGCCAGGACGGCCTCTCTTACGCACCAGTGGACGATGCCACTCTCGCCGGTGTGCGGGAGAAGATCGCTGGTTGGAACGATAACCCGGCGGACTTCGACTGGAATTGGCGGACCGTGGGGGAGTACCTGGACCGGCTGGATACCGAAGTCACCGATGCGGACGGCACTAGAGGCCGCATCGCCACCAACGTTGCGTACCTCGTTCCCCAGGGCACTGTCCGGGCCATGGTGATGGGCTTCGCAGAAGGTGATCCCACCCCGCAGCAACAGCAGCAGATGCAGGACGTGATCCGCACGTCCATGGAGGAGGGCGCCGTTGGAATGTCCTCCGGCCTGACCTACACCCCGGGCATGTACGCGCAGACCGAAGAACTCGCCGGCCTCTGCAGGACTGTGGGCGAGCTGGGCGGCTTCTATGCACCGCACCACCGTTCCTACGGCAAGGGCGCATTGGATGCCTATGCGGAGATGATTGGCCTGAGCCGGGACACAGGCTGCGCACTTCATTTGTCCCATGCCACCATGAACTTCGCGGAGAACAAGGGCCGTGCAGGCGAACTCCTGGAGCTCATCGATAACGCGCTTGATAACGGCGTGGACATCACCCTGGACACCTACCCCTACCTCCCGGGAGCCACCACGCTCTCCGCGATCCTCCCCAGCTGGGGATCGTCCGGAGGCACGGAAGCGACGCTTGCCCGCCTCCAAGGCCCCGAACCCCGCGCACGTATCAGAGAGGCCGTGGAGATCTATGGTTCGGACGGCTGCCACGGAGTGGTTGCCGAGTGGGACACCCTGGAAATCAGCGGCGTGCAGAACCCGGCGCTCGCGGCAGACGTGGGCAAGACCATCAAGGACATTGCCGCCGAGACCAACGAGGAGCCGTTCGATGTCTTCGTCCGCATCCTCGTTGAAGACCGCCTCGGCACCGGAATCCTGCAGCACGTGGGGCACGAGGAAAACGTCCAGGCCATCATGAAACACCGCACGCACACCGGCGGCAGCGACGGCCTCCTGGTTGGCGCCAAGCCACACCCCCGGGCCTGGGGAACATTCCCGCGCTACCTCGGCCACTACTCCCGCGATCTCGGATTGCTCAGCCTTGAGGAAACGGTCCATCACCTGAGTGGGCGTCCGGCCGCACGACTCAAGCTCCACAGAAGGGGATTGGTCCGCGAAGGCTACGCGGCCGACGTCGTGCTCTTCGACCCGGCGACCATCCGCGACGAAGCCACTTTTGAGAATCCCCGCCAAGCCGCCAGCGGCATCCATTACGTCTTCGTCAACGGCGCAGCAGCGATCGACGGCGGCCAGCCCACCGGTGCCCGCGCCGGCCGTGCCCTGCGGCGACAGCCAGACGGACTCACCCGAGAAGGAAAGTCATGACCCCCGAACAATTCATCCAGCAGCTTGAGGCCGACCGCACCCTTGCCGTGGTCCGCGCTCCCTCCATCACGGACGCAGCGGATCTCTGCCGGGCACTGGCCGACGGCGGCATCCGCAGCGTCGAACTGACGTTCACCACGCCGGATGCGCTCAAGCACGTCAAGCGCGCGGCAGAGACCGCCGCGGACCACGGCGCCGCCGTCGGAATCGGTACGGTCCTGACCGCAGACCAAGCCCGCGCAGCCATCGACGCCGGGGCAAAGTTCCTGGTCACGCCGGGCATCCGGCCCGAGGTTGCAGCAGTGGCTGTGGCCGCCGGCATTCCCTTCAGCCTTGGCGCCATGACACCCACCGAAGTGGCGCAGGCGCTTGACCTTGGGTCCGGCGTCGTCAAGATTTTCCCTGCCCGCCAGCTTGGGCCGGCGTATCTGAAGGACCTGCAGGGCCCCTACCCGGGCATTCGCTTTTTGCCTTCGGGAGGCATCGACGCTTCCAACGCCAAGAGCTACCTCGACGCCGGTGCTGCCGCAGTCTGCTGCGGCACCAGCGTGGTCCCGCCCGCAGCAGTCGCTGCAGGCAACTGGGCAGACATCGCGGCCCGTGCCGCCGCGTTTACCGGCACCCTCAAGTAGGACTCACCCAGAAAGAAACCCCCCATGAATGAATTCCTCGAATGGCTGCGGCACGACACCGCCGGCCTGCTCCTCCTGGCAGGCGCGGGCATCGCCCTCCTGCTGTTCCTGATCATCAAGGTCAAGCTCGAACCCTTCATCGCCCTGGTGGGAACCGGCGTGATCGTGGCCTTGGTGGGTGGGGTCTCAGTGGAAGCGTTGGTCGGCTCGGCCACCAAGAGCAGTGACGCCCTGATTGAGAAGGGCTTCGCTGGAATCCTTGGCCACATCACCGTGATCATCGGCCTCGGTACAGTGCTCGGTGCGATCCTCGAACGGTCTGGTGGCGCGGAAGTGCTGCTCGGCCGGCTCGTGAAGATCTTCGGAGAAAAGGGCACCCCGCTCGCCATGGGCATCACCGGTTTTGTGCTGGGTATTCCCGTGTTCTTCGATATCGGCATCTTCGTCCTGGCGCCGCTGGTTTACGTCGCTGCAATTCGCGGTGGCAAGTCGCTGGCACTGTACGCACTTCCTTTGCTGGCCGGCCTTTCCGTGACGCACGCCTTCCTGCCACCGCACCCCGGGCCCGTTGCTGCCGCCGGCCTGTTCCATGTTGACCTTGGCTGGATCATTCTCATGGGCCTCATCTGCGGTATCCCGGCCTGGTTCGCTTCCGGTATTTTGTGGGGCACGTGGATCGGCAAGCGCGTGATGGTTTCCGTGCCTGAGGACCGGATCGTTCCCGAGGCCGAGGAAGCCCGCGGCCACGAGCCGTCCATCGGACTGGTGCTGTTGGCCATCGGCCTGCCCATGATCCTCATCCTTGGCGGCACGTTCGGCAACATCTTTGCTCCTCCCGGTGTTTTCCGGGATGTGCTCCAGTTCTTCGGCAACCCGGCCATCGCGCTGACGGTCGCCGTGCTGCTGGCCATGTGGCTCCTGGGTATCCGACGCGGCATGACCTCCGCCGAGCTCAGCGAAATCACGGGTTCATCGCTTCGTCCCGTGGGCATGATCCTGTTGGTTGTTGGCGCCGGTGCCTTCTTCGGCGCGGTTCTCTCGGCTACCGGTGTAGGAAAGGCCGTGGCGGACTCGCTGGCCCAGGCCGGCCTGCCGATCATCCTCTCCGCCTTCGTGATCAGTGCGGGTATGCGCATTGCGCAGGGCTCGGCCACCGTGGCGATTGTAACCACCGGTGGCATCCTGGCCCCGAGCCTGGCGACCGGTTACTCCCAGCCGCAGCTCGCCCTGATCGTGGTGGCCATCTCCTCCGGCTCCATCATTGCCAGCCACGTCAACGACGGCGGCTTCTGGATCATCTCCAAGTACTTCAACATGTCCGTCAAGGACACCCTCAAGACGTGGACGGTCCTGGAAACGGTGTTGTCCATTGTGGGCTTCGCGATGGCGGCGCTGCTGTACACGTTCGTGCGGTAGGCGTAGCTTCACGACCTACTTTGAAAGCAAAGCGGTCCCGACATGCCGAGAGAGACGGCGTGTCGGGACTGTTTGCGTGCCAAAGAGGGTCGGGAAGCTACAGTGCTGCGGAGTCCAGCGCCGGTTAAACAAAGAGCTCCGGAGTGCGTTATTGGGGGATACGCACTCCGGAGCGGTCTTTGAGCAGGTGCTTTCGCCGTCCTGCAGTAATCACTCTACGTTGGGCGGGACGGCATTGCCACCACCTCGAATAAGTACTTTCGCTTTAGTTTTTACGGGCAGCTTCCTGCGGCTTTTTCTGCGGCACGATCAGCACGGGCCGGCGTTGGTGGTGGCTCAGCCACGCCGCCACAGAGCCGTTCAAAGCCTCGGAAATGCGATGTCCTAGGCCAGGCTCCGGCGTGCCGACAATGATCATCGAGGCATGGATGTCCTCGGCGAGTCGGCCCAAGGCGCGCGCGGGATCTCCAGCCAGCAACCGCAGAGTCCAATCCGCCGAGCCACCATCCATGGCGTCGCCAATGAGCTTGCCCAGATCACTTCGTACAGCTGCGACATCCTCGTCATCCTTCTCCGGATGAAGCGACATCCGGTGTGTCTCGCGCGCCGGGTCCCATTCCACGAGGTAGCTGGCCTCGTCCACGTACGCGCAAACCAGGGGCACCCCGAGTTGCTCCGCCAGCGTCCGGGCCGTTTGCAGCACCTCCACATGCTGGTCGGGCAAGACGCCGACAACCAAAGGAATCCGTCCGCTGAAATTCTCCGCAGCCATACCCTATTGTTGCGCCGCGAGGTGTCCTTGAACAGGCTGTTTGGCGCCCTTCAGGGCTCGCTCGGTTTGTTCCAGGTCAGCCGCACCTTGAAGTTGGACGCAGTGCTGGCCGATGCAATGAAAGCCCCGGCCTCGGCATGGAGGTCTATGCCGAATTCCACGCTGACCTCGTCGGGCCGGTTCTCAAGGCTCAATAGCTCATCGATCACGCCCTGGACTGCGGGCCGGACATGCTCCAAGGCCCGCTGGAAAGTCTGCTGGGCCCTCGCGAAGACGCCGGAATAATCCCCTGCGTGATCGCCACCCCGGGTCACGATACTCCCGGCTGTGCTCGCGACCTCCACAACCACAGTGCCGCCGTCGTCGGTGGTGAACTCAACCAGCCGGCTCATGGCGAGGTTCCCGCGTTAGCAGCAGGCCCCGCTTCAGGTCCCGCTGCAGGGACGGTGCGGAGCCGCCGTGCCATCACGACGAACACCACGCCCACCGCGCAAAGAAGCATCAGATGCAGCAGCAACGGCAGCGCCTGCGACATGTACCAGCTCTCCATGAACACGCCTTTCCCTTGGATCCAGATGATCGGTTGCAACACCGTGGGCAGCAGGAGGAGCCACGCAAACGTTCGCCTCGCCGGGTCCTTCAGAGCCAGGATGCCCGCCCAAAGTCCGAAGGCGGCAAGGATAAAACTGGCCACGACGGCGGTCACTTCCACCGTGTAGTTCAAGCCCGCGAGCCCAAAGATCGCGGCGGAAAGCACGACGCCGGTCATCGCAAGACGCGCTTGTAGGGTCCGCTCAGGCAGCCCGGCGACCATAAGCAGCAGATAACCGAGGGGTGCCAGCAGGCCGTACAGGATCCGGAGCACGATGTCACCGCCGTTGTCCTGCCAATAGTTCTCGTCGAACCACATGAAGAACACCACAATGAACGTGCCCAGCAGCCCTGCCAGTGCCAGCGCGGCGCCACCCCACGCGAGCGGTGTCCAGGCAAGTGCTGGTTGCGGCGGTTTCGCGGATGGAGTCCCCGACGCAGGAACCTGGGTGGCTGCCGGTCTCTGCGCTGCGGGGGTTGCCGTTGCCCGCCGGGGCTCCGGATGCAGGTCCGCTGCGGTGTACGAGCCCTGTGGCTCCCTGTCGGGGGAAGGCTGCTTTGCAGGCTCCGGTTCTGGTGGTTTCGCCTTCTCGATCTCAGCCCTTGCAGCGCTCGCAAGTCCGTCTGGGTCGGCCGCGTTCGGGTCTAGCGTCGCAAGTTCGGCTGAAACATCAACCACGGCTCCCCATGAGCCCAAAGACGAGTGGTAGCGGAGTTCGCCCTGGAGGTCGGAGATACGTTGACGGCGCTCGCAGTCCTGACGGCGGCGTGCTGCCTCGGGGAACTCCCGATCTTCCTGAACCAGGGCAAAGCCGTCCGCCGCTGCCAGCCAATCTCCGGCCTCTTCAGCGGCGAGGGCCTCACGGTATATGCGGGACATGTCCAGCCGGTGCTGTGCGCTCTCCCTTAGCGCCGTGGCGTCGCGGTAGCCGGGCTCCAACGTCAGGAGGTCATCGAACAATTCAACGGCTTGCTCGAAACGCCGTGCCCTTAACTCCGCGGACGCCTGGACATAAAGAGCACGCAATTGGGCTCGCTTCATGGCCTGGTCGGCGTTGGTTTGTGCCGCCTTCGCGGTAGCGTCGTCTTTCGTACCGGAGCTCCCTGTGCCGGAGCTTGCCGGGGCCTGCAGCGGGACTGACGCTTGCCAGCCGGGGGTGGGCGCCGGCGTCTGGACAGCGGCTTGGCCGGCTTGCCCGCTCGAGGTGGGCGCCGACGTCGAACGTGCTTCCGAAGCCGCTGCGCGTGGCGTGCCGCGCAGCGTAAAGAGTTGAGTGGAGCCGCCCCGGACGTAGAGGGCGGGGGTGACCCATTCGAGTGTGCCGTCCGGGCTGGCCATGACCGAGATCCGGCCGACACGTGCTGCCTCGTCCACCGTTCGACCGTTGGCGATCGCGGCGTAGAAGCCGTGGGCGAAGGCGATGGCAGCGGAGTCACTGATGGCGAATTGCATTGCGGCGACAGCGCCAATCCCGCTCCTGACCAGGGAGGACGCGGTGCCGGAGAAGAGGTCGGATTGGCTCATCTCCCCGGAGGAACACGAGTTCAGCACAACCAGCCGCGGACGTGGAGCGGCAACACTCAGCAATGCCATGAGCCGCACGGCGCGGACCATTGCCGCCCTGCCGTCTGGCCCGACGAGGGCGATCCTGCCTTCGTCTGTGCGGGAATCGTAGTCGCCGTGGCCCACAAAGTGGACTACGTGCCATGGACCGGCAAGCAACATGGATTGCACGTCATCCCAGGTTCCGCTCCTGGACCAGACAAGTTCCACGCGTCCCTCGGCAACGGGTCCCGCCAGCGCCCTACTTAAGTGGTCCTTTTCGGCGTCGACGTCCAGCTTGGGGAGGTCCCGAGGTGAGGCAACAATGCCGAGGATGCGCAGGGGAGGAGACACGTCCAGCGGGTTCTGGTTGTAGTCGGGGGCAGGGATGTGCCGCAACAGGGGTTCTGTTTGGCAGAGGTACGTCTCGGTTTCGGGATCGAAGAGGGTCTCCCACGGCATGGTAGCCAATTCCGGGGCGGCAAGGCGCAAGACCACACGCAGTTGCTGGCCTGCGTGTTGGGCCGCGCCCAGGCTGGCCCGGTACGTGCCGTAGACCTCGCGGGTGAACAAGGCCTGGAACAACTGCTGGCCAACTTCGCGGACTGCCATCTCGGCCACGGGCATGGTGCGGCGGGCCGCCACCGCGGAGGCAAGAACGGTCGCTTCAAGTTGGGGCAGCCGGTCCAGGATGCCGTCAACGTCCAAGGTGAACATCCCCGAAGCGTGGCCTCCCGCCGGAGCACGGACCACGTGCACCGTGTATTCGCCGCGTGCAGAGCCGGTATCGATCTCCAGCTCGATGTCACAGTCCATCGCGGATCCCTTGTGCGAGGGGCATCCGGAGTCTGGGTCAAGAGCACGCCGGATATCCCTACGTACAGATTGGCCCTCAGCCCGGCTCCCCACAAGACCCTGATAGCCCTGCGCTCGTGGAGCCACATCTGCAGAGTGGCGGCCCTTGTAGACGACCCGGCCCCGGCCTACGGTTAATCCGAGGAGAGGTGGTCTGCGATGGAAATCTTCATGTGGTGGCTGGACTTGCACATGGACAGCAAGGAGTGGCTACGCGAAAACCTGCGTGCCGAGGAACTTCCGTTACAGGTCCTGCAGCACATTGCCGAGGCTGGGGGCCCTCATCCAGACAAAGTCAGTGGGGTGCTGACGGTGCAGGATTGGGACTTCATTGAGACGCAGTCGGAGTTCGTGGACTAAGGCAGGGCCCGAGCCAGCCTCGCGGAAAGCCGGTTTACGTCTGCTGTGGGCTTTTCTGCTGTAAAGGTTCTTCGTGGAGAGCATTCTGGAATTGACTGACCATTTCCTGGCGGAAGGCATCGAAGTCTCCGGCCAGAGCTAGCTCAGCCAATTTCTCGTGCTCAACAGCGATCTCGTGCAGGTCGCTATAGGTACGGTGATCGACCGCCAGGTAGAGACGCAACTTGTTCTCCCACCCGTTCCACATGTTGTGCAGGGCGGTGTTCCCCGAAAATTCGTAGAAGAGCCTGTGGAAACGAAGGTGGGCGTCAATGCTGGCTGGGATGTCATTGGTGTCGGTGGCCCGGTACAGTTCCTCGATGGTCTGCTTGAGACGGAGCCGCTCGGGACCCCGCAGCGTGGGGGCTGAGAGCTCGGCAGCATAGGGCTCGACGAGTACGCGGACCGACGCGATTTCTGCGACGTCACGGGCGCTGACTTCTACGACGAAGGATCCCCGGAAGGGGACCTTTACCACTAGCCCTTCTTCCTCGAGCTTTGTCAGCGCCTCACGTAGCGGGGATCGGCTGATACCGAGGTCGGCGGCGATATGTGTCTCGCGCAGTTGTTCCCCGGGAGGCACAGTTCCGTTCAGGATGGCGGTGCGGAGCACGCGGTAGACACCATCCGGCGTCGTCGTCCGCTGTTCCTGCCACGTGAACTTGCGGTCCATGTTCCGCCTCCCTTGTCGATTGTCGATTATACCGGGCTAGCTCGTCCTGAACCGTTCGGGGCGAACGAATTCCAAGCCGTCGAGCGACTGTTTGCCGAGCGCCTCGTACGCGGCGATGTGACCAAAGCCAGTGGCATTTTTGAATCCGCCTCCGGAGAAGCCTGTGGCGCAGTAGATCCTGCTGGACCCGCCGAACCAGCCCAACAACGGATTGCGGTCCTCGGTGTAGAGATCCGGGAAGGCGTCCGAGCGGACGATGCTGGGAACCAGGCCGGGCAGGAATTCGGTGACGGTTCCCAAAGTGTCGGCAATTTCGGCTGCTGAGAGTTCCCTGGGGAAAGCATCGGGGTCCGTTGTCACGGTGCCCCGGCCGTCCAGGGTGGCTTTGACTGTAACGCCGTCCACGGCGGGTGCCCCGTACATGGAGCGGTCCTCGTACATCCGGTTGAATGTGGGGAACTTCTCCGGGGTGAACTGCGCTGCGTCGCGGGCAACGAACCAGCTCAGGAAAACCCTGCGCGTTTCGGTGTGTGGCTTCAGGTAATCAGGCATGAGACGCCGGGACCAACCCCCTGAGGCGACGATGACGTTCTCGAAGGTCCAGGAGGTGTCTCCGGAGGTGAGGACAACGCCGTCGTTGGTTTCCCGGATGCTGGTAACAGGAGTGTTGCCAAGGACTGTTGCCCCGTTCGCTTGTGCAGCGGCAACGGCTGCCGTTACTGCCCGGTCAGTCCGCAGGACGCCGGCGTTGGGGTCGAACACCGCGGAGTCGTCAGCACGGAGGTTGTGCTGAGGGTAACGTTCGGCCATTTCCTCACGGCTCAGGATCTGGTGGGCAGCCCCATTGATCCGGGCAGTCTCCAGAATGCTGCGGAGGTATGGCCCATCGGTGGTGCCCATGGAGAGTCCGCCACAGCGGGTGAGGATGTCCTGTCCCGTTTCTGCCTCGAGTTCCGCCCAGAGATCCCGTGAGCGCTCCAGGATGGGATATTGCGCGGGGCTGCCGCGGTAGATCATGCGGAACAGCCGGGTGTCCCCGCCTACGGCGCTGCGTCCATGGGCCGGGGTGTGTGCTTCGAAACCGACCACGGAATCGGAAAGACGCGAGGCCTGCCAGAGTGCCATGCTTCCGATGCTGCCCAGGCCGATGACGGCCAGTTTTCCGTCCATGGCTCAGAGCACCTCGGAATCTGCATTCATGAACAGCAGGCTGTCGGCTGTTTCGCGGACAAAGCCCATGCTTCTGTGATTAAGGGTTTGCATGAGGGGAGAACGTCTCCTAGTTGAGCTTGGCATCGGTGATGGCACCGGATTCGAGGCCCCAATTCGAGAGGGACTTCTTGTACTCCGGGCTGTTCAGGACGGACTGGGTGGCGGCCTGGAGAGCGGGGGTCAGGGGAGAGCCCTTCTTCAGGCCGATAGCGGTGAGGTCGCTGGAGCCAACGTTGACCTGCGGAGTCAGGATGGTGAACGATTTGGGCTGCTGCTTCTCGGCCCAGGCGAGGGAGGTTGTGTCATAGAGGATGCCATCGACCCGCTTGGACGCCAGCTGTGTCAGGGCCTCCTGGACGTTGGGCAGGGTCACGGCATTGATCGCGGGCTGTCCCTTGGAGGTGCAGGTCTGCTCCGAAAGGGCAGGGAGGCGCTTGAGTTGACCTGTGGAGCCGGCTGTGACGGCGATATTCTTGCCGCACAGGGTTTCGTTGGTGAGCTTCAAAGGATTACCCGCGGCCACGGCCACTGAGTTGCCGGCCTTGAAGTAGTCGATCATGTCCAGGACCTTCAGCCGCTCCGGCGTCGGTGCCATGGTGGTGACCGTAAAGTCATAGCGGCCCCCGTCAATGCCAGGAATGATCGTGTCGAAGACGGTGTTTTCGAACTTCAGCTTCAGGCCGAGCTTCTTTGCCACGAGGCGGGCGATGTCCGGGTTCAGGCCGATCGGCGTCGAGTTGTCTTCAGCGAGGAACGTCGTCGGCGGGTAGTGCAGGTCCATCGCGACTGTCAGTTCGCCCTTGTCCTTGTAGGAAGCTGGCAACAGGCTCACGGCCTTTTCGTCAGGCTGGACGCCCTCGGAGATGTCGGCCGTTTTCGGATCTGTTGGGGCGGTGCTTGTTGTCCCGCCACAGCCGGTGAGGGCCAGCAGCATTGCAAACCCAGCGGCTACAGCCTGGATCTTGTTTTTGGTCTTCATGGTGTACCTCCGCGGGCGTTTCAAATGAAGGTTTTTGCATGGTGCCCTATTCGTGCAGTCCGGCGAGCCTGCTGCCGAATCTGGCCAGGAGGGACGTCTTGGTTGAATCCTTGCGCTCTTCCCATTGATCAGCAAGACCGAAAAGCCGGTACATGCCGTGAACACCCAACCAGCGAATGGGTTCCGGTTCCCATTTCCGTGCGCGGTAGCCAACCCAGGGGAGCGTGGTCCTTTCCGTTTCCCGTTCGAAGGCCAGTTCCGCGAGCGTTCGCCCGCCCACGTAGGCGGCTGTAACACCGTGTCCGGCATAGCCGGTGGACGATCCGATTCCGGATGCCTGGTCCCAATTGACGCCCCCGTTCCAGTCACGGGTGACGCCCAGGACTCCGGACCAGGCGTGGTCCACTTCGAACTGGATCCCAGGGAAGAAGGAACGGAGTTTGGTAGAGATCAGATCGATCGTTGACTGGGCAGTAGCGCCGGTGCCTCCGGTGCCGGAGCCGTAGCGGTAGGGCCGTCCCCGACCACCAATGGCGATGCGGCCATCAGCTGTGCGTTGGGAGTAGATGAACGTGTGCGCGGAGTCATTGAGGCACTCCAGCCCGTTCCATCCAATCTGTTGCCATGCGTCGTCAGAGAGCGGTTTGGTGACAATCATCGAGGAGTTGATCGGTATCAGCGTTCGTTTGCCAAGCAGCTGTCCCGAATACCCTTCGGTGCAGATGAAGGTCTTGCTTGCGGTCACCCGCCCATGGTCGAGTGCGAGGGTGGAGCCATCGATGCTGCCTACCCGGCTGCGTTCGTAGATGTTCACCCCCATGGCCGTCAGGGTGTCCGCGAGGCCGTGGACAAGTTTGGCCGGCTGGATCCGGGCACAGTGCTTGTAGAAGAGCCCTCCGTGGACGGTGGAGATGTTGACGCGGCTTTGGAACTCGTCCCGGTCCAGCAGATGGACCTCGTGTTCAGTCACGCCATACTTCAGGTCGGCGTCGCGCCTGGTGACCAGTCTTCCCAGCCCTGACTTGGTATGGGCGGCGACCAGCGCGCCGCCCTTGTGCTGGTCCGCATCGATGCCCTCGGCCTGGAGAATGCCAAGGACAGAGTCGACGCCGGCAATGAACTCCTGCTGGAAGGCCCTGCTTGCGTCCAGCCCGCCTTCGGATACGCGGGCAAATGTTGCCCGGTTGCCGGGAACCATGGCGGACAGCCAGCCGCCGTTTCGCCCGGAGGCTCCGTAGCCGATCTGTTCTGCCTCAAAAACCGCCACCGACAGTGAGGGCTCGAGCTTCTTGGCGAAGTAGGCAGCCCAGAGGCCTGTGTACCCACCGCCAATGATTGCCAGGTCCACGGTCCCCTCGCCTGCGAAACGCGGGTACGTTGGCCGGTTTTCCGCGAGTCCGGCCATCCAGAAGCCGAGGTCTCCGTTTCGGGGTGTTGCTGTGAGGGCTTTCATCTTTGTCCTACTTTGTGGGGAGTTGGTGAGCCAGTGGAAGGCGGTGTGCTGTTTAGAAAGCGGTGTAGCCGCCGTCGACGGGCAGTACGGCGCCTGTGATGTAGGACGATTCCGGAGACGCCATGAAAAGTATGGCGTCGGCAATTTCTTCGGGAGTTGCCAGGCGCCGGAGTGGGATCTGGCCCTCGCGTTCTGCCCGGTACGCCTGGGGATCGGGCCGGCGCTGGAACGATGCCTCTATGACCGGGGTGACGGTCAGCCCCGGTGCGACGACGTTGACGCGGATGTTGCGTGAGGCCCACTCGATTGCGGCTCCCTTGGCGAGCATGATGAGGCCGCCCTTGGCCGCGGAGTAGAGGACTTCATCGGGCTTGCCAACCATGCCCAGCCGTGAACCGACCAAAACGAACGAGCCTCCCGTAGCAGGCATCAACGGTGCAAAATGCTTCATCATCAGGAAGGCGCTGAGGAGGTTGCTGTGGAGCACGTTTTTGGCATCTTCATACGCCATCTCCGTCAGCGGGCCGCTTACCTGCAGGCCATGGTTAAGCACCACGACGTCCACGGTGCCGAACGCTTCGGCAGCCTGACGGGCGAGGCTTTCGACGAATGCCTCGTCATTTAGATCTCCGGGGACGTACACGTCGTCAGTTTGGGCGCTATCGAGCTGCTCCCTGCGCCCGGTGAGCAGCAGCCGGGCGCCTTCGCGGCGGAAGTGGGAACTCACTGCTTCCCCGATTCCGCTGCTGGCGCCGGTTATGACAGCAGTGGTCTTATCAAGTCTCATGGTGGTCAGTCCTTCTACGGTAAGTTGCTTGGTTGCGGGCTGGGGTTCGGCGGGTACGGCCCCCACGAATCAGCTGAGGAATCCGCGGGCATCCACCCGCCACCGTTCCAGCGATGTTCCCGTGCTGTCAGTGACGATGTACTCCTCGAAATTGACCACCACCGGGCAGACGTGATTCGGCACGATCGGGAGCACCGTGCCAACGCCCGGCTGGAAATCGCCGGCCGGGAGGGGAAGGAACCCGTGGTATTCGTTGAGCTTGGACAGAACCGCCGACGTGCCGGGGACGGCGCCATAGCCGATCTGCGGGTTGCCCTCCCGGCTGAGAGCTTTGGTGCCCACATCGAGAATGACCTGATCGGGAACCCAGTCGCTGACCACCGTGCCGGCGACGAACAGGGCAATCTGATCTTCCGTGCATGCCCCGAGCCGCGCGTT
The DNA here is from genome assembly GCF_019976975.1 of Arthrobacter sp. NtRootA1. Taxonomy (GTDB): domain Bacteria; phylum Actinomycetota; class Actinomycetes; order Actinomycetales; family Micrococcaceae; genus Arthrobacter; species Arthrobacter aromaticivorans. Next base: position 5,153,536 of record NZ_AP024630.1, on the reverse strand, counting down.
GTTCAAGTCATTGAACACGTATTCGCCTGGCCTGATTTCGGTGATCACGTTGCTCGTGGAGTACTCAACGGTGGGTGTTGAGCCCGCGCTGACGACGTCTGCGCTGATGCCCGCCGCGCTGAAGCTCCGCACCGCTGTGGTGAGGGCGGCTTCCTGGTCCATCGCGGCTCGCTGGCGGGAGTCCGGGCTGGCACTTCCATGACCTGGATAGGTGAAGACACCCACCGGCACCAGCCCCCGCCGGCGGGCGGCCGCGGCGAGTTCGCCGGCGAACTCGGGTGGTGCGCCGGAACGCCGCGCACCGCAGTCCACCTCGATGACAACCTGCAGCCGTTCGGCCTCAGATCCCATCGCATCAGCGAGGGCATCGATCGCCGCGAAATTGTCGACGCCGACTCGTAGCCGGGTGGTTACGGCAAGTTTGCGGATGCGCAGGCCTTTCGTCCCCGAAGGCCAGATTGGGTAGGCGATGAAGATATCGTCGAAGCCCGCTGCGGCGAAGACTTCGGCCTCACCAACATTGCCGGCCGTGATTCCCACAGCTCCGGCCTTGACCTGTCGACGGCCGATTTCGACGCATTTGTGCGTTTTTACATGCGGTCTGACATTGAGTCCCTGGCGGTCGGCGAAGCCCTGCATGCGATCGATGTTGTCCTGCATAACGTCTGCCAGCACGATCGGCGCCGGGGTGTCGACCCGCTCGACCAGAGCGTTGAGTGCTCCTTGGATACGGTTCACGCTGTTCTCCTCATGAATTTTGCCGCCAACATGTCCGCGGCTAAGCGGCTGTGCAGATCATCTGGATCTCTACAGGAGTGTTGGCCGGCAGCCCGGCGACGCCGATTGCGGTGCGGGCGTGCCGTCCGTTCTCCCCCAACACCTCGATGAGCAATTCGCTGGCCGCGTTGGCGACCCGAGATTGCAGACCGAAATCCGGTGTACTGGCCACGAACACCAGCATCTGCACGATCCGGACCCGGTCCAGGTCTCCCACCGCCTGCACAGCCGCGGCGAGGCAGTTGAGCGCGGCATGGCGGGCCAGCTCCCGCGCTGTCTCCAGCCCCACGTCCCGCCCCACGATGCCTTGGCCCAGCAGCACACCGTCCTTGTAAGGTAGTTGGCCGGCGATGTGGATACTGGAACCCACCTCGCGGTGGTCCACGTAATAAGGGCTGTCAGCGAGGGTTGGAAGCTCCAGGCCAAGGGCCCGGAGCCGATCCAAAGCCGAGCCCGCCATAGTGACGCTCATCTGTAATCGGGTCTTTCTTAGGAAGCAGCGGGACGGGGCAGGCCGAAGAGTACGGGGAGCTCGGCGATGTCGGTGATCCGCTCGTAGCCGAGCCAGTGCTCGTCATGCTCGAAGCCACGGTCCACATACACCTTGTTCTTGATGCCCATGGTGGCTGCGGACCGGTGGTCGTACATCGGGCTCGCAGAGACGTGGACAACCTCGTCGGGCGTGACGCCAAGTTTGTCGAACATGTACTCAAAGGCTCCGAGCCGGGGCTTGTACATGCCCATCTGCTCGGCGCTGATGACGGTTGCAAACGGAGCTTGGAGGTTTTCCGAAAGTCGCTCAGCGTGCACCGTGTCGCTGTTGGTAATGATGACCAGGGGGACTGCCTCGGCGAGGCGGTTCAGGGCCTCGGTCACACCTGGGTAGGGGCCCCACGTGGGGACAATTTCGTAAACCGCCCTTGCGTCGGCCTCGCGGTACTCAAGGCCGAGCCTGCGTGAGGCGCGTTCCATGGAGTTGGCGATGATTTGGTGGAAGGGCTTGTAATCGCCCATGCACTCATCGATCCGGTATGCCTTGGTGGCCTGCAGGTATTCATCGGCGAGCTCCGCCGGCAGGCGTTCGCCCAGGACCGCACGGGTCGCGTCGGCGATAGCGAACTTGATGAGTGTTCCGTTCATGTCGAATGTTGCGAACTTCGGCTTGATGTCGAATGCCATTTTTTCCTCCAGTTTTGATTTTGATTGCTCTCGTCGATTGTCGACGAGAGCGCCTTGTGAAGTGCCGTCGATTGTCGACAATACTGGTCTCGGTTGTAGATTGTCAACGGTTTTTGTTGCCCCGAAGCAAAAAACTATCCAGGACAGCCCGGGTTCATTACATGGTTGCTACTGGGCCTCAAGCATGGAGTCCCGCAGCCGGGACTGGACCAACGCCAGTCCTGCATATGCCGCCCCTTGGGCCACCGAGAGTCCGACGACTTGCGGCACCACGGTGATCCCGGGGACTACCGGAAGGCTTTGTGCCAGCCGCCTGCGTGCCTCGGGAAGGACTTCGTCCACGAGCGGACTCAGGCGGCCCACGAAATATACAGACTCGGGGTCAAGCGTCACGGCAACGGCGCCGACGGCGGCGACCACCGCCGTCGTAAATGCCTCCATCACTTCCGCGCGGGACGCCGCATCCTTCGGTTGGGACCAGAGCGCCTGGATGTCGTCCAGGTCCAGTCCCCGTCCCCTGGCGAATTGGACGAATCCCTTGGTGCTTAACAGTCCCTCGAGTGTCTCGTTGCCAACACCGGAGAACAGAACCTCACCAAGGTGGCCAAAAGCCGAAGTTCGGCCCTTTGCGATTTCATGATCCGTGCAACTGGCGAAGCTCAGCTCCGTACTCAGCATGAAGAGAACAGCATTTCCTATGGTCGCGTCTTCCTCCAGAATCCCCCGGAGCGACGCACTGGCATCGCTCTCCAGCAGCAGGGGAGCATTCAATCGATCTTCGATCGTCTTTTGAAGAAGGGCCGTTTCCGTCCGGACGCGTCCAGGGAGGGCGGCGACGATTTGGCGAAGTGGCCCCTCGGCGGACCTGCTGGTGTCCACTACCAAGTCCAGCAGCCACTCGGAAGTGGCTTCCATATCGCCGCCCTCCCGGCTGGGAACAATCACGTGCCTGACCTCGCGGCCCCGCAGGTCCGTCACCAGGACGCATGTGGTCCGCGCCCCGAACGAGATGCCCACAACATGCCCCGCCGTACCGGGCACATCCAGATAGGTGGAGGGCCGGCCGCGGCGTGCGACCGCATTGACTCCCTGTTCGACGACGAAACCGTCGTAACGAAGCTCATCCACCTTCCGGGATACCGTGGCCTGGCTCAATCGCGTCAATTCGATGAGCCTGGTACGGGTCAAGGGTGCCTCTGAAAGGAGAGCATCAAGAACCGAAGCCTTGGTGTAGTCGCGTGCGGTGGGGTTGGTACGCATAGCACAACCTTAATGAGGTATCAGAGCGAGGCCAGGACGTGACCGGGCGGGTTCTAGCGGATCTTGGCCTCAGTAATAGCTGATTCTCCCAGGCCCCAGTAGTCCAGGGACTTCTTGTATTCCGGGGATTCCAGAACCGACTGGATTGCTTTCTGGAGTGCCGGGGTCAGGGGTGACCCCTTCTTCAGGCCCATGGCGACATTGGTGTCAGTGCGGGTATCCATGCGCGGCTGCAAGGTGGTGAAGTGGTTGGGCTGTTGGTCGTTGGCCCAGGCCAGGGCACTGGCATCGTAAAAGACAGCGTCGATCCGCTTGGAGTCCAGTTGTGTCAGGGCTTCCTGGACGTTGGGCAGGGTGATGGCGTTGATGGCCGGCTTGCCCTGGGAAGTGCAGGTCCACTCCGAGACATTGGGCAGGTGCTTCAGTTGCTGTGTTGAGCCCTTTGTCACACCAACGTTCTTGCCGCAGAGCGTGTCATTGGTCAGGTTGAGCGGGTTGCCATTCGCTACGGCTACGGCCGAGCCTCCCTTGAGGTAGTTGATCATGTCCAACACCTTTAGCCGCTCGGCTGTAGCGGACATGGTGGTGGCGGTGAAGTCGTAGCGGCCGCCGTCGATGCCGGGAATGATTGTGTCGAACGCCGTGTTCTCGAACTTCAGCTTCAGGCCCAGCTTCTTTGCTACCAAACGGGCAAGGTCCGGGTTTACGCCAATGGGGGTTGTGTTGTCCTCGGCGAGGAACGTCATCGGCGGGGAGCTGAGGTCCATCGCGACCGTCAGCTCGCCCTTGTCCTTGGCGGCTTTCGGCAGCAACGCCACCGCCGCGGCGTCCGGTTGGACACCCTCTGAGATGTCACGGGTGTTCTGTGTCTTCGGAATCTCCGTCGCTTCAGTCCCTGTTGCGGCACCACCGCATGCAGTCAGGGCCAACAGTACAGCGAGCCCCGCAGCGGCTGTTTGGATCTTGTGTGTCGTCTTCATGGTGCAACCCTTCAAGTGATTTCGGCTGGTGTAATACACAGAGTGCTTTCACAGTGGAAGGCACAATCCCCAAGCATTTGGTGCCGGCGCCAGGCCGGCCTGTTTGTTGTTGCGCCTTAGCGCAGTGCCTTGAGGGCACGGCCCATTCCTTCAAGCAGGCGATCGGCGTCGTCACTGGAAAAGGGCATTGGCGGACGGATTTTCAGGACGTTGCCCTGCGCGCCGCAAGCCGAGATCAGGATCCGGTCCTGCCGGAGGGCATTGACTATGCTGGCGGCGGCGTCCCCGTTTGGAGTGAGGGTGGACCGATCGGTCACGAGGTCGACGCCGATGAACAAGCCGCTACCGCGTACTTCTGCCACCTGGTCGAGATTCCGGGTGAGGTCCTTCAGGCCGGTGAGGATCTTTCCGCCAACTTTCAAAGCGTTCTCTATGAGTGATTCCTCCCGGATGACGTCCAGAACGGCCTGGGCTGCCGCTATGGCTACTGAATTTCCGCCGAAGGTGTTGAAGTAGCGGATGTTCTTCCCGAACTCCTGCAGCAATTCGGGCTTGAAGATTGCTGCCGCTACGGGAATGCCGTTACCCATGGGTTTGCCGATGGTCACGATGTCGGGGACGATTCCGTGGCGCTGGAAGCCCCACCATTCCTCACCCGTCCGGCCGAATCCCGGCTGTACTTCGTCTGCGATGTACAGGCCACCCTCGGCATGGATCTCTTCGATGATGGGGCGGAGGAAGCCTGACGGGCCAGCGAAGACACCGTCGGAGGAGAAGATGCTGTCGGCGATGAAAGCAGCCACTCCGATACCGTGCCGGTGCAGGTCAGCGATGGCTGCCCGCACCTGGGCCCGCAGGTGATCCTGCAGCGGGGCTTGATCTGATGAATAGCGCAGGGCGTCAGGGGCGTCGATAACCCGCACGTTCGCACCCAGGGGCACACCCTTGCCCAAGGAAGGTGAGAACGACGAGACCTCGGCAGTAAGGCCGTGGTACGCGCCGGCCGTGACGATGATGCCCTGCTGTCCGGTCACATATTTTGCGACGCGCATCGCGAGGTCATTGGCTTCTGAACCGGTGCACGTGAACATGACATGGCCGAGTTCGGCGGGGAACGTTGAAAGGAGCTGCTCCGAGTAATCCAGGATGGACTCCTGGACGTAGCGGGTGTTCGTGTTCAGCGTCTGCATCTGCTGGTGTACAGCTTCAATGACACGCGGGTGGCCGTGACCGACAGAGGGAACGTTGTTGTAGACGTCGAGATATTCATTGCCGTCCCGGTCAAACAACGTGACGCCCTTGCCGCGAACGATTTCCAGCGGCTCGTCGTAAAAGAGCCTGTAACTGGGCCCCAGGCTCTTGTCCCGGCGTCGAATGCTCTTTTGCATCTGGTCCGGGAGCTCGTCCAAGCGGCTGGGATCGAAGCCGTTAACCATGGCCTTGGACGGTTTGCGGATTATTTGGGAAGAGAGGTCCATGGTTTCTCCTGGGGGCTCGGCGGTGGGTTCATGGTGTGAAAGAAAGTTCTGGTGCCGGCGCCGCGGCGGTGGAGGCGAGCCGGTCCCAATCGGGTTTTGAGTGGGAGAGGAGATAGTCGCGCCTTTGCGGCAGCTGGCTTGCGCGCCACTGGGTTATCAGGGCCCGCAGCAGCAGGCGAGCCTGGGCAGAGACGATCAGGGCCTCCAACTCCTGCCCCGGCAAGGGGTGGATGCTTCGATAACCGTTCATGACGTGGAGTGCGTGCTCCCAGGGGCTGGCCGGGTCGGCCCCCAGCAGGTTGGCCATGGTGACGCTGATGTCGAAGATTACGGGGGTTCGCACGACGTCCCCGAAGTCGATAATCCCGGTCACGTAATCGGGCCTGCTGGGGTTGACCAGGACATTGAACGGACTGAAATCCCCGTGGACAACCTGGGAGGTCAGGGTGCCGAGGAGCGGAACGACTTTTTCGTCGAACTGATCGAAAATGTCCTCCGCGAGGGATCGTTTTTCCTGGTCCTCCACGTAGTCAAGCAAGGGCCGCATCCGGTGGAAGTGCTTAAGGTCCCAGAGGAGCAAACGGTTGGCGCGAGGATGATCGAAATCCTGCAAAGCAATCCCCAGGCGGGCCAGGCTTGAGCCCACCAATCGAAGCTGGCCGGCCGACGCGTCTTGATTGGCCAGCAAGTCGCCAGGCAGGAACCGCATCACCCGCAGTACCCGATCAAAGGCTCCCGCAGGGGCCGGAATGAGGACTTGCGGCTCTCCGCCAAGACTCCTGACAAGACGCTGGACTGGAAGATCAGGGGCAGTCCGTTCCAAATGCTCCATGCAAGCCGTTTGAAGGTGGACGATCACTGGATCCTCATCCGGGGCTGAAATCTTCACCAGATACGTTTCGTCCCCATCCCGGAGCCGGAAAGTCTCGTCCTTCTCGGTGGGAATCCTGACCAGCATTCCCTTTAGGCCGTAGAACTGTTCAAGCAGCTCCAAAACGGCGGGGTCAGCGAGCTGCGGATGCTCCGCCAGGAGTCCACTCTCTGATGCCACTGCTTGGATAAAAGCAGAATCGCTCATTTCAGCCTTTCATCGACGGAGAGCCAGCAACCGATTTAGAGACCGAGGTGCTTGTTGATCTCGTCCAGCGACTTAACGCTGTTGTAGTCGTAGCCGCCGGTGATGGGGTCGTAGCCGCGGTCCAGAACCCAGAGGTTACGGAAGCCCATGTCGTGCATCGGGTGCATGTCGTACCGGGTGTGCGAGGCGATGTGCAGGAAGTCTTCCGGCTTGGCGTTCAGGGTGTCGAGCATGTACTCGAAGGCTTGGTAGCGGGGCTTGTAGGCCTGCGCCTGTTCGGCGGTCAGCACGGCGTGGAAGTCCGCGCCGAGTTTGGGGATGCTGATCTCCAGGAAACTGTCGTCTGCGTTGGACAGAGCAACCAGCTTGTAGTTGTCGCCCATGAGCTTCAGCGGCGCCGGCACGTCGTCGTGGGCACCAAAGCCGCGTACAGCGTCAGCAAACTCTGCCCCTGCGCCAGGGGTTGGCCCAATGCCAAAGAACTTGCATACCCGGTCAAAGGAATTCTGCAGGATTTGCTCGTACGGCTTGTACTCACCCAGGACCTCGTCGAAGCGGTATCCGCGGAACACCTTCTTGAACGCGGGCCACTGCTCTTCTGGCAAACGGCCCGCGAGCAAGCGCCGGGTAGTGGAGTCAGTATCCCAGTTGATCAGTGTGCCGTAGATGTCAAAGGAGATGTACTTCGGGCGGGAGTCGGTAGTAGCCATGATGGGTCCCTTCAGTGGAGGTGTTAGGAGAGGGGGCCTCGCTCGTTTTTTCACGGTAGGCGTCCCGATGCGAGCGAGTGGGATATTTGATTCACTATGAATCTAAATCGCTCACTGTCAATTGTCAACAATTTTTTAGAGATTTGTTGGGCGACCAACGGCAAGCATCGCCACCGAACGTCACACAACCCGCCACATCCAAATCCAGCCAAGCGACGTCCTACCCTTGGAGCGTGACTTTTTCCAAGATCCGCACCGCCGCCGCAAATTCCCTCGCCGCCGCTGGTCTCCTGTTTGCCCTGGCTGCCTGTTCCGCGCCAGCGGCCCCCCAGCCAAGTACCTCCGCCCCAGCTTCGTCCGCCCCCGCTTCCTCCGCAGCGCCTTCATCCAGCGCCGCTTCCGGACCCTGCACGGGCGTAAAGGTCATCGTCGATTCCGGCGCCCTGAAGCCCTCCGCCGCTGACACATCCGTATGCGTGTCCGTGGACGCCCCGAGCACCGCCGCCAAGGTGCTGGACGAAGCAAAGGTGAAGACTGAGGGAACCACCCAGTACCCCACCGAGCTGGTCTGCCGTGTCAACGGAGTGCCCGCTGCCGACGTCGACATCACCCACAAGGGCGGCACGTACCGCGAAGAGTGCGGCAAGATGCCTGCGGCCTTCGCCTACTGGTCCATTTGGGTCAAGCCAGCCACGGGCGACTGGGCCTACGCCCAGGAAGGCCTCGCCACCCAGCAGGTGAAGCCCGGCGAGAGCCTGGAGTTGCTGTTCACCGTCGACGGCGCACCGGCCGCACCCACGGCATGACCTTCCGATCCGCGCCGCTACGCGCAGGGGCGGCTCTCGCCGTCGTGTTCGTCGCGGCGCGGGTCATTTACCGCGTTCTTTTCAACGGTGCGGGCGCCGTTGGGCCGGTTCTGCTCAACCTGCCGTCTGTGCGGCTGCCCGCCCCGTACGCCCATGTGGTCTTCCTTGGTCCGGTAACGGCGCCGGGCCTGTGGGAGGCGGTCCTGTCCGCGCTTCCGATTGCCGGCTTGATCCTCGTTTTTGGCGTACTCAACGCGTTCGTCGACGTGGCAAGGGGCTTCATACGGCTGGCCCGCGGCGGTCCATTCCAGGGCATAGCCCGCACACTCGTGGTGGCTTGGGCGGCGCTCCCCGCGCTCGCCGACGCCGTCGCCTCCGTCCGCTTGGCCTTCCGATTGCGGGGCGAGCGCTTCGGGCCCCGCGCCCTAGTGCCCGTGCTTGAGCGAACCCTTGAGCACGCCAGCCGGGTAGCGGCGGCCTTGGAACTGCGCGGCTTCGGGAGCAAGGCGGCGCACCAACCCGGCGGCGATCCGGGGTTGCCCCTTGAGATCCGGGATGCCCAATTCCACATCGGTGACACGCGACTGAAGGTCGAAAACTTCAAGCCAGACCCCGGGACAATAACGGTCGTTACCGGGCCCACCGGCTCAGGCAAGTCCACCATCCTGCGGGGTATAGCGGGCCTCCTTTCACACGTCGACGGCGGAGAACTCACCGGCACGGTCCGTGTAGCCGGCGTTGACCGTGCGGGAGCGCCGCCACGCGATACCGCGGGCGTCGTCGGCGTCGTCCTGCAAAACCCGCGCGCCGCGTTTGCCAGCACCCGCGTCCGGGACGAAATCTCACTTCCGCTTGAACTGCGCGGCGTTGCGCCCGGCATCGCCAGGGCCCGCACGGTGGAGGTCGCCGAGTGGATTGGCGTGGCGGAGCTCCTGGACCGGAACCTGAACTCCCTCTCCGCTGGCGAGGCGACGCTCGTGGCGATCGCCGCCGCCGTGATGGAGCACCCGGCCCTGCTTTTGGTTGACGAGCCGCTTGCTGACCTCGACACCACGGCACGGGCCCGCGTTATCGCCGTACTCGACGCCCTCGCCCGTAGATCGGGCATTTGCATCATTGTGGCCGAGCATCGGGCGGAGCCGCTGCTCCCCGTCGCCGACTCATGGTGGAGAATTCACGACGGCGGCTTGGTAGAGGGCGTTTCGCCAGCACCTTCGCGCCGGGGTGGGATCCGCCCGACGTCGGCCGTGTCAGCGGGATTGGGACAGTCACCGACATCGGGGTCACCGGAAGACACACCCGTACTGACCGCGACTAAGCTCGCGGTGCACCGCGCCGGCAAGGCGCTCGTCCGCGACGCCTCCCTTACCCTGCACCTTGGCGAAGTGGTTGCCCTGGTCGGCCCTAACGGGGCCGGCAAGTCCTCGCTCCTGGTGGCCCTCGCGCTCGGAGGAGGAACCAGCGGCACGGTGGACGGCGGCCGCGTCGCCTTGGTTCCGGACGCCTCTGACGACCTTTTCACGAGGGACACGGTGGCTGCTGAGCTCCGGGCAGCAGATCGACGCGAAGCGCGGGCCCGCCGTAAATCAGACCGGAATGGCTCGGACAGGACCGCCTCACAACCGGCAGCATCACGCCTGGCCCGATTGCGTGGCGACGTTCGGATTCCGATTGGAAACGAGCATCCGCGAGACCTGTCTGCTGGAGAGCGCCGTATCCTCGCCATCGCCCTCCAGACCTCGGACGATCCCCAAGTCCTCCTTATTGATGAGCCCACCCGAGGGCTCGATCCGGAGGCCCGCGCAGGAATCACGGCCGCCTTGCTCGCATTGGCGGACACCGGCGCAGCAGTCCTGATCGCCACGCATGACCTCGATTTCGCGCACGGTCTGGGGGCCCGGATCGTGCAGATGGACCACGGCGTGGCGCCTGCAGCCCAAGCCGAAGCCGTACTCCTATCCAACGGCGACACCGTCTCCGCGCGCTCCACAGCCAGGGCAGCAGAGCAGCCCGGAGAAATCCGGCAGGTTGCGGCCCCGCGGTTCGTCGACGGGGCAAAAGAGACCGGGCCGACAATTGGTCCGACCGCAAAGCGGGCCTACCACCTCCGCTTGCCACGGGCCTTGGAGGTCGCAATTCTCGCCATAGCCAACGTTTTGGCCCTGGGCGCGTTCTGCTGGCCATTGCTCGCTGCGGCCCTACCCGAGGATGCCGCGGCCGCTGTTCCCTATGCGGCGTTGGCGATCGCGCCGCTGGCGGTCGTCGCCGTCGTGGTTTCCCTCGACGGTTCCGTCCGTTCCGCTCACACCGTGGCCCTGCTGGGCGTCCTGGCCGCCGTCGGTTCGGCAGTTCGTGTGGCCAGCACCGGCGTCGGGGGAGTTGAAGCAGTGTTCATCCTGCTGATCCTGGCCGGCCGCGCCTTCGGTGCCAGATTCGGAATGCTCCTTGGCGCGGCTACGATCGCAGTCTCCAGCGCCCTCTGGAGCGGTATCGGCCCGTGGTCCCCGTTCCAGATCTTCGCCTGCGCCTGGGTGGGGGCGGGGGCGGGCCTGTTGCCCTGCCGGGTTCGCGGACGTGCTGAACTATGGATGCTTTGCGGCTATGGCGTCGTGGCGTCCTACGTTTTCGGCCTGCTCACCAATTTGTGGTTCTGGCCGTTCGCTGTGGGTGCCGGAACCGGCATTTCCTACACGCCCGGCGCCCCACTGGCCACCAACCTCAGCAGCTTCCTGCTCTATTCGCTTTTGACCTCGACGGCGGGGTGGGACACCCTGCGTGCCATCACTACCATCATCGGAATCTCTGCCGTGGGCAGGGCCATCCTCGCCGCATTTCGGCGCGCGAAGCCGGTCTCCAGCCCGGGCGTTCAAACCAGCCGGGCTGAGGACCCTGGATCCAGGAAGACGGGCACAAAGTATGCCCGTCACCCCAAAGCCAAGGACCCGCACCAACTCACACCTTGAAGTACTTGGCCTCCGGGTGGTGGAACACGAAAGCATCCGTTGACTGCTCCGGGTGCAGCATCAGCTCATCGCTGAGGATCACGCCCATCCGTTCCGGTTTCAGCAGCTCCGTGACCTTGCGGCGGTCTTCCATGTCCGGGCAGGCCGGATATCCCAGGGAGAAGCGGGCACCGCGGTAGTCGAGCTTGAAGTAACCGGCTTTGTCCTTCGGCTCTTCGGCGGCGAAACCCAGTTCGGAACGGATCCGCGCGTGCCAGAATTCAGCCAGTGCCTCGGTGAGCTGCATGACCAGGCCATTGAGCTCGTAATAGTCGCGGTATTGGTTGGCTGCGAACATCTTGGACGTGAATTCCTCGATTTTCGCACCGGCGGTTACCAGTTGCACTGGCAGGACATCGATCTGGCCCGATTCCCGGGACCGCACGAAGTCAGCGAGGCACAAGTGCCGGTCCCGCCGCTGGCGCGGGAAGTCGAAGCGCAGGCGCTCGGTGCCGATTGGTCCGTCTGAGCCACCATCGGGGGCGAGCAGGCCGGGGATGCCGAGGACGCCGTCGTGGTCCTCTCCGTGGTGCAGCACCACCACCTGTTCGCCCTCGGACACAACGGGGAAATAGCCGTAGGCGACCGATGCATCGAGCATTCCCTCGGCGAGGATACGGTCCAGCCAGTACCGCAGGCGGGGCCGGCCTTCAAGTTCCACCAGTTCGTCGTAGGAGGCGCCGTCGTCGCCCCGCCCGGGCTTGAGCCCCCACTGGCCCATGAACGTTGCTCGCTCATCGAGCAAAGCAGCGTAGTCGTGCAATGCGACGCCGCGCACAATTCGCGTGCCCCAGAACGGTGGTGCGGGGACGGGGTTTTCGGCGGTGACGTCGGACCGGCCGGGCATTGCCTCCGGCTCGGTCACCGTGAACTTCGGGCCACTCTTGTGGATCCGCTTCTTCAGCGGCGGGAGGCCGACAGCGTCAGGGTCAGCGCCGCGGGCCACCTGCACCAACGGCTCCATGAGAGCGAGGCCTTCGAAGGCGTCTTTGGCGTACCTGACGGTTCCCTCAAACTGCTCCGCAAGGTCCTGCTCCACGTAGGCGCGGGTCAGGGCGGCGCCACCCAAGATGATGGGCCACTTCTTCGCCAGGCCCCGGGACTGGAGCTCGGCAAGGTTTTCCTTCATCACCACAGTGGACTTCACCAGCAGGCCGGACATGCCGATCACGTCGGCGTCGTGCTCCTCCGCTGCGGCCATGATCTCGGCGATTCCCTGCTTGATGCCGATGTTGACCACTTTGTAGCCGTTGTTGGTGAGGATGATGTCCACGAGGTTCTTGCCAATATCGTGCACGTCGCCGCGAACGGTGGCGATCACCATGGTGCCCTTGCCGGAAGAATCCGACTTCTCCATGTGCGGCTCGAGCAGTGCGACCGCGTTCTTCATCACCTCAGCGGATTGCAGCACGAACGGAAGCTGCATCTCGCCGGCGCCGAAGCGCTCACCAACAACCTTCATGCCCTCCAGCAGTTGGTCGTTGATGATGCCGAGCGGGGTCATGCCTTCACTGCGTGCGAGGTCGAGGTCCTCTTCGAGTCCCTTGCCTTCACCGTCGATGATGCGCCGCTGCAGGCGTTCGCCGGTGGGCAGCGCAGCGAGTTCCGCGGCGCGCTGGTCCTTGAGCGCAGCGGTGTCGACGCCGGCGAAGAGGTCCAGCATGATGGCCAAAGGGTCATAGGTGACGTTGCCGTCGGCGTCGTACTCGCGGCGGTCCCACACGAGGTCCAGGGCCACCTTGCGCTGATCATCCGGCAGCGATGCCAGCGGCACGATCTTTGCGGCGTCGATGATTCCGCTGGTCAAGCCCGCCTGCACTGCCTCGTGCAGGAACACCGAGTTCAGCACCATGCGGGCAGCCGGGTTCAGGCCGAAGGACACGTTGGACACACCAAGGGTGGTCTGGATGCCGGGGTACTTCGTGGTGATCTGGCGGATAGCCTCGATGGTTTCGATGCCGTCCCGGCGGGTTTCCTCCTGACCGGTGGCGATGGGGAAGGTCAGGGCGTCCACAATGATGTCCTCTACGCGCATCCCCCAATCGCCCACCAGGGCGTCGACGAGGCGGGAAGCGATGGCCACCTTGCCTTCGGTGGTGCGCGCTTGGCCCTGCTCGTCGATGGTCAAAGCAATCACGGCGGTGCCGTGCTCCTTCACCAGCGGCATGATCCGCGCAAAGCGGCTGTCCGGGCCATCCCCGTCCTCGTAATTGACGGAGTTGACCACCGGACGACCACCGATGAGTTCCAGCCCGGCCTTCAGGACGGGCGGTTCGGTGGAGTCGATGACGAGCGGGAGGGTGGAGGCCGACGCGAAGCGCGAAACGATTTCCTTGATGTCCGCCACGCCGTCGCGGCCCACATAGTCGATGCAAACGTCGAGCAGGTGTGCGCCGACGCGGACCTGCTCGCGGGCAATATCCACGCAGTCGTCCCAGCGCTCTTCCAGCATTGCCTGGCGGAACGCCTTGGAACCGTTGGCGTTGGTGCGCTCACCAATGGCGAGATACGCGGACTCCTGGTCGAACGGCACGTGATGGTAGAGGGATGCGACGCCGGCCTCGCGTTCAGTGGGAACCCGGCCGCCGGCGCTTTTCGCGCCGTTGGCGACGGTCCCGGCGTCGAGCGTGTTGCCGTTGATACGGAAGGGCTCAAGACGTTCGACGACGGCGGCCAGGTGCTCCGGCGTCGTACCGCAACAGCCGCCAACCAGGCCCAAACCGAATTCACGCACAAACTGCTCGTGCGCGGTGGCGAGTTCCGTGGGGGAGAGCGGATAGTGCGCGCCGTTCGCGCCGAGGATCGGCAGCCCAGCGTTGGGCATGCAGGCGATAGCGACCGAGGACTGCTTGGACAGGTGCCGGAGGTGCTCGCTCATCTCATCCGGCCCGGTGGCGCAGTTCAGACCGATGGCATCGACGCCGAGCGGCTCAAGAGCGGTGAGCGCAGCGCCGATTTCGGAACCCATCAACATGGTTCCGGTGGTCTCGACCGTCACCTCGACGAAGATGGGGAGCCGGACACGGCTGGCAACGATCGCCTGCTTGCAACCGTTCACCGCAGCCTTTGTCTGAAGGAGGTCCTGGCTGGTTTCGATGAGGAACGCATCCGCTCCGCCGGCGATGAGGCCCTCGGCCTGCAGTGCGAAGGTCTGCTTGAGGGAGTCGTAGCTGGTGTGCCCGAGGCTGGGGAGTTTGGTGCCCGGGCCCATGGAACCCAGAACCCACCGCATCCGTCCGTCTTTCGCTTCTGCAGCCTCCGCGCGCTCGCGGGCAATCTGCGCCCCCTTGCGGGCGAGCTCCTCAATGCGGTCGTCGATGCCGTAGTCGGAGAGGTTGGACCAGTTCGCGCCGAACGTGTTGGTTTCTACTGCGTCGATTCCCACCGCGAAGTACGCGTCATGGATGTCCCCGATGACATCAGGGCGCGTGTCGTTGAGGATCTCATTGCAGCCTTCCAGTCCCTGGAAATCCGTGTCCAGGCAGAGTTCCCGGCCCTGCAGCATGGTGCCCATGGCGCCATCGGCAATGACGACGCGCTGGTTGACCGCATCCAAGAGCGATTGGGAGCGGACAGGGCGGGAGACAGAATCGATGTCAAGGGCAAAACGAGGCATATAAACAGGGTACGGGTGAGGTCCGACACAGTACTTCGTATGTCCGTGTACTACGACGGCGGGTGGTTGTCTTTCGCGGCGGGCCGGTCCTCTGATCCGAAAGGCGTTTTCCACATAGCCTCAAAAATTCATTGCCCTCCCCTGACCACAATGGTTCGATGGGGTTCATGGCTACCGAAGAAAGTTATGTCCTAGCGATCGGGACCAAGAAGGGTTTGTGGCTCGCAAGCAGCCCGGACCGCAAACAATGGTCCCTCTCCGGCCCGCATTTCCTGATGAGCGAGATCCCCAGCATCGGGATAGATACCCGGGACGGCAAGACCAGGATCATGGTGGGGGTGCGTTCGGAGCACTGGGGACCCACCGTGGCCCACTCAGATGACCTCGGCGCCACCTGGACCGAACCCGAGCAAGGCGCCATCAAATTTCCGGACGGCACCGACGCCGCCTTGGAACGCATCTGGCAGATCTACCCCGACGCCGAGTCCCGGCCTGGCGTGGTTTGGGCCGGGTGCGAGCCGATTTCAGTGTGGAAATCCACCGACGGCGGCGAGCACTTTGAGCTGAACCGCGGACTCTGGGACCACCCCCATCGCAGTGAGTGGGGCGCTGGCTATGGCGGCGCGGCAGCCCACTCGATCGTGGTGGATCCTTCCGGTGAGAACGTCCATATTGCCATGAGCACGGGCGGCGTTTACAGATCGCTCGACGGCGGTACCTCCTGGGAGCCCCGCAACAAGGGAATCTCGGCCTACTTCATGCCCGATCCCAATCCCGAGTTCGGCCAGTGCGTTCACAAGATTGCTGCCGATGCTGCCGTCGAGGGCCGTTTGTACGCACAGAACCACCATGGCGTATATCGCACGGACGATAACGGCGAGAACTGGAACTCCATCGCGGAGGGGCTGCCCGCGGACTTTGGCTTCGTGATGCTGACCCACCCCCGACGCGAGGGAACCGCCTGGGTCATCCCGCTGAAGGCAGACGGAGAACGCATCCCGCCGGACGGCAAGCTCAGTGTGCACCGCACGGAGGATGCCGGCGGAACGTGGAGAGAGCTCCACACCGGTCTGCCGGACCACGAATACAACGCTGTGCTTCGCGACGCCGCATCCGTGGACACTGCCGAACCGACTGGCGTGTACTTCGGAACGCGCGGTGGAGCTGTCTATGCCAGCGCCGACGAGGGCGAGACCTTTACTGAAGTGGCCTCGCACTTGCCGGACGTACTGTGCGTGCGTGCCGCCGTCGTGGTTGGAAACCGCAGCGGCCGGGCGCGGGAAGCATCAGCCAGCGCCCCGGTACCTGGTTAGGCCCGTTGTGGCTGACTTTACGGTCGTGTTGCCAGGTGTCCTGCAGCCACTCGTCGGCGGACAGTCCTTTCTGACTGCGTCCGCCGACGGGGCTGTGACCGTTGGACAGCTGCTGGACTCGGTAACCGGAGAATATCCGGTGCTGGCCAGGCGTTTGCGGGATGAAACCGGTGCGCTCCGCCGTTTCGTGAATATTTACGTGAACGGTGATGAGGTCCGGCGTCTGAAGGGTCTTGATACGGAGGTTGCGGCCGGCCAGGAGGTCTTGATTATCCAGTCCGTGGCCGGCGGCTAAGCGGGTATTTGGGGTCAAGCCGGGGTTCAGGCGACGCGCCAAACACTGCATTCGTCGGTATTGATGGCTTTCCTCATCCCGGAGACGTGGTCCATGATCCAGACGACGCCGATTCCCGGCGCTGTTTCCTGAACCCGTCCGCGGCGGATGACCACGTCATCGTAAGCGGGACCAACGGACATGCGGGCCTCGATCTCGTCGCCGCGGTGGAGCTGGCTGATAGCGCGTATACGTGTTGTGTGAGTAGTGACTTCCTTCAGCATGGTGTCCTCCTGAACTGGAGCTGGTGCCTGCACTTGCCGGCTATTCCAGTGTGGCGGGGCATTGTTGCCAAAGTATTTCGGCGTGGTTAGGGTCCGGTTAGCATTCCGGGATGCTTGCGTTTCCGCTATGGCCCGACGCCGATTCGTGCAATCGGCGGCAGGACTCGCCTTCGCTTTGTGGCTGCTTCCGCGGACCCGCGCGGGCGCGACGGTAACCTGATCTCGGTTCTTGAGACTCACAGGAACCGCAGACTCCGTCCCCGGGAGATTTAATGGGCTTTTTGCGACGTGCAATCGCGGTGTCCACAGGCTTGGTGGTTTTCGCCACAGGCCTGTTTTTCGTCCAGGCCCCTGCCTCGGCGGTGCCGGAACCCACACCCGATAATCCGAACGTACGGTTCTTCGAGGGGACACCGCATTCGGAGCACGTCTTTGAGGCGCCACCCGGACAGGCGCCATCAAGCAGTAGCGAGATCACCGACGTCGAATCCCTTCTCGGCGAGGGCGCAGCAGCAACCGGCCCCAATGGCGATATCCGGGTTCGACTCGTCACGGCCAAGCTTGCCGACAACACCAATCCGGTCTCCATGTCAGCGGCCGAGCAGACGGTAGCGGCCACCAGCAGCTACTGGAAAGCCATGACGGACAACAAGCTGTCCATGACTGTGGACAGCAAGGTCTCCGGGTTCCAATCCAAAGCCAAGTCGACAGACAGCTACAGCACCATCATGTCCACCATCACGAGCGAGTTGAAATGGACGGCAAGCCCCTACACGGCGCTAGTGATCTTTATTCCGACGTCCACACTTTCCGGAAATGCGCTGGGCGTCGGCTACAGCAGTGGCAGCTACAGCGGGCGGGTGCTGATGCCGCAAATCAGCGACTTCTCCAAAAACGTCATGAGCCATGAATTCGGGCACGTGATCGGACTGATGCACGCCGATGCGTTGCAGTGCTACAGCGGCGCATCCGACGTCGGCGTGGACAGCACCGGGCGGTTCACGGACAGCTCCTGCTACATCCGTGAATACGGAGACACCACGGACCTCATGGGCGCTGCGCAGTACGCCCAGCCGGTGGTGAGCTCCAGCTTCTGGGACTACGCAGGGCTGGGCCGGGGCGACGAAATCCGGGATGTCGGGGTGGCCACGGGCGTCAAAAGCTACACATTGAAGCCTTGGGGAGGCACCGACGCACAGAGGGCCATTAAGTTCACGGACCCGGTCAGCAAAGAGGTCTACTACCTGGAACTCAGGCAGCCGGTGGGGTACGACAGCTATCTCGGCGATGTGGGCAGGCCCGCCGGCAACAGGGGCGTCAAGATCGTCCAACGCGGCGGCGCCACGATCGCATCATCGCTGATTCTCATGCCGTCCACCATCCCGTTCCAGGAGCAGTACTACGCCAAGAACCACGCCTGGCAAGCCGGCAGCACCTTCACCACCTACACCGGCACCCAGGTCACCATCAACTCCGTCTCCACAACCTCGGCGACTGTCACCATCAACGCCGATCCCAAACTCAAGGCACGCATGCGTTTCTCCGCGGGCGACTTCGACGGCGACAAACTGGCCGACGTCATCTCCCGGGAAGCTGACGGTTCGCTGCTGCTCTTCAGTGGCCTCCCAGGAAACCGGCTGGACGATCCGGTGCAGATCGGCTTGGGCTGGAGCATCTTCAATGCCGTTTTGGGAACGTCGGACTTCAACGGCGACGGCTTCGCGGACATCCTAGCCCGAGCCAGCGACGGCGCATTGTGGCTTTATCCCGGCAACGGCAAGGGTGGATTCCTGGCCCGGAGCCAGATCGGTTTTGGTTGGCAGGGCTTCACGCAGTTGGTCGCGGCCGGGGACTTCAACGCGGATGGCCGGAGCGACCTGATCGCCGCCGGTGCGGATGGCCGCCTGTGGTTGTATCCCGGCAATGGCACAGGTGGTTTCCTAGCCCAAACGCAGATCGGCCAAGGCTGGGATTCCTTCAACAGCCTCGCAGCGTCAGGTTCGTTCGGGGGCGGTGCTCCGGGTCTGCTCGCCCGGGCCGGCGACGGCACGCTCTTCGTCTACCCCGGGGATGGCAGGGGCGGCTTCCTGCCGCGTGCCGCCGTCGGAACTGGTTGGAACGGGGTAGGTGACATTGTTGGCGGCCGGGACTTCACAGGTGACAAGCGGGTGGACGTCCTGACCGCAGCAGCGGGCGGGGGCATGACCCTCTATCCAGGGGACGGCATTGGCTTCGCGGATCGGCTTGCGATCGGGACCGGATGGAACCAGTTCCGTCAGGTGTGGGAAGCAGGCGATTTCGACGGCGACGCTGCCGCCGACATCCTGGCGCGCGGGACCGACGGCGCGCTCTGGCTTTACCCGGGCAACGGATCGGGCAGCTTCCTTCCGCGTGTTCAAGTCGGGTGGGGCTGGGGCCAGTTCACGTCGGTGCTCAGCGCGGGAGATTTCGACGGCGATTCGCACCCTGATCTTGTGGCCCGGGCTTCCGATGGGACACTGTGGCTTTACCCGACGGACGGCACGGGACAGTTCCTTGCACGTAAACAGATCGGCACCGGATGGCAAGGTTTCGAGCAATTGCTGGCCCCGGGCGATTTCACCGGCGACGGAAAGCCGGACATCGTTGCGCAGGGCCCCGATGGCGTGCTGTGGGTCTATCCCGGCAACGGCTCCGGGGGCTTCCTTGCCCGCAAGCAGATCGGCACCGGATGGGACATGTTCAACCTGGTCCTGCAGGCCGGTGACTTCAACGGCGACGGAAGGGAAGACCTGGTTGGCCGTACAGGTGATGGCGGACTCTGGCTCTACCCGGGCAACGGCGCTGGCGGCTTCCTTTCCCGCTCCTACCTCGGTTCCGGGTGGAACATGTTCTCCAGCATCGCTGCCCTCGGCAACGGATTTACGGGTACAGGCGACCCCTCTGTGGTGGGAGTTGCCGGGGACGGCACGTTGCTGATGTACTCCGGAACGGGTGCCGGGAAGTTCATGCCAGTGGTGCTGAATCCGCGATAGGTCCTGCTGGGGCTGACACCACGAGTTCGCCGGAAACATGCGAAATCGCCGGGAAACTTCCAGCGAACTGGACGTTTTCCGGCGATTTCGGCGACGGCGGGCCTCCGGCGAAGGGGAGCGGCCCCTACTTGTGCAAGCCGAGTTCCGCCGTCGGGACCTTTGCTGACTCGCGGGCCGTCATGGCCGAGACCGCTGCGATCACGCAGATGACTGCCGTGAAGATTGAGATCTGGACCCAGCCGCCGGGCTTGGTTCCGCCGAGGGCGGTGACGATGGTCGGAGCAAAGCCTGCCATGAGGAAGCCGAGCTGCGTGCCAATGGCCAGACCGGAGAAGCGGACCTTGGTGCTGAACATTTCACCGTAGAACGACGGCCACACAGCGTTGGCGGCAGCGTAGCCGAAGGAGAAGAACACAACGGATACCAGGAACATCAGCGGGACGTTGCCGGATTCGAGGGTCAGCAGGAACACCGGGGTCATGATGGCGCTGGCCACAGCACCGTAGATAAAGACGGGCTTCCGACCGATCTTGTCGGCGAGCATGCCGAAGAGCGGTTGGGTACCGAGGGCCACAATGTTGGCCACTACAACGAGCCACAAGGTGATGGTGCCGCTGACGTGGGCCACGTCCTGTGCGTACTTGATGGCCAGGGTTCCAAAGACCGTACTCACGGCGGCGATGAAGGCACAGCACACAACCCGGAGGACGTCGCGCCAGTGCAGCTTGAGGAGGTCGGCGACGGGCAGCTTGGCGATCTGGTTGTTCTTCTTGGCCTCGGCGAATGCCGGCGGCTCGTGAAGCGTGCGTCGGATGAAGTAGGCCACGATGACCACTACTGCACTGAGCCAGAACGGGATTCGCCAGCCGATGCCGTACTTGACCTCGTCCGGGAGCGCGAGAACTGGAATGAACACCAAGGCTGCAAGGATCTGGCCACCCTGGGTGCCGGTCAACGTCCACGAGGTGAAGAACGAGCGGCGGTTGTCCGGAGCGTGCTCCAGCGTCATCGAGGAGGCACCGGCCTGCTCGCCGGCAGCCGAGAGACCCTGGGCGAGGCGGGCGAGTACCAGCAGGACGGGAGCCCACCAGCCAATGGTCTTGAAGTCCGGGAGGCAGCCGATCACGAAGGTGGCGGCGCCCATCAGGACAAGGGTGAACATGAGGACCTTCTGCCGGCCGATCCTGTCGCCGAAGTGCCCCAAGATGATGGCGCCTACAGGACGGGCAACATAGGCGAAGCCAAAGGTCGCGAAGGACATGATGGCTGCGTTGGTGTCCGCGTCCGGGAAGAACACGTGCGGAAAGATCAAGGCGGCGGCGGAGCCGAAGATGAAGAAGTCGTAGTACTCCACTGCGCTTCCCAGGAAGCTGGCGAGTGCCGCTTTCTTGGGAGTTCCTGCTGGGGTTACTGTGCCTGGCGTCGCTGACGGCATTGTGTGGCTCATGGGTGTTCCTTCTGTGACGACGATGTCGCGGATCTAGCTTCTGCGGGAAGACCAGAGCGAGGTGCGGCCGGATCAATCCCAAAGTAACCACATGGTGAGAGCTACTTGTGCAATACAGCAATAGTGGCCGTGACTGGGGTCACTTGTCAAGACTTGTGCTCACTATCTAGAAATAGCTCTCACGATGTGAGAGCATCTAAGCATGAGTGTGAAAGAGGACACAAAGACCGACATGGTCGGCAAGGCCCTGGGCCTGTTGGTATTGCTGGGAAATGAGCCCAAAGGCGCTAGTGCCGCGGACCTGGCCAGGAGCGCAGGGCTTCCGTTCAGCACGACGTACCGGCTGCTCGGCTCACTGACGCGCGACGGATTCGTGGATTACGAGCCCGACGGCCGTCGATACCATCTGGGATTACGGGTCTTCCAGCTGGGTCAGCGGGTTTCCAACCACCACGGTTTTGCGGCAACGGCTCTTCCCGTTCTCCAGCGCGTTACGGAGCGTACCGAGGAAGCGACCATCCTCTCGGTGCGCGACGGAAACCATCATCTGACCGTGAACAAGGTGGACGGCCCCAAGACCTTCCGCGTCACCAGCGATCCCGGCCATCTGGGCGCGCTGCACACGACGTCCGTGGGTAAGGCAATTGTCGCGTTTGAGAACGACGCCGAACGTGAACGGCTGCTCGAAGAGTTGCCTTTGGAGCCCCTCACTGAGCGCTCCATTACCGATCGGGCTGCATTCCGGGCGGAGATTGAGCAGGTGCGCCGACAGGGCTACGCGGTCATGGATGAAGAAAACGAGATCGGCATGCGCGCGGTCGCAGTGCCGGTGCTCAATTCCCAGGGCCACGCTTTTGCGTCTGTCGCCACGGCTGTTCCGGTATTTCGCCTCACCATGGATGAACTCATCGCCCACGTCCCCACTTTGCAGGAGGCCGCGGCGGAACTCGCGGCCCGCCTGCCCCAGCGCTAGCCCAACTAGGTCGCAATAGTGCGCGTTTTCACCGCTCAAAACGCGCTTAAGTGCGACTCAGTTGGGTGCGGACGCCCGAAATGTTCGCGATAAGAACAAGCGTGCGGAATATGAACACTTGTAGTAATCTGAATACACCCGGACCGGCGACGCCCGAAAAGCGCCATCAGCCCGCGGTGCTGAAGTCAAAGGAGCTTTAGGATGAGCAACCGAGCCGAGTCCGTTCTGGTGGGCCTCATAGGCGAAGGCGTCATGCCCTCGCTCACACCGCCCATGCACGAACGCGAAGCCGACGTGCAGGGCCTTCGCTTGCTGTACCGCCCCATTGACCTGCTGGACCTGGCTTTGCCGGCCGCCGCCGTCGGGGACCTCCTCACCGCAGCCCAGCGCATGGGTTTCAATGGCCTGAACATCACCCACCCGTGCAAGCAGCTGGTACTGGAGCACCTTGACGAAATTTCCGACGACGCCCGTCGCTTGGGTGCCGTCAATACGGTCTTGATTCAGGATGGTCGGTTCATAGGCCACAACACGGACTTCTCCGGCTTCGGGGCGGCCCTCACCTCCGGGTTGCCGGACGCGAAGCTGAACCGCGTGGTCCAGCTTGGTGCGGGCGGTGCGGGATCCGCGGTCGCCTATGCCCTGCTCAAAGCCGGCGTAAAGCAGCTGGACCTCGTGGACATGGACCCCACCCGTGCAGCCGAACGCGCCACGGAACTAGGCGAACTTTTCCCGGTCGCCACCATCACGCCGCGCACTCCCACCGATTTGCCGGAGATCATGCCGCTCGCCGACGGCCTGGTGCATTGCACGCCTATTGGCATGGCCGCCCACCCGGGACTGCCGCTGGACATCGACCTCCTGGAACCGCGCCACTGGGTTGCCGACATCGTCTACCGCCCTATCGACACACGCCTGGTCCGTGAGGCGCGCGCCAAGGGTTGCGACGTCCTCGACGGCGGCAGGATGGCGGTCGGTCAGGCGGCCGACGCCTTCCAGCTCTTCACCGGACGCGACGCCGATCGTGACCGCATGCGGGCACACTTCCTGGAATTGATCGCCGTGGAAGATGCTGCAACCGAACTCTCCGCCACAGCACTGGCGAAGGCGGCCCACTGATGCGCACCGGAATCGCCACCGTCTGCCTCTCCGGCACACTGAAAGAGAAAATGCAGGCCTGCGCAATAGCGGGCTTCGACGGCATCGAAATCTTCGAACAGGACCTCGTCACCTCGCCGCTCAGCCCCGAGGAAGTACGGAAAATGGCCGCAGATCTCGGCCTGGGTCTGGACCTCTATCAGCCGTTCCGCGATTTCGACGGCGTCACCCCGGACCTGCTCAAGGCCAACCTTCGCCGGGCGGAGGCCAAGTTCAAGCTCATGTCCCGCCTGGGCATGGACACCATCCTGGTCTGCTCCAACGTGGCCACAGCAACAATCGACGACGACGAACTTCGCGCCTCCCAACTGGGCGAGCTTGCTGAACTTGCCGGGGACCACGGCGTCAAGGTTGCCTACGAAGCGTTGGCCTGGGGCAAGTACGTCAACGATTACGAGCACGCATATCGCTTGGTCGAAATGGTGGACCACCCCAACCTCGGCACCTGCCTGGACTCCTTCCACATCCTCTCCCGCGACTGGGACACCGCTCCGATCGAGAAGATCAACGCGGACAAGATCTTCTTCGTCCAGGTGGCAGACGCCCCCAAGCTCTCCATGGACGTCCTCTCGTGGAGCCGCCACTATCGGGTGTTCCCGGGCGAGGGCCAGTTTGAGCTCGCCAAGTTCATGGGCCACGTGGTCCGGGCCGGCTATACAGGTCCGGTTTCGCTGGAAGTTTTCAACGATGTCTTCCGCCAGTCTGACGTCGAACGGACAGCTGTGGACGCCATGCGCTCCCTGATCTGGCTGGAAGAGCAGAGCGCCAAGTGGCTCGCAAGCAACGCCACGGCCGCGGCATCCGAACAAAAAGCCGCCAGCCGCCGTCGTTATCCCATGGAACTGGCCACGCTGCCCAAGGTGAACGAACCCGCCGGCTTCAACTTCGCCGAGGTCAAGGCCGACGACACCGCCCAGCTTGAGAAGCTCCTTGGCCAGCTTGGCTTCGAGTTCGAGGGCCGCCACCGCACCAAGGACGTACAGCTTTGGACCATGGGCCAGGCGCGCGTGATCATCAACGAGCAAGCGGCACAGCACGCCGAACCGGCTATCGCCGCTTTGGGGTTCGACGTCGACTCCCCAGTGATTGCCTCCGCTCGCGCCCAGCAACTCAAAGCGCCGGTGGTGGCA
This sequence comes from Arthrobacter sp. NtRootA1, assembly GCF_019976975.1. Taxonomy (GTDB): domain Bacteria; phylum Actinomycetota; class Actinomycetes; order Actinomycetales; family Micrococcaceae; genus Arthrobacter; species Arthrobacter aromaticivorans. The sequence goes on along the minus strand of NZ_AP024630.1, from coordinate 5,129,057 downwards.
CGCAAGGTCCAGGCTGATGAGGAAGTGTTCCAAGGCATCTCCGCCCCGGACTCCACCGAAATCTTCCTGTGCCAGGGCAGCCCGGACGGAACCGCCGCGTGGACGTACGAGTTTGGCGAGGGCCTGGAACACCCTGGCTCCGACGTCAGCGCGGTGATTGACCACGTTAATCTGGCCCAGCCGTGGCAGCACTTCGACGAAGCCGTCCTGTTCTATACCAGCGCCCTGGCCCTTGAACCGCAGCCGTTCGCCGAAGTCCCGAGTCCCAGCGGCCTGGTGCGCTCGCAGGTCATGGAAACCTCGGACGCCTCAGTCAGGCTGGTGCTGAACCTGGCACCGGCACAGCAAGCGCAGACTGACCGCAAAACGTACCAGGAACACATCGCCTTCGCGGTGGATGACCTTGTGGCCACCGCTCGGTCCGCCCACGCAAGGGGCCTCGAGTTCCTGGAGATTCCCGCCAACTATTACGAAGACCTGGACGCACGGTTCGAGTTGGAACCGGAATTCCTGGCAATGCTCAAGGAGCTCAACCTCCTTTACGACCGCGACGCCAATGGAGAATTCCTCCATTTCTACACCGCCACGGTTGGCAGCGTGTTCTTCGAAATGGTGGAGCGCCGCGGCAACTACGACGGCTACGGAGCGCCCAACGCGCCGGTGCGCCATGCCGTCCAATACGACTCGCTGCACCGGTCATAAACCTCAAGCAATAATCCAACCCATCGAAAGGAGCCGACTGTGCCGCAAGAACAGACAGCACAAGTCAACTCTGCAGAAGCGCTCGAATCCGAGGAGCTCGTGCCACCTGCCGAGCCGCATGCAGCGCACGATTCCAAGAAAGTGGAAACCCAAGCGGATCTCAGCGCTGAGATGAGGGGCATCGGGGACCGCTATGCGGAGGCCCTTAAGAACGGCAGGGCGCCGGAGACCATGCCGCGCCTGGACTTCGCCCCGTACCGCAGCAGCATCCTGCGCCACCCGACCAAGAGCCTGCACCACGCGGATCCGGAGACGATCGAGCTCTACTCGCCCGCCTTCGGCCACCAGGATGTGCACGCGCTGGAATCGGACCTGACCATTCAGCACAACGGCGAGCCGCAGGGTGAGCGCATCATCGTTGCCGGCCGGGTCCTTGATGGCGACGGTCGCCCGGTTGCCGGTCAGCTCGTGGAGATCTGGCAGGCCAACGCCGCCGGCCGCTACATCCACAAACGCGATCAGCACCCCGCCCCGCTGGACCCGAACTTCACGGGCGTTGGCCGTTGCATCACTGGCGATGACGGCTCGTACAGCTTCACCACGATCAAACCCGGTGCTTACCCGTGGAAGAACCACCTGAACGCCTGGCGCCCGGCCCACATCCACTTCTCCATGTTCGGCTCGGAGTTCACGCAGCGCATCGTGACCCAGATGTACTTCCCGGGCGACCAGCTCTTCCCGTTGGACCCCATCTACCAGTCGATCGTGGACCAGGACGCCCGCGACCGCCTGGTAGCCACCTACGACCACGAACTGACCAGCCCGGAATGGGCACTCGGCTACAGGTGGGACATCATTCTGACCGGCTCCAAGCGGACCTGGACCGAAAACGAAGCATACGGCGACGCCGGGGACGAGGAGTAAGCACATGAGCAAGCTGACACCCACACCGGGCCAGACCGTCGGACCCTTCTACGGATACGCCCTCCCTTTTAATAAGGACAACGAACTCCTCGCCCCGGGAAGCCCGGGCAGCATCCGCCTCCAAGGCACGGTCTACGACGGCGCCGGCAACACCATCCCGGACGCCATCCTGGAGATCTGGCAGCCGGACTCCGAGGGCAACATCGTCCAGCGCACCGGCTCCTTGGTCCGCGATGGCTACACTTTCACCGGGTGGGGCCGCGGCTCCGTGGGCAACTCCGGCGTGTACACCTTCACCACCGTCAACCCCGGACCAACCTCGCCGGGTTCGGCCCCGTTCATCTCCGTGGCTGTGTTTGCCCGCGGCCTCATGAACCGCCTTTTCACCCGCGTGTACCTCCCGGAAAACGAGGAAGCGCTGGCCAACGATCCGCTCCTGAGCTCCCTGGACCCCGAGCGTCGCAAGACCCTGATCGCCCGTCGCGACCCCGACGGCGGCCTCACTTGGGACATCCGACTGCAGGGCGGCGACGAAACTGTATTCCTGGATTTCCAGCAGGACGGTTCACTCGATACCAGCGTCAACGCGGACTCACAGCCATGATCGACGGCGACTTCGGCCTCCTTAGCCCCGTCTCGGCGTCGCCCTCTGTTGCGGCGCTGACGGGCGACCGTGTCCTGATCGCGGCGATCCTCGACGTCGAAGCCGCCTGGGCGGTTGTCCTCGAGGAAGCGGGGCTCGTTCCTGCAGGTTCCGCCGCAGTCGTGGCCGAAGCCGCCGATCCCGGTTCTTACGACGCCGCTTCGGTGGCGGAACGCGCCCAGGGCGGGGGCAACCCTGTGATTCCGTTGCTTGGTGACCTGCGCGCCCGGGTGAAATCCCTGGACGCGGGCGCGGCATCCGCTGTGCACACCTCCCTCACCAGCCAGGACGTCCTCGACTCCGCCCTCATGCTGCTCGCCAGCCGCGCCGTTTCTGCGCTGCTCGTTGACGTGAAACGCACGACGACGGCGCTCGCCACCTTGGCAGGGGAGCACGCGGACACGCTGTGCGTGGGAAGGAGCCTGACGCAGCACGCGCTGCCGTACACCTTCGGGCTCAAGGCTGCGCAGTGGTTCCAGGGGGTGGCTGCTGCGGCTGCGCGGTTGTCTGCAGTGGAGTTACCCGTTCAGTTCGGTGGTGCGGGCGGAACCCTGGCGTCGGCGACCAAGCTGACCGCTTCCTCGCAGACCACGCCGTTTGAATTGGCGGATTCTTTGGCCTCAAAGCTTGGCCTCGCAACAGCTCCTGCTCCTTGGCACACCAACCGCCTGGCCATCACGTCCCTGGGCGATGGACTTGCCGCACTGATTGATTCCTTCGGAAAGATCGCCGCGGACCTGCTGTTCCTGAGCCGTCCGGAAGTCGCCGAGCTCGGCGAACCGCTGGCCGCCGGACGCGGGGTCTCCTCGGCCATGCCGCAGAAGCAGAACCCCGTACTGTCCGTACTCGTCCGCAGTGCGGCGCTGCAGGCACCCGGCCTCGCATCGCAGCTGCACCTCGCGGCGGCCACTTTCAACGATGAGCGCCCGGACGGTGCCTGGCACAGCGAATGGCCGGCCCTGCGTCAGCTGCTCGCGTTGGCCTTGGGGTCCGCAGGTCACGTCAGCGAACTCACGGCAGGCCTTCGTGTCTTCCCGGAAGCGATGCGCCGGAACCTCGAAATTTCGGGGCCTCTGCTCCTCAGCGAAGGTGTGATGGCCGCCGTCGCGCCTCTCCTGGGTCCGGACGGAAAACAAAAGCTGCAGAACGTCGTCGATGAAACGCTCAGGGCGCCCGCGGCCGAGCAGACGCGGATCTACACCAAGCTGCTGCGTGAGGCTGTCCCTGCGGACAAGCTCAGTGCCGCCGAACTCGAGGCACTCCTGGATCCCGCGAGCTACCTCGGTGAAGCCGCCGAAATCGCGCGCCGGATCTTTGCTGCCTATCCCGGATTCACGGGCTCTGCCGCCTCCGACTCACCGACAACGAAGGGAGCCACCCGTGGCTAAGCCAACCGTCAAGGCCGTTTTGCTGTCCCCGCAGCGATCACTCGGGGAGAAGCCTCTCCTCGTGGTGGGGCCGTCGCTGGGCACCTCCACCGTGCTTTGGACTGAAACGGCAGCGCTGCTTGGCGATGAGTACGACGTCATCGGCTGGGATCTCCCCGGCCATGGCATCTCGCCAGCCGCCACCGAAGGTTTCGATATCGCGGAACTGGCGGACGCCGTCGTCGATCTTGTTGATCTTGTGAGCCCGGGCGCGAACTTTCACTACGCCGGCGTCTCGCTGGGCGGCGCCATCGGCCTACAACTTGGCATCAAGCATGGTGACCGCCTCCGCAGCCTCTCGGTGCAGTGCAGCGGCGCCAAGATTGGCACGCCTGAAGGCTGGCTGGAGCGCGCGGAAACCGTGCGCAAATTGGGGACGCCTGTGATGATCCAAGGCTCCGCCGAGCGTTGGTTCGGTCCCGGCTTCATGGACCGCCAGCCGGAAATCAGCAGCCGCCTCCTGCACTCACTTCGCGATGCCGACCGCTTCAGCTACTCGTTCTGCTGCGAAGCCCTCGCCGGATTCGACGTCCGCGAGCAACTCGGCAGCATCACCGTTCCCACCCAGGCGATTGCCGGCGTCGAGGACTCTGTGGCGCCGCCATCGTTGGCCGAAGCTGTTGTTTCCGGTATCACCGCGGGCGGCGGTTCCGCCCAGGCGGTGGCGCTCGACGGCGTCGGGCACCTTGCGCCAGCGGAGGCGCCTGCAATTGTGGCCGGGTTGATGCGGACCTTTATGAAGGAGAACGGACGATGACCTCTTTATCTCCCGAGCGGAGTGGTGCCGTGCAGGCGGATGCCACCGGGCAGGACATTTACGACGCCGGCATGGCCGTACGGCGCGAAGTGCTCGGCAATGAGCACGTGGACCGTGCGAACGCCAATATGGACTCCTTTACCGAGGACTATCAGGACATGATCACCAGGATCGCCTGGGGTGGCATCTGGACGCGGCCCGGTCTTAGCCGGCAAATGCGCTCCGCCGTCACCCTCACGGCACTGGTGGCGCACGGTCACTGGGAGGAGCTCGCGATGCACGTTCGGGCGGCCCTCAACAACGGCCTGAGCAGGGACGAGATCAAGGAAATCCTGCTGCAGACCGCAATTTATTGCAGTGTTCCCTCGGCCAATTCGGCCTTCAAGACGGCGCAGAAAGTATTCGCCGAGATCGACGCAAACGAACCCAACTAGGTCGCATTAGTGCGCGTTTAGCCCCCTCAAAACGCGCACAACTGCGACTCAGTTGGGCAAGCAGAAAGAGAAACCCATGAACCAGGCTTTTGTGTACGACGCCGTGCGCACGCCCTTTGGCAAGTTCGGCTCCGGACTTGCTGCTGTCCGTCCCGATGACCTGGCCGCCCATGTGGTGCGTGAGTCGGTTCGACGGGCTCCGGGGCTGGATGTTGAGCGGATCGACGAGGTGGTGTTTGGCAACGCCAACGGCGCCGGCGAGGAAAACCGCAACGTTGCCCGGATGGCTACCCTGCTGGCTGGGCTGCCGGTTTCGATTCCGGGGACCACGGTCAACCGTCTCTGTGGTTCGTCGTTGGACGCCGCAATCATTGCATCCCGCCAGATCAATGCCGGCGATGCTGAGCTCATGCTGGTGGGCGGGGCAGAGTCGATGTCGCGTGCGCCGTGGGTGCTGCCGAAGACTTCCAAGCCGTACCCGGCCGGGGACATGACGCTGGCCTCCACCACGCTCGGCTGGCGTCTGGTGAACCCGGCCATGAACAAGGACTGGACCATCTCCCTGGGCGAAGCCACGGAACGGCTGCGCGAGAAGTACGGGATCACGCGGGAACGCCAGGACCAGTTCGCTGCGGACTCCCACAATCTGGCCGATGCTGGATGGAACGACGGGTTCTACGACAACCTTGTCACCGCGGTTCCGGGCACGGACCTGGTGCGGGACGAAGGAATCCGGGCTGGTTCTTCCGCGGAGAAGCTGGCGGGGTTGAAGACGGTGTTCCGTCCCGAAGGTTCAGGGCCCGACGGCGGCACGGTCACCGCCGGGAATGCGTCGCCTTTGTCTGATGGTGCTTCGGCTGCGTGGATTGGGTCGGAGGCTGCTTCGTCGATTCTTGGCATGGAGCCGTTGGCGCGTATCGCCGGGCGTGGTGCTCATGGCAACGATCCGCAGTTCTTTGGGTTCGCTCCGGTGGAGGCGGCGAACAAGGCCCTCGCGAAGGCAGGCATCGGCTGGGACCAGGTTGGCGCCGTCGAACTTAACGAAGCGTTCGCCGCGCAATCGCTGGCGTGCGTTGACGCGTGGGGGATCGACCCCTCGATCGTGAACCGCCACGGCGGGGCCATTGCGATGGGCCACCCGCTCGGTGCCTCCGGTACCCGCATCCTGGGTACGTTGGCGCGGTCGTTGCAGGCCTCCGGACAGCGCTGGGGAGTGGCGGCGATCTGCATTGGGGTTGGGCAGGGCTTGGCTGTGGTGCTGGAAAACGTAACTGGTTCTGTGAAGGGTTAGGACGATGCTGAATTTCATTGACACTGTTGCCGAGGCCGTGGCCGGGATCAAGGACGGGTCTACGGTGATGATCGGCGGGTTCGGCAATGCAGGGCAGCCGTTCGAATTGATCGACGCACTCATGGACTGCGGCGCGAAGGACCTGACCGTGGTGAACAACAATGCCGGCCAGGGCGACCAGGGCCTGGCGTTGCTGATCAAGGAAGGCCGGGTCCGCAAAATGATCTGTTCCTTCCCGCGGCAGTCCGATTCCTGGCACTTCGATGCCAAGTTCCATGCAGGTGAGATCGAACTGGAACTCGTTCCGCAGGGGAACCTGGCTGAGCGTATCCGGGCCGCGGGGGCCGGGATTGGCGGGTTCTTCACTCCAACCGGCTACGGCACCACGCTGGCCGAGGGCAAGGAAACCCGGATCATCGACGGCCGCGGCCAGGTGTTCGAGACGCCCATCCACGCCGACGTCGCGCTGATCAAGGCGCTCAAGGCGGACGGCAAGGGCAACCTCGTCTATCGCAAGACCGCCAGGAACTTCGGCCCGATCATGGCCGCTGCTGCCAAGCACACCATTGTGCAGGTCTCGGAGATCGTGCCCACCGGGTCGCTGGATCCGGAGAACGTGGTGACCCCGGGCATTTACGTCAACAGCGTTGTCCGCGTGGACTCCGCCGCTTCTGAAACGCTTAGTTCGAACGGAAAGGTGGCCTGAGCATGGGCACGCAGACAAGCATCCAGACCTCCGAAAAGCCCTTGGGCCGCGACGAACTCGCCCAGTTGGTGGCCCGAGATATCGCGCCGGGTTCGTTCGTGAACCTGGGCATCGGTCAGCCGACCCTCGTCTCGAACTACCTCACCGAGGAACAGAACATCACGCTCCACACCGAGAACGGGATGCTCGGGATGGGCCCGGCCGCCGTTGGGGACGAGGTCGATGGTGACTTGATCAACGCCGGCAAGATCCCCGTCACTGAGCTGCCCGGAGCCTCGTACTTCCACCACGCCGATTCGTTCGCGATCATGCGCGGCGGCCACCTGGACATCTGCGTCCTCGGAGCGTTCCAGGTCTCCGCCACAGGCGACCTCGCCAACTGGCACACCGGCGCCCCGGACGCGATCCCCGCCGTCGGAGGTGCCATGGATCTGGCCACGGGCGCTAAGGACGTGTTCGTCATGATGACTTTGTTGACCCGCGAGGGCGTATCCAAACTTGTGGAGCAATGCACCTATCCCCTGACCGGCGTGGGATGCGTGACCCGCGTCTACACCGACAAGGCCGTCTTCCTCACAGGTCCCGAAGGTGTGACAGTCCGCGAGACGTTCGGCTGCACCTTCGAGGAAATCCAGGAGCTCGTACCCCTACCCCTGAAAAAGGCATAGCAGGCCCCGCAAGTTGGCCCCGCAACGCCCCCTAGGATTGGTAACCATGAGCGAATCGGCAGTAACCCCGCAGGCCAGCGACCAGTACGTCCAGTCGCTGGCCCGGGGACTCGCCGTAATCCGGGCCTTCGATGCGAACAACCCCGTGATGACCCTCAGTGAGGTCGCAGCCCGCACTGACCTGACTCGCGCCACGGCCCGCCGTTTTCTGCACACCCTCGTGGAGCTCGGCTACGTTCGCACGGACGGCAAAACCTTCGCGCTCACGGCCAAGGTGCTGCAGCTCGGCTACTCGTACCTTTCGGCGTTGTCACTGCCGCAGTTAGCCCAGCCGCACTTGGAGGAACTGTCCTTGAAGCTGGGGGAGTCCACCTCGGCCGCAGTGCTCGACGGACCGGACATCTTCTACGTTGCCCGCGTAGCCACAAAGCGCATCATGAACGTCGGCATCACCGTGGGTACCCGCTTCCCCGCGTACGCAACGTCGATGGGTCGGGTCCTGCTCGCCGGCTTGCCGCAGGCGAAACTTGAGGCTTACCTTTCGACGGCGGAACTCACCCCGCTCACGCCGCGAACCGTCGCCAACGCGGCAGACTTGAGGGCCGCCGTCGAACGTGTCCGTACGCAAGGCTGGTGTCTTCTGGACCAAGAGTTGGAGATCGGGCTAATGTCCATCGCGGCCCCGGTGTGGAACCACAACAATGGCGACAACGTAGCGGCGATCAATGTGTCCCTCCAGGCGCAGGCCGTGGCAGCTAAGCCTGACCCGGAGAAATATCTCGAGTCCGTGCGGCAGGAAGTCGTCGCAACGGCCAACGCGATCTCACGGGACGTCTCCGCCAAGCACTAACGGAACTGACTGGCATTAGTGGTTACTCTAAGCCTTCATAACATCTGGCGGTGGGGACTAGTTGGGCCGGGGCGGCTGCTTCCGGATTGCAGCCAGCCGCGTCTCAAGAATCCGCCGAACCATGGAATCCGGCACAGGGTTGTCAGCCGAGAACCGCAATGTCCCCGGCGACCACGAGTAACCGCCAAGCTCCTCCGACATCTCCGGCAGGATCTGGCCGCTAAACGGGTATAAGGCCAAGTGCTTCTTTGTTTCGAGTACGCTCACGAAGCCCTTGCCGTCCACAAGCAAGGCAGGCATGCCGTAGCTGGTGCCTTCCTCGGCGTCGGGCGCGAGTTCCCGGGCGATGTCAACGATCCGCTCCAGCATCTGCCGGTTGTTTTCGCTGACGCTGGCCAAGTATTCGGTGACGGTTCCCATGGGGACATCCTCCGGCACCGCAAGCGGAAGAGCCAGAGACTTAGCGCTCGGGAATCACCGCGATGCCCTGGATTTCGATCATGGCCTCTTTCTGCCACAGCCGGGTGACACCGATGCCGGCCATCGCCGGGTACTGCGAGCCAGCCATTTCACGCCAGATGCGTCCGATCTCGCGGCCGTTCGCCATGTAGTCATCTACGTCCGTGAGGTAGATAGTGACGTTGACGAGGTCCTCCGGCTGCCCGCCCGCTTCCCGGAGCGTGGTCAGCACGTTGGAAAACGCCTGCGTAAACTGCTCCACGATGCCGCCGGGAACGATGTTCATGTTCTTGTCCAAGGCAGTCTGTCCACCCAGGAACACCGTGTTGCCGGCGAGCATGCCGTGCGCAAAACCGGATGGCTTGGGGAGTGACTCCGGGTTGATTGTTTTGTGGCTCATGCTGTTCCTCCTTGTTGTGGCAACTGCAAAAACTTTTGAAATGCCTCTGTGCAGATCATTTCTGCCGTGCTACGTTGAGCATATGTGACGATCGTAAAAAAGTCGACACATTGAATCTCGAAGGAGCAGAACCCATGAAACTTGCCACCTTGCGCACCTCCAGCGGAAGTACGAGGGCGGCACTCGCCACGGGCGCCGACACGTACCTTGCGCTGCCGGCCACGGACGTCGGCGCGCTCCTGGCCCAGCCGGAATGGCGCTCCATCACCAAGAAGGCAGCGGAAGCAGCGGTGGAGGGCGGGCAGCCCGTCATCGGAGCAACTGAAGCTGACTTTGCCCCGCTACTGCCCCGCGCCGGAAAAGTCATCTGTTGCGGACTGAACTACGGGGATCACATCCAGGAAATGGGACGCGAACTTCCTGAATTTCCGACGCTGTTCGCCAAGTACGCTGACACCCTGATCGGAGCCGCGGACGTCGTAGAAGTCCATGGCAGCGGTCGCGTGGACTGGGAAGCCGAGTTGGCCGTCGTCGTGGGTTCTGAACTGTTTCGTGCCGACGAAGACCAGGCCCGGGCGGCGATCGCCGGGTACACCGTTGCCAATGACGTCTCCATGCGTGACTGGCAGAACCGCACCCTGCAGTGGTTCCAGGGCAAGGCTTTCGACGCAACCACACCAGTGGGCCCCGTGATGTTGACTGCGGACGAGGCAAGCGAAAGCTTCGAAGTCCGTGGCTACGTCAATGGGGAGCTCGTGCAGCAGGGCAATACCAGCACCCTGGTGTTCGGCCCCGCACAACTCCTGTCCTACATTTCCCAGTTCACAGTCCTGCGCCCCGGCGACCTCGTACTCACGGGCACGCCGGGGGGAGTGGGCATGGGAATGACCCCGCCGCGCTTCCTGAACGACGGCGACATCCTCACCACCGAAATCGACGGCATCGGCCGCTTGGAAAACCAGTTCCGAATCCACGCGCCAGTCCCTGCCAACGCCTAAACCCCCGCCGACGCCTAAGACCCACAGCCAAACAGCCAAAAGGAGAACCCCATGAGCCAGACCACCACCGACTACCGCCTCGAAGGCGACAACTCCATCTACGCCGGCCCTGACGGCAAGGTGGTCCCCGTTGTGACCCGGGCCGGTGAAGAAGACACCAACACCGCCCAGTCCGGCGACGCCATCCGCGTCTCCGGTGTGAGCATCCAGCACACGCCGGCAACCAAGATCTGGTTCGGCCAGGTTTCCAACACGCCCGGGTACCGTTCCTTGCCCCACCACCACGGCGAAGCGGAAACGGGTGGCTATGTACTTCGTGGGCACGGCCGCATCTACTTCGGCGAAAACTACTCAGAATTCATCGACATGAAGGCCGGTGACTGGGTATTCGTTCCCCCGTTCATGCCACACGTCGAAGCAAACATGTCCGTCACCGAAGAACTCGTGTGGCTCACGGCCCGCACCCCGGAGAACCTCGTGGTCAACCTCGAGGACGTTCCGGACGAAACCCTCGCCGACTACCGTCGGGCATAACCACCATGATCACTGGAACCTTGACCTCGGAGACCTTCCTGAGGGCTGTGGACCTCACCCCAGCAGAGGCCCAGGTTTTCGACGAAGCGTATGAGGCCACCACCCAGTACGTACCGTGGCCCAAGGCTTACGGCGGAGACATGGTGGCCCAGGCTGCAGCCGCAATGATGCGTTCGGTGGACGCCGACAGGCAGCTCCACTCGATGCATAGCTACTTCATGCGGCCCGTGGACATCGGTGCCCATGTTCGTTATGAAGTGGAGCGTTTACGTGACGGTCGCGGCTATTCCACCCGTAATGTCCGTGGTTTCCAGAATGGCAAGCCTGTATATGCCGCGATGGGTTCGTTCCAGGTTCCCGAAGATGGTCCGGACTTCCAGCCGGAGGCTCCTGCCGCCGTCGAGCCTGAGTCTCTGCGCTCCGCAGCGGAAGCACTGGACGGGACGGAAGGCCCAGCCGCAGACTATTGGTCTACGGGCCGTAGCTTCGATATGCGGCATATTCCGGGACCGGTATACATCGAGCTTGAGGGTGGATCCATGCCGCAGCAGGCAATTTGGGTCCAGGCTTTCGACAGCCTCCCCGACGACGCCAACCTCCACCGTACTGCCCTTGCCTACGTTTGCGACTACACGATCCTGGAGCCGCTACTCCGGGTCAACGGACTCAACTGGTCCAGTCCCGGGCTCGCCACCGCAAGCCTTGACCACTCCATGTGGTTCCACCGCGATGGCCGCGCCGACGACTGGGTCCTCTATGCACAAGAGGCCATATCCGGCCAGAGCAACAGGGGCCTGGCCATGGGCCGCTTCTTCGATCGGCAAGGAAGACTCCTCGCTACAGTCGCCCAAGAAGGCATGATCCGCGCCTGAACAGCTTTACCCCCAACACCATCCCCAGCTTCACTGATGCACCACTGAAAGGAACGGCCATGAGCATGACGCCATCGGCCCACGTGGACACGTTCACCCGCGACCACCTGCCGCCCGCCGACACTTGGCCGGCGCTCGAATTTACCCTGCCGGAACTCCACTACCCGGAGCGGCTGAACGCAGCCGCCGTGCTGATCGACAACGCCGTCGAGACGTACGGCCCGGACCGGCCAGCGCTCCGTACTCCGGATGGCACCGTCTGGTCTTATGGACAGTTGCAGCTGCACTCCAACCAGGTTGCCCAGGTCCTTACCGAAGACCTCGGGGTAGAACCCGGAAACCGCGTGCTGCTACGTGGCCCCAACAATCCATGGCTGGTTGCCGCTTGGCTTGGCGTGCTTAAGGCGGGCGCCGTGGTGGTCACCACGATGCCCATGCTGCGTTCCAGCGAGGTCGCCACGTTGATCCAGCTCACCAAGCCCGTGGTCGCGATTTCCGATCACCGCTTCGTGGATGAGCTCGCGACGGCGGCAGGCGAGGACGTCGCCGTCCTGAGCTATGGAGGGCCCGACGACGGCGACCTCACCGCGCGTTGCGAAGGCAAGAGTGGGGAGTTCACGGCTGTGGACACGTCTGCGGACGACGTAGCCCTGCTGGGTCCAACATCCGGAACCACGGGTGTGCCCAAGGTGACCATGCATTTCCATCGCGACGTCCTGGCGAATGCGGACACTTTTGCCCGCCACGTCCTGCAGCCCACAGCTGATGATGTCTTCGCCGGTTCCCCTCCGCTTGCTTTCACGTTCGGGCTCGGCGGATTGGTGATCTTCCCGCTGCGGTTTGGCGCGTCGTCGCTTCTGACCGAGAAGGCCGGCCCTGTGGAACTGGCCGAGCATGCTTCGGCTGCCGGGGCCACCATCCTTTTCACGGCTCCTACTGCCTACCGGGCGATCCTGAAGGAAAAGCGCGGGGACTTGCTTCGTGGCCTTCGCGTTGCTGTTTCGGCGGGGGAGCACCTGTCCAAGGAGACGTGGGAAGCCGTCCGTGAGGCGACGGGCCTGAAGCTGGTCAATGGTATCGGCGCCACAGAGTTGCTTCACGTGTTCATTTCCGCTGCCGGGGATGACATCCGTCCGGGTACTACCGGCAAGGCCGTGCCGGGCTTCAGGGCAACCATTCTTGATCAGGACGGCAACGAGCTTGGCCCTGGCCAGTCCGGCCGGCTGGCCGTGATTGGGCCCACGGGTTGCCGCTACCTCGACGACGCACGCCAAGCGAATTACGTGGTGAATGGCTGGAATGTCACGGGCGATACGTTCTCCATGGATGAGGACGGGTACTTCACATACCAGGCCCGGTCCGACAACATGATCGTTTCTTCCGGCTACAACATCGGCGCGCCCGAGGTGGAAACCGCCATCGACCAGCACCCGGACGTGGTGGAGAACGCGGTGATCGGCCGGCCTGATCCTGAGCGCGGGAGCATCGTGTGTGCGTTTATCGTCCTGCGCGAGGGTGTCATTGGCGACGCCGCCAAGCGCAAGGAAATCCAGGACTTCGTGAAGCAGACCATCGCTCCGTACAAGTACCCGCGCGATGTCCGCTTCGTTACCGAGCTGCCGAGGAACCCCAGCGGCAAACTCCAGCATTTCAAGCTCCGCGATGGCCTGCTCAACGAGAGCGCCACAGGCGAAGCGGAAACCCAAGAACTTACCCCTGCTGGCCAGAGCCAGGCTTGAGAAGGAGCATGAGCATGAAGATCGCTATTGTTGGAGGCGGCCCGGGCGGGTTGTATTTCGCGGCTTTGATGAAGCAGTTGGATCCGTCGCATGAGATCACGTTGTGGGAGCGCAATGCTGCCAGTGACACGTTTGGGTTTGGTGTGGTGTTTTCCGATGAGACCCTGGGCGGGATCGGTAACGCTGATCCGGTGGTGGCGGAGTACATGAGTCGCCGGTTCGCGCGGTGGTCCGATATTGATATCCATTTCCGTGGCGAAATGATGACGGTGGGCGGGCAGGGGTTCGCGGCGATGAGCCGCAAAGAGCTGCTGGAGTTGCTGCAGCGCCGGTGCCTGGAGTTGGGCGTGGATGTCCGGTTCTCCACCATGGCCCCGGCCATCGAGGATCTGGAGGCGAACTATGATTTGGTGCTCGCCGCGGACGGGGTGAATTCGCAGATCCGCGCCAAGTACGCGGACGCGTTCGGCCCGGACCTGGATCCGCGGTCCAATAAGTTCATGTGGCTGGGCACGGACCAGGTGTTCGAGGCTTTCAAGTTCTTCGTCAAGGACACCGAGTTCGGTGTGATGCAGATCCACGGCTACCCGTACTCCGATGAGGGCTCGACGTTCATTGTGGAAATGCACCAGGACGTCTGGCACGCGGCGGGCTTCGATGAGACCGCGGACGAGGTTTTCCCTCCCGGGGTGTCGGATGAGAAGGCGATCGCGAAGATCCGCACCCTTTTCGCGGAGGAACTGGACGGGTACGAGGTCTTGTCGAACAATTCCAAGTGGATCAACTTCACCACGGTGCGGAACCAGAGCTGGCGCAAGGGCAACGTGGTGCTGCTCGGCGACGCGGCCCATACCGCGCATTTCTCGATCGGATCCGGGACGAAGCTGGCCATGGAAGACTCGCTGGCCCTGGCCGCGTGCCTGCACGAACACCCCTCCATTGGGGAAGCCTTGGAAGCCTATGAGGCTGAACGGCGTCCCGTGGTCGCCTCGACCCAGCGCGCGGCGCAGGCATCCCTGGAATGGTTTGAACGGATCGGCCAGTACAAGGACCAGGACCCTACCCGGTTCGCGTTCAACCTGCTCACCCGAAGCCGCCGTATCACCCAGGAAAACCTGCGCCTGCGCGATCCCGAATTCGCCCAGGCCGTGGACCGGAACTTCGCCGAGTCCCAGGGCCTGACCCAGGTCGCGCCGGCCATGTTCCAGCCCTACACCATCGGCGGTCTGGAGGTGAAGAACCGCATTGTGGTCTCGCCCATGGACATGTACTCCGCGACCGACGGGATCCCGGGGGACTTCCACAAAGTCCACCTCGGCTCCAAGGCCCTGGGCGGGGCGGGTCTGGTGATGACCGAGATGGTGTGCGTGTCCGAAACCGGGCGCATCACCCCGGGCTGCTCCGGCCTCTACACCGATGAACAGCGTGAGAGTTGGAAGGAAATCGTGGACTTCGTCCACGCCCGTTCCACCGCGAAGATCGGCGCGCAGCTGGGCCACTCCGGCCGCAAGGGCTCCACGAAACTCATGTGGGAAGGCATCGACCAGCCCCTCGAAACCGGCAACTGGACCGCTGTCGGCCCGTCCGCGGTGCCGTACGGGCCGGAGAACCAGACCCCGGTTGAGCTGGACCGTGCCGGGATGGACACCATCCGGGACGAGTTCGTCGCCGCCACGATCCGCGCCGATGAGGCCGGCTTTGACCTGCTCGAGGTCCACGCCGCGCACGGCTACCTGCTCTCCTCCTTCCTCTCCCCGGTCTCGAACCAGCGCACCGACGAATACGGCGGCAGCCTGGCCAACCGGTTGCGGTTCCCGCTGGAAGTCTTCGACGCCGTCCGCGCGGTGTGGCCCGCCCACAAACCGGTCACGGTGCGGATCTCCGCGACGGACTGGATCGAAGGCGGGAACACCTCCGAGGATTCCGTGGCGATCGCGAAGGCATTCGTGGAGCACGGCGCGGCCGGGCTGGACGTGTCCACCGGCCAGGTCGCCAAGGAAGAAAAACCCGCGTTCGGGCGCTCCTACCAAACCCCGTTCGCGGACCGTATCCGCCAGGAAGTCGCCGCTCCCGCCGGGGTGGCCGTGATCGCCGTCGGCGCGATCTCCAGCTACGACGACGTGAACTCCATCCTCCTCGCCGGACGCGCGGACCTCATCGCCCTGGGCCGCACCCACCTCTACGACCCCCAATGGACCCTGCACGCCGCCGCTGAACAGGAATACCACGGCCCCGGCGCGCAATGGATCCCGCAATTCCGCGCCGGCCGCCGCAAACCCCCCACCACCCGCACCGACGCCATCCGCCCCCGCCTGTCCCTCCTAAAAGAACCCGACACCGAACAAACAACCACCCACCTCCGCTGGACACCCGCGTCCGCCACTGCATCTGCGTCGGTGAAGTAGCCATGGCCGCCGCACCGGTTACTAACTGGAACGTGCCCAAGCGCACCACCGGCTTGGTGTTGATTTGTTGCTGGCTCGCGATCCTCGCCGAGGGTTACGACGTCGGCGTGCTGGGGGCAGTGCTTCCGGCGCTGGCCGAGTACAAGCAATGGAACCTCAGCCCGCTTGCCCTGGGCGGGCTGGGATCATATGCCTTGATCGGCATGCTTATTGGGGCCCTGTTCATCGGGACTCTGAGCGACCTCGTAGGCCGCAAGAAGATGCTGTTGGCCTCCATGGTGATCTTCACCCTCACCCAGGCAGGGGCGGCCTGGGCTCCCACGCCCGAGCTGTTTGGCATCTTCCGGCTCATCGGCGGTCTGGGCATGGGCGGTGTCATCCCCGTGGCGGCAGCCCTGACCATCGAGTATTCCGCTCCCAATAGGCGTTCCTACAATTATGGCCTCATGTATTCGGGCTACTCGCTGGGCATCGTTGCGGCCGCGCTTGCTGCAATGTTCGTGCTCCCCGTTGGTGGCTGGAGGGCCGTGATTGCTATTGGTGCCGCGCCTATTGTCCTGCTGCCGATCATTTGGAAGTTCCTCCCGGAATCGTTGGAGTACCTCGAGTCCAAGGGACGCAAGACGGAGGCCAAGGCTTTGGCTGCCAAGCTGGAGATCGCTGACTACCAGCCGGTTGCACCGGTGGCCCAGCCCGGTTCACACACCGCCGATCCGTGGTGGAAAACCATCACCACGATGTTCTCCAGGAAATACCTGCGGTCCACGGTGTTCTTCTGGGTTTCCCTGTTCTGCGGCCTGGTACTCGTCTACGGGCTCAACACCTGGCTGCCGAGCATCATGAAGAAGGCCGGCTACGATCTGGGCTCGTCCCTGACGTTCCTGTTGGTCTTCAGCCTGGCATCAGCCATCGGCGGCCTGCTCCTGGGCCGTGCGGCAGACAAGTACGGCAAGAAGCTCATCCTGGTGGTGTTCTACATCCTGGGTGGCCTGGGCATCATGCTCCTCGTCTTCCCCAACACCATGGTGGTCAACTTGCTGTTCGTAGCATTTGCAGGCGTCGGTTCGATCTCCACGTCCTTGGTCCTGACCGGTTACATCGCTGACTACTACCCGGCCAAGGTTCGCGGTACGGCCACGGGTTGGGCTCTCAGCTTTGCCCGCCTGGGCGCAATCTCCGGTCCGTTGATCGGTGGCTGGATCGCGGGTTCCAAGCTGCCCTTCGAAGCCAACTTCGCGATCTTCGCCGGCATCGCAGTGGTGGCCGCAGCCGCCGTCGCAATGATTCCAAAGCCCACCCCGGAGGCGCCTGGTGTGGCGTCCAGCGCGGATCCGGACGACGAGACCGCGGTAGTCAGCACCCGCTAGGAGAATCATGGACGCGTTTCCTGCAGCGAGTGTTGAGCGGACGGTTGAGTGGGTGGACACCGACGCCTCCGGCCACCAACACAATTCGGCCATCCTCCGATGGGTGGAAGCCGCCGAGGCGGAGCTATTCCGCTCCTTGGAGCTGCCCGACTACTTCCCCAACGCTCCTCGCGTCCAGCAGGTGATCAACTACAAGGCCAAGCTCTGGTTCGGCCAGCGCGTCACCGCCACGGTGAAAATCCACGCGCTCGGCCGGACCTCGCTGACCATGGCCTTCGAGGTCCGCGGCCACCCCCTTGATGATGCGGCCCGCGGAACGCCCGACGGCGTCACCCACCAAGGTGCATCGTCGGACGGCAGCGAGGTGGCCGCCTTTGGGACGGTGACCACGGTCCACGTCCCCAACGGCACAACGGCGTCCCAGCCTTGGCCGGAGCATTTCGTCCGGGCAGTGCGCTGTGTTGATTAACTCCGACGAGACAGCAGTTAGCCCTAATGTCGAGCTGCCTTGGCAATGGGGCTAACTGCCATCCGTTTGACCTCACGATGTGGCTGACAACAAGGACGCCGTCCGGATCAGCTGGCAGAGCATCAGCCTTCGCCGCCATTGATGGTTCCCAACCTATGATGAACATGACTGGCGCCTTACCATGGCGCGGAAATGAGGGTCCTTCAATGTTCGCCGTCCCGGCGCCCGCGGTGCGCCATCAGCAACTCCTGGTCACCATCTTCGGTCTTTATGGCAGGAATGCTGGTGATGCGTTGCCGGTCTCCGCACTGGTTTCGATGCTCGGTACACTCGGCTATGACGCGCCCGGTGTGAGATCGTCCGTCTCCAGGCTTAAGGCAAAGGGTGTCCTGAAGAGCGTCCGCGAAGGCGGCATTGCCAAGTACAAGATCGCCGAATCAGTGAGCGACGTTTTCCGTGAAGGTGATCGGCGGATCTTCGCCCCGGAACAGCCAGCTCCGGTGGATACGTGGGTGCTCGCCGTGTTCTCCGTGCCTGAGTCGATGCGGAACCGCCGGCACCAGCTGAGGTCCGCTTTGTCCAGCCTGGGATTTGGGTCCGTGGCGTCTGGTGTATGGATCGCTCCGGCCCACAAGCTGGAGCAGGCTCGCGACCGTCTCACTGCCAGCGGGCTGATCGAATTCGTAGACCTTTTCCGCAGCGACTACGTTTTCGATGGCCCAATGCGCCCCAAGATCTCCGAATGGTGGGATCTCAAGGAACTCGATGAACAGTTCACGGAGTTCCTTGAGATCTACCGGGGCGCAGAGCAGCAGTGGATTGACCTGGTGGGCACCGATCCTGAGGCGGCCTTGGCTGATTCCACGGCCGAGTTACGACGCGACGCTTTCCGCTACTACATCCCGATGCTCACCCTGTGGCGCAAATTCCCGTACCGGGACCCAAATCTCCCGGCGGACTACCTTCCGCCCGAGTGGCATGGGCCGGAAGTCCGCCGGACCTTCCAGGCGGTCCATCGGCTCGCGGCGCCGCTCGCTGCAGCACACGCGCATGAGGTCATCAGCGAAGCTTTGGACCCTGTCCTGACGTAGCCGACGGTCCTGACGTAGCCGCTGGTCCAGGCTTAAGCCTTGGTCCGGGGTGCGTCGATGATGCCAAAGATTTCTCCCTGCGGCGCCTGCAGGATTGCCATCCGTCCCATTGGGCTGTCCATGACTGGGACCAAGGCCGAAGAGCCCAGTTCCACGGCTGTTGCAGCGGTTCGATCTACATGGTCGCTGGCAAACCAGGCGAGCCAGTGATTGGGCGCGCCCTCGGCCATTTGGGTGTCGAGATGAATGCCGGCTACTTCGCGGCCATCGGAGGCCCGCTTGGCGGTTGCGTAAATGAATCCGTCCTGGTCGATGTCCTGGTAGCTGTAGCCAAAGACATCGGCATAGAAGGACCGGGCCAGCGCGTACTCGCGGGTGTGGAGTTCGTTCCAGCACAATGCGCCGTGCTCGTTGACCCGCTCTGCCCCGATATGGCTTCCCGCCTGCCAGATGCCAAAGACTGCACCAACGCTATCAGCGGCAATTGCCATGCGCCCGGAGTCCATCACGTCGAAGGGAGCAGCGATGAGTTGACCACCAACAGCCGCTACTTCTTTGCACGTGGTGTCAACGTTGTCCGAGGCCAGATACGTAGTCCAGACGGTTGGCATGGTGGAATCCTGCTTGGGACCGAGCCCCGCAACAGCTTGTCCGTCCAGTTGGGCCAGTACGTAGCCCCCGGCTTCTTCGTCACCGGAGAGGTATTCCCATCCAAACAACTTCGTGTAGAAGGACTTGGCGGCAGGGAGATCCTCGACCCCCAGATCCACCCACGCGGGTGTTCCTGCAGGCCATTTCTCAGTTTGGGTAGACATAGCAACTCCTCGGGTTCTGGGCTTAATAGGCGCGGCTACCACCCGGAATGCCCTATGCGCGGGGCTTCCTGGGAGGCAGCCACTCATCATGTGCGTCCGCCATCCGATTCGTGATGCGAATCCTGACCCCGAAACTTGGCCCCAAGTCGTGGCCGCCCCTCGTGGAGTTACAGCAGCCAGCAGCCCAGTCCAAAGGAAGCGGCAGGCGTAAGCCGCCTGCCGCCGTCGTGCGTGTTCTGTTTTCAGATGGTGCGCGTCTATCAGACGGTGCGCGTCGCCTTGGCTAGGTTTTCGCGAAGCTCGTCTGCGTTTTGACGAATGACGTAGGCGGGACGGTCGCGCTCGACGCGCCAACTGTCGTCGAGGGGCCCGATGTTGACGGTGTCGAAACCGAACTCGTCGTACAGCTTGGTCACGAGTTCGGCCGCTTCCGGGAAGTCGCTGGCGGTGGCCAGTGCGCGACGGTTGGGCGTGCCGGCCGGGGTGCCATCGGTAGTGATGTCTTTGGCGAAGATGTGGTTGAAACCCTTGGCTACCTTGGACGTGGGAAGGTGCTTCTGCAGGAGGCCCGAGGTGGTGGCCTCGCCGTTGTCGAGCGCGGGAATGCGGCCGTCGCGCTCCCAGTAATAGTTGTTGGTGTCGATGACGATCTTGCCTTCCAGCGGCTCGGCAGGAATGTCCTGATAGTTCTTTAGCGGAACGGTCACGACGGCGAAATCACCTGCCGCTGCTGCCTCGGCCGCCGTCGCGGCCCGGGCCCGCGGCCCAAGTTCTGTGACCAGTTCCGCGAGGGTTTCCGGTTCCCGCGAATTGCTGATCACGACGTCGTAGCCGAGTTCAACCGCTTTACGGGCAACCTGGCTGCCAATGTGTCCTGCACCGATGATTCCGATTGTTGTCATACTCGGCTCAACAAGATGTTGCAGACGCGTATTTCCAGCGTTACGGAATATGTCGGAACGCAAGGGCGGTTTCCGCGCATGGCAACCATAAGTAGACTTACTAAATGTCTACTCCGACGAACACCAAAACCAAGAACCGTGGCGTGCTTTTTGACGTGGACGGCACGTTGATCGACTCCAGCTACTTCCACGCGTTCGCCTGGTGGCAGGCATTTAGGCGCGAAGGCTTGGATATCCAGATCTCCGACATTCATCGCTGCGTCGGGATGGGCGGCGACAAGCTGGTCCAGCACCTGGTTCCGGACTGTCCCGAAGACATGCAAAAGGAACTGAAGTCCGCGCACGGAGCCGTGTTTTCGACATTCTGGCCCTCGTTGCGCGCCTTCGATTCCGCCCGGGACCTCCTTGCAGCCTGCTCCGATTCCGGGTTGGCGGTCGGGCTGGCCTCGTCAGCGCAAGAGCGCGACCTTGACGTCAGCAGGCGGCTCCTCGACGCCGGTGGGTCCATTGACGCATGGACAAGCTCCAATGACGCTGACGAAAGCAAGCCAGCGCCAGATATCCTCGTGGCGTGCTTGAAGAAGCTGGAACTCAATCCAGCGGACGTCGTCTTTGTTGGCGATGCCGTCTGGGACGTGAAGGCCGCTGCAGCAATTGGCGTGCCCGCCATTGCCCTGACCTGCGGCGGTATCAGCGAGGCCGAACTCCGTGACGCAGGCGCCGCGGAGGTCTACGACAATCCGCGGCACCTACTGGAGAACCTGGAAAGCAGTGCCATTGGAAAGCTGACGGCGGGAACGCTCCGCGCTTAGGAAGCGCGGCCGCCTGCGCCGCCGCGCTGAGTAGCATTGCACCAATTGACCAGCAACTGAAGGGAGTCGCGTCATGCAGCAGTATGTCGTCCTGCAAGTGATCCTCAAGGAGAAACTGTGGGGAACCGGTTCGGGCAATCTGACCTCACTGGAGAAGGCCATCAACGATCAGGCCGCGAAGGGCTACCGGCTGCACACCATTACGACGGCGAGCAGCGGGAGTAAGGGGATGATCGGCGGCGGGGACCGTATCCAGGCAACGATGGTGTTCGAGCGCCTCGGATAAAAGTGCGTTGGTTCGCCTAGAGTTGCTCGTCCCGCACTTCCTCATTCCGGCCGCGTCCTCGAACCGCCCAGATGATCAGCGCAATGACGATAATCGCAGCAACGGCGGCCAGGATCCATGGGGTGGCGTCCGTGCGTGTTTGTTCCTGCGGTTGGGACTCTCCAGTCCCTGGGTTGGCAGGTCCACTGCTCGCCGGATTGGGCGTGGTGGGTGCCACCGACGACGGCGCTGGGTTGGTTGGGGTCGCCGTCGAGGGCCCCGACGGGTTGCTGGGCGATGCCGATGGAGTGGGGGTGGTGGCAGCCACGTGGCCTTGAAGGGCGGCCGGGTTTGCTGCGTTTGCTGCTGTCGCGACGGACAACAGGGACCCGGTGAAGAGGGTCAGTGCCAGGGTGGTCAGGGCTAATCTACGAAGCATCGTTTCTCCTGTGGGATAGGGCGTGTTCGCGAATCCTCATGTAGTAAGCATACTGACCAACGCGGAAAATGGGGGTGAGGGTCGCCCACCGGGCATGGGCGACCCCACCCGAGGGGCTAGCGCGTTAGCTTGGCCGAATCAGGTTCCTGATCGCCGATATGGCCTGGGGCGTTGGCTGCCAGGACACGCTGGACGAACGCACTGTATTCCGCCATATAGTGGCGGAGCAACCCTGCCGTGCCTTCGTCCTTAACCGAGCCGTCGTCGTCGTACGCGTCCGCGACGAAGCGGATGTAAGCCTCCGGCGCATTCAACTGCGGTGCGTCGAGGAAGCTGAGCACGCTGCGCATGGAGGACTGCATCACAGCGGTTCCGATGCCACCCGGCGACGCTCCGATAATGCCGGTGGGCTTCCGGGCAAAAGAATTGGTGCCCCACGGACGGGATCCCCAGTCGATGGCGTTCTTCAAAGCGCCCGGAATGGAGCGGTTGTACTCGGGGGAGACGAACAGGATGCCGTCCGATGCGGCGATCGCCTCCTTCAATTCCCTGCCGGCAGGCGGGAAGTCGGAGTCGTAGTCAGAGCTGTACAACGGGAGGTCCCGGATGGCGATCTCATGGAATTCCAGTTCCGGAGGCGCCACGCTGATGAGCGCCTTGGAGAGTACGCGGTTGATCGAGGTACTTGAGAGGCTTCCGACGAAATAGCCGATTTTGAATGTGTCCATGGCGGCGTTCCTTCCCGACGGCACGGCCGGAACCGGCTCGTCGACGGTGTGGAGGCTGGTAGCCCCAGCTTCCACCGACCCTAATGGACTTGTCCACATAGCGCACCCCCTACTCCCTTCCTGACCTTTGCGGCCATAGACTCATGCCAACTGGTTCTGGAGAGTTCCCAAAGAGGGGTGGCGGGTGAAAGCAGGCATAGCGCGCGAGGCACTCGACGGTGAGCGCAGAGTGGCAGCCACGCCCGAAACGGTCAAGCAATTGACCGGGTTGGGCCTTGAAGTTGAGATCGAGTCCGGGGCGGGGATTGCCTCCGGACATAGCGACGACGAATACCGGCAGGCCGGCGCTTCTGTTGTGCAGGCCTTGGATCTCGGCTCCGTAGACGTTTACTGCCACGTGCGCCCCATGGAACCGTCGACGGCGGGAGCTCTCCGCCCGGGTTCAGTTACCGTCGGTTTGGGGTCGCCGTCGTCGGAGTTGCCAACGGTGCGGGCGCTCGCCGCAGGTGGCATCACGTCTTTTGCACTGGAACTGGTTCCCCGGATTTCGCGGGCCCAGTCCATGGACGCCCTCACCTCACAGGCCTTGGTGGCCGGATATCGCTGCGTCCTTGAGGCAGCGACGCGCCTGCCCCGGTTCTTCCCCCTATACATGACTGCGGCCGGGACCATTCCGCCCGCCCGGGTCTTGGTGCTGGGGGCAGGGGTGGCGGGGCTCCAAGCGATCGGCACGGCCAAGAGGCTCGGCGCGCGGGTTTCGGCCAATGACATCCGTCCGGCGTCGGCAGACGAAGTGGCTTCCATGGGCGGGACATTCATCAAGCTGGACCTCGAAACCGCTGAAGCTTCAGGAGGCTATGCCCGCGAACTCAGCGCAGACAGGGGTGCCTTGCAGCGTGCACTCCTGACCCCGCACGTAGCCCAGGCGGATGTCCTCATCACAACTGCCGCCGTTCCCGGACGACGCGCACCACTTCTGGTGAGCCGCGAGATGGTCCAAGGAATGCGCCCCGGATCCGTCGTAGTAGATCTAGCTGCCGAATCAGGCGGAAACGTGGAAGGAAGCATCCCCGGGCAGGACATCCACATCCCCACCGCTGATGGGCAAGGTGAAGTGACCTTGGTGGGGCTCAAGGACCCAGCGTCCGCGATGCCCGCAGATGCCTCCCGACTGTTCGCCAAGAACGTGGCCAACCTGATCGCGTTGATGACCCGGGAGGGAGTGGTGGCCCCCGACTTTGAGGACGAGGTTGTGGCGGGAACCTGCCTCACCCACGACGGCGAGGTGCGGCACGCGCCAACAGCTGAAGCACTCGCGGCGCTCGCGGGCGAGACCGGACCCTTTGGCAGTGCCCACACAGCGGCCAACCCTGGCAGTGAAGGAGCGCATTGATGGATGGCATGAGTCTGCTGACGATCACCGTACTGGCAGTTTTCGTGGGCTTCGAGGTGGTCTCCAAAGTTTCCAGTACCCTCCACACACCCCTGATGTCCGGGGCAAATGCTATCCACGGAATCATCCTGGTGGGTGCCATCATCGTCGCAGGTCAAGCATCTGATCCGTGGGTATTGGCGGTCGCCCTGCTGGCTGTCGTCCTGGCCACGGCCAACCTTGTGGGCGGCTTCGTGGTGACCGACCGCATGCTGGAGATGTTCCGCGGGAGGCAACGGCCGCCGTCGTCAGTTGTCTCATCCGAGGAACATGCGGGCAAGGAGCGCGGCCGGTGACTCTTCTGGATCCCACCTGGACAGCTCTCCTCTATCTCGCAGCTGCAGCTTGTTTCATCCTGGCGCTCAAAGGTCTGAACTCACCTCGAACGGCACGGCGTGGAAACCTCATCGGGGGTTTCGGCGCCCTGTTGGCTGTCGTCACAGTGTTCGTCTCGGTGAAGTTGGACAACGTCCCGTGGATCGTTGGGGCAATAGCCGTGGGATCGGTGGTGGCCGCACCCGTGGCGCGGCGCGTTCAGATGACACAGATGCCCCAACTCGTGGCCCTGTTCAACGGTGTGGGTGGCGGCGCAGCCGCTCTCGTGGCATTGCTGGAGCTCTCCCATACAGGTGATGCATGGGTTCGCTTGGCCATTGTGTTCACGCTGCTCGTCGGCGCTGTTTCCTTTGCCGGTTCCGGAGTTACCTTTGCCAAACTGCAAGGGCTGATGACCACGCGGCCAGTGACGTTCCCGGGCCTGCCTGTGCTGATGGCCGTGGTGCTGCTTGCCGCGGTGGGTGCAGGGATTGTGGTGATACTGAATGGTTCGTTGCTGCTCGCGCTGGCGCTGCTGATCCTCGGGCTTGTGGCCGGTATCCTGCTGGTGCTCCCGGTGGGTGGCGCGGACGTACCGATTGTCATCTCGCTGCTTAACGCCTTCACCGGATTGGCCGTGGCCGCGTCCGGATTGGTGCTGGGCAACGTACTCCTGGTGGTGGCTGGAACCCTGGTCGGAGCGTCGGGCACCATCCTCACCCGGGCCATGGCTGCCGCAATGGGCCGCAGCGTTGCAGGAATCATGTTCGGTGCCTTCAAGGGTGGCTCCACGGCTGGGTCCACCGCCGTGAGTGAGCGCCCGGTCAGGTCCTCCAGCCCCGAGGATGTCGCGGTGCTGCTCGGTTACGCACAGCGGGTGATCATCGTTCCCGGGTACGGCTTGGCTGTGGCGCAAGGCCAGCACACGGCCGCCGAATTGGCCTTGGCCTTGGAAGCACGCGGCACTGAGGTGGACTTTGCTATTCATCCTGTGGCCGGACGCATGCCCGGGCACATGAACGTCCTTCTGGCCGAGGCAAACGTGCCGTATGAGTCGCTGAAGGAAATGAGCGATATCAACCCCGAGTTCAAGACCGCCGACGTTGCCCTTGTGGTTGGTGCCAATGACGTGGTGAACCCTGCAGCCAAAACCACTTCCGGGTCGCCAATCTACGGAATGCCCATCCTGGAAGTAGCTGACGCCCGGCAGGTGGTATTCCTCAAACGCTCCATGCGTCCAGGATTCGCCGGCATCGAAAACGAACTTTTGCACGAACCTCAGACAACGTTGCTGTTCGGCGACGCGAAGGATTCGTTGACCAAGGTGCTGGGCGCGGTGAAGGCGCTCTAGGAGGATCGGTCTCCCTAAATTCGACCCCTAATTTCGCGTCACATTCGGACTCGTGAAGCCACATCTTTAGTACAGAAGTCTGCCCGGAAGGCGACTGCGGAAGGATGCATGGCTAGGAGTCATCGATTGCAAGACGAAATGAAGGATTCGACGCCGGATTCCCGCTTCGACAAACCCCAAAGCAAGAGGGTGACAGATTGGAGGCGACTGGTTGGCCTGGACGTTCAAATCTGGCGCGGCCACAAGATCGTGGATCAAGGCAGGGTGGAAGCGGTGACCGATGACGGCAACGTTTTATGGCTCAAACAACACGGAGCAATAGAGCGGAGGCTCGTCATGAAGGAAGCCAGGACAGGGCTTCGCGTACGGCTCATCCCCTGAGCACAAACCTTGGGGCGTGCCCAGGCTCGAACCCTTCCCGGTCATCCGTCGTCGTCCTAAGCTGAACCGTACGAGTTACCCAACCCATGCCGAACCGCCACATCGAAGCGAGGTTGCGCCATGACCGTCAAACTCAACAAGAAAGCATTCGATAACGCCAAGCACCTGATCCGCGATGGCAAGATCGTCAAAGACGTCCGTGATGACTGGAGCGAGCACGCCCCGTCCACCAAGGACGAGAATGAGTTCCAGGAGAAGAAGGGCCAAGCCGAGTATTCCAAGTGGTACCTCGGCGTGGACGACGACCATCCGGCTGACCAAAAGGGCCACTACAAATTTCCCTTCGGCGACTTCAAGAAGATCCACAGGTGTGCGGTCATCTCTGCCGAGAGCCGTGCGGCGCAGAACGACTATGACGATATCCGGGATGCGCTCGGCAAGCTTCTCGAACGCATCGATGAGGACTGAGGCATCGGCGCCAAGAAAAGGGGACTGGTAACACCCACATCCGGGTGGCACCAGCCCCATTCTGCATCACGGACGAATTTGGGTGTCCCTGAGGCGGCCGAGCTCCCACTACACAGGATCAGCCAGCAAGCGCCCCCATTTCGGGTCCAACAATGGAGCTCCCGCAAGCTTAAGGGCATGCCAGAGCGTCACCGCCACGGAATCGAGCACAGGCACGCCTGTTCGTGCTTCTACATCGGCAGTGATGTTGGCTCCATAGAGGTTGGTGCACAGGTACACCAGGGCGTCCGGATGAGCTGCCGCCAGTTCCAATGAGCCCGGCAGCATCTCCTCATCGGTGACCCGGCCAAAGGATTCGTTATCGGTGAGATCAAGGTGCCGGTGATCGATCGTCTTGATGCCTTCCCTGGCGTACGACGCGATCACGGCCTCATTCACGTCTGCCGTGTAGGGCGTGAACAAACCGATCCGCTCGGTGCCGAAGGACGCGAACGCCTCCAAGTAAGCGAGCGTGGACGTGGTGGCCGGAATGCCTGTGGCCTCGGTGATCTCACGGACCAAGGCATGGTCGTGGGAAGCACCGAGCCAGGATCCGGAGGTGCCGTTCCATGCAATGACGTCCACATTCGCAGTGGCCAGCAACTCAGCGGAAGCGCGCATTACGGAGGAATCGAATTGCTTATCCGAGGAGTCGTCCAAGGCAATCCGGGTAACGGGGATGCGTGTTGAATGGATGGTCACATCCTGGCGATCGCCAAGGATCCGATAGGTCTGCGGTTCCAGGCACGTGTTGGAGGACGGCACGATCATGCCGATGCGGATGGGACGGCTGACTGAAGGCATGGTTTGCTCCTAAGCGCTGAGGGATTCGACAGAAGGAATGACGGGAACAGAGAGCGCATCGCGGTGCTCCGTGAAGCCGTTGCGGGGCACGAAACGACCCACCGGACCGGGATCGTGGAAACCTGCTTCATCAAGGACCACCCGTCCGGCGGAGATCACCACTGCGGGCCAGCCGCTAAGCGTCTTCCCCTCAAAAGGCGAGAAATCAGTCCCCATGTGCAACGCACCGCCGTCGACTGTTTGCTGGAGGGCGGGATCGAAGATCACGATGTCGGCGTCGAACCCTTCCACGATCGCTCCCTTTCGCGGGACTGCATTGATCCTGGCGGGACCTGCGGAGAAGACCTCAACGAAGTCCTCCACAGCGCCCCCGGATTCGGTGACCATCGCCGTGAACGTCACGGGCATGCGGGTTTCCACGCCGGGGAGGCCGTGCGGCATATAGCGGACATCGTCCGTGCGCTCGCGTTTTTGGGAGAGGTCGTAGCAGGAATGGTCCGAAGAAACCGTGTGGACCGCACCCGCGGCCAGCCGATCCTTCAACGCGGCTACCGTTTCGGCACTGCGCATCGGCGGGCAGCATGCGTACCATTCCGGGAACGCGGAACCATAAACGGTGTCGTCCAGGGTGAGGTAGTGCGGGCACGTCTCGGAGTACGCCTCCTGGCCGCTCTCGCGGGCTTCGGCCACGAGGTCCACG
Organism: Arthrobacter sp. NtRootA1; assembly: GCF_019976975.1. GTDB lineage: Bacteria > Actinomycetota > Actinomycetes > Actinomycetales > Micrococcaceae > Arthrobacter > Arthrobacter aromaticivorans. The sequence goes on along the minus strand of NZ_AP024630.1, from coordinate 5,100,870 downwards.
GCGCCTGGAGTCGACTGGTGGACAAAATAGACGGGCGCTCCGGTGTACTGGGCCATTGCCAGGGTTTCCTTGACCGAGATCTCCTCGGCAAGCTCGGGCCGGGTACGGTGCAGGTGCTCGATGCCGATGCGGCCGTCCGAGGCATGCTGCTCAGTGCAGCCAGTGATGATGGGATCGTGCTCTGCATGGATGTATGTGAGGCCATCCAGGCGCACCATTTCGCGCATGACCTTCAGGATGGTGTCACCATCGGCCATGGTTGAGCCGCGGTTGGTGGTGTACATCTTCACGGATCGGACGCCCTCCGCCGCAAGCTGCTCGAGCTGCCACGGAACCGTCTCATCCCATGAGACAACAGCGCCGTGCAGGGCAACACCGCAGCGGGACTCGGTGGCGAGGCGCTTCTTGTTCAGGACCGCTTCGAGCGGAGTCTCCTGCGCATCGCGGGGGATGCCGAAATCGATGATGGTGGTGGTCCCACCCCAGAGTGCTGCCGTTGACGTGGTCCGGTAATCATCCAAAGTGCGGAATCGGCCCGTCACTTGGGCAACATGGCAGTGGCCGTCGATGCCGCCGGGAATGACCAACTGGCCATGGGCTTCAATGGTTCGTGCAGCCGAGGGAATAGGTTCGGCAGCGTCAACGAGCTCTACGATGCGTCCGCCGTCGACCACGACGTGGGCGGCCTGCCTGCCGAAACTGTTGACGACGGTGCCGTTGGCGATGACGAGATCGGGGAAATGGGACATCGTTGTCCTCCTTGTTCTTGGAAGTTTTAGCGGGACGGTAGGACGGGTGTTGCCGGAACCGGCGGGGAGGAGACGTGCGCCGATTGAGCGGCACTCAGGGCGGCGTCGAGGTTTTCCGAGAGACCCCGCCTCCGCTTGACCGGCGGCGCCGCGAACGAGCCGCCCCGGTGAACGCCGGACTTCAACGCGACCACGGCCTCCGTCATGCGGATCCCTGCGGAAATTCCGTCCACCACGGGCACGGGGATTTGCCCTTCGAGCTCGCGGGCAAGTCCGGCGAGAGGCGCACCTGCAAGGATCACGACGTCGGCACCGTCCTCAGCGACCGCCTGGCGGCTCAGCGCCAGCAGGGTTTCCTTGAAATCTGCCTGCACCGATCCTATGGAATTCAGGCTTTGGTTGATGGAGCGGATGGAAGCGAGACGGCCGGCAAAACCGAAGCGTTCCACGCAGTCCAGGTACCAGGCCTGGATACGGTCCGAAATGGCGATGATCGAGAAACGGTGACCCTGCAATGCTGCCGCGCACAGTGCCGCCTCGGTGATGCCGATAACCGGTACGTCAACGAGTTCCTTCAGCGCAGGCATTCCGGGATCTCCGAAGGCTGCCACAACGACGCCGTCCACAGCGGCGCTACCATCTTGGTGCCCAAGGCCAGAGCCGTGGCCAAGGCCAGCACCGCCGTCGTGCGCGTATTCGGCGATCAACTCAGCCACAGCGCCGGCGGCGATAAGCGACTCGAAGCGGGTTTCGATGTATTCGACGCCGTGCCCGGCTGTCCGAACGATCAATTCGGTATCCGGACCTGCCGAGCGCAGGGCCTCGGCTTCGATCAGGGCGGTGACGTCGTCACTGATGTTGGGGTTGATGACCAGGAGTTTCATGGTTTCTTCCGTAGCTTGGGCTCGGTGGCGCTGGAGTCCTCCGGGAATTGCTCGCGGTACTTGCCGATGTGCGACGCCGATTGGATGGCTGCGCGGTCGGGATCCCCGCTGGCGATGGCATTGTAGAGGTCGCGGTGTTCCTGGATGAGTTCCGGGAGGTCGCTGACGTGGCGGAACAGCCAGTGCATGCGTCCCTGGAGTGGTTCCAGCGCGGAGCGGAGAAAGTCGTTGTTGGCGATGGCCGTTATGGCATCGTGGAAATCGCTGTTGGCGCGGTGGGCTTCCAGGATGGAGCCCTTGGCGAGGCAGCGGTCGGCCTCGTCCAGAAGTCCGGCGAGGTGTTCGAGATCCCCGGTGGTGGCCCGCCTGGCTGCCAACCGGCAGGCGAGGACTTCCAGCGATTGACGGACGTCGAAGAGGTCCTCTACGTCCTTGGGGCTTAGGCCGCTGACTTCGGAACCGCGGCCAGCGCGGTCCCGGATGAGTCCTTCTTGCCTCAGCATCCGGAGTGCTTCGCGGATGGGCAGTCGGGAAACGTTGAATTCGGCGGCGAGGTCACGTTCCACCAGCCTGGTACCGGGCGCATAGTGCCCCTCAAAAATCCTCGAACGGAGCGTGTCACGCACTGACTCCCGGAGGGGGCGCTCAGTGCTTGTGGTGTCTTCTGCGGCTAGCATGTCAGCTCCATTTTCGTGATGTGTGAGGCAGTGCGCCCGGTGACCAGGCGGGGTTCCGGCCGTCCGGCGGTTCAGGACCGTCCGGCCGGCCCGGTCAGGCGAGTTAGACCGGGAGTCGCTTGTTGTAATCCAAGGCCAGGACGGAGATGCCCATGATCACCGCGGATCCAACAAAGTACAGCAGCGCCCAGGTGTAGGAGCCGGTGGCCCCGACAATCAGGCCTACCACAATCGGGGTGACGAATCCGGCGATGTTGCCGCTGAAGTTCATTGCCCCGCCGAGCACGCCCGCATTCGTGCGGCCGCCCAGGATGGACGGGATGGACCAGAACAGGCCAACCCAGCGCAGGAAGAAGAGGACTACCGAGAGAAGCACGACGGCGGTGATGGGGTCTGCGACGACCGTGACACCTACGAGGCCGCCCACCACTACGACGCTGGAGATACCCAGCAGGGTGCGCATGACCCGGTTAGCGGAGGCACCGGATGCCCGCCACTTGTCGGCGATGATGCCACCGAGGATTTCGCCGACGAACCCGGCGCCGAAGATCACGAACGTGGACCAGCCGATCGTCTTCAGGTCGAAGCCCTTGGCCTGTGCGAGGTACAGCGGACCCCAGGTGAGCAGGCCGTAGAACACGCCGTTGAAGCCAAGCCAGCCGAAGCACATTGCCCAGAAGGAACGGAACTTCAGGTAGGGCAACAGGGCGCGCTTGCCCTGGGCGCCTTCCTTGGCGGCCTCGGCGTCGTCCTCGGCGTGGGAAGCCTCGATGTAGTCGGCTTCGGCGTCGTTGACAGCCTTGTGTTGGCGGGGGTTATCACGGATGTACCACCAGATGGCCAAGCCCATGAGAATCGTGAGGGCACCGGCGATGATGAAGGACATGCGCCAGCTGCCCGTGGAGGCGATCAGCCAGGTGATGAGGATGCCGCCCAGGCCAGCGCCCAGTGGAGCTCCGGCGTCGAGGATGGTGGCGCCGCGGCCACGTTCCTTCTTGTGCATCCAGATGGCGTTTAGTTTGCCACCGGCAGGCATGACGCCTGCCTCGGTGACACCGATACCCAGGCGGGCGATGAACATGCTGAGGAATCCTCCGGCGAAACCGGAGGCGGCAGTTGCGGCACCCCAACCAATGCAGGAGGCCGTGACCACCTTGCGGGGACCGAACTTGTCGATCAGCAAACCCACGGGGATTTGCATGAGTGCATAGGTCCAGAAGAAGGCCGACAACAGGAGCCCCACAAGCTCGGGCGGGAGGTTGAACTCCTTCTGGATGATGGGGAGAGCTACGGAAATTGAACCGCGGTCGATGTAATTGACGGCGACCAGGACCAGGAGCAGGATGAAGAGCTTCCAGCGGACGTTTGTGCGTCGCTGCACGCCGTCCTTGCCGGTTTTGGGCTCGTTTTCCTGGTTTTCCTGGGTTGCCAGTTGGGCGTTTTGGGGAGACACAGCTTCTCCTTCAGAGGAGTCAACAGGGGGTGGAATGTCTTTTGGGGTATGTCTTTGGGGGAATGAGCCGGGCGGGATATCGCTGCAGCCGGACCCGTGCCGGCGGCAACTGTTGCGATCCCCGTCCTTTTGGTGGCGGGGGCCGCAGCCGGTAGCGAGTCTGTTTGGGATCCCGTTTTGGGATCCCAAAATCTAAGTTAGATGTGACGGGCGGCACTGTCAAGACTTTTGGTATACCCAATCTGAAAACGGAATGTGACTGTGTGGGCTGCCTGTGCGGGTTCAATTCCCGCGGATGCCCCTACAACAGCGAAAACCCGGCACTTCCAAGGGAATGCCGGGTTTCCCGAGTGCCCACCGCGAAGGAGTGTTGGTTAAGGCTGGTATGCCGAAGATGAGGTGTCGGTAGGCCTGTATGCCAAAATCTCAGCCAGCTCAGCCAGCCTATGTGCTCGGGCCGACTCGGCTGGGGTGAACGGCTCTCCCGGACGGGAGAAAACCACCGGTCCGTGCCATGCAGTTGGAATCTTGAGGATGTCCGTTGAAGGCCCGACGCCGGGACTCGCCGTGGGTGCCGGGTTTTCCGGGCCGTTGGGGACTACTTTGGCGGACAGCAGTTCGGCGACAGCGTGCGGGAGCTCATTCGGGTTCCCGGCAATACGGGCGGCGAGGCTCAGCGCCTTGGTTTGGCCGTCGGCCATGGCGAGTGCCGTGGTAGGCCACACGTGAGACTCACGGCCGCCGCCGTCGTCGAGTGCTTTTAGTAGTCCCTGCTCGGTGACCTCGCCGGGGGCGGAGAGGACGAACTCATCCATCACGGTGCCGGTTCCATCCATCGGGTGAACGTGAATGCTGAGGATGTTCGTCTCCAGCTTGGCCAAGGACTGGGTGATTTTCTGCAGCGAACCGGGCTGGTCGCGCAGCAAGACCCGAGCACGCCACAAAGCCGGGGCCGCGTGCAGCTTGTGCCGCTGGCGAAGGGCCGGAGCATGCAGCCATCGCCGGAGGACCTTCGCGGCCGAAGGCTCGGCAACCCAGATGACCAGCACGGTGGCCGTGACAGTTAGCAGGAGAACCTTGGCCAGATAGGGGAGATGGGTTTCCACAACCGCCGCGTGAACCAGCAGTTCAATGGGAAGCATGACCGCGATGTTGGCCAGGGTGAGCCGGGCCTTGGGCGGTTCCGGCAGTTGACCGCAGACATCGCACACGAGGTCCGCGGTGACGGGAGAGCTCGGCTTGGGTTTCATGCTCTCATGCTGCCCTGAGCCTGTTTCGGGAGGGTTGCTACCGGGTCACGTTCTGGGGACAGGACCTTGAGCGCTGCGTTCCTGCCCGGTTTGTGATGCCCGGACCACGTCAGAAACGCAAAAGCCCGGTGTTCTCGCGGGGAGAACACCGGACTATGCGATGCAACCGGGAAGGAGCGGTTGGTTAGAGAGCTACTCCGAGGACTGGCCTAGCGGATGCTGTCTGAGTCGAGATCGGAATCGCGTTCCGTGCTGCGGTTGCTGATGGCAACTTCCTTCAGGAGATCGCGGATTTCTGCCAGCAGCGCGGTGTCCGCGGGCAGCGGCTCTTCCTCGGGCTCCTCAGTGGAGAGGCGGTTCTTGACCATGGAGTTGATCTTGTTCATGGGCGCCACGAAGATGAAGTAGACCACTGCCGCGGTGATGACGAACGTAACCATTGCCGTGAGTACCGCACCGAAGTTGATGAAGGTGGCGGGGTTGTCCTGCCAGATCCGGAAACCCAGGCCGTCGGCGTTCACGCCGCCGGCCGCAGCGATGACCGGGTTGATGATGTTGGTGGTGAATGCAGCAACGAGGGCCGTGAAAGCACTGCCGATGACGACTGCAATGGCCAGTTCGATCACGTTGCCGCGAAGTATGAAGTCCTTGAAACCCTTAAGCATGCAATGTCCTCCGATTGGGTGCGTGTGTCTGCCTCAAGCAGAGATCAAACTACCACTCCGAGCTTTCGAAAGGGTGTCAAAGGGCTGCGAGACAGCCGCCGGTCGCCTGGGCCTACGCTCCCACTGTGAACTCTTCCCGATCCGGCTCGTGCTTGGCGCTGTTGCGTCGATGGAGGAATCTCTCCACGGCAAATCCTGCCAAACCAAGGACTACGAAGACGACGATGACTGCGTAGTTCTGGTACCAGGGCGCTTCGGGTTGGCGCGGCCACGAGATATTGACGATTTCAAAACCCAACCATAAGAGCGCGGCCACGTTTACAACCAGGCCAAGACTTCCCAGGCTGAAGGCGCCTGCCTTCCATTGACCTTTCAGCCGTACCACCAGCGCGGCCAGCACCGGAAAAATGAATGCCACATAGAAGCCGGCGGTCGCGAAGGCGATCAGGGCGCCGTAAACCTGTGATGCAGAAAGTGCCAGCACGATCACTGAAGCGGCTGCGGACACCAGGAGCGCATTGATGGGCAGATGGTCGGTCTTGCTAAGCCGCCGCAGATACTTGGCCGCCGGAAGGGCATCAAGCCTGGCGAAGGCGAAAATCGCACGCGATGCTGCCGCCTGCAGGGCCACTGTCCCCGCAATGAATCCCAGGACAATAGTCACCAGAAGTGGCTTGGTGACTCCCTCGCCGAGATTGGCCGTCAGGGTTGTGGTTATCGGGTCCGGATCAGCTCCGGACATGGCGGCACCGATATCTGGAATCGCCAAGAGCAGGGCGAGGCAGGAAAAGGTGATGACGGATGCCACGGTTATCAGGGATGTCAGGACTGCCCGTGGCACTTTGCGCTCGGGAGATCGAACTTCCTCGGCTATGGCGCCGGCGCTCTCAAATCCAACAAACGACCATCCGATGATTGCCACTGCCGCCAGGAAAGGCCCGAAGACATATGCGGTGGTGGTGTCGGGTGCATTTCCGAACGACGCCAGAATCGTGTCAAAGGAATTCCTGCGGTGGAAGATGATGAGTATCAAGCCGACTCCCAGGCTTGCGATGACCTCGCAAACGATGCTTACGGTCACCAGCAGGCTGAGCCACTTCCTTCCGGCGGAGTTGGCAATGGTACTGATCAGCAGGATGACGGCGCCCAGCACGATTTTGGTTGTGGTGTCAGGCTGTTCGATGCCGAGCAATGAGGCAAGGAATGTGCCTCCTCCGAACGCGACAGCGGCAACTGTGATGATGAGGGTCCAGATGTAGGCCCACCCGGCGTACCAGCTGTAGGTGTGTCCCAGAAGGGACCTGGACCAAAGACAGACACCGCCGGCCACCGGCCAACGTGACGCGAGCTCGGCGAGCACCGCTGCTGCCAGGGCTTGGCCCACCAGGACCACCAAGAGGCCCCACCAGAAGGCAGGCCCGGCCGCCATCAAGGCCAAGCCAAACACTCCGTACAGGCCGATGATTGGCGACATGAATGCGAATGCCAGGGAGAAGGAGGACCAGAACCCCATCTCCCGTTTCAGTTGAAGGGATTCAGGATTGGGCGTCGGTCCAGTTGCCTCCAGGAGGTCCGCGTCCGTGCTCATGCAGCTTGCACTTGCAGAGAGGCTTCAACAGGAACTGACAAAGATGTTGGACTGGATGCGTCCGGCAACAGCTGTAACGGGTAGTTCATTGCTCTGAACCTTCTTTCGCTGGGTCACTCTGTTGGGGAAGAAACTTGGATCTAGTAGTCCGGATACAGCTCCGCGGACGCTGTAACGGGATTGAGGGGCTCGGGAACCAATGCACGGTCCCGGAGTGCCGCTTCGGCGAGGGCTTCGCAGGTGGAGAAGCGGACATCGCCTCGTTCCATGGCTGTTTCTATGACTTTCCGCAGTGCCTCCAGGCGTCCTGCCCTTCCAGTGAGGAACGGGTGGCAGGTGAGCATGAAAAGAGCACCGTGACGTCGCATTGCGTCGATTTCGTGAATCCACATGTCGGCTACAAGCAGCGGCGATTGGATGATTTCACCGATCTTGGGCTCCGGAAGGAAGGCGTATTGTTCCCAATCGTCCAGGCTCCAGTGCGGGGGGAGCTCCGCAACCGTCCCTGCGGGGGTCTCAATGAGATACGGGACGTCCGAGTCCATGAGGCTGGAATCGTATTTCAGCCCGTACTCGGCTACCAGTGATGGAGTCTGCCATGAAGGCTCCCACATCGCGGCTCGATGCCCCTTGGGCGAAATGCCGAAGCGTCCCAATGCGGAAAGTGCTTGGTCGAAGTCCCTGCGTTCGTCATCGAAACTCATGCTCACCGCAGTTCGGTGGGTGTGGGAGTGGTGCGCTATCTCATGGCCTGCTTCCAGCACCTGTTCAACCATGCGGGGGTATCGTTCTGCGGTTACGCCGGGAATGAAGAATGTGGCCGGCTGCTGCACCTCTTTTAGCATTTGCAGAATCCGGGGAACACCCACCTTTGGTCCGAACGCTTGATGGGTCATCGCCATTGCGTTGTCCGCGTGGCGGCGGCCGGCGGCCAGGATGGGGGACTCCGCATCGACGTCGAACGTCAACGCAGCAACACACGCCGCCCCCTGTCTCCAGCCGCTGGTGTCGAATGTCATGTCCGCTCCTATAGGTGTGGGATGACCTCTGGTCATCGAAAGGGGGTGGCGTGTGCTTGTTAGAAGTCGTGGGTGGAGAGCCAGTCGGCGTAGTCGACGATCGCCCGCTGTAGCGGCCAAGCCGGTTCGTACCCGAGTTCCGCGGCGGCGGAAGCGAGGCTGAAGTGGCCTTGCAGGTCCAGGGTGGGATCCGCGCCGGGCCCGATCTCCACACTGACGTCCGGGAAGGCGATTCGGACTTCTTTGACGACGTCGCTGAGGGTCCAGTACTCGCTGCCGGAGATGTTATAGGCCAGCGGTCTTGCCGAGGCTGAGTGCGGCGCCTGGACTGCCGCCAGAATGGCACGGGCGACGTCGCGGACGTAGACCAGGTTGTAGCGATGGTCGGCACCGTGGTCCTGTGAGAAGGAACCGTCCCGGACTACGCCGCGCATGATGTCCCGCATGACTTCATCCATGCGGTTCCCGGGCCCGTAGACCTGGCTGATGCGAAGGGAGATGACGTCGATACCATACCTGTCGCTGTAGATCTGGCCGAGCCATTCCCCGGTCACCTTCGTGACCGCATAAGGCGTGGTCGGATTTACCGGCTCCGATTCGTGAACTACGGGTGCTGAGGTCTTTCCATAGACGCATTCGGAGGAGAAGTTGATGATCCGTTTGATGCCGTGGATTCGTGCTGCCTCGAAGACAGCCACTGTTCCTTCGACGTTGGCAGCAAACGTTGCCAGGGGGAAGCTCAGGGAGTAAGTCGGATGGGATATTGCCGCGGTATGGACGATGGTGTCCACGTCGTGTTCCTTGAAGATCTGCAAGAGGCGCGGGATATCAAACAGCTCGCCTTGAACGGGAACGACATCGGGGCGGGGAGCGTCAAGGAAATCCCGATTGAAGCTGATCGTTGTGTGCCCGGCGTCGGCCAGTTCGTTAATGATGTGGCGTCCGGTGAATCCGGCACCGCCTGTGACCAGGACAGAGCTCATGTGGTGTGCCTTTCGGGGGGTGTTGGGTGTTTGATTCAGTGGCCAAGCGGGAACGTGGTGGTCCGACCACCGTCCACCACAAGGTTTGTGCCAGTGACATATGAGGATTCAGGGCCCAGCAACCACAGGGCCGCGGACGCAATCTCCTCAGCCTGGGCGAACCGGCCCAGTGGGACTGAAGCTTCGTCCCTGGCGCGTTCGTCTTCGTTCGCGAACTCGGCCGCCAGCATGGGAGTGTCAGTGGTACCTGGCGACAACGCGTTGACCCGGACGCCGGCAGGTGCCAACTCGGCAGCCAAGGCCCGCATCATCGATAGCACTCCGCCCTTGGTGGCGGCGTAGGCGGAGTAGCCTGCCTGGCCGACGAGCGAGAGCTCGCTGGCCGTACAGACGAGAGACCCGCCGCCGTTGGATGTGAGGCACCGCGCCGCTGCCCTGGCGAAATGGAACGTGCCGGACAAGTTCACTTGGATCAATCTCTGCCACAGCTCGTCGGATGTTTGGGTGATGGGAGCTACCCGGGAGATTCCCGCGGCGTTGAATGCTCCGCTCAGTGGTCCGAGTTCAGCTTCCGCGCGTGTGAAGGCGGCATCCACCTGTGCAGAGTCCGAGACGTCCGCGTCGAGGAGCAGCACATCGCCCGCAAGCTGGTGTTTGGCCTCCAGAAGCAAACCGTCCGGAAGCGCGACCGCTGCAACTCTTGCCCCTTGTGCCAGGAGCGCCCTGGCAGTGGCGAGGCCGATGCCCGAGCTGGCTCCTGTGACAACGTAGGCGCTGTCCTGAAAGTGGCTCATTTGTTCTCTTCCCTCATCAAAAATGGGTGGTTGAAGTGCCCCGGAGCGTGGCTCCGGGGCATTCGCCGGGATGGCCGGCTAGCCTACGAGGGCCCGGGTGTGGTCGTTCAGGAAGATTCCGCGGGGATCGAATTCGCGGCGGACTTGGATGAAGGTGTCAAGCTCGGGGTAGAGACGCTCAAGGCGGCTCCGTGTCATGAAGTGGATCTTTCCCCAGTGGGCCCGCGGCTCGAATTCCTGCAGTACGGCGTCGGCGTCCCGGAAGAACTGCCAGTAGTCGGTCCCAGGCTCGGTGGTCAGGGTAATGACAGTGCTGTCCCGCCCTTGGAACTGGGACATGTACGCGTCGTCGGACTTCACCCAGCGGACTTCAACCGGATACTTCTGCTCGGGATATTTGCTGCGGATCAGGTCCTGGATGGCCTCGACGGCGGCAAAGCCGTCCTCGCTGCGGACGAAGTACTCAAGTTCGTGGAACTGGGTAGTGAAGCCGCCGGGGTAGATCCTGTACGAGCGGTCAAGTCGGGCGCCTTCCACGGTGGAAATCTCGCGTTCGTCCTGGATGGAAGCAACGTTGTACCGCTTGGTGTAGCTTCGGTTGGCCATGCTCAGGCCGGGTGCGCCAGGAAGGTCCAGCAACTCGCAGGAATCGTTCTCAGGGCACCAAAGGAACGAGTAGTGCCGGTTGTTGTCCAAATCGGCCTGCCACGTAGCTGTGGTTTCCTCCCACGTGGGGTAGGTGATCTGTTCCTGCAGGTAGTAGCTGTCCTCAACAGCCAACTCCACCTCCAGGAAAACACCCAGCGTACCCAAAGCCACCTGGGCGGCCCTGAGTTCGCGGAGCTGCCCTTCACCGATTTCCACGATGTCGCCATAGCCGTTGATGAGCTTCACCCAGCGGAGATTGGACGAGAAGCTGCCCAGGTGCTTCCCGGACCCGTGGGTGCTGGTGGCCAATGCGCCGGCAATCTGCTGCTTGTCGATATCGCCCTGGTTGCCCAGGGCCAGGCCCTGCTCCCACAGCGGATCTCCGAAGGCGTTGATGGTGGTGCCCGCAAGGGCCCGTGCGCGACGCCCGGCTTTGTCGGTACCCGTGATCGCCGAGAGTCCGGACATGTCCATCAGGACTCCACCGGTTTGCACCAGCGGGGAGGACGAGTGCCCCGAGCCGACCGCCCGCACAGGCAGGCCTTCGCGGATTGCGAAACGGACGGCGTCGAGCGCTTCTTGTTCGTTCCTTGGCCGGACGGTGAAGGCCGGTGTCGCGCTCTGGTTCCCGCCCCAGTTGGTCCAGGTGATGTCTGTTCCAAAGGGTGCCGTGGGAGTTGCGGCGCGGGGAAGGTCTTTGGTGGTCATTGCTAAGCTCCGTTGCTTGTTTGAAGGCCTACGCGCCGTGGTTGATCATGACGTGCTTGGTGCGTGAGTAATCATCCAGGGCGTAGAGCGAGAGGTCCCGGCCATAGCCTGAGCCCTTGAATCCGCCCCACGGTACCTCACACGCAAGGACCAGGTGCGCATTGACCCAGACGGTGCCGAAGTCCAACTGCTTGGGAATCCGCAAGGAGAGGCTGGAGTCCTTGGTCCATACCGAGGCCGACAGGCCGTACGGGCTCTCGTTGGCCCGCGTGACTGCTTCTTCGGTAGTGCTGAAGGTCTCCACGGTGACCACGGGACCGAAGATCTCATGGGTGGCGATGTGCGCGCCGGCGGGGACGTTGCTGATGACTGTTGGCTCGATGAAATAGCCTGGGCCTTCCAATGCCGAACCACCAATCGCGATGTGCAGGCCGGCAGTGCGCGCTTCAGCCAAGGCTTCCTTGACGCGTTCAAAGTGTGGCCGGGAAATCATGGGGCCGATTTCGACGTCGTCCCCGGCTTCTGGAGCGCCCACTACCAGCGTCCCGACTTCGCGGACCAGGTGCTCGGTGAATTCTTCGGCTACGGACTCATGGACCAGGACACGGCAGGCGGCGCCACAGTCCTGGCCGGCATTCCAGAAACCGGCATTCCGGACACCAGCGGCGGCGGCGCGGAGATCGGCGTCGGGAAAGACAACCACAGGGGCCTTGCCGCCGAGCTCCAAGTGGACACGCTTCACTGATTTTGCTGCAGTTTCCGCAACGGCCTGGCCACTGACGACGCTGCCCGTCAGGGCGACCAAAGCAATCGATGGGTGCTCCGAAATCCGCTGTCCCACAGTGCGGCCCTGGCCAGTGACAACGTTGAGGATCCCGTCCGGGATGCGTCCGGCGAGCAGTTCCGCCAGCTTCAGCGTGGACAACGGCGTCTGCTCGGAGGGCTTGAGGACGATGCTGTTGCCTGCGGCGAGAATTGGTGCGATCTTCCAGGCGGCCATCAGCAGCGGATAGTTCCAGGGAGTGATGACGCCGACGACGCCCACGGGTTCACGAAGGATCACGGAGGTGTGGTCGGTTGCGTAGTCGCCGCCGGCCATGGACGTCAGTGTGCGGGAAGCCCCGGCCATGAAACGGAAGGTATCGATGGTGCTGGTGACATCATCCTCGGCCACTGCTTGCGGCTTGCCCGTATTGGCGGACTCGATGAGCTCGAACGCTTGCCGGTTCTCCTCAATGATGTTGGCGATCAGGTTCAGGACATCGGCGCGTTCCTTGGGTGTGGTGGCTCCCCAGGACTTTTGGGCGACGACGGCGGCCTCAACGGCGGCGTCGACGTCGACGGCGGTGCCGGCCTGGACGGACGCGATGACTTGTTCAGTAGAGGGGTCCACAACATCGATGACCTGGTTGGAGGAACCGGGAACGAATGATCCGTTGATGAAATGCCCAGTGGGAGGCAGCGGTAGGATGCCGGCGGAAGCGTGGTCAGTGGAGGAGCGTCGAACGGTGAACTGTTCGGTCTGGGTGGTGGTCATGGTGATTCGCTTTCAGATGAGGTCTGCGGTGAGTGCAGTGGAACGGTGGGAAGCCGCTTGAGCCTTGTTCCGGAACACGCGGGCTGCGAAGTAGTAGAGGGGAGCAACCACCACCAGGCCGACGAGCCAGGAGATGTCTACGCCGCCCAACGCGGAGGCCATGGGGCCGGTGTAGATTGCGGTTGCCGAGAAGGGGACCTGGATGAGGGCGCCTGCCAGGTAGGAGCCGATGGCGACCCAATTGAACCGCCCGTACACGCCGCCGTCGCGCTTGAAGAAGTCCTCAACCCGGTAGTCGCCGTGCCGCAGAAGGTAGTAGTCCACCAGGTTGATGGCCGTCCAAGGGACCAGGACGTACATCAGGAAGGAGAGGAAGTTGGTGTAGAAGAGGATGAAGTTGTCGCGGGCGAACAACGCGATGGAGACAGCGAGAACGAAGAGGATGACTGCCGCGATGCTGCGGGTCTTGGCACGTGGCAACCAGGACGGCTTGAATGTTTGGCCGATGGTCAGGGTGCACAGGACGCCGCAGTACAGGTTCATGGCGTTCGAGGCCGCGACACCCAGGCAGAAGATTCCCACGATGATCAGGGTCCAGGGCTGCAGCAACGCCCCCAGGCTGCCAACGATTTCAACGTTGTCGGCGCTCATGGCCATGGCGAGCGTGCCCACCAAGGCGCCCAGGATCATGGGGAACAACGTTCCCAGGACGCAGCCCGAGTAGGAAGCCCAGAACGCCGGTGCTGATCCCGTGCCCTGCGGCATGTAGCGGGAGTAATCCGAGACGTAGGGTGCGTAGGCCAGTTGCCACAGGGCCGAGACGGAGATGGTCCCCATGAAGCCGACCCAGTTGAAGTTGCCTTGCTCAAGGAAGCTGCTGGGAAGGCCGTGGACCACGAGGATCCAGCCGAAGGCCAGCAACAATGCCAGGCCCGCTGCAACACTGAGGATCCGGGCATAAGCGTGGATAAGCCGGTATCCGAAAATCGTGGCGATAACGCTGACCACGCCGATGATGATGATGCCGGCATCCACGCTGATGCCCGGGCTGACGGCGGCCATTGCTTCCCCACCGAACACGAGGTTCGCGGCGAAGAAGCCGACGTACATGACCACCACGATGACCACTATCAACAGGGCGCCGAAGGAACCGAACTGGCCGCGGGTCTGGATCATCTGGGCTACGCCAAGCTGGGGACCTTGGGCCGAGTGCAACGCCATGAAGATGCCGCCCACCAGATTGCCGATGATGATGCCTACCAGCGCAGGCACGAAACCGAGGCCGAACACCGTGGTGGCGAGCCCGCCGGTCACGATGGTCATGATCATGATGTTGGAACCGAACCAGATGGTGAACAGGTCGCGGGCCTTGCCGTGGCGCTCGTTCACCGGGATCGGCTGGATGGTTTTGTCCTCGAGGCGCGGTACTTCCTGGGTGGCCAAGGGCGTTTTCATGACATTGTCCGGGATGTAGAAGCCAGTTCAAGGACAGCAGAGTCTGTGGCTTTGCTGCGGTTCACCATCAGGCCGAGCAGGTCGAAGACGAGAGTAGCGGCGGCGACGGTTGTGATGTCCGCATGGTCGTAGGCCGGAGCGACCTCCACGACGTCGGCACCCACAATGTTGATGCCGTTTAGTCCGCGGAGCAGGGCGAGGAGCTCGCGGGAGTGGAGCCCGCCCATCTCCGGGGTGCCGGTCCCAGGTGCGAACGCGGGGTCCAGGACGTCGATGTCGATGGACACGTAGACCGGGGTGTCGCCGATCCTGTCCTTCACCTGCTGGATTGCGGCCGGGACGCCGATGACATCCAGGTCCGAGCAGCGGATGATCTGGAACCCGAACTCGTGGTCCCTGAGGAAGTCGTTGCGGTCATAGACCGGGCCGCGGATCCCTACGTGCATTGACTTGTCCTCCACAAGGAGGCCCTCCTCGAACGCCCGCCGGAAAATGGTTCCGTGCGTGATGGGCTGGTCAAAGTAGGTGTCCCACGTGTCCAGGTGAGCGTCGAAGTGCAGCAAAGCCACCGGGCCATGGACCTTGTTCAGCGCCCGCAGCATGGGCAAAGCAATGGTGTGGTCGCCACCGATCGAGATCAGCCGCTTGTCCTCACTGATCAGGGGCAGCGCCTGCTCCTCGATCTCACGAACTGCGCGGGTGATGTCATAGGGAGTGCAAGCGATGTCGCCGGCGTCCACAACCTGGGCTTCGTAAACGGGTTCGACGTCGAGCTCAGGGTGGTAGCCAGGGCGTAGGAGGCGCGAGGCCTCGCGAACCGCGGCAGGACCGAAACGGGCGCCTGGCCGGAAGGAGGTTCCGCCGTCGAACGGGACACCGACGATCGCAATGTCGTAGTCCGGAACCCGGTCGATTTGGGGGAGGCGGGCGAAGGTGCCGAGGCCTGCATACCGGGGGACTTTGGTTGCGTCGACAGGGCCGATGGGCTTGTGGATTGTCATTGCCGGATCCTTGGTGTGAGGGGTGCTCGCCATTGAGCGGGAAGTAAGTAATTCCATTCTTGGTGACGCGGGTCACGGCGAATAGCGGTACATTGACTACAAATGGCCGAGGCGCTTAGACGAATGTCTAAACGGTCCGAAACGGCCCCCGGAATCATAGAGTCAGGACCCCATCCGATGGCAATCACGGTCGCCGAGCTCGTAGCTGAACCCCAATTGGGGCTCACCCTCCTTGCCGGCGACACAGGGCGCGACAACCGGATCACCTGGGCGCACACCTCGGATCTGCCCAGGCTGTGGGAATGGGTCACCGGCGGCGAGCTCATGATGACCAATGGACTCTCGATTCCCGCGGACGCCGAGGGGCAAGTGGCGCTCGCGGAGGCCCTCATGGACAGCGGGGCAAGCGCCTTGGCGATCGGCGAAAAGATGCACGCACCCCCGCTGACGCAGGAGTTCCTGGCGGCCTGCGACCGGCTGCCGCTGCCGCTGATCAACATCCCGTACCCGCTGCCCTTCATCGCGATTGCCCGCTCGGTTGCCGAATCCTCCCTGCTCGAAGAGTCCCGGCGCCTGCGCCAGACAGCCAGGGTCTACGACCTTCTCCGCACGGCCGGAGCCTCCGAGGACCATTGGCAAAGCCTGGTCCAACGGCTTGCCACCGAACTGGACGCTGAACTGTTCGTGGTGGACCGCCGCTGCCTCCATCCCTGGCACCCCGAGGGCCAGCGGCTCCCGGAGTTCCTCGCGGATGAATGGGCTCCGCTTTCCGGGCAGGTGTCCTTGGCTGGCAAGAATTTCCAGTGGCACCGGATCCGGGGCCGGCACGTGCTGACCATGGACATCCCGACGCACGCCAATGCGCTGCTTGTGGTGCTGCCACACAGCGAACCGCACCCGGACGCCGTCGTACTCCTGCACGCCGCAACCGTGCTGGGACTGCAGCTCTCGCGCATCGTTTTGTCGCTTGAAGGGCGGCATCGGCTGGCCGGCGAGTTCCTGCTGCAGGCTATGGATGGCCGACTGGGCGCGGCCGAGATGGAGAGCCGGCTGTCAACTTTTGGGGTTCCGCCCGAGGACTTCCTGCTCGCCTCCATGTCAGCGAACGCTTCCACCACAACGAACGACGGCGACAAGCTGGCGAACGTGCACATCGAACTGTGGCGGCACGGGGTTGCGTCGGCGTCGTTGAAGCGGAATAGCAGGCTGCACGTGGTGGTCCCCGCTGATGTGCCTGACGACATCCTGGTTCATTGCGCCGGGGCAGATGCCGCGATTGGAATCAGCGCTCCGGCGGGTGTGGCGGGCATTCAGCGCGCGCTGCAGGAGTCCCTTTGGGCGCTCGGATCGGCCCGGGCGAACAAGCTCGACCTGGCCCGCTACGCGCAGGGGCCATCCTGGCTCGGGCTGACCGGTTTTGAGGAAGGAACTGCACTGGTCAGGCGTCTGCTGGGTCCGATTTTCGATTACGAGCAGAGCCAGGAAGGCGATCTCCTGGTCACGCTGAAGACCTATTTGGACTCGCAGCGTTCCTGGCAAAAGACTGCCGCGGCCCTGTTCGCGCACCGGCAAACCATCATCTACAGGATCCGGAAAATCGGCGAGCTGACGGGGCTGGACATGGGTGAAACTTCCACGGTTGCCCAGCTGTGGTTCGCGCTCCAGATCCACGAGGCGATGCATCGGTAGGTATCCCTTGCTTGCGCTTTTTCGAAATGACCAGCTATGGTGTGAAGCGTGTCACCCATGGTGACGCAACGCTTTTGATCTGCGGCGGGAGAGTCCTGCCGGTACATCCAGTCAGGCGCCGTAGGAGCAAATCCTCCCCAGGAATCTCTCAGGCACATGTACCGCCGCGGTTAGGCAACTCTGGAAAGCAGTCCGGGCAACCGGGCTCACCGACGGTGCAAGCAGGCAACCATTCCTGCGGAATCTCTCAGGTCCAATACAGAGTGGGGAGGAACCCACATTCATCGTGGCGCTCAGTGGGCGCCTGAATCATGGAGTTCCTCTTGACTGTTCAATCAACCCCCACCGCTTTCGCGGACCGGCATATCGGCGCCCGACGCCAATCCGACGTTGACACCATGCTCAAGGCCATCGGCTACGACTCCGTAGACGGCCTGGTAGATGTTGCGGTCCCCGATTCCATCCGCCAGGACACTGCCCTGAAGTTGCAGGACGCCCTCACCGAGGTGCAGGTCCTCGCCGAGCTCCGCAAGCTGGCTTCCAAGAACAAGACCGCCGTCCAGCTGATCGGCCAGGGCTACTACGACACCGTGACGCCCCCGGTCATCCGCCGCAACATCCTCGAATCCCCGGCCTGGTACACGGCCTACACGCCGTACCAGCCCGAGATTTCGCAGGGCCGCCTCGAAGCGCTCCTGAACTTCCAGACCATGGTCCAGGACCTCACGGGGCTGCCGGTAGCCAACGCTTCGCTGCTGGATGAAGCCACTGCCGTGGCTGAGGCGGTGCTGCTCATGCGCCGTGCCAACAAGTCCAAAATCGCGAAGGACGGCAAGACCGTCCTGGACGCCGACCTCCTTCCGCAGACCATCGCGATCGTGAAGGGCCGCGCCGAGGCGCTGGGCTTCGAAGTGGAGATTGCCGACCTTTCGGCGGGTCTTCCCGACGGCGACATCAACGGCATCGTCCTGCAGCAACCCGGCGTTTCGGGCCACGTGTTTGACCACTCCTCTGTGATCGCTGAGGCCAAGGAACGCGGTGCCCTGGTCACTGTGGCTGCCGACCTTTTGGCGCTCACCCTCATCACGCCCCCGGGCGAACAGGGTGCCGACATCGCCGTCGGAACTGCGCAGCGCTTTGGTGTTCCGCTGTTCTTCGGCGGCCCGCACGCCGCATACATGGCAGTCCGCGAAGGCATGGAGCGCACGCTTCCGGGCCGCATCGTGGGCGTCTCCAAGGACAATGCCGGCGTCCCCGCTTACCGGCTAGCGCTCCAGACCCGCGAGCAGCACATCCGGCGCGAGAAGGCCACGTCCAACATCTGCACGGCCCAGGCATTGCTCGCCATCGTGGCCTCGATGTACGCGGTTTACCACGGTCCGGAAGGCCTGAAGGCAATCGCCGAAACCGTCCACGGCCACGCCCGCGCACTGGCCACTGCCCTCAAGACCGCCGGCCGTGAACTCGTGTCCGAATCCTTCTTCGACACTCTGACGGTCCGCGTACCCGGCAAGGCTGACAAAGTCATCGCCGCCGCCGAAGCCCGCGGTATCAACCTGCGTCGCATCGATGCCGACACGGTTGGCGTTTCCCTCGATGAAACCACGACGCCGGAGGTCCTCTCCGCGGTAGCCGTCGCATTTGGTGCGGGCCCAGTGAAGGACGCTTCAGGCTTTGAGTTGCCGTCCTCCGTTCTCCGGACCTCGGACTTCCTGCAGCACCCGGTGTTCAACACGCACCGTTCCGAGACGCAGCTGTTGCGCTATATCCGCAAGCTGTCCGACCGGGACCTCGCACTGGACCGCACCATGATCCCGCTGGGTTCCTGCACCATGAAGCTGAACGCCACGGCTGAAATGGAAGCAATTTCCTGGCCTGAGTTCGCCTCCATCCACCCGTTCGCTCCGGATC
Source organism: Arthrobacter sp. NtRootA1 (assembly GCF_019976975.1). Lineage (GTDB taxonomy): Bacteria > Actinomycetota > Actinomycetes > Actinomycetales > Micrococcaceae > Arthrobacter > Arthrobacter aromaticivorans. Next base: position 5,081,859 of record NZ_AP024630.1, on the reverse strand, counting down.
ACCAGACGGCTGGTTGGCGCGAGCTCATTGAAGGACTGGAAGCCGACCTCACTGAGATCACCGGTTACGATCAGGTCTCCATTCAGCCGAACGCCGGTTCCCAGGGTGAGCTCGCGGGCCTGCTGGCGATCCGCAGCTACCACCTGTCCCGCGGCGACGAGCAGCGCAACGTCTGCTTGATCCCTGCTTCTGCGCACGGCACCAACGCTGCTTCCGCCGTGTTGGCCGGCATGAAGGTTGTCGTGGTGGCTACGGCCGCTGATGGCACCATCGATCACGCGGACCTCACTGCGAAGATCGAAGCCAACCGCGAGGCGCTCTCCTGCATCATGATCACCTACCCGTCCACGCACGGTGTTTACGACGCCGACGTGCGGGAAGTGTGCGACGCCGTCCACGAGGCCGGTGGCCAGGTGTACGTTGACGGTGCAAACCTCAACGCGCTCGTTGGGCTGGCCCAGCCAGGCAAGTTCGGCGGCGACGTATCTCACCTGAACCTGCACAAGACGTTCTGCATCCCGCACGGCGGTGGTGGACCGGGTGTTGGCCCGGTTGCGGCCAAGGCCCACCTGGCACCCTTCATGCCCGGGGACGCGAACAATGTTTCATCAGAAGGTGGCGTGGCCATCTCGGCATCCCGCTACGGTTCCGCCGGTGTGCTCCCCATTTCCTGGGCTTACGTGAAGCTCATGGGTGGCCAGGGACTCACAGAAGCGACCAAGTCTGCGCTGCTCGCGGCCAACTACGTCGCCTCCCGCTTGGATGAGCACTTCCCAGTCCTTTACACGGGCGAAGGTGGGCTCGTAGCCCACGAATGCATCCTGGACCTCCGCGACCTGACTGCCCGCACGGGAGTTACGGCCGAGGACGTGGCCAAGCGCCTCATCGACTTCGGCTTCCACGCTCCCACGCTGGCGTTCCCCGTTGCGGGCACCTTGATGGTGGAGCCGACGGAGTCCGAGGACCTGGTTGAGATCGACCGCTTCATTGAAGCCATGATCACCATCCGTGCCGAAATCGAGCAGGTGGCCGCCGGAGATTTCACTGTCGAGAATTCGCCCCTGCGCAACGCACCGCACACGGCTGCCGCCGTCGTGAGTTCTGACTGGGACCGCGACTACTCGCGTGAGCAGGCAGCGTTCCCTGTCCACCAGCTGAAGCAGGACAAGTACTTCCCGCCGGTCGGCCGCGTTGACGGTGCCGCTGGGGACCGCAACCTGGTGTGCTCCTGCCCGCCCATCGAAGCCTTTGAAAACTAAGGACTGGTCATGACTGAGAATTACACAGCCCTGTACGAGCAACACAAAAAGGCGGGCGCGTCCTTCACGGATTTCGGCGGCTGGCAGATGCCCCTGAAGTACGAGTCCGAGCTTGCTGAGCACCACGCCGTCCGCAAGGCCGCCGGTCTGTTCGACCTCTCCCACATGGGCGAGGTCTGGGTTACCGGACCGGACGCGGCAGCGTTCCTGGACTTCGCGCTGGCGGGCAAGTTGTCCGCGATCGCCGTGGGCAAGGCCAAATACTCGCTGATCTGCAACGCCGACGGCGGCATCATCGACGACCTCATCACCTACCGTCGCCCTTCTCCCGAAGAAGGCGTGGATCAGTACCTCGTGGTCCCAAACGCGGGCAATGCCAAGGTAGTTGCTGCAGCATTGCTGGAGCGGGCGGCCCGGTTCGACGTCGTGGTTGACGACGCGTCGGCTGAGACGTCGCTGATTGCGGTCCAGGGTCCGAACGCGGAAGCCATTCTGCTTACTTTGGTTCCCGCTGAGCAGCACGCCCTGGTGACGGAACTGAAGTACTACGCGGCCGTTGAAGTCTCCATTAACGGGCAGGATCTGTTGCTTGCACGCACCGGCTACACCGGCGAAGACGGCTTCGAGATCTACATCCCCAACCTTGATGCACCGGGCCTTTGGGAAGCGCTCCTCGAGGTCGGCAAAGGTCACGGACTCATCCCCGCGGGCCTTGCAGCACGCGACTCCCTGCGACTCGAAGCCGGAATGCCGCTCTACGGCAACGAACTCTCCCGCTACGTCAACGCCTACGCCGCAGGACTTGGCCCGGTGGTTTCCCTGGCCAAGGAAAGCGACTTCATAGGCAAGGAAGCCCTGGCTGCTATCAAGGCTGCCGGCGTTGGTTCGACCATCGGCCAAAAGCTCGTCGGCCTCAAAGGTGCAGGCCGCCGCGCAGCACGCGCCCACTACTCGGTCCTCAAGGACGGCTCACTCATCGGCGAAGTCACCTCCGGCCAGCCGAGCCCGACGCTCGGTTACCCGATCGCCCTGGCGTATGTCGACGTCGAGCATTCAGAGCCGGGCACGATCGTCGACGTGGACCTCCGCGGCAAGTCGGAGCCGTTCGAAGTTGTGCCGCTGCCGTTCTACAAGCGCCAAAAGTAAGGCGGGGGTGTTTGGGGCCGCCGACCTCTGGGTCACCTAAGCCCGGCGGCGCCGACCTCCTCCACGGGCTCGGTCGCATAGGCGCCCGCTGGGCGGACGCGATGCTCCCTTGGACGCCCGCTTCCGGAGGCCGGCACCGCAGGGGCCGATGTGGCCAAGGCGGCGCCGATTGCTTGCGCGCTGCTTGAACCCCTAAGCGCGGGGGATGGGTCGAGCACCACGTGATCTTGAAGAGTTTTTCGTAAGAGAGAGAAGGAATTGGAATGAGCAAAGTAGTTGCTGAACTGAAATATTCGGCTGAGCATGAATGGGTTGCTTCGGATGGGGGCGGGCCTGTGGGGATTGGGATCTCTGCGGTGGCCGCGGATGCCCTGGGCGACATTGTGTATGTTGACCTTCCCGAGGTTGGCTCCACGGTTACTGCGGGGGAGACCTGCGGTGAAGTTGAGTCCACGAAGTCCGTGTCGGACCTGTACTCGCCCGTGACGGGTGAGGTGACCGAGATCAACGACGCCGTCGTCGACGATCCTGCCCTCATTAACAACGATCCGTACGGTGCCGGCTGGCTGTTCAAGGTGGCCGCCACGGAAGAAGGGCCGCTCATGACGGCTGAGGAATACGCTGCGACGAACGGTGGCGAACTGTGAACCCGGCAGCCGTGACCGAATTCGAGCAGGTCGTGTCGGCGTCGTTGGATGCCCAGCTGGCTGACCTCGATCCTGAGATCGCCGCAAAGATCGACGACGAACTGGGCCGCCAGCGCGACGGCCTGGAAATGATCGCCTCCGAGAACCACACGGCCGTTGCCGTGATGCAGGCTCAGGGCTCCGTGCTGACCAACAAGTACGCCGAGGGCTACCCGGGCAAGCGCTACTACGGTGGTTGCGAGCACGTTGACGTGATCGAGCAGTTCGCGATTGACCGCATCAAGTCCCTGTTTGGCGCCGAATTTGCGAACGTCCAGCCACACTCTGGTGCGCAGGCCAACGCGTCGGTGATGCACGCGCTGATCAAACCGGGCGACACCATCATGGGCCTGAACCTGGCCCACGGCGGCCACCTCACCCACGGCATGCGGATCAACTTCTCCGGCAAGCTCTACAACGTGGTGCCCTACGGCGTCCGCGAAGACACCCACACCGTGGACATGGCCGAAGTTGAGCGCCTTGCACAGGAGCACAAGCCGGCCTTGATCGTTGCTGGCTGGTCCGCATATGCGCGGCAGCTGGACTTCGCCGAGTTCCGCCGGATCGCCGACTCCGTGGGCGCTTACCTGATGGTGGACATGGCGCACTTCGCAGGCCTGGTTGCAGCTGGCCTGCACCCGTCGCCTGTCCCGCACGCCCATGTCACCACCTCCACCACGCACAAGACCCTCGCCGGTCCACGTGGCGGCATCATCCTCTCCAACGACGCCGACATCGCCAAGAAGATCAACTCGGCCGTGTTCCCGGGTCAGCAAGGTGGACCGCTGGAGCACGTGATCGCAGGCAAGGCCGTCGCGTTCAAGATCGCCGCTTCCGAAGAGTTCCGGGAACGTCAGTCACGTGTACTGGCAGGCGCCCGGATCCTGGCCGAGCGACTCGTCCAGCCGGACGTTGCAGCCAAGGGAATTTCCGTGGTTTCCGGGGGTACCGACGTGCACCTGGTGCTGGTGGATCTGCGCAACTGCGAACTCGATGGACAGCAGGCCGAGGACCGTCTCGCCGCGATCGACATCACCGTCAACCGCAACGCCGTCCCGTTCGACCCCCGCCCGCCCATGGTCACCTCCGGCCTGCGCATCGGCACACCGGCGCTGGCGACCCGCGGGTTCGGCGAAGCAGCCTTCCGCGAGGTTGCCGACATCATCGCCGAAGTGTTGATTGCCGACGCCGATGCGGACCTTTCCGGGTTGCGGCACCGGGTTGAAGCCTTGGCCCAAGCGCATCCGTTGTACCCGGGGGTTGCCAACCTCGGTTAGCCGCTCCGTTGGCCCGTTGGGGCCGGCATCCTCCGCGCTTGTGGCCCGTTGGGGCCGGCATCCTCCGCGTGCTCGGTCGCAGACGCGCCCGCTGAGCGGATGCGATGCTCCCTTGGACGCACGCTTCCGGACGTCGGCCCCATAGGGGCCAGCTCTCGGGTCTCGGGTCGTCCGGTCCGGACGCGGGTTCGTTTGTTTGTGAATGGACCCAGCTGCCGAGGGTGTTCCCAGGCGCGGGTTCGTTTCTTGGGACTGTGTTGGCGGGCCGATTCGCGGGATCGCTGCGCAGTGTGCCGTGCGCACGGCATGTTTGGCAGCGGAGCCCCGAATCGGCTTCCGCTCGGCCCCGCCTGTTGTTGATGTGTCTGGCTGGCGGGGGTTGGCTTCGGGATAGATGTTTGCTGCGAGGGTTTGTCGGGGCGGGTCTGGTGTCCTGGGGCCGATTCGTGGGATCGCTGCGCAGTGTGCCGTGCGCACGGCATGTTTGGCAGCGAATCCCCGAATCGGCGGGCCGACTCGATGGTCCGGCGTCCGGCTGTGGCCGTCTAAGGGAGCTTCGCGTCCGCGCAGCGGGCGCTCATGCGACCGAAGCCGAAGAGGACGCTGGACCCGACGGGCGGGGCGGCGAGGGGCTGACGTTTTTTGATCTCCCGGGTGGGCGTTTGCTGGGAACGAGCGCTCACGTAGTACCGGGTTTGGAGGTTCGCACTGGGACCTCCAGGGGGCCGGGCCACCTTGGCTCGGGATTTGGCCCGGCCTCCACATTTTTGTTGTGTTTGACTCCTCCCTGAAAGGGATCACGGCTATGGCTGTTGGTGTTTTCGATCTGTTCTCTGTGGGTATTGGCCCGTCGAGTTCTCATACTGTGGGGCCGATGCGGGCTGCGGCGGTGTTCGCTGCTGAGTTGCGTGAGTCCGGTGTGCTGGGCTCGGTCGCGGGGTTGCGTGTTGATTTGTATGGCTCGTTGGCTGCGACCGGCAGGGGACACGGGACCTTCACAGCTGTCTTGCTGGGGCTCGAAGGCTTCGAACCCGAGAAGATCCTGCCCGATGAGGTGGAGGAACGACTGGCTTCCATTGCCGAGACGGGGAAGCTCAACTTGGCTGCGGGCGTGCTCCTGGACTACGCCGTGGAGGATATGGTGTTGCATCCGTTGACGGTGTTGCCGCGGCATACGAACGGGATGAAGTTTGCCGTGTCTGACGCGGAGGGGAATGTTCTCAGGGAGGCGACGTTCTTCTCGGTCGGTGGCGGGTTCATTGTCCGGGAGGGCGAGGAGGCCGCGGCGCGGCAGGAGTTGGAGGAGTCCAAGAAGGAGTTGCCGTTGCCGTTTAGGACGGCTGCTGAGTTGCTGGGCCGGTGCGCGTCCAAGGGCCTGGGGATTTCGGACATCATGTTCATCAACGAGCGTGCGTCCCGGTCCGAGGAGGAGATCCGGGAGGGGCTCCTTCATATCTGGCACGTGATGGAGGCGTGTGTTGAGACGTCGCTCAAGCGTGAGGGTGTGTTGCCGGGCGGGTTGAGGGTCCGGCGTCGTGCTCCTGACTGGTTGGAGCGGTTGCTCAAGGAGGACAAGGACCGGAATGATCCGAAGTATTGGCAGGAGTGGGTGAACCTGATCGCGTTGGCGGTCAATGAGGAGAACGCTTCCGGTGGCCGGGTGGTCACTGCGCCGACGAACGGCGCGGCGGGGATCATCCCGGCGGTGTTGTATTACGCGTTGAATTACGCCCCGGGCATGGATAAGGCGTCCCGGGCCGACAAGGACGATGTGGTGGTGAAGTTCCTGCTCGCCGCGGGCGCTGTGGGCGTGTTGTACAAGGAGCAAGCGTCCATTTCGGGGGCTGAGGTGGGGTGCCAGGGTGAGGTGGGTTCGGCGTCGTCGATGGCTGCTGCCGGGTTGGCTGAGGTGATGGGTGGTACGCCGGGTCAGGTGGAGAACGCGGCGGAGATCGCGATGGAGCACAATCTGGGGTTGACGTGTGATCCGATCGGGGGGTTGGTGCAGATTCCGTGTATTGAGCGGAACGCGATCGCGGCGGCGAAGGCGATCAACGCGGCGAAGATGGCGCTGTGGGGTGACGGGACGCACCGGGTGTCGTTGGATGAGGTGATCGTGACCATGCGTGAGACGGGCAAGGACATGTCGTCCAAGTACAAGGAAACCGCGATGGGCGGACTGGCCGTCAACGTCGTTGAATGCTGAGACTTACCCGCGTTGCGGGGCCTGCTTTGCGCGATTGAACGCTCTTGGGGGGGCGCATAGCGGGCCTGGCAACGGAACAAATGAGACAACCAACAAGGAAGTAGACCCATGACCCTGGCACCTGAAGGCCGTAAGTTGCTGCGCGTTGAGCAGCGTAACTCGGCTGTCCCGGTTGAACGCAAGCCCGAGTGGATCAAGGCCAAGGTCCAGATGGGGCCGGAGTTCGTCGGGTTGAAGAACCTGGTGAAGAAGGAAGGCCTGCACACGGTGTGTGAAGAGGCCGGCTGCCCGAACATTTTCGAGTGCTGGGAAGACAAGGAAGCGACGTTCCTGATCGGCGGGTCCGAATGCACCCGGCGCTGTGATTTCTGCCAGATCGATACCGGCAAACCCTCCCCGGTGGACATGTTCGAACCCACCAAGGTGGCCCGGTCCGTTCAGGCCATGCAGCTGCGCTACGCCACCGTCACCGGGGTGGCCCGTGATGACCTGGCCGATGAAGGTGTCTGGCTGTACGCCGAAACCGTCCGCAAGATCCACGAACTGAACCCCGGCACCGGGGTGGAGCTGTTGATCCCGGACTTCTCCGGCAAACCCGAACACATCAAGGCGATCTGCGATTCCCGGCCCGAGGTGTTCGCGCACAACGTCGAGACCGTGCCCAGGATCTTCAAGCGGATCCGACCGGCGTTCCGGTACGAACGCTCCCTGGATGTCATCACCCAGGGCCGGGACCTGGGCATGGTGACCAAGTCCAACCTGATCCTGGGCATGGGCGAAACCCGCGAGGAAATCTCCGAAGCCCTGCGGGACCTGCACGCGGCAGGGTGTGATTTGATCACGATCACCCAGTACCTGCGCCCCTCCGAACGGCACCTTCCGGTGGACCGGTGGGTCAAGCCCCAGGAATTCGTGGACCTGCAGCACGAGGCCGAGGAAATCGGGTTCCTCGGTGTCATGTCCGGGCCCCTGGTGCGCTCCTCGTACCGGGCGGGGCGTTTGTGGGCCACCGCGATGCGCAAGAAAGGCTGGGAAATCCCCGCCGCCCTGGCCCACATCGAGTCCTCCGGCACCACCCGCCAGGAAGCCTCCACCATCCTCGCCGCCCACGCCTAAGCCACAGCAAAGGACACCTCATGCTTCCCCTCCGCGTTGAGATCATCCCGTCCGAGGGAATCGTGAACGTTGTCAGCCAGGCATTGCCGACATCTACCGCGATCAGCATTACCTGCCTCCCCAAGCACGGTGTCGGTGCCACCCTGCGGGCCGCCGTCCAGCTAAGAGAGCTCGGCTATACCGTGGTTCCCCACCTTGCAGCGAAGGCCGTTGAAAGCCGCGCCGAACTATCCGCCATACTGGGTGACTGCTCGGCGTCGGGCATCACGGAAGTCTTCGCCATCGGTGGCGACGGGCAGCCCTCGGGCTCGTATTCCACTGGTGGGGAATTGCTGCGCGACATCGCCCAGATAACGTCCGGTGCGATGAGCGTTGGAGTGGCTGGGTACCCCGAAGGGCATCCGGATACCACCCGCCTGCACCTGGTTGATGCTTTGCTGGAGAAGCAAGAACACGGAGCCAGCAAGATCGTCACGCAGATGTGTTTCTCGGCGGACAAGATCCATGACTACGTGGCTATGCTCCGCCGTGAGGGTGTGCTCCTTCCAGTCTGGGCAGGTGTGGCAGGGGCCGTGCCCAAGGCAAAGCTGGTCTCGCTTGCCACCAAGATCGGAGTGGGGTCATCGTTGAAATTCCTCAGCCGCAAGGGCCCGCTTGCCCGGAGGCTACTGATCGGGGAACGGTACAGGCCGGAAACGCTCATCGAGGAGCTCTCCGCGCGACCCGGGATAGAGGGAATTCAGCACTACAGCTTCAATTCCTTGGACGCACTTCCAACGCCGCAACCCGCCGTCGAAGGGCTCCGGTAACCGGAGCTTAAGGTCCGGAATTTCCCCAATTTTTTCGGGAAAAGTAGTAGCAAACTCCATGGTTGGCAAGGTGCCGCAGACGCTGTACGTTTGCCATAGGAAGGTTACTTAGCAACTGCATCGCAGCGCAGGATCAATGGGGGGTAAATCGGCGCAGCGCGCTTAGACGCAAGAGGTGTAGGGCCGTGAGGGCAAGCGGGGAAGCTTTCGTTGATCCAGCAGGCGGCGGGGACATTCTCAACGGCCGCTACCGGATTATGGAGCTACTCGGACACGGGGCAATGTCCACGGTCTGCAAGGCGCGTGATGAAATCCTTCAGCGTGAAGTTGCCCTGAAAATCTTTTCCCCGGGCTCAGGCGATGAGGGCTTCGAGGAGCGTCAGCAGGCCGAGATGCGGTTGCTGGCAGGATTTGATCACCCCGGTCTGGTGCATATTTACGACGCCGGTGTGGACGCCGGAACTTCCGGCCCGCCGCAGGCCTACCTGGTCATGGAACTGGTTTCCGGAAATAACCTGCGTTCGGTGCTTGCTGCAGGCCCGCTCAGCCTCGCGGAAACAACGCACATAGGCCACGCCCTTGCAGGTGCCCTCGTGCAAGTTCACGGGAGCGGAGTCATTCACCGGGACATAAAACCCGCCAACATCCTGGTTTCGGAGACTCCAGGCCCGGATCGCATCGTGAAACTGGCCGATTTTGGCGTGGCAAGAATATTGGAAGGTAGCCGCCTGACGGCCACCGGAATGACGGTGGGAACCGCCCAGTACCTCAGCCCGGAACAGGCCCTGGGCCGTCCGTTGACTCCTGCCAGCGATATCTACTCCCTCGGCTTGGTGCTCTTGGAGTGCCTCACTGGAAGGACGGAATATCCGGGGACGCCGATAGAGTCCGCTGCCGCCCGTCTTCACCGTGCCCCGGTCATCCCTGAGCAGATCCATCACCCCATAGCCGAGCTGCTGAAGTCCATGACGGATCTTGAACCAGACAACAGGCCAACAGCCGCGGAGATCGAAGAATTCCTGGGTCGCCCTTGGCAAGAGGCCTACACGCACCCAGCAGCTACCGCTCTCTTGCCCCCTCTGCCTGCCCGGGCGCCCGCCGTCGGGGCAACTACCGCAGTTTCCCCTAGGCTTCATGGAAGTGGGGGAAGGGGCAGGCTCGGGGCCCTGTTGATGGTGCTTCTTGCGGCAGCGATAGCTGTCCCGCTCGCGGTGGCATTGTCTGGTCAGGAGCCCTTGCCGGCAGACGTTACATCGCCATCCCCGGTAACCCAGGAATCCAACCTTCCTTCCCCGGTTGGCACCCCGACGCCGGTAGTTACGATTACCACCCCTGGGCCGGTGGAAACTGTCCTCATTCCAGGGCCGGTGCAAACCGTTCTGTTGCCTCCATCGGGCTCAGGCAGCGGGCCGGGAGACGCTCCGTCGTCAGGGGAGAGTCAACAGACCAGCCCAACTGAGGTTGCCCAGGAAACCGAATCATCGGAGCTCGGGGACGGTACATCGGCAGGTGTGGGCCAAGGGGGCGGCCAATCCGACGAAAAGAGCCAGAGGGACGGCAAGGGCAAGCGCGGGAACTGAAAATCCGGGCAGGGCATTCTGCAGTGATGCACCTTTGCCGGACCCTCATGAATCGAACACCAGCGCAGTTTTTGCTCAAGATGGGCACAATGTTGGCTCAGTGGCCCCTGAATTCTCCGGATCTCTGGCCCGCAGAGACCTCCCGGGGTCAGGTATCGGGCCTTCAAAAAACTGAGTACTCCGGATCCAACCGCTGCCAGCATGCTCATCAACGCAGAAGGCCAGCGTTGGTGTAGCAAAGCGGGCTATCAGATCGGCACAAAAGCCCCTCCTGCAGCCCGATAACGCAAAGTCGAACCAAGTAGCCCCAAACGCGAAAACTGAGTACTTGCCAGCCGGTTCAGCGTATTCCTGACCCCTTGGTCGGGCGGAAAAGAGGCGTACACCCAAGAGTAGTCACGGTGGCACTGCTGGCTGAACTATTGGGGACATCGCTTCATCCGCCGGAAAAGGGGTGGGTGCTGGGGGTTGCGATGCGGCTCCCCGGAAAACAGATCAACCAAGGAGTCATACCATGCGCAAGCTTTCCAAGAAGAGCCGGATCACCGCCACCGTCGCAGGCGTGGCATTGGTAGCCGTAGGTGGCGGAGCCGCCTACGCCTACTGGACCACCACGGGTTCAGGCAGCGGTTCAGCCGCCAACTCAGCCGGTGGCGGAACTGTCGCACTGCACGCCACCTTCAATGCCGGCCTGACGCCGGGCAACCAAACCAACGTGGCCTACACGGCGGACAACTTGACGACGTCCAGCACGGTAGTCGGAGCCCTGACCGCAAATGTCACCACCAGCGTTCCCGAATGCCTCCCGGCATGGTTCGATGTCACCGCCGTGACCAGCAACTCGACCGTCGCCGCCTCTGCCACGGGAATCTCGGTCGGCAGCGGGGTCCTGAAGTTCAACGACAGCACTGACAACCAGGACGCCTGCAAGTCCGCGACTGTCACGGTCAACGTCTCCAGCCAGTAGCGCGTACATGCCGGGGACCACCTTGCGAGTGGTGGTCCCCGGCTTCCGCATTCCTCCCGCCTGAACGCTTCCGTCCGAAAAGAGCTTCCATGTACCACCGGCCAGAGCGCACCACGCCTTTCCGTCGAGATGGAGTACCGCTCCGCGCACTGTTGCTTGCGCTCGTCGTGGCATTTGTGCCCGTAGCGGCATTGGCTGCCAGTGCTGGACAAAGCGCTACCCAAGGCAATACGGCCAAGGTGGCCAAGGGGATTGCAGTGGCGTTGTCTCCTTCGAGCCGAAGCCTGGATCAGGGGCAGTCAACCACCTTTGCGGTGTCAGCCACATCGACGGGCGGTTTCACCGGACCCGTGACGTTCACCGTTACGGGCCTTCCGGCTGGAGCGACAGCCGCGTGGTCGCCGTCGTCGGTGGTTCTGGGGTCCGGCACCACCGCCCAAGTCACTTTGACGGTCGCGACGTCCACTACGACGACGGTCGGCAAGTTCGACTTCACGGTGAAGGGGGCCAGTGGCGCCGTCCAGTCGAACGCGGCGCCGGGGCAGTTGCAGGTTCAGGAAGTCAAGCGGACCTTCGGAGTCACGGGATCACTGAATGGTCTGCTGGCACCAGGAGTCTCCCGATCCTTGGAGTTGCAGATCTCCAACCCCGAGACGAAGAGCATCGCCGTCACCAACCTGACGGTTGCGATCGCGCAGGTGGTGCGCACGCCGGCAGCAGTGGCTGCAAACCTCCCCTGCAGCAGCGCTGACTACCAGATCACCCAATACACCGGAACGTACCCATTCGCAGCTCCCTCAGGGCCCAGCTCGCTGACTTCGCTTGGAGTGCCCCAAAGCAACTGGCCCCAAGTGAGGATGCTGGACACGGTCCAGCTCCAAGACGGTTGCAAAGGCGCGACCCTCCAACTCACCTTCTCTGGGACGGGACAGGCGAACTAACATGACGAAGCTCAGCCGGAAACCCCGTAGCGGACGGATCGCCCGCACCGCTGCCGCCACAGTTGCCCTCTGCATCCTGGGAGGCGTAGGCACTGCCTACGCCTATTGGGCTACCACCGGAATCGGCAGCGGTGCGGCGATCAACGGGACGATGCAAACAGTGACTGTGGACGCCCTTATCGCAGGAGACACCCCGCAGACCAGCCTCGTTCCGGGTGGAACTGCGGACGTTATTGTCCGGGCAACCAACCCCAATACACATGCGGTTACCATCTACGGAATAGCGGCCAACGGCGCAGTGACCGCCGATGCCGCGCATCCAGGCTGCACCACCACCGGCGTCACCTTCACGCCACCTCCGGCGCCGTTGACCCCAACGGTGACCATCCAGGCAAATACGTCCATCCTCCTCACTCTTCAAGGTGCGGCCAGCATGAGCGCGGCCTCACTATCCGCCTGCCAAGGCGCCCAATTCAACGTCCCCGTCACGCTGGAGGTACGGAAGTGACCCCCCTTCGCCAGTCCGCTCCGTCATCGTCCCCAACGCGGGTGACGATGGGTGCTTGGAACCGCGCCCTCGTGATCGTGCTCGGCATCCTTCTCGTCTCCTGGGGAGGCCCCGCCGCAAGTGCTTTCTGGAGCTCTGTCAACAACGGCTTCGGCGCAGCGAAGGCAGACGCCGTAGGCCAGGGTGCCAAGCCCGGGGTCGCCGTTTCCGGAACCAGCGTGACGGTCACCTGGGCGGCAAGCACGACGACGGCAGGCAGGTCCGTGACCGGCTACAGCATCGCCCGGTACCCGGTAGCGAGCGGGGGCACTGCGGTAGCGGCGACCGGAACCTGTGCAGGAACAGTGGTAGGGCTGAACTGCGTGGACAGCGGAGCCGGCACCGGGAACTGGTACTACACGGTAACCCCGAAACTTTCCCAGTGGCAGGGGGCTGAAAGCACACGGAGCGTAGCTGCCATAGTGGACGCCACTGCACCCCTCGCCCCGTCGGTGACAGCGCCACCATATGTCTACAGCGGAAACGTGAGCGCTGTTCCGGTCAGCGGTACGGCAGAGGCCTTGTCTTCGGTCACTCTGACCGTAACGGGAACAGGAGCCCTGCCCGTGACCCAGACAGTCAGCACCAACAGCTCCGGCAACTGGACAGTAACGCCATTGAACCTGAGCGCTTTCAGCCCAGGGGCCATTAATTACTCCGCCCAGGCAACCGACGCCGCCGGTAACACTGGTCCCGCGGGAACGGCTACATCCACCAAGGACGTGAGCTCGCCAACGGTGACGGGGGTCCAGCTGAACAACGTTTCGGGCGGCACCCTCGGAAAGGTGGAGAAGGGCGATTCGGTGACGATAACGTTCTCGGAACCGATCAACCCGACCACGATCTGCAGCGCCTGGGCCAACAACGCCACCAACGTGCAGACCCAAGCCGGCAACAATGCGGACAACGTGGTAGTCAACGTGAGCTCTACCAACACGTTGACAGTAACCGGGGCGGGTTGCCCAACCCTCAGGGTGGGCAGTGTTGCACTGGGCGGCAACTACACGGGCTCCGCGCTCAGCTTTAGCGGCAATGGCAATAACGCCTCCAGCCTGAGCTGGAATCCGACGGCGCGAACACTGACCATCATCTTGGGTAGCGGAACCGCTGGCGGCAACACGGTTTCCACGTCACCCACGCCCATCCCCAGCTACACGCCGGCATCCGGCCTTACGGATATTGCGAGCAACCCGCTCTCAACCACCACGGTGCAAGGTACAACCTCCCGCTTCTAGCAACAAGTCGTGAGCAACCGATAGTGCCCCTTATTCCTCGTGATAAGGGGCACTATCTCTGCACAAACCCCGAGTAGTACAGAGCCCGCAGCGTAGCCTTGAAGCGGACGCCAACGCCGCCGTCGTACGTTTTGATCCTGCGACGAAAGGCGAACCGTCCCTTGAATTCTGTAGCGGAAATGTTCACGATGGGTCCTGGAAACAAGGACCATCACCCGGCTCTCCGTTGCGCTGTAGGTGTCTTTGTTCCGTTGATTACACTAACGCTTTTGGGGCGGCTGGACCTGGCCGTATTTGCCTCGTTCGGTGCGTTTACGGGCATCTATGGCCGCAACGAACCGCACAGCGTCCGCTTCCGAAGCCAGTTGCGTGCTGGCGGTTTCATGCTGCTGATCATTTTGCTGGCCACGCTCATGGCTCGTGTAGCGCAAGCTATTGGAATCGAAGGTGCCGCGTATTCCTGGCTCTTGACGGCTGCTACCACTCTCGTGGCCGGCGGGTGCTCGGTGGTGGTCGCGGCGTGGAGGCTGAGGCCTGGCGGCTCCCTTTTTCACATCTTCGCCTTCGCTGCGATCGCATCCATCCAGGCGCAGCCGCCGCTCGGGGAGGCAATGCTCGTTGCGGCAGGGACTACGATCTTCTGTCTCCTGATCGGTATGTCGTCACGGGTGCTCAAGACTCACAGGACCCCATGGAAACGGCTGCCCCGCATCCGCCACACCACCCTGGAACGTCGGGCGATCTGGTTGGAGGGCGGTGGATACCTGATTGCTGCCGGCCTTGCGGGGACCATCGCGACTTTGGTGGGGGAGCGGCTCGGCTTCGGTCACACTTACTGGGCCATGGTTGCGGCAGTGGTTCCATTGGTGGGGCATTCGACCCGCCACCGGGTGAGCCGTGGCATCCAAAGAATCGCCGGAACGGTGATCGGATTGGTGCTGCTTGCGGGCATCCTCTGGCTCAATCCTGCGCCCTGGGCCATGGTCCTGGTGATCGCAGCTTGCCAGTTCGGTGCTGAGATGTTCATCGCCCGGCAGTACCTTGTGGCTCAGATCTTCGTGACTCCACTTGCCCTGATAGCTACATTGCTGGCAGCCCCGGTTGATCCAGGCCTCCTGTTGCGGGACCGCATCATCGAAACGGTGATCGGTGCCGCCGTCGGCGTTGCGGTGGTGGTGACACCCGCTCTCTGGCGGCGGGTGCGTGCGACTATCCCGGCTGGCTGGACTTAAATCGTAAGTACACATATAACTAGATAGCCAAGATAGTTACTAGGGAATGTGTGGGAGAAGACGATGACAGTCGCATTGCGTGAACCAAGCTCCACACCAAGGGCTGGGAATACCGTTACTGCGGAACGGGTACTTCCAAGCGGCCCGGTCCACTGCGGTTCACACATGGCTATCTCCGCAGGACCCGGCTACGACTCCATGCAGTGGATCACCGTGGAGCCAATCTGGCCGGAGTGGGCTTGCAGCTGCGGTTTCAGGATGGACATCGACGCCTTGGATCCAGTCAGCGGCGTCTGGGTCGCTGCGCTTCGCCGCCAAAGCCTTCAGCATGAGCTGGCCATCTCCCAGAACACACTGGCCCTGGCCTTCAAGAAGGCCGTCGACGCCGGTGTCGATCCCCGGGCTCTTGCGGAAGTAGCCGGACTGCCGGCTGGAGAGATCGAAGCCCTCCTTCAGTAACAGGGAAGCCCCAAACCGTCTGCCCGCCCAGTTGTCGGGATAGTTCGCCGCGCAAGCGGGCAGCTAGCAATCAGGCCGACGGCGGCACCAAGTATTGGTGCTGGACCGAGGCCTACGTACGAGAAAAGGGAAACAAATGGGAATCATTGGTTGGATCATTTTGGGTTTGATTGCAGGAGCCATCGCCAAGGCCATCATGCCGGGCAGGCAGGGAGGCGGCTGGATCGCGACACTCCTGCTGGGAATTGTGGGCGCCGTGCTGGGTGGCTGGATCGGTAGCGCCATCTTCAAGGTTGGCATCAACGAATTCTGGTCGATCTCCACTTGGTTGCTCGCAATTGGAGGTGCGCTGATCGTACTGGTCATCTGGGGATTGGTCACAC
This sequence comes from Arthrobacter sp. NtRootA1, assembly GCF_019976975.1. Classification (GTDB taxonomy): domain Bacteria; phylum Actinomycetota; class Actinomycetes; order Actinomycetales; family Micrococcaceae; genus Arthrobacter; species Arthrobacter aromaticivorans. Next base: position 5,066,016 of record NZ_AP024630.1, on the reverse strand, counting down.
GCAGGAAGGCTTGATTCAACGAGCTCCGGGAGGCCCTGACGCGAAAGCGTTGGGGCCTCTTTCGTTGGTGCTACGTGCCTCCCAGGATCTGGTCGTCGCCGGTCACAAATCCTCCGCAGCAACACGAGTGGGGCCGCCTTGGAAAGCTCGGATACGCTGCTTTCGAGTTACACCACATCGCACGCTAAGGGTTATCAACGATGCTCACCTCAGCTGTCGACGGCGCTCCCCGCCGTCGGCCGGATCCTGCCCCAAAGAAGACGGCAACTGAGCTCGGCGCGCTCGGGACAGCGTTGGGCGCGTTGGCTTCAGTCATCCTCGCGGGAGCGCTCGCACTTGTCCTCCACACGCTCGGGCAGCAATCGCCGCGGCTCGGCCCTGCGTTTGAAGGCTGGGCTGCTTCGGTCACCAACTCCCCTTTCGCAGCGGTCCGATGGTTCCTTGGCGATATGACGGAGCCCCTGTTCTATAAATCAGAGCTGGCAGCAGGCGGGTTGCTTGCCGGCGCTCTGTTGGCGTGGTGGGCTGGCCGGCGGGGCAAGAACTGGGCTGGCCAGCTGACGTATGGCACCGGGCTGTGGCCGTGGGTGCTGGCCTCGGCGTCGCTTAGCCTGCTGTTGTCCAACGTAGTTTTCGGCCGGATGCTCGACGCCGGATGGCAGCCCACGTTCGTGCCTTTCGTTTGCGTGGCCCCGGCAATGGTCCTGATGTATGGACCCGGTTGGCCGACCTGCCTGACCGGAGCTGTCCTCGGCGCATTCACCATCACGCCCTGTGCGCTGGTGCTCATTCCAACGGTCACCGCGCCGCTGGGACTACCGCCCGTGGCGGCGAACGTCCTTGCGATGTCCTTGGGATCAGTAGTGGCTTTCCTCATTGCCCGGAAATTGCCTTGGCTTGTCCTGCGTAAGCCGGCTCCGCAGCCGGCTCTGAACCCGCAACCGCAACCCGTCCAGCCGCCGTCGGGCCTTAACCGTGTTCTTAAGGACGCAGTGTGGGCGTCCCGCCGGGTTCTCTCGGATTTCACTGAGACCCAATTTTTCGCCAACGAACTCGCCAGTGCGGGCATGATCCTTGGCGTCGCAGTGGCTTTCGTGCTGAATCCTGCGCTGCCCGCGTACGGTTCCAATCTCGTTCCGCACATCCTCTTCGCGCAGGCACTCACGTCGGCCATCGGTGTGGTTCTTTGGCGGAGTTGGTTCAGAAACGGCCAGTTCAGCAATGGAGGGTGGGCGGCCACCTACGCGTCACTCGTCTCAGTCGCGCCGGCCGCCGTGCTCGCCTACGACGGCTCGTGTTGGAGCATCATCGGCGGCGCATTGCTTGGAGCGGTGCTGGCCCCTCCCATCGCCAGGGCCATATCGGCCCGGCTACCGGATGGCTTCCATCCGGTCATCGGCAACACCGCGTCCATGGCCATTTCGACGGCGGTAACCCTCCCGATCCTGGGGCTTCTGCCGCACTGACTTTGTCTGCCGGTGACTTAGTCGGCCACCAGAAGCGCCTGCGGTGCCGCCTGCTTCATTCGGGTTTGCAGCCAGCTGAGCTGGACCTCCGTCTCTTTGTGGCACTGCTCGACGACGGCGAGCAGCTCTGCGTCGCGAAGTGCGGATCCAGCTTGATTCACCACAGTCCACGTGACATCCACCAAGCTCGCCAGCAGGTACAGGTCCTGCAGGTCGCGAAGGAGGCCGACAGGACCGCTCCGGGTTTCTGACAAGCCCTGGGCGTGGAGCCGCTCGGGTTCGTGCTCGGATGCGTCCTTGCCATACCGCTCCACTATTGGCAGGAGGACTTCCCCGTGCTTATCGCACTGCTTGGCCAATGTCTGGCAGAGGAAATGTATGTCGGGTTCGGAGCCGTGCCCCTCTGAAACCTGTCGGAACGACTCAGCCAAGGTGGCTTCACCCTGATGCAGCAAACCCAGATAGATGTTGAGGTTCATTGTTGTTGTCCTGCCTGCCGTGAAGCTCCTGCCTGCCGTGAAGCGGTGGTGTTGGGCGCCGGAGCCGGTCCGTCGCCGTCGCGGATTTTCTCCACTTTCACCGCGGCATTCTTGAAAAGCGGTTGCTTTGACACCGGGTCCCACTCGGTGATGGTGAGTTCGTTTGCTGCGGTCTTCTGCGAATCCTTGGGAGAATCAGACAGGCCGGATGCCATGGTCGAGTCCCAGTATCCGTAGTGGAAAGGCGCGAAAACTGTGCCGGGCCGGACGCCGCTGACTCGAGCCGGGGCCTCAATGAGGCCGCGCCGGGATGACACGCGGACGATGTCGCCTTCGGTGATCCCCAGCGCTGAGGCGTCTTCGACGGAGAGCTCCACCCACATCCGTGGGGCCGCGGCGTTCAGTGTCCGGGAACGTCCCGTCTTGGTCCGTGTGTGGAAGTGATACGCCGTCCGACCCGTTGTGTACCGGAGCGGGTAGTCGTCGTCCGGTTCTTCGTGCGGTGGATGGTACTTGGTTGTTTTGAGCCAGGCGCGGCCCTTGGGCATCTTGGCCCTGTAGGACTCAGGCTCCACTTCGGCCCCTGTCAGGAGGTCGTGACCATAGTTTTCGCAATAGTCAGGATCGCTGGGAAATACCCCGTCCGTATAGAGACGCGTGGTGCCATCCGGGTTTTCCTCATTGCAGGGCCACGGGATCCCGCTGCCACCACGGAGTCTCGAGTAACTCAGTCCGGTGTAGTCGCAAGGGCGTCCGCGCGAGCAATCTTTCCAAGCTTCGAAGGCATCTTCCGGGCCCTCCCACGTCAACAAGGGCGTGCCGTCCAGGGTGGTGAAGCCCATTCGGTTGGAGTAGTCCAGGAAAATATCCAGGTCGCTGCGGGCATCACCAGGTGGGTCTACGGCTTTGTCGGAGATATGGACGACGCGGGAAGCGTTGGTGAATGTTCCTGTCTTTTCGCCCCACGCGGCGGCGGGGAGGACGACGTCGGCCATGCTCGCGGTCTCGGTGAGATACAGATCCTGCACCACCAGGAACAGTTCAGGCTTGGCCAGAATCTCCCGTATCCGGGGCAGCTCGGGCAGGGAGACCGCAGGGTTCGTAGCCGAGACCCAGAGGAAGTTGATGGATCCTTGCTCGGCGTAGCGGAAGATTTGCATGGCATGGGTCGGCGGTGCCCAGTGGGGGATGATCGCAGGATCCACGTTCCACAGGGAGGCCAGTTCTTCAACGTGTCTCGGGTTGTGCCAATTACGGAAGCCCGGGAGGTCGCCGTCGGCCCCGCATTCGCGGTTGTTTTGTGCCGTCGGCTGCCCGTTCATCTGTAGTAGGCCGGCTCCAGGCCTGCCGAGCATGCCGCGCAGCAGGTGGAGATTATTGACCTGGCAGGAGGACGCTGTGGCCTGTGACGATTGGTAGAACCCCTGCAAAACGGTGGAAAGTACCCGATCCGACGTGCCGAAGATGCGGGCGGCCGTCCTGATGTCGTGGGCGCTGACGCCGCATACCTCGGCAGCAGCCTCGGGCGTCCATTCCTCCACAGTGGATTTCAGCTCGTCGTAACCGAGCGTGTGGTCTTGAATGTAGGCAGGGTCCTCCCAGCCGTTCTGCAGGACCTCCCGGATCAGTGCGTGCACGAGCGCGAGATTGGTTCCTGGCCGGACCGCCAGATGCACGTCGGCAAAACGCGCGGCCTCGGTATTTCTCGGGTCGACGCACACGAGTTTTGGCGGGGTGGGTCCTGAAAGTCGATCCAGGATGCGGGCCCAGAGAACGGTCTGGGTTTCTGGCATGTTGTGACCGTAAAGGAAGATGGCATCGCAGTTGTCGATGTCCTCATACGCGCCGGGCTGGCCGTCTGCCCCAAAGGTTTCCTTGAGCGCGGATGCCGCGGTCGCAGTGCACAGGCGCGTATTTCCGTCCATATGGGGTGTCCCGATACCGGCTTTCCCAATCACGCCCAGGGCGTAGTACTCCTCAAGGAACAGTTGCCCGCTGGTGTAGAAGCCATGGCTGAGGGGACCCTTCTCCTTCAACAGTTGCTTGCTGCGTTCCACGATCCGCTTCATGGCCGTGTCCCAATCAGTGGCAACCAAGCGGCCACCTTCGCGGATCAATGGCTGGGTGATGCGGTCCTTGTTCGAGACGCCTTGCCAGCTTGCGAAAAGTCCCTTCGGCCCAAGGCGTCCCTTGTTGATGCGGTCTTCCGCCCGGCCGCGAATGCCCACCATAACCCCGTCTTTAACGGCAATATCGCAGCCGCAGCCATTGCTGCACAGCACGCAGGCGGACTGGACCCAGTGGTCGACGTCGCGCTCCGTTAGGCCTTCCTGGAGGGCGTAGTCCACGCGGGAGGGCCATTCAGCTTCACGCTCGAACGGCGTCCTCGCGCCCCATATATCGGTAATGCGATCCACCATGATCCCACCTCTGTGTTTAGCGTTGGCCTTTCGCTACAGGATTATCAGCTTGCTTATTATCAGTCCAGAGCACGGCTTCGTGCGGTTCGGAGTGAACCAAGAATTCTTGATCTTTTCCTGAGCGAGTGTTGATGGATTGCAGGAGTGGTTCTTGATCCGGGCCCGGCACAGTGTTTCTTGTCAGCCACTCAGGGCCGGCAAACCAAACGGCCGACCCGGTTGCGGTGGCCTCCCCAAAGGACACTGATTCCCATGGCCATCAGCCTCAAGACCACCTCCGGCAAGGTCCTCGCTTCCGTCGCACTGCTCGGCACCGCAGCCGCCGTGGCCGGCATGGGAACCTACGGCGCGTTCACGTCCTCCACCTCGGCCAGCCAGCAAGTCACCGCCGGCACCGTCACCATCGCCCTGGGCACCGGAGCGAACAACACCCTCAACGTCCCCATCGCCGGGCTGCTGCCCGGAGACAAGGTCGAAAAGCTCGTCACCTTGGCCAACACCGGCAACTCGGATTTGAACAACGTCACCCTCACCACCTCCGCCGGGGCCACCGCCTCACTGCTCACCACCGACGTAAGCAACGGCCTGCAGTTGACGATCGAGAACTGTTCGGTCGCCTGGACCGGCGCCGCAGCCCCCTACACCTGCTCTGGAACGAAGACCACGGTCATGGCTGCCGCCCCGGTCATCACCGCGAACAAGGTCCTGAACAACCTCACCGCCCTGGCCCCGGCCAAAACCGACTACCTCAAGGTCACCACCGCGTTCCCCACCACCGCGAACGACACCTTCCAAGGCGCCACCAGCACCATCGGCTTCGCCTTCACCGGCACCCAACGCACCGAAACCACCAAGTAACACCAGTCTAAGAATCAACAAACAGAGCCCCGCCGGGCCTGGTCGGGCGCCCCCCTGCCCGATCAGGTCCGCCGGTATTTCCTGAGCCAGACTTGAGGCTTTCCCGCAGGAAGCCTGAGCCAGATATCCCAGACTTTCAATCAGAAGATAACCAACAACGGAAGGAACGCCAGGACTATGAGCGCACTGAGCAGCATCAGTGGATCCGCCCTCAAGGGCCGGCGTTCAGCCGCAAAGCCTACGAAGACGTCAACGACTTTAGAGATCGACGAGGCGAACCAGCCCGTAGCGGCACCGATGGCGACCGCCGTCGAGACCCCCGCTAAAGCCGCCCCTGCAACAGCCGCCGGGAGCCCAGCGAAAGCCGTCGCGGCCCCAGGCGCGTTCCGTCGTATCGCTGCTAAGACGATCAAATTCCTCGGTTTCAGCATGCTGGCCTTGGCGGCCTTGGTGTTCCTCTTCCTGGCGATCGGGCCGCGCATCCTGGGCTACCAAACCTCCACGATGCTGACTGGATCGATGGCGCCGTTGATCAACCCGGGCGACGTCGTTGTCACCGTTCCGACACCGCTTACGGACATCAAGGTAGGCGACATCATCACCTACCACATTCCCGTGGAAGACCAGCGGGTAGAGACGCATCGCATCACTGAGATCACCACAACAGCCGATGGCGGCGTGGCGGTCCAGACCAAGGGCGACGCGAATAATGGCATCGATCCGTGGCTCGCCACCCTGCAGGGCAAAACGGTGGATAAGCAGATCGCGACCATCCCTTACGTCGGGAATGCGATCCGCGCCCTCCGCGAACCACTCGTCCTGAACATCCTGATGTACGGTGCACCCGGGATCCTGGTCATCGGGATGCTCGCCTCCATCTGGCGCCGGGACCCCAGCAAATCGACGCCGGAAGATGCCGCGCAACCACAAGCAGCCAGCCATGACTGACGAGGCAGACGGTCAGGTTCCGGCTCTGGAACCGTGCAGGTTGCAGGCCTTGGCCGATGAGATGGGAGACCCCACACCGGCCTTGCGTTTTCTCTCCACTTACCTTTCGATGTTGCCGGGCAGGCTACTGAGGATCTCCAACGGCCTCTGCCAACACGACGCCGATGCCAGCATGGATGCTGTGCTGAGCCTCAAGATCTCCTCGGCGATGGTGGGCGCGCTTGAGACAGAGGACCAGTGCAAGGCTATCGAGTCGATGATCCGCGAGGAACACTTCGACTACGCTGTGCAGGCACTTCCGGCTCTCCGGCAACACACCGATCGCTGCTATGCGGCCGGACCGCAGCTGTTGGGCAAGGCCCGCGAGTCGCTTCACCCACAGCCCGGAAAGTTGGACGGCCAGAGAAGCATTTAGCGTCGTGCCGGCGGTTACCGTTCTCCCGCCGGCACGGGCTCAGGACTTTTGACCTGATGGGGCACCAGGAACAGCGCTGCGACAGCCAAAAGTCCCGCTGCGGCGAACACGTAGAAGCCGGCCGGATAGGCAATGTTTGCGGCCACCAGGGTTCCAGTCACGGCAGGACCAACGATCGCGCCAAGGCGTCCGACGCCGGCAGCGAAACCGAGTGCCGTTCCCCGGAGACGCGCCGGAAATAACTGACTGACCCATGCGTAAACCAGGACCTGCGAGCTGAACACGAAGACACCGGTGACGAACACCGCGACGTTGAGCAGGAACTCGCTCTGGATCTTCACGCTGAGGAGGGCCAGGAACACTGCTGAAAGCCCGAACCACAGCAGCACTATCTTCTTGGTTCCGTGCCGGTCAGCAAGAATTCCGGCCAAAACCAGCCCGGCCACGGCGCCGAGGTTGAGGACCAGCAGCAGCGTCAGGCCCGTGCTCACGGTGTAGCCCGCAGCTGCCATCAACTGCGGCAACCACGTGTTCAAGCCATAAACCAGCAACAAACCCATGAACGACGCGATGCCAATGCCCAGGGCCACCAGCGGATAGGGCTTCTGCAGCAGGTCGCGGAACCCGGTCTTTTGCTTGCCGTCCGTGTAATGCACGACGCCGGGAGTCGCCTTTGTTGTTTCGTTCGCCTTCACGGGTACTGCTTCAGGAAGTGACTCCGGCAATTTCGCCCACAGGAATGGCAGGAGGGCCAGCCCGGCCAGGCCGCCGATGATAAACATGAGGCGCCAGTCAGGGACAACAAGGATAGCCAGGAACGCGGTGGCCACAGCGCCTACGTGGTAGCCGGTCATTGTCCGCGTGGTCGACTTTCCGGCCGAGCCTGCGGGTGCGTAATCGTTCATGTACGCGAGGGCAGCGGGGAGGCAAGCGCCCAGCCCGAGGCCTGCCAGAAGGCGCAGTACGGAGAAGACCGCCACGTTGGGGGCGAAGGCGACTCCAATCGTGAAGAGTGAGAAGCCCGCCACACAGGCGATCAAGAGCTTCCGCCGGCCGAACTTATCGGACAGCGGGGCGATAAAGAGTGCGCCGAGTCCCACGCCTACCAAGGAAATAGTTGCAGCGAAGGTAGCTCCAACGGCGTTAAAGCCGATGTCACCGGTCCTGATGAGCGTTGGGATCACCGTCCCCAGGACCACCAGGTCGAAGCCGTCCAAGACCATGGCTAACCAACACAGCCAGACTGGCCATTGTGAGCGGCGGGCAGATGGCATCGTTGGCATAGTGTCCTCGGGAGTTCTCTTTGAGAGTGGATGTGGCCAGCAGAACGGCCGGTCGGTTATGAGAGTTGTATCACCGGCGGGAGTAACCTGCGGCACGTTCTACCATTGAATGGAAGAAGCCATTGCGGCGTCAGGCAGAGGAACGGCAGCAAAGGAGCGCATCGTGGCCAACTCAGCGTCCGGTGACTCCGTAGTGGACCGTGTAGTTCGGCTTATTGAGGCCTTTCCTGAAGGCGCCACCTCGCTGCAACTGACCGAACTCGCCGATAGGTCCGGCCTCCCATTGTCGTCCGCCCACCGGCTGGTCCGGCAACTCTCCGGGCACGGTTTGCTGGAACTTGGTGCCGGTGGGAACGTTCGGCTGGGGCTCCGATTGTGGGAACTCGTCAACAGAAATTCGCCCACGCTCGCACTCCGTCAAGCGGCCTTGCCCTTCATGGAGGATATCCAGCAAGTCTTGAACCAGAACGTGAACCTGGCGGTCCTTGAGGGCTGGGAGGCGCTGTTCGTGGAGCGGCTTTCGCGCCGAGGCTCGGTTGCCAACCGAGCACGCATCGCCGGTCGTATGCCCGTCCACATTTCCTCCGCCGGTCTGGCGCTGATGGCACACCAGTCCCGTGAATTGCAGGCGGAGTACCTCGAACAGTTCCAAGACCCGGAAGGAAAGGTGACTTCCGACGTCGTACGCCACCTGCTGGCTGAGGCCGCGCAGCTGGGCTATGCGCAGCTGGCGGGAGTCGTTGATCCGGACACCTGGGGCATCGCCGTGCCCGTGATGAACGGCAAGCGGCGCGCGGTCGCCGCCCTTGGCGTGGTGGTCCCCTTGGCTGAGATGCGACTCCAGGCCCTGGTTCCGGCGTTACAGACCGCGGCGCGGGGGATAGGCCGGCAACTTAGGGATTGAAGTCCTGGTTCCGTTCAACGGAATTCATGTAACACCGGTCACGCATCGCCCGCCACACTGATTCCAAGCTCATCCCGTCCCATCGGGACCGCAACGAAGCGAGGAACACCATGGCACGTACTACCGTCACCACTCAAGTCGCCATTATGGGTGCAGGTCCCGCAGGGCTCATGCTCTCCCACTTGCTGGCAAGGCAAGGCATCGAATCCGTGGTGGTGGAGGTCCGCAGCCGGGAACAAATCCAGCAAACTGTTCGCGCAGGCATCCTGGAGCACGGCACTGTCAACCTGCTTGTCGACTCCGGCGTCTCAGACCGGGTGCTGCGCGAAGGCGACCGGCACGATGGCATCGAGTTGCGGTTCAATGGCGAAAGCCACCGCATCAAGTTCAAGGAGCTGGTGGGTGAATCCGTGTGGCTGTACCCACAAACAGACGTTTTCGCCGACCTCGCTGCGCGACGCGAGGCCGACGGCGGCGACGTTCGCTACAGCGTCACGGACACCACAGTTCACGACCTCGAGGGCAAACCGAAAGTCTGGTTCACCGATTCTGACGGTCAGGAGTTCGAGATCCAGGCCGACTTCCTCGTTGGCGCTGACGGGTCACGCAGCCATTGCCGCTTCCAGATCCCCGAAGCCAACCGAAAGTGGTTCTTCCACGAATACCCTTTCGCCTGGTTCGGCATCCTGGCCCAGGCTCCACGCAGCTCCGACGAACTGATCTATGCCAACTCCGAGCACGGTTTCGCCTTGATCAGCCAGAGGACCGAGACAGTGCAGCGCATGTACTTCCAGTGCGACCCCAAGGAAAACGTGGCCGACTGGGACGACGAACGCATCTGGTCCGAGTTCCGCAAGCGCGTGAACGGCAACGGATTTGAGATCAACGAAGGCCCTGTCCTGGAAAAGATGGTTCTACCATTCCGAAGCTTCGTCCACACTCCTATGCGCCACGGCAATCTCTTCCTTGCCGGCGATGCCGCACACACAGTCCCGCCCACCGGCGCCAAGGGCCTCAACCTCGCGATACACGACGTGAAGGTGTTGTTCGAAGGCTTCGACTCCTTCTACTCCAACGGTTCCACCACGCTGCTGGATTCCTACAGCGACCGCGCCCTGGACCGTGTTTGGAAGGCCCAGCATTTCTCATACTGGATGACCTCGATGCTGCATACGGTTCCTGGCGCGGACGACTTTGACCGCGCACGTCAGCTGGGCGAGTTGCACTCCGTGGTCTCGTCCGAGCACGCCAAGGCGTACCTGGCTGAGTCGTACACGGGCTGGCCGACGTCGCGGTAAGGCTTCGCCGCGGCTGCGTCTCGAGTGGCGGCTGAGTTCGGGGCGCGGCTCAGCTCACCGGGCGGGGCGTGGTTTACGAGCGCTTGAGTTACGGGCGCTCGACGGCGGGATGTCGCCTTGTGGCGAGGCAGCCAGAGCAACGCCAGTAAGCCCTCAAGCGGGCGCACGTTGGACCTCGATATGCGCTGGGCCCTCGTTATCCGCAGGGCACTCTTATGCGCTGGGCACTCTTACGGTCGGAGGGCTCTTTTGTGTTCTGAGGGGTGTGTGGTGGTGGTTGCGTCGTGGTGTTTGTTTGGGGTCGATGTGTGGGGGTGGGGTGAACCAGGGCACGCCGGTGGTGGTGGTGATGGTCCAGTTTTCTTTGTGGATGAGGTGGTGGTGGTGGCTGCAGAGCAGGGTGCCGTTGTCGGTGGAGGTGGTGCCGCCGTGTGACCAGTAGGTGATGTGGTGGGCTTCGCACCAGGGTGCGGGCATGGTGCAGTCGGGGAAGGCGCAGCCTTGGTCGCGGGCGGTGATGGCTTTGCGGATGTGGGGTGGGAAGATCCGGGTGGTGCGGCCGATGTCCAGGATGCGGGAGTCGGTTCCGAGCAGGACGGGGAGGATGTCGGCGTCGCAGGCGATTTTGCGGATGGTGTTGGGGTGCATCGGGCCGGTAAAGGTGGCGGCGCCGGAGCTGAGCCGGGAGTGGCGCGGGCCAGGTTCGGTCCCTGTGCCTGTGGTCCGGGTGGGGGCCGTGCGTGTGAGTCGTTCGAAGAGGTCGCGTTCGTTGATGGTGACGGCGAGTTGGGGTCGGAGTCCGCCGTTGGAGGGCAGTTTCCCGGTGGTCATCGCGACGGCGCAGGCTCCGACGAGGCCGTCGAGGAGTTTCTGGGCCCGGGAACGCCGATCCAGCTCCGGACCCGCTGGTTCATTCCCGCCGTCTCCGTTCCCGTTAACGCTGTCGTTGCTTTCGCCGGTGGCGTTGTTTTCGTCGGTGGTGTTGCTGGTTCCGGGCTCATTAGCGTGTGCGGGGGTGAGTCGGGGGTTGGTGGCGGTGTTCATGGCGGTGGTGAGTGTTTCGTATTGTTCGGTGGTGGCGAAGATTTCCAGGTGGTGCAGTCCGTGGCGGGGTTTGCGGATGAAGGTGCCTTGGAGTTGGCGGAGGATTTCTTCGCTGGGTTCCGGGCCGTCTTGGTCGATGAGGTCGTTCCAGCGTTTGGTCATTTTCAGGACGAAGTCGGGGTCGGAGCCGGCGGCGGTGCGGGTGAGGGCGTGTTCCATCTGGGTGAGGGTTTCTTCGTCGGTGAGGAGCCGGGCTTTGTCCAGGGCGGCGCTGATGATGCTCGCGGACCGGGTGGGTATTTGTGTGGATTCGAGGGCTTGGGCCAGGATTTCGCGGCGGGCCGGGATGTGTTGGCCGGCGATTCCGGTCCGGGGGAGGACCTCGGAGGCCAGGGCGAGCCGGCGCCGGGCTTCGCTGATGCCGATCCGCAGGCGGGCGCGCAGGAATTGCGCGGCGTCCCGGTACCCGTCATCGGCCACCGCGGCAGCGTCCGCCGCAGCAACACCACCGAACCCAGCACTAGCAGACCCGGCAGCAGCAGTAGCGGATCCAGCGACAGCATCGAAACCCGTGGCGGTGGCGAAACCTGCAGCAGTAGCGGATCCAGCAGCAGCAGCGGATCCACCGGCAGCAGCAGACCCTGCAGCCGTGGCGGTGGGGGTGGCGGGGTTTGGTGCTGGTGACGGGACGGCGGGGTCTGTAGTTCCGGAGTCTGTGGTTCCGGGGTCTGTGGTTGCGGGGTCTGTGGTTGCGGGGTCGGTCCAGCCGGTCTGCCATCCCGTGCCCGCCGTGGAGGGCCGTGCCTGCTGGGCTTGGGTACGGGTCCGTTCCACGGCGTGCGCCGCGATGACCTGCAGGTATTCCACGGTGCGGGAGATCTCCTCCACCCGCCCGGCGAACCCCGCGGCTTCCGCAAACCCGAACGACAGGGCACCAGCAACGGTGCAGGAACGCAGGCTCTCCAACGCCTCAACGCTGTCAGCCAGCGCACCCTCAATTCCCCGCGCATCCTCAAGTCCCAGAGAACCATCAAGTCCCCGCGCGTCCTCAAGCCCGTGGGAAACGCCGTGCCCGGGGAAAGCGTCACGGTCCGCTTCGCCGGGCTCAGGAACGGGCAGTGGTTTGACGCCGCGAAGCAGCGCCATGGCCCTTAGGCTCTCCGAATCGGTGACTGCCGCCGTCGGGCTTTCACAGCCGTCCTGCCCGCTGGCAGCACCGGAGTGGCTTCCGAGGGAAACGCGTCGGGGGCGCAGCGAGGCGCCAGTCACTGCTGCCCGCCGCGCCAGAATCTCCCCAATGCTTCCCATGAATAAACCCTCTCACCAGGGTCTGACATTATTAGGAAGCCCGTGCCGCGGCCCTAGGTGCCACAGGCTTCCCAAGCGTTTCCAGAGATTAACCATGTGTTCAGAATCAGAGATTTATGGCCCGTGGATTGGTCCGGTCCTCGGGCCGAGAGAGCGAAGGACTGCACGGCCCGCCCTACCGACCTCCGTACAACGCCGCCTCAAGCAGGCGGTCAAAGCTGGCAGTTCCACTGCTGACCGGAGCAACGGTGATAACAGCGAGGAGTTTCTCGGAGCCGTCTTCCTTGGCACTTGCGACCCTTTTCACGTGCAGCCGCAAGCCGGGAATCCCGTTGATGAGCAGTGGAAGCTGCTCACCGCTCTTGATCAATTTCCGCAGCTGCTTTGTGGTGATTTTGTCGTCGGAGCTGCCCGTTAGCTCCGTGAGGGTGTCGTTGATCCGTTTTGCCAAGCCGCGCAGCAGGTTCCTCTGGGCGGCGACCGTTGGAATGGTAAGGATCGCTGCGAACCCGGCGGTGAATATCGCTGCTGGGCCCACGCTTCTCAGGGCAGGCATGAAGATCATCAGGATCAGCCACAGGACCACAGCAAGGATGCCGAAAGTGACGAATTTGATGATGGGTTTGTCGCCGGGTTTCCTGAGCCAGCGCACGATTTCAACAGCGTCCGACGCGTTCTCCATGGTCAGGATCCCTTCACTTCGAGGAGTGCTTCGGCCAGAATTACTGCCTCGCGTGCTTCCTTAAGATCGTTCCGCAATCCCAGATCGGGGATCTTCGCGACGCCACCGCCGGTACCGGCAAGTTCGTAGAGGGCCCTGCTGAGGTTTTCGCGATCCTTTGACAACCTCCGGGACGCATCCAGCTTGGCTCTGCTGGCCTCAAGCTCCAGGAGCGAACGGCTGATGGCGTCGCGTCGTCCTTGCATGAGTGACAGTTTCTCCGTGAGCCGCAGGACCTGTGCACTGTGCATTGACCCCATCTGAACGGCAGTTCGTTGGAGCTCACCGAGGGCCGCCAACGTCTGCGGCTCGCCCGAGTGCCGGGCTAGCTCCTCATTGATGCGGACCAGTCGCCGTTCCCAGCCCCGAAGGGCCCGTTGATACCGTCCCAAGAGCAGCGAGATCGCCGGCAGCGCCTTGTCAAGGGCCCTCGCCCGGGTGCTCAGGCTTGCGGTTGCCGCGTCCAGCCTTGCGAGGAATGCGGCGTAATTGTCAGGTGAAGGAACCTTGTTGTGGGGATCCATGCGTCACCTGCGCCCGATGCTGTTGCAACCAGGCTTGGTGCGGCACAACGCTCCCCAAACGCCCATGGCAAGAGAATAGAGGGTCCCCGCCCGTTGGGATAGGGCTCCTGGTGATCCGACGCGCTCAGTACTGACCCTTGATCACGAAGTACGACCCCCGGATTACCCCTGCCAGCTTGGACTTCTGACGGGCGAACTTGAAGCGCGATTCCAGTTCTTCCGGAACGTCCATGCCCTCAGCGAGCTTGAACCCGACCGCCCGCTTCCCGCCGTCCTCGATGCTGTACATGACGTTGATGGAAAGCCCCGACTCGTAGAACACGTAGTCCATCCGCAGACCGTCCACTTCGAAGGCCGTCGCCTCAAGGGGGCGGGAATCGATGACGATGTCGCGCTCTTCCTTCAGGATTCGGCTCACCCGATCCACTACTTCAGGGACCTCGCTTGCAGGATGCACGGTGAAGGTATGGTCGTATTTGTTCTTGTAATAACGGGCCTCGTTGGCCCGCAGTCCTGCGAGTGTCTCGGCCACCGGAGAAGACTCCAGGCCCTCGGTAGAAACGTTCTTGAAGTCAACGATGTACGGCAATTGCTCTCCTCGTCAGATGTCTTGGGACCAACGATAACGCTCCACACTGACACGGCCATTCTTGGACGTGCTGTTGGGTGAGGAAAACGCGCGACGGCGGGAGGTCGCCGTCGTGCGTTAACCGAAGCGTCGTGCGTTAAGGCGAAGCAGGTATCGGGAGGGACTCCCTCCTGATACACGCTTGGCCTAGCGTGGAAGCTATGGATAATCGAGCGGAGGTCCGCGAATTCCTGATTTCACGGCGTGCCCACGTTGCCCCGGAGCGGGTGGGACTTCCCACTGGGACCAATCGGCGGGTTAAGGGGTTGCGGCGTAGTGAAGTGGCCACTCTTGCCGGGTTGAGCGTGGAGTATTACACGCGCCTTGAGCGTGGCGCGATCAGTGGAGCGTCGCCGCAGGTTCTCGAGAGCCTCGCCCGGGCGTTGTGCTTGGACGACGCCGAGCGGGCCCACTTATTCGACCTCGCCCACGCGGCCAGTCCGGTGGCCCGGCCGCCCCGGCGGCGCAACTCCAAGTCCTACGTTCCGCATCAGAGCCTGCAATGGGCGCTGGATGCTGTCACCGCTGGTCCGGCGTTCGTTCGCAACGGCAGGATGGATCTGCTGGCGGTTAATCCCCTGGCCCGGGCGTTCTACAAAGATTGCTATGACATGCCAGGCCAGCCGCCGAACATCGCACGCTTCACGTTCTTGGATGAACGTGCCCACGATTTCTATCCGGACTGGGATGCCTTCGCAGAGGTGACTGTATCCATCCTGCGGACTGAAGCCGGTCGCGACCCGCACAACAAGGAACTGCACGACCTCATCGGTGAGCTGGGTACCCGCAGCGATGAATTCCGGAAACGCTGGGGTGCGCACAACGTGCGCCACCACGGGACGGGTTTCAAGACGTTCAATCATCCCGTTGTGGGTGAGTTGACCCTCGCTTATGAGGGGCTGGAAATGGCCGCTGAGCCCGGCCTGACCCTCACGATCTACAGTGCGGAGCCCGGGTCGCCGTCGGCGGAGCGCCTGCAGCTCCTGGCATCGTGGGCTGCCAGCGAGTATGGCACTGCAGCTCAGGCCGAGCCTGAGAGGGCTGCTTCGGACGGCTGAGGTGACCGTTCTTTCCGCAACAGGACGGTGAGCGGGAGAAAATACAGTGCCGCTATGCAGGTACCCACCAGCACGGGGCCGGTGGCACCGAGCGCGGACTCGATTGCGAAACCTGCGATCCACGAGCCTACTGCTGTGCCGAGGTTGAACGAGGACGTGCTGAGGGCCGAGGCAAGCGTGGGTGCATGGTGGGCATAACCGACTGCCTTGCCTATGAGGATGGGGTTGGTTGCCATGCCGAACAGGCCCAGCAAGAAGATGAGGATCACCGTCAGCGCGGCGTTGCGTGAGAGCAGGCAGAGAGCCCCGAGCACAAGAAACGTCATTGCCGCCGAGACGAACAGCGCCGTGAAGGGGCGGTGCGCGCCAAAATGGCCGCCGAGGTTGGAACCGATGAACGCTCCGACGCCGTAGCCCACGAGAACCAGCGGAACTGCTGCTGCCCCTATGCCCGTGTTCTGTGTCAGGAGCGGAGAGACGAAGCTGTAGGCCGCAAGGGATGATCCACACACGACTGCGCAGCCTGCAAGCACAAGCCAAACCCTGGCGTCACGCATGCTCGCGATCTCGGCCCGAACTGAGGGGATGATGCCAGAGGAAGGTTCGACGCCGACCAAACGGTAAACAGCCAACGCCGCCCCGATCGCCAGGACACTGAGGATCCAGAAAGGACCCCTCCAGCCGATCGACTGGCCGGCAAACGCTCCCAGCGGGACACCGATCACGTTGGCGAGCATGCCGCCGCCCAGGACCACCCCCAACGCTCGTGAGGCGGAAGCGGCACCAGCCGCCTTCGCCCCCACGACGGCGGCGACGGCCCAGAAGGCTCCGGTGGCCAGAGCCGTAAGGAACCGGGCACCAAGAATCACTGCGAAGTCGGTGGTAAGGGCAACGATGACGTGTCCAACAGCGAAAACCACCAATGCGAGGCTGAGCGTGACGCGTCGCTGCATCTTGAGGGTGAGGATGGACATGGTGGGCGTTCCAACGATCATGCCAACAGCGAAGACGGTAATCATCAATCCGGCATTTCCTACAGTGATACCCAGGTCCCGGGCGATCTCTGGAAGGATCCCGGCCACCACGAATTCTGTGGTGCCCATGAGGAACACGCCCGCGGCGAGCACGTAGGTGACAAGCGGCAGACGACGGTTTGTTGGTGCCCGCCAAGTATCAGTGGTCATAGTCCCAGACCATCACGGGCATTCAGCCTGAGGGAGTCCCGGTTGATGGGGGTTCTCCGAGGGACTCTTTTCGGCGGCACTGAATGTGCGTTAGTCCGGTATCTCCATCTGGAACCCACACTCATCGCAGTGCAGCACCCGGGTGTTCAAGTAGGTCTCAAGCTCGGGATCGGCCCGGCCTGTGGCTCCGGAGGAAATCAGGTGGAGTTTCCCGGGCCCCGTGTGCATGGGAACCCCGCAATGCAGATGATGGCGTCCGAACTGCAGGACGCCGTTCGGATCATCGGAGCGGGTCAGGACATCGGCGACGTCGGCCACTTCCGCGGCGTGGGACCGCGAGAATCCGCAAGCTTGGCAACGGTACTCCACATGGATCAATCCTGCGGCAGATCCGGGGGCTTGCCTGATGGTTTCGATGGTTTCGATGAGGAGGTGCTCATCCGTCCCGCAATGATCGCAGAAGGGCTCGGCCGGCAAGGGGGAACGAGGAAAAGGAGGGTGGGCTGACTGCGCAGGCATGATCATCCTGTGACAAGTGGAGAGTGGATACCTTGGGCACAAGTACGATTTCTCAGGCTTGAGCCTAGACGCCGCCGGCTCTGGATGACAAGGGCTTCGAATCTTCCGTTGGGTCTTGCCAAGAAATAGTAAGCATGCTTATGTATTGCTGTTCCGCGAAGTCAGCGGGTTGAATCCATTCCCCGTCCTGATTCCGGAATCTATGCCCGGTGATGCAGGCCGCCGGGCTCCAAATGCAACAGAATCACATTCCAAGGAGACATCATGCTCGCCAGGGAGAACATTGACCGTCTGATGGGCCTCAACGGAAACGTTCGGACCACGGAGGGTGACAAGGTTGGGTCAATCGGCACGTTCTACACCGATGACGACACAGGGGAGCCAACATGGGTAACAGTTAAAACCGGTCTTTTCGGTACTTCTGAGTCGTTCATTCCCTTGGAGGGAGCCAACGTGGAGGGCGACGACGTCGTTGTTCCCTACAGCAAGGACCACATCAAGGACGCGCCCCGCGTGGCTGAAGATGGCCACCTCGACCCGGGTGAAGAAGAGCGGCTTTACAACCACTACAGCATCCAGGACCGGGGTGGTTTCGAGGGCCAGCGTGACTACGTGAACCGGAGCGCTGGAACGGAGACAAGTGCTGGAATGGGCACAAGAGCCGGGGTAGACGCCGTCGGCGGCATGGACGTTGACACGACCGGAACTGCACGCGCAGGCGATGACGCCATGACCCGTTCTGAAGAGCGGCTCAACGTCGGGACGGAAAGGACAGCGGCCGGACGGGCGCGTCTTCGCAAGTACATCACCACCGAAAACGTGACTACCACCGTGCCGGTCCAGCGTGAGGAAGTCCGGCTTGAGCGTGAGCCCATCACGGACGCCAATAAGGGAGACGCCATGTCCGGTCCTGACCTCACAGAAAGCGAGCATGAGGTCACACTTCACGAAGAGCGGCCGGTAGTGGATAAGGAAACCGTCCCAGTAGAGCGCGTGCGCTTGGAAAAGGACACCGTCACCGATGATGTCCCCGTCAATGAGGAAGTCCGCAAGGAGAATATTGAAACTGAAGGCACGCGCGATACCCGCCGCTGAAGCGTGCCGCAGCTGCCGCACTACTGAGGGGTGAAAACGCCCGACGGCGGGAGGCCGCCGTCGGGCCTTTATCCAGCCAGCCGTCCCTTCTCCAGGCAGCGGGTCCTACCGCAGAAGCCCCGGCAATGGGACGATTTCCTTATGGGCGAAGAAGAGAAGAAGGGCCCTGGCGCGCCCTCGGGCGCAGGGCCAGAGGAACGCGATCTGTGGCAGGATACCGACGCTGGATCTCCGACCACACAGCAGATGAGGACTATCGGCCAGCGTCGGCGGGAGGCCGAGCGCAAGCTCGATCAACATCTGGAGGAAGCCAAGCACAAGGCTGAAGCCGCCGATCCGGACGACCAAAAAACGGAATCTTGACTGCGGCCCTTTTCAGCGGCTGGTTTCGGGGCGCTTTCTTGGCGCCGGATGATCTGTGCCCGGGCCGCTTTCGGAAATGGCCTGCTGTGGGAGCTGGTCGGTACCTTTCTCCGGGTGTTTCGGGCTACGCAGTGGCGTGTCACTGCCATGGGCTTCGCCGTGATGGAGCTGCAGGGCGCAGTGGATCAGAGGAAAGTGGCTGAACGCTTGCGGCGTGTTCCCGAGTTGCCGCTGGGTTCTGGGATCCCATTCCTCGCTTAGTAGCCCCACATCGTTTCGGAGCGTCAAAAGCCGCTCGAACAACGCCGTTGCCTGGCCGGCATGGCCAATGCCCAGCAGCGCATCCACCAACCAGAACGAGCACGCAAGGAAGACTCCTTCATCGCCGGGAAGGCCGTCATGGCCGGACTCGGTTCGGTAGCGCAGCACCAGGCCATCATCGGTCAGCCCTTCCTGGATGGCTTTCACGGTGCCCGCAACCCGTGGATGGCGGTGCCCCAAAAAGCCAACGCGGGGGATGAGGAGCAGGCTGGCGTCCAGTTCCTTACTGCCGTAGGACTGGACAAAGCTGTTGAGCTCTTCATCGAAACCGCGTGTCATCACCTCTGCGTGGATCTGCCTGCGCAGGGAGGCCCAGCGGTCTCCGGGGCCGGGCAATCCCGAAGTTCTTACGGCCTTGACCATGCGATCTGCAGCTACCCATGCCATGACTTTGGAATGCGTGAAGTGCCGGCGGGGGCCGCGCATCTCCCACAACCCGTTATCCGGTTGGTCCCAAGCCCCTTCCAGGAACTCCATCAACGCTACTTGAATGTCCCAGGACGTATCCACGGTGCCCGGCGGGGAAGCTGCCCTGGTCAGCGCGAGCCCGTCCAACACCTCGCCCCAAACGTCCAATTGCAACTGTGGGGCTGCGGCGTTTCCGGTGCGGACTGGCAGGGAATTTTCGTAGCCCGAAAGCCATGGGATCTCTGCCTCCGGTAGTCTCCGGGCGCCGTCCAGGCCGTAAACGATCTGCAGCTCGGAAGGATCGCCCGCAACGGCGCGGAGCAGCCATTCCCGCCAGGCTGCTGCTTCATCCGTGTATCCGGCGGCAAGCAACGACTGCAGGGTCAGTGTTGCATCGCGCAGCCAGCAATAGCGGTAGTCCCAATTGCGGGAACCGCCCAGTTGCTCGGGAAGGGACGTTGTAGCGGCGGCCACGATGCCTCCCGTCGGGGCATAGGTGAGTGCCTTGAGGGTGATGAGGGATCGCTCCACTGGGTCCTTGTACTGGCCCTCCATCTCGCATTGGTCAATCCATTCCCGCCAGAAGGATTCCGTGGCGTGAAACGCTTTGGTTGCATCGATTCGCCGGGGCTCCGGCTCATGGCTTGGTGCCCAGCGAAGCACGAAGGGGATGCGTTCCCCGGCGCGGACGGTGAACTCACTGATCGTGCGCCTGTCCACGCCCTTGAGCGGAGCAGGCGTCGTGAGATAGGCCGAATCGGGCCCCGCGACGGCGCTGATTCCGTGCTTGTTGCGGCGCACCCAGGGCACCACGCGACCGTAATCGAAGCGGAGAATCAGCTCCCCACGCATGGTCACCTCGCCGGACAGGCCTTCCACGATCCGCACGAGGTCTACAGCGTCATCGCGGACAGGCATGAAATCGGTGACCCGGACCGCGCCGCCGTCCACTTCCCATTCCGTTTCCAGGATCAGGGTGTCCGGACGGTAGCGGCGCCGTGTGCAGTTCCCGCCGTTGCGCGCCCCAGCATCTGTGGGCGCGAGGAGCCATCGGCCAGCTTCCGGGGTATGCAGCAGGGCTGCGAAGCAGGCGGGGGAGTCGAAGCGGGGCAGGCACATCCAATCGATGGACCCGTCGCGTGCCACCAGGGCGGCCGTATTCAAGTCGCCGATGATCGCATAGTCCTCAATTCTGGCCATGGCATCAGATCCTCATAATCGGACGGCGTCGAGTATGCCCTGACCGTACACTTTTGCCTCACGCACCTCAACGGATGCGGCGGTATTCGGCTACCGCGCCGGCATCGCCCATGAGGGGTCAACGCACGACGCCGGCAGATCGCCGTCGTGCGTTTGCGTGAACTCTGGAATCAACGCAGCGAGGCATGCTACGACTGTTCTTGGGAGCGAACCCGGCGAGTCCAAGGAGCAAATCATGGCTGAAGAAAAGCCTGTCCTCGTGGTCGGTGCCACCGGCTACCTTGGCAGTCAGGTGGTTGATGCACTTCTCCAGCGTGGCAAGAGCGTCCGGGCGCTTGTCCGGGCAAAATCCAACGCGGGCAAGCTTGAAGCCAAAGGTGTCGAGATAGTCCGGGGCGACATGCTTGACGTGGCCTCGTTAATTCACGCAATGACTGGTGTAGCCGGGGCTATTTCGACTGCCGCCGGGTACACGCGGAACGATAAGAACGCCAACGCCATAGACACGTTCGGCAACAGCAACCTAGCCGTCGCCGCCAAACAAACAGGCGTTCCCAGGTTTGTTCTCATCAGCATCCTCACCTGCGATCTGACACCCCAAGTTCCGCACTTTTGGCACAAGAAGCAGGCCGAGGATGCCTTCGAGCAACTGGGCGTCCCTTTCGTTGCGCTCCGTCCGGGTGCGTTCTTTGACCAGACCGCTGGGATGGGTGGCGATCCTTTGGCGAAGGGGCGCGTCATGTGGATCGGTTCCAAGGACACCCCTCTGACTTTCGTCCTCACCAGCGACCTCGCGGGTTATCTTGCGGATGCTGTGGAGGCGGACGTGGCTGATGGCGAACGCATCGACATCGGCTGGACCCGCCCCGTCAGCATGACAGAAGCGGCGGGCCTCCTGTCCAAACATGGCGAGGCGGACGCCAAGGACATCAAGATCATGGCCGTTCCAACGCCAGTGCTCAAGGGCCTAGGGAAAGTCACCTCGCGCTTTGCCCCGCTGGTAAGCGATATGGCCAGCATGTCGGCTTGGTTCGAGACGGGCCGATACGTAGCCAACACGAGCCGGCAAGCCGAAGTTTTCGGCCCGCCGCCCGCTCCCGAGGACGCCATCGCCCGGTTTGCGGCGGCTTTCGGGCACTGACCGACGACCGTTCCGGCGCGCCTGGTAGGCGAACAATGACGGGCACAATCTTTCGCGCTCCCCAAATTGAGAAGTATGCTTACGATATCGACGCAGTTCCGTGATCACCCGATCGCGGGCCGGTCGGACGTGAGAGGAGCACGACATGAGAATAGGTTCTTCCATAGCACTCATCGCCATTGGAGCGATTCTGGCCTTTGCCCTTGCCCCCGGACTCATCCCCTTCGTGGACCAGGTCCTGATCGGCTACATCCTGATGGCTGTAGGCGTGTTGGGCCTGATCGTTTCCATCATCATGGCAAGCCGCACCCGGCGTACGGATCACATCGTGGAGCGGCGCGATGCTCCCGAGACAATCATCGACCGACGCCCGCGTCCCGAGGTTTAGCTTCTTCCAAGGCAGACGGAAACGCACGACGGCGGAAGGTCGCCGTCGTGCGTTTCTGCTAAAGCGGCGCTTCCCAGACAAATCCGTCGGGGTCGGTGAAGGTGCCTGCGTCGCCGCTGATAAGCAGATGATGCGACCCGGTGCCGTCAGGTGATACGCCGGCGGTCTTAGCCAGCGCGCTACGTTTGTTGAGCGTCAGCTTGATGGGACCGGTATCAAACTCGACGTATCGGCTTCCGAAACTCTTGGCCAACGTGAGGCCCCGGTCGAGATAGAACTGCTTGCTGGCGGCCACATCCGCGACTCCCAGTTGGAGCACCATCGCATCAATCTGCAGATTGGCCGGACCGCTGTCCTTCTTGGACGAGGAGGCGACTGTCCAGATGGTGCCGTCTGGAGCCTGGAGGACTCCGCCGTACCCCCACAGGGATTTGGCGGCAGGCTTAATGACCGTCGCGCCGGCGTCGCGTGCCTTGTCCATAAGGCCGTTGACACTCGACGGCTGGGAGACGACAAGCGACATCGTAAATGCGCGAAAGCCCGTGGACGGCGTCTCGGATGGACGTACCTGGACCCTGCCGCCCATGTTGAAAACGTCAGTGTAGAAGGCCTCCGCCACCTGCGTGGTGGGAACGACCTCGATGATTACGGATTCGATGGCTGCCATGTCAGTCATCCTAGTGAACAAACAGTGGGGGCGGCTGAACACCACGTAGGCTGCTGGCATGGAGAAGTCATTCGATGTAGAACTCGTAAATCAGGATGAATACTTGGTGCGCTGGGCATCCGAAGGACAGGCCGGGGAATCCGTCTTCCGGATCACCCCTGAATTCCTGGCCGAGGCTGGGCTGGACGGCCAGGATGGGCAGTTCATTACTGAAGAGACGGCCAACTTTCTGGCGGAGCACCAGCCCGTGATCGACTTTCCCCAAACAGTGGATCTGGAAGAGATTGCCGCAGCCTACCCCGACTTCGCACAGCAACTGCGGAGCCGGCTTGAGGCCCGCTAGCCCAACTCCGCTGACCTAACCCACTGACTCGTCCACAGGCAGGTCGTACTGCAGATGCGCCCCGTGCACCCTCACCCCGGCCGTAGGAACGTGGGGGACGAGCTTGGCTCCCGGCATGAGATGGCTGACCGGCTGTAAGTCCAGCAGGACGCAATGATCTGCGATGAGGCGGCGGTGGCAACGCCACCAGAGCGTTTCGCTGCACATGATTGCGGTCTTTTGGGCACTCGCGTCCGCCAAAAGCTGGCTCAGGGCTGCCGTGAACCCAGTTGTGCGCATGTACGCCGCGTAGGCCCTGAAAGAATCGCTGCGCAGGGATGTGTCGGGGGAGTCGGGTGGCAGCTTCCGGAAACCACCGAGCCGCTGTTCCCATCGATAAGCGATTCCGGCAGCGGGCAGCCACTCCTCCATGTGGTTTCTTCCGAAGTGAGGATATTTCCGGCTTCCCGGGGCAATCCGAACATCCACCAAGGACTTCACGCCGGCCGTGCGCAAAAGCTCTTCAAAGTCGGCCTGGGGCGTGGCGCCATGCCCAACCGTCAACAGGTTTTGTTCGTTCGATATCGGTGTGCTCAGCATTGGAACTGGACGTCAAAATCTTCCGGCTTCCGCCCGCTTGAGGCAGTTGCGGCGTCGAGCACAGTTTGTGCCGCCTGTTCAAGCCGGGAAACGTGGAGCACTAGCCCCGGTATTTGAACGACGCGAAGTTCAAACCAGCCGTCGGTGGCCAGAGTTACCCTTGCCGTCAGTGTGATGGCGTTGGCCCGGCAGGTTTCGGTGGTCACGAGTCGGGAGCCAACAAGTGTGAGGGCCAAGCTGACCTCCAGTGAACCGGAGCGAATGGCGCCAACTGCTTGACTCTCTTGAGCATACAGAAACTGGCATGCGCAATGTCAATAAGATGCGCTGAGTTTCGCGGTTGTGTCAGCTGTCCACGTCGGCCGTTAGAAGCTCACCGTTGAAGTACTCCAGCTTCCAGCCATCGGAGGCGTGGTGATGGGCGAGGTTCAGCACGGCATTGTGGACACTGTCCAGTGTGCGGCCGATCGCGCGGCTCAGCGCCAGGCGGATCAACGTGCCGTGGGTTACCACCAGGACGCGCTGTCCTGAAAATTCCTGCGCCAACTGTTCCAGGGCATCCATGCCGCGGCTGGCTGCGTCCTCATCGCTCTCGCCGCCGCGGAAACCGCCCGG
The DNA here is from genome assembly GCF_019976975.1 of Arthrobacter sp. NtRootA1. Lineage (GTDB taxonomy): Bacteria > Actinomycetota > Actinomycetes > Actinomycetales > Micrococcaceae > Arthrobacter > Arthrobacter aromaticivorans. The sequence continues at coordinate 5,041,839 of NZ_AP024630.1, read as the reverse complement.
GACGCGAAGTGCTTCGAGCTCCGGGCCGGCTTGCAGACCTTCGGCCGGACCGAAGCTTCGCTCAATGAGCTCGGGAATCCGCCGGGCGACGGTAAGGCCCAGGCCCTCTGCGATCAGGTCCGCTGTTTCTGCTGCACGGCTCAAGGGTGAGGAAACGATTGCGTCCCACTGGTAATTCGCCAAGGTGGCAACGGCTTCACGCGCCTGTTCGCGGCCGACGTCGTTCAGTGGAATGTCGGTGGCCCCCTGCAACCGGCGCTCCGCGTTCCAGTCGGTCTGGCCATGGCGGACGAGGGCGAAGGTAGTAAGGGTCATGCCTTCCATTGTGCCTTCCGGCCGCCCGGGCCGCAGTTCCGTGCGTCACGTAAGGAAAACGTCCGACGGCGGGAGGTCGCCGTCGGACGCTTGTTGCGGTTGGTGTCAGGCGGCGTCGTGGATGGTGATCCGGTAGCCGTCCGGATCTGCGAAGGTGAACGTGCGCCCGAAGGGCCCGTCGATGGGTGCTGCCGTGATCTGCGTGCCATGGGCGGAGAGAGCGTCGTGAAGTTCCTGGGCGTCGGTTGCCCGCAGCCACAAGGCAATTCCTTCGCCGGGTTGCGGGAGCGAATCCAACTCGGTTTCCGGCAGTGGCTCCCGGACGGCGAAAGGGACCGGGTTGGTATCAAAAACGACAGCATGTGGCGGACCGGCCATGGAGCGCCTCAGGCCGAGTTGGTGCTCGTAAAACAGTGCCGAACGTTCAAGGTCGCGGACCTGCAGGGAAATGAAATCTGGACCGATTGTAGCCATGCTTGTTCTCCTCAATATGTCAGTATGTTGACATTCGTAAGGTATGTCAGAATATTGACATGAGTCAAGACGGCAGCGGCGTGGATCTGGACACCTCCCTGGGCTATCTCCTGAAGCAAGTGCATACTGCGTTGCGGAGCGCAATGGACGCAGCCCTGCGACCCCTCGGAATGACAGTGCCGCAGTACGCGTGCCTTGAGCTCCTGGCGCAGCGTCCCGGCCTCTCCAATTCCGAGCTCGCCCGCGGAGTCTTCGTGTCCCGGCAGTCAATGAACGTGCTTCTGCAGGCGCTGGAGCGGGACGGGCTGGTTTCCCGGCCGGAGCGGCCTGTTGCCGGGCGGGCGCTCCCCGTGAAGTTAACCCCGCTTGGCAGTAAACGATTGAAGGCAGCCAGTGAGGCCGCCAATGCAGTGGAAGGGCGATTACGGCGGGGCCTGGCCATGGATGAGGAGCAGCACTTGCGGGCCTTGCTGGGCTCGCGGCTGGCGGAACTCCGAGGAGAGTAAGACGACCCGTGGGTGGCCCGTTTCCCTTCCGGGCCAATACTAAGTATCCTGATGACTTATCTGGTGAATCCGGATGATGCTGTTTGACGCAGGACTGCTCAAGCCGTAGCGGTTTCGCCGAACAGGGCGGCCGCACGGCTCTCGTGAAATTTTGATCGGCGGCGTTGCCTGGTAGTAACGGACACTGTTAAGGTCCGGAGCACACAGGCGGGCCTGAAGGGCGTGACAATTCGTGGGCAACAATGACGAGGCCGTGGAGTTCCACGTGACCGATTCCAGTGTGGCTGCTATCGATGGCCGCTATGAGCTGGGACCTGTTTTGGGCCGAGGAGCCATGTCCACGGTGTACCGGGCCACGGACTTGCTCCTTGGCCGGGACGTGGCAATCAAGATCTTCCTGCCTGGTTCTGGCGACGACTCGTTCAGGAGCCGCCAGGAAACCGAGATGCGGCTGCTCGCAAGCTTTGACCATCCAGGCCTGGTGGCAGCCTTCGATGCCGGTGTTGATACGCGCAATGACGAAGAACGCGCGTACCTTGTCATGGAGCTTGCCGAGGGACGTGACCTGAAAGCCGTATTGTCCGATGGGCCTCTGACGCATTCCGAAACCACCCGCATCGGCGTGCGACTGGCCGGCGCCCTTGCGCAGGTGCATGCCCAGGGCGTCATCCACCGCGACATTAAGCCGGCGAATATCGTCGTCTCGGAGGGGACAGATGGCGCCGACTCCGTGAAGCTGGCAGACTTCGGCGTCGCCTTGGTCATGGACGATCACCGCCTCACCGCAACGGGCTTCACCGTCGGTACAGCCCAATACCTCAGCCCGGAGCAGGCACAAGGGCTGCATCTGACGCCTGCCAGCGACATCTACTCCTTGGGTTTGGTGCTCCTGGAGTGCCTCACTGGCAAGCCCGAATACCCTGGAACCCCGGTGGAGACGGCCTCGGCGCGCCTTCACCGGGCACCCGAGATCCCGGAAGACCTACCCAATGGACTGCGCGGACTCCTCCAGGCAATGACCGACATGGATCCAGAACGACGCCCGACCGCGGGCGACGTTGAAGAAGTCCTGGCGGGCCGGCGTCGAAAGCTGCCACCCATGGCAACGGCAATCCTGCCGTCAGTTCCAGCGGCGCCTGCAGTCCCATCGAAGCCGGCTTTGCCGTCGCGGCCGCCGCAGGTGGCGACCTCAAGCCCCGGGCCAGCTGCTTCAGCTGCGGGAAGACGTGCCTCCGCTACGGGTCCAAGGGTTTTTGGAAAGAAGTCCAAGGTGCTCGCCGGGCTGGTTGCGGCTGCCCTCGCGGTTCCCGTCGCTTTGGCGTTGCTCACCAATGGCGTCTTTGCCCCGGAATCTTCAGCCGAACCGACGCGGCAGGTCGATCCGCGTGTCACCGTCATCGAATCACAACCCAGCGGGCTGGCGACTCCCGTGGAAACGGCGCCGCCAGCGGTGGAGCCCGCAACCGAAGTTGTGGATGTTCAAGATCAGCAGCCCGTTCCGGCGCCAGCGGTACAAACCAACGTGTCTGCCCAGGATGGTGCAGGCGCCGGCTCCCAAGATCCCGCGGACGCCAAGAGCGGCGGCAAGAATGACACGAAGCCCGACAAAGGGAAGGGGAACGGCCGCGGGTAACGCCTGAGGGGCAAAACGCACGACGGCGGTAGGTCGGCGTCGCGCGTTTCTTGTGTTGCGCGCCGCTAAAGATCGGCCGGAAAGCTCACTGCCACCGTGGTTCCACCGCCAGCAGTCTCCGAGAGGGTGAGTTCGCCGCCGTGGGCCTTGGCGATGCTGCTGCAGGTGGCAAGCCCCAAGCCGGAGCCGGGCCCGTCGCCTTGGCGGCGCAGGCGCACCAACGGTTCCAGGACCCTGGCCCGGTCCTCCGCGTTGATGCCCTTTCCATTATCGGCCACGAAGATGGTGGCGCCGTGGTAATTGGAGACACCGCTGATCCGGACCTGCAGATCCCTTACGGGGCTGCGGTAGTTCATGGCGTTGGACAACAGGTTCTGCAGCAAAGTGCGCAGTTGGCCTTTGTCCGCCTGGAGGTTCAGGTCCTGCACTTCAAGGATGTCGTCCTCGATGCCGAGGTCCCGGGCCACCTCGCCCGCTGCCTCCTTGAGTGAGACCTGTTGTGGCTGTATGCCGCCGCCCACCCTCGAGTAGCTCAGGACGTCTTCCAGCATCCCCAGCATCCGGCGGCCACTCGCCCCGATGCGGCTGAGGTATTCGGCTGCCGCGCTGTCCGCTTGGACGTCTGGATCGTCCTCCACCAACTCTACGTAGCCCAGGATGGTGGTGAGCGGAATCCGGAGATCGTGGCTGACGCGGCCCGCGAAACCAGCCAGCTTGGCGTTGCTCTCCTTCAACTCTGCATACGTGCGGTCCAGTTGGATTGTGCGGTGCTGCAACTCCAACAGCTCCACCACCTGCTTGGCCAGCACTTCCAGCATGCTGACTTGCTCGGGCCGGATCTCTTTGGGTTTGTCGGAAAAGACGCACAAGGTGCCGGGAACGAATCCTGATTCTGTTTGCAGCGGAACCGAAGCGTAGAACCGAACCCGGCCCAATTCACCGGTGACGAACGGGTTGTCAGCTGACCGCGGATCCAGCGAAGCGTCAGGGATAACCGTGATCTCGCGGGAGAGGAACACCTTGGCACACATGGAATCTTCGCGCGAGCACATGCCCGGTTCCACACCCCATGCGCCAATTTGGTATTGGTATTCGGCGCTGATGATATTGACCACCCCAAAAGGGGCCTCGCAAAGCTCAGTGGCAAGGCGCACGAGGTTCTGCAGCGCACTCATGACGGCGGCGTTGGGAAGCAGGGTGGAATCCTCTGCGGGGTCCAGGCCGTACTCCCGCAACTCCAGATCCCGGCTAACGTCATCGGTGAAGGCGAGCTGGCCCTTTGCACCTTTCATCAAGAATTTCCCCCAGGCTTCTTTAGGATTCCTTGCCGATCCTACCGGGAGGTTGGCGGGGTTTGATTGTCATAAGGACCGGGTTGTCGCTGGGCCTTATCTGCGGCAATTGGTGTCAGTACACTGGAACGCATGACCGAGCAGGAACCGGCTGGGGTAACTGACGTTATCGACCTCTCCCTGCGCACTCCGGCAGAGCGATCCCGCACATTTATGGGGATCCTGGTGAACACTGCCCTCGCAAACATCACCACAAGCTATCTCTGGTTCGCCCTGACATTCTGGGTTTATCTGGAAACGCGCAACGTTATTGCCACGGGAGTGGTCGGGGGCGCTTACATGCTGCTGATTGCACTCTCCAGCATCAGTTTCGGCACCTTCGTGGACAGGTATCGGAAGCTTGCCGTGATGCGCTTCGCTGCTGGGTTCACCCTGGTGATGTTCGTGCTATCAGGAGTGCTGTTTCTCCTGATCCCTACTAGGCAGCTGTTGGACCTCACGCAGCCGTGGTTCTGGCTTTTCACTCTGATCATCCTCGTGGGTGCAGTGGTGGAAAATCTGCGCAATATTGCCCTCTCCACCACCGTCACCATCCTCATCGAGCCTGATCGCCGGGCCAATGCCAACGGAATGGTGGGGATGGTGCAGGGACTGATGTTCGTTGTTACCTCGGTCCTCTCCGGGCTCTCAGTAGGCCTGCTGGGCATGGGCTGGACCATTGTGGCCGCCCTGATTCTTAGCGCGTTGGCGTTCGCCCATCTACTTACCTTGCGAATGCCCGAAGAGGTGCAGGCCGCCGCTACTGACGCGCATGGCGGCTTCGACTTCCGGGGCTCGCTTGCCGCTGTCCTGGCAATTTCCGGGCTGTTTGCGCTGATCGTGTTTTCCACGTTCAACAACTTCGTGGGCGGTGTGTACATGGCCTTGATGGATCCTTATGGATTGGAAATGTTCTCCGTTGAGATGTGGGGAACGTTCTTCGCCCTGGGCTGCACTGGAATACTGGTGGGCGGTGCCCTGGTGGGAAAGTTCGGGCTCGGCTCCAATCCGTTGCGGACCATGCTCATCGTTGTCGCCGTGATGGGGCTGCTTGGTGCAGTGTTCACCCTGCGTGAATGGGCATGGCTGTATGTAGCCGGTATCTGGCTCTATCTGACCTTGGTTCCCATCGTGGAAGCTGCCGAGCAAACAGTCATCCAGCAGGTGGTTCCCCTGAACCGGCAGGGCAGGGTGTTCGGATTCGCCATGGCTTTCGAGTCCGCAGCAGCGCCCATTACAGCGTTCCTCATCGCCCCGATCGCCCAGTTCTGGATCATCCCCTACGCCCGCTCCGCCGAGGGCGCCGCCCAACTCGAACCGCTGTTGGGTCAGGGCGCGTCCCGCGGGATCGCCCTGGTGTTCCTGATTGCCGGATTCATTCTCATTGCCGCGGCACTGATTGCCTTCCTGACACCCGTTTACCGGAGCGTCTCGGCGTCGTATATGCAGAAGGCAGCGGGCAGAGGCGATGGTGGGGGTGCGGGCGCTGACGGGAGCCTGGCTACCGGGGGTGCTGAGGCAGCATCTTCCGGGTGAGCGCCGTGGTCATCTGTCGGCAAACTCGGGAACAGCATCCCAGTCGATGTGATGGCCGTACAGCCAATCGAAGTTGTCCGCGGCCTTCCGGGCAAGTCCCCTGAAAATGGCACGCATGGCCAGATCCTGGAGTACCCGGGTGAACTGGTTCCTGACCTTGGGTTCAGAATTCCGGCGACCCCAGGCAACCACCGTCTCTGCACGGGGGCGGCGCTCCGCTTCGTAGGCCGCAAACCGGGCAGCGAGGCTAGCTTCTTTGTCGTCGCTTGTGGCTCCCCGAAGGGCACGGCCCAGCGTGACGGCGTCCTCGATTGCCATCGATGCGCCCTGCCCGGACGATGGAGAGGCAGCATGGGCGGCATCGCCCACCAGGACCATCTTGCCGCTGTGCCAGCGGGGGACGCTCGGGAAATCGAACGTGGAATACGGCTTGATGATGTCTTCCGTGGCGCGAATCAGGGCCGCCATTGGTGTTCGGTCTCCAGCCACCAGCCCGGTCAGCCAAGACTTGAGTTCCTCCTGGCCAAGCAAAGCCGGATCAGCACTGGAGCGCTGCAAAGGATTTGCGAACCACCAGATCCTGCTGTCGGGGCTGGGCATGTAGCAGTAGAAGCAGCGCTTGCCGAACACCATCTTCATGCGCCCCGGGGACACGCCGAGATCTACGTCTTTTAGCGCCAAGGCGGCGGTGTTGGCAGGAATGATGCCGCCCGTGTTGAGCAGTGGGATGGTGCGCGGTGCGGGGGAGGCGGGGTCGATCAGCGGCCGCACCGCCGAGCGCAGCCCGTCGGCCCCAACCAGCAGGTCACCGCGGGCGGATGTGCCGTCGTCGAAAACGGCCGTGACGCCGTCGGGCAGTTCCTCGACCTTTATCAAACGCCTGCCATGCTCGATCCTGATCCCACGGCGGAGTGCTTCCTCCCGCAAGAGGGTGTAAAGCTCCGAGCGGGTCATGGTCCGGGCCGTGGTGCCATCAGGGAGGGTGCCGCCGAAATCGAAATCGATCAGGTGGCGACCCGTGCTGCCCAGGTACATGGACATAAGGGGAGTGCTGAAGCCCAGCTGCGCGGCTTGCTCCTTGAGTCCCAGCGTGTCCAGGGCATCGAAACCGTTGACCGCGAGGGTGAGGAAGGCGCCGACTCCGTCAGAAGGCCCATTGTGGGCCTCAAAAACAGTGGCGGAGTGGCCGGCTTTCTGAAGTGAGAGAGCCGTGGAAAGGCCGGCTACGCCGGATCCGATGACAAGACAGTTCAGCATGGGAGCTCCTCGGGAATTTATTTCGTTCGGTTAAAAGAAATATAATCCTGAGCTCAGCCCTGGTCAATCGTTTCGGGCAAGCGAAAGACTTTGCTAGCCTCGGAGCATGACGAATCAGGGGCAACGCGAGGCTCTGCTGGAAGCTGTTTATGCGTCGGGCCGGGAGCTGTCCACTGCCGCGATCATGTTCCACACCGCACTATCGGAACTCCGGGGCCTTTCGGCGACGGAGGGCAAGGCCATCGACATCCTGCTGCGGCACGGCCCCATGACGGCGGGTGAGTTCGGGGAACATTCGGGGCTGGCCCCCGCATCCGTCACCGGACTCATGCAGCGACTCGAAAGCAAAGGCGTGGCCCGGCGGGTCAAGCATGGCGAGGACAAGCGGAAGGTCCTGATCGAGCTCGTCGGTGACCAGGTTGCCGCAGCGGCACCCTACTTCACCGATTTCATGGGCGGCATGGCCGCGCTGCTGGAGGGCTACAGCGACGACGAACTCCGGATCATCGCGGACTACTCAAGCAAGGCCGCGCGCGTCCAGCAGGAGGCGGCCGTTCGGCTGAGTCAGGGAGCAACCTAGGCGCCGCTACCCCGCCAAGGCGTCAGCCGCGGCCACCACCCCGGAACGTTGCGCCGGTACTCGAGGTACTGCTCGCCGTACGTGTCGGTGAGGGTGGGCTCCTCGTAACCCTTCACGAAAGTGACCACGGCGATGAGGGCTATCGCAGCGTAGATCACGAGCCACCAGCTGCCGCAGAGCAGCGCTTGGCCGAGGATGATCGTGAGCACCGCAATGTACATGGGATTGCGCACGAATCGATAAACCCCGGTGACAACCAGCGACTGGGTCGGCGCAACCGGCGCCGGGGTTCCCCGGTGAAGGGCGAACAGCGCAAATGCGTGGAGCAGGAAAGCTACCCCTAGGGCGATCGCGATCCAGGCGACGGGCGCCACGATCCACGTCGCGCCGTCCCAGTCGTAGAGCCGCCATCCGGAGATGAGCCATGGGATGAGACCCGCCACGATGCCAGGCGCGAGGAAGAGGAAAACAATGGTCCCGATCCACGCGCGCGCTGACTGAGTCATGTCAGTCAGGTTAGTCCTCGGTTTGAGGGCTGGCGCAACTCACGCCGCCAGCCCAGCCCCTGCCAACGCTGGGGCAGGATCTACCCGAACCGGCAATTCGTGCAGCATCGCGTAGCCCTGCAGTTGTTCAAGAGCATCCGGTTCGATCAAGGCGCCCGTAAGGTCCATCTCGACGTCCCTGCCGTCGGCCAGGCTGTTGGTGCGTTGAACGATTGGATATAGCGCGTGGAGATTGGAGGTGGTCACGTGACCGGTTGCTGCGATCTGGATCTGTGCTCCGTCGAGGTCGACTCGAACAACTACAGAGAGCTTCTCGCTGGTCAATATGCTGCCTTTCATCCGTTCGCTGCCACGCTGCAGCCACCCCAGCGTAGGCATCAGATGTGATCTGCGCAACATTGCGACGGCGCGAGTTCGCTACGCGTTCCCCTCACCGGTCATTGTCAGCAGCTTGTGACGTCGCCCCGACAGGGTGGCTGGTACGGGTCCATCCACCCTGTCGGGAGGCGTTAGCTAATGCGCGCGACCAGGCGGGAGGCCAGGTCTTGCATGGCGGCGTAGGTAGCCGGGTCGAGGTTCTGCTGCGAGCTGGCAATCCGGGCTTTGAAGGCATCGAGGTATTCTTGGCTTTCCCGGCTTTTCCTGTCGGCGTGGGCGAGTTTCTTCAGCCATTTGTCGAGGTCATCGTAGAGCGGTTTGGTGAGTTTGCCGGCGTCGTAATCGCGTAAGAGCCGTTCCCTCACGATGGTGGGGGACAGCACGTATTTGATGCGGGCGGATCGGCTGCTGCCTGCGGCGTTGGCAACGTCTACGGAGATGCGTGTTGCGCTTCCGTTTTTGGTGATGGTGACGCCGTCGTCGGCCGATACCGTTTCTGCCCCGGTGATGTCCAGATCGAGGACGACGGTGCTGGCCAGCTGGGTTGGGTCGCTGACGGAAAGGCGCAATTCCGTGTCCGTTTCTTCAACGATGACCGCGCACGGCTGCTGCGCGGTGATGAATGACGTGGTGCCCGCGGTGAAGAAGGCTACTCCGAGCTTTCCAAAGGTTTCATGGCGTGCGGCGTGCACGGTCGCGGACCGCTCAACCACCCGGATGGGCAATTTTTGGGCGTAGGCACGGGTTTGTTCGGCCGTTGCCTTGGGCAGGAGGACGTAGCCATAGTGGTCTGCTCCTGCCGTTCCGTGTTCGAGCCAGAAGGTGGCGAACGTGTTGGTGAATGATGCGGAGGTTCGGTTGGGGCTGATATCGGAGAGTTTGCCGGTTCGTTCTTCCCGCAGGACGTTTAGCGTGGTGGGCTCGGTGAGGACGTAGCCCGCTGCATTGCCCAGGTGCGCCCACGTGGCGCTCGTCTGTTTGATGGGACCGTTGGTGGTGAGTGCTTGCCCGTCGATGGTGATGGTTGCGCTGGAGCCGGTTCGACGGTTTTCGATGATTGTCTCGAGTGTCCGGCCTGGGTCCCCGGTGATACCGTCGCCCAGGCAAAGGATCTCGTCGCCGAAGAAGAACCAGGATTTCCGGCATTGCAGTGTGGAGGGGGATTCTGCCTTCAGCCGTAAACCGGCGAGGCCCCAGTTTGAGTCTGCAACGCCTCCGGCCCAGTAATCAGGGTTGTGATATTCGGCGCGCCACGGAACCGTGACCCGTGTGCGGGTTACGGTGTCGATCGTGGTTCCGGGGATCCGGTAGGGGTCCACCGTGAACCAGTATCCGTTGCCGAATTGAGTGGGGTCGTCAGTGTAAAGGTAGAGGGCGCCGTCGGCGGTGTACCAGCCGGCCAGATTTTCATTGTTGCCGGTTTCGTAGTTGGAGATGCGAGGGGAGTTCATGGCTACGGCGGCTGCGAACGTTTCGTTGCGGTGCAGGACCCTGTCCATGGATCCGAAAACATGGGTGGTGACCAGTGGTCCGCGGGGTGCCACGGCCGCGTCGTTGACGAGTGCCCGTGCCATGCTGAAGGCCGCCAGGGTGAAGCCAGCCATTGGGTCATCGCCCTTGTCGCCGGTGAGTTCCTGCTTGAGCACGGCAGCGAGCCGACTGCGTTGGTCTCCTGTAGTCGTGTCCAGCAGCGGCAGTGCAGCGGCCAGGACGCCGTGTCCGGCACCGTGGTCGCCGTCGGGAGAGAAAGCGACGTTCCGGCCCCGGACGGTGTCCATCATGAGTCCGTTCCACATGAAGGGTTCAAAGGAATCGTGGATCCAGTCATAAATGATGTTCGTATCAATGGAGGCACCCAAGGGAACGGTTCTGAGGATGGTGGCCACCATGGACGTCAGAAGGCTCGCCCCGTAGCCTCCGACGTAGGGGAACTGGCCGTGTTGGATGAATGAACCGTCCGGATAGAAGCCGTCATAGCTGAAGAAGGCTGCTTCATCCTTGTTGCCGTCGATCGTGCCCACCGCGACGCCCGCTGGCTTTGCGTAGGTCATGAGTGAAGACAGGCTGTGCAGCGCTGCCGTGACCGTGGGCATGTCACCGGATAGTACGCCACGGCCGCTGAATCCATCTGCGACCAAGGCCAGGTTGGCGGCGGCGGCCTCTGTGCCGGTAGTCGGCATTTGGGGTACGTAGTGCGCCTCTGCGGCCACGTAGGAGCTGATCTGTTCGGGCGAGAGTTGATCGAAGAGCAGGACCACGGCGTCATTGATGGCTTGGGGCGTGGCGATCTTCCACTCGTACCAGTTGTCGTATGCGGTTCCGCTGGTGGTGTAGGCATTGGTGCACAGCCAATCAAGACCGTTCACGATTGTCGCGGCCAGCCCGGTGTCGTGATACGTAGAGGATCCGGTTGCTGCCCAGGCCATGGCCATATCGCGGAGTCGGCGGGCGGTGTTGGTGACGTTCGAGGATTTGATACCCAGAGGCAGGTCCGCCCACAAGGATGTGCGGCCCGATGCGGTATTCATGGAGGTCTGCCATTTCCGGCCGGTGGTAGCTATAGCCGTCAGCCGGGATGCGAAGGCTGGATCGGCGGGGTCGTAGCCACCGCCCATCAGGGCCTTTTGCCAGGCTTGGCGGGCGGCAATGAAGAGGTCATCCGCCGCGGATGCGCGTGGTGCTGTCAGTGGGAGAGTTCCGAGCACAGCCGCAGCGACGGCGCCGAACTGCAGCAAGGTCCTACGGTTCAGGACTATCGGGGTTGCCCGGCGGGTGTTCTTAGGGGCGGTTGAATTCGTGGTGTGTTCCATTGATTCGCCTTCGATGTAATGGGGAATGACACATGTCACGGACTTGGTATGTGGTGAGGCGGCCTACGCCGTGATTGCGAGATCTTCGGCTTTCAGTTGGTAGGCGAGGGGCACGCCGCGGGATAGCCGGAGTGCTTCCTGCACGGCGCTCGCTGCCATGCGTTCGAGCTCGGTGCCCAGCGACCCCGCCACGTGTGGGGTGAGCAGCACGTTGGGGTGTGAGTAAAACCGGGACTCTGCCGGTAACACCCAGGGCGTGGTGACGTCCAGGATGGCATAAAGGTCACCCTTTTCCACTCGCGCAAGAAGTGCTTCCTGGTCCACCAGCTCACCTCGCGAGGTGTTGATGAACGTGGCTCCCGGCCGCATCCGTTCGATCAGTCCTGCATCAATGAGGTTCTTCGTGGAGGGGAGCGACGGCGCGTGGAGGCTCACGACGTCGCTACTCGCCACGAGCTCGTCCAGGCTGAGGAGCCCGACGCCGAGTGCAGAGGCCTCCGAGGCGCTGAGGTATGGGTCGGCGACCACCACTTCCAGCTCGTAGCCAGCCAAGAGGCGAATGACGTGCCGGCCAATCTTTGAGGCTCCAATGATGCCGACCCGCTTGCGGTAGTTGCCCATGTCTGGAAAGAGCTGCTCCGCAGGTACTGCCGTCCGGGTGGAGTGCAGGGCCTGGGCGATTTGGAGCACTTTCTTGTTGGCCAGGACGATCATTGCAACTGTGTACTCGGCAACGGGGATGGCGTTGGCATCAGCGGCGGAGCTGATCTGGATGCCGCGTTCCCAGCAGGCGTCTCCAATGTGGTGTTTCACGGTGCCTGCAGCGTGAAGGACATAGCGGAGGCGGGGTGCGGCATCCAGGACCGCGTCGTCGATCATCGGACATCCCCAGCCAGTAATGAGGACGTCCGCTTCCACCAGGACAGCCCGGCCTTCCGGTGAGTGGAAGTCCTCAATCGGGTCATGACTGAGAAGGTTCAACGAACGCTCCAACGGATCAAGGCTGGTCGGCGGAAAGACAGTGCGTGCTGTGCTGGCGGGCATCGCCAGGGCCACGTTCAGGGAGTTGGTGCTCATTTGACGCTTCCCGCGCTGAGTCCTGACTTCCAGAACCGCTGCAACATAACGAAGGCAAGCAGGAGCGGGACAATCGAGAGCAGCGACCCCGTGATGACCATGGGCGTAAATTCCGGCTGTGGCACGGAGTAGCCCTGCCAGATCGAGATACCGACACTGACGGGCAGCAATTTCTGGTCTTGGAGCATCACCAAGGGGAGCATGAAGTTGTTCCACACTCCCACGAACTGGAACAGGGCAATGGTTACGTAGCCGGGCATCATCATCGGCAGCCCGAGGGAGAAGAATGAACGGATCGGACCCGCGCCGTCCACACGGGCGGCTTCCAGGGTCTCGCCAGGGACGTAGGCGGCCGAGTACACCCGGGCCAGATACACCCCGAACGGGTTGCAGAGCACCGGGATGAGGATGGCCCAAACGGTGTTGGTGATGCCGAACACCGAAGCCAACAAATACATGGGCAAAACGGTGGCGGTGTTGGGGATAAGGACGCCTACCAGGACCACTCCGAAGAAGGAATCCTTGCCGCGGAACTGGAACTTGTCGAACGCGTAGCCTGCCATGACGGAGATGAGCCCGCCGAAGACCGCCCCGAACGCGGCGTAGAACATCGAGTTCGCCATCCAGCGCAGGAACACGCCGCCGTCCTGCCCCAGAACGGCAGCTACGTTGTCAAGGAAGGCGGGTTGGCCGAACGCGTACGCTCCGGTGCCATACAGGTCAGCGGTGTTCTTGGTTGAGGCGATGAAGAGCCACAGGACGGGCAGGACCATGTACGCGCAGCCAATGACCAGCAGTGCGTTGACGGTGAAGGTGCCGGTGAACCTGCGGCTGCGTTTGGCGTTCCGGCGTTCTGATGCCGTTGTCTGCGGTGGCGTGGCGTGTTGTCTGGGCATGGTACTGGTGCTCATGCTTTGTTCATCCTTGAGCTGAAGCGGGTCACGGCCCAGGACAGCACGGCGGCCAGGAGCGCGATAATGATGGACGCTGCCGCGGCCTGGTTGAGGTTATGCCTGTTGAATGCGGCGTCGTAGGCCCACATGTTCGGAACCCAGGTGCTGGTGACGGAGGCGGTGGCTTTGCCGATAATGGATGGTTCGGTGAAGAGCTGAAGTGTGCCGATAACCGTGAAGAGCATGATGACGCTCAGGGCCGGAAGTATCAGCGGCAGCTTGATGCTGATGGCGGCACGGATTTCGCCGGCGCCGTCTACCCGTGCTGCTTCCAAAACCTCGCGGGACACAGCCTGCAGCGCCGTGAAGAGAATGATGACGTTGTAGCCGGTCCACTCCCACACGGAGATGTTGACGATGGAGGGAAGGATCATGTGGTTGTCCAGGAAATTCAGCGAGATCCCGCCTGATTCCAGGACCGACACGATCGGGCTAACCCCCGGCGTGTAGAGGTAGGCCCAGATCAGGGCCGCGATGACACCGGGCACTGCGTGGGGGAGAAAGACAAGGAGCTGGAAGAGCTTCCTGGCACGAGCGACGCCGGCGTCCAGCAAGAGCGCGAACGCCAAGGCGCCGCCCATCATGCAAGGTATATAAATCAGACAGTAGAGGGCGAGTCTGCCGATGCCGCCCACGAAGCTTTCGGATTGCAGGACCTGCAGGTAGTTCTCCAGACCGACGAACGAGGTCTTGGCCTCGCCGAAGCCAAGACCGGACTTCTGCTGGGCGAAGAAGCTCAGCACAATTGAGTAAACGACGGGCGCCACCATTGCGAGGGTGAAGACTGCGAAGAAGGGCGTGAGGAACAGCGCCGCCGTGCGGCCGCCCGTTCCGGACATTGAGCGTTGCTTGCGGGCACTTTGGCGGGCCCCGGCGTTTGCGGTGGTTTCTTGGGTGACCATGATTCATCTCCTCGGGCGGGGTGGCTCCGGGATCCCCGAAACCACCCCGTCGTAGGGCCCTACTCCTTGACGGAGAGGCCGTTCTGCTTGAGTCCGGCCACTGTTGCGGTTTGTGCTGTGTCAACGGCCTCCGTGATCTTGCCGCCGGTGGTCAGCTTGCCGTATGCGTCCTTGAGGGCCGTGTTGGTAATGTCCCAGTTCGGTCCCCACTGCCAACCGGGCGTGATGGTGGAGTAGGCCTTATCAAAGACCGAGTAGATGTCGTTACCGAAGTAGCTCGCGTCGTAGGCCTGCTGGGCTACAGGTGTGAGCCCGGGGAAGGCCAGGAACGCGGACCCGGTGTTGCCGCGTGCCTTGATGGCATCGGAATTGGTGGCGAGGTATTCGATGAACTTGGCCGCCGCGGCGGGGTTCTTGCTGCTCTTGGTGATATTGAACGTGGAACCGCCGTAGAAAGCGTCCGAAGGCGTTCCCCAGTTGGGAACCTCAGCCGCGATCCACTGGCCCTTTTGCCCGCTGGCTTCGGTACGCTTCTGAATTCCTGTTGCGCTCCAGTTCGCGCCCAGGACACCGACGACGGCGCCACTGGCCAAATCTGCGCTCCATTCGTCGCTGAAGGATTGCTGGACCTTGACGATCTTCTGGTCAATCAGCTTCTGCCAGTAGCTGGCGACCTTCTGGGTTGGGTCGTCGTTCACTCCGATCTTCCAGCTCTCCCCGTCGGTGCCGAACCACTTGGCCCCTGCCTGCCACGCCAAGGCGCCGGTCAGCGAAGCTTCGTTAGGGTTGAAGCTGGTCAGGAAGGAATCCGGAGCGATCGCCTTGAACTTCTTGCCCGCCTGTTCGAACTCATCCCATGTCTTCGGAACGCCTACACCGGCCTTGTCCAGCATGTCCTTGCGGTACCACATGATCATCGGGGCAGCATCGTAAGGCAGGGCGAAGGTCTTATCGCCGAACTGCACCAGGGACTTGGTTTCGTCCTTGAGCTTGTCCACTGTGGCGGACTTGTTGATCAAACCATCAAGTGGCTGGAGCTGGCCGTTGCTGACAAATTGCGGCAATTGCGGATATTCAATCGTTGCGACATCCGGTCCATTGCCTGCCGTGACGGCGGTGGAGAGCTTGGCGTAACCGCCTCCGGAACCGTTGGGCACCGTCTCGAAGTTGACCTTGATCTTGCTCTGGCTGGCATTGAACGCGGCAGCAACCTTGTCCATCCCGGCCAACGGGGACCAGAACGTGATGGTCCCTGAAGGGTCTTCAGTCGGCGTTGGCGTGGCTGCCGTCGTGCTGCCACAGCCGGTAACGAGGGCAGCGCTGGCCATCAGGCTTACCGCTCCAAGCAGAAGCTTGCGACGCTTCATTCTGTTCTCCTTTGAAGTTCACGATGCGAAGTCGGGGTGTGCTCTACGGCACATTTGACTAATCACCATTGAAATCGCCACATATGAACAAATTCAACGAAGTGAACAGGAGTGAACATTCAGGTTTGGGTCGAGTCCCGGACCATCAGCGTCGGAGACAAGTTCACGCGCTGCAGCGCAGAGGTGCTCCCGCGTCTTGCGCCAATCCGATTCAGGCACATCACCATCGCCTGATGCCCGACGTCGTACTTCGGAGGCGCCACGGCCGTCAACGGAACGGCCCCCAGGGCGGCGATTTCGTCGTCGTACGCAATGATCGCAAAGTCCTCAGGGACGCGAAGCTGCCGCTCTTGGCAAGCGCTGGCAAACTGGAGGGCGTCCTCATCGCTGTGGACTATCGCGGCCGTGATCCGGGTTTCGGTGCACCAGTCCAGGATTCCGTCAACCACCAGCCGGTGGGCCTTCGGATCGTTCTGCGCCCGGGACATCGTGCGAACCATGGAGTCCCGGTTAGGATCCGAGGCGCCGTGAGTATGCGCGGCCCGCTCCATGGCTCGACGGTAGCCGTCAATCAGCTGCGACGCCGTCGGGCTGTTCTCGCGCAGGCACAACGCGATCTTCCGGTGGCCGAGACCCAGCAGATGCTTAACGGCGATCTCTGCCCCGCGCGCATGATCACTCCGCACGGCTTCGAGCGTTCCGTGATCCAGGGCGTTATCAATGGAGCGCTCGACGACGATCACCGGCACCTCAGCTGCGGCCAGCAGGTCCAGCGTTTCTGTGCCAGCCAACGACTCCTCGCTCGGCGTGACCAGGATCCCGTCCACCCCATGTTCATAAAGGCGGCGGAGCTGACGGCGTTCCTCCTCGCCCGAGTAGTTGGATACACCAAGTACCAATCGCACACCCGCTTCTTGGGCGGCGGCCTCGGCGCCGCGGATCACTCCCGGGAAGTAGTACGACGCCGACGGAACGATCATCCCGATCGTCGCCCAAGGCCGCCTCCCGCCCGGTTGCCAGGAGGCGGAATGCTGTACAGTCGCGCCGCTTCCGGTTGTTCGGCCCCCGGCAGGAACGGCTCCCCCATGCACCCGTTCGAGCAACCCCCGCTCAGCAAGTATCGCGAGATCCCGCCGTACTGTCATGCCGGAGGCTCCAAGCTTGGCCGCAAATTCGGCAGCATTCAGGGAACCGTGAAGGGCTAATTCCCTCAGGATGAGCTGTTGACGATCCTCGGACAGCATGTAGGTCCCCGCCTATCAAGTTCATTTGTGTTCAGTTTGTTCATTATGAACTATAGGCACTGGAACATTTCGGCGGAGTTCCTTCAGGGGGCCATGGATGACATCTTGGCGCGCTTTCAGGCCGCACGGCCCAAGCTCTGCTCGACGTCGTGCGCGGAGTAGCTGGCCGTACCGCGCCGCTCAACGGGCGGCGCTTCTGACCGTCCTTCGTACCGTCAACACAAGCGTTAGGGGTTGTTCGGCCCGGTGCTCACATCGCCGTCGGCCTGTTCGGGCGGTTCTCGTGGGCCGCCTGGGCGGCTTCGTAGCTGCTGTCGAACGGGAGCGTATCCATCTCCAGCAGCGGGTTGTGATCCTGCGTCTTTACCAGCTCGCGGGCGGCTGCCTCGGAGTCCACGCTGGGCATTGAGCCGGGAAGGTGCCGTTTGGCGGACTCCGGCAGGAAGTAGATAGCAACGGCCGCGATGACCGACGTCGCCATGAGGTAGAACGCCGGCATCAGGTCGTTGCCTGTCGCCTGGATGAGCGAGGCAATGATGAACGGTGCGGTGCCGCCGAAAATCGCCACGGCGAAGTTGTAGGCGATGCCCATGGCAGAGTAGCGGTGCGCAGTGGGGAACAGTGCCGGCAGCGCCGACGCGAGGATGGAAACGAAGAACGCCACCGGAAACGCGACCATGGCCAGGCCCGCGAGCGTGGCAGGAACGGTTCCGATCGATATGAGCAGGAAAGCGGGAAGCGCCAGGACAACGGTGCTGATGGCCCCGATCCAGAGCACTGGGCGGCGGCCAATCCTGTCCGAGAGGCGTCCCGTAAGCGGGATGCACAGCGACATGACCACCAACACAGGAACGGTCAGCAGCGTTCCGTGGATCTCGTCGTACCCCTTGTTGGTGGTCAGGTAGGTGGGCATGTAGGACGTGAGCGCATAACCCACAGTGTTGCCCGCGGCCACGAGGATCATGGCCAGCACGATGTGGCGCCAGTGATCGCGGAAGATCCCCACCGGTCCGACGGGGCGGAGCTCGTCGCCGGTCTCGTGATGCTGGGCAGCCACGGCCTCTGCCTCCTGTGTGGCCTTGAAAGCGGGCGACTCCTCGATCTTCATGCGGAAGTAGATGGCCACGATGCCCAGCGGCCCTGCGATCAGGAACGGGATGCGCCAGCCCCATGCCTCCATCTGTCCCTGACCCAGGATCAGCTGGAGCGCGGACACCAGTGCGGCGCCCAGTGCGAATCCCAGGTAGCTGCCCATGTCCAGGAAGCTGACGAAGAAGCCGCGGCGGCGGTCCGGTGCGTGCTCGCATACGAACGTGGTGGCGCCGGAATACTCGCCCCCCGTGGAGAAGCCCTGGACCAGCTTCGTGACCACGAGCAGGACCGCGGCCCAGATGCCCAGCACCGCGTACCCAGGAAGCAGGCCGACGACGAACGTCGCGCCGGCCATCATCATCAGGGTCATGGCCAGGACCTTCTGCCGGCCGATCTTGTCGCCCAGCCAGCCGAAGAAGATCCCGCCCAGCGGCCGGGCGATAAACGTAGCACCGAAGGTTCCCAGCAGGAACAGGTTCTGCACAGCCCTGTCCGCCTCCGGCAGGAACACCGGCCCCATTGTGGTGATCAAATAGCCGAACACGCCAACGTCGTACCACTCCATCGTGTTACCCACGATGGTGCCCCCAAGCGCCTTCCGCAGAGTGCGGTGATCGACGACGTTGACGTCGGACACCCGCAACCTCCGCTGCAGATTGTGCTCTGTCATGGCTCGGTCACCGCCTGTTTTGGGTGGGCACGCGCCGCCAGTTCGCCGGCATCCCCGTGTGGTGGAGGCCCAACTCTTCGATCATCTTCCCACTGGCCAACTGGTACAACAACGAAAATCGCAGCCGACTCAAACGCCACGGGCTGCTGTTGCCCAGCCTGCGTTCAGTTTTGTTCGCCTTGCCCCACGGCGGTATTCAATGGCTTACGGTTAGGGCTCTTGGAGACAGCACACCCGCAGGAGACCCATGGCCACCGGCTTCACCATGCCCGCCCCGGATTACGAGCTCAGCCCCATCACCGGATGGACGCGGGATCACTGGGTCGCTTTCGCGGATCAGCAGCTTCTCGCGGTGCGCCCCTACTTCTCCGCGCAGAAGGCGCTGATCCGGCTGAGCGGCCGCCCGTCGTCGTCGGGTGTTTTGTCCGACGGCATGGAGGGGTTCGCGCGCACCTTCATGCTGGCCGCCTTCCGTGTGGCGGGGGAGCAGGGCAACGATCCGCACGGCCATCTTGACCTGTACAGGACGGGCCTCCTTGAGGGTACGCGGCCGGGTAGTCCTGAAGCGTGGCTGCCCATTCGCGACCGCTCCCAGCCCATGGTGGAAGCCGCATCCATTGCGCTGGGCCTGCAGCTGACCAAACCTTGGCTGTGGGACACACTGTCCGGGGACGAGCGGGCCCAGGTGGCCGAGTGGCTGCAGGGTTCCTCGCGGAGCACCTGCGTGGACAACAATTGGGTGCTCTTCCAGGTCCTGATCGCCGAGTTCCTGGCTGGCGCCGGGTTCGAGCACAACGCAGCCCAGATCGAACATGGACTGAAGCGGCTTGACGACTGGTACGTCGGCGATGGGTGGTACCGGGACGGGGACAATGACGGCACGGGCGATTTCTTCGACTACTACTGCGGCTGGGCGCTTCATCTTTATCCCGTGTTGTGGTGTGGGTTCGCGGCCAACCGGCACCCTGAAGCCCAAGCCAGGTCCAAGGTCTACCGGGCCCGTCTCGCCGCGTTCATGGACGATCATGTGCGTTTCTTCGGCGGGAACGGCGCCCCGGTTTTCCAGGGCCGCTCGCTGATTTACCGCTACGCCGCTGTGGCTCCGGTGTTCCTAGGGGAGGCAATCGGAGCGACGCCCCTCAGCCCCGGACAGAGCCGCCGGATCGCCAGCGGTGCCGCAAAGTACTTCCTCGACGGCGGCGCTTACGACGACGGCCTGCCGTCACTTGGGTGGCTTAGCGCTTTTGAGCCGATGACCCAGGGATACTCCGGCCCGGCGTCGCCGTACTGGACCTCCAAGGCGTTCGTGGGACTTCTCCTCCCCGCCGACCATCCGGTGTGGACCGCCGTCGAACAGCCTTCGCCCCGGGAGTGCATGGACGCCGTGCAACACGCAGAAGGCCCGAACTACCTGCTCCACTCCACCTCTGTGGACGGTATCGCCCGCGTGCTCAACCACGGCAGTGACAAGTACTACGCGCCTGGACCGGACGACCCCCATTACCGCCGCCTGGCCTATTCGAGCCACACCGCGCCGCTCTTCACCGAGGACCCCGTGGACAACCACTTCGCCGTCGTGGATGCGCAGGGAACGCCCAGCCGTCGCGCGAGGATTCACCGGCTCGAGTCCGGGCAGCTTAAAGCCGGGCAACACCAGGCAGCTAGCTGGCATGCGCCGGTCTGGAACGACGTGGAGGATCCCGCCGATTCACGCTGGCGGGTGGCAACAGCGACAGCTGCTGCCAGTGGATATGAGCTCAGGGTCCACGTGGTTGAGACGCCTAACATGGGCGAGGCCGACCCAGGGCTGGTACCGTCCAGGCTGCGCGTCCGCGACGGCGGATATGCGCTCGCAGATACCCGGCCGCCTGAGCTGCATGACGATGTTCTTGGAGTCGGCGGACTTCACACAGGCATCTGGCCGTTGTACGGCTACTCCGGAAGCGGGACTTTCCGCGCCGAGGGTGTATCGCCCTTCGGCCAGCACGCTGCTTGTGGATGCTTGGAAGGCCGTTTGGCAGGAGGGCGCAGCATCTTCGCCTCCTTGGTGTACCTGGGAGGCGAGGCGCCCGCAGCGGTTCCTACCGCCGTCGTGATTGACGACGACGGGGCCCGTGTAAGGGGGCACGTTACCCTGTCGACGGGCCAACAACTGGAGGTCATTTTCGACTTCTGAACCTGCCTTCCCAGCCGCGTGGATTCTTGAGCGAATCTTGAGATGACCCGGCGTCCTTCTTGAGGGCCCCGTCCCATGGTTGAACTATCAGCCAATGGAGTTGATGGGAACTCTCCGGAAGGACCACCGAAATGCCTGACCAGATCGCAGCTACGTCACTGAATACCGGAGCGGCCCACGTGAAGTCCGAGCCCCTTGCGGGTACCGGGGAGGCTGGCGGCCATGGGGGCGAAATCCCCGGCCAGGCCCATGCCGTCACCACCGTCCGCGAGCACTTCAACCCTTTGGGTGTGGGGCTTCGGAGTATCTGGCCGCAGTCGGTGTGTGGTTTCTAGCAAGCCACCTGCGCCCCGTGGTCTTGTACTCGTTCGAGTGGCACCATGGTGACAAGTCACAAAACAATAAGGAGGCTTGTCATCAAAGAGGAGATGAAGAAGGCCGCTGATGCGGCCGAGGAAGCCTCAAACTCACCCGCCCTGGCTGTTTTTGCGAGGGCTGGATACGCCGTCAGCGGGCTCCTGCACATACTCATCGGGGTCATTGCGTTTCAGCTCGCCTTTGGGCGCGGTGGTGAAGCCGACGTCAGTGGCGCTGTTGCCCAACTGGCCGCACAACCGGTGGGTCCCATCCTGCTCTGGGCGTGCTTCGGCGCATGCGCTGCCTTGGCCTTGTGGCAATTGGGCAACGCAACCTTCGGCTACCGCAAGGCCTCAGACAACAAGCTTTCCAAGCGGCTTTCCGCCGTGGGCCAGGCAATAGTGTTTGCCGGGCTGGCTGCCACCATCCTGTCCTTCACCATGGGTCGGGGGAAAAACAGTCGGGAATCTGCCAGCGATGTAACTGTGACGCTCATGAAAGCGCCGTTCGGGATAGTCCTGCTTGTTGCACTTGGCGCAGGCATCATGATCACCGGCGTGGTGTTCGTCGTCCGGGGCGTGATGCGGACCTTCGAAAAGGACCTCGCGCTGTCCTACAAGGAACCAACACGGAAGTTCCAATCGGGTGTTGGCGTCGTGGGCTATATCACCAAGGGCATAGCACTGTTGCTCGTAGGCCTGTTGGTGGTCATCGCGGCGGTTCGCGTTCAGCCCGAGCAATCCACAGGTCTTGATGGAAGCCTGCGTGCTTTGCGGGAGCAACCGTATGGTCCGTACCTTCTAGCGGCCGTTGCCGTGGGCCTGATCGCCTACGGACTGTTCCTCATGGTGAAGGCCAAAACGCTCCGGACCTAGCCCGTGCGTTTAGAGTCCAATGTGCCTGGGTACAGCCAACGGTAGCGTCGCAAGCCGGGAATCAGACATCTGAGAAAGGCCAGAACCATGACTCAATCCGACCCAAACCACAATGGCCAGCAAGCAAACGGCGATCATCGCCTCACCTCGGCCCCCAAGGATCCCCGCAGCGGATATCACTCCGACGAATTTCCCCAGCAGGAACAAGAACAGCCCGGCCTGACCAAACCGTTGAACCCCCAGCCCGATCATGGCGAATCCAGCTATGTGGGGCACGGCCGCCTGCAGGGCAAGAAAGCCTTGATCACCGGCGGTGATTCGGGCATCGGTGCCGCTGTAGCGATCGCGTATGCCCGCGAAGGTGCGGATGTGGCCATTAGCTATCTTCCGGAGGAAGAAGAAGACGCGAAGTCGACGGCGGAATGGATCCGTGAGTGCGGGGCCCAGGCACTGTTGCTGCCCGGCGACGCGCGCGACGAAAAGTTTGCGGCTGAGATTGTGGAGCGAACCGTGCAGGAGCTCGGCGGCCTCAACGTGGTGGTCCTGAACGCCGCGTATCAAAAGAATCGCGAGGGTTTGGAGACCATTCCTACAGAGGAATTCGATCGGGTCTTCAAGACCAACCTGTACTCGTTGATCTGGACAGCACAAGCTGCGATTCCGCACCTTCGCCCGGGGGCGTCGATCATCGTCACGGCATCTATCCAGGCCTTTAATCCTTCCGCCCAACTTGTGGACTATGCCATGACCAAGGCCGCGCAAGTGGCGTTCACCAAAGCCATGGCAGAGGAACTGGGGCCCAAAGGAATCCGTGTCAACGCCGTGGCCCCCGGCCCGATCTGGACGCCGTTGATCCCGGCCACCGAGTGGCCGGACAAGCTTCCCACATTCGGCCAGGACACTCCGCTGGGCCGTGCCGGACAACCTGCTGAGCTGGCACCGGCGTATGTGCTCCTCGCATCTGACGAAGGCTCCTATATCTCGGGCGCTGTACTTCCGGTGACCGGCGGCAAGGGTCTCTGAGCCAGGACAGGAAAGGGGATGCGCGCATGATTGCTGTGCTGGTAATCGACATGCAGAACGCCTTTTTTGAGGAACCGGCCCTGAAGCGGCGTCAGGAAGAAGTTGTTGCTGCCTGCAATTCATTGACCAGCGCGGCGCGGGAGGCAGGGGCAAACGTGCTCCTGGTTGGTACCCAGCATGAGCGGGATAAGTCCACGTGGAGCCTGAACATGCTGGACGATGACCAAGGCTTCATCTTCAGGGGAAGCGAACAGGCCAACTTCGTTCCTGGCCTGGTGACCGCCGACTTCCCGCAGATGGTCAAAACCCGCGACAGCGCGTTCTTTGGCACGGACTTGGGGATGCGCCTCAGGAACTGGGATGTGGAAACTGTCATTCTGGCCGGAGTCTCGGCCCACAACTGCGTTGCCCAGACTGCTGCTGATGCTTTCGCCCATAACATCCGGGTCATTTATGCAGCTGAAGCCCTGGCAACGGAGAACCCGGAGTCTGCCGAGGCAGTCCTCCGGGTTCTTACCCGTGAATATCGTCAGAGGGTCTTGCCGCTTGACGAGGTGCTGAAACTCTTGAAGGGCCCCTGACTGGACTCAATGGGGATCCAGAGTTGCCCGCTCCCGTGGGTGCCATCCGCGTCCGGCCTGACGCTAAGGAGTTCGGGGCCGCGTGCCCAAAAGTAAGGGTTGGCCGGGAACCATTCAGTAGCCGCGTCCGCCCACATGCGCTGCAGGGCATCCGGGAATTTTCCTTCGGTTTCGAACACCACCCATTGGCCGGCGGGAATGTCCAGGCTCTCGAAACCTTCTGGAGCGGGCTGGGTTGAGGCCACCGCGTGCCAATAGTCCAGTTCACTGCCCTCCCTGCGCTCTTCGTCGATCTTGTCCGTTACGGACAGGAGCCCGGATGGCTCGGTGTCCACCAGCGCCATCAGCCGCTTCGTGGCATCCGGGTCAATGCTGCGATGAAACTCGATGATTGCAGGGTTCGGACCTTCGTGAACCAGCGGAACGCGGACTTTGAGGCCAATCAGGCGGAAAGCCTCCTTGTTGACTATTCGGTGCTTCATGACGGTATTCCCTTCAATGCGGAGGTGGAACCTCAACTGAGGCTGGGAATGGAGGACTGCGCCAGGTTGCCGAGCTTCTGAGGGGGTCAGCCCATGCATCGCCTTAAAAGCACGCGCGAACGCCTCTGGGGATCCATATCCGTAGCGGAGGGCAACATCCAGCACCGTTGCGCCGGCGATGATTTCCGCGGTGGCGGACGTAAGGCGGCGTCGACGGATGTACTCCGAAATCGGAATGCCGGCCAAGGAGGCAAACATCCTCCTGAAGTGGTATTCCGACGTCAATGCCGTTCGAGCCAACGTGCTGACCTCGACCGCTTCAGTAAGGTCTTGTTCGATGAGCTCAAGCGCCCGCGTCCATTCCTGCACTGTTCCTCCCTTCATTCCCGACCATCACGCTACGGTGACGGCTCAGCCGCTGCCCCGACTATCCATGCCTGAAAATATCAGCCCCGTGAATTCCCGCCCCGCGCCAATGCATTTCGCAACCCCAAGAGTGGGGCAAAGCAAGAACCCGGAGGCTGCAACTGCAGTCTCCGGGTTCTTGTGTGTTCAGGACCCTGCGGATACCTGACTGTTAAGGGTGTCCTGAGCCGGAAGCTTCGTCATCCGGCTCGGACGAGAACGGCCTGTCCGCGGGCGTGTCCTCCGTATTGTGCTCGTCGAGCTCCGCGTCCGCAGAGGGGACCGTCTTCTCGGCGTAGTCGCCTGCGGTGTAATCCCCGCCGGCGTCTTCTTTCAAGGCCTCGGGCGATGCCCCGGCAGCGCCGTAATCACCTTCTGCGTACTGACCCTCAAGGTCGTCCTGGTTGGTGTTGGGTGTGGTTTCGTTAGCCATGGTGGGCCCGGCGTCCTCCTGTGGCCAGGCCGTAAATCAGCAGAACGATGATGGATCCGCCGATGGCCAGGAGCCACGTTCGAATGGCGAAGAATTCTGTCAGGCCCTCGCCGAAGATCAGGCCGCCGATCCAGCCACCCAACAGGGCGCCAACGACGCCCAGCAGCAAGGTAACAAACCAGCCGCCTCCCTGGCGTCCCGGAAGAATAAGCTTTGCGATAGCCCCAGCCAAAAGGCCGAGCAAAAGAAAACCAAAGAAACCCATTTTTGCTCCTACTTTCTTGTTGATGGAAATTCCATGAACTCGGTGAAGCGGTTCCGTTCATCGGTTGTCAGTTCCAGCGGCTAAGCGCTGTAACGGGGCCGTTCGAGGCCCAGTGGAATATGGGTCGGGATGTTTATTTTGCAAACGCCGACGAATTATTAAATGCAGCCAAAAGCACTCCTGTCCAAGGGGCCGGACCGTAGTACTACAACAGCAACGCTAGCTGGTCCCGGGAACAACAGCAAGTAACCTTGCTATTTTTGCCGGTCGGGGCCCTTGCCCCTCGGGCGGGGTCGTATGGCCTGAAATCCGGCTACTTGTCGCCGAAAGCGTCCTTCGCAGCGTCCTTGACCTTCTCGCCAGCCTGCTTCACATTGGCCGCAGCTTGCTCGCCCGCGCCCTCGGCTTGGAGGTCCCGATCACCAGTGGCTTCGCCGGTCTTTTCCTTGATCTTGCCCGTTGCTTCTTCCGTGGCATTCTTGATCTTGTCATCCAGTCCCATGGTTTTCACTCCTCGGGTTGCCTGTGGTTGTAGCCTGCGGGTTTTCCGCTGGTTGGCATTAAAGTTTAGTCCTGTTTCTCAATTCAGCAAATGTCCGTTAACCATCCGCCCTTGAAAGCACGCGTGACAGTGGGTGAAGGCCGGACTAGTGTCGTAGGAATAGCACCTCGAAAGGAGTGGGTCCTGTGAAAGGGAAAGCATTGTTCGCCGCCGGCATCGCTGTTGGCTATGTGTGGGGGTCCAAGTCTTGGCCGGAGGTGTATCGGCGCGTTCGCGGAGGCGCCGAAAAGGTCTGGAAGAATCCGGAGGTCCAGGAGAACGTCCATCAGGCCACTGAGACCGTCCAGGAATCAGTCCCGGACATCCTGGACAATCTGTACGCCGCGGGCAAGAAGCTCCTGGAGAAGGCGGAGACCATGTTTCCGGGCATCCTGGACGCGAAGTCCGGGCACCATGACAACTCCAGCACCGGTTCCTCTGCTTCGGCTTCTACCTCAACGCCTCCAGTCAGGTCGGACGTAGTATCCGATCCTGCGCTCGATGATCAGACGGGAAGCGATTGGACGGACGAAGGCGGCGCAGCGCCGGAAGGGCCCGCGACCAACACCCCGGCCAAGCCCTGACTTGCAGGGGCGAGCCTTCACGTAGATCGTCCGACGGGATGTCCCCGTTCGTCAGGTTCCCGTGCGGGCTATGGCGCGTACCGCCGTCGAGCGTTAGTTGGTGCGCTCGACGGCGGCCAGTATGGCTTCTCCCAGTTCACGTGGCTTGGTGAATTGTGGCCAGTGTCCGGTGGGTAGGTCGATGAAATCGACTTCGCGGACGCGTGCGAGTTCTTCTGTGAAGGGGTGCCCTGCGTCCATCATTTCGTTGAGCATGGACGAGGGGAACTCGCAGGCGATGATCGTGGCTGGTACGTCGTAGCGCCGGACGTCATGCAGGTGCTGTTGGTCGTAGGCTACGCCCTTGGGTTCGGGAATGGCGCGTGCGCGGAAGGCTTCCTTGAGCTCATCGGTCAGATCGACGAGGTCCGCGTCCTCAAAGCCTTCCCAAGGGGGCAGCGGAACTTCGTCGCCATCATCGGGCAGTTCATCATTGATCACGCCGCCTTCACCGAGTGGCCCGCTATCCACATAGACGGCCCGGTCCACTCGATCCGGACGGGCGTCAACAACGCCGTGGATGATTGCGCCACCGCCTGAATGGCCCACCAAGACCACATTGCCGCCAAAAGAATCCACCTTGTCCACCACGGCGTCGATGTGTGTGCGAAGGCCAATCCCGGCGCGTGGCGCGTCAACGGACTCCAGCCCGGGAAGTGTGAGTGGGTGAACCGAGTGCCCAGCTGCCACAAGCGGCGGCGTCACCTCCTCCCACGACGAAGCGTCCAACCAGAAACCGGGTACCAGGATGATGTCCATGCGGGTACCCTACGGGAGTCCGCAGGGGGTATGCACTCATTTTTGCTGGATCATTTGGCAGACCACCTCGTCATGTGGGCTGAAAAAAGGGGGTTGACGACTGGCGCTTCAAGAGTGATAGTTATCGTATACGATTTCGTACTCGATAGATGTTGAATCAGGAGGAGGCGCCGTGACATTGGAGTTTCGGACCGAGGAAGTCAGCCAAGACATGCTGGCCCGTACGCGCAAAGTCATTGCCGTCCACATCAATTACCCTAGCCGCGCGGCCCAGCGTGGGCGCACCCCGGGGCAACCGTCGTACTTCTTGAAGCCGCCGTCTTCCCTGGCGCTCGGTTCCGCCGACGCTCCTGGCATCGTTGAGCGCCCTGCCGGCTGCGAACTGCTCGGCTACGAGGGCGAGATCGCGTTGGTGATTGGCAAGTCGGCCCGCCGCGTTGGCCTCGAGGACGCCTGGAGCCACGTCGAGTGGGTGACCGCTTCCAACGATCTGGGTGTCTACGATCTTCGCTACGCAGACAAGGGCTCCAATGTTCGCTCCAAGGGCGGCGATGGCTTCACACCTGTGGGCCCTTTATTGATTCCAGGCGACGCCGTTGATCCAGCCCAGCTGCGGATCCGCACCTGGCACAACGGCGACCTCGTCCAGGACGACACCACCGAGGACCTGCTCTTTCCGTTCACGCAACTGGTGGCGGACCTGTCCCAGCTGCTCACGCTCGAAGAGGGCGACATTATCCTGACCGGCACCCCAGCGGGTGCGTCGGTCGCCAAACCAGGTGACGTCGTCGAGGTTGAGGTCACCGGGGCTAGATTCAGCAGCGGCCGCCTGACCACCAAAGTAGCGGAAGGTACGACGCCGTTCGCGGACTTTGGTGCCAAGCCCAAGGCTGATGACACACAGCGGGAAGAGGCGTACGGATCGCGTGAAGCGGCGGGCCTGCCTGCTGATGTCTCCGTCCTGACGCCCGAGCTGAAGGCCAAGCTGGAAAGCGTCGCAACCGCCACGCTTTCTTCGCAGCTCCGCAAGCGCGGACTGAACAACGTCAGCATCGACGGCTTGCAGGCCACGCGGCCGGACCGCAAGGTAGTCGGCCTTGCCCGGACCCTGCGGTACGTACCCAACCGCGAGGACCTGTTCAAGACCCACGGCGGGGGATTCAATGCACAGAAGCGCGCTATCGATTCCGTGAATGAAGGCGAAATCCTCGTGATGGAAGCCCGCGGCGAGAAGGGCACGGGCACTGTTGGAGACATCCTTGCCCTGCGCGCCCAGATCCGTGGAGCCGCTGCGATCATTACCGATGGTGGCGTCCGCGATTACTCCGCAGTGGCCGATCTGGAGATGCCAACCTACTTCGCGAACCCGCACCCGGCAGTCCTGGGGCGCCGGCACATTCCGTGGGATACGGACATCACCATCGCGTGCGGTGGCGCAACAGTCCAGCCGGGAGACATCATTGTTGCCGACTCGGATGGCATCCTGGTGATCCCGCCGGCCCTCGCTGAGGAATTGGCGGACGACTGCATTCAGCAGGAGAAGGAAGAGACGTTCATCTTCCAGATGGTCAAGGAAGGCAACAGCGTGGACGGGCTTTACCCGATGAACAAGGAATGGCAGGCCAGGTTTGCGGACTGGCAGAGCCGGCAAGGGAGCCAAAAGTGACTGAAACCGCCGTCGAAAGCGCCGCTGCCCAAAGCAAGTCCCAACAGGCTTATACCGCCGTCAAGGCCAGGATCGTGGAAGGCATCTACACGCCGGGTTACCGGCTGGTACTCGCAAAGATTGCCGAGGACCTGGGCTTCAGCGTGGTCCCCGTGCGGGAAGCGATCCGCCGCTTGGAAGCCGAAGGTCTGGTGAAGTTCGAGCGGAACGTCGGCGCCACGGTCTCCGGGATTGACCCCACCGAATACCTGTACACCATGCAGACCCTGAGCATCGTGGAAGGTGCCGCCACCGCGTTGTCCGCACCGTTGATTGATTCAGTTGCGATTGCCCGGGCCCGCGCCGTGAACGAGGAAATGCGGGAATGCCTGGAGCACTTCGACCCGGTTCGTTTCACTGCATTGAACCAGGACTTCCACAGTGTCTTGTTTGAGCACTGCCCCAATCCGCACATTCTGGACCTGGTCCATCGTGGATGGAACCGGCTGGCATCGCTCCGATCGTCTACGTTCCGCTTCGTTCCCGGCCGTGCGCAGGAATCGGTGCAAGAACACGAAGCGTTGCTGCAGCTCATCGAGTCTGGAGCGGACGCCGACACGATCGAACACGCCGCCCGCCGCCACCGCGCCGCAACACTGGACGCGTACCTCGCCACCACCAACTAAAAGCAACCCGGGGTCACTTACGGCCCATAAACGCACCCAACATGGGCCGTAACTGACCCCGCGTTGGATGAAAAAGGAAGACAACGATGACGACCCCTGTAGAAACATCAGCAAAGCATCACGTGCCAGAGAACCTGCCCACGCACATCCAGCACTTCATCAACGGTGAGTTCGTAGACTCCGTTTCCGGGAAGACCTTTGATGTCCTGGATCCGGTATCCAACGGAAATTACGCAACGGCAGCGGCCGGCCAGAAGGAAGACATCGACCTCGCTGTGGCCGCAGCCCGTGAAGCGTTCGTCAATGGCCCGTGGCCGAAGATGAAGCCGCGCGAACGTGCCCGTGTGCTGAACAAGATCGCCGACGCCGTGGAGGCCCAGGAAGAGCGCCTCGCCGAGCTGGAGACCTTTGATACCGGCCTGCCGATCACGCAGTCCAAGGGCCAGGCGTTGCGCTCAGCCGAGAACTTCCGGTTCTTCGCTGACCTGATCGTGGCACAGTTCGATGACGCCATGAAGGTCCCCGGCTCACAGATCAACTACGTGAACCGCAAGCCGATCGGCGTCGCCGGCTTGATCACGCCGTGGAACACCCCGTTCATGCTTGAGTCCTGGAAACTCGCTCCGGCGCTGGCTACCGGCAACACCGTGGTCCTCAAGCCCGCCGAGTTCACGCCGCTCTCGGCCTCGCTCTGGGCTCAGATCTTCAAGGATGCCGGACTGCCCGACGGCGTGTTCAACCTGGTCAACGGCTTGGGCGAAGAGGCCGGCGACGCCCTGGTGAAGCACCCGGACGTACCGTTGATCTCCTTCACCGGTGAGACCACTACCGGCCAGACGATTTTCCGCAACGCAGCAGCCAACCTCAAGGGCCTGTCCATGGAGCTGGGCGGAAAGTCCCCGTGCGTTGTCTTTGCCGACGCTGATCTTGATGCCGCTATCGACTCGGCCTTGTTCGGGGTGTTCTCGTTGAACGGCGAGCGCTGCACCGCCGGTTCCCGCATCCTGGTGGAACGGGCCATTTACGACGAATTCTGCGAAAAGTACGCCGCCCGCGCCAAGAACATCGTGGTGGGCGATCCCCACGATCCCAAGACCCAGGTAGGTGCGCTGGTCCACCCGGAGCATTACGAAAAAGTGGCGTCCTACGTGGAGATCGGCAAGTCCGAAGGCAGGCTCCTGGCTGGCGGCGGCCGACCCGACCACCTGCCCGAAGGCAACTACATCGCACCGACCGTGTTTGCCGACGTCGCGCCTGATGCGCGGATCTTCCAGGAAGAAATCTTCGGTCCGGTTGTGGCCATCACGCCGTTCGAGAACGACGACGAAGCCCTCGCCTTGGCGAACAACACCAAGTACGGCCTGGCGGCCTACATCTGGACCCAGAACCTGACCCGGGCGCACAACTTCTCCCAGAACGTCGAAGCCGGCATGGTGTGGCTTAACAGCCACAACGTCCGCGACCTCCGCACCCCGTTCGGGGGCGTCAAAGCTTCCGGCCTGGGCCACGAGGGCGGCTACCGGTCCATCGATTTCTACACCGATCAGCAGGCCGTGCACATCACCCTCGGCTCCGTGCACACCCCCAAGTTCGGCGCCTAAACCCAACTAGGTCGCAATAGTGCGCGTTTTGAGCCCCCAAAACGGCATCTACTGCTACTCAGTTGGGTTCCCACAACCACCCTTTCAACGAAGAGAGACCATCATGAGCAACCCCTTCACCGGCCCCATCCCGACGCCCACGGTTCCGGCCCCGGATATCGTCCGCTGCGCTTACTTGGAACTCGTGGTCACGGACCTCGCCAAGTCCCGCGCCTTCTACGTGGACCTGCTGGGCCTGCACGTCACCGAGGAAGACGAGAACACCATCTACCTGCGCTCCTTCGAGGAGTTCATCCACCACAACCTGGTCCTCCGGAAGGGCCCGGTAGCCGCAGCCGCCGCCTTCGCGTACCGGGTGAAGTCCCCGGCCGAAGTAGACGCCGCCGAGGCCTACTACCGTGAACTGGGCTGCAGGGTGGAGCGCCGCAAGGAAGGCTTCACCAAGGGCGTGGGCGACTCCGTCCGCGTCGAGGACCCGCTGGGTTTCCCGTACGAATTCTTCTACGACGTGGAGCACGTGGAACGCCTCACCCAGCGCTATGACCTCTACTCCGCCGGCGAGCTCGTCCGTCTGGACCACTTCAACCAGGTCACCCCGGATGTCCCGCGTGGCCGCAAGTACCTCGAAGACCTCGGCTTCCGCGTCTCCGAAGACATCAAGGACTCCGACGGCGTCACTTACGCCGCGTGGATGCATCGCAAGCAGACCGTGCACGACACCGCCTTGACAGGCGGGAACGGACCCCGCCTGCACCACATCGCGTTCTCCACGCACGAGAAGCACAACATCATCCAGATCTGCGACAAGATGGGCGCCCTGCGCATCTCCGACCGCATCGAACGAGGCCCCGGACGCCACGGCGTGTCCAACGCGTTCTACCTCTACATCCTGGACCCGGACGGCCACCGAGTGGAGATCTACACCCAGGACTACTACACCGGCGACCCGGACAACCCCACCGTCACCTGGGACGTCCACGACAACCAGCGCCGCGACTGGTGGGGCAACCCCGTAGTCCCGTCCTGGTACACCGAAGCCTCCCTGGTCCTGGACTTGGACGGTAACCCCCAGCCCGTCATCGAACGCGAAGAGAAATCCGAAATGGCCGTCACCGTAGGTGCCGACGGCTTCTCCTACACCCGTCCCGAAGGCGCCTCCGGTGGGGCTACTGAAGGATTCAAACTGGGGGCGCAGGTCTAAACCATGATGGACGCGAAGACGATCGAAGCAATTGCCGACGAACTGCTCGACGCCGGCCGGAACCGCAAGCCGGTCCCGCGCCTCACCGCCCGCTACCCTGACATGACGGTGGAGGATTCCTATGCCGTCCAGCAGTTGTGGCGGCGACGGAACGAGGAAGCCGGGCGCACGTTGGTGGGGCGCAAGATCGGCCTCACGTCCAAGGCCATGCAGGCCGCAACCGGCATCACCGAACCGGACTACGGGGCGATCTTCGATGACATGGTCCTGGAAACCGGCTGCTCCGTGCAATGGGACCAGTACACGCACCCGCGCGTTGAAGTGGAGCTCGCGTTCGTGCTGAAGGACGCACTCAAAGGGCCTGGCTGTACCATTTTCGATGTCCTCAACGCCACCGATTACGTGGTTCCGGCCCTCGAAATCCTGGACTCCAGGATCGAAATGGAGGGCCGGACCATCGTGGACACTATCTCGGACAATGCCGCGATGGGGGCCATGGTGATAGGCGGCCGGCCAGTACGTCCCGACGCCGTCGACCTCCGCTGGGTCTCCGCGATCCTGTACAAAAACCAGACCGTGGAAGAGACCGGAGTGGCAGCCGGAGTGCTTGATCACCCGGCCAACGGCGTGCACTGGCTGGCCAATAAAATCGCCGCGCACGGGGACTCGATGAAAGCCGGAGATATTATTCTTGCGGGCTCGTTTACCCGGCCCTTGTGGGTGTACAAAGGTGATACCGTGCACGCGGACTACGGACCGTTGGGAGTCGTGACATGCAACTTCGACTGAGCCCCACCTTCTATTCGGCCCTCTCAGAGGCTGGCCGTCCGTTGGCTGGAATGTGGGTTTGTTCCGGTAGCCCCTTGGTGGCTGAGGTGTGTGCGGGATCCGGGCTGGACTGGCTGTTGATCGACGCCGAGCACAGTCCCAATGGCCTCGAATCGATCCTTGCACAGCTCCACGCCGTGAGTGGCTACCCCATTCAGGCCATGGTCCGGCCGCCGGTCAACGACACCGTGGTCATCAAGCAATACCTTGACCTCGGAGTACAGAATCTCCTGATTCCCATGGTGAATTCTGCGTTCGACGCCGCGTCTGCGGTGGCCGCCGTCCGGTACCCTCCCCTGGGCGTACGTGGTGTGGGTTCTGCTTTGGCCAGGGCTTCGCGCTGGAACCGAGTTCCTAACTACCTTGCTGCTGCTTCGGAATCGATCAGCCTCACAGTTCAGATTGAATCCGAGGCAGCGGCTTCGGCTGTGGAGGAAATCCTGGCAGTCGATGGCGTGGACGGCATCTTCCTTGGCCCCTCGGACCTCGCAGCTTCCATGGGTTTGCTGGGACAGCAGGAAAATCCCTTGGTGAGGGCCGTCGTCGAGCATTGCCTTGAAGCTGCCAAAGCGGCCGGCAAGCCAGCCGGCGTGAACGCCTTCAATGAGTCCACCGCGCGCGCCTATCTCGACGCCGGTGCCTCCTTTGTGCTGGTAGGCGCCGATGTTGCGGTGCTCGCCCGGGCCTCGGAAGGGTTCGCCTCGACGTTCATTCCTGTGTCGGAATCGGCGGAGCGCGACAGCTACTGAGCCATTTCCTCGGTTGTAGTGTCGGGCGTGGATTCCTTCCTGGCCATGTACCACTCGGTGAATTCGCGCGCACGGCCGTCCTCGGCAAAGCGGATGACCCAAAGGTTGTCGTAGGTGGGCTCGCCGTTGAGGTATGTAGTCACGGCCTGGACGAAAGCCGTGTCACCATCCTGGCCAAGGAGCGTCCACTCGAAGGTCCAATCATCAGGCTTGTCGCCAGCGTCCGACCATGATTTGACGATTTCTTCATGGCCGTTCCATGGTGATTCAGTGTTCGGCCTGTCGTGGTAGATGGCGTCCTCAGTGAACAAGGCCCGGATGTCATCGGGCTCATTCGAGGTCCACGCACGTATGTATTGGCTCATCCAGGAGTTCACGTCGGTCATGCCTCCGTTCTACCCTCCAGGACCCTGGGGTTCAACGGTATAAACGCCCGACGGCGCGTGGTTCAGTCCTCGTGCAGGGTTTCAGTCAGGTGATGGGTTGGGATGCGGTCCCGGTCGTACGTGATTTCCGTGTAGCCGTGGGGCTGCGGGCGGCCATCAGCGCCCAAGTTCACGAACACGATTTCCTCGATGGTCAGGATGCTCTCCCGGGTGATCATGTTCCGGACCTCGGCGCGCATGGTCAAGGACGTGCGGCCGAAGCGTTTGGCCGTCAGCCCCATTTCGATGAGGTCGCCCTGAACGGCTGAGCTCACGAAGTTGATTTCGGAGATGTACTTGGTGACCGCGCGGCCATTGCCCAACTGGAGGATGGCGTAGATCGCGGCCTCTTCATCGA
Organism: Arthrobacter sp. NtRootA1; assembly: GCF_019976975.1. Classification (GTDB taxonomy): domain Bacteria; phylum Actinomycetota; class Actinomycetes; order Actinomycetales; family Micrococcaceae; genus Arthrobacter; species Arthrobacter aromaticivorans. The sequence goes on along the minus strand of NZ_AP024630.1, from coordinate 5,007,195 downwards.
TCCACTTCAGCAGGCTTCCACCGAAGAGTGTGCCGTTGGCATTGAGGTCCTCGGGCCGCACCCATTTGCGCGTGCGGAAGGTGATGTCTGCTTTTTCCATTTTCCGAGATTATCTGACTACCGAAGCGCGTGCTTGATGTTGCGCGACGCTGGTTGCTGCCGGAGCACAGGTGTTTAGGCCATCGCAGTGTGGGAGGCGCTATGGGAGTTGATTCGCTTGGAGTAGCAGTAAGACCCATTTACGCCGACGTACGGCGCAAAATTAGGAACTTCGGCGAATCCGGCGCTTACATAGAAGCTCCGTCCATCAGACTGCGCTGATCCTGCCTCAGCTGCGATGATGCTGAAGCCGTGTGAGTGGGCCTGCGCTTCGAGTGCCGCCAGGATGGAGCTTGCAACTCCTGATCCCCGCGCGTAGGGAACCACGTACAGTCGCTTGATTTCAGCTGTGTTCTCGTCCAACATCCTCAGGCCGCCGCATCCGAGCGGCTGTCCGGAGCATTTCTCGTAAGCCACAACAAAAACCGCCGTGTCAGCTTCCGAGGGCGGGGGACCGGGCTCATGATCCGTGGTTCCGAAACGGGCGTCCAGTTCAGCCTGTTGCGCGGCGCGGAGGTCAGCGCCTACCGGGTTCGCCCAGGTGACCTGCCGGATGTTGAGCCGGGGGTTGGTCTGCATCGATGCCTCATTTCGCTTGGTTTCGCTGAGGTGTTTATGCGTCTTAAGCCTAGGAAGCCGTGGTTACCGCCGTGTTTCCTGCGCGTAAGCTTCGGGAGAATTGCTGATTTTTCTCGCGTTGCGGGGCCTGCTCTGCGCCTTCGCGCGGGATTTTGGCGCGCAGAGCAGGCCTCACAACGCCTCGCCTGTTGGGTCCTCTGCCGTCTGGTCCGCCAAGGCGAGTCCACCCACGGGAATCTGGTCCCAATGAAGCACGCGCCACCCTGATTCCGGATCACCTTCGAGTGCCACAATTCCGGTATTGGGCAATTGATGGGTCTCAGCGAAGAGTGTGTCGATATCCTCTGCCCTGCGGCCTGCCCAGCAGCGGATTGCTGCACCGTGGCTGACGATGGCCGCCGTCGAATGTCCTGCCGCCGCAACCTTCTCCACAGAGGCATCGAAGCGGGCAAAGAAGTCATGGCCGTTGAAGGCGCCCGGCATGCGGACGTCGAGGTCGCCGTCAGACCAGGCGAACACCGTGCTCATGTAGCGCATATGCGACTCATGATCGGTCTTCTTCTCCAGAGCACCCGCCTCGATCTCGTGGACGCCGTCCAGGATTTCCGGTTCCAGTCCTGTGGCAGCGGCGAGCGGTATCACCGTCCGCTGGGTCCGGAGAAGCGTGGAAGTGTAGAGCGCCTGAATGGACTCGTCTGCAAGAGCCTCCGGGAGCGCCTCCGCTTGCCGCTCGCCGAGTTCCGTCAGCCCCGGGCCAGGAAAAGCAGTATCCAGTTGGCCCGCCACATTGCCGGGGGTCTGTCCGTGCCTGATCAGTAGGAGCTTCATGGGTGCTCCGCTCCTTACTTCGTAGCTGTCTGGTTGCGCTGGTGGGTTCCATCAGCTTAAAGGCAGCGTTGAATGGCTGTGCTGATTTAGTAAAACGTCGGCGGGTTAACGAGGACAGCGGGTAGGGCAGTGGGCTACTCGACGACAGCGCCTTAAGGCCTTAAACGCGAACGGCGGGCCGAGGCATCCAGCCCTGGTCCGCCGTCGTCAAGCGTTTGTTGCTACTTCAGGTGGTCCACCAATTTGTCGGCGATGCCGGTGTACTTGCCCGGGGTGAGGGCGAGCAGACGGGCTTCGGCGTCGGCGGACAGGCCGAGCCCCTGCACGAATTCCTGCATCCGGGCGCCATCCACGCGCTGGCCGCGGGTGAGATCCTTCAGGCGCTCGTAGGGGTTCTCCATGCCTTCCACACCGGCAATGGCCTCAGCACGCATGACCATTTGGATCGCTTCGCCCAGGACCTCCCAGTTGGTGTCGAGGTCGCCCGCAAGCACTTCCTCGGCGACGTCAAGCGCCTTGAGGCCCTTGGCTACATTGGAGATCGCCAGCAGGGAGTGGCCAAAGGCTACGCCGATGTTGCGCTGTGAGGAGGAGTCCGTGAGGTCACGCTGCCAGCGGGAAGTAACCAGCGTTGCGCCCAGGGTGTCCAGCAGGCCGTTCGAGATCTCCAGGTTGGCCTCGGCGTTTTCGAAGCGGATTGGGTTGACCTTGTGCGGCATAGTGGAGGATCCGGTGGCACCGGCAACGGGAATCTGCCGGAAGTATCCGATGGAGATGTAGCTCCAGATGTCCGTGCAGACGTTGTGCAAGATGCGGTTGAAGCGGGCAATATCGGCGTAGAGCTCTGCCTGCCAATCATGGCTTTCGATCTGCGTGGTGAGCGGGTTCCAGGTGAGGCCCAGTCCCTCTACGAAGGTCTTGGCAACAGCTTCCCAGTCGGCGCTAGGGACGGAAGCAACGTGTGCCGCGTATGTGCCCGTGGCACCGTTGATCTTGCCGAGGTATTCGGTCTTGGAGATCCGTGCCAGCTGGCGGCTCAGGCGGTGCGCGATGACCGCCAGTTCCTTGCCGAGCGTGGTGGGCGTGGCGGGCTGGCCATGTGTGCGGGACAGCATGGGCACGGAGCGGTTCGCTTCGGCCATGGCCTCGATCTGCTGGACCAGTGCGGTGGCGTTGGGCAGCCAAACATCCTCGACGGCGCCCTTGATACCAACAGCGTAAGAGAGGTTGTTGATGTCCTCTGACGTGCAGCCGAAGTGGACCATGGCTGTCAGGTTTTCGATGCCAATCGCGGGCAGGCGGCGGCCGATGTAGTACTCCACTGCCTTGACGTCGTGGACAGTGACGGCCTCGATCTCGGCGAGTTCGTTGACCGAGGCGGCGTTGAATTCGGTGACGATGGCACGGAGCTGTGAAACCTGCTCGTCCGTCAGGGGACCCGCGCCGGGCAGCACCGACTGGCTGGTCAGGTGGATCAGCCACTCAACCTCAACGTGAACGCGATCGCGGTTCAATGCGGCCTCGGACAAGTAGTCGACGAGGGGCGCGACGGCGGCACGGTACCGGCCATCGAGGGCGCCAAGAGCGAGGGGTTCAGAAGCGAGGGACACGCGAGGGGATTCAGCCATGGTGCCTATTCTTTCATGATCCGTGGAGGCGCCCGAGTTGGTGACTGCGCTATGTGGACAGCCGCCCGCGTTATCCACATAGCCGACGGCGGCGCTTCCGCCCGGTTCCGCGGCTCCGTAGCGTCATACCAACCGATCAGCAGAACAATCAATGGAGTACACGGACATGAGCGTCGGCTTGATGCCTGCAGCCACCCCACCCACCTTCGATCCCTTGGAGTGTGCCTCGCGCAGTCACGAGGTCCAACGGCTCGCTTGGCGAATTAAGTCGTGCGTGGATCAGACGGATGCCGTGCTGGCATCCTTGCGGCGGACCCAGTTGGAAGAGTGGCAGTCTCCCGCCGGAAGTGCATACAGGACAACCATTGCGCTTCACGCTTCGGCGCTAATGCGTGCACGGGCATCATTGGAAGACGCTGCTGCCTCAGTACTCCGTCATTCCCAGAACGTCGCCGTCTCCGGCGGGAGGGGCTACTGATGGCTGATGTTGCTCCTGTTGGCGCGGGTTCAGCCCCTCAACCTACGGCCCCCGCCCCCGATGGGATCCTCAGCATTCGTGGCGGAGTGGGCGGAATATCCTGCCAGTTGGAAGAGCTCCTGCGTGGAGCGGCGCTGCTTGACGAGTTGATCCAACAATTAATTGGTGTGGAAGCAGAAACCCGCAGGGTGAAGGCTGATTTGGGGCCTTACCTCTTCGACTCGTACGCCTCGGGGTGCGCCGCGATCGATGCGGTGGCTGAAAGCGGTCAGGAGGTAGGCAGGGTGCGTCAGGAATTGGTTGGTGTCACCGCGAGTGTGCGGTCCAGCCATCACGATTACGTGCAAACAGAGGTCCGGAACCTGTACCCGCGGATATTGAGGCTTGATGAGATGAAGATGTCAGGTGCACCGTGGCTACCTGGCCGGGACATCATGCACAACGTGGCCACAAGCATCATTCCCCCGGGGATGGAGGCTCGGAGCATCATGCGTGGACTTCTGCAATCACCCCTCGTTCCCGGACTGAGGCCGCGCCCGGTGAGCATCGAGAAGATCGACGAGTCGATCGAGCAAGTGGATCCGTCCATGGCGGAAAGCCTCCGGCGACTCGAGCAACTTCATGCCCGGGGCGATGGAGAAATTGAGATCATCCAGCTCGACCAGAATGGCTCGTCCTCTTGGATGGTGTTGATTCCGGGAACACAACCTAAAGCACCAGATACCAATCCTTTCGACATACCGGGCGTTGGTGAAGCCCTCGGTTACAACTCTGAAGAAGTGGTGCCGGCTATTGGTCAGGCATTGCGGGAAGCGGGCGCTGAAGCCGGCGAGCAGGTGGTGGCAGTCGGTCATAGCCAAGGAGGCGCTCACGCCATGAACCTCAGCCAGAACAAGGCATTCCTCAGCGAATTCGATCTCCGGTACGTCCTAACGGCTGGAGCCCCCGTTGGCGGTATTAGCCCGGAACCAGGAATTGCTGCGTTGCATCTGGAGCATGTCCAGGATTGGGTCCCGAGTTCGGATGGCCGGTTAAACCCGGATACCAAGGACAGGGTCACTGTCACGCTGAACAATGACGTCAAAACGCCCGAGGGGGAAGGCCATGGCTTGGGACCCGGTCACAGCCTGGATAACTACGCAGCAGGCGCCGAACTGGTCACGGCGAGTCAGGATGCCTCGCTTGCGGCTTCTACCGCGGCGTTCGCGGGTGTTGTTGGTGTAGGCGGGGCGGCAAAGGTGACGCATTTCAAACTGCAACGGGCACCCGTGCCGGACAAAAAGCCGGGCCTGCGGAACCCCAATCTTCCAGAGACGCGATCCGTGGCCGGGGCGCGGTAAGTACGGGGCGCGGTAAGTACGGGGCGCGGTAAGTACAGGGCGCCGTCAGTACAGCGCCGTTAGTACAGGGCACCGCAAATGCGCGGCACGGTAAGTACGTTACGCGGTAATACAGCCCGATGGTGGGTGCAGCCCAAGCGGTACGTGGGTCGCCAGCTGCGGGAACTGCATCTAGCGTTTGCGGGCCCCTGGGATGAGGCCGGCAACCAAGCTGATGATGCTGATGATGACCGAGGCGAGGATGGCTGTCCAGAAGAATGAGTCAATGGTGAGGTGCACAGGCGTAAAGCTGCTCAGCCACGCTGTCAGGTACAGCATGGCTGCGTTGATGATGATCGTAAACAGCCCCAGGGTCAGGATCGTCACGGGGAGGGACAGGATCTTCACCAGCGGGCGCACGAACGCGTTGACCACCCCAAAAATCAGGCCGATAAAGAGGTAAGCCAAGACGATGCCTGCTGCGTCCGCGCCCTCTGTGATCCCCGCGTTGGCTGCCGCCTTCTCAGTGGCAGAGGAGGAGATCTCCAGTCCCTCCAACAGCCAGCTGGCGATCCACAGAGCTAGACCATTGATCAGGACGCGAACGATGAATGAACCCATGCGCCCATGCTTTCACACTCGTCTGTGGCTCGGCTGGGACATCACTAAAGGAGAGGTAGCTTGATGAGGATGAACGTTGGCGGCCGAACACCCCAAACGCCGCAGGCGTGCAAGTAGGCTTGAATCCATGACTACTACTGACAACGCACCGGAGGGCGTACTCCCTCGACCGGTCGTGGACAGGCTCCCCAAGTACGCGGCTGGTAAACCCCCCGCTGCGATCGAGGGCCTCACCAGCTACAAATTGTCGTCCAATGAGAACCCGCTGCCTCCGATCCCTGCAGTGTTGCAGGCCATCGCAGATCAGACCGACATCAACCGCTACCCAGACCCCCTTGCAACCAAATTGCGCAATGCTTTGGCTCACTTCCTTGATGTCCCAGCTGACGACGTCGTCACCGGTGCAGGAAGCCTCGGCGCACTCAACCAGATTCTTGCCACCTTTGCGGGGCAGAATGACGACGGCAAGTCGGATGAGGTGATCTACGCCTGGCGCTCCTTCGAGGCCTATCCCATTTGTGTGGGCCTTGCCGGAGCGGCCAGCGTGCAGATTCCGTTGCTTCCGGATGGCCGTCACGATCTCGAAACCATGGCTGCAGCGGTTACTGTGCGCACCAAGGTGATCCTGCTCTGCACCCCGAACAACCCCACCGGGCCCATCCTTACGGCTGAGGAAACGGAGCGGTTCATCCAGTCGGTGCCGCCCAACGTGGTGGTGGTGATTGATGAGGCCTACCAGGAATTCGTCCGCGACCAAGCTGCTGTAGACGGGATCAAGCTCTACCGGAAATACCCCAATGTTGTGGTGCTGAGGACTTTCTCCAAAGCCCACGGGTTGGCAGGACTGCGCGTTGGATACAGTGTTTCCGGCCCACAGCTCACCCAGCACCTTCGCGTCACGGCTACACCCTTCGCCGTTTCGCAAATTGCAGAACGCGCCGCGATTACATCCCTCGAGAATTTCGACCAGGTTGTCGAAAGGGTACAAAGCCTGGTGGACGAGAGAGACCGCGTCACCTCGGGTCTCCGCGATCTCGGATGGTTCGTGCCGGAAGCCCAAGGGAACTTCGTTTGGTTGAACCTAGGCGCGAACAGCGGCGAGTTTGCGGCGTTGGCAGCCGAGCAGGCCTTGTCTGTCCGGGCCTTCGGCAATGAGGGAGTGCGGGTCAGCATTGGTGAAGTGGAAGCCAATACACGGTTCCTGAAACTCTGTGCAGGTTATACAAAGGCTCCGCACAGTTCCTAGCGGTTAACAAATGCGCCTACGCTACTTACTGCCGATAAAGTAAGGACGAAAGTCAAAATATATGCCCATTCCGGAATGCATTCCGGAATGGGCATATATCCCAGCGACAGACATTGCCCGGCACTAGCTGCGGCAAGCAAGGAGACGGAATGGGCTCGACACAACTGCCCCCCGGGACCGACGAAACTCTGGCGGCAACCTCAGCGGCTGTAGCTGCCTCGGGTGAACCCGTAGAGATGGTCCAGTTGCTCGGCCCTGACGGAAAGCTAGGCACCGATCCCGTCTTCTCTGACTATGCCAAGCGCATAGATCCTGAAAAGCTCCGCGTCTTTTATGCCGACATGGCCAGGATCCGCCGTTTTGACCAGGAAGCCACCGCTCTGCAGCGTCAAGGCGAGCTCGCATTGTGGGTGCCCCTGACCGGTCAAGAGGCCGCCCAGATCGGCTCGGCACACGCCAGCCAGCCCCAGGACTACATTTTCCCCACTTACCGTGAACACGGTGTCGCCCTGGTGCGAAACGTGGACCTTGCTGAATTGTTGAAACAGTTCCGCGGAGTCTCCAACGGAGGCTGGGACCCGCGCGGGAACAACTTCCACCTCTACACCTTGGTCCTGGCCGCCCAAACGCTTCACGCCGTGGGCTACGCCATGGGCATCCAGCGGGACCAGAAGCTCGCGGTTGCCGGTGAGTCCAATGATCCCAAGGCTGCCGTGATTGCCTACTTCGGTGACGGCGCCAGCTCCGAAGGCGACGTCCACGAATCAATGGTTTTCGCTGCCTCGTACGATGCCCCGGTTGTTTTCTTCTGCCAGAACAACCACTGGGCCATCTCCGTGCCCACCGAAGTCCAGACCAAGGTCCCGTTGGCCAACCGTGCCAAGGGCTACGGTTTCCCGGGAATCCGCGTGGACGGCAACGACGTCATTGCCGTCCATGCCGTCACTGAATGGGCCCTTGAGCATGCCCGTGAAGGCCGGGGCCCTGTGCTCATCGAGGCTTACACCTACCGGGTTGGCGCACACACTACAGCTGACGACCCCACCAAGTACCGCGAACTGGCTGAAGAAGCCGCGTGGCGTGAGAAGGATCCGCTGGAGCGTTTGGAGAAATACCTGAGGACTGAAGGGCTCGCCGATGAAGCCTTCTTCGATCAGGTGCAGGCCGACGGCGATGAGCTGGCCAAGTATGTCCGCAGCACCACGCATGGCCTTGAGGTGCCGGACATCCGCGATTCTTTCGCCAACGTCTACGCCGAAGCACACCCGCTGATTGCGGAGGAACAGGCGTGGTTCGAAGAATACTCGGCAGGCTTCGAAACCGAACAGGAGGCAGCTAACTGATGGCAACAATGACCATTGCAAAGGCCATCAACGAAGGTCTCCGCGCATCGCTGAAGAGCAACCCGAAGTCCCTCTTGATGGGCGAGGACATCGGGCACCTCGGTGGCGTTTACCGGGTGACGGACGGCCTGATCAAGGAATTCGGTGCGGACCGTATCGTCGATAGCCCTCTGGCCGAGTCCGGCATCGTTGGTACTGCGATTGGGCTCGCTTTGCGTGGATACTCGCCTGTGTGCGAAATCCAGTTCGATGGCTTCGTCTATCCGGCCTTCAACCAGATCACCACGCAGTTGGCCAAGATCCATGCCCGCAGCCATGGCCGGCTGACTGTTCCTGTGGTTATTCGGATCCCGTACGGTGGCGGCATCGGTTCGATCGAGCACCACTCCGAATCCCCGGAAGCGTTGTTCGCGCACACCGCTGGCCTCCGTATCATTTCGCCGTCCAACGCGCACGATGCTTACTGGATGATCCAGAAGGCCATTGAGTGCCAGGACCCCGTGATCTTCTTCGAGCCCAAGCGCCGCTACTGGCTCAAAGGCGAAGTGGATGTTGAGAATGCAGGCCTGTCAGAAGACCCCTTCAAAGCACACGTGGTCCGTGAAGGTACGGACGCCACGATTGTGGCCTACGGCCCGTTGGTTCCGGTTGCCCTGGCTGCAGCAAACGCCGCAATCGAGGATGGACGCAGCATCGAGGTCATTGATCTCCGCTCCATCTCGCCTTTGGACTTCGACACCGTTGAGGCGTCGGTCAAGAAGACCGGCCGCCTGATCGTCGCCCACGAAGCACCCACGTTCGGGGGCATCGGCGGCGAAATTGCCGCCCGGATCAGCGAACGGGCGTTCCTGCACCTTGAAGCACCTGTGATCCGCGTTGGCGGTTTCCACATGCCGTATCCCGTGGCCAAGGTTGAAGAGGACTACTTGCCGGACATCGACAAGATCCTCGAAGCGCTCGACCGCTCTCTGGCTTACTAAACCGCCCTGATCCAGTCCGGCTTCATAGCCGGGCAGACGGAAATCGAGGACCACCGTGACTGTAAAGAAATTCAACCTGCCGGACGTCGGCGAAGGCCTTACCGAGGCCGAGGTAGTGGCTTGGAAGGTCAAGCCCGGCGACACCGTTGCCATCAACGATGTCCTGTGCGAGATCGAGACAGCGAAGTCGCTCGTTGAGCTCCCGTCGCCCTTCGCCGGAACGGTCACCGAGTTGTTGGTCGAGGAAGGCATCACGGTTGAGGTCGGTACGGCAATAATCGCCGTTTCAGACAACCAGCCCGGGGATGCAGCGCCTGTGACGCAGGCTCCGGCGGCGGCTCCCGCCGTCGAGGCCCCTCTCTACGGCAAGCTTCCCGCTGATACTGACAGTGGCGAAAACGGCCCGGCAGGCGGCCCGTTGGTGGGTTCCGGCCCCAAGGCCGACGCCGTGAAGCGCCGTGCGCGCAAGCGTCCAGCCAGCGCTGGCGAGGCAACTACGGTCGCCGAAAACGCCGAAGGTACAGTCCAGGACCACCAAGCGGTTCTCGCTGCCCAAGCAGCACAGACGCCGGTGCCTCAACGCCCGACGGCGGCACGCGCCGTCGTCGGGCCGGTCAACCAAGCGCCCGTAAAGCAAGCGCCCGTTACCCAAGCGCCAGAAGTCACGACGCCAGAAGTAGCAGCGACGGGAGCGTCAACGGCCCAGACCGCCGCATCACGCGGTGCCGCCATCAGCGGCACCATCAGCGGGCTCGTCAACAAGGTCTTGGCGAAGCCGCCGGTGCGCAAGTTCGCCCGCGATCTCGGCATTGACCTTGCCGACGTCGTAGCGACGGGACAGCGGGGAGAGGTGACCCGCGAGGACCTGGTCAGCTATCAGGCGCAGCGTGACGCTGAGCTTGATCAGGCGGAGTCGTTCTGGGGTGCTTCCAAGAAGCCGCAGGACCAGAGGATCGAGCGCGTACCTGTTAAGGGTGTGCGTAAGGCGACCGCCAAGGCCATGGTGGAGTCCGCGTTCACGGCACCGCACGTCAGCATCTTTGTTGACGTCGACGCGAGCCGGACCATGGAGTTCGTCAAGCGGCTCAAGGTTTCGCGGGACTTCGAGGGCATCAAGGTATCTCCGCTGCTTATTTTGGCAAAGGCAGTCATTTGGGCCGCCGCGCGGAACCCCAGTGTCAACGCCACGTGGGTGGAGAATGCCGATGGCAATGGTGGTGCGGAGATCCAGATCAAGCACTTCATGAACCTGGGTATTGCTGCTGCGACACCGCGTGGCTTGATGGTGCCCAATATCAAGGACGCCCAGGACCTCTCCCTGAAGGAGCTGGCCCTCGCCCTCAACGATCTCGCCACCAAGGCCCGTGCGGGCAAGACGCAGCCTGCCGAGATGCAGGGTGGCAGCCTGACCATCACCAACATCGGTGCGCTTGGCATTGATACGGGTACGCCCATCATCAATCCCGGTGAGGTTGCCATCATTGCGTTTGGAACCATCAAGCAGAAGCCGTGGGTCTTGGACGGGGAAGTGATTCCGCGGTGGATCACCACGCTGGGTGGGTCCTTTGACCACCGCGTTGTGGACGGCGATCTCTCGGCCCGCTTTATGGCCGACGTAGCTGCCATTCTTGAAGAACCGGCGCTGTTGCTTGACTGATCCGGGTTGCTTAACTGATCGCCCATCCGCCACCAATGCGGCTGCAGAGCCGGACTCCGCTGCGGCCGCTGGCAAGTCTGGTCATGTGCCTGCCCAGTTGCTGTCAGGACCTTGGCGCACTGTCGCCCGCGTTCTGACGGAGGCCTTCCAGCCGCCCATTGTAGTGACGGCGCTACTGCTGATCAGTCCGGCTATCGAACCCGGGTTTCCCGGCACCATGGGCTTTGGGTTGCTGGGAGCCCTCTTCGTCTGTGTTCTGCCGTTGGCGTACGTGCTGGTGATGATCAGGCTGGGCAGAATCACCGATCATCATGTCAGCGACCGCCGGCAGCGGCCCCCGTTGCTGTGGCTTGCCTTGATTTCCGTGCTTGCGGGCGTTGGGGTGCTTCAGCTGATCGGGGGTCCGATGAGCGTTTCAGTGATGATCATCGCCCTGCTCGGAGGCATCGCCGTTCTGGCGGTGGTGAGTGCTTTTTGGAAGATGAGTGGACACGCTTCGGCCATCGCCGCCGCTGCCGTCATTACAGTTTTGATGTTTGGGCCCGCTTGGCTGCCCCTGTTGGTCATTGTTCCGGCCGTGGGGTGGTCGCGGGTGGTGCTTCGCGCCCATACGCTCGGCCAAGTCGTCGCCGGTTCTTTGTTCGGCGGCACCGTCATCGCAGGTTTGTGGTGGCTGCTACGGGAGTGGATGCTCTGAGGGCAGCCCTCCGGACACCTGCTGTTAGGGACCCGCTTTAGAACGCGGGGTAGTTGACCAGCAACGCCTGAAGTTCGGTGGTGGACATGTGGTTTGCCATCTCCACGCTGATGCCCATAGCGATGGCTGCGACGGTGATCATTGCGGCGCATGCGAGGGAGAGGAATCGCCAGTCCCTGCGCATGATGGTGCCGAAAGTTTCCGGCATGTTCAGGCTGGGTGAAATCATGTTGGGGGCGCTGTCCCAGGAGCCGTCGTCGAGCATCGCGATGATGCGGTCATTCGCGCGGTCAAAACGCATCGTGCTGATGCTGTTGCCGTGGCGGGCAAGCAGGATGTCGTGTCCAACGCGCTGGCGCGGCTGCAAAGTAAGCAAGTGAAGTCCCCTGAAGTCAGTTGATGGAGGATGGCTCACGCCATTGGGGGCATCTCAATTTTATAACGATGACTTCGGGGGGCAGGCCAAAATCAGGCCAAAAGCCGGGTGAGGCTCCCCACCCGGCGGCGTGATTCAGCTCGCTTTACGGCTGGTCCGTCTTGGCGATGTAGACATCGCAAGGAGCATTGTGGGCAACCGTGTTGGCCACGCTGCCGAGGACGCGACCCAGGCCTTGCATGCGCCGGTTACCCACCACGATCAACTGCGCTTCGAGCATTTCTGCTTCTTTGACCAAGGCTTCACCGGGCTTGCCGCGGGCAGCCGAGTACGTTACCTCGAGACGTTCGTCAGCCAGGCGCTCCGCCACGGTGCGGGCGACGGCTTCGGCTTCGGCAGCGTCTGACACGATCCATTTGTCGGTCCCGATCTCAACTACCTCGGTCTTGTTGCTGTCAAAAGCGCTCACGACGCGAAGACTGGCGCCAAGCCCGATGGCCAGTTGCTGGGCAGCCTTGGCCGCCCTCATCGCCGTCTCGCTACCGTCTACTCCTACAATGACAACCCCGGTCATAGTGCTGCTCCTTCAGTGGTGGCTTTGATGGCCTCTGCGAGAACAGGGGCCAGACGACGTACGCCTTCGGCAATCGTATCCGGCGGCACAGCACTGAACGCCAGACGGAGTTTGTTGGAGGGGCCATCTGCCGGTGAGAAAGCTGCGCCGGGAATGAAAACAACCCCCGCGTCGATGGCCTTCTTCAACAAAGGGTAGGTGTCCACGGCTTCAGGCAACGTGACCCAGACGAAGAATCCACCGTCAGGGCGTGTCCACGAGACTCCGGCTGGCATGTATTCATCCAAGGCGCTGAGAAGAGCATTGCAGCGTTCCGCGTACAGGCCCCGGTAGGTTTCGACTTGCCCCTGCCAGTCGTAGTCACGCAAATATGCGGATACAAGCATTTGGTTCAGGGGCGGCGGGCAAAGCGTGACTGCTTCGGAGGCGAGGTAGAAGCGACGCTGCAGGTGGGCGGGCACCAAGGCCCAACCAATGCGAAGACCCGGTGCGAAGATCTTGGAGAAGGACCCCAGGTAAATGACGTCGTCTGGATTTGCAGCCCGCATCGGTGCGATGGGGTGACCGTCAAAGCGCAGCAGGCCGTAGGGGTTGTCCTCCAGGACGATAATATTCGCTTTACGGCATATATCGACGATCTGCTGCCTGCGCGCTTCCGCCAAGGTGATGCCCGAGGGGTTGTTGAAGTTGGGGATTGTATAGAGGAACTTGATGCTCTTGCCCTCTGACTGGAGCGCGGCGATCCTGGCCTCAAGCAGTTCAGGTACCAACCCGTCGTCGTCCATTTCTATTGGCTCCACCTGCACTTGGTAAGCCTCGAAAGTATTCAGGGCCCCAACGTAGGTGGGGTTCTCGACGAGGACCACGTCTCCGGGATTGCAGAAGACCTTGGTAGCCACATCCTGCGCTGACTGGGAACCTGCAGTAATCACGATGTTCTCAGGCTGCGCGTCCACGATGCCTTCTGCTGCCATGATCGCGCAGACTTGTTCGCGCAATTCCGCGGTTCCTTGGCCTCCGCCGTATTGCAGGGCGGTCATCCCGTCTTCGGCGATGATCCTGGCAGCGGTCTGGCCGAGCTTTTCCAGGGGCAGCGATTGGAGGTATGGGTTCCCGCCTGCGAGCGAGACAAGGCCGGGCCGCATGGAGATATCGAAGACGTCGCGGACAGCGGACTGCTTGATGTTGGCGGCCCGCGCGGAGAACAGCTGCTCGTGCGGGTGGGCGGCGGCCGTGGCGGCGCGCTCGATGGCGTCGATGGCTTCAGCGGGCAGCTTGGTGCCGGCGTCCAATGTTTCGTGGGTCACAGTGACAGGATACCCCTGAAGGTTGCTAATTAGACAACATATGTTTTCAAGAACGCGCCGGTTTACAGGGTTTCCTTTACGCCGGGAACGCTAGGGGCTGGAATGTAGCTATGACACTGCACCGGGGATCCGTAACCAAGGCCGAACTCTTCCACAAGCTTCACGACGCCGGACCCACGCCGCTGGTTCTGGTGAATGTTTGGGATGCGGCTTCGGCCCGCGTGGTGCAGGAGGCTGGTGCGACGGCGATAGCCACCTCAAGTTCGGCGGTTTCCTGGAGCCTGGGTTTCCGGGACGGTGACCACGTGCCGTGGGGATTGGCCATGGCGGCGCTGGGGCGGGTGGTAGGGGCAACCAAACTGCCGGTTACTGCCGACATCGAAACTGGATACGGGCGAACAGATGACGAACTGCGTGCCACCGTGCACGGCGTGCTGGATGCAGGCGCGATTGGCATCAACATCGAGGACTCGGCCGCGGAGCCACTGACGGACATCAAGGAACAATCGTGGCGTATCGCTTTGATCCGTGCCGTAGCGGACGAGCGCGGAATCCCGTTGTTCATCAATGCCCGAACGGACACATACCTCTCCGGAGAGTATCCGGATAACGCCTACGAAGAGACCTTGCGCCGTGCTGAGTCCTACCTCACGGCGGGGGCGGACGGCATCTTCGTTCCCGGAGTGGTGGACCTTCACGTCCTCCATGAACTCTCCAGCAAGATCCCCGCGCCACTCAATGCATTGGCTGGAGTAGGCGCGCCATCGCCGCTGGAACTTCACGACGCCGGCATACGGCGGGTCAGCATCGGCGGAAATACGGCTAAAGCTGCCTACGCAAAAGTCGCGCGGGTGGCCAAGGAGATTCTGGGCGACGGTAACTGGGCAGGCTTGGCGGGCACCCGCAGCCACGACGAGATGGATGCGCTCTTTGCCCAGGGGCCCAAGTACCGGCCCTAAGCAGCGCGGTTTGCGGCAGAGGAAAGCGCACGACGGCGGAACCCGGCTTTAATGTCTTACCCCGCCATTAGCTTGGAATCAGTAGCAAAGACCGCGGGCCGGGGAGGGCGGATGGCAAGACGCAGTGTGCAGTTCTGGCGCATTGACCAACTGAATGGCGAGGATCTGCGCGCTCCGTTTCCGGCGCGCCGCGTGGCCGAGGTACTCAAGAAGGCACAAGAGGCTGGGACGGACAGGCATTTCATCGGCATGGACGGCACGGTGCTGGTCGCTCAGACTGCATCCTTCTCACCGCATCCGGTGATCCTCCTGGATCGGGTCCGCAGCAGCAACCTGCCCAGCGTTGGAGATGCGCTCGGACGCCGCAAGCCCCTCCCCTTGGCGCCGGGCGACCATCTTCTGGAAACCACCTACTTTGCCTTCCTCAAACGCAACGTCATCGCCGTGCTCACCAGCGGCAATGGCCCGCGGGCTTCCAGGATGGGGGAGTACCTCGAAGGCATGTTGGGGCTCGAGCCTGGGTTGGTTCCGGTGGTCTGCGAGGATATCGAGGAGATCCTCACCAGGCTTGAGGTGAGTCGCTTCGAGTTCGCTCTTCCTGCTGAACGCCTCTCGGGAAAGTTGATGGAGGGAGAATGGGCTGACGTTCTGGAGAGTGCCTCGCGCCTGGTGACCGAGGGAACCTTCCGGATTTCCCTGAGCGTGGGCCGTTCGGGAAGGGCCGAGGACAAGCAGCGGATCCGGGACCGCATCCAGCAACTGATTGACCTGTTCCGGAGGGCAGGCTCGGTAGAGCACTTCGACTACGTGGTAGCCGAGGGCAAAGACTCCCTGACCGGCGACCGCGAGGTGGTCGATCTCCTGAAGGAGCGTTTCATCTCCCACATCGAAGTGGATCCCGACGTTTTCAACGACCCCCGGAAGTCCGCTGCTGAGGCAGTCGCAATTCTCAACAGACAGGCCAGGGATAACGAAGCATTCTTCGCCCTCACACTGCCGGAAATCAGAGGCTCTGCAGATTCGGTCCCTGTGCCGGACATCGTCGCAGGTGGGATGGCCGCAGTGCGGGAAGCCCTGGCTGCGGTCACAAAGGAGGAACCCGCCGAGGCGAAACCTGGGGACGCGAAACCAGCGGAGGGATCAGAAGGCGGCGCGGACCATGAGCTTGTACGACGTTGACGTAGAGCACGCCGGGCGCCGCCGGACGGTCTGGAGGTGGTTTCTGCTCCATCCGCCAGCAGACTATGCATGGGCGGTTCTGGCTGTGCTGATGTGGCTGGGCTTGGCATGGCTGTTGAAGCAGCCGTTGATGCTGGAGGGCGTCGATCCCGGTGCGCGTCGAACCCTGTTCCAGACCCTCGCTACGTTGGCTGGAGCTACCGCTGGCCTCACGCTTACCAGCGTCTCCATGCTCATCAACGTGCTCGGCAAAAAGGCGGCGCCCGGGCAGCGCGAGCTTCCCCTGGAGAAACTCACCGCCTTGCATCGCCGCCAAATCGGAGAAGTGTTCCTGTTCGCCATACCGGGCCTTGGCCTGCTGGTGGTGGCTGCCCTTGTCGCCGTGGTACTGGAGGGAGATGGTCCCAGGGGACTCTGGATTCCGGAGTCAGTTGTCTTCGTCCTCACCTTCGCGTCCGTATTGGCGCTGCTCCGTGTGGCGTGGGCACTACGGCGCGTGCTGGCTATCGCAACAGCTTGAGAGCTTGCGGCCAGAAGCCCTCAACAAATCCGGAGGGTCCCCGTGCTAGCGCAGGCTCAGCGCCTCAGACAAAGTCTTGCCATTGACATAGATTTCGGCTCGGGATGCCCCGCTGGCGGAGACTATGGTGTGGGTCAACTGGGCTTCAATGCGCGGGATGTCGCAGACCCCACCGGGTCGCAGCGTTCCACTCAGATTCACCACAACTGTTGCCCCGCTGATGTAGCCGGACACGAAGTGCAACGAGGAATTAGCCAACGAATCATAGAGGCCCGCGCCGGTGTCCATGGGCATGCCAGCTTCCAGCAGGCGGCTCAGCGCCAGCGTCAAGGGGTCACCGGGCACCAGGGCGCCGCGGACAGGCACCAGGCTGTCGTTGCATCCGAACCGAACACCTCTTGCGCCCCCGTCGTCAACGGCAACGTAGTACACCGCCGGCCCCAAATTCAGGTCTTGGGGTACGGTCGCAGCCCGGGCAACGGGTGCAACAGCCGTCGGTGAAGGGCTTGGCGTAGCGACGGGTAAAGGCGCGACGGCGGCACTCGGCCCAGGCGTTGGGTCCACCCCAGAGCCAGAGCCAGAGCCAGAGCCAGACCCCGAGCCGGAACCAGAACCAGAGCCAGCACCACTGGAGCCCGAAGGGGTTGAGGGAGTGGCGAGTGCATCCGGACGAGTCCCAGTGCCGCTTCCCGTTGCGGTGGATGTTGCAGACGGGGCGTCGGAAGCCTCATCCACCGCAGCATCTCGCGAGGAACCCGATGGCCCCACCACAGGAGCAGATGAAGTATCATCGGCGGAGGGCGCGGTCCTTGGGTCCGAAGTACAGCCAGCCAGCCACAGACTCAACACAAGGCAGGCAGCCGCGATCGCCGTCGTGCTTTTTGGTCTCCGCCCGGCACCCATGACAGCCCCACGCTCCTGTCCGTCCGCCTGTAGTTCAACGTTAAGCCGGTGGGACCCGGAGCAAAATGCCGCTACGGTGACGGTTCGGACAAGAGTTGATCACGCTGCATCCTGTAGACACCCGGAAACGCACCTGCCCCCGCCCCACACTGCGAAGTGGCAGGCGCGGGAGCAGGGGCAGGGAGAGCGAAGAAACTAGGCTGCGGCTTCTTCTTCCTGAACGGCGGTCAGGGGCTCGAAGATACCCTTGATCTGCTCAACAACCTCGGCGTCGTCCTTCGGGTGGAGCTCAGCGAAGCGGATCATGGAACCCGGGACGGCGAGCTTGACGTCCTCGAGGACCTTGGCGCCGGCAATGCCTGCGGCCTTGCGGGCTTCGTCCTGCGCCCATACGCCACCGAACTGACCGAAAGCGGTTCCGACGACGGCGGTCGGCTTGCCACTGAGTGCGCCGGCGCCGTAGGGGCGGGACAGCCAGTCGATGGCGTTCTTCAGCGATGCAGGCATGGTGCCGTTGTGCTCGGGGGTGACGAGGAGAAGGGCGTCGGCGTTTGCTGCCGCAGCGCGAAGGGCCGCAGCTTCGGCGGGAACCTGGCCTTCGACGTCGATGTCTTCGTTGTAGAACGGGATGGTGCCGAGGGAATCGTGGATCTGGACTTCGACGTTTTCCGGTGCGTTCAGCTGGATGGCTTCGGCGAGCTTCTTGTTGTGGGAATCAGCGCGGAGGCTGCCGACGAGGGTAAGAACGGTGCTCTTTGACATGGTGTCTCCTTAGTAAGTGTTTGGACCTTCACTGATACTAAACGGACCGCGGTCCGTTTTCTATTCCCGGGTCTAGAATGTTTCTTGTGAGCTCGATCCCAATCCAGCCGGACGTGCCCTTCGGTCCGCCGCATGAGCGCAGCGATGCCGCCCGGAATCGCGAGCGACTCCTTTGCGCTGCCCGCGAGTTGGTTGACGAGTTCGGCGTGGAAGCACTCACCATGGACGCGCTCGCCTGCAAGGCCCAGGTTGGCAAGGGAACCGTGTTCCGTCGCTTCGGTAGCAGGGCCGGCCTGATGATGACCCTTCTGAGTGACTCTGAATCTGAATTCCAGCGCGGCTTCATGTTTGGTCCACCACCCTTGGGTCCGGGCGGGACCCCCAGCGAACGGCTGATGGCCTTCGGCGAGGGCCGCATCTACTTCGTCCTGGAAAATGGTGAGCTCCTGAAAGCGGCCGCAACCAATGCCCGGAATCGCTTTGATGTCCCGGCTACGGTCCTTGCCCACCGGCACATCGAGGTCCTGCTGCGGGAGGCGGATATCGCGGATCCGTGGGTCATGGCGATGTCGCTGCTTTCCGCGCTGGACCCGGAACGAATCGTCAACGACGTGAGGGTTCACGGCATCTCGCCGAAGAGGCTCACGGAATCCTGGCGCGAACTCGTCGCGCGCCTCATGCGATCTTCCTAGCTCAAGTTCGTCTTCGTTAGCGCCCGCTGAGGCCTCACAACGCGAGTGGGGCAGTACGCGCCATAGTGTCGCCGACGTCCAAATCGTGACGCGGGCCCAGATAACAATCTGGCTGCAGGCACGAAACGGGCCCTCATTGAACGAAACGTGAAGCAGTTATTGTGGTAGTTTCCTCTTGAATGTGACCCATGCCATACATGGCTCGGTGATCACGGAAGGGGCGCTGGGGGACCCAAACTGCCCGCTGCGCCAATTCGTAGCTGACGCCGGCCACAGCCGGGAACCGCGGAAGGACGAGCATTGAGCTTTGCCACGATCCAGGGCAGCCGCCCGACATGCTGAAATATCTGACAAAGCGGTCGGGCATCTACCTGATCATGATCTTCCTGACCACGAGCGCGGGCTATTTCCTGGCAGTATCAACGCTCAAACCGGCGGTCCTGGAACAGGAGAAGATCCCCCGGCCAACCCCGGAACAAGTAGCCGCCTCTTTCCGTGGACTCGGCCTGGACCCTGACGCCACTCCTTGGGAACGCTACATTGGTTGGCTCGGCGGCATCATCACCCGCTGGGATTGGGGCCGCAGCCCAAACGGGGCATTCGTCAACGCCGAATTCGCTGACCGGGTACTTGTTTCAACCAGGCTGTTTATCGCCTCCATCATCCTGACGCTGATCATCGGCGTCGCGCTCGGCGTTTATTCAGCGGCGCGGCAATACAAGTACCAGGACCGCGTCATCACGTCCTACAGCTACCTGGTGCACATCCTTCCAGCGCCGATCGCCTACTTCCTGGTCCAGTTGGGCGCCATCAGCGTCAACGAAACCGTAGGCCAGCGCATCTTTTTCGTCACGGGCATCTCGACGCCGGGGATCGAGCCGGGCTGGCCGGCTTTCGTTGACCTCGTTGCCCACTACGCCGTGCCCACCTTCGCAATGACCATCTTCGGTTGGGCCGGTTACCAGATCGCCCAGAGGCAGTATCTCCTGGACAACGTGAATGCCGACTTCGTCCGCACCGCCAGGGCAAAAGGACTTACCCGCAACCAAGCCATCCGCAGGCATGCCCTGCGGGTGTCCTTCATTCCCGTGGCACAGAGCATCGCCTTCACCATCCCCGCGATCTTCACCGGCGGCTTCTTTGCCGAGGCGATCTTCGCCTGGCCCGGCATTGGCCTGTGGAGTATCCAGTCAATCGGGCTTCAAGACGTCAACGTCGCCACGGCCACACTGGCCTACGGGTCGGTGATCTTCGCGATCGGCGCCATCCTTGCCGACTTCGCGACGACGCTGGTGGATCCACGAGTGAGGGTCCAGTAATGACGAACATCATTGATCCCATTGCGGAAATCGACGAGTCAAGGGCTGCCGACCAGGACGTCGTGATTGGGAAGTCCCGCATCATCTTCCGCCGTTTCATGCGGAACCGTACCGCCGTCGCCGGTTTGTTCATCTTCCTGGCGCTGTTCCTCTTCTCCCTGTTCGGCGGGTTCCTGACACCCTGGGACAAGGACACGATTGATCCCCTCAACATCGGAATGGGACCGTCACCCGATCACTTCCTAGGCACGTCCCAAGCGGGTATCGACCTCATGGCGCTCATCGTTGAAGGCACGCGGATCTCGATCTTCATCGGCCTGATCGTGGGCGGCGTATCTGTCCTCATTTCCGCCGTCTACGGCTGCACCATGGCGTTCTTCGGCGGCAAAGTGGACGCCGTGATGTTGTTCATCCTTGAAGCCCTCATCATGATGCCGGCCATTCTGGTGGTCGCAGTGGCCACCAGTGGGGGCGGCGGACTGAAGAACCTTCCCAGTTGGCTCCTGCTGATCATTGTTTTGCTGTTCTTCAGCTGGATGGGCACCGCCCGACTGGTGCGTTCTTTGTCGATGTCACTCATGCAGCGGGACTACGTCAAAGCCGCCAAGTATATGGGTGTTCCCTCCCGAAAAATCGTGTGGCGTCACCTCGTTCCGAACATCGGCTCACTCCTGGTCCTCGATTTCACCCGCGGTATCACCGGGGCAGTGCTGGCCGAAGTGGCGTTCTCCTTCATCGGCATCGGCATCAAGCTCCCCGACGTCAGCCTGGGAGTCCTCATCGGCCAAGCCACCGGCCAGGTGTCCTCGTTCCCATGGATGTTCTGGGTTCCGCTGACCGTCATGTTCCTCCTGACCGGTTCGCTGGCCATGATGAACGACGGCCTCCGCGACGCCTTCGATCCCAGTTCAAGTTCCATCGGCCGCGCGAAGACCAAGACCGCAAAGAAGACCATCAAATGAGCACCAACATCTCCCACACTCCCGCGGAGCGTCTTCGTGACGCCGGCCTCTACGCCCCCGGCGACGCCGTCCTGAGCGTCCGGGACCTCAACGTCCGCTTCAATTCTGAAAACGGCGTTGTCCACGCCGTGCGCGGTGTGGACTTCGACCTCATGCCCGGAAAAACCCTGGGCATCGTGGGCGAATCGGGCTCGGGAAAGTCTGTGACGTCCATGGCCATCATGGGACTCCTCCCCGAGACCGCGGACATCTCCGGCTCCGTGCGTTACAAGGGCAAGGAACTCCTCGGCCTCAGCGACAAAGCGATGTGCAAGCACCGTGGCAGCGATATCGCCATGGTGTTCCAGGACCCGCTGTCGTCGCTGACCCCCGTCTACACCGTGGGGAACCAGATCATCGAGGCCCTCACCGTCCACAACCCCACCATGAGCAAACAGGCTAAAGAAGCCCGCGCCGTCGAACTTCTGCGGATGGTGGGCATCCCGAGCCCCAAGGACCGGCTGAAGGCATTCCCGCACGAATTCTCCGGGGGCATGCGCCAGCGCGTGATGATCGCCATTGCGATTGCCAACGATCCGCGGGTCCTCATCGCGGATGAACCGACGACGGCGCTGGACGTCACCATCCAGGCGCAGGTGTTGGAAGTCCTTCACACCGCGCAAGAGGAGACCGGGGCCGCCGTCGTCATGATTACGCACGACCTCGGCGTCGTAGCGGGCATGGCGGACGACATCATGGTCATGTACGCAGGCAAGCCGGTGGAAACCGGGACCGTGGAGGACATCTATTACAACCCCCGCATGCCGTACAGCATGGGTCTCCTCGGCGCCGTGCCACGCGTCGACACTGCCAATAAACAGTCACTGGTTCCGATCGAAGGCACGCCGCCCAACCTGGCACTGCCCGTAACCGGCTGCTCCTTCGCACCGCGCTGCCCGCTCGCCAGCGATGCCTGCCTGCACGGTGAGCCCGAACCCGTTTCGGTGCCAGGCTCCGAAGGCCACAGGGCTGCCTGCATCAAAACGGACGAACTCTCCGGCGAAGCTAATGCCCACGCGATTTTCCAGGCGCCGGCCAAGCCCGTTTCAAAGTTCGACGGCGTTGCCCGGCTTGAGCGCGAGAAGGTCCTTGAGCTCAAGGACGTCAAGAAACACTTCCCACTGCTCAAGGGCGCGCTCATCAAGCGCCGCATCGGCACAGTGAAAGCCGTTGACGGGCTCAGCTTCGACATCCGTGAAGGTGAATGCCTCTCAATCGTGGGCGAGTCCGGCTGCGGCAAGACCACCACACTGCTGGAGATCATGGAGTTCCACCCGGACCAAGTGGGCGAAGTGGTCATTGGCGGCGTCAGCAATAAGGTGGCCACCGACTCCAAGACCAAAATGGCCATGCGCAAGGAAATGCAGATGGTGTTCCAGGACCCCACGGGTGCGCTGGATCCGCGCTTCACGGTGTACGAGGTCCTGGCTGAGCCGCTGGAAAACCTCGGCATGCCAAGGGCCGCCGTCCGGAAGCGCATCATGGAACTCATGCGGCTCGTGGGCCTGCAGGCGGACCACGTGAACCGTTTCCCCAACCAGTTCTCCGGGGGGCAGCGCCAGCGCATCGGCATTGCGCGGGCGCTCGCAGTGAATCCGAAACTGGTGGTGCTGGATGAGCCAGTCTCCGCTTTGGATGTTTCGGTCCAGGCTGGTGTCATCAACCTGCTTGACCAACTTCGCGCCGAGCTGGGCCTGAGCTACCTCATGGTTGCCCATGATCTCTCCGTGGTCCGCCACATCTCGGACCGCGTGGCTGTGATGTACCTAGGCAAGATCGTGGAGACCGGCGATGTGGACGAAGTGTTCGACAATCCGCGGCATCCCTACACCAGGGCCCTGCTCTCTGCGATCCCGGTACCCGATCCCAATCTGGAACGCACGCGTGAACGGATCATTCTGCAGGGCGACCTGCCCAGCCCGCTTGACGCGCCGAAGGGTTGCAATTTCGCAACGCGTTGCCCCGTATTCGCCGCACTACCTGCCGCCAAGCAGGAGAAGTGCCTTACTCTGGAGCCGCCACTTGCTTCAGAAGGTCAACAGGAGTTTGCATGCTTCTTCCCGGACGGGGAAATAGATGCCGACATGCTGGTGGTGCATGCCTGACGACAAATGACTCATTGATTGAACCCTGTATTCAATTCGTAAAGAATTCCAGTCGTAAAACATGAAGGGCAAACCATGAAGAAGTACACGACGATCGGCGGCGTGGCAGTTGCAGCGGCACTGCTGCTGACCGCTTGCGGCGGGGGAACGCCGTCGGGTCCGGCCTCCCAGAAGGCCGAAGAAGCTGGCGGTGACATCAGCAAGCTCATTAGCGTTAATGCCAAGGAAACCAAGGACCTGGAGCAGGGCGGCACTGTCACCCTTGCCATAGGCAGCATTGGCCCGGACTTTAACGGCTTCTCCAATGTGGGCAACAGCGCAGACAACTCTGCGCTGATGACTCCGGTTAATACGGCCTCCATCAACAGCGGCGGCATCGGCGGCTGCTGGAAGCTGGACTTCGACGGCAAAGCAGAGCCCAACAAGGACTTCTGCGAAGACGTCAAGAGCGAAGTCAAGGATGGGAAGCAGACCATCACCATCAAGGTCAATGACAAGGCGACCTGGAACGACGGAACGCCGATCGACGTCAAGACCTTCGAAAACACGTGGAAGATGCTGAAGGGCGACGATAAGTCCATCGACATCGTTTCCGCCGGCGCTTACGCTTTCGTGGACTCGGTAAAGGCCGGCGCCAACGACAAAGAAGTCATTGTTACCACCACCCAGCCGGTCTTCCCCCTGGAGGGCCTTTTCTTCGGCCTGATCCACCCGGCAATCAACACGCCTGAAATTTTCAACACGGGCTTCGCAGGCAACATGCACCCCGAGTGGATGGCCGGCCCGTTCAAGATTGAAAACTACGACACCACCGCAAAAACGGTGACCATGGTGCCCAACGACAAGTGGTGGGGACAGAAGCCGGTCCTTGACAAGGTGGTTTGGCGCCAGATGGAGCCGAGCGCCACGATTGCCGCCTTCAAGAATGGTGAAATCGACGCAGCCAACGGCCGTACCCTTGGCCGGTACAAGCAGCTCGAAGGTACCAAGGATTCCGATATCCGCCGCGGCCAGCGCCTGTTCGCAGGTGGCCTCAACCTGAACGCCAAGCGCCCGGCCCTTACCGATGTGGCCGTACGCAAGGCAATCTTCACCGCAGTGGACCGCAAGGCCATCCGCGATGTCCGCTTCAACGGCTTGAACTGGTCCGAAGAGAGCTCGGGTTCCATGATGCTCATGCCGTTCTCCGAGTACTACCAGGACAACTACCCCGTGAAGGACACCGGCGCTGAGGCTGCCAAGAAGGTCCTGACCGATGCCGGCTACGCCCCGAACGACAAGGGCATCATGGCGAAGGACGGTGTTCCTGTTTCCTTCAAGATCACCAACTTCGGCGACGACCCCACCACGGCCGCAACCTCGCAGACGCTGCAGAAGCAGCTCCAGGCTGCGGGAATGGATGTTGCCATCGATCAGCGCGGAGACGCCGACTTCGGCAAGGTCATTGGTGGCCGCGAGTTCGACGTAACCATCTCCGGTTACACCGTGGGCGCAGACGCTACCGACGCCGTAAAGCAGTTCTACGACTCCACCACCAACGAGAACGGCCTGGGCGACGCTGAGCTGGATGCCGAGATCAAGCGCCTGGCAACCATCGCAGATGACAAGGAGCGCAACAAGGCGGCCATGGACGTAGAGAAGAAGCACATGGAGAAGTACTTCTCCATGGGCACCGTCCTCAACGGCCCGGAGATCCAGTTCGTCCGCACGGGCCTGGCCAATTACGGCCCGTCACTGTTCAAGAGCCTGTCCAATGTTCCGGACTGGACCACTCTCGGCTGGGAAAAGGGCGCCAAGAAGTAACGCTCCGCAGTAAAGCTTGAAACACACGAAGGCCGGGATCTTCCTCTGAACCTGTAAATGGTTTGGGAGGTCCCGGCCTTTGCCGTGCCATCCTCTCTCACATCCTGAGGTCTTTTCCCGAACGTTCTCTCACATCCTGCGGCCTTTTCGCGAACGTTCTCTCACATCCTGATCCTGGGAACAGCGCACCGGCGGGACACTTACTGAATTAGCCTTGGGGCATGACTTCCAGGCCGATCCGTACCGCCATCGCAGGTTTTGGGTTGTCGGGCAGCGTGTTCCATGCGCCCTTCATTGCAAGCAACCCTTCGTATGACCTTGCCGTCATTGCTACATCCGACGCTCAAAGGCAGAAAAACGCGGCTGAGCGATACCCGCAGGCAAAGATAGTCGACAGGCCGGAGGACATCCTGGCGCTGGCCAACGAACTGGACCTCGTGGTCCTTGGTACACCGCCAGCGACCCACTATCCGCTGGCGAAAGCCGCGCTGGAAGCCGGGCTCGACGTCGTCGTCGATAAGCCGTTTGTTGTGCACAGTGCGCAAGGTGAGGAACTGATTCAACTCGCCGCGCGAGCGGGCCGCGTCCTCACTGTCTACCAAAACCGCCGCTGGGACGGGGACGCGCTCACCCTCAAGAAACTGCTCGACGCCGGGACGCTGGGTACCGTGACCAGGTTTGAAGCGGGGATGGAGCGCTGGGCGCCGGAGATCGCCAAAGCGTGGAAGGCAAGCGCTACTGCCGAGGACGGCGGTGGGGTGCTGTTCGACCTTGGTGCACACGTACTGGACTTGGCCGTCCAGTTCTTCGGCCCCGCGTACGTCACCTATGCGGAGATCATTGCACGACGTCCGCAGGAGAAGGCCGACGATGACGTCTTCATCGTGCTCCAGCACCAATCCGGCGTCGTCAGCCACCTGACCCTGAACCTCAACAGCCACCTCCACGGACCACGTTTCCGTGTGCTGGGAACGAAGGGTGGATTTGTAAAGTTCGGCACCGATCCGCAGGAGCCCTTTGTTCTGGGCGGTGGATTGCCGACGGACGCGGAGTACGGCGTCGAACCTGCCGAAAATTACGGGACCCTTGAGTCGGACGGCCAGCGCCGAACCATCACCACCGAGCGCGGAGCCTACCCGGAGTTCTATCGCCTCCTCGCCGAAAAGATCGACGACGGCGGTGCGGCATCCGCACGTCCCGCACCAGTGGATCCGGCTGACTCGGTGGAAGTGCTGAAGCTGATCGAACAGGCGCGTGCCCTGAGTTCCTAAACCGGACCTGCTCAGGCAGGCCCGGCAGTCACGTCCGCACTCGCCACCAAGGAATAGATTGCTTTCAGGTCCTGGTCTCCCTCAAGCGGCTGGCAGCTACCGGTCAACTGCACGACGTCGGCGGCTACTTCGTGGTGGAACACCGTCACCGCCGTGAATTGTGCCAGGGAGCCGGCTTGCGGGTGCGTATAACGGGCCTCCCGGACATGCCATGGGCGGCCATTGATGGCCACCGGCTCGGTCCCCAGAAGTACGGCGTCAGGCAAGTCAGCCAGGAAGGCGTCCACGGAAGCAGCGATGTCCTGCAGTTGGTAGCCAGGCAGGCGGCGGGATACGGAAATCACCACATTCGGCGTGTAGCCGCCCTCGGAGGCGGGTCCCATCAGCGCACCCACGGCGTCGGGGACCACCTGCTCCGTCCAACCTGCCGGCGGGTTGACGCGGATAGTGGGGTAGGCGGGGAATGCCTTTGACGGGAAAACTTGCTGTGCGGTCATCGTGAGAGCCCTTCCGGCGCTGTTTTAGGGAAGTTCAGGGAACGGGAATGCTTATTTGTTGAGAAAATCGACAAAGCCGGTGACGGAATCCACAAATGCGGACGGACTGAGCGTGACCTGCACGCCAGCGCCAAGTCCCAACTCCGCCGTGATCTTGGCACCAACGCCCAAGGTGAGTCCGTCCTCGTCCAGGGAAGCGTTGAAGAAGTGTCCCTCGCCCGCACCGGCGGCAACTGTTTCCGACGTCGCGAGTTTTTGGCCGAGGACTTCCACGTACTGGGATGCGGTCAGTTCGGCGCCGACACCTGCACTGGCGCCTGCACCCGTCACATCACCGGTTTTGTTGACGTTGATTTCGCTTTCTCCAGCGCTTGCCCAGGCGCCGCCACGGATTTCCGTGCCCTGCCCGAATCCGAACAGGCCGCCGGCGATTTCTGTCTCGTTGCCGACGGTCATTTTCTGGCCCGCAAAAGCTTCGCCGCCGGGGGAGAAGAGGAACGGGCTTTGTCCGGTGATGTGGGCGCTTGCTTCCGCACCAGTCATGACCCTGGTAGTGACGGTGTTGTTGATCCAGCCATCGAAGAAGTCGCTCTTCGCAGTGGTGATGTTCTCCACGCCCACGAACGCTTCACCGTTTGCTTCAAGGTGTGCCGGGCCGAAGCCAATGGGAATTTTTCCGTCAAACTTGCCGTCGGCGCGCCACCCGGCGAACGTCTCGTTGGTTACGGTGGTTTTGGCAGGTCCCCGTTCCCCCTCGGCGGTGAACGTTACTCGAGCGCCGGATGAGACCTTCCCCGAGGCGTCAATGCTGATTCCATCAGGACCAACCGATACGTGGGCCTCTGACGTGCCCTCAGTGCCGACGGTTCCGCTGCCCTGGACAGTGATGGGCCCATAGGTCCGGGGGCTCATGGTGAAACCGGGCAGGCCAGACGGGTCCTTGCCCTCTGAAGCACCTGAAATACCTGAACCACCCCCGCCCCCGGGGAGACCAAGGGACGCCTGTTCCTGCTGCTCCGCGTTGAGGCGAAGGGTGCGCGCGTTGGTCTTCAAGCACAGTGCTGCTGCTGCGAGCCTTCCATGGAGGTCGCTGTTCCATTGGCTACGGAATTGCTCGGCATCGTTTCCCCGCCAGTAATGGCCGTTCTGGATCATCGTGCTGAGCTGCCGCTGAAGATTGCTGATCTTCTCTGCTTCGGAATCCATGACGGCCGATAGTCGCCGCAGGTCTTCGACGTCGGCGCCAACCAGTCCCTGTCCCATAACGCTCCCCCTGTACGCCGTGGCGTGTCGATCGCCGACGGGCATGAAGTGCTGCGCCGGGCATCCCATGAGCATAATCGCCTGCCCGATGAAGCTGCCATGGGGAGAACTATCGGATGTGGAAAACCAGCACCTCCATTGCGGCGCCGAAAAAATTCTTGAGGAAGGCGTAACCTCAACCGCTTCCGGAACGATGTAGAGGGTGTGCGGGCCACGTCCGCACGATGATCATCCGGCAGCGACCCAAACGCTGCCGGGGCAATCCCCACATCGTTTGTCGGAGGCTTTTATGTCCTTGTTCACTGTCCTTGCCACTAGCAAAGTCGCCGCCGGCGTCCTGGCTGCCGGAGCTGTAGCTGCTGGCGGAACCGGTGTCGCTGCCTTCAATGGCGCGCTTCCCACCGAAATCCAGCAGAGCGCCCACGACCTCGTCGGTGCTCCTGCGCCCCTCGCCACGAAGGCAGCAGACGCAGCCGAAGCCGGGCAGACCAAGGCGACTGACGCCGTCGAGACCGCACAGGCCAAGGCAACTGACGCTGCCAAGGCTGGCGAAGACAAGGCAACGGACGCTGTTGACGCTGCGAAGTCCAAGGCCGAAGACGCCGTCGCTGCAACGCCTGAAGCTTTCGGTCTCTGCACTGCCTTCATCAATGGCGGACTCAAGGCTGACACCAAGGTCCCCGGTTTCAAGTCCCTGGTTGTGGCCGCAGGCGGCGAAGCCAACGTTGAATCGCACTGCCAGGCCGTAGTCGACGCCGGCAAGGCTGCCGGTCTCAAGGCTGACGGTTCCGCTGACGCTGACGCTTCCGTTGCAGCCAAGGTGCCGGCCGTTCCTGCTGTCCCGGCCGTACCGGGAACGGACGGTGCCCCTGCTGTCCCCGCTGTCCCGGCTGTCCCTGCAGCACCGACCGCCCCCGCGCTGCCGGCGCAGGTGCCCACCGATGTTCCTGCCGCTCCCGGTGCAGGCCTCGATTCGGTCCGCTAAGCACTCAGCGGTTACGGTTTAAGGGTGGGGCTCCTTCGTTTAGTACGGGGAGCCCCACCACTTTACGGACGGTGGCGTACGTAACAGACGGCAGTGGCAACGGATGTCCTGAGCCCGGGAAACAACCGGGGAGGGTGCTCCAGAGAGGCCGCTGCGCTGCGCGGGATGGAGGCATCCACGGGTGCTAAACCCATTAGCTGATGAATATGTGCAGACGGACGATGACGATCCCGCTCTGCTCTTCACTGATGCCTACAACCAGTTCTCTGGACCCGTCTTCGGCTACCTCCGCGCCCGCGGCGTGGATGATCCCGAAGCCGTGACGCAGGACGTCTTCCTTGCCCTGTATCCGAAGCTGGCGAACCTGCAGGGCGGTCTCCAGGGCGCCAGGACCCTGCTTTTCTCGATCGCCCACGCGCGCATGGTGGACCATTATCGCAAGCGTGAACGGACCCCGGATTCAGCTCCGTATGAGGCTGAGCTGGATGCGCGGAGGGCGCCCTCGGCGGAGGAGCAGGCCTTTGGCCGCGGCAGCCTGGGTGTCACGGAACTTCTGGAGGACCTCGCTGCAGATCATCGCGAAGTCCTGGCATTGAGGGTGGTGGCTGACCTCTCCGTGGAAGAAACGGCGGCCATCATGGGCAAGTCCCAAGGGGCAATAAAACAACTGCAGCGCAGGGCATTGAGTGCACTAAGGAAAAGTGCACTACGAAGGAATGGCACACCATGAGTGAAGACAGCACCCCGGCCGGACGGCGGACGGCTCGCACCGAGGGTTATACGGGCGAGCAGGCAATTGACCGCCTGTTGGCCGATTCCGGACTCGACGATGCCCGCGACATCCGTGCCGAACTTCTTGAACTGCGCTCCCTCGCCAGCACCGCTCCGCCGCCCTCTGCGGCCGTCCGTGCGCTGATGATCACTGACCTGGCTGCCGGCAGCAGAAGCACGACGGCGGAGCTCGCCTCCACCGTGGCAGGTGCACCGACGGCGGTACTTACCTCGGTCCAAGGATCCACTGACCTGACCTCTAGTGACGAACTCGCGGCCCGCCGTCGTCGTAAGCGCCGCACCGCGATCGCCGGGCTCGCTGTGGCAGTGTCATTGGCAGGCGGTGCTACAGCCGCGGCCGCCTCCGAGGGTGGCATCCCTGGCGCTTTCCAACATCTGGGCTCGACAATCGGTTCAGTAGTTTCGCAGCTCACGCCGGGATCAGGCAATGGATCGCGGCAGAATCCTGGTTCCCCCTCCGATCAGGAGCGAGGCCGCACTGTGACTCCGGCCACCCCATACCCGTCCGGCCGCAATCCTGCCGGCAGTGGCACTTCGGGAAATGGCGCCTACCCAAGCCAGGAGCCACAAGGCGGCACCAATGGCGCGTCCGGACACTCCAATTCGCCCAAGGCTCCCAACGGGGGAACGCCCGAAACACCCAAGATCCCCGGGAATGGCCAGCCCGGAAACATCAGCATCCCGACTCCCGCAGCACCCATCACGCCGCCGGGCATCGAGGCGCCTAATTTAACCCCGCCGACCCTTCGGCAATCGGATATCCCCGTGCCGGTACCCACCCACGTTGTCCCTGAGGAACCAGTTACCCCCGGCAACGGCTAGGCACGGGTCTGCCCGCCCCAGCACGGGTTTGCCGCCCCAACACGTGCAAAGCCCGCTATCCCGTTGCTGGGCAGCAACGGGATAGCGGGCCAGCGACTTGTCACCGCCGCAAGGGCAAAGCCTACGCGGTAACCACGCTGTGCCAGTCGGCGACGAGGGGCAGGTTGTGCGCCTCCGACACCGAGTGGTGTGCCACGTGGCCTGCAGCGATATTGAGGCCTGCGGCGAGGGCGGGGTCGCGGTCGAATGCGGCCTTGACGCCCAGGTTGGCCAGTGCCACGGCGTAGCGCAGGGTGACGTTGGTCAGTGCGTACGTGGACGTGTTCGGAACAGCGCCAGGCATGTTGGCAACGCAGTAGAAGATCGAGTTGTGGACCTTGTACGTCGGTTCCTGGTGGGTGGTGGGGTGTGTGTCCTCGAAGCAGCCACCCTGGTCCACGGCGATGTCCACCAGAACCGAACCCGGCTTCATTCGGGACACGAGTTCGTTGGTGACCAGCTTGGGAGCCTTGGCGCCCGGGATCAGGACGGAGCCGATCACGAGATCTGCGTCGACAACTGACTTCTCGATCTCGTAGGCGTTGGATGCCACGGTCTTCAAGCGGCCCTGGTAAAGAGCGTCGAGTTCCCGCAGGCGGTTGATGTTGATGTCCATGATGGTGACATCAGCACCGAGGCCCAGCGCCATGGCGGCAGCGTTGGTTCCGGCAACACCGGCACCGAGGACAACAACTTTGGCGGGACGGACACCCGGCACACCGCCGAGGAGGATGCCCTTGCCGCCAGCCGGAGCCATCAGCGAGGAAGCGCCGACCACCACGGACAGGCGGCCCGCGACCTCGGACATCGGGGCGAGCAGCGGGAGGGTGCGTCCTTCCTGGACCGTCTCGTAGGCGATGGCCGTGACGCCGGAGTTGATGAGCTCGGCGGTGAGTTCGGGCTCTGCGGCGAGGTGCAGGTATGTGAAGAGGATGAGGCCCTTGCGGAAGCGGTGGTACTCGGCCTTGATGGGTTCCTTGACCTTCATGACCATGTCGGCCCGGCCCCAGACGTCGTCCGCGTCGGCAACGATTTCGGCGCCCGCGATCGAGTATTCCTCGTCCGTGATTCCCGAGCCCAGGCCCGCGCCCCGCTCAACCAGAACGGTGTGTCCGTGAGTGCGGAACTCGTGGACACCTGCGGCCGTGATGGCTACGCGGAACTCGTTGTTCTTGATTTCTTTGGGGACGCCGATGATCATTTGCTGGCTCCATCGTTAGCGGCTTTTCGGCCGGATATTTGCTGCGGGCTGTGATTCCAGAATAAATCCGGCTGTGAGGCAGGCGACATGGACCTCCCAGCTCGGCGCAAGTGAAAACCCCGTAAAGTCAAGGAGCAGCTCAAATCAAGCTCGACATTTGTCGAGGACTGGGGCGTCAGGTGTCGCCTTGTGTTGGTACGCTTTCTGGATGCAGCAGGACGTCGAGGAGATCGTTGAACGCGTGGCGCTCAAGCTTGGCAGGGGGTTGTCCCTGGAGGACCTCGACGGCGTCCTCCTCGCCTACAGTTCCAACCAATCCCACGCCGACCGCGTCCGCGTGAACTTCCTGTTGAGCAAACGCGTGCCGAGCGATGTCAGTGCTTGGCAGCTCTCCCACGGCATCGCGACGGCGGTGCGCCCGGTTGTTGTTCCGGCGAACGACGAGCTGGGCATGCTCGGCCGCGTTTGCGTCCCGTTGCTGGTGCGCGGTTTTCGGGTTGGCTACTTATGGGTGCAGCAGGACCTTGAGGAGCAAACCGCGACGGCGATACTCGCCGAATTGCCCGGCGTGCGTGACGAACTGGACCTGTTGGCTGGTTTGCTGCTCGATTCCAACACGGCCGAGTCAGAGTTTCGCAGGAGGCGGGAGCAGGAGTTTCTGACGGCCTGCACTGGCGAGTCGAACGCAGTGGCAGCGGTGGCCGGCTGGAAGGAGATCCAAGGCCGCGGTCCGTGGCAACTGGTGACCATCCTGGACGCGGACGGCGGCGGAACCGACGTCGACCCCATCGCCGCGACGCTAACGCACCGAACAGCTGCGCTGCAGTCCACCATCGGTGTCAACGCCGCGCTGTTCAGCGCCGGGACGGAGACGCATTCCGTTGTCCTGTTCCGCGAATCCGGTGGCAGGGCGGATCACGCCCAGGTCCTGGTGCACTATCAATTGGAGCTCGCAAAGCGGGCGGGCCGCAAAGTGGACCGGGTGATCCTGGGCATCAGTGAGCCGTTCCAGGTTATCCGGCAACTGGCAGGCGCCTACAGGCAATCGAAAGTGGCAGCACAGGCCGCCGCCGTGGATCCGCCCCTCGGGGAACTGGTGGAGAGTCGGGCGGTGGGCGTTTATCAACTCTTCGATCGTCTTCAGGCGCCGGGTGGCTGGGATGATACGGGCTCCGTTCATTTCAGGACTTTGGAGGACCAGGATAAGAACGGCGAACTCCTGCCCGTGTTGGAACTGCTCTATGACAACGACAGCTCAGTGCAGGACGTTGCCGCGAAACTTCACCTGCACAGGAGCAGCATCTACAATCGCCTCGGCCGGATCCGCCAACTCATTGGAGCTGATCCGTTGAGCGGTGGGATCAGGCTCGAGTTGCACGCCGCACTGAAGGCCCAGAGGTGGGCCTCGCGGCCCCGGATCTAGGGCCCCGGATCAGGTGCGTAAGGGAGCACAAGGGGCAGGCACCCTGGTAGGTGCCTGCCCCATCTTGTCGCTGCTATTCCTATTGCGATGATTCCTGGTGCCGTGAGTCCTTAGGCTCGGCGCAACCGCTGGCAGCTCCAGCGGCCCATCCGACTGCGGAACGTGGCAGTGCGGCTGCTGCTGCAGTACCTGCCGTGCCATCCGACGTGCGCGCTGGTCCTGGGAAGCCGCGTGCTCATTTCAAAATCCCTGTGGCGCCGTCAAGTACGGAGTCCAGATCCAAGGGTGAATCAGTGGACGGTGTGGTGGTGCTGGGGCTGCCGGTCGGCTTTGGCTTTGGCGCCGGAGTCTGTGTTGGAGTGGGCGCCGGAGTCCCCGTTGGAGTCGGGGTGGTCGCGGCCGGTGGGGTGGTAACCGTGTCCGACGGGACCGGGCTCGGGGCCGGCTGGGTTGGGACAGGAGTGGTCACGCCCGGCACAGGAACAACAGCCGACGGGACTGCCGAAGGAACCCAAACAGGATCCGCAAGTGAAACCTGCGGAGTCGGAAGGGACGACGGCGACTGAGCGGGTGCCTCTTCTGACGACTGCGTTGCAACAGTCGCCGGCAGTCCGGCCTCGCTGGTGGCCGACGAAGCGGACGCGGTGGAGGTGGACGAGGTGGGTGCAGGGGCGGCCGAAGTTGACTGCCTGCTGTCGCCACCCGTCTTTGCGTCACTGGCTTCCTTCGTCGGCGTTTCCTGCCCGAAGAAGGGAAGCTCGAAGGCCTGGCTCATGGTGCCAACAGTCAACACCAAGCCCAAGGCTCCAGCCACAACTGCCATGCGCTGGCCCATCGTTTTGACCGAGGCCGCCTTGGTGAGCACGGAGTGTGGTTCGTGGCTGAAGGACGACCCACCCCGAGATGACCCGCCCAAGGATGAAGCTCCGAAGGTAGGGGCGCCTGCTGGGGTTTCGGCAGCAGGTGCCGCCTTACGGGCAGTACTGCTCTCGGTTTCCTGGGCGCGAAGGGCCTTCCGGCTTGCGAGACCAGCAGCGGCGGTCGCGGCCGCGGCGAGCTGGGCAGAGCTCTTTACCTGCACGATCGGGATGGCAGCGGTGGCGGGTTCCGGTTCGTGCGCGCCCGGGGTGGGTGCAGCAGCGGACGTGGCCGCCTGCACGATCGGGATGGCAGCGGTGGCGGGTTCCGGTTCCGGCGCAGCGGGGGTGGGTGCAGCAGCGGGCGTGGGCGCTTGAACGATCGGGATCGCAGCGGTGGCCGGCTCGGGATTCGCAGGCGGTTCGGACGCGACCGGTTCGGGCGCCTGAACAGTTGAAATCGCAGCAGTTGACGGCTCAAAGAGGGCAGAATCCGTGGGAGCAGAGTCCGCCGGTGCTGTTTCTGCTGGAGCAGTTTCAGCGGGAGCTGTCTCAGCAGAAATAACTGCCTGGGCTGCCCGTGCACGCTCTGCCGCGCGAGCGGCCGCGCGCGTGGTGGGTGCCGCAGGGGTGGGAGTGGAAGCAGTGGCGGGTTCCGGCGTCGTGCCTTCTAAACCTTCTGCTGGCGCGCTGGTGGAGGATCCGCTGGGTTGGGCCCGACGGCGTCCGGTTGGCTGGGTGCGCTCGCGCGCTATTTGGGCGCGGCGCGGCTGATCCATGGTTGGGGACATGGTGGTTGCCTCTCAACGCCTGCGAGGTTAGCTGTCGGGTTCGGACGAGGCCGTCCGGCCGCACATGGCGGCTTCACCCCAAGGGCCTATGGAAAATCAGGCCCGGGAACTCTGGGTCCCCCGTCTCTGCCGCGAGTCTGGCGGATCCCGGTTTGCGGCAGAGCTCGGCGTCAACCCGGAAGCGGCCCAGCGGAGATACGGGTCGCTCTTAGACCGTACATGAGCGCCATACTAAAGTCACATTAATGTAACGGGCGGGACGCCTTCCAGTGAGAAGGTCCCTTAGGACTTAGGCTCCGGTGCCGGAGCAGGGGCTGGCAGCTCGTGCTGGATCCTTTGGACCTGGTGTGCGTAATGAGTCTCGGGTCGGAAAATTTCGTCCGCCACACCCAGCATCCCACCCGTGGCGCCGCGCCGGACTTTCCCCTTGCTGTTCTGGCGCGAGACCCAGAACCAAAGGCCAGCAACGAGGGCAGGTGCTGCCAGCACTGCCACGAGAACGGCCAACATATCCATGGCCCAAGACTAGCTTCAGCCGCGGGCGGCAGGTAGAACATAGTCGTATGGACCTCCCAGTGATGCCGCCCATTTCGCCCATGCTTGCCAAGTCCGTGCCTTCGATCCCTGATGTGGGCCATTTTGAGCCAAAGTGGGACGGGTTCAGGACCATCGTTTTCAAAGACGGGGATGAGATCATCCTGGGCAGCCGCAACGAACGTCCAATGACACGGTATTTCCCTGAGCTCGTGGAAGCCCTCCAGAAGAATCTTCCGGACAAATGCGTGATCGACGGCGAGATCGTCCTCATAGCTGGGAACAGGCTCGACTTCGAAGGCCTTCAGCAGCGAATCCACCCCGCAGATAGCCGTGTACGGATGCTTGCCGGGAGCACCCCGTCCTCCTTCATCGGATTCGACATCCTCGCGCTGGGAGACGAGAACCTCATGGACAAGCCGTTTTCCGAGCGTCGGGCCGCCTTGGAGAAGGCGCTGGCCAAGGCTGAGGCCCCCGTGTACGTAACGCCGGCGGTGACGGAACTCGACCAAGCACAGGAGTGGTTCGTGCAGCTGGAAGGTGCTGGGCTCGACGGCATACTTTCCAAGCCGCTCGAGGGGACGTACCAGCCGAATAAGCGTGTCATGTTCAAAACCAAGCATGAACGCACCGCGGACTGCGTGGTGGCTGGATTCCGCTGGCAC
Source organism: Arthrobacter sp. NtRootA1 (assembly GCF_019976975.1). GTDB lineage: Bacteria > Actinomycetota > Actinomycetes > Actinomycetales > Micrococcaceae > Arthrobacter > Arthrobacter aromaticivorans. The sequence goes on along the minus strand of NZ_AP024630.1, from coordinate 4,971,080 downwards.
AAAACGGGAAAGGTTGTCGGGTCGATGCTGCTTGGGCTCTATAACGACGCCGGTCAGCTGCAGCACGTGGGGGTGGTGGCTTCATTTCCTATGGCCAAGCGCGAAAGCCTGGTGGCCGAACTTGAGCCATACCAGACGGAGTTCAGCGAACATCCTTGGGGTCAGTGGGCCGATCAAGGAGATGCCGCAGCTACAGGTTCCCGAATGCCGGGCGCGCAGAGCAGGTGGAGCGCCGGTAAGGACTTCTCCTTTGTTCCCCTCCGGCCCGAGCTCGTCATCGAGGTTGCCTATGACTACATGGAAGGCGACCGGTTCCGGCACACCACCCAATTTCGACGATGGCGGCCGGACCGGACTCCGGAGAGCTGCACCTACTCCCAACTGGAGGAGCCTGCTGACTATGACCTCGGGGAGATTCTGAGGCTGCCATAGGCCGGGGCGTCCGTCGGTTATCACGTTGTTGAGCCGCTATCCCGTTGTTGAGCAACGACGGGATAGCGGCTTGGCGACGAGCTACTCTTCGTGCCCTTGGTCGCTGCTCATACTGCCCTCGGCCGGTGGGGTTTCGCCCGGGGGAACTCCACCGCCGGGCTCAAGTCCCGTGACGTTGCCATCCAAGGGATCGGGATTGGCGGAGGCAGCGGGGTCGTCGTCTTCGTCCTGGTGCATATCCGGATCGGTGTGCACATCGCCTGTCGTGTCGGCTGGCTCGGGGGCGTCGGAAACTCCGAAGGTCCGGGGATCGTCCTCAGGGTCATAGCTGGTCATGGTCACCCTTCCTAAGCAAACTTACTATTGTGCCTGCCCGGCCAGCCTAGTCTCCGGATCGCAAACCCAACAAGGGGCATCCAGGCTGGCGCCGCCGTCGTACGAATACGCCTAGTTGGAGCGGGACGTTGCCGAAACGAAGCTCATGATGGCATCCGCCACGGCCTTCGGCCGCATGTGCTGGGCGACGTGCCCTACTCCGGGGATTTCAACGAGGCGCCCCTGGGGTACCGCCCGGGAGAGCCTAAGCGACCACTCCGGCCCTGCCACATGATCGCGGCTGCCGCGGAGCACCAGCACGGGAATCCGGACTTTGGCCAGCTGCTTCTCCGTTGGGTAGCTCATCATCACGGGCAGCTCCGTCATGTACCAGCGCGGACCGCATTGAAGGTAGTCCGTGATCACGATCCAGTTGGACGATGGGCTTTCGCGGAGTACTCCGTCCAGGAACAATGCGAGCGACTGCTGTGCCACGTTCTTGTGGCGTGAGTCCACCACGGGACCCATGAGGACAAGGTGCAAGGCGCGTTCGGGCGTGTGGAGGGCCGCTTCAATGGCGAACTGCACGCCCATCGAGTGGCCTACCAGGATGTACGACTCGATGCCGCAGGCCTTCAGTGCTTCTGCGATGAACGCGCCGTAGTCTTCCACAGACAGTTGTCGCCCGGGCTTGGGAGTACCCGCAAAGCCTGGGAGGTCCAGCGAGTAGGTGGGCGCGCCCGCTGCCAGGGCGCCGTGAAGGCGCGCAAGGTAGCGATGCGAGACGCCGATTCCGTGGATAAGGATGTAGGCCGGCTGCGTGCTCCCGCGCGTCCCCGGAGGAGGTGTTCCCTCCGTCCAGAGAATCCGACCCCCTAGGCCGCAAGCCTCGACGTCGGCAGACAGTAGCGTGGTCCGCGTCCCTCGGCGCCCCGTCAAGGCCGGGCCTGTTCCAGGAACACCGGAGCTCCGGGACCGGTTAGCTCGTCCTCAGACACTGGCCGTCCTGAAACAGCGAGAAGCAGGGAAATGGCTGGTCCTTGAACCTCCGGGCCGTCGCCGTGCTGGAAATCGGTGTCCGTGGCAACCAGTCGCCAGCCTGCGGCTATCTCCTTGCCGCCGCCCATCCTTGTTGTTGTCTTGACCTGGTAGCCAAGGGCCAACGCGACCTGCTCCGCCGGGTAGTTGCGCGTCATGCCCAGGGGGCGCCGGATGTCTTCGCCATGGACGAATGCTTCCACCAATCGCGTGGCATTCCCCGCCGGCGGCCCAGATGTCCGGGACACTACAGCGCGTAGCGCGGTCAGCGTCCGGCCGGGATCCTTGGCCTTTTCGCGTTCCACCCCCACGGCGTTGTCGCGGTCGAAGTCGAAGCGGGCTTCAATCATTCGCTTGATGAAGCCCAAGCGGGTGGTCTTTGCGCTGTCCACAACGTGCGCCAGGACGTCATGGATGTCCCAGCCCGGGCAGAGTGAAGGCGTCTCCCAGAGTGGCTCGGGAAGGGGTTCCAGATCGTGGATCAGTGCACGACGCTCATCGTGCACAACGGGCCAAATGACGGAGCGGGGACTCGAAGCCATACCGCTATTGAAACAGCCCTGGGTCGGATTTGGGGCTGTTCGACCCGCCCGCGCGCTAATCCCGGGTGGCGTCGTCCGATTCGGCGGGGTCGCTTGTGGGACGTGAAACGTCAGGGGTGCCTGTAGCATCGGCCGCTTCCCGGCGTCGGGCGATTTTGGATTCTGTCCACATGGCGACGGCCACGAACACTACACACGCAAACATGAACGTGGCAACGAAGTTCAATCCCATGGCCGATCCCAAGGGTGCGGCAAGGGCCATTGCGGCCACCCCGGCCACGATATGCCACCCTTTGAAATTGCCCACCAAACAAGCGTAACCCCGGGCTAATCAGGTGCTGGCCCGTTGGCTGGGATCGTTGCTTGATCCTTATCACTCCGACGCTTTTAGCCGCCGGGCGCGTCATTTCCGGGGCCATCCCGGCTGTCATCTTCGATGGTGGCTTCGGCCTGCTTGCGCTTCTGGGTTTCCAGCCACGCGATGATCGCAGCCTGACGGATCCGCCGATGCGTGCCGCGGTATTCCACGGGGATCTCTCCGCGGTCGGTCATATTGCGCAGGTAGGTGTGGGAAATGCCTGCGAGCTCCGCGGCCTGGGACGTCGTGAGCATTTCCTCCACGCTGCTGACCGTGACGGTTTCGCCGCGGCTCAGCCTTGCAAGAAGATCGACGACGGCGTCCCTCGCCTGATTGGGGAGGCGGTGGACCGTGCCATCGACGAACACGGTGATGTCGTCGCTGTCTTGGAGGGAGCGTGCGAGATTCCGGGCGTCGTCGGCGGGGAGGCCAGCTGTAACGCGGGGAGCTATCAATGCCATGGCAGAAGCCTAGCGCGGTGCTGGCTGGTGGCTGCGCTGGGCAGGGCTGGTGGCTGCGCCGGCCGAGGGAGATTGCCCGATTCGATGCTTCGCTGCGTGCAAGACGGGAGGAGCCGTCTTGTGCACAGCGCGTCGTCGAGTCGGGCGGGGGTGGGTCAAAAGAAGACGTTGACAGGAAACAGGTAACGCGCGTAACCTGAATCACACGTTCCAAGTAACGCGCGTTATCAAATTCCGTTCTAACAATAAGCATCACCAACCCGAACCAACACCGGAGCATTCAATGGCGAAAAGCACCACCCCCAACAAAGCCGCGGCTGTGCGGCAGCGGGGAGTCACCATGAATGACGTCGCCAAGCACGCCGGCGTCTCCCGGACCGCAGTCTCGTTCGTGCTGAGCAACCGCGAAAACGCCAGCATCTCCGAGGAAACCCGGACCCGTATCAACGACGCCGTGCAGGCACTGGGCTACCGCCCGAACGCCGGAGCACGTGCGCTGGCATCCCAGCGCAGTGATTGGTACGGGCTTGTCACCGAGATCGTGACGGCACCGTTCGCCGTCGACATCATCAAAGGTGCCCAGGACCAAGCCTGGCTTGATCGTCGGTTCCTGCTCATCGCGCCCTCCGACCAGGCCGATGCCGTAGGACCCAACAAAGGCTTGGAAGATGCCGCCATTGAAAAGCTGCTGGAACAACGCGTGGAAGGACTGCTCTACGCAGCCACCTTTCACCGGGGCGTGCACGTTCCGCAGAGTGCCAACGAAGTACCAACCGTCTTGATCAACTGCTTCGACGCGGACGGAAAGCTGCCCTCGATCGTCCCTGACGAGCGTGCGGGTGGCAGGGTCGCCGTCGAGCGCTTGCTTCAAGCCGGCCACACCCGGATCGGAATCATCAACCTTGACCCGGTCATTCCCGCAGCAGTCGGGCGATTGGAGGGTGCCCGCGAAGCACTGGCCGTCGCAGGACTTGAGCTGGATCCGGAACTGGTGGTGTCCGGATACGCAACGGCCGACGGCGGCTACGAAGCCGCATGCCGGATTCTGGACCGCTATCCCCAACAGGACAGGCCAACCGCGCTGTTCTGCCTCAACGACCGCATGGCGATGGGCGCCTACGACGCCATCAAAGAACGGGGCCTGACCATCCCCGGAGACATCGCAGTGATCGGCTTCGATAACCAGGAGCTGATTGCGGCCTACCTGAGGCCAAAGCTGACCACCGTTGCGTTGCCGTTCCAAAAAATGGGAGCCCTGGGAGTCCAGACGCTCGCCGCTCTTACAGCAGGACAGCCGATCATTGCCGACCAGCAATTGGTCGACTGTCCGCTGCTAGAACGCTCTTCGGTCTGACCGCGAAATCAACCTCGAAGAGCAAACCCCTTACCCACCCCTTCACCTTGGACGATGAAGATAGGAAAGAGATAACCATCATGACACAACCCCGATTCCTGAGGTCTGCCCGCATCACGGCGGCCGGACTGGCGGTGGGCGCTATGCTGCTGACCGGCTGTGCCGCCACCGTCAACAAGACCGCCGGCACGGACGCCGCAGCAAACGCGAGCGCGTTCCTCACCATCCCGCGTGAGGACATGGGCACGTTCGTGCAGAACTTCAACCCGTTCGCACCCACCGTCAACCCGATGGTCCAGCAGTCCATCTACGAGTCCTTGCTGATCTTCAACCCGGCAAAGGGAGACACGGTGCCGTGGCTCGCAACTGAGTGGAAGGCGGCCGACGACGGCAAATCGATCACCTTCACGTTGCGGGACGGCGTGAAGTGGTCCGACGGCCAGCCCTTCGTCGCTGACGACGTGGCTTACACGTTTGAGCTGCAGAAGAAGATCAAGGGCGGCTACGAGTACCTGGACAGCGTAACGGCTGATGGCACTAACAAGGTCACGTTCAACTTCAATAAGCCGTGGTCGCCGGCGCTTTACGACGTCGGTCAGCTCAGCATCCTGCCCAAGCACATCTGGTCCGCGCTGGCCGACCCGGAGAAGGATGCCAACGCCAAGCCTGTGGGCACCGGCCCCTACACGGAAGTGGACAGCTTCCAGGCCCAGTCCTTCGTACTGAAGAAGAACCCCAATTACTGGCAGCCGGAAAAGCAGAAGATCGCCGGCATCAAGATGCTCGCCTTCGCAGGGAACGACGGCGCCAACCTCGCCGCTGCGAACGGGGACGTCGACTGGGCCCCGCAATATATCCCGAACATCGAAAAGACGTTCGTCTCCAAGGACAAGGAGCACCGCCAGTACTGGTTCCCGGCCACGGGCGCCATGATCAACTGGCAGCTCAACACCACCAAGGCTCCCTTCAACGACGTTGATGTTCGCAAGGCACTGAGCATGGCTGTTGACCGTGACCAAGTCACCAAGATCGGCATGAGCGGCTACGCCAAGCCCGCGGACTGCACTGGCCTTTCCGGGAACTACGAGAAGTGGAAGAACTCCGAGGTCAAGGACAACTGCACCTGGACCAAGCTGGATGTGCAGAAGGCCAACGAGCTGCTGGACAAGGCTGGCTACGCCAAGGGTGCTGATGGCAAGCGCAAACTGAAGGATGGCTCGCCGTTCGAGTTCAAGATCTCCGTGGGCGCTTCGTCTTCTGACTGGCTTTCAGTAGCCAACGTGATTTCGCAGAACCTCGCCGAGGTTGGCGTCACGGCAAAGGTTGACTCCCCGGACTGGGCAGCCGTGGTTGCGGGTTACGAGACGGGCGACTTCGATTCCGGCATCGTATGGAGCGCCAACGACCCCAGCCCTTACAAGTACTTCAACACCTCCATGGGCACGGCAACCGTGAAGCCGGTGGGAACCAAGACGTTCGACAACTACCACCGCTTCGGTGACACCAAGGCTGATGCCCTGCTGGCCGACTTCGCAGCAGAGGCCGACGAGTCCAAGCAGAAGGACATCGCGAACAAGCTCCAGGAAGAGTACAACGACGCCGCACCGCTGGTGCCGCTGTTCTCCGGCCCGGAGTGGGGTGCCTTCAATGACACCCGCTTCACCGGCTGGCCCACCGAAGGCAACCCGTACGCAACCCTCTCGGTACGGTCTCCCACCACAGTCCTGGTGCTGACCACGCTGGAACCGCGTAAGTAATCCTTCACACTGCACGCCCGGCGGCGAGCCGCCACCTGATAGCCCCCGCCGGGCGTGCCCCAAACTTTCCGCAATTCCCGAATGGAGGGAAACCGTGCGCTTTATCCTGCGCCGCCTGGGTTTCTACCTGATCGCCTTCTGGGCATCCATCACCCTGAATTTCCTGCTCCCGCGCTTCATGCCCGGCGACCCCGTCTCCCGCATGTTTGCCCGCTCCCAGGACAGAATGCAGCCCGAACAGATCGAGGCCCTGCGCAAGCTTCTTGGCGTGGACGATCGGCCCATTTGGGAGCAATACGTCGACTACATGCACAACATCTTCACCGGCCAGATGGGCGTCTCCATCTCCCGTTTTCCAACACCGGTCACGGAGGTTATCTCTGCCCAGATCGGGTGGACCCTCCTGCTGGGCGGAACCGCACTGGTGATCGCCGCCGTCGTGGGTAACCTGCTTGGCATCCTGGCCGCTTGGCGGCGGGGTGGCGCGATCGACTCGGCACTGCCGCCGGTGCTCGTTTTCATCGGCTCGTTCCCCTACTTCTGGCTCGCGATGGGTGCCCTGTACCTGTTCGGTGTGGTTCTGGGTTGGTTCCCGATCCGCCACGCGTTCACGGACGGTTTGGAACCCGGGTTTACGTGGGAGTTCATCGGCGACGTCGGTGCGCACCTCGTGCTGCCGGCGCTGACGATCGTGCTGGTTTCCATTGGTGGCTGGATGTTGGGCATGCGCAACACCATGATCGCCACGAACTCCGAGGACTACATCACCATGGCCGAGGCCAAGGGTCTTAGGCCGGGCCGCATCATGCTCCGTTATGCAGCCCGAAATGCGATGCTGCCGTCCGTCACGAGCTTCGGCATGGGACTGGGTTTCGTGGTGGGAGGTGCGCTGCTCACCGAGGTGGTGTTCGCATATCCCGGCGTGGGCTACCAACTCCTCAACGCCGTCCAAGGCCTGGACTACCCCCTCATGCAGGGCCTCTTCCTGACCATCACCGCCGCCGTGCTGCTGGCGAACTTCCTGGTGGACATCCTCTACGTCCGCCTCGATCCGCGCGTGCGCAGCAACTAGAGGACTGATCATGACAACCGCACTTCTGAAGCAGCCAACTCCAACCGCTGTCCGCAAGCCCAACCGCAGCTTCGTCCACGGGCTCCTCACCAATAAGAAGGCCATGCTGGGCATGTCCGTGATGCTCGTGTTCATCGCACTTGCGTTGCTGGCACCCGTGCTCTTCCCTGGCGACCCGTCGCGGATCACCGGGATGGCCTCGCTGGAACCCTCCCCCGAGCACTGGCTGGGCACCACCGCCAAGGGACAGGACGTGCTCGCCCTGACCGTCCACGGCTCACGAAGTTCACTGTTCGTCGGGCTGACCGTAGGCTTCGCGTCCACGTTCATCGGCATCCTGGTGGGCCTTGCTTCCGCCTACTTCGGCAAGTTCATCGACGAAGCACTCTCATTGGTGACCAACGTCTTCCTGCTCCTTCCCGGCCTGCCGTTGCTGGTCATTCTGGCCGCATTCCTGCCACCGGGCCTTGGCACCGTGATCCTGGTCCTCGTGGTCACAGGATGGGCCGGTTCGGCACGTGTGCTGCGCTCGCAGGCATTGTCCATCCGTTCAAAGGACTTCGTGGCAGCGGCGGTGGTGTCCGGCGAGCGGGCGGGCCGGATCATGTTCCGCGAGATCCTGCCGAACATGGCCTCGATCGTCATGGGTACGCTGCTGGCTTGCGTCATTTACGGCATCGGTGCGCAGGCTGGTCTCGAGTTCCTGGGCCTGGGAGATGTCAGCACCGTCTCGTGGGGCAACAACCTCTTCTGGGCCGGAAATGAAGGCGCCCTGCTGACAGGTAGCTGGTGGGTCTTTGTTCCCTCCGGCGTTTGCATCGCCTTGGTCGCCTTCGCCCTGGCACTTATCAACTACGCCGTGGACGAGGTTACCAATCCGCGGCTGCGGAAGATCAAGACACCCAAGACCCCTGCAACCACAGAAAGGAGGGCCGCCAAGTGACTGTCTCCCAAGTCTCCTTCGGCTCCCATGAGCCCGTCCTGGACGTCAAGGACCTCACCGTGAAGTACGTGGGCGATACCCGCTCAACCACCGCCGTCGATCGCGTTTCCTTCAGCATCGGCACCGGTGAGGTGTTCGGGCTGGCTGGTGAATCGGGTTGTGGGAAATCGACCATTGCCAACTCGATCATGCGGCTCCTGAAGGACCCGGCCAAGATCGCCCGGGGCAGCATCTCCTTTGGCGGCAAGGATGTCCTGGCCATGAGCCCTGAGGAACTGCGGCGTTTCCGGTGGCAGGACGTGGCCATGGTGTTCCAGTCGGCCATGAATTCGCTCAACCCGGTGCTGACCATCGGCGAACAGATCGTGGACATCTTCACCACGCACGCCGGTTACTCGCGCAAGGAATCCCTCCGCCGGGCGGCCGATCTGCTGGAGCTCGTCAGGATCGACCCCTCGCGCCTGAAGTCCTACCCCCACCAGCTCTCAGGTGGCATGAGGCAACGGGCAGTGATTGCCATGGCCGTTGCCCTCAAGCCGTCGCTGCTGATCCTGGACGAACCAACTACCGCACTGGATGTGGTGGTGCAGCAGGAAATCATGGCCCAAATCAAGGAACTCCAGCGCGAACTCGGGTTCTCCGTCCTCTTCATTACCCACGACATGTCCCTCATGGTGGAGCTCTCGCACCGCATGGCCGTCATGTACGGCGGCCGAATCGTGGAGACGGCCAAGGCCCAGGACGTCTACGCCAACCCGCGCCACCCCTATACACAGGCGCTCATGGGTGCGTTCCCGCCGCTCACCGGTCCTCGCGTTCCGCTCACGGGACTGCCCGACGGCGTGAAGTTCCGGAACATCCCCGATCTCACCGAGGTGGCGCCAGGCCATCTGGTGGCCCCCTTTGGTGCCGACGCTGAAGCACTTGTTCTGGAAGGAGCAGCACGATGAGCCACTCTGCACTATCTCCTACACGGCCGGACGTTTCCACCCAGACCCCAGCTCTCGAAGTCCGCGGCCTGGGCAAATCGTTCCCCATCGGCGGCCTGTTCTCCCGGCAATCCGTCCGGGCCCTGCACTGCGTGGACCTCACCATTGGCCGCGGTGAAATCGTGGCGCTCGTTGGGGAGTCCGGTTCCGGCAAGAGCACCCTGGCCCGCTGTGTTGCCCGGCTCGAAAAGCCAAGCGCCGGCGCGATCCTGGTTGACGGCGTCGACGTCCTCAAGCGCGACCGATTCCAAGCGTCCCGTGCCTTCCGGTCACGGCTGCAGATGGTCTTCCAGGATCCATTCGGCTCGCTGAATCCGGCGCACAGGATTGAGCACTTCCTGCGGAGGTCGCTGACCATCCATGGGAAGGGCGGTCCTGAGTCCGAAACCCAGCGTCGTCTTGAGGAACTCATGACAACCGTCGGCCTGCAGGCCGACATGCTGAACTCCTACCCGCACGAACTCTCCGGCGGTCAGCGCCAACGCGTAGCGATCGCCCGGGCGCTCGCCGTGGAGCCGCAGGTCATCCTTGCCGACGAACCGACGTCCATGCTGGACGTGTCAGTGCGGATCGGCGTGCTGAATCTCATGCGGAAACTCCGCGATGAGCAAGGCATTTCCATGCTCTACATCACCCACGACCTCGCCTCGGCACGCTACCTGGCCGACCGGACTGCGGTGATGTTTGCCGGCGAACTCGTGGAAGAAGGGGAGTCCCTGGACCTGCTGGCCAACCCGGCCCACCCCTACACACAACTGTTGGTGTCAGCCGTTCCGGACCCGGCGCGCGCAGGTTCCTACGATCCTGTCCGTCGCGCTGAACTGCGGCAGGCTGTCATGGCTTCCACGGGCTGCGCTTTCGACGGCGATCCCAATCAAGCCTGCTCCGCCTCCGAGCCTGTACGCCATCAGGTGGGCGATGCTGCAAACCGCCACTGGGTGCGCTGCCATCTGTACCGGCCGCGGGCTGGAGCGGGCGGACACGCGCTGGCTACTGAACCCGTGGCTACTGAACCCGTGGCGACTGAACATACAGACAAGAAGGCTTCCGCATGACTGAACTGACCCACCCGCTCGCCACCGTTCCGCGTGACGAGCTGGTTGCCCGCGCTGAAGCCGATCCTCTCCGGCCGCGATTCCACTTTGTTTCCCCGGCTGGCTGGCTCAACGATCCCAATGGCGTCAGCCAGTGGAACGGCGTCTACCACCTCTTCTACCAGTACAACCCGGAGGGCGCGTTCCACCACCGTATCCAGTGGGGCCACGCCACGAGCACCGACCTCATCACCTGGACGGACCAGCCAATTGCCCTGGAGCCGTCGGCGGGTCCGGACGCGGACGGGTGCTGGTCCGGTGTGTTGGTGAACGACGGCGGCACGCCCACCTTGGTGTACTCGGGACGACTCGACGAGCGTGAGCTGCCCTGCGTTGCCACAGGATCTGCTGACCTCATGACCTGGACCAAAGTGCCCGAAAACCCCGTGATCGCGGCCCCTCCGGCGGGCGTCGACATCACCGCATACCGGGACCACTGCGTGTGGCGGGAGGGCACGGTGTGGCGGCAGTTGGTTGGCTCGGGAATTCGGGGGCGCGGTGGGACGGCGTTCCTGTACGAGTCCGCGGACCTACGGACCTGGACGTACATCGGCCCCCTCTTCATCGGCGACGCTTCGCAGGGCGACCCTGCAGATACCGACTGGACCGGGACCATGTGGGAATGCGTGGACCTGTTCAGGGCGGGGGAGGGTGCTTTGGGTGCTGCCTCGCTCGGTTCTGTTCAGCCGGACGAGGATCCTGATGTGCTGGTTTTCTCTGCCTGGGACGACGGCGATACCCGCCACCCGTTGTATTGGACCGGACGCTACTCCGGGGACACGTTCGAGCCCGCTGCGCTGCACCGGCTCGACTACGGCGGACGCTTCTTTTACGCCCCGCAGTCGTTTCAGGATGAATCAGGCCGGCGCATCATGTTCGGTTGGATGCAGGAAGGCCGCAGTGATGCCGCCATGGTGGAGGCAGGATGGTCTGGCGTCATGAGCCTGCCACGGGTCACCACCTTGGCCGATGACGGAACCCTGGACTTTGCGCCGGTTCCTGAGGTTGAGAAGCTCCGGCGGAACCACGTGAGCGTACCGGGCAAGAGGCTTGTCGGGGGCGGTACGCCTGTGGAGACCGGTGTGTCCGGGAACCAGCTGGACCTTGAGTTGGACGTTCAGCTGGCACCGGGTTCTGTGCTGCAACTGGGCGTCCTCGGATCAGGAGACGGTGCTGAGGAGACGGTCATCGAACTCAGCTGCTCCCTTGAGGGCGACAACGGCATCCTCCGGCTCGACCGCACCCGGAGCAGCCTTGATCCTGGCGTGGATGTGGAGGACCAGTCCGGCCCCGTCCCGATGCCTGACGGACGTGTACGCCTCCGCGTCCTGGTGGACCGGTCCGCCGTCGAGATTTTCGCGAATGGCAAGCCACTCACTGCCCGGGTATATCCGACTCTCGGCGGCGAGCGCGTGACCCTGACAGTGGAAGAGGGCACCGTCACCTTGGCGAGCTTTGATGCCTGGACCATGGCCGACTCCTGGGGAGGCCCGCGTCCCCTCTTCCCCTAGCACCACCCGCCCAAACCATCCTTCTCTCACATCCCGAGCGCTTTTCGCCGATCTTCTCTCACATCAGGGGAGGTTTTGGCGAACGCTCTCTCACCCCTGAGATCAAAGGCGATCTGAATGCATAAGAGAATAGTTGCCGGCCTCACGGCCGCGGTCCTTGGTGTTGGCTTGGCGGGGACGGGGGTCACTGCTCCGGCGGTGGCCCTCGACCCCGCGCCTGTCACCCTCAACAGCACCACGAGCCCCATTCCGGATGTCGTCGGAGTCAGCGGTTCGTGGACCCGGACAGCGCACGGCGGGTACACCGCCGTCGCGCCTTCCGGCCAGAATGCGGCGGCCACCAGCGAGCAAGTGGTTGCAGGAACCGCCCGATATACCGCCTCGGTGACGGTCGACGCCGGGAGTCCCTACGGTGTGGGGGCGCTCCTCTTCCGGGCAACTCCCGACGCCGGTGCCGGTTACGCCGTGACGATCGACCCCAACCTGGACCGCGTGAGGTTGTTCGACCTCGCCACCGGAGACGATGTTGTAAGCCCCGTGTCCCTCCCGCTGAATTCGGGGCAGGCCTACACCGTGGATGTCCATGTGGATGGACCTCGCATTTACGTCGCCGTGGATGGCATCAAGAGGATTGACGCCACGGACTACCGTTACGAGTCGGGGAGGGTGGGCCTGCACGCGTTCAACGGGAGCGTGGCTTTCGGAACTCCCGGTGTACGGACCATAGATACCAACCTGAGCGGATGGGCTGTCACCGCCAACGGCTGGCAGGCCTCGGCCACCGGTTTCCGCGGTGATGCGCCGTCGAACAGCAACATCCGGGCCATCGCGACAGGACAGTCACCCACTGACGTCGACTTCTCTGCCGACATTCAGGTCGGCTCGCAATACGGCGTGGGCACATTGTTGTTCCGCACCAACGCCGCGGGCACAGCGGGTTACGCCGCGGAGGTGGACCCGAACGCCGGACGTTTGCGCCTTTACCGGGTCTCGGACAATGCCACACTGGGGACCTTCACCACTGCCATAACCCTCAACCAGGTCTATCGCCTGCGGGTCACGGCACTGGGCAACCAGTTGGCCGTCTACTGGCAGACCGACTTCCTGGACCCGAACGGCGCCACACCCGCTATCACCGCCACGGATTCCGCCCAGGCGTCGGGTCACGTCGGGCTGGGTTCCTTCAACGGCACCGCTGTGTTCCAGAGCATGATCCTTCGAGGACTTGAGACTTCGTTGCAGGGTTGGCGTCCGGCCGCCGGCTCCTGGGAGCCCGATGCCAAGGGGCTCCGAGCGGACGCGGCGGGTGCCACCGCGGCGCGGTTCATCCCGGCGGTGGCTTCCGACGTCGTTGCCTCCTTGGACCTGACCGTCACCTCGCCGGCCACCGCCTCAGTCGTGGTCCGCAGCGCTACCGACGGCACCGGCGGCCTGGAACTGAGGATCGACCCCGGGGCGGGCACGGCGACGCTGTGCAACCGGGCCACCTCGGCGTTGCTGCACTCCGGATCGTTACCCCCAACCAGCTTCAAAGCCGGCCAACTCAACCGCGTCCAGCTCACTGTCCAAGGCAGCGAAGCGTCCGTATTGATTAATGGCACGCCTGTGCTAAATGGGGCGGTTCCGACCTTATCCGGGCAAGGTTTCGCCCTGCTGACCACCGGAACGGCCCGGTTCCAGAACGTCCGTGCAGACGATGTGGATCAGTACATGAACGGCCTCTACCAGCCCGGCTACCACTACAGCCAGAACTCGGGTACCAGTTCTGATCCCAACGGACTGGTCTATTTCGACGGTGAGTACCACCTCTTCCATCAGGACCGCGGGCGCTGGGCACACGCCGTCAGTGCAGACCTGATGCACTGGAAGCAACTGCCCATCGCCCTCCCGCACATGGCAGCGGGGGAGTCTTGGTCCGGTTCGGCGGTGGTGGACGCCTCCGACTCCAGTGGCCTCTTCGACGGCGGGTCCGGGCTTATCGCCTACTACACCAGCTTCAACCACGATGCCTGGAACGGAAACCAGTCCATCCGCGCCGCCTACAGCAAGGACAAGGGGCGAACCTGGCAAACAATCCAGGCCGATCCTGTAGTAGAGAACCCGGGAGGCCCCGACGGCGGGTGGGACTTCCGCGACCCCAAGGTCACGTGGGACGCGGCTTCCAGTAAATGGGTCATGGTGGTGGCCGCCGGCGACCACATCCGCTTCTACTCCTCCACAGATCTCTTCCACTGGACCTTCTCCAGCAGCTTCGGCTACGGCGACTGGGTACGTGGTGGCGTCTGGGAATGCCCGGACTTCTTCGAGATGCCTGTGGAGGGACAGCCGGGCGTGAAGCGGTGGGTCCTGTGGTGGAGTACTGGGGCGGTCCGGGCCACGAACGGTTCCGCAGCCCAATATGTGACGGGTACATGGAACGGCGCAGCGTTTACCCCGGACACCGCCGCTTCGCAGGTCCTTCAAGCCGATCACGGCCGGGACTACTACGCAGCCATGAGCTTTTTCGGCGCGCCCGACGGCAGGCGCATCATGATCGGTTGGATGAGCAACTGGGACTACGCGTTCAGCCCGCCCACAGGCCGCTGGAATGGCCAATTGTCCATCCCCCGCGAGCTCAAACTCGCTGACGTTCCCGGCGCCGGGCTCCGACTGACGCAGACTCCCGTTGTGGAGGAAGAGTCCCTGCGGACGTCCACCTGGCAGGCCTCTGATGTGACCATCACGCCAACGTCAGCCAATGCGCTCGCCGGTGCGGCTGGGAGATCTTTCGAACTCGAGGCGGAGGTAGGGATTCCTTCTTCCAGAGGGGCAACCTCCTTCGCGTTCGGGCTAAGGAAGGGCAATGGCGACTCGGGCGCCCAGGAGGCAACGGTGAAGTACGACGCCGGTGCTGCCGCACTCACCGTGGACCGCGGCACTGCCGGGCGGGAGGACTTCACCCGGTACTTCGCGGGTTCGACGGCCGACAATTCCTCGGCCCCCTGGAGCTCCACCGTGGTGGGATCCGAGCGCCGCGTGAAACTTCGAATCCTGGTGGACGCGTCCTCCGTGGAAGTCTTCGGTGGGGATGGCACCGCGGCCATCACGTCGCTGATCTTCCCTGACCCTTCCTCCGCAGGCTTGTCCTTCACAGCCACCGGAGGGAATGCGCGGCTGGTGTCCGTCAAAGTACACCAACTCAGCGACACGGCCCGCCTGACTGCCGCCCCGCCGTCGAGCATTTTGCCTAGTGCAGGTGGGACGGCCCGGCATAACCTCGGCGCCTATTCAGTGGTCCCCGGCGGAAAATGGGAGAGCACAGGCGCGGGCTTGGCAGGTACGTTCGACAAGGATTCGACGGCCATGAGCGCAGCCGCGTTCGCCAACGTGAGAGTGCAGGCAACAGTGCGGTTCGGCGGCGAACCGTTCAACGGCGAGCTCCTCAACCGGGACCTGGCTCCGGAGAAAGGGTACGGCGGTGCAGGCTCGGTGTTGCTGAGATCCTCCGCCGACGGATCTAGCGCCTATTACGTGAACCTGGACCCCAACCTGCGCGAGGTACGTGTGTTCAAGCTGGTCGACGGCGTATTCACCGTCATTGCGAGCACGCCCGCAGCCTTGGGCCATGGAGTGAGCTATGGCCTGGACACGTTTGCTGTCGGCAACAGGATCACGGTCTCCGTGGACGGCGCGCAGGTAATCGACGTGACGGACTCCGCGTTGGCTTCAGGCAAGGTTGGCGTCAACGTGTTTGATGGACGGGCCGCGTATCAGGATGTGGTGGTGACAGCGCTCCCTTAGGCCCGGCATTCAAGCTGGTGAGCCCGATTCGATGACTCCCTGCAGGCCAGACGACTCCTACCGTCTAGTGCGCAGCGGACCATCGAATCGGGCAGCCAAGCCCACAGGCCAAAGCTACACCGCGTCCAAATCCGTCTCCAGCAACGCCACCAGTGCGTCCAAGGCAGCGTCGGCCCCGTCGCCCTCCGCCCGCAGCACCACGACGTCGCCCTTGGCGGCACCGAGCGTCATGAGCGAGAGGATGCTGGCGGCGTCGAGGGCTTCATCGGCGGGTTCGCCTTGCATGGCAATGGTGACCTCCACCGGCTGCTCACCTGCGGCTTCGGCGAACAGTGCGGCGGGCCGGGCGTGCAGGCCGGAGCGGCTGGCGATGGTGGCTGTGCGTTCAGGCATGGGTTTCTCCTTTGATGGAAATTGGCAGGGTTTAGAGGCCGAGTTCTTCGAGCACGGGGAGCTTGGCCCGGACCCACTCGCGCGCCTCGGTAGCGCTGGGCGCGGTGAGGGCCAGCCGGGCGAGTTCCTGCGCCTGCTCCAGTGTGACGGTCTTCAGCACAGTCCCGACGGCGGCCAATGAGCGCGCGGTCATGGACAGTGTGCTGACGCCGAGTCCGGTAAGTACGACGGCGAGGGCAGGGTCCGCGGCTGCCTCGCCACAGACTCCCACGGGTTTGCTGCCGCCTTCCCGGCCGGATGCTTCCTGCTCTGCACCCTCCACTGTGAGCTGCACCAGCCTCAGGACGGCGGGCTGCCATGGAGTGTTCAGCTCCGCGAGGGGCCCGAGTTGGCGGTCGGCGGCCATGGCGTACTGGGTGAGGTCGTTGGTGCCCAGTGAAGCGAAGCCAACTTCGCGGAGCACGGAGGCGGCAGTCAAGGCAGCCGAGGGGACTTCCACCATGACACCAGGGGTTTGGATGCCGGCAGCAGCGCACAATGAGGCGAACCGTCCGGCTTCGGCGGCCGTGGAGATCATCGGGGCCATGACCCAGACGTCGGCCTCGGATTGAGAAGCTGCCCGGGCAATGGCTTCCAGCTGACGTTCCAAAACGCCGGGCGTGGTGAAGTCTGTCCGGTAGCCGCGAACACCAAGGGCGGGGTTGGGCTCGGTGGCGTCGGTGAGGAAGGGGAGGGGCTTGTCTGCGCCGGCGTCGAGGGTTCGCAGCACTACTTTCTTGCCGGGGAACGCGTCAAACACAGCCTTGTACGCTGCGGCTTGTTCGTCGACGGAGGGCTCGGTATCGCGCTCGAGGAAGCAGAACTCGGTGCGGAACAGGCCAACCCCCTGGGCGCCGAGGCCGGCTGCTGCCACGGCATCCTTGGCCCCACCCACGTTGGCGAGGAGCGGGACCAAGTGGCCGTCCGCCGTCGTGCCGTTTCCGTCGAAGGCGGCCAGCGTTGCCGAGGTTTCCGCCCAGGCGGTCGCTGCAGCGCGCTGCTCGTCCGAGGGGGAAACTGCCACAAACCCTGCAGCTCCGTCCACGAAGACTTCGGAGCCGTCAGGAATCAGGTCAACGCCGTGGGCGGCAACCACCGCTGGCAGGCCGAGCGAGCGCGCGATGATCGCCGTGTGCGATTGCGGCCCGCCGCCCGAGGTCACCAGGGCAAGCACCTTCTCGGCGTCAAGAGTGGCGGTGTCCGCGGGAGCGAGGTCCTCGGCCATCAAAATGAAAGGAGTCTCCGAAGCCGGGATGCCGGGGGCGGGGACGCCCCGCAGCTCAGCCACAATGCGGGCGCGCACGTCCAGCACGTCCGTTGCGCGTTCGGCCATGTAGCCGCCCAGGTTGTGCAGCATTTCGGAAACGGAGGCGCCGGCTTCCCAGATGGCGCGTTCCGCGGATGAACCTGCGTTGATGAGCTTGGCCGCGGATTTCAGGAGCATGGTGTCCTTCGCCATGAGCGCCGTGGCTTCCAGGACGGCCTTGCCATCGCCGGAGGCAGAATCGGCCCGGCCCTTGAGCTCGTCATGGACAGCTTGGGCTGCGGTTTTCAAGCCCGCGACGGCGTCCTCCGGACTCACGTCTGCGGCCAACCGTTCACCCGACGGCGGTTCACTCACCGGTTTGGGCATCTGGCGGACGGTGCCAATGATGCGGCCAGGGCTTACCCCTACTCCTTGGAAATTCTGCACTGAATCCTCTGTTCCTTGGTGTTGGTTCAGACCCACCGGCGACGGCACCACGAGCCTGTGAAATTAGCCTACAAAATTCTGTTGTGAGCCACTTCATATAGCAACGCTATAGGTGCTAGGGTAGCGGTTATGAGTTTCGATGACCAGCTTCCGCCAAAAATTCGGTTGCTCCGTGCAGCTGCTGAATTGCTGGCAAGTTCGGAGGGGTCAGCGGTCTCTACACGCCAGATCACAGCCTTGGCCGGGGTTACGGCCCCAACGCTCTACCACCACTTTGGAGACAAAGAAGGACTGTTCGACGCCGTCGTTTCCGCTGGCTTTGAAGAGTACGTGGCAGGGGAGCGGGACTTTGCACCGTCCGGGGAGCCTTTGGAAGATGTCCGACGGATGTGGGACAACCACGTCCAGTTCGGGCTGAGCCAGCCCCACCTGTATTTGGTGATGTTCGGCAATATCAGGCCGGAAAGCCGCCCAGCCATCGTGGCCGATGCTGAAGCGCTTCTGGAAGAAATGCTGAACAAGGCCGCCATCGCCGGTCAGATCAATGTGCCGCCCCGCGAAGCGGCACGAAGCATCCTCGCGGCCAACGTGGGTGTAACGCTCATGCTCATCGCCGAACCGGTGGAAGAAAGGAACCTCGAGCTCTCAACGATGACCCGGGATTCCATGATTTTCGCCGTCTCCACGGATACCGCCCGTGGCGCCGCAGCGGAGGACTCCGGTAAGTCCTCCGTGGTTGTTGCGGCAATCGCCCTGAATGCGGCACTGCAGGCCTCGCATTCAGACCAACTTTCCAGCTCTGAATTGAAGCTCTTCCTTGAGTGGCTTCACCGCATTTCCAGCAGCTCCTAAGGCTGTTCTCTCTCGATCTATATCGACTGACCCCGCGCCGCTGCGGGACACACGTTAGGAATTCACATGGCAACAGAGACCGTTGCGAAGCCCCGCACCAGCCTGCGCGTTGGCGTCCAAAAGTTCGGAACATTCCTCTCCGGCATGATCATGCCCAACATTGGCGCCTTCATCGCCTGGGGCCTCATCACGGCCCTGTTCATCAAAGAAGGGTGGATTCCAGTCGCGGAACTTGGCGGTTTCGGGACCAACGCTGAGGGAGTAACCAACCCCGGCCTCGTTGGCCCCATGGTCAAGTACCTGCTGCCACTGCTGATTGCCTATACCGGCGGCCGGATGGTCTACGACGTCCGCGGCGGCGTGGTGGGTGCTATTGCCACCATGGGTGTCATCGCCGGTACAAGTTCCCCGATGTTCATCGGCGCCATGATCATGGGTCCGCTGGGTGGCTGGACCATCAAGCAACTCGACCGCCTTTGGGATGGCAAGATCCGTCCCGGCTTCGAGATGCTGGTGAACAACTTCTCCGCAGGCATCTGGGGCGCAGCCTTGGCCTTGGGTGGCTTCTACGGACTTTCGTGGCTCGTCAAGATTTTCACCGATGGCGCTGGACAGGTTGTCCAGTTCCTGGTCAACAATGGCCTGCTCCCGCTGACCAGCATCTTCATTGAGCCGGCAAAGGTCCTCTTCCTCAACAACGCCATCAACCACGGCGTGCTGACTCCCCTGGGAATCCAGCAGTCCCTGGACCACGGCAAGTCCATCCTGTTCCTCCTTGAGGCCAACCCCGGCCCGGGCATGGGTATCCTGCTGGCCTACATGTTCTTCGGCCGCGGCGCAGCAAAAGCTTCGGCACCGGGCGCAGCGATCATCCACTTCTTCGGCGGCATCCACGAGATCTACTTCCCGTACGTGCTCATGAAGCCGATCCTGATCCTCGCTGCCATCGGTGGCGGCATGACGGGTATCGCAACACTGGCCATCACCAACTCCGGCCTAGTGGCTCCGGCAGCGCCAGGTTCCATCCTTGCAGTTATCGCCCAGACGTCGCGTGACAGCTACGTCGGCGTGATTCTGGCTGTACTCCTGGCGACTACCGTTTCCTTCCTGATAGCTTCAGTGATCCTGCGCACCTCCAAGAACAAGGGCGAGGACGATCTTTCCGAAGCCACATCCCGCATGGAAGCCATGAAGGGCAAGAAGAGCTCTGTCTCCTCGGCCCTGGTGGGTGACCGTGGTGGCCGCAGCGACGTTGCCGTGCTGACCCGGCCGGTGCAGAACATCGTGTTCGCTTGCGACGCCGGGATGGGCTCCAGTGCCATGGGCGCCTCGGTGCTGCGCAACAAGATCAAGGCAGCCGGCTTCCCGGACGTCAAGGTCACCAACTCGGCTATCGCCAACCTGAGTGACACCTACGATGTTGTGGTCACCCATCAGGACCTTACGGAACGTGCCCAGCCGCGAACTTCCAGCGCGGTGCACTATTCCGTGGACAACTTCATGAACAGCCCCAAGTACGACGAAATCGTGGACTTGGTCAAGACGAGCAACACGGAAGGCCCTGCGGCAGCCCACGCCGACGGAGCGGTCGAAGCTGAAGCAGCCGCGACGCACGGTGCGCACGCAGCTGAGCCAGCCGCCGTCGTCGGGGGTAAAGCAGTCCTGCTC
The DNA here is from genome assembly GCF_019976975.1 of Arthrobacter sp. NtRootA1. GTDB lineage: Bacteria > Actinomycetota > Actinomycetes > Actinomycetales > Micrococcaceae > Arthrobacter > Arthrobacter aromaticivorans. The sequence continues at coordinate 4,950,789 of NZ_AP024630.1, read as the reverse complement.
CCCGAAAGCGTTGTGCTGAATGGAACGGCACGCGACCGCGATACCGCGATCGACGAAGCGGGGCAGCTCCTGCTTGACCGCGGTGCCGTGGATGTCAGCTACGTGCACGCCATGCACGAACGCGAGGAATCCGTATCCACGTACATGGGCAGCTTTCTGGCAATCCCGCACGGCACCAACGATGCCAAAGAACACATCATGCACTCGGCAGTTTCCATCATTCGGTACCCCGAGGGCATCGACTGGGGTGGCAAACAAGTGAAGTTCGTGGTCGGCGTCGCTGGCCTCAACAATGAGCACCTCCACATCCTGTCCTCGATCGCCAAAATCTTCACCAACAAAGCCCAGGTAGCCCAGTTGGAGGAAGCAACCACGGTTGAGGAAGTGCTGGAGCTGTTCGGAAAGGTCAACGCATAGTGAAGGCAGTCCATTTTGGGGCAGGCAACATCGGACGCGGCTTTGTGGGGTTGCTGCTCCACGAGGCCGGCTATGAGGTGGTGTTCGCGGATGTTGCGGACGCCCTGATCAGCCAGCTCGCTTCCGCGAGCAGCTACGACGTCCATGAGGTGGGGGAGAACCCGGCGGTTAAAACCGTTGACCGGTTCCGTGCACTGAACTCGAGCACGCAGGAAGCCGCCGTTGTTGAGGAAATCTCGACGGCGGACCTGGTCACCACCGCGGTGGGCCCACACATCCTGAAGTTCGTGGCACCCGTGATCGCTCGAGGGCTCGCTGCGCGGGAGCCCTCACTCCCGCCCCTGCAGATAATGGCCTGCGAGAACGCCATCAACGCGACGCACCTCCTTCAAGTGGAAGTCCGGGCGGCTTGGGACGATTCCGCGGCTGATTTGGATTCAGTCGCTGTCTTTGCCAACACCGCCGTGGACCGAATTGTCCCGAATCAGGAGCCGGGCCAGGGCCTGGATGTCACTGTGGAGACGTTCTACGAATGGGTCATCGACCGCACACCGTTTGGTGACCACGTCCCCGACATTCCTGGTGCTACCTTTGTGGATGATCTTGGCCCGTACATCGAGCGGAAGCTGTTCACCGTGAACACCGGGCATGCATCTGCTGCGTATTTCGGCTATGCGGCGGGCCTGGAGAAGATCTCCGAGGCCATGGCTGATCCGTCCGTGGCGGCGAAGGTTCGGGCGGTGCTGGAGGAGACCAAGGAACTCTTGGTGGCCAAGCACGGATTCGTGGAGGCCGAGCAGGAAGCGTACGTGCAGAAGATCCTGTCCCGCTTCACCAACCCGTACCTGCCCGATACCGTGGTTCGCGTCGGCCGGGCACCGCTGCGGAAGCTTGGCCGGCACGAGCGGTTTGTGGGCCCCGCGGCTGAGCTCGCCGAGCGTGGTGTCACGCCGGTAGCACTGTTGGAGGCGATGTCGGCCGCCCTTCGTTTCGATGACGGATCTGACGACGAAGCCGTGGAACTCGCAAACATGCTCTCTGAGCTGGACGCTGCTGCCGCCGTCGAGCGCATTACCGAACTTCCGCCGTCGCACCCGCTGTTCCCGGCGATCCAGAAGCTCATAGAGGACCGCAAAGCCGAAGCCTAGTTCTTCTCTCACATCCTGCGGCTTCTCGGGCGATCTTCTCTCACATCCTGTGGGCGATCTTCTCTCACATAAGAAACGTTCGACGTCGGCACCCAGCCTTGGGTGCCGACGTCGACGGCTATACCGCTCTACCGAGAAGATCAGCAGCCGTATCTTCTTCTCTGAACCAGTTCAGTGGGATGTGAAAAAGCGTCTATGGGGCTGCGGCGTGGTGGGCATCGCGAAGCGGGCACAGCCCCATAGACGTTCGGCTACTTTCTCACTGCCGCCGTTTCGGCTTCCGCCATCGCCTTCCACTCGGCCACGCGCGCCTGATGCAGCGGGGATTTGCGGACCACGGCGTAGGCGATGCCAAGGATCGCGAACCAGATGGGCGTCACCAGCAGGGCCGTGAGCGTGTCCGGCTGTGTGGTGAGAGCCCAGACCAGGAAGGCGAAGAATGCGAAAACAACCCACACCATCGGAATGCCGCCGGGCATCTTGAACGGGGAAGCCGCGTGTTGCTCGGGGCGGCGCTTGCGGTACACGAGGTAGCTGGCAAGGATGATGGACCAGACGAACATGAAGCAGACCGCGGACACCGTGGTGACCATGTCGAACGCCGCGCCGACGTCCTTGCCCGCGTAGAGGAGTACGACGCCGGCCAGCAGCAGGACGCAGGACAGGAACAGCGCGTTCTGGGGTACTTTGCGGCTGGAGAGCCGGCCGAAGACCTTGGGTGCGTCGCCGTCGTTGGCCAGGCCGAACACCATGCGCGATGTCGAGTAGATGCCCGAGTTGGCCGAAGACATGGCAGAGGTGAGCACCACGAGATTGACCACGGTTGCCGCCATGCCCAGGCCTGCCAGGGAAAACATGGCGATGAACGGACTGTGTCCTGCCTTGAACTCGGTCCACGGGGTGACGGACATCAGGATGATGAGGGCGCCTACGTAGAAGAGCATGACGCGCAGGGGGATGGCGTTGATGGCGCGGGGAAGGTTGTGCTCGGGGTTCTTGGTTTCGGCTGCGGCGGTGCCCACCAGCTCGATGCCCACGAATGCGAAGACGGCGATCTGGAAGCCGGCAACGAAGCCCATGAATTCCTTGGGGAAGAACCCGCCATGGCTCCACAGGTTGGTGAAGCTGGCTGTGCCGGCGTTGGACTGGAAGCCGGTGAAGATCATGACCAGGCCAACGACGATCAACGCGACGATTGCAACGATCTTGATGAGTGCGAACCAGAACTCGGTCTCGCCGAATGCCTTCACGGTGGGGAGGTTCAGGAGCAGCAGGATGACGATGGTCGCAATTCCCGGGACCCACAGTTGAACACCTGGCCACAGCTCATTGGCATAGCCGGCAATGGCGATAACATCCGCAACACCCGTGACTACCCAGCAGAACCAGTAGGTCCAGCCCGTGAAAAAGCCTGCCCACGGGCCAAGGAGGTCGCCCGCGAAGGCGCTGAAGGACTTGTAGTTCAGGTTGGACAACAGGAGTTGACCCATGGCCCGCATGACGAAGAACAGCATGAAGCCGATGATCATGTAAACAAAGATCACGGAGGGCCCGGCAACCGAGATGGTTTTGCCGGAGCCCATAAAGAGGCCTGTGCCGATGGCTCCGCCAATGGCGAGGAGCTGGATGTGCCGGTTGCTGAGCGAGCGTGATAGGTGGGGCTCGCTGTCCCGGCTGGAGGCGTGGAGTTGCGCCTTTGTCGTCTGGTCGGACATTAGTTCAAGAACCCTTCGAAGAGCCCACCAAAATGGTGACGGCCGTTACAAATCTGCTTCGATAAAGCTATAGCTAATGTCTGACAAATGGCCAATCGGTCTGCATGCGCTGGATCCACCCATCATCCATGTGAGGAGGTCGGGCGCAATGAACCACCACGCCGGGGGTGTCCAGAGGTCCGGGGTCATCTGAGCAAAGGCCTGCAAGCGTGTCCCACCGGCATAGCGGACCGGTGGGACACACATGCACGAGCGTCAAGGTAGACCCACAAGCGACGAGTACCCTTATAGCGATAAAACTTATCAGCTTTCATTTAGAAGTAGATTAAAAATAACTACCGCCTGCAGGTGCACGGGAATTAATCACCCAACAGAGAATCGGCTAATTTGCATTGGTTAGCATCCGCCAATGTAATACGCAAAGTTGAGGCCACCCAAGTTCGGGTTCGCATAGAGGCGGGTCTCTCCGGGGGTCACGCACAGGTCGCGTTCGGCGTAGTAGTACTGGACTCTGATCTTGACGTTACCTGGACCGCAGTGGTTATAGATCGCTTCTTCCCATGGGGCTACGTTGCCGCCGATGTTCGGAGTGACAACACCCTGAAAACCGCACACAGCTGCAGATGCCGGCGCGGCGGTGACTACCAGCCCGGTGAGTACAAGCGCTGCCCCAGTCGTTATCGCGGCGCAAATGCGCTTGAAACCGTTGACCTTGATCATGGGAGCTGTCCTTTAGCAGAGGCCGACGTAGTAGGCGCCAGTGATCCTGTCACCCTGGTTCACGAATCCCAGCCAGCTGTCACCCGGGGGCACGCACACGTAGCGGTTGCCGTTGGGTGATTCGGTGACGATCTTTACGTTTGTGGGACCGCAATGACCGTAGACAGACACGACCTTTTGGCCGCCAAACGGGTCCAGGGTCTGACCGAGCAGGCTCAGGCTGAGGATGGAATTGTAGGAGCGGACCTCTTGTGAGTAACCACACACCGACGCCTTCGCTTCTTCCGGCGCCACTAGTGAGGCCCCGGCGATACCACCGGCAACAAGAAGCCCCGCCGACAGGATTCCAGTAATTTTTCGAGCTTTCATACAATTTCCCCCATGTTGTTTACAAACCTGTCAATTTAGGTTTGATCGACACGATAGAATATATCCATGGCTACTTCAAATAGATCGCCGATGACTCGCGAGGATCGCAGGCAGAAAGTACTGGGCCTGGCGTTTTGCGTGTCGATGGCGGGCCTATTGGCATCAATCTTCCTTACCGGCGGGAACCCGCTTTTTCCCGGGATGTCAGGTCCGCTTCTGGTGCTGTTCTTCTTCTTGGCCGCAGCGGGCAGCGTCCTCGGACTGGCTGTTATCAGATTGCGGCGAACGGCGAAGGAAATCTCGGGCAAAGGATAAGTGAGCAGTCTTCGCCCCTGTGGACGTGACGTACGGCTACAGGACGTCCCGTCAGGACGGAGAAGAACTCTCGTAGCCGAGCTTAGGCCCTGCATGGCGAAAGCTCCCTTGCGGAAAGGGAGCTTAAGCCGGTGATGTGGGAAGGCGCGACTAGGCGATCTTCCGCCGGTATGCGGTCATGGCGAAGGCGAACGCCAGGACCAAGATGCCGAAGCACCAGGCCAGCGCAATCCAAATGTCGCTGCCCACCGGCTGCTGCGCGAACAGCGCGCGGATGGAGTTCACGATCGAGGTCACTGGCTGGTTCTCGGCGAACCAGGCCACCGGGCCCGGCATCGTCGCGGTCGGCACGAAGGCCGAACTGATGAACGGCAGGAAGATCAGCGGGTAGCTGAACGCGCTGGCGCCGTCGACGGTTTTCGCGGAGAGCCCGGCGATCACGGCCAGCCAGGTCAGGGCGAGCGTGAACAGGACCAGGATGCCGGCGATTGCAAGCCAGGTGCCCACGGATGCTCCGGTGCGGAACCCCATAAGGAGGGCCACTCCGACGACGATCGCGACCGAGACGAGGTTGGCCACGAGCGAGGTGAGCACGTGCGCCCATAGCACGCTCGACCGCGCGATCGGCATGGACTGGAAGCGCTCGAAGATGCCGCCCTGCATATCCAGGAACAGGCGGTAGGCGGTGTAGGCGATGCCGGAGGCAATCGTGATCAGCAGGATGCCGGGGAGCATGTAGTTGATGTATGACTCGTCGGATCCGGTATTGATCGCGCCGCCAAGCACGTACACGAACAGCAGCATCAGCGCGATCGGCGTGACCGCGGTGGTGATGATCGTATCGGGGCTGCGAAGGATGTGGCGCAGCGAGCGGCCGGTGAGGACGCGGGTATCGCCGAGGACGTGGGTGCTCATCGGGATGCCTCCTGTTCTTTCTGCTCTTCAGCCGTTTCGCCGACTAGCGCCAGGAAGACATCTTCGAGTGAGGGCTGCTTCTCGACGTACTCGATCTCGGCTGGCGGCAGCAGCCGCTTGAGCTCGTCGAGCGTGCCGTTCTGGATGATCGTGCCCTTGTGCAGGATCGCGATGCGGTCGGCGAGATGTTCGGCCTCGTCGAGGTATTGGGTGGTGAGCAGCACTGTTGTGCCGTTCCGGGCGAGATCCTTGATGGTCTGCCAGACGTCGATGCGCGCCTGTGGGTCCAGGCCGGTGGTCGGTTCGTCCAGGAAGATCACCTTCGGGTTGCCGACCAGGCTCATGGCGATATCCAGGCGGCGACGCATGCCGCCGGAGTAGGTGGCTACCTTACGGGACCCGGCATCGCTGAGGTTGAACTGCGCCAGCAGCTCATCTGCGATCCCGCCAGGGTTCTCCAGATGGCGCAGTTTGGCCACAAGGACCAAGTTCTCCTTGCCGGACAGCACCTCGTCCACTGCCGCAAACTGCCCGGTTAGGCTGATGGACTGTCTTACCTGGAGCGACTCGATGGCAACATCAAAACCCTCGACGGCGGCAGTGCCGGCGTCCGCTTTCAGCAGGGAGGACAGGATCTTCACCATGGTGGTCTTGCCAGCTCCATTGGAACCGAGGAGGGCGAAAATGCTGCCCGACGCTACTTCAAAGTCGACGCCCCGGAGCACGTGGAGGTCCTTGTAGGACTTTTCGATGCCCTGGACGCGGATGGCTGTTGCAGTCATGATTCCGCCTCCTTTGCCTTATCTACTGCCTTGGTGAGGCGTTCCCTTTCCTTGTCGATCCAGCGCTTTCCGCCGTAGGCCTGGGCAAAAGCCTCGGCGAACTCGATCGGATCTTCGCCCACGATCCCGCTCACGGGCGTTCCGTCGATGGCGGCCCGTTCCCAAAGATCTGCGAGATCCGTGAACATCTGCACCATGGTGTCCCCTTCGGTAACCCCGCCGTAGTACATGAGGTACCGGTTGAAGGCCGTGGCCACGGTGAGATAGGGCTCGGGCAGGGCATCCAGCCGTGCCTTGGCCTGCTTGTACTGCTTCTTCTGCTCGAGTGATCCGGTGACCATTTCGATCCATTTTGCTGCCATGTCAGTTTCCTTCCTTGCGGAGCTGTTCAAGCCGTTCCGACAAGAAGCTCCAGGTGTTCCAGAATTCGTCCAGTTCGTTTTTGCCCTGCACGTTGAGCGTGTACACCTTCCGGGGTGGTCCTTTTTCCGATGGGCGCTTTTCGACGTCCACCAGCCCCTTTTGTTCGATCCTGACGAGCAGTGCGTACACAGTGCCCTCGGCGATCTCGGTAAATCCCTGCGCCCGGAGCAGCGTGGTGATCTCATACCCGTAGGCCGCTTTTCCGGTGAGGAGGGCCAGTACGATGCCCTCCAATGTGCCTTTGAGCATCTCCGTCATTTGCTTGCCCATCGAACACCTCCTTCACTACTCAGTATCACTAGCTACCACTACATAGTAGAACTAGGTACCGGTACTTAGCAATACTGAGTTCCAGTCCAAGTGGCATGCTGGGGTGGTGACCACAGACCCTGCCGCCGCGCCCGCTTTGATGACTGCCGCCGTCGACTCTGGAACCTTCAGTCTTCGGCGCGCTACCAAGGCTGATTTGCCGCGAATCCTTGCGCTGCTGATGGATGACCAGTTGGGCGCTACCCGCGAAAATCTGGACGACCTTGCGCCGTACGAGCGTGCTTTTGAAATGATCGACGGCGACCCCGCCCACCTTTTGGTGGTGGGCGAACTCGACGGGGAGGTTGTTGCCACTTTCCAGCTCAGCTATCTCCCGGGCCTGTCGCGCAGGGGATCCTTGCGCGCCCAGATCGAAGCCGTCCGCGTGGACGATGCGCTCCGCGGGCAGGGGGTGGGTGCGCTCATGATCCAGTGGGCCATCGACCAGGCGCGTGGGCGGGGATGCTCCCTGGTGCAGTTGACCACCGACAAGTCCCGCGCGGCCGCCCATCGCTTCTATGAGCGATTGGGCTTTGTTGCAAGCCATGAGGGTATGAAGCTCACGCTTTAACCCAACTGAGTCGCATTTGTGCGCGTTTTCAGGGCTCTAAACGCGCTCACATGCGACTTACTTGGGTGCTGCATCGCTTGACACTTAGGTACCCTAACTATTAGGCTACCTAAATATGAATCGTGCATCCGATCCCAACCTCACCGAGCTCGCGCAGCAATTCCGCGAGTCATTGCGCTTGGGCGTATACATGTTCCGCCGCCTGGACCCGGAAGGTGAACTCACCGCAGCGCAGCTCAGCCTGCTCTCCATGATTTCCGACGGCGGACTCCGCGTGGGTGACATCGCCAAGAACCTGGGGATCAAGGTGCCGAGCGCCACCGAGCAAATCATCAAGCTCGAGCGCGCCGGCCTGGTCACCCGGCAGGCTGACCCCGACGATTCGCGCGCAGTCCAGGTGGTCATCACCAAAGCCGGGACCGCCGCCGTCGAATCTGCCAACCAGCGGCGCAACGCCATGGTGGCCGGGATGCTCCAAGAGCTGAGCACCGCCGAAATCGAGCAACTCGCCGCGGCTCTCCCCATCATCAGCAAGATCAACAGCTCATTCCAGAACTAACCAAAACCAAACGCACCGACAAGGAGCCCTTGAATGTCACGCCAGCTGGCTGACGCTTCAGAAAGCGCCGAAACAAGCATCGAAACCACCCTCGAAGCCGAGAAGGCTTCATTCCTCAAGCAGCCGAAGGCCGTGTGGGCCACGGCGCTCGCAGCCGTGTTCGCGTTCATGGGCATCGGGCTCGTGGATCCCATTCTTCCTGCGATCGCCAAGAACCTGGACGCGTCCACCAGCGAAGTTTCCCTGCTCTTCACCAGCTACTTCCTGGTGACGGCGATCGCCATGCTGATCAGCGGCTTCGTGTCCTCGCGCATCGGTGGCAAGAAGACGCTGCTGATCGGGCTGGCCGTAATCGTGGTGTTCGCATCCTTGTCCGGCCTGTCCGGCAGCGTTGAGCAGTTGGTTGGTTTCCGTGCTGGTTGGGGATTGGGTAACGCCCTGTTTGTCGCCACCGCGCTTGCCGTGATCGTTGGTGTGGCCAGTGGTGGTACCGGAACGGCCATCATTCTCTACGAAGCGGCGCTCGGCCTGGGTATCTCGCTGGGCCCGCTCCTTGGGGCATTGTTGGGTGGGTGGCAGTGGCGCGCACCGTTCTTTGGGACCGCGGTCCTCATGGCTGCCGCTTTTATCGCCCTGCTGGCCCTGCTTCCCAAAACACCCGCCCCGGCAAAGAAGTCCCGCCTGCGGGATCCGCTTCTCGCGCTGGGACACAAGGGCCTCAGCACAACCGCAGCAAGCGCCCTTTTCTACAACTACGGCTTCTTCACCATCCTCGCCTTCACGCCGTTCATCCTCGGCATGGACGCATACGGTATCGGGGGAGTGTTCTTCGGTTGGGGCGTTGCCGTGGCCGTGTTCTCGGTGTTCGTAGCTCCCGTGCTGCAGAAGCGTTTCGGCGCTGTAAAGGTCCTGACCGGAACGCTGCTCGTGCTCATGTTGGATCTGGTTGGACTGGGACTTGCCGCGGGGCACTCGGTGACTGCCGTCGTCGTGCTTGTGATCGTGGCCGGTGCCCTGCTGGGCATCAACAACACGATTTACACCGAACTGGCCATGGGCGTCTCCGATTCACCGCGACCCGTCGCATCCGCAGGCTATAACTTTGTGCGGTGGATGGGTGGTGCGCTGGCCCCGTTCGCCGCCGCGCAGCTGGGTGAGCACTTTGGGCCGCAGGTGCCTTTCTTTGCCGGTGCTGTTGCCATGGTGATCGCGATTCTCGTTGCCTTCGGTGGCCGTGGGTACCTGAAGTCGCACGAACCGCACCTGGTGTAGGCACCCAACTACGTAGCAGCAGTGCGCGTTTTGAGCGTTCAAAACGCGCACTAATGCGACTTACTTGGGCTGAGGTGACAGCGGTGCCACCGGCGCGCCCTTGGGAACGAAGAGTGTCTCAGCCTGCTCCAGCGACATGCCGTTCGTCTCGGGAACCTTGAACATCACAAAGAAGAACGACGCCGCAGCAAACGCCGCGTACAAGGCGTACGTCAGGGGCAGCGAACCCGCCGCCATGATGGGGAAGCTGAGCGTGATGGCAAAGTTGGCGATCCACTGCGCAGCTGCCGCCAGTCCGAGCGCGCGGGCCCGGATGCGGGATGGGAAGATCTCGCCAAGCAGCACCCAGACGAGTGGACCCCAAGAAGCACCGAAGCTGATCACGAAGACGTTGGCCGCAACCAAGGCAACTGGCCCCCAAGCGCCCGGGAGACTGATCTCGGAGCCCGCGCCAACAGCGGAAGAGAAGGCCAAAGCCATGACGCCGAGCGAAACGGCCATGCCGATGGAGCCGGTCAGCAGGATGGGGCGGCGGCCAATGCGGTCCACCAGCGCGATGGCTACCAGAGTCACCAAAATGTTGGTCACCGAGGTGGCAACCGAGATGGCCAGGGAGTCCTTCTCCTGGAATCCAACCGCTTTCCACAGCGTGGTGGAGTAGTAGAAGATCACGTTGATGCCAACGAATTGCTGCAGCACCGACAGGATGATGCCGATCCACACCACTGCCTGGAGGCCGAAGGTCTTGCCGCGCAGCGAACCCTTCTTGGTGGACAGCTGATCCTGCTGGATGGACTCGCGGATGTCGCGGATGTGCCGCTCGGTATCGTCGTTGGGGATGAGGGTATCGAAGATGTTTCTGGCCTGGTCTTCCTTGCCGTTGAGCACCAGGAAGTGTGGCGACTCCGGCAAGCGGAACGCGATCCAGCCGTACACGGCAGCCGGCACGGCGCAAGCGATGAACATCCAGCGCCAAGCTTCCATCCCGAGCCAGAACGTGCTGCCGGCGCTGCCGGCGGAATTGGCCAGGACGGCGTCGGACAACAGTGCCGCGAAGATACCGGTAGTGATGGCGAGCTGCTGAAGTGACGCCAAGCGACCACGCACGTGCCGAGGGGAAATCTCGGATATGTAGGCCGGGGCGATGACCGAAGCAAGGCCGATGCCCAAGCCTCCAACCAAGCGCCAGAAGATCAGGTCCCACACACCAAAAGCCAGTCCTGTACCTACGGAGCTCACCAGGAAAAGGAGGGCACCGATCTTCATTGCCGGAATGCGGCCGTAACGGTCTGCGACTTTGCCGGCCAGGTACGCACCCAGCGCGCACCCCAGCAACGCGACGGCGACAGCAAATCCCGTGACCGCTTCGCTCATCAGGAATTCGTCCTTCATGGCATCCACGGCACCGTTGACCACCGAAGAATCGAAGCCGAACAGGAAGCCGCCCACCGCCCCAGCGACGGCCAGGCCGATCACTTTCCTGGACACTGGGGGCACGCCTTCGGTGCTGGGATTGGACATGGGTCTCCCTTGGGAATGGTGGTGTGGGATTCACGGTGCGGGACGTCGTCGGCTGTTCCGACGGGGACGCCGGTGCACACGCGCTACACAGTGTGGCACGCCCCATCCGCCAAGTTCCAGTCAAGGAGATTCAGATGACGTGGATTCACTAAATTAACGAATGTGCCCTGATTGGAGGCTGGGATTCAGCTGAGTGCCTGTTTAGGGCGGGAAAGGGGGCCTTTGGAGCCACTACTTGAACGCAAAGCACGACGGCGGCAGGTGCGTCGCGACTCAAACTCGCGTGCCGTCGTCAGTCCCTTAGGGAGTGGGCGTAAGACGTTAGGAGAGCTCTTTCAGTGCCTCCGTCAGAAGGCTGCCCGGCCTGCCGAGCCGCGTGTGAGCGCCGTGGGAGGCCACCAGTTCTCCGGCGATGATGACTTCGGTGACGTCGCTGGAAGTTGCGCTGAATGCCATCTGCAAAGGTCGGGACCCGGCGGTGCGGGTGGATGCCGGATCAATAACCATGAGATCGCACACTGCGCCGACCTCAAGGCCTGATGCGGCAATGGGCGTAGCCATGGACCGGGCAGCCCCTTCGGTTGCGGCCCGCAGGAGTTCCTGAGGTGAGAACCTGCCCCGCTGTCCTGTGCCCAACCGCTCGCCGTGTTCCAACGTACGCATTTCAGTCCATGGGTCGATCACCGCATGCTGGTCCGTGCCCAGAGCAATGGCTGCCCCGGCGCCGGCAAGTTCACGCGCGGGACCGATCCCGTCTGCGAGGTCGGCTTCCGTACTGGGGCACATGACCACAGTGGTGCCTGCGTTTCCGAGCAGGGCGATGTCTTCCTGCGTCAGGTGCGTGGAATGGACGGCGGACAGCCTGCTGGAGAGGAGTCCGTGGCGTTCCAATAGACCCGCTGGCGTGGTGCCGTAGGCCTCCAGGCATGCCTGGTTCTCGGCAGGTTGTTCACTGAGGTGGATGTGAAGGGGGATGTCTTCGGGCAGCTGCCTGGCCACAACTTTCAGGTCCTCCTCGGGGACAGCCCGGACGGAGTGAAGTGCAGCTCCGACGCTGACGAGTTCCTTAGGAAATTGCTCGGCAACAACCGCCCGGAGGGAGTTTAACCGATCGAGCCAGGCGTGCACATCCGGGTCCCCGAACCTTGCCTGTTCGGGATTGAGGGGCGTACCGATTCCTCCGGCCAGATACAAGGTGTCCAAGAGCGTGAGGCGGATCCCGCTGGACATGGCCGCACGGGCCAGCGCCAGCTCCATGGCATGGGGTTCCGCGTAGGGCGTGCCGTCTGGTTGATGGTGGACGTAGTGGAATTCGGCCACGCTGCTGAAGCCCGTGACCACCATTTCAGCAAAGACAGCAGTGGCGAGTTTCTCGTATTTCTCCGGAGTCAGCTCGGATGCGCTCCGGTACATCTGCTCCCGCCACACCCAGAAATCTCCGCGGCCTTCATGGGTTCGGCCGCGCAGGACTCTGTGGAAGGCGTGGGAGTGGGCGTTGGCAGCGGCCGGGAAGGTGATCCCGCTCAGTCTCATGTCATTGGGTTGCGCTTCAGTATCAGTCGTAATGCTGGAGATCCGACCGTTGTGCGTTTCGATCCGCACGCCTGAGGCAGCGGCCAAGGCCGGATAGCCTTCTTCCGGGTGGTCTGCCCTGACGATGGCGGTTTCGCACCAGAACGCGTTCATAGGAGTCCTTCCAGTACATCCGCGAGGGCAACGGTTCCTGCCGAAGCATCTTCGTCGGCCACGTATTCTTCGGGTGAATGCGAGATTCCGCTGGGATTGCGGACGAAGAGCATGGCCGAGGGAACGTATCCGGCCAACACCCCGGCGTCGTGCCCTGCGCCGGTTGCCAGCACGGGGGCTCCGGGCAGGAGCCCGCCGATGCGTCGGCTCAGCCCCGGGTCAAAGTGCACGGTGTCGCTGTAGGACTCTTCGGTGAGAGTTGCCGTGCATCCTTCAGCTGCGGCGACTTCCTGTGCCGCGCCGTAGATGGCTTCGATCAGGCGGGCTGTAACGGCGTCGTCGGGATGGCGGGCATCAAGCCAAAGATCGACGCGCGAGGCGATCACGTTGGTGCCGCCGGGAACGGGCGACAAGCGGCCGACCGTGGCCCGGGCATCCGGTTGCTTGGCGGCGGTGTCGCGGACAGCCAGAACGATCTGGGCGGCAGCGACCATGGGATCGGCGCGGTCTGCCATGAGGGTGGTGCCGGCGTGGTTTCCTTGGCCGCTGACGCTGATCTTCCAGCGCCCGTGACCCAGGATCGAACTTCCAACCGCAATAGCCGGGCCGCCTTGCCCCAGTCCCTTGCCTTGCTCCACATGTAACTCAACGAAATCGCCGATCCGGGCCAAGGCCTCAGAGTCGGGGCCAATGTGCCGGGGGTCCAAGTCGTTGGCTCTGGCAACGTCGCCGAAGGTGTTTCCGTCCGCGTCGCGCAGGTTCAATGCCTTGTCGACGTCGATGGCGCCGGTGAGGAGTCGGGAACCCAAACAGGCCACGCCAAAGCGGGACCCTTCTTCTTCCGGGAAGACCGTTATGGCCAGTGAACGCGGCGGCTGAACTCCGCGGGATTTGAGGATGTCGACGGCGGCCAGCGCGGAAGCGACGCCAAGGGGTCCATCGAAGGCACCTCCGCCGGGGACGGAGTCGAGGTGGCTACCGGTGACTAGGGCGCCATTCTGGGGCTTGCCCCACCAGGCCCAGAGGATCCCGTTGCGATCTGTCTCAACGTCCAGGCCGCGTTGTTTGGCTTGCTCCATGAACCACTGCCTGAGATCCAGTTCGGGCGTTGAGTAAACGGCCCTGGAGTAGCCTCCGCGCACCGCATCGCGGCCCACATCCTGTATTGAGGCAAGGAGCTGATTGACGGTTTCCACGTGTTCCTCCGATTGATGAAGACTGCCACCAAGTAAAAACCAGATGCCACCACATGGCAAGGGTTTGGGCGACTATTAACAGGCCGGAAGCATGCGGAGGCCCCATTGGGGCAAATGACGTCTCATTTCCCGGATTGTCAAGTAATCTCCCGTGAAGTCTTGCCATTTGATGAAAATTGATTTTTACTAAGTGGCAAGACATGGTGATTTAGACCACTTGAAAGCAGGTCGTGCAGTGGCAGCAGATTCCTCCACCCGGACAGTCGAAAGGGCGTTGGCTCTCCTTAGCGCAGTCTGCACTGATGGCTCCATCAGCCTGAGTGACGCCGCGCGGGTGGTTGACCTTTCTGCCAGCACCGCGCTCCGCCTCCTTCGCACACTGGAAGGCAGCGGCTTCGTGACGCGGGATCCGGGCGGTAATTTCCGTCCGGGAGCCAGCGTCATCCAGTTGGGAGCCCTCGCCTTAGGGCAGGAATCCTTGGTGTCACTTTGCACGCCGCACATGAAGCGGCTCGTCGCCGAAACCGGCGAGTCCTGCTATTTGAGTATTCCCGGTCCTGGGGAAACCGGGATCTACATTGCCATCGTCGAAGGTACGCGCTCTGTCCGGCACACCAGTTGGGTCGGCCGGAGCATCCCCTTGGAAGGGTCCGCTGCCGGCAAGGTACTGACTGGCGGACAGAATGGCCGCGGTTACGCCATCGTGCGCAGCGGCGTTGAAGACGACATTACGGCTGTTGCCGCGCCCATCGTGATCGGTGGCCGAACAGTGGCGGCCCTCAGCATCGTCGTTCCCAGCTACCGCCTGGATGAGGCTAAAGCCCAGACATTTGGCGAGGAACTGGTGAAGGTAGCGGACAACATCCTCGTGGAACCCGACGGAAACCATGAAGTGCCCCAGGAAAGCATGGAAGAGAAATGATCAAATTTGAAAATGTCACCAAGGCGTACCCTGACGGTACTGTCGCCGTCGATGGCCTCAACCTGGAGGCTCCGACCGGAAAGCTGACCATTCTGGTGGGCCCGTCCGGCTGCGGCAAGACCACCTCGCTGAGGATGATCAACCGCCTCATCGAACCCACCAGCGGCACCATCTACCTTGATGACGAGCCCACTTCCGGCATGGACGCAGCGTTGCTCCGACGCAGGATCGGATACGTAATCCAGCACGCAGGGCTCTTCCCGCATAAGACCATCGTGGACAACGTCTCCACCATGCCGGTCCTCTTGGGCGAGAGCCGCCAGAAGGCGCGCACCAAGGCCCTGGAACTCATGGAGCGAGTGGGTTTGCCCGCGAGCTTCGCCAAGCGCTATCCGTGGCAGCTTTCCGGCGGCCAGCAGCAACGTGTGGGCGTGGCCCGAGCACTGGCATCGGACCCGGCGTTCATGCTCATGGACGAGCCGTTCAGTGCCGTGGATCCTGTGGTGCGCGGGCAGCTGCAGGAGGAGTTCCTCCGGCTCCAGCGTGAGATCGGCAAGACCATCATCATGGTCACACACGACATCGATGAAGCCCTCAAGCTCGGCGACCAGGTTGCCGTGATGCGGGTCGGCGGCAAGCTCGCACAGATGGCAACGCCGTCAGAGCTACTCACCTCGCCGGCGGATGACTTCGTTGCGGACTTCGTGGGCAGGGACCGTGGTTATCGCTCCCTGGGCTTTACGAAGACCGCGGGCAGCGTTGCGATCGGTGAAGAAGCTGTGGTTCAGCTCGGCGCTTCCGGAGAGGAGGCCCGCGCCAAGGCTTCGGGTGCTTGGGTGTTGGTAGTCGACGGCGGCCGGAAACCACTCGGGTGGGCCCAACCCGAGCTTCTTAACGGTGAGCTCAAGCGCGAAAACCTGAATCTCAGCGGCATCCCGGCAGCTGCCTCGGGAACGATGCGCCAACTGCTGGACGCCGCACTTTCCTCGCCCAGCCGCCGCGGTGTGGTTGTCAACGAGCATGGTGAGCTGATCGGAACCGTGACGGCCACAGACGTCGTAAAGGCCATCGAGGCCGAACCACACCTGGAGACGGCCCGATGAACTTTGAGTGGCTGGGCCGCCAGTTCGACAACATCGTTTTCCTGCTCGGCTGGCACGTCCTGCTGGCCGTCATCCCCTTGGTCCTTGGTCTACTGATCGCCTTGCCCCTGGGCTGGTGGGCGCACCGGAGCCGTCGGATCTATCCGCTGCTGGTGGGAGTTGCAGGACTTCTTTACACCGTCCCGTCCCTGGCACTCTTCGTCCTGCTGCCACTTGTCCTTGGCACCAAGATCCTGGACCCGCTGAACATCGTGGCGGCGTTGACCATCTACACGGTGGCGCTGCTGGTGCGAGTGGTGGCAGATGCCCTGGACTCCGTGCCTGAAGACACCGTCCAAGCTGCCAAGGCGATGGGCTACCGCGGTTATCAGAGCCTCATGAAGGTGGAACTGCCAGTGGGCGTTCCGGTCATATCGGCAGGCCTTCGCGTGGCCGCTGTATCCAACGTCAGCCTGGTCTCCGTTGCCGCGCTGTTGGGTATCCCGCAGCTCGGGTCCCTGTTCACGCAGGGCTTCCAACTCCGCTTCTTTACTCCGATCATCGTGGGCATCGTCCTCTGCGTGATTCTGGCCATGATCCTGGACGGGCTGATCATCCTTCTCAACCGGTGGCTGACACCGTGGACCCCCAAGGTGGTGGCATCGTGAACTACTTGTTCGACCCCGCGCACTGGAGCGGCGCAGACGGCATCCCGACCTTGATTGGTGAGCACCTCCTGTATTCCCTGATCGCACTGGCCATCGCTGCGGTTATCGCAGTGCCGCTGGGCATCTACATCGGAGTAACGGGCAAAGGCGTGTTCATGATTGCTGGCTTGGCCAACGCCCTGCGCGCCCTGCCGAGCGTCGGCCTGCTGATCCTTTTGGTCCTGCTGATCTCACCGGCCTTCCCATCGAGAATGGGCTACATCCTGCCAAGCCTTATCGTGCTGGTACTCCTTGCAGTGCCGCCTATCCTGACCAACACTTATGCCGGTGTGCGCGCAGTGGATGCTGCCGCCGTCGACGCCGCCCGGGGCATGGGCTTCCGCACCATGAAGATCCTTACGGATGTCCAGCTGCCCTGCGCACTTCCGCTGGTTTTATCTGGTGTCCGAAGCGCACTGCTGCAGATCATCTCGACTGCGACCATCGCAGCATACATTTCGCTCGGCGGCCTGGGCCGGCTCCTGATCGACGGCAAGGCCCAAAATGATTACAGCCAAATGGTCGCCGGCGCCGTCCTCGTTGCTTTGCTGGCACTGTTCTTCGACCAGCTCCTCGCCTTCATCACCCGCCGGGTCGTCTCACCAGGACTGACACGGCGAACCATCAAATCGGCTCCTGTAGCCGAACCCGTGAAGACCCCCGTCACGGTCTAACCAACACCCGGCGCTGGATTCGGCGCGTAAGTTTCACCTCCATCCACCCCACCTGGCTGCTGCATGCCTTGTAAGCGCCATCTCAGGAGAGCTGACATGAAGAAGTACTTGACCGGTTTCACCCTTGCCGCCGTTGCGGCCATCACCTTGAGTGCCTGCGGCGGCGGGGACCCTATGAGCACGTCCAACACTGCGGCAGCAGGAGCCTCCGGCGACAGCATCATTGTCGGTTCGGCTGACTTCCCCGAAAGTCAGCTGATCGCCAAGATCTACGCCGAGGCCCTGAAGGCCAAGGGCGTCAACGTCACGGAAAAGCCAAGTATTGGCAGCCGCGAGGTCACTATCCCCGCACTAAAGGACGGCTCCATCGACCTCATGCCGGAGTACGGCGGTGCGCTCCTCCAGTACCTGGATTCCGCCACCAAGGCAGTCTCCTCCGAGGAAGTCACCAAAGAACTGGCCACCAAGATCCCCTCTGGGCTGACTGTTCTGACGGCTTCTGAAGCGCAGGATAAGGACGTCCTCACCGTAAAGAAGGACATCGCGGACCAATACAAGCTCAAGACCATCGAGGACCTCCAGCCGGTTGCCAAGGAACTCGTCCTGGGCGGGCCGCCGGAGTGGAAGACGCGCCTCAACGGCGTTGCCGGACTGAAGTCCGTGTACAACCTTGAGTTCAAGGAATTTTCAGCGCTCGACGCCGGTGGGCCGCTGACGCTGAACGCCCTCCTTTCTGGCCAGATACAGGTCGCGGACCTCTTCAGCACCGATCCGGCCCTGGCGGAGAACAACCTGGTGGCGCTCGAGGACAACAAGAACCTCTTCCTCTCAGAGAACATCCTGCCGGTCATCAACCAGAAGAAGTCCACGGATACAGTGAAGGCAACCCTGGATAAGGTCTCGGCTGCGCTCACCACAGAGGACCTCATCAAGATGAACGGCCGCGTGGCGAAGTTCGAGGACATCGGCGAGATCGCCAAGGAATGGCTTAAGAACAAGAACCTGGGCTAATCCCACTGACTTTGCGCTGATTTTCCAGGATTCATAGGAGTAAAGAATGACTGCCGATTTCACTACTGGTGCCCGTCCGGTTAAGGCCGCGCGGGGTACTGAGCTTACTGCCAAGTCGTGGCAGACCGAGGCGCCGTTGCGCATGTTGATGAACAACCTGGATCCCGAGGTTGCTGAGCGCCCGGATGACCTGGTGGTTTACGGCGGCACCGGCCGTGCCGTGCGTTCCTGGGCTGCGTTTGATGCGATCACCCGCACCCTGGAGACCATGGAGAAGGACGAGACGCTGCTGGTGCAGTCGGGTAAGCCGGTGGGTGTGTTCCGCACCCACGAGTGGGCTCCGCGTGTGTTGTTGGCGAACTCGAACCTGGTGGGGGACTGGGCGACGTGGCCTGAGTTCCGCCGTCTCGAGGCCGAGGGCCTGATGATGTACGGGCAGATGACCGCGGGGTCCTGGATCTACATCGGCACACAGGGCATCCTGCAGGGCACCTACGAAACGTTCGCCGCGGTCGGGAACAAGCTCGCTGCGGAGGGCAGGCATCCGGCACCGGCCGCGGAAGGCTCGGCGGCTGCTGGTTCGGTCGAGGGCCCGCTGGCCGGGACGCTGACGTTGACCGGTGGTTGTGGTGGCATGGGCGGTGCCCAGCCGCTGGCCGTGACGTTGAACGACGGTGCCTGCCTGATCGTGGACGTGGACGAGACCCGTCTGCGCCGGCGTGCCGGCAAACGCTACCTCGATGAGGTCGAAACGGATCTGGATGCTGCGATCGCGAAGGTCCAGAAGGCCAAGGACGAGCGCCGCGGCTGGTCCGTCGGGTACGTGGGCAACGCCGCTGAGGTGTTCCCGGAACTGCTCCGCCGCCACAAGGCCGGCGAATTGACGATCGACGTCGTCACCGACCAGACCAGCGCGCATGACCCGCTGTCCTACCTGCCCGAGGGCATCACCGTGGCCGAGTGGCACACGGAAGCCGAAGCGGATCCGGAAGGGTTCACCAAGAAGGCCCAGGCGTCCATGGCCCGCCACGTCCAGGCGATGGTGGAGTTCCAGGACGCCGGTGCCGAGGTGTTCGATTACGGCAACTCCATCCGTGATGAGGCACGCAAGGGCGGGTACGAGCGGGCGTTCGAGTTCCCCGGTTTCGTCCCGGCCTATATCCGTCCGCTGTTCTGTGAAGGCCTGGGCCCGTTCCGCTGGGTGGCGCTGTCCGGGGACCCGGAAGACATTGCCGTGACAGATGCGGCGATCAAGGAACTGTTCCCGGAAAACACGCACCTGCACAAGTGGCTCGACGCCGCTGCGGACCGGGTGGAGTTCGAGGGCCTGCCGGCACGTATTTGCTGGCTCGGGTACGGCGAACGGGCCAAGGCCGGGCTGTTGTTCAACCAGCTCGTCGCCGAGGGCAAGGTCAAGGCCCCGATCGTGATCGGCCGTGACCACCTGGACTCCGGTTCCGTCGCGTCGCCCTACCGGGAGACCGAGTCCATGGCCGACGGGTCCGACGCGATTGCTGACTGGCCGCTGCTGAACGCCCTGATCAACACCTCCTCAGGCGCTACCTGGGTGTCGATCCACCACGGCGGCGGTGTCGGGATCGGCCGGTCCCTGCACGCCGGGCAGGTTTCCGTCGCCGATGGCACCGACCTCGCCGCGGAGAAACTCGAACGGCTCCTGACCAACGACCCCGGCATGGGCGTCATCCGCCACGTCGACGCCGGCTACGACCGCGCCGTCGAAGTCGCCAACGAACGCGGCGTCCGCATCCCCATGAACGAAGCCTAGTAACCCAACTGACTGGCAATAGTGGTTGCCACGAGCCTTCACAACAACCACAACTGCCAGTCAGTTGGGTGCTGGCACCTGGTCGCGAATGAAAGGATCGGTTCATGATCGTGATCGATGGAGTGCAATTAGAGTTGGCTGACGTCGTGGCAATTGCAGTTGGCGGCCAGAAGGTGGTTCTAGCTCCTTCGGCGATCGAACGCATGGCTGCCTCACAGCGCTCAGCCCGCGCAACGGCACAGGCACGGCCTGTGTACGGGCGGTCCACGGGTGTTGGAGCCAACCGCTCCGTGACCCTGGGTACATCGGATGCGTCCGCCGACCAGCACGGACTCAACTTGCTTCGGAGCCATGCCGTGGACGCCGGACGTGCCCTTGACCGGGAAACGGTGAGGGCCATGCTCGTGGTCAGAGCATCGCAACTGGCCGCGGGCGCTTCCGGGATCAACCCCGCTCTGTCCGAAGCGGTCGTGGAGATGCTGAACGCAGATACTTTGCCGGAAGTGCGGGAGTTCGGCGGTATTGGCACGGCAGATCTTCCTGCTCTGGCCGGAACTGCGCTAACACTCTTGGGTGAGCGTCCCGCGATGGATGGCAAGCCGGTGCCTGTGCCATTGGCTTCCTGGCCCACAGAAGATGCGCTTCCCTTCATAAGTTCCAGTGCCCTGACCATCGGGCAGGCCATCCTTGCCCACCAGAAACTGGCCACCCTGATGGAGAACCTGACCACGATCAGCGCGCTCTCCTTCACGGCCATGTCAGGGAATCTGGAGGCATTTGCCCCGGAGGTAGCAAAGGCCAGTGAATCGGACGCAACAGCGGACGTGGCTGCTATTCTGCGGGAATTGGTAGCTGGATCAGGCAAGCCTGCAAGGATTCAGGATCCGTATTGTCTGCGCATGCTGCCGCACTCGCTGGGTGCGGTACGGGAGGAACTGGAGTCGCTAAGGATCACACTGGAGCGCTTGGCTGTAGCGGGCCATGAGAATCCTATGGTCTTTGGCTCCGTGGAAGACGGCACCAACGGCGTGGCACACCACGGCCTGTTCCATATGTCCACGCTCGCCCGGCGTATCGACGGCCTGCAGGTGGCACTTGGTGCTGCATGTACAACGACGCTTGGCAGAGTCAGCCGTCTCAGCGATCCCGCTTTCACAGGTCTCCACCGATTCCTTGCAGGCGATGACGCAGGCCAGTCCGGCGTCATGATGCTGGAGTACGTCGCCGCTGCAGCGGTGGGCCGTATTCGCGCCAACGCGCAGCCGGTAAGCCTGCAAACCGTGAACCTTTCCCTGGGCGCCGAGGAAGATGCAAGCTTCGCGACTCTCGGTTCTGCACAGTTGGAGTCCACTGCGCACGCGTTGGCAACCGTCGCCGGCGTCGAGCTTGTTTGTGCGTCCCGGGCGCTCCGCGCGCAAAGCAGGCATCCGGAGGAATTCAGCAGCCCCAGGCTGCGGGCCATGATGGAGGTAGGCTTCACCTTGCCGTCCGACGTTCAGGACCGCGACTTGCGGGACGACCTTGAGCAGGCCCAGCGCCTTGTCCAGGAGTCTTACTGATCTCCAAGCAGTGAAGGACACCGACTTCGAACGACCATGGCTCCAAAAACAATAACGGCAGGCGGTCCGATGACCGCCTGCCGTTTCTGGTATTCGAGGAGCCGGTACCGCCTAGTGGGCGGGGACGGATTCCTTGGCTGCCGCCTTGGGGTCCATGAGCTTCTTATTCGGCAACGCGAAGCTGATGAGGAAGGCGATGAGCATGAGGCCAGCTGCCGTGAGCATCACAGTGTCAATTGCCTGTGCGAAGCCCTCGGTGATGGGCCTAGTGAGCGTGCTGTTGGCTGCGTGCAGCCAGCTGGTGTCGTTCAGGGAATCGTTGTTGGCGCCATTCTTGAAGAAGTCGAAGAGCTTGGCATTCGCAGGATCTGCCGCCACGGCCGGATCCTTCATGACCGCTTGGTAGTCCGGGCTGGAAGCAGCGGACTTCATGCCATCGGCGATCTTGTCCGCGGCCAGGCTGAACAGCATGGAGATGAACACGGCCGTGCCCACGGCTCCACCCATGGAACGGAAGAATGCCGCCGTGGAGGTTCCGACGCCCATGTCCTTCGGCGGTACCGATACCTGCATGGCAAGTGTCAGCGGCTGCATGCAGAAGCCCAAGCCGACTCCGAAGAACACGGCAATGAGTCCGGGGACCCAGAGGCCAGTGTCCACACCGAGCACAAGGCCCATGACCGTCGCGGCGCCGGCCAGGATTGCCGTACCCAGGATGGGGAAGATCCTGTAAACGCCCGACGACGAGATGGTGCGTCCGGCGCTGATGGAACCGAACAGGATGCCCACCGTGAAGGTGATCATCATCAGACCTGCTTCGGTGGGGGTGAGGCCTTTCACCAGCTGCAAGTACATGGGCAGCATTGCGATGGCGCCGAACATGCCGATGCCGATGATGAAGTTCAGCAAGGATGACAAACCGAAGGTTGCGTTCTTAAAGAGACGCAAGGGGATCAGCGCGTAGTCCCCGGCCCGCATCTCGGCGAGCAAGAAGGCCACGATACCGATGACGCCAAGGCCGTAGCAGATCCAGGATGCGCCCGATGCCCAACCCCAGGACCGGCCCTGCTCAGCGACAAGAAGGAGCGGAACGATTGCCAGGGTGATGGCTGCAGCGCCCCAATAGTCGATCTTCTGCTTCACGTGCCGGGCAGGCAGGTGAAGGAACATAAAGACCACGGTGAGTGCCGCCAGGCCAATGGGAAGGTTGATGAAGAATACCCAGCGCCAGCCGTCGAAGCCCAGGATGCTCGATGTTCCCGCGAAAGCGCCGCCGATGACAGGACCGAGAACGGAGGAGATACCGAATACGGACATGAAGTAGCCCTGGTATTTGGCCCGGTCCTTCAAAGCAACGATGTCGCCGATGATTGTCAGTGCCAGCGCCAAAAGGCCACCTGCGCCCAGGCCCTGCACGCCACGGGCGATGGCAAGCTCCGTCATGGAATGGACGGACCCGGCATAGAGGGAACCGGCCAGGAAGATCAGGATGGCTGCCAAGTACAGCGGACGGCGCCCGAAGATGTCACTGAGCTTGCCGTAGAGCGGCGTACTCACAGTAGAAGTGATGAGGTAGGCGGTAGTGGCCCATGCCTGGAGTGACAAGCCATCGAGGTCGTTGGCGATGGTGTAGATGGACGTCGACACAATGGTCTGATCCAGTGAGGACAGGAACATGCCGAGCATGAGTCCCACCATGACGGTGAGTGTCTGACGATGCGTCAGGACCTCGCCGGCGGCCCTGACGGGCACAGATTTGGACATATCTTCTCCAGAGGTGGCAGAAAAGTGGATTTTAAGCAGGATAGTTGCTTTCAGTAACTATCCTAATGCCTGTTTGATTCCCGGAAGAAGAATGTTTCTTGAACAACTCTCGTAAGTCGGCCAGTCCCGGCGTCAGCGTTCCACGAGAATGCCATCCGGATCGCTGTAGATCATTACGCCGGGTTGGATCCTCACGCGGTCAATCACCAGCTGGACATCAACCTCACCTACACCCGTCTTTGCGCTTTTCTTCGGGTTGCTGCCCAGCGCCTTGATGCCCAGCGGCAGGCGCGCAAGGGCTTCTCGATCCCGGACTGCTCCGTTAATGATCACGCCTGCCCAACCATTGGCTACGGCACTTTCGGCGATCATGTCTCCCATGAGGGCAGTCCTCAATGATCCCTGACCGTCAACAACCAGAACGGCTCCTTCGCCGGGCGTCCCAAGGACTGTCTTCACCAGGGCGTTGTCCTCGAAGCACCTGATGGTACGTACCTGTCCGCTGAAGTGCGTGTGACCGCCAAGGTTCTGGAACTGGACTGCTACCGATTCCAATTCATCGCCGCGATCGTCATAGAGATCAGCCGTATTAATCTGCTCGCTCATGTCCTTCTCCTCCATATGTTTGAGGCCACACTAACGCGTACGGCACGTGAGCGGCACGGCACGTCGTTGGCTATGTGGATAACTGACAACAACTTAGATCCCATGCCCTTCACGCGCGCTAATCTGAATCCAGACGTTGAAACTAGGGGGAACCTGCCATGAGCCTGTCCGACCTGCCCGGTCCAATTCCGGATCCTGCCGTTGTGCGGGGCGGTACGGCCACTGCCCTGGCCGAGCCTGTGGACCGTGTCCGGGCACTATGGATTACAGGCGTTGTACTCATCAATGTGGGCATCAACGCGGCGTTCTTCGGCCCCATTCAGGTGCTGTTGGGCCAGCAGGCGGCTCACTTTGATGAAGAACAAAAGGAAGCGATTCTGGCTCTTGTCACGGGCTGCGGCGCCGCTGTTTCCTTGGTGGCCAATCCCTTGTTCGGGGCGTTCAGCGACCGTACCGTCTCCCGCTTCGGACGTCGCGTTCCGTGGGTCCTCGTGGGAGCAATCCTGGGCGCGGTAGCACTCGTAGGACTGGCGGGAGCACCGAACGTCGCCGTCATGACGGTGCTGTGGTGCTTGGTGCAGGCCGGATGCAACGGCGCCTATGCGGCAATCACCGCTGCGATTCCAGACCGCGTTCCAGTGCCGCAACGCGGCACCGTCGGTGGCTTGGCAGCCATGGGACAGACAGTTGGCATCCTGGCGGGCGCGGTGATTGCCGCCGTCGTAGCTGGAAACTTTGCTGCCGGCTACCTGGTGTGTGCAGCGGCGCTGCTTGCCGGCGTCGTGTTGTATCTGTTCAAGAATGACGACCAGCCGCTTCCAGTCCAGGCGCGTCCCCCGTTCAGCCTTTTGCGGTTTTTCCAAGATTTTTGGATTTCGCCGGCGCTCTATCCAGATTTCGCCTGGGCATGGCTCACGCGGTTGCTGGTGAACATCGGCAACCACATGGTCACGCTCTATCTGCTGTTCTTCCTCAGCGATGCCGTGCATGTGAAGGAAACCGAGGGCATCGAACCCGCGTTCGGAGTGCTTATCCTGACTGGCCTGTATGCGGTCATGGTGATTATCACCAGCGTGATTGGCGGAACATTGAGCGATCGGATGGGCAAGCGGAAGCCTTTGGTCATCGCCTCGTCCGTCATCATCGCTATTGCGTCATTGATTCTCGGGTTTGCGCCGACGTGGGCCGGCGCCATCACGGGCGCCATCGTCCTCGGCATCGGCTTTGGAGCCTATTTGGCAGTGGACTTCGCACTGATAACCCAGGTCCTGCCAACGGCGCTGGACCGTGGCAGGGATCTGGGTGTGATCAATGTGGCGAACTCGCTGCCGCAGGTGGTTGCCCCGCTCATCGCTTTCCCGTTCGTCACGTACTGGGGCGGCTACGTCTCGCTGTACGTAGCCGCCGCCGTCATCGGACTCCTTGGGGCCGTGTTCGTGGTCAAGATCAAGAGTGTGGCATAGGCCTAGAAAACGGCGGTGAAGCCTCCCCAGCCCCAGCCGACGACCGGTGAGCCTTTCCATCGGTAGCCGGCGATGCCGGAGTATGAGTAACCCGAAGTATCGCCCAGATACATTGTCAGTCGGCCATTTCGATCGATCCCGTAAACGTCGGAATCACCGTCTCCGTTGAAGTCGCCTGCGACCCCAAAACGAGCAACGGTCTCCCAGCCCCAGCCAATGCTCCCTGCGTAGCTGCCCGGCGCGCCATAATCCTCGAACCAGCCGTTCCGATGCCCCGTGCGTGCCATGAGATAACCCGTCCAGTCTCGTGACAGGACCACGAGGTCATGGTTGCCGAAGAAGTGTCCGGCGCCAACTGACTCCAAACCCTGCCAGCCCTGTCCAATGCGCGTGGGCGTCAGCCAGCCGCCTGCGCCATTCCCCGGGTAGAGGAATAGGTTGCCTGCGTCGTCCTTGGCGAGGATGTCGTTTGTGCCGTCCCCGTTGAAATCGCCGAGCGCTAGAAGTTCCTTAAATCCTTGCCAACCCTGTCCTACCTGCAGAGCCTTCTTCCACCCTCCGGAACCGTTGCCTTGGTAGAGGAAGAGGCGTCCCTGCCCATCGCGGGCCAAAACATCGACAGCGCCGTCGCCGTCGAAGTCGCCGGGCGAGACCAGCAGGTTGAAGCCGTTCCAACCCCAGCCGATGACCTGTGGGGTCTGCCAATTGCCGTGTCCATCGGTGGGATACAGCAACAAACGGCCCGAGGAGTCGCGGGCAAAGAGATCCAACGTGCCGTCTCCATTGAAACCACGCGCGCGTGCAGCTGCTGCCACTCGCAGCGGATTTGCTGCTTCCACAGTCAGCTGTGAGTCGGCGTCGTAGGTGATGATCACGTTCGCCGCGATCACCCTCGCGAGGTCGGCAGCGGTTGGGCGGTAAGTAGCACTTGTAGCGCCGGGAATCACCGTTCCGTCTCTTGTCCAGGAGTACGAAACGGTTGGCGAGCCGCCCTCAGGTAAGACGTAGGCAAAGGTCGACGAGATGTCTACCTTCATCAATCCGCCAACTGTCGGATCGCCGCCAAGAACGGGAGTCCCGTTGGTGTACACGTAGCGGGTCGGTGCTGCAATTGCAGGCTCAGCAGCATCAGCAGGCAGTGCCGGAGCCATAAGAAGACCTGCCACCAGGGAAGCTGTCAGGACTGAAAGTAAACGGCGCAGCCGTGGCGCTACGTTGCGTGAAGGTGTACAGGGCTCCAAGGGGTCCTCCAGGAGAAGGGTGGGTGAGATTCAATTGGCGGTAGTAAGGGTCATGCGGTGCGAACGCAGGGACGCCGCCGAGTCAATCCGGTCAGGGCCCCTTCCTGCGCGATGAGGGGTAGCTCTAGAAAACAGCGTTGAAGCCGCCCCAGCCCCAGCCGACTACAGCGGAGCCCTTCCACCCGCCTGAGCCATTGCCGTAGTACATGCGCATCTGGCCGGAGGTGTCGATGCCCCAGACGTCGTTGGCGCCATCGCCGTCGAAGTCGCCGGCACCGCCGAGCTTGGTGATGGCGTTCCAGCCCTGGCCGATCACACGGCTGGTGGTCCACCCGCCATGACCATTGCCACCGTAGAAGACAAGGTTTCCGGCGCCGTCGCGGGCCAGGACATCAGGCTTGTGGTCGCCGTCGAAATCGCCAGGGGAGAACACAGAAGTCATGCCGCCCCATCCCCAGCCGATGGTTGAAGCAGCCAGGAATCCGCCTTGGCCATTGCCCGGGTACAGCACGAGCTCACCGGAAGACTTGCGGGCAAGGAGGTCGTTGTTGCCGTCTCCACTAAAGTCGCCCGCGGCGAAGATGCTGCTGAAGATTCCCCAGCCCCAACCGATCTGCTGCCTCGGATACCAACCGCCATGCCAGCCGGCCGGATAAAGGAAGAGCGAGCCGGCGCTGTCACGGGCGATGACGTCATTTTCGCCGTCGTTGTTGAAGTCGCCGGCAGCGAACATAGTGTTGAAGATGTTCCACCCCGAGCCGACTTCATATGCCTGTTGCCACGTGCCATTTCCGCCGGTAGGGAACAATCCGAGGCGTCCCCAGGAGTCCCGGACGTACAGGCTCATGGTGTACTGATCCCAATACTCGGCACGGTAGAAGCCGGACGTGTGGGGACGATCGATGTCTACGGGAGTCACGTAGTTGAAGTCCAGAGCGTCCAAGGCCACAGCCGCAGTTCCGGAGGCGGGGAGGTTGCCGGGATTGTGGATCAAGGAACCATCGCGCCAGTAACCAACTTCCTGACCAGCTGCGGTTTGAATCTGCATGTACTGGGCAAGGTACGTTCCCGGCGGGGTCCCCTGTGCAAAGAAGACGTCGAACGAGTACGTCGAATCAGCGGAGCTGTAAGAGCCCTGCGTCATCGTCGTGTGCAATTTGCCCGTTGCAGTATTCCGGAACAGGACGTAGACGTCAGTGATTGGACCGGATGCCTGAAGGGTGACACGTGATGTTGCCTGTCCTCCAGCGCTGATCGCGTCTGGCGTCGTAGAGACCGCTACAGGTACCGGTGCGAAGGCGTCATCGGCGTGGGCTGCAGGTGCCAAACCCAGCCCGCCGACCAAAATAGCGCTGCCCATAAATGCGGCCAGCCAGCTGCGCACGCGGCGCAGAGGAGTGCTCCCCATGGTTCCCCCAGATTAGGCCGGTCGCAGATGGCCGGCGGGTGTAAGTGACTTGAGAGTACATGGAGTCGCCGACAGTCTGGGAATTTGCTGACAAAAATTCGCGCAAAAGACAAGTCAAGCCGAAAACGCAACCAAAATCGGCTTAGAAAACCGCCGTGAACCCACCCCAGCCCCAGCCAACAACTCCGGCGCCTTTCCAGCCTCCGATGCCGCTGCCGTAGTACATGTTCAGTTGGCCGGCGGCGTCGATGGCCCAGACGTCGTTGAAGCCGTCTCCGTTGAAGTCGCCGGCCCCACCAATGCGGGACATGACGTTCCAACCAGTGCCAATGGCTCGGGCAGTTGTCCATCCGCCGTTGCCGTTGCCGCCGTAGAGCCGCAGGTTTCCACCGCTGTCACGGCCCAGGACATCGGGGTTGCCGTCGCCGTCGAAGTCGCCGGGCGAGAAGACCTGGCTGAGTGCGTTCCACCCCTGGCCTACGGCGCCGGGGGATTTAAAGCCGCCCGTCCCGTTGCCGGGGTAGAGCACTAAGGCGCCTAAAGGCGTGCGGGCGAGGACATCGTTGGTGCCATCGCCCGAGAAGTCGCCTGCGGCGATGATCGAATCGAAGACGTCCCAGCGCCAGCCGATCTGCTTGCGCGGAAGCCAGCCGCCAGTCCCATTGCCGGGGTACAGGAACAAGGAGCCATCGTGGTCCCTTGCGATGACGTCATTGAAACCGTCTCCGTCAAAGTCGCCGGCGTTGAAGACGATATCGAACACGTCCCAACCAAAGCCGATGGTCCGGGCAGCTTGCCAGTGGCCTGCGCCATCAGTGGGGTACAGGAGCAGGTTCGCCGCAGCATTCCGCGCGAACAGGTCCATGGAGGCCCCGGCGTCGAAACCTGTTGTGTGCGGTTTGTTCCGAACCACGGTGCGGCCGAAGACCGTAAACGGACGCGTGGCCGTCACAGGATTGCCCACTTGGACTACTGCCCGGAAACCAACGACGGCGCCGCGGTCCGCTGCCTGAAGAGTGTAAGTCTTCGTCGTGGCACCGCTGATCACCGTACCGTTGCGCACCCATTCGTATCTGACGCTTACGGGTCCTGCGAGTGTCCCGCTGGAAACACTGCCCTCGTTAAAGACGCCGGTGAGCTTCTCGCCCACGATCAACTTGCCTTGGAGTGTAGGAGCGGTAGCTGTGATGGGTGACGTTGGCGTCAGCGGGAGCGACGATGCCGACACAGCCCGGTAGCCTGACCGCGTGGCCGTGACCCGTACTGACAGCGTCTGGTCTAGGTCTGCTTCTGCGATGCGGTAAGTGTTTTGCGTGGCTCCAGGGATCGGCTGGCCGTTGCGCAGCCACTGGTAGGCGAAGCCAGTCGGCGGCTGGGTCCAAGATCCGTTGTCCGTGGTCAGCACTTGGTCGTAGCGTGCCACGCCTGTGATGCTTGGTGGCTTGATATTTGGATTGTCCACCAGCGGGAAGTTGGGATTATTGACGGCGAAGTCGACGCCGTCCAAGGGGCCCGGCCGCTGCGTCGGTGCTTCCAGCCCTTGGGAGAGGAAGAGGATGTTGCCGTCGCGGCCGTAGCGGACAACCCCCTGGCCCAAGGGGAGCATGATGTTGACGCTGAGGAGTTTGTAGCGCCCGGTTCGCTGGAAGGCGCTTCCGTCCACCGGCACTTTGGCTTGGGCGCTGTAGGGCCCGGACAGCTGGCTGGTAGGTCCGTAGAGGGTGGCCTGCTCCAAGGTGTCCTCATTGACGTAGGTGAAACCTACTTCCTTCGCAGGACCGCTCAGTGTGAAGGACAAGGAGATAACACTCCCGGGACCCACCGTTGCCGATGACGTCCGGACCACCACGGTGGGAAGCGGGGCGGTTGTTCCTGCAGCTGTAGCGCGGGGCGGTGGGACTGCGATGGCCAGCGCGGAGCACAGGAGGATGGCTAGAAGGATGTGAAAACCCGTCCGTACTGAATGCACAAAAGCCGCTGGGCGCACGGAAGAAAAAGTCGTCATGGTATCCCCCTATCCCTAGAACAAGGCGTTAAAACCGCCCCAGCCCCAGCCGATGGTTTGGGCGCCGTTCCAGCCGCCGTCGCCGTCGCCGTAGTAGGCCAGCAGCTGGCCGGATCCGTCCACTGCATAGACGTCTACATTGCCGTTACCGTCGATGTCGCCGGCGGCGCCAATGGCGGCCATTCCGTTCCAGCCTTGCCCGATCACGGCCATGCCTGCCCAGCCGCCAGCTCCATTGCCCTTGTACAGGCGCAGGGCACCTGAGGTGTCGCGGGCCAGGATGTCCACGTTGTGGTCACCGTCGAAGTCACCGGGTGTGATGATCTTGTTGACCACGTTC
This sequence comes from Arthrobacter sp. NtRootA1, assembly GCF_019976975.1. Classification (GTDB taxonomy): domain Bacteria; phylum Actinomycetota; class Actinomycetes; order Actinomycetales; family Micrococcaceae; genus Arthrobacter; species Arthrobacter aromaticivorans. The sequence goes on along the minus strand of NZ_AP024630.1, from coordinate 4,920,303 downwards.
CAGCCGCTGCCTACAACAGACCGGTTGAGCCAGCCGCCGTCGCCGTTTCCGGGATAGAGGTAGAGCAAGCCACCGGAGTCGCGGGCGAGGATGTCGTTGTTGCCGTCCCCATCGAAGTCGCCAGGGGACACTATCGAATTAAAGCCATTCCAGCCCGCGCCTACTTGGCGGCCGGCGAAGAACCCGCCATCCCCGGTTCCTGCGTAGAGGAAGAGGTTTCCGGCTGAGTCCTTTGCGAGGATGTCGTTGGTCCCATCCCCATTGAAGTCGCCCGGCGAGACCACGGTCCCGAAACCATTCCAGCCGGGACCTACGGTCCTGGCGGATTCCCAGGCGCCGCCAACGCGGGGATACATCATGAGGGTGCCATCTGCGCGGCGGGCAAGCAGTTCGAAGGTGCCCCGCCCGGTGAAGCCGTTGGCCCGGTTGGAGGCGGAGATCTCTACAGTCTCGGCGCTGCCAACTTCCATGGGATCACAAGGATAGTTCGAGGCGACGTACGCGGCGATGGTCTTGCCGCGGTCCTCTTCGGTGAGCTTGTAGTTCCACCATTCCCAGTGGTCCTCGGCATGCACGCCGTCACGGGTCCAGTAGATGTGGTAATCGGGTCCGGCGGCCGCGCCGCAGCCACGGTAAGAGTCAGGATCGATCTCCACGGTTAGCGTGGAGCCAACAAACGGCGCACCGTGAACCACGGGATCTGTGGGGTCCATGGTTGCCATGGCAGGTGCCGGGGCGAAGGCGACGGCGGCAATAAGCGCGGCCGCAATCCCGGCTACCGCTCGGCGCACGCCTGATGCACGGCATGATAGAGCGTTCATTTTGTCCTCCCCAGACTTATGCCGTTAATGGTACCGCGGCTGGGACTCAGCTAGAAGATTGCTGTGAAGCCGCCCCAGCCGTTACCCACCACCTGGGATGTGCGCCATCCCGTCCGGCCATCGCTGTAATAGATCACCAGCCGGCCCTGCTGGTCCACGCCGTAAACGTCCGGGAAGCCATCATTGTCGAAGTCACCCGCCGCACCCGCGGCTTTGAGGGCATTCCAACCAACACCGATAAGCCAGGACCGCGTCCAGCCGCCGGCCCCGTTGCCGCCGTAGAAATACAGGTAGCCGCTGCGGTCACGGGCCAACACGTCCACCTTGCCATCGCCGTTGAAGTCGCCAGGCGTCAGCAGGGTGTCCATGACCTGCCAGCCCTGCCCGACGGCGGTCCTCGCCAGCCAGCCTCCGGAACCATTGCCCGGGTACAAGTAGAGGGCGCCGCCGGGTTCCCTGGCCAGGATGTCGTTGTTGCCGTCCCCGTTGAAGTCACCGGGGCTGACGATTGAGTCGAAAATGTTCCAGCCCTTGCCGATGGTCTGGGCCGGCTTCCAACCACCGGTTCCGTCACCGGCATAGAGATAAAGCGTGCCTGCTGAATCCCGTGCGATCACGTCGCCCTTGCCATCACCGTTGAAGTCGCCGGGGGAAAGGACAAGGTTGAAGACGTTCCACCCCCAGCCCACGGTGCGGGCGGCATCCCAAGCGGCGCCTGTCCGCCCATACAGCATCAATGAGCCGTCACTTCCGCGCGCCAGGAGTTCAAAGCTGCGGCCCGTGAATCCGTTGGCCCGGTTGGGCGCAGCGACGGGGCCGGTCTCGTCGCTGTGGAGGGTTTCGCCTCCGCAAGCGGTCTTGCTGGCAGTCAGGTGCGCGGCCATCCGGGCGCCCGTGTCATCCTGCTGCAGGAGATAGCTGCGCCCGGTTTCGCCCGCGACGAGGAAGCCATCCCTTGTCCAGTAGACGGTGAAATCAGGGCCCTTTCCGCCGCCGCAGCCGTAGAAGGTATATGGGCCGATTTCGGTTGTTAGCGTCTTGCCGACAAACGCGTCACCAATGACAACGGGGTCCGGCCCGTTGCTGGACGCGCCCGACGCCGGCAGGGGGCTAAGCGCCACGACCGCCACAGCGGCGGTCAGCAGCGCTGCTGCCAACCGGCGTCGAAAATTCCCCATGGTGGTCTTCCTCCCGTGTGCTCACCCAAATCTTCCTGCAGTGTATGTGCGGCAACCGCCCTTTCATGGGAACGGCATGGATGCGTTCGAAGAAGGGCGCTCTCAGGAAACGGTCATTTTGCTCACGTATCATTGGTGCGATCGGCCTGCCGCGGGTCCTTTGACCTGAGCCGGCCGTTTCCTTGCCAGCCTGCCAAGAGATCGCCGGAAATGCCCGAACCGTTTTCCCTGGAACCGTACTCCCTTGATCTGACGACGGGGTTGCCCCGTATGGCTGCCGCACCCACCACGCCGCGGCAGCTGCTGCGCTATGCCCGCATCCTGAAGACCGCGGCGGGCTTTGCTCAACGTCAATTCGACACGTTGAGTTTGTCGGACATTGCCGCTAAAGCGGACGTGCCGCTGGGCACCCTGTATCGCTACTTCCCCTCCACAGCGCACCTGATGTTGGCCGTGTACCGGCAGCAATTGCGCGAGCTTCGGGATGGCTTGCGCCAGAGGAAAGGCAAGGGCCATGCACTTGCGGGTTTGATGATGGAGATCTTCCACCTGAGGGTTATGCAGCCCGGGGTGGAGCACTGCCTCATCCGGCCTGCCGGCAAAGACAGCGATACCGCCCAGTTGCTGCGGGAGATCGACCTCTTGTCCGAAGAAGTCGTGGGTTCCTTGAGCAAAGAGCCCGGAAACGATGCCCCGAAGGCCAGGATTCTGTTGCATCTGGTCAGTGGTCTGGTCCAGGCCGTCCGGTGTCGTCGCTTGTCGCTCTTTGAGGCCGAGAAGGACCTCAAGAAGGCGTGCAGCCTCATGACCGGGGAATGACGAAGTAGGTCTTCTGGTCTAGACCACTGACCGTTGAGAATGCGTTTTTCCGCGTGAGCTGGGTCACTTTTGGAGCTGCCTAAACGTTTTACTCTCGAATCGTCTCTCTTGGTATTGAATCTTGTACCCTCCGCGCTTCCTTACGCTGGAAACACCGAAGCGGCTAGCAGCCCATACCTGCAGATGCACCTTCCGGGCCAGCCACCCTTGGTCCGAACCAGCAGTTCTGTTCCTGCCCGAACCATGCCGTGGGTCCACGGCTAGCCTGAGGAGACAAAGACGTGTCCATTGAGACAATCGCTACTGACAACGACGCCTTGGTACTGAGCGAAGAAGAGATCTTCGCAGCACACGAGGGCGGCAAGCTGACGATTTCCAGCACCGTTCCCCTGAACAACAAGCGTGACCTTTCCATCGCGTACACCCCGGGCGTCGCCCAGGTCAGCCGCGCAATCCACGCCAACCCCGAGCTTGCCCGCACCCACACCTGGGCTGAGCGCCTGGTAGTTGTGGTCAGCGACGGCACCGCGGTCCTGGGTCTGGGTAACATCGGCCCCAGCGCTTCCCTTCCGGTCATGGAAGGAAAGTCTGCCCTCTTCAAGTCCTTCGGCGACCTCGATTCGATCCCGCTGGTTCTCAACACCACCAACGTGGACGAGATCATCGAGACCTTGGTCCGCCTCCGCCCGAGCTTCGGCGCTGTGAACCTTGAGGACATCTCGGCTCCGCGCTGCTTCGAACTCGAAGAGCGTCTCATTGAGGCTCTCGACTGCCCCGTCATGCACGATGACCAGCACGGCACCGCCGTCGTGGTTCTCGCAGCCCTGACCAACGCTGCCAAGGTGACCAAGCGCGAACTCGCGGGCCTCAAAGTGGTTGTCTCCGGCGCGGGTGCCGCCGGCATCGCCATTGCCGAGATTCTTCTTGCCGTTGGCATCAAGGACGTCATCCTGCTCGATTCCAAGGGTGTGGTCAACGCTGAGCGTGCTGACCTCGCGGCCGATCCCAGCAGCGTCAAGGCCCGCATGGCCCAGCGGACCAACCCGCGCGGCATCAGCGGTGGTCCGGGCGAGGGTCTGACGGGTGCCGATGTTTTTGTCGGCGTGTCCTCCTCCAAGCTGGACGAAGAACACCTGAAGCTCATGAACGATCAGTCGATCGTGTTCGCGCTGTCCAACCCGGACCCGGAAGTTCTCCCCGAGGTTGCCCAGAAGTACGCGGCTGTTGTCGCCACCGGCCGGAGCGACTTCCCGAACCAGATCAACAACGTGCTGGCCTTCCCCGGCATCTTCCGCGGCGCACTCGACGCCAAGGCCCGCCGCATCACGCCCGCCATGAAGATCGCTGCCGCCAACGCCATCGCTGAGCTGGCGGCGGAAGACCTTTCCGCGGATTACATCGTGCCGAGCCCGCTGGATGCCCGCGTGGCACCGGCTGTCACCGCGGCTGTTGCCGCCGCAGTGGCTGAGTAGCGGTTACTAACGCAAGAACAACGACGACGGCGACGCCTCCCATGCCGGGGAGCGTCGCCGTCGCTGTTCGGTAAGGAGCAACGCGGGGTCACCTACGGCCCATGTTGCCCCGTGGGATGGGCCGTAGGTGACCCCGCGTTGCAAGTGGGGGCGGAGGGTCCGCACCTAGACTGGGGCCATGAACGCCGAACTCGTTGTGACCATTCTGTGCGGCCTAGCCATTGCGGTTGGGGTCGCCGGGACCATCATCCCTGTCCTCCCGGGCAGCATCCTCATTGGTGCGAGCCTGCTCGCTTGGGCCATTTGGGGCGGTGCGGGAACCCTCGGCTGGGTGATCTTCGCGATCGGCATGGTGTTTGTGGTGGCCGGGATGGCTGCCAGCGCCGTACTCACGGGGCGAAAACTCAAACAGCATGGGATTCCCAACAGGTCTGTTGTGGTTGGAATAGTTCTTGGCGTGGTGGGAATGTTCGTGATTCCGGTGGTTGGGCTGGTGGTGGGGTTCGCCGTCGGGCTCCTGCTGAGCGAGGTCCAGCGGACCCGTGACTTCCGTACAGCTGTCCGCTCAAGCGGCGCCGCGCTCAAGGCCACGGGCATAGGCATTCTTGTGGAGTTCGGGCTCGCATGTGCGGCTGCGAGCACCTGGATTATCGGAGTCTGGATCAACGCGGTGAATGGTTAAACTCCGGCGCCGAGATGGCAAAAGATGACAATCCCGGGCCGTGGGATTGTCATCTTTTGCCATCTCAGCGAAGCGCTAGCGGAGGGTGGGTACCCGCACCTGGGCCGGGCGGAATGAAGCGCCGGCTCCCGGGAACAAGGGGACGTCGATCCGCGCGTGGGTGTGGATTTCCTGAACCGTATCCTTCGTGTGCTGCGCGATCTCGGCAAGAGTGGTGACCCACATACCGTCGAGGTCTTTCACCCGTTCGATCAGCTGCTCCAATGCGACAGCCCTGGATGGCCGGCCGGAGATGAACGGGTGGTTGGTCAGGACGAAGCAGCTGCCCTGGGCGTGGTGCGCCTGGGCCTCAAGAGTCCACATTTCCAAAGCCTTGGCCGGACTTTCGATGACCCCGCTGCCCGTGATGCCGGGGTAGAACGCGTACTGCTCCCAATCATCCAGGGCCCAGTCAACGGGAATTTCCACGATGTCCCGCGGATCGTCCTCGGCCACTGACATGCGGTAGGGGGCATCGCCGTCGAGCAGGCTTGAGTCGTAAAGGAAGCCGCGGTCCGCGAGCAGTGCGGGCGACTGCCAGTTCAACTCCCACCACGGAGCCCGGTAGCCCACGGGCCGAACACCGGCGACGTTAGCCAGGGCTTCCAATCCACGGTCCAGGTAGCTGGCTTCGGTGGCCGCGTCGATGCCCTGCATTGGCTCGTGAAGGTAGCCATGGTGGGCTATTTCGTGCCCACCGTCAGCGATCCTGCGCACCACTTCGGGGTAGCTCTCCGCAGTGAATCCAGGGATGAAGAACGTTCCCTTGACGTCCTGGCGATCCAGGATTTGGAGGAGCCGCGGGACGGCAATCTTGGGGCCATACGACTGGTGGCTCATGAGGGACATGCGCCGGGTGCTGGACGGATCGTGGGCGATGGTGCAGGACTCGGCGTCCACGTCGAAGGTGAAGGACGCTGCGGCTTTGAAACCTTCAGGCCAGGTGATCGGGTGGAGGGAGTCCGCGAAGGCGGGCTGGCTCATGCTGTGGTCCTTTCAACGGCCGGGGCGGTTGCGGGTTGGGTAACGGACACGTGGTTCGAATCGGCAAGGATAAACTTTCGGTGCGCCCGGGGACCGAGGATTGCGTAGGCTGCCGCGCTGGTCAGTCCGCCGGCCAGCCACGAGAGATCCCAGCCGCCAAGTGCCACGGCGATGGGGCCTTGCATTACTGGGATCAGGCCGTACATGAACAGCCAGGTGGAGAAGATGCCAGCCAGCAGGGAGACGATGCCGGCCCAGTTGATCACTGGGAGGCGGTTGGTGCCGACGCCGTCGAAGAGCCGTTCAACCTTTCCGGGCCAGCGCTTCTCCAGCCAGAAGTAGTGCACCAACATGACGCCGCCCCAAGCAGCTACCCATGCCACCAGGCCGATCAACCAGGCGTCCAGTACCGAGGCGAAGTCCTCCTGGAAGATGAAAAACACGACGGCGAGCAGCGAGAAGACGCCGACGAACAGGTTGAGCTTGCGACGATTGATCTTGATGTCCAAGGCCTGCGTAGCCACTGAGAAGGTGTAGATGTTCAGGATGTTGGTGGCGATGGGGCCATGCAACACCATGAGGAGGACGGGGAGGGCAAGGACGCCGAAGTTCTGCACGATCAGCTTGCCGGGGTCGATCTCGCCGCTGTTCGTGGCAAGGCTCGCACCGAGGACACCGAGCCAGACCACGGGAATGAACTGGCCAAGGACCGAAGCCAGGTAGACCTTGCGCTTGGGAACCGAGGTGCTGACGAAGCGTGAGTAGTCCGCGGCGTACGTGAACCAGGTGATGCCCCAGCCGATGCCGATGGCCGTCATGACTGCACTCATCGCCGCGATCCGTTCGGATCCTTCAAGAATGTTGCCGGCCGGACCTGCATAGCCCCAGTCGATCTTCATGCCGAACCAGGCCACTGCGGACATAACGGCCAGGATGATGATGGTGGGCGGGACAGTCCACTTTTCGAAAGCGGCGATCGCCTTGTAGCCGAACCAGGCGATGGCAACCTGGGCGGTCATGATGAGAGTGGCCACGCCGATCTTCCAGGCGTAGTTCTTTGCGGTGGGGTCCACCCAGCCCAGCGTTCCGAAGAGCGCCATGACCAGGTCCAGGATGATCCACGTATTGACCGCGCACCATCCGATGACCAGGAGGGCCTGGATGGCGGCGGGGAGGTAGTTACCACGGCGACCGAACGCGGCCCGGGCGAGGACCATGCCTGTGGCGCCGGTCCTTTGGCCAAGGAGGACGAAACAGCCAAACAGCAACATGCCGATCAGGTTGCCCAGGACCAGGACAAAGACGGTGTCGGCGAAGCCGAGGCCGAGGTGGATTCCGAGTGCGCCCAGCACCCAGTTGATAGGAGCAAGGTTGGCGCCGGCCCAGATCCAGAACTGGCCTGAGACCTTGCGCGTGCGGTCTGACTCGGGGATGGGCTGCAGCCAGGCTTCGCTGTCATGGGCCGGCGCCGTTGCCGGGTCTGACTGCGCTGAGCCTGACTGCTGTGAGGCAGGGGAGAGGTTGTCTTGCATGAGGGAGAGCCTCCGTGTGTGAAAGGGACTCTTTCAGCGTATGTGCCACAGATCACAGCAACAAGATACGATGTGTCTACAGAAACTGTATTCGACAGTACGGAGTGTCATGTCCATCCTTCTCGGTCAGGCTTTGGAACGTGAAAGCCTCAAAGCCGCCGAACCGCGCCTGCTTAATTCGGTGGCTGACGCCCTGAACCGCCCCGTCCGTTGGGTGCACTCCAGCGAGGTTCTAGACATCGCTCCCCTCCTCAGCGGCGGCGAACTGCTCCTCAGCGGAGGCCAGGCGCTGGCCCTTGAGAGGCCCGGGCGGCAAGCCGAATACGTCCGGGAGCTGGCGGCCCGCGGCATAGCCGCACTGGCCCTGGAAACCGGACCGACACTGCCCGAAGTTCCGGGTCCCATGCTGGAAGCCGCCGAAGCGGCAGGCCTGCCCGTTATTGAATTGCGTCACGTTGTTCCGTTCGTGGCCGTCATGCAGGAGATCAACTCCCTCCTCGTCAGCGAGTCCGTCGAACAGCTTCAACGCGGCGACCAAGCCAGCCACGCGATGGCAGCCGAACTCGCCCATGGCGGCGGACTTGACCAACTTCTGGCTGTCTTGGCAGAAAGGACAGGTGCCAGCGCGCGGTTGGTATCGCCGTCGGGCCTTACCCTGGGTTCGGCAGTGGGTTCCCCAGCGGCTTCGGCCCCAGGCACAGCGCCGCCGGAGGAGGACGGCGGACTCATCACTGTTGATGTGCCCGTGCGTGGCGTCCTCGCCGCCCGCTTGGAGCTGCGAGTGCCCGACGACGGCGACAGTGGCCTCGCGCGCGTGGCGGGCGAGCGGTCGGTGGACATCCTTGGCCTGGCCCTGTTGCAGCGGATGCCGCCAGGATTGAAGGAGTTGGCGGGCATTGAACTGATGCGGGCCATCAATTCCGGCAGCCAATCGTGGCAGCTCCAGCAGCTCGGGCCGGCGTCGGGTTTTCCCGCCAACGGCCAGGTTGCTGCGCTGGTGATCCGCTCCACAGGTGCAGGGCATCTCCGCTCGGCCTTGGATGCAGTGCTGCGTGCGAACGTGCCGCACAGCGCAAGCTATGCAGATAACGCGGAGCTGATCGCACTCGCTTCCGTTGGCGATGGCGCTGCTACCCGGGTGGCCCTGATGGACGCGCTCAGGGCATTGGAAACGCCGGCCGGATCTGCGATAGCGCTAGGCCCGGTCGGCAAGGGGATCGATGAGGCCCCTTGGTCGTTGGCCGAGGCGCGCCGGACGTTGGACCTGGATCTGGTGGGAGGTGGCGTAGTGGATGCTGAAGCCTTCGCCGTGGAGCGCCTCGCCGAGGAACATCTGGACCCAGCAACCCGCGAAGGGTTCGTGCAGCGGCAGTTGGGTGCCGTCGTCGAGCATGACCAACTGCGGCGATCCGAGCTGTTACGGACGCTGACCGTGTGGTTGGACACCGGCTGCAACACGGCCCAGGCCGCACGCGAACTACACCTGGAACGGCAGTCCATGCACCACCGGTTGCAGCGGATCTTCGAGCTGTGCGGGGGAGATCCGCGGGGAACGGGAAGGCTCGCCGCGTTGCACCTGGCTTCGAGGCTGGCTCGGCTGCCGAACCCTTAAACGCCAAAACGACGGCCCGCTGCGCACACGACGATTTAATACGTCGACTGCGTAGCGGACCATCGAAATGGGGCGCGCAAGGCGTTACGTCAGCACAATCGTCCTGTTCCCATTCAGGATGATCCGCCCTTCGCAGTGCCAACGAACGGCGTTGCTGAGGGCCTTGCACTCCGTGTCCCGACCGGCGGCTACGAGATCTTCCGGTCCGAACGTGTGATCCACCTCAACCACCTGCTGGGAGATGATCGGGCCCTCGTCCAGCTCGCCGTTGACGTAGTGGGCGGTGGCGCCCACGGTCTTCACTCCGCGGGCGTAAGCCTGGTGGTACGGCTTGGCACCCTTGAAGCTCGGCAGGAACGAGTGGTGGATATTGATGGCGCGCCCGTCGAGCTTCCGGGCGAGATCGTCGCTGAGCACCTGCATGTACCGGGCCAGCACAACGAGTTCCACGTCCAGCTCGTCGATGATGTCCAGCAAACGCGCTTCCGCCGCAGGTTTGGTAGCAGCGGTGACAGGGACGTGGAAGAAGGGAATCCCGTGCCACTCCGCCAAGCCCTGGTGGTCCGTGTGGTTGGACACGACACCCACCACATCGATCGGCAGCTCACCGATCCGAGCACGGAACAGCAGGTCATTGAGGCAGTGCCCAAACTTGGAGACCATGATCAACACGCGACGCTTGGACCCCTGGCGTTCCAGCTGCCAGTTCATGTTGTACTTCTCGCCCACAGGGGCAAACGCTGCACGCAAAGCATCCACTGTGGTCTCGTCGCCGGAGGACGCGAAGTGAACCCGCATGAAGAAGTGGCCCTCGGCGCGGTCACCGAACTGCTTGTTGTCGATGATGTCGCAGCCATGCTCCAGCAGGAAGCCGGACACAGCATGGACGATTCCGGGACCTTCAGGGCAGTCCAAGGTAAGGACGTGCTCCACGGTGGTTCCGGCAGAGGAATCAGTAGACGATTCGGTTTGGATGGCAGTCATGGCTAGCACTCCACTACGTTGACGGCGAGTCCTCCACGGGAGGTCTCCTTGTATTTGGATTTCATGTCGGCGCCTGTCTCGCGCATGGTCTTGATGGCTTTGTCCAAGGACACTTTGTGGCTGCCATCGCCATGCAGTGCCAGACGGGCAGCATTGATCGCCTTGACGCTGGCGATGGCATTGCGTTCGATGCACGGGATCTGCACCAGTCCGCCAACGGGATCGCAGGTGAGGCCCAGGTTGTGCTCGATGCCCACCTCGGCCGCATTCTCCACTTGCTCCGGCGTTCCGCCCAGAACCTCGCAAAGACCAGCGGCGGCCATGGAGCAGGCGGAACCCACTTCGCCTTGGCAGCCCACCTCTGCACCGGAAATGGAGGCGTTGATCTTGAAGAGAATCCCGACGGCGGCCGCCGCGAGCAGGAAGCGCACGACGCCGTCGTCGTTGGCTCCGGGAACAAACTTTGTGTAATAGTGCAGCACCGCAGGCACAATTCCTGCGGCACCGTTGGTCGGTGCAGTGACAATCCTGCCGCCGGCCGCGTTCTCCTCATTGACCGCCAACGCAAACAGGTTCACCCATTCCATGGCGAGCAAGGGGTCCGCTGAGGATTCGCCCTTCAGCTGGGCGTCGGTCTCGGAAAGCTTCTTAAACAACGACGGCGCCCGTCGCCTGACTTTCAAACCTCCAGGCAGGATCCCCTCGGCCGAGCAGCCGTTGTCAACGCATTCACGCATGACAGCCCAGATCCCGAGGAGGCGCTCGCGGAGCTCCTCCTCAGACCGCCAGACGAGTTCGTTGGCCAACATGACATCGGAAATCGACATGCCCTCGCGTGAACAAATGGCAAGCAACTCGTCAGCAGTGGTGAACGGGTAGGGGAGCACGGTGTCATCGGCTACTACTTTGTCCGTGCCCGTGGCGTCCCCATCCACCACAAAGCCGCCACCGATCGAGTAGTAGCTGCGCTCACGCAGTACTGCCCCGGTGTGGTCAAGGGCCCGGAACGTCATGCCGTTGGGGTGTGCCGGAAGGGACTTGCGGCGGTGGAGGACCACGTCCTCGTCCCAGTTGAAGTCCACCCGGTGGTCGCCGCCCAAGCGCAGTTCGGCGTCGAGGGCTGCTGCGGCCACCTGGTCGTCAGCCGTTTTGGTGTCGACGGTTTCGGGTGAGTGGCCCTGCAGCCCCAGCACCACGGCTTTGTCGGAGCCGTGGCCCCGGCCGGTGGCGCCCAAGGAGCCAAAGAGCTCTGCCTGGACGCGCACCGTGGCCGGAAGCTGGCCGGACGATTCAAGACCGTCCGTGAACTGCTTTGCCGCCCGCATCGGGCCCACCGTGTGTGAAGACGACGGCCCGATGCCAACAGAAAACAGATCAAGCACACTCAGTGCCATTAGGGGACCTCAGGGGAGGCGTACTCCCGCATGGCGTCAAGGAGCCAGCGTCCCAGGAAATCGGCAAACGAGGCCCGGGGAAAGATCCGGTAGTTCTCCTCGGAGGTCTTCCACAGCATCACGGGGATGTGTGCGAGCTCCGTCGAGACGGCTGTGCCGGCCTTGAAGACGCGGGGGTGAAGGTCCAACGAGCACGTCTTTTCGAGCACAGCGCGGGCGTGGCTGCCATTGAGCTCGAACGTGGTGCGGTTGGCGGACAGGTCCACTACCTGACCTTCATCGCTGCCAAGTGCCGTGGTCAGGTCGCTGACCAAGGTACCGCCCAGTGAGTCGTGGGACTCCTCCGGAGCAACCACAAGGAACTCGGTGGGGCCGAGCCAGAGTGCGTTGACTGCGCCTGCCCCCGTCACTTCACCGCAAGTGGCCGGCAAGCCGCCGGTGATGGACGCAACGCGGGCGCCGGCGTCGGACGTTCGCTCAACCCGGATACCCACCATCGCCTGGTAGGGAATCTCCTTGAGCGTCACCGTGCCCGGCACTGAGCCGGAGGTGAAGGCGTCAGCCAGGTGTTCGGCCGGGCTGCGGCGGGCACCCCGTACGCGGTCGACGTGTGCGGTTTCTGCTGGTGTTGCTGTTTCAGCCATCTTTGCGGGTCCCTTCAGCATCGAAAAGTACGGTTTCGCCGACAACCACGTCCACCAATTGGTCTCCCACCGAGGCCACGAGGGTCTCGCCGATGCGGTTGCGGCCGTTTTGGATCAGGGCCAGGCCGAAGGAACGGCCCAATGCGGCACTGTGGTAGCTCGAGGTGACGAAGCCTTCCATGGGGACGGGTCCGTACGCCGGGTTGACGGGGATGCCCTTCTCCACAAGCTGAGTGCCTTCCGGCAGCCTCAGCGAGTGATCCACGGGAAGGACGCTCACCAGGTGCTTGCGGTCCTCGCGTTTGGCGTCCGCACGGAGGTAGGAGCGCTTGCCGATGAAGTCCTTGGCCTTGGAAACAATCCAGTCCATGCCAGCGTCCTGGGGGGTGACCGTGCCGTCGGTGTCCTGCCCGACGATCGGGTAGCCCTTCTCAGCGCGCAGCACGTGCATGGTTTCCGTGCCGTAGGGGGTGATGTTGAACTCAGCACCCGCAGCGGCAACGGCTTCCCAGGTGTTCAGCCCGTACCAGGACGGAACGTTGATTTCGTAGGCCAGTTCACCGGAGAAGGAGATACGGCAAACGCGTGCCTGCACTCCGGACGCCAGCGTGGTTTCACGGAAGGTCATGAACGGGAAGGCTTCAGCGTCCAGGCCGCCGTTTTCGGCAAGTTCCGGGGCAACCTTCGCGATCACTGCACGGGACTTGGGACCGACGACGGCGATGGTGCTCCACTGCTCCGTGACGGACGTGAAGACCACATCGAGTTCCGGCCACTCCGTCTGGTGCCACTCTTCCAGCCAATCCAGCACCTTGGCAGCGCCGCCGGTGGTCGTGGTCATGAAGTAGCGGTCCTCGTCCAGGCGCAGGGTCACGCCGTCGTCGAAGATCATGCCATCCGGGGTGCACATTACGCCGTAGCGGGCGGATCCCGGAGCGAGCTTCTTGAAGGCGTTGGTGTAAACGCGGTTCAGGAATTCGCCGGCGTCCGTGCCACGGATTTCGATCTTGCCCAAGGTGGTTGCGTCCATGAAGCCCACGGAATCGCGAACCGCTGCGCACTCACGCAGGACTGCCGTGTCCATGTCCTCACCGGACTGCGGGTAGTACCAAGGGCGCTTCCACTGTCCAACATCTTCGAACAGGGCACCCTGGGCGACGTGCCACGGGTGGATGGAGGTCACGCGGGCGGGGTCGAACAGCTCACCGCGCTGGCGGCCAGCCAAAGCGGCGAACGCGACCGGGGTGAACGGTGCACGGTAGGCGGTGGTGCCGATCTCGCCGACGCCGGGAACGCTTTCCGCGCCGCCGAACTTCAACGCAGCAGCGATCACGCCGATTGCGTTGACGCCGGAGGTCTTGCCTTGATCGTTGGCGGTGCTGATGGAGGTGTACCGCTTCACGTGTTCCACTGAACGCATGCCGGCACCGGTGGAGCGCAGGACGTCAGCCACGGACTGGTCACGCTGGAAGTCGACGAAGTGGTGGTGCCACTCGCCCGGTTCGCCGGTCTGGCCCGGGACAAGCCACAGCTGGCGGGTCGGTGCGGACGCCACGGGTGCGGTCAGCTCTTGTGGCGTCACCTCGGACTCAAAACCAGCAGCGATGGATGCTGCCGCTCCGGCCGAGATGCCCTCTGCCAGGCAGTCCTGGAGTTCGTAGCTGCCGCGGCCTGCGCCAACAACCTGCTGGTCGCGAACCACCGTGGAAGGAACAAAAGCGGCGAGTTCATCGTCCCAGCGCAGCTTGCCCTGGCGCTGGCTATGGAGGTGCACCACAGGGCTCCAGCCACCGGAAACAGCAAGCAGATCGGCCGCGATGTGCTCGACGCCCGAGGTGAGTTCGCCGTCGTCGTTGATGCTGCGGACGGTGACCCCGCTGAGACGGCCGTTGTCATCGGCGCTCGTGTCGGCAACCGCGCTGCCAATGAGGACCCGGATACCGGACTCGACGGCGGCAGCGGCCTTCGCGCTGATCTGCGGACGGGCATCGACGACGGCGGCAATCGCCACGCCTGCTGCCTTCAAGTCCGCGGCGAGCAAGTAAGCAGAGTCGTTGGTGGTGGTGATGACGACGCGTGAACCGGCTGCGACCGCGTAGCGGTTCAGGTACGTGCGGACAGCCGAAGCGAGCATGATGCCCGGGCGGTCGTTGTTCTCAAAGACCAGCGGACGCTCGTGGGCGCCCGGTGCCAGGACAACCTGCTGTGCGCGGATGTGCCAGATACGCTGACGCGAAACGCCCGGAGCGGCCGGAACGGTCAGGTGATCTGTGCGGTTCTGCGCTGCGATGAAGTAGTTGGAATCGTAGGAACCGAAGGCGGTGGTGCGGTTCAGCACGGTGCATTCTTCGGCGGAGACCAACTCGGCTTCCACATCGGCAACCCATTCCAGGGCAGGCTTGCCCTCGATGGTTTCCTGCAGGTCCTCGGCCGTCGAGCCGGAGAGCAGTGCACCTCCCAGTTCGGGCTGGTCGTCGATCAGGATGACGCGGGCGCCGGTGCGGACTGCTTCACGGGCGGCTGCAAGGCCTGCAACACCGCCGCCGACCACCAGGACGTCCGTGTGGACGTACTTCTTGTCGTACTCAGCCTTGTCCTCGGCAGGGTCAAGCTTGCCCAAACCATTCAGCAGCTCAACGTTCATGCCGTCCACGAGTGAAACGGCGGTGGCGGGGAGCATGGATTCGGCAACGTGGCCCGGGAAGCGGGGAGCGATCTTGACCAGGGCGTTGGACTCTTCCACGCCGGCGGCCATGATGCCGCGGGGGCGGTCCTCGTAGAGGGAGTTGCCGGCGTTGATGTGGCCGTTGGCCAGCAGCGCGGAGGCGATGGTGTCGCCGGGGTGGCCGGTGAATTCCTGGCCGTCCACAGTGAAGCGCCAAGCGATGCTGCGGTCAATGCGTCCGCCGGTGGCGAGGCGTGCGTTCTTGCTGGTCACTTCTAGACTCCTTCCGAGGAGGTGGGGGCGGCAGCGGCCGTCGAGGTTGTGGGTGCGCCGGGAGCCAGGCCTGCTCCGCCGGCCTGGCCGTACTCGCCGGTTGTATCCGGGCGGGGCTGGCCCATGGCGTAGATGGAGTGGATGTCGTAGCTCACGGTGTCGCGCAGCATGTTGAACCACTGGCGGCAACCGGTGCTGTGTACCCAGCGTTCGGCAAAGGTGCCCTTGGTGTTCTCGCGGTAGAACAGGTATTCAGCCCATTCGCGGTCCGTGAGGTCGTTGGGGTTCTCCGGGTAGGCGATGTGTGCCTGGCCGCCATAGTGGAATTCGGTTTCGTCGCGTGGCCCGCAGTTGGGGCATGAAATGAGAAGCATGTCTTTTCCCGTCCTTACTAGTGGGCCACGGCTGCGGCGCCGTGTTCATCGATCAGGGCGCCGGTCTCGAAGCGTTCCAGGGCGAATGGCTTGTTGAGCTTGTGCGGGGCACCGGTTGCGATGGTGTGCGCGAAGGTCAAACCAGCCGCCGGGGTGCCCTTGAAGCCACCCGTTCCCCAACCGCAGTTGACGAACATGTTCTCCACCGGGGTGAGGCCAACAATCGGCGAGGCATCCAGCGTGGTATCCACGATGCCGCCCCAGGTCCGGAGCACGTGGGCCCGGGCGAAGATCGGGAAGAGCTCCACGGCGGCTGCCATCTGCTCCTCGATCACGTGGAACGATCCGCGCTGGCCGTAACCGTTGTAGGAGTCCACGCCAGCGCCCATCACCAGTTCACCCTTGTGTGCCTGGGACACATACACGTGGACGTGGTTGGACATGACCACCGTGGGGTGGACCGGCTCGTGCAGTTCAGACACGAGCGCCTGGAGCGGGTGGGACTGGATCGGGAGGCGGAAGCCGGCCATCTCTGCGAGGACCGAGCTGTGACCGGCGGCGCAGAGGCCTACCTTTTCGGTGTTGATGTTGCCACGGGTTGTCTTGACGCCGGTAACCCGGTTTCCGTCCTTGATGAAGCCGGTGACTTCGCAGTTCTGGATGATATCCACGCCGAGTTCATCGCACTTGCGGGCGAAGGCCCAGGCCACGTGGTCGTGCTTGGCGATGCCGGCACGTGGCTGGTAAGTAGCACCCATGACGGGGTAGCGGATGTTGTCGCTGGTGTTCAGGATGGGGCAGAGTTCCTTGATCTGATCCGGTTCCAGCCACTCAGCGTCCACACCGTTTAGCCGGTTGGCGCCTACGCGGCGCATGCTTTCGCGGACGTCACCCAGGGTGTGGGCGAGGTTCATCACGCCGCGCTGGCTGAACAGGAAGTCGTACTCCAGCTCTTCCGGCAGGATTTCCCACAGTTTGAGGGCGTGCTCGTAAATCGCAGCACTCTCGTCCCAGAGGTAGTTGGACCGGATGATGGTGGTGTTACGGGCCATGTTGCCACCGGCCAGCCAGCCCTTTTCAAGGATGGCGATGTTGGTCATGCCGTGGTTCTTGGCCAGGAAGTAGGCCGTTGCCAGGCCGTGCCCGCCGCCGCCGACAATAACGGCGTCGTACGAGGACTTGGGTTCCGGGTTGCGCCAGAGGAAGTCGGGGTGTTCGGGGAGGTGGTCCGCGCTCACTGGGCTGCTCCAATCATTTCTTTGAGTTCAGTTGCGGCGTCGTTGCCGTTACTGAGGTGGGGGTAAAGCGGGAATTTGTCGGCCAGCGCGGTCACGCGGCGGCGGAGTTCGACGGCGGTGGCTTCGTCCAGGGTGACGTCACCTTCGGTGCCTGCTGCGGAGCTGCCGCTATTCGCTGCGGCGATCAACGCCGTCGCAATGATGTCCGAGACTTCCGTGAAGTCCTCAGCGCCGAAGCCGCGGGCGGCGAGGGCGGGGGTGCCGATGCGCAGGCCCGAGGAAACCATCGGCGGGCGGGGGTCGAAGGGGACGGCGTTGCGGTTCACCGTGATGCCGATGTGGTGCAGCGTGTCCTCGGCCTGCTGGCCGTTAAGGACGGAGTGGCGGAGATCGGCGAGCACCAGGTGGACATCGGTCCCACCGCTGACCACGGAAATGCCGGCTGCGGCCACGTCTTCCTGGAGGAGGCGATCGGCCAGGATCTTGGAACCCTCAAGTACACGGCGCTGGCGTTCCTGGAACTCCGGTTCGGCGGCCATCTTGAAGGCCACAGCCTTGGCGGCGATGACGTGCTCCAGTGGACCACCCTGCTGGCCGGGGAATACCGCGGAGTTCACTTTCTTGGCGATCTCGGCGTCGTTGGTGAGGATCACGCCACCGCGGGGACCGCCAAGGGTCTTGTGCGTGGTGCTCGTGACGATGTGGGCGTGCGGGACCGGGCTCGGGTGCAGTCCAGCTGCAACGAGGCCGGCGAAGTGGGCCATGTCCACCATCAGGTAGGCGCCCACGAGGTCCGCGATGCGGCGGAATTCTGCGAAGTCCAACTGACGGGAGTAAGCGGACCAGCCAGCGACGATCAGCTGCGGCTTGTTTTCAATGGCGAGGCGCTCCACCTCTGCCATGTCTACGGTGTGGGTGTCTTCGCGGACGCCGTAGGGAACAACCTTGTACAGCTTTCCGGAGAAGTTGATGCGCATGCCGTGGGTCAGGTGGCCGCCGTGGGCCAGGTTCAGGCCCATGATGGTGTCGCCAGGGGTGATCAGTGCGTGCATGGCCGAGGCGTTTGCCTGGGCGCCGGAGTGGGGCTGGACGTTGGCGAATTCTGCGCCAAACAGGGACTTCAGGCGGTCGATGGCCAGCTGCTCGATCACATCAACGTGTTCGCAGCCGCCGTAGTAGCGCTTGCCCGGGTAACCCTCGGCGTACTTGTTGGTAAGGACCGAGCCCTGCGCTTCCATGACGGCCGTGGGGGCGAAGTTCTCAGAGGCGATCATTTCCAGCGTGGACTGCTGGCGGATGAGTTCCAGGGCGATCGCCTGATCGACCTCCGGGTCCGCCTGTGCGAGCGGGCGGATCAGCGGTTCAACCATGGTGTTCTCCTTCGAAAGCTTGTCTAGTGGCCGACTGTTAGGCAACTGATATATTAGAACTATTGCCATAGTATGTTGAAGATCACAAGGTCGTCAACAGGTCTGCGGCAATCCATTCAGCAAACTGGATTGGCGACAACGGGAGAGAGCAATGAGCGCAGCATTGGAAGCACTGGAATCAGCTCCGCAGGGTTCGTCCCTGGCGGAGAACGCCTACCTGCTCCTCCGCGACAGGCTCATCATGCTGGACATCAAGCCGGGTGACCCCATCAACGACGGTCAGATTGCTGCGGAACTCGGCATTGGACGTACGCCCGTCCGCGAGGCCATCAAGCGCCTCGAAAGCGATCATCTAGTGGTTTCCTATCCACGGCGTGGGACGTTCGCCACCGGCGTGGACATTACCCAGCTCGCTGAGGTCTCCGAGATCCGCGAGCTACTGGAGCCACTCGCCTCCAGGAAGGCTGCCCGCATGGCCAGCCCTGCCATGCGTTCAGAGCTTCGCGCTGTCGCCGGTGCAATTCGTGATCTTGAAGGCCAGGACAATTCCTCCCAGGAACTCATGCGCTACGACATCCAGGTTCACCGCCTCATCTACAAGGCCTCGGCGAATGCGCACCTGGAAGACGTCCTGATCCGATACGACAACCTCGCCACCCGCATCTGGTGCTACATGCTGGAAAGAATGCCCTCCGTCTCCGGCCACATCTCCGAGCACGCAGAATTGCTGACAGCCATTGCCGACGGCGACGAAGACCGCGCCTCCGAGCTCGCCCTGCACCACGTAGTCAGCTTCGAGGAGACGATCCGCAAGGTCCTCTAGGCGCGGCCCTCCCTCACGTCCTGCCGCGTTCGGCGCGGTCCTCTCTCACATCCAACGCCCTTTTCGCGGATTCTCTCTCACGTCCAACGGCCTTTCTGCGGATCCTCTCTCACATCCAATGGCCTTTCGGCTGACGTTCTCTCACGTCCCGTCGCGTGTGGCGCGGTCCCCTCTCACGTCCTGCGGCGTTTGGCACGGTCCTCTATCACGTCCGTCGCGTCGGCTGAATAGCTGTCCCGTACTAAAGGCTCGACGTCGGCACCCACCCCGGGTGCCGACGTCGGGCCTTTCTTCGTGAAAGTGAGAGAGCGTTCCGAAATGGGCCACACGATGTGAGAGAAGATCCGGGGAAAAGGGTTTGGATATGAGAGAGGATTGGGGCATTTCGGCGCTCAGTGCAACCGTGTATCGCCCATTGCAACAAGCGTAATCAGAGTCGCGCCCACCGCAGCCGCCCAGAAGCCGTCGAATTAGTTTCAAAAACACTCTTGACCGTGATGCGGCGCACACGTAGTCTGATGCAACAGCGTTGCTTCTAATGCAACCCCAATTTTCTTGGTGGACACATGAGTAATGAACTTTCCTCTGTGGCAGCCGCGGGAGACCGGTCCAATGGCGGACGCAGTACCTCTCCCGAGTCAGGCCCCAATCACACAGTCAGCAAGGACACGCGCCGACGCGTCGTCACTGCAAGCTTCATCGGTAACTTCGTCGAGTGGTTCGACTACGCCGTCTATGGATACCTGGCCGGTATCATCTCCACGGTCTTCTTTCCCGAATCCGATCGTCAAACGGCTCTGCTTGCAACGTTCGGTGTTTTCGCCGTCAGTTTCTTCGTAAGGCCGCTTGGCGGATTCATCTGGGGCCATATCGGAGACAGGCTGGGTCGGAAGCAGGCGTTGTCGCTCTCGATCGTCCTGATGTCCGTGGCCACATTCTGCATCGCACTGATCCCCGGGTACGCCACTATCGGCGTCATGGCGCCGATCCTGCTATTGCTCGTCAGGGTTGTCCAAGGCTTCTCTGCTGCAGGCGAGTACGCCGGCGCGTCCGCCTTCCTGGTGGAGTACGCACCGTCGAATCGCCGCGGGCTCTATGCCGCCGTCGTACCTGCCAGCACCGCAGCGGGACTCTTGCTGGGATCCTTGCTGGCCGCCCTGCTGAGTTCAGTCCTGACCGCAGAGCAGCTCAACGAATGGGGTTGGCGCCTGCCATTCCTGTTGGCGGCGCCTATGGGCTTAATCGGCAGATACATCCGGACCAAGCTCGAGGACACCCCTGCCTTCCGTGAACTGTCCGAGAAGGAGACTGTGAAGGCGCCGGCGCTGGCGATGTTCAAGACCTACCGGAAACAGCTCGTGATCGCTACGGGCGCAGTGCTGCTGAACGCGGTGGGCTTCTACGTGATCCTCAGTTACATGCCAACTTACCTGTCGGTGGAATTGGGCTTTGGGGCGGCGGAATCGTTCCTCGCTACAACGATCGCCCTGGCCAGTTACATCGGCTTCATCTTCCTGACCGGTATCGCGTCGGACAAATTCGGCCGCAAGCGCATGCTTATCACGGCATCTGTTCTGTTTGTGGTGCTGACCGTCCCGGCGTTCATGCTTCTGGATACGCGTAACTTCCTGGTCATCGTCCTCGTCCAGATCCTGCTGGGCGGAATGCTCACCCTCAACGACGGCACCCTGCCGAGCTTCCTGGCTGAACTCTTCCCCACGAAGGTCCGCTACACGGGATTCGCCGTCAGCTTCAATCTTTCCAACGCGTTGTTCGGCGGCACTGCTCCGTTCATGGCAACCCTCCTCATCGGCATGACCCACAACCAACTGGCCCCAGGCTGGTACCTCGTGGCTGCCGCCCTTGTTTCCCTCATCGCAGTCCTGTTCGCCGCCGAGACTTCCAAGAAGCCACTGCAGCAGGACTGAAACCAACCACCCATTGAAAGGAACCACCATGACCATCACCGAGAACGAGCCCATCAACGACGTAGCCAAGCTCGAGCGTCTCAAGGTCCTCAACAACGGCGAGAAGGTCTCCCTGACCTTCTCCGACGCAGAGTTTGAGCGTCGCCTTGCCGGACTTCGCGGCATCATGGCCGAGAAAGACCTCGACGCCGTAGTCCTCACCAGCTACCACTCCATCAAGTACTACTCCGATTTCCTCTTCACTTACTTTGGCCGCTCCTACGGCATGGTGGTCACCAAGGATGACACGGTCACCATTACGGCAAATATCGACGCCGGTATGCCTTGGCGCCGCAGCTTCGGCGACAACCTCGTGTACACGGACTGGCGCCGTGACAACTACATCCACGCCATCCAGGAAGTCCTGCGCACCCGCGGCATCAACCCCCGCCGCCTCGGCGTCGAAGACGACTCCCTGCCGCTGGACAACCGCAACAAGATCCAGGCCGCATTCTCCGGAGCAACGCTGGTGGATGTCGCCCAGGCTGCGATGCGCCAGCGAATGATCAAGTCGGACGAAGAAATCGCAGTCATCAAGCACGGCGCCCGCATCGGCGATCTTGGCGGCGAGGCCATCCGCAACGCCATCACGGCTGGAATCACGGAGTACGAGGTCGCCCTGATCGGCACCGAAGCCATGGTCCACGAAATTGCCCGGACCTTCCCGGACTCAGAAATCCGTGACACGTGGGTCTGGTTCCAGTCCGGCATCAACACCGACGGCGCGCACAACTGGGCAACCACGCGCAAGATCCAGGAACACGACATCCTGTCATTGAACTGCTTCCCGATGACCAGCGGTTACTACACGGCACTGGAGCGCACCCTGTTCTATGGCGAACCGGACGCGCGCTCATTGGAGCTGTGGAACATCAACGTGGAGGTTCACAAGCGCGGCCTGGAACTCATCAAGCCCGGCGCAGTCTGCAAGGACATCGCCGCCGAGCTCAACGAGATCTACGTTGGTCACGGGCTCCTGGCCAACCGCACGTTCGGCTATGGCCACTCGTTCGGCGTCTTGAGCCACTACTACGGACGCGAAGCAGGCCTTGAACTTCGCGAAGACATCGACACCGTGCTGGAACCGGGCATGGTGGTTTCCATGGAACCGATGATCACCGTCCTGGACGGCCAACCAGGCGCGGGCGGCTACCGCGAGCACGACATCCTTGTGGTGGGCGAAGACGGTGCGGAGAACATCACCAAGTTCCCCTTCGGCCCTGAGTACAACATCATCGGAGCCTAGGTGGCGCGGCCGGTGGACGCAGTGCACGGCGTCCACCGGCCCAGCCCTGTCCGTGTCCGCCACCTTCGGCCAAATATAGTGAACCCATGACTCCCACGGAATCCAACGACGTTTCAGGCAACGGCGAAGCCAAAGGTACCTCGGTCATTGTCAACGCCATCGCGGTCCTGCGGAGTTTCAGTGCCGAAGAGCCGCTATTGGGGGTCACTGAAATCGCAGGGCGAATTGGCCTGCACAAGAGCACGGTTTCCCGCATCCTGGCCACGTTGGAGCAGGAGCACTTGGTGGAGCGCGACGTCGATTCGCGCAGGTTCCGCCTGGGGCTGGGAATGATCGCCATGGCGGGCCCACTCCTGGCGGAACTCGAAGAGCGGCGCGTGGCGTATCCGGTGCTACGCGAATTGACCGAACGGACGGGGGAGACCAGCGCGCTCATGGTCTGGAACGGCACCGAATCCATGAGTGTGGAGCAGATTCCCAGTCGGCACCAGGTCAAGCATTTGGCTCCGTTGGGTGTCCGCTACAACGAGGCACTCAGTTCTTCTGTTCAGGTCTTCCTGGCCGCGGAGGACAAGGATCGCGTTCGCAATCTACTCCGGAGCGGCGCGATCACTCTTCCTGGCCTCGATGAGGAAGCCATGGAGGCGTACTTGCGGCGGCTGGAGGACTCCACGAAGCGCGGCTGGGCAGTGAACTTTGGCGAGACGTCCATCGAGGAAGTGGGGGTGGCCTCGCCTGTCTATGACCACAGGGGAAACATTGTGGCGTCCGTGCTCATCCCCGCACCAAAGTTCCGGGTCTCGCAGGACACGCTTACCAGTCTCGGCGAAGCTTGTGCCGACGCCGCGGCCAAGGTCACAACACGCCTTGGTGGCCGCGCCCCGCGCTGAGGCCCCCGCGCTGAGCCTCCCCCGCGCTGTGCCATCTCGCGAAAGCAGAACGGCGACCGTCCCCGCGAAGGGGACGACCGCCGTCGTTCGTTGAACCGACGTCCGCGAGGTTACATCCTCCGCCGTGCCGTCGTTGTCTCGTCCATGGCATCCCTGCCCAGCCAAGCACCGAGGCCGATCATGGCCACGCCAAGAACGAAGTGCAGCCAGTTGTCAGCGGTGTTGAACGGAACAAAGTTGGCGCCGGTTTCCTGGTTGATGATCAGGCCGTAGATCCAAAGAACGAGATATACGGCGCCGCCACCAATGAGGAACAGGCGAGCCATACGAGCTGTCCTGGCCATGGCCAAACCGGCTACGCCAAACAGCAGATGGACGATGTTGTGGAGAATGGATACTTGAAATACTCCAAGCAGCATGGCGCCGGATTCATGTCCCGCGAAGGTCATGGCGCCGTAATTGGTGGTGATACCCGGGATGAAGCCCAGGACACCCACCAGCAGAAATACAATGCCAACGCCCATGGCGGTGTTGTGAAGCGTCAACCCCATCGCATGATGGTGTTCGGTGGGGTGCGAAGCGGTGGTCATGAAGTCCTCCCTTTCACGCTGTTAAACGGCTCTTCTCATGGAGAACCGTCCCGCGGCAAGGGGTGTCGGAAAACCTTGCCGACGCCGCCATAATACTCCTGAAATGCCTCCAATTGCAGGGGAATGGCCAGTCAGCTGACAGTTAGCATGGGTTCATGAGCCAGGCTCCCAACGGCGATTTCCAATCGATCTTCCATGACACCCGGGATCTCACTCCCTTCCGCGATGGATACGTTCGCACACCCGTCCGCGGATTGGCCGACGGCGTGGGTGAAGTGCTGTCCGGTGTCCTGACTGGCCGGGATCCTGCCCGCCTTTCTGTGCTGGGCGATGTTCCCCGGTTGAAGCGCCTGTCCACCAAGCAGGCCAAGGCAATGCATGAGGCCGTCTTCACTTCTACCGAGCCTGATCGGCTTATCTCCCTGGGTCGCGTCTACCCGGGGTGGGCGGGCTTGTGTTACGTGATGGCGGGACTATTGGCGTACAAGCACGGCGGTTATCTGCGGGCCTCCGAGTTGCTGCGGCGCGGCTTAACAACAAGGATCGACGACGACGCGAGCCAGTTCTCGGCCCTCTACCTCGGGCAGGTGGTCACCAGGGTTGAGGTGGCCGAACGCATTGAAGTTCCGGTTTTGTTCAGCGAGGAGTCCGTGTTCCTCGCGCTGGCCCATTGCCTTCGGGAGATGGGAATGATCGAGTCCGCGTTGGAAGCAGTGGTGGGTTTGCCGCCGTCGTTGCCTTCAGCCTTGGCGCGGTGCACCGCAGCGTTTGCCCTGGACCGGCACAGGGACGTGGTGATGTGTACGGAGGGGTTGTTGAATACGGATGATCTCTCGGCAGCCTTGCTTCTGATCCGGGCTAGGTCGCAACGGGCTCGTGGCGATTTTGAATCGGCCCAGGCGGCGCTGAAGGAGGTCCTTCGCCGGAGGAAGACCAGCCTGGCCTTGCGAAATGACGCCCTGACTGATCGCGCCCTTCTCGCCTTGGACCAGGGGCGGCGCACGCTGACTCCCCGATCCAAACGCCCCGCCCCGCCAGCAGAGCTGGAAGCCTTGGAAGTGATCCGCAAGGACGCCGAGATGCGTCGTTTGTGGGAGAACGACTTCAGGGAACTCAGCGGGGAATAAAGACCATTGTGGAGGAGCAGCTGCAAGCGTAGCCTTGTAATCAACCAAGTGATTGATAAAGCATTTGGTTGACAAGGAAAGGTCGCGCAGGGTTATGGATTCAGACGCTCTGGACAAGGCGTTCATGGCCCTTGCTGATCCCGTCAGACGGGGAATTGTTGCCCGGCTGTCCCGGGGAGACGCAACGGTCAATGAACTGGCGGAGCCCTTTCCGATCACCAAGCAGGCAGTTTCAAAACACATCCAGGTCCTGGAGCACGCAGGGCTGGTGACCCGGTCCCGTGATGCCCAACGCAGGCCGGTGCACCTGGATGCAGCCGCCCTCGAAGAGCTGACGGCATGGATAGACCAATATCGACTGATCGCCGAGCGTCGCTTCCGGCTGCTCGACGAACTCCTGGCTGAGTCCCGCCCCGGGGTCCTCCCAGGGCTACAACAACAAGATGAAGAGGAATTGAAATGAGCAATCCAACGGCAATCACTGCTGATGACGGCGTTCCGTTCGTCGATACTGTCCGCGAATTCGATGCACCAGTCAGTGCAGTGTTCAAGGCACACGTGGACCCGGATCTCCTGGCCAAGTGGCTTGGTCCGCGGGACGCGAGACTGAATGTCACCGAATACAACGCCACCACGGGCGGTAGCTGGCACTACGAAAGTGGCCACGAAAACGCGATGTACGGATTCCGTGGGGTCTTCCACACCGTAGACACCGACGAGCTGATCATCATGACCTTCGAATTCGACGGCGCCCCGGGCCAAGTGGGCATCAGCACCACCAGGTTCGAGGAAATTGACGGTCGCACCAGGATCGTCGCCCACGAGGTCTACCCATCGGTGGAAGCGCGTGACATGGCCCTCGCCACAGGCATGAATTACGGCGTGATCGAAGGGTACGAGCGACTGGATGAGGTACTTGCCGCCTAAGCCCGGCTCGCCACGAGGGGAAGGAGTTGCTCCGTCAACAACACTGCTCCCAGCCCAATCATGATGATCCCGCTGGCCAGCGTCACCACGCGCGCGGCGCCTGGACGTGAAGCGAGCAGCCTCCGCGAGGTCAACGCGACCCCGGTGTACACAAGGCCGGCGAGGATCACGAACGTTAGTCCCAGCAACCCGGACTGAACAGGAACAGGCAGTGCGGCTTCGGGGCTGACGAATTGCGGCACCAGCGCCACAAAGAACAGCAGGCCTTTGGGGTTGATGCCACTGGTGCCCATGCCTTGGAAGAACGTCCGGACCTGGTTTCCGGACTGCACGACGGCGCCTTCCGCACTAAAACTCGCACCTCGCCATGACCGGATGGTGGTGAAGCCGAGCCACAGCAGGTATGCAGCACCGGCAATCGTGAGCCAGCCCAGCAGGCCGGGTACTCCCGTCAGCAGGGCTGCCAGTCCGGCCGCCATCAGCACCGTGTGAATCACATATCCGCTGCAGAGTCCCGCTACGGCCGGCACGAAACTATGCTTCCTGAGTCCAGCTGAAATCGAGTAGGCCCAATCGACGCCGGGGGTGCAAGCCAAGGTGACTGACACAAGCAGGAAGGCGAAGAACAATTGCGGGTTCACGGTCTCTCCAGAGTTTTCGTTGGTAGGAAAACTCTAGGGAAAATCGCCTGATAAGTGTTCCCTGATTTATCCCAGAAACTGGGTATCTGGGTAAGATCATTGCGTGATTGACCACATTGACAGAAGTATTTTGCGCCACCTCCAAGAGGATGGTCGAATGACCGCCACTGCCTTGGCATCGAAGGTCGGATTAACAGTGGCTCCGTGCCATCGAAGACTCCGGGACCTGGAGTCTTCCGGGGTCATTCGGGGCTACCGTGCGGACATTGATCCAGCAGCGGTGGGGCTTGGTTTCGAGGCAATCGTGTTCGTCACGCTCCGTCAGGTGGAACGCACCATCATGGCGGAGTTCGAGGAACGTGTGGCTTCAAGCCCCAACATCGTTGAGGCACAGCGGCTGTTCGGCTCTCCCGACTATTTGTTGAAGGTCATCGCGGCGGACCTTCCTGCCTACCAGCGCTTCTACGACGACGAACTCGCGGCCCTTCCGGCTGTTGAGCGTCTCACGTCCACCCTGGTGATGAAGAATCTGAAAACCAACGTAGGTCCACCGGTCTGATGGCAACACAGCGGATGGACTGCCTGTGAAATCTGGCTAGTACCAGTACCGGCGCCCAGCCAAGATGGGGCGATTGAGCGCGCCGAGAATAAGCAGGATGAGGCCGATGGCCAGCACAATCCAGCCTATGGTGACGAGGATGCCAATGTTGAGTAACCAGCCGGCAATCAGAAGAACAAGTCCCAGGACGATCATTTCTTTCCTTTCGCGTTGTCGAGCAGACTAGTCATTAAATAAGCACCCTGACTAAATCAAGATTACCTGAACCGGCAGGAAATGGGGATGCTGCTTTGTTTGCCGAGGCGGCAGGTGCCTTGGACAGGGTGGTGCGCTTCAGGCCGGTCTATTCCGTGATTTCGTGGATGCTTGCTCCCTTTGTCCTGGAGCGTGACAGCATGCTCGATCTTCGCTGGATCGACCACGGACGTGTTTGAAGGAGGTGCCATTCGCGTCGGTGCTGCACTTGAACGAAGGCTGTAGCTTTAGAGCCATGGAATGGTACGAGAACCGGCGGCAATTGCCACCGCCCTCAACGCACCAAGAGGTATGGTCGCCTGCCCGCCCATCGCAGGGTTCATCCTCGACGCAGTAGCGCTTTTAGGCTGGGTTCTGCTTGTGCTGATCGTCGTCCAGCCTTGTAATTTCTCCGTCCCACCGCAGAAGTGACTTCCAAAGCTACCTGATAAGGAGACCAGCCACTAGGGCGATAGCCAGGGCTGCGATGACAGCAAGCGTGAAATACTTCATCGCTTTCATGGAACTCTTTTTCACGGTGGCACCGGCCAAAGGCAACGTCTCCTGCCACGCCTTGATTGCTTCGAGCCCCCGGTAGTAGGCGTATTCCATGGCGACACCTCCAGCGACGCCGGCGACTGCTCCGATACCGTCCGCGGCGCTCATGGCCGCGCCAGCAGAACCCAACCGGCCCAGGTTGCTGTCATTACCGGAGTTCCCGCCTGAGGCCGTGCCAAGTTCAGCCAACTGTGCCCTGGAAGGACTGGGAGACATTGATGCTCCAACGCCGACAATGTCGTGTTGTTGGCCATGAGCCTGCACCACCATGGTTCCCCAACTGGTGAAGCGGACCGAAGCATGGCTTACCGGCAGAGCGAATATCGTCCGCAGCTCAGCGTTCTGCATACTCAAGACGCCGGAGGGATCCAGGCTCAAAATGACGGGAACTGTCGCAGCTCCATTCACCTTGCTCTTTCGCCAGTAAAGCAGCGACTTGATGGGTTGAACCGGGGACTGTGTCTGAGGACTATCCATGCTCTCCAGAATAGGGTCAGACAGGGTCTGGAGCCCGGACGCGGCCCACCGAGAACCCCTGGTTCAAAGGAATATGGTTGCAGTAATCCCCCCGCCATCGTGCATTTCACCGTGCGGGTCTTGCGTGCATCGTCCAAGTCGGCAACTGCAAGGAACGCGTAAGCACGTTTCGTTGGCACGGTGATCGACCGGCTTACGGGCGCGGTGGTGTTCAAATGGAAGAATTCGAGGATGACAAAGGCTGCTGCGACTATCCCTGGCCGACTTCGGCCCACCCTTGACGCCTTGGCGTCCGCGTGCAGGGACGACAAGAGGGTGCGCTCAGCCTGGCTCGAAGGCTCGATCGCGCAAGGTGTGGCCGACGACTGGAGTGACATTGACCTGCATCTGTTGGTCGAGGAGTCGGAAGCGTTCGACGCACAAGGCTGGTTGAGCGCGATCGTTCCGCTTGTTCTGGCTGACGCGATCCCCGGGGTGCCAGGAGCGTTGATATGCCTCACGCCCGACTGGATCCACATCGACCTCGTTCTCCACTCAACCACCGAGAATTTGCCGGATTGCCAGCGTGAGGTGCTTTTGGATCGGGCCGAGGAAAGGGTTGCGAACACGGTCGGGACCCTGCCCGGTCCTGCCGATCCCTACTTCCCTGAACAGCAAGTTCGGATCTTCCTGTACTTCATGGGGACAGCCATCGCTGCCCATCACCGCGACGACCTGATAGCCCTGCTCCATGTAACTACGATGATGCGAGATCGGCTCCTGATTCAGTTGATGCTTGCGGAAAACGGGGTAGAGGCAGCGGCTGGAGCCAAGAGGACTACGCGGCGTTTGAATGCCGAACAGATGGACTGTCTTCGTTCCCTGCCTTCCACCGCGGTCAGCGAGGCATCCTTGCTCCAGGCGCTGAAAGTGATCGCAGCCGAGTACCTAGGGAGGGCACATCGGCTGGCGCGCAATTGCCACGCTGTGTGGCCAGATGAGCTCGAACTCGCGACCAAGCGCTTGTGGGCCCGCGAGCTCGGCTTCATCCTCTAGCGGCTAGCCGAGGTCTTTCCCTAAGTTGAACCAGTCCCATCCTTCCGCTGCAGGCATGTCCCTGTGAGGGCTCCTTCACCGGGGAGCACCGCCGCAGTCCTGCAGTGGCTGGAGGGGGCAACCTTGTACCGGCACCAGCAAGCAACCGGCGCCCAAAGTGAATTGAGCTGAGAGGATAGGGACCATGCGAGGAACCGTGTGGGCGTGGGCCAGTGCCCTGATTGGGGCTGCAATTCTGGTGTTGATCTTCTTCTACGGCACCGAATACGGAACATGGGTCGACGAGGCTGGCCCCCTTAGCGTTGAGCCCCCAACCTTCATCCTTCCGTTCGCCATCGGCGGACTTGGCTTTGTGCTCCTGATCGGTGGCGTCATCGCGGGCTCAACCGGAATGCTGAGCGCCGAACGTTCCGGCCGCAAAGCTAAACACTAACGCTAGCGGTCGCAACAGGGGCAATGCGCTCCTACTCCGTTGTAGAGCTCAGAAGTTAGAGCCTGTGCCCGCCAAGGGATCCGTGGGTTCTTGCGGGCATCAGTCATGTGCGTGCCCAAGCAGGACCGGCGTGACGGCCTGATCCAAGACTGCCCACGACTGACTCGCTCAATCGTTGTTGGTCCCGGCCAGGGGAAACTGATCGCAACGGAGGTCAGGGCATGGCCACGGGCCATGCGGACCCAGGGTGGGCGCGTCGTCCCGCCGCTTCCGGTAGGGCTTCTTTTTGGGGAGCCATAATTGCCACATGGCTATAAGTACGGGCGGCATTGTTGAAGATTGGGGTCCGCCGCGCTTGGCGCTCGAGGAGGTTCGAAAGCAGGTGGCGAACTTCGCACCTCGCCAATCGGACCAGGATTACGTCGTCGACATTGCATTTCGTTCATGGCACCTAAACAGAGAGCCCGAGTTCACCGGCGTTCAACCCGCCATGGTCGGGCGCAAGCAGCGACGCTTTATTATCTGGCGTTCAGTCCCCAAAGGATTGAATACTGCTGCAGCCGTTCGTACTTGGCTGGCCAGCGCGCTTCCTGAGACGACGCGGCTAGTCCGTGAGTATCTGCCTCAGAAGTCGAAGTCCTACCCTTCTGAGCAACTCGCAGCCGAGATCGACGGGTTGCGGGAGATGTTGCTAAGAACGGACTAGGTCGACCATTCCAGAAGTACATTCATGCGTACCTGCAGTTTCCGCCCTCGTGCACTGCAGTGCTGCAGGAGGGAATGGAGCGTCCGGTGAGGCATCGGCTTACGGCCGGTCGTTGTCGAGGTGATAGCACCGGGCAGGAAGTAGACGGGTAGCGCTAGAATCGCAGGTCCTTATTCATACACTCTGGCCGCGAGTAGCATCTGGGCGATGAGCCGCCAGGAAGGTTCGTCGGGGACTGGCTCCCCCAGGTTTGCGAAGTAACCATCCATGTCACGCGTCCAAGCTGACAACGCCTCCGGGAAGCTTTCGAGGTCGCTATTCTCCCAGTTTCCAGGTTCTTGTCTTAGTGAGTTTGCCTTTTCCTTCGATGGAGACTTCGAAGCTGTCTCTGCTTTTATTTGCCCGAATCCAATAGGTGTTCCGGTCATGATCACGTCTCCCGGGAGCAGCGTAAATCCCTGCGATATGGCGGAGACCAGTTCGTAGTCGTTGTGAACCATGAGCGCTGTAGTGGCGTTTTGCGCAGTTGGCCGTGGAACTGGCCTTGAACAGGCAGGGCTGTGATGTCGAGATTGGTTTCGATCCAGGGACCTAGGGTGAGGAGGTGTCGAAGCCTTTGGCCCTGGTCCATTGCCCGTCAGCGTTTTGGACGTCCTTGGCGGTGAGGTCGTTCCCGCAGGTAAAACCAAAGATGAAGTCCTTGGCGTCGTCAGGTTCCACTTCACTACAAGGCTGGCCTATGACGACGCAGAGCTCGGCTTCGAACGTTACGTGTGTAGGGAACTTCGGTAGTACGACGTCCTCGCCCGGCCCGACGACTGCGGTGTAGGGCTTCATTAAGAGCTAGCGGGTGACCTCGGTCTGCTGCTTGCTTGTCCAGGTCTTCCGCGGTGACGGCAAAGTTCTTGGCGGCCCAGATGATCTTGCTGCGGGCCGTGATGGGTGCGAGCAGACGGACGTCGGCCAGGTTGTAGGTCTATTTGGTGAGGCTGAGTCAAGAAGCGGATCCCCGATGGCGGTGATTTTCTCGTGGCCGGGCTGGCCGGAATCGGGCGATGCGATGGATGTCCTATGCGTCAGGGCCGGGCGGCTCGGGTGTGGTGCATCGGCGCCCCGCTGGATTGGCGGGGGATCAGGGTGGGCGTTGCACGCCGGATTCGCGGTTCTGTGCCGGGATTGACGATGAGATCTATGGCCGTGGCGGCGATCTGGTCCAGCGGGACGCTGACCGAACTGAGGGGTGTGGGCAGGCGCGCGGACAGCGGCGTGTCGTTGTAGCCAACCAGAGCGAGAGCATCGGGGATGGTGATGCCGTTGTGCTGGGCGGCTGCCATGATACCCATCGCGATGTTGTCGTTTGCGGCAAAGATGGCCGTTGGTCGGTTTCCGGGTCCTGCGGCGAGGAGGGTTTGTCCTGCGGTGTAGCCGTTTTCGATGCCGTACCCGGCGGCGACCATCCATTCCTCCCTTATTGAGATGCCTGCTTCCTCAAGTGCCCTCCGGGCACCTGCCAAGCGTGCCGTTCCGGTAGAAGTGAAGTCTGGGCCGGTGATTACGGCGATATCCTGGTGGCCCAAGTCAACCAAGTGCCGGACGGCGAGGTAGCCGCCGACCTCATCATCTCCGATTGCGGACGGGCTTTCCCCGTCGGTACGAAGGACAAGCGCGTGTGCCACCTTGCGGTGACGCAGGAGTTTTGGCAGTTCATCGCCGAGCCGGGCGGTGGCAAGGATCAGCCCGTCGACGTTCCGGTCCAGCAGTGTCTCGGCTGCACGGCGCTCATCTTCGGGATCATCGCCGCTGCTGGCCACCATGGCAAAGTAACCGCGCGCCGCTGCGGCGCGTTCCACCGCTTCGAACATCAGCGCCATGACCGTATCGCTAAGACGCGGTACCAGCACTCCGAGGGTGCGGGTCTCTCCCCGGCGAAGGCTGGAGGCAAACGAATTTCTGCGGTATCCGAGCTCCTCGGCGACCTTCCGCACATGGGCGGCGGCGGCCGACCGTGAGGTGGTGCGCTCGTCCAAGGCGCGGCTGGCCGTGGAGATGCTCACGCCGCTGGCTGCAGCGACGTCTTTGAGCGTGACGATAGCGCCAGGGGCCGGCTCCATTGCGGTTCTCCTCTTCAGCAGGGGCGTTATGGACACTCTATTCCTTCTTCTTGCAAACGTTCTCTTGACAGTGAGCTGCGACACGTGCAAACTTGAAAACGTTCCCGCAAACGTTTTCATTCTAGCGGAACTACTGACCATCAAAGAAGACAAGAAGGTAGCTGCAAATGGCACTCGATCTCCGCGGACTCAGCCCCGCACCTGTCACCCCATTCACCGAAGATGGCGCTGTCGACTTCGCTGCGATCCAGCGTCTGGGGTCGTGGCTCGGATCGATTGAGGGCGTGAAGAGCCTCGTCGTCCTGGGACATGCCGGCGAAGGTACGTTCCTCACCGAGGAAGAGCAGTTGGACGTTATCCGCGCATTCGTCGCATCCACCGACGGCCGCGTACCGGTCGTGGCCGGCATCACCAAGGAGGGCAACAAGACCGCCGCCCTCGAGGCCAAGAAGGCCGTCGAGGCCGGTGCATCCGCTGGCCTCGTTTACCCCTCGCATGGGTGGCTGCGCTTCGGATACCAAAAAGGCGCACCCCAGTCGCGTTACAAGGAGATCTACGAAGAGTCCGGCCTGCCGCTGATCCTCTTCCAGTACCCGGACAACACAAAAGCAACCTACGACCTCGACACTCAGCTGGAGATCGCAGGCCAGGAAGGCGTCTTTGCAACGAAGAACGGTGTCCGGAACATGCGCCGTTGGTACACCGAGATCCCCGCGCTGCGCGCCGCATACCCCGAGCTGCAGATCCTGTCCTGCCATGATGAGTACCTGCTGCCGACCATGTTCGATGTCGACGGTCTGCTCGTTGGCTACGGCAACATCGCCCCTGAGCTGCTCGTCGAACTGATCGAGGCCGGCAAGGCCCAGGACTACCCGCGTGCCCACGCCATTCATGAGCGGCTCCTCCCGGTGACCCGGAACGTTTACCACCGCGGCTCCCACATGGAGGGTACCGTCGCCTTGAAGTGGGGCCTGGTGAACCGCGGCATCCTGGACCACGCCACCGTGCGCACCCCGCTGCTGCCCCTGCCCCAGGGTGCCGACACCGAAATCGCAGCCGCCTTCGCCGAAGCCAACATCGGCAAGGTCACCACGGCCGCTGCCATCTGACCTCGCCTTGCCCCACGGGGCAACCAGAGGTCCTAATGGGCGGCGGGTCCCTCGGCCCGCCGCCCGTGCCCCAGCTTTTGCTCTCCACCCCGGGCAATGACGCCCCCAGCAATGTCGCTGTATAAGGAGGACTCGCCGATGCGCGAGCAGAATAAGACCATCACCCGTTCAGCTCACAGGGAAGAACAGATGGCAACCCAGCAAGGAAACCAGCCAGCTACCGCTCCGAAGCGTCGCACTTTCCTGGGCTACCTGGCTCTGATGGGCCCGGCCTTCGTCGTCGGCGCCTGGCAGTTCGGCCCCGGCAACCTCACCACCGCTGTACAAGCCGGCAGCCGCTTCGACTACAGCCTCGTCTGGGTCATCGCAGTATCCACCATCATGATGATTTTCTTCACCGACATGAGCGTCCGGCTCGGCATCGTCACACCGACTTCCTTGATCACCTCCATCAAAGACCACCTGGGCAAATGGGTCGGCGTGCTGGCCGGTTTCGGGGTCTTCGGCATCACCTTGATGTTCTCCGTCGGCAACGCCGTGGGCTCCGGCCTCGGCCTGTCCTTGGTCTTTGGAGGCTCTCCGGTTCTCTGGACGATCGTCTGCACAATCGCCGTAGGCATTGTCCTAGCCTTCAAAAACGTCTACGGCGTGGTTGAAAAAGCCCTTCTGGTAATCGTCGTGCTCATGGGGCTGGCCTTCATCGCCAGCACTGTTGTGGCACAACCGGACTGGTATCGCGCCCTCGAAGGCGCTGTTCCGACCCTGCCGGCAGGAAGTGAAATTCTGGTCGTCGCACTGGTCGGCACCAACTTCTCCATCAATGCCGCGTTCTACACCGCCTACGGCATCAAAGAACACAAGCGCACCCGAGCCGATTACCGCGACATCACTCTCGCGGACACCATCCCCGGTATCGTCGCACCCGGCATCATGACCGCACTGGTGATCATGGTTGCCGCCGCGGTCCTCGGCAGGACCGGCGGCGAAGCAGGCACGATCAATGCCCTCGCCTCCATCTTCACGCCCCTCGCCGGTCCCGTGGGATCCATGGTCTTCGCTCTCGGACTCTCCGGTGCGGCGTTCTCCTCCATGATCGCCAACGCCACTGCCGGCGGCACGATGGTCTCGGACGCGCTCGGCCGCGGCGCGAAAGCCGGGTCCCCCATGGCCCGGATCTTCACGGGCATGATCCTGGCATTCGGCCTGATCATCACTCTGTTGTTCCAGTCCTCTCCCGTTGGCCTGATCGTCATCGCCCAGTCCCTCACAGTCCTCATCGCACCCCTGCTGGGCGTCCTCATAGTCGTCATG
Organism: Arthrobacter sp. NtRootA1; assembly: GCF_019976975.1. Lineage (GTDB taxonomy): Bacteria > Actinomycetota > Actinomycetes > Actinomycetales > Micrococcaceae > Arthrobacter > Arthrobacter aromaticivorans. Next base: position 4,885,478 of record NZ_AP024630.1, on the reverse strand, counting down.
GCCAACAAGGCCTCCGTCATGGGAGACCTGCGCAACAAATGGTGGCAGAACCTCTTCGCCGCCATCGGCATGATAGCCATCATCGCCTCCTCTATCCGCCTCATCACCACACTCATCGGCTAAGACGCCCCCACCAAAAGTAGTGCCCCTGAAAACTACAGGGGCACTACTTTTGTTGCTACCTAAACGCTGCGGCGATCAGGGGGCAGATCTATGGCGCTGCAATTCAAACGGATCGCCCGTAAGCCGGTGGCTCACCGGACACGAAAGGTCACCTTCAACTACAAGGTCGACAGCCCTCCAGGAAAGGACCCGGATTCCCATAGTCCGCTGCACAAGGCTGACCATCAGTTGCTCTGGACCAAGGAGCTATGCGACGGGGAGCTGTTCAAAGTGCAGGTCCCGGCGGGCCAAAGGAGCGTCGTAAGAACTACCTAATGTTCGAGCAGACCCCCGACAAAAGGTTCACGTTCGGGAGTGATGCCGTCACGAACTCCTACACCAAGTGGGGGAAGCCGAGGAACTTGGTTGAGGCTAAGGCCGAGTTGAGCGAGGAGCAGCAGCACCGCTATTTCAACCCGCCGTACACGATCGGCAGTGCCATGATCTGGCCCGTCAGGAAAATACACCGGCCCACCCTGAACACCGCCAGGGGAATGAGGCTACGGATCGCGGACCGGATGGACCTAACTCTGGAATGCATCCGGCGCCACTACGCTGCCGAGCCAGGCGGTCCCCTCGCCGATGTCACCACCAACTACGCGGACTTCTTCAAACTCTTCTGCACGTTCAAGCAGTTCGTGGAGTTCTTCCACTTCCAGGACCTCGTGACGCCGGAGGGAAAGATCGACTTCTTCCTAGAGGAGGACGAGAACTTCAACCGTCCCGGAGTCCCGACGACGAAGGACGAGTACATCAGAGTTCGGGAAGCCTCGCTGAAGTTCATAGCGCTGCGGGGCAACCGGATGGCCGACTGGGTCGAGAAGAACCACCCCGACATTAAGGTCCGCCGGCAATAAACAACGCTTGCCGCAGGTGCTCCCTATGTGCATAACTTCGATACATCCAGGGGCCTACGCTGGGCCCTCCTTCAGCAACCCCGTAGTCCGGTAAGGAATCACTTCGCGCAGGAACATGCTGGTGGACGTACGCACGATTCCCGGGCAGAGCCTGATTTCCTCAGAGACGCGGTACAGGTCATCCGGGCTCTTGGCTACCACCCTGATGATGAGGTCGGTATCGCCCGCGGGAGCGTGGCATTCGAGTACCTCAGGGATCTCCCGTAGCGCGGCAATGGCTTCATTGAGGTGGCTTTGATCGAGTTCGGCGCTGACAGCAGCGGCCACACCCCGGCCAAGTGCCGAGGGCAGCACGCGGCTGCTGTTGGGGCGCAATGCTCCCGATGCCGTCATCCGCTCCAGTCGGGACTGGACGGTGCCGCGTGCCAGGTGCAGCTTCTGGGCCAGAACCATGATGGGGACGCGGGGATCCTCATCAAGTGCGGCAATGATCCTGCGGTCCGTCGCGTCGAGTTCCTGCAAAATGACCACTTCCTGACTGCGATTTCAACTCTGATTAGTCAGATCGACTACTCAATGCCATGTCTATTGCACCTACTGTATGCGTACTGCTGAAATGGTGACAACGAAGCAGGGCGAGGCTACCGCCGGATCCCGCAGGCAGCAGGCACCTGGAACACCACCCGGACCCCTGTACAGGTTTCCCGCAAGGAAGCAGCCGCTGATTGACTCTTGTTCACAGCATTGTCATTCTGCACCCGCCTGTCCTAACGGGCAGCACAGCAAGAGCCCCTGAGCCACCGGATCGTTGCGGTAGCTGAGGGGCTCTTGTGTTGTGCGCGGACGCATAGGCTTGGATCATGACGTCTGCAGGCCGCTTCGCCCCGAGTCCTTCCGGGGAACTGCATGTAGGCAATCTCCGGACGGCGATCCTCGCCTGGCTCTTCGCTAAATCCACTGGCCGCGACTTCCTGCTCCGCGTTGAGGACCTGGACCGGGCCCGGTCCGGCGCGGAGGCTGAGCAGCTCCGCGACCTGGAGGCCGTCGGCGTCAGTTGGGACGCCGCCGTCGTGCGTCAGACTGAACGAGGGCCGCTGTACGAGGACGCAATTGCGCGCCTGGCTGCCGAGGGCCGCACCTACGAATGCTTCTGCACGCGCCGGGAAATCCAGGAAGCGCCGTCTGCGCCGCACTCTCCACAAGGCGCGTATCCGGGCACGTGCCGCACGCTGTCCGAGGCCGAGCGCGAGATCCGCCGGGCGTCGCGTCCGGCCTCGATCCGCCTCCGATCGGAGGTCGCTGAGTGGGCTGTTGAGGACCAGTTGCACGGCAACTATGTCGGTGTGGTGGACGACTTTGTGCTGCGCCGCAACGATGGTGTCACGGCCTACAACCTGGCAGTCGTAGTGGACGATGCCGCCCAGGGAATCGACCAGGTGGTCAGGGGCGATGACCTCCTTCCGTCCACTCCGCGGCAGGCGTACTTGGCCACCCTGTTGGGCTTGCCAGTGCCGGAATATGCCCACGTTCCACTGGTTGTAAACCACGACGGCGTGAGGCTGGCGAAGCGCGACGGTGCAGTAACCCTGGGCGACCTCGCCGCCGTCGGAGTAACAGCGGTGAGCGTGCGCGACCTCCTCCTTGAGTCGTTGGGACTACCGGCTGGTTCCTTGCAGGATGCCGTGCCGGAATTCGACCCCCGAAGGCTTCCAAGGGAGCGCTGGGTGTGGAAAACGCCCAGGGGCTGAGTGCAGGCAAAGTAGGCTGTCTGGATGCATTCACAGGTGATCGCCCCAGGTTTCGAATCCGTAGCCGAACTGTTCGGCCGTTTCCTTGAACAGGACCCGGACTATTCTGCGCAGGTGGCGGCGTACCATCGGGGTGTCAAGGTGCTGGATATCAGCGGTGGGCCCCACATTCGTCCCGATTCGGTGACAGGTGTTTTCTCGTGCTCCAAAGGCATGGCAGGCCTTGTCATGGCTCTGCTCGTTCAAGACGGCGAACTGGATCTCGACGCGGAAGTGGGCAAATATTGGCCGGAGTTCGGGGTTGAGGGGAAGGCCTCCATCACTGTTTCCCAACTCCTTTCGCACCAGGCCGGACTGTTGGGCGTCGAGGGAGGCGTGAGCCTTGAGGAAGTCAACAATTCCGAACTCGCGGCGGCGAAGCTCGCCAAACTTCCGCCCCTGTGGAAGCCCGGGGCGGCATTCGGTTACCACGCACTGACAATCGGAGTTTTCATGGAGGAGCTGTGCCGTCGAATCACGGGTTCCACGCTCCAGGAGGTCTTCGAACAGCGGATCCGATCCGTGACGGGTGCCCACTTCTACCTTGGCCTACCGGATGCTGAGGAAGAACGCTTCGCGCCTTTCCGCTGGGCCGCCGACCCCGCCTTGCCCTGGGTAGACCCCGCCAGCCACTTCGGTTTGGCGGCCAATGCTGCAGAGGGCGACATCCTGGATCTTCCGAACATCCGCGAAGTCCGCGCCGCGGGTATGAGTTCGGTAGCGGGCGTTTCCAGCGCTGAGGGGATGGCCAGGATCTACGCTGCAGCGGTGACGGGGTTGGCGGCAGGCGGTCAGGCCGCCGTCGCACCCTTCCTGACGGAGGAGACCATCCGCAGGGTTTCCGCTGAGCAGGTGTTTGGGATCGATCGCGTCTTCGGCGAGACCGGTTGCTTTGCCACTGTTTTCATGAAGTCGCACAGCCGCATGCCGTTCGGCAGCTACCGCGCGTTCGGGCACGACGGCGCCAGCGCGTCTTTGGGGTTCGCGGACCCGGTGTATGAACTTGGCTTTGGATACGTCCCGCAACAGGCCGAGACCGGAGGAATTGGATGCCGCAATCTCCTGCTCAGTTCAGCCGTCCGGGAGGCAATTGCAGGGCTTTCGTAGTCCCGCCAGTGCCCTTTTGGCCGGGGGCTTAGGCTAACCAGGCGCTCAGGCTGGTTAGGAGCCCGTTGTCTGTGAGAGTTGCGCTGCCGGAACCCCCGCTGCCATGCCGGCCCACAGGGTGTCAGTGGTGGCAGCGACAACGTCCTCAACGCTATTGCCGTCCAGCTGCTTGCCTGCCGCCAGGAGCGCGGCGCCATGCAAGCTCACGAAGCACACCATGGCCAGGGTTTCCGTGTCGCCCGGCGCCAAGGCTCCACCATCCTGTGCCTCTGCAATGAGGGCGCGGGCTACGTGGATCCCTTGCTCCCCGATATTCCGCAACTCACTGCTGGACCCGGGGTGATGCTTGGTGGAGTACATGACGGTCAAGAGCGCCGGGTGGGAGACCGCGAAGTCCACATAGGCGTTGGCCATGCTTGCAAAGCGCTGACGAAGGTCATCTCCACTGCCGGCCTCAACTATGCGCTGGTTCATCATCTCAAAGCCAGCCAATGCCAAGGCATCGATGAGGGATTGCTTGTCGCGGAAGTGTTTGGCCGGCGCCCCATGGCTGACGTTGAGGTCCCGGGCCAACTGCCTCAGGGAGAGGCCGTCGACGCCGGCTTGCTCAATGGTTTCCATGGCACGCTCCAGCAGAGCCTCTCGCAGCTTGCCGTGGTGGTAGGGCTGATCCGTCATACAGCAAGTCTAGCGGAGAAGTAGTCATTGACAACAATGTAGTCAGTGCCTACGATGTTGGCATTGACTACATTGAGCGGGCTTCACCGGAGCCGGCGCTTACAGATTGGAATTGCCATGACCATGACCTATTCGGGTACGACTGCATTGATCACCGGCGCCAGCTCCGGGCTTGGCGCCGAATTCGCAAGCCGTTTGGCCGCTCGAGGTTCCAACCTGGTCCTCGTAGCCCGCCGCGCCGACCGTCTTGAAGAACTGGCCAGGAAATTGCGTGCCGAGCACGGCGTAGCCGTTACCGTGCTTCCCATGGACCTGGGCCGTGCTGGTGTGGGCAAGGAACTCTTGGAGGAAATGGCCACGCGCGGAATCACCGTGGACACCCTAATCAACAATGCAGGCTTTGGAACCCGCGCTCCGTTGGTTGAGGAAGACCCGGAAGTCATCGCTTCCGAGATCGCACTCAATGTGGCTGCATTGGTGGATATCACCCGGGCATTCATGCCGGGCATGCTCTCCTCGGGCAAGGGCGCCCTGGTGAATGTCGCCAGCACCGCAGCGTTCCAGCCCATCCCCGGAATGGCCGTATACGGGGCAACCAAGGCGTTCGTCCTCAGCTTTACCGAGGCCGTTGCCCACGAGGCCAAGAGCTCGGGACTTCGTGTGCTTGCCCTCTGCCCGGGCGCCACCCGCACCGAGTTCTTCGATGTCCTCGGCAGCGAATCCGCGGCAGTCGGACGGATGCAGACCTCAGCGCAGGTTGTGGAAACAGCCCTCAAAGCGCTGGGCCGCCCCGGAACTCCGGCAAGCGTTGTGTCCGGTTGGGCCAACCGGATCGCAGCAGGTGTCGCGCAGCGCTTGCCCAGGGCGCTCGTAGTGGGCATCGCCGCCCGCGCTGTGCAGGAGTAGTGCCAGGGCAGGAATAGTGCACGGCAGCGCGGCGGGGTAGTGCCAGCACTTGGGTAGGCGCCGTGCGGGACTTTACGGATAGCCTGAAGAAAGGTCCGATCCCTGTTCGGTGCCTACATCAATCCGGAGGCCAGCATGACCGAACCACGCTTCACCGTTGAGACGGCGAAGATACTCGCCGAGGTGGCCCACAACCGCCAAAAGGACAAGCTCAAGCGCCCTTATCGGGAGCATGTCTTGGCGGTGGGGGACGCGCTCGCCGACTTCGACGAGGACATCCAGATTGCGGGCTACCTTCACGACATCGCCGAGGATACTCCCATCACGCGGCAAGCCCTGCTGGATATGGGGGTCTCCGAGCGCGCCCTCGCAATCATCGAACGTGTCACGCGCCGCTTCCACGATGACCCTGACGATTATGAAGCAGGGATCCGGTTTGTGGCCGAAGACCACGATGCCACCTTGGTCAAAATTGCCGATAATGCCCACAATTCCCTTCCGGAGCGAGTCCAAGCGCTGGCAGAGAAATGGCCCGACAAGCCGCCCACGACCCGCTATGCCGACGCCCGTCCGGTGCTCTACACGGCCGTGCCGCGGGAAGAAGTGGAGTTGATCCTGCAAAGGGTCAACCCGTACCTGCTCCCGGAGCTTGACGAAATCGTTCCTGACTAACCGCGGGGTCAGCCCTCCATGAGGCGCCGACGATGCTTGAGCTCCTTGGTCCATTCCTTGGTTTGCCTCGCCGCGAAGGGAGAGGCGCCGCCGTCGAGGTCGCTGATCAACGAGCCGGTTGCTTTGAGGGCGATGTCCACGGAATGTTGTGCCGCCCGTTCGGTCAGTCCAAGCTTCGCGGCCCAGGCGAGGAAGTGCTTGCGGGAGATACCCGTCTTCTTCCCGCCGACGGCCAGAGCCAGCGTCTTGTCGCCGTAAACCACTGTGGAGGGAATGTCGTAGACCGGGGCGATGGTGAATTCGCGCGCGCCAAGAACGCCAGGCGCCTCCACCATGGAAACGTTCTTGGCGTGCAGATCCCCGTTCCCTGTCAGCCAGGCAAACGCGAGTTGGATGACCAGATTCCGGAGTGCCGGAAGGCGTGCAGGGCAATGCCCGGCCAGCGCCGCACAGACTTCGCTGAACGGAACGCTGTACTTGTCCGCGGGGTACAGCCCCAGGATCTGGGCCCCGTCCTCCACCGCCAGTCGCAGAGGCGAGCCGTCAGCAGCGGTGATCCGATCAAAACGCTCCACCAAGAGGCCCGCCCTGCCGCCGACGTCGTGCACCAACTGCACGTTGCTTACAGGAATCCGCAGCCGACGCGCATAACGGAACATCAGGAACTCGTTTTCCACCACGGAGGGGAACTCCGGGGCGTTGAGCTTAAGGATGTATCGCTTGCCCGCCTGCGCCACGGGCAGTGAAATCATCCCCGCAGATAACTTGTCCTGTACACCCGCCAGCGCTACGGGATCGATCAATCCGGAATCACCCAGCAACGCATCAAAGTCCAGCGGCAGTTTTGAATCAAGCACGACGGCGGCACCCCCTTCCGCCAGCGCCTCGCCGTGGGGGACCGTCTGGACATCGCCCACTGCGTCGCCGCCCGCTGCCATGAGGAGAGCGAGTTCGTCGTCGGCGCTCGCCTTGACGCTGCGTCGCAGCGAGTTGAGCCGCCGCCCCTCAGGCAGCAGTCCGGTGAAGTAGGGCGGTACTGCGCCGCTGGGTGTAAAAACAGGCTCGGCACTCACAGGGAGCGTCGTTGCCACGGCGGGTAGGCCGGCGTCGAGGTACTTCGGAAGGTAGCTGAACTTGGTGCCGCCCTCATGCCGTTCGAGGCGCGCCGCAAGGATGCCTTGTTTGTAGACGTCGGCGATGCGGTGGAAGGTCATTGTGCTGTCTCAGAGGCTGTCTCTAAAGCGGTAGGCCTGCCGGCTTGGCGCAGGGAAAGTTCCAGGCCGAGGGTGTCCAGCACGGCCAGAAGGGGCTCAAGCTGGACTGTGCTCTTGCCAGTTTCCACGAACCGGACGAACCGTTCGGAGACGCCCGCGAGATCGGCGAGGTCCTGTTGGCTCAGGCTCAACGAGGCACGGCGGGCGCGTACTTCAGAGCCCAGAGTTGCCATGAGGCTGTTGGCTGGCATGAGGCCCTCCCACTTCGCGAATCGGTACGAACGTGCCGATTCACTTAGTGTGCGCCCATAAGGAGTGAGAAAACAAGGCGTTCCAACGAAAAACCGGCACGAACGTACCGGCTCCGTCACCGGACCTTAGCCCGCCGCGGCCTCCAGCCGACGCAGCGCCGCTGCCCGTCCCTTGTGGCCAGAGCGTTCATCCAGAGCGATGGAGACGCCCAGGGCCAGGACCATGACCAGCATGCACAGTGGCACGGAAACGCCCGCTGCGGCCAACGCCACGCTTCCCGCGAGGACGGCCGCCACCATTCCGGTGCTCCAGAGGACGTGCTTGTCCGGCCCCAGCATTGCCGTATAGAGCAGTGTCAGTGAGACCTTGAATATTGCCACCGGCGCCGCGATCCAGGCGATCGTTGCCGCCGCGCTGATGTGAGCTTCATGGTCTATGAAGTAAGCCGCCACGTGGAGTCCGGCCCCCGTGGCAGCGATGGCGGCGAAGATGATCATGTGGCCGTAGCCGAACAGGTAGGAACGATGCCGCTGCAGGTGCAGCGACTTCCCTGACGGGAGGATGAAGTAGATCCACCACATGCCGAATGCCAAACCGGTTCCTCCAAGGCCCACCACTGCAGCTTCGAGGGACCAGCCGTGAAGCGCCACGATTGCTCGGAGAGTTTCGATGGCTCCGATGAGGCATTCGCCCAAGGCAATGATCGCCAGCAGCCCGTATCGTTCGGCAATGTGGTGTGCGTGCCACGGTGTTGACGCTTTCCGCTCCGCAAGCTTGGGCACGGACATCTCCAGGACGAACAGCGGCGCAGCAAGCAGGAACGTAGTGAGAACATCGGTATCGACCACCAACGCCAAAATCCAGCCTACCTGAACCACCGCCAGGTACCTGGCGTAGCGCAGGCAAATTTCCCTGCGCCCGGGATCCTGGCGGGCGGCCCGCAGCCACTGGAACACCAGCGCCAGCCTCATCACGATGTAACCGATCAGGATCGCAACATTGTTGACGTGATCGCCCTCCAGCAGGGAATGGAACATCGGTTCGATGCCCATCGCCAGAATGAGGACGCCCAGCATCTGGACCATGGTGACTACCCTGAACACCCAGTCGTCGGTGTCGTAGGCGCTTGCGAACCACGTGAAGTTCACCCACGCCCAGATAACGGCAAACATGGCGTAGCAGAAACCAAGAAGACCCGCTCCAAAGTGCGCTTCAGCTACATTGTGGGCCAACTGATTGGCAGCAACGCTGAACGCTATGACGAACGTGAGGTCGAAGAACAGCTCCAACGGGGTAGCGGTGCGGTGTTTTTCGTGGGGATCACGGCCGCCCATGCGGGACAAGGCATGGCGAAGGGGATTCGTGGACATGGGTCAAAGATTACCGGTGCCACACCCGCACACCGAGTTCGCGGGAAAACGCCCACATCGCCCGGAACATCCCTGTGTGTCAGGCTGTTGTGTGACAGTTTTGCTGTCCGTAGCGGCCTGACACACGGGGCGGGGAAAGGTCCGTCATGGATTTTGTTGTCCCCTTGCGTGCTTCGAAGCGGAGTCACTTCACTTTGGCCCAGAAACACATGATTCTGGATGAGTATGAGAAGTGTTTGGAGCGTGGATCAAAGATCGCGTTCTGCAGGGCTGTTGGTATCACCGATGGAACGATCCGGCTCTGGGGCAGGCAACGTGAGGCCGGGGAGTTGAGATCCCGGGCCATGACCGGAAAAGAGGACCAGCGTTTGAGAGAAGGAGACAGGCGGCTACTGAAGCAGGTCTTGAAGGAGAACGAGATCCTCAAGGCCAAGCTGGCCAAGTCCGAGGCCGCGGTGGACATCCTGGGAAAAGCTTCCGCGCTCTTGGATGCCATGGCCAGGAGCGCAGCGGCGACGGACCCCGAACTGAAGGATCCGGAGCCGCAGCGCCCGGACTGGTTGAACCCAAAATCTGGAAAGACATTGCCCTGACCTTTGTCGGGAATCTGGTCGCTGCTGGCTGGTCAGCTGTGAAGGCGTGCGCGGTTGTTGGGCTTCACCGCACCACGTGGTACCGGTATCTGAGCCCGCCGGCAGCGGCCGGGATCACTATCGCCCATGCCGACCGGGCGTATCCGAACCGGATTACCTCAGCCGAAGCTGAGGAGTTCATGACCGCTCTGAACTCCGAGGACTACGGAAACCTTTCGGTCACCCAGGCCTATTACCGGATGCTCGATACCGGACACTGCTCCTTCTCCATCGCAACAGCGCACCGTCTCGTTGCTGCGCGTGGACAGAACGGTGACCGGCGTGTTCAACGCGGAAACACCAGCCCGAAGCGGATCAAACCCGTCGTGGAAGCCACCGGCCCGAACCAGCTCTGGAGCTGGGATATCACCATGCTCCGCGGCCCGGGCAAACACACCTACAAGCTCTACGCGATCATCGATGCGTTCTCCCGCAAGGTCATCGCCCACCGCGTCGAACACCACGAGACCGCGGCCCTTGCCTCCACATTCATACGTGAGGCCGTGGACACGACTCACCAGCGGCCCTTGGTTCTGCACGCCGACAACGGAGCTCCCATGCGGGCCGGGACCACCGTGGACCTGGCCCGGGCGCTTGGCATCACCTTGTCCTACTCCAGGCCCCGGGTCTCGAACGACAACCCGTACTCCGAAGCGCTCTTCAAAACCGTCAAATACGACCTGGGATTCCCCCAACGGTTCCGGGACCTACAAGACGCCCGGGACTACATGGACCAGTTCTTTGCCGCTTACAACGCCCATCACAGGCACAGCGGCTTGAACTTCTACACCCCCGACACCGTCCACTACGGGCTGATCGAGCAGGCGCGCAGGCAACGACAACAAACCCTCGATGCCTGCTACGCCCGCAACCCGCACAGATACCACCGCAGACCCACCGCGCCAGGAATACCACCCACCGCCGGAATCAACCACAGAAAAACCACCCAGCTGTCACAAACAGCTTGATATATACCGACATTGCGGCGAGCTCACACCGTTCCAGCGAAGTCGGGGCGGACGGAAATTACACGCGCCCCAGCACATCGATGTCTTCCAGGAACTCCTGGTACACCTCGTCGCTCACAGTTGTGCGGGTATCGGCGATGGCGTCGAGGTAGTCCTGTGTAACCGGGCCCTTCCGTCCGTTCGACGAGACTGTGGACGCCGCGCCCGAAGTAGCGGCGTCGTCGTACACGGCCTTTTCCAAGGCACGCTGGGAGGCGCTGCGTGCTGCGAACTCGATGTCCGCCGGCGAGAAGCCTTGGGTGCGTTCCACCAACTGGGCAATGTCGACGTCGTCCACCACGGTGGCGGGGATGAACCGCTGCCACATTGCCTCGCGGGCGTGGACGTCCGGCAGGCCAATGGGTATGACGTAATCGAACCGGCCGTGGCGCAGGAACGCGGTGTCCAGGGCGCGGATGAAGTTGGTGGCGCAGACCAGGAGTCGGCCGGGCTGTTCCCGGAATGCAGGGATGATCTTGAGGAGCTCGTTGGTGACGCCCTGCAGCGGCGACGGCGGATCGCCCGCCCGCTGCGAGGCGATCTCTTCCACTTCGTCGATGAACACTACGGCGTGTTCCAGCTCGGCGATTTCAAGGAACGTTTCCCGCAGCGCCCCGGCCAGGCCCTTGGGGTCAGACGCAAGGCGGGACGGGAACACCTCCACGAACGGCCACTCGAGCCGGGACGCGATGGCCTTGGCGAACGTGGTCTTGCCGGTACCTGGGGGACCAAAAAGCACGACGGCGCGCGGCGGCACTACACCGTACTCGTCGGCGAGGTCGGCCTCAGCCAGCGGGAGAACCAGACGGCGTTCCAACAGTTCCTTCTCGCGCTTCATGCCCGCCACGTTTTCCCACAGGTCACGGGCCAGGATCCGGCCACCCAACAGACTTAGAGGTTCCAGCTCTTGGCGTTGCACAGGGATGGTCCGTTCGAAGTACCGCAGGTTCTTCTTCACCACGAAGCCGCGGCCCAGGAACGCTTCCACCCGGGTCTCGGTTTCCGGCATGAGCGCGGACAGCTTGTTCAGGCCGTGCGGAGCCATGCGGTTCTCGACGGCGGACAGCAGCGAAGTGCCGATGCCCTTGCCACGGAACTCCGTCAGCGTGGCGAGGAAAACGACCCAGCCTTGGTCATGCGCTGCCCGTCCGACGGCGGCGCCAACCACCTGATCGCCCTGGACCGCCACCACTGCGTGATCCTTTTCGCACGAGGCAAGGACCTCAGAGAGTGCGTACACGGGCTCTACACCATCAGCCTTGAGTGACTCCCAGAGGTGCAGGATCCCATCAAGATCGGACGAGTGGAAGTCCCTGATACGCCAGTTGGTCATGGGGTTTCTCCTGGGTGTGCTTGGTGGATCGCCGTTGATTCCTTGGAGTTGAGCATAGGGGAAGCATCCGCACTGGGACGTTGCAGGTCCGTTGCGTTACGGAGGAAACCCACGACGGCGGCCTGTCGGCACCGGGTTTCGTCCCGGCGTCGTGCGTGCCACCTAAGATAAGCGCAACAGACCGGTGTGGCGCGCGTTGCGAGGGAGAATCGTGGGCTTGTTTTCTGGGAAAGCGACCGTGGGCGGTAGTACGGCTGGGTTACTGTGTGCGCTGCTGATCGGCACAACGTTTGCTCCGGCCGCGGAAGCTGTCGACGCCGATGACCTCGCTATATCGGGGCCCGGAGTGGTGGGCAGCGCCCTTTCCGTGATGGGCGCCTACGAATACTTCCTTTCCTGCGATCCAAGTGAACAACCAAGCTATTCCATCCAGTGGTTAAGGAACGGACAGCCGGTGACAACGAGCCCGACGTATGCGGCTGTTTACTACGATCTGGACATTGAGGACGTCGGAAGCCGGATATCAGCGATTGTTACAGGGGCCAGTGCATGCGACCCGGCGCGCATTGTCCTCGAGGACCCGCAGGTCATCAGGGCGCAGCCAGTGCGGGCCGAAGGCTTCACCGGCCGAGGTGTGTTTGAGTTGGTGGGACGACGGCCCGATGGCGTTCTCATGATGTACCTGGGGAAGCAGGGCGCCCAAGGTTGGACGCAAGTGCTTCGCGTCGGTGCTGGCTGGGCTGGGTACACACGCATCATCGCCCCCGGTGACTTCACTAACGACGGCGTTGGTGACCTTCTGGGCACCAACAGTTCAGGGACACTATTCGCCTTCGGCGGAGCCGGCGACGGCGGCTTTGCCACCACGTACCCTTACGAGATCGGCTGGGGTTGGAATGCCATTGACAAGATTGTTGGTCCCGGGGATTTCGACGGCGATGGTACCAATGATCTTCTTGGCGCCGACGCCAATGGCGACTTGTACCTCTACTCCCAGCACAAAGACAGCGGCTGGAATCCTCGCTTGAAGGTCGGCCAGGGGTGGCAGGTCATGGATCTGCTTTTCGCACCGGGTGACTTTGACGGTGACGGCCACGTGGATGTCATGGCAAAGGACAAGGATGGGCGGCTGTTCTTGTACGGAGGCAACGGACGAGGCGGATGGACCAGCGTCCGCCAGATTGGTCAGGGCTGGAACGCCTTGTCCAACATTGGAAGCGTTGGTGATTTCAACCGCGATGGCTTCAACGACATCCACGGCGTTAATGCCGCCGGCGACCTGGTGATGTACTACGGCAACGGCCTAGGTGGTTGGAAAGGCGTGGAAACCGTCGGTTGGGGATGGGGTGGTTTCAATGGGCTTTACTAAGAGGCTTCGCCGCGCAGGTGCTTCAGGCCTGCTGGCGCTGCTGTTCTCAGTTTCGGCCGTGCTGCCAAGCGCCACAGCGGTGGACGCTGCCGATGTCAGGGTAACCGGGTACACCATCATGGGCTCAACGCTGACAGTAGAAGCCGCACACACCTACTTTGAAGGCTGCAGCGGTTCTAGTTGGAAACCGAACCACAGCATTCAGTGGTTGAGGGATGGCGTGCCGCTTCCCGGTGCCAGCTGGTATAGCTATCGACTCACACCTGCCGATCTGGGAAGCCATATTTCGGCAGTAGTTACAGCCTCCCCCGTGAATTGCGCAGGTCAGACACTCACCACGCCACCCTCCGACGCCATCCGGAAGGAACCCGCGCGGGCAGAGGGCTTCACGGGCCGGGGCGCCTTTGAACTCATGGCGCGCAGACATGACGGCACCCTGATGTTGTACCTCGGCCGCGACAGTTCAAAGGGGTGGAAGGAAGTGCGACAAGTAGGTCCGGGCTGGGCTGACTTCACCAAGATCATCGCTGCTGGAGATATGGGTAGCGACAGTGTCAACGACCTCCTGACCGCCGACCGTGCCGGGCGAATGTACCAATTTAACGGAACAGGTGACGGCGGATTCCATACCTATATGGACCCAAGCATTGACTACGGTTACGGACCAGGCTGGGACGCTTTCGACAAAGTGGTGGGCCCCGGCGACTTCAACGGTGATGGACTCAACGACCTCCTTGCCAGTGAGCCCAATGGCGATCTGTATCTTTTTCCCTCAGGCTTTGACCGGGTTATCAAGCCCGGCGTTCAAGTCGGCCAAGGCTGGGACGTCATGGACCTGCTCATCGGGCCTGGTGACTGGGACGGCGACGGGAACGTGGACGTCCTGGCGAAAGACAAAGCCGGACGCCTGTATTCATATGGCGGGGATGGCCACGGTGGCTGGACCACCGCTCGGCAGATTGGTCAGGGCTGGAATGCCTTGACGATGATCGGCAGTGCTGGCGACTTCAACCGGGACGGTTTCAACGATGTCCCACGGCGTCAACGCTGCCGGTGATTTGTTGATGTACTACGGCGACGGCCACGGTGGGTGGAAGGGCGTTGAGACTGTCGGTTGGGGCTGGAATATCTTCAACGGGCTCTACTGACCCGACGTTCAAAGCCAGCCCCAACCAAGCACCCCTACTGAACCGGCCTTAGCCGCAAGCCTTGCATGCCGCCGTCGACGGCCAGGGAGGTTCCCGACGTCGAGCCGGACAGCGGGCTCGCGAGGTAGGCGACGGCGCCTGCAACCTCGGCCGGGTCCACCATCCGGCCATGAGGTTGACGGGCGTTGAGGGCGGCGCGCTCAGCCGCCGGGTCGGCGGCGGAATCCAGGAGGCGCCCCACCCAGGGTGTGTCCACAGTGCCTGGGTTCACGCAGTTCACGCGGATGCCCTCGCGAACGTGGTCGGCAGCCATGGCAAGCGTCAAGGAGAGCACGGCGCCCTTGGACGCCGAGTACAGCGCCCGCTGGGGAAGCCCGGCGGTCGCGGCAATCGAGCACGTGTTCACGATGGCCGCGGACGGCGACTCGCGCAGGTACGGCAGGGCCGCACGGCTGACGCGCGCAATTCCTACGACGTTGATGTTCAGGACCCGGAGCCACTCGTCGTCGTCGTTTGCGGCGATGTCACCTTGGGCGCCTATGCCGGCGTTGTTGACCACGATGTCCAGGCGGCCAAACTGCTTGGCAACGGTCTCGACGGCGGTTCGCACCGAGGCATCATCGGCCACGTTGCATTCCACGCCGAAGTGCGGGCTCGTTTCCGGTGCCAGGTCCAGGACGGCAACCCGTGCGCCACCGGCGGCGAGCCGCTCCGCGATGGCCGCTCCAATGCCGGAGGCTCCGCCGGTTACGATTGCGGCCAGGCCTTCGAATTCCTGGGTCATAGGGGATGCCATCAGGCGCTGATGTGGGCAGGAGCGGCGGAAACAGTCCCGGCTTGAGCGCGGTAGTATTCCTGCCGCTGCCGTCCGAGCCCGTCGATCTCCAGTTCCACTACGTCGCCGGGCTGGATGTACGGGAATCGACCGGAGAGGGCCACGCCTTCGGGTGTGCCGGTGATGATGACATCGCCTGGCTCCAGAACCATGTACTGGCTGAGGTGGTGGACGATCGTGGCAGGATCGAAAATCATGTCCGAAGTGTTCGAGTCCTGGCGGGCTTCGCCGTTGACCAGGGTCCTCAGCCGGAGGTTGTTGGCATCAACGTCAGCTGCGGGTACAAGCCATGGGCCCAGGGGAGTGGAGGCGGGGAGTGACTTGCCCTTGGTCCATTGTCCGGCGGCTCCGGGAATCTGGTAGTCGCGCTCGGACAGGTCGTTGGCCACTGCGTAGCCCGCGATGCACGCTTCGGCGTCGTCCAGAGAGGAAAGGTAGGACGCTTCCTTGCCGATCACGATTGCCAATTCCACTTCCCAGTCGTACTTTTCCGACGACGGCGGGATGGGCGCGGCGTCGAAAGGTCCGCTGATGGTGTTGGACGGCTTCAGGAAAACCACTGGGACCTCGGGCGGCGTTGCCCCGGATTCGGCGGCGTGCGCGGTGTAGTTGAGGCCAATTGCCACGACGGATCCTGGGCGCGCAACGGGAGCACCCACGCGCAAGCCCTCCGCGGAAATCTCAGATAGTTCCCCGGATTGGAGGGCTGCGCGGGTCCGGGTGAAACCGTCTGAGGCGAGGAAAACGCCGTCGATGTCTTTGGTCAGCGGCGTGAGATCGAAGTACTTCTCTGTGCCGTCGGCGTCCTGGGCGATGACGGCCGGTTGTTCGTTTCCGGCCGTACCCAGCCTGGCGAATTTCAAGGTCATGGCTTCCTCCGTGCGTTTGGGACTAACATCCGAGCTCTAGTGTGCTGTTTCACTACATAATACGGAAATGTGACCCATTGACAAGGTAGACATCGGATGTTTAGCTCTACCTAGATCAACCGCCAGCTGCCAAGCAAGGAGCGCAATGAGCGTCATCACTGCAGTGGACACTTTCGATATCCGCTTTCCCACCTCACAGGACCTCGACGGCTCCGATGCCATGAACCCGGATCCCGACTATTCAGCCGCATACCTGATCATTCGCACCGATGCCGGTGACGACCATGAAGGCCACGGCTTCGTGTTTACGATCGGGCGCGGAAACGAGGTTGAGACGGCAGCCCTCGACGCACTCCGGGACCACATTCTGGGCCGCAATGTGGAAGACCTCCTGGGAGACATGGGCGCCACCTGGAAGCTGATGGCCCACGATTCCCAACTCCGCTGGCTTGGCCCGGAGAAGGGCGTCATGCATATGGCCATAGGCGCGGTGGTGAACGCCCTCTGGGATCTGAAGGCCAAACGGGCAGGCTTGCCGCTCTGGGAACTGCTCGCAGACATGAGTCCCGAGGAACTCGTGGCATTGGTGGACTTCAGATACCTCACCGACGCCCTCACGCCGGATGAAGCGCTGGCGATCCTCCGGGCAGCGGAGCCGGGCAGGGAAGTACGCAAAGTGGCGCTGCGCGCTGAAGGCTACCCCGCTTACACCACGACGCCGGGCTGGCTGGGTTACAGCGACGAGAAACTGACTCGCCTGGCCAAGGAAGCCGTGGCCGATGGGTTTGCGCAGATCAAGCTCAAGGTGGGCGCCTCCTTGGAGGACGATATCCGCCGCGTTGGAATTGCCCGTGCGGCGGTGGGGCCGGACATCAGGATTGCGGTGGACGCCAACCAGCGCTGGGATGTCCAGGAAGCAATCGACTGGATGGCCCACCTGGCTCCCTATGACATCGCCTGGATCGAGGAACCCACCAGCCCCGATGACGTCCTGGGGCACGCGGCCATTGCCCGAGGGGTGGACCCTATCCCTGTGGCTACAGGGGAGCACGTCCAGAACCGGGTGGTGTTCAAGCAAATGCTCCAAGCTGGTTCCCTCCAAGTCCTGCAGATCGATGCAGCGCGGGTTGCAGGCGTCAACGAGAACATCGCCATCCTGCTCTTGGCCGCCAAATTCGGTGTGCCGGTGTGCCCTCATGCCGGTGGCGTGGGCCTGTGCGAGGCTGTCCAGCACCTGTCCATGTTCGACTTCGTTGCCGTTTCAGGGACAAAGGAAGGCAGGACGATCGAGTTCGTGGACCATCTGCACCAGCACTTCACCACACCCGTGGACGTCCGAAGCGGCGCCTACTGGCCGCCGTCGGCTCCTGGTGCGGGCAACGAAATGGTGCGTGAAACACTGACCGAATACGCCTTCCCCGACGGACCCGTCTGGGCCGGGACGGGCGCGGCAGGAAACGCACCCGATCCGAGCAGGAAGGTATCCCGTTGATCCAGCACGCACCTTGGTTCGAAGAGTCACGCTTTGGCATGTTTGTCCATTGGGGCCTCTACGCCCTACCGGCACGCCATGAGTGGGTGATGAACCGGGAGGAAACCACGGTGGAGGAGTACGCCAAGTACTTCCGGCGCTTTGACCCCGATCTCTACGATCCAAACGAGTGGGCGCGGGCCGCGCGCAGGGCCGGCATGAAGTACGTGGTCCTCACTACCAAGCATCACGACGGTTTCTGCCTGTGGGACTCAGCTCTGACTGACTACAAAGCCACCAACACGCCAGTCGGCCGTGACCTGATCGCGCCCTACGTGGACGCGCTTCGGGCTGAAGGGCTCAAAGTCGGTTTCTACCATTCGCTGATCGACTGGCACCACCCCGACTTCACCATCGATGGCGTGCACCCGCAACGCAACGCTACCGACGTCGAAAGCCTCAACGCAGGGCGCGATATGGCACGCTACCGCGAGTACCTGCATGGCCAGGTCCGTGAGCTCCTCAGTAACTACGGCACCATCGACTACCTGTTCTTCGATTTCTCCTACGCAGAAACCGGACACGCAGAGTTCTGGGGCGGCAAGGGCGCGAAGGACTGGGACTCCGAAACCCTGCTTGCCATGGTGCGGGAACTCCAACCGGGCATCGTGGTCAATGATCGCCTCGGTATCCCCGGAGACTTTGTCACTCCCGAGCAATACCAGCCAGCAGGTCCCATGATGGTGGATGGCGCACCGGTCAGTTGGGAGGCCTGCCAGACGTTGAACGGCAGCTGGGGTTACGACCGTGACAACCTCAACTACAAGTCCGTGGACCTGCTCATCCGAATGCTGGTGGATGGCGTCTCCAAGGGCGGAAACCTGCTGCTCAACGTAGGCCCAACAGGCCGCGGCAGCATCGACCCCCGGGCTCTCGCCTCCCTCGAGGGGATCGGCGCATGGATGCAACTGCACTCCCGGTCTATATACGGTGCAGGAACATCACAGTTCACAGCACCTGCGGATACCCGCTACACCCAGCGTGGGGACCGGCTGTACGTGCACCTCTTTGCCTGGCCCTTTGAATACGTCCATCTCCCGGACCTGGCAGGCAAGGTGGAGTATGCCCGACTCCTCAACGACGCTTCCGAGGTCTTCCTCCAAGAGGTGGACCCCGGGCAGCAAGCCATGAACATGACACCCGGGGGCCAGCCGGCGGGCACCCTGACCATCAAGCTCCCGGTCCAGCGGCCCGACGTCGCTGTGCCCGTGCTGGAACTGTTCCTGAAGCCGGAGGATGTCAATGACTGAAAGCATCGCCCTCCACACCCGCCTCAAGCCTGGAACCGAAGAGGCATACGCCCACGCCCACGCGAACATCCCGCCCGAACTCGTTGAAGCCCTCAAAGGAGCCGGCGTACGGAATTGGCGGATCTGGCGCAGCGGGCTGGACCTTTTCCACGTGGTGGACGTCGAAGACTACCAAGCCATGCGGCATGCGCTCGCGGATCATCCGGCGAACGTCCCCTGGCAGGCCCGGATGGCCGAACTCCTTGAGGTTCAGGACGATTACTCCGGGAACGATTCGGGTATCCAGAAAGTATGGGAGCTGCCATGAACCTGGAACCACTTAACCTCGGCCGGCTCGGATTCGGTGCGGCCGGCATCGGGAATCTGTACAAGCCCATCCCTGATGGGGAAGCCTTGGCCACTGTCCTGGCAGCCTGGGATTCAGGAGTCCGCTATTTCGACACCGCACCCCACTACGGCCTGGGCTTGTCTGAGCAGAGATTGGGCGCCGTCCTCCGGGACAAACCCCGGGAAGAATTCGTCATCTCTACCAAAGTGGGCCGCTTGCTGGAAGCCAACCCCGATGCCGGCTCGGGAAAGGACGACGAGGGCTTCGACGTCCCCGCTACCAGCAGGCGCGTATGGGATTTCACCGAAGCCGGCATCCGACGGAGCATCGAGGACTCCTTGGAACGCCTGGGCTTGGATCATGTGGATATCGCGTACCTCCACGATCCCGATGTCCACGATCTCCACAAGGGCATCTCCCAGGCCCTTCCAGCGCTGGAGAAACTGCGCCAAGAAGGGGTGGTCAAAGCCATCGGTGTCGGCACAAACTCCGCCGAGGCAGCCTTGGAATGTGTCGAGGCCGCGGACCTGGACCTTGTCATGCTCGCAGGACGCTACACATTGCTCGAGCAGCCCGGCGTCCCGCTGCTTGACCGGTGCGAGGAGCACCGCACCGGCGTGGTGAATGTTGGCGTCTACAACTCCGGGCTGTTGGCCCGTCCCGAAGTCCCCGACGACGCGCATTACAACTACGACCGCGCCCCGCGTGCAGTGGTTGAGCGTGCTCGGGCACTTGCGGCGGTCTGCCGGGACTTCGGTGTTGAACTTCCGACGGCGGCACTCCAGTTTCCGTTGCGGCATCCGGCTGTGGTGAATGTGACTGTCGGGGCGAGCAGACCCGAGCAAGTCACCTCGAACGCGAACCGTATGCAGGAATCCGTGCCGGAAGAGTTGTGGGACGCGTTGGAGGCTCTGGGGCGTGATTGACGCACATCTGCACCTCTGGGATCTGGACGACTCTGCTAGCGGAGGCGCCCGGTCCTACTCATGGCTGGGTCCGCAGCACGGTGCGCTGTTCCGCAGCTTCGGCTCGGACGAGGCTGGAGAGGTTTTGGCCGAAGCGGGGATCAGGGGAGCGGTGCTGGTCCAGGCCGACGATACGGTTGCCGATACCCAAAGTATGCTCGGCGTGGCCGCCCGCCATCCTTGGGTGCTCGGCGTCGTGGGGTGGATCCAATTGGATTCGCCAACACAAGCCGCGGAACACTTGGACGCCTTCACCGCTCACTCTGTTTTCAGGGGAGTCCGGCATCTCGTACACGATGATCCCCGCGACGACTTCCTCGACCTGCCCCCGGTACGGGAATCCCTGGCCTTGGTTGCCGCGCACGGCCTGGCCTTCGACGTCCCCGATGCCTTCCCACGTCACCTGGGAGCCACCGTGCGGCTCGCCCGGGAACTTCCTGAGCTGACCGTGGTCCTGGATCACCTCGGCAAGCCACCCCTTGCGGACGCGACTGCGATGGAGGCTTGGAGCTCTGATTTTCGGGAACTAGGGCGTCTGCCCAACACGGTGGCCAAATTGTCCGGCCTGCACTTGCCCGACGTGGAGTATTCGGCAGATTCGTTGCGGCCACTGTTCGAGGAAGCGTTGGAAGCCTTCGGGCCCGATCGCTTGATGATCGGCAGCGACTGGCCAGTCAGCACACTGGGTGCGCCTTATGGCAGGACCTTGGATGTGTTGTTGGAACTCGTGTCTTCACTGAGCGTCCCTGAACAGGATGCCGTGCTCGAGGCGACAGCAATCCGCGCCTACGGGCTGCCGGTTACGCCGATTCCACAGGATTAGCGCTTTCCCAGGACTAGAGCGCCTGCCGCAGCCAGTTCTCCACGCCACTGATGTGGACAGTCACGAGGGCCCGGACCAGTTCGGCATCGCCGCGTTCCAAGGCGTCGGCGATCGCGTGGTGCTCGGCAAGGGTATGTGCCACGGCCTTTTCCTGCGTCAGGCCTCGCCAGATCCGGGCACGAACCGTGCTGCTGGACAGGGCCTCCAACAGGCTGCCGAGGTAATCGTTCCCCGCGGCTTCGGTAATGATGCTGTGGAACTCGAGGTCGTGGGCTACGAGCTCTTCGACGTCGGTGTTTTCATCGATGCCGTCCATGGTGGCCCGGAGTGCCGTGAGTTCATCTGGACTGATCTTGCTCGCAGCGAGGTGGGCGGTGGCAGGTTCCAGGATTCGTCGGACCTCAAAGAGTTCCAGGATGGACCGGTCCTGATGCAGGTCGACCACAAATGCCACGGCTTCGTTGAGCAGCTTGGCATCGAGACTGGTGACGTAGGTTCCGTCGCCGCGGCGCACGTCGAGCACGCGGATCAGCTCCAGCGCCTTCACCGCCTCACGCAGTGAACTGCGCGAAAGGCCGAGCCGCTCGCTCAGTTCCTTCTCCGGCGGAAGCCGATCGCCGGCCTTGAGTTCCCCGCGGATCAGCATGTCCTTGATCTTGCCAATCGCCTCATCTGTCACAGCCATGGATCCATAGTAGTGGCGAGTCATCGGATGTTTGGCTTAGGCGCGCTCTCACCCAACTGGGTAGCAGCAGATGCCCTTTTGAGCGCTCAAAACGGCGTCTGCTGCTACTTACTTGGGTTCGTTAACCGACGACGGCGGCACCCAGGTTCCGTTGTTACGGAACCCCGGTGCCGCCGTCGGGCGTTGTTTGGGGCCTGTTAGGAGTCGCCGCCGCGCATGGGGCGGTTGGCGACCACCGGGGCGCTGCCGGTGTAGCCGTCGCGGGTCGCAGCAAGCTCGTGGATCTGCTTGCGGCAGAGGTACCAGCCGACCACCATCAGTGCGCATGCGATCGCGGTGACCAGCATGGTAAGCGGGGAGTCGATGAAGACCATCACCAGCACGCCCACCAGGAACAACAGCGAGAGGTAGCCGGTGTACGGCGCGCCAAACATCCGGAAGGACGGACGCTTCAGCCAGCCCTTGTCTGCCCAGCGCTTGAGCTGCATCTGGCAGAGGACGATGGTTGCCCAGGTGACGATGATGCCCACGGAGGCAACGTTCAGGACGATCTCGAACGCCTGCGCCGGGACGAGGTAGTTCAGGGGAACGCCGAGGAGCGAGACGCCTGCCGTGATCGCAATGCCGCCGTAGGGGACACCAGCCTTGTTCATGCGCTGGGCAAACTTCGGGGCGGAACCGGCAACGGACATGGAGCGCAGGATGCGGCCGGTGGAGTACAGGCCGGCGTTCAGCGAGGACAGCGCGGCGGTCAGAACCACGAGGTTCATGATGACGTCCACGCCCTGGATGCCGATGGAACCGAAGAACGTCACGAACGGGCTGACGCCCTTCTCGTATGAGGTGTAGGGGAGCAGCAGTGCCAGCAGGATGACCGAGCCAACGTAGAACACTGCGATACGGAAGACCACGGAGTTGATGGCCTTGGGCATGATCTTCTCGGGGTTGGGAGTCTCGCCCGCGGCCGTGCCCACGAGTTCGATCGAGGCGTATGCGAACAGCACACCCTGCATGAGGATGATCATGGGGAGCAGGCCGTTGGGGAAGATACCGCCGTTGTCCGTGATGAGGCTGAAGCCGACTTCCTGGCCCTCAACTGGAGTGCCGAAGATGACGAAGTATGTACCCACGAGCAGGAATGCCACGAGTGCGGCCACCTTGATGATGGCGAACCAGAACTCAAGCTCGCCGAAGACCTTCACCGATACGAGGTTCAGGCTGAGGACCACGACCAGGGCGATAAGGGCCCAGGCCCACTGTGGAACGGCACCCATCCAAGGGACGTATTTGCCGAAGAAGTTCATGTACAGCGCCGCTGCTGTGATGTCCACGATGGTGGTGGTGGCCCAGTTGATCCAGTAGAACCAGCCGGAAACGAAGGCTGCCTTCTCACCGAAGAACTCACGGGCGTAAGAGACGAAGGATCCCGAGGACGGGCGGTGGAGAACGAGTTCACCGAGCGCGCGGAGGATCAGGAATGCGAAGAAGCCACAAACGGCATACGCGATTACCAGGGAAGGGCCAGCTGCGTTGAGGCGGCCGCCTGCGCCGAGGAACAGGCCGGTGCCGATTGCACCGCCGATCGCGATCATCTGGATCTGGCGGGGCTTGAGATCCTTGTGGTAGCCCTTGTCCTCCGTATGGAGGGCTTTCTCGCTGGCGTGCGCCTGGGGCGGGACCGTGTGGTCCGTGATGGGTGGGTTGGTCATTGGAATCCTTAGGGGTGTCCTGTTGGGGTGTCCTGCACGAGGCCGGTCGGGGGCCGGAGCGCAGGACAGGGCCTCGTGGGGGTGTGCCTCATTGGGCGGAAATGGCTCGCTTGAGCCGCTGGGCTTACTGGCCGGTTTCGGCTTACTTGCTCAGGTTTGCCAGACGTTCCGGGCTGAGCAGTTCCTCAAGCTGGGCAGCGGTCAGCAGACCGTGCTCCAGGACGAGTTCTGCAACACCCTTGCCGGTAACCAACGCTTCTTGGGCGATGGCCGTGGCGGAGGCATAACCGATGTGGGGGTTCAATGCCGTGACGAGACCGATCGACTGCTCCACGGTAAGCCGTAGCCGTTCGGTGTTTGCTGTGATGCCCCGGACGCAGCGTGCCGTAAGGGTGCGGCACGCTGCTTCCAGGTGGGAGATGCTCTTGTGCAGGCTGTGCACAATGATCGGTTCGAAGGCGTTCAGCTGAAGCTGGCCCGCCTCCGCGGCCATGGTGACTGTGACATCGTTACCGATGACTTCGTACGCCACCTGGCTGACCACTTCCGGGATCACCGGATTGATCTTGCCGGGCATGATCGACGAGCCGGACTGTACGGCCGGCAGGTTGATCTCACCCAAACCCGCACGCGGTCCGGAGGACAGCAGGCGGAGGTCGTTACAAATCTTGGAGAGCTTCACTGCCACGCGCTTGAGGACGCCGGACAGGTGCACGAAGGCGCCAACGTCCTGGGTGGCCTCGATGAGGTCGGCTGCAGTGAGGAGCGGAAGGCCCGTGATTTCGGCCAGGTGCCGGCACGCGGCATCGGCGTATCCGGCCGGGGCGTTGAGCCCTGTGCCGATGGCGGTGGCCCCGAGGTTGATCTCGTGGATCAGCATGTGGGACTCGTCCAGTCGCGCCCGGTCTTCGCCGATGGTCACGGCATATCCGCCGAACTCCTGGCCCAGGGTCATGGGCACTGCGTCCTGAAGCTGGGTGCGGCCCATCTTCACAACGGTGCGGAATTCCTTGCCCTTTTCAGCAAACGCGAGCTCCAGCTCTTCCAGTGCGAGGAGGAGTTCCTTCACCGAGAAGATCGTGGCGAGGTTCACCGCGGTCGGGTAGACATCGTTGGTGGACTGGCTCAGGTTGACGTGGTCATTCGGGTGCAGCTTTGAGTAGTCGGCCTTGGGGTGGCCGAGGATTTCCAAAGCACGGTTGGCGATGACCTCGTTGGCGTTCATGTTGGAGCTGGTGCCCGCGCCGCCCTGGATCACGTCCACCATGAACTGCTCCTGGAGCTTGCCGTCCATGATGTCCTGGCAGGCCTGCTCAATGGCTCCGGCGCGCTCTGCGTCCAGAAGGCCGAGCTCGTGGTTGGTCCGGGCTGCAGCCATCTTGACTGCGGCCAAGCCACGTACCAGGTGACGGTTGGTGGAGAGGGGCTGCCCTGTGATGGGGAAGTTCTCGATTGCCCTGAGGGTGTGAACCCCCCAGTAGGCGGTTGCCGGGACATCCCGGTCACCCAGGAGGTCGTGTTCGGAACGGATGGGGATCGCCTGATCGACGGTGGTCATAGCTGTCCTTGGTTTAGTTCTTGCTGAAAAATTGCGCTGCACGGAGCTCGCCGACTGGAAGGCCGCCACCCAGCACCGGTGGGCTTTGAAGCGTGTCCAGGCTGCCGCCGTCGACGCCCAACTGGCGGAGGACCTCAACGGTGACGGGCATGCGTGCGCGGTCACCGCCGTCGGAAATCTTCACGGCGACGCCGCGGCCGTCCCGCAACCCCACCAGCTGGAGGCCTTCAAAGCCGTCCTTGGCGAGGAGTCCGGGGACGGCGCGCATCAGCGCAGTGACGTCGCGGCCTTCGCCGGCCACCATCTCGGGGAAGCGGCGCATCGCGTGGGCCACCTTGCCCTCATCGGTGCTTTGGTCGGCGGCGGCCAGACGGCCGTAAGCGCGGGCCATGCCGTGCAGCGAGTGGGCAAAGAGCGGTGTTCCGCAGCCATCGGTGCTTACTGCGGCTGCGTCTTCGCCGGTCAGTTCGGTGATGGTGTCGCGAACCAGGACCTGCAGTGGGTGCTCCGGGTTCAGGTACCCCTCCACGGGCCAGCCGTTGATGACACAGACTGCAGTCATTGAGGCGTGCTTGCCGGAGCAGTTCTGGGCAAGCTGGGTGGGGCCGTTGCCGGCGCGGAGCCACTCTTCGCGCTCAACGACGCCGTACGGCAGGTCCGTGCTGTTGCCCAGAGCCGCTTCGGTCAGGCCGTGAAGCGCCAGGATCTCGGCGGCGCCGTCGCGATGCGTTTTGCTGCCCGAGTGGCTGGCCGCCGTCAGGGCCAGGAGGTTCTGGGGGATGTCCAAGCCTGCGCGGAGGAGGGCTACGGCCTGCAGCGGCTTAAGGGACGAGCGCGGGTACATGGGTGCGTCCGGCTCGCCGGCTTCGATGGCACTGCTGCCATCGGCGTTCAAGGCGATCAGCGATCCATAGTGGATGCTCTCCACCAGGCCGTCGCGGGTCTGTTCGACGAGCGGGACGTGGTTGGGCGTTCTCTGTGCTGTTTGGGCCGCTGCTGCCGCGGTCACTTGGGGCATGGTGTCCTTTGGGTGGTTCATTTGCTGAGGATCGTGTCCAGTGCGACGCTGACGGCCTGAAGGTGATCGGCCATCGCTTTGCTCGCTGCTTCGGCGTCGCCTGCTTCGATTGCATTCAGCACGGCAACGTGTTCCTCGTCCGAGCGGTGTTGCCGGTCGGCGACGAGGTTGAGGGTTTCAGACTGGTGGGCCAAGGCGTCGCGGATATCGGAAACGACGCTGGCGAACACCCGGTTGCCACTGGCCCGGGCGACGGCGGAATGGAAGCTGGCGTCCAGGTTCACCCAGGCTTCGGGATCGTTCTCGTTGAGCATTTCCTGGACGATGTCCTTCAGGTGCTCAAGTTCTTCTTCGGTGCGGCGCAGGGCTGCCAGTCCGGCAGCGGGAATCTCAATGTGCGGACGTGCCTCGTTCAGATCACGCGCACTGTACTGGCCCAAGGTAAGGTCGTTGGCGACCTTGTTGGCCACAATGAACGTGCCCTTGCCGGTCTTGGTCATGGTGAGGCCCAAGGTGTTGCAGGACCGCAGCGCTTCTCTGATGACCGAGCGGCTCACGCCATACTGGGCCGCCAGCGTTGCTTCAGAGCTCAACTTGGTGCCGATATCGAACTGGCCGCCCTCGATAGCCCTTCTGAGTGCCGCGAAGACAGCCTCAGCCGCGGAAATGCGAGAGATCGGCGTATGCCCAGCGGAAGAGCCCTGAGGGGCTGGCTGTCCGGCTGTCCGGCTGTCTGACAGGTTCACGTTATCGAATATGGCACGGGTCACAAGGCCGTGTCAACGCTGAAAGATTCGCTTCACGCTTTGGGTGTTCAGGGTGCTGCGTTGCTCCCGCACAATGGAGCATGCTATTCACCAAAAAGTCGCTCACCGCGGACGGTTTCACGGGCTTCCGGGCCCTGGACGAACTCGACATCATGCGCGTCCCCCAGGGGCCGGGAGTCTTTGCCCTCCTTTGCCCCGCGGGTTTCGATCCCGTGTTCCTCACCAAGAGCACTGCCGGCACCTTCAAGAAAAAGGACCCGTCGCTCAATCGTGAAGCTTTGGAAGCGGAGTGGGTTCCGGACTCTTCCCTGTTGTACCTGGGCAAGGCCAGCGCCGGAAGCCAGGGAAACCGGGGGCTTCGGAAGCAGATCCAGGAGTTCATGGATTACGGCCGCGGGCGACCCACCGTTGTCTGGGACGCGCGCCTCATCTGGCAGCTCCGGGATGCCTTGGATCTGATCATTGCGTGGAAGGAACTCCCTCCTTCGGAGGTGAATGGAGCCGAGGCCGCCTACCACGCTGATTTCGTTGCCACATATGGCCGCCTGCCGTTCGCGAATCTGGTTCAGGCTCGCACCAAAAAGTAGGGCGTTAAGTACGACGGCGGCACTGGGCTTCTGTTGGGGCCTGCCATGAGAGCCGCGCGCGGCGCATAATGTCATGCATGACGGCCAGTAACCCCGCTGGAGGCAAACCGCATGGATCCCGGATCACCGTCGAGGCGCCTGTCCTCCGCATCGGTGCCGGGCAATCCGACTACGAGGGACTAAGCCGTTACGTCGATTTCCTCCGGAAGCCGCGAGGACTCCACATGACATTGCTGCACGTGGGAATCCTCGATGATTTGGCCCAGGATATTGAAGCCTGGACCAAAGGAATGTCCAGGTCAGAGAACGTACTTCCGGAGATTGTGGGTTGGTTGACGGAGTTGCCTGTACTGCAGGGGTTTCTGGGAAAGTCGGACAAGCTAGTCCCTCTGGGCGGTGGCCGCCTTATGGGGTTGGAAGTGGACGTTCCTCAAGAGGTGCACGATTATCAGGCCCTACTGGTTCAGGGGCTTCATGTGCTTTTGGATGACCTGGGCCTGGATAACATCGACGACTTCATCCTGAGCTCACCTGCCCTGGGCTACAGGTCACCCCGTTGGTTGCCTCATATCGCCGTTGGCAAGGCCCGGACGCGCCATGACCCGCCGGTGGAGATCGCTCCAGTGCCCGTTGAATTCGGGGACTCACAGATCCGGAACCGGGACTCGCTGCCACTGCCGGGGTGAACGTGTTTGTCCTGTCACGGTAAATTGGACGGGACTCCCGTTTCCCAGCCCAAGGACTTTCATGCAGCCCCGCACCCTGTTTCGTACCGTAGCTTTTGCCGAAGCTGTGACGTGGACGCTGTTGCTGATTGGGCTGTTCCTTAAGTACGTCACGCACACCACGGAGATGGGCGTGAGCGTAGCCGGAGGTATCCACGGCTTTGTCTTCCTTTGCTACGCAGCGACAGCCGCCTTCACGTGGATCAACCAAAAATGGACTACCCGTACGGGACTGCTTGCCATCGTTTCGGCGGTAATTCCCTATGCGACCATCCCAGTGGAGAGGTCGCTTGATCGGCGGGGATTGCTCGACGGCGGGTGGCGGCTGGCCGCTGGCGGCGAGAAGCCCCGCGGCGCCCTCGAAAAGGCGCAGGCATGGGTGCTGGGCAATCCCATTCTGGCGGTTGTTCTGGTTTTGGTGGGCGTCGGCGCAGTATTCAGCTTCCTGCTTTTCATGGGCCCGCCGGACACCTGGTTCTCCTGATCCCTTCCGCTCTGTGGCTCCTGACCTTGTTTGGAGCCCAAAGCTGCACTTTTCCGGCGATTTGGGTCTCTTTTTGTCTCAATGAAGGTCAGGAAGCCACGGGCTCAGTCATTTTTCGGCGTTGGGGCAGCCCCAGGATGTGGGGTTTTCCTGGCAGGTGTCGGCGACGAGTGCTTTTTCTGTTTTCCAGACGTGGATGGTTTTGGGTTCTGTGGTGAGGTCCAGGGTTCCGTTGATGGGCAGTGGTGGGCCGTTGTTCACGGAGTAGGTTCCGGTGTAGCTGGTGGTGATGGTGGCGGGGTAGTTCCCTGTTGCTGTGTAGGTGTGGCTGGTGCGGGTTTGGTTGAGGAGCCAGTCGGCTTCGGGGATGGGGTAGCCGGCGGCCGGGGTGGGGCCGAGGCTGGTGCCGTCGCCGAAGGTGTAGGTGAAGCTGGCCGGGGTGGCTGTCAGGTGGACGGTTTGGCCCAGGATGGTGAGATCGAAGGCTTGTTCGGTGGCGGTGGTGTAGAAGTTTGTTGGTCCGCCTTTGAGGGTGTGGGGGAAGGGTTGGGCTTGGAGGGTTCCCGGGTTGACGGGGAGTTGGCGGAAGTCGTTCAGTACCCGGGTGGCGATGTTGGCCAGGACGTTTTCGGGTTTGGCGTCGTACAGGCACGTGGGTCCGCTGATGGGGATCCAGTTGGTCCAGCCGGGGTTGGTGATGGACTTGGGTGCTTGTTTCCAGATGACCGGTGTTCCTTCATCGCCGCCTGGTGTTGTGGCAGGGCAGCTTAGGGCAAGGCAGCCGGGGTCGACGGTGTCCGGACCGTCTGCCCGGCAGTGGGTGTCCGCCATGTACTGGTTGGGGTCGTCAGGGGCGGGTGCCCCCAGGTTTGCGGTGGGTATTCCAGTGTTTCTGTCCAGGATGAAATGACCGCTCAACTCCATACCTGTTTCGCCCCTATTGGCCCTGATTTCGGGTTCCTCAGCCGCAACCGCGACGCGCGGACCTAGTATTTGGATCAGCGACATGCAGATTACGAGAAAAATTAAGGTTATTTGGCGGGTTCGCATGTTCAGCCCAAAATCAAGCCGTTGTCGATAACTTGCCACATGCTGTCCTTGTAAATTGCTTTCACAGCCTCGGCTGTGTTGGACGCTTCCGATACCTTCTGTCTGACGGTGGCGTTGGCGTAGAAGTACGAAATTTCCTCTTGGATGACCTGAACCTTCGCTACTTGGAAGTCGGCTCCGTTTTGCCACAGGACCTCGATCGAAGGCGTGGCTATTCTGCCTCCGACCAGCCAGGAACCGTCGGAATAGTTCGCATCGATGGCCTTCTTGTAGGCGGTACCAGACTCTGTAGTCGTATCTGTCAAAACCATCCACGCCCCCAGATCACCCGTCTCGGTGGCGTACGAATAAGTCGCGTACCAGTACCGGATAAACGCCTCCAGCCCCGCCCTCGAGTTCTCCTTCGCCAACTCGGGCATCACCGGCACTGGCACATTCTGTGCCTTGCCCTTCGCGTCGGCCGGCTTGTACACAGCGGCGGGAACGACACTCCCCGAAGATTCAGTAGCCGAAGGACCTGGCGAGAAGACCGCCGAGGTGGGTGACGCCGTCGTCGAGCTTTCGGAAGGAGAACCGCCGGGCTGGCCGCCCTGACAGCCAGTGAGCAGCAACGCGGCTGTGAGTCCGAAGACCGCTCCTCGAACACGGGCACGTGAAGAAAAGGCAAAAAGGCGTGGCATGACAGGCTCCCCCAGCAACTGTTTGGCGATGAGTCGGCCAGTCTAGGCGGGGTAAAGGGGCGGTTTCACTTCGAAGAGGACCGCTTGTGGATAACTATCACGAATGGCCCCTAGCCGCGGAGCTTCTCCATGTCCCGCCGGTCCTTCTTGGTAGGCCTGCCGGCACCGCGGTCGCGCTGGGGAAGGCCGAGCTTGGGGGCAATGGGGCGCGGGGGAGTGTGGTCCGTGAAGCAGTGCGACGCAGCCTCGGCGCCAACGCGTTTCGCGATCAGTCGCCTTACTTCGAGGATCCGCTCCCAACCGGATTCGCGGACCCTGATGGTGTCGCCGATGATCACGCTTTGCGAGGCCTTCACCGGATTGCCATTGATACGGATGTGGCCAGCGCGGCAGGCAGCGGTGGCCGCGGATCGGGTCTTGTAAGCGCGGATCGCCCACAACCAGGCATCCACCCGGACATTCGCTGGAGATGAAGACGGGATACTCATGATTTGACCGAGTCTAGTCCGGCGTGGACGGGTCAGCCGAGTGATAAGAACGGCGAGATCGCCGGAAGGCTGTGAGATCGCCGGAGAACTCCCTGTGTGTCAGGCTGTTGTGTGACAGTTTTGCTGTCCGTAGCGGCCTGACACACGGGGCGGGGAAAGGTCCGTCATGGATTTTGTTGTCCCCTTGCGTGCTTCGAAGCGGAGTCACTTCACTTTGGCCCAGAAACACATGATTCTGGATGAGTATGAGAAGTGTTTGGAGCGTGGATCAAAGATCGCGTTCTGCAGGGCTGTTGGTATCACCGATGGAACGATCCGGCTCTGGGGCAGGCAACGTGAGGCCGGGGAGTTGAGATCCCGGGCCATGACCGGAAAAGAGGACCAGCGTTTGAGAGAAGGAGACAGGCGGCTACTGAAGCAGGTCTTGAAGGAGAACGAGATCCTCAAGGCCAAGCTGGCCAAGTCCGAGGCCGCGGTGGACATCCTGGGAAAAGCTTCCGCGCTCTTGGATGCCATGGCCAGGAGCGCAGCGGCGACGGACCCCGAACTGAAGGATCCGGAGCCGCAGCGCCCGGACTGGTTGAACCCAAAATCTGGAAAGACATTGCCCTGACCTTTGTCGGGAATCTGGTCGCTGCTGGCTGGTCAGCTGTGAAGGCGTGCGCGGTTGTTGGGCTTCACCGCACCACGTGGTACCGGTATCTGAGCCCGCCGGCAGCGGCCGGGATCACTATCGCCCATGCCGACCGGGCGTATCCGAACCGGATTACCTCAGCCGAAGCTGAGGAGTTCATGACCGCTCTGAACTCCGAGGACTACGGAAACCTTTCGGTCACCCAGGCCTATTACCGGATGCTCGATACCGGACACTGCTCCTTCTCCATCGCAACAGCGCACCGTCTCGTTGCTGCGCGTGGACAGAACGGTGACCGGCGTGTTCAACGCGGAAACACCAGCCCGAAGCGGATCAAACCCGTCGTGGAAGCCACCGGCCCGAACCAGCTCTGGAGCTGGGATATCACCATGCTCCGCGGCCCGGGCAAACACACCTACAAGCTCTACGCGATCATCGATGCGTTCTCCCGCAAGGTCATCGCCCACCGCGTCGAACACCACGAGACCGCG
Source organism: Arthrobacter sp. NtRootA1 (assembly GCF_019976975.1). Lineage (GTDB taxonomy): Bacteria > Actinomycetota > Actinomycetes > Actinomycetales > Micrococcaceae > Arthrobacter > Arthrobacter aromaticivorans. Next base: position 4,853,507 of record NZ_AP024630.1, on the reverse strand, counting down.
GCCCTTGCCTCCACATTCATACGTGAGGCCGTGGACACGACTCACCAGCGGCCCTTGGTTCTGCACGCCGACAACGGAGCTCCCATGCGGGCCGGGACCACCGTGGACCTGGCCCGGGCGCTTGGCATCACCTTGTCCTACTCCAGGCCCCGGGTCTCGAACGACAACCCGTACTCCGAAGCGCTCTTCAAAACCGTCAAATACGACCTGGGATTCCCCCAACGGTTCCGGGACCTACAAGACGCCCGGGACTACATGGACCAGTTCTTTGCCGCTTACAACGCCCATCACAGGCACAGCGGCTTGAACTTCTACACCCCCGACACCGTCCACTACGGGCTGATCGAGCAGGCGCGCAGGCAACGACAACAAACCCTCGATGCCTGCTACGCCCGCAACCCGCACAGATACCACCGCAGACCCACCGCGCCAGGAATACCACCCACCGCCGGAATCAACCACAGAAAAACCACCCAGCTGTCACAAACAGCTTGATATATACCGGAACTCCCGGCGATCTCACAGCTTTCCAGCGATCTCGAGGAAGCCGGACGGACAGCCCGGACGCACACGCCCTACCGAACTGTCACCTCAACCCGCTGGGCCATGTTGTTTCCGATGCCTTGGTAGTTCCACACCTGATCGCTGGGCTGCAGCGCACCCGAGGAATCCATCGCACGGCACCGCAACTCGTGTTCGCCCGGGCTCGCAACCCACACCATGGTCCACGAGCGCCATGCAAAGTCACCAACAGCGGGTTCCAGGTGGGCCGGCATCCACTCGCCGTCGATCCCCACCTCCACGCGTTCCACTTCGCCGTGACCGGACCAAGCCCTGCCGCGCAGCATGACTGGGCCGGCATCCACTACACGGCGTCGGGTGAAGAAGTCAGGGATCCCGGGCGGCACCATTAGGGAGCGGACGCGAATGTGTGTCACGGGCAATCCCGGCCCATCGGGTCCCTGAAGGTAGTGATATGCCACCGCCTGTTGGAATCCCATAAACCGTGAAGTCACTGCCTCGATGGACGTCAACCACTTCACACTTGCCATGCCATACCAGCCCGGTACGAGCAGCCGTAGCGGGAAACCGTGCTGGATCGGGAGGGGGTTACCGTTCATGGCGTAGACCAGCATGACTTCGGGGTGCATCGCCTCCGCGATCGAAAGACTGCGGGCGTACGGTTCCTCGACGCCACCCTGGATGCCGCTGTCGGCGCCCGTAAAGACAAGTTCGACGGCGTCACTCGCCAGGCCTGCCTCTTCCAGGAGTGGTGCCAAAGGAGTTCCGGTCCACTCCGCAGTGCCTACGGCTCCCAGCACCCATGGCTGGCTGAGGGGACGTGGCTGCAGGAGCGAGCGCCCATTTCCGGCGCACTCCATGGTGACCGGCATGGTGACAGCTGGACGCGACTTGATGTCGTCGAGGCTCAGTTCCAAGCTGTGATTAACCGCCCCACCGAGCCGCAGCCGCCATGTCTCGGCGGAAACGTGCGGGATATCGAAGTGAATGAGCAGGTAGTGCAGCCCCGCTGGCGTGATGTCGTCGTGGAGGGCTTCCAGCGGCATTGAATGGTTGCGGCCGGAGAGCTGCAACTCTTCGTGGGTCAGGGGACCTTCGGTCGGCTGTCCCGGGATGACGGCTTTCGCCGCGTCTTGCTTGACATGGGGTTTGGACATGGGAGGCGGCGTTCTACTGGACCTGACGCTGCGGGCGTGCCGCAGCACTTAGGACAAGGATCACGCCGGGGCCCAACGCCGTCAATAGGCGATTGTGAGGCGTGCTCGACGTGCTTCACGAGGATTGAAGGGCGCAGAGCGGGCCCCACAACGGGAGACGAGCTACCGACGTCGAAGTTCCGGGTACTCCAGGTGGGGAGCAACCGTGCCGGCATCCCGCTCAAGGAAGTTGACGGCGGGGGCCACGATGTCATCGATTTCATCCAAAACCGCTTCGCTGAGCACCACATCGGCGGCCTTCAGATAGTCCGTGAGATGGTCCTCGGTCCGTGGCCCAATGATCACACTGGTGACGGCGGGATGGTTCAGGGCAAAGGCAACAGCAAGCTGGATGAGGGTCAGTCCGTACCGTGCAGCCAGCTGTGCGAGTGCGTCCGCCGCATGAAGCTTGCCCTGGTTGAAGGGCGCAGTCACATCAAAACGCCCTGGCAGAGCAGAGAAGCGTGAGCTGTCGGGCTGGCCCGCGCCAACGCGGTAACCGCCAGCCAGCCAACCGCCGTCGAGCGGGCCATAACTTAAAACCCCGACGCCGTACTGCTGGGTGATGGGGAAAACGTCGCGTTCGTTGGCGCGAACCAGAAGCGAATAAGGAACCTGGTCCGCCACCGGCGGCGTCAAGTGGTTGGTGTTCGCGATCCACTGTGCCTCGACGAGCTGCGCCGGACTGAACACTGAGGTGCCGTAGTAGAGGATCTTGCCCTGCCGGATGAGATCGTTCAGGGTGGTGATGGTCTCAAGGAGATCGGTGTTGTAGTCGGGACGGTGCGCTTGGTAGAGGTCGATCCTGTCCGTGTTCAGCCGCCTCAAGCTGTCCTCCACAGCCCGGACAATCCATCGTCGCGAATTTCCGGCATGCGCTGGGTTGGACCCCATCTGGCCATGGAATTTGGTGGCGAGAAAAACGTCGTCGCGCCTACCTTGGATTGCCTGGCCCACCACGACTTCGGCCTCACCCTGCGAGTAGATATCGGCGGTGTCGATGCTGGTGATGCCCCCGTCTAGCGCCGCTTGGATGATGCGGATGCTCTCCGCAGGGCCCGTGGGAGCGGTGCCGGTGCCAAAGTTCAAAGTACCCAGGGTGAGAGGGCTGATCAGGGCGCCAGTGCGTCCAAGCGTTCGTAGCTCGTTGAGGCTCATGTCGGCTTCCTGTGGTGAGTCAGTGGTTGGACAGTTGCGGGCCTGAAGTTGGGTCAACCGTCATCAAAGGGGATGTCCAATCGAGGCTACACAGGGCCGTGGGACGCCCAAATGCAAACGGTAGAACTTCTTCGTTTTTCGTCTTGCGAGGTAATGGAAGCGGCCTTACTTCGCGACATTTCTTGACATGCGGCAACGCAAAAGTCTTTCGAATCAACAAATATTGCCGTTCCCGGAAGCGGGTGAATCATGGGAAAGGAACTCAGGCAACGCACGATAGGGGACAGCAAAATGACACAGACCACCGTGGAAGAAACAGCGGCCATCAAGGCTGCATTTGCGCAGTTCCCGTCCGGAGTGGCTGCTTTCAGTGCCATGGTGGATTTCACGCCGGAGGCCCTTGTGGCATCGTCCTTCACTGTGGGCGTGTCATTGGAGCCGCCGTTGGTGATGTTCGCGGTGCAGAACTCCTCCACAACCTGGCCTAAGCTCCGGCAGGCCAGCAGGCTGGGGGTATCCGTTCTGGCTGAGGGCCAGGAAGCGGCCTGCCTTCAGCTGTCCTCCAAGACCCGGGACCGTTTCGCCGGATTGTCCACCAGCGTCAGTGACTCAGGGGCCGTTCTGATCGACGGCGCCGTGCTGGGTTTCGAATGCGAGGTTGTCTCCGAGACGCCAGCGGGGGATCACGCGATCGTTGTCCTTGAGGTCAAATCGACCACGATCAACCACGAATCCAAGCCGCTGATTTATCACGGAGCATCGTTCCGGCAACTCGCTGCTTAGGAGTTGCGGTTGGCCCCGCTGAGCGAACCCTTGCGGATCGGGCTCGAAGACTTTCCGTTCTTGGAAGTGTTCGGGCCCGATTTCTTCGGGCTGTTCCCCTGGGTGGGGCCGTTCCCTTGCCCCGACTTGGTGGATTCAGGTCCAGACTTTTTGGGACTGTTGCCAGGAGGCTGGTGCGCGTCCGGGGTCTTCGGGGCGGGCGGTTCGTCTTTGCTGGACGGCGGTGTTGGTTCGCCCACCTCGCGGACCGTCACCTTGATGGCGGGCGGTTCCTCTGCCTTTGCCCGCGCGGCTGCCCTACGGTCAGCTTCCGCGACGGCGTCGGCCCAGTCTTTTGCAAGAACGGTGGGTTCTTTGCTGGCGGCCACAAGCAAGGGGTGGTGGGCGGTCTGCGTTTCGACCACTTCCTTAACCTGGATCGGCCTGGGCACCTTTTTCGGGCCAACCTTCCACGCACCGTCCTTGACGGCGGAAGTGGCATCCGAGACCCGGCGTCGAAGATCGCCAAGGAGGTCCTTCTTCGGCTCCGCAACCACAGGATTGGGCACGGGATGACCTGCAACCTCGGCAGTGGAACCGGTAGGGACGTAGGCAAGATCTTCAAGAGGTGACTCAACAGCGTGACTGGAGTGCTCGACGTCGTCACTCGCCGGTGCGGGCACGTGTTCCGGAGCCGGGGGCAAGTGGACGATGGTGACTGTGTCTTTCTTGGGGAAGATGCCGACCATCGCCAAAAGAATCACCGACACAAGCCGTCCCACTCCGGCAACTACCAGAGTGATGATGATGACCAACCCGAGTCCCAGGAACATGAGGATAGCCATCCCCACTGTGCCCAAATATGTCAGGTTGATGGCGAGTGTTGTCGGATCCTCCACGTAGCCTCCCCTGGCTGTCGTTTTGCGATGCGCGCATTGCCCACCAAGCTTGCACATCTAGCCTACGGTCCAGCACCGACGGAATCACGCCCCGCGCCACCCTCTGGCAGGGTTGTTTCGAAGCTGTTATACGGCGTGGGAAAATATGTTGCCCAGCTCTCATTTTCAGCCTCAGATTGGGACCCAGTGACCCCTGATTTCAACCGACTCCGCGACGGTGCGTGCCCCTGCCTTTCCGGTGAGCAGTATGACGATTGTTGTGGGCGCTTCCACCGGGGTGAGGCCGATGCGCCCACAGCCGAGCAGCTTATGCGTTCCCGGTATTCGGCGTTCGTCATTCTGGATCCGGAGTACCTCCGGCGAACGTGGCACGCCTCAACCCGCCCGGCTTCCCTGGAACTGGACCCGGACATGCAATGGCGCAGGCTCGACATCCTGGGCACGTCCAAGGGTGGGCCCTTGGACACCACCGGGACTGTTGAGTTCGCCGCGCATTACCGGTCCGACGGCGAACGCGGAGTCCAGCGCGAACACAGCCGTTTCGTACGCGAGGACAAGCGCTGGTACTACGTGGACGGTGACGTCCTGTAGGGGGGGCTACCGATACTTGCGGTGCAGGTTCTCCTTGCTTGATGCGCCTGGGGAAGCATCGGCGATCCACGGTCCGGTTCCTTCGGACTGATCCAGGACCCCGGCCTCAAGCCAGGCGTAATCCCCGGCGAGGACCTTGCGCGAAAGCTGGTGATCGCCGTCGTCGGTGTTCCGCCATAGCTGGTCGAAGTATTCGTCCACCCGCACGCGCGCCTGCTCACAGTAGGCGTCGGCCAGCTCAAAGGCCGCCGCGCCGTGTTCCGGGTGGGTACGGAGCAGCATTTCGGCCCGGGAGCAGCATGCTGCCATAGCGAACAGTTCGGCGCCGATGTCCACGATCCTGCCCAGGAACGCTTGTTTGTGTTCGAGCTTCGCTTGCCAGCGGCCCATGCCGTAGAAAGTCTGCCGCGCGAGCCGCCGCGAGGATCTTTCAACAAACCGCAGGTGCTTGCCCAAGCGCCCGAACTCACCGTAGGAGCGCGGATCCATGCCTGCTCCGGCTACTAGTTTTGGCAGCCAGCGGGCATAGAAACCTGAAGCGCCGACGGCGGCCCTCGCCTTGTCCTGCAAGCTCGCGTCCGCAGAGGCGAGGTCGCCCGCGGCGGCAAGGTGCGCATCCACGGCTTCGCGGGCGATGAGGAGTTTCATGATCTCGCTGGAACCCTCGAAGATCCGGTTGATGCGCAGGTCCCGGAGGAGTTGTTCGGCCGCCACGGCGCGCTCCCCTCTGGCTTCAAGGGACTCGGCGGTTTCAAAGCCACGGCCACCGCGTATCTGAACCAGTTCATCGGCGATCCGGCAGCTCAGTTCCGTGGACCAGAGTTTGGCAAGTGCCGCTTCAATGCGCACGTCCTTTTGGCCGGCATCTGCCATCTCCGCCGACAGTTCAAACACAGCTTCCAACGCGAAGGTCGTGGCGGCGATGAACGCAATCTTCTTTCCTACGGCCTCGTGCTTGCCCACCGGGCGGCCCCATTGCGTACGCGCGTTTGACCATTCGCGGGCAATCTTCAGGCTCCATTTCCCAGCGGCAACGCATAGACCGGGGATGGAGAGACGTCCAGTATTGAGTGTGGTGAGGGCTATTTTCAGGCCTTGGCCCTCGCGGCCCAGACGGTTCTCCACCGGCACGCGCACCTGGTGGAAACGGGTCACGCCATTCTCAATACCGCGCAGGCCCATGAAGCTGTTCCGGTTTTCCACCGTGATGCCGGGAGAGTCCATCTCCACGACGAACGCTGAGATGCCGCCCTTGTGCGTGGTGCCGTCGGCGTCGGTGTGGGCTGGAACCCTTGCCATGACTACCACGAGTTCGGCGATCACCCCGTTGGTGGTCCAGAGTTTCACGCCGTCCAAAAGGTAAGACCGGCCGTCGTCGGATAGTACGGCAGTGGCGCCCATACGCGCGGGGTCGCTGCCGACGTCGGGCTCCGTCAGGAGGAAAGCGGTGATGGCGCCGGCAGCGCAGCGCGGAAGGTATTCCTGCTTTTGCTCAGGCGTGCCGAATTCCTTCACGGGCTCCGGAACGCCAATGGACTGATGCGCCGAAATGAGTGCGCCAAGGCTCGGATGGACGGAGCCCACTAACGCGAGTGCGCGGCCGTAGTAGACCAGGGACAATCCCAGGCCGCCGTACTCGCGCGGGATTTTCATGCCGAAGACGCCAAGGTCCGCGAGGCCTGCAAGGTACTCGTCCGGGATCTTCGCGTCGCGTTCGATCACCCGTCCGGACATGGACCCGCAGAACGCCTCGAGCTTGGCCATGAACTCTTCGCCGCGCTCCACGTCCTCCGTTTTGGCTTGTGGCCACGGATGGATCAGGCTGAGGTCGAAGCTTCCCAAGTACAGGCCCTTGGCAAAGCTGGGCCGGTTCCATTCAGTTTCGCGGGCGGCTTCGGCGACGGCGCGGGCTTCTTCTGCTGTGGCGTTGACGCTTGCGGCGGTGAGACTGCTGTCAGTAGCGGACGTCATTTGATAACTCCTCTAGCCGGTTGTGCCGGTGGAGCCAGGGTCCGCCTCGGGTGGGGAACCCTTCAGCTGTCCCTCAATGCTACCCGCGAGTAGCTACCCGTGCTAGGGGAAACCTGGGGCTGGAATTCGGCCGGGATTTCCACTTGTCCTGCGTGATGGACCAGGCTGTCCCACGCAAAATTGATGCCATGCACCAAACCGCCCAGGACTGCCTTGACCGTGTACCAGGCCATTCCCATGGCGCCGATGAGAACGATAGTTGCTATGGCTGCTACTGCGATGAACGCGACCAAAATGGCGGCGAAGGCCAGCGTTCCAATGAATACGTAGGTGGCTGTTTCCAGAGCGGTAAAGTCGAAATCCATGGTTCCCCCTATGCGGCAGTGCGTGGGTAGACGCCGCGTGGCTGCGTCGATGATCCGACACTAGGGGTGGGCGTAGTTTTCGGCCAGCACAGAACCGCGTCGCGGCCGTGTCGATATGGGATCGAAACCGAACCGGGCGGTATGTTACGGAATGGGCACGACGGCGGCGCTCCTCCCGGCCCCCGCCCACCCAACTAGGTCGCATTAGTGCGCGTTTTGAGCCGTCAAAACGCGCACTAATGCGACTTAGTTGGGTGCGGATGCTCTGCGTTAACCTTGTACGGGGCAGTTTCCGCTGCCAGCCAGGTTTCGCAGCAGCTGAAGGAGAGTAGTTGTCCCATTCAGCCATGTCCTCCGCCGACGCCATCAGTGCCCGGCTTCGCGACCTCGAGCAACTGACCAAAGGCCCAGCCTGGGCCCTGACACGTTCGGCGCCTTGGGTGATCGCGGTGCTGCAGGCTTCCTTCACCCGCACCCGGCCGCAGCTTCCGCTGGAAGAGTTCCATGCCGACGTCGACGCTTTCCTTGAGCAGCTCCGCCGCCAGGAACCAGGGCTGGGCGGCCAGCAGAACGGCAAGGCCTTCGGCGACGAATGGACGCGCAAGCAGTTCCTGACACGCCGCAACCAGTCCGGCCAGATCGTCTACGAGGTCACCGAAGCAGCGGCGCGTGTGCTGGCATTCCTGGATAGCCTTTCCAGCGAACGCTCCACGCTCAACGGTTCCCGCTTGGGGACGCTGCTTGGCGACGTGGAGAAGCTCGCCAACGAGACCAATCCGGACCAAAGCGCACGTTTGGAGGCGCTGGAGGAAGAAATCCAAGAGCGCCAGCAACTCGTCGAGGACATCAGCTCCGGAGAGTTCGACGGCCTCCTGGACGACGAAGAAGCTGTTGAGGCCGCCGGCAACATCCTGGACCTGGCCGCCAGCCTTCCCGCTGATTACAAGAAAATGCGCGACCGCATCGAGGAGTTGGTGGGCGAACTCCGCAACCAGATCATCGAGGAGTCACTGAGCAAGGGCGCAACCATGGCCCAGGTTCTGGAGGCCGACAAACGCCTGCGCCAAAGTCCCGAGGGTCGAACGTTCCGCTCTTTCACGGCCTTCCTGGAAGACCCACAGCAGCAGTTGCGTTTCCGCTCCGCGATCGGTGAAGTCCTGAGCCGGCAGTTCGCGGACGATCTTTCGCACGAGGACCGCGAAACGCTGAAGAACCTCGTGGCTGAACTGCGAACCCAGCACAGCCAGATCCAGAGAATCTACGGCAAGCTGTCCGAAAGTCTGAACACCTACATCCAGAGCGACGACGTCCGTCAGTCGGTCAGCCTGCGCAAGGTTCTGGCTGAGGCAGAGCAAGCCATCCGTTCCATGCCCTACGAACGTGACCGGCCCGGCCTGGTCCGCGGCCCCGTTCTGTTTAACGCCGGATTCGAGTCGTTGGCTATGGTCAAGCTCTTTGACCCGGACGAGTTCGCGACCCCGCCCCGTCTGGCAGACCCCATCGCCTTCAGCGATTCGGACAGGGTTCGGTCGGCACGCACCGGCAAGGCGAGGCCTGCTGTTGTGCGGGCCGCGATGGCCGGGGCAGCCACCCTGGGCGAGGCGTGGGAAAACCTGCCCGCCGAGGAACGACACATCAACACCGTCCGATCCCTGCTGTCCATGGCGCTGCACAGCGGTGCCGGGTTCGACCGGGCCGCCTGGGAACACATCGACTTCGAACAAATCGACGGCAGTATCCGCACTGCGTACCTGCCTGTCGTCACGCTGAATGAGGATTCTGATGACTGAGGAAATCACGACGACGGACGTCACCGAGGAGGAGCACGTCACCCTTGAGGAGGCTGAAGTCCCGGCTGAAACGGCGCCTCCCGCCAACCACGGTGACCCATTTCGCGTTACCCCGCGGGACACATTCGTTGACGGCGCGGCGCTTTTCCCCGGTGACACAGGTGTGCTGCCCATGAAGGTCCGTCACGCGCTGGTCAAACTGCTGAAAGGCCCCTACGTCGACGGCGGCCGCGACGAGAAGTTATGGACGACGCTCCTGGACAACCAGCTCATCCTCCGCAGCCGCCTCTCCGAACTGTTCCTCACCCTGCAGCTCGATCACGACCGTAAGATCGCCGTCCTCCGCCCCGTCGACCCGGAGATCGTCGGTGCCAGCTCACGATCAAGCATCCTGCGGCAGCAGCGTGCACTGAGCCGAGTGGAAACCATCGTCCTGCTCCGCCTGCGCCTCCTCCTAGACCGTCACGTGACAGCCCAGACGGACCCCACGATCACCCGCGAAGAGATCTCGGACCTCGTCGCCAATTACACGCCCGCAGGCCAGCAGGATGCACTCCGCGATTCCGACGTCGTCACCCGCACCATCACCAAACTCCTGGCCCGCCAACTCCTCCTCCCCACCCCCTTGGACGACACGTACACCATCAGCAACGCCCTCCCGCTGGCTCTCCCCTTCGAGAACATCGGTGACATTCCAGCCCAAATAGAGGCTCTCATCGCCGTAGCAGCCGACGAGTCGGGCACAGAGCCGTTGCTGGACATCTCAGATTCAGAATCCAATTCCAATTCCGAGGACGACGACGCCGATGCCGCCCCCGCCGCGGACGGAACCACGACTGACGGGACAGAGAAGTGACGATCGCAAGCATGCTCCCGCTCGGCGAGCTGACGAACCCCGGGCAGATGCGTTTGGCCTTGGTGCAGGTGGTCAACTGGGGCACCTTCCATGGGGCCCATACGATGCACGTGGACCGGAACGGGACCCTTCTGACGGGCAATTCGGGCGTCGGCAAGTCGACGCTGTTTGATGCCATGCTCCGCGTGTTTGATGCGCGCCCGCGGTCCAATGAGGCTGCGGCGCAGCGTTCAGGTGGGGCTGTGGAGGACAAGAGAACCACGTTTACTTATATGCGGGGCAAGGTCGGTGATAAGGCTGTTGGCGATGGTTCGGCCAGTGCCTTCCAGCGCCCTGGTGCCACGTGGTCCGCCGTCGCACTGACGTTTGATAATGCGGCAGGCACGAAGGTGACGGTCTCTGCGCTGTTTGATTTGCCGAAGAATGGCACGGAGCCCAGCGTCGGGCGTTTTTATGTGATCGACAACAAGCCCCTGGACTTGGAAGCGATCGAGGGGATTGCCCAAAAGAGGTTCACCAAGGGGGCGTTGGAGGGGATCTTCCCGGACGGCCAGGTCTTCGACGTGCACAAGGCGTTCGCCGAGCGGTTCCGAAGGCTCCTCGGCATCAACTCCGACCAAGCGCTTCCCCTGTTGCGTGTCATTCAGGCCGGGAAAGGCCTTGGCGGCAGCGTTAATACGTTCTTCCGCGACCAGGTACTTGATGCTCCGGCAACGCTCGCAGCGGCGGACGATGTGGTGGAAGAGTTCAGCAACCTGATGTCCATTCGGCAGCGGTTGGAGGATGTCCGGCAGCAGCGCGACCAGCTGGCACCGGTTCCGGGGCTGAACAAGGACTATGCGCAGGCCTTGCTAGATGCGAACAGGCTTCGCGAGTTGGCTGGCGAGGAATTCGAGGCTTACAAGCAGCAGCTTGCGGTCACTGTCCACGCCAAGACCTTGGCGCGTTTCAAGGAATTGGCACAGTCCAAGGCCCAGGAACTCGCTGCCGAGCGCACGGTCCGGGATGCTTTGGCCAAGGAGCTCCGTGAGCTGGAGCTGGATTACAACAACCGCGGCGGTAACGCGATTTCGGCTATCGAGCAGTCGTTGGAGAACGCCCGCGTCAGTCTGAAGTTGCGCCAACAGGTGGAGGAATCTGCCCGGAAGGCGCTGGCCGATGCTGGGCTGAACCTTGAATGGTCGGCCGAGGGCTGGGACCAGGCCCATGAGCAGGCAGCTGCCCGTTCGGCGGAGTTGAAGGACGATTCGGAGGCTCTGAAGGAGCTCCGTTTCGAGGCCTTCGACGGCCACGCGACCAGGAAACGCGAGCTGGCTGCGGCTGAGCAGGAGCTGCTGTCGTTGCGGTCGCGCAAGTCTTTGCTGCCGCCGTCGAGTATTGAGAACAGAGCCGCGATTGCAGCCGCAACCGGCATCCCCGAGGAGCGGATGCCCTTCGGCGGTGAGCTGATCGACCTCGCCGAGGGCCAGGATCAGTGGCGCCCGGCCGCGGAACGTGCACTGCGCAACCTCGCCACCACGCTGTTGGTTCCAGGAGAGCACTTCGCTGCGGTTACACGGTACTTGAACGACAACACGGTCCGGGGCGCACTGCGTGCAGTGGATGTGTCCAAACCCGTTGCCGGTGGCGCGATGGCTGTGGAGGACGTGTCCGACGGCGACCTCTTGACTAAGTTGAGCATCCTCACCTCGGGCGCCAACGCCGACGCCGGGGCATGGATCCGCGAGCGGATCGCCTTGGACTTCGCGTACCCGTGCGTGGAGGACCCGGACGAGCTTGCGGCGATGGACAAGGGCCTCAGCCTCGGTGGCGTGGTCAAACGCAACCGGCACACCGTGGAAAAGGACGACCGTTTCACGAGCCGGCAGGATTATGTCCTCGGCTTCGACAATGCATCCAAGCTTGAACTCGTGGCGGCCCGGGTTGGCGAGCTGGAAAACGAGCTGGCCAAGGCTGCCGAATTGGCGCAAAGCCGTGAGGATTCCCACCAAGGGATGGCCCGGCAATTGGAAGCCCTTCGAAGGGTGGCCGAGGATGAGCGTCCGTGGGAACAGGTCTCCGCAGCGGTCGCCGCGGACGAGCTCGCGCGGATTGAGCAGCGGCTTTCTGACGCATTGGCTGCCCAGGCGGACCTTGAACCGTTGCGTGCCAACATCGAGGCCGTACGGGAAAAGCACCAGTCCTCCACAGGTGCGGCGGCCGTGCTGCAGAGTGAATACAAAGCGCTCGACCAAAAGATGATCACGGCTGACGGCCTGCTCGATGCCGCCAGGTTGAAGCTTGAGCAAGCACCGCCGTCGGGCTCTACCGTAGCCGCGCTGGAACCGTACTTTGCCGGCGTCGGCGAGGTATCCGAGCTTTACGAACTCGACAACCTGGCCAACAGCGTCCGCAACAAGCTGCTCGACGAGCTGCACGCCGCCGAATCACGCAGCCAGGCTACGGCAGAGCGTCTGACGCGAATATTCGAGGCTTTCGTGCGCGATTGGGGCAGCGCCATCAGCGCTGACCATGGCACGTCCATTGGGGCTGCCGGGGACTTCGAATCGCGATATCACGCGATCGTGAGCGATGGCTTACCCGCCCAGGAGGCCGAGTTCCGACTGTTCTTCAACCAGCGCACGCACGAATCGTTCAGTACGCTCCTGCACCTGCTGGACGAGGAGCGCCGGAGTATCACCAGCCGGATCCTGCCCCTCAACGGCATCCTGTCCGAGGTGAATTTCCACGAGGGCAGCTACCTGGAACTGGACATCAAGCAGACGCTTCCGGCTACGGCCAAGCAGTTCAAGGATGCGATCCAGAACGCGCTGAAGGCCAAACACACGCGGCCCTCCCGCAGCGCATCTGCCGCTGCTGGAACAGAGGCCGACGACGACGCCGAGCTCACCGCCCGCTACAAGTCCCTGGAGACCCTGGTGAAGCGTCTCGGTTCCCAAACCCCTGAGGACCGCCGCTGGCGCGCCGAAGTGTTGGACGTCCGCGGCCACCTGTTTATCCAATGCAAGGAGCACAGGGAGGTGGCCGCGAAGTCGGCGAAAACCGGGAAGGCCGGCAAGAAGAAGACCGAGGTCTTTATGCATGCCGATACGGGCTCCATGTCCGGCGGTGAACGTCAGCGCTTCACGGCGTTCATCATGGCCGCGGCGCTGAGCTACCAGCTGGGTATTGCAGAGCAGGGCTTCACTACCTACGGCACCGTGATGATGGACGAAGCGTTCGTGCTGGCATCCGAGGAATTCGCCGGTGCCGGAATCAAGGCGCTTCACGAATTCGGCTTCCAGTTGTTGCTGGCCGCGCCGGAAAACGTGATCGATCTGTCCCGCCACCTTGGCTCGGTCACGGAAATCCTTCGCGACAAGCGGACCAACCGCTCCGGCGTGCTCACGGCTCCCGTCATCGCAGGCCCGGGAGAGCCCGGCGCATGGCGGTCGGAAGCCAACCCAGTGGATATCGTCCTGCGCTAAAGCAACGCGGGGATCCTTCTATGGTTGTCAAGGGTGGCGTGGGTCCGTGTTTGTGGCGTTAAGGGTTCGGTAGGTCCGTCGGGCGAGATAGCGTTTCACGCACCGGCGGATCTCCTTTTTGGTTCGTCCTTCGGCTTGTCGTTTGTGGACGTATCCGATGGTGGCCGGGTCGAAGGTCATTCTGCTCAGGGCGACCATGTGCAGGGCTTTGTTCAGGGTTCTGTCGCCGCCGCGGTTGAGTCTGTGCCGGACGGTGTTGCCGGAGGACGCCGGAATCGGGTTGACCCCGGCTAGGGACGCGAAGGCTGCTTCTGAGCGGAGCCGTCCGTGGTGGGACCAGGCGGTAAGGCAGATGGCGGCAGTGACGGGACCGAAGCCTGGTTCCTGCAGGAGCGGGGCGGCTTCGCTTATTTGGACCAGTTCTGTGATTTGGCGGTTGTTGGTTTTGATGTCCGCGTCGAGCTCGCTGATGCGTTTGGCTAGCCGGACCCCTTCGGACCGGGCGACGGTCAGTGCCAGTGGTTCCTCCCGGGAACGCCACCGGGACGCCTCGGCGATCTGTGCTCCGGTCAGGGGTTTGCGGGCATCCAGGCCGAGGTCGTTTACGCGCAGGAGGGCGGTCAAGGCGTTGACCGCCCGGGTACGGTCGGTGGTCATGGCTTCCCGTGCGCAGACCAGGACCCGCAAGGCGGCGCGGACCCCTTCGTTCAGCCGTGGCTGGCGCAGCTGCTGCTCATCCAAGGGCAGAACGGCTGCGGCGATCCGGTGCGCGTCGAGCGGATCGGATTTACCGGTTCCCTGACGTGCATCCATGCGCGCGGCTTCGGCGACCTCGTAGCCGGCGGCGCCGACCGCGCCGGCCAACAGGGCGCCGTAGGACGCGGCTCCTTCAACGACCCATAAGGCAGCCAGGTCAGCGCCGGTGTGGCGCGCGACCCAGGCGATGGCACGGTTGATGCCTGCCCCGGTGGTCGGGAAGGCCCGGGTGGCAATCAATTCACCGGTGCCTGCGGTGATGATGGCGTAGACATGGTTTTTGGCGTGCGTGTCGACGCCGACGACAAAAGGACGGGAATGCGCGACGATAGTCATGGCGGTTCTGGCGTCTTCCTCTATTCGCGGATGTGGTCAGGGCCGTAAAACGGCCGGTACCGGTCCCGGGTAGAGGTCACTTCGGAACAACACTGTGACGAGTCACGCCTGAGGGCGGACAACCTTCTGATCAAGTTACCGAGGTGGGCCGGGCGGTACCGGCCGCTCCACCCCGCGGACGGACAGATCCCACTCAAAGGCACCCTCTACAGGGCCAGTCACTTACAGAGTCACACCCGCGAGGCAGAACGACTACTACCACTCTGCCAGCCAGTCCCAGACCAGCCACCCCAATCCTCACAGTCACTTACGGCCCATGGGAGAGACCTTAATGGGCCGAAAGTGACCCCGCGTTGCCTTTAGCGGGTGGAGGTACCTCGGACCCTGTCCAGGAACTGGGCCGTCCGTTCCTCCAGGCCGGCGATCTGCCGGACCACGACGACGGCCGGGTCCGGGTTGATTTCATTGACGGGCGGTTCCTTGCGCACATTGGCGCTGCACCCGAACTCGGCACAGATCAGGGTCCCCACGGTGTTACCGTCCTTGCCGGACTGTCCGGCCTTCTTGGCGACCCACAGGTAGACGTCGTCCTTGGAGAAGACGTCGCGGCACAGTTCACAGAGCACCACACGCTTCTTTCCGGAGCCGCCTTCAGGCGCCCGGAGCATGATTCCTGTGAGCTTGCCCCTGTGCGGGACCACCAAGTACCCGCGCTGGGGCATTTTTTCGTCCCGCCAACCGAGGAATTCAAGGTTGTCCCAGTCGATGGTTTCAAAGTCGCGGGGAAGGTTGAGCTTGGCGGCTTCGGACCGGCTGGCATTGATGAATGATGAACGGATTTGTTGGGCAG
Source organism: Arthrobacter sp. NtRootA1 (assembly GCF_019976975.1). Lineage (GTDB taxonomy): Bacteria > Actinomycetota > Actinomycetes > Actinomycetales > Micrococcaceae > Arthrobacter > Arthrobacter aromaticivorans. Next base: position 4,837,988 of record NZ_AP024630.1, on the reverse strand, counting down.
TGATTTTCTGCATGGCAAAGCTACTTTCGGAATTGAACGACGTCGCGCTGAACAGGAGCGCGCGAGCTGGAAAGGAGCGTCGGTCATCGGTGAAAGCAAGGCACAGCAAAGAACGCGAACAGCAAAGAGACCCGAAAACAGGGGTGCTTGTGGAGGGCGTGTACCTAGAGTGATGCCGACGGGTGGGGGAGTGCCAAGCAGGCCAAAATGGCCACCTCGCCAACCATGGCTGCAGCAACTGAAACCGTGCGCACGCTCATCTCCTCGTCGTTCTCTCTGGAAGCGGTAGTCCGCTGCCGATATCTTAGCAATGCCGCAGCATGGACATTACGTGACGCAAACGTTTCGTAATTATTCAAAGGCTAGGCTAGCCTTACTTAGGTTCGCATCCCTTACCTAAGGAGTCCCGTGGCTTCCCTTCTTCCACGCCGCGCCCTGCTGAAGACCGCAGGCACCGCGACAGCCGCTTTGGCCGCCGTCGCCCTTTCCCTCACTGGCTGCTCCACCGGGCCTGCCACCTCCACTCCGGCAGCGGAGCAGGCAGAAACCGCGGCTTTCCCCGTGACCATCAAGCACGCTTTCGGTGAGACCACCATCAAGGAACAACCCAAGCGCGTAGTCACCATCTCCTGGGTCAACGACGACGTCGCAATAGCCCTGGGCGTTGTCCCGGTTGGCGTTCCCAAGAACGAGTGGGGCAATAACGACAAGGGCTCCACGCCCTGGAAGGACGCCGCGCTGGAGAAGCTTGGCGCAGGCTTCGGTTCGGACAAGGCTCCCGTGCAGTTCTCCGAGGCGGACGGCATCAACTTCACCGAGATCGCCAAGCTCAACCCTGACGTGATCCTCGGCGCTTACTCCGGCCTGGAGGAAGCCGATTACAAGAAGCTCTCCGAAATCGCTCCCGTGGTTGCTTACCCGGAGCTCGCCTACGGTACGCCCTGGCAGGAAAGCACCACCATCATCGGTAAGGCCCTCGGCAAGGAAGCCGAAGCCAAGAAGCTGATCGAAGACACGGAAGCCACCGTCAAGGACAAGGTTTCCAAGTACCCGCAGATCAAGGACAAGACCTTTATCTACGGCAACCTGGAGCCGGCCAAGGGTGACGGCGTGAACGTCTACACGGCCATCGACAACCGCCCGCGCTTCCTCTCGGAAATCGGCATGAAGCTCGCTCCGGTAGTGGAACAGAACACGAAGACCAACAAGGACTTCTTCATCCCGTGGTCCGCTGAGAAGGCTAACGAGCTCAAGTCCGATGTCTTCGTGACATGGGTGCCCGAAGCCGCCACGGCCGACGCCATCAAGGCTGACCCCCTGCTGGGCCAGATACCCGCCGTCAAGTCCGGCGCGCTCGTTGCCGACGCCGATCAGACCCTTACGCTGTCCATCTCCGCTTCCTCGCCGCTGAGCCTGCCGTGGGCACTGGATACGTTCCTGCCGCAGCTGGGCAGCGCCGCGGACAAAGCGGCAGGCAAGTAACTGCAATGAAATTGAGTACGACGACGGCGGCTTCCGTGGGGCAGGTTGGCGGCACATCCGTGCCGGGTGACCAGCGGGATAGCGCCCCTCGGAGCAATGCGGCCGGAGGGGGAACCGGTTCCAGAGTCACAAGCGGGCGCACTGCCTGGCTGGTGGCCGCCGTCGTCGTACTCGTCGCTGCCTGCGCAGCATCCCTGGCGGTCGGCGCGCGTGGGCTTCCCTTGTCCACCATTTGGGAAGCCATCACCAACTTCAATCCTGAAAGCGGCGACCACGCAGTGGTCATCGCCCGGATTCCCCGCACAGTCTTGGGCCTCCTCGCAGGCGCAGCCCTTGGCTTGGCTGGCGCAGCGATGCAAGGCGTGGCCCGCAACCCGCTGGCCGATCCCGGCATTCTGGGACTCAACGCGGGTGCGGCCCTTGCGGTTGTGGTGGGCATCTATGTTTTCGGCGTCGGTTCGCTGACCGGCTACATCTGGTTCGCCTTCATCGGCGCAGCAGCGGCCGCCGTCGTCGTTTACGCGATCGCGTCCAGGGGCCGTGACGGTGCGACGCCGGTCAAGCTCGCCCTCGCGGGCGCGGCCCTGAGCGCAGGTCTTTTCTCGTTGATGAACGTCATTCTGGTTTCAAGCCAGGACACCTTGGACCGATTCCGTTTCTGGCAGGTGGGAAGCATTGGTGGACGGGACTGGTCCGTTCTGCTGCCTGCACTTCCGTTCCTGGCCGTCGGCGCCGTGATTGTCCTGGCCAGTGGCCGCATCTTGAACAGCCTCGCGCTGGGTGACGACATCGCCCGTGGACTTGGTCAGAATGTTGCCCTGTCCCGCGGAATCATCGGCCTGGGCATTGTCCTGCTGTGCGGATCCGCAACCGCGCTGGCTGGACCCATTGGCTTCCTCGGCCTGGTGATTCCGCACGCTGTCCGTTCGCTCACCGGCCCGGACTACCGCTGGGTCCTGCCGTTCTCCATGATCTCCGCGCCGATCCTGCTGATCATCGCCGATGTGATCGGCCGCGTGGTTCTGCTGCCGGGCGAAGTTCCCGCCGGCATTATGACGGCGCTCGTGGGCGCGCCGGTCTTTGTCTGGCTCATCCGCCGCGGAAAGGGGGCCGGGCTGTGAGTGCACTTAAGCCCGCTCCCGAGATAGCACTTAATGGCAATGTTCCCCGGAAACATTCGCATCAATTGTCATCTCGGCGCGTGCTCAGCCCCACCTTCTTCCTTGGCGTGGCCCTCGTGGTCATGTTCGCGGTGTACGTACTGCTGGGCAGCTACACCGTCACCATTCCCGATTTCTTCACAATCGTCATCAACCACCTCACCGGCGGTGAGAAGATCCCCGGCGCCAGTTTCATCGTCATGGAGCACAAACTGCCGCGCGCGGTGGTGGGAACCATGATCGGCATTGCCTTTGGCCTGGCTGGCGCCCTTTTCCAGACCATGCTGCGGAACCCCCTGGCCAGCCCGGACATTATCGGCATCAGCTACGGAGCCAGTGCGGCGGCGGTGACGGCGATTGTGATCTTTGGTGCTTCCGGCGCAGTCGTTTCCTGGGCAGCCCTTGGCGGCGCGCTGGGTGTCGCTGCCATTATCTACGCGATTTCGCGCGGCGCGGGCTCAGGCGGAGGCAGCCGCAGCCATGCTGCCGGCAACCGCCTCATCCTTGCGGGTGTGGGCATCGCCGCGGCACTGCACGCAGTGGTCAACTTCCTCATGACCCGTGCCGACATCCGTACCGCGGCTGATGTCCTCGTATGGCTTAACGGTTCGCTGAATTCTGCCACTTGGGAGCGCGCCGGCATCCTCACGGCCTCCTTGCTGGTCCTGGTTCCGGCTGTCATCATCCTGGCCGGCCCGCTGCGCATTCTCGAACTCGGTGACGACGCAGCAGCCGGCTTGGGCATCAGGGTCAACGCCACCCGGCTGGGACTGGTGCTGACCGCTGTCGGGCTTGCCGCCGTCGCAACCGCTGCTGCCGGTCCCGTAGCGTTCGTTGCTTTCCTCGCCGGGCCGATTGCACGCCGCATCGTCCGCAAACCCAGCCTCCCGGCGTCGGCCTTGACCGGTGCGCTGATCGTGCTGGCTGCTGACTTCTTCGCCTCCAACATCGCGCCCGTCATCCTCGACGGAACCGTCCTCCCGGTCGGCGTCATCACCGGCGCCCTCGGTGCACCCTTCCTGTTGTGGCTCCTGGTCACCTCGAATCGAAAGGAAGCCTGACATGGCCATCCTTAATGCCAAGGACCTGACACTCCAATACGAGCAGCGCAAGGTGGTCGAGGGCCTCACCACCGAAATCCCCGAAGGCAAAGTCACCATGATCGTGGGAGCCAACGCCTGCGGTAAATCCACGTTGCTCCGTGGATTGTCGCGGCTGCTCAAGCCCGCTGGTGGTGCGGTGACCCTCGACGGCAAGGACATCCACTCCCGACCCGCGCGTGAGCTCGCCCGGACTTTGGGCCTTCTTCCCCAGCACCCCACCGCTCCGGACGGTATTAGTGTCCGCGACCTCGTGGGACGGGGCCGGTATCCACACCAAGGCTTCTTCCGGAGTTGGAGCGAGGGGGACGACGCCGCGGTGCAGCGGGCGCTCGAAGCAACCGCAACGCTGGAACTCGCAGAGCGAAGCGTCGACGAACTGTCCGGCGGACAGCGCCAGCGCGTCTGGATTGCCATGGCCCTTGCCCAGGAAACCGACCTGCTGCTGCTTGACGAACCAACCACGTACCTGGACCTTGCGCACCAGGTTGAAGTGTTGGACCTCGTGACGGACCTCAACCGGAGCCGGGGCACCACCGTGGCGATCGTGCTTCACGACCTCAACCTCGCCGCGCGCTACGCCGACCACGTCATCGCCATGAAGGGCGGATGCATTGTGGCCGAAGGTCCCGCACCCGTTGTAGTGACCGAGCAACTGGTCAACAACGTCTTTGGCCTGGAATCCCGGGTGGTTCCCGACCCCATCTCAGGAACACCGCTCATCGTCCCTATAGGACGCCACCACGCACAGCCCGTTTCAACCAACGAACTGGAGATCGCCTCATGAGTGCACAACCAACACGGGCCCAAGCGAGCGCCGCCGTGGAACCCATGACCCTGGCCTTCGACGTCACAGTCTCGGCCGTGCAGGACCTGAGCCCGAATTTCCGCCGGATCACGTTCGGTGGCTACTTACTGCGCGGCTTCGGCGTTGCAGGCGACACCCTGGACCTGCGCGTGAAGCTGATGATTCCTTCTTTCGACGCGAACGGACAGCAGATCCCACTGCCCGAATTCAAGATGGAAGAAGCCGGTTGGTACCAAGAGTGGCTGGCCATGGATGCTTCCGTCCGGGGAGCAATGCGCACCTACACCGTCAGGGCTGAGCGACTCGACGCCGTGTACCCCGAAATCGACATCGACTTCGTCATGCACTTCGACGACGCAGGCCATGGCGGACCTGCAGCCAACTGGGCGAAAGAAGCCAAGCCCGGCGATGCCCTCACCATCATTGGCCCCAACAACCGTGCGGCGCAGTGCACCACCGCCGGTGCCTACGGCGGCATCGAATGGCGCCCGGGCCTTGCCCAGAGGATCCTCCTCGCCGGAGACGAGACAGCGGTGCCGGCCATCAGTGCCATCCTCGAGAGCCTCCCCGCGGACATGACCGGCCACGCGTTCCTTGAAGTACCCGAAGCCGGCGACTTCCAAGACATCAGCACAGCTGCAGACATCGAAATCACCTGGCTTGCCCGTGGCGCAGCGATCGGACGCTCCCGCCCGCACGGGGAACTCCTCAAAGAAGCCGTCGCCAAGGCTGTTCCCGTCCCGGGCTGGGTAGGCATCAAGGGCTCCGGGAGCGCGGCCGGACCCGAGCCCGAAGACGTCAACGTGGACCAGGACATCCTCTGGGAAACCCCGCAACGCATGGACACCGCAGCCATCGAAGCCACAAAGAACCCCACTTTGCCTGCCGGTGCGCTGCCGTTCTACGCCTGGATCGCCGGGGAAGCGTTCGTGATCAAGGAAATGCGGCGGTACTTGGTGCGGGACGTCGGAATTGATCGGAAGCAAGTTGCTTTCATGGGGTACTGGCGACGGGGCAAGGCAGAGGGCTAAGCCTTAGGGCGCGTCGCCGCCCGGTCCGGCCGCTTGGCGGGCATCCTCGGCGTGCTGCTCCTTCGTCGCTTTGACGCACGCTGCCGGACCCCCGCCAAGCGGCCTCGTGCGTCCCTTACCCTTCCGATGCTCTCTCATTTCCCGACGGTTTTTTGGGGAATGCTCTCTCACTTCCCGTCGTTTTTTGGGGAATGCTCTCTCACTTCCCGTTTCACCTGTTCACTTTGGGTTGGCTGGGGTGTAACTGGGGGTGGGTAGCGTTGGCGGGATGCGGGATGGTTACGCGGATGGGCAAAGCGGACGACGGCGGTACGTCGCCCTTGGGGATTCCTTCACCGAGGGCGTGGGGGACCCGAGTACGGTGCTGCCCAATGGGGTTCGCGGGTGGGCAGACCGGGTCGCCGAGAAATTGGCGAAAGCGCAGCCGGGATGGGAGTACGCGAATCTCGCAGTGCGCAGTAAGAGGCTCCGGCACATCATCGATGAACAGCTTGAGCCCGCCCTCGCCATGGAACCAACGCTGATCACGTTGTATGCCGGTGGCAATGACATCCTGGACTTTGGCACGGACATGGATGCGCTCCTCACCGACTACGGACTGCTGGTCGCCCGGCTCGCTGGCACTGGGGCAACAGTGGTCCTTTTTACCGGCTTTGACGTGAAGGTCTCAGCCGTCCTGGAACCGTTCAAGAAGCGCAACACCCTGTACAACCAAAAGGTCCGTGAGGTGGCCGCAAAATACGGGGCGATCCTGGTGGACTACTGGTGCTTCGACGCCTACAAAGACTCACGGATGTGGGCCCCTGACCGGCTTCACATGTCCAAGGCGGGCCACAAATATCTCGCCGCTCAGGTCCTGGATCACTTGAACGTCCCGCACAAGATTTCGCTGAAGCGATGGGACCCACCCCAAAGAATGACTATGCGCGAATGGGAACGCAGGCAGCGGCGGTGGGTGAACGACTGGGTCCTGCCCCTCTTTGGACGCAAACTCCGGGGCGTTACCCTGGGTGATTCCCTGAGTGCCCGCTGGCCGCAGCCCGTCAAAGTCCCGCGCAAGGGCGGATTGAAGAAACTGGTCGAAAACCAGCAGGCTATGCAGTGAAGCTACCCGGCAGGCCTCAGTTCTCGAGCAAGTTCTCGTAGCCCTCGGACACAGTTGTCGCGGTGAATTCGATGATCTCGAACTCGGCCACGCCGTTGCTGAAGAACGGGTCTTTGGCCAGTGAGTCATCCAGCGTTGCCCGGTCAACCTTTGACAGCAGCACGCCGCCCGTGGCTGGAACGCGACGTCCCGACGCAAGGAACACGCCGGCGTCGAACGCGTTCTTAAGCCAGGCCATATGGCCTGGCCGGTGGAAATCGACGATTTCGTCGGGAACTTTGTAGGTCAAGGAGACAACAAACATTCCGCCAGCCTACCGTTTGCGGCGGCAGCAAGGCCGGGCCAACCGGCTAATTCTCCTAAGATGGATCCATGACTGAACCCCGCTGGCTTAATGCCGACGAACGCCGTGCCTGGTTGGCCCTCTTGAGCATTAATACGTTGCTCCCCTCGGCGTTGGATACGCAGCTTCAGTCTGCTGGAAAATTGTCACTGTTCGACTACAACGTGCTGGCGATGCTCTCCGAAACCGAGGGCCGGTACCTGCCCATGAGCGAGCTCGCCGCCCGGACCAGTGCGTCGCTATCGCGCCTGTCGCACGTGGTCACCAAACTCCAGAAGCGCGGCTGGGTGGAACGCCAGGCACATCCTGGCGACGCGCGCGTCACCGTCGCCCACCTGACCGAGGCTGGCATGTCCACCATCGTGGCCCTCGCTCCCGGTCACGTTGAGTCCGTGCGGGCGCTGATGCTGGATTCGCTCTCGCCCGACGACGTCGCGGACCTCGCGCGTATCGGCGAGAAAATCGTCTCCAGGCTGGACAATAACCATTGGATCCTGCGCGAATCGTAGCGTTGCCCATGCTTTGTAGGTAGTGGTGGGCTAATGGCAGACTGACGGCATGGATTTTTCTGCCCGTTATGTTGCCTTGGGGGATTCCTTCACAGAGGGCGTTGGCGACCACGACCCAACGCGCCCCAACGGCGTCCGGGGGTGGGCAGACGTCGTTGCCCGGCAGTTGGCCCACAGCAACGAGGACTTCGGCTATGCCAACCTCGCAATCCGCGGCAGGAAGCTCCGCCAAATCATGGCAGAGCAAGTGGACGCAGCGGTCGCGTTAAAGCCCACTTTGGTCACGATGTATGCCGGTGCCAACGACATCCTGCGGCCCAAGATCGATATTGACTCGCTTATGGAGGATTACGACGCCGGCATCGCCAAGTTAAGCGCAACCGGCGCCACGGTGGTCCTTTTCACGGGCTTCGATGCCCGTGGTTCGAAGGTCTTCAGCACGATGCGTGGACGGACCGCGATCTACAACGAGTTGCTCCGTGAAATCGCCGAGAACCATGGCGCCCTGCTGGTGGATTACTGGCGGTTTGATGAGTACTACGACGTCCGGATGTGGGCGCAGGACCGGATGCACATGTCGACGGCGGGCCACGTTAATATGGCCAAGCGCGTGCTGGACGTCCTCGAACATGAGCATGTGCTCGAAGTCCCGGAACTCGCACCGCTTCCCACGCTGAACAGGTCCGAAGCCATCCGGGCGAACGCGCGATGGGTCCGGGAATTCGCCGGCCCCTGGGTGGTGCGCCGTGTGCGGGGTACGTCCTCGGGCGATGGGCTTAGCCCGAAGTATCCGGCTCTGATCCGCCCGGTCTAGCCCGGTCCAGAAGGACTGGGCTCAGTGAGCGTTGCGGAAACCCGGCGTGGCGAGCAGCGTGCCGGTCCTGCCAACCGCGAGCACTTCGACGCCCCATTTCTCCACTGAGCGATCCAAAGTCTGCGTTCCGCCGGCGACTATTGCCGTTGCCAGGACGTCGGCCGTAACAATGTCCTGCGCCGCCACGGAGACCTGAAGGAAGTCGGACCGTCCGCTCCCTACCGTCCAAATGTGTTCTCCACGTTCAGCCGAGCCTGACGTTGCAAGGGCCGTCATTCCGCCTTCCGCCGAGGCGCCGAGGCGGTATGTACTGATCAGCTTCTGGCGATCGAACGGATCAACGATGCCGGCCTGCCACGGGTCGGGATCTTCAAACCCAGTGTCCGCGGGCCCCGGTGACCCGCTTACCAGCACATCCCCGCCAGCGTTGAGGCACCAATTTTGCAGGCCGAGGGCACCTAAGGACAGTGCAGCTTCACGCATGGCGTGGGCTTTGACGATTCCGGAAAGATCCAACGCGCCGTCCGGTCGTTCGGCCGTGAACGCACCTTCGGTGTCCACGCGCCATTCCGAGGCCGCTGCATAGAGCTCCTGCATTAACTCCGAGGCATAAGCCAACGTCAGTTCACCCCGGACCAGCCGGCTTGCCTCGGATCCTTCGCGATAAAGGCTGAACGTCAGGTCGAGCTGCGTAAATATCTCTCCTACGACGTCGACGGCGGACTGCAGTTCATCGACGGCGGTTTGGGCGGCCGTTCCGCTCGCCACGGTCAGGCTCACCACAGTGCCCATGCTGCGGAACGCACGCGCGCGGAGTTGTTCGCCGTTAAAAGTTGGCTGCATCGAGGGCCGCCTGAAGGGAGGTGAGATAGGCCTCGCTGGTGACCGTCGCACCACTGACAGTTTGGACGTTGGCTGATTGGGCCTGCAGGACCTCGGATCGCAAGACCGGTGCTGCCCGGCTGCTGATCTGGGCCGACTTCCGCTCGGCATCGGTGAGCTGCAGGGGTACTACCTCAGTGATCTTGCCGTCCTGGATGGTCACCTGCACCTGGACCGTGCCGAAGCGGGTCCTGACCGACGCGCCGTCGTACGTTGCCGCCGTCGTGCTTTCCGCGCTGGCGCCGCTGGTGCCGGTGGTGCCGGTGCTGCCGTTCGCAGCCGAACCGCCAGCCGTCATGCTGCTGCTCAGGCTTGTTGTGGTGGATGTGGTTGTTTCGGCAACATGAGCGCCTGATTGCCAGCCTGCGAGCAGTATGCCCGCGGACGCCAGGGCCGTTGCCATTGCTGCCCGGATTCTCACCAGTCGAACCTTTCGTAGTGGAGTTGTTCTGCAGATACCCCGGCGGCCTGTGCCTCTTGGACCACCTTGCCGGCCCAGTCGGCAGGGCCGCAGACGTAGACGTCGGCGTTGGCCACGTCCGGGACATAGGAGCGGAGCGTGAAACCTGCTTGGACGGCTGATTCGGGCAGCCATTCATTGAGGCGTGCGGAGCGCGGGCCGGTCAGGTGGAAGAGGGTTGCGCCGCGGGCTTGGCAAAGGGTCATGATTTCCTGACCCAGGAAGAGCTCTGATTCGTCGTGTCCGCGCAACAGAACCGTTGCATTGCCAGGCTCAAACGGCGTGGATTCCAGCAGCGACCGCAGAGGAGTGATGCCAATGCCGGCGCCGATCATCACCACTCTGTTGCGGGACCGGGCGGCGGTGCTGAACATCCCATAGGGTCCTTCAAGGGCGACCCTGGTGCCAGGCCTGAGGCGGGCCAGCCGGGCGGATCCGTCGCCTAGATTTCGGACGGTGATGCGGAGTTTGCCCGCTGCAGTACCCGTGGCCGGAAGCGGTTCCGCGGACAAACTGAAGGGATGCGGCTGCCACCAGAACCCGGGAGCCAGGAACCTCCAGATGAAGAATCTCCCGCCGCTGCCTCTCAGCTTCTCCAGCTGCAGCCCAGTCATTTCGATGCTGAACACTTCAGGTGCCACGCGGACTACCCGGCTGACCGTGAGCTGATGCCGGAAGGTTGCGGCGAGTGGCTGGTAGATCCTGAAGAAAAGGAGTGCCGCACCCGTCCCGATGCAGAAAGCCAGCCAATACCAGCGCTGCCAGGTTCCTTCGGCAAAGAGTCCGCCCACACTGAACTGATGCGGGATGGCCGTTGCCACCGCGGCGTATGTCAGGAGATGGATCACGTACCAAAATTCGTACGGGAACTTGCGTCGCACGGCCACCAATGAGGTCACCACCACGGCGATGAACAGGGCCATCGCGACGAACGCGAGCCACATATCCGGGACGTTGACCCACAGGGACACCGATTCGCTGATGGGGTCAAGGCCTTCTGCCGCCCCGTAGCCGACCGCCAGGAGGATCCCATGTGCCAGAAGCAGGTAAAGCGCCGGCTTACCCAGCGATTTGTGGATCTCAAGAGCACGGTCATGCCCGATCGTGTTGTCAACGAACGGGATCCGGGCCGCCAAGAGCAGCATGACGAGGACCAGGTCCATGCCGACCAAACCAGCCACGATTCCCAGGCCTGTCGCGCTTCCGGCAAAGGAGGAGAACCCGCCTGCGCCGCCGTCTGCGAGCCACAAGGCGACCGCGACCACCGGGGACACCCACGCGAGGAAGCCCAGAAGGTCGGCCCGGGCCAGCCGCCGTCGGGCTTGCGCCAGGAAGGGTTCGACGGCGGCTGGTGGCGTCCGTGGGCCCGGCGCCGCGGAGTGTTCAGCACCCGAAACACGTGAAAGAAGCGATGTCATGATCCAAGACTCGCCAAGCATCCTTTCGTTCTGCTGTGAATGGGCTTGTGAGGGCTTATGATTCCTGATTGGTCTTAATTTGGCCTGGCCCGTAGAATAGTTAGGCGCTAGGTAGTGCGGATCGTGTGCAATTGCTCCGGTTGGCGGTGAGGTCAGTCTGACTGACATCCCGATGGCCGGTAGTTAGGGGCTCAAGTTGCGTACATTCCTGTATTCGCCCGGTATCCCAGGATCTGTTCCAGTGTTTATCACTGTCCGGTTCTGAGGCCCAACCTTCTTCGCCGTACTTGATGCGGAAACTACCGAAATGGTAAGGATCGGACGCGAACGCTGCCTATCGCACGGTAACGCAGGAACATCTGCACACCGTTACATTCAATCTTTGGAGGAGAGTCATGGCAGCACACTGCCAAGTGACCGGGGCCGAGCCGGGCTTTGGACACAGCATTTCGCACTCGCACCGCCGCAACAAGCGTCGGTTCGACCCGAACATTCAGAAGAAGCGCTACTGGGTTCCGTCCCTGCGCCGTAACGTCACGCTGACCCTGTCAGCCCGTGGCATCAAGACAATCGACGTACGCGGCATCGACTCTGTCGTCGCCGACATCCTGGCACGAGGAGTAAAGCTCTAATGGCAAAGGACAAGGACGTACGTCCGATCATCAAGCTGAAGTCCACTGCGGGCACGGGTTACACCTACGTAACGCGCAAAAACCGTCGTAACGATCCTGACCGTCTGGTCCTGAAGAAGTACGACCCCAAGATCCGCCAGCACGTCGAATTCCGAGAGGAGCGCTAAACACATGGCAAAGAAGTCCAAGATTGCTCGCAACGAGCAGCGCAAGGTCATTGTTGAGCGTTACGCTGCCAAGCGTCTCGAACTGAAGAAGACCCTGGTTGACCCCAACGCGACTGACGAAGCACGCGAAGCTGCACGCCTCGGCCTGCAGAAGCTGCCCCGCAACGCCTCCCCGATCCGTCTGCGTAACCGCGACCAGATCGACGGCCGTCCCCGCGGCACCTTCCAGAAGTTCGGTATCTCCCGTGTTCGCTTCCGCGACATGGCTCACCGCGGTGAGCTCCCGGGTATCACCAAGTCTTCCTGGTAATCACGAAGCTCTGAAAGGGCCGGCAACCGTTATGGTTGCCGGCCTTTTCTGCGTTTAAGTGGCTCTTTGGCGGGTAAAGGTGGCGGCGGTGGGCGGGGTAAAGGCGGCGGTCATCCTCTGTGCGCTCGCTCGTCCCGTCCCCGTCGACTCCCTAACCTCGCGAGCTCGGTCAGGGAACCCTGTCGCCGTGGGCCCTCTTGGGGCTGCCGGATAACCGCCGCCTTCCAGTTGCTCGCTCACATAATCGTTGTTTTCGAGCATCGTTCTCTCACTTCCCGCGGGGCTTGGGCGGTTGCTCTCGCACATCGTGGCGTGTTTGGGCTGTTGCTCTCGCACATCCTGACGTGTCTGGGGCGGCTGCCCTTGAATTCAGAGGCTGTTGGCCTGGCCGATGTCGGCCGCTGGATTAGGCCCGACGGCGGATCCTGGGTGCCGCTTCAAAGGGCAGGGGAGTGTCGCCGTTTCTTGGTGTGATGGGCTTCACGGAAAGTTGTTTTGGTGGTTTTGGGCTGGTTTTGGGTCTTGGGTGGGGGTGTTTGGCGTGTGTTTGCGGGGTTTTGGGTGGTGTGGGGGTGGATTTGTGTCGGGGCTTGTGGGCGTGTAATGTCTTCTGAGTCGCCGCGAGTGAGACAGCCTGGTGCTGGGAGCCGCGGGGGCCGACCCCCTTTGATGACAGCCTGGAATATGGTTCGCTTTTGAGCGTGCCTGTGATGGTGGGGCCGGGGACTGGATCGGTAATTGCGGAAACGCTGATTTGCAAAGATCTGGTTGATCGGGTAAGTTTGAAAAGTTGCTCCGGAGCGATTCTGAGGCCCTTTGGGTTTTGGTTGGTACTGCTCTGGAATAGTGACCTGTTGTTTGAGAACTCAATAGTGTGCCAAGTTTGTTGATGCCGATTGTTTTTTGATTGGTTGAAATTATGGCCAGGTTGCTGCGCACCCCCGTGTGTGGTGGTCTGGTTTTCAGCTGGTTTCGAATTTTGTGCAGCCGCGTTCTTGCCGTTATTTCCGGTGGGTGTGGTTGTGTCTGTTTGATTTTTTGTTTTCAACGGAGAGTTTGATCCTGGCTCAGGATGAACGCTGGCGGCGTGCTTAACACATGCAAGTCGAACGATGATCCCTAGCTTGCTGGGGGGATTAGTGGCGAACGGGTGAGTAACACGTGAGTAACCTGCCCTTGACTCTGGGATAAGCCTGGGAAACTGGGTCTAATACCGGATATGACCATCTGGCGCATGTCATGGTGGTGGAAAGCTTTTGTGGTTTTGGATGGACTCGCGGCCTATCAGCTTGTTGGTGGGGTAATGGCCTACCAAGGCGACGACGGGTAGCCGGCCTGAGAGGGTGACCGGCCACACTGGGACTGAGACACGGCCCAGACTCCTACGGGAGGCAGCAGTGGGGAATATTGCACAATGGGCGAAAGCCTGATGCAGCGACGCCGCGTGAGGGATGACGGCCTTCGGGTTGTAAACCTCTTTCAGTAGGGAAGAAGCGAAAGTGACGGTACCTGCAGAAGAAGCGCCGGCTAACTACGTGCCAGCAGCCGCGGTAATACGTAGGGCGCAAGCGTTATCCGGAATTATTGGGCGTAAAGAGCTCGTAGGCGGTTTGTCGCGTCTGCTGTGAAAGACCGGGGCTCAACTCCGGTTCTGCAGTGGGTACGGGCAGACTAGAGTGCAGTAGGGGAGACTGGAATTCCTGGTGTAGCGGTGAAATGCGCAGATATCAGGAGGAACACCGATGGCGAAGGCAGGTCTCTGGGCTGTAACTGACGCTGAGGAGCGAAAGCATGGGGAGCGAACAGGATTAGATACCCTGGTAGTCCATGCCGTAAACGTTGGGCACTAGGTGTGGGGGACATTCCACGTTTTCCGCGCCGTAGCTAACGCATTAAGTGCCCCGCCTGGGGAGTACGGCCGCAAGGCTAAAACTCAAAGGAATTGACGGGGGCCCGCACAAGCGGCGGAGCATGCGGATTAATTCGATGCAACGCGAAGAACCTTACCAAGGCTTGACATGAACCGGAAAGACCTGGAAACAGGTGCCCCGCTTGCGGTCGGTTTACAGGTGGTGCATGGTTGTCGTCAGCTCGTGTCGTGAGATGTTGGGTTAAGTCCCGCAACGAGCGCAACCCTCGTTCTATGTTGCCAGCGGTTCGGCCGGGGACTCATAGGAGACTGCCGGGGTCAACTCGGAGGAAGGTGGGGACGACGTCAAATCATCATGCCCCTTATGTCTTGGGCTTCACGCATGCTACAATGGCCGGTACAAAGGGTTGCGATACTGTGAGGTGGAGCTAATCCCAAAAAGCCGGTCTCAGTTCGGATTGGGGTCTGCAACTCGACCCCATGAAGTCGGAGTCGCTAGTAATCGCAGATCAGCAACGCTGCGGTGAATACGTTCCCGGGCCTTGTACACACCGCCCGTCAAGTCACGAAAGTTGGTAACACCCGAAGCCGGTGGCCTAACCCTTGTGGGGGGAGCCGTCGAAGGTGGGACCGGCGATTGGGACTAAGTCGTAACAAGGTAGCCGTACCGGAAGGTGCGGCTGGATCACCTCCTTTCTAAGGAGCTGCTAACAACTTGCTGTTGCCCTGCATGGGGTGGTGGTGGTTGTCAGTGTTGCCCATTGCGCAGGCGTTTGTTCTGCGGTGGGTGCTCATGGGTGGAATATCAACAAATCAAATGTTTTTTGGCATGGCCTTGCTGGTTGTGTCCTGGTGTTAGTACGGTGCTGCTGCGTCCTCTTGTGGGGGTGTGGTGGTGTTGGGAACGTGCCGGGGCGTGGTTGTAGGGGGTTGTGTTTGGCGCACTGTTGGGTCCTGAGGCAACAGGACCTTTTTGCAGCAATGCATGGGGGCACTTTCTGGTGTTTCTTTTGTTCCTGCTTCTGTCCTTTCACTGCCGTGGTCGGCCCCGCCTTTGGGTGTGGGTTGTGGTGGTGGGGGTGGTTGACGGGGTTGTTGTTTGAGAACTACATAGTGGACGCGAGCATCTAGGACACACACGCATTTGTGTGTGTTCTTACAGCAATTTCTTATGAATGAACCTGGCCCTTGTGGTCATGGTTCTCTCGAATAGATGATGCATGACTGAACGTATGTTTGGTTTGTGTGTGGTCAAGTTTTTAAGGGCACACGGTGGATGCCTTGGCATTAGGAGCCGAAGAAGGACGTAGGAATCTGCGATAAGCCTGGGGGAGTTGATAACCGAGCGTTGATCCCAGGATGTCCGAATGGGGAAACCCCGCACAACGCCGCAGGGTGATTGTGTGACCCGCATCTGAACACATAGGGTGCGTGGGGGGAACGCGGGGAAGTGAAACATCTCAGTACCCGCAGGAAGAGAAAACAAGAGTGATTCCGTTAGTAGTGGCGAGCGAACGCGGATCAGGCTAAACCGTTTCATGTGTGATAGCCGGCGGGCGTTGCATGGGCGGGGTTGTGGGACTTTCCGTACTGGTTCTGCCGGACCGGTGGGGTGTGTAGTGCAGGCATAGGTGAACGGTCTTGAAAGGCCGGCCAGAGAGGGTGTGAGCCCCGTAACCGTAATGTTGTGTGCCGCCTGGAGAGGATCCCAAGTAGCACGGGGCCCGAGAAATCCCGTGCGAATCTGTCAGGACCACCTGATAAGCCTAAATACTTCCTAATGACCGATAGCGGACCAGTACCGTGAGGGAAAGGTGAAAAGTACCCCGGGAGGGGAGTGAAACAGTACCTGAAACCGTGTGCTTACAATCCGTCGGAGCCAGTCTGATTCTGGTGACGGCGTGCCTTTTGAAGAATGAGCCTGCGAGTTAGTGTTACGTCGCGAGGTTAACCCGTGTGGGGTAGCCGTAGCGAAAGCGAGTCTGAACAGGGCGAGTGTAGTGGCGTGATCTAGACCCGAAGCGGAGTGATCTACCCATGGCCAGGTTGAAGCGACGGTAAGACGTCGTGGAGGACCGAACCCACTTCAGTTGAAAATGGAGGGGATGAGCTGTGGGTAGGGGTGAAAGGCCAATCAAACTCCGTGATAGCTGGTTCTCCCCGAAATGCATTTAGGTGCAGCGTTGCGTGTTTCTTGCCGGAGGTAGAGCTACTGGATGGCCGATGGGCCCTACAAGGTTACTGACGTCAGCCAAACTCCGAATGCCGGTAAGTGAGAGCGCAGCAGTGAGACTGTGGGGGATAAGCTTCATAGTCGAGAGGGAAACAGCCCAGACCACCAACTAAGGCCCCTAAGCGTGTGCTAAGTGGGAAAGGATGTGGAGTTGCGAAGACAACCAGGAGGTTGGCTTAGAAGCAGCCATCCTTGAAAGAGTGCGTAATAGCTCACTGGTCAAGTGATTCCGCGCCGACAATGTAGCGGGGCTCAAGTACACCGCCGAAGTTGTGGATTTCACACGGTACCCTAGCCTTCGTGGTTCAGGGGTGTGGAGTGGTAGGGGAGCGTCGTGTGGGCAGTGAAGTCGCGGTGGAAACCAGCGG
Organism: Arthrobacter sp. NtRootA1; assembly: GCF_019976975.1. Taxonomy (GTDB): domain Bacteria; phylum Actinomycetota; class Actinomycetes; order Actinomycetales; family Micrococcaceae; genus Arthrobacter; species Arthrobacter aromaticivorans. Next base: position 4,821,296 of record NZ_AP024630.1, on the reverse strand, counting down.
TGGAGCCTACACGAGTGAGAATGCAGGCATGAGTAGCGAAAGACGGGTGAGAAACCCGTCCGCCGAATGATCAAGGGTTCCAGGGTCAAGCTAATCTGCCCTGGGTAAGTCGGGACCTAAGGCGAGGCCGACAGGCGTAGTCGATGGACAACGGGTTGATATTCCCGTACCGGCGAAAAACCGCCCATGCCAAGCGGGGGATACTAACCGCCCGGAGCCTGCCCGCCCACCCTTGTGGTGTGTGGGTTTTGGCCGAGCGCGGGACCTGATCCCGGGAGGTAAGCGTATTAACAGGTGTGACGCAGGAAGGTAGCCGGGCCGGGCGATGGTTGCCCCGGTCCAAGGATGTAGGGTCAGGGATAGGCAAATCCGTTCCTGTGTGCTTCGAGCACGATCCTGAGATCTGATGGGACTCCCGTTTGGGGGGATCCGGTGATCCTATGCTGCCAAGAAAAGCATCGACGCGAGGTTTTAGCCGCCCGTACCCCAAACCGACACAGGTGATCAGGTAGAGAATACCAAGGCGATCGAGAGAATTATGGTTAAGGAACTCGGCAAAATGCCCCCGTAACTTCGGGAGAAGGGGGGCCTGCCCCGTGATGGAGACGTGCTCTCCGTGAGCGGGTGTGGGCCGCAGAGACCAGGGGGAAGCGACTGTTTACTAAAAACACAGGTCCGTGCGAAGTCGCAAGACGATGTATACGGACTGACTCCTGCCCGGTGCTGGAAGGTTAAGAGGACCGGTTAGCCCCTTGCGGGCGAAGCTGAGAATTTAAGCCCCAGTAAACGGCGGTGGTAACTATAACCATCCTAAGGTAGCGAAATTCCTTGTCGGGTAAGTTCCGACCTGCACGAATGGAGTAACGACTTCCCCGCTGTCTCAACCATAAACTCGGCGAAATTGCAGTACGAGTAAAGATGCTCGTTACGCGCAGCAGGACGGAAAGACCCCGAGACCTTTACTATAGTTTGGTATTGGTGTTCGGAGTGGCTTGTGTAGGATAGGTGGGAGACGTTGAAACCCGGACGCCAGTTCGGGTGGAGTCATCGTTGAAATACCACTCTGGTCACTTTGGACATCTAACTTCGGCCCGTGATCCGGGTCAGGGACAGTGCCTGATGGGTAGTTTAACTGGGGCGGTTGCCTCCTAAAAAGTAACGGAGGCGCCCAAAGGTTCCCTCAGCCTGGTTGGCAATCAGGTGTCGAGTGTAAGTGCACAAGGGAGCTTGACTGTGAGAGAGACATCTCAAGCAGGGACGAAAGTCGGGACTAGTGATCCGGCGGTACATTGTGGAATGGCCGTCGCTCAACGGATAAAAGGTACCTCGGGGATAACAGGCTGATCTTGCCCAAGAGTCCATATCGACGGCATGGTTTGGCACCTCGATGTCGGCTCGTCGCATCCTGGGGCTGGAGTAGGTCCCAAGGGTTGGGCTGTTCGCCCATTAAAGCGGTACGCGAGCTGGGTTTAGAACGTCGTGAGACAGTTCGGTCCCTATCCGCTGCGCGCGCAGGAAATTTGAGAAGGGCTGTCCTTAGTACGAGAGGACCGGGACGGACGAACCTCTGGTGTGTCAGTTGTACTGCCAAGTGCACCGCTGATTAGCTACGTTCGGATGGGATAACCGCTGAAAGCATCTAAGCGGGAAGCTCGCTTCAAGATGAGATTTCCATACACAATTTGTGTGAGAGGCCCCCAGCCAGACCACTGGGTTGATAGGCCGGATGTGGAAGCGAGGACCAAAGACTCGTGAAGCTGACCGGTACTAATAGGCCAACAACTTACACCACACACAACACTGCACGCGTCCACTATGTGGTTCCCGAACAACAACCGTTCCAGGAACCAACAACTGAATAACAACACCACACAGTTGTAACCACACAGACTTCCCACCCCCAACCGGAACCACAAACCGGCACAGGCGGGGTCGGGTAACAAGGTTACGGCGGTCATAGCGTGGGGGAAACGCCCGGTCCCATTCCGAACCCGGAAGCTAAGACCCACAGCGCCGATGGTACTGCACCCGGGAGGGTGTGGGAGAGTAGGACACCGCCGGACAACAATTAACGGGAAGCCCCGACCACCACGGTCGGGGCTTCCCCACTTTAACCACTGCTAACAACCACATCAGGTGCTCAGGTCCCCACGACGTCGCCACGTGCCAAGGCGAAAGGCAGACGATCGAAGATGATGTGGATCTCGGCGATCTGATCGTTGTGAATGCGATACAGTTCCGCGCCCGGTGCGCTCGGAACTGCCCGATTGGCTGTGTCGTACATGAGTATCGCTTCGTCGTCGGACCCGTAAGCCGCAAGAAGTGCAGATTTTGTGAGCGTAGCAGCGAAGGGCTCCATGAAGGCCCTGACAGCGGCACTACCGTTCATGGTGCCGGACGGTGCATGGCAGGTGACATCCTCGGCTAAGTGCTTGATGGCTGAGTCCAGGTTGCCGGTTGTCCAGGCCCGGTGGTAGGCGACTGCGATCTCGACGGCTTTGGCTTGCTTTTCAGACATGGTCTGGTTCCTTTCGTAGGCGGATACTCCTGTTTAGACACCACTTCGCAGCAGATCGGAACGCCTTCAAGGGTCCGTGCCAAGATTGAACCGTGACATCAGCCGAGTTGGAGGCCGCCCGGTCCGGCGATGAGGAGGCTTTTGCCTCGCTCGTAGCACCCTTTCGCCGGGAGCTTCATCTGCATTGCTACAGAATTACAGGATCTGTGGATGATGCAGATGACGTTCTGCAGGAGGTTTTGCTGGCGGCATGGAAAGGGTTGCCTGGGTTTGCCGGCCGATCGTCCTTGCGGACCTGGCTCTATCGGATTGCCACTACTCGCTCGCTCAATGCTCTAAGGGAACAAAGTCGCCGACCTCGCTCTGCTCCCGTACCTCCCTTCGAGCCGCCAACTCCGAACGACCGATTCGATCAACCGCATTTGCAGCCTTACCCCGATGTATTGGTCGACGAGCTTGATCCTGCTGTGCAGGCGGTTGCCCGCGAAAGCGTCGAGCTCGCGTTTGTCGTTGCGCTTCAACGGATGCCGCCGCGCCAGGCTGCAGTGTTGATCCTCTGCGATGTGTTGGATTTCACCGTTGCTGAAGCTGCTGAGATGCTCGCGGTAGGCCCGACGGCGGCTAAGGGTCTTCTTCAGCGAGCCCGCTCCGTCAGGCCTTCTCCAGGGCCAATTGCGACCGGAGCACACCACCACGATTTAGCCCGTAAGTTTGCGGATGCTTTCTCGCGAGACGACGTCGATTCCGTCCTTGAGCTCCTCACCGATCAATGCTGGCTTGCCATGCCCCCGGCCAACGAACTTTACGTGGGCCAGCACGCCGTCGGGAATTTCCTCCGAGCCAGTGCGGCCGGCAGGCCTGGCGGCAATTACGCCCTGGTTGCTGTCACTGCCGGTGGCAGGCCGGCGTTCGTCTGTTATCTGCAGAGCCGGGCCCGGGGACTCTTGGTGATTGAGCCAACTCAGACTGGCGACAAGATCGCATCGATCATGCGATTCCTCGACGATGGTCTGCATCGCCACTTCGGAATGCTTGACTTTCTTGACTGAAGGCGAATCGTAACTGGCCTATTGCCGCGCCTCTGAACGAATGTTCGACGGCGGGCTGGCGGGGGTTTTTGGGGGTGTGTTGGGTGGTGTGGGGGTGGATTTGCGTTGGGGGTGTGGGGCGTGTATTGTTTTCTGAGTCGCCGGGTGCGAAACGGAAAGCCGGAAGGTGTGTACGGTTCGGTAGGCGGCCAAAAATAACTCTTCTTTTCCAATGGCCTTGTTGGGTGTGCTGCTTTTGTGGTGCGCTGTGCGGGGTGATGTTTTGGGGGGTCTGTTGTTTGAGAACTCAATAGTGTGCCAAGTTTGTTGATGCCGATTGTTTTTTGATTGGTTGAAATTATGGCCGGGCCGTTGCGCACCCCCGTGTGTGGTGGTCTGGTTTTCAGCTGGTTTCGAATTTTGTGCAGCCGCGTTCTTGCCGTTATTTCCGGTGGGTGTGGTTGTGTCTGTTTGATTTTTTGTTTTCAACGGAGAGTTTGATCCTGGCTCAGGATGAACGCTGGCGGCGTGCTTAACACATGCAAGTCGAACGATGATCCCTAGCTTGCTGGGGGGATTAGTGGCGAACGGGTGAGTAACACGTGAGTAACCTGCCCTTGACTCTGGGATAAGCCTGGGAAACTGGGTCTAATACCGGATATGACCATCTGGCGCATGTCATGGTGGTGGAAAGCTTTTGTGGTTTTGGATGGACTCGCGGCCTATCAGCTTGTTGGTGGGGTAATGGCCTACCAAGGCGACGACGGGTAGCCGGCCTGAGAGGGTGACCGGCCACACTGGGACTGAGACACGGCCCAGACTCCTACGGGAGGCAGCAGTGGGGAATATTGCACAATGGGCGAAAGCCTGATGCAGCGACGCCGCGTGAGGGATGACGGCCTTCGGGTTGTAAACCTCTTTCAGTAGGGAAGAAGCGAAAGTGACGGTACCTGCAGAAGAAGCGCCGGCTAACTACGTGCCAGCAGCCGCGGTAATACGTAGGGCGCAAGCGTTATCCGGAATTATTGGGCGTAAAGAGCTCGTAGGCGGTTTGTCGCGTCTGCTGTGAAAGACCGGGGCTCAACTCCGGTTCTGCAGTGGGTACGGGCAGACTAGAGTGCAGTAGGGGAGACTGGAATTCCTGGTGTAGCGGTGAAATGCGCAGATATCAGGAGGAACACCGATGGCGAAGGCAGGTCTCTGGGCTGTAACTGACGCTGAGGAGCGAAAGCATGGGGAGCGAACAGGATTAGATACCCTGGTAGTCCATGCCGTAAACGTTGGGCACTAGGTGTGGGGGACATTCCACGTTTTCCGCGCCGTAGCTAACGCATTAAGTGCCCCGCCTGGGGAGTACGGCCGCAAGGCTAAAACTCAAAGGAATTGACGGGGGCCCGCACAAGCGGCGGAGCATGCGGATTAATTCGATGCAACGCGAAGAACCTTACCAAGGCTTGACATGAACCGGAAAGACCTGGAAACAGGTGCCCCGCTTGCGGTCGGTTTACAGGTGGTGCATGGTTGTCGTCAGCTCGTGTCGTGAGATGTTGGGTTAAGTCCCGCAACGAGCGCAACCCTCGTTCTATGTTGCCAGCGGTTCGGCCGGGGACTCATAGGAGACTGCCGGGGTCAACTCGGAGGAAGGTGGGGACGACGTCAAATCATCATGCCCCTTATGTCTTGGGCTTCACGCATGCTACAATGGCCGGTACAAAGGGTTGCGATACTGTGAGGTGGAGCTAATCCCAAAAAGCCGGTCTCAGTTCGGATTGGGGTCTGCAACTCGACCCCATGAAGTCGGAGTCGCTAGTAATCGCAGATCAGCAACGCTGCGGTGAATACGTTCCCGGGCCTTGTACACACCGCCCGTCAAGTCACGAAAGTTGGTAACACCCGAAGCCGGTGGCCTAACCCTTGTGGGGGGAGCCGTCGAAGGTGGGACCGGCGATTGGGACTAAGTCGTAACAAGGTAGCCGTACCGGAAGGTGCGGCTGGATCACCTCCTTTCTAAGGAGCTGCTAACAACTTGCTGTTGCCCTGCATGGGGTGGTGGTGGTTGTCAGTGTTGCCCATTGCGCAGGCGTTTGTTCTGCGGTGGGTGCTCATGGGTGGAATATCAACAAATCAAATGTTTTTTGGCATGGCCTTGCTGGTTGTGTCCTGGTGTTAGTACGGTGCTGCTGCGTCCTCTTGTGGGGGTGTGGTGGTGTTGGGAACGTGCCGGGGCGTGGTTGTAGGGGGTTGTGTTTGGCGCACTGTTGGGTCCTGAGGCAACAGGACCTTTTTGCAGCAATGCATGGGGGCACTTTCTGGTGTTTCTTTTGTTCCTGCTTCTGTCCTTTCACTGCCGTGGTCGGCCCCGCCTTTGGGTGTGGGTTGTGGTGGTGGGGGTGGTTGACGGGGTTGTTGTTTGAGAACTACATAGTGGACGCGAGCATCTAGGACACACACGCATTTGTGTGTGTTCTTACAGCAATTTCTTATGAATGAACCTGGCCCTTGTGGTCATGGTTCTCTCGAATAGATGATGCATGACTGAACGTATGTTTGGTTTGTGTGTGGTCAAGTTTTTAAGGGCACACGGTGGATGCCTTGGCATTAGGAGCCGAAGAAGGACGTAGGAATCTGCGATAAGCCTGGGGGAGTTGATAACCGAGCGTTGATCCCAGGATGTCCGAATGGGGAAACCCCGCACAACGCCGCAGGGTGATTGTGTGACCCGCATCTGAACACATAGGGTGCGTGGGGGGAACGCGGGGAAGTGAAACATCTCAGTACCCGCAGGAAGAGAAAACAAGAGTGATTCCGTTAGTAGTGGCGAGCGAACGCGGATCAGGCTAAACCGTTTCATGTGTGATAGCCGGCGGGCGTTGCATGGGCGGGGTTGTGGGACTTTCCGTACTGGTTCTGCCGGACCGGTGGGGTGTGTAGTGCAGGCATAGGTGAACGGTCTTGAAAGGCCGGCCAGAGAGGGTGTGAGCCCCGTAACCGTAATGTTGTGTGCCGCCTGGAGAGGATCCCAAGTAGCACGGGGCCCGAGAAATCCCGTGCGAATCTGTCAGGACCACCTGATAAGCCTAAATACTTCCTAATGACCGATAGCGGACCAGTACCGTGAGGGAAAGGTGAAAAGTACCCCGGGAGGGGAGTGAAACAGTACCTGAAACCGTGTGCTTACAATCCGTCGGAGCCAGTCTGATTCTGGTGACGGCGTGCCTTTTGAAGAATGAGCCTGCGAGTTAGTGTTACGTCGCGAGGTTAACCCGTGTGGGGTAGCCGTAGCGAAAGCGAGTCTGAACAGGGCGAGTGTAGTGGCGTGATCTAGACCCGAAGCGGAGTGATCTACCCATGGCCAGGTTGAAGCGACGGTAAGACGTCGTGGAGGACCGAACCCACTTCAGTTGAAAATGGAGGGGATGAGCTGTGGGTAGGGGTGAAAGGCCAATCAAACTCCGTGATAGCTGGTTCTCCCCGAAATGCATTTAGGTGCAGCGTTGCGTGTTTCTTGCCGGAGGTAGAGCTACTGGATGGCCGATGGGCCCTACAAGGTTACTGACGTCAGCCAAACTCCGAATGCCGGTAAGTGAGAGCGCAGCAGTGAGACTGTGGGGGATAAGCTTCATAGTCGAGAGGGAAACAGCCCAGACCACCAACTAAGGCCCCTAAGCGTGTGCTAAGTGGGAAAGGATGTGGAGTTGCGAAGACAACCAGGAGGTTGGCTTAGAAGCAGCCATCCTTGAAAGAGTGCGTAATAGCTCACTGGTCAAGTGATTCCGCGCCGACAATGTAGCGGGGCTCAAGTACACCGCCGAAGTTGTGGATTTCACACGGTACCCTAGCCTTCGTGGTTCAGGGGTGTGGAGTGGTAGGGGAGCGTCGTGTGGGCAGTGAAGTCGCGGTGGAAACCAGCGGTGGAGCCTACACGAGTGAGAATGCAGGCATGAGTAGCGAAAGACGGGTGAGAAACCCGTCCGCCGAATGATCAAGGGTTCCAGGGTCAAGCTAATCTGCCCTGGGTAAGTCGGGACCTAAGGCGAGGCCGACAGGCGTAGTCGATGGACAACGGGTTGATATTCCCGTACCGGCGAAAAACCGCCCATGCCAAGCGGGGGATACTAACCGCCCGGAGCCTGCCCGCCCACCCTTGTGGTGTGTGGGTTTTGGCCGAGCGCGGGACCTGATCCCGGGAGGTAAGCGTATTAACAGGTGTGACGCAGGAAGGTAGCCGGGCCGGGCGATGGTTGCCCCGGTCCAAGGATGTAGGGTCAGGGATAGGCAAATCCGTTCCTGTGTGCTTCGAGCACGATCCTGAGATCTGATGGGACTCCCGTTTGGGGGGATCCGGTGATCCTATGCTGCCAAGAAAAGCATCGACGCGAGGTTTTAGCCGCCCGTACCCCAAACCGACACAGGTGATCAGGTAGAGAATACCAAGGCGATCGAGAGAATTATGGTTAAGGAACTCGGCAAAATGCCCCCGTAACTTCGGGAGAAGGGGGGCCTGCCCCGTGATGGAGACGTGCTCTCCGTGAGCGGGTGTGGGCCGCAGAGACCAGGGGGAAGCGACTGTTTACTAAAAACACAGGTCCGTGCGAAGTCGCAAGACGATGTATACGGACTGACTCCTGCCCGGTGCTGGAAGGTTAAGAGGACCGGTTAGCCCCTTGCGGGCGAAGCTGAGAATTTAAGCCCCAGTAAACGGCGGTGGTAACTATAACCATCCTAAGGTAGCGAAATTCCTTGTCGGGTAAGTTCCGACCTGCACGAATGGAGTAACGACTTCCCCGCTGTCTCAACCATAAACTCGGCGAAATTGCAGTACGAGTAAAGATGCTCGTTACGCGCAGCAGGACGGAAAGACCCCGAGACCTTTACTATAGTTTGGTATTGGTGTTCGGAGTGGCTTGTGTAGGATAGGTGGGAGACGTTGAAACCCGGACGCCAGTTCGGGTGGAGTCATCGTTGAAATACCACTCTGGTCACTTTGGACATCTAACTTCGGCCCGTGATCCGGGTCAGGGACAGTGCCTGATGGGTAGTTTAACTGGGGCGGTTGCCTCCTAAAAAGTAACGGAGGCGCCCAAAGGTTCCCTCAGCCTGGTTGGCAATCAGGTGTCGAGTGTAAGTGCACAAGGGAGCTTGACTGTGAGAGAGACATCTCAAGCAGGGACGAAAGTCGGGACTAGTGATCCGGCGGTACATTGTGGAATGGCCGTCGCTCAACGGATAAAAGGTACCTCGGGGATAACAGGCTGATCTTGCCCAAGAGTCCATATCGACGGCATGGTTTGGCACCTCGATGTCGGCTCGTCGCATCCTGGGGCTGGAGTAGGTCCCAAGGGTTGGGCTGTTCGCCCATTAAAGCGGTACGCGAGCTGGGTTTAGAACGTCGTGAGACAGTTCGGTCCCTATCCGCTGCGCGCGCAGGAAATTTGAGAAGGGCTGTCCTTAGTACGAGAGGACCGGGACGGACGAACCTCTGGTGTGTCAGTTGTACTGCCAAGTGCACCGCTGATTAGCTACGTTCGGATGGGATAACCGCTGAAAGCATCTAAGCGGGAAGCTCGCTTCAAGATGAGATTTCCATACACAATTTGTGTGAGAGGCCCCCAGCCAGACCACTGGGTTGATAGGCCGGATGTGGAAGCGAGGACCAAAGACTCGTGAAGCTGACCGGTACTAATAGGCCAACAACTTACACCACACACAACACTGCACGCGTCCACTATGTGGTTCCCGAACAACAACCGTTCCAGGAACCAACAACTGAATAACAACACCACACAGTTGTAACCACACAGACTTCCCACCCCCAACCGGAACCACAAACCGGCACAGGCGGGGTCGGGTAACAAGGTTACGGCGGTCATAGCGTGGGGGAAACGCCCGGTCCCATTCCGAACCCGGAAGCTAAGACCCACAGCGCCGATGGTACTGCACCCGGGAGGGTGTGGGAGAGTAGGACACCGCCGGACAACAATTAACGGGAAGCCCCGACCACCACGGTCGGGGCTTCCCCACTTTAACGGGCAATCAAAGAGCTAGAGTCGCATGATGACCCTGACCCGAACTTTGGATGCCCCATCTGGGAACGCCGCGAATGGAAGAGTCCACCTTCGGACTTTGTCCCTGTCCGACGTCGAGCCCTTGGCGGCCGCCTATACCCGGAACGCTGAGTACCTCGCCCCATGGGAACCACTGCGCAGCGAGGCGTTCTATACCAGGGCAGGGCAAGAGGCCGTTGTTCGGAGCAAACTGAGCCAGTATGCCGCAGGCACGGAAGTTCCGTGGGTAGTTCTCCATGACGGGGATGTCGTTGGCATGATTACTTTGACGGGCATAGTCCGTGGACCATTCATGAACGCCAACCTGGGTTACTGGGTCGACCAAGCGTTCGCCGGCAAGGGCATTGCCACTTCTTCGGTAGAGGCGGTTCTCTCCATGGCCAGCGAAGATCTGGGACTCCACCGTATCCAAGCGGCAACCCTGCTGCATAACTTAGCCTCGCAGGCAGTCCTCAAACGATCCGGCTTCGAGCGGCTCGGAATGGCGCGGTCGTATCTCCACATAGCAGGCGAATGGCAGGACCACTTCCTGTATCAGCGTATTCTCTTCTGATCCACGTCGGTTGGATGCTCTGAAGCCGCGATGGCTAGCCGCGTGCAACTCCCGGCGGTGGCTGTCGGCGTCGTGATTTCTTACGCTGGCTGGTGGCCCGTTCAACGCCGTAGGGTACGCCATGTGCGGTCCACACCCCCAAAAACCCTGAAAAACCGGTGATTTTGGTCAAAAAAGCGCGGAAACACGCGGAATTTGCTGGCCAAGTCGGTGCAAGCTGGTAAGTTTTCGAGCAGTGGCTTGCTCGCATTCCGCTTGAAAGCTCAAAAAACGTATTAGTCCAGGAGGACGTAAATGGCTAAGAACCGTAGTGAACTCGTTGCAGAGGTAGCAGGCAAGGCTGGCACGAGCCAGGCAGCCGTCAACTCCGTGCTCGATGCACTGTTCGAAGTTTTCGAGACTTCTGTTGCCGCTGGCGAGAAGATCACCATCCCGGGCTGGCTCGCAGTTGAGCGTACCGACCGTGCAGCACGCACCGGCCGCAACCCGCAGACGGGCGAAACCATCCAGATCGCCGCTGGCCACAGCGTTAAGCTGACCGCAGGCTCCAAGCTGAAGGCTGCTGTCGCCAAGAAGAAGTAATTCCAACTTCGGCGAACGCCTGAAAGGGACGGCAACCAACTGGTTGCCGTCCCTTTTGCCGTTAAGCAATCACTTGTCCCGCACACCAAGGCGGCATCCGCTTGCCGGTGCCCACTTCTCCTCCCCAAATGGTTCCCGATTCGCAGCGCAGCCGCACGTAACGGACAATGGATAGGTGCCATCAGCAAGAAGCTCCGCAACTGCCCCATCGCCTGTTCCCAAGCCGGGAGCGCGGGGCGGCAATGCCGTCACGGGCATTTCCGTCCCATGGCAGCTTGCTGGACTGGCGGTGCTCTTCCTGACTTTGGCTGCTGCCCTCGTCTTCTCCGGTGCTTCTGCTGCCCGCCAGGTTTCGGACCCCGGTGCGCTGGTTCGATGGGGCTTGCCGGTGGCGAAAGCCGTCCACAACGCTTCCATAGCGACAGTTATTGGTGGCCTCATCTTCGCGGTCGGAATCCTGCCCAAGAACCTCAGAGGGTCGCGATCCCGTGAAAAGGATCTGGAGGCTCCGGAGCATCCAGCTTTTGCACGCGCCCTTGCCGTTGCCGCGGCGGCAGGTGCCGCTTGGACGCTGTCCGCCGTAGCTGTCCTGGTATTGACCTACGCGGATGTCGCGGGTCAGGGACTTTCCGGGGACGCTGAATTCACCCGCTCGCTGGTGTACTTCATGACGGACATAGATACGGGCAAGGCCTGGCTGTCCATCACCATCATTGCTGCGGTTGTCACCACCGCGCTCTTCGGCGTCCGATCGCTGACTGGCCTCGCCTTTACGCTCCTGCTTGCCCTGATCGGGCTGATTCCGACCGCACTGATCGGTCACTCCTCCAGCTCCAGTGATCACGAAGGCGCCATCAACTCGCTGGGCCTTCACCTGGTTGGAGTCTCCGTGTGGGTGGGAGGCATCATCATGCTCGCAGTCCTTTCCGGATTGCTCGCTGGTTCCAGGAAGTCTGGGACGAGCGACATCACCGAACCGACTCTCCGAAGGTTCTCGGCCCTGGCAGGCTTTGCTTTCGTTCTGGTGTTTGCGTCCGGTGTGATAAATGCAGCCATCCGCGTGACGAACCTGGGCGATCTGTTTGGCTCTGCCTATGGGCAAATCATCCTTGCCAAGGCACTTGCCACCCTGGTGCTGGGTGGCATCGGCTTCATGCATCGTCAATGGGTCATACCTCAGCTGGGAAAGAGCGGTTCGATGTCTGCCCGCCGGGTGCTGTGGCAGCTGGTTCTGGTTGAGCTGCTGGTGATGGGCGCGACGTCGGGCCTCGCCGTCGCGCTGGGGCGCTCGGCCCCGCCGCAGCCCACCACGTACGCACCGGACGCCTCGCCGGCCTTCATCCTGTCCGGCTATGAACTTCCGCCGGAACTTACCCCCGAGCGCTGGCTTACGGAATGGCGTTTTGACTGGCTGTGGGTGGGAGTGGCCTTATTCGGCGCCGTGTCCTACATCCTCGGGATCATCAAGATCCGCAAGCGCGGGGATAGCTGGTCCTGGTTCAAGACAGTGACCTGGATGATTGGACTGGTGATTCTCACCTACATCACGTCTGGTCCGCCAGCTGTCTATGGCCGCGTACTGTTTTCTGCCCACATGGTGGATCACATGGCCCTGACCATGGTGGCACCGATCTTCCTGGTGTTGGGTTCGCCGGTGACCCTCGCGCTGCGTGCACTCCCTTCCCGGGGTGAAGGCGCGCACGGTTCGCGGGGTCTTCGGGAGTGGCTGCTCCTGTTCGTCCACTCCCGGTTCTCGCAGGTGGTGACTCATCCGCTGTTCGCCGCTGCGAACTTCGCGGGATCCATCGTGCTGTTCTACTACTCGGACCTTTTCGGCCTGGCGATGCGGGAGCACGTAGGCCATGAGCTGATGAATGTGCACTTCCTGCTGACGGGCTACATTTTTGTGCTCAGCATGATCGGCAGTGATCCACTGCCGCGACGTGCGCCGTATCCCATGCGCCTGCTGCTCCTCCTCGCAACCATGGGGTTCCACGCGTTCTTTGGCGTGGCCATTATGGGCGGCACTGGCCTGCTGGCTGCTGACTACTTCGGCAACCTGGGCCGGACCTGGGGTGCCTCGGCCATTGCAGACCAGCAAATGGGTGGTGCCGTGGCTTGGGGCATTGGTGAAGTTCCCACCTTGTTGGTGGCAATTGGCGTAGCCGTCATGTGGTCACGCTCGGACGAGCGGGAGACCCGACGGGTGGACCGTGCGGCCGACAGGAATAACGACGCCGATCTCAGTGCTTATAACGATATGTTTGCCCGGCTCGCTGACCGCGATGCCAAGTTGGCCGGCCGCCCGGCCTCAGCCAACCCGACGGCCATGACTACTCAAACGACTGAAGCGACCGATGGCGCCGCTCCTGGGGACAGCGCGTCAACAGGCCACGCAAGGGGAAGCGTTGGCGAAGCAAGCAGCAAGACTGAACGAAACACGAAGCTGGAAGGACGCTGATGAGCGAAACCGTACGCACCCAACTCCGGGTCCGGGCCTCCGAACTGGAGGGCCGCGGCTGGCTCAATACGGGCGGTAAGTCCCTAGACCTGGAATCCCTGCGCGGCAAAATTGTGCTGCTGGACTTCTGGACCTTCTGCTGCATCAACTGCCTGCATGTGCTCGACGAACTCCGGCCCCTTGAGGAAAAGTACTCTGATGTCCTGGTGACAGTCGGCGTGCATTCGCCCAAGTTCGAGCACGAAGCCGATCCTGTTGCCCTTGCTGCTGCCGTGGAGCGTTACGAGATCCATCATCCGGTTCTGGACGACCCTGAGCTGGCCACGTGGAAGGCGTACACAGCCCGTGCCTGGCCCACGCTGGTGGTTGTTGATCCGGAGGGTTACATCGTGGCGCATCTTTCCGGTGAAGGCCACGCAGATGGCCTCGCCGTGCTGCTTGAGGAACTTGTTGCTGAGCACGAAGCAAAGGGGACCCTCCACCGGGGCAACGGTCCGTACGTTGCTCCTGTGCCGACGTCGGGCACTTTGCGCTTCCCAGGCAAGACGACGCAGTTGGCCAACGGCAATTACCTCGTCGTCGACTCCGGGCACCACCGCCTGGTGGAGCTCCACCCGGACCTGAAAACCGTTGAGCGGGTTATTGGCTCCGGGACCAAGGGGTACGCGGACGGCCAAGCGGACACCGCCGAGTTCAACGAGCCGCAAGGTATAGCTGTTCTTCCCTCCGCGCTCGCTTCTACGCTCGGTTATGACGCCGTGGTCGCGGACACCGTGAACCACCGCCTTCGCGGGGTGACGTTGAGTTCAGGGCATGTCCGGACTGTTGCCGGCAACGGTGTGCAGCGCTTGCTCGACGCCGGTCCTGCCCGTGTCACCGAGACGGGCGCGGGCGCCTGGTCCGAGCACCACGACGGCGGTCCGGCTGACTTTGCTGCCGACGCAATCGACGTCGGGGTGCTTGGCCTCGGGACCGGGGTTTCCTTGTCCTCGCCGTGGGATGTGGTGTGGAGCGCGAAGCTGCAGCGAGTCGTGATCGCAATGGCGGGAACGCACCAGATCTTTGCGTTCGATCCCGTAACCAACCAGGTTTCCATCCTGGCGGGCTCGGGCCTGGAAGGACTGTTGGACGGCGTAGCGGAGGACGCTTGGTTCGCCCAGTCGTCCGGCCTGGCCATTGATGCCGATGACAACATCTGGGTGGCCGACTCGGAGACTTCCTCTCTGCGACGTTTGGTGCTTGATGAAACCGGCGTGACGGTGGAGACAGCCGTCGGCCAAGGTCTGTTCGACTTCGGATTCCGTGATGGCGACGCCAGTGAGGCACGCCTGCAGCACCCCTTGGGGGTCACGGTACTGCCGGATGGTTCCGTAGCGATCGCCGATACCTACAACGGTGCCGTTCGCCGGTACGATCCCGCGACGAAGACAGTGTCAACGTTGGCGCGTGGCCTGGCTGAGCCGAGTGACGTCGTCGTGGTTAACCACAGCAATAGTGATCCGCTACTGGTGGTGGTTGAGTCAAACAAGCATCAACTGGTTTTGGTGCCGATCCCCAAGGAAGCCCAGCAGGTGGATGAGGGTGCGTCCCAGACGCACCGTCCCAAGAGCCCCGTGACACCTGGAACCCTGGAGCTGGCCGTTCGCTTCAAGGCCCCCACCGGGCAGAAGCTTGATGACCGCTGGGGCGACCCCACGCAGATGAAGGTCTCTTCCACTCCTCCGGAACTGCTGGTCTCCGGAGGCGGGACATCGGTGGGTCTGTTGCGGACCATCGAATTGTCGCCCGACGTGCCCGAGGGCATCCTTCACATCACTGCCCGTGCGGCCGCCTGTGACGGACCTGAAACCGAGGACGGAGAGATTCCGGACCACGCAGCCTGCCACCTGTACCAGCAGGATTGGGGCATCCCGGTTATTTTGCAGGCCGACGGTGAATCAGAGCTGGTGCTCGACCTCCGTGGCATGGACTAAAGCCTGCTGAACTGGCCCGGGTTTGACTCTTGAGAGGGAGGACCCGGGCTTCTTCATGCCCCCACCCTTCTCCGTAACCGGGCCAGTTTGCCGCGCCCACTTCTCCACATACGCCGGTTTGGGACTGCCGGCCTTCCTAGCCTTGGCGGGAGGCTGTGTGGATGGATGCAGAACTGGTACTCCGACAGCTGGGCGGCGTCGCCTTGAACAGGCAGGTGCACTCCCGCGGCGTCAGTGAGTCCGCGATTCGGGCGGCGCTGCGGGCAGGCTGTATTGAGCGCGTAGAGCGGGGAGTGCTGGGCCTTCCTGGTGCGGATCCGGAGTTTGTCGCGGCAGTCAAAGCGAGATCGCTACTGACGTGCGCGTCTGCCGCAGGCCGTTATGGCCTATGGCTGCTTCACCAACCAACCGAGCCCCACTATTGGCAAAGCAACGGCCGGCGGGCGACCGGATGCGTCAGCCACCGCCTGCCCCTGTCCCAGCCGCGGCGCGAACCGTTCGTTGCACTGCCGGATGTCCTGTTGCACGCGCTGCTTTGCCTGCCCGCGTTGGAATCACTGGTGATGGTCGAAAGTGCCTTCATCCGCGGCGACATCACGGTGGAATACCTGCGGCGGCACCTGGTGGGCAACCGGGGCGGGCGGGCCCGTGAAGTCCTTTCAAAAGTTGATCGTGGGGCGGGTTCCTTGATCGAGACCTTGGCGCGTGTCTTGTTCAGGGATGTGGGGATCCGGACCGAGACCCAGGTCTGGATCGACGGCGTAGGAACTGTGGACTTCCTCCTTGAGGGCTTCCTCATTATCGAAATCGACGGGCTGGCGTTCCATCTGAATCCGCGTCAGTTCAAGAAGGATCGTCGGAGGGACAACGAGGCGATCCGCCAGGGCTTGCTCGTGCTGAGGTTCTTCTACGACGATGTGGTCCACACGCCGGATGCGATGCTGCGTCACGTACGTGAGGTCCTTCGTCGGGGCCGCTTGGTGTAACCAGCCCAGTTTTGGGCAGCTCGGGGCCGGCGCGAGCACAGACTGCGAGCCTCAGGTGATGAAAGGTGGGCCAGTGCGGCGGGGCCTAGAAAGTCAGCATGGGTGTGACGGTCACCGTGTTGTTGTCCGTGTCCAGTTGGGTGGTGAAGCTGAAATCGTGCTCCACGTTGAGGTCGTTGACCAAGCCGGTGAACAAATTGATCTCGCGGGCGGAAACCCTTGCCTTGCCGTTGAGCGGGGCAACGACCCATTTGCCGCCGAAGGGCTCGATGGTGATCTTGGGGTACTCGGTAATTTCCCACTTGATGGTTCCGTCCACGACGCGCGCATTGCTGACGTGGTAGAACGGGCAATCAGGTTGGAGGCGCTGTTGTTCGGTGGCCTGGGCGGCACAGGTGTCCAGGAATTCCCGGACTTTGCCGGCGACGGCTTCGTTCAAGGCCTTGGTTGACCGCGTCTGCAGGTTCAGCGGGGCCTGGCCGCCGTCCCGGGTTGAAACGAGGGCCGAGGTAGGAGGAGCCTCGAAGTATGTGCCGTTGAGGGTGGCTTCGTATTTGCCGGGATAGAACACGGCAAAGGTGTTGTGGCCATTTGGCATGTTCACGGGGACGCCGTTGAGCGCTGCTTCGCTGGAGTTGACCACGGTGACTTCAATGGTGGGCAGCGTGGTGGGAACGAAAGCCCATTTGCCGAAGAACAACCATTGGGTCCCGGTGCGCTCCATCAGGAATTCGGTATGGAGCCGGTTACCGTCCAACGTGTAGTCCATGGGCACGGCAACACGGTTGCTGCCCCTGGACTCGGCGTTTCCGAGTTTGATGTCGGACAGTTTTGAGGCGGCTGTTTGAAGGGCCGTGCCGTCGAGCATGGCGGCATTCGCACTGGGAACTTTTGCTCGCAACAGACCCAGGGCTTGCTCGCCTTCGCCCTTTTGTAAGGCATCCAAATACTCCCGGACAGGCTGTTGCGGACTGGCCACGGAGGAGCTCACCAGGTTGATGCAGACGATGGCTCCGGCGGCAGCAAGCATCAGACCGAGCAGCCATCCGGCTGCGGTCCTGACTATCGCTTGACTCAACTGCACGCCCTTTACGTTACCTGCCGCGGCAGCGATAGCCGTGCATGAGGGCGTCGGCGTGACCTGCGAAGACGCTTCCTGTAGGGCCCGACGGCGGGTGTCAGCAACTCTTGCCGCCACCCGCCGTCGGGCTTCTGACAGCCAAAAAGGGCTAGCGGCGGCGCCGCGAGGAGGTACCGAAAACGCCGCGCACGAGGTCGCGGCCAAGCTGTGTCCCCATGGAACGGACCATGCTCTTCAGCCCACCGCCCAGGGCTCCGCCGAGTGCCCCGGCAAGGTCGCCGAACATGCCGCCGTCCTGCTGGGAGGCATGCTGCGGTTCTGGTGCTGGCGGAAACGAGGACGGCCCTGGAAACGAGGAGGGCGCAGGGACCGGACGGGAACTCGGGCGGCCGAGGATCTCTTCCTCGATGCGCCGCGCTTCGGCGTCGATGTCGTACGGCGCCCCGGCAGAACCGCCCGAAGCGGAACCACCCACCGGAACACTGCCCGGAACCGGCGGCAAGCCCGGCGCGGCGTCACCTGTGGAGGGCGCAGCGTTGCCATGGAGTTTCTCGTAGGCGGACACGTTGTCTACGGCTGTCCCGTACTTGACCAGAAGGGAGGACGAGGCCACGGTGCTGCGGACAAGGTCATCGGTGCTTGGGCCCATCACGGACTCGGGGGCACGCAGCCGGGTGAGGGCAACAGGTGTAGGCGCGCCTTTTTCGTTCATCACGGTAATGACGGCCTCACCGATGCCCGCGGAGGTGAGCGTCTCTTCGAGGTCGTAGTCGCTGACGGGAAACGTTGACACGGTGGCCTTGAGCGCCTTGGCGTCCTCCGGGGTGAACGCACGCAAGGCATGCTGTACCCGGTTGGCAAGCTGGCCCAGGACGTCGGCAGGGACATCCTTGGGTGTCTGGGTGACGAAAAAGATGCCCACGCCCTTGGACCGGATGAGCCTGACCGTGGTGGTGATGGCATCAAGGAAGGCCTTGGAGGCGTCGCTGAACAACAGGTGAGCCTCGTCCAGGAAGAAGACGAGCTTGGGTTTGTCGAGGTCGCCGGCTTCGGGAAGGTCTTCGAAGAGATCAGCGAGGAGCCACATGAGGAACGTGGAAAACAGCAGGGGCTTGGTCTGGAGGGTGGGCAGCTCAAGGCAGCTGATGACGCCTCGGCCGTCGGGGGCGGTGCGGAGGAGTTCGGCGGTATCGAACTCCGGTTCGCCGAAGAACTTCTCCATGCCCTGGGCTTCCAACCCAACAAGTTCCCGGAGGATTACGCCCGCTGTGGCTTTGGAGAGGCCGCCAAGGTCCTCCAACTGTTCCTTGCCTTCGTCCGAGGTAAGGAACTGGATCACAGCCCGGAGGTCTTTGAGGTCTATCAGTTCCAGATTGTTCTTGTCCGCGAAGTGGAAGATCAGCTGGAGGCTGGATTCCTGGGTCTCATTGAGGTCCATGATGCGCGAGAGCAGGATGGGCCCGAACGAGGTGATGGTGGCCCGGACGGGGATGCCGTTGCCGTCTCCACCGAGGCTCAGGAATTCCACGGGGAAGTTCTTTCCCTGCCACTGCTGGCCGAGGGCTTCAGTGCGTGCGCTCAACTTTTCACTGCCCGTTGCCGCCGTCGCCAGTCCCGAAAGATCTCCCTTGATGTCCGCGAGGAAAACTGGAACACCCGCCGTCGAGAGTTGCTCGGCAATCATGTGCAGCGTGACCGTTTTGCCAGTACCGGTGGCGCCGGCCACGAGGCCGTGGCGGTTCATCATCGCCAAGGGGAGCCGGACCTGGGCCTCCTTGTGGATTTCACCGTCCACGATCGCCGCACCCAGCTCGATGGTGGCACCTTCCAGGGCGTACCCCTGCTGGATGGTGGCAAGTTTTTCAGCAGTTGTTGCAATGGGTTCGTTGGCCATGCGCATAGCTTAGCTGGGCCGGACCAGATCCTTGCTGAAAGCCAAATGCTTGCGCGGAGTGGGTCAACGGCGAGTTCCTCCAGCAGGGGACCGACGCGGGGATCGCGCTTTCGTAGATATAGCCCAAGTAAGTAGCAGCTGAGCGCGTTTTGGGCGGTCAAAACGCGCTTAACTGCGACTCAGTTGGGGCGGGCAAAAGCTCCCGCGCCCCAACCGGACGTCCACGGTCCCACCGCAAACAAAGTGCTCTGTGCAGTACCAACAGGGGACAGGACCCTTTGATTCCCGGAGACCAGGAGTTTGCCCGTGGAGTGTGGATCCGCAGAGGTGAGCAACCTCTGCTCGGTGCCCCATCCGGCGTCGTGCAGGTCCGCCAAAGCGGGATTCGCCGAACGTTCCACGGAGGCTCGAGGGCCGCCGTGCCTCGATGTACGCGGACGCATCCACCACCACGGGTGACTGGAAGGAGCCGGATACAAACCGGCCCGTTGATTCGTCGGTGCGAACCCACATTCCCGGCCCCAGGAACTTCAGGAATCCGGCGCGGTGCAGCGCGAGCATCTCACGAAGACGGTGTGACGGCGGCCCGGAATCCACGAAGCTGAAGAAGCCGTGCCACCAGCCGTGGATCGCTCTAGCCGCCCGAAGGCTACAGCAGTTCCTTGAACACGTCCCACCCCGTGCCGATGGGACCATAGGGGCCGTACATGCCTGTGGTTGAAGCGCCGGTGGCATAGGTGACGAGGTCGCCATTTGGGTCAACGGCGACGAGGTCGTTGTACTTCGTGTGGCTGGAGCTGCCAAGTCCGGCCACTTCGGAGAACGTTTCCCAACCAGTGCCGAGCCAGACAGGTTCCTCCCAGCCGCCTTCGCCGTCAGTGGGGTATTGGCGCAGATAGCCATATTGGTCGCGCCCGAAAATATCTACGCCACCGTCGGCGTTCATATCTCCGCCGGTGATGATCTTGTTCATGACCTGCCAGCCCCACCCAACCTGTTCCCGGGGAAGCCAGCCGCCTTCGCCGTCGCCGGGGTAGAGGAACAGACCGCCTGCGGCATCGCGTGCCAGCACATCGTTGGTGCCGTCGCCATTGAAGTCGCCCGGGCCCACGATGGCGTCGAAGATGGCCCACCTTGGCCCACCTGTTCCCGGGGAAGCCAGCCACCTTCACCGTCGCCGGGGTACAGGAAGAGCTTTCCGGCAGCGTCCCTGCCCAGGAGGTCGTTGCACCCATCGCCGTCAAAGTCGCCGGGGGAAAAGACAATGTCAAAAACATTCCACCCTTGGCCTACCTGGCGGGGTTCGTCCCAGGAACGCCGGTACGCCGGGCAGGGACCCTCGCAGGCGCCCTTGTCGTAGGTGTACGTCCGCGGGTAAAGGATGAGTCTGCCATCGTAGGTGCGGGCAAGGGGTTCAAAGTTGCCGCGCCCGGTCCAGCCCATGGCCCTGCTGGACGCCTTGACGGGCTGCGTTTCGCTGCTCAGCTGCGTGCCAGTTGGGCAACCCTGGTTCCCTGGCGTGAGGGGATGAACGCGCATGGAGATACGGCTGCCCATGTCTTCCGGCAAGATCCGCAGAGTGTCTCCTTGCCGTTCCTCCGGGAGCGGCTCGCCGTCGCGGAGCCATTCCAAAGTGATGGCTTCAGAGGTGCCGTCCGGGTTCCGGCAACCCCAATAGTTGTAGTCGTACTGTCGGCGGAGCTCCGCACCTACGTACGGGACGCCGTCGATGACGGGTGTTGGCTGGGAGTCCGCCGTAGCGGGCCCGGTCCCGGCCACCGTGGCTGCCAGAGCCACTGCAGCAGCACTGACAAACGTCCAAGCCCGCGCTCGATTTATCCCCATTGTTCCCCCAGGAAGCAAAGCGATGGTGCATAGGTTTGTGCTGAGGCTACCGTATTGCGTTGGTTCAGTCAGGGGGTGGCTGCGGCCATCATGAAGACGTCGACAGGATCCTCGGACTCCAGCACGAAGCCATGGCGTTCATAAAGTCGCCGGGCGGGGCTTCCTTGCAGTACGTCCAGGCGGAAGGGCCTCTCGTCCACGGACGCTGCCATGACATGTCGGAGTACGGCACCCCCGAGTCCTATACCCTGATGTGCCGGGGCCACGTAGAAGTGTTCAATCCACCGCGCATCCGGCTCCGGGCGGACGGCAATGACCCCGGCATCCACACCGCCCGTATGGATCACGTAGGTGTGCTCCGGCTGGAAGCTGTTGAGGAAGCGCTCGCGGACACGGACGGGATCGAATCGCCCCAGCCGTTCCAAATCCGGACGCATCACCACCGCGCGGAGCTCGGCGATCCACGCGGCGTCGGAAGCTACACAGGGACGGAGGACGAAGTCAGCCATGCGAACAAGCCTATGGTGCGTTGGCTGCCGGTGTATTCGTCGACGGTAATGTTTCCGGATCAAGCCGGGACGGCGCCGGCGAAATGTTCGGGCGGGTTCTTGGTGTGATTAGGCCTCGGGGATGACCATGGCAAAACGCTCTTCCCTGGCTATGTCCGGGTCCGGGCCGTTGCGGTTGCCCGTGTCGAGGGCGTCGATGGCTGCGAGTTCTTCAGCGCTGAGTTCAAAGTTGAACACGTCGAAGTTCTCGGCGATGCGTGACGGGTTGGTTGACTTCGGAATGGCGGAGCGGCCCTGTTGCAGGTGCCAGCGCAGCATGACCTGAGCCGGGCTCTTGCTGTGTGCCTGCGCAATGCCGGCAAGCGTGGGATCGTCCATGACGTTCTTTCGTTCCTCGCCCCACCCCGGGTAGAACGTGATCCCGCCGATCGGTGACCACGCCTGTGTCAGGATGCCGTGTTCGGCATCAGCAGCCTGAACGTTCGGCTGGGTGAAGTACGGGTGCAGTTCAATCTGGTTCACCGCAGGAACAACGTCGGTGGCCGCGAGAAGCTCCTTCAGGTGGTGCGGCATGAAGTTGCTGACACCGATCGCGCGGACGCGGCCATCAGCAAGCAATGCCTCCAGGGCTTTGTACGCAGCGATGGTTTTCTCGAACCTGTCTGGAGCCGGCTGGTGCAGAATGAGTAGGTCCAAGGACTCTACGCCGAGCTTTCCCACAGCCTTGTCCCATGCGTGCAAGGTCTGCTCGTAGCCATAGTCGCTGACCCAGACCTTTGTTTCGATGAAGACCTCCGACCTGTCCAGGCCGGACTTGCGGATGCCTTCACCTACCTCGCGCTCATTACCGTAGGCTGCGGCAGTGTCGATGTGCCGGTAGCCAGTGGCAAGCGCGGCCTCCACTGCCGCCGTCGTTTCCTTCGGGGCGCTTTGAAAGACGCCCAGGCCAAGTGCCGGCATGACGACGCCGTTATTGAGTGTGATGTTCATGTTTCCTGTTCCTGTCGTTGCGTGTGGACGGTGGACGGGCACTTTCTGCGCTTCACCGGTGGGCGTATTTCCAGTCAACACCGGGCACTGATTCCGTGGGAGTGCATGCCATTACCCCCATGCAGTGGGGCTCTGAAAGTTCCGGGTAACGGCAGACCCTCCCTCGCCGGGGAGCCGCAGCGTAGCGTGGAGGCCATGACACACAGCGATGATGTGCGGAAATTCCTGACCTCCCGCCGAGCAAGGATCACCCATGAGGAGGCCGGGCTTCCCGCGTACGGCGGCAACCGGCGGGTTGCGGGGCTGCGCCGCGAGGAAGTCGCGATGCTCGCCGGGATGAGTATCGATTACTACATCCGCCTTGAGCGGGGAAACCTTTCCGGCGCCTCGGACAGTGTCCTTGAAGCACTTGGCCGAGCATTGAAGCTCGACGAGGCCGAGACCGCCCACCTTTATGATTTGGCCCGTGCTGCCACCGCAGCTCCTCGGGTGCGGCGCAAGCGCAGCCCGCAGACAGTGAGGCCCAGTGTCCAGCGCGTCATTGACGCCATCACCGCTGCGCCGGCCTGGGTACGCAACGACCGCGGGGATGTCCTGGCCTCCAACGAGCTGGGCAACGCCCTGTACATGGATTTGATGGCCGAAGAAACCAAGCCGCCCAACAGTGCACGCTTCACGTTCCTGAATCCCAAAGCCCGGGAGTTCTTCGCCGACTGGGAACGGGCAGCTGATGACATAGTCGCGGTTCTGCGCTCCACCGCGGGGAAAAATCCCTACGACAAGGACCTCACGGACCTGATCGGTGAACTCTCCACCCGCAGCGAAGAGTTCCGCACACGCTGGGCCCGGCACGATGTGAAGTATCACCGCACTGGGCGCAAACGGCTTCACCACCCGGTGGTGGGGGACCTGGATCTCACCTTTGAAGCCCTTGAGCTGCCCGCAGACCCGGGGCTGAGGATCAACGTCTATACCGCCGACCCTAACACCACCTCAGAGGACGCCTTGAAAGTCCTCGCCAGCTGGGTAGCGACGCAACGCGAAACTACGGAAGCTGCAGTTAACGAGAAGAAATGAACCTTCACTGACCGTCCACGGTGCTGACCATTGTTCGACGCCCCAGCACCACCGCCCGAACCATAGGATGAAACGGACGAAAGGTGCAGCACACGATGGTCACACGCGAAGAAGTAGAGGCAGCATACTCACGGACGGCAGGCTGGGTACGGCACACACCGGTGGCTGAAAGCGGCAACCAGGAGCCGTATCACCTCTGGTTCAAGTGCGAGTACATGCAGCACACCGGAACGTTCAAGGCCCGGGGCGCGTTCAATCGATTGCTCACGGCGCGGGAGAATGGCGAACTGAACCCAGAGGTTGGCATTGTGGTGGCGTCCGGTGGGAACGCTGGCCTGGCCAACGCCTACGCGGCTTCGAAGCTGGGCGTTCCCGCTACGGTATTCGTCCCCGAGTCCGCACCTGCCAACAAGGTCCACAAGTTGTACGCCATCGGGGCCAGCGTGGTCCAAGGAGGCTCTGAGTATGCCGAGGCCTACGCTGCAGCCGTGAAGTTCGCCGAGGAAACAGGCGCGGTCTATTGCCACGCCTATGACCAGCCCGAGATTGTGGCCGGCGCAGGCGGCGTTGGCCTGGAACTGCTGGACGAATTGCCCGACGTCGATACCATCCTGGTTGCTGTAGGCGGGGGCGGGTTGATGGGTGGCATTGCCGCGGCCGTTGAAGGCCGGGCACATGTGGTGGGCGTCGAGCCTGAGACGGTTCCCACGCTGCACACCGCCTTGGCCAAGGGAGAGCCGGTGGATGTGGCAGTTTCCGGAATCGCCGCGGATTCCCTGGGGGCCCGGCGCATCGGGGAGATCGGATTCGGTGTTGCGCGTCGCACGGGTGTGCAGAGCGTGCTGGTCAGCGACGAGGACATCGTCCAGGCCCGCCGCACGCTGTGGGAGGAGTACCGAATGGTGGTGGAGCATGGCGCGGCTGCAGCCTACGCCGCGCTGCTCTCCGGTGCGTACGTGCCCAAGGATGGTGAGACGGTCGCCGTCGTTCTCTGCGGCGCCAACACGGATCCAGCGCACTTCTAAAAGGGCGCGTGGATTCAGGGACGCGGCGAAAGTAGCCCCTGCGCGACGCAACTCACAGAAATAAGCCGGGGACCGCCGTCGTTGTCGCTAGAGTGCCCGCCAACCAACAGTGCGGGTGCCGCGAAACGTACCGAAAGGCATCCCCGTGACTGTTCCTCTTTCCATCCTGGACCTGGCAACCATCGGAAAGGGCCAGACCGTGGCGGAAAGCCTCGCCGGCAGCGTTGCCATGGCGCAGAAGGCCGAAGAGCTGGGCTATCGCCGGGTCTGGTACGCCGAGCACCACAACATGTCAGCCATCGCTTCCTCGGCCACGAGTGTGCTGATCGCGCACGTCGCCGCCCACACGAACACCATCCGGCTTGGGGCCGGCGGCGTCATGCTTCCCAACCACTCGCCGTTGACTATCGCCGAGCAGTTCGGCACCCTGGAGACCCTGCACCCGGGACGCATCGATCTAGGCCTTGGCCGCGCCCCGGGCAGTGACCAGAACACCATGCGTGCGCTTCGCCGCGACCATACGTCCTCGGATGCTTTCCCGCAGGATGTCCTGGAACTGCAGGGCTACCTCACCGGACCTACTCGTATCCAGGGTGTCGAAGCGACCCCGGGAAAGGGCACCAACGTGCCGCTGTACATCCTGGGTTCCTCGCTGTTTGGGGCACAGCTGGCTGCGCAGCTTGGTCTGCCCTACGCGTTCGCTTCGCACTTCGCGCCTGCCGCCTTGCAGGATGCCGTGGCTATTTACCGCAGGGACTTCAAGCCCTCGGAACAGCTGTCCGAACCGCACGTGATCGCAGGGGTTAACGTCACTGCAGCGGACAGCAATGCCGAGGCCCAGGCGATCCATCTCGCCGTGAAGCGTGCCCGTGTCTCGCTGTTCTTTGGCGGCGGCCGGCAGTTCACGGATGACGAAGCGGATATGGTGCTGGATTCCCCGCAAGGCCAGCACATTTCCCAAATGATGAAGTACTCCGCCGTCGGTACGCCGGACGTTGTGCGCGACTACCTTGACGAGTTCGCCAAGCACTCCGATGCGGACGAACTCATCGTCGCCCACCAGAGCATTGGCACCCAGGAACGCCTGCGCTCGGTGGAACTGGTTGCCGAAGTTGCGGGGCTTGTGAGGGCGTAGGCGCCGGCCTCGAAAATAAATTCGAAAGCTTTACGCATTTGCAATGATTTAGGCATGACGCCGAAACTCCACAGGCGGAGACTATAGCTATCCGCAGTGGAAGGATCCGCTATGCCCACGCCCTTAAATCAATCAGCCGCAGACTCGGCGCTGCTGATGAACTCGCTGCCGCTTGGCCTGCTCCGGACCTTGCTCCGGACGGACGCGCAGCAGGGCATCACGCCGCAGCTGATGGCGGAGCTTAGGGCCATTGCCCGCGTCCCGGGTTTGCTGGTGGCGTGCAACTATGGCGGCACTCTCTGTTCAGCTGAAGGAACCTCCACCGAGACCTTGCCGTTGGATAGCGCAGCCGTTGCACTCCGGGCGCTCGCAGCCCTTCCCAACACGCATACGGCCATCATCTCGGGCCGGTCCTTGCGCGACCTTGCTGCAGTGTCCAGGTTGCCGGCGGAAGTTCATTTGGTGGGATCCCACGGCGTTGAGTTCGATATGGGCTATGCGTACACACTGTCCCTGGCCAAGGAAACCCTGCTTCAGCAGGTAGCCACGGCATTGACTGAAGCGGTCGCTTTTGAGAAGGGCATCAGCATCGTCCGCAAGCCGGTGGGCGTTGCTGTCCACACCCGGCCCGCGACGCCGGAAGTGGTGGAACGCGTCATCTTCCGGTCCCAGCAGATTGCCATTGAGTACGGGCTCTATTTCATCATCGACGGCTCCGTGCTGGACCTTACCGTTGAGGAACCGGCCAAGGGCCAGGCCCTGGAGCAGCTTCGCTCGCGCCTGGGTGTGAGCGCTGCCCTTTACGCGGGCGACGCCGAAAGCGACGAAAAGGCGCTCGCCACTTTGCGCGGCCCTGACCTTGGTCTTCACGTCGGGCCCGAGAGTACGACGGCGGCACACACCATTCCGGATCCGGAAGCCTTTGCACGTGTGCTGGCTTTGTTGTTCGAACTGCGGCGGGCGTGGCTGTTCGGCGAGGACGCCGTGGGGCTGGAGCGGCATTCGATGATCGGCAACGGCACGTCAACGGCGTTGCTCACCCCTGACGCCAAGGTTTGCTGGATGACCCACCCCTTGCCGGACTCGGGGTCCCTGTTTGCGCATATCCTGGGCGGTGAACCGGCGGGCCACTTCAGCATCGAACCTGTCAAGCGTTCGCAAGTACTCGCCCAGCGCTATGTGGACAACACCATGATCGTGGAGACCCGTTGGGCCGACGTCACCGTGACGGACTATCTTGAGCCCGCACCTGAAGGCATCACCAGCCTGGTCCGTGTTCTGTCCGGCACGGGTACGGCCCGGATAGTGTTCGCGCCCCGGCCGGACTATGCCACTGCGCCCTTCAGTATGGAGATCCGTGGCGAGGAAGTCCACATCATGGGCACCTCCGATCCCATCATCCTCTCGGCGCCAGGGGTTGCCTTCCAGATCACCAGCGACGGCAGGTACGCCACGGCCACCGCTGAAGTGCCGCTGCAATATGGTCCTGTGGTGCTGAACCTGCGCTGCGGTGACACAGAGCCGCCACCCGCGGACCCGGTTGGAGAGCCGGCGCGGCGTGCCGCCGTCGGGCAGTCTGCGCGGGAGTGGGTCAAGACGCTGCAGCTGCCCACCATCAAGACCTCACTGGTGCGGCGCTCTGCGCTGGTTCTGAGGTCGCTGGTGCATGAGCCCACGGGTGCTGTCCTTGCGGCACCAACTACGTCCCTGCCGGAGGGAATCGGCGGGACGCGCAACTGGGATTACCGGTATTGCTGGCTGCGGGACGGTTCCATGACCGTTAATTCCTTGGTGAGCTTGGGCTCTACGGACGAGGCCGACGGGTTCCTCCGCTGGCTTGGCCGCATCCTGGAAACTGCGCCCGGGCCGGAGTGGCTCCACCCGCTGTACTCGGTGACCGGTGCTCCACTGTCCACGGAAGCGATCGTCGAGAGCCTTCCAGGCTATGCCGGTTCGCGTCCGGTGAGGATCGGGAACGCGGCCGACCACCAGGTGCAGTTGGACGTCTTTGGCCCGATAGCCGAGCTGATTCACGATCTTGGCGAGCGGCGCGGGTACCTGCCGGATGACCACTGGTTCCTGATGGAGCAGATGGCCCACGCCGTCATTGCCCGCTGGCACGAGCCAGACCACGGAATCTGGGAAGCGCGTAGACCACCACGGCACCACGTATACACCAAGGTCATGTGTTGGGTAACGCTGGACCGGGCCTTGCGAACCGCTGCTTTGCATGGTCGTGTGGCGCACGAGGACTGGGCGCCGACAGCTGCCAGGATCCGGAAGGAAGTCCTACGGCGGGGCTGGGACGAGTCCGCGCAGTCCTACACCGTGGCCTATGACAGCCCTGATCTGGATGCCGCAGTGCTGCATATCGGCTTGTCCGGCCTGCTGGATGTCCAGGACCAGCGGTTCCTGGATACCGTAACGGCCGTTGAGCGCGAACTGCGTGTGGGTCCCACCGTCTTTAGGTACAGGTACGACGACGGCCTGCCGGGTTTGGAGGGCGGCTTCCACATCTGCACCACCTGGCTGATCGAGGCGTACCTTGCTGTTGGACGCCTGGACGATGCTCTGGAGCTGTTCAACCAACTGGTGGCTTTGTTTGGTCCTACTGGCCTGCTACCGGAGGAATACGATCCTGCCTCGGAAACGCACCTGGGTAATCACCCGCAGGCATACTCCCACCTGGGCTTCATCCGGTGTGCACAGCTCCTTGACCATTATCTGGCCAGCGCTGACGTCGAGTAGTCCAACTGAGTCGCAATTGAGCGCGTTTTGAGCGCCCAAAACGCGCACAAATGCGACCTAGTTGGGGGAGGCGGTGCAATCAGGTGAGCAGCAGCGCCACGGCGATCATCGCTGGCACGGCGACGATGGTCGTGATGAGCACGGTGTCCTTGGCAACGGTGACGCCGGCGCGGTAGCGGGTGGCGGCGACGAACACGTTCTGGGCCGTCGGGAGCGCCGCGGTCACCACCACGGCGAAGAGGGCATGCCCGTCCATCCCCAAGGCAAAGCGGGCAAACACATAAGCGATTGAAGGGTGCACGAACAGCTTGAACCCGCTGGCCAGCAGCGTGTCCAGGCGCCGTCCGGTGTCCTTCTGCAAAGGCCTTGATCCGTTCAGGCTCATGCCGAACGCCATGAGCATGGCCGGAATCGCGGCGCCGCCAATCAGGTGGATGGGTTCCAGAATGAGCGTAGGTACCTGGAAACCAGTTCCTGCCACCAGAAGTCCAAGCCCCGAGCCTACGATCATCGGGTTTTTCACGATCATGAGCAGGAACCGCAGGGGAGTTGTGCGGTGGGTGCTGGTGCTGGCATCGAGCGCCATCAAGTACATCGGCGTGAAGAACGCCAGCTGGAAGATCAGCAGCGGCGCCACATAGCTCGCGTCGCCCAGGACAAAGACGGCGATCGGGATACCCAGGTTCGCCGAGTTGGCCAGGGAAGCACTCATCGATGACATCAGGGCTTCGGGCATGGTGCGCTTGAGCCAGAACTTCACTATCAGGAAGAACAACAGACCAGTGATGATGGCCCCCACCGCAGTGACCAGCAGTGGGGCGGCAAATACCTCGTGCAGCTTGGCCTTGCTCAGGGTTTCGAAGAGTAGCGCCGGGCTTGCGACGAAGAACGTCAACGAGCTCAGGACCGAGCGGGCGTTCTCACCCAGGATTTCGCGACGCCCAACGAACATGCCCACCAGGATGATGGCCCACACCACGAAGAACCCGGACAGGACGCCGATCATGAGGGCGTGCGGGCGGGGAGGTGTTGGGTCACGAACAACAGCTTAGGCATAAATACGATCTGAGTAAGCGTTTTCTCGGAAAAGTTCCGTCATGCGGACGGCTGAGTAATCGTGCTGTACAAACGCGCTCGACGTCGGCACTCAGGTGAGTGCCGACGTCGAGCATTAGTTTTTTCCCGGCTTTCCCGGCGTTCCGTTCACGGATTCCAGAGCGGCGATCAGTCGCTCCACCTGATTGACGGCGGACTTGATCCGGGCGGGGTCGCCAATGGTGAGGAATTGAATCATGAGGCCGTCAAGGGCGGCGAAGATGGCCAGGGATGCTTCGTTGCCCGTATCCAGCCCGCGGCGTGTCAAGGCCTCTTCAACGGTGTTGACATAGTTGGCGTAGAGGCGCTCCACCATCGCACGGATCTGGGGGTTACGCCTAGATTCGAGGATCATTTCGAACTGGAACAACTGGAGTTCAGGTTCGGCAGAGACTGTAGCGATGAGTGTATCGGCGAAGTTGCCGTCGAAGTCCGCGATTCCCGACAACCCGGTTTCCTCAATGGACCGCTGGACTGACCATTCCATCGTGGCGGCCAGGAGGCCTTCCATGGAGCCGAAGTGGTGCGTGATCAGCGCGTGGTTGACGCCGGCGCGGGTCGCGACGGACCTGTAGGTCGCCCCACGCAGGCCTTTCTCCGCTACGACGTCAAGCACGGCAGCCAAAAGGGCGTCCCGACCGTCTCCGTAGGGCAACTTCCGCGCTTCCTGGCTCATATAGCGAGTCTAGCCGTGGAGAAATTCTGGAACGGAACCCGTTGACACTTCAAACTATACAAACGTATAGTTTGAAGTGTGGCCCGGATCACCCGTCGCCAAGAGCAGCTTCAGCCCCACCGCCCCGGCATTCGTCCACGGGCCGCAGGGCTCCCCATCCCTCCGCAGTGGCGATGATGCCAGTGCATTTTGGAAAGAACAGCCTCATGAACGAATCCAGTAAGACCTCGGCCCCAGCTGGTCTCAAAGATGCCGGTCCCTCGGCCGGCGCCGTCCGGCTCAGGGCGAACAAGCTAGGCGTCGTTGCCGTAGCCTTCTTCGCCATTGCGGCCGCAGCCCCCATGGCCGCTGTTGTGGGAGCCAGTCCCGTCATCTTCTCCGCGAGCGGGCCCGGAACTCCGGTTGTGTATGTCATAGCAGCTCTTTTGGTTGCGCTGTTTTCGGTGGGATACCTGAGAATGAGCCAGCACATCACCAACGCAGGCGGATTTGTTGCCTACATCGCGAAAGGCTTGGGCAACAAGTGGGCCACGGGTGGCGCGGGAATCGCAATCCTTACCTATCTCAGCCTCCAGATCGGGTTGTGGTCCCAGTTCGGTGTGTTTGCCCAGCAACTCGTGGAAAGCCTCACGGGTGTGGGACTGCCGGTCTACTTTTGGATCGTCGCTGTCCTGGCGCTCACCACTGTGCTCACCATGAAAGGCGTGGACGCCAGCTTGAAGGTGCTGGGAGTGCTCATCCTTGGCGAAACGCTGGTGGTGGCCGCGCTTGTTGCCTCTTTGATTGCGCAAAAGGGGTTGGGGATCTTTACGTTCGCCGGGTTTACGGGTGAGAACATCTTCGGGCCCGGCCTGGGGATCTCATTGCTGTTCGCCTTTGCCTGCTTTACCAGCTTCGAAGCCACGGTGGTCTTCGCCGAAGAAGCCAGGAATCCGCGGCGAACCATCCCGCGGGCCGCCTACCTCGTCATTGCCTTCATCGGCGTCTTCTATATGTTGTCCACATGGGCCATCAGCGGAGCGGTGGGTATTGACGGGATCCAGGCCATCGCCACGGCAAATCCGTCCGGGATGATCTTCGACCTCGCCGAATCCAGCGCAGGTGCCTGGCTGAGCCTCGCCATGCAGGTCTTAGTGGTCACGAGCTTCATCGCGATGCTCCTGGGCTTGTCCAACATGTTCTCCCGGTACCTCTTTGCGCTCGGCAGGTCCGGCGCACTCCCGGCCAGGCTGTCCTCCGTTTCCGCGACCGGGGCGCCCGCCTTTGCCGGCCTGGTCAATTCCTTGGTTGTCCTGGCAGTGATTAGTGCCTTCCTGCTGGCCGGTGCGGACCCGATCGCCACCGTCTTCGCCTGGTTTGTGGCGCTGGGAACAGCAGGTTTCATCTCAATCCTGCTGCTGACCTCCGCTGCGGTCCTGCTGTACTTCGCCAGATCAGGGATCCGGGACAACATCTGGGTCACAGTGATCGCACCCGCACTGTCCCTCGTGGCGTTTGTTGTGGTGGGGTACCTCACCTTGGACAACTATGACGTCCTACTCGGAGGCGCAGGAGGGGTGGCCCGCTGGCTCCTCCTGGGCATCCCGCTCATATTCATGGCGGGGCTGATCCGGGGAACCCAAAAACCCACCATCAACTACGCCGCAGAAATCGTCTGAGCTGAATGCCTTGAGCTTCTCTACATCAACAAAAGGACCAAACCCATGACCACCACTGAACTGCAGGACTACGTCCCCGAGGAAGAATGGCCCCCGGTCTCCACCATGCTGGACGGCTTCGGGGCTCAGACCCTGCCTGCTTCACCTGCACTGGCCGCCACAATTGTTTCCTTCCAGGCAGCTGACGGCACCCCCAGCGAGTACAACTTCCTCACCCCGTCAACCCTCACCTGGACCGAGGGCACGGCCAGCGGGACCGCTGCCTATAAGGCGATTGAAGCCCGCCCGGGAATTTTCATCATCGATTTCGTTCGCGGCAAAGACGCCGACGCCGAAAATGTCACCGTTATCTTTGACCAATCCACAGGAGCCATCACCGCTGCCGTCTCCGGATTTGTCCGCTCGGACGGGAAAGTCCGGGGTCATACCGACTTCACACATTCCAACACCAGCGGCCAGCCCACAGTGCACCAACGATCGGCGGACCTCGTAGGAAAACGCATCTTCTATCGCTACAGCGACATCGAATCGTACGAGCACATCTACCTGAATCAGGGAACGTTCACGTGGCACTGTGTCCGGGGAGGGGAAGCAGGGCTCGCTGATACGGACCGCTGCATGACTTGGGCAGTGGCGGAGGATCTCTACATCTTTTTCTGGACCGAACAGGTGATGACTGTTGAAGCGGTGCTCTTGATCGATCTGCGCGAGCAGCGCTCCATCGGGCGGATGTTCGGCTGGGACAATCCCTCCGCTGAACCAGTTACTTTGCCGTTCAACTCCAGGCTCACGGTCCTGAACACCACGAGCTACCCGCAGGACACCCACAAACACTGATACCCCACACATAGCTTGTGGAGGTCCACCTCCGCGCAACAACCACCACCACAGAGGAGCAGCACCATGTCCCAGGTCTTCCATGCCCGCCTTGACCACGCCGCCTTTGAACCGTTTGCACTCGGTACTGTTCAATGGCTTCGGCGTCCAGGTGACAACGGCAATGAGGCGCTTAGCGGCGGCATCTGGAAAGTCACCCCTGAGGAAGCACCGGAACCGTTCGACCTTCCGATTGACCAGGATGAAACCATTTACATCGTGTCCGGTCATCTCCGCATCGAGGTCAAGGGCGCGACCACCCTTGAGCTGAAGGAAGGGTCCATGGCCTCGCTGTCCAAGGGGGCAATGACCCGCTGGAGTGTCTTGGAACCGACCGTTGAATTCTTCGTCTACAGCTGAAGAACGGGGCACAGTGGAAACCTCCGACGTCATTGTTATTGGGGCTGGTTTCGCCGGTCTCACAGCAGCAAGGGAGCTGTCCCGCAGCGGACACCGCACCATACTGCTGGAGGCGAAAGACCGCATCGCCGGACGGACCCACCTGGCGGAGCACCTTGGCCGGGACCTGGAACTCGGTGGCACCTGGGTGCACTGGACCCAGCCTTTTGTCTGGGCGGCAATGGGCCGGTATGGCATCAAGGCCCTGCCCGGGCCGGAATTCACCCAGGCTTCCTGGACCGTAAACGGACAGAGGCATCAAGGCACCGCAGAAAGCTTGCTGGAATTGCTGGATGGTCCGAATCGAATGCTCCTTGCTGCGGCCCGGCGCTATTTTCCCCTTCCGTGGTCACCTCTGGATAACCCTGATGTGGCGGATATCGACGAGCTCACACTCTCGGAAGCAATCGACCGATTGGATCTCCCCGAGGACCAGCGCCAGCTGCTGAGGTCTTTCTGGACGTTGAATTTCAACGGCAAGCTGGACCAAGCGGCGTACTCCCAGGCATTGCGCTGGTGCGCCGTGGCAAGTGGGGACTGGAAGCTGATGTTCGAGGCGTGCGCTAGCTTCAAGATCGACGGCGGCACCCGCCGCCTCGCCGAAGCGATCCTTGCGGACTCAACAGCCGAGCTGCGGCTGAATCAGGTGGTGTGTTCCATCAAACAGGATGACAAGGGAGTCCTTGTGACTACTGTCGCGGGCAAGCAATACACGGCCCGTCAGCTCATTCTCGCGCTACCGCTCAGCGTGCTCAACCACATTGATATCCAACCCCCGCTGTCGCGCGGGAAGAAGGAGGCGGCAGCAAGGGGACAGGCGGGCTTGGGCGCAAAACTGTGGATCAGGGTGCAAGGCCGGCAGGAGAGGTTCGTCGCGTTCGGTCCTGAGACAGCCGCCCTGAACTTCGTCCAAGCCGAGTACATCGACCATGACACCACCACCCTGGTCTGCTTCGGGCCCGACGCCGGGGCCGTGGACCTCACCGACGCCGCCGCAGCACAACGTCACCTTGACGCCATTGTCCCGGGGTTGAAAGTGCTCGATGTGGCCGGACACGACTGGGTGGCCGACGAATATGCCCGCTCCACCTGGCCCATGCACTACACGGGGTACCTGACCCGGTCCCTGGCGGAACTCCAGCGGCCGGAGGGAAGAATCCGCCTCGCGGGATCTGACTTCGCCAACGGCTGGGGAGGGTTCATCGACGGTGCCATCGAGAGCGGCTTTGACGCAGCCCGCGAAGCAGCATCCGCCCTTGGCAACGACGCGAGGTCACCCTTCCAAGCTCCTGTCGTTGTCTAAAACAACCCGAAACGCGCTCGACGTCGGCACTCTGGTGAGTGCCGACGTCGAGGTTTGGCTTTTGGCCGGGTTAACTGAGGTGCGCTGCGTTGCTCAGCGCGTGCGGCGGGCGCATAAGCCCGGGGGTGTGGCCTTCGGCGGGGTCGTTGCCGAGCTGAAGGATCTGGTTGTCCTTACCAACGTGCACAACCTTGGGTTCGTAGGCCCGGGCCTCTTCAGTGGTCATCTCCGCATAGGTGATGAGGATGACGACATCCCCTACATGAACCTGGTGGGCAGCCGCGCCGTTGATCCCGATGACGCCGGAACCGCGCTCGCCGGCGATGGTGTAGGTTTCCAGCCGGGCACCATTGGTGACGTCCACGATGGAGACGAGTTCGCCCGGAAGGATGTCAGCCGCGTCCAGCAGGTCAAGGTCGACAGTGACCGAGCCGACGTAGTGAAGATCGGCATGGGTCACCGTTGCGCGGTGGATCTTGGACTTGAACATTGTGCGGATCATAATGCGATCAGTTTAGCGCGGCACCCTCATCCGGCGCTGTGACGTACCAGACGCCTCTGGTTTTTGCCGCCGCCCATCGATACTGTTTGACGATCGGGGTCGGATGCTCAGATCCGCGACGCAGGAAGCCGGGGGGATTCATGGGTTCAAGTAAAGGGCTTTTCCGCGCGCCGAACATCCGTGTGGGCGTAGCCGCCGTGGTCATGGCATTTGTGATGGTGACAGGATTCATACCCGCAGCCAACGCGGAGCCCGTGGCCTTCCCACAAGCCCTGGCCCCAGGCAGCGCCGTTCCGACGGCGACCCTCGAGCCGCCGTCCAGCATTGCCGTACCTGCCCGATCCATTGCGTTCAACGGCGACGGGTCGCGTGCCTTCGTGGCGGGCCGCGATAAGTTCCACGCGATCGACGTTGCCAGCGACACCGTCGTTGCGAGTGTGGACGTTCCCGGCGCAGGTGACATGGTCCTCTCACGGGACGAAACGACCGCTTTCGTAGCTGCCGGCATTGGTATTCCGAACGTGACGATCATTGACGTGGCTTCGATGCGGGTCACTGGTGCGGTACCCATGGAAAAAGCCGGGAAATTGGCTGTTTCGCCGGACGGCGCCACCGTGTACGTGTCGGACGAATCCCTATCGGCCGGCTCCGTGGTTGTCATTGACGTCGCTGCCAGGAAAATCAAAACGGTGTTGCCGGTGGGGTCGGGCCCCGGCAGGCCAGTCATCGTAGCCGATGGCGCGAAAGTCTATGTCCCGAACTTGTTTGATGACACCGTCACCGTCATCAACGCTGCAACGAACACGGTCAGCAAAACTGTCCCGGTCCCCGTGGGGGTTTACGGCGGAGCCTTGTCGGCGGACGGATCCCGGGTCTACTTCACCTTCAGCAGTACCCAGGAAAGCGGTCTTTCCGTGATGTCCGTTGCTACCGACGCGTTGGTCGGGACCATTAGAACGACGAGTGAGCCGTCCCTGCCCGCACTGACTCCCGACGGCAAAACCGGCTACGCGGTGGATCAGGAACCCGGCAGATACGTCAACGGTCGCTTCGAAGCTGGCGCCTATTTCGTGGTCACGTTGGACCTCGTTAACAACACCTCCACGGCACTCGAGAACGGGTACGTAGGGCGGGACAAGCCCGTAGTGCGGGTCAGTGTGGATGGCACCCGGCTCTACATAGTGGGAACCTTTGCCGTGGTCAGGGCCTTGCCTTCGCAGAAATTCCTGGGAACGGAGTTCATGGGTGAGAATCCCGAGAATTTCATCCTCGAGCCGGGCGGAAGCAAAGGCTACGGGACGTTCATCGACGGAAACAGGATCTTGGTTCTCCGCGCCCCGGTCATTGAACATATCCGCAAGGACTACAACTCGGACGGCGCCACCGACGTCCTGGCCAGGGACGGGAACGGTGCGTTGTGGCTCTACCCTGGCAACGCCAACACAGGCTGGCTCCCACGCAAGCAGGTGGGCTCCGGCTGGAACGTCATGAACCTCATCGCCACCCCGGGGGACTTCAACGGCGACCACTTTCCGGACATCCTGGCGCGCGACGGTGTCGGCGACCTCTGGCTGTACCCCGGAAACGGGGCCTCGGACTGGCTGCCCCGGTCCAAGGTGGGTACGGGCTGGAACTCGATGACCGCCGTCGTCACCCCCGGAGATTTCAACTTCGATGGCAAGACGGACATAGTCGCCCGTGACGGTGCCGGTGATTTGTGGCTTTATCCCGGCGACGGCACCGGCGGCTGGCTGCCCCGTACCAGGATCGGCACGGGGTGGAACGAGATGACGGCGATCCTCGGTCCGGGCAATACTAATGAAGCCGGCAATGACATCCTCGCCCGGGATCGCGCAGGCACCCTTTGGCTTTACCAACGGACCACAGCCGGGGAATGGCGCAGCAGGATGCTGGTGGGGATCGAGTGGAACGGGATGACCGCAATGGTGACCCCAGGGGACTTCGACAGCGACGACCAGCCAGACCTCCTGGCCCGCGACGGCACCGGAAATCTCTGGCTGTATCCCGGGAGGCCATCGGGCGGATACCTGCCCCGAGTGCTGGTGGGGGTTGGCTGGAACGTCATGACGGTCATCGCCTGACCATTCGTTACACCAGCGCCCCTGCCGGTTCGTAACGCTCCAGCTCTGTTCCCGCCGCCACCTGGGCACGCAGTTCCTTGAGCCCACCGGTCACCACTCCTGCCGCGCGGGCCTGAACCAGGACGTTGCCCTGCGCCGTCGCCTCAATGGGCCCGGCGATCACGGGCTTCCCAGTGGCGTCCGCTGTCAGTTGGCATAGGAGCCGGTTCTGCGAACCGCCGCCCACAATGTGCACCACGCTGGTGCTGCGGCCGGTGAGCCGCTCGGCGTCGGCCAATGTGCGGGCGTAACCGGCGGCGAGGCTGTCCATGATGCAACGCACGACGGCGGCAGGCCGGTCCGCAAGCACGGAACCTGTGTTCCGCACGGCTGCGCGAATGCGGTCCGGCATGTTGTCCGGAGCTGTGAAGGCCGGGTCGTCGGCGTTGATTCGTGGACCGTCGGCGGAAAGAGCGGCGGCCGCGTTCAGCAGCGAGGTCAGCGATTGGCTGAACCCTTGCGCCGCCCAAGCACGTTGGCACTCGCTGAGCAGCCAGAGCCCGCCGACATTCCGCAGGTACCGGATGGTGCTGTCCACGCCGCGTTCGTTGGTGAAGTTGGCCTTACGGCTTGCTTCGCTGAGCACGGGAGCGTCCAGCTCCACCCCCACCAGGGACCACGTTCCCGAGGAAATGTAGGCGAAATCCGGCACTTCAGCGGGGACAGCCGCGACAGCCGAAGCGGTGTCATGCGAACCCACTGCCACCACTACCGTGTCCGAGGGCAGCCCTGTTTGCTCAAGCACCGAGGGCAGCAGCGTGCCCACGGTTTCGCCGGGTTGGATGAGCGGAGGGAAGATGTCTCCCGGCAGGCCCAGTGCGTCGAGGAACTCGGTGGCCCACTCTCCCGTCTCAGCATTGAAGAGCCCTGTGGTGGAGGCGTTTGTAGCCTCCGTCCGGCGTTCTCCCGTGAGCAGGAAGGCGATCAGGTCCGGGATGAGGAGAGCCTGCAAACCATCCAGCTTTGGTTCCGCTGCCAGCTGGTACAGCGTGTTGAACTGCAGGTATTGCAAACCCGTTGTGGCATATAACTTCTCCGGGGAGATCGCAGAGTGCACGCGTTCCACCGTCGCCCGGCTGCGCTCGTCCCTATAGCTGTACGGTTGCGTGGTGAGTTCACCGGCGTCGTTCACCAGGCCATAGTCCACTGCCCAAGTGTCGATGCCAATGCTGAGGATGCGCTCACCATTCCCACTCGCGACGGCAGCGGCGGCGGACAAGCCATTGAGTACCTCCGCGAAGAGGGCGTCGAAGTCCCAGCGGAGGCCGCCGTCGAGCTCTACAACTCCGTTGGGGAAGCGGTGGATGGTCTCGAGGGCCACACCCGAAGTGGGCGAGACGCGGCCCAGCATGACGCGACCGGAAGAGGCGCCAATATCCACTGCCGCGAAGACTGCTTTGCTGTTCGCGGTGGTTCCTTTGACCATCTGGCAGCCCTAGCGCAGGAAGGCGGCAGCAACGCCCGCGTCCACGGGGATGTGCAGGCCGGTGGTGTGGGACAGCTCATTGCTGGTGAGCACGGAGACGGCGTTGGCAACGTGTTCCGGCAGCACCTCCCGCTTCAGCAGTGTGCGCTGGGCATAGTACTTGCCCAGTTCCTGCTCGTCCACACCGTAAACCGCTGCGCGTTTGGCGCCCCAGCCGCCGGCGAAGATGCCGGAGC
This sequence comes from Arthrobacter sp. NtRootA1, assembly GCF_019976975.1. GTDB lineage: Bacteria > Actinomycetota > Actinomycetes > Actinomycetales > Micrococcaceae > Arthrobacter > Arthrobacter aromaticivorans. The sequence goes on along the minus strand of NZ_AP024630.1, from coordinate 4,782,514 downwards.
CACGGACCACGCCGTCGGGGTTGATGCCGTTGACGCGCACGCCGAACTCGCCCAGTTCAGCAGCGAGCAGGCGGACCTGGTGGGCTTGGTCGGCTTTGGTGGCGGAGTAGGCGATGTTGTTCGGACCGGCGAACACGGAGTTCTTGGAGGAGATGTAGATGATGTCTCCGCCCATGCCCTGGTCGATCATGACCTTGGCCGCGGCCTTGGACACCAGGAACGAGCCCTTGGCCATGACGTTGTGCTGGAGGTCCCAGTCCTTCTCGGTGGTTTCGAGCAACGGCTTGGAGATGGACAGGCCAGCGTTGTTGACCACCAGGTCCAAGCCCCCGAACGCGAGCACGGCTTCCTGGATCGCGGCTGCGATCTGGGCTTCGTTGGTTACGTCAGCCTGGACGCCGATGGCGACGTCGGATCCGCCCAGTTCCGCGGCTACAGCCTGGGCGTTCTCAAGGTTCAGGTCGGCAATCACTACGCACGCGCCGTCGGCCGCCAAACGGGTGGCGATCGCCTTGCCAATGCCCGACGCCGCGCCGGTCACCAGTGCGATGCGGGTGGCGTGGGACTTGGGCTTGGGCATGCGGGCGAGCTTGGCTTCTTCCAGTGCCCAGTACTCGATGCGGAATTTCTCGGATTCCTCGATCGGGGCGTAGGTGGAGATGGCCTCGGCGCCGCGCATCACGTTGATGGCGTTGATGTAGAACTCGCCGGCAACGCGTGCGGTCTGCTTGTCCTTGCCGAAGGAGAACATGCCGACGCCGGGGATGAGCACGATCGCCGGGTCGGCTCCGCGCAATGCGGGTGAATCTGAGTCGGCGTGGCGGTCGTAGTAGGCCTGGTAATCCTGACGGTATTCGGCGTGGAGTTCCTTCAACCGGTTCACCGCATCTTCGATTGACGCGTCCGCGGGAAGGTCCAGGATCAGGGGCTTGACCTTGGTGCGCAGGAAATGGTCCGGGCAGGAGGTGCCGAGCGCGCCGAGCCGCGGGTGCTCGGAGGATTCAAGGAAGTCAAGCACGACGGCGTCATCACTGAAGTGCCCCAGTTGCGGTTTGTCCGTGGAGGCCAGGCCGCGGATTACAGGGGCCAGGGCTGCCGCTTTGGCGCGGCGTTCGTTCTCGGGGAGGGCGCCGTAACCCGGCAGGGCGGGACCGAAAGGCTCGGCCTTGCCGTTCTCCGCGATGAACTTCTCTGCCTGGTCGATGATCCACAGCGAGTTGGCCTCAGCCTCTTCGCTGGTGGCACCCCACGCCGTGATGCCGTGCCCGCCAAGAATGGTGCCGATGGCCTGCGGGTTTGCTTCCTTGATCGCGGCGATGTCCAAGCCCAGCTGGAAACCGGGGCGACGCCAGGGAACCCACACAACTTTGTCCCCGAATACCTTTGACGTCAGCGCCTCGCCGTCCACCGCCGTCGCAATCGCGATGCCCGAGTCGGGGTGCAGGTGGTCAACATGCGCAGCGTCCACCAGGCCGTGCATGGCGGTATCGATCGAGGGAGCCGCGCCGCCCTTGCCGTGCAGGCAGTAATCGAACGCGGCCACCATTTCGTCTTCACGCTCGACGCCGGGGTAAACGGACTTCAGTGCCTGCAACCGGTCCAGCCGGAGTACAGCGAGGTTCTCCGCCTTCAGCGTGCCGAGGTCGCCGCCGGAGCCCTTGACCCACAGCAGCTGGACGTCCTGGCCGGTGACAGGGTCCTTCTCGACCCCCTTGGCGGAGGTGTTGCCGCCGGCGAAGTTGGTGTTCCGCTTGTCCGCGCCGAGGCGGTTGGAACGGGTGATCAGGTCTTCAACAGTTTTGTTGGTTTCATGCGTGGTCATGCTTATGCGCCCCATCCGGCTTGCTGGCCGCCAGCGCGGTCCTCGTTGATCTTCTTCTGGTAGCCGCTGGCCTTGTAGGCAGCGATCGGGTCGGCGGGCAGGCCGCGGGATTCACGCCACTCGGCCAGGACCGGGCGGACATCGGTGTAGAAGGCATCGTTGAAAATGCCGTTTGCGGCCAGGACATCCCCGGCTCGCTGTGCCTCGGACAGTGCGGCAGTATCCACGAGCAGTGCGCGGGCCGTCATTTCCTGGACGTTCAGGACCGAGCGGATCTGACCCGGGATCTTCTCTTCCAGGTTGTGGCACTGGTCCAGCATCAGGGCAACGCCTGAATCCTTGCCGAAGCCGCCGCCGCGGATCACTTCGTGCATGATGCGGAACAGCTGGAACGGATCGGCTGCGCCAACAATGAGATCGTCATCGGCGTAGAAGCGGGAGTTGAAGTCGAAGGATCCCAGCTTGCCCAGGCGCAGCAGCTGCATCACGATGAACTCGATGTTGGTCCCTGGAGCGTGGTGGCCGGTGTCGAGGCAAACGAACGCCTTATCGCCCAGGGCAAGGGTCTGCGCGTAGGAGGTGCCCCAGTCCGGAACATCGGTGTGGTAGAAAGCCGGCTCGAAGAACTTGTACTCCAACACCAGGCGCTGTTCATCACCGAGGGCCGCGTAGATCTCCTGAAGGGATTCCGCGAGGCGGTCCTGCCGGCCGCGCATATCGTCCTGGCCGGGGTAGTTGGTGCCATCGGCCAACCAGATCTTCAGGTCCCTTGATCCGGTGGCATGCATGATCTGGATGCACTCAAGGTGGTGGTCGATCGCACGGCGGCGCACGGACTCGTTGGAGGACGTCAGGGAACCGAATTTGTACTCGTCGTCCTGAAACGTGTTGGAGTTGATGGTGCCCAGTCCAACGCCCAGACCTTCTGCAAACGACCGCAGCGCAGAGTAGTCATCAACCTTGTCCCAAGGAATGTGCAGGGCGACTGTGGGCGCAAGGCCTGTCAGCTCGTGGACCTTGGCGGCGTCGGCGATCTTTTCCTGGACGGTGCGCGGGGTACCGGGTGTGCCGAAGACCTTGAACCGTGTCCCCGAATTTCCGTAGGCCCAGGACGGCACTTCAATGGCCAGTTCTCCCAGGCGGCCCAGGGCCGACTCTGTGGCGGCCGACTCTGTGGTGTTCATGCTTGTTCCTTCTGGTGTCCGGTGGTGGTGTTTGTATGTACTGGGGCGGCGGAGTTTGTGACGCCGTTCGCGGCGGCCAACTGGTCCTCAAGATTGAAAACTTCTTCGACGATTTCGAATCCCTGGTCCGGAGGAAGGTCGCCGTTCGAGAACAGGGTTGCCATCTCGGCCTGCCAGCGGGCGTTGACGTCCGTTAGTGCCATGCGGGCTTGGACCGCCTGGTAGTCATCGCATTCCAGGTATCCGATCAGCTGGCCATCGGAAGCCAGGAAGAGGGAGTAGTTGTTCCATCCCGCGTCCTTGAGGGCGTGCAGCATCTCCGGCCAAACGGCTGCATGCCGGCGCTTGTATTCGTCCATCAACTCCGGCTGGACGGAAGAGCGGAAACAGACCCTCATGTGCGGTTCTCCAGGTCACTCGTCTTTGAATCGTTTCATTTGTTACGATTCAAATTACCCTCGCAAGAAGGAGGGTGTCAAGGCGTTTCCTGCATATCGATGACAACCAGCGGAGATTGGAAAGCATGTCCCAGACAGCGAGCATCAAAGACGTTGCCACCCACGCACAAGTAGCCGTGGGAACTGTTTCCAACGTGCTGAATTATCCGGACCGCGTATCGCAACGGACCAAGGAACGCGTCCTCAAATCCATCGCCGAACTCGGTTTCGTCCGGAACGACGCCGCCCGTCAACTCCGGGCAGGGCAGAGCCGGACCATCGGATTGATCGTGCTGGACGTGGGCAACCCGTTCTTCTCCTCGGTTGCTCGTGCCGCAGAAGATGCGGCTACAGCTCTGGGTAGCGTGGTGTTGGTGGGGGACAGCGGCCAGGATGCTTCCCGTGAAGCGCACTACATGGACCTGTTCCAGGAACAGCGTGTCCAGGGTCTGCTGATCTCGCCTGTAGGGGACGTTGCGGATCGGATCGATACGCTGCGCGAACGTGGCGTGCCAACTGTCCTGGTGGACCAACTCGCCGATACCGACCGGTGCAGCTCAGTTTCGGTGGATGACCAAGAAGGCGGATATCTTGCCGCCCGGCACCTGCTGGACACGGGCCGCCGTCGTCTGGCTTTTGTTGGCACCCCATCAATTCGCCAGGTAGCCAACCGACTCAGCGGCGCGCAACGGGCAGTCGCAGAAGCAGCAGGAGCGACGATTGAGGTCCTGGACTCCGCAGGTCAGACCGTCCTTGCCGGGCGCCAAGTGGGCAACGACCTGGTGGAGCGGGCGCCAGGCGAAAGGCCGGAAGCCGTGTTCTGTTCCAACGACCTCCTGGCGCTCGGCGTTATGCAGTCGTTGACCATGCTCCGGACAGTTAAAATCCCTGAGGACATTGCCCTTATTGGTTACGACGACATCGACTTCGCCGTCTCCGCCGTGGTGCCTTTGTCATCCATCCGCCAGCCCACGGAGGCCTTGGGTCGCACGGCGATCGAGTTGCTGGCGGAGGAGCAGGAAAGCGGCGGAACCAAACACCGGGCCGTGGTGTTCACGCCGGAGCTCGTGGTGCGCCAAAGCACGGCCGGCTCACCCAACTGAGTCGCAGTAGTGCGCGTTTTGAAGGCTCATAACGCGCACTAATGCGACTCAGTTGGGTGCCGCGGGACGTTACAGCGCGTAGATGGTCCAGGACGCGCTATGCGATGCGCCGGGTTCCAGCTGGATCAGGTCCGTACCACTGTTGAACGAGTCGGGCGGGCAGGTCATCGGTTCCACGGCCAGGCCCAGGCGGTTAGGGAGTGGTGCCGGCTTGTCTGCCGTGTGGATCTGCAGCCACGGGCAGCTTTCGTCCCAGGACATCCCGACGCCGGTACCCGCCGGGTCGCGCAGGGAAAGCCGCGCCAGCCCGCCGTCGAAGGTAATTCCGGTGAAGGCGTGGTCGATCTCGGTGCCCCCAAGAGAGCGCGGGGTCCGGAAATCGAAAGCGTGGCCCTCAACTGTCACAACACCAACGGGCAGCAGCCTGTCAGGGGTTACCTCAAGGAAGCTATCCGCAGCAAAGTCGAGGACCCACTGATCCAGAGGCGAAGAACCAGCCACGAGATAAGGGTGCGGGCACACTCCGTACGGTGCCGGTGCGTCACCAGCGTTGCGGGCAGTTACCCGTGTGTGCAGCCCGGCGTCGTCCAGCACGTACCGGGCCGAAAGCTCCAGTGCGAACGGATAACCCGTGCTCGGCCCCAAGGTGCACGTCAAGGTCAGCGAACCGGCGTCGGACTCCTTCAGGGTCCAGTCGAGCGGGAAGGCGAGGCCGTGCAATGATGTGCCCCGGTCCTGTTCGTTGACGGGCAGGTGATGCACCGTGCCATCGAAGCGGTAGGTACCGTCGGCAATCCGGTTGGGCCACGGCGCCGCGATGATTCCCCGGTAATCCGGGATTGCTTCGCCAGCCGCAAAGGGAACCACGAGGTCGCGGCCCTGATACTGCAAGACTCGCAAGGCAGCCGCGCGGGCGGTCACAACAGCCGTGTAACCGCCCGCGCTCAGGCTAAATTCGGTGCTCACAGGCCGCCGGCCAGCTTGTAGTAAGCGGCGTTCCAGTTCAGTTCTTTCTTGAACTGCTTGATGGTGGTGTCCTCGTCGATGGTCAGGAGTTCAGTCTTGGCGATTTCGGCGAAGTCCTCGAATACCTCTAGGCCCACCTGCGTGGACAGGACCGTGTGGTGGGCGGCGCCGGCAGTGAGCCAGGCTGCGGCCGACGTGGCGAAGTTGGGCTTGGGCTCCCACAGTGCGCGGGCCACCGGGAGGTTGGGCAGTGGCTGGTCGAGATCCACGACGTCCACCACGTTCGCGACCAGGCGGAACCGATCGCGCATGTCCGAGAGAGCGACCACAATCCCGGGACCGGCGTCCGTATCGAACACCATGCGTACGGGGTCTTCCTTGCCACCAATGCCCAGCGGGTGGATCTCCACACGCGGCTTCTTGGCGGTCAAGGACGGGCAAACCTCGAGCATGTGCGCGCCAAGGATCTTCTCCGAGCCCGGCTCGAGGTGGTAGGTGTAGTCCTCCATGAGCGAAGCCCCGCCGGGTAGGCCCGCGCCCATGACCTTGGCGGCGCGAACCAGGATGGCGGTCTTCCAGTCGCCCTCGGCGCCAAAGCCGTAGCCGTCGGCCATGAGCCGCTGAACGGCCATGCCGGGGAGCTGGCGGAGTTCGCCCAGGTCCTCGAACGACGTCGTAAACGCGGCTGATCCGTTCGCTTCCAGGAAGCTGCGAAGACCGAGTTCGATCCTCGCGCTGTAGCGCAGCGATTCGTGGCGCGCGCCGTCTTTTTGCAGTTCCGGAACCACCTCGTAAAGGCGCTCATACTCGGCAACCAGGGCGTCGACGTCGGACTCCGCCGCGCCGTGAACAGCATCGGCGAGCTCGTTCACGGACCAGGTGTTGACCGAGACGCCGAAGCGGAGCTCGGCTTCGGTCTTGTCGCCTTCGGTGACGGCGACGTTGCGCATGTTGTCACCGAAACGGGTCAGCTTCAGCGTCCGCACAGCGGCCCAACCGGCCGATGCACGCTGCCAAGCGCCCACCTGGCGGGCGATCTCAGGATTGCTGACATGCCCGACGACGGTCTTCCGCGGCACGCCGAGGCGCGACTGGATATACCCGAATTCGCGGTCGCCGTGGGCTGCCTGGTTCAGGTTCATGAAGTCGAAATCGATATCGGCCCAGGGCAAATCACGGTTGGCCTGCGTGTGCAGGTGCAGGAGCGGCTTGCGCAGGGCGTCCAGGCCCTGGATCCACATCTTGGCCGGGCTGAACGTGTGCATCCAGGCGGTCACGCCGATCACGGAGTCGTTGGAGTTTGCTTCCAGCGCGGTGCGTCGGATGGCGTCGGAATCCGTGAGGACCGGCTTCCAGACGAGTTTGACCGGCACGTCCGAGGAATCGTTGAGGGCGTTGGCAATCTCCTGCGATTGCGAGGCGACCTGCTTGAGGACATCTTCGCCGTAGAGGTGCTGGCTGCCGGTGAGGAACCAGACCTCGTACTGATCAAGGGACGTGTTGTTGGCGCTGGGCATGTTGATGGCTCCTGAAAGTGTGGTGGACGTCCGCTTTAGCGGCCGTAGACGTTTTGGTAGCGGTTGTAGAGCGAGTCGATTTTGGCCTGGTCAATGGGGAGGGGTTCGCCGAGTTGCCGCGAGACGTGCACCGTCTTTGCCACTTCCTCGCACATCACGGCTGCCTTCACCGCGGACCTTGCGTCCTTGCCGATGGTGAAGGGCCCGTGGTTCTGCATGAGCACGGCGGGGGAGTGGGAGTTCTTGAGGGTCTCCACGATTCCCTGTCCGATCGAATCGTCTCCGATCAGCGCGAACGGGCCTACCGGGATCGGGCCGCCGAATTCGTCGCCCATCATCGTCAGCACGCAGGGGATCTCCTCGCCACGGGCAGCCCAGGCGGTGGCATAGGTGGAATGGGTGTGCACCACACCGCCAACCTCGGGCATGTGCCGGTAGACGTAGGCATGCGCTGCAGTGTCAGAGGACGGTGAGAGGTCCGGGTTGCCCCAGTCAACAGTTCCGCCGCTTCCGATGTTGATGCCCCTGACAGGAGTCCCATAGAGGTCCGTGACCACCATTTGCTCCGGCGTCAGCTCGTCATAGGAGACACCGGAGGGCTTGATGACCATGAGGTCGTATCCAGGGATCCGGCCGGAGACGTTGCCCGCAGTCCAGACAACCAGCTTGTAGCGGGTCAGTTCGGCGTGCAGTTCGCAGACTTCGCGCCGGACCTTCGCGATGGTTTCCAAGAGCGTGCTCATGCGTTCACCCCTTCTGTGATGGCGGTGTGGGCAGCGCGCTGGATTGCCTTCAGGCGGTGCATGACGCTGTTGGTCCCGCGGCCGAAGTAGTCGTGCAGAGTGCGGTATTCCTGGAAAAGTGCCTCGTAGGCCCTGACGTTTTCAGGGATCGGCGTGTACACCGCACCCGGGGCAGCTGCCATGGATGCTGCGGCTTCGCGGATGTCCTTGTACTTCCCGGCAGCGACTGCGGCGTGGATTGCCGAGCCGAGTGCGGGTCCCTGCTCCGAGCCGATGGTCGACAACTGGAGGCCGGTGATGTCTGCGTAGACCTGCATCAGGAACTTGTTCTTCAAGAGCCCGCCGGCCACGATGAACTCCTTGACCGGTACTCCCGAATCACGGAATGCATCCACGATGGTCCGGGTGCCGAAGGCCGTGGCCTCCAGCAGTGCGCGGTAGGTGTCCTCTGGCTTCGTGGCAAGTGTCTGGCCCACTACGACGCCGGAGAGTTCGTGGTCCACCAGCACCGAGCGGTTGCCTGAGTGCCAGTCCAGGGCAATCAGGCCGTGCTCGCCGATTGCCTGTTTCTCTGCGAGTTCGGTGAGGTATTCGTGGATGCCCAAGCCTTTGGCGGCTGCGGCTTGGTGGTAGTGAGGGGGGACGCCGTTCTTGGTGAACCAGCCGAAGATATCGCCAACTCCGGACTGCCCGGCTTCGTAGCCCCACAACCCGTCCACGATGCCGCCGTCCACAACGCCGCACATGCCCGGGACTTCACGCAGGACGTCACCGTTCATGACGTGGCACGTGGAGGTGCCCATGATGGCAACCAGTTGCCCCGGCTCAACAGCGTTGGCTGCAGGGGCGCTGACGTGGGCATCCACATTGCCCACGGCTACTGCAATTCCCGCAGGCAAGCCGGTCCAGGCGGCAGCCTCTTCCGTAAGGTAGCCTGCGGCGTCGCCCAAGCGGCCGATGGTGTGCTCCAGCTTTTCCGAAACGAAGCCCTTGAAGTCCGGGTTCAGCGCGGTGAGGAAATCCTCCGAAGGGTACTTACCGTCTTGGTAGATGCCCTTGTAGCCAGCGGTGCAGGCATTGCGCACATAGCTGCCGCACAACTGCCAGACGATCCAGTCGGCTGCCTCAACCCAGTGATCCATAGCGCCGTAAACTTCGGGGTCTTCCTCAAGCAGCTGCAAGCCCTTGGCAAATTCCCACTCCGAGGAGATCAGGCCGCCATAGCGGGGAAGCCAGGCCTCCCCTCGTTCCTCGGCGAGCTTGTTGATGCGGTCGGCCTGTGGCTGCGCGGCGTGGTGACGCCACAGCTTGACGTAGGCGTGAGGACGGTCCGCGAAGCGTTCCAGCTCGTTCAGCGGAGTGCCGTCCGCCGTCGTCGGGACCATGGTGCAAGCGGTGAAGTCCGTAGCGATGCCCACCACGTGGCTTGGGTTGATGCCGGCATCGGCGACGGCGGCCGGAACCGCGTTGCGCAGGACGTCGCGGTAGTCGTTGGGCACTTGGAGCGCCCAGTCGGCGGGCAGCCGCTGACCGGTTGTCGGCAGCCGGTCGGACACAACGGCGTGCGGGTATTCGAACACGCCGCTGCCGAGCTCGGCACCGTCCGAGACACGCACGACGACGGCGCGACCGGACAGGGTGCCGTAGTCCACGCCGATGACGAACTGCTCGTCGAGCGGGAGGTTTTCAGTGCTATTCATGGGGTCTCCATCCGGCTGGCCAAGGCCTCATTGCCGGGGGTCGGGGTGGAAGAAACGAAGAAGGTCTGATGCAATTGTTAGCGCTCACAACTTTGATGTCAAGAGCGGTCCGGAGAACTGCACGCTTGGGTTAGCTTGAGATGGGCGCCGTCGTGGCTCGGACAACAAGGCGGGGCTTCACGGTCACTGGCGTACCCGTAGCGCCGGTCTCCAGACGATCAAGCAGCAAACCGATGCAACGCTCGCCGAGTTCCTCAAAGTCCTGGGCCACGGTAGTCAGCGGCGGGATGAAGTAAGCGGCTTCGGGTTGATCGTCGAAGCCCACAACACTGATATCGGCAGGGACGCGCACACCGGCTTCATGGAACGCCCGGAGCACCCCGAGGGCCATTTGGTCGTTGGCGACGAACAGGGCCGTCATGGAACGTTCAGCGGCGATTTTCAGGCCCTCGAGGTAGCCGCACTCAGCGCTCCAGTCGCCTTCGATCAGGGCCGCTGGTTCCAGACCGGCCTCACGCAAGGCGTCCCGCCAACCCTCGGTGCGGGCAACTGCGTCAATCCAATCAGCGGGCCCGGAAAGATGCCCGATGTGCTTGTGCCCCAGTTCAAGGAGGTGCTGGACGGCCAGCCGCGCTCCCTCGCGTTGGTCCACGGTGGCGCCGCTGAGGTGCTCGTCGCCGACAGAGCCCACTGCCACCAGCGGTACCTGAGCGGTGATGTCCTTGAGGACATCAAAGGTCCCGGGGTGCGGCACTGTCACAACGATCCCGTCCACCCCTTGGTCCATGAAATGCGCCATAGCGTCCTTGATGGTCTCCGGCGTGACTTCCCGCAAGCCCGCGACACTGACAAAGTAGCCCGCATCCCTGGCCGCCTGCTGCACTCCGAGGAGGGTGTGGGACGGGCCGTACTGCGCCAACTCGCTTCCCAGGACGCCGATGGTCTGGGAGCGCCGGGTCACCAGGCTGCGTGCAGCAGTGTTGCGGCGGTATCCAAGTTCAGTGATGGCCTGCTCGACGCGCTCCCGGGTCTTCGTGCTCACGTTGGGGTGGTTGTTCAGAACACGGGACACGGTTTGGTGGGAAACGCCTGCAACGCGGGCGACGTCTTCCATGACAGGAGGCCTGCTTGGTGCGGATTGTTCAGTGCTCACCCTGTCACGATAGAGCACCGGCGCGGTGATCAGCCCATGGCCGCCTTGGCCGCGTAGTGGCGGTACCTCGTCAGGAACGCGGGCGTCCCGGAAGTCTTCGGCGCAGCAACCTCGATTCCTTCAAGTGGCCAATCGGGCAGCTTTCCCGTGAGGACGCCAGCTGCCTGCCGTGCAGCGCCGTCTGCCACATACTCCCCGGGAGCAGGCACGAACACCGGCAATCCGAAGACCTCCGCAGCAACCTGCTGCACAGCCTCGGACTGGGCGCCGCCGCCCACCAGGATGATGCGCCGGGCCGACACGCCTTGAGATTGCAGGGCGGCGAGGCCATCGGCCAAGGAGCACAACACACCTTCGACGGCGGCCCTGGCTAGGTTGGCTGGCGTGTAGTTGGAAACCGTAAGCCCGTGGAGGGAGCCTGTGGCATCCGGAAGATTGGGCGTCCGTTCCCCTTCAAAGTACGGCACCAACGTTAAGCCGCCGGCTCCTTCCGCACCGGACAGGGCAAGCTTGCCGAATTCCGGCAAATCCACCCCGAGCAATGCTGCCGTGGCATCGAAAATCCGGGTGGCGTTGAGGGTACAGGCAAGAGGTAGGTAGTTTCCTGTGGCATCGGCGAACCCTGCCACCAAGCCACTTGGGTCCTGGGAAGGGACGGCCGATACAGCGAAAACGGTGCCAGACGTGCCGATCGAAATCACAACATCCCCCACTGCGGCGCTGACGCCCAAACCCGCTGCGGCGTTATCGCCCGCACCGGGCCCGATCAAGGCACCGCCCGGCGTCTTGCCGGATGCTTCCAAAGGCCCGACGACGGCCGGCAGCACCGGGACATGGCCGAGGGTGCCTTTCAGGACTTCCGGAAAGTATTCGCCCGTTCTGGACGAGAAGTACCCTGTGCCGGAAGCATCGGACCGATCTGTGCGGAGCAGCTCCAAAGAGGACGGCCCTGTGCCTGGCCCATGGCCGGCCAAACGCCACGACAACCAATCATGAGGAAGGCAAACGGCCGAAGTGCGCCGGGCATTTTCCGGTTCGTTTCGAGCCAGCCACCGAAGTTTGGTGGCCGTCAGGGATGCCACGGGCACGGTTCCCGTGCTGGCTGCCCAATACGCGGCCCCGGCCGCGGCATCGCCTTGGCCCGCTTCGAGGATCAACTCTTCGGCGTCCAGGGCGGATCGGGTGTCATTCCACAGCAGCGCGGGGCGGACCACGTTTCCTGATTCGTCCAGGCACACCATTCCATGCTGCTGGCCCCCGATCGAAACAGCATCGACGTCGTCCAAGCCTCCAGCCTGGCGGATGGCTTCCTGGAGGGCAGTCCACCAGTGATCTGGATGGACCTCGGTGCCTTCAGGGTGTGAAGCGCGCCCCTGCCGCACCAGGGCACCTGTGTCTGAGTCCCTGATGACCACCTTGCAGGACTGGGTGGAGCTGTCGATCCCGGCTACGAGAGGCATGCGTTTGTTCCTTTACGGACTGTTCCTTGTGGACGCTTCTTTGCGGACCGTCGCCGGGACTGGCAGTCCGGAAAATACGGAACCTCGTGTGGTCCCGGCGACGGAATTGCGAATGGCTGATCTTTAGCGCGCGCCCAGAAGGTGCTCGATGGCCAGCTGGTTGAGGCGTACGAACGCGAACGAGCGCTCGGCGGCCTTGTCGGCGTCGAACGTTTCGAAGGAACTGGCGTCAGCCAAAAGGTCAGCAGTAGTTTCGCCGGCATTCAATGTGGGCTCGCCGAGTTCGAACACGCCCGAGGTGGTCAGCGCTTCCTGAACCTCCGGATCGGCGCGGAAAGCGAGGGCGCGTTCCTTCAGGAGCAGGTACATGGACATGTTGGACTTGGCCGATTCCCATACGCCGTCGTAACCGTCGGTGCGGGAGGGCTTGTAGTCGAAGTGGCGGGGACCATCGTACTTGGGTCCGCCGTTGGGGAAGCCATTCTCCAGGAGGTCCACCGTAAAGAAGGCGCTGGTGAGGTCGCCATGGCCGAAGACGAGGTCTTGGTCGTACTTGATCCCACGCTGGCCGTTGAGGTCGATGTGGAAAAGCTTGCCGGCCCAGAGGGCTTGGGCAATACCGTGGGTGAAATTCAGGCCCGCCATCTGCTCGTGGCCGGTCTCGGGGTTGAGGCCCACGATGTCGCCGTGTTCCAGCTGGGCGATGAACGCAAGGCCGTGGCCAACAGTCGGCAGGAAGATATCGCCGCGGGGCTCGTTGGGTTTGGGTTCCAGGGCAATCCGCAGACCGTAGCCCTTCTCCTTGATGTAGCCGGCGGCGGTGTCCACGCCTTCCTTCATACGGTCCAACGCCGCGGAGAGATCCTTGGAGCCGTCGTACTCGCTGCCTTCGCGGCCGCCCCACATCACGAACGTCTCCGCGCCAAGTTCAGCGGCGAGGTCGATGTTGCGCAGGATCTTGCTCAGGGCAAAGCGTCGGACGGAGCGGTCGTTGGAGGTAAATCCGCCGTCCTTGAAAACGGGGTGGCTGAACAGGTTGGTGGTAACCATCGGAACCTTGAGGCCCGTTTCGGCCAAAGCTCCCTTGAAGTTCTTCAGGATAAGGTCGCGCTCGGAGGCGCTGGCGTCAAAGGGGACGAGGTCGTTGTCGTGGAAAGTGATGCCATAGGCGCCGAGTTCACTCAGCTTATGAACCGCTTCAATCGGGTCCAGGGTTGCCCGGGTTGCAACGCCGAAGGGATCGGCGCCTGTCCATCCCACTGTCCAAAGGCCAAACGTGAAGCGGTCCTGGGGAGTTGGCTGCGGGGTCATTGTTGCTCCTTTGCAAGGCGGCGGGGAGGCCATGGATAAAAAGCGCTCCAATTAGTTTTCAATCTGAACTATATGGGGGATGATGGATCATGGTCAATGGAAGCCAGCAAAAATCTTTCAAGCCCTTGAGGAGGCTGCCAGAGTGAATGAGCAAGCGGCCCCGGGGCGCGTAGGTGACGTCCGCCGTCGAAATCTTTCGCTTGTCCTGGATTCGATCGCCCGCAACGGCGATGCCAAGCCCAGCCGCGCACAAGTAGCGGCTGGAACGGGGCTGACCAAGGCGGCAGTATCGAGTTTGGTGGCTGATCTCGTGGAGTCGGGCCTCGTCTCCGAGGTAGGCCTGTACCGCGATGGGGAGCGGGGACGGCCGGGCCAAGGCCTCGAGCTCAGCTCCCGCCGAGGTGTCGTCGGTATGGAAATCAACGTCGACTATTTGGCTGTGGGCTTGGTGGATCTCGGTGGGAGCCTGCGTTTCAGTTCCACGGTGGAGTCCCGCAACCGCGGACTCAAGCCGGGTGCCGTCATGGAGAAACTGGGTGAACTGGCCAGTCAGGCGAAAGCCGCAGCCACCTCTGCCGGCATCACCATCCTCGGTGGCGGACTTGCCGTTCCGGGCCTGGTTGATGAGCAACGCAACATCGTCCTGTCCGCTCCAAACCTCCATTGGGAGCACGAGCAATTGAATCCACAGGCGTTGCTGGAAGACGCGCCGCTGGGTGTCAGGCTGTCCAATGAGGCAAACAGTGCTGCGCTCGGTGAGCTTTGGTACGGCGACGGCCCCGCGGACTTCCTCTACGTTTCCGGTGAAGTCGGCGTTGGTGGTGGGGTCATCATCGGTTCTGAGCTCTACACGGGACCTGGCGGTTCCGCCGGCGAACTGGGCCACATCGTGGTGCATCCCGAAGGGCCCTCATGTTCCTGTGGAGGGGTTGGCTGCTTGGAAACATTCGCTGGCCAGGAAGCTATTTTTGAAGCTGCCCGCATCCCGGAGGGTTCTCTTGGCAGGCGGACCGAACTGCTGCTCGCAGCCTTGGCCGCCGATGAGCCGCATGCCAAGCGTGCAGTTCGTGACGCCGGACGGTACCTGGGCATCGCGCTCGCTTCTTCTGCGCGTCTGATGGACATCGAGGCCGTGGTGCTCGGGGGCCATTTTGCCGTCCTCGCCGATTGGCTGAAACCGGCAGTGCTGTCGAGTTTGGAAAGGTATGCGCCGGGGCTGCTGGAGCCGGAAAGCCTGACCGTTTCCCGGTTGGAGCACTCCGGGACGCTGCTGGGCGCAGCGGGTCAAGTGATCCGCGCGGTCATTGAATCGCCGTTCGAATTCATCCTGGGCAAACCCGCGTAGGGCATCTTTCGCGGGGAGGGGGTTTCCGGGATTCTCTGCGGCTGGTCCTTCCATGCGAATCATCAGCATGCTTACTATTAAGTGGTCAGTTTGTTCGCGCATGCTCAACCCACGAACAGGTGCCCCATGACTACTCAAAACTCAGCACACACCAGCACAGCGAAGGCAGGCAGCGCTCCCGCCCCTGAAGACGACCGCAAACCGGATAGTCTCAACGACCTGGTGAAACCCACGTGGATGTATATCGCCAAGAGGACGCTGCGGGAATTCGGCAAGGACCAATGTCCTGACGCCGCTGCCGGCCTCACGTACTACGCCGTGCTCTCCCTTTTCCCGGCGCTTCTAGCGTTGGTTTCCCTCATCGGGATCTTTGGCGACGCCGGGAAAACCACCAACGCGTTGCTGGACATCGTGCAGCAGTTCGCTCCAGGGCCCGGTGTTGACGCCATGCGGCAGCCCATCGAGGAACTGACGCGCTCCAACGCGGCGGGCTTTGCACTCGCCCTCGGCATCTTGGTGGCATTGTGGTCGGCCTCCGGGTACACAACGGCCTTCAGTAGGGCGATGAACCGCGTGTACGAAGTGGACGAAGGCCGCGGCTTCGTCAAGCTGCGCGGCACGATGCTCGCCGTTACCATCGTCGCGCTTGTGGGCGCGGCACTGGCCGCCACGATGCTTGTCCTGAGCGGACCGGTGGCCGAGGCTATCGGTAAGGCAATCGGAATGTCGGACACGATCCTGACCGTGTGGAACATCGCTAAGTGGCCAGTCCTGATCGTGCTGGTTGTCATTGTCATCGCAGTGCTCTACTACTTCACCCCCAACGTCAAACAGCCCAAGTTCCGTTGGATGAGCCCGGGGTCCCTCATTGCACTGGTGATTTTTGCCCTGGCATCCCTGGGCTTTGGTTTCTACGTTGGCAACTTCAGCAATTACAACAAGACCTATGGAACGCTGGCGGGCGTCATCATCATGCTGCTATGGCTGTGGATCCTGAATATGTCGCTGCTTTTCGGCGCGGAATTTGACGCCGAAATGGAACGCGGGCGGCAATTGCAGGGAGGAATTGAAGCCGAAGAGAGCATCCAACTCCCGCCGAAGGATACCAAGCGCAGCGATAAGCAGCAGAAGCAGGAAGACGAGGTTATCCGCCGCGGGGAGGAACTTCGGGAGAACTACGGAGACGAAACACGCTCCAACGAAGCCCAGGAACGAAGCGCAGATGCCGAAGACAAGAAGTGAAGCCCAGGGCGACAACGGGTTGGGTGCCACCCGCAGGAAGCTCAAGTCTGTTCGCGACGGTGACAGGGTGGAAATCCACGGTGAGGTTTTCCGCGTCAGCTCCGTCCAGCCGGAGGGTGGAACCCGAAATATCCGGGTGGAGTTACAAGCCAACGACGGCGGCACTCTCACCTTGATCGGTGTTCCGCGCGCCGAGGTCCACGTGCCCGCCAACCTGTAGCCGGGCTGAGGTTCCGTGCGGATTACGCCCCTGCGGGAAAGCCCTGGTCGGCGTCGTCCCACCAACCCTCCCAGGCGCTGGAGGATAGGCGCTCAAAAGCGAAGGTGGCAGCAGGCGTGTTTTCTTCAGGGGAAGCGCCTGAGGATCCGCTCGGGCTGCTGCCGGCGTCCAGGAAAAAGTTGAGAGTCTTCAAGAGCATCATGGTGGTGTCCTTTCAGTGGTTTCTTGGACCTCTTTGTCCAGGTGAAACCAGCGTAGGCGGGCATTGTTTCTTCTCATCGACGCAATGTTTCAGCTATGTACCACTTATCTAACATGGGCATTCCGGGCCTCGCGGCTGAAACAAACAGGGGGCGAAAAAGCGAGCCCCTGCCGTGACCGGGCAGGGGCTCGCTTGCTTGGGGGGTGGTCCTCCCGCGGAGCTTAGGGCATCTGCGGGAGGACCACGTTCTTAGGGTTGTTGGGGTTCTTACGCGTACGGCAGGACGAGTTCCGCGTAGCGCTTCTTCATGGTTTCCAGGACGGAATCGCCGTCGGCGTCCCAGATTTCCTGGTTGAAGATTTCAACCTCGATATCGCCCGTGTATCCGGCGTCCCGCACCCAGGTGCCGATGGTGGCGAAGTCAATGACGCCGTCGCCCATCATGCCGCGGGACAGCAGCGCGTCCGCAGCGATCGGCAGATTGAAATCGCATACCTGGTATGAGGCAATGCGGTTTTCGCGCCCAGCCCGTTCGATCTGCGCCTTCAGTTCCGGATCCCACCACACGTGGAAGGTGTCGACGGCGACGCCGACTGCCTTTGCGTCGTAGGGCGCTGCAAGGTCCAGGGCTTGGCCCAGGGTGGAGATAAGGGCGCGGTCTGCTGCATACATCGGGTGCAAAGGTTCCAATACCAAACGGACACCGTTTTCGGAGGCAAAAGGCACCAGTTCCTCAAGGCGGTCGGCGACGCGCTGGCGGGCAGCGACGACGTCCTTCTCGCCCGGTGCGAGGCCGCCGACCACCAGGAACAGCTCCTGGGTGTCCAGCACTACGGCTTCACGGACGGCCTCGAAGTTGTCAGCCAGGGCAGCAGCCTGACCTTCAGCATCAGCCGCTGTGAGGAAGCCTCCGCGGCACAGGGACGAAACGCGGAGGCCAGCGTCCTTGATGAGCTTGGCGGCCTTGTCCAGTCCGGCTTCCGCCACGCGGTCACGCCATGGGCCAATTGCCGGGATGCCCGCGCGGGCACAACCATCCACGGCCTCGGCGAGTGTCCACTTCTTGGTGGTGGCGCTGTTCAGGGACAGTCGGGAGAAATCCGGGCTCATGCGCCCACCCCGTTGATCCTTAGGTAGTCGGACATCCGGAATGCTGCCAGCGACGGGTCCTTCAGCAAGCCGGCCTGATCGGCAAGTTCGAAGGTCTTGGCCAGGTGCAGGACGGATCGTCCCGAGTGCAGTCCTCCGACCATCTGGAATCCGGGCTGCTTGCCGTTGAGCCAGGACATGAACGCGATGCCGGTCTTGTAGTAGAACGTCGGTGCGCTGAAGATGTGCTTTCCGAGCTCACGGGTGGAGTCAAGGATGGCGCGCCCTTCTGCGCCTTGTCCGGCGTCGTACTTCTGCAAGGCAACCGAAGCGGCAGGGTAAATGGCGGCAAAGATGCCTAGCAGTGCGTCCGAGTGGTGGGTGTCGTCGCCATCGATAAGTTCCGGATAGTTGAAGTCATCGCCTGTGTAGAGGCGGACGCCTTCCGGGAGGTTGGCCCGGAGGGCGACTTCATGGGAAGCGTCCAGAAGGGAGACCTTCACGCCATCCACCTTGTCCGCGTGCTCACGGATCAGGCTGAGGAATGTTTCAGTGGCCATGGAAACATCGTCCGAGCCCCAGTAGCCAGCCAGTGCGGGATCGAACATCGTGCCGAGCCAGTGCAGGATGACCGGTTGGTCAACTTCCTGCAAGAGCGTCGAGTAGACGTGCAGGTAGTCATCGGCGCCGCTGGCAACCTTTGCCAAGGCGCGGGAGGCCATGAGGATGACCTTGGGGCCGGCTTCGCTGACCACTGCGATTTGCTCGCGGTAGGCCTCGATGACGGCCTGGATGCCGGCAGCGCCCTCAGGTAGGGCGGTGATGTCCAACTGGTCCGTGCCTGCGCCGCAGGAGACAAGGTCGCGGACGGACTTTCCTGCGGTCGCGGCGCTGCCCGTTGCCACTACGGAAGCGGCCTCGGCGCCGGTGCGCTTGATGAGCTGCTGGGTAGCTGCCCAGTCCAGGCCCATGCCGCGCTGCGCGGTATCCATGGCGTCAGCGACCCCAAGTCCGTAGGACCAGAGTTCATGCCGGTATGCCAGCGTGGCATCCCAATCAAGCTGCGCAGGGGCGCCGGGCGTATTGTCAGCAGCGACCTCCGGGATGACGTGGGCTGCGGCGTACGCGCGGCGGGCCTTCAGGGGAGCGTTCGGCTTGACCCACGCAGTGGCGGGCTGGAGGCGGTACTCGCGGGTGCCGCCGTCGTCGGTAGGAAGAATGAGTGACGTCATTAGAGGGTGATCTCCGGGATGTCGATGGTGCGGCGCTCTGCCGAGGACTGCAGGCCGAGCTCGGCAAGCTGTACGCCGCGGGCTGCGGAGAGCAGGCCGAAGCGGTGCTCGCGGCCGGCAACCACGTCGCGCAGGAATTCTTCCCACTGCAACTTGAAGCCGTTATCCAGTTCAGCGTTGGCCGGAACTTCCTGCCACTGGCTGCGGAAGGATTCGGTGACGGGAAGGTCCGGGTTCCAGACAGGCTTAGGAGTGTGGGCGCGCTGCTGCGCAACGCACTTGTTCAAACCCGCGACGGCGGAACCGTGCGTGCCGTCGATCTGGAACTCAACCAGTTCGTCGCGGTACACGCGGACGGCCCAGGAAGAGTTGATCTGGCCGATGACCTCGTCGCCGCCCGGCGTTTCAAGCTCGAAGATGCCGTAGGAAGCGTCGTCTGCAGTGGCCTTGTATTCCTTGCCGGCCTCATCCCAACGTGCGGGGATATGGGTAGCCGTCTTGGCGTTGACGCTCTTGACCTTGCCGATGATGCCTTCAAGCACGTAGTTCCAGTGGCAGAACATGTCCGTGGTCATTCCGCCGCCGTCTTCCTTGCGGTAGTTCCACGAGGGGCGCTGGGCTGCCTGGACGTCGCCTTCGAAGACCCAGTAGCCGAACTCGCCGCGGATGGAGAGGATGCGGCCGAAGAAGCCTTCGTCCACCAGTCGGCGGAGCTTTACAAGGCCCGGGAGGTACAGCTTGTCGTGCACGACGCCTGCGGTGACGCCGGACTCCTTGCCGATTTGTGCCAGCTCGATTGCTTCCTCAAGAGTCTCAGCCGTGGGCTTTTCGGTGAAGATGTGCTTGCCAGCTCGCATGGCCTTCTTCAAGGTGGCGGCGCGAAGGCTGGTCATTGAGGCGTCAAACACGATGTCCACCGTGGGGTCGGCGATGACGGCGTCCAGGTCGGTGGACCATTCGGAGACCTTGTGGAGTTCGGCGAGCTCGCGGATCTTGGCTTCGTTGCGGCCAACGAGGATCGGTTCCACCTGGACCTTGGTGCCGTCTTCGAGAGTGAAGCCACCGGCGTCGCGGATAGGGAGGATGGAGCGCAGCAAGTGCTGGCGGTAACCCATACGGCCGGTGATGCCGTTCATGGCGATGCGGATCGTCTTTGTTTCGTAGTCCATGTTTTCTCCAGGTCCTTGTGTGCCGGCCGCTGTGGTTGCCGGTGTTTGCAATTCAAGAAGGTGGGAAAGCGCATTCCCGTTGCATTGATCATGCACTATGCCCAGCGAGCTTGGCAAGCGCTTTCCCAAAAATGGGCGAAGACTGCCATAATTTCTTTAGCGCCAGTCTTGAAGGCTTGCAGAAAAGGAGGGCCTCGTGGCCGCCAGCACATTGAGTGAAGTTGCCCGTTTGGCAGGGGTCTCCCTTGCAACGGCGTCCCGCGTCCTCAACGGTTCCACCCGTAAGCCCGCAGAGGATATTGCGGAGCGCGTCCGTGAGGCCGCCGAAAAGCTCGGCTACGTCCCCAATGCCCAGGCCCAGGCGCTCGCAAAGTCCAGCTCAGGACTGATCGGCCTGATTGTCCACGACATCGCCGACCCCTACTTTTCTGCCATTGCCCGCGGTGTCCAGGAGGCGGCCCGCCAACAGAACCGCATGGTCCTGTTGGCCAGCACCTCCGGCGCTCCTTCGGATGAGCGGGAAGCTGTGGCAGCCTTCGCTGCCCGCCGCGCAGATTCAATCGTGATCGCGGGTTCACGCTCGGCGCGGCCCGAGGACGAGCAAGGCAATCTGGAACTCGCTGCTGAGCTGGATCGCTATTGCCGTAATGGCGGGCACGTCGGCGTAGTAGGTCACCCGATCGTGGGCTCCACTACCAACGAGGGCTACCACGTAGTTGAGGTGCCTAACGAGGACCTCGCAGCGGAGCTCGCCGACGAATTGGCTGCCTCGCATGAGGGCGCCTTCGTTGTGGTTGGCGGCCCTGAAGGGCTCTTTACCTCCGATGACCGGATCCGCGGCTTCCAGCGAGGACTCGCCGACGCCGGCCGGCCTCGCGCTGAGGTTGTCCGTACAGGCTTCAACCGTGCGGGAGGATACGACGCCGGGCTGGCGCTGGCCGAACGGATCAAAGCCTCCGACGAACGACTCTGCATCTTCGCGGTGAACGACGTCATGGCCATCGGTGTGACCGCAGCACTGCGGGCAGAGGGCGTGTGGATTCCCCGTGACGCAAACATTGCTGGTTTTGACGACATCGAAACCCTGCGGGACTTCCGTCCTGCCCTGTCCACGGTGTATTTGCCACTGGAGGACATTGGACGGCTTGCGGCCGGTGACCCGGATGGAGGCTCTGTGGTTGGTTCCGTCAAGCTCCGCCGCAGCACGGAGCTTCCGGCGGAGAGCCAAACTGCGTAGTTGCTGCATTTGACCCAAACTGGAGGCTCTCCCCGCCGTGACGCGCCAAATTACATATTTATGGCGAAACCGCTATGAATATGTAATCGGAGCATGCGAGACTTGATTTCATATTCATAGCGGTACCGATAGGATTATGAAATGGTATTGAGCATCCCCGAGCTGGCCAAGCGACTTAACGTCAACGACAGCCGAGCGCGGCAGCTCGTCCAGTCCGGACGTATTCGTGGCCAACGGGTCGGCGGACGCTGGATCGTTGACGAAGCGGACGCTGTCCAGTACCGGCCTGGTAAGCCTGCGGGCCGGCCGCTGTCCGAGCGCAGTGCCTGGCAACTCATGTCCTGCTTCTGGGAAGCCAGCCCTCGGCGCTCTCTCCTTGCTTATTTCGAACCCTCGCCGGTCGAGAAACATCGCCTGAAGGAGCGCATCAACCGGCTGCAAGACTCCCCCGACTTACTCAAGCTCCTCGCAGCATGGCTGGCCAATCGCGCCGACAAATTCGAGTTCTCTTCAAGCCCGGACGACATCGGCGAGCTTCGGGAGGACAAACGAATCCACCTCTCAGGAGTCTCGCACCCGCGCTCGGGGCTGCTGGCCAACTCAGAGGTTGAAGCCTACGTGCGACGCGACGAACTCGAGGGCGTCGTCAAGGACTGGTTCCTGGTTGAGCCGTTTCCCGGCAATAGGCCGAATGTAATCCTCCGCGCCGCCGAGCACGTCCCCGACGAACTTCCCCCACTGGTGGTGGCGGCAGACTTGGCCGAGCGGCCCGGTGTCCGTGAACAACAAGCCGCACGCGAAATCCTCAAGAGCGTCCATGCCCATTGAGCTTCCTGCAATGCTCGCCGAACAACAGGGGGCGTGGCAGGCTGTCTTCGAAATCCATAGTGCGATGCCGCAGGGTTGGGTTCTGGTCGGCGGCCAAGCGCTCTTCCTGCACCCCCTATGGCAGCGACACATCGATGACTTCCTTACCTTGGCCTCTGTTGTCCGGGCCTCCGACCTTCGTAACGTCACCTACAAGCGCGCTGAGCGGGACCACTTGGCGAACATGCTTGGTCGCCTTGCCAATGAACCGGAGCTCATGGAACAAGTGCCGGAAGGTGCCGAGGGCGTGGAACGTCTGCGAATCTCGCTGAACTAGGTGTCGACGGGACGGCGGGATTAGCCGGTCGGCGGTTACGCTCCCCAACGGCATTTGAATCGAAGTGGCGCTAGTCTTCCCCGAGCGTGATGCTGTGCAGGAATGCTGCGTCGTTGAGCACGTTGTCGGGCAGGTCGCCCTCAACGAACTCCAACATGATGTCCATGTCCTTGCCGTTTCCCCGCAGGGCGTCCGACACCGTCTGCCACAGCAGCTTCCTGTTCCGGAGCGGGAACCGTTCCGCTTTGGGTCCCCAGGAAAAGCAGTGGACGCCAACGACGTGGGGCAACACCCGGTGGAGCGACTCAAGTGCCTGTTGGTCGGAAAGCCCGACGGCGGGTTGCCAGTACGTGCCGACGTTGGAGTGGTTGACGCGTCGCAGGAGCTCAAGTGTTGTTTCGGGGGAGTCGGTGAGGGTGTTGCCGTGATACTCGAAGGTGACGGCTATTCCTCGCTCGGCCGCCAGGTCTGCCACCCGTTGCGTGTCCTTTACGACAGCATCCCAATGATTGTCTTGGGCGTCTGCCGAACCAAGCTCTCCAGCCCAGATGCGTATTCGAGGTGCGCCCAAGGTCGCCGCCAGCTCCAAAGTCGGGCCGAAATCGCCGAAGTCGCCAGCGCGGTAGTAAGAGCCAAGCGAAAGGACCGTGAGGCCAGCCGCTTCAGTGGCTTCCTTGGCGTGGGCAGCCGATGCGGCGTCACTGACGTGGACATCAGTGCCCCACTCGATGCCTGCCAAGCCTGCGTCGGCAGAAATACGGACGACGTCGTCAATCTCCGAATCCCGTAGGGTGACGGAACAAATGCCGGGCGTGAGGTCCGCCAACGTAGTGAGGTCGATCATTGGTTCAGGATAGCTGGAATGCGCTTACCCGATAAGGGCGTATCGCCTGTTGAACAGATATCCAAGGCCAAGAGGAACCGCTGCCACAACACTCATCCCGTGTTCGGGCGTGCCGGCGACATGCTCCCGGCTGGGCACCCGCGGCACTTCGGTACGGTGAAATCGAAACAGCGTTAGTTCGACTTACTCAGGGTCCTCCCCATGATCGCCTGTGTCAGGGCATCGATGACCTCAGCGTTGGCCAGGGGATTTCGGATCAAGGTGAAATCGACGTCGCCCACGGGCGGGAGGTCGAAGCGCTGGGTGATCACCTTGAGGTCTTCAGGAACCAGGGATGCGGGCATCACCGCAACGCCAATGCCCGCCCGCACTGCGGCCAGCACGCCGCTGATCTGTTTGGTGCTGCACGTGATGCGCCACGTGCGCCCTGCCGCTTCCAAAGCATCGATCGCCAACTTTCGGCTCAGGCTTGGCGCAGGGTAGGCAATCAGCGGCACCGGAGCACCCGGCTCAAGGAGTGTTTGCTCGACGCCAACCCACGCGAAGTTGTCATGCCGGACCACGGTGCCTTCCTTGGCGCCAGCCACCCACTTCACGAAGACGAGATCCAGCTGGCCGGCGTTGAGGCGTTTGTAGAGTTGGTCGCTTTGGCTGACGGTCAGTTCCAGGTTGATCTGCGGATACAGTTGCCGGAATTCGCGCAGGATCCGCGGGAGGCCTGTGATTGCGAGGTCGTCCGCAGTGCCGAACCGAAGACGGCCCCGCATTGCGGAACCGGAAAAGTATCGTGCGGCGGAGTCGTGGGCCGCAAGGATGCTGCGGGCGAAACCAGCCATGGCGTCACCGTTGTCCGTCAGCCGGACTTCCCGGGTGTCACGGGCCACCAGGACCCGCTTTGCGGCGGCTTCGAGCTTGCGGACGTGCTGGCTCACTGTTGGCTGGGCCAGCCCCAATCGCTCGGCTGCCTTGGTGAAACTCAGCGTCTCAGCGACGGCCAGGAAGGAACGGAGCTGGACAGGTTCAAACACGGAACTCCTCAAGCGCTGGGTCGAATTAGTGCGGAAGTACGGGCGCATCATTGCAATCCGCAATGCTAGTTATAGGCGCAATACGCTTCCATAATTGCTGCTGGCAACCATAGCGTTAAAGGCATCCCACCGAAACTCTCGATCCGAGGACTATCTTTGGCACCCCCACCGCCTTCAGCGGCAAATGTCAGCCAGCCCGTCATCGATTCCCTGTCCGCGCCGCAAACGCCGGACACCGTCACCCAGCCACTCGCCGTCGTAAGCGAAAAGCTGCCCTGGCGGCACACCTTTATCTCCCTGAAGGTACCCAACTTCAGGATTTTCGCAATCGGCCACTTTATTGCCGTGATTGCGATCTGGATGCAACGCATTGCCCAGGACTGGATGGTGCTGCAGCTCTCAGGCTCCGTCACCGCCGTCGGAATTACCGTGGCCCTGCAGTTCATGCCGTCGTTGTTCCTTGGCCCGTGGGGCGGCATGATGGCTGACCGCTTCGCGAAGCGAAAGATCCTCATCATCTGCCAGTCCGCGGCTGCCGTTCTTGCTGCGACATTGGCGGCGCTTTCCCTCAGCCACCGCGTAGAAGTCTGGCACGTCTACGCGATCGCCCTGGTCCTGGGCTTTGTAACCGTGCTGGACCAGCCGGCGCGGCAGGTATTCGTCAACGAACTCGTCGGTCCCAAGTACCTGCGCAACGCCATCAGCGTCAACTCAACAACCTTCCAGCTCGGTGGCCTGATCGGTCCGGCACTCGCGGGATGGCTGCTCACTGCTGTGGGCGCTGGTTGGGCGTTCGCGGCCAATGCAGTCGCATGTTGCTCGACCGTCGCTATGCTCCTGATCCTCCGCAAAGACCAGCTGCACCTTAGCCGGCCGACGCCTCGCAAGAAGGGCATGCTGCGCGAAGGCCTCCAGTACGCCCTCAGCAAACCCACTATCTACTGGCCATGGCTGATGGCCGGATTCATAGCTGTTTTCGCGATGAGCCTTCCGGTGCTGCTGGCCGCCTTTGCGGACCACGTGTACGACGCCGGGGCCGGAGGCTACGGCCTGCTGAACGCGATGGTTGCGCTCGGCGCACTGACGGGCGCTGTGACGTCCACTCGACGTCGTCAGCTCCGGTTGCGATCGGTGGTGCTCTCGGCCGGGCTGTATGGCTTGATGCTCTGCCTATCGTCAGTGATGCCGTCCATGGTCTGGTTCAGCGTCTCGATGGTCCTGGCTGGATTCTGGTGCCTCATGTTCCTGACAGCGGCAAACCAGATGGTGCAGACCAGTTCCAACATGAGCATTCGAGGCCGGGTCATGAGCCTGTACTTGGTGGTGCTCATCGGCGGCCAGGCAATTGGCGGCCCCGTCATGGGTTGGCTCGCCGAGCACCTGGGGCCGCACTTGGCCATCCTTGTGGCTGGCGGTGTGCCGGCAGCGGCGGCGGCTGTGGTCGCCGTCGTGCTGGCCCGGAAGGCTTCCCTGCACATCAAGGTGGACCTGCATGACCGGCGTCGCGTACTCCGGATCGTTGACCGGACCCAAGCGGCATAACCGGATCGGGGCCGGGCGTCAGCGTGGGCTGACGACCCCTGGCTCTGAACTCACTGGCTTGGATCTAGTGACCTGGACTCACTGGGCGGGCTCGACGGCGGGCCGGCCATGGGTTACCCGGTGGCTGACACGGTCCGCGGTGTCGTCAACGCGGACGAAGTGCTCCACAGGCTCCATGTAGAACCGGGCACTGTTGATGACGCCCTCTTCCACGCCGAAAATGATGACGCCCGTGAGCTCATGTGGCGTGCCATCCCGCCAAGCGCCCTGCATATGCAGCTCGGTCCAGGCCTGGTGGCCGGACACGCTGTGGGACACCATCCGAACCTTGATGTCCGGCACTCCCGTGAAGAGCTGTTCCCAGTTGCTACGGATAGCGTCCCTGCCCGTAAAGCCCCTGGTGGGGTGGGCAGGCGTCTCATTGACATAGCCAGGCGCGAAGCATTCGGCCAAGGCTTCAAGATCATGCTTGTTCGTGGCTTCCAGCAGGCGGTGGATGACGGCGAGTGGACCCGCCTCAGCATCGTCGGTGAGAGTCATTGGAGGACCTCCCGGATAGGTGGATGTATCTACGAGTTTAGGCTCGGTGGCCGCCCGGGTCGACGGGCGCAGGGCCTTATCTGGTGAGTGCCGCCGTCGTGATTCCCAGCTGCGTGGCTTCCTGACCGACTTTGAATTCGGCGACAACCACAATGCGTTGATTTGCCGGTATTTCGCCGGGGTTCGCCGCCAAAGAGGGTCAGGACCATACGGGTTCTTAACGAGATGACCCCCTGCCCGGAGGCAAGGGGTCATGAGTGAGCGGGCGACGGGAATCGAACCCGCGTATCGAGCTTGGGAAGCTAGCGCTCTACCATTGAGCTACGCCCGCGTCGCTCCGGGTATTCGCCGGAGCGAGTCCTAGCTTAGCGCAGTTCCGGCGGTCCTCATGACAGGCGCGCGACCATGTCTATTTGAAGAGCTTCAGGCCGTTCCAACCGGATCCAACCTGCGCGTAGGTGGTCCAGGAACCCCTGCCGAGGCCGTAGTTGTAGAGGTTGCCATCAGCAGTCTGCGCGGTGACGCCGCGAGCGCCCGCGCCGGTCAGCCCGAAGCTCGGCAGCAGCGTGCGCATGTACTGCCAACCCGTGCCCACGGTGGTGGCCGGGCCAAAGAAACCAGCCCAGCCGTCTCCGCGATAATTGATCAAGGAACCGGAAGCTGTCCTCGCCAGGATGTCATTGGCTCCGTCGCCCTCCCAGTCGGCCATGGTCAGTTCCAGGCCGTTCCAGCCCTTGCCGATGACCTGCGGAGCGCTCAGCGCACCGCCGAAAGTGTTGGGGTAGTAGCGCAGCACACCATCCGGAAAATACCCGACGACGCCGGGCCGGGGGTGCGCGTGCGTCCACTTGCCCACGGTGATGGTCATGCGATCCCAGCCGCCGTTCCCCACGACAACCTGACCGGCGAAGCCGCCGCCGGGAAGGCCGCGGTAAACGCCGAGGACGCCGTTGTTCCACTGCGCAAGGATGTCGTAAATGCCATCAATGTCCCAGTCCACCACGAACCCCTGCTTCAAGCCGGTCCAGCCCGAACCGATCTGGAGGGGTGCCCCATACCCGCCTGCCGCCGTCGCGGGGTAACGCAGCATCCGGCCTGAAGAGTCGGCGGCTACGAGGTCGGCTCCGGACTTGATGCTCGCGGCCGCCGCGGGGTTTCCAGCGAAGTAGTCCTCCAGCGTCGGGAATCCGCGCCGGTTCATATCAGTGGCCAGTGCGACGCCAACGTAGCGCAAGTGCCAAGGCTCGTAGCTGTACCCGGTGGTGCCCGTGTAGCCGTTTGGGTATCGGACGATGAAGCCGTACTTGTGGGCGTTGGCTGCCACCCACTTGCCGGCTGCTGTATCTCCGAAGCAGGTGCTCAGGCCACAGGAACCAGCAGCATTGCCGATGTCCATGGCGAGGCCCGTCTGGTGCTCGCTATACCCGGGACGTGCCGAGATGGTGTCCGCATAGGCCTGGCCGTAAATGCTGACGTAGTAGGCATACACTTCCTGCTGCTGGGCATACGAACGGTAGCCGCTCACGATCGACAGGCCGCCGGTACCAGCGTCGGCTGCCCCTTGGAAGAGGCCGTTGAGCCAGACGGCGGCTTCAGCCCGCATGTACTGGCCCGAGCCGCGGGCATTGATGAGATCGCTGGGGGCGTAGCTGACGGGATTCAGTGGCCGGGATTTGTTGACCAGGACAGAGAAGCTAGCAGGGTTCCCGATGGGATCCACGCTGGGCAGGGGATTCACGGTGGTGGGCGCTGCCATTTTGTTCGCGATTGCGGATGCCGCTGCCACGGGAGCCGTTGTTGGAAGCGGCGTTGCCGACGACGGCGCGGCGGTGATGACTCCGCCAGCCACAGCCATGGTGAGGAATGCTGCGCAAGCGGCCAGCCGTCGTCGTGCCTTGCCATGGACAGACGGATGTTTCAGTACTCGCATTACGCCCCCAATTTGGTTTTTGCCAGCGGCACGAACTCTACCCGGCCCGGGACTATGTGTCAGCTGTGTCTCAGATACACCGCCAGGTAACCATTCGGTCAAGGCTCGTTTGTCGTGTGTCGCAGGCAAGCGCGGCTGACTATTCTGAAGGTGTTAGCTGCAGTGTATGGGGAACCGGGCTACGACATTCGAACCGTACGCCGAAAGAGGTTTCCGTGGCATTTGCAGCTTATGAAGTGGTGATCAGCAGGGATGCCATGACCGTCTATGGATTCCTCATGGATGGTATGAACAACTCGCTCTGGCGTTCGGGCGTGCGCAGCATCTCGCTTCGATCCGGTGTCCGTGGCCAGAAGGGCGCGGTTTATCAGCAGACCCTTACTGGCCCGGGAGGACGGCCGATCGCCGCTGACTTCGAGATCACGGAGGCCCGGCCGGGCGCGGAAGTCCGCTTCGCCGTGGTGGCCGGACCCGCCCGGCCCACCGGCGGCTATTACCTCAGCACCGAAGGCAAGACCACCCGGCTCAGGTTCGCCCTGGAGTACCACCCCAAGGGCTTGCAAAAACTCATGAACAGCATGATCCAAAAAACCATGGAAAGTGAAGTTGCCCAGTTGGAGCAGCTCAAGACCGTGATTGAGTCCGGCCAGACGGTTTGATCGCTGGGTTGTTCACTACTGGGCGAGCTTGAAGCCGCTCCAACCGCCCCCGACGATGACCGGCGTCGTCAGTCCTCCCGAGGTGAGGTCCCAATACTCCAATACTCCATTGGTGCCAAGGCCCGCGACGCCCGTGGTGTTTGAGCCGGTCACTCCTTGAAGTGAACGCAAACCGGTGTAGTCGGTCCACTCCGCACCCACCACAGGCCTGGCCTCCTGCTTCGGGATGGCCAGCCCGCTGCCGCGGTACAGCCTCAGGTAACCATTGGGCTCGACCGTGAGGAGGTCCTGGAAACCATCGGCGTTGTAGTCCACCATGCTGAGCCGCACGGCCTTGTTGCCTGTTCCGATTGCTGCCTGGGTTCGTATGTACGTCATTCCGGAATTCTTGTAGAACCAGAGGCCGCCGGATGCATCCATGGCCACAATTTGCGGGAGACGGTTGTTTGCACACCAAGTACCCACGGCTATGTTCAGGGACTCCCACCCCTGGCCCAGGACTCCGGGCGATCCGAAGCCGCCTGACTGCCTGCCCGGGTACACCAGGAGCGCTCCGTCCAGGCGTTGGGCGATGAGGTCAAAGACGCCGTCGCGGTCCCAATCGGAAACGAACAACTCCTTCAACCCGGTGAAACCGATTCCGATCTTGCGGGCCGTGCCGTATTTGGCGTTACCCAGGGACGGGTAGGAATAGACCGTTCCGTCCGGGCTGATGGATACAAGGTCTGCAGCGCTGCGGATGGCCGCCGCACTCAGATCCACGGTAGGCGGCTGGTACTTGCCGCCGGGTTCGCACACACCCACAGGATCCGTGGGCGGCGTGACAGTCCCGCCTGGGCGCGTAGTGGTTCCGGCGGGCAGCGTGGTGTAGCCGAAGAAGTTCACCACGCCCCACAGTGTGTAGCGGTTGGGCGTTGTTTGCCAATTGCCGTCCGTGTACGTGATTCCGATGCCCATCACATTGAAGCGCGGATCGCGCAGCAAGGCGTCGTGACCGGGGGAGCCCTTCCACCACTCCACCAGTTGGGCAGCGTCACGATCCCATCGAACGGCAATGACCTCACCCGCACCGTTGGTCGGGTTAAGCGCGCGTGGGTCCGTCCAGAAGTTCGGCCTGTGCTGGATCACTTCGCGGCTGGCGATGCTGTTCGACCATTCCTGCGCCATGCTCGCCACGGTTGCGTGGTACTTCACCGGGGCCAGACCCAAAGAAGCGCGGTAGCTGTTGATGGCGTTGAACACGGTCAAGATAGCCGCGGTGTTGTCGTCAGGGAGAAGCGCGAGGGCACCGTTGTCCGGATCCGCATCGCTGTTCGGGGTCTTCCCGGGGAAGGGCGTGGGGGTTGGTGAGGGTGTGGGTGGGGCTGGCGTTGAAGATGGTGAGGGTGTCGGTGGGGTTGGCGTTGGTGACGGCGCGGAAGCCGTTTGTGACGGCGTAGATGTTGGAGTTGCTGAGGGTGTTGGCGGTGACGTGGTTTGAGTTGGTAGCGCTGTTGGCGTCGGTGACTCCGACGGGCCAGGTCCCGCGGCGGGTGCCGTCGGCGTTGGAACGGTGGGAGGAGCCGACGACGGTGCAGAGGCGGGAGGACTCGGGACGGCTGGTTCGTTGGCCTCCGGACTCGCGGAGGGAGTGCCGTACGAGGAAGGATCGTCCGGGCCCCATGAGGGCCCGATGTTCGGCACCGGAGGGGGCGTCTCAACCATCGGATCTACTGCGACCGGTCTGCTCGGCGCACCACTTTCGGAACCGGGAGCTGTCTCCGGGCCCGTTGTAGGGTCACCAGCTTCTTCGCTGGCGGCGGGGGTCGCGTCCAACGGTGCGGGGGCCGGCGTCGTACTCGTTTCAGGGGCCGTGAGGCCGGAAGGGACGCTGCCCGAAGAAGTAGTGCCGCCGCCCGGTAGGGCCTCTGTAGCTGGCAGGATTTGGCTGGACGCGGCTACCAATATGGCAAGCGCGCCAGCCAGCACGATAGCCGCAGGCGCTGACAATTTCCCCACAATAACCCCGCGAATGCTCGTGGCCCCCAAGTACGGGCGCGGCTTTACATGTCCGGGAACTATAGTCCCATGGGGCGGCGCGGACAATGCATGGGGTATTTTTGATGCTGTGCTGATCTCTGACCGCGATATTCGTGCCGAAATAGACTCCCAACGGATTGTCCTTGAACCGTACGATCCCGCGATGGTTCAGCCGTCTTCCGTGGACGTGCGGATCGACCGGTTTTTCCGGCTCTTCGACAACCACAAATATGCCCACATCGACCCCGCCGAGGAGCAGCCCGAACTGACCCGGCTGGTGGAGGTTGAAGGCAATGAGCCTTTCATCCTGCACCCGGGTGAATTCGTATTGGGGTCAACCTATGAGACCGTCAGCCTGCCTGATGACATCGCTGCCCGGCTTGAGGGTAAGTCTTCCCTCGGCCGGCTTGGTTTGTTGACGCACTCCACCGCCGGCTTCATCGATCCGGGGTTCTCCGGACACGTCACGCTGGAACTTTCCAACGTGGCGACGCTGCCCATTAAGCTATGGCCGGGCATGAAGATCGGCCAGTTGTGCTTCTTCCGCCTGACGTCCTCAGCGGAACACCCCTACGGTTCCGGTGAGTACGGCAACCGCTATCAGGGCCAGCGCGGACCGACCGCCAGCCGAAGCCACCAGAATTTCCACCGGACGGCGATCTAGCCGGAAACAGGCTGGGCGTCAGGCGCCAAGCGTTCAGCGCTACCCGTCAGGCGCTGGCGCGCTCGGCAGTCCGCGGCGGTGTGCGCGGGCTCCTGCGCAGTGCCTTGACCACAGGTTCCACGAAGCGAGCCGCCAGCGGACCCGTGATGGCCATGATAAGGACGTAAGCCGTAGCCAAGGCTGCGACCTCGTCCGGTACGGCTCCCGAGGCCACCGCCAAGCCAGCAATGACGATAGAGAATTCACCACGCGCAATCAGGGCCGCTCCCGCACGGAAGCGGCCCGGCATTGCGATGCCTGCGCGTTTGGCTGCCCAGAATCCCGTGAACATTTTCGTGGCAGTTGTCAGCAGGGCGAGGAGCAGCGCCCAGCCCAGGACCGGCGGGATGGACGTTGGGTCCGTATTGAGGCCGAAGGCAACGAAGAAGATTGCGGCAAACAAGTCCCTCAGGGGTTCAAGGATGCGGGTCGCATTGTGGGCCGTGGCGCCGGAGATGGCGATGCCCAACATGAATGCACCCACAGCGGCTGAGACCTGCAGGGCGGAGGCGATACCGGAAACCAGGAGGGCCAGGCCGAGCACGTTCAGCAGAAACACTTCCGAGTTCTCGCTGTGAACGGCTTGGGAGACGCGGTGCCCGTGTTTGAGCGCGATCATCAGGACTACCGTGACGACAGCCAGCGCGATGCCCACCGTCTGCAACCCACCCAGGAACCCAACACCGGCCAGGATGGCAGTGAGAATGGGTAGGTATATGGCCATGGCCAGGTCCTCGAAAACGAGGATGGAAAGCACCACGGGAGTTTCGCGGTTACCGATACGCCCTAGGTCCGTGATGACCTTCGCCGCGATTCCTGAGGACGAGATATAGGTAACGCCACCCATCACGATGGCGCCCACAAGACCCCAGCCCAGAAGAACGGCAATTCCGGCGCCGGGGAGGAAATTCAGGACGAAGTCCAGGACACCGGCCTGCCATGAGCGTCTGAGTCCGGTGACGAGTTCGGATGCGGTGTATTCCAATCCGAGCATCAACAGCAGCAGGATGACGCCGATTTCGCCCGAAAGATGGGCGAATTCATGCATGCCATCCAATTTGACGAAGCCGCCTGCACCGAAGGCCAAGCCACCCAGCAGGTAAAGCGGAATGGGGGACATGCCAATCCGGCCCGCTAGTCGAGCAAGGAGACCGAGGCAGAAGACGACGGCCCCCAGTTCAACGAGGGCTAGTGCGAGCGGATCCATGGTGGGTCAGCCGTTGCGGAGGATATCGGCCGCCGTGTCGAGGCCTTCCTGGGTGCCAACCGCAACGAGCAAATCACCCGTGTGAAGTACGACGTCGGGTGCGGGCGAGGGGACGACCTCGCCTTCGCGCATAATCGCGACGATCGAAACGCCACTGCGGGTGCGGACCTGGGCTTTGCCCATGGGCTGGTTCACGAACGGGGAGTCAGGGGTGATGGAGAACTGGCGGGTCACGATGCCTGGTATCTCCCGGTGGGCCTCTGCCAGGCGCATGGCGATGTGTTGCCCGCCCAGGAGGTTGCCCAGGGTTGCGGCTTCATCGGCCGTAAGGGGAATGGACGCCTGGCAGGTGTCCGGGTCATCCCAAGTGGACACGAAGAGCTCCGTCTCGCCCTCGCGAAGCTCCACGACACCGATGCGACGGCCAGAGGCCGTGACGAAATCCTTACGGACCCCAAGGCCCGGGAGTTCAGTCTCATCCACGTTCATATCTCCACCCTAACTCTGTTGGAACTGCACTGGTACGGCGTTCGCGCTCAGCTGTTGCAGTGAAGTCAGTGATCCGGTACCACGGCGATTTGGGTCTTGCTGGGCGGCTTCACTGGCAGGATCACCAGGAGGCCGGCAAGCAGGACAACCATAATGCCGAGGATGCCCCATCGCTGGGCTCCACCTTCTTCAACAATCGGAGCGGCAATTGTGATGCACAGGGTGAAGAGGGTGGGAGCCAGGAAGCTGACAGCCCGGCCCGTGGTGGCGTATAGCCCGAAGAGTTCTCCCGACTCGCCGTCCGGGGCTAGCCTGGCCAGGAAGGCCCTTGACGAAGACTGGGCTGGCCCAACAAAAAGGCACAGCAGCAGGCCGAAGATCCAGAACGTATTGGCGGCAGGCCAGCTGGTTCCAAAGAACACGTAGTTTCCGTTGCCAAGCACCAGGATAAACGTGCCCGCGATCAGCAGACCCACCAAGGAAAGCACGATGACTGCCTTGGGTCCGATCTTGTCGTCAAGGAAGCCACCGATGATGGCGCCAACCGCTGCCACGACGTTGCCGAAAATCGCGAAGAAGATAACTTCCTTGAGTTCGAAACCAAAGGTCCCGGCCGCGATCACCCCGCCGAACGTGAAGACTGCAGCAAGGCCGTCGCGGAAGATCGCGCTGGATAGCAGAAAGTAAATGGTGTGGGGACTGGTGCGATAGATGGCCGCGATGCGCCGGAGCAGCAGCTTGTACGACGCTATGAATCCCAAGGACGCAGAGTCCTTTTTCACGGAAACTTCCGGAACGGCGAACAGCACGGGAAGGGCGAAAATGAAGAACCACAGGGCCGAGAAAATGGCCACAAGCCGGATGTTCAGTGATTCTTCCGTGGATGCACCGAACCATTCGAAAGACGGCTGGACGAACAGTTGCAGGACCAGCAACAACGCCACGATCCCACCGAGGTATCCCATGCCCCAACCAAAGCCGCTGACCTTGCCGATGTTTTTGGGGGTGGAGATTTGGGCCAGCATGGCGTTGTAGTTCACGCCGGCAAACTCAAAGAAAATATTGGCAAGCGCAATCAGGCAGACACCTAGCAGGAGGAATCCTGGCTGCGGGAACACAAAGAAGCACAGGGCCGTGAGGACGGCTGTGGCCGCAGTGTTGACTCCGAGCCAGAGCTTGCGTCGGCCGCCCGCATCCGAACGTTGGCCCGTCACCGGTGCCAGCAACGCGATGGCCAGGCCCGCGACGGCCAAAGCGGCACCTAGCGCGGCAGATGCAGCGTCCTCGCCGCCGAAGGCAGAGGAGGTCAGGTACACCGTGAAGACGAACGTGGTCATGATCGCGTTAAAGGCAGCAGAGCCCCAGTCCCAAGACGCCCAGGCAAGGATTTGGCCCTTCTTGGAGGAAGCAGGTCCGGAGGCAAGCTCGGATGCTGGGTGGGAGGCTTCGGGAACTGCGGCCGCGTTCATAGCCTGAATGCTATCGGGACTCTGACAGCGACGGACAGATGACAGACCGCTATGTGAATAACGCAGGGGGAATTCATCCGCAGGCCCCATCGGCTCCGGCCAAAAACTGTCCGGGCCCCTTGATAAACTGGTCCAACTGAACCCAACGTATGACCGCCTGCTCCAACTTTTGAC
The DNA here is from genome assembly GCF_019976975.1 of Arthrobacter sp. NtRootA1. GTDB lineage: Bacteria > Actinomycetota > Actinomycetes > Actinomycetales > Micrococcaceae > Arthrobacter > Arthrobacter aromaticivorans. Next base: position 4,747,634 of record NZ_AP024630.1, on the reverse strand, counting down.
AATTCGTTTCTGACTTTGCGGAGAAAACAGTGATCACAGTTCTCGCCATCACCTTTGTAGCGGCAACTGTGGCGCCCTTGATCTTTGGCAAACTTGGTCGGAACGCCTTCTATGTCCTCGCAGCGGTTCCCGCGGTGGCCTTCATTTGGCTGGTCCTCCAGCACGCTCCCGTATATTCCGGCGCCGGCATAGAAGAAGTATTCCCCTGGATTCCGAACCTGAAGCTCGAGTTTGCCTTCAGGATGGATGCGCTCGCCTGGGTCATGTCACTGCTCATCCTCGGCGTTGGCTCTTTGGTGCTGGTCTATTGCGCCCGGTACTTCAAGAACAAGGACCCTGGGCTCGGTGGGTTCGGCGCCCAACTCCTGGCTTTTGCCGGTGCCATGTTCGGCCTGGTGACGTCCGACGACCTCCTCATGATGTTCATCTTCTGGGAGCTCACCACTGTCCTGTCCTACCTGCTCATCGGCTATGCCCGCACCCGCCTGGCCGCACGGCGTTCTGCACTGCAGGCGCTGATGGTGACGACGGCGGGCGGGTTGGCGATGTTGGTGGGTCTCATCATCCTGGGCCAAGCCGCAGGAAGCTACCGGATCTCCACCATCCTCGACCAAGCCGGGACGCTCGTTAACGGCACCACAAGCGGGATGGTGGGGGCCGCCGTCGTTCTCATCCTGGTGGGTGCCGTGACCAAATCGGCGCTGGTCCCCTTCCACTTCTGGCTTCCGGGTGCCATGGCGGCTCCAACGCCAGTAAGCGCCTACCTGCATGCCGCAGCCATGGTGAAGGCCGGTATCTACATCGTCGCGCGCCTGGCGCCGGGATTCGCCGAATCGCAGTTCTGGCTCCCCGTGGTCCTGGGCCTCGGCTTGGCCACTATGTTGGTGGGCGGATACAGGGCCCTCCGCCAGACCGATATCAAGCTCATCCTGGCCTACGGAACAGTGAGCCAACTGGGTTTCCTCACCATGGTGGTGGGCCTGGGCAGACCTGACGCCGCCCTTGCCGGGCTTGGGCTTCTGCTGGCCCACGGCTTGTTCAAGGCGGCGCTGTTCCTGGTGGTCGGCATCATCGACCACCAGTCCGGGACGCGCGATATCCGGAAACTCTCCGGCGTCTTCCGCTCCTCACGAGCCCTGGGGGTTGTGGCCGCGATTGCGGCTGCATCCATGGCGGGGGTGCCGCCGCTGGCGGGTTTCGTGGCCAAGGAATCCGTCTTTGAAGCCTTCGTGCACTATGGAAGTGGTCATGACGCACCGGGCTGGGGCATCTGGATCCTCATCGGTCTCGTGATCGGTTCCATCCTCACCTTCGCTTACAGCGCCCGCTTTATGTGGGGTGCCTTTGCCACGAAGCCGGGTATAGAGCGCACGCCCTTCAAAGCCATCAGGCCCGCCTTCCTGGCCGCGCCCGCGCTCCTGAGCTTCCTCACCATTGTTTACGGGCTGTGGCCCGCGCCGGTCGATAGTTGGATCCAGCCTTACGCAGCGCTGTTCGCGGATGGAGAGGAAGCCGTCGACGCCGGACATCTGGCTTTGTGGCATGGGCTCACGCCCGCCCTGGGACTGACCGCGATCACCTTTGTGGCCGGTGCCGCAATGTTCTACGGCCGTAACGTTGTTGCACGGGTGCAAAGCCTGGTTCCCGATTGGGTGGACGGCGACCGCGCCTACCGACACACGATTGGCGCTTTGGACGACGTCGCAGTGTGGGTCACGGGCCGCACCCAGCGTGGTTCACTGTATTTCTATCTGACGGTCATCCTCACGGTTGCCTTCGCAGTGCCGCTCGCGGCTCTGCTCCTGAACAACAAACCTTTGCCCGACGACGTCTATTTCATCGATCCGAACTCTCCGCTGCAGTTGATCGCGGGAGTGGGTATCGTGGTCGGCGCCCTGGCTGCTGTCCGCGCCAACAAGCGGTTCCTGGCGGTGCTCATGGTGTCTGTTACTGGTTACGGCATTGCGCTCATGTTTGCCCTGCAAGGTGCACCTGATCTCGCACTTACCCAGATGCTGGTGGAGACCATCGTGCTCGTGGCCTTCGTTTTGGCAATGCGCAGCCTACCCGCCGAACTACGGGACCGGACAGGTGGCCGCCTCCGGGTGATCCGCGTGATCATCGGCGCGGCGTTCGGTATCACTATGATCTTCGTGGCTATCTACGCCATGGGGGCCCGCGTCGCCCCTCCTGTCTCCCTTGAATTTCCACGGCTGGCCTACGAAGGCGGCGGCGGCTTGAACGTGGTCAACGTGACCCTCGTGGACATCCGCGCGTGGGATACCTTCGGCGAAATCTCGGTCCTAGCGGTTGCCGCTACGGGCGTTGCCAGCCTGATCTTCGTGCGTAGCCGCGGCGATCGCATCAGAACCTCAGAGGCAGTGCCGGAAGGCAGCGTGGGGCGCCGCACCGGCGTCGACCGTGACTCCCGCGACGGCGCCCGGCTGGCCCTGGCGAGAAAGTTCACGGACGTGACCCGTGATGCCTGGCTCGTTGCAGGCAGGACGCTGGCCCCCGAGCGGAGATCCATCATCTTCGAAGTGGTCACCCGGCTGATTTTCCACTCGATGATCGTCTTCTCCATCTATCTTCTCCTTGCGGGCCACAACCTGCCCGGGGGTGGCTTCGCTGGCGGCTTGACCGCAGGCCTCGCCCTCACTATCCGCTACCTTGCCGGTGGACGCTTCGAGTTGAGCGAGGCGGCGACAGTGAGTGCCGGAACGTTGTTGGGGACGGGACTTGCGACCGCCGCAGCGTCCGGTTTCGTGCCCCTTCTCCTCGGCGGACAGGTGTTCCAGAGCGCGATCATCGAGTTTTGGCTGCCCGTATTCGGGGACGTCAAGTTCGTCACGTCCACGATCTTCGATATCGGCGTCTACATAGTGGTGGTGGGCCTGGCGCTCGACGTTCTACGCAGCCTGGGCGCCGAAATCGACGAACATTTTGAAGAGAAGGGCGCGAAGGCCGGAAAGACCAGGGTCGCCGAGTCTGCGCCCGCTGAAACTGCCGCCTCCGGGAAGGGCAACCCATGAGCATCAACCTGACCCTCCTGATAGTCATGGGTGTGCTGTATGCCTGCGGCATCTACCTGATTTTGGAGCGGAGTCTGACGCGCGTCCTCCTTGGCTTGATGCTGCTTGCCAACGCCACCAACCTCCTGATCCTCAGTACGGGAGGGTACGCCGGCCTTGCTCCCCTGTTCGACAAGGAAACAGCCTCCACTCAGTACAACGACCCCCTGCCCCAGGCGTTGATCCTCACATCCATCGTCATATCATTCGCCGTCACTGCCTTCATGCTTGGCATCATCTACCGCACCTGGGCCTTGGCACGGCAAGACGAGATCCAGGATGACCTCGAAGACCGCCGCGTAGCCCGGACTCCCAGCTTCGACGCGGAAGACGACGCGATTGTCCCGCTGGAAACATCGGAGTTCGTGGTGACTGCGTCCACCCCCGAGGAACGGCTGCACCCAGAGGCGACGGAAACACCCAAAACGGCATCCAGCCGGGAAGGAGGCAGCGCGTGAATCTCGCAAACCTGTCGCCACTGGCTGTCCTCCTTCCGATCCTCGGAGCAGCCCTCGCGTTCGTGCTGATCAGGCACACGGCTGCGCAGCGGGTAGTCAGCATCGTGATACTCAGCGCGACACTCCTGCTCGAATGCCTGCTCCTGGCGTCCGTGTGGGAGGGAGGCACCACATCCGTCACGCTCGGTGGTTGGCTGCCGCCGTGGGGCGTGGTGTTGGTGGTGGACCAGTTCTCCTCGCTCATGCTGGTGGTTTCCACCGTGGTAAGCCTCGCGGTCCTGATCTACGCCACCGGTCAAGGCATGGCTGATGGCGACCAGGAAGCGCCCGTCTCGATCTTCCACCCCACCTATCTGATCCTGGTGGCGGGCGTCTCCAATGCCTTCCTGACAGGTGACCTTTTCAACCTGTACGTGGGTTTCGAAATCCTGCTGACGGCAAGCTACGTGCTGATGACCCTGGGTGGGACGGGGCCCCGCATTCGTGCCGGCGTCACTTACGTGGTGGTGTCCGTGGTGTCGTCGGTCCTGTTCCTCATCGCAATCGCCATGATTTACGGAGCTACAGGGACCATCACCATGGCGGACCTCGCCATCAAGCTGGCCGAGCTGGATCAAGGAACCCAGAATCTCCTACACGTGATGCTGCTGGTGGCCTTCGGAATCAAGGCGGCAGTATTCCCACTGTCGTTCTGGCTTCCCGACTCCTATCCAACCGCTCCGGCTCCTGTCACAGCCGTGTTTGCCGGTTTGCTGACCAAGGTTGGTGTTTACGCCATGGTCCGTACCGAGACACTCCTCTTTCCCGGCGACACCCTCAACGTGCCCTTAATGGTGGTGGCGCTGCTGACTATGGTGGTGGGCATCCTGGGTGCCTTGGCGCAGAGCGACATCAAACGTCTCCTGTCCTTCACCCTGGTCAGCCACATCGGTTACATGGTGTTCGGCCTGGCAATGTCCTCCATCACGGGCCTTGGCGCGGCCGTGTTCTACGTGGCGCACCACATCACCGTGCAGACAAGCTTGTTCCTGGTCACTGGTTTGATTGAGCGGCGGGGCGGTTCGTCGTCCATTGACCGCTTGGGTGGCCTAGCCAAGCTCTCGCCACTCCTTGCCCTGTTGTTCTTCGTCCCGGCAATGAACCTTGCGGGCATCCCGCCGTTCTCGGGTTTCCTGGGCAAGCTCGGGCTTCTCCAAGCAGGCGTGCAACTAGGTACGCCGCTGGCCATCGTTTTGGTGGTGGGTGGTGTGGTCACCAGCCTTCTCACCTTGTTGGCAATTGCCCGTGTTTGGAACAGGGCATTTTGGCGCAAGCCCGAGGACGCCGAGTACCCGGACCCGGTGCTTCAGACCCCAGGCAACGTGGGGGTACTTCCCCGGACAATGGTGGGCTCCACCGCTGGCCTTGTCGTTTTCGGTGTTGCGCTCACAGTCTTTGCGGGCCCACTCTTCCACCTGGCCGACGGTTCGGCGGAAATCATGTTGGACCGCACCGCCTACATTCATTCAGTCCTGGGAGACTCCGCGCAGGTACCGTCCGTAGGTCAGTCAGGGGCTGCCAGATGAGCCGAAAACCGATCTCCTTCCGCACTGAACTGCCGCTGCTGGTATGGCTGGTCATCGTCTGGGGCGCCCTGTGGCGGGACTTCAGCCCGGGCAACCTGCTGTTCGGTGCGCTCATCGCTGTGCTCGTGGCCAAGTTCTTCTATCTTCCGCCGGTGGAGCTCAGCGGCAGGTTCAATGTTCTCCGCGCTATTTCCTTCGCCCTGGTATTCCTGGGCAAAGTGGCGGCAGCGAGCTTCCTGGTCCTCTACCTGGCCGTAGTGAAGGGGCCAAAGGTGCGTAGCGCCGTCGTCGCTGTTCCGTTGCGCAGCCATTCGGACCTCATAGTGACGGCAACCGGGCACGTTATTTCGCTGATCCCGGGCTCGTTGGTGGTGGAAGTGGACCGCTCGACGTCCACGCTTTACCTACACGCGCTCAATATTTATGAGGAAGCCGGAATCGCCAAGATCCGTCAGGAAGTCCAGAACATCGAGGCCGCGCTGATCCGGATCATGGGAACGCGCGAGGAACTCGACGCGCTCCAGGATGAACCAACCCCGGGCCTGGAAGGAGCAGCTCTGTGAAAGAACTCGTTCTGCTGGTGACGGCTGTCACCCTCAGCTTGGCGGCGGTGGGAGCGATCATCCGTATCGCCATAGGCCCCTCCTTGTTGGATCGCGTGCTGGCATCGGATGTCCTGCTGGCCATTCTCGGCGCAGCGCTTGCGATCGATATGGCGATGAACCGGCACCTGAACAACCTGGTGTTGCTCGTGGCGCTCGCGGTGATCGGCTTCGTAGGCTCCGTAACTTTTGCCCGATTTGTAGCAGATCGGAGGGATCAGGGCAATGACTCCTGAAGCCACCGGTGTGGATGCCGTGATCGACGTAGTGACGGCAGTGTTTCTTGTGGTGGGTGCCCTCATGTCGCTCGGAGCCGCAATTGGCCTCCTGCGGTTCCCCGATCTCATGAGCCGCATGCACGCGGCAACCAAACCGCAGGTCCTGGGTCTTTTCCTCATGCTCGCGGCCATGGGCCTGCAAATGCGTACATGGTGGGTCTGGCCGGTTCTCGTGGTGGCCTGGATTTTCCAGCTACTCACTGCACCGGTCTCCGCACACATGGTGGGCCGCTCTGCTTACCGAACCAAGCATGGGCACCGCGAACTGCTCACCAAGGATGAGCTTGAAGCGGTTGTCCAAAGGGCGGCCGGCGACGGTTCCACCCCGGACGCTTAGAACAACCCGGAACAACGCGGGGTCACTTACGCGCCCTCCCGACGGCGGTGAGGGAGCCTAAGTGACCCCGCGTTGGAATGCCTATGCGCGGCCTAGACGATATCTTGCGTCTTGGCGAAGCGGGCGATGGCACGCTGGGTGCCACGGCTCGCGAAAACCTGGATGAGCGTGCTGACGAAGGCCGAAATCAGCGCGAACGACAAGGCAGAGCGGAGGCTCGTTTCCATATCGTCGTGGCCTGTGGGCGGCTTGTTACCCGTGGCCTTTTCCCAGCCCTTGTTGACCAACTTGGTGCCGACGAATCCGGCTGCAAGGCTTACTCCTGCACCCAGCAGCTTGAAAAAGAGGTTCATGCCCCCAGCCTAGCCTCACATCCCGGTGGGGTGGGACTAGCGACGGTTTTCCCGTTCTTTGAGGAAAGCTGCCATGGAACCGCGTGGTGCAAGGACAGGGACAACATCGTGTTCGGCTTCCCAGACGGCATCTACGGTTCCGAGACCGGCAATTTCCTTGAGCAGGTAATACGTGGGTGGCATCAGCTGCAATTGACCGGCTGCCTCGGCCGCCAGGATCCCATCCACCGGCATCCAGAGTGATTGCCACGCTTCCGTGGTTTGGTGCTGGGGTGCTGCTTCCGGAGCAGGCTTGGCTACATAGAAGTACGTGTCGAAGCGCTTGGGCATGTCCGTCGGCGTGACCCAGTTGGCCCAGGGACGAAGGTCTGAGGCATTAAGGCGAAGCCCGGCCTCCTCCCAAACCTCGCGCAGGGCTGCGGTGAGAACCATGCCTGACTTTGCCGGGGCTTGTTCGGGATCGACGGCGATCGAGCTGAGGTTCCAGTCTGCGGCATGCCGTTCCAGCAGCTCAGCCGGATATTCCCATCCATCCTGGTCGGCGGCATCAACCCGGCCTCCCGGAAAGACCACCATGCCGGCGGCGAAGTCCATGGTGGCAACCCTGTGCTGGACGAAGGCTTCGAGGCCGCCCGGAGTGTCGCGGAGCAGGATAACGCTCGCAGCCAGCCGCGGCTCGGGAACCGGGTTGTCCGTAGTGGGAAGGTCCGTCATGAAATGCCCCTTTGCCGCGTCGATTCTGCTGGATCATTGTCTCAGGTCTGGTTGCGGGGCCTGGTGTGCGAGCTAAGTCGTGAGAATCGGGCGCGGAGCGGACGCCACAACGCAGGGAAGGCCAGCCAACCGCTTTGTGACCAACCCCAGCGCGCACGAACACCGACAGGTGTAAACTGAACCACGCCCATAAGGGCAGATTAATAACGACAGGGGAGCGCCGCCGTCGGACCTTGCAGAGATGCAGGAGACGCGAGGGCGCTGAGAGTGCGGACAGCCGCAGACCCTCGAACCTGATCCGGTTAGTACCGGCGCAAGGGAGTCGAGCTTCTCAGAGTGTCCGGATCCGGGCGGCGAAGGCTGGCCGGGGGTTTCCGGGGAGCACTTTCCCCTCCTGTACCTCAGGAGGCAGAAAAATGACCACGGCAAGCGTGAAGAAAACCAGTTATAACTGGCGTGTTGTAGACATCGTGGTGGCAGCTTTGATTGCCATCGCCGGCGGCGTGATCTTTTGGGCCTGGTCCCAGGGCGCCGCAATCGTATCCATCCCCATGAACGCCACGTATCCTCCGCTCACCGGTTTGATCGCCGGTGGCTGGATGATCCCGGCCGTCCTGGGCATGCTCATCATCCGCAAGCCGGGCGCTGCCCTGTTCTGCGAAGCCGTCGCCGCAACCGGCGAACTCATCATGGGTTCCCAGTACGGCACCACCGTCCTCATATCCGGCATCCTCCAGGGACTGGGTGCGGAACTCGTCTTCGCTGCGTTCCGGTACAGGAAGTTCGACCTCTCCGCTGCACTCCTCGCGGGTGCGGGCTCGGGCCTCTTCTGCGGTCTCAACGATTCCTTCCTGCCTTGGGGCTGGAACATCGCCTACGAAGCAATCGACAAGCTGGCCTACATCGCCTTCACCACGCTCTCCGGTGCGATCATCGCCGGCGCGCTGTCCTGGGTTGCCACCCGCGGGCTGGCCAAGACCGGCGTCCTGAGCTCCTTCGCGTCGCGCAAGGCTGCTTCGGAGCCCGTCTTCAACTAATGCCTGCCACGCAAAGCAGCAACCACGTGCGGCCCGCCGCCATCACCGCCCAAGGGTGGGGATGGCGGCATGCCGGGCGTTCCACACCTGCCATCCAGGACCTCGACCTCCGGATCGAGCCCGGCGAGCGTGTGCTGTTGCTGGGTCCATCGGGCGCAGGGAAATCGACACTTCTCCATGCCCTCGCCGGTGTGCTGGGTGATGAGGAAGACGATTCCGACGAGACCGGCTCGCTGTTGATCGACGGCGTCGCTCCCCGCGAACAGCGCGGCCGCGCAGGTCTGATGCAGCAGGATCCAGAAACCCAAGTAGTGCTCTCCCGTGTGGGTGACGACGTCGCGTTTGGCGCCGAAAACCTTGCCGTTCCCCGGGATGAAATTTGGGCCCGCGTCCATGAAGCGCTCGACGACGTTGGGTTGCGCACCGCTGCAGGCGGCGGTTTGGCGCTGGATCACCCGACGGCGGCACTCTCCGGCGGGCAGAAGCAGCGCCTTGCGTTGGCCGGCATCCTGGCGATGCGGCCCGGGCTGATCCTGCTCGACGAACCTACGGCCAACCTGGATCCAGTGGGTGTGCTTGAGGTTCGGGACGCCGTGGAGCGATGCCTGGACAAGACCGGTGCCACTTTGGTTGTCGTGGAACACCGTGTGTCCGTGTGGAAGGACCTGGTGGACAGGATCGTGGTCCTCCAGCCCCCTTCGGCTGGGGGCGGCGTGCTCCTGGACGGCCCACCGGATCAGGTGCTCACAGAGGCCCGCACCATGTTGATGGCAGCGGGAGTATGGGTGCCCGGGTACGTTCCGGCTACTCGCGCCCGCAGGACCACAACTCAGGAAACGGGCGGCCATGAATCCACCGCCCAGTTCCTCCTCGTGGCACAGGACCTGGCTGTTTCCCGTGAGAAGCCTCGCCGTCGCCGGTTCAAAACCATCCCACCCGTTCCCGTGCAATCGGGTATCAGTGCACAAGTGCGGGCTGGCCAGGCACTTACCATCACGGGTCCGAACGGTGCAGGCAAGTCCACCTTTGCTCTCACATTGGCCGGACTTCTGGCGCCTGTGGACGGCAAGGTGAGTGCCGCCGTCGAGCTTTCCGAGGGCGCTGGAATCGACCCGTTCAAGTGGAAGGCGGATCAGCTGATTTCGCGCATTGGCACCGTGTTCCAGGAACCGGAGCACCAGTTTGTGACGGGCAAGGTCCTGGACGAGTTGATGTTCGGACCAAAGCATCTGGGGCACGGTGAAGAACGCGTGGATGAATTGGTGGAGCGTTTGCGGCTCACGCATTTGGTGGACGCGAACCCTTACACCTTGTCCGGTGGCGAGAAGCGCCGGTTGTCAGTGGCCACGGTCCTTGCGGCCCATCCTAAAGTGCTGGTGCTGGACGAACCAACGTTCGGCCAGGACGCCAACACCTGGGCAGAGTTGGCATCGTTCCTGTCCGAACTGCTCGACGCCGGAACGGCCGTTGTGTCCGTGACGCACGACGAAGAATTCAGTGCGGTCCTTGGCGGCACGGAGCTCCGGCTGGATCCGGCGACGCCGCGCGTGCCTGACTCACAGAGCGAGTCAGCCCGCCAGGAAGCCGGTGCCGCATGAGGGACGCCTTGAACCTGCGCGGCAACCAGGCCCTCCTCACGCGTGCCAACCCCTTGGTGAAGTTCGTGTCCGTGTTCCTTATTTCGCTGGTGCTGGCGTTGTCGATCGACTGGGTATCCGCTTCAACGGCCCTCGTCGCCGAGCTGGCCCTGTTCCCGCTGGCTGGCCTCACGCTGGGGCTTCTATGGCAGCGGGCCTGGCCGCTCATCATCGCTGCAGCGATTGGTGGCTGGAGCACCGCAATCGTGGCGGCTGACAGCGGCGCCGTACTGCTCGACGTCGGACTCTGGTCCATCAGCGAAGGTTCCCTTCAGCTGGGGCTGGGTTTCATGTTGCGCGGCTTGGCGATCGCACTGCCCGCGATCCTGCTGATGACCTGTACAGATCCAACCGATCTGGCTGATGCGCTGGCACAGAAGGCAAGGCTGCCACACCGCTTTGTCCTCGGTTCGCTGGCCGCGATGCGCTTGGTGGGTTTGATGGCTGAGGAATGGCAGACCATCGGCATGGCCAGGCGTGCCCGCGGAGTGGGTTCGCAGGGTAGCCCGCTGCAACGGCTGAAGGCAACGCTTGGACAGAGCTTCGGGCTGCTGGTCCAGGCGGTCCGGCGGGCCTCCCGGCTGGCCATCACCATGGAGGCACGGGGTTTCGGCGGCGCGCAGCGAACGTGGGCCCGGGAATCCACTTACTCCCTCCTGGACGTCTGGGTACTCCTCGGCGGTCTCGTCATCGCTGCCGCTGCGGTACTGACAGCAGTCGGCGCTGGAACGTGGAGTTTCGTCTGGCGTTAGCCAAGATATCGCACTATACGGGTACTCTGTGATCTTTGCCGCTGAATCGGCGATTTGTTCAGCGCTTCTAACTCATTTGTGATATTTCTTGAGTATGACGCAACCTACCGCCGAAAATGTGGGCCTCCTGCTCCGCGACGCACGAAGCGAAAAGGGCTGGACGCAGGGGCAGTTGGCTTCCGAGCTGGGAACCAGCCAGAGCGCTATCGCCCGGATGGAGCAAGGCAAGCAGAATCTCAGCCTCAGAATGATCGAACGGCTGGAGGCCATCTTCGGCCGTTCCATCGTCAAGGTAGGCAAGCCGCAGATGACCCACCTCCGGGTAGAGGGCGGCCACACGCTGTCCGGCGAAGTGGATGTCAACAGCAGCAAGAATGCCGGTGTCGCCCTGCTGTGTGCCAGCCTGATCAACCGGGGCACCACCACTTTGCGTCGTTTGGCGCGCATTGAGGAAGTCAACCGGATCGTTGAGGTGCTGACGTCCATCGGCGTCGAATGCACCTGGCTCAACGGCAGCGACCTCCGTATCCGCAGGCCCGAAGTCCTGGACCTTGAATCAATGGACGTGGAGGCAGCTCGGCGCACCCGCAGCGTCATCATGCTGCTCGGCCCGCTCCTGGACGAGACCGACGAATACCTGCTTCCCTATGCGGGTGGATGCGACCTCGGGACGCGCACCGTCGAACCACACATGCAGGCACTGCGCCAGTTCGGGCTCACGGTGGGCGCGAAGTCCGGCTTCTACTCCGTGGTGGCACCCCCGGCCGATGGGGACGACCGTTCCTTCGTGCTCTCCGAACGTGGCGACACTGTCACCGAGAACGCCATTATGGCTGCCGCACACCGCGAGGGCACCACGGTGATCCGCAACGCGAGCCCCAACTATATGGTCCAGGATCTTTGCTTCTACCTGCAGGGCTTGGGCGTGACCATCGAGGGCGTCGGGACCACGACGCTGAAGATCACTGGCCGGTCAGCCATAGACGTGGAGATCGAATACTTCCCGTCCGAGGATCCCATCGAAGCCATGAGCCTGATCACCGCAGGCATCGTAACGAACTCCGAGGTCACCATCCGCCGGGTTCCCATCGAATTCATGGAAATCGAGCTTGCCACCCTGGAACAGATGGGCCAGAAGCTCGAAATCTCAGGCGAATACATGGCCCGCAATGGGCGGACGCGTTTGGTGGATGTCACCACCAAGCCCTCCGAGCTCCACGCCCCACAGGACAAGATCCACCCCATGCCGTTCCCGGGGCTCAACATCGACAACCTGCCCTTCTTCGCCGTGATCGCGGGCAACGCCGAGGGCCAGACCATGATCCACGACTGGGTCTACGAGAACCGTGCCATCTACTTGACGGAACTCAACAAGCTGGGCGCCCAAGTCCAACTCCTGGACCCGCACCGGATTTACGTCAACGGACCCACCAAGTGGCGGGCCGCGGAGATCGGTTGCCCGCCGGCGCTGCGCCCGGCAGCGTGCCTGCTCCTGGCGATGCTGGCTGCCCGTGGAACCTCGGAGCTTCGCAACATCTACGTCATAGAACGCGGCTACGAGGACCTGGCCGAGCGACTGAACACCATTGGCGCCAAGGTGGAGTACTTCCAGGACTAGGCCCACCTGCAACGCGGGGTCACTTAGAGCCCATAATCGACCCTCACATGGGCCGTAAGTGACCCCGGGTTGCTGTATCCGGGATGCCGCATGAAGCAGAATGGTGCCATGCGGATTTTCGGGGTGGAGGAAGAGCTACTCATCGTCGATTCTGTGACGGGCGAGCCCTTGGCCCTCGCGGATGCGCTGCTCGCGGACGCGCTGCTGGCAGGACCGGAAGCGGCGCCTGAAACCGGGATGGGGCTCAGCCACGAACTGAAGCTGGAACAGATCGAAACCCAGACCCGTCCGTGCCATACCCACACCGAGCTCCTCCAGCAGATCCGGAGTGGCCGTGCCATGGCCAACGACGCCGCCAGGAAGCACAACGCCCGGGTGGCCGCGATTGCCACATCGCCCCTGGCCAAGAACACACATACCACCCCGGATCCCCGCTTCGCGGTGATGCTTGAACGCTTTGGGTTGACGGCCCATGAGCAACTGACCTGCGGTTTCCACGTGCACACCGCCGTGGAGTCACCTGAAGAGGGCGTGGTGGTCCTTGATCACATCCGCGACAAACTTGCTGTTTTGACGGCCCTCAGCGCCAATTCCCCCTACTGGCGTGGGCTGCCTACGGGTTTCGAAAGCTATCGGATCCAGGCCTGGAACCGATGGCCGACGTCCGGGCCTTCAGCCGTTTTTGGCTCGTTGACTGCCTACCGGCGCATGGTCCAGCGCCTCCTGGACACGGGAGTTCTCCTTGACGAGGGCATGATCTACTTCGACGCCCGCATCTCCCGCAACCATCCGACCGTGGAAGTCAGGGTGGCTGACGTCTGCCTCCGTTCGGAGGACGCAGCCGTAATTGCAGTGCTGGTGAGGGCATTGGTCGAGACCGCATCCCTGGAAATGCTCGACGGCGTTGAGCCCGCCTCGGTGCCGACGGCCCTGCTCCGGATGGCGAGTTGGCAAGCGAGCAATTCGGGCCTTGGCGGAGACCTCCTGGACTTTGGCGATTTTCGTCCCCAACCCGCAGCGGACGTGGTCTGGGCTTTGGTGGATTACCTGAGCCCTGTCCTGGACGACCAAGGTGAACTGGAGCTCGTGAAGGCCGGAATCTCGGACATTCTTGAGCGCGGAAACGGAGCCCGGGAGCAACGCGAAGCAGCGGAACGTTTCAACAACCGGCAACGTGACGCCCAAAATCCGCCGGGGAGTCCGCCCAGCAATGAGGCCTTGGGGGCGGTGGTTGGGCATGCCGTGAAGGCGACGATTCGTGGCGCTACCGCAGGCTCGGCCAAGGACCCGGTGCCCATCATGACCAGGGTCCGCAGGGCCTAAGCTTCTGCGGAGTCAGTCTCTTCCCACGTCATCAGGTACGCCCCCGCTAGGCCTTCCACGAGGTAAAACACGAAAGGCGGGATGTCCTTCTTGGCCACAAGGATGGCGCCGTAGATGGGCGCGCTGGCTGCAGCAGTCACTCCGATCCATCGTTTGGCGGGGGATGCCAGGAGGCTTCCGCCCAGCGCCGCCAAGGCAAGAACGTGGAGCCCAGAGTAGGCCAGGAATGGCGCATTGGATCCGCGGCCGTAGGCAAAGCGTTCCAGGTCCGAGGCCCGACGCGACAAACTGGATACAAAGAGCGGGGCACCTGCGAGCAAGGCGGCCGCGGCCGGAACAGCCCACCGCTTTGCCCGTCCGCCCGGAAGACGACGGGCAAAAGCTGCGAATCCCACCGGCACCGCGACGGTTCCAGCAGCAGCGAGGTGCTGCCCGATAACCCAGCCACGCTGCCCGGCCTCGAGCATACGAAGACGTTCGGCGGCATCGGGGGTGATGTAGACGCGGGAGACCGGTGAGATCCCTGCCAACCACACCGCCGTGCCGGCAACGATGACCGTTCCGGCACGGCGATAGGGATGCTTCACGCTCATGGCATGAAGGTTAGACCTGTTTGAGGGCCTTCTCCAGATCCAGGATGAGATCGTCCACGTCTTCAAGCCCCACGGACAAACGGACCACGCCGTCTGAAAGGCCGATTGCTGCGCGCCCTTCGGGCCCCATGGCCCTGTGCGTGGTGGTGGCCGGGTGCGTGATGAGGGACTTGGAGTCGCCCAGGTTGTTGGAAATGTCGATGACGCGCAGTCCGTCCAACAGCGCGAACGCGGCGTCCTTGGCGGAACGCCCGGACGAGGGCAGCAACTCGAATGTCAGCACGGTACCGCCGGCCTTCATTTGCTTGGCTGCGAGCTCGTACTGAGGGTGCGATTTCAGCAAGGGGTACTTGACCCAGTTGATGGCGGGTTGCTGCTCCAGCCATTCCGCGATTTTCAAAGCGGAGGCCGAACTGTGGTTCACGCGCAAGCCAATGGTTTCCAGGCCCTTGGTCAACACCCAGGCGTTGAACGCGGAGAGCGACGGACCGGTGTGGCGCATCAGCTGCTTGACCGGGCCATCGATGAATTCCTTGGTGCCCAGGATCGCACCGCCCAGGACACGCCCCTGGCCATCGATGTGCTTGGTGCCGGAGTACACGATCACGTCCGCGCCCAGCTCGCCGCAACGCTGCAGCAGGGGAGTGGCAAAGACATTGTCGACGACGACGGTGGCTCCCGCAGCATGCGCCAGCTCGCTGACGGCGGCGATGTCCACGATTTCCTGCATGGGGTTGGAGGGCGACTCGAAGAACACGGCGGTGGTCGGTTCTGAGAGGGCAGCACGCCACTGGTCGAGGTCGGGACCATCGACGAATACCGTCTCGACACCCCAGCGCGGCAGGATCTCGTTGAGGATCACGAAGCAGGAGCCGAACAAGGAACGGGCTGCGACCACGCGGTCCCCGGCTGCCAGCAGGGCACCCAAGGCGGTGAAGACCGCAGACATGCCGGACGCCGTCGCAAAGCATGCCTCGGTTCCTTCGAGCAGCCGCAACCGCTCCTGGAACGTGGCCACGGACGGGTTGCCGTAGCGGGAGTAAACGAAGCGTTCGTCCTCGCCGGTGAAGGCGCGTTCGGCGGCTGCAGCGGATTCGTAGACGAAGCCGGAGTTCAGGAAAACGGGTTCGGACGTCTCCTGGAAGTTGGTACGGTCAAGGCCACCGCGTACTGCCTGTGTGTCAGGGCTCCAGCTGGCGGCATCGGGATTGAAAGTCACTTAGTCGTTCCCCAGGTTCGTTGGCAGGCCGCGGTTTTTCCAGCCGTTGATGGTGCGTTCGCCGTAGCGGTCCGGGTCACCTTCGAAGCCCTCAAGCACGTTGTAGGCAGTGAACCCGGCCTGCGTCGCGGCGATGGCGGCGGAGATGGAGCGCTGGCCTGAGCGGCAGATGAAAACGAGTTCCACGCCCTCGCCCTCGGGTGCCTGCTGCTGCAGGTCCTCGATGAAGCGGGAGTTGGGGATGCCACCGGCAAGGTTCCACTGAATGAACAGGGGATCATTCTCTGTGGCCTTCGTGTCGGGAATGCCGATGTGGGCCCACTCGGCCTCGGTGCGGACGTCCACCAGGATGGCGCCTTCTTCAAGCTTGGCCCACGCGTCCTGCGGGGTCAGGTCACCTGCGTAACTCATGCGTGTCCCTCGAATGCTTCTTCGTCGTCGTCGTTCTCCAGCTGGTCAACGGCATTCGCGACGGCGGCGTCTGCGTTGGCGATGGCAGCGGGCAGGACGACCGCCTGCGCCACGATGACATCCGTGCCGTTGAACGTGGCTGCCGGGCTGCCATGGAGCACGTAGCCGTCGGCGAGGGCCGTGGTGATCCGCTCGCAGAATTCACGGGTGTCCGGGCCTGTAATCAGGCGGTAGGAGAGTTTTTCTTCAGTGGGTTCAGGCATTGGCTGGTGCTCCTCAGTCACGCTTGCAGTTCGAAGTGTCGATACGCCGAGTAGTCACCTGAGGCACCCCGCCGGAGAGAGGGTTGCCGACCAGCAAGTCAGGGCTTTGCGCTGGTGCTCATTACTCAAGAAAAAAGTAGCATCCCGCGGTGGCGGCCCGCACTTGCAGGCGGTTACGTGCTCGTCATGTTGCGTAACCGGCCGGTGCTGGAGTAGCGGCCCAAATATGACGCCCCGGGAGCATAATTGACGCAGTACGACCCCCTGTAACTTCGCAAGAAATCAGGTCGCGGTGAACGGACAAGGCAGTTCTACACTCAAGCCCATGCTGCATTTTGGATGGTTCGTGGGGCACGGTTTCGGTGTCCAGGGATGGGGAACTCCCGGCTACAGCCTGGGTTACGACTGGAAGAAACCTGCCCTGTATCAAGATGCCGTGCGCGCGTTTGAGCAATCCGGCCTTGACCTTTTCATTATCGAGGACTCCCTTACTGTTCCTGATACCTATGGCGGCTCCGCCGAGGTCTCGCTGGCCCACGCCTCCTTTGCGCCCAAGCATGATCCTTTGGCGCTGGTTCCGTACCTCCTTTCGGCCACCAAACACATTGGAATTGTGCCGACGGTCAGCGCATCGTTCTACCCGCCTTTCACGGCCGCCCGGCTCTTGGCCACGCTGCAGCACTTCTCGGAGGGGCAGCTCGGCTGGAACGTTGTCACCTCCGGCAGTGACCTCGCAGCACAGAATTACGGTTTGGATCAGCAGATTGAACACGACCTTCGGTATGAGAAGGCGGAAGAATTCGTCGACGTCGTCCGGCAGCTTTGGCGCAGCTGGGAACCCGACGCCGTGCTTGAGGACGCTGAGGCGGGCGTGTTCGCCGACCACACCAAAGTGCATCCGATTAACCACCAGGGCGACTTCTTCAAGGTCAGGGGTCCACTAAACACGGCGCCCCTGCCGGAGGAGCCCGTACTGGTGCAGGCCGGTGCTTCTCCTCGGGGCAAAGCGTTCGCAGGTGGGCATGCAGATGTGGCGATCGCCTTGGCGCGTGGCGTTGACGGCATGGAGGCTTACCGGGATTCCATCCGTGCCGAGGCTGCGAAGGCGGGCAGGAACCCCGACGACGTTAAGGTCCTTTTCGTGTTGAAGCCCACCGTGGTTGGTTCATCAGCGGAGGCCGAGGAGTTGCGTGCGCAGCGCCGTGAGCTTACCCAGCGTGATATCGACAGCCAGCTCAACTCGATCTCCTATCTGTCAGTGATCGACTTCAAGCAGTTCGACCTCGATGCGCCGTTGCCTGAATTGAGCACCAACAGCAACCAAGGCACGTTGGAGCACTTCGCCAAGGCAGCGCCTCCGGGGTCTACCCTGCGCCAGATCCTGCAGGCACGAAGCGGTGGTGCCGGCGATTCGATTATCGGCACGGTTACCGAGATCGCGGACTATCTTCAAGAAACCGGCGAGGCCGTGGGCGGCGACGGCTTCCTCTTCTCCGGCTTCGTAGACCCCGTGACTGTGCACGGCGTGTTGGACAAGCTCACCCCCGAACTGCGACGCCGTGGCCTGCTGAGGAAGAGTTACGGCGACGGTGGCTTCCGCCAGAATCTTCTGGACTTCTGACGATGTCCTCCGAACCCAGGACCCTGGTGATCGGCACATCGCCCGTGGACCCTGCAAGCGTGGCGCAGGCTGCCTTGAATCCGGCGTTTCACGTGAAACTCAACCACGATGCGTTGTCTTTGATCGGCCGCTCACGCGAAGTGCTGGAGCGTGCTGCGACCTCAGGTCAGAGAGTCTACGGCCTCAACACCCTCCTCGGATCCGGACGCGATACGGCTGTGGAGGAGAGGTCGGTCCTTGCCTATCAAATCCAAGTAGTCAGGTATCACAACAGTGGCGTGGGCGACTATCTGGACCGACCCTCCGCCCGCGCCGTGATCCTCTCCCGGCTCATCGGCTTCAGCCGCGGCGGCTCCGGTGTACGCCCGGAGACCGCCCAGTTCTATGCGGAACTACTCAACCGTGGAGTTCTTCCCGCCATCCCCCGCGAAGGCTCAGTCGGCTCATCGGACCTCACCCAGCTCGCCGCCGTCGCCGCCGTCGCCATCGGTGAAGGTGAAGCGATCGATGGGGACGGCACCCTGGTACCCGGGGCGAAAGCGCTCGCCGACGCCGGACTTCAGCCGCTGCGACTAGCTCCCGGTGAGGCCCTTGCAGTGGTCAGCGCCAACGCGTACTCCGTAGGCGCCGGCACCCTCGCCTTGGTGCGCCTGCAGCAGCTGGCGGAACTCGCCGACGTCGCGCTGTCCCTCTCGCTTGAGGCCATCGCAAGGTACGACGGCGGCGGGAACCTCAGCCCGTTTTCGCCGACTATCCAAGCGGGCAAGACGGTGGACGGGCAGAAGGACTCGGCCGCCGCGGTTCGTTACCTTTTGCGCGGCGGCTGGTTGGAGGACGTTCGTCCCGAGGTCTCGGTGCAGGATGCTTTGTCATTCCGTGCTGCGCCCCAGACGCATGGCGCTTTTCGCTCCTTAGTTTCGCAGCTCGGCGCTGCGCTGAACGTGGAGCTCAACGGACGTGGCGACAACCCTTTGGTTGATATTGAAACCGGGCAAATGGTGTCCGGCGGGAACTTCCAACCGATGCAGCTGGCTCTTTGCTTTGAGGGCATGCGGCTTGCGTTGGCGCACGTGGGGATTTCCAGCGAGCGGCGCATCGCCAAGCTGTATCCGCCACAACGGGTGATCCGGGCCAGGCATCTGGAGGCTGCCGCCGGACACCTAGAGGCTTCGTCGTCGGATGCAGTTTCTGAATCCGGACCGGCCGCAGGCCTTGTGCAGGAGGAATTGCCCGGGCTGCTTTGGTACTCGGCAGCGGGACTGCTGTCCGAACTGAAGTTCCTGGCAGCGCCGGCGACGCTCGGGGCACCCACCCTCTCGGCCGACGTCGAGGACCACTCCACTTTGGCGCCGCTGGCGTTGCAGCAACTCGAAAGGTCGTTGGAGGCCTTGGAGAAATTGCTTGCTATCGAGGCTCTCACGGCGTCGTATCTGCTGCTTGAAGCGGGAGCCGCGCAGCCGCTCGGGAAGGGGACGGGCGCCGTCGTGGGCCGGCTGGCTGATGTGCTGGCGGATCGGCCGTCGGCTCCGGACCTGGTGGAGCGCGCACGACGTGAATTGCGTGATGTGGTGGCGCTGGAATTGCCGCCTATGGCGGAAAGGGAGGGGACCAAATGAGTACTGCAATCCGCAAACACGGCGCACACTCGGCGGCAGGGCTGCCGGACGGCCTGGATGCCTCCGTCCTGGACAAAGTGGGCAACACTCCACTGGTGAAATTGGAGACCCTGGGCCGTGGATTGCGCAGCACCATCCACATCAAGCTTGAGTCCGAGAACCCCGGCGGATCCATCAAGGACCGCACAGCGCTGAGCATGGTCCGGGCGGCCGAGCGCTCAGGGGAGTTACAGCCGGGCGCAACCATTGTGGAGAGCACATCCGGCAACACCGGGATCGGGCTGGCGCTTATTGGCCGGCTGACTGGGCATCCCGTCGTGGTGGTTACCGGCGACACCATCTCCCAGGAGAAGCTCGCCGCGCTCCACAGCTATGGTGCGCGCGTGGTCCTGACGGACTGGAGCGCGCCCTCGGAATCGCCTGAGAACGCCCGCGCCGTGGCAGCGCGAATCACGGCGGAGACGCCTGGTGCTTGGCGGCCCATGCAGTTCGACAACCCTGCCAATCCCGCGGCGCACTACCAAACCACCGGACCGGAGATCTGGGAGCAGACCCACGGCCTTGTGACGCATTTCGTGGCCGGGATCGGAACCGGCGGGACCATCAGCGGCAATGGCCGGTTCCTGAAAGAGAAGGTTGCAGCATCGCGGCCGGGCGGGCACCTTGAAGTTGTGGGTGCCGACCCCTACGGCTCCGCCTACAGCGGTGGACACCCCGGGGAGATCCTGGTGGACGGGGTGGGTAACTCCTGGCCCCAGGCTGAATGGCCCAAGGCCTTTGACCGCTCCATTGTTGACCGTTTCCTGCGCATCCCCAACGACGAGGTCTACTCCACAGTGCATCGGCTCCTCGACGAAGAAGGGCTTGCGCTGGGTCCATCATCCGGGCTCGCTGTAGCCGCCGCCCTGCGGGTAGCCCGGGCCGCACCCCACGGTTCGGTGGTGGTGGCCATAGCGCCCGACGCCGGAACGAACTACCTGAGCAAGGCTTTCAACCCGGTGTGGCTGGCAGAGAACGGAATCCACCTGACCCGCGACGCCACCGAATAGGTTCCTCTCTCACGTCCCGCGGTGTTTTGGCGCTTCCTCTCTCACGTCCGGCGGCGTTTTGGGGGTCCCTCTCTCACGTCCGGCGGCGTTTTGGGGGTCCCTCTCTCACGTCCGGCGGCGTTTTGGTGGTCCCTCTCTCACGTCCCGCGGTGTTTGGCCTGATGTCCTGCGCTAGGCTCCAAGCATGCCTGAACAGGAAACAAAAGGACGTCTCGCCGGCTATCTGGATAAGCAGCAGCCCGAGCTCTACGCAACACTGAGCCACTATGCCCAACAGGTGGTTGGAGAAGCCGACCGCACAGGTGTGCCGCGGCGGACCATCGAACTTCTGAACTACCTTGCGTCGCAGATCAATGGCTGCGCATTCTGCCTGGACCTCCACCATCGCCGCGCCTTGGGGTACGGCGAAACGGAACAACGCCTGTCCTTGGTAGCCGTCTACAAGGAAGTGACGCTGTTTGAGCCGGCTGAGCGGGTGGCCATGGAAATCACTGAGCAGATCACCCGGATGAGCACGTCACGGCCGAGCCCCGAACTCTTCGAGCGGGCCCGGGAACACTACAACGACGAGCAAATCAGTGTCCTCTGCATGGCCGCGATTGGGATCAACGCCTTCAACCGGCTGTCCATCCTGAGCGAGCACCCTGTCAGGACGGCCAAGCCGAAGTCGTGAATTTGGTGGGCCGTGTGGGGTCCTGACCTACTTTCAAACAACATCAGCCCCTGGGCAACCCGAAATGGTTGCGCAGGGGCTGATTTGTCGCCAAAGAGGGTCAGGAAGCCACGGCCGCTGGACGCCGGGGTGAGTGCCGCCGTCGTGAATTTGGGTGGGCCGTGTGGGGTCCTGACCTGCTTTGAAACGAGATCAGCCCCTGGGCAACCCGGAATGGTTGCGCAGGGGCTGATCTGCAGGCAAAGAAGGTCAGGAAGCCACGAGAATCTTGGACCGTCGTCCGTACTTGAAGTAGAAGAACGCGTAGCACGCCCCCACAAACGGAACGCCGAACAGCAGCGCCGCCACCTGGTTGGGGTCGAACGCTATGCCGATCAAGGACACAACGCACAGTGCGAACGCCAGGATCGGAACCAGCGGGAAGAGCGGCGCTTTGTACGGGAGCGTGCTGAGGTCGCCGCCGTTCTTGATAAACGTGCGCCTGTACACGAAATGCGAGGCCACAATGGACATCCATACGCCCACAGTTGCAAACCCGGCGATCGAAACGAGCACCAGGTACACGGTTGCCGGTGCCACAATGCTGCTGATGAGCGAAGCCAGGCCGCCGAGCATGCTCACGCACAGGGCAATCATCGGGATCCCACGCTTGGTCAGCTTCCTGAAAGCCTTGGGTGCGTGTCCTTCGTCGGCCAGCGAGAAGAGCATGCGGGCGCAGGAGAAGAGTCCGCAGTTTCCAGCAGACAACAGCGCAGTAATGATCACGAAGTTCATGATGTCGGCGGCGAACGGAATGCCGAGCATCGAGAAGACGGTGACGAACGGGCTCTCGTCCACGCTGACCTTCTCATAGGGGATGGTGGCCGCGATGACGGTAATCGCGCCGACAAAGAAGATCATGAGACGGATGACCGTGGTCCTCATGGCCTTGGGGATGTTGGCGCCCGGATTGGATGTTTCGCCGGCGGCGACACCGATCAGTTCGGAACCGGAGAAGGCGTAGAAGACTGCCAGGCAGGTGACGAAGACGCCCGTGAAGCCGTTGGGGAACAGCCCTTCGGGTGTGCTGAAGTTGCTAGTGAGCGACGGGTATTCGCCTGCGGCGAGCGGGTGGAAGCCCATCAATGCGGCGCCGCCCAGGATAATCAGGCCGACGACGGCGGCAACCTTGATGAGCGCGAACCAGAACTCTGATTCACCGAAGACGCGCGATGAAATGGCATTCAGTGTGAACAGGACGCTGGCGAAGATGAAGCACCAGATCCAGACGTCGACGCCAGGGAACCAACGTTGCATGAGCAGGCCGGCGGCAGTGAATTCCGAACCCAACGCCACCGCCCAGCAAAGCCAGTAGAGCCAGGCCGTGGCGAAGCCGGTGGCAGGTCCGATGGTCCTGGCGGCGTAGATGTGGAAGGCACCTGAAACGGGGAACGCAACGGCGAGTTCCCCGAGGCATGCCATCACCAGATAGACCACCACGGCTCCGATAAGGAACGCGAGAACGGCGCCCAAAGGGCCCGCGGTGGCAATGGTGTAGCCCGAGCTGACGAACAGGCCTGAGCCGATGACGCCGCCCATGGCAATCATCACCAGGTGCCGGGCCTCCATGGACCGGCGAAGTCCTGTCTGCGAGGTGCCAGTCGGCGACTGTACCTCCGGTGCCGACGCCTCGGCTGTTGTGGGGGAGCTGTGTCCCATATTCCCTCCGGGAAGTTAGCCAGCAAAGTTTGAAGTGGCATCAGTTGGACGTGATCCAACTAACACGAGAACAAGATTCATCACATGACGAACACCCAGTGCAAGGAGGATAAGGAACGCGATTGGACCCCTAGGGAGCTCGATGCTGAGGCCAAGAATTCCTTATCAATGAGTCATGCGAGCAATTACTCTACTTGTCATCTGCTAAGTTCCAAGCGGAGCAGAGTAGCCCTCAGTCTGGCCGGCCGGAATTACTCGATTCCGGCGAACAACTCATTCAGTTCTTCGGTGAGCTGCTTCCGGACAGCGGGAGTACCGATCTCGTGGCCGTTAATGTGGTTCACGGGCGCGATCAAGCGGATGCTCGAAATGAGCCAAACGGCGTCTGCGTCGAACAGGTCCTGCGGCACCAGCGGCCCGTATCCGAGCTCCCACCCTGCAGCCTTCGCGGCGGCGAAGAGCGCGCCCTGCGATGTCCCGGGAAGGATCCCGCTATCGTGCTGCGGCGTGATGAGCCGGCGAACCGTCCTAACGGAACCGTCGCCGTCGTCGACGGTGTCAAGGTGGGCGAGCAAGACAGTGGACGTCGGCCCTTCAAGGACACGGCCATCTGTTGAGGTGAAGATGGCGTCATCGGCACCCTGCTTGTGCGCGTAACGCAACGCCGCCATGTTGACGGCATAAGACAGTGTCTTGGCTCCCAACAGCAGCCACGGCGCACGCTCGCCTGCTTCGGTGTCAAAACCGCGGTCCAGAAGCACGACGTCGATGCCCGTCTCGCGCTGCCGGCGGCTGCCCGCGGGTGAGGGCGAGGCCTGTACCCAGCATGTGGGGCTCGCCGCACCTTCAATGCCACGGGTCACGATCAGCTTCACCACGACTTCGTCCTCCTCGGGCGTTGGCGCCGGGTGGACTGTGCGGAACTCCGCGATGGCGGTGTCGATTGCTTTTCGCCAAACATCCTGCTCCGGGATCGCCAAATCCAAGGCCGCTGCGGAAGTGCCCAGCCGGTTCAGGTGCGCCTGTACTTTTCGGGCCCTGCCCTGGACTGCCAAAAGGGACTCGAACACGCCATCCCCACGGGTGGCACCGAGGTCAGTGGCCATGAGTTGGGGCTGGCTGGAATCGGCAATGCGGCCGTTTTCGAAGGCGGGGTCCAAGAAAACAAGGACCGTGGGGGCAGGAGAAGTCATGTTCCCAGCTTAGTGCGGCCCTCCAAACGGGCGGGCGGATAGGCTGTGGTGACCGTTAGTTCTTGAACCGTGGGGGTTGTGGAGTGCTTTTTCCTTTTCCGATAGGCGCGGAATGGACCTGGCTCCTGGGTGCTTGGGTCATTGCGGAAGTCATCATGCGCATCGTGCTGCTGGGCATCATCCCTGGCAACCGTCGCCCCACTACGGCCATGGCCTGGCTTCTGGCTGTTTTCCTCGTCCCGACCGTTGGATTCGTGCTCTTCCTGCTTTTTGGCAATTTCCGCTTGTCCAAGCGGCGGCGTGAGCAGCAGGAACAAGTTAATCATCGCGTTCGCGCCGTCACCTCTGACCTGGCCGATCCCGTGAGCACTTATCCCGGCCCGGAGTGGGTGAAGTCAGCGGGCGAGCTGAACCACCGCCTTGGCTCGCTGCCCATGGTCGACGGCAACAAGGTGGAGCTCATTCCCGGCTACAAGGAGTCCATCAAAGCCATGGCCGAGGCGGTCCGGGGCGCTACGGACTACGTCAACGCGGAGTTCTACATCATGAGCAGCGACTTCGTGACGGACGAGTTGCTCACCGAACTCGAGAAGGCTGCCGAGCGCGGAGTCACCGTCAGATTGCTCTTCGACCACATTGGAACGCTGCGCATCAAGGGCTACCGCCGGCTGGTCCGCCGGCTCAAGGCAGGCCAGATCCAGTGGAAGCGAATGTTGCCGCTGTTGCCTATCCACGGCCAATGGCGCCGCCCGGATCTCAGGAACCACCGCAAGATCCTGGTCATCGACGGGACGTTGGCGTTCACGGGTTCGCAGAATCTGATCGAGCCGTCCTACAACAACCCGAAGCATCGCCGTGCGGGCCGTCAATGGGTTGAGCTCATGGCCCGGCTCGAGGGTCCCATTGTGGCCACCCTGAACGTGGTTTTCGCCACGGACTGGCTCAGCGAAACCGACGAGTCACTCGAAAGTCAGCTTCGTCTTCCCTCCCAGCCCTCCCCGGGACACGTCACGGCCCAGGTGGTCCCGAGTGGTCCGGGGTTCGCCACGGAGAACAACCTGCGCTTGTTCAATACCTTGATCTACTCGGCGCAGCACAGGATCTCCATTTGCAGCCCGTACTTCGTGCCTGATGACTCCCTGCTCTATGCGATCACCACTGCTGCCCAGCGGGGAGTGGATGTGGAACTCTTCGTCTCCGAAAAGGGTGACCAATTCCTGGTCCACCACGCCCAACGCTCCTACTACGAAGCGCTCCTCGGGGCAGGTGTCCGCATCTACCTGTACCGCGCGCCGTACGTGCTCCATGCCAAGCACTTCACGATCGACGACGAGGTTGCGGTTCTTGGTTCCAGCAATATGGACATGCGCTCCTTCTCCCTGAACATGGAGGTCTCGGTGATGCTCCTGGGCGCCGAAACCGTGAACCTCATGCGAGCCGTGGAGTCCACGTACCGCGAGGTATCCCGTGAGCTTACGTTGGACGACTGGATGGACAGACCCCCGTTGGCCAAGTATGTGGATAACGTCGCGAGATTGACCGCGACGCTCCAATAACTTGCGTAACATGTGCGGCCCTCAAAGCGAGAGCCGATGGCTATACGCAAACTCAGCCCGGGAAGCCAGCCCCGAGCGTCGACAACACGCCAAACGCCTTGGTCCGGATCTCTTCGTACTCGTCGTCGGCCACGGAATCAGCGGTGATTGCCCCTCCGACCCCAAGGCTGAGCGTTCGCCCGCCGTCGCCGTCGGGATTCACCACGAGGGTACGGATCACCACCGCAAGGTCCGTGGCAGCGTTCAGCGAGAAGTAGCCAATTGCTCCTGAATAGATACCGCGGGGACCCGCCTCAAGCTGGTCAAGAATGTCCATGGTGCTGATCTTCGGCGCCCCGGTCATTGAACCAGCGGGGAAAGCGGCGGCCAAGGCTTCTGCCCGCGGAGCGCCCGGGCGAAGGTGCGCGTCCACTGTGCTCACCATTTGATGCACCGTGGCGTAGCTTTCGATCGCGCATAGCCTGCTGACCGTCACCGAGCCCGGAATGGCGAAATGGCTCAGATCATTGCGCAGCAAGTCCACGATCATGATGTTTTCCGCGCGGTCCTTCAGCGATGTTTCCAGGTCGCGGCGCAGTTCGGCGTCCTCCGTGGGATCGGCGGAACGCCCACGCGTCCCCTTGATCGGCTCGGCCCGCATGCCGCCGTCGGAGAGAATCCGCAGGAAGCGCTCGGGAGAAGTGCTCGCGACAACCAGCTCGCCGAACCGAAGATAACTGGCAAATGGTGCCGGATTGCGGCGGCGCAACGCCAGGTAGCTCTGCCACGGGTCAAGCCCGCCGGCAGGGGCTTCAAGCATGGTGGTCAGGCAAACCTCGTACGAGTTGCCTTCGCTGATTTCATGCTGGGCGTCGGCGATTTTGCGCTTATAGTCCGTCGCGCTGTCACGGCAAGTGAATTCCGGAGCCGCCTCGGAAACAGGCTCGACGGCGGAAGCAGGGGCGGCTGAAGCAGCCCCGACGGCGGTTCGAGCCTCGTGCAACCACTCATCGGCGTCGGGCGCGTCCAAGGCAAGCAGCCACACTGTTTGCTCGCGATGATCCAGCACCACGGCCCGCCCAGCGAACAGCAGGGCGGCGTCCGGAGTCCCGGCTTGGACGTCGTTCCCCCCGGTTTCCCGCTTGAGCTCGTAGCCCAGGTAGCCCAACCAACCGAGCGTGAACTGGCCATCGTAGCCGCGGGGTGCCCGCACGGCACGGCGTCCCCATACGGAATCGAGCCAGCGGAAGAAGGGTCCGGCGGTTTCCACCGTGGCTGTTCCGGCCGTCACTTGGGTGGTTCCCTGACGGTGCTGGACGGACTGTCCGAACGTGCCGCCGTCGTCCGCCAGGATGCTGAAGCGGCTGCGGGCAGCGGCCTGGGACGTCCCTGAAACCACGGATGCGTTGGAGGAATCGAGCCAAACAGCGTTGGTCGAGGAACCGTAGAGGTCCTGAAAGAGGGTCTCGGCGTCAGGAGCGGCGCTGATCTTTTCGGACCGGAGCTGCAGGCCGCGACGTGCGCTGAGTTCCGGCGAGAGGATCGCTGCCAGTGACGGCAGGTACCGCATGGCCTGCAGGACGTCATCCGGGGCGTTGCCATCCGCGAGGTTCTGGACGCGGATGTCTGCTGCGCCCATGACCGGGTCAGCTTCGAGCCAAACATCTTCCTGCGCGGCCCAGGTGTCCCAGTACGGTTCGTAGGTGTTTCCGTCACGAGCCAAAGCCCGGCGCCGGCGGTCCTCACCGGGGGATTCGACCCAGACGACGGCGTCCAACATGGGACGGGCGGCGTCCGCTGCGGCGCCAACGCCCTCCACGATCACGATTTCGGCTGGCAGCGTTACGTGCAGCGCGCCGTCGTAATGCCGTTCCCAATCCCAGCTGACCCACTCTGCTGCCTCGCCCTGGCTCAAAGGTGTGAGGACCGTTGCGATGTATCTTTCGATGCCTGTGGCAAGGCCGTTCCATCCGGGATAGATATCTTCCAGGTGGAAAAGGGAAACCTTGTGGTGCTCCCGAAGGCGGGCCGCCAGCTCAACGGCCAGCGTGGTCTTGCCCGCGCCGGACCGCCCGTCGACGGCGATGATCACGGGTGCAGGGGTCATGACATAGAGGTTACCTGCTGGTGCTCGGTGGCTCCGTCTCGGGAGTCGCTGGCGCTACTCCCGGAGTCTTCCGCAATTTCAGCGCTCACGTGGCGCACAATGCCTGGAATAGCGGCTTTGATAAGGGTCCAGGTGTTCTCGAAGTCGGTGTGGCCGCCATACCAAGGATCCTCGATGCCCAAATCCAGGGAACTGCGCCCAATCATCATGGGATCGAAGCTGCGCAGCATCCGGACTTTGGCCAGCGATTCGCGATCCGGCGCGCCCTCCTGAAGCCAGCCGAAATGATCGACGTCCAGTGCCAGGATGAGATCCCGCTCAGCGAACCACTCGCGCCGCCACTTGCGTGCGACGTGGTCCTCGGACGCGATGTGGTGGGCGGTTAGTTTGCGGGCCGCCCGGGGATCGATGGGGCGCCCCACCTCGTACCCGGTGGTGCCCGCTGAGTCGACCACTACCAGCTTGCCGAGCCCTTCCGCTTCGAAGGCTTCGGTAAGCATGAGCGCTGCCATGGGCGAGCGGCAGATGTTTCCGGTGCAGACCGTGATGATGCGGTATGGGCTCGTCGTTGAGTACATGCAGCAAGCATGGTTGATGGCACCCCTTCTTGGCTAGGGGCCACTTCACAACGAAGTCACTTTTCCTGTCAAAGCTGTCACAGGGTGTATGGGGCGGGCAGTGAATGTGGCTACGGGACCACTGGAGCAGGCGCAATTTCTGTGGCCGACGATCCGGAAGATGCTGCCTCGGTAGCCAGCGCGGAGGCGGCCAGGTAAACGGTACGTACGACGGCGGCGCGTCGCCTCTTGAGGCGGCCGGGATCGTTCCCAGCCATGAGTCCATCGAGTGCGGGCAGCACGGGGGCGGTATCGCAAAGACTCACGATGGTGATGAGGAGATCACCGGCATCTTCCCTTGATATTCCGGGAAGGGCTGCAATGGTGCTGTTGACCTTGGACGCACAGTTGGCCATCCGTTTGGGCAGGCCCACAACTTCCGTGCCGCGTTCCAAACCTTCCCAGAAGAGGAGCCGCGGTGCGGTGGCGTCCTCTTGATGATGATCGAACAGGCGGCCCGCATAGTTGGCCATGGCCTCTGGTCCCTCGCCGTGGATGGGAACTTCATCCATGAGGGAGCTGAGAGCGGCGACGATAACGGCGTCAAAAAGGCCGTTCTTGTTGCCGAAGTACTGGTAGATGCGTTCTTTGTTGACGCCCGCCTCTGCGGCGATGCGATCAATGCGGGCTCCGGCAAGTCCCCGCGTGCAAAACTCGGACGTCGCCGCCTCGAGCAGCAGTGACTTGGTGCGTTCTATGTCCCATGCCATAAATACAGATTACCATTTCCCAACTAAGTAGTTGTATTTGGTGTCGAGTGCGGTTATGGTGAAACCAAGCTAATTGCAACTATCTGGTTGGAGAATGCCATGACCACTCAAGCTGCTACCGAAATCGACGCTGCCGAGCCGGCGACTGCCCCGGAGACCATTGCTTCTGCGCGGCCTGAAGCGCCGTCGCAGGCGCGGCCCCAGGCGCCGTCCGTGCACATGCGCGCCCTGATCACATGGATCGCGATCTTCCCCTTGGTTTCCATCGGCATGCTCTTGCTCGGGCCGATCATGGAGCCATGGCACCCGGTGCTGCGCGCGCTCGTCCTGACGGCGTTCGTTGTTCCCACGGCGGTCTACTTCGTCGTCCCGAGGCTGTTCGCGGGCCACGGCGCGCTGAGCCGCAAGGCAGCGGAGCGCTCAGCCCAGCGCGCAGCGCGCAAGGCCGGCTAACCCAAGCCTTATCCAACCAGGGGACAACACCCGCTCCATTGACGCCTTAGCAGAACAGGTCCTGTCCCCTAATTGTGTGGGACTAAACCCCCCGCAACTGCTCTACCTGGGCAAGCGTCGGGTAGGCGGCCTGGGTGCCCTTCTTCGTGGCGGCCAACGCGGCAGCCACTGAGGCAAAGCCGGCAGCGTCCGCGAGGGATTCTCCGGCAGCCAGGCGTGCCGCGACGGCTCCCGTGAAGGCGTCGCCGGCACCGGTCGTGTCTACGGCGGAAACCCGGGTAGGGGCAATCCGGGTGATCTGGTCCTGTGTGCCCTGGGCCAACGAATCCAGCACAACAGATCCGTGGGCGCCCAGCGTCACAAGCACGCGCTGCAAACCCCTGTCAGCAAACTGGCTCCGTACCGGTTCCCAGGCTTCGGCCTTCGCGTCGGCGTCAGGAACGTCGGCTTCGCCACCAAGGAACAGTGAGGCCTCGTGCGCATTGACCAGCAGCACGTCGCTCAACTCGGCCAGAACCTCGGGTACCTCCGCATAAGGCGAGAGGTTCAACAAGACGGTAGCGCCGGCGTCGTGCCCTGCTTGCGCAGCGGCGATCACAGTATCGATCGCGACTTCAAGGCAGAGGCAGACCACCGCAGCATTCTTGATGGCGTCCGCTGCCGCGCGCACGTCTGCCGGGGTTAGGGTCCCGTTTGCCCCGGCCGAGATGATGATGCTGTTCTCGCCGCTGGCATCCACCGAGATGACCGCGACGCCGGTCGCGGCGTCCGAGCGCCTGACGCGGGTGACGTCCACGCCGGCGTCGGCGGTGGAGTCCAGGAGCATGCTGCCGTTGGCGTCATCGCCCACTGCGCCCACCAGGCTGACCTGGGCGCCGAGCTTGCTGGCCGCCACCGCCTGATTGGCGCTCTTGCCGCCGGGGTTTACGGCGAAGCCATTGCCGTGGACGGTCTCGCCGGGCTTGGGAAGGCGGTCGCAGTAGATGGTCAGATCGGCGTTCAGGGAGCCGACGACGACGATCCCCGCCGTTGGCGCGCTGGTATCGGTGCTCATTTGGCGATCTCAGCTTCGATCGGCTCTGCCTCTGTAACCTCTGCGTCGAGTGGTTTGGGGATCAGTAGCGAGGCGGCGAAGGCGGCAAGGGTGATGGCTAGACCCACCACCACAACGGTGAGGTACGACGCCTTTGCGTCACCCAGTGCGGACGTCGCAACGAGGACCGCGGGCAGTACCAGGAAGCTTAGGCCGGCACCAAGGTTGAAAGCGCCCGCGTTCATTCCGGGGAGGAAGCCCGGGTTGCCTTGGGGCGAGAGGACTACGCCCAGTCCGTTCAGCATGATGTTGACGGTACCGGCGTACATGATGCCCAGCAAGGCCGTGCCCACGATCATCATTGGCAGGTTGTTGAGGCCGAAGAACGCGATAATTCCCAAAGCCACGAGGCTGCCAAGCAGGCCGATGCGAAGGACCTTCGTGTAGCCGAGGACCGGGGCGAGCCTGCCGCTGATCGGGCCGAAGAGCCAACCCAGCAGTGCGTACGGGGTGAGGATCATGAGTGACATCTCGGTGGGGCCGACGCCGAAGCCCGGTTCGGCTGCCTGAACAAACGCCGGGACGATCCCATTGATGACCGCAAAGATGCCGGTCATGGTCAGTGTGGTGGTCAAAAGCGGTGCCCACGTGGAACGCTGCCGCAGGTGTACGGTTTCCACCATGGGCTGCTTGGCGCGCTTTTCAACGGTCCAGAAGGCGAAGAACGCGACGGCGGCAACCAGGATCAGGCCAATGGCCAGCGTTAATGTTCCCGCGTCGAAGGCCGTGGCCAGTTTGGAGCCTTCGTTCAAGGCTGTCAGGAGGGCGCCCACCGCGATCACGATGAAGAACACGCCCAGCCAGTCCATAGTGGTTCCGGCAGCAGGCTTGCTCTCGCCCGCAAGGACGGCAATCAGGACTGTTGCCACCAGGGCCAAGGCGACCATGAGCCAGAAAATGCTGCGGAATCCGAAGTTCTCGGCGAAGTAACCCCCCACGAAGGAGTCGACGCCGGCAACGCCACCGTTGACTGCTGTGATCAGGCCCATGAGGGTGCCGTATTTGCGCGGATTGCTCACTGCGGAGCGGAGCATGATGAGGCAGAGCGGGACAGTGGGACCGCTGACGCCCTGGATGATGCGGCCTACGAAGAGCCACGTGACATCGGGTGCGAGTGCCGCAACGACCGAACCGACCGCCATCAGGAGCATCATGCCCACAAGGATCTTCTTGCGGCCCACGATGTCGCTAAGGCGGGGGAGGAAGAGGGAGAACAGGGCTGCGGCGGTGAAGAACCAGGTCTGGGAGAGGCCGATGGTGGCTTGGTCAGTCTGGAGCTCGTTGCCCATGGTGACCAAGGCAGGGCTGAGCATGGAGGCGTTGAGCTGGAACGCAACGCAGGCTGCCAGCAGGGCGACCATGAGCGCGGTTACGTTGCCGCGGGAGGACTTGGTTTCTGCGAGCGAAGACATTACTTTGCCTCTCCTGCGAGTACACCGGCGGTTTCAGCAGCAGCGGTGGCTTCAGCTCCGCCGTCGTGCGTTGGTTCGCCAATCCTGACAATCGCGTCGGTGACCAGATCCCAGAACTTCTTGTGGTCCAGGTCAACCGCAACCGAGGTGTGGCAGTCTTCAGGAGCGGGTGCGCGGAAGTCGGCCACCGTCATCCCGAGAGTGAGCTTGCCCTGCAGTTCGATGTCCACCGGGACCTTGCGCGTGGTCATCACGGTGGGGTCGATGACGTAGGCCACCGCGCACGGATCGTGGACCGGCGGGAAATCGAAGCCTTGGGCGTCCTTGTAGGTCTTCTTGAAGAACTCCATCAGTTCAAGCACGAATTTGGCAGGCTTGGTTCCGATGGACGCGATCCTGTCCACTACCTCGTCCGTAGCCAGCGCTTGGTGCGTGAGGTCCAGGCCCACCATCACCACGGGCCACTTTTCGTTGAACACAATGTGGGCGGCCTCGGGGTCGATGATGATGTTGAACTCCGCCACGGCGCTCCAGTTGCCCACGTGGTAGCCGCCGCCCATGAGGACAACTTCCTTGACGCGCTCCACGATGCGTGGTTCCTTGCGGGCAGCCATGGCGATGTTGGTCAGCCCTGCGGTGGGGACCAGGGTGACTGTGCCGGGCTCATGTGCCATGACGGTTTCGATGATGAGGTCGACGGCGTGGCGCGGGTCCAGCTCGATTGCGGACTCGGGTTGCTCCGGACCATCCATGCCGGAGTCGCCGTGGATGCTGGGTGCCGTTTCGATGGTGCGGACCAGGGGACGGTCGCAGCCGGCGGCGAACGGGACGCCTGTGATGCCGGCAATGGTGGCTACCGAGAGGGCGTTGCGTGTGACCTTCTCCAGGGTCTGGTTTCCCACCACGGTTGTCACTGCCAGGAGCTCGATGTCCGGGTTGCCGTGGGCCAGAAGCAATGCCACGGCGTCGTCATGGCCAGGGTCGCAGTCAAGAATGATCTTCTTGCGTGCTGTCATGGGTTTAGGGTCCACGTTTTCTCTCCACGTCATTGGGGCCTGCCAGGTTCTTGCCGGAAGCAGGGCGGTAAGCATTCAGGGTGATTCTGGCACTGCATCATGAGTTACGTCAAACGCTTAACGTGGATTGCGTCAAGCGCTTGATGCCATGCGGCATTTGTGAGGGCTGCAACGACGCTACGATCGATGCATGGATACCTTGGACCGACGGAACGCCCGTGCGCCCCGTGTGACCGCTGCCATGGTGGCGGCACGGGCCGGCGTTTCAACCGCCACTGTGTCCTTGGTGGCCAACGGCAAGACGCAAGGACGGGTCTCCGAGGACAACATCTCCCGGGTCCGCTCCGCGATCGCCGAACTTGGCTATGTGGTTGACAGCATTGGAAGTTCGCTGGCTCGCGGAGTCAGCTCCATCGTTATTCTCGTGACGCCGGACGTGTCCAACCCCTTCTTCGCCAACGTCATCGCCGGAGTGCGGGAATCTCTCGGCCCGGAATACCAACTGCTGCTCTCGGTGACCGACGCCGGGGAGTCGCCGCAGGCCGAGGATGTCCGCAAGTTGTTGGCACTTCGTCCGGCTGGCCTGCTCGTGGGCGCCCCGAGTGCTAAGTTTCTTCAGGACCTGTCCGCGGCCGGACCACTTGTGCTCCTTGATGCCCCCGGCCTCGAGTCCTACGCCCCGTCCGTAAACCTCGACGTCGCGCAAGGCGCACGTGAGTTGGCACGGCACCTCGCAGCGTCTGGACATACCCGCGCCGCCTACGTGGACGGCATTACCGGCACCACCACTTTCCACCTGCGCAGGGAAGCCTTCCTTGAGGAGGCCGCCGCGTGCGGGCTTTCGGTAGCCGATGGGCACGTCATCAGTACCGCGATCGACGTCGGTGCTGCCGCCGCCGCGTTCGCCGACGCTTGGCCCACGTGGCAGCGTGAGGGGGTGACCGCCGTCGTCTGCGGTACCGACACCCATGCGTATGGCGTGCTGCAGGAAGCGCGCGTGGCGGGCGTACGGATTCCTGCCGAACTGGCTGTGGCGGGCTTTGATGACCTCCCGTATTCAGCCACCAGCAATCCCAGTCTCACAAGCGTGCACCTGCCCGCGACCCCGCTTGGACGAAAGGCCGGTGAGCAACTCCGCGGGCTGATGGAAGGCCGGGATTTGGTGGAGCCCCACGTGACGCTGGAGAGCTCACTGGTGGTTCGCGGTTCTACGTCGCTGGGCTAGCGCGCCTTTTGGTTCGGTTAGTGGATGGTTGCGAGCAGGATACCGACCAGCACGAACAGGCAACCAAAGATCCGGTTGAGGACCTTCTGGCCTCGCTGATCGTGGGTGAAGCGCTGGAAGGAACGGGCGGCTAAGGCAAAGAAGAACCACATGACCATGATGTCGATCGCCAGGACGGTGGCGGTCAGCACGGCGTATTGCTGAAGCAGGGGTTGGTCCGGGCGGATGAACTGCGGCATGAAAGCCAGGAAGAAGACGATTGCCTTGGGATTGAGCAGATTGACCCAAACACCCCTCTGGAACATGGACAGTGCGGGCTCGTTCTTCTTGTCATCGATCTGCTCTTTGTCCAGATCAGGCTTGTGCAGGAACTGCCGGATGCCAAGGTACACAAGGTAGGCAGCGCCGGCGTAGCGGATGACGTTGAAGATCACGGGCGAATTGGAGACGAGCACACCGACGCCCAAGGCCACGATGACGATGTGGATAACCAAGGCCAATTGCTGGCCGAGGATGCCCCAGATGGAGCGTCGGAATCCGGAATTCAGCGAGTTGCTCATGGTGAAGATCGCGCCGGCGCCGGGAGTGAAACTGATCAGGGTGCCGGCACCAACCAGGGCCAGCCAAAGTGAAAACTGCACCATCTCAGCTTATGCGGGTGAGGCGGGTGCCTGGGACACGTTGGGTCCTGACCTTGTTTGGCGGCTGACCAGCCGATATGCACCCCAGATAGGTTGATTTCAGGAGCTACTGGGCTCAAAGAAGGTCAGGAAGCTACAGTCCAAGCCGCGGCTTGGGGCAAACTGGTGCCGTGAGCGGAATCCCCTGGGTACTGCACGTTGACCTCGACCAATTCATTGCGGCCGTCGAGGTCCTCCGGCGCCCGGAGCTCGCAGGCAAACCCATCATTGTGGGCGGCCGGGGAGACCCCACGGAACGTGCTGTGGTGTCCACGGCATCGTATGAAGCCAGAGCGTTCGGCGTGGGTTCTGGAATGCCGCTGCGCATAGCTGCCCGGAAAGTGCCAGATGCAGTGATCCTTCCCGTCGACCAGGAGGCTTATCTGGCGGTCTCGGACGTGGTGATGTCCACCCTGCGGGAGCAGCCCGGCGGAACCGTGCAAGTGCTGGGCTGGGATGAAGCCTTTGTGGGGATAGAGACCGCGGACCCTGAGGCGTACGCGCGGCGGGTGCAGGCTGCTGTCCTGGAACGAACGCGCCTCCATTGCAGCATCGGTATCGGCGACACCCTGGTCAGGGCCAAGGTGGCCACAGGGTTCGGCAAACCTGCCGGGATCTTCAGGCTCACCGCGGAAAACTGGCTCACGGTCATGGGGAACAGGGCCACCAAGGAGCTGTGGGGAGTTGGGCCCAAGGTGTCTGCCCGGCTGGCCAAACTGGGGATCACCACAGTCGCCGAGCTTGCAGCGTCCGATCCCCAGGACTTGGTGCCGGAGTTCGGGCCCAAGATGGGCCCTTGGTATGCGCAGCTCGGTCGAGGTGAAGGTGCCAATGAAGTGGACGACACCCCGTGGGTTGCCCGGGCACACGGCCGCGAGACCACGTTCCAGCAGGATCTCACGGAGCCCTCCCAGATCAGCGACGCCATCAAGGAGCTGACAGCGCGCGTCCTTGAAGACGTGGCAGCTGAGGGGCGGCCGGTGGTGGGGCTGACCCTCAAAGTCCGGTATGCCCCGTTCTTCACCAAGACCTACGCAAGGAAGATTCCAGAGACCTTCGACCGGGACGAAGTTCTCGCGCAAGCATTGGACGTCACGACGCGGATCGAGCCCGACCGTCCCATCCGGCTTCTGGGACTACGCGCCGAAATGTCGATGCCCGATGAGGCCCGAAAGGGGCACACCCCCACCCGCAGCGGATGGTGACAGTCCGACGGCGGCAGGCCGGCTACCAGCGTGGGTGGATCGCTGCGCGGAAATAGCGATCGTAGATGTCCTGGACCCCAGCGATGAGCCCTGCACCTACGGACTGCATCGCTCCCGCCTCAGCGTTTGCATGAGCCTGCACTGAAGATCGGGCACCAGGGATGACCGTGCTGACGCCGTCCTGGGCGATGACCCAGGCGAGGGCCGCCTGGGCGGTGCTGACGCCGTCGGGCACTAATGCGCTGAACTCTTGGGCGGCTTTTACACCGGTGGCGAAATCGACGCCCGAGAAGGTCTCGCCGACGTCGAATGAGGAGCCGTCGCGGTTGTAGTTGCGGTGGTCGTTCTCCGGAAACTCGGTTTCCGGAGTGTACTTTCCGGACAGCAGCCCGGAGGCCAGCGGCACTCTGGCGATGATGCCCACGCCGGCTTGCTTTGCTGCTGGGAGAACGTCATCGAGGGGCTTCAGCCGGAAGGCGTTCAGGATGATCTGAACGGTCGAGGTATTCCCGCGGTTAATGGCTTCAAGGGCTTCGTCAGTCCGCTCGACACTGACGCCATAGTTGCGGATGACGCCTTCGCTGACGAGGGTATCCAGGGCGTCGTAAACCTCGTCCCGCGTGTAGACGGCGGTGGGAGGGCAGTGCAATTGGACCAGGTCCAGGGTGTCCTGCTGCAGATTCCGCCGTGAACGGTCAGTCCACGCGCGGAAGTTGGCGAGGGTGTAGTTTTCGGGCACCTGGTCCACGCGCCGGCCCATCTTAGTGGCGACCGTCAGGTCCAGCCCGGGATTAGCGCGCAGGAAGCGTCCAATCAGCTGTTCACTTCGGCCATCGCCATAGACGTCGGCTGTGTCGAAGAAAGTGACGCCGCCGTCAACCGAGGCCTCCAGGACGGCAAGTGCGTCTTCCTCTGTGACGTCGCCCCAGTCGGCTCCGAGTTGCCATGTGCCTAGTCCAACGGTGGACACCGACCGGCCGGTCCTACCAAGTATGCGCTGTTCCATGGGTTCGACTATATGGCGTCAATGCTCGTCCATTCGCGCAACTTTCCCCATCAAGTACCGTCGCTCCTGCAGGCTGCCTGTCTTTTTGGCCGCCACGAGGTAAGCGGCGCGCGCGTCCACATAGGAGCCTGCCATCTCATGCAGATGGCCCCGCACGGCAGCCAGGCGGTGAGACCTCCCGATCGCGGAATCCAGCCCGGCGAGCAGCTCAAGCCCGGCGGCTGGCCCATTCACCATGGCCACGGCAACAGCACGATTCAGCGTCACCACGGGACTGGGCGCCACGGCTTCAAGGACCGTGTACAGGGCGAGGACCTGGGGCCAGTCCGTTTCGGCATCAGACGGCGCCTCCGCATGAACGGCCGCGATCGCGGCCTGGAGTTGGTAGGGCCCTGCCGCGCCGCGGCCGAGCACGGAAGACAGCAACGCGATGCCTTCCTCTATCTGCCCGCGGTTCCATAAAGTCCGGTCCTGTTCGGACAGCGGCACGGGCATTCCGTCAGCCAGGGTGCGGGCGGCACGGCGGGAGTCCGTCAACAACATCAGCGCGAGCAAACCGGTGGCCTCGAACTCGGCCGGTGCGGCACTCACCAGCAGGCGTGCCAAGCGGATGGCTTCCGTGGTGAGGTCTTCGCGTTGCAGCGAGTCGCCCGAGCTTGCTGCGTAGCCTTCGTTGAAGATCAGGTAGAGGACGTGAAGTACGACGCCGAGCCTCGCCTTCCGCTCGGATTCCGGCGGCATGTCGAAGCGGGCGCCTGCCTTCTGGATCCCTTGTTTCGCGCGGCTGATGCGCTGTCCCATGGTCGCCTCGGGGACGAGGAAAGCAGAGGCGATTTCCGCCGTCGTGAGTCCTCCTACGGCCCGCAGCGTCAAGGCGAGTTGCGAGGGCGCACTTATGGAGGGGTGGCAACACAGGAACATCAGGGTCAGCGTGTCGTCGGCTTCGGACGCAGTGTTGTCCTGGAAGCTGATTTCCATTGCGGCGACGCGTTCCTCCCGGGCTCGGCGCGCGCTTTCACTGCGCCACACATCAACCAGCCGGCGGGATGCGACAGCCAACAGCCATCCTTTGGGATTTGTTGGTAGCCCCGATGGCCATTGGAGTGCGGCCTCAATGAGGGCTTCCTGCACCGCATCCTCGCAGGCGTCGAACTGCCCGTGGTTGCGTGCCAGCACGCCAAGGACCTGCGGCGCCAAGGTGCGCAGCAGGTCCTCGATGTCGCGTGGGGGAACGGCCAAACTAGACCTCCGGGGGACCGTCCGGGATAGCGCGGAGTTCCACCACCTGCGAGTACTTGACGATGCTCGAGCAGATTTCCACGGCACGTTCCTCGCTGGCCACATCCACCACCCAGTACCCGATCAGTGATTCCTTCGACTCGGCGTATGGGCCGTCCGTGGTGATGACGCCGTCCGGGGTCTGCTTGACGAGCTTCGCTGTGCTTCCGTCAGCCAGGCCAGCATTGAAGACGAGTTCACCGGAATCGCGGAGATCCTTGTCGATCTGGATCATGAACCCGATCATTTCCTTGACCCACTCCGGATCGGCGGTCTCCATCATGCCCTCGGCGGACCCGAACATCATGATCATGTATTTCATCTCAAACTCCTTATGAAGTGGCGCCCTGTTTGGGTGCTTTCACTCATGGGTCGGAACTGCGGGGCACTTTTCTACATGGTTCGGCAAAGTTTTTTGGAAAGTACCTTCCTGACCTGTTTTGATGACGCCTCGGCCTTTGTGAGACCTGAAGAGGTTGATTTCAGGTCCCACTCACGTCAAACAAGGTCAGGAAGCCACGCGCATCCTAGGCCCGGGCGATCACCTCGCCGTTGGGAATGAGGAAGTAGCCATCCTCCGTGGCTCCCCAACGGTGCCAGCCCGCAGCGATCCGGGCGAGGTCGGCCTCATTCGCGAATCCGTATTCGAGGGCTTGCTCGGCAAAGGCGGAGTGGAGGACACGTTCGCTCCACACCCGGGATTGCCATGCCCGTTGTTGGGCTGTGGCATAGAGCCAGTTGCTGCTGCTGGGTGCCACTTGGGCAAAGCCTGCCTGCTGTGCCCACGAGACCAATCGACGGCCGGCATCCGGTTCGGCACCGTTGCGCCGGGCGATCCTCTGGTAGAGCTCCATCCAGTCGTCGAGCTCGGGAACTTCCGGGTACCAGCTCATGCCGTGGAAGTCGGCGTCGCGGACGGCCACGATCGCGCCCGGTTTGGCCACGCGGCGCATCTCACGCAGGGCGGCGACGGGGTCAGTCAGATGCTGGAGGACTTGGTGGGCGTGGACGAGGTCGAAGGACTCGTCCTCAAACTCGAGATCGTAGATGTTGCCGGTGCGGAACTCTACGTTCTCCACGCCACGGTCCTTGGCCAGCTCCGTTGCCTGGGCAACGATGTCCGCCGAGCGATCCAAACCGATGACCTGCGCGGGTGCAACCAGCCCCGCGAAATCACACGTGA
Source organism: Arthrobacter sp. NtRootA1 (assembly GCF_019976975.1). Taxonomy (GTDB): domain Bacteria; phylum Actinomycetota; class Actinomycetes; order Actinomycetales; family Micrococcaceae; genus Arthrobacter; species Arthrobacter aromaticivorans. The sequence goes on along the minus strand of NZ_AP024630.1, from coordinate 4,708,033 downwards.
TGCTGCCTGGTCCACACCCGACGTCGAGGACCGACGTCCCCGGGGTGAGATGCGGAATGACAAACGCGGCCGAATTCTCGGCCGTCCGCGAGGCGTGGGCCCGGACAACCGACTCGTGGTGCCCGTGGGTGTAGACATCTTCAGGCTGCTGCGCGTTCATAGGGAAACGCTACAACTTCGCCGGTGGATTTAGGCGGAATGCGGTTGGTTGCCGTTCTCCGCGGTTTCCGTGCGGGCCGCTATGGTGGCCTCGATCATGTCGGTCATGAAGCGACGGACGACATCCAACTCAGCGTCGCTGTAGCCACTCATGGCTTGGCCCATCCTCATGGCCAGCGGCATGAACATGGCGCTTCCATCCTGGTAGGCCTTGGGGGTCATGTGCAGTTGGACCTGCCGACGGTCGGTGCCGAGACGGTCACGGGTGACGTGGCCGGAAGCGTGCAGCCGGTCAACCAACGCCGTGGTGGCGGGGGAGCTAAGGCGCAGTTCACTGCGAAGGACCCCCGGCGTGACAACACGCCCGGCAGCGGAGTGTCGCATGATGACGGCCAGGGCGTTGAGGTCGGTCCGATGCATGTCGTTTTTGCCGCCCGCGGCGTCCACGTAGTGGTTGGCTTCTAGGGTGAAGTCCTGCAGAAGGCGCACCAGGTCCTGGGGCGCGCCAGCCTCCGGGCGCGGGTTTGATGCGTCCGACATGACGTCCTCCCGCCTGCTTTGTCCTTCGTAACTGCCTTCCGGATATTACTCGCAGCTTCCGTCGAATCCGGTATTGGCATCCACCTATGCTTGGAATACTTCCATCATAGAGATATTCTGTGGTGGAATAAAGAGACTATCAAGCTTCCGGAAGAAGGACCCATGAACCCGCAGAAGGTACCGTTTTGGCTTCGATGGCTGGTGCCGGTGGTGCTCGTCATCACATGGCTTGGCATTGCCGGTATTGGGGGCCCAACGTTCGGGCGCTTGGACGAAGTCTCCTCCAACGATCAGGCTTCGTTCCTCCCAGCAGGCGCCGAAGCGACGGAAGCTGGCGACTGGCAGGCGAAGTTCCGGGACTCCAAGGAGATCCCCGCGGTGGTCATCGTTGAGAACGGGACCGCCTTCACCCCGGCCCAGCTTGGCGAAGCAGCCCAGCTTAAAGCGGACATCGAGGCACTCAGGCTGGGTGACGCCGTCGTCGGGCCTCTTCCCTCGGCGGACGGCAAAGCGGTCCAGTTCATCGTGCCGATAGCGTCCTCGGATGAGCTGCGTGACAAAATCCAGGAACTGCGCGACGTGGTTCAACCCGGCGCCCAGGAAGGAATGCGGGCGTTCGTCACGGGTCCCGCCGGCCTGACGGCTGATCTGGTGAACGCGTTCGGCGGCATCGACGGAATCCTCCTCCTCGTGGCGCTTGGCGCCGTGTTTGTCATTTTGCTGCTCGTGTACCGCTCGCTCGTGCTGCCTCTAGCAGTCCTTCTGACATCGGTGTTTGCGCTCTGCGCGGCCATTCTCCTGGTATTTGCGATGGCCAAGCTGGGCTGGATCCAGCTGAATGGCCAGAGTCAGGGCATCCTGTCCATCCTGGTGATTGGTGCGGCCACCGACTACGCGCTGCTCTACGTGGCGCGATTCCGTGAGGCCCTGACCCACACCACCAACCGCACGAGCGCAATGATCACGGCATGGAAGGCCTCCTTCGAACCGATCCTTGCGTCCGGCGCCACCGTCATCATCGCCCTGCTTTGCCTGCTCTTCTCCGACCTGAACTCCAACAAGGCGCTGGGTCCTGTGGCAGCTGCCGGAATCCTGTGCTCGCTCTTCGCCGCGCTTACCCTCCTGCCGGCGCTCATGGCCCTGCTGGGACGCGCAGCCTTCTGGCCTTTCCGTCCCAAGCTCCTGCCCGACGACGAACGCGAACCCGAGCTGGTTACTGGACTTGAAGGGCAAAAGGGTCTGTGGCGGGCGACTGCTTCCCTGGTTTCCCGCCGGCCGCGCGTCGTGTGGGTTGCTTCGGTCCTGCTGCTCCTGGTGGCCTCCGCCGGTGTTCTGCAATTGAAAGCCAACGGAGTCCCTCAAACGGACGTCATCCTCTCGGCGTCCGATGCCGTGGACGGCCAGGACGCGCTGGCGCGGCATTTTGACGCCGGCAGCGGCAGCCCCGCCGTCGTGGTCGCCTCCGAAGATGCCGCGAAGGAAGTGCTGGACAAGGTCAAAACGGCCGACGGCGTGGGCGACGCCTACCTCCTGGCTGAGTCCAACGTGCCAATCACCGGCGCGCCCGGTGCGCCTGCCGAACCTGCCGTTCGCGATGGAAAAGTGCTGATCAACGCGACGCTCGACTCTGCCGCTGACTCGATTGAGGCGGAAGAGGCCGTGAAGTCGCTGCGGGTTTCGGTCAAAGAGGCCGACGCCGACGCCTTGGTTGGCGGGGTCACGGCCACTGCGCTGGACACCAACATCACCGCGCAGCGCGACTTGGTGGTCATCATCCCCATCGTCCTGGTGGTCATCCTTTTCATTCTGATGCTCCTGCTGCGTTCCGTTGTGGCGCCTGTGCTGCTGGTGTTGTCCGTGGTCCTGTCCTATGCGGCAGCCATGGGTGTTTCAGCTTGGGTGTTCAACGGCGTCTTCGGATTCCCAGGGGCCGATGCCACGGTTCCCCTCTTCGGGTTCGTCTTCCTGGTGGCATTGGGTGTGGATTACAACATCTTCCTGATGAGCAGGGTGCGCGAGGAATCGTTGAAGCACGGGACGCGACCCGGAATCCTGCGTGGCTTGGGTGTCACAGGTGGGGTAATTACGTCCGCGGGTGTTGTGCTGGCTGCTACTTTTGCCGCGCTCGGAGTCATTCCCATCATGTTCCTGGTGCAGTTGGCGTTCATCGTGGCCTTCGGGGTGCTGCTGGATACTATTCTGGTCCGCTCACTGCTGGTGCCAGCGCTCGCCTACGACATCGGACACCGGATTTGGTGGCCAGGGAAGCTTGGCCGCCAGCCTGATACGGTGACGCGTCCCCGCGAGGAGGAACAGGCGGCGGTGGGGCGGTAGTTCGTTATTCGGTCACGACGACGTAGCCCGCACCTCCGTCCACGGTGACTCGTTGGCCCGTCTTGAGTAGCCGGGTTGCGTTGCCGGTTCCAACGACGGCCGGTATCCCGTACTCCCGGGCAACCAGCGACGCGTGGGCGGCGAGGGTTCCGCCGTCGGTGATCACGGCGGCGGCTCGAGCGAAAAGGGGCGTCCATGCCGGTGCGGTGGATCGGGCCACGAGTATCTCGCCATCGAGGAAGCTGTCGAATTCCTCCAGGCCTGACATAACCCGCACCCTGCCCGTCGCGCGTCCGGTGCTGGCCGGGTGGCCGACAATCGCACCCGCGGGAACCTCGCGGGTTGTCCTGGCTGCGTCAACTGCGCTTGCCAAGGGATCAGCTCCAAACCTGCCGGGTTCCCCAATGATGAGTGGTGCGTCCAGGCGCCGTTGCATCTCCCAGGTTGCCCGGCGGCTTCCTACCAGCTCCCTGTGGTCCGCCGAGGGGTTCACTACTTCACCCAGGTGGAGGAAATGGATGTCCTGCGGATCCTCGATGGCTCCTGCGGCAGCTAGGTTTTCTCCCAACCGTTTGGCGCAACGGCGCAAAACCGGCCATCCGAGAGTGAGGTAAAGGGACTGTTCCTCCCGTAGGGCGGCGTAGTACTGGGCCATCGTGAGGAGGGAATCAAAGCGGGTGAGGATCCTGGGATTATCAAGCAGCACCTCCCTCGCTGCGGCTTCGGCTGCCTTTCGCTGTGCGTCAAGAGCCTCCTTGCCTGAGGTGGTTGAATCCGTTTCAGGCCTTCGGATGCCGGCCTCTCCGAGGGTCTGGTGGTACCAGTCGAGGGAATAAACGGCTGATTCCGGTGGTGTCGCAGTGTTGCCTGTGAGACCGCTGCCGGTGAGGCCTGTGCTGCCTGTGAGACCGCGGAGGAGCGCCTGATGGCCGAGCCGCCCTTCCGGGATGTCGCTCAGGGGAGTGGCTAGGTGCCTTTGCCAGAATCTGGCCAGGGCCACTTCCATTTTCCAGGCAGATCCGCCCACCACGGCCAATGACCACAGGTAGATTCCCGCGTGCTGGGCGATGGCATCTACAAGCTCGATGAGCCTTGCCGGGGGAGCTGTGTCCACCTCTTGCTCTGCACTGCGCACGAGCTCCCGATAGTCGGGCAGCAGTTGCTGGCGCCATTTCAGCTCCAACCCATGGAGAACAGCGCGGTGTGCCGCAGCCGGATTGTGGGAGACCCGGAGAAGGACGTTGAAAAGGAACCACGGCAGGCGACCACGGCTTCGAACTATCAACGGCACCACAATCCGTGGGGACGGAATCGGCGGGGCGTTGTAGTACCAGCCGTTGACGGAGCCGTAACGAAATGGCACCCGCACCTGAATGTCGTCCTCCATGCCGTCGAGATACCCGGCCTCGATCCGTCGTAGAAGCCAGTCCTCGAACAGCGGCGTCATGGGATCTGGAAGCCATTCACCGAGGCGGAAGTTCCTGGCCCATAGGCCTTCGCCCGGAGCTGTCCAAACTGCTGGCAGGGGAAGCGCCGTCATCGGGCGGGCCTGAAGGAGGAAGAGTGCGCCGTCATGGTCCAGCGCCCACTCGATGTCTTGCGGCACTCCTGCTCGTTCGTGGATCCGACGGGCCAGTGCTGCTACTTGCAGTGCTTGGTCCGAGGTGAGGATGTTGCCGTCCCCGTTGCGCGTGGTGTCGCTGGCGCGGACTGTCCATTGCTCTCCGACAGCTTCACCGGATACCAGCGATTCCCCAAGACCGGCGACCGCAGTGACAATGGTTTCGTCGCGGTCACCGGTCAGTGGGTTGGCAGTAAAGGCAACGCCTGCGGCACGAGGCTGTACCATCTGTTGAACGAGTACCGCCATGGAAGGGCTTGCCGCATCGCCCCGGGACGCTGCTCCGAGAGCAGTCTCATACGCCGCAACTCTGTGCTCCCCCGCGGAAGCGAGGCATTGCCCGACAGCATGCTCGAGGTCATCCCGCTCGACATTCAGCAAGGTTTCGTAGAGGCCGGCGTAGGAAGCCCCGGCGAGGTCTTCGGCGGCGGAAGAGGACCTGACCGCGTACGGGCCCGGGCCGATTTTGGCGGCGGCAACTTCCAGCGCATTGGCGAGACCGTTGCCGAGTTGCCCGACCACCTCCGACGTGACGACGAACCCCGCTGGGACGTTGAAACCCGCTGCCGAGAGCCCGGAAAGCGTGGCTGCTTTGCTGCCCAACCCCGTCTGGTCCGCGCTCGCAGAGCCAAGCTGCGGAAACTCGCTCATAGCCATGACCCTCCCTCTGCGCAGACACTTCCGGTTTCAGACCGTCGCGGACCGTCTTTCGATCATTATGGTGTCGCGCCATTGCCCCGCGAGTGGGCCAAGAGGCATCCGGGCGATTCGATTCCGCCGCCCGACAATCGTGAAGCCCTCCACAGCATGCAGCCGGAGGCTTGCTTCATTCTCGGGAAAGACGCTGGCCTGGATCGTCCAGATTCCTGCTTCTTCAGTGGACGTGATCAATGCGCGGAGAAGGGCCTTGCCTACACCCAAACCGCGGGCTTCCCCGGCCACGTAAATGGAATGCTCTACGACACCCGCATACGCTGCTCGCGAGGAGATGGCGGATACTGCGGCCCAACCGAGGATCCGTCCCTCTGCTTCCGCGACCAGCCGGTGATCCTTGAGTCTTGTAGCGTCGAATTGCTCCCACTCGGGAGCAGCGGGCTCGAACGTGGCGTTCCCGGACGCGATGCCTTCAGTGAAGATCTCCCGGACCACCGGCCAATCGGGACGGGTCATTTTGCGGATCCGGACCTTGCTGTTGGTCAATGCCGGTTTTGTACGTATCTCCCTTGTCCCTGCAGTCTCGCTTGTCACAAGGTCTCCAGCAGGCCGGAAGTCCGCTCAATGGAACCCGGGACCAACGAGTAGTAGGCCCATGTTCCCCGCTTTTCGCGGTGCAGAAGTCCCGCATCCACAAGGATCTTTAAGTGGTGTGAGACTGTCGGCTGGCCGAGGTCCAGGGGCTCGGTGAGATCGCAGACGCACGCTTCGCCGCCGTCTGCGCTTTTGACGATGGACAACAGGCGAAGGCGGTTGGGATCGGCCAGCGCCTTAAATACGGAGGCGCGGACCTGAGCCTCATAGGCATCGAGGGACCCTGTTGATGGTGGACAGCAGTCCTTCTCCGTAGCCGGTTCGAGGAGTGGCAGCGAGGTCATCTATCCATTATGCCGCAACATTGACATTCATCAATGTATGCTCTTCGCGCGTTCGCCGTTAACGCTCGGCGCCTTCGGCTGCTTGAGGGATGGCCACTTCGCTGGCGGCACGCCCGGCCCCTGGAAAGAACAGGAGCAGAAGCGCTAGGCCCGACGCCGCCCCTACTAGCTGTGCGGCGATGAATGGAGGCGCGGATGCTGGTGCGATGCCGGCAAACGTGTCGCTGAAAATCCGGCCGAGGGTTACGGCTGGGTTGGCAAATGAAGTTGAGGACGTGAACCAGTACGCGGCGCCGATGTAAGCGCCCACGGCTGGGGCTGCCAGGACACCCCTATTCGTGGCGGCGAGGGCGAAAATCAAGAGGATCAGCACTGCGGTGGCAACGATCTCGGCCAGTAGGTGCCCGGGCGTCGCGCGTTCCTTCTTGGAAATGGCCGTCCCGACCTCAAACATGGCGTTCGCCAGGGTGCTGCCGCAGATTGCGCCAAGCATCTGGGCGGGTATATACGCCCCGAGGTCCCGAAGAGTCAGTCCGGACCCATTGCGCCGCCCCAGGAACCAGTCCGCCAAGGACACTACGGGGTTGAAGTGAGCACCACTGATCGGCCCGAATACCAGGATCAGCACTGTCAGCCCGAGAACTGTTGCCGTGCTGTTTTGCAGCAGCTGCAGGCCGGTGTCAGCTGGGGACATCTGTTGAGCGGCAATCCCGGACCCGACAACGACGGCAACCAGCAGACCGGTACCTAGCAGTTCGGCAATGGCGCGGCGCCATAGGGGCGGCTGGAGTGAAGTCATGGGAACAGCTTGACGCAAAGAATTAACTCAGTCAAAATTGAACCAATGAGTATTGAAGCAGTTGAGATGTTCCAGGCCAGGGTCGCCAGGCATGCCGCCCTCGCCGATCCAGCGCGCCTGCGCATAGTGGACCTGCTTACCTTGGGGGACCTTTCGCCAACGGAACTGCAAGCTGAACTGGGCATGCCCTCCAACTTGCTCTCCCACCACCTGCGAACCCTCGAGGAAGCAGGCTTGGCAACCCGTCGCCGCTCGGAGGCGGACAAGCGCCGTAGCTACTTCCGCCTCGCCAGCGACGCCTTTGAGGGTCTCGTGCCTGGCATCGCCCACGACGCACGCCGCGTCTTGTTCGTTTGCACCCGCAACAGTGCCCGCTCCCAACTGGCCGCAGCCCTTTGGCGGCAGGCCAGCACGGTACCCTCGGCCTCCGCTGGAACGCATCCCGCGGACAGTATCGCCCGCGGAGCCGTCGAGGCAGCCCGGCGACATGGTTTGGATCTGCCGGATGCTGCTCCGCGCGCGCTTGATGAAGTGGCGGATGGCGCCGACTTCATTGTGACCGTCTGCGACAACGCCCACGAGGAGTTGATCGGCCTCGGTGGAATCCACTGGTCTGTCTCCGACCCCTTGCGGGTGAATACTCCGGCGGCCTTCGACAAGGCCTTCGAGGATATTGCCCACCGCGTCACGGGGCTCGCCGCGCGCGTCGTCGCCGCTTGAGGTCGTGGTCCTGAAAATCAAATATTGACAATCATCAATTTATCGCCCGATACTTCTCTATATCGATCATCATCAATATCTATCGATCGATACGATTTGGAGAGCTTTACGGTAAGGGCGCATGACTCCACACCACTCACTCATTCGCACAACACTTCCAGGAGAAAACCCGTGAGCACCGAAACCGCCAAGAAGCCCTCCGTCCTGTTTGTCTGCGTCCACAATGCGGGCCGGTCCCAGATGGCGGCCGCGTTCCTGACCACCCTCGCCAAGGGGGAAATCGAGGTCCGCTCCGCCGGTTCCCAGCCCGCCGACAAGGTCAACCCGGCCGCCGTCGAGGCCATGGCCGAACTGGGCATCGACATGTCCGCCGAAATCCCGAAGGTACTCACCACCGAGGCCGTCAAGGAATCCGACGTCGTCATCACCATGGGCTGTGGCGACGAATGCCCGTACTTCCCCGGCAAGCGGTATGAAGACTGGGTCCTGGAAGACCCAGCTGGCCAGGGTGTTGACGCGGTACGGCCCATTCGGGATGAAATAAAGACCCGCATCGAGGGCCTGATCGACTCCCTCATCCCTGCGTCCAAGTAATCCGGCTTCCCGCATAGGAGAGATTCCCGTGAGTAATGACATCAGCGCCGAACAACTGATTATCATCGGCTCGGGCCCGGCCGGCTACACCGCGGCCATCTACGCCGCCCGGGCAGGGCTCAAACCGCTCGTCCTGGCGGGCTCGGTCACTGCGGGTGGCGCTTTGATGAACACCACCGAGGTCGAAAACTTCCCGGGCTTCCCGGCCGGTATCCAGGGCCCTGAGTTGATGGACGGACTCCAGGAGCAGGCCGAGAAATTCGGCGCCCGCATCGTGTTCGACGACGTCACGGAAGTCGACCTAAAAGCTCACCTCAAACGGGTGGTCACCGGCGCGGGGGAGACGCACGAAGCGCCCGCCGTTATTCTCGCGACTGGCTCGGCCTATAAGGAACTCGGACTGCCGGAAGAGAAAAAGCTTAGCGGACACGGCGTGTCCTGGTGCGCCACGTGCGACGGCTTCTTCTTCCGGGAACAGGACATCATCGTGGTTGGCGGTGGAGACTCTGCCATGGAAGAAGCAACGTTCCTAACACGGTTCGGCAAGTCCGTGACTGTCGTGGTCCGCAAGGGTGAACTCCGTGCCTCGCGCATCATGGCCCAGCGCGCCAAGGACAATCCCAAGATCAGCTTCGCCTGGAACTCTGCCGTCACCAAGATCCACGGCGACACCAAAGTTACCGGAGTGACTCTCACAGATACCCGCACTGGAGAAACCCGCGAACAGGCTGCCACAGGGATCTTCGTTGCCATTGGTCATTTGCCCCGCACCGAGCTTGTCGCCGGGCAGGTAGACCTGGACGCTGAGGGTTACATCAAAGTCGATTCGCCCACCACCTGCACCAATCTCTCCGGGGTCTTCGCGTGCGGCGATGCGGTTGATCACCGTTACCGTCAGGCGATCACCGCCGCCGGCACAGGGTGTGCTGCAGCGCTGGATGCTGAGCGATTTCTGGCGGCACTTGAGGACGCAGACAGCATAGCTACGGCACTGGTGGAAGAACCCACCCACGCCTGAGGATCTTAAGGATGAAAGAGGACACCATGGAGTCAGCTAAGAACCTTCCCGTCGCGGTGATCGGTGCCGGCCCGGTCGGTTTGGCCGCAGCAGCGCACTTGCTCGAACGTGGCCTCGAGCCAATCATTTTTGAAGCTGGGCACTCCGCAGGTGCGGCCATCGAACAATGGCGCCACATCCGGCTCTTCTCGCCCTGGCGTTTCAACATCGATGCAGCCGCCGTCCGCCTCCTGGAGCAAACGGGCTGGGAATCTCCCCGCCCCACGGCGCTGCCTTACGGTGGGGAACTCATCGACAAGTACCTCACCCCGCTGGCAGACATGCCGGTCATGGCGTCCCGGCTGCAGACGGGCGCTCGAGTTATCGCGGTTACCCGCCTAGGACTGGACAAGACCCACGTCCGTGGCCGGGACACCACTCCTTTCCTGGTCAGGGTGGAGCACGCAAACGGCGAAACCCGTGATCACGTTGTTGCTGCCGTCATCGACGCTTCAGGAACGTGGTCAACCCGCAACCCACTGGGCACCTCAGGCCTGCCCGCCATTGGCGAAGAGACTGCGGCGGTCCGCATATCCTCGCCCCTTCCTGACGTCACAGGGCGGGACCGGACCAGCTTTGCCGGCCGTCGCGTCCTTGTCGTGGGCGCTGGACACTCAGCTGCGAACACCCTGATCAATTTGGCCGACCTCTCCAAGGACGAACCCAACACCCGGATCCTGTGGGCCGTGCGAGGTAGCTCTGCAGATAAGGTCTACGGTGGCGGATCCGCGGACGGATTGCCCGCCCGGGGCCAGCTCGGCGCCAGGCTCCGTCGGCTCGTCGAAGCCGGAAGCATCGAGCTGCACACACGTTTCGGCATAGCTGGCCTGAAAACGCTCGATTCCGGAGTGAGCGTTGAATCTGTCGACGGCCGCACGCTGGATGTCGATGTCATCGTTCCGTGTACCGGCTTCCGCCCGGACCTGGAGATCCTGCGCGAACTCCGTCTCAACCTCGATCCTGCTGTTGAGGCACCCACCGAGCTCGGCCCACTGATTGACCCGGAGTTCCACTCCTGCGGCACGGTGCCTCCGCACGGCGCCAAGCTTCTCTCCCACCCGGAGAAGGATTTTTACATCGTGGGGATGAAGTCCTATGGCCGTGCCCCCACTTTCCTGCTGGCCACGGGCTATGAGCAGGTCCGTTCCGTCGCTGCTGCCCTGGCCGGTGACCACGAGGCCGCGGACTTGGTGCAGCTGGAATTGCCGGAAACCGGAGTATGCTCCACGGACGCCGGGACCAGTTGCGATGTTCCCGCAACGGGCATCAACGAAGAAGCGGAGTCGGGCTGCTGTGCTTCACCCGAACCGGTCCTGATCGGATTCCCGACTGGACTCGCCCACGGACGCTCCGGGCAAATCTAACGGCCGTCCACCAGAGAGTCCGATATCGCGGGATCGCGATGAAATCCGCCACCGGATCAAGGATTTGATGGCGTCCCTCACGAAAGAATCAGTGCCTACATGACACACAAGAAACCAGCTGTCCTCTTCGTCTGCAGCAAGAACGGTGGCAAATCCCAACTTGCTGCAGGGCTTTTCCGCGATCTTGCGGGGAACACCATCACTGTTTACTCAGCGGGTACCAAGCCTGGCCCATCTCTGAACAGTCAAGCAGTGGACTCCCTGACCGAGTTGGGTATCGACATTACGGGCGAACACCCTAAACCGGTGACGGACGAAGTCCTGGATCTCGTGGATGCGGTCATCGTCCTCGGAACCGAAGCGAAACTTGATCCGCCTTTCGGCAAGCTGTTCGAGATCTGGGAGACCGACGAGCCATCCGAACGTGGCATCGAGGGCATGGAACGCATGCGCTTGGTCCGGGACGATATCAAAGCCCGGGTTGGGAAACTGTACGGCGAGCTTGCTGACAGTGGGGCATAGCTAAACGTTGACGGTGCTCCGTTCGCGATAGCCATCGGCGGCGTAGACGCCCAGGATCCGCACCTCCGTGGTGAAGAATTCCAGCTCCTCCAGCGCCCGGCGGAGACGTGCGTCCGCAGGGTGCCCTTCGACGTCGGAGATGAACATGGTGGCCGCGAACTCGTTGCCCACCATGTAGCTCTCAAGCCTGGTCATGTTCAGGCCGTTGGTCGCAAAACCACCGAGCGCTTTGTAGAGGGCCGAGGGGACGTTGCGAACACGGAACACGAAGCTCGTGATCGCGGGACCCGGGAGCTCCTCCTTGGTGGGGATTTCGCGTTCCCGCGCCAGAACCACAAAACGAGTGGTGTTGGTGGGGTCATCCTCGACGCCGGAGGCCAGGACATCCAGACCGTACAAGCCTGCGGCCAGTGGAGGAGCGAGGGAAAGCTTGCGGGGATCGTTCCAGTCGCGCACTTCCCTGGCTGATCCTGCCGTGTCTCCGGCGATAACTGGCTTCAGGCCAGCTTCCCGAATGATCTTGCGGCACTGGCCCAAAGCGTGGATATGGCTGTGAACCTCTGTTGCGCCTTCAATGGTGCTGCCTGGAATGCCCAAGAGGTCGAATCGGATCGGCAGGAAGTACTCGCCCACGATTTGCAGCTTGGACTGGGGGAGCAGCACATGGATGTCAGCCACACGTCCGGCGATGGAATTCTCAATCGGGATCATCGCCAGCTCGACTTCGCCCGTGGAAACCAGTTCGAACGCGTCCTCAAAGCTGGCGCACGGCACGCTTTCGAGTTCGGGGAACATTTCCTTGCACGCGAGATCCGAGTTGGCTCCCGGTTCACCTTGATACGCAATCTTCTGGGCCATGGTGCTCATGGTTTCACGCTGAGCACCCAGCAACCCAACCGGGTCCACCCTGTGACCGGCAACCCAACTAAGTCGCAGTTGAGCGCGTTTTGAGGGGTCAAAACGCGCTCAACTGCGACTTAGTTGGGCCAGGAAACCGGGAAGTCAGCCGTTGATGATCTGCGGAACTCCCAAGGCTTTGAGGCCCTCCGCGCCGAACTCCAGCCCGTAGCCGGACTGCTTTGCGCCGCCGAACGGGATGCGGGGGTCCACGGCGCCGTGCTTGTTGATCCACACGGTTCCGGCTTGGATACGGGAGGCGACCTCGCGGGCGGCAGCCAGGTCGGAGGACCAGACTGAGGCGCCGAGTCCGACGTCGAGCGCGTTTGCTTTGACGACGGCTTCGTCAACGGTGCTGTACTTGATGATCGGCAGGGCAGGGCCGAACTGTTCCTCGGCCACGAGCGGGTTTTCGTTGTCGATGTCGGCTACCAGCGTGGTGGGGTAGAAGTTGCCGGGCTGATCGGCGTCGGGGTTACCACCGAGCAGGATGCGGGCACCGGACTCGCGGGCGGCCTCAACCAGCCGGGCCACGATGTCGTACTGCTGGCGGTTCTGCAGCGGGCCAAGGACGTTGTTCTCGTCCAAGCCATTTCCCATCGGCATCGCAGCAGCAACGGCGGCCAATTCTGTGCACACGGCCTCGTAGTGGGACTCGTGCACGTAGAGGCGCTTCAGCGCGGCACAGGTCTGGCCGGTGTTGATGAACGCACCCCAGAACAGGCCTTCGGCGATGGCTTTGGGGTCGGCGTCAGGGAGGACGATGCCGGCATCGTTGCCGCCGAGTTCCAGCGTGAGGCGCTTGACCGTATCAGCCGACGAGCGGATGATCGCCTTGCCAGTGGCCGTGGAACCGGTGAACATGACCTTGCCGATTGCCTCGTGCGCTGCCAGGGCCTCGCCGACGTCGCGGCCACCGGACACCACCGATAGCAGGCCCTCGGGCAGTTCCTGGTTGATGATTGCGGCCAACGCCAGCACGGACAGCGGAGTGTATTCGGAGGGCTTGACCACCACGGCGTTGCCCATCCGGAGGGCAGGTGCGATCTGCCAGACAGTGATCATCATCGGCCAGTTCCAAGGGCCGATCGCACCCACGACGCCGATAGGTCGGTAGTGCAGTTCGGCACGGGTTTCGCCGTCGTCCACCACCGTCTCAGGGTCCAGCGGCGTGGCGGCAGTTGCGCGGAGCCACGCTGCGCAAGCGCCGACTTCGAAGCGGGCGTTCGGGCCGTTCAGGGGCTTGCCCTGCTCGCGAGAGAGCAGTTGGGCGAGCTCTTCAGCAGAGCGTTCGACGGCGTCAGCGGCCTTCATGAGTGCAGCGGACCGCGCGTCATGGCCCAAGGCAGCCCAGGCTGGCTGTGCAGCTGCGGCAGCTGCAACAGCGGCGTCAAGATCTTCCACGGTGTGGACGGGGGTTTCACCAACAGCCGCACCCGTTGCAGGGTCAAGAATCGTGCGGCTGTTCTGGCCGGGGGCTGCGGTAATCGAGGCCAGCAAGGCGTCGTAAGTCTCCATTGGTACTCCGCTCGGGTAGTAAGTCTTGGCGGCCGGTGAGGCGCGCGGCGATGATTCCAGTGTGGTCGGCGTCACGCAGAGTCGCCTTGTCTATGCACGAACAGCCCTTGACGGGAAGCGAACGCTTTCCGGCAGCCCCGTTCGTACCGGATAATTTGGCGGGTGACTCTTGCATCCCTCGCCGCCTTCGCTGGTCTCTGCCTGGTCCTCTCCGTGACCCCGGGCCCGGATACGTTCCTGGTGCTGCGTATTGCCCTGAACCGGCCCAGCGCCGGGATCGCTGCGGCGGCTGGATCGGCAGGTGCCGCGATTGTGTGGGCTGCCTTGGTGGGTATCGGATTGGCCGCGCTGTTGGAACAGTCGGCGGAGCTCTTCCGGTGGCTGAAGATCGCGGGCGGCTTGTATTTGCTGTACCTCGGCGTTTCTTCGTTCATCAAGTCCCGTAAAGCTGCCAAGGCGGCCAAGGAATCCGTTGAGGGAGCAGGCGCTGAGGCACCCCTGCCGTACAGCCGGCTCGCGGCGCTGGGCGCAGGAGCGCTCTCCACCCTGCTCAACCCGAAGGTGGGCCTGTTCTACCTGGCCGTCGTCCCGCAATTCATCCCGCATGGCGGCGACACCATGGGCACATCACTCATCCTGGGCATCGTGGTTGCCGTCATTGCCTTTGCCTACCTCTCGATGATCGCAGTGGTGGCGTTCAGGGCAATGAGGTGGCTCAAGCGCCCCAAGGTGAGTACCGCCGTCGAGCGTGTCAGTAGCGGGGTTATTGCGGGACTGGGCGTCGGCGTGGTGGCGTCGGGCGCCAGCAGCTAGGCAGCCTGCTCGTAGTTATCCCGCCAGCAGCCTCATGTAGTTGTCCAGCTGCCCCTCAAGGTCCTGGGCAAAGTGCTCTGCGGGGGACAGCGCTGCCACGATCTGGGCGCCCAGCATCATGTTGAGCAGATGATCGGCGACGGCGGCGTCCCCGATGGGGGCGGCAATCTCGCCGGCCGCGCGGGCTGCTGCTGTATGTGCCGTGATGGTGCTGTGCCACTGGTTCATCGACTCGCTGTGCAGGGTGGCCATCGCTGCGTCATTGAGTGCCTTCTGCCAAAACGGGATCACGATGCGCGCTTCGTTGACGCGTTCCTCGTCCAGCGGCAGGACCTCGGCGCAGAAGGCTCGCAGGGCGGCGACGCCGGCCAAGCCCGTGGTCACGGCGGCTATGCGCTGGTTGGTGCGGTTGAAAACGTGTCCGAAAGCTGACGTCAGCAGCAGATCCTTGGTGGGAAAGTAGGGCTTGAGGGCGCCATTGGCAAAGCCGGCTTCTTCCGCAATTTCCCGCATGGTTGCGCCTTCAATGCCCAGCCTTGCAATGATCCGCCAGGTTGCGTCCACCAGTTCGAGGCGTCGTTGATCGTGGTCCACAATCTTTGGCACTGTGCGGAGCTCCCGGAGAAATATTTGGCGGACAGGTCTTGTGACTCATCTTACGTTCTGGTTATTCTCTACATCTATAGAAAATAAATCCTGACCCATAACAGGTCCCTGACAAGAGGCAGCCATGACGCCCACAGCAACCCAGACAGCAACTGAAGCAGCCGTTCAGGAAACCCAGTACCGACTGGCAACAGGCGCCGAAATCTCCGAGGTGCAGTGCCTCCTGCAGGCTGCCGGATATCTTGGCCACGAGCAGCGGATCGCCTACCTGGGCCTTGTGGATCCGGCCCGTGGGCAAGCACAAGAAGACCGCCGCTTCCGTGTGTTCATCCACGACATCTCCGGCGGGGCTCCTGCCGATGTCCTGGTGTCGGTGACGCGCGGCCAGATCCTGTCCGCAACAGAGCTTGATACCAAAGTCTCCGGCGAACTTCCCGTGCTGGAGGAAGAGTTTGAGGTCGTTGAGACGCTGCTTGCCACGGATGAACGGTGGCTTGCCGCCCTGGCAGCACGGGATCTGGATGTGGCCAAGGTGAGGGTCGCTCCGCTGTCCGCGGGCGTGTTTGAGTACGACGACGAGAGGGGCCGTCGGATCCTGCGGGGCTTGGCTTTTGTGCAGGATTTCCCGGAGGACAGCGCTTGGGCGCACCCGGTGGATGGGCTGGTGGCGTATGTGGATGTGGTCAACAAGGAAGTCACCCAGGTGATTGATCTTGGCGTCATGCCGATTCCTGAAGAGCATGGAAACTACACCGACCCTGAACTCACAGGCCCGCTCCGGACCACCCAAAAGCCCATCAGCATTACCCAACCCGAAGGTCCGAGTTTCACGGTTACCGGCGGCAATCATGTGGAGTGGGAGAAGTGGAGCGTGGACGTCGGCTTCGATGTCCGCGAAGGAGTGGTCCTCCACAACCTTGCCTTCAGGGATGGTGACCGGCTCAGGCCCATCATTAATCGCGCGTCGATCGCGGAGATGGTTGTGCCCTACGGTGACCCGTCGCCTATCCGGTCTTGGCAGAACTACTTCGACACCGGTGAATACCTCGTGGGCCAGTACGCGAACTCCCTGGAACTGGGCTGTGATTGCCTGGGTGACATCACCTACCTCAGCCCTGTCATCAGCGATGCCTTCGGCAACCCGCGGGAAATCCGCAATGGCATCTGCATGCACGAGGAAGACTGGGGCATCCTTTCCAAGCACACCGACCTCTGGACCGGGATCACCTACACGCGACGCAACCGCCGCCTGGTGATCTCCTTCTTCACCACCATTGGCAACTACGATTACGGTTTCTACTGGTACCTCTACCTGGACGGCACCATTGAGTTCGAAGCCAAGGCCACCGGCGTCGTCTTCACCTCTGCCTTCCCGGAAGGCGGCTCGGACAACATCTCGCAGCTCGCACCCGGGCTCGGCGCACCGTTCCACCAGCACCTTTTCAGCGCCCGGTTGGATATGGCCGTTGATGGTTTCACCAACCGCGTGGAGGAAGAGGACGTGGTCCGCCAGGCCATGGGTGCGGGCAACGAACGCGGCAACGCCTTCTCCCGCAAGCGCGTTGTGCTGGCGAAGGAGTCTGAAGGCGTCCGTGAAGCAAACGCTCGTGCAGGCCGGACGTGGATTATCTCCAACCCCGGGTCCCGGAACCGTTTGGGCGAGCCCGTTGGCTACAAGCTCCATGCCGAAAACCAGCCCACCCTTTTGGCCGATCCAGGTTCCTCCATCGCGAAGCGCGCCGCATTCGCCACGAAGGACCTCTGGGTTACGCGTTACTCCGACGAGGAACGGTACCCTACGGGTGACTTCGTGAACCAGCACGCCGGCGGAGCAGGTCTCCCGGCATTCGTGGCCCAGGACCGCGACATCGACGGCCAGGACATCGTTCTCTGGCACACCTTCGGCCTCACACACTTCCCCCGCGTGGAGGACTGGCCGATCATGCCCGTGGACACGGTTGGCTTCAAGCTCCGCCCCGAAGGCTTCTTCGATCGCAGCCCCGTGCTGGACGTGCCCGCCAACTCTTCAGGTTCCAGCTGCCACACCGCAGCCGCCGCTGCAGACGCGGACAGCTCAGATCAGCACGGCCACTGCCACTAAACGGATCCCCGGACACATGACCACCACGACGGGACGGGTCCGGTCAACCGGGCCCGTCCTCCATCCACGGATCTGCGCAGTCCTCACTGCTGTCTCATGCCTGGTCCACCTCTGGGTCGCGGCATGGGGGAACCATGGCGTGTGGCTTGGCGTCCTCATGATTGCTTTGGCAGCAATCTGCGTCCCCTGCACTGTTCACATCTGGCGCCACAGCCGCGTCGGGGCTCTTCATCAGGTGACGGTTTCCGCTGTGGCAATGATTGCCGTTCATTCCGTCTTGCTGCTGGGAGCGGGAGGTACCGGACACGCGCACGGTGGGGGGCCGGCGTCGAACGCTGTTGATACTTCCGGCGCCGCCGGACTATTGCTGGTGATCGGACTGGAAATCGCGACGGCGCTACTCGCCGCTACCTTGGTGGCGCGGCTTCGGCGTCGGGTACAAATGGCCGCTGCTTCCTGACTCTCTTTGGCGTTGGTACGGCGGATAATCAGCCCTTTTGGGTTGCACAGTGCCCCGCCAAAATTCAAAGAGGGTCAGGAAGCACAAGCGCAGCAAGAATTCGGCAGGATATTGCCCTGAGCAGGCAGTTTCCGTGCTTGTTGCACCTGCCCCGAACGCTGTTCAGTAGAGGTGTGAGTAGGGCTGTCAGTAATTCGGGTAAATCCGGCCTTGGCTTGTTCAGGGCCACGGGAATCTATGTAGGTGCCATTCTGGGGTCGGGTGTGCTGGTTCTGCCTGCCATCGCCGCCCAAGTTGCAGGGCCGGCGTCGTTGTTAGCATGGGCGCTGCTGTTGGTGTTCTGCACCCCGGTGGCGTTCAGTTTCGCTGAAATGTCCAGGCAGCAGCCCGACGCCGGTGGGATCGCCACGTTCGTGACCCGCGCTTTCGGGCAACGGGCCTCAGTTGTGGCAGGCTATCTCTTCTACTTCGCCATCCCGTTCGGGGCGCCCGCCACCGCGGTGATCGGCGGGGAGTACATCGCTCATGCCATGGGCGGTGGGCGGGAGACGGCCCTGATAGCAGCGGGGCTGATCCTGGCGGCAGGTTTCGTGAGCAACGCGGTGGGGATCCGTGTCTCAAGCAAACTCCAACTCCTCCTCATGGTGTTGCTCGTGGCGTTGCTTGCGCTCGCCGTAGCCGTGGCGGCGCCCTACGCCAAGGCAGAAAACTTTGTACCCTTCGCCCCCAACGGCTACTGGGCAGTGGGCGGTGCAGCGAGCCTGCTCTTCTTCTGTTTCGCCGGCTGGGAGGCCGTGACGCATCTGGCCGGCGAATTCCGCCACCCCGAACGCGACCTGAAGCGGGCCACCTGGCTAACGCTCGTCGTCGTCGGGGTTGTCTACATCGGCTTGGTGGCGGCGTGCGTCGCTGTTCTCGGTCCAGGACTCTCCGGCAGCAGCGTGCCGGTGGCCGAATTGCTGGCGAAAGGACTGAGACCGGCGGCGGCTCCGGTGACGGCCGTGGCGGCAGCCGTGTTGACGTTCGGACCCCTGAATACGTTCGTGGCTGGGGCCAGCAAGCTTGGCGCCAGGTTGGCGTCCGACGGCGTGCTGCCGCGGCCCTTGGCGCGTGGCGTGGGTGCAGGGGAGGTGCCTTCCGTGAGCTTGACGGCACTCGCTGTCATGACGTCGCTTTCCTTTGCCCTCGCAGCTGTGGGGTTCCTCAGCATGGAATTCCAAATAGGCGCAGCCTCGGCATGCTTCACGGCTGTGACCGCTTTTGGTCTGGCCGCGGGCGTCCTCCTGTTGCCCCGCGGAACCGCGGCCTGGTGCGGCGTGATCGTGGCCGCCGTCGTGATGCTCGTGGTCTTGCTCTTCAGCGGGTGGGCGTTGCTGGTTCCGGCCGTGCTGGGTGCTGCGGCATTGTTGGTGGGGCGCTTGTATTTGAAACCCCCGGTGCCACAATTGAGCCATGGCCGCAGCGTGGTCAATTCGTGAGGGGTTCCGCAGCGGGCCAGACCCCGATGCCCTGCGCCGTCCCTTCTTCATTGCAGCCGTCGTTGTCTTTGCCCTGGTAGTCCTGGCCGAGGTAGGGATGTCGCTCCTGCTGGGGCAGACCGCCGTCGACCCCATCTCCGCACGTGATGCCAACAACCTGGGCGTTCCGCTGGATGTCTTCCTCAAGACGCAGCGGGCCGATGCCGAACCGCCAGGCGCGGGCATTGGATTCCTCGCATTCCTGGATGGCTTGCTGCTGTTCACCGTGGTGATGCTGGGGCTCAGCCTGATCATCGACCTGCGAACGTATGGCCGTATCCAGGGCCTCACGACGTTCATCGTGACGCTGCTCTGGGTTATCGCGGCTTTCCTTACGGCGATGTTGGCTTTGGCGAAGCTGTTCCTGATGATCGGGTTGTTCGTGGCCACCCCGTTTGGAACCATTGCGTACCTGGCCCTGTGGGGGAGCTTTCCGAAAGGGCAGGCAGCGGGGATCCTGGGTTTGCTGCTGGTCCTGAAAATCGTGTTTGCCATGCTGCTGATCCTTAGCCAACCCAAGTTCCTCAAAGTCACAGGGCTGGTGGTGCTGCTGGTGGTTTCCGTGCTGCTTCAGGTGATCCTGGGGCTGATCCATGGGTTCCTGCCCGGACCGCTGGTGTCCATTGGGGATCAGTTCTGGGCGTTGATCACTGTGGTGGTGGCACTCGTGTGGGCACTGATCATGCTGATTGCGTCCATTCCCGCGATCATCAACGCTCTGCGCGTGAGCGGCTCGGCGGGGGACTAGCCTTGCCACCAGTCCGGTGACTTCGCGGGAAGCCTGCCAATTCGCAGGGAAGTTTCCCCGCGAACGCGCAGCTTTCCCGCTACCTCGAGCCAACTCACAGCGAAACCCGCGTCAACTTGTCAGGATTCGAGATCTGCCGCAACCCGCGGATGGTGCCGTCAGGGCCGCCGTCCAGCGCCAAGACATCGAGTACCAGGACGTCGGCACGGCCCGAGTGCCGGAGTACCAGCGCTGGTTCCCCGTTCACAGCGATGAGCTCGGCGGTGATGGGCTGTACGGGATCGAAGGCGGCTGCCTTGCCGAGGATGCCCACGAAGAACCGCCCGATTCGTTCGGCCCCGAACACCGGGTTCATTGCGCTCTTGACCTTGCCGCCGCCGTCGGCCCAGAGAACAGCGTCCCGATCGAGCATGGCCACTACCGTGTCAATGTCACCTTGCTCGATGGCCCCTACCAGCTTCTCCAAGGCCGCGCGGTCCTTGGTCCTGGGCGCGGGAGCGTCCGGGTCGATGTCCAAACGGCGCTCGGCCCTGGAAATCATTTGGCGTACGGCAGCGGGGGTCTTTTCCAGGATGTCCGCGATTTCCGGCGCGGACATCCCAAAAGCGCGGTGGAGCACAAGCGCCGCACGGGCCTCCGGCGCCAGCTGCTCAGCCAGGTGAAGCAAGGTCAAGGACAGGAGCTCGCGGTTGGCCACGGTTTCCTCCGGAAGCCTGGAAGTGTCCACAGGCTCCGGCAACCAAGGCCCGGTGTAGTCCTCGCGCACAGCGGCGAGTTGCCGCACCCGGTCAACCGAGCGCCGAACGCACACCGTTGTCAGCCACGCGGGCCAGGACTCCACTCGGCGGCCATCGGTTTTCCGTTCCTGCCGGACGGCATCGATGGCAACCTCGGAGACGACGTCCTCGGCATGGCCGAAATCTCCCAACATCCGGTAGGCGATTCCCAGCAAACGATTCCGCTCGCTCTGCCACGCGGCCGTGGCCGATACCGCAAGACTCATGCCCTCCACGCTACCCCTCAGACGATCGGGTTCTTCTCATCTACCGGCGGCTCCATTTGCGTGCTCACGGCAATCCTGTTCCACACATTGATCGTGGAGATGGCCAGGACCAAACCACCCATCTGGCTGTCGTCGAAATGGGTGGCGGCCGCGTTCCAGACCTCGTCGGTGACGGTGTCCGGCCCCAGCTGGGTTATGGCGTCGGTCAAGGCCAGCACGGCCTGCTCGCGGGCATCGAAGAACACCTTCGAATGCTGCCACGCTGCCACGGCATGCAGCTTGCGGGTGGGAATCCCGCGCTTCCGGCCGTCGGTGGCATGCATGTCCACGCAGAAACCGCAGCCATTAAGGATGGAGGCGCGGAGCTTGATGAGTTCGTACAAATCGGGATCAACCGACTTCCGGGCGTAGCCTTCCAGCCCGATGACAGCGGCGTAGCCGAGTTTGTTGCTATGGCCGATATTGATGCGGGTCATGCTGTTTCCCTTCTGTGGTGGTGCCTTACATCAGGGATGTCGTAAGGGAGGGCCGAAGTGTGACAGCCTTGAGGACCTTGTTAGAGTCGGTGCGTGCGAGCAGTGATATTTGATGACGTCCGGGCCCAGCCTGAAGTGCGGGAAGTAACCACGCCTGAGGCCCCGGCCGGTGGAGTGGTGGTGAAAGTCGAGGCCACTGGCATGTGCCGCAGCGACTGGCACGCCTGGGCCGGACACGACGACATCGCCTTTCCCCACGTGCCCGGCCACGAGCTCGCCGGTGTCATTGCTGCCGTGGGCGAAGGCGTCCAGCGCTGGAAAACCGGCGACCGCGTCACTGTTCCTTTCGTCTGCGGATGCGGCAAATGTGAGTGGTGCTTGGCAGGAGAAGCCCAGGTCTGTCCGGAGCAGCAACAGCCAGGCTTTACCCACTGGGGATCCTTCGCCGAGTTCGTCGCCCTGCATGCCGCGGACAGCAATCTGGTGGCAATCCCTGACAGTGTTGAATTTACGACGGCGGCCAGCCTCGGCTGCCGCTTCGCCACCGCCTACCGGGCGCTCGCTGCCCGGGCAAAGGTGAAGAGCGGAGAATGGGTGACCGTCGTTGGCGCCGGGGGCGTGGGCCTGAGCGCAGTAATGATTGCCAAGGCGCTTGGGGCGCGGGTCGTGGCCGTGGACCGTAACCCTCAGGCGTTGGCCGTGGCAGCACGCCTGGGTGCCGAACACACCGTCCTTGCTGACGGCTCGGACATTCCGGAAGCCGTTAACCGGCTGACCAGTGGTGGCAGCCACGTGGCGATTGACGCCGTCGGAAGTGAACAAACGTGCGCCGACGCGATCCTCAGCCTTCGTCGTCGTGGAAGGCATGTCCAGATCGGCCTGTTGCCTTCCATCAACGGGCACCCGCGCGTCCCGATGGATCGCGTTATTGGCTGGGAGCTTGACCTGCTCGGCAGCCACGGCATGGCCGCAGTTGATTACCCAGGCATGATGGCGCTCATCGAACAAGGCTTGCTGCAACCACAGCTGCTGATTGAACGCACCATTGGCCTGGAGGAAGCGGCGGTCCTGTTGCCGAGCTTCGATACAGCGACCGTGGCCGGGATGACCATGATCGACCCGGCCCGCTAACTGCCTGGCACCCCCAACTAGGTCGCACTTAAGCGCGTTTTGAGCCGTCAAAACGCGCACAAATGCGACCTACTTGGGTTAGTCCACCGGGCGGTTCCGGTACGCAGCGAGGAAGTGTTCGATCCTGCGCACCGCTTCCTCGATGTCCTCCACGGTCGGCAGGATCACGAAACGGAAGTGGTCCGGTGTGGGCCAGTTGAAGGCCGTTCCGTGCGAGACGAGGATCTTCTGTTCCTGCAGGAGTTGGAGGACAAACTTCTCGTCGCTTTCGATGGGGTAGATCTCCGGGTCCAACCGGGGGAACAGGTACATTGAGCCGGCCGCGGGGACGCACGAAACGCCGGGGATCGCCGTCAACAACTTCCACGCCAGATCCCGTTGCTCACGCAGGCGCCCGCCGGGACGAATGAGTGCTTCGATGCTCTGGTATCCACCCAGGCACGTCTGGATGGCGTGCTGGGCGGGAACGTTGGAGCACAACCGCAATGAGGCCAGCAGCTCCAAGGATTCCCGGTAGGCAGCTGTTGCGGTCAATGGTCCCGTCACGGCAACCCAACCTGCACGGTAGCCGGGCATGCGGTAGGCCTTGGAAAGTCCGCTGAACGTGAGAACCGGGATGTCGTCCGCCACCGCGGCGGTATGAATGTGCGGGGCGTCGACGTAGCGGATCTTCTCGTAGATCTCATCGGAAAACAGGACGAGATCATGCTTCCGCGCCAACGCCGCGAATTGCTCAAGGATGTGCCTGGGGTAGACGGCACCCGTGGGATTGTTCGGGTTGATGATCACGATGCCGCGTGTGCGCGGCGTGATCTTCGCTTCGACGTCGGCCATGTCCGGCCACCAATTCTCGTCCTCATCGCAGAGGTAGTGCACGGCTTTGCCACCCGTGAGGGTCACGGCCGCGGTCCAGAGCGGGTAGTCGGGTGCCGGGATGAGGATCTCGTCGCCGTTTTCCATGAACGCCTGCAGGGTCATGGAAATGAGTTCGCTGACGCCGTTGCCGATGAAGACATCCTCGACGCCGATCGTCATCAGTCCGCGCGTTTGGTAGTACTGCGAGATCGCGGTCCGGGCGGAGAAAATGCCCTTGGAATCGCTGTAGCCTTGGGCCCCACGGATGTGGTGGATCATGTCCACCACCACTGACTCCGGCGCTTCCAATCCGAACGGTGCCGTGTCCCCAAGGTTCATCTTGAGGATGCGGTGTCCCTCGGCTTCCATGGCCTTGGCGGCCTGGAGGATGGGACCACGGAGTTCGTAGCGGACATTCTGGAGTTTGCTGGAGTGCTGCATCGGACGCATGGTTGATCTTTTCATGGCAGCTGCCCCGGCAGGCAAACGTGTCCGGAAATAGTCACGGGTTCAGTCGCACCTCGCAAAGTTGGGGGTTGCTCAGACAGATGTTCACCGGATCAACGATGATGCTGGACCTTAATTCAGTCCGTACCAAAACGAGCGCGTTGACGTTGACCTTGGTGCCGACGTCGGGATTGACGCCCACCACTACGCACCTCACCAGGGAGAGGGGCGGCGAGCTTTGGCAGGCGGAACCCTGGGTGAAGTCCAATTGCAGTTGTGCCGTCTGGAAGGCGTTACGGGCTGTTTCAATCCGTGATCCCAGGACGCTGGGCACGGTGGCCTTCACGGGAACCGCAATTTCCAGGTTGACCGTGCTGCCGCGCCCTACCTTCTCGCCGCCGGCGGGACTCTGGTTGACTACCGTTCCTTCAGGCGAGGCGCTTTCGATTTCCGTCGTGGCCGCTTTGAAACCGGCGTCCGTCACGATCTTGACCGCCTCAGCCTGCGGTTTGGTTTTCACATCCGGAACGTTGGCGTCCTTGAACATGAAGTACAGGATCACGCCGATAACCGCCAGCAGCACCACACCCCCGATGATCACCCACAACCACGGGAATCCCGGCTTGGGCTTCTGCTTTTCGGCCGTCGGAACAGTCAGTGTGACCACATGCGCCTGGTCCGCGTAGTCCTCAGGTGCGTCGTCGGCGGAGTAGGCGATCAACTTCACCGGGTAGCTGCCCTCGGAAGCTCCTGCGGTGTCGAAATTGACCACGTACTGTTCGGTGGCCCCGGCAGCGATGGTCCGCAGAGGGTTGGGGATGGTGGTGTACGTTTTCGACGGCGGATTGGTCACCTGCCCCGGGAAGGCGCCGAGCACCACACGCTCCGAAGTGGTGGAGCCGTTGGTGACGGAAGCTGTCAGCGATCCCTTCCCGTCGTTAAGAACCACATCCGGGGAGCTCAACGTCATGGTGATGGCAGTCATGGCACAACAACTCCTGGGATCGCGGTTTGTAGTTTCGGTGCATGGCAGCACATCTCAGCCTCCGGCTTCCTGGATCAGCAACACACAGGTCCCCAGACCGGGACAGACGATTCCCAGCTGTCCGCCCGAGGTCCCGAAGGTCAGGTCCACGGTTTTCCCTGGGCCTGAATTCTGCTCAGCCCGCGTGCCCTGCACCAACAGCGAGACGGTGACCGCCTGCTGCGGGGCGAGCCTTGCCCGCTTGGTGGGAGGTCCGAAATAGAACAGGCCTCCACCGAATTCCTTCACATCGAACACACACGCGCCCGTAACCACCAGTTGGGTATCCGATGCCGAACACGAACCGCCGTGGGCAGACAGGTCTGCCGAAGTGAGTTTCGCGCCCGCGGCTGCGCCGGAGAATCCGCCCTGCCAGTCCCGTGCTGCATCGTTGTTCCCGCCCCCGCAACTGACGCCGAACACCAGCACTAACAGCGCGATCACTCCACAGGCGACCACCACGAGAATTGGGGTTCGGTTCTCCTTATTCATGCCGGGTCATCCATTTGCCTGCACCGTGACCTCATCCGTCACGTGCGCGGGTTTCATGCCTTTGACGATCCGCCGGATCAACTCCAGCTGCCCGCCCGCCTCCGCAGGAACCAGCACCCTGATATGAAAGGCACCCGGAACGGATTCCACCTCGAAGCCCGGCACGCCCGTGGCCAGGTGCAGGAAACGGGTGAGCCCGTCCACAGTGCCGCGCCGTGCGGAGAGCTGCGCCGCGGCCGCGATGAGGTCCCGCTGCCGCGATATGGGAATGGCACCGGTCCCGGGAATGGTGCCGGATCCAGCGCCGCCCTCCGGACCGGGAAGCGTCAACCAGTCCAGATCCACCCAGCGCGAGAGAAAAGGAATCAACGACGACGGCGCGCGCCCGGGATCGGGAACGGTATGGATGCGGTCCAAGACCTGCCGGACGGGCCCATGCATATCCTCGGCCACAGCAAGAAGGGCCTGCAGGGGAGAGCTGGTGTCGGCGGCAACCTGGAACACTTCCGGCAGGACCCTCAGCAGCTTGGACTCCTGAGGCACATTGGACGCCTGAGGCACATTGGACTCCTCAGGCACGTTGGACTCCTGAAGCCCATCGGACTCAGCCATTGCCATGGACCACCTCGATCCTGTGTTCACCCGAGCAGAACAGCCAGGTGTCAGGCAGCGTCACAACATCCTCTACCACGCGCCGGGTGCAACTTTCCCACTGAACGGCGTTGTCCCAGCTGCGATAAACGCCTTTCGGGCCGGCAGCAAGGACCACGGGCTTGCCGCCAAGGATGGCGCCGGACACGGAACGGACAGGCTCGAACCGGGTACGGTCCCTCAACGGCAGATTGCAGTTAACGTCCGGCACGCTCCATTGCGCAGACGCCTGGCCCAGCTGCAGCCGTAAGACCCCGCCGCTCTGGGTAGCGGCGTAGGCAGCGTCACCCATCACGTGGACACCCCAGCAACTGCCCCCGGTCCAGCCAGCGCTGAACTGCTCCCACGAATTCATGAACGACTCATCAAAATCCGTGCGGCCCAACTCGTCGATCTTCAGCCGCAGGCATCCCGTCCCGGCCCCTTCCGGCACTGCGCGGCCGAGCCACACGTAGCTCGCACCGCCGTCGTACTGGATGGTCATGCAGCGGATGTCCTCGCCAGCGGCCTTGACCTGCTTGAAGCTGTCCGCTGTACCGGCATCGGGGGAGAGCCAGACGCCTGCCGAGGCCTCGGCGGCCACCACAACACCCGTCCGCCCGCGGACGTCCACCAAGGCGTCCACGGCGTAAAAGCCACGATCCGGCTGGGACGTGTCCACCACGTTCTGTACGGGAATGGCACCCTGGCTCATCGGAAGTTCGTAAAGGCCGCGTTCGCCTGCCAGCAACAGCAACGGCTCACCCTGGCGGTCCACCCAACACAAATCCGCGACGACGAACCCCAGTTCCGCTGCTCTGCGCCACGATTCCCCGAGGTCCTCGCTGAGATAAATACGGGAACCCGTACCAGTCACCGTGCTCACGGCCACCATGCCCGGGTGCCGCTCCGGACCCAGCCGGCCCGGTGCGGGGGAACGGAACGGGGCGATGGCCCGGACGGTTTCTTCCGCCTGGTCGCCGCCGGAGGGAACACCAAAATCCGCACAGGCTTCCCAGCCGTCGGCGGCGTTGGTGGTGCGGAACAGGGTGCCGCCCTGGGCCACGAACCACGTTTTGTCCTGGCCTTCAGCCTGGACCAAGGACACGGCATCACTGTCCGGAACTTTGTCCACTTCCAGCCTGACCCGGTCCACATACTGAACGCCAGGCTCGGCCTCCTCCATGGCGCGGTACAGATTGGAGACACGCAGTGGCTTCCCAAAGCCGGATCCGTAACTGGACGAATCCGGGCTCAGCGGACTGATCCCTTCAGACAGGCGGCCCACGATCCTGGATTTCACGGCCTCGGCATCCTCGTCGGGACGAACAACGATCCGCGCATCCACCAGCACCTGTTTGTAGAGGCCCCAGCGCACTACAGGCTCGGCGCCAACCGTGGACCGCCTGCGGAGATATTGTTCCACTTCGATTCGCACTTCGTCGCGTGCGTGTGACATAAGGTCCGCTGCGCGTAATGGTTGGGCCGCGCCTGCTCCGCCGCCGGGAACGAATGGCACCAGCACAATTTCCACTTCCCCGGGCCGGGCAAACGCCCACAGATCCTTGCGTGTGAAAGCCCTCGCACGGCCCACACCGCCGTGCCGCCGTGCCAGGACCTCGTAGTCCCGGACGGTAACTGCGCGGTCGCGGGCTTGAAAATCCTGAGGCGCGCGCCTCAGGGCGTTCTCCAAGGACTCGCCGTCGCGGCCTCCCGTTGCCGGCTCCGGATTGGTGACCTTGGCTCCCGGGACAGGGGAACGCAGCACCGTGAGCTGACCCGCGCCGACGTTACCGCCGGAACCACCACCGCTGCGGTACCAAGCGCGAACTTCGGCACCTGCCCCTGGTACCAATGGCCCTTGCCCGGTTTCCGTCCGCGTCCTGGACTCTTCGTCCCACCACGCGAACACCGCGACGCCGGCACTTCGGTCGATCCGCACCGGCATCTCACCAGGCCTTGCGTCGGCGAACGCCTCCACTTCCCTGCAGTACCGGAAGGGTTTTCCGTCGACCAGCACAGCCTCGCCACTGCTTAGCCGCGTCCCTGCCGGAACTTCGACGGCGATTGCCAGCCCTGCGCCCGAGACGATCGGCGCGTTCGGGATCACGAAGCTCTGGCCCGGCCTGCCGGTCCCGGTACCAATCGGTACGGCGTCGTACATGGTGACATCGGCTGCGGGGACCAGGACGCTGCTCTCGCCGGGAGCCAAAGTGGCTGCCGCCGTCGTCGTAAACACCGGCTGGGGTGAGCCAGGAACGCCCGGTGGGCAGCTGACCTGCGTGCCTCGGGGGATCCGGATCTCCTGGCCTGCGGTTGTGCCTGTGGCGGATGAGCGGCTGAACTCCAGCATCGTTTCGGCCGTGCTCGGCGGGTACAGCGACGTGCCCAGGAGGTTCAGGTAAACGGCGTAAAGCTTGTCCGGCACACGGTTGAGCCGGTACATGAGCGTGTCCGTAAGGTAGGCGAAGGCCTCCACGATGGTGATGCCGGGATCGTGGACCGAGAGGTCCGTCCACTCAGGGGCGATTTGCTGGATGCGCTCGCGGGCGCCGGCCACGAGCTCCGCGAAGCTGCGATCGTCCAGGTTGGGCACGGGGATACTCATACTGCACCTCCGGATTCCACGGGCAATGCGATGGCGATCTCGTCCTCCAGCTGGGTGGTGCGGACACGGTATTTCAGCCGTACCTCGAGAACCTCGGGATCCTCCGGCGAGCGTAACGCGTCCAGTGAAAGGACCGTGATGCGTCGCTCCCACTGCTCCACCGCGCGGGCCACATAGTGGATGGCCAGCCCGGCGGTGGTGTCGTCAGCCGGAGCGAATGCCAAGCGGAACAAGTGGCAGCCGTAGGTCGGGCGGTTGACGCGCTCGCCGGGCCTGGTGCTCAGCAGGAGGAGGAGGGCCTGACGGATGGAGGCTGCGTCCGTAACAGTCGCCAACCTGCCTGCCGCGGTGATGCGCAGACCGGGGACGCCGGCTGCTGCGTCGAAATCCGGATGGATGAAAGCAATCGATGTGTAGCGTGGGGCGCTCATGACTGTCCCTTTTTCATGAACCCGACCCCACCAACGTTTGTCCGGGCCGCCGCACCTTGTACTTCACGGCGCCCGGGGGTGTGCCGTCGGTGAAGCCCTCCACAGTGTCAAGGCAGACGGCCTTGCCCCCGATTCTGATGAAGGTTGAATAGCCTTTGGTCACCGGCAGCGTCTTATTGCACGGTTTGATGTTGATGCCAATATGAGGGCACATGCTGATGTCCCGGCCTTGGGGATCGTTGTCCACCAGCACCGGCGACCCCTTGACACGGACCCACTCCTGCGAGGGGACGTTCTCCACTTTGCCGTCGTGCCCGCACCGCAGGATAGCCTCCTTGACCAGGATCCTCATGGCTTAGGCCTCCTCGAAGTCGATTGATTTCGCACGGATTTTCATGGCTTTGCCCGGGGCTTCCAGCACCAGGTCCGTGGCAGCGGTGATGCGGAGCTTCTCCGGCCCCAGCTCCACTGACGAGCCGTGGCCGTCCGTGAAGCTCACGGTGCGCGCACCGCCGTCGAGCATTATTTGTTGGCCGTCCGCACTCCGGAACGTGTACCGGCTCTCCCGGGGAGTGTTGACGCGGTTGTCGGGCGTCTGTTCGCTGCCGTACAGGCCACCGAGGATGATGGCCTGAGCCGGATCCGTGGCGGGAAGCAGCACCAGGACGTGGTCGCCGGGAGCTGGCGGTGTGACCATCCCCTTGCCAGGACCAGCTGCTGCCGTGAGCACGGGAGCCCATGCGGTCTGCAGGTCCGGGTAGGCCGGTAGTTGCACACGCGCACGCCCACGGGCCTCGGGATCGTCAACGTCCACCACCGTGCCCAGAGTGAAGACGTCCGGGCGCCTTTCGGGAATCGGGCTCGGTGGTCGCGTGGTAAGGGTGGTTTCGTAGCCCGTGCCATCCAAACGGTGTGAGGCGCTCGCGATCAGGTACGTTCCTTCGATGGACGGCGCCACCCCCTTGATCCGCACGCGCCCACCCGCCCTGAGCCCGGGATTGCCCTCAGCCACGAACACTGCCGTGACCTGCCCGGCTATCCTGACGTCCAGCTCGGACTGCGCCAATCCATTCGCCTCCTGGGTGGAGTCGAGCACTTCGTTGTCCCGCCGGAGTTCGCCGCCTGCGCCCACGCTGGCCAATGCTGGGTCAGCTGCCACTTGGGCTTTGGCATCGCTGCTGCTCGTTTCGGCCTGGTGGACTGAAGCGTCCTCGCCACGCCAGCCGTTGATCATTGCGGACGCGTACGCGGGTTCCTGGCTGACCTCGATCTCTGCCGAATGCAGGGACTCCCCGAGGCTGAGCTCCAAGGGTTCGCCTTCGCCGTCGAGTCCTGTGAGCCTGAGGGTGCCGTCGTGCACCACAGGGTAGGCGCCCACCCGTGCACTCTGTTCAATGAGAAGGCTCAGGTCCGTGCGGGCGCACTGGTAGACCTGCCCGAGCTTGGCGCCGCCGCCCACTACATCCAGTCCGGTGCCCTCGCAGAGTTTCCTTGCCAAGGCAGCGAGATCGACGTCCTCGTGCAGCCTGGTGAATTGGCGTTTCCTCAGCCGGTGCAAGGCATCGTAGGCCCTGATACGGATTTCCTGACCGAGGTTGGCCCCGTAGCTGTACTCCACAACGGTCACCTCCCCCACGAAGAGCGGGGTCCGGTGGCCGCCGAGCTCAACCCGCAAGGCGTCACCAGGGCCCGGATCGACGCCACCCCTTGCGGCGGCAGTCCTGCCCGGACCGGGCCGCCAGCTGATGAGGCACTGGGCCGGCCTCGCCAGGGATCCCAGCACCTGGACTGAAACGATGGCTGCCGTCTCCGCAGTTGTCAGTCTTCGCCTGCCCAACGTCACGACGAGCTCGGGAAGGCCCTGGACTTGCCTCATGATGCTTCACGCCTCATGGTGCTTCACCAACCGGAGGGACGGCGAGCGGCCCGCTGAAGTGAGCGGGGTCGTCGATATCGTTGTACTCCAGGAGCAGCTTCCAGAGCAGGGGCGTCCCGAAGGCTTCAACGGAAAGTCGCCCCAACTCAGCCGGCGGCACCTCAGGAAGGAGCTCGCCGCCGTCGGGCATTGCTGCGGCCCTGTCCGTGCTGCCGTCGCCCGTGACCGCCAGCGTGTCCACCGGTGGGGCGGTCAGATCCACGGCAGGGACCCGCTGGGCGAGCTCGTAATTCTCTCCGCCTTCCTCGTCAGCGGACTGGCCAACGCGAACAAAGACCATCCGCATCCAGGACCTGAGCGGTGAACCGTCCGGGGCGAAGCGATCGAAGCGCTCCGCCACCTCGGTCACGATTCCCGGCACATTCCACGCACGGCCCCACACAAAGCGGACCGACGGCGGCCTCCGCTGGCGCTCCACCTCCGCGCTGTTCTCGGCGAGCGCCCAGATGGGCCTGGTCATTTGCCGCACGTCCTGCACATGAAGCGACGCCGGCGCGAGGTCGACGTCGAAGAGCAGATCCAGCCTCAGCTCGGTGTGGCCGCCTCCCGTGAAGAGCAGGGGGTCATCGGCCAGTCCGCTGCCGCTGAGTTTGCCGCCCGCACTTCTCCGGGGCTCCACGCCGGCCGAGCGCTGCATGACCACCGTTTCCGGGTTGAGCAGGCAGCCGAGGTGTTCCCCGGTGTCCTCGATCAGGAAGGCGACGCGCTCCATGTCAGACCGCCCGATGTTCGTCGGTGAGCCGGGCTTGGCGGGCGATCGCTTCGGTTACAGGGGCGGTTGCCGGGTTTGCCGTGGGCGCGGGCCGAGTGGCGAGCTCCGGCCAGGCTCCCTTGAGCGCCGGTGCGGGTGTGTGGGTGGGCGTGTGTTGTGGGGAAGGGGTGCGTTGTGAGGAAGGCGGGCGTTGTGGGGCCTGTTCTGCGCTCCATTTTTGGCTTGAAGCACGCATTTCGGGCCCCGCAACGAGGGGTGTTTCGGTTCGGTCCGTGCGGAGGCGGAGCCTGTGGGTGTCTTGCGGGGCCTGTTCTGCGCCCCATGTGGGCCTGGAATCGCGCATATCGGGCCCCGCAACGTGGGTGGGGATGTGTTGTGGGGCCTGCATTTCGCCCCATGTTGGCCCGGAAGCACGCACATCGGGCCCCGCAACGTGGGCTGTTTCGGGTCGGTCTGTGCGGAGGCGGAGCCTGGGGATGTGTTGTGGGGCCTGCTCTGCGCCCCATGTTGGCCCGGAGTCGCGCATATCGGGCCTCGCAACGTGGGGTGTTTCGGGCCGATCTGTGCGGAGGCGGAGCCTCGGGGTTTGTTGTGGGGCCTGCTCTTCGCCCCATGTTGGCCCGGAGTCGCGTATATCGGGCCTCGCGACGTGGGGTGTGGTGCTGGGGGTGTGTTGTGGGGCCTGCTCTTCCTCCCATGTGGGCATGGAATCGCGCATATCGGGCCTCGCGACGTGGGGTGTGGTGCTGGGGGTGTGTTGTGGGGCCTGCTCTGCGCCCAATGTGGGCCCGGAGTCACGCATATCGGGCCTCGCAACGTGGGGTGTGGTCCTGGGGGTGTGTTGTGGGGACTGCCTTGCGCGCCAAGAGCGTCCCCAGGCACGCAGAGTGGGCCTCGCAACAGGAGGGGTGTTGGTCGGAACGGCAGGAGGAACCAACCCGGCTTCGCGCAGTAACTGAACCCAGTGCTCAGGTGCGCCTTCCACGTTCAGGCCGCGCACCGGCGTCGAACTTTCCCACGAAGAGGGCTCCGAACCCGAAGGTGCCGGCGCGCCGGCACCCGGAGAACCCGAGCCCCGGCCCGACCCACGGTCCAGCCACGCAGCCACACCTCGCAACCGGTGCGCAGCCGCCCGCCGCCACGAGAAGCCAGGCTCAGGCGACGGGAGCGCGGGCATCGTCGAGCTCCAGGCGGTCGTATGCGATGCTGAGGGATTCGATGGCGAGATCCTTGCCCAGGGCGTCAAGGGGTGCGCCGAACCAGTCGCACGGCCAGGCCCCCAGGAGGTTCCAGCGGCGGACTTCCACGGAACCGGCATCGTTGAGCATCGCGATGGAGACGTTCCGGCGTTCCACCTTTCCGTCTACGGCTTTGAAGAGCCACTGCAGCATCTCGGTGGAGTCCGTGAGCCCGTACTTCAGAGTCACCGGGGTGTATTCCACTTGCCCGGGGATGACGCGGACTGTGCTGTTTTCGCCGCCTGAGCGGTAGAGGATCCGGTCGATTTTCAGGCCGAGGCCCTCCACTTTGGTGAAGTGGCCTTGAACCACGCCTTGGATGACGAGCTTGAAGTTGTAGGCCCGGTATGGGTCCACCACGTTGCCGGGCTGCGCTGCAGGTGTTGGGGTTGTCATGTCAGGCTCCTGCGCTCTCTGTCTCGCTGGTGTTGTCCGCCGACTGCATGAGCTTGAAGATCACAAACTCGGCCGGTTTCACGGGCGCGATCCCGATCAGCGTGACCACTTGCCCGGCGTCGCGGACCTCTGGAGGGTTGGTTTCTTCGTCGCACTTCACGAAAAATGCCTGTTGAGGAGTAGTCCCGAGCAGGGCGCCGTCCCGCCACACGTTGGTCAGAAACGCCCCGATGTCGCGCCGGATCGACTTCCACAGCGTGTGATCGTTGGGCTCAAACACCACCCAGCGCGTCCCGTCCGCCACCGACTCCTTGATCATGTTGGTTAGGCGACGCACATTCACGTACCGGTATTCGCTCGCTTCGGGAGCTTTGGTCCTGGCGCCCCAAATCCGGATGCCCTCGCCCGGGAAGTACCGGATGCAGTTCACGCCCGCCGGATTCAGGACCTCCTGCTCACCGCGGCTCACGCGCCGTACAAGATCGATCGCGCCTTGGATGGGCTCGTTGGCTGGCGCCTTGTGGACGCCGCGCGTCGCGTCAACGCGCGCCCAAACGCCAGCAATATGGCCCGACGGCGGCTGCGTCACCTTTTTCCCGGACACGGGATCGATCATCACGATCCAGGGGAAATACAGGGCCGTGTATCCGCCGGGGGATTGCGGGGCGCCGAGGTCCTGCTGCTCGCCGGCTTCGGTAGTTGCCCCTTCCTGACTAGCTGCGGCGGAGGGTCGTGGTGAGTCGGGCCAGTCCGGGGCATCGGAGGAAACCGCGGAGGAGGACGACGGCGTGCTATCGCTGCCTTCCGTGTCCACGGCTTCCTCAGACGCGTCTTCGGCTTCGCCCGAGCCGCCATCATCACTTGGGCGGGCGTCGTCCGAGCCGCCATCGTCGCCGCCCGGGCCTTCATCCGCCGTCGTCCGCTCGTCTGCGGCGCCGGGATCCCTCGCGCCCACCGGAACGCCGGACGTCGCGGCCCTGGTGAGCGCCCCGACGTCGTCGACTTTTTCCACCGTGTCCATGATGGCCATGCGATCTTGGCGGAGCGGGTGCTCCACATGCGCCGCTAGTGCCGCATAAGATTCAGCATCCGCGAAGCCCGGCGCGGCCACCATGGAGATGTCGTCCACGGCTTCGAAAAGCGTGAGGCCTGTGGGCTTGGTGGCCGTGCCCGTGAGGCTGCCGTTGGCCCCAATGTTCACCACATAACAACGGCTTCCTCCGTTTGAGAAGAAGCCGTAAACAGCGTTGGAGAGCGGTGTGCCCGCTGTCGCGTTGCCGACATATTGGTCCACGAACTGGGTCCAGTTGTCCAGCACACGGAGTTCATCCACCAACGCGTCCTGGTCCGGAGCCACGCCTACGAACGCCGCGATGCTGGTGTTGACCTGCCCAATGGCACGTGCGCCGCTGGGCACTTCCTGAACATAAACTCCCGGCGCCTGATAGTTCGCCATGGTGCTCTCCCTTTCCTACCCGCAAGCAAGCGGGTCAGGTCCACCGGATGATGACCGGCAGGCTGCTGGTGCTGGCCGAGACTTCCTTTTCGGTGCCGCTTACTGCTACGGCAAAGTGCTGGAGTTCATCCGCCGAGGCCAGGACCTCGAAGTGGCCGGTCGCATCGCTGACGACTGCCGTGGCGGAAGAATGGGCATGGATGTAGGCGTCCGGGATGCCTTTGTTGTGTACGTCCACGAGCCGTCCGTGGATTCGGCGGGCAACGCCGGTCTTGGCAATGAGCGGTTCAAGGACAGGCGGGCCGGCAGGTTCTTCGAAGCGCAGCGCCACGGGGATCCGGACCAGGAACCCGAGCCCTTGCCGGATGGCTCCGGAGTACTCCTCGGGACGGAATTCCCCGGTGGAAACTACCGAGTACTGGCTGTGGCGTTCCACGGCGAGGAGCAGTTGCTCCATGTTGTCCAGTTGTTGGGGGCCATGGCATTCCACTGCTACCCGCAGTTCGAGGTCCAAGACCGGGCCATCGCGACGCGACCTTCCCACGCGGTTGAGCGTGACTGCATGCACGGTGACCGGAGCGTCCGGGGTGGCAGCGACGGCGTCGGGGGAGCCGTCGTCGAACCTTACGCGCTGGGGAGTGACGGCGTCGGAAAGTACCCCCAGGAGGTCGGTCAACGACGAACGCACATAGCCCACGGCAGAACCCAGAACTCGAAAGGTGACCAGAATTGCAACTGGGACTAGGTTACTCCCGCTGTTGCGTGTAGTCACTGGGGAATCAGGAGTAACTCCATTCGATTGAATCTGCAGGTGGGCGCCCGCCCACGAATACTTCAGTTTGCTGCCTACTTCAATTCCCGGACTGCGTCCCGCCACCACGCCACTGTTGCTGCCGCAGCTTCCGGAAGGGGCGTCGGTTCGAGGCCCAGGAGGCGCTGGCTCTGCGAGGAATCCATCACGAACGGCCTCTCGAACTGGTAGAGCATTTCAGCAAGCTCGCGCATATCGGTCGAAAAGAGACCCGCGGTCCTCAATACCCATCCGGGAACAGCACTCACCTTCGGAACGGAAACGCCGGCAGCGTCAGCGAACGCCGTAGCAAGTTCGCGTTGGGTTAGCGCCGGACCGGTCGGAGCGTGGAGCACGGTGTTCCAAAGCTTTGGATCCCGGGCTGCCGCGATCATGGCGGCTGCCAGGTCAGGGACAAATGTGAACGAGTGCGGTTGCCCAGCGCTGCCAATCACCTGGACCGACTTTCCCTCCACAACCAGCGGGACCATTCGTTCGCCTGCATGCGCCGTCCGCACCAGCGGACCGAAGAAGTCGCCGGCCACAACACTCACAGTATTTGCAGCGTGCGCCTGCCGCGCGTTCAGCAGTTCCGTGCGGATGCCTCGTTTGCCTCCATCCGCCGCCCGTGGACCCGCTTCGGTCATCACACTGTCCGGCCGGCTATAGGAGTAGAGGCTCTCTGGAGATACGACGACGGCGCCCGCGGCTGCCGCTGCATCCATCACCACTTGTTCGGCTTGCGGAAGCTCGGCCGCCCACGCTGCGGCCCGGTATGCGGATCCGTGAATGCAATGGAAGACCGCGACAGCGCCGTTGAGTGCTTGGCCCAACTGCTGGGCATCGGAGGCATCGACGCGCATCCGTTCAATGAGGGGATGGTCCGGGCCGCTGCCGGACCGGGTGAGAATGCGGACGTTTTCCCCCTGCTCGGCGAGTTGTTCGGCGACGGTCCAACCAACGGGTCCTGCTCCGGTGACGACGTGCATGTTGATCTCTTTCCTCTAAGTCCAGTCCTAATGAGAGAGCACTGCTCTCTGAATCCAGAATGGCGGTCAACCACGTCAAAGTCAAGAGCGGTGCTCTCATTTGTTGATGGTGCTCTCTTTTGTGGCAAGCTGGTTGCATGCCTTCCACAGCACCGGATGCCGAAGCTGCCCCTAAAACCCAGCCGAAAGCCAAAACCCCGACTCCCCGCGAGCGTGCACGTGCACAAACCATCGCTGATATCGTCCGTCTCGGCCGGGAGCACCTGGCGGTCCACGGTGCGGCCGGGCTATCGCTGCGGGCTGTTGCACGGGACCTTGGCGTCGTTTCTTCGGCCGTTTATCGCTACGTGGAAAGCAGGGACGAACTTCTCACGCTCTTGCTCATCGACGGCTACAACGAACTCGGCGATGAAGTGGATACAGCGGTAGCGGCTGTTCCTGAGAATGATTTCGCAGGCCAGTTCCGTGCCTTGGGTAAGGCTGTTCGTGCGTGGGCGCTCAGGGAACCAGCCAGCTACGCCCTGCTCTTCGGCAGCCCAGTTCCCGGATATCAGGCGCCCGGTGAACGAACCACGGTCCCCGGAACGCGTGTCATCTTTCGCCTCGTTAGCATTTTTGACGCAGCCCATCGCGCGGGCGCCCTGAAGACGCAGGCGAGTCCCGCCGTCGTTATCCCACCAGCCTTGGCAGCAGACATGGTGAATATCCGGACTGAACTTGGGATCACGGTGCCCGAGTCTGCGCTGGCGCGGGGCGTGCTGGCGTGGACGTCCGTCTTCGGGGCTGTGAGCTTTGAAGTGTTCGGCCAGTACGGGCGCGATACATTTTCCGCGCGCGAGGAATTGTTCGAGCACCAGCTGCTCGTCCTCCAGGGCATGGCGGGGCTGTGACCAGCGAGCCTGTGACCAGCACCAGACGGTAAAGTATCAAGATGGTTCGAGGGCTTGCTGACATCGGCGCGGAGGGCATATTGCTCGCCGGAGCCGGGCGCGCCATCCTCCTTCAGATCGCTGATCCGAGGGTGGGGCACGGCGTCGCCGATCACAGCGACTTTGCCCAACGGCCGCAGGATCGTTTACGAGCCACCCTGACATACGTTTATGCGATTGTTTACGGTTCAGACGAGCAAGTTGCTGCGGTTCGCCGCGCCGTCAACCGCGCCCACGCTCCAGTGCGCCGGAACCCTGATGATGCGACAAAGGGCTACAACGCTTTCGATCCCGAGTCGCAGCTTTGGGTTGTCGCCACCCTGTACGACACCGCCGTCACCGTTTACGAGCAAGTGCATGGACCGCTCGACGACGAGACTGCCGACCGCATGTACCGAGACTATGCGCGCATCGGGACGGCGTTGCAGCTTCCCGCGAATATGTGGCCGCCCGATCGCGCGGCCTTCGCCCGGTATTGGGCATCGCACGTGGATCGGCTTCGACCCGATGAAAAAGCCCGCAAGATCGCCAGGGGCCTGCTGTATCCGGCGGGTGGGCCGGCACCCATGCGCCTGGCGATGCCACTTGCCCGCTTCCTGACCGCCGGTCTGTTGCCCGACCACTTGCGCGAAGGCTTCGGCTTGGAGTGGACTCCCATCGATGACCGCCGCTTCGAGCGGACCATGCGGTGGCTGGGACGCGTATATCCCAGGATCCCGAAGCGGATACGGCACTGGCCCAGGGACTACTACCTCAGCCACCTGGAAACCGCCCCGTTCAAGACGAAGGGCGGGGCAGGGAATGCGTAATTCGACCTCGGTGGAGCAAGCCATCGATGACCTCGCCCACCGCTATCTGGACCGCGCCCATAGGGGCCCGCTCCGCCTACGGCTAACCGAGTTCGTGGTGTTCGGGCTGAAGCAGGCGTGGGCCTGCGTCTTCGGCGCAGCACTGCTCGCGGTGATCATCGCAGCCCGTCTCTGGTATCCGGACGACGCCGCCTTGGCCCGGAATGACTTCCTGACCATCTCCGCCGTCATCATTCAGGTCCTGATGATCAGCTTCAAACTGGAGACGCTGCGCGAATTGCGGGTGATCGTGCTGTTCCATGCGGTGGGAACGGTCATGGAGTTGTTCAAGACCGATGTGGGCTCGTGGTCTTACGAGGCCGAGGGCTTCCTCCGGGTCGGGGCTGTTCCGCTGTTCAGCGGGTTCATGTATGCGGCCGTTGGCTCGTACATGGTTCGTGTGTTCCGGCTCTTTGACCTCCACTTCGACCACTACCCGTGGCGCTGGATCACCGCACTCGTGGCGGCTGGGATCTACGTCAATTTCTTCTCCCACCACTACATCTTTGACGCGCGCTGGTTGCTGCTTGCCGCCGTCGTGCTTGTCTACGGGCGGTGCGTGATGCACTTCCGGGTGTTCCGTAAGCGCTTCCGGATGCCCATTCTGGTGTCTTTCCTCTTGGTGGCGCTCTTCATTTGGTTCGCCGAGAACATCGGCACGTGGTCCCATGCGTGGCTCTACCCCAACCAGTTGAATGGCTGGCAGGCGGTCTCGATCGATAAGCTCCTCGCCTGGTTCCTGCTGATGATCATCTCCGTGGTGCTCGTGGCGTGGGTGTATAAACCTGAGCCGCCGCCCAGCCGGACAAGCGCCACGCAAATCCCTGACGCCACGCAAATCCGCCAGGGACATCCGGATATCCGTGGCGCCCGCCCGCTGGACTGACGTCGGTGCGTTTGCGTGTCGTCACGCTTCGCCGCGGGCGGCCTTGAGCGCCGCGCGCCTGGCTTGGAGTAGAGGCTCGACGTCGGGAATCTGCCTGAGTTCCATGGCTTGCATATCGCTACGGTGGCCCCGCGCGTCGATGACGATTCCGTAGCCGCCCGCACTCCCGGCCGCGAACCAGTAGTCGGTTCCGTTCCAGAGGGTGAAATCCGCAGGGATACCGTCCACTATGGCGCTCAGGTGCTCTGTAGTGTGTGCCGCGAATCCCGCGGACTGGCTCTGCCATTCCTCCAGCGACTTCGGCGGCCCGGCGATGGCCTGCCACCGGTTTCGCACTACCTCCAAGGGATCACGCGTAGTTGTGACCACTTCCATAAGCGGATCGGTGGCTGGGTTCGCAGGAAACGCGTTGCCGTGCACCACGCCACCCTCAGTGGCGTCCATCTGCCATGAACCAAGCATCAACGGCCCCTCCCAGTCCACAAGACGGAACAAGGGGAGGCGCCCGGCGCCCTGCCGGACCCTCTCTTCCAGCTCGTCGTTCATAGCCCAGAACGCATCCGGCGGCACGAATCCAGCGAACTCCATCGCGCAAGTCTGCCAGTTCACGCAGGGCGAAACCAGCTCTGGAAGCCGCGTACTTCCGGGGCAAATTTGAGCATGAAAGCCAAACTTGAGCGTACTTCACTCAACTTTGGATTGACATTGAAACGAGGCTGAGTACAGTTGAGTGCAGAACGCTCAACTAGCCGATTGTTGAGTGGGCTCCCAAAAACCCAACCGCCTGGCGGGCCGGTGCCGGGGGCAATCTCCAACATCGGCCATTGAAAGGAAACAAGATATGTCACGTGCAGTAGGTATCGACCTCGGAACCACTAACTCCGTGGTCTCTGTCCTTGAAGGTGGCGAGCCCACCGTCATCGCCAACGCAGAAGGCGGCCGCACCACGCCATCGGTCGTTGCGTTCTCCAAGTCCGGCGAAGTCCTGGTCGGCGAGATCGCCAAGCGCCAGGCCGTCAACAACATCGATCGCACCATCGCTTCGGTCAAGCGCCACATGGGCACCGACTGGTCCGTCGCCATCGACGACAAGAAGTACACGCCGCAGGAAATCTCCGCGCGTATCCTCATGAAGCTCAAGAACGACGCCGAGAGCTACTTGGGTGAAAAGGTCACTGACGCCGTGATCACCGTTCCGGCATACTTCAACGACGCCGAGCGCCAGTCCACCAAGGAAGCCGGCGAAATCGCAG
Source organism: Arthrobacter sp. NtRootA1 (assembly GCF_019976975.1). GTDB lineage: Bacteria > Actinomycetota > Actinomycetes > Actinomycetales > Micrococcaceae > Arthrobacter > Arthrobacter aromaticivorans. The sequence continues at coordinate 4,667,541 of NZ_AP024630.1, read as the reverse complement.
GCCTCAACGTCCTCCGCATCGTCAACGAGCCCACCGCGGCTGCACTGGCCTACGGTCTGGACAAGGGCAAGGAAGACGAACTCATCCTGGTCTTCGACCTCGGTGGTGGTACCTTCGACGTCTCCCTCCTCGAGGTCGGCAAGGACGAAGACAACTTCTCCACCATCCAGGTCCGTGCAACCGCAGGTGACAACCGCCTCGGTGGCGACGACTGGGACAACCGCGTCGTCGAGTGGCTGCTGAACCAGCTCAAGATCAAGGGCATCGATCTCTCCAAGGACAAGATCGCCCTCCAGCGTCTCCGTGAAGCTGCAGAGCAGGCAAAGAAGGAACTCTCCTCCTCCACCAGCACCAACATCTCCCTCCAGTACCTGTCCGTCACCCCCGACGGCCCGGTCCACCTGGACGAGCAGCTGACCCGTGCCAAGTTCCAGGACCTCACCAAGGACCTGCTGGACCGCACCAAGAAGCCGTTCCACGATGTCATCGCTGAAGCCGGCATCAAGGTCTCCGACATCGATCACATCGTGCTCGTCGGTGGCTCCACCCGTATGCCTGCTGTCTCCGAGCTCGTCAAGGAACTCGCTGGTGGCAAGGAGCCCAACAAGGGCGTCAACCCGGACGAAGTTGTGGCCGTCGGTGCTGCACTCCAGGCCGGTGTCCTGAAGGGTGAGCGCAAGGACGTCCTCCTCATCGACGTCACGCCGCTGTCCCTCGGCATCGAAACCAAGGGTGGCGTCATGACGCACCTCATCGAGCGCAACACAGCTATCCCCACCAAGCGTTCCGAGACCTTCACCACCGCAGACGACAACCAGCCGTCCGTGGCCATCCAGGTCTTCCAGGGCGAGCGTGAATTCACCCGCGACAACAAGCCGCTGGGCACGTTCGAACTGACCGGCATCGCTCCGGCACCCCGCGGTGTCCCGCAGGTTGAGGTCACCTTCGACATCGACGCCAACGGCATCGTCCACGTGTCCGCCAAGGACAAGGGCACCGGCAAGGAACAGTCCATGACCATCACCGGTGGCACGGCACTCTCCAAGGAAGACATCGACCGCATGGTCCGTGAAGCCGAGGAGCACGCTGCAGAGGACAAGGCCCGCCGCGAAGCTACGGACACCCGTAACTCCGCCGAGCAGCTCGCCTACTCGGTGGACAAGCTGATCGCCGACAACGACGACAAGCTGCCGGAAGAGGTCAAGACCGAGGTCAAGGCCGACGTCGACGCCCTCAAGTCCGCGCTGGAAGGCACCGACGACGCCGCTGTGAAGACGGCCTTCGAGAAGCTGCAGGCTTCCCAGACCAAGCTCGGCGAAGCCATCTACTCGCAGGCAGCCGCAGCTGACGCTCCGGGTGCCGGTGCTGAAGGCGCTCCGGCCGGCGAGAAGACTGCAGCAGACGAAGACATCGTCGACGCTGAAATCATCGACGAAGACGAAGCGAAGAAGTAGCCATGCCCCACCACGGCAACGAAGCAGAGCACTCTGAAGGCAACGAGCCGCGCAAACCCGTAATCCGGGACAACCGCAAGGTTGACCCGGAAACCGGGGCTGCCCGCCACCCCGAAGGCGAAGCTGCTGCTCACACCGAAGGCAACGCCGCCCCCACGGAAGGTGACGCTCTCTCCCAGGCTGAGGAAATCCTCAACGGGGTAGAAGTCCCGGCCGAGGAATCGGTAGCCTCCGGCGCCGCGGCTGAAGCCCAGGCAGCGGAGCTCCGCAACGACCTCCTTCGCCTTCAGGCTGAATACGTCAACTACCGCAAGCGGGTCGAACGCGACCGCGCCGTAGCAGGGGAAATGGCCGTCATCGGCGTCCTGAACTCCCTGCTCCCGGTGCTGGACGACGTCGACGCCGCACGCCAGCACGGTGACCTCGAAGACGGCCCCTTCGCCGCCATCGCCACCAAACTGGAAAACGCGCTGAAGACGTACGGACTGGAACGCATCGCGGAAACCGGTGTCGAATTCGACCCCACCATCCACGAGGCACTCATCCAGCAGCCCGGCGAGGACATCGACGTGGACACGGTCAGCCAGGTGCTGCGCTCGGGATACCGCTCAGGTGAGCGGGTTCTGCGAGCAGCCCAAGTGATCGTGGCTGTGCCGGCGTAGTCTCACGCTCCGCCTTCGCGGATGAGGGGGCGCCGCCCCTACGCCGGGTGGCTTGGGATCTTCGATCCAAAGCCACCCGGCTCCGGTAGGCCCGAAGCCACTCCCGGGCCCCCTCATCCGCTACGGCTAAGAGGTAGTCTCGCCGTACGCTTTTGTTAGTTTTAGAAAGGAAACGCTCTTGGCCAGCCAGGACTGGGTTGAAAAGGATTTTTACGCGATCCTTGGTATCGCCAAGGACGCGTCCGACGCGGATATTAAGAAGGCTTACCGCAAGCTGGCGCGGCAGCATCATCCGGATACCAATTCCGGGAATGCTGCTGCGGAGAAGAAGTTTAAGGACATTTCCGAGGCCTATTCGGTCTTGTCGAATCCTGAGGACCGGCAGCAGTACGACGCCATCCGTGCCATGGGTGGCGCCCGGTTCGCTCCCGGTGCGGGGGCGGGGCGTGGCGGCGGTGCTGGCGCCAACGGTGGGTTCGAGGACCTGTTCGGTGGTTTGTTTGGTGGCGGCGCGCGTCAGCCTTCGGGTGCCGGTGGCATCCCTCCGGAGTTTGCTGACCTGTTTGGTGGCGGCTTTGGTGGAGGCCAGACCGGGTTCCAGCGGGCACCGCAGAAGGGCTCGGATCGCACTGCGACGACGTCCATCTCTTTTGCTGGTTCCATCAAGGGCACTACTGTGAGCCTGCGTGAAAGCAACGGCCACGTGATCGACGTCAAGATCCCCGCAGGCATCAAGGACGGGCAGAAAGTCCGGCAACGCGGCAAGGGCAACGTTGGCCCAGCCGGAAACGGTGACCTCATCATCACGGTGAACGTCAAGCCGCACGAGTTTTTCCAGCGCGACGGCGACAACATCCGCATCCACGTGCCCGTCACGTTCGCGGAAGCTGCACTGGGCGCGACCATTGAGGTTCCAACGCTCGACGGCGACACCGTCAAGGTGCGTGTCCCGGCCGGAACACCGTCGGGTCGTACCCTCCGGGTCAAGGGCCGGGGCGTGAAAACGTCAAAGGCGACCGGTGACCTCCTGGTGACTATCGACGTCGCCGTCCCCCAGAACCTGAACAAGGAAGCGGAGGAGGCCGTGAAGGCATTTGCTGCCGCGACCACCGACGCCAACCCGCGTCACGACCTGGCCGCGAAGGCCCGGTTGTAAGGAGACGGTCATGGCAATCGACGTCAACCAGCCGATCTTTGTCATCTCCGTCGCCGCGGAGCTTGCCGACATGCATCCGCAGACGTTGCGCCAGTACGACCGCCTGGGCATCGTCTCGCCCAGCCGTGCCCCCGGGAAGTCGCGGCGGTACTCCCAGAACGACGTCGAAAAGCTGCGGGAGGTCCAGCGCCTCTCGCAGTCCGGCGTTTCGCTCGAAGGCATCAGGCGCATCCTGGACCTTGAAAACCAGGTAGCGGCGTTGCAGTACCGGGTGGCTGAGCTCACAGAAGAACTGACCCGCCGTCGAAGTCCCTTGGACACGCGCATATTCGCAGCTGGAGCAGCCGGCGACGTCGTCAGTCTGGCCCGCGGCCAACGACCCCGCGCGCGGTCGCAAGCCGTTGTGGTGTGGAGGCCCCGGCCGGGGGAGTAGTCACTCGGCCGTGGTCGTCACAGAGAGAACTTGCTGGGCGCTCACTCTATTGGGCTGGGCGGCTCTATTGGACTGGGCGCGGAAAAGGGGTGTCATTTAAGGTGACGAAAGAGAGGCCCCAAGATGTCACCCACCGAAACGGCCCGACGGAATCACCACGACCTCTTTCCCGGTCAGCTCCCCGCCTTGGCGGTCACAGACCCCGAACTCGTGGAGGTCTTCAACAACTTCGCCTTTGACGAGGTCTTGAGCCACGGGAGACTGGACGCCCGGACAAGGCTCATGGTCCAACTCGCATCCCTTATCGCGTCACAAGGAATGCGTGAATACCGTGCGTTGCTCGGCGCCGCCCTTACCGTTGGGGTGACCCCGGTGGAGGTGAAGGAACTTGTCTACCAAGCCGTCCCGTACGTCGGCATGGGCAAAGTTTCCGATTTCCTGCACGCCACCAATGACATCCTCAAAGAATTCGGCGTGGAACTGCCTGTTCCCGGCCAGTCCACCACGACGCCCAAAGACCGGGCGGAGAAAGGGCTGGCGATCCAGAAAGAGATCATAGGCGCCGAAAGCATCGACGGGATGCGTGCCGCAGCGGCATCAGATGAGATGCACATCCAGGACTACCTGGCCGGTAACTGTTTCGGCGATTACCTGACACGTACCGGCATTGACGTCCCGAGGCGTGAACTCCTCACGTTGTCCATGCTTATCTCCCTGGGAGGCTGCGAACCACAGGTCAGGGGCCACGTCCTTGCCAATCTGAACGTAGGAAACAGCCGCGGGCTGATGCTCGACGTCATCACGCAATTGCTGCCCTACATCGGGTATCCGCGTACGCTCAACGCGCTGCGAATACTGAACGAGGTGGCCCCGGCACATGAGGACCAGTAGGCCTGAGGACCAGTACGACTGTTCACCTGGGTTCAGCTGTGGATAGTGGCCACAAAAGGACGATAATGAAGTCATGGCACGGCAAGAAGGGCACGTGCTAGTGGTTGGCGTGTAGGCGCTGGAAAGCGTCCCATGCTCGTGTAGTGAGGGAAGATTCCGATGTCGTTGTCGGATGAAGAACGCAGGAGTTTGGAAGAGCTTGAGCGGGATCTCGCTTCATCGGATCCTGACCTGGACCTCCAGCTGAAGTCGGGGCGCCCGCGCGGTGCGGTGGCGCGCTCAGTTTTTGGTGTCCTGGCAGTTTTGGCCGGTTTCGCGATGGTCATTGCCGGGATCATCACACAACTCGTCCTCGTGGGTGTGGTCGGGTTCCTGCTCGCTGGAACAGGCGCCTACTTACTGTTCAGCAGGATGGTCCTCAGGAGAAGGACGCGACGACACGATGAAGCCAAGCCTGACTAGCCCGGCAGGAACCGGACCAGCCGGGCACTAATCCGACCTGCTTCAGTAAGTCTCCGGCGGCACCTCCGGAGACGGAGCGGAAGCGCCATCCTGTGGGGAAGGCTTGGTGGTCTTCATGGCCTGCTCGGCAGGAGCCGGCTCTCCGGGAGGCACCATCATTCGCCATGCGAGCACGAGGCCCGCCCCGACGCCAGCGACTGCTAAGGCAACCAACCACCCGGCACGCGGGGAACTCCGCTGGCTGGTTCGACGACTCAAAGTTTGCGTTGTCCTCTTGACCGCTCTGGCAGCGGTGCGCTGAGCCCTCTTTGCAGCTTTACGGTTCCCGGTCAGCGTGAGCATTACGCCGTGTACAACAGACGGGACATCGGCGTGATTGATCCGGGACAACGCCCAACCCACAACCGCGTCAGCTTGTGACGACGTGCCCTCCGCTGCGTGCTTCACCCACTCGGCTGCGAGGTCCTGTGCTGCGGGAATGATGTTTTGTGCTTTGTACATGTGAACCCCTCACGGAGTAGATGGCCCCGTTGCCAGACTACGCTGCGGGGTGCGCGACCAAAAGGTGCCCGAACGCAGCGCTCTTTTCAGGCCGGGATTATGGCTGCCAGCTCCACGGGGTTCTCCAGTCCGGCCCACGTGCCGCTGAGGGTCAACTCGCTGTGGAGCTCAGTTGCGACTTCCAGAACCCTGGCGACCTTCAAGCGCACTCCGCCTGCGTCGATAATCGTCACACCCGTGCCCGAAACCGGGGCCGAGGCACTCAGGGCGGGGACGCCGCCGTCGAGCGTTCCGCTTCCCTTCACGTTAACCGTGCTGGGCCGGGGCTCGGGCTCGCCATCCACGATCAGTGCAGCCTCTTCCTGGCCGGTGAGGATGGCGGTGGCGAGCGCCTTGACGTAGACGGGGTCGGCGCAGGCGTCGTAGACCCACCGCTTGCCAAGGACGGAGTGATCCATGGTGCCGATAAGCCATTCCTGGGCGCCTGCCAGTTCATATCCCCTGTAACTCAGGGGGACCTGGTAGATGCGCTCACCTGCGGCGACGACGTGCGTCTCGAGGCCGACTTCGCCGGCGGGATCGTCAAAACGGTAGGCCCCAATAAGCTCGGGAGCGCCATCCTGGATGAACCAGGGCTGCGACGGCAGGTATCCAGCGATGAGTTCGAGCTTGGACGGGGACAGGGTTGCCTTGTGAATAATCGCCATGATCTCCAGCCTAGGCCAGTGCACGGTCCCGTTCGATACGGGGCCCAATGCGCGGCCTTGCCCCTGCACTGTTTACAATCGAAGGGACGCGCCGACTATTGAGGGAATCATGAAGAAACTCACCACTGTCTTGATCGCTGCCGGGCTGCTTGCCACGGCTTCAGCATGCTCTTCGCCGCAGCTGACCACCGCAGAAACGTGTGACCGGGTGGGTGTCGCCGTAGCCAGCCTCCCGAGCAACGCGAGCAAGACTGCGACCATTCGCGTCGCAAACGCCATCCGCCCCATTGAACCCGTTGCCTCCAACGAGATGAAGCCCGTGGTCACGGCCATCCTTGAATACTCGGATGAACTCGTGAAGGAATCCCCGGACGAGAACAAGATGGGCGAGCTCTCCGCCGCCTACCAGGAAGCCGGCACCAAGTACGGCGAGCTCTGCCGCGGCTAATGACGCCCGCGGCCTAGCGGCCACTGAACGCGAAGAAGGGGACCAGCTGAGCTGGTCCCCTTCTTGCGTCGGGATGTGCGAGAGTAACCGATTCGGGTCAGGCAACCCTGGATGCTCTCTCACATCACAGCCCTTAATCCGGAACGTTCTCTCACATTATGTGAGGGAGGAACCGGGAAAACGCGTCAGGATGTAAGAGAGCATCGGAATTGGCGCGCACGCTGTCGCGCCCTGGGCTATGCCGCGCGCAGCACGGCGTGGAAAGCGTAGGAGGCGTTGCTCCAGATCACGAACAGCAGCGGCGCGGGCGCCAGTGCGATGCCCAGGACTGGTTGGAGCACGGCCGCGGACACGATGATTCCCAGCAGGACCAGCATGGCCAGGCTCAGGTACCAGCGCTGAATCACTAGAAACAACGAGGCCTTGAGGATGCTTTTGAGCTTCGCTTCGGGCAAAAGTACGACGCCGGCAATCGCCGTAACGGCCAGGCTCACCGTTACGGCGGCTACTACGACGATCAGCGGTACCAGAACTGCAGCTGGCATGGACTGGATAATGGCCAGGTCCACTCCCAGGAACAACAGCAGCGCCACCGCGCCCAAACCCAAAGGCGCGGAACGAGTGAAGCTGCGCTTGTATCCCCGAAGGAACGCGGCAACCGGCATGACCGCGCCGCCGTCGTCGTTCAACGCCTTGAAGGCAGTGAAAATGCCGGCGAGCGATGGGGCTATGGTGACCGAGAGCGCCAGGAAGAACGGCCATGCGGCCGCGGGGTCTGCAACCAACGCGAGGCAGAGCACCAGTGGCGCGTTGGCCACCGCGAGCAGGACGTTTCCGGCCAGGAAGGTGTAAATGAACCCGAAGATGCTTCCGAAGGTTTCGAATCCTGGCCCGGTCCAGCGCCGGGGAGCGCGCAAGGTACTCATCCCTTCATCCCGCTCGTCGCGATGCCCTGGATGAAGTAGCGCTGTCCGATGAGGAAGATGATGAGGATCGGGATTACCGAGATCACGGAACCGGTCATGATCATGGCGTATTCGGCGTCGAACTGGCCCACGAAGGAACGCAGGCCCAGCTGTACGGTCCAGAGCCGGTTGGACGTGAGGTAGATGAATGGGCCCATGTAGTCGTTCCACGTGTTCACGAACGTGAGCAGGGCCAGGCTGGCGAGGGCGGGCTTGGACAGCGGGAGGATAACGCGGGCCCAGATGCCGTACTCGCTCAGGCCATCGATGCGGGCAGCTTCGCAAAGTTCATCCGGGATGGTCATGTAGTACTGGCGCATCAGGAACACCCCGAACGCGCCGAAGGCCTGCAGCAGGATCAGGGCGTTGAAGCTGTTCGTAAGGCCGAGCTGCTGCATCATGATGTACTGCGGCACCATGTAGGCCTGCCACGGAACGGCGATGGTGCCGATGTAGCAGAGAAACAGCACGTCGCGTCCGGGAAAGCGGACTTTCGAGAATCCGTAGGCGGCGAGTGAGCCCGTGAGGACCTGGAGGCACGTGATGACCACTGCGAGGTACAGCGAGTTCTGCAGGTAACCCATCATGGGGATGCGGGTCCAGATATCCGTGTAATTGCTCCACACGAATTCGGAGGGAATCCACTGGATGGGGACGGTCAGGACCTGGTTGTTCTCCTTCAACGACGAGGAGAGCATCCAGATGAAGGGCACCATGAGCGCCACCACCAGGACCACGAGCACGCCGTAGATAATTACGTTCGCGGTGCGCTTCTTCTGCTCGCGCGGGGAGCGCTTGCGGTCAGTACGACGGCGGTCTTCCGCAGCTTCCGTGATCCTGGTACCGAGGAATGGAGCCTCGGCTTTGAGGTCTTCGGCCATGTTGGTCATCAGCGTTCCCTCCGCTGTTGGATCTTGAATTGCAGGACGGTGACCGTCAACACGATGATGAACAGGACCAGCGAGATGGCCGAGGAGTAGCCGAACTTTCCTTCGCCGATGCCTTCCTGGTAGATGAGCTGGGACAGCACGGTAGTGGACCGTCCGGGACCACCACCGGTCATGACCACGATCAGGTCGAACACCTTGAAGCTGGAGACGGTCAGCATGACCACCACAAAGAAGGTGGTGGGGCGCAAGGACGGAATGGTGACGTTCCAGAAGCGCTGCCAGGCGCTGGCGCCGTCAACTTCGGCTGCTTCGTACAGCTCGGTAGGGATGGCTTGCAGGCCGGCCAGGTACAGCACCATGTAATAGCCCATGTCGCGCCACACGCTGGTGATAATCACTGCCGGCAGTGCCCAGTCGGAGCTGGAGGTCCAACCGGGCGCGTTGGCGATGCCAATCGAGTGGAGGAACTGGTTGATGGGTCCGCTGTCCGGGCTGAAGAGCATGTTCCAGACGACCGCGACAGCCACCAGGGAGGTGATGTACGGGAAGAAGATCGCCACCCGGAAGAAGCCGATGCCTTTGAGCTTTCGGTTCAACAGCATCGCCAGAATGAGGGCGAGCGCCATGGTGAGCGGGACGTGGCCAAGAGCATAGACCACTGTGTTGCGCAAGGCGATCCAGAAGGAGTCGCTGGCGAACATGCGCTGGAAGTTGGCCAGGCCAACCCATTTGGGGGCGCTGAACGAGGTCCATTCCATGAAGGAGAGGGCAAAAGCCGCCACAACGGGAATGAGGGTGAAGGCCAGGAATCCAAGGAAGTTCGGAAGGATGAACGTCCAGCCGATCAGCGTATTCCGCCTTGCTTGCTTCCTGTTGCCGCGGCTGTGCACGGGGGCAGGCACCTGGGTGATTGTTTCTGTAGTCATGATGACCGCTCCCGGGGCGGAAGCGTTCCTCCATTTCAGGATCAGGAGAGTTCAGGGTCCGGTCCCGGTACCGCGTAATGGGGCGGTACCGGAACCCGGGAGGCTATTGACCGAGGACTTCGCTTTTGACGCGCTTGCCCATCTCAGCGATGCCATCTGTCACAGACTTTTCGCCGACCATGATCAGGTCGTGCTCCTGGTTGAGGACCTTGTCCGTTGCGGCGGATTTGTCGCTGACGGGCATTTCCAGAGCAGTGGCGTCCGGGGTGAAAGCCTTCTTGGAGAGATCGTCCGTGGGCATGCCGTCGAGTTTGAAGTAGGCGTCCTTGACAGCGTCGTCCTGCAGGGCAGGGACTACGCCGATCTTGGAGATGGCCTTGGCGCCCTCTTCGCCGGCTGCCCATTCAATGAACTTCTTGGCTTCATCGGAATGTACAGCGTTCTTGTTCACAGCGAAGGCTGTGGGGGAGCCGAATGTGGTGACCTTGCCGTCGTCGTTCTTTTGCGGCATGGGAGCCAAGCCCCAGTTGACGTTGGTCTTGCCGTCCTTCTTGGCCTGGAGGATGCCGGCGATGTACCAGGTGCCCATGGGCATCATGGCTGTCTGGCCCGTTTCGAACATGGTGCGGTAGCTGGTCTTCTGGCTCTTGGCTGTGCCGTAGTCCAAGGTGGCGCCGGACTTCTGCAGGTCCAGGGCGGTGTTGTACTGATCTTCGAAGTAGCCGTAGTCGCCGCTGGTCTGGTCCTTGCCGTTCTGCGCTGCGGAGATCGCTTCCACCACGGAACGCCAGATGTGGTGGTAGGTTCCATACACCTTCTTGCCGTCAGCGCCGGTTGTGGTGAGCTTCTTGGCCAATGCCGTGTACTGGTCCCACGTCAGGTCCTTCGGGTCATCGACACCCGCAGCCTTGAAGAGGTCTTTGTTGTAGTACAGGAGCCAGAAGTCCTGGCGGTAGGGGGCGGCGAAGTATTTGCCGTCCATGTCGAATGCGTCCAGGCCAGCCAGTTTGTCCTTGCCAACCTTGTCCACCACACCGTTGATTTCCTGCAGTTGGCCGTTGTTGGCGTAGCGGGAGTAGTCGATGACGTTCTTCATGGTGAGGACGTCAGTGGTGTCGCCCCCGGCCAGCATGGTGGTGACCTTCTGGGGGTAATCGTCAGCCAGGATGTCTACGGGTTCAATGTCCACGTTGGGGTTGGCGGCCTCGTAGCCATCAAACAGTGCCTTGAACTCCGGGGTGCCCTCGTAGTTCCAGACGGAGACGGTAAGGCGGGTCTTGCCTTCGGCCGCCTTGGGTTCAGCAGGACCAGCGGCGCCGGCACAGCCGGTGAGTCCGAGCCCTGCTGTCACCGCCAGGGCGATTGCGGCGAGGGTTGTGCGCTTCATTGCGTTTCTCCTTAGTGGGGTGTTTAGGTCTGCCGCAGCTGCGGCTCCGGGGTGGGAGGGCCTAGGCGCTGAGGCCAAGGTCGTCATGTACTACTTGGGCGAGGAGGTCCTTGCCGGCGAGATATCGTTCAAGGTCGTCCAACGCGGCATCGGACATCCGTCTGGTTTCGGTCCCGAGGGAGCCAGCAATGTGGGGTGTGATGATCACGTTGGGGAGGTCATACAGTCGTGAGTCCGCCGGGAGCGGTTCTGGCTCTGTGACGTCCAGGAGGGCAGTGATTCTTCCAGTGGCACACTCTTTTTCCAGCGCTGCGGTGTCCACCAGTGAGCCACGTGCGGTGTTGATGAGCGTCGCGTGGTCTTTCATGGACTGCAGTTCTGCCGTGCTGATCATGTTCCGCGTTTCCGGCAGCGCGGGCGCGTGGATACTGACGACGTCGGACACTGGCAGGAGCTCGTCAAGGTGTACTAACCTGCCGCCGGCCGCAGCTACCTCGCGGGGATCGGCGTACGGATCACTGACAAGGCAGGTGACACCCTGGAGTTGCTGGACCAGTTGCACCACCCGGCGTCCGATTCGTGAAAAGCCAATGACACCCACCACACGGCCGATGTTGCCCACTTCACCGCGGCCGGTGATGTAGCTCCAGTCCTCGCGGAAGGTGCGGGCATCGTTGGCCAGGACGTGAGCCTTCTTACCTGCCAGGACGATCGAGGCAAACGTGAATTCGGCCACCGGGATCGCATTGGCATCGGCCCCGTTGGTGACGGTGATTCCGCGGTCCCACAGTTCGTCGCTGACAAAGCTTCTGACGGTTCCTGCACAGTGGAAAACAGCCCGAAGTTTAGGCATGAGTTCCAAACGCTCAGCGTTCAGGCGCGGAACGCCCCAGCTGGTGAGAAGGATCTCCACCTCCTCCAACCGCCCTGCGAGCCCGGGTGCGTCAAGGGAATCGGTCCAGGGATTTTCACCAAGATCGACGAGTCCCGCCAGCCGCTCCAGTCGCGCTGAATCGAACTGGTCAGCAAAGGTTCCGCTATTCATGACCAGCAGTGCCTGGGGCTTGAGCGACATTGAGGGGATCCTCCCTTCGGAATTTCAGCCGGCCTGTTCGACCGGACATTTATGTGTTGCATCACATCTAATAATCAGTACATACTCATGAACAAGACAGTTCATTCAACTCAATCGAGATTGATCTAAAACATTCAGACTCGAACAAATGAGAGAAGAATCCCTATGGCAACCGGCAACGCTGCCGTCGTAGCGCCACCTCTGCTCGCCGAATGGTCCGGCAAGACCGACGCCCCATCTTTGGCCCGAATCCTACGCGGCGCCCGGGAGCGCCTGACGGTTCGTCCAGCGTCCGACGCCGGGTGGCAGCACTTGAAGTTGGCGTCACTTGGGCAGCTGGCCACGGAAGCTGTCGAGGAGAAGGGCACGGCTTGGCCCCAACCGCTCGTTTCGCATTACGCCCGCTACTTCCGCAACGGAAATCGCACGGCTTATGAGGGACTCGTGGCGCGAAGGCAGCAGCGGCTGACCCGCGCCGTCGTGATGGCCGCTGTCTCCCAAGAGCCTGACTGGCTTGATGAAGTGATCGATGGCGCGTACCTGCTGTGCGAGCAAAGCTCGTGGAGCTGGGCGGCGCACGACGACGTGTTTACCCGTACCGGCGACGTGGTCCCAGACCCCACCCGTCCGTACTTGGACCTGGGTGCAGGCGAGGTTGTTGCCCAGCTTGCGTGGTTGGATCTGGTGCTCGGCGATGCACTGGATGAGCGGGCCCCGGGCCTGCGGAAACGCATCCGATTCGAGACACACGAGCGCGTGATCCGGCCGTTCCTGGACCGGCTTGACTGGCATTGGCTAGGCCTCAATGGGGACGTGCACAACTGGAATCCGTGGATCCACTCGAACATCATCGTGGCCGCGCTGTTGCTGGTGGAAGATGCTCAGTTGCAGGCGCAGGCCGTGGGCCGCTGCATCGAGGGATTGGACCGCTTCCTCGCTTCCGTTCCGGCGGACGGCGCGATCGACGAAGGCTTTGCGTACTGGTGGAATGGGGCGGGCCGCGCACTGGAAGGGCTTGCGCTGTTGGAGGAGGCTACGGCAGGCGTTCTCAACCCGGATCTTCCCATTATCCGCGAACTGGTGGCGTTCCCGCACCGCATGCACCTCGGTGGCAGCTGGTTCCTCAACGTCGCCGACGGACCAGCCCGCGCCCAACAGGGACTCCCCTGGGACATGCTCCACCGCTGGGCCGTCCGTCTCGGGGACTCCGACGCTGCCGCCTTCGCCGCAACCTTCATGGATGCCGCGCCCGAACCCAACGCCGCATCCGGACTGGGCCGCGTCCTCGCCCAACTAAGTAGCAGCACAGCGCGTTTAGAGCCCTCAAAACGCGCACAACTGCGACTTAGTTGGGGGACGTGGCTGCCGTCGGTCCAGATCATGGTGGCCCGGCAAACTCCCGGGTCTACAGAGGGGCTCACCCTTGCGGCTAAAGGTGGACACAACGGCGAGCACCACAACCACCGGGACGTCGGCTCGGTTGTGGTGGCAGTGGATGGCATCCCGCTGCTGGTGGACGCCGGCCAGCCCACCTACACGGCCAAGACGTTCGGCCCCGATCGCTACGGCATTCGGGCCATGCAGAGCGGGTGGCACAGCGTCCCCGCACCGTTTGGTTTGGAACAGGGGACCGGCCAGGAGTTCGCGGCTACAGTCCTTCAGGCGCCCACATCCGAGGAACCTACCCTTGCGCTCGGCCTCGGTACTGCGTACGGACTGGACCACCCCGAGCAATGGATCCGCACTTCGCTCCTGAACCACAAGACGGGATCTGTAGTCATTGATGACCGCTGGAACCTTCCGTCGCCCCCGCCTGAAGGAACGCACGACGTCGACATCACCTACCTTCTCGCCGGCACCGTCCGCGTCGGTGACGATGCGACGGCGACTGTCACCCCCGTCGGGATTCCCACAGTCAGCAGCACCAAAGGACTGCACTTGCGCTGGAAGCCGGCCACCGCCGTCGTGCTGGTGGACGAATGGCACCTGGACGATCCGCTCCTCAGCGACATCTGGGGCGAAAAACTTACCCGGCTGCGTTTCCGAATGCCCTATGAAAACCACGCTGCAGGCGTGTTTACGCTCACCCTGGAGGAAAATTCATGAGTTCCGAACAGACCCCGGAAGCGGGCGGCAAATCGCTGTTCTCCTTGCAACGTCGTGAACGGCTGATGGACGAATTGCGTGCGCATGGAGCCATCACAGTCAGGGACATAGCCGCGAAATTGGGCGTCAGCGAGCTGACTATCCGCCGCGATGTGAACATCCTGGCTGACGAAGGACTCGTGTCCCGGGTGCATGGAGGCGCCACGCTGCCGAGTCCCCTGGATCGCTCCGTGGTGGCGGGGCGGGCGTCGTCACACAGTTACTCGATTGGCATGGTGGTTCCGTCGCTGGACTACTACTGGCCGCAGGTCATCAGTGGCGCGCGTGGCGAAGCGGAGGCCCAAAACCTCAGGATCGTGGTCCGCGGCTCGGCCTATGATGCCGACGACAACCGCCGCCAGGTCCAAGCGTTGCTTGACACCCAAAACATCGATGGGCTCATTGTCGCTCCGGACATGGGTGGGGAGCATGGCAAGGAACTGCTCCGGTGGCTCAACGCCCTGCCGATTCCGGTGATCCTGGCCGAACGCCGCGCCCCGTCCGAGATCCCTGCCCACAAGCTCGAATGGGTGGCCACCGATCACGCATTCGGCGCCGGGATGGCCGTACGGCATCTCTGGCAGGAAGGCCACCGGAAGATCGGCTGCCTCACGGATTCCACCAGCCCCACCAGTCCGCACGTGGTCCGGGGCTGGAAGCAGGCCCTGGCTGCGCTGAAAATTCCGCTGGACAAGTCCATCCATGAGGACTCGGCCAAGCTGGACAACGGCGATCGGGCCAAGCACTTTGATCGTGTCCTGGAACTGTGCGAGTCCAGCGGAACTACCGCCATGCTGGTCCACTCGGACACTCAAGCGGTTGCTTTTGTGCAGCACTGTGTGGATCGGGGCGTGGACGTTCCCGGCAGCATGGCGATTGTGGGATACGACGACGAAGTGGCCTACCTGGCTGAGCCTGCCATCTCTGCGGTGCGGCCCCCAAAAAGCTATGTCGGCAAGGTAGCGGTGCAGCTCATGGCTGCCCGCCTGTCCGAAGGAAGGATGCGACCCGTGCATCGAATTGACCTGAATCCAGAGCTGATTGTGCGGGAGTCATCCGTTGGTGCCCCGCGATTGCGCGCCGATGCTGCACTGGAGGATTCCCTCTAATGCTCGTATTGCCGCCGCCGGACTTTTCCCTCTCGCCGCACACCGGCCTCACCCGTTCCCACTGGACCGCGTATGCCGACTATCTACTCCGCTCCGCACAGCGTTTTGGGACCGATGACCACGCCAATATCTACCTGCCCGGGGCCAACAGCCGGTACGGTCCGCGGAGTGATTCGCTGGAGGCCTTTGCCCGGACGTTCCTGTTGGCGTCGTTCCGGATTGCGGGTGACCCGTTGAACACGGGCTGGATCGCAGACTGGTACGCGCAAGGTCTCGATGCCGGGACCAACCCCGCGAACCCCGACCGGTGGCCGACGCCTGGTGAGCTGGGGCAGGCGAAGGTGGAGGCGGCGTCGTTGGCTGTTGGCTTGGCGCTGACCCGCGACGTGCTGTGGGACAAGCTGCCGCACCGCGTGCAGGAGCAGCTCATCGCCTGGTTCGAGACGGTGATTGGCGAGGAATATCCACCCATCAACTGGGTGTGGTTCCAGATTGTGGTGGAGACCTTCCTGGCCTCAGTTGGCGGACACTACTCCGACGAGGACATCGACGCTGGCCTCGCCATCCATGACTCGCTGTATCGGGGCGGTGGTTGGTTCGCCGACGGTCACGAACGCGCCTACGACCACTACGTCGGCTGGGCTTTCCAGGTCTACCCGCAGCTGTGGGCGCTCATGGCGCCTAACGATCCGCGGGTTGCGGCCAGGAAGAAAGTCGACGGCGATCGGCTGGCTGATTTCCTCGACGACGCTGCCTATCTTGTTGGTGCCAACGGGGCTCCTCTCATCCAGGGCCGCAGCTTGATCTATCGGTTCGCCGCAGCCGCCCCATTCTGGGTGGGGGAGCTGTCCGGCCACACCCGTTTGGCCCCGGGCCTGGCTCGTCGTGCTGCCTCGGGGATGCTAGATTACTTCGCGCGCCATGGCTCCATCACTTCAGATGGGCTTCTCTCGATCGGTTGGCATGACGAGTTCGCTGGAATGAAGCAGGCGTACTCTGGTGCCGGTTCTCCATACTGGGCCGCGAAGGGGATGCTTGGGCTCGCGTTGCCGGCGGACCATGCCGTGTGGACGTCCGTTGAAGCACCTTTGCCCGTTGAGCTTGGCGACACACAACGGCTGATATCGGCGCCCGGCTGGCAGATGGATGGGACCCAGGCAGACGGGGTAGTGCGGATCCGGAACCACGCGACGGATCACGCAAACGTTGGGGTTGCCGCGGCCGACTCGCCCTTGTATGCGCGGCTTGGCTACTCCACGCACACATTCCCGGACCTCACCTCTGAGTCTCTGGATAACGGCGTAGTCTTTGTTGATCCCGAGCGTGGGCAGACGCATCGGACGGGGTTCGAGTACCTGGGGTCGGGTTCCGTGGACGGCGTGCAGGTGGGGGCTTCGCGTTTCACGGCCAATTGGATCGAGCCCGATCCCGCCGCCGGGCCCGATCACGGCAGCGGCGTCTCCGGGACGGCGACTCCTGGTCCCGTTGTGACTGTGGTTTCCGCAACGCGTGGTGCCGTTGAGCTGCGGCTGGTTCGCATTGAGGGCGCGGGGTCCTCCGGAGCTTCACTGCGGATCGGCGGGTGGCCGGTGGATGCTGGTTCTTCCATGGTGAGCTCCGTCCGGGAAGTGCCCGGGTTCGGCTCTGCTTTGGTGGAGTCCGGGACGTTCGTCCGGCCCGGCGCGCACCCGATGGGTTCTGAACTGACCATCCCCTGGGTGGGAACCTCCGGCCCGGCGCACGACGGCGACTACGCCGCCGTCGTGATTCTCGCCGGTGAGGGAGGTCATTCGCCGGATGCCGGGGTCAGGTATGCCGGAGGCCGCTTCGAGTTTCCCGATGGCACCCGCATCTCCGCCGAGGCCCTCGCCCGTTTCGGGGCTTAGCTGCGCATTCGACGTTGCGCGCGGCATGGTGTGCAGCAAGCCATCGAAGCGGTTGACTACCTAGGGTGCGGGGCGCCTTGAGCCCGTCCCCGGCACGAGCTTTGCCGGGGTCTGGGGCGGTGCGACGCTCGAAGAATGGCGCGGCCGGGCGATCTACCGTGCACTCACTGCCCGCCGTGCCCAATCCGCGCTCAACATGGGCAAGACGCTCATCCACAGCGACTCGACCGAATTCTCCCGCCCGATTCTGGAACGTTCAGGCCTGCTCAAAGTCTCTACGACTACCCCGTAGCGATGGGAGCGTGGCTAGCGAGTCCGGGACGGCTCAGGACCAGGACGGTGAGTTACGACGTCCTTATTGCATTTAGGCCCTCGGGTCTCCTCCAACACGCAATTGGAGGAGACCCGAGATCGAGGCGAAGAGGAGCTTACATCCCCGCCGCGAAGCTGCTCACGCACTGCCCCTGGTTTGCAAACACAGGCGAGGGACTCCGCTTCCACCCATCGTCCTTGCACGCCTCCTTCCCGGTCGAAATCGTCACACGATATTCCTTCACGGTCCCGTCCGGCGCGGTCACGGTGACTACCGCCGTCGGGCTTTCAGCTGTGGGCTGCTGGACCGTCACCTTGGCGTTCGTATCCAATGGGTAGCCAGCGACGGCGGGAGTCGCCGTCGCCGTCAGCGCACTGTAGCCGGTGGTTGCCGGGCCGAAACCAACCACGGATGCCTGGTTGACGAGGAGGCGCCCAAGGTCCGCCAGCCCGGCATCTGCCAAGCGGGACCCGGCAATCGCAACCTCGGCCACCTTGGTGTAGGAGCCCGTGGTCACGAATGAGACGCGGATGGCGCGTGTGGTGACCGGATCGAAGGAAACGGTAGCGTGTGCAGTAATGGAAAGCCCCGTAACTGCCCCCGCAGACGTGTCCTTCCACGCTCCCGTTGCATCCTGGTACTGCACATTGAGGCTCTGCGCGGCCTTCTCCGCAGACGTGACGGTCACTGAAGAAACGGTGTAGTCGCGGCTGAATGAGTAGCTGAGGGAGTCGCCGTTGCGGCCACCACTCACCCAGTTGGACCAGCGCGTTGAGGTGTTGGTATCGCAGGTGTTCCTGGCGATGTAGGAGCCCTCGGTGTAGCTGGCGGTGACTGATGTGCCGGGATCGTCCTTGCAGATGTTCACGGAAAGAACCCGGTCCACCACAATCACAGTCAGTGTTGCGGGGAGTCCGCCAGCGGTGCCCGAAACGCTCACGGCACCAACGGACTGAAGTGCGGACTCAGAAAGCGAGGCCCAGTTCCACGTCACCGCAAGGGGATTCCGCGCTGGACCGTCGGCGATCTGACCGGGGACGCTGGTTGGAGCGGCAGCCTGAACGGCCGCAACAGACGATCCAACACCCACAGTCGCCGAGACAGGATCCGTCGCGGCGTAAGTGCCCACTGTCACGGTCAAAACAGCCTCGAACGCCTGCCCGTAGGGATCGACGCCGAAACCATACAAAGTCACTTTCCCTGCCTTCTGCCAGGCAGTCGGATCAACGGAGGTCCACGTAACAGGCAGCGGCCTGCCCGGACCTGCCTCGTAAACCGGAACGACGGTGGCTGGCAGGACAGGCAGGGCGCCAACAGGCGTGCTCACGTCAATCGGGGAAACACCGAGGAGCTTCAAATCGGCGATGTCCGTGAACGCCCAGGCCTGGTGGGGGCTTGCTGAAGCAGTAGCCGTAGTCCCCGAAGACGAAGCCAACGCCACACCCGTACCGGCGGCGGTCTGGTTGCCGGAAACCTGCAAGGCAATCGCGGCGCCGGCGTTCACCAAGGTCCATTGCTTCCCGTTCTCCGTGGTCACAGTCCACTGTGCGGAAGGGGTCGCCTTAGCCTGTTCGAGTGACAGGGAGGCAAGCGAAGCAGCACCCGATTGGCTGCCATTCATGACTCCACCACTGCCCGTGAGCACCCGTCCCTCCTTGTTGGTCAGGACCCATCGGCGGTCATTCGCGAACTCGTCGTCAGCATTCACAGCGTTGAAAGTCCAGATCTGCGGAGCAACGCCCGCAGCGTCCACACCTAGCTCCTCGATTGACACCGCACCGTTCGCGCCACCCTGAAGGTACTTGCCGCTAGCCTCACCGGTGAGGTGGTAGCTGTGGCCGTCGCGCACAGGTGCCGCATCGTCCGATACCCCGCTGACGCCGTCGACGACGAACGTCACCACGGACGCTGCAGGCACCTCGAGTGTCGCGGCCTTAGCCGAGGTATCGACGGCGACAGGCTCGCCTTTCACAAGGGCGTTCTTCTCGATGTCGTCCAACGGGGACTTCGTGGTGACCACGGGGGTGACCTTGGCGTCTGGCGCGATGGACCCGAAGCGACTGAGATCGATGGTGACCTTTTCCGGGGTCGCGGTGTCATTGAAGTGGACCAGAGTGGCTCCAGTGCCGTCCGCACGGAGGGCGCTTGCGGTCTTGGCGTTGTCGTTCGGGACGAGGAAGTCGCCCGGTCGGATGTAGTGAGTGAAGTTCCGGGTGGTGTTGTACTTCTGGTTGGTCAGCACCTTGCACTTGGCTGCATCCAAGGTAGCGCCGTCATTGAGCCGGCGGTTGGAATAGCCCTCACGGCCAGCGTAGTTGCAGTCGAAATCGACGTAGATGGAACCCCAGCCTTTGTCGGCCTTCTCCTGCTTATACGTGTCCTCCACCGGCTGCCAGAAGACCCAGGCGTTGGGATCCAGCTCGCGGAGATCGTTGACCATGCGGCTCGCGATGCCCAGACCGTTGGTGATGTTGGAGCGGTCCCAACCGCTGGTGGAATCGCCGAGCGCCGGGTTGCCGGTCCAGAACCCGCCTACCTCGCTCATCCACAGCGGCTTGTCGGTGGAGCTGGCCAGGTCGCGGACCCGGCGGCGGTCATTGGTCCCGTAGGTATGGACGTTGAGCTGCGAGACGGCGTCCTTGGCTTCCTGGCTGTAGCCGTTCCAGTTGGTCATGAACTTGGTGGGGTCAGTCTCGTCCATCGCGGAGATGACCGCGCCTGTGCTGCCTTTCGTGAGTTCGGCAGCCAAAAGCTTGGTGACGCGGTCCTGGGCGGCTGGATAGATCAGCGAACCTTCCTGCTTCTGCGTGTACGTCGTGGGCGGCTTGCCGGTGGTGGCGTTGATGTCCGTGCCCCAGTAACCGGAGTTGGGTTCGTTGAACGGATCGATGGTGTCAACGGTGATTCCACTGCCCTTTTCAAGGAGTTCTACAGCGTGCCTCATGTATGCGGCGAACTTGCCTTCCGCTTCCGGCAGGAGGTTCTCACCCTTGTTGGTGTTGACCTGGCCGGAGACGTAGCCGCTTTTTGTCATGAACCAAGGCGGGGAGTTGCTGAAGGCTTCCCAATGGGTAATCTGCTGATCTTGGGCGAGCCGCTCCACCCACCAACGCTGGTTCTGGTCTGCGTCGGGGTTGTAGGAGGCGGGATCGTCCGGGTCCCACGCGTTGAGGAAGGCCAGCTTGTTGGCCTGCGTCTTGTCAACGGTTCCGTCAGGGTTGTAAAGGTTCGACGCCGGCTGGCCGGGTTGAGCTTCTGGGACCGGTTTCCACCATCCCTCTACGGCGCTGCCGTCGTTGAGGTAGTTGGCAACGTCCGAAGCGTTCCCACCACCCACGTTGTAGCGGGCGATATTGAGGTTGAGCCCGTCCTCGCTGAAGACCTTCTGGTACAGCTCCTCACGCAGCTCGGGAGAGTAACCCGCGGTCGCATTCGCGAACCAGACGAGGCTGGTTCCCCAGCCTTCGAACGCTTCGCCGCGGCTGGCGGGGTTCGGAGTGATGGTGACGGCGGTTGCGTCATCTGCGTGGGCTTGCGGTGCTGTTGCGGGCACCAGAGCAAGGCTCGCTGCCGCCGTGGCAGCTGCGGCCAGTACGGCCACTGGCTTTCGGAATCTTCGCGGGGTAAACGCCATAGGAGGACCTCATCGTCGGGTTTCGGTGTTGTAGGTGGGTGCTTTTTGCCCGGCTTCCGTCGCCGCCAGGCAAGCCGAGACTATGAGGGCGCCGGGGGAGTCACAAGGCACTCGAACAGCCTCGGTCGCGATTGGTCAGAAGTGGTCGCCCTCGACTGCAACGCGGGGTCACTTCCGGCCGGTTAATGCCGAGAACATGGGCCGTAAATGACCCCGCGTTGCTTTGGCTCCGCGTGCAATGTATAGATGTATACAAGTACACATTTTCTAGCCAAGGTAGCGATGGCAGACACACAACCGCGGAACACCGGGGCCTACCTGGTCTACAGCGAACTCAAACGGCGCATCCTTAGCCTCGAGCTCAAACCGGGCGAGCGCATCTACGAACCCGCTATGGCCGCTGCGCTGCAAGTCAGCCGCACGCCTCTACGGGAAGCCATCCGGCGGTTGATTTCGGAGAGCCTCCTGGAACAGCAAGCCACCGGGGGAGTGGTGGTTCCGCCGCTGGACGAACAAGTGATTTCCGAGCTCTACGATGTGCGTGCTGCATTGGAGTCATTGATGGCACGCGAAGCTTGCGCCCGGGCCACTCCCGCCGATATCGAGGAACTTCACGGGATCCTCGAGCGCAACGCCGCCATGGTCGGGTTTGCGGAAGAAGCCATGAAGTATGGAGTGACACTGCACGCTGCTATTGCCAGGATCGCCGGCAACTCCTGGGCCCGGCGCTTCCACGATCAGATATCGAGCCAGGTGGAGCGCTATCGGCATTTCACCAACAACTCGCCCGATCGTCGTGAGGAGGCTCTTGCCGATCATCGAGTGCTGGTGGAGGCCATAGCTTCCAAGGAGCCTGATAAGGCGGCGAAGATCGCTTTCGACCACGTCATAGCCGCCCGGGATGAGACTCTACGGGCCATTGCTGGCCAGGGGCTCGTAGCCGAATGATCGGCGAACTCGGTTGGCGCTCGTCCACGGCTCTCCTGCTGCATTCGGCCCTTATCCAGGCAGTGACGTTCCTCGTCCGTCCAGCTGCTACTTATCGGGCACTCGAACTCGACGTTCCCGCGTTCGCACTTGGGGTCCTCGCTGCCAGTTATGCGGTCTTCCCGTTGCTGCTTGCCCTGCCTATCGGTTCCTTGGTGGACCGGTTGGGTGAGCGTCGGCTCATGGCGGTGGGGTCCGCCGTCGTCCTCGCTTGTTCTGCGTTCCTGCTGTTCTGGGGGACGTCGGTAGCGGCACTGATCGCCGGCACAGCGCTGCTCGGCGCGGGTCAGTTGGCGTGCGTCGTGGGTCAGCAGGCCGTGGTCGCTAATAATGCGGAATCGACGCGGCTTGATTCAGCCTTCGGATACCTGACGTTCGCAGCCTCGCTTGGTCAGGCCCTTGGTCCTTTGGCTATTTCGCTGGTTGGCGGGGCATCGGTACGCCCCAACACGCAGGCAATTTTCATTTTGTCCGTTGGCATGAGCCTAGTTCTTTTCCTCGCGACGTTCGTTGTGTCCTCCCGCGTCAGTAGGCGGAAGCGGGTGGCGAAGGGCGCTCAACGAAGTAAGGGCAGTGCTGTCTCACTGCTCAAAACCCCGGGCGTCGTCAGGGCGTTGGCTACAAGTGCAACGGTGCTGGCTGTGGTCGACCTGACAGTGGTCTACCTCCCGGCCCTGGGCGCCGAACGGGGGATCACGGCGGCAACCGTAGGCCTGATGCTGGCTGTCCGGGCAATGTTTTCGATGGTGTCCCGGCTCGGCCTCGGACGCGTCTCCAGAAAGCTTGGGCGGATGCGGGTGCTCGTCCTGAGCCTCATCGTCTCAACGGCTTCGCTGGCCGTCGCCGCCATCCCTATGCCCGTGTGGCTGCTGTTCATCGTCATGGCATTCCTGGGCCTGGGCCTGGGAATCGGCCAGCCGCTGACCATGTCATGGCTCTCCGCCCAAGCACCCGAAGGCCAACGCGGCCGTGCTCTGGCTTTGAGGCTCGCCGGCAACAGGGTGGGACAGGTGGTCCTGCCAAGCGCAATCGGCGTCGTGGCGGTAGGGCTCGGCGCGGCGGGGGTGTTCCTGGCGTCCGCTGTGGCCGTGGGCGGAACCATGCTGTTGCTGCGCGGGGTAAGCCTGGACGACTAGATCCCCGTGGTTCGATTACAGAACCGCCGTCATGACACCCCAGCCCCACCCCACTGCGAATCGGGGCAACCAACCGCCCCTGCCGTCACCGGGGTAGTGCCAGAGGATGCCGTCCTTGTCGCGGGCCAGGAGATCCGCGGTGCCGTCCGGCGGGAAGTTGCTGTTGAAGTCGCCCGGACCTACGACGCCGGTCATGTAGTCCCAGCCCGAGCCCACCTGTACTCGAGGGAGCCAGCCAGCCCTGCCGTTGCCGGGGTAGAGCCACAAAGCGCCTGCGGGGTCGGCGGCGATAACGTCATGGTTGCCGTCACCATTGAAATCGCCGGGGCCGACGATCTTGTCCATGGCATTCCAGCCTGATCCGACCGGGGTGCGGGCTAGCCAGCCTCCGGTTCCGTTGCCGGGGTAGAGCCACAGAACTCCCGCGGAGTCTCTGGCCAGGATGTCGTGTTTGCCGTCGCCGTTGAAATCGCCGGGGCCAACTATTGAGGTCATGACGTTCCACCCGGCGCCTACTTGCAATCGCGGGAACCATTCACCGTAGCCGTTGCCCGGGTAGAGCCACAGGACACCTGCCGTATCGCGTGCCAGGACGTCCGCTTTGCCGTCGCCGTTCAGGTCGCCGGGAGCCACCAAGGAGGTCATTACATTCCAGCCCGACCCCACCTGGATTCGTGGCAGGAAGTGCCCGCCGGTGTCACCGGGATAAAGCCACAGGGTGCCTGCTGCATCGCGGGCCAGCGTGTCGGCCTTCCCGTCGGAAGTGAAGTCGTTCTTGGCAGGGTTCACGGTAATCGAAAACCACTTCGTGAAAGCCGAGGGGCTCACTCCGTTGGTGGCGGCGACCTGGACCTTGTAGGTTCCGGCCTTGTTGGCGATTCCGGAAAGAACGCCGGTCTGCTTGTCCAGGGTCAGGCCTGGAGGCAACGTGCCCGCGTAGACAGAGAATTTAGGTGCTGGAGAGCCCTTCGCTTGGAAGGTGTATTTGTAGGCCGAGCCTACCGTTGCCGCTACCGGAGGCTGGCTTGCCGTAAATGCCGGAGGAGCGTCAGCGCCGTCGATGACTGAAAGTGTGCCGCCGCTCTGGTTTGCGACGTAGGTCCTGTTCGTCGCCTCGTTTACGGCCGCTACCTTGGGCCAGTTGCCGACTTGGATGATCTCCGTGGTGCCCGTGCCGGCGCGAAGTACTATCAGCTTGCCGCGGTTTTCAATGACGCCGTAGACCTTGTTGGTGGTTTCGTTGACCACCAGGCTGACGGGGGAATCAAGGAAGTCGCCGTACTGGAATCTCTTGACCTTGTTCGTTGCCCCGTCCAATTCGGACAGGTAGTAGGCACCCGTGGAAATGTAGACCTTGTTGGTTTTCTTGTTTACTGCAAGGTCACCAGGTGCGTCAGTAATGCCAATATCAGTAATGGTGTTGGTGACGCCGTCAATGACGTTAACGATGTATCCGCTACTGAGGCTGTTTTGCTCATTGCTCACATAGATCTTGTTGGTGGCGGAGTTCACGGCAACGTGAATAGGTCGCTCCCCTACCGCCACTGGAATCGACGTTTTACGGGTCCCGTCGACGACGAAAACTGTGTTGCTGTCCGCATCCGTTACATACGCCTTGTTAGTGACAGGATTCAGGGCCATGTCGGACGAGTAGGTTCCCACCGCCACTGTCGCGCTTGCCTTAGTGGCGGCGTCGAAAATGAGAACACTGTCGGGTCCGCCGCCTCGGGCGAAGATCTGGTTGGTCGTCTCGTTGACCAACAATTTCCCAACACCAGGGCCCGAGTACACAACGGCGACAGCTTTGCTTGCGCCGTCGATGGCAAGGATTGTTCCGTTCACGGATGCATAGACCGTGTTGGTGACAGTATTGATGGCCAGGCCTGTAGCCAGACCGGGGAGCGGGATGTTTGTAGCAACATTGGTGGCCCCATCAACCACCAAGATGTAGGGGCTGCCCAGATGCGAGACGTAGATTTTGTTCGTCACTGGGTTCACTACGGTGGTGTCCGGCCCGCTGCCTGTCACGATGTCTGCGATTCGCACGTCCGCCTGCGCCGGCGAGGCCATTCCGAACAGAGCGGCGGCCGTCAGGCTCACGGCAAGCAGCGTAGCGGAAAGAGTCCGTAGGAGTCCCTTCGAACGGGCCCTCAAATGTTCATGCGTCGAAAACGGCAGAGTGGTCACTGCGGCTCCCCCTATTAATGTGCCAGCGACCACATTCTTGGTCCAAAGGAGAGTCTATAGCCAGTCAGCGACTACTCCGCGAACAGCGCCGCCAGGTCCTCCGCGGTCAACGAGCCGCCAGCGAGGGCATCGCCTTCCATCACATCCGCGAACAGCTGCGACTTCTTGGCCTTCAACGCCATTACCTTCTCTTCGATGGTGTCCTTCGCAACCAACCGGTAGACCATCACGTTGCGGGCCTGCCCAATGCGGTGCGTCCGGTCCACGGCCTGAGCCTCGGACGCCGGGTTCCACCATGGATCCAGCAAGAACACGTAATCCGCCTCAGTGAGGTTGAGCCCGAAGCCACCGGCTTTCAGCGAAATCAGGAACACCGGCGCGGCACCGTTCTTGAACTCGCTCACCACATCCCCGCGGTTGCGGGTGCTGCCATCGAGGTAGCAATACTCCACGCCCTCGGCATCCAAACGCTCCCGAACCTTGCCCAGGAATCCGGTGAACTGGCTGAAGATCAGGGCCCGGTGGCCCTCGGAGATCAAATCCTCCAACTGTTCGAACAGCACATCGAGCTTGGACGAGCGCACTCCTGACAACGACGAATCCACCAACGACGCATCCAGGCTCAGCTGACGCAGCAACGTCAAGGACTGGAAGATCGTGAAACGGTTTTTGTTGACGTCGTCGATCAGTCCAAGGATCTTCTGCCGCTCGCGCTGGAGGTGCGTCTGGTAAACCTTCTGATGCCGCGGGTTCAGCACGACCTCAAGGACCTGTTCCTGCTTAGGCGGCAAGTCCTTGATGACCTGTTCTTTGGTGCGGCGCATCATCAGCGGACGGACACGACGCCGGAGCTTGGCCAGCTGCGCCGAGTCACCGTTCTTCTCCACCGGCTTCTGGTAGTTTTCCGCGAACCGCTTGGGACTCGGGAACAGGCCGGGCGCCACGATCGACGTCAGTGCCCAGAACTCCATGAGGTTGTTCTCCAGCGGAGTACCCGTGATGGCCAGTTTGAACCGGGCCGGCAGCTTGCGCGCGCACTGGTAGGCCTTGGATTGGTGGTTCTTCACGAACTGCGCCTCGTCCAGCATGAGCCCAGCCCACTGGAACGATGCGTAGGCATCGTAATCAATGCGGAACAGCGCATAGGAGGTAATAACGACGTCGGCACCCGCCAACGCGTCGACAGGTGACAGCCCGTTCTTGGCAAAGGTTTCACCGACGGTCCGCACCACAAGCCCTGGAGCGAAGCGTTGCGCTTCCGCGGCCCAGTTGCTCACCACGCTGGTGGGCGCAACCACCAGGAACGGAGCGCGGGGTGTCAGCCCGGCCGAGGAATCGGGTGCCACAGCCGCAGCCAACTCCTTGGCCGCACAGATCAGCGCGATCGCCTGCACAGTCTTGCCCAGGCCCATGTCATCGGCCAGCACGCCCCCCAGGCTGTGCTTGAACAGGAAGCTGAGCCAGTTGAAACCGTCAAGCTGATACGGACGCAGCTCGGCGTTAAGGCCCGCCGGCAGCGGTAGCCCGGTCACGCCGTCGTCGAGCAATCCGCCCACGGCCTCACGCCACGCGGCGGCCTGCTCGTCAACGATGCCGAGTTGCGCGAGCTCATCCCAGAGCCCGGCCTGGAATCGGCTGATCTGCAGGGTGCCGTCCTTGTTATCCGGGTTGTCCTGCAGGGACCTGGCTTCGTCGATCAGTGCGCGCAGCTGGTGCAGCTCAGGCAGGTCGAGGGAGAAGTAGGCGCCGCTGGGCAACAGCATGCGGCTCATGCCGGCAGCGAGGGCGGAGAACACGGCGGCGAACGAGACGGGCTCGCCTTCGAGGGTGATGACGATGCCGAGATCGAACCAGTCGCCGCTCGCCGTTTCCTTCGTGGAGATGGAAACGACGGGAGCTTCGGCGGCCTCGCGGTAATCAGCGATGTCGCCCGAGGTCTCTACGACGACGTCGGGCAGGTCCTTGAGTGTCGGCAGGATCTCCTCGGTGAAAGCCAGCGTGTCCAGACCGGAAAGCTCAGCCGAGGCCGCGAGCCGCGGAGCGCCCCAGCCGCCGGTAGCGGATTCCGCCAACGCCGGAACCACGTCCCACGGCCGACCGATCGAATCCAGGATCCGAGCTTCCTCGACGTCATCTCGGTAGCCACGGTCATCCGGGTGCCGCCACAAGGGCTGCGCGGTGACCAACGTGCCGGACTTGTAGTGCCATTCCCAGTGCAGGCGCACCTTGTGATCAGTGCCGTAATTGGCGAGCAGAGAGAGCGTCGGGACCGCCAGAGTTGGCAGTTCCACGGATTCATCCACTGCCTTGACGGGCGTCGACTGCCGCAGCTTCGGGTAGAACGAGGTCAGGAAGCGGCTCTCATCTTCGGCCGGAATCAGAAGCGTCTCGCCCTCAGTGACAAACTCGAGCAGTTCGTCACTGATACCGCCCTCAATCGGGGCGAGCGTGATCAGGTTGTTCTGCTGCGGCACCCCGGGCAGGGCTTCGACGCCGGAATGCGTGAAGAAGATCCCGTACGCGGGCTTGCCCAGGAAGCCCACAGTTCCGGCATCAATCTGCTCACCGCCCACCGCAACCGACGGCGCAAGCTGCAGGCCGCCGTCGGGCGTTTTCATTCCGTCTTCGGCGCCCTGCGCTTCAAGGCGCGCCAAGCTGAGTCCGACGACGGCGGGTTGGGTCTCGACGTGGACGGGCTCGCTACCAGCGGCGTGAATCAGCGGAATGCCGGCTTTTGTAGCGTCGGCGAGAAGGGTCCAGAGGTTCTTGGCAGCGAAATCATTCAGGCTTAACCACATGGCGCCCGACGGTTGCTGGCGACCATTACTGGAACCATGGGCAGCGAGGAAAGTCTGAAGCCACTCGACGTGTGCCTCATTGAACTCGCGGCGGAAACTGATGTAGCTGAGGTTGTTCCAGGAGACGTCGCCGCGGATCCACTTGCCCTTGGCGCCCATCATCACGGGCCGTGCCTTGAGTTGCCGGACACTGCGCATGGGGTCGCGGCGGCCTGTGTAGGAGAAGTGGGCTGCCGGTTCCTCAACCTCGAACTGCAGGGCGAGTGGAATGCCGGCAGTGCTCGGCGCAGTGCCCGGCTTCGCGATGAGCCTGTTGAGGGCTTGCTCCCAAGCCGGCCGCGCCGAACCGCCCTGCTCGGAGGAACCAAGGCGCGAGGTCTGGATCCCGGGAGCCTGGGACAGGAGCTGGGCACGGATGGTGGGGTGGTCTTCAGCGGTGAAAAGCAAGGCGGCCACGTGCTTGCAGTCCTTGCGAACAGGGCAGCTGCAAATACCTACTGTGCAGCTCCAGCCGCTGGGCTTGCGAACCAGCTTTGCCGACGTCGAATATGGTTGCGGACCGGTGCCGCGGACCTTGCCAAGCAAGAGGCCGGTGGCCGAATCGAACGAAATTCCGCTCACGCGGCTGCCCATGGCATAGGCCAATCCGGCCGCCAAGGAGCGGTCGTTTATGGCAGGAGTCTGAATGGCCAGTTCCCAGGTTTCGTCTGTGTGGGACGGCATGCGTCGGGCTACTTTCGGCAGGAGGTTATCTGCTCAATCTTAGTCAGCAGAAAACGGCTCCCAAACTTCGCCCTCTGTTAACCTCTACCTCGATTGCCGCGCCGCTCCCGCGCGTACGTTGAAAGGGTCCGGAGCACCAACAGCTTTTAGCAGTGAGGATTTCCCATGACTACCAACGAATACCCCGTCGTCCTGAGCAAGACCAGCTTCGAAGCAGGCAATGCGGATGTTGTGGATTCCAACGTCAACGTCGTGAACCAGATGTATGCGGAGCTCCTCAACAGCGACGAAATCTCGACCCCTGCGCTCAACAGCTACTTTGTTGATTTCTACCTGACCCAGGCGTTGGCCGGGGGATTTGCCCAGTACGTGTTCACCGCCCCGGAACGTGAAGAGGTGGACGCCTACGTGCGTGCCGGTCTGGAAGGCATGGGCGCCACCCGGCACCTGGACCTGTTCAACCGCACCGCTGCAGCCTTTGATGCGTTGAGTGAGGACGACGCCGAGGCCTACCTCGACGGCGAGCTGGACGATTCCGAAGCGCCTCTCGAGGCAGTTGTTGTCCTGGATGAGCTCGATGGCGAGTTTGAAGCGTTGCTGGAGGAAGAGGACATCATCGACCTCAACGCCGCTTACCTCCGGAACCAGCCCGGGCTGTTGGTTCTCTCCGACGACGAGTTGGAAGCACACATTGCCAAGCGCGTTGCCCTGATTCCGGACCTTGCCGAGCGCCAGGCCGAAGCAGACGAAGAAGCCCTGGCAAACGCTCCTGAGTTCGAGGTCATCATCCGAGAGCTGTGCGATGTGGCAGGCTACGCGCTGCAGAAGATCACCATGGGAGACCCCAACTACGAGCACGACGGCGTGAAGACCCTCGCCTGGCACTTCTCCACCGACCACGGCGACTACATCATGGTGGAGGACGACGAGGAAGCCTTCATGATCCACCCGGAGACCAAGGAAATCATCGCGGCGGTGGAGTTCGAAGAGTCGGACGAGTTCGCGGACGCGTAGCCTTCTCCAGGGCTGGACGGCAGGCAACCTTTGCGGGCTGGACCCCGCTGTTCGGGTGCCTGCCGTCCCGCCCTTGCCACGACATCGCCGGAAAACTGCGACAGCCCGGGGAACCTTCCCGCGAGTTCGCACTGTTTCCGCGGTTTCGCTGGTCGGATGTCCACATAGGCCGGCCATCCCCTTACGTCACTCAAGGCGCCGCGGCCATCCTGAACCGATGGAAATAGAATCCAACGCACCCGCACCCATGTCCGTCCGCGCCTTGCCTGAGCGTGGTTACATGTGGCGGACCGACGAATTGCTTCGCTTTGGGCACAGCAGCCGAAGCATCAAGGCATTGGTAGATGCCGGCCAACTGCACCGAATGAGGTATGGCTGCTATATAAGGTCCAGTACGTGGCAAGCGCAGGGTCCTCGGAGGCAGGCCATGGAGCGGATCATCGCACACGCCCATGGCACACTCACCACGTCTACGGGTGGCTTCGTCTACAGCCACCTTTCGGCTGCACGACTTCACGGTCTTTTCGTGTGGGGTGTGGACGACAAAGTCCACATCCTGCACCCCTCCAGGCCTTCGTCGGATCGGTGGGGCATGGACGTTCGGGGACACACGGGAATCTGCGATGAAGACGACGTCGCCACAGTTAGGGGACTACGGGCGACAACGCTGGAGCGCACCATAGCCGACTGTGCCATGATGCTCAGCTACCCCAAAGCACTGGTGATCATGGACCACGGCCTGCGGCTGGGTGCCGACGCCACCCTGTTGGCCCGCATGGCAGCCGCATCCGCGGGAAAACGAGGTGTCCGAACCCTTCGGAAAGCTCTGGACAACGCGGACCCCAGCTCTGAGTCCGCCGGGGAAACGATGACCCGCAACCTCATACAAAGGCTGCGAATCAAACCTCCACAGCCACAATACGAGGTCCAGTCCCGCGTAGGTCTCTATCGCATGGACTTCGCATGGAAGGAGGAAAAGCTGGCATTGGAATTCGATGGACGGACCAAGTACTTCGACTTCAAACCCACCGACGAGGTCATCTTTGAAGAACGGCGCCGGGAGAAAGCCCTCATCGAGGAAGGCTGGCGGTTCATCAGGATCGAATGGAAGGACC
Source organism: Arthrobacter sp. NtRootA1 (assembly GCF_019976975.1). GTDB lineage: Bacteria > Actinomycetota > Actinomycetes > Actinomycetales > Micrococcaceae > Arthrobacter > Arthrobacter aromaticivorans. The sequence goes on along the minus strand of NZ_AP024630.1, from coordinate 4,636,537 downwards.
TCTTTCAAGAGCGCGCGTTCAAAGAGCGCATCCTTCGAGCGTTGCGGGCTTCACCCCCGCAGGGCTGAGTTCGCGGGAACCCGTCACACTCGTAGGGAAACTTCCCTACGAAATGGCAGGATTCGCGGGAACCCGTCACACTCGTAGGGAAACTTCCCTACGAAATGGCAGGATTCGCGCGAACCCGGTGAACGAGCCCGAAAATGAAGCCGTCAGTAGCCGGCTGCAGCGCCCTTGATCATCTCGCCGCTGGGGCTTACCAGGTACCAGACGTTCATCACGCCCTGGCCGTTGACATCGCCCGGAGCCTTGTCCTTGGCGTAGTAGTACAGCGGCATGCCGTTGAGGGTGACCTGCTTCTTCCCGTCAGGGGTCGCTATGGTTCCCACGGTGCCGCTGACGCCGTCAACGGTTGGCTTGTCCGACGTCGTCGTGAAAACGGGCCAAGCCGTGAGGCAGGCGCCGGTGCATGCGCTGGTTCCTGAGTCCTTGACGTCCTTGGTGAAGAAGTACAGGCTCATGCCCTTGCTGTCCACAACGATCTGCCCGGAGCTGGATGACGCTACTTTCATCTCTGCGCCCGCCGCCGCCGGGCTGGACATGGCATCCGTGCTTGGCGACATAGACGTAGGGGCCGTAGAGGAAGTGGCGGCTGTGGGCGCGGCAGAGGACGAGGTGCTTGTCCCGGGGCTTCCGGCGCAACCGGCAAGAGCCACGGCGAAAACCACGGCGCCGAGTCCAACGCTGAGTCTATTTCTCATGTTTAGCTCCTTTGACGGGCCGGCCGGGATGGGTCGGCGCTAACCCCTACGACGCCAGCAGGGGAAGAATGGTTCAAGCAACTGAACCTTTTCCCCGCGCGTGGCGTCGTATGGGGGTAGGGCAGGGTAGGGCAGCGGGAAACACAGCGAAGGAGGTGGCTATGCCGTTGGACGAGGACGTCGTTGCGGCAATCTACCGCGATCACGGCGTGGCCCTGAAACGCTTTGTGCTCAGCTGCATCTCGGACACGCACCAGGCCGACGACGTCGTGCAGGAGACCATCCTCAAGGTGTGGCAGCACGCGCCGCAGATTACAGGCAGCCTGCGCAGCTACCTCTTCCGGACTGCCCGCAACGTCATCATCGACAACTATCGGAAGTCACAGCGTCGCCCTGTCGAGGCTGGCGAGCACGACCTTCCAGACCATGTTGCGACGGAACGCGTTGATGAGCTCCTGAACCGAGTCCTTATGGAAGAGGCGCTCCTGCGGCTCAGCCACGAACACCGCGAGGTCCTTGTTGCCCTGCACTACCAGCGGTTCACCGTCAGTGAGGCAGCACTGCAGCTGAACATCCCTGCCGGCACTGTGAAATCCCGGGCTTTCTATGCTGTGAAAGCCCTCCGAACGATCCTTGATGAAATGGGGGTGGAACGATGAACGGCAATCCCGTCCACCAACTGCTGGGCGCCTACCTGCTGGGCGGGCTCGACTCCGAGGAGGCTCGCACCTTTGAAGAGCACCTCGCCGGATGTGCTGCGTGCCGGCGCGAACTTGAGGAGTTGGAAAGCCTCCCCGCGCTGCTCGACGCCGTTCCTGCCTCCGACGCCGTCGCTCTCACCGCGACGGGTACCGCCGGTGCCCTGGCACCATTGGCACCGGGCCGGGAAGCACTGCCGCAGAAGATCCTGGTTGACCTTTCGGCTCGTAGGAAGAAATCACGACGCCGGTGGGCGGGTTTGGTGGGGGCAGTCGCCGCGGCGTGCCTGGCACTTGGATTCCTTGCCGGTCCACTCTTGAACCAGCCACCGAAACCCGATGCCAGCTACTCTGTACAGGCTGAAACAGGCCTGCAACTGACAGTGGGCATGGTGAAGAAGACCTGGGGCACGGAGCTTGAGGTGGAGGGCAAGAGCATGCCGCTCGAAGGAACTCTTTACTTGTGGGTGAAGGGCAGGGACGGAGCGGAAGAGCGTACCTGCGGCTGGACGGCGACGCCGAGTGGTCGCATCAAGATCACAGGTGCTACGCCCGTGCAGCTTGGCGGCATAGCCGGTGTGGAGCTCCGGGATGAGGATGAAAAGACAGTGGCGTCGATTTCAGTCCCGTAGGTTTGCCCGCACCTCTGCTACGAGGGCCGGGTCCTCGCATGCCCGGGCAAACGCCTCTATTCTCCGTTCAATCTCGCGGCCCAACAGCCAGCTCCCGATCTTCTCTGCCAAAGGCTTTAGCGCAGCCGGGCGGCAGGAAAAGGTGTACTTCCAGACTGCCCGAGTGCCGCCGTCGTCGGGGGTGAACCGCCAGCCACCGCCGAAGTTCTCGAAGAACCAAGGCCCGGACACCATGGTCATTCCTACATTGCGGGGCGGGGTGTAGGAGACGTACTCACTGACCATCTTCAGCCCCATTCTGGAGACGGTTCGTGTACGTACCCCCTTGCCGGCCGCCTTGGCTCCGTCCACGAAGCTTTGCGCTGAAATGAACGGATCCCATCTGAGCCTGAATTCGCCAGTGGTCTGCGAAAGTGCGAAGGCTGTCTCGGCATCCAGTCGGATAAAACGTTCAGCGCGAACCTGTGGCATTCAGGACCCCTGCCCGGAACCGAGCACCAAGAGCACCATGAAGGCAACACCAAAAACGTTGACCGCCATGATCGCCAGGCCGATGATTCCGGTAACGCGTCCAGCATTCATACGCCCCGCACGGAAGACGGCAACAAGCCCACAGACGATCGCCACGATGGACAAGAGAACTGCAAGCGCGGCAAAGGCCAATGCGCCAATCCACCAAGCATCATTTCCCTGGTTGTATCGGCTGATCTGGGACGCGACTGCCGCAACGCCCAGGGGAATGCTGACCACCGCGGCCACTGGCGAAAGTACAGCCGAAACAATACTCGTGATGCCCGCACCCAAACCGGGTGTTCTGGACCGATGCTGGTACTCAACCGGTGGCTGGTAATTCATAACTCCCCCCAAAGTCCGTGCGCTAGATCTTGCGATACGTGAGGTCGAAAATCATTCGGCCGGCCTCGTGGGCCTTGTTTTCAAAGCTTGTGCGGATACGGCCCTCGAAGCGGGGAGCCCAGCCGCCTTCCTCGTCCACGCCCTCGTTCGGACCCGTGTGCTCGGTGCTGACAGGTGCGCGACCTTCCCGCACCGGCGCCCCTCCCACAACAGATTCGACGCCGGATTGCCACACTTGCGTCAGCGGGCTCTCCTCGCCGCTGCGCTCGCCTTCGTGCATGTTTTCAAATTCCGTCGAGCCTGCCAGGACCTCGCGGACGTGCACTGCGTAATTGGACCAATCGGTGGCAATCCGCCAGTAGCCACCCTTTTCCAGGGCCTTGGCAGCTACGGAAGCGAAAGCCGGCTGGATCAGGCGGCGCTTATGGTGGCGTGCCTTGTGCCATGGATCGGGGAAAAATACCCAGAGCTCACTGACTGAGCCCGCCGGAAGCATCGACTCCAAAACCTCGGGTGCGTTTGCTTCCACCACCCGAACGTTGGTCAGGCCACGGCTGTTGATCTTAATGATGGTGTTGGCCAGGCCGGGAGTGTAAACCTCGACGGCCAAAAAGTCCTTGTCCGGATTCTGTTCGGCGGCATGGACCACGGCGTCACCCAAACCCGAACCGATCTCGACGATCAGGGGAGCTTTGCGTCCAAAGACGGCCTCGGCGTCAAAGGTGTAATCGGGGTGCACCGAAGTGTTGGCTACATGACGCGGAACCTGGACGGCCCAACGCTCGGCGTGCTCCTCCCACGCGGCCTGCCTGCGGCCCTGCAAACGGGTGCCGCGGCGCACGAAACTGACCGGCCGGCCGCCGTAGGTTCCGAAGGAAGCCTGGCTGCCGGGCGTTACTGGTCGCGGGGAATCTGGGGTTTCACTCATCCATTCCAGAATACTTTGGTTCCGATGGACGCTTCGCAGAGGCGGTCGCCTGATGTGGCTCAGTAAGAAGTATTGAGGTGCATACAGGTGTCAAAAGGATTGCGCCTAATAGCTCGAGGCCGATGGCTAAGGAAGCTTCACGTAGCTGCCGAGGCTCTCCCAGGTCTGGGTCTCGTTGTTGAGAACCGTGGCTTCGGCACCGGTGCCTTTCACCTCTCTTAGACCATACTGATACCCGGTGATTGAGTACTCCTTGAGGCTTCCGTCTTTGGCGGTTTGCGGCTGAAGGAAGGCGACATATTCTTTGCCAACTTCGACGTCGATGTCGTCCGTGATCTTAGCCTGAACGTACTTCGCGTCAGTCGGTTTTTGGCCCCGGTTCAACTGAAGTATCTTTTCCCGCTGTGCTTGATTGAGACTGTTCCAGTAATCGTCGTAGGTGACAGTTCCGCCAACCCTTGAATAGTTCACTTGAGTGTCAGGCTCATGGTCGCCCTTGTAGACCTCCCGGACGGACATCTTTCCAATAGTTTGCGGGAACACATACTGATCGGAAATCGGGCTGAACGATCGCCCGCTGTCGATGGAATCGATGTGTACACGAGCCACGGCGGGGTACTTGTCGAATCCGTAAAATGCATCCTTCGGTTCCCAAATAAAGTCAACGTCGGTGCCAGCTTGTTGTATCTGGTCAGGTGGAATGTTGGCGTATGCGTCATTCGGACTCGGAGGGGTGGCCTGCTCCACTTGCTGACTTGGTCCCGGGTCGAGAGGTTTGGTGATTCCCGGGGCGCAAGAGGACAGACTGATGAGTAGCAGCACGCCCGCCGTAACAGAAGCTCTTGACCTGTTCATTTCGTGGACGCTCTTCCTGGATTATGGGATTGACGGCCTGTCTGGCTTTTTGCCGCAGCGCCGGGCTGGACGGAAGAGGTGACTGGTCGGCTTTTAGTGTCTTCTTTCTTTCAAGTGCTCATCTTCTTTAGATTTGCATTGCATTCGAGCACTGTTTTGCAGGTTCTTTAAAATATCTAGAGTTTTTGCGTCACGTTTTGCGGGTGATCGCCACTAAAGCAAATTTCACGGCTCTCTGATGTGTCCGCTGAGACCGTCAAATCGCCTCTTTGGCAAGACCGTGAGAGCAACTTCGGCAACCACATGCGTGGCGGAGGCGGGTAAAACTGCTGCGGAGAGGCCGTCGCGGTCACATCACGCCCTTGAGCAGTAGATCGGACACGGCTGACAGAATAGGACGCGTGACCTCCTCGAACAGGCCCGGCGTCGAAGATGCAAGCGGCCCGGCAGAACCGATCCGCTATCAGGCCCTTCGCCCTGAGATCGCTGTGGATGCCGAGATCGACGACATCCCGGCGGCGGCCCCCACCCAGCTGCGCTCGCAACGAGGCCTGATCTACCTCGGCATCTGTCTGGTCCTGATCGGCCTGAACCTCCGGACGGTCTTCTCGAGCTTCTCGGCCGTCCTTCCGGAAATAACGTCCGACGCCGGGCTGCCGGGCTGGGCTGTGGTGGTCCTGACCACCGTTCCCGTGACATTGCTGGGTGTTTTCGCACCTCTTGCGCCGGTACTGGCGAGACGATTCGGGGCAGAACGGGTACTGCTCGGAGCGATGGCTGTCCTCACGGCCGGACTCTTGCTCAGGCCAACGGAGGTCCCCGGAGCAGGGCACCTTCCAACACTCCTCGCCGGCACGGCAGCTTGTGGAGCGGCCATCGCTCTCTGCAACGTCCTCCTGCCGGGCGTCGTCAAGAGAGACTTCCCGCATAGGCTCGGGTTGATGGGCGGCCTGTACACCACGGCGATCTGCGCATCCGCAGCGCTCGGTGCAGGCTTCACGTATCCGGTTTTTGCGGCAACCGGCCAGTGGACTTCGGCGCTGTGGTCATGGGCGGTGCCTGCCGGCGTCGTGCTTTTGGTCTTCCTTCCGCTGGCCATCCGCCAGCATCCCGTGCGGCACCAGGCGGTCCGCGGCGGTGTGAACGTGTGGCGATCCGCAGTGGCCTGGCAGGTCACGCTGTTCATGGTGCTGCAGGCCATGATGTCGTTCAGTGTTTTTGCGTGGCTTGCGCCGATCCTGAGGGACCGGGGCATCGAGGGTGGGACGGCTGGCCTGATTGTGTCGGTGTCGATCGTGCTTCAGATGCTCGGTTCACTCTTTGCCCCTGCCTTGGCCACGCGATTCATGGACCAGAGGGTGATCAACACCGTGGTTGCCCTGATGACCGGCGGCGGTTTCGCCCTCAGCATCTTCGGGCCCACTGAGCTGATCTGGATCTGGACCGGACTGCTGGGATTGGGACAGGGATCGCTCACCGCTGTGGCCCTCACCATGATCATGGTCCGCACCCGAGATGCCCACACAGCCGCCCACCTGTCCGGAATGATGCAGGGTGTCGGCTACGGAGTGGGCTCGGTGGGAACGTTGCTCGTGGGACAACTCCACCAAGCCACGGGTGGATTCACCGCCGCGGGCGTCCTGTTCCTGGTGGTCGGAGCGCTGGCGGCGTTCTTCGGCTACCGCGCGGGCCGCAACAAATTCGTTTAAGCGCGTTGTGAGGCCCGCTCTACGCCCCAAAGTACGAACTTAGGGCACAGAGCGGGCCTCACAACGAGCTAGGCCGTCAGGTCCTTGCCCTTGGTCTCGGGGATCGAGAAGGCGAAGGCGATGCCGATCACCAACAGGATTACTGCGTACACGTTGAACAGGTAGCCCTGGCCAATGCTGCCGAGCCAGGTCTGCAGGTACGGAGCCGTGCCACCGAAGGCCGCGACGCAGATGGAGTACGGCACGCCTACACCCACAGTGCGAATGTGCGTCGGGAAGAGTTCGGCGTAGACGGCCGGGACAATCGATGCGCTACCAGCGATGAAGAACAGCATCACGGACATGGACACAGCCAGCTGCCACGGGGAGTCCTTCAGCAGCCACGTCATGGGGAAGTGCATGACCATGGCACCGATGGAGGAACCGATGAGCACCGGCTTGCGGCCGATCCTGTCCGACAGCTTGCCCCAGAAGGGGAGTGCGGCAATGAACACGACGTTGGCGATCACGCCGGCCCAAAGGGCAGCGCCCCGGTCCATCTTCAGCGTGGTGGCTGCGTAGCTCGGTGCCACGACACCCCAGATGTAGTAGACCACCGTGAGGCCAACGGTCAGGCCGATAACCTGCAGCGCCTGCTTGCGGTACTTGACGATCTGTGGCCACATCGGCAGGCGCTTTTCCTTGGGCGTCTCAGCCTCGAATGCGTGGGTTTCCTTCATCTTGGCCCGCATGAACAGCGCATAGATGCCCAGTGCTCCACCGATGAGGAACGGAATACGCCAACCCCAGGCGCTCATGTCGTCCTTGGACAGGACAGCAGTGAGGATCGCGCCGAGCACTGTTCCGGCCAGGATGCCGGCGGTGCCGGACGTGTAGATGAGCGTCGCCCAGAAACCGCGCTTTTCCTTGGGTGCCATCTCGGACAGGTACGTCTGCGACGACGGCAGCTCACCACCGTGGGCGAGGCCCTGGATGAGCCGGGCGAGCAGGAGCATCACGGATGCGAACGCGCCAACAGCCTGGAACGTCGGAGCGATGCCGATGAGGAGGCTACCGAGAGCTCCGAGGGCAACGGCTACCGTCATGGAGGTCTTGCGGCCGATGCGGTCGCCGATCCAGCCGAACACGAAACCGCCGAAGGGCCGAGCAACAAACCCGACGGCGAAGATCGCCAAGGTGGACAGCACGGCGGACGTAGGGTCGGCCTGGCTGAACAAAGCACTCGCGATGAACGGCGAGAACGTGGCGTAAATGGCCCAGTCATACCATTCAACGGCGTTGCCGATGCCGGTTCCGACGAGCGTGCGCAGATGGGACTTGTGGACCTTGACTTCGGTGGACGTTCCAACGGTGGCGGTCATGTGTTTCTCCAAGGTGGGATAGGGCTGGGAGTTAGTTGGCGGCGAGGGCCGCGATGCGGGACACCGCGAGCTCTGCATACAGGGCAGCGCCGTCGGTGAGGACGCCGTCGTCGAACGTTGCGTAAGGCGAGTGGTTGAAGGGCGACGTCGCGTGGTCGGTGCCGGGGGCAACGGCACTGAGCCCTACGAATGTTCCCGGGACCTCGGCCAGCACCCGGGAGAAGTCCTCGGAACCACTGAGGGGAGTTGCCATCCGGGTCAGCCGGGACTCGCCGAACATGCCGGCGATGACCTTCTCCGCCGTGGTGGTTTCGTCCTCGTCGTTGATGGTGAGGGGGTATTCCTGCTGGTAGTCCACATCAACCTCCAGGCCGTGGGCTGCGGCGATGCCTTGGAGCAGCTTGGGTACTACATCCATCATCTTCTGCCGTGACTCTTCCGAGAAGGTCCTGATGGTGGCTTCGATGCGGGCAGTTTCAGGGATGACATTCCGCTTGGTACCTGCGTGCAGCACACCAACGGTGAGAACTACGGGATCGAACATGTTGAACTGGCGCGTGATCATGACCTGAAGGGCGGTAACCATTTCCGCTGCTGCGGTCACGGGGTCCTTGGCTGAATGTGGGGCAGAGCCATGCCCGCCGGCACCGAGCACGGTCACTACGAGCCCGTCGGAGGAACTGAGCATCACGCCGTTCTTGGTGACGAACTGGCCGTGGGGTTCCAGCGAGGAGAAGACGTGCATGCCGTAAGCCGTATCTGCCCGTCGCCCGGCAGCATCCAGGACGCCTTCGTTGATCATGTAGCTGGCGCCGTCGAAGCCTTCCTCGCCGGGCTGGAACATGAGTACGACGTCGCCGGCCAGCTTGTCGCGACGCTCAGCCAGCAGGGTAGCGGCTCCGGCGAGCATGGAGGTGTGGAGGTCGTGTCCGCAGGCGTGCATCGCTCCGTCTATACGGGACGTGTAATCCACACCGGTTGTTTCCTGGACGGGAAGGCCGTCCATGTCTGCCCGCAATAACACCACCGGCTTCTCAGCCGAAGCGTAAGCTGCACCACCGCGAAGAACCGCGGTGACCGACGTCGTGTCCTTGCCGAGTGTGATCTCATACGGGAGTCCGTCCAGCGCCTTGAGCACCTTTTCCTGGGTGCGGGGGAGCTGCAGGCCGATCTCCGGTTCGCGGTGGAGGTCGTGGCGGAGGCGGACGATGTCGTGCTGCAGTTCCTTGGCGTCAGCGGCGATGGTCATGTGTTCTCCTGCTCTTGCTGGGTTATGGGTTCTTCTTGCAATTCTGTGGTGACTTGACTCACAATCCTGAAAACATCTGTAAAAATGCATGGAAACCCCAAAAACGCAGGATTCATGCACGGTTGAAGGAGAATGTACGCATGGAACTCAGCGAAGAGGATCTGCGCCTCATCAATGCCCTGCAGATTTCTCCTCGTATCAGCTGGTCCGATGCCGGCGAGGTCTTGGGCGTCCACGCCACAACCTTGGCCGCGCGCTGGGACCGCCTCAAGGCTGCCGGTGCGGCCTGGACTACGGCCCATCTCATGGGTGACCCGAAAAACATGTGCCTTGCCATGGTGGACATCGACTGCGAGATGGACCTCCGGCCGCAAGTCACGGCGGCCTTGGCAGAGCTCCCCGAGGCCATCACCATCGAAGAAGCGGCGAGCAATCGCGACCTCACACTCACCGTCATCACCCAGGACCTCGATCAGTTCAGCACCAGCCTGCTGCCGCGGCTCAAGGAAGTCCGCGGACTTACCAAGTACCACACCTCGCTCTGCACCCGGATCCACACCAGCGGCTACGCATGGCGGCTGAATGTGCTCACCAAGGGGGAACAGCAGGCGCTTCGGGCAATGGCCGGGCCCGAATCGGCCAACCCGTCTGCTCCCGACGCCATCGTCGTGCCGCTACCCGAGAGCCATCTGGCGCTGATCCCGCTCCTATCCCGGGATGGCCGGGCTTCTGCTGCTGAGATAGCCCGGGCTTTGGGGCGGCATCCCGCCACGGCGCAGCGTCAGTTGGGGCGGGTGCTGAACAGCAGAATGTTGTCTTTCCGCTGCGAGATAGCCCAAAAATTCTCCGGTTTTCCCATCACCGTCCAGTGGTTTGCGAACGTTCCGGCGGGCCAGCACGAAGCCGCCGCCACGGAACTGCGTTCCGTCAGGAATGTCAGGTTTTCAGCGTCCACCACCGGCCGTACCAACTTCACCATGATCATGTGGTTGCGGTCGCTGGCCGAGATCATGGAAATGGAACTCGCCATCCAGCAGCGGATCCCGGGCATCGAGCTCGTGGAGAGCGTAGTTATGTTGAATACGGCCAAACGGGTTGGCTGGATGCTGAACCCGGATTCAACGGCCACAGGAACCGTGGTGGCACCGTATGGGGAGTTGCTGCCGGAAACAGCGTAAGTTTCTTGCTTGAGCTCACGACGACGGCGAGTCCGGCCTGGGTGCCGGTTCCCGCCAGTATCAGGGGTGCTTCGTGGCCCGTAGGACCGTGTCCAAAACGGTAGCCGTCCCGCCCTCTGGACCGGTGATCGTGCGTTCCCGCGAAGTCAGGACGTTGACGAACCACGGCTCGCGGTCCAGGCGGAGCGATCCAGCCAACTGTTCCGGCGAGAAGAACATGCCCGTTTCACGGTGGTGGCTCCACGGAGCGAGCCCATGAGGATGATGTCCTACCACGAGCAACGTGCCGCCCGGCGCCACTGCGGCTGCCGCCGAAGCTACGGAGTCGCGCCACGGCAGGAGGGGGCTGTGGAGGAACTGTGCTGAAACGAGGTCAAAGATGGGTTCCGGCTTCCAATCGGCCAGATCCTGTTGCTGCCAGGTGATCCGGTCAGCGTGACCGGATTCCTCTGCATGGGCTGCCGCACGTTCAAGCGCGACCGCCGAAACATCCATGCCGGTGACCATCCAGCCCTGCCCGGCGAGCCAGATGGCGTCTGCACCTTCGCCGCAGCCAAGGTCCAAGGCCGTTCCCGCGTGGAGCCCGGCTACTTCGGCGACCAACTGTGGATTCGGATTTCCGCTCCATACTCGTGGACGCTCCTTGTACATGCCGTCCCACATGTCGGCGGCGTTGTCGGCGTCTTCGTGAAGGTTGAGCCCGCCATGCCTCGGCCCGCTGTGGTCAGTGTCTTGATGGGTGTCCTGGCGGGCGTTGCCAGAGGTGCCATTCGTGGCGTGGGGAGTGCCGCCGTCGTGAGTGTGTTCAGCCATAAGCCAAGCGTGCCGTGAGCAGGCCACTAAAGGCAACGCCCGTTGCTGCTTCGGCAAAACACACATACGAACAAAATGATCTGGTTTTTCCATTTGATGGTGACTAGCGTTTGAGCCAAGCGCCGGACACAAGTCATTGGCGCATGAAACGGGGGATTCATGATGTTCCGGACGCTTACGTTCACTGCGCGTGCTGCCGTTGTGGCTTTGGCGGCGGCCTTTACGCTCATGGCTTCAGGGCTACCGGCCCAGGCCAATCCGCTAAAGCCCGACGCCGTCGCGGGAGCCACCGCGCCAACCATCAGTGCGCCAACTATCACCGCACCTATGGCGACTTTCGGGACGCCGAACAGGATCGAGGTTCCGAGCCCACACTTTGCTGAGGCAAGCCCGGATGGCCGCAAGCTTTTCACAGTGTCCGCATCCGGGGCTTTCGCCTCGATCGACGTGGCCACTAGTACTGTGACTGCGAGCATTGATGTTCGTGATGTTACTGCCATGAAGGTCAGCCCGGACGGCGGCAAGGTCTACCTGGCCACAAGCGAGTTCCAGGAATACTTCCTCACGGTCGTGGACACCGCCGCCATAACGGTCGTGGACATACCGGTGGACGGCCCGGTCTTCAGCCTCGCATTTACCCCTGACGCGTCCAGCGTTTACGCGGCTGTGTACGGAACGCCGGCGGACACGGGCTCGACGCCGGGATCCGTTGCAGTCATCGATGTGGCGGCGGCGTCCGTGGTTTCCTCCATTCCCGTTGGTCGCGAGCCAACGCAGATTCTTGTGACGCCGGATGGGGCCAAGGTGTTCGCACTGAATCTCCTGGACCAATCGTTGTCCGCCATTGAGACGTCTACCAACACCGTGACCAGCACCATTCCGCTCGGCGGGACGTCAACCGGAGGGTCCATGTCCCCGGACGGATCCAAGCTGTATTACCCCAAGCTCGAAGGCGGCATCGCCATCGCAGGCGTCGCCACGGACACCGTGATCGGGGAAGTCATGACCGAATCCGTGGCCACTGCGCCAAGCTTCACTCCGGACGGATCCCGGGCATTCGTCGTGGACCAGAGTCCGAATGACAATTACGTTGCTGAAGTCGATCTGCAGGGGAATTCGCTGACACGGGTCAGTCTCGGTGAGGGCCCAGTCATGAACATGGGGCACCTCACGGTCCAGGTCAGTCCCGACGGTGCGCGGCTTTATGTGCTGGGCCACGACATCAACGTTCTCAGCCTGCCGACGCTCAAACCAGCAGGGGTCATCCTGTTGGAAGATGGGTTGCTTCCCCGTCAGCTGGTCATGCTCCCGGACGGATCCATGGCGTACGTCGTTCCGGGCAACCAGGGCGATTACGTCATGGCTGTTAGTACGGCGGATCCGGAGAATGTGTGGAAGGACTACAACTCCGATGGCACCACGGATGTTCTGGCGAGGGACTCCGCCGGCGGGCTCTGGCTGTATCCCGGAAACGGCAACAGTGGCTGGCTGCCCCGCTCACAGGTTGGCTCCGGTTGGAACATCATGAACCTGTTGATGGCGTCAGGCGACTTTGACGGTGACCGCAAACCGGACGTCCTGGCACGCGACGAGGCTGGTGATTTGTGGCTGTATCCGGGCGACGGCAATTCTGGTTGGCTGCCCCGCTCCAAAGTCGGCGTCGGCTGGAACGCGATGACCGCCGTCGTTGCCCCAGGCGATTTTGATGACGATGGCAAAGCCGATGTCCTTGCCCGGGATAGTTCCGGTGACCTCTGGCTATACCCGGGGAACGGCTCAGGCGATTGGCTTCCCAGATCGAAGGTGGGCACGGGCTGGAACGTGATGACGGCCATCATGGGCCCCGGGAACCTGCGGAATCCGGGGCGCGACATCCTTGCCCGCGACACCTGGGGCACGCTGTTTCTTTACGAGCCCGACGGTTCGGGCGGTTGGTTTCCACCCTTGCTGGTTGGCATCGAGTGGAACGTCATGTCTGCCATCGTCACCCCGGGCGACTTCGACAGCGACGACGTGCCGGACATCCTGGCCCGCGACGCCAGCGGCACCCTGTGGCTTTACCCAGGACAGGGCTTCGGCGGATACTCGCCGCGGGTACAGGTGGGAGTGGGCTGGAATGTCATGACGGCGATCATCTAACTATCCTGGCTGGTTCCAGCGCTGCGCTCCCGCGCCGGTGGCCCCCAGTTCGTCGGCTGGATTCTGAAGCGTGCATGATTTCAGGCTCAGGCAACCACAGCCGATGCAACCATCCAGATCGTTCCGCAGGTGTTGCAGGGCCGCGATCCGTTCGTCGAGTTCCCTGCGCCACCGCGACGATAACCGTGTCCAGTCCCGCTTGGTGGGAGTCCGTCCGTCCGGCAGGGAGTCCAGCGCCTCCCGGATGTCCTTCAGAGGAAGGCCAACTCTTTGCGATGTTTTGATGAAAGCCACGCGCCGCAGCATTTCGCGCCGATACCGCCGCTGGTTGCCGGCCGTACGTTCAGCCGTGATGAGCCCATTGCGTTCGTAGAAGTGAAGGGCCGACGCCGATACTCCGCTGCGCTCGGAAAGCTCACCGATGCTGAGGGGCCGGTGGGCGCTGCCTGGAACTTGTGGCAAGGCTGGTCCTCCGGTGGTGGGCGTGGTGGATTGACCTCAACATTAGTTGAGGTTCTAGGGTAACGTCCATGACCTCTGATACTTCAACGGCCGGGATACTCCGCCGTCCATATCTGCTGGCCACCATTGGTGCGTGCGCGCTCGTTTTCCTCAGCGCCTTCGAGTCCCTGGCGGTAACCACCATCATGCCGCTCGTCAGCCGGGACCTGGACGGAGCCACCCTTTACGCGCTGGCCTTCGCCGGTCCGTTGGCGACTGGTGTGATGGGGATGGTTGGGGCAGGTAATTGGTCCGATCGTCGTGGTCCTGCAGCGCCGCTGTATGCATCGGTGGCACTGTTCGTTGCTGGGCTGCTGATCGCAGGAACAGCCGGGAGCATGGAGGTCCTGGTGCTCGGCCGGCTCGTGCAGGGACTTGGTGGCGGTGCCATGACCGTTGCCCTGTATGTCTTGGTGGCACGCGTCTACCCGCCGACTCTGCATCCGAAAATCTTCGCCGCGTTTGCCGCTTCCTGGGTGATCCCTTCACTCGTGGGCCCGTTCGCCGCGGGCATCGTGGCACAGCTCAGCAGTTGGCACTGGGTGTTCCTGGGCGTGGTGGGGTTGGTTGTTCCGGCACTGCTGATGGTGGTGCCGGCTGTGCGGGGGATGGACTCGGAGCCCGTCACCGAAACCGTTCCGTGGGCGTTCGGACGCATGGGGTGGGCGGCACTGGCTGCCCTGACCGTCCTCGCGCTGAACTTGTCAGCAGAGGTGCCGGGCGTGGGCGGGGTGATTGCCGTCGTCGCACTTGTCCTTGCCGTGGTGGCGGTCAGGCCGTTGGTCCCGCGCGGAACACTGGTTGCCCGCCGAGGACTTCCCAGCGTGATCCTCACCCGCGGTCTGGCGTCGGCGGCGTTTTTCGGCGCGGAGGTCTACCTGCCGTACCTGCTGACCGAACAGTACGCCTTCACGCCGACGTTTGCCGGGCTCACGCTAACCGGCGCCGCGCTCGCATGGGCGGGAACATCCGCTTTGCAGGGCCGGTTGGGTTCGAAACTGGCTGATGCCCTCGCCGTGAAGATTGGTGCCGCGCTGGTGCTGGTGGCAATCGTGCTGGCGCTGGTGACTGCGGCATTGGCACTGCCGGCAGCCATTGCTATTGGCGGTTGGATCCTCGCCGGCGGGGGCATGGGGCTCATGTACCCACGGCTGAGCGTCATGACGTTGGCCCTCTCGACTCCCGATAACCAAGGCTTCAACAGTGCAGCAATGTCCATCTCCGACTCCCTGGGCGGGGCGCTCGCTCTCGCTGCGACGGGACTTGTCTTTGCCGCATTTACGACGACGAATCCGTTTGCGGGGGTCTTCGCACTGACGGCGGTGATCGCCGTCGTCGGGGTTGTCATAGCGCCACGGGTCGCCAGCCGGGCGGGCGCCTCCGAAACTCACGACGCCCAGCCAGAGCCCTCGCTCCATCAGTAGCCCGACGCCAGGTTGGTGTGCCGGCCGACTGCGGCGGTCCGTTCGACTTGTGGGGCCTGCTCTGCGCGCTATTTGGGCCCGGAAGCACGCAATCCGGGCCACGCAACGCAGCCCTGCACCAGCCCGATGCAGGGCTGGACGCCGAACACTGCTAGAATGGGAACACTTGATGTGCGGTGACGCCCTGAAGCAGGTGGCCCAAAAGGCCACGTGACGGGGCATTTTTCATGTGAGAGGCACATCCTGCGTCGATGAACGCTTCCATTTGGTCCCGGCCAACGCTCCAGCAGTGAACCGGTAGACCACCTGACTTTTCCTCGGCGAACCCCTGGCCCAACCGGCGTCGGGGGCCGATGTCCGCAACTGGACACCGCCCGAAAGACATAAGTACATGACTACTTTTGCTGCCCTTGGCACGCCCAAGGCTATTGCTGATTCCCTCGCCGCAGACGGCATCGAAGAGGCATTCCCCATCCAGGTGAAGACCCTCCCCGATACGCTCGCAGGCCGCGACGTCCTGGGCCGAGGCCGCACCGGCTCCGGCAAGACCATCGCTTTCGCCATCCCTCTTGTGGCCCGTCTGGCCGAGCGTGAAGCCAAGCACTTCCGCAAGCCGGGCCGCCCCATGGGCCTCGTCCTTGCTCCGACGCGTGAACTTGCAACCCAGATCAACGCCACGATCGAGCCGCTGGCCAAGGCCATGGGCCTGAACACCACGGTGATCTACGGCGGCATTTCCCAGGCGCGCCAGGAAAAGGCGCTGCGCGCCGGCGTCGACATCGTCATCGCCTGCCCGGGCCGCCTCGAAGACCTGATCCGCCAGCGCATCCTGACCCTCGAAGCCGTTGAGGTCACCGTGCTGGACGAGGCAGATCACATGGCTGACCTCGGCTTCCTTCCGGTAGTCAAGAAGCTCATGGACATGACCCCCACGCAGGGTCAGCGACTGCTCTTCTCCGCGACGTTGGACAACGGTGTTGACAAGCTGGTCAACCGTTACCTCTCCAACCCGCTGACGCACTCCGTGGATGACCCGCAGGCTGCCGTCACCACTATGGAACACCACGTCCTGGTAGTTAACGATCAGACCGTCAAGAAGCAGCTCATCGTCGAACTGGCCTCCGGCGCTGGCCGCCGCGTCCTCTTCATGCGGACCAAGCACCACGCCCGCAAACTTGCCAAGACCCTCACGGACGCCGGCATCCCCGCCGTCGACCTTCACGGCAACCTGTCGCAGAACGCCCGCGACCGCAACTTGGCCGAGTTCTCCAACGGCGACGTTCGCGTCCTGGTGGCAACCGACGTCGCAGCCCGCGGCGTGCACGTGGATGACGTCGAACTCGTCATCCACGTTGATCCGCCCACAGAGCACAAGGCGTACCTCCACCGCTCAGGCCGCACGGCCCGTGCTGGCTCCGATGGCACAGTTGTCACGCTGACGCTCCCGGAGCAGCAGAGCGACGTCAAGAAGCTCATGAAGGCTGCCGGCGTCGACGTATCGTTCGAGCGCGTCACTGCCAACTCGCCGTTGGTCGCCGAACTCGTGGGCGACATCGCTGACAAGGTTGATCCCCGCACCCGTGCAGCGCTCCTCGCGGCGAAAGCCCCGCAGGGCGGCGGCACGTCCACTGGCGCCAACGCCCAGCGCAAGCGCGCACGCCGTACGGGCGGCCAGGCTGCACCCACCGCGGGTGGCCGTGGTGGTCGCGGCGGACGCGGCAAGGTGGCAGCTGAGCCGGTTCGCACCGACATCAACCGCGCCGATCGTCGCGCAGCAATGAACGACGACGTCGCCCGCAGCCCACGTGGTCGCGGCAAGGCTGGTGCCACTCACCGCAACGACGTTCCCGGCTCGCAGGGTCAGGGCGGCCGCAGTGGTCGTCCGGCTTCGGGCCAGCGTGCTGCTACCGGTGGCCAGCGATCAGCTTCGGCCCCGCGCACGGCTTCCACCACGAGCACCCGTACTGGCGGAAACAAGGCTGTTTGGTCCTCGGCAACGGGCGCTACATCCGGCGGATCCTACGGTTCGGGTGCCTCCGGCAACTCAGCTCGCGGGGGCTCCGGCGCCGGTCGTCCGGCACGCAGCGGTCCTCGCCGTGCATCCGCTCCGGCTTCGAACGAGCGTCGCGGCCGCTAACGCGCGGTCCCGGCGGGGCTCACCAGCCGCGGGCGCGCCACTCCTCAAGGTGTGGCCGCTCGGCTCCGAGGGTCGTGGGCAATCCATGGCCCGGGTGCACCACGGTCTCGTCCGGGTAGGCGTCGCACAGCCGCTCTTTCACGTCGTTCAATAGTGAAGTGAAACGTGAAGGATCGCCCTGTGTTTTGCCGACGCCTCCGGGAAACAACGAGTCCCCACTGAAAATGTGGGCGGGCCCATCCGGATCCTGGTAAACGAAAGCAATCGAGCCAGGGGTGTGTCCGCGCAAGTGGACCGCCGTGATCTCGAAGTCGCCGAACCGCTCGACGTCGCCGTGACCAAGCCGGACATCTACCGGAACTGGCAGCGCATCGGCGTCGTCCGCTCCTGCAGAAGTGCTGGCGCCCGTAGCTGACACCAGCTCACCCAAGGCGCGGATGTGGTCCCAGTGCTGGTGGGTGGTGGCGATTCGGACGAGCTTCGGCACTTCGGAAGTATCCGTTTCGCTGTCCTTCAGGAGTTGCTGAATGGCTGGAAGGTCGTCGGCGGCGTCGATCAACAGCTGCACGCCTGTGGACTTCGAGGTCAACAGGTACACGTTGTTGTTCATCTCGCTGACGGAGATGCTCCGGATGGTGACGTCACGCGATGAGTGAATAAGCGAATCCATCGGCTCAGTCTATGCAGTGGTCGTGTTGGCTTCGCGGCCTTGTGACACCCAGTTGGGATCGGCAGAACGCGAACCGACGACGGCGTCCGCGGCTTGGTCGAGCACCTCAAGTTGCGCACTTCCCAGTTGCAGGGACAGCGCGCGAAGGTTCTCGTCGATGCGGTGCGTTTTGCGCGTACCGGGGATGGGGACCACCGGCAGCCCAAGGCGCTTGCCTTGGGCGAACAGCCAAGCCAGTGCTACCTGGGCAGGAGTTGCACCCAGGTCATCGGCTACCTCGCGAACCGCGGCCACGACGGCCTGGTTCGCATCGAGGGCCTCGCCATCAAAGCGGGGAATCTTGTGGCGGAAGTCGTTTTCGCCCAAGTCGCTCGCGCTAATGGTTCCCGTGAGGAACCCTCGGCCGAGCGGCGAATAAGGCACAAAGCCGACGCCGAGTTCCTTCGCTGCAGGAACAACGTTTTGCTCAACATCCCTGCTCCAGATTGACCATTCACTTTGGACCGCGGCAATGGGATGGACGGCGTTGGCCTGCCGAAGCTCCTCGGCTGTCACCTCAGACAGTCCCAGGTGCCGAACCTTGCCCTCTCGGACCAGCTCCGCCATGGCCTCCACGGTTTCCACTATCGGAACGCGGAGGTCACGGCGGTGCAGGTAGTAGAGGTCAATCACGTCAGTGTCCAGGCGGCGGAGGCTAGCTTCTGCCGCCTGCCTGACGTAGGGCGCATCGCCGCGAACTCCCGTGTAGCCGTTCGCGGCGTTGCCCTCTATTCCGAATTTTGTTGCCAGCTGGATCTCGTCACGCCGGCCTTTCAGGAGCTGCCCCACCAACTCCTCGTTGCTTCCGGCGCCGTAAACATCTGCGGTGTCGATGAAAGTGATTCCCGCATCCACCGCATGCCTAAGGGTTTGCAGGGCTTCAGCGGGGTCGATTCCCCCATAGACCGGTGTCAGGGCCATGCCGCCAAAGCCAAGGGGGCCGACAGTAAGGCCATCGCCGAGTTGAACTGCAGTCATGAACTTCTCCCATGCGTGTTGGTATTCGAAGTGCCCTTTGGTGGCGTGAACTCCGCCGCGGGCTTTGGTATTCCTGCTGGTTCTTCGGGTGTGGCCGACGCTCCTTCCCAGTTGGTCCGGATAGCACCCGGCACGCCTGCATGCCCGCCCCTGTGATTTCGGGGTTTCTGCCGCTGGACGAGGGGTGCCGGGGGAGGCAACTGGGAAGGAGCGTGGAGGAGTGCCGTCTACTCAGCGGGCGCCTGGGGGTTGTCGGACGGCAGCGCCTTCAAACCTGCAGCGCAACCCACGATTCCGGCGATGAAGAGCAGCTTCAACGGACTCGCGGGTTCGACGCCGCTGAGCATGGCCCAGCCAACAGTGAGCGCCGCGCCGATTCCAACCCATACCGCGTATGCAGTGCCCAAGGGGATTCGTTTCACGGCGATCCCGAGTCCGAGCATGCTCAATGCTGCTGTCACCGCGAATACCAATGTGGGAATCAACTGGGTGAAGCCGTTGGAGAGTCCCAGAGCAGTGGCCCACACGGCTTCGAGGACGGCTGAAGCAAGGAGAACCAGCCAGAAGACGCCGTTCTTCGCAGAGTTCTGGGTCGTGGTGGTTGTTGCGGCCATGGCTACGCCACCACCTTCAGGCCAACCACGCACGCGCCGATACCTGCGAGCAGCAGCAACCGGGCCGTCGTCGCGCGTTCCACCTTGGTGACCATGGCGTAAGCCGACGTCAGGACGACGCCGACACCCACCCACACCGCATACGCCGTACCCGTGGGAATGGATTGCATGGCGATCGCGAGTCCGGCGGTGCTGGCGACGACGCTGACCAGGAAAATAACGGTGGGGACTGGCTTGCGGAAGCCCTTTGATCGGTGAAGTGCA
Source organism: Arthrobacter sp. NtRootA1 (assembly GCF_019976975.1). Lineage (GTDB taxonomy): Bacteria > Actinomycetota > Actinomycetes > Actinomycetales > Micrococcaceae > Arthrobacter > Arthrobacter aromaticivorans. The sequence goes on along the minus strand of NZ_AP024630.1, from coordinate 4,616,732 downwards.
GCGGCCCAAACGGCCTCAAGGGCTCCGGAGAGAATGAGAATTAACCACGACATGACAGATCCTTTGGCCAGTCTTGTCGCGTGCCGGGTACTGAACCGTCGTCCGGAGGCTCCAGAACGGAACCTTCATTTCAGGCTAGCAACTCCTGCAGACCGTGGCCACTTTGGGTGGCGAAAGTCACCAGTCTTAGGCGTTTGGGGAGTCCACTTTGTCGATGGATATCACGGCAACAAAACCCCGGCCCGAGATCTCGGGGCTCCGTGTATCCGAGCCCACCACGGCGTCGTAGCGGTTCAGCTCCACCGGCTCGGCCGCGCTGGGAGTCGGGCTGGCGCCGTCGGACTCGTCCTCCAGATCTGCCCCAGGCGAAACCGTCGCCTTGCCTTCCAGGAGGACGGCCAACTGTCCCTCGAACACGGGGTGTGCGCGTTTCTTGGAGATCTCGACGATGGACGTGTACCCCTTGAACGCGCTGGCGCGAACGATGACGTTGAGGTCGCGGATATCCCCCGTGGGTAGCGTGGCTGACGACGCTGCCTCTCCCGAGAAACGGAACGGACGATACTTCTCGAGCGGGTGCTCTTCGCCGTCGATGGTCAGGAGCAGCAGCTCACCGTCAATGATGGTGATGACCCGTTCCATGCCGGGAAAATTGGAGAAGTCCCCGGCCTTGGAGACATCGGCGATGCTGACGCGCCAATCCCAGGCGCCGTCCTGGGCCGAGGCGACTTTCGGGTGGCTGGCGAGTTCGCGCGTCACCCCGCCTCCGTTACGCCACGGTTCGGGGTGGATGTCGGCAAAGCGGATGATCTCCATCCGACCAGCCTAGTGGTGGACACAGCTTCTGCGTTGTCATTGCGGCTTGCTAACGTCATATGTGGAAAACGTTTGTGAATACGGCTGGAGGCACGGAATGTTCGTCAAAGTGTGCGGCTTGAGCACGCCGGAATCCGTGCGCTCCGCCGTCGACGCCGGCGCGGATGCGGTCGGCTTCGTGCTGACTTCGAGCCCACGTGAAGTCAGTCCTGACCAGGTGCGTATCCTGCTGCCGCTGGTGCCCGCACATGTTAATGCTGTGGCTGTTTTCCGGCATGAGCCTGCCTCCGACGCCGTTTCTGTTGCGCGCGCCGCAGGACTCACCTGGGTTCAGCTGCACGGCACCCGGACTGCCGAGGACGTCAAAACAGTGCACGACGCCGGGATGCGGCTCATCCGGGCCGTCACCATGGGTGCCGCGCCGGACCAGTTCAGCGATCTGGGCGAGGATCTGCTCTTGATCGATGCAGCCGTGCCGGGTTCGGGAGAGTCCTGGGACTACGGGTCAGTGCGTGCGAAGGGACTTGGCGGCCGGGAGTGGTTGCTCGCAGGCGGACTCGAACCCGGCAACGTTGCGTTCGCTGCGGCTGCCGCGGATGCCTGGGGCGTGGACGTTTCCTCAGGTGTGGAGGCGTCCCGGGGAGTAAAGGACCTGGCGAAAATCCGCGCGTTCGTGGAAGCCGCAAAGGCCTGACGTTCTCTCACATCCAACGGCTTTTGGCGCGTTCCTCTCTCACGTCCTGCAGCCGGAAACCCTGGATGGGTTCATGATGTGAGAGAAGGTTGGGCAATTCGGGTGATGATGTGAGAGAGCATCCGACTTGGCACTGGCAGCCTGGACTCGCTGACGGCAACACGATTCACTGGAACACGCCACTGGACTTTACACACGTAACCAAACACGGAACCAAACACGGAACCAAGCCAACGGACCACACGGAACCAGGAGCCACGCAATGAGCACGGAACAGCACACCCTGACCATGATCCGCGAGTTCGACGCCCCGCGTGAGCGGATCTTCGACGCCTGGATGGACCCCGATCAGCTGACCAAGTGGTTCGGGCCCGTGGAAGTGGACGCGCCACGCGACAAGATCATCGTGGAGCCCCGCGTAGGCGGAATCTGGCAAGTGGTCATGGCATGGACGGACGACGAGGGGGAGCAGGAAGCTCCCATCGAAGCTGTCATCACGGAGCTGGACGCTCCTGCCCTGTTGGTGGCAAGAGCAAAGGCTGCTCCCGACGCAGATCATGAGTACGAGGAAATGCACCTCGAATTCGAAGACCTCAATGGACGCACCCGGATGCATCTCACCCAAGGCCCCTTCGCATCGGAAGAATGGGTGGAAATGACACGGGACGGCTGGGGAACCTCGTTCGACAAGCTGGACGCGTTGTTGGACTAAATCGCTCTTGATACGTCATCAAAGTCAGGGCCGATTCAGGGCAGACCCTTGGGCTTAATGTCGGTCCGGCAAGGGAGAATTGAGACTATGAAAACGCTGCTCAACATCATTTGGCTGGTCTTCGGTGGTTTCTGGTTGGCATTGGGCTATTTCGCAGCAGGCATTATCTGTTGCGTGCTCATTGTGACCATTCCTTGGGGCATCGCTTCGTTCCGGATCGGCGCTTATTGCTTGTGGCCGTTTGGCCGGATGGTGGTGGAGAAGCCCGGCGGAACGGGTGTCTTCGCACTTCTGGGCAACGTGATTTGGTTGCTCGTGGCGGGTATCTGGATAGCGATCGGCCACGTGGTCACTGCTTTCGCCATGGCCATCACCATCATCGGTATTCCGCTGGCAATCGCCAACCTGAAGCTGATCCCGGTGTCGCTGATGCCTCTCGGCAAGCAGATTGTGCCGACCAACCAGCCGTTCGTCAGCACCTATCGCTGAGGTGATCCGCTCCATTTAGACGACTCGCAGCCCGGCAGACGATTCCTACCGTCTGGCCTGCAGCGAGTCGTCTAACCGGTGGCACGGACGCCCTGAAAAGCCCCATCCGTCAGCAAAGCGACCATCGTGCTGCCATCCAACTCGGCGGCGATTGCCACGTCCTCAACGAAGCCCCCATCGATCAGTTCCCGCCCGCTGGAGCAGCCGCGCAGCACCGAGGCCAGCTTGGGCTCGGCGGCGTCGAAGGCCGCGGCCGCAGATCCGGCTTCCGGCGAGAAATTGCCGCGCCCCGATCCTGCTAGTCCGGCGATGAAGGCTCCTGCTCCGAGCTCGTCCTCCAAAGCTGGCCGCAACGAACCGTTGGTCCACTTCTCACCTGCGGCGATGACAGCAATTACGGCGTCATCCGGCAGGTTCGCATGGACCCAGTCGGCGGTCGCCGCGGCGTTGCGTAGGCACACAGCCACTACTTGCCGGGCCGAGTCGGCGAGCTCATGGCTGAGCGTCGAGCCGTTGGGCGAGGGCAGGACCACCCGCTCAAGATGCGGCGCATGACGCAAACTCGCTGGAGACAAACTCAACCCCTCCCCGCCACGCGGCCCGGCCAAGGCAGCGTGACGATGAGCGGCGAACTCACTCGCGGCAGCATCCCTCATCGGGTAGGGAAAAACGGCAGCCCCACGATCCACGGCGACGCTCACGCACGTCGTGAACGATAGAACGTCAACCACTACCGCAAGGTCCGCACGAGGCACTATGGCGCGGGCGCCGTCGAGACCCCATTCAAACCGGACCGAGTACGGCAACTGCCGCTGGGGCGCTCCGGCTTCGCTCATGCGAGTTCGGCCGTGAGGTTGCGGCGGGCCGCGTCGAGCCAAAGCGCCTTGGCCCGTTCGCCATGGAAGAGCGGGTCAAGTGACAGCAGATGACGCACGACGGCGGCACGCCCCTTGGCGAAGTCGTCGTCACTGACGTGAACGTAGTCTTCCCGGACGGCGGCCAGGTAACGGGCGTAAGCCTGTTCGTCGCCCCCGAGGACGGAGAGATCAGCGTCGCAGAGGAGGGCTCCGGCATGGTCGTCGGGTTTGGGATTATGTTCGGATGTGAGCCGAACCAGTCGGGCTACCTCGGCGACGTCTTCCGGGGCAAGCCGCGCAGCAGTCAGCCGGTCCTCGGCAAGGAGCGCGGACTCTTCCTCGTCCTGCCCTGCGACGCCTTCATAGACGGCGTCGTGGAACCAGGCCGCGAGTGTGACTGTGCGGGCAGGGAGGGCCGGCTCCGTCAAAATGTCCAGGGCTTCGAGGACGGCGAGCAAATGGGTCCGGCTGTGGTACTTACGGCTGGCGTCCCCCCACCTTTCCAGGAGTTCCAAGCCCAGTTCCTCGTGCCCGGGGTAGGTGCTGTTCCAGCGCTCCATCAAGGGAACGGTGAGGGCTTTGCTGCGTTCGCGCGCTGGAATGCGAAGGCCGCTCGCGATGAGTTTCCGCACCAGCACCCTTGCCTCCACGGGAATGGCGCCAGCCGCGACGAGGTCGTTGTAGCGACGTTCAGGAACGTCGTAGTGGTCGCCGTCGAACGCCCTTTCGGGAACTCCGGCCGCCGCGGCGAAAGCGTGGAGCTCGTCCAAGGACTTGTCCGATACCAGATGCGAAAACACTGTGCCGTGGGCGGGCCAAAGGGGCGGATCGACATATACGGCCATGGCCAAAGTGTAAGCCAAACGATCCTTCCCAGTTACCGGTCATCGGAGCGGCTACCGCCGAGCGTCCGCCCCGGAAACACGGGCTTCACTGCCTGTGTGGTTCACAGCAACTGGGAAGGAGCGTAGGGGACTCAGCGCTCCGCCGGCAGGATGTTCTGGTTGCCGCGGAACACGTTGTCAGGATCGAACGCGGCCTTGACCTTGGAGAGCCGTCGATAATTCTGCTCTCCATAGGCCGCCATGATCCGGTCCTGGCCTTCGTCACCGATGAAGTTCAGCCACACTCCGCCCGTGGTGTGCGGAGCGATTTCCTGGCGGAACTGCTCGACCCAGGCCTTGGCTTCCTGACCGCCCTCACGGGTCTCGGACAAGCCAAAGGGGTGGCTGACCCAAGCGGCGCCACGGTGTTGCAGTGGGGTGTTCGCAGCCGCCGGTCCGCTCACTGCTCCTCCCCAGCGTGCAATGAGCTGCTGTGAGTGCGCACCTGGCAGCCGGTGCGCGGAGGCTACGAAGAGATCCAGGGCATCGTCGTTGAGTTCGTTGTGATAGTCGGCGCTCCAATAGTTGTAATGGTCAGGAGGGTCATCGATCATGCACTGGAAATCGGCGTACTGCATGGGCGAGACGAGGTCTACTGTTGGCCCGAGTTCCCGGAATGGTTTCGCATGCTGTTCTCCGGCCTCAAGATCGCCTGCATACAGGTAGGCCATTCCGACGGCGAGTTTGCCCACCATGTCCTCCGGCACGAACTCTTCCGGCGGGGCGGTGAGGTACACGAGGGCTGTCCCGACGGCGTCGGGAACCTCAAGTGCCAATCCCCGGAAGGCGCGGGACAGGCCCGTGGCTTCCTCGCCGGGGAACAGCATGAGCCCGGCCATGACTGTAGGGCCGAGGTCGTGGAGTTGGAAGGTGAGCGAGGTCGCCACGCCGAAATTGCCGCCTCCGCCGTGGAGTGCCCAGAACAATTCCGAATTCTCGCCCGCATTGGCAGTGACACGTTCGCCGGACGCAGTCACCAGGTCGACGGAGAGCAGGTTGTCGCACGCGAAACCGTAGGAGCGCTCAAGCCACCCCGAGCCACCGCCCAAGGTGAAACCGGAAACGCCCGTGGTGGATGCGCGGCCACCCGTGACTGCGAGCCCATGCTGCTGCGTGGCGCGGTCGAACTCGCTCCACGTCACTCCCGCGCCCACCGTGGCAGTCTTGGCCTCGGGGTCAACGCTGATGGATTTCATGGGACGGACGTCCACTACCAATCCGTCGTCGTTCGTAGACATGCCAGCCACCGAATGCCCGCCGGAACGCACGGCGACATCCAGATTGTGGGTCCGTGCATAGCTGAGCGCTTCGGCCACTTCGGCGGGATCTGAACACTTTGCAATAACGGCCGGTCTGCGGTCGATCATCGCGTTGAAGAGCTTACGGGCTTCGTCATAATCCGGGTTGTCCGGACGAATCCATTCCATGGGACGCTCCTTCGCGTCTGAGACTCTCTCCCTAGAACAGAGTACGGCTGCGGCCCCCGGCGGGCTATGGGTAATGCTTACGGAACGCTTTCGCTTCACCTCACGGGGTTCGCCAAGGGGCAGTAATATTTTCGTTTGCGGTGAAATCACGACTCCTAATCCGCATCTACGGATCTAGACTCATCTCATGCCGCAAATACGAATTTCCGAGGCTGCCCGCTTTTTGGGAGTCAGCGATGACACAGTGAGGCGCTGGGCGGAGAACGGGACCCTGACCGCCCAAAGGGACGCATCGGGCAGGCTAGCTGTGGATGGGCTGGAACTCGCCAAGCTTGCACGCGACCAGTCGCACCTCCCCGATGACCTTGCCCGGTCTGGAAGTTCGGCCCGCAATCGTTTTGTGGGCCTCGTTGCGGGTATCACGGCGGACAAAGTCATGGCCCAGGTAGAGCTTCAGTGCGGACCGTTCCGCGTCGTTTCCCTGATGAGCAGCGAAGCCGTCCGTGAACTCGGGCTCGAGCTCGGCTCAGTCGCTACGGCCGTGGTCAAGGCCACCACCGTCATCATCGAAACACCCCCAGGAAAGAGCATCGTATGAGCATCACCCGCAAGAACGTCGGGACTTTCCTCGCGGCCGGCACCCTCGCCGCCAGCCTCGTGGGCTGCGCCTCGGGAGCCCCCGGCACGGCAGCATCAAGCGGCACGGCGGCATCAAGCGGCACAGCCAGTTCCACACGAACCTTGACCAGGGAGATCACCGTCTTTGCTGCGGCCTCGTTGAAGGCAACGTTCACCAAGCTGGCCAGCGACTTTGAAGCGAAGAACCCGGGCACCAAAGTTAAACTGAACTTCGCCGGTTCCTCTGACCTGGTCACGCAGATTACGCAGGGTGCACCGGCGGACGTCTTCGCATCCGCCGACACCAAGAACATGACCAGGCTTTCGGATGCAAAATTGGTCGACGGCAATGCAACCAACTTTGCCACCAACGTCCTGGAGATCGCCGTCCCGCCCGGCAATCCGGCGTCGATCGCTTCCTTTGCCGACCTCGGCAAGCCGGGTGTAAAAGTTGTGGTCTGCGCGCCGCAGGTTCCGTGCGGGTCTGCCGCCGAAACCATTGAGACGGCGACCGGAACCACGCTGAAACCGGTCAGTGAAGAGTCGTCGGTAACCGACGTGCTCGGCAAGGTCACCTCGCAGGAGGCCGACGCGGGCCTTGTCTACGTCACAGACATCAGCAACGCAGGCGACAAGGTCAAGGGCGTCCCTTTCCCGGAGTCGGACAAAGCCGTGAACACCTACCCGATTGCTACAGTTGGCGCGAGCAAGAACAAGGAACTCGCCCAGGCATTCATCGGCATGGTTACCAGCAGCGAGGGCAAGAAGGTGCTGAACGACGCCGGATTCGGCACCCCGTAGGGATCCCGGTAAGGACTTCATGAACAGTCGCAGTGGCACCGGCTATACCGGCGTTCCACCATGGATTTACGCCATCGCAGCAGCCGGGGCACTTTTTGTCCTGCTGCCGCTGGTTGCGATGGTGGCCAAGGTCAACTGGCCGCAGTTCATTCCACTGATCACGTCGGAATCCTCAGTCACAGCGCTCGGGCTGAGTCTCCGCACGTCTGCTGCGAGCACGGCGTTGTGCATCATCCTAGGCATTCCGCTGGCGTTGGTTCTTGCTCGCAGCCCCTTCCCTGGCCAACGGTTGCTCAGGGCGTTCGTCCTGTTGCCGCTCGTGCTGCCGCCCGTCGTCGGAGGTATAGCCCTCTTGTACACGTTCGGCCGCCAAGGCCTGCTGGGGAAGTCGCTGGAAGTTGCCGGTATCCAGATCGCTTTTTCCACCACCGCCGTTGTCCTCGCCCAAACCTTCGTGGCTTTGCCGTTTCTGGTGGTCAGCCTCGAAGGGGCGCTGCGAACAGCAGGGAATCGCTACGAGTTGGTCGCCGCAACCCTGGGCGCGCGTCCCACAACCGTCCTGCGCCGCGTGACCGTGCCGCTCGTCTTGCCGGGATTGGCTTCCGGAGCGGTGTTGTCGTTCGCCCGGAGCCTGGGCGAGTTTGGCGCTACGCTGACGTTCGCCGGCAGTTTGGAAGGCGTAACCCGAACCCTTCCGCTGGAAATTTACCTGCAACGCGAGACCGACGCCGATGCCGCCGTCGCATTGTCGCTGGTCCTCGTGGCAGTCGCAGTGGCGGTTGTAGGACTCAGCTATGGTCGTCGCAATGCTGGCGCCCGGGTGGAGGTTCAACCGTGAGTTTTGAGGTGCGGACACGCCTTGATGCCAGGGATTTCGACATGTCCCTGAGCCTTGGTCCTTCGGAAACCGTGGCGGTTCTGGGGCCAAATGGCGCCGGAAAATCAACGCTTCTTGGCGTGATTTCGGGTCTGCTGCGGCCGGATTCGGGACGTGCACAAATTGGCGGCAGGCAGCTTTTTGACCTCGACGGCGGCAACCACCGGTGGAGTGCCCCGCACCTGCGCGGCACTGCGCTGCTCGCCCAGGAGGCGTTACTGTTTCCGCACCTGAGCGTGCTGGAAAATGTCGCCTTTGGGCCGCGCAGCAAGGGCGCATCGAAGGCTGCAGCCCGCGAAACCGCGCGGCTGTGGCTGACAGAGGTGGGGGCCCTTCACCTCGAATCCCGTAAGCCGGCAGAGCTGTCCGGTGGTCAAGCGCAACGCGTGGCCGTAGCCCGCGCGCTCGCCGCCGAGCCCGAGTTGCTGCTCCTCGATGAGCCAATGTCAGCCTTGGATATCCACGCGGCGCCGCTGCTGCGCCGCGTCCTCAAACGGGTATTGGCCGGACGCAGCGCCATCATCGTTACCCACGACGTCCTGGACGCCTACATGCTCGCCGATCGCGTCGTCGTCGTAGAGAACGGGCGCATTTCCGAGGAGGGCCCAACCCGCCAAGTTCTCGAACGCCCTCGAAGCCACTTTGCAGCCGGACTTGCGGGGCTCAACCTCGTCAGCGGAATGATCACAGAGCAGGGAATCACGACGCCGGATGGCCAGTTTTTCGCCGGACAGCACGATCCGGGGTGGTCACCTGCTCCCGGCCAGGAAGGCGTGGCGGCCTTTCCGCCGTCGGCCGTTTCCGTTTTCCTTGGCGACGTCCACGGAAGCCCGCGCAACTCGTTTCCCGTAACCATCAGGGATCTGGAGCCGCACGGCGACCAGATCCGCGTCAGGGCGGCCGGGTCGGGTACGGGGGAGCGCGGCACGTTGTCAGCCGATATCACTCCTGCGGCCTCTGCCGATCTCGGTCTGGTGCCCGGCATGAACGTGCGGTTCGTCGTGAAGTCCGCGCTGGTTTCGATCTATCCCGCCTAGGACCTACTCCCGGTAAAGACGCTCCGCGTAGCCGGGCCCGTAGTAGGTTTCAAGGTCCTCCAGGGGAGCCTCGGGCTGGACATAGGTTTTGGAGAGCATCGCGATGCTCGGCAAGCCCTCCGAGTCCCAGGTTGACGGTTCCCACAAGCCGCTGCGCATGAACGCTTTGCCGCAGTGCGTGAATACTTCTTCCACGGAGACCACGACGGCGGCGCGCGGCCGGTGGCCTTTGACCGTCATCTTCTCGAAGAAGTCGGCGTCGCTGACGATGCGTGCCGTTCCGTTGATTCGCAGCGTGTCCGTGCGTCCAGGAACCACGGACAAAATCCCGACGTTCGGGTTTTCCAGGATGTTGCGAAAGCCGAAGGCGAGCTTGTTTCCTGGGCGCTCCGGGATGGCAATAGTGGAGTCATCCAGGACCTCGATGAATCCTGCAGGGTCGCCCTTTGGTGACGCGTCCACCCGGCCTTGGGCATCCGCCGTCGAGATGACGCAGAAAGGACTGGCGGCCAGCCACTGCCGGTCGAAATCGCTCAGTGAGGTGCGCACTTTTCGGCGCACGCGGTCCAAGGGTAGACCGATCAATTGTTCCAGTTGTTCCACAGTGGAGATTGATTCCATGGCCTCAGCCTACGGGTGAGGGCTTCTGGCCCCCTGTTATTAACATAGCTGTGGTTTTGTCTGGACAGAGGTTTCGCCGTGGGCAAACATGGAAAGCAGTGGACCACAAAGCAAAGTTGAGCGTAGTAGACTCAACTTTGAAAGTATTGGTCTCACTCCAGAAAGGGAGCTCTCTTTGGACGTCAAATTCACTACCAAAAGCCAGGAGGCCCTTTCTGCGGCCGCCATGAATGCCTCCACTGCGGGGAACCCGCAGCTGGAGCCGGCGCACCTGCTGAAGGCGCTCATGGATCAGCGCGAGGGAGTTGCTGTTGCTCTCCTGCGCGCCACAGGTGCTGATCCGGATGCCGTCAGTGTTCAGGCCAGTTCGGCCATCAAGGCGCTGCCGTCCTCGTCCGGAAGCTCGGTCCAGCAAGCCCAGCTCTCCCGGCAGTCCATGCAGGCCATCCAGGCTGCCCAAAATGAGGCCGACAAACTCGGTGACTCCTTCGTCTCCACCGAGCACCTTTTGCTGGGGCTCTCCGCCGGCAGTGACGCCGTCGGAAAGTTAATGCGCGACGCCGGCGCCTCCCATGAAGCGCTCCTCGCCGCCTTGCCGGGTGTCCGGGGCGACCGTAAGGTCAACTCGCCGGATCCCGAAAATACGTTCCAGGCCTTGGAGAAGTTCGGCACGGACCTTACTGCTATCGCCCGTTCAGGGAAGCTGGATCCGGTGATCGGGCGCGACAGCGAGATCCGACGCGTGGTTCAGGTCCTGAGCCGGCGCACCAAGAACAATCCTGTGCTCATTGGTGAGCCTGGCGTTGGCAAAACCGCCGTCGTTGAAGGCCTCGCCCAACGCATGGTTGCGGGCGACGTCCCGGAGAGCCTCCGTGGCAAGACCCTCATTGCCTTGGATATGGCCTCCATGGTTGCTGGTGCCAAATACCGCGGCGAATTCGAGGAACGGCTCAAGGCAGTTCTTGAGGAGATCAAGAACTCCAATGGCCAGATCGTCACGTTCATTGATGAAATCCACACGGTTGTTGGCGCTGGTGCAACGGGTGACAGTGCAATGGATGCGGGCAACATGCTTAAGCCGATGCTGGCCCGTGGCGAGCTGCGCCTCATTGGTGCCACCACGCTGGACGAGTACCGCGAAAACATCGAGAAGGACCCTGCCTTGGAGCGCCGTTTCCAGCAGGTCTACGTGGGCGAGCCCAGCGTCGAGGACACCATCGGCATTCTGCGTGGGCTGAAGGAACGGTACGAGGCCCACCACAAGGTGGCTATCGCCGACTCCGCCTTGGTCGCAGCAGCAACCCTGTCCAACCGCTACATCTCTGGCCGTCAGCTTCCGGACAAAGCGATCGACCTCGTGGATGAGGCCGCATCCCGGCTTCGCATGGAGATTGACTCAGCGCCGGAGGAGATCGATCAGCTCCGCCGTTCCGTCGACCGCTTGACCATGGAAGAACTGGCCCTTCAGGGCGAGACCGATCCTGCTTCCGTTGAGCGGCTGGCTGCCCTCCGCGCGGACATGGCGGACAAGAAGGAAGCACTCAGGGCCCTGAACGCCCGTTGGGAAGCCGAGAAAGCCGGACTCAACCGGGTCGGTGACCTCAAAGCGAAGATCGACGAGCTGCGATCTGCCGCCGAAAAGTACCAGCGCGAAGGCGACCTTGAGTCGGCCTCGCGGATACTTTATGGCGAGCTGCCTGCCCTTGAACGTGAGCTCAATGCGGCTGCCGAAGAGGAGTCCGCCCGGGGCGATGCAAAACCGGACCTCATGGTTGCGGAAGATGTGACCGCAGACGATATTGCCGAGGTCATCTCCGCGTGGACCGGCATCCCCGCTGGGCGCATGCTGCAGGGTGAATCCCAAAAGCTGCTGCACATGGAAGAAGAACTCGGCAAGCGCCTGATCGGCCAAACCAAGGCCGTGCAGGCAGTTTCGGACGCCGTCCGCCGTGCCCGGGCGGGCATTAGCGACCCCAATCGCCCCACGGGTTCGTTCCTGTTCCTGGGTCCAACCGGCGTCGGCAAGACCGAGCTGGCAAAGGCCCTGGCCGACTTCCTCTTTGACGATGAACGCGCCATGATCCGGATCGATATGTCCGAGTATGGAGAGAAGCACTCTGTAGCGCGCTTGGTCGGTGCCCCTCCGGGATATGTCGGCTACGAGGAAGGCGGCCAGCTGACGGAAGCCGTTCGTCGTCGCCCGTACTCTGTTGTGCTTCTCGACGAGGTGGAAAAGGCCCATCCAGAGGTGTTCGACATCCTCCTGCAGGTCCTGGACGATGGCCGCCTCACAGACGGTCAAGGGCGGACGGTGGACTTCCGCAATACGATCCTGGTGCTGACGTCCAACTCCGGAAGCCAGTTCCTGGTGGACCCGTCCCTGGATGACAAAGCCAAGCGTGATGCCGTCATGGCGGTGGTGCAGGCCTCGTTCAAGCCGGAGTTCCTGAACCGTTTGGATGAGATCGTTCTGTTCGACCCCCTGTCCGTGGACGAGCTTGCCCGGATTGTGGAGCTCCACGTTGCCGAACTCACCAAGCGACTGCGGGACCGCCGCCTGACCCTCGAGGTGACCGACGGAGCCCGCGCCTGGCTCGCGATGTCCGGCTATGACTCCGCGTACGGTGCACGACCCCTGCGGCGCCTTGTCCAGCGCGAGATCGGCGATCGCTTGGCCAAGGAAATCCTTGCCGGAACGATCACCGATGGCGACACCGTTTTGGTCGATACTGCGGCCGACCTTGATGAACTCACCATTGACGGACTCGAGTCACTGACAGGTCCCGACGGCGGCCCGTCCGTGGGCACAGGCCTACTGGTTCGGAAGAAGTAACTCGGGAGCTACCTGCTGAGGAGGTCTTCCTTGATGGTGTTGCCCGAATCCACAACGATGAAGCAATCAACGCGGCGGTCGCCCCGATCCCAACTGGTGGTGCTCGGGTAGACGTTCTGCTGAAGCAGTACGTACTTATCGGCCGCCTCGTGATTCAGCTTTACGTTGCCGCAGACTTCACGGCCCTTGTCCTTCAGCGCGTTCGTGCCGGGAAAGGAATCATCCGCGGGGTATATGTGGACGGCGCCCAGTTGGGCTGAATGCTCAGTGTCACAGGGAACGGCCCTGGCCTTGGGAGCATTGGGGTCGAAGTCGGCAAAGCAATCGCCTACCTGGAAGTCCTTGGCTTCTGTATCCCGTGGTAACGGGCCAAGGCTCACGGTGGGGCTCGGGGTAGTGACCACAGCCTGCGGCCGGGTACCCAACAGGTTCAACAGCACCCAGATCACGACACCGATGAGCACCAGGACACCCACCACGATTCCGCCGATGACAAGCCGCTGGCGTTTCACAGGGTCCCCGTGCGGAGGGTTTTGAGGATCCTGGGCGGGATCCCCTGGCTGGTAGGAACCGGGTGGCTGGTAGGGGCCTGCTGGCTGGGCCGGATGCTTTGGCTGGTCAGGATATTCTGGCTGGCCTGAGGGCTCTGGCTGGCCGGAGTAAGCGGGCAGCGCAGGATCAGGCTGGTCGCTGGGATTGGGCACGAAGTCCGGGTCAAGGTCGGGCGCAGGATCGGGCTGGAGGCCTGAAGCCTCGGGCTGTGTTCCCGAAGGTTGCTTCGGCTGCTCTCCGGGGGCACGCGGCGGCTGGTCTCCGGGGGCACGCGGCGGCTGCTCTCCGGGGGCCTGCGGCGGCGTGGGCGGTACCTTGGGCGCAGGCGGCACTCCGGCCTCGCCTTTATCCCGCGGTGAATCATCACGTGGTGGGGTGTTGTCCTCGCTCATATCCCGGAGTCTGCCTTCCTGCTTTGGAGCCGCATTGAGGCAGACTCTACCCAATTTTTGGGTGTATTGGAGGTGGTGGGGAGCGGTTTGGGCTGCAGTTGTACCCGACGCAGGTCCAAGGTGGCACACAGGCACCCCCGAAAGCATGTAATCTAGACATACGACAAATTGACCAAACATTCCGGGGCCTCACCGATAGCCAAGGTGACCACCTCCGGTCCAAGTACAAAAGGGGGTCACGCCATGGGGCGCGGCCGTCAAAAGGCAAAAGCTACCAAGCAGGCTCGGGACATCAAGTACTACTCCCCGAACACTGACTACTCGGCACTTGAGCGTGAGCTCACGGGCCCATCCAGTCGTGTAAAGAGCCACTTCCCCGAAGATCCCCCGGAGCCGGACTACTCGGCTTATGAGGACAAGTACGCGGAAGACGATGACGACGAGGTAGACACCCGCCGTATCGGATAGCTGTCGCAAACAATCGGTGCCTCTGGCGCTGACATGCGTACCGCCGTCGTACATTAAGGTCGTCGCGCATCTCCGGATGCCGAATATCTCTGAAAGAGGCCCGTAGGGCACGCCAGTCGTTGGTGTACCCGCGGGCCTCTTTTTTGTCTGGAAATTTGGATCTTGCCAATGGCTCCCATCGGGCGGCCTCCCTCGAACCCGCGTAATCAGGCGTACGTATGGCGCAAGCAGTGGAAGCGCCATAGCGTAGTCCCCATGGACTCCAACGCGGGGTCACTTAGGGCCCATTCCAGGCCTCAACATGGGCCGTATGTGACCCCGCGTTGCTAGGAAAGGGAACGGCATGCCGGTGGTCGAGAGTTACAAGCAGGGGACTCCGTGTTGGGTGGACCTGTCCTCCACCGACGTCGAGGTCTCAAAGAAGTTCTACACCGAGCTCTTTGGCTGGGAACTGGATCCCATGGACGCCGGTAACGGCATGACGTACTACATGGCGAAGCTCCACGGACGGAAGGTTGCCGGCATGATGCAGCAAATGCCGGATGCTCCGGAGGGAATGCCGTCCTATTGGGCCAACTACATAGCCGTGGACTCCGCGGATGACGCGGCGGAACGGGCTGTGGCGGCAGGCGGGTCCATCTTGTTCGAACCTGACGACGTGCCGAACGGCAGCGGACGGATGTTCTTCGCCATAGATCCCACGGGGGCACAGATCGGCTTCTGGGAGGCTGGAACCCATCCCGGATCCGGCTTGGTAAATGAGCCCGGCACGATGATTTGGAATGAACTACAGACTGACGACGTCCCCAAGGCCGTGAAGTTCTACGAGGCCGTGACGGGGTGCAGCAGCGAAACCGCACCAGCAGGAGATCTTCAGGAGTACACCAGCCTGCTGGTGGATGGAAAGCGGATTGCCGGTGCCCTCAAGCTGCCGATTGAAGGACTCTCGCCTTTCTGGATGACGTACTTCGGCGTCGAGGACGTGGATGCCGGAGTGGCACGGGCTGTTGAGCTTGGAGCACACGTCATCGCTCCGGCTTTCGATGTTCCAGGCATCGGGCGAATGGCTGTGCTCATGGACCCGGCCGGCGCCGCATTCAGCATCATGACAGGACTGGCCGCATGACTTCCCGGACCCATTATTCAAGCGGAGAACCCTGCTGGGCCGATCTGCAGACCCCCGATGTTTCCGCGGCCAGGGAGTTCTACAGCAAGCTGTTCGACTGGAACTTCACTGACCTGCCCACCCCTGACGGCCGAAGTTACGCTCAGGCTTTTGTCGGCAAGGACCTGGTGGCGGTCATCGCTCCGCAGAATCCCCTGCAGGAGGCTGCTGGCAAGATTGGCCAATGGAACATCTATCTCGCTGCAACGGACGCTGAGGAGATAGCGGAAGACGCCGTCCATGCTGGTGGGAAGCTCGCGTTCGGCCCGGAGCAAGTGGCCGATACAGGCGTCCTGGTATTCATCGAGCCACCCGGCGGCGGGACTACGGGGATCTGGCAAGCGGGTACCCACATTGGAAGCCATCTGTTCAATGAGGCCGGCGCCCTGGCTTGGGCTGAGCTGCTGACTCCAGAACCTCAAGCAGCCATCGCGTTTTTCCAGCAGCTTTTCGGACATGAAGTCACCGAATATCCCCAAGACGACGGCGGCAGCTACAGCACGCTGATGGTCAAAGGCGGGGAAGTGGCGGGGGTTGTCCCTGCCGAAGAGGGCGAAGAAGCCGGTTGGCAGATCTATTTCGGCGTGGCGGATGTTCGTAAAGCCGCCGAAGCAGCGCTAGTCGCAGGTGGAGTGGTGCTCGTGGAGCCGGAAGACAAGCCAGAACCAGGATCTCTGGCTACCATCCAGGATCCCCAGGGCGGCGTTCTCAGCTTGATCCAGGTCTGAAAATCCAGGCGCCGGGGAAAATCTCCGCAGCTTTGGGATGTTGGCTCGGGGAGGAACGTGGCGTCCTGACCCTGTTTGAGCCAGGACATCCCAGGACTCGCCGGGGGTTGCGGCGTGTCGGCAGGCCTGAACGATCAAAAAGGGTCGGGACCATACAAGCAGCAAAAACAAAAGAGCGGCCGTGCAGTTGAGTTCAACTGTCCGGCCGCTCTTTCACTAAGAGGAAACGCGCCTAGGCGTAGGCGTTCACCAAACGTACGGCACCGCCGTCGACACCCTTGGCGCCCTGGACGTAGTCCGGGCCAGTCTTGTCGATCGAGTCGGAATCCGCAGTAACCGTACCCATGATCCAGGACGGCAGGCCGCGCTCGTTGAGGCGTGCCACGGCAGCGTCAGCGGCTTCCGGGGACACGATGGCTACCATGCCGACGCCGAGGTTCAGCGTGCGCTCAAGGTCGGCGAGGGGCACGTTGCCGAGCTCGGACACCAGCTTGAAGATCGCCGGCAGTTCCCACGTGTTGCGGTCAACTGTGGCCACCAGACCCTGAGGGAGGACACGCGCCAGGTTGGCAGCGAGGCCACCACCGGTGACGTGGCTGAAGCCGTGGACGGCTGCGCCGGCTGAGACGGGGAACGTGCGGGCGAGGTCCAGGCAGTCGGCTGCGTAGACGCGGGTCGGCTCAAGGAGCTCTTCGCCAAGTGTGCGGCCGAGCTCGGAAACCTGGCGGTCCAAGGCCCAACCGGCGTGGTTGATAACGCGGCGGACCAGGGAGTAGCCGTTGGAGTGCAGACCCGAGGAAGCCATGCCGATCACCACATCGCCGGCGCGGACGCGGTCCGGACCGAGCAAGGCGTCAGCTTCGACAACACCCGTAGCGGCACCGGCGACGTCGTATTCGTGCTCACCCAGCAGGCCCGGGTGCTCAGCGGTCTCGCCGCCAACCAGGGCGGTGCCGGCAACGGAGCAAGCAGCTGCGATACCGCGGACGATGTCCGCAATGCGTTCCGGGACAACCTTGCCGCAAGCGATGTAGTCCGTCATGTAGAGGGGCTCAGCACCAACCACAACGATGTCGTCCACAACCATGCCCACGAGGTCGAAACCGATGGTGTCGTGGATGTCCATGGCCTGCGCAATGGCAACCTTGGTTCCCACGCCGTCAGTGGACGTGGCTAGCAACGGCTTCTTGTAGGTGAGCAGCTTCGAGACGTCGTACAGGCCAGCGAAACCGCCGACGCCGCCAATCACCGAGGCGTTGTGGGTCGCCTTGACGGCGTCCTTCATGAGCTCGACTGCGCGGTCTCCCGCTTCGACGTCGACACCCGCGGAGGCGTAGGTGATGCCTGTTGAATTCGGGGTGCTTCCAGCGGCGGGGGTTGCGGAGGTCATACAGACTCTTTCTTGTCGGCGTCGGTCAAACGATCAGCGTCGGTCAGCAGGTTCTCGAATTCAGCATCCGGGCCCGGATCGCAGCCCGTAGCTCCGGGCTTCTCGGCCGGATCCTCGATGTCATCGGCGGACTCAGCAGCGGGGGGCAAACCGCCGAGGTCCGTGCGCTCCAGCAGGTTCTTGCCCAGCTTGTCAGCATGCGGCAGCTCAATCGGGTACTTGCCGGTGAAGCAAGCCGTGCAGAGGCGCTCGCGCGGCTGCTGGGTTGCGCCGATCATGCCGTCTTCGGAAATGTAAGCCAGCGAGTCGGCACCGATTGCCTGGGAGATTTCCTCGATGGTGGCGCCGTTGGCGATCAGCTCTGCACGCGAGGCGAAGTCGATGCCGTAGAAGCAGGGCCACTGGACCGGGGGGGAAGAAATCTTCACGTGGACAGCCGCGGCACCTGCTTCGCGGAGCATCCTTACGATGGCGCGTTGCGTGTTGCCACGGACAATCGAGTCATCCACCACAACAACGCGCTTGCC
Source organism: Arthrobacter sp. NtRootA1 (assembly GCF_019976975.1). Lineage (GTDB taxonomy): Bacteria > Actinomycetota > Actinomycetes > Actinomycetales > Micrococcaceae > Arthrobacter > Arthrobacter aromaticivorans. The sequence goes on along the minus strand of NZ_AP024630.1, from coordinate 4,598,844 downwards.
CCGGATGACTGATTCCAAGGCGTTGAGCTTCAAGCGGATGCCCAACTGGCGCAGGGTCTGCGATGGCTGGATGAAGGTGCGCCCCACGTAGGCGTTCTTGACGAAGCCATGTGCGAAGGGGATGCCGGACTGCTCGGCATAACCAACTGCGGCTGGCGTGCCCGATTCCGGGACCGGAATGACGATGTCGGCCTCGTGGGTGTTCTCGCGGGCCAACTGGCGGCCCATTTCAACACGGGCTTCGTACACGGAGCGGCCGGCAATGGCCGCATCCGGCCGGGCAAGGTAAACGTATTCGAAGACACAGCCAGCGGGGGTTGCCTCGGCAAAACGCTGGGAGCGGACGCCGTCCTCGTCGATGGCAATGAACTCGCCGGGCTCGATCTCACGGATGAAGCTCGCACCAACCGTGGCAAGGCCAGCTTGCTCGGAAGCTACAACCCAACCGCGCTCCAGGCGGCCCAGGCACAGCGGCCGGATGCCGTATGTATCGCGGGCGGCGTAGAGGGTTCCTTCATCCATGAAGACGAAGCAGAAGCCACCCTTGATCTTCGGCAGCAGCTCCAGAGCGGTCTGCTCCAGGGTTTTGCCCTCCTCGCCCTCAAGGAGTGCGGTCACCAAGGCGGTGTCCGAGGTGTTGCCCTGCTTCATTTCACCGGTCAACTGGCCATCGTTGCGCTCGAGGATCATTTCCCGGAGTTCAGCAGTGTTGGTCAGGTTGCCGTTGTGGGCCAAGGCAACCGTGCCGGTCGCGGTTGCGCCCAAGGTGGGCTGCGCATTGGCCCAGTGGCTTGCACCAGTGGTGGAGTACCGGCAGTGGCCAACGGCCAGGTGTCCGGTAAGGGTGTTCAGGGTTGTCTCATCGAAGACCTGGGATACAAGGCCCATGTCTTTATAGACATTGATGCGCTTGCCGTCACTGGTAGCAATACCAGCCGACTCTTGTCCGCGGTGCTGCAGCGCATACAGCCCGTAATAGGTGAGTTTTGCTACTTCTTCACCGGGAGCCCAGACCCCAAAGACGCCACAAGCGTCCTGAGGGCCTTTTTCGCCGGGGAGAAGATCATGAGAAAGTTTTCCGTCGCCACGTGCCACTGGTCGATTGTCTCATGTTGTGGCCGTGGTAAGTTCCCGCTCCGGCTTTGTGACCCCATGAACACGCCCGATTCGGCCAAAATGCGGTGTGTCTCACAGTGGTACCCCCGAAAGCGGTGCGCTGGGCTGGGTGCCTAGCGGGCGCCGTCGTGCTCTGGACCCTCATCCGGGACCGAATCCGGAACGGCCTCCACTACTGCCCGCTTGGATCGCTTGACGCTGATCCGGTCCAGGACCAGCGCGAGGATGGAGAACAGGATGACGCCACCGGAAACGCAGGCCACCAGGAAGAAGCCGAAGACGGTGTTGGCGTCGAAAGCGGGGTCCGCAGGACGGCCGTACGCGATGAAGGCGGCGGCGATTGCACCCACAATGGCACCGAGAATCATGAACGGAACGAACCTGGGTGCGCGGCGAACTGTAATTTCGCGGCGGGCAGTGCCATTTCCGGATTGGGCGTTGGTGTCCTCAGAAGCCATGCCTTCCAGCCTACCGTTCCGGGTTTGTGTACAGATAATGCCCCTCAGATTGCTCTGGAGGGGCATTAGCTGCAAACAAATTAGGCGGAGTCAGCTGCCGCGGTACGTCGAAAACGCGAAGGGGCTCAGCAGCAGCGGCACGTGATAGTGCTCGCCGGCATCGGAAACGGTGAAGTTCAAGTCGACTTCAGGGAAGAACGTTTCCGCGCCAAGACCCTCGTAATAGGCGCCAGTGGCGAAGTTCAGACGGTAGGCGCCGCCGGGAATCCGCTCCGGACCGAGATCCTTGATACGGCCGTCGGCGTCGGTCTCGCCCTTTGCGATCAGAGTCCAGTTGTCACCTTCGCGGACGTAAAGTACGACGGCGACCCCCGCCGCCGGCCGTCCGGAACCGGTATCCAGGATGTGCGTGGTTACCTGTGAAACAGTCATGCATTTTCTCCTTCGCTGATCACGCCTGCGAGTCTCAGCAACGCGATCTCCCGCAGCTGGCCAGCCACGATTGCGTCTTCTTCTTCGGGGGTGTGGGTGAGCCGCTCCTGAAGCGAACTAAGGATCTCCTGGGCGCTGCGTCCTGCCGCGCGGATCAGAAAGACCCTGCCGAACTTCTCTTCGTAGGCGCGGTTTCCCTCGGCGAGGGCGGCGGCTGTGCCGTCGTCGCTGGGGTCCACTCCGGCCTGTTCCGAACGGGACATGGCCGCTTCGGTAGTTTGGGCCTTGGGCCTTTCGCCGATCCGGGGGTGGTGGGCGAGCGCGGACTCCACCTCTTCCGGCGTGAACGGCTCGGCTGCTTGGCGGGCCTGCCCCAGCAGTTCGTCGACGCTCGTGAAGGGTCGGGCGTCTGCGACGTCCTCAACCCAGCGGCTGATGTCCAGGCAAGGGGTCAGGGTCCTGATGGCCTCGTCCCGGTCAACACTGTTGAATACTGCAAGCTCCATGCTTGTGTCATCCTCGTGCAAATGCTGGCATCCATGGTGTGGGCTATGCGGAACTCCTGCTTTCCAGCAGGAGGAAGCTTGCTTCTAGTCTTCCGCATCATGGAACTGTTATTTCAGCATACGTAAATAGTTAAGCCGAGCACTTGGGCTGGTGTCAAGAGAGTACCGCGTTGGAGCGCCGCGTTCTCACAGTGAGATAGAGGCGGTGCGCCGTGATGACCAAAGCAAGCCAGGCTATCCCGAGAATCCAGGCGGCCAGGACATCAGTGAGCCAGTGGTGCCCGAGGTAGACGCGACTCAAGCCCATGGTTGCGGCAAACGCTGATGCCACCACCACCGTGATGGCTCTGGTCTTGGCCGTCTTGAGGCGAAGAATGATCAAGTAAGCCACGATGCCTGCGATCACTATTGAATTCAGGGAGTGGCCGCTGGGGAACGACGCCGAGTGCTCGTACGGCGGAATGGCGTCCGCGAGGTCAGGGCGGGTGCGGCCAAACAGGGGCTTGCCTAGGACGGTCATGAGGAGTGAGCCCAGCCCCGCTGTCAGCATCAGGATGACAGGCGTCCAAGAGCGGCGCTTGGTGGCCAGGGCGATCATGATCCCCACCGCGATGATGGGCATGCCAACCGTGCCGCCGACGTTGGTGTAGGCCGTCACTGCGAGGTCCAGGCCAGGGGATCGAACTGACTTGGCGGCGTCAAGGACCGGGTGGTCAAGACCCGCAACCCCGTCGGCTTCGGTGACTGACTCGTAGACCTCGCCGAAAGCCACCGCAAGGGACACGGCAATGACAAGCCCCACGGCCAACGTGATGATCAGCGCTGCATACGGGCCCAGCAGTGTGGTGATGCGCTGTGCAGCTCCCGCGATGACGCGGCCTACAGGGGATTTCCACCGTGTGAGGTCCTTCCCTGCGACGAACCGGTCCTGGCTTACCTCGCCGCGGACGCCCTGCTCCGGCTGCTCTTTTCCTTCAGTCGTCACCCTTGTCCCCTCACCGGAGGCTTCCCCTCACCGGAGGCTTCCCCTCACCGTGGTGGCTGCCCCCACAGCTGCTGCCTCCGTATTGGTGAGCAACCTTAGCAGTCTGGGCTGGAGGATTGGCGGCCACGGGCTCGCCCCGGACAACAGGCTGGGGCAGAATGACGAGAACCAGCTGAAGGAGTGCACATGCCAGACATACTGACGTCCAGGTTCCTGTTCGGTCCCGGCCCGAGCAATTGCTACCCCGAGGCCATGGCCGCGCTGGCCTACCCGGTGCTCGGGCATTTGGATCCGGTCTTTATCGAACGCTTGGACCGGACGTGCGAGGGCTTGCGGGCCGTCTGGGGTACTTCGAATGCGCGCACGCTCCCGCTGAGTGCCACAGGTTCAGGCGGCATGGAGGCCGCTTTCGTGAACACCGTCTCCGACGGCGACGTAGCAGTGATCGCTGTCAATGGACTATTCGGGGCGCGCATGTGTGAGGTCGCTCGGCGTTGCGGTGCAACTGTCGTTCGGGTTGACCACGAGTGGGGCCAGCCGGTGGACGCGGATCGCGTGCTCTCGGCCCATCCGAATCCGAAGGTGATCGCGGCCGTCCATGCTGAAACGTCCGTCGGCGTCCTCTCCGACATCGCTGCGCTCGGGGCAGGGAAGGGCGACGCCTTGCTGATCACCGACGCCGTGACGTCCATCGGCGGCCTGGAACTCCTGGCAGACGACTGGGGGATCGACGTCGGATATGCCGGAACGCAAAAGTGCCTGGGCGTTCCGCCGGGACTGTCGCCGTTCACTGTCTCGGACCGAGCGTTCGAACGGCGCGTCAAGGATCCCCGTTCGTGGTACCTGGATATCGGCCTTCTCGGCGGCTACGTAGGCGCTGCCAGCGGTGCCCGCACGTACCACCACACCGCGCCGGTCACCATGATCGCAGGTCTCGAAGCCGCGCTGGACCGCATCCTCGCCGAGGGGCTCGACGTCGTCCAATCCCGCCACCGCGCTGCCGGCGCCGCCTTGCAGAGCGGACTGCAGGAGATGGGACTTGAGCTGTTTGCCGCTGAAGGCGCCCGGCTGCCCAGCCTCACCACGGTGAAAGTGCCCGACGGCGTCAACTCGGCCGCCGTCCGCTCTTACCTTCTGGAGAACTTCAGTATGGAGATCGGTTCCGGCGTGGGTGAGTTCGCGGATACGGTCTGGCGCATCGGAGTGATGGGGCCGAACGCGAACAGCGCCTCGGTGACCCTGGTGCTGGGCGCCCTCAAAGAGGCCATCGACAAGGCGTAAGTGAGCGAGCATTCCGGGAAATCGGCAATTATTTGAGAGAACATCGGTCCTCGCTCACATCCCGACGGTTTTCTGGCGGATGCTCGCTCACATCCCGGCGGCGGCGATCAATCGGTGACGTGACCGGCGTCGTACGCCAGAGTCGCCGAAGCCGGGGTGGTGCCATCGGCGGGCTGGATCGAAGCGACCGTCAGGAGGCCAGCCCCCGGAAGGGCGACCGACTGACCTGCGCGGAAGGCCTGCTTTCGTTCCTGTTCGGCGGTCCGGATCCAGAACTGGATGGCGGGAGCACCGTCGGCAATACCGATCTTCACAACCCCAACCCTGACGCCGTCAAAAGTGGGCTGCATGCCTTGCTTGACTGTAACTAGCTGTTCCACGGTCATCCTTACTTCACGCCCACGGAGTACACGGAGTCAAAGTTTTCCTTGTACTCATCCTCGGTCAGTTCCAGGGTTCCGGCCTTCTGCTCACCATTCAGCTCCCCACCTGCAGGACCCCAAGGGTTGGCCAGAACAACGACTTTCTCGCCGTCGTCGTTGGTCTTTACGTCCACCACGATGTAGGCGTGGTTGGGGACGACATCGGTGCGGCTGACCTCGTCCGGCTCCCAGAACCAGTCAAAGTCGTCGTCCTTGACGTCTTGGGTGCCAACCGAGACCGCCTGACCGTCAGCTAGTTTGTCTTCGATCTCCTCAAGGTCCAGTTCGCCGTCCTTATCCGCCGACTGTCCCGTCATGAGCTCCATTGCATCGTTGCTGAACCCGCCATCAATGTCATCGTATGAACCGCCACGGTGCTCGGCCGCAGCACGTTCATAAATGGAAAGCCAGTTCGGCTGGCCGTCGGCGCCTCGGACTCCGCCCTCAGTGGACTTGGCCTCCACCGTCACTTCGACGGGTTCGCCGTCTTCGTAGAGAGTCACAACCCAGTGCGTTGGGGGATCTCCTACGGGACGCATATGGGAGGCAAGGAATTCATCGAGTTTGCCTTCGCGCTCCAACGTCTGCGCCACAGAGCCAATGCCTGCCAAGAGCCAGCAGTCGCCGATTTGCCCTTGGTGGATATCGGCCGGATCACCTGCATCGGGGTCTTTACGGACGTCGCCTGGAACATCCACATCCGAAGTATTCGGATCCAACGGCCCCGGATCGCCGGGAGGATTTGAATCCTGTTTGCCTGCGTCGCCGGAACGGGTGCCTTCGGAACTGGTCTTGTCCTGCTCGTCCGCATTGCGGCTCAGCTCGTTGGCCTGGCTTTGCAACTCGCCGGAAATCAGCTTCAGCATCGGGCGGTGCTCCGACTCCCAAGTCGTCCGGAACATCACTGCGTCACGGCCGTCCCATGGCGCGCTGGATATGAGCTGGCCCAATTCCAGCGAAAGCGTGCTCATTTTTTCCGAGTGCCGGGACATTGTCTTGGCGAGCGCCCGAAGTTGATCAATGTCAGCACCGTAGAATCCCGGCATCTTTCTGTCCCCCTATGTTTGAACCTGAAGCCTTAGTCAAGTTACCCGTGGGAGCTTGCGCATGGCGATGGGTAGAACTTCCCCTTAGCTCGCGGGAATCTCCGTAGGCTCGCAGGTCTTGGAATCCACGGGAACGTTCATGCGCAGATATGCCGGGCTTTTGGACTCAAGGATTACTGTGGCCCCGGTTGCGTCCGTGCTTCGGGTTACTGTCCAGCCGCCGGGAACCGGATCAATTCCACCGAAGGCGGGGAATTCGTGCTGCTTGAGGATGGGATCGGCCGTAGCGAAAACGGCTTCATAATTCTTGGACGGCTCCACAATATCTGCACTGCTCTTCATGCTCGCGGGGTGGAAAATGCACCGGCCGTCGTTGGTCAGGGTCATGGTGGCGGGCTTGTCCACAGCCCAGGTGATTGCCGGCATCGTCTTCTCAAACGCCGCGATCAGCTCCCTGCGCAGGGCGTCGTACTTTGCGAAGCTCTCTGTAACAGGGGCAGGCTCAGCAGTCACGGGAGGGGGACTGCTGGGTTCCGTATGGGGGCCGTCGGGAGCGGAGCAGCCCACCATGGTTGCCGCCCCAAGTATCAGGCCAGCTGCCAGTACTTTCCGTGAAGTGCGGCCCGTTCGGCGGTCCATGTCATCCCCCAGTTTCATCAAGCCCTCGACGTCGGGCGCTCACGGAATGCTTTCACAGTTGCGTCATGTCTGGCGATGGGCAGAACACCCCACCCTGCGTCCGGGACGTGGCGCGGGAGGTGAGAGAGGATTGCTTGAAAGCCTGTTGGATGTGAGAGAAGATCGCCCGAAAGCCTGTGGGAAGTGAGCGAGGATCAGGTTTCGCGGGTCAGGATCCACGTGTTGGTGCCGTCCTGGCGCTCGAAGGTCACTGTTGTCACCAGCATCTCGATGAGCGCCAGCCCACGGCCGGACTCGGCTTCTTCGTCCGGCAAGTCTGCCTGCATGTCCTCGGCGAAGGGCTCCCGGGCATTGTGGGCACTGACCCTTGCCACGAGACGGGTGGGCTGCACGGTGATGTCGACGTCGATCTCCACCGGCTTCTCGCCCACGGGCTGCGCGTGCTGGACGATGTTGGCGGCGGACTCGATGACGGCGGTTGTGAACGTCATCCGGTCCATCTCCGGCACGAATGAGGCGTCATCCCACAGAGCGTCCAGCTCGGTGTGGATGGCCTCGATCGCGTCGTCGTCGGAGGGTCCCCTGTAGCCCCTGCGGGCGATTACTTCAGTCATTTCCGAACGCCTCCTCCGCTGAGGAGTACGCGGTCAATACCCGGTCCATGTTGGTCAGCTCCAGGACCATTTTGACCTGCGGCTGCACACCCGATATCCGCAAGTCGCCGCCCGCCTGGCGGGCGGCCTTGAGGCAGCCGATGAGTGCGCCAAGCCCCGATGAGTCCATGAAGTCGGTTTCTGCAAGGTTGACCACTACACGGCTGGATCCGCCGGCCACCACCTCGGCCACCACCTCACGCAGCTTCGGGGCTGCCACCATGTTTAACCGGCCAACGCCCTTCACCTCCGCGTAAGTGTCTCTGACTTCGTAGCTAAACTGCATCAGCATTCCTCTCTTCGGGGCGTTCGGGACGTTCGGGGCTTTCAGGACCTTCTGGAGCCGCCAATTCCTCAGGCACAAAGCCCTTGTACAAAACTGCCTTGACCAGGACGCTCAGGACCACCAGGTCGAAGGTTACCCACGCTACGTTCACCAGCGTTCCCAGCGGCTCCGACATACCGGAGAGGAGGCGAAGGACTCCAACCACCATGGCCAAGGCCAGCAACGCAGCGACGATGATCTGCGGACGAATCAGGCTCCAGCTGGGTCCGCCACTTTGCCGTGCCTTGGGGGTGACAGCGAATCCGAGGGGACGGCCAAACCAGACGTTACGCGCCGCCGTCGTGCAGGCCTTGATCCAAGTGGGGAACAGCGCGAGGCTGTACTGTTGCCCGCGCCAGGTGGGTATCCCGTGCCCGGCGATGACGAACAGCATCTGGTTCACCACCATGAACGGTATGAAACGGATGAAAAAGTCGAAGCTCAGGCTGGTCACCGGAAGGATGCCGAGCGTCAGGTAGATGATGGGCGCCGCGAAGTACACCACGGCCGCGAAGCCGCTCAGGTAGCTCCACATGGTGGAGAAGTACATGAGCCGCTGGCCCCAGGTAAGGCGGCGTTGGACCAGAGGGTTTTCGCGCAGGAGGACCTGCATGGTGCCTTGGGCCCAGCGGAGGCGCTGGGTCAGCATGGTCTTGATGTCCTCGGGAGCCAGCCCGTTGGCGAGGATTTCGTGGTGGTACACGCTCTTCCAACCAAGTGCATGCAGGCGCATCGCTGTTGCCATATCTTCGGTGACCGAGATGGTGGCCAAGGGCATGATCGGCTGGGCTTCGTCGGTGCGTTCCACGGAGATGGCGTCCAGGACTGCGTGGACGGACTCGAGGGCACCGAGCGGTGACCAGTCGCGTCCGGACATACGGTCGACGGCGTCACTCGCCACAGTCGTGACGCCAGACTCGCCGACGTGGGCCAGTTCCATTGCCGCGATTTCTTCGAGGTCCGATTGGAGCGCCGAGAAGTCGGCAGCCACCAGCGTGCGAACGGCGTCGTCCACTTTGCGGCGTACGCGGTACGTGATCTCGCTCAAGGATGCCCCGGCTTCGAGCTCCTGCTGTGCACTTTCAGTCGCGGCTTCCACCTCGTTGAGCATTTGCTCCACCAGCGGGTTCTCCGCCTCCGCCGAGCGCCGGGCCTTCTTGATGGCAGAGCGCGACGCAGCCAGAGCACGGCGCACACTCTTCTCCGTGGCCTTCACGTAGCCCACCAAGCCGAGCTGCATCAGGGCTTCCCTGCGCAGGATTGCGTTGGAGCCGCAGAAGAACGCCGCGTTCCAGCCGTCCTTGCCCTGCTGGATGGGGCCGTAGAAGAGGGGTGCCTGGCTACCCAGGGGATCGTCGGCAGGAACGTTGATGAAGTACTGGGGCGTCTGGACCAACGCCACGCGGTCATCGTTGAAGTAGCCCAGCGTCTTGTCCAGGATGTCCGGTTCGGGGATCTGGTCGGCGTCGAGAATCAACAGGTATTCGCCCGAGGTGACCATGAGCGCGTTGTTCAGGTTGCCGGCCTTGGCGTGCCGCGGCATGTCCGGTGTCCAATCGGCACCGCGGGTCACGTAGCCGATCCCGTTCGACTCGGCGAGCTCGCGCATCTCAGGCCGGTTGCCGTCGTCCAGGATCCAGGTACTGTGCGGCCAGCGGATGTCCTTGGCGGCGAGGGCCGTGGTCATCACCAGGTCCAAGGGTTCGTTGTACGTGGTGATGAAAACGTCGACCGTAGCGGTGTCTGGCGCCGCGGGCGGTGGCTTGCGAATCTTCAGGTTCCACACAGTCAGGCCGAAAAGCATGACGTCAATGAGGCTGTAAGTCTCGGCAATCACCAGCGGTACAGCGATCCACCACGCCTCCCAGTTCAGCGAAGCCAGCCAGCGCCACGCCACGTAGTTCACGCCCAGAATGACCGTTAGGACAACACAAAGCCGAGTCCAGAATCGCGTCACGTTCCCCCCTTTTTGTGACTAGTACCGGATGGTCTGAGCAACTCCGCCGTCGTTGCTTTCCAGCCGGCCAATCTCACGCCGTCGGTGAACCACGACGGCGGTCACGTCATCTTCCGCTGTGTCCGCCGGTGCCAGCTCGAGCAGGGCAGCGCAGACGTCGTCCGAGGTGCCCCCGCTCCGCGCCGCCTTCTCTACATTCCTCACGAACTCTTCAAGGGAATCGTGCGCGTCGAGCACGCCGTCGCTAACGATCACCAGCGAATCGCCGGGCTCCAGCTGCAGTTCCGCGGCCGGCCATTGCTGTCCGTCCATGATCCCGACAGGTGGCCCGGCGGAAACCAACCTCCGTGCCGCCCCCTCGACCGGGACGTGCAGGCCAAGTCCGTGACCGGCGTCGATATAGCTGAGCTTGCCGGAAGCGCTGTCCAGTCGCCCGTGGAACATGGTCACGAAAGATCCGGACTGGTCCAGATCGGCGGTGAGGGTGGCGCTGGCGGACTCAAAAGCGTCAGCAATAGCCGGGGTGTCAGCCACGGACCGCATCACGGCGCGGACTGTGGCAGCTATCAAGGCTGCGCCCATGCCCTTGCCCATGGCGTCCGCGAACGTCAGGTGCATGCCGTCGCTGGTTTGGTACCAGTCGTAGAAGTCCCCACCCACGCTGCGCGACGGGCGGAAGGCGCCAGCGACGTCGTAATCGTTCAGCCGGACTGTTTCCTGCGGGAGGAGGCTCTTCTGCACCACCGCAGCGCGCGCGAGTTCGTCAGTCTGCCGCGTGTCCTCGGCGGGTGCAGCGGGCGTCCGGGCGCGGCGGAACAGCGCCCGGATGCGGGCCTGCAGTTCCTTGGGGCTGAACGGCTTGTTGATGTAATCGTCCGCCCCGGTGTCCAAACCGTTGAGCCGGTCAATCTCGTCGGCACGGGCCGTCAGCATCATGATGTAGGCGTCCGAGAACTCACGCATGCGCCGGCAGACTTCCATGCCGTCGATGTCCGGAAGGTTGATGTCCAGCGTCACCAGTTCGGCATTGGTGTTACGGACAGCCTCGACGCCGGAAAGACCGTCGGGCGCTTCTGTCACCACAAAATCCAGCTGCTCAAGAATCAAAACGAGGAGGCCACGGATGTCGGCGTCATCTTCGACGACTACAGCATGGCGCGGGGACACGGTTGAGACCATGGCTCCATTAACTACTGCCGCGGGGCTTTTGTCACGTTTAGTAAAGAGACGTGTAACGCCCGCTCATAATAGTGAGCGGGCGTTACAAAAATTGTGCAGTTATGTGCGAGAGGGATTCCCTGAAACCCGCAGGATGTGAGAGAGGAATGCCCTGAAACCCGCAGGATGTGAGAGAGGGTTAGACGCCCAGCTCTTCCTTCAGGGCCTGGACGTGGCCCTGCGCAGAAACCTGGTACTGGGTGAGCTTGACGGTGCCTTCGCCGTCGAGCACAACCGTGGAGCGGACCAGGCCTTCGACGATTTCGCCGTCAACCAGCTTCTCGCCCCAGGCACCGTAGGCCAGGGCCACGGAGTGGTCCTCATCGGAGAGCAGCGGGAAGGTCAGCGCAAATTCACCAGTGAACTTGGCGAGTGCCTCGGGGGCGTCCGGGGAGATCCCGATGACGTCGTAACCGTTGCCCTGCAGGCTGGCGAGGTTGTCGCGGAAATCGCAGGCCTCCGTGGTGCAGCCGGGGGTGGCTGCCTTGGGGTAGAAGTACACAATGACGTTGCGTCCGCGGTAATCGGACAGCGAGACCTTGGTGCCGTCGGCGTCGAGCAGCGCGAAGTCAGGTGCTTGCGTTCCGACGAGGAGTTTCTGGGTCATGGCGATCCTTTGCGTTTCACCGGCGCGCAGCCGGCAGTCATTTAAAACAACAGCGGTCATTCTAGAATTGCGGAGCATTGATGCTTTACAACAGCCAAACTAGATGCTGTATTCCGCAGGTCCGCGCACGGTGGCATAAGGCCCTGGCACGAACTGGTAGCCACCACCACGGACGGTGGCGACAGTGTGGCGGGCGCTTCCGAGCTTCCGCCGCACCCTTCCAACATAAACGTCAATGGAGCGAAATGCCGCGCCGGGGAGGTCAAATGACTCCAGGAAGCGTTGCAATTCTTCACGACTGATGGCGCGCGAGCAGTTCACCACGAGGTAGCGCAACAGCTTGTATTCCATGCCAGTAAAGGCAACCGGCTCGCCGTCGAGCAGCACTACTTCAGCAGCGAGGTCGATTGCAAGTTGACTACGGCGCCCGGCCAACATGACGGGCTCGACGGCGGTGCTGCCGCCACTCCCGGCGTCGCGGTCCTGTCCGTCCGCGAGAGCCTCGGCGAGGGACAGGGAAGGGTGGGTACCGGCGTCGGCGGCTTCCTGCGGAGTGCCGCCCCAGGAAGTATCGCCGACGCCGGAGTGTTCTGCCCCGATGGCGGGCCAGATGCGGACTTCCGCCTCCGGGGCAAGTTTCATGGCCCGGGCCAGCACAAGGCGTGCTGCCCGTTCCCAGACTGCTGGATCCATCTCGTCGCCCCCGGCCGGGTCGACCCAGAGGGCGAGGCCCCGCGCGCTCAGGCCGGGCTGTGCCTTGAGTCCCGGACGCCGGCCCCTGGCCCGCGCTGCCGGGTCACGGAAAGGCGGCGGCCCGTAGGCATTGACTGCCATGGCGGTTGACCCTAAACGTTGCCGCGGCGGAGCAGCTTGCCGCCGGGGTTCTGGCCGTCGATCGGGGTACCGCGCAGGTAGGTCTTGCGGACGACGCCGGCCAGCGGACGGCCGTCGTACGGCGTGATCGGGTTCTTGTGCTTGAGCTTGGTGACGTCCACAACGAAGGCTTCGTCCGGGGCGAAGATCGAGAAGTCGGCGTCGTAGCCCAGGGCGAGCTGGCCCTTGTTATGCAGGCGGGCCAGGGCGGCAGGCTTCTCGGCCATCCAGGAGACCACCTGTTCCAGCGGGATGCCGCGGTGGCGGGCTTCGGTCCAGATCAGGGACAGGCCCAGCTGGAGCGAGGAAACGCCACCCCAGGCCACAGCGAAGTCGCCGTTTTCCAGGTCCTTGAGGTCCAGTGTGGAGGGGGAGTGGTCCGAGACGATGCAGTCGATGGTGCCGTCCTGCAGGCCCTTCCACAGGAGCTCGCGGTTGGACGCTTCGCGGATGGGCGGGCAGCACTTGTACGCGGTTGCGCCGTCCGGGATCTCCTCGGCCATGAGGGTCAGGTAGTGCGGGCACGTCTCAACGGTGAGGTTGACGCCGTCGCGCTTTGCCGAAGCGATCATGGGCAGCGCGTCCGAGGAGGAGAGGTGCAGGATGTGGGCGCGGGCGCCGGTCCAGCGGGCGCGCTCGATGACCTCGGCGATGGCCTTGTTCTCGGCGCCGCGGGGGCGGGATGCGAGGAACGTTTCGTAGTGGTCGCCGCCGGGGTGCGGGGCGCGGTCGATCGCGTGGGAGTCCTCAGCATGGACGATCATGAGGGAGTCGAAGGACTTGAGCTCCGCCATGTCCTCTTCCATCTCATCCGCGTCCAGGTGCGGGAACTCGTCCACGCCGGAGTGCAGGAGGAAGCACTTGAAGCCGAACACGCCTTCGTCGTGGAGCGGGCGGAGGTCCTTCTTGTTGCCCGGGATGGCACCGCCCCAGAATCCGACGTCCACGAACGCCTGGTCCTTGGCGACGACGCGCTTCTGCTCCAGGCCGTCCACGCTGGTGGTGGGTGGGATGCTGTTCAGCGGCATGTCGATGATGGTGGTCACGCCACCGGCAGCTGCGGCGCGCGTTGCGGAGGCGAAGCCTTCCCACTCGGTGCGGCCGGGCTCGTTGACGTGGACGTGGGTGTCCACCAGGCCGGGGATGAGGGTTTCGTCGTCTGCGAGTTCGATGACCTCGTTGCCCGTCAGGCCGTTGCCCAGGGGCTCGATGGCGACGATGATGCCGTCGCGGATGCCAACTTCGCGCGCTGCGAGGCCGGCGGTGGTCAGGATGCGCTGGCCCCGGATAACGAGGTCATAGGCGCCGATTGCTTCAGACATTGAGGTACTCCTTATTGTCGGTGGTGCCGGTCCGTTCCGCCAGGTACACGCCTATGTGCTTCCCTAATTGTTCAAGCAACGGTCCTGCTTCAGCGATACATTTTTGGACATCTTTTTCCAAGTCGGTCAGGGCATGGACCGTGTGGAAGCCGGCATCCGCGAGTTGTTCCCGGCTCAGGGTACTCCGGCCGCAGACTGCGATCACGGGAACCCCGTTCCTCTGTGCTGCGCGCGAGACACCCATGGGCGTCTTGCCGAGCAGGCTTTGTTCGTCCAGGCTGCCTTCTCCGGTGATCACCAGGTGGGCGCCCTTGAGCCTCTGTTCAAGGTCGGTGAATTCAAGCACGACGTCGATACCCGGCCGCCGCTCTGCCTTCAGTGCCGCTATCGCTATGTAGCCAACGCCGCCTGCTGCTCCAGCGCCCTCTGCCTTGGCTGCGTACTTGGCGTGTTGGCCGGTTGTTGCAGCGAGGACGTCGACGAAGTGGCTTGCTGCGGCATCCAGTTCGGCGACGTCGTCCGGCGTCGCGCCCTTTTGCGGACCGAAGATGGCTGGGGCTCCGCTGGCCCCCAAAAGGGGATTGTCGACGTCGGACGCCAACACGAACTCTGTGGCTTCGACGCGGACGTCGAAGTTGGAGAAGTCGATGCTGTCTATTTCCGCGAGGGCGGCACCGCCGCCGGGGAGTTCGTTGCCGTGCTCGTCCAGGAAGACGGCGCCGAGGCCCTGGAGGACGCCTGCGCCGGCGTCGGTGTTGGCGCTGCCGCCCACACCCAGGATGATCTTGCGGCAGCCGAGGTCCAGCGCGGCGCGGATCAGTTCGCCCGTTCCGATGCTGGTGGCCTTCTTGGCCGTGTCGCTGCTGGGACCCTCCGGCAGGAGGGCGAGGCCGGAAGCTGCCGCCATTTCGATGACTGCCTCCGTGCCCTTGACTGCGAAGTCGGCCTTCACCGGTTCGCCCAGCGGGCCCGTGACGGTGGTGGTCCGGCGGGTGAAGCCGGAGCCGATGGCGGCGTCGATGGTTCCTTCGCCGCCGTCGGCCACCGGAATGCGTGTTGCCTGTATGCCCTGACCGAAGCCCGCCAGCAGTCCTGTTGCGAGATGCTTGGCGACGTCGGGCGCGGACAGCGAGCCCTTGAATTTGTCCGGGGCGATGACAACACGCATTCCGGTGCCTCCTTACTGTTTCTCTTTAGGCCTTGGTGAGGATCGCGGTGGGTGCGTCCGCCGCGGACTCTGCCAGCTCTTCGAACTCGTTCACGCCGTTGATTTCAACACCCATCGAGATGTTGGTGATCTTTTCCAGGATCACTTCAACAACCACGGGAACCTTGAACTCGCCCATCAGTGCCTTGGCCTTGTCGAAAGCGGCAGGCAGGTCGTTCGGGTTTTCAACGCGGATGGCCTTGCAGCCCAAGCCCTCGGCAACCTTTATGTGGTCAACGCCGTAGCCGTTGGTTTCCGGGCTGTTGATGTTCTCGAAGGCCAGGGAAACGTTCTGCTCCATGTTGAAGCCGCGCTGGCTCTGACGGATCAGGCCCAGGTAGCTGTTGTTCACCACAACGTGGATGTACGGCAGGTTGAACTGTGCGCCCACGGCCAGTTCCTCGATCATGAACTGGAAGTCGTAGTCACCGGACAGGGCAACAACGGTGGTATCCGGGGTTCCACGTACAACGCCGAGTGCAGCGGGAGCGGTCCAACCCAGCGGGCCGGCCTGGCCTGCGTTGATCCACTTGCGGGCACCGAACACGTGCAGCATCTGTGCGCCGGCGATCTGCGACAGGCCAATGGTGGACACGTACGTGGTGTCGCGGCCGAAGGCCTTGTTCATCTCCTGGTACACGCGCTGCGGCTTGATGGGCACGTTGTCGAAGTTGGTCTTGCGGTGCAGGGAGCCCTTGCGCTCCTGGCACTCGGCAACCCAACCCGAGTAGTCCGGCAAGGACTTTGCTGCCTGGCGCTCGCGTGCCAGCTCGATCAAGCCAGTCAGCGCCGCACCGGCGTCGGACGCAATGCCCAAGTCCGGGGAGAAAACGCGACCGATCTGCGTGGGCTCGATGTCGATGTGCACGAACTTACGGCCGGCCGTGTAGGTGTCCAGGCCGCCGGTGTGGCGGTTGGCCCAACGGTTGCCGATGCCGATCACAAAGTCGCTCTGCAGGAACGTCTCGTTGCCGTAGCGGTGCGAGGTCTGCAGGCCAACCATGCCGGCCATCAGCTGGTGGTCGTCCGGGATGGCGCCCCAGCCCATCAGCGTCGGGATAACCGGAACGTTCAGGATCTCGGCCAGCTCAACCAGCTGTGCCGAAGCGCCGGCGTTGATGATGCCGCCACCGGCAACGATCAGCGGGTGCTGGGCTGCGGTCAGCATGTCCAGGGCCTTTTCCAGCTGCTTGCGGGAAGCCTTGGGCTTCTCGATGGGCAGGGGCTCGTAGGCGTCGATGTCGAACTCGATCTCGGCCATCTGAACGTCGATGGGCAGGTCCAACAGAACCGGGCCCGGACGACCCGAGCGCATCAGCTGGAACGCCTTCTGGAAAGCGCCGGGAACCTGGCCCGGCTCCAGGATGGTCATGGCGAACTTGGTGAGCGGCTTGGCGATGGACTCGATGTCCACGGCCTGGAAGTCTTCCTTGTGCAGCTTGGCAACGGGTGCCTGGCCGGTGATGCAGAGCATGGGGATCGAGTCCGCCTGCGCTGCGTAGAGGCCGGTGATCATGTCCGTGCCGGCAGGGCCTGAGGTGCCGATGCAGATACCGATGTTGCCATCAGCTGCGCGGCTGTAACCGTCTGCCATGTGGCTGGCGCCCTCAACGTGGCGGGCCAGCGTGTGGCGGATGCCGCCGTGGGCACGCATTGCTGAATAGAAGGGGTTGATCGCTGCGCCTGGCAGGCCGAAAGCCTCGGTGGCGCCTTCCTTTTCCAGGATGGCGACTGCCGCGTCAACGGTGCGCATCTTAGCCATGGTGTACTCCTAATTTGGTGCCCTTACGGACGAAGTCTGGGGTGTTTTTGGGTGTGGTGAGGGAGCCGCCGTCGTTTTTGATGTACGACGGCGGGTTCCCTGCTTGTGTTGCTTGGGCGCCTTTTGGCTTACTTACGGCCGCTGAGCTGGAGAACCTGCTTGAAGAGGCCCGAGTGGTCGAGGCCGCCGTCGCCCTGGTTGACGGTTGCGGCGACGAGCTGGGCGACGACTGCGCCGAGCGGGACAGCGACGTTCGCTTCGCGAGCTGCGGAGGTGACGATGCCGAGGTCCTTGTGGTGGAGGGCCAGGCGGAAGCCGGGGTCGAAGTTGCGGTCGAGCATCTTCTGACCCTTCTGGTCCAGGACCTTGGAGCCGGCCAAGCCGCCGCCGAGGACCTTCAGTGCTGCGTCGGTGTCTACGCCGTAAGCCTCGAGGAAGGCGATGGCCTCGCCGAGGACCTGGATGTTGACGGCCACGATCAGCTGGTTGGCTGCCTTGACGGTCTGGCCGGAGCCGGAGGGGCCAACGTGGACGATGGTTTTGCCCACTGCGTTGAGGACATCCTGTGCTGCCTCGAAGTCTGCAGCTTCGCCGCCGACCATGATGGACAGGACGGCGTCGATTGCGCCCTGCTCGCCACCGGATACGGGAGCGTCGAGCGGGCGGATGCCGGCTGCGACTGCGTCTTCCGAGAGGCGCTTGGCGACGTCCGGGCGGATGCTGGACGCGTCGATCCAGAGGGTGCCCTTCTTCGCGTTGGCGAAGACGCCGTCCTTGCCGCTGACAACACCCTCAACATCGGGGGAGTCCGGGACCATGGTGATGACGACGTCGGCGTCCTTGACTGCGTCCGCAACGGAGCTGGCGCCCTGGCCGCCTTCGGAGACGAGCTTGTCGATCTTGTCCTGGCTGCGGTTGAAGCCGGTGACCGTGTGGCCGGCCTTGACGAGGTTGATGGCCATGGGCAGGCCCATGATTCCAAGGCCGATGACTGCAACGTTGCTCATTGTGGTTCTCTTTCTGAAAGTCTGTTTTAGCTCAGGTGTGCTGGAGGCTAGTTGGCGTTGGCGCGCTGGCGGATGGCCCAGCTGAAGGCCGTTTCCTGCGGTTCCTTGTACTCGAGGCCGATGTAGCCGTCGTAGCCGAGTTCGCGGCTGCGGGCGATCCATTCGCCGAGGGGAAGGTTGCCGGTGCCGGGTGCGCCGCGGCCGGGGTTGTCGGCGATCTGGATGTGGCCGAAGTCCTTGGCGTGGTTCTCGATGACGGATTCGACGTCGTCGCCGTTGACTGCCAGGTGGTAGAAGTCGGCGAGGAGTTTGATGTTCTGTGCGCCGGATTCTGCCTTGACGCGGGCGATGACCTTGAGTGCGTCTTCGGCGGTGAGGAGCGGGTACTTGGGTGCGCCGCTGACCGGCTCGAGGAGGACGGTGCCGCCGATGCGGGCGACGCCTTCTGCTGCTGCTGCGAGGTTCTTGATGGCGAGTTCGTCCTGCTCTTCAGGCGTGAACTCGTCCTGGCGGTTGCCGTAGAGGGCGTTGAAGGCCTTGCAGCCGAGGCGCTCACCGATGCCGGCTACGACGTCGATGTTGTCCTTGAACTCGGAGCAACGTCCCTTCCAGGAAACCAGGCCGCGGTCGCCGCCGGGCATGTTGCCAGCGTTGAAGTTCAGGCCCGTGAGCTGAACGCCGGCGTCCTTGATGGCGTTCTCGAACTCGGTTACTCGGGTGTCGCTAGGGACGGAGGTATCGAAGGGCCACCAGAACTCGACGGCGTCAAAACCGGCTGCCTTCGCGGCGGCGGGGCGCTCGAGCAAGGGCAGCTCCGTCAGGAGGATGGAGCAGTTCACTGTGTACGTCATCGTAGGTCCTTCCGAGGAGGGGCTTTGATCTATCTTCCCTGTGCTTTGCGTGGGCCTTGGCGCTTGGCCTCGATTTCCGCTTCGTGGAATTTAGATTCTGCTTTATGAAAAGTTTAGGGAAGGTGGGGGTGCGAGTCAAGGGGGTGGGTGGGGAGTCGCGGATTTGGGATACCAGCGCCTAGCGTGTGGTGAGCGCATGGGCGGAAATTACCGCCCATGTCCCAGTAGGCTGCCCGATCCAGGATCATGTGGGATTCACGATATGCTGCAGGTTGCAGCCAGCCAGGTATCTTGCGTCCTAATAATCGTCAGTGGTTCAGAGGAGGATGTAGGAACGTCGAGAGAGAAGCCGGAGGTAGTCGTGGGCAACCTGATAGAGATAGACGATGCCATTGTCCTTCTGCTAGGGACGCGCGTCGCAGGTGCGCGACCGGGCGAGATTCAAGGAATCACTCGGCTGGAAAAACTTGTGTTCCTACTTGAGCGAGAGACCTCCAGTAAGTCGTGGCTGTCGCAGGACGCTGGCTTTGAGCCCTACAACTTTGGGCCGTTCTCGCAGAAGGTGTATCAGGCTGTGGATATGCTTGCGGCGGCCCAGCTGATTGAGGATTCCTCTTCACCGTCACCCGATGTCACAGACATATGGGAACAACGCGAAGGGATCGGCCTCGATACGGGCTCGGCCGGGCAGAGCAATGATCCGTACCGGACCCGAGATTTCAGATTGACGGAGCGCGGATGGAAGTACTTTGAGGCGTTGACGAGAGAACTGCCGCGTGGGGCGGTGGCGGAACTGCAACAGTTTAAGCGTCAGTTTGGATTCCTTCCGCTGCGCCAGCTCATTCGTTACGTTTATACGCGCTATCAGGAGTACACAACAAAATCCGTAATTCGTGATGAGATATTGGGGCCAAATACGTGACACTGCACCTTGACGCCGTTACGGTAGCGGCGCAGTTGCCCGATCCCGCATGGGGTTTCGGCTTTGGGGGAGCCGTTTTTATATTGAGCGCTCCCGCTACGTGGGCGAGCTTGCATCTCCGCGGAAAAACGCATCTGCGACTGCGGAAGCCGGTGGATATCGCCTTCGCTGGACTCACTGAACGCGCTGTTGAAAAGTTGCAGGATTTGCAAGCACGTTTGAATGCCGTACTGCCTGATTCCTCCCAGCCTTTCAACCCAGGTGATGTTGTCGTCGACCCATCCTCGCTGCAAAAGCCGGTAAAGCATGGCATTAGGGCGCTCAAAGAGCGGAACGCTATACATCGGCAATTTCGTTGGATACTCAGGGTTTGCTCAATATTGAAAACAGTGGCTATTGCTTTTACCTCCCTAGTTCTTGTGTCTACCGCCCTGTACTTTTTTGCATTTACAAGTACTTGGCTGTGGCAAGCATCCTGTTGGATTTCGGCTGCAATGTTTGCCATTGCCGTTATTCTTGTTTCCTCCTATGCGGTCCTTGATGCGAGAATTCAACAATCAATTGAGCATGCTGATCCGATAGAAACTCATTCAGGTGATGATGCCGCATGATGAGATTTATTGAGCATGACAAGGCATTTGATACGCGGGGCGAATCCCGAATGATGCCCGACCTTGTGAATTGGCTCAAGCGTTCTAGGTGGGTTAGAGAAGATTCAATAATTGTGCGCGAATTTCCAATTAATGGACGTCGTGCTGATCTTGTCACGATGACAAGATCAGGAATTATCTCTACCTTTGAATTAAAACTCGGCGGCTTCGGTCGTGCCTTAGAGCAAGCAGCTTACAATCGACTTAGCGTCGATCGCTCCTGGATGGTATTGGGAAGCCGTCCCCGTGCTAGTAGTGTGGCCGAAGCGGAAAAGTTTGGCATCGGAATTATTGCAATCGATGGCGGCCAATTAATGGTTCTATGCCGACCTGGCAGCCCAGGGTTTGATCCTGAGTCGAAGCGAAGAGTGGGGGCTCGTTTGAGCGAGATTGGAGTGGCTTGTGTTTGAGAGCTTTCAGCATTACTTAAGCTATGGCTCCACGGACCAGCAGACGGTCCGAGACCTCTCTGAATACTTTGACGGTTTGCTGGTTCCGGGGACTATCGCTGCATTTCAGGCTGAAGGAACTAAAGGCTTCGTCCTGTCCCTGTCTGCTCGCTCTGCGGAACCTTACGTCATCGATTCGCGGTTTCCGTTGTTTCAGAACGTTCTGCAACGTCCAAAAAAATCGCATCAGATGCTCGCGGATCTTCTCGGCGTGCCGTCACTGGTGAGCCAATTTATTGCACCCGATCCGGCAAGTTTCACTGATTCCATGATAGAGCAGATTTCGTCTAATTGGATTGATTTCAATGTTGGATTCGAAACTGTCCAAACAAAGACATTCGATAAGTATGCTGCAAGGCTGGGTGAGCCAGTCCTCCCAGAGAATCGGCAGGATCCTCTCTTTATTCTTCCGCCTTATACGATGGTGGGAAATTCAGCTGACAATTGGGAAGGTGTTTCTCAGCGTCTTTGGGAGGCGTCGCAGTCATATGCCAAGCTAAGAGGGGTGGATGATAAGCTACGACGAGTCATCGCAGCAGGATCGGCCTCAGAATGGGATCGGCTTGCATCTTTGACCGTCGAGCGCCAAATTATTGCTTGGATAAGTAATTTGGATGAGTTTAAGTTAAGTTCGGAAGCGGAACTTGTCCAGTACGGTGAATCCTTGAAGTCTTCGACAAATAGAGGGCAGCAGGTGTTTGCCCTCTATGGTGGGTTCTTTTCGGTGCTGCTTTCGCGGTATGGCCTCACTGGTTCCTCCCACGGGATTGGATTCGGTGAGCATCGAGACTGGGTTGAGCTTCCTACGTCGGGGGCCCCACCCGCGCGCTATTATGTGCCTCGTCTTCATCGTTATGTAGGAGTGGATATTGCCACGACGATCTGGCGCCAGTTCCCGGACCTAGTCTCTTGCGATTGCTCGGAGTGCAATAATGGATCGCCCTCGAATTTGGATTATCACTCTTTGATGCGACACTCGGTTCGTGCGCGAAACAAGGAGATTTCAGAGTGGCTTGAAATGCCGTCCGCTGAAGTTTCCAATTTGCTCGAACGGGATTATATTGCCTTTCGTAGTGCCGCGCAGAGCCTA
Source organism: Arthrobacter sp. NtRootA1 (assembly GCF_019976975.1). GTDB lineage: Bacteria > Actinomycetota > Actinomycetes > Actinomycetales > Micrococcaceae > Arthrobacter > Arthrobacter aromaticivorans. The sequence continues at coordinate 4,577,066 of NZ_AP024630.1, read as the reverse complement.
TCGGCGCCGACGGCTGTTGCCCGAAAAGTTGAAGAGTCGTGCGGGCATCTGTCCATGTGGTCAAGGGTTATCAAAGTGCTTGGCTAGGATTCTTGTTATAGTAGGGAATTAGTCGCGGCTATTTCGACAGGTCATTTCAGGTGGTTCAGTCGATTCATGTCCAGATTTTGACTTATTTTATTTGGCCTGTCCGGATACTTTGATATTTCCGTGGAGCCTGCGTGCGATAACGGGTGCCCTTCTTTCACTACTGGAAGCTGGTTAAGTGTCACGTGTATGCGTGGTTTTTAGATGGTAATGTTTGCTCCCAAATCAGCTAGGAGCGCATAGAAGTCCGGGCAGGTCTTGCTAACACACGACGGCTGGTCAAGTCGAACACCGGAGCCTGCCAGGCCGACTACGGCCAGCGCCATCGCTACCCTATGGTCGTCGTGTGTAGCAACAGAAGCGAAACTGGGTGACGAAGGCCAGATCTTCCATCCATCGTGGCGCTCTTCGACTCTGATAGCCATTGCCGTTAGGGCTTGGGTCATGGCGGCGATGCGATCGCTTTCGTGATGCCTGATATGTTCCACGCCTTCGATAGTGACGGGAGAATCAGCGAAAACAGAGATTGCGGCGACGGTAAGCGCGATGTCTGAGCAGTCGTTCAGGTTAAATTTGTGTCCACCCTTGATCCTCGTGGTCTCTCGCGGTCGTTCAACTACTACGCCGCCGGTCTCGATCCAAGATACGGAGCAGCCGAACGCCTCGAGAATCTCCAGGAATCGAATATCTGGCTGTTTGGTCCTTTTAGAGATGTTGGACAAGAGAATCGAGCCTCCGACTATCGCTGGCAGGGCCGCGAAGTATGAGGCCGTTGACGCATCGGCTTCAACAGCAATGTCCGTTGGATGATAAGCTCCCCCTTTAACCTTGAGAGTTTTTAGACCTTCGGTAGTCTCAACTTCGGCTCCGAAGGACCTCATGCAGTCAATAGTCATGTCCACATACGCGGACTGCACAACTCCTCCTGCAGTTGAGACAGAAAGTCCTCCGGTGAGGAGCGGCGCGGAAAGCAGTATGCCACTCAGATACTGGCTGGAAATATTGCCCTCAACTGACAAGCTGTTGGTCTGGTGGCGCCCTCCCCTGACTGCGAGCGGGTACCGACCAGGAAGTTCAAGGCATTCGACCAGCCCACCCAATTGACCAAGGGCGCTGAGCAGACCGCTCATCGGTCGTTTGCTCATCTGTGGGCTCGCAGTCAGGTCCCACTCGCCTGCATCACCAAAAGCAAGCAAGCAAGGCAGGAATCGGGCGATTGTCCCAGCGGAGCCGACGTTTAGGACATTGCCTTGCTTTGGACGGCGCCGGCCGATGCCTCTTATGCTTACGCTGCCGGGTTCCCTATGAACCTCGCATCCAAGGTCTTCCGCCACGGTTAACCCATAAAGTGTGTCATCGCTATAGAGCGGGTTCTCTATAGTGCTTACTCCGTCTGCTGCGATAGCGAGGATGATGGCCCGGTTGGTGAAACTCTTAGAGCCGGGAATCTTGACTTCGCCCGCGATCTCGTGGGTCAGGGGATGAACTAAAGCGGCCTTAAAGCTGTTCTGCATTCGGTATGCCTTCTGGGTTCGTCAAATAAAAGGGGTCTGCGGTATCGCAACCTCGAGGATGCGACACGATACATGAGCGAAGCCAGGCACGGGTCAAAAGTTCGTGCCGGAGTACATGCTCGGATCCTGGTTTCGGACAGTTGCTGTTATGTAATTGCTATTTCCTCCCCCAGACACGCGAAGAGCGCCAAACCTCATGACTAGCTACTATCTGCTGTGCCGCTCCAGCCAACGACTCGAGTTGTTCCCAGGATTGGCCCAAGTTTGCCGGAAGAAAATGACCATTGACGAAGTCGGTGACCATCCGGGCGTGCGCGACCCCTCGAGCCTTAGGCGGGAGTTCCTTTAGGAATTTCCGCCCGCGGACGCTCGATTCGATATTCGGGACCTGCGACAAGGACTGGGATAGACCGAAAAGAGTCGTAAGACGGCCAAAGCCGGTGCTGTCCCCCACTTCAATCGTTACCCGATCCCCCGACATTGTCGATCTCCACGCTGTCCGTAGCTCCACCGAAACCCCGTTCTCATTGGTGAACGAAATTTCGGACATCGTGTCCACGTCAATTGATGAGATCTGAAGGTCGCTTCGATGCCACGAAGCCCTGCCCGCCCCTTGCGTACCCGGATCGCAATCGAATTGTGCGTCTAAACACTGAAGTGGAGCGTAGCCAACAAGTTCCATGACACTTTCAAGCAGGTGCCACCCTAGATCCAGACATGACCCGGCAACGGCATGTTGGGACTGCGTATGCCAGGGAGAATTAGGGATGCCGTTCTCCCTCAGCCAAGAAACTTTCACATAGGTAGGCTTACTCAGGCCCACCTCCTGAAGATGTTCCCGAAACTCGACCAAATGGGGGTCATACCGGCTGCTGCAGCTGCGCAGCAATTCGCCGCCACCGTTGGATGCTGCTTGCTGCAACAGCTTGAACTCGTCCACACTTACGCAAATGGGCTTCTCAACAACGACTCGAAGCCCCCGCTCCAATAGCTCCGCGGCCACGGCTGAATGCGTTGCATTTGGGGAAGCAACCACCGCGACGTCGTAGGCGGATGACGAAATACCAGAGACATTCTCGTGGCGCCGTATCTGTTTCCCTGTAACGGCGGCCATGTCGGCATGCTGGTCTATCACCCCGAACGTACCGAATCCTGCCGTCGCGAGGGCTGGTACCCAGAGCTCTCGAGCTGCCCATCCGAAACCTAAGATCAAGGCACTTTTCACTGTCGGTTCTTTCTCACGGACTGGACGGCTTCATCTATCATCTGGGCCACTCGCTGCAAATCATCGGGCCCGGACAGCAGCGCTCGATGATGGATGCTGAAACCGGTTTGCCCAATCAACACGGCATTCGGACATCTCTCGACCAACTGCTCGAAGGTGGCCCCTGGTTCCGGTGTCCGGCCGTACGCCGGCAATTCGAACAATGGCGGATAGGCGCGGTTGATTGGGACACCGGCAGCTTGAAGTGCTGAAACGAACTGATCCCTGTCGGAGGTGCTGGCCCCGGGAAAGGCGAGCCTCCCTTGTACTAAGTAGCCCGACTCACGGTCCAGAAGAAGCGCACCTGCCAAGGGTGCGTTGGACACTTCGCCGGAGAGACGGATCTCGGGAGACCACGCGTCGTGTCCAACAAAGTTCCGGAGGTCGGACAAGAGTTGTTCGCCTGTCGCGGTCCCCCCGGTGACGAGCCGACCGCCGAGCGAAACCACACACCGTGGAAACATCCGGGACAGTGTGACGAGTAGCGCTCCTACTTCCCGAACGAGATCACCGAAACTGAGGCGTCCATCCTGGAAAGCGATCCAACCCGCTTGAATGCAGCCTCTGCGACCGCAAACACAAATTTCCCCGTGTGGGTTGGTCACAATGTGCCCAAGCTCCGGGTTCAGCGGACCCAACTGCGCGACGTCCCCGTCATCGACAACACCACCGGCAACACCGGTTCCGAAAAAGAGCGAAATGTAATGCACGTCGTTCCGAGGGCCAGCATCAACTAACGCCGCTGCGGCGCCATCAGCAAGCGCCACGACCGGGCTTTCCAAAACGGATTGAAGGGCATCCATCAACGGAAACCCACCCCAGTACGACCGGTTCGGCCAGGAAAGCACTCGTCCTGCCTGCAACGTCGGAGCGACACAAATGACGGGAACTCCCCCAAAAACCCGATGGTCCTCGTCCAAGAATTCCGCTATCGCCGCAAACTCATTCTCGGCACTGCCCAGCCACGGGATCTGCTTGACTGATGGTTGCCACGCTGTCCGACCCCCCGAGACGCAATAAGCAAACTTCGTTGCACCAAGATCAAGCGCAAGTCTCTGGTCCGATGGTCCGACCTTCATGCTTGGCCTTCCGCGTTCCGTAGCCCACCCATCAGGACCTCGAGGGCAGCTGAATAGCCAGCGACGCCAAGACCCGAGATGAACCCGTCCATGACGTCGGCCAGTACCGATGACCTTCGGAAATTCTCTCTAGCGAAGACGTTTGAAATGTGCAGTTCGATTTTTGTCCCGGTGAAGTCCTCAAGACAATCCCGTAGGGCCCAACCCGACATCATCAACGCGCCAGGATTCAAAATTACCCCAGCCGCAGCCCGCTGATCGTCAATGAAACTAATGATCTCCCCCTCAAAATTCGACTGAAAACAGATAACCTCGAATCCAGAGACAAGTCCCTGGGCTCGCAATTGCGTCTCCAGTTGCACGAGAGTGGTGCGCCCATAAACTTCGGGCCTGCGCAGTCCAAGCCTGCCCAGGTTCGGCCCGTGCACAAGAAGGATCCGTTTCACGACGACTTCACCTGCAGTGTCCACAAGGCTGCCCTCAGCCCTGCCGGGTTGCTGGCAACCCGGCAGCCCAAGCCTTCAAGCAGCGCCGGCTGCCCAAACCACACTTCACACCAATGAAGCGAACCCCCGCCCTCTGAGCACACCAGAAGTCGGCAGGAGCGTCACCGACATAAGTCGTCCTGTCCGGCGTCGAACCGCAGCGCAGAATCAGCTCTCGCACCCCTGCCGGTTCGGGTTTTCCCGGCAAGGCATCATCCCCGCACACCGTTGACTCAAAAAGGTCGTGCAAGCCGAACTGGGCGAGGATCTGAACGGATCTGGATCGGTCCTTACCGGTGAGCAGTGCCAAAATGACGCCTTCTCCGGAGAGTTCCCGAAGAATGCTCTCCATGCCGGGGAAGACCCGGACGGAACCCATTCGTCGTCTGCTTTCCTCAATGAATGCGGCCGGTAGCGCCGCTGACCATCCCATCTCCTGACAGATCGTGGGAAAGGGGACACCTTGGCGCTTGCGCAGCTCCTCGAAGGGCACCCCATCCTGCTGACCATGAACGCGGGAAAACGCGGCTCGGAAGGATGCCTCCATTGAAGCTGAGCTGTCGATTATCGTTCCGTCCAAATCAAAGATCACCACTTGGCGACCCTCGGAGTCGGATGAAGAATACTCACACTCCATCTCGGTCATCGCTGGGTGACTTCATACATGAGGAGTGGCATGGCTTCACTGATGGGGTATCGATCGGTCAGGTCGCGATACAGCGCGACCAGTTCCGTTCCGCCTTCCAGGTTGAGGGCGCCTTGGAGGAAGGCACGCAATAATCCCTCGAGCTCCGCAGCACGGTTAAAGGGAAGGTTTCCGTCAGGCTCCTGCATGAAAGAAACCACTTGCTTCAGACTGCCCAGCATGATCGCTTCCATGTCCCGATCAGAGAAGAGCTTTTGCCGCTCGACCGGGGAGAAGGCATTTGTTGGTTGTGGGGCCGACCCTGCAACCTCGAGTGCGACAGTCCTTGCGATCTCGGGCGCCATGAGTATGCCGTTGCGATACGTCCCTGTGGCAACAAAGACGTGAGGGTGCGCTGTTTGACCGTAGATAGGGTATCCATCAGACGAGATTGGCCGATACCCTGCCCTGATTTCAGTCACCTCAGCTGTCCTGAAATGGACATTGATCTCGTTGGAGAGCGAGTGCGCAATCGAATGCAGTTCACCCAAGGTGGCTCTGGGGTTGAGGAATGATTCTGTTTCCAAGCGGTTCGTAGCGCCCAGATAAGTTCGGCCAGAACCAAGAGGAACAATGTGGGTTCCACAAGCGAAATCGCGATTGGGTGTACGCAACACCCCCGCGAACGCCAGATCACCCGTTACTATTGCGCTAACGCCCTTGCCCCCGAGAAGCTCCGGAACACCCAAAGAGAACGGCAGATGAAGTTGGCGCAACAGCTTCGTGCTTTCTGCCCCCGCAGCGACAACTAGGTCCGCGGCCGAATAGACGTGACCAATGCTTGAAACTACAGTGGGTGTTGCTCCCTCAATCGTGACCTTAACTGCGGTTTCGCCAACCACTGTCGCCAAGGGATTCCTGATAAGGGCCTCGTCGACAGCATCGCGCAAGACGCCACTATCTATGTACCCCTCATTCGGCAGCGCAAGAACCTTCTGGGCTCTGCACAAGCGATGCGGGTTCAGCCCATCAACATCTCGCGGGTCCACCCATGAATGCGGTTCGCCGAACTGGCTCGCACGCTCCTGAATGAACTCAACGTTCTCCACGTCCTCGAGGCCCGTATTGGTGGCCACGATGAAGGTTCCCCGACGAACGCCCCCCTCGTGGGATATGCCGTCGGTGATCTCGTCGTACCAGGACTGCCAACGGCGCCCAGATCTGATACGGAGTTCGGCCTCCTGACGATCCGCGAAGTCGTCTTTTCCCTTCGTGAACTCCGCGAAAGCACCAAGCATCGCGCCGGCCGCGCTACTGGCACTCCTCCGGGCCAACTCGGGCGGGGCGAAAACAACAACAGACTTTCCAAGCTTGCAGAGTTCAAGAGCAGTTGCTTTTGCAAGCACCCCCGCCCCGATGATGGCAACGTCGTGTTGGCTCATCTGGGCACGCCCTGAGAACTAACAAACATTCGGCCTCCTTTGAAAGAACACGCATCCAGCGTGCTGGTGTATTTGTTGGCCCCCTGGACGGATACGACATGGAGGGTCGAGCACCCTGCCAGCGAGGCTTCCAACGACATCGTCAGAGCCCCGAAACGCAAGTCTCCCGGTATCGATCGAACACGGCTGCCACAACTTTGACGACAGACTACACTGTTTCGTAGGATCTGAGAAAACGCTTTCTCATGACGTCCTCCTCCAGACGAGGTGAATCACTGGCCCAGCGACTGCCTGAGATGCACACGACCGGAATTGGAATCAGGAAGCCGAAAGGCCAGCTCGGTGGAGCGAAACGACAGACCTCAAATGAAATGGGATGAAATGGAACTGTTTGAATTTCTTTGTGTTGTGGCCGGTCGAAAAATCAAGGACGATAGGGTAATTCCGGTCACAGTCAACGCGTCCCGCGAAGTTGTTCTTCAGGCACTGATTCGGCATCGACTGGTTGGGCGGCTTCAACGTCTGCTGAATGACCGCGCGATGGTCCTCGATGATGAGCAACTGATTGTCGAGGTTCAAGAAGAACAACACCGCGTAGAGTCGCGAAACGACTTCTATCTACAGGAAATTTCCCGGGTCCAGCGCCACCTCACGCGTAAAAGTCTCGAATCAGTCCTCATCAAGGGACCCACGGCTTCACTGATCACTGGAGAAAGCTCCCCGATCCGAATGTATGCCGATATTGATTTGGTGGTTCCGCAGGCGAGTCGTGGCAAAGCTGACCTCTACTATGAACCCCTGCGAGAAATCAATCATGTTCTCCGGCCGGACTGGCCTTGCGGTATTCACGAAGCGGGACACTTCGCCCGAGTCCTGACAACGGGTGAAGCCGAAAAGGCCGGATTCGGGCATTACTCCCTGGACCTGCATCACTGTTTTCCGATCTGGGGATACCCGGCATTGGAGGTCGTCGATCTCGCAAAGCCTGGCCGCATAGACATCGACGAAGGCGCTGAATCCCAGCCCGCCGACAGGTCCGAGATTACCTTCGATGCCCTGTTCGGGAACTCCACGAACATCGAAACCAGCCATGGGCCAATCAGGGTGCTGAAGGCAGAAATGTCCGCTCTGATAATTTGCGGCAATCTCCTTAAAGACAAACTCAAGCCCCACTGGCTGACAAACCACACCATTCGTCTTAGTGAACTCGCGGAGTTGGCAGATCTTATGTCCAGAGAGGAATTTGATGTCGTCCTCTTCCGCGACTTAGTTACCGAATGGGAGGCCGAAGATGCTGCAGGATTTGCTGCGGCGGCTTGCGAGGAATATTTGCGTATACTTCCCTGGCCTTTGATGGCCTATCAAGGGCAGGCGGTGAACCACTATGTAACCCTTTGGAGCCGGGATCACTTCCCCTTCCTCCTTCGGACTGTTCCCGGTCTGTTGGATGCCTCCGAAGAGATCATCAGAACACAATCATTGGAACATTCAGCTGCCAAGTTGGGCGGGAAGGTTCTAAAGCTCGAACCGGGCCGCCCCACGCCGGATATAGCGACGGAAAACCCCAACATCCGATCCTTTAACCATCGCCTTCAAGGCAGGAACATCTCTGCCTTTTTTACATTCGCCTGGACCAATGAGTCACTCTCGGTCGAACTGCGGCTGGACTCAGGCTCGCTATGGGGCCATTGTGTAGCTCTGTTGAATTTCGGGAACCCAGCGGTCGAAATTTACCATTCCTATCCATACGCAGCCACGCGTGTCAGGAATCGCGCCCCGGGAGGTGCTTCAACCGAGGAGGCCATCACCGCAGAGTGGACGGAGGAGGGAGTCGACGCCAACCGGCTCGTGTTGAGGGCCGAACTTCCTTGGGCGATATTCCCTTCCTACAAGCCAGACGCCATGACCCACTTGGATGCTTTTGTCGGGTTCCAAGACATCAGCCCGACAGATCCTGCCCGCAACGCATCGGTTATATTCCCGCTCCGCCTAGTCGCACCGTGATGGGCGCCTCTGGGCCTCATCCAGGGCAACCCTCCGCGAACAGGACAAACGCTCTTGGCCCCCGGATACTTCACGCCGGGACAAACCTCGCCCGGGAACGTCTTGCCCTTCTCAGACTTCTGATGGCTGGTTCTTCAGGGCCTCTCGGCATACTCCTTTGTTGCACTGCTTGTTCGGTTGCGGCTGGGCCGCTCTCAGCATTCCTTACCCACGAAGTCGTCCATAGCCTTACTGAACGAGCAGATTTGCTCTGGCCCGCTGCCGGGCTGGCGGGGGTCCTGCTGGCGCGACAAACTGCGGAAATTGTTTCGAAGTCGATGAAGGTTTCGGTGATAAAAGGAATCGACGGTGCTGTGCGCTCAAGGGTCAGGGAGCTGTCCCTTCGAAGAACCGAAATCGGGCACCTTGAGGATCCCGCATACAGGGATCTACTTGAAAAGGCTGGAGATCAGGGCCTCACGTGGCGGCTTCGTTCGCCTGGAACAGCTGCAACCGGGCAGCTTGAGATCACAGCTCGCGTCCTCAGCGCCGTCCTCATGAGCGCGGTCCTTGCGCAATGGTTCCCGCTTCTGGCCCTCGCGCTCCTCATCCTCTCGTTAGTCATCAGGTCGATCACCAGGCGCCAGTGGATGTTTCTCGAAGGGGTCAAAGACGCTGCTACACCAGAACGTCGGAAAGTCGATTTCTGGGCAAATCTTGCCCTTGGTCCTGCCGCAGGGACGGAAGTCCGTCTTTTTGGCCTAGGTCCGTGGATCAGCGAGCGCCGACTGGAGGCTCACTATTCGTGGATGAAGGACTACTGGCGCATACGTAGGACAATCCTGAACCGCCAATGGGTCAACGCAAGTCTTGCATTGAGCGCAGGGACCCTGGGGCTGGGGATTCCCGGGCTGGCCGCCCTTGCCGGTGAACTGTCCTCCGCCCAACTTACATCTGCACTCGTTGCCGTGCTGGGCATCTTTGCCATCTCAGTCATGGGGTCAGAAGCTTTCGACATCGAATACGGAAAATCTGCTGTGGAGGCCCTGCGTGCGCTCCAAAACGAGGATGCCCTTGAGCAGAAGGGAAAACTGAATTCCCCTGCTAAGGCCGCCACGGTCCGGTTCGAGAATGTGTGCTTCCAGTACCCAGGACAGCACCATCCCGTATTCCATGACCTTAATCTGACTATCCGACCAGGAGAGAACCTCGCCATCGTAGGCAGCAACGGCGCCGGTAAGACGACGCTGATCAAACTGCTTGCCGGGCTCTACCACCCAACTTCCGGACGAGTAACCGTCAATGGAACCGACATGCGCGACCTCGACCCATCAGGATGGCGCCGCAGGATATCGGTCCTCTTCCAGGACTTCGTGCACTACCCGCTCGCCCTACGGGAGAACATCAGATTATCCGCGCCCGAAGCGGAGGTCACCGACTGTCAATTAATCCAGATAATGAATAGATGCGGGTTGGGAACGCTGCTGGGTGACCTCGATGCAACTCTGGACACCAAGCTGTGGCAAAACGCCACAGGCGGACGTGATTTATCAGGTGGTCAGTGGCAAAAACTGGCCGTTCTTCGATCGGTCTTCGCCTCTTCACAAGGCAGAAATCTGATAGTTCTCGACGAGCCCACGGCCAACCTCGATGTTCGCTCGGAAACATCGTTCTTCGAACAAATCATTGGGCTGATTAAGCCGGCATCCGTAGTCCTGATCTCCCACCGGCTCTCAACCGTCAGACCCGCAGACCGCATCGTCTTCTTGGCAAACGGTCAGATCATCGAAGAGGGATCCCACGACGATCTCATCGCATTACAGGGCCGCTACGCAACGCTATTCCAGCTACAAGCGTCCCGGTTCGAAGAGGAGGGAACCCATGACTAAGCACACCGGTATCAAAGCGGCCTACGACACCATGGTCCTAAGTTTTCGAGCGGACCGTAAGATCACGCTGGCCGTGGGCGCCTTCGTCTTGCTTGGGTCAGGAACAGCCGTAACCCTGGGCCTGTCGCAACGGTGGATAGTCAATTCTGCCAAGGGACAGAACGAAGGTGGGCTGCTCTGGGCCATCGCGCTGGGTGCGGTCGCCTATGCGCTCCAACTGGTCGGCCAAAGGTTCTCCCACAACTATCGAAACGATCTCGGTAATCGAATCCAGCTTGCCCTGGAACAGGAGATCACGGAACTTTCGGCCTCAATTCCCACCATCGTCCATCTGGAACGTGGGGAGTACCTGAACAGGATCACGATGCTCCGACGTGGTCTGGTGGCCCTGACCAACACAGGCTGGTCGGCCGTCTATGCTGCAGCTGCCATACTCAGCATCACCCTGAGCACAGTTGCCCTTGCGATGGTGCATCCGATTCTCACGCTGCTGGCTCTATGCGCCATTCCGATCCTGCCACTAACGAACAGAGCCAAGAAACTCCAGCGGACGGCCGTGGACAAAGGAGTCGAGTCGCTCCGCAACGAAGAGGCCGTCCACAACCTGTGCCTGAACCCAGATGCGGCCAAAGAGATTTTGATCGCCAACAATGGATCTGAGCTCAGCCGCCGAGCAAAAGAACTTTGGAACACGGCAGCACTCTTCGAAACAAAGGCGCGATTCAAGGGGACCGGCGGCGAAATATCCGGCTGGTTACTGTATTTTGCGGCGCTGGCAGCGGGCTTGGTCTTTGTCGGCTGGCTCTACACATCAGGGCATACGGGTCTTGGCGATGTCATTCTCGTCATTTCCCTTGCAGGACAACTCCGTCTCCAACAGCAACAAGCGATAGACGCCGTGACAGCTTTTGCTGACGGTGGAAGAGTCGCAAAACACCGGCATTGGCTTCTTGCCTACGGAAAGCGCACCGCGAAACACGGAGCCACAACAAACATCCAGCCAACTCAAGGGCTGGAACTACGGGACGTCTCGTTCACCTACCCAGGTTCAGATAAGCCCGTACTCGAAAGCATAAACCTCAAGGTAGCTGCCGGAACGTCACTGGGAATCGTTGGTCTGAACGGGGCCGGGAAAAGCACCCTCATCAAGCTGCTCCTGGGAGTACATGAACCCACAACAGGACAGATTCTTATTGACGGTGAGCCACTTACGCAAACTCATCCGGAAGCCTGGGCTTCCGTGTGTACGGGTACGCTGCAGAACTTCCTCCGGCTGGAAGTCTCTGTCCGCGAAGGTATCCAGGCCGGGGACCTTCACGACCGAAACGGACAGCTCCCAGAAGACGCCCTCAGAGAGGCTGCCGGTGAAGGACTGCTTACCAACCTTCCTCGCGGCTTAGACACACAACTTGGACGAACCTTCGGAGGGACGGAACTTTCGTTCGGGCAATGGCAAAAGATTGCCTTAGCACGAGGTCTCATGCGGCCAACAGCGGCCCTACAAGTTCTTGACGAGCCAACGGCCGCGCTCGATGCGCAAGCTGAACACGACCTGTTCGAACTGTTCACTCAGCAAGCACGGAGACATAGCAAGGGGGGTGCGATTATGGTCCTCGTATCCCACCGATTTTCAACTGTTCACGCAACTGATCAAATCGCAGTGCTATCTGGGGGTCGTCTGACAGAACAAGGTACCCACGCCTCCCTGTGCGCTGCGAATGGCGAATACGCGCAATTATACAAAAAGCAATTGTCGGCCTACCAATGATCGTGAGGTTTTACCGCATTGATTTTGTTCCCATGATCTGAAATGACGTGTCCCCTCAGCGCTGACATTCTTGCCCATTAGAGACGCGCGATTGTTTCTGTTGCTTGCGAAAGTTTGCGGACTATTCATCCACCGCGTCGATGCGGAGAAGAATGATCTCGAGGGGCGCATAAAACGGAGAGTCAACCGCGACTCTCATTGCAGTCGTACCCTGACCATCTTCGCCCCGTCCCTCGGCGACGCCTATATCTCAGGTCCGAGATGCCGACCCCACTGCGCGGGTGGCCCGGCCTCGATCCGAACGGGCCTCCCGGCGCCAGTGCGCGAGGACCTTGATGTCGTATGTGGCGCGGAAGCTCATGAGAGTTCTGGGGTGCCACGGGAACTGACATCTTTGGGCCCCACTCCGGCACGGAGTTGGCAGCACTGAACATAGGTGTGGGGGATCCGCCGATCGCCCGCGTAGGCAACTGCAGGACCGTCTAAGACCCAATTCGACCGTTTGCTCAACGGCTTTGATGTGCGTATTCGCACTGCAGCTATGCTGGGGAGCGCCGCTGGGTGTGCCACGGCCATTGCGCAGAAGTGCCGGACGGCTCACGGGAAGGACTAACTAATGGCACGGCCGACAGTTCAGGACGTCGCCAGGACGGCGGGTGTGTCCGTGGGGACGGTGTCGCGCGTCTTGAACGGAAGCTCGGCTGTCAGTGCATCGGCCAAAGAAAAGGTCAACGCCGCCATCAAGGAGCTCAGCTATCGTCCTCTTGCTTCGGCGCGAGACCTAAGAAGAGACCGCACCATGCGTGTCCTGGCCCTAGCCAAGAACCTGGACTCGCTCGTGATCAGCGAAGTATTCCGAGGAGTCGGCGACGCGGCGGCTGACTCGGGGTACGTCAGCCTCATCGCGGCCACGGACGGGGACCGCGATCGCGAACAGCAGTTGGTGGACATGCTCCGCAACGGCTCCGTGGACGGCCTGGTCATCTTTTCGCCAACCATGCCGGACGACGATGTCAACACGGTCGCCGAGCAACTGAGCGTGGTCCAGGTCTGCGAAATCGTGGACGCCGAGGCAGCATTCGGGGTGTCCATCGATGACCGCCAGGCAGCCTACGACATCACCAAACACCTCATCAACACCGGCGCCAAGAAGCTGGCAATGCTCGCCCACAGGGGTGCCCGGTCGGGCCAGCTCAGGGAAGAGGGTTTCCGCCAAGCACTCACGGAGGAAGGCCTGGAACCAGACACGATCCTCCTCGGCGAAGGCAACTTCGGGTTCCACGCAGGCCGTGAGCTCACCAAGAAACTCCTGGAAGCCAAAGACCTCCCGGACGCCATCTTCTGCGGTACCGACGTCGTCGCAGCCGGATGCGTCCGTGAACTCACGGATGCCGGACTGCGAGTTCCACAAGACATCGCCGTTGCAGGTTTCGACGACTCCGCACAGGCAGAAATGTGCGTCCCGGAACTGACCACGGTGAGGCAGCCGGCGTACGAGATGGGCCGCGTAGCTTTCGCCGAACTGCTGGAACGCATGACCGTCGAAGGCGCGCACCGTAAGGGCAGGACCTTCCTCCCGCACCAACTCGTCATCCGAGACTCCACAAAATAACGAGGGTTGACAGCTCCGCGTGGCGACTGTCACACTACTTTGGAATCGATTCCACGGCCGGAAGGCCGTTTTATAAGAACACTTTTGGAATCGATTCCAAAAGGGCAACAAGCAACACCGGCAATGAAGCCAGGCTCAGGACGCAACACAGCCAAAGCAACCTGAGTCACCATCCCCACAGACACCAAAGGAGCCACTTGTGGACTTGAACCGACCTGCTCTCCCGCTCCAGAACAAAGCCGCACGAAACAAAGCAGCCCTCGCCGCCAGCGCAATCGCAGTCGCCCTCCTCCTCAGCGCGTGCGGCGGGGGAGCAGCGCCCCAAGGTGCAGAACAAGCGGCAGCTGCCGACCCGGCGTCGGGCGCTAACGCCAGCGGTGCCGTCAACATCTGCGGCGTCAAGGACGCAAGCGGGATCTACAAGGGCACGGCGGAAGCGTTCACCAAGGCGAACGGCAAGGTCACGGCCAAGTACACCGAGATCGGCGCCACCACGGACGAAGCCCGCACGCAGATTGTGCAGCGGCTCGAAGGCAAGTCCACCGAGTGCGACATCTTCCTCTCGGACGTGATCTGGACTTCCGAGTTCGCGTCCCAGGGCTGGCTGCTGGACCAGACCGAGCTGGTGGAAGCCAACAAGGACCGCCTCATTCCCTCCACTGTGGAAACCACCAAGTACCAGGACAAGTACTGGGCCTCGCCGTTCTTCACCAACGCCGGCCTGATCTACTACCAGAAGGACAAGGTGGCCAAGCCCGAGACCTGGCAGCAGCTCTACACCGAAGCAGCCAAGGCACAGGGCAACGGCTTCGTCTACCAGGGCAAGCAGTACGAGGGCCTCACCGTGAACTTCCTCGAAATGCTCTACAGCGCAGGCGGCGAAGTCCTCGATGACCAGGGCAACGTCAAGATCGACTCCAAGGAAACCCGCGACGTCCTCGACTTCATGAGCAAAGGCCTCAAGGACGGCTCAGCCGACCGCGCCGTCCTGACCTACAACGAAGACCCCGCCCGCCTCGCCTACGAGTCCGGCAAATTCGGATACCAGCGCAACTGGCCGCACGTGTACCGCCTGCTGAACGCGACCCCGCTGGCAGACAGCTTCGGCGTCGCGCCGCTGCCGGCATGGGAAGGCGGCAAGGCCTCGGGCGTGCTGGGTGGCTGGAACCTGGCGATCTCGGCGCACTCCACCAACCAGGCCGGGGCTGTTGCCTTCATCGACTTCGCCACCACGCCGGACTGGCAGAAGCACGTGGCCATGGACTACTCGCAGGCACCGGTCAACGAGGCTGCGTACTCGGACCCGGCCGTCCTCGAGAAGATGCCGTTCGCTACCGAACTCCTGGCCTCGGTTAAGGGGGCCAAGCCGCGTCCGATCTCGCCGGTGTACCCACAGATCTCGCAGGCGATCTACAAGAACGTGTACGCCGTCCTCTCCGGCACCGACTCCACCGAGGACGCCGTGAAGAAAATGGCCGACGAAATTACCACCGCTAAGGCGAGCTTCTAAAACATGGCCACCAAAACCATCGCGCCAAGCGCGCCCCCAAGCGCGCCCCCAAGCGCACCAAGAACGAACGCCCGCGACCGTGCCGAACGCCGCCTCGCCTTCCGCATGACCGCCCCGTCGCTGATCCTGATGGCGCTCGTGGCGGCGGTCCCGATCGGCTACGCAATCTGGCTCTCGCTGAACCAGTACAGCGTCCGCACCGCAGGGCTCTCGCGGTTCGTCGGCCTGGATAACTACATCGCCGCCCTGACCAGCCAGGAGTGGTGGGCGGCCTTCGGGCAGACCTTCACCTTCGCGGCCTTCTCGGTCACCTTGGAGCTGATCCTTGGAACGGCCATGGCGCTACTGCTCAACCTCGCGTTCAAGGGCCGCGCGGTCCTGCGCACGGTCGTTTTGCTGCCTTACGCGATCATCACCGTGGTCAGCGCAATCACTTGGCAGACGATGTTCCAGCCCAACCTGGGCCTGGTCACCAACGTCCTCTCCACACTCGGACTGCCCGGCGGCGACGTCGTCTGGCTCGGGGAGCACGGCTACGCCATGGCCGTGATCGTGATGGCCGACGTCTGGAAAACCACCCCGTTCGCGGCGCTCATCATCCTGGCCGGCCTGCAGGTCATCTCCGCCGAAACGTACGAGGCCGCAGAACTCGACGGGGCCAGCAAATGGCAGACCTTCCTCCACATCACCCTGCCGCTCTTGCGTCCGGCGATCGTCCTCGCCGCGATCTTCCGCACCATGGACGCCCTCCGCGTCTTCGACCTGCCGTTCGTCCTCACCCGCGGCGCCAACGGCACCGAATCCATGTCCATGCTCGCCTACACCCAACTCCGCGAAAACCGGCTGGTGGGCGAAGGCTCGGCGCTGTCCATCCTGACCTTCCTCACCGTCATGGTGGTCTCCGTCATCTACATCCGCTTCGGCGGCGGCAACATCCGCGACGTCGCGAAGGAGGAACAATGAGCACGCTGACAGCAGAACGCACGACGGCGGCACCCGCCACCGGGACCAAGTCGCCGAAGCGCCGGCTCAGGGGCGAAGCGAAACTCCACCCCTTGGTGTGGGTGTTCGTGGTGGCCGTCATGGGCTTCTCGCTCATCCCGTTCTATTGGCTGGTGAACACCTCCCTTAAGAAGGGCGCGAGCCTGTCCCAAGGCGAGCTCTTCCCGAGCCAGCCGACCCTGGAGAACTACCTCGTGGTCTTCCAGAACCCCGAGTTCCTCCTGGCCCTGCGCAACTCGGTGATCATCGCCGTCGTAACTACAACAGTGGCGCTGGTGTTCGCGTCCTTCGCCGCGTATGCGCTGGCGCGGCTCAAGATGCGCCGCAAGGGAATGATCCTGACGCTCATCCTGTCGGTGACCACGTTCCCGGCCATCGCGATCGCGGCCCCCATGTTCTCCATCTGGCGCGAAATCGGCTTGTACGACACTCTCTTGGGCCTCATCATCCCGAAGTTGACGTTTGCCCTGCCGCTGGCGATCTACACGCTGACGTCCTTCTTCAAGGAGATCCCGCGCGAACTCGAAGAATCCGCGTACATGGACGGTGCCACGCCGTTCAAAGCGTTCCGCAAGGTCATCCTGCCCCTGGCAGTCCCGGGCCTGGCGACCACGGCGATCCTGGTGTTCATCTCGGTCTGGAACGAATTCCTCCTGGCCGTCACGCTGACAACGTCACCGGAAGCCCGTCCGGTCCCGGTCGCGATCGCGTTCTTCAGCGGCACCAGCGAGTTCGACCAGCCGCTCGGCACCATTAGCGCCGCTTCAGTGATCATCACCGTCCCGCTCGTGATCCTCGTGCTGCTGTGCCAGAAGCGCATCGTCTCCGGCATGACCGCCGGCGCCGTCAAAGGCTAACCCCAAACCGCCCCCAAGAACCCCACAAAGAACAGGAACAAAGTGAGCATTCAGCAGCAGGCCCCGTCCGCAACCCTCAAGGTGGGAGTTGTGGGCATCGGTTGGGCCGGGCAGCAGCACCTCAAGGCATACAGCAACATCGACGGCGTCGAGATTGTCGCCGTTGCCGGTATGGAAGCGGACCTCCTCGCCCAGATGAAGGACGAGTACAGCATCCCGCACGCGTTCGCGCGCTGGGAGGACATGATCGAGCTCGAAGATCTCGACGCCGTCAGCGTCGCCGTGCCCACCTTCCTCCATGCACCCATCGCGATTGCTTCGCTTGAGCGAGGGCTGCATGTGCTGAGCGAGAAGCCGATCGCACGCAACGCCGTCGAAGGTCAAGCGATGGTGGATGCCGCCCGCAAAGCGGGGCGGGTCCTCGACGTCGCGTTCAACCACCGCCGCCGCGGCGACATCCAGGCGCTCAAGGAAGTGATCGACGCCGGTACGCTGGGCCGCCCGTACTACGCCAAGGCGTCGTGGCTCCGCCGCCAGGGCATTCCGATGCTCGGCAGTTGGTTCACCAACCCTGAACTCGCTGGCGGTGGTCCGCTGGCAGACATCGGCGTGCACGTCCTGGATTACTCGCTGCACCTCCTGGGCGAACCCAAGGTCCTGGCCGTCTCGGCGTCGACGCATTCCGAACTCGGCCCGCGCGGCCTCGGCGGCAACGCACGGTATACGGCGTCGAACTCCAGCCATAAGTTTGAAGTGGAGGACTTCGCCTCCGCGTTCATCCGCTTGGAAGGGGGTGGAACCCTGATCCTGGAAGCGGGATGGGCCACCTACCGCGACGAGCGGGACCTGATGGACTTCACCGTTTACGGGACCGACGGCGGAGCGGACTTGCGCTCTGTCGGTGCCTCCGAGAACCCTGTGGCTGACGTCCACGTCTTCACCGAGAAGGACGGCGAGAACGCGGACTTCGAGGTGGTGGCCGAGCCCGGGCGAGCCCACCAGGCCGTCGTCGACGACTTTGTTGCCGCCGTACGCGGCGGTGAGACCGTGTGGGGAAGCCACGACGGGTCCCTCGCTCTCAGCCGTGCACTGGTCCTTGATGCTTGCTACAAATCCGCCCTCGAACAACGTGAAGTGGTGCTCTGAAATGTCTGATTCAAAACTCAAGATTGTTGTCTGGAATGAGGCCGTCCACGAGGCCCGCAACCACCCGGAAACCATCGGCGAAATGTACCCGGAGGGGATCCACGGCGCTATTGCTGCAGGGCTCCGCGGTTTTTATCCGGACTCCGAAATTACCACGGCAACTTTGGCCGATCCCGAGCATGGGCTCTCCGAGGAAATCCTTGCACAGACTGACGTGCTGCTGTGGTGGGGACACATTGCCCATGAGGAAGTCGCTGATGAAGTGGTTGAGCGCGTACGGCGACACGTGCTCGGGGGCATGGGCCTAGTGGTTCTGCATTCCGGGCACTTCGCCAAGATCTTCACCCGATTGTTGGGGACCACTTGCTCCCTGAAATGGCGCAACGAGGGCGAACGCGAACTCGTTTGGACGGTCAAGCCTTCCCACCCGATCGCAGCTGGCATTGAAAGCCCAATCGTCATTCCCCAGCAGGAAATGTACGGCGAACTGTTCGATATTCCGGAACCCGATGACTTGATTTTCATTAGCTCCTTTGAAGGCGGCGAGGTGTTTCGCTCAGGCGTGACCTTCTCGCGGGGCAAGGGCCGGATCTTCTACTTCAGCCCGGGCGATCAGGAGTACCCCGTGTACCACCAGCCGCAGATCCAGAAGGTTATCGCCAACGGCGTTGGTTGGGTTGCCCAGCCGGGTGTCTTCCGTGAGGCGCCCGAGGTTTCCAACCCGCCCCGGGGCTGGTTCGAGGCTTAAGCCCTTCTTCCGCATTCACTTCAAGGAGCACGCATGACCACTTCCACTCTTCCCTCTGGCCGTCCTTTGGGTGTTGCCGCGATCGGTTATGCCTTTATGGGGAAGGCCCATTCGAATGCGTGGCGGAATGTCGCCAGCTTCTTCGACGTCCCCGCCTTCGAGCAGAAAGTGCTCGTGGGCCGGGACGGTGAAGCCGTGGCGGAGGCCGCCGCCAAGTACGGCTGGACCGAATCCGCCACGGACTTGCGATCAGTGATTGAGCGGGACGATATAGACATTGTTGATATTTGCGCTCCGGGCTGGATGCACGCGGAAATCGCCATCGCAGCTTTGGAAGCAGGAAAACATGTGCTCGTGGAGAAGCCGCTCGCTAACACTTTGGGTGAGGCTGAGTTGATGGCATCCGCAGCCGCCGCGGCCCAGGCTCGCGGAGTGCAGTCCATGATCGGGTTCAACTACCGTCGCGTTCCGGCGCTCGCCTTGGCGCGGGAGTTGATCGCGGACGGCCGTCTCGGCATCGTCCGGCACGTGCGGGCTGCATACCTGCAGGACTGGCTATCCGACGTCGAAACCCCCATGAGCTGGCGGCTCCGGAAGGAGACCGCCGGCTCCGGAGCGTTGGGCGATATTGCCTCACACGCCCTCGACCAGATCCAGCACCTCACAGGGCAAACCGTTACTGAGGTGACCGGAACGCTGAGGACTTTTGTCACGGAACGTCCCGGACCCAACGGTCTTGAGAAAGTGACAGTCGACGACGCCGCCTGGGCCACCCTTGGAATGACAGGGAACATCAGTGCGTCGGTGGAAGCGTCGCGGGTTGCCACGGGCCAGAAGAACTCGCTCAAGCTCGAAATCTATGGCTCACTCGGCTCGCTCACTTTTGACCTCGAGAACCTAAATGAACTGAATTTCCTGGACGCCAGCCTCCCGGTGCGGGAACAGGGGTTCCGGCGGATACTCGTGAATGAGCCGGAGCACCCTTACCTTGAAGCGTGGTGGCCCCAAGGTCACATCATCGGCTGGGAGCACACGTTCACGCACCAGATCCGGGACTTTCTGCTTGCGATTCGCGACAGTGAGGCACCGTCGCCGTCGTTCGACGACGGGCTCCAGATCCAGCGGGTGCTGGCCGCCGTCGAGGAGTCGGCGCGGAACAGGAGTGTGGTGACGGGTGTTGCTCAGGGTGCTGAATCTGCGAGGGGCGAGGCCTCACCGCCGACCCCGGCCGACTCTGCCCCAGATCAGCCCGCGTTGACGGCTTCAACTTGGTAGTGTTGTTTCATCACGATCAGCCCGCTCGCCTCACGGCTCGGGCTGATTTTCTTTTCTCGGGCTGATTTCCTCTAGGGTGCGGGGGGGTCGTGGCGGATTACAACAAAGAATGGCTATCAGATGAGGAGTAGCTCAAGAAGCTTGAGTCGCGGGGTGTTGTGGTTTCTGACGACCACCCTATATTGCCTCTAGAGGGCTTTGGACATGTTTTATTAGGCCCGAACGAACGATCTCCGCAAGTTCTTTGACCTTGTCCTTTGCCACGAGGCTGTACAGAATGCCTGGTGGATAGCCTTACCCCTCCCCGCCCGCCTCCACGGCCGCTACAGTCGCCTCCGTCTCAGAGAGCGACGTTTTATCGTTCGGCGATGCTTGGTCTATCACGGCAATGAACTGGCGCAGCCACTCAATGGCGGGAGCGACATCAGGGACGACATCGAGGCCTTCGGCCGCCTCAGCGTAGAGGGTTGCCCAGTCCGCACCCTCGATAACTGACGGTGGCCAAGAGTGAACCTTTCGGTAGTCGAACAGACGAAGACAAGCGGTCCGGACCATCGATAGGTCCAGCTCCTCACGGGCACTTAAGAGTTGGAGGTCGACGAGGTCGCGGGCGCGGTCGCTACTGGGCGCTGTGGACGCGTGTATCTTTTGGGCTATTTGGTGATCAGCGGGCATCACCGCCACTGGCCCTGGAGCGGAGAGACCCACAGAGGTGAACAGCTCGCTGATGCTGGGAGCCAGAGCGAACTCGGGATCGTCGGCATCACCGATTTCATTGTGTCCGAGTTCGAAGGGGACTGTGCACCACGGCTTTCCCTCGTAGTCGAGCTTCACATCGAAAGGTTTCATCACATACGGGGCCGGAATGCCCTTGGGTTTCGGAGCTTTCCGCTCGATCAGGCGTCCACTAAACCCGCCCCACCCTTCCCGAAGCCGCTCTTCGAAGTCGGCGCGGAATGTCGCCAGACTTCCCGTGCGTGCGGCATCAACGTCACGGGTGAACCTTGTATCGGAACCATATCTCAATGCCATCGCGCTCCCACCTTTCACGGCGCCCTCTGGAAGCATTTGGCCTATCACCACCAGAGCCATGGTCGTCCGTCGGCGAACGGCGAGGGTCTCGTCTACTTCCAAGTTCTTCAATCGCTGGTTGAGAGCGGCGAGATTACGAGGTGGGGTGTCATAACTCATGCGGCGAGTTCCTTGCGTACACGGTTCCACTCCGCCGTAGTCAGTAGTCCCTCAGCCCGGGCCTGGGCTGCGGCATCCCGCAGTCGTGTGGCCGGGACACGCCCAATGCATTCGAGGAGTGCTTCGCTGAGTTGTTGGGCGCGGATCCCGCGGTAGCGCGTGACCTTCATTCCGGCTTGTGTCTGGATGACTTTCATGTACGCGGGCATTGCTCGGCGGACACGACGGCCGGTTCCTACTGTGATCTTCGTGGGATTCACGTCCCCAAGGCCGAGGAGGGCAAGGACGGATTCTCCGCGGATGTAGGCGTCGTCTCCTGCGCGCAAGGTCGCTTCGGCGAATTGATCATCGTCGGTCGGCGGGATGTCAGTCATGCGGTAGAGACCATATCCAACGTGATCTAGGCCGCCGCGGGCTGTGAGCTTCGGCAATTCGACGACGGGTACGCCCGCCTCCACTGCTTCCGCAGTGGTGACATAGCCATAGTTGCCGTAGGCGATCTCACGCAGTACGTCTCGATATGTTCTTCGCATGTCAAAAGTCTACCGTAACGGTATTGTTTTGTCCGCAATCCCCGCGATTCCGCCCCGTCAGAACCATACCGATTTCGGTATGGTTCTGACTGGGGTGACTGAGCGATGGCCGTGAGTCAGTGATCCACATCGCAGGGCGTGGGAGAGGCCAGCAGTAATTAAGCCCCTCGTCGGGAACTGCGGCGCGAAGCTACCCGGGCGTCGATTGCCAGAGCGGCTGCGGCCACGACGATGCCTGCACCGAGCGCAGGCAATACGCCGAAGACCGGCTGGAAGACTGCAAAAGAGATGAATCCCGCGAGAAAGACGATTGCACTGCGACGCATTCGAGGTGTCACTTCCATGGGATGACGCTATCACTACATAAATGCTCATGGCCGCCTTCATCCTGAACGATCGACGCACCAAGAGATGTCCACGCTGTGCAGATTTTTACCCATGCCCGCCCGCCGCCAATCCCGCCCCCACTGCCGCAACAAACGCATCCGTTTCCGCTGACCTGCGGCTCTTCAGCCACAGTGCCGACGTCCGCCAAGCCAACGGATCCCCAACCAGCGGCCTCCACACGATCCCCGAAGGCAACGGAGTCCACGGTTCCTCGTTGAAGTGCACGCCCCGCCCGGCCAGGATCAGACCGTGCGTGAAGTGCTGGTTCCGCGCATGAACAATGGCCGCAGGCAGATACCCAGCGTCCCGGCAGGTGTGCAGGAACGAGTCGTACAAGGTCGGGGCCATGTGTCGCGGGAAGATGATCAGCGGACTGCCGGCCAAGTCGCCCAAACGAACGGAAGACGAAGAAGCCAGCGGATGTGAAGCATTCAGCACCACACCCAAAGCCCGCGAGAACGCCGGCCCCGTCTCGAAACCCACGCTGCTCAAAGGGTGACGGACCACCGCCACGTCCAGTTCGCCGTCGCGCAATCGTTCAACCTGCTCAACGGTGGTGAGCTCGTGCAGGTTCAGCAGCACGTCCGGCGCAGACGAAGCAAACGAAGAGGCCATCGTGGACAACGCAACAGGATTCGTGTCCGGCGGCACCGCCACCTGCAGAACACCGGAAGCACCAGGACGGATCCGCCGCATCGACTCCTGCGCCATCGCCACATGATCCAGCACCCCGCGGGCGTGCTCCAACAGCAACGCCCCGGCCTCGGACAGCTCCACACCAGTCCGTCGCCGGTGAAATAACAAAACCCCGAGTTCCTTCTCCAGGTCCTTGATCCGCTGCGACAGCGGTGGCTGGGCCATGTGCAAACGCTGTGCCGCCCGGCCGAAGTGCAGCTCCTCGGAGAGCACCACGAAGTACTTGAGATGGTGGAGATCCATCCGCGCACCATATCAGTTTGGTATCACGGCGAGTAGATATTGATGTTAGACGGGTCACAATCCCCGATGGTCTGATGGGACTCAAGAAGCCGCAACAAGCCAAAGGAAACACCGTGTCCCAAGATGTCCTCTTCGAACAGAACGGCCCCACTGCCACCATCACTCTCAACCGCCCGGACAAGCTCAACGCCTGGACCAAGGCTATGCGTGACGAACTCATCGCCCACCTCGAAGGCCTCAAAGGCAACGACGAAATCCGCAGCGTGATCCTCACTGGAACGGGTCGGGCCTTCTGCGCCGGACAGGACCTCGCCGAAACCGCCGGCATGAATCCCGAAGACCACGCATCCGCCGAGGCCTGGATCGATGGCTTCGACCGCCTCTACCGCGCTGTCCGCAATCTCGACCAAATCACCATCGCCGCGGTCAACGGCGTCGCCGCCGGCTCCGGCTTCCAGTACGCACTCCTCGCGGACCTCCGCGTTGGCGATTCCCAAGTCCGCATGGGCCAGCCCGAAGTCCTCTCGGGCATCCCCAGCATCACGGGCATCTGGGCGATGTGGAGCATCCTGGGCAAGTCCAAGACCGCGCAGTTCGTCCTCACCGGAGAACTGGTCAACGCGGAAGAAGCTCAGCGTCTCGGCCTCCTTAACTACGTGGCCGACGACGGCGGCACGCTAGCTTACGCCCAAGACCTCGCCTCGCGTTTGAGCCTCCTTCCTCCGGGCGCGGTCCGCCTGACCAAGAACCGCCTGCGCAGCCTCGAAGACGACGACCTCACCGACGCCATGGCCGAAGCCAAACGCGTCCACCGCGAGGCGTACGGCACCGGCGAACCGCAACGCGAAATGGCCCGCTTCCTCGCTGGCCGCCGCTGATCCGCGGTGCGCTGAAACAGAACCAGAGGAGACAAACCATGACAACCACCGCAACCCAAGACCCCTACACCGAACTACGAAACTCCCACCGCTGGGAGGTGCCCGACCTTTACAATATGGCCGTCGACGTCGCCGACCACCACCCGAGGGACAAGCGGGCACTCATCCTGGAGTCCGCCGTCGAGGGTCAACGCGAGGTGAGCTGGGGTGAAATCCAGGACCGTTCGCGGCAAATCGCGGTCACGCTCCAAAGGGCTGGCATCAAGAAGGGCGACCGCGTCGCCGTCCTGCTGCCTCAGCGTTCCGATACTCCCGCCGCGTATCTGGGCGTGCTGCGGACGGGTGCGATTCTGGTGACGATGTCCCTCCTCTGGGCCGCGGAGCCGATCCGTTTCCGGTTGGAGGACAGCGGCGCGTCGGTGATCATCGCGGAAGAGTCTGCGAAGCACTTGTTCGAGGGTTACGAGGGTACGTTCATCGATATCGACAGCCCGGAAATCGCCGCCGAAACCACGGACTTCGAGAGCGTCGAAACCAAAGCTGACGATCCCGCACTCATCTTCTATACGTCCGGCACCACCGGCCGCGCCAAGGGAATCGTCCACGCGCACCGCACGCTCCTCGGCCACAATGAATTCGAGTACTGCCACCAACTCGGCGATGGCGACGTTTTCTACGGCGCCGGGGACTGGGCTTGGTCGCTCGCCAAGCTGATGGGCCCGCTCCGGCTCGGGGCCACGCATCTGGTCTTCCGTCCGCAAGGCGGCTTCGACCCCGCAAACCTCCTGGACGCTATGAGCCGCCACCGAGTCACCAGCGCGCTGGTCAATCCGACGTTCCTGCGCAAGATGCGCGAGGACGTGCCCGACGCCGGTACCCGCTTCCCGCTGTCACTGCGGACGGTCTGTTCGTCCAATGAGCCGCTGACGCCGGAGTTGATCGAATGGTTCGGCGAGCAGTACGGCGTGACACTCCTGGATTACTACGGTTCAACGGAGTCGTACCCGCTGCTGGGGAATTACCCGGACGTGCCCGTAAAGCCGGGCTCGATGGGCAAGCCGCTGCCCGGTTGGGAAGTTCGCCTGCTGGACGAGAACGAGCAAGAAGTGCCCACGGGCGAGACCGGCGAGATTTGCCTCCGAGCCCGCTCCAACCCGCAGTTTCCCTTGGGATACTGGAACTTGCCGGAGGCGTCCGCCACCGCATTTGGAGGCAACTGGTACCACACGAAGGACCAGGCCTACACCGACGAAGATGGCTATTTCTGGTTCCTGGGGAGGACCGACGACGTCATCAAAACCTCCGGCTATCGCGTGGGGCCGTACGAATTGGAGGCCGTGATCCGAGAGCTCGATCCCGTCCAGGACGTGTCAGTGACAGGCGTTCCGGACGAACTCCGCGGCCAGTCCATCAAGGCCTGGATCGAACTCATGCCAGGCCACTCCGGGGGAGCGGACCTGAGTGAACGGATCGTGGCACATGTGAAGGAGAAGTTCTCCCGCTTCGCGTATCCGCGGTTCATTGAATACGTCGCCGACCTGCCGAAGTCGGCGACCGGCAAAGTCCAGCGGGCCCAGCTCCGGGCTCTGCCACACACCACCCCTTCTCCCCATCTCGAAGGACAGCCATCATGAACGCCATGACCCAGAACGTCGCTGAAACTGAGTCTTCACCCCGGCGCAGCCTCAAGCGCGTGGCCGCGGCAGCCGCCGTCGGAAATTTCGTGGAGTGGTTCGACTCTGCCGCTTATGCGGTCATGTCAGTGACCATCGCGAAGCTCTTCTTCCCCGATTACTCCACGACGGCGTCACTTCTGGCCGTGTGGGCGATCTTCGCCGGCGGCTTCATCGCCAGGCCGCTCGGGGCGGCTTTCTTTGGACGCTACGGTGACCGGATTGGCCGCAACAAGATGCTCGGTCTGTGCGTGGTGATCATGAGCGCGGCCACGTTCTGCATCGGCATCCTGCCGACGTTCGCCGTGATCGGCGTGTGGGCTCCGATCCTGCTGTTCTTGTTCCGGGCAGTCCAGGGATTCACGACCGGCGGCGAGTACACGGGCTCGTCGGCGTTCATCGTGGAGTATGCGCCGGAAGGCAAGCGGGCAACGTACGCAAGCATCATCCCGGCCACGGTCGGCTTGGCTTCTGTTGCCGGCGCTCTGCTCGGCGCGGCCATTACTGCAACTTTGAGTCCCGCTGACCTTCAGGCTTGGGGCTGGCGAATCCCCTTCCTGCTCGCTGCACCGCTGGGTCTCATCGGTTTGTACATCCGATCCAAGGTGGACGACACACCAGTGTTCCGCAGTCTGGAGAAGAAGGGCGAAGTAGCAAAGAAGCCGCTGGGCGATGCCATCCGGCTCTGCGCCCGGCAGATCTTCACACTGTTTGGCTACAGCATCACCAACGCGATCGCTTACTACCTGATGAGCAGCTACATGATCGCGTACATGACCTCGAGCCTTCACTACTCAAGCACTGAATCGATGATCACGAGCGTAATCACGATGCTGGTGTACACGGCAGTGTGCCCTCTGGCCGCGCGTGCCAGCGACCGTTACGGCCGCAAGCGGATGCTGCTGGTGGCGTGTGTTGGCTTTGTGGTGATGACCATTCCGGCATTCTCCATCATGCCTTTGGGGCTCGGTTTCGCGATCCTGGGCACCAGTGTCCTGGGTGCTTTGGTAGCGGTGATTGGCACGTCCAACGTTCCGGCCCTGGTGGAGATGTTCCCATCATCGGTTCGTGCTTCCGGGTCTGCGATCGGTTACACGCTGGCCTACGTGTTGTTCGGTGGGACGGCTCCGTTCGTGGCAACCGGGTTGGTGGCAGGATTCGGGACTCCGTTGGCGCCGGCGTTCTACCTGATGGGGATGGCCTTGGTGTCCGCGGTGGTGGTGGTGTTGTTCTTCCGCGAGACGAAGGATCTGTCGTTGTCGCGGACGACGGTTTTGTAATTCGTTCCATGGCGAGGGGCTGGGTTGGGCGCACATCCGCGTTCGGCCCAGCCCTTCTCGTATTCAGTGCTGATGGATCCTGCCCCGCCTGGCGAGCCAGAAGTACAAGGCAGCAAAGGTGATCAGTCCCAGAAGGGGCCCCGCCCAAGCTGCGATAACGGATCCGTGGATCAGGATGGCAGCCGCGCCGAAGGTGGAGCTCAGCAGTCCCAGTGTGGCGCTATCCGTTCCGGGTTCAACCCGGTCCTTGTGTTCTGCGCGCCCATGGAATCGCTGCAGAATGAGTAGCAGGACAAAAGCGGCACCTGCGATGAGCGGCCAGGGCCATTCGGTGATCACCACAACCGTCAGCGTTCCGCCATACGCAGCGGGCACCGCCATCCAGTAGTTCTTCGCCTTCTTGCTGGGCTTCGCTGTCATTGATTTCCCCCAAAATCGTTCGACGATGCGGAACTCAAAGTAACATATTCAAATCGTTGGACAAATTAACTGCCCGGCGCACAACTCTTCCCGTAAGGTCCCTTGGATGGGGAAACCAGGATCATGGCCGGTGCCAGCGGCACTCACCATTACCGCCGTCGTGCTTTCCGCAGTGGTGGGGTGCGCAGTGCCGGGGACGGCGGCCTCAACCTCAACCAGCCCCTCTCCGACGCCAACCGCCGCTTGCCCGAGCGCCGGCACGGAACTTCGGACGGACAGCAACTGTGTGCAGTACGACGGCGAAGCGGCCATGGCAGCGAACGAAACCTACCGTCAACGCAGGAAGTTGACCCCGGAAATGCTCGCACAGCTTGACGCGCACGTCGGTCCCGCGCGCCAAGCGCTGGATGCGCTCACGAGGCCAGCAAACGCCGATGACGTCGAAACCGCGTTCACAGCCTTAAGCCTCAAGGAAGTACAGACGGACGACGGCGGCAACGGCGTCAGGTTCGGGGTCACAGTACCCAGCGGGGGCTGCCTGTACGGGTATGTTCCGCTCACGGGCCCGGCCACAGTGGAGACCGGTGGGAGCATCATGGACGGCGGCTGCCTGGAGATGTTCGGGCACTAACCGGGAACCGCACTTCTAGAGCGCGAAGGGTAGACTCACGCCACCCTCTCCGACGGCTCGGCACCCCGGGCTTCCCGCCGAAGTGTGGCGCGCCTGGGATAACGTCCCATGCGTCATGTGTTCGGTTGCGCGTAGGCTTTCTCCATGGCTCGGACAGCTCGTGAACGCATTGATGGCGATTCCGTTTCCTCTGAAGTTCTCGCAGCGTTAGTGGAAGCCCTGACGTCGGTGGGCCCGTTTGACGTTGAGGAAAAGCAGACGTCGTTCCACGTCATGAACGGCCGCGCATTTCTTGGTATCCATCCGCGTAAGGGCGGTCTTCTGGTCAACGTGGTCTTGGACCATGCCTTGGATACGGATCGCTTGCATCGGTCGCAGCAGGTCTCGGCTTCCCGATGGCATCACGAGTTCGTGCTGGGCTCACCGCGAGATCTCGATGCCGAGTTCCTGGGCTGGGTCAAAGCGGCCTATGGGCTGACCGTGACAGCGAAGTAGCGTCCAGACGGCGTACAGCTCAGCTACCACCTAGACCCCCTTGAGCCAGCACCTAGGTGGCCCCTAACACCACCTAATTTTGGCCCTTTCGCCACCTAGTTCCAGTTTTTCGCGGCAGGTCCGTTCAGCGCGCCCATAGTGTCCTTCTCAAGGACGAGCCCTCGAGCAAGCATCGAGGGCCGCCCACAGGAACGTGCACAACTATTGGGGGTTGGGTAATTGACGCTGAACGAACAACAGACCACTGCCGCGGCGGTAGATCAGTGGATCACCGGGATCCCCGGGCGAATTCCCGGATGCACAATTTTTGTTGAGAATTCCGAGCATGTGCCGTACGCGAAGGAGCTTGCAGGTGAGCAATGCGTTGTTCTTGTCCTGAACGGTGATGCGGACGATGAACGCCTTATTCCGGTGTCCGGGACTTTCGATGTTTCCGGGGAAGAGCTCCTGGTGGACGGCACGCTCAGCCTGGAGATCCAGGACTACGTAGCCATTCCCTTCGTGAATCTTGTGGGGGTCACGCTTGTCCGCATCACCTCCGATGATGACTGGCTGGCATTCTTCGACGACGCCGACGAAGCCCGCCGTTCGGGCCACTTTATTCGGCAGCTCATCGAGGTCAACGCAGTCTTGGCAGAACGCGGATTGTTGGCCGGACAAAGCTCCCAACATCTTGCGAGGCTGCACATAGCGGCCGACGGAACAGTCCTCAGCGGTCCGTACGGCGCTAAGATCGGCCGAATCGGCGATCCCTTTCACGATCTCCAAAGAAAATCGCTCGCGCTTCAGCCCGAGGCTGTGGTTGCTTCGATACGCGACCCCCGGAGCGTTCGCGACTCGCTGGCAACCAGGCCATGGATCCCGCGCTACCTTGCAGCATTGGATGCCTGGAAGTTCATACCCCGGGAGGACCGTGCCAGCACTCAGCTTGCTGGCTTCGGCCTAAGCCTTTACGGAGCCTCCGCAGATGGCGAGCTGCCATCGCCAGGCGCACCGTTCATCATTCGGCACGGTGGTGAGCACAGTCTTTTGGACACCACGTCCGGCCGCATCTTCAGAATCGGGATTGACGCGGCCACTATCATCGAGGCCGTCTCGAACTTCCGGGACGCCCACGCAGCCGCTGCAGTCATAGGGCCAGCCCTCAACGTCTCCGAATCCGTGGCAGCCGGTGCCGTGACGGCGGTCTTGAACCAGTTCGAACAGCTGGGCATCGACCTCATCGGCGCAACCCGATGAGCGTATCCTCAACGCCCAAGACACAGCTCCCGCTCTGGGTCCCACTCGTCAGTCAGAACGGTTTCGAAGCAACAAGTTACACAGCCGTCAGCGCCCAAGGGGTCCATGTAACTTTCGAGGACGGGCAACGACGTCTCTGCGCGAAGAGCGGCCTGTGGAACGCGAACCTCGGCTACGGCAATGCACAGATTGCCGGGGCCATAACCAAGGAACTGGAAACAGCGTCCTACCTCCCGCTCTTCCGGACGGCGCACAGCAGAGCCCTCGAGGCATCCAAAGCACTCCTTGAACTGCCCACCCACAAGTTCCAGCGAGTTCTCTTCTCCACGTCAGGCAGCGCCGCCAACGACGCCGTCATGAAGCTGGCCCGCCACTACTTTGTCCTGGACAAGCAACCCGAACGCAAACTCATCATCGGGCTGAGTGGCAGCTACCACGGGCTCACCTATGGCAGTCAGGCACTCAGCGGCGACGACCTCGGCCAAGCGGTGTATGGAGTGGACAGGCGGAACGTCCGGCATATCCGGTTCGACGACGACGGCGCGGAGCTGGCCCGACTCCTGACACGGGAGGGACACCGCGTCGCGGCGATCGTCATTGAGCCCGTCCTTGGTTCAGGCGCGGAATTTGTGCCGGACGCTTTCGTGGCCGCAGTCCTCAGGCACAGGGAGGAGCATGGGTTCCTTGTTGTCGCTGACGAAGTCGCCACAGGGTTCGGCAGGGTTGAAGGGTGGTTCGCTTCAGATAAGTGGCGGCACGCTCCGGACGTCGTTGTCACTTCAAAGGGTCTGACCAACGGCACAAGCGCATGCGCCGCGCTGCTGATCGGCCCACGCGTAACCCGGCTCTTCGATGTGAACGAGGCCATCTTTGTCCACGGCGAAACCCAAGCCGGAACTCCAGCTGCCTGCGCTGCGCTTCTCAGCACGATTTCCGAGATGAAAAGGCTGGATCACCACGCCCTGACTCAGCGGGTGTCAGCAGCCCTGGACGAGCTCATTTCCAGACTCCGAAGCAATCCAGTGGTGGGCGGATCCTCAGGCCGGGGCTGCATGCGGGGCATCAAGCTCCAGTCGGACAAGGGGCTGCCCCTATCACCGAACCAGGTCATGGCCGTCGTCAGGCGAATTCATCAAGCAGGCGCCATTGTGCAGCCCGGGCCTGGACGGATTCAACTCCTTCCTGCGCTGATCTACACCACGGAGAACTTCGAGGAACTCCACACAGCCATTCAAGCCGGGATAACAAAAGCTGAGCGCGACGGAGTGTTCGCATGACCGCCGACCGCGTCTGGCGGACGCGTTGCGTCGTTCTGGGGGAAGGAATCGCGCCCAAGTACGTTGGCGGACTCACGCGGGGCCGGACCGGACTGGTGGTGGACAAAACGCTTGCGGGACAAAGAGATGCCCTCTTGGCCGGCGACTTGAGTGGAGCGCCAACCCTGGAGCTGAACGCGGCCCCCGTCACCGTAGAGACACTGCGGCATGTAGGCAGGTTCATTCGCCAGCATCGAATTCAGACCGTTGTGGGACTTGGCGGCGGTTCCGTGATGGACGCCGTGAAACTCGCGGCGCTGTTCACCGCAGACCCAAGCCTGACGATCTTCGTCGAACGCCATGCCAAGCGCTCGGGCCTTATAGTCCTGCCTCCCGTTTCTTATCCAAATGAGCGTCCCCGGACCGTCCTCATGCCGTCAACGGTGGGGACCGGTGCCGAAGTCAGCGCTGTAGCGTGCCTGGACACCTCCGTCGGGCGCCGTTTGATCGCCTCACGTCACCTGTCGGGTGACGTAGCAGTGCTCGACGCCGGCAATCTCGCCACCCTGCCCACGCACCTGCTCTTCGAAGGATTGCTCGAGGCATTCCTCCGGGTGGCAGGGACCTTGATTGGCAGCAGTTCCAGCATTTTCGATGACGACGGTTACTCACTTTTGGTGCGGATTGTCCGGCTCGGGAATCGGCTGATGCGTGAGGATGTGCCCGAGCTGCGGCTCATAGCTGCCCACCTCAGTATGGAGACGCATACCGGTTGGGCGCTGGTGGGCCGCGACCCATACGGAGCGAAGCACTGGTATGTCGCCAACGAACTTGCCCATGTCACGGGAGTTCGAAAGATGACCGCCACTGCCTCCGTCATCGGCCCCATCTGGGCGGAGGTGGCCAACGGAAGCGCAGCCTGGGGTGACGGTGGCCGGCTTCTGAAGCTCTGGTCCGTAGTAGTAGAAGCGGATCCTTCGCTGGACCCCAACCCGGCCAAGGGCATCAGTGAATTGATGCGGCGGTGGGGCATCGCTGGCATGGACATCATCAGCCAGGAGGCATTGGTGAAAACTACTGACGCTGCCCTCCGAAACTGGGGCGGTGGCTTGCCGATGCTGCGGGGCCTTGATGCCATGCAGGTCCAGCATGTCCTCTTCGAGGCATCACTCGACCAACAAGAACTTGCCAGGCCCAGTGGGCGAGCTACCAGCGGTAAGGGAAAGGGGGTGAGCACATGAGCAACATGCCTGCACCCAGGACTTTGGATCTCAACGTCCAGGAACTGGAAAGCCTCGATGTCCCTGACGACTGGAGCGAACGCATCCACGGGGTCACCGTGGGCCTTGCGTTGATCGGGATCGCCGTCACCATCACCTGATGAACCCGCGCCGTCCAGTCAACCCCGCAATGAAGGGAGGTGAACGCAAATGCAGAAACAGCTCAACATCTCCATCCAGGAAATCGAATCGCTGGATACCCCGGACTTCAACAACTGGTTCATCGGAGTGTCCCAGGGAGTTGCCATCGGCGTTATCGCCGTCAGCATCACCTGACCCGTCCTGGAGACCGAATAGTCCAAGAACAGGACGATCCACAACAGAAGAAAGGAGAACGCAATGATCGCAACCTCGAACCTTCAGCTGAGCATCGAAGAACTGGAGAACCTCGACACCCCGGACGATACACCGTGGTATGTCCGCGTTGGTGACGTCATCATCATCGCCGGCATCGTCGTCGGAATCGCCGCCACCTAGGTTGTGCACGCGGGTGGCGCGACCCTTCGCTGCCGCCCGCGTGTATCGCGGACACCTACCAACTCCCGGAGAACACGAGCTGATGAATACCCCACCTGACAAGTCTGCTGATGCCATCCTGCGCGTCCTTGGCCACCTGGATCCTCCTGAGGATTTGTACAGCGTTTCAGGGGCCCGCCTTTACGACCAGATCACCGCCGGGGACCTGACCGAACTTCCCGAGATCCTGGCCGCTGCCCGCCAAACCACCGGACCCATCCTTGAGTTGGCTGCAGGATCCGGCCGGATCACCCGCCCGCTCCTTGCCCTCGGAAGACCCCTGACCGCCGTCGATTCTTCCCCGGAAATGCTCGAAATGCTCGCAGAAAGGATCGCAACCAAAGCCTTTAATCCCCGCGGAGTGTCAACAGTATTGGTCGAGGCGGACATGTCCCGGTTTGAGGTCGACGGCGGCTTCGGTTGCGTCGTTCTAGGTGCCAGTTCCATCACGCTTCTGGACACTCTGGGCAGGAAGGAGTTGTTCCGCCGCGTCCGCAACGCCTTGGCGCCGGACGGCCGTTTCCTATTGACGGTACTCAACGCCGACAGCCACCATCCATCAGAAGGACACGACGGCGGCACCACAATTTCAGCGTTGGGCGACGACGCATTCCTCATCACCGTGGAAAGCCGTGATCCGGTCAACGGTGCCCGGCACGTAACCATGATTCACGTTGGCTTCAATGAAGGAGGTACGTACCGCTCGTCCGCGTATTCGAGCGATATCGCCTTCGTCAGTAACGCTCTCATCGAGGAAGAGGTACTCGCGGAGGGCCTCACCATCCTGGAGCGTCGTCCGGTTCGACTGGCAACGCAGGTACCCGGCTTGAATGACATCGAGTTGTGGGTGGGTGGCAGATGAGCGTCGATCCCGTACTTACGCTTGATCCGTCGCTGGGACTCGTGTCCTCGGCGACCGTCTACTTACCCAACGACGTGGGGCTCTGGAGAACCGTAGCGTCGCCCGCAAATGGGCGGCCACGTGGGGAGGGTTTTGCAACCGCCGTCGGAGCTTTTGATGTGAAGAAACGGGCCTCCATAACGCGGGGCGCAGGGGAGGCCGTAGAACGTTTCGCCTTAATGCCCGCCGAAGCCGACGTCGAACACCTTGTTGTTCCGAGGGATCAGACGGAAGGGCAGATCGATTTTGTCAGCGCAGGGTTGGGACGCGCCTCTGCCCTCGCTTTTGAGTTCCCCTGGTACCGGGCCACCAACTTGCTGACTGGCCAGGAATCATACGTACCGGCGCCAACGGTGGACTACACGGCCGGTGGATCTGCGGACAGGGATCCATGGAGCGGGTTCTTTGATCCTTCGCCGAACGGTGCCGCTTCGGGTCCGGCGGAACGCTTTGCACAAGTGTCCGGCATCGGAGAAGTCATTGAGCGCGATGCCTTCCTTTCTGCATGGCGTCGAAGGGCTCCGCTTAACGAGTTTGTGGCCGAGGAGATGCCCGCAGACGTACGTGACTCGCAGGGGACACTGGCTTTGTTCTTGCTCGTGGACTCTGCCCGCGCTGCGGGCGTTGACTTCACCCTCGCCTTCATCCCGCAGGATGACAGCCCCCTGCACGTAGCGGTCTGCATCATCACCGGCCATGCCGGGAATGGGCAGTTTGGCGCTGTTGGACTCAAAGCGGCAGCCGGCCCCATCGTCGCCCTGAGGGGAGCACTCCAGGAAGGCCTGCAAATTCGCGAACTCTTCCTGTCTCGGACGCCGTCTGCGGCTGCATCTCCAGAGGTAACAGACGACGAATCCCGTGCGGACTTCTGGACCACCGAGCAAGCCTTGGCTGAACTGTCTTCCTGGCTCCGATCGTTCAAGCCAGCCCGATTTCCGGCGTTCAAACCCACACCGGAAGTGAAGGACTTGGTGAAGTATCTGGCCCGGCGCGACATCCAATCCCACTGGGTCAGCCTTACTCACCGCCTCCCGGCGGCAATTCGGGAGCTTGGTTGGATAGCCGGTAAAGCAATCTGTCCGGGAGCGGTTCCTTTGACCATGGACGAAACCAAAGCGGTCCTTATTCCGCACGGTCCTGCTGGCTTGTCCTTAACACCGCACCCACTGATATGAGAAAGCTCGCTATGTCCGGATCGCGCAAGGTTCCGGCCGTTGCCCAGTGGCCAGTTCAGTTGATCCCATCGGCATCTGTTGATGAGCCCTTGCACGACGGAGGGCCGTGGATTATTGCCCTGAACAATGTGCCCAAGGCCCGAATCTCAGCAGATGTAGCTGCTGTGCTCAGGGCAGTTGATGGCGAGAGGGACCCGGCCCAGATCGCCCGACTCCTGGGGTTGCCGTGGACGGCTGCCGACGTCATGGGGATCGTTCGCCAGCTGGCCCACACAGGTATTTTCGACGACGGTGCGCACGAATTGAGGGCGCAAGGATCGAGGAGGCAGGTGAGGACGGACCGACGTGTTCAGTTCCGGGCACCGCTGACGGTGCAGTTCACCTTGTTCAACCCGGCGCCACTCCTGCTGCTATTCCGTCCTGCGGTTGCCGCCATGGCGAGGCCGATAGCTGTGGTGCCCCTTGCCTTGCTTTTCCTAGGCGGCATACTGGGGGCCTTGGCTGCTGGCTCAAGCATTTGGCGGGTCATGGCGACGCCGCTAGCACTTGAGGTATATCTCGCCGTGGCCGGTGCGATGTTTGCCTCCACGTTGCTGCATGAACTCGGCCACGGAATGGCCCTCACCTACTTTGGTGGCGCGCCTCGGCGTATTGGCATCATGCTGTTCTACCTCTCTCCCGCCTTTTTCTGCGACGTAACCGATGGGTGGCGGTTGAACTCCCGAAAGCAGCGGGTAGTGATTGCTTTGG
Source organism: Arthrobacter sp. NtRootA1 (assembly GCF_019976975.1). Taxonomy (GTDB): domain Bacteria; phylum Actinomycetota; class Actinomycetes; order Actinomycetales; family Micrococcaceae; genus Arthrobacter; species Arthrobacter aromaticivorans. The sequence continues at coordinate 4,541,236 of NZ_AP024630.1, read as the reverse complement.
CCGGGCCCTTGGTGCATCTGGGCCTGGGGAGCATTGCGCTGGCGGTCCAGACCTTTCTTCCGGCATCCTCAATTAAAGACGCGGCCCTTCTCTACGGAGTCATTTGTTGGGCTGTCGCCATTTTGAATCTTTTCCCGTTCATCAAGCTGGACGGCTACGTTGCCTTGATGTCGGCCGTGGACATTCCGCACCTTCGCCAGAAATCCGTCAAGGCACTGGCTGACGTGGTTGGCTCCCGGCTTCTCGGCGCCCGATCCACTTTTCGCGGCAGCGGTTTGCTTCCATGGTTCGGACTGGCGAGCTCCGTTGCCGGCGTCGGCTTTATGCTCGTGGGCTTCCAACGCATCGTGCCCATCTTCCTGGCGCTCGGCTATGCAGGGCACATCGCGGTCGTTGCCCTCCTCTGCCTGCTCGCGGTGATGGCGAGCAGGAGCATCATCCAGTTCTTCCGGGTGGCCGCGGAAAACGGCAGCCCATTGTGGCGGCGTGCCCTTACTACGCTTCTGGGCTCTCTTGCGATCGGGACGCTTCTCGCCGTGCTCCCTGTGAACCAGGTGACCATAGCGGGCTACACCTATACGGATGGTCAGTTGTTGATCGTGACGCCCAGCGAAGCTGAGGATCACTCGTTGGAACAGGGCGACAACGTCGCCTTGCAGTCGCAGGGAATGATCTTCCACGAAAATCTGGGCCGGGCCAGCATCGGCGACCACCCGCCGTCGTCATCCATGGCGCCAGTGGACGCCATCGTTCCCATAGCGCTCGCAGACACCACTCTGCCTGTGCTGGCCTACGCCGGTCAGGTGGAAGAAAGCACTTCACTTCCCGCGTCCGGGCGGGCGGAAGTAACCAGCCAGCGCCAGACAAATCTGGGGGAGTGGCTCTGGCAGGCCGTTTCACGTTCCCCGTTATGGCCCGGACAACCCGAACGCGGCAACTCCACGGGAGGGCACTCATGAGAATCGAAGCCAGCTTCGACGGATTCAGTTCTACCAACAGATCAAGGAACTCACTGTGAATGTAAAACCGATGACATGGCTTCTTCTCGCCCTAACCATGGCCTCCTATGCTGTCTACATTTTCCTCTCAAGCGGCAGCGAGTCTGTTTGGTCCCTTATTTCCGGAATCATCATTGCAGTAGCTTCGTTGGTGATGGTGTGGAGATTCTGCCGGGAACTCAAGACCAACCGCCAAGAGTGAACGATTCGAACGAATTGTGGCGGAAGCTCTGGTCTACGCGTGCGTATAAGGGTTTTGTCACCATCAACCAGGACACGTACCTGGAAGCGGATGGCACGGTTTCAACATGGGACATCATTGCGGGACCGGACTCCGCCGCGGTCCTCGCCTTCACCGAGGGCGGAACCGATGTGGTGCTGTTTGAACAGTTCCGCGTCGGGCCCGGGAAGACATTGCTGGAGCTGCCCGGGGGCTACCTGAACGATGACGAATCGCCGGTGGAGGCAGCCCAACGCGAGCTGGCCGAGGAAACAGGCTATGCATCGTCGGCCGTGTACTACGCAGGATCCGAGTGGTGGTCCGCCAACTCGTCCAGGAGAAAGCACATCGTCATCGCAGCAGAAGCCCGCCCCGGCGGCGACCCTTCGTGGGACGCGTCCGAGGCGGGCTTTGTGCGCCTACTTCCAAGCGACGAACTGATTGAATTTCTGCTGAGCGGCGAGCTGACTGACGCCGGACTCGCATGTCGCGGACTCATGAAATTCGCTGCCAGCACCAGAGTCGCCGGCACCCAAGCTGCCAGCACCCAAGCGAACCCGGCCTTGCACAAGCTGCAGGCAACAGTCCGAGGCCTGTTTCCGGGCTAATGCATCAGTCACGGCCCGTCGGTTGGTTTCAGTACCATCGCGGATCCTCCTCCACGACGCGTCGGCTCGGCTGCGGCGGTGAGCTTTCCATCTTCGCCAAACTCAATTGCCGTGGCGGCACCAATTTCGGCTGCCGAGGTGAATGCATCGCCGGCAGGGACCAAATCATGCCCTAAGGATTCCAGCGCGGGACCGTAAGCATCAATGAATGCCGGCTCGGAGCTCACGGTGAGCCCGTTTCGGGGAGCAGCACGCGGGGCGGCGATGGCCTCGGAGATGTCCATCCCCAGATCAACGCGGTTCAGGATGGTCTGCAACACCGTGGTGATGATGGTGGATCCGCCGGGGGAGCCGAGCGCCAGGAAGGGGTCGCCGTCCTGAAGGATGATGGTTGGCGACATCGAAGAACGCGGACGCTTGCCTGGCTGGATCCTATTGGGGTCAGTGGCGTTGTACACGGCGCTGAAGTCGGTGAGCTCATTGTTCAGCAGGAATCCGCGGCCTGGGACGACGATTCCGGAACCGCCTGTCTGCTCAATGGTCAGCGTGTACTCCACCACGTTGCCCCATTTGTCGGCGACCGTCAGGTTGGTGGTCGAAATGTTCTCAGTATCTGTCTCGTCGGCGAGCGGTGCCGCCTGGGCCGGGCACACGCCGTCGTACGTTGTTATGTCTCCCGGGCTAACCGGCTTGGGGGCTGCCGCGGTCGGATCAATCTTGCAGGCGCGTTCCTTACCGAAAATCGGGTCTGTGAGGACATCAGTGGGTACGTCAACGAACGCCGGGTCGCCCACATAAGCGCCGCGGTCCGCGAACGCCAAGGAGCTGGCCTCGAAATAATGGTGCAGTGCGTCTACGGACTGCATGTCCTTGAGTTGGAAGTTTTCAAGGATGTTCAGCGACTCGCCAACGGTGGTGCCGCCGCTGCTGGATGGTGCCATGCCGTAGACGTCATAACCGCGGTACTTCACGTGAGTCGGATCCTGGTCCACTGCCTTGTAGGCAGCCAGATCGTCAGTGGTCATGAACCCCGGTGGCACGGGAAGATCAGTGTCACCCGACGTCGGGGGCTTCTTTACTGCAGACACCATCTCTTCTGCGAGTGGACCGGTGTAGAAGGCACCGCTGCCTTCCTTCGCCAGCAGGCGGTAGGTCTCCGCCAGTTCGGGGTTCTTGAAGATACTTCCGACGGCGGGAGCGTCACCGCCGGGGAGGAACAGGTCCTGGGTGGAGGTGAAGGTGTTGAAGCGAAACTTGTTGTCCAGGGTCTGGTTTCGGAACGTATCGTCCACCACGAAGCCGCGGTTGGCTACCTTGATGGCGGGTTTGAGTGCCTCGCCCAGGTTCAGGGTGCCCCATCGCTCAAGTGCTCGTTCCCAGGTGGCGGGAGTGCCGGGGACGCCTACGGAGACTCCGCCTGTTGGCAGTTCCGGCCTCTTGGTCGTGAAGAGGTATGGCTTGCCGGTGGCGGGATCGATGAACGCATCGTTTGGCATGGTTGCCGGCGCGGTTTCGCGGCCATCAATGGTGCTGACTTGCTTGGTCTTGGCGTCATAGAAAACGAAGTAGCCGCCGCCTCCAATACCGGCGCTGTATGGCTCGGTGACGCCGAGGGTGGCGGCCGCAGCGACAGCGGCGTCGGCTGCGTTCCCACCCTTGCGAAGGACCTCAATGGCGGCCGCCGAAGCTTCCGGATCCACCGTGCTCACGGCACCGCCGTATCCGGTGGCTGTGGGGTTTTTCTCGGTTTCGCGAGGATCGGCGAAGGCCGGACTGGCTACTGCTCCGCTTGTCACGCTTAGGGCCAGGGCTGCGGTGACCGCAGCCAATTGGCGTCTCACATGTGTCATGGTTCTCCCAGTATTTTCCCAGACGATGATGTGGTTGGACGGTCCGGCAACCCTATCCGGGGCTTTGGGGAGTTTCAACGGTTGTAATTCTGGTTGGACAAGGGGTAAAAGGCTCAGCCCAATAGAAGAGCGGGTTACTCCATCCGGAGTAACCCGCTCACTGCAGCAGTGATCACGCGTGGGAAGAAGCTACATTTGCGTAACTGCGCTGTTTTAGAGGTAGCTCTTTACACTCCCGCGAAGTGCCTCCGCGTGGTCGTAGATTTCTTCCAAGGAGCCAATCGGTACTCGTGTTTCCTCTTTGTTGGCGTCGAACAGCCCGAGGTACTTCTGGCTTCGATTGAAATGAAGCCGAGCGATCGGTTTACGGTTGTTATCGTCAAGGAGAACGGCGAAGTATGACTTAGCGTCCCTTTGCACTACACGGGTAGGCTTCACCTCGCTGCACACGATGGCCCGCACGATTTGGTAACCCTCGATTTCTTCCAGTGTCGTCTCAATGGCGTCGGCTTCTACAAGGTCCGCCTCGGCGACCGGTCGACTGGAGACAGCAGCAGCGGCCATCTCGTCGGTTGCTGTGTAGGCCTGGGCACCGAGAGCTTTCTTGAGTCGCTCATTGACTTGGTCATTCAGGAATTGCTTGGTTGCTTTCCCCACCAACATGGTGAATTGCTCGCGAACACGCTGCGTATATGGCCCCGTGTAGACGCGTGTGGTGAGGAACTTGACCCATTCATCTTCCGGCTCACGGAACTGTGCGGCAAGTGTTCTTTTGAGTTCTCCGATGTACTTCAGTTCACTCGCTGCCCCGATGATGGAATCAAGATCAAAAACGTCCTTGGATAGCTTTTGGAGTTCCGGTAGGAGAGTCTCGTCAATATCGTTTAGATCAAGGACTAGGAACGGTTTGGCATCCATCCGGTTGGGCGCGTCGAGGTCCGTGAAAAACTGGTAGGTTTCGCCGTTGGTGAGAATCGCGATTCTTGCGTTGGTCACCGCAAAATAGCGGAAGAGCTGGGATGCGTGTTCGATCTTTACTGGCTCGACGGACTTCTTGCACTCGATGAGGATCTGAATTTCGCCATCCTTGACGATGGCATAGTCAATCTTCTCGCCCTTCTTTACGCCGACGTCGGCCGTGAACTCCGGGACCACCTCCAACGGGTTGAAGACGTCGTAGCCCAGAATCGACGAGATGAATGGCATGACGAAGGCATTTTTCGTCGCTTCTTCTGTCTCGATAACCCCGCGCTGTTGGCGGACCTTTGCCGCCAGAGCGGCAAGCCGTTCTGCAAATTCCATTTGACCCCCATGGTCCCAAATCGACAAGTGAGCCCACACTAGCCGAGTGCTGGCACAAATCAGAAGGGATGGGGTTCAAACCCGCACGGGTTCCTTTCCGGCGATTACCGTGTTCAGCAGGGCGAGCGTGTCCTCGGGCGTTCCGTTGGCGTCAACGACCACAGAGTCGCCGAACTCCGGGAGCGAGCGGTAGGCACTCCGGAACGCTTCCAGATTTGCCAACTCTTCGTGATCGGTGCCGCGCGCCATGACCCTTTCGAATGCATGCTGCGGATCAACATCGAGGTGGACCGTGAGGTCCGGATCAGGGAGCTTTTCCAGCAACCACGGAAGCAGCCGGCCCCGGCTCAATCCAGCAGCGCGGCGCAGGGCAAGTTGGCAGTACAGATGCCTGTCCATGACCACCAAGCCGTCGAACCGCAGGGCTCGCGCATGCGAAACAAGGACGTTGACCACGCGGATGCACGTCTCTACAAAATCGGCCCCCCGAGGCGGCAAGCTCCACCCAAACCGCTCCGAAAAGAGCGACATCCGTCGGCGTGCAGCATGGTTACTCAGCAGCAGCGCATCGTGCCCCTCGGCGCGAGCCGAATCCACCAAGGCGCGGGCCGCCGTCGTCTTTCCTGAACCGTCTATTCCTGTCAGAACAATGAGCATGGGCCTCCCGTCGTCTCTCTTTCAACGGAGGGGAGGCCAGCCTTGTCCCTGATTGAGGCATAGATCACGCCTCGGCGGCGCCGCAGTCAGCCATGGGGCCGCCACATAAACTGCGGTTGCTCACGGTTCAGGAACGCGCTGATGCCGATTTCCATGTCAGGACCATCAGGCATTGCGGACCAAGCCGCAGCCCACTCCTGGTCGATGTCAGGCTGCCCGGCATCCGAGGCATCCAGGTCCACCAGCCGCTTCATGGAATGCACCGAGAAGCGCGAACGGCTCCGCAGGGAACCAAGAAGGGCGTCGCAGTGTTGGTCAAAGGACGCTGAAGGAACGACGTCGGCCACCAAACCCAGCGACTGGGCTTGCGTTGCGTCAAATGTTTGCCCGGTAAGGAGGATGTATTTAGCGTTGGCATGCCCCACCAGCCGGACCAGCCGTTCGATGCCGGGGCGTGGGTAGATGATGCCGATCTTGGCCGGAGTCAGCCCGAAGACGGCGCGCTCATTGGCGATGATGAAATCGCAAGCCGAGGCGATCTGCCACCCTCCGCCCATGCAGGCGCCGTCAATCAGTGCCACCGTAGGCTTGGAGACCGATGAAATGGCGTGATCGGCCCGGCTCAGCTGGTCAACAACCGAACCGTCCGGCTGGGCGTCCAACAACACGGACGAGAGCTCGCTGATGGAAGCCCCCGCGCAGAACGTGTCGCCCGCACCGCGTAGAGCCACCACGGCAATATCGGGATCGGCGTCGAGCGTGGGCATCAGCTCCTGGATTTCCAGGCATATGGCCTTGGTTAGGGCATTCCGCTGCGCAGGGTTGCAGATTTCCACGGTCGCTATGCCATCAGCAACGGAAACCGCGATGCGGCCCACAAGGCCCTCAGGGGAAACACGGTAAGCCTGGGAAACTGTGCTCATCGCAGGACTCCAATCTTTGCCGAAACCGACGCCGGCCCGCACAGAACGCGACCCTCGCGCTCAAGCCGGGCGACGTCGTCGTGGGTCATGCCCAGTTCCATGAGTACTTCGGTGGTGTGTTCGCCGAGAAGCGGCGGGGGCGACAGGATTTCGCTGGCCTCGCCGTCCAGGCTCAAAGGCCCGCGTAGGAGCGGAAGCTCAGAGCCGTCCCGCCGCTGGCTGTGCTGGACAAGACCCAGAGCTGCAACCTGCTCAGAGGCGAGAGCCTGTGTGTAGTTGTAGATGGGGCCGCAGGGGATCCCTGCGCCGCTGATCAGCGGCACCCATTCAGCGGCTGGTTTGGCCGTCAAAGCAGCTTCGATGAGTTCCGTAAGCAGCTGCCTGTTGGCCGAGCGGTCCGCCCCCGCGATGAAGCGGGGATCCTCTACGGCCAAGGGAATGCCCAAAAGGCCACAGAATGCCTTCCATTGTTTGTCGCTGCCCACGGCAATATTGATGGTTTCCGTGGCGGTAGCGAACGTGCCGTAGGGGGCGATGACTGGGTGGTTGTTGCCCTGAGGCGTGGGCGCCTCACCGAGGCTGAGCGCCTTCTGTCCCTGAAAAGCAGACAGGTTCAACGCGGTTTCCAAAAGCGATGTGGACACCCTGCTGGCGTTCTCACCATTGCGGGCTCCGAGCAGCGCTGCGAGGATCCCGAACGCGCACACCATTCCGGAGGTGATGTCCACGATCGGGACCCCGACTCGGTACGTTTCACCAGGGCCGGCTCCCGTGACCGACATCAGGCCGGACATTCCTTGGATGACCTGATCCAGTCCGGCGTCGTCCTTGAGGGGCCCAGTGCTGCCGAACCCGGTGACGGATCCGACGACGAGCCCGGGATTGAGCTCTTCCAATCGTGGAGAGTCGAACCCCATTTTCGCCAGGGTTCCGGGCTTGAAGTTCTCCACCAGGACGTCGGCTTCGGCAATCAGCGTGGAGAGGATGTCGCGTCCCTCGGCCGAGTAGAAATCGACACATACAGAGGATTTGTTCCGGTTCACAGAATCGAAGTAGAGGCTGTGGCCGTCCTGGAACGGCGGCCATTGGCGGGAGGTATCGCCCCCGTTGATGCTTTCAACCTTGATGATCCGGGCACCCATATCGGCCAGGAGTGCGGTGCAGTAGGGTCCCGCGAGGGCTCGGCTGAGATCGACCACGGTGATTCCGCGGAGTGGTTTGAGCATGGTGGGCACCTTTCGTGCGTAGTAAAGCAAACCGGTAGGAAAACTAGAGGCTGGATGGAACCACCAGCGCACCGACCAACAGGAGGGGTCCAATCACCACCATGGACAAACCCCACCGGGTGAGGAGCCTGGTGATGCGGGGCCGCTCTTCTGCATCTGCCGTGGCCACGACTGTTGCGCCGACGGTCGAGAACGGTGAGACGTCCACAATCGAGGAGCACACGCCCAGCGCTGCAATGACAGCCCACCCGGCAATGTCCCCGGAGGCCACGAGTGGCAATGCCAGCGGCACGAGCGCCGCGAGCATTCCGGTGGTGGAAGCGAACGCGGAGATGAGTCCGCCGATCCCGCAGATCACCAGCGCGGCCAGCAGGGGAGTCCCGACGGCGCCCGCTGCTTCGCCGAGCATAGCGACGGCTCCCATGGTCTGAAGGACTCCGACGAACGTGATGATCCCGCCCACCAGCAACACCGTGGACCAGTCGATTTTGGCTACAGCCGATTTGCCCGATTGTGGATCGCGGAGGGTAAGGACTGAGGCGAATGCGAAGCAGAGAACGCCGATGTCCGGATTTGAGCCTAGGACCGACATCAGAATGACGGTGACAACCAGCCCCGCCATGCACAGCACCGTGATGATTTGGTTGCGGTTGAGCTTTGAGGCCGATGCCGGTACCTCCGTCGCCGCGGCAGGGTCAAGGACCTGGACGGCTGCTTGCTTGCCTCGGGCAATGTTGCCTTCGCGCTCAAACGGGTGCGACGGCGTCGGGCGGCTTGCGCTGAAGGACGGCAGCTGGGTGCCGAAACCGTCAGCAGTACGCGTGTTGAGCAACCTGAACCCGCCGAACATGACGTAAGCGGCGGCCAACAGAAGGAGATTGGTTCCCAAAGCGACGGTGAAGAGGACCAGAGGATCGAGGTCAATCCCTGCAGCCCGGGCCGTACCGTACGTGACAATGCCGAACAAGCTGGTGGGGGCGAAGCCACCTGCGCTCAGGCCGGACCCAATGGCGATCCCCATTAACATGCGGTCGATGCCATAGCGTTTGGCAAGTGGCATGCCGATCGGTGCCATGACCAAGCCTGCCAAGGGGGAGCCCATTGCAGATATGCCGATGGTGAGCGCGAAAAAGGCGATCGGCAGGAAAAAAGCCCGGTCACCCACTTTGGTGATGGCCAGCTCAATGATGCGGTCGATCGTTCCGTTGGCCTGGGCGATCGAGAAGAAATACGTAACCCCCACCAGAAGGACGAGGATCCCGATGGGGAAGCCGGCCACCACTTTGTCGATGGTCATCCCTGCCATCCAAACGCCAACGCCCGCAGCCGCTGCGAACATGAGCACGCCAATGTGCACTTTGCGCAGGGTTGCGAGGACAAAGACGCCCACAAAGATGGCGAGGGCAGCTATTTGTTGTTCCAAGACCCGTTCTCCAATCAAACATCGTCGGTTCACTGGATGAACCAATGGTTCATTCTGGGAAATCGCCTGTACCGTAGGTCATAAGAAAGTCAGCGGTCAAGGGGGCGTGTGAATGAGTACGCAGAGTGTGGTCACGGCGATCAGGGTTCTCGAAGCCGTCTCGGACAACCAGCCGGCGGGCCTGTCGGAGCTGAGCCGTGAGCTGGACGTCCCGAAGGCTACGGTCCTTCGCATGCTCAGGACCCTGGCGGAATTGGGATGGGTGGCGCAGTCTGAAGCCCAGGCGGGAAAGTGGGTGCTGACCAACCACGCGTTTGCCGTTGCCAGCCGGGGCAGCAGCGGCTCGGTCATCCGCGACGCCGCTATGGGGCCCCTGAACGCATTGCAGCTGGACACCACGGAGACTGTCCACCTCGCCGTCCCGGACCGCGGGCACATGCTCATCATCGAACGCCTGGACACGCCCCATGTCCTCAGGGCTTTCCTGCCACTGGGATCCCGCTTGCCGATGCACGCGTCCTCCACCGGGATTGCCTATTTGTCCGCCGCCGAGGACAAAATCGTGGATGAATATCTAGCCGCACCCCTAGAGGCACTAACGCCGCAGACCGTGATTGACCCGGCGCAGCTCCGGGCCATGATCGGTGAAACCCGTGCCCGTGGATACTCCATCAATGAACAGGGTCTCAGCACTGGGATTACCTCGATTGGGGTTCCCTTGCTTGGCCCAGGCGGTGTGGCGGCAGGTTCCATCTCCATTTCCGGGCCGTCAAGCAGGATTGTGCCTGCCAAATATCAGGAATACGGCGAGGCCGCGGCGGGTACTGCGCGGGAGATCAGCAGGGTCCTTGGCGCTTTTTCCACCAAGACATACTAAGTTTCCTGTTGAACTACTGCGCCAAAACACAATGCGCGCCTATCATGATGCTGTGCACGTGCTTCGGAGGGCAGTGGTTCTGTTTGAACTGTTGTCATTTGGGGTAAGTACGGAATAAGGAGAACATTTCTCCGTTCGGTGCCCGTTGCTTTGGGGTGGAGCTCCAATTGGAGTCCCAGCGGACGCCTTCCTAACTGGACAAATTTGTTTGAAGGGATGCGTAGCTTAGATGAACACACTATTGGTGATTGCTGGCGTCATTGCGATCGTGCTGCTGCTTGTTGGCGGTTTTAACCAGGCCTTGAGTTTCTTGCTTTGGGTAGGAATTATCCTGCTGGTCCTGGCCCTCATTGGCTGGGTTCTTGGCCGGGGCCGGTCGCGCGTATGACAACTGATCCAAGCGAAGTTGCCGGCTTCAGTCAGGTGCACGATGGGATAACGACGCCCGGTCATCCGATCCCAAGGGATCTTGGTGCGTCCACGTCCGATGATCAAGTACCTGTTGGCGACGCATCCGGAACAGGTTCGGAAGATGCCGCCGATGCCGGAGGTAATGAGTCCGCGAATCCACCTGGACCGGCAGAAGAGAAGGATGAGCGGACTGCGGATGATCGCGGTTTAACTACCGAAACTAATCCGTCGGATTGACATGGGGTTTTGCGGTCGGGGGCCAGGGAAGGTATCCCGGCCCCGACCGCGCCCTTTGGCCTCCCAGTAAGAAGCAAAAGCTGGGTTTTCCCGTTTATGAATGGGGGAAGAAATGCGAGTCGGTTCAATTATCGGGCTGATCGTAGTTGTATGGCTCGTCATTGGGGCAATAGCAGCGGGCCAACGCGGCTATTACAACGCCCCGCCCGCCCAGTGTTCGCAGTTCGCGACGATCGCTTTGAATATCGTCGCTGGACCGCTTAATTACACAGGGATGGATCCACAGGCAGGCTGCGAGGTTCCGCAGCCATCGTGACTCGGCAAGGCAGACGCCTCGCGGCGATATTCCTGGCTCTGGCGGTACTCGCCGGAGCCTTGGCCGCATGCTCCCCGCGTCCTTCCGCCGACACGCTTGAGAAGCCAGCAAAAGATGTGTTTGCAGCCGTCCAGGCGGCCACCCTTGCTGTGGACCTCCGGATAAAAGACAGCACGACGGCGGCTGCCGGGTCCACTGCCGCCGACGACATGTTGGGCGAGGTGGAGTCGGCCACCGATGAGGTAGAGGGTTTCACCGCCCCTACCGAGAAGGAGAAGTCGCTTCGTGATGACATGCTGGCCACCTTCGCCACTATCTCGCGTGCGTTGCTGCATGCCCGTGATGCGTTGACCGCGCCCGGTAACGCGCCCGGCAAGGCAGAACAACAAGAGCAAGGGCAATCCGGAGCAGGCGCGGACGGCCTGCCGGAGGTCCTGGGTGAGTTGCGTAGCGCAACGGACCAGCTCAAAGCCCTCATGACCAAGGCCGGCATCCAGTGAAGCGGCTCCTCGGTGTTGCGCTTGGCATCCTGACGGCTATCGGGGGCTTCGTTGACATCGGGGATTTGGTGACCAACGCCGTGGTGGGTTCCCGCTTCGGGCTATCCCTGGCTTGGGTGGTGGTGGTGGGCGTCGTCGGAATCTGCCTCTTTGCCAACATGTCAGGACGGGTGGCGGCCGTATCGGGACGGGCGACTTTCGAGGTTATCCGCGAGCGCATGGGGCCACGCGCCGGGCTGGCCAACCTTGGCGCTTCCTTCCTGATCAACCTGATGACGGTCACCGCTGAGATCGGCGGCATCGCCTTGGCTTTGCAGTTGGCCAGCGGTGTGGCTTACCTGCTCTGGGTCCCTGTTGCGTTGCTGGCCGTTTGGCTGGTGATTTGGCGTGTGAAGTTCAAAATCATGGAGAACGTTACCGGGCTCCTGGGACTCTCCTTGGTGGTCTTTGCAGTGGCACTCTTTCTCCTTAAGCCCGATTGGGGTGTCCTGGCCAGCCAGGCGTTCACGCCCTCGGTGCCGAAGGAGGAGGGCGCGGGCGTGTACTGGTACTTTGCCATTGCTCTGTTCGGGGCTGCCATGACGCCGTACGAGGTCTTCTTCTTCTCCTCCGGAGCTGTGGAGGAGCGGTGGAAGGTCAAGGATCTTCTTCAGGCCCGGATAAACGTCCTTCTTGGGTTCCCGCTGGGCGGGTTCCTTTCCGTGGCGATCGCCGCGTGCGCCGCCGTCGTTCTTTTGCCTGCCGGGATCAGCGTCACCACGCTCTCGCAGGTTGCTTTGCCCGTTGCCCAGGCCGGAGGCCAACTGGCCTTGGCCGTGCTGATTCTGGGCGTTGTGGCGGCCACGTTCGGCGCGGCGCTGGAAACCACCCTTTCAAGCGGTTACACGTTGGCACAGTTCTTTGGATGGTCATGGGGGAAGTTCCGGCGCCCGGCCCAGGCCGCCAGGTTCCACATGTCCATGATCGTGGTCCTGCTGGCGGGTGCTGCTGTCCTCGTCACTGGCGTGGACCCCATCCTGGTGACGGAGTACTCGGTGGTGTTCTCCGCGATCGCGCTGCCGCTGACCTATTTGCCCATTCTGATCGTGTCAAATGATCCCCAATACATGGGCGAGCACGTCAACAACAGGGCAGTGAATATTGCGGGGCTGGTGTATTTGGTGATCATCCTGGCCGCGTCCCTGGCTGCAATCCCGCTCATGATCGCAACAGGAGCAGGCGCATGAGTGCCGCCAAGCGGAGGACGATCCAGCCACATGAGGTCAAGCCCGCGCCGCGTCCGGCAGGGTTGGTCCTCGATGCCCAGCTGCACTTGCTGGACCGGCAGGTGTTGGACGTCGACGGCGTACCCGTCACCACGGTGGACGACCTCGAGTTGAGCGGTCCCGTGCCTGATGAGCCCATTCCGGAGGGTGCTGCACCGCCGAGCATTACGGCCTTGCTGACAGGTCCGGTACTTGGCACGCGGATCTTCGGCGGCAGGCCGCCGTCGGACAGGTTGATCCGTATCCCGTGGGACGTCGTAGCCAGTGTGGACACCGTTATTACTGTGGGGGTGCGTTCAGACTCCCTTGATGCTTCGTGGGTGGAACGCTGGCTTCGGAACCACGTCATTGGCCGGATTCCCGGAGGTAGCCATGATCCTGGCTGACATGCTCGGCCGTGAGGTGGTGGATAGCAATGGTGACCGGCTGGGCGAGGTTTCAGATTTCCGCTTCGCCTTGGATTCGGCACCGACCCACCTCCTGAGCCAGGCCCGCTTGGTGGGCATCATTGTGAGTCCGCGGACGGCGTCGTCTTTCCTTGGGTTTGAGCGGCAAGGGATGACGCAGCCTTGGCCGGTGGCGCAGTTGTTGCGTTGGTGGCACAGGGGATCGTTCCTGGTGTTGTGGGAGGACATCGCGGTGATGGGTGCGAGTGAGGTCGTGTTGCGTCCGGACTTCGTGCCCTACGAATCGGGGCTGCCACGATAGCGCCTCCAGCACGAAATTGCTAAGTTTGCTGACTAATTTCTTCAAAGCATGGACACGTCGCCAACCGTCCTTATAGGTTCGAAGTGTTCCATTAACACGTTCCACCGCATGGAAAGGACAGGTCACATGGACAAGCAGAACGCAACACCTGAAGAGGAAGTCGGAGGGTACGGTACCCCTACCGCAGAGCAGGAAGCGGGCGGATCACAGGCGCAGCCCCGTGTGGAAGAGGACCTCAGCGAAGCCGGCCTGAGCGAGGACAGCCCAGACGGCGAAACATATGCAACCGGCGCACCAAATCTCAGCCACCTGGATCCCGAGGACTCGGACAGCGCAGGCGAACCTGGCGCAGGCCGCTTCGGTGGCATCGACGAACAGTCCCAGGCCGAGCAGAATCTGGACCAGCCTGCTGACTCCCTGGCCGATGGCAGCGGCAATGATCTGCCCCGGGACCAGTCACCCAAGGACGACGACGAAGAGAATTTCGACGCAGGTTAGGCCGTAACCACGGCGCGCCCATAAGACAGGCGCGCCACCGGTTATGCAGCCAGCCGGCTGGCGCGCCGCCGGCAATACCCGACGCAAAAGTGTCCGGTCCAAGAAAAGTGTCCAGTCCAAGAAGAGAACATTGAAGGAGCAACACCTTATGGCTACCGTCAATAAAGCAATCGAAGTAGATGTACCCGTCTCAGTCGCCTACAACCAGTGGACGCAGTTCGAGACCTTTCCGGAGTTCATGAACGGAGTGGAGTCCGTAGAACAGATCGATGATACAGCTCTCCACTTCTCAACAAATGTGGGTGGCGTAAAGCGCGAATACAATGCCCAGATCATTGAGCAGGTGCCCGATTCCCTGGTCAGCTGGGCGAGCGTGGACGGCCCGCGCAATGCGGGAACGGTGACGTTTGAACCGCTGGACGCCGGGCGGACCCGCGTCAATGTGGAGATCGAATGGGAGCCTGACACCCTCGCTGAAAAAGCCGGCTCGGCGGTCGGAGCGGACAGCTTGCGGGTGGGCGCCGATCTGGACAAATTCAAGAAGTTCATCGAGGCGCAAGGGCATGAAACCGGAGCTTGGCGTGGCACCGTATCCGGTGGCGATGTGGACGAGGGCGGAGGAGCATTGGTTTAGCGGCTTCCCGGCCTAAGCCTTCTACCGGTGGAGGTCGGCCAGCGAACGGGCCGGCCTCCACGGGTGCCACGAAGAACAAGCTCCTGTGAGGAGAAGTGATGGCAACCTCCAGCAACGTTGAGGCCGAGCGGAAGTTCGACGTCGATCCTTCCACGGCGCTTCCCACGCTTGAGAAAATCGACGGCGTGGCCCGCGTGGGAGAGCCGGCCACCCACAGCCTCGAAGCGGTCTATTTCGACACCAATGACCTCGCGCTTGCGGCCCGCGGAATCACGCTGCGGCGGCGGACAGGAGGTCCCGACGCCGGGTGGCACCTCAAGCTTCCCCACAGTCCGGGACGTCGCACCGAAATCCACGCGCCCCTGGGCCAGGCGGATACAGTCCCGGTGGAATTGATGGATCGGGTGCTTGCCTACACGCGCGGACACACAGTGGTGGCAGTCGCCACACTCAACACCGAGCGCACCACCTACCCCCTCTACCAGGACGACGGCGAACGCGCGGCCGAGTTTGTGGACGACCAAGTGCGGGCACGCGTGTCCCTCGGGAATCCCAGCGAACAGCAATGGCGCGAATGGGAAGTGGAGCTCAACGGCAGCCGGCTGGCGGACGACGCCGAGCACATTCTGGACGCCGCCGAAGCCCGGCTCACTGATGCAGGAGCGAGCCCGAGCGAGCGCACTTCCAAACTGGCAACAGCCTTGGGGGATTCATGGCCGCGCGCAAAGGGGACCGGCCGCGAGATCCCCAGCCGCAAGGGGCCGGCCGTTGTACCCGTACTGAATTACCTCGACGCCCAGGTGGCCAAGCTGCTCCTACAGGATGCCCATGTACGAATGAACCGGGATGATGCCGTCCACCAGATGCGCTCCCTGACCCGACGGATCCGCTCCGTGCTCCACAGCTACCGCAAACTTTTTAAGGGTTCCCCGGTTCAGGAACTTGAGCTTGAACTGAAATCGTTGGCCAAGACCCTTGGCCGCTACCGGGATGTAGAGGTCCTTCATGAGCGGCTCCGAAAGGATGTGGAGGAGCTGCCAATGAAGCTGGTTTTGGGTCCTCTTCACGCCGAGCTGGATGAGCGGATGAAGATTCGGACGGACACGGCCATGGCAGCAATCAGGACCCGGCTCAACAGCCCGCGCTATTTCCGGCTTCTGGATGGGCTCGAAGCCTTCCTGGACTCTCCCGCCATCGCGCCGCAAGGAACCGGGCCCGCACGCAAGACCACAGCCAAGCTCGTTAACAAAGCGGCCAAGCGCCTCGCCAAACGCCACGACGCAGCGGTGGGTGCCGCCGTCGGGCCTTCCCGTGACTCGGCTTTTCATGATGTCCGCAAGACCGCCAAGAAGCTGCGCTTTGCCGCGGCCACCGCTGAAAGTGTCCACGGGAAGCGCGCCGCGAAGCTCGCGGACGCTGCCCATGATGTCCAGACCATTTTGGGTGAGCATCAGGACAGCGCCATGGCCCGTGCCGAGCTTTTGAAACTGGGGTCTGCGTCCGGTGCTGGTAACAGCGCCTTCACGTATGGATTGCTCCATGCCGCTGAACGCGCCAAGGCCGACGCCGCGCAGCAGGAGTATCTGCGTAGTGGCAAGAAAGCCCGGAAGCTCCGCCTCAAAAAGTAAGAGGTGCTACTTCCTGAGGAAGGCCAGTAACGCTTCGTTGACCTCAGGACCGTGCGTCCACAACAGACCGTGGGGAGCGCCCTCGATCTCCTGGTAGTCGGCGCTGGGCAGTGCCTTCTTGAAGCGCCGCCCTGTGACGTCGATGGGGAGAATGTTGTCCGCGGTGCCGTGAACGATCAAAGCCGGAACATCGATCTTGGGGATGTCCGCGCGGAAGTCCGTCAGCCAGGTGGGCTGTGCAGCCACGGACGCGAAGGCGCCCGCCTGGCTTGCGAGGTTCCAGCTGGCGTCCACGGATTCCTGGCTGAGGCGTTCTGTTCCAAGGAAGGTGTCGCTGTTGTAGAAGTTCTTGAAGAAGTCGGTAAAGAAGGCGTAGCGGTCTGCCTTGGCAGCCTCATACAGCCCATCGAAGACATCCTGCGGAACGCCGTCCGGGTTGTCATCGGTCTTCAGCATGAACGGCTCCAAGGAACCAAGGAAGACGGCTTTCGCCACCCGGGCGGAACCGTACGTGCTGATGTAGCGTGCAACCTCGCCGGTGCCCATGGAGAAGCCAACCAGCACGGCATCGTTCAGGTCCAGGGTTTCCAGGAGGACCTTCAGATCAGCGGCAAAGGTGTCGTAGTCGTAGCCGACCGTGGGCTTGCTGGACTTGCCAAAGCCGCGGCGGTCATAGGTAATGACGCGGTAGCCGGCGTCGAGCAAGGCTGCTGTCTGCTTCTCCCACGATGAACCATCCAGCGGGTAGCCGTGGATGAGGACCACCGCCTGCCCCGTGCCATGGTCCTCGTAGTAGAGCTCGATCTCGGTGCTGTTTTCGTTTCCTACAGTGATGTAAGCCAAAACTTCGGTCCCTTCATAGCGGTTCTGGGGTGGAACGGTTCCAGCCTAGTGGCCGGTGCGGGCCGGGTCATCCGCAGACTGGTGTTCCCACCACCACCATCCACGGACACTGGTTGCCGCCGGCTGGACGATGGATTCTTGGATCACCGCCGATGACGATCCTAGGAACATCCATGCCACTTGCCCTACGCCCCAGCATCGAGAATTACCCGTCCATCGACGAACTTCTGGGCGACGGTTGGGGTCGGTTCTTCAGCCACGGCTACAAGACCACCAACCCGAATCTCCGGGACCTCCGCGTGAACCATACTGTCTCCGAATCCACGCTCACTGCCCGCGCCGCTCTTGGCGTTGAAGGTACGTGGTCCATCAAGGGGAACTCGGAGCAAACCCCACACCTTGGCACCACGGATGTCCTTGTTTTGACTGCCAGGATGGCAGAGGCTTTGTTGGCCAGCCGGTATTCTCCCGAACTGCTGCCTGCCGCCTATCTGGCGTCGGTGACCATCTCGGGTGGTAGTGAGCCTGTGGAAGGCACCCTGGGCGATCTCGAATGCCGGGCGACGCTACAGGACCTGGGACACGCTTCGGTCCTTCGCTGCTCTGTTGCGTCCATGACCGCGGTACTGGAAGTGGCCCATGAGCACGCCGAGCTCGGGCTCGCGTCAGTGCAATCGCCGTCCGAGGAAGCTCTGGTGGGTGACGCCAGCACCCGTCTCTACGGTGGCCTGTGGGCAGAACGGCAGGTTTCGCTGCTGGACGTCGTCCTGGATCCCGGTGAAGGAACGGCCCGCGCGCAGCTCTCGTTCCACCAGCAGACCCCACTATCCCGACGCCTCGACGACCGCCGCGGGCTGGAGGCCGCCTACCCGCAGGCGCTGTCCGCCGTCGAGTACTTTGTTGCCTCGCTGCAGCTGGGGCAGGTTCTCCTGTACCGGCTCGATTCCATGAACCGCGCGGACAGCAACACCTTGTGGATGCGCAAAACCCGCATCACACTCAACGGCTCCTGCCCGAAGAATGGGGGCGGGCAGGAGACCGGCCTTGCAGTGGAGCTGCAGAAGAGCCGGTTGATCCAAAAGGACGGCGGATGGTGGCGCCTCGCTGATGTCGTAGGAACGTTCGACGGCGGCGAAGTAGTTTGCAGCGTTGCCCACCAACTGCCGTCCCATGGTGCGGCAGCAAGTGCTTCCGTGGGGGATAAGAAATGAGTGCGGCATCCGCCGTTGTCCGGGGACTGGGCGGAGCACTACCTAGGAAAGTGGTCACCAACGAGCACCTGTCTGCTGTCATGGACACCTCGGACGAATGGATCAGGCGCAGGACAGGCATCGCCGAACGCCGCCACTCCGACGAAACGGAAAGCACCAGCGTCCTGGCCACCATGGCGGGCCGGCGCGCCTTGGCCAGTGCCGGCGTCGATTCGGCTGGGCTCTTGATTGTGGCCACCTCGACGCCGGACAAGGTCTGCCCGGCCACCGCACCCAAGGTGGCGGCGAACCTGGGGTTGAAGGGCATCGCTGCTTTCGATGTTTCCGCGGTCTGCTCCGGATTTGTCTATGCCCTGACCACGGCCACCTGGGCTATCCGTTCGGGATCCGTGGACTCGGCCCTGGTAATCGGCGCGGACACCTTTACCCGCCTGCTCGATCCGACGGACCGGACCACCTCGGTGATCTTCGGGGACGGAGCGGGCGCAGCCTACCTGTCTGCTGGAACAGCAGAGGAACCCGGAGCCATCAAGGCCTCAACGCTGCACTCCGATGGCGAAGGCGAAACGCTCATCCAAGTGCCGGAAGGTCCCGGTTCATTTTTTGAGATGCAGGGCAAAGAGGTGTTCACGCAGGCAGTCGCAGCGATGTCCGATTCTGTGGAAACAGTGCTCGCAAGCGCTGGTTGGGCTGCTGGCGATGTGAACTCCTTGATTGCCCACCAGGCGAACCTCCGGATCTTGAACACCGTTGCTTCGGTGACCGGCATTCCGGGATCCAGGGCCGAGGTTCACCTGGACAGGGTGGGCAATACCTCAGCCGCATCCATCCCGTTGGCAATGACCTACGCCGGAACCAAAGGCCACAGGAGTCCTGGCGACAAAGTGGTTCTGACTGCCTTTGGCGGAGGGACTACCTGGGGAGCCGTTGCCATGACATGGCCATCGATCTCGGTTGTCGACCCGCACTAGGGCCGGACACCGATTCCTGCAGGCCGGGGGTGCCGTGCAGGACCACTGTGGCGCCGGCTAACCCGGGCCACCATAAAAGGGGGAAGCAAATGGAAATTACAGCTATGGACGTCGTTGGGGCGATTGGGTCCACCATGGACGAGCTCGGCCACATGGGACCGGACGACTCGTTCGCCGACCTTGACATCGATTCACTGTCGCTTGTTGAAGCCGCCGTGATCCTTAGCAACAAATTCGGTGTTCGCGTGGACGAATTCGAGCTCACCGAGGCAGGCAGCGCCCGCGCCGCAGCCAGCATGGTCACGGAAAAGCTGGCCCTGCAGCCCGCCATCTAGTCACACCATTACAAGTAGACGCAGAGACGACAAAGTAAGGACACCATGGCCAATCCGGCGATTGCAGTTGTTTATTATTCAGGCTCGGGCCACACCAAGGTCCTGGCGGACGCAGTGGTTTCCGCTGCCGCCGCCACCGGAGCCACAACGGCTCTCCTGCGCGTGGATGAGCTGACCCAGGAATCCTGGGATTTCATCGACCAGGCAGACGCCATCATTTTCGGCGCCCCTACCTATATGGGCACGGCGCCATCGGCCTTTCATGCGTTCGCCGAGAAGACCGCAGGCCGATGGGCCGTGCAGAAGTGGCACAACAAGCTGGGGGCAGGCTTTACCAATGCCGCTTGCAAGGCCGGTGACAAGAACTCCACGCTGGACTATTTCTCCACTTTCGCAGCCCAGCACGGCATGAACTGGATCAACCTGGGCCTGCTTCCGGGATGGAAGAGCACCAAGGGCAGCGAAAACGATCTCAACCGCTTCGGTTACTTCAACGGCGCCGCGGCCCAAACCTTCTCGGACGTCGGCGTGGAAGGCGTCCACCCCGCAGACATTGCCACCGCCCAGCACCTGGGCAGGCGGGTTGCTGAGATCACCGCCATTTTCACCACGGGCAAGATCGCGATGGACAGGGAACTCGTCAGCGCGGGAGCCTGAAAAGCGGATCCACGCTCCGTAAAAGGCCTGACGACACCCACATTTGGGTGTCGTCAGGCTTTTTCCATCGCAACGGCAGGGCTGGCTTTCACACACTGGCCTTGAGGGACAGCGTCCTTCGCACGATTTCCCTTACGTCAGGGTTGCTGAGGTGGAACAGGTGGCCGCCCGTGCCAATATCAAGGAGTCGGGGCTCCTGTGCACACCACTCCACCCAGCGGCGGGACTCCGACGCGGGAACAACGGGATCGTCCGAGCTGAAGAGAACCGTGGCCGGTACCGTGAGCTGCATGTTTGCAGGCCGGCCAGGGTACTGCGCCAACAATTCCAGGTCCTCCAACAAGACCTCCCGGGCCCGCTCGGACAGGGCTTGCCCGCTGACAGCGGCCGCCGCGATAGCACCGACGTCGTGCCTTCCCGACGGCGGTCGCGCGGCGGCGAGGAAAACATGCTCAAGGCGTCCGGTGTCCTGAAGCAGCAGCGCAATCTCGAAAGCAAGAACAGCACCCATGCTGTGCCCGTAAAGAGCGAGCTGCGGAGACGGTGACGTGCCTATCCGTTCGGCGAGTGACTCGGCAGCGGCAGCAATAGACGGAAAATTCCTGCCCCTGTAGCTGAATTTGGTGACCTGGACGTCAGCGAAACGCCAGCCCGCGAAACTCGCCGTGGTTCCGCCCGCATGGTGCAGGCAAAACAAATGCACAGTATTAGTTGAAAGTGAGCCGGTGGCGGTCGTGCTCCATGCGGGAGGCCGCGACGTCATCCATGTGTTCCTCGGCCCATTCCTTCATCTCGAAGATGATCCGAAGCAGGGAACGGCCGCGTGGAGTCAGTTCGTAGTCCGTCCGCACGGGTACGGAAACAGTCACATGCCGCAACACCAGGCCGTCACGTTCCAGTGAGCGCAGCGTGGAGGTCAGCATTTTCTGGCTCGCTCCGGGTATGCGCTTGCGGAGATCGCTATGGCGTTGCTGCCCGTCTTCCAGAGCCAACATCACCAGCGTGACCCACTTGCTGCTGATGGCCTCTAACAGTTGCCGAGCAGGGCAAAGGTCCAGGGAAGCGTTGTAGTGCTTCCGGGCCGTCTGGCGTTTCTGTTCAGCCGTGAGAGTCATATCCCCAATACTTTCCCCATCAAATGGACTGTTGTCCTCAGCATACTTGGGGGCAATGACAGTGACGTAAACGCTGAAACCTAACCGGCAACCACGGGAGGCTGAGGCATCGTGGTGACCAGCAGCGACTGGCCAGCCAAAGCCATGAACTGCAGATCCGAGCTATGGTCGCCATACGCGAAGCTCGCGCTGAGGTCCACGCCATGTTCAGCGGCATGGGTCAGGACCGCCTGGGCTTTGGCTTCGCCCACCAGGGCTCCCTCAATTTCCCCTGTGTAGCTATCTCCGGCAAGGAGTGGACGTGTACACAGCAGCTCAAGGTTCGGCCACCGCCGTCGAACATGTAGCAAAGCAGGTTCGAACGACGCCGTGACCGCCACGAGTCGCCGGCCCGCCGCAGCGTGATCGTCCAAGAGAGAAGCAACCGGTTCGAGGAAGGACCAGTCGTCGGGTGACCCGGCCTGGACATCGGCCCAGCGCTCGCCGAGTTCCTGGACGTCGCCCACGCGGCGGCCGCGCCACCAGCTGAAGTACCGGGCGTTCGTCACGGATCTTGGTACGCCGTTCCTGGCTGCGGCCCGCAGGCCCTCAAGGAACTCCTCCGCTTCGGCTTTGCGGGAGTTGCCGGCATCGAAGCGGAGGAACTCGAAGATGGTGTTGTAAGCGGTGACGGTGCCGTCGATGTCGGTGTACACGGCCTGGGACGTGCCGCTGCTATGGCCTGCGATGGGGCTTCCGGATTCTTCCACAGGAAGAATCCTAGGGACTCCACCAACATTTGGACGCCCTGAAAGGGTAGGCACTTCGAAGTGCCCTAGGCACAAAAAAGTGCGTTCTTACGCTCTGATGCGATGTCCGTGAGGATCGAATACGGGGCACAAAGCGTCCCCGAAGCAAAGCCTCGAAAGGAAGCCAATGCCTACCATCCTCCACATCAACGCCTCCCCGCGATACGCCAACAGCGACTCCCTGCGGTTGGCCCGGCACTTCATCGATTCCGTCCAGGCTGCCGGTCCGGAGAGCTTTGAACTGGAGACCCTGAACTTGTTCGACGACGGTGCGTTGCCTGTTTTCGGTCGGATCGCGGCTGCTGCAAAGATGGCCGTTTTCACCGGCCAGGACCAGACTCCCGAGCAGGTTGCTGCTTGGGAATCCGCCCGCGCTGTGTTCGACCAGTTCGCTGCAGCCGATGCCTACGTCTTCAACATCCCCATGTGGAACTCGGGTGTCCCCTACGTGCTGAAGCAGTGGATCGACATCATCACCCAGCCCGGCTGGAGCTTCGGCTTTGACCCGGAGCAGGGCTACCGAGGCCTCATGGAAGGCAAGCAGGCCCTCGCGATCCACACCAGCGGTGTCTACGCCCCGGGTGTTCCGGCCGCTTTCGGCTCCGACTTCAGCAGCACCTTCTTCGCTGACTGGCTTAACTTTGTGGGCATCGAGGATACAACCCACGTCCGCTTCGCTCCCACCGTCCTCAATGGCGACGTCGATGGCACCCGCCAGGTTGCAGAAGCGGACCTGAGTGACGCTGCAATCGAGTTCGCCGGCAAGCTCAGCGCCGCAGGTACTCTCCAGCTCGTCAACGACTAGGAGCTCCCTGTGCGCATCGGCATTTCGGGTACCTATTCCTCGGGCAAGACGTTTACGTCCATGGCCTTGTCCCACTACACGGGGTTGCCCCGCACCAAGGCAAGGACCATGCGCGAAATCCTGCCTGAGGCCGCACCTGGCAAGACCCTCGAGGAATGCACTGCGGCGGAGCTCATCCAGATGATTGTGACCCGTCATGTGGAGCGTGCCGTGTACGAGGACAAGCTCTCGTCCGGTTTCATCTCCGACGGTTCATCGCTGCAGGAATGGATCTACGGGTCCGTGCGGGTTTCCCTCGGACTGAACCCCAGTGCCTCAGCACACCTGGCGGCGGGGGAGAGCGTGGAGAAGACTCCGGAACTCGCATTCTTCGAAGACGTAATGACCAGCCTGGGCAACAGCTTCAAGAAGCACGTCAAGAACTCCTTCGATGTGTTCGTGCACCTGAAGAACGAGCTTCCGCTCTCCGCTGATGGACACCGCCCGGTCAACGATCAATTCCGGAACATGTCGGATGAGATCCTGCAGCACACCATGGACGAGTTGGGCATCCCCTTCCACGTTGTGTCAGGTTCCGTGGAGGAACGCCTCCAGAAGATTGCTTCGCTCTTCAACCTCCAGCCGCGCATGAGCCCCGAGGATGCTACACGCCTGGCAGCCGAGGAATACGCACAGTTGGACGTGCGCTCCGAACGGGAGCGGGTCCTGCAGTAACCGGCTCCTGCAGTAACAAGGAAACATCCGCTTGGATCCTGCTCACCGGTTCGTCCGGCCGACCCCGCGTCACCGCGAGGTTCGGCCGGACGCTCGTCTTTTACTGGAGACCCCATTGCCTACCGACCAGCCTCTTTCCTATCAAGCCCGCTCCAACCACGCCCGCCTTGGCGAGTTCTTCCGCACCCGCCGCGAGCAGACCCGTCCCCAGGATGTCGGGTTACCAGTCAGCCCACGACGCCGGACTCCCGGACTCAGGCGCGAAGAGGTGGCCGTCCTGGCCAATGTTGGCGTCTCCTGGTACACGTGGCTGGAGCAAGGGCGGGCCATTGGCGCCTCGGAGGAAATCCTCGATGCTATTTCGAACGCACTGCGGCTTAGCCCTGAGGATCGGACGTATGTCCGGCGGCTCGCGTCCGGGCGTCGTTCGGGCCTCTCCGGCAACATGGACAGCGCGGCCGGCGGTCCGGCCTTGGGACAGGCCACCGGTCACACCTTCGGCGTAGGCGACGCCCAGTTCGCTCTGCTGCAACAACTGGTGGATGCCATGGCGAATCCCAGCTATGTCGCTGACCCTTTTTGGACGGTCGTGGCCATGAATTCCATGGCCGCGGAAACCTTTGATACCCGGGTGGGTGAAAGCTGCCTCCAACGATTCTTCACGGATCCGGAGCTCGCCCGGCCCCACGTGCACAAGGAGATGATGGCCCGATCCATGGTGGCGCAGTTCCGTGCGCAATCAGCCAAGTTCCCGGACGATCACCGCTTCGATGCCATGGCACGGCACCTTTGCGACGTATCGGAGGCTTTCAAGGAGTTGTGGCAACGCCAAGTGGTAAGCGATTCGTACCATGTGGATGTCGTATACGACCACCCAGCTGTGGGCCGCCTCAGTTTCGCTCCCATGGTTTTGGGCGTCCCGCAGTTCCCTGCCCTCCGTCTTTTCACTTACCTTCCCAAAAGCGGAACCGGGACCAAGGCAGCCCTGCAGGGACTGGGTAGGAAAGCAGTCGTATGACCTCTAGTTGCCCACAGCAACCAGACGTAAACTAGCCTTCGGTTCACTACGTTGGTTCGGAGTCCCCATGCTTTGGAAGGTTCTCGTTCGGTTCCTGAAGCCGCACCAGCGGTTGCTGATTGCCGTCGTCGTTTTTCAACTGGCGCAGTCCATAGCATCGCTGTACCTCCCTACGCTCAACGCCGACATCATCGATAACGGCGTTGCCACGGGCGATACAGATTACATCCTGCGCATGGGTGGCCTCATGCTGCTGATCACGCTGCTGCAGATCGCGTGTGCCGTGGTGGCCGTGTATTTCGGTGCGAAGGCAGCCATGGGAATGGGCCGCGACCTGCGGGATGCCATCTTTGCCAGGGTGGGCGAGTTCTCCGAGCAGGAAGTCACCAAATTCGGGGCGCCGTCCTTGATCACACGGTCCACCAACGACGTCCAGCAGGTGCAGCAACTGGTCCTCATGTCCTGCACGCTCATGGTTGCGGCGCCCATGTTGAGCATCGGCGGCGTCATCATGGCAGTGCGGCAGGACGCCCAACTGTCCTGGCTGATCGCGGTCTGCGTTCCGGTATTGCTGGTGGCCGTCGGGTTGATCGTGACCCGGATGGTGCCGCTGTTCCGCAAAATGCAGGTCCGGATCGACGCCGTCAACCGTGTCCTGCGGGAGCAACTCACCGGCATCCGCGTGGTCCGGGCATTCGTGCGTGAGGACATGGAGACTTCCCGGTTCGGCAGGGCGAACGACGACGTCACTGACGTAGCGCTGCGGGCCGGCCGTTTGATGGCGCTCATGTTCCCCGTGGTCATGTTGGTGATGAACATTTCCAGTGTGGCGGTGATCTGGTTCGGCTCGTTCCGGATTGAGGACGGTTCCATGCAGGTAGGCACCCTGATTGCCTTCCTCAGCTACCTCATGCAGATCCTGATGTCCGTCATGATGGCCACGTTCATGGCCGTAATGATCCCGCGCGCGTCCGTTTCTGCCGACAGGATCGGGGAGGTGCTGGAGACCCCCTCAAGTGTCCAGCCGCCGTCGAACCCTGTTACCGGTGGCATCCGCCGTGGCGAACTCGAAATGCGCGACGTCGAATTCGCCTACCCGGGTGCCGAGCAGCCGGTGCTCAGCGGCGTCACCTTCACCGCCCTGGCCGGCCAGACCACGGCAATCATTGGCAGCACGGGTGCCGGGAAGACCACCTTGGTGAACCTCATGCCGCGACTGTTCGACGCCACTGCGGGAGCGGTCCGGATGGACGGCGTGGACATCCGCGACCTGCATCCGGACCTGTTGTGGGGCCACATCGGCTTGGTGCCGCAGCGGCCATATCTGTTCTCAGGCACTGTTCGCAGCAACCTTCAATACGGCAAACCTGACGCCAGCGACGACGAACTGTGGCAGGCCCTTTCAGTGGCCCAGGCGCGGGACTTTGTTGAAGAGATGGAAGGTGGATTGGATGCACCCATCTCCCAGGGCGGCACCAACGTTTCCGGTGGGCAACGGCAACGCCTGGCCATTGCGCGGGCACTGGTGAAACAGCCGGAGCTCTACATTTTCGACGATTCATTCTCCTCGCTGGACACCGCTACCGACGCCCGCCTGCGTCAAGCCCTCAAACACCACACCAACGGTGCCACGCTGGTGATCATCGCCCAGCGCGTCTCCAGCATCGCGGACGCGGACCAGATATTAGTGCTCGACGACGGCAGGATCGTTGGGCAGGGAACGCATGACGAGCTGTTGGAGATTTCCGAAACGTACCAGGAAATCGTGTCCTCCCAGCTAGCGGCGGAGGAGGCGGCATGAGCGCCATGACAGCTGGTCAACGCGGGCCACAGCGGCCACCGATGGGGCCCGGACGTGGTGGTCCTTTCGCTGGAATGAGCATTCCGGCGGAGAAAGCCTCCAACTTTGGTGCCTCGGCCCGGCGGCTCCTGGGCACGTTGCGGCCAGAGCGGTTCTGGCTGACGCTGGTCCTGGTTTTCGCGGTGGTCAGCGTGACCTTGTCCGTCATCGGGCCCAGGCTGCTCGGCGAAGGAACCAACCTCATCTTCGCCGGTGTCGTGTCCAAACAACTGCCCGCAGGGGTTTCCAAAGCCCAAGTGATTGCTGGTCTGCGCGCCGCCGGCGAGAACAACAAAGCCGACATGCTGAGCGCCATGAACCTGACACCCGGCGTCGGCATCGACTTCGGTGCACTGTCCTCCGTGCTGCTCTGGGTACTGGCGCTGTATGTCCTGGCCGCAGCGTTCGGTTGGATGCAGGCCTACGTGCTCAACGGCGTCGTCCAGCGGACCGTGTATCGCCTCCGCGAGCGGATCGAAGCGAAAATCCATCGGCTTCCCTTGCGGTATTTCGATTCCATCCAGCGTGGTGAGCTGCTCAGCCGGGTGACGAACGACGTCGACAATATCTCCCAAAGCCTGCAGCAATCCATCAGCCAGGTGGTGTCCTCGCTGCTGACCGTGCTGGGCGTGCTCGTGATGATGTTCCTGCTCTCGCCCCTGCTGGCCATCATCGCGTTGGTCACCATACCGCTCACCTTGGGAACCACCCTGGTGATTGCCAAGCGCTCGCAGAAACTGTTCGTCGCGCAATGGAAAAACACCGGGGAGCTCAACGGGCAGATTGAGGAAACGTACACCGGCCACGCACTCGTGAAGGTCTTCGGGCGGCAAAACGAAGTCCAAGCGAAGTTCCGCGCCAAGAACAGTGAGCTGTACCAGGCAAGCTTCGGGGCACAGTTCGTGAGCGGGCTGATCATGCCGGCCATGACGTTCATCGGAAACCTGGTGTACGTGGGCATCGCTGTGGTGGGCGGTCTGCAAGTGGCGTCTGGAGCGATGCAATTGGGTGACGTGCAGGCCTTCATCCAATACTCACGGCAATTCACCATGCCCTTGGCGCAACTGGGATCCATGGCCAACATGCTCCAATCCGGCGTTGCCTCGGCCGAACGCGTGTTCGACCTTCTGGATGAGGAAGAAGAATCCCCGGAACCCGTTTCCGGCGAGGCCAGGGGCGCAGCACGTGGGCGGCTCGTGTTCGAGAATGTGTCCTTCCGGTACCTGCCCGACAAGCCACTCATCACGGACCTCAGCCTGGTGGCCGAGCCCGGTCAAAGCATTGCAATCGTGGGGCCAACAGGTGCCGGCAAGACCACCCTGGTGAACCTCATGATGCGCTTCTACGAGCTGGACGCAGGGCGCATAACCCTCGACGGCGTGGACATCGCAACCATGTCACGGCAGGAACTGCGCTCGCGGATGGGCATGGTCCTGCAGGATACGTGGCTGTTCGGCGGGACCATCCGCGACAACATCGCCTATGGTCGGCCCACCGCTTCCGAACCCGAGATCCTTGAAGCTGCCCAGGCCACCTATGTGGACCGGTTCGTCCGGTCCCTTCCCGAGGGCTACGACACCGTGCTCGACGACGAAGGCGGCAACGTTTCTGCCGGTGAGAAGCAGCTGCTCACCATCGCCCGCGCCTTCTTGTCCCGCCCGTCTGTGCTGATCCTCGATGAAGCTACCAGCTCGGTGGATACCCGTACCGAGGTTTTGGTGCAGAAAGCCATGAACGCACTGCGCTCGGACCGCACCAGCTTCGTCATCGCGCACCGGCTCTCCACTATCCGCGACGCCGATCTCATCCTGGTCATGGAATCCGGGCAGATCGTGGAACAGGGGACACACGCTGAGCTGCTTGCTACGGGCGGGGCGTACTCACGGCTCTACGAGGCGCAGTTTGCGGCGCCGGCGGCCGAAGAGGTGTGAGCCTTTGGTTTTGGGCTGTTGCTTCCTGACCTTGTTTGGCGTGCCGGCGGGCGTTTTTCAACCTGACGGGGTTGTATTTGGGCTTCCTGCCTTCCAAAGAGGGTCGGGAAGCCACGCTTAAGGTAGCCGCGAGGGCCGCAGCACCGTTGCCTCGCCCGCCCGGGAAGGGTCCAGCGGCACGGGACTCACCAAGACAGCCGGCCCCCGGTTCAGCAATCCTCCGGAGATCACCTGGCAACGCACCCCACCCCTGCCTCGCATTGCTTTGTGTGCACCCGGTGCCAGCATCTGGTCCATCCAGGCGCAGGGGTGGGCGGGCCTCCCTGCTTTCAGGCGCACGGAGTCGCCGCTGGACTCCAGAGTGAACTCATGCCCCAGCAAGGGAGCCAACTCGGCCCCACGGAGCACAACATTTCGCCGCGTTAGCAAGGGATCGAACGGCTCCGCATCCAGTTCCGAGGCAATCGACTCGAGCGCCTCCACCGCGAACACAGTCACTGCGGCGTCCATGTGCGCGGCTTTGCCGAAGAACCTGTCACCCACGATGCCCTTGCCGGCCACAAGTTCGGCTTGTTCCGCATCGGTGGTTGGAACGTCCGCGGCGCCTTCCCGGGCGCGGCCAAAATAGGCGTGCGCCGGCGAAACCAGAAGATGCAGCACCTCGACGTCGTACCTGTACTCGGGGGTCATTATTCAACGCTAATGCCTTCACGCTTCGAACGGCAGCTCCTTATGCCGTACGCCACAGCGCTAACGCCGCCCCCGAAGATACAGTGGCACGGTGAACTTTGCCGTTGCCCCTGATGGCGCTGAACTCGCCTGGTCATCCGAAGGCGCTGGCGAACCAATGCTGTTGATTGCCGGCCAAGCGACCGCCATGGACGGTTGGGGCCCGACGGCGAAGCTTCTGTCCCGCTCCTACCGCGTCATCCGCTTCGATCACCGGGGCATTGGCCGCAGCAGCAAGGGTGACGCGGCGCGTTACACCACGAGGCTGATGGCGGGGGATGCTGCCGAGGTCCTCAAGGCTGCGGGCGTTGATTTAGCACACGTGTACGGCCACTCCATGGGCGGACGTGTGGCGCAGTGGTTGGCCATTGACTACCCGGAGAAAGTACGGACGCTGGTCTTGGCCGCCACTAGTGGAGGCAAGTGGCCAGGTGAGGGTACGGAGGCCGACATGGTTGCCATGCAGGCCCTCGTCAGCGGGGATAGGGACCGCTTGGTACCGCTCTTCTTTGATGAGGACTGGGCTCACAACAATCCAGAGGCCACGCACACGTTCTTCACTTCCCACGCTTCCGCTTGGGCCAAGGCGCGGCATTTCAAGGCCAGTCGTGAGCACGATGCATGGAGCCGGCTCGGCGATATCAATGCCCCAACTCTGATAATTCATGGCACCGAGGATGCCCTTACGCCGTTACCCAACGCCGCCTTGCTCCGTGAGCACATCCGCCGTTCGGTGCTTGTAAAGGTTCCCGGCGCGGGACATGGCCTGCACCTGGACCACCCGGAGACCATTGACTGGATTCGGCAGTTCATTACCAAAAAGGGCGCCTAATTCCCACCCGGCCGGAGGTTCTAAAGGTCTTTCCCGCTTAGGTGCCGGACCAAAGCGTCCACAATGGGCAGTTGTCCTTTGACGAGCTTGGTCCGGGCTGTGGCTTCTTCAAACCAACGGGCATCGTCTATCTCCGGAAATTCTTTGATGGCGCCCGAACCCTTGGGCCATTCCATGGGAAAGGTGTTGCTGACAATCTCATCGGGCTGGAAGGAATCCGCTTCTGCAGCGAAGGCAGTGATGAGTTTGCCGGAGGGCTGTTTGAAAACCCCCAGGAGCTCGTAGGTGCCAGGCGGCGGTGGAGTCCCGATTTCCTCGGTGAATTCGCGGCGGGCAGCAATCAGTGGGTCTTCGTCCTCAAGGAATTCACCCTTGGGAATTGACCATGCGTGCTCGTCCTTATGCGCCCAAAAAGGTCCACCCATGTGGGCAATCCAAAGTTCCAACTCTCCAGTGGAACCTTGCCGGTAAAGCAGGATTCCAGCGCTGCGAATCGTGATGTGACCTCCCGACGTCATAATTTGAATGCGAAATGAACGGACAAAGCCAAGATTACTCCCGGGCAGGCCACCGTTATCCAATTGATGGCATATCGCCCATTTTGGTTCTTCAATTCCCTTCCTAAGGACCCACGTCTACTTGATAATCGAGGAACTGCACGTTCCTCGTGGGGGTGGGACGTCTTTGCGGTCGCCGGTTTTTGCCGGCGACGAGTCTGGGCGCATCAATGGAGGCACGGCTATGGCATGGTCAAGAGGGCTCATTCCGCATGGGCGAACAAAAGCAGCAGGTTTGGCCGTCGTGTTGGCGGTGGGTTTATCAATGCTCACTGGAGCAGGCTCATCACAGGCGGCCGATACAACTCCCATGGCCGAGGATCCTGGCCCTGTGGGCAGCTTCGCCTGGAAGGGTTTCAACTGGCAGAAGCGCTTCTGGGGTGGGGCCCCGATGTACAACGCGAGCTGGGACGCCAACAACGTGAGCAACCCGGACGCCAACGGGTACGTCAAACTGTCCATCACCAACCCAACCGGCTCGGCTCCCAAGGGTGCAGAGTTCCAGTCCACGCGTGAGGGATTCGGCTACGGAACGTACAGCACCACTGTGGAAAAGGACGTGAGCGCGCTACAGAAGGAAGTAGTCTGGGGTTGCCTCTTCACCTATGACCCGGCGGCCGAACCTGGTTACACGGAGATCGACCTCTGCGAGGCGTCCGCTTGGGGAGGCGGGGCTGCCTATGGCCAGAACTGGCCTGTCACCCAAGGCCATGGCTACTGGTTTGACGCCAAACTGCCTCCTGGGCAGGGCAACAACACTGTCACGTTCGGTGTCACCAACGCCCCGATCCTCACCCACAGGATGGTCTGGGAACCGGGCAAGCTTACCTTCGAGACGTTTGCTGGCGAAGGCTACGGAGGAACGCTGCTGAAGCGGACGGTCCTGCAGGGCTCCACAGTTCCACTTCCGGCCAAGGAACAGATCCACTTCAACCTCTGGGTTACTGGAGGTGGTGGCGGTGATGCTGCCCATGTGGCACCTGAATCCGTCACCATCCGTGATTTCTCATTTGTCCCGGGCATCCCATTGACGGCCCCAACACCCACTATCACCGGAACGGCGGCAGTTGGATCAACACTGACTGCCAATCCAGGCGCCTGGACCACCGGAACTGCATTGACTTATCAGTGGTTCAAGAACGGCACGGCAATCGCTGGCGCAACGGCCGCCACGCGGGTCCTTGCAGCCGCGGATCAGGGTGCCACGCTGACCGTCAGGGTTACAGGCACCAAAGCCGGCTACGCAACTACCACCAAGGAATCGGCGCCCACAGCTGCCGTGGTGGCCGGTACGCTGCTTGCACCTACTCCCACGATCACGGGCACTCTCACTGTTGGTTCCACGCTGACGGTCAACCCAGGGACGTGGACCTCGGGCACCACTCTGACGTACCAGTGGTACCGCTCCGGTGTGGCGATCACCGGGGCAACAGCCAAGACCTACGTTCTAGTGGGCGCCGACCACGGCGACACCATGCGGGTGCGGGTTACAGGAACGAAGGCCGGGTACACGTCGGTATCCAAGTATTCCGCCAACACGGCACTCGTAAGTTAAGGGAACGGTGGGTTAAGACAACAAACCCGCGGTTGTGTCGCGCTGGGGGCGTGATCCGACACAACTGCGGGTTTGCTGGTTTCTCTTACGCGCTAGTTACCCTGCGCGCGGACCGGGACGATCCTCTTGATGGCCAGGCCTAGGGCCAGCATCGCGAAAGCGGCCAGTGCGAACCAGAAGAGGTCCCCGGCACCGGTCATGGCAAGAGTGCCGGAGCCGGCCCCTCCTACGATTGCTGCGCCTACGGATCCTGCCGGGTTGTTGTACATGAGTCGTTTACCAAACTTTCTTTCTGTTGAGTGCGGCGTCCAGGTAGGCCTTGGCATGGACTGCCTGGAGGAAAACGTCGATGACGGTTTCGTACATGGTTGCGGCAAGCAACATGTACCTCCAGCCCCGGAAACGCAGGGTTACTATGCGTTCCAGGACGAAGATGCAGGTGACGGCAAGCCAGAATGGGTGGAGATTCAGCCCCATTCCGGTGGTCAGGGCAAAGACGATGGATCCGAGATAGGCCAGGGTCACCAGGACGCCGAGCATGGAGAGGAACTGACGTCCCCAGTAAGCCCTGGTTACTTTGGTCCACCCGTACTGCACGCAGTTCTCCACGGCTCCGCGCTTCCAGCGGAGCCGCTGGAACCATAGTTCCCGCCACGTGGGCATGACTTCGGTGACCAGCGTGCAGTTTGATGGAGAAGCTATGCGGTATCCGAGGGTGAGGAGTGCGAAGGACAATTCGTTGTCTTCGGTCAGCACCGAGGTATCGTAAACGCCGCCCTCGCCGTTTCCGGGAGGAAGCGTACCCTTCAATCGTGCTGCGACGACGTCCCCAAGGGTTTTGACGCGGAATAGCGCGGCAGTCCCTGTGACTACAAGGCACCTGCCGTGGAGGCGCTTTATATCCCGCGCGTAGCGGGCGTACTCATTTCGCTGGAGGTGACCTACGAATCCGCCTCCGGGTCCACCGCTGAACACTCCGCCCACGGCGCCCAGCAGTTCGTCCTTGAGGAGGTTGTTGGTGGCATTTTCGATGAAGTCCGGGGCCAGCTGCGAATCGGCGTCCTGCACCAGAACCAGGTCTTCGGGATCCGCTCCGGGAAGAAGCTGCCCCAGGGCGAAGTTCAGGGCACCGGCCTTCTTATCCTTGTTGCCAACTGTGCGGAAGACTTCGACGCCCTGGGCCAAGGCGAGTCGTTCAGTATCGTCAGTGCAGTTATCGGCCACCACGATCACACGATCCGGACGTTTGGTCTGGATGTTCAGCGAGACAAGGGTTTGGGTAATGCCAGCGGATTCGTTGTGTGCCGGGACCAGAACCGTGACCACACCACCGGGGGCGCGGTGGGATCCTCGTGGTGGAGCAGTTGTCTCTGAATTGACGCCCCTTTGCATGCTGGGATCCCTCCGTTCGAACCTTGAGTGCTGTTTCACTTAGAGTTCCAACGCAAACGCAAGAAACCTGCGCGCAAAGCATCAAGGAAGTCTCAAGGTTTGATCAGGAGTTCCCTGACGGCGTCACGACGCAGAAAACGCAAGAGGACGACGCCGGGAGGTCCCGGCGTCGTCCTCTTGCGGTGAGTTTGAGCTGCTTAGCGGCTCAGGCTAACGGTGAAGGTTTTCGGTCCGCTGAGCGTTACTGCAATGCCGCAGTTTTCTGCAGCGGCGCGGGGGGAAAGATCTCGGATGGCGGCGTCGATGGTGTGGTCGATTGCCGACTTGTCCCAGATTTTCAGCGTGATGGAGTCAGTATGTGTCGTCATTGTCAGTACTTTCACTCAGGCCGTTAACAGCCCCAAGCTTCTTCGCAGGGGCCGCATCCTCGTCGGTGAGGATTGCTGATTCAGCTTGTATGGGAACGAATTCCCTCATTCATGGTTCATGCTGCCCACCGCGATTGACAAGCTAATCCGGCCAAGTGTGACCGATTACACGTTGGACGTTACTCCGTGTAACCCGTGCTGACGCTCTGCTCGCGCCAACGATCCACCTCGGCCCGCTGGGCTTCCTCCACCGCACCGTAAGCGTAGTCGGCATCTGCACCCAGCAGCAGGAAGGCGGGCGTCTCGGCTGCTTCGACGGCGGCGATGATTACCTTTGCTGCTTTGCCCGGGTCGCCAGGCTGAGTGCCGTGCATTGTGTCATTTTCCTTGCGGCGCTTGCCGGCCGTCTCGGCGTAATCCTCAATTGCCTGCGCCGACTGGGTGAGGGAACGCCCCGCAAAGTCGGTCCGGAACGCGCCGGGCTCCACTACTGTCACGGAGATCCCCAGGGGCTTCAGTTCCTTCTGCAACGAGCCGGACAGGCCCTCCAGTGCAGCCTTCGACGCTGAGTAATACCCGGAACCGGGCGGGCAGATCCGGGCGCCGATGGAGGAAATATTCACGATGGCACCGGACCGGCGGGAGCGCATGCCTGGCAGGACGGCCTTGATCATGGCGACCGGACCAAAAACGTTGGTGTCGAACAACGCCCGGACGTCGCCGTCGTCGCCTTCTTCAATGGCTGCGCGGTAACCATAACCGGCATTGTTGACCAGGACGTCCACCGCGCCAAACCGGTCCTCGGCCTGCTGCACGGCGGTGTCTACCTGCGTCTGTTCGGTGACATCCAGGGCCAAGGCAAGGGCCGTCGTCGGAAATTCAGTGGTTAGATCCTGCAGTTTGGAGACGTCGCGCGCGGTGACGACGGCGTTATCGCCCCGCGCTAGCACGGCTTGGGCCAGCGCGCGGCCGAGTCCGGTGGAGCAGCCAGTGATGAGCCAGGTAGTCATGATGTTCCTTTCGAGGGTGGACCACTCCATTGGAACGCTACTCCTTGCTGCTGTGGGAGTGCCGCTGTTTCGGGGTACCCGCAGTGCCTCCCACATCGTGATGCATATGAAGGGCGTATGGCCTTGACCATCTTCGAAGCTCGATGGCCGCAAAAACGACTCCAATACGTTGGATTCGGTGCCTGTGAGCGGCGAAGAAGGTCAGGAACCAACGGGACGCTGGATAATTCAAGTTCTGTCAAACTCTTGACTGATCTGTTTTTTCACTGGTAAACCTTTAGGCGGAAAGCGTTTTCTCACCCCACCTCAATTAGGAAGGCAGGCGCTTTGCCAGTGAGTGAAACGTTCCAAATTCTAGGGTGGCAGATCCACTGACGCCCAGCATCAAAGGAGATGTCCTTGGTTTACCCCATGAAGTGTTCCTTTCGCAGTGCCAGTGCCCGTCGGGCAGGCCCACTGGCGGCCTCGGCTTCCCTGGTCGCGGCAGCTATCGCCTTGACGGGAGTCCCGTTCGCGCAAGCAGCTCCCGCCCAAGCAACCCCTGCCCAAGCCGACGTGTCGACGCAAGCCGGCCTCCCCGGCGTCGTGCCTGCCGAAAGGGTTGCCCCGACGCTTAAGCGTCAGGTCGAAAAGCTGGACCGCGCACCTGTTGCGGTCTTGACCGACCAAGGCGTGACCGTGAGCTGGCGCATGCTCGGCCTGGACGAGGACAGTATCGGTTTCCAGGTGCTGCGTGACGGCGTCAATATCACCGAGGAGCCCATCCGGAACGCCACCATGTTTGTGGATCCGGACGGAACGGCGGCGTCCAGCTACGTCATCAAGACGGTAGGAAATGGCCAAGGTCAGGACAAGTTGACCGAAGCGGTCACGCCGCTGGCGCAGAACTACCTGGCCATCAAGCTCGATAAGCCCGCCGACGGCGTGACCCCGGACGGCAAGGCCTACACGTACTCGGCCAACGATGCAACGGTGGCCGACCTCGACGGCGACGGCAAGTATGAGGTCATCCAGACGTGGGCGCCGTCCAACGCCAAGGACAACTCGCAGTCAGGCTACACGGGCAACGTTTACGTCGACGCCTACAAGCTGGACGGAACCAAGCTGTGGCGCATCGACCTCGGGCGCAATATCCGAGCCGGCGCCCACTACACACAGGTGCTGGCCTACGACTTCGACGGTGACGGCAAGGCCGAGGTCTCGTTCAAGACAGCAGACGGCACCCGCGACGCCGCCGGCACGGTGATCGGAAACGCCGACGCCGACTTCCGCAACAGCGCTGGATATGTCCTGTCCGGTCCGGAATTCCTGACCGTCTTCAGGGGTGAGACGGGAACCATCATGGATACGGTCGCCTACGCGCCTGAGCGCGGCACCGTTTCCAGCTGGGGCGACAACTACGGCAACCGCGTGGACCGCTTCCTTGCTGGCGTGGCGTACCTCGACGGCGAACACCCCTCCATGATGTTTAGCCGCGGCTACTACACCCGCACCGTCCTGGTGACGTACGACCTCGTTGCCGGGAAGCTTGTGAAACGATGGACCTTCGATTCCAACCTGGCCGGTGACGAGTACAAGGGGCAGGGCAACCACAACCTCTCCGTGGCTGACGTGGACCAGGATGGCAAGGATGAGTTCGTCTTTGGCTCCATGACCATCGATGACAACGGTCAGCCGCTCTACAACACGAAACTGGGTCACGGCGATGCGATCCATACCGGCGACCTTGATCCCT
This sequence comes from Arthrobacter sp. NtRootA1, assembly GCF_019976975.1. Lineage (GTDB taxonomy): Bacteria > Actinomycetota > Actinomycetes > Actinomycetales > Micrococcaceae > Arthrobacter > Arthrobacter aromaticivorans. Next base: position 4,504,549 of record NZ_AP024630.1, on the reverse strand, counting down.
CGCGCCCCGGACTGGAGACATTCGCAGTCCACGAGAGCATGAGCCAGAGCGGAAACCGGGGTGCCACTTTCCGTGACGCTGCCACGGGTGAAGTCCTCTGGAGCATCCCGGCCATCAAGGACACTGGACGGGGTGCGGCTGGAGACATCGATCCCCGCTACGCCGGTGCCGAGGGCTGGGCGATCGGCGGCACTGCTGCGTGGGATTCACCCGTGGGCCAGCTGATGTCCGCCAAGGGCGAGCTGATCGCGGAGAAAATTCCTGCCGCGAACTTCCTGGCCTGGTGGGACGGCGATCTCCTCAGGGACATTGTGGACCACGACTACGACGCAACTGTATCCCGTGGCGTTCCCACTATCTCCAAGTGGAATTGGGAAACCGAGCAGAGCGACCGGCTGCTGACGGCCGACGGCGCCCGCAGCAACAACACCACCAAGGGAAACCCGTCCATCCAGGCGGACATCCTGGGAGACTGGCGTGAAGAGATCGCCTGGCCGTCCACGGACAGCACCGAACTGCGCATCTACACCACCACGGCTCCAACTGAGGTCCGCTTGCGGACGTTGATGCACGACACCGTGTACCGCACTGCCGTCGCCCGGGAAAACGTGGCCTACAACCAGCCATCGCACCCGAGCTTCTACATCGGCGAGGGTATGCAGACTCCGGCGTTGCCCGCCGTCGTCTATTCCGGCCAGAAGTAACGGCGCCTATTCATAGGAGCGTCGCTTTAACAGGAGTGCCGCCCGGATCGTGGTGATCCGGGCGGCACTGGTTGTTTGTTTCGTGTGGGTGGCTGCTACCGCTGGCCGGGCAGTCCTCCCATTGGTGGGATGTAGCCCGGGCCGAAGCCCTTATCGTCCTTCCGTTCCTCGGCACTGTGCGTATCGCTGTCCGCGGTCTCGTCGGAATCGCCGTCCAGATCTGCCAGGCCATTGGTCTGATCGAAGGGGTGCGTAATGGGGTCTACGATCGGGACGTCGCCGGGCTTATCAGTGCTAGCCGCGGATGGTGTACCGCTTGTGGTCGTGGTCGCCGTGGTGCTCGTTGTCGCCGTCGTGCCCATGGCAGCATCCCGTTCGGGCGCCTTGTGCTCGATGTATTCCTTGAACTTCTTCAAGTCTGACTCCGCCTGCCTTTCAACCACATGCAATTTGTCGCCGAGGAATTCAAGGACGCCGTGCGGTTCGTATTCCAGGGACAGATGCAAGGAGGTCTGGCTTGGTCCGGCTTCCTTGAAGTCCACCCAGCCGGCATTCTTGGCACCTTCCACAGCGGCCCATGCCACAGCCCGATCCATGTCCTGCTGAACGATCTTCGCTTCCCAGCGGCGATGGACGCCAGCGATTTCGGCTACCCATTCCAGGCGATCATCGCTCAGGCGCGTCACGCGTTCCACCCCACCCATGAAACGGGGGAACTCCTCGAACTGCGTCCACTGTCTGTAGGCCATACTCACCGGAACGTTGACCATGATGGTTTTGTCGACTTTCGTGGTCACGATGTCCTCCTCTGACTCGCTACCGTATTTGTCAGCATACTTACAGTATCGAGCTTTGAGCGTGGTCACCAGAGGTTCCCGCTAGCTTGTTGTTGTGGTGGCTTCCTGACCCTCTTTGGGCGGCTGGGGGAGAGGATTCAACCCCTTTGGGTTACATTCTGCTGCTTTCGGCGGCAAAGAAGGTCAGGACCCAACAGGACTTACGACGCCGGGCCCTCCTCACCGGGTAGCGCGCCTCCGATGAGAGCGAGGTTTTGGATGAGGGCCAGTCCGAACTGGGCGGTGTCGTTGGTGGAAACAGTGGGGGCCTCGTCCACTGGTTGAAGGACGTAGGGCGGGAGGATCTTCTTCAAGGTGAAGGCCTCGGCATGGTTCAGGTTCTCCCCGCCCTCGGCAAAGCCTGCCCAAGCCAACTCCGCCAGGTCCGGCGACTCGAGTCGGGCTGCCGCGTAGGCCGTGAGCCGGCTGTGTGCCTGCGTCAGGTAGATGCCTGCCAAGGGCTGTCCCACTTCCGCTGCCTGCTGCTCAGGCGAAGCCAGGAACAGCCGGCAGTACTGCAGCCACGCGTTCTCAAAGGATTCATCGGGCACCAAGCTGATGAGTTCGCTGCAGATTTCGACCAAACCGAACACGGCACTCAGGTGCGAGACGCTGATGGCTTCCCTGCCGGCGTCGAACCTTCCCTTGTCCAGGTCGTAGAGCGCCTCGCCCGTGAGGAAGCCGTATTTCAGGGCGCCGATATCGGCCATAGTGCCCAAGAGCCGGTCGCGTGAGCGGGGGTTTCCGGTGCGTTCCCAGTCGGTGAGCCAGGTGGCTGCGAGCGAGCCCCAGTCCGTACCGAGCCCTACGCCCAAGGCGCCGCGGTCCGGGCGGTAGGTATCGGCGTCGGGCCTTACTTTGCGGACGGGGTCCAACCCGAGGAAGTTCTGATCGCTGTCCACGAGTTCGGTGAGGAGGTCGCCGGTTCGTTCGTCGGCGGTCAGGTAGTAGTAGAAACGACGGTAGGCCGGGGTGCTGATGCGTAGTTGCTTGGCGCTGCATCCCCAGTGCTGCACGTTGTGCCGCGAGCCCAGACCGCGCCATGGTCCAAGGTGGTACACATCCACTTCGCCGGTATGGCGGGTCATGGCCTCGGCGAAGCGGAAGACGTCGGCGCGGCCCGAGCGGAGGTACATGTACCAAAGCCAGAGGTCCGGCGAGAGTTCCGAGTTGTCCCAGGCGTAACCGCCGACGTCGTACCGCCAGACATGCCGGTCGGAGTCGTAGGTGTGCATGACGTCTCCGTAGTTCCAGAACCCGTACCAGCGGCGTTGCTCGGTTTGGCCCTGGTAGAAGTCGAACAGGAAATCCAGCTTGTCTTCCAGCTCTGCGCGGGCCGGGGTACTGCGGTCCACGGGTGACCAGTCACCGAAGACGCCGGCGGCGTGCAGGTACTCGGGCGATGGCTGCAGAAGCGCGGGAGTGGACGCCGAGAGGGCATCGGCGGCGAGGCTTTCCGTGGAGGGTGTGGCGTCGTAGGCGAACAGGGTCAGCTCATGGGTACGTCCGATGCCGGTGGGATTGCCGAATCCGGGCTCGTAATCCTCGTACGTGATCTCCAGGCCCTCGAGTTGTTCCTCAAAGGTGTCCTGCCCCAAGCCGTCATGATAGAAGCGGAGGTCCATGGGCTGCGCTTCGGGGGAGAAGAGCCACGCCGTCATTGTGGCTTCTGCAGTTGCGGCGCCGCGGATGTCCAGTTGGCCCGGGTGCGACTGCCAGAAATCTCGCACGCCAACCCCGAATCCGCCCCGGAGGTCACTCAGCGAGCAGAAGCCTGAGGACCGCGTTCCGCCGGAAATGCCCACCCAACCGTGGCCCGGAGCGGTACGTTTCCGCAGCTCAAAACCGTCTGCGCTCAGCTGCGTGAGCGTGTAGTCATTCCACGAGGGGATGAGGTGCAACCGCTCGGAAACCAGCGGGCTCCATTCGGTGGGCGGGGGAGTGGGTTCGCCGGCAATCTGGGCTTGGCGTACGGCCTCTCCCGGATCCCGCCGCAGGCCCGTCAACCCGCGGACCGCTTCCACGACAAAGCCTCCGTCCGCGCCTGCGATCCGGACGTGGCGATCGTGCAATTCGCTTTCGAATGGAACGTTGAATTGGACGCCCAGCCCGGCCAGGAAGTCCCTGTCAGCCTCGCCGTCCCAAATGAACGAATGCATCATCCGGATGCTCCGCGCGCCGGCGTAAAGGTAGAAGCGGATGGTGAACGGAAGCCATTCCCTTTCGCCCAGGTGCGCCCGGTGGCGGCCTTCCAACCGCACGACCGCCCGAACAGGGCCGTGCTGCTCCACCGTTACGGATGTGACGTGGCCGGTGAAACCTTGGCGGGTTGTGCTGCCGGCTCCCTCACTTAGCCCGGTCTGGAGAAGACTCACGAGTCTGCCATCCTTCGCTACCACCGAACCGTCGCGGGTCAGCGTACTGAAGCGGGTCAACGTACTGAACAGCGTGGGGCCTGATCGGGGGAGCACCATCTCCAAGGTGCCGGTAGAGACCGTTACAGACTCTTCCGTTTCGGTGACCGTCACCTCAGGTGAGCGTTCGACGGCGGCTGCCGGGCCGCCGTCGTGCTCTGACGGCGGGTGCGCGGTGCCTTTGTTGGTGGTGACGCTGTATGCCGCCGATGGCTGATCCGTGGCGCCGACCGCTAGGCCCGCCCACTTGAGGGAGCCGTCGGGCCAGGTAGCGAGCGGCCAGGTTTGGGCCTTGATGGCCTCGCCGCTGGCATCGAGGACGGACAACTCTTCCGCGCCCCGTACGGTACCCCGTGGAAAGGGCATCCCCCACGTCGTGCCGCCGCTAAGCCTGGCGGGCGGTTCGTCGTCGAGCCACGTGATTGGGGCGTGCTGAGTCATGTTCGATTCCACCTAAAGTTCCGGAAAGCGCTTTCTTTGGTACGTTTCAAAAACCTACCTCCGGGCGTTGCGGGCCGCAAGAGGTGACCGCGGAATGATCCCAAAAACCGTCCCTGGCGACTAAGGAGAAGCGTGGGGGAGCAGATCGTGCGGGGGAATCGCGATGGACTGCGAACGCCTGATGCCATTAGCGGCCGGCAGGAAAACCGACGACGGCGGGAGTGTCGCGCCGTCGTCGGCGTATCGTTTAAGTCCCGGCCGCCTCTTGAAACGGACTTGTGTCATGGCGCGATTGATCATCATGGGCCCTCCAGGTTCCGGCAAAGGCACGCAGGCGGAAGTGATCGCCCGGCATTTCTCGATCCCGGCGATCTCTACGGGAGACCTCTTCCGTGCACATGTTCGGGACAAGACGGAACTCGGCGCAGAGGCCGGCGAGTACATGGACCGGGGTGAGTTTGTTCCTGACCATGTCACCACGGCTATGCTCCGCCAACGCCTGGAAGACGCCGATACAGGGAACGGGTTCCTCCTGGACGGCTACCCGCGCAATGTCATCCAAATTGGCGCCCTTGATGAGATTCTGGCCGCAAAACAACAGGCACTTGAAGTGGTTCTCGTGCTGACAGTGGAAGATGCCGAGCTCGTTGCCCGCATGCTTCAACGGGCTCAGGAACAGGGCCGCAGCGACGATACTGAACTTGTGATTCAGCGCCGGCTGGAGCTGTACCGGGATGAAACGCAACCTGTGGTGACTGCGTACAGCCAACGCGGAATCCTGTTGATGGTGGACGGCTCCGGCGATCGCGAATCGATCACGGCTGCTGCGATCGCTGCGGTGGAGAAGGCCTTGGCGGCTTAGCGCGCCACGGACGAAAGGCCGGAGCTAAGGGCACGGAGATAGGCCGCGAATCCTTCGGGTGCCCGGGCCTGCAGTCGCCCGGAGGTTATCACCTTGGTGGTGTCCGTGGCGATGACCGCCAGCCCGAGCCGCCGAAGGCGTTCAACCAGGACCCGGTCCTCGTGGGACCTTAGCCTCGGAAAGCCGCCCGCGGCCAGATACGCAGAAGCACGGACGCCAAGGTTTGCCCCGTAAATATGGGGATGGTCCTCCCGGGAGGGGTGCAGTTCCCGCCAGCGTTCCAGGACTGCCTCGTCCATGTCCCGGGAGTCCGGCTCCACGGATCCCAAGATGGCGTCGGCACCGGCGTTGGCAAGTTCCACCTGTCGCACCAGCCAGTGCCCCGGGACGGTGGAGTCGGCGTCGGTGGTGGCCAACCACGTACCTGCGCCTGCGCCTGCGGCGAAGGGCAGGCGTTCCAAGGCTGCACGGATGCCGGCGTCGCGGCTGGCGCCCGTGCTGCGAAATCCGACCTCCACCGGGAGGAAACGGAGATCAGCCAAAGTGTACGCAGCCGTGATGCTGGAGGATCGGTCCGTGCAGGCGTCCAGGACCACAGCGATTGAAACCCCGATTCCGGCGTGCTCGCGCTGAAGGGCATCCGCCGCGGTCTGCAACGCCGCCAATGCTGAGCCGATGTGCCTTTCCTCGTTGTGGGCCGGCATGACCACCGCGACGCTCCGGATTTTTTGCCGCTCCGCGGCGGTCACAGCGTTTCACTCGGGGCAACAAGGATCTCCAGCATGAAGTCCTTTTCCCGGTAGATCCCATGCGCGGGCCACACAAGATGGCTGCGGGCCATTGCGTGCACCGCCTCTGCGTCCAACTGCCAGCCCGAGATCGGATGCCGCCAATGGCAAAGAAGCAGGGTGCCGCCGGGGCGGGTGGAAGCTCGAATCCGGTCCAGCAGTTCGATCAGTTCTTCCGGCGAAAGGTAATAGCCCGTCTCGGACAACACCACCAGGTCGAAGGTCCCTTCCGGCCACTCATCCGGCACAGTGAGGTGGCGGGCTTCGGCCGATGGGTATCCGGAGAGCCGCTGTCTTGCCTGGAGCAATGCCGTGCTGCTGGCGTCCACTCCAAGGAACTGCCGGCATCGCCTTGCGAGTTCCTCGCTGAGGGTGCCGATGGAACAGCCCAGTTCCAAGCCGGAATCATACGACTCCTTGGGCAAGGCCCCCAACGTCAGGGCCCGCTTGCGGCGTTCGTACCAACTGGAGGAGTAGTCCCACGGATCCTCTTCACGGGAGTGAACCTCGTCGAAGATCCGCTCTGCGTCTGCTGCTGTGTTGCTCCCCGCCGTGAATGGGTGCCAGGCGAAGGTCTCGAAGTGACGGGAAAAGTGCTCCAGGAAAGTCCCGGACAGCAGCGTCTCATCACCCGGCTGCTCGGACAACGGTTCCACTTGCGAGGCATGGGCGCCCATTGCCTTGTTCTTGGCTTCCCGCTCCGCCGCGGTTAACGGGACCCGTACCCATGACTGCCACGCGGCATCGCCGGGTCCTGCCCAGAGCCAATACCAAATGGGGTACTCCAGCAGGCCATGGCCTCCGGCGCCGGCAACCCTGGCTGCGATCGAGCCCAGGGTGTCGTGGTCTGTGTGCCCGTCCGAGCGGTAGGGCGCCACGATCACCACGTTGTCCGCCGGATGGCCTGACGTTGCTTCGCGAACCGCGTCTTCGATTCGATCTTCATGGGCGGCCAGCCGCCCGTCCGGCAGCTCCAGGAATTGCCACGCCGCGCTGGGAGCCAGCCCGGACACAGCCGTGTCGAACTCATTGAGCCTGACGGCGGCAAGCTGTTCCGGCGTCGTGGTTTGCGACTCCGGGTGCGAGGCTTCGCCGGCTGTGCAGAGCAGGAGCTTCACGCTTGCCCCGCTGTGGTGGAGCTTGGCAAGGAGGCCGCCGGCGCCGAGTGTTTCGTCGTCCGGATGCGCGGCGAGCACCACAAAGGCCATGCTTGTGAGCCTGCTTGCGTCGAGCGGCAATTCCGGCAAGGCAGCGACGCCGCTGGCCGCCCATTCCGCCTCGGTTGTTCCCGTGTCTGCGTGCGAGAAGCTCACCATCCGGCGTCCCCATCCAGAGTCAAGGCGCCCAACTGCGCGTCGTCGCGCAGGGCGTGGTGCTGGCGAATGTATAAGGACAGGTCCGCTATTCGTTTTCCGTACGCCTCGTTGAAAGCCAGCGGGCCCGGTCCGAGGTTCTGGCTCACAACCGTTAGGACACGTTCGACGGCGGCGGCAACAGTCCCGCGGACGCGCAAGGCTTCGCTCCAGGCGCTGGAGCCGTCCGCACCTGAATCGGCCAGGCCGCCGGCGTCGATCCGTTCGGCTGTTTCGGCCAGGTATCCGCCGACGGAGGTGAGGATCCGGTCCACCTCGCCCAGGGAAGCGAGGGCGATCTGGTCCGGGTTCCGGCCGTTTCCTACGCCCGCGGCCAGGGCTGCCCTGAAGTCACGGGCCATTGCCACGGCTCCGCCGAACCAGCACGAGGCCACTCCCATGCCACCCCAGGCGAAGCCGGGACGTTTGAAATACCAGCCCTCGTCGCCCACCGGTGCTGCCTTCACATGCTCGAACTGGACGGTGCCGCTGGGGATTTCCTGCAGGCCGCGGCTGGTCCACTTCGGGGTTTCGCACGATACTCCAGGGTCCTTCAGGCTGACGGCGAAGGCCGTCCTGCCGTTGCCTTCCGTGTGGGCTGTGATGATGGCATTGTCCAGTTGGGCGGCCAGCGAGCACCAGGGTTTGGCGCCGTTGAGTACGTAGTTTCCGGCAGGGCCGGTCTTGGCCTCGAGTTTCATGCCGTGGCCTTCGGCCGCGAAGACCCCCCACGTGCCTGTCTCGATTGCTTCGGAACCGGACTGGGCCAGGATCGCGAGGGCATCCAGATGGGGTTCAAGGACGCGTCCGGCGGCCACGTCCACAGCCGTTACGGACGCCAGGAGTTCCCAGAGCTTGGCTGTGTTGCCCTCGCCAGGTTTCGGGGCAGTGTGTCCTATCTCCCCGGCAATGGCCAACAGTTCAGGGATGTTACTCACGGCCGACCGGATCTCTTCGAGTACGGGTTCCAGGGCTTGAAGTTGAACGGACTCGGAACTGATGCGTACGGGATGGGCTTCGGGGTCGCTCATGGAGTCAAGCCTAAACTAAGGAGCCTTAGGTTATGGCAGGAGAGGCAAGAACGACGGCGGGAGGGGCCGATGCTTGGCATTGCGCCGAGCTGCGGCGGAGGTGAGCAGTGCGCTGGGTTTCCAACGAGTTCCGCCCGCGGAAAAGTTCCCATTGGTCGCCACATGACGCCGCCTGTTCACAAGTTTTGTCACAAGAATCACATCATCTTGTCATTTCACGTGACAAGATTTCTACGCTGGAAGGGTCAATGTTCCCGAGCCTTAGGAATTTCAGTGCCACAACCAAACGACTCCGCTTCCATCTCCACCGACTCCCACAGCCCGCCCGGAAAGAACCCGCCTGGCAAGAACCCGCTCGGCAACCCCCGCAAAGCCGGAAGTTTCCTCAGCAGCCTGGGCGCCGACCTCCCTGCGTCCTTGGTGGTTTTCCTTGTTGCGCTTCCCCTTTCCCTCGGCATCGCGGCAGCCTCCGGAGCGCCCGTCATGGCCGGGCTCATCGCAGCCGCCATCGGAGGCATTGTGGCGGGAAGCCTAGGCGGCTCCCCACTTCAGGTGAGTGGTCCCGCCGCCGGGCTGACCGTCGTCGTCGCCGGTCTGGTTGATGAGTTCGGTTGGCAGGTGACGTGCGCTATTACTGCGGGCGCCGGCGTCGTGCAGTTACTGCTGGGCATTAGCCGCGTAGGCAGGGCGGCACTCGCCGTTTCGCCGGTGGTGGTCAAAGCGATGCTGGCCGGCATCGGCATCACGATCATCCTGCAGCAGTTGCATGTGCTTCTCGGTGGCCAGGCGGCTGGGTCCGCCGTCGAAAACCTGACCGCACTTCCGGCCGCCATCACCAACGTGGAGCTGCACTCCGCCCTTCTGGGCCTGGCAGTCGTGGCCATCCTCCTCGCTTGGAAATATCTGCCCACCGCAGTGCGGAAGATTCCCGGCCCGCTGGCGGCGGTCGTCGCTGTCACCGCTTTGTCTGCAGCAGTTGCGCCCAGCGTCGAGCGCATCAGCTTCAGCGGTTCGCTGTTCGACGCCGTTGCCCTGCCAAGCTTGCCCGACGGCAACTGGCGTGCCGCCGTCATGGCAGTCATCACGGTAGCCCTGATCGCAAGCATCGAGTCGCTGCTGTCCGCGGTCGCGGTGGACAAGATGCACGCGGGCAGCCGGACCAATCTCAACCGGGAGCTCGTCGGCCAAGGCTCCGCCAACGTGGTCTCCGGAATGCTCGGCGGCCTCCCCGTGACGGGCGTGATCGTCCGCAGCGCCACCAACGTTGAGGCAGGCGCCGCGAGCCGTACATCCGCCATCCTGCACGGCGTGTGGGTCCTGGTGTTCTCGGCACTGTTCGCCGGTCTCATCCAGCTGATCCCGTTGTCCGTGCTCGCAGGCCTGTTGCTCGTCATCGGCGCCAAGCTCATCAAGGTCGCCGACATCAAGACCAGCCTCCGAACCGGTGACCTCCTGGTCTACGTGGTCACGCTGGCATGCGTTGTTGTACTGAACCTGCTCGAAGGCGTCATTATCGGCCTCGCGCTCGCGGCCCTCTGCGTGTTGTGGCGGGTACTCCGTGCCCAGATCCACGCCTATGCTCCCGCGGGTGAGGGGCTGCCGTGGCGCGTCACGATCGCCGGGTCCTGCAGCTTCTTCGCCCTCCCTCGGCTGAACCGCGTGCTTCACTCCGTGCCCGACGGACAGGACGCAGTGGTTGAACTCAACGCCGATTACCTCGATCACGCGTTCCGCGAGGCCCTGGTCGCCTGGCAGACGCAACACCGCTCCAGCGGCGCCTCGGTGCTGCTGGAGGAACACGGAACCACCGCTTTCACCGACGCCGCGGACAACACTCCCCAGCGCCAGGATCCACGCGAATTCCCGCTGCCGCCCAGGACTTCCTGGCAGTCGTCGCCTCTGGATGGTGCCCACCAGGAAGCGCACGACGACGGCGGGCAGCTTCCGCTGCGGTCGATCCTCCTTGGCATCGACAAATACCATCGACGCTACGCAGACAAGGTTCGTCCGCTGGTGCAGGATCTGACCGAGGGGCAGAACCCGGACACATTGTTTGTGGCCTGCGTCGACTCCCGGGTCAATCCGAACCTCATCACCAGCAGCGGCCCGGGCGACCTTCTGACACTGCGGAACATCGGCAACGTAGTGTGCCCTGATGGCCGGGATGCCTCGATCGACTCGGCACTGGCATTCGCGGTCAAGGGCTTGTCCGTGGACTCGATCGTGATCTGCGGTCACTCCAACTGTGGCGCGATGAAGGCTGTAATAGCCGACGCCGAGGGTGCGGCCGCGGCCTTGGGCCGGGGATTCGATGCCTGGTTGGAGCACGCCCGGCCGAGCTACCGCTCGCTGTTGGACGGTCATCCTGTCGCCCTTGCTGCCGAAGCTGAAGGCTACAGCCGGCTGGACCAGCTAAGCATGGTGAACGTCGCTGTCCAGCTCCAGAAACTCGAAGAGCACCCGGTTACGGGGCCGGCGTTGGCATCTGGGCAAGTGCAGGCCACGGGCTTGTTCTACGACATCTGCACCGCCCGGGTGGTCCTGGTCACGCCGCAGGGCATCGAGCAACTGGATCCGAGCATGGCCGTTCACTAGCCTGCCAGCTGGCGTGCGTTGGCCTCCGTTGCTTCATGACCAGCTTTGAGCTGACACTGGCCCCGACACGCCGATACCTGCGGCGTGTCGGGGCCGCTTGGCTGTCAAAAATGGTCGTGAAGCAACAGGGCTCCTTCCTGTGGGGATCTTTGGCTCGAGAGTAGCCGTCGGCCCTCCCCGTGGCCCCGCAAAGTGCGGAATACTGGAGCCGGGAACCACGATTTCCGGCAGGAGCGGACTGCCGTGCGAGGAGGTGGCGAAAACGTGAACGCGGAGAACAACGCCTTCAGGCGGAAGCTCGAGCGGGGCGCGGAATTGCGGGCCGTCCGCTCGTGGGGCGGCAACGCCGAGGAAGACGCAGAGCTCGAGGCGGCCGACGCAGAAGAGCGGGAGAAACGCCGGAAGGTGGACGATGCCGCGCGGGTCGAATATCTGATCCGGGATGCCATGAACCAGGGCAAGTTCGACAACCTCAAATACGCCGGCAAACCGATCCCGGGCTTGGGCGAGCACTATGACCCGGACTGGTGGGTCAAGGGCCTCATTCAGCGTGAACGACTTAGCGGGATCGGCCCACCAGCCATTCTGCTACGAATCGAGGACGCTGAACTCGACGCGAAGCTGGATCAGCAGTACACGGAAAAGCAGGTCCGCGACGTCCTGGAGGACTTCAACAAGCGGGTCGTCGAGGCCCGTCGCCAGCTTCAGGGCGGCCCGCCTGTGATCACCAAGCTGCGGGATGTTGACGCCGAGCTGGAACGATGGCGCGAGCGTCGGGCTGCGGCGTCTCCACCTGAGCCGGAGCCGGAGGAACCAATCAAACGAACGTGGTGGCAGCGGCTCTGGAACGGCTTCGGCTGAGCTGAATTTCTGCTGGATCATCCAGCAACGGTTCGCCCCCACCAAGCAGCGGACGACGACGGCACTCAAGTGCCGCCGTCGTCCGCCTGTTGCCTCAGTAGAATCCGTTAGGCGAAGCTGTCTTCCTTTGCCTGCTCCGACTCTTTTCGTCCACCCTTGATCAGCGACGACAAGTGCGCCTGCTGCTGGCGGAAATGCCCATGTGCTGTGAGGCCAAACTCGTAGGCCGATTCTGCGTGCTGGGTGAGGTCCACTCCGGTGACTTCGTGTTCGTGGGCCACACGGAATCCGACGGTCTTGTGAATAGCGCGGCCGATTACAAGGGTGCCCAGGCCCGAGATGGCGATGGTGAGCAGCACGGCTACTGTCTGCGCCACGAGTTGCTGCGCGCCGCCGCCGTAAAGGAGGCCACCGGCCACGCCTTCCGTGGGGAAGGCAACGAAGCCAAGGGAAAGCGTGCCGATCACACCGGCGCCGAAGTGCACGCCCACGACGTCAAGGGAGTCGTCGAAACCGAACTTGTACTTCAGGTCCACAAACACGGCACAGGCGGCGCCGGCAACGAGTCCCAGGCCAAGGGCCGCGAGCGGGGTGATGTTGGCGCAGGAAGGCGTGATGGCCACCAGGCCGGCAACAACGCCGGAGGCTGCGCCCAACGATGTCGGGTGTCCGTGGCGGATCTTTTCCGTGACCAACCAGCTCAGCATCGCAGCGGCAGGAGCCACCAAGGTGTTGACCCAGATCAGGCCCGCCTGCTCAACAGTGGTTGCAGCACCGCCGTTGAAGCCAAACCACCCGAACCAGAGGATTGCTGCGCCGATCATGATGAACGGAACGTTGTGGGGGCGGTGGTTGGGGTCCTTGGCGAATCCGTGACGCTTTCCCACGATTAATGCGAGGACGAAAGCGGCGGTACCTGAACTGACCTCAACTACGGCACCCCCGGCAAAGTCGATCACCTGGCCGAAGATCTGCGTGACGGCTCCACCTGCGCTCATCAAGCCACCGCCCCAGATCATGTAAGCCAGCGGGCAGTAGACCACTGTGACCCAGATGGGGACGAAGAGCGCCCAAGCGCTGAACTTGGCGCGGTCGGCGATGGCGCCGCTGATGAGCGCCACAGTGATGATGGCGAAGGTAGCCGCGAAGACTACCTTGAGGAGATCGGGCGAACCGATGAGGTCCTGGAGGCCGAAGTGGGCGAAGGGGTTGCCGAACAGGCCCAGGAAGCCGTCGCCGGTGGTCATCGAGTATCCCCACAGGACCCATACCACGCCAACAATGCCCGCAGAGATAAAGCTCATCATGATCATGTTGAGCGCTGCCTTGGCGCGGGTCATGCCGCCGTAGAACAGGCCAAGGCCCGGAGTCATGAAAAGCACCATTGCCGATGACAACATCAGCCAGACGTGTTGCGCAGAGATCTCCACTGCGTTCCCTTCTGATCAAGCCTGTCCGAAACGGGCCCCGTGTTGCACGGCCCTCACTACCCCCCGATCAATATTCGGTGAGCTATGTTTCCGACTCAGAAGAGCTAAGTTGCAGGTAAGTTACAGAAACCCCACGTTCGTGAAGATCACGTGACTGGCATGTTTCGGGAATGTTACCGGCGCTTCTCGCATGGTCATTTTCGCGGCGCTGCTTCGCCCGGTCATTTTTCGCGGGAGCCTGCCGGGTATCCGCCGCGCCTGCTGAAGACGATGATCGCCAAGGCAATGGCCGTTGGCAGCGCTGCGGCCAGCGGCACCAACTGAGCCCCAACCGTGGTCAGTGCCAAAGCACCGTAGCCGGCACCGACGGCGATCCCTAGCTGGATGGTCACTACCGTGAGGCCGTTGGCCGCATCCTTGTGCTCCCCGCCGGCTCGAAGGATTGCGGCCTGGTTGTAGATGCCGATCGCTCCGAAGGAAACGCCCCAGGCAACCATCAGCGCGAAAACCCCCACCCACGTGCCGCCCAGAACCGGCAGCAGCGCGAAGGCAAGGAAAAGAAGCCCGACGGCGGTAATCACCGAACGCCGGGGATGGGAATCGGCGGTCAGGCCAGCAATCCAGATCCCGACCAATCCTGAGATCCCCACCACAGACAGGGAAATGCCAGTGAGAGCCTCGGGCAATCCGGAGGCGAGCAGGAAAGGGGCAACATAGGTAAAGAGTGTGAAGTGTGCCAGCAGCAAGAGTGGCCAAGCGGTGGCCACGGCGATCACGCCCGGTAGCTTGAGCGCTGCCCGGATCGACGGCGGCTTGTGGGTGCCCGGATCATGCGCAGCAGGCAGGAGCCAGAACGCCAAAACTGCCAATAGGACGCCAACCCCGGCCAGGACCACGAAAGAAACCCGCCATGTCATGAGCGTGCCCATCAGTGTGCCAATCGGAGCCCCGACAGCCAACGCGATACTGGTCCCGCTGAAGACGACGGCCATGGACTTACCCACCGAGTGTGCAGGCACGATGCGTGCCACATAGGGCGCCATGCTCGACCACAACATGCCATGGGCAATTCCGCCCAGAAGCCTTGCGACGATGGCCACTTCGAGATTTGGGCTCAAGGCCAGCACGACGTTGCTAAGGGCGAAGGCAAGCACGGTCCCGATCAACAGGGTCTTCCGTGGGACGCGCCCGCCCAGAAGCCGGGACAAGGGAAGGGCCGTGAAAACGATGATCGCTGCATATGCTGCGGTCAGTGAACCTACAGCCGACTCCTCCACACCCAGATCCCTGCTGATCTGGGGAAGCAGCCCGGACGGAAGCAGCTCTGTGGTGACAGCCGTAAAGCCCGCGGCAGCAAGCACCAAAAGGCCGCCCCAAGGGATCTTGCTCGCTGCCCGGGTTTTCGCTGGGGTTGGCTTGGTCTTTCCTTTATTGGGTGTTGCGTGCATCTGGGTTTCGACCGCTAAAGGGTCCTGCTTCAAAGATTGCTCCTCATGGATGAATCACGTTGTGGGGCATGTTCGTGAATAGTCCTCTCAACGCTACCCAGCCAGCGGCGCGCGAGGGAGGCTCTGACAGAAACCCCTTTCTTCGGGCGCAGAGCAGGCCCCGCAAGATCCCTAGCGAGCGTAGAGTTCCGTGAAATTCCCCAGGACCCGCATGGGTTCCGTCACCGAGGCATGCTTGGCGGTTTCGATGAGCTCGTCGGCAGCGTCCGGCGGAAAATAGCCTGCGTCCTTG
The DNA here is from genome assembly GCF_019976975.1 of Arthrobacter sp. NtRootA1. Classification (GTDB taxonomy): domain Bacteria; phylum Actinomycetota; class Actinomycetes; order Actinomycetales; family Micrococcaceae; genus Arthrobacter; species Arthrobacter aromaticivorans. Next base: position 4,489,495 of record NZ_AP024630.1, on the reverse strand, counting down.
TAGATGTTAATCCTGGTGACGAGGCCATCCACGTCCAATTCCGGGTGGAACTGTGTGGCGTAGAGATTCTTCTTGATGCGGAACATGTGCACTGGGCAGGCTGCGGAACTCGCGAGCAACACAGCGTTTTCCGGCAGTTGGCTGCAGGCTTCCTTATGCCCAACGAACGCTTCGAAAGTGTGAGGCAGGCCTTTGAGCAGGGGATCGCGCTCCCCGTCTGCGGTCAGTTTGATCTCCGTAGCACCGACCGGCTCGCCGTAGCGACGATCGATGATGGCTCCCTGATGAACACCCAAGGTTCCAACGCCGTAGCAGGCACCCAAGAAGGGGAAGTCCTCGGCCACGATGCGATCCAGGAGGGCTGAAAGTTCTGCTTCGACGCGAAGCTGGGTCTGACTCTTCTCCTCCATGGGGTCGCTGGAAGTGTAAGGACTGCCGCCCACGATCACGCCGGAGTAGTCGGCCAAGTCAACGGCTGGCAATGGTTCCGCCTCCAATCTGAAGCGGACCAATTCCTCAGCCCGCAGCCCGCAGTACCGGAGGTAGGCCTGGTACTCGTCATCCGCTGCTGCGTCTTCAGCACGGGTGGCCAACAAAAGGAAGGGCTTCACAGGCCTAGTCTGCGGGAGGAGCGACTGGCTTTCAAAGTCTTTCTGCCTGCTGGCCTGCTTTGCGCCCCAAGACCCGGGATTAGCGCGCAGACCGGGCCCCGCAACGCAGACCCACTCAGCGAGGTGCGGCCGGTGACGTGCTCGGGCCAGGGGAAGACGGGGGAGGCGGCGGGTTGAAGGCACCGCTCGGATAGAGGGCGGTGGCCTGCATCATGTAGTTGGCCCATTGCGGCCCGGCAATCATGTAGCCGTCCAGTGACTTGTAGAACTTGCCATTGATGGTGACGTTTTGTCCTGCCCGCTGTTGTCCGGCGGACGTGTCGCCAAAGAATGAGGCTGTGGCGAGCCGGGTGGTGAATCCGGCCACCCAGGTTGCGCCGTTGTTGTTCGAGGTGCCGGTCTTTGCCGCCACCGGGACCTGGTTCTGGACTTTGGGTTCGATGTAGACGCCGGATCCGAGCTTGAGTACGTCCTGCAGGACCGCTGTGACTCCCCGGGCCACAGCCGGTTTCACAGTCTCCTTGCATTCAGGGGTTTGCGCTGGGTACTTCCTGCCCTGTGAGTCGCTGATGTCGGTGATGGCGATTGGTTTGCAATAGGTGCCATCGTTGGCGAATGTTGCGTAGGCGCTGGCCAGCACAACGGGAGCGACGCCGATGGACCCCAGGAGGTTGCCGATCTGGTGCATGTTGATGGGGGCGTTGTCCAGGCCGCTATGCAAACCAACCGCGTCTACCATTTTTTGGATGCCGCAGAAATCCAACTGCGCCGCAGTAGCGAATGTGGCGGTGTTAATGGAGTTGTAAAGGCCGTAGTTGATGGGCATTGGGCGGTAGTAGCCCTCGTCGTTGTTCTGCAGGTCATCATCTGCGCCGAGGTTTTGTGCCTTCTGCGCAGTGCTGTATCCACCCAGCACCTTTCCGCAGCTGGATCGCCAGGGGAAGCCAACAGGGTAGACACGCCGGGAAGCATCCACCACGGCAGTGGGCGATTTGCCCTCGTTGAGCCACTCCGCGAAGATGAACGGCTTCATGGTGGAACCGGGTTGGAAGCCGCCTGCACCGTTGAGGTCAAGGCCGTTTTCGTCCTTCGCATCCACGCTGAAGTTCAGCTGGGTATCAAACTTCCCGTCCTGGGGAACAAACACCGTGTTTTGGGCCATGGACAGGATTTTGCCTGTGCCCGGTTGCACGGTTGTCATGGCAGCTCCCCACTTGTCCGGGTTTGCGCCAGCGGAGGCATCCACTTGTACTTGGGCCGCTGCCTGCAACCGGCTGTCCAAGGTGGTGGTGATCGTGAGCCCGCCCCGGTAGAGGAGCCGTTCGCGATCCTCCATGGTTGCACCGTAGGCCTCATTGTTCATGATCAGGTGGGACACGTAATCGCAGAAGTAGATGGCAATGGAGGCGCCCGCGCAGCCTTGCAGGGACGGGGTAATTTTCAGCTCGACTGGTGAAGCTACTGCCGTGTCATGGTCTGCTTGCGTGATCTTGCCCTGTTCGAGCATCCTGTCCAGTACCAGGTTTCGTCGATTGAATGCTGATTCCGGCGCGGTTGTGGGGTCATAGATGCTGGGCCCGTTCACCAGGCCGGCCAAGAGCGCGGCCTGCGGCAAAGTCAGGTCCTTTGCTGACGTGCTGAAGAAGTATCGCGAAGCAGCCTCGATGCCATACGCGTTCCGGTTGAAGAACACGATGTTCAGGTACCCCTCAAGGATTTGGTCTTTGCTGAAGCGTTTTTCAAGCTCCAAGGCGAGCTTGATCTCACGGAGCTTGTCGCCCAAGGACTTGTCCCCGCTGAGCACCACGTCCTCTGGCCGGCCCTGCGAGAGCCGGGACTCGTTCAGCACGTTCGTGACGTATTGCTGCGTCAGGGTGGACGCACCTTGCCTGGTTCCCTTGGTCACGTTGGATGTCAGTGCGCGGATGATGCCCTGGGCATCAACTCCCGGATGCTCGTAAAAGCGACTGTCTTCGATGGCAATGATCGCCTGGCGAATGAAGGGGGACATCTGGTCCAGCGGAACCTTCACCCGGTTTTCTGCATAAAACGTGGCGATGTGCTGCCCATCGGCAGTGACTATGTTGCTGGAAAGGGATGGCGAATTAACATCCAACTGGCTGGGCAGGCTTTCGTAAAAGCCGATGGAACCGCCCATGGTTGTGCTGGTGAACTGAACCACCGGCACCATGAAGCCGCAGATCAGCACCCCGCAGAGGGCGCTCACGAAGAAAAACCCGAAGATCCTCAAAAGGACCTTGCCAAGACCTAACCGTGGACCCTTGTTCCGCGCCATTTCGTGCCATTCCGTCGAGATGTCAGGCTGAAAAGTAGCTACAGAATACGTCTGCGGACGCCACCGATCCATGGTTTTGGGGCCTGAAAAAGGTCCCAAATTGGACTCAATCCAGTGGCAGTGTGACCCTCACAGTGGTGCCCCGCCCAAGCTGGGAGTCGATCTCAACTGTCCCTCCGGCGTCGTGGACGGCAATGGACATGAGCAGCAGGCCGAAGCCATGGCGGCGGCCGCTGGGGGCGGCGTGGATTTCGAAACCTTTGCCGTTGTCCATGATCGTCAGTTGGATTCCATGGTAGACGGCGTTGAGGCGGATGGTCAGTTCACTTGCGTCGGCGTAGTTGAGGGTGTTGCTGAAAGTCTCCTGGGCTACGTGGTACAGCAGTGCGGCGGATGCGGACGAGATTTCGATGCCGTGGTGGGGTGTGCTCCAGTGGACGGTCACGCCTGAGCGTCGAAGCGGCGCAGCAAGCCTGTCGATGCATCCTGCGACACCCAGGGCGTGGAAATCCACGGGGTGCTGGTCCTGGATGATGCCCTTTACGGTGATCACCTCTGTTAGCGCTGCTGCCTGTTCCATTGGTCCCCCACATCATCGTGATTCTTGCTGGTTTGTTCGTTGCCGAAACCCTGATGGATTGATGGAATGAGGGCTCCGTCTGCTTCCAGCGTGGCGCGGCATCATCAAGGACTCTGTTTGTTTGGCTCAATTTCCCATCAAGTTTGTGCGGCGGCCTTGCGGAGGCGGCACACTTCATGCGGGGGGCCCGACGACGGCACGTACGCACCGCCGGGCATACACCGGAGGAGGTCCTCGTCGCCGCCGCTGAGTTCGCCGGAAACGCGCGAAATCGCCGGAAATCCCCTGTGTGTCAGGCTGTTGTGTGACAGTTTTGCTGTCCGTAGCGGCCTGACACACGGGGCGGGGAAAGGTCCGTCATGGATTTTGTTGTCCCCTTGCGTGCTTCGAAGCGGAGTCACTTCACTTTGGCCCAGAAACACATGATTCTGGATGAGTATGAGAAGTGTTTGGAGCGTGGATCAAAGATCGCGTTCTGCAGGGCTGTTGGTATCACCGATGGAACGATCCGGCTCTGGGGCAGGCAACGTGAGGCCGGGGAGTTGAGATCCCGGGCCATGACCGGAAAAGAGGACCAGCGTTTGAGAGAAGGAGACAGGCGGCTACTGAAGCAGGTCTTGAAGGAGAACGAGATCCTCAAGGCCAAGCTGGCCAAGTCCGAGGCCGCGGTGGACATCCTGGGAAAAGCTTCCGCGCTCTTGGATGCCATGGCCAGGAGCGCAGCGGCGACGGACCCCGAACTGAAGGATCCGGAGCCGCAGCGCCCGGACTGGTTGAACCCAAAATCTGGAAAGACATTGCCCTGACCTTTGTCGGGAATCTGGTCGCTGCTGGCTGGTCAGCTGTGAAGGCGTGCGCGGTTGTTGGGCTTCACCGCACCACGTGGTACCGGTATCTGAGCCCGCCGGCAGCGGCCGGGATCACTATCGCCCATGCCGACCGGGCGTATCCGAACCGGATTACCTCAGCCGAAGCTGAGGAGTTCATGACCGCTCTGAACTCCGAGGACTACGGAAACCTTTCGGTCACCCAGGCCTATTACCGGATGCTCGATACCGGACACTGCTCCTTCTCCATCGCAACAGCGCACCGTCTCGTTGCTGCGCGTGGACAGAACGGTGACCGGCGTGTTCAACGCGGAAACACCAGCCCGAAGCGGATCAAACCCGTCGTGGAAGCCACCGGCCCGAACCAGCTCTGGAGCTGGGATATCACCATGCTCCGCGGCCCGGGCAAACACACCTACAAGCTCTACGCGATCATCGATGCGTTCTCCCGCAAGGTCATCGCCCACCGCGTCGAACACCACGAGACCGCGGCCCTTGCCTCCACATTCATACGTGAGGCCGTGGACACGACTCACCAGCGGCCCTTGGTTCTGCACGCCGACAACGGAGCTCCCATGCGGGCCGGGACCACCGTGGACCTGGCCCGGGCGCTTGGCATCACCTTGTCCTACTCCAGGCCCCGGGTCTCGAACGACAACCCGTACTCCGAAGCGCTCTTCAAAACCGTCAAATACGACCTGGGATTCCCCCAACGGTTCCGGGACCTACAAGACGCCCGGGACTACATGGACCAGTTCTTTGCCGCTTACAACGCCCATCACAGGCACAGCGGCTTGAACTTCTACACCCCCGACACCGTCCACTACGGGCTGATCGAGCAGGCGCGCAGGCAACGACAACAAACCCTCGATGCCTGCTACGCCCGCAACCCGCACAGATACCACCGCAGACCCACCGCGCCAGGAATACCACCCACCGCCGGAATCAACCACAGAAAAACCACCCAGCTGTCACAAACAGCTTGATATATACCGAATCTCCAGACGAACTGGCAGCTTTCCGGCGATCTCGGCGCAGGCGCAGACTAGGTGAGCTTCACCTGGCGGTTCATGTCCTTGTACAGCAGGTACCGGAACTCTCCCGGGCCTCCCGCGTAGCAAGCTTGCGGGCAGAACGCGCGGAGCCACATGAAGTCGCCGGCTTCCACTTCCACCCAGTCGTTGTTGAGCAGGTACATGGCCTTGCCCTCCAGGACGTACAGGCCGTGCTCCATGACGTGGGTCTCCGGGAAGGGAATCACGCCGCCGGGTTGGAAAGTGACGATGTTGACCTGCATGTCGTGGGCGAGGTCGCTGGAGTCCGTGAAGCGCGTGGTTTTCCAGACGTCGTTCGTGTCCGGCATGGAGGTGGGCTCCACGTCCTTCTCGTTGGTGACGAAGGACTTTGCTTCGAAACCCTCCAGGCGTTCGTAGGCTTTGCGGATCCAGTGGAAGGAGACGATGTCGTCCGAGACGTTCTCCAGGCCCCACTCGGAACCGGCCGCGAGGTAGGCGTAGCCGCCTTCCTCAAGGTGGTGCAGTTCGCCGTCGAGCGTCAGGTTCACCTGCCCCTTGGTCACAAAGATGACGCCTTCAACGCCTGCTTCGAACTCGGCCTTGGGAGCCCCTCCGCCGGGGGCGATCTCCACGATCAACTGCGAGAACGTGGTGGCAAAGCCGGAGATCGGCCGCGCAATGATCCAGGAGCGTGTGTTGGAGAATCCAGGCAGGTTGCTGGTGACGATGTCCGTCATCACACCCTTGGGGATCACCGTGTACGCCTCGGTGACGATCGCCCGTTCCGTGGTGAGGTGGGTCTGCGGCGGCAGGCCGCCCTGGGGGTAGTAGTACTTACCCATGGGAATGCTCCTTATCAGTGGGACGTGGGTTGGGCGAGCCGCGGGTGCGCCAGTGCGGTCAGCTGTGAAAGTTCGACGCCGGCAAGCGCCTTGACCTCGTCGGTCCCCACTGCGCCGCACTGGACGCCCCGAAGAACGAAACCAGCGAGTGCACGGGCGGTGGCGGGCTCATCCATGACGCCGCCTTCGGTGCGCTCCACATAGTTCCGGAGGCGCAGCGCTGCGGCAGGCAGGCCTTCGCGGTAGAAAGCGTACGACGCCGAGAAACGGCTGGGGAGTTGGGCGGCGTGGAGATCCCAGCCCTGGTAGTAGCCGTTTTCCAGGGAGCGGCGTACCAGCCGGCCGTGGAGCTTCCAGGCGTCTTCAACTGCGTCGCCTACGGGAATGATGTTGGTGGAACCGTCAGAGAGGCGGATACCCGTTCCGGCGACAGCCAGCTGCATGACTTCCTTGGCGAAATCGGCAACCGGGTGCTCCATGGACTGGTACTCGGCCGAGATTCCCAATGAAGCGCTGTAGTCGTACGTCCCGTAGTGCAGGGCACTGATGCGGCCCGGGACAACGTGGGGGAGCTGCGCCACGGGGGAGGTTCCATCGGCGCCCAGAATGAGCTGCGGGGTTTCCACCTGCACCTCGAAACGGAGCCTGCCGGCGGGAAGTCCGTGGACTTCCTCGAGGCGGGACACTGCGAAGTCCATGGCCTGCACCTGGGCCACCGTGGTGACCTTCGGCAGGGTGAGGATCAGTCCAGCCGGGAGTTCCCCTGCGGCCGCGAGCGTGGAGACGAACAGGTCCAAAGTACGGAGTCCGCGGGCACGTGTGGCTGCTTCGAAGCACTTGAAGCGTATGCCGATGAACGGCGGAGCAGTTCCCGCTGCAACCGCAGCAGCAACAGCGTTGGCGGCAGCAACGGCGTCGGCGTCTTCTGCCTCGTCACCGCGGTCTCCGTAGCCGTCTTCGAAGTCCAAACGAAGGTCTTCGATCGGCTCAGCGGAAAGTTTCGCAGCGACCCGTGACGCAACAGCAGCAGCCAAATGAGGCTCCTGGCCCAACAGCTGGCCGAGCTTTTCCAGGCCACCGTGAGCTTCCGCCGTCGCGAGCGCCTGGGTACCCCAATCGGCCGCAAATGACGGTGTGAAGCGGTCCGCCGGGATGTAGACGGTGTGGATGGGCTGGCGTGAGCCGTCGTCGCCGGGGTAATTGCGGTCAAGCAACGTATCCGTGGCGGCGAGCTGGGACTCGATATGAGCCAGATCTGAGGAAGAGAATGAGCCCATCTCAGCCCACCAGTTCGTAGGCGGGTGTTGTCAGGAAGTCCGTGTAATCGTCGGAAAGACAGATGTCCTCGATCAGCTTGGAAGCCGGTTCGTAGTACTTGGTGAAGTTCTCGTCGCCGAACTCGATGCGCAGGCGCTCGGTTTCTTCGCCGAGGATTCGTGTGACGAGTTCGCGGGTGACGGTGTTGCCCGTGTCTGCGAGCACCGACTTGTTGCGAATCTGCTGCCACACCTGCGAGCGGGAGATTTCCGCGGTCGCGGCATCTTCCATGAGGTTGTGGATGGCAACTGCACCGCTGCCGGAGATCCAGACACCTGTATATGCGACGGCGACGTAGAGGTTCAGCCGAAGCCCGGCTTCCGTGACGGTGCCGCCAGCAGAGGCGACGTCGATCAGCTGCTCAGCCGTGACGTTCACCTCGGGGCGCTGTTTGTCCAGCTGGTTGGGCTTTCCGCCGTTGGCGGGGTCACCGAGGACCGAATCGAACACTTCGCGGCAGGTGGAAACGAGGTCCGGGTGCGCAACCCAGGAGCCGTCGAAGCCATCGTTTGCCTCGCGCGTCTTGTCGGCGCGGACCTTGTCGAAGGCCGCAGCGGTGACGTCGGGCTGCTTCCGGTTAGGGATGACGGCGGCCATGCCACCCATGGCGAAGGCGCCGCGCTTGTGGCAGGTCTTGACCAGGAGCTCGGTGTAGGCGCGCATGAACGGAGCCGTCATGGCAACGGTTGCGCGGTCCGGGAGGACGAACTCTTCGCCGGCATCACGGAAGTACTTGATGATGCTGAACAGGTAATCCCAGCGTCCGGCGTTCAGCCCCGAAGCGTGGTCACGCAGTTCGTAAAGGATCTCGTCCATTTCAAACGCGGCCGGGATGGTCTCGATGAGCACGGTGGCGCGGATGCTGCCCTGCGGGATGCCGAGGAAGTCCTGGGCGAAGACGAAGATATCGTTCCAGAGGCGGGCCTCCAGGTGGCTCTCCATCTTGGGCAGGTAATAGTAAGGGCCGTGGCCATTCAGGAGCAGCTGCTTGGCGATGTGGAAGAAGTGCAAACCAAAGTCCACCAGCGCGCCCACAGCAGGTTCGCCGTCGATCAGCAGGTGGTTCTCTTCCATGTGCCAGCCGCGCGGACGGGCAACAACAACGGCCAAAGGAGCGTCCGTGCGGAGACGGTACTCCTTGCCTTCCGGCGAGGTGTAGCTCAGGGTGCCCTGTGCTGCGTCGCGGAGGTTCAGGATCGCGTCAATGACGTTGGGCCAGGTGGGCGTGCTGGCATCTTCGAGGTCCGCGAGCCAGACCTTGGCGCCGGAATTGAGCGCGTTGATGGCCATCTTGGCCGGGGTTGCCGGGCCGGTCATCTCAACACGGCGGTCCTGCAAAGCTGCCGGTGCCTCGGCAACCTTCCAGTCGCCGTCGCGGATTTCCTGGGTCTCCGGGAGGAAGTCCAAGCGGCTGGTGTCCGCAACCTTCTGGCGCTTTACCTTCCGCGCGTCAAGGAGCTCGTTGCGGGTGCCGGCGAAACGCTTGTGCAGTTCCTCGATGAAACCAAGTGCCTTGGGGGTGAGGATTTCCTCGGCGCGATCAATCGGCCGGGGATCGGTGACTGTGATAGCCATGTGAGCGGATTCCTTTGTTCTAGAGTGCGCTGGCGGCGTTGGCGTGCGCAGCGTTGGCTACGGCAGTCGCTACATCGGCGGCAACATGGGGATCGAAGACGCTGGGGATAATGTAACTCGCGTTCAGCTCATCGTCAGCCACCCGGTTGGCAATTGCCTCGGCGGCGGCCACCAGCATGTTCGGCGTGATGTCGGATGCCCCGGCATCCAGCAGTCCGCGGAAGAAGCCGGGGAAGGCCAGCACGTTGTTGATCTGGTTCGGGAAGTCGCTGCGTCCCGTGGCGACAACGGCCGCGTGCTTGGAAGCGACGACGGGGTCGATTTCCGGCGTCGGGTTGGCCATGGCGAACACGATTGCATTCTCGGCCATGGAAGCAACCTGCTCCTCGCCGATCACGTGCGGGGCGCTGACTCCGATGAAGACGTCTGCACCCTTGAGGGCGTCGTGCAGGGTTCCGGAGAAGCCTTCTTCATTCGTGTTCGCGGCAATCCAGCTGCGGTGCTCGTCGTCGTACTTCTCGCCGGAGTGGATGGCGCCCGAGCGGCCAGCAGCGATGATGTGCTGCGCGCCCTGGGCCTTGAGGAGCTGGATGATGGCGGAACCGGCAGCGCCAACCCCTGAGACGACGATCTTGACCTCGGACAGCTTCTTGTCCACCACGCGCAGGGCGTTGACCAGCGCGGCCAGGGTCACGATCGCCGTGCCGTGCTGGTCGTCGTGGAACACCGGGATGTCCAGTTCTTCGCGAAGGCGGTTCTCGATCTCGAAGCAGCGCGGTGCGGCGATGTCTTCCAGGTTGATGCCGCCGTAGACCGGGGCCATGGCCTTGGCGATCATGATGATTTCTTCGGTGTCCTGCGTGTCCAGGCAGACCGGCCAGGCGTCCACGTTGGCGAACTGCTTGAACAGAGCGGCTTTGCCTTCCATGACGGGGAGGGCGGCGGCGGGGCCAATATTGCCCAGGCCCAGAACCGCAGAACCATCCGTGAGGACGGCGATGGTGTTGCGCTTGACCGTCAGGTTGCGGGCAGCGGCCGGGTCTTCTGCAATGGCCAGGCAAACACGCGCGACGCCGGGAGTGTAGGCGCGTGACAGATCGTCACGGTTGCGCAGGGCTACTTTGGGGACCACCTCGAGCTTGCCGCCGAGGTGCATGAGGAAGGTGCGGTCCGAGACGTGCTGGACGGTGACGCCGTCGAGGGCATTCAGGGCATCTTTGACACGTGCCGCGTGGGCGTCATCAGTGGTGTTGCAGGTGACGTCCACGACGATCGTCTCGTGGTGGGATTCCGTGACGTCCAGCGCGGTGATCGCTGCACCGGCTGCGCCGACGGCTGCTGCCAGTTCACTGGTAGCGGTGAAGCTCGACGGTGCGGCGACGCGCAGGGTGATCGAGTTTCCGGGGCTCGGATTCGCCATTGAAATTCCTCCTGTTAGGCCCGTTCCCGGGCCGCGGTTCCCAACTGAATGTTTTCGTATTATGGATATTATTATCTGCCAAGTGGAAATACAACCCCCTGCTCGGTCATCTTGCGTCTCGTCGCGCTCTCGGCTGGCGTGCTGTATCTTGGGTGTTCTAAGCAATTCTTTTCACGATGCGGATAAGAGTTGTCGGAATCTGAGTCATTGGAGACAAGGGAATGGCTGAAAAAGCCTCCGGAGGCGTGCAGTCCGTTGAGCGCGTCTTTGAACTGCTGGAACTGATCACGGATGCCGGTGGCGACGTCACTCTGAGCGAGCTGTCGTCGTCCACGGACCTGCCCTTGCCCACCATCCACCGCCTGCTGCGCACGCTCGTGGCATTGGGCTACATCCGCCAACTGCCCAACCGGCGCTACGCTTTGGGCCCGCGGCTCATCCGGCTTGGCGAAGGTGCCAGCAAGCAGCTCGGCGCCGTGGCGCGTCCGCAGCTGAAGACCCTCGTGGAACGACTCGGCGAAACTTCCAACATGGCGGTCTTGGACTCGGACATGGTCATTTACGTGGCCCAGGTCCCGTCCATGCACTCCATGCGCATGTTCACCGAGGTTGGCCGCCGCGCCCACACGCATGACACCGGCGTTGGCAAAGCGATCCTGGCGCAGCTCGACGACGAACAGGTCCGTGGCATTGTTGCCCGAACCGGCATGCCCACGCCCACGGCCAAAAGCATCGGCGATATCGACTCCCTGCTCGCGGACCTGAAGCTGATCCGCGAACGCGGCTACTCCATTGATGAGGAAGAGCAGGAGCTCGGCGTCCGTTGCTTCGCGATGGCCGTGCCCAATGCTCCCACTCCCACGGCTATCTCCGTTTCCGGGCCCATCACCCGTGTGGACCAGAGCTTTGCCGACCGTGCTGTGCCGATGCTGCGCGAGGCCGCCCTGGCGATCTCCGCGGAACTCAACCAGAACTAGGCTTTCTTCTCCGCACCTCGCGCCGAGTTGGCATTTGATGGCAGTGTTCCCAGCGAACACTGCCATCTTTTGTCATCTCGGCGCGGGTTTTGAGCGGGTTGCCTTCTTCAGCATCGAGTCCACCACGATTGGGTGAACCGGGCGCACTACGCTGAAGTACAGCTTGCCACGCCACCCTTTAAGCTCGACGGCGGTTGTCACCCTGATCAGCCGGGTCACCGCATCGATTCCAACGGCCACCGCGAAGTCCAAGTGCCTGTCACGGACAAAGATCAGGGCTTCCTCGCCCGACTGTTCGCTCACCGTGAAGGTGTTCTTAGGTGCTCTGGGTATGCCGATCAAGGGCACCAGCGCCTGCCTCAAGCCCATGGCCCAAGCAACCCATCGCGGAATCGACTGGATGGAGAACACTCGCTCCGCCCATTCCTTGGGATCCGTGCCCGCGGCTTCAGGGAGGGTGGCCAGGCAGACGTCCGCGTAGTCCGGCTCCGGTATCTTGCGGATTGCGAGGGAACGGAAGCAGGGGAGCTGTTCGGTCATGGGCTGATCCTACGGTGAGTGTCGCCCGGTGGTGAGCGCCGACGTCGTACATTCTGCGCGGGGAGGGCTTCTACGCGAGGCGACAAATGACGGCAGCGTCCCCCAAGGAAACGCTGCCGTCATCTGCCAACTTGAATGGGATCGGGAGCTAGTGCTCCGAGGCGCTGGAGGTCTTGAGCGGGACTTCCTTGCCGTCGGCGTCGATCAGCTTGCCGTTCTCGAAGCGGTCGCCCTCGCTCAGGCACTTGATGTCTTCCTCGCTGACGATGCGGTCCGTGCCAGCGACGAACACTGACTGGTTGTCCGTGTTGCCTGCCTTGAAGTGGTTGAACAGGACATTCAGCAAGATCGCCATGACCGCGGCGGAGCTGATGCCGGAGTGGAAGATCGTGGAGAACCAGGACGGGAACTGGTCGTAGAACTTCGGAGCGGCAATGGGGATCATGCCGAAACCGATCGAGGCGGCCACGATGATCAGGTTCATGTTGTTCTTGTACTCAACCTTGGCCAGGGTGCGGATGCCGCTGGCTGCCACCGTGCCGAAAAGCACGACGCCGGCACCGCCCAGGACAGGCGTCGGCACCGCTGCGACCACTCGTCCCAGGACTGGCAGGAGGCCGAGGACAACCAGGATGAGTCCACCAGCGCTCACCACGAAACGGCTCTTGATGCCTGTGATGGCCACGAGCCCAACGTTCTGGGCGAAGGCGCTCTGCGTGAAGGAGTTGAACAGCGGTGAGATGGCGCTGGAGAGCATGTCCGCGCGGAGGCCATCGCCGATGCGGCGGGAGTCAACCTTGGTATCGACGATCTCGCCCACTGCAATGATGTCTGCGGAGGTCTCGGTCAGTGTTACCAGGATGACGATGAGCATGGAAATGATTGCTGCGATTTCGAAGGTCGGAGCACCGAAAGCGAAGGGCGTGGGGAAGGCGACGATGTCGCCCTGGCCAACCTTTGAGAAGTCTGCCATTCCTGCAACGAACGCGATGATGGTGCCGATGACCATGGCCAGCAGGATGGAGAGCCGGGAGATGGCAGCATTGCCCACCTTGCTCAGAAGCAGGACGACGCCCATGGTTGCTGCGGCGAGGCCGATGCTTGCCATGCTGCCGTAGTTATCGGCCTTGGCGTTTCCACCCATGGCCCAGTTGGCTGCAACCGGCATGAGCGTCAGGCCAATGGTGGTGATGACAGTGCCCGTGACCACTGGCGGGAAGAACTTGATGATCTTGGAGAACAGGGGAGTGATGGCCAGGCCGATCAGGGAAGCCACGATGACCGAACCGAATACGGCTTGGATCCCCCCGCCGCCTTGGACGATCGCAACCATGGTTGAGACGCCGGCGAAGGAGACGCCCTGAACAAGCGGTAGCTGTGAGCCGAAGAACGGGATGCCCACCGTCTGGAGGATGGTGGCCAGGCCGCCAACGAACAGGCAGGCTGCGATGAGGAGGCCGATATCCTGCGAGGACATGCCTGCGGCGGCGCCGATGATCAGCGGCGGGGCAATGATGCCGCCATACATGGTGAGGACGTGCTGGAAGCCATACGCGAACGTGCTTCCGATGGAGAGGCGCTTGTCTTCGGGCCGTTCCGGCTTATGCGCCTGGGAGGGGGTGGTATCCGCAGAGCGGGATTTCTTCTTCGTGTTCATGGCAGACTTTCTGGGTTCATGGCAGACGTCTTCGTCTGGCTAACTGTGTCTGGCTAACAAAATCCGGGGTTTTTGGGGTTGGGGTTTGTGTGCAGGTCCGGCCTTGACGGGGCGCCGTTGGGGGACCTGCACACAAACTCTTGGTGGTGCGTTGTTAGGGGTGGTGCAGTGTTAGGGGCGGTGCTTAGCAGAAGCCGGCGATGCCGCTCCATGCAACAGGCGCGGCTGTTGTGTTGTCGCGCTGGACGGTTGCTTCGATGAGGCCGTACGGGCGGTCCGCGGCGAAGAAGACCTCGTTGGGGTTGTCCAGTCCGAACGGGCTCAGGTCAACCAGGAAGTGGTGCTTGTTGGGCATGGAGAACTTGATCTCGTCAACCTCGCTGTGTGCTTCGAGGACCTTCTTGCCCATGTCGAAGAGGGTCTGCTGCAGAGCGTGCGAGTAGTTCTCGGTGAAGCCTTCCAGAAGGAGGGCCTTGATGTCCTCGTAGCTCTTGTTGAAGTCGGTGGCTGCGGCGTCGAGGTTGGTGTTGTAGCGCCAGCGGGCCGAGACATCCGTTGCGAGGATGCGGTCCGTGGTTTCGGGCAGGGTGGTGTACTTGTCGCGCGGGTAGCCGACGAAGCCCGACTGGGTGGTCTTCAGGACGGTCAGGTCCTTGAGGCCGGAGATGATGTGCGTGGTTGCGCCATCACGGACGACGACGGCGGTACGAACCTCTTGTCCGTTGCGGACGAAGCTGTGATCGTGTCCCTCGCCGTGTGCCTGGATACGATCCCAGCTGTAGGCCTCGGCTTCCCAACGGCCACCGGTTACCCATTCGAACTCGCCGGTGAAGTGATCGGCGAGACGCAGCAGGAAGGACTCCGGTGAGCCGATGCCGTCACGGGCAAAAGCGTAGACAGTGTTCTTCTGGGTATCGGTGGCGACCACGTGGCCGTTGTCGCCTTCGAGGTGCGCAGCCTGGAAATCGCCGCGCAGTTGCGAGGTGACATTCAAATCTTCGATGTGGTGGCGGTCAGTATCCCGAGTGACCTTGACGACGCGGACTTCCGCTTTTCCGTACTGGTTTTCGCCGAGGACGATGTTGTTGCTCATGGTCATATCCCAACTTCTGTGAGGTGGAACCTACGTTCCATCAATGAAATTAAGCGCGTGTTTCCACCGCGTTTCTGGTGGAGCCGACCCAACAAAAAAGAGCCGGCATCCATTGATGCCAGCTCATTACGACCCTGCCTGCTGCTCTCAGGTTACGTGACGTACGCCACGAACTCATTCGAGAGTAGCGCATGATTTCGGCTTGTGTATATGGGTTTCCGGAGATCGTTATGAAGCAGCCAAATGTGACCGGAGCAACCGTTCTTCCCTTCTGGGCGGGTCTTGACGCCTGCTTCGGGGGTTGCTTATCCTTTTCACATAGCAAAAATCATTTTCCGAAATACGGAAACTTGCTTGCACTGGAAAGAGGAGGAACAGATGGACTCGAAGGATACGAACAACGTCGTGGAATTCCCGGCACCGGGTCAGGAGCTGTACCTGCCCTTCGGTGCAACAGATCCGGACTTCTACATTCCGGCCGACTGCGACCGCAATGCCGGCGGATTCTCCCGTTGGCTCCGAGCGCTCCCGGTCTTCGGCCGCCAGCGTCCCTAGGCCCCTGCGTCCACGGGGCGCGGCCCGCCCGGCCCCGCCCCGGCAGGCCCACATAGACGGCTCGCTGCAGACAAGACGGTAGGAGTCGTCTTGTCTGCAGCGAGCCCTCGAAACGGACTTTTTCCACATACGACCTGGCACCCCTGTCGCGAGGTCTAAGGCCTTGACAATGCTTGTGTCATGGCGAAAATGGCTGATCTCCCGGCGAGCATGGATCTGTGGCGAACATCCGAACTCAATGAAGCGGGGATTAACGCCCGGGACATAGCGGCCCTGGTGCGAACGGGTGAACTCGTAAGGCTCCGACGAGGGTGCTACATCCGTGGCAGCACCTGGTCGGCCCAGAAGCCCTGGGTACGCAGCCGTCAGTTGATTGCTTCCCACGCCCATGGAACGCTCACGACGTCGGGTGGTGGCTTGGTCTATAGCCACACCTCCGCTGCCCGTCTCCATCGGTTGTTCCTGTGGAATGTTGACGACCGCGTGCATATCACCCAGAAGGCGACACCATCGCCTGTTTCGCATGGCCGTGATGTTGTTCCCCATACTCGTGGGCTCGACGTTCAAGATGTAGTCGACGTGGACGGCATGCCCTGCACGTCCTTGGAGAGAACTGTCGTGGACTGCTGCCTCATGCTGAACTACCGGCAATCGTTGGTCCTCATGGATCATGCTCTCCGAAAAGGCGTGGACGTGGGCAAGCTGAGGGACATGTGCGCATCGCTGGCCGGGAGGAATGGAGTCCTCGCTTTGCGCCGCGCCCTTGAAAATGCCGACGCGCGCTCGGAGTCTCCAGGCGAAACGTTGACCCGGGAGCTACTCGCACGGTTGAAGATCGAACCACCCGAACTCCAAGTCGAAGTGTGGACGCGTGAGGGCCGGCATCGTCTTGACCTTGCCTGGCGCAATCAGAAGCTCGCCCTGGAGTTCGATGGCCGGATGAAGTACTTCGACTATGAGCCCACCGATGAGGTCATCTTCCAGGAGCGGCAGCGCGAGAAAGCCCTTACGGAGGAGGGTTGGACGTTCATTCGCATCAAGTGGCGGGATTTGTTTCAAGAGCAGGAGTTCAAGATTCGTGTGCTCCGAGCGCTCCGGCGATCCGACTCATCGCCGACTAGACGACTCCCTGCACGCTAGACGACTCCTACCGTCTAACGTGCAGGGGAGCATCGAAACGGGCGCTACCCCAACGGGCGCCACACCAACGAAGCCAGAACCTACCCCGCCACCAGCTTCCTCGCCGCAGCCGAGTGCTCAGCGATGAGGCCGGCGACGTCCAAACCGGGAATAGCTCCATCAATCACGCGCCAGGAACCACCCACCATGACCCGGTCTGCCCGGTCCGCCCCGCAGAGCAGCAGGGCGGCGACGGGGTCGTGGCTTCCGGAAAACCTCAACGAGTCAAGCTTGAACAGGGCAAGGTCTGCCTGAAGGCCCGGAGCCAACTGCCCGATGTCCGAGCGGCCAAGAACAGCGGCGGATCCACGCGTCGCCCAGCCGAGCGCACGGGAAACAGGAACCGAAGCACCGTATCGGAGTCGTTGCAGATATAGCGCCTGGCGGGCCTCGAGGATCATGTTGGAAGCATCGTTTGACGCCGAGCCGTCCACTCCCAGGCCCACTGGAACGCCAGCGGCTTCAAGTTCCAGCACTCGCGCTGTCCCGGATGCGAGGCGCATGTTGGAGGTTGGGCAATGCGCGACGGCGGTGCCAGCGGCTCCCAGCCTGGCGATCTCGTCGTCGTTGAAGTGGATGCCATGTCCAAGCCACGTGCGGGATCCCAACCAGCCAACTGACTCCAGGTAATCCACGGTCCGCAGCCCAAACATGGAGCGGCAGAAGTCTTCCTCGTCGATGGTCTCTGCGAGGTGTGTGTGCAGCCGGACGTCGTAGCGTTCAGCGAGGGCTGCGCTCTCGGCCATGATCTCCTTGGTCACTGAGAAGGGGGAGCAAGGCGCCAATGCGATCTGCACTGATGCCCCATCGCCGGCCTCGTGGTACTCACGAATCAGCCGTTCGCTGTCCGCAAGGATCACCTCGGGTGACTGGACCGTGGTCCGGGGCGGCAGCCCGCCGTCGTCCTCTCCCAACGTCATTGATCCGCGGGTGAGTGTTGCCCGCATGCCCATGGAGCGCACCGCGGCTACTTCGATATCGATGGCGTCTTCCATGCCGTCCGGGAAGAGATAGTGGTGGTCGGCGGCGGTGGTGCAGCCGGAAAGCAGCAGCTCGGCCAGTGCAACCTGCACCGCAAGTTCAAGGCTGCGAGGCGTCAACCGCGCCCACACGGGGTACAGGTTCTGCAGCCATGGGAAAAGCGGAGCGTTGGCCACCGGACCCCAGGCGCGGGTCAGCGTTTGGTAGAAGTGGTGGTGGGTGTTGATGAGCCCGGGCAGAACCACGTGGTCGGAGGCATCAAAGACGGAACACGGCAACGAAGGCTGCCCGCCCGTAGGCACGAGCTCCACGATTTTCCCGTCGGAGACCACCAGGCCGTTACCGGCGTCGAGGTCGTTTGCGGTGAAGATACCCAGCGGGTTCTTGATCCAAAGAGGGGTCATGACAGGTTCCTTGTCTGGTCGGCGTGCACGCGTTCCAGCTCAGTTAGGCCCTGTCTGCTGATCCAGGAGCCGGAGGCCAATAAAGTGCGTCCGGTCCGAAAAGCCTAAAATGCCCGACGTCGGCCGTCAACGTTCGCGGGCGACCCTCGGTCACATACGGCTGCCACTAAAAAATCTCGTATGACGAAATTAAATTTTCAAAAAACTATGGCGCGGCTCACAAACGTGGTGCTACGCTCTAACTGCCAAAGGCGGGCACCCGGACCTCGGGAAGCTATCTACCAGGCGCAACTTAACCTTCATCGCACATGCTGAAGCCTGGTAACCAAGCTAACTGAGCTCCGCTCCGTAGCGCCCCCAACAGGTCACCTGGCTTCCTCAGCACTAAGGAAGTCGCAACATGAGTACAACCGTCACGGCCGAGCAATTCCTGGCCACATCCATTGAGCTGGCAACAGCCAATGTCCTCAACAGTGGAGGCCCCTTCGGCGCCGTCATTGTTACCGCGGACGGACAAGCCTTCCAAGGCGTCAACCGCGTCACCGCCACGAACGATCCCACCGCACACGCAGAAGTCACGGCCATCCGTAACGCCTGCCGCGAGCTGGGGACCTTCGATCTGAGCGGAGCAACCCTCTACACCAGTTGCGAGCCATGCCCCATGTGCCTGGCTTCCGCACTCTGGGCACGCATTGACCGCGTGTTCTTTGCCGCAGACCGTCATGACGCCGCGTCCGTGGGCTTCGATGATGCCGTCTTCTACGAGTACTTCGAGAACGACAACCGGGACGCGCTGATGCCGGTAGCCAAGCTGGAACTGGGCGACCCCCAGGCTCCGGCGGCCCTCCAGCCGTTCACCACATGGAACACGCTTGATTCCAGGATCGACTACTAGGGCCCGGTGGCTGACATGACAATCCTGGATCCCGCAGAAATGCAGACCGCAGCTGAAAAGCAGGCTGCGCTCCTCCCCAACGGAGGCAAGAGCGCAGAGCCCACAGCGGCAAACGCAAAGCACACGGCAACCGGCAACAGCAAGCCGCCGGTGTCGAACTCCTTCCTGGATAAGTTCTTCCAGATCACCAAGCGTGGTTCCACGCTCGCCCGGGAATTCCGCGGCGGCCTGGTCACGTTCTTCACCATGGCGTACATCGTCATCCTCAACCCGCTCATCCTGGGCGGCTTCTCGGCAGACAACGCCCCGGTGGATGTGGCGGGCGGCTGGCTCTCCGCAGCACAGGTAGGTGCAGTGACTGGCCTGACCGCTGGCGTCATGACCATCGTCTTCGGACTCGTCGCCAACCTTCCCTTCGGCCTCGCGGCCGGCCTGGGCATCAATTCCTTCCTCGCCGTCGCTGTCATCCAGGAAGTCACATGGCCAGAAGCCATGGGCCTGGTGGTCATCAACGGCATCCTGATCGTCCTCTTCGGCGCCACCGGTGCCCGCACGGCGATCTTCAAGGCAGTCCCCAAGGAACTCAAGGCCGCGATCACCGTTGGCATCGGCCTGTTCATCGCCTTTATCGGCTTCGTCGACTCCGGCTTTGTCCGCCCCACCAAGGGCGGGCCGCCGGTCCAGCTCGGCACGGATGGTTCCATCACCTCCATCCCAACCCTCGTCTTCATCATCGGGTTGCTGGTCATGGGTATCCTCGTGGCACGCAAGATCCAAGGCGGCCTGTTGATTGGCATCGTCGCCACAACAGTCCTCGCAGCTGTAGCCGAGGCCGTGTTCCACATTGGTCCAGGCAGCGCCGACAACCCCGGCGGTTGGCACCTCAACGTGCCAATCCTGTCCAGCCAGCTGGTGTCCGTCCCGGATCTCAGCCTGGTAGGCCAGTTCGACCTCTTTGGTTCGTTCGCCAGGATCGGCGGATTGGCTGCGACCATGTTGGTCTTCACCCTGGTGTTCACCAACTTCTTCGACGCCATGGGCACCATGACTGGCCTGGCCAAGAGCGCAGGTGTTGCACACAAGGACGGTACGTTCCCCAAGCTGAAATCAGCCTTCATCGTTGAAGGCATGGGCGCGGTGGTAGGTGGCGCAACGTCCGGTTCCTCCAACACCGTGTACATCGACTCCGCAGCAGGAATCGGCGAGGGCGCCCGGACGGGGCTGGCCTCCGTTATCACTGGCCTGCTATTCCTGGGTTCAATGTTCTTCACGCCGCTCACCTCGGTTGTCCCGCTGGAAGTGGCTGCATCAGCACTGGTGGTGGTGGGCGCGATGATGATGGCGCAAATCCGCGAGATCAAGTTCACCAAGTTCGCTATCGCGTTGCCAGCGTTCCTCACCATTGTGACGATGCCGCTGACCTACTCCATCGCCAATGGCATCGGAGTCGGCTTCATCTCCTTCGCGGTGATCAGCGCGGCGTCGGGCAAGGCCAAGAAAGTCCATCCGCTCATGTGGGTGGTCACCGCGGGCTTCATCATCTACTTCGCCCGTGGCCCGATCAACGCCTTGATGGGCGTCTAGCCCGGTGCCCCACCCCGCGCCGGCGGGCCCATATCCGGCACTTCGAACGGCGGTCCATCCGCACCCACCGCGCGAATAGGCGTCCACCGTCGTGGTCCTTTGGGAACAGGCACGACGGCGGGCGGCGGTCCTGTTGATTCAGGAACGGGTGCTGTTGCTCCGCTACGGAGTGGGGCAGGGAGATGAAGCCCTGCCCCACTCCTGTGAACTCCTATTCAATAGCCGCGACTACCCCTCAAGACCTTCTGGAAATGAGATTATGAGGGCAAGATCGCGCACTGCTCCGGCCGGGCCACCTGGCCGGGACACCTGGAAAAAGGACGTGTTGCCATGCTGGATCTGATGCCTTCGCTGGGCAGCTGGCGGCCTGCGGTCTCTGGCCAACGATGCGCTGTGGCCACGATTGTAGGGACCGGCGGCTCAGTGCCGCGACCCATGGGGACTTCCATGATGGTCTCCGAAAACGGCGAAATCCTGGGCAGCTTGTCCGGCGGTTGCGTGGAAGGGGCCGTCGTTGAGGCAGCCCTGGAAGCCATGCGCGACGGCGGCCCACGCCTTGAGTCTTTTGGCTACAGTGCCGAGGACGCGTTCGCCGTCGGACTCACCTGTGGAGGAGAACTGGAAGTCCATATCCAGCCACTGGGTAGCGAGTCCGGCGAAATGGCCCTCTTCGATATCGCTATATCAAACGAACCCACGGCCCGGGCGCTCATCCGCAGGCTCGGTGGCGGCGGGGGAGTGGTGGTCGTCGATGATCCTGTTCGGTTCCGCGCCATGGAATCAACCCAACTGGCCCGGTTGGTGGACGATCATCCCGCCACCCTGATGGCTGCCGCGGCCCAGATTGAGCCGCTGCTCCAAGGCGGACGCACGGGTTTGGTCCGCCTGGCAGCACCCGAGGGCTGCATCGATGGCTGGGTGACCGCTGAGAGGTTGGCGGCTCCTCCCCGTGAAGAGGAAGAACCGCAGCCCATCACCTTGTTCGTGGAAAGCCGCTTGCCGGCTGCGCGGATGCTGATTTTCGGAGCCAACGACTTCGGCGCCGCGTTGCTCCCCGCCGGACAGTTGCTTGGCTACAACGTCACCCTGTGCGATGCACGCGCTGCGTTCGCCCAGCAGACCCGCTTCGCCGGTGCGGACCAAGTGGTCACCGACTGGCCGCACCGCTACCTGGAAGCCGAAGCAGCGGCCGGACGGATCGACGCCCGGACCGTGGTGTGCGTCCTGACCCACGATCCAAAGTTCGACATTCCCCTGCTTGAAACAGCTCTTCGCCTAAACCTGGCTTACGTCGGCGCAATGGGCTCGCGTCGTAGCCACCGGCAACGGGTTGAGGCCCTGCTCGAAGCAGGCACGCCTGCCGAAGCACTGGGACGGCTCCATTCCCCGATCGGATTGGACCTTGGTGCAGTGACACCAGCCGAAGTCGCAGTCTCCATCACGGCAGAGATTATCGCCGAACGCGGAGCTCGCGACCACAAAGTCACCATCCACAAAGCCACCGGTCACAAAACCACCAGTCGCGCAGCCACAGGCTTCCCCTCGCTGAAGGACAGCACGGGCCCGATTCACCCAGCACCTCAACACCTCACTCAGGAGGACCCATGGACATGAACACCATCGAGGCCGTGGTTCCCACCACGGATCCCTCTCAATGGCGCGATGGCGATGCCTGGCTCGCCGGAGGAACCGTCCTCTTCTCCTACGGAAGCACCGTGCTCAAGCGTCTCCTTGATTTGGGCCAGGCGGGTTGGCCAGCCATTACTGTCACCGATCAAGGCATTGAGCTCGCAGCAACTTGCACCGTTGCCGAGCTCTACGCATTACCGGCGTCCGCGGAAATAGCCAACCACGAGTGGCCCGCCTTGGCATTGATTCGTCCTTGCTGCGACTCCTTCGTGGCATCCTTCAAGATCTGGAACATGTCCACGGTGGGCGGCAACCTCTGCACGTCCTTGCCCGCTGGCCCCATGATTTCCTTGTCTGCCGGACTCGATGCCATGGCATCCATCCAGAGCCCGGATGGCAGCAGCCGCAGCCTGCCTGTGTCCGACTTCGTTACCGGGGATATGCAGAATGTCCTGGCCTCCGGGGAATTGCTCCGCAGCATTCACCTCCCCGCTGAGGCGCTCTCGGCACGGGTGGCTTTCAGGCGCTTGTCGTTGAGCAATCTGGGACGCTCCGGCGTGCTGCTCATCGGACGCCTCGACGCCGAGGGCGGCTTGGTCATCACCGTCACCGCCTCCACCAAAAGGCCCGTCCAACTACGGTTCCCCGCCGGGCAGGTTCCCGACGCCGGGATGCTGGCAGACGCCGTCGGGGATTCCATTCCCTGGCCGCTGTACCACGATGACATCCATGGGCTTCCCGCATGGCGCCGCGATATGACGTTCAAGCTGGCGGAGGAAATCCGGGCCGAGCTACTGGGCGAGTCGATGGTCGTGTCAGGCGATTTCTGGCCGCCGCACGCCACCTCACCGCAACCATCCACGCAACGCGCAAACAACAACCCGCAGAAGGAGGCCCCCCATGGCAATTGAGATCAACGGCGCTGCCTCTGAGGCCACACCCCGCCCCGGCCAATGCCTGCGCACTTTCCTACGGGAACAGGGAAACTTCGGCGTTAAGAAGGGCTGCGACGGCGGTGACTGCGGCGCGTGCACTGTGCACGTCGACGGCACCCCCGTCCACAGCTGCATCTATCCGGCGGTTCGCGCCGATGGCAAAGCGGTCACCACGATCGAAGGCCTCTCCAACGGAGAAAGCCTTCACCCTGTGCAGGAGCAGTTCCTTGAAGCCCAGGGGTTCCAATGCGGTTTCTGCACCGCTGGAATGGTCATGACGGCAGCCACTTTTGACGACGAGCAACGTGCCAACCTGCCCCGCAATCTCAAGGGCAATCTGTGCCGTTGCACCGGCTACCGCTCCATCGCTGACGCTGTTTGCGGTCATGATGGCGGGCACGCGCACGACGCCGGAGCCGACGTTTCCGGGGCCAAGTCGCCTGCCGCTGTGGAAGCCACGCCCGGCCAGCTTGGGGACAATGTGCCCGCACCCGCAGGCCAAGCCGTGGTTACCGGAACTGCCCGGTACACCCTGGATGTCCCGGGCGAGCAGCTTCCCGGACTACTGCACCTCAAGCTCCTGCGTTCGCCGCATCCACACGCCCGGATCGTGTCCATTGACAAGACTGCGGCTCTGGCAGTTCCTGGCGTCGTCGCCGTATTTACGCACGAAGATGGACCAGCGCAGTTGTTCTCCACTGCCCAGCACGAACACTTCACGGACGATCCCGACGACACCCGTGTGCTGGACAACGTGGTGCGCTTCATCGGCCAGCGCGTTGCCGCAGTCGTGGCGGAGTCCGTTGGCGCTGCCGAGGCCGGAACCCGGGCGCTTGCTGTGGAGTACGAACTTCTGGAGCCAGTATTCACGCCTCAGGAGGCAATTCTTCCTGGCGCTCCCGCAATTCATGGGGACAAGGACGGGGCCTACTCCCGGATTTCCCGGCCATTGGAAAATGTGGTGGCCGAGGTCCACGCCGAGCTGGGCAGCGTGGCCGACGGCTTCGCGGCAGCCGACTTCATCCATGAGCACACGTACAAGACGCAAAGGGTTCAGCACGTTGCAATGGAAACCCACGCGTCCATCGCGTGGCTGGATGAGGAAGGCAGACTGGTTGTCCGTTCCTCCACGCAGGTTCCCTTCCTGGTAAAGCGCACATTGGCGAGGTTGTTCAATCTGCCGGAGGAGACGGTCCGCGTGGTGGCTGGCCGCGTTGGGGGTGGGTTTGGCGGGAAACAGGAGGTCCTCACCGAGGATCTGGTCGCCTTGGCGGCCCTCACGCTCAAGCGGCCGGTCCAGGTGGAGTTCACCCGGACTGAGCAGTTCATGGCCGCCACCACGAGGCACCCCTTCACCATTAATCTCAAGGCTGGGGCCAGCCGGGACGGATACCTGACCGCGCTTCAACTGGATGTCATCACCAACACCGGAGCTTACGGAAACCATGCGCCCGGTGTGATGTTCCATGGTTGTGGGGAATCGTTGGCTGTCTATAAATGCGGCAACAAGAAAGTGGACGCGAAGGCCGTCTACACCAACACCGTTCCCGCCGGAGCCTTCCGCGGGTATGGGCTGAGCCAGATGATCTTCGCGATCGAGTCTGCCATCGACGAACTTGCCATCGGTATTGGCATGGATCCCTTGGAGTTCCGGCTCAGGAACATGGTCCGGCCGGGTGACCACATGTTGTCTACTACGCCCGAGCCCGAGGAAGACGTCCACTACGGTAGTTACGGTCTGGACCAGTGCGTGGCCTTGGTTCGGGATGCCCTGGACCGTGGCAAGGAGCGCTACCGTGCCGCCGGGCTGGACGACCTCGGACCTGATTGGGTGGTCGGAGAAGGTTCTGCCCTGTCCATGATCGATACCGTCCCGCCGCGAGGCCACTTCGCCCACACGAGGGTGAGCCTGGAAGCGGACGGAAGGTTCGCCGTCGATGTCGGTACTGCGGAGTTCGGGAACGGCACCACAACCGTTCATGCGCAACTGGCTGCGACGGCGCTGGCAACGGCCGCCTCAAAAATTACCGTCCGTCAGTCAGATACGGACCTCGTGGAGCACGATACGGGCGCGTTCGGCTCGGCCGGCACCGTGGTGGCCGGCAAGGCCACGCTCGGTGCGGCCCTTGAGCTCGCAACAAGGATCCAGACCGTTGCGGCTTCATTGACGGGCGCTGCATTAACGGATTGCCGTTTGGTGGACGGAGCTGTCGAGTGCGGGGACCGTGTGGTTCCGCTCAAGGAGATTTTCGATGCCGCCCGTCTCCAAGGCGTTCGCCTCGCCACCGATGGCAACTGGGGAGGAACGCCGCGGTCAGTGGCATTCAATGTGCACGGTTTCCGGGTTGCCGTTAATACGGGAACGGGTGAGCTGCGGATCCTGCAGAGCGTGCAGGCAGCAGATGCCGGCGTTGTGGTGAACCCGCGGCAGTGCCGTGGGCAGATCGAAGGCGGCATCGCACAGGCGCTGGGTGCGGTGCTGTATGAGGAAGTGAAAGTGGACGACGCCGGACACGTCACCACCGATATCCTCCGGCAGTATCACATTCCGTCATTCGCGGACGTGCCGCGGAGCGAGGTCTATTTCGCAACAACCAATGACAGCACCGGTCCCCTCGGCGCCAAGTCCATGAGCGAGAGCCCGTTCAACCCCGTGGCACCCGCGTTGGCCAATGCCATCCGCAACGCCACCGGAATCCGTTTCGGCGAACTGCCCATCGCCCGCGACAAAATCTACCTGGCCCTCTGTGACCGCACGCTGATACCCAACTGAGTCGCATTTGTGCGCGTTTTGAGCCTTCTAAACGCGCACAAATGCGACTTACTTGGGTGACATCCGGGCGCGTGGGGTTGTCAGTCCTCCAGAAGGTGCAGCTGGTCCTTCGTATCCAGGTCTTCGCCGGAGCAAAGGTCACTGCAATCCACCAGGTCCACCAAACCTGGATGCGCCTTGAGGAAAGATCGCGCCCCCGTGTCACCATTCGCGGCTTCCGCCGCTTGGGATCGGAGCCCGACGTCGATAATCACCGGGTGCCGACGCTTAAGGCGGCCTGACTCGTCAGGGTATGCGGCCGCCGTGACCCGACCCGGACGGTGGCTGCCCAGCAACCTGCTGACCGCCGTCGGGGTTAACCCGGGCTGATCCACCAGAGCCACCATGATGCTGTGTCCCGGTGAGGCTGCCTCGATTCCTGCACGGAAAGAGCCGGCCATGCCCTTAGCCCAATTTTCGTTCTCGACCACCTTGTACGTCCGTAGATCCGTGGTGCTTCGAACGCGGTCCGCCTCGGCCCCAACCACCACCACGACCTCCCGGCAGCCGCCGTCGAACAGCGTATCGGCGAGCACCTCAACCAGCGTGCGGCCGCGGTAGGGGAGCAGCGCTTTGGGCCCGCGGCCCAAGCGAGTGCCAGCCCCCGCAGCAAGCAGGACACCCGTGGTGGGCGCCACGCCGGATCCAGTCATATCCTCACGATACGCGCGGGCATGCACGCGGTCTGTAGCCTCCTCGGAGCTTTCCGGGACATCTACCAAAATCGGTTGCAAACTACTCCTCAGTAGGTCTGTTGGTAGGTTCCGACGGCCATTATTGTCGGTAGGGAATTGTTGAAATCAGCTCTAATGCAATGATGCGTGGAGGAAAAGGGGAAGATGGCGGGCAGTTTCGAAATACTCAACGCCGGGACGAATACGTTCAGGTTTCGACTCACAGCCGATGACGGCACAGTTGTGGCAGTGTCACCACAATTTCCCAATTTGAAGGCCGTCGTGGCCGGTATCAACGCAGTCCGCGAAAACGCGGCAACCGGATTCGTAGTAGACCGCAGGAATCTGGGTACCTGAGCTTCCCGGTAACACCGCAAATACAGTTGGCGGCAGTGTTCATCATGAACACTGCCGCCAACTGTTTTTATGCCCTGTTATCCGTGGGTTGCTAGGCGTCTCCGCCTGCTCCGCCGGTGGTGCCCGCGTTCACATCGAGCAGCTTGTAGCGGTCAATAGCGTACGACGGCGCACCCTCCTCGACTTCGCCCCTCGCCGCCAGCATCTGCAGGGTTTTGGCGACGATGGAGTGGGTGTCGTTTTTGAAGTAGCGGCGGGCGGCTTGGCGGGTGTCGGAGAAGCCGAAGCCGTCTGCTCCGAGGGAGGCGAAGTCGTTGGGGATGAATTGGCGGATTTGGTCGGGGACGGCTTTCATGTAGTCGGACACGGCGATGACGGGTCCGGTGGTGCCGGCGAGTTGTTCGGTGATGAACGGGGTGCGGGCGGGTTGGCCGGGGTTGAGGAAGGCGTGTTCTTCGGCGGCGAGTCCGTCGCGTCGGAGTTCGTTCCAGGACGTCACGGACCAGACGTCGGCGGCGACTCCCCAGTCGTCGTTGAGGATCCGGGCGGCGTCCAGGGCCCAGGGCACGGACACGCCGGAGGCGAGGATGTTCGCGGTGGGCCGGTTGCCGTTGCCGGTGGTGTTTTCCGGGGCGGGGGCGAGGCGGTAGATGCCTTTGAGGAGCCCGTTGATGTCCAGGTTTTCCGGTTCGGCGGGTTGGGTGATGGGTTCGTTGTAGACGGTGAGGTAGTACATCACGTTTTTATCTGACGCGGTTTGTATGCCTTGCGCGTCAGCGTCGGGTCCGTACATTTGTTCGAGGCCGTGGCGGATGATGTGGCCGATTTCGTAGCCGTAGGCGGGGTCGTAGGTTTTCACGGCGGGGTTGGTGGAGGCCAGCAGGGGTGAGTGCCCGTCGGCGTGTTGGAGTCCTTCGCCGGTGAGGGTGGTTCGTCCTGCGGTGGCGCCGATGATGAAGCCGCGGGTCATTTGGTCCGCGGCGGCCCAGAAGGAATCTCCGGTGCGTTGGAAGCCGAACATGGAGTAGAACACGTAGATCGGGACCAGGGGTTCGCCGTGGGTGGCGTAGGAGGTTCCGGCGGCGGTGAACGCTGCGACGGCGCCGGCTTCGTTGATGCCGGGGTGGATCAGTTGCCCGGCGGGGGATTCCTTGTAGGCCAGGACGAGGTCCCGGTCCACGGAGAGGTAGTTCTGGCCCTTGGGGTTGTAGATTTTCGCGGTGGGGAAGAACGCGTCCATGCCGAAGGTGCGGGATTCATCCGGGACGACGGGCACGAACCGGGCACCGAAGTTCTTATCCCGCATGAGGTCTTTCAGGAGCCGGACGAAGGCCATGGTGGTCGCGGCTTGTTGTTTGCCCGATCCGCGTTTGGCGACTTCGTAGGACTTGGCCTCGGGGAGGGTGACGGGGGTGTGGGTGCGGCGGCGTTCGGGGACGAACCCGCCAAGTTCTGCCCGGCGTTCCATGAGGTATTTGATTTCCGGGGCGTCCATGCCGGGGTGGTAGTACGGGGGCCGGTAGAGGTCCGCGTCGAGCTGGTCATCGGTGATGGGGATGCGCAGGTGGTCACGGAAGGCCTTGAGGTCTTCCATGGTCAGCTTTTTCATCTGGTGGGTGGCGTTGCGGCCTTCGAAGTGCGGGCCCAGGCCGTAGCCCTTGACGGTTTTGGCCAGGATCACGGTGGGTTTGCCCTTGAACTCCACCGCTGCCTTGTACGCGGCGTAGACCTTGCGGTAATCGTGCCCGCCGCGTTTGAGGCCCCAGATCTGTTCATCGCTCAGGTCCGCGACCATGTCCTTGGTGCGGGGGTTCTTGCCGAAGAAGTGGTCCCGGACGAACCCGCCGGACTCGGCCTTGTAGGTCTGGTAGTCACCATCGGGGGTTTCGTTCATGATTTTCACCAACGCCCCGTCGGTGTCCTTTTCCAGCAGGGAGTCCCATTCCCGGCCCCAGACGACCTTGATCACGTTCCAGCCCGCGCCGCGGAAGAACGCTTCGAGTTCCTGCATGATCTTCCCGTTGCCCCGCACGGGCCCGTCCAGGCGCTGGAGGTTGCAGTTGATCACGAAGTTCAGGTTGTCCAGGTTCTCGTTCGCTGCCAGCTGCAGCAACCCGCGGGACTCGGGCTCGTCCATTTCCCCGTCGCCCAAAAACGCCCAGACCTGCTGGTCGGAGGTGTCCTTGATGCCCCGGCCCTGCAGGTACCGGTTGGACTGGGCCTGGTAGATCGCGTTCATCGGCCCGATGCCCATGGACACGGTCGGGAACTCCCAGAAGTCCGGCATCAACCTGGGGTGCGGGTAGGAGGAGAGGGCGTGGCCTTCCTTGGACTTTTCCTGGCGGAACCCGTCCAGGTCCTCTTCCGAGAGGCGGCCTTCCATGAACGCCCTGGCGTACATGCCCGGGGACGCGTGTCCCTGGAAGAACACCTGGTCCCCGCCCGAGGGGTGGTCCTTGCCGCGGAAGAAATGGTTGAACCCGACCTCGTACAAGGTCGCCGCGCCCGCGTAGGTGGAAATATGCCCACCCACCCCAATATCGGACCGCTGCGCACGGTGGACCATGACCGCGGCGTTCCAGCGCATGTACGCACGGTACCGGCGCTCGAACTCCTCGTTCCCGGGGAACTCCGCTTCCTGGTCCACCGGGATCGTGTTCACATAATCAGTGGTCGTCACCATCGGCACACCCACCGACCGGGCACCAGCACGCTGCAACAACGAACGCATAATGTACTGGGCACGCTCCGTGCCCTGCTCCGCGATCAACGCATCAAGGGACTCAATCCACTCCGCGGTCTCTTCCGGATCACGATCAGGCAGCTGGGCAGTCAACCCGCTGAGGATGTGTGAGGTCTCTTCTCCTGCAGCCACGTCCAACCTCTCTTCATTGAATGTCTGGGCGCTTGCTCTGTGGGGGCGCTCAAGGAATTTCGTATTGTGAGAATAAAATTCTGCAATTCGAGATTACGTCTGCCGATGGGCAGCGTCAACACGGATTACGTAACCGCAACAGTCAACTGGGAAAGGCGGGCCCAATCAACCGAATGTGACCCTCCATACACTTGTGACGCCTTGACGTGACGTGACCTGAGTCATAGAGTACTTTCACTATTCAATAACTTGTTTCCGCTTTGTGGAAGCAGTACGAAGTGGAGATCCACGATGCAGACGACTTCATCAGTCGGCGTCACTGAGACTCCGGGAGACACAACAGCAGGTGGGCCCAACCACCCGGCCGTGGGCAACACGGACCTTTGCGCTATTGCTTCCGAAGCCGCAGGCCGTACCATCAGCCCGAGTCTTTACAACGTTGACCTCGCACCCACCAAGGCCGCAGGCCGCAAGTGGACGAGCTACAGCATCTTTACCCTCTGGGCCAATGACGTCCACAGCCTGGGTAACTATGCCTTCGCCATTGGTTTGTTCTCGCTCGGTCTAGGTGGCTGGCAGATCCTGGTGGCACTGGGAATTGGGGCTACCCTGCTCTTCGCCCTCTTGAACTTCTCCGGATTCATGGGCCAGAAGACCGGCGTTCCGTTCCCCGTCATGAGCCGCATCAGCTTCGGCATCCGCGGTGCGCAGATCGCCAGCCTCGTCCGTGGCGCCGTGGCTGTCGCTTGGTTCGGGATCCAGACATACCTGGCATCAGTGGTGCTTCGCGTCATGCTCGTCGCCATGGCCCCGGGCCTGAAGGATCTGGACAGCAACTCGATCCTGGGCCTTTCAACGCTGGGCTGGCTCTCCTTCGTGGCTCTCTGGATAATTCAGTTGGTCATTGTCAGCTTCGGCATGGAGATGATCCGTAAATATGAGGCCTTCGCAGGTCCCATCATCCTGGTGACCATGGCAGCGATTGCCGTGTGGGTCTTCATCGAGGCCGGCGGAGCCATCCAGTGGAGCGGCATCAAGGGACTCGAAGGCGCCGATATGTGGCTCACCATCTTCGCTGGTGGGGCATTGTGGGTTTCGATCTACGGAACGTTTGTCCTGAATTTCTGCGATTTCACCAGGTCCTCTGTGTCCAGGAAGTCCATCGTCAAGGGCAACTTCTGGGGCATCCCCATCAACATGCTGGTATTCGGTGCAATCGTGGTTGTCATGGCCGGTGGACAGTACAAGATCAATGGCACAGTCATCGAGAGCCCGTCGGACATCGTCCAGAGCATCCCCAATACTCTGTTGCTCGTCCTGGCTTGCCTTGCATTGCTGATCCTGACCATCGCCGTGAACCTGATGGCCAACTTCGTAGCACCCGTTTATGCACTGACCAACCTCTTCCCGCGGCACCTGAACTTCCGCAAAGCGGCCTGGGTCAGCGGCACCATTGGCCTCATCATCCTGCCGTGGAACCTCTACAACAACCCGATCGTCATCGTGTACTTCCTTGGTGGCCTGGGCGCCCTGCTCGGCCCGCTGTTCGGAGTGGTCATGGCCGACTACTGGCTGGTCCGTCGGGGCAAGGTCAACGTTCCCGAGCTCTATACCGATGATCCCAAGGGCGCATACTTCTACAAGCGGGGCGTGAACCCCAAGGCCATCATTGCCATGCTCCCCGCAGCTGCCTTGGCCATCGCCATCGCCTTCATTCCAGGATTAGCTCCCGCGGCACCGTTCGCGTGGTTCATCGGAGCCGGCGTCGCTGCGCTCACGTACTTCGCTGTTGCTGACAAGAAGCAGGCCCACGAGGACGTCTCCGGCGAACCAATCGCTGTCGCCAGCACGCACTGATACAGAGGAAACCATGCGCATCCTTGTTGCAAACGTGAACACCACACAGTCCATGACCGATTCGATCGCCGCTCAGGCCCGGGCTGCTGCCGCCCCCGGCACTGAGATCGTTGGCATCACTCCACGCTTTGGTGCCGACTCCTGCGAGGGCAACTTCGAGAGCTACCTTGCCGCGATCGCTGTCATGGATGCTGTGGTCAACTATCCCGAACCTTTCGACGCCGTCATCCAGGCAGGCTACGGCGAGCACGGCCGGGAGGGGTTGCAGGAGCTCCTGGATGTCCCGGTGGTAGATATCACCGAGGCTGCTGCCAGCACTGCGATGTTCCTTGGCCATAAGTACTCGGTCGTTACTACGTTGGACCGTGCCGTCCCCTTGATTGAGGACCGCCTCAAGCTTGCCGGGCTGGAGGCACGCTGTGCCTCGGTCCGCGCCAGCGGTATGGCTGTACTGGAACTCGAGGAGCACCCGGACCGAGCCGTCGAAGCGATCGTGGGCCAGGCCGAGCAAGCTGTCCTGCAGGACAAGGCTGAGGTGATTGTCCTTGGCTGCGGTGGCATGGCTGGCCTCGACGAGCAGATCCGGCAGCGCGCCGGCGTGCCTGTTGTTGATGGTGTGGCTGCGGCCGTCACCATCGCTGAATCCTTGGTCCGGCTCGGCCTCAGCACGTCCAAAGTCCGTACCTATGCAACGCCGCGTCCGAAGACTGTCATAGGCTGGCCGATAACAGCAGCCCAGCCCACTGCAGAGCAGCCCGCGGAGGCCGCTCGCTGACGCGGGTTACAGAAGCTGACGCTGGTTACAGAAGCTTAAGGCGATTTCCCGAAAGGCCACCACATGACTGACCCACGCCCGCCCGCAGACCCGAGGGTCGCCGTCGTGACCGGTGCCGGTTCCGGCATTGGGCGGGCCGTAGCCCGCCTCATGCTCGCTGATGGTTACCGTGTGGCGTTGGCAGGGCGTCGCGAAGCGCAGTTGCTGGAGACTGCGGACAACCATCCGGATGCCCTGGTGGCGCCATGCGATGTGACAGAGCCCGACGACGTCGCGCGCCTTTTCGCGGAGGTGCGGCAACGCTGGGGCCGCGTTGATGTGCTATTCAACAACGCCGGCATCTTCGGACCAGCCGGCGATGTTGGCGAGATCGACGTCGATCAGTGGGAGGCTACGTTGCGCGTCAATGTCACGGGCTCCATGCTGTGCGCCGCTGAGGCCGTGAGGACCATGAAGGCCCAGGATCCCCAAGGCGGACGCATCATCAATAACGGCTCCATCTCTGCGCATTCCCCCAGGCCCAGATCTGTTGCGTACACGGTGACGAAGCACGCGATGAGCGGCCTGACCAAGAGCATCGAGCTGGATGGCCGCGACTTCGGCATCACCTGCGGACAGATAGACATCGGCAACACCCGCACCGAGATCATGGACACCATCGGCGTTGGTTCCGGTGCCCTCCAGGCCGATGGGTCACGGAAGGTGGAGCCGATGTTCCCCGTGGCGGACGCTGCCCGTGCTGTGCTGATGATGGCCAACATGCCGGCGTCGGCCAACGTTGGTTCCCTGGTGGTGACAGCCGCGGGCATGCCGTTCATAGGCCGCGGCTAGGTCACCTGGTCTTGAGTGTGTCGTCCTGACCCTCTTTGCTTTTACTCTGCCCACGACACGCCCATATTTTGGGCGTGTCGTGGGTTTTTCCTTGCCAAAGGGGTCAGGAAGGCACGGGAGTAGGGCTTCCCATCCAAATGTGACTTTCCGCAATATGGAAATTCAATTTCCCCTTGCGGAATGATGTGAGCGGGCTTACATTTTTAAACAACCCCCAAATGTGGGGCTGTTCCCAACTGATTGGTTCAGATCAATGAAGATCCCAGACTCTGCGGCGCTGAAGGCGAGTTCGGCCCCGCTGAAGAAGAAGCCACTGTATAAGTCGCTCTTTTTTCAAATCCTGATCGCCGTCGTCGCAGGTGTGCTCATCGGTCATTTCTGGCCGAACCTCGGGTCCACCCTCCGGCCGCTGGGTGATGGATTCATTCAACTCATCAAGATGATCATCGCCCCGCTGATTTTCCTCGTGATCGTCACGGGCATCTCGGCAGTCGGCGACGTCAAGGCGGTCGGAAGGGTCGGAGTCAAAGCACTCCTGTACTTCACCTGCGCCACTCTCTTCGCCCTGGTCTTCGGACTCATCGTGGGCAACATCGTCCAGCCGGGTGCCGGCCTGAACATCGATCCCTCCACGCTTTCCCAGGAAGCCGTGGACGCAAAGACCGGCCACGCGGTTCCCAAGGATGCGGCGACCTTCCTGCTGGACGTCATCCCCACCAGTGTGATCGGCGCCTTCGCCAACAACAGCCTGCTCCAGGTGCTTTTCTTCTCCGTTTTCTTCGGTGCCGCGATCGTGGTCATTGGCCGCCAGCGCTGCCTGCCGGTGATCAGCCTCATGGAGACTGTTCTGGAGCTGATCTTCAAGATCATGTCCTGGATCATGAAGGTCGCTCCGATCGGTGCCTTCGGTGCCATGGCCTTCATCATTGGCCAGTACGGGCTTGGCACGCTGGGCACGTATGCGCTTCTGATCGCATCCTGCTACGGAGCGGCCGTCGTCTTCATCGGCCTGCTGTTCCTTGTGGCCTGGGGCTTCGCCCGTGTTCCGCTGTGGCAGTTCCTGAAATACACCCGCGAGGAATTCCTGCTCGCACTCGGCACGGCCTCCACTGAAGCGGTCATGCCGCGCATCATGACCAAGCTGACCAACGCTGGCTGTTCCCGGGCAACCACCGGTCTGGTGGTTCCCACCGGCTACTCCTTCAACCTTGACGGCGCAGCGATCTACCTTTCCATCTCCCTGCTCTTCCTTGCCCAGGCGTTCGGCCACCACCTGGACCTCGGTCAGCAGTTGGCCGCACTGGGTGTGCTGCTCCTGACGTCCAAAGGCATGGCGGGCGTCCCGGGCTCATCGTTCCTGGCTCTCTCGGCCACGGCTGCCGCCCTTGGCATCTTCCCGGTTGCAGGCGTAGCACTCCTCCTCGGAGCCGATCGCCTCATGGACTCCATGCGCGTCGTCGTCAACCTGCTTGGCAACTGCGTAGCCACGTTCGTTGTAGCCAAGTGGGAGGGCCAGTTCGACCGCAGCGTCATGGTCCGTGCCTTCAATGGCGAGATTACCAACGAGGATTCAGCCATCATGCTGGGCCAGGAGGAAGTCTTCGAGGAACAGGAGCTCGAACGCCTCAGCGAAGGCCACCACCCCTCACCGAAATTCCGTGGAGGTCCAACGTCGGACGAAATCCCGCAATTCGAGATGAGCAAGCCAGGGCAACCAACCACCCCGGTTTGCCCTGACTAACTCCACAGTTTGTGTACAGCCAATGCCCTCAAGACGCCGTCTTGAGGGCATTGGCTGTACGCAAAGCCGTTAGAGAGGAAGCAGTTCCGAGAGGTCCGCGCGTAGTCCGGACGCGGCAACGCGGCCAGCCGAAACGGCGTCTCCCCACGAGATCCGGCCGGTAACCAACTCAAGCCAGGTGGCGGCGTCGCACTCTATGACGTTTGGGGGAGTGCCGCGGGTGTGACGGGGCCCCTCCACGCACTGAGTGACGCCGAACGGAGGCACGCGGACCTCCACCGAATTGCCGGGCGCGCGGGCGGTGACTTCCTCGAGCGAGTAGCGCACGGCCAGCGCAATCAAAGAGCGCGACGGCGGTGCGGCGCCGGTTTCGCCGGAGGCGCCTTCACCCGAGGGGCCTCCAGCTGAGGGACCTCCAGTTGAGGGGCCGACGGCGGATTGCCAGGCTGCCAGCGCAGCGCGGCCCTCGTTGACGTCGATGCGGCGTCGTGCAACTGCCATGGTTTCTTTCCTTATATAACTAGGTGACTCAGTCGAGCATCGCGGATACGGCGTGGCCCAAGCGGATCTTGCCCACTGGACGCCCGCCGCCGAGCACGGGTTCCACGACGCGTTCCAGGACGTTGGAAACCGCGGGAATATCTACCGCGCCGCTTACGGCAAGCAGGGTCAAGCCCACCAGGGACGTAGCGCGGAGGTTGCCGTCCAGCATCTTGACGGCCACGGTTGCGCCGGTGGGAGTGGCGAGGACCAGAATCCCTTCGGCGCCGATCTTGGCCAGGATGTCCAGCTCTTCCATGACGATCGTGTTCGACTCGCCTTTGCCCTGGACCGCCCACGGGTAGTCCAGCATGGACGTGGCGATGGTTGCGGCGCGTGCGTTCGAGGAGGAATCGCCCGGTGATTTAGCCAGACGTGAATACGCCCGGGCCAGTCCAGTCAGCGAAATCGCCGCAACGGGTGCTCCGCAGCCATCAATGCCCAAATGCGAGATCGTTTCGCCGCTGTATTCCTCGATCACGGTCCGCACGCGCTGCTGCAACGGATGATTCGGCTCAAGGTAACTGCGAAGATCCCAGCCGTTTTCCGTGCAGGCCCACAGGAAAGCCGCGTGCTTCCCGGAACAATTGAACGCAAGCCTGCTCTGGCCGCGTTCGGAACGGACCAGCCAATTGCGGGCGGTTTCATCCTGTGGCCATGCGGTGGGGCACTGAAGCTGATCCTCGCGGACACCGGCCGCTTTGAGCATTCCCTCCACCACGTCCATGTGGTCCAGTGAACCGGTGTGGCTTCCGCAGGCCACAGCCACCTGTGCGCCCCGAAGCGGGACGCCGGACTGCATGGCTGCGAGGGCCTGGAATGGTTTCAGGGTGGAGCGGGCCAGGATGGGAGCATCGATGTCACCCAGCCGGGTGACTACGCTTCCGTCACCGGCAAGGACGACGGCAGCACCGATGTGCCGGGACTCGATAAAGCCACTGCGCTCGATGACTGCCAGTTCGACGGCGGACTCAACGTTGAACGTTTCATGCGAACTCATGGGCATGAGGCCAGTCTAGGGCGCGTCCGCTGTGTTCCCTGGTCACATGCGAGGTCCGGGCGCGGTCCCGGATCCAGTCATCCGTTGCCGGGGAACCGACACAGCTTAGGCCCCGCGCCCTACACAAAGTACCCTTGAAGACTGTGAAGGTACTCGTCATTGGCCCAGGCGGCCGCGAACACGCCATTGTCCGCTCTCTGCTTGAAGATCCCAACGTTTCCGAGGTCCACGCTGCCCCGGGCAACGCGGGCATCAGCAAACTCGTTCCCACGCACGCAATTGACGGGAACAACCCGGAAGCCGTGTCCGCGCTCGCCACCAAGCTGGGCGTAGACCTGGTTGTCGTCGGTCCGGAGGCTCCCCTGGCCGCCGGTGTGTCCGACGCCGTCCGTGCCGCCGGGATTCCGGTCTTCGGACCGAGCAAGGAAGCAGCCCAGCTCGAAGCGTCCAAGGCCTTCGCCAAGCAGATCATGGCTGAGGCTGGCGTTCCCACGGCCATGGCGCGCGTTGCCACCAATGCAGAGGAAGCCGCCGACGCCCTGGCTACGTTCGGCGCTCCGCACGTTGTCAAGGACGACGGCCTCGCCGCAGGCAAGGGCGTTGTGGTCACCAACGACCGCGAGGAAGCCCTCGCGCATGCGCAGGCTTGCTTCGACGCTGGCGGAACAGTTGTCATCGAAGAATTCCTCGACGGCCCCGAAGTTTCCCTGTTCGTCCTCTGCGATGGACGCACCACCGTTCCCCTGTCTCCGGCGCAGGACTTCAAGCGCATCTACGATAACGACGAAGGCCCGAACACTGGTGGCATGGGCGCCTACACGCCGCTCGAGTGGGCTCCCGAAGGCCTGGTCCAGGAAGTTATCGACCGCGTCGCCCAGCCAACCGTGGATGAGATGGCACGCCGCGGCACGCCCTTCATCGGCGTGTTGTACTGCGGCCTTGCACTCACCTCGCGCGGTACGCGCGTCATCGAGTTCAACGTACGCTTCGGCGACCCCGAGACCCAGGCAGTCCTCGCCCGACTCAAGACTCCGCTCGGTGCGCTGCTCCTGGCAGCTGCCAAGGGCGAACTGGACACCGCAGAGGAGCTGCGCTGGTCCAAGGACACGGCAGTCGCCGTCGTCGTGGCCGCCGAAAACTATCCGGATACTCCCCGCACAGGGGATCGCATCCGCGGCCTGAAGAAGGTGGACGAGCTCGAAGGCGTCCACGTTGTCCACGCCGGCACCAAGCTGGATGAGGAAGGCAAAGTGGTTTCGGCCGGCGGTCGCGTTCTCGCAGTGGTCGCGCTCGGTTCCGATCTGGTGGAGGCCCGCGAAAAAGCGTACGACGGCGTTGAGCTGGTTCAGCTTGAAGGCTCGCAGTTCCGTACGGATATCGGAGGCAAGGCCGCCCGCGGTGAAATCCGAGTGCCCTACGCAGCAACCGGAACCCTCCCGAAAGTACAGGCCTGAGCATGACTGATTCGCTCCCCACAGGCGGTTTCAAAACCGAGACCCTGCAGCTTCCGGGCTGGACGCACGTCTATTCCGGCAAGGTTCGCGACCTCTACGTCCCCACGGATGAATCCATCACTGAAAAGGTCGGCCAGGAGTGCGTACTGGTGGTTGCCAGCGACCGCATCAGTGCCTACGACCACGTCCTGAGCAGCGAAATCCCTGACAAGGGCCGCATACTGACGCAGCTCAGCCTGTGGTGGTTCGATCAGCTGGATGTTGAGAACCACGTGCTGGCCTCCACGGTTGAGGGTGGCGTTCCGGCCGCCGTCGAGGGCCGGGCCATGATCTGCAAGAAGCTGGAGATGTTCCCGGTGGAGTGCATCGCCCGTGGCTACCTCACGGGTTCCGGGCTGGAGGAGTACAAGCACTCCCGTACGGTCTGCAACATCCCGCTTCCCGACGGGCTTGTTGACGGTTCCCGCCTGGAGAAGGCACTGTTCACGCCCTCTGCCAAGGCCGACGTCGGCGAGCACGACGTCAACATTACCTATGACGACGTCGTGGCCATAGTCGGTGACGACATCGCCGCCCGCCTCAGCGAACTCACGCTGAAGATCTACACCCGCGCTGAGGAGATCGCCCGCGAACGGGGCATCATCCTTGCCGACACCAAGGTGGAGTTCGGCCTCGACACGTACACGGGCATCATCACGCTGGGCGACGAAGTCCTCACCCCGGACTCCTCCCGTTTCTGGGACGCATCCACTTATGCGCCGGGCCAGTCGCAGCCCTCGTATGACAAGCAGTACGTCCGTGACTGGCTGACCTCGGCCGAGTCCGGCTGGGACAAGTCCTCGGACACGCCTCCGCCGGCCTTGCCCGCTGAAGTCGTGGAGCGCACCCGTGCCCGCTACGTGGAAGCCTACGAGAAACTCACAGGGCGGACGTTCGCCTAAGTTGCACCAAAACAGCCCCGGACCAGTTCAAGTTCACCACTGGTCCGGGGCTTTTTGTGTGTTTTCGTGGTTGGCTAGCTTGCTTCGGAGTGCGCTTCCGGGTGTGATGCAGCGGCGCGGCGTTCCGCCAGGCGGATCTCCAGGACAGCATCCATGGCTTGCTGTACCCGGTCCGAGGCGCCGGCTGCACTGAAGTCGTGCTGGGCCTCTTCCAGATAGTGCAGGGCCTCCGTGGTTTCACCTGCTGCCTTCAAGGACTTCCCCAGCAACAGCGAGACCTCTCCAGCCGTGTGGCGGGCCAATACCTTGCGGTCCTTGTAGATCTCGCGAAGCTTGTCCACCGCGGCCGGAATATCGCCCGTCAGGTAGAGCCAGCGTGCGCGGATGAAAGCTACTTCCAGCTGGTCCGTCTTGTTTCCCCCGACGATGGACAACGCCAGCTCGGCACGTTCAATTGCGGACAGGGTTTCGGGCTCAACAATGCCGGACGACAACCTGACAGCGGCCGATGCCTTGTTGAATCGGGCCCACAGTTCGATGTCGTTGGCAGGGGAGAGCAGCTTTGCCGCGCGCTCGTGGTGCTTGATGCCCTCAACGTAGTCGTGTCGCATGAAAGCAACGTTGCCCACCACCCACGCGACCTCGCCGGCCAGCTGGGACATGGAGTGCTCGTCCATGTGCTCGATCATGGTCAGGCAGTACTCCCATGCTTCGTCAAGCTTGCCGCTCTCCGCGAGGGCGCCGATCAACGCCCGGTGCGCGCCGATAATCAGCGTGGATCCCTTGGGCAGCTGTTCGGACAGTTGCACAGCTTTCTTTGCATGCTCGACGGCGGTGGCCAGCTGACCTTGTCCGTGACAGACTGCGGCAAGCATCTGCCATGCCCGGACGCCAAGCCCCGCCGATTCCGTCGCCATGGGGTGTTCCAACAAATGTTCGACAATTTGCTGGCATTCCTTGAGTTGGCCTTGCTTCATCACACACTCGGCCTGCATGTAGGTCATATTCCACCAGGCGCTGTTGTTCTTCGCCTCGAGGGCGATCTGCGCGGCAGTCGCTGCATGGCTTGCTGCGAGTTGGTAGTCGCGCAGGTCCCAGGCTTGCCGGGCATACAAGCCAGCCAGCACGTACTCTGCATCGCTCACGGAGACAGGTTGGCTCCAGGCTTCCAACGCCTTGGGCGCTAGCTCGAGCCTGCGTGCCAGCTCTTCGATGACCTCGGCAGTAGGCTCGCGACGACCTGTTTCAAGCAGCGAAATGTAGCTCGGGGAATACAGGTTTTTGCCCAGTTCTGCCTGCGTCAACCCGCGTTCGAGCCGTTCGGCACGTAGCTTCTCGCCGAATCCGTTTCCCACGGGGTCCTCCTACAGGTGTCTTTTCACCAAAACCTTGACAGTCTCTGTGGAAAACATTTTACAATGTATGTCAACAGGGACCGTGCAATTTCCGTAACGAATCCGACTCGCATTGGGGAACATAATGTTCAAGAAAATGGCCGCTTCGGTGGCCTTGGCAGGCGCTCTCGCTTTTACGGTTGCGGCTCCCGCAGTCGTCTCTGCTGCTGCAGCGGCAGACTCCGGCTCGGTAAGTGCTATTGGCAACTGGCCCGATCCTATGAGGTCCACCACCACGTCAGGTGACACGACGTACACGACGTCGTCCATCGGCAACTGGCCGGATCCTATGTAAATCAGTAATTACTGAAGAAAACCCCGGAGCGTGACGAGCGATGCTCCGGGGTTTTCTTTTGCGTTCCTGCGGGTGCTCGGGTTTGCACGCGGGGGTTTGCAGGCGGTGCGACGGTGACACCCAAATTCGCCCCGGAACCCGAAACGGGTTGGCGACACCCGGATGTGGCTGTCGCCAACGGGGATGCGTGGCTTGGACGAACGTCCGTGTCGTGGCGGCACTCAGGGCATCCCCGGACAAACAAAAATGGCGCCGATTTCTCGACGCCATTTCCTTTTTGGTCGGGATGACAGGATTTGAACCTGCGACCTCTTCGTCCCGAACGAAGCGCGCTACCAAGCTGCGCTACATCCCGATCCGCTGCGAAAGCAACTGTTCAAGGATAGCTGAATCGCTGCGGGATGCGAAATCGAGGAGCGGGTGTCGCTCCTCACACGAGCGAGTCCCGCCAGGCTCCGTGGAGCCGGGCAAACTGGCCACCACCAGTGATTAGCTCGGCCGGT
This sequence comes from Arthrobacter sp. NtRootA1, assembly GCF_019976975.1. GTDB lineage: Bacteria > Actinomycetota > Actinomycetes > Actinomycetales > Micrococcaceae > Arthrobacter > Arthrobacter aromaticivorans. The sequence continues at coordinate 4,448,533 of NZ_AP024630.1, read as the reverse complement.
GTTCCGTCCTCAACAATCCGGCCGTCGTGGACCACCAGCACCCTTTCCGCTGTCTCCACGGTGGAGAGGCGATGGGCAATGATGATGGCCGTACGGGCAGCGTTCTGGCCTGCAACACCCTCCAGAAGATGGGCGAGTCCTGCCTGCACCATCCGCTCGGAGGGAATATCGAGTGAAGACGTTGCTTCATCCAGGATCAGAACGGCAGGCGCGGCGAGGAAGGCCCTGGCGAATCCGATCAGTTGGCGCTGGCCCGAGGACACGCGGCCACCACGCTTGTTCACATCCGTGTCATATCCCTCGGGCAAGCTCAGGATAAATTCATGGGCGCCCACTGCTTTTGCCGCCGCCTCCACTTCAGCACGCGAAGCCTCCGGCCGGCCCAGCGCGATGTTCTCCGCCACGGAGCCGCTGAACAGGAAGGCTTCCTGGGTCACCATGACCACTGCGCGGCGAAGGTCGGTGGTAGCCAGATCACGGAGGTCAATGCCGTCCAAAGTGATGGCGCCTGACGTGACGTCGTAGAAGCGCGCGACGAGTTTTGCAAGAGTGGATTTGCCGGCGCCCGTCTGCCCAACCAAGGCGACGGTTTGGCCAGCCGGAATGTGAAGGTCCAGCTGGGGCACAACCACCTTGCCGTCGCTGTACCCGAACTGCACACCCTTGAAGTCGATCTCGCCGCGTGAACTCTTCAGCGGCACAGGATTTTTTGGAGGCCGGACGGTGGGTACCTCTTCGAGGAGCCCGGATACTTTCTCCAGTGCAGCCTGGGCACTCTGGAAGGAGTTGTAGAACATGGCCATCTGGTCCACCGGCTGGAAGAAGCGCTTCGTGGACAAGATGAGGGCCAGGAGTACGCCCACTGCGAGGTCACCACTGAGCACCCTGAACCCGCCGAACAACAGGACCGTCGCCACGCACACGTTGCCGATCAGGACCAGTCCCGGCTGGAAGATGCCGTTCAGGTTGATGGAGCGGACAGTGTTCTTGCGGTAGTCCTCAGCCAGGGCTCCATAGCGGTCGGCGTTCTCGCGCTCCTTGCGGAAGGCCTTCACTGCACGGATGCCGGTCATGGTTTCCACGAAGTGTACGATCAACCGCGCCGAAACCACCCGGGATTCCCGGAACGCGATCTGTGAATGCTTTTGGTACCAGCGCGCGAGTAGGAACATGGGCACACCCGCCGCAAGCATGATCAATCCGCTCCGCCAGTCCAAGGCAAATACAGTGAAGGCTGTGAAGAGCATGAACAGCATGCCCGAGGCCAGCGAGCTTACGCCGGAGTCCAGCAACTCCCGCAGCGCCTCGAGGTCCGAGGTTTGACGGGCGATGATGCGGCCGGACGTGTATTTCTCATGGAATTCAAGGCTCAACCGCTGGGTGTGCCTGAACACGCGGACCCGGAGGTCCAGAAGCATGGCTTGGCTCAATTGGGCTGTGGACGTTACGTAGAGGGCGGTCATTGCAGCGGTGGCGACTGCCGCGGCCAAGTACAAGGCACCGGCGAGTACCAACGGGCCATTGTCGCCGGCTTGCAATGCGGGCAAAGCGGTGTCGATGCCAAAGGCGATCAGGGCTGGCCCCGCCACGCGGGTGAGCTGTGAAACCACCACCATCACGATTGTCATCCAGAAACGCAACCGCACCGGGCGGATCAGCGAGCCCAGCAAGGCCAGTGACCGGCGTCGTACTGCTTTGCTGTCCGCTTTGCTCAGGAGCGTGTTGTCCTCGTTGGCGGTTCCAAAGGTTGTGGCGCTCACCGGCGGGCCTCCTCGGCGTCTTCGAGCTCGTCCAGTTCGCTGTCCAGGTCCCTCGGACCGGTATCCAGGCTTGCGATGACGTAGCGGTAGTGGGCGTTTTCAGCCAGCAGTTCCGTGTGGGTTCCGACCGCGGTGATGGTTCCGTTCTCAAGCAAGGCCACGCGGTCCGCCAATGCCACGGTCGAGGGCCGGTGCGCGACGATCAGCGTGGTGGTCTCGTGCAGTACTTCGCGCAATCTTGCTTCCACACGTTCCTCGGTGTTGACGTCCAAGGCCGAGAGAGGATCGTCCAGGACCAACACTTTCGGCTTCGCTGCGATGGCCCGGGCAAGGGCTATGCGCTGCCGCTGGCCACCTGAAAGGCTCAATCCTTCCTCACCAATCAGCGTGTCGACGCCTTCTGGCAAAGAGTACGCGAAGTGGGCTTGGGCAACGTCCAAGGCTTCATCCAGGGCTGCGTCGCTGGGCTCAGGGGAGCCGAGCAGGACGTTGTCCCGTACCGAGCTGGAGAACAGTGTGGTGTCCTCGAAAGCCACCGCAACGATGCGCCGGAGTTCCTCGATGTCGTAGTCGCGGACGTCCACACCATCTATAGTCACGGAGCCTTCGCTGACGTCATAAAGACGGGGTACCAGTTGGAGCAAGGCGCTCTTGCCGCTGCCGGTGATGCCCACCAGTGCCATGGTTTCGCCAGGACGAATATCCAGGGTGATGTCACGCAGGAGCATACTGCCGTCGTCGAATCCGAAGCCCGCGTGCTCAAAGCGCAGGGCGCCCTTCACTGTTTCCGGCACCGCAGCCTGATCCGGCGAGGTGATGGTGTTCTCGGTGTCCATGACCTCGAAGTGCCGGTCCAGCGCAGTCTTGGCAGTCAGCGCCATGGCAAGGAGCATGCCGGAAAATTCCACGGGAGTGGCCACCACGGCTGCGGTCGCGAAGAACGCAACCAGCGAGCCGATACTCAGCTGGCCGCTTGCCGCGAGCATGATGCCCACCACGAGGCCGACGCCCAGTGCCAACTCAGGCAGCAAGGTGACCACCAGCGTGAAGCCGGCTTGCTGCTTCGCCTTGGCAATCTCTGTCTGCCGCAGCTCTTCCGCTTGGCCGTTGAAATTCTCCAGCGCTTCGCGGCTGCGGCCGAAAGCCTTCAGGACGCGGATGCCGTGGACGGACTCTTCCACGGTGGTAGCAAGATCGCCCGCCTGGTCCTGGCTGAGGCGCGTGACCAGGCTGAAACGACGGCGGAAGCGAAACGAATTGACCATGATCGGCACAGCCGCGCCGAGGAAGATCAACGCCAGCTGCCAGCTCATGGAGAACATGACGCCGACGCCAATGATCACTGTCAATGTGGTGACCACCAGCATGATCGCGCCGAACGCCATCCAGCGGCGCAGGAAACTCAAGTCCGTCATGGCGCGGGACAGCAACTGCCCTGAACCCCAGCGATCATGGAAGGACACTGTGAGTTGCTGGAGGTGACCATACAGCGATACGCGCATCCTGGTCTCAACCGTGGTGGCCGGGTTGATCACGAACTGCCTCCGCAAAGCCACCAGCCCGGCTTCAGCCACACCAAGCGCAAGAATCACGACGGCGGCAATCCAGACAGCACCTGGGTCACCGCCCGGCTGAAGCGAGGTGTTGACCAATACACGCAGCACCTGGGGGATGGCCAGCGCGACGATGCTGGCGAGCAGGGCGCAGAGGAGGCCCATGAAAAGCCGGGGGAGGATGGGCCGCACATGAGGGAACAGGCGGCCGACGGATGTGAAGAATGACGTTTGTTTGGACATGCCCGCTTCTCAACAGCTGGATCTTCAGATGGTGCGGAGGTAGTTTCCCGTAGCAACTACCCTATGCCATGCCGTGATTCGTTTCACAGGACCACACTTTGCTATGTGGAAAGTTCCCCAGTTATTGGGGTTCGTAATAGTCCGTGCGTTTAGCTGCGCTCGGCGTCTAGCTGCGGGCCGTGAGTGTCAGAAGGACCGCTTCCGGGCGGCACGCGATCCGGACCGGTGCGTAGCGCGAGGTGCCAATGCCGCCTGAGACGTTCACCGGCGTCGTGAACCCGTCACTTTCCCAATCGTGGAGGCCCTTCGCCCGCCATGTCGGGAGATCGCAGTTGGATACGAGAGCGCCGTAACCCGGGATGCAGATCTGGCCGCCGTGGGTGTGTCCGGCCAGGATCAGGTCTGCTTCGGCTTTGGTGAAGTGGTCGAGGACGCGTTGGTACGGTGCATGGATGACGGCGATCCTCAGGTGGGGACGGGCATCCTGGTTGACGGTGCCGCGGGGCCAACCAGCATAACGTTCGCGCTTCAGGTGGGGATCATCGACCCCCGAGAAATCGAAACGCAGGCCGTTCAACACCACCGACTGGGCGCGGTTGGTGAGGTCGATCCAGCCCCCCATGCCGAACGCAGACCGCAACCTGGGCCAGTCGAGCTTGATGGGATCAGTCCTGAGTTTCGACGGTCCGCGGAAGTAGCCCGCCGGGTTCTTGATCCTGGGTGCGTAGTAATCGTTGGAACCCGGGACGAAGACACCGGGAAATTCCATGAGAGGCCGGAGAACGGTGATCAGCGGATCGACGGCCTGTTCGTGGCTGAGGTTGTCGCCGGTGTTGACTACAAGATCGGGCTTCAAATCCACCAAAGACTGAAGCCACTGGGTTTTCTTGTCCTGTCCCGGAACGAAATGGATATCGCTCAGGTGCAGCACGCGGAACGGCTCCGAACCTTCGGGGAGGATGGGGAGAGCCTCATGGCGGACTCCGAACTGGTCCTTTTCCCACCAACCGTAGGCAGCAGCTGCCGTGCCCGCAGCGGCACCGAGGGCAGTGGTGACGGCGAAACCGCGCCCGATGGTGCGGACGCGGTTTGCCAGGGAATCAGGGAACTGCACGGTTAATCCTTGCCAGGGCCGCTGTTGTTCCCATTCCCGTTATTGCCCGTGTTACCAGTGGGGGCTGTCGTCGGGGGAGCGGGATTGTTCTGCGTGGGTGCCGGCGCTGTACTGCGCTGCGGAGCAGGGCCTCCGAGGAGGTTGGACGGCGGCGCCTGGAACGGGTTGGTGCCATACGCAGGAGCAACGGCAAGCATGTAGTTGGTGAACTGCGGGCCTGCAATCATGTAACCGTCGATCGACTGGTAGAACTTGCCGTTGACGGTCAGGTTACGTCCGGGACGCTTCTGGTCACCCAAGGGGTCACCGAACCAGGAGGCTGTTGCCAACCCCGTGGTGTAGCCGACCACCCAGGTGGAACCGTTGGTGTCGTTGGTACCGGTCTTGGCGGCTACCGGGAAGTTGTTACGAGTGGAAAGAGCAGGCCGGATCAGCGAACCCGAACCGGCGTTCAAGACTTCCTGCATAGCGTACGCCACGCCTCGGGCAACCTCAGGTTTGACGGCATCCTTGCAGTTGGAGGATTGGGCCGGGAGGTCGGCGCCGGACTGGTCCTTTACCGACGTAATCGCGATTGGCTGGCAGTACTTGCCATCGGCAGCAAACGTGGCGAAGGCGCTGGCCATGGTGAGAGGCGCAGTCTGGGTGGAACCGATGAGGTTACCCAGGGTGGTCATTGGCACCTTGGGATTGGGGTCCGTGATCTTGCCAGTATCGTCCCGTGCAGGCAGGCCGCTGTGGATGCCCGTAGCATCGACGATGCCCTGGATTCCGCAGAGGTCCAGCTGGGCAGCCGACGCAAACGTCGCCGTGTTGATGGAGTTCATGAGGCCATAGAGGACCGTCATGTTTCTGTAGTAGCCCTCGTCCGAGTTTTGGAGGTCGAACGTGCCATTGGTGGCGTCATACCAGCCAACGGTGGGCGCAGGGCAGGTGTTCCTCCACCGGAAGTTCTGCGGGTACCTGCGGACTGAAGCGTTGATCGTCGTATTCATCGACTTGCCCTCGTTCAGCCATTCAGCGAACGTAAACGGCTTCATGGTAGAACCGGGCTGGAAGCCGCCAATGCCGTTGAGGTCATTGCCGTCGGCATCGAGGACATCCACGTTGAAGTTTTGGGTCTGATCGAACTTGCCGTCTTGGGGAAGCCAAACAGTGTTCTGGGCCATGCTCACAATCTGGCCGGTGCCTGGCTGGACCGAGACGATCGAGGCACCCCACTTGTCCGGGTTGGCGCCAGCTGTCCCATCGACCTGCTGCTGGGCAACGGTCTGAGCGGTGGGATCAAGGGTGGTACGGATGGTCAGGCCACCACGCATGACCCGCTTCTCGCGCTCGTCCGACGTCTCGCCGTACGCCGGGTTGTTCAAGAGCAGGTGCAGCACGTAGTCGCAGAAGTACGGAGCCATGGTGGCGTACGCGCAACCCTGGCGTGCGGGGGTGACCTTGGTGGTGACAGGGGTGGCAACCGCTTCGTCGTACTGTGCTTGGCTGATCTTGCCCTGGTTCACCATGGCAGCCAGCACAAGGTCGCGGCGCTTCTTGGAGTTATCCGGGTTGGTGATCGGATCGAAGGCGGACGGGCTGTTCACCAAACCAGCCAGCAAGGCTGCCTGCGGAAGTGTCAGGTCCTTGGCAGAAGTGCTGAAGAAGAACTTGGAAGCAGCTTCAATGCCGTAGGCGTCACGGTTGAAGAAGACGATGTTGAGGTAGCCCTCAAGGATCTGCTCCTTGGAGAACTTCTTCTCCAAGGCAATGGCCAGCTTCATCTCGCGGAGCTTATCGCCGACGCCCTTGTTGAGGCCGTTCAGCTTGACGTCTTCGTCCTTGCCGGATGCCACCAGCGATTCATTGATGACGTTGTTGACGTATTGCTGCGTAATGGTGGATGCGCCCTGTTTGTTGCCGCGGGCGGTGCTCACGATGGCTCGCATGATGCCGGTGGTGTCGATGCCGCCGTGCTCATAAAAACGGCTGTCCTCGATAGCGATGACAGCGTCCTTGATGAACGGGCTCATTTGATCCAGCGGAACCTTGGTCCGGTTCTCAGCGTAGATCGACGCAATCGGTGTACCGTCCTTCGCCAGAATCGTTGTGTTCTGGCTCGGCGGGTCCACCTGCAGCTCTGCCGGCAGAGTGTCAAAGAACTGGATTGAACCACTTGCGGCACTGCCCGAAACGGCGGCTGCGGGGACCAAAAGGCCCGCCACCAGGACGCCACAAATCGCGCTCACGCCAAGGAAACCTAAAATCTTTCCGAGGGTGGTGGCAGTGTCGAATATGGGGTTCTTGCGAGTCACCATGTTTTCCACTTTACCGGCAAGGGCTAGGCTTTCTGTCATGACCAAATGGGAGTACGCCACGATTCCGCTCATTATCCACGCCACGAAACAGATCCTGGACCAGTGGGGCGAGGACGGTTGGGAGCTTGTCCAGGTCGTCGGTGGACCCGATGGCAAAGGCCTTGTTGCATACCTGAAGAGGGAGAAGCAGTAATCATGACAACCCCCGCAGAAACCACGTCTGCCGCGGAATCCGGCGCTCCGACGTCGGCCGTTGAGCAGCGTCTCGCCGAGCTCGGCTTGACCCTCCCGGACGTGGCCGCACCCGTTGCCGCCTACGTGCCCGCGATCGTCTCCGGCAACTACGTTTACACCTCCGGCCAGCTGCCCTTTATTAATGGCAAACTCGAAGCTACGGGCAAGGTGTCCCTCGGCGAGTTGGGCGCTTCGGATGAACCCACCGTCGATCCCGAGGATGCCAAGCGCTACGCCGCTGTCTGCGCGATCAACGCCCTCGCTGCCGTTAAGAGCGTCATCGGCGACCTCGACCGCATCACCCGCATCGTCAAGGTAGTTGGCTTCGTTGCGTCCGAGCCCACCTTTACGGGCCAGCCCGGCGTTATCAACGGCGCCTCCGAACTGCTCGGCCAGGTACTGGGCGACGCCGGCAAGCACGCACGCTCCGCCGTCGGCGTTTCCGTCCTGCCGCTCGACTCTCCCGTTGAAGTCGAGCTCATCGCTGAATTCAGCTAAGGAACCGGTTCACCCAATTGCCGCAGCTTGCCCGCCGCCTGTTCGAACTCCCCCCGGCACTCGAAGGGGCGGCACGAAACTGGCTTGAGCTCGGCGAGCGGACCCCCAGGGCCGCCCGCTACGCATCGTCCGTCGTCCTCTTGCGGGACTCACCCACCGGTCTGGAGACCTGGCTTGGTTACAGGCCAGGCTCCTCGCCGCTGGGTGTCGTCGCGTACCCAGGTGGGTCCCTGGACCAGTCCGATGACGACCCCGTCGGTTGGTTGGGTCCCTCACCTCAGTATTGGGCTGAGCACATGGGAACGGACGACGTCGGACTCGCCCGCCGCCACGTGGTGGGCGCAATCCGCGAACTCTTCGAGGAAACCGGCGTCCTCCTTGCCGGCCCCGACGCTTCCTCCACCGTGGAGGCCAACTCCACGGTGGAATGGATGAAAGCCCGGGAAGCTGTGTCCAGCCAGGAAAAGTCCTTCAGCGAAGTGCTTGCCAAGCGTGGCCTTTCGCTGCGCACGGACCTGCTGAAGCCCCTGGTCAACTGGCTCAGCCCCGACTTCGCGCACACCCGTTTCAATACGCGCTATTTCGCCGCCACGGTCCCCGTGAACCAGCAGCCGAGCATCCTGGGCAGCAAGGGAGTCTGGGGCCGTTGGGTGTGCGCCGCGGAAGCGATCGCGCTTCGCGACACCACAGCCCTCGGCGACGAAATAGCCCAGGAAAACACGGTGGGACTCACCCTCGGCCAGCTTCTGGTGCCAGGATCCGAAATCATGCTCGAAAAAATGGCCCACGCCAACGGCTGTATCGCTTACCTGAGTTACAAGCGCAAGGCCCACCTGTACCAACCCAAACTGGTAGATGAAGGTGGAGTGCTGATGCTCGAGGTCGAAGCCGCCAGGACCGTAGCCGGAGAGCCACAGCGGGAGCGCTAAATCGGTTCCTCTCTCATATCCCGACGGGTTTTGATGGTTCCTCTCTCACATCCCGACGGGTTTTGATGGTTCCTCTCTCACGTCCCGACGAAAAAAGCCGCCCCGGTTCATTACCGGAGCGGCTTTTTTGCAAGGACAAATTTAGCGCGAACGCTGGCGGAGTCGCTGCATGTCCAGAATGACGACGGCGCGCGCTTCCAGACGTAGCCAACCGCGCTGGACGAACTCGGCCAGTGCCTTGTTGACCGTTTCGCGGGAAGCGCCCACCAACTGGGCCAGTTCTTCCTGCGTCAGTTCGTGGGCAACCAGCACGCCGTCGGTGGCCGGACGCCCGAAGCGGTCAGCCAGATCCAGGAGCGCCTTGGCGACGCGGCCCGGGACGTCCGAGAAAACGAGGTCGGACAGTGAATCGTTGGTGCGGCGGAGTCGGCGGGCGAGTGCCTGCAACAGCTGCGCGGAAACCTCGGGACGTGTGCGAAGCAGCGCGTTGAGGCTTTCGTTCTTTAGACCTGCCAGGCGCGTTTCGGAGACGGCGGTGGCCGTGGCGGTGCGGGGGCTGGGGTCGAACAACGCCATTTCGCCGAAGAGTTCTCCAGGGCCGAGGATGGCCAACAGGGACTCGCGGCCATCGGGGGAGGTGCGGCCGAGCTTTACCTTGCCGGAAACGATGAAGTACAGCTGGTCACCCTGGTCGCCTTCGCGGAATACCGATGCCCCGCGTGAGAGGTCCACCTCGGTGAGCTCGTCCGTCAGCAAGCGGAATGCGTCGTCGTCAAGGGTGGCGAAGAGGGGTGCGCGGCGCAATACCTCGATGTCCATGAAATCTCCTGAATATAAGTTTCGGTCGTGGCGCTCCAGCCATTGTTTCAGAATTTTTAAGCTTCTGTGACGTACTTGGCAGGCGAAACGCTGAAACGGCGCGGTTTTTGCCCCTGTCAGCCCCTGTTTGCCGTGCCTTTGTGCGCTCGGAGGGGACCCGTATCGTGATGGGACTAACGGTTCCCTGTCAGGGTGCCCAACTACAATTGGCGCTACCCGGTCACAAGGAGCATTGGTGTTTGGCTTGACGATTTTGGATTTGGCATTGATCTTGATGCTGCTGTCCTACCTGATCTATGGCCTGCGCAATGGCTTCCTGGTGACGCTGGGCGGAATTGCCGGTTTTGTGGTTGGCGCGATTGCTGCATTTGTGGCTGTTCCACTTGTGAGCGGCTGGGTGAGCGATAGCGGTTGGAGGCTGACGGCAACGGTGGGTGCCGCCGTCGTACTTATTGCACTTGGCCACGGGCTGGGGACCATGATCGGACGAAAAGTCCGCCATGCCGTGCGGATAAAGCCCTTGCACGCAGCTGACCGGTTGATTGGCGGCGTGGTCAGCGTGGTGGTCGCGGCGCTGGTGATGTCCATGTTGGCCTTCAGTATCAGTTCGCTGGGCGTGCCGTTTGTCTCGCAGCAGTTGGCTGAATCGCGTGTCATTCGGTACATCGATTCCTTGACGCCGACGCCGGTCAAAACCACTATGGCGCAACTGCGGTCAACGGTGATCGGCGACGGTATTCCCACGCTGATTGAGGGCTTCGGCCCAGCGACGCCGGTTCCGGTTCCCAACGAGTCCACTGACACTCCTGCCCTGAACCGGGCCGCCGAGTCCGTCCTGAAGATTGCCGGAACGGCATTTGAATGCGGCCAGAATCAAACTGGATCCGGATTTGTGGTGTCGCCCGGGCGCGTCGTGACCAATGCGCACGTTGTGGCGGGCGTGTCGCAACCGGTGGTGGAGATTCCCGACGGCGGCGCGTTGCCGGGACGGGTGGTCTATTTCGACTCCCAGCGGGACATCGCAGTTTTGGCAGTGGACGGACTTTCATCGGATCCACTCCAGTTGAGTCCAGACCTGGCAGCTGGCAGCCCCGCAGCTTTTGCGGGCTACCCGCACGGCGGTCCTTTCCAGTCCAAACCAGCAACGGTCCAAGGTGTCTCGACCATCCTGGTTCCCGATATTTATGGCAGCAATCCTTCTCCGGAGTCGGTCTATAAGCTTGCGGGTGACGTCCAACCCGGTAACTCGGGAGGGCCGCTGCTCACCATGCAGGGACAGGTAGCAGGCCTGATCTTTGCCAAGACCACCACCGATGCTGCGCTTGGCTTCGCACTCACCATGGAGGACATCCAGCCGGTGGCTGCACAAGCTCCAGGTCTTAGCGCTCCGGTTTCGCCCGGGCAATGCACACGCAAGTAACTTTGAGGGCAATTCCCCGACATTCTCCCGTCGCCTAATAGATTGGGAGCCATGACTGAAGCCACCCCCGCCACCGAAGCTGGTCGCGGCACCATTCTTGTGATCAACGGACCGAACCTTAACCTTTTGGGCACCAGGGAGCCCGAGAAGTACGGCACTTCCACGCTCGCCGACGTCGAACAGTTGGCCATATCAGCGGCGGCTGCCCATGGCTTCACGGTGGACTGCGTTCAGTCCAATCACGAGGGGGACCTCCTCGATGCTATCCACGCGGCGCGTGGAACCGCGGCGGGAATCGTCATCAATGCCGGCGCCTTCACCCACACGTCGGTGGCACTTCGTGACGCCCTGGCCGCGGTTCAGCTGCCTTCGGTTGAAGTACATATCACCAACGTTCATCAGCGGGAAGAGTTCCGGCACCATTCCTACTTGTCCGGCGTGTGCAATGCGATCATCGTCGGCGCGGGTGTGCTTGGGTACAAACTGGCCATCGATTACCTGGCTGAAACGGTCTAGTTAGGCTGATGTGAGAGAAGGTTCCCGGGAAGCCGTCAGGATGTGAGAGAGGGTTCCCGGGAAGCCCTCTGGATGTGAGAGAAGGTTCCCGGGAAGCCCTCTGGATGTGAGAGAAGGGCTACAGGGCAGTGAACCTCAGCAAAAGTGCGTGCTCGGGGTTCAAGACGGGCATGGGAAGGCCCACCTCGCCCAGGAAGCGTCCCGTTGCCACAGCACCTTCGGCCAGCCAAGCGACCGGCCGGGCCTCGATGAACGTGTGCCCGTAATCGGCATCCGCCGGTGTGGGGAAGATTGCTTCCACGCGATAGGAACGGGAAGCTTCCAGTCCCGGAATGGCTACGCGGCCGGGCTGCTCGGCGAAACCGGTCCGCGTCTTGACCACGGCGAACAGGGCTGCGGTGGCACCCACTGCAGTACCGCCGTCGTGCATGGCAGGGTCGGCAACAACACCGTGCAGCATCAGCGACTCGTCCGCCAGATCTGCGCGAACCATCCGCCCAGTGTGGATCAACCCGCGGTGCTCCTTGTACAGGGTGATGAAGCGCTTGAGTTCCTCGCGCTCAGCCCCTTGGACTTCGCGGATGTCCCACTCCATGCCGAAATGTCCAAACAGCGCGGTGATGGCCCGGAAGGACAGGTCGTGCGTCCGCGCCGTGGTGTGGGACGTGGTGGGCCCGATGTGCCCGCCCACCAGCTCCGGGGGAACCACCATGCCGGTCCAGCGCTGGATGGTTTGCCGCTCCAAGGCGTCATTGCAGTCCGAGGCCCAGATCCGGTCGGTGCGGTCGAGGATCCCGAGGTCCACCCGGGCGCCACCGGAGGAGCAGCTCTCGATCTCGACGCCCGGATGAGCCGCACGGAGGGCATCAAAGAGCCGGTAAGCGGCAAGTGTTTGTTCATGCACGGATGCTCGGCCCGCATGGCCGTGCTCCACGAGGTCCCGGTTTTGGTCCCACTTGAGGTAGCTGATGTTGTTTTCCCGTAGCAGGGCGTCAATACGGTCAAAAATGTACTGCCACGCCTCGGGATTGACGAGGTCGATGATGTGCTGGTGTCGCCACTCGAGCGGCAGGCGGCCACCGTCCTTGAAGGACAACGCAGATGGTCCAACGATCCACTCGGGGTGGGCGCGGGCGATGTCCGAATCAAGGTTCACCATCTCCGGTTCAACCCAGAGCCCAAACTCCATTCCGCGGGAAGTCACTGCATCAATCAGGGGCGTGAGGCCTGAAGGCCAGCTGGTCTCATCGACATACCAGTCGCCGAGCCCAGCGTGGTCGTCCCGGCGCCCGCGGAACCACCCGTCGTCGAGCACAAAACGCTCAACGCCCAGGTCCGCGGCGGACTCGGCCAGCTCGATCAAGGTCTCCAGGTTGTGATCGAAGTACACCGCTTCCCAGGTGTTGAGGACAACTGGCCGTGGTTTCCCAGCGACATCCACGTGGTGCGGGCGGGACCGGAACCAGCTGTAGAAGGCCTCGCTGATGCCGTCCAAGCCGTGGTCGGAGTAGGCAGCGTACAACGCCGGTGTGGTGTAGCTTTCGCCGGATTGCAGCACTACTTCCGAGGGGCCAAGCAGTTCGGAACCGCCGATCATTGTGCGGCCGTCCGCTACGTTGTCGGCAAATTGCTCGTGGTTTCCGCTCCACGCCAAATGCGTGGCCCAGACTTTGCCGTGCCGGTTGCCGAAGCCTGCGGTTCCGGCTGCAAGCAGCAGGGAGGAATCGTGTCCCGTACGGCCGTGCCGGCCAGTGCGGACCCAGGTTCCTTGCTGGATTGCCCTGCGTTGCGGGTGCCGTTCGCGGCACCAACGGCCAGTAAGGTCCAAAAGCTCGACGGCGTCCGGCGCCACCGGGAGAATCGTCGCCAATTCGTCCACCTGGAAAGGCGACGTGCCGTCGTTGGTGACGGTGTGCCGTAGTTCCAAAAGCCCACCCGGGTGCAAAGTGAGGTTGCTCGTGACGGTGATGCCGGCGTCGGGATCTGATTGAACGATCACCGCTGACGACCCGTCCCCCGTCGCGTTCGCCACCCGCAGGCGTACAGAGAAGTCATGCCCGGGAACGCCGTCCGTGAACCGGTGTCCGCGCAACCCCGTCCGGCCTTGCCACGAGGAGGACGCCTGCGGGAGGAGTCCGGCCGGTACGTTGGCATCGATCGAGGAAGGAGGGATGGGCTCATTGAGGATGGAAAGATCCGGAAGGGCGTCGCCCAGGTCTGCTCCCCAGTGGGATATTTCGGCCTCTCCTCGGTGAGTGCTGATCACCAGGCTGGTACCGGCGGAACGGAGATGGAGCGGGTGCATGGGTATGAGTCGCTTTCAAAAGATGGTGCTGGACTTGTGAGGCCTGTTCTACGTCCCAACGGGGCGTCAAAGAGCGCAGAACAGGCCTCACAACGGGAGGGGTTTTACTTGAAGAGGGCGTTGACTTGTTCGTTGGCGGCGGTCAGGGAACTGGCCGGGGACTTGCCGGCGATCACCGCGTCCATGGCCGGCTTCATGATTCCCGCAACCTTGGCGGCGTTGTCCGTGATGGGGAGCATGAAGGTGGTCTTGTCCTTCACGTGCTGGGTGAAGGCGCTGACGTCCACGTTCTTGGCCTTGAAGGCATCAGCGGCCTTCTCGGAAGAGGTGGTGATGGCCGGGAACACGACGGCCTTGGAAGCGACGACGTCCTGGCACGCGGCAGAGCCGAGGTACTCGACCCACTTGATGGAAGCATCCTTCTTCTTCGTGCCGGCCCAGATGGAATCGGCCAGGCCGTTGAACATGGAGGCGCGCTTGCCGTCGGGGCCCTGAGGGGTGGGGGCGATGCCGACGTCGATGCCCTTGTAGCCGGTGTACTGGCCGATCATCCAGGAACCATTGCTGTTGATGGCTGCCTTCCCCGCGCCGAAGTTATCGGCTGCGTTGGCGCCCACGGTTGTTTCAAGCTTGGGCATGTAGCCCTTCGCAGCGAGTGAGGCCCACCAGTCGATGGTGTCCTGGAGCTTCTCGTCGTCGTAGTTGAAGTGGGTGCCCCATGGGTTCTTGTCCGTGGTGGTCCAGCCCGTGGTGGCGGACAGGTAGCTCCACTGCGTCTGGCCGGCGTTCTCGGCGTCGGAGCCTGGCAGCCCCAATCCGTAGACGGCAACGTTGTTCTTGTCGAAGCCTGCTTCGTCGCCGCGCTTGCCGTTCTTGTCCACGGTGAGGCGGGCGATCGCCTTCTCGTATGTTCCGCCGTCCTGCGGGTTCCAGTTCAGGGAGCCCATCTGTTCCGGGGTGATGCCGGCGTCCGTGGCCATCTTCTGGTTGTAGAACAGGGCGATGGTGTCCCAGTCCTTGGGCAGCCCGTAGCGCTTGCCGTCTTGGCCCACCCAGAGGTCGGCGAGGCCCTCGTTGTACTGTGAAAGCTCTACCTTGTCCTTGGTGACGGCGTCGTCAAGTGGCACGAGCTGTTTGGTCTTGAGGAAGTCCGGGTACTTGGACAGGTGGTCGGTAAAGACGTCCGGTGCGGTGCCGGAGGCCATGCCGTTGGTGATCTTGGACCAGTAATCATCCCAGCCGGTCTGGGTGATCTTGACGGTGATGTCCGGGTTGGCCTTGGTGAAGTCCGCGGCGCACTGCTGGTAGGCAGGGAGCTGGTTGGCGTCCCAGAGCCAGTAGTTGATCTCGCCCTTGGCAGCATCTCCTCCGGCGCTTCCGCCCGAGCAGGCGGACAGGGCGAGAGCAGCGGCTGCTGCTACGGCGACAGCGCCGAATGCCTTCTTGTTCATCATGGTTTGTCCTTTCAGGACGGGATGGGGTGCGGCCGGCACATGCCGGTTCCGCGGGAGTGCGGTGGAGAAAGCTATTTGGTGCCGTTGAAGCCGATGGAGTTGACGATCCGTTTGCCGAAGATGGCGAAGAGGATCAGCACGGGCGTGGCGGACACGAGCGTTGCGGCCATGAGCCCGGACCAGTCCGGTGCGCCTTGCGGGGACTGGGATTTGAAGACTCCCAGACCCACGGTGAGCACCCGGGATTCTTCGGAGGTGCCCACGAGCAAGGGCCAGAAGTATTCGTTCCACTGGCCCATGAAGGTCAGCAGTGCCAGGGTCGCGATCGGTGCGGCCGCGTTGGGCATGATGATCTGGAAGAAGATCCGCCAGTGCTTGGCGCCGTCGAGCATGGCCGCTTCTTCGACTTCCCTGGACATGTTCAGGAAGAACTGGCGCATGAAGAAGATCGCGAACGGGGTCATGAACAGGTAAGGCAGCACGAGCCCGAGCATGGAATTCAACAGGCCCAGGTTCTTGATGAGCAGGAAGTTGGGCAGGGCGGTGAAAATCGGCGGGACGAGCATGGTGGCAAGGAACAGGGAGAAGACGGCGTCGCGGCCCTTCCATCGCAGCCGGGAGAAGGCATAGGCGGCCATCGAGCTGAAGAACACTGCGCAGGCTGTGGTGATGCCGGAGAAGAGCAACGAATTCCACAGGTATTGCCAGAAGTTGATCGAGGCACCGGAGCCGCCTTCTGCGATGGCTTCGGAGGCACTTTGGAGGCCGAAGACCCGCTTGAACGCGCCTAGGTTGAAGTCGGCCGGCAACAAGTTGGCGGAGTTAGCTGCGAGGGATCCATTGGAGGACAGGGCCGTGCGAAGTACCCAGTAGAAGGGCAGGATGCTCACGGCTATGGCCACGGCGAGAAGGGTCAAAGCGATGGCGCGGCGCCAATTGAAGGGGCGGCTGAAAGGACGACGGCGGGCGCCGTTCTTGTGGGAGGCAAGAGTGGTCATGGCGTGTCCTTAGTCCAGGTCAGACTGGTTGCCGCGGAGGAACTTCATCTGGATGAAGGCAACGATGGCGAGGATGAGGAAGAGGATGACGGCCAGCGCGGATCCGTAGCCGAAGTCCTGTTCGTTGAAGGCGCGCTGGTAGATGTAGAACTGCAGCACGCGGGTGGCGTTGACAGGTCCGCCGGCGGTGGTGACGGCAACGGTGTCGAAGACCTGGAAGGAACCGATCACGGTCACGACGAGGACAAGCACCAGGACCGGGCGCAGCAGCGGCAAAGTGATCCGCCAGAAAGTGCTCACGGCCTTGGAACCGTCGATGCTTGCAGCCTCGTAGACGCTGTTGGGGATGGCCTGCAGGCCGGCGAAGATCAGTAGTGCTGTGTAGCCCATGTGCCGCCAGGTATTGATGAGTGCCTGGGTGGGGATGGCCCATTGCTCGCTGCCGAAGAAGGCCACCCGAGGCAGCCCGGTCCATTCGATGATCTGGTTGATGATTCCGATCTGGTAGTCAAGCATCCAGAACCACAACAGGGCCGCGATGACGTTGGCCATCAGATAGGGCATCAGGAGTGCACCGCGGATAAGGGTGGACTTTGCCACCCGGTGCATCAGGATTGCCAGACCCAAGGCCAACGCTGTCTGAAGGACAATGTTGATCACGACGTACTCAGAGGTGACGCCCAGGGCGTTCCAGAACAGCGGATCCTTGGCTATGCGTTCGTAGTTCCTGGCGCCAATCCATTCCGGGTCACCCAGGATGCTGTACTCGGTGAAGCTCAGGTAGATGCCCCGGATGGTCGGCACGAGGTAGAAGAGGATCAATCCGACCATCGCCGGAGCGATGAAGAAGAGAGCGACCTTCAGGTCCCCGATGCCGCGGAAGCCGTCGGACGGTTTTCCCCGTTTCCGTGACTTTCGTGGCCCCCTGGGGACGGAGAGCCCCGGATCCGGCTGCTTGGTTAGCGTGGTCATCGTCGACCCTTTCCTGACTGTGATATGGGTAACAACTGGACTAGAATCTACACGAGTAGATCCGAACCACGCAAGCTTTTTGGGAAGATTTGTTCGTTTATGTCCAATTTGTTGACTCGTGTAGATCGTAGTGAAAGACTCAAACGAGCCCACTGAGGGGCCACTACAACTGCTGCCGAGTCAGCTCCAGGAAAGGCAAACGATGACGTTTTCGATCGGTGTTCTAGGTGTCGGGCAATTCGGCAGCCAGTTCGCGCACCTCTTCAAACTCCACCCCGGTGTCAGTGACGTTTACGTGGTGGATGAGCTACCGGAGCGGGCCACGGCAGCTCAGGAGCGCTGGGGCCTTGATGGCGTGTTGGGAAGTTTTGAGGAACTCCTGGAGTCCGACGTCGATGCTGTCGCCATCTTTACGCAACGGTGGACTCACGGACCCCTCGTCGAGCGGGCGCTGCGCGCTGGCAAGCACGTGTATTCCGCCGTCCCGATGGCGATTTCCGAATCGGAAATCGAACGGATCATCCAGGCCGTCCGCGAAACCAAGCTTGTTTACGCCATGGGGGAGACCAGCTACTACAACCCCGCGACTGTGTTCGCCAGGCAACAGCATGCCGCCGGGAAGTTTGGCCGGATCTTCTACACCGAAGGCGACTACGTCCACGACATGGATCTAGGTTTCTACGAGGCCTACCAGTACAGCGGTGGCGAGCGGTGGAAGGAAACGGCGAGCTATCCGCCCATGCTGTATCCGACCCACGCCATCGGCGGCGTCCTGGGCGCCGTGCCGGGCCACGCTGTCAGCGTCAGTTGCATTGGGGTCAAAGACGATCGTGGAGATGGCGTCTTCGATAAGGACGTCAGTATGTTCGCCAACGATTTCTCGAACGCTACGGCATTGTTCGAAATGAACGACGGCGGTGCGATGCGCACCAACGAGATGCGCCGGGTCGGCTACCCCTCGCACCTGCGCGAGTCCCGCTTCCGCTTCTTTGGCACGGAAGCCAGCTTCGAGCAGCTGGCAACCACAACAGTGTGGCAGGACAAAACGAAGGTGGAGGACGTCTCGGAACAAGTTGAGACAAAGCCCACCATGTCAGCCGACGACCTCTCTTTGGCTGACGTGGCGCCGGAACTCCGGGATGCCTTCATTTCCGGTCTGGCACCTGTTCACGATCAGTCACGGCTTCCCGAGGAGTTCCTCGGAGCGCCCAACGGACACGAAGGCAGCCACCAATTCCTTGTGGATGACTTCGTCACCGCAGTCAACAACCGAACGCTGCCGCCAGTCAATGCGTGGGTTGCGGCCCGCTTCACCTTGCCCGGAATCGTAGCCCATGAATCTGCCCTCCGCGGCGGCGAACGCCTTCCCATCCGGGACTTCGGCGACGCTCCCTCCATGTAGCTAGCATTTACCTCATGACAACTTCGGCAGTACAAACCCCGCGCGGACCGGTTACACGCAAAGACGTGGCCCGGTACGCCGGGGTGAGTACCGCCGTCGTGAGCTACGTTGTGAACGGCGGGCCCAAGAACGTGGCCCCCGCGACGGAAGCAAAAGTGCGCGACGCAATCCGTATCCTCGGCTACCGTCCAAACGCTGCGGCGCGCGCTCTGAAGCTCGGCTCAAGCGAAACTGTGGGCGTGATTGTTCCCGACAACACCAACCCATTTTTCTCGCAGCTCGCCCACGCTGTTGAAGATGCTGCAGCAGAACTTGGCTACGGCATGGTCCTTACCAACTCGGGCGGCAGCCTGGCCAAAGAACGGCAAAACATCCGCAACCTTGCCGCACGGCAAGTGGACGGAGTGTTCCTGGCGAGCTGCGTGTTCGATCCCGACCTGACCGACCTTGAAGCCTCGGAAATCCCGTCGGTGTTGCTGAACAATGCCGGCTCGCCCCCAGGGTTCACCAGTGTAGGTGTGGACCTCGAAGCAGGCGCCCGGGCCGCCGTCGAGCACCTCATAGGGCACGGCCACACAAACATTGGCCTGGCCATAGGAACCAACACAGGTAATCAGCTCGACGGACGTGAAGTGGGCTGGCTTCGAACTTTGCGCGACGCTGGACTGCCGGATGGCCCCATGCTTCATGGCGAGTTCAGCAGGCCGGGCGGCTACGAGGTAGGCAAGCGCTTTCTCGCCATGGCCAACCGACCCACGGCAATTTTCGCCAGCAACGACATGCAGGCCATCGGAATCCTCCGCGCCCTCCACGAGGCGGGGCTGAATGTTCCCGATGACATGGCCGTTGTGTCCTTCGACGGTTCCCTCGATTCCGAATATAGTTGGCCCGCGCTGACTACCGTGGCCCAACCTGTGGAGGCGATGGCTGAAGCAGCTGTTCGGGCACTCGTGGGGGAGGGACGGGGTGAGGCACTGCAGCACAGCATCCTGCCCACGGAGCTGATCGTGCGCCAGTCGTGCGGCTGCAAGTGACCTCCCGACGTTCTCTCACATCCTGCCGCCTGGACGCAGGTGTTCTCTCACATCCTCCGTCGATGTGAGAGAGCATCCCTCAAAAAGGGCCCCGATGTGAGAGAACATCCGCGGGCTACGAGTCCATGCTGGCGTAGCGTTCGGGCCGGGCGAGTACCTGGCCGATCTGTGCAGTGCCCGCGGCCAGGGCGAGCCGGACCAAGAGGAAGCCGGCCGCAAAAACTCCACCAACGGTCAGGAACACCACGGGCCGGGTCAACAGGGCAGGACCCGCCAGTGGCAGGACCAACGCTGCTGCTGCGGCCGCAGAGATGCCCGCCACGAGGAGCAATGGGGACATCACTGCCTTGACCCGTGCAGCCACCATGAGTTTCTGCGGCATCCCTACCCGGTCCAGGGCCACGAGGGTCGAGGCACGGTCAAGCACCGCTGCGGCTTGGTTCACGCCGGCGGAACAAGCCACCATGAGGAACGAGCCCAGCAGGGTGATCATCACGCCGGTGTTGATATCGCGCACCAGCTGCGTGGATTCATCCGATGTGCTGCTGCCCATCGTGTCCGCCACCGCCATGCCGACGCCCACGAACACTCCCACAAAACTGGTCATCGCGACGCCCCCAACTTGTCGCCACGATTCCTTGGGACTTTCCAGGACTGTCCGTGCAGCGAGCAGTTGTTCGGGGCGCCTTGCCCTCTTGAGCTGCGACGACGCCTGAAGTCGGAGGACCCACGGCCCCATCAGGTTCAGTGCAAGCAGGGCCAGTCCAAAGCAGCCGCCCATCACGGCGATAATCACCATAAACGCGCCGAAACTGCTGAGCATGCCCATGGCCACCACTCCGAAGACCACCACCACGGCCGCGATTACACCGCGAACCCAGTGCGCGCCGTTCGCCGTTTGCCTGGTCCGCACGCCCAGCGGCGTCAGTACCACCTTCCGCAGGCCAAGCGCAGCGCTCGCTGCGGCAAGGACGCAGACTGCCAGGATGCATCCGAGAATGGACGCCACGGACAACCAGGCATGGCCGCCTATCGCGTGTCCACGGAACTGGATCAATCCCAGAAAAGGCGCCGCGCAGGCATACAGGCCAGCACCAGCTACCGCCCCGATTGCCGCCAGGACTGTTGACTCTATGACCGTCATCCATATGACCGTGGCACTACTGGCACCCAAGAGGCGAAGGGACGCCAATCGGTCATCACGACGGCGGGCGGCCAGTCGTGCTGCAGAGGCACCGAGCGTCAGCAGCGGTATGACGAGCAAGACCATGGCGACGACGGCCAGCGCCTGATAGGTGCCCGCGATGTCATCAGACCAGGACCAGAAGACTTGGGAACCGCCAGCCACCGTCAAGAGGAGTGCCGTGACCGTGCCGAACGCGAGAATTGGCAACCCTGCGTCGCGCAGTTTGGTTTGGTGCAGCCCTGTTTGACGGCTGCTGCTCCGGGAGAGGTACGGGGTGAGGCGAAGGGCAAGGGCAAGGCTAGACATTGAACGCACCCTTGAAGTCAGTGGTTGCAGGGGCCGGCTGGCTGGGAGGGGGAACGGCGCAGCCAGTGTCCGCCACGATCCGGCCGTCACGCAGTTCCACGACGCGTTGGCAGCGTGCTGCCACGTTGGGATCGTGGGTGACCACCAGCAGCGTTCGGCCATTGGCTGCGACGGACTGAAGCAACACGTCGAGGACCTCATTTGAGGTGGCGGAGTCCAAGGCACCAGTGGGTTCGTCGGCAAAGACGATGCGTGCACCTGTGACGTGGGCCCGGGCGATGGCCACCCGCTGGACCTGCCCGCCAGACAATTCACCGAGCCGGCGCTGCTCCATGCCGGCAAGGCCAAGGGCCGCCAGCCACTCGGCGGCACGGGCCTCGGAGGTAGTCCGATCGGTGCCGTTCAGCATCAGCGCCAAAGCAACGTTCTCAAGGGCGGTCAGTTCCGGCAGCAACATGCCCTGCTGGAAGACGAAACCGAATTCCTCCCGGCGGAGACGGGAAAGCGCCCCATCTCCGAGGGAATCCAATCGGACCGGACCGACCGCCGAGCTCAAGGTGACCGTACCGGCGTCGGGCCTCAAAATCCCGGCTAGGCAGTGCAGAAGGGTGGTCTTACCGGAACCCGACGGCCCAATGATTGCAATGGATTCGCCCGCAATTGCGGCGAAGTCCACGTGATCGAGCGCGATGTTGCCGGGGTAGTGCTTGGTGAGTTGCTGAGCGTGGAGGATGGCGTTCATGACTCCAGCATCCCCAAAGGCCCCATCCCTAGGCGTCAGCCCACTGGTTGACCTCCCCGGGCAGGCCTCCACCCGCGGTATGAGAGCCTACTTGGCCTGGACGTCCGCGATTCTCAGCTTCGCAACATTCTCGGCGAGCACGCGGCGGGCATCCTCACCCAGGTTCGAATCGGTAATGAGCTCGTCGGCCTCTTCCAACTGGGCAATGGAGGCTATGCCCACTACGCCCCACTTGCTGTAGTCGGCCAGGACCACAGTGCTGCGGGCCGATGCCATGAATGCACGGTCCGTTTCGGCCTCGAGCAGATTGGGGGTGGTGAAACCTGCCTGGGCGTCCATGCCATGGACGCCCAGGAACAGGACGTCAAGATGAAGCTGCTTGAGCGAGGACGTCGCAATCGGCCCCACCAACGCGTCCGACGGCGTGCGTTCGCCGCCAATCAGGATCACGGTTGAGCCGAACCGGGCCGGCCCTGATGAAGACCCATGATGGAACAGATCGGCTATCCGCACGGAGTTGGTGACAACGGTGATTCGGGGACCATGGACGAGTTCCTGCGCCAGAGCCCATGTGGTGGTTCCTGCGCTGAGCCCGATCGCCATGCCTTCGTGGACCAGCGAGGCAGCCTCGACCGCAATGGCATGCTTTTCCGCGGTCAGCTGTGTGGACTTGAGCTCAAAGCCGGGCTCGTGGGTGCTGGCATCGCCGGGAAGTTTGGCCCCGCCATGAATTCGTTCCACCCGGCCGGTTTCTTCGAGGGCTTCTATATCACGCCGGACGGTCATGGGGGAGACGCCCAGCAACTGGGCGAGGTCCGATACCCGCACAACGCGCTCGCGCTGGACGGCATCGATGATGGCGGAGTGGCGTGCTGCCTGAAGCATCAGGGCCTTTCTGGAGAGCCTCATCAAACACGAGGCTGATTCTGGCTCCAGTCTAGGACCCGGCGCTGCTGCTGGGTGGCAAATGCAGTCGCGGCGTCGTCACGATCCTTTTGAACGCACGACGGCGCCGCTCGCCTTGGGAGGGGAGCGGCGCCGTCGACTAGTGGGTCCGAGGGAGGCTACTTACGCAGCGATTCCGCGATCTGGGTCATGATGGCGGGGTCTGCCAGGGTGGTGGCATCGCCGGTGTCGCGGCCTTCTGCGATGTCTTTCAGGAGGCGGCGGACGATCTTGCCCGAGCGGGTCTTCGGCAATTCCGGCACGATCAGCAACTGCTTGGGCTTGGCGATGGGGCCGATTTCCTTGCCCACGTGGTTGCGCAGCTCCAGGACGGTTTCGTCGCCGCCGTTTACGGCGTCGCCGCGGAGGATGACGAACGCGACGATGGCCTGCCCGGTGGTCTCGTCAGCGGCACCCACGACCGCCGCTTCGGCCACGGAGGGGTGGGAGACGAGGGCGGATTCGATCTCGGTGGTGGAGAGGCGGTGGCCGGAGACGTTCATGACGTCATCCACCCGGCCCAGGAGCCAGACGTCGCCGTCTTCGTCCTTCTTGGCGCCGTCACCGGCGAAGTACATGGTCTCGAAACGGGACCAGTAGGTGTCCTTGAACCGTTCCGGGTCGCCCCAGATACCGCGGAGCATGGAGGGCCACGGTTCGCGGACCACAAGGTAACCGCCTTCGCCGTTGGCAACGGACTCGCCGGTTTCGTCCACCACGTCCACGGCGATACCGGGCAGTGGTACCTGGGCTGAGCCGGGTTTGGTGGCGGTGACGCCGGGCAGGGGCGCGATCATCTGCGCACCGGTTTCGGTCTGCCACCAGGTGTCCACGATCGGGGCGGGGTGTTCCTTGCGTTCGCCGTTCTTGCCGGCGTTGCCGCCGATGACCTCGCGGTACCACATCCACGCTTCGGGGTTAATGGGTTCGCCCACGGAGCCCAGGACGCGGATGGAGGACAGATCGTACTTGCCCGGGATCTCCCGGCCCCACTTCATGAACGTCCGGATCGCCGTGGGGGCTGTGTAGAGGATGGAGACCTTGTACTTCTCCACGATCTCCCACCAGCGGCCCTGGTGCGGGGAATCCGGTGTGCCTTCATACATGACCTGGGTGGCGCCGTTGATCAGCGGTGCGTAGGCGACGTAGGAGTGCCCGGTGACCCATCCGACGTCGGCGGTGCACCAGTACACGTCCGTTTCCGGGTGAAGGTCAAAGACGGCCTTGTGCGTGTAGGCGCTCTGGGTGAGGTAGCCGCCGGTGGTGTGCAGGATGCCCTTGGGCTTGCCGGTGGTACCGGAGGTGTACAGGATGAACAAAGGGTGCTCGGAGTCATGCCCGACGGCGGTGTGCTCGGTTGCTGCCTTGTCAACGGTGTCAGCCCACCAGAGGTCGCGGCCTTGGACCCAGTTGACGTCCTCGCCGTTGCGCTTGACCACGACGACGTTCTGCACGGAGTGTCCCTCTTTACTGAGGGCCTCGTCCACGGCCGGCTTCAGCGGGCTGGGCTTGCCCCGGCGGTAGGTGCCGTCCGCGGTGACCACAAGCTTGGCCTCGGCGTCCTCGATGCGGGAACGGAGCGCGTCGGCGGAGAAGCCGCCGAACACCACCGAATGCACAGCACCGATCCGGGCGCAGGCCAGGATCGTGATGACGGCCTCGGGAATCATCGGCAGGTACACGGCTACGCGGTCGCCCTTGGCAACGCCCAGGGCTTCGAAGGCGTTCGCGGCCTTCTTAACCTCGTCGGTCAACTGCGCATATGTGTACGTGCGGGTATCGCCGGGCTCACCCTCGAAGTAAATGGCAACGCGGTCTCCCAGGCCGTTCTCCACGTGGCGGTCCAACGCGTTGTACGCGGCGTTGACCTCACCGCCCACAAACCACTTGGCGAACGGCGGATCCGACCAATCCAGGGCATCGCTGAAGTCCTTGTCCCAGCTCAGCAGCTCACGGGCCTGCTTCGCCCAAAACGCGGGACGGTCCGCTTCGGCCACTTTATACTCATCGGCGCTAGCCACGGCGTTCGCGGCAAACTCAGGTGATGGCGGGAACTTACGGTTCTCGTGGAGTAAATTCTCGAGAGCCTCGACGTGCGGTGCCGGACCGTTCTGCGGCGTCGACGCTGCAGCGGTGGCCGTGGATCCGGTGGTGTCCTGGGACATGGTGAACCTCATCATTCATCGATCTTTGCTGCGCGGACGCCGCCAGCTAAGTCCGCACTCCAGCCGTGAGCCGTTGCAGTGCGTCCCGCGGCGGATCCGCAGAGTGTTGTCCGCCTTCAACATTATCGCTTTGGGAGGTCCTACGTGTGCGTGGTCACAAATGGGTCAGCGAGCGGTACGGATTCGTCGACGAATGGCTGCTTTGGTTGTCAGGAACCGCTTACATGACGGGGGTTGGCAATGCCAGACTGTAAGGAACCTTGGAGTTTCCTGTGGACGGAGCAGCGTGGCCGATTTCAGCTAGAAGAGTGTCAGTGGCGTGGCATAGGCTGAATAAGTCTTGGGACGCATCGTCAGGTGTGCCCGGTTTTCCGCGGAAACCTGCGGAAAATACCGGTCCGGACTGTCCAAGGCGCCGCCGTACGAAGGAGAAATAGATGAACCAGCTGAGCCCAGGCCCGCACGACTCACACCCGACGGGACCGGACACCGCGGCTGGAAAGGCGAACGACGCCGGTACCACCACTGCTGCGAAGTCCGCCTCAGGCGCACCCACCAAATACGAGGCAGTTGCCGGCCCTTTCACCATTCGTGACCTCACGGTTTTCGG
Organism: Arthrobacter sp. NtRootA1; assembly: GCF_019976975.1. Taxonomy (GTDB): domain Bacteria; phylum Actinomycetota; class Actinomycetes; order Actinomycetales; family Micrococcaceae; genus Arthrobacter; species Arthrobacter aromaticivorans. The sequence continues at coordinate 4,423,025 of NZ_AP024630.1, read as the reverse complement.
TTCCGTACTCCTGATGTTCATCGCCTCGCTGCTGCCCATGTTCGGTGGCCGTTACAACCTGTGGAACCTGGACAACCTTTTCTTCCTCCTTCTGGGAATCATCCTGCCGGTAGTTGTTGTGGCGCTTTTCGTTGCCCGTCGGCTTCAGCCCGGGACCATTGTCCGCGTCGGCTCGTTGTCGATTGACCAGTTCGCTTCCGTGACCGCTGCATTCGCGGTGCCCTTGTTCTTCCTGACGATCGTCGATTCCTTCAACGGCAGTGTCCTGCTGGGCCTAGTGGGTTCCGTGGGCTTGCTGGCCGCCACCGTTCTGGCCCCGCATCTGCCAGTGCTGTCGGCTGATTTCAAGGGCCGCGCTGAAACACCGGCCCACATTGTTGCCCGCCAGGCAGCGATTCCCACCCGTAAACCGGCTGCCCCGAAGCCTCCCAAGGAACCCAAAGCGCCGAAGTCGGCAAGCGGGCCTTCGACGCCCGACTCCCGAGCAACGGGGTATCAGGCGCAGGGTGCAGGTTCTGCCAGTGCCCATCCATATGCTCCGCCAGCCGGTGCGAGCCCCTACGCTCCGCCAGCCACGTCCGGCCGCGTTGCTCCGGCCCCAACTGGTGGGCCCGCCGTCGTGCATTCGGCCGATTCCACGCCTGCTGCGGAACCTCATGCTGCCGCACCCTCCTCTCCTCCCTCGCCCGCAGCTGCAGCGCCCGCAGCTGCCGCCCCTGCCACTGCCCCGGCTGCATCCGGGTCGCCCGCTCCGGCTTCGCCAGCAGAGCCCTCACCGGCCGAGCCAGACGTCGTCGTGGAAAGTCCGGGACAACCGCAATCGCCGACGCAGGCACCGGCCACTACCCAGCACGCCCAGCAACCGGCTGCCCGGCAGCCCGCCGCCGCACAGCCCGCAGCAGCCCAGCAGCCCGCCGCCCAGACGCCGGCCGCCCAGACGTCCGGAAATGAGCGCGGATGGGCTGCCACCATGGCCACGCCCATCGTGTCCGCCGATACCCGTTCCGTGAGCGACTCCATTGGGGCCACTGTGGATCCGTCCAGGCGTTCTGATGATTCCGGTTCCTCTCCTGCCTATGAAGCCTTCTGGTTTGCCGTAGCCCAGCCTCGAACTGCATATGACGAACGGACAGGTGCTCCGGCCTTCACCATTGAGCCTGGCGGTTGGGTCCTCGCGCTCGAGGACCGTGGCGACGAATTCCTGGTCCAGGACACCGATGGCAAGGTTGGGGTCCTGCGGGAGCTCAGCAATATCGAACGCGGCTGAGAAGGACGCTGTGGCCATCGCTGAAGCTGGTTCCCTGCTCGCCTTGAAACGCCGGGCACGCAAGATCAACAGGATCTTGGCTGACAAATACCCTTATGCTCACGCCGAGCTGGATTTCCGGAATCCGTTTGAGCTTGTGGTGGCCACAGTCCTCTCGGCCCAGACCACGGACGTACTGGTCAACCAAGTCACCAAGATCCTGTTTGCCCGCTACCCGGACGCCCGCGCCTTGGCGGAAGCGGACCCTGCTGAGCTGGAATCGATCCTGCAGCCCACTGGATTCTTCAGGGCAAAGGCCAGGAACGTCCTGGCCCTTAGCACCCGGTTAGTGGACGAGTACGACGGCGAGGTTCCAGGTCGCCTCGAGGATCTCGTGACACTTCCGGGCGTCGGGCGGAAAACAGCCAACGTGGTCCTCGGGAACGCCTTTGGTGTCCCCGGAATTACTGTTGACACGCACTTCGGGAGACTGGCACGCCGTTTCGGGTGGACGGCATCCGATGATCCCGTGAAGATCGAATTCGACGTCGCTGAGCTCTTTGAACCACGCGACTGGACCATGCTTTCGCATCGCGTGGTCTTCCACGGCCGGAGGATATGCCACGCTAAGAAACCCGCCTGTGGGGCGTGCCCGGTTGCCAGTCTCTGTCCCAGCTATGGCGACGGCGAGACCGACCCCGTCAAGGCGGCAAAGTTGTTGAAGTACGAGCTCGCGCCCGGCAACGAGGCACTGTTGGAGAAGTTGCTTGCCGAGACGCACAGGGCGGCGGAGATCCGGATGGAATCACAGAGGAGGCCCGGGTGACCGCGTTTGAGGACCTTGCCAAGTTAGTGTCCCGCTTTGAGGCCGGCGAGCAGCAACATTCTTCCCACTGGGCGCAGTTGCCGGTCACGCCGGAAACCAATCGCGCCGCCGCCGTGCTCATGCTCTTTGGTGTGCTGGACAACATCCCGGCCGAATCCGGACGCCCCTTTGCGCCGGCGGACCTCGACGTCCTCCTGCTTGAACGGGCTCACACCCTGGACGACCATCCAGGCCAGGTAGCGTTTCCGGGCGGGAGCGTGGATCCGGAGGATGACTCCGTGGTGTCCGCGGCCTTGCGTGAGGCAGTGGAAGAGACAGGGCTGGACGTCAGTGGCGTGAAGGTGCTGGGCGTCATCCCCGAGCTCGGGCTGATCCGCAGCAATTTCCGGGTGACACCCGTACTTGCCTGGTGGGACTCTCCATCACCCGTTCGCGTCGTCGATTACGCTGAGTCCGCCCAGGTGTTCCGGGTCCCGGTTCGGGATCTCCTGGACCCCGTCAACCGGGTATCCGCCACCATTTCCCGTTTCGGCCGGACTTTCAGGAGTCCGGGTTTTACCGTCAACGGCGTCGTGGTCTGGGGCTTTACCGGGATGGTACTCAGCGGTTTGTTCGACGAACTCGGATGGACGGTCCCCTGGGACCAGGACAAGCTGTACGAGATCGAGCTCTAGCAGCTCCGGCCGCGGGCGCCGTTCAGGCAGCCCTTCGGTTCGCCGTCGAGCGGTCCACGATCAGCCCTGTTGCGGCGTTTTCACGCACTGCATTAATGCCGTCCACCACGCCTTTGAGATGCTTGAACGTTGGTGACTCCGCTACAACCGTTCCGTCCGCCGCTGTAAGGCGAAACCGGTACGAGTCGTCGCTGTCTTTGAGAATTTCGAACCTGCCAGCCATTTTGTGCTGTCCCCCTTGATGCTTCCTTGCAGCAGTCGTGGGCCGGTGTGCCGATCCCACCTAGAGAACGTATCCAGAAGCCAGCGGGAAAGAAAGTTACTTTGGGGTACCGGTCATGGAATTGTCATGCACCATCACACTGCGAGATGTGACTGGCTTGTTGTGAGGGTGGCAGCTAATCTGAGCGCTGGCTGCTCCGTCGGGCCGTCTACTCCATTGTGCCGGCCACTCCGTCGTGCCACCTGTCGACGGCGAAGGTGACGAATGATCAACCCAGCAGCATTCGGCGAGGCTCAGGGACAGGGGAAGCGAGCAACGCTGCCCGGAGGCTGGCCTCGGTCTCGGCGAGCCTACGTTGTTCCATGTTTTGAAGGTCCTCGACGTCCAAGGGCTCTACACCGGGCATTTCTGAAAGACTTTTTATCCATGCCTGGCCAGCCACGCTGTCGTGTTGTTCTCCGAGGAGACGCTGCAGGGTCATCGATGGTTGGATGATCGCCGTGGCGCCTGCACCCAGGACAGGGGCCACCGCCTCCACGGAGTACCGCAATACTTTGATGTCCTTTCGCGCGCCATGAAGCACTTCGTTGCGTTCTGCTTCATCGGCATGCCTGCTGTCCGGCTCCAGGGTTCGTTGCGTAGTTTCCAAGCTCTTCTGCACCGTCTCCCAACGCGGCTGCAGGAGTTCCACCACCTCGAGGAAACTGGGATGGTTGTCGGTTTCCCCTGCCGCCAAGTGGGCCGTTGCAGGAAGGAGGGCTTGCCGGGTTGCCTTGACGATTCCCTGCCATCGACTTCCGGTCCCGATCCGGGTAGCCATTGCGTTACTGCTGGCAAGGAGCTGGTTCACGGCTTTATGGAGTGCTTCCGGTGACAACCAGGCCTCTGATGCGTCCAGCCATAGCGCCAAACGCAGGGACAGAACGTATGCGTCGCGGGCTTCGCCGAGGGAGCGCGCCAGCCACCGGACGTCTCGGCCCGTGGCTCCCGGGACGTCAGGGAGAACGGATTTGTAGCATGAAAGGACAGAACGGAGCCGCCGAAGCGCCAGCCGGGCCCCGTGGACGGCGTCCTGGTCGGCCGCGCCAACCAGCGGCAAGCAGCCTTCCAGCTCTGCAAGTTGGAAAGCAATGTACGAATCCACGGAATCACGCACGTCCGAACCCACGTGGCCAGTTTCCTCCGGGACAGCAGGGGTGGACAAGCAGGTGCCTACTTCGTTTTGTCGTAAGAATCGACGACGGCGACACTCACCGGGAATTCGACCGGAATCCGCCCGAACATAAGCTCTTTCGCTGCGTTTGCGGACTCCTCGATCGCCTGGATGCAGGCGTCTACGGCTTCATCCGGGGCATGGACCATTACTTCGTCGTGAAGGAAGAAGACGAGCTCCCCTGAGGGTAAGCCTTCGGCATCCAAAGCCCGCAGCCGCCGTCGTAATTCCGCCAACCAGCAGGAAGCCCATTCCGCAGCCGAGCCCTGGACTACGAAGTTCCGCGTGAACCGGCCACGAGAGCGCGCCAGGTTGTCGGCTCGCCGCTGCTCCTCGGCGGTGGTGGACTGTTGGCTTCGCAACCAGCCGTGGGACGGGGGTGGGCTGCTTCGCCCCAAACGGGTGGTGACGGTCCGGCCTGCCTCGCCTTCTCTGGCTGCTTGCTCCACAAAGCCCACCGCTCGCGGGTACGTGCGTGCCAGTTGCGGCATGAGCCTGCCCGATTCACCGGTGGTGGCGCCGTAAATGGCGCCGAGCAGCGCCACCTTCGCCTTGGACCGGTCCCCACCGAAACCTTGGGCCGCGATACCGGCGTAAAGGTCCTTATCGCGCGCGGCCTCGGCCATTTTTGTGTCCTGGGCGAGCGCTACAAGGACGCGCGGTTCCAGCTGGGAGGCATCGGCAACAATGAGCTTGTGGCCAGGGTCCGCACGAACTGCGGCACGGATGTTTTTGGGAATCTGCAGAGCACCTCCGCCGCGGGATGCCCACCTTCCGGACACCACGCCTCCCACTACATACTCGGGGTGGAACCGGCCATCCTGGACCCACGCATCCAGCCAGGCCCACCCATTCGCGGTATGCAGGCGGGAGAGCTTCTTGTACGCAAGCAGAGGCTGGATCGCAGGGTGTTTGGACTCCTGGAGCTCCCATTGGCGGGTGCTTTTGACTTCGATTCCGTTCCGATGGAGGGCCCGCATAAGGTCTTGAGGGGAGTCCGGGTTCAGGCTTGGTGAAGTGAGGATCTCCCGCAGCTCGTTGCACAGCATCTCAAGTGCCCGCGGCCTATGGCCAAGTGGCGGACGGGGCCCGAGTACGTCGGCAAGGATCTGCTCGTGCACCTCTTCCCGCCAGGGAACGCCGGAGTGTTGCATTTCCACCGCAACGATTGCACAGGCAGACTCGGCCGCGAGCAGCAATTGCAAGCGTTGCTTCCGTTGGTCGTCATCAGGTACCTGGGCGATCGCGTGCTGTTGCGCAGCAAACTGATCCCTCAGTTCAGCCAGCCCGGGACTTTTGGAGGCCGGGGTGAAGTCGTCAAAGAGTGCCCCTTGATCGGCTGGCGGGGGTGGGGGCTGCAGTGCCCGCGGCGGCGTTGAATCGTCGTCTTGCGTGAGCTTTTCTGCGTTCTTTGCGTAGTCTGTGTGCGCCGTGAAAGATGAGTGCGCCAGGATGGCTCCGCAGAGGGCGAGGTCGTGGCAGCGCTCCAGTTTCACGCCGCTCCTCAGGAGTTCCGGGTAGCAATCCTGCGCGCGATGCCACACCCAGCGGGGCCGCTGGCTTTCCAGTTCACGGACGACGCCGGGTAACTCAGCTCGCGCCACGACGCGAGGGTCCGTGGTGGCCTTCCCCGTCGGAGAGACTCTTTGTATGGCTGCGCCGTCCGGATGGGCGGCGAGCAGCAAATACATGGTTTCCATTCTGCCCTGTGGGAACACATCAACTGTTCCTCCACAACCCTCGTTTGGGCAGGGTTGTCCACATGGGGCGTTTGAGAGCTTATGTTGCAGGCTTCGACGCCGGGAAAGTGGCTTCATGAGCAAGCGACATTTTGGGCGCAGACGGTCCAGCAACGAACTCTTGGGGCAGGCTGCGGACGAATCATGGATGCCCGGGGAAGCTGCCGAAATCTTACTCGTCACCGGCGATGCCTACCTGCAGGAAGAGGCGCGAAGAATCGTCGCTGCCGCCGGTGGCAGCCTCGAGTTGGCCGCCGACGTCGGAGCGGCAATGCATGGCTGGGATGGCGCCGACGTTGTTCTGGTGGGCAGCGACATCCGCGAGCTGCCGCCTCGAAGGCAAGCGCCCACTGTCTTACTGGGCAGGTCTGTTGAGGGCGATGGGTTGTGGCGGCTGGCTGCTGTCCTGGGCGCAGAGCGTGTAGCTGTCCTTCCCGAGGCCGCAAATTGGTTGGCCGAGTACTTGAGCGTGTCCGGTTCGCCGGAACCTGGCGGTTTCGTTATCGGGATTGTGGGAGGCTGCGGTGGGGCTGGAGCCTCCACCACAGCAATTTGGCTTGCCCAGGCAGCGGCAGGCCACGGCATCAGCACTATCCTGATGGACGGCGATCCTTGGGGTGGTGGCCTGGAACTGGCGATCACCGTTCAAGATGTGGCTGGCTTGCGCTGGCCGGACTTCGCCGAAACGCGGGGAAGCATTGATCCCGTCCAATTCAGGGACTCCCTGCCGGTGGCTGGTGGCTTCGCGTTCCTGTCGTGGCCGGGTACGCGTGAAGCGTTCACCACACCGGATGCCGGTTCTGTGGCCGCTGTCATGGATGCCGCGCGACGAAGTTTCGAACTCGTCGTGGTGGACATTGGGCGCAGTGAGGAATGCCTGCGAACCTTCGCGTGGGACTGCGAGAGGATCCTGTTGATGACCACAGCCCACCTGAAACCGGCTGTTGCCGCGGCCCGCATCCTCAACGAGCTGCCACCCTTGGACACGGGATTGGTGGTCCGGGGCGGTGGCCCTTCGGCCGTTGATGCGCAACTCATTGCCGAGTCGTTGGGACTGCCGCTGTTGGGGATTCTTCCGGAGATTCGAGGAGCGGCCGCGGGGACCGAACTCGGTCGGCTCCTTGATCTGGGGCGTCGCAAGTCCGTGAACCGGTTCGCCCGGGGCGTGCTGGAATTGAACGGCACGATTGAATGAGCCGTCAGGACAGAAGCGCGCAAGCCTGGCCCCGGACATCCTTCACCGCTGGGCGCCGGAGTCAGAGCCGTCGGTTGGACTCCGTCCTTCTTGAAACCGTCCGGGAGTCTGTCCTCTCGGGAAACGGGCCAGTAACACCCTCCACTGTTGCGGCCGCCGTACAGGCCAGCGGCAAGCTGTTGGGTACGGCCGGAGCACTAGAGGCCGCGGAATCCATTAATGCGGAATTGAATGGTCTGGGGCCCCTGCAGCAGCTTGCACACGATCCCTCGGTCACAGACATCTTCGTCAATGGCCCCGGGTCCGTCTGGCTCGACCGCGGTCGGGGCCTGGAACGGTCCCCGGTGCAGTTCGATTCTGAACAGCAAGTCAGGGCGCTGGCCGCAAGGCTGGTCTCTGCAGGTGGTCGCCGGTTGGACGACGGCTCTCCCTGCGTAGATGTCAGGCTCAAAGGCGGCTATCGCGTACATGCAGTTCTGGCGCCTATATCAACTGCGGGGACTCTGTTGTCGATTCGAATTCGGCGCGAAGAAACCTTCACAATGGCTGAATTGCGCGACGGTGGCATGTTCGACCAGCACATCGAGGCTCTTCTCCGCGCAATTGTGGAGCAGCGCTTGAGCTTCCTGGTCAGCGGTGCCACGGGATCAGGGAAGACCACACTCCTGTCCACCATGCTCGGGCTGTGCAACCCGTCCGAACGATTGGTATTGATCGAAGATGCCGCTGAACTCAATCCGGTCCACCCGCATGTACTCACCCTTGAATCCCGCCATGGAAACCTTGAGGGAGGTGGAGCGCTGGACCTTGGCGAGTTGGTCCGTCAAGCCCTGCGTATGCGTCCGGACCGGCTCATTGTGGGAGAGTGTCGCGGCGCCGAAGTCCGCGAGTTACTCACCGCGCTCAATACCGGTCATACAGGCGGCGGAGGAACAATCCACGCCAACACGGCGGAAGCAGTTCCGGCGCGGCTGACGGCTCTCGGCGCGCTCGCAGGGTTGAACGCCGAGGCCGTTCGGTTGCAGGTCTCAAGTGCATTGGACGTTGTGATTCATGTGGAACGGACGCCGTTGGGGCGGAAAGTAGGCTCGATCGGTGTGCTGACTGACTCCTTGCACGGCCAACAAGTGGTGACCGCACTGCGATGGAGCCCCGAGGGCCTAGCGCAGGGACCAGCGTGGGCGGAGCTGAGTTCACGGCTTTCTCCTGGGGTATCCGGGGAGGCGGACGGATCTTTGCAGGGCCTACCCGTCGGCCCGGATGCACTCACTGTGATGGGCCTGGACTTGTGATCCCCACCCTGGTGCTAGCACTGGCGCTGGCGGCATTGCTCCAGCTCAAGCCGCCCCAAGCCGGCAGCCGACGAATGCGGGCAAGACTCGCCAAGCCCTCGTCCCTGAGTGGGACCGGTGTTCGGAAAGAGCATGCAATACCAGGAGTGGGCAAAAGGCCGTGGCGCATGTGGCGCGCAAAGGTAGAGCCCTTATCCCTCGTGGTGTTGGTGCAGCAACTCGCTGCACTTTTGCGAGGAGGACGCGGACAATCGCAGCTTTGGGAAGAATTATGGCTCGTCCATGGCTCCGGACCGGGCCTGGAGGCTTTGCCGAGGACCACAGCCCACCTGCCGACTCCAGGAATCTCAGTGGAATCCGTCAGGGTGCTGGCCTCCGCACGGGCAGCCTCAACCATTGGAAATTCCCCAGCAGAAGCTATTCGCAACAGCTCCGCGAAGGTCTATCCAGGCCGGGGAAGCACGGAACGCCGCATCTGGATGGAATTGGCCGCATGCCTTGATGTAGCCCAAACCAGTGGTTGTCCACTCGCAGAGCTCCTCACCAGGTTCGCAGCACAACTCGAAGCTGAGGAAGATTCTGAAGCAGCACGTCAAACTGCCCTCGCTGGACCCAAAGCCACGGTGAGGTTGCTGTCCTGGCTCCCGGTCTTTGGCTTGGTGCTCGGGATGGCCCTCGGAGTGGACCCGTTGGGAATCCTGCTGGGTAATGTCTTCGGAGTGGCCACTCTGATCATTGGCCTTCTGCTGACCGTCGCAGGGCGTGTGTGGTCCTCCCGGCTCGTCGCTTCGGCGGTAGGCTCCACATGATGTCTCTTGCGCTCGTGGCGGTACTGGCTCTGGCGGCCTTTGTGGGATTCGCCAGGCCAGCAGGGCTTCGCGGCCGGTTGTACACAAGTTTGGCCGAGGAGCGTAACTCCAGGGACGACTCCAGCCTTCGACCAGAGGCCGCCACTGCGGGGGACGGGCTTCGGGACACGGCGATGATGCTGGAACTCGTAGCTTCCATGCTGGATGCAGGCGCCGGAATCGGGCGGGCACTGGAACTGATTTCCCTTAGCGCCGCACCGAAAATCAGCCAGGATCTCCGTCCCGTCGTCGCTGCGCTTGCCATGGGGGCCGACTGGGACGCTGCCTGGCGAAACCCTGCCCAGCATCAGCCCGAGGTAGCGCGCTTGAAGGATGCTCTGGCTTTCGCCGCATTGACCGGTGCGCCCTCGGCTTCCATTCTTTATGCCCAAGCGGCCAGGGAGCGCCGCGAGCAATTCCGTGCCGCCGAGAAGCGAGCTGCCGCCCTGGGAGTGAAGCTTGTGGTTCCCCTGGGCCTTTGTTCCTTGCCCGCCTTCATTTGCCTGGGAATCGTGCCCGTCCTCATCGCCATGCTTCCGGCTGGATAGCGAACGTTATCAGCGCATGCCCGGCAGCCGTCTCTTCCTCCACAACCAGTCCCAGCGGGTGGTTATCCACTTGGCTGAACCAGGGGCTTCAGCGGCGGCCGGAGTCAGGGAAGAGTCGATTTCACCCCTGCAGACCTGTCGGCTTTCTTGAAAGGAACACACTATGGAAACTCCCTCCAGCACCCTCCCCGCCCGGCGCTCCGAGCGACGGAACGCCTCGCGTGCGCTGGCAGCAACTCTTGCCGGTCTTGCATCCGTGGGGCATGGCAGCGGCACGGATGAGGCCCGGCAACACAAGAGTGGCAACCGCGCGGTTGTGCAGTTCGGGATTGAACAGCATGGGACGGAGCAGCTGGAGATGGAGCTGTTCAACCGGGTAGAACCTCATGGCCCGGCCACAATCCAGCAGTTGAACAGGCAGATGACCCTCAGGCGAACCCCGCTCATGGGGTCCGAAGGCGGTATGGCAACAGCGGAATACGCCATAGCAACGCTCGCGGCCGTGGGGCTCGCTGGTTTGCTGGTGGTTATCCTGCGCAGCGAGGAAGTTCGAGGATTCCTGCTCAACCTGGTTCGCACCGCGTTGTCCTTGCCATGACCTCGCCGGTGCCTCTCCCCATCAAGCCCGTGCCTCTCCCAATCAAGCCGGCGCCTCTCCCCATCAAAGTGCCAGCAAGACAGAACCAATGTGGTGCCGTGACAGCCGAGTTCGCAGTTGCCCTGCCAGCGGTGATTTTGCTGTTCGCCTTCTTGTTGGCTGCCGGTGCAGCAGGGATAACACAGCTGCGGTTGGAGGAGGCGGCCAGGGCCGGTGCTCGCAGCCTTGCGCGGGGCGAGAATTCCGGCGAAGTGCAGGGCATCGTCAAGCGCTTGGCGGGCGAGGGAGTCACAACGGGGGTGGCAAGCGACGGCGATTGGGTGACTGTGACAGCCTCCGCAGCAGTAGGAGGTTCGTTGGGCTCACTGATCCCCTGGACTTTGACGGCTTCGGCGTCGGCCCGCGATGAGACACCCGGGGCATCTGTTCGGAGCGACGTGAGCCACGTGCCGGGTGCCTCGGTGGCCGGTGTAACGCAAGTGGCAACACGGCGGAACATGGCACCGGGGGATACCGCCTTTCGGGTTGCGGTGAACTCTTGGATTCCCTTGTGAGGGTTCGCTGCCTATGGCGGCGAACCGTGAAGCGTCCTCCTTTAGGGTCACACCCTGAGCAAGGATCCGGCACGGTTCTGGCGCTAACACTGGGGTTCGCTGTCCTGGCATTGCTTGGCGGGCTGCTAGTTCTGGCCCAAGCGGGGGTCATGGCGTCGCGGGCTGCGTCGGCAGCAGACCTGGCAGCCCTCGCGGCGGCCGATGCTGCGCGTGGAATAGCCTCGGGTGAGCCATGTGCCGTGGCGGCCGGCGTGGCAGGCCAGCAGGGCGCCACAGTGACAGCCTGCGACGTCGTCCGGGGCGAAGTCGTGGAGGTCGCCACGGAACTGGAACAACCGTTCCTCTTCGGCAGGGCCACGGGCAGGGCGCGGGCTGGGCCGCCTCCTTAGCCAATGGAGCTGGGGCGGTATTGGTTGGGACTGCCCCGGGCTAGACGGCGTCTTTCAGGAGGACATCCAGAAGTGTGATGGCGGCTGCCTTGTCCAGTGGGTTGTTCTTGTTGCCGCATTTTGGCGACTGCACACAGGACGGGCAGCCGGCTTCGCATTCGCACGCCTTGATGGCTTCCCGGGTGGCTGTAAGCCAGACCTTGGCCTTCTCAAAGCCGCGCTCGGCAAATCCGGCGCCACCGGGGTGCCCGTCGTAGACGAAGATCGTTGGTACCCCAGTGTCGGCATGCAGGGCGGTGGAGACGCCGCCAATGTCCCAACGATCACTGGAGGCCACCAACGGAAGGAGACCGATCGCCGCGTGTTCCGCCGCATGCAAAGCGCCGGGGAACTGCGCTTCCACCAGGCCGGCGCCATGTAGTGACCTGTTGTCCACAACGAACCACACCGCCTTGGTAAACAGATCCCTGGCCCCGAGATCGAGCGGCTCTTCGCCCAGAATCTCGTTCGATATCAATGCCTTGCGTTGGAAGGAAACCACTTGGGTTGTGACCTTTACGTCCCCAAAGTGCGCAGTGATGTCGCCCCACTGGACCGAGCGCAAGGTTTCCAGGACTTCGATCTGCGTTACATCCCGTGCTGTGGTGTAAAAATCAGGGTTCACGCGCCGCACCATGACGCAGTGGTCGGCCTCGTTGAGTTCCTCCACCAGGTAGCTGTCCCCTTGGTGGACGTAGATTGCACCGGTGTGGGCCTGATAGTGGGTTTGCGGTGAGTCCATCGTCCCCAAAAGGGAACCTGTCCCGGCGTCGACGATGCTCACGGGTCCACCACCGTCGGCCCGTAGATTTACCATCCCGGCTGCGCTCTCCGGGTGGGTCCAGAACCATCCGGCCGGGCGTTTTCGGAGATATCCCTGCAGGACCAGCCGGTCAAGGAGGCTTTCAGCTGTGGGCCCGAAGAGGTCGAGTTCAGCCGGACCCACAGGCAACTCCGCTGCCGCCGCGCACAAGTGAGGTCCCAGGACGTACGGGTTTCCCGGATCAAAGACTGTGGCCTCGACCGACACATCGAAGATGGCTTCCGGATGGTTCACAAGGTATGTATCCAAGGGGTCGTCGCTCGCCACGAACGCCGCTATGGCGTCCTGACCAGCCCTTCCTGCGCGTCCAATTTGCTGGAAGAGCGAGGCCCTGGTCCCAGGCCAACCGGCGACCAAAACCGCGTCAAGCCCGGAGATGTCGATGCCGAGTTCCAAGGCAGAGGTACTGGAAACCCCCAGCAGCTGTCCGGACCGCAACGCTTTTTCCAAGGCACGCCGTTCTTCAGGCAGGTATCCGGAACGGTAGGCCGCCACGCGGCTGGGCAAGCTGGGATCCACCTCGTCCAGGAGCCGCTTGGTGATGGACGAAATCGATTCAGCTCCGCGCCGGGACTTGATAAAGGCAATGGTCCGTACCCGGGAGGAAACAAGGTTTGCCAGGATGTCGGCTGTTTCGGCCACCGCAGTCCGCCGTTGCTTCGCTCCGTTTTCGCCCTTGACGTCTGTCAGGGCGGGCTCCCAGAAGGCCACGGTGGTAGAGCCATGCGGAGAACAGTCTTCGGAAACTTCCCTGACCGGAGCACCGATGAGCCGGCCGAAGGAGACGGCGGGCTCGGAAGCAGTGGCAGAAGCGGCGATGAATACGGGTTCAGGGAAGGAGCTCCCGGCGCCGTAGTAGGCACAGATCCGGCGAAGGCGCCGCATGAGGTTGGCTACGTGCGAGCCGAAAACACCCCGGTAACTATGCGCCTCATCCACGATCACATAGCGCAGCCTGCGGAAGAACCGTGCCCACCACGTGTGGTTGGGCAGAATGCCAAAGTGCAGCATGTCCGGGTTTGCCAGGATGAAATTGGCATGATCGCGGATCCAGCGGCGCGACGCAACGTCCGTGTCGCCGTCGTAGGTTTCTGCTCGAACGGTAGGGAGCTTCAGCGAACGGATAGCCGCCAATTGGTCCGCCGCCAGTGCCTTGGTGGGGGACAAATAGAGTGTCACGGCACCGTCGTCGTGGATCTTTCCAGGCTCGGACAATACCCGCAGCTCCGAGCGGTGGATCGCGTCCAGTGCGGGTAGTTGATATGCGAGCGATTTCCCTGAAGCGGTGCCCGTTGCGATCACCACATGCTGGCCTGCCTGGGCAAGATTGGCGGCCTGGACCTGGTGTCGGTACGGTTCGTGGATGCCCAGGGAGACGTAGGCCTGGACGATGTCCGGGTGCACCCATTCGGGCCACGGTTCGTTGACGGCCTTGCGGGCGGGGATCGTGTGGACATGGCGCAGCTGCTCCGGGTCCGGGGTCCGGCCCAGCAGAGAGATCAACGAATTCGGTGCTGCCACCAAATCATTCTGTCACTCTGCGGCGGCGCCAACGGCGGCACCCGAAGGGACCGCCGTCGACGATGGCCGCTAAGCAAGCGTTCTCACGCTACGGAGAGGTCGGAACCTTGGTTGCTGCTGATGGACATCATCAGAACGTGGCACACCACGTCCCACCCAAGGTGGGAGTAGAGCTTTTGGCCGTCCAAGGATGCCAAGAGAAGTCCGTTCTGGACATCGTGCTCGAACGCTTGGGCGGCGAGGGCCTTCATGATGAAACTCCCGAGGCCTCGGCGCTGGAATTGAGGCTCAGTGACGATCTTGTCGAAAACCGCGGTGCCGTTAACTACGAATACGCGGCCGCTGGCGGCCACGTTCTCGCCCGAGTGGACCACCGCATAATGGACGCCGTTGGTTTCGGAGGTAGCGAGTTCGAGGTCATCGTCAGGGAGCCAGGGGTCCTCGGAATCCTGGGTCTCCATATCCACGATCATCATTGTCTGTGAGGCGGAAGTGACGTTCAGCCCGTGCTGCTCGGCCAGGTACTTATACCGTTGGACGTCGTTGGTCAGCACGGTCAGAATCCGTGTCTCGGCTTCCGCGGTCTTCGCGGCGAGGTCGGCGAACTCTGCATCGGACGGATCGTGGGCGAAATACTCCCAGTCACCCGTCTTATCGGCGCGCAGCGCGGCGGGAAAGCGTCCCTCTTGACGTGACTCGTAGCCCCGGCAGCCGGACCAGCCGGCCACCCAGACTTCCAAGAGGTGCGCGATGTCTTCAACCAAGGCGTCTGGACTCATGTAGAGAGACTATGCCAGCGCCCCGGGAAGCAACAGAGCCCGGTCAGGGGAAGAATCCGTGCTTATGAAATTGTGACTTCGAAGCCTGGAGCGTGTCTGGTTTCCCCAGGGTCCTCGGTGCGTCTGTAAGCGGGGCACCGCAGATTTTAGTACACCCAGTACCCTTTAATAGTGGCTTTAAACCGAATTGTGCTTTTCTATGGCTTTACCCCGATCGCCGACCCCGACGCCGTGCGTCTGTGGCAGCGTGCCCTCTGCGAGAAACTGGGGCTCACCGGCCGGATCCTGATCTCCAAGGACGGTATTAACGCGACGGTTGGCGGCGAGCTTAACAACATGAAGCAGTACGTGAAAACCACGCGCGAATACAAGGGCTTCCACGACATCGACTTCAAGTGGTCCGAGGGCGGGGCTGCCGATTTCCCACGCCTGAGCGTTAAGGTCCGCGACGAAATAGTTTCCTTCGGAGCTCCCGGCGAGCTGAAGGTCGACGAAAAGGGCGTAGTGGGCGGAGGCAAGCATCTCCAGCCTGAGGAACTTCACTCCCTGGTGGACGCAAAGAAAGCGGACGGGGAAGACGTGGTGTTCTTCGATGGCCGCAACGCCTTCGAGGCGCAGATCGGCAAATTCAAGGACGCCATCGTTCCGGACGTCGCCACTACGCATGACTTCATCAAGGCACTCGAGTCCGGCAAGTATGACGCCCTCAAGGACAAGCCCATTGTCACTTACTGCACGGGCGGCATTCGCTGCGAGGTGCTTTCAAGCTTGATGGTCAACCGCGGTTTCAAAGAGGTGTACCAGCTCGATGGTGGCATTGTTCGCTATGGCGAAACCTTCAAGGACAAGGGACTCTGGGAGGGCTCGCTCTACGTTTTCGACAAACGCATGCACGTAGAGTTCAGCGACGAAGCAAAGACCATAGGCGAATGCGTTCGCTGTGCCGCTCCCACCAACAAGTTCGAGAACTGCTCCAACCTGAGCTGCCGGACGCTGACTCTCTACTGTGCAGAATGTGCCTCAAGTCCTGAAACCCTTCGCTGCCCCGAAGGCTGCGAAGCCGCCTGAGCGCCAACCCCCGTCAGAGCCTGCTGACCCGGTACGCGAAGTTCGCGTCTGATCTGGCGCCCACTGTGATGGCCAGGATGGCGTCTTTTTCCAACTGCACCACGCTCACCCGGGCATTGGCGCATCCCAAGGTCAGGTCAACCAAATCCGTCTCGCCTACGCTGACTGCGAATGAGACGCGGCGAGTGCCGCGGCACGCCAGCGTCACGGCGTAAGTTCCGCCCGGCAACTGCACAGTCTGCTCGGTTCTGGACTCGCCGGAATTCAGGAAGCCGCTGCTCGAATAGAACGACTGCCCCTGCGATTCCGGCAAAGCCGCTTTGGCCCACTCCTTCAGTGCCTCACCCGTAACGGTTTGCTCCAAGGCTGGGTCAGGAGGAAGCACGACATTGCTGCCGCTAGTGTCTGTGGGGCTGGAATCCGCACGGCCGCCATCGTCATAGGTGTACTCGCACGCCGTCAGCGCGCCACCCAGAACGAGCAAGAGCCCGACGGCGGCACTTGCCAGCCGTCTGGACACAACGGAGCCAGCCACCTTGCTGCCCATACGTTGACTTTACGCTGGCCTGGAAGCGCACCATAGTGCTGCCGGAAGGGGGTTAATTAGCGGCGGGCACCAGCTGGTAAGCAAAAATCAGCGGGGCATCCACGCTACTCGTGGAGATAGTGAGGGCGGCGGTGGCGGGGACTTTGATCTTCGCCACTTCGAGGCTGCCATTGCAGGCGGCTCCCGCATCGGCAATTTGCTTTCCACCGGAAGAAACGGCGAAGAACACCTTTCCTCCTCCATCGCAGGCCATCGTCAGTGTGTAATTCCCGGCGGGAACGCTCGGTGACTCCTTGACCAGCGGGTCCCGGTTCAGGATCTTGCCGGAATCCTCCATCGTCACGGTGTTGGCTGAGGGAAGAATTTTGTCTTTCCATGCCGGTACATCGGCATGTTCGACGCTGACCGGACCCTGGCAGGCTGAGGCCGCCAGTAGCGTCCCGGCAGCAATGACAACAAGGCCTGCGCGACGCCTTGTGGAGGAGAGGTTGAGCATGCTTCCACGCTACCGGGTCCCACAGCAAGGTTTTGTCCACATAGCCCAAACCACGGACCGCTGCCATGAAGCAGCCCCCCATAGACTTGCAATGTGACTCAAACCCCCGAAATAATTACCGAAGGCAATACTGACGGTGCTCCGCGCAGCGACCATCCTGAGCTCCTGGCGTCTCTCGCCTCTGACCTTCGCGCCATCTCATACACGGTCGACGGCGTGGCGGAACTTCTGGGGGAATCCGCCTATGCCGCACTGAACAGGGACCAGATAATTCCAGCGTTGTTGGTGAGCGAACGCTTGTCCAAGAGCGGAGTGGAAACCACCCGGGCGCTGTCCGTCATAGTGCGGCTGTGGTTGCTTGCCGTCCCACAGCCCCAGTCCGACGTTGACCTTGCGCTCCCCACTATCGGCGCCCAAGGCCTCGCCCGGCTCGGACTGATCACCCTCGAAGCTGGCGTTGCCACGGCCAAGGTGGATCTGCGTCCCTATGGCTGGGAGGCCAATGCAGACGGCAGCGGGGGAGCGGAGCTCTGGGTAGCCAGCGATCTCGCTGCCCACCAACAAGCGGGGGTCCTGAGGCACGATCACGTGCTGGGGATAGGACGGGCATCAACAACCTTGGTCCAAACAACCATCAGGCAGCACACGCACCGTGCCCTGGACCTCGGGACAGGCTGCGGCATCCAGACGTTCCACTTGCTGCATCACTGCGAACACGTAACGGCGACGGACATTTCTGAAAGGGCGCTCGCCTTCACTCGTTTTAACCTGCTCCTCAACGCTCCAGAACTGGACCTGGATCCGAACAACCTGGAAGCCCGCGTCAGCCTGCGCCTGGGCTCGCTCCTGGAACCCGTGGCAGGGGAACGTTTCGGCCTCGTCGTCTCCAACCCGCCCTTTGTCATTACCCCGCGTAGCGCTGGGGAGTCCAGGGCTGATCAATTTACATACCGCGACGGCGGTCTGCCCGGTGACGAGATCGTCGCCTCGTTGGCGCGGTCTCTGGCGGGCGTCCTTGAACCCGGCGGCACAGCCCAAATGCTCGGCAACTGGGAGATCCGCGAAGGGACACCATGGCATGACAGGCCTTCCTCATGGCTCAAAGGTTCCGGCCTGGACGTTTGGTTCATTCAACGTGAGCAGCTGAACCCGGAGCAGTACGCAGAGACCTGGCTCCAGGACGCCTCTGAGAACCGGGACCGCGGCCATTATCAGAAGTCGTACGCCGCGTACCTCGACGACTTCGCATCGAGGGATGTTGAAGGAATCGGCTTTGGCATGATCTGGCTACGCCGCCCGCAAACGTCAAACGAGGCACGCATCAGCCGGTTTGAGGAAATTACTTACCCCATTGAGCAACCTATCGGTCCCCATCTCGGAGCGGCAGTGGAGCGCGCCGACTGGCTTGCCGGCAGTACTTTGCCGGAAGCACACCTTGTTGTGGCCGAGGACGTCACCGAAGAGCGCCATCAGCGTCCCGGGGCTGTGCATCCAGGCGTGATCCTGCTCCGGCAGGGGGCAGGCCTTCGTCGAACAAACCTGCTCAGCACAGAACTGGCGGGCTTTGTGTCTGCTTGTGATGGCGAATTATCCGTACGGCAGATTGCCGGAGCCCTGGAAGCACTTCTGGGAGGCGCAGACGACTTCAATTCAGGATCCTTCCGCGAAGGGCTTCTTGCCGAAGTGCGGAATCTCGTCCTGGACGGGTTCCTCCTCCCGGATTCGCAGGAAGCGTCTACGCAAGAGGCGTCCGTATGAACGGTGCACGGCCGCCGCGCCCGCTCGGTAGCAACTCCCCGGTAAGTGACCCTGCTTACACTGATGAAGTGATTGCGAACAACGAGACATCCCAGGCGTCAGGCGATGCCCCCCGGCGCAAGAGGGCCGAGAAAACGGTTGAGATAACCGATCCCAAGGCTATCCGTGCATTGGCGCACGCCGCCCGTCTCGAGGTCATCTCCGAGCTCTACGCAACACAGGTAAGCCACACGGCTACTGAGCTCGCGGCCCGTACCGGCCTGACGCCCAGTGCCATGAGCTACCACCTCCGTGCGCTCCAGAAATGGGGGATCGTTGCTCCGGCGGAAAATGCGGGTGACGCAAGGGAACGCCGTTGGAAGGCTGCTGGAACGGACTTCAGGATTTCAGGCGGCAGCGTGGCCAGCCCGGAGATCGCAGTGGTCGATCTTGAGCTGGATGCCTTCCGGCGCAGGGCTTCGGCTTTTGCCAAGGCCCGGGGAGAACGCAGGCAACGTGGCGAAGCGGCGGAAGAGCCGGCGTCGGTGGTGCTGGCGAGCAATTTGCTGTACTTGACCAACCAGCAGCGCAAAGAGCTTTCTGAACGGATCCGGGAGGTCCTGCGGGAGTACGAACTGGAAGACCCTACCCAGATTCCGCAAGGTGCCGAGCGTGTTGCTACTCTGTGGTCAATGATGCCGGATGACCGCATGGCACCTGGGCACTAGGGGCCCGGCCAGCCCTTCGGATTTCCGCGCCAGAACGCAGGATTCTGCAATCTATGGTGAACTAGGCCAATATGGGCACCAGCCCAATTACACATTTTTTCTGTAGGAGCACCGTGCCCAGCAAGGCAAAAACCGGCAAGAAACTCGTGATCGTGGAGTCTCCGGCCAAGAGCAAGACCATCGCCAAGTATCTTGGCGAGGGCTTCATCGTCGAGGCTTCCATCGGCCATATCCGGGATCTCCCGCAGCCATCGGACCTCCCTGCAGAACTCAAGAAGACTTCGCTGGGTAAGTTCGCCGTGGACATCGAAAACGACTTCAAGCCGTATTACGTCGTATCCCCGGACAAGAAGAAGAAGGTCGCCGAGCTCAAGGCCCAGCTGAAAGACGCTGACGCGCTCTATCTCGCAACCGATGGGGACCGCGAGGGCGAAGCCATCGCGTGGCACCTGCTTGAGGTCCTTAAACCCAAAGTTCCCGTGTATCGCATGACTTTCGGTGAAATCACCAAGGAAGCGATTCACCGTGCCATGGATAACCTGCGGGACGTCGATACCGCCCTGGTTGATGCCCAGGAGACCCGGCGCATCCTGGACCGGCTCTATGGCTATGAAATCTCTCCGGTTCTGTGGCGCAAGGTCGCCAGGGGGCTTTCCGCGGGACGTGTGCAGTCCGTGGTTACCCGCATGGTGGTTGACCGCGAACGCGAACGCATGGCTTTCCGGGCCGCTTCCTACTGGGACCTGACCGGACAGTTCGGAGCCGACTCGGGATCTTTCAAGGCAAAGCTTGCCGCGGTGGACGGTTCCAAGGTGGCCAGTGGCCGTGACTTTAACGACAATGGCCAGCTCACATCCTCCAACGTGGTTCACCTCAACGAGGAACTCGCAACATCATTGGCCGCAGGTCTGCAGAACGCCGATTTCCGCGTCCGTTCTGTAGATACCAAGCCGTACACGCGCCGTCCTGCCGCACCGTTCACCACCTCCACGCTGCAGCAGGAAGCCGGACGAAAGCTCCGCTTCTCCTCGAAGAGCACCATGCAGGTTGCCCAGCGCCTGTACGAAAACGGCTACATCACTTATATGCGTACGGACTCCTCCGCCTTGAGCGATGAAGCTGTCACGGCAGCCCGGCGCCAGGCCGCGGAGCTCTACGGCCCCGAGTACGTTCCCCAAAGCCCACGCGTGTACGCCAACAAAGCTGCAAATGCGCAAGAGGCCCACGAGGCCATCCGCCCCGCAGGTGACTCCTTCCGCACGCCCGCGCAGGTGGCCAAACAGCTCAGTGGAGACGAATTCCGCTTGTACGAGCTCATTTGGAAGCGCACGGTCGCGTCCCAGATGGCCGACGCCAAGGGCTCCACAGCCACCATCCGGCTGGGTGCCGTGGCAGCTGACGGACGAGACGCTGAATTCTCTGCCTCGGGTACCGTCATCACCTTCCCCGGCTTCCTCGCCGCATATGAGGAGGGCAAGGACGAGAGCCGCGGAGATGAAGACTCCGATGAAGCGCGCCGTCTGCCCAACGTGGCCAAGGATGACTCCCTGAAGGCCTCGGACATCGTGGCAGTGGGCCACGAGACTTCACCGCCTCCGCGCTACACGGAAGCCTCGCTGACTGCTGAGCTGGAAAAGAAGGGCATCGGCCGTCCGTCGACCTATGCCTCCACGATTTCCACCATCCAGGATCGCGGCTATGTACGGAAACAAGGTTCTGCTCTGGTTCCCAGCTGGATCGCTTTCTCGGTGATTCGCTTGCTTGAGCAGCACTTCACGGATTACGTCGACTATGAATTCACCGCCGACATGGAAGGCGATTTGGATAAAATCGCCAACGGCCAAGCCGCGGGCGCAGCGTGGCTGAAGCACTTCTACTATGGTGAAGACGCTGATCCCGGGCTGTTGAGCATCGTGAACAACCTCGGCGAGATTGACGCCCGCGAGATCAACTCCGTGCCCATAGCAGAGGGCATCACCTTGCGTGTGGGTAAGTTCGGCCCCTACCTGGAAAGCAGCATCCCCACCGTTGATGAGAAGACCGGTGAAGTGGTGGAGTCCGCACGGGCCAACGTCCCGGAGGAACTCGCTCCGGACGAGTTGACAGCCGCCAAGGCAATCGAGCTCATGGAAACTGCCGCTCCCGAGGAACGTGTCCTGGGAACCGATCCACACACGGGCCATACCGTGGTTGCCAAGAACGGCCGATACGGCGCCTACGTCACCGAGATCATCCCCGAGATGACCGAGGAGCAGCTGGCAAACCAGCCCGTTGAGTACTACAAGAACGGCAAGCCCAAGCCTCCAAAGAAGCCGGTGAAAGCCAAGCCACGCACAGGTTCGCTGTTCAAGTCCATGACCGTGGACAGCGTTACCCTGGATGAGGCCCTGCAGCTCATGAGCCTGCCCCGGGTGCTTGGCGAGGACGCTGAAGGAAATGTCATCACCGTCCAGAACGGCCGGTTCGGACCTTACCTGAAGAAGGGTACGGACTCCCGTTCAATCGGGTCCGAAGAAGAAATCTTCACCATCACCCTGGAACAGGCCTTGGAGATCTACTCCCAGCCCAAGCAGCGTGGTGCCCGGGCCGCCGTGCCGCCTCTGGCCGAGTTCGGTCCGGACCCCGTGTCGGAGAAGAACATCGTGGTGAAGGAGGGCCGTTTCGGTCCGTACATCACTGACGGCGTCACGAACATCACGGTTCCGCGCTCAACTTCGCTTGAGGAGCTGACCCGGGAACGCGCCGTCGAACTTCTTGCCGAGAAGCGGGCCAAGGGCCCCGTCAAGCGGACGACTACGCGCAAGGCGCCAGCCAAAAAAGCCGCCGCCAAAAAGTAATGCCACAACAAGGCAGGGTGCCGTCCGGGAAGCAAGCGAATTGCGTCCCGGACGGCATCGTGGTCGAGTAGAACCATGACTGAACAGACGGCTTCACCGGACAACGGACCCTTGAACGACCTCGAAGCGAAGCTCGCCTTGGCTGAACAGACGGCTTCACCGGACAACGGACCCTTGAACGACCTCGAAGCGAAGCTCGCCTTGGCTGAACAGCCGGACGCCAACCCGGTAGACGTAATCCTTGCGTTCCTGAACAACGAGGTCTACCTCATCAGTTCCGAAGCAGTGGACGGACCGGATTCTGCCGTAGAGCCATTGGTCCTTTCGAACGCCGATGGACAGCCCGTTCTGGCGGTGTTCAGCCACCCGAGCCGCGTGGACGAGCGTTTCCTGGAAGCGGCCCCGCACATTCTGGGCACCATGGGCTCGGCGATCCTCGGCAACATCGGCGACGAACTGGGCATGGTCATCAACCCCGGAAGCGAATATGGCTTCGAAATCGATCCTGAGGGGATCGCCAACATCCGCCGCGACTTCAAACGGGCAGACGAAGTAGGGGAGCCAACGGAATAGCTGGCATCCTGGGCACGGGACGTCTGCCTGTCAGCGAAACGTGGACGCCAAGTTGCTTCCCCGGCTTCGAATCAGTGAATAATGGCAGAATGCGTCTTGGCGTTCTCGATATCGGTTCAAACACCGTCCACCTGCTGCTCGTGGACGCCCATCCCGGCGCCCGCCCAGTGGCTTTTGCCTCCCACAAACGGCCACTTTCCCTGGTCCAATACCTCGACGGTGATGGCAACATCAACGATGCTGGCCAGACTGAGCTGATTGAGTTCGTCCTGGAGGCATGGGAGTTCGCAGCACGCCACAAGGCCGAGGATTTGCTCGCGTTTTGCACCTCGGCTATCCGTGAGGCAACCAACGGTGCCGAGGTCCTGGCCCGGGTCAAACACGAGACCACGGTGACTCTCCAGGAGCTCACTGGAAGCGAAGAAGCGTCAATGACCTTCTTCGCCGTTCGTCGTTGGTATGGCTGGGGTGCCGGCCCGATCCTGGATCTGGACATTGGAGGAGGATCCTTCGAAATGGCCTACGGCACGGACGAACTCCCGGAATTGGCTACCTCCGTTCCGTTGGGAGCCAGCAGGCTGACGCGGGATTGGCTCCATGAAGATCCACCCAGCGCCAAGAGCGTCAAGGAGTTGAGGCGGTACATCCGCTCGACGCTCAAACCTGTTGTCCGCAATTTTCACGAGCTTGGCCGGGCCAACCTGGTGGCGGGTACCTCCAAGACGTTCCGCTCCCTTGCGCGGATCGCTGGTGCTGCCCCCAGCGGGGCCGGTCCCTATGTGAAACGGGAACTCCACGCCGCCGATCTTGGTCTGTGGGCCCAGCGCATATCCGCCATGAAAGTTGAGGACCGCCTATACCTCCCGGGTGTTTCAGATGCGCGTGCCCGCCAATTGTTGGCCGGGGCTTTGGTGGCGGAGGCCGCGTTGGAGCTCTTCGAATTCCCTAAGATGGAAATCTGTCCGTGGGCTTTGCGGGAAGGGCTGATCCTTCGACGCCTGGACCAGTTGGTCTTCGATGATGCCGTGGATCCCGCGCCGCACGTCGGAAAGCGCAAGAAGGACAAGTCCAAGAAAAAAGCAGTCAAGGAAGGCGACAAGAAGACGGACAACGTCGAGCCCCAATCCACGTTTGAGGAGTTCCCCGTGCCGGTGAACAACCCTGCCCCTGCACCAATTCCCGCCCCTGTGGCAGGCGGGCTGGCTTCCTGAGATGAGCGCCGACGTCGAGCCCTTTGCAAATAACCGCCACATCCCGGTGGCGCTGTCCAGTGCCTCCGTTTATCCGCTGAGCGTCCATGATGCTTTCGCGGTGGCCCAGGACCTTGGTTATGAAGGCGTTGAGGTCATGGTCACCAACAACGCCGTGAGCCAGAATCCTGACGCCCTCATCCAGCTGAGCCATCGTTACCACCAACAGATCGTCTCCATTCACGCGCCCACATTGCTGCTCACCCAGCAAGTCTGGGGAGCTGCATGGAACAAGATCGAGAAGTCCTGCCAGATGGCCAGGGAGGTCGGCTGCGACACCGTGGTGGTCCATCCGCCGTTCCGCTGGCAGTCGAACTACGCCGAGAACTTCGCTGCAGGTGTTCGGGAGATCGCTGCGATGTACGAAGTGCACATCGCGGTGGAGAACATGTACCCGTGGCGCGTCCGTGGACGGGAGGCTGTTGCCTACCTGCCGCACTGGGATCCCTTGGGACAGGATTACGACGACGTCACGTGGGACTTCTCGCATGCGGCAACCGCGGGGGCAAACAGTTTGGAAGCAATCCAGGCACTGGGCAGCAAACTCCGCCACGTTCACCTCACGGATGGTTCAGGTTCCGGGAAAGACGAGCACCTGGTGCCGGGCACGGGGACGCAGCAATGCGCGGACGCCCTCCAACACCTTGCTTCCAACGGCTTCAGTGGTGTTGTGGTGGCGGAGATTTCAACCCGCAAGGCCAAAGTGGCGGGTGAGCGCGAGGAAATGTTGGCGGAGACGCTTCGTTTCGCACGGCAGCACCTCAGCATCCCGCTGGTGCGGTCACACGATAATTAGAAACCAACGCAATTAAATGCGAAAGCACCGGCGGCCGAATCGGGAAATGGGGGAAAACCCGCCCCGGCCACCGGTGCTGTTGGCGGACATCCCCATGCCCGCCTCATCACTCGCACCCTCAATGAGGTAACTACTAAGTTACGGACCAAGGTTGGGTGCTGCCTGCAATATTCTTGGGAACAAGCTGTGAATCCGGACAGCGTTCGACCCCTCCATGGGCAAACTGCCATGATGGTGCAATGAGCAACCGAATCGCATTCCTTGGCTGTGGATCCATGAACGAGGCAATTCTGGCCGGTCTCCTTGCCGCCGGGACCGACCCATCCGATGTCGTCGCCACTGTCCGACGTGCCGAGCGTGCAGAAGAGCTTGCGCAGCGGTACGGCGTTATGGCGATCGCTGGCGAGGAAGAACCGGACAACAACAAGCTTGCCACCAAGGGTTCCCGCATCGTCATCCTTGGGGTCAAACCAGTTGGCATCACGGAACTCGCACGGGAAATCAGCCCGGCACTCGCTAAGGACACCGTCGTTGTGAGCGTGGCCGCTGCGGTTTCCATCGCGCAGATTGAGGCCGCCCTCCCGGAGGGGCAGCCGGTGATCCGCACCATGCCGAACACACCCGCAAAGCTGGGTCGCGGCGTCGTTTCCGTCTCGCCCGGGACGCACTGCACGCCGGAACAGTTGGAGAAGGTGAAGGCAGCGCTGGCAGGTGCCGGCAAGGTTGTGGAGGTGCCCGAGGAACAAGTGGACGCCTTGTCCGCGATCAGTGGATCCGGTCCCGCCTACGCGTTCTATTTGGCCGAGGCCATGGCCGCCGCTGGTGTCGAGCTGGGGTTGGACGCCGAACTGTCGGTCATGCTTGCCCGCGAAACGGTGGCGGGCGCCGGTTTCATGCTGGCGGAGCCAGGTGCGGACCCCACTGCACTTCGCGTTGCCGTAACCAGTCCCAACGGCACCACCGAGCGGGCGATCGCAGCATTCGACGACGGCGGGATCCCCAGGATCATCGCTGAGGGAGCCCGTGCGGCTGCTACGCGCGCGGCCGAGATCACCAAGCAGCTGGGCTAGTCCCCAACCGCTCCCTAACCTCGCAAGCTCGGCCAGGGAACCATGCGGTCGTGGGCCCAGGAATGCTACGGCCGCGCTGCGAAGCGCTCCAAGAGATCGACGTGTCCGGACACGATCAGCATGTCGTGTCCGGACACCTTGGTTTCCGGCCGCGCATACGTGAAGTCCTCTCCCGGGGTCTTCACGCCGACGATCGTCACGCCGTATTTGGACCGCACCTTGGATTCCTCCAAGGTGAAGCCCACAGTTTCCTTGGGCGGATACATCTTCACGATTGCGTAGTCGTCGTCGAACTCGATGAAGTCAAGCATGCGCCCTGACACCAGGTGCGCGGCACGCACGCCTGCGTCGGCTTCCGGGTAGATCACGTGGTTTGCGCCGATCCGGCTGAGGATCTTGCCGTGGGATGGGGTGATCGCCTTGACCCAGAGGTGTTGGATGCCCAGGTCCACAAGGTTCACTGTGATGAGCACCGAGGACTCGATGGACGTGCCCACGCCTACCACGGCGGAACTGAATTCCTGGGCCCCCAGCTGGCGCAAGGCATCGATGTTGGTGGCGTCCGCCTCCACCACGTGGGTGAGCACGGGCGCCCATTTCTGGACGAGCGTGCGGTCACGTTCAATCGCCAGGACTTCCCGGCCCTGCTTGACCAATTGCTCGGCCGTGGCCGACCCGAATCGGCCAAGGCCAATGACCAGCACTGGTGCGTTGTGGGCGGGACGGTTGGCCGCCCCAGTGGTACTAGCCAATGATTGGCCTCTCTTCCGGGTAGTGGTACAGCTGGCTGCGCTGGCGCAGGGCCAAGCCGGCAGCGAGGGTTACGGTGCCCACACGGCCTGCGAACATTAGTGCGGTCAGGACGTAAACGCCCGACGGCGGCAGCTCGGCGCTGAGGTTGGTGCTCAGTCCCACTGTGGCAAAGGCGGAGATGGTTTCAAAGAGCACCCTGTCCAGTGTCGCCCCGCTGATGGAGAGCAGCAGGAATGCCGCGACCGATACAAGGGTGGCACCGGCAACAATCACCGAGATGGCCACCCGCATGGTGCCTTGGGGAATCGTGCGTCCGTAGACTTTAACATCGGCATCGCCACGGGCCTCGGCAACGATGGCGAGGAACATGACCGCGATAGTAGTCACCTTGATGCCGCCCGCTGTGGACGCTGAGCCGCCGCCGGCAAACATGAGGGCATCGGTGAGCAGCATGGTGGTGGATTCCATGTGGTTTTGGTCCACCAGGTTGAACCCGCCTGAGCGCGTCATCACTGATGCAAAGAGGGAATGGATGAGCTTGTCGCCAAGGTCCATATGCGCGATTGTCCGCACGTTGTCCCATTCCATGAGCGCCCACAGGACCGTGCCGGCCAGGAGCAGGATGAAGGACACCTGGATGGTGAGCTTGGTGTGGAGGTTCCACTTCTTCCAGTTCAGGCCGTTCTGTTGCAGAACCATCACTACCGGGAAGCCGAGGCTGCCAAGGAACACGCCCAGCATGAGTGGAATAAGGATCCAGAGGTCGGTCTCGTAGGGGACGATTCCGTCTGAGTGCGGCGTAAATCCGGCATTGTTGAAGGAGGAGATCGAGTAGAAGACCCCGTGCCATACCGACTGCAAGAATGGCTCGCCGAGAAGCATGAAGCGGGGGATCAGGGCCAAGGCGAGTGCGCCCTCGATCACCACCGAGGTCACGATGACGATGCGGAGCAGCGTACCCACTTCACCAAGTCTGCCGGCGTTGTTCATGGCTTCCTGGGCGATGAGCTTGCCGCGGACACCAAGCCGCTTGCTGACCATGAGGGCCAACAGCGAAGCCAAGGTCAACGTGCCAAGGCCGCCCACAAAGATGCCCACCAAAATAATGAGCTGGCCAAGGAAGGACCAGTGGGTAGCGGTGGAAACCACGGTCAGGCCCGTCACGCAGACACTGGAAACTGCCGTGAACATGGCCTGGTGCAGAGGAGTAGGCTCGCCCGAAGCCGAGGAGAACGGCAAGGACAACAAGCCTGTGAAGAGCAGGATCACGGAGGCGAAAGCGACCAGGGCCAGACGGGCCGGGGACGTGTTGGCGATGTTGTCAATGAAGTCGCGCGCACGTGTGAAAATCCACAGACCTTCACGTTCCTGCTGGCCGGGTTGCCAGTGGGCCGGGCTCGCGGAGCGCGACTGGCTTTGAGACATGGGTTCTTCCTCGGTTGAACATGCTTTCCTGAGTAGTAAACCACTATTCCTGCGGCGTAACCGGGCGGTACAGCCCCGCGGCCTCAGGTAGCCTGTTCTGGATGAACTCCAGGCTTGGAACAACTGCTTCCAGCATTACGCGATCCGCACTGCCAACGACGGTGGTGTGGGATCCAGCCATGACTGCTTACAACTTTGGTCCCAGCCATCCTATGGCCCCGCAGCGGCTGGAGTTAACCGCGAGGCTCGCAGAATCCCTTGGTCTTTTCAACCACAGCCATGTGGCGGTGGAGTCGCCGGACGTGGCCACCGACGTCGAACTTTGCTCGGTGCATAGCGCCGACTATGTGGAGGCCGTGCGCCGCGTCAGCGAGGACCCGACCCAACCCGAAGAAGACCGCGGACTGGGTACGGAAGACGATCCCGCCTTTGCAGGCATGCATGAGGCCAGCGCCCGGCTGGCCGGTGGTTCTTTGTTGGCCGCGGAATCGATCCTGTCCGGCAAAGCCATTCGCGCAGTAAATTTCAGTGGTGGAATGCACCACGCGGCACGTGACCGCGCCAGCGGCTTTTGCGTCTACAACGACGTCGCCATTGCCATCCAGCGGCTTCTGGACGGCGGTGTGAGCCGCATAGTCAGCATCGACGTCGACGCCCACCACGGCGATGGAACGCAAAGCATTTTTTGGAATGACCCCCGCGTCATGACAATTTCCCTGCATGAGTCCGGACTTACCCTCTTTCCGGGAACGGGTTTCGCCAATGAAACCGGCGGCCCGGATGCGCACGGCACGGCTGTCAATGTCGCGTTACCGGCGTTCACGGGAGATGCCGCGTGGCTTCGCGCCTTTCATGCGGTGGTACCGCAGCTGGTTGGAGCCTTCAATCCCGAGGTGATTGTCAGCCAGCACGGCTGTGATTCGCACCGCCTGGATCCATTGACGCACCTCAACCTCAGCGTGGACGGTCAGCGGGAGGCGGCCAGCGCCGTCGCCAGCCTCGCCGCGAGGTATTGCGATAACCGGTGGGTGGCCACAGGCGGGGGCGGCTACGACGTTACGGGTGTTGTGCCACGTGCTTGGAGCCATCTGATCGGAATGGTGACGCAGCGGCCGGTGCCGTTGAGCACGCCCGTGCCAGAAGCCTGGCGCAACTATGTCAGGGAGGCTTACGGCGTGTGGGCTCCGGAGTCGATGAGCGATGACGTGGATGTCTGGTGGCGTTCCTGGGAAGTTGGCTACGACCCCGCGGACGAGGTGGACCGGACCGTCATTGCCACGCGCAAGGAGATCTTCCCTTTGTACGGGCTGGATCCCTGGTTCGACTAGCCGGTCTTGACCCACCACCTATGGTTCTGATTTCTCCGTCTGGAAGACCACGCCCGCCGCACCCACGAGCCAGCCCAGCAAGGACAACGCAAATGCTCCGATGAGGTCCGTGGACGCTTGGCCCTTGAACAGCCAGAGCACCAGGACCAGCAAGCCCATGGTGATGTAAACCATGATGGCAAAGATCACCCGTCCCGATAACCGCAGGGCAACCTCCGCCGGGCTGACAAGGGGACTGGATTCGCCAGCGTTCGCGCTGTCCCGCTTAACCTCCGAAATGGTGAACCCCAGTGCGGACGCCGTTAGCGAACTCAGGGACGTGGCAAGGACGCCCGCCGCGGTAACGAGGGCTCCGTTCAGCTCAGGGGCCGTCAGATCACCTGTCGGAACCCAGGTGCCGACCCGAAGGAGCACTGCACTCCACACGAAGACGAATACGGCAAGGAACACACCGGCGATGATGTTGAAGATTTGCCGCCGAAGGAAATCAGTCATTGCCCCGCACCCCGTGCTTTTGGCGGCCGGGGCCTCGAAGCCCGGACGGACCGTGAATCCGTTTTAGCATTGGCTCTGGAAAGGGTCAACGATCCAGCGCCGTCGCGGCGCGAAACAGGGATGCCATTTGGCGTATATGTCGCTAGGGTGGGAGGCATGGTGACTGACGACGTATTTGCCGTCATAGCTGAGGCAACCAGGCGCGACATCCTGGTTTCACTCCGCTCTGGGGATAAAGCTGTAGGCGAACTGGTGGAAGAACTGGCTGCAAGCCAGCCCACTATCTCCAAGCATCTGAAGGTGCTCCGCGAGGCTGACCTCGTCAGCATGCGCGCCCAGGGGCAGAAGCGCTACTACGCGCTGAACCCGAAGCCGCTGGCCGGTGTGGCCACCTGGCTGGAAACCTTCGACGTCGGACCCTCGGCTACTGCCGCCGTCGCACCTTCCGTGGAAGCAGCGCCGCAAACGGTGGCTCCCGCTGGCGTGGGCGCCGCAGCGTCGGTTGTGCAACCCGCCGAGACTGCGCCGGATCTCGTTGCAACTCGTGCCGAGGCCGTAAGCAAGGCCGTAAAAGTCCACTCAGATGGGATGCCCGTCTCGTTGGATCTGGCATCGGACGATACTGTCCCGCAGCAGATTGGCCGGACTGTTGGCCGCGCTGCCACTAAAGCGGCGGACCTGCTGGCCAACCTCCCGAACCTTCCCAACCTCCCGAAATTCGGTCGCAAGCGCTAGTGGGCTACGCCCGGATCAATCTAACGTGATCTTCAACACCTTGTGAGGTTTCGTTAAGGTCAAGGTTCCTTGCGTTTACGGGGTTTTTCTACGGTTGAGTTAACTCCGGGCCGATGGTCACAATCCCATCGGATGGAGATCCTACCTCCGTTGGTGCAACCATGAGCGGGACTGTATCGTCTCGCCGCTGGCCGGCGCACTGAGGGATAGGAAGACGCATGGATTCGAGGCTCGAAGCTGTCAGGAACACCGTGTTGGCGCGGAATCCCGGCGAGAAGGAGTTCCACCAGGCTGTCACCGAGGTCTTCGAAAGCCTGGGGCCCGTTCACGACCGGCATCCGGAATTTTTGGAGGGTGCCGTGTTGGAGCGTCTCTGCGAACCCGAACGGCAGATCATCTTCCGCGTACCGTGGACCGACGACTCTGGCTGCGTCCACGTAAACCGGGGTTTCCGTGTGGAGTTCAACTCGGCGCTTGGTCCCTACAAAGGTGGGCTGCGGTTCCACCCTTCCGTCTATCTGGGCATCGTCAAGTTTCTCGGCTTTGAGCAGATCTTCAAGAATGCCCTCACAGGCATGCCGATCGGCGGGGGCAAGGGCGGTTCCGACTTCGATCCGCGCGGACGCTCGGATGCCGAAATCATGCGGTTCTGCCAGTCGTTCATGACTGAGCTATACCGTCATATCGGTGAGTACACCGACGTCCCTGCCGGCGATATTGGCGTGGGCGGACGCGAAATCGGCTTCCTCTTCGGCCAGTACAAGCGCATCACCAACCGTTACGAATCCGGGGTCCTCACCGGCAAGGGGATTTCCTGGGGTGGCTCGTTGGTCCGGCCGGAAGCCACCGGCTACGGCACAGTGATCTTTGCCCAGGGGATGCTCAAGAGCCGTGGCGCCTCCTTTGACGGTCAGCGTGTTGTGGTGTCCGGTTCCGGAAACGTGGCCATCAATGCGATTGCCAAAGCGCAGTCTCTCGGTGCAACAGTGGTGGCCTGCTCCGACTCCGCCGGTTACATCGTGGACGAGGCGGGAATCGACGTCGAGCTCCTGCGCCGGATCAAGGAAGTGGAGCGCGCCCGGCTTACTGAATACGCGCTTCGACGGCCTGGATCCAGCTACGTAGCGGGTGGCTCGGTGTGGGACGTGAACGGCACGGTCGCACTGCCTTGCGCCACCCAAAACGAGCTCGACGGCGATGCTGCCGCGAAGTTGGTCAGCAACGGCCTGATCGCGGTGGCCGAGGGAGCCAACATGCCCTCCACGCGCTCGGCAGTGGCAGTGTTCCAGGAGGCGGGCGTTCTGTTCGGTCCGGGTAAAGCCGCCAACGCCGGAGGTGTTGCTACATCCGCGTTGGAAATGCAGCAGAACGCCAGCCGTGATTCGTGGTCATTCGAGCACACGGAACAGCGGCTTACCGAGATCATGGTGGGCATCCACGACCGTTGCGCAGCAACCGCCGAAGAATATGGTTCGCCCGGCAACTATGTGGTGGGCGCCAATATCGGCGGTTTCGTAAAAGTAGCCGACGCAATGCTGGCTCAGGGCCTGATCTAGCGTCCATTACCCAACTGAGTCGCAATAGTGCGCGTTTTGAACGTTCAAAACGCGCACTATTGCTACCTACATGGGTTAGCGCTGGAGCAGCCGCACGTGATCCGGGTTCAGTTCCGATACCTTGCTGACGCCCAGGAGCGCCATGGTGCGGGTCATGTCCTTCTCGAGGATCTGGATAGTGCGGTCCACGCCTTCGCGTCCGCCGGCCATGAGGCCGTAGAGGTAAGCCCGGCCGATCAAGGCAAAGTCCGCCCCCAAAGCCAGGGCTGCCACGATGTCGGCGCCGCTCATGATGCCTGTGTCCAGCATGACGGCAGCCTTGCTGTTGTCAGCCTTCAGCGCCGAAGTGACCTCGGGAAGCAGGCGGAACGGGATGGGTGCACGGTCCAGTTGGCGGCCGCCATGGTTGGACAGGACTATGCCGTCAGCGCCGTGGTCCACCACTTTACGGGCGTCCTCAACGGTCTGGATGCCCTTGACCACGAGCTTGCCCTTCCAGGTTTCGCGCAGCCAGTCCAGGTCCTCATAGGTCAGGGTGGGATCGAACATTGAGTTGATGAGGTCCGCCACGGTTCCGGTGTAGCGCGAGAGCGAGGCGAACGTCAGCGGCTCGTGGGTCAGGAAGTTGAACCACCAGGCGGGTCGGTAGGACGCATCCAGGACCGTCTTGAGCGTCAGGGCCGGCGGGATGGTCATGCCGTTGCGGACATCCCTCAAACGAGCCCCCGCTACGGCGGTATCCACGGTCACCATGAGGGTATCGTTGCCTGCTTTGGCGGCCCGCTCGATCAATTCGAGGGAACGGTCACGGTCTGTCCACAAGTACAGCTGGAACCAGTTGCGGCCGTTCGGAGCAGCCGTTGCGACGTCTTCGATCGATGCTGTGCCCATCGTGGAAAGCGTGTAGGGGATGCCGGCAGCTTCTGCGGCCTGCGAGCCAGCGTATTCACCTTCGGACTGCATCATGCGGGTGAATCCGGTGGGCGCGATGCCGAAGGGGAGGCGCGATTCCTTCCCCAAAATGTCGGTGCGGAGGTCAATCCTGGAAACATCGCGAAGGATCCCGGGGCGGAATTCGATGTCCTGGAACGCCTGGCGTGCCCTGCGCAGCGTGATTTCTTCCTCCGCGGCGCCGTCCGTGTAGTCGAAAGGTGCTTGTGGGGTGCGACGCTTCGCGATGTCGCGCAGTTCCCAGATGGTGCTCGCCCGTTTGAGGCGGGCGGCTTTGCTGAATTCGGGCTTCTTGAACTGCATCAAAGGAGCCAGATCGGCAACTTTGGGTATGCGCCGCTTCAGTGCCGGAGGTTGCACGACGGCGGGCGTCGGCTGCGGCGGCCGGCTGACGGTTTCGTCGCTGCCAGCATTGGCGGGGGCGGCGGTGATCTTCGGATCGAGGGTGTCGGTCATGCGGTTCTCCCTTGAAATTCTGTGGTCCTACCACTGTGGTCTAACCACACTGTAAGCCATGTGGTTGGACCACATCAACTAGTATTCCCGTATGCGTACCCACGAACTAGTCCTGCAGTGGATAGAAAAGCAGCTATCCGACGGCGACCTCGCCCTCGGCGGACGCCTCCCCGGAGAGCGGGCCATGGCCGAACAGCTCCAGGTATCGAGGACGTCTGTGCGGGAGGCAGTGCGGATCCTTGAAGCAATGGGTGTTGTGCGCGCGGGAGTTGGCTCGGGCAAGGACGCGGGAACTGTAGTGATCGCCGAGCCTGGCTCTGCGCTGGGCTCTACGTTGCGCCTCCACGTGGCAACCCGCCATCTTCCCGTGGCCGACATCGTGGAGACACGGGTGTTGCTCGAATCCTGGGCGGCTGCCCGGGCCAAGGTTGGCGCCCCGGCCCTTGATGAGGCGGCGGCGCTGCTCGAGCAAATGGACGACAGCCCGGACATCGAGACGTTCCTGGCGCTTGATGCCCGGTTCCATGTGGCGCTGGCACAGGCTGCCGGCAATACAGTGGTCAGTGCCATGATGGCGTCATTGCGGGGTGCAATTGAAAATTACGCCGGGAAACTCACCGGAAACCTACCTGATTGGAAGGCCACGTCGGACAGGCTTCGAGCGGAACACCGAGCGATTCTTGCAGCCGTCAACGCGGACGACGGCGGCCGGGCGGCAGATCTTGTGGCAGCCCACATCCAGGGCTTCTACAAAGAGGCCGGAGTGGGCTCGCAGGCTTCTGGAAGATAGAGCAACGCGGGGTCACTTATGGCCCATGATGGCCTTCCGGATGGGCCGTAAGTGACCCCGCGTTGCATTTCTAGGCGGGCTTCAGGGCCGGCGCCGCGGTGCTCTTCCGGATTTCCATCCGCGGCGAGAACTCATCCTGGGCTTGCGTGGTGGGTTCCCCCGCTTGCTGGATCTGCTCACGCATCCTGCGCCAGGCCAGGCTCCCAAGTTCATTAATGGGAACGGCGGCGGTGGTCAGCGGGGGAGTGGTGTACTTGGCGAACGGGATGTCGTCGAACCCCGTCACCGAGATGTCCTCTGGAACCCGTAATCCGTGCTCGTGCAGGCCGCTTAGCAAACCCATGGCCACGAGGTCATTGAAGGCCAGGATGCCCGTTGCGCCACTGGCGATGATGGCCTCTGTGGATTCATGTCCGGAGTCGAAGTTGGAGCCGCCATGGAGCATTTGGAGCTCAATCTCCGGGTGCTCCTTCCGGAATTTCTCCAGGCCCACCAAGCGCTGCCGGTTGGATGCACTGTGCTCCGGGCCGGAAAGGAAGGCCAGCCGCCGGTGACCCAGGCCCACCAGGTGCTGGGCGAGTTCCTGGATGCCTTGGCCGTAGTCCACGCTAAGGCTTGGGGTGTTGGTGGCCACCGTGGTGCGGTTGATGAGTACCAGCGGATGCAGGGTAGGTGCCAGCTCTTCAAGTTCGGCATCGCCCATTCGGGGTGCGCAGAGCACCACTCCATCGCAGCGGCGACGGGCTTCTCCGGCGAGGATTGCTTCCTCGCTGGTTACCTCGGATGAGTCCGCGATCAGGACGCGATACCCGTCCTGGGACGCCGCAATGCTGAGTCCGCGAAGGATGGCCTGGAAGGTGGGGTTGGCCAAGTCCGGGACAACGATGCCGATGGTGTCTGTCTTGCCCAAGGCCAGGCTTCGTCCAACGGGATTCGGCTGGTACTTGAGTTCGGAAGCTGCAGCCCTGACGCGGGCAGCGATGCCGGGATCCACGGCGGCGTTACCGTTCATGACGCGGGACACTGTGGCGTGCGAGACGCCTGCCTTCTCCGCGACATCGGCAATGCCAATCCGCCGATTGGTGTTCCTCCGTGCCATGTTGCCCCTTCCGGTTGGCTGTCCGCGTGCTGCCCCGGCGTTGGGGCAATGGTTGACGGAACCGCCACAGTCTTGATACAAAGCTTATAACGCTCTGAGAAAACGCTTTCTCATGATTCTTCCCAGATCACGCCGGGCCGTCAAGCGGTTCACTCCTGCCTTTTGAAAGGGGCATTCCCATGGTCAACGTTGACACCGCCAGGACCCATTCAACGGCGGCGGACACTTCCGGATCCGCCGCCGGAGGCACTGACCCTCATCGGACCCGCATTGCCCTCATCGGGACCGGGGGCCGCTCGGAAATGTACATTCGCGCAATCTATGGACAACACGCCGACGTAGCTGACCTCGTCGCTTTGTCCGACGTGAACCAAGGACGCGTGGAGTTTTACCAGGAACTCATCAAGGATTTGGGCGGCCCGGGGCCAGTGGCATCCTTTGAGCCAGCGAAGCTCACAGAGTTTATCCAGGCCAACGGCATCGAGCGCGTCATCGTCACAACGCCCGACTATACCCACGCGGACTACATCGTCGAGGCACTCGAGGCGGGCGCCGACGTCGTGGTTGAAAAGCCCCTGACCATCGATGTTGAGGGCTGCCGCCGCATTACCAACGCCGTGGCGGAAACCGGACGGAACGTCGTAGTCACCTTCAATTACCGTTACTCGCCGCGCAACACCGCGCTTAAGGAGATCATCCAGAACGGCGTGATCGGCAAGGTCACGTCCGTCGACTTCACCTGGGTGCTGGACACCGTGCACGGCGCGGACTACTTCCGCCGCTGGCATCGTGAGAAGAAGAACTCCGGTGGCCTGCTCATCCACAAGGCCTCGCACCACTTCGACCTCGTCAACTGGTGGATCAATGACGTCCCCGAGCGCGTTTTCGCCTCCGGAGGGCTCCGCTTTTATGGCGACAAGAATGCTGCCGAGCGCGGTCTGGGCGCCCGCCCCGAACGCGGCACGGTTGATGGCTTGGCGCGTGATCCGTTCCGCCTGGACATGCGGGAAGACGAACGCCTGAAGGCCCTGTACTACGACAATGAAAAGTTCGACGGCTACCTCAGGGACCAGGACGTCTTCACTGAAGGCATCACGATCGAGGACAACCTGGCCCTCGTAGTGGACTACCAGGGCGGTCCCACGCTGAGTTACTCGCTGAACGCCCACAGCCCGTGGGAGGGCTACAGGGTCAGCGTCAACGGTACGGAAGGCCGGGCCGAACTCGAAGTGGTTGAGCGCGCAGCGGTCCAATTCAGCACTGACAAGAAGACCGTGGTGGACCCAAGCGCGACGCCCATCGAAGAAGAAGACGCTGTTCGACGAAACGGGGAGCGCCTGGTGGTCCAGCGCCACTGGGAGGCGGCCTACGAGGTGCCGATCGTCAACGGGGAGGGAGGCCACGGAGGCGGCGACAACCTGCTGCTCTCGGACCTCTTCAACGGCCCGGGCGTAGACCCATTGGGCCGCCCGTCGGGGTACATCGACGGCCTCCGTTCCGTCTCAGTCGGCATCGCCGGCAACCAGTCCCTGGACACCGGATTCCCTGTCCGCATCAGTGAACTTGGCCTCGGCGTCGATCTCAGCCGCGGCCAGGCGTAGCGGCCCACCACTTACACAAGGACAACACCATGAGCAGGATTTTCGTCACCGGCGGTTCCGGCCGGCTAGGCCGCAGCGTCGTTGCCAGCCTTGCCCAGGCGGGCCACGAGGTGGTCTCGGTTGATCGCGACGCCATCCCGGCGGAGCAGTTGCCCACTGGCGCAGTGCAGCACACGGCGGACCTTTTGGCCCCGGGAGAAGCGGAGCGGCTCCTCCGGGAAACAAACCCCGACGCCGTCATCCACCTCGCTGCTATCGCCGTACCTTTCAGCGCTCCTGAGGAAGTCATCTTCAGTACCAATACCCGGCTCGCCTACGCGGTCATCAGTGCAGCCACTGATGCGGGTATTCCGAAGATTATTACGGCAAGCAGCCCCACCGCCCTGGGCTACGGCTCACCCGCAGGTTGGCTGCCGCCGTCGTTCCCGTTGGACGAGCAGACGCCGCCTAAGCCCTGGAATGCTTACGCGCTGTCCAAGCTGATCGCCGAGCAAACAGTGCAGATGTTTGCGGCGGCGCAGGGGGACAAGATCCGCTACGCGGCATTCCGGCCCTGCTTTGTCATCTCCCCGGAGGAGTGGCAAGGAGCGCCAACACAGCAAGGACACACTGTCCGCGAACGCCTTGCCGATCCGGCACTTTCAGCCCCGGCGCTGTTCAACTATGTCGATGCCAGGGACGTGGCCGACTTCCTGGACGTGCTGCTGGAGAAGATGGATGCAATCCCCAACGGGCAGGTCTTCTTCGTCGGAGCGAAGGATGCCTTGGCCACTGCTCCGCTCGCTGAGCTGTTCCCGCGTTTTTTGCCGGGCAGCGGCCTGCTTACCGAACACCTGTCCGGTACCAGCCCGGCGTTCTCCATCGGGAAAGCGCGTGACCTTCTTGGCTGGGAGCCCAAGCGCAGTTGGCGAACCGAACTTACGCCGCCATATGAAAGCGCAGATTCAGCAGCATCAGAGCAAGCACTACTCAACGACGAGAATCACGCCGGCCTGGTCCCGGCGGGAGCAACCAAGGAGACACCATGAACTTCGACGGCGTACTGTTTTTCCCCGTCACACCCTTTGCCGAAGACGGCTCGGTGGATGTGGCCCTTCTGAAGGAGCACATCACCTCGCGCCTTCCTTACGGCCCCGGAGGTGTTTTCCCAGCGTGTGGCACGGGTGAATTCCACGCCCTCTCCCTGGATGAGATCCGCACCGTGGTGGCTGCCGCCGTCGAAGCTGTTGCTGGAGCCGTCCCGGTAGTCGCAGGCGCCGGCGGCCCGTTGGGCCACGCCCTGGCTGCCGCCAGGGTTGCCGAGGAGGCAGGCGCCGACGCCCTGCTGGTTCTCCCGCCGTACCTCGTTACAGGGCCAACAGACGGCGTCGTTGCTTACGTCGAGGCCATCGCCGACGCCAGCAGTCTGCCCGTGATCGTTTATCACCGTGGCACGGCGAAGTTCACGGCCGCAGCCATGAGCCGCCTCACCGCGAACCCGAAAGTCATCGGCTTCAAGGATGGGATCGGGGACGTCGGCCTGGCGCAGGAAATCGTATCCGCCATCAACGCCAGCGGCCGAACCGACTTCGCACTTTTCAATGGACTCCTCACGGCAGAGCTGACCCAGGGTGCTTACCGCGGCCTCGGGATCCCGCTCTACTCCTCGGCAGCCTTTGCCATGGCTCCGGAGATCGCGAAGGCCTACTACGACGCATACGTCTCTGGTGATGAGGACCGTCGGAACGCCCTGCTTGAGGGCTTTTATGCTCCCCTCGTGAGGCTTCGGGACCAGACTCCCGGCTTCGGCGTTTCTCTCATCAAGGCCGGGCTACGATTGGCAGGGTTGCCGGTAGGCCCTGTCCGCCCGCCACTGGTGGACCCCACGGAGGAACAGCTGCTGGAGCTGAAGTCGATCCTGGCCAAGGGCCACGAGTTGGCGCTCAGCTGATGACAGCACGCATTACCGGCCTCACCACGCGTTTGATCACGGTTCCGTTGCTGCGTAGCTGGGGGGCTGAAGCTCCCGAGAACCACGTGATCGTCACCGAACTGAGTACTGACGGCGGCGGCGTGGGCCACGGTTTCTCGTGGACACCTACTATTGGTCCCCAGGCAGTCAAAGCACTTCTGGACTACGACATCGCCCCCTTCATCCTTGGGTTGGAACCGAATCCCGAAGCGGTGTGGGACCAACTCTGGAAGCGTCTGCACGAGGCAGGTGGGGGAGGCCTGACCACTATCGCAATGGCCGGTGTGGACCTCGCGCTGTGGGACCTTAAAGCCCGTCAGGCCGACACCTCCGTCACTGCTCTCCTGGGTCAACGCCAGGAATCAGTGGAGGTCTATGGCTCGGGCGTGAATCTGCACTACTCCTTGGAACAGCTCGTGGAGCAGGCACAGCGCTGGGTTGCCGCTGGCCATAAGGCTGTGAAGATCAAGGTGGGAAAGCCTGAGCTACGCGAAGACGCTGAACGGGTTGCCGCGGTCCGGCAGGTCATTGGCCCGGACCGCCTGCTCATGATTGATGCCAACCAACGCTGGGACCTGGCGCATACCTTCCGCGCCTTGGATGTTTTGGGGGAGTACGGATTGGAATGGCTTGAAGAGCCAATCCGTGCTGACGATTTGTGGGCCTACCGGCGCCTGCGCAAACACTCTCCCGTGCCGATCGCGCTTGGCGAGAACGTCCACACTATCTACCGTTTCCGCGACTTCATCGAAGCCGAAGCCGTGGATATCATCCAACCCAACATTGTCCGGGTGGGCGGCATTACGCCGTTCCGCAGGATCGTGGAGTTGGCCCGCGCGAACAGCATCAGGGTGGCTCCGCACCTTCTTTCGGAACTCTCCGGACAGTTGGCGCTCACCTTGGCCGAGGCCGTGAGCGTGGAAGAAGTGGAAGACGCTTCCTTCGAGCAGCTCGGCATCCTCGCCGAGCCCTCTCCCATCCGAATCCGCAACAGCAGGCTCAGCTCGGCAAGCCGTCCAGGCCTTGGCTTCGACTTTGCCCAAAAGCCGGCCGCACGTGAGAGCTCCGCCCCTGAGAGTAAAGGAAACCACATTGAGTACAGCA
Organism: Arthrobacter sp. NtRootA1; assembly: GCF_019976975.1. Classification (GTDB taxonomy): domain Bacteria; phylum Actinomycetota; class Actinomycetes; order Actinomycetales; family Micrococcaceae; genus Arthrobacter; species Arthrobacter aromaticivorans. The sequence continues at coordinate 4,383,172 of NZ_AP024630.1, read as the reverse complement.
ACTCTTGACCTGACCGCGGTGACGGGGGCTGCCGCCGCAGCCTTCAAAGTGACCGCCGCAGCGTCCGACGCCGAGCGCGCAGCCTGGCTGACCGCCGTCGCCGACGCCCTGGACGCCAACGTGACGGAACTGGTGGCCATAGCTGACTCCGAAACCAGCCTTGGTACGGTTCGGCTCACAGGTGAGGTGGCCCGGACGAGCGGCCAACTCCGACTGTTCGCGAAGGTGATCACCGAGGGCTCGTACTTGGAGGCAGTGATCGATCACGCGGATCCTGCCGCCACGCCGCCCAAACCTGACCTGCGCCGCATCCTGCGTCCGATTGGACCCGTGGCCGTGTTCTCGGCGTCGAACTTCCCGTTCGCGTTCTCGGTGGCCGGTGGCGACACTGCATCGGCGCTCGCTGTCGGTTGCCCGGTGATCGTCAAAGCACATTCCGGCCACCTACGCCTGTCCGAGCGGACTGCCGAGATCGTGACCGAAGCCTTGGCCAAGGCCGGAGCTCCGGACGGCATCTTCGCCCTCGTGAGCGGACGCGAGGCAGGTACCGCATTGGTGCAGGATCCCGCCATCAAGGCTGTGGGCTTCACCGGTTCCATCCCCGGCGGCCGCGCACTGTTCGACCTCGCAACTTCCCGCCCGGAACCGATCCCCTTTTATGGCGAACTGGGCAGCCTGAACCCCGTGGTCATCACGGATGGTGCTTTGGCCGAGCGCGCTAAGGAACTTGCTGCTGGCCTGGCTGGTTCGTTCACCCAGGGAGCGGGGCAGTTCTGCACAAAGCCCGGACTCGTTTTCATCCCCTCGGGCACCGACTTCGCTGCCCAAGTGGCAGAAGCGAGCAAGGACAAGCCGACCGCGGCCATGCTGACTGAGCGGATCGCGGAGGCCTACCCTTACGGCCTGCGCAGCGTCGCGGAGCAGCCGGGTGTTGCGGTGGTGAGCGGCACCGTGGATCAGGACAGCCTGGCCGACGGCGCAGCTCCGGTGGTGTTCTCGACAAGCGCCGCCAACGTGCTGGATTGTCCTGGTGAGTTGCTGGAAGAGTGCTTCGGCCCCACCACGCTCCTCATTGAGTACGCCAATGAGGAAGAGCTGTCACAGGCCCTCGCCAAGGTTCCAGGCAGCCTCACCGGCACCGTGCACGCGCAGCCAGGGGAGGACGTTTCAGCGCTTGTGGAGCAGCTGAGTGAGCTTGCAGGTCGCGTGTTGTTCGACGGTTGGCCCACTGGCGTTGCAGTGAATTGGTCGCAGCAGCACGGAGGACCGTACCCCGCCACGACATCGCTGTTCACCTCAGTGGGCGCTACCGCGGTTCGCCGCTTCCAGCGTCCCGTGGCTTACCAGGACGCTCCGGAGAACATCCTGCACCCTGCCCTGCGCGAGGCGAACCCGTTAGGCATCCCGCGCCGGGTGGACGGCGTGCTAACCCTGGGCTAAGGGCGCCAAGCAGGATTGCAGTACGCGAAGGGCGGGGTCACCGTGATGGTGACCCCGCCCTTGGCGTTTTGTGGTTGGTTACGCGTTACAGCCGCAGGGTGATTGGACGACGGCGGCCGTCCACTTCCGTCGTCGGCCAGCGCTCGTCGACGGTCAGCACCTTGACTCCGCCTTCTGTGAGCAGCACGGTGTCTTCGATTTTCACGCCCGGTCCGGAGGGGTTCCACGTGAACGGCTGGTCGAGGACGATCCTGTCCGTCACGTCCGCGGTGACGCGGGGATCACGGCCGGCGTAACCTGCCGGGCCACCCTGGTGATGCAGGGTCCATTGATCGGGACCAAACCGGTGGCGCACATAGGCATCCTGGATAGCGGCGAAGACCTCATTGAGCTTGGCACCCGGCACGGTGGCCCGGAAGATGTCCGCTTCAACAGCTGCGATGCGTGCTTCGGCGTCGAGCTCCTGTGGAGTGCCGGCGTCGAACGCTACCCAACGGGTCACGTTGGCCACCAAGCCATGACGGCGGGCGCAAACCACGGCCATTGCCCTGCGACCGATGGGAGCATGCGTTGCCAGCGGGTGGCGGAAACCGCTTCTGGAAGCACCGCTGCAGAGCAGGACAAGGGGCTCGGCGCCCACTGCCACAATCCGGGCTGCCAAGTCCGAGACAAGCTCAAATTCGGTTGTCCCGGGTGTTGCTGCCGTGAGGACGTCGGTCATCGCCTTGGCGGCATCTGCGGACAATTGGGCATAGCGAGCTGTTTCTGCGGGCAGGAGTTGTTGTCGCGCTGCCCGTAATTCCCCCGCGACAGCGGCTTCCATCAGAGGGTTTCCGTCGTCGGCCAGCCCGGCCGCAGATGCATGCAGTTGGCCGTGCCACGGAATACTGTGCAGGTTGACGCCCTGGGGAAGTTCCTCGGCCTCGATCCTGCCGGCTTCGTTGTTGAACGTCACAAGATGATCTCCGGCTCGATCCACCAGGAGGGCGGCGATGGGATCCCCTGCCAGGCTGATATGGACACGACTGCCGTCCAGATACCAGGTGAGTGCCGTGTTGCTCGTGAGCAGAAGCGAATCTCGACCCGAACGGTCCAGGATGTCCATTATGCGGCGGCGCTTCACCACACGGTCGGCGGCATTGCCGGGGGCCGGGGACGCAGCGCCGGATGTCCGTGCGGCGTCCGGCGTTACTGCAGATTGAGTCGGAGCGGTCATGCTGGGTCCCCCTGGGTTGAGATGAGCTGTTCAATGTCTTGAGTGGCTAGGAAGCCGTCAGCGATGAGCACCCTGACGGTGCGATGCACAGGGTTACCGGGTTCTGCGGGCACCGGCGACTCCCACGCCAAGGACAGCCCCACACCCGGATAGCCCGAGTGCCGAACGAACCAGGGGTCCGCTGCTTGGGGGGAAGCCAGGAAGACGAGCGTGGCCGGATGGCCCAAGCCCGGATCGCCCGCACTATGGCCGCCGCCCGTTCCGGCGTCGAAAGTTCCTGACCAAGCCAGCCAAGGCGCGACGCTGCCATGGACGGCATCTTCCCCGCGCGACTCAGGGGTCCAAATGGTCGCGTCACTGACCCTGGGCAGCCGCCAGAAGAAGCCACCATAACCGCCCTGCGACCGTCCGTTGGAACCGGGGCTGCCCAGCAGCACCGGGCGTCCCGTGGCGGATTCGAGCGTGAAGTGCAGCGTCAATTGCCAGACGGAATTTCCGACGGCGGCCCAGCGCCACTCGCGCTGTTCGCGGAGGACAAGGGAACCGTCAGGGCCCACCCAGCTCAATAGCTCGTTCCGCTGTCCATCCCTATGTTCCGCGGACGCAAGGACCACGCGGCCGTGGTCCTTGCGCCAGACGTACGCACCGGCGTCGCGCGTGTAGGTCCGGCCACCCCAGAAATTGATACCGTCCACGTCCTGGATGGCGACCCCCGCTCCAAGGTGCCACACATGGTCCTCCGGAATGTGGTCACTTACGATCGTGCCGGCAAGGGTGCGGACGGGGTGGAGGTACGGGCGCGGCGAGGAGGTTGGCCGGATGCGTGAGCCGTCCTGCATAGTGGCGACGGCTCTGCCGTTGACCTTCAGCTCTGGCTTGGTTGCTCCATCGGTAACCGCAGCTTTTTCAACCCACGGCGCCCCGAGTTCCGCGAACGTTGCTTGGCCCAGGGTGGCGCGGCGAATCCACCTTTCGATGTCCTGCACCACGGCATGGGCGTCCTCGCCTTCGCCCAGCCACGTCACATGGTCCGGATGGATGAGCCGGGGTGCGTCCGAGGTTCGGACCGCTTCCAACACGGACATGTAGGCGCCGGCTCCACTCAATGGGCTGAGCAGATCCTGTTCCGTCCGTGCTGAAATGAGGTTTTCCAACAGGTCCGTCCGCCCGAAAATCTCATTCCGGATCCCGTCCGGAGTAGTGATCTCCAGGCTGTCTTCGGTGTAGGAAAGCGTGATCTGCCCGAGCGTGCCGTAGACGGTCACCGATGGCGCCGACTGCACGGGCGCGCACAACGTCAGCCCGCAGGTCAGCACGGTGCCTGTCGCCGTCCGGACCCTGATCACGGAAGTGTCATCGCTTTCGGTGTCATTCGCCCGGTAAAGGTCGGTTTCGACCAATTCGACGTCGGCAACGCTCCTGGCACCTGCGAGTCGCAGCCCGGTAGCCACTGCGTGTGCCAAGGCGTTCGTCGCGACGCCGTCCACCACATCCGTACCGTTCAGGCTTCGCTTACCTGCCCAGCGGGAGCGCTTGAAGTACCCCTTTGTCCGGAGCCACTGGCCCGTCGCGCTGATGCCGCGGACCTCGCCGATCTCACCAGATGCCACAAGCTTTTCTGTGGCGGGAAGGGCACGCGAACCAAGGCTCTGGAAACCGACTTGTACCATCCGCCCGGCGCTCGCCGCCGTTGCGAGGACGCTTTCGTACTGCGCCATGGAAGCCACGGGAGGCTTCTCGAGGTAAACGTTGGCGCCGGCCCCCAGCGCGGTGAGGGCGAGCGGGGCGTGGGTTTGGATAGGAGTGGAAATAATGACGACGTCGGGGGCACTTCCCGCAGCCAAGAGGTCATCCAAGGAACTGTAGACGCCCACGTCAGGCGGCAACTGGCCTTGGGCTGGTGGCTGTGGATCGGCAACCGCCACCAGTTCAAGCATTCCGGCGGAACCGAGTCGATGGAGGTTTTCAAGGTGTCGTTCGCCGAATCCGTGAACGCCAACGAGTGCTACTCGTGGCAGTTGGTTGTGAATGCCCACGATTGTGTGTGGGGCCGTTGAAGGCAAAGTCATAGTGCTGTCCTAGCGGGATCAGTTGCGGGGAAACCAGGGGCTTCATTGGCCTGGAGGTTGGAGGAGAGAAAAGCTGCCGCCTCTTCTTGCATGCCGGTGGAAAAAACGTGGGGCCCGGGCCAAAAGCTGCCAGCGTACCGCCCAGCCGGCATCCGCTCCGAAAGGTGGGCATCGGCGTCGCGCATTCCTGCTTCCGGAAACAGCTGGTCAGCTAGTGCGTACTGGACCAGGACAGCGCCGGCAGTTGAACGCATTACCAGATCGGGCCAATCTCCCAGCCTTGACAGGCCAGGGGAGTGGAGCAACCAGGAATGGGCATCGAGGTAGGCAGGGAGGAGGGACGCGAAGGTGGTCATCATGCACGTGACCACATAGCTGCGGATCAGTGGACTGAGGGCGGCGAGCACCATGGCCCGGCCGCCTCCACCTGAAAATCCGGTGCATCCAAGGCGGTCCGGATCGACTCCGGGGAGGGACGCCAGGATGCCTAGCGCCGCGAGGTCGTCATGCGCCACCGTCCCGGCGATGCTGGTGCCAAGGAGCGTTGCGGCTTTCGCCACGGTTTCTTCATGATTGGACGCTGCTGCGTTGTAAAGATCCGCCGGGGAAGGCTCGACGCCGGCCTCCCGCCACAGTGCCTGCTGGCCGTTGACGGACTGGGCCGTCCGCCAAGGCTGGGTTTCCAGGCCGAAGCCGCGACTGCCCCACATGAAGGCGTCGTGTGCCAGGACGGCGAAACCCTGCTGGGCAAGCCATGTAGCCCAGTGGCGCCCGCTGTAGAGCTTTTCCCGTAATTGGACCGGTATACGACCGAAGCCAGCCGCAGTGGTGGTGGCCCCGGCGTCGTTCTCTTCTTCTCGTGGAAGTAAGACCAGCCGCTCCGCGCCATGGGATTTGATCCCGCCATGGCAGTGAAGAGCCAGTATCCCGGGCAGGGGGCCAGTGGAGCGGGCTGGCCGCACGAACCAGGCCGAGGTCCTTGGTCCGAAACCAAGCTGCCAGGACAAGCGGGAGGTGATGACGCCGTCGTGCTCTGTTTGGGTTTCCACCCTGTATTCAGTAACCGGCGCAGTGGCAGGGACCCCGAGCGTGTCCACCAGCTGCTGGGCACTTGGAGAGGTTGCCGCGAAGTGATGCCGGGCGGCGTAAGCGGGCCAATCCTCGTAGCGGCCAAGAGCGCTGGGGCGGATGGGCATTCCTGCCATGTCAGCAGTGGTCATGGCAGTCGCCGTGCTTGGGGAACAATGGTGTCCTGCCTTTTCGGTGCGGATGATGTGCGAAAGCGCACACCGGGCTTCTTCGGCGTGTGTAAATCGGGTATTGGCGGCTTCCTCAGAAAACGCTTTCTCAAAAATTAGCAAAAGGCTGTACATGGGTCAAGAAAGCGTTTACTTTGGTACGGAGCCGCTGATCACCAGGATCCACATCCCGGCGAGTCAAGGGGTGCCGCCGAGTGAACGGCGGCGTCCCGGAAGGCAAGCATCAACCACACTCGTACTCCGTGGATGGCCACGATGACCAAAGGAGACCACATGGCCGCTTATGAACATACGGGGACGCCGAAAGGCGTTCGCGGTCAGGCAGGAGGGAAGCGATGAGCGCCATCGGCGAACTCTCCACAATGACCCGCCGCAAGGGGCCCATGACCAAGGAGGAGAAGAAAGCGAACGGTCGCGACAACAAGGCCGCCTATGTTTTCCTGCTTCCGTGGCTGATCGGCCTCGTGGTCATCACCGTGGGTCCGATGCTGATGTCGTTGTACCTGTCCTTTACGGACTACAACCTTCTGCAACCACCGCAGTGGGTGGGAATCGACAACTTCGTCCGCATGTTCGGCGATGCTCGACTCCATAATTCCTTGCGCGTTACCTTCACATATGTGCTGGTAGGCGTGCCGCTCCAGCTGGCTGTGGCCCTGGTGATCGCGCTGGTCCTGGACAAAGGGCTTCGTGGCCTTCCGTTCTACCGTTCCATCTTCTATTTGCCGTCGCTGCTGGGCGGATCTGTGGCTGTCGCGATTCTTTGGAAGCAGATCTTCGGCACCACCGGCCTGGTGAACCAGGTCCTCGCCATGATCGGCATCCAGGGGCCTGGATGGATCTCGGATCCAAACACGGCGCTCGGCTCCATCATCCTGCTGCACGTCTGGACATTCGGCAGCCCGATGATCATCTTCCTGGCGGGCCTGCGCCAGATCCCGAACATGTACTACGAGGCCGCCGAAGTTGACGGCGCCACCACTTTGCAGAAGTTCTGGCGGATCACGCTGCCGATGCTGAGCCCCATCATCTTCTTCAACCTGGTGCTGCAAATCATTGGTTCGTTCCAGTCGTTCACGCAGGCGTTTATCGTCTCCGGCGGAAACGGCGGACCATCCGACTCCACCATGTTCTTCACGCTGTATCTGTACCAGAAGGGCTTCGGTCAGTTCGATATGGGCTACGCCTCGGCGATGGCCTGGTTCCTGCTGGTCATTATCGGCGCCTTCACTGCCATCAACTTCATCGCTTCAAAGTATTGGGTGTTCTACGATGACTAAAATCCAGACCCTGCCGCCCGCAGCTGAGGGCCAAAGCAGCAAGACCAGCAAAAGCCCGCGCCGCCGCGAATCGCCAGGAAACCTGGCCTTCAGCCGCAACGCCCGCATCAAAGGACTCATCAAGCACGCCATCCTGATCCTGGTTGGCGGGATCATGATCTATCCGCTGCTATGGATGGTTGTTTCCTCGCTGCGGCCCAATGACCTCATTTTCCGCGAACCCGGCCTTTGGCTGAACAACCTGGAAATGAGCAATTACACCGATGGCTGGTCTGCGCTGACGCACCCCTTCGGGCATTACATGATCAACTCTGCGATCGTCGTACTCGGCTCGATCGTCGGAAACCTGATCTCATGCTCCATGGCCGCCTATGCCTTCGCCCGGCTGCAGTTCAGCGGCAAAAAGCTGTTCTTCGGAATCATGCTGCTGACCATCATGCTGCCCTTCCATGTTGTGATCGTGCCGCAGTACATCCTGTTTTCGCAGATCGGTTGGGTGAACACGTTCTGGCCGCTGATCGTGCCGAAGCTCCTGGCAACGGACGCGTTCTTTGTGTTCCTCATGGTGCAGTTCATCCGTGGCATTCCGAAGGAATTGGATGAGGCTGCCCGCATTGACGGCGCCGGGCATCCGAGGATTTTCCTCCGGGTCATTCTGCCTTTGATGGTTCCGGCCCTCGCCACCACCACGATCTTCACATTCATCTGGACGTGGAACGACTTCTTCGGTGCACTCATCTACCTGACTGATCCGGACATGTTTACTGTCCCCGTAGCGCTTCGCGCTTTCGTTGACTCGCAGTCCGCTACCAGTTGGGGATCACTCTTCGCGATGTCCATCGTGTCCCTGTTCCCCGTCTTCCTTGTCTTCCTGTTCGGCCAGCGGTTCCTCATCAAGGGCATCGCAACTACCGGCATCAAATAGGGCAGTTGGGAGTCCCAGGGCTTTCGCCCGACAAGTTATACAAGCTGAGATCTTGTAATACAAGATTGTGGCTTGTAGCATAAAATCCACGCAAGAAAACGCTTTCTCATTCGCATCAAGATCAAAGAGGATCGGAGACAACAGTGCCGGTATTTCCAAAGGGTGAAGGAATCGCCCCTGCAGGTGCTTCCAAAGCCCGCGCAACGGCCGCGCGGTCCAAGCGGCGGCTTCGCGCCTCGGCCATTATCGCTGCCACAGCTGCAGCCGTTCTGGCGCTGAGCGCTTGTGGCGGCGGAGCAGAACAAAAGAGTGCCGACGGCAAGGTGGAGCTCCGCTTCTCCTGGTGGGGTGGCGACAAGCGTGCGCAATTGACGCAGCAAGCCATCGCGGCTTTTGAGGCCGAGAACCCCAACATCAAGATCAAGGCCGAGTATGGCGACTGGAGCGGCTACTGGGACAAACTGGCCACTCAAGTTGCTGCCAACGATGCTCCGGATATCATCCAGATGGACGAAAAGTACATCACCGAGTACTCCACTCGTGGGGCGCTCCTGGACTTGTCCAAGTATAAGATCGACACCTCCAAGATGGACGAAGCCGCGTTGAATGCCGGCAAGGGTTCCAAGGGGCTCACTGGCATTGCAGCTGGCATCAACGCTGCCACCATCCTGGCCAACCCGGCGGTCTTCAAGGCTGCGGGCGTCGCACTTCCGGACGACAAGACCTGGACGTGGGAAGACTTCGAACGCATCGCGGCTGAGGTCACCAGCAAGTCGCCGAAGGGAACCTATGGCGCTGCTGCATACGGCACCGACGAGGCGTCCCTGGGTGTGTGGCTGCGCCAGAACGGCAAGTCCCTTTACACCCAGGATGGCAAGCTTGGCTTCGAACCCTCGGACATCGCGGGCTACTGGGACTTCCTGAAGGAACTCAGCGAGAAGAAGGCCGTTCCGTCGGCATCCGAAATTGTTGAGGCCGAAGCTGCGCCGCTGGATCAGAGTGGCCTGGCAACCGGCAAGAACGGCATGGCGTTCTGGTGGTCCAACCAGTTGCCGGCGCTCGAGAAAGCTGCGGGCGGCGAACTGCAGATCCTCCGCTTCCCGTCCAAGACTGGCAAGGCCGCTGATACGCAGCTTTGGTACAAGGCTTCCCAGTTCTGGTCTGCATCCTCCAGGACCAAGCACCCTGAAGAGACGGCTAAGTTCATCGACTTCCTGACGAACAACGTCAAGGCCGGAGAAATTCTGCTGGCTGACCGGGGCGTATACCCCAACTCGGACGTCCGCGAAGCAATCGCTCCCAAGCTGGCGGCGCCGGACACCAAGGTGGTCAACTTCATCAGCGAGATCCAGCCCGAACTCGGCGAAGCCCCGGCCGCACCGCCGAAGGGCGCAGGTGCCATCCAGGAAATCATCAAGCGCTACTCCTCGGAAGTCCTGTTCAACAGGCTCTCCACAGAGGAAGCCGGTAAGAAGGCCGTGGACGAGATGAAGTCCGCGATCGGAGCCTAGCTTTCCGGAAGCAACTCACCAAGAGAACCGCTGCACCAAGAGAACCGTCGCACCAAGAGAACCGCGCCCCGGGCGAATCATTCGTGATCCGCCTGGGGCGCGGTTTTTGCGCGCGCGCACCCAACTGGGTAGCAGCAGTGCGCGTTTTGAGGGGTCTAAACGCGCACTGCTGCTACCCAGTTGGGTTGGGTTAGTCTTCCGCGATAACTGCCACGGCTCCGGCGGGGACCACACAGCTGAAGCGCGCTCCGCTCAGCAGCTCGTCGCCGTCGGCCTTCACCGTCACGTCCGCGCGGCTGTGGTTGATGGCGAAGAGGAAGCTACTGCCATCCGCGGATCGCCGCCGGGCGAGTTCGACGCCGGCAGAAGCCTCGGCAACGGCCGTCACCCCAGCTTCCTCCAGCAGCCGGGCAGTGAGTGAATCGATGCCGTCGGCGTCGGGTAGTGTCGCAAGGTACCAAGCCGCCCCTGCCCCGGTGGGTCTGCGCGTGACGGCGGGGACGCCGTCGAGCGGGTAGTCCGTAAAAGTAGCCAAGACCTCGGCTGGTCCGCCGCCAGATTCAGCTACGTGAACGTGCTCGCTCCACACGGAACCAACTGTTCCATCGCTGAGGGTGACTGTGCTGCCGGGGAAGAGCGGATGGAATTCCTCGGTTCGGATGCCCAGTAGTTCGCGGAAAGCGCCGGGGTAGCCACACAACCGAATGTGGTCCTGCTCATCCACGATGCCGCTGAAGTAGCTGATGAGGACCGTTGCACCGCCTTCTGCTGCGGCGGCGATAGAGGCGGCCGCGGAATCCGTGACGGCGTAGAGGGTGCAGACCAGAATGAGATCGTAGCCGGAGAGGTCGGCGGAGGGGTGGACGAAGTCCGTACTGACACCACGCAGGTACAGAGATCGGTGGAAAGCCCGCATGGTATCCAGGTACTTCAGGTCCTGGCTTGGGTGCGAGTCCAGCTCGGAGGCCCACCATGCTTCGTAGTCAAAGACGAAAGCAACCCTCGACTCCACGCGGGAACCCTTCACGGATTCCATCTTGGACAGGGCATCGCCGAGCTCCACCACGTTGCGCCAGACCTGGGTGTCGCGTCCGCCGTGCGGAACCATGGCTGAGTGGAATTTTTCAGATCCAGCCTTGCTCTGGCGCCACTGGAAGAACATGACGGCGTCGGCGCCGCGAGCCACATGGGCCAGCGAGTTGCGGAGCATTTCCCCGGGCATCTTTGGCTGGTTACGGGGCTGCCAGTTGACCGCCGATGTGGAGTGTTCCATTAGGATCCACGGTTCACCCCCGGCCACGCCGCGCGTGAGATCAGCGCTGAAGGCGAGTTCGATTTCCCGTTCAGGATCGGCAGCCACCAGGTAATGGTCGTTCGCGATCACGTCCATGTCCTTGGACCAATCGAAGTAGTCCAAGGTTTTGGTGGCACTGGAAACCATGAAGTTGGTGGTGGCCGGGACGTTCGGTGTAACTTCACGGATTACTGCCAGTAGGGCGCGGTAGTAATCGATGAACGCCCACGAGTTGAACCGTGCAAAGTCCAGTTGCTGTCCGGGGTTGAGGGTGGTGGGTGCGGCACCGGGCGGGATGATTTCCTCGAACGAAGCGTAGTGCTGGGACCAGAACGCGGTTCCCCATGCGTCGTTGAGGGCTTCGATGGATCCGTACCGGCGTTCCAGCCAGGCTCGGAATGCGGCAGCGTCTTCTTCACCGTGGAACTCGCCAACATGGCAGCCGAGCTCATTGTCCACATGCCACAATGCCAGCGCAGGGTGGTTCTTGTAGCGTTCGGCGATGACCCTGGTCATCGTGGTTGCGTACCTGCGGTACACCGAGGACGATGGCGTGTAGTGCCGTCGCGAGCCGCGTTCCAGCCTTGTTCCTTCCGCTGTCACAGGAAGGATTTCGGGGTGTTTCCTGGCCAGCCAGGCCGGCGGTGATGCGGTGGCCGTAGCCAATGCCACTTTGATGCCGGCTTGGTGGAGGTTGTCCATGACGTCGTCCAGCCAGCCGAAATCGTACTGGCCTTCCACCGGTTCCAGCAGGCCCCAGGAGAAGATGGCGACGCTCAGGAAATTGACCCCCGCTTCCTTCATCAGCTCGATATCTTCACGGCGGACGTCTTCGGGCCATTGCTCAGGGTTGTAGTCGCCGCCGTAGGCCAGGCCATTGATGCTGTCCCATACGGACAGGGTTCCGAACGGGCTTTCCGAGGGGGTTTCGGACGGGCCTTCGGATGGGCCTCGGGAGAGTTCAGGGGAGGGCAAAGGGACTCCTTGGTCAGGTTCGGCAGTGCGGGATAACTGTGGAGCTTGGCTGCTATCAGGTTAGGCGAGGATCTTGGAAAACGCTTGCCCAGATTCCCGATTGAGGATATTGTATCGATTCAGAACGAGTGTAAGCGAGGTCACTCTCCCTGTGGGAGAACCGAACAGGCTTGCACCAACTGAGCAAGGAGGCTCTCATGATCAACAGAAGGAATTTCCTCACCACGGTGGCCCTTGGCACTGCATCTGCGGCGTTCCTCTCCGCCTGCGGCCAGTCTTCATCGTCCAGCAAGACGGGTTCTGCCGAGAATCCCGTGACCATCACGTACACCTGGTGGGGCAACGATGACCGCGCCGAACGCACACGCAAGGCCATTGCACTTTTTGAGTCCAAGAATCCGGATGTCAAGGTCAACGGCAACTTCACGGACTTCGCTGGGTACTGGCAGAAGCGCGCCACGGAAGCTGCCGGTGGTGGCCTGCCGGACGTTATGCAGTGGGACCTGTCCTACCTGCGCGACTATGGCCAGCGGAACCAACTACTGGACCTGGGCACGGTAAAGATCAACACGGATGCCTTCGACAAGTCACTCCTGCCTTCGGGCCAGATCCGTGGAAAAACTTACGGTATCCCCACCAGCACCAATGCGTTCGCTGTCTACTACGATCCCGCCAAGCTCAAGGCCATGGGCATCGCCGAGCCTGACGGAACGTGGAACTACAAGGAGTTCAACTCTTTCCTTGCCGAGGTGGGGCAGAAGGGCAACGGAACGTTGTTCGGCGGCACGGACTACACCGGTGTCTGGTGGATGTTCAACATCTGGCTGCGCCAGAACAACATTCAAGCCTTTACGGACGAAGGCAAGCTCGGGTTCTCCAAGGACGACCTCAAGAAGTGGTGGAACACCACCGCCCAGCTTCGGGGAACCTCGGCGATCGTTGGCGAAGACAAGACGACGCAGCTGCTGCCGAAGTCCCCGTTCGGCTCAAACGTCACTGCCACGGAAGTCACGTGGGACAACTTCATGGCCGGTTACCTCGGCGATAGTGGTGCCAAGGAACTCAAGCTTGTGCCGGTTCCCTCCGATAACTCCGACAACTTGGGACTCTTCCTCAAGCCGTCCATGCTGATGGTGGCCAGCGCCAAGACCAAATACAAGGATGCTGCTGCCCGTTTCATCGACTTCATGGTCAACGATCCCGAGGTAGGCCAGATCTTCAAGACCTCCCGTGGTGTTCCTGCGTCCAAGACCCAGCGCGACGGAACCACCTTTGAAGGCACAGACAAGCTGGTGGTGGACTACGAAAAGTCGATCGAGAAGTACCTCAAGGATGCTCCGGAGCCGCCCATCGTTGGTTTCGGCACGCTTGAATCCTCATTCAAGCGCGTCAGCTCGGACCTTAACTACGGCAAACTCACCATCGACGGTGCTGCAGATGCCTGGTTCAAGGAAGCCGAAGACCTTATCAAGCAGAATGCCTGATCAGACATTCGTGTCTGGCCCAGGCTGCCCAACCGACGGACTGATCTCGTGACTCAAAGCCCAACCCTGAGCAGGCGCTCCCAGTCGACCGCTCCCTTGCAGCAGCGCCCATCGCGGCGGCGAGGGGCGGACGCCCGCGCCGGCTACACCTTCCTGCTTCCTTGGCTGCTCGGATTCATTGCCCTGACCGTGGGTCCGATGATTTCCTCGCTGTACCTCTCCTTTACCAACTACAACCTCTTCGATCCCCCCAAGTGGATAGGCCTGGACAACTACGCCACGCTCTTCCAAGACGAACGTTTCCTGCAGTCCGTGGGAGTAACCCTCAGCTATGTAGTGTTCGGTACCCCTTTGAAGCTCGCTGCGGCCCTGGCGATCGCCATGCTGCTGAACAGCAAGCGAAAGGGACAGGGGTTCTACCGTTCCGCGTTCTACGCTCCCTCCCTGATCGGTGCCAGTGTTTCCATCGCCATTGTCTGGAAGGCGATGTTCGGCGATTCCGGCCCCGTGGATGAGGGCCTGTCCTTCTTCGGGATCAACCTCGGCGGTTGGGTGGGCAATCCATCCATGACGATGCCCATGATGATCCTTCTGACGGTCTGGCAGTTCGGCGCTCCGATGGTGATTTTCCTGGCCGGGCTCAAGCAGATTCCTGCCGATCTCTACGAGGCAGCCTCGATGGACGGCGCCGGTCCGGTCCGTAAGTTCTTCAACATCACCTGGCCCATGCTTTCCCCGGTGATTTTCTTCAACCTGCTGATGGAAACCATCCACGCGTTCCAGATCTTCGCCTCTGCGTACATCATCTCCAATGGTGAAGGCGGCCCAGCAGGCTCCACCCTCTTCTACACCCTCTACCTGTACTTGCGCGGTTTCAGCGACTTCCGGATGGGCTACGCCTCGGCCATGGCCTGGCTCCTGGTGATCGTGGTCGGCATCATCACGCTGATCTTCTTCAAGACCTCCAAGTCCTGGGTCCACTACAGCGGTGATTCAAAATGACAACAATGGCAACCCCTACCCAGTCCACGCCCGCCACTCCAGCCCCGGTGTACAACCCGAAGTCCGAGTCGGGCACGGCCAAGCGCATCAAAAGCATCATCTTCCACATCGTTGCCTTGGCGCTGGTAGGGGTAGTCCTCTACCCGGCTCTGTGGATGGTGGCCTCGTCCTTCAAACCGAACTCCGAAATCGGTGGTTCCACCACCCAGCTATGGTCCAACAACTTCAGCTTCGACAACTTCGTCACGGCCATGGACGGCATCGGCGGAGTGTCCACCCTGACGTTCTTCACCAACTCCCTGATTCTGGCCGTCGGCGCAGTAGTCGGCACCATCCTTTCAGCGAGTGTCTCAGCGTACGCTTTTGCCCGCATCAACTTCCCTGGCCGCGGAATCTTCTTCGGCATGATGATTGCCACCTTGCTGCTCCCGTTCCACGTGGTGATCATCCCGCAGTACATCGTGTTCCAGCAGCTTGGCCTGGTAGACACCTATGTGCCGCTGTTGATCGGTAAATTCCTGGCCGCCGACGCGTTCTTTGTCTTCCTGATGGTCCAGTTCATGCGCAACCTTCCGGCAGAACTGGACGAGGCCGCCCGCATCGACGGCGCCGGACACGTCCGCATCTTCGGCTCGATCATGCTCCCGCTCATGAAACCGGCATTGATCTCGACCTCGATCTTCTCCTTCATCTGGAGCTGGAACGACTTCCTGGGCCCGCTTCTTTACCTGAACACCCCCGAAAAATACCCGCTGCCACTGGCTTTGCGGCTCTTCGTGGACCAGACCCAGAGCTCGGATTATGGGGCGATGATCGCGATGTCGGTTCTTGCGCTCCTGCCCGTGTTGGTCTTCTTCCTGGTCTTCCAGCGCTACATCGTAGAAGGCGTTTCAACACAGGGCCTCAAGGGCTGACGGACACGGAAGGCTGAAGAACAGAATGAGCGTCATGGACACAACAGGAAAGTCCTCCTCGGAGAAGCCGGCCATCTCGGTCAACCGATTTGCCCTCTTCTCCGAGACCATCCTCGCGGGAGTCATTGTGCTCCTCCTATCCGTCCCGTTGGTAACGGCGCCAGCCGCCTATGCCGCCGGCGTCGCGCATCTTGAACGGCACCTCAGTGGCAGGGATGATTCCCTTCGGAGCCTTTGGGGCAACTTCCGCCGCGCGCTTCCCGGCAGTTGGAAGATCGGAATCACGACGGCGGCAGCCGCCGTCGTGATTGTCCTGAACCTGTTGCTCGCACTGGTGGGGCAACTGCCCGGGCGGGCACTGATCCTGCCCGCGACCTTGATCCTGGCGGCCGCAGCCGCCGTGCTCCTGCTCAGGATCGCCGGCAACTGGAGCGGCGGAGTGATCTGGGCGGGGGACGCCGGCGGCAAGTCCACGGATCTTCCCGGTCCACAGCAGCGGTGGCGGCTTGCCTACTCGCAAGCCAAAGCTGATTCGTTCCGTGATGGGAGCGGTTCGCTGTTGCTCCTCGCCGCGGTTTTCGTGGCAGTCGTTTTTGTGTGGATGCTGCAGGCGCTCTTCGTCATTGTTCCCGGCATGCTGATCCTTGCCGCGGCTGCCGTCAAGATCAGGGCCGCCAGCCGCACCCAAATCTGAGAGTGCATCCGACAACCTGCTGAATCGAGCTGACCACCCCCGTGTCACCGCGTCCGTTGCCACCGCGCCGTCCCTCTGACCAGACCTCGAACTCCGCCGGCAAAGACGCCGCCTCGCCAAGGCCCCGCTCCATCGAAGCGTGGCACTACCCACTCCGCCACCACAATTACCGGATCTTCGTGACGTTGTCGCTCGTCGGCAGCGGCGGTGTGTGGATGCAACGACTCGCCCAGGACTGGCTTGTCCTGCAGCTCACAGGAAGCCCGGCTGCGGTGGGATTGGCTGTGGCACTTCAATTCCTGCCCATGCTGGTGGTTGGTCCTATCAGTGGTGTGCTGGTAGATCTCTTTCCGAAGCGCCGAATCCTCATGGTGTGCCAGTCCGTAGCTGCACTGCTGGCCGCTGGACTAGCTGCTTGGAATGCCATGGGCGGCACGGACGTGTGGGTTGTCTATGGCTCCTGCATTGCTTTAGGAATTACCAGCTCCATTGATGGGCCCGCCCGGCAAGTCTTCGTCAATGAGGTAGTAGGTGATGCCGGACTACCGGCGGCGATTGGCCTCAACAGTGCGATAGGTCAGCTCGGTGCCATGCTCGGTCCCGCCTTGGCCGGCGTCCTCATTGCCCAAGCTGGCCCAGCCGCTGCGTTTGCGACGAACGCGGGGATCGGGCTGGCCGTTTTGGTGATGATCGCTCTTATCCGGCCAGCTGAGCTTCATCACGCACACGACCCCGACGGCCCACCCCGGGGTAAGCGTGGACAAATCCTGGCCGGCTTCAAGTATGTGAGTGCCAGGCCGCAGCTTCTTCTCATCATGCTGTTGGCCGGCCTCTTGGGAGCATTCGGGATGAACGGTCCCGTGGTCCTCGCAGCATTCGCTGACCGTGTGTGGCACAGCGGTCCCGCCGGATTTGGGCTCTTCAACATGGTCAGCGCCTTGGGAGCCTTGGTGGGCGCGTTGGTGGCCAGCCGTATCAAGCGCTTTGGGCGCAAGGGCATTGTTGCCAGCGCCGGGCTCTTTGGCCTGGCCCAGTTACTCGCTGCTCTGATGCCCACGCAGGAGTCATTCGTGGTGATGCTCATTGTGGTTGGCTTCATGACGCTCATGTTCCTCACTAGTGCAGCCACCAGCGTCCAACTCGAAGCCGGTGCAAGCGTGAGGGGCAGGGTCTTGGCCCTTTACTTTCCACTTCTCTTGGGTGGGCACGCCCTGGGAGGCTTGCTCGCCGGCTGGCTCACGGAAGAATTCGGCGTCCGGGCGGGCCTTGTGGTGACGGGAGCTCTGGGTATGGTGTCAGCGGCAGTGGTAGGTGCGATCCTGTGGCGCCAGCGCGTTGCTGCGCGAGATGACAGTTGAGACGGGAAACATTGCCATCAAACGCCATCTCGGCGAACCAACTCCTCAATAGCCTCCACGCCCAGGGTTCCGTCACTGATCCAGACCGTGTTTGTACGCGTGAGTGACGTACCGGCAGCAAGTTCCACTGCGGTGTCCCACGCCAGGGCGGAACCCACGGCGGGGTACTCACGGCAGCGAACAAACCACGGGTCCGCCGCTTCGGCAGGTGCGGCAAACACCAAAGTGGCCGGGCCGCCGTCGAACTCTCCAGTCCACGCAAGCCACGGCGCAACCGAACCATGCACAGCAGCCTCACCTTCCGCAGCGGCGGAGAAGACGCGTGGGGAATCGTTGGTGGGGAGGCGCCAGAAGAAGCCGCCATAACCACTGCCCGCGGCACCATGCGAACCAGGACTGCCCAGTGAGACATCCACGACGGCGGTGAATTGCGTCTGGATATCGAGTCGCCAGGTGTTGGAGTCCAGAAGCGTTCGCTGGTAGCTCCGTTGCTCTTCGAGGAGGAGGGGGCCGTCGGCCGCGAGCCAGTGGAGGTCAAGCGTGGTCTTTTCATCTTCGCGGCGCAGGCCACTGACCTCGATGCGGCCGTGGTTCCGCAGATCCATGTATTTGCCAGCGGCGCGCCGATAGCTTCGACCACCCCAGAAGTTGTTTCCGTTGACATCCTGAAGGGCGAACCCGGCACCGAGATGCCATACGTGATCCACAGGCATATGTTCAGTCACTACGATCCCTGATGGCGTCGTAACAGGGTGGAGATAGGGACGCGGCGAAAGCTCTGGCTCCAAGGCGTCGCCAGCGCGGAAGACTGCAGAGGGAGAGTCGCTACGTGCGCCGAAGAGGGGCTCAGCGGTAGCGTCCTTCCGCGCCCAGGGAAGCCCGAGCTCGGAGAAGGTTGCATGAGCGCGGGCTGCCCGCTCCAGGATTTCTTCTATCCCATGAATCACGGCATGCGCTTGTTCGCCTACGCCTACCCATTCCACGTATTGCGGAGGAATGAGTGCCGGTGCCTCAGCGGTGCGGATGGCCTCAAGGACGCGCATGAAAGCGCCGCTTTCATCCAAGGGACTCAGCAGCGCAGTGCCGTGGGACAAATGGTGGAGCAGGTTTTCGGTGAGGTCTTCACGTCCGAACGTGTGCGCCATTTCGCCCGCTTCGGTGCGGACGGTCACCCGGTCTTCGGTGTAGTGGAACACGGCCGTTCCTTCAGTCCCATGAAGCGTGACGTAGGGTTCAACGGACTCTGTGGCGCACAGCGTCAGGGCGCACGTGATGGGCAGCCCGTCCACTGTCCGCATGCGAATCACCGAGGTATCGTCTGCCTCGATGTCGTTGGCCCGGTAGAGATCCGTCTCCACGGTGGCGAGGTCTTTTGCAGTCCGGGCTCCGGCTATCCGGAGGGCAGTGGCTATCGCGTGGGCCAAGGGATTGGTGGCGACGCCGTCCACTACGTCAACTCCGCCGAGGCTGCGCCTTCCGGCCCACCTCGAGCGTTTGTAATATGCGCGGTCCCGGACCCAGCGCCCTGTGGCCGTAATGCCTTTGAGCGACCCAATGCTGGGGAGTTCTGCCGAAGCCTCCCCGCTGGCCAGTTTTTCCAGCCCGATCAGTGCATGGGAGCCCAGGCTTTGGAACCCGATCTGCACGCTCCGGCCAGCTGTTGCGGCTGCCTCCTGGAGCCGGATGAAGTCGCTCATGGAAGCGACGGGAGGCTTTTCGAGATAAAGGTCTGCGGAGGAAGCCAGCACGGAAAGAGCCAACGGGGCGTGTGTCTGGATCGGAGTTGCCACAATGATCACGTCCGGCTGATGGCCTCCTCCAAGCAGCTCATCCAGATCGGAGTGGACGGCCGTGGAAGGCGGCAACGTGCCTGGGGCTGGGGGATTCGGGTCTGCGACTGCAACGAGATCCACCACGCCCTCCGAACTGAGCCTTTCCAGGTTCTGGAGGTGATGGGCGCCGAAGCCATGAACGCCTACCAGGGCGATCCTTGCCGGTGCAGTCCTGAGGGTGCCGGGACTTTTGGCGGACCCGGCGGAAGTGGTTTCCATGATTCTCCTCTGCTGGCTGGCAACTGCTGGCGACTACCTCAAGGCGTGCTCGATAAGGCGTTTCTCAAGAGGCCCGGCGCTTCAGGCTATCTCCCGCAAGGTACACTCGGCAAGCGCTTTCCGATAGCTGGTTCTGCAAGTGTAGCGCGATCCTTCCTTGAATGTAACGATTCAAATCAAACCTTGACCGGACGCGGCCGGTCAGTCTAGATTGCGGTGAAACCGTTTACTTGTGATGTGGCGCACCCGGTCAAGTCCCGATTGGCTGGGATCGGTGACCGAGGCGAGATTGCAAGGTGATCGCCGGCGCCAGATATTTGGGTGAGTTCTGCAACGATGGAGATAGGGAGCGCCATGACTTCTGGGGGATTTGGCTTTAGGGCCTACACGTTCTTCGACACACTCCTGTGGATCGCCTGCCTGAATATGCTCTGGATCGTCTTCACACTGCTGGGTGGCGTGGTGCTGGGTATAGGACCGAGTACCGCAGCGGCCCACATCCTGGTTCGTGAGAAGGTGCAGGGAAACGCCACGCCTTTGATGCGTCGCTATGCCAAGGAGTACTTCAAGAACTTTGCGAAGGGCAATGCCCTCGGCGTTCCGGTCTTGGTAGTTGCAGCGGCCTTGGCCCTGAACTGGGGCTATTTTTCTGCTGGCTGGGATCTGGGTTCGCAAGTGGCATCGGCCGCGATCCTCCTGGCTGTCCTCTTTGCGGCCGGAACGTTGTGCTACCTCTTTCCGATGTTTGCCAGATACGAACTCACGCTTCCCCAGTACTTTGTGATGTCGTCCCGGTTTGCCATGCGCCACCTCGCGGGGACCGTCATACTCCTGTTCGTAACGGCGGCCGCCGTATTCGCCTGCCGCTCACTTCCCGGCCTGGTGCCGTTCTTCGGTGTTGGTGCCTGGCTCTATCTCACCGGCTGGTTGTGCGACCGGTTCTTTGCTGCCAATGACGACGCCATGGCTGCCAAGGAAACGGACCCTGCGGCAGCAGTTGTCCTCGTCTCTGGCGATCAAGCGACCATCACGGCAGCCAGCTCCCTGACCGCCCCTTCCACTGACAAGGAGACCAGTCTTGTTTGAGGCCAGTCGCCAAGGTCCGCCCGCAGGCGCGGGCCGTGTCCTCCATCGATCCCTTGATATCCAAGGGCATGCCGAACTTGTCCAAGGAGGCCCCGAGCTGGGCGTAGATTCTCCTGGCGTGAGCATTAATGAAACGTATCAAGACGCGAACGGCCGTCACCTGTGGAGCCTGAAACGCTTCCCCGGCGTGGCCCCGGAATCGTCAATCGACAACAACCCCGAAGAAGTGGAGTAGGAAATGATCCGTAGAAAACCAACCCTGGCGGCCGCCGTCGTTGTCTCTGCCGCCTTGGCCCTGACCGCCTGCGGTGGCGAAGCGCCGGCGTCGGACCTCTCATCCGTCAAGATCATGGCGCCCTTCCTGGAAGCGCAGCCGCCAACCCCGGACGGCGCTGTGCAGAAGAAGCTTGAAGAGCTCACAGGCAAGGACATCAACATCTCCTGGGCGCCCAACGCCTCCTACGAGGACAAGATGAACATCACCTTGGCTTCCTCCGACATCCCGCACGTCCTGGTGGTGCAGGGCAAGTCGCCGGGCTTCGTGAAGAACGCCGAAGCCGGGGCGTTCTGGGACCTTACCGACAAACTCAAGGACTACCCGAACCTCAAGACGACCTTTCCCGAAGTCCAGCAAAACGCCAGCGTCAACGGCAAGGTTTACGGGGTTTTCCGGGCTCGTAATCCGATCCGCGCCGCCGTGATGTTCCGCCAGGATTGGCTGGACAAGTTGGGCCTGAAAGCGCCGCAGACCACAGAAGACCTCTACAAGGTGGCCAAGGCATTCACCGAGCAGGATCCGGATGGCAACGGCCAGAACGATACCTACGGCATCACGATTCCCAAATGGGGCGCACTGGGCACCAACAGCCCCTACGACATGATCGAGACCTGGTTCGGCGCCGGAAACCGCTGGACCGAGCGGGACGGCAAGCTGGTGCCGAGCTTCGAAACCGAGGAATTCCTGCAGGCTGATCGCTTCATCAAGAAGATGGTGGACGAGAAACTCATCAACCCCGACTTCGCCACCTTCGATCCCACCAAATGGAATGAGCCCTTCTTCAACGGCAAGGGCGGCATTATTGTCGACGTCGACTCCCGGGTCAGCGTGCTGATCAACCTTTTCAAGCAGGCCAACCCGAGCGACTTCCAGAACAAAGTGGGCTTCGTGGGCAGCCTGAAGGGCCCGGATGGTGAGCTGCACGCCCACCCGACCGATGGTTACTCCGGCTTCCTTGCCATCCCCAAGTCCAGCGTCAAAACCGAAGCCGACCTGAAGAACGTCCTGACATTCCTGGACAAACTCAACAGCAAGGAAGTTGCCGTCCTGATGAACAACGGCATCGAGGGAGTCAACTTCACGGTTGAGGAGGGGCTGGCGGCCACCATCAAGCCGGAAACGCCGGAGGGCAAGGTAGTCAACACCGACATCAAGAGCTACGCACAACTTGGAACCAACGTCACGGGGAACAACTTCTACCCAGTGAAGCAGGCGTCCGAGTACGAGCAGAAGGTCTTTGACGATCGCGTTGCAGTGATGGCGAACGACCTCAAGAGTGCCGTGTACAACCCGGCCGCAGCCTTCGTTTCGCCCACGTATGTGGCCAAGGGCGCGCAGCTGGACAACATCGTGGCCGACGCCCGCATCAAGTACCTGGCTGGCCAGCTGGACGAGCAGGGCTTAAAGGATGCCATCAAGCTGTGGAACACCAGCGGCGGTGACAAGGTCAAAGAAGAGATAAACAAGCTGTGGCAGGACACCAAGAAGTGACCGCCCCGGTCGTCGAAGCCAAGGCCCCGGGGCGGGCGGCAAGCACGCCGCCCGCCCCGGCGCGGCGACGCAGCTTTGCAGTCCACTTCGCGCATTACAAATGGTTGTATCTACTGCTCCTGCCCGGCGTGGCGTACTTCGCAGTGTTCCGGTACGGTCCCATGTACGGTGTTTCCATCGCCTTCAAGGACTACGTTCCGTTCCTGGGCGTCAACGGCAGTCCTTGGGTGGGTCTAACCAACTTCACCGACTTCTTCGCCAACCCGGACTTTCCGCGGTTGCTGGGGAACACACTGATCCTGGCGTTCCTGAACCTGGGGATCGCCTTTCCGCTGACCATCGTCCTGGCATTGCTGCTCAACGAGGTCCGGCTTTCGGTGCTGAAGCGAACCGTCCAGACACTCGTCTACATCCCACACTTCCTGTCCTGGACCATCGTGGCGTCGCTGAGCTTCCTCCTCTTCGCCTTGGACATCGGACCGTTGTTCCAGTTCGTCAACGGGTTGTTTGGCACCAATGTGGACATCCTGTCCGATCCCAACTGGTTCCGGCCGCTGATTGTGCTTCAAGAGATCTGGAAGAACACCGGTTGGGGAACCATCATCTTCCTGGCCGCACTGGCTACCGTGGACCAGGACCAGTATGAGGCCGCAATTATCGACGGCGCCGGCAGGTTCCGGCGCGTCTGGCACATCACCTTGCCCGGCATTCGGTCCACCATCATCGTGATGCTCATCCTGGCCATCGGGCAGATGCTCAACACAGGCTTTGAGCAGATCTACCTCATGACCAACGCACTCAACCGCAGCGTGGCCGACGTCTTCGATACTTACGTGTACTTCGTAGGCATCACCCAAGGCGCCTACAGCTACAGCACCGCCGTCGGGCTTTTCAAGTCTTTGGTGGGCATAGTACTGATCTTCGGCACCAACTGGCTGTCCAAGCGGTTCAACCAGAGCGGACTTTTCTAATGAAGATTCACAACACGCGTGGCGGTCGGATTTTCGATGCCGCCAACTACGTCTTCCTGACACTGATCGGCATCATCACACTGTTGCCTTTCGTCTACGTCCTGGCAGGATCCTTCGCCAACGAAGCGGAAATTACCCGGCGGGCGTTCTTCGTTTGGCCCGAGCAATTCACGCTGGGGGCGTATGAGTACATCTTCTCCACGCCGTCCTTTACCAAAGCCCTGATCACCACCGTGCTGGTCACGCTGGTTGGGACGCTGGTGCAACTGGTCCTCACGGTCACCATGGCCTACCCGCTGGCGAAACGTGGACTTCGTGGCCGGAAACTGATCCTGTCCCTGGTGGTTTTTGCCATGGTCTTCTCAGGCGGCATGATTCCAACGTTCCTGCTGGTCAAGGACCTGGGCTTGCTGAACAGTTACTGGGCTCTTATCCTGCCTGCGGCCATCAACCCGTTCAGCCTGATCATCATCAAGAACTTCTTCCAGGAGCTCCCTGCCGAGCTCGAGGAATCAGCCAAGATGGACGGAGCTACGGAGATTGGAATCCTCTGGCGGATCCTGCTGCCGCTGTCCAAGCCGGTATTGGCCACGTTTGCGCTTTTCTACGCTGTGGGTATTTGGAACGACTTCATGTCCCCGCTTTTGTACCTCAGCGACAACAACATGTGGACGCTTCAGATGTACCTGCGTCAGGTCACCGCTGCATCGGATCTCCTTGGCACCGGCAATGTGGATCCGTCATACATCCCGCCCGAGCAAGGCATCAAGTTCGCCGTGATCGTGGTGGCAACCTTGCCCATCCTCATCTTCTACCCCTTCCTGCAGAAGCACTTTGCCAAAGGAATGCTGATCGGTTCGGTTAAGGGGTAGCAGCTCCTGATGAAAGGAAACTCATGAAAATACTCCTCGCGGGCGACTCCACCGTGGCAGCCTGCCCGAGTTACGAATACCCGATGAGTGGTTGGGGAGCCCACCTCGCCTCCGAAACCTATTGGTGGGCTGCCGTCCACAATTACGCGAAGGGTGGTGCCACCACGGAGTCGTTCCGCGATGAAGGCCTTTGGCATCAGCTGCTGGACCAGACCGTTAAGGGCGACTTCGTGCTGGTCCAGTTCGGGCACAACGACCAGAAGCGGGAGCACCTCGCCGCGCGAACGGGCTACACCGACAACCTGAAGCGGATGGTGGCCGATGTCCGTTCCAAGGGTGGTGTTCCCATTCTTTGCACGTCGGTGGAGCGCCGGAACTTCCTCGATGGAACGCTGCAGGAGACGCTGGGTGACTATCCCGCCGTCGTGCGTGAACTTGGCGTGGAGCTGGGGTTGGACGTCTTCGACCTCAACCAATGGACCCGTGCGCTGTACGAGGAGCTGGGGGAGGAGGGGTCCAAGGAGTTGTTCTTCCACTTCGCTCCCGGCGAGCATGCGCATTGGGCCGGGGGCCTTGAGGACAACACGCATTTCCACGAGACGGGTGCGCGCCGGATTGCGGTTTACGTCGCGGAGCAGCTCGAAGCGCTCGGCTACGGGCTGGCCGCTACCCTCAAAGCTGGAGTGGGCGCTTGATCTACTCCAACCCTTTGCGGGGTCCTTCGGATATCGCTGGTTGGGTCGCCGAAGGGCCGGTCCAGTATGGAACGTACGACGACGGCGGGCCGGCCTGGGGCGGCGACGGAACCAGCGCGCTTCTCCTTTCCGGTACCCTCGACCCGGAGGAACATGGAGACCACGCGCACTGGACCCTCTGGTGCCCTGAGGAACTCCCGGACCATGTCCGGATCAGGTGGGAGTTCCTTCCGATTGAGGAACCAGGCCTGGCCATGGTGTTCTTCTCCGCGCGGGGGCACGACGGCGAGGATCTGTTCTCCACTTCGCTGGCTCCGCGGACCGGTTACTACCCGCAGTACCACTCAGGGGATATCAATGCCCTCCACATCTCCTACTTCCGCCACAAATACGCCACGGAGCGGGCCTTCAGGACGTGCAACCTGCGCAAAAGTGCCGGCTTCGAACTCGTAGCGCAGGGAGCGGACCCGCTTCCTCCAGCCGATGACGCTGACGGCTTTTACAGGATGGAAGTCATCAAAGATGGCCGCCGTGTTGCCTTCTCGATCAATGGATTGCCCCTATTCGATTGGTTGGACGCGGGCCAGGAACCCTTGGCTGGCGGCTACTTCGGAATCCGCCAAATGGCCCCTCTACGGGCGGCTTACCGAAACCTGTCCATTACTCCCTTGTAGTTCCCCGTCCTGGTGACCGGCGACACAACCCTATGACGTAGGATGTCCTCATGCCTCTCTTTGACCTGCCCCTTGAGCAGCTCCGTAACTACACCTCCAGCGCAGTTCCGCCTACTGATTTCGAAGCCTTCTGGGACCGCACCATCGCCGAGGCCAGGGCCTTGCCGCTGGACGCCGTCTTCGAACCCGTCGACAACTATCTCGCCGTGATCGACACCTTCGATGTCACCTTCTCCGGCTTCGGGGGAGATCGCATCAAGGGCTGGCTGCACGTTCCCTCACACCTGGAAGCAGGGCAGCAGATTCCTGTCGTCGTGGAGTACATCGGTTACTCCGGCGGACGCGGGCTGGCCAACCAGAACACCCGGTGGGCGCAGGCTGGATATGCCCACTTCATCATGGACACCCGCGGTCAGGGCTACGGCGGCGTCTCCGGTGACACCCCGGATCCGCATCCATCAGCTGGTGAAGTCAACTATGCCGGGCTCATGACCCGCGGTTCGGGGCACCAGGACGATTACTACTTCCGCCGGGTCTACGTGGACGCCTTCCGTGCGGTAGAAGCGGCGCAGAGCCATCCCGCCGTCGACCCCTCCAAGGTGGTGCTGACCGGCGTCAGCCAGGGTGGCGGCATCACGGTGGCGGCTGCCGGGCTGGCCGGCGGAAGGCTCGACGGCGTGATCGCCGCGCTGCCCGACGTCCCCTTCCTGCAGGACTTTCCCCGTGCGATCGACATCGCGCCCCGCGGGCCCTACCCCGAAATTGCCGGCTTCCTTGGGCGGCACCGCGAAAAGTACGAGCCCATGCTTGCCGTGCTGAACTACTTCGATGGCGTGCATCTCGGCCGGGCTGCCACGGTGCCTGCGCTCTTCTCGGCAGCGCAAATGGACGATATTTGCCCGCCGTCAACGGTCTTTGCAAGCTTCAACAATTACGGTGTTGCAGGAGGTGCGCCCGCTAAGGACATCGAGGTATACCGCTTCAACAACCACGAGGGCGGCCAAGAACACCACTGGATCAAGCAGCTCCAGTTTCTCCGCAAACTTTTGTCATCATGACGGACCCAATTTGCCCGGTTTGACGAACCGCGGTTATGGTGTGGCTATGACTAACCGTTGGTATGCGTATTTTTCGTTGGCTCTGGAGGGGCCCGCGTCTAACTGACACGCATCCAACTTTCCTTCAGAGCCAGCAGGGCAGAGATCATTCTCTGCCCTTCGCCATATCCGGCGGGTTCTGAAAAGGGGCCCGCTCCGCATCCGGAACAGGACCCAGAAATGACCAGCATCGCTGCAGAATCCACCGAGACACTCGATAACGAGGCACTCCCCGCTGCCGGGAAAGCTTCCCAGCCCGCCACCTCCAACCTGCGGGTGGCCCGCTTCGAGCCGCTTCCGGCCCCTCAGGACCTCATCGCCGAGCTGCCGCTGGACGCCCGCTCAGCTGCCGTCGTCGACCGTGGCCGGGATGAAGTCCGGGCCATCATGGACGGCGTGGACGACCGCCTGCTGGTAATCGTCGGGCCTTGCTCCATCCACGATCCCAAGGCCGGTCTGGAATACGCGCGCCGGCTGGTCAGCCAGGCGGAGAAGCACAAGGAAGACCTGCTGATCGTCATGCGGACCTACTTCGAGAAGCCGCGCACCACGGTCGGTTGGAAGGGCCTCATCAACGATCCCCACCTGGACGGCAGCCACGATATCGCCGCCGGCCTGCGCGCCGCCCGCGGCTTCCTCAAGCAGGTCACGGCGCTGGGCCTGCCCACCGCCACCGAATTCCTGGAGCCCATCAGCCCCCAGTACATGGCGGACCTCGTCTCCTGGGGTGCCATCGGCGCCCGCACCACCGAAAGCCAGATCCACCGGCAGCTCGCCTCCGGGCTGTCCATGCCCATCGGCTTCAAGAACGGAACCGACGGCGACCTCCAGGTGGCGATTGACGCATGCGGCGCATCCGCCGCTGAGCAAGCCTTCCTGGGAATCGACGACGACGGACGCGCGGCTCTCGTGGCCACGTCCGGCAACCCGGACACCCACGTGATCCTGCGCGGCGGACGCAAAGGCCCCAACTACTCGCAGGAAGACGTTGCCGCTGCCTCATCCAAGCTCGCCGCCAAGGGACTGAACCCACGCCTGATCGTGGACGCCAGCCACGCCAACAGCGGCAAAAGCCACCACCGCCAGGCCGAGGTTGCCTTGGAAATCGGTGCGCAGCTCGAAACCGGTACCTCTTCTCCTGTTGCCGGCGTGATGCTGGAGAGCTTCCTGGTAGGCGGGGCGCAGAACCTCGACGTGGCCAAGCAGCTGGCTGGTGAGCAGGAACTCGTCTACGGCCAGAGCGTGACCGATGCCTGCATGGAATGGGATGTCACCGCTTCAGTCCTGGAGCAGCTCGCTGCATCGGCTCGGAAGCGCCGGCTGGTTTCGGGGGAGTAGCCGGGGAGTAGAGTCCCACTTAGCCGAAATGCTTTCACATTAGTCACTTCAGCCTCTAGAGTATCTAGCACATGGTTGTTTGATGGCTCAGCATCGGCACACCGTTCTACTGGGGGTGTCCTGTCCGGCTGAGAGCAAAGGAATATGGGAAATGTCCGCGGAGACTAACTTCTCGAATGCGCGTTTCATGACTGTGGCTGAAGTAGCCGACGTCCTGCGTGTTTCCAAAATGACTGTGTATCGCCTGGTTCACTCAGGGGAAATGCCTGCCGTTAGGTTTGGCCGCTCCTTCCGGGTGCCTGAGGAAGCCGTGGCCCAGTACCTCAAGGGTGCTGTGGTCGACGGACAATCGGAGACCGCCTGAGGGCGCCGCAGTCCGTCCCGCGGACCGTGGTCACGGGGTGCCCCTTTGAAGCGGTACTCTGTTAAGGAACGTTTTACGTCAATGTAAGAATCTGTCAGTTGTACTGTCTGCTGCTAGTCCGCGGATCCGTTCCAACAGACAGGACCTTCATCTAGTTTGTAAGGAACTTTCGTGGGTTCAGTTATTAAGAAGCGCCGCAAGCGTATGGCCAAGAAGAAGCACCGCAAGCTGCTTCGCAAGACTCGCCACCAGCGCCGCAATAAGAAGTAGAGATACTTCACCAAGCGTGAATGCCCGTTGCCCTCCAAGGCGGCGGGCATTTTTGCATCCCAACGCTCTCTCACATCCTGCGGCATTTTGGCTGTTCCTCTCTCACATCGGGACGCTTCTGGCCGGATCTTCTCTCACATCCTGCAGGGGGTGTGGCCGGATCTTCTCTCACGTCCTGCGGGACGCTTCTGGCCGGATCTTCTCTCACATCCTGCGGGGTGTGGCCGGATCTTCTCTCACGTCGTGTTCCTGGCAAACCCGGATGCAACGGATGGATCTACCCATGCAGTCCGTAGCGCCCTCTTGATCTGCCGAACAGCGTTGCCAAAATTGTCCGCCTGGTCCTCTTTTCCAAAGACAAGGACAGTCCAACCGGCTGCCCTAAATGCTTTATCCCTGCGCCGATCGCTATGCATCTGCTCCTCCTCAAGGTGATGGCCGCCGTCGTACTGGATCGCGAGGCGACGGCTCTTGAAACCCAAGTCCGCTGAAGGCGAGAAGGGGTCGTTCGGACGGAGCATCACCTGGAGCTGAGGTTCCGGCAAGTTGGCATCAAACATGGCCAAACGAAGCAAAGTCTCGGGAGCCGAGTCGGCCCCGACGCGCATAAGGTCCAGGGCTTCCCGTGCCCGGACGACGCCTTGGCGGTTTTTGTGCCGTTCGACCATGCACCGAAGCTCCTCGGCAGTAGCGAACGGCGCATCGCGCCCCTCAAAGTCGGGCCGTGGAATGCGAATCAACTGATCTGCCACGCATACGAGGTCATGAAGGGGAAGGCGACGCGCCAAATCCAGCCATGTTCGGGCTCGAGTGCTCATCCAAATCCCTTGGACTTGCTCAATCTCTCCCTCGAAGAGCGTTTGGGTGTGCCCGATGATGCCTTTGCGCCGGACCGACGGCAGACGTCGCGGTTTGCTCAAGTGCAATTCGTTTGAATCCGATAGCCACGCTGGCAAGACCAAGCCATGGAGCCTGGCGGCAGTTGTGTGGGAGATCCAAGCGCCAGGGCTGGCTGAGGAGAGGGAACGGGCCGCTGACGCAAGGTCGAAATCCCAATCACTTGGCCGGTATAAGCCACGGCTAACGGGAACGATGTTGCTATTGCGCCAAATGACTGAGGGATCGATGCCCGCTGCTTTGGCTTCGTTCAGGCTGAAGGGCCCCAAGACCGGGCTTGATGGGTTGAGTAGCGAATTCTGCATACCCGCATTGTTCCTTGGAAGCAGCTGAGCGTGCAGAAGTTATCCACAGGCCTCCGACTGGCGGGTCGGGATGTGAGAGAAGAACGGTGGAAACGGGTCGGGATGTGAGAGAAGAACGGTGGAGACGGGGCGGGATGTGAGAGAAGAACGGTTAGCGGGGGCCTCGGAACTTTGAGAATCCACGCCACAGCCCATAAATGGCGCCACCCACAGTTGCCGCCTTCAGCCCGAGCGTTGCTGCACGGCGTCCGGACCGGAAATCGTAGACCGGCCAGTTGTTGTCGCGGGCATGCCGGCGCAGCTTGGAGTCGGGGTTGATCACCACGGGGTGACCCACCATGGTGAGCAGCGGGATGTCGTTGGCGGAGTCGCTGTAAGCCCAGCAGTGATCCAAGTCCAAGCCTTCCTGCTCAGCCACTAGTTGGACCGCGATGGCCTTAGCCGGCCCGTGCAGGATGTCGCCTACTAGCTTTCCGGTATACATTCCGTCATGGACCTCACCCACGGTTCCCAGCGCGCCTGTCAGACCGAGCCTCGTGGAAATGACTGTGGCAACCTCAATCGGCGTGGCGGTCACTAGCCACACCCTCCGGCCGACACGAAGGTGCTGCTCCGCAAGGGCCTTCGTCCCAGGCCAGATCCGGGACTCGATCATTTCGTCATAAACTTCTTCGCCCAGGGCTTTGATGTCCTCGACGGTGATCCCGGCCGCCAGGGTCAGAGCGGAATCGCGCACGGCATGGACGTCGTCCATGTTCTCGCCACGCATCACAAACTTGAACTGCTTCCAAGCGAAGCCAGCCGCCTGGGACAGTGTGAAGGCCTTGCGTTCGTACATCTTGCGAGCCACGTGGAAGAGGCTGGCGCCCTTCATCAGCGTGTTATCGACGTCGAAGAAAGCGGCTTCGCCTGTGTGCTGCTGCACTTTGGCGTCAGCGAGCACAGCGGCGTTCTTCTCGTCGGGCATGCCTTGAGTCTAGTCAATCGCCAGAGTCCAGCGTTGAGGGCGCACGGTGGGCGCTGCCCTAGAGGATGTGAGAGAAGGATGGCGGGGAGGGGGTTGGGATGTGAGAGAAGGATGGCCGGGAGGGGGTGGGATGTGAGAGAAGGATGGCCGGGAGGGGGTGGGATGTGAGAGAAGGATGGCCCGGAGGGGGTGGGATGTGAGAGAGCGTTCGGGCGGTTACCGTTGTGACATGGCTATTCCCGACGTCGTTCTCCTCACCAAAGCTGACTGCCACCTATGCACGGAGGCGCGTGCCGCCGTCGAGCGCGTTACCTCGGAACTGGGCGTCCCGTGGACCGAGCAGGCAATCGACGGTAACGCAGAACTGCAGCAGCGTTACGCGGAGGAAATTCCAGTGGTGCTGGTGGATGGGGTCCAGCGCGACTTTTGGAAGATCGACGAGCAGCGCTTGACCCGTACTTTGAAAAGAGTCCTCGAAGGCTGAGGGCCAGAGGACTCTGTTACCCGGAAGTACCGGCTTTTGTTGAGTCCGGCCAAGGGCCATAGAGTGGAACAACAAGCGACGCAATGGAGAAAACCGTGACTGCGCTGGAACCGTCCCCGGGGGCAACAAGCGGGGACCACGAACCTGCCGCCAAGCAGATCCCGCC
The DNA here is from genome assembly GCF_019976975.1 of Arthrobacter sp. NtRootA1. Classification (GTDB taxonomy): domain Bacteria; phylum Actinomycetota; class Actinomycetes; order Actinomycetales; family Micrococcaceae; genus Arthrobacter; species Arthrobacter aromaticivorans. Next base: position 4,351,746 of record NZ_AP024630.1, on the reverse strand, counting down.
CGCGGCTGTGGCCCGGATGACTCTCTATTTGCGCGCGCTCAACTCGCTCCTGGCAGAAGGCGTGGAACGCGTGTCATCGGATGCGTTGGCCGAGGCTTCAGGCGTCAGCTCCTCCACACTGCGTAAGGATCTCTCCTACGTCGGTTCGTACGGGACCCGCGGCGTGGGCTATGAAGTCCAGTACCTCAGCCGTCACATTGCCGCCGCTCTTGGCCTGACGCACGACTGGAAGGTCGCGATTGTCGGTGCCGGTAACCTCGGCAAGGCGCTGGCGCGGTACGGCGGCTTCGAGTCCCGGGGCTTCGACGTCGTGGCTATTTTCGATGCAGACCCCATGGTGATCGGCAACGAGGTGGGTTGGTTGCGGGTCAGCGATTCAGCGGAACTTGAACGTGTGCTGGAGCGCACCCATACCAACATGGTGGTGCTGGCTTTGCCCGCCACAGTGGCCCAGGAAGTCTGTGATCGCGTCATCGCTGCCGGAATCCGGAGCATCCTGAGCTTTGCTCCGGTTCTCCTGCAGGTTCCGCCGCACGTGAACCTCCGCAAGGTGGACATGGCCACCGAGCTGCAGATCCTGGCGTACCACGCACAACGGGCGCAAACACCGGGTCAGGCTGTCTAGCCTTACCGGGTCCGCGCCCGCTGACGTTATGACAGGAAGCTTGTTGGCTTAGCGGCCGTAAGGGTTCTGGTAAGGGTTGCCGAAAGGCTGCGGCTTGCGGAAGTACGGAGCCGACGCCGGCAGGTACAGCAGGACGATTGCGGCAACTCCCAGCAGGATCACCAAGAGCTGCAGGATGCCGTACGTGGCACCGAACTGGAACAGTCCGGCGAGGCCAAGGACAGAGATCGCCGCGAAGACGGTGCCCAGGATCCTCGCCCAGTTCTTGCCCTTGCGGACTGGGAACGCAACCAAGGCGTATAGGCCAAGGGACACGATGGCCCCAACGATGGCGGCAACGACAAGACCGCCACGCATGCCTTCCAGGGAGCCTGGGGGGAATTCCGTTCCCTGCTGTGCGGCCTGCCGCATCATCGAGTTGATGAAGGCATCCGAGCCGGTGGTGGCCAGGATCAGCGAGCTGATGGCGGAGAGGATGCCCGCCGCGATGATCATCCAGAAGGAGATGTTGACCATCTGGGGAACGGTGGTAGGCCCTGGCTGCTGGCTGGGCCAGTTGGTGTCCTGGCCGTATTGCGGGGCCTGCTGACCGTAGGGAGACGGCTGCTGACCGTAGGGAGATGGCTGCTGGCCAAACTGGGGAGCCTGCTGACCATATTGGGGAGTCTGCTGGCCGTACTGGGGAGCCGGGGGCTGACCATATTGCGGGGCAGCCGGGGACTGCTGACCGTACTGCGGAGCGCTCGGCTGCTGACCATATTGGGGAGTCTGCTGACCGTACTGCGGTGCCGAGGGCTGACCGTACTGTGGCATGGATGGCTGGCCCGGCTGCTCAGGCTTGTTGGCGTCGCCCTTGTTGGCATCACCGGTGTTGGCATCGCCGGGATTGGCGTCCCCGGCATTGGACGGCGGGTAGGGAGGGTTGCTCATGGCATTCCTTTGCTTGTTCGACTGCTGGTACGGCTGCCGGGATCAGCAAAAAGACCCTGCCCCCAGCCTGGTTCTGCTTCCACCGTACCTCCGGGGTCCGGTGCTGCGGATGATCACACGCAGGAATTTCCTGCTTGAGCTGAAATCATCACGATGGCGTACGCCTTCATGATGAAAGCCGTGGTGGTCCAATGGACCACCACGGCCTTGTTCACCTGTCAGGGCGGCTTGGATGAGAGCCCGACGCCGGTACTTCAGGAGGGTTAGACGGCGCCCTTTACTGCCTTGAACCACAGCTGCGAGTTCGGCAACCACATCAGCACAACGGCGACTGCGCTGACCAGGAAACCAAACCAGTTGCCACCCAGGCCCGCACCGGGTCCGCCGGCGTTGATGGAGCCAAAGATGGCGAGCAACAGGGAAACCGCGGCAAGGACGGTGAGGGCAAGGCGTGCCCATTCCTTGCCTTCCTTCATCTTCATGGCGAGGACTATCTGGGCGGCTGCAACAGCAAGGCTGATGATCAGGAGAACCAGAAGGAGTGCCGCAACTCCTGGCATGAAAGCGAACGCAGCGATGATGGCGAAAAGTCCAATGAGGCCAAAGAGGAGGCCCAGGAGTCCCGAGATGACCCAAATGAAGTAGGACACTTTGAGCTCGGTGGGCAGGCCCATGGTCTTGAAGATGCCCGAGAAACCACCTTGCGGAAGGACATCGTTGAAGTTGCGGGGTCCGTCGGTGGGCATTTCGAAGTGGAAACCACCTGGCTGGCCCTGCTGACCCGGTCCGGGCTGCGAATACTGGCCAGGTTGCGACGGCGGCTGGTAGCCCTGCGGTGGTTGGTAACCCTGCGGTGGTTGGTAACCCGCAGGAGGAACATTGCCGGGCTGCGGAGGCTGGGAGCCGGGCTGCTGAGGCTGTGGTGCTTCGTCTGGGTTACTCATGGCATCACTTTAGACCGCAGGTTGAAGGATGCATAGGAGATTTGGAGCCGGTTCGCAGCTAACTACAGGGTGTTTGCCGAATAATCGCAGGGTGACTTCTGAGTACGCGAAACGGCGCCCCCACAGCGGAACTGTGACGGGGCGCCGTTTACTCGGGACTGCCGTGCAAGCTCCCGTGCAAGCTGTTGTGGATCTAGGCAGCTGCCGGAGCGATGAACGCGAGTTCCAGGTTGATGACAACCTTGTCGCTGACCAGGACGCCGCCGGCCTCGAGCACTGCGTTCCATGTCAGGCCGAAGTCCTTGCGGCTGATGGTGGTTTCGCCGGAGACGCCTGCACGGGTGTTGCCGAAAGGATCCACGGCGACACCGTTGAATTCGGTCTCGATGGAAACTTCCCTGGTGATTCCCTTGATGGTGAGATCGCCCACAAGATCGAAGCCGTCGCCGTTTGCCTTGACGTGGCGGGAGACGAAGGTGATCTCCGGGAACTTCTCCACATCGAAGAAGTCTTCGCCCTTGACGTGGCCATCGCGGTTGACATCGCCGGAGTCAAAGCTGGCCGTCCGGATGGTTGCGGTGACCTTCGAGTCAGTCAGCGTCTCGCCAACTTCGAGGGTAGCGTCGGCGTCCTTGAAGACACCGCGGACCTTGCTGATACCTGCGTGGCGGACCGTGAAGCCGATCTCGCTGTGGGAAGCGTCGAGGGTCCAGATGCCGGTGGTGACGTTGGCGGGAAGGGTCATCATGATGTTGCTCCTGTATGTAGTGGAAGGTACCGCTTGCTTGCCCGGCCGACTGGTTGATGCATTTACTTGAAACGTCAACCGAGCTTCGTGTCTAGTATAAACATGCATATGCATCTTTTATTCCAACTCCACGGAACATTTTGAGAAAACTTTGAGTTCTACTAGCGGTAGAAGATTTCGGATCGCCCCGCTTCTTTGAGAAACTGGTAAACATGCCCCAAGCAACTGTCCATCTGCTTCGCCATGGCGAGGTCCATAATCCCGATGGCGTCCTCTATGGCCGGCTGCCTGAATTCCATCTTTCCGAGCGGGGCCGGGAGATGGCCCGCATGCTGGCCGAGCACTTCGCTGTCCGTGCGAGCGAGGGTGCCAAGATTGTCCACTTGGTCGCCTCGCCGCTCACGCGCGCCCAGGAAACGGCACAGCCCACTGCTGAGGCGCTCCATCTCGACATCCACACGGACCCCAGGATCATCGAAGCAGAGAACCACTTCGAGGGACTCCACCCCACGCGCAGCGAATTCCTGAAACCCAAGCACTGGCTCTACTTCCGGAACCCCCTGCGGCCGTCCTGGGGCGAGCCCTATAAAGAGCAAGCAGCGCGGGTCCTGGCTGCCGTTGAAGACGCACGCGTCAAGGCCATCGAACTGGGTGGCGACGGCGCTGAAGCGATCCTCGTCAGCCATCAGCTTCCCATCTGGTCCACCCGCCGGTCCGCCGAGGGCCGTCGGCTAGCGCACGACCCCCGTAAGCGTGAGTGCACTTTGACCTCCCTGACATCCCTGGTCCTGGACGACGACGGCAAGATTGTGCGGGTCGAATACAGCGAACCTGCTGCGGTGCTCCTTCCCGGTGCAGCAAGCACCCCGGGGGCGTAGGCACATGGACAACAACCTTTCGCGTCGTGGCGTCCTTACAGCCGGTGGTGTCCTGTTGGCAGGACTTACCATGGGCCTGTCAGCCTGCGCCCAGAAGGACTCCCTCGCAGAGCAGGCCCGAAAAGGCGACAACAAGAACTATGTGGCCGGGGACGGTTCCGTCACGGAGTTCGCCAAAGCGGACCGCGCCGCACCCGTGGCGCTCAAGGGGACACTCTTCAATGGAGACACGGTCAAGCCCGAAGACCTTAAGGGTAAAGTCACGGTCTTGAACTTCTGGTTCGCGGCCTGCGCCCCGTGCCGCGTCGAAGCTCCCCAGCTTGAAGCCCTCCACCAGGACTTCAAGGACCAAGGCGTTCAATTCTTCGGCGTTAACCTGCGTGACGAGAAAGCCACCGCTGACGCCTTCGACAAGACCTTCAACCTCACCTACCCGAGCTTCAACGACAAGGACGGGGCCGTGCTCCTGTCTGTGTCCGGGATCGTGCCTCCGGGTGCGGTGCCCACCACCTTGGTCCTGGACAAGGAGGGCAAAGTTGCCTCCCGCGTCCTGGGCGAAATTGAGAAGAGCACTTTGAAGGCCCTCATTACGTCCGCAGTGGCTGAGTAGTACCAATGAACAGTCCTTTCGCCGAGACGATCCTGAATGGATCACTGCTGCTTGCCGTGCCGGTTGCGCTGCTGGCCGGACTCGTCTCATTCCTTTCGCCGTGCGTGCTGCCGCTCGTCCCCGGTTACCTTGGCTACGTCACGGGACTGACCGGGGTCGACCTCCAAAAGCAGCGGCGGGGCCGCATGCTGGCAGGTATCGGGCTGTTTGTGCTGGGCTTCTCGGTGATCTTCGTCCTCCTGGGCGGTGCGTTCGGCCAACTCGGGACCCTCCTGACAGGCCCGCAGAACGCCTGGATCACCCAGGTGCTGGGCATCCTGGTCATCCTCATGGGCATCGTCTTCATGGGTGGCTTTGCTTGGCTGCAGCGCGACGCCAAGATCCATGCCAAGCCTCCGGCCGGCCTGTGGGGCGCGCCGCTGCTGGGGCTGACGTTCGGCCTGGGGTGGGCTCCATGCATCGGGCCCACATACTCCGCGGTACAGTTGCTGAGCCTGTCCGGCGGATCCTCGGCGACAAAGGGTGCGCTTTTGGCCTTCGTTTACAGCCTTGGCCTGGGTATCCCGTTCCTCCTGATCGCCCTTGCCGTCCGGCGGGGCATGGGTGTCATGTCCTTCTTCCGGACGCACCGCCTGGCGATCCAGCGGTTTGGCGGAGGCATCCTGATTTTGCTCGGCATCCTGATGGCCACCGGTGTGTGGGGAACCTGGGTGACCGAGTTGCAGTACTGGTTCCAAACCGATGTGAAGTTGCCAATCTGATGAGCGAGTCCGTGAAAGCCAAGAAGAAGTCACCAGCCGCTGAAAGCACCAAGACAGCGGAAGGAAAACTCCAGCAGGCCAAGTCCGAGGCCGCGCTGCCCTCCTTGGGCATCCTGGGCATGCTTCGGTGGGCCTGGACCCAGCTGACGAGCATGCGGACGGCGCTGTTCCTGCTGCTCCTGTTGGCTGTGGGCGCGGTGCCGGGGTCCCTGTTCCCGCAACGCCCTGCGAACCCTGCGGTTGTCACCCAGTACATTAAGGACAACCCGTCTTACGGCCAGCTACTCGATGCCCTGCAGCTTTATGACGTCTACTCGTCGGCCTGGTTCTCGGCCATTTACATCCTGCTGTTCATCTCCCTGATCGGCTGCGTCACCCCGCGGGCCATTGCCCACTACAAGGCCATGAAGTCACAGCCCCCGCGCACCCCCAAGCGCCTTTCGCGCCTGCCTGAGTACGGCACCCTGGCGCTGCCCGCCGACGCCGGGATCCCGGCGTCGAAGGCCATCAACGATGCCGCTGGACTGCTCAAAAGGCGCGGCTACCGCGTGGAAGTCAGGGACGTCGACGGCGACCTCCCGTCCCTGGGTGCCGAGCGCGGTTTCCTGAAGGAAGTCGGCAACCTGGTCTTCCACACTTCACTGATCGGCGTGTTGGTTTCCGTGGCTATCGGCGGCCTGTTCGGATACAGCGGCCAGCGGATCCTGGTGGAGGGTGAGACGTTCGTCAATACCTTGGTGGGCTACGACCAATTCACCCCGGGCACCAACTTCCAGAGCAGTTGGCTCCAGCCTTACTCCATCCAGTTGGACAAGTTTGAGGCCACCTTCGATCGCGAATCGCCAAAGAAGATCGGTCAGCCCATCGACTACACCGCCGAGGTCACCACCAAGGAAAATCCGGATTCGCCGGCGAAGAAGGAAATCCTCAAGGTCAACGATCCCATCACTCTGGGTGGCACCAGCCTGTACCTCACCGGAAACGGCTATGCCCCCGTGGTGACGGTCCGCGACGGCGAGGGCAACATTGCTTTCCAAGGCCCGGTCACGGCCAAGGTCCAGGGCGATAACTACTACTCATCCGTGGTCATCAAGGTGCCGGACGGCAAACCGGACCAGCTGGCATTCCAAGGCTTCTTCCTGCCCACCGCCTTCAAGTCCGAGGAGGGCATCTCCTTCAGCGCAAGTCCCGAACTCTTCAACCCACAGTTGAGCCTGGATTCCTACTTTGGGGACCTCGGCCTGGACAAGGGCGTACCCCAGAACGTGTTCGAGCTGGATGTCAGGAACCTCCAACAGCTCAATGGCCGAAAACTTGAAGCCGGCGGAATCACGCTGGCCCCGGGGATGACCAAAACACTGCCGGACGGCAAAGGCAGCATCAGCTTCGACGGCGTCAAGAAATACATCGGCGTGGACGTCCACCACAACCCAGGCCAGCTGTACGCCTTGATCTTCGGCCTCCTGGCTGTTGCCGGCCTGGTGACTTCGCTCTACGTCAACCGTCGCCGTGTCTGGGTCCGCACGGGGACCCACCAGGACGGCCGCACCATGGTGGAATATGGCCTGCTGGCCCGAGGCGAAGACCACCGGCTCGCGGGCGAAGCAGCAGCCCTCCGCGAACTCCTTACCCGGGAATGGCAGATCCCCTCTGACTCCGGTAACCCGTCAGCAAACCCCACAGTCTCTTCCCCAACCTCGAAGGACCAGTAATGCCCGTCATCAACGAAACCCTGGGCCAGTACAGCGAGCTGTTCATGCTGCTGGCCGCCGGCACGTACACCGTGGCGTTCATCGCGTTTGCCTGGGACCTGGCCAAGAGCAGCAAGGCGCTGCGTGCCATCGACGAGAAGGCTGCTGCCAGCTCCCCGGCACAGAAGGTGGCTGTGGCGGCTGGTCGCGGCGGCGGGGGCTTGGGGGTCGTCGACGCCGGTGGGCCGGCTGGCCGTGCCGAGCGTCCGACGTCGGGCCTCACCGTTGAGGGTGGCACCGCCGCCGGCGACATGAAGTACTCCGCCGAACGCCGCGTGCCTGCGCGGGTGGCTGTGGCACTCACAGTCCTGGGCGTGCTCATTCATGGTGCGGGCGTTGTGACCCGTGCACTGGGCGCAGGCCGGGTGCCGTGGGGCAACATGTACGAGTTCCTCACCACCGGCGCATTCGTCGCCGTGGCAGTCTTCCTGATCGTGCTCATCCGCCGTGACCTGCGGTTCCTTGGTACGTTCGTCATCGGCCTGGCCATCATCATGCTGGTGGCTGCCTCGGTATCGTTTTGGACGCCGGTTGGCCACCTGGTTCCGGCCCTCCAGAGTTACTGGCTGATCATCCACGTCTCCATCGCGGTCCTGTCCTCGGCCCTGTTTACTTTGACGTTCGCCATGTCCGCGTTGCAGTTGGTGCAGTCGTACCGGCAGAAGAACCTGGCCGCGGGCCGCGCGGACAATCTTGGCTTCATGCGGGTGGTTCCGAATGCGCTGAGCCTGGAAAACCTGTCCTACCGCATCAACGCGATCGCCTTCATCGGCTGGACGTTCACCCTCATGTTCGGTGCCATCTGGGCTGAGAAGGCCTGGGGCAGGTTCTGGGGCTGGGACCCGAAGGAAGTGTGGACGTTCGTTATTTGGGTGGTCTACGCCGGATACCTTCACGCCCGGGCCACCCGTGGTTGGACCGGAACCCGCGCAGCGTGGTTGTCGATCGTTGGCTACGCGTGCGTGATCATCAACTTCACACTCGTGAACACCGTTTTCAACGGCCTGCACTCATACTCCGGGCTCTAATACTCGGGACTCTGACCAGGCCGCTTTACAGGCGCCAGGCACTCACGGCCTCGCTGGCGTTTAGCCGCGGTGGACGCGGCTAGATTTCCGTCGCGCGCCGTCGTCCGCTCATCAGCCACGCCGTGGTGGAGGGCAGGAACAACAGGATCAGGCCTGCTGCAGCCAAGACGTACTGCACGGCTAGCAGCATTGTGGATAGGAGACCTTCGCCTCCCGGCGCCACGACGAAATCGGCTGTGATCACTGTGACCACGGCGTGCAGGAGGGCCACCGGTGCCAGCAGCCAGCGCGCCCAGCTGCGGCGCTTGAAGGCCACAGCCAGCAGGACCGCTTCCATCGCGACCACCAGCGCAAGCATGGCCAGGCTTCCCAGGAACACGACGGCGGTTGCACCCTCGATTGCCTGGGCGTCGCCATCGGGGAGCTTGTTCGCGATAACGCCCTTCAGACGGTCCAGGTGCGAGTCGCGGGCAAGGAAAGTGGTGACGACTACTGCGATTCCTGCGACAAAGCTGGCTACCCACAGCCACCTGGACAGCAGTGCCGGGCCCGGTGGCCGCACGACGCCGTCAAGGGACGGTGGAGGAGACAGGGAAATGCCGGAGCTCGAAGGCGGCGTAGACCTGGGTGGCCCGCCGATGGGTGACGCGGTAGCAGACGACTGCCGTGATCCATCAGCTTGCTGGGCCATGTTCCCTACTTCAGTTCGTCGGTGCCATGGGTATCGGGCTCGCCGCGCTTGGCATCGCCGGACTTGTACCCAGGGGCTTTATTGCCCTGGCTGCCCTGCGCTCCATCAGTACCATTGAGCTTTCGCTCTTTGGCTTCCAGTTCTGCCTTGAGCTTCTTGAGGCGCTCTTCCTCGGCGGCGTTCCGGCGGCGGGATTCGAGATTGCGGAGAAACTCGGGATCGTCGTCCGGGGCGGTGGGGTGGCGGCGGATCGGCTGCGCCGAGGCCTTGCCGTAGGGCCTGCCGAAGATGAACCAAAGGACGGCACCGAGGAGGGGCAGGAGGATCATGACCACGATCCACGCGGGCTTGGAGATGCCGCGTGTGTACCTGCCATCGGTACGTATCACGTCCACGAGGGCGTAGACGAAGATAACAAGGACGACGACGACGCCAACAACCCGGAGCATGCACCAAGTCTAGTCGCCGGAAGGCATTCACTGGACGCCCGGTTCCGGCTGTGATCAGAGTGCAACCATCCGGGCGGCTAAACTTGGATAGTGGCTTTCCTGAAGTATTCCCTCATCCGTATGGCGCTGTTCGTGCCGTTGTTCATCCTTTTCGCCCTTTTGCAGGTGGGCTGGATCCTGGCGGTGGTCTTCGCGGGGCTGATCGCGTTCGCCATCAGTTACCTCTTCTTCCAGAAACAGCGCGACGCCGCCACTGCGGCCATGCGGGAACGCTTTTCCGGCCGGGCCAAGCCCATCCGCACCGCTGGTGAGGTTGAGGACGCCGAGGCAGAGGATGGCCTGGTGGAGCAGAACCCGGACATCGCCGTCAACAACGACAAACGCCCGGGTTCCAAGTAGGAAAACCTAGAAGCCGCGGTTCAGGATCAGGCCGAGCGAGAACAGCAGGCTGTAGCCGAGGTTGATCAGGCCGGTCTGCTTGAGCACGGGAATGAGGCTCTTGCGCTTCTTGCCGTTGACCATGAGCCAGGCAGGCATCAGGCAGGCGGGGATCAGCAGGAGAACGATCAACATCCATGGCTTGGTGGGTGCCAGAACAATCACCAGCAGGATGGCGACGGCCAGCATCAACACGTAGCTCTCGCGGGCATGCCTGTCTCCAAGACGCACCGCCAAGGTCCGTTTTCCGGCCGCCGTGTCCGTGGGAATATCCCGGACATTGTTGGCCATGAGCAGGGCGCAGGCGATGAGTCCGGTGCCGATCGCGCCGATGACCGCTGCAAGGCTAACCTGCCCGGCTTGGGTGTAGGTTGTGCCGAGCGTTGCCACCAGGCCGAAGAACACGAAAACGAAGACGTCGCCCAAGCCAAGGTAGCCGTAAGGGTTCTTGCCGCCCGTGTAGCCCCAAGCTGCCAGGACGCAACCGAGGCCCACCAGGATCAGCCACCAGGTTTGGGTGATGATGACCAGGATCAACCCGCACACCATGGCAGCGCCGAACAGACCGAAGGCCGCCCACTTCACTTGCTCGGGCTTGGCGAGTCCGGAACCAACCAGGCGCAGCGGCCCCACCCGGTCCTCGTCCGTCCCGCGGATGCCGTCCGAGTAGTCATTGGCATAGTTGACGCCCACTTGGAGAAGAAGCGCCACGAGCGCCGCCAGGATCGCATTCGGCAGCCGGAAAGCATGGAGCTCGTACGCCGCTGCCGAACCGATCAGTACGGGCGCGATTGCCGCGGGCAGTGTGCGGAGCCGGGCTCCTTGAATCCATTGTGCAGCTGTCGCCACGTGTAGTACCTCGTGTATTTCGCGTTGATCTTTGGTCGGAGTCATGAGGGCAGAACGTGTCTATTGTCCCTGATGCGCGGCGGAAAGCTGTTCGATCATGGCCAGCCGGTCAGGTTTTCCGTTTGGCAGCATGAGCAAGTCTTTCTCGGCAACCACAGTCTTGGGGGCCAAAACCCCCAACGCTGCTTCGTGGCGGGCCGTGAATCCCTTCAGCTCTTCCGGCGAGGGATCAGTCATGGCCACGTACGCTGCCACGGCCTGGCCCCATTCACGCGACGGGACACCCGCGACGAAAGCCGCGGTGACGCCGTCGAGCTCTTCCAGTTTGCTTTGGATATATCCGGCGGAGGCCTTCAGGCCCCCGGTGATGATGACGTCGTCGGCCCGGCCCAGGACGGTGAGCTTGCCGTCGTCGGTAACTTCCCCGAGGTCGCCGGTGACGTACCAACGGACGCCGTCCTCCTCGAGGAACGCGGCATTTGTGGCCCGCGGGGCGTCAAGGTAGCCCCCCGCCACGGTGTCGCCGCCCAGCAGGATGCGGCCTTCCAGTTCGCCCTCACCGATGCGGACCTCGACGCCGTCCAGCGGCTCGCCGTCGTACACGCACCCGCCGCACGTCTCGGCTGAGCCGTAGGTGGTGACCACGTGCAGCCCTTCCGCCTGGGCGTTTGCCAGCAGCTCATCCGACGCCGGCGCGCCGCCCAGCAGGATCGTATTGAAGCGGCGCAACACGGCAAGGGTCTCCGGTGCGGGGGAGTCCAGGAGCCGCTGCAGCTGGGTGGGGACCAGCGACGTAAAGCGGATCTTGTCCGTCAGTTCCTCGGCCGCAGCTGTGAATGCCTCAGGCGTGAAGCCGTTTGACTGGTCCATCACCCAGGGCCGCGTCCCAGCGTAGAGGGAGCGAACCAGGACCTGGACACCGGCCACATACTGCAAGGGGAGCGCCAGCAACCATTGGCCTTCGCCGCGCAATGCCATTGCCGTCGCCACAGAGGACGCCGCCAAGGCATCCACAGTGAGGACAGTCGCTTTTGGCGTGCCGGTGGAGCCGGAGGTTCGGACCACCACTGCGGCTTCTTCCACGCCGGTCTCTACCGGGACTGCTTCCGGCTGGCCGTCCTGGTGAACCACAATTTCGACGGCGGGACCCTCGCCATGCAGGGCAGCGGCCAGGGCTTTGAGTACGGGATCGATGTCCACGGGGGAGTCCTAGAAGTAGTAGGGGAAGTTGGACCAGTCGGGGTCGCGTTTCTGGAGGAAGGCTTCCTTGCCCTCCACGGCCTCGTCCGTCATGTAGGCCAGCCGCGTGGCTTCACCGGCGAAGACCTGCTGCCCGGCAAGGCCGTCGTCGGCCAGGTTGAAGGCGAACTTCAGCATGCGGATGGCCTGGGGGGACTGGCGGGCGATATCAGCCGCGTACTCCAGCGCGACTTCCTCCAGCCGCGCGTGGTCCACGGCCTCGTTCACGGCTCCCATCTTCACCATGTCCTCCGCCGAGTATTCGCGGGCCAGGAAGAAGATCTCCCTCGCGGCTTTCTGCCCTATCTGGCGGGCCAGCAGCGCAGAGCCATATCCGGCGTCGAAACTTCCCACCGTGGCGTCAGTCTGCTTGAACTTGCCATGTTCGCGCGAGGCGATGGTGAGGTCGCTGACCACGTGGAGGGAATGTCCGCCGCCGGCCGCCCAACCATTGACGACGGCGATGACCACCTTGGGCATGGTCCGCATCAGGCGCTGGACTTCCAGGATGTGGAGGCGGCCTGCCCGGGCGGGATCGATGGTTTCCTGGGTGTCGCCTTCGGCGTAGCGGTAGCCGTCCCTGCCGCGGATCCGCTGGTCGCCGCCCGAGCAGAACGAGTGCCCGCCGTCCTTTTCCGACGGTCCGTTGCCGGTGAGCAGCACTGTGGCGACGTCCGGAGTCATGCGGGCGTGATCCATGGCCCGGTACAGCTCGTCCACAGTGCCCGGACGGAACGCATTGCGGACCTCGGGGCGGTTGAAGGCGATGCGGACAGTGGGGAGGTCCTTGACTGTGCCGTCTGCGGAACGCTCAACCTGCCGGTGGTACGTCATGTCCTTGAAGTCGTCGAAGCCGGAAACGGTACGCCAGCGCGAGGGGTCAAAGATGTCGGAAACCTTGGCAGGGAGTTGGTTGTTCACAGTCCGAGTCTAGTAATGGCCTTGGCTGATGCAGAACTCGTGGTCTTGGCGGCAGGTCCCGTCTTGCCTAGTGGGGGAGGAAGTCCGGCGGGATCGCATATATGAGAACCACGGCCAGGAGGTTCTTGGCCGCATGGACGAAGTAGGAGAACATCAGGTTCTTTCCCGTCCACACATAGACCGCCACCAGCACAAGGGCCATGCCGAGATACGGCGCAAGGGCGGACAACACCAACCCCTCCCTGCCCACAACATGGATCGACGCGAAAACTCCTACCGAAATGGCACAGCAGATCCAAATGTTCACGTACTGCGACAACTTGCCGATCAGTAGGTGCCGGAACAAGTACTCCTCCACGAATGGCCCCAGAACCACCAGCAGGGGCACCATGAGCCAAGCCGGCACACGCTGCAGGAGGCCTTGGATGCCCAACTGGTTTTCGGAAGTCTGCGCCGTACCGAGCGCCCCAACCAGGAGAGCCGTGATGATCAGCATGACCACCACCGCAAGGGGCACCATGCCAAGAGTGAACCAAGGGCGGGTACCCAGGATCTTGACGTCGCGGCCAACTATGCGCCAAGCGGACGCCAAGGCAAAGACCCCGACGGCGGCATAAAAGAGCGCATTAACGGCATATGAGGCGGTGGCAGGGTCAGAAAAAAGCTGGAGCATCATTCGCTCCACCGATTCGCCCGCAAACGTGAAGTAGACCGTGAAACCCACGTAGGCGGCCACGGCCACGGCGTCCAAGGCATTGAATCGGTAAAGCCTCGCCCGCGTCGAAATGGTGCCCATATGACCAGACTATCTTTGCTGGGTGGCCCCCGCTTCGCTACAATTTTCGGTATGCCTAACATTTCGTTTCGGTGCGCCAAAGTTGTCCGCCGATTCGCTGCCCTACTGACCGCATCCGCTCTGGTGCTCGGGGTCTCCGCTTGCGGAGGGAATTCCTCCGCCGGAGGTGATGACAAGCCCGTTGTCCTGACCACCTTTACCGTGTTGGCCGACGTCGCCAAAAACGTCGCCGGTGACAAGCTCCGGGTGGAATCCATCACCAAGGCCGGGGCCGAAATCCACGGCTACGAGCCCACTCCCGGAGACATTCGCAAGGCTGCCCAGGCCGACCTCATCCTGGATAACGGTCTGAACCTTGAAGCATGGTTCTCCCAATTCGTGGAGGGGCTCGATGTGCCCCACGCCGTGGTGAGCGACGGCGTGAAGGTCATGCCCATCGCAGAAGACTCCTACCAGGGCAAACCGAACCCGCACGCATGGATGTCCCCCAGCAACGTCCAGATCTACGCCAACAACATGGCCAAGGCTTTCGCCAAGCTGGACCCGGCCCACGCCAGCGAGTTTGAAGCCAATGCCAAGGCTTACAACGCCAAACTGCAGACCGTCCAGGATGAGATGGTCTCCAAGCTCTCCGTGCTGCCGGAAGCACACCGGGCGCTGGTGACCTGCGAGGGTGCATTCTCATACCTCGCCCGGGATGCCGGACTCAAAGAGGTCTACATCTGGGCCGTGAACGCGGAGCAGCAGGCCACGCCCCAGCAGATTGCGCGGGCCATCGAATTCGTCAAGGACAACCAGGTGCCTGCCGTGTTCTGCGAATCCACCGTCTCCGATGCCCCCATGCGCCAAGTCGTCGGTGCTACCGGGGCCGCATTCGGTGGCGTCCTCTACGTGGACTCGCTATCAGAAGCAGACGGTCCTGTTCCCACGTATTTGGACCTTATCCGCCACGATGCGAAAACCATCACCACAGCACTGGCAGGAGGAGCGTCATGACCAGTCCCGCGATCGTCGTTGAGAATGTCACTGTCCACTACGGCGAGGTGCTGGCGCTGGACTCCGCATCCCTCACCCTGGACCACTCCAGAATCTGCGGTTTGGTCGGCATGAACGGCTCGGGCAAATCCACCCTGTTCAAGACCATCATGGGTATGGTCAAGCCCGATTCAGGCAGGGTCCTCATCAACGGTCACCCGCCCATGAAGACCCGAAAAGAGGCCGGCATCGGCTACGTCCCGCAAAGCGAGGATGTGGACTGGGCCTTCCCCTTGTCCGTCCGGGACGTAGTGATGATGGGCCGTTATGGGCACCTCGGTTTCACCCGCCGTCCACGGAAGGCAGACAGGGACGCCGTCGAACAGGCCCTGGAACGGGTGGAGCTTGGCGAGTTTGCCGACCGCCAAATTGGCCAGCTGTCCGGCGGGCAGAAGAAGCGTGCCTTCGTAGCCCGCGGCATCGCCCAAGGGGCCACCATGATGCTCCTGGATGAACCCTTCGCCGGAGTGGACAAGCGGTCCGAAGCCACTATTACCAGGCTGTTGCGCGAACTTGCCGCTGACGGCGCCACCATCCTCATCTCCACCCACGACCTCCACGCGCTGCCGCAGCTCTGCGACGAAGCCGTGCTCCTGATGCGGAAGGTGCTGATGCATGGCAGCCCGGACGTGGTGCTGCAACCCGAAAATCTGGCCATGGCATTCGGCCTCGACGTCATGAACAGGGGCTAAGCCGTGGAATTCCTGCTTGAACCATTGAGCTACGACTTCATGGTGCGCGCGCTTGCCACCACGGCGATCGCCGCCGTCGTTTGCGCCGTCCTTAGCTGCTGGCTCGTTCTGATCGGCTGGTCCCTCATGGGCGACGCCGTATCGCACGCGGTGCTTCCCGGCGTCGTGCTCGCCTACATTGTGGGTGCGCCTTTCGCACTCGGTGCGTTGGTGTTCGCCCTGATCGCGGTGACGTTGATTGGGGTGGTGCGGAACACGAGCCGGGTCAAGGAAGATGCGGCCATCGGCATCGTGTTTACTTCGCTCTTTGCGCTGGGCCTGGTGCTGATCTCCGTAACGCCGAGCCAGACCGACCTGAACCACATCATCTTCGGCAACCTGCTGGGCGTCAGCGTCCCTGACCTCATCCAGGTTGTGGTCCTTGGCGTAGTGGCTTTCGCAATCCTGATCCTCAAGCGCCGGGACCTCACGCTCTACGCGTTCGATCCCACGCATGCCCACGCCATTGGCCTGTCGCCCCGGCGGCTTGGAGCCCTGCTGCTCGGCCTGCTGGCGCTGACATCCGTGGTGGCTTTGCAAACCGTGGGCGTGGTGCTGGTGGTGGCCATGCTGATCATTCCCGGCGCCACCGCGCACCTGCTGACGGACCGGTTCTCCCGGATGCTGCTGATCGCCCCTGTCATCTCGGTAGTGTGCTCCATGACCGGCATCTACCTCAGCTACTACCTGGACACGGCATCAGGTGCCATGGTGGTGGTCACCCAAGGCGCCGTGTTCGCCGTCGTCTATCTGTTCAGTCCCAGGCAAGGACTAATTGGTACGCGCCTGGCGAAGGCCCGGCGCAAGCGGGCGGTGGCCGCGGCCTGACACTTGACGGGCGCCTGTTCTTGACGTGCAAGCGTTCGCCGGGCAGTCTGGAGCGATGAAGTCTTGAGAGCAGCCCTTCCATCCGGCTGCATCCCCAGTACCCCACAACGGCAGTACCCCAAGCGGTTTCCTGCCATTCACTGCGGACTTTGCGAGGACACCTCTTGACTGACCACCTTCACCTTTCCGGCGTTTCCCATGGCTACGGGGACCGCGAACTTTTCCACGGCGCTGATCTCACCATCGATCACGGCGAGCACGTTGCCATTGTCGGAGAAAACGGGGCGGGCAAATCCACCCTTCTCCGCTTGCTGGCCGGCGTAGAAACGCCCGACGACGGCACGGCAGGTTTGGTGGGCAATGCCGGCTATCGCGTGGGTTATCTCGCCCAGACACACGGACTTCCGGCCTCGCTCACTGTGGGGGACGCCATTGACGCGTCGCTTACTGCGTTGCGGGCGCTCGAGGCCAGCATCACTGAACTGGAGCGGGACCTTGCGGATGCCGACTCCGAAACCTTGGAACGCTATGGAAGCCTGCAGACCCAGTACCAACTCCGTGAGGGGTATGCCGCCGAATCCCGGGTGGAAGCAGCGCTGGACCGGCTGGGGCTGGGAGGCTTGGACCGGCGTCGAACGCTTGGATCTTTGTCCGGCGGCGAGCAGGAGCGCGTGGCCCTTGCGTGCCTACTGGCCGATCCCGCCGAAGCCCTGCTCCTTGACGAGCCCACCAACCACCTGGACGCCAACGGCACGGCGTGGCTGGAGTCGAGGTTGGCTGCGCACCGAGGGACCGTTGTGGTGGTTTCGCACGACCGTGTCTTGCTGCGGAAGGTAGCCAGCACCGTCATCGAAGTCGACGCTGAACGCCGTTCGGTCAATCGGTACGGCAATGGTTACGAAGGTTACCTGCGCGAGAAAGCCGCCCAGCGAGCCCGTTGGGTGCAGCAATACGAGGAATGGCTCGACGCCATGGCCGCTGAGAGGTTCCAGGCCGCCACGGTTTCGGGCGGCATGGGCTATGGCAGAGTGCGCGACAACGACAAATTTGCCACCGGCTTCAAAAAGGGCACCTGGCAGCGCGCAGCCACCAGCAAAGTTCGCAACGCCCAGGAACGCCTGCGACGGCTCGAAGAGAACCCCATTGACCGGCCACCCGTGCCGCTGAAGCTAGCCGCGCAACTTGACGTTCAGCTGGAGGAAGCTGCTGGACCGGCCATCGAAGCACACGGCATTAGCGTGCCCGGGCGCCTCAAACCAACGGACTTCCGCGTCGAAACCGGGGAAAAGGTCCTCATCACCGGTCCCAACGGTGCAGGAAAATCAACGCTGGTTTCTGTGTTGGCCGGGACGCTGGAGCCAGCAGCCGGGACCGTGGCCGTTCAGGGCACGGTGGGGTACCTGCAACAGGAACTCGACGTACCGCCCCGTCCAGGCCTTCGGCTGCTTCCCGCTTTTGCCGCGGGACTGGGCGGAAACATCGACGAACACGCCGAGGCCCTGCTGCGCCTGGGCTTGTTTCGGCCTGCTGAATTTCATGTTCCTGTGGGCAGCCTCTCGGCCGGACAGCAACGCAGGCTCGCTTTGGCCAGACTGCTTCTGGGCAGTTACGACACCATGATCGTGGACGAACCCACCAACCACCTTGCGCCAGTGCTCGTGGAGCAGTTGGAAGCTGCGCTCGCAGGCTTCGCCGGGACGCTGGTCATCGTGAGCCACGACCGCGCACTGGGGGAGTGGTTCGATCGCTGTGCCGCGGCCGGCTCGGTGGGTAGCTGGGTCCGGTACGGAATGCAGGATGGCGAGTTGCTCTAACCCCCGCCGCCGCCCCTGCCGCCGGGGTGAGTTGTTCGCAAAGCGATCGTTACGCTGTGTCCTGCGAATGGAAACACGGCACCAAGCGTCCTGAAACATCGGCGGAGCACCATGGAGGGAAGCCGGCCGAAAGGATCTTTCCGTGATTTCCAAGAACCTCTTCCTCCAAGGCATTTTCCCGTTTGAGGGCATCGGTATGGAAAAGCCGGTTCCCCTTCATGGCGAGCTCGCGCACTTTGTCCCGGACGGCGTCGTGAACCAGACGCTCTACTTCCGCGGCGGTAATTCCAGCTCCGAACTCATCGCGGTTGTCCTCATGCGCGACGGCGTCCCGATGCGGTATTTCCCCATTGGGGCCAAAGGCGACGTGCACGTCCCGCTGCGGGTTGTGGAAGATATCGAGGGCGGCTCGATGATCGAGTTGTTCATCGCAGCGCCGGCCGGCGTCCGCGGTTCCGTGGTGGTGGACCTGGGCATGGTGGAGCACTGATGGCCAGGCGGCTGGTGGTCATCGGCAACGGCATGGCCGGTGCCCGCGCTGTGGAGGAGATCCTGGCCCGCAGTGGCGGAGACGCTTTCGACATCACCATGTTCGGCGATGAGCCGTACGGAAACTACAACCGCATCATGCTCAGCCACGTCCTGTCCGGCGAGGAAAGCGATGCGGACATCTTCCTCAACGCCCTGCCGTGGTACCGGGAAAACAACATCACCCTGCACGCCGGGGTCCGGGTGGAGCGCATAGATAAGTACAGCAAACACGTCTTCGCGGCAGATGGCAGGGTGGTTCCCTACGATGTCCTGGTCATCGCCACCGGAAGCCACTCATTCCTTCCGCCGATGGATGGCTTGTACACGCCCAGCGGGTCCGTGCGTCACGGGGTCTTCACGTTCCGGACCATGGATGACACCCGCAAGATGGTCCAGTTCGCCCAGCAGGAACATCACCGGCGGGCTCTGGTGATTGGCGGTGGACTGCTGGGGCTGGAAGCTGCCCGCGGCTTGCAGGCCTACGGACTTGACGTGGCGGTGGTCCACTCCGGCGGTCACCTCATGAATGCGCAATTAGGGCCCGACGGCGGCGCAATACTGCGGCGAAGCGTGGAGGCGCTGGGCATCGAGGTCCATACAGGAAGCCGGACCACCGCGGTGTTGGGCAAGGACCGGATCACCGGTGTGCGACTTCGCGATGACACAGAGCTGGGCTGCGACATGGTGGTTGTTACAGCCGGTATCCGGCCCAACGTGGATGTGGCGGTGGTGAGTGGACTGGCGGTTGAACGGGCCATCGTGGTGGATGACCACCTGCGCGTCATGGACGAAGAGGACATTTATGCCGTGGGGGAATGCGTTCAACACCGGGGCGAGGTTTATGGGCTCGTTGCTCCTTTGTGGGAGCAGGCCGCTGTTCTGGCAGACCAGATCACCGGCGTGGATCGTTCATCGGTTTACCTTGGATCCCGGACCGCCACCAAACTGAAGGTGGCCGGCGTCGACGTCGCTTCCATGGGCCTGCCGGGCCCGGAACTCGACACGGATGAGCATATTGTTTTCTCGGAACCGAGCCGGGGCGTGTTCAAGTCGATCGTGATCCGGGACAACAAGATGGTGGGCGCTACCCTGCTTGGTGACAGCCGCAAGGTTGCCTACTTGACGCAGGCCTTTGACCAGGGATTGCCGCTGCCGGAGGAGCGGCTCTCGCTGATGTTCGATCTCGGTTCGCCTGCAGAGGAGGAGGGCGTGGCAGAACTGGCTGACTCGGCGCAGGTCTGCAACTGCAACGGAGTCTCCAAAGGGGCACTTGTCTCGGCCGTGCAGGGTGGGTGCCGTTCGGTACCGGCCGCCATGGATGCCACCCGTGCAGGCAAGGGGTGTGGTGCATGCAAATTGCTGGTCACGCAGGTGGTGGAGTGGGCCGCCGATGGTGCCGTGGAAGATGACCCCGCAGCCAGCTACTACGTCCCAGGAATCCCGTTGGACAAGCCCGCGTTGATGTCCCGGATCCGGGAGCTTGGGCTGCGCTCGGTTTCGCAGGTCTTCGCGGCCCTGGCGCCGGACAGCGTGGAGGACGCCAAATCCAAGATGGGCCTGGCCTCGCTCATGAAGATGATGCTGGCGGAGAAGTACATTGACGAGCGCGACGCCCGCTTCATCAATGACCGCGTCCATGCGAACATCCAGCGCGATGGCACGTTCTCCGTGGTACCCCAGATGAAGGGTGGGGTGACCTCCGTGCAGCAGCTCCGGAGGATCGCCGACGTCGCGGAGAAGCACAAAATTCCCATGATCAAGCTGACCGGTGGTCAACGCATTGACCTCCTGGGCGTTGCCAAGGAAGACCTCCCCACAGTCTGGGCTGACCTGGACATGCCGTCCGGCTATGCCTATGGCAAGAGCTTCCGCACGGTAAAGACCTGTGTGGGGAAGGATTACTGCCGTTTTGGGACGGGTGATTCCACTGGTTTGGGCATTTCGCTTGAGTCCCGCTTCCAAGGAATTGAGTCGCCGGCAAAACTGAAGCTCGCAGTTTCCGGGTGTCCGCGGAACTGTGCGGAGTCTTTGGTCAAGGACGTTGGCGTGGTGGCCGTGGAGGGTGGCCGCTGGGAAATCTACATCGGGGGAGCTGCCGGCGCCCACATCCGGAAGGGGGACTTGCTGGTCGCAGTGGATACGCCTGAGGAAGTCACACTGCTGGCGGGCCGTTTCATGCAGTACTACCGGGAAAACGCGAACTGGCTGGAACGGACATACGCGTTTGTTCCCCGGGTAGGGATTGAACGTATTCGCAGCGTCATCCTGGATGACTCCGAGGGCATCGCTGCCCGCTTGGATGCGGCGATGCAGGAGTCCGTGGACAACTACGTTGATCCGTGGAGTGAGCGCGATGATCCACCCACCCCTGGCCAATTCCGGACCTCGCTGCCCTTGACGGTGCTCCCGCAGGTGCCGGTCCGATGAAGATTCCACACGTCGTAGGTCCGGTGGACCAAATTCCGTTCGGCGAAGGCAGGGCGTTCGGGATCGACGGCGAGCAGGTCGCGGTCTTCCGGCTTCGGGATGGAACCTTGCGGGCTGTGTCGGCAGTGTGCCCCCACAAAGGAGGACCCATCGCGGACGGAACCATCGATCAGCGCGTGGTGATGTGCCCGCTCCACCAGCACTCGTTTGAGCTGGAAACCGGGTGTTCCACCACAGGCGCCAAGCCCCTGCGGACGTACGAAGTCTTCGCAGATGAGGGGCAAAACATCGTCGTCATTCCCTGAAGCAACCCGGGGTCACTTACGGCCCATCTGAGCGGCCAACATGGGCCGTAAGTGACCCCGCGTTGCTGTATTCAGGAAGGGTGCTGTTGCCTGCGTCACGGGCATTCCCGTTAATCCCGTAAGATAGACGGGTTGCGCGAACCTTCGGCGTTCTGCGTTCTTTGTCACACTTCGGGGTCCTCAAGCGAGGAAAGCTCGAATTTTGTGTGGCAAAGGTGCCCATGTTCCGGCATGGGCGTAAACACCTACAGCAATACCCCAACCCACAAGGAACAGCTGTGCCGCAAAGTACCCCCACAGATCTCCAGAACCCCACGGCCACACCCACCGCCGTCGGTTCCACCCTCAGCGCTGAGGGTTACCAGAAGACCCTGAGCCGGCGCCACGTCACCATGATCGCCATGGGTGGCGCAATCGGCGTCGGCCTGTTCATGGGCGCCGGCGGCCGCTTGGCCTCCACCGGTCCGGCCCTGATCTTCTCCTACGCAATCGCCGGCGTCATCGCTTACCTGCTGATGCGCGCGCTCGGTGAACTCATCATGTACCGCCAGACCTCGGGCTCGTTCGTGAGCTACGCCGGTGAGATGTTCGGCAAAAAGGGCGCCTTCCTTTCCGGTTGGATGTACTTCATCAACTGGGCCATGACAGGCATTGCCGAGCTCATCGCGATCGGCCTGTACTTCCAGTTCTTCTTCCCCAACGTTCCGGTTGAACTCTCCGCGATTGCAGCGCTGGTGCTGCTCGTGGCCGTGAATCTGTTCAGCGTCAAGGCGTTCGGCGAGTTCGAATTCTGGGCCTCCTGCCTCAAGGTCGCAGCCATCCTGATCTTCCTTGCAGTTGGCACCTTCATGGTTGTCACCAACGCGCAGGTAGGCACCGGCCACGCCTCGGTGGGCAACCTGTTCCACGAAGACGGCGGCATGTTCCCCAAGGGCGGCCTGGTCATGATCCTGGTCCTCAACGCCGTGATCTTCGCCTACAACGCAATCGAACTCGTTGGTATTACCGCTGGTGAGATGGAGAACCCGGAACGCGAAGTTCCCAAGGCGATCCGCGCCGTCGTGATCCGAATTATTGTCTTCTATGTCGGTTCCGTGATGCTGCTTGCGATGTTGCTGCCGTCGGACCAGTACAAGGCGGGCACCTCGCCGTTCGTAACCGTGTTTGGCCAGATGGGCCTCGGTTGGATGGGCGACGTCATGAACATGATCGTCATCACCGCCGCACTGTCCTCGTGCAACTCGGGCCTGTACTCGATCGGCCGCATCTTCCGGACCATGGCCAACAACGGACACGCCCCGCAGTGGCTCACCAAAATGTCCTCCCGCCACGTGCCGTACGCGGCCATCCTGGCGATCGGCGGTGTGTACCTGGCGGGTATCCTGCTCAACATCTGGCTGGGTGGCTCCCACGCGTTCGACCTCGCGCTGAACACGGCCTCCATCGGTGTGATCTTCACCTGGGGTTCCATCTTCGCGAGCCAGATTGCCCTGCGGAAGAAGCGCGGCAACGTCTCCAGCCTGCCGATGCCCGGTTCGCCGTGGACCAGCTGGCTTGGCCTCGTTGCCTTGCTGGCCATCACCGTACTGATCGGCTTCGACACCATGACCGATAAGGCAACCGGCGAGGTCTTCCTGCTGGGTCTCTGGACCCTGGCGACCATCCCGTTCTTCGCCCTGGTCCTGTGGCTTGGCTGGCAGAAGGTCAAGAACAACGAGCCCAAGAGCGAGCTGTTCAGCTAAGGCTCTCTTACCAACGCTCGACGGCGGGTGCCTCCTTTCCGGGGGCACCCGTCGTTCGCGTGTCCCCGACCAACCGCCGGCTGAGAACAACCACTAATGCCAGTCAGTTGGGAGTGTCAGTGCCCCGGTCTAGGCTCGATGTATGGATCACACCACCACCCTGACGCAGCACATCAACGCCAGCCCGGAGAAAGTTTGGGCGGTCCTCTCGGACATTCCGGGCTCGGCCGGCACCCTTTCGGGCATCAACGCAATCCAGATGCTCAGTGAGGGTCCCTATGGGGAAGGCACCCGCTGGAAGGAAACCCGCACCATGATGGGCCGGCAAGAAACCGTGGAGATGTGGGTGTCAGAGACCGACCCGCCCCGCAGCACCACGGTTAAAGCACTTCAGGGCGGCGCCGACTACACCACCCGCTTCAGCCTGAACGAGCGCGACGGCGGCACTGACCTCACGCTGACATTCGGCGCCGAGGTCCTTAAACCCACGCTCGTGAGCAAGGTCGCCATGGCCTTGTTCGGGAAGATAGGCATGAGTATTACCCGAAAGGCCCTCAGCAAGGACCTCGCCGAGATCGCTGCAAAGGCGGAATCCCTCTGATGGCGGCTGCAAAGGTGGCGGCCCCCAAGATCTCGCCGGTGCGGTTGGAAGAACTGCGCGACGACGACGCCCCGGACTTCCAGCGTGGCGAAAGGTATGACGGCATCAGGTTTACCCGCGTGTCCGCCGATGGGGAGGAACTGAGCGGTGCTGACTTCATTGAGTGTGAGTTCACGGGAGTCTCGTTCAATGAGGCCCAGTTGCGTGGTGCCACGTTCCGGGAGTGCATCCTTGCGGAGCCGTATGCGCCAGTCTTCACTGCGGCACGGACTTCGTGGCAGGACGTGGAGATCAGCAATCCGAGGTGGGGGTCAGCCGAGCTGTACGAGGGCACGTGGCGTTCGGTGCGGATCGAGGGCGGCAAGCTGGACTACGTGAACTTGCGCGGTTCCAAGTTGATGGATGTCCAGATTTCCGACTGCATCATCAACGAGCTCGATCTGGGCGGCTGCACCGGTACCCGGGTGTCGTTGAAGAACTGCACCATCGGCACCCTGGACGTCACAGGTGCCAAGCTCAAGGACGTGGACCTGCGGAGCTCGGAATTCCGGGGGATCAACGGTTTGGCCGGGCTTGCCGGAGTTGTTATTGACGAATACCAGTTGAGTCTGATGGCCCCGTTGCTGGCTGGTCATTTGGGCATCCGGGTGGTCTGAGGCCCTGGCTGGGCTGCGGGGGAGATGACTTCATCTGTTGACCCGGACGGCAGGCCGTGTAATCTTTATAGAACGAACGGTCGGTATATTATTCCGTGCCGGTCCCTTTCACTTCGCGAAGGATGTTCTCATGGTCGAGGCTTTTCTTGTTGGCGGCGCACGGACGCCGGTTGGTCGTTACGGCGGGGCATTGTCCTCCGTCCGTCCTGACGACCTCGCCGCGCTGGTGGTCCGTGAGGCAGTGGCGCGTGCCGGCGTCGATCCTGACTCCATTGATGAGGTAATCCTCGGCAATGCCAACGGCGCTGGCGAGGAGAACCGCAACGTGGCCCGCATGGCGACCATCCTCGCAGGACTTCCCCTCCACATTCCGGGCATCACTGTTAACAGGCTCTGTGCCTCAGGCCTGAGTGCCATCATCATGGCGAGCCAGATGATCAAGTCCGGCGCCGCGGACATCGTGGTGGCCGGTGGCGTCGAATCCATGAGCCGGGCACCCTGGGTCCAGGAGAAGCCCACCACTGCATTCGCCAAGCCGGGCCAGATCTTCGATACGTCCATCGGTTGGCGCTTCGTCAACCCGCTCTTCACCAAGGGCGAGCTCTCCCGTGACGGCAAGATGACCTACTCCATGCCTGAAACGGCCGAGGAAGTGGGCCGCGTGGACAACATCTCCCGCGAGGATGCAGATGCTTTCGCTGTCCGCTCGCACGAGCTCGCGCTGGCAGCCATTGCAGGCGGCCGGTTCAAGGATGAGATCGTTCCGGTCACCGTCAAGACCCGTAAATCCGAGACCGTGGTGGACACCGATGAGGGTCCCCGCGAAGGCACCACCATGGATGTCCTGGCTGGGCTTCGGCCCGTAGTCCCGGGTGGCTCCGTCGTCACTGCGGGCAACTCCTCCAGCCTCAATGACGGTGCCTCTGCGATCATCGTCGCCTCCGAAGCAGCCATCAAGAAGTTCGGCCTGACGCCTCGCGCCCGCATCATCGATGGCGCTTCGGCGGGCTGTGAGCCGGAAATCATGGGCATCGGTCCTGTCCCGGCAACGCAGAAGGTCCTTGCCCGCACTGGCCTTACCGTGGACCAGCTCGGCGCAGTGGAACTCAACGAAGCTTTTGCCACCCAGTCCCTTGCCAGCATGCGGCGCCTGGGGCTGGACCCGGGAATCGTCAATAACGACGGCGGTGCCATCAGTTTGGGGCACCCGCTGGGTTCCAGCGGGTCACGTCTGGCCATTACCCTTCTGGGCCGCATGGAGCGGGAGCTTGCCAGCAACAATGGACCGAAGCTTGGCCTTGCCACGATGTGCATCGGCGTGGGCCAGGGCACGGCAATGCTGCTGGAAGGCGTGTAAATGGCACTGAACCAGAAAGACTTCAGCACCCTTCTCCTCGAGGAACGTGACGACAGGCTCACTGTTCTTCTTAATCGTCCCGAAGTACGCAACGCGATAGACCAGGCCATGGTGGACGAGCTTCACCTCGTCTGTGCCGAACTGGAGCGCAACCCCAAGGTCCTGATCATCGCGGGCACGGACGGTGTCTTCGCCTCGGGCGCGGACATTGGACAACTCCGGGAACGCCGGCGCGATGACGCACTGCGGGGGATCAACTCAACTATCTTCATGCGCATCGCCAAGCTGCCGATGCCCGTCATCGCAGCTTTGGACGGCTATTGCCTGGGCGGCGGTGCGGAGCTTGCCTATGCCGCAGATTTCCGCATCGGGACCCCAAGTGTCCGGATCGGCAACCCCGAAACAGGACTCGGAATCCTTGCTGCAGCCGGTGCCAGTTGGCGGCTCAAGGAGCTTGTGGGTGAACCAAAAGCCAAGGAGATCCTCCTCGCCGGCGCTGTGTTGCGGGCCGAGGAAGCGCTACGGATCAGCTTGATTACCGAGATTCACGAGGCCCCTGAGCTCATGGAGGCCGCGCACAATCTGGCTGACCGGATCGGCCGCCAGGACCCCCTTGCTGTCCGCATTACCAAGTCGGTGTTCCACGCTCCAGCGGAAGCACACCCACTGATCGACACCCTCGCCCAGGGGATTCTGTTCGAATCCCAGGCCAAATTTGACAGGATGCAGGCTTTCCTGGACAAGAAGAACACAGGCAATTCATCCGCGACTGCCAACGACGACAGGATTCAGAAATGACAGCAGTTCCCGCGATTCCCCACGTTGTTGGAGTCCTTGGCGGTGGCCGGATGGGGGCGGGAATCGCGCATGCTTTCCTGATCAAGGGGGCCACCGTGATCGTGGTGGAGAGGGATCATGAGGCAGCCGCCGGAGCGCAGGGCCGGGTGGCAGACGCGGTGGCCAAGTCCGCTGCCCGCGGCACCCTGGGCGAAACCCCTGAAGAAGCCATGGCCAGGTTCAGCACGTCGACAGACTACGAATCCTTCATCCACTGCGGCCTGGTGGTAGAAGCTGTGCCCGAGGATTACGATCTCAAGGTCGCTGCGTTGAAAGCGGTGGAGGACCACCTTTCCGCGGATGCATTCCTTGCCTCAAACACGTCGTCCTTGTCCGTGACGGGCTTGGCGGATGAACTTCGCAGGCCAGCCAACTTCATCGGGCTGCACTTCTTCAACCCGGTGCCCGCCTCCACCCTCATCGAAGTGGTGCTGGCCAAAAAAACCTCGCCCGAACTCGCCCAAGCGGCGAAGAACTGGACCGAGGCACTCGGCAAGACCGCCGTCGTCGTTAATGACGCACCCGGCTTTGCGTCCTCAAGGCTGGGCGTCGCTATTGCCTTGGAGGCAATGCGCATGGTTGAGGAGGGTGTGGCATCAGCGGAGGACATCGACGCCGCCATGGTACTTGGGTACAAACACCCCACGGGGCCGCTCAAGACCACCGACATCGTGGGTTTGGATGTTCGTCTGGGCATCGCGGAGTACCTGCATTCCACGTTGGGTGACCGCTTCGCTCCGCCGCAAATCCTGAGGGACAAGGTGGCACGCGGGGAGCTTGGCCGCAAAACAGGCAAGGGCTTCTTCGACTGGAACGACTGACCACACCGGTTAGGCTAACCGGGTGACCTCGATTGAACCCATAACCCTGACCGGCAAATTCGTGACACTGGAGCCCTTGCGGCCAGATCACCACGACGACCTTGTGGAGGCGGCCAAGGACGGCGAGCTCTGGAAGCTCTGGTACACCTCCGTACCCACGCCGGAGGGCATGGCTGCCGAGATTGAGCGCAGGCTGGGCCTGCAAAGCCAAGGTTCCATGCTGCCCTTCGCCACCAGGCTCAACAGCACTGGCAAGGTCATCGGAATGACGACGTACATGAACATCGATGCAGCCACCCCGCGCGTGGAGATCGGTTCCACCTGGAACGCAGCGTCCGTGCACGGCACAGGCACCAACCCCGACTCGAAGCTGCTGCTTCTTCAGTATGCCTTTGAAACCCTGGGCTGCCCTGCCGTCGAATTCCGCACGCACTGGCTCAACCACCAGTCCCGCGACGCGATCGCACGCCTCGGCGCCAAGCAGGACGGCGTGTTGCGGAACCACTCGCGCACCAAGGACGGAGTGCTTCGCGACACCGTTGTGTTCTCCATACTGGAGCACGAGTGGCCAGCGGTGCGGAACGGCTTGGAGTTCAGGCTGGCCAGGTACGGCGCGTAGCTGGCCAACAAGATGACGCTCTTACCGGCAAACCAGGAAATACCCCGCAGGCCCCGGTTCAGTCTTCGCACGGCCATTATTGCAATCGTGCTTGGAATTCTTTGGCTGCTCCTCTTCCATAACGCACCGCCGCGGGAGAGCACTGTGGCAGGGCACGGAATCGTGGTTGACCAAAAAATCAGTACAAAAGGCCTCTGCGAGCCTATAGCCGACGTCGTGATCGATGGTGCCACTTACCGAACTCCTCCGGGGACCAGCGATGAACCCTGCGCGTACGGGATCGGCGACTCCATCGATGTCACCTACCACCCTGATGACGTTGCCGGCACGCTGGAGATTCCTTTGGAAGGACCATCTAAGAAGGCTGTGGCGCTCCTTCCCTTGATAGGCGTCGCGCTGCTTATTGGCGGCACAATCTCGCTCGCGGGAAACATCAATTACCGCCGGAAAGTGAACGCCCAAAAATAGCTTGGCCATGGGTCTGTACCGCGTTGGCTGCCGGGCGTAATCTGGCCAACACATTGCCCCGGACGCGGCCGACGGGTGGGCGAGCCGCAAAGTGATCCTTTTGACGGACCACCGGAGCCCCAAACAGCTGTACGAAGGGGAAGCATCATGGCAACTCATCGAGCACGACGCCGGAACTTGGCTTTCGCAGGCGGACTCGCCGCCTTGGCGCTCACGTTAGGATTCACGGCCAGTCCGGCGACCGCCGCACCGCCATCACCTGTCAATTATGTGGCCCTCGGTGATTCGTATACGGCGGGGACCGGTGCCGGGGACTTGTACCGTCCACCGGTAGCCTGTTGGCAGAGTAGTCCGGGCTATGTCGATGATGTCGCCGAGACAGGGCGGGTCGCTCTAGTGGCCAATTTGGCCTGTCACGGAGCCGTCCTGTTCCCGGCCGGACCCTTTTATGACGGAGTGACGCCGTCCGTATTTCAACAGATCACCAGCAGTGCAGGGCAATCCGCGCTCCAGAATGCCGGGTTGGTGAGCATTACCGCTGGTGCCGTAGACGCCGGCAGTTTGCTCGCTTTGCAGAACTGCTCGACGCCGGACACACAGCTTTGTGAGGGCACCGTAAGCGGGATCATCGCCAATCTTCCCGTGATTGAGTCCGGACTTGAGATCATCTATCAAAACATCCGAGCCTCGGCTCCGGAGGCGACCCTCACTGTCATGGGCTATCCTCGGCTTTTTGATCCCGCCAATGGTCTCCCGGTGATCCCACCGGCGAACCAATCCCAGGTGAATCTGGCCGTCGATGCCCTCAACGCGACAATTGCCAAGGCGGTGGCTGACAGCCGGACCAACGCCAAGTTCATCGATGTCACCAAGAAGTTCCTCGGGCATGCAGCGAATTCTGCAGATCCGTGGCTTGTGATGATCCTGGCGCCCGTACCCCCGTTTGATCGGCTGCCCGACGCCAACTTCCATCCGAACGAGGCAGGGCATCTTGCCTACGCCGCAGCCCTACTGTCCGCCGTCAAACCTGCGCAGCTCGCCAAGCGTTAGACCACTAGGACGTTGCGAACCCGCTGTTTCGTTGTTGCCCAACAACGAAACAGCGGGTTCACAACGTTCATGCAAGCCGGCTGCACGCTCACACCTTCTGCCAACGGCTCTCAGCCTCGGCGCTGGCCTCCACTGCCGCCAGCACCTTCTGTACCTGCAA
Source organism: Arthrobacter sp. NtRootA1 (assembly GCF_019976975.1). Lineage (GTDB taxonomy): Bacteria > Actinomycetota > Actinomycetes > Actinomycetales > Micrococcaceae > Arthrobacter > Arthrobacter aromaticivorans. Next base: position 4,322,106 of record NZ_AP024630.1, on the reverse strand, counting down.
GGCATCGGAGAACGACGGCGCGGGCTGCTCCCCGGCGCTGATGGCGTTAACGAGGTCCACCACCTGATGCGTGAATCCGTGCTCATAGCCCAGGCCATGTCCGGTGGGCCACCAGTTTCCGACGTAGGGGTGCGATGGTTCCGTCACGATGATCCGCCGGAAACCGGCGTCCTCGTGGGCGGCATCGTAGAAGGACAGCGAATTCATGTCCTCGAAGTCGAAAGCCAACGATCCGAGCGTGCCATTGAGTTCCAGCCGCATGGCGTTCTTCCGTCCCAAGGCAAACCGCGTCGCCTCGAACACGCCGATCGGGCCGCCGTCGGATGTCTTTCCGCCGAAACGTGCCGTGAAGATCGCTGCGTCGTCTACCGTTACTGGACCGCGCGGACCGTCGGTACCACCATGCCCACCGAGCCCTATGAAGTCACCGCCGATCGGCCGCTCCTTCACGAACGTCTCCATGAGGGCCGAAACCCCTGTGATGCTGGACCCGGTGATCCACTGGGCGGCGTCGATACTGTGGGCACCGATATCACCCAGCGAACCAGAGCCGGACTTTGACTTGTCCAGCCGCCACGTCAGCGGAGCGTCTGCGTCGGACAACCAGTCCTGGAGATACTGGGCCCTGACGTGTCGGAGTTCGCCCAACCGGCCGTCGTCCACCATCCGCTTTGCCAGGGCCAGTGCGGGAGTTCGCCGATACGTGAAACCGCACATCGAGTACACGCCCCGCTCGGCAGCCGAGGATGCGACAGCGGTCATCTTCTCGGCCTCAGCCACACTGTTGGCCAAGGGCTTCTCGCAGAGTACGTGTTTGCCGGCTTCCAGGGCGGCAATCGCAATCTCGGCGTGCGTGTCTCCGGGGGAACAGATATCGATCAGGTCAATGTCATCGCGCTCGATCAGGCGACGCCAATCCGTCTCCACGGAATCCCAACCGAACTTGTCCGCGGCTACCTGAACGCCGGCAGCATTTCTGCCAGCCAGCGCCGTCAGCTCGGGCGCAAATGGGAGATCGAAGAAGCGTGGCGCCGTTCGCCAGGCATGCGAGTGGACGGCGCCCATGAAGGAGTAGCCCACCATGCCTACCCGCAGCTTCCGCGTCACCGCCGAATGCCTTCCCCCGCAAGCGCACTGCCTCCCGAAAGCGCACTGCGAACCGAGGTCCAGGACTTCAAGACCTCCAACACGGCGGGGTCCCGCTCGGCAAGGAGTGCTTGCTGGTACGAGTCCTCAAGCAGTGCGTCTACGGAAGCCCTGGCCCCGGTCGAGGCACTCAGTATGGCCGACTCCACCATGGCAAGGCTCATGATGTTTTGGTGCACCTGGCCCATTGGGGTGCTTCCCGTGCGGACCGCGGATACAAAGTCGCGCAGGGAGCCGGCGATTTCCTGGCCCGGATCCGGAGCGTCGGATCCCAAGGGAATGGCTGCCGAGGAAACAGGTTCATTATCGCCATCCCACAAGACCGTGCCGTGCTCGCCGCTGATCCGCCACGAGGCGTTCCATGAGGTTTCCTGGCCCGGGCTGCACCAGCTTCCGTTGAACACGAAGCGCTCGCCGCCGGTCATTTCGAACACGGCCGTGGCCCCGGCATCACCGCGATACCAACTCCACGAGGGGTTGTACTCCTCGCAGAAAACAGAGACGGGATCGGCGTCCAGCAGGAACCGGGCCATGTCGAATTGATGGATCGCCATGTCCAACAGCAGGGGATGGTCCATGGCATCGCGGAAGCCGCCAAAGTGGGGCGCCTTGAAGAACTCGGCAGAGACAATGCCCACAGCACCCAAGGACCCGGACAGCCGCTTGGCTTCAAAGAGCTGCCGGTTGTAGCGCCGGGATTGACTGACCATGAACAGCTGGCCGTGAAGCTCAGCAGCCGCTGCCAAAGAAAGCCCTTGAGCCACGGTGGAGGCCACGGGCTTTTCGCCAAGGACCGGCAGGCCCGCAGCAAGCGCCTCGGTAGTGACCGGATGATGCGCGGCAGGAACCGTGACGTTGATGACCGCTTGGGCTCCGACGTCGGAGGCCAGTGACGCTGTACCGGCACCTACCGGAAGGTCGGGACGGCCCAGCGAGGCTGCCGCTTCAGAGGCCGTGGCAAGGTCCAGGTCCACGATGCCTGCAAGCTCAACCAATGGTGACGACTCAACGGTTCGAAGCCAGGCGCGGCCCATGCCCCCAGCGCCGACCACGACGACGCGAAGGGGAGTGCCGTCGTCGGGGATTGTGGCGAAAGGTGTGCTCACGCGTTTGCTCCTTGGTAGCTCTTGCCGTTGAAGAAGTCGTTGGTTTCATAGCGGAGCAGCTCTGGGACGGCGCGCTCGGGACGGTCTGTGACGGCCCACTCCACGGCGTTGGCGATGACCCGGCGGATGTCTTTGTGGTGATAGACGGGGTAGTCCTGGTCGCCGGGGCTGAAGAAGAAGATCTTGCCGTGTCCGCGCCGGAACGTGCAGCCCGAACGGAAGACTTCGCCTCCGCTGAACGAGCTGATGAACACCAGTTCCTCCGGCGTGGGGATGTCAAAAAATTCGCCGTACATTTCCTGCTCAGGGATCACGATGGGGTGCGGCACGCCCTTGGCAATGGGGTGGGTCGGTTCAACTGTCCACACGAGCTCGCGGTCATGTTCCGAGCGCCAGCGCAGGGTGCAGGTGGTGCCCATGAGCTTGGTGAAGATCTTGGACCAGTGCCCGGAGTGGAGCACAATCAGGCCCATGCCCGCGAGAACGTGGCGGTGGACGCGCTCCACGATTTCGTCCTCAACATCGGCGTGGGACATGTGTCCCCACCAAGTGAGGACGTCGGTGTTGGCGAGGACTTCCTCGGTGAGGCCATGCTCGGGTTCGTCCAGTGTCGCGGTGCGGACCTCGACGGCGGAACCCAGGTTCTCCTCGATGCCCGCCTTGACGGCGCCGTGCATTCCTTCCGGGTACAGGCGAGCCACGAGTTCGTCCCGCTTCTCGTGCCGGTTTTCGCTCCAGACGGTGACGCGAATGGGCTTGCTTGTTTCAGGCATGATTTTTCCTTCTGATGAGTGACGGTCTACTTGACCGCGCCGCCGGTGGTGCCCGCGGCGATGTATTTTTGGGCCGCGACCAACAGGACGATGGCCGGGATCGAGGCGAGTACCGCCGTCGCCATCACTGAACTCCAGTCGTTCACGTAGGCGCCGATGTACTGGAAGATGCCCAGGGTGACGGGACGGACCGCTTCCGTGGTGGTCAAGGTCAGGGCGAACAGGAAGTCGCTCCAGGCGAACAGGAACGTAAAGAGTCCTGCGGTGATCAACGAGTTCCGGCTCAGCGGAATCACGATCGACCAGAACGCCCGGACGTGCCCCGCCCCATCCACCCGCGCTGCCTCGATCACGGATGCCGGCATACCGTTCATGAACGCCCGGATGATGAGGATGGCAAAGGGAATTCCGTGAGCCGAGTCCGCGAGGATCAGGCCTGGAATGGAGTTGAGCAGTCCGAGGTCGTTGTATGCCGTGTACAGGGCGTTGGCCACCACGATGCCCGGGATCATCTGGCTGATCAGGATGGCGAAGAGGACAATGCCTGCGCCGCGGACCTTGAAGTAGGCCAGCGCGTAGGCCGCCGGTGCTGCGATTGCCAGGCTCAATGCCACGCTGCCCAGGGAGATGATCAGGCTGGTGCCAAGGTTCCGGGCTTGCTCTGTGATGGCTGTGGCATAGCCTGTGAAATCGGGCTTCAAGGGCAGCCACGAGGTTTCCAAGGTAGTGCCGTTTGGCTGCAGGGAGGCGTTGATCATCCAGTAGACCGGGAACAGCATGATGGCCAGGAAGAAGATAGCCAGCGCAGTGTAGCCCCAGTTCTTGCGGTTGCTTGCCGGTGCATTTGCCCTGCTGGGCCGGAGTGTGGGTGCTTTCAGTACGGTTGTCATGGTTTCCTCACTCATCCACAGCGCGTCGGCTTGCCCGCAGGTACAACACTGCGAACACCAGGGAAATGATCACCAGCACGTTGCCCAGGGCCGCGCCTTCGCCGAATTTGAATTCGTGGAAGGAGAGATCGTAGGACTGGGTGGCGATGGTCTGGGTCGAGTTCGCCGGGCCACCGTTGGTCAGGCCCAGGATGATGTCCAGCACTTTGAGGGTGTAGACGACGCCGAGCACCAACACCACGCTCACCACGGGACGGAGCATCGGCCACGTGATGTGCCGGAACGCCTTCCAACCCGTGGCGCCATCCAGGGACCCGGCCTCGTAAAGCTCGTCCGGGATCTCCTGCAGGCCGCCATAGAGGATGGTCAGATTGAACGGGATGCCAATCCAGATGTTCACGCCCACCACTGCGATCAAAGCCAACGAGGTACTGGTCAGCCACGGAACACCAGTGTTGATGACGCCCAGATCGCCCAGGAAACGGTTGAGGGCTCCGCTGTCCTTGTCCAGGATCCAACGCCACACGGCACTCGAAACGATCAGCGGCAGTAACCAAGGCAGCAGTAGCAGCGACCGCAGGATTCCGTTGAGCGGGAACTTGCGCTGGAAGAAGATCGCCAACGCCAGCCCGATCACGAACTGGCCCAGGATGGAACCTATCGTGAACAGTGCGGTGTTCAGCAGCGAGGTGGAAAACAACGACGACGACAATACAGTTACGTAGTTGGCCAGCCCTACCCATGGGGCTTCTCCGGTGAAGAAGGTAGCCGTGGTGTAGTCCTGGAAACTCATGACGACGTTCTTGACCACCGGGTAGCCAAAGAACAACGCCATGTAGACCACGGCAGGAACCAAGAAGAGCCACTGGAAGATGCGCTCGCGGCGTTGGCGGGTGCGCCGTCGTGGTGCTTGCGCCTCTGTAGGCGGGCCAGCCGGACGGCCGTGCTTGCGGCTGGCCTTTCCGCTGGAAGGAGCCGCTGTTTGCGACAAATCTGTTGTCAATGACATGGTTCGCTGCTTACTGGCCTTGCGCTTGCTTGAGGGCATCGGCCGGAGAGGCGTTACCGGTCAGGGCTGTCTGGATAGCGGTGTAGATCTTGGTTGCCTGGGCCGGCCAATCTGCACCGAGCTCGCCGGTGCGGGCACGGGCGGTCTTGATCAGCTCAGTGAACGTAGCGAGCTTGGGGTTTTCGGCCGCGAACTTCTCCGCCAACGTGGTCTTGGAAGGAATGGTGTTACGGACCTTGGCCATGGACATCTGGTTCTCGTCGCTGTTCAGGCAGGCAATCACTTCCGCGGCCTTGGCCTGGCGTGCCTTGTTTCCGGTTTGAGGGACTGTCCATACTTCGCCGCCCAGCGGGGCAACGGACGTCTGGCCGGCTTCACGGACGGGGATCTTGACCACGCCGTACTGCAGAGTGGGCTGCTTATCCAGGGCCGGGATCTGCCAAGGGCCGTTGACCATCATGGCTGCTTTGCCGGCCATGAACTGGTCCTTGACATCGGCCTGGGTCCAGTTCAGGGCCGAGGAAGAGACGGAGCCGCTCTTTACCAGGTCGGTCCAGAGCTGGAGTGCCTGCTCGGTCTCCTTGGTGTCGATCTTCTTCTCGTCACCGCCGTTGGACCACATGACCGGGAGGAACTGCCAGGTGCCTTCATACGTGGGGTTGGCATTGAACGCGAGTCCGTACTGCTCGCCGGCGGTGAGCTTGGCGGCTGCTGCCTTCAGTTCGTCCCAGGTGGTGGGCGGGGTTACTCCAGCCTTGTCCAGGATGTCCTTGTTGTAGAACAGGGCAATGGTGTTCACGGTTGGAGCCAGGCCGTACACCTTGTCCTTGTAGGTGCCCGCGCTCAGCACGCCCTCGGCAAAGTTGTCAGTGCTGATCTTGAAGTCTGACAAGGGAGCCAACGCGCCGGTGGCGGCAATCTGCTGCAGGTCCGGATTATCCAGCATGAGCACGTCCGGAAGCGTCTTGGAGGAGGACTGCTGGAGCACCTTGGAGATCAGGGACTTGCCTGGGACGGTCTCCCGCTTGATGGTGACACCTGCCTGGGTGCCGCACTTGGTCAGGGCGTCGCCGATGAAGGACTTATCCGGCTCGTTGTTGTAGTAGTCCATCACGGAGATTTCCGTGACAGCCTCCGACGACGAAGCCGCAGTGGAGGTCCCGCAGGCTGAGAGGGCCAAGGGAAGGCCGACCAATGCAGCGACGGCGAGGGCAAGAGGACGACGGGTTGTCCTTTGTGCTGACTTCATTGTCTGTTCCTTTTTCTGGGTGTGATTATCGATTTTCTGGGTGTGATTATCGATGCGTATCGACGATGCGTATCGATAAATTCGGAAACTGTAATGCAGGGTGCTTTGAGAGGGTTTAGCTGCCGTGGGGTGGACGGAGCGTGCTGGCACGGTGCGTAATGACCGTGGGTACCAATTCCAGGGATTCGGTTGGTCCCTGGTTCTCGGCTTCGAGGAGATCGCAAATAATCTTCACCGCACGGCGGGATACTTCGGCCGGGCGGAGGTCAATGGTGGAAAGTGGGATGGGCTGTAGCTCAGCCAGGGTGGGGGAGGCACTACCGATGACAGAGACATCCGTACCGGGCGTCAGGCCGCGGCTGGTGAGGACGCGTCGAAGAACGTCCTGAACGGTGCCGTCCGGAGCGATAAAGGCAGGTACTCCAGTGGTCTCCGCCAAGGCTTTGTCCACGGATTCGCCGATAACCTCGCGATCAGTTCCGCCGGGCAGGTGCAGCACTTTTACGCCGAGGGTCTCCGCGGCCTTGTTGGTGCCGGACATGAAGCGCTCCACGTAGTTCACGTGGCGGTCGACCACTTCCGGCTGCCAATCCAGGACGGAGATTACGGTGTGGCCAGCGGCTGCCAGGTCCTGCACGCACTGTTCGCCGGCCATTTCAAAGTCGGCATCAATGCAAACCAACCCGGAAGGATCATGCGGGATGCCGATCAGCACCACTGGAACGTGAAGGCTGCGGACTACCGGGAGGCGTTCGTCGTCGCCTTCCACTTGCATAAGGATCAGGCCGTCGCAGATTTGCTGTCCCACAACACGCTGCAGCCCCGGTGCGCCCTCGTCCTCGGTGACCAGCAGGATGTCGTGGTCATAGAGGCGGGCGGTGTTGGCGATCACGGAGACGAACTCCATGATCGATGCCATGTGCAGCTCCGGGATGAACGGGATGACGAGGCCGATCACGCGAGTCCGGCGACTGGCAAGCGCGCGGGCTCCGGCATTTGGCTGGTAGGTCAGCTGCTGGATGGCGTCCTCTACCTTTTTCCGCGTCTTCTCGGAGATGGGTCGCTTGCCGCTAAGAACATAGGAAACCGTGCTCTGCGCAACGCCGGCGGCCTGGGCAACGTCCTTGCTGGTGGGCATGTCCTGGCCTCCTTGCGCTCTCTGCTGAAGGGGTACTTTTTGACGGCTTCTGCCAATCGTCGATACGTATCGTCGATGCGCATCGAGAACGAGTATGACATGAGTCACTTGCGCCGCGCAATACCACCAATCCGTCCCTCTCTCACATCCACCGGCTTTTGGGCGGTTCCTCTCTCACGTCCAGCGGCTTTTGGGCGGTTCTTCTCTCACATCACTGCGGACGAATGTGCTTAGCTGGCTCCTATGGATGGGACAGCTCCGCAGTTAGGCGTCCACTGGGATGGCGCTGTGAACGCTTGGCGGATCGCGGGGGACGTGTACAGGATGGGTCGCCACGAGTGGGTTACCGAAGTCGGCTGGCGCCAAATGTACGACGACGGCGTCCGCACTGTCATCGATCTGCGCGCCTCGGGCGAGCGGCGGCAACGCGACACCGATCCCGAGGTGCCGGACGACGTGAAGGCTCGGATCGACGTCGTACATTGCCCCACGGAGGACCCTGGCCATAGCCATTTCGGCGAGCTCTTCGGCCCGTATCTGAAGGATCCGGCACAGTATGGCGACTATGTGAGGCTGTTTGCGGGAAAGGTTGCGGCGGTCTTCAAAGCCATCGCGGCCGCGCCTGGCAAGGTTGTGATTCACTGCTCGGCCGGCAGGGATCGCAGCGGGGTGATCGCACTCATGTTGCAACGTTTAGCCGGTATAGGTGATGACGAAATCCTGCGCGGCTACGAACTTGCGGCCCGGGGGATTAATGAACGGCACCGAACCCACGGGGCACCGCATGCGCACGATCCCTACCTTTCGGACGATGAGTTTGAGGCCTGGTTGGAGCACAAACGTGCGGGCGTGCGGACATTCTTGGGTTCGCTGGATGTCGAATCGTTCCTGGCGCGGAATGGAGTCACGGACGCAGAAGTGGCGGCGATCCGCGCCAAGCTGCGGTGATGTGAGAGAAGGATGGCCCGAACCGGGCGGTATGTGAGAGAACGATGGCCCAAATGGGGCGGTATGTGAGAGAGCGTCGCGAAAATTGCTGCTGTACTCCTCCGGGCATTCATGTACCCTGTATATATTACCGAACGGCCGGTCAGTAATGTTTGCGGTCCCGCAGACCCAATGACCGAGCCGATTTCACGTGCCTTGGAAGGACCCGTCGACGATGACCACTACCGCAGTCGCCCCGGAAACCACAGCCGTTGCAACCGTCCCCAGCTATGTCCAGGATGCCTGGTGGACGCCCGCTCCTGATGCCAAAACCGTCCCGGTCCGTGATGCCAGCACCGGAGAAGTCCTGGCCAACGTCAGCACCGACGGACTGGACTTTGCCGCCGTCGTAAATCATGGCCGCACCACGGGCCAAGCGGAACTTGGCAAGCTGACTTTCCACCAGCGCGCGCTCAGGCTCAAAGAGCTTGCCATGTACCTCAACGGCCAGCGTGAAGAGCTGTATGAGTCCTCGTCGCAGTCCGGCGCCACCAAGATCGACAACATGATCGACATCGACGGCGGCATCGGTGTGCTCTTCACCTTCGGATCCAAGGGGCGCCGTGAACTGCCCAACTCGCAGGTTGTGGTGGACGGCCCAATGGAGGTGCTGTCCAAGGACGGATCATTCGCCGGTGAGCACATCTACACGCGTATTCCTGGTGTTGCGGTCCAGATCAACGCCTTCAATTTCCCGGTCTGGGGCATGTTGGAGAAGTTCGCGCCCGCCTTCCTGGCCGGCGTTCCAACCATCGTCAAGCCGGCCACGCCGACGGGTTACGTTGCAGCTGCCGCCGTCAAGGCGATCGTCGAGTCCGGCATCCTGCCCGCGGGCTCCCTTCAGCTGATTTCCGGGTCTGCCCGGACCATCCTGGACGAACTGGATTACCGCGACCTCGTCTCCTTCACGGGCTCGGCGTCTACTGCCAACTCCTTGAAGGGCCATCGCAACGTGGTCCAGGGTGGCGTCCGTTTCACGTGCGAAACCGACTCGCTGAACGCCGCGATCCTTGGCCCCGACGCCGTTCCCGGCACTCCGGAGTTCGACGCGTTTGTCCGGGCTGTCGTCACCGAAATGACCGTCAAAGCCGGCCAGAAGTGCACCGCCATCCGCCGCGTGCTCGTCCCCAAGGAACTCACCTCCGAGGTCGCCGCAGCCATCGGAGCGCGCATCAACGAGCGCGTGGTGGTTGGTGATCCTCGTGCCGAGGGCGTCACCATGGGCGCGTTGGCTTCGCTGGAGCAGCTCGCGGACGTTCGTGCGGCCGTTCAGTCAATGCTCGACGCCGGTGGTGAGCTTGCGTACGGATCCCTCGATTCGCCGTCGGTCACCTCGGTTGGCGGCACAGTGGGGGTCGTGGAGGACGGAGCGTTCATGTCTCCTGTGCTCCTCAGCTGGGCCGACGCGGAAGCCGAAGAAGTCCACTCGCTTGAAGCTTTCGGCCCCGTCTCCTCGGTGATCGGATACTCGGATCTCGCCGACGCCATCCGCCTCGCTGCCAAGGGCTCGGGCTCGTTGGTGGCGTCCGTGTGCACCAACGATCCTTCCGTGGCACAGCAGCTGGTACTCGGAATCGCAGCGCATCACGGTCGCGTCCACATGCTCAACCGCGAGGACGCCCGTTCCTCCACCGGCCACGGCTCGCCCGTACCGCACCTGGTCCACGGCGGTCCCGGCCGCGCAGGTGGCGGCGAAGAATTGGGCGGTATCCGCTCGGTCCTGCACCACATGCAGCGCACTGCCATCCAGGGCTCGCCGAACATGCTCACCGCCGTCACCGGTCAATGGCACACGGGCGCCGACCGCAACTTCACGGTGGAAACCGAAGGCGAGCACCCTTTCCGGAAGCACCTCTCGACGCTGAGGATCGGCGACGCCGTTCGTTCCGATCTGCGCCAGGTGACCCTCGAGGACATCACGGCCTTCGCCAACTCCACGGGCGATACGTTCTACGCCCACACCAACCAGGAAGCAGCCGAGGCCAACCCGTTCTTCCCGGGCATCGTCGCGCATGGCTACCTGCTCCTGAGCTGGGCTGCCGGGTTGTTCGTTGAGCCCGCGCCGGGTCCCGTTCTGGCCAACTACGGCCTGGAGAACCTGCGCTTCATCACCCCAGTGGCTGCCGGCGACTCCATCCGCGTCACGTTGACCGCGAAGAAGATCACTCCCCGCGAGACTGACGAATACGGCGAGGTTGCCTGGGACGCCGTGCTCACCAACCAGAACGATGAAATCGTAGCAACGTACGACGTCCTGACCCTCGTGGAAAAGTAACCCCAACTTAGAAGCAACGCGGGGTCACTTGCGGCCCATGTTCACAGCAAACATGGGCCGTAAGTGACCCCGCGTTGCTGTTTAGCGGGCGCTGGATTCCCGGAGATTCAACTGGGGCACCCAATCACGGCTCTCGGCGGAATTGCCCTGGATGGCATCGATCAACGCGTCCGCCATTGCAGCGCCCTGAAGGTCGAGTTTGGTGCCCACAGTCGTCAGCCTGGGCCGCAATTGCTCAGCCAGCAGGACTTCTTCGCAGGCCACCAGACCGATTTGCCCCGGGGTTCCCAAGCCGGCGTCGGCCAGTGCGGACATTGCCCCCAAAGCTACGGATACGCTGGAGGCCACAATGCCTTCCGGGCGGACGGGGCCGGAGAGCAAGCCCTGTGTCGCAGCGCGGGCGGCGTCCGTGCTGTACTCCGTCACGGCGAGTATGGCGTCGGCCTCTGAGCGCCCGGCCTCTGAACAGGCCCGCAGATAGCCCTGCTTCAGGAGCGGAGAAAGGACCGACGACGCACCCCCGCCCAGCAGGGCAACCGGCCATCGTTCCTGGTCCAGCAGGTGCTTGGTGGCTTGATAGGCCACGGATTCGTAATCCGTGGTCATGACCAGTGTCGCGATCCCGGCCAGCTGGGGAGTGCCGAGCAGGACCTTCGTATCGCGCTCCTCGGCTTCGCGGATCGCAGCCCGCACGGCGTCGGTATCGATGTCGTCACCCGTTGCCAGAATGACCCCGTCAACACCCTGCAGAGGCAGGGATTCGAGAAGCCGCTCCAGACGGGTGATGCTGTGGTCCAGGTCGCAGAGAAGGACGCTGTATCCGCGCCCTTCAGCGGCGTGGGCAACAGCCTTGGCGAGCTGGCTGTGGAAGGGCTGGGCGATGTCGCCCACCAACAGCGCGATGGTGTTGGAACGACCGCTGCGTAGGCTGCGGGCCGCGCTGTTCAGCACATAGTTCAGCTGCGCGACGGCGTCCATCACCTTGGTGCGCGTCTCCTCTGCAACAGAAGATGGCGCTGTAAAAACACGCGAAACTGTAGCGCGGGAGACGCCGGCCGCCCGCGCCACATCGAGCATGGTTGCTGGCGCCGCGCTACTTACCGTCATGGGATCTGATGGTATCGAGAAACAGCGACGCGTAGCGACGTCCGTCAACACCGAGAGCGACGTCAATGCTGTCCCGGCTGAGGTAGCCGTGCGCGAGCGTTGCCTCCGAGGCCTTCGTCCTGCGGTCCACCACGGTCTGCCCCCGGGTCAGAGGGTTTGAAAGGCTGACCTCAACCCGGTGGCGATGGGTCACCAATCCTTCAGGATCAATCACAGCGCACACAGCACCAGCGTCGCCGATGCCCGCCGACCCGGGCGAGGTCAGCCGGAAGTCATCCGCATTGACCTTCGCCAGATGGGTCAGAAGGTGACCGCTCAGGCGGCATCCGGCGTCGTCCGATTCCCTCAGCAGCTCAATGTCAAGTGCCTCGATCGCCACGGAATAGAACACGTCCAGTCCGTACATGGTGATCGGCAGGCCGCTGCTGATCACGATCTGGGCAGCCTCGGGATCGTGCCACACGTTGAACTCGGCTACCGGCGAGGCATTGCCCACGGCCGCTGAACCGCCCATGAAAACGATCTGCCCGATGTTCGCCGCGACTTCGGGGTACGTCCGCAGCAACAGCGCGATGTTCGTCATCGGGGCCAACGGCACCAAGACAACAGGCTCAGGACTCGCCAGAATCTCGCGGCGTAAAAGCTCGACGGCGTGAATCGCCTCGGGCTTTCTGGCCGACGGTACCCAGCCAAGATCGGCCAGCCCGTCCCCACCATGGACGTGGCCGGCGTCGCGGGTTTCTTCGAGCAGGGGCCTGGCGGCCCCTGCTGCCACTGGAACACTGGTTGCGCCGACGGCTTCGAGGACCGTCAGGGTGTTGCGGACTACGCCTTCCAGGCTGGTGTTACCCGCCACGCAGGTGACGGCCCGGAGGTTCCAGCCCGGGTGACGAGCGGCCAGCATCAGGGCAAGGGCGTCGTCCACTCCGGTGTCCACATCAAGAATCAGTTGTCCCATATTTCTACTCCGTGGATTCAATGAGTTCGGCGAGGTCCTCGAGGTCCGGGGTGTCCCTGAACCGCAACACTACGCGGTCCATCGCTGCCTCGGGGAAGGCGAACGGTGCCTCGTACTCCGCGGAAACCGTACTGACCGGGTCTGAGCCGATGTCCATTCCCCAGAATGACAGGTGGCTGGATGTGGCGCTGATGGTTGTAGCAGCAACCACCTCGTCCTCGTGAAGCAGCTCCGCCAGCGCGGCTTTGTCGTCCCCTGGAGTGAGGCGTAGGCCCACGGTCTGCGGTCCGGTGGGCAACACAGTGTCCGACTTCACCACATCCCGGACGCCCAAAGCATGGTGCTCGAAGATCAGGACATCGTTGCGAACGTAGAGCACGTAGCCGCCTTGCTGGTTGCCGCTGGAAACCAGGACTCCCTCCATGCCCGGGCTGAAGTCGTCCAGGTGGATGGTGAACTGAAGGGCGCGGTCGCTGCCTGTGATCGCGCTGGCCAAGGGAATGTGGCTCTGCCCCGGCCGGAAGACGATCTCCTTGCGATTGACCAAGCCAGCGGGACCCCGGGCGGTGAGCAGTTCCACCAAGGTACGGTCATCCAAGGGGAAGGCCCCCACCCGCTCGGCTTGCTGCCACCACAGTTCCTGCAAGGCCTGCAGCTGTTCCGGTTCAGTGGCTGCGAGGTCGTGCGCCTCGGCGAAGTCTTCCCGGGTGTTGTACAGGCGCCAGTCGTCCCGGCTGTAGTCCTCGCCATGAACGTGGGCTGTGACGGCTTTCCAGTTGCCTTGGCGGATGGCCCGGTGGCCGAGCATCTCCCAGAATTGCGTTTCGCGGGGTTCCTTCGCCTTGGCGTCGACGAACGTCGCAACTGCCGATCCGCCGTCGAACGTTGTATCCGTTTCTATGCCCGCGGCCTCCAGCAAGGTGGGCATGATGTCAATGGCGTGCAGGAACTGGCCTCTGACTTCTCCGGCCTTCTTGATCCCCGCGGGCCAGGAAACGACCAGCGGCGAACGCACGCCGCCAAGGTCAACGAACTGCTTGTAGCGGCGGAACGGCGTGTTGCCAGCCATGGCCCAACCCTCGGGATAGTGGGCGCCCCCCAGGGGACCGCCGAGCTTCGGCAGCAAGCTGACTTGCTCGACGGCGGGCCTGCGGACACCCGAGTACGGCGCGTTGCAATCGACGTCGCCTGTGGGGCCGCCTTCGCGGGAAGCTCCGTTGTCCGACATCACCAGGACGATGGTGTTCTGGTAAAGGTCCATGGCCTTCAGCGCCTCAACAACGCGCCCAATCTGGGCATCAGCGTGCTCCAGGAAGCCAGCGAAAGCCGCCTGTAGGTGGGTGAAGACGTCCTGTTCGGTGCTGTCCAAGTCCTCCCATGCCCGGACCTCTGCCAAGCGTTCCGTCAGCGCTGTACCGTCCGGCACCACGCCCAGTTCCACTTGCCGCTTCAGCCGATCGCTGCGGGTGGCGTCCCAGCCTTTGGTGAAGACGTCGATGTACTTTTCGATGTACTCCTTGGGCGCCTGGAAAGGAGCGTGTGTGGCCCCCAGCGCGAGCTGCAGGTAGAAGGGAGCGTGTGGCCGGTAGGTGGTGTGGTCCTTGAGGAAGCGGATTGATTGCTCGGCCAGGTCCTCGCTGAGGTGGTAACCGTCCCGGTCGGGCGGCTGGATGCTGTGGTTGTCGGCAATCAGTTCGGGGGAGTATTGGTCAGTGCAGCCGTCGAGGAACCCGTAGAAGCGGTCGAACCCGCGGCTCAGGGGCCAGTTGTGGAAAGGGCCGGCGGGGGTGAGCTCGTTCAGGGGCGCCAAGTGCCACTTGCCGGCAAGGAAGGTGCCGTAGCCGTTGCTTCGGAGGAGCTCCGGGAGCATCGGCACGTCGGGACGAACGCAGCCACGGGAGTTGGGGAAGCCGGTATCCGCATCGGCCAGGAAGCGCATGCCCACGGAGTGGTTGTTGCGGCCCGTGAGCAGGCTGGCCCTTGTGGGAGAGCACAGCGGCGTGACGTGGAAATTGGTGTACCTGAGTCCCTGCCCGGCCAGTCCATCGATTGCGGGAGTGTTGATTTCCGAGCCGAAGCAGCCAAAATCGGACCATCCCGTGTCATCAAGGATGACCATGAGAATGTTGGGTTGTGAGCTGTTGGCTCCGTGCTGCTCGGGCCACCAAGCCTCGGATTCGGCAACTGTGGTGCCGATGCGGCCGAGAAATTCGTGCTGCATTACTGCGGTTCCGTTCTGTTTCGGGACGAGATTGCTTTAGAGCTGGGAAGCAGCCACGGACTCGGGGGACGGCTGGGAAACGTTGGCCAGCCGGGTCTTGCGGGATGTCAGGTACAGCGCACAACCGAGGGCGATCAGCGCCACGAGCATGAGATATCCGGAGATGCTCCAGGTGGCGCCGCCAGCGTTGTTCTGGAGGGCTTGGGCGATCAGCGGACCAAAGCCGCCGCCGATCACAGTGGCTACCTGGAATCCAATGGACATGCCCGTGTAGCGGACCTTCGGATCCAGCACCGCGGCAAAGAGCGTGGCCTGCTGGCTAAAGAGCATTCCAACGATCAGGCCGTTGGCGGACATCACCAGGAACAGTGCCAGGACGCTCTTGGTCTCCATGAGCCAGAACATGGGGAAGGCCCAGAGTGCCAAGGCCGCGGTGGCGGTGACCAGGACCCGTCGTGGGCCGAAACGGTCGGAAATGATGCCTGAAATTGGCGTGATGATCAGATTGGTAATGGAGGACGCAATGTTGGCCATCAAGGCCACGGTGGGACTGATGCCCAGGGTAGTTGTGGCGAAACCGATGATGAAGACGCCCTGCATGAAGCCGAGTGTTGTATCGCTGACGTGCACGCCGATCATGGCGAGGATCTGCTTGGGATACCGGCGCAGCGCCACAATCAGTGGCAGCTTTTCCTTGGCGGCGGGAACCGCCACGGTCTTCTCAAAGTCCGGGGTCTCCGTGATCTTCAGACGCAGGATGAGTCCAAAAATCACCAGAACGACGCTCAGCAGGAACGGGATGCGCCAGCCCCAGGCGAGCAGGTCTGCCCGGGATAGTGTGCCCGTGAGGATGGCTACGACGCCGCTGGAGAGAATGACGCCAATGGGAGCACCCGCCTGGACGAGGCTGCCAAAGAAGCCGCGCTTGGCTTCGGGTGCATGCTCGACGGCGAGCAGTGCTGCACCGCCCCACTCACCGCCGAGGCCAATTCCTTGGAGGAAACGGAGCGAGACCAGCATGATCGGTGCCCAAACGCCCACTTGCGCGTAAGTGGGCAGGAACCCGATGCCTACAGTAACCAGGCCCGTGAGGAAGAAGGTGAAGAGGAGCATCTTCTTACGACCAACGCGATCGCCCAGGTGGCCGATGACGATGCCGCCAAGCGGCCTTGCAACGAATCCGACGGCGAACGTGCTCAGTGAGAGGACTGAGGCAAGGCCGGGATCGCCACTGGGGAAGAAGACTGCTCCGAAGACGAGCGCAGCCATAGGGCCGTAGACGAAAAAGTCGTAGTACTCCAGCACCGAACCGATAGTGCTGGCGGTGGCGGCGGTCCATGGCGATGTCTTGCGTGGAGCCGTGGACGGGTGCTTCGAATGTGGGGCGTTCATGTTAGTCCTCGTCGATTAACAGTATCTTTGGGATCGATCTCATTCATGTCCCCAACGAAAGCAATGTATGGATGGGATCGATCTCATAAAGATAGGTGACGCCCGTCACGCGTGTCAAGGGGTGTGCGTGAGGCTTAAAACCGGTCCTCTCTCACATCCTGCGGGTTTTTCCCGGTTCCTCTCTCACATCCCGACGTGTTCCGGCGCTTCTTCTCTCACATCCCGACGCGTTTTGGCGGTTCCTCTCTCACATCCCGGTTCTGTAAGGTCCCAGGGGTCCTTCCAGGCGTAAAATTTTCTGCGTAGGAGGTGGCCCAAATGCATCTAGCCCTCAACACAGCCACTACTGTCCTGCCCGTCGATGACATGAGCCGTGCCCGCATGTTCTATGCGGAGAAGCTCGGCTTGCCGCACCGCGGCAGAACCTGGGATGGAAATGATTTGTTCGGCTACGACGGCGGTCCCATGCTGCAGTTGTTGCCAGTTACGGACGGTAAGCACTCCGGTCACACCGCCCTCAGTTTCGAGGTACACGACATCGAGCGTCTGGTTCAGGAGATGGAAGGAAAAGGCGTAGTTTTCCAGGACTACGACGAAGCCGACATCAAAACGGAGAACCATATCTGCACCACGGACGCCGAAAAGTGTGCCTGGTTCATGGATACCGAGAACAACGTGCTCTGCATCCATGAAACTCTTGGCCAGCAGGCCGAATACCAGCTCTGAACGTCAAGTCAACAAACGCGAAACGCTTTCCCGCATTGGGCGGGGAAGCGTTTCGCGTTTATGGGCTTGGATGTGAGAGAAGAACCGGGAAAAGACGTCGGGACGTGCGAGAGGAACCGGGAAAAGACCCGCGGGATGTGAGAGAGGAACCGGGAAAAGACGTCGGGATGTGAGAGAAGAACCGGGAAAAGGCGTCGGGATGTGAGAGAGGAACCGGGAAAAGACGTCGGGATGTGAGAGAGCGTCAGGCGGCGGTGTGGAGGCCCTCGAATGCCATGCTGATGACGTCGTCGGCTAGTTTCTCGGGGGAGAGTGAGCCGCCCGGCTTGTACCACTCCACGATCGAGTTGATCGTGCCGAACAAAAGCCGGGTGACCGTGCGGGGATCGATGTCCTGTCGCAGGGAGCCGTCTTGCCGGGCAGCGGCTATGAGCGCAGCAACTTTGTGGTCGAAGGCGCGCCGGCGTTCAAGGGCATCGCGTTCGATCTCGGTATTTCCCCGCAAGCGCAGCAGCAAGGTGACGAACGGCAGCCTGTCCACCAGCACCGCGATGGTCTGCCGGAGCACGAACTCGAGTCTCGCATCGGCCGGCCCGGAAGTTGCGGCCGGCTCGTCCAGGATGGCCTCCAAACCGCCCAGGGCGTGGTCCAGGGCGAGCTTCAGCAGATCGCCCTTGGACGGCACGTGGTGGTAGATGGCTGACTTGGAGATTCCGAGGTTCTCGGCCAGGATGCCCATGGACGTTGCATCGTACCCGTGGCGGTTGAAGACGTCGACGGCGATGCGGAGCACCGACTGCTGGTCGTAACCGGGCCGTCCGCGCTTGGTGGTTGTCTCAGTAGGCATGGTGGCATTTTCTCACGATCTCTAGACGGGCTGCCGTTCAGCGACGCTGCATGTCAGCCCTTTGGCCGCAGGTCGTAGATCCGGCGGAGCTTCCCGTTGGAACGCTCAAGGGAACCGGGGTCTACAACTTCAACTACGCAAGAAGACCCCACGTGAATCTTGATCTGTTCGCGCAAGGTGCGGGCCGCCGTCGTGCTTGTCTCTGCGGGGACGTTTTCGCGCCGCTCGATTTTCACAGTTAGCGAATCCATGCGCTTGCCTTCGGGGCGGGTGATTTCGAGCTGGAAGTGCGGGCTGAGCTCGGGGATGCGCAGGGCGATTTCCTCGATCTGGGAGGGGAAGAGGTTCACGCCGCGCAGGATGATCATGTCGTCGCTGCGGCCGGTGATGCGGCCCATCCGACGGTGGGCCGGGCGGGCGGTTCCGGGGAGCAGGCGTGTGAGGTCCTTGGTGCGGTAGCGGATGATCGGCAGCGCTTCTTTTGTGAGGGACGTGAAGACCAGTTCGCCGGGTTCGCCATCGCCCAGGACCGTGGAGTGATCGAACGGATCGATGATTTCGGGCCGGAAATGGTCCTCCCAGATGTGGCAACCGTCTTGCGTTTCAACAGCTTCGCCAGCCACTCCCGGGCCCATGACTTCGGAGAGTCCGTAAATGTCCGAGGCCTTGATGTTCATGGTGGTTTCGAGTTCGTGGCGCATCTCTTCGGTCCACGGCTCGGCGCCTAGCACGGCGAATTTGAGTGAGGTGGAGGTGGGGTCGATGCCCTGGTGCGCCATCGCGTCGGCAATGGTCAGCAAGTAGGTGGGCGTGGCCAGGATGGCGTCAGGCTTGAAGTCCTGGATGAGCTGGATCTGGCGTTCGGTCTGGCCGCCGGACATCGGGATGACCGTGCAACCGAGCGCTTCAGCTCCAGCGTGTGCCCCGAGGCCGCCGGTGAAGAGGCCGTAACCGTAGGCATTGTGGACCTTCATGCCTGGACGGACGCCGGAGGCGCGCAGGGAACGGGCCATCAGGGTTGCCCAGTTGGCGAGGTCGTTTTTGGTGTAGCCCACCACGGTGGGGCGTCCGGTGGTGCCGGAGCTCGCGTGGATGCGCGCCACCTGGTCCTGCGGGACGGCGAACATGCCAAACGGGTACTCCAGGCGGAGGTCTTCTTTAGTGGTGTACGGGAACTTGCCGAGGTCGCTCAGCTCGCGGAGGTCGGTCGGGTGCACGCCGGCTTCATCGAACTTGCGCTTGTACAGCGGCACGCGATCGTAGGCGTAGGCCACCGTGTGCTGTAGGCGGCTGAGCTGAAGTGCTTCAAGCTCGTCGCGGGACATCGTTTCTTCGCGGTCCAAGATGGGGGAGGCGGGCGCGGCGACGGTGTTCTGGGTCATCTGGAGTTCCTACTTCTTGGAGATGGTGCGGCTGCGGCCCCGGAACTCTGCAATGAGTTCTCCGGGATCTTGATCGGGGGTGGCGCCCGCGGCGCCGGGTGAAGCCGCGTAGATCTGGATGTCGTAGAGGCCGCTGCGGCCGGTACTCGCGCGACGGTTTGCGACGGCGGTAATCACCTGGCCTTCGAACGCGGGCTTGATGAAGTTGATGTCGACGCCGGACGCCACCGTGATGTTGGCGGCTTGCTTTGGCGTGGGGTTGGCCGGGTTGCAGGCCAATGCGAAGGCTGTGTCCGCGAAGGCGAAGATCATTCCGCCATGGGCCATCCCGAATCCATTGAGCATTTCCTGGCGGAGGTGCATGCGGATGGTGGCATGGCCGTCGTCGATCTTGAGGACCTCAATGCCCATCCATTCAGACGCGTAGTCGTTCGTCAGGATGTGGTGCGTTGCACCGGAGAGGGTTGTTTCAACCATGCGTCATTGCCTCCAGCTTTATTTACCGAATGTTCATTAGGTAATCCCAGATCGGCCCAACTGTCAAGACTGGACAAGCTCGGGGCGAGGATTTGGTCGAGGCTAGTAGCCTCGTAGACATGCCCGAAATTGAGCTTCCGATCACGACCGAACGACTCATTCTGCGGCGTTTCGAGGCCGAGGACCTTGAGCGGTTCCACGCCTATCAGTCGCTGCCGGAAACCGCCCGGTACCTGTTCCGAAACGAACTGAGCAAGACGCAATCCATGGAGGTCCTGGGCCGCTACGCGAATGCAAAGTTCATGCATGAAGGCGACTGGGCCTGCCTCGCCATCGAACGCCAGGACCGCCCGGGACTCATGGGCGAGATCGTGCTGAAATGGCTGGAGGGAACAGGCCAGGCTGAGCTTGGCTGGATCCTCCACCCCGAGGGCAGGGGGCAGGGAATCGCCACGGAGGCGGCGGAGGCCGTCATGAAGTTGGCTTTCGGCCAGTTGAACTTCCACCGCATAGACGCGAAACTCGACGCGCTAAATACGGGGTCCGCCGGAATATGCAAACGCTTGGGGATGCGGCTGGAGGCCACGCTTGTGGACAACTGGCACTACAAAGGCCAGTGGGCCACCGAGAACATTTATGCGATCCTCGACTCCGAATGGCGGGCGCGCCAAAAGGGCGCCTGACACGGCCGAAACAGCCACCAGGCCGCAGACCCAAGCCAGCCCACCGCCGTCGTGCGTTAATCCTGGATCGGCCAGGTCTTGTGGTGCTTCAGCTGTTCGGTAAGTTGTGCTTCCGGTAACGGCCGGCTGAAGTAGTAGCCCTGCCCGCTGGTGCACCCGATGCTGAGCAGGAAGTCTGCCTGCTCGGCGGTTTCGATCCCCTCCCACACAGCACCGAGGCCGCATGCACGAATGAGTTGCAGGACTGCCGCGAGGAGGGCGGGCTGCGCGGGGTCGCTACCGAGTGCCGAGAGGAGCGTTCGGTCCACCTTGACGGCGTGCACGGGCAAGCGGCGGAGGTAGTCAATGGAGGAGTAGCCGGTGCCGAAGTCGTCGATCTCCATCTCGATGCCCAGCCGTCGGAGGCTGTTCAGCGTGTAGCGGTCAAGGTCGTTGCCTTGAATGACAGCGCTTTCTGTCAGCTCCAGAACCAGCAGCGAGGGGTCCAGCCCGGCCGAGGTCAGGGCTTCGCGGACGTCCTCCACGAACTCCAGCCGCTGGAGGTCTGCGGCGGACACGTTGATGCGCATGTTGAAGTCGTGGCGCCCCGTCAGGGGGTCGCTGCGCCACCGCTGCAACTGCTCGACGGCGGTGCGCAGCACCCAACCGCCGAGATCGGAAATCATCCCCGTTTCCTCGGCAATGGGGATGAATTCATCGGGCATGATCATGCCGCGAGTGGGGTGGTTCCAACGGACCAGGGCCTCGACGCCTTCAATTCCCCGGGTGTCCAAGCGGATGATTGGCTGGTAGTAGAGCACCAGCTGCGAACCGGCGATCGCTTCCTTGAGCTCACCCACGAGTTGGTTGCGCAGTTGCCGGGCAAGGAGCATGTCCGCGTCAAAAACCTTCAGTTTTCCGCGCCCATCCGCCTTGGATTCATACATGGCGATGTCCGCTTCCATCATCAGTTCCTCGGCGCTCTTGCCGGGATCTGCCATCCGAAGGCCCATGCTGGCGCCGCATCGTACGTGCTGGCCGTCGATCTCCATCGGATCGTCCATGGCAGCGAGGATCCGATTACCGATGGAAGCCGCCTTGGCCGGGGTAACGTCCTGCAGCAGGACCGCGAATTCGTCGCCGCCCATGCGGGCCACCATGTCCTCCTCGCGGACGGCAGCGCTGATGCGGGCTGCCACCGTTTCCAGCACTTTGTCTCCGATGCTGTGGCCAAGGGAGTCATTGACGCCCTTGAAGCCGTTCATGTCCATCAGCAGGATGCCTGGCCGTTGGTTGCCATTGGGGTCCCGGTCGAGGGATTCGGCTAGCGCGGCGGCGAAGGCGGAGCGGTTGTGAAGGCCTGTGAGGGGATCGGTCATGGCCATATGCTGCATTTCGCGGTGGGCCTCGTGCAGCTGCCGGGTGCGGGCTGCCACCCGCTGCTCCAGCTCTTCATAGACAATCTGGAGGTCCTCGGCAAGGAGGTTGGTACCCATGATCACGGCGTCGATCTCGTCGCGGGCATCAGAAATTTCAATCCTGGTGTTCAGGTCTCCCGCGGCAAGCCTGACGATGCCATCAAGCAGCCACCCCAGGCGTGGATCTGATGCGGCATTCGACTTTTCCTCGGACATGGTTACTCCCCGTGCGGTTCGCCTCGCTGATCAACCATATCCCGGAGGTACTCGCGAACGGCCGAGCTTCGATCAGGCAGCGCTGCCTGATCGAAAAGGCTTGCGGTTTCGCTGAAGGTCGCCACGGCTTCTTCCCTACGGCCCAAGGCAAGCAAGGTTCTGGCCAGAAGGAAGTGCGACTCCGCGGAGGTTTGGGTGGCGAGGATGGAAGACCTCGCGCACAAGGGCTCAAGGATGGTGAGGGCTTCCTGCATGTCGCCGTTGAGATAGTTCCAGTGGGCGCGGACCAGGGACATTTCCAAATGGTCCCGCTCGGAACCGCCCACGATGTCTGTGGCGAGCTCGGCCCGCTCAATGCAGCGAAGCGTGGCGGCATCACTCAGCCGGGCCTGAAGACGCATTTCCGCCGAGGCGCGATTGAAGCGGGCCCACAAGTCCACGTCCTTGGATGGAGACAGCCGTTCTGACGCAAGATCGTGGTACCGGCTGCCATCCTCAACCCGGTTTGCCAGGAAGGCGACATTGCCGATCACCCAATAGCCCTTGCCCGCGGTGTCTTCGTCAATGTCTTCCGTCAGTAGGGATTCGAGCTCCAAGCACTCACGCCAGGCATCGTCCAGCAAGCGGCTTTCGGCAAGGGAGGCAATGAGTGCACGCTGTGCCAGGATCTGCACGTACACCAGGTCCGCGTCCCGGGCCGCCAGTTTGGCAGCGTCCGCGGCCATGGCAGCAGCCTCCGCCAGACGCCCCAGCCCCTGCAGGGCGACGGCGACCATGGTCCCGGCTTTGGCCCCAAGCTCAGGCGAGGACTCCGTGAGCTCGTGCTCGTTCAGTTCCAGTGCCAATGCCAGGTATTCATCGATCCGGCCTTGGTCCCGGAGGCATTCCGCCTGCAAGTAACGCATGTTCCACCAGGCCACTTCATCCCCGGCATCAGCTGCAAGCTCTGCAGCTTCACCGGCTAAGCGAAAGGCCTCGTCAAAGTGCCGTTCTTTCCATTTTGTGCGCGCATTGAGTCCGGCTACAAGATGGGGGGTTAATTGTGGACTCTGCATGTGCCCATTATCCATGTCCTTGGAGAAGAAAAGCTCGTATAGTTTGTCTCGTGACTTTATTCAAGTCACACCGGTAATTCGCATCAGTATGAAAGGGCATAGCGGATGAAGAAATTTGCGGCAACACTGCTCATGGCAGCAGTCCTGGCAGTAACGGGGCTCGCTGCTCCGGCTAATGCCGAGCCTTCGCAGGACAGCAACAGCACGGCAATCGGCTGGTGGCCGAACAGCACTACCACCAAGACGGAAACCACCACCATAGGTTGGTGGCCGAACTAAATTGGGGGAGCGCCTTTCAAGGCCACATGACTCAAACTGATGCCTCGGGCCATTGCTCGGGGCATCAGTTTTGTTGCGGACTGTGTCGCGGATTAGTGACTTTGCGGGTCAGGTTCCGGCCAACGGTTGACCGGCCTGTCATGGCAGGGTTCATGGCGTCACGAGGCCGTCAAGTGGCAAGGAATGCGCAGTCAACTGGCAATTTGAGGGCGTCAAGGGCCCTTCGGGGACCGTTCAGGGCCCCTAGGGACCGCCTACCGGCAACTCGACCGACACCGTAGTCCCGGAGCCCAAGGTTGAGTCGAAGACCATCCGCCCCATATGCCGGCTGATGATGTCCTGGGCGATCGCCAGCCCCAGGCCACTTCCGGGAACAGCAGCTGCCGTGGCGTTGGAGGCACGGTAGAACCGCGTGAAGATGTGGGGAAGATCGTGTTCGGGGATGCCCAAGCCTGTATCCGCCACTTTGACCAATGCTGCACGGCCACCATCTGCCGAGGCAAACATCGAACTCGTGATGCCAACCCGCCCACCTGCCGGGGTGAACTTGATGGCATTGGCGACGATGTTGGTGAAGACCTGTTCCAGCTTGGCTTCATCGGCGGTGACCTCGACGTCCTCGGTTCCCTCGGTGAAGGACACAGCAACGTGCCGGGACTCTGCCAGAGGCTGCAGGGTGGCCACCACCACCTGGAGGAGCTTGGCAATGTCCACAGGTTTGAGGTCCAGGTTGCTTCCGTCCTGCATGGACACCGTCAACATGTCCTCGATGAGCCGGCGGAGCCTGTCGGAGTTCCTGGCGATCACGTCCAGCATCTTGCTGATGCCCTCAGGAACTGGGCCGCCCGAACCGTCCCTGATCATGTCCAGGTAGGCCGTGATCGAGGTCAGGGGTGTCCGGAGTTCATGGTTCACCGTCGCGAGGAAGTCCGTCTTGGCCTTGTCCAACTGCCTGAGCTGGTGCAGTACGCGTTGCTGGGCGCTGATGAGGTGGCCCTGAATGAGTCCGTGCGCCACGTTGCCGGCGACGTGCTGCATCAATGCGATCTCAGGCCGGGTCCACTCGTGCCGTTCCTCCACCGTGGTGAGAAGGATGATTCCCAAAGCTGCCCCACCTTCGCCCACAGGTAGGAGCACGGACGAGACCGGGTTGAGCTCGCAGGACCATTCCTTGAGCGCCTGGGTAATCCTGGATTCCGGCTGGGTTCGGTGGTCTGTCACAGCAAGAACGTCAGCTTCGGCCCATAGCCTGTTGGCTGCCTCGACGATCAGCTTCTCGCTGTCACCCAATCTGGCGGGGAGCATCGGCGTGCCGGGGCGGTTCCATTGGGCGCGGATCGAGGGAACGCGTTCGTCCCGGAAGGTCGCAAACCAGACGTGGTCCACGCCGAGGGCTTCGCCGAAACCTCTCACCACGTGGTCAGCAATGAGCTGGGGATCGTTGGTTTGCCGGATGGCGGATGACACGTTCCGGAGGCTTTCGCGGAGTGCTTCTACTTCTCCCCGGGACCGGGCACGCTCCCGGGATCTGCCAATCAAGGTTTCTACGCGGTAGACAAGTTCATCGGCACGCACCGGGTTGATCACATAGTCCACGACGCCCCACGCCTGGGCTTCTTCGAGGTCCAGGGATTCGCCGGCATTGAGGAGCAGTAGCACTGGAACGCCAGGACTACGAAGACCATGTGCCAGCGAGTTCTCCAGCACCAGTACAGCGGGACTACCGGCTTCCAGCCGCGCGGCGATCGAGGCGGCGTCTGCCGTGGCGAAAACTTCGAACCCTGCAGCGTTAAGCGCAGCCGTTGTTAAGGCCAAACGACCAGCGTCTGAATCCGCCACAACGGCGGAGCGGGAAACGTGCTGCACATCGGCCCCGTTCTTAGCCACTGAGCCCCCTCCGTTACAACGTTCGTTCACCGTAATTCCAGATTTGGCAACACACTATCAGCGCCACCGCGGGCTTCGGCCCCGCAGGGGCAATTCGTGCTCATTTACGTCGCCGTACGGGGCATTGCGTCAGGGAAGGGAGCCTTTACATTCGGAGCCGGATTCGACAGCCTAGAGGGTGAAAGCCCATGGGGAGGCTTCGTCCTCCTGCCGTCCGCGAGGAAACGCCAAGGAGATCAGTGAGCCAGCCAGCAGCACCGCAAGACCACCAAGAGGTGACGTTCGAGCTGGAACTCGAAGACTCAGGAATCCTCCGGCTAACGTGGCCACGCGGTTCCAGGATCCAGCAGGCGGACGCGCAACGGGCGATGGACCGGGTCAACGAGATCTGCGGTGAGGCGCGCCACCCGATGATTGTGGACATGGCCACAACGGCAGACGTCACCAGGGGCGCCCGTTCCGTGTTCGCCAAACCCTGCCAGGCCTCACGGATCGCCCTCTGGGGTTCGTCTCCCGTGGACAGGGTCATCGCCAATTTCTTCATTGGGATCATGAAACCGCCGTGCCCCACCAGATTCTTCACGTCCGAAACAGAAGCCCTGCTTTGGTTGAAAGAGCAGTAGCGCCACCTATATTTGGAGCATGCTCTCCGCGCTCCGGAAATACCTGCTTATTCCTCGCCTGATCAGGCTTTCCTCGGCCGCGCCCAAGGACCCACTCACAGCATGGGATCGCTATTGGGGCAACGTCCGCTCCACCGGGGCAACCGGGGATGTGTTGTGGGACTCCGGCAGCTCTCATGAACTTGAGGGTTACCTGCCCAAATTTGCCCGGATGGATCAGTCCCTCCCGGTGGTGGACGTGGGGTGTGGCAACGGCAGCTTCACACGCCTGCTGGCCCAGCATTTCCCCCACGCCCTTGGGCTCGATTACTCCGCGAACGCCGTAGACCGCGCACGGCAAGAGTCAGGGGAGATCACGACGGCGTCATTCGCCGTGTGCGACATGACGGCACCTGACGCTGCGCGGACTGTCGTGACGGCCCTTGAAACTGCGGGCTGGACAGGTGATGCCAACGTGTTCATCCGGGGCGTACTGCACGTCCTGGACTCCAAAGGAAGGGCAGCGCTGGCCGCAAACCTGCTGCCCGTCGTCGGATCGCGCGGCAGCGTGTTCCTGGCAGAAACCAACTTTCCCGGCACCCCCGTAGATTACGTTAGCCACCTCGGTGCCACGCGCGACTCCATTCCTGCCCCCTTGGAGTGGGCCATCAAGGGCTTGCCGATGCCGGGCCGCTTCGGCGCCGCCCAGCGCGCCAAGGCGTTCCCGACGGCGGACTGGAACCTTCTGGAGGAGGGCGCGACGAGCATCGAGACCCGGCCGCTGAGCAACCCTTCAGACCCAGACCTCATTCCGGGATACTTCGCCCTGCTCCGCGCCCGGTAACACCGGGCGCTTGGGCACCACGCCCGCTAACAACGCTCCCGCGAGCAACGCGCGCCGCCGCAAGGAGCGGCACTGGGGTCACCGGGGATGTTGAACTGGAATAGATCCGAGTGCCGGTGAACGATCCGCCAGGCGCCGTCCTCGCGGCGGTAGACGTGCGTCGTTCGCATCGTGTAGTCGGCCGGAACGCCATCAACAACGGCGTGGCTGTGCTCCAACCCAACGGTGTAGGCGAGGCTACCGCTGGTACCGGCCGCGACGACCTCGAACTCGAACCCGGTGGCGCCGGCGAACCGGGTGGCCTCCTGGCGGAACTTGGGCTCGAGATCGGTCCAGCCCACTCCGGAGATGTGCGCACCGAACAGGGTGGTGGGGTCCGTGTGCGACCACAGAGCGATGCGTGCTGTCACGTCGCCCTTGTGCAGGGCAACCGTCATGTCCCGCTGCTTCGGCAGGATCTCGGAAAGGAAGGCCTCGGTCTCCGTTCCCATGGCCTGTCGCTCGCCCAACATGGGGCCAGTCCGGCCAGAGGGCAACGGAACGCTGGCCTCTTCAGCCGGAAAATCCGCGTGACGATGCACAATCCGCCAAGTGCCGTCTTCACGACGATAGACGTGGGTCACCCGCAAGTTGTATTTCCTCGGTGTGCCATCGACAGTGGTGGTGGTGTGCTCGTAGCCGACCGTGTAAGCGAGGTCCGCGCTAGCACCGGCTGCGATGATCTCAAGATCGAACGAATCCGAGTGCGAGAACCACGAGGCGACGTTGTGGAACATGGGCTCAAGCTCTGCCCGGCCGCTACCGCTGAGGCTCGCACCGAAGAGCGTGAGCGGATCGTGCTGCGACCACAGCGCGAGACGCGGGCCGGCGTCGCCATCGTGGATTGCGCCGTCCGCGGCTCGCTGCTTCGGAACCATTTCGGCGAGGAAAACATCGGTCTCAGTAGACATGACCAACTCCATTACAGTGAGACTGTTTTGAATACTGTTAGAATGCATCCAATGGGCGCAAAAATCAAGAGGCCGTACGACTCCACCCGCCGCCAGCAGCAGGCTGCGGAGACACGGCGAAGCATCATCGCGGCGGCGAACGAGCTGTTTATCTCGCAGGGATACGGGCAGACCACGGTCAAGCAGGTGGCTGAGCGGGCGGGCGTCGCCGTCGAAACCGTCTACGCAGCGTTTCGCACGAAGGCTGCGCTGCTCCGGCACGTTTGGTACGTCGATTTCCGCGGCGACGAGGCAGAGGTGACCCTATATGACAGGGCGGAGATGCAGGCCATCCTGGCCGAGCCGGACCTGCGCGCCCGGATCCGACGCCACGCCGCATTCGTGACAGCGAGCAATCGGCGGATTGCCCCGCTCCTTGAAGCCCTCACGGGAGCAGCTGCGAGCGAGCCCGACGCCGTCGCCATGCTCACCGAATGGGCCGACCGCCGCTTGGATGTGGCGACGCGTTACGCACACGCCGCGGCCGCCACCGGGCAGCTTGGCGTTGCGGAAGAGGAATGCCGCGATGTGCTGTTCGCGACCATGGACGGAACGCTCTGGAGCCGGATCGTAGGGCAGCGCGGCTGGAGCGATGAACGGTTCTCGGACTGGCTAGCTGCGATGTGGATCAGCATGCTCGTCCGGGAGTAGCCACTAATCCCTCAGGTGTTCTACTTCGTGGCGTTGGGGTGGTGGGTGTGGACGTCGAGCAGGATGACGTTCCCTGCCTCAACGTAGAACCAGATTCTCGCGCCATGTGAAAGCTCGTACTGCCTTCGGCGGTGGCTCACACCCTTGTGTGTCACGAACTCGAGATCACCTTTCATGCCATGGCATGTGGGGTCATCTGCCAACGGATCGGAAGTAAGCCGTTCCCAGGCCTGTACGACGATGTTTCGTTGCACAGCGAGAACGTCAATCCAGCCCTTCCGGGCGTTTGTCGTTCCAAAGATAATTTCGTGTTCGGAGCGGCGCAGTGGGCGAGGGACTGCTTCCTTCCCCGGCGTCACTCGCTGGCTCGGGGATCGTCGACAGCTTCGGACTCGTCCAGCCAGTCAAGCTGGTCATCGGGCGTGTATCCGGAAGCGACAGCCTCAGCCGTTGACCTCCACTCAGCCAGAACGACGAACAACCTTTCAAAGCTCGAAATAGCAGCACAGGCGCGAGCTACTTCCACAATTTCAGCTGCAAATTGCTCTCGCTGGCTATGCGGCAGGAATCCCAGCCAAGGGAACGGAACGAGGAGCCTTTCAGCGAAACTCAAAGCGCCAGGGGCAAGGGAGGCGGCAACGAGGCTCGCTGCCAAGCGCAGCGCCTCATGTTCCCGTTCCACTGTGCTGGACCTGATCAGCGTCAATGGCTCACCGTCACGACGCGTAATCGTGACGGGCCCCTCTTCCGCTGCCCGGAACACCTGAGCGGGGTTCCGGGAAAGGTCCGAGGAGCTAGCTGTGCGGCTGTGCGCGATGGCGGTCATAGACCCATTATTCTGATTATGTTCAGAAGTTGCAATGTGCAGGGTCTCCAGGGAGCGGAGCGCTACTTGAGCCCCGCCCCAGAAAGAAGTTCCGTGGCGTCCAGGGAGTCGGCGACGAACGCGTAGTCCCAAGCCCGCTCCCGCCACTGAACGTACCGGCCTGACGCTCCGCCGTGGCCTCCGTCCATCTCAATCTTCATGACGATCGGTTCCGAGCCAGTGGATGCCGAGCGCAGTGCCTGCACCCACTTGGCCGGTTCCACATACAGCACGCGGGTGTCGTTGAAGGACGTCACGGCGGCGATCTTGGGGTAGGGCACGCTCCGCACGTTCTCGTACGGAGCGTAGGACTTCATGTAGGCATAGGCCTCGGGATCGGTGATCGGGTTGCCCCACTCTTCCCATTCCAGGGCCGACAGGGGAAGCTCGGGGTCCAGGATGCTGGTCAGTGGGTCCACGAACGGCACCTGCGCCACCACTGCCGCATACTTTTCCGGAGCCATGTTGGCAATGGCACCCATGAGGAGGCCGCCAGCGGAACCACCCATGGCAGCAATCCGGGAAGGTTCCACCCAGCCCGAGCCGGCCAGCCAGTCGGTGGCTGCGATGAAGTCGGTGAAGGTGTTCTTCTTGGTGAGCTTCTTCCCATCCTCGTACCAATGGCGGCCCAGCTCCCCGCCACCGCGAATGTGCGCAATGACCATGACGATCCCGCGGTCCAGCAGCGACAACCGCGAAACCCCGAAGCTCGGGTCCATGCTCAACTCGTACGAGCCATAGCCGTACACCAAGCCAGCGGCCGTGCCGTCCTGCTGTACCGAAGCGTGGCGCAGCACGGACAGCGGAATCCGGGTGCCGTCGTCGGCGATTGCCCACTCACGGGCCGCCACATAATCCTGTGGGGAGTAGCCGCCCAGGACCGGGCTTTCCTTGCGCAGCAGTAACTGGCCCGCGGGCTTCCCGGCAGTGGGCAGAACGAAGTCGTAGACGCGGGACGGTGTGAAGTACGAGGTGTAGCCCATGCGAATCACGGGGGCCTCGTAATCGGAACTGGAAACACCGGCCGTGTAGAGCTCTTCGTCGAAGGCCGGCTCCACCGGCGCCTGCTGCTCCGGCGTGCCCAGCCCCGCGAGCGGCAGCACCTGAACACGCTCGATGGTGTCCTTCCGGATGGACAGCACCAAGTGCGTGGACGTGACACCCGCGCCATTGACCCTCACGTCGTCGGAATGCTCGACGACGGTCCGCCAGTGCTGCTCTGCCAGCGGCTTGTTGAGCTCGGCCGGGTCAACCAGGCTCACCATCGAATTGATGGCGTCCTTGTTGTGGGTCAGGAGCAGGGTTTCCTGGCCATCCAGGAGGAAAGGCTCGGCCTCGTAAAGAATGTGCTCCTCGCGAGGGATGACTGTGCTGAGACCGGCGTCGTAATCGTCAAAGCGGAGCAGCCGGGTCTCGCTGAACTCCGAGCAGCCGATGCTGAGCACAAGGTGCCGGCGGTCCGAGGCGAGATCGAAGCCCAGCCACATGGCGACGTCGTCCTCCTGGTAAAGAACCTCATCCTCGGCAACCGGCGTGCCTAATACATGGGCCTTGACTTGGTAAGGGCGCCAGGAATCGTCCACCACGGTGTAGAAGAGGCGGGTGCCGTCCGGGGAGAACGCCACCCCATAGAAGATGTTCTCGATGACGTCCGGCAGTAGTTCGCCCGTGCGGAGGTCCTTGATGCGCAGGGTGAAGCGTTCGTCGCCGGAGTTATCCACCGCATATGCGTAGAGGTTGCCGTCGATGGTCACGGCAGCGCCACCGACGCTGAAGAACGGCTTGCCCTCGGCTTCCACGTTTCCGTCCAGAAGCACCTGCTCACCCGGGATCTCCACGCCCGGCTCAACGGACGGCGGAGTCCAGTCGGCTACGGGGTCACCCGTATTCTGTGCCACCACGCGGCAGTGGATGCTGTATTCCTTGCCCTCCACCGAACGGCTGTAATACCACCAGCCATCCTTGCGATTGGGCACTGACAGGTCGGTTTCCTGGGTGCGGCCCTTGATCTCCTGGAAGATTGCTTCGCGGAGCGGTTCCTGATGGGCCGTCACAGCTTCCTGATAGGCGTTCTCTGCCTTGAGGTGATCCACTACCTCTGCGGATTCCTTGTCCCGGAGCCACTCGTAATTGTCCACGAAGACATCGCCGTGGTGTTCGCGGCGGCTGGGGACATGTTTGGCAACAGGCGGCCGGGGTGCTGAACCGTTGGCAGGGGCAGCGGCAGGCGCGGAGGAAGTGTGGCTCATATGGCAACTCTATAGACGGCGTCTGACACGTAACCAGCGATTTCGCTCAGAGCGCCCAGACGCTCAGTCCACGCCCTGCGAAAGCGTGCTGGCCAGCGTCACACGGTTCCGGCCCGAAGCCTTTGCCGCGTACAGGGCAAGGTCCGCTTCGCGCAGCAACTGCTCCGTCCCCGCGCGGTGCCCATCGGCGAAAGCAGACACGCCCGCGCTGATCGTGAGTATGCCATCGGGGTCGCCGGAGTGCTCGATCTGCAGCGCATGCACAGCTGCCCGGACCCGTTCCATGACAACTTCGGCCCCGGCCGCTGTTTGCTCCCGAAGGACCAGGAGGAACTCCTCGCCACCGAACCTGTACACGCCATCGGACTGACGGACCTCACCGGCAAGGGTCGTGGCGATTGCCACCAGTGCGGCGTCTCCCGCCTGGTGGCCGTAAATGTCGTTGTAGCTCTTGAAATTGTCCACATCCACCATCGCCAGGCAGTAATCCCGCGAGTAGCGGTCACTCCTGCTGTGCAGCTGGCCCAGGTCTTCCGTCAGCTTAAGCCTGTTGTGCAGCTTGGTCAGGGGATCTGTGCGGGCCTGTTTGGTCAGCGCTGTCCGGTACTTTGCGAGGTCAGCATGCAACGAGGTGATGCGTTGCGCGGCCAGTAGGCGGATGTGCAGGTTGAAGGGGTCCAACGGTTTAGTGACGTAATCGTCCGCGCCCGCCTCCATGCCCGCCAGGACGTCCTTACGCGAACCGTGGGAGGTCACCAGGATGACGTACGTATAGGTGTCCTGCTCGCGCTCGCGGATGGCCCGGCAAAGATCCAAGCCGTTCAGGCCCGGCATCATCAGGTCCGTCACCACCGCTGCGGGGGCATGTTCCTGGTATAGATCCCAGGCCGAATCGCCATCCACTGCCACGATGCAATCATGACCGGATTGCTCGACGGCGGCCTTGGTGATCATGCGTGAGATCTGGTCATCGTCGGCGATGAGTACTTTCATGGGGCTCCCATTAATGTGCGCTCGAGTGCCCCATCCACCCGTGCGAGTTCCGAATTTAGTTGGTCGAGTACATGCGTTCCCTGCGCTGCAACATCTGGGCCCGCCTCACGGCCCAGCCGTTCCAAGTCCTTGGCCAAGGCTGCGGCACCTGTAGCGCCGATGTTGGCTGCGGCGCCCGCCAATTTGTGCGCGGCCGCCTCCAGCGCGTTGGCCTGTCCGCTCTCCAGGGCCGAACGCAGCTTCTCCTGGGCGCGCTGGGCTTCCTCGCGGAACGCCCTGACGGCGTCAGGCAACAGGCCCATACCGTCCGCCGGTCCAAGGTCGCGCAGGATCTGCAGCCTGTCCTCATCGAGGACGGTGGCGTCAGGGTCAGCAACGTCAGCGTCATCAGGACCGGCAGCGTCCAGAACAACAACGTTCGACGGCGGTGCTTCCGCCCGCTGCTCCTGGGGCACCCACCGAGCCAGGATGTCACGGAGCTTGTCCAGATCCACGGGCTTGCTGATGTAGTCGTCCATGCCGGCCGCGAAACAGCGCTCGCGGTCCTCGTTCAGGGCCCCGGCCGTCATGGCAATGATGGGGATCCTCACGGTTTTGGAGTCACGCAATCGAATGGTTTTCGTCGCTTCAAAACCGTCCATCACAGGCATGTGGCAGTCCATAAGAACGGCAGCATAGTTTCCGGTGAGTGTCGCGGCAACGGCTTGCGCGCCGTCGTCGACGATGTCTACTTCGTAGCCGAGCCTGTTCGCCATCCCGCGCGCCACCAGCTGGTTGACTTCATTGTCTTCGGCCACCAGAAGCTTGCCCAACAAGAGTTCCGGATCCCGGGGTGGCAGCTCGGGCTGGGTTCCAAGGGGCGTTGGCTTACCCATCGTTTTTGTTGCCACGAGCCGTAGGAGCCGGTTGTAGAACTCGGAGCTCCGCACGGGCTTGGTGAGGTATTCGCGGATTCCCGCGGAGGTGAGATCGGCCTTGTCCACTTGCATGGTGGAGGTCAGGAGAATGATCCCCGGGCCGCCCGAGCCGTTGCTCTCTTCCTTGATTTGGCGGGCCAATTCCAAGCCGTCGACGTCGGGCATGCACATGTCCACCACAGCGATGTCGTAAGGGTGGCTCTCCGAAACAGCCAAACGGTACTCGTCCATTGCAGTGTGCGCATCTGCGACTGCCACGGGCTGCATTCCCCAGCTTGCAAGCTGGGTCTCCAGTACCAAACGGTTGGTGGCGTTGTCGTCCACCACGAGGACTTTGCGGCCGGCGAGGGAGGCGGGCAGGATTCCAGTGTCCGTGGCTGGTGGGCCGACAGGTAGTTCCAGGACAAACCAGAATTTGCTGCCCACTCCCACTTCGCTGTCGAGTCCGATCTCGCCGCCCATGACTTCGGTCAGGCGCCGCGAGATAGCCAGGCCGAGGCCTGTTCCGCCGTAACGGCGTGTGGTGGAAGCGTCTGCCTGGGCGAAGGATTCGAACAACCTGTGGTGGTCTTCGGCGCTAATGCCGATGCCCGTGTCACGGACTTCAAAGCGCAAGGAAGCTTTGTTCGAATCCTGGCTGACCACTGAAACCTGTATTTCCACCTCGCCGGCTGGAGTGAACTTGACCGCGTTGGATGACAGGTTCAGCAGGATCTGGCGAATCCGCCCGGAATCTCCCATGAGCCGTTCCGGCACATTCGGGTGGCAGTAGGAGATCAGCTCCAGTTCCTTGCTTTGGGCTTGCTCGGCTACCAGTCCAGCTACCTCTTCCACGAGCACCCGGGGATCGAAGGCTGTAATGTCCAGGTCCACTTTCCCGGCTTCCAGCTTGGAGAAGTCCAGGATGTCGTTGATGAGCGTCAGGAGGACCTCGCCGGCGCCCTTGACTCCCTGGGCGTACTGCCGCTGGACATCGTTCAGGCGTGTGTCCATCATGAGCGACGTCAGGCCGATCACGGCATTGAGAGGGGTCCGGATCTCGTGGCTCATGGTCGCCAGGAACTCGGACTTGAGCCTACTTGATTCCAGCGCTGCTTCCCGGGCAGCCAGGAGTTCGGCCTCAGACGCTTTGCGTTCGGTGATGTCCCGGGAAATCGTGGCCACGCCCCTGATGCCTGATTCGCCCCGGACGGGGGAAAGCGTTACGGAAACCGGAATGATGGTGCCGTCTCCACGTTGGCGAAGGGTCTCAAAGTTCTGTACGGCACCACTTTCGGCCGTCGTTCTGAGAGCCTCGTGTTCGTCCTCCCGAAACTCCTCGGGGATAAAGAAGTCGCTGTTCCTGCCTATGGCCTCCGCCGCCGTGTAACCAAAAATCCGTTCCGCCCCCGGATTCCAACTGAGGATCTCGCCCTCAGGCGTCTTGCCAATGATTGCATCGCCGGAGGAGTTGACGATTGCGCCCAAGCCCTCCAGCTCCACCGTGCGGGCGGCCACCTTGGACTCGAGGTCCCGCGTAAGCGTCACATTCTCGACGACGATCAGCACCTGCCGCACGATCACGAAGACCAGGACAGTCAGGCCCGTGATCAGCAGGATCGGGTCTGTCATGTTGATGGCTCGGCTGCGGTTGAACAGGACTGCGCCGAAGACGGGAACGTATGGAAGGAGCTCCAGGGCGGCAGCATACGTGCGTCCGTCCTTCTTGCTGCTGCTGGTCTCCGGAGCCAGAGGGCTGAATCCGACGAGGAGGAAGGCTGCTACCCAGCCGAGTGCCAAGGGGGAGCCCGTCACACCTGTGACGCCTTCGGTGGTGAGCCGCACGTAAGTGAGGTCGGTCAAAGCGAGCACCAGGAAGCCCAAGCCAAGGCACAACCACGGAAGGCGCCGGCCCCGGGCGGCCCGCATTGTCAGGACGATGAGCAGGGAGACCATCACCACGTCCACGAACGGGTAAGCCAACGTGGTCAGGAAGGCAAGGGTGTCCTCGTTGCCCGCCTCGATCACCGGCCCCAAGACTGCGCCCCATGCGATGAAGAGAACGGCGCTGGCCACCGTTCCGACGTCCAGGATGGT
The DNA here is from genome assembly GCF_019976975.1 of Arthrobacter sp. NtRootA1. Classification (GTDB taxonomy): domain Bacteria; phylum Actinomycetota; class Actinomycetes; order Actinomycetales; family Micrococcaceae; genus Arthrobacter; species Arthrobacter aromaticivorans. The sequence continues at coordinate 4,286,720 of NZ_AP024630.1, read as the reverse complement.
CCGGAGGACTGATATGCGGACACTGCCGCCCTTGGAGAGCAGGACAAGCCCGACGGCGACTGGCAGCGCATAACCGACGAACCCAATGTCGGAAGCCGATGGGAAGGGGTAGGCGTGGTCCAGCACTATGCCGTTGAAGGTCCAAAATGCTTGGCCACAGGACCAAAGAGCCAACCCAGCAACAACGAACCATCGGGCGGTTGTGTTGCCATGGCCGCGTAGGGCCGCACCTGTGTGTGTCATCAGCGCAGTCAGTGCGGCGGTAAGTATCGCCAAGTCGCCTGCCAGCTGCGCTGTGGGTGTGCCGAAACCGCTGCCGAGCCCGACGGCCAAAAGGACCGCGCACACTCCGACTGCTACGAGGAAAAGCGGCATTCCCTGCCTTGACCATGAGCGCACCGGAAGAACCTCGTGCTTCACTCCTGCCACTGAACCCCTGCCTTCAAAAGTGGCCCCACCAAAAGCGAACAACGCATCTTGCCTTTGCGCTGAGGAGAGCATACGCCGAAAGCGGGCTTAAGTGACCGGCAACACACAAAGGTGACGTCCCGTGAAACCCCATCTGATTGGCAGTAGTGGTTGTTCTGAGGGCTTCGAACAACCACTACTGCGAGCTGGTTGGGCTCAGCGCTCCGGGGTGAGGGTCTTTGAGAACAGCACAGCTCCGTTGGCGTTGCGCAGGCTCGCGGTGAAGGTGCCGTCTACGGCGAGGTCCACGTGCCCGAAATATTGGTTCTCGCCATCCCTCGGGGACTCACCCGGGAAGCGCCCGGCCTTTGAGAACACGACTTCGGGTCCAAACGTTCCGTCCATGTCATTCGGACCGAACGAGCCCGCGTTGATAGGGCCAGCCACGAACTCCCAGAAGGGATCGAAATCAGTGAAGGATGCACGTTCGGGGGAGTAGTTATGGGCTGCGCAGTAGTGCACGTCCGCCGTTAGCCACACCGTGTTCTTCACGCCGTACCGTTTGAAGGCACTCAATACGCCCGCGATTTCCAGTTCGCGGCCGAGGGGAGCACCGTTGTCCCGGTTGGAGAGGCTCTCTTGGTTCACAGGCCCATCCGGAACGATGATGCCCAGCGGCAGATCGGCTGCGATCACCTTCCACGTTGCCTTGGATTGGCGTACTTCCTTGATGAGCCAGTCCACCTGTTCCTGGCCCAGGATGTTGGTGGCGTACGGCTCCTTGCCGTCTGTGTTGGGGGACTTGTAGGTCCTCATGTCCAGGCAGAAGATATCCAGCTGCGGGCCGCGCGCAATCTTCCGGTAGATGCGCGCAGGTTGGTACTGCCCGGCGTCGAACGTTCCTGGGCGCCATAGCGCCGCGGAGTCTGCGATCGGCATGTTCTCCTGCCAGGCCTGGCGCCCGCGGGCGGCCAGGACGTTCACGTTGCGTTCGGTGTAACGGGAGTCGTCCAGGATCTGGCCGGGGTACCAGTTGTTGTGTGTCTCGTGGTCATCCCACTGGGCGATCACGGGAACCTCGGCGAACATGCTGCGCATATTCACGTCCAGTGAGTTGTAACGGTGACGACCCCGGTATTCCGTGAGTGTCTCGGCGACCTTGGAGACTTCCTCGGTGACGATGTTCCCCCACACTTGGCCGTCTTTCTCCGTGACCGTGGCGGCAATGGGGCCGTCGGCGTAGATGGTGTCGCCGGAGTGGATGAAGAAATCCGGGCGCGTTGCGTGCATTGCCTGGTAGCCACGCATGCCGCCGATCTCCTCGTTGATGCCCCAGCCCTGCCCTGCAGTGTCGCCGGTCCACACGAAGGACTGGGAGGCCGACGATGGCCTGCCGCCCCCGCGCGGGTCTTCGGGGCCGCCGTTCCCGGATGAGTCCGGCGCCGTAGTGAACGTTCCCTTGACTGAGTCGCCGAGGCCGTTCTCGTCCTCGAAGTTCAGTTCCAGGGCGAAGCGGGTCCCCGCAGGAAGTCCTTTGGCGTGGATCTTGGCGGTGAAGTCGCTGGCTTCGGTAGCGAGGGGGCCTTGGATGGTGCGGCTGAATCCGTAGCGTCCACGGAGGATTTCGCCCGCGCTATCCACTGCCTGCAGCCGGGCGCTCAAGCGGCCCGGGCCCGAAGCACGTGACCAGAGGACAGCGGAATCGGTGGTGACATCCCCGGTGGCGATTCCAGTCGGGAGTGTGAGGCGGTTGCGGACCAAGGGGATAGCAGCGGGGGCAGGCGCGGCGGTACCGGTCGCCAGGCCAGCCAATGCCAAGCCGGTTAAGGATGTTTTGACGAGGGTGCGGCGTGAGAGATCAGTCATGGCTCCACTGTTAACGGCTGCCGTGAACAGAGTGTGAGCCTCAGGTGAAGGAAACGGAACGAGTACCGGTGCTCGCCTAAACAAGTGGCTTATCCCGGAAAATTGCGTACTACCTAGTGCTAATTCAGGACATCAAAGAAAAAGACGAGTATCTGCTACTCGTGCGGTGCCAATGGCCGATTCTTAGCATTAAGTTCCCTAGGGTTTCTGAAATTCTGTTCCGCCGGCTCAGCGGTGGTTCGCTCCCTCGCACGTGACGAGTGGGGCTCCCATCACACTTCTGTGCTATCGCATACGCCCCTCCCTTGGGACTTCTGCGTGCTCAGACAACAGCCACGGATCTGGGACATCTAATGAACATTTACAATGACGAGCTTCAAACTACTCTGTCAAAGAACGCGCCCCGCGGTACCTTGCTGCCGGGGTCCCGCAAAAATAAAGTCCTGCTGATCGCAATTGCCATCATTGTTGTTATAGGACTAATTCCGTTGATTTTTGGGGTTCTTTCACAGGCAAACAACCCCGCAGCCGATGCGGGCCAGAATGTGTCCAGTGAACAACTGGCGACCCCCCAGGCCTCAGACTCCAGCCCGGCCACGCCCGCTGCGAGTGAAGCAGCAGCGACACCCGCAACCGAAGCCAAGGTTCCCGCCGTCGAACCGGCCGTGGCCGCGGCGCCGGCTGCAGAACCTGCACCGGCCGCACCCGCGCCGCCAGCGGTGGATACCAACCTCTATACGGTTGTCGCCGGAGATACCGTGGGCTCCATAGCTGCCCGGTTCGGGGTGAACATGAACGAGATGTTGGCTGCCAATGGATTGAGCGGCTACTCCGTCATCGTGCCCGGCCAAGTCCTGAAGCTTACTGGACCAGCGGTTCCACTGATCGAGCCGGCACCGGCGCCCGCTGCCGCCCCAGCCCAGGCCGCCGCGCAGGCCGCTCCGGCGCAAGCCCCTGCTCCCGTAGCCGCGGGCTGGACGATCTACGTGGCTGGATCGGGAGGCCAGAGCCTGGTGGACGCGTGCATAGGGCCGATCCATTACACTCCCACGGACGCCTACGCACTGTTCATCACCGAGCACGACTTCTGTGGAGGTTGGGCACGCTTCTCCGGCATCGGTGTGGGACAGACGGTGAACATCCCAGGCTACGGCACGTACACAGTGACCGGAAGGGGCCAAGTCCCCAACCCCGGAACCACCAACAATGTGGCGGCTGTCTTCGGCGGCTTCCCCGCGGTTGTCCTGCAGACCTGCATTCCCGGCACGAGCCAGATGTTGGTGATCGGACTTAACTAGTAAGGCAGCTAACCTAGGCCGGCGCCGTAAGGCGTGCAAAGCGGAGGATGCCCAGGATGGCCGGGGCCAACTCATCCTCCATCTGGTGGTAGACCTCTTCCGCTCGGCGGTAGGGGTCTACCACGTCGTTGTCGGCAGGATCGGCGGCGAGGGCAAGATGACGGACGGAAGCGGCACGGGCGGGAAGAGCCCGCCAGAATTCCACGATGTCGCCCTCCGGAACAACATCACCACGCGTCTCCAGGACGGCAAGCATCCTCGCAAATTCACGGATGGTGAACGTTCGCTTCAACAAGGAGGCATCCAGCTGAAGGACTTCGCCCCGGTGCCTGGACGTCATTGCCAGCACAAGGTCGGTTTCCCGGAGGATCTTCTGGTTGAGCTGCCTGGCCGCGAAGTTGTCGGGGCTGCCCCGGAAGGTGCTGATCATCTTGGCCGAGAGGGGTTGAATCGGCTCTCCGACCATGGCGCGTGTGCCGGCGCTGCGAACCTCGAATGATCCTGGGCTTGCGTGGTTGAGGCCCGCCTGCAGCAGCCGTTCCGCCACAGGGGAACGGCAGATGTTCCCTGTGCAGACAGTGAGGATCCTGAAGGGCTGGGGCGATTCCACGTGAGGCTCTTTTCTTGCGGGGGCTTGGGACGGCTCAGGTCCCATCCCAAGTTAACACGGGCAGCAAAGACCACCTTGTCACAACGCCCAGCTGCACCCATGCCCTCGTCATCAGCCCTTGATGTCTCACTGAACGCTTGACTGAAAACGTCCGCTCCGCATATTCTGAACGAACGGTCGGTAATTTATTAGGAGCAACCATGGCATCGCAGAATCTGCAATCAGTGCCCGCTGAGCTGTCCCCGGAAGAGCAGGAGCGGGAGGCAGCCGGGAAGGCGTACTTTGATCGCATCATTTCGGAAGACTCGCGCATCGAACCGCGCGACTGGATGCCGGAGGCTTACCGCAAGACTTTGCTGCGTCAGATCTCGCAGCACGCGCACTCGGAAATCATCGGCATGCAGCCGGAAGCCAACTGGATCACCCGCGCTCCCAGCCTGAAGCGCAAGTCCATCCTTATGGCCAAGGTCCAGGACGAGGCAGGCCACGGCCTGTATCTCTACTCGGCAGCTGAGACCCTGGGCCAGACCCGGGACAAGATGATGGAAGACCTCATTGCCGGCAAGGCCCGGTACTCGTCGATCTTCAACTACCCGGCGATTTCCTGGGCGGACATGGGAGCCATCGGTTGGCTCGTGGATGGCGCGGCGATCTGCAACCAGGTACCGCTGTGCCGGGCCTCGTTCGGTCCTTATGGACGCGCGATGGTGCGCATCTGCAAGGAAGAGTCCTTCCACCAGCGCCAGGGTTTCGAGATCCTGCTGGAACTGTCCAACGGCACGCCTGAGCAGAAGCAGATGGCCCAGGAGGCCGTAAACCGCTGGTACGCGCCGTCGCTGATGATGTTTGGCCCGCCGGATGATGACTCACCCAACTCCAAGCAATCCATGGCCTGGAACATCAAGAGGTTCAGCAACGATGAACTGCGCAGCCGGTTCGTCGGCATGATGGTGGAGCAGGTCAAGGTCCTCGGCCTGACCCTGCCTGACAAGGACATCCGTTTCAACGAAGAAACCAAGAAGTGGGAGCACGGACCCCTGGACTGGAACGAGTTCAAGGAAGTCTTGGCCGGCCGAGGCCCCTGCAACTCGCAGCGCATCGAGCGCCGCCGTGAGGCACACGAAAACGGTGCCTGGGTTCGCGAAGCCGCCGTTGCCTACGCCCGCAAGCAAGCACAGAAGGAACACGCAGCATGAGTCCTCACGGTAACCCGGAAGAACCGGCAAGCTCGGCCAGCGAGATCAAGCGCGAGGCCCCCAAGGTCGCGGCGACTACGCCGGCGGAACAGCAGCACCACGAGGCCCCGTGGTCCTTGTGGGAGGTCTTCGTGCGCTCCAGCCGTGGCCTGTCCCACGTGCACGCCGGGTCCTTGCACGCTCCTGACGCCGCGATGGCCCTCAGGAATGCCCGCGACCTTTACACGCGTCGTAATGAAGGCGTCTCTATCTGGGTGGTCCCGGCCGAGGCTATCTCCTCCAGCGATCCCGATTCCAAGGGCGCCTTCTTCGAGTCCCCCCAGGGCAAGGACTACCGCCACGCCACGTATTACACCAAGAGCGAAGGCGTGAAGCACCTGTGATGACTGACAAAGACACTGACTTCGCCATTGAAGGCCACGGCGACATCTCCGTGGGCGTCCAGGGAGCCGGAGCTTCCGGTGACGGTTCAGCCAGCGCTACCCGCATCACGCCGGGCAATGCCCTCCGCCCGGAGGACATCGCCCTCGAAGTACGGCGTGGACAGGTCAAGCCAAGCGAGGACGTGGCGGAATTTGCCCTGAGGATCGGCGACGACGGACTGATCCTGGCGCAGCGCCTGGGCCACTGGATTTCCCGTGCTCCTGAGCTTGAGGAAGACATCGCGCTCGGCAACATCGCGCTGGACCAGTTGGGCCACGCGCGCTCGTTCCTGACCTATGCGGGTGCCGCGTGGGACAAGTCCGAGGACGATCTGGCCTATTTCCGCCGTGAGCACGAGTTCCGTTCTGCGCACCTGTTCGAGCAGCCCAACGGGGACTTCGCGGTGACCATCGCCCGCCAGTTCATCGTGAGCTACTACCAGTACGAGCTCTACACGGCCCTCACCGCATCCAAGGACGCCACCCTGGCAGCCATCTCCGCGAAGGCCGTGAAGGAAGTGGATTACCACCGCGACCACAGTGCCCAGTGGGTACTGCGCCTGGCTGGCGGCACGGACGAATCCCGCGCCCGCATCATCCAGGGCTTCAAGCTCGTATGGCCGTACGTGGACGAACTCTTCGAAGACGATGAGCTGACCACCCGCTTGGCCGAGGCCGGCGTGGCTGTCCAGCCCTCAAGCCTGCGCGCTGGGTTTGACCGGCTCACCGGCGAGATCATGGCCGAAGCCGAACTGGACATCCCTGCGGTTCCGCAAGCACTGGGAGGCGGCCGCCGCGGCAAGCATTCCGAATTCCTGGGTTACATCATTGCTGAAATGCAGGTCCTGGCCCGCGAGCACCCTGGCGCGAGCTGGTGACCATCATGGCAACGCAGGTAAGGACACAAGAGCAGCGGGCGTGGGACATTGCGTCCACGGTCTGCGATCCGGAGATCCCGGTCCTCACCATCGAGGACCTCGGCATCCTCCGCGGCGTTCACGTCGTCGAGGCGACGGACGGGCAGCAGCTCACGGACAAAGCGGACGACGGCGGCACCTCACGTACCGCCGTCGAGGTCACCATCACGCCCACGTACTCGGGCTGCCCGGCGATGGACGCGATTGGTGACGACCTGCGGAGGGCCTTCGAGAAGGAGGGCTACGCAAGCGTGCACATCAACCTGGTGCTGTCCCCAGCCTGGACCACCGACTGGATGACGGAGTCCGGCAAGGCCAAGCTGCAGGAATATGGGATCGCGCCCCCTACGGGCCGTGCTGCCGCCGGCGGGCATTCAGGTCCCGTTCGTTTGAACCTGGCCGTGAAATGCCCACAGTGTTCTTCGCTGAACACCAAGGAGCTCACCCGCTTTGGTTCCACGTCCTGCAAGGCGTTGTTCGTCTGCCAGGACTGCAAGGAACCGTTCGACTACTTCAAAGTCCTCTAAGGAATTCCATGACCACCGAAACCCAGACGGCCAGCCGCCGTCGTGCGTCTTTCCATACCCTGACCGTCTCGGACGTCCGGCGCCTTACGGACGACGCAATCGAGGTGACGTTCGCTGTTCCTGCCGAGCTGGCCGGTCAGTATGACTACCTCCCTGGCCAGTACGTCGCGCTGCGCACCACGCTGCCCGATGAGCAAGGTCAGCCGCACGAGGTCCGCCGCAGCTACTCGATCTGCGCAGAGCCGCGCACTTTCGCGGATGGCAGCAGCGAGATTCGGGTGGCCGTCAAGAAAGACCTTGGCGGTGTCTTCTCCACGTGGGCCAATGCCGAGCTGAAGGCCGGCGACGTCCTTGACGTCATGAGCCCGCAGGGCGCGTTCATTTCACGGCACGGCAAGGACGGCTCGTCAGTCCAGCACAACGTCATGAACTCCATGAACCACCCGGAGGAGTTGGCGGGAGAGCCCGGGAACTTCGTTGCGATCGCTGCGGGTTCAGGCATCACGCCCGTCATGGCGATTGCGCGGACGCTGCTGGCCGCCAATCCCGAGACCACGTTTGACCTGATCTATGCCAACAAGGCCGCAATGGACGTCATGTTCCTTGAGGAGCTGGCGGACCTGAAGGACAAGTACCCGTCGCGCCTGGCGCTGCACCACGTTTTGTCCCGCGAGCAGCGGATCGCCCCGTTGATGACCGGCCGCATTGATTCGGAGAAGCTGCAGGCCTTGCTGAGCAGCGCCATCCATGCCGAGGATGTGGACGAATGGTTCCTCTGCGGACCGTTCGAGCTGGTCCAACTGTGCCGCGACACGCTTGCTGCCCGCGGTGTGAAGCCCGAGCACGTGCGCTTCGAGCTGTTCACCACTGGTCGTCCGGACCGTCCTGAGGGTAACGCCGGCCGTCCCGTTGTGGAGGACGAGTCGAAGGAAACCTACAAGATCACGTTCAAGCTGGATGGTTTGACCGGCGATGTCGCCAGTCCCACGCACGCCCGCGAGTCCATCCTCAACGCTGCGCTGCGTGTCCGCCCAGACGTTCCGTTCGCATGTGCAGGCGGGGTCTGCGGCACCTGCCGCGCCAAGCTTGTGAGCGGTACGGTTTCCATGGATGAGAACTACGCCCTAGAGCAGGATGAGCTGGACAAGGGCTACGTCCTCACCTGCCAGTCACACCCCACCAGCGAAGAAGTTACCGTCGACTTCGACGTCTAAGGAGTCCCATGATCGAGCTCTCCATTGCCAACGGCATTGCCGAAATTGTCCTCAATGCCCCCGAAAAGCTGAACTCGCTCAACGAGGACGCGCTTGCTGAACTGGATAAGGCGTACGACGACGCCGCTGCCGCCGCCTCGCGCGGTGAGGTGCGGGCGCTGCTGCTTCGCGGAGAGGGACGGGCCTTTTGCGCAGGCCGCGACATTGCTGGCGTCACCCCCGAAACCGACGACGCGCAGGCGTACCTCGGCGGGCTGGTGGAACCGCTGTTGAAGAAGATGGCCGCGTTCCCGGCGCCCACTTTTGCTGCCGCACACGGAGCTTGCCTGGGTGTTGGTTTGGGGCTCTTGCTGGCCACTGACGTGGTGTACGTGGCGGAGAATGCCAAGTTCGGTTCGCCCTTTGCCAAGCTCGGCGCCACCTTGGATTCCGGCGGGCACTGGTACTTTACCGAGCGTCTGGGCATGCACCGGACACTGGACCTGATCTATACGGCCGACCTCATCTCTGGATCGGAGGCCGTGGAGCGCGGAATGTTCAGCCGGGCGATGCCGGATGATTCGTTGCTTGCCATGACCCGGGCGATCGTCGAACGCGTGGCTACCGGTGCGACCGGTGCTTTTGTTGCCTCCAAGGAACTTGTGGCCCACATCCGCGATCAGCGACTGGGCCTCTGGGCGTCAATGGCCGAGGAAAACACCGAGCAGGCGCGCCTCTGCAAGACCGACGACTACGCCGAGGGCTTCCGGGCCTTCCAGGAGAAACGGGCGCCGGTTTTCAAGGGGTAATCCCGAGCCCCTGCCATGGATCCCACACTTGTTCGCCCTACTCAGCGTTGCACGGGGAGTAGGGCGAACAAGGGCATCATCGGTCAGCGCCGTATCCTTGAACAATGAGCGAAATTGCGCATCCCACCGTCGCGCTTGAGGGCTATTTCGCCCGGGACTTCCCGGAGCTGGCTATTCCTTGGCGGGCGGAGGAGGCTCCTGAGCCGCAGCTTTTGGCACTGAACGAGCCCCTCGCCGTCGAACTCGGTTTTGACCCTGATTTTCTCCGCAGCCCGGAGGGCGTTCGGCTGCTGATCGGCAATGCCCTCCCGGAAGAGGCAACCCCGGTGGCCCAAGCATATTCGGGCCACCAGTTCGGCTGGTACTCACCCCGTTTGGGGGATGGCCGTGCTCTTTTGCTGGGGGAGATCGCCGGCGCTGACGGGAAGCTCCGCGACGTCCACCTTAAGGGCTCGGGGCGGACGCCCTTTGCCCGCAATGGTGATGGCCAGGCAGTGGTGGGTCCCATGCTTCGCGAGTACATCGTGAGCGAAGCGATGCATGCGTTGAACATTCCCACCACAAGGTCCCTGGCAGTCGTCGCGACGGGCCGTCCGGTTCAGCGTGAGACTCTCCTGCCGGGCGCCGTTCTGACCCGGGTTGCCAGCAGTCACCTGCGAGTGGGCAGTTTCCAATACGCCAGGGCCACCAATGACATGGATCTGTTGCGCCGTCTTGCCGATCACGCGATCGAACGCCACCACCCGTCCGCGGCGGAGGACGTCAACCGCTACCTCGGGCTTCTAAAAGGCGTCATTGCCGTCCAAGCGAAACTGGTGGCCCAGTGGATGCTCGTCGGTTTCGTGCATGGTGTCATGAATACCGACAACATGACCGTGTCTGGCGAAACCATCGATTACGGGCCGTGCGCCTTCATGGATGGCTTCGATCCGGGAGCGGTATACAGCTCCATCGATGAAACCGGACGCTACGCCTACCGCAACCAGCCGCCGGTTGCGGAGTGGAACCTTGCCCGTTTCGCCGAATCACTCGCTCCCCTTATCCACGAGGATGAAGAGCAAGCGGTGGCCCTTGCCGTCGAGGCACTGAATGGGTTCCGCCAGCAGTACAGCGCTACCTGGTTCGACGGCATGAAGGCCAAACTTGGGCTACCCGAGGGAATCGACGACGACGTTGCCTCACCTTTGGTGGATGACCTGCTTGAGCTGGTTCAAGAGTCACGTGCGGATTACACCTCGTTTTTCCGGAGCCTCGGCAAGGCAGCCCGTGGGGAGGTTGAACCCGCGCGCGGCCAGATCCTGGACCTGGCAGCGTTCGATGCCTGGCTGGAACGCTGGCGCGCTGTGACGCCGGAAGCTGACGCCATGGACCGGGTCAACCCGATCTACATCCCTCGCAACCACTTGGTGGAGGAAGCTCTTTCGGCCGCCACGCAGGGGGAGATAGGGCCAGTCGAGCGTTTGCTTGAAGCACTGGGTTCTCCGTACTGCGAAAGGCCGGGGCTGGAACTCTATGCATCGCCGGCACCGGAGAGCTTCGGGCCCTACCGGACGTTCTGCGGCACTTAGGTCTGTATTCATCTCCTTCTAACCGACGTGTTAGCGACGGATGGTTTTTAGGGCCGTTGACCAGGCAACGATTTGCTCAATGAGGACGTCCAGGTTTTCTTCCGCCGTTGCACTCGGGGTGAACGTCGTGAAACCTTCAAATTCTGTAGCAAAGGGCAGCGCCACTTGTGCCCTGACGTCTGCCATTTGGAGTTCGCCGGATATCAGGCGGAGGTTTTCCACCGCGCGCACCCCACCGGCACTTCCGTAGGAGACAAAGCCGGCAGCCTTGTTGTTCCATTCGGCGTAGAGGAAGTCGAGTGCATTCTTCAATGCCCCGGGAACGGAGTGGTTGTATTCGGCCGTGACAAAGATATAGCCATCGAATTCGGCTACGGCCCGTGCCCACGTCTTGGTGTGCTCGTGTTGATAATTCCCCATTGATGGAGGCATTGGCTCATCCAGCAGCGGCAGTTTGTAATCGGCCACGTCAAGCAGTTCGTATTCGGCACCCCCTTTGGCCGCCGCACGTTCAAGCACCCAATCGGCCACCTGCTTGCTTCGCCGTCCCGGACGGGTGCTCCCGACAACAACCGCGATCTTGACCATTTCGATCACATCCTTCAAAAGGGACTTTGAATGGACTTTTAAGTTCTCAACAATGGGGCAGGCCTCTTTCATCCATCGGAGCCGCAGTTGGAAACCTGTTCCGCAGTGAACTGAAAATTGCTGCTGAAGAAGGGACTTCTGCCTCCGCGCGCCAGGCCTCGTCGGGTCCTTGCCCCACAACATATCGAGGTCTAGCCTAAAAGCGGAAGCACGGTCCAGAGGTGGGCAGCAGCCTCCCTTTCTCGAGGAAACAGTCGATGTCGATCATCTCTGATCCCTACGTTACCGGCGATTTTCCATCGCCCGGACGAAGTCCATCCGACTATCCTCAGGCGCTCCACTTCCCGGAGATCACACCCATTCTGAACCGACACGTACTCCAGCGCGCCTCGCAAAGCCTACTGCTGTCCGCTGTTTGCGGGCCGCCCCAACAATAGGAGGAAAAATGGAAACCGTTGAAGAAACCATTGATGTCGCTGTCCCAGTGCACACTGCCTATAACCAATGGACCCAGTTTGAGTCCTTTCCCCAGTTCATGTCCGGTGTGGAGGCCGTGACGCAGCTGAGTGACACCACCAATCACTGGGTCACCAAAATCGCTGGCGTAGAGCGCGAATTCGATACGGAAATCGTGGACCAAGAGCCTGATGACCGGATCGCCTGGCGCAGTACGGACGGGAAGTCCCATGCCGGCGTCGTGCGGTTCACCCGGATGGATGATAACCACACCAAAGTTGACGTCCATTTCGAGTGGGCACCGGAAACGTTCACGGAGAAGGCAGGCGCCGCCCTGAAGATCGACGAGATGCAGGTTAAAGCCGATCTGCGGAAATTCAAGGACTTTATCGAGTCCCGGGGAACGGAAACAGGTGCCTGGCGCGGTGAAGTGGAGGATAGCGGTCCGGGCGGACAGATTTAGAAATCCCTTTCCAAAGCCGAGGAAGGCAGCATCTGATGCGAAGAGTTCCAGCGCTTGCAGTATTTGCAGTTGCCACAGTGGCTTTGGCGGGGTGTAGCGGAGGCGGGGGCAGCGCAGCAAGTCCTTCATCTGCCGCTACCTCGTCAGCCTCCGCGTCGACGCCGGCCCAGGAGAAGGTCTACAGCGAGGATCAGTTGCGCGAGCTAATCTCCGGTATGAGGGATGGAGATGGCAACGAGTTCAAGCTCTATTCCAAGTCGCAGGTAGACCAGGGTGGCAAGATCGCAGACCTCCTTTTGAGCACGGCCAGCGTGGATCCTGGGGATTGCAAGGACATCGCCACGGCGGGGCTGGTAGACAAGGTTGCACACGGAGATGTTGCTGTGGCCCTGTCTGACAGTGACCAGCCCAGGTCCCTGTCCGCGCAATCCGGTAGCGAAGGTCCGGACGCGGAAAAAGTTCTCAAGGACATCAGCGGCAAAATGGACAAATGCGCAAAGTTCACTGTGAAAGCCGTGGGCCAGGCATATGAAGTCTCCAGTGAGAAATTAGACGCGAAGACGAAGGCAAACGAAACGTTCGGAACAATCAGCACCCGTTCCGGTGAGAGCCAGAAGAAGCTCATGCAGGTCTCCGCGGCCGACGGGAGGTTGCTGGTTGTCGCCACTAAGAGTGGGCCAAGCCTGGGCGATCCCGACCAGAAGGAACTCGAAGACCTGATCAACAAAGTGCTTGAGAAAGCCGCGGGCGGTAGCGAAACTCCCAGTGAAATGATGACCAGTTCGTCTAGCAGCATGACCAGTACGGCCACTTCGTCCAGCAGCATGACGAGTTCGCCGTCGACATCGACACCCAGCATGAACACCTCGGAGGGCAGCGTTACTTCCTCATCGTCGCCAAGCACATCTCCTTAAACCGTCCAGTTAGGATCCGGTTCGCAAGCGCTTGCGTTAATCTTGCGTCGCGGCTACCGTCGTTCACATGTCGTCAACAGTGGATGCGGTTGCGGAACGCGCAAATGTCTCGGTATCAACAGTCTCGCGTGCCTTGCGGGATATGCCAGGTGTTTCGCAAGAGACGCGCAAGCGCGTGCATCGAATTGCCCAAGAGCTGGGTTATGTTCCCTCGCTGGCTGGTTCCCGCTTGGCAACTGGCCGCACGGGAGCCATCGCGATTGTCACTCCCAACCTCTCCAAATGGTTCTTTGGGCAGGTGCTGGCATCAGCGGGGCGGGTGCTTCGCCTAGCAGGCTTTGACGTCCTGTTGTACGAACTTGCGGATACTGCCGCGCGGGAGCGTTTCTTCGCCGGGTCGAGCCTCGCAGGGCGGGCTGATGGCGTGTTGGTCTTTGCCTTGCAGCCGACTCCGGAGGAGTTGGCCACCCTTGAATCCCAGAACTTGCCGCTCGCGTTTTTGGGGTCGGGAACTCCTGGAAGGTCTGGAGTTCGGGTAGACGATCACGCGGCGGGGCGGGCAGCAGCCCGGCACCTCATCAATTTGGGGCACGAACGCATCGCCTTCATCGGAATTCGCGAGGCTGCGGACAGCACCTTGGGTGGCGTCCCGCCAGCAAACCGTTTGAAGGGCTACCGCGAGGCCCTGGCTGAAGCTGGGCTGGAGCCCGGCCAGGAGCTTGAGGTCCACGAGGAGAATTCAATGGCTGGCGGCTCAAGGGCCATGTCCCGGTTGTTGTGTGCGGAAGTCGCCCCTACCGCAGTCTTCGTAGCGTCCGACGAAATGGCTTTTGGCGTGTTGCGGACCCTGAAGGCGGGCGGAATCGATGTTCCGGGCGACATGTCGGTCATTGGCTTCGATAACCACGAACTCTCCGAGATTCTTGACCTGACCACCATGGACCACTCGGTCGCCCTGCAGGGGTCCGAAACCGCGCGTCGCTTGCTGGCTTTGATAACGCCCGACGCCGGTGCGGAGCCGGATTTGGTGCTGTCCGCCCAACTGATTGTTCGCGGCACTACAGCGCCGCCATTTCCCTTGCGAGGCAGGCGCACTGTCACACCACCTGCCTAAATCAAACCCCGAAGCCAACAATCACACTTTTTGAAAGGGACCTACCCCATGGAATATCGCAAGCTCGGCGCCTCCGGCATGTACATCAGCGAACTGGCCTACGGGAACTGGGTCACCCACGGCGAACAGATCGACCAGGAGGCGGCAACATCCTGCGTACGGCAAGCACTGGATCTTGGGATCACTACGTTCGATACTGCCGACGCTTACGCGGGAACCCGTGCAGAATCTGCCTTGGGCGAAGCCCTGAAAGGGGTCAGGCGTGAAGGCTTGGAGATCTTCACCAAGGTCTACTTTCCCACTGGCGAGGGAAAGAACGATCGTGGGCTCTCGCGTAAACACATGATGGAGTCAATCAACGGCTCGTTGCGCAGGCTCGGTACGGATTACGTTGACCTTTACCAAGCCCACCGCTACGACTATGAAACGCCGCTTGAGGAGACGATGGAGGCATTTGCAGACATCGTCCGGGCCGGCAAAGCACTCTACATCGGTGTATCGGAATGGACCCCGGACGAGATCCGGACCGGCGCCAGACTCGCCAAAGACCTTGGTATCGGCCTGATTTCGAACCAACCCCAGTACTCAATGCTGTGGCGGGTCATCGAGGAGGAAGTCGTTCCCGCCAGCGAGGAGCTGGGCTTGGGACAGATTTGCTGGTCCCCGTTGGCCCAGGGCGTCCTTACAGGCAAGTACATTCCCGGCAAGGGTGCGCCCACCGATTCGCGCTTCACCTCCGAGGAAGGGACTCTGAAAGACGACCACAAGTTCATGCGTCCGGAGGTGCTGGAGAAGGTCCAGGAATTGCAGCCGATCGCCAAGGAAGCAGGACTATCCATGGCAGCCTTGGCGGTGGCCTGGGTGTTGCAGAACAGGAACGTCTCGGCAGCGATCGTGGGAGCGTCCAAGCCAGAGCAACTGGTGGACAACGCCACGGCGTCGGGCGTGAAGATTGATGCTGAACTGCTCCAAAGGATTGACCAGGTCTTGGAGCCGGTTATCGAGCGCGATCCGGGCAAAGTCGAATCGTTCCTGACCCGCCCCTAAGCTACATGCCCTTCAGCTTCTCTTGAATCGCCGTTCGGAGCGATTCCAGATCCGGCAAGCCTCGGGGGCCGTCGCTGGTTGGATAGATCCGGCAGCTCAGCGCGGCGTCTCCGAGGACCGGAAAGAGGTCCTGTTCGTCGATCTGGAACGTGGGTGAGCCGTGGAAACCGAGCGAGGCTGCTTCCTCCTCGGAGTCCACCACTAAGTGCACCATGCTGGAAATCCCGGCTAGCCTCAGTGCCCTCTCGAAGAGCTGCTGAGCGGCCGCAGCATGGGGACATTCAGGAATTGTAAGCAGCTCAGCGCCCATACTCGATTATCCAACGTGCGGCCCGCACGGGAGCCTGCGGATCAGGAGCAAGTCTGCAGCTAGCGCGGAACGGTGACCGTCACGGTGGTGCCGGCCCCTGGCCGGCTGTTCAACCCGATCGTTCCACCGTGGGCTTCGATGATTGCTTTGCTGAGGGGCAACCCCAGGCCGGCCCCGGGTATTGCTGATTCCATTGCCTGATCGGCCCTGAAAAACTTGGTGAAGGCCTCGTCTTGTTCTTCTTCGGTCATGCCGATTCCGTGATCCATGACAGAGAGTTCTACCTCGCCGTTATTTCCCCGCAGACCGATGACCACCTGGGTGCCTTCGGGAGAGAACTTGATGGCGTTGGATAGCAATTGGTCAATGGCTTTGGAGAACTGGCCAGGGTCAACATCTGCCGCTACGTTTCCGTGGATTCTCATAGCAATGGTGATGCCCCTTGCAGCAGCCGCTGGCTTGGCGTTCCTCACCGCCTCCTGAAGCAATTCGGAAACGTTGGTGGGCCGGCGACGCAGTTCGAGGTCTTCGGAGGCGACAAGCAGCAGATCGTTGACAAGTGTTAATAGGCGTTCCGCGTTCCGTTCGATGATGCCCATGAACGCAGGATTTGGCTGACTGTCGAGCATTTCCAGGTAACCAAGGATGGACGTTAGTGGCGTTCGAAGTTCATGGGACACCGTGGCAACGAACTTATCGCGGGCCGTTTGCGCCTTTAGCAGGGCTGTGACGTCAGTGAAAGCGATGATGGAACCCTTCAACTGGCCCGCTTCCCCGAGCAGGGGACGTGCGGCGGCCGAAAAAGTCCGTTGCTTCTCCCCATCGCCTACCCGGACAAGTCTGTTGGTGAAGCTGGCCCCTCGAACGGCCAGATCCGCAGGATTGTTCCGTTCTTCGTCGGACGGCTCAGTCACTACAGTGAACGGGTTCGCGGCGTTCGTCGACTCTTGAACCCACGAACGGTCGGCCCGAAGGCGACGGTTGGTAAGAATGTCGGCACCATTTGCGTCCATGGCCCAGACACCAACGTTGACCGTTTCCAGGACTGTATCCAGGAGTTGGGCGTGTTCTTTGGTAGCACCATGGAGACGCACCAGTTCGCGATCCTTACGGTCCAGCCTCTCGCCATGTTTGATCAGCCCGCGGGCAACAGCATGCCCGGAGAGGGCCAGACCGGCCATGATGGCGGGGAAGATAATCATACGGATCAGCTCTGACCGTTCAACCTCGTGCCCCAGCACGAATGGTGAAGCAACGGTCGCGCAAAGGGGTGCCAGGATAGCCACGGCCACGCGGATCTTGCTGGCACTGACTGACAGCCAGATCACAGGGAAAGCCATGGCAAGCCCCACCACGCTGAGCACCGGACCGCCGACCTCGCGCAGGAGGCCCACCGCGAGACAATCCAGCACCGGGATGAAAACGAAGCTCCACATGGGAAGACGGTTCCATGGAAGAACGACGCATGCCCCCAGGATCACGACCTGCAGGAGAAGGACTGGGAAGAAAGCCGGGTGTAAGAGGCTTGCGGGATTAAAGAGAACCGCCAGGAAAACAATGAAGGCCACCGTGGCCACCAATGGCAGCTGGCATAAGACAATCGCCTTGCGCGCTCCGATTCTGCTGAAATAATCCTCCAGCGGTAAGAAAACGCTATCCCCCATAGCCAAGCACCTTCCATCCCCCGGGATCTGAAAAAACAAGCCCTGCTGCCAGCATAGTGATTTACATATGAGCTGAGACAAGGCGGCGGCACGTAAGCACAGGAATTTGTGGAAAGTCCTGCCCTCCAAGACCAAGTACCCGGCAAGCAACCGAGTAGTCGGGCCTGCCGGAAACGAGTACTCACTACTCGTGACGGGTACCTCCTGCAGCCGATTCAATGGAGCACAGAGGATCTGAAATGACGTTTTGTTGGAGGGGATTACGTTGAGTACAGGAATGGAATCGGCAGCAATGTTCGCAGGGTCGCTGCCCGGGCTTCTCCTTATGTCCGTGGGACAAATAATGGTAGTGGTGTGCCTGTGTTTTGATATGGTGCGTGCGCTGTCCATACCCAGTTCGCGCCCCCGGTACGTGGCAAATACCATTTTCAGGACCTTGGCGGTGCCTTCCATCCTCGTGATGGGGATCAGCGCGCTCGCTGAAGCGGTCACCTGGTCATGGCTTCAGGTGGCCATGTGTATGGCCGTGCTGGTGATGATCATCTTCCGCTGGCACTCCGACAAGGATGAAGACAACTGGTGGAAGGGCAAGGGCAAGAAGTTGGCCCGTTGGGCGCGTAAGCAGCTCTCGCCACCACCCGTGGTTGCGCCTGCAATGGGCTGACAAAACTTCACAATAAGGCCGTGCCAATGGTGGCGCGGCCTTATTTTTTTTGTGGGCAAAGCCCGGGAATTCCTAGGTTTAGCGCAGGAAATGCGCAGGTTCCAGAGGCTTTCCACAGGAAGTCCCAAGGACTCCGAAATGGGGTTCACTCCGTTGCTACGTTGTTAGGGAGCTGGTATCGGGCCAGCCCAAATCCCCAACTCGCTCAGGAGTTTGAAATGCTTGTTTACCTCTCCAACATCGCATCCCGTGGCCGTCGTGAAGAGAACGGCGCTACCGCCGTCGAATACGGCATCATGGTTGCGCTCATCGCCGTGGTCATCATCGTTGCTGTAACCCTGCTCGGCGGGAACCTCGTCGAGACCTTCAACAGCTCAGCCTGTGCAGTCAAAGGCGGCACGTGGACGTCTTCCGCGGCCGCTACGTCTACTACGTCAGCTGTCGTCGGCAGCTGCTCCAAGTAGTCCGGCTCAGGGAGGGTATCAGGGTGGGTGGGTTGGTGGCCCCACCCACCCGTTCCTCTTTCCACTTTCGATAAGAAGGCAGATCCACATGCACAGGACATCAGAACGGGGTGCGGTAGCGGTCGAGTTCGCGTTGCTCGCACCCGTCCTGATCCTCCTGGTTCTGGGGATCATGGAATTCGGACGGGCCTACAACGCGCAGGTATCGCTCACGAACGCTGCCCGCGAAGGCGTGCGCGTGATGTCGATTGCGAATGATCAGTCCGCGGCCAGAACCGCGGCGAAAAACGCGGCTGTAACCCTGAATCCCAAGCTCGCAGACGCGAACTTCACCTTCAGTGCCACCAGCTGCACGTCCGGCGCGCAGATGTCCGTAACCGTCAAGTACACACTCAGCACCCTCACGGGAATAGCAGGACCATTCCCGATGCAAGGCGTAGGGGTGATGGTATGTGGCGGATAAAGGCCAATGACGACGACGAACGCGGGGCCGTTGCGGTCCTCATAGCTCTGATTCTGGTTGCGTTACTTGGCTTTGCCGCTCTCGCTGTGGATGCTGGAATGCTCTACTCGGAAAAGGCACAAGCGCAGAACGGATCCGATGCCGCGGCCTTGGCCGTGGGGGAGAAATGTGCCGCCAGCACCAGCGACCCGGATTGCTCGAGTACGTCCCAGATAGCCAAGGACATGGCCAACAAGAATGCTGTGGACGGTCTTGGAAACATCAACTCGGTTAACCTCGATCTGACTAACCGGAAGGTAACCGTGTCCGCCGGCTCCCAGCAGGCCGGTGGGTCGCCAAATGCCGTTTCACTGGTCTTCGGTCGTGTCCTGGGCATGAATTCCGCCGACGTTGTGACTTCATCCACCGTTCAGTGGGGCAGTCCTCGGGCTGGAACTACTCCATTTCCCCTGGCGTTTTCGATCTGCCAGGTGCAAGGGTACGTCGGCGGTGTCCAACAGCTTTTGCAGGCTCACGGCAGCGGCGCCAACCCCAGCTGCAACTACGGGCCTTCAGGCGCGGCAGTAGAGGGCGGATTCGGATGGACTGTCCAGGATGCAGGCCTGTGCGGTGGCACCATTGACCTGGCGCTGAACGAAGGTGGCAGCGCCCCCGGGAACAGTGTGGCGCCAAACTGTTCAACCACCCTTAACAAGTGGGCAGCCACCATCAACGCCGGAAAAGACGTTATTGTTCTGCTTCCCGTTTTCAATTCCGTCACGGGCACAGGTACTGGAGCCATTTACCATCTGGTCTCGTTTGCAGCCTTCAAGGTGACGGGATGGAAGTTCACTGGCAACAGCAGCCTCCCGGACACATTCCATAACGAGAGTCCCTATGTTTCTTCCTCGCTGTCCTGCACCGGAAATTGCCGGGGGATCGTGGGGAGATTCGTCAAGTATGTATCGCTGGCAGACGGCTATTCCTTGGGACCGGTGGATGCCAATGGAGTCACCGTAGTGCGCCTGACCAACTAGTCTTTCCATTTTTTGAGCACAGGAGTGTCAAGTGAAATCACGCTTATTGGCAGGATCGGCAGCAGCGCTGCTGGCGGTCATAGGGGTGATCCTCGTGTTCGTCTACGCGCAGGGCGCGGATCAACGGGCTGTCCAGAATCTTTCCCCTGTTGAGGTCTTGATGGTCAAGGCTCCGATTCCCGCCGGCACACCGGTAGAGGCCATGAAGGCTTCCCTGGCCGCGCAGCAGCTTCCGGAGTCTTCTGTCCCCGCATCAGCGCTGAAGACGTTGGGCGATTCGGCGGGCAAGGTGGCCGCTGTGGACCTCGTTCCGGGCGAGCCATTGGTGGCCGAGCGTCTTGTAGCTCCGGAGGCACTGAAGACTCCGGGAAACGTTGCAGTTCCTCCCGGAATGCAGGAGGTCTCGTTCCAGTTGGACCCCGTGCGCGTTGTGGGGGGACGGGTGGTTCCTGGTGACCACATCGGGATTTTCATTTCCATGGCGAACGGTGGAATTGAGTCCAAGCCGGAGAAGGAAACTACCCAATTGTCCATACACAAGGTGCTTGTGACCGCAGTGCAGCGTGCCCCCGAGCCAGCAGCCACGGGCCAGCCCAGCCCTGCGCCGAGCCCCGGGACGACAGGACCTGATCCAAAGGAAAGCACCCTGCCCACCGGTTCCCTGCTCCTGACCGTTGCAGTGGGCGACTCGGACGCAGCCAAGATCGTTTTCGCCAACGAGTTCGCCAAAATCTGGCTGAGCAAGGAGCCGGTGGACGCCCAGGAGAGCGGACCCAGAATCATCCAAAGGAGCGAGGTGTACAAGTGAGCCGGTTTGCCCTGATAACCCCCAGCGCGGAATTTGATCAGCGGTTGCGTCAAGCCGTTGCCGGAGGCCTCCCGGGATCTGTGCAGACGTTCTTCACCAACGTCCTGCCTGTTGACCCTGCTGAGCTCTTCGGCGCTTTGGACCAGGGACAACTCGAGGTGCTGATCCTGGGTCCGGAAGTACCAGTGGAGGATGGGATGCGCCTGGCCACTGTCCTGAATGTTCAAGCGCCGGAGCTCAGCGTGCTTCTTGTAGCCGAGCCGCAGCCAGAGTTCATCCTCCAGGCCATGCGATCCGGCATCCGCGACATCATGAGCCCAACCGCGGACATGGCGGAGATCAGGATTACGTTGGAGCGGGCGTGCCAGTCCTTCGCCACCCGCCAGCGGACTTCGGAACCGAAGCCGTCCGGTGCACCCAAAGGCCTGGTGATCGGCGTCTTTTCTCCCAAAGGCGGTGTGGGCAAGACAACCATCGCCACGAACATCGCCGTGGGGCTGGGCAAGATAGCGCCCATGAGCGTGGTGATCGTAGATTTGGATTTGCAGTTCGGGGATGTCGCCTCGGGACTCTACCTCAATCCGGAACACACTGTTACTGACGCTGTCACGCCTTCGGCCAGCCAGGATTCCTTGGTGCTAAAGGCGTTTCTTACGGTCCATCCTGCGAGCATTTATGCTTTGTGCGCACCTAAAACTCCCGAAGAGGCGGATGAAGTTACTCCGGACCAAGTTGCTCGGCTGCTTGAGCAACTTGCCGAAGAGTTTCAGTACGTGGTGGTTGATACAGCTCCTGGCCTCCCGGAAATTGGCCTCGCAGCCTTGGAGCAGTGCACCGATGCGGTGTGGGTGTCAGCGATGGATGTGCCAAGCGTGCGAGGCCTGCGTTCCGGCCTGGACATCCTTCGCCGGCTGAATCTGCTACCGGAAACCCGCCATGTGGTGCTCAACATGGCCGATTCCAAGTCCGGGTTGTCCGTCCAGGACGTTGAATCGACCGTTGGTGCCCCGGTTGATGTGAGCATTCCCCGGTCAAAAGCAGTCGCACTCTCCACCAACCGGGGAATTCCGGTGCTGCAAGAGGGGGCGAAGGATCCAGCAATAAAGGGATTGAACCATCTCGTTGAACGCTTCAACCCCGCATGGCGGGCCTCGTCCCAGCGAAAGCTGCACAGAAGGGTGGTAGTTCAGTGAAGCTGTCCGAACGCCTGCACGACGCCGAGGAAAAGTCCGCGGGTCCAGGGCCTGCGCTTGGGCAAGGACCAAAGCCACTCTCGACGACGAACCCCACTTTTGCGCAGGCCGCGCAGCAGGTTAAGCCAAATCTCCAGGTGAAAGCTACGGTTGCGGCGAACCCTCACACTTCAGTGAAGCTGGCTGATCATCCGGACGCTCCTCGACCGAAGGCCCAGCAGCCGGTGGATGCCTTCGCTGCGCTGAAGCGGCGCGCCGCAACCGCCTTGTTTGAACGCCTGGGTGCGAGGTTCAACGACTCAACGTTGAGTGAGCAGGAACTGCGAACTGCTGCCCGCGAAGAGCTCACCAGGATCATCGACTCTGAACAGGTGCCGCTCTCTCCTGAGGAGCGTAGCCGGCTTGTGGCGGATGTGGCCGACGACGTCCTGGGTTACGGGCCACTGCAACGCCTGCTGGATGATCCGGAAGTTACGGAGATCATGGTCAACAGGATGGACCAGATTTACGTCGAACGGCGAGGCAAGCTGACACTCACTGATTCCGGATTTAGCTCGGAAGACCATCTAAGAAGAGTCATCGAACGCATCGTCTCCAAGGTGGGACGCCGGATCGATGAATCGTCTCCGCTGGTCGACGCGCGGTTGGAGGATGGCTCACGCGTCAACGCCGTGATTCCGCCCCTTGCTGTTGGTGGTTCGTCCCTGACAATCCGAAAATTCAGCAAAGTGCCTTTGACCATCAGGAATCTGATCGATTTTGGCACGCTCACCCCTGAAATAGCCGAACTGCTTAATGCGTGTGTCAAAGCGAAATTGAACATTATCGTTTCCGGAGGTACTGGTACCGGTAAAACCACGCTGTTGAATGTCCTGTCTTCCTTCATTCCGGAGGACAACCGGATTGTCACCATTGAGGATGCCGTGGAACTGCAGATCCAGCAACAGCACGTTGTCAGGCTCGAGAGCCGGCCGCCAAACACGGAGGGCAAGGGTGAAGTCACCATCCGGGAACTCCTGAGGAACTCCCTCCGTATGCGCCCGGACAGGATTGTTGTTGGCGAGGTGCGCGGGGGAGAGTCGCTGGACATGCTGCAAGCCATGAATACCGGTCACGACGGTTCCCTCTCCACCGTCCACTCGAATTCTCCGAGGGACGCCGTAGCCCGTCTGGAGACGCTGGTTCTGATGGCCGGAATGGACCTGCCGCTGCGTGCCATCCGTGAGCAGATTGCCTCCGCGGTGAATCTCATCATCCAAATTTCCCGTCTTCGCGATGGAACGCGCCGCATCACCCATGTGACTGAGGTTCAAGGTATGGAAGGAGACATTGTCACACTTCAGGACGCTTTTGTTTTCGACTACTCGGCCGGCGTCGACGCTCACGGTATGTTCCTCGGCAGACCAGTATCTACGGGTATCCGTCCGCGGTTCATCGATCGCTTCACGGATTTGGGCATTCATGTTTCTCCGGAGCTTTTTGCGGCTCCACTGACATCGACGCCGAGAACGTGAGCGCGCCATGATTCTTTTCGTCGGGCTGGCCCTCATGCTGTCAGCCATCGTGCTGTTCGGGGTAGCCGTCATTCTGCCAAAGACCCCCGAGGTTCCGCTGGACCGGCGGAGGCCCTACCAGATAGGTCCAGGTTCCCATCTGACTCGATTCACCGGGTCCACAACTGACGTACTTCATCGTGTGCTGACGCAGCGCAACGTTCGGCTTTTCAACCGCGAAGAGCTGGACAATGCCGGCGTACGGATGAGCCAGGCGGACTTCGTCGTCCTGGTGATCGCAGGCGCGGTGGTGGGAGCCTTGATTGGGCTGGTTGTCGGGGGGATCATCGGAGCCATTCTCCTCAGTGTTTTGGCGCCCTTCGTGGCCCGGCTGGTGCTGAAGTTCCGGGCGGGGAAAAGGCGTGACAGGTTCGATGATCAACTTGGCGACACACTTCAGCTTCTTTCCGGTGGCCTACGGGCTGGCCACAGCATCCTGCGCGCCATCGACGCCGCTGCCACGGAATCAGTCAGCCCCACATCCGAGGAAATGCGCCGGGTGATCACGGAGACAAGTCTGGGACGGGACCTGCAAGCTTCCCTGAACGATACGGCGGAGAGAATGCGGAACGAGGATTTCGTGTGGATAGCCCAAGCGATCCAGATCAACCGCGAGGTGGGCGGGAATCTCGCAGACGTGCTGGACCAGGTGAACGACACCATTCGCGAACGCAGTGAAATCAAAGGACACATTAAGTCCCTGGCTGCCGAGGGTAAGTTCTCCGCGTACATTCTGATGGCTCTTCCGGTGGGAATCGTCATCATGCTCATGATCGTCAACCCCGGCTATATGAACGTGATGTTTACCAATCCGCTGGGTTGGGGCATGATTGCCGGCTCGGCCGTCCTTATGACCATCGGCGGTCTCTGGATGCGTAAGATCATCGACTTGAAGTTTTGAGGTGAACCTTGCACCCTTTCCTGCTCTTATCCTTGTTGCTCGTTCCGCTGCCGAGCGCGTATTTCGCATGGTCCCTCCTCTCAACTGACCGGAGGACCCCGCGGGCAGTCCGCGAGCTGCTCTCGCGGGGCCAGATCGCGATTGAGGTAGAGCAACAGCGCAGGAGCGGGGCCTTGGAGCGCCTGGGCTATAGGTTGACCCCTGGAAGTTACGTCCAGAAACTGGACAGGCTCCTGGCTTTGGCCGGCCGGCCGACCTCACTCCCTCTGGGACGTGTCCTGGCCGCCAAGCCTGCGCTTGGCCTTCTCGGTGCGATTTTCGGTTTGTTCATAACTACCAGCAGCCCCAGTGGACTCATCAAGCTTGTGGGGATCTTTGTTGTCCTGCTGGGATATTTCATTCCGGACCTGATGCTTTACAGCAAAGGGCAGGAGCGGCAAAAGAAAATTCAGTTGGAACTTGCCAACACCATGGACCAAATGCTCATCTCAGTGGAGGCCGGCCTCGGCTTCGAAGGAGCCATGGCCCGCGCCGGAGAAAACGGCAAGGGGCCGCTGGCGGAAGAAATTGTAAGGACACTCCAGGACATGCAGGTTGGCAGGAGCCGCCGCGAGTCCTATCTCGCGTTGGCCCAACGGACCAACATTCCTGAACTGAGAAGCTTCGTGCAGGCCGTTATCCAGGCGGACACGTACGGGATTGCCATTAGCCGGGTGTTGAAAGTTCAGGCGAAGGTCATGAGGGTTAAGCGCAGGCAACGCGCCGAGGAGAAAGCCATGAAGCTTCCGGTAACAATTCTCTTTCCCCTGCTATTCTTCATCTTTCCGGTCCTGTTTATTGCCATCCTGGGACCAGCGGTCATCAACACCATAACGACGCTCAGTGGTGGATAAGCGGAATAACTAAATGGTGCAATAAAGAGAAACTCAAGAAATCAGGGGGAGCTGAGGATTTGCTCAAGATCGGCACAAGATCGGTTTTAGACTGAGTTCAGGAAGTAGCATCGAGTTATGTTCAGTTCAGATTTCAGTGAGGTCGACGAGCGTGGGGACTCTGACCGTACCGGCCCAGCCGAGGATTCCACGTGGAAGCCCGACGCCGATCGGCGGCCGATACTTGACCTCGCGGAATACCAACTCTTGGAAGATCAAGTGGGCGATCCGGGCATAGCGCGCATTTTTGCAAGCGACTTCGCGAAGCTCTGGCCGACACGGTACGAAAGCCTCGCGGCCGCCGTCGAACGCAGTGACGAAGCGGCGGCCCTGGACACGATCCTTAGCCTGAGAACATCTTCAGCCATGGTGGGGGGCATTCGCCTTTCGGTTCTCGCAGCCAGGCTTGAGGAACAGGTTCTGAACGGGGAATTACGCAACGCCCAGCCTCTCCTTGATGCGATTGCCGAGTGTGGTCAGCGCACTGTCAAGGAACTCAGGGAAAGCTACGTTCTGAGGAATGAACGTCCTGAACCCGAGCCCATCTCCTAATCGTGTCTCTTCGGTGCGAGTCGATAACCGACTCCCCGGATCGTCTGCAGAAACCGGGGAGATTGTGAATCTTCGCGCAGCTTTCGGCGAAGATTTCCAATGTGGGTTTCAACAGCCCGTTCGTCGGCCTCGCTGATGTAAGCGTCGTCGTCGTAATAGTCACCGCGGGCAGCTCGAACCAAGTCAGCCCTTGTGCGCACTTCCTCCGGGTTGCGAAGCAAATCCAGCAGCAGATCGAATTCGCTTCTGGTCAAGGTCAGGGGAGAACCATCAAGGGCAACTGCCCGGGATTTGTAATTCAACGACAATCCGTTGTGTTCAATGACCGCATCATGGCGTCCGTTCGAACGGACCAGGCCATTGTCGCCGGCATCCTCTGGCAACGACAACCCAACGCCCACACGTGGGCGCCGCATCATCGCAGTGACCCTTGCCCTTAGCTCGCGTGGCAGGAACGGCTTTTTAACGTAGTCGTCCGCACCCGTCAGGAAAGCGGTTAGAGTGTCCGGTTCGTCTTTGCGCGCGGTGAGCATGACAACGTAGGCATCGCTGAATTGTCTGATTCGCCGCAAAACCTCGTGACCGTCCATGTCTGGAAGCCCGACGTCCAGTGTCACCGCCACGGCGTGATGATGTCGGACAACTTCGACGCCTTCGCGTCCAGTGGCGGCGGAATGGACCACAAAACCCGCCTCTTTTAGGATGGCGCCCACCAAGTTCCGGACGTCTTCGTCATCCTCAATGACTACAGCAACCCCAGGCTCGCTCATTGATTCCCTCGAGTCGGCGCACATCCCCGCAAGCCCAGCGCAAAGCGGGAAGCGTCACCCATTACGTACGATACAAGCATTCATGTTTTATAGCACCTAATATGTGCAATATGCGCCGTCCCAACGTTCCGGTTTTACGCTCTGCCCCCCGCTCTTCCCGGAATCGGCGCGAAACGATATTTGGTCCGTGTCCCCCAAACGAAGGATTCTGCCTTGACTGAGCAGCCTTTGCTTCGCACAGCCGCCCGCATCTTTAGAAAACTGACGCCCAGGGCCCGGGTAGCCGTCTGCGAATTGCCTTTGACTCTGGTAGTCGGAGGATTGTTCGTCTCTGCCCCTGCCCTTTGGCCAAATCTCATGCAGAACGGGTTGTTTGTCACCGGAATCCTCATGCACGGGATCCTTTTCCTGAGTTGCTTCCTGGTACCGTGGGAGCGCCTTGCACCGAGCGCAAGCCTGGCCATTCCGGTCCTCGACCTGGTTGCCCTCGCATTCACGCGAAGCGGTGCCTATGGCTCGCTGCCAGGCCTCGTGGTTCTCGCACTTTTTCCTGTGATCTGGTTATCCGCCTCAGGTCTGCGAACCAGGTCCAGCCTTATCATCAGCTTCCTGGGTCCCCTCATAATTGCCCTCCCTCCGTTCATTTCGCACTTGCCAAAGCCCCCTTCCTCCGACATGTTCTCGGTTATCGTCTTGCCCCTGGTGATGTTTGCTGTTGCACTCACCATTCGGCTCTCCGGCTCGAATGCAAGGATCCAGCAACAGCGTGTCAGGCAGCGTGACCAAGCTTTGCGGCAATTGCTGGCGGCGAGCAGGGATCGCGAAATGTTGCTTGGAACGATCCTGGACACAATCGACGTCGGAATTGTCGCCGTCGATTCCAAGGGCGAGACGCTTTTGACCAACAACCAACAAAAAGAATTCCATCGCGTGGCAACTCCAGCCCTGTCCGGAGCAGCCCACACCCGGGACGAGCTTTTGATCTTTGGCCAGGATCGGCTGACACCGCTTCCGCCCGAAAAGAGCCCCACTCAAAGGGCAGCGCAGGGGGAGACGTATTCGGATTACCTTGTGTGGTTCGGTACAGGGGCAGAACAGCGGGCCATTTCCACAGCCGCACGCAGCATGAAATATGGCGTCGACGAAGGGTTCGGCGGAGCTGTGATCGTGTTTCGCGACGTGACCGACGTCGTCCAGGCCCTCGCGGCCAAGGATGAACTGGTTGCCAACGTTTCGCACGAATTCGGGTCCCCTCTGACCTCGATCCTGGGCAACCTGGATTTGGTGCTCCGCGGGGATGAAGAGCTCTCGGATAGGGCGAGGACCCGCTTGGAAGTCGCCGAACGCAATGCGGAGCGGCTCCGCGTTTTGGTGGACGATCTGCTCATGTCAGCCGCCGCAGTGGAGAGTATTCACCTGCGGCGTACAGACGTCGCCGGCTTGGTTGAAAACAGCTTGGTTTCAGCCCATGCACAGGCCGATTTTGCCAATGTGGGCCTCGTGGCCGATGTACCTTCACCGCTGTGGGCCGATGCAGATCCTCTGAGGTTGGGACAGGCCCTGGATAACCTCGTGTCCAATGCCATCAAGTACTCCCCGGGTGGCGGACGGGTGACCGTGAGGGCCGCCCGGAACGATGGGTGGATCCAGCTGGAAGTTCAAGATACCGGCATGGGTATGACCACCGAGGAGACGTCGAAGATTTTCACGCGGTTCTTCCGGACAGGTGCTGCTCGGCAGGCTGCCATTCCAGGCGTAGGCCTGGGTCTGTCCATCACCAAGTCCATCGTGGAACGGCATGGCGGCAGCATCACCTGCACAAGCAAACCGGGCAGAGGCAGCACCTTTACGGTGTCGCTTCCGGCTACGCCATCCGAGGAGAACATGAAGGCATAGGCCCGATCAGTGCATGAAGCCGCTACCGTCCCAGTCGCGGTCGTACTTACCGCACCGAGTGCATCTTCTATAACGGCCGCTGCCATCTTCTGCCGATTCCACGTGCCAGGCGTGACTCAAGTTCAGTTTGCACATGAGCATCTTGAGCATGGCGCTCTCCGTTCCTAAGCACGGGCAACCTCGCAAACCGTGATTGCTTGGTGTCCCCTCAGTTTAGGCCGCGCGCCTTTTCCATCGGTAGGCCAAATTGCGTTCAGGCGTGCCCGGAAGATGTCCTGAAAAGCCCATGATGTTCGGGCCTGGTGTCGTAGTGTGATGCGTAGTCGGGCCCGTTGCTGAGGAACGCGCCATGCCGGTTACTTTCATGTGGGGGAATCAATGACGAATGACACGGATGGTCCGGCATACGGTCAGACGGACGTGCCGGAGATGCCCGGGCAACAGCCGCAGCCATTTGCGCCACCGGGCGTGCCTCCATACGGGTCGCCGCAGCCTTTTGCAGCACCGGCTGCAGTGCCGGCGCCACACCACTACCAGCAGCCACCTTTGCCGTACCAGCCCTACTATCAGCAACAGCCATTCCAACATCCGGGCTTCGGACCTCCGCCTTTCCCGCAGAACCCTCCGCGGGAGAATTGGTCCAGCGGTTCCACGAAGCGCTTCGGCCCATCGTTTTGGATCGTGGGCGCATTGCTTGCCGTACTTGCCCTGGCCAATGCTGTTACAGGGAATGGCGAATCCATCCTGATCTTCATCGGCCTGGCAGCGGTGTTTACTGGTCTCTATTCGCTCCTTTTCAAGAGGCCTTCTTGGGCTGCGCTAACAGGCAAACAGGCCGCGATTGTGGTTGCCGTCGCGGGAGCGGCATCACTTTTCCTGGGAGTGGTTGCTGCCGGGACTGAAGCCGTTCGTGATTCAGCCGTTGCCGCTGCTCGGCAGGCTCCGAGCACCACCCAGGACGGGACCATCCAAGACGGGACCATCCAAGACGGGACCATCCAAGACGGGACGTGGATTGTTGGGAAGGATATCGCCCCCGGAACGTACCGAACCACGCATGACGTCTCACGCTCCTGCTCCTGGCAAATCACGCGCCCGGGCAGCATTGACAGCTCCGAGGGAGCTGTCACTAGCGGATTCCCAGTGGTGAAACTGGTTCGTGGCCAGAGGTTTATAAGCGAAGGCTGCGGAGGCTGGGTGAAGCGATAGGCTCCGCCAGCAATAGCGGTGTCCGCGAACTCCTCGACCCCAGGGCTGCTATCCGTCCGCCTCGAGCCGCTCCTTGAGCCGCCTGTGGCTCGCTGGGGCACCCCGAGCCGCGAGTTGACGTACCGCGGGCACGAGGGCCTTGCCGAAGCCGTGGCCCTCGAAATCGAGCTCGAACGTCACGCGGGACCTTGCGCCGTCGTCGAGCGGTTCGACGTCGATGCTCGCGTGAGGGCGAATCGGGCCGTCAACCCCATGTGCGGCGAATCGATGGGGCGGCCGGTCCTCCGTGATCTCCTGGGTCATCGTGCGCTCGTTGGGTCCGATCCGGCGGGTGGTGGTGAACCGCGATCCGACCTTCCTGCCGCCCGCGCCCTCGAAGTGCACCTCCAGGACGTCAGCCTGCCACTCCGGGAAGTGCAGCGGGTCGCTCGCGTACGCAAAAACCTCATCTGGTGGGCGGTCGATTTCTATGGTGTGCGTGAGTGCTGACATGGCTCCTCCTTCCTCCATCGTCTCTCAGCCCAACCGAATTCGACCCGGCGAATATCATTCAACTCTTGTTATGGACATACCCAAGACGTGATCCCCGCTGCAAATCAGCCGCGCTTTTTCGCAGCCATCTCTTCCGGCCCGGGCAGCGCCTTGGTGGTGCGCCACGTGTCCAAGGCAATGACTGCGGCCAGCACAATCAATGACAAAGAGATGGAAGCGAGGACGTCCGTCAGCCAGTGGTAGCCGAGGTAGAGCCTGCTGACGGCTTGGGTGGCGATCCCTGCGACGGCGGCACTGAAGCCGGCAATGACAGCACCTATTTTGCGGCGGCGAGAAAAGACGAGGAATGCGCCAACAAGAAGGAAGTCGGATGCGCCGAGTACGTGGCCCGACGGAAAAGAGTAGGTGCTGTCAGCGCCGAGCACCATCAGATCCACAGGCGGTCTTGGCCGTTCGACCAACCGTGTAATGACCTGGGCGAGGATCACGCCGGTCAGCATGGCCCCGGCAAGCAAGAGGGGTCGCCAGAGCTTTCGCGCCCTGAGTATCCAAATTCCGGTCACGGCCGCCACGATGATGGGCATGACTATTGGCCCAAAAATGGTGGCAAGGACACCCATCACGGTTGTCGCCGTCGGTGAGCGTTGGCTCACGAACCACGAGCTGACTGAGCTATCCACCGTGGCCAGATCTATTTTTTGCTGTACTTCGGCGAGGATGAGGAAGAAGGTTCCGGCGCCAACCACCGCGAGGACAACCGCGATGACATAGAGGACCTTTTGACTCCGCGGTGCAACGTATCGTTCCGGGATGGTGAGCTTGTCGTGAAGGACCCCGGATGTATCTCCAGGGTCTCCGGGTGCGTTCGACGGCGGTGTGTCCGGGATGGGCATAACAAAGGATATCCGTTGCAGCGGCCAAGGGATGGTCTCGCTGGGATCCAGTGACGGCCTTAGAGGTAATCCCCAACGTGGTCCCGGGCGATTTCCAGCAGTGTTGTGTGGAATGCAACCTCGGCCGGGGCGTAGACCTTGTCCTGGCGCTGGGCCAGGAGAACCCGCCGCAGTGGGGCAGCAGCGCCGAGGCTCAGCACCCTGACGTCCGGATGTTGAAGAGCGACGGCGGTTTTGGGCACCATGGCGACGCCCATTCCGACGCTGACCATTGCCTGCGCTTCCTGGTAGTCGTTGGCCAGGAATCCGATGGTCGGCTCGAAGCCGGCCTCGTTGGCAGAGCGCCGGAGCACTTCCACCACGGGATGAGCATCCGCACGCACGATCCAGGATTCCTTTTTCAGGTCCTCCATCTTTACTTCGTCGAGGTCGGCGAGGTGGTGTCCCTTGGCCACGAGGATGACCGTGCTTTCCTGGAAGACTTCGGTTGTCCGGATGGCGTCGTCATGGAAGCGATTCCAGGGGTAGTCCCAGAGCAGGCAAAGGCCGGTCTCTCCGGATTCGAGGTCTGATACCAGTTCCTCAAAGCGCGCGCTGCGGACTGAGAGGCTGATGGCCGGGTATCGCTTCTTGAATGCACGGATAACCAGCGGCAGGAACGATCCCGCGAGGGTGGGAAACGTGCCCACCGTCAGGGAGCCGCGACGGAGTCCTGCGATCTGGTCTAGGTCGTTCCGGGCGGCGCGCATCTGCCCCACCATCTTGCGGGCGTGCCCGGCAAGCACTTGGCCGGCTTCTGTCGGCACCACACCGCGGGAGCGGCGGGTAAGAAGGGGCTGCCCTACTTCCTGTTCGAGCTTCCGCAATTGTTGGGAGACCGCCGATGGCGTGTACAGCATCAGATCGGCCGCAGCGGTGATGGATCCCTGCTCCACCACCTCAACCAGCAGAGCCAACCGCCGAATGTCGAATAATTCCTGGCCGTGATCATTAAGCATCAGTTAACTCTCCTCTGACTTTGGTTCATTCTATGCAATCTTGCGCGATTTCCCCTATCTATCGCTCAAGCCAAAACCAAAATTGCGAGACTAGACAAGACCCAGACACGATAACCACAGTGAATGAAGCATCTCTACATGCCCCATCAAATATCCAACATTGTCTTCATTTGTGATCCGGATCATTCTCTTTATAGGCCCCTGAAACCCAGCGCGGCATGAGGAGATGGACGGATTGCCATGAAGATTGAAGCGGAATGGATGCGTGGAGGCACCAGCAAGTGCTGGGTCTTCGAAGGTGAACACCTGGACGAAACCCGTAAGGACCTGGACTCTTTGCTGCCCCGGCTTTTCGGAAGCCCGGACCACCGCCAGATTGACGGCGTCGGAGGCTCAACCTCCACCACCAGCAAGGCCATGATTCTGCGCCGTCCCGCCGACCCGGATGTCGACGTCGAGTTCACCTTCGCTCAGGTCGGCATCGAGGAAGCGGCCGTGGACTGGGGGAGTAACTGCGGAAACTGCTCAGCGGTTGTTGGCCTTTACGCGATCGAGAAGGGCTGGGTGACGCCCAACGGCGACAACACCCGGATCGTCACGCGCAACACAAACACCGGCCAGATCATCATCCAGCGCGTTGCCACCCCAGCGGGCGCTTTGCCGATCGTTCCGGATGCGCAGATGCCCGGCGTCGTATTTCCCGGCTACCGGGTGGGTCTGGGTTTCAAGGATCCCGCCGGAAAGACGACCGGGAAGTTGCTGCCCACCGGTGAACCAACGGACACGATAAGTGCCGGCGGTACGCGCTGGACAGTTTCAATGGTCGACGCCGGAGCTCCAGTTGTGATCGTCAAGGCTGAGGAACTGGGCCTGGACACCGCACGATTCGAAAGCTGGCAGGCCGGAGTGATGCTGCAGTTGGACACCCTGGACCAGATCCGGCGGCAGGCCGCAGTCCGCATGGGCCTGGCGTCAACAGTCCAAGATGCTGCCCGCGCTATCCCCAAACTCGCAATAGTCGGCGCCCCCGGATCAGGAGACACCGGTACAGCGGACACCGGCACAGCGGACACCGCCGATGTCAACGTCATGATGCTCTCCATGGGCAAGCCCCACCCGGCCCTGGCCATTACCGGAAGCATCGCCCTGACGCTTGCAGCAAGCACCCCAGGAACTGTCCTCAACAGCATCACTGGCAGCGAACCCCGTTCCATCCTGCGGCTTCGGACTCCTGCGGGCGTGATCGAGACTTGGAGCGAGGAGCGCGACGGGTCCCTGTTGGTCGGGGTGGACCGGACGGCACGCACCATCGCCACCAGCACCCTGCATCTCCCGGAACTCCTCGGCAGCGCCGTCGAGCCTTCCTTCGTATCAGCCGCCCAGTGACATCAGCCCACTCAACGAGGAGTAAAGATCATGACTAAGACCGATTTCCAAGCCCCCTCCACAACAGTGGATGATGTCCAGGAGGCTGGTTCCAAACGTCCTAACCGCAGCCGCCGTATCCTGCTGATAACAGCAGCCGTGATTGCTGTCCTGGGTCTGGTCGCTCTGATGTTCGGAGGCGCCGTCTTCAACCCGGCGGCCACCTCGGGAACGGAGTCGACCTTGACCGCTACCCAGATCATTCCCTTGGTCGTCCTCGTGCTCATGTTCGTTGTCGCTACCAAGTGGCCCCTGAACATCGGTGTGATGGGGCTGGTAGCCTCGTTCGGCGTCGGGTATTTCATGCT
Organism: Arthrobacter sp. NtRootA1; assembly: GCF_019976975.1. Lineage (GTDB taxonomy): Bacteria > Actinomycetota > Actinomycetes > Actinomycetales > Micrococcaceae > Arthrobacter > Arthrobacter aromaticivorans. The sequence continues at coordinate 4,252,813 of NZ_AP024630.1, read as the reverse complement.
TGGAATGTCCGATAAGGAGATCCTGGAGGACTTCCCGGCCAGCATCGTCCTGACGATCATCGGTGTGACGTACTTCTTCAGCATGGCCAACCGCAATGGAACCATCGATATCATCGTGCAGAATTGCGTGCGCCTCGTCAGGGGTAAGACGATGTTGCTGCCGTGGGTTTTCTTCCTCATTGCAGCCGCGCTGACTTCCCTGGGCACGTTCTCGCCTGCCGCCGTCGCACTTCTGGCACCTGCCGCCATGGGGTTCGCTTACGAGTCGCGTATCCACCCCGTCCTCATGGGCGCCTTCGTCATCAATGGCGCACACGCAGGTGGATTCTCGCCACTGTCCGTTGCCGGCGTCCTGGTCCACAACATCGCCCACGATAATGGTTTCCCTATTTCCCAAGGCGGACTCTTTGCGGCGAGCTTCGCTATCAACCTGCTTCTCTCGGCGCTCTCCCTGGCTTTGTTCGCAGTCTTCGGAAAGCTGAAGGACGGCGCAGGGGTCCAGAACATGGACCTCGAAACTCCCCGTATCACGCGGCCTCACGGCCAGCAGATCCTGACGCTCGTACTGATCGCTGTAATGCTCGTCTGCACCCTGGGCTTCCGGATGCCGATTGGCTTTGTTGCTCTTTCCGCTGGCCTGCTGCTGGCGCTCATCAACATCAAGGAACACCGGACCTTCATCGGCGGCGTTTCGTGGTCCACCGTCCTCCTGGTGGCCGGCATGATCACCTACGTCTCCCTGCTGCAGCACGTGGGCGTTATCGACACGCTTGCGGAGATGGCTTTGGCTCTCGGCGCACCGCTGCTGATCGCGTTGGTTCTCTGCTACGTCATCGGCGTGGGCTCAGCATTTGCCTCGTCTACCGCGCTTCTGACCGCGTTCATCCCGCTCGCCGGGCCGCTGCTGGCCTCCAGCACGTTGAGTGCATCAGGAACGGTCGCAGCTCTTGCAATCGCAGCAACCGTGGTGGATGTTTCGCCCTTCTCCACCGACGGCGCACTGATCGTGGCCAACGCACAGGAATCGGACCGTCAGCGCGTCTACAAGCAGCTGATGATCTACGCCGGTGGAGTGGTCCTGGTGGCGCCTGCAATGGCTTGGGCCCTCCTGGTTCCGACAGGCATCCTCTAAACCGCAACTTTCACATGACTGCCGGCAACTCCAGGTCGGTACGCGGAAGGACCCACCCTGCATACCAACGCAACAGGTAACCCGAATGACGGGCGCAGGACTGGATAATCCCAACGCACCAGAGGCGGGGCCACCTGACAGGGTGGCTCCGCCTCTGCCATGTCGTCGGCAACGCGCACGACGGCGGTGCTGCCGCCTTCGCGCGCGGAAGGGCGCGGCATTTGTTTCGCTCGAGATTCAGTACACGATTGCGTGAATACAGCAACAGCTGTACTTTAACGGTATGGAAACCCTCACCCACGCTCCGGTGCTTGCCCGGTTCGGCTATGCGATCTCGGACGCCACCAGGGCACGCGTACTCCTGGCCCTGGCTGGCGCGCCGGCTTTCCCCTCGGAGCTTGCAGATTCCCTGGGTGTTTCCCGGCAGAGCATGTCCAACCACCTAACCTGCCTGCGCGGGTGCGGCTTGGTTGTCGGGGTTCCCGACGGGCGAAGGACCCGCTACGAACTGGCCGACGCACGCCTGGGTCACGCCATCAAGGACTTGATCGGTGTGGTCCTGGCTGTGGATCCCAACTGCTGTGCTCCTGACGGGACATGCGTGGCATGACCACCGCCCTGCTGGAAGCCTCGGAACGCCGAGCCGTCCTGACACGTCGGATAAGACTTTTCGCTGCTGCCACCATCAGCTACAACGTGATCGAGGCGGCAGCGGCGCTCTGGGCTGGCGGCGCGGCGGATTCCTCGGCTTTGATTGGCTTTGGGCTGGATTCGGTAATCGAGGTAGCCTCCGCTGTGGCATTATCCTGGCAGTTCTCCGCCAAGGACCCGGAGCGCCGCGAGCACTTAACCCTCCGGATTATCGCGATTTCCTTCTTCGCCTTGGCCGCCTTCGTCACGTTCGATGCCATCAGGTCCCTTACCGGTGGGGGAGCGGCCCAGCACTCGACGCAAGGCATCGTCATAGCGGCCCTCAGCCTGGCGATCATGCCCGTCTTGTCTTGGGCCCAGCGCCGAGCCGGACGTGAACTCGGTTCCAAGACGGCCGTAGCTGACTCCAAGCAGACTCTGTTGTGTACGTATCTCTCTGCTGTGCTGCTCATAGGTCTGGTCCTGAACAGCACGTTGGGTTGGTGGTGGGCCGATGCCGGCGCAGCTCTGGTGATTGCCGCCGTCGCTGTGCGCGAAGGAATCAACGCGTGGCGTGGCGACGTTTGTTGTGCTGTGCCCCCTGCGGCCGTCATTGATGAATCCTCCGAAGACTCGGGATGCTGCGCGGAATGCCAGACGGCAACGGATTCAGCCAGGACGGTCGTGCAGTAGCCAGCGCGGGCGTACGCTGGCCGCATGGAGTCCGAGGTTAGGACCGTCGCTTTGCGTACCGGGATCAGCGTGCCCTGTTTTGTGCAGGGTCACCTTGGTGAAGCGAACGACGACGGCGGCGCGCCCTTGGTCTTGTTGCATGCGTGGGGTGAATCCTGGCGGAGTTTTGAGCGGCTGATTGCCTCGCTACCGTCCTTTACTCTGGTGGCGCCAGACCTGCGAGGCCATGGTGGGGCCGACAAGCCTGAAGACGGGTACTCACTGACAGCGGTTGTGAAAGATGTAGTCGCAGTGTTTGATGCCTTGGGTATAGCGCGGGCTCACGTATTGGGTTCATCCAGCGGCGGATACGTCGCCCAACAACTGGCCGTGATGCATCCGGAGCTCGTGGCATCGCTGATTCTGGTGGGATCTCCATTGAGTCTGCAGGGGAAACCACCATTTGCGAGCGAGGTGGAGGCGCTCACTGATCCGATTTCAGAAGACTGGGTTCGGGAATCCCTGTCCTGGTACCGGCTGCTGCACACCGTTCCCGCTGCCTACATCGAGGACAGGGTGCAGGACGGTTTGGCCATGCCGGCAGCCGTTTGGAAGGCGTCCTTGCGTGGCTACTACGATGCTGTCCCGCCAACGGAAGCCGGAACCATCTCGGCCCCGACGCTTATCCTGTGGGGCGCTCATGACCACCTGATCCCGCGGCACCATCAAGCAACCCTTGCCAGCCGTATTCCTGGAGCTCAGCTGAAGATCTACGAGAAGACGGGTCACTTGGTGTTGTGGGAGTGCCCGGAAAGGGTTGCTGAGGATGCGGAAACTTTTCTGTCTGGTGTAGCGGGGTAGAGGGCTTGTTAGAGCCATCCCTCGTTTAGACCTTGGTCAAACGTGAAAGCTCCGAGAGGAAATGATCGTTTGAAACTTCGCTGTAGTGGAAGGGTTGTCGGCCCCACCCATGCTTGTCTGCGGCCAAGGGGGCTCCGCCCGGGTAGTCGATAAACCGGATACCCGGCGATTTCTCGATCTCTTTGTACAGGTCATAGAGCAGGCGGTTATTACGATCGAACCACCGGGAACGTCCGAAAGGTTGCCCGGAAGTGTCAATAGTCGCCCAGTAAACGCGGTTGACGATGATCTTGGATGGGTCCACGAGTCTCACAAGAGTATGCAGGCCTTCGACGCGGTTGGACCATCCGGTTTCACTCCACGGCTCATGCACAGTGGCGGGATCAACTGCGAACTCTATGGTCTTGAGCTCGTCTGATTGGGTAATTGTTGTCCCGCCGAGCTCGATCGTATTCATACGTTCGTCGATGAAATCCACAACGAGCCAGTCGTACTCAGTAGTGGTCAGGGACTCCGCAAGATTCTTGTGAATGTCAGACTGAACCATCCGTTGCTGGAACCGGCTCGCCAACGCATCCATGTTCGGTAGCGGGGTATCTGCGGTGGGCGGCTGGCGGAATGCGCTGCCCAGTGACGACCTGGCGAAGTAGCCCTTCAGTTCGAATTCGTTTGGCTTTTCGAAGGGATCTCGGGAAACGCAGCTCCCATATATGAAAACAGAAGGCACCTAGGTAGCCTACAGGAGCCGTCGAGGGTGGCGCTGGAGCCGCTCAGGCGCGGATTGCCTCGTCAAAGAGTGCACAACCTTACTGACGGGCTACCTCACGGCGTTGTCATTTATGGCAAGTCTAGTGTCAAAAATAGTCGATAATCGGTCAATCAGTGACTCCGTGCCTGCAAATCGGCCAGATAGACGGCAGGTTAACCCTGCGTAACTACTGTGAAGTAGCCCTGCTGTGAGCGAGCCGTGAATGATATCGTCGTCCCTGGATAGACATTTGGGATTTGGGAACGCTATTCCATGGGGGATCTGCATCCGCAACATCACACGAATTTCGTAATTAGTCTCAGGGGGGACAATTGAAGAAGTCTATTGCAGCGCTTGCACTTGCAGGCATAATCGCACTGGCCGGGACGGCTCCGGCCGTGGCATCGACCTACCCGGCGCCGGGCAACGAGCAGGGGACCGTTTCCGACGGCACCATAGCTGCCGGCGAATCCATCACTTTCGCAGGCACTGGCTACATCGGCGGCGAAACCATCAATGTTACGTTCGAAAGGACCGGCGGCAAGAAGGACTCGGAAGGCGAGCGGCCCGCTCCGTCCAGCTTCAGTGTCATCGCTGACGGCACCGGCGCTTTCGCCACCTCTATTACCTTCCCCGATAGCGGTAGGTACACAATCAGCGCCGTTGGCGCCACGTCCGGCAACACCCGCTGGGCAGCCGTCACTGTTAATGCCGGCCAGGGCGGCGGCAAGGGCAATTCGGGATTCACTGGTGCTTCCAGCGTTACCGCGGTTGGCGCAACCGGCCAGGCCAACACCGCTGCCGATTCCAGCCTGGTCCTGTGGTCGCTTGTTGGCGGAGGCGCCCTCGCTGCCAGCGCAGCATCGGCAGCGCTGATTCGTCGCGCCAAGGCAAAGGCCTAGGCTTCAGCAAGTAATACGTCTTTTCAGGAGGGCAGGTGCTTGCCGGGAAACCGGAAAGCACCTGCCCTGACTTGACCAAAGTTGAAGCGGCTTCCGAACCAAAAAGGGTGGACGCGCCGTAAGCCCTTAACTAATATACGTATATCAAATTTCGTAATTCCCGCAAGGGTTTATAGGGTTTGCTCATGACTACATGGGGGAATATTGTGCGCAAGGCTGTAATTCCGGCTGCTGGACTGGGTACGCGTTTTTTGCCCGCCACCAAGGCAATGCCAAAGGAGATGTTGCCCGTTGTTGATGCCCCGGCCATCCAATACGTAGTGGAGGAAGCCGCCAATGCGGGCCTGAGCGACATCCTCATGATCACGGGCCAAAGCAAGCGGGCCCTGGAAGATCACTTTGACCGGACACCGGCGCTGGAACGGTCATTGGAGCTGAAGGGCGATCAAGCACGCCTGGATGCCGTCCAGCATGCCTCAGGGCTAGGGCCGATCCATTACGTTCGCCAGGGTGAACCGAAGGGGCTGGGACACGCTGTACTTTGCGGTCGCCAGCACGTGGGCGATGAACCTTTTGCGGTTCTTTTGGGAGACGACCTCATCGATGAGCGCGACGAACTCCTAACCACAATGATGGAAGTTCAGAAGAAGACCGGCGGCTCGGTGATCGCTCTGATTGAGGTGGAGCCGGCGCAGATCAGCGCCTACGGCTGTGCCAACGTCTCCGCTGTTGATGGGGAAGTGTACGTCCGAGTGAATAACTTGGTGGAGAAACCCAAGGCGGAAGATGCGCCGTCGAACTTGGCCATTATTGGCCGCTATGTCCTCCACCCGGCTGTATTTGAGGTTCTGGAAAACACCGAACCTGGCCGTGGCGGAGAAATCCAACTCACGGACGCGCTCCAGACACTCGCGGTAGGGGAGGGCGACGGCACAGGTGTCTACGGAGTGGTCTTCCGCGGTCGACGCTACGACACTGGAGATAAGCTCAGCTACCTGAAAGCCGTGATCACATTGGCGTCCGAGCGCCCCGAATTCGGCGAGGATCTGAAGACTTGGATGAAGGGCTTCATTGGTTAGGAAGTGCCTTGGGGACTGGCGAACTTTGTACGCCTCCTCCGGGCAAGCAGCTGCATCGCTGCGACGCCAATGACAGTCCCCAGGGTGTTCATGACAACATCAACCACGCTTGAAAAGCGGGCTGTAATAAACAGTAATTGACCAAGCTCCATACATGTGGAAACCAGGATTCCAAGCCCAGTGAGGACCCACCAAGCTCTTGTTGGGAAGGCCATAGCTGCAAAGATTCCGAGGGGAATGAACATGGCTACGTTTGCCGAGGATTCCACCACATGGTAGTCGAACCAATGTGGTACACCGTGCCGGTGCAGGAAATTCAGCACCGTCGCAAGTGTTCCTTGGATAGGTTGGTCCACCGGAGTAGGCCAAAAACCAATAACACCCAAGCTCCCCAAATATGCGACTAAAGCTATCCTCCAGGGGAGTGTGTTTTTCAATTGCATCTCAGGAAGTTCGGATGAGTGCCCAAGCGCTGACGCTGGCGGCGGCAACTGCCAGCAGTGCCAGGAGAACGTATTGGGGAAATTCCTGGGGGAGCGTCGGTAAGCGATATGAGGGCAAACGTAGCTCGAAATGCCTCCGTCGCCTACTCCAATGTCGCCCCATAATCATATGAATACCACAGAAGCTCTTGGACTAGGAACGCGAAACAGAAAAGGGTGGCTTATCGACGAAACATCTTCGTCGACAAGCCACCCTTGGCTTGAAGCGTGGTGCCTTTAGGCAGCAGCCTCGGTGTTCTTGGCGCGGCGGCGGGCGACCACCACGGATGCGGTACCAGCGGCAAGCGCGCCTGCGCCCACGAGGGACCAAAGGATCAGAGTGGAGTCAGCGCCAGTGTTTGCCAGCGGAACACCGCCAGTGTTCGCCAGGCCCGTGCCCGTTCCGGTGCCGGAGTTGCCGCCAGTGTTGGAAAGGGCGGTGCCTCCGACCACTACGGTGACAGGACCAACCGTGTGGCCCGACGTGTTGCCGGTAGCGGTCAAGGCGTATGCACCCGGAGTGTCAATGACGATCGGCGTTGCAAAAGCACCGTTTGCGTCAGCTACGGTAGCCAAAGTTGAAGGTGCCAGCGGAATGCGGCCCGAGACGGAAAGGCTACCGGCAGAAACGCTGCCGCCGCTAGCTGCCGGTGTGCCGGTCGGGGTGACGGTGATAGTAATACCTTCACCCGGAGTAAAACCTGTGCCACTAAAAGTAAATGCTTCTCCCGGTGCAACCGATGCGTCGGAAACTGCAACGCTGGAGTTCGGTGCTGGGTAGTTGGTTGCGACGGCTGGAACTGCGCCGACAAGTGCGATGGAACCTGCGAGCGTAAGCGCTGCAAGAGATTTCTTCATTTGTGTCCCCCTGAGACCCGATGTGGTACCACGTGTGTGTTGGAGATTTCCGAGGCCCTGAGCGACCCTAAGGCGAAATCTCATGTGTTGCCCAGATAAAACTTACCATTCGTCGGCTAGTCGAGCAAAGAAAATCCAATCCCGTTACAAAGGATTAACCTTCCAGTCTCGGCTTATTCACAAGCCGGGACTGACGGCGCCTTGATGACATCCTTGACGAGCTGTGTTGTGGGTGTGACAACGATTTGGGGTGCAGCATGCTGGACGATGTGTCCAAAAGTGAATTCGACGCTACTGCTTTGGCCTGGGGCTAGCTGGATGGTAGCTGTTCCGACGGCCCTCTGGCCGTGGCGCTGCGCTGCAAACGGGATTTTTGCTCCATCTTTGACAACCGTGTCAATATTCGACTGTGCCGGGCCGTATGCAACTAGGTTGGTTTGCACTGATCCGGCAGGAACGCCATATGCCCCGTCACCAGTCACATATCGCGGGAGAGTTCTTGCTGCATCGCTCGGCGCTGTGTTGGTGTTCGTGACCCGTACGGTCATTTCGCGATATCCATCCCGCGTACAGTCTTTGACCACTTGAACCGTGCGCTTCATCCAGTAGTCCATTTTCGCCCCGGTGCCGTCATTGAAGTAGACACCAAATTGGGCTGGGGAAGTGGCGGCGCCGGCTATCAATCCGCCGAGGGTGTACTTGCCGATGGTGGCTTGTTCGTCAGTCGATGCCGACCACAGAAGGATGCGGCGTTCCTGTACACCACGCGAGACGGAGTCCATAAGTTTCTTCGGATCGGTTTTTCCCGACGAAAGGGCAGAGAAGATCTCTTGCGCCGCGCTTGCGAAGTAGACGTCCTGGAGATCGGGCTTGTCGATCTTCGCATAGGAGTCGGACAACAACGTCCGCACCACGTTCTCCGCTGTCAGTTGGGCGGGAAGGCTACTCCCGATTTCCTTCACTAAAGGGTCCGTCATTTGTACTGGCCCAGTCGCTTCCAATATGAAGCTGAGCGCAATTGGATCAAGGGAGAGGACCCCATCTAAGTGCTCGCCCGTGCGCTTCTCCCACATTGCCTGGGCCGTGGTTGCGGTGGTCGGGAAGTCCGGCGTGAGGTTGACGTCTTGCATGAACTTGCCAACGCGGGCAGAGTAAATCGCCTGCTGCTCGGAGTCGATGGCCACTGGCGGTATGAAAGCTCCCAGGGCTGTCGCACTCGTTTGTGCCTCCAGCTTCAGATTTCCTTTGTCAATTTTTAGGACGGCCAGTGCGCCCGGAATTCCGCCTGAAGCCCGGGCCTCCGCATTGTTCTGCATAAGGAGCAGGTAGCGGCGAGGGGCTTCGGCGCCCAACATGTCGGGCGCGAGACTTGCTGCATCTGCGGCTGATTCCAAATCTCCTTGTAGTGAAGACAGTTTCTCTCTTGCTTCAATGAGCGGCGCTGAAACCTGAGGGAGGAGACCGTCAACATCTATGCCATTAAGGCGTTGCGCCGATTCCCTGACTGTGTAGGCGGCTGACTCTACCTGTGGTGCCGCGGACTGAAGGGGCGTGAGGTCCATGCCCCCGGGACCGGGGGTCAGCGCTTTCCAGTTGAGCGATTCGAATGCTCTCACGAGTGGAACTGCTCCTAGGCGAGCCACGTCGTCCGCAGAAGTAGCAACTTCACTGGCGGCCTGCATGTTTGGTCCCACGAACGGGAGAACTGACGCGGCCTTCCACAGGGGATCGTTTGCAGCATCCCGAGCAGCGCCGGTGTGCAGCACGAGGGCTTCAACCGTTCCGGCAGCTGCGCCTGCGTCATTGGCTGCCATATCCGTTTTTAGGTTGGGCAGTAAAGCTGTCGCCGCTTTCAACTCGGACTGGATGGTTACGGCTCTCGCTCCCAGCCAGGCAACACAGCCCAAAACGATGATTGTCACCACTATTGACCAGATGCCTGCGACCAAGAGCCGGCGCCGGCGTTTCTGGGTTGATCGACGAGTTTTGCTGCCGGTACCCGAGCGTCGGGCATGTGTGCTGACGTGATCGCTGCTCATCGCTTACGGCCGTCCGAGTCCGCGGTATTGCCAACCGGCTGCGCGCCACTTTGCTGGGTCAAGGACATTACGGCCGTCCAGAATGCGTGGCGTCGCAACAGCATTTCTCAGCACGTGCGGATCGAGTTCCTGGTATTCCTGCCATTCCGTGAGAAGCAAGACAATGTCGGCGTTTTCGAGAGCCGATTCAACGTCTGGGACATACTGAAGCTCAGGAAAACGTCGCGCGGCGTTGGCCAGCGCTTTTGGGTCGGTGACGGTGACCACTGCGCCTTGCAGTTGCAGCTGTGCTGCAATGCTAAGGGACGGGGAGTCGCGCACATCGTCGCTTTCCGGTTTGAAGGCCGCACCCAAAACAGTTATGCGCTTGCCGAGGAGGCCATCACCACAGAGTTCTCGAGTCAGCTCCACGACTCGCGTTCGGCGACGCATATTGATGGCATCAACTTCCCGCAAGAACGTCAGGGCTTGGTCGGCTCCTAATTCACCTGCTCTGGCCATGAAGGCGCGGATGTCCTTGGGCAGGCAGCCGCCGCCGAAGCCAATGCCAGCGTGCAAGAATTTACGACCAATCCTTTCGTCCATGCCAATTGCATCAGCAAGACGCGTCACATCGGCCCCCGCGGCATCGCAAAGTTCGGCCATGGCGTTGATGAACGAGATCTTGGTTGCAAGGAAGGAATTTGCTGCCGTCTTGACAAGCTCGGCTGTTGGAAGGTCTGTGATCAGACGCGGTGTTCCGTTAGACAGCGGTGCCGCATAGACATTGTCCAGGATATCGACGGCTATGTGATCCTCAGAACCATCGCTAACGCCGTAGACGAACCGGTCAGGGTGAAGGGTATCGGCGACTGCGTGACCTTCCCTCAGGAACTCGGGGTTCCAAACTAAGTGAGCGTCAGGCTGGCGCTCGGCGACTAATCCGGCAAGTCGTGCCGCGGTGCCAACCGGGACCGTGGATTTGCCGACGACGATGTCGCCAGGGGCCAAATGGGGGATCAGTCCCAGAATAGCAGCGTCGACATAGGTCAAGTCCGCACCGTTTTCGCCCTTTTTCTGCGGGGTCCCAACGCAGATGAAATGAACTTCGCTACCGGCCGCCGCAGCCATATCGGTAGTGAATGTGAGCTGCCCTGTTTCCTGTACGTCTGCGAGCAAGGCGTCAAGACCGGGTTCATAGAAAGGAGCTTTAGCCGACGATAAGTCAGCGATCTTACTCTCGTCTACATCGATCCCTACGACTTCGTGACCCAGTTTCGCCATACAGGCCGCATGGACGGCACCGAGGTAGCCGCAACCTATGACTGAAATACGCATGAAACTGCCTTCCGATGACTGCATACTTTGTGGTCGACCAAGGCCGACCATTGGGGTTGAATTAGACGGCACCGCTGCTGGTGAAAACTGCCTTGAAGGTTTTGATGAGAATAAGGACGTCTCCCATCAGCGACCAATTCTCAACATAGTAGAGATCAAGTCGGATGCTCTCCTCCCATGTGAGATTGGAGCGTCCACTGACTTGCCATAGCCCACTCATGCCTGGACTGACGTAGAGCCGTCTGTATGCTGCATCGTCATAAAGTGCAACTTCGCCATCTCGCTGCGGCCGTGGCCCGACCAAACTCATGCTGCCGCCAAGGACATTCAGCAACTGTGGCAGTTCATCGAGAGAGTATTTACGCAAGATTCGACCCACTGGAGTGATTCGAGGATCGTTCTCCACTTTGAACAGAGGTTTGTCCCCTGTGCCCTGAGACTCCAGCAACGCAAGGAGTTCCGAATCAGCATTCGGCTTCATAGATCGGAACTTATACATGTCGAATGTTGTACCCCGGAGCCCGATCCGTTCTTGACGATAGAGAATGGGTCCTGGCCCGCTGAGCCTTACAAATGCTGCGATAGCAAGGAGCAAAGGCGTCAGGAAAAGCAGGAGAGACCCTGCGATTGCAATGTCGAAGGTTCGTTTTGCGACTCGCTTTCCACCCGTAAGTTTCGGCGTCGAAACGTGTATCAGCGGAAGGCCTGCAACTGGTTGAGTGTGAATGCGTGGACCGGCCACATCAGTGAGCGCCGGGGCCAATATCATGCCGATGTCACGAGCGGCGAGTTCCCAGCCCAATCGTCTGAGATCTTGAGGGTGTATGCTCACGCCCGCTGAAATTGCGACAGCATCTACTCCGGTCGCCAGTATGGCGGACAGGATGGAACCGAAATCATCCTCGACGCCTGTCAGGGGAACGCTCAGCTGGGCTGTAGGTTCCGAATCGTAGGCGCCGCCAGGTACGTGGGCGGCAACAGGCAGGTACCCAGCGTGGGGTGCGCTGAGTAACGAACGAACAAGGTGCTGAGCAGAGTATTGGCCGCCGATGATCAGCACTCGAGACATGCTCCGCCCGCGCTGTCTTTCCAGGCTTAGGTGCTGACGGACAAGCCATCGCGCGGCGAGAAGAGCCATAGCGCCAGCTGGGAAGGCCAAACCGACGTAGCCTCGTGCCGTATCAATCTTAAGCGCATAGGAGAATATGGCTACGAAACCAAATAACCAAGCTGACGCTGCTATAACGCGCTTGTACTCCTCGCTGCCGGATCCGAGGATTTTTGCCTCTCGGCTTCCCCAGAATTCCAGCATTAGCCACCAAGCTATAGCCAGGACTGCTGAAAGAACGATGTAATCAGAGTCCTTCACTTCCTGAGTATTGATGTCGCTGAAGCCAAAACGAACACCAAAGGCCCCGATTACAGCCCATACGATCACCGCTGCGTCCACAAATCTCAGGCGTCGCGCATACCTTACACGCCACCCGGGCAACAACCCTCCGGTCTGCTCAGCCGACCTAGTCTCCGATTTGGTCACGCCGCCCCCATTCAACTGCATATTGTCAATTTCTAATGCGTTCGACGTTATTCCTGTACCAGTCAACGGTTGACTGAACGCCCGAAACAAGATCAATCTTGGCTGTCCAGCCTGACGCGGTCAGCTTCGATACGTCAAGCAGCTTACGCGGCGTCCCGTCTGGCTTGGAGCTGTCCCAATCAATTTCGCCCGCGTAACCAACTGCCTTTGCGACGATGCCTGCTAGTTCCTTGATCGTCACGTCCTTGCCCGTTCCGACGTTGACTTGTTCCGGTCCGTCGTAATTCTCCAAGAGATGCAGGCACGCTTCCGCCATGTCGTCAACATGGAGGAATTCTCGTCGAGGGGAACCTGATCCCCAGTTAGTTACCGTGCGTGAGCCCGATGCAGATGCTTCATCGTAGCGGCGGATGAGGGCTGGAAGCACGTGTGAACCTGTGGCGGAAAAGTTGTCGCCCGGACCGTACAAATTGGTCGGCATAGCCGATATCCATGGCAAACCATACTGACGCCGGATGGCCTGGACATGCATGATTCCTGCAATCTTCGCTATTGCGTAAGCATCATTTGTGGGCTCCAAATGACCAGTTAGCAGGGAATCTTCACGTATAGGCTGCTCGGCGAACTTGGGGTAGATGCAAGACGACCCCAAGAATAGCAATCGCTCCGTACCATGTTCGCGTGCAGCATCCAATACGTTGACTTGGATTCTCAAGTTGTCGCTCAAGAAATCCACTGGATACGTGTTGTTTGCCAAGATGCCGCCTACCTTTGCGGCGGCCAGCACGACATAGCGGGGCGCATTCTCAGCGAAAAACGCAAAAACCGCTTCGCGATTCTTCAGGTCTAGCTCGGCGGATGTTCGGCCCAGCAGGCCGGTAAAACCGGCGGAACTGAGCGTGCGCCAGATGGCGGACCCTACTAGACCCTTGTGACCAGCAACATAGAATGCCGCGTCGCGGTCGAGCGGACCGGCCTGAAAGTTAGAGGGATCAGCCATTGGTCTTCCATGTCGCCAGGTCAACGGAGTCGATCCAGTGATTTCCGGCATGTGTAAGTGCCTGGATGTCTGCGTCCACCATAATGCGAGCGAGTTCCGGGGTCTGAACTGTCGCTTTCCAGCCCAACTTTTCGTGTGCCTTCGAAGCGTCCCCAACGAGAGCATCAACTTCCGTAGGACGGAGATATCGCTCGTCGAACCGGACGTGTTCCTCCCAGTCCAGTCCTGCGTGATCAAATGCGATCTGGAGAAAGTCCTTTACTGTGTAGTTTCCACCTGTAGCAAGGACGAAGTCTTCCGGCTCATCTGCCTGCAGCATGCGCCACATGCCTTCGACATACTCTGCTGCGTAGCCCCAATCCCGTACGGCATCAAGGTTGCCCATATAGAGGTGGTCTTGGCGGCCGGCTTTGATGGCTGCGATCGCCCGGGTGATCTTCCGAGTTACGAACGTTTCGCCGCGACGGGGGGATTCGTGATTGAAAAGGATGCCGTTCACTGCGAACATTCCGTAGGCCTCACGGTAGTTCTTGGTGACCCAGTAGCTATAGACCTTCGCAGCGCCATAAGGAGACCGGGGATAGAACGGAGTTTCCTCGTTCTGCGGCGGGGGTGTTGCGCCGAACATTTCCGAAGACGACGCTTGGTAGAATCTGGTTTCTATGCCGGACATTCGGACCGCCTCAAGGAGTCGGACGGAACCAATTCCTGTAGTGTCCCCCGTATGTTCCGGCTCGTCAAACGATACCCTTACGTGCGATTGGGCTGCCAAGTTGTAGACCTCGTCAGGCTGGATCTCCGCCAAGAGGGTAACTAGCCGGGCACCGTCACTCAGATCTCCGTAATGCAGGAATAGCTTCGCAGAGGGATCGTGGGGATCGACGTACAGGTGGTCAATCCTCGCAGTATTAAATGTCGAGGCGCGGCGGATGAGACCGTGAACTTCGTACCCTTTTTGGAGGAGCAATTCTGCCAAGTAGGATCCGTCTTGCCCGGTGATACCGGTTATGAACGCGCATTTTGTCATTTTTTCCCCGTGTTGTTAAAGTCGTCAATCGCAGAGCCAAGCGGCTGTGCGTCGATGCCAAGCTTTGTATAGGAAATAGCATATGTCTCGGGCTGTATGACTTGGAAATCACTGCCTCAAGTATGCGCCTGCATTACTAGTCAGCGCACCGTTTCGGGGCTAGGGTGTCGTAAGACTACCCTGTTTCCCTAGCGCCTTCTCAGAACTCACGATGCCGACGGACGCAGCAGGGTTACCCGCAATAATGCTATCGGGCCCAAATTCGCCACTAACCACCGCGCCGGCGCCCACTACAGAATTGTCGCCTATCCTAGAGCCCTTGAGGATCATGGCGTTGGCGCCTATGAATACGTTATCGCCTATGACTATGGAATGCTTTTGCTGCGGTTTGGGTAGCGGTAGATAGCGTCGATCGGACGAATGGACTTGGTGAAAGTCGGTGTCGACAACCATGGCGTTGGCGCCAATAAGACACCCATTCCCTATCCGGATTGATCTCGCTGCTACAATCGTTGCTCCGCTAACCCCACAGTCCACGCCGATATCTACTTCCGCTCCCCCCTGCACGGTACGAATGATTGTTGGGTGATTGACCCCGATTACCTGCATGCGTGACCAGGAAACGGCAACAAAATTATCGCCGATATTGATGGTTGAGCCTGAACGAAGAGTCACCACCGGAACGCCTATAAATCGTGCACGATGGAGTCCGGAAACCCCCTTCTGTCGGAGGAAAGCACTGACAAAACGAGTCAGTATCGTAACGATCAAGTTCCTCATAAGATCTCCTAACGCAGGCTGAAGCGCGCCTGATTTCGCGATGGTGATGATTGCTGATTTATTCGTCTGTAGGCCATGCGAATACTGGGGATAACTTGCAGTACGAACATGCATGCGGACATGCAGAGGTAGGGCGCAGCCGCCCCAAGGTAAGGAACGCTGAAGATGATGAGTGCCACCGTAGTGGTCGCTACAAGAACCACGCAGGCAGCCTGGAACCACAGGCCCTTGGAATCGTTCAATAGCATCGCACTCGGTTGATGAATCGCTGTGACAACTAAGTAGGAGCCGGCACCTAGGATAAGAAGCAAGGGCGGCGAGACCTGCGCCCCCGAGACCAGATCGGCTGCAGGCGCCGCTATGAAAACGAGTGCAATTGCGAAGAACAATCCAATAAACACGAAGATCATCAAATGATTCTTGTATGATGCAGGAGACAAACTGTTGTCATGCAAATCCCTGCGATATCTCGCCCACAAATTTTGACCCACCACCCCCGTTACTGCAAGAAGTGGACCAAGAAATTGTGCCACTAGCGAGTATTCGGCAACGCTTTGAGGACTGCCAAAATGGGATAGAAGAATTCGGTGGCTCTGGAAGCCGATGGTCATGCCTACCGAGACAATTAAGAAGGGCGCCGCGGTGCGCCACAGCGATGGACCCTGCGCACTCCCGGAGAACAACGCCGAAAACGGGAGATTCATGCGGAGGCCGTGTCTGCGCCTCGCTAGCCAATAACCGGTCGCTGCTGTGGCCAGATAGGCTGTGCCTGGACCCCAGAAGTACGCATATGGAGGGGCGTCCATAATCATTAAGGGAACATATATGCATACTTGAATTACCGGACCGACTAACCCCATGCGAACGACGTCGATCATTCGGCCGAGGCCTTGAAGGACCCGGCCTCCTAGGCCTAGTGGGATTGAACACGCAATGCAAGCAAACGTGTAGGCCGTGGCCTCGTCAATCCCAGGTGTGCCGGAGAGGTTTCCTAGAAGCGGATCGAAGGACACCACGTAGTACGCGAGGGCCGTAAAACCAGACAAGATCAGCATGAAAATGATCATCCAGTCTCGAGCTTTCGAGACTTGATGCCGGAATTGGCCTCGACTGAGTTTGCCAGCCGATCGATCAGAAGTGGCATTGACTATACTTGCACCCAAGCCCAAATCAGCAAAAGGCAATAGATTAACCAGAGATGCCACAAGGGCAAACGCCGCATACTCAGAGGCGCCGTGTTGACGCGACAATACCGCAATCGCAAGGACGTTCGCTCCAAACCCGGCAAAAAGGGAAATAAAGCGGAAAAGTGCTACACCACCGAGATCGATTTCTCTAGCCCGCAATAGTAAAGTCGACATGTTGAATCGCTAGTACCTGGTCGAAATAAGTCTAAAAACGCGGATACAAAATTTGCGTAATACGAGATGCGGTGCGGTGGCCACGGAGCGGAAAAGCCAGGCCGAGGCTGAAATTCGCCTGTTGTTGGCCCAAGCAGTCCGAGCCGCGCGAGTAAATGCCGCTCCCTTTATCTCCGTTGCCGACATAAACTTAACCTGCATACCAGTTGCGTTGGCGTAATGAATCCTAATTGATTCTTTGTCGCTGATCGCCGCCGTGGGTGCGTGGCTCGATTTTCCAGTGTAAAGACGATACTTTGTGCAGGGCTCGTCGTGCGTTCCGATCTGTCCGATCATGGATAGGCGGATTATCAACTCAAAATCCTCAGCATATCTAGTGTCCAGCTGTGGAATAGACATGAGGTTTGCTTGGTCGAACGCAGTCTTCCGTATTACGGAGGCAGCGGGTGGCCAGGGCCCGAACCCCGTCAAAAGTAGGTCTTCAGTCGAAACGGTTTCGTAATGGCGATTCAGAAGGTGCTCGCGGCCGTTTGGTTCGATTCCGATGACACGCCCACCTACGACGCAATAGTCGGGGTTTGATTGGAGCATCTGAATGGACTTAGCAACTCCTGCTGCAATCAGTTCGTCGTCGGCGTCTAGCAGTGCAATGAAATCTGTTGCGCAATATTTTATTCCGTGTCGGCGGGCATGCGATGCTCCAGCATTGGTTTGGCTGAGCACTTCGGCGCCGGCCTCTCTCGCCACTAATGCAGTTGCATCCGTTGATCCGTCGTCGACCACAATGATTCTGCAGTTGGCAATAGAACGGCAACTGTCAATCGCCCGGCGGATCGTGGACTGCGAGTTATACGCAGGAATCACTACTGTCAAAATGTCAGTTTGACTCACCGCACTACTCCCGTAGCTTGAGAGGGATTTGCTTGGCGAAGCGGCCTTCTGAGAAGTCGCTCGAACATTGTGAAGCAGGCAAAGAATACGGAAAGTCCTGTATCGATCTTGGGCCATTTTGTGACCGAAATCTTTGCAGATTCCCTAGCTCGAATCATGTCCTTGTAGTGGGCCCAAGCATTTCGCGTCGAGCCTGCACCCAATGCATCAAAATCACACAATACCTCCGCCCAGACTTCCGGAAGGGCCCGCATGGAGCACTTCATCATGAACAGTTGATCCGCTGTTAGCCCGAATGTTGTGTCATATCCATCTAATTCCCAAAATAGTTTCCGAGAGAAGATGGTCGCCTGATGTGGAACTATTCGTCCGCCGATGAGGAATCGAGCGTGTTCGAAGGGGATTTGGCCGCCAATTCCGATTGATTGGTTGTCTCGAACGATATTGCTCAAGCCGTATCCCCATTGGAATTCTGATTCAGCGTATTTCGATGCCACAAAGGCAGCCGAGTCAGGGGCATGGAATGTGTCCGAGGAATGCAAGAACCACAGCAGTGAGCCAGTGGCCATTCTTGCGCCTTTGTTCATAGCATCGTACCGGCCATCGTCTGGCTCACTCACCCAGCGGACTGTCGCGTCCAAACCGGCAAGGTAATCGGCTGTGCCATCTGTGGATCCACCATCGACTACTATGTGTTCAATTTCCACCCATGTCTGACTCCGGACGCTGGCAATTGTCTTTTTGAGGCCCTCAAGATCGTTCCAGGCGATCGTGATAACACTAATTCTCAATGGAGTCCCTCTCGACTCGGCGGCCAGGCCTATGCAGATGTGTGGTAATTGCCTCGTCATATGCTTCCCGGAGGAGGCGACGCGCTTCGTGAACGGTGTGTTGTTGAGCGACTGCTTCCGTCTTGTCTAGGACAAATTTTCGGTGGTTTGCGTTGGTGAAGAACCTGTCGACACTTTCAGCTATTTCCTGTGCAGACCCGTTGACCGTGTAGTAGCCAAGTGAGCTCATAGCCGGAATGGCGCGGGCTATTACGGGCGTGCCAAGCGCGGCCGCTTCTATGGCTGAAATCGGCGCAGCTTCCCAGGCGCCGGTGTGAACGTAAAGATGTGATGCAGCCACCATGCGACGTACCTGTTCCGGAGAAATCCACCCACTGACACGTACTCCAGCCTTGAGAAGACGATCCTTCATCGCAGGGTCCCCGTCTCCCACCCATGTGAAATCTATTTTCGTTGTCACGAGCTCAGCGACTTGGGCGAAGAGTTCTGGATCTTTTTGCCAGCCGATTCGACCGACCATGGTCACGCTTGCCTGCTGGTCTCGGTCCGACGAGGGCTGATGATCTGGAACCGTGTTGGGTACGTAATGTACCGACATTCGTGAGTTGAGCTGGGATCCCAAGACGGCCTCATGCGGGCTAACAGCCACAAGCGTTTGTCTTCGCATAGCAAGAGCTCGTTCCGCCAATCGTAGGGCAGTCAGCCACGCTTGCGGTTTATCCCGTCGCTCGAATGCATAGCAGTGCGGCGAGTACACTATTGGGCTTGTTGAAGGCGCCAAGACGCGTGCGAGTCCGGCTAAACTTGAATGGACATGAACAATGTCGGGTCTTTCCCTCTTTATCATTTGGCGAATCTCGAGTAGGTATTTGACGAGTGGACCACTGTACTCGACGACGCGAGTGTTGGCCGAAAACTCGCCTGCTGATTCTCCGGAGCGAGGTCGCCCGAACACGACGTGCTGATCCGAATATAACATTTGTGCATATTTAGATATCGCATTCTGGACACCTCCTCCCATGGCTTCTGTCACATGCAGAATTTTCATTAGCTATCCCGTGTTTCGGCTCAGAGACTAATTGAAATGGTCCGAGGAGCGTGAGGTGGTTCCGGCAACAATCGATTTAATTGAGTCCAGGAGGCGAGCTTCAACGGTGCGGATCTCTGCCTGCTTTGCTCGAATACGACTCCAGAACTCCTCCGGGTCCGTGCGAATGCGTTCCATCAGAGCCGTAACTTGGGCCATTGTTGCGTCGCGTGCATTAAGTACGTAGTCGCCCAAGCCGATATCTTCGTAGGCGCCCCAGCCCTTCCGCTCATAGCTAAGGTGGATTGCCGGGAAGCCGGCAATTAGGGACGAGAGGGCCCCGTGTAGTCTCGTGCTAACGACTATCCTTGGCTCAGAACCGGCCAGAATTTTGGCCATGGGGCGTGGAGTGCTGCCTCCGAGCCGCTGAGTAAGAGGGAGATCATCGTTTCCTCCCCCAGTGGACTGGAGGGCCCATTCGAATTGCTTCGATTGACTTGCCTCATTCAGGAACTCATAGTAATTCCGTGGTTTGGAGATCTCACGGGCAACAAGAACTGGCCGTTCCGCAATCAGGCCATTCTGCTGGGCCTCAAGCGGTTGCCTGGCTAGTTCGAGGACTGCTAGGTCAGGCATCCTTGAGATAGATGCTACATTTGCGAATTCCGCAACAGATCTGTCGTCGCGAACGCAGACGGTTGTGATTTTGTTCAACTGACGTGCAATCGAGCGCTTGTAGGGTCCGCGGAAGGGTCCAATGCTCTGCGAAAGGTAGATTGTCTTGTGACCGTGTTTGGCGGCCAACTTCAGCTGTCCATAGTGAGCGCCCCAACTCTTGACGGCTGGGCCGAAGCTACCGCCGCGGAGGTATCCTCCTCCGACAGCGACAATCAAATCTGCTTCGTTCGCTAATTCAGTGATTTCTCTGCACGCTCCAAAGAGACCAGTGGCCAGCATAGCCAGTCTGCGAAACATGCCTCTTGACTCTCCCAGCAGTCGAGCCCGCCATTGGATGTATCCCGGCCCGTCGAATGCTTCGGCCTCGGAGGCAACGACGCGGAAGTCCGCTTTGCCCAAGGCGCGCAATACTGTTGTTTTTGCTAGCTCGACAAGTAGTCCGTCGCCCGAGTTTTTTGGACTGTATGCGTGGAGCAGGAGAACTTTTGGGGAGCTAGTTTCCCAGATAGTCGACAATTGCACTCCTCGTACTCAGGTTCTGTGATGATTCGAGTGCCTGGTGAAAGGCAATGACGCGAACGTCGGGTTGTGCAGCGAGCGTGGAGAGAATGCCTTTGAACTCATCGGCGTCGTCGAAGAGCCAGAGGGGTCCGCTGCTTGATAAGTCTTGAAAAGCCGCAATGCGACTTCCGATAGTTGCTCTCCCTCGGGCTCGTGCTTCCCACACGATCAAAGGGTTGAGTTCCCATCGGCTCGGCATGAACAACGCATCTGCCCAATCAAGATGTGCCCCCACGTCTTCCACATGGGGAAACAGTTCGAGCGTATGCATTGCATTCAGTCGGTTTGGGAGGTCAGCGATTGATTCCCGTTCCTCCCCGTCACCCAGGTATCTGACATGCACGGGTATTTTTACGTTGGCCAAGAGCTCGGGAAGCCGGTCGAGCCCTTTCTGCCTAGAGAGCCTACCTGCGAAAACGAGCCTAACTTCAGCGAGTATGCCGGCCCGAGGTCTCACCGGCGGGGCATCTGGCAGTTTGATAATGTTGTGCTCAACTTTGATTGCCTGCGCAGGTCCGTAGTTTCCATCAATTAGCTCCTCAACCGCGCGGGTGGAGGGCGCTGTGATCAAGCCGGCATGGCGTATGCCTCGCCTGACTAGGACATCTTCTAGTTGTCCTATTGCTCCCTTAGCGTCTTGAGATGGCAATTGGTGGAAGGTCGCGGCCAGCTTCTTACGTTTAAGCAGTCGAACCGGAAGCATGCCGAGCACTAGGTGGCTTCCCCTCATCAGCGAATAGACTGTTTCCGCTTTGCGGATGTGCGGTAGAAGGCGCAAGGCGGCCTCGAGTACTCCGATTGGACTCCTCGGCAAATCAAGTTCGATAGTTCTACCCGCAAGTCGTTTGGCAGAGTCGTGATTGCGATTCCCACGGAACAGTATCAACAGTGTCGTCTTGGTCGGGGTAAGCTGCCGGAGGATTCCTTCTAGGGCACCTTGGGCTCCGCCGCCTTCAAGCCACGGCACGATAACGAGCGTCTTGGCTGTGAAGGAATGTTCTTGCTGTGCGTCGGGCATATTGGAGTCACTTTCTTGTCGCGCACCACTTCTGATAGAACCCTGACCTGGAGCATTGTGGGGTCTTGGTCCGTCTAACAAGAAACTTTGCGAATGGCCACTACTCGGCGAGTTGCCGGCTGAGTGTCGCGGCTCGGGATCCGTTGGAGTCTTCCGACTGGTCTGCTTGTTGTTCCAGTTCGCACGAGTCTGAGGAAGCGGGGACAACCTTGCCAGCGACTGAATTAGAAGGGAATACTTGGGCGCTCCGCGATTGGGTGGCCCCATCCGGTTGACGGTGGCTTCCGTAGTTCATGTACGAATACGAGTACGCATCCGGGCCTTTGGTCGGGAGGCGGTTCAGGACGACGCCAAGAATATTCGCCTCAACAAGACGAAGCGCACCTAGCGATTTTTCCAGATCTTGGGAACGGGTTTTTTGGGCACTTACAACGACAACAACGCCTCCGGCGTGTTGGGACAGGACGGCAGCATCTGTTACCGGGAGCAAAGGTGGCGCATCGATAATCAGCGTGTCGAAGACTTGCTCCAGGCGCTCAACGAGGCCCTTCATTTCGTTAGAACCCAAAAGTTCGCTCGGGTTCGGAGGAATCTGACCTGATGTGAGCACGTAGAGGTCATTTGGTCCCCAAGGCTGAAGGAGGTCAGTCACGTCGGCCGACCCTACCAGCGCAGTGGTGAGGCCCGCACTTCTCTCCAAGCCGAGATACTCGGCGACCATTGGCCGCCGTAAGTCGGCGTCGATTAGACAGACACTTTGTCCAGCCTCGGCCAACGCGATCGCAAGATTTATTGCCGTGGTGGTCTTCCCCTCACCTGGGAGTGACGAGGTAACAATGAAGCTCTTCGCATGTCCTGCTACATTCGCAAACTGCAGGTTTGTTCTCAATTGCCGGTAGGATTCGGCGCGCGGACTCTGGAAGGCTGCCTGAGTGAGTAGGGGCTTTCCGGCGGCGTCAGGTTCAAAGGCTATGCCACCTATCAGGGGCTCATCACACACATCCCGCAGGTCCGACTCGCTCTTGATTCTCGTGTCTAGCAGAGACCGAAGCGCCGCGAAGCCAAATCCAAAAGCGACTCCCACGAGCACGCCAATGCCGAGATTGAGTTTCGTGTTGGGGGCAGATGGAGATGTCGGGGCTACGGCCGGCGAAATGACCGAAAGGCTGATAGGGGAAGTTCCTCCGGTTTTCGGTCGTTCGAGTGTATCGACTGCGTTCACCAAGCTTGAGGAGATAGCCTGAGCAATTGCGGCTGCCTGCACCGGCGACGAGTCTGAAGCCTCGATGGTGATCAGGACGGTGTTGAGGTCAGAGGAGGCTTTTACGCGTTGACTGAGTTCTTGCGGGGTTATTGCGAGGCCGAGCGCATCAATCGCAGGTTGTAACACCACGGGAGTGGCCACGGTCTTTACGTATGACTGGACCCGTGCCTGACTAAAGGTGTTCCCCTGTTGCAATTCTTGAACAGACCCCGAACTTTGTATTGCAACGAACAGTTGTGTTTGCGCAGTATAGGTGGGCTTTGCTGCTACAGAGACTCCTCCGCCAACGGCTAGTCCAGCTAGAGACGTGGCAAGTAATAACATCCAGTTACGGCGAAGGATTCGAAGGTAATCGCGAAGATCCAAATCATGGCCCCCTATTTCGCATTGTGAAAACTTGCCGCAAGGCACGTTCCCAGAACGGCACTTTTCTGCGGTCCCCATGATTCTACCCGTTGGGGCCAGGGCGCGCGCTTCGATAATGGTGCATCACAGAGTGTTACGTGAAGCCAATGGCTGCCCTTGAAGCAGGCCCATGGCGAATGAAGATCTCAATTCAAACTCTCACCGTCCGATTTCCGCGCTAGCCAGACACTTCATCTCAGCGCCGAATGCCTCTACGGTCCTTGTCTGACGACTCCGAGGCTTTGGCGGTCGTGTGGAGGATCCTGTCATCCTGCTGTAGTTTTGTGGGCACGCCAAACGCATTCTTGGACAACTGTCCAGCCCGCCGAGAGGGTTTCGGCATCCAAGAAAAAACCCGACAATGCGTTTTGTAGACCGCGCCATGGTGTTCGAAATTCGAGGGTGATCTTTGGTCACCAATCTTTCCCTCGTTGTTGACGCCAATGACTTCAGGCCGCACTCATCGTCGCCGGAACAGGCAACGAGGGACAATCAAGCCCTGGCGCATCCAAGAAGCCCTGCGGACCACGCGTCGATCACTGCAAGCAGCGTCACTACGGAGGCCGTCACCACGGTGAGCCGAAGTCCGTCGCGGGTCAGCGGGCACTGTCCTTGCCGACCTAGCCGGTCGATAGCCTACGGCTCCACAAAGCGGCACAGGTCCGCCCGCCCGCCGAGGAGGGGCTTTGTTACGTGAGCGCACTAAGCCAAGTCTCATGGGCCCCCGGTATGCTTGGGGAAACACTTAACTGGGGGGCCTATGTCCGGACGCAGCGAGACAGGCTCGCAGGCTCGAAGGAATATTGTCATTCTGTTTGTACTGGGCACCACCATAATGTCGCTGGTCGGCTGGTGGCTGGACAACGGTGCGGGCAGCAATGCGCTGGCAGTCCTGCTTCTTGGTGTCACGGGCATTGTTGCAGCTGGCCTGATCGGCCGAGGGCAGCAATAGTGCCAGAAGAGAAGCAACCACGGACGTGGGTCAGGCGCTTCACGGGTGTAGGGGCCATGGTTGCCAGCCCCGTTTACGGGTTCGCTTTTCCCTTGGCGGCTATCCCGGCGGTGGCCATGTTGTTCGTAAAGCCGCTAGCAGGCTTCCCGAAACTAACTAAAGCGATCGCTTGGTGGTCGGCAATCGGGATAGTTGCGCTTACGCTCAGCGCCTTCCTTCAAGACGAGCCTGTCAGCGGAAACATTCTTCACTATGCTGCCATGCTTCTGTTCGTGATCGCTGGGGTCAAGATGACATCAGACGCCTCGACGGCAGCGAAGCTGCTGGCTTACGTCTCCATCGGCAGCGCCATGTTCTACTTGATCTTCCGGCCCACAAACACGGATACCTTCGAACATCTTTGGAAGTACGGCCTCGGCCCGTACGTTGCAATCGCAATCGTCTGGTTTCTGTGCGAACGAACTGACCAGCGGATCATACCGCTGACGGCGCTGTTCGTCGTCGGATGCTCGAGTCTTTTCCTTGGCTTTAGATCTCACGGGTTGGTTTGCTTCGTCGTGGTTGTCATTATCCTGGTTCGAGGTGACACCAGAGGCGCTGCTGGTAAGGCGTTCAAGGGCGCCATTGCGGCTGTTGCCCTCTATGCGCTCTCCAAGGTACTGCCCATGGGAATCGCGGCAGGCTGGTTTGGTCAAGCCGTCCAAGCCCGGACAATGCAGCAATTGGGCGACAACGGACCTGATATTCTCGCGGGTCGCGTGGAACCGCCACTGTCACTGGCAGCTATCCTGAAACACCCTTGGATCGGCTGGGGCAATCTCAACGCCATCGACAACCACACGATGAGCGTTGGCGCTGATATTGCATACACCTTGGGCATGGTTCCCGATGACTACATGAGGCTGTGGATTCGGGCAGATGGCAGGGTGTCCCTTCATTCAGTCTTTGCTGAGGGTTGGGCGGAGGGCGGCATTCTCGCGGTGGTTATGCCTGCACTTCTATTTGGCCTGTTTGTCGTCGCCATTTTCAAAGCCCACGGTCGGTTGGCTCCGTTGGTAGTTCTCGTAGCAATACAGGGCATTTGGGATGTCTTGTTCTCAACATGGGGGTACAACCGCGGCCTGACGTTGGCCGTATCTGCTGTACTCGCAGCGTGGGCTATCACTCACTCGTCCCAAGACCAGTCCGGGGTAGCCCACGGAGGGCGCTTCATCGAACCGGAAAAGCCCGGCCTCTCTCGCACCAGCTCGAGCCGTCATGAATGAGAGTGATCGAGTCGCGGAAAGGCATTAGTCGATGCGGCAGGGGCCGTGCCGCTGGAGAACTTGAGGCCGGCAGGCCACACGCGCGGGTGTGGCCTCCCGTCGGATCCTGCCACCAATCCAGTGTTAGCCTTTGCCCTGTCCTCGGATTGAGGATTGCGGACGATGCCGTGTTAGCGCTCAGAGCGCGACCGCCACAACGTGCAGAAGCTGTGACACAGCACCTCCTGTAGCGCGCCCTTACTACTCAAAGGAAACACGACGGAGGCACTACCCACCCTCACAGCCGAGACCAACACCGGGACTGCTACTTCCCCGCGATGGACCTGACCGTCACCGTCCGAGAGTCCATTGAAGTCCGCGTTAAGGTCACTTTCAGCCATGACACAACAGTCTGGACTGTCAGGGCAACTCCACCGGAGGCTATCGCTGCGTTGTTCTTGGCCTCACTCTTACCCGGGATGTTCACCCAGGTAGCGGGCATGATGTAAATCGCGAACACGTTCTTCCGGTCGGCAGGAATATGGGCCCCGCTTCAGCGTGTCCCTGCGCTGTTCAGTCGCTGCGGTGTCCTCGGTATCCAGGTCGCAGTCCGGGCTCTTGGCCTTGCCCATGACCAGGATGTTCATCGCCCCCATTGCCGTTTTCGGCGGCCGGGTGGACGCATCAGGGAATGCGGACTCGATCTTGGTGGTCCCGGCTTGAACGTTTGGGCCAGATTGAAAATCTAGGCTCCGCGAATGCGGCAGGCCACGAGCACCGTTGCCCGAAGCCGAGAAGCACACTCCGTGCGGTCTTCTGCGGACCCTTCCCGCCGCGACGTGGTCGCTCGGCCGCGGTCGTTTCTTGGTCAGCGCGAAGGACATGTGTTCCTTGGATTGGCTGGCAACTGCTAGCGAGGGCTCTTTTCCACGACAGACCACGGTCCATGCCGGTCCAGAAATCCAGCAATCCGCGTCACGATCCTGCTTGAGTCCGCACTGTGTATCTGAACTACAAGTAGGCATGAGGGATCTGCGCCCAAGGGATCTTCCGTGCCATCGATTCCCTAGGACTCAAATGCCCGACTCAATCCACCTGGTCACCATCGTCCTCGAGGCCCCCGGAGGTGTTGACCGAGAGTCCGTGATGTACCGGAGACTCATCGCCGCAAGGCTGCGGTATGAAGCGCAGTTCTTGATACTCCAGGTTGATGAACCTCTCACAACGGAGAAAATCACACGGCTTAGTGAAATTGTCGAAACCAAATACGTAGTGTTCATGAGGACGTCGCATCAGCTTGCCCCCACCTACATGACCACCATGTTGGATTACCTACGTCCGCGCACGGTCTATCTCGCTGAGCCGGTCATGTACACAGGCGTGATCTCCAAAAACGTGGCCGCCACCAAAATCGATGACGCGTATCGCTACGCCCGGGATACTGACGTTTTCGGTGTTGTTTTCAACACTCGTCGGCTGAGGGATGCGTTGGAAGCAATTGGCGACGTCGATCGCTCGGCCCTGTATCTCAGTTACCGTTTGTACTGGTCCATCGGAACGGTAAAGCCTCTCGCTACAGGCTTCTCAGTCGCATCTGACACGAAAGCAGCCATTGGCCTGCAAATAGCGCAAGACGTCACGCGGCTGGTCCCACTGATCCCAGCGGCTTCGAGGGAAGTCCGACTTCACTTGGTGCGATATCTTGCGTTGTTCCTTCGCGGGATGCGGGCTGGGAAGGTGACACAGGTTGCCCTGGCTAATCTCCGGGATGTGGTCCGTTCCTACGGTCTGGTCGAGATGCTCCGATTCGTTGAACCGTTGCAGCCGGTGGAGGCGTCCTGGATTCGCTGGTTGTCCGATCCGGAATCCGACACCCATCTCTACAAGCAGCTGAGCGACAGTGATTCATATTTATCCTTCACCGAAGGGGAGCGCGCGGAAGGGGCCCAGCCGCCCCTCTACGAATTGCACTTCGGTGGGGCCACTGTGGTCATAGAGAAGTCTTACCGGCCGCGAGATCTACGGCCGGGATATTCTCGGGCTGCCAGCTACGACTTCTATAGCCGACCTATCAGTCCCTTGTCAACCATGATCTTCTTTGATCGGCCGCTACAGGCAGACGACAATGCTGAGCACCTGTACGAATATTTCAGGGCGAACCATGGGGAGTACACAGAGGCGTACTTTGCGTTGAACCCAAAATCGCCGGACTGGGAAAGGCTGCAAGCAAAGGGCTTCAAACTGATCCCAATCTTCACTACTGAGTTCTACGAGAAATTCCTCATCTCGGACCTGGTGGTTTCGTCCCAGATTTACAACATCAGATACCGAGGCAAGTCGTTCGCGAACTCCCGCTTTGTGTATCTGCAACACGGCATCCAGTTGAACGATATGACCGACTGGATCCTCTCCAAATACTTCGACGTGTTCGTTGCCACCGGCCAACTCGAAGCCGATTATCTGCGCAAGCTTGCTCCCGTCGAGACCTTGAACTCAGGGCTGCCCCGCTTCGAGGCCCTGACCAGAACGCCACATGAGCCACAGCACCTGCTCTTCATGCCAACGTGGCGTTTCAACCTGCACCAAGTGTCCACCGAACAATTCGCCCAATCTGAGTACTTCCGTGCAATCGACGCTGTCCTCGCGGATCCGAAGCTACTGGCATTCCTCGAAGAAACTGGCCGGACTCTCCACGTAAAACTCCATCCAAACGTGGAAAAGAGAGCCGGCCAATTCAGGTTCTCCAGGAACGTCGTCAGGACTGATTTGAGCTATCGCGAAGCCATCGCCTCCGCAGAGATGGTATTCACCGACTACAGCTCGGCAGTCCTGGATGCGGCGTTCATTGGGACGCCGATTGCCTACTACCACTGGGACGCAGCGGACTTCTTCCATGAGCAACCTTACGAGGGCCGAGTGGACTACCGCGATGATGGCTTGGGCCCGGTCTTTGAGGAGCATGCAGAGCTGGTCAACCACATCGTCCATGAGCAGTACCTCCGGCCTCATGAACTATTCAATGCCCGTCGCGAACGCTTCTTCCAGGGAGTGGACCCCCAAAGAATCAATGCCAAAATCGTGGAGAGGATGCTGAGTCTTTAGTGAGAAAGATACGAGCCATAAAACGCACTATCACCGGAATCGCCGTCGATGCTGCCTACTCGCAAGCCGGCACCGGCATCGCCCGCAAACTGATGGCATCCTCAACCAACGGACCAGCGCGGCGATTTATCAACGCAAAAGGCCTGGAGAGCAGCATCCGCAGGTTGGCGTCCGAAAACCTGCCGCAAGGAACGTACTTTGCAAAACTCACTATTGCAAAGTGGCACGTGCATAAGGGCAGGGGTTTCAGACTGCTCCAAGATGGCGAAGTGGTCTATGGGAACAAGATAGAACCCCCAGCTCGCGGATTCCCGCTTGAATATCGCAACATCATCGTCACGTCGAAGGACCCGAAGCGATTTACCTTGGACATCGACGCACCCTATGAACTGAAGATCGGTCGCGGTGCTTTCACTACTCCCCAGCAGCTGAAATACGATCACCAATACGGCGTGGAGCAGCACGGGGACACCTACTATTCGCTACGGGGCAACACCACCAACCCCAAGAAGCTCTTCATAACTTTCCCGGGATTCGGGCCGTCAACTTCACGGATCTCGTACGCCGTCAGCTACCTCAAAGCTATTAGCAATGCAGACCTGAAGGACACCCTGATGGTGTGCTTTCAGGACCGCTACCTTGCCGCAGGCTCGTACATGATGGTGGACAACGCGGGCAGGCCTTTGTACGGCCGGGTTTGGCAGACCATCGACGATCTGCGGACCCGCTTCGCTATCGACCCAGCACAGATGCTGTTCTTCGGAGCGTCCAAAGGCGGCAGCATAGCCATCCACTATGCAAGGGACTTCCCGGCTGCCCAGCTCCTGCTAGCCGTGCCTCAAATGAATTTGCCTTATTACTTCAATAAACCGTTCTTTCGAGACAACCTGTTCCGGAACCGTGCACTCCACGACGTGCAGCAGCCCGAGGACAGCCTGCGCGAATACTTCGCCGAGGAACGAAGAATCGATTATTTCTATACGAACTCCGATGAACTCAGCAACCACTCGCTCATCGAGCTTGTTCAAGACGTTCCGAACCTCACGAAATACCGCATCGATGGTGTCCACTCTGATGTGGCAAGGGCCGCCTTGCCCGCCATGCTAGGCATCATCCGCGGGTTCCTGGGCGGCGGTCAGCAGCATCGGGACATTGGCGCCGATGAAATACGTTCTTTCCCCCAAGAGAACGGCATTCAAGTGCAGGTTCGGGTTGATTCTGCCGGTTCCAAGATTAACCGCGCCAACTGGTTCATTGAAGGCTGGCTGGGCCGTACCCGATTCCTGCAGTCGATGTCCGAGCATTCCTACGAATTCCTGAAGTTCACTTCCGATAAACAACAGCTCTATCCGGCCTACGATCCGATTCAGCATCTTTCAGCGGTAGTAGCGATCGAAGCCAACGGAACTCAGTGGACTGGCACTCTGCCCGGTTCTTTGATGCACGGTTCGAACCAGGAAGTGCAGCGCTCAATGAGTGCATCTGCTCTGAGCCTCCGTGCAAAGCACCCAGAGACGTATGTGGTCCTGGACGGTGACCGTTTCGCCCGTTTTCGGTATCGCAGCTACGGCGCAGACACCGAGGGCGACACGATGGAGGTCCACTTCGTGAGCAACGCCGAAATCGATGTGACCGGCGAGACCCTTGACCGTGGCGAGCATAAGGCTTCGCATGTTGCCGTCGTGGAGCCTCTGGATGGCTGGGCCATGGCGGACCTGCTCGCCTTGAGATTCGTCATCGCTGCCAAAGCCGAACGTCTGTTGATCGTGGTTCATGCTGCCGGTTCGGCTGACGAAGCCGTGGATACCTTTGGAGCAGTGGACTGGAAGGCCTCAAGTGTTATTGCCATCGGGGATGAAGCGCCCTCCTCGCATGAGGTGCCGGTAAATGTCAGCTAGCGACTCCGTCGTTGGCTCCGGAAGACTCGGGCAAACCCAAATTATTCGCTCTTACGAGGATGCCGTCGCCGTTCGGGACAACGTGATTCACCTCAACCAGACACACGATTCGGAATTTATCGATTCCTCAGTCGAGTTTGCGGGGACTGGAAATGTGCTCTACGTAGAGGACGGAGCCAAGCTGCGTAATTCTCGGCTTCGGTTCCTGGGCAATAACGCGGTGATTCATGTCCGCACTTCGCCCCTCTATTTGCGGTTACTTGCCACTGTTTTCCATGAGTCGGTGTTCTACTTGGGCCCCGGAGCATCGTTTACTTCCGAAGCGCGGTTCCTGCCAACGGAACGCAAACACATCATCATCGGCAGCGATGCCATGTTTTCATCGCGGGTAGTCTTTCGAACGGCGGATCCGCATCTGATCTATTCGGCGAGTAACCACCAGCGAATCAATCCCAGCGCATCCATCTGGGTAGGGGACCATGTGTGGCTGGGCGAAGACACAATGCTGCTCAAGGGGGCACGTGTCGGCTCTGGGAGCATTCTGGCGGCCCGAGCTGTTGTCACCAAGAGCGTGCCGGCAAACGCAACGGCAGCGGGCGTCCCCGCACGAATAGTTGGCAGCGGCATTTTTTGGACGCGGCCCTCGGTACATGCCTACACGTCTGAGCAAACCGAACAGAGCTTGATGAACGCACAGGACGACTTCATCTACACACGCGATCAGCATGTTTTGGATGTTCCCCAACTGGAGGCCGCCTTGGATGCGGCCTCTTCAGGTTTGGAGCGCGCTGAGTGGTGCCATGAGTTGGATCGAACTGAGCGGAAGAACCGCTTCTTCATCTGATCAGCATCCAACCTGACCAAGGGCCAAGGTGAGCAGCATTTAGGCGTCACCTTGACCCTTGAAGCAGCCGAGGTAGCTAGCTTCCCAGCCCCTTGGCCGTGACATAGGCGGCAAGCTGGTCCTTACCAATGGCCGCAGCAATCTCCGAAATGGCGGCATTGTCCGCCAACACGATCGACTGTCCATCGGTCGAGGTTCCCACGCCCAGGTTGGGCAGGGTGAACATGATGGTGTCCTTCTCACGAAGGTCCTTGAACTGCAATGCCAGCCCACCGATCGTGGCGGCGTCGAAGTCCTTATCCACGCTGATGTACGGCGAGATCGCGTCAACCATGTTGTTGACCTTGACGGGGTTGGTGAGGGTATCCCGGGAGATCGTCTTGCTGATGACAGCCTTGAGGAAAAGCTGCTGGTTTTTTACGCGTGTGTAGTCAGAATCAGGGAAGGACTTGCGCTCACGGACGAAGGCCAAAGCCTTCTCTCCATCGAGCATGTTCTTACCCGCCTGGAACGTCACTTTGCCCTTGAGCACGCTGGGCGTAAAGCCCTGCTTGATGTTGACTTCCACGCCACCCAACGCGTCTGTGAGTCCCTTGAATCCCTCGAAGTCCACCATCGCTACGTGGTCGATGCGTTGCTGGAAGAGCGACTCGACAGTTTGCACGGTCAGGGCGACCCCGCCTTGGGCCATCGCGGCGTTGATTTTCGCCTCACCGTGCCCGGGAATGTTCACCCATGTGTCACGCATGATCGAAACGGCGAAGACGTTCTTCCGGTCTGCGGGGATGTGGACCCAGATCAGAGTATCGGTGCGTTGGTCGGTGGGCGCGGAGTCGTCCGTGTCTACCGATCGGTCGGCGTTCTTGTCCTTACCCATAACCAAAATGTTCATGGCACCGGTGACGTTCTTGGTGGGTCGCGTCGCCTCGTCCGGGAAGGCATTCTCGATCTTTGTGGTCCCGGAGTTGAAAGTCTGGGCCAGGTTATAGATGTACGCACCACAGACCAGGCCAATGATCACCACTGCTGCCGCGAAGCCGAGGAGGACGTTTCGAGCCGTCTTTTTGGAGCTTTTTTGACGTCGCGGACGGGAGTCCGTCGCAACGGCTTCGGTATCAATAGGGTGCGTCATGTATTCCTAGAGTTGGCAGCAGCAGAGTCGATTCTAACAAATGGACAAACACGCCAAGTCCGGCGCTAGCCTTTGGAGCCCCGGGAAGACTGTGCTGTATAGATGCGTTGCGAATAGAAAGCATCGTTTTCCGCACCCCAGCGATTGGTGACATTGACGGTGTAGTAGCGGCCGGCAGCCAGGGTTGTTTTACCCACGTTCACCAGGATCATTTCCAATTTTGGGTTCATACCGCTCTGGACCCCGTATGCAGTATTTGTGCTCGTGGGCTTCACGGTTTTCACGAGGCGTTGTCCGCCTTTTGCGGTCCACTTCACTTGGGCGTTGCCACCCGAAAGATTGAAGCCTGTTATCCGCACTTGGCCGGCGGCTGCGTCAAAAGTGGCGTCCGTAATGATGGGTGTTGCAACTCCGTACTCCATCTGCGCCTTCAGGGGAACACCCGTACCAACACACGTGTAATACGAATCCCACATAAAGGAAATGACCTTCTGTGCGTTGGCAAGCTGTTGGAGCTGCCGGTCGATCCTGGCTTTTGAGCTTTGCCCACGCAGACTGTCCCCGCAAGGATTGGAAGCCGTGGCAGGAGCCATGCCCTCCAAGTTCGCCCACAGGACGGCGCCGGTTCCGGAAATGCCCGCAGCAGCTGCCAGGAAATACTCCCGGACGGGCGCCACGTACTTGCTGCCCCACGAACCCTTGCCCACAATGCTCTCCGCATAGCGGTCCACCGCCGAGTTCGCCTCGTTCGACTGAAACGCACCACCTTTACCTGTACCCATGCCGTCTTGGATGGCGATGTTCAGAACCAGCCCGCTGGCCGTCTGGGCAATTCTTCGGATCCCGTTTCGGGCCTGATTCAGGCTGATACTGAAGGCGCTGACCCGCGCGTCAAGGTAGGGACTAACGATCGCGCTGCGAGTGGGGAAGTTTCGATGGATGGCTTGGTTCTGCATGCGATACAGATCCAGGATGGGATCAAAAGTGTGGCCATCGGTCAGAGGCATTTCGGTGTGGTGATAGAAGCCAGCCAGTCCTGTCACGTTATATACAGCAGCTTGATACTGAAGCAAGCGCTCGGTGAAGAGGCCAAGGGTCCCTTGGTAGGAAACGTCGGGGAGGTACGCCTTATCAGTTCTCTTCACCGGAGCAGGTAGGCCGGCATAGAACTTCATGCCCAGTTTCGTTGCCGCCACAGCCATTGAAGTTGCTGGATCTGTGCCATCGGCTGGGCCACCGCCCGCCACCACGACATCGTACTTACCGTTCGTGGACGTGCAGCCGCTGCCTTGAGCAGGGAGGACCAGCACAACAAATGCCTTGCCTTGGCTGGTGATCCTGCGGTCATTGGGGCATTTCACGGCTTGGTTGCCCCAGATGCTTCCATCGGAGTACGTGAAATAACGGTTGACTTCCAGAGCTCCTGCAGCGGCCTTGGCGCAGTTCACTGCGTTAATGACGCATTCCTTGGGAAGAGTCGCCAAGCTAGCTGGCACGAGGGAGGTTCCAAAAGTGATGACGGTGTCAGCGCCTGCTGCCTTAATTTCGCTGAGCTTCTGGAGGTTCCGGGAACTGCTCGGAGTGGCGTAGACGAAATAGCCGCCAATTGGGTAGGTTGCCGGTTTCGGCGCCTGGACAGCCGGTGTTTTCTTCGCGGCCGCTGGTGGCTGTTTCTCCTGTGCCGGCTGTTCCGCCTGGATGCTGTGGTTGGGCGCAACCAAAGCGGTTCCTCCAACTCCGGCTATGAGCACAAGTGCCGCGAGGAGGACTTTGATGCGTGGACGGCTTCCGCGAATGAGCGTCATGAATTCCTTGGGGTCGGCATCAGCAGACGATCCTACGGAATCAAATGACTGTTATCCATACGCTAGACTAAACCGGGCTGCCCTCCTGCTGTTGGTGGCCGCGCCTACCCTCATTCAGGTGGACGCGCTGGAACGGACGCTGCTGGCGTTTTGTACGACATATTAACGGGGGGAAAGTTGGGCACCGGAATCAGACGTGTTCAAGCCGCACTTGTGGTCATCTTGCTGGCCATTCTCGGGTTTTTTGGTACCCAGCCGGCCATGGCCACCACGGTAACCAACCCGGACACTGACACGCAACAGCCGTCGGACCCATCGCCGACACCCGAACCTACTTTTCCGGTTGTCATCCCACCGATCATTCAGCCGACCTCGCCGCCGGCCACTCTGGAACCTGTTCCTCCGGCACCTGCCCAGCCAACCGAAGAACCAGCTCCAGCGCCCGTGGTGCCGCCCGTCGTCGAGCCTGTCGCTCCGCCCGTGGACGTGGCTGCTGTGACTCCTCCCGCTACATTGCCCGATCCTGCTGTACCCACTGATGTTGCTATCGAGAACTTCGTTGTAGAGCCAGAGGTTCCCGCGGAGACCACCACGGCCACAGCGGAGGCAACGCCGACGCCCACACCCACTCCTACCAAAACCGAAGCCCCGCCAGTTGTCAGCGCAGACATCACCGGCCCCTTGAAGGTGGCCCTTGCCCCAGTGGCGGAGAACAACCCCCTTGTCCAAGGCTTGACGGTCCTGGTGTTGCTGCTGCTGGGCATTGCGTACTTCCGTGCCCTGCGCTCAAAGGGGATCCGCGGACCCCGCCTCAACGGCAAGTAGTCCATGGATACTTCCCTCCCCAGGGACGCGGCTGCCGTAAATCCTGCATTCCCGTTGCGTCTAATGCTTCTCACCCACTCGTATTGGCCGGAGCACAGCCCGCCGCAGCGCCGTTGGCTGTCCCTGACCCGGGAATTCCGGAAAGCAGGCTGGGACGTCGACGTCGTCGCTCCCGTTGCGCACTATCCCAACGGCAAACGGGATCTGCCCCGGCGAAAGGCCGGATTCGCTTTTGCCCACCAGGAAGGCCCGCACGGCGAAACCATCAGGCGCGTGCCGTACCTTCGGCATCTTGGCACCTCGCCACTGGCACGTTTCGTTGACCAACTCTTCTCCGCGGTGATGTCCGTTCCGATAGGTTTGGGCGGCAAGAAACCCGACGCAATTCTCGCCACCGCTCCGAGCCTCCCGACGCTGGCTACTGGGTACGTACTTTCCCGGCTTCGCAGGGTTCCTTTTATTGTCGAGATGCGGGATGCTTGGCCGGACCTGGCCCGCGACGCCCGAATCGTGCAAGGCAGTGTCAAAAGCCTGGTGGAGCGCGTGGTCGAGTTCGTCCAGCAGCGAGCGGACCTGGTTGTCACAGTTACGGACGGGTTTGCCGAAACGCTGCGGGACCGCGGCATCAAGAACGTCGTTACCGTGAGTAACGGCCTTGATTTGAACTCGATGCCTTTCCTTGAGCCCCCGGCCTTGGAACGCGACGTCTTCCATGCCGTCTACCTCGGAAATCATGGTAAGAGCCAGCGCCTGGACATCCTTATCAGGGCAAGCGCGCTGCTCGGCGAGGGATTCCACCTCACGCTCGTGGGACACGGCACCAGCCGTCCGCAACTGGTGAAATTGGCTCGCGAGCTCAACGCGCCCGTGACCTTCTTCCCTTCGTTGCAGGGTCAAGCAGTCATGGAGAAATACCGTGAGGCGGATACGTGCATCGTCTCCCTCCGTGATGACTGGAAATCGTTCGAGACCACTGTCCCGTCCAAGACCTACGAGGTTCTGGCCATTGGCAGGCACGTCACGGCGGTAGTGCGCGGTGAAGCGGAGCGCATCATCATTGAAGCCGGGGGAGGCGACGTCGTCGCTGCGAACGCCGAAGCAGTGGCGCAGCTGTGGCGGGAGCTTTCCGAGGACCGAAGCCGGCTGGCCTCGGGAACCAGCGGACGCGACTGGGTCCGGGACAACGCTGACTACGCCCAACTGGCTCTGCGATACATGGACTCGATATCCTCCTTGGTC
Source organism: Arthrobacter sp. NtRootA1 (assembly GCF_019976975.1). GTDB lineage: Bacteria > Actinomycetota > Actinomycetes > Actinomycetales > Micrococcaceae > Arthrobacter > Arthrobacter aromaticivorans. The sequence goes on along the minus strand of NZ_AP024630.1, from coordinate 4,216,712 downwards.
AATCCGGAGTCAGCCGATGCCCGGGGGATCGCGTGATCCAACTCCTCAAGAACATTGCCTTGACTGCAGGGACCGTGTTGGAGCATCTCACTGAGTCGCCCGTTGTGTTGTTCCTCCAGGTCCTTCGCCGCCTGCCGTCCAGGATTGTTAGGCCGCTGGCTCGTTTCGTGGCCAGGCTTGCGCCCAATTCCATCCGTCCACTCTTCTTGCTGGCCAGCCACGCGGCGGGGGACACGGCTGGGCTTACCCATCGGTTTGAGCATGCGGTCCGTGCCGGTCTTGACGGCGACCGCGCCCGCAAGGCCGCAGAAGTAGCCATCGCTGCCGGGCAGCCAGCGTGGGCGGATGTTTTCCTGCCCCTCGCCGCAGGGGCGACCCGGACTCCGGCGACCCTCGCAAGACGCAAGTGGTACGACGGCGACATGAGCGGCGCCGTCGTCGTCCTCGCTGGCGAGCGGGGCGGCATGGCAAAACAGCGGCAGCGGCTTGAGTCCGAAGTCCGCGTCTTCCAAGGGTGGCGTCCATCGCTGACGGCATCCGCGGTGAAACCGCAACCGCGCAAGGTTCTGCACCTGCTGACGAACTCCGTACCGCATACCGGCAGCGGCTACGCCCGGCGAAGCCATTCCATCCTGACCGCCCAACAGGACGCCGGCTGGTCAGCAATGGCTATAACGCGCCTGGGTTACCCCGTGCAAATCGGCGCGTTGACAGCGCGGCAGCACGACGTTGTTGACGGCGTGCGCTACGAGCGCCTCCTGCCCGCGCGCATGGAGCCGTCCATGCATGGTCGCTTACAGCAGCAGGCCGAAGGCATTTTGTCCCTCGCCCGTGACTTCCGGCCGTCGGTCCTCCATACCACCACCCACTTCGTCAACGGCCTGGTAGCCCGGGAAGTCGCAAACGCCTTGGACGTCCCGTGGGCCTACGAAGTTCGAGGACAACTGGCTGACACGTGGGCGTCAACGCGCGGCGAGGAAGCCCGCCGGAGCGAACGGTACAAGCTCTTTACCGAACGGGAAGCCGACGTCATGCAGAGCGCGGACCTTGTAGTGACGCTCGGCGAATCCATGAAACACAACATCGTGGCCATGGGCGTCCCGGACAGCAAAATCCTGATCTGCCCGAACGCAGTGGGCGGCGCGTACCTGTCTGAACCGCTGGATCATGGCGCGGCCCGGCTTGCTTTGGGCCTGGACCCGAACGGGCTCTATATAGGGACAGTAAGCAGCCTTGTGGACTATGAAGGCCTTGACGATCTGGTCGCAGCATTTGCGCTGCTTGCGCCACGACTGCCACAGTTGAAGCTGGTTTTGGTTGGGGACGGCACTGCCGCGCCCACGCTTCAGGACCAAGTCCGGCGCCTGGGACTATCGGAACGGACCATCTTCACGGGGCGTGTTCCTCCGGAACAGGCCCGCCTGTACCACTTGGCGCTGGATATTTTTGTGGTTCCACGCAAGGACCTTGCTGTGACCCGGGCCGTGACCCCGCTCAAACCTGTGGAGGCACTGGCCTCCGGCCGGCCTGTGGTGGCCAGCAACCTGGACGCCTTACGGGAGATAGTGCACGACGGCGTAAACGGCAGAGTGGCGAACGCTGAAGATCCCGGGGGACTGGCTGAGGTGTTGTACGAATTGCTTGATGATGAAGGTTTACGGAAGCGGCTTGGCGCCGCTGGTAGGCAAGAAGTATTGGCCACGAGGACGTGGCAAGCAAATGCCCGAGCATACATCCGGGCATATGAAAATTTGGGCGTCTAACAACGTAAGGAGGGTCAGCTGATGTCGGCGAAGAAAGCAAAGCTTCCGCCGCCCGCGGCCATCCAACCGATGTCCGTGGACATGCGGAAGTTGTCCAGGGTGGGTTCCAGACCCGGATTCCTGGATTACTTGGTAAGGCTGTGGGATTACCGGCAGTTCATCTTCTACGATGCCCGCGCCCGAGTGCAGACGGGAACCCGAAAAGACCGGTTGGGGAGCGCCTGGCTCCTGCTCAACCCGGTCTTCAACGGGCTCACTTACTACGTGATTTTCGGCATGCTGCTCAACACGAGCGGTGGCATCGAAAACTTCATTGGGTACCTGATCGTCGGCATCTTCATGTTCCAATTCAGTTCCGGCGCAATTACGGAAGGTGCCCGCTCCATCCGGAACGGAAAGTCTGTTGTTCAGGCCTTCAATTTCCCGCGTGCCGCCCTACCGCTCGGCGCAAACATCAGGGAGCTCCTTTCGTCTGTTCCGCTTGTTCTGGGCATGCTCTTGTTGATCGTAGTGTTGCCTCCTGCGGAGAAGATCAGCTGGCATTGGGTGCTGATCGTACCTGCCCTACTGCTCCAATTCATCTTCAACCTCGGAATCGGAATGATCCTTGCGAGAATTATTTCGATTGCCCATGACGTAACGCACCTCTTGCCCTTCGCGATCCGCGCGTGGATGTACGGCTCCGCTGTCTTCTACTCCTATGAACGCTTTGTTCATGAGCCCACGTTGCTGGCCATCATGAAGTTCAATCCACTGTTCAACGTCATTGATATCGTCCGGAGCTGCGTCCTCTATGACCGGGTTCCTGCGTGGGAATCATGGGCCACGTTGGCCGTAGTTTCATTGGCGGCCCTGCTGGTTGGATTCATCTTCTTCTGGAGAGGGGAAGAGACCTATGGTCGCGATTGATGAGGCTGTGTTCCTGGACGGCCCGCCCTGCGTAGTGGTGGACCGGGTGAAGATGACCTATAAGGTGCCTTCCTCCATTGAACGTTCCACGTCCACCCGGAAAGGTATCCGGGGAAGTCTCCGGAAGCTTCTGGGACGCGAGAACCTGGTGACGGTCAGCGCACTGAAGGAACTCTCGTTGGTGGTGGAGCGAGGCGAATCCGTAGGCATTATCGGCCGCAACGGCTCCGGTAAGAGCACCCTGATGAAGCTGATCAGCGGACAGGCTGCACCCACGGATGGGGCGGTGTACGCGTCAAGCACGCCGGTCCTCCTGGGTGTTCACGCCGCGCTTGTTCCCGATTTGTCAGGCGACCAGAACGTGGTCCTTGGTTGCCTTGCCATGGGTATGGACATGGATGAAATCGATCAGCGCTTCGAGAGCATCGTTGAAGTGTCAGGCTTGGACTCCGCGATCTACCTTCCCATGAAGTCCTACTCATCGGGCATGGCCTCGCGGCTTCGTTTCGCCATTGCCGCCGCAGTCAACCCGGAGATCCTCCTGGTCGACGAAGCTTTGAATACAGGCGATGCTCAATTCAACGACCGTAGCAAGGCACGCATGGATGAGTTGCGGGCCCAGGCCGGCTGTGTGTTCATTGTCAGCCACAGCCTGGACACCATCCGAAACATGTGCACCCGTGTGATTTGGCTGGATAAGGGCGAATTGATCATGGACGGCTCGTCGGAAGAGACCACCAACCTGTATCAGGAGTTTTCCTCGAACCTCTCAAAGGGCAACAACATTACTGCCGCACGGATCAGGGACGAAGCAAGGGCAAATCTCGTGGCCACTCAAATCATGGAGAGATCCAGCGGACGCCGAATGGAAGGGCGCTGAGATGAAAATGATGGTTGAAGCCCGCAAGGCCGTGTGGCATTTGCGCGAAGGCGGACTGGATCAATTCAATGAATGGCTCCGTCGAAAAAGGATAGACCGACGCATCAACGGAAACCGATCAGTGGGCCAACAGGCAGAACAAGATGGGCCTCCAATCTTTGGCCCGTACCGCGTTCCTGACCGGGAGCCGCGGCGCTCGGACTTGACCGTCGGCGTGATCCTTGACGACTTTTCGTCAGCGGCATTCTCGTTCGAGTGGAATCTGCTCCACCTCCGCAAAGATCGCTGGTTGCAGCAACTCGGCGAGACTGAGATCGACTTCCTCTTCGTTGAATCCGCATGGAACGGAAACCAAGGTTCATGGAAGTATGAACTTGCGGGAACATCCGGCCCCAAGCCTGAATTTCTGGCACTTCTGGAATGGTGCCGTAAGCGATCAATTCCCACAGTCTTCTGGAATAAGGAAGATCCACCCCACTACGAAGACTTCCTGCCTGCGGCGCGTCAGTTCGATGTGGTCTTCACCAGCGATTCCGGCCGGATCCCGTTCTACAAGGAGGATCTGGGCCACGACCGGATCCAGGCTCTTCCTTTTGCTGCACAGCCAGCCATCCACAACCCCATACGCGTGGGGCAGGGACGGCACTCCCGGGGAGTGGCGTTCGCGGGCATGTATTTCGCGCACAAGTATCCGGAACGCCGGCAGCAGATGGACATGCTCCTGATGGCCGCTCGGGATGCATCGGCCAAGTCCGGCCCTGTCCTCGAGATCTTCTCACGGCAACTGGGCGGGGACTCGAACTATCAGTTCCCGGTTCCGTTCTCCGAGAACGTTGTTGGAAGCCTGGACTACGCCACCATGCTCACGGCCTACCGGGCCTATAAAGTCTTCCTCAACGTGAACTCGGTGGTGGACTCACCCAGCATGTGTGCGCGTCGAATTTTTGAAATCACCGCTTCAGGCACGCCAGTCGTCTCTGCTCCGAGCACTGCCATCAGACGATTCTTCGAACCGGATGAAGTGTTTGTAGCCGAATCCCAAGGACAAGGCGAGCACCAGATTCGCATGCTGGCGCGAAGCCCGGAGCTCAATGATCGGGTAGTCCATAAGGGCCAGCGACGCATTTGGGCAGGAAATACATATGCGCACAGGGCCGAGACGATAGTGGCTTCTGCCCTGCCGGATCGCAGCCGGCCCGTCCGGCTTCCTTCTGCCAGCGCCTTGGTACCAACCATTCGGCCTCATCAGCTTGAGCATGTATTCGCTACGGTTGGAAGCCAAGTAGGAGTGGATCTTGAGCTGGTGTTGCTGACTCACGGATTTGAGATCACATCCGAACGTGCGGCTTCATTGGCGGCAAAGTACGGCGTGGAGCGTTACACGGTGCTGACGGAGCCCCGTGGGACGACGCTGGGGGAATGCCTCAATCTCTGTGTCGCCGCAGCTTCAGGAGACGTCCTGACCAAGATGGATGACGACGATTACTACGGTCCGAACTACCTTGCGGACATGCTCCACGCGCTTGACTATTCCAAAGCTGATGTCGTTGGGAAGCATGCGCACCACATGCACTTCGTTTCAACCCAAGCCACGGTTTTGCGTATGCCACACAAGGAGCATCAGTACAGCAGGTTCGTGATGGGTCCAACCATCACGGCCCGCAGCGAAGTTTTCAAGGCGCACCCATTCGAGCCTCTCAACCGGGGTGAGGACACCGCCTTCTTGAAATCAGTTGCCACCGCTGGCGGCTCTATCTACGCCGCCGACAGGTTCAACTTCTGCCAGATGCGTCAGGCAGAAGGTCACACTTGGGACATCTCGGACGATGAATTGGCGGCGTCTGGCGAAATCAAGTTCTTTGGCGATCCCAAAGAACACATCACCGTTTAAAAAATAGGGGACAAAATGACCACCACCAGTAAGACTGTCGCAGTTATCGGACTGGGCTACATCGGCTTGCCCACTGCAGCCATCCTTGCCACTAACGGCATTAATGTCATCGGTGTTGACGTGAATCAGAACACCGTCGACGCCGTAAACCGTGGCGAGGTTCCCTTCGTTGAGCCTGATCTGGGTGTTCACGTTGCCGGGGCAGTCAGCCAGGGCAATCTGCGGGCGACGACGGAAACTCCAGCAGCGCAGGCTTACATCGTGGCTGTGCCGACACCCTTCCGCGAGGACCACTCAGCGGATCTCAGCTACATCGAGGCCGCGGCCCGTGGGATCGCACCGCAGCTGGTCGGAGACGAACTCGTCATCCTCGAATCCACGTCGCCTCCGCGTGCGACGCGCCACTTGGCCGAGTACATCCTGGCCCTGCGGCCGGATCTCTCTTTGGATGGGGCGGGCGGAGCACCCGTTATCCACTTTGCGCACTGCCCGGAGCGAGTACTCCCTGGCCGGGTCATGATCGAACTTGTGACCAATGACCGCATTGTCGGTGGCATTACGTCTGCAGCGGCTGAGCTGGCAAAGGACCTCTATGCTGTCTTCTGCCAAGGCGAGATCCTGGTGACGGACGATGTCACTGCTGAGATGGCAAAGCTTGTTGAAAATTCTTACCGCGACGTAAACATCGCCTTCGCCAACGAGCTTTCCGTGATCAGCGACAAGCTGGATATCGATGTCTGGGAGCTGATTCGATTGGCGAACCACCACCCGAGGGTTAACATTCTTCAGCCTGGCCCTGGCGTCGGTGGGCACTGCATCGCAGTTGATCCTTGGTTCATCGTGGCCGCCGCACCCACTGAATCCAAGCTGATCCGTACCGCACGCGAAGTCAATGATTCCAAACCTGAATGGGTAGTGGAACAGGTCCGCAAAGCGTCAGAATCCTTTGGCAGCGAGGCCAAGATCGCTACGCTCGGGTTGGCTTTCAAGGCCAACATTGATGACCTTCGTGAATCTCCGGCCATTGGGATCACGGCCGCTTTGGCAGATGAATTGCCCACCGCCAAGGTCCTTGTTGCTGAACCGCACGTCGAGGCGCTGCCCAAGGCACTCGCCAACCGTCGCAATGTTGAACTTGCAAACACGGAAGATGCGATCGCGCAGGCAGATGTCGTCGTCGTCTTGGTAGACCATGACGAATTCAAGAGCGTCGATTCAGGTCTTCTTGCAGGCAAGGCAATCGTTGACACAAGGGGAATCTGGCGCGAACTGACGTCCAAGGGCGTCGAGGCCGCTATTACTCTCTAGAGGCTTTACCGCGTCCGGGTACTCCGCCCGGACGCGGTTGTTGATCCACAGCTGCAGACGGGTTCTGAATTCGGCGGCTGGTTGTGAGAGAATCCAGCAATAACGCGGGATATGTTTTATCGACGAGAGAAACCATGGACAGTTCGACTGAATCAATCGCAACAACGTCGCTAGCTATTGAACATCACGGCAAACGAATCCTCATTGAAGCCGTGGCGGGCGACCACATCGCTGCCATGATTGACGCGTCGAAAAAGTTCTACGAATGGCAGTACCTTGGAACGTTGGCCGAGTACCTTAATCCCGGGGACTTAGTCCTGGACGTCGGCGCAAATATTGGCAACCATAGCCTGTACTTCGCCGCGGTATGTGAAGCCAAAGTTATCTCGTTCGAGCCACTGCCTCTTGCGGCAGATATCCTGCAGCGCAATGTCGATAGTAATTCGCTGCAAGATCATATTGAAGTTCGCCGAGTGGCGCTGGGGGAGAAGCCTTCACGAGCCACACTGGATAAACTCGACCTCAAAAACGTTGGTGCGACTACGTTCGCGGTGTCCTCGGACGGCGAATATGCCGTGAGCGCCATTGACGTGGAGGAGATCCGGCAACGGGTTGCCCTCATTAAGGTTGATGCCGAGGGAATGGATGTGGCGGTCCTGAAGGGCGCGGTCGATTTGATCGCCAGGGACAGGCCGATCATTGCTTGCGAGGCCGCCACAGCCGTTGAGCAGGCCGAGCTTGAGCAGTTTGCATCCGAGTCGGGCTACTCCTTCGTGGCGCAATTCAACGCGACGCCCACTTACATCTTGGTTCCTTCCGCGACGCCACTTGAACGTGCCCACATGGAACGCAGAGCGGCCGGTCTGATAACGCGAACTAACTGGGCCACCAGGGATTTGTACTATCGCTTAGGACTTGTCAACGGCGAATTGAAGTCAATCAAGGACGGGTTGTCTACGGCGCCCGCTGAACAGGATGCGAGCACCGCGGTCGCGGAACTGTCCGAACGCGTCAAACAACTGGAAGTGCTCCTTGGCGAACTCAGCAACCGCCTGGAGGACCGCGACCCTAACGCCGCAGGAGCATAGGTCCACAGAAGGCCTCTGCATCCGTCTAATTAACTGCCGGCGGTGCCCAACCGATAGGATTTATAGGTTGTCATCCGTCGTACCCTTGGGGAGCCATAATGTCAGAGCGCCGTTACATCAGGCTGAAGGAATCTACGCCTAACCTGGATGGCATGCGGAACCGCCCCGACGGTTACCTCGAAGCAACTGACGGAACCATCGGTGATGGGCCATGGCGGGTTCGGACGGACGAGCACGGTTTCATCACGACTGGCAACGAGACCGCAGACGGTGCCCCACCGATTGCGTTTCTCGGTGACTCCTTTGTGGAGGCAACTTTCACGCCGGAAGACGTCCGCTTCGTGTCTCAAGTGGAACGTCACTTGGCTAGCGACGGCCTAAAGTTTCGCTGCCTGAACGGCGGGTATTCCGGGGCTACCACCCTGCAGCTTTTCAATGTTTTCCTCAACAAGATCGTTCCACTGGTCGGTCGTGGTGGCACGGTGGTATTTTTCCTGCCGCAATCGGACCTCCCCATCTACTTCCGCCCGCACAGCTACTGGTACCCGACAGACAGATATGCACCGTTGCTCCCGCCGGTACAGCCTGAGGCATCAGACCTTCCACGAGGTTCCGGTGCCCTGACCTCGATCCTGGGGTTGGCCGTCTGGGCTGCCAAGGAATTCGGCATCGACCTGGTGCTTGTAACGTCGCCCCACCGCAACGCACAGTGGGCCACCGACTCGTATTACCACCGAATGATCTCTGAGGACCAGCACACTTCACTTGTGCAACGGCGTGCGGATATACGCGGGGCCGTGCAGCGATTTGTCGCCGATAGCGGCGTCAAATTCATCGACGCCGACGCTGAATTTCTGGATAAGCCGTCAGCCTTCTACGACGAACTTCATCTGAATGACGAAGGACATGACATCTTTAGTGCTTGGTTCGCGGATCAGCTTCGTCTTCTCCTGGACCGTTAGTCGGGTTAGCCCGGCGACGGTGACGGATCGGCGGGCCTTGACGTTACCCGTTGGTATGATTGCTTGTCAAACAGATCCTTTAAGCTCAGGTTAAATTAATGTCGATGAAAATCGCGGCCGCATTGGACGCAACCCGAACACTCTTCGAGGTGTCTCCTGACTTGGAATTCTCTTCGGTGGATCGTGTTATCACAGGGAAGACGGCCGGCGGTCTCCGCATTGAAGCCTATGGGAGTTTCGCAGAGAATCCCCAGAAATTGTTGTGCTTCCTGCCGTCAGCACAACCGTCGAGCACTCCTCCCAAAGTGCCCTTCTACCCACGCTGGTCGTGGGCAGCGGCGTTCGCGGACTGGGATGTCGTTTCATTGAGTGATCCCATGCTGAATTATGCTCCTGATTTGGCTGCCTCTTGGTTTGCTAGCTCAGATGAGGATATTGTTTCCGAGCTCGCCACCTTCATTCGCCTATACTGCGACCGCAGAGGGATCACGTTGGATAACGTAATTCTCTATGGCAGCTCCATGGGTGGCTTCGGGTCGTTGATGATTGCAGCCGAGCTTAGAGTCGCACATGCTGTTGCTGAGGTCCCTCAGCTTGATTTGTTGCGATATCCCGTGAAAAGTTCCCTGGCGGACGTTGAGAGACTTGCCCTTAACGGGCGGGCCTTAGCGGACTTGGCTGGTGAACACCCAAACCGCACAGATGTCTATTCCAGATTCGAGTCATCTCGGTGCATTCCTCCCATAACTATCGTTACAAACCGTGGAGATAGCGCTTTTGAGGAAACCCTTAGCTTCGTAGGCAGACTTCAAGGCCTGGCTGCTAGCGTTGACTCCGTCGGCTCGGTTTCGCTTCACCAGACCTCCCGTAATGAGGGGCACGCAGTTCAGCCAACGCCTTTCATGATCAAATTCCTGAAGTCAGTCGCTGAGATTCAGTCGGTCCCGACCGCCTACTATCCGTCTGCCGAACATGAATCTCAAAGGTTGGAATTTCCCCACTGTCATGTCGAGAATGATGGCTCATGGGGAGAGCGGGAACTTCAGGAAGCTGTTACATGGATCAAAACGGCAGGGGACAGCGAGATTACAGTTGAATTCAAGGCCGTCAACCCTGCGTCGGGCAGTAACAAGGGTCTCGTTTTTTGTGCGGCTGTTAGGGGAAGTACACGCGAGATGCTTAGCCAGCAAGGCTTCTCCTATTCGTCGTACCGGAATATTGGTTACTACAAATACGTGGGCTTGGGCGAAGGCATGTCTTCACACGTCATTCAACTTAGATTTGCCCCTGAAGTGTCAGTTGATGCAATTGGATTAGCGTCTTGGGATGTAAAGGCGCCGACGATCTACGACCTCCAATTCTCGTAGACGCCGACAACCCGTCGAGAGTCCAAACCACAAGGAGGACTTCAACGGGCCTTACTAACGCGCCCCTGACGCAGAAGCGCCGGCTCTGGCGTCGTCCGTCTAGACCTCTTCGAAGGCTTCCTGAACAAGGGAGATGAAAGCCTCGAGCGAGTACCGTTCACGAACAAAACGCTGGCCTGGCTCTGCATTCTTATTGAATACGTCCAGATCCTGGTTCTCGAGGATGTAGTCGCGGATGCCGAAGACATCCTCGAAAATGTAGTCCTCGGGGTAAACGTAGTCCACGCCGTGCCAAGGAAGAAAAACTCCCTGGTTTCCTGAGGCGAATCCCTCTCCAGGGGCGACGTGGAAACTCTCCAAGTCACTGAGGGACAGAACAAAGCCAAAGTCAGCCAAAGCCGTCTTAGTGTCCACCCAGCCGGAAAAGGTGACTTTTTCGGCTAGGTTGTGATCCACAATGTACTGCTCACATTGCTCGTAGTACTCGCGTTCCACAGGGTTCTTGTAGACCCACGGGAGGTCATGCGGCCCTTTCCCAAAGACGGTGAGGGAGTACTCGCCGTGGGCATTCAAGTAATGGAGAAGTTCAAGTGCGCGGTGGTAGCCCTTCAATTTGGGCAACATGCCCACCATTGCCAGCTTCTGGGTCTTGCTTGGATCGTTACTGGTTTTGTAGGCGTTGACGTCGAGGTAGTTCGGGATGATTCGAACCTTCGTTCGGTCCATGCCGAACGTGCGGATCATGTCTTCGCTGGTGTGAAGTGACACAGAGATGAAGCAATCCACCTTGGATTGATCCACCAGATGCCCGAACCTCGCATTGAGTTCAAATCGATGGAGCCGGACTATCAGACGTTGGTGCGCCTTCTTGTGGTTTGCGTACCAAACTGCGTTGCCCAGTAGCCATTCGCAGAAGATGACGTCTGCCCACTCCAGAAGCTCCCGGCTTTGATTCTCATCGTGGGAATCATGCCCGGTCCACTCGTCCAGCTTCACATCGTAGTGCTCGCGAAGGGATGGAATAGCAGGAGAAATGAATTTCAAATCCATACCGGCGATGAGGACACGCTGTTTAATGTTCTGCTGAAAGCCTTCGTAATTGCCGCTGTTGATAATTTCGAGCGTCTCACGGATTCGGGCGCGATATGGCTTGCCGCTGATGGCCTCCCAGTTGTCTTGGACAAGATGGGAAAGCTTTGAGAACAGACCGGCATCAATGTCACCACGGTTGAACCTGTAAATGGATTCGAGCGCAACCCTAAGCGCGACGTGGCCTCTGATCTCCATGTAGCTAAGACCAACGTGTGCGAGGGTGGACTCGGCGCTCTCCCATACTTCGAGATGCGAAGCCAGCTCGCGAGCACCGTATTGCTGCGTTGTGGATCGAACAAATCCGATGGTCTTGTGGTAAATGATGGCTGGTTCATCAAGGTAGGAAATGTTCTGAGATACAGACAGGACAGTATTGAGAAAAACAGTGTCTTCTCCCATGTGCAGATGCTCCGGCCAGATGATGCCGTTGTCGATGAGCAGACTGCGACGGATCAACGACGAGTTTGTCGTACTTTGATCTCGCACGATCTTGGCGATCTTCTCAGTCCTGGACGCTGCAGTGTGAAAGCCCACCACCCTGTTAACCAGTTGGGGTTTCTTTCCTCGTTCCACCGTGTACAAGGAGGCCCGGACAATGTCTGAATCTTCCTGCGAGGCAAGTTCCAGCTGCTGCCGAAGTGCGTCCGGCAGGATCTCGTCGTCCGAGTCAAGGAAGAACACGTATTCCCCGGCAGCTTTGGACATACCAACGTTGCGGGGGCGTGAGGGCGAACCACTGTTGGAGGTCAATGCCACGACCCGCCAGTTTGAATGTGCCCGTGCCCTCTCCTCGAGCAAGGCAAACGTTCCATCGGTGGAGTGGTCGTCCACAAAGACAACCTCGAAGGAGTCTTCAGGAAGATCGATGCCCTCCAACGACTCCAGGCAGAGGCCGATCTTGGTTTCTGCGTTGTAACAAGGGACAACAATGCTGAGCTTCATATCCGGAGAATCCTCAAGGATTTGCAATGGCTGATTCAACCCCTAGACGAGGTAGAAATTGTCAGAGATGGTTTTACCGTAGTTGACGACGGCTTTCTTGAAGAAGGCCGGGCCCGCGACAATGTCCTCGACGGCGTGCTGGGCGCTGAAACGGTACGGTTCCCCGGACTGGATCACCACGGGACCGTCGACGTAAGCGCGATGGAGTGAGGCTTCGTAAATTGCCTTTGCGCTGACCGTCGAATCAGGTGAAATGAAGGCAAACGAATCGCCGCTGATAAACGTGCTGGGGTCCAGAGATTCATTGACAGCCCAGGCCCATGACAGAATCACGACACCAAAGCGGCCGTACTTGGCCTGAAAATAGGATGCGTCGCTCTTCTGGAAGCTCCGTCCCAGAACGATGACCACCCGATCGACGACGTCGACATACTCACCTTGGCGGGCGATAGCCTGGTTGAGTTCAGCTTCGCTTTCCACTGGACAAACCAGGGTGATCATGCGGTGCGATTTGGCGTAGTCAAAGCCGATGCTGTCCAGGATCTGTTCGAAACGCCGTTCATACGTGTGATGTGCAAGAACGTCATGGAGGGCGGCGTGCCTGACGCGATCCGCAGTTGCCGCGTCCAGGTCCTGAACGTCTGAATGGCCGTCACCGGCAAACAGTATCCGGCCCTTGAAGAATTCCGCGACGCCTTCGGAGTAGTTGGAGACAACCAAAGTATTGCAGGACATGAGTTCAAATATGCGGCGCGCAAACATAGTGGGCGACGAGGTCACGGTGTTGATGTTGAGACCAAGCGTCGTCGACTTGTAGGCGTCGGCGATTTTTGAATGGGGAACGGCAGGGTTGGTGAAGGGACGATAGCGCTCGGGGAAATGGTGTAGCTCATCCTCCGATCCCCAAAATCTATCGAAGATGCGGAGGTCCATGCCGGCATCGAGGATCTGGTCGAAAATGACTTCCATCTCTTTGGAACGGTCAAGGTGGTTTGCGTACCAACTGCCTGCGAACGAGACTCCTTGGTCCCTCGGGGAAGTCTCTATCGGATTGAAAAGCTTTGGTTGTGTAGCAAATGGAAGGCAATGAACACTGGAGTGTCCGTACTCTTCCTCATAGCGGGGAACGCAGGTCACGTCAGTGGTAAAAACGTGATCGAACCTCACCGCTGTGTCGATGAAGTTGTGGACCTTGTCATCGAAATGCGTGGGGTCTTCTTTGTTCCAGAAGACAGTTGGAATGTCCTCGTTGTCGCACCACTCCAGAATCTCAAGGAGTTCGGTACGGTTCTCCCGGGCAAAGTTGGAGCTCGCATAGATGCGGCCCTTCCACGGCCGCTTTTCACTGTCCACGCCCGACCATGCAGACTCACAGAAAAAGATATCGGGCCGGTCTGCCTCAAAACGCTCACGCCAGTTGTGAGGCTCGATAACGATCGGGTTGAACTCGTATTTGAAGCAGTTATAGGTGAATTCGTCTGCAATCAGGGCGACCTTCAATTCCCTGGCCCGCCGTGGTGCCTCGTCTGCGTCATCGATTACGGCGACTGTGGAAGTACCCCCGGCCTTTTTCTTGGCTGGAACCTGCTTCGACGCTGAAAGTGCCTTTACCCAAATCTGATTGCTCGTCAGCAGCTCTCCCGCGGCCGCCTCCCAGAGCACCGTACCTACACGAATCTCTGTAGCGCCTCGAGGGACGGTTAATGTCAGTGACACATCGTTTGGGCGGCGCCCGTCGATGTACTTGTAGGCATACTCCTCGGATGTTGGGAGGCCGGCGGGGCAAATCCGGCCACCGTCCTTGTCAGCAAATTCCAGGAGTGCCAGCGCGCTCTTCCTGGACAACCCTTCGACTTGAGGAATTACCGAGAATTGAACCTGGATCTGGGGGCCCTTTGTGTCGGCCAGTGGAATCCTCGCCCATCGAGCCCGGGAAGTCACCGCCACGTTGGCTCCGAGCTCATGCAATCGATTGAACTGCAACGCTTTGCCATTGGTCTGGGGAGGACCGAAGCCTGGGCGGAGATCGTCAGCGGATTCTGCCCCCAACTCGACGATGTCCAAGGCATTCAAGATCCTGAGTTTGCCTGGCTCCGCATGCCAGGCCGCGAAAGCAATCCGTACAGTGGCGCAATCTGAGGGGGCATGGACCTCGAACGAAAACGCACCAGAGGAATCCGGCACCAGATAGATGTATTCGCCGACGGGACCACGGGGAATGTCCGTCAAACTTCCCACTTCAGCCCCGTGTTTATCGGCGAACCTGAAGAGGGCCACGGCATCCCTGAGCCCAACCGGCTCGGAACCTACGAATTGGCCTTGGACTCTTAAGTGCTTGGCGTCAAGTGTCGAAATGTCGAGGCTGAGCGGCTCCCTGCCCAGACCCACTTCGGACGCAGTGCCGTGCTCACGGGAGACGGATATCCGATTCGACCGGAGATCTCCGGCGCCGGATTGGCGGGATTCCGAAAAGGGCGGGAGGACGTTGTGTCGTACGCGAACTGCGTTTGTCAAGGACAAGCTACCGGCATAGCCCTTCCAGAGTGCGAAGCCGAGTACTACTTCGGTGCAGTCCATAGGGATGTACAACGTAGTTTCAGAGACACCGAGAGCGTTCGGAACGATGTAGACGTAGTTGCCCTGGCGGCCCTTGCTGATTCGTCCCCTGCTAGGGACCTCAGTGCCGCTCGAGTCAAGGAACTTCACCCAGATAATCCCGGATTTAGTGCCGTGCTGATCGGGATTGCTGACTGTTTGGAAGGTGGAGGTCACTTCCGAGCCTGGAACCACCTGCAGGCGCACTTCATAAGGCCGTTTGCGCAGCACCAAGTGGGCGTCGGGGTCGCTGTTTGAGTCGAGCAGCACAAAAGATCGCGGCTGAGCTGTGTCCTCGCCGGTCCAGATGCTGTGCGGTTGTATTTCCTGGCGGTCAAAGAGTTTGCGTAGCAACGCTTGACTCCAATTTCTGGGTTTGGGGGAGTGATCTAGATTGTTGGCGAGGGGCATCGCCGTCGATCTAGCGGACTATCTGGATTTCGGTGCCGAATTCCGGCACTCTGGTCCCTACTCCCAGGAGCTCCGCCACTGCCGCAACCGTGCGTTCGGCAGCTTGGCCGTCACCGTAGGGGTTTACAGCATTTGCCATGGCATCAAATGCGTCCTGCTGATTAAGCAGCCGATCAACTTCCTTGACGATCGTCTCCTCGTCCGTGCCGATGAGAGTGACGGTGCCGGCGTGAACAGCTTCGGGACGCTCCGTGTTGTCGCGCATCACCAAGACAGGCTTTCCCAAGCTGGGTGCTTCCTCCTGAACTCCACCGGAATCCGTGAGGACTATGTGTGCGAGGGACAGCATCCGTGTGAATTCGCCATAAGCCAAAGGCTCAGTGACGATCACGTTTGCCTTACCTTCGATTGCCGGCAGGACTGCTTCTCTCACGACTGGATTCTTGTGTGCGGGAAGTACCACGACAAGATCCGGTTCAGCCTCGGCTATTCGGGCCAAAGCGCGTCCTACACCCCGCATGGCGTCACCTTGATTCTCGCGGCGGTGCGTGGTGACCAGAAGGATCCGGCGGCCGCTGGCTGCAAGCTCTTCGAGCTTTGGATCGGTGAAAGGGACATTCTTATTGACTGTGGTGAGGAGTGCATCGATCACAGTGTTTCCGGTGACGACGATGTCACCCTCGTTGATGCCTTCCGCCAGCAGATTGGCTTTACTGGTGCTGGTTGGGGCGAGATGCAAACTGGCGATCTGGCTGGTGATCTTACGGTTCGCCTCCTCCGGGAATGGAGAGTACAAGTCGCCGCTTCGAAGCCCGGCTTCGACATGAACAACAGGGATACCGTGATAGAAAGCCGCGATGGCGGCAGCAGTCGACGTCGTGGTGTCACCCTGAACGATGACAGCATCGGGTTTGTTGCTGCTGAATAATTTGTCCAGGCCATCGATGGTCCTGGTCATAATCGCCGACAGCGACTGACGCTGCTGAAGGATGTTCAGGTCGTGGTCTGGAATAATCCCGAAGAGTTCGTTGACCTGATCCAGCATTTCGCGATGTTGGCCTGTGACAGTCACTACGCAATCGAAATCGGTAGATTGTTGAAGGGCGGTGACGATCGGAGCCATTTTGATGGCTTCCGGGCGAGTACCGAAAATTGGCATGACGATTTGCATGGATTCCCCCGGGAAGGCAATGGCTGATCAACCGATGCTATCGCACAGCCAATCGAGGTGATTAATTGTGCGTGACGCCCAACATGCCTCAACCTGCAAACATCAAGGTCAGTACCAGTAGCGGGATGCTGATAGAGACGAGTATCACAATGGTCAGGGCTACCAGCCGCTTTTGCCGGGGGCTGGCTTTCCGTGATCCGGTACTAATGCTCGGTACAGAAGAAGCCGTGGGTTTGGGCGCAGTGCCACCGCCGGCAGGCCGCGCCGGCTTCGGAGAGGCTGAGAGCCTGGATTCTGAACGAGCGATATCTACGGTGCCCGGATTGCCGGACAAAGTAGATGTGGGAACATCCCCCAGGAATCGACGTTTGCGCATGTGTCGTGGGGACGGCGAAGGTGCCGCCGCTTGGCGGACAATATCTGTCACGTCTTCACTCCTCAGCTGCGTCCAGACGGAACATGGCCACGCACAATTGTTGCATCCGAGCAGCAAGGGACCATATTTGGGCAGACGAGGCCCTCCCAGCCGCACTGTCAGCGGCATGGATTATTTGTTTGGCGACAAGGCGCGAAGTCGCCATTGAAGGGCGGCTCGCACAAACTGTGCAAGCCGCCCGCTTCCGTAGGGATCTAGCCTCGATCAGAATACGGCGCGTCGTTTCTGACGCCGGAGCCGTTCGTCACGTTGATGTAGACATACTTTCCGGAGCCAAGACTTGTCTTGCCGAGCTTTGCCGTTACGGATTCCAAGCGTGGATTCATACCCAGTTGTTTGCCGTAGCTCGGGTTGTAACTCGAGGCAGGCACGGTCTTATCGAAGGTCCGTCCGTATGCATCTGTCCATTTCACTTGGATGGTGCCACCACTCAAGTTTTGACCTGTGACGAGTACATCGCCGTTGCCGTAGAAGACTGAGTCAGTAATGACTGGCGTCATGCTGCCAGCCCTCATCTGTTCGACCATCGGTGCCCAGGTCCCCTTGCAGGTGTAGAACGGATCCCACATATAGGAGATAACTTTGACCGGATAGTTCCCTATCTGCTGCAACTGTCGGTCATGTCGCGCTTTCGTGCTCTGGCCGCGGTAGTTGCCGTCGCAGGGGTTCTGGCTGGTGCCTGGCGCCATTCCTTCCATGTTGGCCCATAGCTCGACGTCGGTGCCTTCGACCCCTTCCGCCATTGCAAGGAAGTAATCGCGGGTTGGGGCGGCGTACTTGTTGCCCCATGTTCCACTGCCGACAATTGCGGCCGCATACTGGTCCACGCTATTTCCGCTCTCGTGGCCAAAGAACGATCCCCCCTTCCCGGTGCCCATCCCATCCTGAACGGCGATGGCCAGATGGACTCCATTCGCAGTCTCAGCAATATTTCTCACAGCTGCTCGAGCGTTATCCGGCGTGATATGCCCAGCAAGCTCCTTGCGTGAATCGATATACGGGCTCACCAGCGCGGAGCGACCTGGCTGATACTGGGCTATTGCTCGATTTTGGATGTCATAGACAGCGAGCGTTGAATCCCATATAGCGCCATTGGCTACGGGCATTTCCGTGTAGTGGTAATAGCCCGTCAAGCCTGGAACGTTGTTCACCTTTCCTTGAAATTGCAGGAACCGGTTGGTGAAAGCCGTGAATGTCGACTGGTATGACAAGTCGACAAGATACGTGATGTCTGTTCTCTTCACAGGAGCGGGCATTCCCGCGTAAAACTTCATCCCCAACGTGGTAGCGGCCTTGGCCACAGAGACAGAGATCGAGGCGGTCCCGCTGGTGATGATGACGACGTCATACAAATTATTGGACGAGTTGCATCCGGTTCCCTGGGTGGGGATAACCATGACCGTGTACACGGTGGATCCACTCGTCACAGTCTTGTCGCGGGGACACGCGAGAGAAGGCGCGCCCCATGTGTTGCCGTCGGCGTAGGTGAAGTATCGATTCACACTTACCCCAGAGGTAGCAGCAGTCACGCAGTTGACGCCCGAAATGGTGCAGCCTGCCGGCGCGGAAGCGGATGTTGCTGGTTTGATCTGAGAACCGAAGGTGATGATCGTATCCCCGCCGACGGACTTAATATCCGTCAGTTTCTTCAAGTTGGCGTCATCACTGGTACTGCCGAAAATGAAGTAGCCGCTTATGGGGTAAACCGGGGAGGGCGCGGCTTGGGCTGTGGATCCGTGAAGGAAACCCATCACCAAGACGAAAGCGGCCAAGATGCTGGCAGTTAGATGTCGGGCATTGCTCGTGCTGAAGTAGTACGTCTCTGCTTTAAACTTTGCCACGGAGGATCCTTGGGCTCGTAGGGCTGAGACCTTGGACCTATGGCAAAAGGATGACGGGCATGCCTGTCGAATTCAAGAACTTGACGAAATCCTTCACGTGCGAAGATGCGTCTGAAAGTCAACGAAATTTTGTGACAGTTCTCTTGCAGGGTTCCGTAGGAATTAACGAAGTCTGTCACATGAAATTTGTGCTTTAGAACCTAAATCCGCGAGTGTTCCACTAGTGAGAAGAACACTCCGGCTGCATCCACACGTCGATGAGGCCGCCTGTTTCGACGACGAATCGGTCCAGCCATGCTCCCGCCGAAAGGTCGGGTTGTGAGCCGACCATTTGGACCTCAGCAGACGTACATTGGCGCATGAGGGTGCCAGCGCGAAGGAGGTGATAGTCGGACGTAACCACGGTGACGGACTTCCATCCGTTCTGAGCAATCAGCTCCGAAAGGCCTCTGGCTTCACCTCGGGTGTTCAGCGGCGAGGGACGGAAACAGATCAAATCCGGGTCGTCGTCTTCATGGCACAAAGCATCACCCTCAACGTTGCCGGACAGGCCCGTCGTCGAGACCACGAAAATGGGGATGTCCAGGCTTTCCTGGAGTTCCTGAGCCACTGGAAGTCGTTCCTTACTTAACCCGCCCAAAACGACGATTGCGTCGGTGCGGTGAGGCACTGCTCTCGGAGGGCTGTAAAAGAACTGGAAAGCGGCAATCAGCCATAGCAGCGCGATAGCCACAACCGACACAGCAAGCCGCGCAGCGGCGCGTGTGACGGAGGCGGTTTTGAGGGGCACGGGGACAGTCTATGGTCCCCGAATGTGCGTTCGGTACGAGGCTCCTGCCGCTCGGGCAGTTACCGCGTATCGACGTCCTCAAAGACCAGGAAAGTCTGGGTATCCAGGACTCCCTCCATGGACTGCAATTGGTCGAAGATCACACGGCGTAGGTGAATGTTGTCAGTGGCCCGGACCAGCAGGATGACGTCAAAGTCGCCGCCCACCAGGGCGATGTGGTGAACCTCGGGAATCGCCCGCAGGTGCTCCTTCAGTTCCCGCCAAGAATGCTGCTGGACCTTGAGTGTGACGTAGGCCGAAGATCGCAGTCCGGCTTTGATCGGGTCCACCAACGCCGTGAACTTGGTCAAAACCCCCTCGCCGGTCAGCCGGGCAATGCGTGAGTAAGCGTGCGCCCGGCTGATGTGCACGTTCTCGGCCACTTGGGTGATGGACATCCGGCCGTCAGTTGTGAGCTCCCGGATGATGTCCCGGTCAACATCGTCCAGGGGAACGGCAGTCTGCTCCGCCTCGGTCTCGTTCACGTGGTCTCCAATTCGTCTACGGGACTGGCTCGTTACCCAGCTCACATTTGCAATTCGTCTTTCAGAATAACCACTTCCTGCATGCTCTTCCATGATTTGAGCGAAAGCTGGATACGAAACAGCTCCCCGGAACATACTGGAAGCACATAGTGGCTAGAGAAGGACGGACCAATGACGATCCACGCAGACCACACTGCGCCGGAAGCGGCAGTAGAGGACCAAGCTGCTGACGTTCAGAGAAAATTCGGCATCAGCGTTGAGGACTACATGCTGCCGGCCCGGCACCAGATTCAGATGGTGAATCCGGATGGGACCCTCCGCTCCCACGAAGAGCAGGGCACCGAACCCGGCCATGAGTACCCCACGCCAAGCGATGCTGAACTCATGGCCGCTTACGAGCAGCTCGTCGTCGGGCGTCGCGTCAACGATCAGAACTCTGCGCTCGTCCGGCAGGGCCGTATGGCTGTCTATCCCTCAAGCCACGGACAGGAAGCCTGTCAGGTGGCGGCTGCCATGTGCCTCAGCGAAGGTGACTGGCTCTTCCCGACGTATCGCGACGCCGTCGCAGTGATGACCCGTGGTGTGGATCCTGTCGAAGCGATGACGATCTTCCGCGGTGATTGGCACGGTGGCTACGACCCCAAGAAGCACCACGTCGGGATCCAGTGCACCCCGCTGACCACACAGCTGCTGCACGCCGTCGGCGTCGCGCATGCCGCCAAACTCCGCGGTGAGGACACCGTGGTGATGGCAATGTGCGGCGACGGTGCCACGAGTGAGGGTGACTTCCACGAGGCCCTGAACTTTGCGGCCGTCTTCCACCTACCGGTCATCTTCTTCGTGCAGAACAACAAATACGCGATTTCCGTTCCGCTCAGCCACCAGTCGGTGGCGCCGTCGCTGGCCCACAAGGCTGTCGGCTACGGAATGGCCGGTGAGCGAGTGGACGGCAACGACCTCGTCGCGCTCCTCGCCGTTATGGACCGGGCAGTGAAGCTGGCCCGCGAAGGCTCCGGACCCCTCCTGATCGAGGCCCACACCTACCGCATGCAGGCGCACACCAACGCCGACGATGCTACGCGCTACCGCCCGGACAGCGAGGTGGCCGAATGGCAAGCGAAGGATCCGCTGACCCGAATGAAGTCCTACCTCACCGGCAAAGGACTCCTGGACGACGCCGCCAATGAACGCATTGCCGAACATGCAGAAGCCGTGGCTACACAGTTGCGCGAAGGCCTCGGTGAAGACGTCCCCGTACAGCCGCTGGACCTCTTTAAGTACGTGTTCTCCAAGCCCACCCCGCAGCTGAGAGAGCAGTCTGAACTGCTGGCTGACGAACTCGCCCGCGCCGAAAGCGCCGAAAATCACGGAACGGAGAGCGCAAAATGACCGTCACCACCAACGTCAACGGCAACGTCAGCGCTGCCACCGCAAGCGCCGCCGCGTCCGCTGCAGCTACCGCTGAGGCGAGCGGCCCTCAGTCCATCACCATGGCCAAGGCGCTCAACACAGCAATGGCCGATGCTATGCGTGCCGATTCCTCGGTGCTGGTCTTCGGCGAGGATGTCGGCATGCTGGGCGGTGTCTTCCGTATCACCGACGGCCTCATGGCCGAGTTCGGCGAGCAGCGCTGCTTCGACACCCCGCTGGCAGAATCCGGCATCGTCGGCATGGCTGTCGGAATGGCCATCAACGGCATGCGCCCCGTCATCGAGATGCAGTTTGATGCGTTCGCCTACCCGGCGTTCGAACAGATCGTCAGCCATGTCGCCAAGATGCACAACCGAACCAAGGGCAAGCTTAAGATGCCCCTGGTCATCCGCGTTCCGTACGCCGGCGGCATCGGGGGAGTGGAGCACCACTGCGACTCCTCCGAGTCCTACTACGCCCACACCGCTGGCCTGAAGGTGTACACACCAGCCACCGTTGCGGACGGTTACCGCATGCTCCGCGAAGCCATCGACTCGGATGATCCCGTGATGTTCATGGAGCCCAAGAAGCTCTACTGGTCCAAAGACCAGGTGGACCTGGACGCCTTGCGCGCAGAGCACGACGCCGGCACCTCCACCGAGGGCCGCGCGGCTGTTGCTCGTCCGGGCACTGACGCGACCTTGATTGCGTACGGTCCCTCCGTTCCCACTGCGCTCGCAGCCGCGGCCGCTGCGGCCGAAGAGGGCCGTTCGCTCGAGGTCATTGACGTCCGAACTCTTGTCCCCTTCGACGATGAAACCGTCTGCGCGTCTGTGCGTAAGACGGGACGCGCCGTCGTGATCGCCGAGGCGCACGGCTTCGCCTCTGTGTCGTCCGAGATCGTGGCGCGTGTCCAAGAGCGTGCGTTCCACTACCTCGCCGCACCGATCCGCCGTGTGACTGGCTTCGATGTTCCGTTCCCGTCACCCAAGTTGGAGCACTACTACCTGCCAAGCGTCGATCGCATTCTCGACGCCGTCGACGACCTTCAATGGGAGGACTGACCATGAGCTCAGATATGCAGGTATTTCGCCTGCCGGACCTGGGGGAGGGCCTTACCGAGGCCGAACTCGTGAATTGGCTCGTCGCCGTCGGTGACGAAATCAAGGTCGATCAGCCGATCGCTGAAGTCGAAACAGCTAAGTCCATGGTGGAGGTGCCCTCGCCTTACGCGGGCACGGTGGCAGAGCTTCACGGTGAGGCCGGCCAAACCCTCGACGTCGGCAAGCCGCTGATCTCGATCGCTCGTTCGGGCGCCGCTCCCGCTGCGCCGGAGACTCCATCCTCTGCCGAAGATGCAGTCTCGACCGGGATCGTGGCCTCGCCCCAGGTTGATGCGGCGGCCGAGACGTATCGCACCGAGGAGAAAGCTGGTTCCGGCAACGTACTTATCGGATACGGCACTCCTGGTGGCGTGACCGGAGGCCGCACCCGCCCGCGAAAGGCGAGCGTCGGCGTCGTCGATCGCGAAAAGGAGACCCTGGCCGAGACTCCGGTTGCTTCGGAACCGGCAGTCGCCGGAACGCGCATCCCCGGCAAGCTGAGCGCGGTCATCTCGCCGCTCGTCAGGAAGATGGCCCGGGACCATGGTGTTTCCCTTGAGACTATCGAGGGTTCGGGGGCCAGTGGGCTGATCATGCGCCGGGATGTGGAAGCTGCTATCTCTACACCGGAAGCTCCTGCTGCGGCTCGTACTGCAGCGAAGGCGGAGGGTCGAGCCTCGGCCGCCGTTGCCGGGGGCGACCTCGATTCCCGTACGGGACTGGCTGTCGCGGCCCGGACTCCGGTTCGCGGAGTTCGCAAGGCAGTTGCAGCCAACATGACCAAGAGCCGCACGGAGATCCCGGAGGCGACGGTCTGGGTGGACGTGGATGCGACGGCTCTCTTTGAGATGCGGGCTGAACTGAAGAAGCGCGCTCCGCATGACACGCCTGGTCTGCTGGCCTTCATCGCCCGTTTTGTCACGGCTGGGTTAAAAAAGTACCCGGCCCTTAATACGCGCTTTGAAGTCGGGGAGGACGGCTCCCAGGAGATTGTCGGTTTTGACGGAATCAACCTCGGTTTCGCAGCACAGACGGATCGCGGTCTTGTGGTCCCGTCTGTCCGGAACGCGCACCAGTTGAGCGCCCGCGAGTTGGACGCCGAGATCCGGCGCCTCACCACCGTGGCGCGTGAAGGTAAGGCCACTCCAACCGAGCTCGGCTCAGGCACCTTCACCCTGAACAACTACGGTGTGTTCGGCGTAGATGGTTCGGCCGCGATCATCAACTACCCGGAAGTTGCGATGCTCGGCGTGGGTCGCATCATCGACAGGCCGTGGGTGGTAAACGGCGAACTTGCCGTCCGCAAGGTTACCGAGTTGACCCTCGCCTTCGACCACCGGGTGTGCGACGGCGAGACCGCCGCCGGTTTCCTCCGGTACGTCGCGGACGCCATCGAGAACCCTGGTGGAGCGCTCGCGGATATGTAAGCCCCAGAACGACGGCCACGCAGCAGGACCCCGATTCAGGTGATCGGGGTCCTGCTCTTTGTGGTGCAAATCCTCGGGAAATCCTCACAAAATACTGGCGGAGAGTGCCACCAACTCTGCGTACAATTTTCTGTGGGGGTCAGCTGGTGGTCTCCAGTTGCCCGCGACCCAGCCTTACCGTGCTCAGTCGCCGTTCTAGGATGCCCAACCCATGGTAAAAAACTCCGCAATGCGATCCTTGAGGACCGTCGGCTTCGCGTTGACCACGCTCCTCATTACCGGGGGACTGGCCGTTCAGCCAGCAGTAGCGGGAGACAATGACATCATCCCCAGCCCACCGCAATCACTGCGTCCGGCACTTGAAGTGGCGACGGACCAGTTCATTGTCGGGCTTCGGGACAACGTCAAGGCAGCCGCGGCTGCGGCGACGGCGGAGCAGGCTGCAGATCGCGCGGCCACCAAGCTCGGAGTGGCTGCCGAAAGCGCGCACCAAAACGCAGCGGGCGGGCAGGTCATCAAACTTGGCAAGGCACTTTCAGGGGCAACAGCCGAGCAATTCCTGAAAACCCTTCGTGCGGATCCGAACGTTGCCTACGCCGAAGCTGACGACATCATGCAGGTGGCTGCTGATCCGAACGATGCCTACTATTCAACGCAGTGGGATCTCTCAGAGGATTTGGCCGGCATTCGGCCTTCCGGGGCGTGGCAATACAATCACGGTGAAGGCGTAGTCGTCGCCGTAGTCGACTCCGGGATCACGAGCCATCCGGATCTCAACGCCAATGTGTTGCCCGGCTATGACATGAAGTCCGATGCCGCCGATGCAAGGGATGGGAACGGCAGGGATGCAGACCCTACAGACCCTGGCGATTGGTCTACGGCAAATGAATGCGGAGTGGGGAGCCCGCAGATAAATTCTTCCTGGCATGGAACCCACGTGGCGGGAACAATTGCAGCCATCGGAAACAACGCCACCGGAGTAACGGGCGTGGCGCCGAAGGCAAAAATCCTTCCGGTGCGGGCATTGGGTGCTTGTGGCGGCTATACGTCGGACATCGCGGATTCAATCATTTGGGCAGCAGGCGGCGTTGTTGCCGGGGCTCCAATCAACACCAACCCGGCACGCGTCATCAACCTCAGCCTTGGTGGCATCAAGCCGTGCTCTGCCACCTATCAAAACGCGATCAATTTCGCCTATAACGCTGGCGCTGCCGTGGTAGTCGCTGCCGGGAATTCCAATCGGCCCGCGGCAGACTCCAGCCCTGCAAACTGCCAGAACGTCATCACGGTTGCCGCCAGCGACAGGACAGGAGCAAAGGCGTCGTACTCCAACTACGGCAGCGTTGTGGATGTAACTGCTCCCGGCGGCGAGATGAGTTCCTCAGCCTTGAACGGTATCTTGTCCACCTACAACTCCGGGACAACCACGCAGGGAACGCCAGGCTACGCGTTCATGCAGGGTACGTCCATGGCGGCCCCTCACGTGGCGGGCCTTGCGGCTCTCCTTTATTCGGCTGAGGGCATCACCCTGACTCCGGAGCACTTGGAACAACAACTGAAGCAGACCTCGAGGCCACTTCCTGCTGGCTGTTCCGCCGGGTGTGGCGCCGGTCTGATTGATGCCACTGCAGCCCTCACAACGTTTGGTGGGCATCTTCCCGTGACGCCTGCAGCAGTCGTATTCATTGACCGGGACGGCACCTCGAACGATACCTACACGATTCCCACGTCGGCCGGCGTTGAATACTTGGTTGGCGGAAAGGTTCTTGCCGCTGGCACCTATGCCGGCAGCGGATCAGTGACTGTTACCGCCAGGGCTCTGACAGATTATTCGTTTGCTCTTGCGGCAGTGGCCGAGTGGAAGTTCACCTTCAAGACTTCCACCCAAAAAATCACTGATTTCGACGGTGACGGCAAGAGTGATGTTCTTGCCAGGGACACCGCCGGTGTTTTGTGGCTGTATCCGGGCAACGGTTCCGGTGGCTGGCTTCCAGCCCGCAAGATTGGTGCAGGCTGGAATGCCATGACGTCCATTGAGTCCCCCGGCGACTTCAACGGTGACGGCAAAATGGATGTCATCGCGCGGGATGCGAATGGTGTTTTGTGGTTGTACCCGGGCAATGGGTCCGGTGGCTGGTTTGCCGCCCGCCAGATCGGTACTGGCTGGAACGGGATGGCCGCGATCGAGGCACCCGGTGACTTCAATGGGGACGGCAAAGCCGATGTGATCGCCCGGGATGCCAATGGAGTTTTGTGGCTTTATCCCGGTAACGGTTCAGGTGGCTGGCTTGCTGCCCGCCAGATCGGTTCGGGTTGGAATGTCATGACCGCTATCGATGGTCCCGGAGATTTCGACGGGGACGGCAAAGCTGACGTTCTTGCTCGCAACTCATCCGGCGTTTTGTGGTTGTACCCCGGTAACGGTACAGGTGGTTGGCTTGCTGCCCGCCAGATTGGTTCTGGTTGGAATGTCATGACCGCGATGGAAGGCCCCGGCGACTTTGATGGTGACGGCAAGGTTGACGTCGTTGCCCGCAACGGGTCCGGGGTGTTGTGGTTGTACCCCGGTGACGGTTCTGGTGGTTGGCTTGCTGCCCGTCAGATTGGGTCCGGCTGGAACGTCATGACAGCCATCGTATAGTTCGGCCCCCGGGTTCACCTGCCGCCGGGTCATTCCGGCTTCTCCCAGCTGGGCATGGGTAGAATCGAGGCCTGAACATCGCCGGATTGCATTGGATACGGAGAACTCATTGTCAGCTTGGCACGAACTTGGTACAGACAACTACGTCTTGGAGACCGAGGGGTCCTTACTCAACACCGGGCTCGTGGTGGGCAGTGAGCTCGCCATGGTCATCGACACCGGATGTGGCCCGCGCCAAGGCCGCGAGATCCTCGCTGCTGTCCGCGAAAAGACCCAGCTTCCGCTGGTGGTAGTCAACACGCACGCCCATTACGACCACTTCTTCGGTAACGCTGTTTTTGCTGACGACGGCGTGACGGAGTTCTGGGCGCACGCCAACTGTGCGGCAACCATCGAACGTGACGCGGACAATCAGCGTCGCTTCGTCGCCACGAACGAACCGGAGATGGCCGCGGGGGAGGGTGACGCCGTCGACATCGTTGTTCCGAACGCGATCGTCGGCGACCAGCCTGTTCTGGTGGACCTTGGCGGAATTACCGCAACACTGTTCTACCTGGGCCGCGCCCACACGGATGGTG
The DNA here is from genome assembly GCF_019976975.1 of Arthrobacter sp. NtRootA1. Taxonomy (GTDB): domain Bacteria; phylum Actinomycetota; class Actinomycetes; order Actinomycetales; family Micrococcaceae; genus Arthrobacter; species Arthrobacter aromaticivorans. Next base: position 4,189,583 of record NZ_AP024630.1, on the reverse strand, counting down.
ACCTTTTGGTGGGGACCAACTCGACCCTGTTCGTCGGGGACCTCGTTGAGCAGGGCGCACATCCTTCCTTTGAGGACTCGTATCCCGAGGAATGGGCGGACGTCCTCCGGCACATCTCAGCTTTGCGTCACCGCTACGAATTCCTGGTCCCGGGCCATGGCAAGCCTGCGAGCGACGAATTCGTCAAGACCATGGCCGACACCATGAGCACTGCAGTGCGGCAGGCAACACAGTCCATCCGCGACATGCCCAACGATGCAACCAAGGCCATCCCGGTGCTTCCTTATGGACCGGAGCAGTCGCGCTGGTTCATCAAGCGGCTCCAGGAGACCAACGCCCAGCACGGAAGGGCTGCTGGCGGATCCCTGGCAACCCCCGACGTTGGCCCCGGGAAGACTGGCTTCTATCCTTCTTCATAAATGAAGGTTCCTTATAAATTTGTCATCTTGATTACCGTCTCCCCATGGACTATTGGGTCAGACCAGTCCTAGGATGAAGTCGACCATCGGTTTGCGGCTACCTGGGGGGTGTCGAGATGAAGGCCATTCGCGTATTTCCGCGCGCTACTCAGATTCTCCGCTCCGTCATGATCGCTGGCGCCGGTACCGCAATTTGGATGGCATTGTCCGCGACGGCCGCCAGCGCCGATTCCGGGATCACCGATAACCACTCGCTGTTGGATGGAGTGACGTCTTCGGTGTCGTCAGTCGTTCCATCAACCGACAGCGTAAGCAAGCAAGCCAACAAGACTCTCAGTGCTGCAACGGGTGCGGTCAAGAAGGCGGCCGCGTCCGTTGCTACTTCCGTTGGGCCTAAGCCCTCCGCGCCCGTCGTCACTGTCCTGGTACCGAACGTACCCCTGCCGGCTCCCGCCAAAGCCGTGGTCCCGGCGCAACCGATAACCGTGCACGTTCCTGCTGTGACGCCGGTGGTTGAGCACGTCGCGGACTCCGCTGACAAAGTCATAGCCACAGTCCCCGTGGTTCATCGGGTTGTTCCCAGCGATACGGTCGGCAGCGTTGTGGAGACGGTAGTCAAACCTGTCACTGGCGCCGTTGACGACACCGTCGAGGCAGTTGTTCCTCCGGTAAATAATGTCCTGGAACCGGCTGGCCTCGACCCCGTGACGGACGTGAGCAACCCGGTTGTAGTCCCCATCGTTGGGGTCATCGACACTATCCTCGCGCCTGTCGGCAACGCCTTGCCTCCGATTGTTGGACCCGGGAACCTGCTTCCGCAGCTATTGGGGGGCGACGGAGCTATGCTCCCCACGACGCCCGGCGCGGGAGCTGTGCCGCCACCCGCCGTCGGGAGCTCAACAGGGACTTCAACGGCCGAAGGGTTGGCCACGGAATCTACTGGCGTGCCCCTCGGGACGACCCCGCCCAGCCTCAATGCCGACGTTTCACTGGCCTTTGTCCTGGCGCGAGGCTTTGCTTCTGCTTCACCCGGTGCGATAACCGGCGCCTCTGTCATCGTCGAACCTGACGCTCCATCCGAGCTGCCTGCCGATCCGGACGCGGCACCCTTTGGTGTCACGGGCGCGGGCTCGGGTACCTCACAAAATGGGCCACCAAGCCCTGCCGCAGCCTTCCTGCACGGTGCGCTAATCGTCCCTGCAGACACACTTTCTGGTCCAGCAGCGGCCAGCAATGAAGATCATCCAAAGCCGGTTTCTTTCGATCCCGGCTCATCTCCTGACTAGTTCCCCAACCCAGCCGCGCCTCTACATGCGGCCGATGGTTAGCCGGACGATCCGTCATCGGACGTCTATGGGAACACGACCTTCAGGAGAAGATCACAATGAACTCGACAATTCGCAGGTGCCTGATCGGCACATGCTTTGCCGGAGGCTTGATTGCCCTCGGCGGGACCGCGGCCAACGCGGCGGATACGACCAGTGGAAAGGACGGAACCCTTTCCGGTACACAGGTGGTGGCACCGGTGACAGCGCCAGTCAACATAGGCGCGACGTCATTGGCCCTCGTGGGAGATTCTTCCTCAACCACAAAGGCGCCAGCAGCCGCTCCGGCTGCAGGGACGGCGCCCGCTGCCAGCACCGACGGTTCCAACGGCGTTGGCTCCGGGACACAGGTAGTCGCGCCCGTAACAGCGCCCATAAACCTGGGCTCGTCATCAGTGGGTCTGCTGGGGGGCTCCACTGCGACGGGCCCAGCCAAACCTGCCGCTCCAACTGCAACAAGCAGTTCGACGGCGGCTGGCACCAACGGTACTGGAGGCACAGCCTCCGGTACCCAAGTAGTTGCACCGGTGACGATCCCCGTAACGGTGGGATCGACGTCGACGGGTGTCCTGGGGGACTCATCGGCAACGACATCACCAGCAGCAACATCAGGTTCTGCGCCGGCCCAAGCGCCAGCGCAGGCAACAACGTCGGGGGGAGATAGCATCGCATCCGGCGCTCAGGTAGTGGCTCCGATATTGGTCCCTGTTAACATCGGAGCCACTGCCGCGGGTGTGGCTGGAGATTCATCGGCCACGTCCGGCGCACCCTCGAATGCAGGCAGCGCGCCTGCTGCCGCTACACCCGGTGCGACGACCAATGGATCGGATGGCGTTGCTTCCGGAACCCAAGTTGTTGCTCCGGTTACTGCTCCGGTGACTGTTGGTTCGACGTCGGCTGGTGTGCTGGGTGATTCGTCGGCCAGCAACACCGGGACCTCAACCGGTACTTCCGGGACGGGTACGACATCAGGGTCCACCACGAACGGATCGGATGGCGTAGCCTCCGGAACTCAGGTGGTTACTCCGGTTACTACTCCGGTGACTGTTGGTTCGACGTCGGCTGGTGTGCTGGGTGATTCGTCGGCTAGCAACACCGGGACCTCAACCGGTACTTCCGGGACGGGTACGACATCAGGGTCCACCACGAACGGATCGGATGGCGTTGCTTCCGGGACTCAGGTGGTTGCTCCGGTTACCGCTCCGGTGACTGTTGGTTCGACGTCGGCTGGTGTGCTGGGTGATTCGTCGGCCAGCACAGCTGGTACGTCCGGTGGGACGGCCCCAGCGGGAACCGCACCAAGTGGCACTACGAGTGGAAGTGACGGGATCCTTTCCGGTACGCAACTGGTTGCTCCGATCACGGCTCCCATCACTGTCGACTCCACGTCGCTTGGCATCGGTGGAGCTTCAGTTGGCGCCATCACGCCGCCGTTTGTGAATCCTCCCCTGGTCACCCCTCCGGCAGGGAATCCTCCTGTGGTGAATCCTCCGGCGGTCACGTCTCCCGTAGAGAATCCGCCGGTGGTCAACCCTCCAGTCGTCAATCCGCCGGAAGTTAACCAGCCTGCTGGTAGTGGCGGAATTGGGTTGGGCGGTGCCAACACGGGCACCAACAACCCTGGTATCGAGATCGGTGGGGCCGGATTCGGCAATGCCGGCGTCGGGACAACCGGAATCGGCGGTGCTCAGCTGGGTAGCGGCTTGGTAACCGCAGGCGGCACTCTGGGTGCGCTGACAGCGGGCGCTGCGACCGGCGTCGGGAGTTCCAATTCTCTGGCCACTACGGGCTTGGACGGCAGCTTCACCCTCTGGGCAGTTGGCCTTCTCCTCACCGGCTTGGCACTCTCGGCAGGCGGTCATCGGAAGGCAACTGCTAACCGCATCTAATCGCCTGGACGAGGCCTAGGCTCGCGAGCAGTTGTTGCGGTTCCGGACTTCCGGAACTGCAACAACTGCGAGGCGGCTGGGCTGGAGTCCTAGGATGAAGGGGATGACAACCACCCAGGAAGATCAAAACTTCAGCCTCCGCAGCATTGCGTTACCGGCCTTCGGGCCTGCGCTGTTGTTCTGTATCGGCGAGGGGGCGGTTCTTCCGGTGATCGCGCTCTCGGCGCGTGATCTTGGAGCATCCGTGGCAGTCTCGGCGTTGATCGTGACTCTAATCGGCCTGGGGTCCTGGCTATTCAATATTCCGGCATCGCTCATCACCATGAGGTTCGGCGAACGCTGGGCGATTGTTGGGGCAGGTGCCGTAGGAGCCCTCGCGCTCGGCGCGGCAGCTTTCGCTCCACAAATGGAGCACGGAATCTGGTTGCTGGCCGCGGCTATGACGTTGGTGGGTATGTCTGCGAGCGTTTTCAACCTGGCCCGGCAGAAGTACCTCACCGAGGCCGTCCCAGTGATGTTCCGCGCCCGTGCGCTGTCGACTTTGGGCGGAGTCACGAGGATCGGAATCTTTATAGGTCCGTTCATAGGTGCGGGGGTGATGCAGTTCGCCGGAATCAGCGGGGCGTACTGGGTTGGCTTTGTCGGGATGATGGCAGCTGCTGCTTTGTCGCTCACCATTCCGGACTTGGTGGCTCCCGCTACATCCGACGGCGGACCGATCATTCCGGCGTCAACGCTGCGCAATGTAGCTGCCTCGCATGCCGGTGTGTTCCTGTCCGTGGGTTTCGGAATTCTGCTGCTCAGCGCGCTGCGTGCCTCGCGCCAAGTGGTCATCCCGCTGTGGGCCGACCACTTGGGCATGGATGCGACGCAAGCATCGCTGATTTACGGCCTCTCCGGCGCCATCGACATGCTGGTGTTCTATCCAGCTGGGAAGCTCATGGACCGCAAGGGACGGCAATGGGTGGCGGTTCCTTCCACAGTGATCATGGGGACGGCCTTGATCCTCATTCCGTTCACTGGCGGGTTCGTTCCACTGTTGCTGGCTGCCCTGCTGATTGGCTTTGGCAACGGCATTAGCTCCGGGCTCATCATGACACTGGGCGCCGACTTCTCCCCGGATAACGGAAGGAGCCACTTCCTTGGCATCTGGCGGTTCATTGCTGACTCGGGTGCCACGGGCGGACCCGTGCTGTTGTCCGCCCTGGCTGCTGCCATTTCGCTCGCCGCCGGCGTCTGGGCCACGGGCGTCCTGGGCTTCGCAGCGGCAGCCGTGTTCGCCGTCGCAATCCCCAGGCTGAAGCACCGGCGGAACTACTAGGCTCCAATTCTTGGTTGGGGTACCGGGCGACGTTGCTTCCGGACCCTGTTTGAGGCTGGTCAGGCCGCAAATCAACCCATTCAGGCTGTTTCCAAGCCGACGAAAGCTGAAAGTAGGTCAGGAAGCCGCGCGCTCCTGAGCCACGCGCTCAAGGACAACGGGAGTCTTCCACTTCCTGTCCGGACGACGCCCCGTCACCAGTGCCACGGCAACCACCAGCAGCACCAATCCCCACGTTGCATTTGCGGTATCCAATGCCGTCCGCATCACGACGAACGGCGGAATGATTGCCAGCGCTGTAGCAACTGCGATGCGCCAGATTGCCGGCCTCGCAGCACCGGGCGCCAGCGCAGTGCTCGCGAGTTCCAAGCGGACCAAGGGCGTGGACACCAGCAGAACGAGAACCCAGGCTGCCACGTAGAACAGTGGCCGGCTCAGCCACCACTCCGCACTGGCAGGCTCGGGGAAGGGAAGCCGAAGCACCAAGGCGATCCCGAACATGGCGATGATCAGCGGCAGGTGCCAAAGATAGATAGTCATCGCCCGGCTACCCACCACGAACATCACTTTCTGAATCCATGCCAACTGCACAGCACGCTGAAGCAGGGGATACGCGGCCTTCACAAGCAAGACGTGCGCCAGACCTACAAGGATCAGCGGGAACATCGGCGGGTTCTGGCTGGTCAGCATGTCCACGGGATAGGGGCCGCCGTGCGTGAGCGGCACCAGGGCGACATAGCAGCCGACTGCTGCCGCGACGAGCTTCCAGCGGGCAAACCGATGAAAGAAGCCGTCCGCGTAGAAGAACCCGAACTGCTGCAGCAAGCCCCAGACGAACACCATGTTCACCAAGCCAATGGGGTTCGAGTCGAAACCCCACGGAGTATGTTCCAGCCCCAGTCGCAGGACATCGACGACGGCGGCGCCCGCGGCCAGCGCTGCGACGGTTTTGTAAGGAGCTGCCTCGTGAAATTTCGCCATCGTGGGCACCATTGCCTGACAGATCAGGTAAGCGGCAAGGAACCACAACTGCACTCCGGCGCCCGCAGCGATAACTGTCAGCAGGCCACTAGGGACACCTGCCGCCGTCGCGGTCCACAATGTAATCGCGAGGAACGCATACAACGCAACTGTGGGGCGGACCAGTCGCAGGACGCGGTTACGCAGGTAGTCGCCGGCATCCCCGCCCTTACGCCGAAGACTGCGCCACGAGGTGAGCGAAGCGAATCCACCCACGACGAAGAACAGTGGCATGACCTGACCGAACCACGTGCCTTGGGCGAACCAGCTCAGTGATGTCAAAGGATTTCCGACGCCGATCCCGGAGCCATCAACGCTGATCCCCATCATGAGCAAATGGACGGCCACCACGGCAAACATGCAGGAGACCCGGATCAGATCGACCACGAGGTCGCGGGAGGCCGGAACTCCCGCGAGGGAAGGGGGCGTGCCGCGGCGCTGACCGGACCTAAGACTGGAAGGCATGGGGCTCCTGGGAAACTTGGGCTTTACTCCATCGATTAGATTAATCGTAGATCAAGCGTCCCGTGAAGGCCATGGGTACTTCTACCAGGTGGTTATCGCTGGCTCGAGGTCGCTCCGGTCTACACCGGACAGGTCAGGTATTTTCCATTGCCGGAGAGCTTCAAGCGACGTAGCTCGCCCGTGGCCGTGGTCCCAGTGTTTTGCAACGCCGTCACTTGAACGTCAACTTCTGGGTTGTGGCCGTCGAGAACGCCGGTGAGGAAGATGGGGCTGCTGGGCGTCAAGTCCAAAGTTGCAGACGGAGGCACCACCGGGATGGAAACGTAGACGCTGCTGGTACTCATCTTGCCGCCGACCGTCATCGCTGTCGGGGAGCTTAAACCCGCGATGCTGATCCGGACGGTGCTTGTAGTTATCTGGGTGCAGGTCAACGTCAATCCGACAGGCGTGGGTGTTGGGGTCGGGGTAGGCGTGGGGGTAGGCGTTGAAACCGCGGCTCTTACGGTCATGGTTGCGGTGGAGCTCTGCTCCCACAGTCCGAATGCGGACGTTCCGCCGATGCCCACTAATACGGTCAGGCAGAAAAGGCCAACGGCCCAGGCTTTGGCCGAGGGGCCAGTTCCCTGCTTCACGCAGACTGCCTTTCCTTTCGCGAGCTCCGTACTTCCCGGAGCATGGTGAACCCACCGTAGCCGATCAAACCCACGGCGCCCACAGCCAGCCACAGTGAGCGGTCGCTGTTGCCCAGGGCGTTCGCGACGAACCCCACGAACGGTACGGCGTACAGCAACTTACCGCGAACCTGGATTTCACGAACGGGCTGGGGATCCGCGACGTCGTTGTTGTCGCCCTTGGTGGTGAGCGTCTTCTCGCCCGTCTGGAGGAATCCGAAACCAACAATCCTGTGCGTGATGACACCCGGCTTGCCAGATTCGATCTGGTACGTAATCACGTCGCCGAGCTTCAGCTCGTCAAAGTCCGCCGTCTGCGAAACCAAGAACGTGCCCGGTGCGTACTTCGGTGCCATGGAATTGGTCAGCACCGAATAGGTTTGCGAGCCGGTCACCTTGGGCAGCATGATCAGCACCGTGACGGCCAGGAGTGCGAGCGAAAGAAGTACGACGCCGAGTCCCCGGCCGACGCGGGTAAGTAGCCGACGGCTGGAAGTACGTTCTGAGGAAAGCCGCTCGGGTTCCTGCGGTTCCGCGTTTTCTGGTTCGACTGCGACGGACACGTCGGCGCCAGTTTCACCAAATACAGGAGTGCTGGACGATGCGGTGCCAGGCGTTGTTTCCAGCAGTAGCTCATCAAGGCTATTGCGATCTTTCAGGCTACTCGGCGCAACCATTGGGAACCCCACATTTCTGACGAGCGTGTAGCGGAAGAGTGATTGAGACGGAACTGCCCTCGACGCTGGAAGGCGCGGCAGCGTCCAAAGTCACCTTGAAGCAGAGTGTGGCGGTGGCGCCTTTGGCGATTGCCGGCGTCGTAAATCCTGCCCCGCTCAAAGGCTGGTAGCCGCTGGCCGATGAGCATGCGGTGCTCGACGCCGCACTGGCGGCACTCACAGTGAGATAGTCGCCCAAGGTACCGCCGGACATGTTGCTGACTGTAGGTGCCGTAGCGGTGACGGTGATGTCGAAGACCCCTCCGGCGTCGCTGGCGTTTCCGATTCCCATGGACGTATAGACGGAACTGCCGCGGACCAGGTCCGCCAGAGGTGCCTGTGCCGTGGTCAGTGCCAACGTTGTCGCTTGGTCATTGACGGTCATGGGCATCGAGGCCCCTGAAGGGTTTCCTGTCAGGTTGACCGTAAACGTAGATGCTTTGACCGTGCCCGGCTGGGCAACGGCGTTAGCAGACCAGAGCGCGTAGGTACCCTGAACGGCCATGAGCCCCAAGAGCACGGCCGCGACCATAAGGCCCGCCGTCTTGATGCTCCTGGGGATTCTCATTGACACTCCTGGTGAAGTTGTTGCGGGGTAGGACTACTGGAGGCCGGACTGCTGCACCTGTGTCAGCGTGAAGGATACGTTGCCCAGATTCCTGCTGGCGTTCACGTCCGTGCGGGTTGAGGTGCTGGACTTGAATTCGAAGGTGATGCTGGCCGTGACGTGCTGTGAAGAAGTGAGGGGGTTGGCGATGACGTCCCCATCAGCATCGGTCAGCTTGGGCGAGGTGACCGTGACGTTGGCGGGATCGAATCCTGCGCCCGCGTCGGTGTTGGTGGCGACGAGGTTGGCGGCCATCTTGTCGCCGGTGAGGGTGATGTCCAGATCCTGTGTGTAGGTCAGGAGATCGCCGGGAACCACCAAGTACGTGGCGATGTTGACAGGGTTGCCTGCGCCGTCGGTCCAAACGCCCGTTGCTGCCTGGACATTCAAGTCGCCAGCCACAATGGTGCCTGCCGCTGCGGAATCCGAAGCATTCCACCAAGCCAGTGTTCCTCCGCCACCCAGGAGCAGCGCTCCACCAAGTGCAACTGCCGCTGCGCCTTTAAGCATTGTTGTGTTTTTCACGGTGAGACCTTCTTTCGTGTTGTTGTGGCTTCTGCCTTGCGATTACTTTCGCGGTCTCAGATCAAGGCTCCATGCGGCGCTGGCTCAAGGTTGGATCAAGCTTTTCGGGGCTTGAAACCGAAGATGTTGCAGTTTGGAAATAATCCGTAAAGGTGTTTGTAATCTTGTAAAAATATGCTTGAGGCATTAAGGGAATCTGCCAGTGAGGGAATGTACTCAAACATTGAAGGGGCGGCGCTGATTACCATGCACATCAAGGAATTCTGGAATCAACTTTCACCGGAAACGCAGCAATGGCTTATCGAGAATCCGGGAAGCATGATCATCCCGCGCACCCAGACGGCCATCCTCAACCATGAGACGGGTGAGGATAGCCCTGTCGACGGGCACGGAGGCACCTTGCTGACGGAAGAGGACCGGGAGTTCATCCGCGCACAGGCCCGGCGCATCGAGCCGAAGTAAGGTGCCGCCGTCGAGCCCTAAATCTCCGGTCCTTAGCGCTTCCTGGCCGCCAGGCCGAACAGCCATGTCCCGCCCAGAGCGGAAAGGTAGCCGGCGACGACAATGAAAGCAGTGCCGGCCCAGAAGTAGTCCACAGTGCTGTCGGCGCTGAGTCCCGGCATGACTTGGAGCAGTGAGTAGCCGGCCACGACAGCTGCCAGGAGCAAGGCAATGGCGGTCAACCATACCCAGAAGCGCGACGCTGCCCAGTGCTCGCCGTAGCCTTTCCAAACATTCCAGTCACTGCCGCCGCGGAGGATCAGCCATCCGGCAGGAAGCATGACCGCGCCCACTACGAGGAAGGCGGCTACGACATCGGAGGGCCGATGCCATTGGTTGATGAGTGTCGAAACTCCAGTGGCAACTGCGAAGGTGCTGCCAAGGAATGCCGCCAGGGGCCGCCAGCGGGGCGAGACCATCAGGAAGACCGCCGTAGCAGCGGACGCTGCCAACGTTGTGTGGCCGGAGGGGAGTGAATTGAGTTCAAGTGTTTGAACGCCGCGATCGGGCCTGTCCGGGATGAAGAACTTGAGTACCTGGGTAGCCAGGTTGGCAGCGATACATGCGGCCACGGCAATTCCGGCCGCAGTCCAACGGCGACGCGCAACGGTCACGAAGAGCACCACGATGATAGCGATTGCCAGGGACAGAATGGGCAGCATATCCAGGAACTTTGTAGACGCCCTGCCCGCAGAGCCGCTCAGTTCAGTGGCCTCAACCAATGCCGACTCGTCGATGAACTGACCCATGGTGGTCCGCACGAAGAAGTAGTACGTGACAACCAACCCCAGGATGCTGGCAAGGGTACCCAAGCCGAAAAGCAGTCCTGTACCGATGCCGGGCTTGCGACCTTGTGCTGACCGGTCAGGGGACATCGCGATGGGGCGGGACTGCTGGGAACTCATTGAATCAAGACTGCCACAGTTCGCTGGAAGGCTCATGTGAAAGATGCCTCCGGCGCGGCGTAGCTACCAATAAGGCGCCTTATGGTCAAGGGCAAATCAGCCTATTCTTAATTTATGGAACCTACTACAGGCCTGATGCTGGCGTTGCTGGCTGTGATTGTCTGGTTGGGGATAACCATTGTGCCGCTGGCGCTGTTGGCTCCGTCGCATTCTCGGCGGGAAGATGGGTCCTCCGCGAATCGGAGGGGCCGCCGCGACGGTCACGCACGGGCGTTTTCGGGCGCTCGGCCGGTCTTCTCACACTCATCCGCGAGAACGCGATCGATGCGGCACCCTCGCATCCAGCACTGAAATCCTGTCCGGCCGCGGGTCGGGGGAATTGAAGTGGCTCCGCTTTTGTCGGTTACGAAGCCACCGCTCGATGCTGCCCATGGCGCGCGTCGCGGTGGCCCAGTAGGCCACGCCCACCAACAATGATGCCGCGACGGCCAGCCCTTTGTGGGTCTGTTCAAAGAGCGGGTACACCAGCCAGTGCGTGACGTAGATATACAGTGACGAGCTGGCCAGAAGAGCCGTGATGCGGTGCAGGCCGCGGGGCACGGGCAAGGTAGGAATCCACAGAAGGATGAGGAAACCTACCAGGATGGTGGCGCTGCGGTATTCGTTGCTGAAGGACCCAGGAATCGTCAGTAGGGCGAACGCGGTCATAGCGGCGCGTTGCCACCACTGCCGCGATACAGCCGCAGCCCATCCGAAAGCGAACAGCCACAGGACAGGCCCTTGGCCAGGGTAGGGCAGCTCGATGATGTCGAAGCGCTGCAGGAGGTCGACGCCGGCCAACGCGAGTGGAAACGCCCACGGCCATCTGCGTGCCGCGCGGTCCACCGCGGGTATGGCCAGCAGCAGAGCCAACCCGATCAGGATGTGCACCAGAACTTCAACGAACCAGAAGCGGGACATATCCGTCCACCCTTGGGGACCAACGATTGAGTTCAACAAGAACACGTTGTGCCAGCCATAGTCGTCAGTGACAGCGAACGCGACGCCGATCACCAGGACGCTGGGTACGACGATCCGCGTGACGGCACGCATTTGCCTCCGGAGCCGTTCGCGCCGGGATCCCGTCAGTTGGAAGCGGGCAAAGTTGTAGCCGGCAACCGCCATCAGCACGTGGGCGGTGCCTTCCCAGGAGAAGAACTTGATGTGGGTTGCCACGATAAAAATGATGGCCACCGCGCGCAGCACGATGCCCGTCTCCATGCGTGCTGACAACTTCCCGCGCCAATTCCGGAGAAATTTCCTGCCAGTGGCGCGCGCATCTTCATGTGCTGGATGGGCTGCGGCTTCGGGGGCGGGGATAAGCTCGCAAATGGGCATCAGGTGCCACCCTTGCGGGATGCGGCCAAGTGCACGCTCAAGCCGTACCGACGCCGCCACATAGGAGAGTGAATCTCCGCCAAGGGAAACGAAGCTGTCGGTCTCGGTGATGTCTGGCTGTTCCAGGACCTCTGCGAAAATCTCAAGCACAGTCTCTGTCCCCGGAGTGGATTCTGACCCGGGGTGGCGCTCCGTCCCCGAAGACAGGCGCTCCGTCTCCGCAAACAGGGGCTCCGGCTGCGCAGACAACGCGAGGATGGCCGGATAGTCAGGCTTCCCGTTGCCCAGCCGTGGAATGGCTGGTACCGAATGCAGTTGGACGGCCGCGCGGGGGACACCCAGATCCTGCGCAAGGCTCTTGGCGACCAAGGCAAGATCGTGGTGTCCTTCCACGGCCACAACCACGACGTCGTCTGAACCAGCGGCAGCTGCGATCAGGCCAAGATCTGCAAGGAGCCGCTCAACACGTCCCAGGTCAACGCGGAGCCCAACGATCTTCACGAAGCGGCTGCGCCTGCCCACAATCTCATAGAGTTCATCAGGGCCGAGCCGGGCGAGGTCGCCGGTGTGGAGTTCGCTAATTTCCCGGCCCAGGGCCAGATCTTCGGGTTTCTCGGCGTACCCCAGCATGACGTTTGGCCCGGTGTAGACGAGCTCCCAGTCATCCAGCCCCGGCACTGGTTCGAGCCGGAATTCTCCGCCGGGGATCGCGACGCCAATGGCATGCGGATGCTCCGCTGCCAGGTCCGGTGGCAAGTAAGCCATGCGGGCGGTGGCTTCGGTTTGCCCGTACATGACGAAAAGGTCCCAGCCCCGTTCGCGGCCCAACTCTGCATAGGATCGGACGCGCTCGGGAGCAAGACGACCTCCAGCTTGGGTGATGTAGCGCAGGCTGGGAACGTCCATGTGCTCGAATCCCACACGGTCCAGAAGCTCGAAGGTGTAGGGGACGGCAGCGAACGAAGTGACGCCCTCAGTGCGGACCAAGTCCCAAAAACATGGGTCCACAACGGAGAGGTCCGTCAACGCCAAGGATGCACCCACCAACAAGTGGCTGTTCACCACGCTCATCCCATAGCAGTAGGAGAGGGGAAGTGTTGTGACCGCAGTATCGCTGGGACGCAGGTGTAGGTATTGCGCGATTGCCGCTGCGTTCGCCTGGATGGAAGCCGCGGAAAGTCGGACGAGTTTCGGCGAGCCAGTAGACCCTGAAGTGCTCACCAAAAGTGCCAGATCCGGGTGCAGTTGGTGTGCCGTCTCGTGGCGGCGCACGTCCAGGACAGGCTCACCATTGGAGGACCGCGCAATGATGTCTGGATCGTAAGCGGCAATGAGAGTTTCGGCTGCTTTCCCACCGCCGGCGGGCAGGATCAGCAGCGGATTGCCCGATGCCAGGGCTGCGAGATACACCGTCAGGGACGGCAAGGTGTTGTCGGCTTCAAGGGCAATCAGGCGGCGCCCAGGGCCGAGTTGGCGTGCCATATCCTCTACGCGCGCGGCTAGGTCGCGGTAGCTGATGGAGCCGTGCCCGGCTCTGATGGCGGTGCGGTCGCCGAAGGACGCCAGGCTGGTGGCGAACGAGATTCGGGCCACGTCCGGATGGGTAGTCACGAAAGACTATGTAACAAGGTAAACCTAACCTAACTCAACTGGATAATGCTTTGGCGAAGAATCATGACGCGGCTATTGCTCCCGATAGGACCGGAGAGTGCTGGTGAGCTCGCTGCAACTTTCCTGTGACGCTTGACACGTGTTAGGTGGCGGGTCTACAGTTCCTAACACGTGTTAGGAAGGGAAATTCAGAATGCCGGGAACCAATGGGGCTTTGCGACAATTCACACGCAGGACCGCCCTCACAGCCCTCGGTGCTGGGATAGTCGGAGCAACAGCGGCGTCGTGGCCGCGATTGACCGCGATGGATATTCCAGGCCGGGGAGACAATAGCCTCAGCATCGCCATCATGGGCACTGCCGCCGACGCCGCGGCCCGCCAGAAGGTCATTGACGCCTTCGCCAAGGTCCACCCAGAGATCAAGGTCAAGGTCCAAGCCATCCAGGCCGTGGACTGGAAGGACTTCTTCACCAAGATCCTCACCATGGTGGCAGCAGGCACGCCACCAGACGTTGTGTACGTGGCCACAGAGGGTGCCCAGCTCTTCGCCGAGAAACTGGCGCATCCGCTGGACGAGTATCTGCGCCGCGACGCCGACCACATGAAGGAGTACTTCGAGGACGTTCACCCCAGCTTGGTGGAAGCCTTCATGTACAAAGGCAGCCTCTTCCAGCTCCCCATCGACTGGAATGCCGCAAACATGTACTACAACACCGCGTCATTCCGTCAGGCCGGCTTGGATCGCCCCGCCGACGACTGGACGCACATGGACTTCCGCAGCACCCTCGCTGCGATGAAGAAGGTCAAGCCCCAGGACTTCACGCCGTACTACTGGACCAACCGTCTCTTCGGTGGAGTAGTGCCGTGGCTCTACGCAAACGATACGAGCTTCCTCAAGGAAACCAAGTCCACCGGAGGCGAATGGCTCTGGGATGGTTTCTACGCCAACGACCCCTCGCGCAGCCTCCGCTCCGGCGGTTACCAGTGGCTCGAACCCAACGCTGACGATCCCCGGGTCTTCGAATCCTTCGACTACCTCCGTGGCCTGGTCAAGGACGGACTGGGTGTCCGGCCTGAGGAAGGCGGCGGCAGCGCACTGATCGGTCTGTTCGCCTCCAACAGGATAGGTACGACGCCGGCGGGCGGCTACTGGGTACAAGGCCTCCACGAAGCGGGGATGACTGAGGACGGATTCGACGTCCAGTTCTTCCCGAAGTGGCGGACCCAGCGGCACCAGTTCGGTACGGCCGGCTACGCGATCATGAAGACCGCCAAGGACAAGGACGCAGCCTGGGAATGGGTGAAGTTCAGCTCCAGCAAGGAAGCCATGCAGATCGTGTTCCCCACCCCGAACACCACCCCTGCACGCCGTTCCATGGTCAACGAGGAACTCTACGCAGGTACCGGTCCACGGAACTGGAAGGTCTTTTACGAAACCCTGGACAAGTTCCCCACCACAGGTCCCATTCCGGCACCACCCCAGCAGGCCGCCGTCGAAACGGCCCTCATGAAAAACGTATCCCTCGCTGTCAGCGGGGACGAGCGCCAGCTCAAGCAGGCCCTCGAATCAATGCAGCGCGATCTCGAACTGGCCCTGAGGAGGCAGCCATGAGCACCGCAACCAGTACCCCCACCGGGACCGGGAGGAAACCGGGCGGCCGTCAGGTCACGCACAAGCACAGCCAACCCTCCAAGCGTGGCCGCGTCCAGCAACGCTGGCTGCCATGGGCTTTCCTTGCCCCGACCATCGTGGGCATGGGCATCTTCACCTTGCTGCCGATCGTCGCGTCCGTGGCGCTCGCCTTCTTCCGCTGGGACATCATCTCCGCGCCGACGTTCGTGGGCTTCGACAACTTCGCCGAGGTAGTCCAGGACCCGACCGTCCGTGTCTCGTTCCTTAACTCCATCGTGTTCGTCATCGTGGCCGTAGCCCTCCAGCTGGGACTCGCCCTAGGCCTGGCGATCATGGTGCAGGAGAAACTCCCGGCATGGCTGAGGGTGTTCTTCCGCTCTGCCTTCTTCTTCCCACTGATCCTGTCCGCAGCTTCGGTGTCCATCTTCATGCGCTATCTCTTCAACGAGCAGTTTGGCGTGGTGAACTGGTTGCTCTCGCTTGTCGGCATCCCAGCGGTGCCGTGGCTGACGACGCCAGGCGGTTCGGCCGCCGTCGTCATTCTTGTGTACGTGTGGCAGAACTTCGGGTTCTCATTCCTGCTGTTCGTCGGTGGGCTGGCCTCGATCCCGGTGGAGACGTACGAAGCCGCATCGATCGATGGCGCCACCGGCTGGCGCAAGCATTTCTACGTGACGTTGCCGCTGCTGAGCCCCACCACCTTGGTGGCATCCGTGATGGCCATCATCAACGCGCTGCAAGTATTCGATCAGCCCTACGTGCTCACGCGTGGCGGGCCCGGCGACTCAACGCGTACCGCCGTCATGGTGATCTTCGAGTCTGCGTTCCAACGGCTCGAATTCGGCCAGGCCTCGGCGATCGGCGTGATCCTGACGCTCATCATCATGGCCATCACAGCCGCACAGTTCCGGCTCAGCAAACGATTCGTCTTCTACCAGTAAGGCCCGCCATGACCCTCATTTCAGAACGTGTTGAAACCACGGCGCCTGTGGTTACGCGCAAGAAGCGCGACTGGTCAGTTGCCGGACGTATCATCGCCTTGCTGATCGCCGCCGTCTTTGTCCTGGGCCCCGTTCTCTGGACGCTATCCACCTCGCTGCGACCGCCGTCGGAATCCTTCAAACTGCCGCCGGCATTCCTGCCCCTGAACCCGGACCTCACGTCCTATCAGCAGGTGTTCAAGCAACTCAACATCGTGCTGCTGGTAATGAACAGTGCCCTGGTGACCGGACTGATCGCTGTCGGGCAGATGGTCACAGCAGCACTTGCCGGTTACGCATTCGCGCACCTTCGTTTTAGGGGACGGGGCGCCCTGTTCTCCATCGTCCTGGCCACCATGATGGTGCCCGCACAGGTGACGATCGTGCCGGTCTTCATGTTGATCCGCGGTGTTGGACTCTCGGACACGCTGCTCGCCTTGATCATTCCGGCCATCCCGACGGCGTTCGGCACCTTCCTGATGCGCCAGTATTTCCTTGGGTTGCCGGGTGAGCTCGCTGAAGCGGCTGCGATCGACGGCGCCTCGCCGTGGCGCACCTTCCGATCCGTGTACGCACCGCTGGCTGTGCCCGGCCTGGCGATCGTGGGCATCCTGGCGTTCAACTTCCACTGGAACGAGTTCTTCAGGCCACTCATCATGACCATCTCCGAGCAGAACTTCACCCTGCCCCTGGGGCTGGTGTCGCTGCAGGGCAACCTCGGCACCGGAAGCATCTCCGTGGTGCTGGCAGGCGTCGTCCTCTCCATGATTCCCGCGCTGGTGGTGTTCATGTTCGGCCAGCGCGCACTGCAGGACGGACTCACCGCTGGAACGGGCAAGTAGCTTCTCCCATTGAAAGGGTTCCAGTGACGGACCTTGCACTTTTTGATTCTCTGTTGTCTGCTTCGACGCACCCGGATCCGGCCTTCCCGCGATTCCACCCCCGTCCGGCCCAAGGTTGGATCAACGATCCCAACGGCATCAGCTACATCAACGGCCGGTACCACGTCTTCTTCCAGTACAACCCGGAATCGGCCCGACACTCGCAGATCCAATGGGGACACGTGAGTTCTGCGGATTTGGTCCATTGGGAAGAACACCCCGTCGCACTTTCGCCTCAGGCCGGCGGTCCCGATTCCGCGGGCTGCTGGACCGGCGTGGTGGCCTCTGATGGTGGCGTTCCGACCGCAGCTTACTCGGGCGTTCGCGATCATGGAGGGCATTCGCAGGTAGTGATTGCCCGCGGTTCCTCGGACTTGGTGACGTGGGAGCAGGACGGCCATGTTGCAGCCTCCATGCCCTCCGATCCTCTGGTCACGGCCGTGCGCGATCCCTTCCTCTTCCGCTTCAACGGTGCTCGATATGCCATCCAGGGAGCGGGTCTATCTGATGGGCGCGCCGCTTTGCTGCTGTACACAGTGGAGGACATTAACGACTGGAAGTACCAGGGCATCTGGTTCACCTCTGCTGATCCCGTGGCTGCGGTTCATACGCCGGCCGAGATTTGGGAGTGCCCGCAACTGGTGCAGGTTCCCGACTCCTCCGGCGGTTCTGCCTGGGTGATGATGTTCTCGCTTTGGTTATCCGGCGACGACCACGAGCACGCCAACGGGGTTGGGCACCTGATCGGTTCCCTTTCCTCGGACCCCGCGACGGGCTTGCCTGTGTTTGTGCCGTCCTCGGGAGGGAAATCCGATCTTGGGCGCGGCTTCTATGCCCCGCAGATCGTGCAGCTCTCTTATGGTTCGGCTGATTCTTCGCCTGCTGCATTGTTGTGGGGGTGGGCCAACGAAGGTCCCGGACGCGACGGTCGCCGTGGCCGCACCCAGGAGGAAATCGACGACGCCGGATGGGCCGGCGTGCTGACACATCCTCGCGTTCTGTCCTTGGTTGACGGGGCACTGGCTGTTTCCCCGGCGCCCGAGGTGTTGGCATACAGGGGTGCTGCTGTGGCTGCGGGTGCTGCCTTGGATGCGGATGCTGCCGTGGTTGCGGGTGCTGCCGGTTCGGTGGTGGTGCCCGCGTTTGCCGAGGTGCTCGTGAGGGGTGGTGCTGCGTCTTCCGGTGGTGTGTCTTCCGGCGATGTGGAGCTGGTGCTTGCTTCAAGTGCAGATGGCGATTCCGACGGCACCAGGCAAGTGGTCTATTCGGGGTCGTTGGCTTCAGGGGAGGAGCTCCGGATCTTCATCGATGCTTCCCTCGTGGAGGTGTACCGCACGGGTTCGGTCGCGACGACGCTTCGCGCGTACCCTGCGGCCGGCGAGGAATGGCAGCTCACCCTGCCCGACGGCGCAACTGCCGACGTGTGGGAGTTGAAGCTCCCCGAGTAGGCGGCAGGCCGACGTCGTGCGTTTGGGGCTAGGACGTCGTAAGCCCGCTATTCCGTTGTTGCCCAACAACGAGATAGCGGGTCAGCAACGGGGTCGCCCAGCGGTTCAGCGTCTTCAGCGTGTTGGCGCAGGGCCGGTTGATTCCCGGATAACCAGTCGGCATGGGACCATCGTTTCCACGTGAGTTTCGGCAGTGTCCCTGCCGGAAACGCCCTCGATCGTGTCAAGGAGAGTCGTCATGGCCGCGCGTCCAATCTCACGCAGCGGCAAGGCCATGGTGGTCAGGGCGGGGACCATGGTGTCGGCGATGCGTGCTTCGTCGTCGTAACCCATCACCGAGAGATCTGCGGGAATGCTGAGGCCCAATCGGGCGGCGGCCAAGGCAACACCGATTGCCAGGCGGTCATTCGCGCACATGATGGCCGTGGGCCGCTCAGCCGGGGACACGCCGTCGAGCAGTTTCATGGCGCCGTGGAAACCGGCGTCGATGTCCCAACCCGCCATGGTGATCCGGTCCGCGCGAACCGACAGGCCAGCGGCGGCGTACGCATCCCGGTAGCCCTCAACGCGCAGGGGAGCGGCCGGGGAACCCTCGGCGCCAGCGAGCAAGGCGATGTCCCGATGCCCCAACTGCAGCAGGTGCTCGGTAGCGTCCCTGCCGCCGGTGATTTCGTCGGGGATGACGTGATGAAGTTGAGGTTTGGGGCTGCTGTCGTAGCAATTGGCCAGGACTGACGGGACCCGCAGCATGCCGTGGGGAACGTCGAGCGGCTTCAAACCCACGGTCACGTACATGAGCCCGTCTACTTGCCGGTCCAGGAGGGTTTCGATTGCGCTCGCATCCCGGGCGGCGTCGCGCTCGGTGTCCATGACCACGGTGACAAAACCGCGGCTACGTGCGACGTCGTCCGCGCCGCCGATGATGTTGCCGTCGAAGGGGCTGACTACAACTTCGTCAGACACGATGCCGATCACCCGGGAGCGCTGGTTCCGCAGGCTGAGCGCGATCGCGTTGGGGGAGTAGTTGAGTTCCTGTGCGGCCAAACGGATCCGGTCCTGGCTCTCCTTGGCCACGTTGCCGTCGCCGCGGCCATTGAGCACCAGCGAGACCGCACTCCTGGACACCCCCGCCCTTTTGGCGACGTCCAGTGCAGTGGCCTTGCGGTTCATCGGGAGGTCCTTCCATCCTTCATTTGTCAGCAGTCTACCTAACGCGTGTGAGGACGTGGGCTGCAACGCCGGACTCCGAAGTGTTCACCGCCCTATGTACCGTGCCGCAGAGCTTACGCGTTGACCGAGTATCCGACTTGCGAGTAGAGGGACGACATCAGGGTTGCCGTCCAAATGCCCACCACGATGAATGACAGTACAATCGTCCCAATCATTGCCCAGAT
Organism: Arthrobacter sp. NtRootA1; assembly: GCF_019976975.1. Taxonomy (GTDB): domain Bacteria; phylum Actinomycetota; class Actinomycetes; order Actinomycetales; family Micrococcaceae; genus Arthrobacter; species Arthrobacter aromaticivorans. Next base: position 4,169,895 of record NZ_AP024630.1, on the reverse strand, counting down.
GGGGGCCATGCCTCGGCCGGGCGCCACTTTACGGACGATGACCGTTCGGCCAATGATGTACACGGTTGGGCTCAGGAAGCACCACGCCCAGTGGAACGGACGAATTACCCCTGAACGGGCTAGGCGCTGGTAATCGAAGTACGCGCAGAGGACGCATAAAGCCCAGATGAGGAAGCCCGAGATCTGAAGCATGAAGTAGCCGGGCGTATAGATAGACGTAGGGTCAAACGTCGTTGCGCCCTGCCGGGTGGTGATGTAGTGGAAATTTGGCTGCCAGGTCAGCAACAGCCCCAAAGAGAGCAAAGGCAGGATCAACATGGCCCAAATGAACGGGTTGTAAACCGGGGTTGCGTTGCTGATCAGGACACGCTGGAGCGGCATGAACTGCGCGGTGGCAGGCGCAAGATGTGGTGTCCACTGGAACCCGTCCCACCAGCGCATCTGCCGCGGTTCGGACGGATCCGGGTACCAGCCCGCCGGCGTCGATGATCCGTTTGCTGCTTGCGTCATATTGCCCCCGTGTTGAGTCGTGAATCAGAGGATATCGCGGTTGCTTCCTCCCAGTCGTCAGCGGGTCCTCCCGTAATTCTTTGCCACGGTGTAAGGATTGGAGCATGAGCTTCTTCGACGACCTCCCCGAACCTCCGGAAAGGCCACGTCAGCCCCAGCCATTGCGGCCAGGCTGGGCCGGACCGCCGTCGGACGAGTTACCCGGCGTGGTCCACATCGGTGAGTTCATCCACTCTCGTCCCCAGTTGGTGATGGCGCTGAAATCCGTGGAAGTTTTCTCTACGGGCTGCGTCCTGAATCTTGTGTGGAGCATGCGACGCAGCAACGAATCGGAACGCGAGTGGAGGGACGCTGCTGACCAAGCCCTCAATTATCCCCGCACCGGCTTGGAAATCGACTCCGGGCTCAGGATAGGTGTTGCGCTTGCGGATGGCCGCCGGGCCATTGCAGCCCATAACAGTCCGACGTTTGAAGAAGACCAGGAGGGTGTGACCGGGCCTGTGCTGACTGTCCTTGGCGGCGGAGGAAGCAGCGCGAGTGGAGAACAGGTGGAGTCCACCGGACGTTACTGGCTCTGGCCACTGCCGCTCGAAGGAGACACGCAGCTCATCGCGAAATGGGATGCGATCGGCCTGCCCGAAAGCTCCGTGGTGATATCCGCCGAACAGTTAGGTCAGGCGCTCGGCAAGGTCCGCAGGTACTGGTCCGACTAACGTCGTCCGGTTATGGGATCAGGGCTCAAGCCGCTTACGCAGCAGGCAGAACTCATTGCCCTCAGGGTCCGCCAGGACGTGCCATTGCTCGTTCCCGGTCTGCCCGACGTCAGCAGGGCGGGCGCCGAGGGCGAGCAAACGTTCCAGCTCGGCGTCCTGGTCCCTGTCGACCGGATTGACGTCGATGTGCAAGGGGAGCCTTCCAATTCGCGGGTCGCTGCTGGGACTCAGGATGATGGTGGGCTGTAGACCGCCGAACCCCACGTCGGGAGGGCCGATCTCGATCGCGCCATCTTCCCGGTCGAGTTCGACGTAACCGAGGACGTCGCTCCAGAACCGCGCGAGCACTTCGGGATCGGCACAGTGGAGGACCAGTTCGCTGATACGGCAAGCCATGGAACCAAGTGTACGGATTCTTGGAACGTCCGAGTTGTCCACATAGCGTGATTGGCCAGCCTTTGGCGCCAGGAGCCGCCGGTACAGTGGCAATATGCCTGCTCGTCTTACTGATTTACCGTCGCCTCTGCCGTCGCTCGAAGAACTCCTCGACAACGCCCACGTCGTCTCACTGCCCATGCGCGTGAAGTTCCGCGGCATCATGGAGCGGGAAACACTCCTCCTGAAAGGGCCGCTGGGTTGGGGCGAATTCTGCCCCTTTCCGGAATACGACGACGCCGAATCCTCGCGCTGGCTCTCTGCCGCCTTGGAAGCGGGCTGGGTTGGGTTCCCTCCAGCGCTACGGGACAGGATTCCCGTGAACGCCACCGTTCCCGCGGTGCCTGCGGAACGGGTGCCGGAAGTACTTGCCCGGTTCGGCCGCGTGGATGCCGTCAAGATAAAGGTTGCTGAGCGTGGCCAATCTCTTGCCGAGGACCTTGCACGGGTCACCGCCGTGCGCGACGCCCTTCCCGACGCTGCTATCCGCGTCGATGCGAACGGGGGCTGGGACGTTGTCCAAGCCGTAGAGGCGCTGGGCCAATTGTCGGTTGTCGGACTTGAATATGCAGAGCAACCGGTCCCGGACATTGAGGGCTTGGCTGAGGTGCGCCGTCGCCTTGCCTCCGCGGGAGCGCCCGTCCTAATAGCCGCCGATGAAAGCGTTCGGAAAGAATCCGACCCCCTTCGCGTCGCGAGGGCTGGAGCTGCGGACTTGATCGTCGTCAAGGTAGCGCCGCTTGGGGGAGTGGCACGTGCCCTGGACATCGTCGCCCAGGCCGGCCTTCCCGCCGTCGTCAGTTCCGCCCTCGATACCTCCATTGGTATCCGCGCCGGTCTGGCGCTCGCAGCCGCGCTACCTTCGCTGCCGTACGCCTGTGGGCTTGGCACCGTTTCGCTCTTCGCCTCGGACATCACCCTGGATCCCCTGGTAGCCGACGACGGCGCCATTCGCCTTCGCGAAGCCGTCGCCGATCCCGGGCTGCTGGAGCAGTTTGCCGCTTCGGCGGAACGTCGCGACTGGTGGCTGGAGAGGCTGCGACGCGTATATTCGGCGCTCGCTTCCTCACAAGAAGACCTGTTCACCGAAACTTAACCAGAGAGTCCTCTCGGATTCGGATTGCGCTGAAAGGCTCAGCGGGAACCTCGTACATTCTCTGGAAGGTCCCCCATGTCTGATACCACCGGACGCACGTTCCCGCTGCTGCCCATGTTCGGCCACACCAAAGGCAAACGCAGTGCCGTCACGTGCGCGCTCAAATGCGACAACGCCTGTGCCGGCGATGTTTGCAACACGAGCTCCAACGGCTACTTCCGCGACATCGCCTCAACGGCAATGAGCCGCCGCGCCGCCCTCGGGCTTGGCGCCGCCGGTGCTCTCGCCGTCGTCCTCGGTGGTGCCATAACCGGTTCTGACAGTGCAGTCGCCGATGCTGGCAACGGATTGTCGGACGCAGCCAAGAAGGGCTTCGGGAAGTCCAAGCTCCAATTCACGGCCATCAAGCCGGTTGACGCCGCTGTTGACGCTTTCACAGTTCCAGAGGGCTACGACTGGAAGCCCATCATCCGCTGGGGCGACCCCCTCTTCGCCGATTCGCCGGCCTTCAACCTTAATGCGCAGACTGCTGCTGCCCAAGCACGACAATTCGGCTACAACAACGACTACACGGACATTATCCCGGTTCCCGGGTCCAAGGATCGTCGAACCGTATTGTTCACGAACCACGAATACACCAACGAGAACATCATGCTGCCGGCAGGTTTTGACGCCGCCGAAGCCCGGGCAATCGGCCGTGCCGGTCATGGCCTGACGGTGGTGGAGTTGGAGCGCAAGAACAAGAACAAGCCGTGGAACTACGTTCAGGGCGCACCCCTGAACCGCCGCTTCCTCACCGACACCGTCTACGAGCTGACTGGTCCCGCTGCCGGTACCAACCTGGTCAAGACCATCGACGACCCCGCCGGGCGTTGGATCAAGGGAACCTTGGGGAACTGCTCCGGCGGAACCACTCCATGGGGAACCATCCTCTCTGGCGAAGAGAACTTCAACGGCTACTTCGCCGCCCCGGGCACCAGCGATAGCGACAAGCGCTACGGCCTTTCCGCGAAAGCGACCACGCGCCAGTGGGAACTCGACGAGCCGCGCTTCGATACCCGCAACGCCGGTTACGCCAACGAGACCAACCGCTTCGGCTGGATCGTGGAAGTTGACCCCTTCGACCCCACTTCCACTCCGAAGAAACACTCCGCCATGGGCCGCTTCAAGCATGAGGGTGCCAACGTGATCGTCGCCCCGTCCGGCCAGGTGGTGGCGTACATGGGTGACGACGAGCGCTTCGATTACCTCTACAAATTCGTCTCCAAGGGCAAATACCAGCCCGGCGACTCAACGGAGGCCCGTAAGAACAACATGAGCCTCCTTTCCGAAGGAGACCTCTACGTTGCCCGCTTCACGGGGGACTCCCCAGCTGCTGAGATTGACGGTACGGGCAAGGTTCCGGCCGACGGCGCCTTTGACGGCACCGGTGAGTGGTTGCCGCTGGTGGTGGGTGGCGTCTCGGCAGTTCCCGGCATGTCTGTTGCTGAAGTCCTGGTCTACACACGTCTCGCCGCTGACAAGGTTGGCCCCACCAAGATGGACCGCTGCGAAGACGTCCAGCCCAACCTGCTCACGGGTAAGGTTTATGTGGCCTGCACCAACAACTCGGATCGCGGCAAGGTGGGCAAGGAAGGCGCCACCGAGGTCAACCCTCGGACGCTGAACCGTGACGGCCACATCGTGGAAATCACCGAGGGCCCGGATCAGACGGGCACCAAGTTCAACTGGACCCTGCTGCTGGTGGCCGGTGACCCCGCCAAGAACGCGTCCGCATACTTCTCCGGGTTCCCCGCGGACAAGGTTTCTCCCATCTCATGCCCGGACAACGTCGCTTTCGACTCCGTGGGCAACCTATGGATCTCCACCGATGGCGCACCGTCCTCCATCGGCTATGCAGATGGGCTGTTCAAGGTAACCCTCGAAGGGCCCGAACGCGGAAAGGTGGAGCAGTTCCTCGCTGTTCCGCGCGACGCCGAGACCTGTGGCCCGATCATCCACGACGACGAGCGGACCGTTTTCGTAGCGGTCCAGCACCCGGGCGAGGAAGGTACGTTCGCGGACCAGCACTCGTTCTTCCCGGACTACGTAGACGCCGGAGCCACGCCTGCCGCCGGTGCAGCGCGGGCTCCCCGGCCGTCGATCGTCCAGGTATTCCGTAAGTAACACTTACCCCGGAACGCTCCTCTGCCTGGGATCTCCAAGCAGGGGAGCGTTTCTGCCTTCCCCGATGCTCTATCACTTCCAGTCAGGTTTTGAGCGTTCCTCTCTCACTTCCCGTCGGGTTTTGCGTGTTTCTCTCTCACTTCCCGATCGGTGGGAGCCGAAATCAACCGACCAAGCCTGCACCGAACTCCTCTACGGCAATAAGTGGTTGGATGACCTTCTGGACCTCTCCCTTTACGAAGTTCCTGCGGATCACGTTGTCTCCAAATACGTTGCCCAATGCTCCGAGCACCATGGCCTGGTCAAGGGAGAGATAACGCCGCGCGATAGTTCCGGACTTTACGGCAACTGCATCAAAGAATCCGCCCTGACCGTATGCTACGAGGCCCTTTTCAATCCTTACCAGGTTTTGGTAGGCCTCCTGAGGCTCGTACTCCATCGCAAGGAACGAAGCATGGGGTGTCACCACGCCGTCGCCCCACGTCGGAGTGGGGTTGGCTGCCGGTCGGCATTCTCCAAAGCCGGTGTCCACGCTGGTCCGCTCGGCATCAGATGGGTAGCCGTCACTGCTCATCCCCAGCGCGTCCACGCCCCACTCCGAGTAGCCACCGTTCGGGTGGCTCGCCGGTGAGAATCCCCAATATCCATACTTGGCGTCGTCCAGGCCGAACTCTCGCTGTGCCCGGACTGTTAGCGGATGGTTGATACCCCAGGCTTTCGGGGCCCAACTGGATTCGGGGACAAACAAGTCCGGCATCAATGACTCGAACATGTCCCCGCCCCAGCTGGGAACTATGCGCATGCCACGGTAGGTGTATGCCCCCTCAAACACATCGATCCCCTGATAGCTCCGGTGTTCACCCACAGGTTGTTGTTCCTGCCAGGACCAGTCACAGCTATCAGGGAACACCCTCATGGTGGCGAAGTAGTGTGCCGGCGGAATCTGACCCAAAGCGATGCCGATGTAGGTGGCGATGCGGGGTTCGGAATTGGTGACGTCGTAGTGGTTGAGCGTGTAAAACACGTCGGGTCCGTTACCAAGGTAGTTGCCTTGCACAGTCTCCACCGTGGGTTTGACGTCATAGAAGCCGCCTCGCAACAGACCCGCCGCAACGCCGGGCCGTGCGTCCTTGTTGTAGAAGATGCCGAAGTTCATTCGCTGGAGGATGCTGTTCGCCAATGCGGCAACCTTAGGTTCGGCGTTACGGACCACCATGAGGGCCGCGGCGAACCACCCGTTGTCCACGCTCGAGAGGAATGGCTGAACCACGTTGCCGTTCTCCGGCCAGATGGTGATGACGTCGCCGGTGGCTTCGTTGTACCAGTTGTAGAGCATGCCGCTGGGCTGGTGGTGTTTGAGGTGCATCAACGTTGTCAGGGTCTGCGTCAGGCGGTCCCTGCACTCACGTGCGCTAATGAGCCGCAGCTCACGGGCCACAACAGTGCTCCACATGTAGCCGCCAATGTTGGTGGGGGAGGTGAAGCCGCTGCGCTCAGGGTTGGTGATCGAATCGCCGATGTAGTCGGCAGGCAGTCCTGTCCGTGGATCCGTCATGGCCACCAAGGATTGCCAAGTGTCATGGGCCCACCGGTTGATGACCTTGTGGTCGATGCCGCTTTGGTTCTTCGCCGTGGATACCCGAAATGCGTTCGACGCCGGAACTGTGGTTGAGGTGGCCAAGCCGGGTTGCGCTGCGGCAGCGGTGAGTCCGGTGGCGGCGACGGCCGCGACACCGGCTAGGAGCTGGCGACGGGTGGTGACGGACAGGCCATGGGCTGGTGCAATGTGCTGGTTCATGAGGTCTGTCCTTTACTCGGTTTTGGAGGACGCGGGGCCGGATAGGGATGGATTTTCGGAAGTCAGGCGAAGGCCGTGCCCAAAGGGGAATAGGGGATTCGCGGTGTCACTGGGTACGTCCGGTCGGGAAGCCCGGACAGCATCCATGGATCTCGGAATTTCGAAGGGCAGCTTTCCTTCGGGTTGGATCCGTCCGAACAATGCGTCCAGGAGCGCTGTATCCGAGACGCCGAAGGTGCCTACCAAAGCCGAAGCCAATCCCCTCAGGGGAGTCAAAATGGCGGGACGGTCCAGGCGAACGTCGATGATCACAGGAACGCGCTTAGCCAAGGACATAAGCCGCGAGACCAGCCCCGGCGGAAAGTCCAGGCTTCCGGCGTGAAAGTGCTTCTCAAGGAATAGATCGTCGCGATGCTCCCATGGCGAGTGAAGTCGGATGATGGCAATGTCCGCCTCGTCCGGGTTTACCGCGGGTGTTCCAAACCCGGCGAGGTTGGCGGGGTCCACTCCCTCAACGTAGATGGAAGGTGACCCCGTCAGCGGCAGGGTGCTTCCGGCGTCGTCATCGCTGTTTGCCAACACCGTAACGGACCGCGCCTGCGCGCAGTGCCCTTCGCGCCGGAACTCTGTGTTCCCGACGATTTCTGCCGCCGCATCCTCGTCCACGAACGGGTTGTCGAACAGACCCAACTGGAATTTGACCAGAAGCAGGCGGCGTACGGACTCATCTATGCGTTGCTCGCTGACAAGGCCATCCCTGACCAGACCGATGAGCAAGTCCGTGCATTCTTCGCCGCCGAACTGGTCCACACCGGCGTTGAGGATTTTCAGCATACGCTCCGGTGCCGTGAGCTCTTCGACGCCCCAGGACCGTGCCGGCAACACCTGGTCTCGCACGATGTTGTCGTTGACCAATTCCCAGTCGCTGAGAACAACACCGTCGAATCCGAGCTTTTCCCTGAGTAGGCCCGTGATGATTTGCTTGTTGTAGCCGAAACCCACCTCCTCCACGGGTTCGCCGTCGAGTTCCACGCCCACCGGCATTCCGTAGTAGGGCATGATGGCGCTGGTTTTCTCCGCAATGGCAGTCCGGAAGGGAACCAAATGTTCATCGAATCGGCCACCCGGATAGACTTGCTCCCGCCCATAGGGGAAATGAGCGTCTTCACCATCGCGCTGTGCGCCTCCTCCGGGGAAGTGCTTCGTGGTGCAGGCGACGCTGGTGCGCCCCAGATTCTCTCCCTGGAACCCGCGCAGGTACTCCACCACGTACTGGGCGCTGAGCTGGGAGTCCTGGCCGAAGGTCCCTGCCTGCCGGCACCACCGCGGCTCGGTTGCCAGATCAACGGTGGGATGAAGGGCTGCCCTGATACCAACAGCCGTGTACTCCTGGCGCGCAATCCCTGCAAAACGGCGAATAAGTTCGGAGCTGCCGATAGCTGCGAGCCCGATAGGTTCGGGCCACTGCGAAAAGTGGGCGGCGGTGAAGGAGACACCGGAGTTCTCAATGAATGCATGCCGTGGGTCAGTGGAGATGGTCACGGGAATCCCATGAGGCGTCTGCTGTGCGAGTTCCTGGAGGGCGTTGCTCCAGCGGGCGGCCTCGCGGGCCGTTCCCAGCCTGTGGATATTGAAGTGGTTCATGAACTTGCCAAGAATCACGGTGCTGGTGGGCGATTTGCTGATGTCCCCCGGTGTCTCCAGCAGCGAACCTTCGGGACCGGTTTCTATCACCGTATGGAACATCAGGCCGGCCTTCTCCTCGAGGCTGAGGCGGGAGGTGAGGTCAGCTGCACGTTCCTTCGGGGTGAGGGCCTGGTCCTCAAAGGGATCCATGATCCCGTTGCCGTTAAGGTCCCGGTAGTGCGTTCCTTGGTCCGACACGGAGGTCAGGGGGCTGGTGTGGGTTTGTGATGTCATGGGTACTTTCGGGGTCAGTTGTGGTTCGGCCCGGAGGGGCTACTTGATGCCGGTGGCAGCGACGCCCTGGATGAAGAAGCGCTGCAGGGCAACAAACAAGAGAAGGATGGGTGTGATCACCAGGACTGATCCGGCCAGGAGCAGTCCGTAGTCGGTAGCGTTCTGGCCCGTGGAGTACAGCGAGAGAGCCACCGGTAGGGTGTACATGTCTTCGCTCTGGGCCACCACAAGCGGCCACAGGAAGTTGTTCCATGATCCAAGGAAAGTCAGAATCCCCAAGGTTGCCAGCGGAGGTCCGCAGAGGGGCAGAACGATCCGCAGGAAGGTGCGCAACTCACCGGCACCGTCAATCCTGGCTGCCTCGATCAGCGAATCCGGAATGCCCATGATGAATTGGCGCATAAGGAACACACCCATGGGTGCTGCCAGGAAAGGCAGGATGAGTGCCGGGTAGGTGCTCACCAGGCCGAGTTTGCTGACCATCACGAACAGTGGGACGAAGGTCACCACACCGGGAACCATCAGCATGACCATGACCAGGAGGAACAGGAACCGTTTGCCGGGGAAGTCCATCTTGGCCAAGGCGTATCCAACCATGGAGCAGAACAGGAGATTGCCCAGAACGGTGAACACGGCCACCACCAGGCTGTTGAGGAAAAACGTGCCGATGTGGAGTTCGTTGAACCACGTCAGGAAGTTCTCCAGCGTGGGTTGTTCAGGCCACCAGGTGATGGGCCGGCGGAGAAGCTCACCCTGGGTCTTGAATGCGCCAAGGAACATCCATACGAAGGGGAGGAGAGTGGAAGCTACTGCCACCAGGAGGACTGCGTAGGTCAACGGGCGGGCAGCCGGTGTTCGTTTCCTGGGCTTGCGCATTATCTGGTCTGTTGTCATTGAAGTCCTCAGTCCTTGGATCGCAGGGCTCGGAATTGGATCAGGCTCAGGAGCGCAATCGCCACAAACAGGACATAGCTGGCGGCCGAAGCGAGTCCATACTTGCCGAACCCGAACTGGTTGAACGTGAAGTAGCTGACTGACAACGTGGAATCCAGTGGGCCGCCCTTGGTCATCACAAAAGGCTCTTCAAAGAACTGCAGGAAGCCCACGGACAGCAGGACCGTCCCCAGAAGCAGGGTGGGGCGCAGCATGGGCAAGGTGATGCGCATGAAGCGCTGCCAGGCATTGGCACCGTCCACTGCTGCAGCTTCGAGAATGTCGGCTGGAACATTCTGGAGGCCGGCGAGGAAGATGATCATCAGGGTCCCTAGATTCCGCCAGACTGCCAGCATGATCAGTGCGGGCATAGACCACGTGGTGCTGTTGAGCCAGTCTGGGCCCGCGACGCCTACCCAGCCCAGGATGACGTTCAGCAGGCCATCGGGCTGGAGTATGAACCGCCAGACGACGGCGACAGCCACGATACTGGTGACCACCGGCGTGTAGAACCCGACGCGGAACGCAGTGCGGAAACGTGTTATGCCGTTGTTGAGGGCTACGGCCAACGCCAAAGCCAGAACGATCGTCAAGGGTATCCCCGCCACCACGAAGTACGCAGTGTTGAGGACGGAATGCAGGAACTGGGGATTCTTGAAGAGGGCAGAGTACTGGTTTAAACCTACGAATCCCACAGCAAACGGGTTGTCGATGTCGCGGCTGGTGAAGTCGGTGAAGGACATCAAGAACGATGACACCAATGGTCCCAGCATGAAGACCGAGAAGACCAGGACAAACGGCAACGCGAAGAGCCAGGCAACCAACGCATTGCGCCGGCGACGTGCGCGTCCTCCCCGGGCAGGAGGCCTGCCAGCCACCTTGGTGCTGGCAGGCCTGACGCTTGTGGTGGTTGCCACTGCTATTTCCCGGTTCCGATCGACTCCGCAGTCTGCTGGAGGGACTTCAACGCTTCCCCGGAGTCCTTGCCCGCCTTGACGATCTGCTCGATTTCGGTGTCAGCGGCTGCGGCTACCTGGGTCCAGGTGGTGACGGATGGCGGGTTGTTGGTGTTCTTCAATTGCTCTCCGAACACGGAAAGCTTGCTGTCGGCGGAGAGGGACGGATCTTTCCACGCGCTCTCCTGGGAGGGCAGGTCGCCCGTTGCCTGGTACCACTTGAGCTGGATCTCGGGCTTGGACAACCACTGCAGGAGCTTCCAGGATGCGTCCCTGTTCTTGGACTTCTTGAAGACCACCATGTTGGAGCCGCCCACGAAGGACGTGGAACTCTTGGCCTTGGGCATCGGCGCAACCTTGTACTTGTCCGCGAAGCCCTCCCCGCCGGCTTTGTTCAGGAGCCCCACATGCCAGGGACCACTGATCATCATGGGCGCAGAACCGTCGACGAAGGAAGCCTCGGCTGTGGTCCCTGTTGACGCCGCTTTGGACGCAATTCCGTCCGTGAAGAAACCCGAGTAGAACTTCAGTGCCTCGGCAGCCTCCGGGGTGTCGAGAGTCCACTTGGTGCCGTCGTCGTTCATGAGCTTTGCGCCGTTGGACCACTGGAACGGAAGGGTGTCCTGGAAGGATCCGGCCACGCCAGTCGGCAACTGGATTCCGAATTTTGCCCCGGCCTTTTCCTGGAGAGCCTTGGCCAGGGTTTTGAAATCGTCCCAGGTTTCTGGGGCCTCGGTGATCCCGGCCTTCTCTGCAAGGTCGCTGCGGTAATAGACGACGCGGGTGTCAACGTACCACGGCACCCCATAACTGGTCCCTTGAACTTCCGTCGACTTCACGGAGCTTGGGAAGAACGTGCTGGCGTCGATTTCCTGGGGAGTGGCGTCGAAAGAGTCACTGAAGTCGCCCATCCACGTGGTACCCATCTGTGCAACGTCCGGAGTGGTCCCGCCGGCAATGGCCGTCTGGTACTTGCTAAGAGCCGCGTCCCAGGGAATTGCTGTGACGTCCACCTTGACGCCAGGGTTTTCGGACTCGAACTCCTTCAGCAGGGCAGGCAGTGCTTCGCCCTCGCTGCCTTGCGCCCACAGAGTGATGGTGCCGGTAGCCGGCCCCGAGGCAATGGGTGCGGCGGACGCATCACCGGCCGGAGCCGTTGCGTCCCGACCGCAGGCTGTGAGCAGCAGGGCTGCAGCGAGGCCTACCGCAGCTGCCTTGGTGGCGTTCGGATGGATCATCGTTGTTCCTTTCGTGGGTCCCGATCTTCTCTGCCAACTGCGGAAGGGAATATCGCGGAGGAGGGTCATACTTGCGCCTCAAAATAGATATCTAAGCGCTTTGATTTGCCAACAAGCCCAATCTAAGCGCATTGACTGTGACTTTGGCAACAGCTTGGTGAGGCAATGTGGAAAAAGAAAAGCCCGGCGGAACATGCCCCGCCGGACTTTATGTAATGTTGACGACCTGGCTAGGCCGCCTGGCAGCCGCAGCTTTCCCGCACCACAAGACGGACGGGGAGATGTACGTTGGCGGGCGGCTTCTCAGGATTGTCCAGCCGATCCAGCAGAAGCTGCACCATGGACCGGCCCATTTGTTCCAGGGGTTGGCGCACGGTGCTCAAGGATGGTCGGACCACGCGGCCAGCAGCAATGCCGTCGAACCCCGTCACAGCCACGTCCTTCGGGACGTTGACTCCAGCTGCCGCCAAGGTATCCAGGACCACCAGGGCGTCCTGGTCTGTGGCGCACACAATGGCATCGGGCAAGTTCCCGCCTTGGCAAAGCAAGCGCACGACCTCAGCCACGCGCTCATCGCTGCCGCACGGATAGTTGGGGCCGCGGGCCGACGATAGTCCTGCATCATGCAACGTTCGGAGGAACGCCTGGAGCCGGTGGTCATTGTCGGAGGAGGGCATGCCGCCGAGGAACATAAGCCGGGTCATGCCATGCACCGTCAAGAGATGTTCGGTAATCGCTCGAATGCCGGACTCATTGTCCACAGTTACATGGTCCAGATCCGCGTTGAGGTCGCTCTCGGAGACTTCCACCACGGGAATGCGTCGGGCAATGCGGGCCAGAGCCTCGCTGGGGACCGACCTGGGAAAAATGGCCAAACCATCAACACGGCCCGCGATGTCGGACAACACCGCCTCGTTGTTTTCCGGATTTCCGCCGCCTACCAGCAGCGCCTGGCCGCGCCGCCAGCATTCCAATTCGACCCCGCGCTGCACCTCGTCCACATACAAGGGGAAGAGTCGGAGGTCCTCGTTGCCAAGACCCTCTGTCGGGGCCGGGACCGAGGCGGCAATGCCTTCTTCCCTCCGTCCATGGGCAGGATCCAGCAGATAGTCGTAGGCAAACAGGCCAAGGGCGCCGGTCCTGCCGCGTGCCAGCCCGCGGGCGCTCGCGCTGGGGACATAGCCCAGTGCTTCGGCAGCTGCCAGTACGGCATCCCGGGTGGAGGCTTTGACCTTGTCCGGCTGCCGAAAAGTAAACGAAACCGTCGCGATCGAGACGCCTGCCCGTTCTGCGACGTGGTAGACCGTTGGACCCTTTGCCATATGACTCTCCTTCTACATCGAGTCTATGCGCTTAGCTCAACTCCGTGGTGAGAACGGGCAGGATGTGATTGAGCATCGGGTGGGAACGGGCACGATGTGATTGAGCATCGGGTGGGAACGGGCACGATGTGATTGAGCATCGGGTGGGAACGGGCGCGATGTGATTGAGCATCGGGTGGGAACCTGCACGATGTGAGAGAGCGATTGGGTCCCGGCCGCGCCAATAGACTGGAATCGTGACTTCACAGGACTCTCTGACATCCATCGCTGCCGCCAGGATCGCCGTGACTGCACTCCTCGACGGCGGTGTGCGGCACGTGGTGGTGGCGCCGGGTTCGCGTTCAGCGCCCATGGCCTACGCCCTTGCTGAGGCCGAAGCGGCGGGCAAGGTTCTCCTCCATGTCAGGATCGATGAACGTGATGCCGGATTTACAGCGCTTGGCCTCGCCCTGTCAACCGAAGCGCCCACAGCAGTCCTGACCACCTCAGGCACCGCTGTAGGAAATCTGATGCCGGCCGTCATGGAGGCCAACCACGCGGCCGTGCCCCTCATCGTCGTCTCCGCGGACAGGCCCGAGGAGCTTCACGGGACCGGGGCGAACCAGACCACAATCCAACTGGACCTGTTCGGCGATCACGTCCGCTTCGCCGTCGACGTCGCCGCGGGAGCAAGCCCGCAGCGCGCGATTGCCACCGCGCTCTACGCAGCCACGGGTGCGCTGGAGGACACCCCACCGGGACCCGTCCAAGTGAACCTTGCGTTCCGCGATCCACTGGTTCCGGCGGTTGGGGATGCACTTCCCGCCGTCGCAGGACACAGCGTGTTCCATTACGATGCCGGCCCCCAGGCGCTCGATCTTCCGGCCGCTTCGCAGGAACTCCCCGAACGACGCACTGTGGTCCTCGCAGGTCACGACGCCGGTCCCGTAGCTGAGGCTTTCGCCCGAGCGCACGGCCTTCCCTTGCTTGCGGAACCTTCATCCAACGCCCGGTTCGGCCCCAACGCCGTAGGCCCATACCGGGTGCTGCTGGAGCACTTCGGCCCGGATTCGGCAACACCGATCGAGCGCGTCGTCCTGTTCGGTCGGGCTACCCTTTCCAGGCCCGTGGCGGCGCTGTTGGCCCACCCCACCATCGAAACCGCAATCTACCAGCCGGTTCCTGTGGCTTGGTACGAAGCTGGCCGTCGCCGCGAGACACCCCTCGAAACCCTCCCTGAGTTGGCCGCATTTGCCGGCCGGGGCTCTGCCGAGTGGTTGGATTCCTGGCTCCTGGCCGGGGCTGCAGCCCAACATGCCTTAGACGGAATATTGGCTGGGGAGTCGGCTGCCACCGGTCCTTCCGTCGGAGCCACCGTCTGGGAGCACTCGCGCGGGAAATTGGTTCTCGGCTCCTCCAACGGCATCCGTGACGTCGACCTCGCCGGCCAACCGCACCCTGACCCCATCGCCACCGTCTACGCCAACCGCGGGCTGGCGGGCATCGATGGCACCATCGCCACCGCTACCGGAATAGCACTCGGCAGCGGACGCGAAACCACGGTTCTCGTTGGCGACGTCACGTTCCTCCATGATGCCGGTGGACTACTTCTGGGCCATGGGGAACCCGTGCCTGATCTCCGCATCGTGGTCCTCAATGATTCTGGTGGTGCTATCTTCAGCCTCCTCGAGCACGGGGCAGTGGAAGACTCGGGGGCCTACGGCACCGCCGTCGAACGCCTCTTCAGCACCCCACACTCAGTGGACATCGCGGCACTCGCGGCGGCGTACGGCGTCGGACATCAGGCGGTAAGTACGACGGCGGAACTTGCCGAGGCCCTCAAGTCACCGCTGAAGGGACGCACCATTGTGGAAGTCCGCGTGGACCGGGCAGGCCTTCGGAAACTGCACGCCCGCATCAAGGACGCGGTCTCCGGCGCCGTGAGCAAGGTCCTGACCGCAGGCTAGCCAGCCGTGCTGCTATGGCCCTGCTCTTCTTGTGGCCCTGCTGGGGATACGAAAGAACGGTGCGAACGCCATTCGCGCTACGGGCCATGGCGTTGTCCGGTTGGTGTGGAGTGATCTCCGATCGCCCGCTCGGCTGGAAGCCGAGCTCGAGGCAGCAGGGGTTCCCCGTCGTCGTCGTGCTTCTGCGGGCCGCGCAAATTCGTAGAGGACACAGAAACGGGAGGGCGACACCCACATAAAGGTGTCGCCCTCCCGTTTGCGTGGCGCCAGCGAATCTGCGCGACGGTGAAGCGTCAGTCCTCCACGACGTCGATGTGCGTCGGGTCCAGGACGCGGCGCAGGAATTCCTTGGTTCGCGGCTGGGACGGGGCGCTAATGACGTGCTCCGCCGGGCCTTCCTCCACAACCACGCCGGCATCCATGAAGACCACGCGGTCAGCCACTTCGCGGGCGAAGCCCATTTCGTGCGTGACCACCAGCATGGTCATGCCCTCCTGGGCGAGCTTGCGCATAACGGCCAGGACATCGCCTACCGTCTCCGGGTCAAGGGCGGACGTTGGCTCGTCGAATAGCATCAGCTGCGGGTCCATGGACAGGGCCCGTGCGATGGCGACGCGCTGCTGCTGGCCACCGGAAAGCTGGTCCGGAAAACGGTCGGACAGGTGGCCGAGGCCGACGCGTTCAAGGTTCCGGCGTGCCACCTCGGCGGCCTCGGACTTGGAACGCTTGAGAACCTTCATCTGCGAGATGGTGCAGTTATCCAGCACGCTGAGGTGCGGGAACAGGTTGAAGTGCTGGAACACCATCCCCACGCTTTGGCGCATCCGGTTAAGGTCTACGTCGGGGTCGGTGGCCTCGAACTTGCCTACATTGATGGTGCCCGCGTTCGGGTGTTCAAGCAGGTTCACGCAGCGCAGGAGGGTGGACTTTCCGGAGCCTGACGGCCCGATCAGGCACACAACCTGGCCCGGTTCAACGGTCAGCGAGATGCCCTTGAGGACCTCATTGTTGCCGTAAGACTTGCGGAGATCCTTGATGTCCACGCCTGCGGCGCGAACAGCTGCGGTGCTCCCGGTGGAGTTATTCATGACTGTCCTGCCTATCGCTTCGTCCGCGCGGAGCGGCTTTCGAACTTCCGTGCCAGGAGGCTCAAGGGGATGGTGATGACCAGGTAGAAGGCACCGGCCACAAGCAGCGGAGTCAGGCCGGCTCCGAGGCTGGAGATGCCATCGCGGCCGAACTTGGTCAGCTCATACTGGGACGCGGTGAGGCCCAGCACGTAGATCAGCGAGGAGTCCTTGGTAAGCAGGATGATCTCGTTGGTCAACGGCGGCAGGACGATTTTGAAAGCTTGCGGAATGACAATGGAAACCATCGCGCGCCAGTGCGGCATGCCCAGTGACCGAGCGGCTTCCATCTGCCCCCTGGGAACGGCCTGGAGACCGGCGCGCAGGGTTTCGGCGATATACGCGGAAGCCACCATACCGAGGGAAACCATGACCACGATGTTGACGTCCCACTGCACACCGAAGGCCAGGGGTACGCCGTAACCGAAGGCGATGAACACTAGCAGGGCGGGGACGCCGCGGAAGAATTCGATGTATCCAGTAGCGATCCAGCGGTACAGCGGGAAAGAGGAGAGCTTCATCAGGGCGAGCAGCAGACCACCGGAGAGGCCCACAACGAAGGCAAGTGCCGTGTAGATGAGGGTGTTCTTGAGGCCGATGAGGAAGATATCGGGGAACATCGGGCCGATTTTGGCGAAGTTGAAGACGCTGTTTCCAACGGTCTTCCAATCCACGGCGAGGATCACTGCGGCCACGGCCACAACGAAGATCCCGGCCTGGACGTACAGACTGACTTTGGCTCGTTGACGTGCAGTCATTGCCATGGTGTTCTCACATTCGTGTTGCGCAGGAGGGGCCCCGAACGGACTGCCTAAACAGATCGTTGCGGGGCCCGCCTGCGTGATTCTTGGGAGCCGGAGCTCGGACTACTTCTTGGTGGCTTCGCCGAACCAGGTTGTCTCGAACTTCTTCAGGGTGCCGTCATCGGTGATGCGCTTCAGGGTGGCGTTGACGGCATCAGCCATGGCTGTGTTGCCCTTCTTGATGGAGATGCCCAGCTTCTCGCCCGTTGCGTAGTCTTCAACGCGCTTGAGTTTGGAATCGTCCATGATGGCGTAACCCAGAACCGACTGGTTGCCGACCGCGGCGTCGATGGTGCCCGCCTTGAGGGCCTGGACCAGGAGACCGGAGTCCTCGAACTGCTGGGCGTCGATTCCCTTGTCCTTGGCGTACTGGGCACCGGTGGTGGCCTGCTGGACGCCAACCTTCTTGCCCTTTGCGCCGTCAAGGTTGCTGATGCCCGAGGACGAGGTAGCCACGAGGGTCAGGTCGTCGTCCATGTAGGGGCTGGAGAAGTCCATGACGTTCTTGCGGACGTCGGTGATGGAGATTGAGGAGATGGAGACGTCGCAGCCAGTCAGTGCGGTGCCGGTCTCGATGGCTTCGAAGGAGCTGTCAACCACGTTGAGTTCGGCCTTGAGGTCCTTGGCCACTTCATTGGCGATGTCCATGTCGAAGCCGACGATCTTGCCATCCTTCTGGAACTCGAAGGGCTCGTAGGGGACGTCCGAGCACACCGTGAGTTTGCCGGCATTGATGAGCTGGGGGCCTGAGCCACTGGAGGCAGCCGGAGTGGAGGAGCCGCCGCAGGCGGTCAGGGCCAAGGCGCCTGCTGCGAGCACGGCGGCCATCTTGGTGCCGGACAGAACCGAACGGGAGATCTGCATGTTTTTTACCTTTTGTTGCAGTGGGGGCTGAACTGAGTCGGTTTTAGTGTAGCGCCGAACCTGAGATGTGCATCACAGAAAACTAAGTTTCACTATTGGATAACTAGTTTAGCGAATATGCAAGCGGCACCCGAAGGTCCCTGTCTGAGATCCCAGATTCAGCGCTGGATCCCCAGTGCCTCGAGCATTGGCCGGAATTTCGCCCAGGTCTCGGCGAGCTCGGCCTCCGGCTGCGAACCTTCCACGATCCCGCAACCCGCGTAAAGCCGTACCGTGTTGGCGTCCTCGATGACCGCGCCGCGCAAGGCGATGCCCCACTCGCCATTGCCTGCTGCATCGAGCCAACCCACCGGTCCGGCGTAGGGACCACGGTCCAGGTGCTCCAGTTTTCGGATCAGCGCACCGGCCACCAGAGTAGGTGTTCCGCACACTGCCGCAGTGGGATGGAGCGCGTTGATCAGGGCCAAACAAGTGGGCACATGACCTTCGATATCGGCAAGCTCAGCCTTGACGTCCGAGGCCAGATGCCAGACGTTGGGCAGTTCAAGAATGAAGGGCTCGCTGTGGGAGTTCATCGCTTCGGAAAACGGCGCCAGCTGGCGGGTCAGCGAATCAATTGCGATCTCATGCTCGTGGCGCTGCTTTTCAGATCCGGCCAATACCCGCTCGGCGTACGCCATGGGGGAGCCGTCCACACCTTCGGCGTCGCGGCGATCCAGGGTTCCGGCCAGCACGCGAGCCTGGGCCGTGCGACCCTCCACTTGGATCAGCATTTCCGGTGTCGCACCCACAAGGCCGTCAACACCATACGTCCAGCATTCCCGATACCTCGCCGCCAGTTGGCGAAGCACCTCCGCAGCGTTCACGCCGGCAGGAAGGTTGGCGACGACGTCGCGCGCCAGGACGAGTTTCTCCAGCTTGCCGGTGCGGATTTCCGCCACGCCGTTGGAGACGGCGTGCATCCAATCCGTCTCGCTCAACGACCCCCGGCTGAGGTAACCAGCTGCACCGTTGGGCGAAAAAGCGTCCGGTGACAGCCCGACGTCGGACCCTCCTGCCGCAATGGCCTCGCCATCGCCTTCGAATGGCTCGGTGCTTGTCAGCCAGCGGTCCAGAGCGGCGAGGACGCCCGCCTCGGTGAGCTCGGCGTCGTCGAACGTTAATTGGGTGGCCCAGGCGCGGCCATCACGGATGCCAACCACCATCTCCGGAACGATCAGCCGGGAAACGTGCGGGGACATCTTGGAAAAAGCGAACGAGCCAAACGCAACCGGGCCAGTGCCCGGAACCTCCACGCGATCGGTGATCTCGGCCTCAAGTATGAGGTGCCGCCACCAGATATCGGCCTCAAGAAAGCGCTCCGGACCGGAGGCATTGAACCGGGTCAGCTCGCCATAGCCAACAAGGCCGGCTTCACGCCGTGACCAGCAAAGGACATCGTCCCGGACCAGAAACGACGGCAGCCCCCCGGAGGATGATTCGACATCGAGGGGGACTGTCAAGGTACGGAGCGTGCTCGTCATGATGGAACAACAGTACTCCCGCGTGCCGCCAGAACCTGAGCCGAGTTCTACAGCGCAGCAAACTCGGCTGAATGTCTGAGACAATTACAAGGTGAACCGAGCATCCTTGGAAAAGCGTCCGGACGAAGTTGCGACGATGTTTGACGATGTCGCCCCCAAATACGATGTCGTGAATGACGTCCTCTCCATGGGGCAGACGCGTCGGTGGCGCCGGATCGTGGTCGACGCCATGGATGTGAAGGTGGGCCAGAAGGTCCTGGACCTCGCTGCCGGAACGGGCACTTCAAGCGAACCGTATGCCGATGCTGGCGTGAATGTTGTGGCCTGCGACTTCTCCCTGGGCATGCTCAAGGTAGGCAAGCGCCGCCGCCCGGACATCGACTTCATCGCCGGAGATGCCACCAACCTGCCGTTCGCGGACAACAGTTTCGACGCTTCCACCATTTCCTTCGGCCTGCGGAACGTTGTGGAACCGCGCAAAGCTCTCGAGGAAATGCTGCGCGTGACCAAGCCCGGCGGCCGGCTGGTCATCGCCGAGTTCTCGCACCCCGTGGTTCCCCTGTGGCGCAACCTTTACACCGAATACCTGATGCGCGCCCTGCCGGCCATCGCCACGAAGGTTTCCTCCAACCCCGACGCGTACGTTTATCTTGCGGAATCCATCCGTGCATGGCCTGACCAGGACCACCTGGCCCAGTGGCTCAGCGACGCCGGCTGGACGGACATCACCTACCGCAACCTCAGCGGCGGCATCGTGGCAGTTCACCGCGCGCAGAAGCCAGCCGAGCACCGCGAAAGCGTTCCCGTTGCCAAGCTTCGCCGCCAGATCAAGCCGCGCCGGTCCGGCAGCCAGCCCAGCTGACGTGCCACTTATTTAGGACGACGTGAAAGTACTGATTGTTGGCGCGGGACCCGCCGGGTCCACCGCCGCCTATTACCTCGCCCAGGCCGGCATTGATGTCACAGTGCTGGAAAAGACTTCCTTTCCGCGCGAAAAAGTTTGCGGGGACGGTCTCACGCCGCGCGCGGTCCGTGAGATCCAGAAGCTCGGATTGCCGCATGCTGAGTCCGAGGGCTGGCGCCGAAACAAGGGGCTTCGACTCATCGCGGGCGGCCGTACCATTGAGCTGCCTTGGCCCGAGGTTTCAGACTTTCCCACGTATGGACTGATTCGCACGCGTCTGGGCTTCGACGAAGAGTTGGCCCGTCACGCCCAGGCCGCGGGCGCCGTCGTGCTTGAACGCCACAGCGTCACCTCGGCATTGCAGTCCGACGACGGCCGCGTCATCGGCGCACGTGCATCCATCCTTGACGAGTCCGGACGCAAGACGGGCGAGACGCGCGACTTCCATGCCGACGTCGTACTCGCCGCGGACGGCAACTCCACGCGAACCGCCGTGTCGCTGGGTATACACAAGCGTGACGATCGCCCGCTGGGCGTTGCAGTGCGCACCTACTTCACATCTCCCAGGCACGAAGACGACTGGATGGAAGGCTGGCTGGAACTTCCCGGCAAGTCCGGCAAGCCTCTGCCCGGTTACGGCTGGGTGTTTGGCGTCGGCGACGGAACGTCTAACGTCGGCCTCGGAATACTGAACTCTTCCAAAGAATTCGGCAAGCTGGACTACAAGCAGGTCCTGCGCGAATGGACCGCCGGAATGCCCGCCGACTGGGGTTTTACACCCGAGAATCAGGTAGGCGAGATCCGCGGCGCTGCGCTGCCCATGGGCTTCAACCGCACGCCGCACTACTCGCCCGGGCTGCTCCTGCTAGGCGACGCCGGTGGCATGGTGTCACCGTTCAACGGCGAGGGTATCTCTTACGCCATGGAGTCGGCCCGCTACGCCGCCGAGTTCCTGATCGACTCTGCTTCGCGTTCGGCCTCTGCCGGTTGGACCGCCGACGACGCCGACGCCCACCTATCGCGGTACGCGGACTATGTGCGGGACCAGTGGGGATCGCACTTCACTTTGGGTCGAATGTTTGCGTCCTTGATCGGGAAGCCGGCCGTGATGAAGCTTGCCCTACGCACGGGAATGCCGATTCCGATGCTGATGCGTTTTGTAGTGCGCATGCTCGCCAACCTCACGGATCCGTCCGCGAAGGGCTTCGAAGACCGCGTGATCCGCGTCCTTGAGATGCTCGTCCCGGCCACGTCCAACACTTCCTCTGTCCGTCCTTTTAAGGCGGCAGACTCCGACACCGCGGTTTCCGCAACAACTAGTTAGGGTTAAGCCGTGACGAACTCTGCCGAACACAGCTGGACGCATGCCGGGCACGGCCTGCCGGACACTGTTGAGCCTGCCCCCAACACCACCGCGATCGCAACGGGTCTCCAGCTGCCCGCCGGTTTTGCCGCTATCGCCGGCGACGCCGAACTCGGCCCGGCTATCACCACCAACCTTGCCCGCGTGGAAAAGAAGCTTCGCGAAGCCATCTCCAACTCGGATCCCCTGGCTGACGCGACGTCGCGCCACCTGGTGGAAGCCGGCGGCAAGCGCATTCGTCCGCTGCTCACGCTGCTGTGCGCGCACCTTGGAGATGCTTCACGCCCCGAGGTTGTCCAAGCGGCGGTTGTGGTTGAACTGACGCACCTCGCCACCCTGTACCACGACGACGTCATGGACTCTGCACCGTTCCGCCGTGGCGCTCCGACCGCCCACGAAGTGTGGGGCAACTCCGTGGCCATCCTCACCGGCGACCTCATCTTTGCCCGTGCCTCCATCCTGGTCTCAGAACTCGGATCCCGCGCACTCGGCATCCAGGCCCGGACCTTCGAACGCCTCTGCCTCGGCCAGCTTCACGAAACCGTCGGCCCGCGCGAGGACGAAGACGCCGTGGAGCACTACCTCTCCGTCATCGCCGATAAGACAGGATCCCTGGTTGCAGCCTCCGGCCAGCTTGGTGCGATCTTCGCCGGCGCCGACCCCGCGTTTGAGGACCTCCTGGTTGAGTACGGCGAGAAGGTTGGCGTGGCCTTCCAGCTTGCCGACGACGTCATCGATGTCACCGGCGTGAAGGTCAAATCCGGCAAGTCCCCGGGCACCGACCTCCGCGAAGGTGTTCCCACACTGCCCGTTCTGCTGCTCCGCCGCGATGCTGCTGCCGGTGATTCGTCAGCGGCTGAGCTCTTGAAGCTTGTGGACGGGGACTTGACGTCTGATTCCGCCCTTGCCGATGCTGTGGCCGGTTTGCGCGAACACCCGGTGACCACTGAATCCTGGAAGATCGCTCGCCAATGGTCCGCCGAGGCCGTTGCCGCCTTGGCCCCGCTGCCTGAGGGTGTGGTGAAGGCGTCATTGACGAACTTCGCGCATGCAGTGGTGGACCGGAGTAGCTAGCTTTCTCTTTGTGGCTGTGGGTTCCTGACTTTATTTGGGTTGCCGTCTGCCGTTGTGCAACCTTTTTGGGTTGCGTGTTGGCTGAATTGGTTTCAATGAGGGTGAGGATGCCACGGGCGTGGTGATAGTTCACGACGCCGGGGGCTACTTGGGCGTCTGGGGTGTGGGTTCCTTACCTTGTTTGGTTTCCCTCCAGCCGTTGTGCAGCCGTTTTGGGTTGCGTGTTGGCTGATTTGGCTTCAATGATGGTCAGGAGGCTGCGGGCGTGGTGATAGTTCACGACGCCGGGGGCTACTTGGGCGTCTGAGGCGTGGGTTCCTGACCTTGTTTGGTTTCCCTCCAGCCGTTGTGCACCCCTTTTAGGTTGCGTGTTGGCTGAATTGGTTTCAATGAGGGTCAGGACGCCACGGGCGTGGTGATAGTTCACGACGCCGGTGGCTACTTGGGTTGCAAGCGTGACGGTCCGAAGCGGCCGGCTACCCTGTTGGCCAAGACAGTGAGCACCTCGGACACCATTCGCTCAGGGTTATGAACGACGTCCGCGTAGTAGTAGCGAAGGACCAAGTGGCCGCCCCGGATACTGGCGTTGTTCCGATATTGGTCCTTTTTCACTTGTTTCCCTTCCAAATGTGTACCGCCGTCGAGTTCGATGACCAGACAATCGTCGATCAAGCAGTCGACTTCCCCAACCCCGGGCAGCTGCACGTGCATGCGGACGCGGAGTCCCGCCCGCACAAAGTGAGTGTGGGCCAGAACCTCAAGCAAGGAATCCGCCCTTGGCAGGACTAGATCGAGGATTGACCGGGCCTTGCCGTTCCGATTCCCGGTAAGCCTCGAACGGAGGTAGTCAGGAGTGAGCAGGGCCAGGGAGATCGCGCTTTGAACCATGACCAATGATTCCAACTCAGGCAAGCAACGAAGGGCGTGCATCAGGACGTCGGCCACTCCGACTACCGGAAGATATGGGTGGCGTGGATGTAGGGCTAATGCGTGATTAACTACTGCTGGATTGGGCAGACCGTTACCGCAGGTCAGGTGCAGGATGTCCGGATCGTGAAGCGTCCAGAACCCGTAGAACCGCGCGGCCGAGATGCACGTCAGACGACCATTCGCACGAAAGGCCGCAACGACGTCGGGGTCTGCTCCCTTGGTGACATACACGCCGCGCTGTACACGTTCGATAGCTCCCGATCGTGTGGCCTCGGACAGGGAGCGTTCTGTAAAACCGGCCCGTTTTAGATCCGTGGTCCTGGCTGCTCCATGCCGGGATTGAAGGAATTCGATGAGGTTCATTCGGTCATGCTTCCGTGCTTTCAATCCTGAATGTGCTGTGTTTTGCAGCTATGTGGATAACTGCACGGATCCGTAAATAAGATCTTGGTTGTGGGAAAATCATTGACGGCAAAAGTTGCATATGTGACAGACTTGTCATAAGCTATTCACGGATCCACTAAATGCCTCCGGTGGGTCTGATGCGAACGGAGATTGTGGTCCCGGTTCGGTGCAGCGTATGACTCGTAACGTTGCAGCGGACCGGGGCCATTCCGTTTTAACAGCAAGACCTCAGTGGGACGCTGCTTCAGGACCTTGTTTGGAGGACCGGCAGCTCTAATGCAACTCAAATAGGGTGCACAATGGCACTGGCCCAGCCAAACATGGTCAGGAAGCCACGGCCCCCAGCGATTGGCGCGGGCTGGGGGCCGGGGTGAGTGCCGCCGTCGTGGGTGCTGGTGGGGCATGGAGGCCGGCGGGCCGTTGCTTCGAGACCTTCTTTGGAGGACGGGCTGCGCTAATGCAACCGAAATAGGGTGCACAATGGCCCTGGCCCCGCCAAACCTGGTCAGGAAGCCACAGGCCCCAGCGA
Organism: Arthrobacter sp. NtRootA1; assembly: GCF_019976975.1. Lineage (GTDB taxonomy): Bacteria > Actinomycetota > Actinomycetes > Actinomycetales > Micrococcaceae > Arthrobacter > Arthrobacter aromaticivorans. The sequence continues at coordinate 4,145,340 of NZ_AP024630.1, read as the reverse complement.
TTGGCGCGGGCTGGGCCGGGGTGAGTGGTGCCGTCGTGGTTGTTGGTGGGGCCTGGAAGCCGGAGTGCCTTGGCTTCAGGACCTTCTTTGGAGGACGGGCCGCTCTAATGCAATCGAAATAGGGTGCAAAGTGGCCCTGGCCCAGCCAAACATAGTCGGGAAGCCACAGCCCGCAGCGATTGGCGCAGCTGGGCCAGGGGTGAGTGCGCCGTCGTGGGTGTTGGTGGGGCGGCTGGAGGGCCGTGGCTTCAGGACCTTGTTTGGAGGACGGGCAGCTCTAATGCAATCGAAATAGGGTGCACCATGGCCCCAGCCAAGCCAAACATAGTCGGGAAGCCAGAACCCCCAGCGAACAGCCTGGCGGGGCGGCGGGGGAGGCGTGGCTTCGGGACCTTCTTTGGGGGACCGGCACCACAGATGCAACCGAAATAGGGTGCAAAGCGGCTGTAGCCAAGCCAAACATGGTCAGGAACCCACAGCAACCCCAACCAGAACCCCCAAACAAAAACAGCCCCCACACCACCCAACAAAGGGAGCGCAGGGGCTGCCAGTCAAAACCTAGTCTTCGTCGTTGAACGCCCACTCGAACATGTCGAAGACGAACTCGGAGAATGTGCCTTCTTCGCTCTTCCACTGCCCGCGGGCGTTGTTGCGGCGCCAGACGATGGGGTCTGGGATGCTGACATCGGCGATGCGGAAGCCCCAGGTGAACTGTTCCTCTTCGTCCTCGAGGAACATGAGGAAACCGTCGTCGTCCACCTCGAGTTCTTCGGGATCCCAGAAGTAGTGGTACGCCTCCATGAGGTCTTCGCAGCCGCCAAGAGCGAGGTAGAACTCGCGCAACGCCAGCGGGATCGTGAAGGAGTGATCGGCGAGGGCCTCGTCCAGTTCCCCTGGTGTGAGGCCGTCTTCTTCCTGCCATTCATCCTCGAGATACTTTGGGACCAGCGCGCGGAACTTCTCGAGGAACATGTCAGTCATGCTCTTATCCTAGCTAATCGCGGGCACCCGAAATTGCGCCCGCTCCGGTGCCTCCACGCTGCCATCCGCGCACGGCCAATGGCACGTACCAACTGCGCCTCCAGGCTGTGACGCGGAAGGCGAAAACGATGCCGGCCACCAGGCATGCAGTGAGCCCGCTAAACAGGCCAAGGTGCCAGAGCAGGGTGGTCAATCCAGCCCCCACGAACGCGGGTAGCGCGTAGATGTCGCGGGCATCAAAAAGGGTAGGAATCTCGTTGGCGGTGATGTCGCGCAGCAGGCCGCCGCCCACTGCTGTTGTGACGCCCAAAAGGATCGCAGCCACGGGATTCATGCCGGACGTGAGTGCCTTCAACGTTCCGGTGATGCAGAACAAGGCGAGCCCGCCGGCGTCGAACAGGGTTAAAAGGGACGTGAAGCGCTGCACGGACGAGAACAGGAAGTACACCAGCAGTGCGGCGAGCAGAGGCGGGATCAGATAGACCGGATTTGTGAAAGCAACAGGGGGTCCGGCGTTGATGACCACGTCGCGGATCGCGCCACCACCGAGCGACACAATGGACGCGAGGAGTACAGAACCCACGATGTCGAATTGTTTGCGGGCTGCCAGCAGCGAACCCGAGACCGCGAAGAAAAACACGCCGACCAGGTCAAGCCACAGAAGGACAATGTCGATGGAAATCAAGTGGACGGGTTCTTTCTGCCTGCGACTCTCAGTAGTTGCTGGCTCAACGTTACGCTAGCTCCCATGAACAGCCCCGTTTTGATCGCCTGTGCCCACGGAACCCGCAACGCCGAAGGCCAGGCCGCCATCCGCCAGGTCATGGCCGAAATCGAAGCCCTGCGCCCCGGCCTACAGGTGCTTGAGGCGTACGTGGACGTGCAGGAGCCTGAGCTGTCCGGCGTGGTGGAAGGCCTGCCTGAGGGGACGGCCGCCGTCGTCGTACCGCTTTTGCTGAGTACCGGCTTCCACATCAAGGTGGACGTGCCCAAGGCGATCAAGAGCCGGCCGGAAGTAGTGGCCGCGAGGCCGCTGGGTCCGGACCCGCGCTTGGCTGAGTTGCTCGCTGCGCAGCTGCGCGCTGCCGGGCTGAAGGAGAACGACGGCGTGCTGCTGGCTGCCGCGGGATCGTCCCTTCCGGACGGCTCGGTGGACTCCGAGGAGCAGGCGCGGCAGCTGGCCGAGCTTCTGCCGAACAAGGTTCGCGTCGCCTATGGTGCCAGCGCGCAGCCAACAGTGCCCGACGGCGTCGCCTCTTTGCGTGCCGAACTCGCCGAAGACGGTGGAACAGGGAGGGTTTTCGTGTCCTCGTACCTGTTGGCAACTGGCTACTTCCACGATCAGCTGGCCAAGGCTGGAGCGGACATTGTTACGGCTCCGCTGTTGCCCTCGCCGGTTCTCGCGGAGATAGCGCTGGAGCGTTACGACGCCGTTCTGGCAAGGGCGTCCTAACCTTTATTTGCGCGGTGGGAGCACAAAAAGGACCTGCATATACAGGCCCTTGGGACAAGGCCGCTGGCGTGTTCGTGACGAAATGTTTCCCTAGGTGACTTAGCGTTTCCGGACCTTTGCTGACGAAAACTGGCCAGACCTAAAGTCGACGTATGACAGATACAGCTGTAGCCGGTGCGCCCGCGGACTCCGCAGTCCCCTCGCGCCCAGCACGCACCCGCCCTGCCGCCAAGCCTCACGGCCAGTGGAAGGTTGATGGCACTGAGCCACTCAACGCCAATGAAACCTGGAAGCAGGAGGACAACGGGCTGAACGTCCGTGAGCGGATTGAGTCTGTCTACTCCAAAGAGGGCTTCGACTCGATCGACGGCACCGACCTTCACGGCCGTTTCCGCTGGTGGGGTCTTTACACCCAGCGCAAGCCCGGGATCGACGGCGGCAAGACCGCTACGCTCGAACCGCACGAGCTCGAAGACAAGTACTTCATGCTTCGCGTCCGCATTGACGGCGGTGCGCTGACCACCGAGCAGCTGCGCGTTATCGGCCAGATTTCCGTGGACTTCGCCCGCGGATCGGCCGACCTCACGGACCGCCAGAACATCCAGTTGCACTGGATCCGCGTGGAAGACGTGCCGGAAATCTGGCGCCGCCTTGAATCCATCGGCCTGTCCACCACCGAGGCCTGCGGCGATGTTCCCCGCGTCATCCTGGGTTCGCCGGTTGCCGGCATCGCCAAGGACGAGATCATCGATCCCACGCCGCTCATCCACGAGCTCGCCGAGCGTTTCATCGGCGACCCCGAGCTGGCCAACCTGCCTCGCAAGTACAAGACTGCGATCACCGGGCACCCGTCCCAGGACGTTGTCCACGAGATCAACGACTTCGCCCTGGTGGGCGTTGTCCACCCCGAACTCGGTGCCGGTTACGACCTCTGGGTTGGCGGCGGCTTGTCCACCAACCCCCGCATGGCCGAGCGTCTTGGCGTGTTCGTCTCGGCGGACGTCGCCGCTGAAGTTTGGCTCGGCGTCACCAGCATCTTCCGCGACTACGGCTACCGCCGCATGCGTACCAAGGCCCGCTTGAAGTTCCTGATGAACGACTGGGGTCCGGCCAAGTTCCGCCAGATCCTGGAAGACCAATACCTTGGCTTCAAGCTTCCGGACGGCCCCGCCGCTCCCAAGCCCACGGCTCCTGGAGACCACATCGGCGTCCACGAGCAGAAGGACGGCAAGTTCTTCATCGGCGTGACCCCCACCGTGGGACGTACGTCCGGTGAGTCCTTGGTGAAGCTCGCCGACACGCTGGAACAGCACGGCAGTTACCGGCTGCGCACTACTCCCCACCAGAAGCTCGTCATCCTGGACGTAGCCAAGGAACAGGTGGAGCCGCTCATCGCAGAACTGGACACGCTGGGCCTTTCCGCCCGTCCGTCCGTGTTCCGCCGCGGCACTATCGCCTGCACGGGCATCGAGTTCTGCAAGCTGGCAATCGTGGAAACCAAGGTCACGGCAGCCACGGCCATCGCCGAACTGGAACGCCGCCTGGCCGACCTCGTGGAGACCAAGCAGCTCCCGCAGGCACTTTCACTCCACATCAACGGCTGCCCCAACTCCTGCGCCCGCATCCAGACCGCGGACATTGGCCTCAAGGGCATGATGCTGCCAACGCCCGACGGCGACCCCACCCCGGGTTTCCAAGTCCACCTCGGTGGCGGACTGGCTAACAACGAGCGTGAGGAAGCCGGCTTGGGACGTACTGTCCGCGGCCTCAAGGTCACGGTCGAAGACCTGCCTGATTACGTGGAGCGTGTGGTCCGCAAGTTCGTCGCTGTTGGCGCCGAGGGCCAGACCTTCGCTGAGTGGGCACACTCCGCAGATGAAGGAGACCTCCAGTGACGACAGCCCTCAAGCGGTCCAACGAAGAACTCAAGGCACTGGCCGAAGCCGGAGCCGCAGAGCTCGGCTGGAACGCGCCCGCCCGCGATGTCATCGCCTGGGTAGCACGGAACTTTGAGCTCCCCGCAGTAACCGTGGCTTGCTCCATGGCCGACGCCGTTCTTCCGGCCTTGGTCGCTGACCAGCTTCCCGGCGTCGACGTGTTGTTCCTGGAGACCGGCTACCACTTCAAGGAAACGTACGAGACCCGCGACGAAGTTGCCGCCAACCTGCGCGTCAACGTGGTGGACGTCCTCCCGGAGAACACCGTTGAACAGCAGGACCGCCTGCTGGGCAAGGACCTGTTCGCCCGCGACCCCGCCCAGTGCTGCGCGCTGCGCAAGGTAGAGCCGCTGCGCCGCTCGCTTGCCGGCTACGAAGTGTGGTTCACCGGTGTTCGCCGCGACGAAGGACCCACCCGCACCAACACGCCGGTGATCACTTGGGACGAGGGCTTTGGCCTGGTCAAAGTTAACCCGATGGTCGACTGGACCTTCGACCAGTTGGTCGAGTACTCCGAGGACAACATCCTTCCCGTCAACCCACTCCTGAGCCAGGGCTACCCGTCAATCGGCTGCCAGCCCTGCACCCGCAAAGTGGCCCCGGGTGAAGACCCCCGCGCCGGCCGCTGGGCAGGATCCGACAAGACAGAATGCGGACTACACACATGAGCACGTACACAACAGAGGAGTCCACAGTGGAAGTTGCAGCGGCAGTCGACGCCCCTTCAGCTCAACGCCTGAGCAGCCTGGACACCCTCGAGTCCGAAGCGATCCATATCATCCGTGAAGTGGTTGCCGAGTTCGAGAAGCCCGCACTGCTGTTCTCCGGCGGCAAGGACTCCGTGGTCATGCTGCACCTGGCCACCAAGGCTTTCTGGCCGGGCAAGGTTCCTTTTCCGGTCCTGCACGTGGACACGGGCCACAACTTCCCGGAGGTCCTGGAGTTCCGTGACCGCACCGTTGAACGTCTCGGCCTGAAGCTGGTTGTTGGCTCGGTCCAGGAGTTCATCGACCGCGGCGAACTGGCCGAGCGTGCCGATGGCACCCGCAACCCGTTGCAGACCGTTCCGCTGCTTGATGCCATCCAGCGCAACAAGTTCGACGCCGTGTTCGGCGGCGGCCGTCGCGACGAAGACAAGGCCCGCGCCAAGGAGCGCATCCTGAGCCTCCGTGACGAATTCGGCCAGTGGGACCCGCGCAACCAGCGCCCCGAGCTGTGGAACCTGTACAACGGCCGCCACACGGTGGGCCAGCACGTCCGCGCGTTCCCCATCAGCAACTGGACCGAGCTGGACATCTGGCGTTACATCGAGCGCGAGAACATCGAGCTGCCCGGCCTCTACTACGCCCACGAGCGCGAGGTCTTCGCCCGTGACGGCATGTGGCGCGCTGTGGGCGAGGTTTCCCAGCCGCTCCCGCACGAGGACGTCATCACCAAGACTGTCCGCTACCGCACGGTGGGCGACATGTCCTGCACCGGTGCCGTCGAGTCCGACGCCTACACCGTGGCCGACGTCGTAGTTGAAGTCGCTGCCTCCACCCTGACCGAACGTGGCGCCACCCGCGCAGATGACCGCATCTCCGAGGCAGCCATGGAAGACCGCAAGAAGGACGGCTACTTCTAAATGAGCACCGAAACCGCATTCCTGCAGGCCGGACTGGAGTCCGCGCCGCTTCCGTCCACGCTTTTCCGCTTCGCCACTGCCGGATCCGTGGACGACGGCAAGTCCACTTTGGTGGGCCGCCTCCTTCACGATTCGAAGGCGATTCTTGCTGACACGCTCGACGCCGTAGCCCGCACTTCTGCCGACCGCGGCTTTGGTGGGGACAAGGGTGGGATTGACCTCGCCCTCCTGACCGATGGCCTGCGTGCTGAGCGTGAGCAGGGCATCACCATCGATGTCGCTTACCGCTATTTCGCCACCGACCGCCGGAGCTTCATCCTGGCGGACTGCCCCGGCCACGTTCAGTACACCAAAAACACGGTGACCGGCGCGTCCACTGCGGATGCCGTCGTCGTGCTTATTGACGCCCGCAAGGGCGTGCTGGAGCAGACCCGGCGGCACCTGTCCGTGCTGCAGTTGCTGCGCGTTGCCCACGTCATAGTGGCAGTGAACAAGATCGACCTGGTGGGCTTCAGCGAGCAAGTGTTCCGTGACATCGAAACTGATGTGCAGAAGGTTGCCCGCGAGCTCGGTCTGGGATCCGATGGCGTAGCTGATCTTCTGGTGGTTCCCGTTTCGGCCCTTGACGGCGACAACGTGGTGGACCGCTCGGAGCGAACCCCTTGGTACACCGGGCCTGCGCTCCTTGAGGTCCTTGAAACCCTCCCCGCCGCTGATGAGCTCGAGGCCGAACTGGAGAGCTTCCGCTTCCCGGTTCAGCTGGTGATCCGTCCGCAGGGTGCCCTTGCTCCGGATGCTGTTGCTGCCGGGCTCGACGTGGAGGCCTACCGCGATTACCGTGCTTACGCCGGCCAGATCACTGAGGGCTCCGTGAAGCTCGGCGACGAAGTCACTGTGCTGAGCCCTGGCCACGAGCCGCGCATTACCCGGATTACTGGCATCGACTTCGCCGGCACGGAACTTCAGGAAGCGGCTGCTCCGCAGTCGGTTGCCGTTCGTTTGGCTGACGAGATCGACATTGCCCGTGGCGACACCATCGCTGCCGCAGGCACGGTCCGCGAAAGCACGGCTGACCTGTACGCGTCGCTGTGCTGGCTCTCGCCCAAGCCCCTGCGTGAAGGCCAGAAGGTTCTGGTGAAGCACGGTACGCGCACGGTCCAGGCCCTGGTTCGCAACGTCACCGGCAAGCTGGACCTGGCCACGTTCAACGTGGAGCCCGCCTCAAGCCTTGAGCTCAACGACATCGGACATGCCCAGCTTCGCCTGGCGGCTCCGTTGCCGCTGGAGAACTACCTGCACCACCGCCGTACGGGCGCCTTCCTGGTGATCGACCCCATCGACGGCAACACCCTTGCCGCCGGTCTGGTCAAGGACCACCCTGGCGATCACGAAGACGAGCGCTACGTCATCTAAGGTCGAAGAGTCAGATAGACCGCAGCTTGTTCGAAATTCCCGGCCTTGTACGGCGGGGATTTCGAACAAGCTGCGGTTTTTTCATTGAGCGATTTAGCAGGAAGATCACTACATGCCCCAGAACACAGCACTCAGCACCCTGTTGGACTCCGGTGAGGACCTCGTCCTAGATGGGGCCCTCGCCACGGAATTGGAGGCCCACGGCTGCGATCTTGAGGACGCATTGTGGTCGGCCAAGGTCCTGCTGGAGCAGCCACACCTGATCAAGCAGGTCCACCGGGATTATTTCGACGCCGGTGCCTCCGTGGCCATTACGGCCAGTTACCAGGCCACTCCCCAGGGGTTTGCGCGGCGAGGGCTTTCCGTGGAGGAGTCGTTGGAATTGGTGGCGCGGAGTGTCCGGCTAGCCGACGAAGCACGTCGCGAGCACGCTGCGGCGAACCCTTCCAGCGGCCCTCTTTTGGTTGCGGGGTCCGTGGGTCCATATGGTGCCTACCTTGCCGACGGCTCGGAATATCGGGGCGATTACACGCTGAGCACCGCGGAGTTCATGGATTTCCACCGTCCACGCATTGCCGCTCTTGTGGAAGCCGGGGCAGATTTCCTGGCGTGCGAGACCCTGCCGTCGTTCGCCGAAGCGGAGGCTCTGTTGGCGCTCGTGGCGGAGTTCGACGTCGAATCCTGGTTTACGTTCACCCTGCAGGACGCGGAACACATCAGCGACGGAACCCCGTTGGCTGAGGTGGCTGCGCTGCTCCGTACGGAGCCGCGGGTGGCCGCCGTCGGGGTTAACTGCGTGCCGTTGGAACTGGTGACGCCCGCTCTTGGGACGCTGAACGGGTTCTCGGACAAACCGTTGGTCGCCTACCCGAACTCGGGCGAGACCTACGACGCCGTCACGAAGACGTGGGGTCCTTCCGAGGGCGGCCTGGGCACAACCACTCTTGCCGGGAATGCCCCCGATTGGCGCGAGCGGGGAGCCCGGCTGATCGGTGGCTGCTGCCGCACGACGCCGCAGGACATCCTGAAGCTCGCCGCCACCATGACGCCACGTGACCCTTCGTGAACGCAAGTGCCGCACAACCCCGCGCAACATTGAAGGCCTGACGCCGAATATGACGTCACGTGACCCTGCGTGAACGTTGGTTTCTGTGGGATTGAAGCCGAAATATGACAGTCCCTACTGTGAAGGCATGACCTTTCCGGAATGGTCCTTCCTTGCCCCGAGCGGGCGATGTCACGGGGCCTGATCTTCGCCCCTTCGCATCCACATCTCATTAGGACCTCCCCATGGCAAACACCCCCGAGTCACAGAAGCCCGATTCCGGCACCATCCGCATCGTCGCCGGTGAGACCAACAAGCCCAAGCGCCGCCGCGCCCTTGAGATCGGCCTGGCCGTCGGCCTTGTCCTGCTGATCGGTGCAGGCGCTGCGGTTGCCTCTGCCGTCTCCCGCAGCAACGAGGCCGCTCCGGCTCCCACGACGTCGCCCGCTGCTGAGCTCAAGCTTGGCTACTTCAGCAACGTGACGCACGCCCCGGCCCTGGTAGGCATCAGCCAGGGCATCATCGCCAAGGACCTCGGCGATACCAAGCTCAGCACCCAGATCTTCAACGCAGGCCCTGCCGCGATCGAGGCTTTGAACGCCGGCGCTATCGACGCCACGTACATCGGCCCGAACCCGGCCATCAACTCCTTCGTCAAGAGCAACGGCGAGTCCGTCAGCATCATCGCTGGCGCAGCAGCAGGCGGAGCACAGTTGGTGGTCAAGCCCGGAATCAACTCCGCGGCCGACCTCAAAGGCAAGGTCCTCGCCTCGCCGCAGCTTGGCGGCACCCAGGACGTTGCTCTCCGCTCTTGGTTGGGTCACCAGGGCTACAAGACCAACCCGGACGGCAGCGGCGACGTCACGATCAACCCGACCGAAAACGCACAGACACTGAAGCTCTTCCAGGACGGAAAGCTCGACGGCGCGTGGTTGCCTGAGCCGTGGGCCTCCCGTTTGGTCCTGGAAGCAGGCGCGAAAGTCCTGGTTGACGAGAAGGACCTGTGGGACAAGGGCGAATTCACCACCACCATCCTGATCGTGAACAAGAAGTTCGCCGCTGAGCATCCGGAAACTGTGAAGGCACTGCTCAAGGGCCATGTTGAATCCGTGAACTGGCTGAACTCCGCAACTCCAGAGGAGAAGGCGAGCACCATCAACGCTGTCCTCAAGGACACGGCCGGAAAGCCGCTCCCCGCCAACGTGATCGACCGAGCGCTGAAGAACATCACCTTCACCACGGACCCGCTCGCCGGAACATACAAAAAGCTCCTGCAGGACGGCGTAGATGCTGGCACCACCAAGGCTGCCGATATCAACGGCATCTTCGACCTCCGGGCCTTGAACGAAGTAGAGGGTAAGAAGACCTCCGCTGCAGGTCTCGGCCAGGACTAAGCACCAAACGGCTGGTCTGCTTCCCCTCCGAATCAGTGGTGGGGAGCGGGCCAGCCTTCAGCCACATCAGCTCCACCAAATCAACACGAAGGACGGGACCATGCCAGTCGTACTCGAGAACCTGGGCAAGCGCTTCGGCGACGGCGCCCCGGTGCTGGACGACGTCAACGCCACCATCGCGAAGGGCGAGTTCGTCGCCCTCCTCGGTGCGTCCGGCTGCGGCAAGTCCACACTGCTGAACATCATGGCGGGACTTGAGCATCCGACGTCGGGCGCTCTTGAGGTGCCCAGCGACGGCGCGGCTTTCATGTTCCAGGACTCGGCACTGTTCCCATGGTTGACGGCGCGAGGCAACATCGAGCTCGCACTTCAGCTGGCTGACAAGTCCAGCACCAAGGCCAGCCGCCGCGCACGGGCAACGGAACTGCTGGAGCTAGTCCACCTCGGCGGTGCTGGCGACAAGCGTCCGCACGAACTATCCGGTGGCATGCGGCAGCGTGTTGCTTTGGCACGGTCGCTGGCGCAGGACCGGCAGCTGCTGTTGATGGACGAGCCTTTCGCGGCACTTGATGCGATTACCCGCGACCTCCTTCACGACGAACTCGAGCGGATCTGGAAGGAAACCGGCCGCACCATCGTGTTTGTGACGCACAACGTTCGTGAGGCTGTCCGCTTGGGCCAGCGGGTGCTGCTGTTGTCCTCGCGTCCGGGTCGTGTTGTGGCCGAATGGGATGTCACAGAGGAACACCGAACGGATGCTGGTCGCGCTGGGGAGCTGACCGGAGTCATTACCCGCCGGCTACGCGAGGAGATCCGCCGCCATGCCAAGTAACCCCACCACCCAAGAGCGGACCCTTCCCGTGAGCGAATCCAGCGAGCACATTACGTCGCCGTCCTTGAAGGGCAACCCTTCCGAACTCCGCGACCTCGAAGCGGGCCTGGACAACCTCCAGTCCGACGCCGCACGCAAAGCAGGCATCGATTGGAAGCGCGTGCTGCTACCGATCGCAGCGTTGGTTGTACTCGTCCTCGTCTGGCAGTTCTACGTTTCCCTTGGCCTCAAGCGCCGTGACCAGGTACCCGGGCCCCTTGATGTGCTGAACCAACTCGTGACGCTCTGGGGCGAAGGCAAGGTCCAGGAATCGGTATGGACATCCCTTCAGCGTGGCTTGGTCGGCTTCCTGATTTCGGTTGTGGTCGCTACGCCTGTGGGCTTGTTGTTGGCGCAGGTTGCTCCTCTCCGCCGCGCGTTTGGGCCACTGATTTCCGGGCTCCAGGTGTTGCCGTCCGTGGCTTGGGTTCCTGCAGCGATCATCTGGTTCGGCCTGACCGACGGCACCGTGTACTTCGTAGTCCTCATGGGTGCCATTCCCTCGATCATCAATGGCCTGATCTCCGGTGTTGACCAGATCCCACCGCAGTACCGCAGCGTGGGCACCGTCCTGGGTGCGAACCGGCTGCAAATGGCCCTGCAGATCGTCCTTCCTGCAGCACTTCCCGGATACATCGGCGGGCTGAAGCAGGGGTGGGCTTTCTCCTGGCGCTCGTTGATGGCCGCGGAAATCATCGCCGTGGGTGGCACTATTGGCTTCGGCCTGGGCTCCCTGCTTGACCAAGGACGTGCGTTGTCAGACATGGCCGTGGTCATGTCTGCGATCCTGTTGATCCTGGCCGTGGGCATCCTGATCGAGCTCCTCGTCTTCGGCCCGATTGAGAAGCGCCTCCTCCAGCGTCGTGGTTTGCTGGCGGGGAGCAGCCGCTAGGGATTAGTTCTTAAAGCAACGCGGGGTCAGATACGGCCGATGTTGAAGCCAAACATGGGCCGTAACTGACCCCGCGTTGCTTTTGGGGGCCTAGAATCGGCGCATGGGCCTTCTAACGTTCAGCATCAACTTCACCTTGGACGGTTGTGTGGACCACCGGGAGGGCATCGCGGACGACGAAACGCACGCCCACTTCACCCGTCTCTTGGACGAGAGCGGCGCGATGCTCTGGGGGCGCACCACCTACGAGATGATGGAGAGCGCTTGGCCAGCGGTGGCCCGCGGCGACGTCGATGCCCCGCCGGCGATGCGCGAGTGGGCGCTCAAGTTGGAGACCAAGCCGAAGTACGTCGTCTCGGCGACGCGGAGCGAGTTCCCGTGGACAAACAGCCACCACGTCGTCGGTGACCTGCGCACGGCGGTGCAGGAGCTCAAAGATCGGACTCCCCGCGGAGTGCTTCTCGGCAGCGGCAAACTCGCCACAGCGCTGGACCGGCTGGACCTGATCGACGAGTACAAATTCCTCGTCCACCCCATGATCGCGGGGCACGGCCCAACCCTGTACCAAGGCGGACTGCCCAGTACCCGGCGACTTGAGCTGATCTCGGCGCAGCCGCTCAGCAACGGCGCGGTCGCCATGCACTACCGACGCGCTGGATAAGTTTCTTCGCGAGGAATTCCTGGGCCGCCTCAAGAGTTGTCCCGGACATGCACAACAAACGGATCGGCTTCCTTTCCTTCGGCCATTGGGCACGCGTCCCTGGCTCGCTGGTGCCGTCGGCCGGCGAAGCAATCAAGCAGGGCATCGAACTGGCCGTGGCCGCAGAGGAACTGGGGATCGATGGAGCGTTCTTCCGTGTGCACCACTTTGCCCGGCAGCAAGCGTCCCCGTTCCCGCTGCTCGCCGCGATCGCGGCAAGGACCAGCAGGATCGAGATGGGCACCGGCGTGATCGACATGCGCTACGAGAACCCGCTTTACATGGCGGAGGAAGCTGCCGCAACGGATCTGATCAGCGACGGCCGGCTTCAGCTCGGCGTGAGCCGCGGTTCACCCGAGCCTGCCCTGAATGGTGCCGCCAACTTCGGCTACGTCCCGGATGAAGGCGAGGACACCGGGGACATGGCGCGGCGTCACACGGCGCTCTTCCGCAAGGCCATTGCCGGGCACGGTGTGGCCCAGGCCGATCCCCACTATGCGGGCGGAGCCACCGGACTTCTGCCCATCCAACCGCTCTCCCCAGGCCTTCCACAGAGGATCTGGTGGGGTGCCGGCACCCGCAAGACTGCAGTTTGGGCCGCTGAGCAGGGCATGAACCTGATGAGTTCAACCCTCCTGACCGAAGACACGGGTGTCCCGTTCGACCAACTGCAGGCCGAGCAGATCCAGATGTTCCGCGAAGCCTGGGCAGCCGCGGGTCACGATTTCGAGCCGCGCGTTTCAGTCAGCCGCAGCATCCTGCCGATCGTCGATGAGGTGGACAACCGCTACTTCGGCCTGCGCGCCCAAGCGGACCGGCAGGACCAGGTAGGAATTCTCGACGGCGCGTTGTCCCGTTTCGGGAAGAGCTACATCGGAGAGCCGGACGCCTTGGCGGAAGAACTCGCAGCCGATGCAGCCGTCCAAGCTGCCGATACCGTCCTGCTGACGGTGCCCAACCAACTGGGGGTGGAGTACAACGCGAAGCTCCTGGGGAACGTCGCGAAGTACATCGCACCTGCTTTTGGTTGGGTCCGCCAAACACCTGAGTCCCGACAAAACGCCTGAGTTACGCCCTACGAAGCAGCGGGCAACCGCCCGATGCCCGCCGCTTCAACGGCAGTCTCCGTAACACCAGCTTCCGAGGAGCCGGACCCCGAAACCGCAGACCCATCCACGAAGACCCGGTAGCCACGTTCGTGATCGAAGCCATGGATCTCGCGGGTGTCCAAAGCAGCCATGAACTCCAAAGTTTGCCGCGTGATGACCTGGCCTGGGACGAGGATGGGGAAGCCGGGCGGGTACGGCGTGACGAAGCCAGCGGAAATGACTTCCTGCCCGGCCCGAACTGCAAGGGCCAATTCCTCGGCGGACAAGTAGGCCGTGGATTCGGGCTTGTAGCTTTCGAAGTAGGCCGCGCGGATGTCGCCGTCTTCGCAGGCATCGTCCACACGGAACCGCGCAGCGAACGTGCTGAAGTCCGGGAGCGGTGGTGTCTGCGCAATCACCGCTGATCCTCCGGCCTGCGGAGATGCAGGCGAAAGCACGGGCACTGTCCGCGGTCGCGACGAGGGATGGGGGTTTTCGAATCCCTCGGCGAGTTTGACCAGGACCTCGATCAAGTACGCCACGGAACTTCGCGAGGTACCGATGTTGGTCATGAACAACACAGTGTTCCGGGACGTCTTGTTCACTTGGATTCCGTGATCGTCCATGAGGTAGCTGTGGCGGAACGTGTCGCCGTCGATTCCTGTCCTGCTGATGTCCAGCGTGAGGCGGCTGGGATCAATAACGAACTCATCGCGCTGCCAAGCGTCCTCAAGTTCCGCCAATCCCTCCCGCAGCGGCATGGCGGCGCGGGTTTCGCGGTATTGGGGCTCGATAAGGTCCCGTGAGGTCAACACCCGGAAGTATTTCTTCAGCAGGGGATGCCGTGCGACTGCTTGTGCCACCGAGACGGCGAGGTCGGACTGCTTCTGGACCAAACCAAAACCCTCCAACTCCACCTGTCGCCGGCCAATGTCCAGGGAAGCCAGGATTTGGTAGTTGGGTGAGGTGGAGGTGTGGGTCATGTACGCCTCGCGGAAGGACTCCTGGTTGGACGCCATGAAGTCTTGGTCGTACACATGGATCATCGAACCTTGGCGCAAGGACGTCAGGGTCTTATGTGTTGACTGGGTAGCGTAAACCCTGATGCGCGCCTTGGCAGGGTTGGGAATCAGCCGCCTGTTCAGCCATGCCTCGTCATCAAGGGGTTCACCGGTTACGGGGTCATGCAGGGCCGCTGCTTGCTCGGCGTACCGGGCCGCGTAGGCAGGGCTGCTGAAGGAGGCTTCCAGTGCGGCTGCTGAAGCCATTGCCGTTCGACGCCGGTAGATGGGGTGGGAGCGGGCGAAAGCAAACCATGCCTCATCCCAGAGGAAAACCAGGTCGGGTTTGATGGCCAGGCATTCCTCCATGACACGCTCGACGTCGTAAACGATTCCATCAAAGGTGCAGTTGGTCAGCGTCACCATTTTGACTTCGTGCAGCCGTCCGGCCCGCCGGTACTCAAGCAGCCTGCGCTTCAAACTCGCCAAGGGCACAGCGCCATAGAAGGCGTATTTGTCCAAGGGGTAGGCATCCAGATATGAAACGCGGGCCCCGGCGAGCACGAAGGCGTAGTGGTGGGACTTGTGGCAGTTCCGGTCAACCAGCACCACGTCACCAGGTGCCAACAGTGACTGATGAACGATCTTGTTGGCCGTGGACGTGCCATTGGTAACGAAGTATGTTCTCTGCGCTCCGAAGGCCCGCGCGGCAAGGTCCTGCGCCTGCTTGATGGATCCGTGCGGGTCAAGCAGGGAATCGAGGCCGCCGGACGTTGCCGAAGTCTCTGCCAACAGTAGGTTGGTCCCGTAAAAATCGGCCATGTCCCGGATCCAAGGGGAGTTCCCTACGGATCCACCACGCGAAATGGGCAGCGCGTGGAAGACGCTTGCAGGCCGGCGGCTGTAATCCTGCAGGGCAGTGAAGAACGGAGCGTCGTATCGTTCTGCAACCCCGGACAATAGTGACAAGTGCAGGTCCAGGTGATCCTGCCTGCGGAAAATCCTGCGGAATTTCCTGGTCAGTGATCCGGCCAGGGACTCGATGGAGACGCCCGCCACCAGATAGACATCCAACTCGGGCCTGAGACCGGATATCTCCTCGGCCAGACCCAGGATCCGTTTGACGGGCCGCAAGGCCTGGAGGCCTTCGGGAGTGTGCCCAGCCAGGAACCGGCGGAGGTCGCTGCCCAGCAGCTGGGAGCTGCGAACGGAAAAGCCCGGGCGAAGGATCACGGCCTGGATATCTGGATTAAGCAGGACGGCGACCAGCGCGTCTTCGTAGCTGGGAACCACATTGATTTCGTAGGTGAAAGCATCCGATGGGCGCCGCTGGGCTGCCATGTTGTTCTTCAGCGCCTCCGCTTCCTGGGGCGTGATGTTGTCCACCACCAGAACCTCGAAGCGCGGACGTTCAGCCTGCTCGGCTTGTGCAGCCTCGTCCTCCAGCGACTCCTGGACAAGCCCGGAAACTGAACCTTGCTCGGCTCCGGAAGCCAATGGAAGGTGCGCCAAACCGGCCAGAAGCTCGAGCGCGGCGTGGGGGTCGCCGTCGTCGACTAATTGGCGCAACTGTGCCACAGCGGCAACGCCCGGTTCTGCCCAGTAGGGCTCCACGGCGTCCAAGAGGGCAAAAGTCCGGCTGATCTGGGAGTGCAAACCCGAGTCGGACGATCCGGACTGACGGTCCAAGTCCAGCTGCTTGATGGCATATCCCAGGAACTCCCAAGCATCGGCGCGCGACCTCCAGGCGCGGCTGGGCGTGCCAATTTTTGGAAGGGGGGAGAGGGTGCTCATGTGACGTGTTTTCTCTTTCAAACTGAGGGCGGGTTCAAAGCGGACTGCTCATTACGGATTCGGCCACGGTGGGCATACCAGCCGGCCACCAGCAGCGGCGCCAGTACCAGCAGGGAAGCGAGCACCCATCGGCCCGTCTCCGAGAAGCCCATGGTGACCAGGACAAAGGCCAGGAATCCGAGGGTGAGATAGGAAGTAAAAGGGGCGCCGAAGAGTCGGAATGCGGGCCTGGCTACTTTGCCGCTGCGCACCCAAGCCTGCAACTTGATGTGGCAGAGCATGATGGTGGCCCAACCGCCGATGATGCCCAGCGCGGAGACCTCGAGCACGATTTCAAAGACCTGCGACGGAACGATGGCATTCAGGCCCACGCCCATCAAGGTGATGACGGCAGTCAGAAGGATGCCGCCGTAAGGGACACCGGAAGCGCTGATGCGGGCGGTAAAGCGGGGAGCTGAGCCCTTGATTGCCATGGAACGCAGGATCCGGCCGGTGGAGTACAAGCCTGCGTTGAGGCTTGAGAGGGCGGCGGTCAGAACCACGAAGTTCATCACGGAGGCCGAGATCGCGCCGGCCTGGGGATCGCCAAGGTGCGAGAAAAAGGTCACGAACGGCGATTCACCGGACTTGTAGGACGTGAAGGGCAGCAGAAGCGAAAGCAACAGGACGGAGCCGACGTAGAAAATGCCGATACGGAGGACCACCGTGTTGACGGCTTTGGGCATGACCTTGTGCGGGTTGGCGGTTTCGCCGGCGGCGGTGCCCACCAGCTCAACAGCTGCGTACGCGAAGACGACGCCGCTGATCGCCAGGAGCGGGGCCACCGCACCCGTAGGGAAAAGGCCGCCGTTATCGGCAATGACGTTCAGGCCGGGAACGCCCACATCCGTCCGGCCACCAAGGACAATGAAGCAGATTCCGACGACGAGGAAAGCCACCAACGCGCCCACCTTGATGAGGGCGAACCAGAACTCCATCTCGCCGAAGATCTTCACGGACAACAGGTTCAATGCCAGCACCACCACAAGTGCGATCAGGGCAATGAGCCACTGGGGGACGTCGTTAATGGGTTGCCAGAACTGGCCCCAAAACTTCACGTACAGGGCCACAGCGGTCACATCCACGATTGAGGTCATGGCCCAGTTCAGGAAGTACAACCAACCGGCCGTGTAGGCCATTTTCTCGCCGTAAAACTCACGGGCATAGGAAACGAACGAGCCTGAGGCCGGGCGGTAGAGAACAAGCTCACCCAATGCGCGCAGGATGAGGAAAGCAAAGAATCCGCACACGGCGTAGACCAGGACCAAGGCCGGGCCTGAACCATTGAGGCGGCCGCCGGCTCCCATGAACAGCCCCGTACCGATCGCGCCGCCTATGGCGATCATTTGGATCTGGCGGGGCTTGAGGGTCTTCCGGTAGCCCGATTCTTCCGTTGAGAAATCCTGGCCTGGCTCCTGGGCAACAAGCAGGGGGCCGGCCTCGTCGGACCGGTCGGGCGCAGCAGAATGCGCTGAAACTGACGTGGGTATCACTTGGGGGTCTCCTTTGACTCCGGCGCCGCCGTCGGCAGCTCAACAGTCCCAAATGGCACAGACGTGCTGTGTGCGCTGGCGCGATGCACAGCGTTTGTGGCGTTGGGGACAGTCAATAACTCTAGATCTCAGGCGAATCCCGCAAATTGGCTGGCGAACCAAATTCAGGGCCCGGCTCTTGTGCCAGCTGGACAACACTGGTGTCCTGAAGGCCCGGTAATGTTTCTGGCTGTGCGCGATTGCGCAGGAGCATGGGCAGGACTTCTTCAATGGCGAAGGACGTCCGGTTGACCCGAATTGAATACGAGAGGAAGCGATAGCTTCGTTGAAGGCCCTGGACATTGACGACGACGGCGTCGTCACCTTGCTGAGCGACGTACTTGAAGACCTGGGCGTGGACAACGCACGGTTGTTGCTTGCTCCGGACACGGACAACATGACGGTTCGTGAAACCGTCATTGTGGATGCAGAAGATGAGGATGCCACCCGTCCTGGGTCCTTGGTGATGCTCATCGGCGCCCGTGGACGTGTGGCGCTGCCGGCAATCCGCCGGATCATCAGCGGCCGGCCCACCGCGGTGGCAGTCAAGGGCAACGAACGTGAACTCGAAGCCGTGGCTGAACTGCTGCAATCCACCGGTATCGGATTGGTGGCCGTAGCCCCGGGCCTTCGCTGGGACAAGTTCGAAAGCGTCGCCGTGGACCGTATCCGGGAACGCGGTGTATCCGGGGGGAACCCCACCACGGTGCACAGGGACTTGTTCGCCATCGCCCAAACAACCGCAACCCTGACCAATGGCCACGTAGTTATCGAGGATCCAGGAAACAGGGTCCTCGCCTACTCGCCGGCATCCAACGATGTTGATGAGCTGCGTCGCCTGTCCATCCTTGCGCGGCGCGGACCGGAGCGGTACCAGAAACTCCTTAAGGAATCGGGCGTCTACAAGCATCTTCAGGCAACCGAGGAACCCGTCCATGTGGAGGCCAACCCTGATGCCGGCCTTCGGGAACGCGTGGCGATTGGCATCCACGCGGGAAGCCGGGTGATGGGCTACATCTGGCTGCAGGAAGGTGCCGAGCCGTTGGCGCCGAACACTGACAGGCTGATGATCGGTGCTGCCCGGCACGCCGCGATTGAACTGGTGCGCCACAGGAACCAACAATCCCAATCGATGCGCGAAGACCGGGTGTCCAGCCTGCTCAGCGGTACGGCACAAGTTCACTCGCAGGCCCAGTCGGCGGGCATCGACCCCTCCAAACCTGCTGCCTTGGTGCTGATTTCGGCGGGCGGGCTGGACCAGAGCGCCCCGGGGCAACAGCTCCGAAGGGGTGAGCTCTCCAATCTCGCATCCATCCACGCGGCGGCTTACCGTCCGGGAGCAGTGGTGGGAGCCCTGGGCACGGAAACAGCGATCATCCTGCCGGACCTGGACCCGGTGAAGTCCCTGCCCGCGATCAAC
Organism: Arthrobacter sp. NtRootA1; assembly: GCF_019976975.1. Taxonomy (GTDB): domain Bacteria; phylum Actinomycetota; class Actinomycetes; order Actinomycetales; family Micrococcaceae; genus Arthrobacter; species Arthrobacter aromaticivorans. The sequence continues at coordinate 4,126,156 of NZ_AP024630.1, read as the reverse complement.
CGGCTGGTCAACACGATCGTGCGGGACGCCACCACGCACCTGCACTTCCAGGTCCAAGCAGCCGTGGGCCCGATTGTTCCGCGGCTGGACGCCCTGTATGCCACGCTCGACCACGTCCGCAGCGTCCTCAAAGTGCTGCAGAGCACTCCGTCGATCCGTGTTGCGTCCTACCGGGATGTCGAAACCACGGTCCTCACCAACGAGTTGCTGGATCTGCTGGAAACCCGGAAAGGGCTACGGCACCAAGGCATAGCGAAGCTCTGCGACCGATACCCGGAGTTCGCTTTGACACTGCTCACGTACCTCGAATTCTTTGGCGACGTGAACCGCTGCGCGGAGGAACTGGCCATCCACCGCAACACCGTTCACTACCGGCTCCGACGTGCTTGCGAAGAGGCCGGCCTGGACCTGCAGTCAGCGGACGAACGATTGCTTGCCCACCTCCAGATAAGACTGTGGACCTACGCAGAGGCCAGGAGCTAGAACCTTGGACATCCAGAATCTCCTCGACGACATCGTCGGGGCAGTACAGCCGCACGTCGGGCAAGGCAACGTTGCCGACTACATTCCGCAGCTGGGAGCCGTAGACCCCCACCAGTTCGGCATCTCCATCGCAACCCGGGACGGTGACGTCTACTCCTCAGGGGACGCGCACGTGCCCTTCTCCATCCAAAGCATTTCCAAGGTGTTCGCGCTCGCCTTGGTGTTGGCCTTCGACGGCGATGGCATCTGGAAGCGCGTCTTCCGTGAACCTTCGGGCAACCCATTCAACTCGTTGATTCAGTTGGAGAGCGAGGACGGGATTCCCCGGAACCCCTTCATCAACGCCGGCGCGATCGTCGTCAGCGACCGGCTCCTCAGCGTCACGGGAAGCGCAGCCCTGGCTGTCCGCGACCTGATGCGCCGCGAAACCGGCAACTCTACTGTGGCCGCGGACCACTATGTGGCGGCGTCAGAACTCCGCAACAGCCACCGCAATGCCTCCCTTGCCCACTTCCTGGCCAGCTGCGGCAACCTGGAGAACCCCGTGGAAGCCGTCCTCGAGTCCTATGTGGAGCAGTGCGCCCTGGCCATGACGTGTGAAGACCTCGCGCTCGCAACCCGGTTCCTGGCCGCGAACGGCGTAGGAGCGGACGGCACGCGGTTGCTGTCCCCAGCCCAGACCAAGCGGATCAATGCCGTCATGCTCACTTGCGGGACTTACGACGCCGCCGGTGAATTCGCATATCGCGTCGGTCTCCCGGGAAAGAGCGGTGTCGGGGGCGGAATCGTCGCGGTGGTCCCCAACAAATGCGCCATCAGTGTCTGGAGCCCGGGCCTTGGGCGGTCCGGGAACTCGGTGGCAGGTGTGGCAGCCTTGGACGAATTCACGACGCGCACGGGCTGGTCTGTTTTTTAGAGGCTTGGGTTTTTTGCGGCACGCGTTTTTTGCGGCACGCGTTTCCTGACGTTTGCCCAAGGAAACAAGGGATGAATCGTATGTGACGCTGGATTACCCAGCGTTACCGGGTGTTTCCGAGCCTTTGAAGCATGTTACGGCGCCGCCCTACAGTTTTTTCATGGCAATACAGGACATTTACCCCACGGCGCTTCGGCTGCTCGGCCGCCCGGTGCTGGTTGTGGGCGGCGGACCGGTCGCGGAGCGCCGTGCCAAGGGACTGCTCGACGCCGGTGCGAAAGTCACCGTGGTCGCTCCCGTTGCCTCCGAAAACCTCCGCGGACTCGCCGATGCCGGACTTCTCACCTGGGAGCCGCGCGAGTACCGCACGTCAGACCTCGACGGCGTCTGGTTCGTTCAGACCGCCACGGGCACTGCCGCTGTGGACACCCAGGTAGCAGACGACGCCGAAGCGCAGCGCATCTGGTGCGTCAACGCCTCTGACCACGAATCCTCAGCTGCCTGGACGCCCGCAGTGGCCGTGGTGGATGACGTCAAGATCGCCATCAACGCCGGGGGAGACCCGCGCCGTGCCATGGCCCTTCGCAATGCTGTTGCCACTGCCCTGGAAGCGGGGGACCTGCCCCTGCGCCGTCACCGCAAACCGGACGCATCCGGCACGACGCCCGCTGGCTCTGTTGCGCTCGTTGGCGGCGGCCCTGGCGACTCGGGACTCATCACAGTCCGGGGTCGACGCTTGCTGGGCCAGGCCGACGTCGTGGTTGCTGACCGTCTTGGCCCGCGTGAGCTGCTCAAGGAACTGGCTCCGGATGTCCGGGTGATCGAGGTCGGCAAGACGCCGGGCCACCATCCCGTGCCGCAGCTTGAGATCAACCGCATCCTCGTTGACGAAGCCCTCAAGGGCAACCGCGTGGTCCGCCTCAAAGGCGGCGACCCCTATGTCCTGGGCCGCGGTGGCGAGGAAGCAGAGTTCTGCCGGCAGAACGGCGTCGAGGTTGAAGTGGTGTCCGGTGTGACGTCGGCCATTTCGGTTCCTGCCGCTGCAGGTATTCCCGTTACGCATCGCGGCTTGGCCAAGGGTTTCAGCGTCGCCACCGGTCACGAAGAGCTTTCCGAAGTGCCGGCTCGGCCGGATCACACTGTGGTGTTGCTCATGGGAGTGGCGCAATTGCGCGATTCCGCGGCTGCCCTTGCTGGCTCGGGTCTGCCTTTGGACACTCCAGTGGGTATCGTTGAGAACGGGTATTTGCCGGACCAGCGCGTCACTATCGGCACGTTGGGAACCATCGCGGACCAGGCTGAGGCCGTCGGCGTGGCCAATCCCGCGGTCATAGTGATCGGCGATGTTGTCCGTGTCAGCCCCTTCGCCCCACAGCATTTCAAGACCGCTGATTACAGCACGATTTCCCCCAACCGTCCCCGCGTCCGCACCAACTAAGCCCCCTTACCCAACTAGGTCGCACTTAAGCGCGTTTTGAGCCCTCAAAACGCGCACAGCTGCTACTTAGTTGGGAGGACTGAGAAGAAGAAGGAACACAGCCGTGTCAATTAGCACCCCCGTAGGTTCTGCGGACCGTCCGCTTCGCGTCGCCGTCATCGGCTCCGGCCCTGCCGGCGTGTACGCAGCAGACATCCTGACCAAGAGCGAAGCCGTCAAGAGCGGCGAACTCAACGTCAGCATCGACCTCTTTGACCGCTACCCGGCACCGTACGGCCTCATCCGCTACGGCGTCGCCCCGGACCACCCGCGCATCAAGGGCATCGTCAACGCCCTGCACAAGGTCCTGGACCGCGGCGACATCCGCTTCTTCGGCAACGTTGACTACGGTACGGACATCTCCATCGAGGACCTCCGCAAGCACTACGACGCCGTCATCTTCGCCACTGGCGCCATCAAGGACGCGGACCTGAACATCCCGGGCATCGAGCTTGAGGGTTCCTTCGGCGGTGCCGACTTCGTCTCCTGGTACGACGGACACCCTGACGTTTCACGCGAATGGCCGCTGGACGCCAAGGAAATCGCCGTCCTCGGCAACGGCAACGTTGCCCTTGACGTCGCCCGCGTCCTCTCCAAGCACGCTGATGACCTCCTGGTCACCGAAATCCCGGACAACGTCTACGCTGGCCTGAAGAATTCCCCGGTCACAGACGTCCACGTCTTCGGCCGCCGCGGCCCGGCGCAGGTGAAGTTCACCCCGCTGGAACTCCGCGAACTCTCGCACTCCAAGGACGTAGACATCATTCTCTACGCCGAGGACTTCGAATTCGACGAAGAGTCCGACCGCCAGGTCCAGACGAACAACCAGACCAAGACCATGGTTGGCACGCTCACCAACTGGATCGCCGAGCAGCCCGAGGACCTCTCCGAGCTCAAGGCCTCCCGTCGCCTGCACCTGCACTTCCTGCACAGCCCGGTTGAGATCGTTGACTCCCCGGAAACCCCGGGCAAGGTTGCCGGCATCAAGTTCGAGCGCACCGAGCTGGATGGCACGGGCAACGCCCGCGGTACCGGCGAGTTCGTCGACTACCCGGTCCAGGCCGTTTACCGCGCTATCGGCTACTTCGGTTCGGCCCTGCCGGATGTCGAGTTCGACCACAAGAAGGGCGTCGTGACCAACGACGGCGGCCGCGTCCTGGACGCCGACGGCCAGCACGTGCCGGGCCTTTACGCTACGGGTTGGATCAAGCGTGGTCCCGTGGGCCTCATCGGCCACACCAAGGGCGACGCCCTCGAGACCGTTACGTACCTCTTGGAGGACCGCGAAAACCTGCCGTTCGCCGAGGTTCCTGCGGCAGACGCCGTCGTGGATCTGCTCGACTCCCGCGGCGTGCAGTTCACCAGCTGGGAAGGCTGGCTGGCTCTGGACGCCCACGAGCTCGCGCTCGGTGCAGCAGCCACCGAGGCCGGCGGCTCCCACGGTGTTGAGGTTACGCGTGAGCGCATCAAGGTTGTGCCGCGCGAGGACATGGTCAACATCTCCCGCGACGGGGTCTCCGCCCAGGTCTAAACCAACGCGGGGTCACTTTCGGCCCATTAAGGTCTCTCCCATGGGCCGTAAGTGACTGTGAGGATTGGGGTGGCTGGTCTGGGACTGGCTGGCAGAGTGGTAGTAGTCGTTCTGCCTCGCGGGTGTGACTCTGTAAGTGACTGGCCCTGTAGAGGGTGCCTTTGAGTGGGATCTGTCCGTCCGCGGGGTGGAGCGGCCGGTACCGCCCGGCCCACCTCGGTAACTTGATCAGAAGGTTGTCCGCCCTCAGGCGTGACTCGTCACAGTGTTGTTCCGAAGTGACCTCTACCCGGGACCGGTACCGGCCGTTTTACGGCCCTGACCACATCCGCGAATAGAGGAAGACGCCAGAACCGCCATGACTATCGTCGCGCATTCCCGTCCTTTTGTCGTCGGCGTCGACACGCACGCCAAAAACCATGTCTACGCCATCATCACCGCAGGCACCGGTGAATTGATTGCCACCCGGGCCTTCCCGACCACCGGGGCAGGCATCAACCGTGCCATCGCCTGGGTCGCGCGCCACACCGGCGCTGACCTGGCTGCCTTATGGGTCGTTGAAGGAGCCGCGTCCTACGGCGCCCTGTTGGCCGGCGCGGTCGGCGCCGCCGGCTACGAGGTCGCCGAAGCCGCGCGCATGGATGCACGTCAGGGAACCGGTAAATCCGATCCGCTCGACGCGCACCGGATCGCCGCAGCCGTTCTGCCCTTGGATGAGCAGCAGCTGCGCCAGCCACGGCTGAACGAAGGGGTCCGCGCCGCCTTGCGGGTCCTGGTCTGCGCACGGGAAGCCATGACCACCGACCGTACCCGGGCGGTCAACGCCTTGACCGCCCTCCTGCGCGTAAACGACCTCGGCCTGGATGCCCGCAAACCCCTGACCGGAGCACAGATCGCCGAGGCGTCCCGGTGGCGTTCCCGGGAGGAACCACTGGCACTGACCGTCGCCCGGTCCGAAGGGGTCCGGCTAGCCAAACGCATCAGCGAGCTCGACGCGGACATCAAAACCAACAACCGCCAAATCACAGAACTGGTCCAAATAAGCGAAGCCGCCCCGCTCCTGCAGGAACCAGGCTTCGGTCCCGTCACTGCCGCCATCTGCCTTACCGCCTGGTCCCACCACGGACGGATCCGCTCAGAAGCAGCCTTCGCGTCCCTAGCCGGGGTCAACCCGATTCCGGCGTCCTCCGGCAACACCGTCCGGCACAGACTCAACCGCGGCGGCGACAGAACCCTGAACAAAGCCCTGCACATGGTCGCCCTGAGCAGAATGACCTTCGACCCGGCCACCATCGGATACGTCCACAAACGACAAGCCGAAGGACGAACCAAAAAGGAGATCCGCCGGTGCGTGAAACGCTATCTCGCCCGACGGACCTACCGAACCCTTAACGCCACAAACACGGACCCACGCCACCCTTGACAACCATAGAAGGATCCCCGCGTTGCTTTAACCTGAGGTATGGACGTCGTCGTCATTGAAACGCCCCAGTTGGGGGACCGGAGCTACCTGGTGCATGACGGCAGCGTGGCCTTGGTGATCGACCCCCAGCGGGACACCGATCGGATAGAGGCGGCAGCGAGGGAAGCCGACGTCCGGATCACCCATGTGGCCGAAACCCATCTTCACAACGACTACGTCACTGGCGGTCTGCTGCTCGCCGAGGCGCATGGTGCCGCTTACCTGGTCAATGCCGATGACCATGTTGAATTCAGTCGCGTGCCCGTCTCTGACGGACAGGTGCTTCACGTCGGCCGGCTCACTGTGACGGTGGTTGCCACGCCTGGCCACACGCACACTCACCTCTCGTACGTGGTGCGGGAGGACGCGCACGACGGCGGCACTGAGGCTGTGTTTTCCGGCGGCAGCTTGCTCTATGGTTCAGTCGGGAGGACGGACCTGGTGTCTCCTGATGACACTGCAAAGTTGGCCCACGATCAGTACTCTTCCGTCCGGCGCCTTGTTTCCTCGGCATCGCCGGGCGCAGCGCTTTATCCAACACACGGCTTCGGTTCCTTTTGCTCCGTGGGGCCCTCCAGCAAGGTGAACGCCTCAACCATTGGCCAGCAAGCCGCCGCCAACCATGCCCTGACTGATCCCAACGAGGACCATTTTGTGGCCGAGTTGCTGGAGAACATCACAGCCTATCCGGCCTACTACGCACACATGAGCCCTCTCAACGCCGCCGGCCCCGGTGTAGCGAACTTGCAGGTGCCTGATTCCGTGGACGCCGCAGAGCTGAGCCGTCGCTTGGGAGCGGGGGAGTGGGTGGTGGATCTGCGGCACAGAGTGGCTTTCGCGGACAGCCATCTCCAAGGCAGCGTGAGCTTCGAGTACGGGCGGGGCGATAACTTCACCAGCTACCTCGGCTGGGTGATCCCGTGGAATCAACCCCTTACCTTGCTGGGCCCGTTGGATGAGGTGGAGAAGGCGATCCGCGATTTGGCGAGGATTGGCATCGATGGGCCGGATGCCGCCGTCGGGCCTGATGCCACGGTTTTGAACGTTGGTGCGCTGGCACCTGACCATCCCCGGGCGAGCTACGAGCACGGGGACTGGGCTGCACTCCTCAAAGACCGGGAGCCTGAGGACGTGGTGCTGGATGTTCGCCGCCCCGAGGAATACAAGGCGTCGCACGTCAAGGGAGCGCTCAACGTTCCGGTCTATGAGTTGCTTGGCAGGATCACTGAGCTGCCGGACGCCAGGATCTGGGTGCACTGTGCCACGGGATACCGGGCGAGTGTCGCAGCGAGCCTCCTGGACCGGGCCGGGCGCGATGTGGTGCTGATCAACGCGAAGTTCAGGGATGCTGCCGGGGTGGGAATCGAGACCGTGTCCTACCAGGCCCGGTAATCCGTTGCAGGCCCGCTATCTCGTCGCTGGGCAACAACGGATCAGCGGGCTGGCAACGGATTAACGAGGGGTCTTGTCTGCGCAGAAATCCAGGTTCCGGTAAACGCTCTGGACAGCGGCGTCGGGATCGTGTGCTTCCAACGCGTCCACCAGTTCGTCGTGGCCTTCGCGGGGGATGCCGTTGAAGCCGCCCTTGCGCTGCTGGCGGAGGAGGTCGTTGTGGAAGACCCCGCCAAAGGAGACGTAGAGCTGATGTAGCAGCGGGTTTCCTGATGCCAAGGCAACGCGTTCGTGGAATTCCCAATCGGCGCGCGCCCACGTGGGGTAGTCCTCGGACTGCCAGGCGTCATGGCGCAGAGCCAGGAGGCGGCGCATCTCGGCCAAGTCTTCGGCTGTGGCGTGCTTGGTGGCGAGGCGGGCCGCCTGGGTGTCCAGGCCGAGCCGCACTTCCACGATGTGTTCCTGGGTGTGCTCCAAGTACATACGCTGTGCCGCGCCGGACATTTCGCTGTTGGCCCGCACGTATGTGCCGTCACCGCGGCGGACTTCGAGCATGCCCGAGTGCGCCAATGCCTTGATGGCCTCGCGGAGGGTTCCCCGGGAAACGCCCAGGGTTGCCATGAGTTCAGGCTCTGCCGGGATGCGCTCCTGAAGCGGCCATTCGCCTGATTTGATCATGTCCCGCAGCTTTGCGGTGATCTCCTCGGCGAGGGCCGGGCGATGCGAAGGGGTCAGGGTCATGCTGTCCTCGGTCCGGTCTTGGTAGCAGTGCGCTTGCTCGTGAGCATGTGGCAGGTAACCATGAGCGCCACCGCCACGATGGAGAGCAGGCTCATTGGCAGCGCCCAGCCGCCCGTTGCGCTGTGGAGCAGCCCCATGCCAAAGGGGCCAATTGCCGCAATCAAGTATCCCAGCGATTGGGCGATCGTGGAGAGCGCGGTGGTTTCCGCCGTCGACCGTCCGCTGCGGCTGATGATTACCAGGACCAACGGGAAGATGCCCAACCCGAAGCCGAACAGCACAGCAGGCACAACTGCCAGCGACGTCGACAGCCAGACCATGGCGGCAATGGCAACCAGCGTGGAGCTGCTTGCGAGGTAGAGGGCAGGCCGCAGCATTCCGGGCCTGGAGCCGAAGGCGAGCAGGATCATGCCTGCGGCCACGGAGACCAGCTGCATGACGCCAAACTGCAGACCGCTTTCGGAGGCGCTGAGGCCCTGGGACGTGAGGATGTAGGCGAACCAGCTCATCACGGCGTAGGCGAGGAAGGCCTGGAAGGTGAAGATGGCAGTGATCAGGATGCCCAGGCGAGTGCGGAGGAGGGGCCACATGGATATGCGCGGACGGTCCGTCCTGGTGGAGTTCCGGTGCGAGTGCAGGACCACCGGCAGGAAGCCCAGCAGTGCTGCGACGCCCAGGATTCCCCAAGCGGCAAGACCCATCGACGGCGAACCGAGCTGCTGCGCCAAGGGAACGCTGACGGCCGCTGCGAAGGTGGCACCACCGGACATCGTGAAGGTGTAGAGGCCGGTCATCATGGAGGTCCGGTCGGCGTGGTGCTCCCGGATGAACGACGGCATGGCCACGTTGCACACGGCAAGTCCGGACATCGCCAGGACTGTTCCGCCAAGGAGCGCTCCGGTGGCCGGTATGCCACGAACCAGTAGACCCCCGGCCAGCAAGGCCAAGGCAATCGCAATGGCCTTCTCCACGCCCACCCGGCGGGTTAGCCACGAGGTCCCCATCCCCGCAACCGCGAAGCACAGCAGCGGAATCGAGGGCAGGATCGATGCCACCAGCGGGCCGTAGCCCAGCACCTGCTGCAGCTCATGGAACAGGGCCGCAGCGCTGGTGATGCCGGCGCGCAGGTTCAGCCCAATCAGTACCACGGCGATGATTCCGACGACGGCGACGACGCGCGTCTTGGGTGCCTGCGCAGCGGGAAGGGCGCTCGCCGCAGGGGCAGGAGAGATCGTAGGGATGTTTCCTGTGGTGGGGGTAAGAGGGGTCGTCGCAGCCATATCTAAAGGTTAGACGTTTGACGTCTAATGTCTACACTTTTGTGGTGAACCTCTCCACGGGCTTCACAGCAGCGTACTTACCGCGGGTTTCGCGAACCCAAGCGCTGCACCGCCAAGGCGAGCCAAAGCTGCACGCGATCCTGCGTTTGGGACGGGTCATAGCCAGTCAGCTCGGTGATCTGGGCCAGCCGGTACCGCACGGTATTGCGGTGCAGGGTCAGGGCTTCGGCGACGGCGGCGACGGACCCGTTGTGGTTCAAGTAGCTTTCCAGCGTGGCTACCAGTTCAGCACCGTGGGCGGCATCGAACTTCCTCAATGGTGTGAGCGACTCGCTGGCCATGTCGGCCAAGGGGACATCCTCGCTCGCCAGCAGGAGGGATGTGAGGCTCAGCCGTTCGGGCTCGTTGACCGGTAAGCCGTGCGCCACGGCGTCGCGCGCTTCAAAGTAGCTCCAGCGCAGGCCGTTCGGCTTGGTGTAGGCGCCGCCGATTCCGATCACGGCGTGGATCCCGGCCTCCTGCAGGTGGTCGCTCAGGCTCTTGGCCAAGGCCGTCGCGGAGCTTCCGTCGTCGGTGATGACGGTGACCAGATCCTTCCCGACGACGGCGCTGACGCCGGCTTCCAGCGCCTGGGGCAGGGAGATGTTCACCAGTTGTTTATGGTGTGCCGTGGACTCCGCCACGAGCACCACGTTCTTCCGGGTGCTGTTGATTCCAACGCCTGCCAAACGGCGGGCAGCTTCTATGGTTTCCAGGGTCCCGTGGATGACGTCGTCCAGAACCTGTCCAGCCATGGCGCGCTGGGCCTGCCGCTGCTTGACCATGTTGTTCAGCTCCACGCTGATGAGGTTCTGCGCGTAGCTGACGATCCCCGAGTCCACGAACGGCTGGCGCAACCACAGTGTGCAGGCATCCCTGCGGCCGGTGGGGATCGGGTACGAAGCCCAGCCATCCGCCGTCGGGGCCGGTTTTCCGGGAACGCTGTTGTAGAGCTGCGCGCTGAACTGCGTGAGCACAACATCAGTGCGCAGCATGCTGCCCAACTGTTTCAGGAGCTCGCCCAAGCCGCCGCCAGTGAGGAGTGACCGGGCCAGGATCTGGTGTCCGGCCAGCAGCCGTTCCAGGTTTGAGTAGTGGTCAGCTGAATGTGACTCGGCGACGAGCTTTCCGATCGCGATAAAGGGAATCTCGTAGGGCACTTCAACCAGGGGCAAACCCCAACGGTTGGCTTCGGCGATGAGCGCCTCCGGAACGGACTCGTGGGTGAGGCCGATGCCGAAGCCGATGCCCACCGCACCTGCCCGCTGGACCTGCCGGACGAATCGGCGCTGGTCGGCGGCACTCTTCAGGCGCAGGCCCGTGGTGAGGACCAATTCCCCGCCGCTAAGGAAGCGCTGTGGATCCTCCAGCTCGGTTACGGCCACCCAACTGATGTCCTGGGTCCAGGTTGCCTCTGCGCTACCTGTTTTACGGAGCTTCAATGACGGGACAGCGACGAGCGAAGAGAGGGACATTGCCATGGTTACAAGCGTAACCCGGCGCTGGTCAAGCGCACTAAGGAGGGTATGCCGGTGTGTGCAGCTGACTATTCCTTGGACCCCTCCGCTGGCATAGGCTCTGATCAGCTAAAACCCATGCCCCAGACACCGAAAGAGGGTTGCACACCGTGGTTCAAACCTTGCAGAACTTCATCAACGGCGAATTCGTTACGCCGGCAGGTACGGGTCTCCTGGACATCGTGAACCCCACCAACGGGGAGATCGTTGCCAAGTCGCCGATTTCGGTGCAGGCCGATGTTGACGCCGCCATGACTGCAGCCAGCGAGGCCTTCAAGACGTGGAAGCACGTTACGCCGGGCCAGCGCCAGCTCATGCTGCTCAAGCTCGCTGACGCCGTGGAGGCCAACAGCGAAGAACTCGTTGACGCCCAGCACCGCAACACCGGTCAGGTCCGTTCCCTGATCGCTTCCGAGGAAGTTGCCGCCGGCGCAGACCAGCTCCGCTTCTTCGCCGGTGCGGCACGCATCATGGAAGGCAAGTCCGCCGGGGAATACTTTGAGGGCCACACCTCCTACGTTCGCCGCGAACCGATCGGCGTCGTTGCCCAGGTTGCCCCGTGGAATTACCCGTTCCTGATGGCCATCTGGAAGATCGGCCCCGCCCTCGCAGCCGGCAACACCGTTGTCCTCAAGCCCTCGGACACCACCCCGGAATCCACTCTGGTGCTGGCACGCCTCGCCGGTGAAATCTTCCCCGCCGGCGTGCTCAACGTTGTCCTCGGCACCGGCGAAACCGGCGCGATGATGGTCGACCACAAGGTGCCCGGCCTCGTGTCCATCACCGGTTCCGTTCGCGCCGGCATCGCGGTGGCCAGCGGCGCAGCCAAGGGCCTCAAGCGTGCACACCTGGAACTTGGCGGCAAGGCTCCGGCCATTGTCTTCAAGGATGCCGACATCAAGAAGAGCGCAGCGGCCATCGCCGAGTTCGCCTTCTTCAACGCGGGCCAGGACTGCACTGCCATCACCCGTGTGCTGGTGGAAGACTCTGTCCACGATGATGTTGTGGCAGCAATGGTGGAGCACACCAAGACCCTGCACACTGGTTCGCAGAACGACGAAGAGAACTACTTCGGCCCGCTGAACAACGTGAACCACTTCAACGCCGTCACTTCGGTGGTGGAGCACCTCCCGGCCAACTGCAAGATCGAAACCGGTGGCCACCGCGCAGGCGAGAAGGGCTTCTTCTTCGAGCCCACCATCATCACCGGCGCCAAGCAGACCGATGACATCGTGCAGAAGGAAACCTTTGGTCCGGTCATCACCGTCCAGAAGTTCAGCACGGAAGCCGAAGCGCTCGAGTTGGCCAACGACGTCGAATACGCCCTGGCGTCCAGCGTCTGGACCACTGACCACGGCACGGCCATGCGCATGAGCCGTGACCTGGACTTCGGTGCTGTCTGGATCAACACCCACATCCTCCTGACGGCAGAGATGCCCCACGGCGGCTTCAAGCAGTCCGGCTACGGCAAGGACCTCTCCATGTACGGCGTTGAGGACTACACGCGCATCAAGCACGTGATGAGTGCATTAGATGCATAACGCATTCGCGTAACCCGTACCCCCACCACAGCTTCCCAGAAAGGCCAATTCCCCATGACCACTACCGCGAATGAACTCTCGTACCGCATCGAGCAGAAGCGCAACATCAACGGCGCCTTCCCCGGCCCCAAGTCGCAGGCGCTGGCCGAGCGTCGCTCCGCCGTCGTTGCTGCCGGTGTCGCCTCCGGCGTCCCCGTTTATGTTGAAGACGCCGACGGCGGCATCATCCGCGACGTCGACGGCAACTCCTTCATCGACCTCGGCTCGGGCATCGCCGTGACCAGCGTCGGCGCGTCCGATCCCGCCGTCGTCGCCGCTGTCCAGGAAGCTGCTGCGCACTTCACGCACACCTGCTTCATGGTGACCCCGTACGAGGGTTACGTAGCTGTGGCCGAGCAGCTCAACCGCCTCACCCCGGGCGACCACGCCAAGCGCACCGTGCTGTTCAACTCCGGCGCTGAAGCCGTGGAGAACGCCGTCAAGGTTGCACGCCTGGCTACCGGCCGCGACGCAGTGGTTGCCTTCGACCACGCCTACCACGGCCGCACCAACCTGACCATGGCGCTGACTGCCAAGGCCATGCCGTACAAGACCAACTTCGGCCCGTTTGCGCCCGAGGTCTACCGCATGCCCATGAGCTACCCGTTCCGTGAAGAGAACCCGGAGATCACCGGTGCCGAGGCTGCCAAGCGCGCCATCACCATGATCGAGAAGCAGATCGGTGGCGACCAGGTTGCCGCAATCATCATCGAGCCCATCCAGGGCGAGGGTGGCTTCATCGTGCCGGCCGAAGGTTTCCTCCCGGCACTGTCCGCATGGGCCAAGGAAAAGGGCATCGTCTTCATCGCCGACGAGGTCCAGTCCGGCTTCTGCCGCACGGGCGAATGGTTCGCCGTTGACCACGAAGGTGTTGTCCCGGACATCATCACCATGGCCAAGGGCATCGCCGGCGGCCTCCCGCTGTCCGCGATCACCGGCCGCGCCGACCTGCTCGACGCCGTTCACCCGGGCGGCCTCGGCGGCACCTACGGTGGCAACCCGGTTGCTTGTGCAGCCGCCCTCGCTGCCATCGACACCATGGAACAGCACGACCTCAACGGCCGCGCCCGCCACATCGAAGAGCTCGCCCTCGGCAAGCTCCGCGAACTGGCGGCTGAAGTTTCCGTAGTTGGCGACGTCCGTGGCCGTGGCGCAATGCTGGCCATCGAGCTCGTACAGCCTGGCTCGAAGGAACCGAACGCCGAGCTCACCAAGGCCGTTGCGGCTGCCTGCCTCCAGGAAGGTGTCATCATCCTGACCTGTGGCACTTACGGCAACGTGATCCGCCTGCTCCCGCCGCTCGTGATCAGCGATGAGCTGCTCATCGACGGCCTCGAGGTCCTCGCTGCAGCCATCAAGGCCCACGCGTAAGATTCTCACGCTGTATACAAGGAGGGCCGGGATTCCCGGCCCTCCTTGTGCGTTAACGGGCGGCGCGTCGAGTTCGCCGGAACGCGTCCAGACCGCTGGAGCTATCCGGCGATTTCGCACTGTTCCCGCGTCCTCGGCGCAAGGAAGCCACGGAAGCGCTCGACGGCGGAGCTTGGCCATGTCCGTCGAGTTGTCGACTTCGCCGGAACGCGTCCAGGCCGCTGGAGCTGACCGGCGGTCTGGCAGTGTTCTCGCGTCCTCGGCAGGGGATCGGAGCTCACGAAACCAACTCCACTCCGAGAACGCGGGAAAGCGCTGAGTTCGCCGGAGGTTCCCTGTGTGTCAGGCTGTTGTGTGACAGTTTTGCTGTCCGTAGCGGCCTGACACACGGGGCGGGGAAAGGTCCGTCATGGATTTTGTTGTCCCCTTGCGTGCTTCGAAGCGGAGTCACTTCACTTTGGCCCAGAAACACATGATTCTGGATGAGTATGAGAAGTGTTTGGAGCGTGGATCAAAGATCGCGTTCTGCAGGGCTGTTGGTATCACCGATGGAACGATCCGGCTCTGGGGCAGGCAACGTGAGGCCGGGGAGTTGAGATCCCGGGCCATGACCGGAAAAGAGGACCAGCGTTTGAGAGAAGGAGACAGGCGGCTACTGAAGCAGGTCTTGAAGGAGAACGAGATCCTCAAGGCCAAGCTGGCCAAGTCCGAGGCCGCGGTGGACATCCTGGGAAAAGCTTCCGCGCTCTTGGATGCCATGGCCAGGAGCGCAGCGGCGACGGACCCCGAACTGAAGGATCCGGAGCCGCAGCGCCCGGACTGGTTGAACCCAAAATCTGGAAAGACATTGCCCTGACCTTTGTCGGGAATCTGGTCGCTGCTGGCTGGTCAGCTGTGAAGGCGTGCGCGGTTGTTGGGCTTCACCGCACCACGTGGTACCGGTATCTGAGCCCGCCGGCAGCGGCCGGGATCACTATCGCCCATGCCGACCGGGCGTATCCGAACCGGATTACCTCAGCCGAAGCTGAGGAGTTCATGACCGCTCTGAACTCCGAGGACTACGGAAACCTTTCGGTCACCCAGGCCTATTACCGGATGCTCGATACCGGACACTGCTCCTTCTCCATCGCAACAGCGCACCGTCTCGTTGCTGCGCGTGGACAGAACGGTGACCGGCGTGTTCAACGCGGAAACACCAGCCCGAAGCGGATCAAACCCGTCGTGGAAGCCACCGGCCCGAACCAGCTCTGGAGCTGGGATATCACCATGCTCCGCGGCCCGGGCAAACACACCTACAAGCTCTACGCGATCATCGATGCGTTCTCCCGCAAGGTCATCGCCCACCGCGTCGAACACCACGAGACCGCGGCCCTTGCCTCCACATTCATACGTGAGGCCGTGGACACGACTCACCAGCGGCCCTTGGTTCTGCACGCCGACAACGGAGCTCCCATGCGGGCCGGGACCACCGTGGACCTGGCCCGGGCGCTTGGCATCACCTTGTCCTACTCCAGGCCCCGGGTCTCGAACGACAACCCGTACTCCGAAGCGCTCTTCAAAACCGTCAAATACGACCTGGGATTCCCCCAACGGTTCCGGGACCTACAAGACGCCCGGGACTACATGGACCAGTTCTTTGCCGCTTACAACGCCCATCACAGGCACAGCGGCTTGAACTTCTACACCCCCGACACCGTCCACTACGGGCTGATCGAGCAGGCGCGCAGGCAACGACAACAAACCCTCGATGCCTGCTACGCCCGCAACCCGCACAGATACCACCGCAGACCCACCGCGCCAGGAATACCACCCACCGCCGGAATCAACCACAGAAAAACCACCCAGCTGTCACAAACAGCTTGATATATACCGGGTTTCCGGGTGACCTCGCACCGTTCCGGCGACCTCGGCGCGGGAAGCGCTCGACGGCGGAGTTCGCTTGGGCGCCTAGCGCCAGATGAGCGCCAGGTGACCGTTCAGCAGGTGCCTAGGCTCCCGCAGCAGCCGCGATCCGGGCCTTCTTCTTCAGCGACGAGTTCTTCTTCGCTGTGCGCAGCATGTCCACCGTGAGCACCAGCAGGGCGAGCCACACCACGCAGAATCCGATCCAGCGGGCCGTGGTCATGGCCTCGTTGAAAACGGCCAGCGCCACGATGAACTGAAGAATCGGTGCGAAATATTGGAGAAGGCCGATGGTGGTCATGGGCAGGCGACGGGCTGAGGCGCCGAAGAAGAGCAACGGCACTGCGGTGATGACGCCGGATGCCAGAAGCAGCCAGAAATGTCCCGGGCCAAGGGCCGTGAGGGTGGCGACGCCACTCACGCCCAGTACAACCATGGTGACGGCTGCAAAGGGAGCCAGGACCACTGTTTCAACGGAGAGGCTGGTGAGCGCATCAACCCTGGGACCAACGCGCTTCTTCACGAATCCATACAGGCCGAAGCTGAAGGCCAGGATAAGCGCGATCCAAGGGAGCTGCCCGTAAGAAAAGGTCAGCACGCCCACGGCAACAAAACCAATGCCCACTGCGGCCCACTGGAGTGGACGCAGCTTCTCCTTGAGCACGAATACGCCGAGCAGGACCGACACCAACGGGTTGATGAAGTATCCAAGGGACGTCTCCACTGCGTGCCCTGTGGTGACGCCGAAGGTATAGGTGAGCCAGTTGATGGCTATCAATCCAGCGGCCAAGGCCAACGGCCCAAAGACTGTGCGGTCCTTCACAGCGGCGCCGAAGACCCTCCACGCCCGCGTGACCGTGATCAGCAACGCGCAGAAGATCAGTGACCAAACGACGCGGTTGGCAACGATTTCGATGGCCCCCGCCGGCTGGAGCGCCAGGAAGTACAGCGGAAGCAGTCCCCACAGGCTGTAAGCGCCAATACCAAAGAGGATTCCCGCCGTCGACTCGCTCCAGACCAGCTTTCGTCCGCGGTTCCTGGCGCCGGAAGTATCGCCGTGAAGTTCACTGCTGGACGCACTCGCAGTCGCGGGCTGGCTGGAAGTGGACGAGTTTGCGGTGATCTGCTCGGGTGTCGACACAATGTCGCCAACACCAAACGTGAGCGCAATATTCCGCAATGTTGGCATCAATCGCCTGTTTTCGTGTGACTCCCGCCATATAGGAGGCCGGGTGCAGGGCAGACATCTAGAATTGGAATCTGCGCGCCCCAACAACGGCGTGGCTTACTGCTTCGGAAGGGCTTACGGTGTCCAACTCAGCCGGAACCACCCCCAAACGTCCGCTTCGCGTCGCCATCGTGGGCGCCGGTCCCGCCGGCGTGTATGCCGCCGACATCCTGACCAAGTCCAACGAGGTCAAGGACGGGGACGTGGAGGTCAGCATCGATCTCTTTGAGGCGTACCCTGCCCCCTATGGGCTGATCCGCTACGGTGTGGCACCGGATCACCCCCGCATTAAGGGCATCGTAAACGCCCTGCACAAGGTGCTGGACAGGGGGGACATCCGTTTCCTTGGCAACGTGACCTACGGCCGGGATCTGTCGCTTCACGATTTCCGTGCTTTCTACGACGCCGTGATCTTCTCCACGGGGGCCATTAAGGATGCGGACCTGAACATTCCGGGCATCGGGTTGGACGGGTCCTTCGGCGGAGCCGATTTTGTTTCCTGGTACGACGGGCACCCGGACGTTCCCCGCGATTGGCCGCTGGATGCCAAGGAGATTGCGGTCATCGGCAATGGCAATGTTGCCCTTGACGTGGCTCGCATGCTGGTCAAGCACCCCGATGAGCTGCTGGTCACCGAGATCCCGGAAAACGTGTACGAGGGGTTGAAGAAATCGCCTGTTACCGACGTCCACGTGTTTGGTCGCCGCGGTCCTGCACAAGTAAAGTTCACCCCGCTGGAATTGCGGGAGCTGTCCCACTGCAACGACGTAGACATTGTGCTGTACCCGGAGGACTTCGAGTTTGATGAAGCCTCCGATGAGGCAATCCGTACCAACAACCAGATCAAGACCATGGTCAACACCATGACCAACTGGCTGGTGGAGGAACATGCGGAATCCGATCAGCCATCCTCGCGCCGCCTGCACTTGCACTTCCTGCATAGCCCGGTGGAAATCCTGGACTCGCCGGAAACTCCCGGCAAGGTTTCCGGCATCAAGTTCGAGCGCATGCAACTGGACGGAACCGGCAACGTCAAGGGAACCGGGGAATTCGTGGAGTACCCGGTGCAGTCCGTCTACCGCGCGATCGGCTACCACGGCTCGCCGCTTGAGGAACTTCCCTACGATGCCCGCCGCGGTGTCATACCGAACGACGGCGGTCGCGTCCTGGATGCCGACGGCAAGCCCGTACCGGGAATTTACGCCACTGGCTGGATCAAGCGCGGGCCTGTGGGCCTGATCGGTCATACCAAGGGCGACGCGCTTGAGACCATCGGCTGCCTCCTCGAAGACCGGCTGACGTTGCCTCCAGCAGAGAACCCGGATCCGCAGGCGATCATCGATCTCCTCGAGGAACGTGGCATCGAATACACCACTTGGGAGGGCTGGAACCGCCTGGATGCCCACGAGGCCGCCCTCGGTGCGGCCTGGTCCCAGTCCCAGTCCCAGTCCCAGTCCCAGTCGGAGTCCGAATCCGGCAACGGCAATGGCGTGATCCGGGAACGCATCAAGGTAGTCCCGCGTGAGGAAATGATCCAGATCTCGCGCGGCTAACCCTTGGGATGATGCAGAGCCAACGTCCTGAATCGGCTTCCGAAAAGACGCCAGCTGTACACAAACTCCATTCGTGGAACTAGACTTTCGGGTACTGTGCCGCCAGCACATGCGCAGCGCACTGTCATTGCGGATTACCGGGGAGTTCGATGAGGAATCCAATCCATCCGCCTGTTCCAGGCAGCGAAGCCGGGAGGCTTCTGCAGAAGCGCGCCCTGGCGAGCCACGAACAACTGGATATGCTGCGGGCCGGGGCTCCGGAGGAAATCTCCGGCCTCCGACGCTTGGTGCGCGAATCCTGGCAGCGTTCGGCCAACCTGCTGGCCAATCCCGATGTTCCGGAAGCGCCACTCGCGATGGACCGCGACGAACTGGAGGACTACCGCCGTCAACACCCGCTGGCCGCGATCATGCCGGTCATCAGGAAGTTGCTGGTCCAGCCCAGCCATGACAGTGGGCTGCTCGTCGCGGTGGGAGATGACGTCGGGCGGCTTTTGTGGGTGGATGGCGATCCCGTCATGCAGCGCAGGGCCGAGGGAATGATGTTCGTTGCGGGCTCCGACTGGTCCGAAGCCTCAGTGGGTACAAGTGCCCCCGGGACGGCGCTTGCCTTGGATCGCAGCATCCAGATCTCCGGTGCCGAGCACTTCAAGAGATCAGTGCACCCGTGGAGTTGTACTGCTGTTCCCTTCCATGATCCCGATTCCGGTGCCGTGTTGGGCGTCGTGGACATCACCGGAACGGAGACCGCGGTTGCCCCGCACACGGTATCCCTGGTGGAAGCAACCGTTGCGGCCGCGCAGGCGCAGTTGCGCATCGAGCGTCTCCAGCTCGCTGCTGCCGTACGGGAAAAACCGCGACGCCGGAGCTCAATTTCCGCTTCCAGCCACACTCTTTACCGCAATAGCCTGCAGTTGTTGGGCCGCGACCAGGCCCTTCTCAGCATTGATGGCCGGACGGTTTCCCTGTCGGCCCGGCACAGCGAAATCCTGGCCATCCTCTGTAGCCAACCGGCCGGCCTCAGCGCGGATGACCTCTGCGCGCAGCTGTACCCCGGAGATGGATCGCCGGTGACGTTGCGGGCGGAAATGGTGCGCCTGCGCAAGGTTCTCCAGGAGCTCAGCCCCGAGGCGGTTCCAGAATCGAGGCCCTACCGCTTGCCTGTCGAGTTGCTTCCCGATTCGGGCCAGGTGCTCAGTTGCCTGCAGCGCGGTGCCCACCGGATCGCCTTGGAGATTTACAAAGGAGCAGTCCTGCCGCGCTCGGAGGCTCCCGGCGTCGTGCAGTTGCGTGAGCGGGTTGCGCATCTGTTGCGGGAAGCGCTGCTCAGCGATGGCAGCGTTGAGTCACTCCTGAAGTACGCTGAGCTGCCCGAGGCGAAGTACGACGTCGAACTCCGCCTTGCCGTGCTGAAGCTGCTGCCGCCGCGCTCACCCAAGCGGGCCGCCGTCGTGGCGGACCTTGAACGGATCGACACGGAATTGACAGCGTGAGCTGACTCACACTGTTGCAACGTAGCTGCAACCTGCCCGCTCCTAGGCTCGAATCAATGGCGACAGCCACCGTGATTCGCAGCAAAGGAGCTAGCAATGACCGTTTATGCACAGCCGGGTGCCGAGGGTTCGAAGGTCACCTTCAAGGACCGGTACGAGAACTGGATCGGCGGGGAATGGGTTGCTCCCGTCAAGGGCGCCTACTTCGAAAACATCACGCCCGTCACAGGCAAAGCTTTCTGCGAAGTTGCCCGTGGCACATCCGAGGACATCGAACTGGCACTCGACGCCGCGCACAAGGTCGCGCCCTCATGGGGCAAAACGTCAGCCACGGAACGCGCCGCGATTCTGAACAAGATCGCGGACCGGATCGACGAGAACGTGGAGCTGCTCGCCGTTGCGGAGACGTGGGACAACGGCAAGCCCGTCCGGGAGACCCTCAACGCGGACATTCCCTTGGCTGCCGATCACTTCCGCTACTTCGCTTCGGCTGTCCGTGCCCAGGAGGGCCACCTTTCCCAGCTCGACGAGGACACCACCGCCTACCACTTCAAGGAACCGCTGGGCGTGGTGGGCCAGATCATCCCCTGGAACTTTCCCATCCTCATGGCCGTGTGGAAGCTGGCCCCCGCGCTTGCCGCAGGTAACGCCGTGGTGCTTAAGCCAGCCGAGCAGACGCCAACGTCGATCCTGGTACTGATGGAATTGATCGGTGACCTGCTGCCCGCAGGCGTAGTGAACGTCGTCAATGGTTTCGGCGTGGAAGCCGGAAAGCCGCTGGCTTCCAGCCCCCGTATCCGCAAGATCGCCTTCACTGGCGAGACAACCACGGGCCGGCTTATCAGCCAGTACGCGTCCAACAACCTCATCCCTGTCACGTTGGAACTTGGCGGCAAGAGCCCCAACATCTTCTTCGACGACGTCGCAGCCCAGAATGACGCCTTTTACGACAAAGCACAGGAGGGCTTCACGCTGTTCGCCTTCAACCAGGGCGAGGTCTGCACTTGCCCGTCACGTGCCTTGGTCCAGGAGGGGATTTACGACTCCTTCATGGCTGACGTCGTCGCCCGCACCAACAAGATCATCCAGGGCAACCCGCTGGACACGGAAACCCAGATCGGTGCCCAGGCTTCCAACGACCAGCTGGAGAAGATCCTCTCCTACATCGACATTGGAAAGCAGGAGGGCGCCAAGGTCCTCACGGGCGGCGCACGGGCAGAGCTTTCCGGTGACCTTGCCGGCGGCTACTACGTCCAGCCCACCATCTTCGAGGGACACAACCGGATGCGCATCTTCCAGGAGGAGATCTTCGGACCTGTGGTCTCGGTGACCAAATTCAGTGACTACAACGACGCAATCGGCATCGCCAACGACACCCTCTACGGTTTGGGCGCCGGGGTTTGGTCGCGCAACGGAAATGTCGCCTACCGCGCCGGCCGCGAAATCCAAGCCGGCCGCGTCTGGGTCAACAACTACCACGCCTATCCGGCAGGTGCCGCTTTCGGTGGCTATAAGTCCTCAGGCATTGGCCGTGAAAACCACGCGATGATGCTGGACCACTACCAGCAGACCAAGAACCTCCTGGTCAGCTACAACGAGAACAAACTCGGCTTCTTCTAGGAATTTGTGCACAGCTGATGCCCCTCATCGCGTTCGCAAGGGGCATTGGCTGTGCACCATCCGCTTCATTCATAGAGATCAAAGGAGATCGTCAATGTCCACAACCATGCAAGCTGCAGTAGTTACGGAGTTCGGAACCGACCTTAAGGTCATGGACGTGGAAAGGCCGACGCCGGGTCCCGGCCAAGCGCTGGTGCGCCTGATCACGTCGGGGGTATGCCATACGGACCTGCACGCTGCCGAAGGTGACTGGCCGGTCAAACCCACCCCTCCGTTCGTGCCCGGTCACGAGGGAGTGGGCGAAGTAGTGGCGCTCGGCGAAGGAGTAACGGACGTCGCGGTGGGGGACATGGTTGGAAACGCCTGGCTGTGGTCTGCCTGCGGAGATTGCCAGTACTGCCGAACTGGATGGGAAACGCTGTGCGAGTCCCAGCAGAACGGTGGCTACAGCGTGGACGGTTCGTTCGGCGAGTACATGTTGGTGGACACACGTTTTGCAGCCCGCATCCCGAAGGGCTCGGATCCTGTGGAGGTTGCCCCGGTATTGTGCGCCGGAGTCACCGTCTACAAGGGACTGAAGATGACCGAAGCCAGGCCTGGCCAGTGGGTCACCATCTCCGGAATCGGCGGATTGGGACACATCGCGGTCCAGTATGCAGTGGCCATGGGACTTCGTGTGGCCGCCGTTGATATTGCCGACGACAAGCTGGCGTTGGCCAGGGAACACGGCGCTGAACTAACGGTCAACGCACTGCATGAGGATCCAGCAGAGGTCATCCAGCGCGAAACCGGCGGCTGCCACGGTGTCCTCGTAACGGCGGTGCACCCCTCTGCCTTCGGGCAAGCGATCGGAATGGCACGCCGTGGCGGGACCATCGTCTTCAATGGGCTTCCTCCCGGTGACTTCCCGGCGCCCATTTTCGAGATCGTCCTCAAGGGGCTCACTGTGCGGGGATCGATTGTGGGCACCCGCCAGGATCTTGAGGAAGCGCTGGAGTTCTACGCACAAGGCAAGATCAAACCCACGGTCTCCACGCGTGAGTTGTCCGAGGTCAACGCGGTCTTTGACGAGATGAAGCACGCCAAGATCGATGGCCGAGTGGTTCTGAAGTTCTGATGGACCAACCCCTATTGGAAGCTGCGGTGACGCTCGCCGGGGAGACCTTTTCCCGGGTGGCGCTCACCGCGGCCTCCGTCGAACTACTGCGGAAGCTCTGGGAGCAGCATGGCCCGCTCATGTTCCATCAATCCGGTGGTTGTTGCGACGGTTCCGCTCCCATGTGCTACCCGGCGGGCGAGTTCCTCACTGGTGATTCAGATGTGCTCCTGGGCCGGTTCGATATCAGTGCAGGCATCGGAACCGGAGCGGGCCAGGACCCAAAGCCTCTCGAGTTCTGGATGTCCAGGGAACAGTTCGCCTACTGGTCCCACACCCATCTCACCGTTGACGTGGTCCCAGGCCGTGGAAGCGGCTTCTCTATCGAGTCCCCGGAGGGGAAGCGGTTCCTGATCCGCTCCACCCTCATGGACTGGAACGTCCCAAGTGTTTAGCGGTGTGACGGGGGCTACTAGCCTCCGTCACACCAGTCACATCAGTAACGTGGACTCGCAGGCCGTCTCACTATCTGGGATAAATATGGCCGTCCACTGACCGGACACTATTCTTGATGAGTCCTATACCACCCCCATCCAGAATGTGGCATTTTTATGAACATTTTCAGGACCAAGTCGATCGAGCAGTCGATCGCCGACGCCGACGAGCCCGGGCGCAAGCTGAAGCGAAGCCTCAGTACCTGGGACCTGATGATCATGGGTGTCGCCGTCGCTGTCGGTGCCGGTATCTTCTCCGTTGGCGCCAAGGCTGCCGCAAACTTTGCCGGCCCGGCCGTCACCATCTCCTTTGCCATCGCAGCCGTCACGTGCGCCTTGGCCATCATGTGCTATGCCGAATTCGCCACGGCAATTCCCGTGGCAGGCTCCGCCTACGTCTTCACTTACGCCACCATGGGCGAGGTGCTCGCGTGGATCATTGGATGGAACCTCATCCTCGAACTCTTTACTGCTGCCGCGGTGATCGCCAAGTACTGGGGCATCTACCTCAGCAAAGTCTTCGCCCTGATGGGCCTGGACATTCCGCCGGCGCTCAGCCTGGGCGGCGTTGACCTCTATTGGGGCGCCTTCCTGATTGTCGCGATCTTCACCGTGCTGCTGGTGCTGGGGACGAAGTTGTCCGCGCGCGTGGGCAACATCTTCACTTTGATCAAGATCGCCGTAGTGCTGTTCGTGATCGTTGTGGGCTTTAGCTATGTGAAGTTCTCCAACTACACCCCCTTCATTCCCGCCTCCGAGCCCACTTCCGGAACGGGTGCCGCTGATGTCATGAAGCAGTCCTTCTTCGGCTTCCTGACCGGTGCTGCTCCTGCCCAGTACGGCACCTTGGGCATCTTCGCCGGGGCTGCCCTGGTGTTCTTCGCCTTCATCGGCTTCGACGTCGTTGCGACCTCCGCGGAAGAGGTAAAGAACCCGCAGAAGACGCTGCCCCGCGGTATCTTCGGCGGCCTGGCAGTGGTCACGCTGCTCTACATCCTGGTCTCCCTTGCCCTGACCGGCATGGTCTCCTACACCCAGCTTGCTGAGGAAAAGAACCCCACGCTGACCACAGCTTTCGAGGCCGTGGGCAACAACGACGCCGCAAAGGTCATTGCCTTCGGCTCCCTGGTTGGCCTGACGACGGTGATCATGGTGCTGCTCATGGGCCTTTCCCGTGTGGTGTTGGCCATGAGCCGCGATGGACTGCTCCCGCGATCCCTCTCCAAGACCAGCGACAAGCGCTCCACCCCTGCACGCCTGCAGATTATCTGTGGTGCGGCAGTGGCCCTGGTGGCCGGGCTGACCAACGTGGATCTCCTTGAGGAAATGATCAACATTGGAACGCTGTCCGCCTTTGTGATGGTCAGCCTGGGCATCCTGGTGCTGCGCAAGAAGCGTCCTGACCTCAAGCCTGCGTTCCGGGTCCCCTTCGGCAAGGTCCTGCCCTGGGTGTCCGCCATCCTGTGCATCTACCTCATGACCAACCTGGCAGTGGAAACCTGGATCTTCTTCGCGATTTGGCTGATCATCGGCATGGTCATCTACTTCGCCTACGGGCAGCGCCACTCGCGGCTCAACGAGAAGTTCGCTTCAGCCAGGGCAGCCGTCAATGGCGATTCTGCAAACCCCGCGGTCCAGGGCGACGAGGACGAAGACTCCTTCACCAAGGTCTAAACCAATTCCAGCTGCTTGTCAGACAGCTGGCTTGAATCACCATCGAAAGCGCTCGGGAGCATCAATTCCCGGGCGCTTTTGGTGTTCCTGGGCGCTCGACTGACGATGGACCGCGCGCTGTTCCGGGTGAGGACCAAAACCTAGGGCGCAGCGTGCTTCCCCACCCATTCCACCAGCGGCCTCAGCACTTCCCAGCGGTCCGTGATCTCCTGTTTTGCTGAAGGCGTGGAGACCCATTCCGGTTCACCAACCTCAACCCCGGCAGACAAGGACTTGTGCTTCAGGAGCTCGGCCCGTGGATGATCTTTGTCGAAGCCCCGCGGAACTGTCTTGAGCTTCTCGCCTTGGATGGCGAAACCCGCTGCGGCAACCACGTCCACAATCTGCTGTAGTTCCCCTCCACTGTCAGGAGCGTCCACAGCCGCGCGGAAGCGTGCCAATTGCGCGGGAGTATAGGAATGGCAGCCCCCACCGACCAACAGACCATCGGCGCTTACCTGGAGGTAGAACCCGAGGCCTTCATGTGATGCTGCGAAGGCGCCCTGGGCCGTTTTGTAGGGCGACTTGTCCTGGGAGAACCTGACGTCCCTGTTTGGCCGGAAGATCTTCGCCGGCCCGAACTCAGGCTCCAGCTCCGAAAGGAGCGCCGCCAGCGGTTCCTTCACGGCGGCGTCGTAGATGTCTTTGTGCTCCAACCACCACTCGCGGTTGTTGTTCTCTTCCAGTTCTTCGTAGAAGCGGAAGGCTGCGGACGGAATTCCCTCGAATGTGCTCATGGAAGGATCCTATGGACCACGGCACCAGAGCGGCCAGAGCCCAACCGGTCTATGTGGAAAACAAAGAAGAACACCCCGTTGCGGAGATCCGCAACGGGGTGTTCGCCTAATACTTACCGGCTCAGATGCTTAGAGCTTGTTGGCTGCTTCGGCGTCGGAAGCGGCCTGGCCTGCACCGAGGTTGGCGCGCAGCTTGGCGCCGAGTTCGGCGTCAACGTTGGTCCAGTACTGGATGGCGCGTTCCTTGATGTCGGCGCTCTTCACGCCACCCACGGCACCGGTGATGGTCTCCAGCAGACGGGCCTTGGCGGCGTCGTCGTAAACCTCGCGGTACAGGGTACCGGCCTGGCCGAAGTCGCTGTCCTCGGAGTGCAAGGTGTGCGCGGAGAGGGTGAGCTCGCCGTCGTTCTCCCAGCCACCTGCCGGTGAAGCGGGCTCAAGAGCAGCCGGGCCACCAACGGAGTTCGGTGCGTAGACCGGGGTGGTGGGGGCGTTGAACAAGTAACGTCCGGCGCCGTCCTGGCTGTAGTTGTTGACCTGGTTCTTGGGCTGGTTCACCGGGATCTGGGCGTGGTTGGTGCCAACGCGGTAGCGGTGTGCATCGGCGTAGGAGAAGATGCGGGCCTGCAGCATCTTGTCCGGCGAGGCAGCGATACCCGGTACGAAGTTCGACGGCGCGAAGGTGGCCTGCTCGATCTGCGCGAAGTAGTTCTCCGGGTTCTTGTTCAGTTCCATGGTGCCCACGTGGATCAGCGGGTAGTCCGCGTGCGGCCAAACCTTGGTGAGGTCGAACGGGTTGAAACGGTACGTCTTGGCGTCCTCGTAGGGCATGACCTGGACGTGCAGTTCCCAGGAAGGGAAGTTGCCGGCTTCGATGTTCTCGGAGAGGTCGCGGATGTAGAAGTCTGCATCCGAGCCTGCCAGCTCCTCGGCCTGGTCGCCGGTGATGGTCTTGACGCCCTGGTTGGACTTGAAGTGGTACTTGACCCAGAAGCGCTCACCAGCGGCGTTGATCCACTGGTAGGTGTGCGAGCCGTAGCCCTGCATTTCACGCCAGGAAGCCGGCAGACCACGGTCGCCCATGAGCCAGGTGACCTGGTGTGCGGATTCGGGGGAGAGGGTCCAGAAGTCCCACTGCATGTCAGCGTCACGCAGGTGGGTGCCCGGGAGGCGCTTCTGGGAGTGGATGAAGTCCGGGAACTTGATGCCGTCGCGGATGAAGAACACGGGGGTGTTGTTGCCCACGAGGTCGTAGTTGCCCTCGGAGGTGTAGAACTTCACGGCGAAACCGCGGGGGTCGCGCCAGGTGTCAGGAGAACCATTCTCGCCGGCAACGGAGGAGAAACGGATCAGCATGTCCGTCTCTACGCCCGGCTGCAGGAACGCGGCCTTGGTGTAGGCCGATACGTCCGAGGTGGTCTTGAACGTACCGAATGCGCCGCCACCCTTGGCGTGCACTACACGCTCCGGGACCCGCTCGCGGTTGAACTGCGCAAGCTTCTCCACCAGGTAGTGGTCGGTCAGGATGATGGCACCGTCGGCGCCGACGGACTTGGAGTGCGCGTCGGAAGTAACGGGGGCACCTGACTGGGTTGTTGAAATAGCAGTCATTGTTCTCCTTGTTCTTATTTTTGAGTTACGGACGTTTGTTTGGGGAGCTGTTGTTTTGCCTGGCAATCCTGGCAGATGCCCTGATAGAGGACGTCTGCGATCTGGATGGTCATTGGCTTGGAATTTTCATCCCAGTGCGGTGTGAGGCACGGTGCGTGTCCCACGGCGCAGTCCACGTCTTCCACGCGGCCGCAACTAACGCAGACGGCGTGGTGGTGGTTGTCGCCCACCCGGGTTTCATAGAGCGCCGGGGAGTGCGGGGGTTCAAAGCGGCGCAGCATCTGCAAATCCGTGAGGTCGCTAAGCACAACGTAAACGGACTGCGCCGTCAGTTCAGGGAGTTCTTTGCGGGCAGCGGCAAGGATGCCTTCTGCCGGGGAGTGCGGATGGTGCTGGACAGCGGCCAGCACTGCCAGCCGCTGTTTGGTCACACGCCTGCCGTGGGCATGCAGGGCACCGGCCCATGCTTCCTGGTCGGCTGTGTGATCGGTCATGCACTCATTGAATCACTTATTTTGAGCAGTTCACAATAAGGCAAAGCTAACTTCCGGCAAATTAAACAAATCCAGCATCGGATTGGCTTGCTCCGCAGCAGATCGACCCACCGCGTGGATGCGAAGGGCTGAACCCGGATTCCCGCCTTCGATAGCCACGCAGCTGAAGCCAGTGAGTCCACTTGTCAGCGGCAGGACACCCAGGGCGCTCCCCATCGCAACTAGTTCCCCCGGAAGGACACTGGAAATCGCGGCCGCCCCGCTGGCGGGCTCAATCACGCTGTGATGGCGGGCTGCGTCAACTGTCGCGACCAAGGGAACCGGCACCTGAACGGGTACGACGCCGGACGTGGCCGCAGGCGCGGACGCCACCTGCCCGGTGGGTGCTTCCGCGACGATGGCGGCACCAAGACCCAGCGAAACCCGGATCCGCGCATCGACGATGTCCAGGCTGTCCTCAGGCTCGGGCACGCGACGGTGGGCCGGCAGCGCGAGTTGGCGTCCCGGCGTCGTGCTTTCCGCCTCCCACCGAGCGAAGAGGTGAAACGTGGGCGTAGACGACTCAGCCACCGGCTCGCCAATAGCCGAACCTAGGGGGTGCCACCGGTTGGCGAACATCACGGCGAACCTCTTCGCTCCAAGGACGTCCTCCAATGCTGCCCGGGCGAGGTTGTGGCAGAACAACCAGTCGGCCGCCGAGGCTTCAGTAAATTCCGTGGAGGGGTCCGAGAGGCGGATCAGCACGTGCCCGGCCGTCAAAGGGTGGCGCGGCCTGGCAATTTCCCAGATGCCCGAGCGGAACAGCAAGCGTCGCGACAAGACCATGTGGACTCCTTCCCCCGGGTGAGCCTACCAACCAGCGCGTTACGGCGGGAGACGCACTATGGAAGCCAAACGGACAACAACGTCACTGGGGGTCGCTAGGGTGGCTAGGTGGCGAAATTACTGGCAGACATCACCCCGGTTAGGGAGAGCCCGGCTTTCCGGAGACTTTGGCTCGGGGCCTCGGTGGCTGCCATCGGTACCCAGCTCACGTTGGTGGCCGTCAGCTTGGAGGTTTACCGCCTGACCCAGGAGAGTTTCTACGTAGGCCTCCTGGGCATCTTCGCGCTGGTTCCGCTGGTCATCACCGGGCTTTACGGCGGATCCATTTCCGATGCCTACGACCGCCGCAAAGTAGCACTGATCGCATCCTTGGTGCTTTGGGCCACCACGGCTGGCTTGGCACTGCAAGCGTGGCTGGAGATCGGCAACATCTGGTTGCTTTATGCGTTGGTTGCCATCCAAAGCGGTGCACAAGGCATCAACGGTCCCGCCCGTAGCGCGATCATTCCGCTCCTTGTCCGCAAGGACCTGCTCCCTGCGGCGAACGCCTTGAGCCTGCTCACGTTCGGCCTGTCCATGACCGCCGGACCACTCCTGGCGGGTGTTTTGGTGGCCACCATCGGCTTCGGATGGACCTACACGATCGATGTCATCAGCTTCACTTTTGCCCTGTGGGGCCTCGCCAAACTCCCGCCGCTGCCACCATCAAAGGAGGCCGTCCGGCCCGGGCTTCGCTCCGTAGTTGAGGGTTTCCGGTTCCTGGGTACGCGGCCCAATGTCCGGATGACCTTCATCATTGACCTCATCGCCATGATCTGCGCCCAACCGCGCGCCCTGATGCCTGCAATTGGGGCAGTCATGATTGGCGGCGGTGAAACAACGGTGGGTGTGCTGTTGGCGTCTACCGCCGTGGGCGCCTTCCTGGCGGGATTGTTTTCCGGTCCCCTCGGCAGGGTGAGGCGCCAGGGCAGCGCAGTGGTGTGGGCAGTGGTTGGATGGGGCGCCTCGATTGCAGGCTTTGGCCTGGTGGTATTGCTGGCTGAAGATTCGGGCCGCGAGGGCGTAACTCCCTGGCTCCTTCCTGCTGCCCTATGTTGTGCGTTGGCGGGGATTTCCGATTCTGTCAGTGCGGTCTTCCGCACCACCATCCTCCAGTCAGCGACACCCGACCACCTGCGCGGAAGGCTGCAGGGAGTGTTCATTGTGGTGGTCGCAGGAGGCCCTCGAGTGGGGGACATGCTGGCAGGCGGTGTCACGCAATTCCTTAGCGAAGGCGGCGTGCTGCTGATTGGGGGGATCGTCTGCATTCTCTTGGCCTGGCTGGCATCGCGCATGCAGCCGGGTTTCGTCGCGTACGATGCGAAGCACCCGGTGCCGTAGCCAGCAGGGCTCGAGCGGGGCGACGCAGCCCAGGCGTGCTGCGGAACACGGCGACCGCCGTCGGCGTTAATCGATACAGAACTGTTCACGAGCCAACGAGAGTGGAAGAACAACCGTGCACAAACACAACAATGGACTCAAGACCGCGGCGCTTTTCGGTGTGCTGTGGGCGGTGCTGTTGGGTTTGGGCGCCATCATCGGGGCCGGCACGCGCAGCACCACGCCCATCTGGATCTTTGCCCTGATCGGGGTAGCCACTACTGCCTACGGATACTGGAACAGCGACAAGATCGCCATCCGCTCCATGGCGGCCTATCCGGTCACGGAAGCACAAGCCCCGCAGCTGTACCAGATTGTCCGGGAGCTTTCCGTGCGGGCAAACAAGCCCATGCCGCGGATTTACCTCTCGCCCACCATGACGCCGAACGCCTTCGCTACCGGGCGCAGCCCCAAGAACGCCGCTGTTTGCTGCACAGAGGGAATCCTGCATGTCCTTGACGCCCGCGAACTCCGGGGCGTCCTGGGCCATGAGCTTATGCACGTGTACAACCGTGACATCCTGACGTCTTCCGTGGCGGCTGCCGTTGCGGGCGTGATCACGTCCGTGGGGCAGATGTTGTTGTTCTTCGGCGGCGGGGATCGGCGCAACGCCAACCCGATCGCGATGATCGCCATGGCGCTGCTGGCGCCGTTCGCGGCCTCGCTGATCCAGATGGCGATCTCCCGCACCCGCGAGTACGACGCCGACGAGGATGGTGCCGAGCTGACCGGCGACCCACTGGCGCTCGCCTCGGCGCTGCGCAAGATCGAATCGGGCGTCTCCCAGCTTCCGCTCCCACAGGACCAACGGCTTGTGAATGCCTCCCACCTCATGATCGCCAACCCCTTCCGTGGCGGTGGCATGCGGCGTTTGTTCTCCACGCACCCGCCTATGCAGGAGCGCATCAGCAGGCTTGAACGGATGGCTGGGCGGCCGCTTTCCTAAGGACGCGGCTTACTCAACGCCTAAAACGTCGTGAACCCGCTATTCCGTGGTTGGCCAACAACGGGATAGCGGGTTCGCAACGTAATAGATGAATCAGCCTAGGCGAAAAGTCCTTCGCCGATGAAGCCGCCCTGCTGGGTCCCCGGAGGCACGGCAAAAAGCCCGGAGCCCGTGTGTTTCAGGTATTCCACGGACAAGGTATCGCCCTTGGCCAGCGCCAGCTGCATCGGAACGTAGTGGGTCCGTGGATCCTTCACGAACGCGATGAAGAACAATCCCGCGTCCAGATGCCCGAGTCCGTCTGAGCCGTCGGTGAAGTTGTAGCCACGGCGAAGCATCCGCACACCCCCATTCTGGTCGGGGTGGGCCAGCCGGACGTGCGAGTCCAAGGGAATGAGCGGGTCACCGTCGCGGCCCGCGAGCTTGAAATCGGGCGCCGTGAACTCTTCGCCACCGGACAACGGCGCTCCTACGCCCTTCGTCCGGCCGATCAGGCCTTCCTGTTCACGCAGGGACGTCCGGTCCCAGATCTCGATATGCATCTGGATCCTGCGCGCCACAAGGTAGCTGCCGCCCCTCATCCACTCTTCATTCGGTGAAGCGGGGGAGCCTACCCAGACATGCTCATCGAGGAGGGCGTTGTCCTCAACCTTGAGGTTGTTGGTGCCGTCCTTGAAGCCAAAGAGGTTGCGGGGCGTCACCTGCGCACGGGACGTGGAGGACGTGCGGCCAAAGCCCAATTGGGACCAGCGGACTCGCACCTTTCCGAAACCGATGCGCGCGAGGTTACGGATGGCGTGTACGGCTACTTGGGGGTCGTCGGCGCATGCCTGGACCACGATGTCGCCTCCGGTGCGGCCAGGTTGAAGGTCGTCACCCGGGAAATGCGGGAGGTCGATCAAGGCCTCGGGCCTGCGGCCGTCCAAGCCAAAGCGGACCTTGCCATTCTTCTCAAACAGCCCCGCGCCGAAACCGAAGGTCAAGGTCAATTGTGCGGCGGCCAGGTCCAGCGCCTCACCGGTATCTTCCGGCGGAGCATCGTAAGGGCCATCGACGGCGCCAGTCGCACCCGTAGTGCGGCCCGCCGTCATGGCCGCAGCCGCAGCAGTCCAGTCCTTCAGGAGCTTGATCAGCTCTTTCCGGTCCTCCGTGGTGACGTCGAACGCAGCCATGTGCAGGCGGTCTTGGGCCGGGGTGGTAATGCCGGCCTGGTGCTCGCCGAAAAAGGGAACAACAGCATCCCCTGCGTCGGATTCCGCGGCCGATGCAGCACCGGCTGTGACCAGGTCGTGGCCCAGGAAACCTGCGGCCAGACCAGCGACTGCTCCAGCGCCGCCCACTCCGGCAAGGGAAAGGAGGCCGCGGCGCGACAAGCGGGAGGTGCCAGCGGTGGCCGACGCACCGCCGTCGGACGTCCCCGTGGAAAGTTCGACGCCGGTCGCCTCGCCTGCGCGCGCGGAACCGTTCACATCCAGCGGCAGTCCGGCACCGGGGGCCTCCGGGGCGTCGCCGGTGTGCCCGTAGGGGCAGCCGCTCACAGCACGACGGCCGACGTGAGCTTGGACAGGGGTTCGCCCAAGGAGTCGACCAGTGCGGCGAGTTGCTGGATCTGATCCTCGCTCAGCTCGTTGTAGTAGGCGAAGCCATCGCCCTTGGCATGCTTCTTGAGCTCGGCCTGGAGGGCTGTGAACTTCTCGTCCAAGGACTTGGCAAGCTCTGCGTCTTTTTGAGCCAATGCCGGCTTCAGGCTCTCGAAGGCGATGCGGGCGCCGTCCACATTGGCCTGGAAATCCCAGAGGTCGGTGTGGGACCAGATCTCTTCCTCACCCGTCACCTTGCCGGTAGCAACCTCATCGAGGAGCTCCTTGGCGCCGTTGCCCAGCTTGTCGGCTGTCAGCTCCACTGTGCGGGTACGCGTTGCGAGGTCTGCAGTGTCTGAAACCAGCTGGGTGGATATCGCGCTACGTTCGGCCGGGGTCATGGCGGTGTAGTCCGCAGGCGGGAACAAGTCCTTCTCTGCGCGGTGCCAGCCGGTCCATTCCTGGCCGGGCTCGAGATCAGCCTCGCGTGCATCCAACTTGGGATCGAGATCGCCAAACGATTCTGCGACGGGCTCGATCCGCTCCCAGTGCATACGGGTCGCGGCGTAGAGCTCACGGGCCTTGGCGGCGTCACCGGCTGCGAAGGCGTCTGCAAAGGCTTTTGTGCCCGTGACGAGCTGCTCCGTTTGATCCTTGACATAGGCGGCGTACTGCTGGGACCCGGTCTCGAGGAGCTTTTGGAAATCAGCGTCCGCGCTCGGCTTGTTTCCCGATTCTGTGACCTCAAACGAAGCCCGGATGCCGTCGCCCTGCATACCCGGCTTGCAAGCGGTGGTGTACTTGCCGGCAGGAGCTGTAACTACAAGGTTGCGCGTAATTCCCGGGCCGATGTTTTCCACTTCACCGATGATCCGCAGGCCGTCCTCGGCCAGCAGATAGAACTCGGTGACCTCGGTGCCTTCGTTCTTCACGGCAAACGTCAGGTTGCCGCTGGGAGCGGTACCTGTGGAGACCTTGCACTCGTTCGCGGTGCTGCTGACCTGGATCGGCCCATCCTTGGCCGCCGTGGTTGTTTTCGTATTGTCAGTGCAGCCCACCACAAGCATGGGGACGGCCGCAGCCACACCGATGACGGTGAGGGTCCTGCGAAGCTTCGGGGACATGGACGGGGACAGGAACGTGCCAGGCATGGGGGTCCTTTGCGTTGGGGGAAGGCGCGGGGTGCGAGGGATGCCCACGAGTCGGGTGGGCTGCGGGTATTACTGCTGCAGGGCGACTGCCGGGTTCGGGGCCGACGTCTTCGCTGCTGCCGCCGGAGGATGGGAACGGTTGGCCCGGATGTACAGGAACAGGACGGGGATGACATACAACAGCCATGCTCCAGCTTCCAGCCAGGTGGTGGCCGGGGAGAAGTTCAGAGTGCCCTTCAGCAAGGTTCCGTACCAGGACGACGGCGGGACGGCGGCTGAGAGGTCGAAGGCCAGGCTATGCAGGCCCGGAAGGATGCCGGCTTCCTGGAGATCGTGGATGCCATAAGCAAGGACCCCTCCGGCAATGACGATGAGTCCCACTCCCGTCCAAGTGAAGAAGCGGCCCAGGTTGACCTTCAGGACGCCACGGTGGAGCAGGTATCCGAGTCCGGCGGCTGTCAGGAGGCCAAACAGGGCACCAAGGAGGGGGAACGTGGTTTCGCCTGTGGCTTGCGCTGCCGCCCAAATGAAGAGTGCAGTTTCGAGTCCTTCGCGGCCCACGGCCAGTGCCGCAACTAGCACAAGGCCCCATGCGGCGCCGTCGGCTGCTTTGTCCACGTGGGACCTGAGGTCGCTTCCGAGGCTGCGGGCAGTGCGCGCCATCCAGAAGACCATCCAGGTCACGAGTCCCACGGCAACAATGGACAGCCCTCCGCCGATCGCTTCCTGGGCCTCAAAGGTGAGGCCCCGCGGTCCGAAAGTAAGAAGGGCGCCGAAAGCGAGGGAGATGGCGATGGCCAGCCCGACGCCGGCCCAGAGCCGGGGGAGCAGGGACTGCCGGCCGGTCTTGATGAGGTAGGCCATCAAGAGGACCACGATGAGCGAGGCCTCGAGGCCTTCACGCAGGCCTATCAGGAAGTTGGCGGTCATGTGCGTTTCTTTCACTCAGGGGAGCCATACTTAGGCTTGCCTAATGAAGAAGAATACTGCCATGGGGTGATTACGCAAAAAGTTTGTGCCCTAATGTCCCCGGCCATTACGACAATCGATGTAGCCAGGCCGCAAAAACCGGGGCACAGCAAAAAACCGGGGCATAGCGCCAAAAAACCGGGGCCCAGCGCCCTGAGTGGCGCCGGACCCCGGCTTTTATGACGCTGACGGTCCAGCGTCGGCAGCCTAGCTGCGGAAGTTCACGAACTGCAGGTCTGCCTCTTCGAACTTCTTGAGGATGTTCATGGTTTCCTGCAGGTCATCGCGGGACTTGGAGGTGACGCGAAGCTCGTCGCCCTGGATCTGGGACTTGACGGACTTGGGGGCTTCGTCGCGGATGATCTTGTTGATCTTCTTGGCGATGTCCTGTGCGATGCCCTCCTTGATGGTGCACTCCAGCCGGAATTCCTTGCCGGACGGGTAAGGCTCGCCCTGGTCCAGGGACTTCAGTGAGATGCCACGCTTGATGAGCTTGGACTGGAAGACGTCCAGGACGGCGAGGACACGATCCTCCGAGTTGGCCTTCATCAGGATCTTTTCGCCGCTGAAGTCAATCTCCGCGCCGACTCCCTTGAAGTCGTAGCGCTGGGCGATTTCCTTCTGGGACTGGTTGAGCGCGTTGGCGACCTCTTGCTTGTCTACCTTGCTAACGACGTCGAACGTTGATTCGCCTGCCATGACTCTCCTTAGGTTGGGGGCCCGGTAAGGGCGGTTTGTCTGCCATCCAGCCTAGTACGGAAGGCGCGGGATGGGGCCGTGGATAACTCTCACAGTTCGCTCACAGCACATGCTTGGTTGGAACCGAGGTGGATGTTTGAGAGTTGTACCAGTTGGAAGAGCCCACCCCCGGAGGTAAGCATGAGCCACAAAGCCGTCCACTACGTCACGAAGTCCGCATCCGCGGCGGCTGGTTCGATCGGTACGGCGGCCGCAGCCGCGGCGAGTGCGGTGGCAGCGGTGACCGTAGCGGCGTCGATCGTCCTGAGTCCGGTGCCGGATGCGGCTTCGCGTATGGATGGGGTGCATGCGGATTTGCAGCGGGCTGTGGAGCTTAACCAAATCACGGCTGAGCAAGCTGAAAAGTTTGAAGCGAAACTGGCTGGCCGGATCCTCGGAGAAGCCTGAAATACAGGCCATTCGGGCGTGTCTGCCCTCGATTAGATTCTTGGCCGGAAGTTCTGTAAGGTTGTCTCTGCCTTCGGTTACCGGATCGAAAAGAAACGGTCTCCGGAAGTGATCTTCTTTTGAAGTTCGGCAGATTACCCGAGCGGCCAAAGGGGGCTGACTGTAAATCAGCTGGCAACGCCTACGGGGGTTCGAATCCCTCATCTGCCACCCAATGGGAAATCCCCGGAACCAACAGGTTCCGGGGATTTTTCGCGTTCGAGGGTACACGCGTCAGGAATGCGGGGCCAGGGAACCCGCGGCTCCCGCTCTTGTTCGCTGACCTCACCCTTGTGCGGAGGGGAATTCGAACGATTCCGGGACTTCTCAGCTGGCCGTTGACTCCGTGCCAGTGTCACGCCCAGCAACCGCGCTCTCCCGAAGCTCGGCGATCTCACGCCGCAGCGCTGCAATTTCAGTGACAAGGTCTGCCAACTCAGCGCGGACCGGTTCTTCGGCGGCTGCTGCTTTGGTTTCCGCGGCGGCAGCCACGTCTTCTGCGTTTTCCTCGATTCGTTGCACCAGCCACGAGGCAATGGAGGCCGTCACGATACCCAGGACGGCAATCCCGCTCATCATGAGCGCTGCCGCCACGATCCTGCCGATGGGGGTGACGGGGTAGAGGTCTCCGTAGCCAACTGTGGTGATGGTGGTGATGGCCCACCATGCAGCGTCGCCGAAGGTCAGGATCTTGGCGTCCGGGGCGTTCTGTTCCACATCAAGGACTGCCAAGGCGCCGATAAGCACCAACATGGCGGCCGACCCTGCAACGTATGTGGCGACGCGTCCGCGCAGGGTTTCTCCCACGGTGCGTTGCAGTACGGACAGGAGAGTGACTAGCCGAAGGAGTCGGAGTGGCCGGAAGAAGGGGAGCACCACGATGAGGAGCTCATGCAGGTTCCAGATGAACCATCGCCTTCGATCCTCGGCCAGCCAAAGGTTGGCGAAGTAGTCCAGCGCGAAGATCCCCCAGGTAATCCAGAGGATTATTTCGAAGGGAAGGCCGGCCGCGCCGTCTACCCGTCCTATGACCTGCCAGGCATATGCCGCGAGGAAAATCAGTGCGGTCGCCATCAGGGGCCATTCGACGAGGTCCCGGTATCGCGCTTGAGTCATACGGGAATCCTAGCCACAGCAGCAACGCACGCCACTGAAAACGGATCAGACGCTGGGCGTCTCCAGCCAGTATCCGTCCATGTGGTGAACCAGTTGCCGGCCCAAACCGCCCTTGAGCTGAACCCAGAGAGTGCTGCGGTCATCGGTCATGCCGTCGATGGTTCCTTCGATGCGGTTGCCCCGGGCGTCCCGGAGCACGACGTCCTGGTGCCGGGCGAGCTCGGGCCAGACGTCGGCGTGCGGCTTCGTGGTTTGCAGTGTGCTCAAAGGGATCTCCCTAGGTGTGAGTCGGTGTTTCCGGGTTTCAGATATTGTGCACGGGATGGATGAACTGGCGGTAAACGTTTGTGCAATCGTTGGACATAAAGCCCCGGATGTACTACCGCGGCGCCTGCAGCATGTCCACCATGCGGTCGGCCTATTCCCCCGGAAGTTACTCGCAAGTAACATTGATTGCATGCATTTGCTTCTTCGCACCCTCATGCTGCTGTTTACTTCATCCAAGCGTTCACCCTTGGGTGCTTGGGAAGCGTCCTCGCTGCCCCTGCGGGTTCTGCCGACGGACATCGACATCGCGATGCATGTGAACAACGGTATGTATTTCTCCTTAATGGACCTTGGCCGTTTCGACCTCATGGTTCGGAGCGGTATCTGGAAAAAGATGCGCAGACGCGGTTGGAGCCCCGTTGCAGCCGGAGAGACCATCTCTTTCCGCAAGTCATTGCAACTCTGGCAGCGCTACACCATCGAAACGCGCATCATCGGACTGGACACCAAAGCTATCTACTTTGAGCAGCGCATGGTGGTGGACGGCGAGATTTACGCACGCGCCCACATCGCAACGCGCCTGGTAAGCAAGGGGAAGCCAGTGACGCAGGAGGAGATCATTGCTGAGTTCGGCGCGCCACCGGCTGATCTGGAATTACCGGAGTGGATCCATGAGTGGCGGGAAAACAATGCGCTCCCAGGAGCGCGCCGGCCAGCTCCGCATATGTGGGCCTAGGGGAGCTCAAACACCTACGTCCCGCCGCTGAAGCGCAACCGCGCCCAGGGCGATAAGCGCCGCGGAGATACCAAGTAAGCCT
This sequence comes from Arthrobacter sp. NtRootA1, assembly GCF_019976975.1. Lineage (GTDB taxonomy): Bacteria > Actinomycetota > Actinomycetes > Actinomycetales > Micrococcaceae > Arthrobacter > Arthrobacter aromaticivorans. Next base: position 4,088,150 of record NZ_AP024630.1, on the reverse strand, counting down.
GCAGCCGCTCCCCAATCAGCGCCGTTCGTTATCGGTGAATTGCCGTACGCCCAGTGGTACGGCGAAAGGTTCAGCAGCCAGTCGACGTCGGGGCTTTGCCTCCCAACAGCGTTGAAGACATAGCCGAGGACGGCGACGGCCGCACCGGCAGCAATTGCATAGACCTTCCGCCCCGTCAGCGCACCCACGCACAGCGCCGCTGTTCCACTCAGCAGTGCCAAAGCGGCAAACAGCACTACCGCGCCGAAGAGATGCCCGACGTCGATGTCCAGTTTCGAGGGCCCGTTCAGCACCAGCACCAGCAGGAAGACCAAGGCCGAAAGGATCCCGACGCGCACCACGAGTGCCAGGGCTCGTTCAAGGACCACCTGGATTCGGGTCACGCTATGGGCAAGGGTCAATTCCAGCAGCCCCGATTCTTCGTCCCCGCCCACTGCAGCCGCGCCCCAGCCTACGGATGCCATGGACATCAGCAGGAAACCGATCAGGCCGAACATGGTGGCCTGTGTATAACCAGGTCCGGTGGCTATCTGGTCATAGTTCAGGGCTTTGGTCATCTCTTGGGGGAGTGCGTCGATCATTTGCTGCATTTGCGCGCTGCCCCCGATGGACGGATAAAGGGGCAGGTACAGCATGATCGCGCCCGTCAGTCCCAAGGCCCACGCGAGGGTGGACCGCCACGAGTCTGTCAAGGCTTTGGTGAAGAGGGGGAGGAACCTAGGCATGGTGCGCTCCTTCCGTGTGGCTCACGGATTTGTGTCCATTTCCATTCCCCACATAGTGCCCCGTGTAGAGAGTCAACACGGCCTCCTCCAAATCCGGTTCCTCCAGGACGAGGTTTTTGAGGTTCAGCCGAGCCAGCTCCTGCACCAGTGGCTGGACCTGACCGGAAAGTGTCGCCGTTGCTTCGACGGCGGCTTCCGCTGCGCCGTCGCCGGGAAGCTCCCGCAGCACAACGTTGGCGACGCCAGGCACTCGCGCCAGCAGCGCGCCGACGTCGTTCGCTTCCGCGCCGGCCGCGTTGAACCGCAACTGCCGTACAGCCGCGTTCCGCAAGGCCTCAACAGTGGAGATTGTCACGATGCCGCCATCGCGGAGGATAGCTACGGTGTCGGCGGCCTGCTGGACCTCGCTCAGGACGTGTGAGCTGAGGAAGACCGTTGCGCCGCCGTCCACCACTTCGCGGACCAGTGCATGGAACTCCTGTTGGACCAGGGGATCCAGGCCGCTGGTTGGTTCATCGAGCACCAGGAGCTCGGGGCGGTGCATAAATGCCTGCAGCAGGCCGAGCTTCTGCTTGTTCCCCTTGGAGAGCTTGCGGGTCTGCCGGTCCAAATCCAGATCCAGCCGCTCTGCCAACTCGTTAACATACTTGGGCTCTACCGGGCCGCTGATAGCGGCGAAGTGTTCAAGCATGCGCCGGCCCGTGGTTCGGTTCTCCAAGTGAAGTTCGCCCGGGAGATAACCGATCCTTCGGCGCAGCCCGGTTCCGGCGCGGCGTGGATCCCGCCCCAACACTGAAATGGTTCCCGCGCTTGGCCGGATGATATCCAGCAGGCAGCGCATGGTGGTGGTTTTGCCCGCTCCATTCGGTCCAATAACGCCGAAGACCGTTCCCGGTTCGACGGCGAAATCGAGTCCGTGGAGGACCTCGCGCTGGCCGAACTTCTTGCGCAACCCTTCGACGACGATTGCCTGGGTCACGGGGCATGCTCCCTTCCTTGGTTGTTGGTGTCTTGTTGCAGGGCGTCGCGGGCCGCATCCAGGAATCGCGAATCCGCATAGAAGCCGTTGGTGTAGATGTCCAGCGCGGGGACGGTCAGTTGCCGCAGCAGTTCCGGTCCTATGCCGTGCGGTTCTATTACGTCCGCTCCCAGCGCCCGTGAGAGGTGCCTGCCGAGCATGAGCATGGAGAGGCTGTTTGACGCGACGACGACGGCGGTGGATCGGACGTCGTCGAATTCGCGGATTGTGCCGGCGGCGATCCCGGCCTCGATAACGTCCTGCGTCTGGCGCACAACGGCGTCGAAGAATGCGTCGCCAGCCTCGGATTCGTCCCCCAGGGAGCGCCGAATGTAGGCGATCTCATCGGCGTACTGGTCCGGATGGTTGAGGTAGTCCTGGATCAATTGACGTGTAGTGGCGGGGTCGGTTTTCTCCTTGCCCTGGCTGGCGGTCTGCGCAAGGACATGCTGGTCGCATGCTTCGCGCAGACCTGCCTTGCTGCCGAAATGGTGGATCACCAAGCCGGGGCTGACCCCCGCCGCAGAGGCGACCGCCCGGACGGTGGCAGGGCCGAAACCATCGCGGCCGAACAGCCCGATTGCGGCATCGCGAATGCGCGCCCGGGTGGTTAAATCCTCTGCGGTTAAACGCATGTTTCATACACTAAACACTTGTTCAATCGCGATCAAGAGGCCGCGAACATAACGATGTGACACCGAACGTTGAGTCGTCGCTGCATGAAGTCCCGGCGTCGAAGATACTGGCTTCACTGTCTTCGTGGGGGAGCAGTGACGGGGCCCATGGGTCCGAAGATGCAGGGGTAGATAAGTGGGTTGTGCAGGGTCGGCTTCGTCCTTGAAGAAAAGCAAAATCGCCGGATCAGTGGCGGCGCTGCTGTTGGTCCTTGGCCAGCTCGGAACCTCGGTACCGGTGCAAGCCGTGCCGTCGGCGAGCATCCAGCTTGAGACTTCCACCCCTCCCGTTACGGGTGCCATCGGGCAGCTTTACAGCACGAGCACCTGGGCGCGAAGCGTGCTGATCCGGCCCACGGCAGCTGAGGAATGCTCCAGCACCGGCTGCGTGCAACGGTTCCTCGGTGGCGATATCGCTTGGTCGGCCCGCACGGGAGCGCGGGTGGTGGTCAATGGACCAGTCCGCAACGCATGGTGGGAAGCCGATGGCCCCGCGGGCTATCACGGCTATCCCACAACAGACACAGTCAGCGGCCTGCGTAACGGTGGTTCCAAGCAACTCTTCGAACGAGGAGCGATCAGCTACTCGGCAGCCACTGGAGCCCAACGCACAACAGGGTCCATCCACTTGGCGTGGGGGAGAGCGGGTTTTGAGGCTGGTTTCCTCGGGTACCCGGCTGGCAGCGAACGCACAGGACTGCCCGACGGCGGTGCCTACCAGCTCTTCGAGCGCGGCTTTGTCGTGTGGTCCCCTGCAACTGGGGCCCATCCCTCCATGGGCGCCATACGTGAGCGCTGGCGCCAATCGGGGCTGGAAGGCGGCGAATTTGGCTATCCCACGTCGGATGAAGCTACCGGCCTGCGCAACGGTGGCTCCGCACAGCAGTACCAGCACGGCACCATCATCTGGTCGCCCGCCACCGGCGCGAGGGCCTTGACGGGAGCTATCCGTAGTTACTGGTCCGCGACTGGAGGCCAGAACGGTGCCTTGGGGTATCCGGTCAGCGAGGAATACCGGCAAAACGACTTCGTCTACCAACTTTTCCAGGGCGGCACGGTCTATTGGTCGGCGGCAACGGGTGCGCATTCAACCACCTATGGCGACGTCCACAACCGCTACGTTTCCCTGGGTGGAGCTGCCGGACAGTTGGGCTTGCCCCTCACGGACAAACTGCCTCGTGCCGGGGGACTGGTGCAGCAGTTCGTCAACGGCTGGCTTGTGTGGGGGCCGGCCACGGGAGCACGGATCGTAGGGCACCCGACGTACAAAGTGTGGTCCATCAATCCGGGCGAGTTCGGCTGGCCGGTCCGCGATACCTGGTCCGATGCCAGGGGCTCCCACGTGGCCTTCCAAAAGTTGGAAACCATCTGGAACGATTCCACGCAGGAGTTGTATTCAGCCGAAGCAGTGGACGCCTCCACAGTGGTCTTCCTTGGCGACTCGCAGCTGGACCTTGACTCATGGGGCGAACAGGGTGCCCGAGCCGCTGGCTATACCCGCCAGGTGGTCCGGAGCATCGGTGGGATCGGATACGTTTCGGGGAGCCCCGCGGTCGGTGGCAATTCAGCGACGGATGCCGTGCTCCTGGATCGGATCCTTTTGCCCCAAGGGAACCCAGGGCTGGTGGTGGTCACACTTGGCGGAAACGACGCCCGGATTTTTGCCACCGATGCCGCGATCCTGTCCCAAGCCAACCGGTTGTGGGATGAACTGCGCCGCAAATATCCCCGCAGCACGATCCTTGTCACCGGGGTTCTCTCCCGCTATGACGCCAGCCATTTCCAACGTCGATGGGTGGACGGGCTCTTGACCCGCGAAGCCGCTGTCCGGGGCTGGCCCCGTATCTCGATGGCCGGCACAGCAACTATCGCCGGGGCCACCTGGAACTATCTGGATGATGTGCACATGAACCAAACCGGACACAACAAGGTGGCTCCGCTCTACGCGTCCGCGCTCAAGTACGTTCTGGGCAAGTAGCCGTTTATTCCCGGTGACGCGGGAAGCGAACAACGCCCCTCTCCACGGGACTTAGCGAGCGGGGTCGCGTACCGTGGAAACATGGCTACAGTTGACATCACTGGAGAACAGTTCGCATCGACCATCGAAGGCAATGACATTGTCCTGGTGGATTTCTGGGCTGCCTGGTGCGCCCCGTGCCGCCAGTTTGCGCCCACTTATGGGGCAGCTTCTGAGAAGCACCCGGACGTGGTCTTCGCGAAAGTGGACACCGAGGCTGAGCAGCAGCTCGCCGCCGAAGCCGGGATTACGTCTATCCCGACGCTCATGGCATTCCGTGAGAAAGTGCTTGTCTTCTCGCAGCCGGGTGCCCTCAACGGCCCGCAGCTGGAGCAGGTCATTGAGGCCGTGAAGGGCCTGGACATGGAAGAAGTCCACGCCCATGTGGCCAAGGCACGTGCCGAGGCCCAGGAAAGCTAGTACCAACCCGGCGAAATCGCCGGAAGCACATCGAGGCCGCCGGAGAGTTCCGGCGGCCTCGATGTTTAAAGGCGTTCCCGCAGTTTTGCAGCGGTTTCGCTGAGCTGGTGCTGGGAGAGATTAGAGCCGTTCGAGCTTGACCGGCTCGGCAAGCAGGGCGCTGAGGGACTCGTTCAGGTCCTGGACGGCAATGCCCTTGGAGTGCTTCTCCAAGGCCTCCTCAGACTCCCAGCGCTCTGTGAGCACCAGCTTCTCCTCAGTGGCTTCGGTCAGTTCATAACGGATGCAGCCGGGCTCGTTGACGACCTCGTCGATCGCGATTTCCAAGGCGAGCTTCACGCGGAAGAATTCGCCGTCGTTGGGGATGAACGTGGCCTGCAGGTCGATGGGTGCACTCATGGATCCAACCCTACCGGGAGGACACGGAGCGGAATGTCCACTTTACGGTTCTGTTGCGCGGACGGTCTTGGTAGCGTTCGGTCATGTTGTCCTACACCGCCGGAGACACTGACGTCCCGCTGCTAGAAGAGACCATCGGTGCCAATTTTGAACGAATCGCAGCGCAGTTTCCGCTCAGGGACGCCCTGATCGAAGCAGCTGCCACACCCGGCGGGGACGCCCGTCGGTGGAGCTACGAAAAGCTTAACGACGACGTCGATCACCTCGCCCGCGCGCTCCTCGCCCAAGGCGTGGAGAAAGGCGAGCGCATCGGCATCTGGAGCCCGAACTGTGCCGAGTGGACCATCCTGCAGTACGCCACGGCAAAGATCGGGGCCGTGCTCGTCAACGTCAACCCGGCTTATCGCAGACACGAACTGGAGTTCGTGGTCAGGCAGAACGGCATGAGGATGCTCGTGGCTGCGCCCTCCGATAAGAACAGCGATTACGTGGGCATGGCCAGGGAGACTGCCGGTGCGTGCCCCGAACTCAGGGAGATCGTCTTCCTCCCCGAGGACCCGGTTGCGGGCCTCTCGGCGGGTGTCCCCGAGGCCGGCCACGAAGTGACATACGCCGAACTCCTGACCCGGGCGGACGGCGTCGGGCCTTCTGCATTACGGGACCGCATGGCTGAACTGGGTCCGCACGATCCCATCAACCTTCAATACACCTCGGGCACTACGGGCTTCCCGAAAGGTGCCACCCTCACGCACCACAGCATCCTCAACAACGGCCATTCGATCGGCCGCCTCCTGGGATATACGGAACATGACCGCGTGGTGATTCCGGTCCCGTTCTACCACTGCTTCGGAATGGTGATCGGGAACCTGAATGCCCTGAGCTTCGGGGCGGCTACCATCATCCCCAGCAGGGGATTCAACCCGTCCGCGGCGTTGGAAGCCGTGCAGGACTTTGGCGGCACATCGCTTTATGGCGTGCCCACCATGTTCATTGCCGAGCTCGCGCTGCCCGACTTCGCCACGTTCGATCTCTCTACGCTCAGGACGGGCGTCATGGCGGGGTCGCTGTGTCCCATGGAGGTGATGCGCCGGGTCATCGATGAGATGCACATGGTGGACGTGGCCATTTGCTACGGCATGACGGAGACTTCGCCGGTATCCACCATGACCCGGGCGGGGGACACTTTGGAACATCGGACCAGCACGGTTGGCAGGACCATGCCGCACCTTGAGAGCCGGATCGTGGATCCGGGTACGGGTGAAGTGGTGGAGCGCGGTGTCATCGGCGAACTGTGCACGCGCGGCTACGCGGTGATGCAGGGTTACTGGGGCCAGCCGGAAAAGACGGCGGAAGCCATTGACGTTGAGGGCTGGATGCACACGGGCGACCTCGCCCGAATGGACGAGGACGGGTATCTGGTGATCGAAGGCCGGATTAAGGACATGGTGATCCGTGGCGGCGAGAACATTTATCCCCGGGAGATCGAGGAGTTCCTGTATCTGCATCCGTCCATCCAGGACGTGCAGGTAATCGGTGTTCCGGATGTCAAATACGGGGAGGAGCTCATGGCCTGCATCATCCTCAAACCGGGGGCGGAAACCCTGACCGCCGAGGACATCGCCGAGTACTGCAGGGGCAAGCTGGCGCATTACAAAATTCCGCGGTACGTCGATGTCCGCGAGAGCTTCCCGATGACCGTCTCGGGCAAGGTCCGGAAGGTAGACATGCGCCAGGAAGCCGTGTCCCGCCTCCACCTCTAAATGCAACGCGGAGTCACTTACGGCCCATGTTGACGACGTTTATGGGCCGTAAGTGACTCCGCGTTGTTGTCATCGGTATCCGGGCTGTGGATAACCCCGTGCTGACAGTTCCAAGCCGACACACTGGAATGCATGGTCCGTATCAACCCTCTGCCCGACGAACTCCAGTACCGTGCCTTCACGACGTACGAGTCCCGGGAGCTCGGTATCCCAGCTAAAAGGCTCAGGGCGAAGGACCTTTCCGACGGCGGTCGGCTGATTCATCTGCCAACGGGACGTGAGATTGAACTGCTGGAACGCGCGCGGGTTCTGGCCGCCGCAACACCCGGCGCCTGGGTTTCGCACGAGACTGCTGCCCTCTTGACCGGGCTGGGGCTTCCCCCTTGGATGGGCGGGGGAGACGCCATCCACCTCAGCAAACCGCATACCCTCCCGAGGGTCCGTCGTGCCGGGGTGACGGGGCATAGAGTGCGCGTCCACCCCGGTGAAGTCATGGATTTCGAGGGAATACCGGTTGCAGTTCGTCCTCGCACCTGGCTGGACTTGGCCAAGGACCTGTCTCTTCCCTATGTCATAGCGATGGGCGACCAGCTGATCCGTCGCCCTCGACCAAGCTTCGAATCACGGTCCGAACCCTATGCTTACCCTTCTGGTCTTCGACTGTTGATTCGGCAGCACCCCAACCTCCAAGGGGTGGAGAAGGCCCGCCTGGCGCTGGACGAAATGCGGGTGGGCGCGGACTCGTATCCAGAAACATTCCTTCGTCTGGCCATGCGGGATGCCGGCCTTCCCGAACCTGAACTACAACTGCAGTTGGACCTGCTGGATCCGATATCACCAAGGGCCGACCTCGGGTACCGGCGGTTTCGAATCGCAGTGCAGTACGACGGCGCCCATCACCTGACACGTGAACAGCAGTCCCGGGACAACCGGCGCGACGAGGCATTCCTCAGAGCGGGGTGGTCTTACTTCAAAGTCAATGCAGACGACCTTGCCGAAGGCTTCGCCGGGGTGATCTCCAGGATCAAGAAGGCCAAACTACGCTCGCCATAAGCAACGCGGGGTCACTTACGGCCCATGGTGAGGGCAAACATGGGCCGTAAGTGACTCCGCGTTGCTTCAGTGGGCGCGGTGGTCCTGGATGGTCATCCGTGGGCCGAAGGTTGGCTTCCGGAAGCCGCTCAGGTAAAGCATGCGGACCAGCCGCTGCCTCTGTCCCCGCCAAGGTTCCAGCAGTTCCAGCATGCCGGCGTCGTCAATTTTCCGTCCCAGCAGCGCATAGCCCACGAACGACGCCAGATGGTAGTCGCCCACGGAAATCGAATCCGGGCAGCCGTGCGTACGTTGGACCACTTCCGCGGCAGTCCAGACGCCGATGCCGGGAATGGTCTGCAGTTTGGCTCCGGCCCGGGACGGGTCCAGCCCAGCCAAGCGTTCAAGCGCGACGGCGGATTGCAGCGCCCGCATTACTGTCGCCGAGCGTTGTGGCCCGACTCCCGCCTTATGCCACTCCCAGGACGGAATGGCCAACCATTGCCGCGCGGTGGGAGGCACGAGGAGCCCGGGAGGAGCCACACTGCCGGGGGCTTTGGTTCCGAAGCGGTACATCAAGTACCGGTAGCCACGCCTTGCCTCCAAGGTGGTGACCTTTTGCTCCAGAATGGTGGGCACCAGCGAGTCAACCAGCCGCCCGGTGGAGGGCAGCCGCAGCGCCAGGTTCCGGCGTCGTGCTTCCGTAACCAAGCGCGGCAGGGTTGCATGGAAGCCGGGTTCGTCGAAAGCCGACCAGTCATCGTCGGCGCCGAGTAGCCGGGGAACGCTGGAAATGGCCTCCTCCGCACCGGGCCCCCACGCCTGGGCGTCCACGAAAGTATCCTCGCCCAGTCCACCCGCAGAGAGCCGCAGGGTGACAGCGCCTGAAAGAGTGGTGAAGGACATCCAGAAACCGGTGGGATGGGCCGCGAAAGAGGGGTCGGCGTTGCCCCGCATCAGGGGAAACATGGTTTGGTCGAGCCTGTAGGAGGCGCCGGGGTGCCATCGGATGGAAGCGTCTGCCGCGGCCGCAACAAGGGGCGGGGCGTCTGCGATGGTCATGTTTTCATGGTCCCACGGCTGGCTGACAATTCACTCCTGTGAGCCTCTTACGGCGGCTGCTTCACGGGTCTAGACTCCCTGATGTGGCGCGGGTGGGCCGCGTCCGAACCCCAAATTCCAGGAGCGCGAACCATGGCCGGAATAGTGCATTTCGAGATTCCCACGGATGACAACGAGAGGGCCAACACTTTTTACCAAAGTGCTTTTGGCTGGAATCTCAGCCCTATGCAGGAAATGGATTACACGATCGCCATCACTACTCCGTCCGATGAAGAGACCGGCAGGCCCAGCGAACCCGGAGCCATCAATGGTGCGCTGTTTCCACGCACGGACAGCCTGAAAAATCCCATCCTCACCATCGATGTGGACGATGTGGATGCTGCCCTCGGCCAAGTGGAATCCGCCGGTGGCTCCATCGTCCAGGGTAGGGACGCCGTCCCCGGGATGGGCTGGTACGCCTACTTCAAGGACACCGAGGGCAACATCCTGGGCCTCTGGCAAACCGACTCCTCGGCCGGGAAGTGATGCTCCGCAAGTGAGGCACGGCGGGGCAGGCTATGGGCAGGCGGTAACTTTGTACCTATGAAGTACGCCCAGTCCGTGTTGGAACTCATTGGCAACACGCCGCTTATCAAGCTCAACCACGTAACGGACGGGATCAAAGCCACCGTCCTGGTCAAGCTCGAGTACGTCAATCCCGGTGGATCCATCAAGGACCGCATCGCTGTGAAGATGATCGAAGAAGCGGAAAAGGACGGGCGGCTGCAGCCGGGCGGGACCATTGTTGAACCGACGTCGGGCAACACCGGAGTCGGCTTGGCGCTTGTAGCCCAGCAGAAGGGCTACAAGTGCGTTTTCGTGGTTCCGGACAAGGTGGGCGAGGACAAGCGGGCGGTCTTGGCCGCGTACGGGGCGGAGGTCGTGGTGACGCCCACGGCTGTTGCCCCCGACAGCCCGCAAAGCTACTACGGCGTCTCAGATCGCCTGGTCAAGGAAATTCCCGGTGCCTTCAAGCCGGACCAGTTCTCCAATCCAGCAGCCCCGGACAGCCACTTCGAGTCAACAGGACCGGAGATCTGGCGCGACACTGACGGCAAGGTGACGCACGTCGTCATCGGCGCCGGAACGGGCGGCACCATCACGGGCACGGGCCGCTTCCTCAAGGAAGTATCGGCAGACAGGCCCGGGTCCGACGGCGGCCGGGTCAAGGTGATCGGCGCGGACCCGGAAGGTTCTGTGTACTCAGGCGGTTCGGGACGCCCCTATTTCGTGGAGGGCGTTGGCGAGGACATGTGGCCCGCCAACTACGACAAGACCGTGCCGGACCAGGTCATTGCAGTATCCGACGCTGATTCATTCGCCATGACCCGCCGCCTTGCACGCGAAGAGGGCCTCCTGGTGGGCGGCTCCTCCGGCATGGCCGTGGTCGCTGCCCTGGAGGCGGCCAAGGACCTGGACGAGTCGGCCGTCGTCGTGGTGATCCTCCCCGATTCGGGCCGCGGCTACCTTGCCAAGATCTTCAACGATCAGTGGATGCGCTCCTACGGCTTCCTCTCCGGCGGCGAAGAGTCATCCGTGGGCGAGGTGCTGAAGTCCAAGACAGGCGAGATGCCGGACCTAGTCCACATCCACCCGAACGAGAGTGTCCGCGACGTCATCAACATCATGAATGAGTTCGGCGTCTCACACATCCCGGTCCTCTCGCAGGAACCGCCGGTGGTCATGGGCGAGGTCCTCGGCGCAGTCGATGAACGCAGCCTCACCACCAAGCTGTTCCGGGGCGAAGCCAAACTAACGGACAAGATTGCCGAACACATGGGGGAGCGCCTGCCCGTTATTGGATCCCTGGAGACCATCTCCGCGGCACGCGAGCTCTTGTCCGACGTAGATACTGTCATGGTCACGTTCGTTGGGGCCCCGGTGGGCATCCTGACGCGCCACGACCTCCTGGCCTACCTGAGCAACTGAGCGCCACGCGCCCACTTCCAACCGTTGAACACTGAAAGAGGAGCTTCCATGTCCGTCAACAACAACGCCGGGTTCAACACGAGGGCCGTCCACGCGGGCCAGGCCTTCGAACCCCGGACCGGCGCTGTGGTGCCCCCTCTGCACTTCAGCTCAACCTACGCCCAGGACGGGATCGGCGGCCTGCGTTCGGGCTACGAGTACGGCCGTGGCGGCAACCCCACGCGTGACGCCCTGCAGGAGCAGCTGGCAGCCCTTGAGGGTGGTTCCGCCGCGTTCTCGTTCGGCTCTGGCCTTGCTGCCGAGGACTCGCTGATCCGCGCTGCGGCCCGCCCCGGGGACCACATCGTCCTGGGCAACGACGCCTACGGTGGCACATACCGCCTCATCGACCGTGTGCTCGGCGACTGGGGCATTGGCAACAGTCCTGTTGACATGTCCGATCTCGACGCTGTGGCACGTGCCGTTGCAGCGAACAAGACGCGCATGGTGTGGGTGGAAACCCCGTCCAACCCCTTGATGAAGATCACCGATATTGCGGCGCTCGCCGCCGTAGCGCACGACGCCGGTGCCCTCCTGGTGGTCGACAACACCTTCGCGTCTCCCTACTTGCAGACCCCGCTGGACCTGGGCGCCGACGTCGTGATCCATTCCACCACCAAGTACATCGGTGGCCACTCGGACGTGGTGGGCGGTGCGATCGTGGTCAACGATCCCGAACTCGCCGAGAAGATCGGCTTCATCCAGTTTGCCGTTGGTGCCGTTTCGGGACCGATGGATGCTTTCCTCACCACGCGGGGCCTGAAGACCCTGGGCGTGCGCATGGACCGGCACAGCGAGAACGGGCAGGCTGTAGCTGAATGGTTGCTACAGCGTCCCGAAGTTGAAGCCGTGCTGTACCCGGGCCTCCCGGACCACCCCGGCCACGAACTCGCTGCCAAGCAGATGAAGAAGTTCGGCGGCATGGTCTCTGTCCAGTTCAAGGGCGGCGAGGCCGCAGCCCGTACAGTTGCCGAATCCACCTCGATTTTCACCCTGGCCGAATCGCTGGGCGGAATCGAATCGCTCATGAACTACCCCTCGGAGATGACGCACGCATCCGTCAAGGGGACCGAACTGGCCGTCCCCGTGAACCTCTTGCGCCTGTCCTGCGGCATCGAGGAGTCCGAAGATCTGATCGCGGACCTTGAGCAGGCCTTCGCCAAGATCAGCAACGGCTGACACTGTGGCTTCTTCTTCACCCACGGTCGTTTCGGCTGCCCAGCGCGGCTGGATCCTGACCATCGCAGGCGTTCTGACCCTCGCCGTCGCCGTTTGGTTCCTCTACACGGACTACAAGCCGTTCCTGAACGACTTCGAGGTCTATTTCTACGGCGGCGGCAAGGTTCTCCAAGGCGGGGACCTTTATGCCGTGCGCGATGGCCTTCCGTTTACCTACCCGCCGTTCGCGGCCTTGCTCTTTGCCGGCCTGGCAGCAATGGGTTTCTTCGCGAGCAGCATGGTCTTCATCATCGCCGCCCTGGCAGGTGCCGCAGTGGTGGCTGCCTGGTTGGCACGCCACTACTTCGGCCCGAAGACATGGCGTTCAGCTTTCGCCGACTATCGCTTCAGGACCACGGCTTTGGTGGGAACGGGAGCGATCCTGCTTCTGGGCCCATGGCGGGATACGTTCGTTTTCGGCCAGATCAACATCATCCTGATGGGCGTGATCCTTGCCGACTTCGCGCTCTACGGTAAGGTGCGGGCGGGCCTCATCCGCTGGCCCGCGGGGCTGTTGATCGGCCTGGCCGCTGGCGTGAAGCTCACGCCGCTGGCGTTCGGACTGTATTTCCTGGTCCGCCGGGACTTCAAGGCCCTCGGGTGGATGGCCGCTGGGTTCTTTGGATCCATCGCCATCGCGTGGGCCATCCTGCCGCAAGCATCCCTGGCATTCTGGACCCAGATCCTCCCCGATACCGGGCGCATCGGTGGTCCGGCCTACGTGGACAACCTGTCCGTCAAGGGGCTGCTCCTGCACTTCGGCATGCCGGATTCCTCTCTCACCAGCTTGGTGTGGATGGTTCTTTCGCTGGGACTCGCGATCCTCGCGGCCTTGGTCATCAAATGGGCCGTGGATGTGGAAGAAAACTTCATCGCGGTCTCGGCCACAGCCATCCTGATGCTCCTGATCAGTCCTGTCTCCTGGTCCCACCACTGGGTGTGGGTGGCAGTGGCCCTGCCGAGCATGGCCTTCGCGATGCATCGGGTGCCGTCCCGCAGCGGGCGCATGCGAACAGCAGGGTGGATCATCGTGGCCTGTTCCACGGTTGCCTTCTATATGACGCCAAAGAACCTTGCCGTCTGGGCCGGTGCTGCCGAGTGGGGCAAGGACCCCCAGACGCAATGGCAGCTGATGGTGTCAAGCCTGGGTGTGGTGTGCGGAATCGCGCTGCTGGTGTACTGGGCCTTGGCTTACCGGCCTTCGCGCACGGGCCTCGTTCCCGCAGGAGCACGCGCTGGGAACGTGGCTTCCTGACTTCCTTTGCCGTGCTTTTCAGGGCAGATCAACCCAAATAGGGTGCTTCCGAGGATTTTGAACTGCAAAGAAGGTCAGGAAGCAGCGGCGCTCACCAGGACAACTGCAGCGAGCGTGGCTTTCTTTAGAAAAGTCATGTACTTTGTCCACATGCCTTTACGATCCGACTGGTCCGCCCGGACGTGCAGCCTGGCCCGCGGACTCGATGTCCTGGGCGATCCATGGGGAAGCCTGGTCCTGCGCGAGATCTTCTTCGGGAACGGGCGCTTCGACGCCATCAAGCAGCGGCTGGAAGTGGCGGACAACGTACTCAGCAAACGGCTCGGATGGCTCCTCGAGGCCGGTCTGCTGGCTCAACGTCCCTACCAGGATGGTGCCCGGACCCGCCAGGAATACGTGCTCACCCCCAAGGGCGAGGACGCTCTCCCGGTCCTCAACGCCATCATCATTTGGGCCGAGAAGCACCTGAACGCACCTAACGAGGTGTCCCACATGCGCGTCATTCATACTGACTGCGGACAAGTCACGGCATCAGCAGACACCTGCACCCACTGTGGGGTCCAGCTGACGGCCGCCAACACGAGCTGGCATAGTTTCACCCGCAGCGACCATCCGCTTCCACTGGCCGTCGCTCCCGCTTTAGCAACTTCCCCTGAAACGGAGTTCTCCGCATGACCGCTCCCGATGTCACAGGAACTCCGACAAGCGATGAAAAAGTCCCAACCAGCAAGCAACCCCGCAAGCAACCCCAACCCCGCAAGCAATCCAGTCGCAGGCTTCACCCGGCCTGGATCGTGGCCGCCGTAGCTTTCCTTGCCCTGGTTGGGGCGGCCGGCTTCAGGGCCGCGCCCGGAGTACTGATGGTCCCGCTGCAACAGGAATTCGGCTGGTCCACCACAGTGTTGTCCCTTGCGGTAAGCATCAACCTCGTCCTGTTCGGGCTAACGGCACCCTTCGCCGCTGCCCTCATGGAACGGTTCGGCATACGCAAAGTCACCTCGCTCGCGCTTTGCCTGATTGGTCTGGGCTCAGCGCTAACTGTCTTCGTGAACCAGTCTTGGCAGATCCTGCTCACCTGGGGCGTGCTTATTGGCCTGGGAACGGGATCAATGGCCCTCGTCTTCGCAGCCACCATCGCCAACACCTGGTTCGCCAAGAGTCGTGGCTTGGTCATTGGCATCCTGACCGCCGGCAGCGCCGCTGGCCAGCTCGTCTTCCTACCCTTCATCGCCGCCCTGGCCCAGAACCCGGGCTGGCGGGGCGCGTCGCTGCTCATTGCCGCCGGGGCGCTCGCTGTAGTACCGCTGGTCCTGCGCTGGCTGCGGAACTCACCAGCCGACGTCGGCGCGTTGCCTTATGGTGCGGAAGCACCTGGCGCCAATCCCTTCGGTTCAAAGACCACGACGCCGGGCGTTGCAGTTGCGTCGCCACCGGTGGGTTCCGTAACGGCCAAGCCGGACTCGGCGAACGCAGCCGTCCGGGCGTTGCAGGTCCTCAAACGTGCCAGCAAAGTCCGTACGTTCTGGGCGTTGGCGGCGGGTTTCGCCATTTGCGGCGCGACGACCAACGGGCTCATTGGAACGCACTTCATTCCCTCAGCGCACGATCACGGCATGCCGGAAACAACAGCGGCGGGCTTGCTGGCCGTCGTCGGGATCTTCGACATCGTGGGGACCATCGCCTCCGGGTGGCTGACAGACCGCTTCAACCCCAAGGTCCTGTTGGCGGTGTACTACCAGTTCCGGGGGATCGGGCTGTTGGTCCTGCCTCTGTTGTTGGGCTCATCCGTGGAACCCAGCATGATCATCTTCGTCGTGGTCTACGGCCTGGACTGGGTAGCTACGGTGCCTCCCACGGCAGCCATCTGCCGCTCGGTGTTCGGCGCCGATGGCTCCGTGGTGTTCGGCTGGGTGTTTGCGGCCCATCAGCTCGGTGCAGCCGCTGCCGCACTGGCCGCCGGTTTTATCCGCGATGCCACCGGCCACTACAACTACGCCTGGCTGGGCGCAGCCGCGATGTGCACGGTAGCTGCGGTGATCAGCGCAACCATCCGCAAGGATGCAGCAAAGAAACAACCCACACCGGTTTCCGCCTGACCCAGGCCTGCCGAGCCGGCAGCCCCGGCCGAATCCAAGCCCAACTCAGCCTCAGCCCCGGAACGCGGCAACCCCTGTGATGTGCTGCCCAAGGATCAGGGTGTGAACCTCGTCAGTGCCCTCATACGTGCGCACTGATTCGAGGTTGTTGGCATGCCGCAGCGGCGAATAGTCCAGGGTGACTCCGTTGCCGCCCAGGATGGTGCGGGCCTCCCGCGCGATTTTGATGGCCTCCCGGACGTTGTTGAGCTTGCCCACGGAGATCTGCTGGGGCTGAAGGTGTCCGGCGTCCTTCAGGCGGCCAAGGTGAAGGGCAAGCATGGTGCCCTTTTGGATCTCGAGGAGCATGTTCACCAGCTTCTCCTGCGTCAACTGGTATCCAGCGAGTGGTCGCCCGAACTGGAGCCGGCTGCCGGCGTATTCCAGAGCGGCCTCATAGGAGTCGCGGGCTGCGCCCATGGCTCCCCACGCAATGCCGTACCGGGCCTCGTTCAGGCACGAGAAGGGTCCACGAAGGCCGATGGCACCCGGGAGGATTGCTTCCGGACCCAGCCTTACGTCGTCGAACTTTATGTCGCATTGGATTGATGCGCGCATGGAGAGTTTCGGTTCGATAGGCGTGGCCGTTACACCCGGGGTGCCCGCGGGTACCAGGAAGCCGCGGATGCCGTCGCCTGTTTGGGCCCACACCACCATGACGTCGGCAATGGAGGCGAGTCCGATCCAGCGCTTGGCGCCGTTGAGGACCCAGCCGTCGGAGGTCTCTCGGGCGAACGTGGCCATCGATGACGGGTCCGAACCGGCCGTCGGCTCCGTCAACGCAAAGCAACCGATCAGTTCGCCGGCCGCCATCCGTGGCAGCCACTGTTCTTTCTGCTCCTCCGAGCCCCATTTGTGAATGGCTGTCATGGCGAGCGAGCCCTGCACCGAGACGAAGGTGCGGATGCCGGAATCGCCGGCCTCCAGTTCCATGGCCGCCAGGCCATATTCGACGGCGGTGCGTCCGGGACAGCCGTAACCCTCCAGATGCATTCCCAGGACGCCGAGCTCACCCAACTCCGGCACGATCTCCTGCGGGAAGACTGCGTCCTCATACCAGCGTGCGATGTTCGGCCGGATCCGCTGGGTTGTGTAGTCCCGGACCCTTTCGCGGAGAGCCAGTTCTTCGCTGGTCAACAGGGAATCGAGGGCCAGCACATCCGAGGTGTTCGTCGTTGAATCGCTCATTCCAGCATCCTAAGTGGCTGGATGCCCCTAGTGGACGGACGCACCGCGCCGCTCAGCCGGGTCGGGCGGCCGTCGGGGCGTTTGATCCGGGCGTTTAAGTAGTATGTATTCCGGGAGCCACTGGGATCCCCACTGCACAAAGAAAATATTGGGGGACAAAGACATGGCACTGCCCGGCGTCGATTTACAGGCTAAGGCGGATGCCCGAAAGTCTGCATCCACCACCCCACGGGCACTCCATTGGCTCCCGTGGGCGCTCTTGATATGGCCCGTCTGGCTGATGCTTGCTGGCTGGAGTAAGGAGGGCCTGGACTTCAGCGTCTACTGGTTCGGCGGAAGCATCCTCAACGACGCCGGTGCCTCGCCCTCGGACTTGTACGGCCCAAGCGTTGCCGCAGCCGGAGGACCGGAACTTCCCTTTACCTATCCGCCGTTCGCAGCCCTGATCTTCGGCCTGCTCGCCCTCTGGCCGCAACCCGCCGCGCTAATGCTGTTCAACGTGGCCGGTGTGGCGATTGCCGCCTGGGTTGCCGCCACCATTGTGAAGTATTGGGCCTCCAAGCACGACTGGCGCAGTGCGTTGTCATCTAGCCGCAGCCGCTGGGTCGTAGGGGCGCTGTTCCTGGCTGTCCTGTTCCTTGGCCCATGGCGTGAGACGTTGGCGTTCGGCCAGATCAACATCCTGCTCATGGGCTTGATGGCCGTCGACCTGCTGGGCGCCTCCCGTCGTCGGGAGTTCCCTGGCAGCGGCTTCCTGGTTGGCATAGCTGCGGGTATCAAGCTGACGCCTCTTGTCTTTGGCCTGTACTTCCTGGTGCGCAAGGATTGGCGTGGACTGGTCAATATGTCCATCGGTTTCGCCGGCACCGTCCTCCTGGCATGGGTGGTCCGGCCAGCTGAGTCGCTGCAGTTCTGGCTGGAAATACTCCCTGATACGTCCCGGATCGGCGGCGCTGGCTACGTGGACAACCTCTCGATAAAGGGCGCTTTGCTGCACTTCGGCGTGCCCCAGGATTCAGTAACCGTTCCGTGGCTCGCGCTCAGCCTCGCCACGGTTGTACTCGCGGCCTTCCTGATCCGCGCGGCCAGTTCGCAAGGAGCCCGCGTCATTGCAATGTCGACGACGGCACTCACCATGCTGCTCATCAGCCCCGTCTCGTGGTCCCACCATTGGGTCTGGATGGCCGTGGTCCTGCCGGCGTTCGCGTGGACCATCAAGGAAACGCCTGGCCGGTACAGGGCGCATAGAATCGTGATGACCGCCGTGCTGGCCGTTTCCACCCTGGTCTTCTTTTATTCGCCAAAGACCATCGGCACGGCACTGGGTGCCGCGGACCTCAACGTCCAGACGCCGGGGCTCTGGATCATGGCATCCAGCGCAGGCGTGTTCTGCGCCGTGGCGATTCTGGTCTGCTGGTTGGTCGCGTTGCGGCGGGACGCTGTCCAGCTCGAGGTCCCTGACATTCCCACCCGGCTGCGTCAGTGGACCGCAGCGCAACGCTAGGCTTATTCGCCGCTTGCTCGCCGCTTAGTCGCCGCGCACCACCCCGGCGTCAGCGCGCTCCCCAGTGAAGAAGCCACGCGTGGCAGGTGCAAAACGGCACACGATGGCCAGCACCACGCCCAGGAGCAGAAGCAGGACTCCGCTGACAAACGCTCCGCCGATTCCAAAGATCTGGGTATCTCCATACTCCGGATCCCACATCTGCACCGCCGAAATGAAGAACGCCACCGTCAGCGATACCGCTCCCAGGAAGGGCAGGATGCCACGGAACCACAGGTTGCGGGCAGAATCCCGGAGGGTGGAGCGGAAGAACCACACGCACGAGAAACCGGTCAGGGCGTAGTAGAACGCGATGAACAGGCTGATGGCACTGATGGAGTCCGCCAGCAGGTCCTCGCTGAGGAAGCTCATGGCCACGTAATACACCACGGCAGCCACGCCCATGACCTGGGTTGAGAAACCCGGTGTCTGGAATCGTTCGTGGACCTTGCCAAAACGCGCCGGCAGGGCACCGTGCACCCCCATGGACAGCGTGCCCCGGGCTGTGGGGAGGATGGTGGTCTGCGTTGAGGACAGCACGGATGCCAGAACTGCCACCACGATCAGCCAACCCCACGGACCCAGCACTACATCCTTCATAGCCAGGAAGACGTCATCCTGGTTCGCTTCATTGCCCAGGCCGATGCCCTCGGTCCCGACACTCGCGTACATCATCACCAGCAGGGCAACGGAGACATAGATTGCCACCAGGACGAACGCAGAGATGACTGCACCCCGGCCGGGAGTCTTCGCAGGGTTTTCGGTTTCTTCGTTCAGGGCCAGGCAGGTGTCCCAGCCCCAGTAGATGAACAGGGCCAGCAGGACCCCGTGAACCACTGCGCTGGGATCGGCGAAGGCACCGGCAGGGTTGAACCACTCAAAGTCGAAAGGCTGGATGGTTGCGCTGCCGTTGGCTCCCCCAGGCGCGCCACCGGCGATCCCAACAATAATGGCCACCGCGAAGATGCCCAGTGAAATGTACTGGATGTAAGTCAAGGTCCGCTGGACGTGCTCGCCCAGCCGGATGCCGCGGTGATTAACATAGGTCATGAACGCGATGAACAGGACCCCGGTGGCGGTAACCAGCCAGGTGTTGGCGGCCAGGGAACCGTCGCCGATCAGCAACCACAGATATTTCCCGGCGATCTGGGCCAGGTTGGCGAGGACTACGATGCCGGCCAACGCCACGCCCCAGCCGCCCAGCCAGGCAGCCCACGGACCAAAGGCCTTGCGGGCCCAGAAGAACGTGGTGCCACAGTCAGGGAGCGCACTGT
The DNA here is from genome assembly GCF_019976975.1 of Arthrobacter sp. NtRootA1. GTDB lineage: Bacteria > Actinomycetota > Actinomycetes > Actinomycetales > Micrococcaceae > Arthrobacter > Arthrobacter aromaticivorans. The sequence goes on along the minus strand of NZ_AP024630.1, from coordinate 4,068,423 downwards.
TCAGCTCGCGGAATGCATAGGCGATGAAGAGCACTGGAACGAAGGCAAGAACCAGGATCAGGGGCGTGTAGTTGCCGTTGACGGCAACAATGAGCCCCAGCGTAGCGGCCAGCGAATATACGGGAGCCGTGGACGCCAGCCCCAACATGACGGAGTCGCCAAGGTCCAAAATGCCTGCATGGAGGCCTTTGGAAGGTACGACGGCGGTACGGCCGCCGCCCGCTGAACCGCCGTCGGGCGTCGAGGTTTCAGTGCTCAAAGTGCAGCTCCATAAGAAGTAGTGGTGGGGGCGGCAGGCGCCGGGGCGTCGATGGTGTTGGGGACGAAGCGGCAGAAATAATCTGTGATGGGGCCATCCGATTCACGGATGCCGCAGCCCACGGACTCGCCGTCCACCACCCAGAGACCAAGCACCGGATGGTTTCCATCGAAGTCGGGGAGAGAGTGGTACCCCTGGAAGCACCACCCTTCACGGCCATAGCCGCCGGGCTGCTGCAGTTCGATGCCGGGCGCATGGATGCGGATGTTGTCGCCCTCGCGGCCATGAAGAGGCTTGGCCACCCATTCCTTGAGCGGGCCAGGATCGCCAAGGAACGCCGGCAGCAGGTTCTCGTGGCCGGGGTACAGGTGCCACAGCGCAGCGAGCAGGGCCTTGTTGGAGAGCAGCATCTTCCACGCGGGCTCCACCCAGCGGGGGTTGTGTGCCCGCGTCAGCAGCCGGTGTCCGAAAGGTTCCTTCATCATCAGTTCCCACGGATACAGCTTGAACATGGTGTTGATCATGAAATTGTCCAGGTCCACAAAGCGGTTCAGGTTCGGGTCCCAGCCGATGTCGGACATATTGATGCCGATGGTCGTCCACCCACCCTGGCTCGCCACATCCCGCATGTAGGCGGCAGTCATCCAGTCCTCACCGGACTCTTCGGCCTCCGAGTGAGCCACATGCAGTGTGCTCATCCCGGTGCGGAACTGCAGCTTTTTCCATTGCCGGATCAGCGCCTCATGGATTCCGTTCCACTGGTCCTTTTCCGGGAACACATCCTGCAGCCAGAACCACTGCGCAACGGCTGCTTCAATGAGGCCTGTCGGGGTATCGGCGTTGTACTCCAGCATTTTTGCCGGACCACCCTTGCCGTCATAGATGAAGTCGAAGCGACCGTAAATATCCATATCCCCGGCCTGCAACGATTCACCGGCGAGCTCCAGCGCCTGTTGTCCGATGCCAATATCGCCCATGGCCCCGGTGGCAAGGAACTTTGCTGCTTCCAGGCACATGAGGTGCATGTCCTCGGCAGTCTTCTCGAGCGTCTCCACCTCGTCCATGGTGAATTCGTAGTACGCCGACTCGTTCCAGTATTCGATTTTGCGGCCATCGGGCATGGTGGTGGTCGAAAAGACCAGGCCCTGTTCTTCGATCTTCTTTTTCCAGTCCGGCCTGGGCTCGGAGGGCAAACGCTGCACGCCTAGCCTCCCGAGCTTCCGCCGCTTTTGGAACTGCTGCCAAAGCCGCCACGGCTGACTGTGCCGCCCTTGGTGCTGTACCCCGTTGAAGTCTTGGCGCCCTGTGGAACTGTCTTGGTGTAGCTGGGGTAGGAATTGCGGTTCTGTCCCACCGCGGGCACGCTGGCTCCCCGCGAGTAGAAGTACCAGGCGTAGATGGCCGAACCGCGGCCATCCGAGCTGCTGTTGTTGCACTGGGAATCGTCCACGCGCTCGCCGGTTTCATCGTTGAAGCAGACCTGCGCGTAGTCAGCCTCTTGTTCGCTGCTGGCAACCACGGCGGTGATGGTTCCGGCCAGAAGAGCCGTGACGCCCAAACCCACGACGACGGTGCGGCGCCGGGAGCGCTTCTTCCGGGCTTCGGCGTGGGCTGTTTCGCGTTCGCGTTCCTTGGCGAACGGGTCAATGATGGGGAGCGGCCCGCCGGGCCCGGGCTGGGATGCGCCGGGCTTGGAAGTACCGGGCTTGGAAGAGCCTGCGTTTAAAGAGCCTGGCTCCTGTCCGCTCGGAGCTTTGTCCCTGTCGTCATTGGCAGGAGGAATCAGCTCGGGATGGAGCTCGGGTTTGGGCACCTGCCACGGTGGCGGCTTGGGCGGATTCTTCGCCGCGCCCGGGCCTTGGCCGCCCCCGGCAGCGCCGCTGCCTGACGCGCCGTTGCCTGAAGCGCCGTTTCCTGAAGCACCGCTGCCTGCGGCGCCTTCGTTCGGGTCCATGTATATCCCCCTGGATAGACCGTTGGATTGTCCGGCGCCATGCCGGACCAGATGCTGAAAGCAAGCCTAGTCCTTGAGTGAAGCGCGGGCACTGCTCTCACCGCAGGATGGGCAGAACTGCCCACCCTGCCAACCGTGGAAGGATGTAGCCATGCCAGGTCCTGAAGCACAAAGCAGCGATTCCGACGCCGTTCTGCTGCGCCTTCCCGCTGTTCGAGGCATCGGCCGTGGACGCGTCGTGACTGGCCTGGTCCTCGCCCTGCTGTTGCCGCCGGGCGTCGAAGTCATGGTCACTGTGCTGGGCTTCCGTAACTTCGCCATGATCATGCTCCTTCAGCTGGCAGCGGCCGTGGCCGTTGCCGCAATCGGAGGCCTGTGGCCCGCCGTGGTCGCGGCGGTGCTGGGTAGTTTCCTGCTGAACTACCTCTCCGCCGAACCCGTGGGTTCCCTGTCCATCGCCGATCCAACCACCCTGTTTACCCTCGTGGTTTTCCTGGCTGTGGCTTGCGGCGTGGCGCTCGCGGTGGGACTGGCTAGCCGCAGGGCCCAGGAGGCTGCGAGGTCCGAGGCCGAGGCCACGGCCCTGAGCGAGTTGGCCCTGCGCATCCTCAGCTCGGACGGCAGCCTTGAACACTTTCTTGAGAAAGTCCGCGGAAATCTCGGCATGGAGGCTGTGACACTCTTGGGCTCCTCGGGACCGGACAGCGTTACAGTGCCAGGAGCGCCGCCGCAGTGGCGGATTCTTGCGAGCGCCGGCCCCAATCCGCCGGTGACCCATGCAGCCGCGGACCACGCCGCCGTCGTCGATCCCCATTACACGCTGTTGTTGCGCGGTGGTGCGCTGTCCTCCCAACACCAGCGGCTGCTGGCGGCCTTCGGAGCGTTTGTGGTGGCTGTGCGTGAGCGGCAGCAATTGGTCAAGAGCCGGCGGGACAACCTTCGCCTGGCCGAGGGAAACAAGATGCGGACGTCCATCCTTCGCGCCGTTTCCCATGATTTGAGGACTCCGTTGGCCGGAATCAAACTGGCCGTGAGCAGCCTGCGGCAGGAAGAGGTCCAGTTCCCTCCGGACGTGCAGAAGGAGTTGTTGGAGACGATCGAGAATTATGCTGACCGCCTGGATCATTTGGTGGACAACCTGTTGGATATGTCCCGGATTACCGCCGATGCCGTGAACCCTTTGCTCGCGGGCACCACCTGGACCGAGATATTGCCCGAAGCACTTCGCGGGATCCCGAAGGAGCGGATACGCAGCGAGCTGCAACCCAACCTGCCGCCCGTAACAGCAGACGCCGGCATGTTGGAGAGCGTGGTGGCAAACATCGTTGAAAACGCGGTGAAGTACGCGCCTGGTTCGGATGTTGTCCTGACTGCGCGTGCCGGTGCCGGGATCACAGTGGGGGACCAGCCTGCAAGTGAACTGAGGATCGTGGACCACGGAAGCGGGGTGGGGCATAACGAAGTGCTCGAGATGTTCCAGCCCTTCCAGCGGCTTGGTGATTCGCCCTCCCCGGCAGGTGGCGCGGGCGGCGGAATCGGGTTGGGACTTGCGGTGGCCAAAGGCTTCACGGAGGCCATGGGCGGCACGCTCATGGCGGAGCCGACGCCCGGTGGCGGCTTGACCATGGTGGTTACCTTGCCGCTGTGGACCGGTCACGGGGGAGGCAGGGGATGACCCGTGTGCTGATTGTTGAGGACGAAGCGCAGATCGCGCGGGCAATGCAGGTAACCCTGCAGGCCCACGGGTACCAGGCGATGACCGTTGGAAACGGCGCCGATGCCCTAAACGCCGTGGCGAAACAAAGCGTGAACATTGTTGTGCTGGACCTTGGATTGCCAGACATGGACGGGGTGGAGGTCATCCGCCGCATCCGTGGGTGGAGCAGCATGCCCATCATTGTGTTGTCCGCCCGGCACGCCTCGGAGGACAAAGTGGAAGCGCTCGACGCCGGTGCGGACGACTACGTGACCAAGCCCTTCGGACTGGATGAGCTGCTTGCACGGCTTCGGGTCGCCTCGCGCCGGGTCCTTAGCGATCGGGAGGAACCTACCTTGGCGACGTCGGACTTCATGGTGGACCTGGCGGGCAAGAAGATCGTGAAGGACGGGTCAGAGGTGCGGCTGACCCCCACCGAGTGGAACATCCTGGAGTTGCTGGTCCGGAACAAGGGAAAGCTGGTGAGCCAGCAGCAGATCCTGACCCAGGTCTGGGGGCAGGCCTATGCGAAGGAGACGCAATATCTCCGGGTTTATATTGCCCAGTTGCGGCGAAAGCTGGAGCGGGACCCGGCCGTGCCCCGGCACCTGCACACTGAAGCGGGAATGGGTTACCGTTTCGACCCTTAAATCAGGCTCCCCGTCCGTAAACTGTTGTCCATGAACACCGCATCCCTCCTCGCTGTCTGCCGTGTCCACCAGTTGTTGCCGGACCCGGAAGGAAGCGCTGGCGTCACCGCGATAGATAAGCGTCCTGTGGAAGGCCCCGTCAAGATCCACAAGCTCGGCGTCCACGGCGACGTCCAAGCCAACAGGATCGATCACGGCGGTGCAGACCAGGCTCTGTATGCCTATTCCCAGGCGGACGCCGATTACTGGTCAGCCGCACTGGACCGGGAGCTTCCAGCTGGCGTCTTCGGAGAGAACTTGCGGGTGGACGGAATCGAGACCACGGGAGCCGTGATTGGTGAACGTTGGAAGATCGGGCTGGACGTGGAAGTGGAGGTAACGTCACCGCGCGTCCCGTGCGCCACCTTCCAGCGCTTGCTGGACGAGCCGCAATGGGTGAAGCGCTTCACGCAGGCCGGGCGGGTGGGGACCTACCTGCGGGTGATCAAGACGGGGACGGTCTCAGCGGGAGACCATATTCACCGGCTATTCGTTCCGAAGCACGGCGTAACTGTTGGCCAGTGGTTTAGCGAGCCCACGCCGGACATGGTGCAAACCCTGCTCGATGCCGAGGCGGACGGGGAGATCCGGCTTCAGGACGAATACCATGAGAAGTTCGAGAAAGTCCTGCGTCGCAACGGGTTGTGAGCCTTCTTGAACGGGCTGCAGGGCTGCCTTGAGGGCTGCCTGGAGGGCCGAAGGTTCGGGTGTGCTCAAGCTCACCTGGTCTTCATCAGGCCTCAACTCGCGGTGATGGCACTCTGTGCCCTACACTTGAAATATCCCCCACTCCGGAAATCCCTTTATCCTGCCCAATTCTTGAGGCAGGACTGGTAAGTGTTGGGGCCCGCAAATGTGTGCGGGCATTTTCATAGGGAGAGCCGGCTAAAGAAAACGCTGTACAGACTGCTGGGATAGCAGCCAAGAGATGCAGCGGGAAGTCCTGCCATGGGATTGCGATAGCGCCGGACTTCTTGCGAAAGCAGGGCACCTTTGCCTGGCTCTTCGCGACGAGTAATGCGGCCAAGCCCAACCGGGCCGCGCCGACTGCCCTATGGATGAGGAATTTCCCCCTATGACCGAAAATCTCAACGAAAACTTCGACGCCCCCAACGCTGAGTCTGCTAACGCAGCAGAGACCGCCGCTGAAGGCACCGTAGTAGACGCACCGGCCACCGCCGCTGCCCCCGTCGAGAACGCTGCACCCGAGTCTGCAGCCCCCACCTTCACCGAAGCTCCTGCCCCCAAGGCAGACGACGAGGAAGAAGGCGTCCGCTTCGTCGATCTTGGCATCGATGGCCGCGTTCTGGCCGCACTGCAGGATGTCGGGTACGAAAAGCCGTCCCCCATCCAGGCAGCCACCATCCCGCTGCTCCTGGAAGGCCGCGACGTCGTCGGCCTGGCCCAGACCGGTACCGGCAAGACCGCAGCCTTCGCTGTCCCTGCCTTGTCACGCCTCGCTGAGCTGCACGACCTCAACGGCCCGTCCCGCAAGACCCAGGCGTTGGTCCTGGCGCCGACGCGTGAACTGGCCCTGCAGGTTGCTGAAGCGTTCACCTCCTACGCCAAGCACATTGACGACTTCACCGTGCTCCCGGTTTACGGTGGGTCCGCTTACGGTCCCCAGCTGGCCGGCCTTCGCCGCGGTGCACAGGTTGTTGTCGGTACCCCCGGCCGCGTGATCGACCACATCGCCAAGGGCTCCCTGGACCTCTCCGAACTCCAGTACCTGGTGCTGGATGAAGCTGACGAGATGCTGCGCATGGGCTTCGCCGATGACGTAGAGCAGATCTTCCAGCAGACTCCGGAAACCCGCCAGGTTGCGCTGTTCTCTGCCACCATGCCCGGCCAGATCCGCCGCATGTCCAAGCAGTACCTGAACAACCCTGCTGAAATCTCGGTGAAGTCCAAGACCACCACCGGCGCCAACACCAAGCAGCGCTACCTTCAGGTTATGGGCCCGCACAAGCTGGACGCCCTGACCCGCATCCTCGAGGTTGAAGACTTCGACGGCGTCATCGCCTTCGTGCGCACCAAGATGGCAACCGAGGACCTCGCTGACAAGCTGAAGGCCCGCGGTTTCCAGGCTGCCGCCATCAATGGCGACATCCCGCAGCAGCAGCGCGAACGCACTGTTGACGCGCTGAAGGAAGGCCGCATCGACATCCTGGTTGCTACCGACGTCGCAGCCCGTGGTCTTGACGTTGAGCGCATCAGCCACGTCATCAACTACGACATCCCCCACGACACCGAGTCCTACGTCCACCGCATCGGCCGTACCGGCCGTGCAGGCCGTTCCGGTGACGCGATCCTGTTCATGACTCCGCGGGAGAAGTACCTGCTGCGTTCCATCGAGAAGGCTACGCGCCAGCCGGTGGAGCAGATGCACCTGCCCACGGCCGAGACCGTGAACACGCTGCGCCTGGGCAAGTTCGCTGAGCGCATCACCGAGACCCTCGAGTCCGAGGATGTTGCAGCATTCCGCGACCTCATCGCCTCCTACGAGGAAGAGCACAACGTACCGGCCTCGGAGATCGCTGCTGCACTCGCGGTCATGGCACAGGGCGGACAGCCGTTGCTGGTCAAGGAACTGCCTGCAGCTCCTGAGTACCAGAAGCGCGAACGCTCCAAGGACGGCTTCGGCTCCCGTGGCCCGACCCGTGCACTGACCGAGGGCAACGCCACCTACCGGATCGCCGTCGGACGCCGTCAGCGCGTCATGCCGGGCTCCATCGTGGGCGCCATTGCCAACGAAGGTGGCATCTCCTCCGCACAAATCGGTGGCATCGACATCCGCTCGGACCACTCCCTGGTGGAGCTCCCGGCAGACTTGAGCCCCGAGCAGCTGCGCGCACTGTCCCGTACCCGCATTGGTGGTGAACTGATCCACCTCGAGCTGGATAACGGACGCAGGCCCAACAGCGACCGTGGCAGCTACTCCGGTGGTGGCGCCGGTGGCCGTGGTGGCTATGGCGACCGCGAAAACCGTGGTGGCGGCAACTTCAAGGGCAGCGGTGGGTTCAAGAAAGACTTCCGCAAGTCCGAAGGTGGCGAGCGTTCCTCTGCCGACCGCGGCGGCCGCACGTACAGCGACCGCTCCGAGCGCACTGCAGGCAGCTTCGGCGATCGCGATCGCGGCCAGTCCAGCGGCTCCCGCTTCGGCGGACACGGCGACGGCGCCCGCAAGCCCCGCAGCGGCGGCGAAGGCGGACACCGCGATTTCAACCGCAAGGGCAAGTGGTAAAGAGTAAGTAGTTCCCGCAGGGGGTCGGCTTTCGAGCCGGCCCCCTGTGGCGTTTAATCCCCTCAATCCCTGCCCTTGTTCGATATACGGCGCCTTGTACGTCGGGTATGTCGAACAAGACCGGGATTTGTGCACCCGTCCACTGGGCCTGCCCATGAAATGGCTGCCTGACCGCCCCTGCAGGCGATGCAGGTCTCGAAAACCTTGGAACGGCCGGAGTGCCGCCGTACGATCGAGGTGCTACGAGTGGCGTAGCTGCGAAGAGCCTGACGGTCGCACGCTGAATGTAGGAGGGTTCCGATGGGATTGCTCGACAACTTGAAGAAGAACCTGGGCCTTGGTGAGAAAGATCACCCAAGCACGGATGCCAGTGTGGTGGATGCCGGTGAAAAGGATCACGGGAACCAAGGTACGGCCACCATGCCGGACACCTCAGTTGATCCTGCGGATCGGCCCGCTGCCGACCCCTCCGCTGTGGCCCAGGCGGCAGAGGATGCTGCCGCCGTCGATGCTTCTGCTTCGAGCAAGGCCGATGCAGAATCTGCTGCAGCCCAGGCCGCGGAACAGCAGGCGGCCGCCAACGCTGCGGGCGCTCAGATCGCCGAGCAGGCGGGCGTGGAGCCGGAAGCCCCGGAGGTCCAGCCAATGGCCCAGCAGGCAGCCTCTGAGGCCGCAGCCGAGGCAGGACAACGTGGTCCGGTCGCCCCGCGCGTCACGGAGGTCGTGGTGGAGCCCGGCGACACCATGAAGGGTATCGCTGCGCAGTTCGGGGTGGACCTCGGAGCCTTGATCGCGACGAATGCCGACACCGTGCCCAACCCGGACCTCATCTACCCCGGACAGGTGCTCCGGCTGCCCTGATTTGGGCGGTATCTGGATCAGGAAAATGGCGTCTGCGCAAATTGTGTCGGCGCCGTTTTTCCCCGGTTTTTCGCCGATTTGTAGCTTCTGAAAACGTCCGGTAGAGTATTTACTCGTTGCCCCCCTAGCTCAGTGGTAGAGCGCGTTCTTGGTAAGAACGAGGTCACCGGATCGATTCCGGTGGGGGGCTCTGAATGAGGGCCTGTGTCAAGGCGGTTTTGACCGGCTTGACACAGGTTTTTCTCATTCGTGGCGGTGTAGCTCAGTTGGTTAGAGCGCACGACTCATAATCGTGAGGTCGGGAGATCGAGCCTCCCCACCGCTACAGAGCAAGACCCCGCAGGTATCATCTGCGGGGTCTTTTCGTTTGCCCGTCGGCGCCGCCTTCCATCTGGGACAGAATGGGTGCATGAGCCGAATCGCAATCATTGGCGGCCACGGCAAAGTGGCCCTTCATTTATCCCGGATTCTTAGTGGCGAAGGTCACGATGTCACGTCGTTCATTCGAAATCCCGACCATGTGGCAGATGTCACGGAGACTGGAGCCGCTGCGAAGGTACTGGACGTGGAAAACTCGACGACGGCGGAACTCGCCCAGGCGCTGAAGGGCCACGACGCCGTGGTCTGGTCGGCGGGGGCCGGTGGGGGCAACCCGGCCAGGACGTATGCCGTGGACCGGGACGCCGCGATCCGATCCATGGACGCGGCCAAGGAAGCCGGCGTTAAGCGTTACGTGATGGTGTCCTACATAGGAAGTGCAAAGGATCACGGCATTCCCCAGGACCACCCTTTCTTCCCTTACGCAGAGTCCAAAGCAGCGGCCGATGACTACCTGCGCAGTAGCGGCCTGGATTGGACGGTGCTGGGACCCGGAACCCTGACAGAGGAGCCGGCGTCCGGGTTGATCGAAGTCAACCCGGCAAACCCTGGCAACGGCACCGGGACGTCCCGTGCCAACGTCGCCCTGGTGGCCGCTGCCGTCCTGGAACTTCCTGGCACTATCCACCGGACCATCACTTTCAAGGATGGAACAGTTGACGTGGTGGATGCCCTGACCGCGGATTAACGTGGCAAGGCATCCGTGGACCCCGGGATAGGTTGGTAGGTAGCTTCCGCAGGCCAGGCCTGGGGAAAGCTCGTACAACTTCTGGGGAAGCGGGAACATGGATCAGCTGGCACTCATTATCGGATTGCTGCTTGCCACGGTGCTGGCCGTCGGCTTGGGGGACAGGCTTCGGCTTCCTTATCCGGTCCTAATGCTGCTCCTGGCTGTTGCACTAACGTTCATACCAGGCTTCCCTGAGTTTGAGATTTCACCGGAACTGATCCTGCCGATCTTCCTCCCACCGTTGCTCTTTGCCACTGCGCAGAAGAGTTCCTGGGCCGTTTTCCGCGTGCGGTGGCGGACGCTGCTACTCATGGCTGTCGCCTTGGTGGTGGTTTCCACCGCGGTGGTGGCTGGTGCTGCATGGCTCATGATTCCTGGCATCGGGATTCCGGCAGCGATTGCCCTGGGAGCCATGGTTGCGCCGCCGGACCCCGTTGCAGTGGAGTCCGTGGCTGGCCGGGTTCACATGCCCAGGCGGCTCATTACCGTTCTGCAGAGCGAGGGCCTTTTCAATGACGCCGCCGCCATCGTGATCTTCCAGGCAGCGGTTGCCGCTACGGTCTCCGGTAGCGAGGTGGGGCCTAATGTCATCCTGCAGTTCGTGGTGGGTGCGGCCTTGGCGGTGGTCATCGGCATCGCCATGGGCTGGCTGACGAAGTTCATTACCAAGCTTGTGACGTCCATGGTGGCACGCAGCGCGGTCACGCTCGTGGTTCCGTTTGCTGCGTACATCCTGGCGGAAGAGCTGCACGCGTCAGGTGTGGTGGCCGTCGTCGTGACCGCCTTGGAACTGCAACGGCACGCACGGCCGCAGGACGCTGCTGAGCGCATCACGCGGACAGCGTTCTGGGACGTGGTGGAGCTTCTGGCGACCGGACTGGCCTTCGGCCTGGTGGGCTTGGAGATCCGCCACGTCATCCGTGACGAGGGGACGGCGATTTTCGGGATGATCGGCGTTGCCGTGGTGATTTGTGTCCTGGTGTTCGTTGTTCGTTACCTATGGCTCGGTCTTCTAGCTCTAACCGCCCACCAGCGACGAAATCTCCTGCAGCCAACCTCGCCCAAGGAAGTACTCATCCTGACGTGGTGTGGAATGCGTGGGCTGGCCACACTGGCTCTCGCTTTGGCGCTCCCGGTGACCTTGCCGGATGGGAGTGACTTTCCCGCACGGCACGAAATCCTGGTCATCGCATGCGCCGTGCTTCTGGCCACGCTGGTACTGCCGGGCCTGACGCTTCCTTGGCTGATGCGGGTCCTGAAAGCCACGGAGGACGGTTCCCATGAAAAGGACGCGGCACGCGTTCTGGCTAAACGTGCCCAAACGGCAGCGGTGTCGGCGCTGAAGGACCACGAGCTCATGAAGGAACTCCCAGCGGACAAAGTGGCACTGGTCAAGGAAAAGATGCGCCGGCTCCATGCAGAGCTGCTGGATGGGACGTTGCGGAACGAGTCGGCGGCGGAGAAACGCAAGCGGGGGCGTGAACTTGCCATTGCCGTGCAGACGATCGCCCTGGATGCCGCCCGCCAGGAAGTGGTGGAGGCCCGCAATGAGCCTGGGACTGATCCTGAAGTGGCAGATCGTGTTCTGAGGCAGCTGGATCTGCGCACCATGTCCATGCCGGAATAGCGATCCGCGTGGGCCCGCAGCCGGGCACGGACAGGATCAGGAAGCGTTCGCGGGCTTCGGCAATGACGACGGGGAGAGATCCAGCGCGTGCTCCTCGACGTAGTCCAGGGCGTGGCGGATCGCACCGAGGGACACAATGCCCTCACTGAGGGTGGAGGTTGCCAGCCGCGGGGGAGTGAACGTGAAGTCCGGCAACTGCTTTTCAATGGCTGGGATCAGGGCGTTTGCAGAGGATGCGACGGCTCCCGCAATAACAACCAACTCGGGGTTGACCAAAGTGCTGATTGAGCCGATGACCCGGGCCATGCGGTGCGCCAAACGGTCCAGGACCTGAGCGGCGGCGTGGTCGCCTTCCGCGGCTGCCTTGAAAACCATCTCTGCTGTCAGCGCTGCGGGATCATCCCCGCAAAGTTTCCGAAGCTTCGTGCCCTTGGTATCGTCAAGGACTTCCCGCCCCCAGAGCGCAGCGTAGTGCGCGATGCCGTAGGTGTCGCCCACGCCGTCGACGGTGTCCAGGTATCCCAGTTCCCCGAAGCCACCAAGCTGCCCGTGGAGCAAACGGCCGGATTCGAGGATTCCGGAACCCAGACGGTCGCCGGCGAGCATGACAACGAGGTTGTCGACTCCCTGCGCGGTGCCCTGCCACCGTTCCGCGAGGGCTGCGAGGTTGGCGTCGTTTTCAAGGAGTACATGCCAGCCATGCCGCTCTGAAACAATCCCGCGGACATCGAAGGATTTCCAGAATTCCTGGACGGTGAGGACCTCGCCGTCGCGGCTTACCGGGGCAGCCACTCCAACGGACACAGCAAGGATCGAGTCTGCAGATACGCCGGCCTTTTTCAGGACGTCTGCTGCGATCCGGTCCAGCACATCTGCGCGCTCATTGGCAGAGACGTTGTACGTCCGGAAGGGCATCGTGACCTGGGATAATGGTGTTCCGGCCATGTCGGCCACTATGGCGGTGATCTTATTGGCGCCGATGTCGATTCCGAGCACGCTGGCCGCGCTGTCGTCGAAAACAAAGCGACGTGCCGGCCTGCCCTTGATGTAGTCTCCGGCCCCTCGCTGGTTTTCCAGCTCCTGGAGCCAGCCCAGCCGGACAAGTTCGTCGCAGATGGAAATGACGGTGGCGCGGGAGAGCCCAGTGGAAGCCATGAGTTCGGTGCCTGTTACCACACCGGCGCCACGCATGGCCTTGAGCATCGCGCCGGCATTGACCCTGCGAACCAGCTGTGTTGACGGCGCAGTCCCGATCAGCATTCCGGCGCTCCCACCTTTCCAGCCGCCTACCGGAGTGATAGAACGGTCTCTCTAAATTTAGTACATAAATTTAGATGACGACGCATTTCCCCAAAAGCTTGACGGTGTGGTGCTCCTCACTAAATACTAGCGATAGGTCATAAATTTACCTCCTATCTAAAACCGGGTTGAGGTTGAGGTCGACCACTTCCCCCAAGGCATAGCGGCCACTGGGGATCCGCAAGACGAAAGGACTATGGAGTCTGTGAAAGCTACGCGCAAGAAACGCATGGCAGCGATGGGCCTGGGTCTGGCTCTGCTGGCCGGCCTTCTCTCGGGCTGTACCGGAGAACCGGGTAAAGAGACCATCCGCTTCACCTTCAGCAAGCGGGAGGCCATCGGCTTCATGACCAAGCTGGTGGCCGACTACAACGCTTCCCAGGACAAAACCCAGGTGGTGCTGGACACTTCGGGCGTCGACGTCGTGTCCGCAAGCTTCGTCCGCGGCAATCCACCGGACATCGCGCTTGCAAACTACAACATGGAAACGTCCCGCTTTGTTCAGCGAGGAGCGTTGAGCGACTTGTCCGGCACGCAAGCCGCCTCCCGCGTCCGCGAGGACCTCCAGCCGCTGATGGACCAGTACGGTTCCTATCCGGGACGCACCAGTGCCCTGCCCTACTCAGTCATGGCGTCCTCGGTGATCTACAACAAGGAGATCTTCGCTGCGCACAACATCGCGGTGCCGAAGACCTGGAGCGAGATGATCGCGGCGTGTGAAGCACTGAAAGCCGCTGGGGTGACGCCGTTCTATGCCACATGGAAGGATGACTGGACGATCGCCCAGGGGTGGTTTGACTACTCCGTAGGTGGGCAGGTGGACACCATTGACTTCTTCAAGAAGCTTGCTGCCGAAGGCACGGAGGTTGGGCCGGAATCCTCGGTGTCATTCCAGAAGGACTTCAACCAGCCGGTCGAGAAGATGCTGACGCTCGCAAAGAACTACGTCAACAAGGATGCTGCAAGCCGCGCCTACGGTGACGGTAATCTCGCTTTCTCTCAGGGCAAAGCGGCCATGTATCTGCAGGGCCCGTGGGCATTCAGCGAGATCGCCAAGACCGCCCCGGACCTCAAGCTCGGAACCTTCCCACTCCCGATGACCGAGGACCCCAAGGACCTGCGTGTTCGGGTCAATGTGGACCTCGCGGCCTGGATTCCAGAGGCATCCAAACACAAGGACGCTGCGCGTAACTTCCTCGAGTACCTGTACCGGCCAGAGGTGATCGATGCCTACAACAAATCACAGCTGGGCTTCACACCCACCAAGGATTCTGCGAACGTTCCGGACCCCCGGATCGAGGGGATGGTGGAGTACTACGAGAAATCGCAGGTTTATCAGGGCCCGTCGGTACTCGTTCCGCGCACCATACCGATCATGAACTACACGCAGGCAATCGTGTTCGGCGCGTCCCCTGCATCCACCCTTCGCACACTCGACGCAGATTGGGCGCGCCTGGCCTTCCGCCAGTAGTGCAGAACATAGGAAGTCAGAAACATGTCCAGCATTAGCACCCCAACCACATCCGGGCAGAGTCGCCAAAGGCCACGCAGCAGGCGCCGTGTGGAACCGATCTTCTACTTTTTCCTGGTACCCAGCCTCATCCTGTTCACCCTTGCCATCACGATCCCGGGCATCATCGGTATCTTCTTCAGCTTCACCAACTCCATCGGGATCGGCGACTGGGAGTTCATCGGCCTGACCAACTACATCGCGATCTTCAGTGACCCCGCTATCCTGCAGAGCTATCTGTTCACCTTTGGGTTCTCGATCGTCACGGTGATCGCGGTCAACGTGATCGCTTTCCTCCTTGCCGTCGGCCTCACCGCACGCATCCGGATGAAGTCGGCACTGCGGACCATCTTCGTCATCCCGATGGTGGTTTCCGGCATCATCATCGCCTACGTGTTCAACTTCCTGTTCTCGAACTCCCTGCCGGAGGTCGGTGCTGCGGCAGGGATCCCGTGGCTGGAAAGCAGCCTGCTGGCCAACCCCGATCTCGCGTGGATTGCGATTGTTCTTGTCACAGCATGGCAGGCAGTACCTGGGGCGTTGCTCATCTACATCGCGGGCCTTGTTGCCGTGCCCGGGGACGTATATGAGGCCGCGGAAATCGACGGCGCGAGCAAATTCCAGCAGCTCTTGAAGATCACCCTTCCGTTGGTGGCCGGTTACGTGGTCATCAACATCATTCTCGGGTTCAAGGGCTTCCTCAATGCTTACGACATCATCGTGGGGCTGACGAACGGTGGCCCGGGGACCTCCACCAGGAGCATTGCGATGACTGTCATTGCCGGCTTCAATGGCGGCGACTACGCCTACCAGATGGCCAACGCGACGATCTTCTTCGTGGTCGCCATCCTTATCTCACTCCTGCAGCTTTCGCTGACTCGCGGACGGAATGCACTCTGATGACCAAGCAAACCACCCTCGCAATCGAGGACTCCTCCCACGTTGAAACCGCCACCGTTCCAAACATCCGACGGCGGTCGGCTCCGGCTATCGAGCGGGTCAACTGGCCTGCGACCACGGTCCTCGTCCTGTGCGCAGTGACCGTCCTGCTTCCTCTCTATGTCACGGTGTCCATGGCTTTCAAGACCCAGGGGCAGGCTGTGGATGGCAACGCCTTCTCATTTCCCGCCCCCTTCAGCCTCGACGGTTTCATCCAGGCCTGGACCCTGACGAACTTTCCCGTGGGTGCCGCGATGTCATTGCTGGTGACTGCAGGGACCGTCCTTGCCACCATCGTCCTTGCTGCATTCGCCTCCTACGCGATTGTGCGCAACTGGGAACGCCGGTTGTTCAGGTACTCGTTCTTCTACCTTCTTGGAGCGATGTTCATTCCGTTCCCGGTGGTTGCACTGCCGCAGATCCAGCTCACCGGTCGTCTTGGGCTGGACAACCCGTTCGGCGTAATCCTCCTGGCCACCATGTTCCAACTGAGCTTCAGCGTGCTGCTCTTCACGGCATTCCTGCGTTCCATACCCATGGAATTGGAAGAGAGTGCCCGGATCGATGGCGCCACAACATGGCAGACGTTCTGGAAGCTGATCTTCCCGCTGTTGGCGCCAATGAGCGCGACCGTGGGTATCTTCGCATTCCTTTATGCATGGAATGACTTCATGATGCCGTCGCTGATCATTTCCGATCCCGCACTGCAGACCCTGCCGGTACGGCAAAACCTGTTTCAAACCCAGTTCAGCAACAACTACCACGTATCTTTCGCCTCCTACCTGATGGCGATGGCGCCCGCGATCGTCGCGTACCTCTTTACACAGAGGTGGGTCATGGCCGGCGTGACACAGGGGGCCGTCAAGGGCTAGTGGATGTTGACCTTCCGTGCCCAGCGTTTCATACTGGTCCGGGATATAAATTTAGATTCTAAATCAAAGGAGTTTCGTGAGCACTTCCGCCACTCAGGCACACCGTACCGATGCAGAGCGAATGGCTGATCCGAACTGGTGGCGCCAGGCAGCTGTGTACCAGATCTACCCCCGCAGCTTCGCCGATTCCAATGGCGACGGCATCGGTGACCTCAAGGGCGTCACTGCCAAGGTTCCGTACCTGAAGGAACTGGGGATCGACGCCGTTTGGCTGAGCCCGTTCTACCCGTCAGCGCTTGCGGACGGTGGCTACGACGTCGATGATTACCGCAACGTGGACCCCAAACTGGGGACGCTTGAAGATTTCGATGAGATGGCAGCAGCACTCCACGCCGCCGGCATCAAGCTGGTGGCCGACATCGTGCCCAACCACTCTTCGGACCGCCATGAATGGTTCAAGGAGGCCCTGGCATCGCCCAAGGGCTCTGCAGCGCGGGAACGCTACATCTTCCGTGACGGCAAGGGGGAAAACGGCGAGCTGCCGCCCTCGGATTGGGACTCCGTGTTTGGCGGACCGGTCTGGGAACGCATCACCGAGCCCGATGGCACTCCCGGCCAGTGGTACATGCACATCTTTGCCAAGGAGCAACCCGACTTCAATTGGGACAACCCTGAGGTTCGCGAGGACTTCCTCAAGACCCTGCGGTTCTGGTCCGACCGCGGCGTGGACGGCTTCCGCATCGATGTCGCCCACGGCATGGCCAAGGATCTCTCCGAGCCGTTGCCGATGAAGGCAGACCTCGAAGCCCGCGCCCACGGCACGGACGGTTTCGTGGACGGATCGCACCCCTTCTGGGACCGCGACGAAGTCCACGAGGTCTACGCGGAGTGGCGCAAGCTCTTCAACGAGTACAACCCGCCGCGCACCGCCGTAGCCGAGGCCTGGGTCCATGAATCGCGTCGTGCCCGCTACGCCAGCCCCGAGGGACTGGGCCAAGCCTTCAACTTCGACCTCCTGCAGGCCGACTTCGATGCACCATCCTTCCGGAAGATCATCACGGAAAACCTGATCGCGGCAAAGGAAACCGGGGCGTCCTCCACCTGGGTGTTCTCCAACCACGACGTCGTTCGGCATGCCACCCGCTATGGACTGCCCAAGGGGGGTTCGGTTGCGCAGGGAACCAACGCCGCCCAGGACGTCTCGGCCACCAAGCCAAAGGGCCAGGACGGCAAAGGCTGGCTGCTGGCCGGCGCACCTGCGGAAGAGCTCGACGTCGAACTCGGCTTGCGTCGTGCCCGCGCCGCAACGCTGCTGCTCCTCGCGCTACCCGGCTCCGCCTACCTCTACCAAGGCGAAGAGCTTGGCCTGCAGGAAGTAGCTGAGATCCCGGACTCTGAGCGGCAGGATCCGTCCTTCTACCGCAACCCAGGGGTCGAGATCGGCCGCGATGGTTGCCGTGTCCCGCTGCCGTGGACCGCAGAAGGGCCCTCCTTTGGCTTCGGAGAAGGCAAAGCCCACTTGCCGCAGCCGGAATGGTTCGCAAACTACGCGGTGTCCGAGCAGGAAGGACGTGAAGGCTCAACCCTGGAGCTCTACCGCAAAGCCCTGCGCCTGCGCAGGGAACTTCAGACCGACGAGGAACTCGAATGGGTTGAAACCGGAAACCAGGACGTTCTGCACTTCAGCCGTCCGGGCGGTTGGGAAACCGTAACCAACTTCGGAACTGAGCCTTTCGCGCTTCCGGCGGGCAGCGTCGTCGTGAGCAGTGGACCGGTGGAAGGCGGCATGCTGCCGGCCGACACCACAGCCTGGGTGGTCCGCGACGCGTAAGCGCCGGGCAAGTCAACTGGATTGAATACAGGTATGAATAACGCGAACGGGCGCGGGCGCCTGATCTACGGCTGCATGGGACTTGGCGGTCCTTGGGACGGTACGTCCTATGGTGCCGCCGAGATCGAACAGGCCGCCTCAGTCATCGACGCAGCACAAGGTATCGGCATTGAATTGTTCGATCATGCTGACATCTACCGCAGCGGCAAGTCCGAAGCCGTCTTTGGGGAAGTCCTCGCCCGTTCGCAGGGCCTGCGCGAGAAGATCCTGCTTCAAACCAAGTGCGGGATCAGGCTGGGGGAGCGCGGGCTGGATACGCACTACGACCTCAGCCGGGAAGCGATCCTTGAACGGGTCAATGAAAGTCTGAAGCGGCTTCAAACGGATTACGTAGACGTCCTTCTCCTGCACCGCCCGGATCCTTTGATGGATCCGCGCGAGGTGGCGGACGCCGTCGGGCAGCTTGTTACGGAAGGAAAGGTGCGGCAGCTGGGTGTGTCCAACATGTCCGGCGCGCAGATCGAGTTCCTGCAGGACTGCCTTGAGATGCCCATCGTTGCCAACCAGCTGGAGATGAGCCTGCTGCGACGGGACTGGCTGGAAAGCACCGTGTTGGTCAACCATGCCGACGGGCTGGGCTTCAACTTTCCCCATGGGACGGTGGAGCTATGCATGGCCAAGGGGATTGAGCTCCAGGCCTACGGCTCCTTGGCTCAGGGACGCTACACAGGGGCGCCGTCCGAGGAAATGTCGCCGGCCGAGTCCGCAACCGCTGGAATGCTTCAGCGGCTCGCGGCGGAGAAAGGCACCACCCCCGAATCGGTACTGCTGGGGTGGCTGATGCGGCATCCGGCGCGGATCTCTCCCGTACTCGGAACCACCAATCCCGGGCGGATCGCTGCCTGCTCTGATGCCGCGTCCGTGGCTGCCGCCATGACCCGCGCCGAGTGGTATGGCCTATGGGTGGCAGCTCGGGGAAGCAACATCCCTTAAACCCAACTGAGTCGCAGTTAAGCACGTTTTGAGGGTTCAAAACGCGCTCAGCTGCGACTCAGTTGGGTTACGACAGCAACACATACGGGCTCCTACGAAGCTGCCGCGGCAGCGACCGGGGCCACCACCGAGTAGGTGCTTGAATCACCCTGGATGGCCTGGCTTGCCTTGCCGTCGATGCTTACAGGAATGTCGCCGGCAATGGTCACACGGTTCAACTTGCGAGGCTGGCCGTCGTAGTTGTCCGGGGCGTAGTGCTGGGTGATCCGGTTATCGAACAACACAACCTGGTTGGGCTCCCAGTTCACGCGGACCACATTCTCAGGACGCGTCACATAAGCCTGCAGCAGCCTGATGATGTCCCGGGATTCAGTGTTGGACAAGCCCACGATCCGAAGCCGCTGCGCGAAGCCCCCAATGAACAATCCGCGCTCGCCGGTCAACGGGTGGACCCGCACCACGGGGTGGGCGGTTTCGAACTTCAGGCGGGTGAACTCCTTGCGGCGCTCCTCGGCATTCTGGTGCTCAAGGTTTTTGGGCACGGAGTAGTCGTAATCGTTGGTGTGGATGGCCCACAGAGTGTCTGCGAAGTTGCGCAGTTCCTCCGGCAGGTCCTGGTACGCCCCAGCGGAGGAAGCAATGAGCGTCTCCCCGCCATAGGCGGGCAAGTCGATGCTGCGCAGCGTGGAGGCCTGCGGCGGATTGACGACGAACGTAACGTCCGTGTGCCAGTTGTTCGCGGAGCCGTTCTCGCTGTCCACCGGCAAGACGTTTTCTTCACCTTCCACGGAGGCAACCGTGGGATGCGCCTTCGTGAGCGGGCCGAAGTGGCTGGCGAACTTCACCTGGGCTTCGTCGGTGAGGATGTTGGCCTCCCGGAATACCAGCGCCTTGTGCTCGTTGAGCGCGGTCCGGATCTGAGCGATCGTGTCCTTACTGAGGTCTCCACTGATATCGAGTCCTCGTATTTCCGCGCCGATGCGGGAGCCTAGCTTGGCGAATTCAAGCTTGGTTTCGGTAATGACGGTCATTATTTCTTTCCTTACTTTGTGATGGGTTGTGGCAAGTGCCACGGGGTGGTTTTAGGAAGCAGCCGCGCCCACTGCGGTCCGCCAGCGCGAGAAATGGCGTTCCAGCGCGACCAACAGGAAGTTCACGCCAAGGCCCAGGAGCGAGACTGTGAGGATGCCCGCGTACATGTCCGGGATGAGGAAGCTGCTCTGTGCGTTCACGATCAAATACCCAAGGCCGGCCTTGGCGCCCACCATCTCGGCGGCGATCAGCACCAGGATGGACGCGGTACCGGCCATCCGGATACCGGTAAAGATCGTGGGCACGGCCGATGGCAGGATGACCTTCTGGAAGAGCCGGAAACTGTTCAGTCCCAGCGAGCGCGCAGCCCGTATGAGCAGCGGATCCACGGTTTTCACTCCTGCGATCGTGTTCAGCAGCACCGGGAAGAAGGCTGCGTAAGCCACGATGCTGATCTTGGATTCCTCGCCGATGCCCAGCAGCAGCGTGAACACAGGCAGCAGAGCCAATGCGGCCGTGTTGCGGAAGAGTTCCAGCAAGGGGTTGAGGACTGCGTTGAGCCGTCCGTACCAAGCGATCAGGAGTCCCAGCAACACACCTGCAACGAGCGCCGCGCCGAAACCGGTGATTGACCTGGTGAGGCTGGCCGCGATGTGGCCTTGGATGGTGCCGGCTTCAAAGAGCTTGCCCCATGCCAACAGCACGTCATGCAACGGGGGCAGGAATACCTTGGTGGAGGGGCTGGCCAGATACGTCGGGCCGAATTCCCACAGTGCCAGGAAGGCCAGGATGCCAGCGGACTTCCACACGCCTGATCCGGCTGCTGCCGTAACCCTGCGCGCTGCGGCGAGGACCGGCGTCGAACGTTGCGCGTTAGCCTCGGGGGCGGGTGCGGCGGCAGTACCGGAAGGCCCGACGGCGTTACCCGGCTCGGTCCTGACGCTTGCTTTGCGCGTTGCCGCCGCGGTTTCTGTCTGGGTCAATGTGGTGCTCATCAGGCCGCAGTCCTTTCACTGGTGACGGTTCCGTCTTTGGGGGCGGTTGACGGTTCATCCGGTGCGCTGCCGTCCGGGAGGATCTTCCGGTGCCCGGCGTCCTGCGCGCGGCGGACTTCATCGTGCAGGAGCGTCCACACCCCGTGCCGGTGCTCGACGAAGGCCGGGTGGGAGCGAATGTCCTCCTCGCCGTCGCGATCGGGGATGTTGATGTCCACAATTTCCTTCAGACGGCCAGGACGGGCGCTCAGCACAGCCACGCGCTCGCCGAGATAAACGGCCTCGTCAATGCCGTGCGTGATGAACACGATCGTCTTGCCGGTTGCCCTCCAGATGCGCAGCAGTTCGTCCTGCAACTGCTCGCGGGTTTGGGCGTCCAATGCCGCGAAAGGCTCGTCCATCAGCAGGACGTCGGGCTCATAAGCCAAGCTGCGGGCAATGGCGACACGTTGCTTCATGCCTCCCGAGAGCTCATGGGGATAGCGGTCCTCGAAGCCGGCCAGCCCGACGAGCGCCAGATACTCCTTGGCCTTCGCCGCCCGTTCCCGGCGGTTCAATCTCCTGCCGTCCGCCCCTGTTCCTTCCAGGCCGATGGACACGTTGGCCGAAGCTGTCCGCCAAGGGAAGAGTGCGTACTGCTGGAACACCACAGCGCGGTCCTTACCGGGACCCGTTACGGGCTTGTTGTCAACGAGAACCTCGCCGGACGTGGGTGTTGAGAGACCCGCGAGCAAGTCCAGCAGCGTGGTCTTGCCGGAACCACTTGGCCCTACCAACGTAAGGAACTCGCCGTCGCGCACGTCCAGGCTTAGCGAATCGATGGCCGTGAGCGTCGTTGCGGCCGTGGACTTCGTAGCCCGGACCGTGAATTGCTTGGTGACATTGCGGAGGCTGATTTTGGCAGTCATGGCTATCCCTTCTTGGCTGCGTTAGTAGTTGTGCCGTTCGTGGCGCTGGCGAGATCGTTGAATTCATTGGTGTAGTACTTGGCCGGCGTGAGCTTGTCCTTCACGATCCCGGCAGAGTTCAGCCACGCCTCCCACCGGGTAAAGTCCTCGTCCTTGATCACGCCGCTGTCCGGAACACCAGGGCTCTTCCAGAACTTCAGGTTGGCTGTGCTCTCATTGCGTCCGCGGTTTTCGATGATCTTGGTGAAGCGGGCAATGACTTCGTCGCGCGGTGTTTCTGCCGCCCATTTGATGGCCTTGGCAACGCCGGTAGTGAAGGTGCGGGCGGTGTTCGGGTTCTTTTCGATGAAGTCGTTCCGGAGCACGATCTGGCCGCCTGCAAAGTTTCCGAACAACTGCACATCGCTGAACAGCGAACGTAGTCCGCCAGCCTCAATGGCCCTGTCCTGCAGGACGCCGCCCAGAGTTCCCGCGTCCACTTGCCCGCGGCGGATGGCTTCCTCGGTGTCGTTCGGAGCCAAGGGGACGAGCTGGACCTGCTTGATCTCGTCCTGGCTGAGACCGTTCCGCGTCAGGTATGTGTTGATGACCGCTTCGTGGTGGGCGCCCAGTGTGTTGACCGCGATCTTCTTTCCGATCAGGTCACGGGGTCCCTTGATGGAGCTGTCTGCCTTCACGTAGTAGCCACTGAAGGTCTTCTCATCCGAGCCGTAGTAGTTGACCACGGCCTTCACCGGGGCGCCCGCTTCGATCAGCTTCACCACCGCTCCGGAGAAAGCGCCACCGAAGTCGGTCTGGTTGGTGGCTGTGGATTGGATGTCCTGGGGTCCGCTGGTGGTGTTGCCCACCCAGTTCAGTTTCAGGTCGCGCAGGTATCCGAGGTCTGCGGCAAGTTCGGGGAAGGTCACGTTGTTGGCTGAGCCTTGGTAGCGGAGTTCTTTGACCTCCGTGCTTTGGTTGGCTTGTCCGGCTTCGGCTGCACCGCCGCAGCCGGACACCGTCAGCGCTAGTACGACGGCGGCCGCGACGCTCAGCAGGGGCAGGTGCAGTTTCATGGGAGCTACTTTCGAGTGCAAGTTGTTAGTTGGAGAGCCGTACGTTCACCGGCTTGGGAACGATGTAAGCCCATCCACGTGGCCCGTGGAAAGCGCCGCGGTCACGCTGGGAAACCGCGGGAAATGGTGTGAAACAGCGGGCAACGCGAAGCCATGAACTGCAATCGACGGACACAAAGTCGCAGCGTTGAGCTTGATGAAGACTGTGTTAAGGTCAATGACTCACGGCGGGTGGTGCGTTGAAAACGAATGGTTCCTGCCGCCGTCGGCCGGTCATACTGGGCGCGGGCACAGTCATAAGGGATTTAGTTCGTATTGATCCTCACAACCGGGCGGATTTCTTCGCCTTGCGGGCCGCCGGGCGGATACGGTAGATACATGACGTCTAGCATCGCCGCCGAATCCATTCGGCCTACCCGCAACATTCCCGCCGACATCGCCCGCTCCTGGCTCCTTGTGAATGCCATGAAGACGGAGCTTTTTGACGAATCCGCGGGTTCACGGGCAGACGCCATCATCCTTGACATCGAAGACGCCGTTGACCCCTCCCAGAAGGACGCGGCGCGCGAGAATGTCGTGAACTGGCTGAGGTCCGGCGGTCAGGCGTGGGTTCGCATCAACGATGCCACCAGCCCGTTCTGGGCAGACGACCTCGCCGGCCTGCGCGGCACCCCGGGCCTGCTCGGCGTGATGCTCGCCAAGACTGAGTCCGCGGACCAGGTGACGGAGTCCTACCACCGCATGGACGGCAAGACTCCCGTGATTGCACTGGTCGAGTCCGCCCTCGGCATCGAGGAAGCCAACCACATTGCCCGCGCCCAGGGTGCGTTCCGCCTGGCCTTCGGTTCCGGTGACTTCCGCCGCGACACCGGCATGGCCGCCACCCCCGAGGCCATGGCCTACCCGCGTGCCAAGCTCGTCGTAGCCAGCCGCGTGGGCAACCTGCCCGGCCCCATCGATGGCCCCACGGTCGGCACCAACCACCCCATCCTGCGCGAGCAGACCGGTATCACGGTAACCATGGGCATGACCGGCAAGCTGTGCCTGGCCATCGACCAAACCACCGTGATCAACGAGGTCATCAGCCCCACTCCGTCGGACGTTGCCTGGGCTACCGACTTCATGAGCGACTTCGAAGCCAACGGCCGGGTCATCCGCGATGGTTCGGACCTCCCACGCCTTGGCCGCGCCGAGAAGATCATGAAGCTCGCAGTTGCCTTCGGGGTTCAGCCCTCCCTGTAGCCATGCTGGTCCACGGCATAGCTTGGGACTCTTCATCACCGGCTTTGAAGTTGTTGTCGCCGGATGGGGAGTTCACTGACGTTGCGTTGGCCCCGGGTTCAACCCTGGGCCTGCGCGTCATGCCCGGGGTGGTGCCTTGGCCATACCAAGGTCCACGGGCCGGGCAACCGTACCCATGTTCCTTGCCGCAGCGGTTCCCCAGCCGAGCGGGGAAAGCAGTGCGGGGCCTGCTTTGCCCGGGACGATTCCCGGCTCATGCATGACTTCCACCGGGGCGGCTCTGTGCCCGCGGGTCTTCGCGCTTACCTCATGCAGCCACACTGGCTGTACGTTGCAACGTTCGCCAATGGGGCAACCAAGGTCGGGACTGCCTCGGCGCCGCGCAAGTGGAACCGGCTGGCAGAGCAGGGTGCCGTTCAGGCTTCCTATGTTGCCCTCGCCGAGGACGGCCGGGTTGTTCGAGTGCTCGAGGACCTTGTGACCCGCGAGCTTGGACTCGTCCAGCAGGTCCGTTCCGCTGCTAAGGCGGCGTCGCTCGTTGAGCCGCGCCCCGGCGTCGAGCTTGTTGCCACCAATCGCCGGCATGCCGCGCAGGTGCGTGGCTTGCTGGGCGGACTTGCCATGACCGGATTCGCCCTTGTGGAGGAAGAGTGGGAGCGGCCGGCCTTGGCTGACCGGCTCTGCACCGTTCGTGCCACCGGTTCTTCGCGCCACCCGTACCCGGCAGCGTTCGACGGCGGAGGGCATGGCCTGCGGGTCCACTCACTTTCCGGTGCTATCGCCTTGGCTGGCCTCCCGGATGCCGAGGGAAACGAGGTGGAGGGTAGCTTCGTGGCAGACCTGGGCGCGTTGAAAGGACGAAAGATCGAGTTCGGCGCCCACGTCACGGAAATCCCCGCACTGCAGGATTCTTTGTTCTAACTCCTTGTGGGGCCTGCTGTGCGCACTATTCCTGGGTTTTGGGGCGCAGAGCGGGCCCCGCAACGCGCACCGGTAGACTTGGACGGTGCTGAACGAATTCTGGGCCACCTCCTCCACCGCCTACAAAACGCTGGTTTTCAGCGCCATGGGGCTCATCGCCGTCGGACTCATCCTTTCCATTGCCGGAAACACCACCGGCAACCAGGGATTGGCCATTGCATCACTGCCCGTGATTGGCGTCGGGCTGCTGCTCCACGTCACAGGGCTCGTAGTCCGGGGCCAGAAGATCCGCAAGAGCTACAAGAAGTAGTCGCAACACCACCGTAGGCTCGCTGGCCCGATAGGGTTGGACCATGAGTATCAATCCGGACCTGCAGGGCCGAAGCTACCCTGCCGCAGAGGTTTATGACGTCTCCCGCGAGAAGATCCGCGAATTTGCGAAGGCCGTGAAGGCCAGCAATCCCGCGCACTTCGACGTTGAGACAGCACGGGCCATGGGGCACAGCGATCTTGTAGCCCCGCCGACGTTTGCCATCATTGTTGCCCAGCGCGCCGACGCCCAGCTTGTGGAGGACCCCGAGTCCGGCATCGATTTCTCCCGCGTGGTGCACGCGGACCAGCGCTTTACCCATCACCGCGCCATTGTGGCCGGGGACCGCCTCGTGGCTGAACTGCACGTTGATGGGGTACGGGCCATGGGCGGCGGCGCGATGATCACAACGCGTTCAGAGATTTTCGCCCTCGACGGCAACGATGACCGTGAAAAAGTAGCCACCACCACCTCGTCCATCCTGGTCCGCGGAGAGGGACAGTAACCATGAGCCCAAAATTTGAAGAACTGACGGTAGGCCAGGAAATTGGCACCCGCAGCATTGAGGTCACCCGCCAGGACCTGGTCAAGTATGCCGGCGCTTCGGGGGACTTCAACCCGATCCACTGGAACGAAGCTTTTGCGACCTCTGTTGAGTTACCCGGCGTGATCGCCCACGGCATGTTCACCATGGGCTCGGCAGTGCAGCTGGTCAGCGACTGGGCAGGGGACCCCGCCGCCGTCGTCGATTACCAGACGCGCTTCACCAAGCCGGTCCTGGTGGCTGACACCACCGGAACGGACGAGGCCGGTGCTGTTATCGATGTCACCGGGGTAGTGGGAGCCCTCGACGCCGAGGCCGGCACCGTGCGCATCGACCTCACCGTTGTAGCCGCCGGGCAGAAGGTCCTCATGAAGTCCCAAGCAGTCGTTAAGGTTTCTTGAATCAAGTGAGCACTTCATTCCCCGTTAGGCTTGATTGGTGACCCAGACGCTGCTTTCCGACCTGACCACAGCTGCCGTCGGCGGCCCGGCAGGAAAATATGTAGAGGCCCGCACTGAGGCCGAAATCATCGACGCCGTGCGGTCGGCTGACGCTGTGGGGGAGAAACTCCTCATCATTGGCGGGGGTTCCAACCTCCTGATCTCGGACGACGGCTACCCCGGCACGGTCCTGAAGATAGCGTCCGAAGGCTTCACCGTGGACTCGGAAGACAGCTGTGGCGGTGTGTCCGTGGTAGTTCAGGCCGGCCATAATTGGGACGCGCTGGTGGAGTACTCGGTTCTGCATGCGTGGTCCGGGCTTGAAGCTCTGTCCGGCATCCCGGGGGCCACAGGTGCCACGCCCGTACAGAACGTTGGCGCGTACGGCGCGGACGTCTCGCAAACCATCGCCGCCGTGCGGACTTGGGACCGGCAACGCAATGCAGTTCAGACATTCACGAACTCAGAACTCAAGTTTGGCTACCGCGATTCCATCCTGAAGCAGACCACGGTGGAAGGTTCCCCGCGCTACGTCGTGCTGACTGTTGAATTCCAATTGCCGCTGGGGCGAATGAGCGCCCCCATCCGGTACGGTGAACTCGCCCGCGTGCTGGGCGTGGAAGCCGGCAAACGTGCCTACTCCAACGATGTCCGCCGGGAAGTCCTCCGGCTCCGCGCGTCCAAAGGCATGGTCTTGGACGCCGCAGACCGGGACACTTACTCCACAGGCTCGTTCTTCACCAACCCGATCATCCCTGCCGAACGCGCCGCAGGGTTGCCGGAGAACGCGCCGAAGTACCCGGCAGGCGAGGACGGACTAGTAAAACTTTCCGCTGCCTGGCTCATCGATCACGCAGGATTCGGCAAGGGTTTCGGACTCGACGAAAGCAGTGTTTCCGGTGGCAGGGCATCCTTGTCCACCAAGCACACCTTGGCGATCACCAACCGCGGCTCGGCCTCGGCGTCGGACATGGTGGCTATCGCGCGCGAAGTGCGTGCCGGCGTCGTGAATCGCTTCGGCATTGAGCTGCACCCTGAACCCTTGCTGATTGGCGTTTCCCTCTAGCGCGACACAGCGCGCCGCCGTGGGCTTAGCGTGTGCGTCGTGCCGCGATGGGCAGGACTTTGTTGAGTAGCAGGAAGGTCAGCCCGCAACTCACTGATCCCAGTAGGAAGATCTGGCTGAAGGCAATACTTTGGGGTGAAGGGCCGCTAGGCATGAAGAGCCCTGCCATGGCGAAGCCAACCAGGCCCAGGAGCATCACGATGGCACCAAGCAGGAAGCTGCGTACTTGTGCTGCAGCCGCGGGGTAGAACCAGGGTTCCGGGGCGTCGTCCCCGGGATCGGCAACAGGTTGGATAGCGGCTGCGGAACCTATGAGCAAAGCGGCAGTGGCAGTCGCCACCAGCCCCGCCATCTGGATCACTTGCATGGCCGGCGTGAGGCTGACCCCGGTACCGACGGCCACAACGAGTCCCGTTCCAAGCCCGACGACGGTGCAGCACCAGCCAGCCGCAGCCAACCATCTGCTGAGCGGCCGCACAAGCGGAGCAAGATCACCAAAGAGCATGCGTCCATCCTAGGAAACTGTGCTGGAAGGCTGCTGGGAGGTGTTGCAAGGTTCCCTGTACCGGCTGGGCGCTTTTAGGATGGAGCATGCCTGCACCCCAAGCGCGTCCTGCCGCTATCACTCCGCGAGTTATGGGCCGCCTGCGGCTCGCTAGCCAGGGACTCCTGAATGGTGGTCTTGCCGCCGTGCCTGATGCCGTTCGCTGGATGACAGCCATGCAGGCGCAGGACCTCGGATCCGCGCTGTGGGCCGTGGGGCAGCGCGTCCCGGGATCTGCAGCATCCGACGTCCGCGCAGCCCTTGACTCCGGAACCATAGTCCGGTCATGGCCAATGCGGGGAACACTGCATCTACTGGCACCCGAGGATCTCCGCTGGATCCTGCGAATCACCAGCCCACGACTCATGAACATGGTGGCAGGCCGGCATCGGGAGCTTGGCATCACCGCCGAGGACATCAGCCATTGTCGGGACATCGCGCTGAAGACGTTTGAGTCCCTCAACACTGCCGACGGCGGACGTGGGGCCACGCGCGAGCAACTCTTTGACGCCTTCGAGGAAGCCGGCCAGATCACCAAGGCCCAGCGTGGCATCCATCTGCTTGGAAGCCTGTGCCAGCGTGCGTGGCTCGTCCAAGGCCCCATGGCTGGTTCACGCGGCAAGGTGGGTGTCCAACAGTTGTTTGTGCCCTTCGACGAGTGGATCAAGGACTCCAGGGACCTTGATCGCGAGGAAGGAATTGCGGAGCTCCTCTTCCGTTACATCCGCAGCCACGGACCCGCGACGGTGAAGGACTTCGCCTGGTGGAGCCAGGTGCCCCTCACGGAAGCGCGCAAGGCCCTCGCCTCGGTTCAGGATCGACTGGTGGAGCTGCCGTTCGGCGATACCAGCTATTGGCTTTCGCCTGAAACAGCAGCACTGCTCGACGACGGCGTCCCCGGTTCGCGGGGGTTGCTGGCTCTTCCTGGTTTCGATGAGTTCCTGCTCGGTTACCAGGACCGAAGCCTGGTCCTTGCGCCCGAGCACGCGGAAATGGTAGTGCCGGGCAGGAACGGAGTGTTCAAACGAATCATCGTGGCCGGGGGAGAAGTGGTGGGCACGTGGGCCAGGACGGGCAACGGCAAGGCGCCCGGCGTTGTTCCCGAGCCCTTCGAAGGGCAGCTGGGCCCGGCCGCGGAGCGTTCGTTCCAAGCGCAGGGGCGGGCTTACCTGAAGTTCATGGCGGGCTGAGCGCTGGGGGCCGGGTGCTGGGGGCTGGGGAACCCGTCGCTTGCCCGCAATCTCGTTGCCTGCCCGCTTCCAAGTTGTTGGCCAACAACGGGTTATCGGGCCCACGACGTTGCTAGGGGGCAGGCCCTTGTGGCCAGGGCAAGGCGGGGCAGGGCAGGGCAGGGCCGAGCCGCGCTTGGAAATCCGTCGCTTGCCCGCAATCTCGTTGCCTGCCCGCTCCTGCGTCGTTTGCCAACAACGGGTTAGCGGGCCCACGACGTTGTTAGCTGGCAGGTCATTGTGGCGCAGGGCAAGGGCGGGGCAGGGCAGGGCAGGGCTCGGCTGCGGCTTGGAACCCCGTTGCTTGCTGCATTCTCGTGGCTTGCCCGCTTCCAAGTTGTTGGCCAACAACGGGTTAGCGGGCCCACGACGTTGTTAGCTGGCAGGTCATTGTGGCGCAGGGCAGGGCAGGGCAGGGCAGGGCAGGGCAGGGCTGCGCTCGGAAATCCGTCGCTTGCCCGCGATCTCGTTGCCTGCCCGCTTCCAAGTTGTTGCCCAACAACGGGTTAGCGGGCCCACGACGTTGTTAGGTGCCAGGCCTTTGTGGCGCAGGGCAAGGGCGGGGCAGGGCAGGGCAGGGCTGCGCTTGGAAACCCGTCGCTTGCCCGCATTCTCGTGGCTTGCCCGCATTCCCGTGGCTTGCCCGCTTCCAAGTTGTTGCCCAACAACGGTTTAGCGGGCCCGCGACGTTGTCAGGTGGCAGGGCATCGACAGGGCAGGGCTGTGCTGACAGCTGCGGCTTGGAGTGTCCAGGGCCGACAGGCCGTAGTTGTCCACATACGCCCTTGAAGGGCTGTCCGCGAGGCCCACGGCAGACGCACGATGGACCCCATGAAACCACAAAAACTTGACGCCCTGATCGCCGGGAACTGGCCGGATAACATCATCGCCGTGACAGCGGATCTCGCCGAGAGTGGTCTCGGCGACCGGGTGCTTACGGCGGGTGTGCGATCGGGAAAGCTGATCAGGCTAAGACGCGGCGTGTATGCCCGTGCCGCTGACTGGCGCGGACGAAGTCCTTGGGAGCAGGACATGCTGAGGATCCAGGCACATCAGAGCGGGTCACGCGTCGCGAGCATCTACAGCCATCTGAGTGCCGCGCGACTACATGGGTGCTCACCCTGGGATGGTGGCCCACTGGTGCACGTCACCACGCCGTTTTGGCCAGCTCAGGCGAGTTCCGGGGAAGATGTATCGGCGCACGGTGCTCCACTGGAGTCCGCGGAGATCGTTGAGCTGCAGGCGCCGTGGCGACGACCCGTCAAAGTTACGAGCCTTGAGCGCACTGTTGTGGACTGTGCACGGACCCTGGATTTTGAACGGGCATTGGTGATCGCAGACCAAGCTGTTCGCAGGGGCGCTGATCCGCTTTTGATGCATGACTATGTGGACACTGGCAAAATCACAAGAGGTGCACGACGCTTGCGACGGGTTCTCGACGCAATGGATGCACGTTCGGAATCCGTGGGAGAAACCCGGACGCGCGCACTCCTGAGCAAATTGGGGATCCACGGAGCGGTGCTTCAGCTCGAAGTCGATACACCCCTCGGTCGGTACCGAGGAGACTTCGGCTGGCCGGAAAACAAGGTGATTTTGGAATTTGACGGCCGGGCCAAGTACTTCGATTACGCACCAACCGATGAGGTGCTCTTTCAGGAGCGACGCCGGGAGAAGGCACTCCAGGCTCAGGGTTGGAAAGTGGTCCGCATCGAATGGGATGATCTCAGCCGCCCGTGGGACGTTGACCGGAATCTCAGGCAGGCACTTGCCGAGACACCCCTTAAGCGTGGAAAACCCGCTGTTCCGTTGCTGGGCAGCAACAGAACAGCGGGTTGACGACGAAACAGCGCGGACAGGGCCTAGAGCTTGCCCGTCACGATGTTCAGCATGCGGCGCAGCGGCTCAGCTGCACCCCAAAGGAGCTGGTCACCCACCGTGAAGGCGCTGATGTACTCCGGACCCATTTCCAGCTTGCGGATACGTCCAACGGGAATGTCCAGGGTGCCGGAGGCAGCCACAGGAGTCAGGTCCGCCATGGAGGCTTCCTTGGTGTTTGGAACAACCTTGGCCCACTCGTTGTCCTTGGCCAGGAGGTTCTCGATCTCCGTGACGGACAGGTCTTCACGCAGCTTGAGCGTGAGGGCCTGGGAGTGGGAGCGCATGGCGCCGATGCGGACGCACAGGCCGTCCATGGCGATGTGGTCCTTGCCCGCGGTGCCCTTGCCCGTTCCGAGGATCTTGTTGGTCTCCACTCCTGCCTTCCACTCTTCCTTGGACTGGCCGTTGCCGAGGTCGGCATCGATCCAGGGAATGAGCGAACCGGCCAGCGGAACGCCAAACTGGGTGGCGTCAACGCCAGTGCGCTGGGCGGCGAGGACCTTGTGGTCGATCTCCAGGATGGCTGAGGCCGGATCCTGCAGTTCGCTGCTTACCTCGTTGTTGAGGGTGCCGAACTGGTTCAGGAGCTCGCGCATGTGGCGGGCGCCGCCACCGGAGGCAGCCTGGTACGTCATTGAGGTGCCCCATTCGACCAGGTTGTTCTTGAACAGTCCGCCAAGGCCCATGAGCATGCAGGAGACCGTACAGTTGCCGCCGATGTAGTCCTTCACGCCGCCGGACAGACCGGCGTCGATTACGTCGCGGTTGATCGGATCCAGCACGATGATCGAGTCATCGTTCATGCGCAGTGTGGAGGCAGCATCGATCCAGAGGCCATCCCAGCCGCGGTTGCGGAGTTCGCCGTGAACCTGCTTGGTGTAGTCACCGCCCTGGGCGGTAACAATAATTGGCAGCTTGGCAAGCGTCTCAATATCGAACGCGTCCTCGAGCTTGCCAGCCCCGTCAGCAAAGGAAGGGGCGGCACCTCCTGCGTTCGAGGTGGAGAAAAATACCGGGTTGATGTTGGCGAAGTCGTTCTCGTCCTGCATACGCTGCATCAGGACAGAGCCGACCATGCCACGCCAACCGACCAGTCCTACGGACGGATTAGCTGCTGTAGTCATTTACCCAGTCTAAACTTTTGCGGCGGAGAGCCGCTGTTGGTTACGTCACGCGCGCAACGCACGACGCCGGCACTCGCCCCAGGGTCACGTCAGCCGACCGCCGCGGCTAGCTCCCGGCGTCGGGCCCTTGCAGCAGGACGGCTTTGCGCTTGCGCAAGGCAAAGAACGCACCGAACGTGAAGACCTGTGTGACCACGATCAAGACGATGATGCCGACGACGCGGTTGCCGCCAAGAATCATGGTCAGTCCAACAATGGCTGAGATCAGCGCGAAAAGCGGCAGCAGCATGTATCCCAGCACGAACAATGTTTCGGGTTTCTTCAGCATGTGGAGCATGTCCTGGTTTTCTAGTTTTCCGTCCGGCGCCACGTGGTGAACCGGTATTGTGTGCCGTTCTTGGCGGCCAGCCAGCCTTCGGGCGGCGCGGCAATATCAAAGGTCCAGTCGTCGCCGAGTTCAGGCGCGAAGGTATCGCCGTCGAGGTCGGCATCGATGATGGTGACGACGGCAACGTTGGCAATTCCCATCGACTGTTCAAAGATCTGGCCGCCGCCGATGATCCAAACCTTCTGGCCACCGGGTGCGAACTGGGATTCCAGCAGGGCTGCGTCCAACGAGGAAACCACGACGGCGCCCTCGGCCTCGGGCGTGGAAGCCCACTCCGGGTTGCGGGTCACCACAATGTTGGTGCGCCCAGGCAGGGGTCGGTACTTGTCCGGGAACGATTCCCAGGTCTTGCGGCCCATGATGACGGGGTGTCCCGTGGTCAGTTGGCTGAAGTGCTTGAGGTCCTCGGGGAGGTGCCACGGCATGGAGCCGTCCTTGCCAATCACGCCGGATTTGGTCTGGGCCCAGATCATGCCGATGCCGGTCATCTTGGCCGCGGTTTCCTGAGTGAAGATAACACCGGGAAGCTGGGAAGGATTCTCGGACGGGGGAGTGCTCATACGGCGATCGGCGCCTTGATGGTGGGGTGGTGCCGATATCCCACAACTTGGAAGTCGTCCAAGGTGTAGTCGAAGATAGAGTCCGGTTTGCGCAGGATTTTCAGCTGCGGATACTCGTACGGTTCACGG
Organism: Arthrobacter sp. NtRootA1; assembly: GCF_019976975.1. Taxonomy (GTDB): domain Bacteria; phylum Actinomycetota; class Actinomycetes; order Actinomycetales; family Micrococcaceae; genus Arthrobacter; species Arthrobacter aromaticivorans. The sequence goes on along the minus strand of NZ_AP024630.1, from coordinate 4,035,176 downwards.
GTGAGCTGCTCGGCGACTTGCTCCACGTGGTTGTCGTAAATATGGACGTCACCGCCTGTCCAGACAAACTCGCCAGGCTCAAGGCCCAGCTGCTGGGCGACCATGCACGTCAGCAAAGCGTAGGAGGCGATGTTGAACGGGACTCCCAGGAAAGTGTCCGCGGAGCGCTGGTACAGCTGGCAGGACAACTTGCCATCGGCTACATAGAACTGGAAGAACGCATGGCAGGGCGGCAGTGCCATGTCCTTGAGCTCGGCGACGTTCCAGGCGGAGACGATGTGTCGCCGGGAATCCGGGTTGGCCGCCAGGTTGGCCATGAGCTCGGAGATTTGGTCGATGTGCCCACCGTCGGGCGTGGGCCAGCTGCGCCACTGCACACCGTACACGGGGCCGAGTTCGCCGTCGGCATCCGCCCATTCGTCCCAGATGGAAACACCTTGGTCCTGCATCCACTTCACGTTCGAATCGCCGCGAAGGAACCAGAGGAGCTCCACTGCCACTGATTTGAAGTGGACCCGCTTGGTGGTGATGAGCGGGAAGCTTTCGGCGAGGTCGAAGCGCAATTGACGGCCGAAAACGCTTCGCGTTCCGGTTCCGGTGCGGTCCGACTTATGCGTGCCGTTGGCCATGACGTCGCGCAGGAGGTCTTCATACGGGGTGGGGATGCTCACGAGTCCAGCTTACTGGTTTCGACCATGCGGACCCTCAGTAGATCGATGAGTGTCTCATCACCGACGCCGGCTGCCCAAGCTCCTTGTAGGCGCGCGTGACGCTCCCCGCGGCAGATCCCCGGATCGCCGCCGGGAGCGTCGCCACTAGTCGTCGAAAGGTTTGACCTGTTCCACGGACACAATCTTCCGTTCAGAGCCACGCGCCACCTGGCAGACGATGACCTCGCCCGGAGAAAGGAACGGATCGGACGTTGGCAGCAAGCCCCGCAAGGCGGCCGACATGTGCTGGCCCAGTTGGTTCAGCACGGTGGGCAACGCCGGGCGATGGGTGCACACAGCGATTGGCACCTGCTTATCGAACAGGGCCTCCACTGTAGCCGCCGTTTTCTTTGGTGACCGGTTGTGGTTGTGCTCGGTGAGGGCTTCAACCAGCTTTACCTTCGCTCCACTTGCCTTCGCATAGGGGGCAATGGTTGCTACGCAACGGGTCCACGGGCTGGTAACTATCCGTTGCGGCTTCCACACTTCCAACAGGCGCCGGACGGCAGCAGCCTGGCGTTGTCCGCTGGCGGCCAGCGGACGCTCGCCCTCAGCCTTGGTCCATGAGGACCTGGGCTTTGCCTTTGCATGGCGGATCAGTACGAGCGGCCACGTATCGAGTTCGCCCCGGATATGAGCCTTCTCGAGGTACTCGAGGGGCTCCACATCCGTGGGGTTGCTGAGGAAGGATGCAGCCCTGTCCGGGCTGCACCACATGACGCTGTCTACTTCCTTGCCGTCGGGCCTGAGCTGTTCGCCGTTGACCCGCATGGCCCAGTAGTGCACAACTTTCAGGCCGGCACTGACGTGGTAATGAATGGGCGGCAAGGGCAAGCCGAGCCAACTATTGAGGCCGATCTCTTCATGCACTTCACGGACGGCACACTGCGGAACTGTTTCGCCGTCGTCGAGCTTTCCTTTGGGCCAGGACCAATCGTCGTAGCGGGGCCTGTGGATCAGGAGCACCTCAAGGGCGCCCTTCTGAACGCGCCAAGGAATGGCACCGGCCGCAACAACGGCCACCCGTTCACCGGGGTGGTCCGTTTGATCCGCCACGGGGGTATCGCTTTTCAACTCGTTCCCTTACCGCCGGGCCGCAGCCCGCTGGCGTGACCGGGATGCAAGGAGCCAAGACTGCATGTCCAACAGAGGCTTTCCGTCCTCGTCAAGGTGGTGCCTGGTCCAATGACCTTGGTTGTCCAAGTGCCAACTCGCGGTTCCGTCGTCTACGTAACGGTTCATGAGGTCCACGACCGTCGCGGTGTCTTCCTTGCTGGCCAACTGGACGAGCGCCTCAACACGCCGGTCCAGGTTGCGGTGCATCATGTCTGCGGATCCGATGTAGACCACAGGATCTCCACCGTTTGCAAAAGCAAAGACGCGGGAGTGCTCCAGGAACCGGCCGAGGATGGAGCGGACCGTGATGTTTTCGCTCAGGCCCGGTACGCCCGGCCGGAGGGAGCAGATGCCACGGACCACCACGTCCACCTTCACACCGGCCTGTGAGGCGCGGTAGAGGGCGTCGATGATGGCTTCGTCCACCATGGAATTGACCTTGATCTGGACGCGGGCAGGAACGCCGGCGCGGGCGTTGCGGATTTCCGCTTCGATTCTTTCGATCAGGCCGGCACGCACGGAACGCGGCGCTACGAGCAGGCGTTTGAACGTGGACTTCGGCGCGTAACCGGAGAGCTGGTTGAAGAGCTTGGACAGGTCTTCGCCCACTTGCTCGTTCGCCGTAAGCAAGCCGAGGTCCTCATAGTAGCGGGCGGTCCGAGGGTGGTAGTTGCCGGTACCAATGTGGCAGTAGCGGCGCAGGCCGTCCACTTCCTGCCGAACCACCAGGGACAACTTGCAGTGGGTCTTCAGGCCCACAATGCCGTACACAACGTGCACGCCTGCCTGTTCCAGCTTCCGGGCCCAGGAGATGTTTGCCTGCTCATCAAAGCGGGCCTTGATCTCCACCAAGGCAAGGACCTGTTTGCCGGCCTCGGCCGCATCGATCAACGCGTCAACGATGGGGGAGTCGCCGGACGTCCTGTACAGGGTCTGTTTAATGGCCTGGACTTTGGGGTCCGCGGCAGCCTGCTCCAGGAAGGCCTGAACGGAGGTGGAGAACGAGTCGTACGGGTGGTGGAGCAGGATGTCCCGGCGGCGCATGGCGGCAAATACGTTGGCCGCCTTGGACGTTTCGGATTCGTTGAGATACCTGGACGTGTGCGGGACATGCTTGGGGTAGTGGAGATCGGGGCGGTCAATGGCGCTGATCGCAGAGAGACCACGGAGATCCAGGGGTGCCGGAACGGAGTAGACCTCGGACTCTTCAACGCCGAGTTCCCGGATGAGCAGCGCTTTGATGTTCGGGTTGATGTCCGTGGTGACTTCCAGACGCACAGGAGGACCGAAGCGGCGGCGAAGGAGTTCCTTCTCCAAGGCCTGGAGGAGGTTCTCGGCGTCGTCTTCTTCTACCTCAAGGTCCTCGTTGCGGGTGACGCGGAAGGTGTGGTGCTCCAGGACTTCCATGCCGGGGAAGAGCTTGTCCAGGTGGACTGCGATGACTTCTTCCAACGCAATGAAGCGGGCAACACGGCCTGGAATGGCACCTGCACGGGGGCCATCCACGGAGATCAGGCGCGGCAGCTGGTCCGGAACCTTCACACGGGCGAAGAGTTCCTTGTCGCTGATCGGATTGCTGACAATCACCGCAAGGTTCAGTGAGAGGCCGGAAATGTAGGGGAAGGGGTGCGCAGGATCCACGGCCAGCGGCGTCAGGATCGGGAAGACCTTCTCCTGGAACATGATGCTGATCCGGTGACGGGCATCTTCATCCAATTCATTCCAGTGCATGATGTGGATGTGCTCGTAGGCCAGGGCAGGACGGATCTGTTCGGCGAAAACACGTGCATGGCGTTCCTGGAGCTTGTGCGCCTCCTCACCGATCTGCTCCAGCACCTCGATCGGGCTCAAGCCTGCAGGGGAGGGAACAGCCAGTCCGGTTGCAATGCGCCGCTTCAAACCTGCAACGCGGACCATGAAGAACTCATCGAGGTTGGAGGCAAAGATCGACAGGAAATTCACGCGTTCCAGGAGGAAGAGGTCCGGATCCTCTGCGAGTTCCAGAACGCGGGAGTTGAACGCCAGCCAGCTGAGCTCACGGTCCAGGAAACGGTCCGGCGTGATGTCGCCTTCGGGTTCCAGGCTCGGCGCAAATTCCGGGATGTCAATGCGGTCCTGGGTGGCTCGTGAAGCCGGAACTTCCGATGATCCGAAGCGTGGGGGCAGCGTGGCGCCCTTCGAAGTGGATCCGGCGGTGCCGACGGGGTCCGGCTGCATGGGGGTTCTCCTAAGCTCAGGACTGGGTTTCCTCCCACATTACAAGCAATTCCAGTGCCCGAATCCAAGAAGTCCCGGGCTTTCCTTGCGGCGGGATGCTGACGTTAATTCTTGGTTAAAGGTCCATACATCACATCGGTGTCCCAGCGGATAAAGCCAAGCTTCTGGTATAGGGATACGGCGGCCTGGTTGTCGGCGTCGACGTAAAGCATGACGGCGTGCAGGTCCTTGTCCTGCAGATGCCTGATTCCGGCCACGGTGAGTGCCTTGCCCAAGCCCAGGCCCTGCGCCTCGGGCGTCACACCCACTACGTAAACCTCGCCGATCGCGGGATGGGGTCCCTGCCGCGGGTGAACCTTGGTCCAGTGGAACCCCAGTAGTTCGCCGGCATCATTAACGGCCAGGAGGAAGCCGGCCGGATCAAACCAATCTTCGGCCTTGCGGGCCTCAAGGTCGGCGCGCGTCATCGAGCCCTGCTCGGGATGATGCGAGAAGGCCGCGCGGTTAGCTGCCAACCAAGCGTCCTCGTCCTGTCCCGGCACGAAGGCACGTAATGAGACCCCGTCCGGAAGGCCAACGTCGGGCAGTGCGGACGTGGAGGTCATCAGCCGCATCTTCCACAGTTCCCGCACGGGACCGTAGCCAAAACGAGTGGCCAGCACCGCCGCGGCCTCGTGATTGCCGTGGGACCAGGCACTCAAGCCGTCAAAACCGCGTTTGCCTTCCAGCGCTTCCAGCAGGCGGCCCGCTACGCCTTGGTTGCGGTAGGCGGGGTGGACCGCCAATTCGAGGACACCCGTTGTTCCTGATGGGCCCGGCGCTTCAACGACGACGGCGATTCCCGCCAGATCTTCTCCGGTCGCCGGATCCGAATCCTCATCAGGGGCATAAAGGGCAAGCGACAGGACGGAGTGATCGCCCGCATCGACGCCCCGCAACATGACCAGTGTCTGTTCAGACAAGGGAGGGTTGCCGTCGGATTCCTCGGCGGCCGCTGCGAGGGTCCTGAAGTCCTTGAGGAGTTCGGGATCGAGGGCGCCGGTGACGAGCAGTACTGGCCAGTTCTCGGGGTGCGCGTGACTCATGATGCAAGGCTATACGTCCGGGGCAAGCACTGTAATTTGAAGTCCCCTTGAATCGGCTGTAGGCTCGTTATCTCGTTCGGCTTTGCGGCGGGGTTCTGTAGCTCACCGTGAAGTCAACACAGGGGGGATCCACCAGTGGGGTGGCCTCGATACGTTCGACCCGTATGTCCTCCACGAAAAGAAGAAGAGGCCAGGATTCTTGTGAATCCTGGCCTCTTCGTTTGTCTCTGAAGTGGAAGCCTTACGCTTCCGAGAGTTCGTCATCCGGGAGCCTGACCAACGTCAGGCGATAACCGACGTTGCGGACTGTGCTGATGAGGTTCTCGTGGTCAACACCGAGCTTGGCGCGAAGGCGTCGGATGTGCACGTCTACAGTCCGGGTGCCACCGTAATAGTCGTAGCCCCAGACTTCAGTCAACAGCTGCTGACGGGTAAACACGCGTCCGGGGTGCTGGGCGAGGTACTTGAGGAGCTCGAATTCCTTGAACGTCAGGTTCAGGGGTTGGCCGCTGACCCGGGCGGTGTAGCTCGCTTCGTCGATAACGACGCCGGCGGCGCGGATCTCCGTCTGGGTCTCCTCTTCGCCTGGTACAGCCCGGGCCATGGCCAGGCGGATTCTGGCTTCGACCTCAGCAGGGCCTGCAGAGTCCAGCACGATGTCATCCACTGACCACGCAGAAGAAACGGCTGCCATGCCGCCCTCGGTAAGAATCAGCATGAGCGGGGCGCTGAGTCCGGTGGCCTTCAGCAACTGCGTTAGGGAGCGTGCCCCCACCAAGTCCTTGCGGGCGTCCAGGAAGACGATATCCGTGGGATCGGTTTCGAGCAGCGCGGTCGGTTCTGCCGGGAGAATGTGAACACGGTGGTTGAGCAGCTCAAGGGCAGGCAGAATGTCCACCGAAGAGCCGGTGCTGTTCGTCAGGAGCAGGATGTGCGACATAGTTCCTCCAATGGGCTTTACGCGCATCATCGGGCGTCGAAACCGGAGTTTCACCGGCCGGTCACGGCAGCTGGCAAACCTTTGCCCGTTGTAACGGGATCAAGGCAAACAGTGTGCGCCGTTGAAGTCCGAGTATACCCACCCGAGCCCCGCCAGTCAGGGATTCGTGACGGGCTGCCACCGGAATTACGACATATTTGCCCGCCATAAGGCAGGATTGTCGAGAGGTCGTAAGGCGCATCGAATTGAGGTCGGGCACACAGTGAAGTCTTGGAGCATCGGGGTATTCGGACTCGTGGCGCTCGCAGCCATCGTGGCCAGCACCTTCGTTTCCCGGGAAGCCATGGTGGGCGTTGGCATCGTGGCGTCCGCGGCCGTGGGGCTTGGTTGGCCGCATTTCCTTGCAGTCCCGGCGAAGAAAACCCTGGCCTCCGTCATTGCCTTGGCCGGCGCCGGCTCGGCAGTCACGGCAGCTTACATGCCGGCTCCTGGATTCCTGGATGGTACCCCCGCCTTTATTGCCTTGGGGGTAATGGCGGTGTTCATCATCCAGCTCGTGCGGGGAACGGGGCAGGCACAGCGCCTGGAATCCACGCTCGGCTGTTGCGCTGGCGTCCTCTTGAATTGCCTCGGTGCCGGATGGATTGCCGGCGCCCGGTTCAACGGTGTCAAGGAAATGGTCCTGGTTGCCGGGTTGAGCGCCGCAGTTGCACTCCTGGTAGGCATCATTCGATGGCCGGACCGGATTGTGGCTCCCCTTGGCATCGTCATGGCCGGCCTCATGGGCCCCTTGGCCGGACTTGTTTTTTCCGACATCGCCGTCCTGCCTGCTGCCTTGGTGGGCATGGTGGTCGGATCGGTTCTGGTTTGCTTCCGGCGGATGACTACTCTCAGGCGCGGGCGGCTCAATATTCCCGCAGCACTGGGAATGGGTGTCGCGCCAGTTTGGGCCGTGGGAGCCTTGGCCTACTTCATAGACAAACTACTCATCTACTAACGGTTAGGATTGCATCATGTCTGTACTCGCATTTGAAATCTTCTTCCTCGTTCTCCTTGGCCTGGCAAGCATTGCCATGGCGTGGTTTGCGGGTTTCGTTGTTTACCGCCTTTTCAAGGGCCAGAAGTAGAGCCTTCTGATCCTGCAGTCCAAAAGAGGTAGTCGTTGTGCCTATTGAGATTCCAACAGACCTGACGCCTGAACTCGTCCCGCTTTCCTGGCTCATTGGTGAGTGGGAAGGCCGCGGCCGGCTTGGCAGTGGTGATGAGGATTCGGAACATTTCGTCCAACACGTCTCCTTCACCCATAACGGTTTGCCGTACCTGCAGTACAGGGCCGAGACCTGGCTCAGCGACGACGCTGGCGCAAAGTTGCGCCCGCTGACCGTGGAAACCGGGTTCTGGGCCCTGGAGCGCAAACTCCAGGAAGGCGACGGTGGTCCCGGACTTATCCCGGCGGACATCGTTCCTGTGCTCAAGACCGCCGATGAGGTTGAAGAACGCCGCAACAAAGAAGGCGGCTTCGATATCTCCGTGTCAATTGCCCACCCCGGGGGAATTACCGAGCTCTACTACGGCCAGATCAAGGGGCCGCAGATCCAGCTCACCACGGATATGGTGATGCGCGGCAGCCACTCCAAGGAGTACACCGCCGCAACACGGATCTTTGGCCTGGTGGATGGCAATCTCCTCTGGCGCTGGGATGTTGCCGCCAACGGCAAGGCGCTGGAAGCACACGCATCAGCGTTCCTGCACAGGGTTTCCTGACGCCGGCACGAGGTCTCACTGAACGTTCCACACGCAACCAGCAAAGGAGCAGCTAGTGAATAACCACCTCAAGCCGGGAGGCTACGAGGGCCTCAAGGCCGTGTTCTTCAACGGCACCTTGAAACCTTCGCCTCAGGTCAGCAACACCGATGGGCTGATCCGCATCAGCCGCGACATCATGGAAAAGCAGGGCGTCACCACCAGCCTCATCCGGACCGTGGACCACGATATCGCCAGTGGTGTCTATCCGGACATGCGCGAGCACGGCTGGAAAACCGATGAATGGCCAGAGATCTATCCCATGGTCGCCGAGGCCGACATCGTGGTGGTGGCCGGTCCCATCTGGCTGGGTGATAACTCTTCCCAAACCAAGAAGCTCATCGAGCGGCTTTATGCCCACTCCGGAGAACTGACTGACAAGGGGCAGTGGGCGTTCTACCCGAAGGTGGGCGGATGCCTTATCACCGGCAACGAAGACGGCATCAAACACTGTTCCATGAATGTGCTGTACAGCCTCCAACACATAGGCTTCACTATCCCTCCGCAGGCTGACGCCGGCTGGATTGGCCCAGTAGGCCCAGGGCCCAGCTACCTGGACGAAGGGTCTGGTGGTCCGGAGAGTGATTTTACTAACAGGAACACCACGTTCATGTCCTGGAACCTGATGCACATGGCCCGCCTTCTCAGGGATGCAGGTGGCATCCCTGCCTATGGCAACCTTCCGCAGGAATGGAAGGCCGGCACACGATTCGATTTCGAGAACCCGGAATACCGCTGACCCCGGAATATCTGCGAGTTCCGGAATACCACTGAGTTTCGGAATACCACTGAGCCGCAAGGACTTCTACTACATATGACTTACAAGAGCCCCCTGTTGTCGCGCCCTGGCGCCGTTGAAGACACTGGCCTGGATGCCGGCGTCGCGGCCCACTACGGCGAGCCCCTGCGGGAGCAACGCGCCCTGGCAACCGGAACCGCCGTCGTTGATCTTTCGCACCGGGGCGTGGTGACGGTGTCCGGACCGGACCGCCTCAGCTGGCTCAACACGCTGTCTTCCCAGCAGGTGACCAATCTCCAGCCGCAGGTTGGTAGCGAACTATTGCTGCTCAGCGTCCAGGGCCGCATCGAGTTCGATGCACGGGTCATTGACGACGGTGAAACCACCTGGCTTATCGTCGAAACCGCGGAAGCGGCGCCGTTGGCCGAGTGGTTGAACAAGATGAAGTTCATGCTGCGTGTGGAGATCACGGATGTCTCCGGGGAGTGGGCTGTCCTTGGTTCCACGAAGCCCGTGGAGAAGCTCGGCGGTTACTTGGCTTGGGAAGATCCGTGGCCGCATGTAGGCCCGGGCGGCTATTCCTACAGCACCGTCCCGGAGGAGTCCCACCCTGGGCTGGAACGCCCATGGTTCGAATACCTCGTCCCGGCGGCAGAGTTGGAATCCGTGGTCGAAGGCCTTCCTCTAGCGGGTGCCATGGCGGCCGATGCCCTGCGGATTGCCGCGTGGCGGCCACGCCTGGGGGCGGAGACCGATGATAAGACCATTCCGCATGAGCTGGACCTTATTCGTACTTCCGTTCACCTGAACAAGGGCTGCTACAAGGGCCAGGAAACCATCGCACGCGTTCATAACCTCGGCCATCCGCCGCGGCGCCTCGTCTTCCTGCAACTGGACGGCTCACAGCACACGCTTCCGGCCGTTGGCAGCGTTGTATTTGCGGGGGAGCGCAAGGTGGGTACTCTGACATCTGTGGCGCAGCACTTCGAGATGGGCCCCGTGGCTTTGGCTGTCATCAAGCGCTCCGTTCCGGCGGATGAAACGTTGACAGTCATGGACGGCGAGGAGCCTTATGTCGCAGCCCAGGAAGTGATCGTCGCCTCCGACGCCGGCCAGGTCGTCGGGCGCCAAACCGGATTCCTGAAGGGACCCCACCGATGAGCCAACCAAGTCACAGCACCGGACCCGAAACCGGGTCCGCCAGCACCGATATGGGCGCCGACGACGAAGCAGTTGCCTTGGCCCATGCGCTCTTCGATGCCGCACGCGAAGGCGACACCGAGATGCTTCGCAGCTACCTGAACGCCGGTGCACCCGCCACGCTCACCAACGCTTCCGGAGATTCGCTGCTCATGCTTGCTGCCTACCATGGGCATGAGGAAACCGTGCAGTTGATTCTGCACCACGGCGCTGACGTGAATACCCCCAATGACCGTGGTCAGACCCCCCTTGCCGGGGCCGTATTCAAGGGATACACGGGCGTCGCCCGGGCGCTGCTGGACGCAGGAGCAGACCCCGACGCCGGAACTCCCACCGCGCGCGAAGCAGCCAAGATGTTTGCCAGGGCGGAAATATTGGCCCTTCTCGGCTAAGGCGCGGGGGGGTTCCAAGAAAGCCCGGCAGCTACGACAACCGCACTAATGGGTGCGGGATCAGAGAACTTTCATACCAGCCGAAGGAATCCCTTGGAAAACGTAGCTAAGCCGTGGCCGGCGTTGTGGTCACTGGTCATAGGCTTCTTCATGATCCTTATCGACACCACTATCGTGTCGGTCGCGAATCCGCGGATCATGGAGGGTCTCAATACGGACATCAATGCCGTCATCTGGGTTACCAGCGCCTACCTCCTGTCGTACGCAGTTCCACTGCTCATCACCGGCAGGTTGGGTGACCGTTTTGGGCCGAAGAATCTGTACTTGATCGGCCTGGTGGTCTTCACTCTGGCTTCGCTGTGGTGCGGCCTCTCCGGCGATATCACCATGTTGATCGCCGCCCGCGCGGTCCAAGGACTCGGCGCGGCCATGATGACGCCCCAGACCATGGCTGTCATCACCCGTATTTTCCCTCCGGACCGCCGGGGTGCCGCCATGGGACTTTGGGGAGCAACAGCCGGCATGGCTGTACTCGTGGGTCCCATTCTGGGCGGGGTCCTGGTGGACGGACTGGGATGGGAGTGGATCTTCTTCGTCAACGTCCCGATTGGAATTGTTGCCTTCGTCATGGTCACGCGTTTCGTCCCGAAGCTGACTACGCACAGCCATTCATTCGACGTCGCGGGCGTGGTACTCTCCGCCGTCGGCATGTTTCTTTTGGTCTTCGGCCTCCAGGAAGGCCAAACCTATAAGTGGGGAACCGTAACCGGTGCCGTTACCGTGTGGGGCTTGATCATCGCAGGGCTCGTGGTCCTGGTTCTCTTTGTTCTCTGGCAGTGGCTACTGGGCCGGCGCGGCGGGGAACCGCTGCTGCCGCTCGCTTTGTTCAAGGACCGCAATTTCTCGCTGGGCAACACCACCATCATGGTGGTCGGCTTCACCGTGACGGCGTTCCCGCTGCCCACCATCTTCTACTACCAGGTTGTGCGGGGCTTGACCCCCACCCAATCAGCCTTGCTGATGATTCCCATGGCAGTGATCTCCGGCGGCCTGGCGCCGGTGGTGGGTAAGCTGATCGACCGTGCCAACCCGCGCTGGTTCGCATCCTTCGGCCTGGTTTGTATGGCAGGAGCGCTCTTCTGGACAGCTTCACTTCTGCGTCCGGATACTCCCATTTGGATGTTCCTGCTTCCCAGCGCCCTGCAGGGTGTTGCCAATGGCTTCATTTGGGGGCCGGTATCCAATGCCACAACGCGCAACCTTGAGCCACGCCAAGCTGGCGCCGGTTCGGGCGTGTTCAACACTACCCGCCAGATCGGGGCAGTCCTTGGATCGGCGGCCATTGCCGCCCTGATCCAGGCCCGGCTTGCGGCCGAGTTGCCTGCAGCGCCAGCGGGAGCTCCGGCGAACGAAGCGTCCATGAACGGTGCCCTGCCCGAGGCCCTGCATGCAGGATTCTCGACGGCGATGGGCCAGTCGATCGTGCTGCCCGCCTGTGCGATTCTCGTCGGGGCAGTGGTGGCCATGTTCTTTGCCAAGCCGAGGTCCGTTGAAGGGTGGGGCGGTGCTGCTGCAAAGGGCGGTGCCGCTGCAAAGGAGGCTCCTCATGGCCGGGACACCGATGCAGCCGGTGCTTCGCGCCAGGACGCCGGGCGGAAGTAAAGGCTTAGGCTCAGCCGAGCAGCACGCTCGCATGGAGTCCGCCAGTGGCGAATCCCAAGCTCCGCGCCATCGCGAGCGCGCTGCTGTTGCTGACATCGGCCTTCCACTGGAGTGTCAGCCCGGCGGCCAGGGCTTCGTGGGCAGCAATCGATGCAGCGAGAGTTCCCAGACCCCGCCGACGCCAGGGGGGAGCTACCAGGACGCCCATGTTGGCCAGGATTCCCTCCCACTCGGAGTAGGCCCCGCACGCCACGGGAGTGGGCTGCTCTTCCTCGGGATGCATGATGGTGAAGCGGTGCTCGAGGGCTTGCAGGCCCACTTCGTTGACGTCATCCGGCGGGCACAGCCCTTCCAGCGCGATCGCCTCTGGATTGCCACGTGAGACCGTGAGGTCTTCGGAAGGTTGATTGAGCGGGAGGTCGTCGGCAAAGAACAAGGCCGAGGATCCCAGGCCGTGTCCACCGTGGGACCGGGTGAGGGTCAACAGCGTGACATGCTGGGCAAGCTCAGTGTCTGGAATCCCAGCGGCCGCGTCGAGGACCCACTGGGGTCCCACCAGTGCTGAGGCACCAAAAAGGCGGAGGAAAACGACCGCCCGCGCCGATTCGTCGGCGAGGGTGATGCGGTTTGAGGGGTCGGTTGGGTCTACGTCCGAAGTGGTGACCCGGGCCGCAGCGGCGGCGAAAGCGTCGTCGTCGAACCCCAAATGGCGAGCCCACGCCAGCTGGATAATGGCAGCGGACGTGGGCTCAAGAGTCATGGATTCAGCCTAGCCGACTAGCCGAACAGCACCGACGCTTCGTCGTAGCGGTGCTGGGGAACGGTCTTGAGCTTACCCAGTGCTTCTTCGAAACCAACGTGGGAGATGTCCGTCCCCTTCAGGGCCACCATGGTGCCCCAACGGCCTTCTACCACTGAATCGATGGCTGCCATGCCCAGGCGGGTCGCCAGAACGCGGTCATAGGCAGTTGGTACGCCGCCACGCTGGATGTGGCCAAGAATTGTGGCGCGGGTCTCTATGCCGGTGCGTGCTTCGATTTCCGGTGCGAGCTGGTCCGCGATTCCGCCCAGGCGGGGTCGGCCAAAAGTGTCCAGTCCGCGTTCGGAGTGAGGGGATTCCATGTGGTCAGGAACGAAGCCTTCAGCTACCACCACCAGGGGCGCGCGACCGCGGTCGTGGGCTTCCTGGACCCACTCGGTGATCTGCTCGATGCTGACCGACTGTTCCGGGATAAGGATGGCGTGCGCACCAGCGGCCATACCGGCGTGCAGGGCGATCCAGCCTACGTGGCGGCCCATGACCTCGGCGATCATGCAGCGGTGGTGGGACTCACCTGTGGTGCGGAGGCGGTCGATTGCTTCGGTGGCGATTTCAACCGCGGTATCGAAGCCGAAGGTGTAGTCGGTTGCATCGAGGTCATTGTCCACGGTCTTGGGAACACCAACAATTTTCAGTCCGGCATCGGTGAGTCGTTTTGCCGCCGCCAGCGTGCCTTCGCCGCCAATTGCGATGATGGCGTCAATGCCCAGGCGTTCCATGTGGGCCTTGATGACGTCCGGGCCACCACCATTTTCAAACGGGTTGGTACGCGAGGTGCCCAGGATAGTGCCGCCCTGCTTGGCGATGCCGCGGACCAAGGTGCGGGGGATGTCGATGACATCACCTTCCACAACGCCGCGCCAGCCGTCCTTGAAACCCACGAACTCCTGGCCGTGGATTGCGATCCCCTTCAGGACCGCTCCCCGGATTACTGCGTTGAGTCCGGGGCAGTCGCCACCGCTGGTAAGAATGCCAATTTTCATGTTTGCTCACTCATGGCTTGGAGGAATACGTGTAGAGCGCCACGCTGAGCTCCCAACGATTCTAGACGTGGATGTGGGGTGGGACACAAATGGTTACTTTCGACCCCGGCCGTGCGGTATTGGAAATCTCCCTGAAAATAACGAAAGCGCCCCGCAGGTGCGGGGCGCTTTGTGTCGCTGACGTCGAAGTTGTTGGTCGTTGTGACCCTAACGGGAACGCTGGCTGATGAACGATTCCAGCGCGATCCTGTTCTTCTGGTCCGGCAGGATGAGCCAAGCGAGGATATAGAACACGGCAGCCGGCCCGGGCAAGAGGCAGAAGAGCAGGAAAGCGACGCGAACATATGCGACGTCCACCCTGAGCTTCGCAGCGATCCCACCGCAGACGCCACCCAACCAGCGCTGGGGTCCACGCTTCAGGCCGAAGCCCCTGACGATGCTGAAGAACTTGTCCATGGCTACAGACTTCCTTGTTGTGGTTGCTTTGTCACGTTGTTGGTACCTGTCCCGATGGTGTTGGCAGTTACTTCGCAGGGCTCTTCGGTTTGCCAGCACTCTTGCGGGCGGCGAGGAGTCCTCCGATGACCAAGGCTGCGCCTGCACCGATCATGAGGCCAATCAGCACGTAGGTGCCGTCCAGCACCACCCAACCCAGGGTGGAGATCACCAACAAAGCGGCCAGGGCAATCACAATCAATCCCCACACCACGGTGCCGATCCGCGCCTGCTGCGGTTCGTCGTCGTCGATGTTCCGTTCCACCCGATAGCTGGGCTCAAGCGGTGGCGTGAGCGGTATTGGCTGGAGCGGCGGGGTTGGCTGGAGCCGCGGTGTTGGCTGGAGCGGGGGTGTTGGCTGCAGCCGCGGTGTTGGCTGGGGCTGCGGGGAGGGTGCCGGCTCCTCTGCCAGCGGCTCCCTTGCCGGGGTTTCCCTTGTCAGCGGTTCCGTTGGATTGTTGTCCTGTTCCTGGGTGAGCGGAGTGGTGGGCACTGGATTCTTGGCATCACTGCTGGATTCCGCTGCTTCACGTGCATTGCTTGACTCGTTCGTGCTCATGTCAGTTTCCTTCTTGGATGGTCACGTTGCTGAAGGTGCCATCGATCTGCACCACGAGGTTGGCTCCGGGCTTTTCGGCGTTGTAGACCGTCCGCTCGTCCTGGAGGCGGCCGCCGCGGTCCGAGCCGTGTTCGTTGAGGTTGCCGAAGGTCATATCCGCCCTGACCTCAACGGGAACGTCGTCCGGGATGATGACGGTTACGTTGCTGAAGGTGGCGTCCACGGGGACCACGATTTCGGTGGTCAGCGGAGGCGTCAGGGCCAGGTCGTCCAGGTTCACCGTGCCCTTGCCGCCAGTGACGTCAACCCCCTGTCGGGCCTGCTCGATGCTCAGCGGTGCCCAGTTCACGTCATGGAAGGTGAAGCGATCGCCATTCCGTGGGACAACATTGAAGATTCCACCGATGATCAAGGCCACTACCGCCAGGAAACCGAGGAAACCGGAGGTCCGTCCGCGCAACCCCGCGATGAGGATGCCCAGACCCAGAACCGCTGCGCCCGTGGCCCACACCACGGTGTTGGCTGAATGGCCGAGCTCGATGACGTTGCCGGCGTCCAACGCTTTCAGGGTGCCCCCAACCAGCAGTGCCACACCCGCGGTGACTGCAACTATCGCCGGCCCGGGGCCCCTGCGCCTGGCGCGGGGCGGCTTGGGTTCACCGTTGTGCGGCTGGCCGCTAAAAGGCTCGCCGCCCTGGGGAGGAGTAGGGCCGAAGGGCGGTCGCGGGCCTGAAGGCTCGTACGGGCCGGCCCCAGGACCGTGCGGTTTGGTGCCTGCCTGGCCTGGGCCGTACACGGGAACACCGCTGTTGGTCCCGGTAGCAGCGTTTGTCCCGGTTGCTGTTGGCGTTCCGTACGCTGGCGGGGCTCCGTAGGAGGTGGCCGTTCCGTAAGAAGCGCCCGCAAAGTTCTGTTGGTTCATGGGCTGGCCGGTCTTCGGTCCCTTGTTGCGTTGTACCAGGTAGTAGATGAGGTAGATGACGCCGCCCACCCAGAAGAGCGTCCACAACAGGCCAGGAAGGCCGTTCCAGCCCCAGCCCCAGAACCCGCGGCCCAGGCCGGGCAACCCGATGATCGTGGTGATCAATGCACCCGTCATGCCACCGGACCAACGCCCGGCGGCTGCCTCCTGAACGTGGATGCGGCCGTCAGGTTCAGGCAGCAGGGCCCACGCCAGGCCGTAGAGGAGGACGCCAATGCCGGCAAAGAGCGCAAGGACGATGAATATGCCCCGAACAATCAGGGGGTCGATGCCGAACCGGTGCGCCACTCCGCTGCAGACACCACCGATCCAGCGGTCCGGCCCACGGCGGACGCCCTGGCCGCGGATCCAGTCGAAGAAGTTCTGCTGGGGTGCACCGCCGGGTTGGGGTGCAGCGGGACCGGTCCCGGAGGAAGGATCGGTCTGGGGAGACGGTTCCCCTGGGGCGCCGGCGGAGGTGCTGGCGTTGGCGCCAGGATCAGGTGTGCCGGCATTGCCAGGCGTTCCGGATCCCTCTGGGTTCATGCTGTTCGCGTTCATACTTCGATCCTGCCGTCCCGGGCATCCTGTCCTCTACTGGGGGATACCCTGAATGATCCCTGAGGGCCCCCCGAAGAACGCTGGTTTCCGGTCCTGGCAACCCTGATCCGTGTTTGGATTGGTACATGACAACCGCTGTAGAACGCCCGCCGCTGGTCCGCAGCAGCGACCGCATGATCGCCGGCGTCTGCAGCGGACTGGCCGACCATTTGGGCTGGCCCGTGAAGTACGTCCGGCTGGGCATGGTTCTCGCATGCTTCGCCGGGGGAGCGGGGCTAGCCTTCTACGCCTGGCTGTGGACCATG
Source organism: Arthrobacter sp. NtRootA1 (assembly GCF_019976975.1). Classification (GTDB taxonomy): domain Bacteria; phylum Actinomycetota; class Actinomycetes; order Actinomycetales; family Micrococcaceae; genus Arthrobacter; species Arthrobacter aromaticivorans. Next base: position 4,018,628 of record NZ_AP024630.1, on the reverse strand, counting down.
GTTCCCACCGCTGATGAGAGCGCGCGCCGCAATGCCCGCCGGCCGGCGTCGCCTATTGCTCCCGCAGTCAGCTTTCCGCCGGCAACGGAGTCCGTACCAAGAGCGCCCGACGCCGGACCCGCACCGCCGGTGGTCGGCTCTCCAGCGGTGAGTGGCAACCCTTCGGCACCCGATGGCACAGGTGGCTTTGGTCCACCGTTTGGTAGCCCACCGATTAGTAGCCCCCTGCTTGGTAGCTCAGCGTCTGCCAGGACAACTACAGGCAGCCCGGCGGCTCCAGCCGGCGGTTGGGCCGAATCCGGAAGCACCGCACTAGCCGTCTCGCGCTTCAACCTGCGAAGAATCCCCTATGGCAAGGAGATCCTGCTCGGAGCCGGCCTGCTTCTTGTCGCTGTGATCCTGATTGTCCGCCAGTTCGGCGTAGATGTGCCCTTGGGAACGCTGATTCCGGCAGCTGCCATCCTGGGCGGCGCGGCGATCGCATGGATGCAACTCGACGAGACCCGCAGGGCCGGTTTGGTGGACAAAACCAAGGCCGACCAAGCTGGCGGCTGGGTCCGCCTGGCTGCTGGCCTTGCGTTGGTGGTGGCCGGGGTCCTGGTCATGGTGTCCGGATCGGGATCCTGGGAGCAGACCTGGCTGGCGCTCCTGGCGTCCGTTGCCGTCCTGGGCGGCGTTGCACTGGTCCTACTGCCGTGGGGACTGAAATTCTGGAAGGACCTTGAGACTGAACGGGCGGGGCGTGTACGGGAAACCGAGCGCGCAGAGATCGCAGCCCACCTGCATGATTCGGTGTTGCAGACCCTTGCGCTGATCCAGCGCAGGGCAGGCTCGGAGCAGGATGTTGTCCGGCTGGCGAGGGCCCAGGAACGTGAACTTCGGTCCTGGCTCTTCACCGATGCCGCCAAGGATGCCGGACTCCTGGCCGAGCGGATCAAGGCCGTAGCCGCCGAAGTGGAAGATGCTCACGGCCAGGCCGTGGAGGTGGTTACCGTGGGCGACGCAGATATGACTGACAGGCACGAGGCCCTGGTCCAGGCAGCCAGGGAAGCCATGCTCAATGCGGCCCGGCACGGCGGGGGAACAGTATCCGTCTACATGGAGAGCACCGCAGGAAGTACCGAGGTCTTCATCAAGGACCGCGGTCCGGGATTTGACCTCGAATCTGTCCCCGATGACAGGCTGGGCGTCAAAGAATCAATCATCGGCCGCATGAAGCGCCACGGAGGCACGGCAACCATCAACAGCAGCAAGGACGGAACCGAAGTCCGGCTGGCCCTCCCCTCGATAAACGCCGACGGTAGCGATACACGCACTGGAGATGTGCCCAGCGGCGAAGTACGGAATGGAGAACCACGGCAATGAACAACTCCTCCCACAGCGGTGAGCCGCGCAGTGTACGAGTGGTGATCGTCGATGACCACACGATCTTCCGTTCCGGGCTGAAGGCGGATCTCGATCACCGCATGGACGTCGTGGGCGAGGCGGGCACGGTTGAGGAGGCCATTGCTGTCATTGCGGAAACCCGGCCTGAGGTTGTCCTGCTGGACGTGCACCTTCCCGGTGGCCTTGGTGGCGGAGGGCGCGAGGTCATTGCGGGGTCCGCGGCGCTGCTGGGCACCACCAGCTTCCTGGCCCTGAGTGTTTCCGACGCAGCCGAGGACGTCGTGGCAGTGATCAGGGCTGGTGCCCGTGGCTACGTCACCAAGACGATTTCCGGTGCCGGTATTTCCGATGCCGTGATCCGCGTGGCGGACGGCGACGCCGTCTTCTCACCCCGGCTGGCTGGCTTCGTCCTGGATGCCTTCGGTACGGCACCGGCGGACATCGCGGACGACGAATTGGACCGCCTCTCGGCGCGTGAGCTGGAAGTCATGCGACTCATCGCGCGCGGATACAGCTACAAGGAAGTGGCCAAGGAGCTGTTCATTTCCATCAAGACCGTGGAGACGCACGTGTCCGCAGTGCTGCGGAAACTGCAGCTCTCCAGCCGCCACGAACTCACCAAGTGGGCCGCCGAGCGCCGCCTCCTCTGATCCTCTCGCACATCCGCCGGCCTTTGAACGGATGTTCTCTCATATCCGCCGGCTTTTGGACGGATCCTCTCTCATATCCTGCCCGCCGCTTAAACGGAAATGCTCCCGCACCAAACATTGGTGCGGGAGCATTCAACCTTGAAGCGCTGCCGGCAATCCTGAAGCGCTATTGGGCCATGAGCTATTTCGCCCGGCCCAGGAATTCCTGGATCCGGCGGACACCCTCGGCGAGGTCGTCGTCGCCCAGTGCGTAGGAAAGGCGGACGTAACCGGAGGGGCCGAATGCTTCGCCGGGAACGATGGCAACCTCGACCTCGTCCAGGATGAGCGCGGCCAGTTCTGCCGAAGTGCTCGGGCGCACGGGGCCGTGGGAGGTTTCGAACTCCTTGCCCAGCAGTCCGCGGACGTCGGCATACACGTAGAAGGCGCCGGTCGGCGTCGGGCATTCCACGCCCTCAATCGCGTTCAGGCCGGCGACGATTGCCTTGCGGCGGCGGTCGAAGGCGACCTTCATTTCGTCGACGGCGGTCAGCGGACCCGTGAGGGCAGCGGCGGCGGCGACCTGCATGATGTTCGAAACGTTGGACGTCGCGTGCGACTGGAGGTTGGTTGCGGCCTTGATGACATCGGCCGGGCCGATCATCCAACCCACGCGCCAGCCTGTCATGGCGTAGGTCTTGGCCACGCCGTTCAGGATGACGACCTTGTCGCCAAGCTCCGGGGCAGCGGTGGCGATGGAGGTGAACTCCACGCCGTCATAGGTCAGGTGCTCGTAGATTTCATCCGTGACCACCCACAGGCCCTTGGAAGCGGCCCACTTTCCGATCTCCGCAACCTGCTCCGGGCTGTATACGGCACCAGTCGGGTTGGACGGGGACACGAACAGCAGGATCTTGGTCTTGTCCGTCAGCGCGGCTTCCAACTGCTCGATGGTAACGAGGTAGCCCTGCTCGGGACCGGCGAATACCTCCACCGGAACGCCCCCTGCGAGACGGATGGCTTCCGGATACGTGGTCCAGAAGGGCGTGGGGATGATGACTTCGTCGCCCGGGTCAACCAACGTGGCGAAGGTGTTGTAGACAGCCTGCTTGCCACCATTGGTCACCAGGACCTGCGATGGGTCCACTTTGTAGCCGGAGTCCCGGAGGGTTTTATCGGCGATGGCCTTCTTCAGCTCGGGAAGCCCGGCGGCGGGGGAGTAGCGGTGGTACTTCGGCTGGGCAGCAGCCTCAATTGCTGCCTTGACGATGTAATCCGGGGTGGGGAAATCGGGTTCGCCGGCACCGAAACCGATCACGGGGCGCCCCGCGGCCTTCAGTGCCTTGGCCTTGGCGTCAACGGCAAGGGTGGCGGACTCGGCAATAGCGGAGATTCGTTGTGAAATGCGGGCGGCAGGTGTTCCGGCAGACATCTATGTACCGTTCTTCGCAGGCAGCTCGTGGGCTGGATGATGGGATTCGACGTAAACTACCTTATGCTGTTCTGCGGAGCTCCCGGGCGCCTGCTGGACAATGTGACTGATAATGATGCTCACATTGATTTATAAGCGGCCGGAAGGCCCGGAATTAGTCCGGTTCGACTAACGCGAAGTTCTTGCGTAGACTGGTTCACCGGTGTTGAAAAGCACCACAGGCTGAAGTGCGGCCTGAAACATGGATTCGATCCATAGGGTAGTGGCGCAATTGGTAGCGCAGCGGTCTCCAAAACCGCAGGTTGCAGGTTCGAGTCCTGTCTGCCCTGCGCAAGCTGTTCCGGCGGAAACGCCGGGGCAAGCGCAGCAACCATGGCTCTGATCAGAGCCGGGTCAAACGACTTTGCAAGGTGAGTGAGGACCAGGTGACCGAAACGGCTGCTAGCAGCTCAAAGGGCCGTCCTGCCAAGAAAGCCGATGCCGGCTTCTTTGCCCGAATTGCACTCTTCATCCGCCAGGTCATCGGCGAACTGAAGAAGGTCGTCGCACCGACCCGCAAGGAACTGATCAATTACACGGTCGTGGTGCTGGTGTTCGTAGCCATCATGATGCTCATCGTCACCCTGCTGGACCTTGCCTTCGGCACGGGAGTGAGCTGGGTCTTCGGTGGATCAGGTGCTACGGACCGCTAAGCGGATCTGTCCGTAAACCGTACGAAATTCCTTGATACTTTAGGAATTTTGTGGGGTTTGCGGAATTGAGCCATTTAAATAGGCATGTTAGGCAATGAGGAAGCAGGAGACCAAGTGTCTGAGCAGGAGCTTGAGGTAAACGAGGCTGAGCTGGATGGGCCCGCTGAAAGCACGGACGACGCCGCGGCTGAGGTTGCGGAAGAGTCGGAGGCTGACTCTGCTGCGCCCGAATCTGCCGACGTCGATGATTCCGAAGAGGATTTCGAGTCTGACGTAGACGCTGAGTCTGATGACGAGTCAGACGAGGATGCTGCGGATGTCTCGCTGGAAGCGGCTGCTGCTGCAGCGCCCGCGGATCCGGCTGAGGAATTCAAGGCCAAGCTGCGCCGCCAGGAGGGTGACTGGTACGTCATCCACTCCTACGCCGGTTACGAAAACCGCGTGAAGGCCAACCTTGAGACCCGCATCCAGACTCTGGACATGGAAGACTACATCTTCGAAATCCAGGTCCCGATGGAAGAAGTCGTCGAGATCAAGAACGCGCAGCGCAAGGTGATCAACCGCGTCCGCATCCCCGGTTACGTCCTGGTCCGCATGGACCTGACCGACGCTTCCTGGGGCGCCGTTCGCCACACCCCTGGCGTCACTGGCTTCGTGGGCAACGCCCACAACCCGGTCCCGCTGCGCCTTGACGAGGTCTTCTCCATGCTCGCCCCGGTCTTCGAAGAAGAGCAGGCCGAGAAGGGCAAGCCGGTCAACAAGCAGAACCAGGCTCCCGTGGCCGTCGACTTCGAGGTCGGCGAGTCCGTCATCGTCAAGGAAGGCCCGTTCGAGACCCTTCCGGCAACGATCTCCGAGATCAAGCCCGAGTCCCAGACGCTCGTGGTCCTGGTCTCGATCTTCGAGCGCGAAACCCCGGTTACGCTCGCATTCAACCAGGTCACCAAGATCTAGCTGATTCCAAGATTTCGCTCCCGTTCCGCCTGCTTTGCGGTTCGGAAGCGGCCGGCCGCCTTGCCATGGCGGCCACAAACCTGGGACGCGCTCCTGTGTCCCAGGAAGCTATTGAGAGAAGGACCCTACATTGGCTCCCAAGAAGAAGGTCACCGGCCTCATCAAGCTGCAGATCCAGGCAGGTGCCGCTAACCCGGCTCCGCCGATCGGTCCTGCGCTTGGCCAGCACGGTGTCAACATCATGGAATTCTGCAAGGCGTACAACGCTGCAACGGAATCCCAGCGCGGAAACGTTATCCCGGTGGAAATCACGGTCTACGAAGACCGTTCCTTCACCTTCATCACCAAGACCCCGCCGGCTGCAGAGCTCATCAAGAAGGCTGCAGGCGTTGCCAAGGGTTCGGCTACCCCGCACACCGTCAAGGTTGCCAAGCTGACCCAGGCACAGGTCGAAGAGATTGCTTCCACCAAGATGGAAGACCTCAACGCCAACGACATCGCGGCAGCTGCCAAGATCATCGCAGGCACCGCCCGCTCCATGGGCATCACGGTAGAAGGCTAGTAACCGTCGAAGGCTGTTTACAGCCTTCACCGCCGGGCAACCGGCATCTGAAACATTGAAATGTCGCAGGATCCTTGCCGGATCCACGACTTGTGGCAGGGCCCAGCGCGGTCCGCAGACCACAACTGCACAAGGAGAAATAAGCAGCATGGCAAAGCGCAGCAAAGCATATGAGGCAGCCGTAGCCAAGATCGAGGCAGACAAGGTCTACGCCCCGTTCGAGGCAATCACCCTCGCGAAGGACACCAACCCTTCCAAGTTCGACGCAACCGTTGAGGTCGCTTTCCGCCTGGGCGTTGACCCGCGTAAGGCCGACCAGATGGTTCGTGGCACCGTCAACCTGCCGCACGGCACCGGTAAGACCGCCCGCGTCCTCGTTTTCGCAACCGGCGACAAGGCTGAAGCAGCAATTGCTGCCGGCGCCGACTTCGTTGGTTCCGATGACCTGATCGAAAAGATCGCAGCCGGCTGGACCGACTTCGACGCCGCAGTGGCAACCCCTGACCTCATGGGCAAGGTTGGCCGCCTCGGTAAGGTCCTCGGCCCGCGTAACCTCATGCCGAACCCGAAGACCGGCACGGTTACCCCGGATGTCACCAAGGCTGTCAACGACATCAAGGGCGGCAAGATCGACTTCCGCGTCGACAAGCACTCGAACCTGCACTTCATCATCGGCAAGGTGTCCTTCGACGCCCAGAAGCTGGCTGAGAACTACGCAGCTGCACTGGAAGAGGTGCTTCGCTTGAAGCCGTCCGCTTCCAAGGGCCGCTACATCCAGAAGGCTACTGTTGCCACCACGTTCGGCCCGGGCATCACCGTTGACCCGAACGTCACCAAGGTTCTCACCGAGGCGTAAGCTCCGCGAGTACGAACTCTAAAAGGGACCGTCCGGCATTGCCGGGCGGTCCCTTTTTGTGCACTCATGTAGGCCCATCGTGACTTGTTTGGCACCTGCGGCGGCCGTAGGCTGTGGGGCGTGGCGTCGTCGTCGAACTTTTCCGCCAGCGGTGGGCTCCCCATAGAGCCATTGCCTGTTCCGCAAGGGCCGGAGGCCACAGCCTCACCGGACTTCAAAGCCTTCCATGCGTTACGCATCGCCCATGAGCTTGCTTTGTGGGGGGATCTGAACCATTCGGCCACCCTTGCCGAGGCGTTCAGGTTCTGGCAGGGCAACGAATACGAAGAGCGGCAGGTTTACTTGGCCCGCCTGGACGGCGTCGTGGTGGGCTCCGGTTCGCTGACCCTCCCGTTGAGCGAGAACACGACGACGGCGGGTGTGGACGTCGTCGTGGACGCTGCTTTCCGGCGGCGAGGCATCGGGACGAGGATCCTGAAGTTCCTTGAAGAGGCGGCAGTGGAGCGGAACCGCACTTCCCTTGACGGATACTGCGGAGAGCCGATCGCCCCCGTGCTGGCCGGGGAAGCCCTGCTGGAGGCAAAGTCCGGCACAGGCGGTGTACCCCTGGACGCGGCATCGACCCGCTTTGCCTTGCACCACGGCTATTCCCTGGAACAGGTGGAAACCAGTAGCACACTGACCTTGCCGGTTGATGAGGCCCACCTGATCGCGCTTGAGGTGGAGGCGATGCGTCGGGCAACGGAGTACGACATCATCGCTTGGACGGACGAATGCCCTGAAGAACTCGTGGATCGCTTTGCCACGCTGAAGAGCCTCATGAGCACGGAGGTGCCCATCGCCGGTCTGGGGTGGGAAGGCGAAGAGTGGGACGCCGTGCGGGTTCGGCGTGAGGAATCCACGTGGCAGGCAAGCGGCGTGAACTCAGTTGTAGCTGCCGCCCAGCACCACGGGAGCGGGGAGTTGGCGGCCTACACAGTCCTGACCCACCGTGAGGCGTTGCCGGCGGTCGTCAACCAGGAGGACACACTGGTGGCTCCCGGACACCGGGGACACGGCCTTGGCATGCTCGTAAAAATCGCCAATCTTCGGAGTGCAGAAGATCTTTGGCCGGACGCCACGTGCGTCATGACATGGAACGCCAATGAAAACCGGCATATGCTGGCCATAAATAGCGCCCTTGGATTCAAGCCTTCCGGTTTTGAAGGCGAATGGCAGAAACGGCTGGGATGACTGTAGACGAGGCGAAGACCGTTGTAGTCGAGCAGCTATGGGTGCCGGACAATCTGGACAGCCCCAAAGCAGGGGATTTCCTGGACGCCGTGGAGGTTGCCCGGCGGGTCCGGATGCAGACCTGGGGGAGTGACGACCTCGCGTACACGCCCTTGGAGAAGCTGCTTGAATTTTCCGACCCCTACGAGCGCCAGATCATTTTGGTAGCCAAGGTGGACGGGGTCATCGTGGGAACAGTGGACATTGCGCTGCCGCTCGCGGACAACATGGACCTGGCGGAGTTCACCCTGGATATTCTCCCGGAGTATCAGAGCCAGGGCGTCGGACGCCAGCTTCTGGAGGCCGCTGAGCAGTTGGCACGGTCCGAGGGCCGCACCATGGTTTTGGTGGACACGAACCACCCGGCAACCTCGCTAACAGAGATACCTGAAGACCAATTGATTCCCGGCAGCGGCCCAGGCTTCGTTCCTGTCAGCAGCAGGGAAGTGGACTTTGCCCAGCGGGCCGGGTACACACTTCAGCACATCGAACAATTCAGTTCCTGCGTGTTGCCGCTGGATTCCAAGCTGGTTGCGGATCTTCAAGCCGAAGCCGAGGATGCGAACGCTGGCCGCTACAGGCTGCACCACTGGACTGATCGGTGCCCTGAGGCTTGGTTGGAGGCCGTGGCGGAGCTGGAAAACGCTGCGGGTGAGGTTGTCCACGGTGAGGACGGCGAGGAAGAAGACTCGGCTGTCGAGGTTACCGGGATGGTCTTCGACGCCGCCGTTTTGCGCGAAACCGAAGACGCCGCATTGGCGCAGGGCCGGCGCACGGTGGTTACCGCCGTCGAGCATATTGAGAGCGGGCGGCTGGCAGGCCTCACCACCATCAGCGTCCTCGCGCATCGCCAGGACGTCGTTTTCCAGGACGATACTTTGGTCCTGCAGGAACACCGCGGCAACAAGTTGGGCCTGCTGATCAAGGTTGCCAACATGGAAAGGCTCAGCGAGCAATTTCCCGATGCCCGGGTCATTTACACCTGGAACGCACCGGAAAACCGATACCTCCTGACCGTGAACAAGCAATTGGGATTTACGACGGCGGGAGTCACCGGGCTCTGGCAAAAGGAGCTTCCGGATCGGGGACCGAAAGTCACCTCGTCGGAGTAGCGCGCACCCGGCAGGCCTAGCCGATTTGGTTTGCTGATCCCTCTCCCGTAACCTTGAAGTACCAAAGACCGTCGGTTGATGGGAATCCACTCTTTCGAGCGCAGCTCAATTCTGCAGCGACGCCCCTGAGAACAAAGTGCATTCCTAGACGAAGGACCCTGAACATAGGGCGGCCAACGCAGGTGAACGAAGCAAGTCTCCGCAGTGCAAACTGCGTTGAGCCAAGCCCCGTGCATCTGCGCGGGGCGTTTTTAGTTTTAGCTCTCGTGAGCGGGGACCCGGAAGACCGGCTTTATTCCCCGGAAGGAGGGTTATGACAACGCCTAGCAAGGTCTCCGCTGTTGCAGAGATCACCAACGATTTCAAGGAATCGAACGCGGCTGTCCTGACCGAATACCGCGGGCTCACTGTTGCACAGCTCAAGGAACTGCGTGTTGCGCTCGGCCAGGACACCAAGTTCTCGGTCGTCAAGAACACCCTGAGCGCCATTGCAGCCAAGGAAGCTGGTGTCGACGCGTTCGGCGATCAGCTTGCCGGCCCCACTGCAATCGCCTTCATCAAGGGCGACGCTGTTGCTGCTGCCAAGAGCCTGACGGACTTTGCCAAGACCAACAAGCAGCTGGTTATCAAGACTGGTTACTTCGAAGGCAAGGCATTGGACGCAGCAGGTGTTGCCGCACTGGCAGCCCTGGAGTCCCGCGAGCTGCAGCTTGCACGTGTTGCTGGTGTCCTCAAGGCCCCCGCATCCGCTGCCGCACGCATCATCGATGCCCTGCGCCTCAAGCTTGAAGAAGAGGGCGGCGCACCTGCACCGGCCGCTGAAGAAGCTCCGGCCGCCGAGGCTGCTGCTGAAGAGGTTGCGGCTCCGGCCGAAGCCGCTGAAGCTGCAACCGAAGAGAACTAAGTTCTCCCCCCAATCAAACTCTGGTGCAGGGAGCGGCATTGTCCGGATCTGCACCGACTAATGGAAGGACGCCACCATGGCGAAGCTCAGCAACGAAGAGCTCATTGAAGCTTTCAAGGAACTGACCATCATCGAGCTCTCCGAGTTCGTCAAGCTCTTCGAAGAGACCTTCGAAGTTACGGCTGCTGCTGTTGCAGTTGCTGGCCCCGCTGCCGGCGGTGCCGCTGAAGCTGCTGAAGAGAAGACCGACTTCGACGTCATCCTCGAATCTGCTGGCGACAAGAAGATCGCAGTGATCAAGGAAGTTCGCGCCATCACCTCCCTCGGCCTCAAGGAAGCCAAGGACCTGGTTGACAGCGCACCGAAGGCTGTTCTCGAAGGCGCCAACAAGGAAGCCGCAGAGAAGGCAAAGGCTCAGCTCGAAGAAGCTGGCGCAACGGTTACCCTCAAGTAACTCGTCTTGCTTTGGAAGCCCCGTCCGGTTCACCGGGCGGGGCTTCCTGCTTTAACAAGCAATGCGGGGATCCTTCTATGGTTGTCAAGGGTGGCGTGGGTCCGTGTTTGTGGCGTTAAGGGTTCGGTAGGTCCGTCGGGCGAGATAGCGTTTCACGCACCGGCGGATCTCCTTTTTGGTTCGTCCTTCGGCTTGTCGTTTGTGGACGTATCCGATGGTGGCCGGGTCGAAGGTCATTCTGCTCAGGGCGACCATGTGCAGGGCTTTGTTCAGGGTTCTGTCGCCGCCGCGGTTGAGTCTGTGCCGGACGGTGTTGCCGGAGGACGCCGGAATCGGGTTGACCCCGGCTAGGGACGCGAAGGCTGCTTCTGAGCGGATCCGTCCGTGGTGGGACCAGGCGGTAAGGCAGATGGCGGCAGTGACGGGACCGAAGCCTGGTTCCTGCAGGAGCGGGGCGGCTTCGCTTATTTGGACCAGTTCTGTGATTTGGCGGTTGTTGGTTTTGATGTCCGCGTCGAGCTCGCTGATGCGTTTGGCTAGCCGGACCCCTTCGGACCGGGCGACGGTCAGTGCCAGTGGTTCCTCCCGGGAACGCCACCGGGACGCCTCGGCGATCTGTGCTCCGGTCAGGGGTTTGCGGGCATCCAGGCCGAGGTCGTTTACGCGCAGGAGGGCGGTCAAGGCGTTGACCGCCCGGGTACGGTCGGTGGTCATGGCTTCCCGTGCGCAGACCAGGACCCGCAAGGCGGCGCGGACCCCTTCGTTCAGCCGTGGCTGGCGCAGCTGCTGCTCATCCAAGGGCAGAACGGCTGCGGCGATCCGGTGCGCGTCGAGCGGATCGGATTTACCGGTTCCCTGACGTGCATCCATGCGCGCGGCTTCGGCGACCTCGTAGCCGGCGGCGCCGACCGCGCCGGCCAACAGGGCGCCGTAGGACGCGGCTCCTTCAACGACCCATAAGGCAGCCAGGTCAGCGCCGGTGTGGCGCGCGACCCAGGCGATGGCACGGTTGATGCCTGCCCCGGTGGTCGGGAAGGCCCGGGTGGCAATCAATTCACCGGTGCCTGCGGTGATGATGGCGTAGACATGGTTTTTGGCGTGCGTGTCGACGCCGACGACAAAAGGACGGGAATGCGCGACGATAGTCATGGCGGTTCTGGCGTCTTCCTCTATTCGCGGATGTGGTCAGGGCCGTAAAACGGCCGGTACCGGTCCCGGGTAGAGGTCACTTCGGAACAACACTGTGACGAGTCACGCCTGAGGGCGGACAACCTTCTGATCAAGTTACCGAGGTGGGCCGGGCGGTACCGGCCGCTCCACCCCGCGGACGGACAGATCCCACTCAAAGGCACCCTCTACAGGGCCAGTCACTTACAGAGTCACACCCGCGAGGCAGAACGACTACTACCACTCTGCCAGCCAGTCCCAGACCAGCCACCCCAATCCTCACAGTCACTTACGGCCCATCCCAGGGGGAATTACGGGCCGTAAGTGACCCCGCGTTGGTTTAGGCGGGTTCGCTGATGTCCGCGACGGTGGCATTCAGTGCGGAGGTCAGGGCGTCGGCGTCCACGAATGCACTCCTGCCATGCGCGCCGGCACCCATGGAGATGCGGCGTCCGGTGATGGTGGCATCCGCATACACCGGCCAAGGGGTCGTGCTTCCCAAAGGAGTGATGGTCCCGCGTTCATAGCCGGTTGCGGCCAGGGCAACATCGGCGTGCGGCAGCGAGAGCTTGTTGACGCCCACCAACGCCCGCAGCTTGGGCCAGGAGATCTGCCGGTCGCCGGGGATCAGCGCGAAGAGGAAGCTACCATCGCGGTGCTTGACCACGAGGGACTTCACGATGTCCCCGGGACTGATCCCGAGGATGCCTGCGGCCTCCTCGAGGCTCCTGGCAGCGGGACGCTCGACGACGTCAACGTCCAGTCCGCGCGCGGCGGCGTCGGACAAGAACCGTTCGGCCCCGTTCATTTGTGGTTCCACACCGGATGCCATCAGTCGCGGTACAGCATCAGTCGCGGTACAGCAGGAGGGCTTCACCCTGGCCACCGCCGCCACAGAGGGAGACTGCAGCCTTGCCGGTTCCCCTGCGCTTGAGTTCGTGGGCAGCGTGCAGGGCAAGCCGGGCGCCGGAAGCACCGATCGGGTGGCCGAGGGCGATTGCGCCGCCGTGGATGTTGCACTTCTCCAGCGGGTAGCTCAAGTCCTTCAATGATTGGACGGCCACAGAGCCAAAGGCCTCGTTGATCTCAATGAAGTCCAGGTCCTCGGCAGTCCATCCAGCCCGCTTCAAAGCTTGCGAAATGGCGTTGGACGGCTGGGAGTGCAGCGAGTTGTCCGGACCGGCCACTTGGCCGGGCTTGCCCACGACCGCAAGGTATTCCAGCCCGTTGTCCTTGGCAAAGCGGCGACTTGTCAGCACGAGTGCGGAGGCGCCGTCGGACAGGGGAGAGGAGTTGCCGGCGGTAATGGTGCCGTCCGTAGCGAAGGCGGCCTTCAAAGGGGCAAGGGTTTCCAGCGTGGTGTTCGGACGAACGCCCTCGTCCGAGGTGAGGGTTACTGGATCGCCCTTACGCTGCTTCACGCTCACGGGAGCGATTTCGGCGTCGAAAATTCCGGCAGCGATCGCGGCAGCCGCGCGTTGGTGGGAAGCAGCAGCAACTTCGTCCTGCGCCCGGCGGTCAATGCCAAGTGTCACATTCTTGGTCTCTGTAGACAGGCCCATTGATTGGCCATCGAACGCATCCGTGAGTCCGTCATGTGCGGCAACGTCCAATGCCTGGATTGCGCCGTAGGTCCAACCCTGCCGGGAGCCGGGGAGCAAGTGCGGCGCGCGGGTCATGGATTCCTGGCCCCCGGCCACAACCACGGTGGCGTCCCCGCTGCGGATCATCCGGGCGGCATCTATGACAGCCGTGAGGCCGGAGAGGCAAACCTTGTTGATGGTGACGGCAGGGATGTTCCAGCCAACACCTGCCGCGATGGCGCTCTGCCGTGCAGGATTCTGGCCAGCGCCCGCTTGCAGCACCTGTCCCATGATGACAGCGTCCACTTGTTCGGCTTTTACGCCGCTGGCCGCCAGTGCGGCGCTGATGGCGTGGGCGCCAAGGTCGACGGCGGTGAATCCGGCAAGCTGCCCATTCAGCCGACCCTGTGGGGTACGGGAAGCGGCAAGGATGACAACGTCATTGTCGTCAGCGGAGTTGTTCATGGTCTCTCTTCCGATCCGTGGTGGTGTAGCCAAGGCTATCGCGCGGTGTGCGCCAGCCTATCCTTTTCAACGTTCCTACCCATCGCTGGATTCCACGTCACGAGATTTCACGACTGGTTTGACGCCTCTGTCCGGCAGATGCCCCGGTCAGAGTCCGTGGACCCTGTATAGGTGCCTGTAGCAACAGTGCTTGCATTCGCGGACAATCTGGGGTAGACAGGAAGGCTACTTTGCCGTATCGTAGATATTTGCGTCTTCCCTGTTAACCTTCAGCCTTCATATAGCGGTGGGCTTTACCTCTCAGCTGCAACATTGACGTGCCGTTCACAACGTGCACTGCATGTTCGGACTGGGTCCGGGTCATATAGCGGAACCGGAATAAGTATGCTGCGGAGCACTCCGCATCATGCAAACGGGGGAGATCTGAAAACGCCTGAAGGTCTGTGGAAGGATCCCTCTTGGTCGCCTCGAGCACCTCTAATAACGAAACCGCTAACACGGCAAGCACCGATGGTGCCACTCGCCGCCTCTCATTCGCAAAGATTCACGAACCCCTTGATGTTCCGAATCTTCTCGCCCTGCAGACGGACAGCTTTGACTGGCTCGTCGGAAACGAACGCTGGCAGGCGCGGGTAGCGAAGGCTGTCGAGGAGGGCGACCTCAGCGTCGCCACCACCTCCGGACTTGCCGACATCTTCGAAGAGATCTCCCCCATCGAGGACTTCCAGGGCACTATGTCCCTGAGCTTCTCCGAGCCGGAGTTCGCTGATCCGAAGTACACCATGGCCGAATGCAAAGACCGTGACGCCACTTACTCGGCACCGCTGTATGTCAAGGCCGAGTTCATGAACAACAACACGGGCGAAATCAAGCAGCAGACCGTGTTCATGGGCGACTTCCCCCTCATGACTGAAAAGGGAACGTTCGTCGTCAACGGCACCGAGCGTGTCGTTGTCTCCCAGCTGGTCCGTTCGCCGGGCGCCTACTTCGAGCGCACCGCGGACAAGACCAGTGACAAGGACATTTTCACTGCGAAGATTATCCCGTCCCGCGGTGCATGGTTCGAACTCGAAATCGACAAGCGCGATCAGGTCGGCGTTCGCCTCGACCGCAAGCGCAAGCAGTCGGTCACCGTTCTGCTGAAGGCCCTCGGTTGGACCGAAGGCCAGATCCTGGAAGAGTTCGGCCAGTACGACTCCATGCGTGCAACGCTGGAGAAGGACGCCACCGAAACCCGCGAAGACGCACTTCTGGACATCTACCGCAAGCTGCGTCCGGGCGAGCCGCCCACCGTCGAGGCTGCCCAGTCCCTGCTGGACAACCTGTACTTCAACGCCAAGCGTTATGACCTCGCCAAGGTTGGCCGTTACAAGATCAACCGCAAGCTCGGCATCGACCGCTCCCTTGGTGACAAGGAAGCTTCGGTCCTGCACGTCGAAGACATCGTCGCCATGATCAAGTTCCTCGTCGCGCTGCACGCCGGCGAGAAGACCCTCATGGGCAAGCGTGATGGCGAAGACCACGAGCTCCGCGTCGAGATCGATGACATCGACCACTTCGGCAACCGTCGCATCCGCGCCGTTGGCGAACTGATCGAAAACCAGGTCCGCACTGGCCTTTCCCGCATGGAGCGTGTTGTTCGCGAACGCATGACCACGCAGGACGTCGAGGCCATCACGCCGCAGACGCTGATCAACATCCGCCCGGTTGTCGCTGCCATCAAGGAGTTCTTCGGAACCTCCCAGCTGTCGCAGTTCATGGACCAGAACAACCCGCTTTCGGGTCTGACCCACAAGCGCCGCCTGTCGGCCCTTGGCCCGGGTGGTCTTTCCCGTGACCGCGCAGGCATGGAAGTTCGAGACGTTCACCCGTCCCACTACGGACGTATGTGCCCCATCGAAACCCCTGAAGGCCCGAACATTGGTCTGATCGGTTCGCTGGCTTCCTACGGCCGCATCAACCCGTTCGGCTTCATCGAGACGCCTTACCGCCTCGTGTCCGAGGGCGTTGTTTCGGACGAGGTCCAGTACCTCACTGCCGACGACGAAGCTGAAGTCCTGATCGCACAGGCCAACGCTCCGCTGGACGCTGACAAGAAGTTCTCGGAAGAGACCGTCCTTGTACGTGCCCGTGGTGGTGGAGGCGAGCCGGTTCTGGTTCCCGCTGCCGAAGTTCAGTTCATGGACGTTTCCCCGCGCCAGATGGTGTCCGTGGCAACCGCCCTGATCCCGTTCCTCGAGCATGACGATGCCAACCGTGCACTCATGGGTGCCAACATGCAGCGCCAGGCTGTGCCGCTGGTCCGTTCCGAGGCTCCTTTCGTGGGTACCGGCATGGAGCGCGCAGCAGCAGTCGACGCCGGTGACGTTGTCATCGCGAAGAAGGCCGGTGTGGTCACCGAGGTTTCCGCTGAGCTCGTTGTCATGATCAACGACGACGGCACGGAGACCAACTACCGCATCAACAAGTTCGCCCGTTCCAACCAGGGCAACTGCTACAACCACCGTGTCCTGGTCAACGAAGGGCAGCGCCTGGAAGTCGGCGGCATCATCGCCGACGGTCCTGCAACGGACCAGGGTGAACTCGCCCTCGGTAAGAACCTGCTCGTGGCATTCATGTCATGGGAAGGCCACAACTTCGAGGACGCCATTATCCTGTCCCAGCGCATTGTTGCTGAGGACGTTCTTTCCTCCATCCACATCGAGGAGCACGAGATCGATGCCCGCGACACCAAGCTTGGTGCCGAGGAAATCACCCGTGACATCCCCAACGTGTCCGAGGAAGTCCTTGCAGGCCTGGACGAGCGCGGCATCATCCACATTGGTGCCGAGGTTGAAGCCGGAGACATCCTGGTTGGAAAGGTCACACCCAAGGGTGAAACCGAACTGACTCCGGAAGAGCGCCTTCTCCGCGCTATCTTCGGTGAGAAGTCCCGCGAAGTCCGCGACACCTCCCTGAAGGTTCCCCACGGCGAGTCCGGTACGGTCATCGGCGTCCGCGTCTTCGACCGCGACAACGACGACGAACTGCCCCCGGGCGTGAACCAGCTGGTCCGCGTCTACGTTGCAGCCAAGCGCAAGATCACCGACGGCGACAAGCTCGCCGGCCGTCACGGCAACAAGGGTGTTATCTCCAAGATCCTTCCGATCGAGGACATGCCCTTCCTTGCAGACGGTACCCCGGTGGACATCGTCCTGAACCCGCTTGGTGTTCCGGGTCGTATGAACGTTGGCCAGGTCCTGGAAACCCACCTTGGTTGGGTTGCCAAGACCGGTTGGAAGATCGAAGGCGAGCCGGAGTGGGTCAAGAACCTGCCCAACCTGCCCCGTGAAACCGGCCAGACCACCGTTGCCACCCCGGTGTTCGATGGCGCTCGTGAAGAAGAAATCACGGGCCTGCTTGACTCCACCAACGTGACCCGCGACGGCGACCGCCTGATCGATTCCTCCGGCAAGACCCGTCTGTTCGACGGCCGCTCCGGCGAGCCGTTCCCGGACCCGATCTCCGTCGGTTACATGTACATCCTGAAGCTCCACCACCTGGTGGACGACAAGATCCACGCGCGTTCCACCGGCCCGTACTCCATGATCACGCAGCAGCCGCTGGGTGGTAAGGCACAGTTCGGTGGCCAGCGCTTCGGTGAAATGGAAGTGTGGGCGCTCGAAGCTTACGGCGCTGCCTACACGCTTCAGGAACTCCTCACGATCAAGTCCGATGACATCCATGGTCGTGTGAAGGTCTACGAAGCCATCGTCAAGGGCGAGAACATCCCTGAGCCTGGCGTTCCCGAGTCCTTCAAGGTCTTGATCAA
Source organism: Arthrobacter sp. NtRootA1 (assembly GCF_019976975.1). Lineage (GTDB taxonomy): Bacteria > Actinomycetota > Actinomycetes > Actinomycetales > Micrococcaceae > Arthrobacter > Arthrobacter aromaticivorans. Next base: position 4,001,349 of record NZ_AP024630.1, on the reverse strand, counting down.
GGAAATGCAGTCGTTGTGCCTGAACGTGGAAGTTCTTTCCACCGATGGAACCACGATCGAAATGCGTGACTCTGATGACGCAGTCTTCACGGCTGCGGAAGAACTGGGCATCGATCTGTCTCGTGCAGAGCCCAGTTCCGTAGAAGAGGTCTAGTAGCCGTTCCGGTGGGCAGCAGTACGTCACTGTCCACCGGAACAGCTCCCTCTTCCCGTAACCAAGACTTCAGAATTTAGAGAACAAGAGAGAACAGGGACCATATGTCCAGCGAATCCTCCTTCGGCCTCATGCAGATCGGCCTCGCCACCGCGGAAGACATCCGTGGCTGGTCTTACGGTGAGGTCAAGAAGCCGGAAACCATCAACTACCGCACGCTCAAGCCTGAGAAGGACGGTCTTTTCTGCGAGAAGATCTTCGGTCCTTCCCGCGACTGGGAATGCTACTGCGGCAAGTACAAGCGCGTCCGCTTCAAGGGCATCATCTGTGAGCGTTGTGGCGTTGAAGTCACCCGCGCCAAGGTGCGCCGTGAGCGCATGGGCCACATCGAACTGGCTGCGCCCGTAACCCACATCTGGTACTTCAAGGGCGTTCCCTCGCGCTTGGGCTACCTCTTGGACCTGGCTCCGAAGGACCTTGAGAAGGTCATTTACTTCGCTGCCTACATGATCACCAGCGTTGACACGGAAAACCGCCACGCTGAACTGCCGAACCTCCAGGTCGAGCACGACCTCGAGAAGAAGCAGCTGGTGGACAACCGCGACAGCGACATCGCCACGATCGCCCGCGACCTTGAAGACGAGCTTGCCCGTCTTGAAGGTGAAGGCGCCAAGGCTGCCGACAAGAAGAAGGCCCGCGACTCCGCAGACCGCCAGATGGCGAACGTCCGCAAGCGTGCCGACGCCGATATCGAGCGCCTTGAGCAGGTCTGGGACCGCTTCAAGAACCTCAAGGTCGCTGACCTTGAGGGCGACGAGGGCCTGTACCGCGAACTGCGTGACCGCTACGGCATGTACTTCGAAGGCTCCATGGGTGCCGAAGCGATCAAGAAGCGTCTTGAGACCTTCGACATGCAGGCTGAAGCCGAGTCGCTGCGCGACACCATCCAGAACGGCAAGGGCCAGCGCAAGACGCGTGCCCTGAAGCGCCTGAAGGTTGTCAACGCATTCCTGACCACCAACAACAGCCCGCTCGGCATGGTTCTGGACGCCGTCCCGGTGATCCCGCCGGAACTGCGCCCGATGGTCCAGTTGGACGGTGGCCGCTTCGCGACCTCGGACCTCAACGACCTCTACCGCCGCGTGATCAACCGCAACAACCGACTCAAGCGACTGCTTGACCTTGGTGCTCCGGAGATCATCGTCAACAACGAGAAGCGCATGCTTCAGGAAGCTGTTGACAGCCTCTTCGACAACGGTCGTCGTGGCCGCCCAGTTACGGGTCCGGGCAACCGTCCGCTGAAGTCCCTGAGCGACATGCTCAAGGGCAAGCAGGGTCGTTTCCGCCAGAACCTCCTCGGCAAGCGTGTTGACTACTCCGGCCGTTCGGTCATCGTCGTTGGCCCGCAGCTGAAGCTGCACCAGTGTGGTCTGCCCAAGCAGATGGCGCTGGAGCTCTTCAAGCCGTTCGTGATGAAGCGCCTGGTTGACCTCAACCACGCGCAGAACATCAAGTCGGCAAAGCGCATGGTCGAGCGTTACCGTCCGCAGGTTTGGGACGTGCTGGAAGAGATCATCACCGAACACCCGGTGCTGCTCAACCGTGCACCTACCCTTCACCGCCTCGGCATCCAGGCCTTCGAACCGCAGCTTGTGGAAGGCAAGGCAATCCAGCTTCACCCGCTGGTTTGTGGCGCCTTCAACGCTGACTTCGACGGCGACCAGATGGCAGTCCACCTGCCGCTGAGCCCGGAAGCCCAGGCCGAAGCCCGCATCCTGATGCTGTCCTCGAACAACATCCTGAAGCCGTCCGATGGCCGCCCGGTTACCCTGCCTTCGCAGGATATGATCATCGGCCTGTACCACCTGACCACCAAGCGCGTCGGCTCTGCCGGCGAAGGCCGCATCTTCTCCTCGGTTTCGGAAGCCATCATGGCGTACGACGCCCGCGATCTGCACCTGAACTCCCAGGTCAAGATCCGTCTGGAGAACTTCGTGCCTTACGCCGGTTGGGAAGCTCCGGAAGGTTGGGAGCCGGGTCAGCCTGCTCTCGTGCAGACCTCCCTGGGCCAGGTCATCTTCAACCAGACGCTGCCCGAGGATTACCCGTGGGTTGAGGCTGTTGCGGACAAGGGCGAACTGTCCCGGATCGTCAACGACCTCGCCGAGCGCTACCCGAAGGTTGTCACGGCCGCAACGCTGGACAACCTGAAGGATGCCGGTTTCTACTGGGCAACCCGCTCGGGCGTCACCGTGGCTATCTCCGACATCGAGGTGCCTACGTCCAAGCCCGCCATCCTGGCTGGTTACGAGAACATGGCCGCCAAGATCCAGGGCCAGTACGACAAGGGCCTGATCGACGACGACGAGCGTCGCCAGGAACTGATCGAGATCTGGAACAAGGCCACCAACGAGATCGCCCAGGCGATGCGTGACAGCCTGTCCCCGATGAACACCATCAATCGCATGGTGTCCTCCGGTGCACGTGGTAACTGGATGCAGGTTCGCCAGATCGCGGGTATCCGTGGTCTTGTGGCCAACCCGAAGGGTGAGATCATCCCTCGCCCGATCAAGTCCTCCTACCGCGAGGGCCTGTCCGTGTTGGAATACTTCATCGCCACGCACGGTGCCCGTAAGGGTCTGGCCGATACCGCTCTCCGTACCGCCAACTCGGGTTACCTGACCCGTCGTCTGGTGGACGTTTCGCAGGACGTCATCGTCCGCGAAGAGGACTGCGGTACCGAACGTGGTCTGCTCACGCCGATCGCCGTTCCGGATTCCAACGGTGAGCTCGTCCTGGACGAGAACGTCGAGAACAGCGCTTACGCACGTACGCTGGCTGTCGACGTCGTCGATGCCCAGGGCAACGTCCTGGCTGCCGGTGGAACCGACTGCGGCGACGTCGTTATCGACCAGCTGCTGGCTGCAGGTATCACTGAAGTCAAGGTCCGTTCCGTACTCACCTGTGAGTCCAAGGTCGGCACCTGTGCACTCTGCTACGGCCGTTCGCTGGCAACGGGCAAGACCGTGGACATCGGAGAGGCCGTGGGCATCATCGCCGCACAGTCCATCGGTGAACCCGGTACCCAGCTGACCATGCGTACGTTCCACACCGGTGGTGCCGTTTCTGCTGGTGGTGGCGACGACATCACCCAGGGTCTGCCCCGTATCCAGGAGCTCTTCGAAGCCCGTACTCCGAAGGGTGTTGCACCGATTGCTGAAGCAGCCGGCCGCATCACCATCGAAGAGTCCGAGCGCCAGATGCGCCTGGTGATCACTCCGGACGATGGTTCCGAAGAGATTGCCTACCCGGTGCTGCGCCGTTCCCGTCTCCTCATCGAGGATGGCGAGCACGTCAGCGTCGGCCAGAAGCTGATCAACGGTCCGGTGGACCCGAAGCAGGTTCTGCGCATCATGGGTCCCCGTGCCGCACAGAAGTTCCTTGTGGACGAGGTCCAGGGCGTTTACCGCAGCCAGGGTATTGGTATCCACGACAAGCACGTCGAGGTTATCGTCCGCCAGATGCTGCGCCGCGTGACCGTCATCGAATCCGGCGACTCCGACCTGCTCCCTGGTGAGCTGGCAGAGCGCTCCCGCTTCGAAGACGAGAACCGCCGCGTCGTGTCCGAGGGCAAGTCCCCGGCTTCGGGTCGTCCGGAACTCATGGGTATCACCAAGGCGTCCCTGGCAACCGAGTCCTGGCTGTCGGCCGCTTCCTTCCAGGAGACCACCCGCGTCCTGACGCAGGCGGCCATGGAAGGCAAGAGCGATCCTCTGCTCGGCCTCAAGGAGAACGTCATCATCGGTAAGCTCATCCCGGCCGGTACGGGCCTGCCCCGTTACACGGAGGTCACGGTTGAGCCGACCGAGGAAGCAAAGGCAAGCCTGTTCACGGGCCCCAGCGCTTTCACCGATTTCTCCTATGACGCCCTGGGCGGCGACGGCGCTCCCGAGTTCCACGCCATCCCGCTGGATGACTACGATCTCGGCAACGACTTCCGCTGAAACCAGCAGTAGTTAATGGCTGAAGGACGGGCCCCGCACTCAAGAGTGCGGGGCCCGTCCCGTTAACGGAACGCCATACACCCGATTAAGGCCTCAGATCAAGCCGTGCTAGAATTTTGGTAATTGTTCTGTGTGGCAGTGGATGAAGGCCGCCGCAGCATCATTTTGGTTTTGTTCTCATGGTGCTGGGTGGAGCCTGTTTCCGGGTTGCGGGCAACATGCGCAACGAATGCCGCACTTTTGCACGCCTACCGGATGTTTCGGCCGGCCGCATGAGCAACGCCAAAGTTCCCACGTTTACACTGGCTGGCGCCTGTGTGTGGGGGCAGAGATCAAACAACGGAGAACACGAAAGTGCCTACGATTAACCAGCTGGTCCGCAAGGGCCGCACGCCGAAGGTCTCCAAGACCAAGGCTCCCGCGCTGAAGGGCAGCCCGATGCGCCGCGGTGTTTGCACCCGCGTTTACACCACCACCCCCAAGAAGCCGAACTCGGCTCTTCGTAAGGTGGCACGTGTGCGCCTCAACGGTGGCGTTGAAGTTACCGCTTACATCCCCGGCGTTGGCCACAACCTCCAGGAGCACTCCATCGTGCTCGTCCGTGGTGGTCGTGTGAAGGACCTTCCGGGTGTCCGCTACAAGATCGTCCGCGGCGCACTCGACACCCAGGGTGTCAAGAACCGCAAGCAGGCCCGCAGCCGTTACGGCGCAAAGATGGAGAAGAAGTAATATGCCTCGCAAGGGTCCGGCCCCGAAGCGGCCGCTAGTTTCCGATCCCGTTTACGGCTCCCCGTTGGTCACTCAGCTGATCAACAAGGTTCTGGTTGACGGCAAGAAGTCCACCGCAGAGCGCATCGTTTACGGTGCCCTCGAAGGTGCACGTGCCAAGTCCGGCGGCGACCCCGTTGCTGCCCTCAAGAAGGCCATGGACAACGTCAAGCCTTCCCTCGAGGTGCGTTCACGCCGTGTTGGTGGCGCCACCTACCAGGTTCCGGTTGAGGTCAAGCCGGGTCGCTCCACCGCCCTCGCCCTGCGTTGGCTCGTGGGCTACTCCAAGGCCCGCCGCGAGAAGACCATGACCGAGCGTCTCCAGAACGAAATCCTGGATGCCTCGAACGGTCTCGGTGCCGCTGTCAAGCGTCGCGAAGACACCCACAAGATGGCCGAGTCCAACAAGGCCTTCGCACACTACCGCTGGTAAATCCTCCCGGGCGCCGTCGGCTCAACCGAGCCGGCGGCGAACGTGTAGTCCATCCGAAAGGGAGACCCCGTGGCACAGGACGTGCTTACCGACCTTAACAAGGTCCGCAATATCGGCATCATGGCCCACATCGATGCCGGCAAGACCACCACTACCGAGCGCATCCTGTTCTACACGGGTGTGAACCACAAGATCGGCGAGACGCACGACGGCGCCTCGACGACCGACTGGATGGAACAGGAAAAGGAACGCGGCATCACCATCACGTCTGCCGCCGTGACTTGCTTCTGGAACCAGAACCAGATCAACATCATCGACACCCCGGGCCACGTGGACTTCACGGTTGAGGTTGAGCGCTCCCTGCGCGTCCTCGACGGTGCTGTCGCAGTGTTCGACGGCAAGGAAGGCGTGGAGCCGCAGTCCGAGACTGTTTGGCGCCAGGCTGACAAGTACAACGTTCCGCGTATCTGCTTCGTCAACAAGATGGACAAGCTGGGTGCGGACTTCTACTTCACCGTAGACACCATCATTTCCCGCCTTGGTGCCAAGCCGCTGGTCATGCAGCTGCCGATCGGCGCTGAGAACGACTTCATCGGCGTGGTTGACCTCCTCGAAATGCGTGCCCTGGTTTGGCCTGGCGACGCAAAGGGTGACGTCACCATGGGCGCTTCCTACGAAGTGCAGGCAATTCCGGCGGACCTCCAGGCCAAGGCTGAAGAGTACCGTGCACAGCTCGTAGAGACTGTGGCTGAAGCCTCCGAAGAGCTCATGGAGAAGTACCTCGAAGGTGAAGAACTCACCCTTGAGGAACTGAAGGCCGGCATCCGCAAGATGACCATCAACTCCGAGCTCTACCCCGTGTTCTGTGGCTCTGCCTTCAAGAACCGTGGCGTACAGCCGATGCTTGACGCTGTTGTTGACTTCCTGCCGAACCCGCTCGACGTCCCGCCGATGATCGGTCACGATCCCCGCGACGAAGAGAAGGAACTCACCCGCAAGCCGTCTGCAGACGAGCCGTTCTCGGCCCTCGCCTTCAAGATTGCTGCGCACCCGTTCTTCGGTCAGCTGACCTTCATCCGCGTGTACTCCGGTCACGTTGAGGCCGGCGCCCAGGTGGTCAACTCCACCAAGGGCAAGAAGGAACGTATCGGCAAGCTGTTCCAGATGCACGCCAACAAGGAAATGCCCGTTGAGGGCGCTACCGCCGGCCACATCTACGCAGCCATCGGTCTGAAGGACACCACCACGGGCGATACCCTGTGTGACTCCAACCAGCAGATCGTCCTCGAGTCCATGAGCTTCCCGGAGCCCGTGATCTCGGTTGCCATCGAGCCCAACACCAAGGGTGACCAGGAGAAGCTCTCCACGGCTATCCAGAAGCTCTCCGCTGAGGACCCGACCTTCCAGGTCTCCCTCAACGAAGACACGGGCCAGACCATCATCGCCGGCATGGGCGAGCTCCACCTGGACATCCTGGTGGACCGCATGCGCCGCGAATTCAAGGTTGAGGCAAACGTTGGCAAGCCGCAGGTTGCTTACCGCGAAACCATCAAGCGCGCTGTAGAGCGTCACGACTACACGCACAAGAAGCAGACCGGTGGTTCGGGTCAGTTCGCAAAGATCCAGATCGCGATCGAGCCGATGGACACCTCTTCCGGCGAGCTGTACGAGTTCGAGAACAAGGTCACCGGTGGCCGCGTTCCGCGCGAATACATCCCGTCCGTTGACGCTGGTATCCAGGATGCATTGAACGACGGCGTCCTGGCCGGCTACCCGGTTGTCGGCATCAAGGCCACGCTGATTGACGGCGCGTCCCACGATGTTGACTCTTCGGAAATGGCGTTCAAGATCGCCGGCCGTATGGCTTTCAAGGAAGCTGCACGCAAGGCGAACCCTGTTCTGCTCGAACCGCTCATGGATGTTGAGGTCCGCACACCTGAGGAATACATGGGTGATGTTATTGGTGACCTGAACGCCCGTCGTGGCCAGATGCAGTCCATGGAGGACGCAGCAGGTGTGAAGGTTATCCGTGCACACGTTCCGCTGTCCGGCATGTTCGGTTACATTGGCGACCTCCGTTCCAAGACGCAGGGTCGTGCCGTGTACTCCATGACGTTCAACAGCTACGCGGAGGTCCCGAAGGCTGTAGCCGACGAGATCATCCAGAAAACCCGCGGAGAGTAATCTCCCGGAAAACGGATGCTATTCCGATTCCGGGAGGGCATCTTAGCGTGTGAGGTGGGGCTGCGGCGAAGGCCGCGGCCCGGCCCCTGCGCGAACAGGCTCTAGGAACTAGTATTGGTTCCTGAATCTGCAATTTCACCAAAACCAAGCCCCCAAGTAGACTTGCTAAAGTTTCTGCCGCGAAAAGCGCGGCCGAGGAGCACTTCACTTGAAATCGTTCTAGGAGGAACCTGTGGCAAAGGCAAAGTTCGAGCGGACTAAGCCGCACGTCAACATCGGCACCATTGGTCACGTTGACCACGGTAAGACGACGCTGACTGCCGCCATTTCCAAGGTGCTGTACGACCAGTACCCGGATCTCAACGAGCAGCGCGACTTCGCGTCCATCGACTCTGCTCCGGAAGAGCGCCAGCGCGGTATTACCATCAACATCTCCCACGTGGAGTACCAGACCGAGAAGCGTCACTACGCACACGTTGACGCCCCGGGTCACGCTGACTACATCAAGAACATGATCACCGGTGCTGCCCAGATGGACGGCGCAATCCTCGTGGTTGCCGCAACCGATGGTCCGATGGCCCAGACCCGTGAGCACGTTCTGCTCGCCCGCCAGGTTGGTGTTCCCTACCTGCTGGTCGCACTGAACAAGTCGGACATGGTTGATGACGAAGAACTCCTCGACCTCGTCGAAATGGAAGTTCGTGAGCTCCTGAGCTCGCAGGGCTTCGATGGCGATGAAGCTCCGGTTGTTCGCGTTTCCGGTCTGAAGGCTCTGGAAGGCGACCCGGTTTGGGTCAAGTCCGTCCAGGACCTGATGGCAGCTGTCGACGAGTCCGTTCCGGACCCCGTACGTGACCGCGACAAGCCGTTCCTGATGCCGATCGAAGACGTCTTCACCATCACCGGTCGTGGCACCGTTGTTACGGGCCGCGCCGAGCGTGGAACCCTCGCCATCAACTCCGAGGTCGAGATCGTTGGCATCCGCCCGATCCAGAAGACCACGGTTACCGGTATCGAGATGTTCCACAAGCAGCTCGACGAAGCATGGGCCGGCGAGAACTGTGGCCTCCTGCTCCGCGGTCTCAAGCGCGACGACGTCGAGCGTGGCCAGGTTGTCGTCAAGCCGGGTTCCATCACCCCGCACACCGACTTCGAGGCCAACGTCTACATCCTTTCCAAGGACGAAGGCGGACGTCACAACCCGTTCTACTCGAACTACCGCCCGCAGTTCTACTTCCGTACCACGGACGTAACCGGCGTTATCACCCTGCCGGAAGGCACGGAAATGGTTATGCCTGGCGACAACACTGAGATGACCGTTGAGCTCATCCAGCCGATCGCTATGGAGGAGGGCCTCGGCTTCGCTATCCGCGAAGGCGGCCGCACCGTTGGTTCGGGACGTGTTACCAAGATCATCAAGTAGTTTCTACTTGTAGATCGGCAAACTTCCGGCATCGCCGGTAGCAAGCTAAAGAAGAACCCCATCGCTTATGTGGTGGGGTTCTTCTTTGTTATCATTAATCTATCGATTGGATTAATGCCGTGCAGGCCTTACGCCCGGCATCACCGTAGGAGCTTCCATGCTGGGATTCTTGACAACAGGCCTTGTGCTGCTGCTTTTGGCCGCTATTGGTGTCATTGGCTACGCGCTGGGCGTGGTGCGGGGCCGGCGGGAGGGGGCCCGTTCGACGCCGCCTGTCAGAATCGACGACGCCGCCACTTACCGTGCGGGGTATCTCGCCGGGCATCTGGCAGGTTGGGAGGACGCGCGAGGGCAAAGCCAGCGGCCCGCAGTGCGGCAGCAACCGGCGACAGTAGTGCAAGAGCCTGTTGTACGGCAGCCGACGACGTTCCAGCCGACGATCTTGCCTCCTGTCTTTCAGCAAGCGGTGGGGATCGCTGCGCCACCCGCGGTGCCGCCGTCGTACAGTCGCGGGCCGGTTCCCCCGCGCAATGTGGCTCCTACGCCACAACAACTGCAATTCCAGCCGACGCTTCCCCCGCGCGAGAGCCCGGAAACGGTAGCGGCGAGAAAGGAGAAGCGCGACCGCCAAAACATCAACATCACGTTGTACGTCGCGAGTCTGTTGCTTGTTGCCGCTGGCGCCCTGTTTGTTGGAACCAGCCTTCCGGAGGTTCTTCGTTTCGTGGCTATTTGGGCCATCACCATCTTGTTCTATTCTTCAGGACTCATCATCCAGCGAAGGGTGCCGCGGCTTCGCCCGGCAGCCATAGCTTTTACAGGAACAGGGCTGGCCCTGGTCCCGGTTACAGGCTTGGCGATGTACAACTTTGCCCTCCATGACGGCCCCATGGCATGGCTGATCACTTCATTGCTGGGAACTGCTGCTTACGTTTACGCTGCGCTGCGCCTCGATAACAAGGTGCTGGCGTTGCTCTCACTCACCTTCGTGGTTTCCACGGCCTGGTCCGGAGTATCAGTGCTTGGCGGGGCCTTGGTCTGGTACTTTACGGCGCTGATTGGCGTTGCCATTCTCTTCACACTGGGTGCACTGGTTCGCCCCCGTTGGCTTCCTCCGCTCTATATGCGTCCTCTGGTGGTACTGCATCCGTTTGTCGTGCCGTTCGTGGGGCTCGCGGTAAGCATGACTCCGAACTTCCTGGCCAAGGGGGAGTACCCCATGGTCATGGTGATGTGCGGGCTGTACTTTGCCGTGATGGTGCTTGTGAAGTCAGGCCAGCACCGATTGCTCAATTTCTATTGCTCCCGCATCGCCTTCACCCTGGCCGTATTGGGTCTTGTGTGGGATGTATCTGCGGATTCAAGCCATGTGGTGCTGGCTGCAATCATCTGCCTGGGGGTTCAATCGGTTGGAGTCGCGTTCGGCGGAAAGCGCGTGGTTTCGCGCACGTGGTGGTACGACGCCGTCTCGTGCCTCGGGCTGCAAGTTGTTGCCGCGGTTGTCCTCACGGTCATGCTTGGCGTGGGAACATTCCAGATGCCGGAGTTTGTGCCGCTCTTCATGGCTATGCCGACAGCCATGGTGCTGGGCTGGAAGTTGGGCCACGGGGCAGAGTTCGCACCGGCCGCCGTACTTGTTGTAGCAGCACCGTTCGTTGGGTTGCTGGGTGCGTGGCCTGTGACCGTGCTCCTCGCTGTCGCGGGCCTCTATTGGTTCCTTCTGGGAGCCATCACGCCGGGGCCCCTTCGAGACGTCTACTTCCTGGCTGGGCGGGTCGCCCTGACGCTAGCCGTCGCGGCGTCGGCTGCGGGGGTCTTCACCGATCATCCGGGCAGGTCTTCCTACACGTTGTTCGCTTTCGTAGCGGCGTGTGCCGTACAGCAGCTGGTGAGTGCCTTGCTTGAGGGCAACGGTGTTCGCACCGTGGGAGGGCAGGCGTCCGCAGCGGGGTTCGGCGGGGCGGCGATGGCAGGACTCCTTGCTTTGCCTGTTTTCGATGCTGCACTAGGGCGGCCCATTGTGGCAGTCGCAGTGGGTGTGGTGGTTGCTGCCGGATTGGTCTCCGGCTGGTTGGCGTTCCCGCAGGGTAGGGACAGTAGTAGTTCTGGCCCCACAGGTGGTGGCGTGCTGATCTGGCGTCCGACAATGGGGGAGTTCCTGGCTCCAGCCGCCGCTATGGTGGCAGGCATCGTCGCTGCGGTTTCTGTGTCGCGCACACTGGCTAACATGGTTCTCTTGGCCGCTGTCACATACTTTTGCGCCACAGCCCTCCGGTTGCCATCTTCCTTGCATAGGCAAAGCTACTGGTGGTTGGCGCGCGCTGCAGGAACCGTGTTGGTGGCCTCGGCCTACTACGACACAACGAAGGACGCCCTATTCCAGATTGCCGGTGAAGGGGTTGGCGTCGGCCTGATTGTCATCGTCGTCCTTGCTCTGCAGCTGATGCTGCCGCTGCGTGCAGGTTATGTTGCGAAGTTCCTGCGGCCTGCCATTATCGATGCTGTAGTCGTGCTTGCCGGGATGGTTCTGTGCAGTATGTTCCTCACCATGGCGCCCGGGGTTCGCGAGGGCTGGCAGCCAGGTGCGGGTGCCACCATTACGGCTCTTGCGGCTGTGGCCATCAGTACGACGCTTCGAGCCGACAAACTGGGATGGTTGTTCGCTCCCGCGGCAATGGTTCTGCTGTTCGCCCTCCGGCTAGGAAATATCAGGGATCTGGAACTCCTGCTGGTCATCTTTACGGCATATAGCGGCTTCATGGTTGCTGTGACCGGTCAACGCCTCGCCCGCGGTGGATACCTGTTGGCTGTGCGCCTTCTGTCCGGGGTCTTGGTCACCCTAGTGGTGGCCGACTTCACGGAGTCGGCTGCGGCTACGTCTGTCGCTGTTGCGCTGATCCTCATCCTGCAGTTGCCAGTGCAGTTCGTTGTGCAGTCCTTCCTCCGGGGCCGAGGCAGCGATGACCCCTTCCAGGAGGCAATGGTTTGGGCTGTTCCAAGTGCACAGCTTCTTCTCCCACTGGCCTACTTACTCACAGCAGATTACGACGGCGGTGGCCGTTGGGTGCTCCTCGCGGAGTTGGCGTTCGTTCCGCTAGGGGCCGCGACTGCGTGGCGCACTTTTGGTGCCCGGGGAGCGCAGTACTTCGGGATCGCTGCAGTCACAGCAGGAGTGATTGCGGCTGGACCATCTCTGGGCTTCCCATCCGATACGTGGCTGTATCAGCCGTTGTTGGACAAGTATCAGGTGCCCTTGGTGCTCCTGGCGCTGGCAGTGGTTGCCGTCGTAGCCAGGGCGGTTTTCCCGTCTGCGAACGCAAGGCCCGTCATGACTGGCGAGGGTTCAGCCGCAGCTATGGCCGAGAGGTGGCTGTGGTTGATTTCGGCACTCACGTTCACCACTACCGGCGGTTTGTTGGCTGTGACGACGTCGCTGTCGCTTAGCGGTTTTGCCGTCCTGGTTCTGGCGTCCGTGCTGTTCGCTGCCTCGCACTTTGAGGGGATGCCCTCCCTCTATGCCGCTGCCGCGCCCGCCGCGCTGGTTGGTGCCGTGACCGCCGTCGACGGTTTGCTGGAGGGCGGGGAGCTGACTGCCTGGGACTCCTTCCTTCCCTGGCTGATAGGCGCAATGGGAACCGGGGCAGCCATGTATGTGGTCCGACGGTTGGGCGGCCCCTCTATCACCTCACAACCCTGGCGGCGCAACGCCCTGGTGATAACTTCGATCACCGGGCTTGTCATAGCTGCGGCCGTCGGCCTGGGACGGGACCAGACCTCGCTGGTGGGCGCGGCCCTGATCCTTGTTTCCGGAGTGTTGGTGGTTATCGAGGTCACGAACGGCAAGTGGCTGGCCGGAGAAATCACTGTCCTCGCAACCCTGGCGGGATTCCAGCGGGCGCTGCTGTTTGTGGATGGCGGCTCGCCTGATTGGTTCTGGGCGGCACAATGGTACGTCGTTGCCGGCGCGGTTATGGCAGGGGTGCGCTACATGGGCCGGCAACGTTCCGAGGGACAATTGCGGCTTACAGTCACAGCAGGGCTACTCTCCTTGACCGCCGTGGGGACAATTTTCGCGGGGACATCATCCCAGCAGATCTATGTCCTCGTGGCCCATGTGGTGCTCCTGGTGGCCGGACTTCTCCTGGCCGAGCGCATGTTCGTGTGGTGGGGCGCTGCGGGCGTGGCTGCCAGTGTGATGTGGGCGCTGCGAAGTTACGCATTCGCCATGCTGGCGCTCGTTGCCTTGGCCCTGATCGTGCTGGCGGTATGGCGGCTGAATCGAAAACCGCCAGCAACCGGCGGCAACATCCCAACAGAAGAAACTACACAAGCATCCAGCCGGGATGGAATCCGCTAACGTTGAACCCTATGAGAGGAGCACCATGGAATTCCTGATTTTCCTTGTCATCATCGCGGTGATCGGCGGCGGACTGCTGTGGGGTCGCAAGTACTTCCGCCATGAAATTGACCGCGCCAAGCGCATCAACCGCGCCAACAAAAACAAGTAGCCCGATCGGTAGTTAACCCACATGGGCTAGGGCTCCCGGTGGCGTGCCCGTTCCAGTGCCCGGTACCAGTAAAACGAGTCTTTTGGTGTGCGCTCCAAGGTATCGAAGTCCACATGCACCAAGCCAAAGCGTTGCGAGTACCCTGCCGCCCACTCGAAATTGTCCAGTAGCGTCCACACGTAGTAACCGCGGAGTTCAACGTCCTCGGCGATGCCGCCGGGTCCTGTAGCAGTCAGAGCGTGGCCAAGGTGCTCCGCCAGGTAACTGATCCGGTTATGGTCCTTTATGGGCCCATCCACGTGCGAAGGCTCGGGGAAACTGGCCCCTCCTTCGGTGATATAAACCGGTGGAAGGGCGTCACCGTAGCGGTCCTTCATCTCGCGGAGCAGTACTGCCAAATGCTCCGGCGCAACCGGCCAGCCGAACCCGGTCGTGTCGTACTCCTGATAGGCGGCCAGGTGGAATGGCACTTTCGTCATTTCTACGGCGGTGCCTGTGGGGATCTCCGCGGGTCCGCGCCCGGCAGCAACCTTGATGGGGTAGTAGTAGTTGAGCCCATAGAAGTCCAGTGGCTGGCTGATCAGCTCAAGGTCACCATCCCGGACGGTTCCCAATGACCGGAACCACGGTTTCATGGGCAAAGGTGGCCTGGGGTACTGACCCAGCAGAACGGCGTCAGCATATATGCGATTGAGGAGCACATCGAAGGACTGGGCCATCAAGCGGTCCGAGAGGCTGTTGCTCGCTGGGCGGACGGGGGAGTGCATGTTGGAGATGCCGATCTGCCCCTTCACCCCGGCTTCACGCAGGGCGCGCACTGCCAAGCCATGGCCCAGCAGTTGGTGATGCGCGGCTGGCAAGGCATCGAACAACAACTGGCGGCCGGGCGCGTGGACCCCCAAGGCATAGCCCTGGAGCGTGACGGAAACTGGTTCATTCATGGTGACCCAGTGCTCCACGCGGTCCCCAAATCGCTCGGCTGCAGCGCTGCAATAGACAGCAAAGCGTTCCGCTGTATCCCGGTTCATCCAGCCGCCCGCGTGTTCAAGCTCCAAGGGAGTATCCCAATGGAAGAGCGTTGCCATGGGTGAGATGCCGGCAGCAAGGAGTTTGTCGATCAGGCGATCGTAGAAGTCCAGCCCACGTTGATTGATTCCGCCCTTGCCGCCGGGCTGGATCCTTGGCCAGGAAAGGGAGAAACGGTACGAATCGATGCCGAGTTCCTGCATCAGGGTGACATCTTCGTCGGCGCGGTTGTAGTGATCGCAGGCTATGGTGGGGGAGTCGGCGTCGACGATTGCTCCAGGCTTTTGCGCGAACGCATCCCAGCCCGACGGTCCCCGCCCATCAGCGGTCACGGAACCTTCAATCTGGAAGGCGGCGGCCGCGACCCCCAGCGTGAACCCTGGACGTAGGCGCGCGGCCAGATCTTCCACGGAACCCGTATCCTGGGCGGTCATTCCACTATCATCCATAGCGGGTGGCAGATGTGGCAATGCCCGCAAAGGGCCCGATTGGCCTTTGGTCTTTAATTCCGGCATACTGGATGAGTTGTTCAAGCGCTTCTTCGTGTCCCGATCCGGATAATGCCGGGTGTCAGGGTCCAGGCTGAAGCCCAAACATAACCCTGAACCCCATGGAATGCGGTCGAGTTTGCGTGAAAATCGCGACACGCCCGACCGCGGGGGTCGGTGCGCCGGCAGGTTGAGGAACCCGGAATGATCCGGATTCAGCTTGTGCGGCGTGTGGTGGTAAAACCTCAAACGCTTCGGCGGCCACGCCAACAGGTAAGTAAACAGAGCAGCCCTAACTAGAGCAGCACTAGCTGAAAGAGAGTCAGGCGACATGGCGGGACAAAAAATCCGCATCCGGCTGAAGTCATATGACCACGAGGTCATTGATGTTTCAGCGCGGAAGATCGTTGAGACGGTCACGCGCGCAGGCGCAACGGTAGTCGGCCCGGTGCCGCTTCCGACGGAGAAGAACGTGTACTGCGTTATCCGCTCTCCGCACAAGTACAAGGACAGCCGTGAGCACTTCGAAATGCGTACTCACAAGCGTCTGATCGACATCATCGACCCCACGCCGAAGGCTGTTGACTCGCTTATGCGTCTCGACCTGCCGGCCGACGTGAACATCGAAATCAAGCTCTAGGGAGGTGCTGAGAGACTATGACCGCAACCCGTAACGTAAAGGGCCTGCTGGGCACGAAGCTCGGCATGACCCAGGTCTGGGACGAGAACAACAAGCTCATCCCGGTAACTGTCGTCCAGGCTGACTCCAACGTCATCACCCAGCTGCGCAACGCAGAGGTAGATGGCTACGTCGCCGTCCAGATCGGCTACGGCCAGATCGACCCCCGTAAGGTCACCAAGCCGCTGGCTGGTCACTTTGAAAAGGCAGGCGTAACCCCTCGCCGCCACGTTGTCGAACTGCGTACCGCAGACGCCGCATCCTACGAGCTGGGCCAGGAGCTCTCTGTTGAGATCTTCGAAGCCGGCCAGAAGATCGACGTCGTCGGCACCTCCAAGGGTAAGGGCTTTGCCGGTGTTATGAAGCGTCACGGCTTCCACGGCGTTGGCGCTTCCCACGGTGCCCACAAGAACCACCGTAAGCCTGGCTCCATCGGTGGCGCATCCACCCCGAGCCGCGTCTTCAAGGGCCTGAAAATGGCCGGCCGCATGGGCGCCGAGCGTCACACGACGCTGAACCTCACGGTTCACGCTGTTGACGTTGAGAAGTCGCTGCTCCTTATCAAGGGTGCCGTCCCCGGTGCCCGCGGCCAGGTCGTACTCGTACGCACCGCCGTGAAGGGAGCCTAGTTAGATGACTAGCACTGTCAAGGTAGACCTGCCTGCAGAGATCTTCGACGTCCAGACCAACGTGCCGCTGCTGCACCAGGTCGTCGTCGCACAGCTCGCTGCTGCCCGCCAGGGTACCCACAAGACGAAGACCCGCGCCGAGGTTTCCGGTGCAGGTCGCAAGCCGTTCAAGCAGAAGGGCACCGGCCGCGCCCGTCAGGGTTCCATCCGTGCTCCTCACATGACCGGCGGTGGCGTTGTCCACGGTCCGACCCCTCGTGACTACAGCCAGCGCACCCCCAAGAAGATGAAGGCTGCTGCTCTCCGCGGCGCCCTGTCTGACCGCGCCCGCAACGGTCGCATCCACGTCATCGCTGAACTGGTAGCCGGCACCAAGCCGTCCGCCAAGGAAGCACTGGCTTCGCTGCGTGCAGTCTCCGAGCGCAAGAACCTGCTCGTTGTCATCGAGCGCGCGAACGACGTCGCTGCACTCTCCGTGCGCAACCTCGCAGATGTTCACGTTCTGTACGCAGACCAGCTGAACACCTACGACGTTCTCGTTTCCGACGACGTGGTCTTCACCAAGGCTGCTTTCGAGGCGTTCGTCGCTGACAAGGCTAAGAACGAGGAGGCCTCCAAGTGAGCGTAACCACCATCAAGGACCCGCGCGACGTCGTGCTTGCACCCGTCGTATCGGAAAAGAGCTACGGTCTGATCGACGAAGGCAAGTACACCTTCCTGGTGGACCCTCGCTCGAACAAGACCGAGATCAAATTGGCCGTAGAGAAGATCTTCTCGGTCAAAGTTGACTCGATCAACACCATCAACCGTGCCGGTAAGCGTAAGCGCACCAAATTCGGCTGGGGACAGCGCAAGAGCACCAAGCGTGCAATTGTCACCCTCAAAGAAGGCACAATCGACATCTTCGGCGGTCCGCTCGCGTAGCGGAGACCACTTTAACGAGGAAATAAATTATGGGAATCCGTAAATACAAGCCGACTACCCCGGGCCGTCGTGGCTCGAGCGTAGCCGACTTTGCTGAAATCACGCGATCGACTCCGGAAAAGTCGTTGCTGCGTCCGCTGCACAAGACTGGCGGCCGTAACAACTCCGGTAAGATCACCACCCGTCACAAGGGTGGTGGGCACAAGCGCCAGTACCGTCTGATCGACTTCCGTCGTCACGACAAGGACGGCATCAACGCCCGCGTTGCCGAAATCGAGTACGACCCGAACCGCACGGCTCGCATCGCACTCCTGCACTACGTTGATGGCACCAAGCGTTACATCATCGCTCCTAACAAGCTGTCCCAGGGTGACTTCGTCGAGGCTGGTCCCGACGCTGACATCAAGCCGGGCAACAACCTGCCGCTGCGCAACATCCCGGTTGGTACCGTTATCCACGCAGTTGAACTGCGTCCGGGTGGCGGCGCCAAGATGGCACGTTCCGCTGGTGCTTCGGTACAGCTCGTTGCCAAGGAAGGCCGCTTCGCCCAGCTGCGTCTGCCCTCCGGCGAAATCCGCAACGTTGACGTGCGCTGCCGCGCAACCGTCGGCGAGGTCGGCAACGCCGAGCAGTCGAACATCAACTGGGGCAAGGCCGGCCGTATGCGCTGGAAGGGCGTTCGCCCGACCGTCCGTGGTGTAGCCATGAACCCGGTTGACCACCCGCACGGTGGTGGTGAAGGTAAGACTTCCGGTGGACGTCACCCGGTTAACCCGAACGGCAAGCCCGAGGGCCGTACCCGCCGTCCGAACAAAGAGAGCGACAAGCTTATTGTTCGTCGCCGCCGTACTGGCAAGAACAAGCGATAGGAGCCTGGACACATGCCACGCAGCCTGAAAAAAGGTCCTTTCGTTGACCAGCACCTCTTTGTGAAGGTCGCACGGGAAAACGATAAGGGCACCAAGAACGTCATCAAGACCTGGTCCCGCCGTTCGATGATCATCCCCGACATGCTCGGGCACACGATCGCCGTACACGACGGACGCAAGCACATTCCGGTGTTTGTCACTGAGTCGATGGTCGGGCACAAGCTCGGCGAATTCGCTCCCACGCGGACATTCCGCGGCCATGTTAAGGACGACCGTAAGGGCAAGCGCCGCTAGGCGCCTGACTTTACGTCTTAGACGAGAGAAGGAAAGCAATGGAAGCCAAGGCTATTGCGCGTCACATCCGCGTAACGCCTATGAAGGCCCGGCGCGTCGTCAACCTTGTTCGTGGTAAGCAAGCGAATGAGGCTCTGGCAATTCTGAAGTTTGCCCCGCAGGCAGCTTCGGAGCCGGTATTCAAGGTACTTCAGTCGGCAATGGCCAACGCACGTGTCCTCGCGGACCGTGACGGCGTTGCATTCGACGACAGCGACCTGTTCATCAGCGAAGCATTCGTTGATGAAGGCCCGACCATGAAGCGGTTCCAGCCGCGTGCCCAAGGCCGCGCCTACCGCATTAGGAAGCGGACCAGCCACATCACCGTGGTCGTCGCAACCCCGGAGAAAGAGGAGGCTCGCTAAGTGGGACAGAAAGTAAACCCGCACGGGTTCCGACTCGGCATCACCACCGACCACGTTTCGCACTGGTTTGCTGACAGCAACAAGGCCGGACAGCGCTACAAGGACTTCGTCCGCGAGGACATCAAGATCCGTCAGCTTATGTCCACTGGCATGGAGCGCGCCGGCATCGCCAAGGTTGAGATCGAGCGCACCCGTGACCGTGTCCGCGTGGATATCCACACGGCACGCCCGGGTATTGTCATCGGTCGCCGTGGCGCCGAGGCAGACCGCATCCGCGGCGAGCTCGAAAAGCTCACTGGCAAGCAGGTTCAGCTGAACATCCTCGAGGTCAAGAACCCCGAGATGGAAGCACAGCTTGTTGCCCAGGGCATCGCTGAGCAGCTGACTTCCCGCGTGGCTTTCCGCCGTGCGATGAAGAAGGCCATGCAGTCCGCACAGCGTGCGGGTGCCAAGGGTATCCGTGTTGCTTGCTCGGGTCGTCTGGGTGGCGCAGAAATGTCCCGCTCGGAGTTCTACCGCGAAGGCCGTGTGCCCCTGCACACCCTCCGCGCGAACATCGACTACGGCTTCTACGAAGCCAAGACCACCTTCGGCCGCATCGGTGTGAAGGTTTGGATCTACAAGGGTGACGTAACTGCCAAGGAACTGGCTCAGCAGGCAGCTGCTGCTCCGTCCCGTGGCCGCGCAGGAGACCGTCCGGGCCGCCCGGGTGGCGACCGCCGTCGTCGTAACGACCGCCCGGCCGCTGACGCAGCACCGGTTGCTGCAGAGGCTCCGGCCGCTGAAGCTGCTGCTCCGGCAGCAGAAGGAGGAGAGGCTTAAATGCTTATCCCACGTCGAGTCAAGCACCGTAAGCAGCACCACCCGGGTCGTTCCGGCGCTGCAACGGGTGGCACCAAGGTCAGCTTCGGTGAGTACGGTATCCAGGCCCTGAGCCCGGCATACGTGACGAACCGTCAGATCGAGTCCGCCCGTATCGCGATGACCCGCCACATCAAGCGTGGCGGTAAGGTCTGGATCAACATCTACCCGGACCGTCCGCTGACGAAGAAGCCTGCTGAAACCCGTATGGGTTCCGGTAAGGGTTCTCCGGAATGGTGGGTCGCAAACGTCAAGCCGGGCCGGGTTCTCTTCGAACTCTCCGGTGTCAATGAAGAGGTAGCTCGCGAGGCCCTGCGCCTGGCAATCCACAAGCTCCCGTTGAAGGCACGCATTGTGCGTCGCGAAGGTGGTGAATAGAAATGGCAGTAGGGTCGAAGGATCTCGCACCCGCACAGCTGGACGGTTTCGACAACGAGCGTCTCGTTGAAGAACTCCGCAAGTCCAAGGAAGAGCTGTTCAACCTGCGTTTCCAGTCCGCCACCGGTCAGCTGGAGAACCACGGTCGCCTGCGTGCGGTAAAGAAGGACATCGCACGCATCTACACCGTTCTGCGTGAGCGCGAGCTGGGCATTCGTGCCGAGGTTGCCGCACCGGTTGTGGAAGCCAAGGAAGAAAAGAAGTCCAAGAAGGCTGCCAAGGCTGAAACTGCCGAAGCTGGAGAGGACGCCAAGTGAGCGAGAAGGAAACTGTGACGGAAGCAGCAGCCAGCGCTGAACAGCGCGGTTACCGTAAGACGCGTCGCGGCTACGTTGTCTCTGACAAGATGGAAAAGACCATCGTTGTTCAGGTTGAAGACCGCGTGAAGCACGCTCTGTACGGCAAGGTTATTCGCCGCACTTCGAAGGTCAAGGCTCACGACGAAGAGAACACCGCCGGCATCGGCGACCTCGTTCTCATCTCTGAGACCCGCCCGCTGTCCGCTACCAAGCGGTGGCGCCTGGTGGAGATCCTCGAAAAGGCCAAGTAAATCCGCCGCCGGGCTTGCCCGGTTGGGATTCACTGGAAGGGTCCGCGTTCCGCATGGAACGCGGGCCCTTCCGCGTTCCCAGCACGTTTCGGAAAGACCAACGAAACATGCTAGGATATTGAGTTTGTATGGCGCCATTTGTGCGTCATCGACTACCTCGTAAACAATCGTGCCGCTGCATACTGCCCCGCGCAGAGTTTTCTGCAAGGGAAGCTGATGCTCGTGGCACGGGCGTTTAGGCCTGTTCTGGCAAAATCCAGGCAGGTCAAGAGACACCCCGATCAACCGTTCCGCAAGGCTCATTCCGTATGCATGATTTCGGTCTGAGAACCGGCGCGACGCAAGGAGTAAAAATTGATTCAGCAGGAGTCGCGACTCAAGGTCGCCGACAACACGGGTGCTAAGGAAATCCTTACCATTCGCGTTCTCGGTGGATCCGGTCGTCGCTACGCAGGCATTGGCGACGTCATCGTCGCTACCGTCAAGGACGCTATTCCCGGCGGAAACGTAAAGAAGGGCGACGTCGTCAAGGCGGTCATCGTCCGTACCAAGAAGGAACGCCGCCGTGCGGATGGTTCCTACATCAAGTTTGACGAAAACGCAGCTGTGATCCTGAAGAACGACGGTGACCCCCGCGGTACCCGTATCTTCGGCCCGGTTGGTCGTGAACTTCGCGACAAGAAGTTCATGAAGATCGTTTCGCTGGCCCCGGAGGTGCTTTAGTCCATGGCTAAGATCAAAAAGGGTGACCTCGTTCAGGTCATCACCGGCGCCAAGCAGGAACGTGGCGGCGACCGCGGCAAGCAGGGCAAGGTCCTGCGCGTATTCCCGGACACCAACCGCGTGCTGGTAGAGGGAATCAACCGCGTCACCAAGCACACCAAGGTCGGTCAGTCGCAGCGCGGCACCAAGACCGGTGGCATCGAGGTTGTTGAGGCCCCGATCCACGTTTCCAACGTTGCTCTGGTTGACCCGTCGACCAAGAAGCCGACCCGTGTTGGTTTCCGTCTCGACACCGTTGAGAAGGATGGCGCTACCAAGACCGTCCGTATCCGCGTGTCCAAGGCCACCGGGAAGGACATCTAATGACTGAGACTCTCGAGACTCCAGTGAAGATCGTTCCGCGTCTGAAGACGAAGTACGCAGAGACCATCAAGAAGTCGCTGCAGGACGAATTCAACTACGCGAACGTGAACCAGGTTCCCCGCCTGGTGAAGGTTGTTGTGAACATGGGTGTTGGAGATGCCGCCAAGGACTCCAAGCTGATCGACGGCGCTGTCCGCGACCTCACCCTGATCACCGGCCAGAAGCCGCAGGTAACCAAGGCCCGCAAGTCGATCGCACAGTTCAAGCTGCGCGAAGGCATGCCGATCGGTGCGCACGCAACCCTGCGTGGAGACCGCATGTGGGAATTCGTGGACCGTCTGGTTTCGCTGGCTCTGCCGCGTATCCGTGACTTCCGCGGCCTCAACGGCAAGCAGTTCGATGGCAACGGCAACTACACCTTCGGTCTGACCGAGCAGGTTATGTTCCACGAAATCGACCAGGACTCCATCGACCGCGTTCGCGGTATGGACATCACGGTCGTCACCACTGCCAAGACCGACGACGAAGGCCGCGCGCTGCTCAAGGCGCTTGGTTTCCCGTTCAAGACCGAAAACTAACTACGTAACAGGTCCGGCAGCGCAGGCTCGCAAGAGCAGGCGCAGCGGAAACCGTTATGAGGAAGGGCTATAGCCCAAATGACTATGACAGATCCTGTCGCAGACATGCTCACGCGTCTGCGCAATGCAAACTCGGCATACCACGACACCGTGACCATGCCGTACAGCAAGCTGAAGGCACGCGTTGCTGACATCCTGAAGGCAGAAGGCTACATTGCCGGCTGGAAGGAAGAAGACGCCGAGGTTGGCAAGAAGCTGACCATCGACCTGAAGTTCGGTCCGAACCGCGAGCGTTCCATCGCTGGCGTCCGCCGCATCTCCAAGCCCGGCCTCCGCGTTTACGCGAAGTCCACCAACCTGCCTCACGTGCTGGGTGGCCTGGGTATCGCTATCCTGTCCACCTCTTCCGGCCTCCTGACTGACAAGCAGGCCGGTAAGAAGGGCGTGGGCGGCGAAGTCCTCGCGTACGTCTGGTAACGGGAAAGGAAGAGAATAATGTCACGTATTGGACGTCTCCCCATCACCGTTCCTGCCGGAGTTGAGGTCAAGCTCGATGGCTCCGTCATCAGCGTCAAGGGTTCCAAGGGAGAGCTGAGCCACACTGTAGCCAGCCCGATCGAGGTTTCCCTGGAAGAGAACACTCTCACGGTCACCCGCCCGAACGACGAGCGCAACTCGCGTTCGCTGCACGGCCTGACCCGCACCCTGATCGCCAACATGATCCAGGGCGTTACCGAGGGCTACGAGAAGAAGCTTGAAATCGTTGGTACTGGTTACCGCGTTCAGGCAAAGGGTTCTGACCTGGAGTTCGCTCTTGGCTTCAGCCACCCGGTTAACGTCTCGGCACCCGAAGGCATCACCTTCGTAGTAGAGGGTCCGACCAAGCTCTCTGTTGCGGGTATCAACAAGCAGCAGGTCGGCGAGGTTGCTGCCAACATTCGCAAGCTGCGCAAGCCTGACCCCTACAAGGGCAAGGGTGTCCGTTACGCCGGCGAAGTCATCCGCCGCAAGGTCGGAAAGGCTGGTAAGTAAACCATGGCCATCGCAATTAACAAGAAGCGTACGAACAAGAGCAAGTCTGCTGCACGCAGCCGTCGCCAGCTTCGTATCCGCAAGCGCATCACCGGTACGGCTGTACGTCCTCGTCTGGTCGTCAACCGTTCGGCTCGCCACATCTTCGTCCAGGTTGTCGATGACAGCAAGGGTGTAACCGTGGCTTACGCTTCCACCTTGGAAGCTGACCTTCGCGCTCTCGACGCAGACAAGACTGCCAAGGCCAAGCGCGTCGGCGAGCTCGTTGCCGAGCGTGCCAAGGCTGCAGGCGTCGAAGCTGTTGTCTTCGACCGTGGCGGTAACAAGTACCACGGCCGCATCGCCGCCGTCGCTGACGGTGCTCGCGAAGGTGGGCTGGCACTGTGACCGTTGAAAATAACGAAAAGGACATTCAGGTGACTGAAGCTGTAGCTGCTGAAGCAACTGAGACCGCACCCGCTACCGACGACCGCCGCGGCGGACGTCGTGGCGAGCGCGGCGAGCGTGGCCAGGGCCGCGGCGACCGTGGTGGCCGTGGAGGCCGCGACGGCGGTCGCGAAGCCGAGAAGAGCCAGTTCGTAGAGCGCGTTGTAACCATCAACCGCGTTGCCAAGGTCGTCAAGGGTGGTCGTCGCTTCAGCTTCACCGCTCTCGTCGTCGTCGGTGACGGTAACGGCATGGTTGGCGTCGGCTACGGCAAGGCCAAGGAAGTTCCCGCTGCTATCGCAAAGGGCGTCGAAGAGGCCAAGAAGTCCTTCTTCCGCGTTCCCCGCGTTGGCAACACCATCCCGCACCGCGTGCAGGGTGAGGCTGCTGCAGGCGTTGTCCTGCTGCGTCCGGCTTCCGCCGGTACCGGTGTTATCGCCGGTGGTCCGGTCCGCGCGGTACTGGAGTGCGTGGGTATCCACGACATCCTCTCCAAGTCGCTCGGTTCCTCCAACGCGATCAACATCGTTCACGCGACCGTTGACGCTCTGAAGCAGCTCGAAGAGCCCGCTTCGGTGGCTGCCCGCCGTGGCCTGCCGCTGGACGAGGTTGCTCCTGCTGCTCTGGTGCGCGCGCTCCAGAACCAGAAGGCAGGTGTTTAGTCATGGCTAAGAACCTGACTCCCTCCGACGCCAAGTTGGAGATCACCCAGATCAAGGGCGTCATCGGCGCCAAGCAGAACCAGAAGGCTACCCTCCGGTCCCTCGGCCTGAAGCGCATCGGACACACCGTTGTCCGTGACGCCGACGCCGTGACCGTTGGAATGCTCAACACGGTTCCGCACCTCGTGAATGTAGAGGAGGCGAAGTAATGGCCGAGAACAAGACCGCTGCAGAGGCTGCTGAGAAGCAGAACGCTCTGAAGGTCCACCACCTGCGTCCCGCCCCGGGTGCCAAGACCGCCAAGACCCGTGTTGGTCGTGGTGAAGGCTCCAAGGGTAAGACCGCTGGTCGCGGTACCAAGGGTACGAAGGCCCGCTACCAGGTGAAGGCTGGCTTTGCCGGCGGCCAGCTGCCGCTGCACATGCGCCTGCCGAAGCTGCGCGGCTTCAAGAACCCGTTCCGGGTTGAGTTCCAGGTTGTGAACCTGGACAAGCTCAACGAGCTGTTCCCGGAAGGTGGCGCTGTCACCGTTGAGTCCCTGGTTGAGAAGGGTGCCGTTCGCAAGAACCAGCCCGTCAAGGTCCTGGGCACTGGCGACATCACCGTCAAGGTTGACGTCACCGCCCACGCTTTCTCTTCCAGCGCTGCTGAAAAGATTGCTGCAGCAGGTGGAAGCACCACTGCTCTCTAAGAGCCAGTGGGGCTGATGCCCGTTGTAAAAAAGATCCCGGTATGCGGGGCTTCGGCCCCGTATACCGGGATTTTTTGCGTGAAGGTGGACTCTCGATTATTACGACGGCGTCACAAGCAGCTAGACTCGGTTGTTGGGTTTCATTGAGCCCATCCACATCCTTGTACTTTCTACTCAGGAGGACGCTTGCTAAGCGCATTCGGCCGGGCGTTTCGGACGCCTGATTTGCGACGCAAGTTGTTGTTCACGCTGGGAATCATCACAATCTTCCGCTTGGGAGCTTTCATCCCCTCGCCTGGTGTGAACTACCAGAATGTCCAGCAATGCTTGAACAACGGTGACACCTCGCAGGGCATCTACCAGCTGGTCAACTTGTTCAGCGGCGGCGCGTTGCTGCAGGTCTCGATCTTTGCACTGGGCATCATGCCCTACATCACGTCGAGCATCATCGTTCAGCTGCTCCGGGTGGTCATTCCCCGGTTCCAGCAGCTCTATGAAGAGGGCTCCTCGGGCCAGTCGAAGTTGACCCAGTACACCCGGTACCTCACCATCGCGCTCGGACTCCTGAACGCCACCACGCTGGTGTCCTTGGCGCGGTCCGGCCAGCTTCTTCCGGGTTGTAACCTCCCGATCATTCCTGATGACAGCATCATTACGACGCTGCTCATCATCATCACCCTGACGGCCGGCACGGGCCTCATCATGTGGATGGGCGAGCTCGTTACGGAGAAGGGCGTGGGCAACGGTATGTCGTTGCTCATCTTCACCTCCATTGCTGCAGGCTTCCCGCGTTCACTTGGTTCCATTTGGGAGACGAAGGGCCCGGGAACGTTCTTCATTGTCCTGGCAATCGGCTTGCTCACGGTGGCCCTGGTGGTCTTCGTGGAGCAGTCCCAGCGGCGAGTTCCTGTCCAGTACGCCAAGCGCATGATCGGACGCCGCACCGTGGGTGGCACAAGCACCTACATCCCCATCAAGGTGAACATGGCCGGCGTCGTGCCCGTCATCTTCGCTTCCTCCATGCTGTACCTGCCAGGCCTGATTGCGCAGTTCAACCAGCCGAAGGCAGGGGAGCAGCTGGCACCATGGGTTGAGTGGATCAACAATAACCTCACCCGTGGTGACCACCCCATCTACATGGCGCTCTACTTCGCCATGATCGTGTTCTTCACCTACTTCTACGTGGCCATCACCTTCAACCCTGAAGAAGTGTCGGACAACATGAAGAAGTACGGCGGGTTCATTCCGGGCATCCGGGCGGGTAAACCGACCGCGGACTACCTGCAGTACGTGCTTTCCAGGATCACCTTGCCGGGAGCCTTCTACCTGGGCTTCGTGGCATTGATTCCGCTGGTTGCACTCGTCCTGATCAATGCCAACCAGAACTTCCCGTTCGGTGGTACGTCAATCCTGATCATGGTGGGTGTCGGCCTGGAAACCGTCAAGCAGATTGATGCGCAGCTACAACAACGTCACTACGAAGGGCTTTTGCGATGACGAGAATGCTGATCATTGGACCTCCCGGTTCGGGTAAGGGTACGCAGGCTGAGCGGATTTCCGAGCGCCTCGGCGTAGTCGCCATCTCCACCGGCGACATCTTCCGTGCCAACGTTAAGGGCGAAACCCCTTTGGGCATTGAAGCCAAGAAATACATGGACGCTGGTGACTTCGTTCCGGACAGCGTCACGAACAACATGGTTCGTGACCGCCTGAGCCAGAGCGACGTCGAGAATGGCTTCCTTCTGGATGGTTACCCGCGCACCACCGCGCAGGTCGACTACCTGGACCAGATCCTCGCTGAAGGCGAGCAGGAGCTCGACGTCGTGCTCCAGCTAACTGCCGACGACGAAGAACTGGTGTCCCGCCTCCTGGGCCGTGCGAAGGAAACCGGGCGCTCTGACGACAACGAGGCCGTCATCCGTCACCGGCTGGACCTTTACCACGAGCAGACTGAGGCCGTTGTTGCCAAGTATGCCGAGCGCGGCATCCTGACGAAGGTGGACGGAATCGGCGGCATCGACGAAGTGACCGACCGCGTCCTGACCGCCATCGAGTCGGCCAAGGCCGTCTAGCACGGCTTTTCCACATAGCCGGATCATCGGCGCTGGAGCAAAGGGTGTGTCCCGTACCATTGGTGCGGGACACACCCTTTTCGTTTCGCGGCAGTTTTTTGGGGGAACCGCATGCAAACAGCTCTTTGCGGACACAGCAGGATTGCAGGTTTGGAGGTCTACCTTCCACCTGCGCGCCTGGAGACTTCCGCCGTCGAACGCCGTATTGGTGAGTCGAGTCCGGGGTTCCGGGTACCCAAGGGTTTGATTTCCCGTGTTACCGGGATCCGCTCCCGGAGCGTCATGGCTGACTCCGAGCAAGCATCGGACCTTGCGGCCAATGCAGCGGCAAAGCTCCTTGCCGAATGCGGGCTGCAGGCCCCGGACATAGACCTCCTCATCTTCGCGTCCGCCAGCCAGGACATGGTGGAACCGGCCACGGGCCACATGGCCGCCGCCAAACTTGGACTCTGCTGCCCTGTGATGGACGTGAAAAATGCGTGCAACAGTTTTCTGAACGGTCTGGAAGTGGGCGATGCCCTTATTGCCACGGGACGGTATGCCAGGGTCCTGGTGGTCACAGGGGAGTCGCCGTCGCGGGCGATCCGTTGGAGGGTTCCGGACTTTGCCACTTTCGCGTCAAGCTTTCCCGGGTACACCATGAGCGACGGCGGCGCGGCAGTGTTGCTTGAACCTGCGGGTGCAGAGGCAATGGAGTCGGACGGACTTGAGGCCGGGCCGGCCGGCATTCTTGGCATGGGCTTCACTGCCCGAAGCAGCCACTGGTCTGTCGGCACTTTGGCTGCAGGTGGATCTGCGTATCCGCGCGATCCGGAAGCTACCTATTTCACCATGGACGGGGAGAAGCTCAAGGACGCGTTTCTGGATCTGGGCTGCGGCGTCCTGGACGAAACGTTGGACCGGCTGGAACTGCAGTGGACGGACTTCGCCGTGGTTTGCGTGCACCAAGTGAGTGCACCGTACCGGGAGGTCTTTGCGGAACGGGCCGGTGTTCCATCTGAGTTGCTGGTGCCTTCGGTAGAGGACTTCGGAAATTTGGCCTCAGTTAGCCTGCCCCTGCAATTGAAACTCGCCGTGGACAGCGGACGCTGCGGTCCGGGCGATCTCGTGGCCTTGGTGGGACTCGCCGGCGGCGTCAGCCTGGGTATGGCGGTGGTGCGGCTGTGACGCTCGAACGCCATCCCGGAAGCACGGCCCCTACCCGGCCCTTGTCCATCGCGCTGCCCATGCTGAACGAAGAGAAGCTTGTCAGGCAGACGCTGGACTCTCTTGCGGCCCAGGAACATCAGGACTTCACTGTGGTGGTAGTCGACAATGGATCGACGGATGCCAGCTGTTTGATCGTCTCAGAGTTCGCCGCGGCTCATCCCCACATGGATATCAGGCTTGTACATGAAGCCGAGAAGGGTACGGGCGCGGCCGCTGACACGGGCATGCGCTTCGGTGTGGAGCACGGCGCAAGGTGGCTCGCCCGGACAGATGCCGATTGCCTCGCTGCGCCGGATTGGACCGCCAAAATTGTTCGGGCGTTCGAGGACGGTTTGGAACTCATCGCCGGCCAACTCGTGCCCCGCGGGGACGAAGGGATCAGTACGCGGGAGCGGCGGACGATGTTGCTCGCAGTCGAGATCGCATCATTCTTCGGCCGGATCCGTCCCGGCAATAAGGGGGAGGGGTACCTGGGCCCTTATCAGATGCTTCCAGGGTGCAATATGGCGATCACGGCAGACATGTATCACCGTTCCGGGGGATTCCCGCGGACCAGCATAGAAGACCTCCATGAAGACCGAGCACTGTCCAACCGCGTGCGAAAGCTGACCCGTAATTACGCGTTGCGCCGGGATGTTGTGGTGTACGGCTCCTCACGGCGGGTCAAAGCGTGGGGTTTGAAGAACACCCTTGCTTGGTATGCGGACCACCGGTACCGCCCGGAGCACGTGGACATCCGGTGACGCCGTGATTTTCGAGGGAGGAATGCCCAACAGCAGGGTGCCAAGCGGCAGGATGCCCAACGACCGCATGCCCAACAGAAGAATGTCCAGCGGCGTCAGGAGCAAGGCCGAACGCTGGGAGCAGCGTGTCCAGTTGGGGGCGCATCCATTGCTGTACCCGGCCATCCGAGGTCTCGGCAGCATACGGCCGGTGATGCGTCTGCCCGGCCTGGGGATCCTTGTCAGCGAAGCCGCCTTGGTGCGCGAAGTTCTCATGGATAGCCAACGATTCATCAAGAACGGACCGTCGGGATCGGGTGCGCTCTGGACTCCCGTAGTGGGACCAAAGGCGTTAGTGAACATGGACGGCGCGGAGCACAGGGAACTGCGGCGCAAGCTGGCTGACCTCTTCACTCCAGGCTCGGTGGCGGCGATTGTCGAGCCGGCGGCTGATTCGCTCCATGACCGGTTACACCACGGACTGGACGCAGGTGGCCACGTAGATCTGGTGGACTGCGTCAAGGAGCTTGCTGGGGGAGTCATCTCCAGGCTGCTGGGCGTGCCAGATGATGCCCCTGGCCGGTTGCCCAATAGGGAACTCTTCAATTTAGGGTCTTCCATCTCTTCGCTCGTACGCCTGGGGCGCCCCACGCTGACGGAGAGGCAGATCGCCAAGGGAAGATCCGCCGTCGGGGTTTTGGCAGGACCGGCGCGGGTAGCGTACCGAAAGAGCGACTCCCAAACGTTTCCCGGTCGATTGCGCGCACTCGGCATGACCGAGGAAGAAGCCATGGGCATCATCAGCGCGTTCGTGATGGTGGGAACAGAGACGTTGGTGTCCTTTGTTCCGCGCCTGATTGCCCTGCTCGCTGACAGCAGACGCATAGAAGGCCTCGTTGAGGATCGGTCCAGTGTTCCCTCCGCCGTGAACCAGGCATTACGGTTCACTGTGCCGTCCCCGATGATGCTGAGGGATGCTGTGTCTCCTTGCACCCTTGGCGGAGTCGCTATCCGGGCCGGAGACCGTCTTTTGCTATCCACCGTTCACGCCTCCAAGAGCCTGGGCGGATTCGAGCCTGGGAGTCCCATCCCGCCGCATGCGCGGCAGCTGTGGTTCGGAGCGGGTCCGCACTTTTGCATCGGCATGCCATTGGCCATGGCCGAGATCAATGCGACGCTATCTTTGCTCCTGGACAGGTATGCCCGGCACCCGTGGGTCGTCTCGTCCCGGCAAGTGAGCAGAGGTGTGCTGATTCCCGGTTACAGGAAGTTGGAGCTGGCCAATGCCTGATGACGCATTGTTCGAAGAAACCTTGTCCGGCACCGATCTCATCGAGGCCGTCTATGCCGCAGCTGGGCGCGTGCCAGACAGCCCAGCGATCACGGCGCCCGGCAGGTTGCGTCCAGGACGGACCATCACATACCGCGAACTGGTGAAAGGTATAGATGGTACTGCCCGGCATCTCCGTGATGATGGCTTCGGTGCCGGTGAACGGATGCTGTTCTCGGTTCGCCCAAGCCCAGCAGCGTTCATCCTGGCACTGGGGGCCGTCCGCGCCGGTGGTTCTGTGGTGTTCATCGATCCAGGGATCGGACCGTCGCTGTTCCATGACCGGGCAAGGCTAGCTGCCCCACGGTGGGCTGCCGCTGAGTCCCTTCTGTACGCGCTGAGTACCAGGAGCCCACTGCGGCCGCTGGCCCGGCGACGGGGATTGCTCCTGCCGGATTACGGTGCCATGGACGTCCGGCACTACTATTCCGGCCCCTGGCTCCCTGGCGTTCCCCGAGGCGCGACGCCGGTGAAGCGACTTGCCAGTCCGGCTCTTCCTGTGGATAGCGTTCCGCCTTCCACAGGGGAGTCCTCCGGGCAGGAAGCCGTGATCATTTTTACGTCGGGGACCACGGGGGCGCCCAAGGGTGTAGTACATACACGGGATTCGTTGGGGGCAGGATTCGAGCAGCTCAACCAGCGCTGTACCTTTGGCGAGGGCGATCGGATCCACTCCGAGCAGCTCATGATGGGCTTGCCGGCACTCGTCGCCGGCGCGCACTGGACCATGCCCGGCTATGGCTTCTCCGCGCACATTGATCCTCTTCGTTTGGCACGCGAGCTTGGGCCTGTTGCTGGCAAGAAGCACTCTTACGACGGCGCGACGCACCTTTTCCTTGTCCCCTCCCAGTTGGCGCCCATCCTGGATGCTGTCGAGGATGGGAGCGTCAGGCTCCCAGGAACACTACGGACTGTGATGCTTGGAGCCGCGCCGGTGCTGGCTCCCTTCCTGAAACGGGCAACGACACTGCTTTCCGACGTCGAGTTCAAACTCATCTACGGCATGACGGAGTTGCTGCCAATCGCCGTCGCCGATGGTACGGAGAAGCTGGCCTTTGCGTCCGGCGCTGATGCCGAATTCACGTCGCCGGACGGAAGTGGCGAAGGCGATTTCCTCGGCGAGCCGCTGCCCGCCGTCGGGATCCGGGTAGGGGAGGATCACGAACTACACGCCCGGGGACCGAACATGTGCCACGGATATCTGGGTGAGGACGCCATGATCGAGCACGCAACCGGAGACCTGGTACGGCTGGACCACGGTGCGGGAGGCCCCGGAACGGGTCCCGCGCGCCTGGTGATGATCGGTCGCAAAAAGGACATGATCATCCGGGGCAAAACCAACATCTACCCTGCACTGTATGAACCGCTGATCACTTCCGTTCCCGGAGTTAAGCAGGCCGTCATGGTGGGGGTTCCGGACGGGATCGGTGATGAAGCTGTTTGGCTGGCCGTCGTGGCTGCTCAGGGGAAACCAGGGGCGCAAGGAGAGCCAAAGGCAAAGGGGCAATCAGTGGGGCAGCTCAAAACAAAACTAACCAAAGTCCTCCCGGCCTTGATTGACGAATCCGCTCTCCCGGATCACATCGAAATCCTTGATGACATCCCTCATAGCGGACGCCACAGGAAGCCGGACCGGGAAGCACTTCGGCGCCAATTTGCCCGTAAGTCCGCTGACAAAGCCGGGGCGCAGTGAAAATCGCGGTTACCGGGGCCACAGGCTTCATAGGGGGAGCAATCGCCGCTGCCGTACAGGCTCAAGGGTGGGATGTTGTTCGTTTCGCGCGACGCCACGGCCCTGGACTGACGTATTGGGACCTAATGGGTTTGCCGCCTGGCCAAATGCCAGCCGTGGACGCGGTGATCCATGCCGCCGCCCACGTAGCGGACTGGGGCGCGGCCCGCATGTTCTACCGCACGAATGTGCTGGGTACCCGTGCCGTGGCTGAGGCCTACCCAACAACACGACTGGTGCACATTTCCAGTTCAAGCGTGTACCCGTGGTGGGAGCCCTGTACCAACCGCGGCGAAGAAGACGTGGCTGTGCGCCACCTCAACGCCTACGCAAGTAGCAAGGCGCTCGCCGACGTGGAGGCCCGACGACATCGCAACGCCGTGGTTCTTCGGCCACATGGAGTTTATGGACCAGGGGACCGGACGCTGCTGCCGCGCCTGATCAGCAATGTCCGCCACGGACGGCTTCTCACCGTTGGGCATGCCGGTATTCGTCATCAACTCACCAATGTTGAGAATCTGACAGAGGCGGCGTTGGCAGCTTGCCAGTCCGATGCCCGCGGGGCCATCAACGTGGCCGACGCGGAGCCGGTGGAGCTCGGCACCGTGCTTAGGCAGGCGCTTGCTGTCACTGGCCATGCGGGGGTGGGTATCAGCTACATTCCCGAACCCGCTGCCATGGCTCTTGCCGGCATTTCCGAGGCCGTTGCCCTCGCTTCCGGCCGGGCACCACGCCTCACGCGCTACGCCGTGAGCCAGCTCGGAAAGGACAGAACTTACCGTTTGGACCGCCTCCGCGAAGAGCTGGGAATCGAACCAATTTCGACCACGCTCTCCGATGCGGGAAAATGGTTGGAGCACGGGGCCTGATCGGCTCCGACAGCAAACCATCCAGAGGAGAACATGGCGTTCGGTCAGCCCCGCATCGAATACAAAACCAACGAGCAAATGCGCAAAATGCACGAGGCTGGTTTGGTACTCAGCCGTGCCCTTGACGCTGCCGTTGCCGCGGCCAAGGCAGGCGTCACCACCAAGGACCTCGACGACGTTTTCGCGGCAGTCCTGAATGACGCCGGGGCCAAGTCCAACTTCCTTGGCTACCACGGCTTTCCCGCCACCATCTGCACGTCAGTCAACGAGGAAGTCGTCCACGGCATCCCTGGAAACCGCGTCCTCAACGATGGCGACATCATTTCCATCGATGGCGGCTGCATCGTCGATGGATGGCACTCGGACTCCGCCCGCACCGTCATCGTTGGCACGGCAGATCCTGAAGACCAGCGACTCTCGGACGTCACTGAGGCCGCCATGTGGCGAGGGATCGCTGCGCTGGCCAAGGGCAAGTTCGTAGGCGACATTGGCAATGCGATTGATGACTACGTTTCTTCTGTCCCCGGAAAGCCCCTGGGCATCCTGGAGGACTACGTGGGCCACGGCATTGGTTCGGAAATGCATATGGCACCGGACGTCCTGAATTACCGCACCAATCACCGCGGCCCGAAGATCCGCGCGGGGCTGTGCCTGGCGATCGAGCCGATGCTGGTTCGCGGTGGCATCGAGACTGCCACCTTGGACGATGACTGGACCGTTGTCACCACCGACGGCAAGCGCTCGTGCCAGTGGGAACACTCGGTGGCCGTGCACGAAAAGGGCATCTGGGTCCTGTCCGCCCCGGACGGCGGCGCCGAGCAGTTGGCGCCGCTCGGCGTCGTGCCCGTCCCGATCCCGTAACCTAGCGAAGCCTGCTCCCGGCCCGGCCCGGCGTGCTGCGCAGGCTCAGGGCGTTGCCTCGAGGTGGACAATGGTGCCATGAATGCGATCACCGATGTACCGGGAATCCGTATTGGCCACGTTCAGAGGAACCACGGCGGGTGGCTCAGTGGCGTGACAGTCGTCCTTCCACCTGTGGGAACCGTGGGATCGGTGGACGTGCGCGGGGGAGGCCCTGGTACGCACGAAACGGATGCCCTGGACCCTACGACGTTGGTTTCGACGGTCGACGCCGTCGTGCTGACGGGTGGCAGTGCGTTTGGGCTGGCCTCAGCTACTGGTGCCCAACTCTGGTGTGAGGAGCAGGGCCGGGGCTTTGCGGTTCCCGGGACAGTGGTGCCGATCGTTCCGGCCGCGGCCATCTTTGACCTGGGGCGCGGTGGTGACCTCAAAGCGCGGCCCGACGCCGGCATGGGTTACCAGGCAGCCGCCGCAGCGCTCGCCTCAGGTGACCACGCCGCCGTCGAACGCGGAAATGTCGGCGCAGGCACGGGCGCCGTAATCGCCCGCGGCCAGTACAAAGGTGGTGTCGGTACATCCTCGATCACGCTCGAAAGCGGGATCATCGTCGGTGCCATAGCTGTGGTGAATGCGCTGGGTGCGCCCGTGGGTGGGGGCCCGCAACCCTCTGCGCGCTCGGTCGTTCCTCCCCAACGGCTCCCCAACCTCGCAAGCTCGGCCGGGGACCCCGGCCGTCGTGGCCCCACCTTGGACGCGCGCGGCCGGGTTCCGGGCCCCCAAGGCAAGTCCCCCTCTGCTCCCGTCGTTTCTCCCCAAGGGCTTAACACCACGCTCGTCGTCATCGCTACGAATGCTGTGCTCGATGTTGCCGAGTGCAAGCGGACGGCCAGCTCTGGGCATGCCGGGCTGGCGCGGGCCTTGGATCCGTCCCACACTTTGGCGGACGGTGACACCGTTTTCGCCCTGGCGACTGGCGCCGTCGGGCTTGATCGCAGTACCGAGCAGGCACGGCAGGTATCGCTCATAACGCTCCAAAGTGCCGCAGCTGAGGCCGTGCGTTTGGCGATCCTGGACGGTGTTGAAGCGGCCGAAAGTGTCACGACGGCGGTAGGAGACTTCCCTGCTTACCGGACCGTAGGGGAGTGACGGGCGGCGATACGTGCGCTACCATGGACGGATTTAACTTTCCGGCCCCATTGGCGTAGAGTTATTTGTTGGTTGTCTGTGCAGCCACGCCCTTTTTAGTGTCGTGGTTCCAAGAGGGCCAAGCAAACAAAAAACGTCCGTTGGATTTTCGGTGCCTAACCGGAGGACAGCGGCAAACAACAGTTAGCGGAGGATATGGCCAAGAAGGACGGGGTCATTGAGATCGAGGGCGTTGTGACTGAGGCGCTGCCCAATGCGATGTTTCGTGTTGAGCTCACCAACAAGCACGTCGTTCTCGCACACATCTCTGGGAAGATGCGTCAGCACTACATTCGAATCCTCCCCGAGGACCGGGTAGTGGTGGAGCTGAGCCCATACGACCTCACACGTGGTCGTATCGTCTACCGCTACAAGTAAATTGCTGGGCGGCCCAGGCAATAGTGCCAAGCCGCTCCAGCAGATCAACTGCAAAACACGCAAAGGAACGCCATGAAGGTCAAGCCGAGCGTCAAGCAGATCTGCGACAAGTGCAAAGTGATCCGCCGTAACGGCCGGGTCATGGTGATCTGCGAGAACCCGCGCCACAAGCAGCGCCAGGGCTAATTCCCCTTCAGGGAATCAGCGCCCGCAAGGGCAAACCTGGGTTGCTAGCCCACGCAAGTAAATAAAGGCAGCACAAGTTGTGCCAGGACTGCATTACAGAGCCTGGTCAACGTACCCCCGGTCGGAGGCTGGGGCCACACGGATCGTGTGGGTGTACTGCCTACGACCTCCGGTTTATTCAAGGAGTACCGCCACTATGGCTCGTCTCGCTGGCGTAGACATTCCCCGCGAAAAGCGGTTGGAAATTGCGCTTACTTACATCTACGGCGTGGGCAAGACCCGTGCACACGAAACCCTGGCTGCCACCGGCATCAGCGCTGACGTTCGCGTCAAGGACCTGACTGACGCCGAGCTGGTCCAGCTGCGTGACTACATTGAAGGCAACTACAAGGTTGAGGGTGACCTTCGCCGCGAGGTAGCCGCTGACATCCGCCGCAAGGTTGAGATCGGCAGCTACGAAGGCCTGCGCCACCGCAAGGGCCTGCCCGTACGCGGACAGCGTACGAAGACCAACGCTCGTACCCGCAAGGGCCCGAAGCGCACCGTCGCCGGCAAGAAGAAGGCCGGACGTTAATCCCTCGGGATTGACCTGGTTTTCCCCCGATAACTTTCTGTAGGAGAAACAATGCCCCCGAAGACTCGTGGAGCGGTTCGTAAGCCGCGTCGCAAGGATAAGAAGAATATTGCGCTTGGCCAGGCGCACATCAAGAGCACCTTTAACAACACCATCGTGTCCATCACGGACCCGAACGGTGCTGTAATCTCCTGGGCTTCCGCCGGTGAGGTTGGCTTCAAGGGCTCCCGTAAGTCCACCCCGTTCGCTGCCCAGATGGCTGCTGAAGCTGCTGCAAAGCGCGCTCAGGAGCACGGTCTGCGCAAGGTTGACGTATTCGTCAAGGGTCCGGGATCCGGACGCGAAACCGCAATCCGTTCGCTTCAGGCTGCTGGCCTTGAGGTTGGCTCCATCCAGGACGTCACCCCCAGCGCCCACAACGGTTGCCGCCCCCCGAAGCGCCGCCGCGTCTAATTAGGTATTCCCTGTCTGACCGGCCGGGCCTGCTGTACATGGGTTAGACCATCTACAAGCATGGCCCGGCTGGTCAGGCTGGAAACCGAAGCCGATTTCCACCACCTGTGTTGCGTCATATAGCGGATGCTCGCCGAAAGGAAACCTAAGTGCTCATTGCACAGCGCCCCACCCTGTCTGAAGAAGTTGTATCCGAGAACCGCTCCCGTTTCATCATTGAACCGCTGGAGCCGGGCTTCGGCTACACCCTCGGAAACTCCCTCCGCCGTACCCTGCTCTCCTCCATCCCCGGTGCCGCTGTAACCAGCATCCGGATCGATGGCGTGCTGCACGAGTTCACCACGGTTCCGGGTGTCAAGGAAGATGTCACCGAGATCATCCTGAACATCAAGAACCTTTCGGTTTCCTCCGAGCACGACGAGCCGGTTGTTGCTTACCTGCGCAAGCAGGGCCCCGGAGTCGTCACCGCTGCGGACATTGCTCCGCCGGCCGGCGTCGAATTCCACAACCCGGATCTGCACATTGCCACTCTGAACTCGAAGGGCAAGTTCGAACTCGAGCTGACCATCGAGCGCGGCCGTGGCTACGTTTCGGCAGCTCAGAACAAGTCCGGCGACTCCGAGATCGGCCGTATTCCGGTCGACTCGATCTACTCGCCGGTCATGAAGGTAACCTTCCGCGTGGAAGCTACCCGTGTTGAGCAGCGCACCGACTTCGACAAGCTCATTGTCGACGTCGAGACCAAGCAGGCAATCGCTCCCCGCGACGCCGTTGCTTCTGCAGGCACCACCCTGGTGGAACTGTTCGGTCTGGCCCGTGAGCTGAACACCGCAGCTGAAGGTATCGAGATTGGCCCGTCGCCGACGGACGCTGCCCTGGCAGCGGACATGGCTCTGCCGATCGAGGATCTGGACCTTACCGTCCGTTCCTACAACTGCCTCAAGCGTGAGGGCATCCACACCGTGGGTGAACTCGTTGCCCGCTCCGAGGCTGACCTGATGGACATCCGTAACTTCGGTGCGAAGTCCATTGACGAGGTCAAGGCAAAGCTCGTCGAACTGGGTCTGTCCCTCAAGGACTCCCCTCCCGGTTTCGATCTCGCAGCCCGCGCCGCAGCCATCGAAGAGGACGACGCCGCGTTCAGCGACGACGAGCTCTAAAAAGCAGATCTTGGCCGTCAGGTCCAGCGATGGACCTGACCGGCTTACATAACAGGAGAAATTATTATGCCTACCCCCACTAAGGGTCCGCGCCTCGGAGGCGGCCCGGCTCACGAGCGCCTGATGCTCGCGAACCTGGCAGCTGCTCTGTTTGAGCACAAGCGCATCACCACCACGGTCACCAAGGCCAAGCGCCTGAAGCCGTACGCAGAGCGTCTGGTCACCTTCGCCAAGCGTGGCGACCTCTCTTCCCGCCGCCGCGTTCTCGGCCTGATCAGCGACAAGGGCATCGTCCACGAGCTGTTCACCGACATCGCCGGCGCCGTCGCCAACCGCGATGGTGGCTACACCCGTATCACCAAGATCGGCAACCGCAAGGGCGACAACGCTCCCATGGCTGTCATCGAGCTCGTCCTCGAGCCGGTTTCCCCGAAGCAGGCCGTAGTTGCTGAAGCAACCGCTGCTGCTGCAAAGGCTGCCCCGGCTGCTGAGGAAGAGGTTGTTGAGACCGAGGCTGTGGAGACCGAAGCTGCTGAAACCGAAGAGGCTCCGGCCGCTGAGGCCGAGGCTGCTGACGCTGAAGTTGCTGAGACCGAAGAGGCTCCGGCCGCTGAGGACAAGAAGTAATTCACTGAATTCTTCACAGTAGACTTAAGTCTATGAACGAACGAAAACCCGCTGCCCCCGCTTTGGGGGGCGGCGGGTTTTTGCGTGTCCGCATGGATCTTTCGTATGACGGAGGACCCTTCAACGGCTGGGCACTCCAGCCCGGTCTGCTTACGGTGCAGGGGGCATTGGAGGAGTCATTGGCACTCCTCGTGCGCCGTCCGGTCCGGGTCACGGTTGCTGGCCGCACCGACGCCGGTGTCCACGCCCGCGGCCAGGTAGTCCACCTCGATCTGACGGAAGCCGAGTGGCTGGGACTTCCGCGCGGGCACGAACTCGACCCCGCCGTCGCGCTTTTGCGTCGCCTTCGCGGGGCCCTTAGCCGTATTCTCGGGGATCTTACCGGTGCCATAGAAGTGCACGACGCCGGTCTGGCGCCCGAAGGTTTCGACGCCCGGTTCTCGGCGTTGTGGCGTCGTTACAGTTACCGCATTGCTGATGGCGCGGAGCGCTGGGATCCCGTGCTTCGAGGAATTACGCTGTGGCACAAGGCGCCGCTGAATGTTGAGCTGTTGAATGAAGGCGCCGCCCAGTTGCTGGGGCTCCAAGATTTCCGTTCCTACTGCAAGCCCCGCGAGGGCGCCACCACCATCCGCGAATTGCAGAAGTTTGAGTTCGGACGGGGGAGCGACGGGGTCATTGTCGCTACAGTTCAGGCCGATGCGTTCTGCCACAACATGGTCAGGTCCTTGGTGGGCTCGGCCCTGCGCGTGGGCGAAGGCCTGGAGCAACCGGGGTGGCTTCATGAACGTCTTCTGGAACGGAAGCGTGATGCCAAGTCTGTCTTGGCTGCACCCCACCCCTTGGTGCTGGAGGAAGTTGCGTACCCGTCGGATAGCGAGCTGCTGGCACGGGCGGAGCTGACGAGGGCCCGCCGGGAGTAGTTCCCACTGGACCGACCTGGGGTCCGGACGGCCCGGACATTGGAGGACCCCCTCCCGGCTCTGGGTACCGGAAGGGGGCCGTTGTGGCCGTCCACGGTCTGGGATCCGCGAACGGCCGGTCTAATTCCCGCGTCAGGATCAGCTGAAGGCCTGGATGATCTTGATGGCTGCGGGACCCAGAAGGACTATGAACAGCACCGGGAAGATGCAGAAGAGCAAGGGGAAGAGCACCTTGACGGGGAGCTTCATTGCACGTTCTTCTGCATTTTGACGGCGCTTGACGCGCGCTTGCTTCGCTTGGGCACGCAGGACATTCGCGATTCCGATGCCGTATTTGTCAGCTTGGATAACTGCAAGGACAAAGCTGCGGACGTCCGGGACTGTGGAGCGTTCCGCCAAAGCTTCGTAGGCTTCCTGACGGGGGCGTCCAACTTGAATATCTTGCAGGGTCCGCATCAGTTCATGTGCCAGCGGCCCTGCACCGTATGTTGAAACCCGTTCGACGGCTCCCTCAAAGCCCAGCCCCGCCTCCACGGAGATGAGCATCTGATCAAGCGTGTTGGGGAACTCCAGTTGGATGGCTTCCTGCCGCTTGAGGCCTGTGTTGTACACCAGGAGATCCGGAATGAAATACAGGAAGGCCGTCAGGAACAAGCCGAATCCGATGCTGACTGGGCTTGGCCCGCTCGCGATCAAAAGAACGCCAACGAGTGCACCTGACGCTGCCAAAATCGGTTTGATCGCAATGAGCTTGGTCAGGGGCATGGATTGGGGCCGACCTGCAAGGGCGAGCCATTGGTCCAGTTTCGCCTCGTAACTGCCCGGGGTCAGTTTGCGTGCTACACCGAGGAGCAGCGGAGGACGTTTGATATCAACGCCGGCACCCTGTGCGAAACCGGAGCCAAGGTTGGTCTGCACGGCAACGATCCCTTTACGGTCCATTGTTGCCAAGGACCAGGCAAAGTAGGCCAGAGGCAGAACGATGGTGGCGATGATGAGCCACGCTATGAGAGTCATTGATCTGTCCTCCTAGAACTTGATCTTCACAGTTCGGCTCATCCAGAAGCCGCCGATGACGAACAGCAAGCCCGCAGCCACCAGCAGGGCGATACCCACAGGGTGTTGGGCGAACACTTTCATGTAGCCCGGGTTCATGATGGTCAGGATGATGCCAACACCCACCGGCAATGCCATCAGAATGTAGGCGGACATCTTTCCTTCAGCGCTGAGGGACCGGACATGGCCCTTGATCTCGCTCCGTTCGCGGATCGTTCCCGCCACCTGCTCAAGGACTTCCGCCAGGTCGCCACCCACTTCGCGATTGATCTGGATCGCTTGCCCGATCCACCGGAAGTCTTCGCTGTCCATACGGTCCGCACAGTCTTCAATGGCTTGCCGTGCGTCCTTGCCAATTCGGACTTCGTTAACTATTCGGGAAAGTTCCTCCGAGGTGGGGGCCTGCGCTTCGAGCGCTACGGATTCAAGCGACCGCATGATGCTGTGGCCGACTCGCAAACCACCGATGAGCATCTGGATGGTGTCCGTAAGTTGCGTCTCGAACTTGGCTCGCCGCTTTTCGGTCTTCACGACGAGTATCAATTTGGCGACGAACGGGGTGGCGATCGCCAAGAGGATGCCGATGATCAGGTTGATCAGGAACGAACCCAGCACGCCGATGACGACAGTCGAGGTTGCCACGATGACCGTGAAGTCCGCAGGGGCCTGCTTCACGCCGGCCCTGTAAAGAACCTCCCGGTTGAAGAGACCACCCGATCGACCAATGGCAGCATCGACGAATTGCACTGCCGACTGGGAAACACGGCCAACAGCGGATTCGTCGGGAACAGTGCCTATACGCCTGCGGTCAAGGGGAAGGCTTCCGTTGCGGGGTTTCAGGACAACGATTACCAATACAAGCAGGGCGGCAATGCAGAGACCCACAGCCGAGATGAACAGGATAGGCGAGTCCATTGTTATCGCCTTCCAACAGGGGCAGGAGCCACTCCGAAGACAGCCGGCGAGACGTGTATCCCCAATTCTGTAAAGCGGTCCAGGAACCTTGGCCGGATACCGGTTGGAAGGGCCCGCCCGAGGAAACGCCCTTGAGCATCCAAGCCTGCCGAGTAGTCGAAAAGGAAGGCATCCTGGAGGGTAACGACGTCGCCCTCCATGCCTTGGACTTCGGTGACATGAGTGACGCGACGTGTGCCGTCGCGCAAGCGTGTCACTTGGACTATCAGGTCCACTGCCGATGAAACCTGTTCGCGGATGGCGCGGAGCGGAAGGTCCATGCCGGCCATCAGGACTAGTGTCTCCAGCCTTGCAATGGCATCACGTGGCGAGTTCGCGTGCACTGTGGAAAGCGATCCGTCGTGGCCGGTATTCATGGCCTGGAGCATGTCTAGTGACTCTCCACCGCGGACTTCACCGACGATGATCCGGTCGGGACGCATACGAAGGGAGTTCCGGACAAGATCGCGAATAGTGACTGCGCCCTTGCCTTCGATGTTTGGCGGCCGGCTCTCCAACCTCACCACGTGCCGTTGCTGCAGCTGGAGCTCGACAGCGTCTTCGATGGTCACGATGCGGTCAGACTCGGGGATGAACGATGAGAGCACGTTGAGCAGGGTCGTCTTTCCGGTACCCGTACCGCCGGAGACGATGACGTTAAGCCGGGCGAGGACACATGCGCTTAGTAGTTCAGCCATCTCGTGGCTCATAGAGCCCCACTCGATCAGGTTGCGGACTGTAAGCGGCACATGGCTGAACTTCCTGATGGTCAGCGAAGGACCGTTGACGGCCAAGGGAGGAATGATCGCATTGACGCGCGAACCGTCTTCCAACCGGGCATCCACCAGGGGCGATGACTCGTCAATTCGGCGACCCACCTTGGAGACGATTCGCTCGATGACTTTCCGAAGATGGTTGTCCGAGCTGAATTGCAACTCGGTCAAGGCAAGGTGTCCGTGGCGTTCCACGTAGATCTGGTCGAACCGATTGACCATGACTTCCGTGACGGACGGATCCTCCAAGAGGCGCTGCAGCGGTCCGTAGCCCATCACTTCATCCGAAACTTCCCGGATGAGCCGGCGACGTTCCTCGGGGGAAAGGGGCACCTGTTCGTCGTCGATAACGGCTGAGAGTTCGTCAACCGCGAACGACCTCAGGTCTTCTTCCGACGAAGACGTGTCACCGATCCTGCTGCCCATGCGCTCGAAAAGAGCTGAAGCGGCCCGTTGCTTCAACCCCGCCAATGCGTCGACTGCTGGCGCCGAGGGCGATCCACCAAGCAGTGGCGTGGTGGGACCAGGTACTGTCGGGGGTGGCGCTAACGTAGAGGCCGCGGGGTTAAGGTGAGTGTTGTCGCCGGAGGGGATCTCCGCTGCGGCAAGCGGGTTGTTCTTCGTTAGCCGTTCCGAGAGCTTCATGACACCACTACCCTTCGGTGCACTTTGGTCTGCGGTACCGTAGCGAGCCGAGGGTCAAACCGCTCGACCAGCTTTTTCAGACCCTTGGTTGCGGAGTCCCGCGTGGTCCCTTGAAGAACCGGCACCCCCCGGTTGGTGGAGAATGGCAGGTTCCGGGAGCGGGGGATTACGGTGTCAATGGGGACGCCGATAGTAGCCTCGACGTCCTGTACGGAAATGCCGCTCTTTCTGTCCGCGAAGTTCAGCACCGTGTGTCGGCCCTGTGGGAGGAGCTGCAGTTCCTTGAGCACGCTGAAGCACTTGCGCAGCCCCCGGATGCTTGGGACGTCCATGCCGCACACCCAAACGCCATCGGTGGCCAGCTCCAGCGTCGCAAGGCAGTGCTCACCCAGTCCAGGAGCGGTGTCCACCACCACATACTTGAACTCGCTGGCTAGCTGGTTGAGCAACCTGGAGACGTGGTCCGCCGTGATGTAATCAGACTCCGAGGGCTTTCGTGGTGCGCACAGGGCATAGATTCCCGCCGGGTGGACCGTAAGGAAGGCCTTGAGCACCATGGAGTCTTGCGCCGCTGGTCCGTGAACTGCTTCAGTGATTGAGTGTTCAGGTTCCAGCAGCAGACCGGAGGCGACGTCACCGAATTGCAGATCAAGATCCACAATCACGACTCCCATGGGTGCCATGGCCCCGAGCCCTACGGCAAGGTTGGTTGCGACGGTGGTCTTTCCCACGCCGCCCTTGGGCGACATGACGGCAATGACACGGCCCCGGTCCTGGCCGGACTCGGCGGCCGGCTGCATGCCTCGGCGGCGGCTGGCCGAAGCGAGGCAAGCGCGCTCCAGAAGGACCCGAAGCTCATTGACCTCGATTTCCGGTGAAACGACGTCCCTGACACCTGAATGCATGGCGCGAAGCACGATGTCTGGCTCTGGGGTAGAAACCAGCAAGAGGCTGATTTCCGGGTACTGCAGGTCGAAAACCGTGGCCAACTTGAGGGCATCATCCGGGTTGACGCCAGGTCCGAGAATCATTACTTCCGGCGGTGCACCCGTCAGTTGCTTGAAGACCTCGTCCGTTCCTGCCTGGAGCACATCCGGGGAGAGCGTTTGCAGGTCACCATGTAAAGCACCCGTGATGGCCTGGCGAACCCGGCCCTCGAAGTCACGGACCGCAGTTATGGCTACAAATCTGCTCATTTCAACTCGCCTCCCAGAGTGGTTACCGGCGGTTCGCTCTTCGCGGTCTTGTCGGTCTGCTTGGACAGATAGATGGTGCCGAATTCCGCTCCGAAGACCATCTTGGCGGCGTTCGCGTCGCTGAGGGCTACGGTCACATATGCGGAACCATTGGGCAGGGCGACGGCATCGGTGTTGGCGGATTTCTTTTCGGTGTCCGGTGCGGCCTGCTGGACTGCAGTGACCAAGACATCGTGGTACAGCAGTTTGGTGTACTG
Organism: Arthrobacter sp. NtRootA1; assembly: GCF_019976975.1. Classification (GTDB taxonomy): domain Bacteria; phylum Actinomycetota; class Actinomycetes; order Actinomycetales; family Micrococcaceae; genus Arthrobacter; species Arthrobacter aromaticivorans. Next base: position 3,957,076 of record NZ_AP024630.1, on the reverse strand, counting down.
CTTCCAGCCCTTCACCTCGGCCGGCAGGTCTACCCCATCGGGGATGTCCCCGTCCACCTTGAATGATGCGAACACTGTGACCGTGTCCCCGGCTTCGAGGCGGCCACCGAGGATGCGCTCGGGTGCCAGGATGAACGTCTGTTCCTGCAAACCATCCGGTACGGGGACCGTGCCAGGGGCCAAGTCCTTGGGGCTTACCAACTTGACGCCGAGCAGTTGTTCTCCTGGCTGCAGGTCCACTGATGTGACCTTGCCGTTCTGATCGTTGAGGGCGGCGATGGTGCCGGGTGCCACCGCAGACTGCGGCAGTGTTTCTGTCTTCACCTTGGAACCGATGTCCTCGGCCTTGGTGCCGGCTGGAATCCGTTCCTTGACCACAAGAACGTTTACGGGATCTAGCCCTTGCTGCGCCCGCTTGTCGGCCCCCTGAACATAGGTGACTAGCAAGACGGTGCCGATGACTGCCAAAAGCAGTGCAGCAATGCCTCCCAGTAGGCGTGCTTTCACTTTCTAACTCCCTTCGGGTTTCCTGAGATAGGTAGCGCTCTTCGAGCGGCTACTCGGTGAGCGTCACGACGGACGCTCCGTAATTGGGGGTACCGCCGGTGACCGTCATGCCATCTTCCAGAGAGACGAATCGCTCGAAATAGCCTTGGAGACCCCTGCAATTCCCGTTGCAGTTCGGTGCGGCGGGATCCAGGATTCCCCCGGTGCCGCTGAACCTGTAGCCGGTGACTTTGAATGCCGCGAAGCCGATAAGGGTGTACGTCGCATTGTCCCCGTTGCCGGTTGCCGTCCTGAAGAGAGGGATCAGGGCTGGTTCGTCCATGATGTGCGCGAGGACGGAATTGCAGGCGGAATCGTTCGGGAAGTGGTTGCCCGGCTGCCCTTGGACTGTCGCAGTCACTGATATGTCGGTGGAGCAGCCTGAATTGGTGAGGAGCCATCCAAAACCTCCGGGCTCATACCCGTTTTGGGCCGCACATCCCGGATAGGCCGGGGCTTTCTCGTCGTACCGCAAGAGAATGTGGGTGGGGATGGGGTCGCCGGTGAAGCTTCCGGTGGAGTTCAGCGAAGCCAGCTGCGTTGGAGACAGGTACTTCTTGAACACGCACTCACTGACTGTCCACGGCAAGGTAGTGGCAGTAGACGGTGCTCCCCAGGAGGCCTCGGCAACTGCATCCACGGGCGTTGTGTCGAACCCCAGGACCCGTGCAAAGAACAGGGAGAAGCTGTTTTGACCTGACGTATCCCTCGCATTGGTGACCACACGAACCTTAGTGGCCGCTGGAAACGTGACGGTTGCACCACTGGCATTGTCATTCGCATTGTTGTTGGCGAATTGGTTTCCCGTTGTCGTACTGTTGCCGCAGCTGCCGCCCGCGCAATCCGTGGCGATCGCGAGTGCCGCTGCGTCGGCACCGTTCTGCAACTGGGCCTTTTCGGCGTAAAGGGCACCCACGTCCACGGCAAGGGCGGCGAAGCCCAACAAGGCCACCATCATGGTGGCGACCATTACGGTAGCCGCGCCGCGCTCCTTGGACTCTTTCCCACCGTTGCGCGTGCCACGCGCCGCTCCTGCCTTTAGCCACCGCATCGCATTACTCCTACTCCAGTCATGTTGAGCGGGAAGATGCCAGGTGAGCCAAAAAAGCCGGCGTCGAGAAATCCTGACATTGATGTTAGGGAGACGCTGGTGGTTACTGTGACGTTGGAACCTGGTGCGCAGCTGGACGCATTATCGCTGACAGACACACCTAAGCCGGCAAGCGACGGGGCAGATCCGAGCGCGGTTCCCGTCACATCGAGAGAACCGTCCTTGTAATGCACCGCCGCGTAGCGGGCCCCTTCACGGGCGGCTTGTGTCAAAGACACTTGAACGTTCAGAGCCCGCCCGAACTCAACGATCCCCACCAGGATCAGCAGTAGGAGCGGCAAAAGAATCGCCATTTCCACGGCTACTGCGCCGCGCTCTTTCTTACGTGATTTCACGATCGTCTCCCAGACCCAGAATCCCGGCAGCATACGTGCCCTTAAAGACGGCGGTCGGCCGCAGTGACAAAACGAGTTGCCAGCGCGGCCAACCGCCGGTGTGCGAACTAGAGAGCGGCAGTTACCTGGTCGAAGAGGGCGGCGATGGCCGGGCCGAGGAGCAGTACCGAGCCCATGACTACTACTGCGATCAGGGCGACCATGATGCCGTATTCCACCATCGTCGCGCCCTTCTCTTCCTTGCTGAAGCGGCCTTTGACGCCGGCGATGTACGAGGTGACGGTGAACATAAGAGCAGACATTGGAAAATTCCTTCCCAGAAATGAATTTAGGGTTTGTAGATTTATTGTTTATAGGTCCAGCAAATTATCGGAATTTGCCTTCGATTCCCGAACTACCCCCATGTTGCCTTTAGCGGTTCGGAATTCGATGAGATAAGAATTCACCCTGGACGCACTGCTGAACAATGCGTAGTCGTACTCGAATTCCTGCAAGGCAAATCAGGCCGTCACCCGTAGAAGGGCAGGGGAGTACTCAGTTTGGAACGCAAAAAGGGGGAGCGACTACTTGGAATAGACAGCAGCCTTACATTTTCGAGCTTATGAAGAGCGACGGCAGCGCCAGATGGCGTACCCCTACTGAAGTAGCAGCGTGACACCCAATGCAGCGACAACCATCGCTGGTCCGTGCGCTGTTTCCACGGTCTTTTCCTTGCGATTCAGGCGCAACATCAGCACCGTCAGCACCCCGCCCACCACGAATCCCAGTAGTCCGCCGTAGAGTACTTGCTTCCAACCCAAGTACCCCAAGTACAGTCCGATGGGTGCTGCGAGCTTCACATCACCCATTCCGAGGCTTCTCGGCGAAATAAGTCCCAGAATCAGGTAGCCAACGAAGAGTATGAGCCCTCCGGCGAGTGCTCGGAGCAGCTCGGGCCAGGCGGGATCCAGTGCCGCGGACGTGGCAAGGAGAACAAAACCGCCCCCTAGCAGGAGCAAAACGAGGGGGTTTGGCAGCAAATGGAGGGTGAAATCAATTCTCGAAAGCTCCACGCCAAGAAGTGCCAATAAAAGGAACGCCGGCAATTCTGGAGTAAAACCAAAGCGCCATCCCAACAGGGCAAAGAGCAGCGCGGTGACTGCCGCCGTCGTAATCCGGACTGCAAATGAGGGGAGTCCGCCGAGGCGCGGAAGGCGACGCGAGATCACGAACTCGACGGCCGGGCTCAACAGCAAGCCGGCGATGGCAAGCAGGAGCAGGAAAACGGGACCGTTGGTCATGTACTCTCCCTCAAAGCGCATGCGACCCCGAGGGGCGGATACCCCATTTTGACCCGGACGGCCCGTTGAAGGTATTGTTTATAGTCGTTGTGCGTGTCCTATCTCGATGACACATGCCTTCTCGGGGATCCAGTTGCAGGATTGCTAACTCAAGAGGCATATCGAGATTCTGGGATGACTGGTCTATAGAGCCCTCACCTCTGCTCCGGTAACGCATACATAGTAGGTACACGCCTCACTGCGTGTCGCCTAAAACATGAACGCCAGAACAAGAACGAGGCAAAACCGTGCGTACGTACACCCCGAAGCCCGGCGATATCAACCGCCAGTGGCACGTCATTGACGCCACCGACGTTGTCCTTGGTCGTCTTGCCAGCCAGACCGCAACACTGCTGCGCGGAAAGCACAAGCCGACCTTTGCGTCCCACATGGACATGGGCGACTTCGTCATCATCATCAACGCTGAAAAGGTTGCCCTCACCGGCGCCAAGCTGGAGCAGAAGCGCGCATACCGCCACTCCGGCTACCCGGGCGGCCTGACCTCCGTCAACTACGCCGAGCTGCTGGAATCCAACCCGGTTCGCGCTGTTGAGAAGGCCATCAAGGGCATGCTCCCCAAGAACTCCCTCGCCGCTCAGCAGCTGGGCAAGCTCAAGGTCTACGCAGGCCCCGAGCACCCGCACGCTGCGCAGCAGCCGAAGACTTTCGAAATCACCCAGGTCGCCCAGTAGTCCTGGCCACCAAACAACTTTTCATTACAAGGAGAACCGTGGCTCAGAACGAAGAACTGACCGCCGAAGCCGTCGAGGCTGAGGAAACCCTCACCAGCTACACCTCTGAAAGCACATCTGTTGAAGATGCGCCCAAGAAGGAGCGCCCGGCGCTGACCGTTGCCGGTGCAGCTGTTGGCCGCCGCAAGGAAGCCGTTGCACGCGTTCGCGTCATCCCGGGTTCCGGCAAGTGGATCATCAACGGCCGCACGCTGGAGAACTACTTCCCGAACAAGCTGCACCAGCAGGATGTCAACGAGCCCTTCAAGATCCTTGATCTTGAAGGCGCCTACGACGTCATCGCCCGCATCCACGGTGGTGGCATCTCCGGCCAGGCCGGTGCACTGCGCCTCGGTGTTGCTCGCTCGCTGAACGAGATCGACGTCGACAACAACCGCGCCACCCTCAAGAAGGCCGGTTACCTGCGCCGTGACGCCCGCGTCATCGAGCGTAAGAAGGCTGGTCTCAAGAAGGCACGTAAGGCTCAGCAGTACTCCAAGCGCTAATCTGCTCTTACTCGAAAGCCCGTTCCGCCGTTTCGGCGGGGCGGGCTTTCGCCGTTTAAGAAGTTGCCCTTTGAGCAGTTCGAAGATGCAAGGTGTGAGCCGGATTTGACCTGTGCACATGACGTTCCGACACGCTGCTGGACGGGTGGTGTCCCGTCGTCGTCTAAACTTGAGCCGATGTCTAGATTATTTGGAACAGATGGCGTGCGCGGTCTCGCGAACGGATTGCTCACCGCCGAGCTGGCTATGCAGCTAGCCCAGGCCGCCGCCGTCGTACTCGGCCATGACCGCACAACCGATGGCAAGCGGCCTCGCGCCGTAGTCGCCCGGGACCCCAGAGCGAGTGGCGAGTTCCTTGCCGCCGCCGTCGAAGCGGGGCTCTCGAGCTCCGGCATCGATGTCTATGACGCCGGGGTGCTGCCCACCCCGGCTGCGGCCTACCTGGTGGCAGACCTCGACGCCGATTTCGGCGTTATGCTTTCGGCCTCCCATAACCCGGCCCCTGACAACGGGATCAAGTTCTTCGCCCGCGGCGGTCAGAAGCTGCCCGACGACGTCGAGGACGCCATCGAAGCACAGCTCGGCAAAGAGCCTCAGCGGCCCGTCGGCGGCGACGTCGGACGCATCCAGCGCTTCTCCGACGCTGAGGACCGCTATATTGTCCACTTGCTCGGCACCCTCCCCAAGCGCCTGGAGGGCCTGAAGGTTGTCTTGGACTGCGCTCACGGCGCGGCGAGTGGTTGTTCGCCACAGGTGTTCAAGGACGCCGGCGCGGACGTTGTCGTCATCGGCGCCGAGCCGGATGGCCTGAACATCAACGACGGCGTGGGCTCCACCCATCTGGGCCCGTTGAAGGAAGCGGTGGTCAAGCACGGTGCGAACCTTGGCATTGCCCACGACGGCGACGCCGACCGCTGCCTCGCTGTAGACCACGAAGGCAATGAAGTAGATGGCGACCAGATCATGGCGATCCTGGCGCTGGCGCTCAATGAAGCGGGCAAGCTCAAGGACAGCATCCTGGTTGCCACGGTCATGAGCAACCTCGGGCTCAAGATTGCCCTCCGCAATGCCGGCATCACCATCCGCGAAACCGCTGTTGGCGACCGTTACGTGTTGGAGGAAATGCGCGACGGCGGCTACAACCTGGGTGGCGAACAGTCCGGCCACGTAATCTTCTCCGATTACGCAACCACCGGCGATGGCGTGCTCACCGGCCTGCAGCTTGCTGCGCAGGTGGCCCTCACGGGTCGTAGCTTGAAGGAACTCGCAACGGCGATGACCAAGCTCCCGCAGCTCATGATCAACGTCAAGGGTGTGGACAAGGCCCGTGCGGGCACCGACGAAGGAGTGGCCGCAGCAGTAGCCGCTGCTGAACTGGAACTGGGCGAAACCGGCCGTGTGCTGCTGCGCCCGTCCGGAACCGAGGCCCTGGTCCGCGTCATGGTGGAAGCGGCGGATATGGAGACGGCCGAGCGAATTTGCAACAGCCTGGCCGCTGTAGTCAAGGAACGACTGAGCGCTCCCAGCGAACTGGCTGTGTAAGAATCCAAGCAACTTCGGCCCGCTCTCCTGATTACCTGTTTACTGGTAATCAGGAGAGCGGGCCGAGCTGGTTTAAAAGGACCTGCGTGTCAAAGGACCGGCGCTACAGGTAGTCGGGGGCTGCTTCCAACCCGAAGTACTCCTCGAGCGTTGCGATGCCCCGGGTGTTCATCTCTGTCGCTGCTTCGACGCCGATGTAGCGCAGGTGCCAGGACTCGTAGAAGTATCCGGTGGTTTCATGGAACATCCACGGATAGCGCACGATGAAACCGAATTTGTGTGCGTTGGCTTTGGCCCAAATAGCCGCGGGCTGATCGGCGAAGCAGGGCTGGAAACTGCAGGCACCCCCGCCGTCGGCTATGTCAAAGGACCAGCCCGTTTGGTGTTCGGAATGACCGGGGCGTGCCGAAGCCCGGTCGGCTGCCGCCTGGCCACTGTTCGCGACGTAGCCGTTGTAGGTGACCACCTGGGTGGAATAGGAACGGTACCCGGATGCCAAAGCCATGATGACGCCTTCGGCCGCCGCTGCGGCGAACATCTTTTCTGCGGCAGCCGCCGTCGTGCTGTTCATCAGTGTGGCTTCGCCAGTGACGGCGAGCCGGATGTTCGGCTGAACCAAATCCGCCGGGACATAGTTTTGTGGGTTCAACGGCCGGTGCTTGTTGACCACCACCCATTGGCTCGCTGGATCGGTCAGCGAGAACTGCTTGGCTGCGGATTGTGAAGGTGCTGCGGCTTGCGAAGGTGTTGGGGCTTGTGAGTGCGCTGCGCTTGGAGGAGCGCTGGAAGGCTCGGTAGCGGCAGCGGGCGTAACGGCAGTGACTTGAGTGGGCGTGGCGTTCGAGGCAGCGGCGGACGGTGTGGCCGAAGCCCCGGCAGCGGACGAGGCGGGGCCATCCGGAGTGCAGGCCGTCAGTGCGGCCAGGCCTGCGCCAGCTGTGAGAAAACCCGCGAATGCCCTGCGGCTGGGCATGGGCTGAGGTTGGAAGTCCACGCTAGACCTTCCGCAAAAGCATGCGCCGGATGGAGTGGTCTGCATCCTTGGTAAGTACCAGCTGGGCGCGGCCACGGGTGGGGAGCACGTTCTCTTCGAGGTTGGGCTCGTTGATGCGCTTCCAGATGCCGCGGGCTGTTGACTCGGCATCTTCGTCTGACAGCGTGGCGTAGCGGTGGAAGTAGGACTCTGGCTGCGCGAATGCTGTGGTGCGGAGCTTCCGGAACCGGTCCACGTACCACTCCTCGATGTAGGAGGTCTTGGCGTCAACGTAGATGGAGAAGTCAAAGAAGTCGCTCAGCGCGAGGCCCTGCTTGCCATCCATGCGGGGCCTGGCGGGGGCCAGAACGTTGAGGCCTTCCACGATCAGCACGTCGGGGCGGCGCACTACGACTTCCTTGCCCGGGACGATGTCGTAGGTGACGTGGGAGTACCACGGTGCCCGGACTTCCTCGGCTCCACCTTTGATTTCCGACACAAAACGCAAGAGCGCGCGTCGGTCGTAGGACTCGGGGAAACCCTTGCGTTCCAGCAAGTGCCGGCGCTTCAGCTCCGCCAACGGGTAGAGGAAGCCGTCCGTGGTGATGAGTTCTACGTTGGGCGTTCCCGGCCAGCGCCGCAGCATTTCACGGAGAACGCGGGCGATGGTGGATTTTCCTACGGCAACGGACCCGGCCACACCGATGACAAACGGGGTGCGTTGTGTTTGCTCGCCCAGGAACGTGGTGGTTGCCGCGTGAAGTTGATGTGAAGCCTCGACGTAGAGGTGCAGAAGCCGCGAAAGGGGGAGGTATACCTCCCGCACTTCCTTCATATCCAGGGGATCGCCGAGGCCTCGCAGACGGAAAATGTCCTCTTCGTTGAGGGGCTGCTCCATCTGTGCTGCAAGCCGCGACCACGTTTGGCGGTCCAGCTCAACAAAGGGGGAAGCGCCGTCGCCGTTTGCTTCGGTGCGTTGCAAAGTCACGTTCTGATTCTGCCCTTAGCCCGGCGGATCAGGAAATGCGGGACGACGTGAAGGTGAATTGTGGGTGATCAACGCCTCAGAAACAAGAGTGGGAGGGGGGACGTCCCACATCAGTTGTTTGACCTAGCCGTTAGGCTTATACCCATGTGTGGAATCGTAGGCTATGTTGGCAATTCGTCTCGTAAGGCAGCTGGTCACAGCGCCCTTGACGTCGTCGTGGAGGGGCTGCGTCGTCTTGAGTACCGCGGCTATGACTCCGCTGGCGTCGCAGTGGTGGCTGATGGGACCATCTCGTCCCGTAAAAAGTCCGGCAAGTTGAGCAACCTGATCAGTGAACTGGAAGCAAACCCGGTCCCTGAATCCCTGACCGGCATTGGCCACACCCGTTGGGCCACGCATGGCGGACCCACCGACCGTAACGCACACCCCCACCTTTCCGACGGCGGGCGCCTGGCGTTGATTCACAACGGCATCATCGAAAACTTCGCCGAGCTTAAGCAGGAACTGCTAGCTAAGGGCGTCACGTTCGAATCCGAAACGGACACTGAAGTTGCTGCCGCCCTGGTTGGCAACATCTTCCGCAACGAACTCAACGGCAACGGCGGCGACCTCACCCAGGCGATGCGCCTGGCCTGCCAGCGTCTGGAGGGTGCGTTCACCCTCCTCGCCGTCCACGCGGACCAGCCCGACGTCGTCGTGGCCGCCCGCCGTAACTCCCCGCTCGTGGTTGGCCTTGGCGAGGGCGAGAACTTCCTCGGCTCGGACGTCTCCGGCTTCATCGACTACACGCGCCGCGCCGTGGAACTCGGTCAGGACCAGATCGTCACCATCACCGCGGACTCGGTGGAGATCACCGACTTCTTCGGCGCTCCGGCTGAAGGCAAGGAATACCACGTTGACTGGGACCCGGCTTCTGCCGAAAAGGGTGGCTTCAGCTCCTTCATGGAGAAGGAAATCAACGACCAGCCCGACGCCGTAGCCCAGACTCTCCTGGGGCGCTCGGACCTCAACGGAAAGCTGACGCTGGACGAAGTCCGCATCGATCCTGAGCTCCTCAAGCAGGTTGACAAGATCATCGTTCTGGCTTGCGGTACCGCAGCCTACGCTGGGCTGGTTGCCAAGTACGCCATCGAAAACTGGTGCCGTATTCCCACGGAAGTAGAGCTCGCACACGAGTTCCGTTACCGCGATCCGATCGTCGACGCCAACACCTTGGTAGTTTCCATCAGCCAGTCCGGCGAGACCATGGATACGCTCATGGCCGTCCGCTACGCCCGCGAACAGGGCGCCAAGACGATCTCCATCTGCAACACCAACGGTTCCACTATCCCGCGTGAATCCGACGCCGTGCTCTACACCCACGCTGGTCCGGAAATCGCTGTGGCATCCACCAAGGCGTTCCTCGCCCAGATCACTGCCGCTTACTTGCTGGGCCTTTACCTGGCCCAGCTGCGTGGCAACATCTTCTCCGGCCAGATCAAGGACGTCCTCGCGGACCTGAACAAGATCCCGGCCAAGATTCAGAAGATCCTGGACAACGCAGGTCCTTTGCGTGAACTCGCCCGCAGCATGAAGGACGAAAAGTCCGTCTTGTTCCTGGGCCGCCACGTTGGCTTCCCGGTGGCCCTTGAAGGTGCCTTGAAGCTCAAGGAAATTGCCTACATCCACGCTGAGGGCTTCGCCGCCGGTGAACTCAAGCACGGACCGATCGCCCTGATCGACGACGGCCAGCCGGTTTTCGTGGTTGTCCCGTCCCCGCGTGGTCGTGACTCCCTGCACTCCAAGGTCGTTAGCAACATCCAGGAAGTCCGCGCACGTGGTGCACGTACGCTGGTCATTGCTGAAGAAGGCGACGAGTCGGTCAAGGACTACGCAGAGCACGTCTTCTACGTTCCGGAGACGCCCACGCTGCTCATGCCGCTGCTCACCACCGTGCCACTGCAGATCTTTGCTGCTGAATTGGCTGGGGCGAAGGGTTACGACGTCGATCAGCCGCGTAACCTCGCCAAGAGCGTGACCGTAGAATAACCGCATGATTGTTGGCATTGGAGTAGACGTCGTAGACATCGAGCGGTTCGCCCGGCAACTGGAGCGGACCCCCGGACTGCGGGACAGGCTGTTCGTTCCTGCGGAGCGCGAGCTCAACACCAGGTCACTCGCTGCGCGCTTCGCTGCCAAGGAAGCAGTGGCCAAGGTCCTGGGTGCTCCCGCTGGCATGAACTGGCAGGACTGCTGGATCGGCCTTGACCAGAATGGTCCTACCGTCCAGGTCAAAGGAACGGTCTTGGCCGTGTCCGATGCCAAGGGCGTTAAACGCTGGCACCTGTCCATGAGCCACGATGGCGGCATCGCTACGGCGTATGTCCTCGCCGAGGGCTAAACGGACCTCTACATAACGATGATCAGCGCCTTCACCGGACAACAGATCAGGGATGCGGAACAACCGCTCCTGGACTCCGGTGAGGGCGCTGTTCTCATGCAAAGGGCCGCTTACGGCCTGGCGCAGGAAGTGGTTCGCTTGGTCAAGGCCAAGCGCAAACTGCGTGGGGCGAGCATTACAGTCCTGGCAGGAAAAGGCAATAACGGCGGTGACGGACTCTTCGCGGCTTCCATCCTTGCCCGCCGGGGCATGCGCACGACGGCGGTACTCGCCTCAGCGGAAGTCCATACCGAGGCTTTGGGGGCTTTTCTGGCGGCAGGCGGCCGCGTGCTGCGATTGGATCCCGGAAACGCGGAGGAACTTGCCGTCCTATGCGCTGGTGACGATGTCATCATCGATGCCCTCCTGGGCACTGGCGCCCGCGGCGGATTACGTGATGCTTCTGCTGAGTTGGTCGCTTCCCTTCAGGAGTTGAAGCCGCGTTCCGTGGTGGCCTGCGATCTCCCCAGTGGGCTGGATGCCGCCACGGGCGAAGTCCACTGGCCGGTGCTGGAAGCCGATGTCACAGTGACTTTCGGTGGTATCAAGGCCGGTTTGATGACAGACCCGGGCGAGGGCTGTGCCGGCCACGTGGTCCTGGTACAGATCGGAATCGAAGACTCCCTGGACACCCCTGAATTGCATCGGCTTGATGCCACGGACCTGCACGCCTTGCTCCCCAAGCCTGGGCGCCGCTCCCATAAATACTCCCGTGGCGTGCTGGGCGTGGTCGCCGGCTCGGCTCGGTTTGCGGGGGCAGCCGTGCTGAGCGTCCATGCGGCAGCGATGGCCGGCGCGGGCATGGTCCGCTATGTAGGACCGGAATCTGCGGCACGCCATGTATTGAGCCGGACTCCGGAGGCCCTGTGGGAGACGGATGACCCAGGGCGCGTTCAAGCGTGGTTGCTTGGTCCTGGCGTGGACGGGGAGGACCAGCTCGGACGTGCCGGGGACGCCGCACAGTCAGCGCTGGCCGCTGAGCTCCCGGTCGTCGTCGACGCCGGAGCCTTGAGTATCCTGCCAGAGCGGTGTCCCGCCCATTGGATCCTCACTCCGCACGCGGGGGAACTGGCGACGCTCCTGGCAGCCCTTCCATCCACCGGCGAGGTAGCCGTGACCCGCGAGGACGTCGAGTCCCGGCCGCTGCACTTCGTACGGCAAGCAGCCGAACAAACTGGCGCCACAGTCCTGCTGAAGGGTGCCACCACACTGGTGGCCTCGCCGTCGGGCGTTGTTTTCAGCCAGTCCGAGGGCACTGCCTGGATGGCGACCGCAGGCAGCGGTGACGTCCTGGGTGGCATCTTGGGCGCCTTGCTGGCGCAATCTACGGACTCGGTGAGGGACGACGACGGCGCGTACGCAGCCATGGGCTTGAAACTCGACGACCGCTGGGCTGCTCTGGCGGCTGTTGCCGCTAGCGTTCACGGCCGCGCCGGCTCGATGGCATCGAAGGATTTTAATGGTGGCCCCCTTACAGCCTCGGCGATCATGACAGCTGTGCCGCACGTCATAGGTTCGCTGACCGCTGAATACGACCCCGCAAGACCGTAAGGTTACTGTCCGTGTCATGGGTCATGAGTAGGCTTGCAGCAAGTTATCCGCATCACCAGAGGAGAACGCATGGAAGTCTGGCCTGGATCGGCCTATCCGCTTGGAGCCACCTTTGACGGGACCGGCACCAACTTCGCGCTGTTCAGCGAGAAGGCCGAGGGAGTGGAACTGTGCCTCTTCGACGACGACGGCGAGGAAGTCCGCGTAGAAGTCACCGAGGTGGACGGCTATGTGTGGCACTGCTACCTGCCGCAAGTCCAACCCGGACAGAAGTATGGCTATCGCGTGCACGGGCTTTACAACCCCGATGCCGGCCAACGGTTCAATCCCAACAAGCTGTTGCTGGACCCCTATGCCAAGGCCATTCACCGGCAGATTGACTGGGACCCGGCACTGTTCTCGTACAACATGGGGGATCCGGACTCCCGGAATGACGCCGACTCCGCACCGCACATGATGCTCGGCGTCGTCATTAACCCGTTCTTCGACTGGGACGGCGACAAATTACTGAAGATTCCGTATCACAAGTCGGTCATCTATGAAGCCCACGTCAAAGGGCTCACCCAACTCCACCCCGAGGTTCCCGAGGAACAGCGCGGCACTTATGCCGGCGTCGCCCATCCCGCAGTTATCTCGCACCTGCAGAAGCTTGGCATCACCGCCATCGAGCTCATGCCGGTGCACCAGTTCGTCAATGACGGCATCCTCCAGGACAAGGGGCTGAACAACTACTGGGGCTACAACACCATCGGCTTCTTCGCGCCGCACAACAGCTACAGCTCCAAGGGCGATACCGGCCAACAGGTCCAGGACTTCAAAGCCATGGTCCGTTCCCTGCACAACGCCGGGATCGAGGTCATCCTGGACGTCGTGTACAACCACACGGCTGAGGGCAACCACCTGGGGCCCACGTTGTCCTTCAAGGGCATCGACAACTCGGCCTACTACCGCTTGGTGGAGAATGACCAGAAGTACTACATGGACTACACCGGCACGGGCAACTCGCTGAACGTCCGTAGTCCGCATTCGCTGCAGCTGCTCATGGATTCGCTCCGCTACTGGGTGACGGAGATGCACGTCGACGGTTTCCGTTTCGATCTCGCGTCCACGCTGGCCCGTGAGTTCTATGACGTGGACAAGCTGTCAACCTTCTTCGAACTCATTCAGCAGGACCCTGTGGTCTCGCAGGTGAAGCTGATCGCTGAGCCGTGGGATGTTGGACCCGGTGGGTATCAGGTGGGCAACTTCCCACCGCAATGGACAGAATGGAACGGCCAATACCGGGACACTGTCCGGGACTTCTGGCGCGGCGAACCATCCACCCTGGGTGAATTTGCATCGCGCCTGACAGGCTCGGCCGACCTCTACGAACACTCGGGACGCCGACCCGTGGCTTCCATTAACTTCGTCACCGCGCACGACGGCTTCACCTTGGCGGACCTCGTGTCCTACAACGAGAAACACAACGAGGCCAACGGCGAGGGCAATAACGACGGCGAATCGCACAACCGCTCATGGAACTGTGGCGTTGAAGGTCCCACCGACGACCCCAAGGTTCTTGGCCTTAGGGCCCGCCAGCAACGGAACTTCATCGCCTCGCTCTTCCTGTCACAGGGTGTTCCCATGCTCTTGCATGGTGACGAACTTGGCCGGACGCAACAGGGCAACAACAACGGGTATTGCCAAGACTCGGAGCTGACCTGGATTAATTGGGACAGCGTGGACCAGCCCTTGGTGGAGTTCACGGCCGCCGTCAGCGCCCTACGCGCCAAGCACCCCAGCCTGCGCCGAAGCCGCTTCTTCGACGGCAGGCCCGTGCTGCGGGGCGAGGGCGAGAGGCTTCCGGACATCGTGTGGTTGGATGCCGACGCCAGCACCATGACGCCGTCGGACTGGGACACCGCGCTGGGCCGTTCTGTTGGAGTGTTCTTGAACGGTGACGGCATTCACGGACGCGACACCCAAGGTCGCCGGATCACAGACGTCAATTTCCTGCTGTACTTCAATGCGGACGAGGACGAGGTTGGGTTCCGCGTGCCGTCAGACGAATATGCCCCTGCGTGGGACGTCATGATCGACACCGGCGGTGAAGGTGCAGATTCGGACGTCGTGAAGGCGGATCAGATCCTGATGATCGCCGCGAAGTCGCTGGTGGTGCTTCGCGCCCACAGCGCGCCAGAGACCGAGCCGGACCATTCAGTGGCCGCCTCCCTTGCTGCGCTCACTCAGACCAGCACCCCCGAAACGGCTTCGCTGACGGCTCCTGCCGTTACTTCGGCGCCTGCTGACTCCGTGCCAAATGATTCAGCGCCGGAGGTTGAACCGGGTGCGTCGCAAGGCGACGGAGCTGCAGAGGGTGCGGCTTCCGACGGTGGAGATCCGCCCGCTGGGAAATCTAAACCCGCAAGGAAGCGCCGTAGTTCGAAGAAGGCGGACTCGTGAGGACCCCCGTTTCAACGTACAGGCTGCAAATCCGCCAAAGCTTTACGCTTCAGGACGCTGCGGAACTCACCGGGTACCTGCACAACCTTGGGGTCGATTGGATCTACGTTTCGCCGATCCTCACGGCGGAGGAAGGCTCAGACCACGGCTATGACGTCACGGATCCTTCGTCCGTGGATCCTGCCCGGGGCGGAGCCGAGGGCCTCGCAGCGTTGTCCAAAGCCGCCCGCTCGAAGGGACTTGGCATCCTGGCGGACATCGTCCCCAACCATATGGGTGTAGCCTCGCCAGGACAGAATGCCTGGTGGTGGCAGCTCCTGAAGGAGGGGCGCTCGTCGAAGTACGCCGAAGCGTTCGACGTCGACTGGGACTTTGGCGGCGGAAAGATCCGCATCCCCGTGCTCGGCGGCGATGACGACCTTGCGCAGCTCACTGTGGTGGACGGCGAACTGCACTACTACGATCACCGTTTCCCGTTGGCCGAGGGCAGCTTCAGCGATGGAGACAGCCCGCAGGACGTTCATTCGCGGCAGCACTATGAACTGGTGGGCTGGCGCCGCGCGGACGCCGAACTGAACTACCGCCGCTTCTTCGCTGTGAATACCCTGGCCGGCATCCGCGTCGAGGTTCCGTGGGTCTTCGATGAGGCGCACGAGGAAATCGTGCGATGGTTCCGCGAAGAGCTGGTGGACGGGCTCAGGATCGATCACCCCGATGGGCTGGCGGATCCCGCAGGATACCTGGCAAGGCTTCGCAAGGAGACGGGCGGGGCGTACCTCTTGGTGGAGAAGATCCTGGAGCCGGGAGAGAAACTGCCGGAAACCTTCGATTGCGAAGGCACCACAGGGTATGACGCGCTGGCGGATGTTGACCGTCTGTTCGTGGACCCAACAGCCGAGGAATACCTGGACTCCCTCGACGCCCGGCTGCGGGATGCACCCGAGCCAGCTGACTACGAGGCAATGATCCATGGGACCAAACGGCGCATCGCTGACGGCATCCTGAGGTCTGAGATCCTGCGGTTGTCCCGTCTTGTTCCCGAATCACCAGCATTGCCGCGCACCGCGGTAGCCGACGCCCTGGCCGAGATTATTTGCTGGTTCCCCGTCTACAGGACCTACCTTCCGCACGGTCAGGAAATTCTGGAAGCAGCCGTAGAACGCGCAGGGCAGCACCGGCCCGAGCTCGGGAACGTGCTGGAAGGACTGCTCCCACTCCTGGTCGATACCACGGGGGAACTCGCCCGCCGTTTCCAACAGACCTCCGGCATGGTGATGGCCAAGGGTGTGGAGGACACCGCATTCTTCCGCTACACACGCTTGGGGACGCTCACCGAAGTGGGCGCTGATCCCACTGAGTTTGCGCTTTCCCCTGATGGGTTCCACGAGCGCATGACGCGTCGTCAGGCAGAGGTCCCGCTCTCCATGACCACGCTGAGCACCCACGACACCAAGCGCAGCGAGGATGCCCGGGCCAGGATTTCGGTGATTTCCGAATCTGTCCCCGAATGGGAACTCTTCCTCGGCACTGTCCAGGAGCTGGCGCCCATCCCGGACGGTCCTCTGGCAGCCCTTGTTTGGCAGTCAATTGCAGGCGCTTGGCCGGCCGATCGTGGGCGCCTCCAATCGTATGCGCTCAAGGCCGCCCGCGAAGCGGGAAATTCGACCAACTGGACCGACCCCAACCTGGACTTCGAGCGTCACTTGGCTGCCGCCGTCGACGCCGTTTTTGATGTACCCGAAGTTGCTGCCGCCTTGGAGAATTTCGTCGAGGAACTGGAACCTTATGGGACCTCCAACTCGCTCTCAGCCAAGATCATTCAACTAACCATGCCGGGCGTCCCGGATGTCTATCAGGGCACAGAGTTCCGGGACGGTTCATTGACCGACCCCGACAACCGGCGACCAGTGGATTTTCAAGCCCGGATCGCCGCGCTCGCAGAACTCGATACTGGTGCGCGGCCCGCGTTCACAGAGGAGACCGCCAAACTGCTGGTGGTCTCCAGGGCGCTCAGGTTGCGTCGGGACCGGCCCGAACTGTTTGCCGGCTACCAGCCCGTGCATGCGAGCGGCGCGGCAGCTGAACACGTGATTGCGTTCAGCCGCGGTCTGGATGCGCCCGGTGCGATTACCGTTTGCACGCGGCTGCCCAAGCGCCTCGCGCGGGAAGGCGGTTGGCGGGATACGGCCATCGACTTGCCGGTGAACTGCCACGACGAACTGACCGGGACCACGTATGACGCCGGTTCAGTAGCGGTCGCTACGCTGCTGGAGCATTACCCGGTGGCCTTGCTGGTGCCCACTGACTGATCCGCTGAAAACACGAACACCCACCGACACCGCCACTGCAACGCAAGCTAAAACAAGCACAGGGGACACGATGCTGGAGCACGCTGCTGGAAGAAACCGTTACGACGTCTGGGCGCCCAACGCCGGATCAGTGAAGCTGCTGGCCGGAGGTAGCGAGCACGCGATGGAACAAATTCACGACGGCGGCACTACAGGTTGGTGGCGCGCGTCCGCCGAGGTCACTGGCAAGGAAGGCGACGCGGTAGCGTACGGCTACCTCGTGGATGGGGAGGGGCCGTTTCCCGATCCACGCTCACGGCGACAGCCGGACGGGGTACATGGACTGTCGGCCACCTTCGATGCTTCCGCCTACGAGTGGGGGGACGGCGAGTGGAAGGGGCGCAGCCTCAAGGGTTCCGTGATCTATGAGCTCCACCTGGGCACGTTCACGCCCGAGGGGACGCTTGACGCAGCCGCCGGGAAATTGGACTACTTGGTGGATCTGGGCGTCGACTTCATTGAACTGCTTCCGGTCAATGCATTCAACGGAGTTCACAACTGGGGTTACGACGGCGTGCTTTGGTACGCCGTCCACGAGCCCTATGGTGGCCCGGAGGCCTACCAACGGTTCGTCGACGCTGCCCACGCCGCTGGCTTGGGGGTCATCCAGGACGTGGTCTACAACCATCTTGGACCCAGCGGCAATTACCTTCCCAAATTTGGCCCCTACCTGAAATCGGGGGAGGGGAACACCTGGGGAGATTCGGTAAACCTCGATGGTCCGGGGTCCGATGAGGTACGTCGTTACATTCTGGAGAATGCGGCGATGTGGCTCCGGGACTATCACGTAGACGGGCTCAGGCTGGACGCCGTGCACGCACTGCGCGACGAACGTGCCGTGCACATCCTTGAGGACTTTGGCGGGCTGGGAGACCAGATCGAAGCCGAAACCGGCATTCCGCGGACGCTCATCGCAGAATCGGACCTGAACAATCCGCGCCTGATCTATCCCCGCAAGGACAACGGTTATGGCTTGGAAGGCCAATGGAGCGACGACTTCCACCACGCCCTGCACGTGAACCTTAGCGGTGAAACCACCGGGTACTACGCCGACTTCGAGTCCCTCGCTGTCCTCGCCAAGGTCCTTGAGCACGGCTTCCTCCACGATGGCAGCTATTCAAGCTTCCGGGGACGTCACCACGGCAGGCCGATCCGGCACGACCTCGCGCATCCTTCCGCGTTGGTCGTTTGCCTGCAGAACCACGACCAAATCGGCAACCGCGCCACCGGTGACCGACTTACTGCATCACTATCATTTGGTCGGTTGGCGATCGGCGCAGTGCTGACCATGACATCCCCATTTACACCCATGCTTTTCATGGGCGAGGAATTTGGGGCTTCGACGCCGTGGCAGTTCTTCACCTCCCATCCCGAGCCGGAATTGGGGGAGGCCACAGCGAAGGGCCGGATCAAGGAATTTGAACGGATGGGCTGGGACCCTGCCGTTGTGCCGGACCCCCAGGACCCCGAAACTTTCAAGCGCTCAAAGCTGGACTGGAGCGAGCCCAACGCCGGGGACCACGCCCGCCTGCTGCAGCTGTATCGGGATTTAGCACAGCTGCGCCGGAATACGCCTGAGCTGGTGAACGGTGGTTTTGGCGAGAGCAAGGTGGAGTTCGACGACGACGAGCACTGGCTGGAGTTGACCCGTGGCGCCATCCGCGTGGTGTGCAACTTTGGGGACGAGCCGTTGGATTCACCTATGGGTGGATCCCTGCTGCTGGCAACCGACACCGAAGTAGCACTCGGCGACGGTTCGCTGACCTTGCCCGGTGGGAGTGCCGCCGTCGTGCGTGTCCAGTAAGGCGAGCAGTGACGAGGGTGACGGCGCCCACATTGCGGACAGCCCGAACACCGTGATCTATGCAGTGGCAGGATGGTACGTATGACTTATTCGGCTGCGGAAAACCGCTACGAAACCATGCCCTACCGCCGCGTCGGACGCAGTGGTCTCAAGCTCCCCGCTATCTCGCTGGGCCTTTGGCACAACTTCGGCGACGACAAGCGTTTCGAGGAACAGCGCGCCATCCTGCGCCGTGCCTTCGATCTGGGCGTCAACCACTTCGACCTCGCCAACAACTACGGCCCGCCGGATGGGTCGGCAGAAACGAACTTCGGGCGTCACCTGAAGGAAGACTTCAAGCCGTACCGTGACGAGCTCGTCATCTCCACCAAGGCCGGCTACTACATGTGGCCGGGCCCCTATGGTGAATGGGGATCCCGCAAGTACCTGATCTCCAGCCTCGACCAGTCCCTGCAGCGTATGGGCTTGGATTACGTGGATATCTTCTACAGCCACCGTCCGGACCCCGAGACGCCGTTGGAGGAAACCATGGGGGCGCTGGATTACGCGGTTCGGTCCGGCAAAGCCTTGTACGCAGGTATCTCTTCCTACACCCCTGAGCAGACACTCGAGGCGGCGCGGATACTGAAGGAACTCGGCACGCCTCTGCTGATCCACCAGCCCAGCTACTCCATGCTGAACCGATGGACCGAGAATGGTTCGCCGAACCTCTACGAGGCACTGGACCAGGTGGGCGCCGGCTCCATCGCCTTCTCGCCTCTTGCCCAGGGGATGCTGACCAACCGCTACCTCAATGGTGTGCCGGCTGACTCGCGGGCCGCGAAGGAACGGTTCCTCTCCGAATCCGCATTGACGGAGGACAAGCTGGACCGCGTTCGGGGACTCAACGCCATCGCCGAGGGACGTGGACAGACCCTCGCGCAGATGGCTATTGCGTGGATTCTCCGTGACCAGCCAAAGGGCTCTGCCGTAACATCCGCGCTTGTTGGGGCCTCCAGCGTGGCGCAGCTTGAAGACACGCTGAGTGCCATCAATAACCTCAAGTTCACCACGGATGAGCTGACGGCGATCGACGAGTTCGCAGTTGAATCAGACATCAACTTGTGGGCTCAGGAGTAGCTTGCAGAACTGACACATTAGGGAAGGGGCCCGCCGGGAACAAAGGCGGCCCCTTCTGTGTTGGCTACAATGCAAGTGTGCGCCGAATGGCGCCGTGCCAATCAGTCGTGCTCTGAACTCAGTCAGGGTCGCGCCTGGCACCTGAGGTTTAGTTCTCAAAGGAGTTCCGTGTCTTCACATCCGATTCGTGTTGCCATTGTCGGCGTAGGAAACTGCGCCGCATCGCTGGTCCAAGGTGTTCAGTACTATCGCGACGCTGACCCCAAGGCCACGATTCCGGGTCTGATGCACGTCGAGTTCGGCCAGTACCACGTCAACGACGTCCAGTTCGTTGCTGCTTTCGATGTTGATAGCAAGAAGGTTGGACTGGACCTTGCCGACGCCATCGGCGCCAGCGAAAACAACACCATCAAGATCGCCGACGTCCCTGCTACCGGGGTCACCGTTCAGCGTGGCCACACCCTTGATGGCTTGGGCAAGTACTACCGCGAGACCATCGTCGAAGCTCCCGAGGAGGACGTCGACATCGTGGCTGCCCTCCGCGAGGCCAAGGTAGACGTCATGGTTTGCTACCTGCCCGTTGGTTCCGAGCAGGCTGCCAAGTTCTATGCCCAGTGCGCCATCGACGCCGGCGTGGCCTTCGTCAATGCTCTCCCCGTCTTCATTGCCGGGACCAAGGAGTGGGCTGACAAGTTCACTGCAGCGGGCGTTCCGATCGTGGGCGACGACATCAAGAGCCAGATCGGTGCCACCATCACCCACCGCGTGATGGCCAAGCTGTTCGAAGACCGCGGCGTCACCTTGGACCGCACATACCAGCTGAACGTTGGCGGCAACATGGACTTCAAGAACATGCTTGAGCGCGATCGCCTTGAGTCCAAGAAGATCTCCAAGACCCAGGCCGTCACCTCCAACGTTGAGGCAGAGCTTCACGCTGACGACGTCCACATCGGGCCGTCCGATTACGTTGCCTGGCTTGACGACCGCAAGTGGGCCTTCGTCCGCCTCGAGGGCCGCAACTTCGGTGATGCTCCCGTGTCCCTCGAATACAAGCTCGAAGTATGGGATTCCCCGAACTCTGCTGGCGTGATCATCGATGCCATCCGCGCCGCCAAGATTGGCCTGGACCGCGGCATCGGCGGCCCGTTGCTCTCTGCATCCAGCTACTTCATGAAGTCCCCGCCGGAGCAGTTCAACGACGATATCGCCCGCGAAAACGTAGAAGCCTTCATCCGCGGCGACATCGAGCGCTAAACCGCAACAGCACAAGCAACGCGGGGTCACTTACGGCCGATGTTTGACCATCGGATGGGCCGTAACTGACCCCGCGTTGCTTTAAGAGGGTTAGAAGAGGCCGGTGGGGTTGCCGTCTGGGCCGACGTCCATGCGCATGGCTGCCGGTTCCTTGGGCAGGCCGGGCATGGTCATGACGGCTCCGGTCAGGGCGACAATGAAGCCCGCACCCGTTTTTGGAATGAGTTCGCGTACGTGTACCCGGAATCCCTTTGGCGCCCCGAGCTTGGACGCGTCGTCGGTGAATGAGTATTGCGTCTTGGCCATGCAGACGGGGAGCCCGCCCCACCCATTCTTTTGGATGTCCACAAGCCGCTTCTGCGCCGGGACGGAAAATTCAACGCCGTCCGCGCCGTAGATCTCCTGCACAATGGTGCGGATCTTGTCCTCCACAGAAAGTTCCAGAGGGTACAAGTGGTGGAAATTTGACGGCCCTTGCACTGCCGCTGCCACCTTGGATGCGAGCTCATCGCCACCGTCGCCTCCGCCGCCACGGCCCCAGACATCGGCGACGGCCGCTTCCACGCCTTCCGCGGCGCACCACTTCAGCAGCCATTGAAGTTCTTCGTCGGTGTCGGTGGCGAACTTGTTGATGGCGACCACCGGTGAAATGCCGAACTTGGCGACATTCCCAACATGCCGTTTGAGGTTTTCCACCCCTGCCGCTATGGCGTCCACGTTGGGTTCGCTGAGTTTGTCCTTTGGAACTCCGCCTTGCATCTTGAGGGCACGGATCGTTGCCACGACAACGACGGCGGACGGCGCCACGTCAGCGATGCGCGACTTGATGTCCATGTACTTTTCGGCACCCAGGTCCGCGCCGAATCCGGCCTCGGTGACCACGATGTCGGCAAGTTCCTGGGCCGTCCGCGTTGCGATGATCGAGTTACACCCGTGGGCAATGTTGGCGAAGGGGCCACCGTGGACCAGCGCGGGCGTCCCGGCGATGGTCTGGACAAGGTTTGGTTTGATGGCGTCCTTCAAGAGCAATGTCAGGGCACCTTCCACACCAAGATCCGCAACAGTTACCGGTTGGCGGTCGAAGGTGTAGCCAAAGGTGATCCGGCCCAAGCGCGTACGGAGGTCGTCCAGGTCCGCGGCCAGGCAGAATACGGCCATGATTTCGGAGGCCACTGTGATGTCAAAGCCATCTTGCCGGGGAACGCCCTGGGTAGGACCGCCGAGGCCGATAATGATTTCCCGTAAGGAGCGGTCGTTCATGTCGATGACCCGCTTGAACGTCATGCGGCGGGGGTCGATTCCGAGGTGGTTGCCTTGGAAGATGTGGTTGTCCACGAGTGCCATGAGGGCGTTGTTGGCCGAGGTTACGGCGTGGAAGTCGCCGGTGAAGTGGAGGTTGATATCGTCCATGGGCAGGACCTGGGAGTAGCCGCCTCCGGTTGCTCCTCCCTTCATGCCAAGGATCGGCCCAAGTGACGGTTCGCGGAGCGCGATCATCACTTTGTGGCCGGCGCGTGCGAGGGAATCGGCAAGGCCTACAGTGGTTGTCGATTTGCCTTCGCCCGCAGGGGTAGGGGACATGGCTGAAACGAGGACTACCTTGCCGGGCTGCTTGCCCACTGGGAGCACAAGCTTGGCCGGATTGATCTTGGCTTTGTAAGGCCCGTACAGTTCCAGTGCGTCCACGTTGATGCCCGCACGTACCGCAATCTCTTCGATGGGCAGGATGGTGGCGTTATGGGCTATCTCAAGATCGCTCAGGCCCTTGTTTTCAGACATCGTTGTCCTTCGGCTTAGTGCTTACGCTGTGTGGGCTGACGCTCGGCGCCCTGCCTACGCTGTGCGCGACAATCTATCAGTCGCCAGGCAGTAATCGCGTGAGGTTTATGGCCGAGGGACCAACAGGCCGCCAACAGATTCGCGATAGCTTTCCAAGGTGATCGCAGCAGTGCGCTGCCAGCCGAAGGATTCGGCGTGGGTCGCGGCCAAACGGCCCATGTCCTCGCGTGTCTGTACGTCGTCGTACAAATCCTCGAGGGCATCAGCCCAGTCGGAAGGATCGTGACCATCCACGAGGATGCCCGTCCGGCCATCGGAAATGGCGCGTGAGAGCCCACCCACGTTGGTGGCCACCACAGGGGTACCGCACGCTTGTGCTTCCAAGGCCACAAGTCCGAAGGACTCGCTGAACGAGGGCATCACCACGACGTCGGCGGAGCGGAACCAGCTGGCGAGCTCGGGCGCTACAACCGGCGGGCGATGCGTGACGACGTCGGCCAGCCCGGCCTCCTCGATGATGTGCTGCAGGTTGAAGTCCTTGGCGCCGCTCAGCGAGCCCAGAATGGTCATTTCCAGATCGATGTCCGGCCTGCGCTTGCGCAGCAGACCAGCTGCTTTGACGAAGACCTGGGGACCCTTAAGCCGTTGGATCCGGCCTGCGAACAGAATGTGGAAGCTGTCCGGCCTGACGTCCCGCTGGGCGCGCGACTTGCGACGGAAGGATGGTGTGAAGACTTTGAGGTCCACGCCAGGAGGTGCGACGTCGATCTTGTCGATATCGGCGCCGTAGTGGGAGACGAGCTCTTCTGCCTCGGCTGGAGTATTGGCGATGAGGCGGGCAGCCCCATCAACAATCCGCTGCTCGCCTTCCTCCCGACGCCGGGGTTCGGGGCGCTCGCCGGACTCGAGAACAAGATTCTTGACCTTGGCCATGGTGTGCATGGTGTGGACCAGCGGAACACCCCAGAGCTCAGCCAATTCCAGCCCCGCAACGCCGGACACCCAGTAATGCGAATGGATGGCGTCGTAACGGCCGTGGGGTTGCTGCTGCCGGATCCGATCGATCTCCTCCACCATCTGGTGGAGGAGGGCAGGCAATTCTTCCTTGGGGACTTTCCGCCGGGGTCCGGCCATCACGTTGTGGACGCACACGCCGGGTCCTGGGTGCTCGACGGCGGCTTGGCCGGCTTTGGTGGAACGGGTGAAGATCTCTACCTCCACCCCAGACTCGGCCAGCGCCATGGCCAACGCACGGACGTAGACGTTCATCCCACCCGCGTCCCCGGCCCCTGGCTGCTCCATGGGGGAGGTGTGCAGTGAAAGGAATGCCACGCGGCGGATCAACGGCACACTTTCCTCCTTCACATGAAGCTGACTTGCGGGGCAAAACCACTTTCGCCCTGCAGAAAACACTACTCCTGAAGCCCAGCACTACATGGTGCCGATCCCGGCTATGTGGACAAGGCTGCTAGCGTGTGCGCTGTGAGCCAAGAAACCCTTTTCGATATCCGCCCCGCCACACCCGATGACTGGCCCGGCATCTGGTCCCTCATGGAGCCCGTCCTCCGCGAGGGGGAGACCTTCACCTGGGACCGCGACACCACCGAGGAAGCTGCCCGTGCCAAGTGGATGAAGGAAGCGCCCGGCCAAACCTTCGTTGCAGTGCGTACCGCGGACGGGCCGCATCCGGGCGGAGAAGTCCTGGGCACTGGCGAGTTCCATGCGAACCAGGCTGGTGGTGGCAGCCACGTGGCGAACGCGGGGTATATGGTGAGCTCCAAGCATTCGGGCCAGGGAATTGCACGGGCACTGTGTGCCTACTCCTTAAAGGAAGCCAAAACAGCAGGATTCCGCGCCATGCAGTTTAATGCTGTGGTGGAGAGCAACGTCCGGGCCGTGTGGTTGTGGCAATCCATGGGTTTCCGCATCCTGGCCACGGTTCCCGAGGCGTTCAACCACCCTGAAATTGGATACGTCGGCCTGCACGTGATGTACCGGAAGCTCTAGAAGTGCAGGGAAATCACTTCCAGAGTCCGCGCAGTTCCGGGAAGGCTGCCTCGTAGCCGTCAAGGAGTTCAGCGCCCAGCGACGCCGAGCCTACCAGCGGGTGGGCGGCAAACGCTTGGAGTGCCGCGTCCCGGTCACAGTCCCGCACTGCCTGGACCGTCAGCCGCTCCACCTCCTTGACGTGTTGCATCAAGGTGAGGAACTGGCCTCCGGGCCGTTCCTGCGCAAGCGGCAGGGCGCCGTCGGGAGTCACCTCGCAGGGAACTTCGACGACGGCGTCCCCCGGGAGCCCGGGCAGGGCGACTTCCGCCGCATTTGCCGACGAACCGGCGACCGGTGAATTGGGCACATTGAGGATCAACTGCGCCGTCCCACCACCGGATAGAGCCCGCATCACGGACAACGCCACACGCTCATACCCACCCCCGGCGAGGTCTTCCTCGTCGCGGTGCTCCCCGTGCGTCCGGGCCTCGGCCAAGTAGCCCTCCTCACGGGAGCGCCGGGCCGCATCCCACATGGCGTAGGCGTTCGAGGATTCCACAAGGGAAGGGTAGAGCGAGCTTTGTTGATGGTGGATGGACGTCCCACGCGTTTCGCGTTGCTTCAGGATGGCTTCGATCGCCTGGTCAGTTTGGTAGTAGTAGTAAAGGTATTCATTGGGCAGGCAACCGAGTTTGTCCAGGGTGTGCTGGCCGAACAAACGCCCTTCTTCCATGGTTTCGAGCGCCCCACGATCCGATAACAGCTCCGGCAGCAGGTCCCGGCCACCGGGCGCCAGCTTGTAAAGCCAGCCGAGGTGGTTCAACCCGAAGTAGCCCACGCCGTCGAGCGTTCCTTCGTGAAGGGGCGAACCGACGGCCCGGGCAGCGCGTTGGACCAAGCCGCCGGCGGAATCGCAGATGCCGATGACCTTTCGTCCCAGCACCGGCACAAGCGCCTCGGTCACCATCCCGGCGGGGTTGGTGAAGTTGATGAGCCACGCATCCGGGCAATAGTGCCGCATTCCCTCGGCGAGTCCCAGCATGTGCGGAATGGAGCGGAGGGCATAGGAGATGCCGCCCGCGCCCGTGGTTTCCTGGCCCAGCAAGCCGACGTCCAAGGCAACGCGTTCGTCGGCGATCCGGCCTTCGGTGCCGCCGGGGCGGATCGCCGCAAAGACCATATCGGTGCCGGTGAGAGCCTGCCCCAGGTCCGTGGAAATCACGACGGCGGGCCGGGAGCCTTCCGGAGGCGGCATGTCGCGGAGGACTGCCTGGATGGCGGCGAGACGTGCCGGATCGACGTCGTAGAGCACCACCTCGCGCACCAGTCCCGCGAACGGACCCGTGCATAACGCACGGTACACAAGGGGTACCCGGAATCCGCCGCCACCGGCGATCATGAGCCGCATGATCCGAGTCTATGCAGCCCGGAAGGCGCAGCGTAGTGTGCCGTGCATGGACGCAATGCCCCAGCGACGTTTTGATCCCCTTGCCGCCGTGCGTACGGAGGGCGACGGCCAATGCGACCTTCTCCTGGCAGGAACGGTCTTCCAGGACATCATTTTCACCGGACTCCCGCACTCTCCCGAGCCCGGCACTGAAGTGTGGAGCGAAGGCATGGGCAGCTGCCCGGGCGGGGTTGCCAACCAAGCGATCGCCGCGGCACGGCTTGGCCTGAGGACCAACTTGGCAGCGGCCTTTGGCGACGACGGTTACGGGGATTACAACTGGCAGATCCTTGAAAGCCAGGAGCATGTGGACTTGTCCCTGTCGCGTCGCGTCCCTGGCTGGCACTCGCCGGTAACGGTGTCCATGTGCGTGAACCAGGATCGATCCATGGTCACCCACGGGCACCCGGCGCCGATCAAGGCCTCGGACCTGATCGGGCAACCACCCAAGGCGCTCGCGGCCGTCGCGGACCTGGGCGAGGAGTTGGAACCGTGGATGCTGGCGGCGAAGACCGCGGGAACGAAGCTTTTCGGCGTGGTGGGCTGGGACCCCAGCGGAGAGTGGTCACAACGCAGGTTGGACCAGCTGGAACACTTTTATGCTTTCCTGCCCAACGCGCCGGAAGCCATGGCGTTCACGGGCAAGACCGATCCGTGGGCGGCGCTCTATTCCTTGGCAGATCGCGTTCCAGTGGCTGTGGTGACGTTGGGCGCGCAGGGCGCCATGGCCGTGGACTCGGAGACGGGTGAAGAGGAATGGGTGCCATCGCTGCCCGTGTCTGCATACGATCCGACCGGCGCCGGCGATTGTTTCGGGGCGGCCTTCATTGTGGGGTGCCTGGCGGGATGGAGATTGGGGGACCGCCTGCGGTTCGCGAACCTCTGTGCCTCGCTGGCCGTACAACAGGTGGGCGGGTCCCTCGCCGCCCCTGGCTGGGGCGACATCGCGGACTGGTGGCAGCGTGCCAACGCCCGCAAGGAACGCCAATCGAGCCAGTGGTTGCGGCGTTTCGCTTTCCTTGAGCCGATCGTGAAGGACATCCCCGCCGAAGCCCAACGACGCGCCCGCGCCACGATCGCGCACTTGTCCGATGCCCAGTAGGAGCGGGGGGAATTGAACCCCCGTTCCCCGGCACCACTAGAATCTCTAGGGTGACTTACGAAGCAGCTGCAGATATCGGGATCGGGTCCAAGACCTCCATAGCAAAGTCAGCGGTGCTCGAGCGTTCCGCCGTGATCGATCTTGAGGCCGTGCGGCACAACGTTCGTCAGTTTGTGGCGATCGCCTCCCCGGCCTCCGTGATGGCTGTGGTGAAGGCTGACGCGTATGGCCATGGCGTGGTTCAGGTTGCACGTGCAGCCCTCGACGCCGGAGCGGCCTGGCTCGGAGTCGCCCACATTTCTGAGGCGCTCGCCTTGCGTGCCGCTGGCATTGAGGCACCCTTGTTGGCCTGGCTGCACACCCGTGAGAGCAACTTCCAAGCCGCAGTTGCCGCGGGCATCGACGTCGGGATTTCCGGTTGGGAGCTGGATGCCGTGGTGGCGGCTGCCCGCGAACAGGAGCGCCCCGCTCGTGTCCATCTGAAGGTGGATACCGGGCTGGGCCGCAATGGCTGCACGATCGCCGACTGGGACCAGTTGGTGGGGCAGGCCATGGAATACCAGGACGAAGGCCTGCTTCGCGTCGTTGGCATTTTCTCCCACCTTGCCGTGGCCGACGAGCCGCACCGGCCCGAAACGGACCAACAATTGGCGGTTTTCCGTGAGGCACTCGCCATCGCTGAGGATGCAGGCGTCGATACCGAGGTCAGGCACATCGCCAACACTCCCGCCGCCCTGTCCCGGCCGGATTCGCACTTCGACCTCATCCGCGTCGGGCTCGGCATCTACGGGTTGTCGCCCTTCGAAGGGGTTACCTCGGCCGAACTTGGCCTGCACGCCGCCATGACCGTCCGCGCGCTCCTCTCCAACTGCAAAAAGGTGCCGGAGGGGCAAGGCGTTTCCTACGGCCTGAAGTACCACACCAGCCAGGAGAGCACGCTTGGCCTGATTCCCTTGGGCTACGCCGATGGCGTCCCGCGCGTTGCCACGGGCGGTCCAGTTCGTGTCAACGGCGTCACCTACCCTGTGGTGGGCCAGATCGCGATGGACCAGATGGTGATTGACCTTGGACCGCTCACCCCTGAAGAAGCGGCCGAACTCAAGGGCAGCGAAGCCGTCATGTTCGGCGACGGCGCCGATGGGGGCCCCACCGCGGATGACTGGGCGGCCGCAGCGGGAACCATCAACTATGAGATCGTCACCCGCATTAGCCCGCGGGTGCCCCGCAGCTACATCAACGAGGCTCCGGCGGTCAACGAGGCTTCGGCAAAGCCTGAGGTACACCAAGGGACCCGCGCAGCATCGGAATCGGCGACCCTGTGAACGAACCACTGAACGAACCAAGCCAACCGGTATGGGAACGCAGGCTGAATGTCACGACGGCGGAACAAACCCACGCGCTCGGCGCAGCACTCGGCGGGGTACTTGAGGCGGGGGACCTCCTTGTCCTGACCGGAGAGTTGGGCGCGGGTAAAACGACGTTCACGCAGGGGCTGGGCGAGGGCTTGGGCGTACGTGCCGGGATCATCTCTCCTACGTTCGTGCTGGTTCGCATTCATCCCAACCTTCCGGAGGGCCCGCGTCCCGGTGGCCCGGACCTGGTCCACGTCGACGCCTACAGGCTGGAATCAGCTGCTGAGATCGATGACATTGATCTTGAGAACACCATGGACACGTCCGTAACCGTGGTGGAGTGGGGGAGGGACCGGGTGGAGCACCTCTCGGACAGCCGCCTGGAAGTGGATCTTCACCGGTCTGTGGGTAGCGGAGGCGCTGTGCCGGCCGCCGATGTCGCCGACAGCGGCACGGTCCTGGACTTTGACACCGATGACGACGACGAACCCCGCACCATCGTTTTCCGCGGTTTTGGCCCACGCTGGGCCGAGGCACCGAAGCTTCTTGAAAACACGATCTCCGAGGGAGGCCACTGATGCTCATCCTGGCCATCGACACCTCCGCAGTCGCCAGCGCTGCGCTCATTTCGGATGTTGCCATGGAAGGCGTGGTGGATTCCTTCTCCACTGAGGACACACGAAGCCATGCCGAAGTCCTTGCACCCGGCATCGAGAAGCTCCTGGCTGGAGCAGGCGTTACCGGCGCGGATATCGATGTGATCGTCACGGGCGTGGGCCCCGGACCCTTTACCGGGCTGCGTTCGGGTATTGCAACCGCACGCACCCTGGCTTTCGTCTGGAACAAACCGCTCTATGGCCTGATGAGCCTTGACGCGATTGCCCTTGAAGTAGCGGAGTCCACTGCCGCTGTTTCCGAATTCCTGGTGGCCACTGACGCCCGGCGCAAAGAGGTCTACTGGGCACGGTACGTCCTGGAGGAGGGCCAGCTTCCCCAGCTCATCGACGGACCGCATGTGGGTTTCGCCTCGGACTTGCCGGACCTTCCAGTGTTCGGAGCCGGCGCTGGCCTGTACGCCGACGTCCTCCGTGCTGACGAAGACTTTGCCGAGACCCAACCGGACGCGGCCTCCCTTGGCCAGGTGGCGCTTGCTCGGTTGACTGCAGGGCAGGAGCTCTTGGATTCCACGCCCTTGTACCTGCGCGAATCGGACGCACAGGTACCGGGTCCCAGGAAGCGTGCCCTGTGATGAAAGGGGAACGATGAAACTTTCACCCAAACTTGAGCTCGCAGGAGTTTCGCTGCGGGACATGACCGAGGCTGATGTCCCGGCCGTGGAAGCCTTGGAACGTCGACTGTTCCCCGTGGATGCCTGGCCCCTGCAGATGTTCTTCGACGAGTTGTCCCAGCCCGAAACACGCCGCTATGTGGTGGCCGAGGTTGAGGGCCAGATCGTGGCATACGCCGGCTTGATGTGCATCGAGCCGATCGCGGACGTCCAGACGATCGCCGTCGTTCCCGAATTTGAAGGCAAAGGCATTGGTTCGGCCATCCTGACCGAACTGATTGAAGAGGCCCGGCGGCGTCGCGCGGCGGACGTCCTCCTGGAGGTGCGCGCGGACAACCCCCGTGCACAGCAGTTGTATCTTCGCTTCGGATTCGAACAGATCCACGTCCGTCCCCGGTACTACCGGGATGGGACGGACGCGTTGATCATGCGCCTGCCCCTCACCGAGCCACATTCCACAGAAGGAGCCAACGCGTGAGCGGCCCTTATCCCGAACAGCCGAAGCAGCCTTTGGTGCTGGGCATCGAATCGTCCTGCGACGAAACCGGCGTCGGAATCGTGCGCGGTACAACGCTGCTGACCAACACGGTGTCTTCCTCCATGGACGAGCACGTGCGCTTTGGCGGCGTCATCCCCGAGATCGCTTCGCGCGCCCATCTGGATGCCTTTGTCCCCACGCTCCAGGAAGCGCTGCATGAGGCGGGAGTGACCCTGGAGGACGTCGATGCCATTGCTGTCACCTCCGGCCCCGGCCTGGCGGGCGCCCTAATGGTTGGTGTCTGCGCCGCGAAGGCACTGGCCGTCGCTACGGGCAAGCCGCTCTACGCGATCAATCACCTCGTAGCGCATGTTGGCGTGGGGCTGCTGGATTCAAAGCCTGACGCCGGTGCTGCCGCCGGCCAGTTGCCGCAGAACCTCGGTGCACTTCTGGTTTCCGGTGGCCACACGGAGATCCTCCGTATCCGCAGCATCACAGATGACGTGGAACTCCTGGGGTCCACCATCGATGACGCCGCCGGTGAAGCCTACGACAAAGTTGCCCGGATTCTGGGCCTTGGCTACCCGGGTGGTCCGGCCATCGACAAACTCGCGCGCCAGGGCAATCCCAAGTCCATCCGCTTTCCGCGCGGCCTCACGCAGCCCAAATACATGGGCACCGCGGAGGAAAAGGGACCGCACCGCTACGACTGGTCCTTCAGCGGCCTGAAAACCGCGGTGGCCAGATGCGTGGAGCAATTCGAAGCCCGCGGTGAGGAAGCACCTGTAGCTGATATCGCCGCGGCATTCCAGGAAGCCGTGGTGGACGTCATCAGTTCAAAGGCGGTCTTGGCCTGCAAGGAGCACGGGATTACTGACGTGCTCCTTGGTGGAGGCGTTGCTGCCAACTCGCGGCTGCGTGAATTGACCGGTCAACGGTGCGTGTCAGCGGGCATCAAGCTGCACGTGCCGCCGCTGGATCTCTGCACGGACAACGGTGCCATGGTGGCAGCCCTTGGTGCTCAACTGATCATGGCCGGAATCGGGCCCAGCGGAATAGCGTTCGCGCCGGATTCCTCTATGCCTGTCACCACGGTGTCGGTGGCTGCGTAGCTCCACTCAATTATGCGTCGGGGCCTTTGCGCATCTGTTGCACGAGGTCCATGACCACGGCTTGCAGGTCCCCGTTGTGTTCGGCGGCCACTCGGCGCTGGCGTTGGTAGCTGGCGCCGCGTTCGATGATCTTCATGACGTCGGCCAGTTCCTCGGAGCACCCGAGCTTGGCTGCCACGGGTTCCAAGCGTGCGACGGTTTCTGCGAGGTGCTCGGTGACCAACTGCTCGTTGCCTTTGGCATCCAGAATGATGATGGCTTCCATGCCATAGCGGGCGGCACGCCACTTGTTTTCCTGGACGTGCCAAGGCGGCATGGTGGGGATGCTGCCGCCGGCGTCGAGGATGGAGGAGAACTCGTCCACGAGACACTGCGTCAGTGCGGCAATCGCGCCCACTTCCTCAAGGGTGGCGAGGCCATCGCAGATGCGCATCTCGATAGTGCCCAGGTTGGAAACAGGCCGGATGTCCCAGCGGATTTCAGAGATGGCGTCGATGACACCTGTGGTGAACATGTCCTGGACGTAGGACTCGTATGCTTCCCAGGTTTCGAACTGGAACGGCAGGCCAGCGGTGGGGAGCTGTTGGAACATGAGGGCCCGCTGGGATGCGTAGCCGGTTTCTTCGCCGGCCCAGAAGGGGCTGGAAGCGGACAGTGCCTGGAAGTGCGGGAAGTAGTTGACCAGGCCGTCCAGGATGGGGAGTACTTTGTCCCGGCGATCGATGCCCACGTGGACGTGGACACCATAGATGACCATTTGGCGTCCCCACCATTGGGTCCGCTCGATCAGCTTGGCGTAGCGCTCCTTGTCGGTGACCGGCTGAAGCAGGGGTGGGCTGAAGGGATGGCTGCCTGCGCAGAACACCTCCACGCCCATGGGGTCGGTGACTTCGCGGACAGCGGCGAGGGAGCGGCTGAGGTCCTCTTTGGCTTCCTTGACCGTTTCGCAGATTCCGGTAACGAGTTCCACCGTGTTCAGGAGCAGTTCGCGCTTGATGTGGGGGTGTTCGTCGTCTTCGTTGAGGTCCGGGTGGTTCGCGGCGACACCCTTGAGGACGTCGTTCGCGACCGAGACCAGTTCTCCGGTGCGTGCATTGACGAGCGCCAACTCCCATTCCACACCCAGTGTCGATTGCCTGGATGGCGCAAACTCAATCTGCACGTAGTCCCCTCGTTGCTTGTTTCTGCTGGACTTTCTGCTGGACGCAACCCGCTGCGGGGCCGTCAGCGGTCGGCTCAAGTCTAGTGCAGGCGGAGCATGGCTGATTGCGGACAGGTTGAAGGTAAGCGTCGTGACACACCTGAACAAATTGCTAATGAGAATGATTTGCATCTATAATCTT
Source organism: Arthrobacter sp. NtRootA1 (assembly GCF_019976975.1). Classification (GTDB taxonomy): domain Bacteria; phylum Actinomycetota; class Actinomycetes; order Actinomycetales; family Micrococcaceae; genus Arthrobacter; species Arthrobacter aromaticivorans. Next base: position 3,924,198 of record NZ_AP024630.1, on the reverse strand, counting down.
TCCATGCACCTCACCGTTGTCAGCTCCCTGGACAGTCAGTGCCGCGAAGCGGCCACCGCCCGGCTTGGCCGAACCCACACGAACTCCGTCGTAGTCCTTCACGACCTCCTGGATGGTTCCTTGGTCATGCGGCGCGTATACAGGGTAGGTCAGTTGTTTGAGCGTGAAACCACCGTTCTGGAGCACGGCTGCCTCAGCTGCACGGTCAAGCTGGATGTAGTACCGACGGCGGAACGCCTCGCCGCGTGCGGGTTCGACCACGTGGTTTTGGGCCTACCCCCTGGCGTCGCAGCAGGGATGGCAGTCGCAGAACTCCGGCGCGGCCTCAGCCAGCCAGCCGTCATGGACAACGCCATCCTGGCTCTGGACCCTGTGGATCTTGACGATCACATCTGGGACCGTCACACCCTTTTTGAATCCGGCTTCACATCGATGCCGGAGGATGACCGGACTAGCGGCGAGTTCCTGATCGGCGAGTTCGGGCACGTTGACACTGTCATGTTGCATCCCGGCCTCGGGGCAGAATTGTCCGGCAATCCCCGCCTGGGATCCGAAGAATGGGTCACTGGCGTGGAGCTGCTGGGCCAGCTCGCACCACACGCCGCAGCAATCGGTGCAGACGATGACTTCAGGTCAGGCTGCTTCGACGACGCCGAAGCAGCCGCACGTACCAGGCCCGGCGTCGTGCGTCTGCCCTTGGACGATGAGACCGGTTCCTTCCGGACAGTCCTCCATAAAGCGGGGCGGCCGCTGCACCCTGGCCGTTTCCGTGACGCTCTTCCCCAACTCGCGGCCGGAACCCACTGGCTCCGCGGACGTCTGTGGATCGCCTCGGCTGCCAAGACGCGGATTGCGGTACAGGGAATTGGTCCCCGTGTGTGGCTTGAGAGCACCGGGACCTGGCTAGCGGACGCACCCACCGTAGCCCGCAACGGCAAGGTGGGAGCCGACGTCGACGCCGTCCTGGACTGGCACCCGAACTATGGCGACCGCGGAACGGTCCTGGCCATTACCGGACGCTCCGAGGACATCGACCCCCAGGAAATCCGCGCCCTCCTGGAGGGCTGCCAATTGACCGAGGCCGAGATGGAACTCGACTTTGGTGTCTGGGAGGACCCCCTGGAACTTAGCGAAGCCCTCTAACCCAGCCACCCGAAAGCCCATCCACCAACAAGAAGGAGAAAAACCATGAAGGTCAGGAACTCACTGCGTGCCCTCAAGAAGATTCCGGGCGCACAGATAGTCCGGCGGCGTGGGCGCACGTTCGTCATCAACAAGAACAACCCGCGCATGAAGGCCCGCCAAGGCTAACGGCACGGAAGCGAAAAGAGGCCGTTGTTTAATGGGTGAATGCCAATCCTGAACAAAGACATGTCCCTGTGCATTTCGCTCGCGGCCCGGCCCAGCAACATTGGGACCCGGTTCCACAATTACTTGTACGACCTGCTGGGACTGAACTTTGTCTACAAGGCATTCGCCCCGGCGGACATCACTCTTGCAGTGGCTGGCATCCGCGGCCTCCCCATCAGGGGAGCCGCGGTGTCCATGCCCTACAAGGAAGCTGTCATCCCGCTTGTGGACGTGATGGATCCTTCGGCCAAGGCCATCGATTCGGTCAACACGATTGTCAACAACGACGGCGTCCTGACCGCGTACAACACCGACTACATCGCCATCGCCCGGCTCCTGAAAGACCACAAGGTTCCCAACAGCCACACAGTGCTGCTGCGCGGAGCCGGAGGAATGGCGAAAGCGGTGGCCGCAGCTCTCCGCGATGCAGGCTTTACGTCCGTGACCATCGTTGCCCGTAACGAAACCACGGGCCGTGCGCTCGCGGACCTTTACGGTTTCGGCTGGCAGGACGACGTCAATGGATCAACAGCGGACCTCATCATCAATGTCACGCCCCTGGGCATGGCTGGTGCGGACGAAAGGGCACAGTCTTTTGACGACGCCACCATTGCCGCCGCGAAGATAGTGTTCGACGTCGTCGCCCTCCCCTCGGAGACGCCGCTCATCACGGCTGCCCGTCAAGCAGGCAAGCCGGTGATCACCGGAGCCGAAGTTATCGCGATCCAGGCTGAAGAACAATTCGTCCTGTACACGGGCGTCCGCCCGAGCGCTGACCAGGTCCGCGAAGCCTCGGAGTTCTCCCGCCGCTGACGGAGCCTAGAACGTCACGGGCTCCACAACCACGGCCACTCTTTCCTCGCCAATCCTGGTGAGGACCAGGGTGGCCGTCTTTGCGTGCTTGGTGTCGCGCTTGGATGGAAGCAGTTGTTTCCGCAGTTCCTCCGGAGTGACTGCCGTGCCGCGCTTCTTGATATCCAGCACCGTGATGCCGTTCGCTTTGACCCAGGCTTTGAGCGCCTTCACGTTGTAAGGCATTACTTCCAGCACCTTGTATGCGCGGGCAAAGGGCGAGTCGTGGAGTTCCGGGGCGCAGATGTAGGCGATATGTTCATCAACCAAGTGCCCGCCAAAACGTTCTGCGACGTCGGCCACCAGGCCTGCGCGGATGACCGCACCGTCCGGTTCGTAGAGGAACCCTTCAACCGGCCCGACGGCGGCTACCGGGCCGCCGTCGAAATCCTCGCCGCTGGTGAGTTCAGCAGCGCCCTGGGAGCCGATGACAAGTGCCGCGCGCCGTACCCCGGGCCGGGCCACCGCATTGAACCATAGGGTGACCTCAGTGACATCGCCGCCTACGGAGACCCACTGCGCTTCGCAGTTCGCCGGAACCGAGTCGTGTGGCATCCCGGGACCCATCTTGACGCCCACCGCCCGGCCGCCCGCAGCCAGCCCTTCAACGAACGACAACGGGGGAGAGAACGCTTCCGGATCCCAAATCCTCTTGGTCCCGGACGTAGAGGTTGTGCGTCGTGCGGGATCCAGCCACACGCCGTCGATGCCATCCAGGTCCACTGATGTGGCGTCGGAATGCACCACTCTGGCGTGCGGGAAGGGCATGAGGTTGATGGTGGCGCAGGCGGCAGTGGTTTCATCCATTTCCACGGCGGTCACGGCAATATCCATCGAGGCCAAGGCCATGGAGTCCGCTCCGAGGCCGCAGCCGAGGTCGGCTACGTGGGAGATGCCGGCCTTGGCAAAACGCTCGGCGTGCCGGGCTGCAACGTTGAGGCGGGTTGCCTGCTCAAGTCCGGCCTGGGTGAACAGCATCTGCCGGGCGAACTCGCCGAACTTGGCCTCGGCGCGGGTCCGGAGGCGGGACTGCGTCAATACCGCAGCCACGAGTTCGGGGGAGTGACCTGCTTTCCGGAGTTCGGCGTTAACGCTGAACGAATCGGCTTCGCGGTACGGCCCCAGCGAGGCAAGAAGTTCCCATCCTTCAGTGGTCAGCAAGGGTGCGATCTGTTCCTGCGGTGCGTGAGACATGGGATCAAGCCTAACGGCGCGCGCCCTGACGCCGTGAGTTGGGAATCGGCCCGATAGGGTTGTTTTCATGGAAGACAACGCAGCTCCGCAGCCCTCCGATACGAACAACCCGGGCGGGAACCACTCCGCTGGCCCAGGAGCTCCAGAGCATTCCTCCGGCCGATCCCTTGTGGCGTTTGCCCGTCCTGCCTTGATCGCAGGGGCCGTGATCGCTGTAATCTGCATCGGCCTGCTGATCGTCATCTTCGCCTTGGACTCTTTCAACGCAGCGGCATACTCCGTCACAGGCAAGAGCGTGAATGACGCTACGGATGAAGCCCGCGATATCCGTGACCTCTACAGCGGGGCCCGCATTGGCGGGATTATCGCCTTGGTAATTTCCGGCGTCGTGGCCCTGGCGGCCGCCGTCGTGCTGTATTTGAACCGCGGATCGGCTCCCACAGATGAGGACGACGACGGCGAAGACTACGATCTGGATGACCTCACCGGCCGGTAGCGGGAGTTCACCTAGGACGAAATTCTGGCACTCGCCTTGACCGAGTGCTAACGCTTACATAGAGTCTTGTTAGCACTCTCCCCCGGAGGGTGCTAATCACGCCAGGCGTCCACCGGCACCGCGACGACGGTTGCACGCTACGGCACCCTAGTTCTTAGTCCATGAATCAGCTCATGAAAAGGAGAGTCCGAGTGTCGGTCTCGATTAAGCCTCTTGAGGATCGTATTGTTGTTCGCCCGCTCGAAGCAGAGCAGACCACGGCTTCCGGCCTGGTAATTCCGGACTCCGCACAGGAGAAGCCGCAGGAAGGCGAAGTTGTTGCAATCGGCCCCGGCCGCTTCGATGACAACGGCAACCGAGTGCCGGTTGACGTAGCTGTTGGCGACGTCGTTATCTACTCCAAGTACGGTGGAACCGAAGTCAAGACCGGCGGCAACGAGTACCTCGTTCTGTCCGCCCGCGACGTCCTTGCGATCGTCGTAAAGTAACTTCCTGGAGCCCCGCACCGCAGCCGCGTTGGAATTATTCCGACCCTCTGCGGTGCGGGTTTTCTGTCTTGAAAGGACACAACCATGGCAAAGCAGCTTGCTTTTAACGATGCTGCCCGCCGGTCTCTTGAGGCCGGTATCGACAAGCTCGCCAACACTGTCAAGGTGACGCTTGGCCCGCGCGGCCGCAACGTCGTGCTGGACAAGAAGTGGGGCGCTCCCACGATCACCAACGATGGCGTGACCATCGCCCGCGAAGTTGAGCTTGACGACCCCTACGAGAACCTTGGTGCCCAGCTGGCCAAGGAAGTAGCCACCAAGACCAACGACGTCGCTGGCGACGGCACCACCACCGCTACGGTGCTGGCCCAGGCACTGGTCAAGGAAGGCCTGCGCAACGTTGCTGCTGGTGCCGCTCCTGGCGAAATCAAGCGTGGCATCGAGGTTTCCATTGAAGCCATCGCAGCCCGCCTCCTGGAGAACGCAAGCGAAGTGCAGGGCACCCAGGTTGCCAACGTTGCTGCTATTTCCGCACAGAGCGACGAAATTGGCGAACTGCTGGCCGAGGCGTTTGGCAAGGTTGGCAAAGATGGCGTCATCACCATCGAAGAATCCTCCACCACCCAGACCGAGCTCGTCCTCACCGAAGGCATGCAGTTCGACAAGGGCTACCTTTCCCCGTACTTCGTCACTGATGCAGAACGCCAGGAAGCTGTCCTCGAAGACGCCTTGATCCTGATCAACCAGGGCAAGATCTCCTCCCTGCAGGAATTCCTGCCGTTGCTGGAGAAAGCGCTGCAGGCCTCCAAGCCGCTGTTCATCATCGCCGAGGACATCGAAGGCGAAGCCCTGTCCACGCTGATCGTCAACCGCATCCGCGGCACGCTGAACGTTGTTGCTGTCAAGGCTCCGGGCTTCGGCGACCGCCGCAAGGCCATGCTCCAGGACATCGCGACGCTGACGGGCGCCCAGGTTGTTTCTCCTGACCTTGGCCTGTCGCTGGACACTGTTGGCCTCGAGGTACTGGGTACGGCACGCCGTATCACGGTCACCAAGGACAACACCACGATCGTTGATGGCGCCGGAACCGAGCAGGACGTTGCCGACCGCGTGGCCCAGCTGCGCGCCGAGCTCACCCGCACGGACTCCGACTGGGACCGCGAGAAGCTGCAGGAGCGCCTTGCCAAGCTGGCTGGCGGCATCGGCGTTATCAAGGTTGGCGCAGCCACCGAGGTTGAACTGAAGGAAAAGAAGCACCGCATCGAGGACGCCGTTTCCTCCACGCGTGCAGCCCTTGAAGAAGGCATCGTTTCCGGTGGCGGTTCCGCCCTCATCCACGCCCTCAAGGCACTGGACGAGTCCCCGGCCGTCAAGGCCCTGGAAGGCGACGCAGCAGCAGCTGTTGGCATCGTCCGCCGTGCCTTGATCCAACCGCTGCGCTGGATCGCCCAGAACGCTGGCTTCGACGGCTTCGTCGTCGTTTCCAAGGTCTCCGAACTCGAAGCCAACCACGGCTTCAACGCCAAGTCCGGTGAGTACGAGGACCTGATCGCCGCCGGCGTGATCGACCCCGTCAAGGTCACCCGCTCCGCACTCCGCAACGCCGCTTCCATCGCTGCCCTGGTTCTCACCACCGAGACCCTGGTTGCCGAAAAGCCGGCTGAGGAAGAAGACGCACACGCAGGCCACCAGCACTAACAGCCTGTTCGAAAAAGCCCTGGTCACTCGTGGCCAGGGCTTTTTTCTGCCCTCTTGGGCTGCCCGAGCGCCGGCTTTCAGTGTCCGCTTGCGACGTCCGCTTGCGGCGTTCTGACCTTCTTTGAACCCGGGCAGTCGCCATGCAACCGAAAATGGTTGAAACCAAGGGCTTCGAGACTTCAAAGACGGTCAGGGACACACACGGCTCCCCAAGGATGCGTGGACCCATTGTGGGCTTACGACGGCGGCGGTACCCTGACGCTAATACGGCCGCTTGGGTGCGCCAACCGGGTTGCTCCCGGTCGCAGAGTGGGTGTGGACTATGCCGGTTACAGCCTTGGATCTGGGACGCTCGGCGTTCTCCGAGCACCGCTGGGGCGATGCACTTGACTGCCTTGCCCGGGCAGACGCCGAGGGCGGATTGCCACCCCAGGACATTGAAGTCGCGGCCTCCGTGGCCATGCTGTTGGGCAAGGACTCCGAAGGCGTTGCCTACCTGACACGGGCGCACGACGAATACCTCACTGTAGGAGACATGGCTGCCGCCGCCCGTTGCGCAGCGTGGCTGGTGCTGTTCCTCATGGACCTCGGAGAACCGTCCCGCAGCTCGGGCTGGATGTCCCGGGCAAAACATCTAGTGGAAGAACTGGACGAGCCCACCGAAGCTGAAGGCTATCTCCTGATTCCGTCGGCGCTCGGAGCGTTGTACGGGGGAAATCCTGAAGCAAGCAACGAGCTCTTTGGCCGCGCCCTGGCTGTGGGGGAGCGGTTCCACGATAAGGACCTCATGGCCCTTGGACAGCTGGGTCTGGGCACCGCCAGCATCACCCTTGGATTCCCGGACAAAGGCTTGGAGATTCTGGACGAAGTCATGGTTTCCGTGACGGCAGGGGAAGTGTCGCCCATCCCTTCGGGCATCATCTACTGCGCCGTTATCGGCAGCTGCCGCCTTGCCTTCGATGTCCAGCGAGCCCATGAATGGACCGCAGCGTTGCAACGTTGGTGCGGGGATCGTCCGGACATGGTGATGTTCAGTGGGCAGTGCCAGTCCCACAGGGCAGAGCTGTTCATCCTCCATGGCGCCTGGGATGACGCCATGGCTGCCGTCCACATTGCCCAGGACCGTTCGCGCCGCGGCGATCCGGAAGCGGCTTGGGGTGCGTGGTATCTGCAGGGCGAGATCCTGCGTCTGAAGGGCCGGTTTGATGAGGCCAGTGAGGCGTATGCCAAGGCCGCAGAGACCGGCTTCGAAGCCCTCCCCGGGCTCGCGCTGGTGCTGGCAGGCCAGCAAAAAGTGTCCCAAGCCCAAGCAATGTTGCGCCGTGCGATGTCAGGCTCGGACCCCGCCAACCGACGGCGGCTGCTTCCCGCCGTCGTCGACGTCGAGCTTGCCGCTGGTGATCTTAAGGCGGCAAGGGCGGCGGTTGACGAGCTGGCGGCCCCGGTCCCGGAAACGGGCAGGCCCCTGGAACGGGCACTTGCGGCGCAGGCAGAAGCCCAGGTCCTGCTCGCAGAGGGCAATGCGGCCGCAGCACTTGTGGCCGCCAGAAAGGCATGGCGGCTCTGGTACAGCCTCGAGGCACCTTATGGTGCCGCCACATGCAGAGTGCTGACGGGTCGCGCGTGTTCGGAACTGGGCGATCCCGACTCTGCCGCCATGGAATTCGAAGCTGCTATGGCCGAGTTCGCTGAACTTGAGGCCGCGCCAGCCGTCACTGAAGTGCTGGGACTAAGTTCGGGAACCGGCATGGCGGGAGGTGCCAGGAATGGTTCCACGCGCACTGCCGGTGACCTGACCGCCCGTGACCTGACCGCCCGTGAACTGGAAGTCCTGCGGCTTGTCGCCGACGGAAAAGCCAACAAGTCCATTGCCCGGGAACTGTACCTGAGCGAAAAGACCGTCGCCCGCCATGTCAGCAACATCCTCAGCAAACTTTCCTTGCCATCCAGGGTTGCTGCGACCAGATACGCCTTTGAACACCATTTAGCCCACTGATGCTCTCTCACATCCCACAGCTTTTCCCCCGATCTTCACTCACATACCGCTGGGTTTTCCCGACCGCTCTCTCACTTCCCGGCATGCGCATAAATACCCATGCCCATTGCAGCAGGATGCGTCATTTGGCCGACGCGGTAGAGGGCGCCGGACTCATAGCTTGGGCTTATGAACATTCCACTGCTCGCCGGCTCCGTATCCACCGTGCTCTTTGCATCCAGCATGCTGCCCATGTTGTTCAAGGCAGTCCGCACCAAGGACCTGGCCTCCTACAGTTTGAGCAATATCACCCTGACCAACATCGCCAATGCCGTGCACTCCTTCTACGTCTTCGACCTCCCGGCGGGGCCAGTGTGGCTGCTGCACAGCTTCTACGTGGTGACGTCGGCACTGATGTTGGTGTGGTGCCTGCGATACCGGAAGGCTCCCGCTGAAACTCCAGCAACGCGGGGTCGGTTAAGGCCCATGCCAGCCGCTGCGATGGGCCGTAAGTGACCGCGCGTTGGATCAGAAACGAGAAAGGAAAAGCCATGAAAAATGCTAGTGACCCACAGTTCGATACCGTGATCGTGGGCGGTGGCCAGGCCGGCTTGGCGCTCGGCTACTGGCTGGCCAAAGGGCACCACAACTTCGTCATCCTTGACGAGAACGCCAGGACCGGCGATTCGTGGCGCCAACGGTGGGATTCGCTTCGTCTCTTCACACCAGCCAAGTACGACGGTTTGCCGGGCGCGCCCTTCCCGGGCGACCGCCTGGCGTTCCCCCATAAGGATGAGTTGGCGGACTACCTCGAAGAATATGCACGACGGTTCAGTCTGCCCGTGGTTCACGGAGTCCGTGTTGATGGAGTGACGCAACAGGGTGATCGCTTTCTTGTGAGCTCCGGTGATCGGTCCTGGACCGCCAACAACGTAGTGGTTGCGACCGGTGGATATCGCCTGCCCAAGCGTCCGGCATTCGCGAATGAGCTGGATCCCGGCATCGTGCAGCTTCACTCGCAGGAATACAAGAACCCTGGGCAACTCCAACCTGGACCAGTGCTCGTGGTCGGGCTCGGCAATTCCGGCGCGGAGATTGCCCTTGAAGCCAGCCGGACCCACACCACGTTGCTGGCCGGCAAAGCCAGTGGCGAAATCCCCGTTCGCCATGGACGCGCTGCAGCCCGGTTTGTCCTGCCTGTGATCCGGTTCGCAGGCCTTCACATCCTGACCCTTAACACGCCGGTTGGCCGGAAAGTGGCGCCGGCATTCAAGATGATGGCGGCACCTTTGATCCGAACGCGGACTAAGGAACTGCGTGACGCGAAGGTGGAACTGCTGCCAAGGATAGCCAGCGTAAAGCAAGGTAAACCGTTGCTGGAAGAGGGCCGGACCTTGGACGTGGCGAACGTCATCTGGTGTACCGGATATCGGGTGGACTACTCGTGGCTGAAGCTCCCTTACCAAGACGGAGACGGGACGCCGGCCCACAAAAGGGGAGTCGTGGAATCTGTTTCTGGACTCTATTTCCTCGGCCAGGAGTTCCTGTTCGCGGCCGTCTCGGCAACCCTTCCAGGAGTTGGTCGCGACGCCCGTTACCTGGCTCGCCGCATCACAGCCGACCGGCAGCTGACGGCTGAGCGTCGGCCGGCCCTGACCTAGTTTCCGGGCGTCCAAACACACGTGCCTTGGCACAGGCAACGCACAGTTTCATCTTTGCAAATGCATAGTCCAACCTGAGCTAATAGACACTCGTAAGGCGGTTCCGCAGGCCGGCCCGACTGGGGCCGGCGCCCGGAACAGCGTATGATGGATGCTTTGTGCAATAGCCTTGAGGAACTGCCTAACGTGACTACATCAACGATCCGACCGCCCGCCCGTCCCAACAGGCGGGCTACCGGTCCCGTTGTAAAGTCCACCTTCCGACCCGAAATCCAGGGCCTCCGCTCCCTCGCCGTCCTCATGGTTGTGAGCTACCACATCTGGATTGGGCGGGTGTCAGGCGGGGTAGATGTCTTCCTGCTGATCTCGGCATTCCTCATGACTCTTCAGTTCACCAGCCGCTTCAAACAGCGGCGTCCGATGGACTTGCTGCGGCACTGGCTGCACTTGTTCAGGCGTCTGCTCCCGGCAGTGGTGGTTGTACTCTTCGGAACACTGGCTGCTACTTTTGCGTTCCTGCCTGCCACCCGCTGGGTGGAAGTGGTCAATCAGGCTTGGGCCTCACTTTTCTATTACGAGAATTGGCTCCTGCAGACTCTTGCGGTCAACTACTACGCAACAGATCACAGCCTGGCCAGTCCTGTACAGCACTTCTGGTCGCTTTCCATCCAAGCCCAGGTATTCATTCTCTGGCCGGTGATCTTCGCCGTGATGGCGGTCATCTGCCGCAAATTCGATCTCCGGTACCGGGCTTCGCTCGCGTACGTTTTTGCGCTCATCTTCGTCGTTTCCCTGACGTACTCCATCATCTTTACGGCGAACAACCAGGCGGTGGCTTACTTCGACACCTTCGCCCGGCTATGGGAATTCGCCCTCGGAACACTCGTTGCCTTGATCTTGCCTGCCTTGGACTTTTCCAAACCTGTCCGCGTGGCAATGGGATGGATCGGCGTTGCCGCCATGCTCAGCTGCGGCATCCTGCTGCAGGTCCAGACCGCGTTCCCCGGCTTTGTTGCGCTCTGGCCAACCCTGGCTGCCGTTGCAGTGATCGCAGCGGGACAGACTGGTAGCCGCTTCGGCGTGGATCGGATCCTGAGCTCCAAATTCCTGGTTCGGCTTGGCGATAATTCCTATGCCCTCTATCTCTGGCACTGGCCCATCCTGGTGATCGCCTTGGCTTGGAGCGGCAAGGATCATGCGGGTTGGCTTTCCGGCACGGCGATTGTGGCGTTGGCACTGATCCTGGCGTTCCTGACCACGAAGTATGTGGAGAAGCCATTCCGCGAGTGGAAGTGGCCCGAGGTGAAGCGTCGCCGCGCAGCCATCTCGATCGCAGTGTGCCTGGCCGTGGCATGCACCCCGTTGCTCGGCTTCCAGTACAAGCAGTATCTGGACCAGAAGGCCGCTGATACGCAGGCATTCAACGACAACCCGGGAGCGCATGCCCTCCTACCCGGGTACGTGGACCAAGTCAGCCAGGATGCGAAGACGCTCCCTACCGCAGAGCAACTACCTGAGGACTGGGCCCACCTTGGTGGGACGTGCGAGGGAGCGTCCCAGCCCGAAGACAAGACGCTGCAGGAGAACTGCCAGCAGAACGACGTGGGCGACGACGCCACCAAGAGCATTGTGGTCCTGGGTGATTCGCACGCCCAGCAATGGCTTGCGGCGCTCGGTCCCCTCGCTGAGGCTCAGCACTGGAAGGTTACGGCCCTCCTTTTGGGCGGATGCCCGTTCATGCCGGAGAACCCGGACGCTGACAAGCACTGCAATGATTTCAACTCGGCGGCTTTCAAGTACGTGGCAGCCCACACCCCGGATTCGGTGTTCATGGTGGGCACCAAGGCGGCTCCGTCGTCACCGGATGAGGAGCTGGTATACGGCTTTGAACAGTCGGTCACCAACTTCAACGACCTCGGCATCCAAGTGGTGGCCATCCGGGACAACCCACGCTACGACCACAACGTCACCGAATGTGCACTGTCCAAGGGCGTGGACAGCCCTGACTGCAAGTCTGACCTGCATGACGTCCTGGCCGCAGAGAGCCCCTTCGCCTCTGTGCAGGGAAAGTTTGGAAATGCAGCATTCCTGGATATGACAGATCTCCTCTGCAATGGTGTCCAGTGCCCCAGCGTCATAGGAAATGTGTTCGTCTACCTGGACGACAACCACTTGTCCAAGACCTACGTCACCAGCATGGGTGAGATGTTCGATGAAAGGTGGTTTGCCGCGACGGGGTGGGAGCGATGAGCGAGAACGTGAAAGCAGCTGCACCTTTGGGTGGCAATTCCACCACAGCGAAGCCCACGACGGCGGAACGCACCTTCCGCCCCGAGGTCCAGGGCCTGCGGGCCCTGGCGGTGTTGATGGTAGCGGCTTACCACATTTGGCTGGGCCGGGTGTCCGGTGGTGTCGACGTCTTTTTGCTCATCTCGGCTTTCCTGATGACCCTGTCCTTTACGCGGAAGCTCGAAAACCATAAGCCCCTGAGGCTCGTGCAACACTGGCTCCACGTGTTCAAGCGGCTGCTGCCCGCCGTCGTCGTTGTCTTGTTGGCGGTTCTGACCGCAACGTGGGCTTTTGTCCCGCAGAGCCGGTGGCCGGATGTGCTCGCCGAGGCCTGGGCCTCCCTGCTGTACCGGCAGAACTGGCAGCTTGCGGACTCTGCCGTTGATTACTATGCCCAGGACCACTCCGGAGCGAGTCCCCTTCAACACTTTTGGTCCCTGTCCGTCCAGGGCCAGGTCTTTATCCTGTGGCCGCTGATTTTCGCGGCGGTGGCCCTGCTGCAGCCGCAACTGGCAAAGCTGTTCCCGGGCCGTAAGGTCATGGAACACCGGCAGCTGCTGTTCATGGCGTTCGGCCTGGTCTTTGTGGCCTCGCTGATCTATTCCATCGACCAGACGGCCAACAACCAGGCCTATGCCTATTTCGATACCCGGACAAGGCTGTGGGAATTTGCGCTGGGTTCCCTGCTGGCGCTGGCTCTCCCGTACCTCAAACCGGGACGGCGGCTTCGGGTCTTCCTGGGTTGGGCAGGGTTGGCCGCCATGCTCTCGTGTGGCTTGATCCTGACGGTGGACCGTTCCTTCCCGGGATTCGTGGCCCTCTGGCCCACGCTCGCGGCATCAGCCGTTATTGTCGCCGGCCAGAGCATCAGCCGGTTTGGTGCGGACCGCGTGCTCAGCTCAAAGCCCCTGGTCCTGGTGGGCAACAATTCCTATGCCTTGTACTTGTGGCACTGGCCTGTGCTGGTGTTCTTCCTGCTCGTCACGGAGTCCACAAGCCCCAACCTCCTGGAGGGCCTGGGCATCATGGCGGTATCCATGGTGTTGGCCGTGGCCACCACACGGTATGTCGAGGTGCCGATGCGCCGCTGGCAGTGGCCGGACGCACGGTCCTGGCGGGCCGCCGTGGTCGTTGGTTCCTGCGGTGCGCTGCTGGCGCTGCCGATGACCGCCTGGCAGGGTGCCATCGCCGCCGAAAGCGTCGCGATTGCGGATCAGCCAAAGGAACTGACGCCGGGTGCTGCAGCGCTGTCGCCTGAGTTCGCGGGCCAAGCGACTCCTAAGGCAATGATCATTCCCGCACCTTCCGCCATGAAGGATGAGTGGGCGGACATCGATGGCCTGTGTACTGGCGCGAACGTCCCGTCAGATCCTTTGCTGGCGGGTTGCCTCCAGAATGCTGAACCGGAAGTAGTGACCAAGAGGATCGTGGTCCTGGGCGATTCCCATGCCCAGCAGTACATGGCCGCCCTGGGCCCCATAGCCAAGGAGCATGGTTGGGAAGTGGTGACCCTGTTGAAGGGGAACTGCCGGTTCGGTGCCGACTCTCCTGAACGCACCAGCGACTGCAACGACTTCAACAAGGCAAGTGCCGCTTACGTCATGGAGCACAAACCCGATGCAGTGTTCACTGTGGCGTCACTGACTCATGTCACGGCCCCTTTCGAGACCGAAGTGCCCGGCTATTTGGAAGGGATCAAGCCCTTCACGGATGCAGGAATCGACGTCGTGGGTGTCCGTGACAACCCGCGGTTCAGCATCAATATGCCCGAGTGCGTGCAAAAGAAGGGGCCCGATTCGCCCGACTGTAACCCTCCTTTGGAAGATTCCCTGGCTGCATCCTCGCCCTTGGACGATTACGCGGGCAAGGTGGATCGGTTGTACTTGATGGACATGAGCGACTTCATCTGCCAGCGGGGAACGTGTCCGGCCGTGGTGGGCAATGTGTATGTCTACAAGGACGACAACCACCTCACCAAGACCTATGTACAGAGCATGATCCCGATGTTCGAGGAGCGGCTCCTCGCCGCGACGGGGTGGTCCTGAGCGCTAGCCTCGCCACCCTCAGGAGCATGGAACGCACGACGTCGGCCTGCCGCCAGTGCTATTGCTCACACTCAGGCGTCGCGGAATATGGCGATCGCCGCGAAGGTTCTACTATTTATTCAATACCCGAAGCACCTTCGCCTTGCAGTACCTCATGCACAGGCCCGTATTTTATGCACAGGCCAGTCCCGTAATGACGGGCTGGTCATCAGTTGCAACCCCTACCAGTTATAGCCCCCAGAACCCAGGTAAGAGGCCGCACTCATGACCCAGCCCGAACACGATCCCTTTGGCTTTGTAGGCCTGACGTACGACGACGTCCTGCTCCTCCCCGGACACACCGATGTGATCCCCTCTGATGCAGACACGTCCTCACGCATTTCCAAGCGAATCACGGTGCAGACGCCGTTGCTGTCCGCTGCCATGGACACCGTCACGGAGTCCCGCATGGCAATCGCCATGGCCCGCCAGGGTGGCCTGGGCGTAGTGCACCGCAACCTGTCCATCGATGACCAGGCTGAGCATGTGGACCGCGTCAAGCGCAGCGAATCCGGCATGATCACCAACCCGCTGACCATTGGCCCGCAGGCCACGCTGCAGGAACTGGACGAGCTCTGCTCCCGTTACCGCGTTTCCGGCCTTCCCGTTGTGGACACTGACGGGCGGCTTCTGGGCATCGTCACCAACCGCGACACCCGGTTCATTCCGGAATCTGAATTCCCGCTGCGAAGCGTCAGCGATGCCATGACCAAGATGCCGCTCATCACCGGCCATGTGGGCATCAGCCGCGAGGAAGCCTCGCACAAGCTGGCCACCAACAAGATCGAGAAGCTCCCCCTCGTTGACGAGCAGGGCCGCCTCAAGGGCCTCATCACCACCAAGGACTTCACCAAGGCAGAGCAGTACCCGCTGGCCACCAAGGACGATGAGGGCCGACTGCGTGTAGGTGCTGCCATCGGCTTCTTCGGCGACGGTTGGGAGCGCGCCATGAAGCTCATCGACGCCGGCGTGGACGCACTCTTCGTGGACACTGCCAACGGCCACTCCCAAGGTGTGCTGGACATGATCCGCCGCCTGAAGTCGGACCCGATTGCTGCCCACGTGGACATCATTGGTGGCCAGGCTGCCACGCGTGAAGGTGCCCAGGCCCTGATTGACGCCGGTGCCGATGGCATCAAGGTCGGTGTGGGCCCAGGCTCCATCTGCACCACACGTGTTGTAGCCGGTGTCGGCGTTCCCCAGATCACGGCCATCTACGAATCCGCGAAGGCTGCCATCCCGGCGGGCGTGCCGCTGATTGCCGACGGCGGCCTCCAGTACTCCGGTGACATCGGTAAGGCACTCGTGGCCGGCGCCGACACCGTCATGCTCGGCTCATTGCTGGCTGGTTGTGAAGAGTCGCCCGGCGAGCTCATCTTCGTCAACGGCAAGCAGTTCAAGAGCTACCGCGGCATGGGCTCCCTTGGCGCCATGCAGTCGCGTGGCAAGAACACGTCCTACTCCAAGGACCGCTATTTCCAGGCCGACGTCTCCGGTGATGACAAGCTCATCCCGGAAGGCATCGAAGGCCGCGTCGCGTTCCGTGGCCCGCTGGCATCCGTGGCGTACCAGTTGGTGGGCGGCCTCCGCCAGACCATGTTCTACACCGGCGCTCCCACGATTCCCGAGCTCAAGGCACGCGGCAAGTTCGTCCGGATCACGCCTGCCGGCCTGAAGGAATCGCACCCGCACGATATCCAGATGACGGTGGAGGCACCCAACTACGGTTCCCGCTGACCACTACTGTTCCCCGTGGACTTGTCCGCGGGGAACAGCTGTTTAAGGGCCGCACCGGAAATGTCTGTGGGTAGGAATAGGCTGGGGACATGTCCGAAAAGCCCGCACAACCGCGGCACCCGGAGTCAGTCCGGCTGAACCCAGTCCAACCCGGCAAAGCGCCCCGCAAGCTGGCCCTCCGGCCGTACGCACGCGCCGTCGGGCAGGTCCTGAAGGTGAGTTTCAAGGCTTCACCGGTTGCAGTCATCATGAAAGTGGCTGGCTCCCTGATTTCGGCCACGCTGCCGCTGGTAACCACCTACTTTGCCGCGTTGACCACCACGGCGCTGGCCGCCGGTTACGCGGGAGATCCCGACGCCGGTCCACGGGCAATTCTGTACGTCATCATTACTGCGGCGCTGGGACTGTTCTGGGGCGCCTTCAGCAGCGTGGACCGGTACATCCAGCAGCTGATGAGCTTCAAAGTGGGCGCGATCGTCGGCGACATGATGTATGAGCGCTTCCTTGCCTTGGAGTTCTGGCGTTATGACGACAAAGAAACGGTGGACCTCTACGATCGCGCCAAGCGGTTCTCCGATTCCTATGCCCGGGTCCTGGACAGGATCGCGGCCATCTTTACGCAGTTGGTTTCAGTCATCCTGGCAGTCGGTGCGCTGTTGTTGGTCAGTTGGTGGATCGCCGTCATTGTCCTCATTGCAATCGTCCCGAGCGTCTACTTGCAGTTCAAGCTCTCAAGAGAGCAAATAGCCCATTGGAATACCCAGGTGGATTCCCGGCGGCAACGGCGAATGATTGAGACGAACCTCCTGCGGCCCCAGCACATTGCCGAGATGCGGCTATACGGAATCGTGGGCTATTTGATGGACCTGCGGTCACGGCTTCGGGACGCTGACGAGCGCAGGCGGCTGGACTTCCAGAAACGCTACATTCCCAAGCAACTCGCGGCGGACGCCCTGCAGTATGGGGCCGAAGTTGTGTCCTTGATTTGGGTGGTGGGACAAATCATCGCCAGGGCCCAGCCGGTAGGGCAGTTCCTTTACATCCAACAGATCGTCAGCCGGGCTCTGTCCACCGCCAACAACCTGGTCTCGTCACTGAGTTCCATCGACGAAGACCTCGCCAACCTCAAGGACTACGAGCTCTTCATGACGCTTCCAGTGCCCACCGGCCATGAGCCTCCGTTGGCAAAGTCGCCTTCCGTAGTGGCAATGCGGGACATCCGGTTCAGCTATACGGGGAGTGACATTGAGGTTATCAAGGGCATATCGCTGACCATCAGGGCAGGCCAGCACATTGCCATAGTTGGCGAGAACGGCGCAGGAAAATCCACGCTGATCCGGATCCTGGCCGGTCTGTACCGGCCGGATTCAGGCCAAGTACTGCTCGACGGCGTCGATCTCACCGGTATCGACGTCACCAGTTGGCACCGGCACCTCGCGGTCCTGAGCCAGGAGTTCCTGAAGTATGAATTCGCCACTGCGGCGGAGAACATCTACCTGGGCGATGTCGATCAACCCCGGGACGAGCAACGCATCCGAAGGGCAGCATCAGACGCCGAGGCCATGGAGTTCATCAACAAGCTGCCCAATGGCCTGGAAAACCATGTGAGCAATTGGATGGAGGATCCCCGCGGGCGCAAGGGGAGTGGCCTCTCCGGCGGTCAATGGCAGCGACTCGCCATGGCACGGAACTTCTACCGGGATGCCTCCTTCATGGTCATGGACGAACCGACGTCGGCCATTGATGCTTTGGCTGAGCATCGGATCTTCACCCGGCTTTTCGCGGACCGGAACAGCACCATCATTGCCATCAGCCACCGGCTTGCCACCATCGAAAAGGCAGATGTTGTGTACATGCTCGAGGATGGGCGTATTGCCGAACAGGGGACCCACAAGGAGCTTGTGGCCTTGAGGGGCCGCTACTTCCGGATGTTCGAATCCCAGCTCACCGTGGAGGAGACCAGCCAGAACACCCCGTAAGAGCGGATTGGAACAAAACGGTGGCTTGGTTTTGGTGGGATAAACTCGAGCAGTGACTTATGAGATTGAGATTGGCCGTGGCAAGCGTGGGCGTCGTGCCTACTCCCTGGATGACATCGCGATCGTTCCGAATCGTCGGACGCGTGACCCGAAGGACGTCTCTGTCTCCTGGCAGATCGACGCCTATAAGTTCGATATGCCGGTGATTGCTGCCCCCATGGACTCTGTGATGTCGCCGGACACGGCCATTGCCTTGGGCCGTTTGGGTGGTCTTGGCGTCCTGGACCTTGAAGGTCTCTGGACCCGGTACGAAAACCCACAGAAGGTGCTCGACGAAATCGCCGGACTGGCCAACGAAACCAGCAGCCCGGCCGTCACGCGCCGGATGCAGGATCTGTACCAGGCGCCCATCCAGCCAGAGCTCATCAGCTCCCGCCTGGCCGAGATCCGCGCCGCAGGCGTCACCGTGGCCGGCTCCTTGACCCCGCAGCGCACCCAGGAACACTACAAGACCGTGGTGGCCGCCGGCGTCGATATCTTCGTCATTCGTGGAACCACAGTCTCCGCGGAGCACGTGTCCAGGAATCACGAGCCACTGAACCTTAAGCAGTTCATCTACGAACTCGATGTCCCTGTGATCGTTGGTGGAGCGGCTGGTTACACACCGGCCCTGCACCTCATGCGCACGGGTGCCGCGGGCGTCCTGGTTGGTTTCGGCGGAGGTGCTACCACCACCACGCGCCGTGCGCTGGGCATTCATTCACCCATGGCATCGGCCATCTCAGACGTCACTGCAGCCCGCCGGGACTACATGGATGAGTCCGGTGGGCGTTATGTCCATGTCATTGCGGACGGCGGAATGGGCAGCTCGGGAGACATCGTCAAGGCCATTGCGATGGGCGCGGACGCAGTTATGCTGGGGAGCGCCCTGGCACGCGCCGAAGAAGCTCCGGGCCGCGGCTGGCACTGGGGCCCGGAAGCACACCACCTTGAATCACCCCGTGGCGACCGCGTCAACGTCGGTACAGTTGGTCCCCTGGAGGAAGTCCTCTTCGGGCCCGGGCACCACACTGACGGCACCTCCAACCTCATTGGCGCACTGCGCCGGTCCATGGCGACCACAGGGTACTCCGACCTCAAGGAGTTCCAGCGCGTGGACGTCGTAGTATCCCCATACTCGGGCAACTAGGACTTCTGCCAATCGGACCTGGCAACAAGTAGGGTAGGGGACTACCAGCTGTTGCGTTTGAGGAGGGGTCCGATGAGCAATGTCGCAGGCGGTCCGCAGGTGAATTCTCCGGGAGCATTAAGCCCGGAATCCCGTGCCGCATCCATTGAAGTCCTGAAAGCCACAGCCGAAGCCGGCAAACAGCTGGACATCCTGATTGTCGGCGGAGGCGTGGTGGGGGCTGGAGCAGCCCTGGATGCGGTGACCCGCGGCCTTACAGTTGGCATCGTCGAGGCGCGGGACTGGGCCTCGGGTACATCGTCGCGCTCGTCCAAGCTCATCCATGGTGGCCTCCGGTACCTTGAAATGCTTGATTTCGGACTGGTCCAGGAGGCCCTGCAGGAACGCGGGTTGCTGATTCAGCAGATCGCACCCCATCTTGTACGTCCTGTCCCTTTCCTCTACCCACTGACCCGTAGGTTCTGGGAGCGCCCCTATGTGGGCGCGGGCATCATGCTTTACGACACATTGGGCCTCACTTCCGGGCACAGCCGCGGGGTCCCCATGCACAAGCACCTCTTCCGGCGTGGCACCCTCAGGGCCGCCCCCAGCCTCAAGGACGATGCCTTCGTTGGTTCCATCCGCTACTACGATGCCCAAGTGGACGACGCCCGTTTGGTGGTCAACGTTGTGCGGACCGCAGCCCATTATGGTGCCCATGCTGTGAACAGGGTGCGTGTGGTGGACTTCCTCCGGGAAGGCGAACGCGTGGTGGGCGCCAAGCTGGAAAACCAGGAAGACGGCAGCGTCTTTGAAGTGCGTGCCAAGCAGGTAGTCAATGCCACGGGAGTCTGGACGGACGAAACCCAAGCCATGGTTACGGACCGGGGACAGCTCAAAGTCAGGGCATCCAAGGGCATCCACCTCGTGGTACCGCGGGACAGGTTCCAATCCACCGTTGGGCTGATCCTGCGCACGGAGAAGTCGGTGCTCTTCGTGATCCCCTGGGGCCGCCACTGGATCATCGGGACTACGGACACGGACTGGAAACTGGACAAGGCCCACCCCGCCGCGTCCAGCAAGGATATTGACTACGTCCTGGAGCACGTCAACAAGGTCCTGAAGCGGCCCCTGACCCGTGAGGACGTAGAAGGCGTTTACGCAGGACTCCGCCCGCTTCTGGCAGGCGAAAACGACTCCACCGCCAAACTCTCCCGTGAACATGTGGTGGCTCATCCGGTGCCAGGCCTGGTTGTGGTGGCCGGCGGTAAGTTCACCACCTACCGCGTCATGGCCAAGGATGCTGTTGATGAGGCCACCCGGGCGATGGATGAACGCGTTCCCTCCAGCTGCACCGAAACGATCCCATTGCTCGGTGCCGAGGGGTTCAAAGCCGCCTGGAACCGCCGCGCCCGCTCCGCGCAAGAAGCCGGCGTCCACGTTGCGCGCGTGGAACACCTGCTCAACCGCTACGGGTCCATGGCCTCTGAAGTGCTTGATCTCATCGCTGCGCAGCCCGGGCTCGGGGAGCCGCTTCCCGGGGCTGACGATTATCTTGCCGCGGAGGTGGTCTACGCCACCACCCATGAGGGCGCCCGTCATGTTCACGACGTTTTGACGCGCCGCACCCGGATCTCGATCGAAGCGTGGGACCGGGGTGTGTCAGCAGTGCCCGTAGTGGCTAAGCTGATGGGAGAAATCCTTGGCTGGAGCGAAACGCAGCGGGAAAGCGAAATCAAGCACTATCTGGCACGGGTGGAAGCTGAGCGGTTGAGCCAGCAACAACCCGATGACGAATCAGCTGACGCCGCGCGCATGGGAGTCGATGACATCGTTCCCCTTCGCTGAGCAACACAGGACCTGCGGCCGGGAGGCCACACTGGAGGGAACACGACTTGGCTGAACCACTTGACCGGTATGACGCGGAACTGACTACGCCGGACACCGTCATCTTGGAACTCGTTGCCGAGGACAAAATCGACGCTGCGGCACAACTTGCCGAGCGGCTTCATGCGGCTGGCCGGATCTCCAACCTCCAGGGCTTCCTGGAGCAAGTTCATTCCAGGGAACACCAGCTGGCTACGGGGCTTCCCGGCGGTATAGGACTGCCGCATGCCCGGAGTGAATTCGTGGACCGGATTTCCATCGCCGTGGGCGTCACCAAGTTCGGCCACGCCTTGGATTTTGGTGCCACCGATGGTCCAGCCACGCTGATCCTGCTCATTGCCACGCCGGCCAGTTCCTTCTCGGACCATTTGGAAGTCCTGGCCACTCTGGCGCGTTCGCTCTCCAAAGAGTCATTCCGGGAGTCCCTGCGCCGGGCGCACGATACCGAGGTCATTTCCGAACTCATCAACTCCAGCCTGGTGTTCTTCGACCACTGAGGTTGGCGCCCAAGGACCACTGAGATTGGCGCCCAAGGACCAGTTCCTGGGCTAAGGTTCCTACTGTTCGTTTCGTTGTTCTACAGCCGGACGAAGTACGGTTAAGGGGTGTTGAAAACCGCGCTGAAACCCCGCTGGATCGCAGGACTCGTCTTTGCGCTTCTCTTGTCCGCGGTGTTTGTGCTGCTCAGCCAGTGGCAGCTCAGCCGGTCCACCCAGCACGAAGCTCCCGTTTCGTCCAGCATTGAAGAGGTCAAGCCGCTGGTGGACGTCCTGCAGCCGGGGCAGTTTTTTCCTGGTTCTGTTTCGGACCAGATGGTTACCGCCACCGGGTCCTACGATCCTGCCAAGCAGGTCCTGGTTGAGGGCCGCCTGTACAACGGCCAGAAGGGATTCTGGATTGTCTCGGCCTTCGCGGTGGACAATGCTCCCAAACTGAGCGGTGTCGCAGCCTCGCCCAACACCTGGATTCCAGTAGCCCGGGCCTGGGTGGCCGATGCCGCCCAAGCCGGTCCGCCGCCGTCGGGCACCATCACGCTGACCGGCCGCCTGCTACCCTCTGAAGCGCCGGTGCCAAACGTCGACGCCGGTCCAGGCCGGGCGTCCGCGGTGGCCGTTGCCGAACTTATCAACATCTGGGACGTCTCCAGCTACCAGGGCTTCATTGCCGCAACATCCGAAGTAGCTGGTGGTGTTCCCGTAGCCGCCAATGACGCGGCAAAGCCCCTCAATATTCCAGCGCAGCCGCCGGAACAACAAATCAACTGGCTGAACCTCTTCTATTCCGTTGAGTGGGTGGTCTTCGCAGGATTCGCAGTGTACATCTGGTGGCGGATGGTGGCAGACGACTACCGTCGCGACCTCGAAGACGACGAGTTCGACTCACCTGACGACGGATTTGACGACGGATTCGACGAGCCATTTGACGATGACAGAGACCACCCGAACGAACCGACCAGCCCTGAACCCCAGCAACCTGGGCCAGAACAAAAGGTGCAGCAATGATTGAGCCCAAGCCGGCCATCCAGCCCGAGCAGTCCGGACCCAAGCCGAAGAAGCGCAGGTTTGGCGGAACGGAAGCCCAAATCCGTTCGGCGCTGAAGTTCTACAAGGTCATGGCCTACCTGACCGGTGCCATGCTCCTATTGCTCTGCGCCGAGCTGATTGCGCGCTACGGTTTCGGCGTTTCGCTCTTCGCTGGCGGCACGGACGCTGTTACGGGTAAGCCCTTCGGCTTCGGATTCGCCGAGTCTGAGCCCAAGGGCGTGATCGGCGGCTTCAATATCTCCACCACTGTTTTGATCGTCCACGGCTGGATGTATGTGGTGTATCTGGTGTCCAACTTCCGGCTGTGGTCCCTCCTGCGCTGGCCTTTCTCCAAGCTGGTCTTACTGGCATTGGGTGGTGTGGTTCCGTTGATGTCCTTCATCGTGGAGAAGAAGTTCCACGCCCAGGTTGAAGCGGAGCTGGCAGCGAACCCGCAGGCCTCAAAGCGCTACTAGCCGCGGCGAAGGCCGCCTGTTAGGCATCAGGATGTGAGATGCCTAACGGCTGGCCCGTAATTGACCTGTTCGGGCCCCCGCCAACGTGCACCGGGGCGGCCCGGCAAAGTAGTCTTGGTTGGTGACTACTCCCACCGCACCCCAGACTTCCCAGAAGCCGGTGCTGGTTGTTGACTACGGTGCCCAGTACGCGCAGCTGATTGCCCGCCGCGTCCGTGAAGCGAATGTGTATTCGGAAATCGTTCCGCATACCTTCACCACCGAGCAGCTTCTGGCCAAGAACCCGGCAGCCATCATCCTTTCCGGCGGACCTTCCAGCGTCTACGCAGAAGGTGCTCCGCGCGTTGGAGCGGACCTTTTTGAAGCCGGGGTGCCCGTTTTTGGTATCTGCTACGGCTTCCAGGCCATGGCCAACGCCCTGGGCGGAAAGGTGGCCCAGACGGGCCTCCGGGAGTACGGCGCCACCGAAGCACTGGTAGTTGGCGATGCCCGCTCCATCCTTGATGGCGTGCCGTCTTCACAGAACACATGGATGAGCCACGGCGACTCCGTCCATGAAGCACCCGAGGGCTTCGAAGTGCTGGCCACCACAGCCGGTGCGCCGGTAGCCGCCTTCGCCAACGAGGAAAAGCGCCTCTACGGTGTGCAGTGGCACCCCGAGGTCAAGCACTCCGTGCATGGCCAGCACGTCCTGGAGAACTTCCTGTTCAAGGGCGCAGGCCTCAAGCCCAACTGGACCACGGGCAACATCCTCGAAGAGCAGGTGGAACGTATCCGCCAACAGATCGGCGATTCCAAGGTCATCTGCGGTCTTTCCGGCGGTGTGGATTCGGCGGTTGCCGCAGCCCTGGTACAGCGAGCCGTTGGCGACCAGCTGACTTGTGTCTTCGTGGATCACGGCCTTCTTCGCGAAGGTGAAGCGGAACAGGTTGAACGCGACTTCGTCGCTGCTACGGGTGTCAATCTGTACGTTGCCAACGAGCAAGAGCGCTTCCAGTCTGCGCTGGCCGGAGTCAGCGATCCCGAGACCAAGCGCAAGATCATTGGCCGGGAATTCATCCGCGCCTTCGAGGAAGCTGAGCGGGCCATCATCGCCCAGGCAGCTGCCGAGGGTGAGAAGATCAAGTTCCTGGTCCAGGGCACGCTGTACCCCGACGTCGTCGAGTCCGGCGGCGGCGAGGGCGCTGCGAACATCAAGAGCCACCACAACGTGGGTGGGCTTCCCGAAGATCTGCAGTTCGAACTCGTCGAGCCGCTGCGCGCCCTGTTCAAGGACGAAGTCCGCGCGGTCGGAGCCCAGCTTGGCCTGCCCCAGGAAATCGTTGGCCGCCAGCCATTCCCCGGCCCTGGCCTCGGTATCCGCATCGTCGGTGAAGTCACCAAGGAACGCCTTGACCTGCTTCGCAAGGCTGACGCCATTGCCCGTGCCGAGTTGACTGCTGCCGGCTTGGACAACGACGTATGGCAGATGCCGGTGGTTCTGTTGGCTGATGTCCGCAGCGTCGGCGTCCAAGGCGATGGCCGCACCTACGGCCACCCGATCGTTCTCCGTCCGGTATCTTCCGAGGACGCAATGACGGCTGACTGGTCGCGTTTGCCGTACGACCTCCTGGCCCGCATCTCCAACCGCATTACCAACGAAGTAGATGGAGTCAACCGCGTGGTGCTGGACGTCACCAGCAAGCCGCCGGGAACCATCGAGTGGGAATAGCATTCTGAGTGGCCGGCCTCCCTTGGGAGGCCGGCCACTGTTCTTTCAGCTGTGAAATGACGGCGAATTTCGTATTGCCACAGTGTTGCGGAGCGGGCTGAAGGAGTATTCCCGCTACCCTCGAAAGTATGCCGGTATGGTCCAAGGCGTCTAAAGCTAGTACAGAAAAGAAGGCAGCAGTTGTGTCATTAGGTCAAGGCCAGGAAGAGGGCTCCGAAGAGCTCCGGAAATGGCTGTCCGGACTTAAGCCCGTTACAGGGGCGGACACGATGCTGCGTTTCGTGAAGACGCCCGAAGGCGCCATCGATCTCAGCAACGCACATCCCTCGGGCCTCGCGCAGCTGCTGGCGGGGCGTAGAACGCGGTTGTCCACGCTGATCCGCGACCGACAGCAATATCTGGTGGCGGCACGGGCCGCGCGCAACATCCGGTCCAAAATTTTTGAGCTCAGCAATGATCGCGGTATCGAGGCCGGATACCTCTCCGCGGGCACGGTGGTGTGGACTTCAGCCGTAGGTGGGAAACCCCAGCGGGTTTCGGCTCCTGTCATGCTGACCTCCATTGTCCTGACCGTTCGCCCGGGCGAGGACGATTTCGAGTTGCAGCTCACCGAGCAAGCACGCATGAACCCGGCTTTGGTGCGTCACCTGAAGACAGTCCACGGAATCGTCTTCGACGTCAATGCAGTAGCCCGCATGGCCTACAACACCGCCAGGCTGGACCCCCAGCCGGTCCTGGATCGCCTGGCTACCCTGGTTCAGCCCATTCACGGGGCCGAGGTTGAATTCAACTTGCTCGTGACCACTTTGGCTGATCTTTCAGGAAACCTGGACGATCCGTGGATCAACATGAACAACCCCACCGTGGCAGCCTTGGCAGCTGTTGCCAATGGTGGCGACATCGAGCCTGAACCCATCAAAGCGGGGCGGTTCGCCAGCCTTGATGAACGCGACCCGGCAGACGAACTGCTTTTGCTAGATGCCGACACGGACCAGCAGTATGTTGTGGACGCCGTTCGCGCAGGAGATTCGCTTGTTGTCAGCACCCCACCAGGCAGCGGCCAGACCCAGACGGCAATCAATGCGATTGGCGCCTTGGTCAGCGAAGGCAAATCCGTCCTCGTAGTGGGGGACCGGCAGTCCAGCCTTGCAGGACTATCTGCGCACCTGGAGTCGCTGGGCCTCGATTCGATGTTGTTCCGTCCGGGCAACGGCACCACACCCCAGCAGCTAAAGGGCCAGTTGGTCCGTGCCATCATGCGCAACGAAAAGGCACTGGAACCCCAGCTTGGGAACCTCCACCAGACGCTGATCGGACACCGGCATGCCCTGATGGACCATGTCGCCTCGCTCCACAACGTCCGCGAACGTTGGGGCTGCTCGCCGTACCAGGCGATGCAATCATTGGCCGAATTGACGTCCATCCACCCTGCGCCGTCCACCACAGTGCGCCTCAAGCGCAGTGTGCTGGACAACATCAAGGACCGTGAAGAACTCGCTGGCCGCTTGCGTCGCGCTGCCGAGCTGGGTAGCTTTAGCCGCTCTTCCACGTCCAGCCCCTGGTACGGTGCCCGCCTCGTAACCCGCAAGGAGACAGAAGAGGCCCAACAGCTTGCCCGTATCGCCGAGGAGAAACTTCCCGTACTGCGCGATCGTATGAAGCAGGTTTCGGATCATGCCGAGATCCGTTTGGCGGACACTTTCACCGAGTGGGGCGCGCAGCTTGAATTGCTCATTGCCGTGCGTGAGAGCCTGGACAAGTTCACTCCGGATATTTTCGATCGCCCGGTGCATGACCTCATCTCTGCAACTGCAAGCTCTGCGTGGCGGCGGGAGCGAAACCTGGAGATGCCCTCGATGCAGCGTTCGAGGCTGCGGCGGGTGGCAAAAGAGTATGTGCGGCCTGGTGTTCACATTGCGGACCTGCACAGCTCCCTGGTCCTCGTCCAGGAGCAGCGTGCTCTGTGGGCGGGCTATGCCACCACGCAACGCCACCCGGCCGTGCCGTCCGGGCTCGCCGACCTCGGGTCCTTGTACCGCGAACTCGATGGCGAGCTTCGCCGACTGGGTGAGGCACTCAAGCACACCTCTGCCGGTGGTTCGCTGCACCAGACGCCATACCTGGAACTGATGGAGCGGCTCGAACGGCTCGTAGCGGACACAGCCACGCTTGAAACGCTCCCCGAGCGCACGCTCCTGATTGAGGAGATGCGCGAGCACGGACTTGGCGAGCTGCTCGCTGACCTTGCTGCCCGTGAAGTGCCGGCCGCTTCCGTGGCAGCCGAGCTGGACCTCGCCTGGTGGCAGTCTGCTTTGGAAGCAATGATCAGTGGTGACGACTACCTCGCCATGTCCGACGGCGACTCCCTCCGCCGCCTTGAAGCTGAGTACCGCCTTGCGGACCAAGCGCACATTGCCAGTGGTGCTGCACGTTTGCGGTGGCAGTTGGCCCGGAAGTGGGGCGAGGGGATAGTGGAGCACCCCCGGCAGGCCGAGTTGCTTCGAGTCCTGCTCAAGGATGGCCGGGTTACGCTCCCGGCTCTGAGTGCCCAGGCTCCTGACCTCGTACCCATGCTTGTCCCGGTGTGGTCCGTGAGCCCCTACCTGTTGACGGGAGTTCTTCCCGCGGAGCAGAAGTTTGACGCCGTGATCATCATCGATGCTGAATCGACGTCGCTTCAGGCGGTCCTTCCGGCGATTGCGCGAGCCCGGCAGGTCATAGCCTTCGGTGACGCGAAGATCGCCAATGCCCGCACCTTCGGCGTGGCCGTGGAACCTCCGGTGGCGGGAGTGGCCAGCCATGAGACCGTGGACAGTGCGTTCAAGGCCCTGGCACGCGTCCTGCCCACTTGGCAGCTGAACTGGGTCTACCGGGCCGTCGATGAGGACCTGATCCTGCAGTTGAGCAAGAACTACTACGACGGCGGCCTCCGGCGTTTGCCCGATGGCAGTTCGGTGACGGGCCTGGATCGTTCGATCCTGGTGGAGTACATCCCCGATGGCACCGGACTCCCAGGCGCCGACCATGAGGGCGTTGAATCCGTTACGGCGGAGGTCAACCGAGTGGTAGACCTTGTCTTCGAGCATGCCAGGCTTCGGCCCCGGACTTCCTTGGCTGTGGTCACGGCCAGCCTGCGCCATGCTGCGCGGATTGGCGAGGCTATCAGGCTTCAATTGCCCAACCACCCCTTGTTGTCCGCCTTCTTCGGTGCTGGCCCCGAGTCCTTCCGCGTAGTGGACCTCGAGCGAGCCCAAGGCCTCGTGCGTGACCATGTCATTTTCTCCCTGGGCTACGGCCGGACTCCACATGGCCGCGCCTTGCACTCGTTCGGACCCCTGTCCACCGAGGGCGGACGCAACCGCTTTGCCTTGGCAATGACCCGCGCACGCCGTTCCATGCACGTCCTAAGCTGCTTCCGCCCGGAAGATCTGGATCTGGATCGCCTGGCACATGGGGCCGTGGACTTTTACGAACTGCTGGACCGGGAACTGTCCGGGAACAGCAACCTTGGAACTCCTGCCTCGCGCGCCGTTGCCAGCGAACAGGCATTGGGCGAGGACCCTCTGGTTGCCGATCTCGGCGAGAGGTTGCGGGCCAGGGGTGCGCGCGTGTGGCACCTCTATGACGGTGTGCTGGACATTGCCGCCGCCGCCGATCCCGTCCACACCATTGGACGGGAAGGCGCCGAGATTCCCACGCCCGTTGCCATCGAGTCCGATGGCACGGAACGTTACCGGCGCATGAGTGTCCGCGAACGTAGCCGTCTGAGGCCCCAGCTTCTGGAACGCATGGGCTGGCGGTACATGTCCCTGTGGACCATTGAAGTGTTCACGGATCCCTCGTCCTGCGCAGATCGAATCGGCTCCTATTTGGGACTTGAGAACCATGTTCCCCAGGCCGTGACGCCATCGGAGCATGGCTTCCTGGACATGGATGTTGA
The DNA here is from genome assembly GCF_019976975.1 of Arthrobacter sp. NtRootA1. Lineage (GTDB taxonomy): Bacteria > Actinomycetota > Actinomycetes > Actinomycetales > Micrococcaceae > Arthrobacter > Arthrobacter aromaticivorans. The sequence goes on along the minus strand of NZ_AP024630.1, from coordinate 3,895,690 downwards.
ACAATTGAATCTGGACAATGCAGGTTCCTCGTATGCCAGCTCCTCCTATGGGAGTTCCTCGTACACCGGGTCCTCGTACGGCAGTTCCTCGCAAAGCAGGTCCTCGTACAGCAGTTCCTCCGCAACCCGGGCTTCGCATCGGCAAGGCCCGGGAGGTGCCCAGGCATCGCTGGAACCACAGCAGCCCGGGCAAACGGATGTGGACTGGCGCGGGGGATCGGATAGCGAACCAAGCGACGCTGAAGCCGGCAATCCAACCCGCAGTGATCCAGAGGATGGGACTGAAGCACCAGTGAATGAACAGGGAACCGGCAACGACAGCGGCTCTGACGAACAGGCCACAGCTGTGGGCGCCGAAAACGCTGAAGAGCAGGCAGAGACAAAGACGCCAGCGGCGAAGCAAGCCTCGGGTGGAATCTTGCCTACCAAGGCAGCTGAAGACGATCCCCGGCGTTGGGGCGACGAAGACAACTATGACCATGAGCAGTGGTTGAAGGAGCAAAAGCCCCCGCATTGGGGCTGATTGCGTCTTTGAATCCAAAACCTGCACCATGGATTGACCAAACCCTGGGATTGAACAAAACCTAGGGATTGACCAAAACAAAGAAAAGCTTGCCTTGCGTTGATGCGCCGGCAAGCTTTTCTGCTTGTGGGCGATCTGCAGCTACCACCATCAAGCCGTCGGTGTCGCTGGTTCCGAGCCATTGGCCGGGTTTACCTCCTTGGGCAGATGTCCATAGAACAGGGACGGACGCGGCCAGGACTTCGGTTTGCCGGGATTCGTCGTATGAACCGGCGGCGGTAAGTACTATATTCACCAGCTGTCCCGGGGACAGAAGCTGGATGGATGAAGGGTCGGCCATGCGAAGGGGGACCGCAGCTGAGCCGACAGGTGCACCGGTGAGAAGTCCCGGCCCTAGAAGGTTGGATTCAGTGGGGATCTGCCCTTTGGTCAAGGGCGAGGCAAGCTGGCGGCCCACCAGTGAAACGTGATCCTCCAGGGCTCCGGAAATCGCGAGGTCGGGCGGCACGCCAACATTGGTGAAGTCTGTCTTGGTGAGGCTTGTGCCTGCTGCGAGGTCGTGGGCAGCCACGAGAATGCTGACGCGCTGCTCAGAGACAGGGGTCAACTGTTGGACAGTAATGCCCGTGGCCAGGCAGAGCAGCAGTGCAACTGTCAGCCGACGATTCCGGGCGGCCCAGAATTTGAGGCTCTGCCTGGAGCCCAGCCTCACTTGGCGATGTGGCCCCTGGTTCCGGGGGAGGAATTGGCCAGCCCTGTTTGATGGCTTGTTCCGGGAGCGACCAAGGCCCCTGACGGGCGGACTGGCATGTTCGCGGCGGGGGAGTAGCGAAGTGGTTGACTTTAGTGGCATGACGCCACGTTAGCCACCGGGCTCGGCCGCCCAACAGCGGCCGGGTGCCCTATGTGGAAAAGTGCTGGCTAGCTGGCTGCAGCAGCGGCTGCGGGTGCAGGCGTGGCAGCTGGGGCCGGAGTGGCCGGGGAGGAGGGCGCAGCGGAGACGGTGCTGCCCTTGGCATCGCGCGAATCCGTGCGGTAGAAGCCCGAGCCCTTAAAGACAACGCCGACGCTGTTGAACTTCTTGCGAAGCGCGCCCTTGCATTCAGGGCACTCCGTCAGGGAGCTGTCAGAGAAGGACTGGACGATGTCAAAGGCATGGTCACAGTCTTTGCAGGCGTATGCATATGTGGGCACTGAGTTCCTCCTTCAGGACAAAGTTCAGGTCCTGTGGAGCCGTGGCGGAGAATCTCCGCATTAGCAGTCGCAGGGCCTGAGTGCCAATTCTATCATCCCCATCCGGCTCATTCGCTATCTGCCAAGTCGATATAAATGCGAGACCTCACGTATGCGTCAATCCAGGTCACTCCCACCGCCAAGCGTGATGATTCCCGAGGGCGTCAACGCGTCCGGCACCGGGCGGTCAAAGGGCTCGGCGGGAATAGCTCCGGAAGGCAACACATCGTCGTCGTACACCACCGCAATGGTGGGCGGCCGCCCACCGGAATTGTCCAGGTGTTGGAGGAGACGGTCGTAGTAGCCGCCGCCTTGTCCGATGCGGTTGCCATCCCGGTCCACGGCGGTGGCCGGCATGAAGATGCCCGCAACAGCGCTCACCACAGCACTGTCCAAACGCTCACCTTCGGGTTCGTCGATGGGTGCGTAGTCGGACCGGACGAATGCTGTCTCCGGCGTCCAGTACACCCAGCTCAACTGGCGGCCGGCCTCGCAAACCGGAAGCAGGACCTGGTGGCCGGCGTCGTGGAGCCCTGCTATCAGGGGCATGGTTGGGGGTTCGTGGGAGACACCCACGTAGATGGCGAAGGTCCTGGGCGATCCGGCCGAAATTTTCCGGGCCCATGCCAAGCCGTGCCGCGCAATCGATTCGCCGGCTTGGGCTAGTTGCTCCTTGGAGAGGCTGCGCCTGTATAGGCGTCGGCTGCTGCGGATGTCTTCCTTCGATGCCATTTTTGTCCGATCATGAGATTCCCGAGGGCTGCCGTGGTCTACGTAAAGCAGCAAATCCGCTCAATTTCAAGGGTTCTTTCTGCGTCTTGCCACGGCGAGGGTTTACCCGTTGATGTATTCCTTCCGTTACATTAGTCCGGTGACTCTCGATAACAATGCTGTCCGTAAGGCCGTCATCCCCGCAGCGGGTCTTGGTACCAGGTTCCTCCCCGCCACAAAGGCGATGCCGAAGGAAATGCTGCCCGTGGTTGACAAGCCAGCCATCCAGTACGTCGTCGAAGAAGCGGTGAAGGTTGGCCTGCACGACGTCCTGATGATCACCGGGCGCAGCAAGCGCGCCCTGGAAGATCACTTTGACCGTGTGCCGGCGTTGGAAGCAACGCTGGCAGAGAAGGGCGATACGGCCAAGCTTGAAGCCATCCAGTCCGCCACCAACCTGGGCGACATCCACTACGTCCGCCAGGGCGACCCCAACGGCCTCGGCCATGCGGTCCTTCGTGCAAAGCAGCACGTCGGGCACGAGCCCTTCGCCGTCTTGCTGGGCGATGACCTGATTGATCCCCGCGAGGACCTGCTCAGCGAAATGATCGCTGTCCAGCAGAAGACGGGCGGTTCCGTTGTTGCCCTCATTGAAGTTGAGCCGTCCAAGATCAGCGCCTACGGTTGCGCCGACGTCGAGGAAAACGATGAGGACGGCTACGTCCGCATCAAGCAGCTGGTGGAAAAGCCGTCCCCCGAAGAAGCTCCATCAAACCTCGCGGTGATCGGCCGTTACGTTCTCCACCCGGCAGTGTTTGACGTTCTGGAAAACACTGCTCCCGGACGCGGCGGAGAGATCCAGCTGACGGATGCCCTTGAGGTTCTGGCTGCCGGGGAAGGTGAAGGCTACGGCGTTTATGGCGTTGTCTTCCGTGGACGCCGCTATGACACCGGTGACAAGCTGAGCTACTTGAAGGCCTGCATCGAGTTGGCATGCGAACGCGATGACCTGGGGCCCGAGCTCCGCGAGTGGCTGCCCAGCTTCACCGCCGGTCTTCCCAAATAACACCGGTGTACGGCTCTGCGATCTGGCCGGTAACGCTGGAAAGCGGAGCCTTGGTGCTCCGGCCAATCCGTTACCGCGACAAGCGGGAGTGGTCTGAAGTCCGTTCGCGGAACAGTGAATGGCTTGCGCCTTGGGAGGCGTCCAATCCTGCGCCGGGTGGGCGCCTGCCCAGTTACCGCCAAATGGTGGCATCCCTGAATGCTCAAGCCCGGCAGTCCACGGCCTTGCCCTTCCTCATCACAGAGCGGACCGAGGGTTTCCGTGATCCTCAAATTGTGGGCCAGTTGACGGTCTCATCCATCGTGTGGGGTTCGGCAATGATGGCCACCCTCGGCTACTGGGTTGATAAGGAACGCGCCGGGCACGGTATTGCTCCCACTGCAGTTGCGATGGCTACGGACCACTGCTTCCGGACCCTTGGCCTGCACAGGATGGAAATCAATATCCGGCCTGAGAACGCGCCCAGTCTCAGGGTGGTGGAAAAGCTCGGATTCCGGGACGAGGGCTACCGGCAGAGATACCTGCACATCAATGGCGAGTGGGCGGATCATCGCTCTTTCGCGCTTACGTCGGAGGAAGTTCCGCTGGGACTCCTTGACGGGTGGCTCAGAGGAAGAACAGGCAGCTCATAGGCCCTTTTGAGCCGTATCTCCATTCATTTGCGGACTCGCCGACGACACACCGACCGCAATGCCGCCGCCCCTGATGATTTGCTTCTACGGTTTTGAATGTGGACTTCCCTCTCAGCAGCTCAGTGATACTCGTGGTCACTGTCGCGCTTTGGATGGTATGGGTCGCTCCTTACGTTCTTCGGAACAGACGGCAGCAGGTCCAGGCAGCCGCTGTTTCAGCAGAGGCATTTGACGACGAACCAGACGAAACGCAGGCAGGGGTGGTACTGACTTTGGCACCCCGGCAGGAGAAACCGATGGAGACCATGCACAGCAAAGCACCGGCGTCGCCCCAGGAATCCAGCATGGCTGAGTCGTCTACCAAGAAGCCGCCCGCCACTCCCTTTACGATCCGTTATGCCCGGCTCACCTTGGCCTTGGCCGGCCTTGCCTTATTGCTGACTGCCATTGTTTCGGGTGTGCTGCGGCTGTTCGGCACCGGTACCATCTGGCTGCCGTTGGTGTCGTTCGTGGGTTCGGTACTTGCCGTGGTGACTTTGCGTCGACTCGCCCTCCGGGATCTTCGGGAACGGCGCGCGCGTCGGGCTGCACCAGTGGTGCCTATCAAAACCCCTGCACGGTACCTGCCAAAGGAACCGCCTGTCGAAGCCAAGGAAACTCCGGTTTTCGATGCTGAGGCTGGAAAGCTCGAAGCCGCACGCCTTTCGGCCGTGGAACTACGCCAGGCTGCCTTGGCTGTTGCCCTGGCTGCTGGCGACAAGTCCGTTGGTGACAAGTCTGCTGAAGCGGCGGCAGGTTCCGAAGATGCCAGCTGGGAACCGGTTGAGGTTCCCAAGCCCACCTATGTTGGTGCCGCCAAGGCCCCGCGCCCCGCTCCGGAGCCCTTGGATCTTCCTGAAGCTCCCAAGCCTGTGGGCAAGCCGGTGCTAAAGCAAAGCGTTGAGCAGGCGGAGGCCGCAGCAGCTGCGCAGGTGCGTACCGCATCCAAGGGGCAGAGTGCCCTGAGCAACCTGGATGATGTCCTGCAGCGTCGCCGCGCCTAGCCTCGCATGACCACGCTCTGTGTTGCAGGTGGCACCGGCCAGGTAGGCCGTGAAGTTGTTCGCCAGGCGCTCGACGCCGGCCACACAGTATCCGCCCTGAGCCGCCATATGCCGCCTCCCGGTTCGGGGAAGCATCACGACGGCGCCACCTACTTTGCTGGCGACGTCACCACGGGCGAAGGTTTGGCAGCTGCGCTGGCGGGAGCCGACGTCGTTATTGATTGCCTTGAGGGCAGGTTCGGGAAAGCCCAAAAGGAATTCGCCGACGGCGGCGCGCGTCTTCTGGAAGCAGCTCACCACGCAGGGGTGCGCAAGGCTGTGGCCTTGTCGATTATCAATTGTGACCAGAGCACGTATTCCTTCTATGTTTCCAAGGCAGACAAGGAACGGGTTTATGCGAGGGCCGAACTGGAAACGGTCGTTATCAGGGCCACACAATTCCACAGCCTGGTGGAAATGATCTTTGCTGCAGGCGCAAAGGTGCGGTTGATTCCTACATTCAAGGGTGTGCGCTTCCAAACGATTTCACCCAGGGAAGTCGCAGTTGCCTTGCTCGAAGCTGCACTCGAAGCGCCTTCTCCGGAGCGGCATCGTGTCAGGACTATTGGTGGGCCGGAGGTCCTGGCGATGAAGGACATGGCGGAGTCATGGAAAGCCATTACTGGTGCGCGAGGAAAGGTTCTGGACGTCCCAGTCCCGGGCGCCATGGGCGCCTACCTACGTGCAGGGCTCAACCTCATGCCCGAGCAAAGGTATGGCAATGAAACGTTCGTGTCGTGGTTGGAAAAGCGTTCGGAAACTTTGTAGCCTAGGGACACTGGCCCGGCCGTAGACGCCGTGCCCAGGGGCTATAGCTCAGTTGGTAGAGCGCTTCGTTCGCATCGAAGAGGTCAGGAGTTCGAATCTCCTTAGCTCCACAGAAAAGGCCCTCCAGCCTCCAAGCTTCGCAGCCACGGTGGCGGTCCGGGGTGTTCAGCCGTTCAATGTGCTGTCGAGCAAAGCCTGCAGCTCCTGGAAGTGCCGCTCGGTGGCTTCGGGGTGGAAGGCGGAGGTATCCGCCATGGTGTAGCCGTGTGGCGCCCCCGCATATATTTCGTTCGACGCCTCGAGCCCCGCGGCCTTAAGGGCGGCGCCCAACCTGGCTACGGCATCCGGTGCCATGCTCCGGTCATGGTCCGCGTGACCGAATACGAAACGGGATCGTGCCTTGCTCAGCCCGAGGTGCGGGCTGTCAGGCTGGTCCGTGGCCAGCCCGCCGCCGTGGAAACCGCCGCAGGCTGCCACCACGTCCGGGTGGGAGTTGGCGGTGCGCACAGCCAGCCGGGCACCCATGCAGTAACCGGTTGTCCCCACGGGTCCGAGAGCCACGCCGTCTAGCCCGGCCAGTGCGGACAGCCATGCCTCGATGTCCGGCATTGCCTTGTCCGGCGTCAGGCGGGCCACCCGGGGGAAGGCAGCCTTGCCTGCCGCCTCCCGGCCTTCCTGGGTTGACATGTCCCCGACTGGGGCGAGCTCAGCGACTGATCCTTCGCGGTAGAAAACGTTCGGCGCTAGCACCACGTATCCCCAGTCGGCGATGCGCTGCGCCATCTCCTGGATTCGGGGGCGTAGGCCGAAGGCGTCCATGTAGAAGATCACGCCAGGAACAGGGCCGGTTACGGTGGACGGCCGGGCCACCAATGCCTCTGCGGTGCCTTCTGCGGCAGGGATCTCGATAGGCATGGACCCACACTATCGGAGCTTGCTGGAATCACGGCGGGTACTGGGACCAGCCAGGTGGTGGATTCCGTGAGTACAGGCCGGGGTAGTCGATGACGAACCCGTCAGCATCGACGGTGATTTGCCGGCTGAAGTCGCTGTCCAGTGATTCATAGAGGTATAGATTGACGGCGATTCTCGTGTACGCCTGTGGGTCCGGCAGCACTCGGAACGAGGGCACGTCGATATAGGCCGTGGTGATCTCGGCCCGGGACCCAATGGCGAGGTTGAGTCGCCGGATCGGCAGGGTGTTGGTGAAGGGGCTGAAGGCCAGGTCGATGTCGATTGCGCCCGCCAGGTCAGGGCGTGGCTCACTATTGACGCTCCAGGTTCCGTGGGTGCCGCGCTGGACCTCAAGCCGCCGATCGTCGTGGCATTGAAGCGTAAGCTCGCGAAAGACCCACTGGTCATCAAGGGTTACCTCGTAGTCGCAGCGGCCGTTGGGGTCAGTGATGGTGGAGCGGGCCCTGAGTTTTCCGCCCATGGTGAAGTGGAGGCATTCGATGCTGCGCATCTGCACGCCATACCAGGTGTAGCTCACAGGCACACTTCCCACCGCTTCCGTGATGGCATCAGTTTCTTCCGAAGTTGCCCCGCGAGGAAGCGGTCCAACAAAACCGGCCAGGCACGTAATATGCCTGGCCGGTTTCTTGTGGGAGTTTAGAGGGGTTGGATGTTCTCCGCCTGAGGTCCCTTAGGGCCTTGGGTGATGTCGAACTGGACCTTCTGGTTCTCGTCCAAGGAACGGTATCCGCTGGAGGCAATTGCGGAATAGTGGGCGAATACATCCGGGCCACCGTCGTCCGGGGCAATAAATCCGAAGCCCTTTTCAGCGTTGAACCATTTTACTGTGCCTGTAGCCATGCTTGTTTTTCCTTCACGGGTCGCTGGTCGGTACCGCTTGTCGGATCACCGTCCCCGCCACTCACATTATTGAGCCTATGTGTCGATCTGACATGGGGCAACAGATTCTGCAGCGTCTTTCGTAATGTCGTGGTCTCTGGGTGCGCTGTCTGGCTGTGCTTTGAACAGCCGGGCTGCGGTGGATCCCCCTTTAGAATTACCCTGTGAACGACTCTCTGCCTCCGTGCCCCGAATGCTCCAGTGAATACACCTACCAGATGGGCGCGCTGTTGGTTTGCCCTGAATGCGCCCACGAATGGTCACCCGCAGCCGAGACCGACGGGCAGGCCCACGTCATCAAAGACGCGGTGGGCAACATCCTGAGTGACGGAGACACCGTCACGGTGATTAAGGACCTCAAAGTGAAGGGCAGCGCTACGGCCATCAAGGTCGGCACCAAAGTGCGGAACATCCGGCTCGTCGACGGCGTGGGAGACCACGATATTGACTGCAAAGTGGACGGATTCGGCCCCATGCAGCTCAAGTCCAGCGTTGTGAAGAAAGTCTGACGGGAGGCCTGCACTATGACCGGGACCTCCGTACCCAAAGGCCTCGTCGGCCCCGTCCTGGTAGGCGTCATGCCCGGGCAGCGGCCCGTCGTCGTCGAGCGTGCCGCCGAGGTGGCGCTCAGCGCCGGGCTCCCGCTGGTGTGCGCGTTCGTCGATGTGACCGTCTATCCCCTGGACGGCACCACGGGTGGGCCGTCTGCCCCGATCGATCCGGACGGCGTGGACGATGACGCCGAGAACGCTCCGGAATCCGTTCGGGCAGCAATCGCCACCCAGTTGGCTGAGGCTGATCTGACCTGGTCCATCGTTTCCCTGGCAGGGGAGCCGGCACGGGCGTTGGCACGCGAGGCCGAAGATATCGGGGCGTCCATGATTGTGGTGGGCTCAAGGGACCGCAAGCTCGGTTCGGCCATCAAAGAGCTGACGGCGGGCTCCATTGCCCGGCAGCTCTTCCACCGCCAGGACCGCCCTGTGCTGGTTGTGCCCGTGGAGCCACGGGTACCGGTGGACGATGACGACTGAGATCAGGCGTCCCGTCCATCTTCACTGGGGGTTCATCGGAATTGTGGCAGCAGGCGGCGTCCTGGGGGCGCTCGCCCGCTACGGCCTCGGACTGTTGATTCCTGCCCCAGGGTCCTGGCCATTACCCACTCTTCTGATCAACCTTTCCGGCGCCCTGGCACTCGGCGCTTTGCTGGAGGGGTTGGCCAGGAGCGGGCCCGACGTCGGACATCGGCGGGTATTGCGACTCGCCTTGGGTACGGGCTTCCTGGGTGCTTACACCACATACAGCACGCTTGCATTGGATGCTGTGCACCTGTTCACTGCGGGTCACACGACTGCTGCCCTGGGTTATCTGGGCGTGAGCCTGCTGGGTGGGGCGCTTGCAACCATTGCCGGAATCTGGTTCGCCGCATGGCATCACAGGCGTGCGAAATGACTGTCCTCCTGTTGGCCCTCGCGGGGGGACTGGGCGCGGCTGTTAGGTTCATGGCGGACGGGCTCATCCGGGCACGCGTACGTACTGCCATGCCGTGGGCCACCATCCTCATCAATGTTTCCGGTTCCTTGCTCCTGGGGTTCCTGGCTGGCCTGGTGATGGAAGGGCAGGCGCCTGAATCCCTTCAACTCATCCTCGGCACTGGTTTCCTGGGCGGTTACACCACCTTCAGCACGGCAAGCCTGGAGACCATCAGGCTGGTACAGAGTGGGCGGCTGGGGCTGGCGCTCGTCAACGGATTGGGTTCCATGGCCGTTAGCGTCGGGGCTGCCGCCGCGGGTGTTTGGTTCGCTCTGCTGCTGGCTTAACAGATGACCTTCTGGCTGTCTTGGCCCGGCTGTAGGATCGGTCCCATGGCTAAGAAGACATTCAATGAGCTGTTGTCCGTTCAGGTCGCCAATGAATTTGCGGCCTCCCAGCAATACATTGCAGTGGCCGTGTATTTTGACGGCCAGGACTTGCCGCAGCTTGCCCGGCATTTCTACCGCCAGTCCCTCGAGGAGCGCAATCACGCCATGATGATGGTCCAGTACATGCTGGACCGCAACGTGCCCGTTGAGATTCCCGGCATCGCCCCGGTCCGCAATAACTTCACCAACGCCAAGGAACCGATCGCTTTGGCTCTTGAGCAGGAAAGGGAAGTTACGCGCAACATTGAGGAGATGTTCCGCGCCGCCCGTGCTGAGGGCGACGCCTTGGGCGAGCAGTTCATGCTGTGGTTCCTCAAGGAACAGGTTGAGGAAGTTGCCTCCATGACCACGCTTCTCAACATCACGGAGCGGGCGGAAAACCTCTTCGACATCGAGAATTACGTTGCCCGTGAGAGCGTTGGCGATGCCGGGCATGATTCCAGTGCGCCCTCTGCTGCAGGCGGCGCGATCTAGGAGCAATAAACCAAGGGGTCAACGCCCACAGCATTCCCGAGGCCGCCTGAGGCTCAGCTTCCGGCGGCCTCTTCGATTGCCAAAGCATCGTCATTGTCGGACCTGCCCAGCAGGGACAGGCGGCTGGCAATGCGGGCCAGATCCACGGGCAGGACGCCGCCGGAGGGCTCAGCGTCCCAGTCCAGGGGCCCCGCGCCGATCAGGAACAAGGTGATGTCCTGATCGTGAAGCACATCCACGGCATTGCTGAACCGCTGCCACGCGGGCGCGGAAGCGGGGTCGCCCCCGGCAGGGGAGGGAACGTCGTCGATGACCCAGGTCTTGAAACTGTGCGCCAAGGTCAGGAAGTCCGCGGTGGAGGTCAGCCCCGCACACAATTCCGGGAACCCCACCCAGAGCAGGTCCGGGTCTGCGTTCTTGACCACGATCGGTTGCGTTGTTGGGGTCAGTACACGGCTTTGGGACAGGGACGGGCGGAAGAGTCCCAACCGTCCCAGTTGTTTGGGCGTGCCCGGCGTGATGATCCGGCCAGAGCTAAATGCCGTGGGCGCGTCACCGGGTTTTGAACCTGCTGATGGAAACCGCCGGAAATCGGCGGGGCCGTTGATCTCCACAATCTCCATCATCTCTTTGATGGCTTCGATGGTGGGCACAAAATGGTCGTGCCACAGGGGATTGGGCAGTAAGTCGTCAGGGGCGTAGTTGGACGTCACCACCAAGGGAATCCGGCGCTGCGCTGCGGTTCGCAGTAATCGCGCGATAAACATCCCATCGCCGACGTCGTGGACATGGAATTCGTCGAAGAACAGGACGTCGATATCGGCCAGGAGCACATCCACAGAGTGCTGTATGGCTGTTCCATCCGCGGAACCGGAACGGTGCGTTCCGGTGTGGAGCTTGCGGAAGAAATCATGAAAGTGGATGCGGCGTTTCCGAGCCCGGAGCCTGTCGTGGAAACTGTCCATGAGCCACGTTTTGCCGCGACCCACAGGTCCGTGAAGATAGATGCTCCGCGGCGTCCTTTGCTGACGCGCTCGACGGCGGGCCGTTACCGCTGCGCCAAATGCCGCCAACCGCTGCGCTGCTTCATGCTGACTGGGCTCAAGCTGGAAACCCAACCGTCCGGCGTCGTGCGTGATGCCCTCCAGCAGCGCCAGGACAGAATCCCGTGCTCCCGGCCCTCGCTGCGGTAGGAGCGGGGGCGTCACAGCCAACCCTTCCGCTTGAAAATGAGATACATGAGCATGGCTGCGCCGAACATGAGCCCGATGGCCATTGGATAGCCGAAGTCCCAGTGCAGTTCGGGCATGTGGTCGAAGTTCATGCCGTAAACCCCTGCCACAAAGGAGGGAGCGAACAGAATGGCGGCCCACGAGGAAATCTTCTTGACCTGTTCGTTCTGCGCGGCGCTCGCCTCGTTCTGGCGGTTCGCTGTCAGGGTGCCATCAAGGGTCAAGGCGTTCTGCAGGAGGTCCCTGAAGGAGTTCGCCCTGGAGATGACGCGCTGGACGTGGTCCTCTACGTCGCGGAGGGAACGCTGGAGTTCGATGTCCACGCCGTACTTCTCGAAGCCCTTCTCCAGCAGCACCATGATGTCCGGAAGAGGCTGGATGGCCCGTTGGAATTGGATGACTTCACGGGCAAGTTCATAGATCCGGCGGGACACCGCTGTATCGCCGCTGAAGAGCTGGTCCTCAATTTCGTCGATGTCGTTCTCAAGCCCGGCCACGACAGGCGCATAATCGTCCACCACCTGGTCCAGGAGGGCATACAGTACCGCTTCCGGTCCATGCCGTAAAAGGTCCGGGCGCTGCTCCAAACGGTGCCGGACACGCGCAACTCCGCCGGTCTCGGCATGGCGGATGGTCACCACGAAATTGGGACCCGTGAAGATGTGCAGCTCGCCGAACTCCACCGTCTCGGAATCATCCAGATAGCGGGCGGGTCGCAGGACCGTGAAGAGGTTGTTGTCGTAACGTTCCAGTTTTGGCCGCTGGTGCGCTGAAACGGCGTCCTCCACGGCGAGTTCGTGGAGGCCGAATTCGTGGGCGACCGCGGCCATCTCGTCCCGGGTGGGCCGGTATAGCCCGATCCATGCCATGCCTCCTTGCTCCGAGAGTGTCTCGAAAGTCTGCTCAAGGTTGCGTGGGGTGGCTGTGCGTACGCCCTCTACATAGACGGCGTTATCAATGATGGTCACGAGTGAACGCTACTGCATGGCACCGATGATGGCGCCGGCAATGGTCATGGCGAGGATGTCGTGCCCCGCATCAATAACAGTCACCTCAGAGGGCCGCCCCGCGAAACCATTGTGAATGACATGTCCTCCGGCACGGAAGACCAAAGCCAGGATCAGGGCGAAGAGGCCGCCGGACAGGAAAGTGTTGAGCGCCAGAGCACTGATCAGGATGGCCAGCAGAATGCTGGTGAGCGCCGCAGCAAGCATCATGGGAATCCAGATGCCAGCTCCACCATCGATGTTCTTAAGGTCCTCTTCGGTTTTGCCGATCGCTTGCATCCACCGGCGCCCAAGGACGGCCGGCATATACCAAACGAACCCGATCACCATGCTTGAAATGAAAGCCAGGAGGACAGCGAGCCAGTTGATCTGCAATATGTGTGAGAGCCAATCCATGGTCAAAAGCCTAATCGGGGGCGACCCCTGGGACCGTGTCCAAGGGCTCATGCTGACCGCGTGTTGGTGGAACCGGCGAGCCTTTCCATCAAAGGCTCCGTGCGGTAGGGGATGTGCGTGTGGAGGGCCAGGACAGTTTCTGTGCGGATGACGCCCTTGGTGCGCAGGACGGACCTCAGCGCGGATTGCAGGTTATGCGTATCGGTTGCCACCACGCGGCACCAGAGATCTCCACGGCCGGAGATTTCGTGGACCTCCAGCACCTGCGGAATCAGCCGCAGGGCGCCGATGACGCCATCGAGTTCGCGGTGTGTCACTTCAATGGTGATGAAAGCTACGACGTCGTACCCCACCTTTTCGAGGTCCACTTCGCGACCTGCTGCCTGAAGGACCCCGGACCGGAGCAGGCGTTTGAGGCGGCTCTGCGCAGTATTGCGGGCGATGCCGAGTGAGTCACTGAGCTCGGCGATCTGGATGCGGGGGTCCTTGATGAGTTCCAGCAGGATCTTCAAGTCCATGGGGTCCAAGGTATTCAAATGGTCACTCCGGCTTACTTAGACGACGCTACTTTGAGTATTTTGCTCAATTTTCCCACGTTTGTACTTCGTTGAGCGCAGTACTACGGCAATCTGTTGCTACCGAAACCTGGCTGCGCCTCCATCCCACAAGGAGCCCGCGTGCAGCCCCGAATCAAAGGCACGGAAATGACTGTCTTGAGCGAACTCCGCATGCGCCCGGCCACCGCCGACGTCCGGAGTTGGGATGCGAGCACCACTGCGAGGTTGGTCCTGGCCGGCATAGTGATCTTCACCCTGTTGGTGGGCGCAAACCTGGCCACACCTCTATATCCTTTGCTGCAGGCCCGGCTGGGCATGTCCCCTTTGGACGTCACGGTGGCCTTTGCCAGTTACGTACTGGCGCTTGTTGTGGTTCTCATGGTGGCGGGGCACTGGTCCGATCACATTGGGAGGCGGGCGGCTCTGGTGCTTGCCGTCGTCATGGGTTTGCTGGGCGGCATCATCTTCGCGAATGCTGACAGTCTTGGCATGCTGTCCCTCGGCAGGGCCTTCCAAGGCGTGGCAGTAGGGCTGGCCACCGGGGCCAGTTCCGCAGCCCTGCGTGAACTGTTGCCTCAGAGGCCTGACTGGGCTTCCCGCTTCACGTTGCTCTCCTCGGCTGGTGGTGTGGCTGCCGGACCCGCGATCGGTGGTCTCCTGTCGCTGCTTCCGGACCCTACGCGAACGCCGTACTACATCCACTCCGGGGTGCTGCTCGCCGCGCTCATTCCGCTGTGGCTACTCAAGGCAAGGCCGGCGATTGCCCCCGCCGCAGGAAAGCCGGCGTTCAAGGTTCTCGCTCCACGAAAACCCGCCATTTCCAGTCACGCACGCGGTGCCTTTTGGATGGCATCGGCAGTGGGTTTCCTGAGCTTCGCAGTCTTTGGTTTCTGTCTGTCGCTGGCTCCCGGATATTTCGCAACTGCGGTGCATGCTGATTCCAGACCCCTTATCGGGTTGCTGGCTGGGGTGACTTTGGGTGCATCGGCCCTCAGTCAGTTGGTGGGAGTGCGCGGACGCTACCTGGTCCCCGTTGCCTTGGCAGTGTTGGGCATCTCGATAGTCCTGGTGGGAGCTGCCGCTGCTTGGTCGAGTCCGTTGTTGCTGGTTGCCGCCAGCGTGACCGCCGGCGCAGGGCAGGGCGTCGCGTTCCGCCAGGTGTTCAACGACGTAGCCGGGAAGGTAGAGGCGGCCCGTCATGCGCAGGTCATCAGCACGGTGTACGTCATCACGTATTTGGGAAGTGCGGTTCCGGTGATTGGCTTGGGATTGGCGGTCTCGGCGCTGGGCTTGCAGACCGCCGTCGTCGGTTTTACCGTGCTGTGCGGGGTTGCGGCACTGGCGCTCGCAGCGGCGTCACTCCGGGGTGCCCTGCGCGCCTGAGCGTGATTATCCGGGAGCCAGCCTGGCTTACTCGGGAAGCGGACCGCGGTTGCCGGGGATGTGCTGGAAGACCATCGTGGTCTCCGTGTGTCCGACCACCGGATCAGTAGCGAGGTTATCGAGCAGCCAGTTGCGGAGGTCGTCGGTGTTGGCGACGGCAATGTGCAGAAGATAGTCCACGGAGCCTGTGGTGTGGAAAGTGGAGATCACTGCCGGCAGCTTAGGGACGCGTGCAGTGAAACGGTCGATCTGGTCCCGGTCGTGGGCACGGAGACGGACAGCGATGAGCGCCTGCACCGAGCGACCGATGGCCGGCAGGCTGAGGATCGCTTCAAAGCCTTCGATTATCCCGCGTTCGGACAGGGCCCTTGTGCGCATCAGCGCAGTGGAGGGAGCGATTCCCACGAGTTCGGCCAATTGTTTGTTGGAGATGCGGGCGTCCTCCACCAGGGCGGCGAGAATTCGTTCATCAATAGCGTCCAGCGGCTCGGCGCTGCCCGAAGTTGGCCGAACATTCTTCGCGGGGTTGCTCACGGATCCTCCTGAAATTGCCTTTCATTCATCATAATCATTGAAATCCTGGCTATCCATTCGTTCCTACTCGCGGTTCCCGAATATTTGGCTGGGCTCACCGCGGTACAACGTGGATTATTTTTGCGCTGGATCCACGTCTTCTCGCTCGCTGTTCTTCAGGCTCCGACGCCGGGCGAGCCGTTGGAGTGGCTCACTGAGCACCATCAGGAGCAACGGCAGGTTCCCCAGGTCCGGAACTATGAGAGCCAGGATCAGTGCGGCGAGGAAGAGGGCCGCCACGATGGTCCCGGCCTGGATCCCGGATCTCGTCGCCGCCTCGTCCAGGTCATGCAAGTGCGGGTGCGAGCGAAGATAGACGCGAGCCAGCAGCAGAAGGAAGCTCGTAGCGAAAAGCGTTCCTATGTAGACAAGCGGCTGCGCCCAATCCGCATGCATCTGTGCTGACAGTGCAGTTGCCACCGGCATCCACACAATGGTGAACATCCATGCGATAGTCAGCCACAAAAGTACTGAATCCACCAGCCGGACGTTGCGGAAGAGCCGGTGATGGTGCACCCAAAAAACAGAGATAAGGAGGAAGCTCAGGACGAATCCAAGGAGGGGATACCGCTCCTCGGCAAACCACTGGGCGGTGGTGCCTTTATGGTCAGCGAGTTCACCAACGCTCTCCATGAGGGGCAGGATCAGCAAGGTCAAGGCGATCGCCACCACGGCATCGGTAAACGCCTGCAGCCGTTCGGGCGAGGACAGCTCCCGGGAACTTGCGACCTCTGTCATGCCTCCGATTGTAGGGGTTCCGGTGCCGAAAGCGGCCTGATTTGCGCGGGCGGTGAGCGATGTACGACGGCGGTGATTACCGCCGTCGTGATGGCAAGGGCCATGACGCTCCAGGCGAGAGCCGGCCAACCGAATGCCTGGAAAGCCAGGCCTCCCGCCCAGCCGATGACACTGGACCCCAAATAGTAGGAGAGGTTATAGAGCGATGCCGCTTGGGCGCGGCCTGTTGTGGCGATGGCGCCGGTCCAACCCGAACCCACGCTGTGGGCTGCGAAAAAGCCTCCCGTAAACACCACGAGGCCGATCAGCGTCGCCACAAGGTTCTCTGCCAACGTGAGGGCGAGTCCGGCAATCATCATGGCAATCCCAAAGAGCAGCACATTGCGCCGCCCGAAGCGCGTAGTGAGTCCGGCCGCCCATCGGGAGCTTACGGTACCGGAGAGATAGGCCAGGAAAATGAGGCTCACCAGTGTGGTGGGAAGTCCGAATGGTTCGCCGTGGAGTCGGAATCCGAGGTAGTTGTAGACCGCGACAAATCCGCCCATGAGCAGGAATGCCTGAAGGTAAAGGGAGAGCAGTTTGGGGTTTCCTGAATGGCTCCCCAGCGTGCTCAAGGCTCCTCGGAATCCGCTGGCCGGCGCGGGCATGAAGCGTCGCTGTTTTGGAACCAGCACCACGAACAGGACTGCGGAGACGGTGGCCAGCGCGGACACTGCCAGCGCAGCTGTCCGCCACCCCCATAGTTCTCCCACTGGACCCGCGACCAAGCGTCCGGCAAGTCCGCCGAGCGTGGTTCCAGCGACGTAGCTCCCGGCTGCCAGTGCCGTGTGCATCGTTGTGACTTCCTCGTTGAGGTACGCGATGGCTATGGCTGGGATTCCCCCCAGGGCCATGCCTTCAAGTGTTCGCAGTCCCAGGACCAGTGGAACAGTCGGTGCCAGTGGAACAACCAGACCCAGCACCGTTGCTGCTCCGATGCCGATGGCCATTGCGCGGACCCGGCCGATCCTGTCAGCGACGAAGGACCACGGCAGGACGCTCACGGCAAGTCCCACGGTGGCCAGGGAGATACTTAGTGCGGCTTCTGCTGCGGAGATTCGGAGGTCGGCCGCCATCAGTGGGAGGACCGCCTGGGTTGAGTACAGCTGGGCGAACGTAGCGACACCGGCCAAGGCCAAGGCGGCAAGCACACGTCGGTAGCCACGGGAACCCTTGGTGTGCCCGTCCCATGGTGTAGCGCTCACTGCTGTTTTACTCACCGGGCCAGATTAGGCTTCCGGGACTGTGCGTTCCAATGCATGATTCGCTTATGATCCATGCAGTAATGCATGATTCTCTTACTCATGCTGGAGCGGAATATTCATGCTGGAGCGGAACGGAAGGCACATGGAACCGGATCACCAACAGCTTGTGCAGCTCCTGCCGCTGCTACCCGTCCTGGCAGAATTGGGCCGGACGGAGCACATGACGGAGACGGCTGAGCTCCTCGGCGTTCCCCAGTCCACGGTGAGTCGTGCAGTGGCCAGGGCAAGCGCGATTGTGGGAATGGATCTTCTTGTTCGTGATGGCCGTGGCATCCGCCTGACTCCGGCGGCAAGGACATTGCTGCCCTATATCGAAGCGGCGCTGGAAGACTTCCAAGCCGGATTGGACAGGGTAAGGCACGACTCGGACGTGGTGAGGGGACGCATCGGCGTCTCGTTCCAGCACACGTTCGGTGAAGCGACGCTGCCCCTGCTTATCAGTGCGTACCGCGGCCGCCATCCGCATACGGTTTTCGAGTTGCGGCAGGGTCCGCGCGACGACTGCCTGGAAGAACTAGCCAGGGGTGATACAGATTTCGCGCTCACTGCACCGATCGCCCCGGAAGGCAGGGGCATCCACTCCCTGCCTCTCTACAGGGAGCCGTTGCGCGTGGTGCTGCATTACCGGCACCCGCTCGCCAGTCGCTCCAGGGTGCACCTGTCCGAGCTGCGGCATGACCCGTATGTAGCGCTTCCCGCCGGTGTTGGCCTCCGGGCCCTGGGCGAAGCACTGTTGCGTGAAGCCGGTTTCCGTCCCCGGACTGCCTTTGAGGTTCAGGAATCCCACACTGTCAGGGGGCTGGTCGCTGCCGGTCTGGGCTTCAGCATCCTGCCTCCCGCCGGGCCGGGCTCCGGAACCGGCCAGTTCCTGCCAGGGGCCGAGTTGGGACTTGTGGAAGTTCCCATCGAATCCGAGCTTGCCTTTCGGCAAATCGGCATGGCTTGGCGGGAGCGCACCTTCGAACCCGACGCCGTCAGGCTGTTCCGTGAGCTGGTGGTCGGGGAGGGCGAAGCGTTGCTGGCCGAACTTGTCAGAGCACGCTCAGGAAATCCCTGACAACATCCGCGGCGGATCCTTCCTTTGCTGATCGCCAACCTGTGCCCGCCCACAGATTGAGGCGGTCAGGATCACCCGCCGCCGATGCTGCTGCCCGGATTGGCGCTGTCAGATGATGGATTGCCGGATAACCCTCGGGCGCGTCCGCGTGATCGCGGACGAACTCGTTGACCAGCGAGCGGGCGAATCGTCCGGTAAAGGCCCGGGTCCTGGCCGTCTCCGTAAAGCGCGGGTCGCCCAGGGCATCTTTATGTGTTTGCCGGGCTCCGCTTTCCTCCGTACGTACCAGCGCCGAACCAACTTGCGCGGCTGCCGCACCAGCAGCCAGGACTTCGCGAAGCGCTGGACCGTCGCTGATCGCACCGGCCGCAACCAGCGGAAGGTCGACGGCGGCACGCACCTGGGCGATGAGACCCGCCGTCGTGCTGCTTGCGTTTTCTCCTGCGCCGGCCGCGAGGAACGCGGCCGTGTGTGCTCCTGCGGAACTGTGCTGCACCGCAAGGGCATCCGGGCCCTCCTCCGCGGCCGCAAGGGCTTCGGGAACACTGGTCACACTGGAGATGACAGTAGTCCCGGCCTTCTGCAGCGCCTTGACCACAGATCGTCCCGGAAGCCCGAAGACGAAGCTGACGAACTCCACGGGATCCGCGATGAGTGCGTCGACTTTGTGCTGCCAGGCGTCGTCGTCGTCAAATCGGAGGGCCGGGACTGCCACGCCGTAGCGGGCCCCCTCTGCTTCAAGTTCCCTCCGGTAGGCCTCCAGCCTCGCACGCGCCGCCGCGGATGGGGAGAGTTGCGCCATGTCCGGTACAAAAACGTTCATGCCGAACCGGATGCCCATGGCACGCGCAGCTGCGATCTCGGCCGTCATGGCCTCGGGGCTTTTGTAGCCGGCGGCGAGAAAACCCAATCCACCGCCGGCCTGGACTGCCTGCACAAGAGCGGGGGTGGACGTTCCCCCAGCCATGGGCGCTGCAATGAAAGGCGTATCAAACAGGGAATGCGACATGGGCGGTTTCTCCTCGGGGCGCTCCAAGCTAGTCTTTCACGGTGAACAATCTTGACTCTGCCATGCATTCCCACGCGTCCCCGGAGGCACTCACCGGCACCGTGATCGGGCTGGATATCGGCGGAACGAAAACGCGGGGCGTGAGGTTCGAAGACGGCGTTCCCGTCCTGGACGAAAGCGCCGGAAGCTCCAATGTGCAGAATGTGAGCCGCGAGCAGGCCATGGCAAATCTCGCCGAACTTTTCGGAAAGATCGGCGGCGGTGACATTGACGAGGTTTACGCGGGTGCCGGAGGAATTGACACCGATGAGGACGCGCAAGCGCTCGCCGACTTGATCTCTCCACACGTCCCCGGGGCACGCATCACCGTGGTTCACGATTCCAGGCTGCTTCTGGCGGCCGGCGGAGCAAGCACAGGCGTCGCGGTGATTGCCGGGACCGGTTCTGCCGCGTGGGGTCGGAACGCGGCCGGTGAGGAAGCCCGCGCCGGAGGCTGGGGTTATCTTCTGGGCGACGAGGGAAGCGGTTACTGGTTGGGCCGCGAAGCCGTTCGCCACAGCTTGCGGCGGATGAACCAGGGACTTGAGCCGGACACCCTGAGCCGTGCCTTGCTGGACTCCTGTGGAGTGGACGAGCCCGGCAAGCTTATCGCCTTGTTCCACTCCCCGGATACCGGTCGCCGCTACTGGGCTCAACAAGCGCGGCTGGTGGTCGAAGCTGCGGACGCTGGTGATGACACCAGCGCCCGCCTGGTGGATCAGGCCGGCAGGGATCTCGCTGACCTGGCGGAGCAAGCCGTCCGCCAACTCGGCTTGGATGGGCCGGTAATTCTCGGGAGCGGTTTGGGCATGAACGTCCGCCGGCTGCAGGAGTCATTCAGGGCGCGGCTGGCCGAACGGGGCATCGTCGATGTGCGGATTCTCCAACAGGACCCAGTGTTTGGAGTCCCCCGGCTTGTGGCCGAGCAGCGGGCGTAGCGCTTAAGCTCAGCCCCGGGTACGGGGACGCAGCTTGACGCCCGGAAGCGGCGGCGCGGGGATGCGTCCGGCTTCCGGCCCCGCGTCAGGACCATGGCCCTGGACCAATCCGAAGCGTGAAGTGGCGGCAGCGTCGTCGTCGAGAAGGCCTTCGGCCTCCCATTCCAAACGCGCTTTTTCCACTTCCTCATGCGTACGTCCCACGAAGTTCCACCACATCAAGAGGTCTTCCCCGAACGGTTCGCCACCCAAAAGCATGAAACGGGTATCCGGTTGGGCATCTACGGTCAGGTTCTGCCTGCCGGCACCCAGATAGGCCAGGGGGCCCGGTTGGATGTCTTCGCCGTCGATGACCAGGTGGCCGTCCAGCACCAACACTGCATGTTCAAACTCAGGGCGCAGCGGAAGCTGGAGCGTACCTGTGCCGGTGATGTCAGCACCTACGATCGGGCTGAACATCGTGGCAGGGGAGCGTTCACCCGCAAATTCACCCACCATCACCGTTGCCGTGTAGCCCTCGCCAACAGCGACTGGAAGCTCGCTGTGTTGCTCGAAGGAGGGTTCGCGGTGCCGGTGCTCGTCAGGGAGTGCAACCCACAACTGGAGTCCCCTCGACATGGGAATCTCGTCATCCGCTCCGGCCACCGTAGCTGCAGGCAGTACCGAGAATTCCGAATGGGAGATTCCGTGGCCGGCGGTCATGATGTTCAGTTCACCCGGTTTGACCACCACATCGCTTCCCACGCTGTCGCGGTGCCTAACGGCTCCCTCCAGCGGCCATGTCACGGTTTGGAGGCCGCAGTGAGGGTGGGGGAGGACACTCATTGCCACACGGTCCGGACCAAAACTGTCCAGGAAACACCAGGCGCCAACGGTGGGCAACCCGCGCTGGGGCAAGGTGCGGAACACGTTCATGGCGCGCACTCCACCCAGAGGAACTTCACGCTCTGGCCACAGTTGGACGCATGGTCCTTGTCCTTCATGGGCAGCGGGGCAGACTTGCTCCGCCGGCGAAGTATCAAGATTGGTCATGTGTTCATCACCTGTGCATAAATGTTGGAAATTGAGCTAATCTGTTCCGTGTGAACAACGCCCTTTTGAGCTACCACGACGCCGTCCTCTACCGTTCGGGTGAACCGTATCGCATCCTTGCGGGAGCCATCCACTACTTCCGCGTTCACCCCGATTTGTGGCAGGACAGGCTGCGTCGACTGAAGGCCATGGGCGCCAACACTGTTGACACCTACGTTGCCTGGAACTTCCACCAGCCTAAGCGCGAAGAGGCGCCGGACTTTACAGGCTGGCGGGACATTGGCCGTTTCATCGACCTCGCAGCGGAGGAAGGTTTGGACGTCATTGTCCGTCCAGGCCCCTACATTTGCGCGGAGTGGGACAACGGCGGCTTTCCGGCTTGGCTCACAGGAAGCCCCGGGATTGGCCTGCGGTGCATGGACCCGCAGTTCACGGCCGCGATCGAGGAGTGGTTCGATCACCTTCTCCCGCATGTCGCCTCGCGGCAGGCATCGGCCGGTGGCCCGGTGGTAGCCGTCCAGATTGAGAACGAATATGGCAGCTATGGCGACGACCACGAGTACATCCGCTGGAACCGCCGTGCGTTGGAGGAGCGCGGGATCACTGAGCTGCTCTTCACGGCCGACGGCGGCACTGACTACTTCCTCGACGGCGGCTCCGTGGACGGAATCTGGGCGACCGCCACGTTGGGAAGCCGGGGTGATGAGGCCATCGCAATCTGGCAGAGGCGCCGACCCGACGAGCCCTTCTTCAATGTCGAATTCTGGGGCGGCTGGTTTGACCACTGGGGCGAACACCACCATCGCCGCGACGCCCACGACGCCGCTGCGGAAGCACGAAAGATGCTCGATGCTGGCGGATCGGTATGTGTCTACATGGCACACGGCGGCACCAACTTTGGCTTGGGATCCGGCAGTAACCACGATGGCACCATGCTCCAGCCAACGGTCACCAGCTACGACTCCGATGCCCCCATTGCCGAGAACGGAGCACTAACGCCTAAATTCCATGCCTTCCGCAAGGAGTTCTACCGCGCCCAGGGTATCGAGGACCTTCCTGAACTGCCCGTCGAGTTGCTTGCGGATGCCCCGGTCCTTCCAGCGCAGTCCCTGGCCCTGACGGAAGGCCGGGACCTCTTGGAGCTCGTCCGCGATTCGGGCAAGCCAGTTACCAGCGTCAAACCGCTCACTTTTGAACAGTTGGGACTCGACGCCGGCATGGTCCTTTATGCCGCCGAAGCGACTCTCCCGGGACGCCCCGAAGCTCCTGTGGAGAGCCGCCTCAAAATCACAGGGCTGAATGACCGCGCCTACATCTGGGTTGATGGTCAGTTTGCCGGTGTCCTGGACGACGTGGACGGGGCCAAAGGGCTGGCCGTCACCGGAAGCGGCGCCCCGGCCAAGCTGGAGATCCTGGTGGAGAACCTGGGCCGCATCAACTACGGTCCCCTGACCGGGCATGGCAAGGGAATCCTGGGCGGCGTCCTGATCAATCAGCGCTATACCTTCCATTGGACACAGACGCCCGTGGCTTTGGATGAATGGGCGCCCGAGGACCTTGAAGGACTGGCAGGGACGGAGTTCGAGGCAGGGGAACCGGCGGATACATATATTGCGCTCCCTGATTCCGGAAAGGGCTTCGTCTGGCTCAACGGCTTCCTGTTGGGCCGGTACTGGGACAAAGGGCCGCAGGTCACCCTGTATGCCCCGGCGCCTCTGGTGAAGGGTGGCCTCAACAGCATCAAGGTGCTGGAGCTCGCCAACCCGGGGACCGTCGTCGAGCTCCGCGAAGGACCGGACCTTGGTCCGGAAGAGGCGGGGCCGATAATGGCGGCCGAATTGCCTTAGTGCAGACCGACTGGGAAGTAGCTGCCAACTAAGCTGGCACCATGACCCTGGAGTTCGACACCCGCCCAGCCGCTTACGCCGTCATCATTCAGGAGGACCGGATTCTTCTCGCCTACTGGAAGCAGGACGGCAAAGAAGGTTGGACGCTGCCTGGTGGGGGACTGGACCTTGCGGAGCACCCCGTGGACGGATGCCGCCGCGAGGTCTTTGAGGAAACCGGTTACGAGGCCCGGATTGATCGCATGCTGGGCATCGACGTCGGGCACTGGCCCGCGGAAGCCCGGGCAGACGGTTCGGTGCGGGACTTCCAGGCACTACGGCTGGTTTACGAAGCTACGATTATCGGTGGCGAGTTGACGCACGAGGTGGACGGCAGCACCACCCATGCGGCGTGGATTCCCTTGGCGGACATCGGCAAACTCAACAGGGTCTCCCTGGTGGACGTGGCGCTGCGCCTGCACAGTGAGCGGCCTGCTGACGGGAAGCTCAATGAGGCGCGACTTCAAGAAAGCCAGTAAGCACAGCTTCAAAAAGACCTAGCCAAAGCCCATTGGCTTGGCTACGCTGTAAAACGTTGCCGGCCACCAGCTGCCGGCCTGGATGCCGAGGAGGTGGAACTGATGATTGCCATAATCCTGCGCGCCCCGCACTCACGCGCGGCGCATCGTCATCACACCACCATTCCTGTCCCGGCATCAGCCTGCCAGAGCTAGGCGGCCGGGCCTCAGCAGAGGTTCCAACGTGAATACTTACGCTTCTTCAAGCGACCCAAAAACCAGTTTCAGCAACGCGGGCGACTGTTTGGAAGGCCCAACACACTACGGTTATACCGAAAGCACCGCTGAACTCTTCCGGAGCAACCCAGCTACGGACGGGGACACCAGCGACAACACTCCGGGAAGGGTAGTCCGCCTCGACAGGAACCGCGTGCTCGTTGCCTCGAACACGGGCCTGCTCCATCTTCCCTATCCCGGGCATGGTCTGGTTCCCGCCACTGGGGACTGGGTGTGGCTGGGGCCCAACCGCGCTGGTGAGCCATCCGTCGTCGAGGTTCTTCCGCGGCACTCGGCACTGAGCCGCAAGCGCGCTTTCGAGGCATCCTCCGAGGAACAAATCCTGGGCAGCAACATCGACATCGTGGCGGTAGTAGTGCCCGTGGACCGGCCGCTTACCCATAACCGGTTGGAGCGGACGCTCGTGGCCGCATGGGATTCCGGGGCAACCCCGCTGGTCGTCATTACCAAAGCCGACCTCGCTGACCTGGCAGACGACGTCGTCGGTGAAGTCATCCTCCAAGCTGCCGGCGTGGAGGTGGTCACCACGTCCGCAGAGCAGGGCGACGGCCTCGAGGAGCTCAGGTAGCACATCCCGAACGGAGCCACGCTGGTGCTGCTCGGCCCTTCGGGTGCCGGCAAATCAACGCTCATCAACGCCCTAGCCGGACGCGATCTGCAGGAAACGGGTGAGGTGCGTGCCGGTGACGGTAAGGGGCGGCATACCACCACCTCCAGGGAACTGGTGCCGCTGGGAGGCGGTGCAGTGCTCATGGACACTCCGGGTGTTCGCGGGTTTGGGTTGTTCGACGCCGAGGAGGGAATGGAGGAGATGTTCGGCGACCTTGAGGGGTTGTTCGCCCGATGCCGCTTCGCCGATTGCTCCCACCAGGCCGAGCCGGGTTGTGCCGTGCAGGAGGCGCTCGCCGACGAAAGCCTCGACGCGCGCCGGTGGCGAAGCTACCTCAAACTCCAACGCGAACAGGCGGCCCTGAACCGGAAACACGATGCCGCAGCCAGGCGCGCTTATCAGCGCGAATGGCATCAAAAGGTGATGTCGGCGGACAGGGGGCAGCGCGCCGCGGAAAGACACCGGCACGATCAAGCCGAGGAACGCGCAGCGAAGGGCGGGAAACGACGCAAACGTTGAACATTGCCGATTCATTACGGAATACGTGGCGTCGCTGACATCGTCGGTGGTGCTGGCTACGCTGGGTGAAGATCGTCCGCCGAAGATAGGCCCGGGTATGGCTGAAGCCATGATTGAGTTCCAGAGCGTGACCAAGCAATACCAAGGCGGCCAGCCCGCCGTCGACAACCTGACCATGTCCATCGACAAGGGAGCCATCACGGTCCTCGTGGGTCCTTCGGGCTGTGGCAAGACGACTTCGCTGCGCATGATCAACCGCATGGTGGAGCCGAGCTCGGGCACCATCACGGTGGCAGGCAAGGATGTCTCCACGGTGCCGGCGGCGCAGCTTCGCCGCTCCATGGGCTATGTCATGCAGTCCTCCGGGCTTCTCCCGCACCGGTCAGTCCTGGATAACATCGCTACGGTTCCCCGGCTCAACGGCGTGTCCAAAGCCGATGCGCGCAAACGTGCCGCAGAACTTCTCGACGTCGTTGGGCTGGCTTCGGTGCTTGGCAAGCGGTATCCCTCGCAGCTGTCCGGCGGTCAGCAGCAGCGCGTCGGAGTGGCACGCGCGCTCGCAGCCGACCCGCCAGTGCTTCTGATGGACGAGCCCTTCAGCGCCGTGGACCCGGTGGTTCGCGATGAACTCCAGCAGGAACTCCTTCGCCTGCAGCGCGAGTTGGCTAAAACCATCGTGTTTGTCACGCATGATATTGACGAGGCCACGGTTCTGGGCGACAAGGTGGCAGTCTTTGCTGTTGGCGGCAAGCTTGCCCAATATGCCGCCCCGGAAGAGATCCTCCGGGCACCGGCCAACGATTTCGTGGCCTCCTTCGTGGGCAGGGACCGTGGTTTCCGCCACCTCGCCTTTGACGTCGCGGACTCGCTGAGGCTCCACTCCGTAACCATGGTGGGACAAACCGAGGGTCAAAGCGCCGGACGCCGGGCGGGGGAGTGGGCGCTGGTGGTCGACGACGAATCACGTCCCCTCGGGTGGTCCTCACCCCGGGACGGTGCCGGGCTGGTCCCCGGCGGTTCACTCTTCCATAAGGGAGACACTTTGCGCCGGGCGCTGGATTCGGCGTTGTCCTCGCCGTCGGGGTTGGGCGTTGCCGTGGACGACGACGGCAGGGTGGCCGGTGTGTTGAAGGCGCCGGAAGTCCTTGCCCTGATTGAGGAAGTCCGCCGCCACAGGGAGGACGCCACCTGATGGAGTGGTTCCTGGCGAACATTGGCTTGGTTTTCGGATTGGCCGGCCAGCACCTTGTGCTCGCACTCATTCCGATGCTTCTTGGGCTGCTGATCTCAATTCCCTTGGCGCAGCTTGCCCGGCGCAACAGTACCCTGAGGTCTGTGCTGGCTACGGCTACGTCCTTGCTCTACACCATCCCGTCCCTGGCGCTCTTCATCATCCTGCCCACCATACTGGGCACACGGATCCTCGATCCCCTCAACGTCGTGGTCGCATTGACGATCTATGCGGTAGCCTTGCTGGTTCGTGCTGCCATGGATGCGTTTGACTCGGTTGACGATGATCTCCGAAACGCTGCCGTAGCAATGGGATTCAAGCCCTCGGCCCGGTTCTTCCAAGTGGATCTCCCGCTGTCACTGCCGGTTCTTTTCGCCGGGCTCCGCGTGGTCTCGGTCAGCAACATCTCGCTCGTTAGCGTTGCTGCACTGTTGGGAGTTGGCAATCTTGGAATCCTGTTTACCGATGGTTTGCAGAGGACCTTCGTTACCGAAGTCGTGGTTGGCATCATCGCCATCCTTGTCCTTGCCCTGATCATGGATGCAGTGCTGGTGGTGCTGGAGCGTCTCCTGACTCCGTGGACACGTGCCGCAGCTGGCGGACGGAGCGAACGCAAGAACGGCACCGCGTTGCTCGCTGAGCCGAAGACCGGACCATCCTTGCCCCATGCCCCAGTACGGCCGGATCCGGGTGCATCGGCATGAGCAACGTTTTCACGGACACCATCGCCTGGCTGACGGACCCCATTCACTGGACGGGGAGCGGAGGCATTCCCACCCGGCTGTCCGAGCACCTGCAGTACAGCGGGCTCGTGCTACTCATCGCGGCCGCCATTGCAGTGCCTGTGGGACTTTACATTGGCCACACAGGGCGTGGCAGGGTGGTCGCTGTGGCCGTCGCCGGCGCCCTGCGGGCATTGCCTACCCTGGGCCTGCTGGTCCTCTTTGCCTTATTGGCGGGCAGCGGTTTGATGCCGCCGGTATGGGCACTGGTCATCCTCACCGTTCCACCGCTCCTTGCCGGGACGTACGCGGGTATCTCCAGCGTGGATGCCACAGTGGTGGACGGAGCCCGGGCCATGGGCATGACGGAACTTCAGATCCTGTTCCGGGTCGAGCTCCCCAATGGCCTCCTAGTGATGTTCGGTGGCATCCGGACAGCTGTTCTGCAGGTGATTGCCACAGTTTCGGTCGTCGCCTACTTGCCGCTGGGAGGCCTGGGCCGGTATTTGTTCGATGGGCTTGTCCTGCAGGACTTTCCGCGGATGCTTGGTGGATCGCTCCTGATCGCTGCCCTCGCGATCGCAGTGGACCTCGTTCTGGCGGCCTTGCAGAGGATGGTTCTCTCGCCTGGCCTCACCCTCGACTCAAGCGGACGCCACACGGCGGCCGATGATCTCACAGCCACAGCTCCCGCCGCGGCTGCCATTCAAGGAGGTACACCATGAAAAAATCCGTTCCCATGACCCTGACGCGCCGTGGACTCGGCGGCCTCGCGGCCGGCGTCGGTGTGGCCCTCGCCTTGAGCGCGTGCGGCGGCAGCCCTTTGGCCACTCCATCCACTTCTGCGCCCGGCGGATCCAGCGGGTCAAGTGGGCCGCTTGTTGTTGGTTCGGCCGACTTCCCGGAAAGCCAGGTCATCGGCGAGATTTACGCCGGGGCACTCAACGCTGCCGGGATCACCGCCACCACCAAACCGAACATCGGCTCTCGTGAGATCTACTTCAAAGCCGTGCAGGATGGTTCGGTGGACCTCGTCCCCGACTACTCTGGCAACCTTCTTTCCTTCGTGGATACTGAGGCCCAGGAGGTTTCGGCCGATGACGTTTACAAGGCACTCCCTGGGAAGCTTCCGAACGGCCTGGCGGTGCTGGACGCTTCCAAGGCAGAGGACAAGGACGCAATGGTGGTCACCAAGGCCACAGCCGAGAAGTACCAGTTGAAGTCCATCGAGGACCTGGCCAAGGTGTGCAAGGACTTCACTATGGCTGCCCCGGCCACGTTCGAGACCCGCTCGTACGGTTTTCCGGGATTGAAGAAGAACTACAACTGCGAGCTCAAGGCTTTGCAGCCGTTCAACGACGGCGGTGGCAACCTGACCCTGCAGGCATTGCTGGAGGACAAGGTCCAGGTGGCTGACATCTACACCACCACCCCCTCGATTGCCGACAACGACCTCGTGGTCCTGGAAGATCCCAAAAACAACTTCAAGGCCCAGCAAGTACTGCCGCTCTATAACAAGGCCAAAATGACGGACAAGGCCAAGGACGCTCTCAACAACGTGTCCAAGATCTTGACCACTGAGGACCTCATCAACCTCAACCGCTCCGTGAGTGGCGACCAGAAACAGAGCCCCAAGGATGCCGCAGCTGCGTGGCTGAAAGACAAGGGCATCGTTAAGTAGCGCTTACGCAAACCGCGTACGACGGCGGTGACGGACCCTCGCGGGGCTGTCGCCGCCGTCGTCGTACATGTGAGTTAAGTCTCAACTGAAGTCCATCCCCGGTGTGGCATATTTGATGAATGGCGAATTTCAAGCAGTCCACCAAGCTTCATAATGTCCTTTACGACATCCGTGGACCGATTCTTCAGGCCGCCCAGCAAATGGAGGCAGAGGGTCACCGGATCCTCAAACTGAACATCGGAAACCCGGCTCCCTTTGGTTTTGAAGCGCCTGACGCCATTTTGGTGGACATGATCCGCCACCTGCCCAATGCCCAGGGCTACAGCGATTCCCGCGGCATTTTCTCGGCCAGGACCGCCGTTTCGCAGTATTACCAGACCCGCGGAATCCAGAACATCCACGTTGATGACATCTACCTCGGCAACGGGGTCAGCGAGCTCATCACCATGTCCCTTATGGCACTCCTTGAAGATGGCGATGAGGTACTGATTCCCGCCCCCGACTACCCGCTCTGGACAGCTTCCGTTGCCCTGGCTGGCGGCCGGCCCGTCCACTACCTCTGTGATGAGGAGTCGGGGTGGCAACCTGATCTTGAGGACATGGAATCCAAGATCACTCCCCGCACCAAGGGCATCGTCGTGATCAATCCGAACAACCCGACGGGTGCCGTCTACCCTGAAGAGACTCTTAAGAAGATCGTGGCACTCGCCGAAAAGCATGGCCTGGTCCTGTTTGCCGATGAAATCTACGAGAAAATCCTTTACGAAGACGCTGTCCACGTAAATCTCGCAGGGCTGACCGGGGACGATGTCCTGTGCCTGACGTTCAGTGGCCTGTCCAAGGCCTACCGCGTTTGCGGCTATCGCGCCGGATGGATGGCCATTTCGGGTCCCAAGAAGGATGCTGCCGATTACCTTGAAGGCATCAATCTGCTGGCCAATATGCGTTTGTGCGCCAACGTCCCGGCACAGCACGCCATACAAACAGCGCTTGGCGGCCACCAGAGCATCAACGATCTCATCCTTCCCGGTGGCAGGCTCCTTGAGCAGCGCAACAAAGCGTACGACCTCCTGAACGCGATCCCGGGTGTCAGCACGCAGCAGGCCAGGGGTGCCCTCTACCTGTTCCCCAAGCTGGATCCAGAGGTTTACCACATCCGGGATGATGAGAAGTTCGTCCTGGACCTGCTGAAGGAACAGAAGATCCTGGTCTCCCACGGACGTGCCTTCAACTGGGTGCGGCCGGACCACTTCCGGATGGTGACTCTGCCCAACGTCAAGGATATTGAAGAGGCAATTGGCCGCATGGCGGACTTCCTGACGAGGTACCCCGGGAACTAGCCTGAGGTCCATGGCCGCGTCACGAGGTCGCGTTCAGGCAGAAAGGCAAGCCATGCCCGTTGCAGTTGAGTTCGCCGAAAGTCCAGCCAAGTCGTTGAGGGTTGGGCCCGGGTTTTCACTGGCCAGCTTCGATCCCTCGGCCACACCTGGCTACTCCGGCGCAAAGGCCGACGGCAAGTCTTTGTTGGCCGCGCAGGATGCCGGGCTCACTGAACTGCAGGAGAAGCTCTTCGCAGAGGGGAAGTTCGGGAGCAACAAGCGGCTGCTGCTGATTCTTCAGGCCATGGATACTGCCGGCAAGGGCGGCATCGTCGGTCACGTCGTGGGGGCCATGGACCCGCAGGGCGTGCAGTTGAAGGCGTTCAAGGCACCCACAGACGAGGAAAAGTCGCACGACTTTCTCTGGCGGGTCGAGAAAGAGGCTCCAGCAGCCGGAATGGTGGGAGTCTTTGACCGCTCCCACTACGAGGACGTACTGATCCACCGCGTCCATGGATGGGCGGACGCCGGGGAATTGGAACGGCGCTATGCCGCCATCAATGATTTCGAGTCCAGGCTGGTCCAGCAGGGAACCACCATCGTCAAGGTCATGCTCAACATCAGCCAGAATGAGCAAAAGAAGCGTCTTCTCGCGCGGCTTGATGATCCGAGCAAGCACTGGAAGTACAGTCGGGGTGATCTCGCGGAGCGGGCCTTCTGGGATGACTACATGGATGCCTACAACACGGCCTTTGAGAAGACGTCTACGGACATCGCCCCCTGGCACGTTGTTCCGGCAAACAAGAAGTGGTACGCGCGGATCGCAGTCCAGCAGTTGCTTTTGGACGCCTTGGAGGGCTTGTCCCTGGAGTGGCCGAAGGCGGATTTCGACGTCGCGACTGAACGCGCGCTTGTGGAGGAATCCTGATCTGTCGTTCTCGTCGTGTGGGCTGGTCTCCAGGAGCGGTTATTCCCGACGCGGCTAGTCTCTGCCGGCTAGTTTCTGCCGTCTAGTCTGTGCCGGCTGCAGCCCCGCCGTCGTTGGTAGCGTCCCGTGCTGTTGCCAGCCGCTTACGGGCGCCCTCAAGCCAGTCCTCGCAACGTTTTGCCAAGGCCTCGCCTCGCTCCCACAGCGCCAGCGATTCCTCAAGGCTGGCTCCGCCTGCTTCCAAGCGACTGACCACCGCCACCAGTTGTTCGCGGGCTTCCTCGTAACTGAGGGAATCCAAGGAATCCGGTGAAGGTGCTGCGGGATTGTTCTCTGTCATGGTGGTCCTTCGCATTCGATGATGAGTGTATGTGCCGTGCAGTTGCCGCGAAATCAGTGCTCGACGAGTTGTGCTTGCCCGGTGGACACAGCCCTGAAGCGGCCTTCGGCGACGCGGATGGCCAGCGGCGTGCCTTCGGGAGTCTGCGCCGGGCTACTGACCACTGTGTGTCCCGCTTGGTCTTCACCAACCATCTGGACAACGGCGTAGCCGCGGTCCAGGGTCTTTTGTGGAGACAACGCGCGCACCTGGGCACGCAGGTGGTGGACCTGGTCAAGCGCCCGGACGACGGCGGTGCTGACCGCAGCGTGCGACCTCCGCTGAAGACGCGTGATGTCTTCTGATCGCGCTGCAACCATGGTGTCCGGCGTTGCCAGGACGGGCCGCGACCTCAAGGCGTGAAGCCGGTCCGTCTCCCTGTCCACCATCCTGCCAATGCTCCGGCGAAGATGGTCCCGGGCTTGGCGGACCATGGCGAGTTCCTCACTGACGTCAGGAACGATGCGTTTTGCGGCGTCTGTGGGTGTCGAGGCCCTCAGGTCAGCCACGTCGTCCAGGATGGGACGGTCTGCTTCGTGGCCAATGGCGCTGACCACTGGCGTTGATGCCGCGGCCACTGCCCTGATCAAGTCCTCATTGCTGAACGGCAGAAGATCTTCCAAAGCGCCGCCACCTCTGGCGAGGACTATGACGTCGACGTGCGGATCGGCATCCAATGAACGGAGCGCGGCAATGATCTGTGCAACGGCCGTATTGCCCTGGACAGCTACCTCGCGTACGTCGAACTCAACGGCCGGCCACCGCAGTGCCGCATTACGGAGGACGTCCTTCTTGGCATCCGAATCCCGCCCTGTAATGAGTCCAATCCGGTGGGGGAGCAGGGGCAGCTTCCGTTTGCGGGAGTCGGCGAACAGGCCTTCTGCGGCAAGGGCCTGACGCAGCCGTTCGATCCTGGCAAGGAGATCACCCAGGCCCACGGGCCGGATATCCTTCACCGACATATTGAGGCGTCCGGTCTTAACCCAGAAGTCGGCCTTGACCAGTGCAACCACCCGGGAACCACGTTCAAGGGGTATCTTCTGGCGGTCGAGGACGGTGGACCATACGGATGCCGGCAGGGAAATCTCAGCATCGACGTCACGAAGTGTCAGGAAGGCATTCCCGCCACGGCGGTTGAGTTCGATGACCTGACCTTCGATCCACGCCGCGGGAGCGCGCTCGATGTGGGCCTTTAGCTTCCTGGACAGCAACTGCAGGGGCCAGGGGTTATCCGGACTGGTCTCCGCAGCGGTATTTGGAAGCGTCGATTCCGGGGTCGCGTCAGCTGCCATGGGTGATCCGTGCGTCGTCCTGCATTTGCATATCCTCGCTAGCTGTGCGGCCGTGGGGCGCGGTCAATCGGTCCTGCGGTCGAATCGGTCCTGGGCAGGCGTTCCAACTCTATCCATAGCTTTAGCACTGGAGCCCGACATTTTTTCTATCCTGTGGACAGACCTAGGATGGTGGCACTTGCCCCTTACCCCGAGGATGACTTTTGCGCAGTTTCATTTCCGCGGCGGCAGTGGTCCTCGCCTTGTTGCTCACGGCCGTCGCAGTTCCGGCCGCTTGGGCGGATGTCAACGTGGTTAAGGAGGACGGCTTCGTTCACCTTGCAAGCGCGCTGGGCAAGGATCCCGAGTTCCAAAGCCGACTTGCTACAGCCGCAGTGGGGAATTTCGAGTCCTCCGTAAATCTTCCGGAACCACTCAAATCGGTGGCTGCGGATGCCCTCAGGCAAGCTGCCTCCGGAATGCAGTCATGGCCTGAGTACCCCAAAGCATGGGAAGAAACGGCCAGAAACAGTCATCGGTTGAACTTCGGCGAAGGGAAGCAACCGGAGGAGACGGTGTCACATACAGCGCTGCTCCTGGACATTGGCCCACTGATCGGGCTTATCCGCGACCATTTGTCCTCCGCCAGCGGACTACAGATTGACGTCCCGGCGGAAAGCTTGGTGACCATGGGTGAACCGTCCCAAAAGCAACTGGTTGAGCGTGTGGCAGCCTTCGCCCCGCTCTGGTGGCTTGCGGCCTTGGGCGCGGTCGTTTCGGTCCTGTTGGCTCTCGCTGCTGCACGTCGCCGCTCTTTGGTGATGGTCTCCCTTGGACTTGGCGGCTTGGTGCTTGCTGCGCTGTGGTCAGCGATGGTGGATCTGGCTGGTGGACTGATGGGAAGCCTCTCCAGTGGCAACGGTGTTGCAGAGCTGTTCAAACAGGAGTTCGTTTCGGCCGTCCGGACGGGCTTCGGTGAATGGATTGTCATCGCTGCTGTGGTGTCCGGCGCATTCCTGGCGCTGGGGGTCATCGGTTGGATCCTGTCAGCGAGACGGCGGTCACCTTCTGCCAGCGGCCAGGAGCCGGGCCGGTAGCATGGAGGGATGACCAGCACAGCAGTTTCCATTCCGATGCCCACGGTGCCCCGCAGACGGCGATCACCGGAAGAGGTTCAGGCGGCGGCGCCGGTTACTGGACCCAAGAAGGTTCTGCTGGCGGCTCCCCGGGGCTATTGTGCCGGCGTAGACAGGGCCGTCATTGCTGTTGAGAAAGCCCTCGAACACTACGGGCCACCCGTTTATGTCCGCAAGCAGATCGTCCACAACGTCCACGTCGTAAGCTCCCTTGAAGAGCAAGGCGCCATTTTCGTTGAAGAAACAGATGAGGTTCCTGAAGGCGCCTTGGTCATCTTCTCGGCCCATGGCGTGTCTCCCGCTGTGGTCCAGTCCGCCGAAGACCGCGGTCTTCGCACCATTGACGCTACATGCCCCCTCGTTACCAAGGTCCACCGTGAAGCTGTGCGCTTTGCCAAGGAGGACTACGACATCCTGCTTATCGGCCACGAGGGCCACGAGGAAGTCGAAGGAACAGCTGGCGAGGCCCCGGAGCACATCCAGATCATTAATGGCCCCCACGAGGTAGACAAAGTCACCGTGCGGAACCCGGAGAAGACCATCTGGCTCTCCCAGACCACCCTGAGCGTTGACGAGACCATGGAGACCGTCCGTCTGCTCAAGGACCGGTTCCCCACGCTGCAGGACCCGCCCAGCGACGATATCTGCTATGCCACCACCAACCGCCAGGTGGCCATTAAGAAGATTGCTCCGCAGGCTGACCTTGTCATTGTGGTGGGTTCGGCCAACTCGTCCAACTCTGTTCGCTTGGTCGAGGTGGCCCTTGAATATGGCGCCAAGAGTTCGTACCGCGTGGACTTCGCCAATGAGGTGGATGAAAGCTGGTTCGAGGGCGTGGCCACGGTGGGTGTAACTTCCGGAGCCTCCGTCCCCGAGGTGCTCGTGCAGGACGTTCTCCGGCTCCTGGCGGACTACGGCTATGGCGAAGTGCAGGAAGTGGTGACAGCCGAGGAAGACCTTCTCTTCTCTTTGCCGAAGGAGCTTCGGGCCACGCTCAAGGAGGCTGGCGACGTGAGCCGGGCCCTTGGTGGTCGCGGGAACCGTCCTACGTCCTAGACGTACTCATCCTGGACGTATTCACCAGGCCCGCTGTGGCAGCCACCTTTTTGGGAAGCTGCCACAGCGGGCCTGTTCTTTTAGGCTGCAGACTCCTCCTGGGCTGCTGCATCCTGGGAGTCCAGGGCGAGCAGCTCGGGGGCAGCCAAGGCCCGGGGGACCGCTTCCACGGACATGGGTGTGCCGAGTCCGGCGTCGTCCATGGTGTTGAGTTTGCGCGCCGTGGGGAGTACTCGTGCTTCAAGTGTGCCGACCATCGCGTTATAGCGATCCACAGATGTCTTCAGCGAACTTCCGAGCTTCCCGACGTTCTCGCCAAGCGTGCCCATGCGTTCGTAGAGCTGCTTGGCGAGTTCGAAGAGTTCGTGGGCGCTGTCGGTCAGGACATCCTGCCGCCATGTGAAGGCCACCGACTTCAGGACCGCCAGCAGGGTTCCGGGCGATGCCAGGACGACGTTCCGGGAAAGGGAGTGTTCCAACAACGCAGGATCAGCTTCAAGGGCTGAAGCCAAAATCGACTCCGCGGGGAGGAAGCAGATGACAAGCTCCGGCGAGTTGCCCGGAATGTCCCAGTACTTCTTGGCTGCGAGGGCATCGATGTGGGCTTTGAGTGCCTTGGCGTGCTGTGCCAGGAGCGTCTTGGAATCGTGATTGGCCGTTGGCGCGACTGATTCACCCATTGAGCCTTCACCGTGCACCTGTTCCTGCGCCGCCAGATAGGAAGCCAACGGGACCTTGGCATCCACCACCAATTGCTTACCGCCTGGTAATTGCACTACAAGGTCCGGACGCAGCGTGTTCTCGCTCCGGCCGGAGTGCACTTGCTCGTGGAAGTCAACGTGGCGGAGCATCCCGGAGGCTTCCACAACCCTACGCAACTGAACCTCGCCCCACTGACCGCGGGCACTGTTGGATCGTAGTGCCGAAGCAAGGGCATGTGTGGACCGTAGGAGCTGTTCGTCGGAGAGCCGGGCGTCCTGAAGTTGCTGAGCCAGTTGACCATATTGCTCCACACGGTCGCGTTCCAGAAGCGCGACCTGCTGCTGTACCGCTGTGAGCTTTTCGGCCACGGGCCCCAAGGCGCGAAGGACGCTGCCGTCTGAGGTCCTTGAATCACTCAATTCCCGGTTCTGTGCGAACAAAAGCCGGCGTTCGGCGTCGGCGGCCGCGAGCTGGGCGGTCACCTCCGAAAGGCGCGAGGAAACGGCGTCGAAGTCCTCCTCCAAACCGGCCGTCCGGCGTCGAAAGACCACATATGCCATGCCTAGTCCCACTGCCGCGCCGATCAGCAGCATGAGCAGAGCCAAAACCAATCCAAATCCATCCATGTGGCAACCCTGTCATAGGGGTCCGACAGTTTTAGCGCAGGGCGGTCGGCGGCGTTGCGTTGAGGAACGAACAAGCATGGTCATCGCGGCAGCGGGTAGAATAAATGCTCGTGGCTCTTACTATTGGCATCGTCGGACTGCCCAACGTCGGCAAATCAACTCTTTTCAACGCACTGACCCGCAACCAGGTGCTTGCTGCGAACTATCCGTTCGCAACGATCGAACCGAACGTCGGTGTCGTTAACCTGCCGGATCCCCGTCTGGCCAAGCTGGCGGAGATCTTTGGTTCCCAGAAGTTGCTTCCCGCTCCTGTGTCCTTTGTGGACATCGCCGGCATCGTGAAGGGCGCATCCGAGGGTGAGGGCCTGGGCAATAAGTTCCTCGCCAATATCCGCGAAGCCCAAGCGATCGCGCAGGTTGTGCGCGTCTTCGACGACCCCGATGTCATCCACGTAGATGGCAAGGTGGATCCGCGCTCCGATATGGAGACCATCAACACCGAGCTCATCCTCGCCGATCTTCAGACCATCGAAAACGCCATCCCGCGCATCGAAAAAGAAGTGAAGATCAAGAAGCGCGAAGCAGCAGAACTCGCTGCCATCAAGGCGGCCCAGGCTGTTCTGGAGCGCGGCGACACGATTTTCAGCTCGATCAAGAGCGACAAACTGGAGATGGAGCACCTCAAGGAGCTCGGGCTTCTCACCGCGAAGCCCTTTATCTACGTGTTCAACGCCGATGAAGGCATTCTTGGCGATCCGGCAAAGCAGGAAGAATTGCGCGCCTTGGTTGCTCCTGCTGACGCAGTCTTCCTGGACGCAAAGCTCGAATCCGACCTCGTTGAACTGGATGAGGAAGAAGCCCGCGAGATGCTGGAAATGAACGGTCAGAGCGAGTCCGGCCTGGACCAGCTGGCCCGCGTTGGATTCCACACCCTTGGCCTGCAGACCTACCTCACCGCCGGTCCCAAAGAGACCCGCGCGTGGACCATCCGCCAGGGTGACACAGCGCCCCAGGCCGCTGGAGTGATCCACTCTGACTTCCAGCGTGGCTTCATCAAGGCTGAGGTCGTCTCCTTTGATGACCTCATCGAAGCTGGTTCCATGTCCGAGGCAAAGTCCCGTGGAAAGGTCCGCATCGAAGGCAAAGAGTACGTCATGGCCGATGGCGATGTGGTGGAGTTCCGCTTCAACGTCTAATTGAGGTCTGACTTGGTCAGCTCAGGTCGGAGATCGCCAGGCTAGAAAGTTAAGTATCCGGACTTCAGAAGCGAAAACTCAGAAGACGGCGGATGACGCGGCAGCGGCCGCGCGAAAGAAGCGCGATGAAGCGGCACGCACCAAGAGCGAGCCGACCCGTCGCATGGCGCTGGCTAACCGCTGAGCGCAAGGAGAGGGATGCGACGACCGCGCGCGCAGGTCGACTACTGGCGCGGATCTAATCGATGGTCTTAACGATCATCGACCGCAACATGGCGTAGGGATCGATTCCAGCCTGCTCGCACGTGTGTTGGGCACGACGGACGGGCCTCTGCAGCGGATCCCTCTCAACGCATGCGAGAGCGGACTTCCCGAGATTCGCTCGCACGATGACATCGACCCGAGTTCCCTCGTACTGGTGACTCAGCGAGCTTGACAGCGAGGTCTCGGTACCTGCGTCCAAGTTGGCTGATATAGGCGTCGTTGGGGACCGCTACATGACCGCGCTGAGGTTCGACCTCCAAGACACGGACGTCGCGGGAAGGGACCAGGGTGTGGTCGTGAGAGGTGGCAAGCGCGTCGGGTGTAGTGAGATCTCCCCAGAGCCGCTTCTCTGACAAGCTACGGTGGGTGAGACATGGAGAGAGGATGGAACAATGCCGTCATCCGATTCCCGCGCGCGGGTCTGGGAACGTATCGGTACCGTAGGAGGCGTTGTCGAGCGATTAGACGTCGCCTCGTCGCCCGTGCTGGCGCAAGGTTCAGTCAAGTTTCGGAGGCTGACTGCGCTCACCGGAGTCCATGGTGCGGGGAAGAGCTACCTCTTGTCCGCGGTTGCAGAGGGATTACCGGGGTGGCAGACAAAGACCAATCTACCTATTGAGACGTCGGGCAACGAGGCGGAATTTAGCGGCAATTATGCCTTGGCGCTTCGCACGGGAAGCCCAACCGACCACGTTGACTTTTCTCGACCCATCGACTGGAAAAATCGTCGCGACTACGACGCGACGTTGCAGCCTTTGGTTGCAACGTGGCTGACGCCATTTACGGCTCTTAGCGACCTTTCCTACTTCTCCCAAAACTGGATGCCCACCCGTCCTGGCGGGCCGCTCGAAGTTGCAGACCTGAAGCGATCGCAAGTCGACGCACTTCAAGCGATTACCGGCCATACGTACGAATCGGTGGCGTATGGTCGCTTCGAAGACGATGATCAATATTTTCCTTACTTCCGTGTTGTGCGCGGTTCGCACGAGACTGGAGTTTGGACGATGAGCGCGTCGGAGTTCTGGGTCCACTACGTTATCTGGCATCTGCGTTCGGCGGACGAAAACGAGGTCGTCCTCATAGATGAGCCGGAGACATTCCTCGCGCAGCCGGGCCACCGCGCGTTCGTCGACGAGATCGCGCGCCTGGCTCTCGAGACGGGCTGTCAGGTCATTCTCGCGACTCATTCGGAAGTGATGATCCGCCGCCTGCCCGTGGAGGTCATTCGGCAGGTGTCGAGCACTGTTCGCGGGGCTGTGGTGTCAGAGGTAGCGAGTACGGAAGCCCTGTTGCGTATTCTTGGACGCTCTCAAACACCACTTTCTCTGCTCGTGTTCGTTGAAGATGAGATGGCCAGCCAGATCGTTCATTTCTTTCTTGGTTGCTATGCGCCGGATCGAGCGGCGCAGGTGGATGTAATCGACAGTGGAGGCAAAGACGAAGTAGTGCGTGGCGTGAACATTTCCGGCCGATCTCGGCGGCTCCGGACGGTAGGTGTCCTGGACGGAGATCAGAGCGACCGTTACGACGACGAAGGGCTTCTGTTCCTCCCTGGGGTGGTGGCACCTGAATTGCTCCTGCTGGAAGTCCTTCGTCGTCGTGATCACGACGCAGCCGGTCGACTCGGTGTGACGATTCCAGACCTTCTTATCGCGATTGATGCTGCCCGGTTCGTGCCACATCAGCGCGTGTTTGAAGTCATGAGCGAAGCGCTTGTTTCCTCTAAGGCAGACGATCTCGTACGAGTCGCACTGTGCATGTGGCTAGAGGACGAGACTACGGCGGCCGCTGCCCGTCGGTTGGTTGAGCAGAAGCTCGCACTCGTCGCTCACGACCACTGACCGCCAGCCGCGTCGCGCGATCCGCGAAACGTCCCCATCGTGGTCGGGGAACATCGTGCTCCGCCCGGCAATCGCCAGCTTCAGCATCAGAGTTTGCACGGATAACCTCGGCGACTATGCGGCCGAGATCCGAGCCTGTGAGCCGAAGGAGTTGCCCGACGTATGACCCAGCTTTCGGTGACACGGATTACGGCGTTCACGACGTTCTGTGGAAGGTCCTTGCCGGGTTCGTGCAGCCAGAGCATGGGAAGCTCGATGCCAGCGGCGTTCATTCTGTGGAACGCCATCTCAACGGCATCGAGATTCCCGTCCGGCCTCAACGAGGCTTCGGTCCATGCTTCATTAAGGGAGGCCTGATACTTGATCACGGCGAGAAGGTCGACCATCTTGTGCCCGTCCGTGAACTCGACGTATCCCTTGAATCTTGTGAACGTCGATTGTGGGCTGATCTCATCGCCAGTGCGCGAGATCAGCCACTGGTTGAAGAACAGCGAACTTCGGCTCACAAGGTAGCGGCCGACGCTGACCTCTTTCGTCCAGAACCTGGCCTCGAAGCGCCAGTCTTCGCGGTAGGCCTTTTTCGTGTCTCCGCCTTCGGCTTCGAGCCGCTGGAACACGAAGTTGCGTGTCAGATCTGCCGCCGTCAGCGGAGTCCCACGGTCGTTAAGTGTCTCGAAGATCTCTTGAGAGTTCTCGGATGCTTTGAGCTCGATGGTCACCAGCTGCAGGTCATCGAGCAGGACGCGAGCGAGTTCTTTGGCCCTCGCCGCAAACCCGTCTGTGCCAGGGTTCCCGAGCCACTGGGTGACAGCCGTTGTGAAGTACCGATGCGCATGCACGATCCGGGTCTCATGATGCTTGAGGTCAAAGTGGTCGATGGGTGGTTCGGCTGTCATGACTTCCAGGAAGGCGTCGTGATCATTGTTGAGGTGCCGAACCTTTAGTGGGCTTTCATCTTCCTCGATGAAGCTCTCGGAGTTGCGCGTCAGCCCTTCCAACTGGCTGGCCTGCTTCGAAAGCCCTGATTGGGCGAAGATGGCGCATGTCGCGTCTGCGAGTAGTTGCAGCGTCGTCAGCCGTTGCTGACCGTCGATGACATTCCATGTGGTGAGCCGTGCGCTCTCGGCTTCCTGTGCCTGCAGAACGACGGCCCCAAGAAGTGTGTGGTGTAAGGTGCGGCTCATTGATACGCAGTTCCGCAACCCGCCGAATGTCTTTCCACAGCGACTCCCACTGCTCACCCTCTTTCCAGACGTACGGGCGCTGGAGCAGGGGTATCACGAAGTGCTGCGGCAGGTTGAACAGCTGTAGCGGCATCCGCTTGAAAGTCTCCACGAAACTAAGCCTGCCTTAAGGGGCCACAGCATTGCTCTCAGCCCTTTTATCAGGCCCACCGTGTCGAATGGAAGAGTAAAAAACATCGCGCGTTCAGCCCCTGAGCTCGGCGGCCTCCTCTGCAGCAATTCGGAACTTCTTCTTGAACGAGGGGAGCTACCTACGTATAGAGGCGACAATGAGACTCGTGTCTCAAGAGCCTTTGTCGGCAGGGGCGGTATGTTTTGGCTGTGAGTATCCCCAAACCGAACCAGCACACAGGGCCCTTGGCAGGTCATGTCAGGAAGGGACGTGTTTACAAGTCCCCGCTCGCGGCCACGGGCATGTTACGACCCAATAACTGGTTCAAGGACGACGTTCCGGACTTGCTCTGGCCAGTGCTCGTCCTCGCCGAGCAAGGAAACGAGGGTATTCACCGCTTTGTCGGCTGGCAGCAGGCAGTGCAAGATCGGCTTGCCCACCACGGTGAGTCCTCCGTCATAGCTGAGTTGTTGGATGGCCGTCTGACACACCTTTCGGATCTTGTTGCGATGTTCCCGGACGCAACTGCGATCCTCTTCGAGGAGGCAAACCGCCAGGGCCTGCTTTCAGAGAACACCCGACGTGTGCTTGGCTCGTATCCGTTCATGCCAGCTGCGTGGCTTGCAGGTGAAACGGAGCGCACGCCTCCCGCCGCGGCGGATCTGGAACTGGCCCATGATGCTCTGCTCGGAGTGCTCCAGGACGGGCACCGTGAAGCACTCATCAAATGCTTCCGCACCTGGAGTACTGTCCATGCCGGCACGTTTAGCTCGAATGCACAGACTATCCAGCTCTTGAAGTACTACCCGGGTGACATCCAGACTCGATCCGCAGCGGATAGCGTCGTGCGAGCGGGGTGGGCAGCGCACAAGGCGATGCTTCTCGTTAGCGATCCCAAACACTTCGACCACGCTCTCAAGTGGGCGCGGATGTTCTGGACTGCGAACTCGATGACCTCCGGGTGTGTCCGCGAGACCAACACGGAGGACGATTATGCGGATGATATGGAACCTGAGGAGCCTGCAAACACCGAACGGGAATTGGATAACCGGCCTGTGGAACATGCTTCTCCAACACCGGTTCCGGCTGACGGAGCGCACCTTCGCCAGTCCACAATGGATGTGTTAATCAGGTTCATTGAGGCCATTGAAAGAGCACCCGGACATCTGTATGAGAAGGAGCGACAGGAAGTAATCTTGGGGTTGGTTGCACGTGCCGGACGGGACCTCATCGCGGTGCTCTCGGCTCCCGACCTTTGGTGCATGGAACACGGTGCGCACATTACGCGCATGCTGGTGGAAACGGAGATCTACCTGAAGTGGATGGCTCTACAGGATCCGTCCATTTATCGAGAGTTCCAAGCGTATGGCGCGGGTAAGGCCAAGCTCTACGCACGAATTTCGGATGAATTACCCGAAGAAGCACGTACTGCTGCGTATCGCGAGGCAGCCGAAGAGTTGAAAAGGCTCAGTCACAACAACGACGTTGTGGATGACCGCACTGTTGACACTCGAGACACGTTCGCCGGCGGGAAATCCTTGCGGGCAATGGCCCAGGAGGCAGGGCTCCTCGATTTCTACAGACAGGCCTACACTCTTGCCAGCAGTGTCGCCCACTCGGAGTGGTGGTCAATCGAAGCCCACGCTATGGAGCCTTGTCAGAACGTACTCCACGGGCTCCAC
Organism: Arthrobacter sp. NtRootA1; assembly: GCF_019976975.1. Classification (GTDB taxonomy): domain Bacteria; phylum Actinomycetota; class Actinomycetes; order Actinomycetales; family Micrococcaceae; genus Arthrobacter; species Arthrobacter aromaticivorans. The sequence goes on along the minus strand of NZ_AP024630.1, from coordinate 3,853,003 downwards.
CTCATTCCCAGTCTCTCGCTGAGTTATGGGGGCAACGTCCAATTCGCTTCTTCGTGGGTGGATCAATTCCACTCTCTCGCACGCGCTGCTTTGTCCGTACTCGGAGCCGATCAGGATTCAGTTGCCGTCGCCTCTGCCTGGCTCGGCTGGCCAGCTTCCGAACAGGTTTGTTCGGAGCCCGCCTGAAATTAGGCAGGTAGGAGTAGGGCTTTATGGTTGTCGGGACAATGGCGAAGGCCTTCTGTGAAGAAAGTTGGCTGTCGCGCGGGCAAACAAACCTAAGAGTCGTTTCTGTAAAGGTTGCTGCGCCACGGCGCATGCATATTGTGATCGCTCGCGAGGTCCTTACTGCCTTCTCCATCGAAGAGCCGCGCGCAGAGATGGCAGCCCCGAGGAGGTCGACGCCGGCGCGGACGACGAGCAGCGCTAGGCTGAGTTGGCCGAGGATCTCAAGAGCGCCCAGTACCAGGTTGGCCAGCACTTGCCGAACGTGATGCGACCGCGCCGGCAGTCCCCGGCTCATGCCAACTGGGCAAAAACATGCCGTGGCAGGATTGGCCTATGGACGTTCTCGCACTGATAATCTCGGTTCTATCGCTGCTCGTGGCTGGCGTCGGGACATTCCTGGCGAACCGGCGCGCGAAGGAAGCCGTGGACGAGTCCCGAAAGGCATCAGCGGATGCCCGCAAGGCCGCCTTGGATGCACGGTGGTTCGCAGTCCAGGAAGCCGTGCAGCGCCTGATCGGATTCGACCCCACGGCGGAGCCAGTGGGCGATCGACTGGCGAACCTGCGAATCACGTCGATCGCTCTCGTTGACCAGTTGGACGACTGGGACGGCATCGACTCCTGGCTGGAGGCTGAACGCACTTTGGGCGCGACGATAGGCCGGCAGGTGATGGAAGCCGCCAAGCCTGGCGACACCGTCGACGTGCGTGTAGAGAACCTCGATCCTCTGATGAGTTGGGCGCATGCTCTGAGCAGCAATCTCCGCCATTTTCGATCGATCGGCCACGACGCGGCGGCCCTTGCCAAGCTCCATGCCAACGCGGAAGAGTTGGTCATGGACATCCATGCACGTCACCGCTGGGATCTGCCGCCGTGGGCCAACCCCCGGATCCAGCCGCTGGAGTAGGTCTCTTCGCTTGGAAGCCGGGCGGGAGCAGTCTGGGGTCGTGGACCGCTTCAACGTCCCGCCGCAGTCGCGACGAGTGTCGCCTCCATCTGGCACACTGAAGTCATGCCTCGGATTACCCTCACAGCTGGAAACGACTTGGTCCAGCGCCTCGCTGGTGAGACTGATCCGGTCCGAGCGGTCATCGAGCTTATCTGGAACAGTCTTGATGCCGACGCCAACAAGGTGTCCGTCACTCTCGACCGCAACGCCGCGGAAGGCATTGTCGGCGTCACCGTCCGCGACGACGGCCTCGGCATGAGCCCGGAACGCGTCGAGCAGGACTTCAAGTGGGTGGGGAACTCCTGGAAGCTCGGGGCGCGCGTTACCGAGCGTGAGAAGCGCCCTATGCACGGCAGGCTGGGCCAGGGGCGTCTGCGCGCATTCGCGCTGGGAACCCGCATCACGTGGGAGACCGTTGGCCAGGATGCCACGGGAGCGTTCAAGAAGACTCGCGTGTCGTCGACCATTGACCATCGCAATGACTTCTCCGGTCCCGATCCTGTTGATGCCCAGGGACCGACCTACGCGGAGTTCCGAGCTGAAGGTCGAGACTCGCTTGGCCGGCTCGAAGGCGACTATGCGCGGCCGCGCATCGGTGCTGCCCTTGCCCTGCATCTGCTGACTTTCCCGGCGATCGAAGTCCGGTACGACGGAGTCAAGATCGACCCCGCCGCAAGCATCGAGCGCCAGACGAAGCACGAGCTGAAGTGGTCCTACGACGGCGTCGGGCGCTTAGCTGCGCTGAAGGTCGTTGAGTGGGCGGATGTGAAAGGCCGGACGCTCTATCTCTGCGACGAGAAGGGCGTTCCGGTTGATGAGTCTCCGATCAGGCGCTTCGCCGACTTCAACTTCGCTGCGTACGTCCTGTGGGAGGACATGACGGAGCATTCCAACGAGGTGCTGCTCGTCGATATGGAGCAGGAGACCTCCCTGCTCGGATCCCTGATGCAGGTCGTGGACTCCGCTCTTGAGGATCACTTCGAAGCCCGCCGAGCTGAGCAGCGTCGCGAGCTCGTCGACCGCTGGAAAGAGACCAAGGCATACCCCTACGAAGGCGAACCCGCCTCGGACGAAGAAGTGGTAGAGCGAGCCACCTTCGATGTAGTCGCAACCGCTGTGCGCCGGCACATTCCCAAGAAGCGCGGCCAGGAGAAGCTGACGCTGGGGCTCCTCAAGGACACGCTCCAGCGGAACCCCGATGGTGTGAAGGCGCTCCTGAACCAATATGTAGGGCTCACCGAGGGCGAGAGCGAAGAGCTCGACCGGCTGCTCGAGCGCACGCCGCTCTCAAGGCTCATCCGGGCGACTACCGACGTGACTGACCGCCTGGACTTCCTGAGCGCACTTCGCGAGATCGTCTTCAACCCCGAAGCCAAGGGGCTGGTCAAGGAGCGGGACCACCTGCACAAGATCCTGGAGCGCGAGAGTTGGGTGTTCGGGGAGCAGTTCAACATGATGAGCTCGGAGATAGGTCTCACCCGAGCGCTCGAGCAACACCTCAGCATGCTTGGCCGCAAGGGGGAGCCCACTACAAAGGTCACCAAGACCGATGGCAGCCAGGGCCGCCTGGACCTGATGTTCTCGCTAGCTGCACCCGAGCACGAAACGAAGCGACATCTGGTCGTGGAGCTGAAGGCCCCTTCCGTGGTTGCGTCCTACAAGGAAGCCAACCAAATCAAGGGTTATGCACGAGCCATCGTCGAAGATCCTCAATTCGCCGGCACTCACACCGTCTGGGACTTCGTGCTCGTCGTGAACGACTACAACAACGACGTGCGGCGAGACATCAACCAGCGTGGTCGCGAGTCGGGGCTGCTTGACGAGTCCGAGCTCGACCCGAACTCCCCGTTGCGCTACAGGGTCTGGGTGCGACGCTGGTCGGAGATCCTCGAGTCCGCGGATCAGCGAGCTTGCTCTACTACAAACGCGGGCTGCAGCACGATGCTTCACTCCTCGACGTCAAGCGGTACCTGCGTGAACACCACGCAGACGTGCTGCCGGAGGGGCTGTTCTCGGAGAACGATCCGAGCTAATTCGATTCGCGGTGCCAGGCTGGCTTCCGAACAGAAGGAGCATGTCTATGGAGGCGCATGTACGGCTGCCTCAGGTCATCGATGCTGCCCAGCACCTCGCCCGTGGCCTCGAGAATCCTTGCCGCCTCGTCACGCTTCATCGAGATATCGACCAGCTGCACGATGATGACGGCAATAGGCTCGGACAGTCAAAGAAGCAACATGCCCTGCGTTGGGCCGTGTTCACGATGGCCTATGGGGCAATTGAGGCATTCTTCAACGACATCTTGAGAGGGAGCGACGAAACTCGCGTCATCCCGCTGAACCCAGGAAAACTCCATGATGCCGGCCTAAAGCAAGGCGTTCGTCTCTTCACAAACGATTGGGCTGTGCGAACGCGTGCGCTCCTTCGGGACCGACCCGGGCGGCGCTCACGCTGGGTTGTCTACTCGGGAACGCAGCGAATCAATGCCTACCTCGCTGACATGAAAATGCTCCGAGATCTTCTGAACCACGGTCAAGACCCTCGTTCGGTTTCAAACAAGTCTGGCGCGCTCTGGCCGCTCGCCGATGGCAGGAACTCGATGCGCCTCATGGGTGCCGAGGGCTTCATTCAGGCATGCTGTGATCTCGCGTCGCAAACGGTGCTCGCTTACGGAGGCCGCGACGTGGACCTGCCAAGTTGGCCTGAACCGAAACGTTCTGGTCTGGCCGCGGAGCCAAGGCCTGGCCTCAAACTCTTGCCTTAGCCAAACGGACACCAGCCGCGCATCGGTGGGTTGCCGAGTTAGAGGTTGGTATGTGCGGTGACGTGGTGGAGTTCCGCTTCAGCGTCTAAAACATGGACGCTGCCCTGAGCAGCGATGTTGTAAAGGGTCTCGGTTCAGAGTATGAACCGAGGCCCTTTTTTGTGCCTAAAAACCGCTTGTCCTGCTGTCAGACAGCGAATATTACCACCGAGTAGCTTTTGACTTGAAATTCCCGCCAGTTTAGGCATCTGGAGGTTGCGGAACGGTTACAGTTTGGCCAGCGAGTCCCACCATCTGGACACAATGTGGGTAGGCTTACACACACATGTAGGCAACGTCACAGTAGGAAAACTGTGTCTGCGCCTGGGGGTCATCACAAATTTCCCCTGATCAACTCCACGACTCATAGGAGGCGGAATGCGTTTCTCGCGCACTTCCAAAGCTCTAGGCGTAGCGGCGATAATCGCCCTCGCAGTGACCGGTTGCGGCGGCGGCTCCGGCAGCAACACGAATAGTTCTGCCGCAGCCGACCCCAACAAGGTCATCACCGCATACAGCAACGAACCGCAGCACCCGCTGCTTCCCGCAAACACCAACGAGGTGTACGGCGGCCGCGTTGTCGAGCTGCTGTTCGAAGGCCTCCGCGCCTACGATGCCAGCGGCAAGCCGGTCAACGCGCTGGCCGAGTCCATTGACACCACGGACTCGCAGAACTGGACCATCAAGGTCAAGTCCGGTGCCAAGTTCACGAATGGCGAGGAAATCACCGCGAAGACGTTCGTTGACTCCTGGAACTTTGCAGCGCTGAGCACCAACCTCCAGAACAACGGCTTCTTCTTCGAGTCCATCGAAGGCTACGCCGATGTCAGTGCCGTGAATGAAACCACCGGGGCCGACGGCAAGAAGACCTCCACTCCGGCACCGAAGGCTCAGACGATGTCCGGCCTGGCAGCCAAGGACGATCAGACCATTACGGTCAAGCTGTCCCAGCCCGAGGCCGACTGGTCACTGCGCCTGGGCTACTCCGCTTTCTACCCGCTGCCCTCCGCTGCCCTGAAGGACCCGAAGACTTTCGGTGAAAACCCGGTTGGCAACGGCCCCTACAAGTTCGCCAAGGAAGGTTCCTGGGTACACGACCAGTCCATCTCGCTGGTCAAGAGCCCCGACTACAACGGTCCGCGTGCTGCGAAGAATGGTGGCGTGACATTCAAGTTCTATACGGATCCGGGTCCCGCTTACACGGATCTCCAGGCTGACAACCTTGACGTCACCGACGTCCTGCCGTCGAACGCACTGAAGACGTACACCACGGACTTCCAGGACCGTAACTCCACCAAGCCGGTTGCCAACAACTCCACCCTGAACATCCCGGGTTACAACCCGAACTTCCAGGGCGAAGCAGGCAAGCTGCGCCGCCAGGCGCTGTCCCACGCCATCAACCGTGAAGAGATCACCAAGGTCATCTTCAACGGCACCCGCACCCCTGCCACCGAATTCACGGCGCCCGTGCTGGATGGCTACAACGACAAGATCCCGGGCAACGATGTCCTGAAGTTCGATGTCCAGAAGGCTAAAGACCTTTGGGCACAGGCTGAAAAGATCAAGCCGTACGACGCTTCCAAGCCGCTCCAGATTGCTTCGAACACCGATGGTGGCAACAAGGAATGGATCGACGCCGTGGCCAACGGCTTCAAGAACAACCTCGGCATCCAGGCCGAAATCCAGCCGTTTGCGAAGTTCGCTGAGGTCCTGGACCTGCGCAAGTCCCAGTCCCTCCCGGGCCTGACTCGCTCCGGCTGGCAGGGTGATTACCCATCGCTCTACAACTTCCTTGGACCGGTGTGGGCAACCAACGCATCGTCGAACTACGAGAAGTACTCGAACCCGGAGTTTGACAAGTTGCTCAAGGAAGGCCTTGCAGCCAAGACGCCTGAAGACGCCAATACCAAGTTCAACAAGGCACAGGAAATCCTCTTCCAGGATCTCCCCGGCCTGCCCCTGTGGTACCTGAACCGTCCGATCGTGTGGAGCAACAACGTTGTGAAGGCCGAGACCGGCTGGAACGGCGGAATCCTCTACTACAACATCGAGGCCAAGTAGTCCTCAGGATCTGAACTTGCCGTGAGGCATGGGGGCCCGGCCATGGTGCCGGGCCCCCAATTGCTTGCTTCGGCAGGAAGGCAAACATGACATACCTACAACCGTCCAGAGAGAGCGGGGTGAACCGTGGTCCGCTACATTCTGCGTAGGCTCCTCCAGGTGATTCCCGTCTTCCTGGGAACCACACTCCTTGTCTACTACATGGTGTTCGCCCTTCCCGGCGACCCCATCGCAGCGCTCTTCGGCGACCGCCAACCTCCTCAGAGCGTCATCGACGCACTGAGGAACCAGTACAACCTCGACCAGCCGTTCTGGGTGCAATACGGGATCTTCCTGAAGAACCTGTTCACCTTCAATCTCGGCGTTGACTTTACGCAGCAACCCATTGCAGCTTCGCTTGCAAGGGCTTTCCCGGTGACGGCGATGCTCGCTGTCGAAGCACTTATTATCCAGGCCGTCTTCGGCATCGCGTTCGGTGTTTTCGCCGGCCTGCGCAAGGGTAAGCTCTTTGACTCCACCGTCCTGGTCGCGTCACTGGTGGTCATTGCTGTTCCCACGTTCGTCCTCGGCTTTGTCTTCCAGCTTGTGTTCGGTGTCCAGCTTGGCTGGGCAAAACCGACCGTTGGAGCGAACGCCGATTGGGGCAACCTGATCCTGCCCGCGGTAGTCCTGGGCCTGGTTTCGTTCGCGTACGTCCTGCGCCTGACCCGTGCATCGGTCAGCGAAAACATGAACGCCGACTATGTACGGACTGCAACGGCCAAGGGCCTTTCCCGCCCGCGCGTCGTGATGGCGCATATTCTGAGGAACTCGCTGATTCCCGTGGTGACCTATCTCGGTGCGAACCTTGGCGGCCTCATGGGCGGCGCAATTGTCACCGAGGGCATCTTCAACGTCCCGGGAGTCGGCAACAAGCTTTTCCAAGCCATTCAGCGCAGCGAAGGCCCCACCATCGTTGTGATCGTCAGTGTCCTTGTTCTTGTCTTTGTTGTCACCAATCTCCTGGTTGACCTCCTGTACGCCTGGCTTGACCCGAGGATCCGCTATGACCAGTAACACTGAACACTTCGTCGCCCCAATCGACGAGACTCCGCTGCAGGCCACGGACACCGTCAAGCTTGAACAGGCGCCCCTCAGCCTTTGGGCCGATGCCTGGCGCAAGCTGCGCCGGCGCCCGCTGTTCATCATCTCTGCGCTGTTGATCCTTCTGTTGACGACGGTCGCCCTTTTCCCCGGCCTCTTTACGAGCGTTGCGCCCGACAGCGACTGCCAGTTGGCCAACTCGGAGGCAGGACCCACGTCCGGACACCCGCTCGGTTTCACGCTGCAAGGCTGTGACGTCTATTCGCGTGTCATCCATGGCACGCAAGCTTCTTTGTCCGTGGGCGTCCTGTCTGTGCTCTGCGTGATCGTCATCGGTGTGACCCTGGGTGCACTGGCCGGATACTACGGCGGCTGGCTCGATGCTGTGCTTGCCCGTTTGGGTGACATCTTCTTCGCCCTCCCCATCATCCTGGGCGCTCTCGTTATCACGCAGCTGCCGTTCTTCCGGGAAAACAGGGGCGTCTGGACCGTGGTCATCACCATATCCATGCTGGCGTGGCCGCAGATGGCCCGTATTACGCGCGGTGCCGTTCTTGAGGTCCGCAACGCTGATTTCGTGACCGCGGCGCGTTCGCTGGGTGTTTCCAACTTCGGGGCATTGCTGAAGCACGCGCTGCCGAACGCACTGGCTCCCGTGATTGTCCTTGCAACCCTGGAACTCGGTGTCTTCATCGTTCTCGAAGCCACACTGTCCTTCCTGGGTGTCGGCCTGCCGCTGAGCGTGATGTCGTGGGGCAACGACATCTCGGCGGCCAACGCGTCCATCCGCACCAACCCTGGAATTCTGCTCTACCCGGCAGCGGCCCTGTCCATCACCGTCCTGAGCTTCATTATGCTTGGCGACGCCGTCCGCGATGCTCTTGATCCCAAGAGCCGTCAGCGCTAAGGAGGCGACCATGGCTTCTGCCAATATTAGAATCGATGAAGTCGCGGCACAGGTAAGGCCAATCCTGGAAATCAAGGACCTGGCCATCACCTTCAAGACCGGCTCTGGTGAGGTCAAAGCGGTCAAAAACGCCCACTTGACCATCATGCCGGGCGAGACTGTCGCCATCGTGGGGGAGTCCGGTTCGGGAAAGTCGACGACGGCCCTTGCCGCCATTGGCTTGTTGCCGAACAACGGACGTGTCTCGGGTGGGCAGATCCTGCTGGACGGCGAGGACATCTCCCATGCGCCGGAAAAGCGCATGATTGAACTCCGCGGCAGCCACATCGGCATGGTCCCCCAGGACCCGATGTCCAACCTCAACCCGGTCTGGAAGATCGGCTACCAGGTCCGCGAAACCCTCAAAGCCAACGGTCGTCCGGACGGACCTGAAGACGTTGCGCGCGCTTTGGCTGAGGCGGGTCTTCCTGATGCTGCACGGCGTGCCAAGCAGTATCCGCATGAGTTCTCCGGCGGTATGCGCCAGCGCGCCCTCATTGCGATCGGGCTCAGTTGCCAACCCAAGCTCCTGATCGCGGACGAGCCCACGTCTGCATTGGACGTCACTGTCCAGCGCAAAATCCTGGACCACCTGGACACCATGACCACGGAGCTCGGTACGTCCGTGCTGCTCATTACGCACGACCTCGGCCTTGCTGCGGAGCGCGCGGACAAAGTAGTGGTCATGTACCAAGGGAACGTTGTTGAAGCAGGACCGTCCTTGGAGCTGCTGCGAAACCCGCAGCATCCATACACCCGGCGCTTGGTGGAATCGGCTCCCTCGCTCGCATCCCGCCGAATCCAGGTTGCCAAGGAGCAGGGTGTGGAAGCCAGCGACCTCCTTGCTCCGGTCTCGGTGGCTAAAGCCCGTGCAACGGACGAGGTCCTGCAGATCAAGAACCTGCGCAAGGTTTACAAACTGCGGCAGGGACTGGGCCAAACGGCCGATTTTGCCGCGGTGGATGGCGTCAGCTTCCACGTCAAGCGCGGAACCACCACGGCGATTGTGGGGGAATCCGGTTCGGGTAAATCCACGGTGGCCAAGATGGTCCTGCAACTGGAGAAACCGACCGAGGGCCAGATTGTTTTCGACGGCGTGGACACCGCCGGGCTCAAAGGCAAGGATCTGTTCAAGTTCCGGCGCCGCGTACAGCCGATTTTCCAGGACCCTTATGGCTCCCTGGACCCGATGTACAACATCTTCCGGACCATCGAAGAGCCTCTCCGGGTCCACAAGATCGGAAATGCGGCCAGTCGGCAAAAGAAGGTCCGCGAACTGCTGGACCAGGTGGCTTTGCCACAGTCCATGATGCAGAGGTATCCGAACGAGCTTTCGGGCGGTCAGCGGCAACGCATTGCTATTGCCCGGGCATTGGCCTTGGACCCCGAAGTGATCATCTGCGATGAGGCCGTGTCCGCATTGGACGTCCTGGTCCAGGCCCAGGTGCTGAACCTCCTGGCAGACCTCCAGGACAACCTCGGCTTGACCTACTTGTTCATCACCCACGACCTCGCGGTGGTGCGCCAGATCGCGGACCACGTCTGCGTCATGGAAAAGGGCAAGCTCGTAGAGACAGGCAGCACGGACAGTGTCTTCGACAACCCGCGTGAGGCTTACACGCAGGCCCTCTTGGAAGCCATTCCTGGCGGTTCGCTGCTGCTGCCGCCCGCGGTGGCCTGACCGGCGTCGTACTCTCTGCCGCGAGGCAACAGTAGCCGACGAGACAACAGCAAGAGCCGGTGGTTCCCAGATGTGGGAACCACCGGCTCTTGCCGTTAAAGCACTCGTTGTGGGGCCTGCTCTGCGTGCCAAAACACCCAGGAAGGGCGCCAAGCGGGCCCCACAACAGCCTTTATTCGGATGAAACGGACGTGTCCGTGTCCGGGCGGGCTGCTAAACCAAGAGCGCCCAGCTCGCGCGCCAGAACGGTGCCCAGCTTCGCGTGGCCGGATGGTTTCATATGGACGCCGTCCTGCAGGTCGGCAACGGCATCGTAGCGGGTCAACCAGTCGCCCGCGCTGACAAACGGGATCGCTTGCTTGGCGGCGATCCGGCCGAGGAGAGCATCCACCTCGGAACGGCGGCCGCCCCCGTTGTCGGCTCCGCGGGCCAGGGTCCCGATCATTGCCAGCCGGGCGCCGGGATAGCGCTTCTTGAGTGCAGCAAGGAGCCTGTCGGCGTTGCTGCTGATCTGGGCATCAGTTGCCTTCTGCGTGGCGTCGTTGCCGCCGCCTTGCACCACGATCAGGGGCGGATCCCCGTATGGCAGCAACCAATCCCCACGCTGGAGCGCGTCGATGTAGTTGCCCGTCTTGCCGTTGGAGGCCACGAATCCCGTTCCGCCCATTCCCACGACGTGCAATTTGTATCCAAGTGCGGAGATTCCCCTTTGCGGCCACGAGTCCTTGGGCATGGCCTGGGAATCGCCAATCAATACGGCCGTGTGGCGCACGTCGGCCAGGACCACTTCGTCGCGGTTGTTCGCCGGATTCCTGTAGAGCGAGCCCACCGGCAGGTCCAGGGGACTAGGGCTGGGCGCTATCGTTCGGGGTTTGTCCGCGGCGGACGTCTCGGCAGGAACGGGCGCAGCTGAGCGCGGGGTGGTGGGTGGTGGGGTGGCTTGGTTTGGTCCGCAGCCGACCACAAGAACGCCAACGGCGATCAAGGGTGCGAGCAGGCGGAACGCGGCCGAGGCTTTGCGCATCGTTGGTCTCCGTATGGCACTGGTTCTGCAGCAATCATGGGGCAAAGGAAACAGAAAATCCAGCATCTTGACTGCCGGTTACTAAAGCGTGATGTGCTGTGATGGGCGCCACAGATGGAGGTTAAATGGCTTGCTTTTTAGGCTGATAAATGCAACTGCGTTTAGACTTGCTTTAGGTGCCCTGTGTCCCGGGGTCTTTTCGTTGTGTGTTCCGATCAGGTGATCAGGTATGCGCGCGGATACAAACAACTGACTTCACCACTGAAACGAGTCATCAACGCATGTCTGAAACCATCACCAACACTGCGTCGCGGAGCGATCTGCGCAACGTCGCGATCGTCGCACACGTTGACCACGGCAAGACCACCCTGGTCGACGCCATGCTCAAGCAGACCAACTCCTTCGCTTCCCACGGTGAGGTTGAGGACCGCGTCATGGACTCCGGTGACCTGGAGCGCGAAAAGGGGATCACGATCCTCGCCAAGAACACCACGGTTGCCTACAACGGCCCGTCGTCCAATGGCGAAACCATCACCATCAACGTCATCGACACCCCCGGCCACGCCGACTTCGGTGGCGAGGTTGAGCGCGGTCTTTCCATGGTCGACGGCGTCGTCCTGTTGGTCGACTCTTCCGAGGGTCCGCTGCCCCAGACCCGCTTCGTGCTCCGCAAGGCCCTTGCTGCGCACCTTCCGGTGATCCTCCTGGTCAACAAGACGGACCGTCCCGATGCCCGCATCGATGAGGTTGTCCACGAGTCCATGGACCTGCTGCTGGGCCTGGCTTCGGACCTTGCCGATGAAGTTCCGGACCTGGACCTGGACAAGGTCCTGGAAGTTCCGGTCGTCTATGCTGCTGCCAAGGTTGGCCGCGCCTCTCTGGACCAGCCGGACAACGGCTCCGCCCCGGAGAACGAGGACCTTGAGCCCCTGTTCAAGACCATCATCGAGCACATCCCGGCCCCCACCTACAACCCGGATGGCGTGCTCCAGGCACACGTGACCAACCTGGACGCTTCGCCGTTCCTTGGCCGCCTCGCCTTGCTCCGCATTTACAACGGCACCCTCCGCAAGGGCCAGACCGTAGCCTGGGCCCGTGCCAACGGCGAACTCAAGAACGTCAAGATCACCGAACTGCTGGCCACCAAGGCACTGACCCGCGTTCCTGCCGAAGAAGCCGGTCCCGGTGAAATCGTGGCAGTCGCCGGTATCGAGGACATCACCATTGGTGAAACCCTCACGGACGCCGAGAACCCGCAGCCGCTGCCGTTGATCACCGTTGATGACCCGGCGATCTCCATGACCATCGGTATCAACACCTCTCCGCTGGCCGGCAAGGTCAAGGGCGCCAAGGTCACCGCCCGCCAGGTGAAGGACCGCCTGGACAAGGAACTGATCGGTAACGTCTCCATCAAGGTTCTGCCCACCGAGCGTCCCGACGCTTGGGAAGTACAGGGCCGTGGTGAGCTCGCGCTTGCAATCCTCGTTGAGCAGATGCGTCGCGAAGGTTTCGAGCTCACCGTTGGCAAGCCGCAGGTAGTCACCAAGACCATCGACGGCAAGCTGCACGAGCCGATGGAACACATGACCATCGACGTGCCGGAAGAGTACCTGGGTGCCGTAACGCAGCTCATGGCTGCCCGCAAGGGCCGCATGACCAACATGGCCAACCACGGCACCGGCTGGTGCCGCATGGAATTCATCGTTCCCGCCCGTGGCCTCATCGGCTTCCGTACCCGGTTCCTCACGGACACCCGTGGTGCCGGCATCGCGGCTTCCATTTCCGAAGGCTACGAGCCGTGGGCCGGCCCGATCGAATACCGTACCAACGGTTCGATGATCGCGGACCGCGCCGGTGTTGTGACGCCGTTCGCCATGATTAACCTTCAGGAGCGCGGTTCCTTCTTCGTGAAGCCCACCTCCGAGGTGTACGAAGGCATGATCGTTGGCGAGAACTCCCGCGCCGATGACATGGACGTGAACATCACCAAGGAAAAGAAGCTCACCAACATGCGTGCGGCTTCCTCGGATTCCTTCGAGAACCTGACCCCGCCGCGTGAGCTCACCCTTGAAGAGTCGCTCGAATTCGCACGTGAAGACGAGTGCGTTGAGGTGACGCCGGAGGACATCCGTATCCGCAAGGTCATCCTCGATTCCAACGAGCGTGCCAAGGCCAACCGCGCCCGCGCTAAGGCCTAGTCCGGCCCGGTTGAACCCGGCTGGAACAGCAGAATGAACAAGGGAGTCGCCAGTACGGCCCGTGGCATAGCCGCGGCCGTGCTGGCGGCTCTTTTTGTTGCTGTGGCAGGAACGGCATTGCACCGGCAGACCATGGTGATATCCGGCGTCGACCTCGCCTGGGGTGTCTGCGCCGCGCTGCTGATGCTTGCCTCGGTCCAGTTGTGGCTGGCCGCCTGGTCAGGTTCAGTGATCCCGACGGCGGCAGCTGGGGTGGTTGCTTACGCCACAGTCGGTGCATTGTCCTCCGGAGGACCCGACAAACAGCTGTTGCTGGGCGACGCCGTGGGCAACGTCTGGGTGTTTGGCATAGCTGTGGTCACATTGATCATGCTTCTGGTTGCCAGTCGCCTGCGGAAGCGATGGCGGACAGCTGCTGGGTAGGTAGCGTCCAGTACGCAGCCGCTAAGGCCGCCCGCGCCGGGGCGGCGGTGGGGGAACTTCCTTCGCGGCGATGACCAACGCCAAGGGAATTTCGACGTCGGAGGTCCGCGTCCGTACGGTGCAGCTGTTCTCGGTGGTGGTCACCAGGTACCCCAACGCATCCGTCAGGCCGTCCTGAATCCTGTAGCGGACCACCACCCGAATGCCCGGCTGGGCTGTGAGCAGAAATTGTCGAGGTGGCAAATGCGGGGGAGTCACCGTTTCATACTAAGACGCGGGCTAGGTTGGCGTCATAGCACTGTTGGATAATAGGCTCAGAAGTTGAATGTCCGGCATGCTGCCGGCCGTATTACCCCGGCAATGGCCGGGACAAACCGTGGAGAGGTCTGGGACGTGACGTACGTAATCGCGCAGCCGTGTGTAGATGTCAAGGACAAGGCATGTATCGAAGAATGCCCTGTTGACTGCATTTACGAAGGTGAGCGTTCCCTCTACATCCACCCTGATGAATGCGTCGACTGTGGTGCCTGCGAACCCGTATGCCCTGTTGAGGCCATCTACTACGAGGATGACACCCCGGAAGAGTGGGCTGACTACTACAAGGCCAACGTCGAATTCTTTGACGACCTCGGTTCCCCGGGTGGCGCTGCGAAGATCGGGAACACCGGCAAGGACCACCCGTTCATTGCAGCCCTGCCCCCGCAAAACCAAGACCACTAAGGGCGGTTGCTTCCTTGATTTCCGCGGCACCGGCCTTTGGCCTTAACCTGCCCGACTACCCGTGGGAGGCCATGGCGCCGTATGTTGCAGCCGCCTCCAAGCACCCCGGGGGCGTGGTCAACCTGTCCATCGGAACGCCTGTGGACCCCACACCACAGCTGATCCGCGACGCCCTTGCTGCGGCGTCGGATGCCCATGGCTACCCGACTGTGCACGGCACCGAGGCGTTGAGGCACGCGGTCGTGGAATGGTTCGCCACCCGCCGCGGGGTCCCCAATCTGGATCCAAGGGACGTTATGCCTACCGTGGGCTCCAAGGAGCTCGTCGCCTGGTTGCCCTTCTTGCTTGGCCTTGGCACGGGGGACGTCGTGGTCAGGCCTACGGTGGCTTACCCCACGTACGATATCGGCGCGATGCTGGCAGGAGCTACGGCCGTAGCGGCGGACAGCCTGGACGAACTGGATGCCGCAACGCGTGCAAGGGTTCGCTTGGTTTGGATCAATTCGCCGGGCAATCCCACGGGCAGTGTCCGGAGCGTTGAATCGCTCCGGGAAATCGTGAGCCAGGCGCGCGAAATCGGCGCCGTAGTGGCTTCCGACGAATGCTACGCCGAGCTCGGCTGGGGGGAATGGGATGCCCAGCGTGGGGGAGAAGCTGTCCCGAGCGTCCTGGACCCAAGGGTTTCCGGTGGTTCCACGGATGGCCTGCTGTGCGTATATTCGCTGAGCAAACAGTCCAACCTGGCCGGCTATCGGGCTGCTTTCGTGGCCGGAGACTCCGCGATTATGGCCAACCTTGTTAACAGCCGCAAGCATGCAGGAATGATCGTGCCCTACCCGGTGCAGGAGGCGATGCGTGTCGCTTTGGGCGATTCTGGCCACGTACTTGCCCAGAAGGATCTGTACCGCGGCCGCCGCGAGAGGATCGTTCCGGCTCTTGAGAAGTTCGGGTTGCAGATCCACGACTCCAATGCCGGCCTCTATCTATGGTCCACGGCCGGTGAAGCTACGTGGGACACTGTGGCCCGTTTTGCTGAGCGGGGGATCGTCGTAGGTCCCGGTGTCTTTTACGGTGATGCCGGCAACGGCTTCATCCGGGTGGCACTCACCGGCAGTGATGAACGCATTGACGCAGCCGTGGAGAGGTTAAGCGCAAGCTCATAACAATGCTGTGACTTGTGCCACAAGTCGCGTCATTCCGCCAGTAACCGGACGGAACGGATTAGTTCCGGAGGGTTACTGGCGGTAGCTTTTTAACTGACTATCAATGGTGGCCTTCAATAAGAAAGCACTGCGGTCGTTGGAGCCCTGCAACAGTGGGGCGGAAGACGACGTCACCAGAAGTTGGTTGGACAAGCGTTCTATAGAGGCCCAGAGGCCTCATGAAGGGGACTCCATGACTGAGACCACTAGCGCGACACTGCGCCATGCCGGCGGCGAACTTGAACTGCCGCGCATCCAGGTTGTAGAAGGAAACGAAGGTTATGACGTTTCCAAGCTGCTGAAGCAGACGGGCGCCGTCGCCTATGACCCCGGCTTCATGAACACAGCGGCCACCACCTCGGCCATCACTTACATCGACGGCGACGCAGGCATCCTGCGGTACCGCGGGTACCCCATCGAGCAGCTCGCGCAGCACTCGAGCTTCCTCGAAGTTTCCTACCTGCTGATCTACGGCAACCTTCCCACTCCCACGGAGCTGGAAGAGTTCGATCAGAAGATCCGCCGCCACACGCTTCTGCATGAGGAGCTCAAGGGCTTCTTCGGTGGGTTCCCGCGCGACGCGCACCCCATGCCGGTGCTGTCCTCGGCCGTTTCGGCGTTGTCCACGTTCTACCAGGACTCGCTGGATCCCTTCAACGCCGAGCACGTTGAAGTTTCCACCATCCGCCTCATGGCCAAGCTGCCTGTTATTGCGGCCTACGCACACAAGAAGTCCATTGGCCAGCCCATGCTGTACCCGGACAACTCCATGAACCTGGTGGAGAACTTCCTGCGCCTGAGCTTCGGCCTCCCGGCCGAGCAGTACGAGCTGGACCCCATTGTGGTTAAGGCGCTGGACCTGCTGCTCATCCTGCACGCTGACCACGAGCAGAACTGTTCCACCTCCACCGTCCGTTTGGTGGGTTCCTCCAACGCAAACCTCTTCGCTTCGGTATCCGCCGGCATCAACGCGCTCTTCGGACCCGCCCACGGCGGCGCCAATGAGGCCGTGCTGAAGATGCTGCGCCAGATCCAGGCCGAGGGCATCAAGCCCGAGGACTACATGGAGAAGGTCAAGAACAAGGAAGACGGCGTCCGCCTCATGGGCTTCGGTCACCGTGTTTACAAGAACTACGATCCCCGTGCCAAGATCATCAAGGCAACGGCCCACGAGGTCCTGGGCAAGCTCGGCGGCAACGACGAACTGCTGGACATCGCCATGCGCCTTGAAGAGAAGGCCCTGGCTGATGACTACTTCATCCAGCGCAAGTTGTACCCGAACGTGGACTTTTACACCGGCCTGATCTACAAGGCGATGGGTTTCCCGGAGAAGATGTTCACCGTCCTCTTCGCCATCGGCCGCCTCCCGGGCTGGATTGCCCAGTGGCGCGAAATGATCAACGATCCCCAGACCAAGATCGGCCGCCCGCGGCAGCTCTACACAGGGGAGCCGGAGCGCAACTACCCGGCCAACTGATACGGCAACAGCGTCAATCACGACGGCGGCCGCCCACCTCGCGCGAGGTGGGCGGCCGCCGTCGTCGGTTCAGTCCGTAATAAGCAACGCGGGGTCACTTGCGGCCCATAAAGCAGGCCGATATGGGCCCTAAGTGACCCCGCGTTGTTATTAGGAAGCGTTGTATCCGTACGGATTGTTCTTCTGCCAGCGCCAGTGATCCTCGCACATCTGGTCCACGGTCTTCGTGGTGGACCATCCGAGGTCTGCGAGGGCGGACGAAGCATCGGCCCAGAAGGCGGGGAGGTCGCCAGCGCGGCGGCCCGTGATTTCGTAGGGCAGCTCGTGTCCGACGGCCTTTTCGAAGGACCTCAGTACCTCCAACACGGAGGATCCCCTGCCGGACCCCAGGTTCCAGCGGCGGACTCCCGCGCGGTCAGCGATGAAGTTCAGTGCGGCTACGTGACCTTCAGCGAGGTCCACTACGTGGATGTAGTCGCGCTGGGCTGTGCCATCCGGGGTGTCATAGTCGCCACCGAAAACCATGAGCTTCTCGCGGCGTCCCACGGCAACCTGGGCGATGAACGGGACGAGATTGTTGGGGATGCCTTGCGGGTCCTCACCGATGCGGCCGGACGGGTGGGCGCCCACGGGGTTGAAGTAGCGCAGCAGTGCGATATGCCAGCGGTCGTCCGCATTCCCCAGGTCTGAGAGGATGTCTTCGATCTGTTCCTTGGTGCGGCCGTACGGGTTGTTGGCGCCGATTTCCATCTTCTCGATGTACGGGATGGGATTGTGCTCGCCATATACGGTTGCGGAGGAACTGAACACGATGGAACGGACATTGTGCTTGTCCATGGCCCGGAGCAGGTTCAGCGTGCCCACGATGTTGTTGTAGTAGTACGCCAATGGCTCCTGAACGGATTCGCCCACGGCCTTGAGTCCTGCGAAATGGATCACGGCGTCGATCTGGTGCTGGTCGAACACGGCCTCGACGGCGGGCTCGTCCACCAGGTCCACCTTGTGGAAGGCTGCGGTCTTGCCAGTGAGCTCGGAAACCCTGCGCAGTGACTCTTCGCTGGAGTTCACGAGGTTATCGAGCACGACGACGTCATGGCCGGCTTCCTGAAGGGACAGAACGGTGTGCGAACCGATGTAGCCGGTGCCACCCGTGACAAGAATTTTCATGGTGTCTACGCTATCGGAAATCCGAGCCACGCCGCTCAGTGTTGAGCGTGGTTGAAGCACGTTCGTGCTAAAAACTACTGGTGCCCAAAATTGTTGATGCCGAAGCCCGGCGCCAGGAAGTTGTCCAAGCTGTCTTCAGGATCATCGCAAGCGACGGTTTGGAGCGGGCATCCCTTCGTGAAGTAGCAGATGAAGCCGGACTGGCCGTAGGCTCCGTGCGGCACTATTTTGCCAGCAGCGACGAGCTTCTCGTGTTCTCCTTTGCCTCCGTCATCGACCGTATCAGCGGCCGGCTGGAGTCGGCTTTGCTTGCCGTTGAAGGCGAAACTCCGGGCAGCGCCGGGCAGCACGCCGCGGTGTTGAACCTCTTGGGTCAGTTCCTTCCCTTGGATGAAGAGCTCGCTGTGGACGCCTGCGTTTGGATGGCCTTCCGCCACGCTGCGCGAATCAAACCAGTGCTGGCTGCCGAGGCCGAACGCAGTCACCGCGCAGTCGCTGCCATTGTGGGACGCCTCATCATCCTGTTGAGCCCCGGCGAAGCCGAAGCCCGGCAAAGCCTTGTCACAGAGGCTGAACGGCTCCTGGCCACCATGGACGGCCTTTGCATGCATGCCCTGCTCCAGCCCGAATGGATGACGGCCGAGATGTGCAGCGACGTCCTCACGGCCCATCTCGCAGCTTTCGCTTCGGTGCCGGCTACGCCATAGGCTGTCCCGGCCTCGCCACGGGACGTCCACATGCCGCCCGGCAAGCAGTGTCTCCCGCACCGTTACCGTAGCAAGCCAACGGGAATAGACTGGGACATGTCGGGAACCTGCCAAGGGAGGAATTCGGATGCATGAGTCAGGCGGCCCGGGATGGCGCATCACCATGGACACGTCCGGGCCGATGCTCATCGCCCTGTACTTGCGCGATGTAGCTGGACTCGACGGTGCCGGAAAACCGTTACTGTCGCACGCTGCTCCCAAGGTCCGCCATGCCGATCACAGTCACCTCACCTCGGATGTGGGCGGGATCCACGCCCTGAAAACCGAGTGGGAGGCCTGGTGGGAGAAGCTCGTGAAGACCTATCCCGACCCGGCACTTGAGCTCGCGCCGCCCAGCTTCAAGGCCTTCGGGAATTCCCCTGCCCTCCAGCGTGTCCTGCAGGCACACTTTGGCTCAGCTTTGGGATGGGCAACGGACAGGATCGATGAATACGCGAAGATCGAGGCAGAGCGCGAAGCCAACGGCGTTACGGGAGTCCTGAACGAGATGGTGGAGGACAGGCTTCTGGAAGTCGGGCGTAGTTCGCGGGACTTTGATCTCACCATCATCGAGTTGCCGCTCAACGAACCCCGCGCCTGGTACTTGGAGCCCAGCACCATGATCATGAGCCACAAGCTGCTGTCCGAGCCCGACGTCTTCCGCAGTTATGTCCAGCCTGTGGTGGAGATACTCGCCTAGCTCAGGTGGTCGGTGCCGAGACGGTGATGGTCACTGATTCAGACGGCGCCGTCGAAGCAATCCACCCGTCGCGTTTTTCCCTGTTCCACGTCTGACCGCCAACATCCACTTGCGTGATGGACAGAGACTTGGCGTTGGCCACAGCCCAATGGGCAACTGCCCAGGCTTGCGTACCGGTGATATCCAGTTGCACCGAGCGGCCCTGGACTGTGGCGGGCTGGGGGCCGTACGCCGCCGTCAGTTCCTCCACGACGGCGGCAGGGTCACCGGCCGCTTCAGGCATCCGGAGTTCACAGGTCAGCGCGGATTCGGAATGACCGGTGAGGGCAGAAGCGAAAGCGCGACCCATGTTCTCGTGCTGGGCGTATGCCCGGGGGAACGCGGAGCGCTGGACCTGCTGGGCTGCCTGGGTAATCTCCATGGTCTCGTAACCGGGAATTTTGATGAGGCCGTTATAGAAGGCGTTCGTCGCATAGACAGGGTCCATGACCTGTGCCTCGGTTCCCCAGCCTTGCGATGGCCTCTGTTGGAACAACCCCCGGGAATCAGGTCCTGCATCGTCGCCGTAATTGATGTTCCGCAGCTTGGACTCCTGCATCGCGGTGGCGAGGGCGATGCTTGCAGCCCTTGGTGGAAGTCCGCGCTGAACAGAGATAGCCGTGATGAGCGAGGCGTTGGCCGCTTGGTCGGTAGCCAACTCGTAGCTTTCTGAACCTATGACGGCGAGGCAGCGCTCCGAGACCAGGGTCTCGGAGCGCTGCAGTATGGCAACTATCGCGTAGATAGCACCGGCCACAAGGGCCAGCGCGAGCACCGCAACGATGGCGCGGCGGAACCGGCGCATTGCTTGTCTTGTGCTAGTTGGCGTGGAGTGCCTCGTTCAACTCCACGGTCTGGCCCTTGCGGGGCAGGACTTCCACGCCACCGGTTGTGGAGTTGCGGCGGAACAGGAGGTTGGGAACACCTGAAAGCTCCACGGCCTTGATGATCTTGCTGGTATCTTCGCCGTTCTCGTCCTTGGGACCAGGCACACGGACGCGCGTGCCGGCGGTGACGTAGAGGCCGGCTTCCACCACGGAATCGTCGCCGATGCTGATACCGACGCCGGAGTTTGCACCAAGCAGTACACGCTCGCCCAAGGCAATCTTTTCCTTGCCTCCGCCGGAGAGCGTACCCATGATGGAGGCACCGCCGCCGACGTCCGTGCCGTCACCGGCCACCACTCCAGCGGAGATGCGGCCTTCCACCATGGACGTGCCCAGGGTTCCGGCGTTGAAGTTCACGAAGCCTTCATGCATCACCGTGGTGCCCTCGGCCAGGTGCGCACCCAAGCGGACGCGGTCGGCGTCGGCGATCCGCACACCTGTGGGAACCACGTAGTCAACCATGCGCGGGAACTTATCCACGCCGTAAACCACGACGTTGCCGCGCTTACGCAGGCGCGCACGCGTCATTTCAAAACCTTCGACGGCGGCTGGGCCGAAGTTGGTCCATACGACGTTGGGGAGCTTGCCGAAGACGCCATCCAGATTGATGCTGTTGGGCTTGACCAAGCGGTGCGAGAGAAGGTGAAGGCGCAAGTAAGCATCAGCGGTGTCCGCCGGGGCGGCGTCGAGGTCGATCTGTGCGAAGACCACTTTCTGCTCTGTACCGCGATCGGCGTCCTTGCCGTCGTCGGCCAGTGCAGTGAGTGCGGGATCGGCATTCTCGACGTCACGAAGGGTTTCAGCGGCTACACCCAAGGCAGGCGCCGGGTACCAGACATCCAGTACGGTTGCTTCCCCGGAAGGCGAGGTTGCGATGGTGGCGAGGCCGAATCCGTAGGCTGATCGGTGGTTTGCGGGCGCAGCAGAGGAAGCAGTTTCAGTCATGGCCCAAGTGTATCGAGCGCCCGTGGCACGGCTGAAACCCGTCTCACCCCGGGTAGGTCGCATTTGTTGCCCGAATCACAGCCGCCCGGAGCGTTAAGGTGGAGTGGTGACCCTTAACCCTGCCCCTGCCCTACTGGACCTGCGCCAGGACGTCGCCTTGCTGACAGCCGCGCTGATCGATATCAACAGTGTCTCCGGCAACGAGACCCAGCTCGCCGATCTGGTCGAGGCCGCCCTGCGCGCCATCCCCGAATACACAGTCGTCCGTGACGGCGACGCCATCATTGCCCGCACCGAGCTTGGCCGCGCCGAGCGCGTCATCCTCGCTGGACACCTGGACACTGTGCCGCTGCCCACGGTGGAAGGCTCGCTGGGCACCGTTCCGGCGACGTGGGAGTCGGGCATTCCCGGGGAAGGCGTGCTTTATGGCCGGGGGACTACCGACATGAAGGGCGGCGTTGCCGTGCAGCTCGCACTCGCGGCGACCTTGTTCGACGACGGCAAGGAACCGGACAAGGATGTCACCTTTGTCTTCTACGACCACGAGGAAGTAGAGGCCGTCAAGAGCGGCCTGGGCAGGCTGGTCCGCAATCATGGTGACCTGCTCCTGGGGGACTTCGCCATTCTTCTTGAGCCCACACACGGCACAGTTGAAGGGGGATGCAATGGAACCAGCCGGTTCGAGGCGACCACCATCGGTGAAGCGGCCCACTCAGCCCGCGCGTGGATGGGCAGCAACGCCATCCACGCTGCGGCACCCATCCTCGCCCGCCTCGCAGCCTACGAGCCGCGGACCATCAACGTGGACGGCCTCGACTACCGGGAGAGCCTCAACGCGGTCAGGATCAATGGCGGCACGGCCGGCAACGTCATCCCGGACCGCTGCGTGGTAGAGATCAACTACCGCTTCGCTCCAGACAAGACGCCGGACCAGGCTGAGGCCCACGTGCGGGAGCTCCTGGAAGGATTCGACGTCGTCCGAACGGACGCTGCTGCCGGCGCCCGGCCCGGACTGAACCACCCGGCAGCTGCCTCTTTCGTGGCCGCAGTCGGCGCGGAACCAAAGCCGAAATACGGTTGGACCGACGTCGCGCGTTTCAGTGAGCTAGGCATCCCGGCTGTGAACTTTGGACCCGGCGATCCGTTGCTGGCGCACAAGGATAATGAACACGTCGACGCCGATGCCGTCCGGGAATGCCTTCGTGCACTCCGGACGTGGCTGGTTCGCTGAGGTTCAAAGGCACTCTAAAAGCGCATAAAGAGAAGGTCCGCAGCCGAATGAACGGCTGCGGACCTTCTCTTTATGACTAAGGAATGTTCCCGGGACTACTTCTTTTCAGGTCCAGGGACGTTTACCTCAAGGTCAACGGTCTTGATGGCCGAAGCCATGCCGCCTGCGGCCTTCTTGGAGCCTCGCTTTTCGATCCAGATGGCAAGTCGGGAAACTGACAAGTTGATCAGGATGTAGATCGCGGCGCCAACGAAGAAGGCGGAGAACAACAGGCTGGGTTCCAGGTCTGAGATCAGCTTCACCTTACGCAGCAGTTCCTCGTACGCCACGATGTAGCCAAGCGAGGTGTCCTTAAGGAGGACCACCAACTGTGCAACGAGTGACGGGAGCATGCGGCGGATTGCCTGGGGAAATTCGATGCTCATCCTGGACTGGAAGCTGCGCAGGCCAATGGCCAGACCGGCTTCGCGTTGTCCCCTGGGAAGGGACTGAATGCCCGCACGAAGGATCTCGGCGAAGATCGCTGCGTTGTACAGGACAAGGCCGCTGACAACAGCAACGAACGGGCTGGTGGCAAATACCAGGAGCACGAAGAGGATCATAAGCACCACTGGCATGCCGCGGAGGAACTCAAGCACCACCTGTGTGGGAACGCGAATCCAGGAGATCAGGGAAATGCGGAGCAAGCACAGGGCCACTCCGAGGGGGAAGGCAATGAGGGCTGCAACGCCGGCTGCCTGCAGGGTGGCAAGGACGCCGTAGCCGAGCTGCGTCCACACGTCCTTTGCAGACTCATTAACAAAGACTTCCCAACGGGAGGCGTTGAATATGCCCTGCGAAGACAGGATGACAATGGCTCCCACCACGCCACCGGCGATGATGATGGACCCGACAATCGAACCAATGAGGGAAACGCGGCGGGCCTTGGGGCCTGGTACGTCATAGAGAACCGAAGTCATCGGGCAATCGCCACCTTTTTCTCGACGAAGTGGGCCAGCAAGCCCAGGGGCACTGTGATCAGAAGGTAGAAGAATGCCACACCAATCAAGATCCACATGACTGCGTCACCATGGCTGTTTGACAACTGCAGGCCATAGCCGAAGAGTTCCAGGACAAAGAAGGCACCCGCGACGGAGGAGTTCTTGACCAAGGCGATCATGATGTTGATCAACGGGGGTACAACGGTGCGAACAGCCTGTGGCAGGACCACCAGGCCCAAAACCTGCGTGAACGTCATGCCGATGCTGCGGGCTGCCTCGGCTTGTCCAACCGGGACGCTGTTGACGCCGGATCGGACGGCTTCAGCAACAAATGCTGCGGTATAGCTGCTCAGCGCGATGATGGCGGCGACTTCAAATTGTTCGAACTTGACACCAAGCCGGGGAAGCACGATTGCTGAGAAAAAGAAAATAATTGTGAGTGGGGTGTTTCTGGCGACTTCAACATAAAACGTGCTGAAGCCCCGCAAGGCTGCCACGGGCGAGACACGCATTGCGGCGAGGAGAGTACCCGCTGCCAGTGCGATCACGCCGGATACGACGGCTAGAAACAGGGTTCGGAGAAATCCGTCCCAATATTGGGGGAGGCTTTCGAAGATGGCGTCCATGGGCTTCCTTCGGCTGCTGCGGAAAGGTAGGGAGTCCTCAAGGTCGGTGGCTGCCACCCTTCCCACGAGGGGAGGGCGGCAGCCACCGGCTTCCGACTAGTAACGGTCGATCTTGGGCAGCTCAGGAGCGGTCTTGATGACCTTTCCTGCTGTTGCTTCCCAAGCCTTCTTGTAGGTGCCGTCCTTGGCGAATTCCTCCAACTGGTCATTGATCCAGTTGCGGAACACCGTGTCGTCCTTCTTCAGGCCGATGCCGTAGGGCTCTTTGGTGAAGGTTTCGTCCGAAGCGAGCTTGAAAGCGTCCGGTTCCTTGTCAACATAACCGGCGAGGATCACGTTGTCCGTGGTGACGGCGACAACCTGCTTGTTGCGCAACGGCTCCAGGCAAGCGGTGTAGTTTGCGGCCGGGACCAGTTCGGCACCGTACTTTTCGACGATGGTCTTAGCCGGGGTGGAACCCGTAACGGAGCAGACCTTCTTGCCCTTGACGTCCTCGGGCTTGGTGATGGAGTTATCGTCCTTGTTCACCAGCAGAGCCTGACCGGCTTCGTAGTACGGCCCAGCGAAGGAGACCTTTTCCTTGCGGGCGTCATTGATGGTGTAGGTGGCGATGACGATGTCAACACGGCCCTGCTCGATGAACGGTTCACGGTTGGCGGAAACTGTTTCCACCCATTCGATCTTGTCTGCGTCAATACCGAGCTTGGCTGCGATTGCCTTGCCGATTTCTACGTCGAAGCCGACGGGCTTGCCGTCCAAGCCCTTCTGGCCGAACAGCGGCTGGTCAAACTTGGTACCAATGGTGATCTTCTTGGCCTGGTTCAACTTCGCCATTGTGGTACCGGCCTCGAAGCTCGCTGAGGCAACGGGCGGAGTAGTGGTGCCACCGCCTCCACCACAAGCGCTCAGCGAGAGGGCCAGTGCAGCAGAAGCGGCAACCAGGAGAGATTTCCTCCGGGTAATAAAAGCCTTCTTCATGACATTCCTTTCATTGGTTGGCCGGCGTACGGCCTGGGTGCGGTCCGTGCGGGCCTGGATGCGGGTCAGCAGGGAGCTAGTGGGTCAGAAGCTTGGACAGGAAGTCTTTGGCGCGGTTGCTCTGCGGATTGGTGAAGAATTCCTCGGGTGTTGAATCTTCCACGATCTGGCCATCGGCCATGAACACGACGCGGTCGGCTGCCTTGCGGGCAAAGCCCATCTCGTGGGTAACCACGATCATGGTCATGCCTTCTTTTGCCAACTGGATCATGACGTCCAGGACCTCGTTGATCATTTCGGGGTCCAGGGCCGAGGTTGGCTCGTCGAACAACATCACCTTGGGCTTCATGGCAAGTGCGCGGGCAATAGCCACACGCTGTTGCTGGCCACCGGAGAGCTGCGCGGGGAGCTTGGGAGCCTGGTGCCCGACGCCGACACGTTCCAGGAGGGCCATGGCCTCCCTTTCCGCCGTGCCTTTGGCAACGCCCTTCACCTTGATCGGTCCCAGCGTGACGTTCTCAAGGATCGTCTTGTGGGCGAACAGGTTGAAGGACTGGAACACCATTCCGACGTCTGCACGCAGGTGGGCGAGCTCTTTGCCTTCTTCCGGGAGCTTCTTCCCGTCGATCGCGATGTCGCCGTCGTCGATCGTTTCCAAACGGTTGATGGCACGGCACAACGTGGACTTACCGGAGCCGGACGGCCCGATGACCACGACGACTTCACCCTTCCGAACCTGGAGGTTGATGTCTTTGAGGACGTGCAACTGACCGTAGTGTTTGTTGACGCTGTTCAGGGAGACGAGCGCATCGCCGGACACTTGAGTAGTCATAGGACGAATCTAGCGAACAAAGACACAATTATGACCACGGTCACGGCAAGTTCCTCCAGATCGTGACTGAACAGAAACCTGCCCTCCAGCGATATACCAGACTGCAATGCAAGAACCGCGTCGTAGCGTCTTCGCTTGCATTCATCCGCGCTAGCCTTGGGCAATGAGCATTAGCCAGCACCCGATTCCCAGCCCCGACGCGAATGGCCACGTCGCGGGCGTCCATGTGCCCCTGCCTTCGGAGATTCCACCGGCCAAGCACAAGGGTCCTTTGGAGCTGCGACGTAAACAGGCGGACACGGGAATGTCCGATCAGCATTTGCTGGACACGAGCGGTGCCGGGCAGTTCATCCACACCGATCCTTGGCGCGTCCTGAGGATTCAGAGCGAATTCGTTGAGGGCTTTGGGGCGTTGGCCGATATTGGTCCGGCCGTCAGTGTTTTCGGTTCAGCCCGCACCAAACCTGGAACCGAGTACTACGAGATGGCAGTGGATGTGGGGCGCAAGCTCGCCCAAGCCGGGGTCGCAGTGATCACCGGCGGCGGTCCGGGCTCCATGGAAGCCGCCAACAAGGGTGCTGTTGAGGGCAATGGCGTATCTGTCGGGCTGGGCATTGAGTTGCCGTTCGAGCAGGGCCTGAACCAATGGGTGGACCTGGGGATCAACTTCCGGTACTTCTTCGCCCGCAAGACCATGTTCGTGAAATACGCCCAGGGCTTCGTCG
Source organism: Arthrobacter sp. NtRootA1 (assembly GCF_019976975.1). Lineage (GTDB taxonomy): Bacteria > Actinomycetota > Actinomycetes > Actinomycetales > Micrococcaceae > Arthrobacter > Arthrobacter aromaticivorans. The sequence goes on along the minus strand of NZ_AP024630.1, from coordinate 3,826,356 downwards.
TCTTGCCCGGCGGACTTGGAACCTTGGATGAGCTGTTCGAGGCAATGGTCCTGGTACAGACACGCAAGGTGACATCGTTCCCGATCGTGCTGTTGGGTGTTCACTTCTGGGGTCCAATGATTGAGTGGATCCGGGACACTTTGGTTGCTGAAGGGATGGTGTCCGAAAAGGACCTGGACCTGATCCAGCTGGTGGATGACCCTGCCGATGCTGTCCACCGTGTGTTGCACGGTGCTCCGCTTCCAGCCACGACCAATGGAAACCAGCGCCCGGAGTAGGCGGCTGTTTCTGGCACGATGGTGGCTGTGAGCTTTTTCCTGGTGTTTGTCGCGATTGTCCTCGTCGGTGCTGCATTGTATTTTGGCGCCCGCATCATCCGTGGCGGCTCCGTGGGAGCGGGCCTGGATGACCCCCTGCCCAACCTGCCTCCGGTGCTGCTCCCGGAGAAGGCTGCAGCCACAGACATCGACGCCGTGCGCTTTGCACTGGGCCTGCGCGGTTACCGCATGGATCAGGTGGACCAGGTCCTTGATGAGCTTCGGGACCAGTTGGTAGCCAAGGACCGTGAGATCGAGAGACTCAGCGTGCTGGTCCAATCAAAGCTTGAGGATGGCGACGCCAAGCGGACCACACCGTGAGCACACCTGCACCAACCCGTTTTGGCGGGGAAGGACCCACTGCGCGCCTTTCGCGGAGTATCTCCGCCGCGGCGGCCAGGATGGCAGATTGGCCCTGGTGGCTGCAGGTTTCCTTGGTGTTTGTGGTGGCCCGGGTGGTCAGTGCCTGCATCTTTATGGCGGCCGCCGTTCATCAAGGAGTGAATCCATGGTTCCCGCCCACGCCGGACTACTGGAACTTCATCACCATCTGGGACGGGCGCTGGTATGCGCAGGCTGCGGACAACGGCTACCCCTCCGTGCTCCCGGTGGATGCCAACGGGGTAGTTAAGGAGAACGCCTGGGCGTTCTATGCCTTGTTCCCGTTCCTGGGACGGGGGATCAGCGTCGTCACAGGAGTCGGGACTCTTCAGTCCCTCACCGCCATAGCCATGGTTGCCGGCCTCGGTGCTGCCTTGGTGATCTTCAAACTGTTCAGGGAAGCGGCCAGCCGGCGTACCGCAATGTGGGGCGTCGTCTTCGTGTCCACGTTCCCGGTGTCGCCAATTCTCCAGGTGCCCTACGCAGAATCCCTGAACCTCCTGCTGTTGTCCGGCTCATTGCTCCTCGTGGTCCGGCGACGCTACGCGGCAGCCATACCCATAGTGCTGTTGATGTGTTTGTCCAGACCCACGGGAGTCCCCTTCGCTGCGATGCTGGGCCTCCTCCTGGTTTGGCGGCTCTGGCAGCGTTTCAGGCCGGCAATCGCGGACGACGAGCCACAGGCCGGGTCTTCGTCCGCGCCAGAACTCGTGTCCCTGGGGGGCTTGGTGCTGGCCACCGGACTCGGAGCCCTTGCATGGCCCGCCATAGCGTGGGCGGTCACGGGGGATCCCAGCGCCTACACGCGTACGGAGACTGCCTGGCGCGGACATGACCTGGTGCCCTTCAAACCGTGGTTCGATACCGGAATCATGCTGTTCGGGCCCGTTCTTGGCGTGCTGGCCCCCTTCGTGTTCGTCGGCTTGTTCGTGCTGCTGATGGTCTCAAAGCCTGTACGGGGACTGGGAACGGAAATGCGCCTTTGGTGCGCATGCTACATGGGCTATTTGCTGGTGTTCCTGCATCCCCAAACCAGTACTTTCCGGATGCTGCTTCCTCTTTTCCCGCTGGCCCTCGGTGCAGCAATGCTGTCCAAGTCCAAGGCGTACAGGGGAACCGTCGTCGTCATGTTTGTCCTCCTCCAGATTGTCTGGGTGGTGTGGCTTTGGGGGTGGGCGCCATTGCCCGGAGGCGGTGACTATCCGCCATAACCCGACTGTCCGCCGTCGGGAAGTGTCTTTGTTCCGTGTCAGGGTAATTAGTCCATTGATTCGCTACGGACGGGTAAGTACGGGATAATGGAATACGAGCAAGGACAAAAGCACCTAAACGTGCCCGGCCAAGGCGGCCTCCCAAGCGGTGCCGCCGGCTGCAATTGCGAAGCGGATCCAGCCCGGCCGGGTTGGGCGTGACTTGGGACAAATGGAGGGGATTTTCCTAATGGCGGCTATGAAACCACGTACTGGCGACGGCCCTATGGAAGTAACCAAAGAGGGACGCAGCCTGATCATGCGTGTGCCGCTCGAAGGCGGAGGACGGCTTGTAGTCGAGCTCAATGCCGCGGAGGCGGAGAACCTCAAGGAATGCCTTGTGGGCGTTACCGAATAGATTCATAGGCAGGCTGGATTCAAAAGACCAGGGCCCGGCGAGAGCCGGAGCCCTGCTTTTGTTTAAGCAGCAGCGTTTTTTCTTGGGTGCCGTTCTTTAAGAATGTGCGCTAAATGGCAATTTCCTATTTTTTGACAGCCACCAGAAGTCCGTCGCCGGTGGGAAGCATCGCTGAGGCCAGGCGGTCGTCGTCGCGAATGGATTTGCCAACTTGCCGGAGAACCACGGTGGTGGAGTCGCGGGCTGCTGGATTTGAGACGCGGTCCTTATCCAAGGCGTCGTTGATCACCAGGGTGCCACCGGTCTTGAGCAGCCGGACAGCCTGTTCAACGTAGCGGGGGAAGTTCGGCTTGTCGGCATCGATGAAGACAAGGTCGTACGCGGAGTCTGTGAGCCGGGGGAGGACGTCGGCGGCCCTGCCGGAGATTGTCCGGGTGCGGTTGGCCGGGCTGCCGGACTCCAGGAAGGCCTCGCGGGCGGCCTTGAGGTGTTCGACATCGACGTCGATGGTAGTCAGGACGGCTTGCGGACCCAGGCCCCGCAAGAGGCAAACCCCTGACACTCCCGCGCCGGAACCAACCTCAACTACTGTTTGTGCCTTCGAAGCCGCGGCAAGGACGGTCAACACGGCTCCAACGCCAGGGCTGATGGGCTTGACGCCCAATTCGAAGGACCTTTCCCGGGCGCGCAACAAGACGTCATCCTCAGCAGGCAGATCTTCTGCATAGGACCAGCTGGTTGACTTGTCGGCACTCATGAAGGGTTCGCTTTCCGCGCGTAGGGGTGTCTGTACAAGCCTACTGTGTCCAGTGCTGCAAACCCCGTGTTCGCAGCCGTCCCGGGATTGTGTCTGCGGCAGGATTTCGCCTTGCGTGGAAATTGTGCCTTAGTCAGGAAATTCCCAGACAAACTTGGGATGATGTTGATCCGGTCATCCACGCGGTGGGCGGCACCGGACGAGTCCGGTGAACCACAGTTTGAGGGGAGTGGACGATGCCGGCATCGCATGCTGCGCCAGTCCAGACATCGGAGAGCGTTGAGGCCGTTACAGATTGGGTCATGCCCAGCTGGGAGGACGTGGTCGCCAACCACTCCGCCAAGGTGTATCGCCTTGCCTACCGCCTGACCGGAAACAAGTTCGACGCCGAGGACCTCACCCAGGAGGTGTTTGTCCGGGTTTTCCGTTCGCTGGAAAACTTCAAGCCGGGAACCCTGGACGGGTGGCTGCACCGTATTACCACCAACCTTTTCCTGGACCAGGCGCGTCGTAAGAGTCGGATCCGCTTTGACGCCCTTGCCGAGGACGCCGAGTCACGCCTGCCGGGCCGCGAGCCAGGCCCCGAGCAGAGCTTCGAGCACAACAACCTGGACCTTGATGTTCAGCGTGCGTTGGAAGAATTGCCACCGGATTTCAGGGCTGCCGTTGTTCTGTGCGATCTTGAAGGATTGTCTTACGACGAAGTGGCGGAGGCGCTGGGCGTAAAGCTGGGCACCGTCAGGTCCCGTATCCACCGTGGCCGCACTATGCTGCGGGAGAAGCTCGCCCACCGTGACCCCCGCCCGGCTGACGCCCGCAAGCCCCGCCTGAAGATGCCTCGCATCGCCAGCATTCTCTAGGTAGTCGATGCCTCGACGCCACATCCGTCCGGGTGCCCTGTCACGCCGCAAACCGGCGGCACGTTACAAACTGGCTGCACGTTACAAACTTGCTGCCCTGGGCCACACCCGGAATCCAGAGCACCTACGGCATTGCCCGGAGTGCCGTGCTGCCCTGAACAGGGAGCGGCAGTATCTTGAACGGCTTCGCGGGGCAGCGGTGCCCGAAGCCAGCGAGGACCTGACGGCGCGTTTGCTCCAGCACACACAACGACTCGCGAACGAGCAGGTCCCGCTGGTCGCAAATTCGCGGACCAGGGGTGGTGCGTGGCGGGCCCTTCGGATCGCCGGCGTGGCCGCTGGCTCTCTCACGGTAAGTGCAGGTGCACTGGGCTTGGCGGCATATGCGGTGGCAGGAGATACCGCGCCGAACGCAGGCATCGGTGCCGGCAACGACGCCTCATCCCTTTCCAGTGCGTTTACCGGCGGCCCAGCGGAACTGATGATGACGCCGGAATTCGTTGCGACGCCGGACTTCCGCCCCACCGCACCCGTGAATTTGAGCTCCGAACAGTTGGATGTCCTGCGGGGCCAGGGGTGGGCATGTCCTGAACTTGTCGGTATGGGCTTCCATGTCGTGGCTGCCAAGGCCACCGTGCACAACGGTCACCCGGCCGTGGAACTCCGGCTGGAAAGCAACGGCCATTACGCCACTGTTGTGGAAGAGCACCTGCAGGCTTCAGACCTCGCCGTCACTGGACGTCCGGCATCGGCGCAGCTCTCTCTCACGCAGGGGACGCCGTGGGAGGCTGTCTACCGGACCTCCGCTGCAGTCCTCAGCTACTCATCGGACCTCCCGGCGGATGTGGCCGACGACGCCGTTCCCGAGTTGGTTCGTGCAGGCGACTCCATGATCAGCACCAAAGCTCCGCAAGCCTCCGAGACGTGGTCCGAACGGATGATCCGCGGCCTCCGGACACTGCTCCGTCCCGCTGGTTTATGACCGGCACCACAGACAAGGTAATCTTCGTAGCGTGTTTGGAATCAACGGCCCGGAGTTCATACTCCTTCTGATTATCGGCGTACTCGTCATCGGTCCCAGCCGTTTGCCCGAATACACTCAAAAGCTCGCCAACCTGGTGAAGGAAGTCCGCAGGATGGCCTCCGGCGCACGCGAGCAGATCAAGGAAGAAGTCGGCATCGACATCGATGAGGTCGACTGGAAGAAGTACGATCCCCGCCAGTACGATCCACGGCGCATCATCAAGGATGCTTTGCTTGAGGATGATTCGAAGCCAGTCAACGCCGGCGCCCCAGTTGCTGCCGCAACTGCTGCGGCAGCAGCGGTGGACACGAAGCCCAAGGCTCCAGCTCGCATTATTGAGCGGCTCGCCGAAGGCGAGGCCGCGCCTTTCGATACCGAAGCTACGTAGTTTTCCAAGGACCTTTCCAAGCCCGGTGGCTTCAGCGCGGCTGGATTCCGAGCGGCATGCCGGATAGTCCGCGCGGACGCGTTGCCAGCATCCCTGCAATGCCTTCCAACGCTCTTGCAGCAGCAGTTTCGCCAGCGGCAAGGACTACAGGTTTTCCGGCATCCCCGCCCTCACGCAACCGGATGTCCAAGGGAATCTGGCCGAGAAGGGGTACGTCGCTGCCCACGGCAGCACTCAGCCGCTCAGCCAGCACGGCACCGCCGCCACTTCCGAACAATTCCATGCGACCGCCGTCGGGCATTTCCAGGAAGGACATGTTTTCGATGACGCCGGCAACCTTCTGGCCGGTTTGGGTTGCGATGGTTCCGGCCCGTTCGGCGACATCCGCGGCGGCAGCCTGCGGGGTGGTTACCACGAGGATTTCGGCGTTCGGGAGGAGCTGGGCCACGGATATTGCGATATCGCCCGTTCCGGGAGGCAGGTCCAGGAAAAGGGCATCGAGGTCGCCAAAGTAGACGTCCGTGAGGAACTGCTCCAAGGCGCGGTGCAGCATGGGACCACGCCACGCCACGGGCTGGTTTCCCGCAACGAACATGCCAATTGATATGACCTTCACTCCGTGGGCCACAGGAGGCAGGATCATGTCATCCACCTGCGTCGGTTTCTGCGTGATGCCCATGAGCCCTGGGACGGAGAAGCCGTGCACGTCGGCGTCCACGATGCCCACCCGTAGGCCCTGGGCGGCCAGGGCACAGGCGAGGTTGACAGTGACGGAGGACTTACCCACGCCGCCTTTTCCGCTGGCCACTGCGTAGACCTTCGTCAGGGACCCGGGCTTCGCGAATGGGATGCCCCGTTGGCCGCCCGGACCGCGGAGTTGTTCCTTCAAAGCCTCGCGCTGGGCGGGGGTCATGACCTTCAGCTCCACGTCAACGCCGGTGACGCCTGCGACGCCGGACAAGGCGTTTGTCGCATCTGCCGTAATGGTGTCTCGTAGTGGGCAACCGGCGATCGTGAGCAGCACCGCCACATGGACGTTGCCGTCGTCGTTGGCCGACACCGACTCCACCATGCCAAGTTCGGTGATAGGACGCCGCAATTCGGGGTCAATGACGGTTGCCAAGGCAGCGTGAAGTGCCTCGGCCGATGGGGTGGTCATGGGTTACGCTCGGCTTTCAGGATTTTCGGGAGGGGCCGGCTTCGCGCTGGAGTGCTGGGGCCCCGGACGTTGCGGGCGTACTTTGGGGATCTGCTGCGTGCGTGGTCCACGCGACTTGTCCCGTTTCTCCTTGAGCTTCTCCTTGACCTTGTCAGCCGAAGATTCGCTGCCTTCTTCTGCCGTTTCGCTCTCGCGCAGCTCCTCCTGGGCATCGATGATGTCCTCCAGCAGGCTGCGGAGTTCAGCGCGGACGTAGTCGCGGGTAGCTACCTCACGCAGCGCGATACGCAGGGAGGCCAATTCGCGGGTCAAGTATTCAGTATCTGACAGGTTCCGCTCGGCGCGCTGGCGGTCCTGCTGCAGCGATACGCGGTCCCGGTCGTCTTGACGGTTCTGGGCCAGCAGCAGGAGCGGCGCAGCATAGGACGCCTGGAGCGACAACATGAGTGTCAACAGGGTGAAGCCCAGCTCCACGCGGTCGAACTGCCACTCCGTGGGCGCAAACGTATTCCATGCCAGCCAGAAGAGACAGAAGACCGTCATGTACACCAGGAACTGCGGCGTACCCATGAAACGCGCGAAGCCCTCCGTGGCATTGCCGAACGCGTCCGGGTTGGGGGAGAACTTAGGCAGTATGCGTTGACGCCCGCTCAGGGGCGTGTCGAGGCTCCCGGGATTGTTTGCGCGTCCAGTGGACCTGGGGGATCGGGTGGCGTTGATATCAGCCAATGCGGCCTCCGAGTTTCCTTATAGGGGCGTCGTCCTCGTGAGCGCGCCAGTCATCGGGCAACAGGTGATCCAACACGTCATCAACAGTCACCGCCCCCACAAGGCGGCCGTCGTCGTCGACGACGGGAAGCGAGTTGAGGTTGTACGTCGCCAGGGTCCGGGCTACTTCGCTGATGTGCGCCTGGTCCGACAACGGCTCAAGGTTCTTGTCAACGAGGTTGCCCAGCGGCTCCGGCGGAGGGAAGCGCAGGAGCTGTTGTATATGTACGACGCCCAGGAAGCGGCCGGTGGGCGTTTCCAGGGGAGGACGTGCGATGAAGATGGAGGACGCCAAAGCGGGGGAGAGCTCCTCGCGCCGAACGTGGGCCAGGGCTTCGGCCACCGTGGCTTCAGGAGGCAGGATGACGGGCACGGGTGTCATGAGGCCACCTGCAGTGTCTTCGTCGTACTCCAAGAGACGCCGGACGTCTTCGGCTTCCTGGGGCTCCATGAGCTGCAACAGTTCTTCCGCTTGCGCAGAGGGGAGCTCGGCCAGGAGGTCGGCGGCGTCGTCGGGATCCATTTCTTCCAGGACATCCGCGGCCCGTTCCACGTCCAGGGCGGACAGGATCTCCACTTGGTCGTCCTCGGGAAGCTCCTGGAGGACGTCTGCCAACCGTTCGTCCTGAAGTTCGCTTGCCACTTCAAAGCGGCGCTTGTCGCTCATCTCCTGCAGGGCTTCGGCGAAGTCAGCAGGCTTGAGGTCCTCGTGCGTGGCAACGAACTGTGTGGCCGCCTGGGGCTCGTTATGCCCACCGGTCTGCGCGTCCGCCCAGTCAATGATCAGGGTTTCGTTGCGGCGGAGCCTGCTCAGGGGCGATAAGGAATGCCCGCGACGGACGAAGAGTTTGCTGACGAACCAGTCCTTGGACCGGTGCTGGTCCATCGCGATGTCCTCGATCGTTGCATCGCTGCCATCGGCAAGGGTGACGCGGCGATCAAACATTTCCGCTACCACGAGTGTTTCAGCGCCCCGTTGTTCGAAGCGACGCAGGTTCACCAAGCCCGTGCAGATGATCTGGGTCTGGTCGATGGAGGTGATTCGGGTCATCGGTACGAAGACCCGCTTCTTGCCCGGCACTTCCACCACGATGCCAACCACATGCGGGGCGCCACGGGTCCCCCGGGAGAGCACGACGACGTCGCGCAACCGGCCTAAACGATCGCCCAGGGGGTCGAAAACGTCCAAGCCGAGCAGGCGCGCGACAAAGACGCGTGAGGGATGTGTGCTCATGTTTACAGGCTACCGAGTCTGCTCTCTTTTAGCTGAATTCCAGCCGCTTCACATCTACATGCGACACAATGGGGCTATGTCAAACATTTTTGGTGCTCCTAAAGCCGTTGAGGAGTCCCGCAGCGTACCTCAAGGTGACACTGTTGGCTCGTACACCTCATATTTGGATGCCCAAAAGGCGGTGGACTACCTCGCGGACCAGCAGTTCCCCGTGCACCTGGTATCGATCGTGGGCAACGACCTCAAGATGGTGGAGCGGGTAACCGGCCGGCTGAGCTACCCGCGCGTTGCCTTGTCCGGTGCTCTGAGCGGCATGTGGTTCGGCCTCTTCGTGGGCGTCATGCTCTCCTTCTTCACGCCCGCTGGTGGCACCTTCTCCATCATCACCTCCGTGCTTATGGGTGCAGCTTTCTTCATGCTGTTCGGCATCGCCACGTATGCCACCCAGCGCGGCAAGCGCGACTTCACGTCCACAAGCCAGGTGGTCGCCACCAATTACGATGTCATTGTTGCCATCGAGGCAGCCCACGAAGCCCGACGGTTGCTCCACCAACTGCCCATGAACTCCGCCCAGGCTGCCACCGGACAAGCACAAAGCTACAGTCCGCCAAACGCGCCCTTCCAGCAGCCCGGCCAGGCACCTGAACGTCCTGCCACCTGGAACGATCCCTATGGCCAACGCGGGCCGGAGCCCACCGAACCCGGTGCTTCCGCCGCGCAGGCTCCTGCTGCACAGCCAGTACAGAACCCGACGCCGTCACCGGTGCGTTATCCAGACCTGCCCGATGGCCGCCCCCAGTACGGCGTCCGGGTCACGGAGGGCCAGAACGCCCCCCGGCACGAGGATCAGCAGCCTGGGAACGAGGATTCCCACAAGCAATAGCCTCAGAAGAAGTACAAAGGGAAGGCCACTGGATATCCATCCGGTGGCCTTCCCTTTGTGCTGTTGTTTGCCCGGGGCGGACTTGCTCCCCTTGCTGAAGCCTAGCCCGCGGCTTCCTGGTAGATGCCGGCCATCCAGGACTCGACGTCGTCGGCCTTGCGCGGCAACGCTGCGCTCAGGTTCACGGGGCCGTCCGCGGTCATGAGGACATCGTCCTCGATGCGGACACCGATGCCACGGTATTCGGCAGGAATGGCCAGGTCTTCGTTCTTGAAGTACAGGCCGGGCTCGATCGTGAAGATCATGCCCTCCGTGAGGATTCCATCAAGGTAGAGATCGCGCTTGGCCTGGGCGCAGTCGTGTACGTCCAGGCCGAGGTGATGGCTGGTGCCGTGTGGCATCCAGCGGCGGTGCTGCTGGCCTTCCGGGCTGATGGCTTCCTCAACAGAGACAGGCAGCAGACCCCATTCAGCGAGGCGCTCGGCAAGCACCGTGGTGGCTGCAGTGTGGATGTCCCGGAATTTCACGCCGGGCCGTGCGGCGGCGAACCCCGCATCAGCAGCGTCCAGGACAGCTTCGTAGACCTTGCGCTGCACGTCGGTAAAAGTGCCGTTTGCCGGCAGGGTCCGCGTGACATCTGCTGTGTAGAGCGAATCAGCCTCCACTCCGGCGTCAAGCAGCAGGAGTTCACCAGCGTTGACGGCGCCCGAGTTGCGTGTCCAGTGCAACACTGTGGCGTTGTTGCCGGACGCTGCGATGGTGTCGTAGCCGAGTTCGTTGCCTTCCTCGCGGGCACGGGCGAAGAAGGCGCCTTCTACCACGCGTTCGCCGCGCTTGTGCGTCAAAGCACGCGGGAGGGCCCGGACGACGTCGGCGAAGCCTTCCACGGTGGCGGCTACGGCGATCTTCATCTGCTGGATCTCCCACTCGTCCTTGATCAGGCGGAGTTCGGAGAGTGCCTCACTGAGCTTTTCGTCCAAAGCATCGAGCTCGCCCAAGTCTAGGTTCTCAGGATCCTTGGCCGTGTTGTAACGGGCAGTGTCCACCAAAGCATCGATGTTCTCATCGACCTTGCGGACCAGGCGGATGGAGATGCCGCCGATTTCCGGCGCGCCCACGTTCTTGGTGATGGCCAGTTCAAGTTCGGAAATGTGCGCCGTGGGCAGACCCAGGCGGGCCTTGAATTCTGCCAGTGTGGGCCGTGCGCCAATCCAGAATTCACCGGCCCGGGAGTCGGCGTAGAACTGCTCGGTATCGCGTCCCGCCAGGGGCCGGAAGTACAGGGTGGCAGTGTGGTGACCGCCGTCGTCGCCCTTTCCTTCACCTACCGGTTCCAGGATCAAAACGGCATCTGGCTCGTGGTCCAGGCCCAGCCCGGTGAGGTGGGCGAATCCGGAGTGCGGGCGGAAGCGATAGTCGCAGTCATTTGAGCGGACCTTGAGAGGACCGGCCGGGATAACGAGCCGTTCGCCCTTGAACAGCTCGGAAATTGCGCGACGGCGGCGGGCAGCGTGGTCTGCAACGGCGTCACGAGCGGGGGTTACCTGCGGTGCGGGCGCCCAGTTGCTGGCCATGAATGCCTTGAAGGCATCGGATGTGGGCCGCTGCGAACGGTTGTTGACGCGCTCTTGCAGGGGCTGGGAATCTGTGGATTCCGCGTACGGGGTGTTTTCGGCATCATTCACCGTTACATCGTCCCACCAGTTTCGTGAGGAGGCCAACGGCGCAACACCCCAAGAAGGTCCGCATCCCATAGGCTGGGAAAGTGAGGATAGACCTGCATACGCACTCGAATGTTTCCGACGGAACCGAGCCCCCAGCCGGGGTGATCATTTCGGCCGCAGCTGCAGGCCTGGACGTCATTGCGTTGACGGACCACGATTCCACTGATGGCTGGGCGCTTGCTGCTGCCGCTGCCAAGGAGCATGGAGTCACTTTTGTTCCCGGAATGGAGATCTCGTGCCGGACGGAGCAGGGGATCAGCGTCCACCTGTTGAGCTACCTGCATGATCCTTCCCACCCCGGGCTTCTTGAGGAGATCACCAAATCAAAGGACGCCCGGCTCACGCGCGCCGAGCGCATGGTCACTCTGTTGTCAGAGGATTACCCCCTGACGTGGGACGACGTCATCCACCATGTGGCTCCGGGCGCTACAGTAGGGCGCCCGCATATCGCGGATGCCTTGGTCGCTGCTGGCGTAGTCGCGGACCGCTCCGAAGCCTTCACGTCCATCCTCACCTCGCACTCGCGATACTTCGTGCAGCACTACGCACCTGACCCCGCTATCGCCGTCGAGCTTGTCCGTGCCGCTGGCGGCGTGCCGGTCTTCGCACACCCGGTGGCTTCGGCGAGGGGACGAATTGTGGGGGAGCGGACGTACCGGGAGATGATCGACGCCGGACTGCTCGGCCTGGAAATTGAACACCGCGACAACCCGGAAGAAGGCCGTAGCCTTCTTCGCACCATGGCATCCGAACATGGGCTGCTCATCACGGGATCATCCGACTATCACGGAGCCGGCAAACCCAATCGGCTGGGAGAGAACCTGACATCCCCGGACGTCCTGGCGAGGATCGAGGAGTTGGGCACGGGAACGCGGGTTGTCCGGCCATAAGAGGATACCGCTGCCGAATCCACGGCTTCGAAAAATGTGTTGACGTGCTGCAGGGGAAGAGTAGTCTGGCGCTCGTGGGGGAGGCGGGCTGGGCCGCACCACGGAAGGTCTCATCGCAAGGAATGACTCACCCCGTCGATGGAGCAATCATGTTCAAGAAATCCTTGGCTGCAACAGCCCTTGCCGCCACTTTAATGTTCATCCCCGCCACAGCAAATGCCCTGGACTGTAATAACGTGAGCCGCCCGGCCTATACAGGCACTGAGTGGGTATATGTTCCCGATATCAGCAGCAACGTCCACTTCACCGGAAACTGGGGCTATGTGGAAGCCTGGGGCGCCTGGGTATTCCTCCCTCCAGGCACCGTGCCTGAGGTGCCCGGCGGTGAAGGGAATTATCAGAACGGTCAAGGCTTCGCACTGCTGGTTAACGCATTGTGTGATTCCTATGGAGCAGTGCTGGAAAATAGGCAGGGCGACCACGGAATCCAATTGATGCACGGGTGCGGCTGACCAACAAACGCCTCTAGTTGGGGTGGAACGACGCCTTGGCGCCCAGCCGCTTCCGCATGACCTCGATGGCTTGCTCGTTCTGGTCCACGCACACGAAATTGCGCCCCAGCTTGGCGGCGACAGCGCCGAGGGTTCCTGATCCCGCAAAGAAATCCAGGCACCAGTCGCCCTCGCGGCTCGAGGCGGAGACGATCCGGCGTACCAGGCCTTCGGGTTTCTGGGTGGGGTAGCCGGTCTTTTCCCTGCCGGTTGGCGAGACGATGGTGTGCCACCAGACGTCCGTGGGGAGTTTGCCGAGTTCGCGTTTGGCGGGCGTTACCAGGCCGGGTGCCATGTAGGGTTCACGGTCCACTTCAGCGTTGTCGAAGTGGTACTTCGTAGGATTCTTGACGTACACCAGGATGTTGTCGTGCTTGGTGGGCCAGCGGTTCTTGGCCCGGGCGCCGTAGTCGTAGGCCCAGATGATCTCGTTGAGGAAACATTCCCGGCCGAAGATGGCGTCCAACATCACCTTGGCGTAGTGCACCTCGCGGTAGTCCAGGTGCAGGTACAGCGTGCCGTTGTCGGCAAGGAGCCGCCAGGCCTCTACGAGCTTGGGTTCCAGGAAGGACCAGTAGTCGCTGAAGGCGTCATCGTAGCTGTGAAGGGCACCCTTGATGGTGTCGTAGGAGCGTCCCTTGAACCCGACGCGGTCGCCGTCGCCGTCCGCGTTGCGGACCATGCGTGTTTCCTGACGGCGTTGAACCCGGCCGGTGTTGAAGGGCGGGTCCACGTAAATGAGTGTGAAGGCGCCGTCCGGCAGCGTCGGGAGGAATTCCGCGTTGTCCGCGTGCACCACCAGATTGCCGCCGTCCGGCGCCCAAACAGTTTCAGTCATTGAGGACTTTAGGCCTCGGAGTTGCCGGACTGGGCGCCAGCGGTCCCGCCGGAAACCACTTCGCCGTTACGGCGGCGCGTGCGGGTACGTCGCGTGCGGGCCGGCTTCTCGGCATTTTCGCCAGTAGCGCTGCGGGTTTCGGAGGCACCAGCAGCGGGGGCCGCATCGGCTTCGGATGTACGACGGCGGCGTGTGCGGTTGCGCCCGCCCTCACCGTTTGATTCCGAGTTGGCTTCGGTGGACTTGGCTGCGTTTCCACGGCCACGGCCGCCATTGCGTCCACCGTCACGGGATGAACCGCCGGAACGGGAGTTCTTCTTGCCTGTTTCACCCAGGTCCTCGAGGACCTCGGCATCGACGCCGGCAAGGGTGCGCTTGCTGCGCGGGAGGCGGCCCTTGGTGCCCTCGGGAATGTCGAGGTCACTGTAGAGGTGGGGGGAGGAGGAGTAGGTTTCAACCGGCTCCGGAACGCTGAGCCCCAGTGCTTTGTTGATCAGGCCCCAGCGGGGCATGTCGTCCCAGTCGACGAAGGTGACGGCAGTTCCCTTGTTGCCGGCGCGGCCGGTACGGCCCACGCGGTGCAGGTAGATCTTTTCGTCTTCCACGCACTGGTAGTTGATGACGTGCGTAACGTCATCGACGTCGATGCCACGGGCGGCAACGTCCGTGGCAACCAGGACGTCCACCTTGTTGTTGCGGAACGCGCGGAGAGCCTGCTCGCGGGCGCCCTGGCCGAGGTCGCCGTGGATCGCAGCAGCGGCAAATCCGCGGTCGACCAGTTCCTCCGCCACCTTGGCGGCGGTGCGCTTGGTTTTGGTGAAGATGATGGTGCGGCCACGTCCGCGGGCCTGCAGGATTCGGGCCACTACCTCGGTCTTGTCCATGCTGTGGGCACGGTAGATGAGCTGGCGGATGTCGCGCTTGGTGAGGCCTTCGTCGTTCGGATCGGCAGCACGGATGTGGGTGGGCTGCGTCATGTAGCGGCGGGCCATCGCAATGACCGGGCCGGGCATGGTGGCGGAGAACAGCAAGGTCTGGCGAACGGCCGGTGTACCAGCGATGAGTGTTTCCACGTCCGGCAGGAAGCCGAGGTCCAGCATTTCGTCGGCCTCGTCCAGGATCACCATTTTGACGTTCTTCAGGCTGAGGTGTTTCTGCTTGTAGAGGTCGATCAAACGGCCGGGGGTGCCAACCACTACCTCGACGCCCTTCTGGAGGGCGTCGATCTGCGGCTCGTAGGCACGGCCACCGTAGATTGTGGCGATGCGGGCGTTGCGCTTACGCGATGCCGCCTGGAGATCATTGGCCACCTGTACCGCAAGCTCACGGGTAGGAACGATGACCAAGGCCTGCGGCGCACCGGGGACAGCCAGCTTGGCGTAGCCGGGGTCGTCCCGGCCCTCCACGCGCTGCAGTGCCGGAATGCCGAAACCGAGGGTCTTGCCTGTACCGGTCTTGGCCTGGCCGATGATGTCGTGGCCGCTGAGGGCGACGGGCAGCGTCATGGCCTGGATGGGGAAGGGGTGGGTGATACCGGCATCGGCGAGGGATTCGACGATGTCGGCGCGGACGTTGTAGTCAGCGAACGATTTCTCTTCGATCTCGTGGGGCGTCTCATCAGAGATGATCGTTTCCTCGGGCTCGATGGATTCGGTGCCGGTGGCGTCCGTCAGGACTTCATGGGTGTGCAATTCACTCACAGGGAGTTTCCTTATTCATTTGGGCATTGGCGCTGCATGCTCAACGGGTGGCGGAGCCGTACCGGAGCACGAACGGGCGCGCAAGCTAATCCAGTGGAAGCCGATCGCGGGCTATCTAAGTACTGGCACTGGTGACCAGCGGGCACATCTCAAGATCGCGTAGGGGCGGGCTTGTTGAGTTCAAAAATTAACTGAATCAACGACCGGGCATCCATTACTACAGGGTCAGTCTATCCTCTGGGAGCCGTAAACCCCGGATCGGCGGCAGTTCGGGTGCTGCGGAGCTTCAGGGAAGCAGGGTAAAGCGGATCTCGCGGCTGGCGATATCGGCCTTCAGGAGTTGCACCCGGACCTTCGTGCCTGATTCCAGTTCACCGTCACATCGGGCTGTCACCGCCGGTTCGGCTATCTGGATGATGCCGAAGGGCCCATTGCCGTTTCCGTTTCCTCGCCCATTGCCATTCGCCGAGCCGTTGGAGGGCTTGGAACCGGAGATGACGACGGCGTCGAACTCCTCGCCGATGTGGTTCGCCACGAGTGCAGCTTCCACGGTGTCCATGGCCAGACGCTCAAGCCGCCCGGCCAGTTGGTCGGATGACGCCATGATCTCAGGCAGGGATGGAAGTGCTTCCCGCGCCCACGACGGGATCTGGTGGCCATTGCTGAGGGCCTCGCAGATCACCAGGACAAAGCGGTCGATGAGGCGACGCAAAGGGGCAGTGGTGTGTGCATAGGGCGCGCCGATGGCTGACTGGAGGATGTTGGGTGGAAGTTCGCCATCGAAAGGCGTGTATCCAGCGCCGCGGAAGAGTGTGCCTGCCGAGTGCAGGATGGCAAGCTGTTTGGGATCCGAAGCGTCAAGTGTCCGAAGGTACTCACCGTAGGTGACCTCGCCGTCCCAGGGTTTTCCGAGAGCCTTGGTCTGGCGTTTGAAATGGAGCAGTGACCGTTCATCCGGTGCCGGCATGGTGCGCAGGATGCCCACTTTTCCGTCGAGCATTAGTTGGGCCGCTGCCATCCCGGTCATGAGGGATATCTGCGCGTTCCAGTCCTCCACAGGCAGGGACGGCGCGGCCACAATCCTGTAGCCCCCGCCACCGGTCGCCTGGACGATTTCCTGCTCCGGCATGTTCAGGTTGGCGCCACCGCGGAGTCGTTCCAGTTCAACGCGCTTCAGGCCAACCTCCTTAAGGAGCTCAAGGACCGCTGGGGCTGTGCCGGCATCGATCAGTTCCTGGGCACCTTTGTAACTGAGCTTGGCGCGACTACGGACAGTGCCACGGGCCACGGACGTGGTGGATACCTCCGCGTTGTGGTCCAGTTCGAAGGCCCACACGAAAGCGCTGCAGTCTTGGCCAGCCAGCAGGCTTCCTGCGTTTTCGCTGATAACCTCCGGGTGCAGAGGGATCCTCCCGTCAGGAGCGTAAAACGTTTGTCCCCGTTGCCGGGTTTCGGCATCGAGCGCCCCGCCGGGAGCCACAAAGGATGGCACGTCCGCGATTGCGTAGAGGACTTTGTAACCGTCACCGGCACGTTCAATGAATACCGCTTGGTCCAGGTCGGTGGACGTGGCTGGATCAATGGTCACAAACGGAATGTCCGTGAGGTCACGGTCCGGTAGCGTGTGGTTTTCTACTGCTTTCCGGGCTTCCGCCACGGCTTCGGCCGGATACTCGCCCGGGAGCTCCAGTTCGGTCCGGAGGGCTGCAAATGCCTCCGCGAGCTGGTCCGACGAGTCGTCGACGTTGGGCGAAATCCGATGATGTGACACGAAAATCAGGTTAGCCCGAAATCGCTGGATAGTCTTGGACCATGAGCACTTCCTGGGACGATAATGCTCGCGTCCAGCGCCTCTCCTCGGAACTGCTGGGAGCCATGGCGTACGGCGAGCTCTCGGCGTTTGGCCGGCTGTCTTTCGACTCCCGGTACGCTCCCACGCTCCATGACAGGGCAGTGCTGGCAAAGATCGCCGTTGGCGCTTACGGAAACTTTGCCGTGATCAGCAGCCGGCTCTCGGAGATGGGACTCGACGCCGAAGAGGCCATGCTTCCGTTCCAGCGCTCGTTTGACCACTTCCATGAGCGAACGAGGCCAGCGGACTGGTTTGAATCCGTCATGAAGGCGTATGTGATCGACACCGTGTCTTCGGACTTCTACCGCATGGTCGCCTCATTCCTTGATGCCGGGACGCAACTCTTTGTCCAGAAGGTTGCCTCCGCCGACCAAGCCACGGAAGTGCTCCGTATCCTCCTGCGGCGCGCACTGGCGGATGACCCGCGCCTGTCATCGCGACTGGCTTTGTGGGGTCGCCGCCTTGTCGGTGAGGCACTTACGCAAGCCCAACGAGTCGGCATGGAACATCCCGACCTGGGACCACTCCTCAAGGCCGGAGGGGATGCCCGGGCAGCAGTCAGGGCACTCACGGCTGAGCTTGCCGAGCGGCACGGGCGCCGGATGTCGGGGCTTGGACTGACGGCTTAGGGTTCGACCCGCCCTAGCCGCCGCCCAAGTCCGAGCCGACTGTCTAGCCGGCGTCGAGGGCTCCCAGCAGCGCCTTGGCTGCCGCCGTCGGGTCCTCCGCTTCAGTGATGGCCCGCACGACGACGATCCGGCTCGCTCCCGCGGCAACCACCTGTTCAACGTTGCTGAGGTCGATGCCACCGATCGCGAACCAGGGAAGCAGCACGCCACCAACAGTTTCCTCGTCTGCGCGTTTTACGGCTTCCGCGGCATATGTGACCAGGTCCAGCCCAACTGCGTCACGACCAGGCTTTGTGGGCGTTGCCCACACCGGACCAACACAGAAATAATCCAGTCCACTCCTGCCAGGGGAGGCCGTTATGGCGGCGTCAACCTGCTCCGGCGTATGGGTGGAGAGGCCGATCACGGTGCGGTCGTGGAGGAGGTGACGTGCGGCGCGCAGGGGGATGTCCTTTTGCCCGATATGGAACACCGGAGCCCCGGAAATACTGGCAACATCGGCGCGGTCGTTGACGGCCCACAGCCGCCCGTGCCGTTGGGCAACTTCGTGCAGAACCTCCAGGACCTCAAGCTCTTCGGCGGCCTCGAGCGTCTTGTCGCGAAGCTGGATGATGTCTACGCCGCCCTCAAACGCGGCGTCGACGAAGTCTTCAAAATCGCCCTGCCGTTTGCGGGCATCGGTGCACAAGTAGAGACGGGCAGTGGTGTGGACATCATGCTGGGTCATGGAAACCAGAGTAGTTCCTCTAAACTGGGCACGTACTGCGGGAGCCGTGACAGCGTCATATGACCGTCCGGCTGAGAGGGCTTCAGCGCCGACCGCTTGACCTGATCCGGCTAATACCGGCGTAGGGAAGGAAACATATGGCAGAATCCCGCCAAAACCCCTTGCATGCAGATGTGGCCGTGATTGGTGGCGGCATCATTGGCCTTGGCATCGCGCACGAAGCCCGCCGCCAGGGCCGCTCCGTGGTCCTCATTGATCCCACCCCTGCATCTGGTGCGACGTTCGCTGCCGCCGGGATGCTGGCTCCGGTGAGTGAGCTCCACTACCAGGAGGAAGACCTCCTGGAACTCATGCTGGAATCCTCGCAACTGTGGCCCGCTTTCATCCGGAGCGTCCAGGGCAGCGAATCGGCCACCGGATACCGCACGACGTCGACCATTGCCGTTGGTGCCGACGCCGCCGACCGTCGCGCGCTGGCAGACCTCCGCACCGTGCAGCAGGCCGCGGGGCTGCACGTGGAGCCCTTGTCATCGCGGGAAGCGCGTGAGCGTGAGCCTCTGCTGAGCCCACAGATCTCCTGTGCCTTCGACATACCGGCCGATCACCAGGTGGATCCTCGGCGCCTTGCACGATGCCTCCTGGAAGGATTGTCAGCCCACGGACCAGGTGATGCAACGTGGGTTTCCGGAGCTGAAGACGGTTTCGCCCTGCCGTTCCAAGCATCCCGGTTGCTCTGGGATGGGGACCGGGTCTCGGGGGTCGAACTGTATCCCGGCACCAAAACGGACTCCGGCGTCGTTATTTTGGCTTCGGAGACTGTAGTGGCCTGCGGGCTGGATGCAGCAAGAATCGGCAATCTCCCCGAGGGCCTCAATCTGCCCCTGCGGCCCGTTTACGGCGACATTCTCAGGCTGCGCGTTCCCCAACACCTCCAGCCCCTGATCACATCCACCGTCCGGGGCATGGTCCGCGGGGTGCCGGTCTACATCGTGCCCCGGGATGATGGCACGGTGGTGATTGGAGCCACCCAGCGCGAGGACGGACTATCGGCATCCACCAATGCAGTGTCCGCCGGTGGCGTCTATCAACTGCTGCGGGATGCACAGGTGTTGGTGCCTGCAGTGGCGGAACTGGAACTGTTGGAAGCGACAGCCCGCGCACGGCCCGGGACTCCTGACAACGCACCATTACTGGGACGCGTTACTGGGCCCGAAGGCACTATCGACGGTCTCGTGATCGCAACCGGGTTCTTCCGCCACGGCGTCCTGTTGACGCCTGTGGCCGCCAAAATCGTAGGCGGGCTGATCAGCGGCTCAGCCGACCCCCGATGGTCCATTTTCGGGCCCGATCGATTCACGGCAACGCGGGATCACCGCCTCCAACCAGCAATCAAGGACACACCATGAACATCAAACTCAACGGCTCCGACCACGCCGTGGCGGACGACGCATCAGTCAGCACGCTGGTCAGCGCCATCACAGGCCGCGTCCTGGACCACCGGGGACTGGCAGCCGACGGCGGCAAGCTGGGTGTCGCCGTCGCACGTAATTCCGAGGTAGTGCCGCGCAGCCAATGGGCAGCGACTGCGCTCGCCGATGGAGACGAACTCGAACTCGTAACCGCAGTCCAGGGAGGCTGAAAAATGACCGCAGCAAATACTGAGATCCGCACTGATGCTTTGGTGATCGACGGCGTCGAATTCGGCTCCCGCCTGATCATGGGCACCGGTGGTGCGCCGAGTCTGGACGGGTTGGGAGCAGCCCTCCTGGCTTCAGGAACGGAACTGACCACTGTGGCAATGCGGCGATACTCACCGGCCGAGACAGGTTCACTGTTTCAACTCCTGCTGGATCACAACATCCGGGTCCTGCCCAACACCGCTGGCTGTTTTACTGCCAAGGACGCAGTGATGACGGCAGAGCTCGCCCGGGAGGCGCTGGAGACGGACTGGGTGAAGCTGGAAGTCATCGCCGATGAACATACGCTCCTTCCGGACGCGGTGGAACTCGTGGAGGCAACGGAACAGCTGGTGAACCGTGGCTTCAAGGTCTTCGCCTACACCAATGACGATCCTGTCCTTGCGTTGCGTCTGGAAAACCTGGGTGCCACAGCAGTCATGCCCCTCGGCTCGCCTATTGGGACGGGGCTGGGCATCCTGAACCCGCACAACATCGAACTGATCGTGTCCCGGGCCTCCGTGCCGGTAGTGCTTGACGCCGGCATCGGGACCGCCTCTGATGCCGCGCTTGCCATGGAGCTGGGCTGCGATGCTGTCCTGCTGGCGACAGCCGTGACCCGTGCGCAGAATCCGGTGCAGATGGGCGAAGCCTTCAAACACGCGGTGATCGCCGGTAGGCTGGCCAAGCAGGCAGGCCGTATCCCGCGCCGGGAGCACGCCCTCGCGTCATCGGCCATGGAAGGCCGGGCAGAGTTCCTCTGAATGAAGGAGCCGTTGTGGCTGACAGGAGAGAGCCATTGAGCCAGGCCGCTATGGAGGCCGCCCTCAAGGACCTTCCGGACTGGAAGCTCCAGGACGGCCTCGTGACGGTGTTCAAAACCTCGACGGCGGCGGACGCCTTGGCGCTCATTGCCGCCATTGGCCAGATCGCCGAGGAACAGAACCACCATCCGGATCTTGACTGGCGTTACAACAGGGTGTTCCTGCGTTACGTTTCCCACGACGCCGGCGGCCAGGTGACCCAACGCGACGTCGCTGCTGCGGCCGCCGTGAGCGAGACCGCAGCCGTATCCGGTGCTTTGGCGCAGCCGGATCGCTACCCAGGAGTTTGAACGGGACAGAAAGGTTAAATGGCTCTGGCCATCACCCACGGGTGATGGCCAGAGCCATTTAAGACTGAACAGCGTCGTTTGAGAGCGACCAGCGCCTAGAGCCTCAGGGCTTTGGTGAGGGCGGCGGTGTCATGCTGGGTGCGCTTGCGGCCCAGAAAGACCACAACGGCAATCGCGATGCCCGTCCCCAACACGATAGGGAGGATCCAGGGGATCCAGGTCAGCCCGGGCTGGTAACCAAAGCCGGCCATGATGAAAGCTATCCAGCTCAGCACGCCCACGGTTGCCGAAACGCCCGCCGGCAATGCAATGCCGTACTTGCCGTGTCGCTTGTCATTTGCCCACACGATGAAGCCTGTAGCGATGGTGCCAAGAACCACCACAACGAGTGAAAGCATGGAGACTCCTTAGCGGCAGCTGTAGCCGGGAACCGCTAGAGTGCGCCGAAGCCGACGCGGCGGACTTCCTCGGCACCAATTTCAACGTAGCCCAACACGCTGCCGGGAACGATGATCTGGCGGCCCTTCTCATCCGTGAGCCGCAGGTCCGAACCCTTGGAGATGGCCTCTCCGACGATCTTGGCTACAGCATCAGCATCGAGTGCGGATTCGAGCACAATTTCACGGCCAACATTCTGAATGCCGATCTTTACTTCCACAGCAAGGCCTCCAAGCCAATCAAGTTTTAAGTCAGTCCTCTATTTGTAGCCTAGGACTCTTTGGGGAATCGACTGATTCCGCGCCAAGCTAAACGATAGATCAGATCACTGGCTACATCGAGGTCCAGGTTTCCATCGGTTTCCAGCCAGTAGCGGGCGCTGACCTGCGCCATTCCTGCCAGTCCCCGGCCCAGGAGCTGTGCCTCCAGAGGAGGCAATTTGGTGTCCTCGGCGATGACGTGGGCCACGGCGTCGGCGAACGTTTTGTTGAACGTCTCCAAGCGCGAGCTGACATCGGGGTCATTAATGAGGTCAGACTCGAAAACCAGGCGGTGGGCTTGGTCGTCGTCGGCAATGAACCTGTAGTAGGCCCGCATGACTGCCTTCACGCGCTCTTTGTTATCCGTGGTGGAGTTCAGGGCGTTGAGCATCAAATCGGTCAGGGCGGCCAGGTGGCTGTCCAGCAGCGCCATGTACAACTCGCGCTTGGAAGGGAAGTGCTGATACAGGACCGGCTTGCTCACATGCGCTGTCTCGGCAATTTCGTCCATGGCGGCGCCGTGGAAGCCGTTGGAGACGAAAACTTCCAACGCGGCGTTAAGCAGTTGTGCGCGGCGCTCGTCCCGGGGCAACCTCGCTGAACGCGTCGAACCAGTCCGTTCTTGCTTCGCTGGTGCTCCATCGTTTGCCCGTGTGCCGTCAGCCACAGTCTGCCGCCTTTCCTTTGCAGTTATGACCACTGTACCGGTGGGTAATATGACCGGGCGGCATCGGCAGGCATACATTGGGGTATGGCCTCAATTCTTGCTGCCCACCCCGCGCCCGCTGTCCTGCCACCCCTCGTTGAACCGGCCGCCGCACTAACGCCGGCCGAGGTGGAACGGTACTCCCGGCATCTCATCATTCCGGAAATCGGCGCTCTGGGCCAACGCAGGCTTAAGAATGCGAAAGTTCTTGTCATCGGTGCCGGCGGGCTGGGATCTCCAGCATTGCTGTACCTGGCCGCGGCGGGCGTAGGAACCCTGGGAATCGTCGACGACGACGACGTAGACCTCAGCAACCTGCAGCGTCAGGTCATCCACGGCGTCACCGATGTGGGCACGCCCAAAATCGAATCTGCGCGGAAGGCCATTGCGGAGCTGAACCCTTTGGTGGATGTTGTCCTGCACAACGTCCGCCTTGACTCCTCGAATGCCTTGGAACTGTTCGCGGATTACGATCTGATCCTGGACGGCGCGGACAACTTTGCCACCCGCTACCTGGTCAACGACGCCGCCGCGATTTTGGGCAAGCCGTACGTCTGGGGCTCCATCTTCCGGTTCGACGGCCAAGTCAGCGTCTTCTGGGCCGAGCACGGCCCCACCTACCGTGACCTCTACCCTGAAGCCCCGCCTGCCGGCTCAGTGCCCTCATGCGGTGAGGGCGGAGTCTTCGGTATGTTGTCTGCCGCCGTTGGCTCCCTCATGGTGACTGAGGCAGTCAAGCTGATTACCGGCGTCGGCCGTTCCCTGCTTGGCCGGGTAGCGTTGTTCGACGCGCTTGGGGGCAGTTGGCGCGAAATCAAAGTCTCCAAGGATCCTGAAGCGGAGCCCATCACTGAACTCGTGGACTATGAAGCATTCTGTGGGGTGACTCCGGTTGCTGCTACTGACCAGGAGCACACCGTCACCGCGAAAGATCTCGCCCGGATGCTGGCCGAGCGGGAAGCTGGTGAACGCGACTTTGAATTGGTGGACGTCCGCGAGTCCGGCGAGCACAGCATCGTGAACATCGACGGCTCCGTCCTTATCCCGCAGGGCAGGATTCTTTCTGGCGAGGCTTGGGTCGACTTGCCGCAGGACAAGGACATCGTGTTCCACTGCAAGGCCGGGACGCGTTCTGCTGCCGTCCTGGAGGCCGCACAGAAGGCCGGCTACACGCGCGTCAGCCATCTCGACGGCGGTATCCTCGCCTGGGTCCGCGACGTCGAGCCCGAAAAGCCTGTTTACTAGTCGTTCCCCACCCGCGCCTGATCTGTGCGAAGCTCAAGCATGAGCGGAGAATTTACAGAAACGCCCCAACACCCCATCGGCTCAGGTTTTGGGCATGGCTCAACTGCCATGGAAGTAGTCGAAGGCCTTGACTTGACGGGTAAGACGGCAATTGTCACTGGCGGTTATTCCGGGCTTGGACTGGAGACTGTGAGGGCTTTGGCCTCCGCCGGGGCGACCGTTACCGTTCCGGCGCGCAGGCTCGAACACGCACAGAAGGTACTGGCAGAGGCAGGTTTGGCGGACGCCGTGGAAGCGGACGCCCTGGACCTCGCCGACCAAGCTAGCGTCAGGGCCTTCGCAGCGCGCTACCTTGACCGGCACGACACCTTGGACATCCTGATAAACAACGCAGCGATCATGGCAAGCCCAGAGCATCGCGTTGGGCCTGGCTGGGAGGCACAGTTCGCCACGAACCACTTGGGGCATTACACGCTGGTCAACCTTTTGTGGCCTGCACTGCTCGCCTCCGGGAACGCGAGGGTAGTGTCCCTTTCGTCCACCGGCCACAAGCTCTCACCCCTCCGCTTTGACGACATCAATTTCACCTCAGGCTATGACAAGTGGCGCGCCTACGGGCAGGCCAAAACCGCGAATTCGCTCTTCGCCGTGGAGCTGGACCGCCTGGGCCGGGACTCAGGGGTCCGTGCTTTCGCAGTCCACCCCGGAGGGATCATGACCGAACTCCAACGCCACCTGCCTAAAGAAGAAATGGTGACTGCGGGGTGGATGGACGCGGAAGGAAACCTCCGGGAAGGTTTCAAGACGCCGGAGCAAGGGGCTGCGACGTCTGTCTGGGCTGCGACGTCCCCGGCTTTGGCTGGCATGGGCGGTGTCTACTGCGAGGACTGTGACATTGCTGAACCAACGAACAAGGAATCGCCCCTGGCAAGGTACAGGGGAGTCGACGCACACGCGATTGACAGGGCGGATGCCCGGAAGTTGTGGGAACTATCCGCTGAGCTGACAGGCGTGAACGCCTTCGGCTGAAAGCATCGCTGGAGCCCCGAGCGCATTCCGATGCAGACGGGTCTTCAGGCGCTTTCGGAGCGGAGTTGCTCGTGGTCTACGGGGCATTCTGCAGCAGCAGGAGCCTGGGGCTGCTCCACTTGGATGCCGTACAAGGCTTCCAAGGCGGCCACGTAGTCATCTTGTTGTCCGTTGGCTGCAAGTTCGCGGGCGCGCACCGTTGGAATGTGCAGGAGCTGCTTGACCATTCGGCGCAGCGCAAACTCCACCTCTTCGGCAGCGGCGGTGCAACCGTGGCGGGCGCGGACTTTTTCCATCTCAGCGTCCAGCACATTCATGGTGTGGCGCCGCAGGGCAACGATCGCGGAGTCCACGGAGCGGGATTCGCGTTCGGCTTCAAATGCAGATGCAGCGCCATTGACGATCTCGCTGGCATGGGACAGGGATTCCGCCTGTTCCTGGGGTGCAGCCAGACGTACGGACTCAAGCGTGAGGAGTTCGACGCCGTCGAGCTCGCCTACTGCGGGGTCGAAGTCATGGG
Organism: Arthrobacter sp. NtRootA1; assembly: GCF_019976975.1. GTDB lineage: Bacteria > Actinomycetota > Actinomycetes > Actinomycetales > Micrococcaceae > Arthrobacter > Arthrobacter aromaticivorans. The sequence continues at coordinate 3,801,078 of NZ_AP024630.1, read as the reverse complement.
TGAGCGCGAGATCGATCGCGATGAGTGTCTTACCGGAATTTGCCCTGACCCGGGCAAGATCCTCGGCTTCAACGCGCGTGTCCGAACCGCTGCATCCGATCATGACGTCGGCTGCGGCAACTGCCGCCGGAAGGCTGTCGGCGTCGAGCGCTGTGCCCCCGCGGGTAGCGACGAAGCCCTCGGCGCGGCCTGAGGAAGAGTAGACGGAAACATCGGTGCACCCGCGTTCGCGGAGCAAGGACATGGTGGCGCCGGCGTAGGCGCCCGTTCCGAAAACGACTACCTTCTTGGCAGACCAATCGTCACTGTCAGAGAGGTCCGTTGCCAGATCCAAGGCTACAGAGACGATGGAAAGGCCGCGCGAGCCGAGGGCCGTTTGGGCGCCAACGTCTTTTGCGGTCTTGGATGCAGCCTGGAAGAGGCGGACGAGTCCAGAACTCGCAGTGCCTTCCTGCTGAGCGGTGATCAGGGCCCGGCGGACCTGGCCGGCTATTTCGCGTTCGCCCACCACCGCAGAGTCCAAGCCGGCGCTTACAGCGAAGAGGTGCCGCGTGACGTCAGGTCCCGTGTGCGTGCTGAAGGAGCGGGACACGAGTTGTTCGTTGAGGCCGCTCAATTCGCTGATCTGGGAAACCAAGGCCGACCGGGCGGCTTCGAGGCCTGCTCCGTTGGCTGTTTCGCCGTAGATCTCATAGCGGTTGCAGGTTGCCAGGACTACCGCGCCGGAGACCATCGGGGATCCGGAGAGGGCCGAAGAGGCAAGCTCAGAGGAACCGTTGCTCAGCTGAGCAACGGTTTCGAGGTCGATGTCGGCGTGTGTAGCCACCAATGAGAAAAGAACCACAGCAACCCAATCATAGCTTTTTCGCAGGCCGGTAGAACAATGCGGCGCAGTGGGAATTCACACGCGGTTCTGTGATCCCCGCCACTCCACCGGTTGGAGGGGTGGGACGTGACAGCCTGTCGTTATCTTTTGGCCGGGATTTTCGGCACAATCAAAGGCATGACTTCTAGCGCGGCAGCATCCAATAGTACGGCCACCAACGCCCCTGCAGGCGAACCTGCCGGCAAACTTGGCGCGGATCACCCGTTGATGGACGGCCGTACGTCGGACTCCCCGCTCATCACCGCCTACCGGGGCGGCAAGCCGTCACGCAGGCCGGTATGGTTCATGCGCCAGGCTGGCAGGTCCCTGCCGGAATACCTGAAGGTCCGCGAGGGCGTTGCCATGCTGGACTCGTGCCTGCGTCCCGAACTGGCCGCTGAGATCACCCTGCAGCCGGTTCGCCGACACGACGTGGATGCCGCCATCTTCTTCTCCGACATCGTTATCCCGCTGAAGCTCGCAGGCGTTGGCGTGGACATCGTTCCGGGCGTGGGTCCGGTCCTGGACAAGCCCGTACGGACAGCCGCCGATGTAGCTGCCCTTCCCAAGCTGACCTGGGAAGCACTTGAGCCCATCCGCGAAGCCGTTCGCCTGACGGTGGCGGAACTGGGCAAGACTCCACTCATCGGGTTCGCCGGCGCGCCGTTCACGCTCGCCGCCTACATGGTCGAAGGGAAACCTTCGCGGGACCACCTCGGCCCCCGGACCATGATGCACGCGGACCCCGAAACCTGGACAGCCCTCGCCAACTGGGCAGCGGATGCTTCCGGAATGTTCCTTCAGGCACAGCTTGAGGCCGGGGCGTCAGCCGGACAGCTCTTTGACTCCTGGGCTGGGTCCTTGGGCCTGGCTGATTACGCCAAGTACGTCGCTCCTGCATCAGCGCGGGCGCTGGAGCACGTGCGCGGGCTGGGTGCCCCGCTGGTGCACTTCGGTACCGGCACGTCCGAGCTCCTTGTCGCCATGCGCGACGTCGGTGTGGACGTTGTGGGAGTGGACTACAGGCTGCCGCTGGATGAGGCCAACCGCCGTTTGGGTGGCACGGTGCCGCTCCAGGGCAACATTGACCCCGCCCTTCTCCCGGCCCCGTGGGAGGTCCTGGAAGCGCATGTCCGCGAAGTCATAGCCGCGGGCTCTCACGCTCCAGGCCACGTGGTGAACCTGGGCCACGGCGTGCCCCCGGAGACGGACCCGGCTGTCCTGACGCGGGTCGTGGAGCTCATCCACTCGATCCCGGCAGAGTAGGACGCATGCGCGGGGGACACGTCCACGGCAAGACGAAGGAAGCAGCCACAACGCAACCATCGCCTGGGCCTACCGCTGTCGTGATCGGTGGCGGCGTTTCCGGCCTTCTGGCTGCGCGGGAACTGGCAATGGCGGGAACCTCCGTGACGATCCTCGAGGCGAGCGAGGCCTGGGGTGGTTGCGTCGGAAGACACACGGTAGCCGGCTTGTCATTGGACAGCGGGGCCGAGTCCTTTGCTACGCGGTCCACGGCAGTCGCCGATCTGGCGCGCGAACTCGGGCTGGAGGGCCAGATCGTTTCCCCGCACCCGGGCGGCGCCTGGGTGCAGTTACCGGATGGGCCGCAAGAGCTGCCCAAGACTGGAATTCTTGGTATCCCGGCCAATCCTTGGGACCCCGAGGTGAGGCGTTCGCTTGGCCTCTCCGGAGCCCTGCGTGCATCCCTGGACCGCTGGCTGCCCGCTTCGCTTGGCACAACATCTGAGGTCACCAGCGTGTCCTCCCTCGTCCGCGCCCGCATGGGCAAAAAGGTCCTGGAGCGGCTGGTTGCTCCGGTGGTGGGTGGCGTTCACTCCGCCGATCCCGGCCTCTTGGACGTCGACATGGTGGCCCCGGGCCTCCGCGCAGGCCTGAAGAAGCACGGGTCCTTGGCTGCTGCTGTTGCTGCCCAGCGCAAGGCAGCCCCCGGCCCTGGTGCCGGGCCCGCGAAAGCGGGTTCCGCCGTCGGCGGCTTGAAGGGTGGCATGAACACCTTGATTTCCGCGCTGGTTAAGGACCTCCGGGACCGCGGCGTGGACATGCTGAGTGGAAAGGGCGCTGACAGCGTATCGAAAACGAGCAACGGCTGGCGGGTCACCGCCGGTGACGCCACGTACGACGTCGGTCGGCTGGTAGTAGCGCTCGATGGCCCCGCTGCCGTGGGGCTCCTGGAAACGGCGGTACCGGAACTGTCCGGCCTGCGGCCTGCTCCAGGACCCTTGGTGAGCTTGGTGACGATGGTTGTCGACCTTCCCGAACTGGATGGACGGCCCCGCGGCACCGGAATCCTCGTGGCCCCCCAGACCCCGGGTATCCGGGCTAAGGCCTTGACGCATGCCACTGCCAAATGGGATTGGCTGGCAGAGGAGGCCGGGCCGGGCACGCACGTCCTGCGCCTTTCCTATGGCCGCCGTGAGGATGCCGATGGGGGAGCGCCGGATGTTGTCATGGACGATGAAGAGTTGCTGGCCGCAGCGCTCGATGATGCTTCCGCGTTGTTGACGGTGCCCGTTACGCGCGCGGACATTGTTGATTGGGATGTGGTTCGCTGGGCAGGCGCCTTGCCGTTTGCCGCCGTCGGTCATAAACAGCGCGTAGAGCAGGTCCGGAAGGTGTGCGCCGCAGCCGATGGCCTAGCGGTAGTTGGTGGTTGGTTGGCAGGTAATGGCCTTGCCGCAGTGGTGGCGGATACCCGTGCACAGCTCGCCCACGGCAGCAGAGATATTCGCTCAATTTCGTGATTTGTGTCACTTCTACGTCTTGTAGAAGTGATCCGTTTCGACTTAGTGGCTAGCACGGGGCAAACTTGAACCATGAGCCACACTTCTGCCGAATCTGTCACTAAAACTGCTGGAACCGAAGAGCAGTTCTTTACGCTCTGGACCGTCTTCAAGCGCTCAGCCGACGTCCTGCGCAGCGGCGATGCTGCCCAGGAATTTGAAGCACTTGAAGGGAAGCTCGCCGAAGAAGGCGTGACCCTGCGAGGCAGCTACGACGTTTCCGCCATGCGCTCGGATGCCGACATCATGGTGTGGCTCCACGGATCCAAGCCGGAAGACCTTCAGTCAGCCGTGCGTTCCATTCGCCGCAGCAAGCTCTTTGCCGGCACCGAGATCGTCTGGTCCGCGATGGGCGTCCACAGGGAAGCCGAGTTTGCCAAGAGCCACGTCCCGGCCTACGCGAGGGGCGTTGAGCCCAGCACCTGGCTGTGCGTTTATCCGTTCGTCCGCTCCTACGAGTGGTACCTGCTTCCCGCGGAAGAACGCGGAAAGATGCTGCGCGACCACGGAATGCTGGGTCGGGAGTTCCCGCAGGTCATATCCAACACTGTTTCCTCGTTCGCGCTGGGTGACTGGGAGTGGATCCTGGGCCTGGAGGCACCTGAACTCGTCGACCTCGTTGACCTCATGCGTCACCTTCGCGCAACCGACGCCCGCAACCATGTCCGCGAAGAAATTCCGTTCTACACAGGCCGCCGCGTGACTGCTGCCGAGATCGCAGAGGTCCTCGCATGAGTGGCCTTGGTGTCTCCAGCACCCCCAACGAAGTCACCGAGCGTGGCCGCCAGGAAGCAAAGCAGTACGACGCCGTGCTGCTCGCATCCTTTGGTGGTCCTGAAGGCCAGGAAGATGTCATTCCCTTCCTCCGCAACGTCACCCGTGGCCGTGGCATCCCGGATGAACGCCTTGAAGAGGTCTCCCACCACTACCGCGCGTTTGGGGGTATCAGCCCCATCAACCAGCAGAACCGTGAACTGAAGGCCGCGATCGAGGCCGAGCTGGCTAAACGCGGCATTGAGCTTCCGGTCTTGTGGGGTAACCGGAACTGGGACCCGTACATCGCTCCGGTCCTGCAGGACGCCTACGACGCCGGCCACCGCCGGATCCTGATGCTCACCACCAGCATCTACTCCTGCTACTCCAGCTGCCGCCAATACCGCGAAGACATTGGCATCGCCCTTACCGAAACGGGTCTGGACGGCAAGCTCGAAGTGGACAAGATCCGCCAGTACTTCGACCACCCCGGCGTTGTGCAACCTTTCCTTGAAGGCACCGCAGCCGGCCTCGAAGAAATCCGCGGCAAGCTGACCGCTGCCGGCGAATCCGATCCCGATTCAAAAATCAGGGTCTTGTTTGCCACCCATTCCATTCCCACGCGCGACGCCGAAGCAGCCGGAAGGTCCGAGGACGAGCCGCGCGAATTCGCAGAAGGATCTGCCTACGCGGCGCAGCACCTGGCAAACGCCCAGGCCATCATGGATGCCGTTGCCCCGAACGTGGCTTGGGACCTCGTGTACCAATCCCGCTCCGGCGCGCCGCACATTCCTTGGCTGGAACCGGACATCAACGATCACCTCGAAGAAATCGCCCCCGAAGGCGTACGCGGCGTGGTGATCGTTCCCCTCGGCTTCGTCAGTGACCATATGGAAGTTGCCTGGGACCTGGACACCGAAGCCCTGGAGACCTGCAGGAACCTGGAGATGGAAGCCACCCGCGTCCCCACCCCGGGAACGCACGCGGCCTTTGTTTCCGGTCTGGTTGACCTGATCTGTGAACGCACAGTGGATAACAACATCGCCGATCGTCCCCACGTTACGGACCTTGGTCCTTGGTACGATGTCTGCCGCCCCAATTGTTGCGAAAACTTCCGGGGAGCAAAGCCGGTTATTGCAGAGGTCGGTTCCACTATCGGCGTTGGGCACGACGCTTACACCTCCTCGGAGGTCGGCAAGTGACCATCCGCATTGGCACCCGGGCCAGCAAGCTTGCGCTGACCCAGACCCAGCAGACGGCCGATCGGCTGGCAGCTGTTGGTGGATTCCCGGTGGAATTGGTGCATATCAAGACCGAGGGCGACGTCAAGACCGGCTCGCTGTCACAGATGGGCGGCACGGGTGTCTTCGTGGCAGCCCTGCGCGATGCCTTGCTTGCTGAAACCTGCGATGTCGCTGTTCATTCTTTGAAGGACCTGCCCACGGGGGCTGCAGTTGGACTGAGCATCGCCGCTACTCCCAAGCGCGTGGATGTCAGGGATGTGTTGTGTGCCCGGGATGGCCTCACCCTTGCCGAATTGCCCGGTGGCGCCAAGGTAGGTACGGGTTCACCCCGGCGTGCTGCGCAGCTAAGGGCTGCCCGGCCTGACATTGAGGTGCTGGATATCCGTGGCAACGTGGACACGCGCCTGGGACGCGTCCCCGGGCTTCCCGGCAACGTCACCGACGAAGTTGTTCCCGGCAAGTCCTGCGACTTGGACGCCGTTGTGGTCGCAGCGGCTGGGCTGGAACGGATGGACCGGCTGGAGACCGTGAGTGAGTTCTTCGAGACCGATGTCATGTTGCCTGCCCCGGGCCAAGGCGCACTGGCCATCGAATGCCGTACGGAGGATGCCCCGCACGTGGAAGGCCCCAATGGTGTTCTCGCCCAGGCTCTAGCTGCATTGAACGACGACGACACCCGGCTTGCCGTGACAGCTGAACGTGCCGTCCTGGCCCGGCTGGAAGCGGGTTGTGCCGCGCCGGTGGGCGCTTATGCCTTTAGGAAGGGCAGCATGCTGCATCTTGAAGCTGTTGTCTGCGCCGTTGACGGCACCAAGACAGTTCGCGAGAAGAAAGCCACCGATGGCCTGACCGAAGTAGGGGCGACGTTGCTCGGCATCGAAGTTGCGGAGCTCCTGCTCGCTGCTGGTGCCGCGGAGATCGCGGATCTTGCAGCGTCCTGATGTGACTCAAGCATCGGCTTTGGCAGGTCGGCGGGTCCTGATTACCAGGAGCGCCGACCGTGCCCGGCCACTTGCTTCGCTCCTGCACACGCTCGGAGCGGAGCCGTTGGTGCTTCCCCTCATCGATTTCGAGCGGGCTGAGGACCAGGCTTCCCTCGACGCCGCCCTGGACCAGCTGTCCGCTGGATATTTTGACTGGATGGTGATCAGCAGCATCACCACCGTGCGCGTCCTGCTCGAAAAGGCTGCGGAGCGTGGCACGCTTCCGGTAGATCTCGTGCCATCCCGGACCCGCGTGGCCACGATCGGGCCATCATCACGGCGGATCCTGGAGGCTATCGGCCTGACCGTCTCGCTGGCGCCCACTGACATGCAATCCGCCGAAGGCCTTCTAGCCTTATGGGAACCGGCACCTGCGCGTGTTCTTCTCCCGCAAGCAGATATCGCAGGCCCCGGTCTGCGTGACGGATTGGCCGCCAAGGGCGCAGCCGTAGCGTCCGTGACCGCCTATCACACGGTGGACTATCCGGCCCGGACGGGACTGCGCCTCGAAGCCGAACTGCCCGCCGTCGTCGTGCATTCCGGCAATTCTGCGTTCGCCAGTTCTGCCTCCGGCACTGTTGGTTCCCGTAGCGGACAGCCGCAGGAAATGACTCCCTCGGAAGCCCGCGCGGCCATTGACGCCGGGATGCTCGACGCCGTCGTGGCCGCTTCCCCCAGTGCCGCCCGGCGGATTGCGCAGACCCTTCTGCCCTTGGGCAGGTGCCGATTCATAGCCATTGGCCGTCCGACGGCGGAAGAGGCCACTCATCTCGGAATCACCGTCGGAGCCACCGCCAAAGAACCTACCCCGGACGGCATCGCGGCCGCCTTGGAAACAGTATTCGCCAATGAAGGGAACCCCAGATGAGCTTTCCAAACCACCGTCCCCGCCGCTTGCGCACAACCCCGGCGATGCGCAGGCTTACGGCAGAAACACGTCTGGCCCCGGCAGACCTCATACTTCCGGCCTTCATCCGTGAGGGCCTCAGCGAGCCCAGCCCGATTAGTTCAATGCCCGGCGTCGTCCAGCACACCACTGACACTCTCAAGCGCGCAGCTGCGGAAGCCGTGGAACTTGGCGTGGGCGGCATCATGCTGTTCGGCGTACCAGAGGTTCGGGACGCTCGGGGCACGGCATCCTTGGACCCGGAAGGTGTCCTGAACAAGGCCATCCGGGACGTTAAGGCCGAAGTAGGCGATGACCTCGTGATCATGGGCGATGTCTGCCTGGACGAATTCACCGACCACGGACACTGCGGCGTCCTGGATGCCGAAGGATACGTGGACAACGATGCCACCCTGGAGATCTACGGTCAGATGGCCGTTGCCCAGGCGGAGGCGGGCGCCCATGTGTTGGGACCTTCGGGCATGATGGACGGACAAATCGCCGTCATCCGCCAGGCTTTGGAGGATTCGGGCCACAAGAACACCGTTGTCCTGGCCTATGCGGCCAAGTACGCCTCAGCTTTCTACGGCCCGTTCCGTGAAGCGGTGGACTCCCAGCTGAAGGGCGATCGCCGAACCTACCAAATGGACGCGGCCAACCGTCGCGAAGCCATTCTCGAAGTGGAATTGGACCTTGAAGAAGGCGCTGACATGGTCATGGTCAAGCCAGCCATGAGCTACCTCGACATCCTCGCGGATATTGCGGCAATGAGCCCCGTACCCGTCTCGGCCTACCAAATCTCGGGGGAGTACGCCATGATCGAAGCGGCAGCTGCCAACGGCTGGATCGATCGGCGCGGCGCCATCATGGAGTCCGTGCTGGGCATCAAGAGGGCCGGAGCCGATACCGTCCTGACCTACTGGGCCTCCGAACTGGCAGGCTGGCTGAAGGAGTCCTGATGACCGCAGTGCCTTCCGAATCGGAATTTCCATCTGCATCCAGGGCTGACTCCGACCCCACCGCACCCGTGGGCGATGCCGAAATCCTGCTCGGCCTGAACACCTTCGGGGACGCAGGCCTCGATGCCGACGGTAACCCGAAGGAGCACGCCCAGGTTCTGCGGGAGTTGCTTGAGGAAGCAAAGCTGGCTGATGCCCTGGGCATTCATGCTTTTGGCGTGGGAGAGCATCACCGCCGCGATTTTGCCGTATCTGCTCCCGAGGTCTTCCTCGCGGCAGCTGCCGCAGTGACATCCCGCATTCGGCTCGGATCGGCCGTGACAGTACTTAGTTCGGATGATCCGATCCGGGTCTTCCAACGTTTCGCCACCGTTGACGCAATCTCCAACGGCCGGGCGGAGGTCATGCTGGGCAGGGGCTCATTTATTGAGTCCTTCCCATTGTTCGGGCTGGACCTTGCGGACTACGACGTCCTTTTCGAAGAAAAGCTTGAGCTCTTTGACAAAGTAAGGGCCCAGAAGCCGGTTCATTGGGAAGGGCGGACCCGCCCCAACGTGAACGGACTCCAGGTTTACCCGCGTTTGCAGCACCATTTGCTGCCGGCATGGATAGGTGTGGGTGGGACACCCGAATCTGTGTTGCGGTGCGCGGAATATGGCTATCCGATTATCTTCGCGATCATCGGGGGAGAGCCCCGCCGGTTCGCTCCCCTTGTCAATCTTTATCGCGACGCAATGGCCAAATACGGTCACTCGATGCGACAGATCGCAACACACTCACCCGGCTTCATTGCGGACACTGACCAGAATGCCCGGGAAGAACTCTTTCCGCATTGGCTCGAGCAGCGCAACAGAATCGGGGCCGAGCGCGGCTGGGGTCCGGGAAACCGGGGGGAATTCGACGCAATGTGCGGCCCGGAGGGCGCTCTCTATGTGGGTTCTCCCGAGACTGTGGCCCGGAAAATCGCCCTGCTTAAGCGCAACCTCGGCGCGGACCGCTTCGATCTCAAATACAGCAACGGCACCCTGCCGCACGGATCCATGATGCGCTGCATCGAGTTGTACGGCACTGAAGTGGCCCCACGGGTCGCTGAGCTGCTGGCGGACGCCTCATAACTGCGCTTCTGAATCACCGAAAGACGCTTCTGAATGACTGAAAGAATAGGAACCATGACTTCAAACACCCCTGTGTCCGACCAGCTTTTTGATCGTGCCCAGTCCTTGATGCCCGGCGGAGTGAATTCGCCCGTGCGTGCTTTCGGATCCGTTGGCGGCACTCCGAAATTCATGGTATCGGCCAAGGGCGCGTACCTCACTGACGCTGATGGCAAGGAATACGTGGATCTTGTCTGCTCGTGGGGCCCGGCCCTGCTTGGCCATGCCCACCCCGCCGTGCTCGACGCCGTACACGCTGCTGTGGACCGCGGCCTGTCCTTCGGAGCATCCACCCCGGATGAGGCCAACCTCGCCGAGATCGTGAAAGAGCGCGTGTCCGCCGTCGAACGCCTGCGCATGGTGTCCACGGGCACTGAGGCCACGATGACGGCGGTTCGCCTCGCCCGTGGCTTTACCGGCCGCAACCTGATCATCAAGTTTGCAGGGTGCTACCACGGCCACCTGGACGGCCTGCTGGCAGCCGCAGGTTCCGGCCTCGCGACGTTGGCCCTCCCGGGTTCGGCCGGCGTCACGGCAGCCACCGCCGCTGAGACACTTGTTTTGCCTTACAACGACCTCACAGCTGTCGAAGCTGCCTTCGCCAAGCACGGCAACAACATCGCGGCCGTGATTACCGAAGCTGCCCCGGCAAACATGGGTGTTGTGACCCCGGGCGAGGGCTTCAACGCTGGGCTGTCCCGCATCACCGCGGAACACGGGGCGCTCCTCATCCTCGACGAAGTCCTCACCGGTTTCCGGACTGGTTACGCCGGCTACTGGGGACTCACGGGCCGTCAGGAAGGATGGGCGCCGGACCTGCTGACCTTCGGCAAGGTTATTGGAGGCGGAATGCCGACGGCGGCCCTCGGCGGACGTGCCGACGTCATGGATTACCTTGCACCCGTGGGTCCGGTGTACCAGGCAGGCACGCTGTCAGGAAACCCTGTGGCCATGGCTGCCGGTGTCGCAACGCTTACCCATGCCACGCCTGACGTTTACGCCTATGTGGACGCCCGCTCGCTGGAGCTGTCCGCCGCTCTTTCGTCCGCCCTTGATGCAGAAGGCGTGGACCACTCCATCCAGCGTGCAGGCAACCTGTTCTCGGTTGCGTTCGGTACCTCCACCCACGGCGTGCACAACTACGACGACGCCCAAGGCCAGCAAGCTTACCGCTACGCACCGTTCTTCCACTCGATGCTGGACTCCGGCGTCTACTTGCCGCCGTCAGTCTTCGAGGCCTGGTTCCTGTCCGCGGCTCATGACGACGCTGCCATGAACAGGATCGTTGACGCACTCCCGGCTGCTGTGAAGGCTGCAGCCGCCGCGATCGCCTAAGTCAAGGACAACGCGGCGCCCCGGCCGGCTGGTCGAAGCAGGCTGGGGCACTGCGACTTCCCGGGGTAGGCTCGTAAGGGAAACCCAACCCCAACGAATTCACGGTTTACCATGCGCAGAATCCAGTCAATTGCATCCCTTGGTGTAAGGGCCGCGGCGGCCGGAATCCTGGTCACTATGGTGCCTGGTTGCTCAAGCGGAAATGAAACCGCGAGCGCCACAACTGCACCGGTTTCGCCGTCTGCAATTACCCCCTCGCCGACGAATACCCCTGTTCCGGGCAAGGCCACGTCCGGGGCGTCGAGCCAGCCCAAGGACTCCCCGGCACCTTCGGCAGCACCTACCCCCGAAGCACTGTCCACGGCGCAACAACAGCTGGCCAGGCTAAGCCTCGAGCAACGTGTTGGGCAGCTCTTCATGGTTGCCGCGAAGGCGACGGGTGCGGAGCCGGGCACCATGGAAGCACTCACCAAATACCACGCAGGGAACGTCTACTTGAGTGGTCGCAGCAAGGCCGGGACTGCTGCCACAGCTGCCGTCGTGGCGTCCCTCACCGGGACGGTTTCCGCTGAAACTACCGGTGGGCTGCCTCTTTTCGTGGCCACTGACCAGGAAGGTGGATACGTCCAGGTCCTGGCTGGTCCGGGTTTCTCCGCCATCCCTGCCGCGTTGGCGCAGGCCGGGGCTGGTCCCGCGAAGCTGCGGGCAGACGCCACTGTTTGGGGGAAGGAACTCCGTAGCGCTGGCGTCAACGTCAATCTGGCTCCGGTCCTTGATACTGTGACGAGCCCTGGGTTCGCGCCATCCAATGCGCCCATCGGACAATTCCAACGCGAGTATGGATATGTACCGGGGCAAGTGTCCAACCTCGGAAACGCTTTTGCCCAAGGCATGAAGGATGCCGGGGTTGCACCGGTCGTGAAGCACTTCCCAGGTCTCGGCCGGGTAGTTCCCAACACCGATGTCAGCCAGAACGTCAGGGACACTGAAACTACGCGGAATGACCCTGCCCTGGAGCCATTTCGGACAGCCATTACGAACGGCGTGCAATGGGTCATGGTGTCCAATGCCTACTACGACCAAATCGACCCCGCCAACATCGCGCCGTTCTCACCCGTGGTCATGGGGCAGATGCTTCGCGGCGACGCTGGCTTCAAAGGCATTATCCTCTCGGATGACGTCTGTAGTGCAGCACAGTTGAAGCCGTGGACCACCGCGGACCGCGCTATCAACTTCTTCGCAGCGGGCGGCACGATGCTGGTATGCGCGGACCCGGGAAGCATCCCCGCGATGTATGGCGCCGTCCTCCAGAAAGCGCAGTCCGAGCCGGATTTCCGCAATAAGGTGGACGCTGCGGCCCTGACGGTGTTGTCTGTGAAACTCGGGAAGTAATGCTGGAAATAAGATAAGGGGGCGGAGACTGGCTGGTGCCCCGCCGCCATTGCGCTTAATGCAGGAAACCCCGCATCCCTGACTTTCACCACTAGGGCGAAGGTCTGGAGGCGGGGTCTGCTGTTTGGCTGCCTTGCGGGGACTAGAGGACGTCCGAGAGGAAGCCTTGGAGCCGCTCTGTCCGGGGGTCGTTGAACAGCTGCTCCGGCGGACCGGATTCCACAACTACGCCAGCGTCCATGAACGTCACCACGTCTGAGACATTGCGGGAGAAGCCCATCTCATGGGTAACCACCACCATGGTCATGCCTCCCTGCGCGAGATCGGTCATCAGGGCAAGTACGCCCTTGACGAGTTCCGGGTCCAGCGCGGAAGTGGCCTCATCGAAGAACATGACCTCGGGCTTCATGGCAAGCGCACGGGCAATGGCTACGCGCTGTTGCTGTCCACCCGAAAGATTGGCAGGGCGGGCATCGGCCCTGTGCTTGAGGCCCACCAGGTCCAGTTGGGCCAAGGCTTCCTCACGCGCCTGTTCCTTGGACATTCCGCGAATCTTGCGCAGCGCCAGGGAGATGTTCTCGGCCACCGTCTTGTGGGGGAAGAGATTGAACTGCTGGAACACCATGCCGATACGACGCCGGAGCTCGTCGGGATTGTCCTTGAGGACGGATCGGCCATCCAACAGGATGTCGCCCTGGTCCGGTTCGATGAGCCGGTTCATCACACGGAGCAGCGTTGACTTGCCTGAACCCGAGGGACCTATGACCGAAGCCGTGGTGCCCTTCTCAACGTGCAGGTCAATGCCCCGCAGGACATGGTTGGTGCCGAACGACAAATGGATGTTCTTTGCCGTCAACGTTCCGGATGTAAATTCGCTCATGCGTGGGCTCCCTTCCCGACGACCGCCGCGGCATCGTCCGGTTCTTTCTTTTCAGGCCTGCCTGAACGGAAGCGGGCATCAATCCAGTTCACGAAGTGCGTGAGCGGAATAGTGAGTACCAGGTAGAAGATGGCGGCAGCCACATAGGGCGAGAGGTTGCCGCTGGTCGCAGCCGCGTCCTTGCCGATCTGGAAGATCTCGCGCTCCGTAGCCAGCAGGCCCAGGAGGAAGACGAGGGAGGATTCCTTGATCAGGGCAATGAATTGGTTAACCAACGCAGGAAGCACCCGGCGGATGCCTTGGGGAACCACTACCAAGCGCATAGAAGCGCCGTAGCCGAACCCCAAGGCGCGGGACGCTTCGAGCTGTCCCTTGTCCACGCTCTGGATACCGGATCGGAAGATCTCGCCGATGTAGGCCCCCGACATCAAAGACAGTGCTGCGATGGCCATCGGGTAGGGGCTCGTGGAACCGGTCAGTTCACGGATGATGGGGCCAAAGCCGAATCCGATGACCAGAATGGTCAACACGGGCGGAAGTCCGCGGAGGACGTCCGTATAGATGCGTGCAATCCACCGGGCCGCGGCGTTCCGGGAAATCCCCATCAGGGCCAGGGCCATGCCCAGCAGGGTCCCGATAATGCCCGAAATGACAGCGAGCACCAGGGTGTTCGGCAGGCCGACGGCGAACATCTTGGGTACGACTTCGCCCATCGCCTCCCAGTCAAGGAAGGTGTCAGAGAGTTGCTTGAGGATATCCATGGAACGCCCGGGTTACTTGGCCGGAATCTGGACGGTCTTGCTGCCCGGCTTCCAGCCCTGCGGAGTCTGCTCGGCCGCGGTGGGACGGTCGGTGTACCACTGGGAGGTGAGTTTGGTCCACGTACCGTCAGCAATAACGGCGTCCAGGCCGGCGTTCAGCGCATCGAGGAGCGGCTGGTTGTCCTTGTTCACGGCGTAGGCCGTGAAGTTCTGCGTGTTGACAACCTTTTCGGCGATCTTGGTACCGTCGCCGTCCTTGACCTGGCCGGAAGCCTGCTGGGAGGGAGCCACCCAAGCGTCGATCTGACCGTTCTTCACGTTGCCATAAACGGTGTTGTAGTCAGGGAAACGCACGGGCTCGAGCTTGAGAGTGTTCGTGACATAGTCATCCTGAACGGTGCCTTGGACGACGCCGATCCGGACGCCTTCCTTGAGGTCGGCGAAGCCGGTGACCTTGGCGTCGCTCTTGGTCACGACGGCCATGTAGCCAAAGTCGTAGCCGTTGGTGAAGCCGACGGTCTTTCGACGGGCATCCGTGGTGGAGATCGAGGAAGATCCGACGTCGAACTGCTTGTTTGCTACCTGCGAGAGCAGGGCGGAGAAGTCAGTCGACGCAAACTCCACCTTCAGGCCAAGCTTGTCGCCGATGGCGCGAAGGAGTTCGTTGTCATAACCCGTGAACTTGCCCGAAGGATCGATGAAGATGTTCGGCGGCGCATCGGACAGGGTGCCGACGCGCAGCGTGCCATCGGTGACGAGGCCCAACTTGGACTTGTCGATCTTGTCCAGCGGCGTGACGTCCGCGGTGGTGTACTTGTCCAGGGTCTGCTGGTCGCTGCCGGCGAGGGCATCGGTGGGCGAGCCGCTGGGCTGGGAGGATCCTCCGCCGCATGCTGCCAAGGAGATCACCAGGGCCGCGGCTACGGGAGCAGCAGACAGCCACTTGAGGGCTTTGAATTTCATGAAGAAATCACTTTCGTCGGGTCACAGAGACGTTCGCGGTGGGCGGGGAACGTGGCAACAAGTATGGGGATGGCTGCCCTAGCAGACTTCAACCCGCCAAACTTAATTATGTCACCAGCCCACGAACGGGAGGTGAATCGAACAAGTGATTGCTCTGGCTCGTTTTTTCCGAAGAAAGTTCCTACAGAGGACCCTGAGCTCCCCGATCTATTCCGGCGATGGGCGCAGTGATGGAATCCCTGCGCACAGCGCTCGTGCTTGAGGAGCTTCGGAATTCTTGTGACTTGCGTCCCAACTGCGGGTCGCCCGTGCCGGAGCCTGTCTCAGAAGCCGCCTCGGCTGGCGTCCTCGGGTGGCAGTACGGGCCACTCGCCTTCGATCACAGCGGTGGGCTTGCTTCGCCGCAGATACTGCTGGAAGTCAGCAGCTTGGGATGCAGCCCAGTCCACCTGCAAATGGTGCAGCTTGGAGGCAGGCATTTGCAACTTGGGGAATTTGCCAGCCATGGCATCCAAAACGCGCAGCGTCGCCAACGCATCCGCAGCTGAGGTGTGGGCGTTGTCCAGGATCACGCCATATTCCTCACACAAAGCTGTCAAGGTGCGCTTGCCCTTGCGGTACCGGTCCACCTGCTTGTTCATCACATATGGATCCAGTACCGGGAAACGGGTCAATTGGGGGACACCATGCCGCGCTGACTCGGCAGCGAGCACCGTGAAGTCGTAGCTGGCGTTGAATGCAATGACGGGGGTGTCGTCGTCGAACAATTGCTGAAGAACCGCTGCCACCTCGCGGGTGACTTCGGCCGCTGGTCGGCCTTCCGCGCGGGCTTTCTCCGTAGTCACTCCGTGGACCTCGCTGGCCTCCAGGGGAATCTCCACCCCGGGGTCCGCCAGCCATTCATGCTCTCTGATGAGTTCTCCGTGTGCATCCACCACAGTGATTGAAGCGGTGACGATGCGGGCGGAACGGGAATTCTTCCCAGTGGTTTCGAGGTCGAAGGCAGCGCGGGGGAGGGTGTTCCAGGAGCTCATGTTTTCACGCTACCGGCTGGCACTGACAGTACTGGGCACGACACTCCTGCGGCTACGCTGGAGCACATGCGGATGGAGTATGTGACGGCGGTGCTGGCTGTCGTGGACCTTGTTCCGCCCGGCGCGGCCGTGTCATATGGCGACGTCGCTGAACTCCTTGGAGCCGGCGGACCCCGGCAGGTGGGGTCGGTGATGAGCCACTACGGCAGTTCCGTAGCTTGGTGGCGTGTCCTGCGGGCAAGCGGGGATGCACCGCCCGGCCATGAGGCAGAGGCCCTGCGCCATTATGTGCAGGAGTCCACGCCCCTGCACGGCGCCTTTGAGGAATTCTTGCGGACGGGTGAGGGCCGCTGGCGCGTGGATCTCGGAGCTGCACGATGGGCGCCAACCGATGCTGAGTTCGATCGAATTGATGTGATCTCGGACCAGTTGGAGCGTCAGCTCCATATTTTGTCGGTGCCCGATGATGAAATGACTGTGTGACCGCAACAGCTACCAAAACCCGCCAAGCCCCGGCAGCACTCCGTCTGCTTCCGCCGCGCGAGATTCACTACGCGGCGCCTGACCTGTCTCCGGACCAGGATGCGGTTGTGTCAGTCAGGCAAGGAGGCGGACCTGTTCTGGTTCCTGGGGGCCCGGGCACGGGAAAGTCCACCGTGCTGGTCGAATCCGCGGTCCGCCGCGTTAATGAAGACGGCGTGGATCCCGATCGGATACTTATCCTCGCTCCTGGGCGGCACGCCGCGGCCGCCTTGCGGGACACCTTCACCGGCCGCCTGGACAGAAGCCTCAGTACGACGCCGGCACGCACCTGGGCGTCGTACGCCTTCGACGTCATCCGGCGGGCCAAAGCGGAGGGCGTCCTGCCGTTGCCCCGGCAGCCCAAGCTCCTGTCCGGACCAGAACAGGATCTGATCATCAAGGAGTTACTGGAGGGCCATTCCCGCCCTGGGCATCAGTTGCCCTGGCCCGAGGACCTCTCCGCAGCACTGCCTACCCGTGGCTTCCGCCACGAGATCCGCCAATTATTTGACCGCATTATTGAGTCCGGCCGCACTGCAGAGGACCTCGTGGGGCTCGCCTATGAATGCGGGCGTCCGGATTGGATGGCAGCCGCCGAGCTCTACAGTGAGTATCGGGATGTTTTGGACCTCCGAATGCCCGAGGCCTTCGATCCAGCGGGGATCATCACCACGGCACGCCAGATTTTTCAGGACTCGCCCGCTTTCCTCGCCGCTGAGCGCGACCGCCTGCAGCTGATTCTCGTGGACGATGCCCAGGAATCCAATCCTGCCGTGTTTGAACTCCTCGCGGATATTGCCGAGGGCAAGGACGCCGTAGTTACCTATTCGCCTGACACCGTGGTGCAGGGCTTCCGCGGAGCGCGGCCGGACCTTGTCGCGGAGCTGCCCCTGCTTCTCGAAGGAAGCCACGGGGTACTTGAGCGGCCATTGTGGACCACGCACCGTCATCGCCCAGAGGTGGCGCAGGCCTGGACAAGGGTTGCCGCACGTATCTCCCAACGATCCGGAGGCCAACGGGCCAGGCGCCTCGAACAGCCGGAGTCCATCGAAAGCGTTCAGGAAATCAGCAACGGAGGGCGGGTGGAAGGGCATGTGCTGCCTTCTCCCGTCCATGAGCTCCGGTATGTTGCACAGCGGATTCTGGAAGCGCAGCTGCGTGAGGGCCGGGACTTCGGTGATATTGCGGTCATTGTCCGCAATGGTGGATTGATCTCGCAGCTCCAGCGCTACCTCAACGGGCAGGGAATTCCTGTGCGCGTTCCTGTGGCTGATTCTGCGGTCCGGGATGAGGTGGCCGTCCGACCCCTCCTGGAAGTCTTCGCTGTCATCCTTGATCCGGCCAAACTCACTCCTGAAACCGCTGTTTCCCTCCTGACTTCGCGCATTGGTGGAGCCTCCGCCATTGAGCTCCGCCGCCTCCGTCAATCACTCCGGCGCGAGGAGCTACTTGGCGGCGGCGGACGTTCCAGTGACGCTTTGCTGGTGGAAGCGTTGCTTGAACCGGGAGCGCTGGCTTCGTTGGGGATTGAAGGGAACCCTGCCCGACGACTCGCACGGATGATTGCTGCGGGCACCGCCGCCGCAGCCGAGCCTGGGGCCAACGCGGAATCCGTCCTCTGGGCGCTATGGCACGCCACGGGGTTGGCTTCGCGCTGGACTGACGCTGCGATGGAAGGTGGGAGTGCGGGGGCCCGCGCCGACCGCGACCTTGACGCCATGATGGCGCTGTTCCACACAGCGGAGCGATTTGTGGATCAACTGCCCGGCTCCGGCCCGGAACAGTTCCTCGATTACTTGTTGAACCAGGAACTTCCGATGGACACCCTGGCGGCAAGGGCCCAGCTTGAGGAATGCGTGGAAATCATGACGCCGGCCAGCGCCGCGGGCCGCGAATGGCCTGTGGTGATCGTGGCCGGCCTACAGGAAGGTGTCTGGCCGAACACCCGTCTACGCGGGGAACTCCTGGGCAGTACCCTGTTTGCGGACGCCGTGGAGCACGGAGTTGACTACGCGCTGGGCCGCGGCCCCCTCAGCAGGCTGAGGGACATTCGCTACGACGAACTCAGGAGTTTCTCCACTGCGGTCTCACGCGCCAAGGAGGTGCTCATCTGCACGGCTGTCTCCTCCGAGGACGAACAACCTTCGGCCTTCCTGGATTACGTCGCACCGTTGGCTTCTGGCGAATACCGGCGCGATTACACCCCGGTGGATCGCCCGATGACTCTTCGCGCGCTTGTTGCTGAGTTGAGACAGCATGTTCAGGCTGACGATCACGACGCCAAGAACGAATCGCCCACCGCGCGCGAAGCAGCACGTGTGCTGGCCCGTCTTGCCTCTGTTGATCCACCCGTGGCCGGGGCACATCCGGATACATGGTGGGGCTTGGCGCCCTTGAGCTCCGAGGAAGCGGTTGTGCCTCCAGGAGGAACTGTGTCGGTATCGCCATCCAAGGTGGAGTCTGTTCATAAGTCCCCACTGGATTGGTTTGTGCAAGCGGCCGGGGGAGAAGCTGCTACTGACTTCGCACGGAGCCTTGGCACGCTGGTCCACAGCATTGCACAGGAACTGCCGGACGCAACAGGCGCGCAGTACGTTGCGGAACTTGTTCGCCGCTGGCCCACCCTTGGCATGAAAGACAATTGGGAAGGAAAGCTTGATTACCAGCGTGCGGAACTGATGGTGCGCAAATTGGCCCAGTACGTACTCATCATGCGCAGCGAAGGCAGGAGCCTGCTCGCCGTGGAGCACGACTTCGAAGTCCAACTTCCTGACGTCCACCTACGTTCTGTACTTCAGGACGAGGATGCGGATAATTCCGCCGCCACCCGGCACGCTGTGCTTCGCGGACAGGTTGACCGCTTGGAAATCGACGCCGAAGGCCGTTTGGTGATCGTCGATCTCAAGACCGGGAAACGCCAGCCGGGCAAGGCCGAAGTAGCCAGGCACCCTCAGCTGGGTGCGTACCAGGCAGCGGTGCTCAAAGGTGCATTTGAGGAGGCGGGCACGCTTGGGGAGTTTGGCAAACGTGTTCCAGGTGGCGCCGTCCTCGCACAGCTGGGAACCAAGACCAAGAGCCCCGGGGTTCAACAGCAGGATCCGCTCGAGCCCGACGACAACTGGGCAGAGGCTTTGGTCAATGAGGCCGCGGAACTCATGGCCGGCGCAACGTTCGAGGCCCGGCATGATCCGAGCAAAGCGGGACACGGCGGACATGGTTGCCGTCTGCCCGATGTTTGCCCACTGTGCGCCAGAGGAAAGCAGGTCACTGAATGACTACCGATCTTCTTGAAGGATCCGGGACAAGGGATGCCGGAATCCTGCATGTGGAGTCCGGGCTGCCTGTTCCCAGATTCTCCCCGTCGGAGTTGGCGGACATTCTTGGCGAAAAGAACCACCCCACCGCAGAGCAGGCAAGCATCATTGCTTCCTCACTTACGCCACGGCTTGTGATTGCCGGCGCTGGCTCGGGAAAGACCGCCACCATGGCAGACCGCGTTGTGTGGCTCGTGGCCAATGGCTGGGTCCGGCCGGAGGAGGTCCTGGGTGTGACATTTACCCGCAAGGCTGCTGGCGAGCTGGCCAGCAGAATCCGGACAAAACTGGCCACCCTCCAGCGCATAGCGACCGAGGACGACGGCAGCATTGGCTTCCCGGAGGGGCTTCTGGGTGCCGACGACCTCGAGCCCAAGGTGTCCACCTACCATTCGTACGCGAGCGGAATTGTTTCGGACTATGGATTGAGGTTGGGCATCGAGCGGGACGTCGTCCTGCTGGGTGGGGCCCAATCGTGGCAGTTGGCAAGCGAGGTTGTTGAGGCCTACGACGGCGAATATGAGCATTTCACCGCTGCAAAGTCGACGCTCGTCAATGCCGTCATCCAGCTGGCCGGCGAGTGCGCGGAACACCTGCAGGATCCCGCCACTGTCCGCGACTGGGTGCTGGAACGCGTTCAGTCCTTCGAGCAACTCCCTTACATGGCCGGTGCAAAGAAGAACCCCACGCAGGCGGCAGGGGAACTCGCTTCCATGCTGCGCACCCGGGCCAGCGTCGCAGATATTGTTCTCCGGTACCAGGATGCCAAACGTCAACGGGGAGTGCTGGATTTCGGTGACCTCGTGGCACTCGCGGCCCGCATTTCGCGGGAAATACCGTTGGCTGCGGCCACTGAGCGGGCACGCTACAAGGTGGTGCTGCTGGACGAGTTCCAAGACACTTCGCATGCTCAGCTTGTCTTGTTTTCGCGCCTTTTCGGCCAAGGTCATGCCGTCACCGCGGTAGGGGACCCGAACCAATCGATTTACGGATTCCGCGGCGCCTCGGCGGGACAGCTCTTCCACTTTGTGCAGGAGTTCCCCGTGAGGCACAACGACCAGGCATCTGGCGGAGATGCCTACTCCGTGGCGCCAACGTCTTACCTCACCACGGCTTGGCGCAACGGCAGGAACATCCTCCAAGCGGCCAACACTATTGCCGCACCCTTGAACAAGGCGGCAGCTGCCGACGGCCCCGCAGGGGAGAGGGACACTGCAAGTGGCGTTGCGGTTCCGCCCCTGGTGCCAAGTCCGTTCGCGGCCGAAGGCAGCGTTGTTATCGGTCGGTTCAGCACAGATGAAGACGAGGCTGGCGCTATTGCCCGCGACGTCCGGCGCTACCAGAGGACCGTCTTCGAGGAAGAGAAAGACGGTACTCCTGTTAAGCCAACCATGGCGGTTCTGTGTCGGAGACGTGCGCAGATGGAATGCATTCGGAGGGAATTCGAACTTCAGGGGATTGCCTACGAGATCGTCGGCCTCGGCGGTCTGTTGGACACTCCGGAGATAGTGGACTTGGTGGCAACGCTGCGGGTCCTGGCTGATCCTGGCCGTTCCGATGCATTGATGCGGCTTCTTGCCGGAGCCCGATGGCGCATTGGACCAGCGGACCTCATGGCCTTCAACGATTGGTCCCGTTTTTTGGCCAGGCGGAGGTCAGGACCAGGGAACACTCTTGAGGTCGCTGACGAGGACCCGGCGGCTGTGACGGTGGAAAGCGACATCACTGACGCCGCAAGCCTTGTGGAAGCCCTGGACTTCCTGCCGCGGCCGGGATGGACATCCGGACACGGGAGGACGCTGAGCCCTTCAGCCCTGGAACGATTGACGAGGTTGTCGGAGGAATTGCGCTCCCTTCGCACCTACATCGGGGATGACCTGACAACCTTGCTCGGCGAGGTTGAACGTGCCATGTTGCTGGATATCGAGGTAGCCGCAAAGCCTGGCGTCAGCATCCACCAAGCACGCCGAAACCTGGATGCCTTCCAGGACGCAGCAGCCGGATTCCTGCAGACTTCCCAGCGGATAGATCTCCTGGCATTCCTCTCCTGGCTGGAAGCCGCAGCCTCCGAGGAAGGTGGCCTGGACATTGCACCTCTTGAAACCAACCGGGAAGCAGTCCAACTCCTGACAGTCCACGCCTCCAAGGGGCTGGAATGGGACGTCGTCTTTGTCCCGGGGCTCAACGCAGGTTCCTTCCCCAGCAACAGGGACTCCCGATGGAGCAGCGGCGCAGCCGCCTTGCCATGGCCGTTGCGGGGTGACCGGGCTGATCTGCCGCAGTGGGATCTGGACCACAACGACCAAAAAGGGTGGTTGGACGCAGAGAGGGACTTCAAATCGGATGTTCAACATCATGGCGAAGCCGAGGAACGCCGGCTTGCGTACGTCGCCTACACTCGGGCCAAGTTTGTTTTGATGGTGTCCAGCTCAGCGTGGAACGGGTCCAGATCCGGTATGGCAGGGATGTCGTCGTTCCTTTCCGAACTGGCGCCACTCGCGGGAGTGTCTTCCTCGTCCGGGGACGCCCGCGCTGTCGGGACTGGGCGGAGCGTTGTTGTGGTCCACCCTGAGTCAGTAGCCGAAGAATCACTGCCCGATAGCAGTCCGCTCACCGCCACGTTGGAAGCGGCTCAATTTCCGTATGATCCACTCGAAGGCCCGTCCGATCCCCGCACCGGAGCCCGCATTAGGCTCGTTCCGGGCCGCCGTGCCGCCATGGACCGGGCGGCAGCCCGGGTGCTTGAATTCATGGAGGAATGCGCTTCTCAAGCATCACCGGAAGCTTTGACAGGCAACCCGGGGCGGTGGTCACACGAAGCCCAGCTTCTCCTGGATCGCCGGCTTCAGGGAAAGCTTCATCAGGACGTGCACTTGCCCAGCCATATCTCGGCGTCCCTGTTCGTTGACCTTGGCGCCGATCCTGCAGCGGTGCTGGCCCAATTGCGCCGACCGGTACCCCGGGAACCAGGCATTTCGGCCCGAAAGGGAACAGCTTTCCACGCCTGGGTGGAGGAGTACTTCGGAACAACCGGCATGTTGGACATCGACGAAGCACCTGGCTCGGATGCCCATATCGACGAAGCGTACGGCTTGGATCACATGGTTGAAGCGTTCAAGCAGTCCGAGTGGGCGCATCGGGCTCCAGCGTTTGTGGAAGTGCCCGTGGAAACGAAGATCGGTGACGTGGTGGTCCGCGGACGTATCGACGCCGTTTTCCGCGACGCGGACGGGCGATGGCAACTCATCGACTGGAAAACAGGTCGCCGGCCTGCAGGCAAACAGCTTGCAGCGAGGGCCGTGCAGTTGGCTGTGTACCGTCTTGCCTGGGCGCGGTTGAAGGGCGTTTCCCTGGAGGAAGTCAGCGCGGCGTTCTATTACGTTGCGGAGGATGCTGTGGTGCGCCCGCATGACTTGGGCAGCGCCGAGGAACTCGAGCAGATCATCGCCAAGGCCCTCAAGAGCGATCCCGCAAGTGAGGCCTCAAAGTAGAAGGAGTCCTGGAGAAGCGCTGGTCTAGGAACGCCCGCCGGCATGCAGCGGTGTCACAGTGACAACATTCAAAGCTGCAGTCGACGCGTCATCCTGAGGCCGGGAGGTGGATTCTTCCGCCAGCTTCTCAGACGCGCTTCCAGCATCCGCGTCTGATGCTGCTTCCTTGCCAGGTGCTTCCTTGTCAGCCGCTTCCTTGTCAGGCGCTTCGGCGTCAGGCACTCCGGCGTGGGGGACTTCCTTCGACGATGTGGGCGGTACGGGCGTCACTGAGACTGGCGTCCCGGCGTCGGGAATCGCCACGACGGTAACGGCAGGCTGCCGGGCGTTCGTCGAGTGATTCGAGGCCTCCTGTAGTGCTGCGCCTTCTGCCTCGGCGTCAGCTGCTGCTGCCTGTTCGGCGGCCAGGGCGGCCTCGTCATGCCGGGCTTGCTCTTCGATGTCGTCCGCAAGGGACTGCAGCATCGATACTGCCTCGGTCGTCATGTCCTCGTGTCCAACGGCCATTGCCTTCACCAGGTACTGGGCCAACGCGAATTCAGCCAGCAAAGCGGCCCGTCGAAGCAGATGGGCGTCGGGCGTGTCCCGGCGCGCCTCGGTATACCGGCTCAGCACGGCCTCAACAAACGAGGCTTCGTTGGACGCCACCAGCCAGGCG
Organism: Arthrobacter sp. NtRootA1; assembly: GCF_019976975.1. Lineage (GTDB taxonomy): Bacteria > Actinomycetota > Actinomycetes > Actinomycetales > Micrococcaceae > Arthrobacter > Arthrobacter aromaticivorans. Next base: position 3,777,080 of record NZ_AP024630.1, on the reverse strand, counting down.
AAATCATCTGCTGGATCACCGATGCGGAGATCAGTCCATCCTGTCAAGGCCGTCACAGTATCGTCCTGGACCATCAGGTTGTCTTCGTGGAGGTCGCCATGAACCACCGAGGGGTTGAATCGCCATAGTGCGACGTCCTCGAGGGCATGTTCCCAGCGACGCAGCAAAATTGCGGGAATCTTGCCGGTAGTGGCCGCCTGGTCCAATTCGTTGAGCTTGCGCTGCCGAAACTCGTTGGCCGAGTAACTAGGCAGATCTGCATTGTTGACCAGTGCCAGGGGGAGGTCGTGGATGGCCGCAAGGGCATTGCCAATATCACGGGCCAAAGCCGGACTGCCGGCGGATAGCTCGTCAATGGACAACGTGGAACCCTGCAGATGGGCGTATACGAACGTTGTGAGGGCGCCCTGCCGGACTGTGCCGGCGACGGTTGGCACATGGAAAGGAAGCTCGGCACGGATGGCGGGCGCGAAGGCGCGCAAGACCATGAATTCCGTTTCGAGACGGGTACTGGCCTCGGGATGACGCGGCGAACGGACGCGCCAGCGCTTGCCTTCCGCGTCGAGCAACAACGCCGAATCGAAGTCGGCGTCGTCATCGGGGGAATAGGCTGTAGCCGTCGGTGCCAGTCCGGGCACCGCCGCGGTTGCTACAGCGGCCAGTTCGAGCGGTGTTCTTCTCACGTCTTCCACGGTAGATTGAGTGGCGCCTATGGCCATGATGCAGTGCGGCGAGTCTTCAGATCCGCACGAAAACAAGGCAGAAGTGGATCATCGGTCCGTTCACCGGCCGGCAGTGCCACGATATGCACATGCGGCCGATCCAAATGTTCTTTGTCGGTGCGAATCAGTACGGTAGATACATGAGTTATGCGGAGTCTCCGGCGCTGGCCAACCACTTGATGGAAACTGTTCTTCCAGTGCGCCCGGCGTTGGTGGACCGAGGCTCAAATGAGCGCATGAAGCCTGGCATGGTTGAGGACCTGATCGTCTCCGGTGAGGCCAAGGCCATGGTCATTTCCCAACGCAAGGCGCTGGTGAGCAGGGACGGCCTATGGTTCGGGGACGCTGGTCCACTGTGGGCTGCCCTCGGCGAAGCAAAAGCCGGCGCTTTGACTGCTATCTACCTGGGTACAACCTTGCGGCCTTCGTCCGTGGCCGAGGGTACTCCTGTTTTGCTGTTTACAGTTGCTGAGCCGCCTTTGCCCGGGACAGCTCTGATCCCTTCCGATACGCAGTTGGCCGGGTTCCGGGAGGTTGCCGGACGTCTCGATGCTACTGACACCGCCTTGTTCATCGAGGCGAGTGCCATCTCCAACTGGCACGCGACACATACCCATTGCCCGCAGTGCGGCACGCCAACTGATATTGAATCCGGGGGCTGGGTACGGCGGTGTCCCCAGGACAACTCTGAGCACTATCCGCGCACAGACCCGGCGATCATCGTTACTGTCGTTGGCCCTGATGGCCGGCTTCTGCTGGGTGGCGGCGGGCCTGCCGACGCCCGGAACTACTCCACCCTGGCTGGATTTGTTGAACCCGGGGAATCGCTTGAGCAGGCTGTTGTCCGTGAAATCGGCGAGGAAGTAGGTGTCCGCGTTACAGCGTGCCAGTATCTCGGTTCGCAGTCGTGGCCCTTCCCTGCCTCGCTCATGTTGGGCTTTACGGCGATAACGAACGACGCCGTTGCCCGCCCCGACGGCGTCGAGGTCACCCGCGCGCGGTGGTTCAGCCGGGAAGAGTTGCAGGAGGCCGTGTTGAGTGGCGACATCACCATCTCCACGCGCCTGTCGATTGCGCGCTCGTTGATTGAGCATTGGTACGGCGGCGTCATCGAAGACCTCCAGCCGTGACAGGAGGAATTTTCGACGTCGGTGGCTCACTTGAGGAGCGAGTCCTCAGCGGCTTGGATGATGAGCAACGTGAAGTAGCCAGCACTCTCACTGGCCCCCTGTGCGTACTTGCAGGTGCAGGCACAGGCAAGACCCGCGCCATCACGCACCGCATCGCCTATGGAGTGCACTCGGGGGTTTACTCACCGCAGAGGCTGCTGGCAGTGACCTTCACAGCCAGGGCGGCGGCCGAAATGCGGAGCAGGCTTCGGGATCTTGGCGTGGCCAATGTCCAGGCGCGGACTTTCCATGCTGCGGCCCTGAGGCAATTACAGTTCTTCTGGCCGCAGGCGATCGGCGGTACCCTGCCCAGCCTGCTGGACCACAAGGCCAACATGATCGCTGAGGCCTCACGCAGGCTTCGGCTCAGCACTGATCGCGCGTCCATCAGGGACTTGGCTGCAGAGATTGAATGGGCAAAAGTCTCTATGCTCACCCCTGCCAACTACCTGGAGAATGCACAAGGACGCGGGACTCCGGGAGGCTTCGACCTCACGGCTGTGTCCAGGGTGTTCCAGGCGTACGAGGATATTAAGACTGACCGCAACGTCATTGACTTCGAAGACGTCCTGCTGATTACGGTCGGGATCCTCCAAGAGGATCCCAAGGTGGCCGCGACGGTCAGGGAGCAATACCGCCACTTCGTCGTCGACGAGTACCAGGACGTTTCCCCGCTTCAGCAGCGGCTCCTGGACCTCTGGTTGGGTGGTCGTGACGAATTGTGCGTGGTGGGCGATGCCAGCCAGACGATTTACTCCTTTACGGGAGCCTCACCCAAACATCTCTTGAATTTCAAGGCACACTACCCAGGCGCCACCGTGGTCAAGCTCATCCGTGACTACAGGTCCACGCCACAGGTCGTTAAGCTGGCCAATGATCTCCTCGGGTCCCGCCGAAGTGGTGGACCGGTTGCCGATGCGGCGTGGGCGCCTCCGCTCAAGCTTGTCGCCCAAAGGCCGGCCGGCCCGGAACCGCGGTTCATGGAATGTCCGGACGACGAAGCGGAGGCGGCGGTTGTTGCAGGCAGAATCCAGGAGCTACTCAGCGCGGGTGTCAAGGCTAGCGAGATCGCCATATTGTTCCGCACCAACGGGCAATCCGAAGCTTACGAGCAAGCGTTGGCGTCGGCGGGGATCGGTTACCAACTTCGCGGCGGAGAGAGGTTCTTCGCCCGCAAGGAGGTCCGGGATGCCATCCTGCAACTGCGTGCGGCAACCAGGGCTGTGGCGGAAGGCCCCCTGGAGCCTTTGGGCCAGATTGTCCGTGACATCGTTGCCTCCCTTGGCTACAGTGAATCCGCGCCCCACAGCGGGGGAGCCCTTCGCGAGCGTTGGGAATCCCTGGCCGCTTTGGTGGCCTTGGCTGATGAGTTGTCAGTCAGCCGTGGAGAGTCTTTCACCTTGGCTGAGTTCGTCAACGAGCTCCAGGAACGTTCGGTGGCCCAACATGCTCCCACAGTTCAGGGTGTAACGCTTGCCTCCCTTCACGCAGCAAAGGGCCTTGAATGGGATGCCGTCTTCCTGGTGGGCCTCAGCGAAGGACTCATGCCTATCTCCTTCGCGGACACACCGGAGGACGTGGACGAAGAACGCCGACTGCTGTACGTCGGGATCACTCGTGCGCGTGAGCATCTGAACCTGTCGTGGTCTTCGGCGCGCACTCCTGGTGGCCGCGCCAACCGCAAGCCCTCGCGCTTCCTCGATGGACTCCGGCCGGATTCGGTAGCGTCTGCGAACGCCAGGAGCCGGGCAGGTTCCACCCGCCGCAAAGCTGCCGCGCCGGCGTCGTGCAGGGTGTGTGGAAGCATGCTTGCCTCCGGAGCCGAGAGGAAGGTGGGTCGCTGCAACCAATGCCCGCCCACGTATGAGGAACAGACCTTCGACGCCCTGAGGCAGTGGCGGCGCGATGAAGCGCAATCTGCCGACGTTCCCGCCTACGTTGTCTTCACTGATGCCACGTTAACCGCAATAGCCGAAGCCCGGCCGGCGTCGCTGGAGGAATTGGCCGGACTGGCGGGGGTAGGGCCCTCCAAACTCGAGCGCTACGGCGAAGCCGTCCTCGCAGTCCTCGCCGAGAGCACCAACCTCTGATGCCGCGCCCAACAGCCGGCCAGCCGGACGTTCCTATGCTCACCGACGACGGCGCTCCGGTAGTCGTCAGGCGCTCAGCCCGGCGCCGGCGAACGGTAGCTGCGTTTTGGGAAGACGGTAATGCCGTTGTCGCGATTCCGGCAAGTTTTACCAAATCGCAGGAGCTCGAGTGGGTGCGGCGCATGCTTGCGAAGCTGCAGAGGCAAGGGGAGCGTCGAGCGGGTAAACCAGATCGGCGCAGGCCTGCAACGGACGAGGCACTTGCCCAGCATGCAGCGCACCTTTCGCGCACCTACCTCGGAGGACGGGCGGTTCCGACGTCGGTCCGCTGGGTGACGAACCAGAACTCACGGTGGGGCTCGGCCACTCCAGCGGATGGAACCATCCGGCTTTCGAACAAGCTTCAGGCGATGCCGCAGTGGGTGATCGACTACGTGCTCCTGCACGAACTGGCGCATTTGTTGGTAGCTGGACACAACGCGCAGTTTTGGCGCTTGCTTGAGGCCTACCCGGAGACACAGCGCGCCAAAGCATTCCTGGAGGGGGTCGCGTTCGCGACGTCCCGCGGGATCAGCGGTGATGGGATTAGCGGTGACGCCAACCAATCTGCTGGAACGAGCGCTGGCACGGAGGCAACGGGCTAGAGACGACAATGGCCGCCATGAAAATCCATGGCGACCATTGCTGAGATCAGGTGGACGGTGACTTCGGGTCTTCGCTGCCCGAGTCAGGCCCGGTGTCGTCCTGGGAGTCTTCGTCCTCCGGTTCGGCGTCCTCCGACACAGCGTCCTCCGACACAGCGTCCGCAGGCTCATCGTAGCCACCGCTCAAGAGCTTCTGCAGAGCATCGTCAACTTCGGTGTCGCTGGCCTCGGCGAGCCTGCGGCGTTCGGAGAAGCCCTTGGGATCGTCCAGGTCTTCCCCGGTGGGCAACAGGTCAGGGTGGTGCCAGATGGCATCCCTGCCTGCAATACCGCGTTCTGCCTTCAGGGTTGCCCACAGGGTAGCGGCCTCCCGAAGCCTGCGGGGGCGCAGTTCCAGCCCCACAAGCGACGAGAAGGCATGTTCGGCAGGACCGCCAGTGGCACGCCGACGACGGACGGTTTCGCGCAGGGCGGTAGCCGAGGGCAGTACCTTTTCCGTGGCTTCAGCAGTGAGCTCATCTACCCAACCCTCCACGAGGGCAAGCGCTGTTTCGAGCTTTTCGAGAGCGGCGGTCTGCACAGGCGTCCGCTCCGGAGTGAAGACACCCTGGGACAAGGCTTCCTGGATTCCTTCAGGATTGCCCGGATCCAGATCCCGCGCGAGATCCTCGATTCGGGACATGTCGATGTGGATCCCTCGTGCATAGGCTTCGATGGCGCCCAGCAAGTGGCCGCGAAGCCAGGGGACCTGAACGAACAACCGGGCGTGGGCTGCCTCGCGGACGGCGAGGAAGAGCCGGACATCATTTTCGGGGAGGCTGAGTCCTTCGCCGAACTTGGCGACGTTGGCCGGCAGCAGAGCCATCTCCAGGTCAGCCAAGGGAACACCAATGTCCGTGGAGCTGACTACCTCGGCCGAGAGCGCGCCTATCGCCTGGCCCAATTGCATCCCGAATATGGCGCCGCCCATGTTCTGGAGCATTGACGAGGCACCACCCATCATGGACTTCATTTCCTCGGGCATCTGCTGGGTCAAGGCATTGGACAAGGCATTGGCGATGCTGTTGGCAACTGGCTCAGTCAGCCGCTTCCACGTTCCAAGCGTTGCTTCAACCCATTCGGCGCGGGACCACGCACGGCCGATAAGTCCGGTGGCGGAAAGATCTGTCACCGGATCCAGCCATAGTTCCGCTAGCCGGAGTGCTTCATCGATGTCCCGGGCCTGCTGGGCGTTCACCGAGGGATCGCTCCCGGAAGCCGCAACGCGTCGTGCGTTCTCATGGGCCAGTTGCCAGTTCACCGGGCCCTCGGATGTTGAGCTCATCATGGCCTGAACCTGTGCGAACATTTGCTGCAGGAGCTGGGGATCGTTGGGCAGCCCCGCGGCCTTGGCCAGTTCGGCGGGATCGATGTTGCCCATGCCTTGGCCGCCCATCAGGTTCTGCAGCATTTCCGCCAGCGGGTCCTTGGGCGTCTCATCGTCATCTGACGGGTTGTTGGGGTTGGAAGTCATGGTGCCGCCGATCGTCGAACTGGCTGGTGATCACTTTCACCGTACCGCGCGGTGGGAAGGCTGTCTGCCTGTGTGCGGCGTCGTTCGCTGTAGGCAAAGCATCCCCACAACGTCCGACCGCGTAATGTGGATGTTTGGTATGTGCCCGTCGCCGCGGCCAGCGGCAGGAGCCAAAATGCCGGTTTCGCAATGCCGGTAAAGAGAGGCCTCAATGCTTACTTCGCCCAGCCCGGAGGGCTCGCTCGATCCGCGTCAAACGCCCGACGCCGATTCCTCCCCGGAATCTCCGGAACCTCCCGGCAGCGGCCGGTACATGATCATGGTGGTTTCGGGACTGCTGGCACTCGGACTTGGGATCGGGGCGGCTGCTTTGCCGGTTCCCTACGTTGTTGAGTCTGCCGGACCGACGTTTAATACGTTGGGGCAGGATGGGGACAAGCCGGTCATCAGCATTTCGGGACATGAGTCCTTCCCGGCCAAGGGGAACCTGGACCTGACGACGGTAGTGATGGCGGGCGGGCCGAAGACTCCTGCAACTATTTTTGAGGTCTTTCGGGCGTGGTTGGACAAATCGAAAGCCGTTTATCCCGAGGAATTGATCTATCCCAAAGGCACGACGGCGGAGGAGACGGTCCAGCAAGGCGAAATTGCCATGGAGACTTCGCAGGAAAACGCTGTTGCCGCAGCGCTGCGGCAATTGGACATCCCTTTTGAACAGAGGCTCAAGGTGGCGGGCCTGTCGGATCCGTCACCTTCAGTGGGGAAACTTCAGGAGGGCGACCGGTTGACCTCCATTAATGGAAAGCCGATCTCCTCCCTCAGCATGGTCCAGGCTGAACTGGCAGCCGGAAACGGCACCCCGGCGGTCCTCGTCGTGGACAGGAACGGTTCTGCAGTCACGGAAACGATAACGCCCACCAAGAATCCGGCTGGCCGCTATGTCCTGGGCATCCTCCTGGGCAGCGACTTCACTTTCCCGTTTGAGGTGAAAATTTCCTTGGACAATGTGGGGGGTCCAAGCGCAGGAATGATGTTTGCCCTGGGCATCGTGGACAATCTCACGCCGGGGGACCTCACAGGAGGAAAGCACGTGGCCGGGACCGGAACCATCACCGCCGATGGAGCAGTGGGAGCCATCGGCGGCATTGCGCAGAAGATGATTGGAGCGCGCCAGCATGGAGCCACGATGTTCCTGGCTCCGGCCGCGAATTGCGGCGACGTCGTAGGGCACGTTCCTGATGGCCTGCAGGTGGTGAAGGTGGAAACCTTGGCCGATGCCACCGCGGCAGTGGAACGACTCGGTTCAGGACAGGACACGGCGGGCCTTCCCACCTGCACCAACAACTAGACTGGCGGTGGAACTTAGCTCCACCGCCACTCGTGGCATATATGACGGACTCCGCCATCGCCCAGGGGCAGAGATCGTCGAACACACGCACACCGACTTTTAACTGACGACCACCAATGAGGTACAGAGTTTGTCCCGTCCCGCCAGCTCCAACCCGCCCGGAAGATCGCCGCTGAGACGAGGTGCCCTGACTCCGACGCTCATCGTCGTGGCAGTGGCCGTCGTTGGATTCATTTTCTTCGCCAATGTATGGACAGATGTCCTCTGGTACCAGCAGCTCGGCTTCTTCGAAGTTTATGTCCGTGAGAACCTCGCCCGGATCGTCACGTTCCTGGTCGGTTTCGCCATGATGTTCGCTGCCGTCTACTTCGCCATCAGGATCGCGTACCACGCCCGGCCGGTCTATGCTCCGGATGCTGAGTCACGTGACAACCTCAACCGCTACCAGGCCCAGCTTGAGCCTGTCCGCCGCGTCGTCATGGTTGGCCTTCCCATCCTGTTCGGGCTCTTTGCCGGCAGCGCCGCGGCAAGCCAGTGGCAGAAGGTCCTCCTCTTCTTCAACCAGGAGCCCTTCGGCCAAACGGATCCGTTGTTCAATCTGGACATCAGCTTCTACCTGATGTCGCTCCCGTTCCTTGGCTTTGTCACCGGATTCCTCATCAGCATCGCCGTAGTGGCTGGCATTGCCGGCATCCTCACGCATTACCTGTATGGAAGCATCCGGCTCATGGAGCGTGGTGTTTTCACCAGCCGTGCCGCCCAAATCCACATTGCCGTAACCGGTGCATTCTTCCTGTTGCTCCTTGGCGTGAATTTCTGGCTGGACAGGTACTCCACTGTGCAGAGCTCATCCGGACGGTGGGCAGGTGCGCTGTATACGGACGTCAATGCCGTTGTGCCCACCAAGGCCATCCTGGCGGTTGCTGCGGGCTTGGTTGCGATCCTCTTTATCATTGCTGCGGTTATTGGCCGCTGGCGCCTGCCCGTGATCGGTACCGCGATGCTGATCATCACAGCTATCTTGGCTGGTGGCGTCTACCCATGGGTAATCCAGCAATTCCAGGTGCGCCCTTCGGAGAACACCCTGGAAAGGGAGTTTATTGACCGCAATATCAAGATGACCCGGGCAGCCTACGGCTTGGACAAGATTGATGTCTCCGCCTATAACGCCACAACAACGGCTACAAGCGGAGCTTTGGCAAAGGACGCGCAGACGGCGGCCAACATCCGCCTGCTGGACCCGAACCTCATCTCCTCGGCGTTCGCCCAGCTTGAGCAGTACCGTCCGTACTATCAATTCCCGCAGACGCTGAATGTGGACCGCTACACGGTGGACGGCAAAGTACAGGACACCGTTATCGCTGTTCGCGAGCTGAACCCTGATGGCCTGAGCGCAAACCAGCAGACCTGGGTCAACCGGCACATCGTTTACACCCACGGTTATGGTGTGGTCGCCGCGAAGGGCAATAAGTTCACCGTTGATGGCAAGCCGGAATTCCTGCAATCAGGCATTCCGTCCAACGGCGTTCTCGGCAATGACACCACGTACGAACCCCGCATCTACTTCGGCGAGAACTCTCCTGAATATTCGATCGTTGGCGCTCCCGAAGGTGCCCAGCATCGCGAACAGGACCGCCCAGCGGGACGCGAAGGCGGGGGAGAGACGCAATACACCTTCACCGGCAACGGCGGACCCAATGTAGGCAACTGGCTCAACCGCATTCTGTACTCCATCAAATTCCAGTCCTCGGATTTGTTGCTTTCGGACGGCGTGAACGAGAAATCCCAGATTCTCTACGACCGCAATCCCCGCGAACGGGTTGAGAAGCTCGCTCCCTACCTGACCGTGGATGGCAACGCGTATCCGGCCGTCGTGGATGGTCGGGTGAAGTGGATCGTTGATGGTTACACCACCAGCCAGTACTTCCCGTACTCCCAACCCCAGCAGTTGCAGAACGCGACCGTTGATTCGCAGACCAGCGCAGGCCGGACGGTGACACTGCCCAACAGCTCGGTGAATTACATCCGCAACTCGGTCAAGGCCACGGTTGATGCCTACGACGGCTCGGTCACGCTCTACGCCTGGGACGACCAGGATCCTCTCCTGAAGGCTTGGCAGAAGGTGTTCCCCACCACGATCAAGCCCTACAGCGAGATGTCTGGCGACCTCATGAGCCACGTCCGTTACCCCGAGGACCTTTTCAAGGTCCAGCGTGAACTTCTGGGTCGCTACCACGTCACCAACCCAGACAACTTCTATCAGAACAACGATGCCTGGAGTGTTCCGAACGACCCAACGGTCTCGGAAGCAGTCAAGCAGCCGCCGTTCTACATGTCTTTGCAGATGCCTGACCAGGAGAAGCCTGCGTTCCAGCTGACGTCTTCGTTCATCCCGCAAACAGTCAACGGCAATGCAAGGAATATCCTCTACGGATTCCTGGCCGCCGATTCCGATGCCGGGAATGTCAAGGGTGTTAAGGCGGACAGCTACGGCAAACTAAGGCTGTTGCAACTTCCAACGGACACCCAGGTTCCTGGCCCCGGACAGGCGCAGAACAAGTTCAACTCGGATCCCACCGTTTCCCAGGCGCTTAACTTGCTGCGTCAGGGCGCTTCGGACGTTTTGAACGGCAACCTGCTGACCCTGCCCGTCGGTGGCGGTCTACTCTACGTCCAGCCCGTCTACCTGAAGTCAACAGGCGAGACCTCTTACCCCACCCTGCAGCGGGTCCTCGTGGCATTCGGTGACAAGATCGGCTTTGCAGCTACCTTGGATGAGGCCCTGGACCAGTTGTTCGGCGGTAACTCCGGTGCCAAGGCTGGCGACTCTGAGAACAATGGCCAGACGCCCGCAACACCCCCTGGGACCACAACGCCTCCTGCCGGCCCGACCGATGCCAAGGCTGACCTCAAGGCTGCTCTCGACGACGCCAACAAGGCAATCCAGGATGGCCAAGGAGCTTTGGCAAAGGGAGACTTTGCCGGTTATGGCCAGCAGCAGGCGAAGCTCTCCGATGCTCTCAAGAGGGCGATCGACGCTGAAACCCGTCTCGGCATAACGCCCGAACCGACAGCGACGCCGACTGCTACACCCAGCGCCACACCGTCGCCTTCACCGAGCAGCTAGTACCCGGTGAATGTTTGACGCCGCATGATTAGAAGGGCCGTTGTCCTCTCCTCCTGGAGCGGGCAACGGCCCTTTCGATTTAGAGGAGCCCCTCGGGCAAGCGGTCTGCTGGGCGTCCGGGGGAGCGATATTGACGGGGGAGATGCACGTCACGTCGCCAGGATTTGGTCTGTCATTCACCGGACGGTAATGTTGTTCTTGCGACGCGGGGTGGAGCAGTTCGGTAGCTCGCTGGGCTCATAACCCAGAGGTCACAGGTTCAAATCCTGTCCCCGCAACTGGAGAAAAGATCCGGATCAGTATTTACTGGTCCGGATCTTTTGTATTCCCCGGGTGTTTGGGCCGGAGTTGGCGCAGGGTCAGGGGCAGGCTCGGAAGGTCGATTTCGCCGCAGAGCCTGGCGACCATTTGCTGGCCAACCCCAGGGCCGTGATCTGCAGCACCTTCAACCCATTATGGTCATAAGCACCCTGCCTGGTGCGGTAGAGTTGTTCTTGCGACGCGGGGTGGAGCAGTTCGGTAGCTCGCTGGGCTCATAACCCAGAGGTCACAGGTTCAAATCCTGTCCCCGCAACTGGAGAAAGGTCCGGATCAGTTTCACTGATCCGGACCTTTTGTTTGTGCGGCACAGGCCCGGCCGTGCCGGTGTTCGCGTTCAGTGCCGGTGCTAGCATCAAATCCGGAACGGCTGCACGCCGGGAATGGATGGGAAGGCCGGATGGTCAAGGAAGACTACAACCAGGGCCTGGATCGACACGCCCTGCAGAGGAACAGCCCTGTAGCGGTTTACCAGCAGGTTGCAGACGTACTGACGGATCAAGTCAGCCGGTTGGAACCGGGCGCACGGATCCCGACCGAAGAATCATTGATGGACGAGTACGGGATCAGTCGTACTACGGTCCGCAAGGCGATAGAAAGCCTTGTTGTGAAGGGGCTGCTTGTTCGCCGGCAGGGCAAGGGAACTTTCGTCATGGCCCAGCGTCCGGTACGGATGCTGAACCGCCTGGCGCCCTTCATGGAGACGTTCACAGCGGCAGGAATGAAGACTGTCAAAGGCCTGATTGAATACAAATGGATGGAGAAGGATAGGTCGGTGCCAGCCAAGCTGGTATCCGATGACAACCTTGTCCTCGTGATCCGTCGCTCCTATTCAAGCGGCGGTTGGCCCTATGCCATCGCGGAGATCTTCATTCCCTCGCACATTGGCCGTCACATCAGCCTCGCGGACGCCGAGCGCAATTCCATCTACCAGGTGATCCAGGACCGGACATCCAAGCCCCTCCAGCGTGCTGAAATCAACGTCACGATGCACGCCCCGCCGGAGCACCTCGCTGATGCCCTGAATGTCCGCGAATTTCCCATGGTTCCGCGCTTGGAAAGGACCACGCTGGGAGCACACGGTGAAGTCCTGGAATGCACTGTGACATATTTTCACCCAAAGGGCTTCGAAATTCGTGCTGAAGTGGCCACAGATGCCAGCCCCAGCCAGGATCCATTGGAGGCCTCCCCGCTGTAGGCAAAGTTCTGCACAGAGAACGAAATGGCCGGACCCCGAAGAGGGATCCGGCCAGTTTTCATGGTTCAGGCAACATCAAAGGGCTGCCATGCCCTACGTTGTTAGAGCTTGTCGAAGTCGGTTTCGTCGATGGTTGCACCGCTGGAGGCAGGGGCACCGGCCCCGATCGCAGGCTTGCTGCCGCCGGACTTCAGAGCTGCCAGACGCGCCTCAATTTCGGTCTGCTCCCCAAGGTCTTCCAGCTGGTTGAACTGGGCGTCCAAGCTGGATGCAGCAAGTTCCTGCTGGCCCAGGACCTTGGCCTCCTCGCGGCGAATCTTCTCTTCGAAGCGGCCAACTTCACTCGTGGGGTCCATGATGTCGATGCTCTTCAGGGCATCGTGCACCTGCGACTGCGCAGCAGCGGTCTTGGAACGGGCCACGAGTTCATTGCGCTTGGCAGTGAGTTGGTTGAGCTTGTTCTTCATTTGGTCAAGCCCGCTCTTGAGCTTGTCCACAACCTCAGTCTGGGACGCAATGCTGGGCTCGGCGGCCCTGGCTTCGGACTCTGCCGTCATTTGGCGTTGGATGGCAACCTTGGCCAGATTATCGAATTTCGTGGCATCCTCGGTATCCCCGGCAGCACGGTATTCGTCGGCCTTGCGTGACGCGGCAAGGGCTTTGTTGCCCCAGTCCTGGGCGTTCTTGACGTCTTCGTTGTAGTCGGCCTGCAGCATGCGGAGGTTCCCGATGGTCTGAGCCACTGCGGACTCGGCCTCAGCAATGTTGTTCGTGTAGTCGCGGACCATCTGGTCCAGCATCTTCTGCGGGTCCTCAGCCTGGTCCAGCAAAGCGTTGATGTTTGCTTTGGCGAGCTGCGAGATCCGACCGAAAATGGACTGCTTAACCATGGTGTTGCCTTTCGTCCTGCTCAGTGGAAGCCACTGAAATCAGTGATCAGTTGTTGTACCGCTCCTAGACGGGGCATGGACCCCATCTAAACTGTGGGGCTAGAAACTTCCGGAGTCGCCGCCACCGAAGTCTCCTCCACCGCCGCCCCAGTCGCCGCCGCCGGAGTCGCCGCCGAAGAACCCGCCGCCGCCACCGCCGTCGCTGTGGCCGCCGCCCCAACCGCCGCCACCGCTGTTGAAGATGGAGTTAATCAGAATGCCGCCGAGGATCGCGCCTCCAAGACCGCCACCTCCGCCGCCACCGCCGAACATGCCACCGCGGCCGTAGCCTTGATCGGCATAGCCGAAGTGGTCGACGTCGGCCTGCGCCAGCTGTGCTGCCTGCGCGGCGAGTGAGTGTGCCTGCTGGGCATAGGTCAGAGCCGTCACCGGGTCATTGCGCGAGATCGACAAAGCATAGTCGAGATTGCGCTGGGCCTCGGCGAGCCGGGTGCGGGCCTCCGTGCCAACGCCACCCCGACGGGCCGTGATGTAATCCGAGGTAGCACTGATCTGGGCCTGTGCCGCCATGATGGTTTGCTGCAAGGATGCTTGGGCACGGCGGGCCTGTTCCTGCTGGTCCCGGATGCCGGACAACGACTGATCAAGCGCCTGGTGCGCTGTTTCTACGCGGGTCAACGTAGCAATGGGGTCGATCTTGCCACCTTGGATTTCAGCCTTGACTTGACCCAGCGCCGCCTCCACACCAGCCACGGGCCCAGCGAGTTCGGGATGTTCACCCGACTGGATCATGGCCCTGGCCTGCGCGAGGTCCTGGCTGGTCTCCGCAACCGCGCTTTCCAGCGATGCGCGTGCCTCGTCAAGGCTGCCTGCAGTCTTGGAGATGGCATCGATCAGGACGTTTGTCTGGTGCAGGCTCTCTTCGGCAGCGCGGACAGCTACGGCAGCCAGGCTGTTTTCGCCGGCAGCCAGTTTTTCCTGGGCGGTGGTGGTAGCGTTCTGCACGAAAGCAAGGCGTTCCTTGGCCTGCAGGATGTTGTCTGAGACCTGCGTCAAGGCAGATTCGGCGTACTTACTGCGGAGGCCCTCGAGGGATTGCTCTGCGGTGGCGATCCTGGAGTCGGCCTCCCGGGCGCCTGCGGTGACTGTGGCCAACGCTTGCGGGGCCTTCTTCTCGAGTTCACGAAGGGAGTCGAAGTCCGCTTTCTGGTCACGTAGTGATGCGAGTGCCGCTTCTGAACGGCGAATAATCTCTCCGAGCCATGTGCGCTGTTGTTCCTCGGTGTCCGGTATATGGTCGTCCAGCTGCTGTTGCAACTTGAACGATTCGGTCATATGGGCTTTGGCTTCCTGCAGGGCCTTGGTGAAGTTGCCAATCGCAGAGTCACCGTATTGGGCCTGGGCGAAGCCGAGCTCCTGTTCGCTGGACTTGATGGCGTCATCAGCTTCGATCAGCAGCGAGCCGCTCTTCTGGCGCAGCTCTGGAATACTCAGTGCTGCCAGCGGGTCAAGCTCTTGTCCTTGCGGGCCGTAGCTGGCACTGGACGCCTGGCCGGCCTTCTTGCGCCGGTTTCGCAGGTAGAGATAGGTGGCCGCGCCCCCTGCTGCTACTACGCCAACACCGACGAGGACTCCGGCACTGCCGTTGCCGCTTGGCACGGTACCGCTTCCACCGCCTGCCGCGTCGCCAATGGCAGCAGCGGTGTCAATGGCGGCCTGGGCGTAGTCCTTCTTGCCGCCGCCCAGGTTCGCTGCCACGGCATTCTGCGCGATGGTGGACTGCTTGGAGTAAATGGAGCTCCCGGAATTCAAGGCAAAGTTGTACTGGCCGGCTGTGGATATCGCCAAGATTGCATCGGCCTTGCCCATGCCCTTCTTCGTGGCAACTGCCTTAACCCAGTCCGCAGGGGAGGAAGGGTTTTCGAAGGAGTTCACCGTAACCACGTACAGGTTGTACTTGTGGTCCTTGAGGGTCTTCTGGATGGCGTCCTGAACTTCGCCCTTCCGGCTGCCAAGGACGTTGGCGTCATCGACGATGTTTGTGCCGGACGGTATGGTCACCGGATCCGCAGCCCAGGCGGCGCTGGCCGGGAGGGCCAACATTCCAGCCACGCCAATCACGGCGAGTACACGTTTCACTATTGACCGCATGTGCAACCCTTCAGCACGTCTGCGACTGGAACAAGGCGAACCAATCGTCACAGAATGCTCAGCGCCCCCACGCATGGTTTGTAAAGCCGCAGGTCGCTGTGGCAATTCCACTTGATTCTATGGTGCACCCCATACCCCGTCCACAGCCTTGAATATGCCACCAGCGAAACACAGGAGAAACGCGCGATGCCTGGGCGTTGAGGCTCTGTGCGGTTGCCATGTGGCCTCAACGCGGGCTCTGTTGGAGCACGGCCAACGGCTTTCAGGAAGCTCCCAGCGAACGTCCGATTTTGTTCCAGTAAAAAAGGCCATAGTTATGGAAGACAAGGATGAAAGGAAGACCCATGACGGAGAACCCAGCGCAGGGCACCGCACCAGAGAACCGTGATCCGTCCGAGCCGCGGGATCCCGCTGCGAGGCCTGACTCCGCTGCCACCCACCAGCAGCCGCAGCGGCAGGCGCAGCAGTCTGGCTGGAACTCCGGGCAGGGAACCGGTCCGCATGCAACGACTCCGCTGCCGGCCTTTCAGCCGCCGGCCCAACCGGCACCTCACACCAATGCAAACCAAGGTCTGCACACCAACACACGCCCTGACGGCAACCCGGGTTCCCAGGGAAGCACCGGCCAGCAGGGAAGCACCGGCCAGCCTCACGGAAACACAGGCCAGCCGCAGTACTACGGCGGTCCCCAGCACCAAGACCCGGGGCATCGTCCCAACTACCCGCAGCACCAGCCGTTTTATGGCGGAGGCAGCAATCCAGGGAACCCAAACCTCCACAGCGCTCCGGGCCAGCAGTCCTCCCTTGGCACCAAGCGCAAGCCGGCATTCGGTATCGGAACGCTCATAGCCAGCATCCTTGCCGCCGGCCTCGTAGGTGGCGGTGTGGTGGCAGGCAGCACCGCGCTTTTGGACAACCCGGCACCGGCGGCCTCAAGTGGTGGCCAGTCGAGCACGGTGATCGTGAATAACAAGGACGACGTCAACGTCATCACGGCAGCAGCAGCCAAGGCGTCGCCGAGCGTAGTCACCATCAAGGCAACCAGTGGAAACGAGGGCGGAACAGGGTCCGGCATTATTATCGATGACCAAGGCCACATCCTGACCAACACCCACGTCGTCACGCTGGATGGTGCAACATCCAATGCTGCCATCGAGGTCCGTACAAGTGACGGAAAGGTTCTCAAGGCGAAGGTTGTTGGAACCGATCCGCTCTCCGACCTCGCAGTTATCAAGGTGGACGATACGTCCGGTTTGGTGCCGGCCACACTCGGGGATTCCTCGAAAATCAACGTGGGCGATACCGCCGTTGCGATTGGTTCGCCGCTTGGCCTAACGGGCACTGTCACGGACGGTATTGTCTCCACCCTCAACCGCACCATTAGCGTCGCTTCCTCTGCCGCCCCGAAGGAAGGCACTGACAATTCCCAGGGCGGTGACCAGGGCTTCCAGTTTGCACCTCCAGGTGGGGGCCAGAGCCAGCCCAGTGCCAATGAGGGCTCGATTTCGATCAACGTGATCCAGACAGACGCAGCCATCAACCCGGGCAATTCGGGTGGTGCGCTGGTAAACAGCAAGGGCGAGATCATCGGCGTCAACGTGGCTATTGCTTCGGCGGGCAGTGGCACAGCGGATTCCTCCACCGGAAACATCGGTGTGGGCTTCAGCATTCCGATCAATCACGCAAAGCGCGTTGCGCAGGAAATCATCGATACCGGCAAGGCAAGCCATGGCCAGTTTGGTGTCTCTGTACGATCGAAGTCGTCCACGAACAATGATTCAGGGTTCTCGGTTGGCGCAGAGGTGGCCTCGGTGACAACGGGTTCGGCCGCGGCCAAGGCAGGCATCAAGGTTGGCGACGTCGTCACCAAGTTCGGTGACTACCAGGTGACTGATCCCAACCAATTGACCGCGGCCGTCCGCGAACAGCCCGCCGGTGCCAAGGTCAAGGTAACCATTCAGCGCAACGGCCAGCCGCAGGAAGTAGAAGTTACTTTGGACGCCGCACAGCAGTAACAACCCCAACAGCAGGAACCTGCTGGCAAAGCGGACGACGGCGGGTGCCACCTCACAGGTGTCACCCGTCCTCCTGTTGACGCAGGCGTTGTGCCTCTGTTGACGTAGCTCATGAAACAGGCGTTAACGCACAGTCGTTTTTCTGCGGGTTTCTGCGGGCAATATGCTTAGCTAGGGGAAGCCCACGCGCTGGGCAATTCACGGCCACGCTCCTGCGGTTGGCCGTCCACAAGCATGGAAGGCTGCTTCGAAGACAGTGGAAGAGACATTGAAGATTGTCGTTCTGGTCAAGCACGTCCCGGACGCGCAGTTCGACCGGCACATCACCGGACCCGGCAACACGACTGACCGCGATGAGAGCATCTTGTCCGAACTTGACGAGTACGCCCTTGAGGCAGCACTGCAGCTGGCTGAAGAGCGTGGCGGGGCCAAAGCCGGCAACGAGGTCATTGCCCTCAGCATGGGACCCTCCGGTGCGGTAAACGCAGTCAAGAAGTCGTTGCAGATTGGCGCCTACTCCGGAGTCCACCTGAGCGATGACGCGCTGGCTGGTTCGGACGCCGCTGCCACCTCGTTGGCGCTTGCAGCCACCATCCGCCATCTCTCCGCAGACGGACGCCCGGTGGACCTGGTCCTGACCGGCATGGCTTCCACGGACGGCGAGACCTCGCTCATCCCGGCCCAGCTGGCCGAGCGGTTGTCGCTCCCGCAGCTTACGTTTGCATCCAGCCTCGAGGTTAACGGCGGAACCGTCGTGGCACGTCGCGATGCCGGCTCCCACTCGGAAACCGTCGAAGCGCAGCTCCCGGCGCTCGTCTCGGTCACAGACCAGATCAATGAACCGAGATACCCCAATTTCAAGGGAATCCTGGCAGCCAAGAAGAAGAAGATTGCCTCGTTGTCGCTTGCCGATATCGGTGTCGATCCTTCCGAGGTAGGCCAAGCAGGCTCGTGGACAGTTGTGGAGTCTGCAGCTGCCCGCCCGCCCAGGACCGCAGGTACGATCATCACCGACGAGGGCGACGCCGGCATCAAGCTCGTCGACTTCCTGGCCGCACAGAAGCTGCTCTAAAGGACTCCAACCATGGCTAATGCACTTGTTTTCATTGATAACCCCGGGGCCGCGCTCAAGAAGAGCAGTTTGGAGCTCCTGACCCTAGCGCGGAAGCTGGGGGAGACCGCCGTCGCGATCAACGGTGAATTAACCGACGACGTCGCTGCCACCTTGGGTGCCTATGGCGTGGCGACGATCTACCAGCCCTCCGTGGAGGACCTTGACGACTACCTGGTTGCGCCAAAGGCCGGCTACCTCGCGGCTGCAGTGGCGGCTTCAGGCGCCACGGCTGTCCTGATCGAAAACTCGCCCGAGGGCAAAGAGATCGCGGGACGACTCGGCATTAAGTTGAACGCCGGAGTCATCACGGATGTCGTTGGTCTGGATGCGGATGGCACCGCCCACAAGTCGGTTCTCGCGGGTTCGTACAACACCACGGCGAAGGCCACCACTCCAGTGTCGGTCTTTTCGGTAAAAGCGAACATCGTCGAAACAGAGCCTGCAGGCGCAGCCACAGCTCCCACGACAGCCAAGGTTGAGGTTCCTGCGGACGCAGCAGCTAATGCGGCCCGGATCTCTTCCCGCACGGAGAAGCCCGCCAGTGGCCGGCCCGACCTCAGCGAGGCCCGGATCGTCGTGGCCGGCGGGCGGGGTGTCGATGGCGACTTTGGCCCCTTGGAAGAACTCGCTGATGCTCTTGGTGCTGCCGTTGGCGCTTCCCGTGCAGCAACAGATGCTGGCTGGATTGGCCACGACGCGCAAGTGGGCCAAACCGGTGTGACTGTCTCTCCGCAGCTGTATATTTCGGCAGGCATCTCAGGAGCAATCCAACAAAAGGCTGGAATGCAGACATCCAAGGTCATTGTGGCCATCAACAAGGATGCAGAGTCTCCTGTCTTTGAGATCGCGGACTTCGGCATCATCGGCGATCTGTTCAAAGTCGTGCCGCAGGCAACAGCTGAGATCAAAAAGCGGAAAGGCTGATCCCTTTGACTTCTGGCGTTCCGTCAGCAAAGAGCCCGTTCAACGCCTCCACGGAGCGTGTTGAGCGGGTGCTTTGTTTTACTGCCCATCCTGACGACATCGACTTTGGAGCTGCAGGAACCATAGCTGCCTGGACTGCTGCGGGCGTTCAGGTCACCTACTGCATCATGACTGACGGCGACGCCGGCGGGTTTGATCCCGTTGACCGGGAACGCATTATCGAACTCCGTGCCACCGAACAGCAACGCGCAGCCGAGTTGGTGGGAGTCAACGACATCCGGTACCTGCACGAACACGACGGCTACCTCGAGCCGACACACAACGTCATCAAGCAGGTTGTGAAGCTCATTCGGGAAGTCCGCCCGGACATCGTGTTGACCATGCACCCGGAACGGAACTGGGACCGCCTTCAGAAGAGCCACCCCGACCACCTCGCAGCCGGGGAAGCCGTGACCAGGGCGGTATATCCCGCTGTGGAGAATCCCTTTGCGTACCCTGAGTTGGCTGAGGCCGGACTCGCGGCCTACAAACTGCCCTGGCTCTGGTTTATCTCCAGTCCAGCGGACCGTGAGAACCATTTCGTGGACGTCACCAAGCATGTTGATGCCAAGCTCGATGCGATCCGCATCCACGCGAGCCAGCACCCGGACATAGAGGGGATGGAGCGCGTGGTCCGTGGCATGTTGATGGCCAATGGTGCGCGTGCAGGGCTTCCTGCCGGGACCAGTGCTGAGAGTTTCCACGTGGTGTCCGTCAACGGATCCAGTACTATCGCCGGCTTCTGACATTGCCGATATGTAACCCGTGTCATATGCTGGACCTCGGTTAAATCATATTTATTCGAGGAAGGCAGACTTTGATGGCGAAGACTGCACAGCAACCCGTACTGGTGATTATGGGAGTCTCCGGTTCGGGCAAGTCGACAGTAGCCGGCGTACTGGCCGGAAAGCTTGGATGGGATCTCGCCGAAGGCGACGACCTCCATCCGGAAGCGAATGTGGCCAAGATGCACTCGGGCCAGGCACTCAGCGATGAGGACCGGTGGCCTTGGCTTGGCATCATTGCCGACTGGATCCGGGAACACACCGATGCCGGTACGCCGGCCATCATCACGTGCTCGGCATTGAAGAAGAAGTACCGCGACGTACTCCGGGGCGAAGGGGTTGTCTTCGTTTTCCTGCAAGGGAGCAAAGACAAGATCTCGGACCGGCTCGCGTCGCGGCACGGCCACTTCATGCCGCCGTCGCTCCTGGAGTCCCAGTTTGAAGCACTCGAGGAACCCACGGAAGACGAGAACTATATCTCGCTGTGTGTTTCAGCATCGCCCGCTGAGGAAGCGGACGAAGTCATCGAGCGGCTCGGCTTGCGCCCCGTGGGTGCAGGTTCCGAAGCGAGCGCCACGTGATCGCCGTGGAAACTGCCACGCAGGTACAGGAGTGGACCGGGCACGACACCCAGCTTCTTGTGGTGGCAGCCGTGGGCATTGCCCTGATCGTGGTTCTGATCGCAAAGCTGAAACTCCACCCATTCCTGGCGCTGGTGCTGGGCTCGGCGTTTGTCGGCCTCGCCTCGGGCGTGGAACTGGGCAAGGTCATTACCAACTTTGAGGACGGAGTTGGCGGCGTCCTCAAGGAAGTCGGCCTGCTGATTGCCTTGGGCGCAATGCTTGGCAAGTTGCTTGCGGACTCCGGTGGAGCCAACCGGGTAGTGGACACCTTGTTGGCCAAAGCCACCGGCAACAAGATCGTCTGGATGATCACGCTCGTGGCAGTGATCATTGGCCTGCCGATGTTCTTCGAGATCGGTCTTGTGCTCCTGCTTCCCGTGATTGTCCTCGTGACGCAGAGATCCGGGATGAAGCTCATGCGCATCGCAATCCCGGCTTTGGCGGGCCTTTCAGTGCTCCATGGCTTGGTGCCCCCGCACCCGGGGCCGCTGATTGCCATCAGCGCTGTGAAAGCCGAATTGGGAACAACACTGGGCCTGGGCATTCTCGTGGCCATTCCCACGGTCATCATTTGTGGACCGCTTTTCTCGCGGCTGGCTGCGCGGTGGGTTCCGGTGGACGCTCCCGCCGTGGCGGGTGGCATCGACACCCAGCACCGCGCTGACCTCAGCGACGTCAAGCGCCAGCCCTCGTTCCTGGTGACGCTGCTGACCATTATTTTCCCGGTAGTCCTCATGCTGCTAAAGGCTTTGGGTGACATCATCTGGCCGGACGCCGCAACCGCTCCGATGATCAGGATCTTCTTCGATTTCGTGGGCCAGCCCCTGGTGGCCATGACACTGGCCGTACTCGCTGCCATTGTGAGCTTCGGGTATGCAGTGGGATTCACCGGCAGCAAGATCACTGCCAAGCTGGGCGACAGCCTGGGCCCGATCGCAGCAATCCTTCTGATTGTTGGAGCTGGCGGTGGGTTCAAGCAGACATTGATTGGTGCCGGCGTGGGCGACGCCGTCAAGAAGTGGGCGGAAGGGGCCAACATGTCCGTCCTCGTGCTGGGCTTTATTGTGGCGGTGGCTCTCCGGCTCGCCACAGGCTCGGCAACTGTTGCAACCGTGACTGCCGCCGGCATTGTCGCGCCCCTGGCCAGCAGCTTGACCCCAACCCACGCGGCACTGCTCGCCTTGGCGATCGGTGCAGGCTCATTGTTCCTTTCGCACGTGAATGATGCCGGTTTCTGGCTGGTCAAGGAGTTGTTCGGCCTAACAGTCGGGCAGACCTTCAAGACCTGGTCTGTGATGGAGACATTGATCTCCCTGGTTGGGTTCGGCTTCGTGATGCTGTTGTCGCTCGTGTTGTAGCTGCCGGTCAACTGCAGGCAAGAACGACGGCGGCCGCCCCACCTTGGTGGGACGGCCGCCGTCGGGCCTTAAGCGTTGGGGCCAGCCTTGGCTGACATCAGGCGCTCAGCGGAACCACCAACACAGGCGGCTGCGTGGGCGAGCTTGATCCGCCAGCGGGCTCCACCGTAATGGCCACCGAGGAAGCTGAGGACAATCCCTTCACCACTGCCGGCTTGGACAACGTCTCGGCGTCCATAGTGCCCTGCGGCACGGGGGCTGACCCATCCTTCGGCAACGTCCACAACTGGTAGACCTTACCGTCGGGGGCCGGGGCTACGCCGTCCATCAGCACCACAAAGGAGTCCTTGGTGGAGGAAGCTGAAATTGTAGCCGTCCCGCCGCCGGGAACCTGGGCCGTCTTCTTTTGGACATCCTGGGCCTGCAGGACCTGGTTCACGGGATCGTTCTGGCCGGCAACGTACACGCCGACACCTACGCCACCCAAAGCGATGACGGCAGCAGCCGCTGCGCCAACCAGCCATGCGCGTCCCCGCCCGAGGCGGCGTTCTCCGCGCTTGGTCCTGGCGCGGGCCAGTTCGTCGAGGATTGGCTCCGCCTCTACATTAATGCCGGTCCTGGCGGGGGAGTCCATGGCAGATTCCCGGTTGATCCGGTCCATAATGTTGGCGAAGACGGCAGGGGGCGGTTCTTCTTCAGGAGTGAAACCCACCACCAGGGTCTCGCGGGCCTGCCGGACCCGCTCCTGGAACGCTGGACCTTCCGGAGCGTCCTTGACGTATTCGTCAATCAGTGCCCGTTCGGATTCAGTGACGGCGTCCAAGGCATAGATTTCCGCGAGTTCGAGGACACGGCCCTCGGCCAAGTCGGTTGCGATGTCATTGGCGAACATTCTGCGGACAAATCCTCCACCGTTGTTCTCGCTCATTCAGCCCACCCCCAAGCAGGTCTTCAAGCGCAGGAGTCCGTCGCGAATGCGGGACTTGATGGTGGGAACTGCGGCACCGAGGTGCTCAGCGACCTCCCGGTAAGTGAGCCCACCGTAATAGGCAAGGCGGACGGACTCGCGCTGGGTGTCCGTCAAAGTGCCCAGGCACCGGCTGACTGCCTCGGCCTCAAAGTTTGTGTCGGCTTCTTCGGACACGACGTCGCGATCAAGTTCCTGGCTCGCCGCCCCGTATCGGGCTTCGCGGTCTGTGGCCGCCTGGACGGCACGGACGCGATCGATGGCCCGGCGGTGCGCGATGGTCATCAGCCAAGCCAGGGGGCTGCCGGCCGCGGGGTCGAATTTTGCGGCGCCTTGCCAGACCTGGATGAAGACTTCCTGGGTGGCATCCTCACTCAGTTCGGAATCGACCAGGACGCGCCTGGCCATGCCGAAGACGCGTTTGGACGTCAATCGGTAGAACTCGGCAAAGGCCTCTTGGTCGCCAGCTGCAACCAACTCAAGCAGTCCCGCGAGCTGCGGGTTCAGGTCTTTCGCGGTCCCGGAAGTCTCGACGACCGGGGGACCGGGATTGTTGGGGGTGTCCATCACTGTCCAGCATAAGTCGTGCGGTTTGAAACGGGCAGCACGAGGGAGTGGCGCGGCGGTGCAGCTTGCCGTCACTACCCTGGCCTCGAGCGCGCTCATGTGGCTCCCTCATCGAATGTCCAAAGCAGGAATTCATCCTGCATAGGTTATTCGCAGCTGCGGGCGCCGTGGATGGGCTACACCTTGGCGCCGGCAAATCCGTTCTGGCGCCACGCCTCGAAAACGGCGATGGACGCGGCGTTTGCCAGGTTCAGTGAACGCAGGGAAGGCCGCATCGGGAGCCGCACCCGGGCAGTGACGTGCGAATCCTTCTTCAGCCAATCCGGGAGCCCGACAGATTCAGGGCCGAACATCAGTACGTCACCCTCACGGTAGTTGATATCCGTGTAGGACGTTTCGCCGTCGGACGTAAACGCAAACACACGCTCAGGCTGCAGGGCTGCCCATGCCGCGTTGATGTCCTTATGGACCGTGACGACGGCGAGATCGTGGTAGTCCAGGCCCGCCCGGCGCAGCTTGGCATCGGAAAAGTCAAAGCCCAGAGGCTCCACCAGATGGAGTTCGGCGCCGGTGATGGCGGCCAAACGAATAGCGTTGCCCGTATTGCCCGGGATTTCTGGAGTGTGGAAGAGGATGCGGAACACCGTCCCATCCTAGCCAGTCCCGTCCCAGCCGGTCCCATTGCAGCCGGTCCCATTGCGTTGGCTTCATTCTGAGCCACCCAGTGCCGGCGAAAGCAAGATGTCAGTGCATGCCGCGGAGCAAGCGGGCAAGAACTGGAACCACCACCGTGTTGGGTGCTGGTCCTGAAGCAAGGAACTGCTTCAAACCGCGGACCAATCCTGCACCATTGACCACCTCAACCGCGTTATGGCTGGACTGTCCTTTGCCGTACTGGTCAATGACCGGTTCGTGCAGGTTGCCGTCAGGACTGTGCAGGACCACCCAGCCGGTGACGTTCAACTCAGGGAAGAGGTCCTGCATGTGGCGGACAATGTGGGCCAGCTGCGGCGGAGCCACAGACCGGCCGCCGTGGCGCAGCGAATTGCCGTCCCATGCATAGGCGCCCTTGGGCAACAGCATGGAACCAACCAACGCCAGCCGGTAGCCGGAAAGCACCGCGTGGTCGATGTGGTTGTTGTCAGAGGGGGAGCGGAGCCCATTGATGAGCCTTGCGGCGGGGATGGCGGGCAGGACCTGCCTGCTGATGAGCTGAACCGTACGCATCTCGCGCTGGATGCGCGCTTCGGCACCGAATATGCCACGTTTTCGCGGCAATCCATGGACCTGTTGGGCGGCTTCCGCTTTTGAAATGAGCGGAACCTCCAGCGGGTCATCAAAGGCCGGAACGTAAACGGGCGGATCGCCTGCCGTGTTGCGCTGGGCCTGCGGACGCCTGACCCCGGCACTGGTGGCCGGACCGGGCGCAGATGCACCCGTATAGTCTCCCGGACGCGGTTGGCTGCGTCCGGAAGCGCCGCTGGCATACCTGCGGTCATACTCGGCCCGCCGCTTCGGATCAATCAGGGTCTCATACGCGAGCGTTACGCGACGGAACATTTCGGCCTCGCCGCCGTGATCGGGGTGGGCCATCCGGGCGGCCTTCCGATAGGCCACCTTGATCTCCTTGTCAGTCGCAGTGACGGACACGCGAAGAACCTGATAGTGGGAACTGCTGCCCTCGGCCAAGCACAGGCCCTTCTCTAGGATGGTGGTCCGCTCCACTCGCGGGGCGGTATGGCCAGTTTATCCAGCCACTATGAGAACGTCGGCAGCGGGCGCGGTGGTTCCCGGCTGGCATAATTCAGCAGGTGAATCCTCCGGCGCCCAAGAATCCCACGCACTCGGCGGAGAAGATCGCCCTTGCCATAAATCCAACAGCATCGTTCGGCCGTCGCGGCCTCGCCGGGGACGAGGCGGCAGCCTCGCTTCGCGCTGGCGGTTGTGACGTCGTCGTGCTGGAAGCAGGAAGCTATGACGACGTCCGAACCCTGGTTGATGAGGCAATAACTGCAGGCATCAGTGCGCTGGTTGTGGTGGGCGGGGACGGCATGGTCCATTTGGGTGTCAATGCGCTCGCCGGAAAGGACGTTCCCCTGGGAATTGTTCCCGCTGGCACTGGCAATGATGTTGCCAGGTTGCTGGGCTTGCCACTCAAGGACACAAAGGCGGCGTGCGATCGTTTGCTGGCGTCAATGCCATCGGGCGGGCGGAAGATCGACGCCGGACGCGTCACCGCAGGCGGCCGAAGCAGCTATTTTGCGGGGGTCCTGTCTGCTGGATTTGACGCTGCCGTCAATGAGAGGGCGAACTCGTGGCGTTGGCCCAAGGGAAAGAGCCGTTACAACCTGGCGATGCTCCGGGAACTCGGTTCCTTCCGGCGTATCGAATACACAGTTACGGCCGACGGCGGGCAGTGGCGCCAACCGGCGTTGCTGATTTCCGTGGCGAACGGCCAATCGATCGGCGGCGGGATGAGAATAACGCCCAATGCTTTACCCGACGACGGGTGGCTGGATTTGTTCATCGTCAAGCCGTTATCGCGGCTGAATTTCCTGGCAGTGTTTCCCAAGGTGTTCGCCGGCAAACACCTTGGCCATCCGGCCGTGGAGATCCGCCGGGTCCGGAAGGTGCGGCTGGAGGCAGAAGGCGTTGTGGCTTACGCCGACGGCGAGCGCGTGGGCAGGTTGCCTGTGGAGGTCGAGGTTGTGCCCGGGGGTCTGCGCGTCCTTGCATAGTTGAACTGCCCGGAGCCGTTTGACCAGTCTGAGGTCCGCCGGCCACGGTCCGCTGTGGCGGGAGGTTAGACTCGATCGCGGCAGACGTGGCTGGCCGGCAAAAGAAAGGATCGCCAATGACGCGGGGTGTTGGACGACGGCAGTTCCGGGCGTTGGTGGGCGCTGTACCTGGTTTGGGCGTCGTGCCTGCTGTGGCTGCTTTGGGTGCGCTGCTTGCCGGATGCAGTGTGAACGTGCCTGACCCCGCAGCACCGAAGCCTTCACCTTCGGAGTCGACGCTTTCCACCCCAACCATCACGCCCGGACACGATGCTGAGGCTCTCGCCGCGAAGGACCTGCCTTTGGACGCGGGAGGAACTTTGGCGCCCGGAGACCCGGTATTAGTGTCCAGCCGCCTGGAGGAGGCGCCAGGATGGTCCGTTGTGCACTCCGGCTTGCAAGGTGAAACCCGGTACGCAAAGACAGATGGGTGCGCGGTGGTTGTCCGGGTCAGCCTTAACCAGGGGCCATTGGTAGTGCCGGGGGATGACGCCGCGTCCACGAAGGAACTGTTCCGTTACGTGGTTCCAGGCATCGCTGTGGACAAGCTAACGCCGGCCTCATTGCGGTGGGGCCAGGATTCGGGCAAGCCGGAGCATAGCGTGGAATTATTGGCCTTGGAATCAGCTCCGGCTTCCGGCGGTGTCGCTTCCGTGGTCCTTGCCAGGCTCTTCAGCAGCCCGGCTTCCTCTGTTTACATATCGGTTGCTTGTCCGGATAGCGGGACCCTGGCCAAGGCCAGGGCTGAGGTCCAGTCCCGGTTGGCCGTGGTCCCACCAGCCTGAGAGTTATTTCTTGAACGCGGTGGCCAGGCGGTTCAACGCGAGTGCTCCCACCAGCAGGCCGAAGTCCCTCAGCGCTACGTCGAAGAACGAGCCAAGCACCAGCAGGTTGACGATGATGCCGAGCAGCCAGGCTGCGACAACGAGGGATCCCCAGCGTGGCCGCAGGGCGACGAGGATGCCGGCGATAATTTCGATGACTCCCACGCCGTACATGAAGGTCTGGGCTGAAACAGGTACCACGGCGGTGGCTGCGGGCGCCAAGTAGACAGTCCAGTCCACCAGGAGGTTGCTGAATTTATCGAGCCCGAAAATGATCGGGGCAATCGTGAAGACCGTCCTCAGGAGGAGAAAGGCCTGCCGGGAAGGGTCCCGGAGGTCGCTGTGGCTGGACTTCGGGCTCATGTGGGTGGTTGCGGCTTCCATGACGCATTCCTTTCTAAAAATAGGTAACTTGATTTTAGATCCGAGCCGAAGTTTAAGCAACGAATCTTGTTTTTAGAGATATTCTGACTGTATGACCACTGCACGCCACTCTTGGCTCCAAAGGATCTCGGCGATCGCCTCCTTGGACGACGACAACCGCAGGGTGTTGTTCGCCTACGTGCGCGGCGCCGCAGATGCGGTCGGTCGGGACGAAGCGGCCCGTGCCCTCGGTATTCCCCGAAGCACGGCCTCCTTCCATCTGGATCGTTTGGTGAAGGACGGAGTCTTGCAGGTGGAGTTCAGAAAGTCCTCTGACAAAGCCGGGCCTGGTTCGGGTCGGCCTGCCAAGCTCTACCGCCCGGCCATGGATGAGGTTGGTGCCTCTGTCCCTGAGCGCCAGTACGATCTGGCCGGGGATCTGATGGCTACGGCTATCACGCGTTCCCTGAAAGGGGAACTTCCCGTGCGGGACGCTTTGCTGGATGTTGCGGGCCGCAAGGGCCAGGAAGCGGGCCGGCCCGGCGATTTCCTGGGTGCTTTGGCGGACCTCGGCTATGAGCCAATGGCTGATGACGCGGGAGGGTACCGACTGCTTAACTGTCCGTTCCATCGGCTTTCGCAGGATCATGAGGAGGTGGTCTGCGCCATGAACGGCGCGTTCCTCAAGGGCGCGGCCACCGCATCCGGTCTTAGTGCTGACAACGTCCTTCCGGAACCTGGCCCTGGCCATTGCTGTGCCCGGATCGGCAGCTTGGAACCAGGCCCAAAAACCTGACCCCGGACCTGACGCTGACGCCGCCGGTAGAATTGCAACGTGCCTGTATACCTCGACCACGCCGCCACCACCCCCATGTCGGCCCAAGCCCTTGCCGTCATGACGCGCGAGCTGGCGCGGACCGGCAACCCGTCCTCCCTCCATGGAGCCGGGCGGCGGGCACGGCGCGCGGTGGAAGATGCGCGCGAAACGTTGGCGGCCGCCGCCGGGGCCCACCCTTCCGAGGTAATTTTCACCTCGGGTGGGACTGAGGCCGACAACCTGGCCGTCAAGGGCCTTTTCTGGGCCCGCCATGACGAAAACCCCCGCCGGACCCGTATCCTGTGCTCCGCCGTCGAACATCATGCGGTCATGGACACAGTGGAGTGGCTTGAGCGTCATGAGGGAGCCGAGGCCGTGTGGTTGCCGGTCGATGCCCAGGGTGCGGTGCGACTTGATGCCGTGCAGCGCGAACTGGAACGTGACCCCGACTCCGTTGCGCTTGTCACGGTGATGTGGGCCAATAACGAAGTGGGCACCATTCAGCCCGTTGCAGAGATAGTGGAGCTGGCTGGCCGATACGGGATTCCGGTGCACTCGGATGCGGTCCAGGCCTTCGGTTCCGTTCCGGTCGATTTCCGGGCTTCCGGGCTCGCTGCAATGTCAGTCTCGGGGCATAAACTCGGCGGGCCCGTCGGCGTTGGCGCGTTGTTCCTCGGACGCGCGATCAAGTTGACTCCGGTTCAACATGGCGGCGGGCAGGAGCGCGATGTGCGCTCGGGAACGCTGGACACTCCGGCTATTGCTGCCTTTGCGGCAGCTGCGGAGGCCGTTACAGGTAGCCTGGCCGCTGAGGGCGAGCGCATCAGCGGGCTGCGCGACCGTCTCATTGCCGGGGTTCGGCAGGCTGTTCCTGACGCTGTGCTCCGTGGGGCACCTGGGGAAGGCCGACTGCCCGGCAACGCCCACTTCACTTTTCCTGGGTGCGAGGGAGATTCGCTCCTGTTTCTTCTGGACCTCGCAAGCGTTGAGTCATCTACCGGTTCGGCCTGCACCGCGGGGGTGCCCCGTCCCTCCCACGTCCTCCTGGCCATGGGGCTGGATGAAGACACTGCCCGTGGTGCTCAACGTTTCACGCTGGGGCACAGCTCAACAGAAGCCGATGTTGAGGCACTGCTTAAGGCGCTGCCGGAGGCCTGTTCGCGGGCTCGGCAAGCAGGCATGGCCGGTCATGAATCCAGCATCCAGACAGCGGCAACGGTGGCGCGGCGAGGGCCAACGGAGTTTTAGCGCCGGGTTTCACGCGTGGGGCAACAGTTCCTCAAGGGGAACGTCGGCATCTGTCAGACGGGTTATGTCTACGGGCACCCGGCCGGAAATCAGCGCCTTGATGGGCTTCTGCACGCGGCGCATATTCACGCTCATTCCGGCCACCACTTCGCCCTGCTCCTTCTGGCCATCGCGCATCCAGAACGCGATGAAACTGCCGTCATCGAGCGAGCCGCGAATCACGGGCTCCACCCCGGAGGTCAGCGAAGGGAAACCCGAGTACTCCATGCTGAGCGTGAACTGATCCGTATAGAAATACGGCACAACATCCAGGGCGGCATTTTGGTCCAGCATCGTCTTTGCGGCCACTTTGCCGCCATTGAGTGCATTCGCCCAATGCTCACTGCGATGGTGCTCGCCGGTGAAGGGATGCAGGGCGTTGGCAACGTCACCTGCTGCCAGGATGTCCGGGGCGCTGCTGCGAAGAGCGGAATCCACCAGGACTCCGTTGTCCAGGCTTAGCCCTGCTGTTTCTGCCAACGATGTGTCGGGCACCACCCCCACTGCAATGATGACGATATCCGCGGGTAGGACTTCTCCCGCGTTGGTTCGGACTCCGGAGACATGGCCATCATTCCCCTCGATGGCAGAAGCGCTCGCAGGTAGCCTGAAGCTGACGCCGTTCTCTTCGTGGAATGCCCGGAAGTAGTTGCCCAGTTCAGGGCCGATGGCGGCACTAAGTGGAATCTCTTCCAAGCCGAGCAGGACCACATCATTGCCGTAACTGCGGCCAGCCGCGGCCAGCTCCATGCCGATCCACCCGGAACCCACCATGACCACATGCTTGCCTCCGTCCCTGAGCAGGGACTGCAGGCGCAGGCTGTCCTCAAAGGTCCTGAAAGTCATCACGCCCTCCAGGTCAATGCCGGGAAGCGGGATGCGCCGGGGTTGCGCCCCGGTGGCTATCAGCAGTTTGGCGTAGTCAAGGGTCCGGCCGTCCTGAAGGGTTACGGTTCGGTTCCCGGCATCGATGCCCATTGCAGGGTTGCCCAACAGCAGTTCGACGTCGTTTTCTTCGTACCAGCCGGCTGGCACCACCGGAACGCTATCTTCGTCGGCCTTGCCCAGAAGGAACTCCTTGGACAGGGGCGGCCGAAGGTAAGGGATCCGCTCCTCGGATGCCAGGAGGGTAACGGGTCCAGCAAAGCCTTCTGAGCGAAGGGTTTTTGCTGCGGTTGCACCGGCCAGGCCGCCGCCGGCGATGAGCATTCGTTCATGCGTCATTTCAGCCCACCTTTTGTCTTTGCCTTTCTAAAACAACTTACTTTGACTTTAGATTTCGTCCTATGGCCAGTCAAGGGATTTAGCGCGCACATTGGTGCGGGAGCTAGAATAGTTGGGCGTGCCGGCTCGCCTCAGCCGGATTCAATAGCCAAAACCCCTAAACCACGGAAAGCCAGCATGCGAGTACTTGCAGCAATGAGCGGCGGAGTCGACTCCGCCGTGGCCGCCGCCCGCGCCGTCGAGGCCGGACACGACGTCGTCGGAGTCCACCTTGCGTTGTCGCGCATGCCCGGCACCCTTCGCACCGGAAGCCGGGGCTGCTGCACCATCGAAGACTCCCGCGATGCATGGCGCGCCTGTGATGTCCTAGGGATTCCCTACTATGTTTGGGACTTCTCCGAACGCTTCAAGGAAGATGTCGTCCAGGACTTCATCGACGAATATGCTGCAGGACGCACCCCGAATCCGTGCATGCGTTGCAACGAGCGCATCAAGTTTGCTGCCTTGCTGGAAAAGGCCATTGCCCTGGGGTTTGACGCTGTATGCACCGGGCACTACGCCAAAGTCATCGAAGACGCCGACGGCAACCGTGAACTGCATCGGGCGGCGGACTGGGCCAAGGACCAAAGCTATGTCCTGGGCGTACTGACCCATGAGCAGCTTAAGCACTCCATGTTCCCGCTTGCGGACACTCCTTCCAAGGCCGAGGTAAGGGCTGAGGCCGAAAGGCGGGGTTTGTCGGTGGCAAACAAGCCGGATAGCCACGATATTTGCTTCATCTCCGATGGAGATACGCGTGGTTGGCTGGCCGAGAAAATCGAAATGACAACTGGCGACATCGTGGACGAAACCGGCACGAAGGTAGGCGAGCACCCTGGTGCCAACGCCTTCACCGTCGGCCAGCGCCGGGGACTGAAGCTGGGCACGCCGGCTTCCGATGGTAAGCCCCGGTTTGTCCTGGAAATCCGTCCGAAGGAAAACAAGGTGGTTGTGGGGCCGGAAGCGCTCCTTGCCATCGATGAAATCCGCGGCATCAAGGTGTCATGGGCTGGCCTGCCCATCTCCGAGGTTGATACGGGTGCAGAATTCGAGTGCCACGCCCAGGTGCGGGCACATGGTGATCCCGTTCCGGCCCGTGCACACATTGAGCCGGTTGCCGATGAAGAGGGTGTTGAGCGGGCCGAACTCGTGGTCACCCTGACCGAACCGCTACGGGGAGTGGCGCCTGGCCAGACCGTCGTGCTGTATCAGGGCACCCGGGTACTGGGACAGGCAACCATCGACGCCGCACGTTCCCTGCAGAGGGCAGTTCTTTAGCTGTCACCGGATTATTGCCTCCGGGTTTGAGGGCCCCCATACTGGCCTAAGCAGCGCAACCGCTGCGGTGTGTTGGGGTCCGCATTCGAAGATGGCGATGGCTGTGGCATTTCCAAAGAAGAGCCCGGGAGACATCAAAGCAGGGCAGATGGTCTCCGTGACGGTCCTTGCAGAGGGGCCGATAGGCAGCGGCGGGGCTCCACCGCTGACAGCCCAGGTACGGATACCCGTAGAGCGGCTCCGGCGTGGCCCCACTGGACACCGCTACGCGATCCACATCCGGAAGTGGCGCGGCACCAATGTGTCTCCAGTAACCCTGACTCGCCAAGGCGACCCCTGGCAACTGGTTTCAGAAGCTCCGCCCACGGACCTCCGCGAACTCCTGGACGATACCCGTTTCCTCGCCCAGCACGTCTACGGCGTGGCCATGAGCACCCTGGAGATCTTCGAATCCACGCTCGGCCGGCGAATGCCCTGGAATCCGGAGGGGCGGGTGGTCCTGAAGGCAAGGGATCGTGTCACAGCCATCGATACCGGATATGAGCGCGGTACCAACACCATACGCTTCGGCTCCGTGGACCGCATGGGCTACAAAGTACCCACTGCGCTGTTCAGGGACATTGTTGCCCACGAAGTCACCCACGCGATCCTGGACGGCTTCCGGCCTGCGTGGGCGGACCAGCTGGCCACCATGGAGCAACTTGCCATGCACGAGGCACTGGCAGACCTGGTGGCCATACTGTCGGTGTTTTCATCCCGTGAGGTGGTCTTCCGGCAACTTGAAGCTGCCGGGGAAGGGTTTGAGGCAGGGCAGGTGGTGGACGACGCGATCCTGATAAGGTCCCTCTTTGACTTTGCGAGGGACCTTTTCGCCCGTGGTCCGTTGAGGGAACCATTTGTTGGCGCCGTTCCTGAGGGTTGGCAAACCATGCTGGACCCGCATGCCCGCGGGGCGGTGGTGGTCGGGGCAGTACTCCGGGCCGTCCAGCGGTTGTGGTCGGAAAGAAATGCCCGTTTTGGGGACAACCAAAGCCTGCAGCAGAAAGCGGAATCCGGTTCCATTGTGGCCATGAGGGTCCTGCGCATGGTGATCAGGGGCCTTTCCTACATGCCACCTGTGGACGTTACTTGGCGGGATCTCCTACGTGGCATCATTGCCGCAGACCTGGACATGGTCCCGGAAGACACCTACGGCTATCGGGACGCCCTCCAAACGGAATTCTCTGCCATAGGGATCCGCCGGGTGTCGCTGAACAACATCAGCGGGGTGGATAACTACCAGGGGCTTCGCTATCCAATCCGACTGTCGGCCTTGGGGTCAGACCCCCAGGAAGTCCAACGCTTCGTGTGGGAAAACCCGAGGCTCCTGGACGCGGCCCGGCTGGAGCGGCGCACTCCACTGAGCTCCACGCGGGTGCGCACGTCCGAACGCGTGTCACCGGACGGCTTCATCATCTCCGAAATCGGGGCATCATTCATTCAAACGGTGCGGATGAGCCGCAAGGAGGCCTATGTCCGCCTTGGCTTGAAGACGCGGCGGGATTTCGTGGATGTCCGTGGAGGAGGAATCCTCAGATTCGACGCCGGTGGCCGCCTGGTCTATGCCGCGCTCAAACCAGTAATGGACCGGGAGCGGCAGGGGATGCTGTTTGGTTCCGATCAACAGCACGACGTCGAGGAAGCCGCATCTTCCGGTGCCAGGCACAAGTTCCACGGCACAGGGGAATAGGTACGGGGGAATAGGCCCGGCGGCATAGGCGCGGGCGATAGCTGATGCCCCGGGGGTGACGCCAACGGAAGGTTAGCTGCCCCAGGCAGCCTTGCGTGCCGCCGTCGTGCCTTCCAATTGGGCGATTTGATCAAAACCGCCGCCTTTGAGCGCTTTGCTCACCAGCTTCAGGACTTCCGCACGCACTGCTGTGCCGTTGCCCTGCAGGGCCTTGACGAAATGATAGGTGAAGGCTCCGTTGTAGCGGCCCTCGATCAGGGCGTCCGCAGCAGTCTGGTCAGATCGGCAGGCTGCCATCAGCACAGGCTTGGACAGTGTGGCTGATTTCACCAAATCGCGAAGGGTGCGGGCGTCGCTGAACTCGTTCGCGATCGCGGCCCGGGGTGTTGGGGCAGGCAGGAAACGCGGGCGTCTGCCCGGCAAGAGGTCCAGGGACTTCAGTCCAGTGCCGCTGTGGCAGGTGTCCAGGACGACGTCCATGAGGACACCCTCCGGCAGACGCCCGAAGAGCGTGGCCAACTCGTCGTCACTGATCACTGTCTCCGGGTCCCAGGAGTCGCCGGCGTTGTTGATGTCATAGCAGGCAAAGGCCTCGTCCAGCCGATCCACCTCATCGCCGCTGGTATCGGGTATCTGCGTGCCATGGCTGGAGAAGGTGAAGACAATATGGTTGGACGCTCCCTCCACCGCGCTGTCGACCAACTTGTTGAGTTCGGCCATTACGGACTTTTTGGTGGCCTTGGCATCCCTTAGGACCTTGATGCTGGAGGAAGCGAAACCGTACTGCGCCCCAAGGAGGGCGGCCAGGTCTTCAGCGTCATTAACGCAACCGTGAAGCCAGCTCGATTCGGGTAAATACTTGAACTTGTTGATCCCCACACAGAGGGCTGCCTTGCTCATGTTCCCGTCCTTAGGACTGGTCCTTGCACCCATTACCTCGGCGGCCCCCTGAACCGCCGCCTGGATGCTGTCCACGGCCGTGTTCTGCCTGTCCGTGATCCAGCGCTTATCAACTCGGAATAAAGATATTCCGGCGCTCCTTCAGGGGCAATGCCTTAGCGTCCACTGGAAAACCTACTGGTTGGTAAATATTGTGTCTCGAATCACAAAATCAAGGGCCCCGGGGCGCGGAAGTCTGATTGAATCGTGGAATCAAGAGTGCGCTCCGTCACAAATATCCCACGGCGGTTCGCCTAATCCATCGAACAGAAGGTTCACAGATGGCACTGAAGAAGAAGGCCCTGCATGGCGTTATCGCGCTGGCGGGCGTTTCCGCCCTCGCTTTGACTGCATGCACGGGCCCCTCCGGCGGCGGTTCATCGTCCGCCCCGGCTGCCGGCGGCCCGATCGCCTACGGCACCACAGACAAAGTCACCGCATTGGACCCGGCAGGATCCTACGACAATGGTTCATTCATGGTGATGAACCAGATTTACTCGTTCCTGCTGAACTCCAAGCCAGGCGGTGCAGAACCGGTCCCGGACCTTGCGGAGTCGTCGTCGTTCACGGCACCTACCGAATACACCGTCAAGCTCAAGTCCGGCCTGAAATGGGCCAATGGACACACGCTGGATTCAAAGGATGTCAAGTTCTCCTTTGACCGCCAGGTCGCCATCAACGACCCCTCCGGCCCGGCGTCGTTGCTGGCCAACATTGTGAGCGTGACCACCCCGGATGCCAACACGGTGGTGTTCAAGTCGAAGCTGGCCAACGACCAGACCGTCCCGTTTATCCTCAGCAGCCCAGCTGCGCCGATTGTGGACGATGAAGTCTTCCCCGCGGACAAGGTCCTTCCTGACGACGAAATCATCAAGGCCAAAGCGTTCTACGGGCAGTACACGATCGATAGCTACAAGAAGAATGAACTGGTCAGCCTGAAGGCATTCCCCGACTACAAGGGTGTCCTTGGCAAGCCGGCCAATGACGCCGCCACGATCAAGTACTACGCCAGCCCTACGAACCTGAAGCTGGATATCCAGCAGGGCAACCTCGATGTGGCGTTCCGCAGCCTGAGTGCCACCGATGTTGACGACCTCAAGAAGGATTCCAAGGTCAAGGTTCTGGTCGGTCCAGGTGGCGAGATCCGCTACATCACGTTCAACTTCGACACCATGCCTTTCGGCACCAAGGCGCCGGGCGCAGATCCGGCAAAGGCCCTGGCGGTCCGGCAAGCAATAGCCAACCTTGTCGATCGCCAGGCGATTGCGGACCAGGTCTACAAGGGCACCTACCTGCCGCTGTACTCCAACGTTCCGAGCGGATTCCTGGGCGCCAACGAGTCGTTCAAGGATGCCTACGGCGACGCAGGAAAGCCAAGCCTCGACAAGGCCAAGAAGGTGCTGGCAGACGCCGGAATCACTGAAAAAGTGGCCCTGAACCTGCAGTACAACCCGGACCACTACGGTGGGTCGTCGGGTGACGAATACGCCATGGTCAAGGAGCAGATGGAGAAGTCCGGGCTGTTCACGGTGAACCTGCAGTCCACCGAATGGGTCACGTATACCAAGGCTAGCCGCGCCGATGAGTACCCGCTGTTCCAATTCGGTTGGTTCCCGGACTTCAGTGACGCTGACAACTACTTGACGCCGTTCTTCCCCAAGGGCGGCTTCCTGAACAACCACTACAACAACGATGCTGTGAACGAGCTCATCAACAAGGAGCTTACAGAGGCAGACAAGTCGGCCCGTGAAACCGCCATCAAGGACGTCCAAAACGCCCTTGCGAAGGACATTTCCACACTGCCGCTGCTTCAGGGCGCACAGGTGGCGGTGGTCGGAAGTGGTGTCAACGGTGTCGACAAGACACTGGACGCTTCATTCAAGTTCCGCCTCGGGACTGTTTCCAAGTAACCACACCATGTGATGGAAAGGGGCGGGACACTGATCCGGTGTCCCGCCTCCTTTGCTGACCACGATCGTGGCCGGCATGCATGAGCCAATCCCGCGCAATCCACGGGCAGGAAATACAGGTAACAATGACAACACTTATAGAGGTACCCGAGGCCGAGCCCGGAATAGTAGCTCCCAAGAGCAAGTCCAAGGCCGGGGGAGGCCTTGGAAAATACATCGTGATCAGGTTCTTCCTGATCATCCCCACCGTCTTCATTCTGGTGACGCTGGTCTTCTTCTTGATGCGGGTCATTGGAGATCCCATCACAGCTGCCCAAGGCGGACGCCTCCCACCGGATGTACTGGCCCAGCGAATCCACGATGCCGGCTATGACCGCCCGGTTCTGATCCAGTACTTTGAATACCTCGGCCAACTCATCACCGGCAACTTTGGCTCGACGATCACTGATCGTCGACCAGTCGTGGAGGTACTCACTACCTTTGGTGCCGCAACGCTGGAGCTGTCGATCAACGCATTGATCGTGGCGCTCGCAGTCGGTATCCCGTTCGGACTCATCGCCGCCCAACACCGCGACAAGAGCTCCGACGCCGTCCTGCGGTTCTTCGCAATCCTCTGTTATGCCACCCCCGTGTTCTTCTCCGGCCTGCTTCTCAAACTGACATTTTCGGTGTGGCTCGGATGGTTCCCCGTAGCAGGACGCGCCTCCACCCGCACGGAACTGACCATGAGCACCTTGGGAGCGCCATCAGGCATCTACTGGCTGGATGCGCTCCGCAGCGGCAACTTCGCTGCTCTTGGAGATGTTGCATCCCACGCTGTCCTGCCGGCCGTGGCCCTTGGTTTGCTGACCGCAGGGGTCTTCCTGCGGCTGGTACGGACAAACGTCATTGGCACACTGGGAAAGGACTACATTGAGGCCGGCCGTTCCCGGGGCGTTAGTGAGTTCCGGCTGGTGACCAAACACGCCTACAAGCCTGCACTGATCCCCATCATCACTGTCATGGGCCTGCAAATTGCGCTCATGCTCGGCGGTGCCATCCTGACCGAGACAACCTTCGAGTGGAAGGGCCTGGGGTACCAGTTGGTGCAGTACCTGAATGCCCGTGACTTTGTGGCTGTCCAAGGCATTGTCGTGCTGCTGGCCATCATCGTCGCCGTGACCAACTTCATCGTGGACATCATTGCCGCGCTCATCGATCCCCGAGTGAGGTACTGACCATGAGCACTCCTTCACTGACTGCTCCCAAGCAGCCCCTCTTCTTCCGGCTTCCGGTGGTGTCCCACCTCAGGAAAAGCGTTGGCCTCCAGCGGGGCATGCTGGTGGTGGGCGTCGTTCTCAGCGGGTTGTTCCTGCTGACAAGCATTTTCGCCCCGCTGCTGGCCCCCTACGGCTACTCCCAACTCAGCGATGCGTCCGGTTCCTTCCCCACCCAGCAGGCACCGGGGGCCAAACACCTCCTTGGCACCACGGTGGGCGGCTATGACGTCCTGTCCCGCGTCCTGTGGGGATCCCAGACGGCCGTGACCGTCATCATCGTGTCCGTGGCGATGTCACTTTTCCTCGGCGTCGCCCTGGGCTTGCTCAGCGGTTACTTCGGCGGCTGGCTGGACAGGATCCTTGTAGTAGTAGCGGACGCCATCTATGCGTTCCCCACCCTGCTTTTGGCAATAGTCATCTCGATCGTGATCAGCCGTGGCCAGTCCAGTTTCTGGGGCGGTATTTTCTCCTGTGCGTTCTCGATCACCGTGGTGTTCGTGCCCCAATATTTCCGGGTCATCCGCGCCGAAACCATCCGGCTCAAGGCTGAGCCATTCGTCGAGTCGGCCAAGGTACTGGGTGCGTCCAGCCTGCGTATCATCGGACGGCACATCTTCAAAAACGCAACGCGGACCCTGCCCCTGATGTTCACGCTCAATGCCTCCGAAGCGATCCTTACGCTTGCAGGCCTTGGCTTCCTGGGCTTTGGCATCGAGCCAACATCCGCTGCGGAGTGGGGCTTTGACCTGAACAAGGCGCTCGCCGATACCTCTTCGGGTATCTGGTGGACGGGTGTCTTCCCTGGCATCGCAATCGTGCTGACAGTCCTGGGCCTGACGCTGGTTGGCGAAAGCATCAACGACCTCAACGATCCGCGGATCCGTGGCCGCAAGCGCGCAGGCGCCACGAAAACCCCTGCAACCCCTACAGCTTCAGAGGCAGGTAAGCCATGACCACCAACCTCGGAAACATTTCCGACGCCGCGGCTCCCAGCGAACCCGTCCTCACCATTGACCGGCTCAAAGTCACCTTCGCCACGGACGGCGGGGACGTCTATGCTGTGAAGGATGTCAGCCTGGACGTCAAAGCCGGGGAAGTAGTGGCGATCGTGGGGGAGTCCGGCTCCGGCAAGACCGTGACGGCCAAGACCATCCTTGGGCTGCTTCCGGAAACCGCCATCAGTTCCGGCGCCGTGGTGATCAATGGAAGCAACGTGATCAGTGTCAGCAAATCCGCACTGCGAAGGATCCGCGGCCGCGACGTAGCGATGGTCTTCCAGGAACCCTCCACCGCTTTGAACCCTGTGTTCACGGTGGGCTGGCAAATTGCCGAAGGGATCCGTGCGCACGCCAAGGACGGCCACCGCGTTTCTGCAAAGCAAGCCAAGGAACGGGCCACGGAAGCCCTGCGAAAGGTGGGTATTCCGGACCCCGAAACCCGGGTCAACTACTACCCACACCAGTTTTCCGGTGGGCAAAAGCAGCGCGTGGTGATTGCCGCGGCATTGGCACTGAACCCGGGCCTGATTGTGGCCGATGAACCAACGACAGCCCTGGACGTGACGGTACAGGCGGAAATCCTGCAATTACTCCGTGACTTGCGGGATAACTACGGCACATCCATCGTCTTGATTACCCACAACATGGGCGTAGTGGCCGACCTCGCCGACCGCGTGGTGGTCATGTACCAAGGCGATGTGGTGGAGGAAGCGCCCTCGAGGGTGTTGTTCGCGGAGCCGAAGCAGGACTACACGAAAAAGCTCCTCGCAGCGGTCCCGCACCTGGGCCGGAACTCCGCCTCCGAAGGCGCCCGTGGCCGGTTGCATCAGGACGGCAAGGTCCTAGTCGAGGCGAAGAACCTCACCGTTGAGTACCCGGGCCGGTTTGGACGCCATGGCTTCAAAGCCGTGGACAACGTCACCTTTACGGTCTCGGAGAACGAGGTTTTTGGCTTGGTGGGCGAGTCCGGTTCCGGAAAGTCCACCATTGGCCGGGCAATCGCAGGCCTGAACAGGACAACGGGCGGCAGTCTCAAAGTCCTTGGCTACGAGATGCTGGACTTCAAGGAGCGCACTTTCCGTCCGCTGCGGAAGGAGATCGGCTTTGTTTTCCAGGACCCTGCCGCCTCCTTTAACCCGCATCTCACCATCGGCGAGTGCGTGGCTGAGCCGCTGATTATCCACACGAAGCCCAGCGCGGCTGAGGCGCGGAAAAAGGTAGGCGAGCTGCTCGAGTCGGTCCAGTTGCCGGCGTCGTACGCGCAACGCTACCCGCACGAGCTGTCCGGTGGACAGCGGCAGCGCGCCTCTCTTGCGAGGTCGTTGGCGCTCAACCCACGCCTGCTGATTGCCGACGAACCAACCTCCGCGCTGGACGTCTCAGTGCAGGCCAAGGTTCTGGACTTGTTCAAGGACATCCAGGAGCAGTTCGGCTTCGCGGCCCTTTTCATCAGCCACGACCTCGCGGTGGTGGACATGTTGTCGCACTGGGTTGGCGTGCTGTACAAGGGACAGTTGGTGGAGCAGGGCATCGGCAACCATGTGATGAGCTCGCCCCAGCACGACTACACCAAGCGGCTGATCGCCTCCTTGCCGGTTCCGGACCCAGACGAACAGGCACGACGCCGGGAAGCCCACCGCGCGCTGTTGGGCGGCTAGTCCCAAAGGCCCGCACTGAGAAAGCCCGGCACTGAGTTAGCCCGGCGCTGAGAAAGTCCGGATAATGCACCGAAGGCCCGTTTCCCACGCTGGGGAGCGGGCCTTTAGTGTCTCCATTGCGGAGGGTGGTTCCTGAGCTATTCCGAGACGATAGCGATGTTGAACATCTTTCCCTTCGGCTGCTGCATGAAGATCCTTAGCCATAAGGGCAGCCACATTTCCATGCCACGGGCAGCGTCGAGTCCGCCAAGGTCCCTGATGTGCTCGGGCGCCCAACCAAACTCCTGCAGCAGGCCTGACACTGTGGACTTGGCATCCGCGTCGTTTCCCGCCATGAACATGTCATGTGGGCCCGGAAGCCGCCCAGGATCCACCATCACGGGGGCGCTGACTGTATTAAGGGATTTCACTACCCGAAGCTCGGGGTAGGTCCGTTGAATGGTCTCGGCGATGCTGTCGGTGTTGCAGACTGTGAGCGATGGCGGGAAGCCGCTGGATCCATCCAGGGCATTAGCTACGTCCAAGATGATTTTGCCGTTCAGGGTGGCCTCGCCGGCTTCAGCGAGGACGGCCAGGCTCACAGTACCGGGTGTGGCATTCACGATCAGCTCGGACTCTGCGCACGCTTGCGCGAAAGAGCCGGCACGGGCGCGTGGACCAGCTTGTCGGGCCCACTCTTCGCCCTTGGGATTGCCGGATTCGCGGGAACCCATGATGACCTCGTGGCCCAACGACACCAGCTTGCCAGCCAGGGCGTGCCCCACCATTCCTGTTCCCAGGACAGCGATTTTCATGGAAGCTCCCCTGGTCGAGTGCAGTGATGCTGCCATTCTGCACCGATTCCCGCGGCAGGAACACTGCTTACGGGATGCCGTCAGGTAACACCGGCAACGCTACCGCCGCACCCCATAGACTGGGGAACATGACCGAGCAGAACAATGCCCTCCCCGAAGACCACGATTCCTTCAACCCGTCAGCGAGTTCCCTCGCGGGCCAGGTGGATCGCGGCGTCATGGATGAGCTGCTCTCCATCCGGTCCAGCATCGACAACATCGATGCCACACTCGTTTTCCTGCTCGCGGAACGCTTCAAGGCCACCCAGAAAGTAGGGGTCCTCAAGGCCACGCACAAGCTTCCCGCTGGCGACCCCGGACGGGAAGCAGCCCAGATCGCCCGGCTTCGCCGCCTGGCCGAGGACGCGCATCTTGACCCCGCATTTGCCGAGAAGTTCCTGAATTTCATCATCAGTGAAGTGATCCGCCATCATGAGGCCATCGCAGAGGATCACCAGATCTCCAGCCAGCAGGCCTGAAAGTATGTCGGGTGAAGTGCAACGGGTCAGCGCGACGGCTCTGGGCCCATGGCCAGGGACTGACCCTGCAGAATCCCTGCGGATCGTCCGGGGCGAATTGGGGGACCCCCACCTTCCGTTCCTGCCCGAACTGCCGGACCGTGGTGTCGGATCCGATGCCGTAGGCAGGACAGCATCGCTGCTGGTGGACTTGGCCGTGGACGTTCAACCCCACGGTTGGAGATTGGTGGACCGGCCGGGAAAGGACGCCCAGCGGGCACGGTCTGCGCTTGCGACTGACATCAACATCCTGGCTGATGTCGCTGGAACGGAAGAAGTTTCAGCCAGCGGGATCAAGGTCCAACTGATGGGCCCCCTGAGCCTCGCAGCCGGTTTGTACCTCCACAACGGCGAAAGAGCCCTCCTCGATTTTGGGGCACGCCGTGACATTGCAGAGTCACTGGCAGCCGGAGTCGCAGAACACCTTCAGCGGATCTCGGGAGCGGTGCCCGGAGCGGGCGTTGTGGTCCAGTTGGACGAGCCGGATATTGCTGCAGTGATGGGCGGAACAATCCCGACGGCGAGTGGTTACCGGACTCTGCGGTCCATCCCCGGCGAGGAAGTTGCGGGAGCCTGGCGGTTGGTGATCGAGGCGCTCAGGGCAGCGGGCGCCGTCGAAATTGTGGTGGCCGTACCGGAGATCGAGGCCCCGATTGATCGCATACTCGATGCGGGCGCCGATGGCGTTGCTGTTCCCCTGAAGGCGTTGACTACCCGCCAGTGGGAGCACCTTGCCGGAGCAGTGGAAAAGGGCAAACGCGTGTGGGCCGGTGCGATGCCCACAGCGGATGCTGATGCCATGCTTCCGCGGACCGCGGACATTGTGGAAAGCATTTGGCGGCCTTGGAGCCAACTGGGCCTCCCGGCGTCTGCCTTGCCGGCACTGCGCCTAACGCCGGCGACGGGACTCGCCCACGTGAAGCCCTCCACAGCGAAGGAAGTCCTTGCCCGACTCACCCAAGTGGCCGATGGCCTTGATCAGCTGTCACAGGGTTGATCGGGCTGTCACAGGTTGATTGGCCTGTCGCAGGGATGATTGGCGAGGGCTAGATCCTCTTTTCCCAGCGATCCGGTTCTGCATAGCGCGGGAGCGATGTGCCCTGGGCAGCCCCGGCCAGGTAAGGCGCCAACCGGTAATCGAAGCGGCCGGCATAGACAAGCACTACGCCGATCTGGGGTTGGATGACCTTGACCTGGATCCGGTGCTTGCCCTCGTTCTCGTCCCACCATTGCTCCGCAAAGGCCTTTGCGTCCAAGGCTGCCGGCAACGGAATGCGCAATGGACCCAGGAAGAGCCGGCTGGCTTTCGACACACCTCGTAGCCGGCCGTTGGGCATGGCAGTTACGTCAAGGTCCGTGACGAGGCGACGGTAACGGCCAACATGGTCCACCAACCGGATCGGTGCGGGCGTGACGGAGCCGGTCTGCGGCGTGATGATAGCGCTCGTGGTGTCGTGGAACAACCGCGTCCCGGAGGGGAAGTAGATTTCACGCCGTGCCGTGAGGGCTTGCCGGCCAAAGGGATCCACGTGGGCATGGTTCTCAATACGGAACGGTATGCCTTCGCCGTATTCAGGGAAGAAGGCCTCTTCGCTTCCCGTCAGGGCCAGCAAAGGACGCAACCATTTTTGCTGGCACCCTACAACGTCAAAGACCCCCTCACCAATTCCATATGACCCGGAGCCTGCCGCCAGGGAGAAGTACTCCTGGAGTTCGGGTGCCAACTTGGTGAAATCATTGCCCAGGGCGAGCTGGTAGATAGGTTCGTTCATTGGAGTCCTTCCTAGAGCCGCCCGGCCGCTTTAAGCCGGATGTAGGTGTCAGCAAGCAAGGGAGGGACTTCAGAGGGTTCGGCGTCCACCACTTCAGCCCCGAGTTGCCGCAATTGTTCTGTGACCGCAGCGCGTTCCAGCAGGGCGCGCTCCGCGGCGGCGGCACGGAAAACCTGGCTGGCGGTGGAACGTCCGGCTTTCATTGCTGCCAGCAAGGGGTCCCGGACAGATGCGACCACCACTACGTGCTGGCGGACCAGTTGGGCCACCATGGGGAGAAGGCCTTCCTCGGGGGCGCCGCCGTCGAGGGCTGTCAAAAGCACCACCAGCGAGCGGTGCGCCGATACGGCCCGTACCTGGCCTGGGATCTGCTGCCAGTCCAGTTCTATGAGTTCGGCCTCCAACGCCGCCATGGCTTGAACGAGTTGGGCCAGGAGGTTGCCTTTCGAAGCAGATTCGACCCTCGCGCGGAGCATCCGGTCGTAGGCGAGGAAGTCAACCCGATCCCCGCCCCGTTCCGCTAGAACCGCGAGCAGCAGCGCAGCCTCAATCCCGGTATCGAGCCTCGGCTCGTCGTCAATCCTGGCCGCTGCGGTTCGGGAGGTGTCCAGAACGATCACAACCCGCCTGTCCCGTTCCGGACGCCAGGTCCGCACCACCACAGATGTGCGGCGGGCGGTTGCACGCCAGTCAATGGATCGGACGTCATCGCCGCGAACGTAGTCCCGCAGGGAATCGAACTCCGTTCCCGCGCCCCGGATTTGCACAGCCGCCCTGCCATCAAGTTCGCGCAGCTTGCGAAGTTTCGATGGCAGATGCCGTTTGGAATGGAAAGGCGGCAGCACTCGAAGGCGGGCGGGAAGTGTCCTCGTCCGCTGCCGTGCGGCCAGCCGCAAGGGTCCATACGAACGGATCGTCACATGTGG
Organism: Arthrobacter sp. NtRootA1; assembly: GCF_019976975.1. GTDB lineage: Bacteria > Actinomycetota > Actinomycetes > Actinomycetales > Micrococcaceae > Arthrobacter > Arthrobacter aromaticivorans. Next base: position 3,732,367 of record NZ_AP024630.1, on the reverse strand, counting down.
GCTCTCAAGATCGCCGCGACGCCGTGGCATTAGGGATACCGTCACGCGGCGACGTTCGCCGGGTGGAACGTCAAGCGCCTGGGCTGGGTTAAGGGCTCCAGCGGAGGGTTGCCAACCATCCCGGACCATCGCCCGCAGCTTTCGGCGGCCCAAGTTGGTCACCGTGAGGACGGAATCAACATGACTCTCCAAAGTGACGTTGCCCGGTTGCTGGCGTGCCAAGCCCAGCTTGGCTGGGGAAGCCGCCAGGATAAGGTCAAGAGCCAGGAACAGCAGCAGTCCGATAACGATGAACAGCACCGTGCTCCAGGCCGGAAACAGCAGCAACGGAACCAGCCCGGCAACTGCCAGCAACACAAAACGACCCGTGATGGCCATCAGGGCACTCTTGCCATTGCTGTCATCTGCATCACCGGCAGAATCAACGAGGCACCGGAACGGACGCGAGGATGCTTCCGAGCACGTCGTCAACGTGGATGCCATCCATCTGGGCCTCAGGACGCAGGCCTACCCGGTGCCTGAGGCAAGGCAACGATAAGGCTTTGACGTCGTCCGGTGTCACGAAGGGCCGCCCGGACAGCCAGGCCCATGCCTTCGAAGTGTTCAGGAGGGCAGTAGCGCCGCGAGGAGAGACGCCCAGTTGGAAGGACGGGGCTGACCTGGTTGCCCGGACTACGTCCACAATGTAGGCCAGGATTTCCGGTGCGACGGCCACTTGCGCTACAGCCACACGAGCGTTGGAAAGCTCGACGGCGCCAGCCACCGCCCGCACGCCTGCCGCAGCGAGGTCTCGGGGGTCGAAGCCACCGGCGTGCCGGCGGATCACTTCGATTTCCTCGGCTCTGCCTGGCAAGGGCATGGTCAGCTTGAGAAGGAACCTGTCCAATTGGGCCTCGGGCAGGGGGTAGGTTCCTTCATATTCCACGGGATTCTGGGTGGCTGCCACGATGAATGGTGCAGGGAGCGGCCGCGATACGCCATCCACGGAAACCTGGCGTTCCTCCATGGCTTCCAGGAGCGAGGCCTGCGTCTTGGGTGGCGTTCGGTTTATTTCATCGGCCAGCAGGATGTTGGTGAAAACCGGCCCTTCGCGGAAAGTGAATTCCGATGAATGCGAGTCGTACACCAGGGAGCCCGTGACGTCACCGGGCATGAGGTCCGGGGTGAACTGTACGCGCTTGGTTTCCAGGCTCAGGGCAGTGGACAACGCCCGGACCAACAGGGTCTTCGCGACGCCGGGCACGCCTTCCAGCAGGACATGGCCGCCGCAAAGAAGGGCGATCAGCACGCCCGTAACTGTGGGATCCTGCCCGACCACAGCCTTCCCAACCTCGTTCCGGACGTTCAGCAGGGACTGTCGGGCAGGATCCTCCGTACCGCTGCGGTGGCCGCCCTGCTGTGTTCCATGCACATGCGGATCGCCTGCGTGCGCCTGGTTTACCTGGTGGGCCGCGCCACCGGAGTATTGGTTGGTGCTGTCCGTGTAGTTGTTCGGCTGGTTGCTCATCGGGCCGTCGCCTCCTGTTCGATTCGTTCGATCTGTTGTGCCCACTGCACCAGTTGTCCTTCTGTCTGCGGCTTGGAATCAATGAGCGCCCACCGGATCGCGGGGGACTGCCGTCCAAGGCGCCGGGCCACGGCGTCGATGATGGCCTCCGCGGTGGTGTCCGTCCCCAGATTGAAATGCTTGGCCAACCGGGCGAGGGTTCCTGCCCGTAGATTGTCGGCGGCGCGTTCCACGGCACGTGAATCCTGATATAGACGTGCACGCCCTTCGGCTGTTTCTGCGGCCTTAACCACCACGGGAAGCGGTTCAAAGACCAACGGTCCCAAACGTCGTCCGCGCCAGAGGATGGCAAGGATAGCTATGACGGCCAGCCATGGACCCGCAAACGCCACCCACGGCGGTGCAAGCTCGTTGAGCGTCGGGGCGGATCTATCGGACGCTACATCCGCGAGGCCTGGTGTGTACCAGACCAAGTTGGGGGCGCTTCCCAAGGTCCGCGTCGCCAATGCGGCGTTACCAGCGGCCGCGAGGTGTTGGTTTTCCAGCAACTCGGTGCTCCCCAAAACAACGACGTGCCCATCGGCCGAGGACACGTAAAGTCCTGGTCCATCACTGCGGGTGGCGTAGCAAACTACGGGCCCCAGGTACACCGGTCCTTGTGCGGCAACGGGTCCCGCCTGCTCCGCGTCTTCCTGGCCGCAGCCTGGTTCAAGGTTTTTTGTCGCTTCGGGAACCACCCCGCCGGGACGGAAGTCCGGATCGAGGCCGTTCAACGTGCGTAGGCGCGGTGCGACCACCACCACCCGCCCGGCTGCAGCCCTCACATCCTGCAACTGTGATCTGTCCAGGAAACCGCGGGGGTCATACAGCAGTACGGTGGAGTCGTCGTCGGAAAGTGCGGCCAGGGTGTCTTCGAGGGTATCGGTGGGAGTTATGCCCACACCGTGGCGCCCCAGTATTTCGGCCAAGGCCATGGCCCCGTCGGGAGCGGGATTACGGGTAGATAAGGACCGTGAATCCTTGGGTGCCGAGAACCGCTCCGCTACCAGGAACGTCACGAATGCGGCAAACACCACCCCCAGCGCAATCCAAACCAAGTGCCTGCGGAACCAACTCCACAATGCGCTGACCCGCCGATGAGGAGGAGTTCCTCCCTGTAAAGCTTCTGGCACCTGTTCCTTGAGGGTCATCGCGGCACCGCGAATCCCTGCTGCTCCTGGTCACTGAAGTCAGGTGTCAGGGCGAGGAGGTCCATATCCAGCTTGCGCAATTCGTCATAGTCCGAGCGTGTTGCCGCCTGTTCTCCATAGCGGACCGCATCAAACAGGCGGGCGGCATCGACCAGTCGGTGTTGAGCAGGGGTGAAGGCCAGGCCCAAGTGGCCTGCGGCCTCATCGGCCGTCCGCCCGGCCCGCGCTTCAATGACATCCCGTTCCTCCGCGGAACGCACCAAGGCCCGGAACTGATCGACGACGGCGTTAGGCCAGTCGCCGTCGTCGGCCGCGGCAAGAGCGCGCTTCCGGTACGTCGCAGCATCCACAGCCGCGTCCCTGCCGTACATGCCGCTAACGGAGGTCTTTCTCTTGGCATTCAGCCTGGGCCGGACAACGAAGATAGCCACCACAATGAGCACCACAGCCAAGGCGATGATGACGGGAACAGCGAAGTTGCTTTCCGGGGAAGTTCCGTCCCCTTCCAGGGAGTTGAGCCAGTCCAGGAAATCCCGCCAAAGCTGGTCCAGCCAACTGGGTCGGGCTTGGGCATACTGCGCCTTGGATAGTTCCTCCTCCGCCCAACGACGTGCTTCCGCACCGTCAGGCGTCACCGGCGGCTCCATGCCGGCCAAAGCGTTAATGGAATGGCCTAATGTTTCCCTCATGCCTGCGGCCAGCGGCCAGGAAGAGTGCCTGGCCAGTGGCCCCCGCCCGGGGGCCACGTGTTGACGTGTACCTGTTGTGGGGGACCACCCGGAATTCCGTCCGGATCTGCACCGCTTTCCATCAGCCGCATCAACTCCACGTCCAGCCCATCCCGGCGCATTCGAAGATCCATATAGATGAGCGCGGACACGGATGTTTGGAAAGCGAATGTCACAGACCCCACCAAAGCCCCAATGATCATCGAGATCACGGTGGTGAGGATCAGAGTGGAGGCCACTGTTTCGGCGTCCGGGTGGGGGGAGATTACCGATCCAATGGCGGTCGCGGCGAGAGAAGCTGGAATCTGCACTATCTGCGCGATGATTCCCACCATGATGCTCACCAACAGGGTTATGCCGAAGATCCGCCACCAATTGCTCTTGGTCAACTGCCAGGATCGCAAGAGTCCGTCATAGACGCCGATCCGCTCCACGACGATGGCGGCGGGAGCAAACATGAGCTTCAGCCCAATCCAGACAAAGACAATGATGGCCCCGAAACCCAGGGGGATGACAATCAACAAGGCAGCCGGTCCCAAGGCTGTGAACAACAGCACAGCAATCCCGACGACGGCGGCTGCGGCCAGCAGTCCACCGATAGTGAGGAGGGCTGCTACCCCCAGGAGAGGCAGGATCCGCCCGACGGCCAGCTTCCACATTTGCCCGAAGCCTGTTCGTCGGTTCAGGACAGAACGGGAAACCGGAATGACCATGACGCCTTGGAGAACGGCGCCGAGAAAGCCGATTAGCACGGAGACTCCCACCGAACCCGCCATGACGGCCAGGAACGGGCCGAAGAATCCAGCCGCGTCCTCACTGAAATCCGTCGATTCCAACGAATCCATGAGCTCGTACATGGCAACGGTCACAACGCCCAGGAGGGCTGCGGCAATGGCCTGGACGATCAGGGCTGAACCAAACATGGAGGCGGCATTCCGGCGTATGGTCTGGAAGGAGCCGTCGAGCAGCTCGCCGAATTGCAGGGGTCGTAGGGGAATGACACCGGGCTTGGGTGGGGCAACATACATGGGTTGGCCATAGGGTGGTCCGCCGGGCGCAGCCGAAGGCCATACACCCGCTGGTCCTCCCGGAGGGTAGCCGGGCCAGTTGTTGCCGCCGCCCTGAGGGGCTGCCCACGCGGGCGGACCGCCCCACTGGGGCTGGTTGCCCCACGCAGGCTGACCGCCTGGATATGGCTGCTGGCCGTGCTCTGGTTGTGACACGATTTCCTCCCCAAGAGATCCGGCCCGCCGACATCCGACGTCCCCCACATGGACCTTCGCCCCAAGCCTATAGTCCCGGTGTCCTCCCTCATAGCCTGAGCCCATACTGCCCGGACCGCAGGTCTACGTCGAGCAAATCGCGGCCGTACAGTACGGTGGAAGTGCCTTGGGGGACGCCATGCCGTGCGCCCGCCCAACAGGACAAAGGCTTGGCGATAAGGGAATATATAACTATGAAGGCACGCATTCTGGTAGTTGACGACGACGAAGCGCTCGCAGAGATGATTGGTATTGTCCTGCGCAATGATGGCTTCGAGCCCGTATTCTGCGCAGACGGCGGCCAGGCTCTTGAAGTGTTCCGTTCGTCCAAACCCGATTTGGTGCTCTTGGATCTCATGCTGCCGGGTTCGGACGGCATTGAAGTTTGCAGGCAGATTCGTGGAGAATCGGACGTTCCCATCGTCATGCTTACGGCGAAATCGGACACCTCGGATGTTGTCCGCGGGCTTGAGTCCGGTGCTGACGACTACGTGCCCAAGCCTTTCAAACCCGCTGAGCTCGTGGCGCGGGTCCGTGCGCGCCTTCGGCCGGGCGAACAAAAGGCTCCGGAAACCCTGCGGATTGCTGACGTAACCATCGACGTCGCAGGGCACTTGGTCACCCGCGGTGGAGAGCGTATCTCGCTCACACCGTTGGAGTTCGACCTCCTGGTGGCATTGGCCCGCAAGCCGTGGCAGGTCTTTACACGCGAACTTTTGCTTGAACAGGTGTGGGGATACCGCCATGCCGCCGACACCCGGTTGGTCAACGTCCATGTTCAGCGTTTGCGCTCCAAGATTGAACGGGATCCGGAAGCGCCCGAGGTTGTATTGACGGTGCGTGGTGTCGGGTATAAAGCAGGTTCCTGAGTCTCCCGCCGGCAAGACCGGCACCACAGGCAAGGACCAGAGTCCGAACAGTCCGGAGCAGCGCGCCCAGGGGAAGACGACATCCTTGGAGCAGACCGCGGAGACTTCGGCGTCCGGGAATTCACCCTCTACTCCCAGCGATCCACTACCAAGGAACCTTCCCTGGCTGATGTGGCGCGCCCGGATATGGACTCGACGTGGCCTAATTCTGGTTCTGAGGGTTTCCCGCCTCGTCTCGATCGGTGTCCGGCAGATACGGCCGGGTCTTCGCTTCCTCTGGCGTTCTTTGCTGAGGCGATGGCGGCGGTCATTGGAGTTCAGGACCGTGCTGACCACGCTCCTGCTTGCCGTAACGTCCTTTGCGATCGTCGGTGCGTACCTTTCCAACCAGATCGCCAACAACCTTTTCCAGGAGAGGCTGGCCCAAGCGGAGTCGGAGTCCCGCTACAACGTAAAACAGGTTCAGGACACCTTCGACGGCGCACAGGTTACTGATCAATCAAGCGTCATCACGTTGGTCTACGACACGTTAACCGCGGTAGAGGGCCGGGGCTCGGTGATCCAGCGGCGCTACGTCTTTGAAGCCGTCCCGGAACAGACCAAACCCCGTAACCGCTGGGTGGAGTCGCGAGCCTCGGACCAGCTCACCGTCCGCGTCATCCCGCCGGAATTGCGAAAGGCTGTCCAGGACGGCGGGAAGCAACAGTTCTGGGCCTCCATGCAGTTCCCTGTTGGAAACGAGGACCGCCCCGGTATTGCTGTCGGAAACAAAGTCACCTTTAACGGCACTGCCTATGAGTTGTATTTGATCTATGACCTGAACACTGCACAGAAGACCCTGGACGAAATCCAGAACGTGCTGTGGGCCGGTGGTGCGGCGCTCGTGCTCATGATTGGTGCCATCGCCTGGTACGTCACGCGCAATGTGGTCAGCCCTGTGAGCCATGCTGCCGTGGTGTCGGAAAAGCTGGCGGCGGGCCAACTCCAAGAGCGCATGGTGATCAAGGGTGAGGATGAGGTTGCCAGGCTTGGTGCTTCGTTCAACCATATGGCGGCCAGCCTGCAGGAACAGATCACCCAGTTGGCCACGCTGTCCCAAATGCAGCAAAGGTTCGTCTCGGATGTCTCGCACGAACTACGCACCCCATTGACGACCGTTCGCATGGCCGCGGAGGTCCTTTACGACGCCCGTGAAGACTTCGATCCTATGAACAAACGCTCGGCCGAACTCCTCTATCACCAAGTGGAACGGTTCCAGTCCTTGTTGTCTGACCTGCTGGAAATTTCGCGCTTCGATGCCGGTGCTGCCGTCTTGGACGCCGAACCCCAGGACATATTCCAAGTGATCTCGCACGTCATGGAGGGCGCAGCACCCGTAGCCTCCGAATACGGTTCTGAGGTCCGCCTGAACGCCCGTCAGAAGAGCATCATTGTCGAAATGGACTCGCGCAGGATCGACCGGATCCTGAGGAACCTGCTCCTCAATGCCCTTGAGCACGGCGAGGGAAAGCCGATCCACATTTCTGTGGCAGCAAACCACGACGCCGTGGCTGTGGCCGTGCGGGACCACGGCATTGGAATGAGCCAAGCGGAAGCTGCCAGGGTCTTCGACCGCTTCTGGCGGGCTGACCCGGCACGCGCCCGAACTACTGGTGGAAGCGGACTGGGATTGTCCATCGCCGCCGAAGACACCAAGCTCCACAACGGCTGGCTTCAAGCATGGGGTCGCAAAGGGGCGGGCTCAAACTTCAGGTTGACATTGCCGCTCAAGCAAGGTGGAACCATCCTCAAGTCGCCCCTGCAGTTGGAACCTGCGGACATCGACTTGCCCGGAGCCCGTAGCGAACGCCAGATGCTTGTCCTGGGTACGGGTTTTGGCACCACAGACGGCAAATCCGACGTCGGAACACCTCCTTCGGATGACGAGGGAAAGGGCGGTGCATCATGAGGTTCCTTTGCACCGGACGCAGGCGGGCCTTCGTTGCCGCGTTGGCGGCGCTGATGGTCTTGCTGGCCTCGTGCGCCCAGATTCCCCGGTCCGGTCCAGTGGGAAAGAGCCAGGATGAGGGAGCAGGAAACCCCAACGCCCCTGTATTCTTCCCCGCAGCACCGCGTGCAGGCTCCACACCGGAAGCCGTCATTGAGGATTTCTATATGGCTGGCAGCGGCTATGAGGACGACTATCCCGTAGCGCGGCAATATTTGACCCAAGCCCAAGCCGTAACGTGGAAGCCGGATAAGCGGGCCATCGTTTTCCGCGGAGCCCACGTGGTCAAGACGGCCGTGGAGAATGAGTACCTCTACGAGGTGGACCTTGCCTACACAGTGGATGCGGACGGAATAGCGACGCAGTTCCCACCGGGGACCAAGGAGACCATCCCAGTCTCGCTGGAGAAAGTGGAGGGGGAGTGGCGGATCTCCAAGGTTCCGGATGGTACTGCGATTCCGGAAGAGACGTTCAAAGTCATTTACGGCGCTTTTCCGATCTACTTCTATGATCCCACGTTCACGTATGCGGTGCCGGACTACCGATGGTTCATCAAGAAGAAGACTGTTAAGTCCATGACCAGCGCCCTGCTTGCCGGGCCTGCGCCGTATTTGCGTGGGGCGGTGGTGAGCGCCTTTCCCTCCGGAATGAAGTTGGCCCGGGAATCTGTCCCCGTCGTTTCAGGGGCAGCCCAGGTGGATTTGTCGGCCAAGGAACTGTTCGATGCATCGGCAGAAGACCGCCAACGGATGCAAAACCAGCTGGCATTAACCTTCAGGGGGCAACCGGACGTCATCAACGTCCAGCTTCGCGCAGACCAGGACCTGGTCCGCGTCGAGGACAATGGGACAGTTCTGCCGCCGGTTGTGGACAAGAATGTGCCTGCCCGCCAGATCGCCGTCAGTAACGGCGACTTGGTCCGCTATGAGAACAATCGCGTTTCGCCATTGCCTGACATTCAGTCGGTTGCGGGGCTCGGCCCCCATTCGCCCGCCGAGTCGCCGGTATCCCAAACCGTTGCCTTCCTCAACGGCGACAAAACCACGTTGTACTCCATCGAGCCTGGTCAACCGGCCCGGCAACTGACCACCCGAAGCACTTTGACCGGGCCTTCGTTCAGTCCTCATGATTGGGTTTGGACGGCGGGACCAGGCGCCAGCGGGAATACTGAGGTTGTGGCTTTCAAGCCCACTGGCGTTGCCCCTGGCATGGCTGTGCCCACGGCGACCATATCTCCCACGTGGCTTTCCGGACGGACTGTCAAGGATTTCCGCATCTCACGCGAAGGTACCCGGGCGCTGGTGATATCCGAAGCTAACGGTAAATCAGTGGTTCAGGTTACGGGCATCGTCCGGAATGCAGACGGCGCGCCGAAGGATCTTACGACTCCGATCACTCTTTTCACTTCCACCTCGCCTGACCAGGGAGTGTGGGTCAACGGATCCACCGTTGCCGTAATGGCCAGTTCGGCAACGGCTACCGTGGTTCCGGAGTTGCTCTCGCTGACCTCGGGGGAGCCGCAGCAACTGGCGCCGTGGGACGGCCTCATGAGTCTGAGCGCAGGTAACGGGGCAGAACAGATCTACGGCCAGTCCACAGCGGGAATCTTTCAACGTGTCGGAAATGGTTGGGAACTTCAGCTCAAGGGCCCTACGGAGCCGGCCTTCCCGGGCTGACCGGGAGCCAGACACCCTGGAGGCGCCGCCCCACAAGACCGTGGTTGTTCACATAGCAGGCTGCTGGGCTATTACCGGACCAAAAAGTGGCTAAGGCTACCAGCATGAATGTTTTCGTGATCAACCTCCCGTTTGCCGTCAACGGTCCTCGACCTGCCCAACGCATCCAGCGCCGGATTGACCCGGATGTCGGTGCCCCGGACCCCTCAGGACCCCGGCGACGCGGAGAGGACCGGCGCCTGCTTGGGCGCCTGATTGCCAACTTGCAAGCGGCACTGATGGAGTTGGTTGCACTCCTGGTTCCCGTTGATTGCGTCTGCTGCGGTGTGGAAGATACCGTCCTGTGCAGGGATTGTGCGAAGCGGGTGCGTCAGCTTTGCAGGAACCCCTTCAGGGCCGAACAGGAATCGCCTGCGTTGGTCGATGTTGAAGGCAGTGTAAAGCTGGGTGTGGTGGCCGCAGGGCCCTATAGGGATGAACTTTCGCAGTCCCTGTTGTCCTTCAAGAGCTTCGGCCAGTGGCGGCTGGCTGAGGTGTTGGCGCCCTGCTTCGGAAACGCACTCCGTCTGGCCATTGGTGACCAGCCGGGGTTTTGCGTTGTTCCCGTTCCCAGCAGCGGCAAGGCCTTCCGAAGCCGCGGTTTCAGCCCCGTACACGTTCTGCTCCGATGCATGAAGAGACGAGGGATGTTGTCCCGGTGCCCGGGTTTCGATGCGCTTGAGAAGACCGGGAGCCGCCTGGAAAGCCGACGGCTGGCCGCAACGTGCAAAGACCTGATCGGAAGTGGCGTCAGGGCCATCCTTGGCACCGAGGGGAGAGATGGTTCCACGGGCCAAAAAGGACTCGGCAGGGGTGAGCGTGCCAGGCGTGTCCGGGATTCCATGAGGGTTCGACCCCGCTGCAGGGAAAAGATGCGCGGACAAAGATGCCTGATTGTGGACGATGTTCTCACCACTGGAGCCACCCTTGCGGAGGCTGCCCGGGCAGTGTCTGCGGCTGGCGGGATAGTCTGCGGCGCCGTTGTTCTCGCGGCCACGAGGCCACCAGCCTACGCCTCCCATACCCCCGGGGACGAGCCCCCTGGTGGGGTTAAGACGCAAACAAAAAATAAGTGACCAAAGGGTGAATAACTCGTGCCGATGAACTAACGTCGGTTGTGGGTACCAAGAACAGATGTACCTGTCGATAGCGGCTCGGAAAGGGGCTCGACTGTCCGTCAGACCAGCCCCCTACAGCGTCGTTATCGTGTCACCTGAGTTATTTGGAGGGCACCATGGAGTTCATGATCAGCGGACGAAATCTGACAGTTTCTGACCGCTTTCGCGAATATGCCGGCGAGAAAATCTCAAAGATTGAATCGCTGGGGGACAAAGTCCAGCGAGTCGACGCCAAGGTTTCCAAGGAGACCAACCCCCGGCAAACGCCGGGACAGCTCACCGTTGAAGTGACCGTCCTGGGCCGAGGCCCTGTTATCCGTGCCGAGGCCACAGCCGCTGACAAATTTGCTGCCTTCGATCTTGCGTACAACAAGCTGCTTGAGCGGTTGCGTCGCGCAAAGGACAGGAAGAAGGTGCACCACGGGCGCCACACGCCCAAGGCCGTTCGGGAAGCAACGGCCTCCCTCGAGCCCGCGAGTGCCAGTGAGCCAATTTACGCAGGCGCCAACAACCACCAAGAGGCTGAACCGCAGGCCGATGAGCGGTCGCCCTACGACATCGAGAACGATATTCCAGCAGGTGATTCACCCGTTTTGATCCGTCGGAAGGTTTTCCCCGCCGCATCCCTCACACTCGATGATGCAGTGGACAACATGGAACTGGTGGGGCACAACTTCTACCTGTTCCTGGATAAGGAAACCAATGCGCCCTCGGTTGTATACCGGCGCAGTGGCTGGACTTATGGTGTCATAACCCTCGACTCCACCTGCGAGCCCGGCGAGGAAGCCGTGGAGGAGAAGATCCACGCGTACCGCTCGGATGACCAGGCGGCCACCGCCAAGTAAGGCTTAATCGCACGAGAAAGGACTTCAATGACCGCTTCGCTGAGCCTGTCACAGGCACGGCGGATCGCATTGGCAGCCCAAGGATTGGCGAAAGTCCGGCCCGCCGGCCCCGTGACCCCACGGGCGGTGGGCCGGACCTTTGCCCGGATCCAGCTTGTCCAGATCGACTCCGTGAACGTGCTGGCTCGGAGCCACTATCTGCCATTCTTTTCCCGCCTGGGAAACTACGATCCGGCAATCCTTCACTCCATGGCAGGCCGAAAACCGCGCAAAATGATGGAGTACTGGGCTCACGAGGCCAGCTATATCCGTCCGGAGCATTTTCCCGACCTGCTTCTCTGGCAAAAGCGGGCGTGGGTGGGGGCACATCACATGGAGCCCGCGGTGCGGATCGCCATGGAGGAACGAATCCTCGCAGCCCTTGAGGCCGGACCGCCGATGACGGCGTCTGCCTTGACTGTACAACTTGGGCACATCCCGGACACCGAAAGCGCAAATTGGGGCTGGAACTGGAACACCGTAAAGCGCGTTCTAGAGCACCTGTTTGAAGAAGGCCGTGTTTCAGCGGCTTCGCGGACACCCCAATTCGAACGTCTCTACACACTTACTTCCAGGGTTCTGCCGGGTTCGGTACACAGCGGGATGGATGCAGATACCGCCCTTGACCGGCTCATGGATGCAGCTGCCTTGGCACATGGCATCGGAACGGTCCGGTGTTTTGCCGACTATTTTCGGACCCCGCTGAAGGCTGGGGAGGCGTCGGTGCAGCGCCTCCTCCAGGCAGGCCGGCTGGAGCGCGTTTCCGTTCGCGGTTGGGACCGGGAAACGTACCGGCACATCGATGCCAGATTGCCACGCAAGGCCGAAGGCCGGGCGCTGCTGAGCCCTTTTGACTCGCTCGTCTTCGAGCGGCGGCGCCTGGAAGAGTTGTTCGGATTCCACTATCGGATTGAGATCTACACGCCTGCTGACAAGCGCCGTTTCGGCTACTACGTTTTGCCCTTCCTGCTCAGGGAAGGCATCGTGGCCCGGGTCGATTTGAAGGCTGACAGGGCCGCAGGCCAACTCTTGGTTCGGTCCGCATTTGGTGAACCAGGAGCGCCACCGGATACCGCCGTCGAGCTTTCCGCCGAATTGTGGCTCATGGCCGAATGGCTCGGCCTTCAGGAAGTTGTTGTGTGGCCCGTGGGGGATCTCGCGGTTTCACTCTCCGAAGCTGTGGCCGGAGGCCCTATCGGGCGTCGTGGGCCAGATGGGCAAAGCAGTCCGCTCACAGGGGAACCGGATAACGTGGCGATACTCTCTCCCGTAGACTGAAACAGCCAGAATTCGGCAGCATGAGACTGGGAGCAATTTCACGTGGCATCACTAATCGAAAAACTTCTCCGCACGGGTGACAAGAAAACACTCCGGCAACTGCGGAACTATGCCGATTCCATCAATGCCCTGGAAGACTCTTTCAAGACGTTCTCTGACGCTGAACTTCGGGAGGAAACAGACCGCCTGCGCTCCCGGCATCAGGACGGCGAGACCTTGGATGCCCTCCTGCCGGAGGCATTTGCTGCGGTCCGTGAGGCCTCATCCCGAACGTTGGGCATGCGGCACTTTGACGTCCAGCTTATGGGTGGCGCCGCACTTCATCTGGGCAACATTGCCGAAATGAAAACCGGTGAAGGCAAGACCCTCGTGGCAACGGCGCCGGCCTACCTCAATGCCCTTACGGGCAATGGCGTCCATGTGGTCACGGTGAATGATTACCTTGCCGAATACCAGTCCGAGCTCATGGGACGCGTCTACCGCTTCCTTGGCCTTACCAGCGGCTGCATCCTCTCCAACCAGGATCCGTCAGTGCGTCGGCAGCAGTACGCCGCAGACATCACCTACGGTACAAACAACGAATTTGGCTTCGACTATTTGCGCGACAACATGGCCTGGGACGCCAGTGAACTCGTTCAGCGGGGGCACAACTTCGCCATTGTGGATGAAGTTGACTCGATTCTGATCGATGAAGCGCGTACCCCCCTCATCATCTCGGGTCCGGCCCAAGGCGACACAAACCGCTGGTTCAGCGAATTCGCAAAGGTCGTTCTCCGGCTACAGCCGGAGGTCGACTACGAAGTCGACGAGAAGAAGCGGACTGTTGGTGTCCTGGAAACCGGAATTGAAAAGGTGGAGGACTACCTCGGTATCCAGAACCTGTATGAATCGGCCAACACCCCTCTCATTGGTTTCCTGAACAACGCCATCAAGGCGAAGGAACTCTTCAAGCGCGACAAGGATTACGTCATACTCGACGGCGAAGTCCTGATTGTTGACGAGCACACAGGCCGTATCCTTGCCGGGCGACGATACAACGAAGGCATGCACCAGGCCATCGAGGCCAAGGAAAACGTCGAGATCAAGGCCGAAAACCAGACCCTGGCAACGGTAACCCTGCAGAACTACTTCCGCATGTATTCGAAGCTGTCCGGCATGACGGGTACGGCCGAGACCGAGGCCGCCGAGTTCATGAGTACGTACAAACTCGGAGTTGTACCCATTCCCACCAACCGGGACATGCAGCGCATTGACCAGTCGGACCTCGTCTATAAGAACGAGATCGTCAAGTTTGACGCTGTAGTCAAGGACATCGCGGAACGCCACGAAAAGGGCCAGCCAGTACTTGTTGGCACCACCAGCGTCGAGAAGAGCGAATATCTCTCCAAGCTGCTGGCAAAGGAAGGAATCCGCCACGAGGTTCTCAACGCCAAGAACCACGCACGGGAAGCCTCCATCGTCGCTCAGGCCGGACGTAAGGGTGCCGTCACGGTGGCAACCAATATGGCAGGCCGCGGTACCGACATCATGCTTGGTGGCAACGCCGAATTCACTGCTATCGCAGAGCTCGCCAAGAGGGGGCTCGACCCCGAGGAGAACTCGGAAGAGTACGAGGCAGCATGGCCGGAGGCACTCGCAGCGGCCAAGCAGGCGGTTAAGGACGAGCACGAGGAAGTACTGGACCTTGGCGGCCTATATGTGCTGGGCACCGAGCGCCACGAGTCCCGCCGGATTGATAATCAGTTGCGCGGCCGCTCCGGACGTCAGGGCGATCCCGGGGAATCCCGTTTCTACCTTTCACTGACCGACGACCTCATGAGGCTGTTCAATTCCGGTGCTGCCGAGCGACTCATGAACAGTTCCGTGCCGGACGACGTCGCGCTGGAATCAAAGCTCGTTTCCCGTGCCATTGCCTCGGCTCAAGGTCAGGTGGAAGCCCGCAACGCGGAGCAGCGCAAGAACGTCCTCAAGTACGACGACGTCTTGAACCGCCAGCGTGAAGCGATCTACGGGGACCGTCGTCGGATCCTCGAAGGCGATGACCTCCACGAAAAAGTTCAGTTCTTCCTGGAAGACACCATCAACGCCCTTATTGAAGCCGCCACGGCAGAAGGCAACGGCGATGATTGGGACTTCAACCAGCTCTGGTCAAACCTGAAGACGCTTTACCCAGCCACCGTCACTGCGCAGGAAATCATTGATGAAGCCGGCGGTAAGTCCAGGGTCACTGCCGAATTCCTCAAGGAAGAGATCCTCTCTGACGCGCGGCTGGTGTACCAAGCCCGTGAAGAAGCAATTGGCTCCGAAAGTATGCGCGAGCTGGAGCGCCGGGTGGTTCTGTCGGTGCTTGGGCGTAAATGGCAAGAACACTTGTACGAGATGGACTACCTCAAAGAGGGCATCGGGCTGCGGGCCATGGCTCAACGCGATCCGCTGGTGGAGTACCAGCGCGAAGGCTTCGTGATGTTCCAAAGCATGATGGAAGCCATTCGGGAGGAAAGCATCGGGTTCCTCTACAACCTTGAAGTTGAGGTGACCCCCGCCGAAGATGTCGTTGTTGCCGACGATACTGCGGCAGGTGCACACACCGAGCACCACGATCCCCAGATCCGCGCTGCCGGTCTGGAGACACCCGAAAAGCCAGCGCAATTGCAGTACACAGCCCCAGGCGAGGACGGGGCGAGCCAGACCCGCATCGAAGGCCGCTCCTCGGGCCGATCGGGTAATCCTGCTAAAGCAGCCACCCAGGAACAGCGCAAAACCGCCAAAAAGAAGCGGCGCTGATCCAGCCACCCTGTGAGAGAAGGCCCCGGACACAAGTCTGGGGTCTTTTTTCGTAGATCTGCTGCCTCCCGGTTGAGGCAACCTGGTTGGCTCACGGGTGCCACGGGTGCCTAGCCAATCTCCAGGGCGGTGACCTGCCATGTCCCGTCGGAGTGTTCCAACCTCATGGCAATTGCGCGCGAGCGCTGCTCCTCAGAGACAACGATGCTGACCTCGTAGATGGAGTCTGAAATGGCGCAAGCACGGACGGAACGGACCATTGGGCTTCTGTGGACCTGAACCGTGCCGCGGCTACGTGCAGCGTGTTCGCGTGTAAGGGCAGCCCGATGCTGAAGCGAAAGAAAGCATTGCGCATCGAGGGATCTGGACAACTGGAGAGCAGGCCTGGTCCCCGCAAGTACCTCTACTGCAGCTTGGGCGATGCTTCGTGCCACTAGCCTTACGTCCAGGGTAGAAGCGTCGGCACCGGCATTCGGTGCGGGACGATTGGCTCTTTGGCGGTCTGCGTGGCGGCGTGCAGTTGCAACAGTCATGGTCAATCCTCATGAGTTCACTCTGTGAGCCGTTGCGCGGGCATCGCTTGGCTCAGGTTGCTACGTCTGGGATGACAATGGGACTGCCTTACGTCTTGAACGAGTGCCCCTGAGTGGGTGCCGTTCTTTACAGTCGGATTCTTTACTGGCGGATTCTTTACGGGCCGCGAGGACCTTAGTCCGGCGTTGGGGGCTGCAGTACTTGCCCCGGGCGCAAGGACGCGGGGTCGTCACCAATGATCCTTCGGTTGGCTGAATACCAGCTCGGCCAATGGAGAGCGATGTCAACGTCTGTCGCGAAGGGTCCAAGGTGGTCCGCGGCAATGGACCACAGCGTGTCACCCGGCTTGACGGCAACGCCGGCCTCCACGGGGTGTTCAAACGCCATCTCGCGAGAGCCTGGGCGCGACAGGAGGTCAGGCTCAACTATGGGAGGATGTGGCCGCCATGCAGGCCCTGTCCGGGTTGCCTCGCGGCTTTCTTCGGTGGTTACCGCTGGAACCATTTCCACAGCGGGCACGGGTCCTTGTACGCCAGCTGATGGATGCCACGCTGCCATGCCCGCGGCGCCATTGGAGGTGGCTTGCCATTGTGGTTCCGGCATTGCGGCAGCCTGTGCGGCCTGTATTCCGAGGAAATTCAGGCTTAGAAGGGCAAACGCCAGCCTTAGCATGAAACCTGGACTGAACTTGGCGATGGCGTCGGCCCTCCCGCTCCTTCCCGCGCCATGCAGAACTGCAGCCCAGGCTGCGAGGCCAAGTGAAAGGATCCACCAAGACACAATGGCAATTCCCGAGGCGCTGGATGCGAGGGCCAGGACGTGCTCGAACGTACTTGCCTGTCCGTGGGACACATCCACCTGCCACTGCCCCAAGAGGCTCTGCCCGACGATTACCAGCAACAGCCCCAGCGCGAGGAGCACGGCGGCAAAGGCGGCATCGTGGCGGATCCTTGGTGGATCGCTGCTCATTCTTACCCTTTCGGCTCTTTAATGCTGTTTGATATCATTTGGTGCTGTTTGCTAATTCTGAGCACAGTCGAAGGGCTTTGTCCAATCATGACGGGAAAATCCCATTGCGGTTGGCGCCACGCGCTACGGGTCCTATTGTGACCATATGAGATGGGACTCTCTCTTCGAAGATCTGGAAGCGCAATTTTCTGCTGAGCGCACCTTGGCCCGTGAATCGGAAATATCCGAACGCGTGCGGGTCGAGCTTGCCGGTCTGGACCTTGCGGACAGGCTTCGAGGAGTCGCCGGAGCTGAGATCGCTTTGGTGCTGAGCGGCGGTATTTCTCTCCAAGGGACCCTGGGCCACATTGGCGGTGACTGGTTTGTGTTGGTCGTCAACGGACGGCAATGGCTTATTCCATGCGCATCGGTAAGTCATTACGACGGACTCGGAAGATTGGCTAGAAAACCCGCCTCCCAGGTCCAAAGTTCGCTAAGGCTTGCCAGCGCCCTCCGGGGACTCTCCCGTGACAGGGCGCCGGTGACAGTCGTCCTGGCCACTGGTCCGGGGGGAGACCAGAGGCTCCATGGTGTCATCGACAGGGTTGGGCGGGACCATTTCGATTTTGCGGATACGCGGGGCGAGGCGCGGCGGGGCGGTGCAGTGGCTGCCGTGAGGACGATTCCCTTCACATCACTCGCGGCCCTATGCTCAAGCGGGAACCAGGGACTCTAGCCGTTCATATCCGTGTTTGGCCGCCCAACGCTAGCTCGACTTGGACTTGGCCTCTTCAATCATGCGGCTGGCCTCGGCGTACCGCTCCTCGATGTATTGCTCCAACATCTTTTCCTCGATGCGCCATTGCCCGCGTCCTCCGACCTGAATGGCTTTCAACTCACCGCTGCGGACCAGGGCGTAGGCCTGCGGCGAATTTATCTGCAGTTGTTCGGCGACGTCCGCCAGAGTCAGGAATCGGGGCATGTGACTATTTTGGCATCTGTTGGCACCGTTTGACACAGTTATCCACAATTTCCATTGATTTGGGGTTCTTGACTTTGGCTTGCGCCGGGTCACGGCAACAATGAAGAGGCGCGGGTAACCGTGCCATGAAACTTCAATGGGGGAGCGGGAAAATGGATCCGAGTACAGGCGTCGCCAGCAACAGGTTGAAGAAGCCGTCTTGGAAGGATCCACGCCTATTGGTGGGAGTGCTGCTCATGCTTGTATCCGTCGCCGGGGTCATCTCAGTCGTTAGTACCGCTGACCGGACCACACAGGTTTATGCCGCACGGGAGGGTATCGCGGTTGGCCAAACCGTGGGGCCAGAGGATTTAACCGTCGTCCAGGTTCGCTTGGATGACGTCGAGTCCGGCTACGTAACCGTGGAGGGCGGAATTGCCCAGGGCAAGGTGGCGCTACAGAGAATTGAGAAGGACCAACTCGTTCCACGGAAGAGCCTCGGGCAGGCTGACGCCCTGAATCGCAAGCCCGTTGCCATATCAATGGATGAGTCACTTCCAGCGCAGGCAGTTCCCGGGGCGAAGGTGGACGTCTGGGTCGCCATGCCGGGCTCGCAAAACGCCTTTGAAGAACCACAGCTATTGCTGCCTGGTGCCGAAATTGCAGAGGTAACTGTGGGTTCCGGTGCCCTCGGCGCCTCAAAGACAACGGTGGTGCTGGTGCTGGTCACGGACAAGCAGATGCCCAAGCTGCTGGGTGCCAAGGCAAACGCCGCCAAGGTATCTGTTGTTTGGAACCCCGCGGGCATCAATCAATGAGCATCCCGGTCATAACTGTTGGCCAGGCACAGGAAGCGGTGGTTGGTGGGCTGGAGCGCTTGCATGGCCCCGTCACAGTGGTTCGCCGGTGTTCAGAGCTTGCGGAGTTGATGGCTGCTTGCCAAAGCGGCCTTGCCTTGGCGGCAGTCGTTGCCGAGGGCTGCGAAGAACTAACCGCTACATTGGTGGATCGGCTGGCTGCCGTAGGCGTGTCCATTCTCGCCTTGACCGTGGACCCGGTGGAGGTCTCGAGGCTCACCGCCATTGGTGTAGTAACAGCATCTACTGATATTGAGCCCGCTGCCCTTGCCGTGAGGATTTCCGAGGCAGTCGGTCGCCACAGTGGGCATGTAGGCGCGCGCACCTTCCCAGACGCCGGCTTCGCAGACTCATCTGCGGGATTCCAATTGGTGCCGGAAACCCGAGTACCCGAAGCGGCCGGCTCAGGGAGGGTAATAGCTGTGTGGGGACCAACAGGCGCGCCGGGAAGAACTCTGGTTGCGGTAAACATGGCTGCCGAGTTGGCGGCCGAAGGCAAGTCCGTGATTCTTGTGGATGCTGACAGCTACGGTGCGAGCGTGTCGGCCATGCTGGGGCTGTTGGAGGAGTCTGCTGGCCTCGCCCAGGCCTGCAGGCTCGCTGACCAAGGATTGCTGGATTCGGATGCACTGGACCGGGCTGCTACGCCTATCTTCACCAAGAGTGGTGGATTTCGCGTACTCACTGGAACTACAAGGGCGGACCGCTGGACTGAACTGAGGGCCTCTGCGCTCTCGCTTGTCCTTGAAAGGGCCAAGCAGGTCGCCGATGTAGTCGTCGTGGACACCGGTTTCTGCCTGGAAGCAGACGAGGAATTGAGCTTTGACACTATGGCGCCACGCCGCAATGGCGCTACCCTGCGCAGCTTGGAGTTGGCAGACGAGGTTTTTGCCGTCGGGGCTGCGGACGCGATCGGCGTTCCGCGGTTGGTCCGTGGCCTTGCCGAGCTCGAAGCTGCGGTTCCGCAGGCAACGCCACGTGTGCTCCTGAATAAGGTTAAGCGGGCGTCGGCGGGCCGTTCTCCCAGGCAGCAGTTATCCGAGGCCTGGGAGCGCTTCGGCCCTGGCCATGGCGTTGATGCCTACTTACCTGCGGACGCGGAAGCGTGCGATGCCGCACTGTTGTCGGGGTCTGTCTTGCTGGAATCATCGCCCGACTCTCCCTTGCGTAAGGCCATTGCGGGGCTGGTCTGTGCACCTATCCAGCAAAATCGGAAATCCCTTGTCCGATCTACCAGACCTTTCGGTCTGCTTAAGCGCTAGGCTCGCTATGTGGGCTGCAGAGTCGCAGCAATCAACATGTGATGGAGGCGTTTGTAGATGTCGTCAGGATCCAGCGTGGAGGATCGGTCCGATGCAGCAGTTGTCCGTGAGGGGTTCTTCGGTGACTACTATGAGCACCTCGCAGAGGAGGACTCCCGGGCGTATGCCCCCGAGCTCCTGATTTCGCGGGCAAGCACACATAAGAAAGTTGCGCAGTCCCGGCGGCCTGGAAATGCCATCGTGGAGATCGGCGTCGAGGCTGACCGAAACGTGGTCTACATCGTTACTGACGACATGCCGTTCCTGGTTGATTCCGTCAACGCCGAACTCGTTCGCCAAAACTGCGCCATCCGGCTCGTGATGCACCCGCTTTTCGTGGTTACCCGCGACCGGGTCTCGGGCGAACTCAGCAGCGTTTCCAGAGTCCCGTCAAATATCGGCATTTCCAGTGGCGACACCGCGGCACTGCCCAGCGTCGCCCACCTGCTCGGCGATAACGACAATTCGTCGCACATGGAGTCTTGGATCGCCGTCGAAATTGACCGCGTAAGCGAAGAAGCCCGCGCAGAATTGGTTGCGGGGCTCCAACGTGTCCTCGGGGATGTTCGCGCCGCCGTTGAAGACTGGCCGAAAATGCGTAGCAAGGCACTGGAACTTGCAGAGACGCTTGGAAGCGTCTCCCACCCCGAGCAGATTGCCGAACTCAGGCAGGCGCAGGACCTTTTGCGCTGGCTGGATGACGGCAACTTCACCTTCCTCGGTTACCGCGAGTACGACCTCGTCAATGAAGACGGCGAGGACGTCCTGGAACTTCGTGAGGACAGCGGACTTGGCTTGCTCCGCGCTGGCGACAACACCCGGCAGATCCAGCACCTCACCGACGCCGGCCGCAAGCGCGCCCGTGAAAAGCGGGCACTGGTGATCACAAAGGCCAACTCCCGCTCAACCGTCCACCGTCCCGCATACCTGGACTACATCGGAGTCAAGAGCTTCGACGCGGCAGGGAACGTCAACGGTGAGCGGCGCTTTATCGGACTTTTCGCCACAAGTGCCTACACGGGATCGGTCCGCAACATCCCCATCGTCCGCGACAAAGTGGACGCAGTGCTGCGGAATGCGGGCTTCCCCATGGATTCCCACTCGGGCAAGGACCTTCTGGGCATCCTGGAAACATACCCACGCGACGAACTGTTCCAGATCGAAATCCCGGATCTGGCGGCCACGGCCACCGGGATCCAGCGACTCCAGGAACGGCGCCGGACCAAGCTTTTCCTGCGCCCCGATATCTACGGACGTTTCATGTCCGCAGTCGTGTACCTGCCGCGTGACCGGTACACCACGAGTGTCAGGCTCCGTATTGAGCAGGAACTGCGCGAGACGTTCCAAGCTGAGAGCATTGACTACGAAGCGAGGATCACGGAGTCGGCCCTTGCTCGCGTTTTCTTCAGGATCAGGCTGCCACGCACCGCGGAACTTGCCGATGTCAACGCAGAAGAACTCGAACACCGGCTAATGCGGGCGTCACGGTCATGGAGCGAAGGCATCGCCGAGGTACTTCGTGAGAACCGTCCCGCGGAGAGTGCTGACGTACTGTCCGCCTTGTGGGCTGAGGCATTCCCTCCCGGCTACCGCGTCGACTACGAGGTTGAGGACGCGCTGGAGGACATCGAACGGTTTGAAAAGTATGGAGCCCAGGCCGAACGGGCAGGGGAAGCGAGCAAGGAACTGCGCCCCGGCGTGCACGTGTACCTTCCCGAAGGTGCCGGTGACGTGCTGGAGGAGGATGCGAGGGTCAAGCTCTACTTGATGGAGCCCAAGAGCCTGAGCCAGATCCTTCCTTACTTCCACAACCTTGGCCTCGAAGTCCTGGACGAACGGCCCTTCGAAATCGAAACCGCGGATCACCGCGACTTTTTCCTGTATGACCTTGGGCTGAAGTACCCGGCCGGCATAGACCCGCTCGCCACCGGAGATCTCCTGGCTGACTCGTTTGGTGCTGCGGTCACAGGGGCCGTCGAGTCGGACAACTTTGACCGCCTTGTGCTTCGCGAAGGCATGCACTGGCGCCAGGTGGTAGTCCTCCGGGCCTACGCCAAGTACATGCGCCAGATGGGCAACACCAATTCCTTTGGGTTTATCGCCGATACCCTCTTGGCCAATCCGGATGTGGCGCGGGGTCTGACCGTATTGTTTGCCGCCCGCTTTGATCCCAACGTCGAAGAAAGCAAGCGTCCCCAACAGCAAGGTGCCGCAAGGGCTGCCCTGGCAGAAGCTATCGAGCAAGTCGCAACCTTGGATGCGGACCGCGTGCTTCGGACCTTCGTCAACCTCATTGAGTCGACGTTGCGCACCAACTTCTTCCAAAACAAGGGATACCTGAGCTTCAAGCTGGATCCCACCACCATCGAGGGTCTGCCGTTCCCGCGCCCCATGTTCGAAATCTGGGTTTACTCTCCGCGCGTGGAGGGCGTCCACCTTCGCTTCGGCAAGGTGGCCCGCGGCGGTCTTCGCTGGTCCGATCGCCGCGAAGACTTCCGTACTGAGATCCTGGGCCTTGTGAAGGCACAGACCGTGAAAAACGCCGTCATCGTACCGACCGGCGCCAAGGGTGGATTCTTCGCGAAGAAGCTGCCCAACCCGGCAGTGGACCGCGCCGCGTGGATGGCCGAAGGGGTGGAGAGCTACAAGACCTTCATTCGCGGGCTGTTGGATATCACCGACAACCTCGTTACTACAACGGACGGCGAAAGGCTTGTGCCGCCGTCGGACGTTGTCCGCCACGACGGCGATGACTCCTATCTGGTGGTGGCCGCCGACAAGGGAACCGCAACGTTCTCAGACACGGCCAACGGATTGGCTGCCGAATACGGGTTCTGGCTTGGCGACGCCTTCGCATCGGGCGGATCCGTGGGCTACGACCACAAGGCCATGGGCATCACCGCCCGTGGCGCCTGGGAGTCTGTGAAGAGGCACTTCAGCGAACTCGACCTGGACACCCAGACCGAAGAGTTCACCGTTGTTGGCGTGGGAGACATGTCAGGGGACGTTTTCGGCAACGGTATGTTGCTTTCGCGCCACATCCGGCTCGTGGCCGCTTTTGACCACCGTCACATCTTCCTGGACCCGACGCCGGATACTGCAGCATCGTACGCAGAAAGGCAGAGGCTCTTCGAGCTCCCGCGATCCTCGTGGGACGACTATGATCGGGCCCTCATCAGCGAGGGCGGTGGCGTGTACCCACGTCAAGCCAAGACAATCCCCGTGTCGGACCAGGTGCGTAAGGCGCTGGGGTTGCCGGACGGAACCACCCAACTGAGCCCTCCCGAATTGCTTCGGGCAATCCTGCTTGCCCCGGCGGACCTTCTGTACAACGGTGGCATCGGCACTTACGTCAAAGCCAGCACGGAGACACATGCTGCTGTCGGAGACAAAGCCAATGATGCCATCCGCGTGGACGGCAAGGACCTCCGCGTCAAGGTAGTCGGCGAAGGCGGCAACCTGGGGTTGACCCAACGTGGACGTATTGAAGCCGCGTTGCAGGGCGTCATCCTTAATACGGATGCGATCGATAACTCGGCGGGCGTTGACTGCTCCGACCACGAGGTCAATATAAAGATCTTCGTTGACCGTATGGTGGCGGCAGGGAAGCTTGAGGCCACAGAACGCGCAGCATTCCTGGCTGACATGACCGAGGAAGTCGGCCGACTGGTCCTGCAGGACAACATCGACCAAAACATCTTGCTCCTTAACGACCGGACCCGCGTTGCGGACTGGAGCCCCAGCTACGAGCGCCTGATGGACTGGCTGGAAAAATCAGCCGACCTCAAGCGTGACCTCGAGGCACTGCCCACTACCGAGACACTGCGCCAGCGCCTGGAACAGGGACAGGGACTGACATCTCCCGAGCTGTCCGTCCTGGCCGCCTACGCGAAGATCGAGTTGGCGGCTGCCCTCCGGGACAGCAACCTGGCCGACGACCCCTGGTTCAAGGACACGATCCGGGCCTACTTCCCGAAGCAGTTGCGGGAGAGGTTCGACGCCGAACTTGACACCCACCCGCTGCGGCGAGAAATCATCGCTACGGTGGTGGCCAACGACATCATCAACCTCGGTGGCATTACCTTCGCCTTCCGGGCGATCGAAGAAACATCTGCCAACGAGGTAGCGGTAGCCAAGGCATT
The DNA here is from genome assembly GCF_019976975.1 of Arthrobacter sp. NtRootA1. Classification (GTDB taxonomy): domain Bacteria; phylum Actinomycetota; class Actinomycetes; order Actinomycetales; family Micrococcaceae; genus Arthrobacter; species Arthrobacter aromaticivorans. The sequence continues at coordinate 3,708,302 of NZ_AP024630.1, read as the reverse complement.
CGTGGCGCTGCGTGAAATCTACGATCTCGATCCGATGGTTGAGGAATTGAATGCCCTTCCGGCATCGTTCCCCACCGAGCACTGGAGCGAAGTCCATCTGGATGTCCGCCGGCTCCTGGACCGCGCAGTCCGATGGGTGCTCGGGCAGGGCATGGCGTCCCGGCCGATTGCCGACGTCGTGAAGTCGTTCAAGCCCATGATGGCGCCACTTCGGGCCAAATTGCTGGACTACCTGCGTGGCGATGACAAAGTTCGTATCAGCGGATGGCTGGAAAAGGCCCGTGGCTGGGAATTGCCGGATCACTTGGCCCACAGGTGGGCGGAGTTGTTCGAGAGCTATGCCTTGCTGGACATCGCAAGGATCGCCCAGACCGGGACCAACAGCGTCGAGGAAGTAGCGCATGTCTACTACACGGTGTTCAACCGCTTCCACGTGGACTCGCTGCTGGAACGGATCAGCGCCCTGCCCCGCGACGACCGCTGGCAGGCACTTGCCCGTGCGGCGCTCCGGGACGATCTCTACTCAACCGTCGCAGATATGACGACGTCGGTTCTTGAGTCGAGCACGCCCGGCACCCCTGCCGAGGATCGCCTGAGGGCGTGGGAAGGCCTGAATGCCGAACAACTTGGACGGGCGAAGACCATGTTTGATGAGGTCAATTCCCTCGAGGCCGATGACATGGCTTCACTATCGGTAGCATTAAGGCTCTTGAGGTCAATCGTTCGACGCTAGGGGCTGGTCCCGCGTCGCAAATGGAGGTGCAGTGGCAATCTTTACAGACCCCATCAGGGAACACGCTGATTTCGGGCCTGGGGATGCTGAATGGCTGCACCTCCTGGTGGGCGATTGGCAAATGGTCGCCGACCTGGCGTTTGCCGACCTGGCCTTGTGGTTTCCGCATCCGGAGTTTGGGTACATCGCCCTCGCCCACGTACGTCCGTCAACATCGCACACGGTGTTTCATGCGGACTTCGTGGGTGAGGGCATCCGCTCGGATCTTCGTCCACTCGTGGAAAAGGCCTGGAACAGCCGCTCCATTGAGCGCTCCAGTGAGACGAGCTGGAGCAGCGAGATGGCGCTGCGTGTTGAAGCCGTGCCGATGGTGCGCAACGGCAGGACTCTCGCGGTTGTCACGTCCCATATGGACCTATCCAGTTCCCGTATGCCGTCCCGGCTGGAACTCACGTATCGGCAGTGCGCCTACGATCTCCTTCGCATGGGAACTCTAGGGTTGTGGCCGGACTTCGCATCGCCGACGGGATCCCGCAGAGGTGCCCCCCGTGTAGGGGACGGACTCATCCGGCTCGACGCTGAAGGCATTGTGCAGTACGCGAGTCCCAATGGCGTGTCTGCTTTCCGGCGGTTGGGCGAGGTCGAGTCCCTGGAAGGACGTTCCCTCGCTGAAGTGACGGCCGGACTACTGAAGGATCGGCGCATGGTGGACGAGACACTGCCGTTGGTTGTCACGGGCCGAATGCCATGGCGCAGCGAGATTGAGTCCAGAGGGGTCAGCCTTTCCCTGCGTGCCATTCCTTTGCGCGACGAGCAACATCGCTTTGGCGCCCTTGTTTTATGCCGCGATGTCTCCGAGTTGAGGCGCCGCGAAATGGAGCTGGTCACCAAGGACGCAACGATCCGCGAGATCCACCACCGAGTCAAGAACAACCTCCAGACCGTTGCCGCCCTGCTGCGTATGCAGTCCCGACGGATGGTCAGCGACGAAGCAAAACAGGGACTGGAACAGGCCATGCGGCGCGTGGCTACCATCGCGCTTGTTCACGAGACCCTGTCCCAAGGCCTGACTCAAAGCGTCGACTTCGATGAACTCATCGGGCGCCAGTTCAGGCTTTCTGCCGAAGTCGCTTCACCTTCCCAGCAAGTACGGACGGAAAGGTCCGGGATGTTCGGCGAACTGCCGAGCGATTTCGCAACGCCCTTGGCCCTGGTCATCAACGAACTCGTAACGAATGCTGTTGAGCACGGTTTGGAGGGACGGACGGGAACCGTTTGGCTGCTGGCTGACCGTGCAGCGGGAGACGGAAATGACGAGTTCCTAACAGTGACAATTGCCGATGATGGCGTTGGGTTGCCGGACGGGCAATACACGGAAGGCCTGGGTCTGCAGATCGTGCGTACCCTGGTCACAAGCGAGCTTGGGGGATCCATTCAATGGAGCCCCCGGGACGGTGGCGGCACCGCCGTCGAAATTGTCCTGAACCTCGCGCGCGCATAGGGCCTTCCGGAGGTGGAGGGGTTTAACGGGCAGCTGACTTAAACGCAGAAGGCCGCGGACCATGTGGTCCGCGGCCTTCTGCGTTTGGTGCTTGTACTGCCTACGAAGAAGCGCGCTGGGCTGCTAAGAAGCGCGGCGGGCTCGTGCTGCGCGACGCTTGAGTGCGCGGCGTTCGTCCTCGCTCATGCCACCCCAGACGCCTGCATCCTGGCCGGACTCCAAAGCCCACTGAAGGCAAGTGTCCACTACGGGGCACCGGCGGCAAACGCTCTTTGCTTCCTCAATCTGCAGAAGTGCTGGTCCCGTGTTGCCGACTGGGAAAAAGAGCTCCGGGTCCTTGTCGAGGCAGGCTGCGCGATTACGCCAATCCATGCTGATCAGTCACTCCATTCGTGAGAACTAGTTTGAGCCTTTTGTGAAAACATTCACGAGAGGCTCCAAAGGAAAGGGGCCCGCATGGGCCCCCTTGGTCGTCTGAGTCAAGCGTTTCATGTTAACGCCTTGTAAACAAGGGGTATTAGTCGTTGAAATGCCCTGAATCCGTGAGCGATGCATCACATCAGCCGCCAGTGCCCTCACTGCTAGATGACTATGTCCGGTAGTGTGCCAGTGTGTCAAGACCTCCTGTTAACCCGGCCCAACCAAACTCTGGATCAGATGGAAACAACGGTCCAGTTAGACCTGCGTCCGACGGCCCCGTAACCCCGGGTCTGGAATCCGGAGGCAAGAAACCCCCCGGAATCCTGATTATTTCGATCGTTGTCGTGCTGGAAGCACTGGCGCTCCTGGGCGCTGCGGCCTGGTACGCCTTCGAACTATTGACCGGAGCCCCTGTCCTGACTTTTTGGGGAGCGGTCTTTACGCTGGGCCTCTTATTGGCCTTCTCCGCGTGGCTGTTCGCAGTGGGCCATTTCCTGTTCCGCGGCTACCGATGGACCCGCGCGGCCGCCCTTGTGGCCCAGTTGTTCGTCCTTACCATCGGTTTCCCAACCATGACCGGCGGCCTGGTTCTGCCAGGGTTGGCTATGATTTTGCCTGCGCTGGCAGCGATCGTGTTTCTCTTCCAAAAGAGCGTTATCGCCTATGCGTCACGAGCGGGAGGGACGCAGGGCGCGCTCTAGTCAATGCTGCCCTGACTTCCAATGGTGCTGATGTGCGTCGCGGAGTCGGTAGTGAACGCCACCTGCACCTGGACTGCACGGTTTCCCCGGACAATCACGCCCCGACCGGCAGGCGGTGAGTTTTCTATTTCCAACCTCACGCCGAGGATGTCGCCGTCCAGAGGAGTCCTCGGAGCCAGAATGAGGCCCTTGCCATTGGCTTGGGCCTCTGCGGCCAGTGGCAAGCGCTGAAGCAATCCGGGACCTGACGTGGCGGTCATGATCACTCCTCGTGTCCGGCCAGCCAGGGCGGCGAGAGCTGCCCGTCCCCCCGGATCCAGGAGATCGGCGTCATCGACACAGAGGATGCTCGCAGGATCCAGTGATCCAGCAGTGGCTGAGTCGGCCACGGTTGCCCAGAAAGCCCCCGTGGTAGTTCCAGCCCCCGGGAAGATCCATGGAACCTGGGGATTAAGGGACATCAGGGATGTCAACACCGAAGTCCTGCCGGAGCCACGACCCCCAATGATGATGCTGACACCACGCGGTGCAAGGGGAAATGACACGGGGACCGATTCGTCACCCCCAATGCCGATCCAAAGGGGAACGGAGTCCGGCGATATCCCGCACTCCAGGTCTTCAGCTGCAACGCGGTAACTACCGGACTGCGCCGATTCGGGGGATGGCCGCGATGCTCTTGGGGTAGCTGCCACGGCGACATCGAAATCAGACGTGCTGAGGGATTCCGGCAGGGGCCGGATCCGGAAAGGTGGTTCCGACGAAGGTTGAAGATCAACGAACGGCCAGTCCGTCCCGCTTGGGGCAGTGCGGAAATGAACCACGGTGGCTGCGCCCTGAACAAATCCGCCCATGGCAACAGCGCGCCCTGGGACAGACTCGACTTCCGGAAGGCGGGGCCAGTGATAACGCGATTCCTCCGTGGCGCCCGTTGGGAAAAATGCCCGGTTTGGGATTGCGCCGAAAAAGCGTGAGCTGACTAGTTCACGTTCTCCGGAGATCAGGACTGTGACGCCAAGGGGCGTCCCGTCGCGGATGATGTCCCTCAAAAGGTCCTCCGCCCACGCGAAACGCCCTGATCGGAGCGCTGCGGCCCATGAGCAGAAGCCAGTAACCACCAGGACCAAACGGGGACTTGTGGACACGTCCTCGCCGGCCGCGCGGCGACGTGCCATTTCTTCAGCGAGCCGCTCAAGGACCCGTACCGCCAACGCCAACTGATGCAGGCCCAAAGTGGCGCCATAGCTGCCGCCTTGGCGGAGCTTTCCCAGCATTCCAGCTGCATCCAGGATGTACAGATGCGGTGGGGTCCCATGTGCTGCCAGCATCGCCGATGCAGCCTTGAAACATTCGTGCATCCCACTGGAACTGCTGCCAATCATGGCGAAATGACCGTGCTCGGAAGGCGACCATTGCAGGGCAACAACTGACTGCTGTTCCGGTCTGTCCAGGATCCCCAATGGACCTACAGGGGTTATCGACGCGTCCATTGCGTCTTCACCGTCGTTGCCCGCCACACGGAAAGTGGACAGGTCTTCACGCCACCCAATGGAGACCGGCAACAGTGGGGCTACAGGTTGTCTGGGGTCGGCCCGCCCCAGCGAGCGCCAAGCGGTTCGGGTCGCCGAGACCACCCCTTCCGCCCTTGCTTCCGCCTGTGCCGTCGACTTCCCGACCACCGGCTGTTTGTCCGGGGGATGGTTCAAGGCACTGATCGCCGACTGCACGATTGCTGCCCCCGGGGTCCGCCGGCTGATCGTGGTTGGCACGGCAAGGGACGCCGTCTGGAATTCTTCGGGGTCACCGGTGGCCCTCACAAGATATGCCCGCCCAGGGACATCGACGCCGATGGAAGCTGCGGCTTTGGAATTGATGATGTCCATTGATTCCGCATCCGACTGAACACGCAGGGCGATGCTTGAGGTGACGTTGGCGCGGATGTCGGCAGTCAATGCACCCTGTGGCCTTTGTGTAGCCATGACCAGGTGAATGCCCAGGGACCGTCCAATGGCGGCCACGCGCATCAGCTCACGCAGTGCCCCGGGGGCTTCGTCGACCAACATTCGGAACTCATCCACAACAAGGACCAGGTGGGGGACCGCCGCCTCTGTAGCCCCGGGCGAACGTTGATATGCAGCCAAGTCTGAAGTCCCAAGGTCCGCGAACAACTCCTCGCGACGGCGGATCTCGCCTCGCAGGGAAGTAAGCACGCGGTCAAGATGATGACTTCCAAGGTCAGTAAGAAGGCCCACGCAGTGTGGAAGCCCAAGTAAAGGGCGTAGGCCCGAGCCGCCCTTGAAATCGACAAACAGGAATGTCACCTGGTCCGGTGAATGATTCAGGGCCATGGATGCCACGATCGTCCGCAGGAGTTCTGACTTCCCGGCGCCGGTCGTTCCGGCTACCAGGAGATGTGGTCCGTCGACATGGAAGTCAAAGGTCAAGGGCCCGTCCTGGCCCTGCCCCAGAATTGCCTGGAGCTCGTTTGACCCGTTCTCGCCAACCCATCGCCGGAGTATGCCTCGAGGTCCGCCGGGAAGAAGGTCATTCAGAGAGCAGAATCCTGGTATGCCGTCGTCGGCAGGACCTTCCCGGTGCGGAGTGGACGCAACTGTGCGGCAAAACTGATCGAAAGCCTTTAGCGGAACCATGTCCGGGATGAACTCCTGCAGGCCACCGGGGAACTGCAAAACAGCGGATGTACCAGACTGTCCGATCTCAATGACAACTCCGGTGGGCCCGGCGTAGGGGCCGGAATGCCGCAACACCTGCCAGGAAGCCTCCAAGGCGGCATCCAGGAGTTTGGTATTGCCGTCGTCCCCGCCCGGCGGGTCATCGAGAACTATGAGCCTGCCATTGTTGGTTCCTTTCGACCTTCGAAAAGCTGCTGTCGCGGCCGCCTGATTCGTGGCAAGCGTCAGGTACGGCAGGAACCGGGCGCTGAGAGGCAGGCGCCCTATTGGTCCAAGAAGAATGATCGGCTTGGCCGACGACCCTGGGAAACTTGCCAGTTGCATGACGATGAAACGGATCAGGGCATCGACGTGCTCGGTCTGGCCGTGCAGCTCAACAATCCCGGGGTGCAAGCCCAGCGTCACTGGCATGGAGCCGATTGCTGGTGGACGGAAATGGGGATCTGCAGGGACGGGCCGCACGTTAGCCAGAGTGGGCGCCGTACCTAGACGGACCCATGTTTCGGGCCCGGCGGCCGTACGTTGTCGTGACGCTACAGGCGATCCCGCCCCAAGGCGGGGCAATGCTAGAGGTGCCTGGGGGTTCAGGACCAAGCCTGCCGCCGGGGCCAAGGTGGCAACGATGATCTCCGCGGCGGACGGCGAACATCGGCGGCGGCGTTCGGCGTCCTGCAGGGCCGCCGTTGCGACGGCAAGCCTGAACTCCCTGCGTCCCTTCCTTCCGGTGATCATCGGAACAAGCAGACTCAGCGCGGAAACGGCCGTAAATCCAAGGAACATCCACATTCCTGTTGCGAGTGCTAGACCAAAGCCTGCTACCAGCGGGAGGCCCGCCGCAACGGCAACCGACCACCGGTTCAAGGAGCCCGCCTGACGCTGGACTTCAAGTGGCACTTCAACGGAATGGCCGGCGTCGGCATGAATCCCGGGAGTGGAGCTGTTTGGCGTAACGATAGTGAAGCTTGTATTGCCGCAGCGAATTCTCGACGACGACGTCACAGTCTTTTCCCGGACACGCTCCCCATCAACAAGTACCGAGTTCCGGCTCCCTGTGTCCGTGATGCTCAATGCGGTGCTGGACACCCTCAACAAGGCGTGCTCGCGGGACATCCCCGGATCAGGAATGCGAATGTCCACATCGCCGCGGCCAATGTGGTGGTGACCGCGTTGGAGTGCAAAGACTGTGCCGGCCCCCGGCCCGGTATGTGCCAGGAGCAGGAGCGGCGTTGCCGGAGAGTCGGACTTTTCCGCGGGACGGTGTCCGTCCACCAGGACGGCCCCGGCAACGAGTGGCGGGTGTCCGACAGTCAGCGTGGATAGGTCTTCCCCCGCAACTGAGAGGGGACCAACCCCGCGGGCCTTGTGCAATTGCCGCTGGAGCTCTGAACCCGGCATTCCGCCGTCGACGGTGATTGTCAGCTCTTCCGGTGGCTCCAGCGATGCGGCATTCGGGCCGCGGACCAGTGTGCACTCAAAGTTCATTCGCCCATTCCTTCCTGGAATCCCGCAGCCGTCCAGAACTGAGGCTATGGAATTCCCGGGCAGGCGGCTGCCCCTTTCCTGGGCTATGTGGATAACTTTTGGCGATACCACCTGAAGGCGCTGACTTGACGCGAGGACATGGCGTCTCGGCTAAGATGAAACTCGTTGTCGCGTGTGCTCAATGAGAAGGGACCTTCACCGGTGATAGTGGTTGCAGAGAGCGCCGATGTTTCGGACGAGGCGGTAATTGGTGATGGATCCAAGATCTGGCATCTGGCCCAAGTCCGCGAGAAAGCCGAATTAGGCGTCAATTGCATCGTCGGACGTGGTGCCTACATCGGCACTGGCGTCAAGATGGGGGACAACTGCAAAGTCCAGAACTATGCACTTGTCTACGAGCCCGCAGAACTGGAAGCCGGGGTGTTTATCGGTCCGGCAGTAGTGCTGACGAATGATACTTATCCCCGTGCCGTAGGTCCGGACGGAAGCCTGAAGAGTGCGCACGACTGGGAGCCTGTGGGCGTCACTATTCGTGAAGGAGCGTCCATTGGTGCCCGCGCCGTATGCGTCGCTCCCGTGACCATCGGACGCTGGGCCACCGTAGCCGCCGGAGCGGTTGTGGCCAAAGACGTCCCTGATTTCGCGCTGATGGTCGGGGTTCCGGCCAAGCGGCGGGGCTGGGTCGGTAAGGCGGGCTTCCCGCTGCAGAACATTGGCGGGAACTGGGTATGCCCGGAAACCGGCGCCACATATGTTGAACAGAACGAGACACTTCGAGAGGTAGAGGCATGAGCCCCGAATTCATTCCCCCCGCCAAACCCATCATTGGCGATGACGAGCGCAAGGCCGTAGAGGCAGTTCTGGCCTCCGGCCAGCTTGCCCAAGGCTCGGAGGTTGCGTCATTCGAGCAGGAATTTTCCCAAGTACTTCTGGACGGCCGCGCAGCTGTCGCCGTCAACTCCGGCACCTCAGGGCTGCACCTTGGCCTTCTGGCCGCCGGCATAGGCGCCGGCGACGAAGTCATTGTTCCTTCCTTCACCTTCGCAGCCACGGCCAACTCGGTCGCTCTGACCGGAGCCACGCCAGTCTTTGCCGATGTTGACCCGGATTACTACACGCTGGATCCTGCCTCTGTTGAGTCGAAGATTACCGACCGCACGGCGGCGATCATGCCGGTCCACCTCTATGGCCACCCCTTCGACGTCGATGCCATTGGCGCGCTCGCTGCCAAGCACGGGGTTAAGGTGTTCGAAGATGCGGCTCAGGCCCATGGTGCCGCTGTCAACGGCCGGAAGGTTGGAACCTTCGGCGACTTCGCCATGTTCAGCCTTTACCCCACGAAGAACATGACCTCCGGCGAGGGTGGCATGGTCAGCACAGGCCTTGCCGACGTCGAACGTCGCCTCCGCCTCTTGCGGAACCAGGGCATGGAGCGCCAGTACGAGAATGAGTTGGTTGGCTTTAATGCCCGCATGACCAACATTCATGCAGCCATCGGGCGCGTCCAACTGACGAAGGTCGAAGGCTGGACGAAGACGCGGCAGGAAAACGCAGCGTTCTTTGACGCGAACATCGAAGGCGTCATCACGCCGAAGGTAGCCGAGGGATATGAGCACGTCTACCATCAGTACACCATCCGCATTTCCGAGGACCGTGATGGTTTTGCTAAGGCATTGCGTGAGGAATACAACGTCGGCTGTGGCGTGTACTACCCCATCCCGAACCACCGTCTTGCGCCTTTCCAGACATCGGATGAGCTGCCCGTAACTGAGGAATCTGCGGCCAGCGTGCTGTCCCTCCCGGTGCACCCATCTTTGAGCCAGGACGATCTGGACCGCATCGTGACGGCTGTCAACGCCATCGCAAAGGCAGGAAGCTAGTGGCAAACCTCCGCGCAGGCCTCATCGGACTGGGTATGATGGGCCGCCACCATGCCCGGGTTATCCGCGAGCTTGATGGCGTTGACCTGGTTGCTGTCGCGGATTCGTTCGGCGATCCGCACAACGTTGCTGATGGCCTGACTGTCTACAACACAGTCGAGGAACTCATTGAGCAAGGAATCGACATGGCAGTGGCTGCCGTGCCGACCATCCTGCATGAGGAAGTGGCCTTGCGGCTGGCTGAAGCTGGCATCCACTGTCTCGTTGAGAAACCGATTGCCAACGATTCCGAGTCGGGTGGACGCATTGCCCAGGCCTTCGAAGCCAAGGGCCTCATCGGCGCCGTCGGCCACATCGAGCGCTTCAACCCTTCCCTGCAAAGCCTTCGCGAGCGGCTCGGGAACGGTGACCTCGGTGACGTCTACCAGATCAGCACGCGGCGCCAGGGACCCTTCCCTGCACGCATCGCCGACGTCGGGGTGGTCAAGGATCTTGCCACGCACGACATCGACCTCACCGCCTGGCTCGCCCAGAGCAACTTCGTGAACGTCGTAGCGCACACAACCTCCCGTAGTGGCCGCGAACATGAGGACATGGTCACAGCCATTGGCCACCTCAAGAGCGGCGTTGTAACCAATCACATCGTGAATTGGTTGTCACCCATGAAGGAACGTACAACGGTAGTTCTGGGCGAACGTGGAGCATTCATCGCAGACACCATTTCTGCAGACCTTACCTTCGTGGAGAACGGAACGTTCCAGACAGACTGGGATTCCGTCGCAGCCTTCCGGGGAGTGTCGGAGGGATCCTCGACACGGTTCGCCCTTGCCAAGCGGGAGCCGCTAAAGATGGAACACGAGGCGTTCCGTGACGCAATCCTCGGAAAGTCGATGAATATCGTCACGATGGCGGAAGGCCTGGAGACCCTGAGGGTTGCTGAGGCCGTGTTGGACTCGGCGAAGTCGGGCTCCGTCATCTGCCTCTGATACGCCAAATCAAGCATCGTCTTTGGGGGAGGTTGGCCATGTGCCAGCCTCCCTTTGGTGTTTGTGGACCCCGGCCGCCCATGCTCGGCCATGGGCCCGGATACGGGGAACGCAAGCCATGTCGGGTAGCCTTGACCAGTAGACGTGGGCACTTCTGTGCCCGCACGCCAATACACAGGAGAGTTTGTGAACGCTGATCTCGTCGTCGTCGGCTCGGGTTTCTTTGGCCTGACCATTGCAGAACGCGCCGCTACCGAGTTGGGGCTAAAGGTCGCGGTTCTTGATCGCCGCCACCATATTGGAGGAAACGCCTACAGCGAGAATGAAGAGAAGACGGGAATCGAGGTGCACCGCTACGGCGCGCATCTCTTCCATACGTCGAATGAACGTGTCTGGGAGTACGTGAACAGGTTTACCAAGTTCACGAACTACCAGCACAAGGTTTACACCAGCCACAAGGGCGAGGTGTACCCCATGCCGATCAACCTCGGTACTATCAACCAGTTCTTCCGTGCAGCAATGAGCCCCAGCGAAGCGCGCCAGCTCATTGCGGAGCAAGCAGGCGAGCTTGCCGGTACTGATCCGCAGAACCTGAATGACAAGGGTATTCAGCTGATCGGGCGGCCCCTGTACGAGGCATTCATCAAGCACTACACCGGCAAGCAGTGGCAGACGGATCCGAAGGACCTTCCCGCGGAGATCATCTCCAGGCTCCCGGTTCGCTACAACTATGACAACCGCTACTTCAATGACGCCCATGAAGGGCTGCCGGTTGACGGCTATACGGCCTGGATCGAACGCATGGCGGACAACCCCAACATCGAAGTCGTTCTGAACACCGATTTCTTTGACGATGGCGAGTTCGGCCGGTCATCCGTCCTCGGGCAGGTTCCGGTCATCTACACAGGCCCCGTAGACCGCTACTTCGACTACGCCGAGGGTGATCTCTCCTGGCGCACGATCGACCTCGAAGAAGAAGTGCTGCCGATTGAGGATTTCCAGGGCTGCCCGGTGATGAACTACCCGGATCCGGAGACTGCCTTCACCCGCATCCACGAGTTCCGCCACTTCCACCCTGAGCGCGACTACACGAAGGACGCGACGGTCATCATGCGCGAATTCTCGCGTTTTGCTGAGAAGGGCGACGAGCCTTACTACCCCGTCAACACATCAGATGACCGCAGCAAACTGCTCGCTTACCGTGATCTTGCACGTGGCGAGAAATCTGTATTGTTTGGCGGCCGTCTTGGAACGTACAAGTACCTGGACATGCACATGGCCATCGGTTCGGCCCTGTCCATGTTCGACAACAAGATCAAGCCGCACTTTACGGGCGGCGCAAAGCTGGAAAGTGGTGGAGTGGACGCATGACCGCCACAACAAATGAAAGCCAGGAGACTGCCATGACGGCCACAACAGTCGCAGACAGCCCGGCGTCGACTGAGCAGAACCTTCGAATAGTCCAGCGTGTGGTTTTCCCAGCCAACCGCGACCTCGACACCCTGCCGCTCTATGTCGATCCGGACACCAATAAGGTCCGCAAGCAGGACGACAACGGCACAGCAGTTGTCCAGGCAGTGGGCATGGCCCGCAAACTCCACCCGGAGGACATCCTGGACCGCGGGTCGGTGCAGGTTCGACGGGGCGAGCGTCTTTCCTTTGGTTCCTACTTCAATGCCTTCCCGGCCAGTTACTGGCGGAAATGGACCATCGCCACAAAGACGGTTCTCCACATCGAGACCGAGGGCGAAGGAACGGTCATCGTTTACCGCTCGAATGCGCGCGGCGCGTCGCAGCGGGTCGACTCGATCCTTGTTGAGGGAACTGCATCGAACGAGTTCGAACTTACGCTCGCTCCCTTTGGTGATGGCGGCTGGTACTGGTTCGACCTCATCGCCGGCGGCGATGGAATGACACTCAAGAGCGCCCATTGGGCTGTTCCTGATGAAGGCAGGCCCCAGGGGAAAGTCACGCTGGGTGTTACAACGTTCAACCGTGCCGATTACTGCCTTGAAACCATCAAATCAATCGATGCCGACTCCGGCCTCCGTGAAATCCTCGCGGAACTGATCATCGTGGACCAAGGCAACAAAAAGGTGGCCGACGAAGACGGGTTCGACGCCGTCGCCGCATCCATGGGCGAGCAGTTGCGCATTATCAACCAAGGCAACCTTGGTGGATCGGGTGGATTCGCCCGCAACATGTACGAGATGCTCGTCTCTGACAAGAGCGACTACGTCATGCTTCTCGACGACGACATTGAACTTGAAACCGAAGGTGTGCTCAGAGCGGTCGCATTTGCCGACCTATGCCGTAAGCCCACCATCGTCGGCGGACACATGTTCGACATGTATAACAAGTCCGTTTTGCACGCCTACGCCGAAGTAGTGAATTTTTACCGTTTCCTTTGGGGACCCGTGGAGGGCCTGGGAAATCACGACTTCTCCGCAGAAGGCCTTCGCTCAACGCCACTGCTGCACCGCCGCTGGGACGCTGACTACAACGGTTGGTGGATGTGCCTCATCCCCAAGACCGTCGTGGAAAACATCGGACTCTCCCTTCCCGTGTTCATCAAATGGGACGACGCCGAGTACTCCTTGCGCGCCCGCGCGGCAGGTTTCCCGACCGTTACCTTGCCGGGTGCAGCGGTATGGCATGTCTCATGGGCTGATAAAGATGACTCCGTGGACTGGCAGGCTTACTATCACGAACGCAACAGGCTCATCGCGACTCTTCTGCATTCGCCGTTCCCCAAGGGTGGCCGGATTTTCCGGGAAAGCCTGAACACGGACATTAAGCATTTGGTATCGATGCAGTACTACCCCGAGCAAGCCCGCGTCATGGCTCTCCGGGATGTCTTGGAGGGGCCAGGAAAGCTCCACGAGCAGCTGCCCACCACCATGCCCAAACTCCGTGCAATGCGCGAGGAATTTGTTGACTCCCAGGTCAAGACCGACCCCGGCGCCTTCCCTGAGTCCTTCCGCAAACGTCCCCCGAAGAAGCCGCAGACCTACAAGCAGCCGGGTGCGCTTGGCCTTCTGCCTTGGGCGGTAAAGACTGTCCTTAAGCAGACCCTTGCTCCGGTTCGCGATTCTGCCAAGACCAACCCTGAAGCCCATGTAGCGCATCAGGACGGCAAATGGTGGAGTTTGGCGCATCTTGACAGTGCAGTGGTCTCCAACGCTGATGGCACAGGCGCGTCGTGGTACCAGCGAGACCCCAAGCTGGCGCGCCGGCTTTTGGTTGAGACAGCGCAGCTGCACGCGCAGCTTTTCTCGAATTGGGAGACGCTCCGCGCCCAGTACCGTGAGGCGCTGCCTCAGATCACATCGATGGAGTCTTGGCGAGAGACGTTCGATGCCTCGGAGCCCAAAAAGTAGCGATGGCCAACTCCACTGATATTTATGCTGTTCCAGGGGTAGGTGCCGGTCTGCTGGATGTATTCCGGCGCCGGTACCTCCTCAAATTGATCGTCCGCAAGGAACTCAGGGTCCGCTACCGGGGCTCCGTGCTGGGTCTGGCTTGGTCATACGTGAAGCCGTTGGTCCAGTACTTGGTTCTGTTCTTTGCCTTGGGCATCGTACTTCGCGTGGGGGACCAGATCCCCAACTACGCCCTGTACATGTTCTCCGGCGTCATCGTGGTCAATTTCTTCACGGAAGCTTTTTCGAACGCTACGCGCTCCATAGTGTGGAATGCCGCGCTGGTGAAGAAGATCTACCTGCCACGGGAACTTTTTCCCGTGGCGTCGGTCTGGGTCGCTGCAGTGCATTTCCTTCCCCAACTTGTCGTCTTGCTGGCTGCTGCCCTTTTCAGCGGGTGGCGACCAGATGTGATGCAGCTGGTGGGCGCAGCGCTGGGCTTTGTCATTGTGGCCGTAACCGCCACTGGCCTGGGCCTTTTGGCAGGTGCCATCAACGTGTTTTTCCGCGATGCAGAGAACATCGTGGACATGTTGATGATGATCGTCACCTGGACTTCACCCGTCCTCTATGACTGGACCATGATCCGTCGTCTTGCCCCGGATTGGGTCTTAACGATCTACCAGCTCAACCCCGTGACCGTAGCCGTGGAATTGTTCCACTGGGCGTTCTGGTACCCGACCGTCACCAAGCCTGTAGAACTGCCCCCTCATCTGATGTTGACAGGGTTGGCTGGACTGGGCATGGCCGCAGTTTTCCTTATTATCGGCCAGCTGGTGTTCCGCCGGCTCGAAGGCCACTTTGCGCAGGAGGTCTGAGTGGGCGCCGCCGTCATAGTCAAAGGCTTGAAAAAGACTTTCAATCTGCGTCACTCCCACTCCCTTAAAGAGACGCTTGTGTGGCTCGTCAAGGGACGCAAGGGTGACCTCACCAAGAAGTTCGATGCGCTGCACGATGTCAGCTTCGAGATACAGGATGGGGAGACCGTCGCCCTTCTGGGTTTCAATGGCTCCGGTAAGTCCACATTGCTTAAGTTGATTTCCGGCGTCATCCTTCCGGATCAGGGCACTGTGCGGACCAAAGGCCGCGTCGCGGGCCTGATTGAGGTTGGGGCGGGGTTTCACCCGGATTTGTCCGGCCGTGAGAACGTCTTCCTCAACGCCGCGATCCTTGGAATGACAGAGCAGGAGATCAACGAGAAATTCGACGAGATCGTCGCTTTTTCGGAAATCGAGCAGTTCATCGACACGGAAGTGAAGTTCTATTCTTCCGGCATGTTCCTGCGTCTTGCTTTTGCGGTGGCTGTTCATACGCAGCCGGATATCTTCCTCGTGGACGAGATCCTGGCTGTTGGCGATGAACCTTTCCAGCGCAAGTGCCTGGCCAAGATTAAGCAGCTGTCCGACGAAGGCAGGACCCTCGTGGTTGTTAGCCATGACCTGGACATGATTTCGCGGATCTGCGACAGGGGAGTCGTCTTATCCTCCGGAACTGTCCAATTCGAAGGTCCGGCTGACCAGGCTGTCGCCTGGCTGCGGGAACGCAACTAAGTCCGGCATCCAATAGCAAGAGTCGTCTGTCAAGAGATGGCTAGTGGAAGCATCTAAGAAAGGCGATCGTAGGAATGGGTATCGGCCCGCTGCTGTTGTGTGTACTCCTGATCGTTGTGTTGTGGTGGGGTCCAGGTTGGCTTCTCGGTGAAGCACTGGGAGTGCGCCGAACCCTCTTGCCCGTGGTGGCACCATTGTTGGGCATGGGTGCCCTGACGGTCATCGGTGTGATGGGCAATTCCTTGGGGTTGAGCTGGCAGCTGCTTCCTGTATCCCTCGTCCTTCTGGTGTTGGCTGCCGTCCTGTTTGGTCTACGCCTCCTGTTGAGGCGTAGATTCCCCGACAAGTTCCAGACTCGCGTCCGAACACAGCCAAGCATTTTCGGTAAGCACCGATTTGCCGGCTCCTGGTGGATCCTTCTGGTAGGCCTTCTTGCGGGCGGCGCCGTAGCAGCCGTGTCATGGTTTGTTGGCACCGAGGGCCTCCTGGGCATAAACCAGGACTGGGACATTCCTTGGCACGCAAACATGATCCGGCTTATCTCGGTGAATCATGAATGGGATCCCTCCATAGCGGGAAACTTCGCCTACTACGACACCACTATTTCTGATGCACCCATCAGGAGCTACCCGATCGCTTTCCACGCCGTGCTCGCGCTGTTCTGGCCAATGAGTACTGTCAGCATCCCGGTGTTCCTGAATGCTTTCGTCTTGGTGATGATGGCCGTTCAGTTGCCCCTGAGCGCCATGGCCTTAACCATGATCCTCACACGCCGCCCGGTTGCCGTCGCCGCCGCGGCCGCAGTCTCGGGATGGTTCACGGTCTACCCCTACGACCTACTGTGGCGTGGCCCGTTGATTCCATTTTTCGCTGGCATGCTGTTGGTGGGTCCATTCGTCTTCCTGGCCGTCAAAGGTGCTTTGGAGCGGCAAAAGTTCTGGGTCCTGGGCATTGCCTTCGGCGCAGTGGGACTTATTGCCGTGCACCCTTCCCTGGCTTTCGTCGTACTGCCGGTACTGTTCTTCTGGCTGCTCTCCGCACTGATACGTCGCAAGGGCAGGATCCTGGGCATTACTGTTTATCTGGCAGTGTCGGGGGTTCTCGCGGCGATCATCGGTCTGCCGATCATTACCCAGATGCTGAAGGAATCTGAGCGCGTCTCCAAGATGATGTGGGCACCGGATACTGATCGCAACGGTGCCATTCAGAATATTGTTTTCCTGAACCATGGCTCCATGGCAATGCCGATCCTGACAACGCTTGTTGCCCTTGGCTGCCTTGCTGTTGCGTTCAGGATCCGCATGTGGTGGTACTTCGGCCCGGTCCTGACTTTTGCGTTTCTGTCGGTTTACACCATGGGCAGCGACAGCCCCCGTTTCCTGAACCTGACAGCACCTTTCTACGACGACCAATGGCGCATTTTCGGCATCCTTGTCATGCTTCTCGTGCCGCTTGCGGGCTTGGGTGTTGCCCAGGCCGGCGAGGCAATCGAGTGGGCCGTCCGGCGCTTCCGCAATCGTCGGGCAGAATCCCAGGAATCCGGGGGCAAGAATGGGCGCAGGCCGAACCACGTCCTCACGGCAGCGGCCGCCGTCGCCGTTTTGTTGGTATGCGGGGTGGGCGCCATCCCATACTTCAAGCAAAACGCCGAACGCATCAACATCAATACAAAGATTGATGGCCTCACCCTCAGCTCATCCGAAGTGGATCTGCTGAGCAAAATTGACCAATATGTTCCCCAGGACGCCACAGTGCTGAATGACGCCTGTGATGGCTCCGTATGGATGTATGCACTCGGGAACCGAATGCCGATGATCCGGCACTTCGAAATACTTCCCACGAACCGCCAGTTGCTTGTCCTTCAAAAGCTCCCTGAGTTGGCGACGGATCCCGACGCGCGGGCGGCCGCTTCCGAGCTTGGTATCGAATGGGTGTACATAGCCGACGGTCGGATCCGGGCCTGGGACGAGCCCAAGGCGGGGTTGACCCATCCTGATTCCATCCCTTACTTGAAGCTTGTTGTGCGAGATGGAAACGCAGCCTTGTACCGGATCGATTGGTCCCAGTTACCGGGTGGCAAACAAGCCTTCGACGCAGCTTCCAAGGACCGCGTGCAGCTTGACGGAGTCCCAGGGATCCTCGAGAACCGGAAACCCGATGGCATCGCCCCGCTTGGAAGGATCTGCTAACCAATGAAGGCATTCATCAAAAAGTTCTTCTCGTCCAGTTTGTTCAGATTCCTTGTGGTGGGCGGTCTGAGCTTCATTGTGGACCTCGGTCTGCTTGCGCTGTGCTTCCAAGTGTTTGGATGGCCCCTTTGGTTGGCCACGGGCGCAGGATTCTGGGGCAGTTTCTTCTTCAACTACTTCCTGCAGCGCCACTTTGCTTTTGGGGGAGGCGGAACGGCTCTGGGTGGAGTGCTGCGGTACTCCGGACTCCTGGCCTTCAACACTTTGGCGGTCATGGGAATCGTGGAGCTCTTCCAGTTCCTGGGTGCCGGATATGTTGCCGGTAAAGTGGTTGCGACGATTGTGACCATGGGATGGAACTACTTCATTTACAAGCACTGGATCTTCCCGCAAAAGAAGCATCCGAAGAGCGCCAGCGGACAGACAGATGGCGCGTCGGAAACTGACGCGCCAGCACAGAAATTCACACCTAACAGCAGCGAAGGATAATCGATGTATCGAGGCGTTCGAATTGCCGCGGTAGTACCGGCCTATAAAGAAGAGAACCACATCGCACAGGTGATCGAAACGATGCCTGATTTCGTCGATGACATTGTCATTGTTGATGACTGCAGCCCTGACGACACCTCCGGGGCTGCCCTTCGGGCGGACGACGGCAGGGTCACCTTGATTCGGCATGAGGTCAACCAAGGTGTGGGTGGCGCTGTCCTGACGGCGCATAAAGCGGCAATGGAGCTGGGCTCCGACATCAACGTTGTGATGGCCGGCGATGCCCAGATGGATCCGGAGTACCTGCCCCAGCTGCTCGATCCCGTGGTGGATGGTTACGGCTTTGCCAAGGCCAACCGCTTCTTTTCAGGTGAGTCCTTTGCCGGTATGCCTGGCTACCGCATCTTTGGCAACATCGTTTTGTCGTTCATGACAAAGCTGGCCTCGGGTTACTGGCACATCTTCGACCCCCAGAATGGCTACACGGCGATCCGGACGGAAGTTCTTCGTCGCCTGCCAATGAATAAGGTGGCCGCACGCTACAGCTTTGAGAACGACCTCCTGATTCACCTCAATATCCTCGATGTACCGATTGTGGATGTCCCGATTCCCGCTGTCTACGGAAATGAAGTTTCCAGCATCAAGCTTCGGAAGGTGATCCCCGAGCTGCTGGCCATGCTCTTTGGCGGCTTCTGGCGCCGTGTTTGGTGGAAGTACATGGTCTGGTCCTTCTCAGCAGTGGCTCTTCTGTTGATCGCAGGAATCGCTCTTATCGTCATGGGTCTTGTGGCTGGGATATGGGTTCTCGCCGCAAGCGTAGGGTCTCCTACCGCGGGATCGGTGATGTTGGCTGTCGTGCCCTTTGTGCTGGGCGTTCAAATGCTGTTGGTGTCCCTCCAACTGGATATACAGGCAAGTCCAAACAGACCGACGATGCATCCCATGAAGGAACGTACGTAGCGAATTCCCGCAACAAGAAAGGGAGGGTCAGGACGCCTGGCGTCCTGACCTTCCCTTCTCTTTCCTGCCGGGGTCACGTCTTTGCTGCTAGGGGAGCGACGTGAACCCTCCCCAGCCCCACCCGACCTGGCTCCGGGAGAGCCATCCTGATGTACCGTTGCCGGGATACAGGAAGAGGTTGCCACCGGAGTCGCGCGCAAGCACATCGTTCTTGCCGTCTCCGTTGAAGTCGCCGGGGCCCAGGATTGCAGTCATCCCGCTCCAGCCGCTTCCAACTTGGACCCTGCTCAGCCAACCGCCGGTGCCGTTGCCTGGATAGAGCCATAGGATCCCGGACGTGTCCCTGGCCAGGACGTCCGTCTTGCTGTCGCCGTTGAAATCGCCGGTACTCAGGATGGCCGTCATGGAGTTCCACCCAGTCCCGACCTGGGCGCTTGATGCAAAGCCTCCCGTGCCGTTTCCGCGGTACAGCCACAGGACACCAGCTGAATCCCGCGCCAACACATCAGCCTTCCCATCACCGCTGAAGTCCCCTGGCGCGAGGATGAGCGTCATGCCCGACCAAGCTGTGCCGGCCTGCACCCTGGGCTGGAGCCCGCCAGCCCCGTTTCCGGGATAGAGCCAGAGGGCGCCATTGGTATCGCGCGCCAGGACGTCGCTGCGTCCATCACCGTTGAAGTCCTTGGTGGGAATGATCGCGTTCAGCAAGTTCCAACCAGTTCCCAGCGAGCGTTGCGTCAACCAACCACCACTGCCATTACCCGGGTAGAGCCAGAGCGTGCCGCCGTTGTCCCGCGCCACGACGTCGTTCTTTGCGTCTCCGGTGTAGTCCTTCCATGTGTTGGCCGGTGGCGCCGTCACGGTGTAGTTCTGGCTGATGATCGCCGAACTATTGTTTGACGGATCAACCGCGAAGTACTTCAAGGTCATCGCGGCCGTCAGCGTGATGGGTGTGGAGTACGTGTTGGCTGCCGTGGCAGTCGGGGTGGTGCCGTTGGTTGTGAAGTAGATACTCGAGCCTGCTTCGTTCACCGTGAGGGTGATCTGCTGGTTCACCGGGTAACTGCCCCCGGGTGGAGTCGCGGTGACCACCGGTGGGGTGGTGTCCAAGATCGTGTAGGCACTGGTAGTGACTGCAGAAGCATTTCCATACGCGTCGACAGCTAGGGCCTTTACGGTGGTGTTGGCCGTGAGCGCGAATGGACTCGAGTATGCTTTCGTGCTTCCTGCAACTGCAGTAGCGGGCGTGGTGCCATCCGTTGTGTAGAGGATGCTTCCAGGTTCGCTGGAGGTCATGGTGACAAGCTGCCCTGAAGCATAGGCTCCGGCAGCGGGCGCAACCGTTAGAACCGGGGCGGTGTTGTCAAGGACGTACGTCTGCGTCGCTACCGTTGAAGAGTTGCCCGCAGTGTCGCGTGCGAAATACTTCAACGTCATCGATGACGTCAACGCTATCGGCCCGGAGTAGACGGGACTGGACGTTGTCGGCGTCGTGCCATCGGTGGTCACGTAGATGGTGGCTGCTTCGTTCACCGTGAGGCTGATGGTTTTGTTTGGCCCGTACGTTCCTCCGACCGGATCGACAGAGACCACAGGTGGCGTGGTGTCGGGAGCGAAGACAGTGACGTTTCTGGTTGCGGTGGAGGTGTTCCCCGCATTGTCCCGGGCTTCCACCGTGAACGCGATAGGTCCATTGGGTACGTTGGTGTAGGACTTTGGCGACGTGCACGCCGTAAAGGCGTTTGCGCCCAGCTTGCACCTGAACCCGGCAACGTCCGTGGACGTTGAGGCAAAGACGAACGACGGCGAGATGCCGACTGTTGCGCCTTCTGCAGGAGAACTGATGGACACCTGCGGTGCGGTCAGGTCAGTGGTAACAGTCACCGATGCCACGGTGCTGATATTGCCTGCCATGTCTGTCGCCCGAACCCGAAGGACGTGCTGGCCCTCGGTGCTGAGGTTGAAGACGTATCCGTTACTGCAGGCCGTGAAAGTAGTCGTGGAATCGACCGAGCAGGACAGGACAGTGTCAGTCTCTGAGGTCACTCCCAGGACGGGCGCACCGTTGACTGTTGCCCCAGCAGCCGGTGAGGTGATCACGGGAGCGGCGGGGGCAGTCAGATCAACCGTGAATGCCCGCGATACGGGAAGCCCTGCTGGCGCCGCTCGGACGGAGAATGTGTAGGCGCCGTTGGTCAAGGCAGTGGCGGGCGTAAACGTGCCACTCGTGCACACTTGCCAGACAGGTGTCGCGGCACTTAATTGGAGACTGCATTCAAGGGCGCTGCCAGGAGGCGTGGAGGCCACGGTGAAAGTAGGAGTGGAATCATTGGTGAAGGCCGGGTTGGCCGCCTGGGTTCCGTCTGCTGCCGTCGGACCACTCACGATCGAAGGTACGACGCCACCAAGGGTGAGCAATCTGCCCTGCTGGGTTGGCTTGGCAGGATCCAGCTGACCTGGGTCTTCCATGACCATGAGCTTGCCATCGCGCATGTTCAGTCCACCGATCTTGCTGAAACCGAGGGCCCATTGGTTGTCTACGGTGTTGGTAACCAGGTCGATACGAGAGACTGTGTCCTTGCCGGCGTCGGCCGTAGTTGTTCCAATACCCGTTCCCGTGTACAGGACCTTTGGTGACTGCCAGTCGTAGTAGATGGCCGTCGGCTTGCCGACGTTGTAGACCGGCGCTGGTACGAAGTTGGTCAGCACTCCGTCCTCGGGTGCCGTGAACATGGTCAACCCTGACGTTTCAGCGACATAAACCACAACTCTGCCGGCGCTGTTGCGGTAGGTGGCAGCAAGGCTCAAGGAGTTTGAGCTAACCGAAGCTATGGATTCGATGCTCGGATGGAGAGCCGTCGGATCCGCGATCTTCACAATGGAACGGGCATTGCCAAACGACAAATAGATGTTGCCATCGGGGCCGTCACTAACGGCATTCGGACGGAGGTCGCCATCGAAAATGGTCAACTGGCTGTCATAGTCGAATATGCCTGCGCTGGGCTTCCAAATTGCGCGGACTACCTCGGAACTTCCGACGGCGGCATCCGGAATGAACGCGATTTCGTCGCCAGAGCCGTGATTGCCAGGAGACGGATCAATCATGGCAGGAGTTCCGGCTAGTGCGGGGCCCTTCTTATGGCCAGTCAGGGTGCCCCCGAGGCAGGTGCCTGTTTCGAGCCCGCCCGGGGTGGCCCCTGCAGCTTCGGTCACCCGGCAGAATCCGGCACGCGCATCTGAGACCCAGATCCTTCCGGCCGGGTCCACCACCGATCCAGCTGCCTTCGTAAGACCCACTGCCACAGTTTGGCGGGCCTGATCGGCGTTGGCAGCCCCCGCTGTGAATACACCTGTGAGCGCTGCCGTAGCCAGGCTCGCCGAGGCGATCAATGCGGTGAGTCTATGGCGACGCCGTCCTCCAACTCTCCCGCTGAACGCGGAGGGGTGGGAGTTTTGATGAGAGGTTCTTGAGCGACCGGCGAAGGCAAGACACGCCAAACCAAGCTGAAGAACACTGCGATTGCGCGTGTCCACCGAGGGATCCCCACTTCATTCGGATGCTCCCCAGCTCCGCATGCATTGGTTATTCGCCCCACGCCGTCTCCGGCTGCGTCTACGTACATCTTCCCCCAATTTTCACATTTGTCACTAGGTACTTTTTGATGCGAGACATTTTTTTGCCCGCAACGTTGCCCCGGCGGATGTCTTGACCGCGCATGCGCAGCCCCGCACGATGGAGATGGAGGTCATAATGCGCAGACTGTTTCCGATGGTGGTGCCGCTGGTGATGCTTTTGGTCGCCTGTACTCCATCGGCCCAACCACTGCCGGGAACGAGTACCTCGTCCACGACAACCGACACCGCGAACAGCAGCGCCACAGCGGAGCCCAGCCACTCGCCGTCGACGATTCCCAGCAGTGGCACCACCGATGGCGGCGAGCCATTGGGCGACGGTGATGAACCTGGCCGCTACGCGTACCGATGCACGAGCCTGGACGCCTCGCCGGAAGTCCAGTTGTCGAGCCTCGCCGAGGTCTGGGCCGCCACCAATTACACGCGGATGGGCTCCTGTGAGGTCACTTACACAGGGCCGCAACCGTTCGAGCCAACGCCCCGTGAAACCGAAGCAATTTCGACGGCGGCACCGCAAGGAGCGGGCGACGATGACGGACTGGCAGTGATGTTGGACGTCCTCCGCCTCTGCACGCGGATCAGTGATGAAAGCGGGCCGGGCGGATTTGAGGAAGCCGGACGCGGGACGTTGCTTGCCGCGGCCTCACTCTGCCCGGATGCTCCGCAGGGCAAAATCATCGCAGCATGGGCCGAGGGTACGAGGATGGCTGATGGCAGCCACCTTGTGGGCGATTCGGTGCAACCCGGTAAATATCAAGTCGTCAGGCAAGGCCCGTCCGCAGCAGATTGCAGGTGGTCCTTAACTGGCGCAGGGGGTGCCATTGCCGCCGAGGGAGGACTTCCAGCGGTGGGCGAAGGCCTCGATCTTGCTGCCGGCCAAAACTTTACTAGTGACAAATGCGGAATTTGGGGGAAGATGTACTAAGACGCAGCCGGAAACGGCTTGGGGCGAATAACCAATGCATGCGGAGCTGGGGAGCATCCGAATGAAGTGGGGATCCCTCGGTGGACATGCGCAGGCGCAGTGTTCTTCAGTTCGGTGTGGCAGCTATTGCCTTGGCCGGTTGCTCAGGAACCAATATAGATACTTCCCAACCAGCCGCACTTGATATGGCGCCTGTGGTCGACAACAAGGACAAAATCCCCCGGGAACGTCCGGAGCCCCTGACCCGGTATCAATTCACCTGTACGGCGGCCGATGGCAGCCTCATAGGCAAGTTCTCGAGCCTTGAAGAAGTCTGGGCATCCACTCGGTATTTGCACGTCACTGACTGCCAAGTCGACTATGTCGGAAAAGGACCACATATCCTGACTCCGGAGGAGACAGCAGCCGTTAATGCCGCCCTGGCAGCGGGTGCCGCACCAGGCGATGTGTCTGCTCTCTGTCTGCGCATCATTAAGGCCTGCACCCGGACGGATCCCAGGACAATCGCAGCCTCGCTCAGCACTTATGGGGTTCCTGTTGTGAAAGGGGCCCTGACGCTTGCGCCGTTGGCGCCGCAGGCGGCTGTGCTCACCAAGTGGCTTAAGACGGAAGTGTAAGTAGGCGACTCCCTGAAGGGGCAGACACGGAAAGGCGCGGACCCTCTTGGATCCGCGCCTTCACACAGTCCATCCAGTCAGGCAAGCAAGGTATTCATCGCATTGATAAGTGTGGTCTCCACGCCATTCGTACCCGCCTTGAAATGGGCCAGATGTCCATAGACGGTCATTGAGCCACCAGCAATTCCTGGGTAATCCGGCTCCCAGCCACCCTCATAGCTGCCGAGTGGCATGTTGGGCGGAAAAAATTCATTGCTTGGTATGTAGCAGCAGGACTCATTGGCATATCCGCCGACGATGATGCCGTTGGTTCCGCCGTTGCGATTCCGGAAATACGCCCCATATCCACTGACGAGCTCGCCGCCGATCATGGCGATCTTAAGCTGGGGGCTTCCGTTGAACTTCCACACTTGGAACGGGGAGGGCACCGCTGTCTTGTAGCTGTTGCTGTCGATACGGCCGATCATTACCTGGGCATGACGCTGATACCACTGCGGCTGGCCATTGGGGTTCCCCAAACGAGCCACATACGCGGCACGCACGGCGGCCAGGTTGCTGACCGTCGTCGTGATGTCCAATGGAAGCTGGACCTCCTGGTATCGAGTCACCATCGGGCCGCTGAGTGCCCGTCCGGCCGACTGCATATTTGAATTGACGGTCGCGCCGAGGGCGTCCCCATGCTGGTCCCTGAGCTCCCAGCTGCGGACCCCGCCTGGGTCTTGGTCCCCAGCGGGTCCCTGCACAAACATGGCGAAGCAATTCGGGTTACGGTTCTCGATGTAATTGCAGGCACCTGCTGCGAAATCTCCGTCAAACAGCGTGCGCAAGCCTGCACTGATGGGGTGGCAGCCATAGCTGAAAATCACGGCTGCAGGTGTACCGTTGCCGCGCCTGGCCACGAGAATGGGGACGGCCGTTTCTGTATAGGGAAGCCCCACTCTGTTGGCGGAAAAATTCTGTGTTGAGACTTTGTAGTCGAAAGTCACTGCAATTTCATTGGCATCCAGGGCTTCCTGGGCAAGGTCAACGATCGTGTCTTCCAGATCGGCGCTGTACGAGCGGAGCAACCCAAGGTCTGCCAACCCATACGCCATGTAGGGATGCAACGTATCGATCAGTGCTGGACCGTTGTGCGTATGCGTCGCCTGGATCAGGATGTCGCTGCTGGACCAATCCGCGAGTTGAATGATCCTGTCGCGGATCCTTTGATGCATGGCCCGAGGCAGTGCCAGAACGTCCAACGAGATGATGATGTGGGGATGTGCGTCTTCCCAGATGAGGATTGCCCGAGCATACAGGGGCTCGAACGGTGAACTGCTGGTGGCCTCGCGTCCGCCATCGGTGGTGCCATATCCGGCCATATACGGATTGGTGCTCAGCGACGGCGTAATGTCAGCGCTTGCAGTTCCAACTCTAAACGCCATAAAAGATCACTCCTTGATTGTGCGCAATGGGTGATCTTCGCTTGCCCCCAAACAAAGTCCGTATCCCAAAAAGCGCTGAACAGCCAATACGTGAGACCACCTTCATTAGACCATGTGATCCGCGAAATTTGCCCGCTCCTGGGCGATATTTATCGCCCGCCCAGGCATGGCAGTCTGCCGGGAATCAAGGGAGGGCCCCTTCATGGAAGATTTCCACGAAAGGGCCCTCGAAACTGGACTGCTTGCGTACTATTTTGCCGCTGGTGCCAGAATCGTTAGGGAATTCCAGCCTGTGCCGATCCGTGTTGGTGTTCCCCACGAGCTGTTCGAACCCACAGGGTAGTACCGCAGCTCACCCAGGGTGGTCCGGGCGATGACACCGCTGGAGCCGGCTCCGGCAAATCCGCGGACGGCACCGAAACTTGTGATGACGTTCCAACCTGTTCCGACCACCGCTGCAGCTTCCTGCATGAAGTTGCCGGTGCCGTTGGAACGGTACAGTTTCAGATCGCCCGCTGCGTTTTTCGCCAGGAGATCGGCATTGGAGTCTTTGTCAAAGTCCATTTGAACTATGTCCAAGCCAGTCCAACCGACTCCGATGGAGATACCGGTGGACACCGTCTTTCCGCTGGGGTTGCTGAAGTAGTAGAGGCGACCCGTGGAGTCGTATCCTACGATTCCGGGATGTGCATCGGCCTTTTTCCATGTCCCAACGCTTAGCGTCCAGTCCTTCCAGTTACTGCCGAGGGCGATGGGAGCCCCAAAACCGCTGCCCGTCTTGCCCGGGTAGACGTTAAGCCGGCCGTCGGCCCACTGCGCCACAATGTCCAGGGCGCCGTCTCCGTTCCAATCCGTGACAAACCCGGCCTTCAGGCCGGCCCACCCTGTTCCGATGAGGTCTTCCGGTAGAAGGGCAGTGGTACCAGTCCCGGGATAGCGGTAGAGGTTGGCATCGGCACGGACCGCGACAACATCCTCCGGGTCGATGCCGAGTGTTGTCTCAACATCCAGGGGAGCGTCGCTGATCCGGATCGCGTCATCCCAGCCCAGTCCGATGAGACTGCGGTCGCCCCACGAACCCGCGACGGCTGGGTAATAGTAGAGGTCACCATTGGCGGTGCGGGCATGGAGTCCCTGGGAACCGGCGCCGCTGAAGCCGATTGCTGAACTTACCGACGTCATGCCATTCCATCCGGAACCGATCACCTGGGCGGCTTGGTTGAGGAAGCTACCCAAGCCATTCGAACGGTACAGTCGAAGAGTGCCATCGGAAGTGCGCGTAACGATGTCCTGGCTGCCGTCGCCATCGAAGTCGATCTGGTTCAGCTGGTGGCCGCTGAAGCCTGTCCCAATCAAGACGCCACCCCCAAGCGCTCCACCTCCTGTGTTGGGGTACCTGTACAGATTGCCCAGATAGTCCTGTCCTATAACGCCCGGATAGGCATCTTTGGAGTTCCACCAACCCACGGTCAGGGACATTTCCTGCCAACCGGAACCGACTTGGATGGGAGCATAGAAGCTGCCGCCAGGAGCACCCCGGAAGACTTTCAGCGTTCCGTCGGACCACTGAGAAAGAATGTCCTGAACACCGTCCTGGTTCCAATCGACGACGTAGAGCGATTTTGCACCCGTCCACCCCGAACCGATGGCCACTGGACCAGTGATCCGGCCACTTCCGTCCGCCGGAAATGCATCGAGCCTGCCGGTTGAGCTTGTAGCCAGGAGGTCAGCACCGGACTTGATGGACGGGTTGGAGGGGGCTGAGGCGCCACGTGCGAACGTCCGCAGCTGATCATAGCTGCCGTTGAAGATGTTGGAATCACCTTCGAACGGCCCGGTGCTGCTGTACTGCCACATGGTGTAGTTGCCCCAGCTGGCGGGCAAGGAGCCAGGGGAGTTCGTGGGGTTGTTCCAGTACGAGGCGATCCACAGCGGGTAACTCCCGAACGTGGAGTTTCCCACACACGTATTCCACCAGTCAGTGGTGCTGTAAACGACGGGAAAACGCCCCGTCAGGGCTTTGACCGTGTTGCCGAAATCGGCAGCCCACTGTCCAAGTTGTGCCTTGGACATGTTGTAGCACGTGTTGCCGAAGTAGAAGCCATTGATGGTCCGTCCGGCGTAGGGGTTGTATTCGATGTCCAGGACTGGAGGAAGTGTGTAACCGTCCGCTGTCCATCCGCCGCCATTTGCCACGAAGTATCTCGCTTGGTCCGCACCCGAAGACCAGTTGGGGATGGCGAAGTGATAGGCGCCGCGGACCATGCCGGCGTTGCGGGATCCGTTATATTGCTGTGCATAGTTTTCGTTCAGGTAATAGT
Source organism: Arthrobacter sp. NtRootA1 (assembly GCF_019976975.1). GTDB lineage: Bacteria > Actinomycetota > Actinomycetes > Actinomycetales > Micrococcaceae > Arthrobacter > Arthrobacter aromaticivorans. The sequence continues at coordinate 3,680,379 of NZ_AP024630.1, read as the reverse complement.
TGCCCTCGGAGGCCTTCACGTAAGCCCAGCGGGATCCTTCGTTCCATTGGCTTTGCCAGTCGACGTTGCCCTGGTGCGCGCTGACGTCCTGTCCATGGATACCGATGGTTGGTCTCCAATGACCTGGATCGGCGTCCATCGGCACCACCTGTCCCACTGTGCGTGCGCCAGCAGGCCCTGAATTTCCGCTGCCTTGCTTTGCTGCAATGACCCTGGGTGAGCGCTGACCCATCTCTGCCCCGCCAGCAGGAATTGCGGCGCGCATTGCCGCTTTCATGGTCTCGGCATCCGGAGCACTGCCAGGCATTGCTTTCGTAGTAGGCAGCGTTGCTTGATCGTCCGGAGCAGGGCCGACGGCCGGCAGCGGTGCAACCGAAGGTGAAGGCTCGACGGCGGTAGGCACCTGCGGCTGGTCGGTCACCGTCGGGGCGCTGTCCGAGGTGCTCCCCGAACCGGATGGACGAAGCGAGTCCGCTGCGGGCGGCGTCTGTTCAGCGATGGGGGCGGGAGCCGGGCGTGGGCCGGAGTCCTCCGCCCATGCAGGAATGCCGGAAAAAGTCCCTGCAAGGAGGGCCAGGCAAAGGGTGATTCCAGTCCTTGCAAGCGGCAAGCGACGGACCAACTCTATGGGGGTTCTTGTCATATCCAATTCCGGCCCTGTGCCGCGGTTCAGCGGCGCATGGTGTGGCTTGCTGACAAGCTCCGGGGCGGGCGCCTGCGCATGGGACCAAAGGCCAGCTCCTAACGGGCTTTACCCTAACATTCGGAAACTGGAGTGACTAGTGGTACAGGCGATGCTGAAGGGACTCTTGTTCCAATAGTTATCCACAACCCGCCAAGCACAACTTGGCCCTCGACAGCGGCTCCCTTAGCGTAGGTCACTCGAGATACGCCTCTCGGATACGGACACGAAGGTTTTTTGGGGGAAATATGGAGGCCGTTGGGATTGTGGAAGGTGAGGTCCGCGAACTTATCAGACGCCGCGGCTTGGACCCTTTCGAGCAGACCGCGGAAGTCCGACGCTTGGTTGAGGACGCGGTCAACGACTATGACGAGAGGGCGCTCCTTGGACCCCTTCCGCCATTGGGACATCTGGAAACCGCCCGCAGGCACGTCTTTGACGCCGTAGCGGGATTCGGACCCCTGCAGCCGTTCCTGGATGATCCCGGAATTGAGGAAATTTGGATCAACGCGCCCCACGAGATTTATGTCGCGCGTAATGGGGAGTCCGAGCTGACGGGCATCACCCTGAGCGAACAGCAAATCCGGGACCTCGTTGAACGGATGCTCAAGAGTTCGGGACGGCGGCTGGACTTGTCGTCACCGTTCGTGGATGCGGCCCTGCCGGACGGGTCACGATTGCATGTTGCTATTCCAGACGTGACCAGGAAGCACTGGGCCGTCAACATCAGAAAGTTCATCGCCAGGGCGAACCGGCTTGAGCATCTCGTCGAGTTGGGAAGCCTCACACCCCAATCCGCCAGATTCCTTGGCGCAGCCGTTGCAAGCGGACTCAACATCCTCGTTTCCGGTGCGACCCAGGCAGGGAAGACCACAATGTTGAACTGCCTTTCGGCAAGCATTGGCTCACGTGAGCGCGTTGTGACCGTTGAAGAGATCTTTGAATTGCAACTCCCTCTGCGTGATGTTGTGGGTCTGCAATGCAGGCAACCGAACCTGGAAGGTCATGGAGAAATTCCGTTGCGAAGGCTCGTTAAAGAAGCCCTTCGCATGAGACCTGATCGCCTGGTGGTTGGCGAAGTCCGCGAAGCCGAAAGCCTGGACATGCTGATCGCGTTGAATTCCGGGCTGCCTGGCATGTGCACAGTCCATGCCAATTCGGCACATGATGCCGTCACCAAGATTTGCACGCTGCCTTTGCTGGCAGGGGCGAACATTTCCAGTGCATTCGTCCTGCCCACAGTTGCTTCGTGCATTGACTTGGTGGTGCATTGTGCCAGGCAGGCCAATGGGCGCAGGCAGGTAACCGAAATCCTGTCGTTGGGACGCCGTGTGGAAAACGGCGTCATCGAATCCTCGGTGGTGTTCCGCATGCTGGAAGGGCAGTTGCAGCCCAAAGCCAACTCCATGCCCGCGGTCGAAAAGTTTGCCGTGGCAGGTTTTGATGTGGCCGCGCTGCTGGAACTGAACTAATGGCACCGCTGTTGGGCATCCTTTGCGGCGGTGGAGCATTACTTATCTGGTGGTCCACCTGGGAGCATCCGCCAGGCGTCAGGGCAAGGGAACCCCGACCACGACGGCTTGAACATCTCTTGCTCTCAGCGGGCATAGAAAAGGTCACGAGTGCGGGCCTCCTTCTCAGTTGCACTGGATGCGGAATCATCGCGATGCTCCTGTTTTTCGTTGTGACCGCGTCATTGCCGGTCTGCCTTTGTTTCGGCCTCTTTGGCGCTTGGATCCCTTTTGGCCTCGTGCGTCGGCGGGCGCGGAAACGCCGTGCCACCCTGCGCCAACTGTGGCCCGATGTTGTTGACCACCTCAGATCCGCCATTCGCGCCGGTCTGGCTTTGCCAGAGGCCTTGATCCAACTTGGACACAACGGGCCGGCCGAACTAAGGAGCCTGTTCCTGGATTTTGGTGCCGACTATAGGTCCGGCGGTCAGTTCGATGCGGCTGTCAACAAACTCAAGGACCGCCTGGCAGATCCGGTGGCTGACCGGATCATCGAGGCACTTCGCATGACCCGGGAGGTGGGTGGCTCGGACCTCGGGCGCATGTTGGGTACGTTGGCCGGGTTTCTTCGGGAAAGCGCCCGGACGCGCAGCGAACTCGAGGCCAGGCAGTCCTGGACCGTAAACGGTGCCCGGCTTGCCGTCGCAGCACCCTGGATAGTCTTGGTGGTCATGGCCGGTAGACCTGAAGCCATGCTTGCCTACAACTCCGGAATTGGGGCCGTGGTGCTGCTCGGCGGGCTTATCGTCTCGGTTTTGTGTTACGCAGTCATGCTGCGCATTGGGGCGTTACCCGAAGATGGGCGGGTCCTGCGATGAGCACCTCGACCGCCATCGCAACACTCCTCGGACTACTCCTGGGTTCAGGGACATGGTTGATCCTGGTGCGGCTTCCATTCATGCGTGGCCGGACTTTCGCGGAGCGCATTCACCCGCAGCTTAGGTCGCATAATCTCGAGTCGCGCCTCCTTCGGGCGCCTACACATAATCTGACACCCTTTGGACCATTGGAACGCATACTCCGCCCGGTTATCCAGGACGGAATTGGCTACTTGTCCCGCTTTAACGGCGGCGGCCCAGCGTTGCGAAAGAGACTCGCTCGTGCCGGGTCCGCGAAAAGCGTGTTGGACTTCAGGGCGGAGCAACTGGTGTGGGCCGCAGCCGGTTTCCTGCTTGCTGTGGTCGGCGTAGGGCTGGGTGCTGCCTCCGGACGATTCAGCCCGCTTCCATCACTGGTGGCGGTAATCGGGGCTGCCTTTTGTGGATACGTGCTCCGCGATTTCGTGCTTGGCCAAAAAATTAAGCGCCGCGAATCGGTAATTCTCGCGGAGTTTCCCAGCCTTGCCGAACTCATGGCGCTGGCCGTCGCCGCCGGAGAGAGCGCAGTGGGTGCGATGGACAGGATCTCCCGTACCTCCACCGGCGAACTGGCCAAGGAGTTCACCGCGGTTCTGGCGGATACGAGATCAGGAAAGTCCTTGGTCCAAGCACTCCAAGCGTTCTCTACCCGGACGCAACTGCCGCCCCTCGTCCGATTCGTTGACGGACTGGTGGTGGCCGTGGAGCGGGGGACTCCGTTGGCCGATGTACTTCGGGCGCAAGCCGCCGATGTCCGCGACGCTGCGAAGCGGGAATTGATGGAATCAGCCGGTCGAAAAGAAATCGGCATGATGGTGCCCCTGGTATTCGGAGTCCTTCCACTAACGGTAATTTTCGCAGCGTTTCCAGCACTTGCCGCCTTGCAGCTGAGCCTTTGACGGGACCAAGCCGGGCGCCTTGACCAATGATCTCTATCCACCCATCGCTTAATGCCAGCGATACAAACACACACATTGGGGAAAATAATGAAGAAGCATGGACGATCGTTTTCTGCCGCAAACACGATGACTTGGCCCTTTTTCTCATGGGCCTGCGCCGTGACGTCGCGAAATGTTGCGCCGCTGGAACACCGTGAGCGGGGTGACGTCCCGGGGTGGGTGATGATCACACTAATGTCCGCAATATTGGTCGCGGGACTCCTCGCAATTGCATCGCCAGCGCTGGCGGACCTCTTCACGCAGGCCATGGCCAAAGTGGGCAACTAGGAGATGGGACAAGCCTGGTCCCGCAGAAAATATCACACACTCCGCCTGTCCTGCGCATTTGAAAGCCCCCCTGAATCAAAACGTCCCGACGCGCCTCATAGCGGGGAACGAGGTTCCGCGGTTATCGATTTCGTGATGATTGGGGCCCTGTTGACCTTGCTATTCATGGCGATCGTCCAGCTCACGCTTGTCCTTCACGTCCGAAACACGATTGTTGATGCCGCCGCGTCCGGAGCGCGATATGGAACCCTTGCCGATCGAACGGAAACGGACGCGGAGGCCAGGGCGTCCGAACTGATTGAAACGGCGCTCAATGACGATTTCGCGGCAGATGTGACCACCGCCGAAAGGAATCTGGATGGAATCCGGGCATTGGAAGTGACCGTGAGGGCGCCTATGCCAGTCGTGGGGCTTATCGGACCGCGTGGAGTCATGGAGGTTACCGGACATGCTGCCCTTCCAAAGTGATGTTCTGGCTCCCGCGCCGTTTCCCGCTTCGCCCTTGAACCGCCGCAGGCATCTGCTGACCAAGGCTTGGCGGTTGGCGTTCGGACCATATCAAGACATATCCACAGTGGGTACCGACGTCGAAAGGCAACGCGGCAGTGCCATCGTGGAGTTTACGTTCCTGGCACTGATGCTCATGGTCCCGGTTGTCTATTTCCTGGTAACCGTGGGCCAAATCCAAGGCGGATCCTTCGCGGTGGTGGGTGCTGCGGATCAGGCGGCCAAGGTCTTTGTCTCCCAAACTGAACCCGCCCTGGCGAGGACCAGCGCAGAACAGAGCGTCCTCATGGCGTTGAAGGACTACGGCTACCCGGCGCAAGCGGCCAAGATGGAGATCACGTGCGACCGGGCAGAATGCCTTTCAGCGGGCGCAGCAGTGACAGTTTGGGTTCGACTGACTGTCCCGTTGCCGATGGTGCCGTTTGGCGACTCCCTACATCTGAACGCTGCCGTGCTCAATGCCTCTGCCACACAAGTCGTTGGCCGCTTTAAGTGAATCGTCAACGTGAGGAGGAGCCGTAAACATGGTGATGGGGCGAATAGGGCGCAAAGCGGAAGAGGGCCAGATGACCGTGCTGATCGTAGGATTCGTACTTCTGGCGCTCCTGTTGGCCGCGGTGGTAATGGCTGCTTCGGCGATTTACCTGGAGCATAAGAAACTTCTGTCCTTGGCTGATGGCGCCGCACTTGCTGCTGCAGACTCGTACGTGGTGGGTGACATCGGAGGAAGCGGTGCGCCCTCGGCGTCGCTGGTGGACGAGCGGGTGCTGGGCGCGGTTGAACTGTATCTGGGAAACAGCGAAGCCTTTTCAACGCACGATCACTTGGAAATTTCTCCTGAAACGGGTAGTTCACCCGGCGGTACAGCGCTGGTGGTCTTAACTGCCGTCGCCCATCCGCCCTTGGTCACCTTCCTGCTGCCTGAGGGAATCCCCGTTGAAGCAAGATCCACCGCCAGGTCCCGGCTCACCCAATAGCGGCACAACGCAAGGACGCAATCATAGAGACGCAATGACGGCGCCCAGTCGGGGGAGTCCGGCTGATAGCGTACGCTGGAAAGACCATGGCTGAGATTGATTTTCCCGCAGAAATCCGCGCGCTTCGCGCCACTTACAGTTCCATCGAGAACGTCACCGATGTTGATGCCTTGAAGGCAGAAATCGCCGAATTGAGTGAGCAGGCTGGCGCCCCGGACCTTTGGGATGACCCCGCATCGGCGCAAGTCGTGACGTCGCGTTTGTCCCACCGTCAAGCCGAAGTGGAGCGCTTGTCCAAACTTGCCTCCCGGATTGACGACCTCGAAGTACTGGTGGAACTCGGCCAGGACGAGGGCGACGAAGCCTCAATGGCCGAGGCCGCCAAAGAGCTGACTTCTATTCGCAAGGCTCTCGCGGACCTCGAAATCGTCACACTGTTGTCCGGCGAGTACGACGAACGAGAAGCCGTTGTGACCATCAGGGCTGGAGCCGGCGGTGTTGACGCTGCCGACTTCGCCGAGATGCTCATGCGTATGTACCTGCGGTGGGCGGAGCGCCACGGGTACCCCACTACCGTGATGGACACGTCCTATGCTGAAGAAGCAGGCCTGAAGTCCGCCACGTTCGAAGTCAAGGCGCCGTACGCATTCGGCACCCTGAGCGTCGAGGCGGGCACACACCGGCTGGTCCGTATCAGCCCCTTTGACAACCAGGGCCGCCGGCAGACCTCGTTCGCCGCCGTCGAAGTCATCCCGTTGATTGAACAGACCGACTCCATTGAGATTCCGGACAACGAGATCCGCGTAGACGTCTTCAGGTCCTCAGGACCAGGAGGCCAGTCGGTGAATACGACCGACTCCGCCGTTCGCCTGACACACATCCCCACGGGCATCGTAGTGTCAATGCAAAATGAAAAGTCCCAGCTGCAAAACCGGGCCGCTGCTTTGCGTGTGCTCCAGTCGCGGTTGCTGCTTGTTAAGAAGGAACAGCAGGACGCTGAGAAGAAAGCCTTGGCCGGTGACGTCAAGGCGTCTTGGGGAGACCAGATGCGCTCCTACGTGCTCAATCCTTACCAGATGGTCAAGGACCTGCGCACGGAACACGAAGTAGGCAACACTTCGGCTGTACTCGACGGCGACATCGATGACTTCATCGACGCCGGTATCCGTTGGCGCACCGGCAACCGTAACGCTGCCAGCTAGGGTCTCAGTCCGCCTGCCGGGGGCGTCCGATTCCACGACACGCCCCCGAAACCCCCGGAATCCCGGCTGCTGCGTGCGTATAGTCGAGTGGCCGGTGCTCTCACTTCCCCCATCGAAAGCCCGCGCTCCGGCTGTTGGACTGAGCGAGTACGTCAGGTCCGGCGGGGTTCTAAAGGGCCATGATCAGATTTGAGAATGTCACCAAGGTCTACGAGCAGAATGCCCGACCGGCGCTCGATTCTGTAAGCCTTGAGATCAACCGCGGTGAATTCACCTTCCTGGTGGGCGCCTCAGGCTCAGGAAAATCCACCTTCCTGAGATTGATCCTGAAGGAAGACAAAGCATCCTCAGGTTCGGTTTACGTTGCCGGCCAGAACGTGGCCAACATTTCGAGCTGGCGAGTGCCCAAGCTTCGCCGGGGTATCGGCGTGGTCTTCCAGGATTTCCGTCTTCTCCCGCAGAAGAACGTCTTCGCAAACGTGGCGTTTGCCATGCAGGTCATCGGCAAGAGCCGTTCCATCATCCGTGAGACGGTTCCTGAGGTATTGAAGACCGTTGGTCTTGAGGGCAAGGAAAAGCGGATGCCTCACGAACTTTCAGGCGGCGAGCAGCAGCGTGTGGCGATTGCCCGCGCCGTCGTCAACCGCCCGGGCATTCTCCTTGCTGACGAACCCACGGGAAACCTTGACCCCATTACGTCCATGGGAATCATGGGGGTCCTGGACAAGATCAACCAGAACGGCACCACTGTGGTCATGGCTACCCACGACGACGACATCGTTAATGAAATGCGCCGCCGCGTGGTGGAACTCAAGAATGGCAAGGTCATCCGCGACGAAGCGAAGGCACTGTACACGTCCATGATCCCGGTTGTGGGTGAATCGCGACGGCTGAAGGATGCCAGTGGCGAGGAACTCAACCGCGCACAGGGGGCACAGCTGTGAGGCTTCTTTTCATCCTTGGGGAAATCGGCAGCGGCCTGCGCCGCAACCTGTCCATGGTGATCTCGGTCGTCTTGGTGACCTTTGTTTCCCTGACGTTCGTGGGCGCAGCCGGAATGCTGCAGATGCAGATCAATCAGATGAAGGGCTACTGGTACGACAAAGTCCAGGTTGCGGTCTTCCTCTGCAACGATGGCTCGACGGCGGTTGGTTGCGCCTCGGGGCCGGCCACCAAGGAACAGCAGGACAATCTGCAGGCAATGTTGGAGTCTCCCGCAGTCAAGCAGTACATCAACGACTTCCAGTTCGAATCCCAAGCCGAAGCTTACAAACACTTCAAAGAGCAGTTCTCCAATTCGCCGATTGTTGATTCCGTCTCCCAGGACCAGTTGCCGGCCTCGTTCCGTATTAACATGAAGAATCCCGAGAAGTACCAGATCATCAGCGAAACATTTTCCTCGCAACCTGGCGTTGAGACGGTGAGTGACCAGCGCCAGGTACTGGAGCGGATCTTCTCCTGGATGAACGGCGCTTCGGTGGCGGCGATGGGTGTGGCCGCGGTGATGATCTTCTGCGCGGTACTTCTGATAACCACTACTATCCGGCTCTCAGCGTTCAGCCGGCGCCGGGAAACGGGGATCATGCGCTTGGTGGGCGCCTCGAAGACAGTCATCCAGTTGCCGTTCATCCTGGAGGGCGTGATCGCCGCTGTTGTCGGCGCCTTGTTGGCCTCCGTGACGCTGTGGCTGATGGCACACTTCTGGCTCAACGGTGATCTGTCCAGGCAATTCCTCAACACTCCCTTCATCTCATCGACGCAGGTCCTGGTGATCGCACCGGTGCTGATTGCGCTCGGCGGTGGCTTGGCCGGGATATCCTCCTTGTTGACCCTCCGGCGTTACTTGAAGGTTTAGTGATGAAGGACGGGCGGCTGCGAACGACTCTGCTGACAAGCGAAAAGGACTCATGATGACCACGTTGGACCAGAACTCCCTGCGTCGGCGCCTTGCGTCCGGTCAGGCCAGGATTCTTGGTGGCGCTCTCGCCCTGGGCCTCGCCGTTAGCCTCCTGTCTGCTGTACCTACGGCCCATGCGGACAACCTGGACGACCAGCAAGCTGCGCTCGAGGCCGAATCGGCGCGCGTCCAGGCGTCCTTGGAGTTTGTGGACTCGAAGATCGCCAAGGCCGCGGGCGATCTCGTCATCTACCAAGGACGACTCCCGGGCGCCCAGCAGGCACTTCTCGAAGCGCAGGGCCGCGTGGCCAGTGCTGTCAAGGAGGTCGAGGCTTTGGCTGCCCGGGTGGAGCTCGCCCAGCAGAACAAAGCCAAAATTACTGAGCAGCTTGAGAGCGACAAGCAGAAGATCACCGATACGAAGAAATTGATCGGCCAAATCGCCTCACAGGCCTATAAATCCGGGGGCGTGCCCACCAACATCGCCCTGCTCTTCGGATCTAACGAGTCCGGCAGCCTGACGGAGTCCATGGACCTCGCCGATCAGGCAATGCGCAGCCAGAACGCTGCAATGACCAAGCTGACCCAGCAGAACGCCACCAACGTAAACTCCCAGGCCCGGCTGGCCGCCGTCGAGGCTGAGATCCAGGACCTGAAGGCCAAAGCCGACGCCGCGCTTGAGCGGGAGAAGGCTGCGCGCGACGAGGCTGCCAGCAAGAAAGCCGAAGTCGACAAGCTCATCGAGGACACTACGCGCCTGAATGGACAACTACAGGCGGCCAAGCCCGGCATTGAAGCCGATCTTGCCCGCGTGAAGGCCGAACAGGACTCTGTTGCGGCCGAAATCGTTGAGAGGGACCGCAAGCTTCGGGAGGCGTGGGAGGCCGAGCAGCGTCGGCTCGCCGAAGCGGCCGCTGCTGCGGCCGCCGCTGCGGCAGCTGCCCAAGGAAGGCCTGCGCCTCCTGAGCCCCCGTACTCTCCTCCGCCCGCCGGTTCGCCGTCAGCGTTCGGACTTCGTCATCCCTTCGCAAGCTATGTGCCCATTACGTCCGGGTTTGGTTGGCGGGCAACCCCGCCCGGAACCATCGATTTCTACGGCACGGGTGGTTACATGCACACGGGCATCGACTTCGGTGCACCCTGCGGCACTCCTGTTTACGCAGCAGCCGCCGGTACTGTCTTCAACTCTGGTTGGAACTCGGCAGATGGCGGTGGATGGCGGGTCAAGCTGTCCCACGGGGTGGTGCAGGGCAACTCCCTGACGACCATTTACTACCACAACAGCAGCATTGTGGTGTCCAACGGGCAGCAAGTATCGCAGGGGCAACTCATTGCGTACTCGGGAAGCACAGGTAACTCGACGGGGTGCCACGCACACTTTGAAACCTGGTTGAACGGCGCCGCAGTGGATCCGATGACCCTCCTCTAGTGGCCCGACCCTTCGTCAGGGATAAGGGCCGGCGGGCTCTGGCGTACACTAGTTGAAATCCGCATCTAACAAGGAGTTCTAGCGTGCCCAAGGAAAGTGGCCGTAAGGTAGTGGCCACCAATCGGAAGGCCCGGCATAACTACCATGTCCTGGATACCTATGAGGCCGGCATTGCGCTGATGGGTACCGAAGTGAAATCCCTCCGTGAAGGCCACGCCTCCATGGTCGACGGCTTCTGTACCTTCTACAATGACGAGCTGTGGATGGAGGGCATCCATATCCCTGAGTATCACCAGGGGAGCTGGACCAACCATGCCGCGCGCCGCCGTCGTAAGCTTTTGCTTCACCGCGAAGAACTGGACAAGATCTCCCAAAAGATCCGCGAATCCGGCTTCACCGTGGTGCCCTTGCAGCTTTACTTCCTGGACGGCCGGGCGAAGGTTGAAATAGCCATAGCGCGAGGTAAAAAGGACTACGACAAGCGCCAAACGCTTCGAGAGCAGCAGGATAAGCGCGAATCGTTGCGCGAACTGCGGGAGCGCAACCGCCGCTAGGTTCGAACGTAGATGCACCCGCCCAGGACTTGTGTCGCGGGAATGATCTTCCGGGTGCATGCGTTATGATGGATAGTCCGGTAGGGATTTTATCGCTTGATGAATGCCTTGCCGGTTTGGTAACAGAATACGGGGATGATCGGTTTCGACGATGTTAGTCGCGACAGGTGAAGCGGGCCGAGGATGCAGAATTATCTCGTAAACGCTGTCTGCAAACCAATAAGTGCCGAATCTAAGCGCACTGACTTCGCTCTCGCTGCCTAAGCAGTAAGACAGTCCGTCAGCCCGGGGTTGCTATCGCCCCGGTTCCTGGCGTCATTTAGATAGCCACTGCTGTTTGCCTTCGTCATTGAGGTAAACGGGACTTTTAGATGACTGGGCCCGGATCAGCCACCTGTTCGCAGGATGGCTGGGGCCGAGAAAATCCGACGCGAACTGCGCCCGGAGAAGCCCTGACAAAACGACATCGGACGGGGGTTCAATTCCCCCCATCTCCACCGGAAAGCCCTCGGATCCTAGTGATCCGGGGGTTTTTTCTTTGCCTGAACCTGATCGCACATACCGTTCACCCACGGCGTAGGGGAACGTGGACTAGCTGCCCTAACTTGGCCGTTGTACAGGGTAGGCACTGAACTGTACTGGACAGGACGTGCACGGCACCGCGGTGGCAGGAGGCATGTGATGAGTACCGAGCCAGAGTTTGAAATTCCGGATGACGGCCGGGATGCAGAACTTCCTACAGAGCAGGATGATGACGCGCCCTTGGATGCGTACTCACAGATCGTCATCCGGGTTGCGGACTCTGTCACTCCGCACGTCGCCGCTATTGAGATGACGAGTGCGCGCCGGAACGGGCAGCTGCGTGTGGGCAGTGGATCGGCTGTGGTCTTCACCGGCGACGGGTACATGCTCACCAATGCCCATGTGGTGGCGGGTATCCAGTCTGGAAGAGCGGTGTTTGCGAACGGCAAGCAGACCGACGTAGAGCTCGTGGGGGCGGACCCGTTGTCTGACCTTGCGGTGGTACGAGGCCTCAAACCCACGCCGCCACCCGCCATTTTGGGTAACGCCGATTCGTTACGTGTTGGCCAACTGGTGATCGCGGTGGGCAATCCGCTGGGCCTTGCGGGATCCGTGACTGCCGGCGTGGTCAGCGGCCTGGGACGTTCCATCCCTGTCCGTGCAGGGGAGCACCGGCGGGTGATTGAGGATGTCATCCAGACTGACGCTGCCCTTAATCCGGGCAACTCCGGTGGTGCCCTGGCCGACACCCGTGGCCGCATCGTGGGCATCAACACGGCCATTGCTGGACTGGGCCTTGGACTCGCCGTACCTATTAATAGGACAACCCAACGGATTATCGCCTCCCTGCTCAAGGATGGGAGGGTGCGCCGCGCCTACTTGGGTTTGGTGAGTACGCCGATCCCGCTCGATGCCAGTGCGGTGGTGCGGACTGGCCAGAAAGAGGGCCTCCGTGTGGTGGAGGTCATCGCCGGCTCGCCTGCGGAATTATCGGGGCTCCAGCCAGGGGACCTGGTGCTTCGGGCCCAGGGCAGGGCTGTATCAAGTGCAGAGAGTCTGCAGAAGTTGCTTTTTGCCGAGGCCATAGGCGAACCATTCCCCTTGACTGTGCTGCGGGACGGCAAAACGGTACAGCTAATGGCCGTTCCCTCGGAGATGAGCCAGCAATGACGAGCCAGCAACAATGAGCCGAGCCTAGGCCTGATCCTCGCGGACATCGACCACGCCCACAAAGCGGCTGCCGACGCCTTCATATTCGCTGCGCACGTCACCAAGGAACAGTTCCGGCAGTTCACTGTTCTTATGGTGCCCACAAAAGACGAACGAGAAGTTGGGCCACCATTTTTTGGGCCGCACCGCCTCTGAGTACCCGCACACTGCGCAGGTCAGATGCACCCAAACTGGCCGTTTGCCCGTCCGGTTGGCACGTGACTGGACCAGCCAGGCTGGTGGATTGTCCTGGAGGCTACGAAGTTCCGCTTCTGACAGCCGTGACGGGATGCCGTGGCGCTGGGCCATTTCCATGGAGATATCAAGGGCCAATGCTGCGTCACGTCTACTAATCACTGTTTAACGATACGGGACTTCGCCATGGACGAATGCCGCGTAAGCTGTCCACATGACGGACGCAGCGGCCTTGCTGCCGAGAACGCCCCTTCAAAAGCGCGTGCTCGTGGTGGCTATTGTGGCTTCTTTTATCGCCATCCTGGACGGCTTCGTGGTGAACCTCGCATTGCCGGCCATCGGGCGCGAACTCGGCGGTGGCCTGGTCATCCAGCAATGGGTGGTGGATGCCTATCTGTTGACCCTCGGGGCCCTCATCCTTGTCGCCGGTTCATTGTCGGACCATTTTGGGCGGGCGCGGATCCTCCAATGGGGGCTGGCGGGCTTTGCGCTGACCTCGGTGATGTGCGGCCTGGCATGGAACGGGGAGGTCCTGGTGGTATCCCGCGCACTTCAAGGTATCGCGGGCGCCCTCCTTGTGCCCAGTTCGTTGGCCATGATCATTACGTCGTTTTCGGGCCCCTCCCAGTCCAAAGCCATAGGCCAATGGTCCGGGTGGACGAGCGCCGCTGCCATCGTGGCACCACTGATTGGCGGAGTCTCCGTGGACCTGCTGTCGTGGCGGGTGATCTTCTTCATCAACGTCATACCTGCTGTCGCTATCTGGCCCATGCTTGCAGGCCTTCGCGCGTCGGATGCGGCCAGGGACAAGAGCAAGCGAATCGACTACCTCGGCGCCGTGCTGGCCATGATTGGGCTAGGTGGTCCCGTCTATGCATTCATTGAACAGGGCCGGATGGGTTGGATGAGCGTCCAGGTATGGCTGCCGCTCCTAGTCGGTGCCATGGCGATGGTGTTGTTCCTGGTCCACGAGGCCAGGACCAGGGAGCCGATGTTGCCGTTGAGGCTGTTTGCCATAAGGAACTTTGGTTGGGGCAACCTTGCAACGCTCGCGATTTACGGTGGGATATCGCTGGGATTCTTCGTCCTGGGCATCTATCTCCAGCAGGTTGGGGGCATGGGGGCTACCATCGCGGGAATCGCCCTGCTTCCGGCGACCGTCATCCTGATGCTGACTGCGTCCTACTTCGGTGGGCTGGCTGGAAAGTATGGTCCTCGATGGTTCATGACAGTGGGGCCGCTGTTATGCGGTGTGGGCTTTCTGATGTCCCTCTCCATCCAGGAGCCTCTGAATTACTGGACCCAAGTGTTGCCGGGGCAGATCGTCTTCGGCGTGGGACTTACCACTCTCGTTGCGCCACTCACCGCCGCAATTCTAGGCGCGGTACCGCAAGAGGAGGCAGGGATCAGCTCCGCGGTAAACAATGCCGTGGCACGTATCGCAGGTCTGATCTGCATTGCCTTTGCCGGCCTGATCGTTGGTCCGGTGTTTACACGGGAGGGCTTGTACAATGCCTTGATTGTCACAGCGGCCCTGTTCGTTGTCGGGGGCGTGGCGTCCGCCGTCGGGATCCGTAACCCGCTTACCGAAGCGGCAGTTACCGCTGACAGCGCCCCGGATACAGCGTCCGACGACGGCGGGTCGGCCGGCCAGCGCAGCTAGCCGATGCACTGTGCATAGTCAACGCGGCACAGTCAGCGCAGCACAGTCAGCGCGCGGGAAGCACGCAGCCTTCGTGGACTTCGGCGCTTTGGACCCAAAGTGCCGCTGTAACTTCGTCCGCGAGATCGAATTCGCGCCGCTGGGGTCCGCTGCCAATCCGGACCACCAAGGCTCCGCCGAATGGTTTGCGCCCCACCACCTCCACAGGAGCATCCAAGGTGATCTCTTCCGACGCGAGATAGCGAAGAAGATCTGGATTTTCGTCGCTGATTCGGGTGATGCGGCCTGAGTGGCCTTCGTCCAACTCGATCATGCGGTACGCGTGAGGGAGTTCCACCGATCCGTCAGCCGAAGGAATCGGGTCGCCGTGAGGATCCCGGAGGGGATGGCCAAGCTTGGCGGCCATGCGCTCGATGAAGGTATCGGACACCGCGTGTTCCAACATCTCAGCTTCATCATGGACTTCGTCCCAGCTGTAACCGAGTTCGTCAACGAGGTAAGTCTCAATCAGGCGGTGCCGCCGGACCATGGACAGCGCCAGTCGCATGCCCTCCGGAGTCAGCCTGATGGCACTGTAGGGTTGGTGGTCCACCAGGCCTTGGTCCTTGAGTTTGCGGACCATTTCAGACACCGAGGAATTGGCAACGCCAAGCCGCAGGGCAAGCTGCGAGGACGTAATCGGTTTGTCCTGCCACTCCGTATAGGAGTAGATGACCTTAACGTAGTCCTCGATCGAGGAGGAGGGCGTACTGGTCTTCACACACCTAGCCTACCGTGGCGGGACGCCGTGGATCTTGCGTGCCCGCCAGGTGGTCGTCAGGTACGGCAACCCAACTAGTTGGCCTGGGGTATGGCCGAGATGATCGAAGAGGTACCACTCCAGGTTTCCCATGACCTTTGCGCGGGTGGCTTCATTTGCGCGGAGGTAGTAGCTGCGCGATTTTGTGAGCTCCATGATGTCCTCCGGTGACACCGCGTCCTCCCAGCTGGTGAGATGGCTCTCCAAGTCCGTGAATTCCGGTCCGATAACTGGCCGGAAACCGGGCTTGTGCACATCTCCGGCGTGCATGATTCGTGACAACCTGTGAACCCAGGGCACGGAAGTGTCCAGCTGGTTCCAAATGAGGCCAAGGACTCCATAGGGACGGAGGATCCGGGCAATCTCTTTGCTGGCTTTCATCGGGTCACACCAATGCCATGCTTGGGCAACGCTGACGACGTCGAATGCTGAGTCCGCCAGCCCTGTGGCCTCGGCTGTACCCTCCAACACCTCAACGCCGGGATAGGACTTTCGAAGTTGCTCCAGCATGTCTGTGGAAGGATCGACGGCGGCCACCTGCAGGCCGCGTTCCACGAGCAACGCGGTGAATTTTCCTGTGCCTGCACCAATATCAGCTGCGGATTTCGCTCCAGGAGGAAGAAGCCAATCCACTGAGTCTGTGGGATATCCGGGCCGAACCCGATCGTAGTGTTCGCCGCCGTCCTGGAAGCTCTGGCCCAGTTCGTGGCGTCGCGTGGCATGCAGCTTGGGACCACCCGGCCTGCCAGCGCTGCTGGAAAGAAGGCTGCCGGAAACACTTCCGCCGGAATCCCGAGGGGAACGCACGGCCACGCACTGACTCCTTTACCGCGAACGCCATTTACCCTACGAATTTACCTCACGGGCGACAATGAAGATCCCGGCCTGGGCCAAGGCACCGCTGACCAAACTGTGGCAGTGTTTAGTCGATCGTGCAGGGTGCAGCCCCTGCGGTGCCCGGGGTGTTTGGTGCCCATTCCGGATAGGTGCGGTGGTCATTGGCCGGTACCCATCGGCCCTCATCCACTACATAGTCCCAACCGAGACCCGTGCGCTTGAGTTCTTCGATACCAGCGAGCAGTCGTGTGGCATCCTCCAGACGCGAGCCTACGCCGAAGCTGGCTCGCAGCGAGCCTGAAGGGAGGCCGAGCCGCTTGAGGAGGGGATGGGCGCAGAAGCGCCCGTCACGAAGTCCTACGCCGTGTTCGGCGGCGAGGTAGGCGGCGACCAGCCCGGCGTCGAATCCTTCCACGGAGAAGTTGACCACGCCGATGGTGTCCTCGGAGTCGCTGAAGATCCGGTGAACGGTCACGCCGTCGATTGCTTCAAGTCCCTGTACGAGGTATGAGCGGATGGCAGCTTCATGGGCGTGCCAGGCCTCTTGATCCAAGTCGGCGAGCACCTGCGTCGCACGGGCCAGTGTTGCCGCGCCGAGGACGTTGGGGGAGCCGCCCTCATGGCGTGCAGGACCGGAAGCCCAGCTGACCGAGTCCAAGCGGGCTTCACGAACGGCGCCACCGCCAGCAAGGTGGGGAGTGCCGGCGTCAAGCCAGTCAGGACGACCCACAACAACACCGGCGCCGAACGGAGCGTAGAGCTTGTGCCCGGAGAACACGATGTAGTCGACGTCTGCTGCGGCGATGTCGATGCGGCGGTGGGGGGCAAGCTGAGCGGCGTCCACCACAATCCGGGCTCCGTATTCGTGCGCAAGTGCCGCGAGCTCCGCGATCGGCAGGATTTCACCGGTCACGTTCGAGGCCCCCGTGACCGCCAGCAGTGACACGCCGCCTTGGCTGAGTTCCTCGCGGAGCTTGGCCACGGTAGCTGTCAGTGTCGAGGCAGCTACGACACTGCGGTGAGGGACACCCTGCCAGGGGAGGAGATTGGCATGGTGCTCGATGTCCAGGTAAAGGACCTCGCCCGTTGGCTTTCCGTCCAGCTGAGGGAGGCAGCCCGCCAACAGGTTCAGTGAGTCCGTGGTGTTCCGGGTGAAGATCACGGAATCGTCGGGACGGCCCCCAACGAACTCCCGGACGATGTCGCGGGAATTCTCGTAGACCGAGGTGCTGATCTGGGAAGCGTAGCCCGCGCCGCGGTGGACACTGGCGTAGTAGGGGAGGATCTCGTTGAGATACGCAGAAACGATTGTCAAGGCTGGAGCGGATGCTCCGTAGTCAAGGTTGGCGTAGCGGACGTGGCCACCCTGGATCAGGGGAGCTTGCAGCTCTGCACCTGTGACGGCGGCCAAGGGCCTGCCTGCAGCGGCTTCGTGCCTTGCTTCTTCGACCACAAGGGACGTCAGAACGGTGGAGTTGAACGTAGCAGTGCTCATGGGACCTCACTCAAGAGGGACCCCCTACGGGGATCCGCGCTTGCCGCATCCGTTCCGGACCGGCCGGGTCGTCACCCGGGGCACCCCACCGCGAATGGAGGGTTGCCGGCCAGCAAACCGGGGTTTAGCGCTGGCACTCGTGACCTGTAAAGAGGTTAGTTCACGCCTCTGGCCTGTTCCAAAGTCGCCCGCTTTGTTAAGCACATTGTTACGAAGGGTCTTCAAACTGGGCTTTGGGCGAAGAAAAGACGGCGGATGCCCCGAAAAGGAGGCACCCGCCGTCGAAAATTCTGTGCAAAGCCTGTTTGCTTGTTGGTGCTGCTGGGTCAGAGGAGGTCATCCAGGGCAGGGTTGAGCCGCTTGAGGACCTCTGAATGCAGGATGGAGTTGGTTGCCAGGGCGTTGCCGCCGAAGGGGCCGTCCTCGCCTTCCAACGAGGTGAACCGGCCGCCGGCTTCCGTCACAATGGGAACGAGTGCTGCCATATCGTAAAGATTCAACTCTGGCTCGCAGGCGATATCCACAGCCCCCTCGGCAACCAGGCAATAGGACCAGAAGTCGCCGTAGGCGCGCGTGCGCCAGATGTCTTCCGTCAGCCCCAGGAATTCGTCCAGATTGCCGCGTTCCTTCCAACCGGAGAGGCTGGAATATGACATTGAGGCATCCGCCAACCGCGACACGTTTGACACCTTGAGCCGGGTGGCTGAAGCCAGTGAGCGGCCCATATAGGCGCCCATGTCCTTTGCTGCCCACCAACGCTTGCCCAGCGCGGGAGCGCTGACAACCCCAACGACCGGCTCGCCTTCGTCAACGAGTGCAATCAGGGTGGCCCACACGGGAACGCCCCGAACGAAGTTCTTGGTTCCGTCGATGGGGTCGATGATCCAGCGCCGGGAGCCGTGGCCGCTGCTGCCGAACTCCTCGCCGAGGACGGCGTCACGGGGGCGGGAACGCGACAATTGGCCACGGATGGCTTCTTCCGCAGCCTTGTCGGCATCCGTCACGGGCGTGAGGTCAGGCTTGGTCTCGATCTGCAGATCCAAGGCCTTGAAGCGGTCCATGGTTTGGGCGTCCACGGAATCCGCCAGCACGTGGGCCAGTCGCAGGTCGTCGTTGTAGCTGGAAACGGGTTGGGTCATGCCACCAAACTATCGTGAAACGTTCCCCGCAGTTGGATCGTGGTGCACCGACACTTAGTTGACGGTACCGAGTTCCTTGGTCTCTTTCGCTTCCAAACGCGGGTCCGCGCCCAGCAGTCGCCGGAGCGAAGACAAGCGGGCCACTCCGGAAGGACCGGCATGTCCCTCGTTCACCCACGCGTCAAGTCCGCAATTGATGGCGCTGGCATCGTGCTTGCAACCGCGGTCGCAAGTTTCGGTGCCAGGTTCCAAATCGGGGAAGGAATGCAGGATGCGGTCGGGGTCCACGTGTGCCAGGCCGAAGGAGCGGATACCGGGTGTATCGATGATCCAGCTACCGGGAGGTGCGTCTGCCAGCTTCAGGGCCAACGCCGACGACGACGTGTGCCGGCCCCGCCCGGTGACGGCGTTGACACCACCGGTAGCACGCTCGGCTCCTGTGAGGGCATTAACCATGGTGGACTTGCCGACGCCCGAATGGCCCAGCATGACAGTCACTTTTCCATCAAGGTGGGCCCGCAATTCGGCAACGGCGCGGCTGTCCAGCCGCGCTGACAGTCCGTCGTCCGAGCGGGCGTCAATGCCGGACGCTTCATCGTCTGCCGTACGGCTGATGATGATGGGAAAGTCCAGGCTGAGATAGTTGGACAACAGCTCGGCAGGGTCCTTGACGTCTGCTTTGGTGACGAGCAGCAGGGGCTCGATACCGGCGTCGTAGGCTGCAACCAAGGCGCGGTCGATAAAGCCGGTTCGGGGCTCCGGATTGGCCGCGGCGACCACCACCACAAGTTGGTCTGCGTTGGCCACCACCACTCTTTCGATGGGGTCGGTATCATCAGCGCTGCGCCGGAGCAGCGTCCTGCGCTCCTGTATGCGGACCAATCGGGCAAGGGTATCCGGCTCTCCCGATACATCGCCCACCAAAGCGACAAAATCGCCGGGAACAACAGGGTTTCGTCGGAGTTCACGCGCGCGTGCAGCGATGATAATGCGTTCATCAGAGGAGTCTTCCCCAACGATGGCGGTGTATCGCCCGCGGTCCACCGTGATGATCCGGCCGATGACCGCGTCATCATGACTGGGGCGGTCCTTGGTGCGGGGCCTTGATCCTTTTTTGTTCGGACGGATCCGGACGTCGGATTCGTCCCAGGAGCTTGCGTCGCGGCCCATGGTCAGTTGCTGGCCTCACTGGTGACGGTTTCATCGTCGCCTGTGCCCTGCTGCAGCATGGCCTCCCACATCTGCGGAAATTCGGGCATCGTCTTGGACGTGGTGGCGATATCCTCCACCTGAACGCCCTGAACGGCGAGCCCCAAAATAGCGCCCGCTGTAGCCATGCGGTGGTCGGCGTAGCTGTGTACGACGCCTGGATGCAGGGTGGCAGGGCGGATAATCAGGCCGTCAGCTGTTTCTTCCGCGTCTCCGCCGAGCCGATTGATTTCAGCGGCCAGCGCGGCGAGCCGATCGGTTTCGTGGCCACGAAGGTGCGCGATGCCGGTCAGCCGTGAAGGACCTGTAGCCAGTGCGCACAGCGCAGCGACCGTGGGCGCGAGCTCACTGGTTTCGTCAAAATTGGCGCCTTTGATTTCCGGGCCACCCTTTACCGTGAGCGTACCGTTTTCCAGCGTTACAGTGGCACCCATCTCAACCAGGATGGTACGCCACAGGTCACCCACCTGGGTGGTTTCGGTGGGCCAGTTGGGGATCCGGACGGTACCGTGGGTTGCGAGGGCTGCGGCAAGGAACGGGCCGGCGTTGGAAAGGTCCTGTTCGATCCGCTGATCGAAGGCATGAATGGGGCCAGGTGCCACTCGCCAGTGGTTGGGCACCGAATCGTCCACCTTGACGCCGACTCCACGAAGGACGGCAACGGTCATATTGATGTGGTCCAGGCTGGGAACCGGCTTGCCGACGTGTTCCAGATGAAGGCCTTCGGTGAACCGGGCGCCCACCAGCAGCAAGGCCGAGACGAACTGGGACGATGCGCTGGCATCGATCACCAGGTGGCCACCCCGAACCTCGCCAGTGCCATCCACCGAGAAGGGAAGGGCCGACGGCGTCCTGCCGCCTTCGGTGGCGACAGGAACTCCGAGAGCGAGCAGTGCTTCGATGATGGTCCCCATGGGCCGCTTCCGGGCATGGGGATCGCCGTCGAACATGGTTGGACCATTGCGTAGCGCAGCTAAAGGTGGAACGAAGCGCATGACCGTACCGGCAAGGCCGCAATCGATGGAAGTCGCCGCCCCCGAAGCTGAAGGATCCATGGGCGTGATCTCAAGGTCCGGTCCATAATCGCCGTCGCCGGGTACCTCGGTAACGGTGGCGCCCAGTTGCCTGAGCGCCTGAATCATCAGCACGGAATCGCGGGAGTGAAGGGGGGCTCGCAGCCGCGAAGGGCCGTCGGCCAATGCTGCAAGGACCAGGAAACGGTTGGTGAGCGATTTTGAGCCCGGCACCGTCACTGTGGCATCCACTGGCTTGGTGGCGTACGGAGCCGCCCAAAGGGGCAGGGTTTCGACGGAGTGTGTTGGACCCGTGCTTGATGCGGTGGTACCTGTCATGCTTCCTTATGCTCCAACTGCGTTGTCAACGGCCTTGCGTACTGCTTTGTCTGCCCGTTTGAGCTGCTTGCCCGTGACCTTCCTGGCGTCGGCAGCCAGATGTTCGGCCCGCCATGCGAGGCTGGGGCGGCCTTCAGTATCGACAGAAGCCAACAAAACGCCGCCGGTAAGGGAAATGTTCTTCAGGAGTTGGGCCCGGCGTGCGCTCCGGCCGTCCTTGGTGCTGATGTCGGCTGAGCGCCACTCCACGTAGGAGTTCAGTGCCGACGTCAACGCCAGAACCGTTGCCGCGAAGCGGGAGAACTTGCCGAGGCCGAGCAGGGCGCCTGCACCCAGTTGTGCGCCGCCGATAACGCGGGCCAGGACCTTCTCATCTGTCGGGAAGGGCAGTGACTCCGATGCACGGCGAAGGACCGGCGACAGTTGCTTGGCAGTGTCGTCCGCGTTCTTGAGCTTGTCCAGACCTGCAATGACGAAGCTGGACGCGAGCATCGGCCGCGCGAGAAAACGGATAACAGACATGTCTTGCCTCCTGGATGGCTTGCCACGATATTCATGACGATATTCAATACGTGCTGTGTTCAAGGGGTGCAGTCTGCTCTAGTCTTGCATCTTTGCGGAATATTTACCCAGCGGCTGCCGTTGTGAACAAGAGGAACGGTGAAGACCGGGCCGCGGCAAGGCGTTGCCGCTTCGCTGAACGGAGTTGGTTTTTTGACCTTGGTTAGGGACCGTGTGGGTCTCCTGGAGCCCGGGTATCCTGCGCAGCCGGATTCCCGGAAGCTGACAGTAGACTTGGCAACGATGAGCACCATTGAACCGGCCGCAGCGGCCATGTACGAAGCAGCCGATCCGTCCGCGGAGGACGGCGCAGCAGACGCATCGGCACTGGCCGACGTCGATCTCGCCACGGAAACTCCCGAACAGCGGCGGGAGCGCTTCGAGCGCGACGCCATGCAGTACGTGGACCAGCTGTATTCAGCGGCAATGAGGATGGCGCGGAATCCCTCCGATGCCGAAGACCTCGTCCAAGAGGCTTACACCAAGGCGTTTTCGGCTTTCCACCAGTACAAGCCGGGGACCAACCTCAAGGCTTGGCTATACCGGATCCTGACGAATACCTACATCAACCTCTATCGGAAGCGGCAGCGCGAACCGCTGCAGTCCAACTCGGACACGATTGAGGATTGGCAGTTGGCAAAAGCTGAGTCGCACACCTCGTCCGGGTTGCGATCCGCAGAGGCTGAAGCCTTGGACCACCTGCCCGATTCCGACGTCAAGAGCGCGTTGCAGGCCATTCCGGAGGAATTCCGGTTGGCTGTGTACTTCGCCGACGTCGAGGGATATGCCTACAAGCAGATTTCCGAAATCATGAACACCCCGATCGGCACAGTCATGTCGCGGTTGCACCGCGGCCGCAAGATGCTGCGGGACATGCTGGCGGATTACGCCGCAGAACGGGGCTTCAAGGCCCACACCGAAGACCAGGCTGCGGCCGGGAGCAACAATCAGGAGAAAGAGCAATGAGCGACTGCCAGGGATTGGGCGATTGCGACGATACACGGATGCAGCGGATCTATGAATACCTCGACGGCGCATTGACGCGCGAGGACCTCACAGAGATCAAGCAGCACTTGGACACCTGCGAGGAATGTGCTGAGCAGTATGACCTTGAGTGCCTGATCCGCACCATGGTCAAGCGCTCGTGCACGGAGTCCGCGCCGGAGAACCTCAAGAACTCAATACTTGACCGGATCCACTCCATCAAGCCGGTGGAGGCCTGATCCAACGCCGCTGTTCCAGCAATGGGGCCAGGTAAAGCGCCCAAACGCCAGGGGCCCCGGAAACCGAATGGTTTCCGGGGCCCTTGCTGTTAAGCCTTGACGCTAAGCCGATGGCTTAGGTGTTGGGACGCTTGCCGTGGTTCGCGCCGCCGCGCTTACGGTCACGACGCTTACGTGCACGCTTGCTCATAGCTGGCCTCCTTCGATGATTGATACTCAATAGAGCTGCCCTCCAGTTTCGCACATCCGGGCGTTCGCTCGCGAACCGGGTTGGACGACTGTCAGCTCCGCAGCGAATTCCTGATTGAGATGCGGGCTTGGTCCAACACTGCGCGCACTGTCTCAAGGGTTACGGGATTCAGCGGGTGCGAGGCGCTGTGTTGACGCAACTCCACGCGGATGTCATCGCGGAATGATTGGACCAGGAGCTCGGCCTCTTTGAGCATTCGGTGACCCTCAGGGGAAAAGCCCGCCGTCCTGCTTTGGAAGGTGGCGGCCGTCGCAGTGCTGCGCGCGGCCTCAGCCGTAGCGGCGAGATCCGCCTTCAGGCCACGCATGTTGGTTCTAATGTCTTCCCGAAGGTTGTCGGCCAGTCGACGCACGGAGGCTGAGATATTATCCTCGACGTCGGCAAGCTCCTGCCGCCGTCGGTTCAGCTCCGCCAGTCCTGTTTCGGTGATGAAGTACTTGGTGCGGCGGCCCTCGGTCTCTGTAGCTACAAGGCCTTCCTCCTCCAGTTTCCCAAGACGAGGATAGATCGTCCCGGCGCTGGGGGAGTAGGTGCCGCCGAACCGGTCACCCAGGGCCTTGATCAGCTCGTATCCGTGCTTGGGTCCTGACTCAAGCAGCGCCAGAAGGTACAAGCGCAGGGCGCCATGCGCAAAAACAGGAGGCATCAGAGACCCGCCTCCCCAGGCACCGGGTGGTCATTTCCCGAGGCTGGCGCTGTGCCATGCATGATGTAAGTCTTGCCGGAGACTGTGTTGGTCCGCACGAGCATGAGCCTCTCATCCGGACCGACGATGGTCTGCACCTTGCTTCCGGGCTGGGCATACATCTGGTCATCAATGATGACGGTGCCGCTGGCGGACTTGGCAACGATGTCCAGGCCGACGTCGTGCGGCAGCCGGATGGTGAGGTCCCCTGACACCGAATTGGCTCCGAGGTCGTTGGTGTAGTCGTGGAGGTCGAAGCTGAGGTCACCGCTCACGGTGCTTGCCCTGACGTTCTTGAACTTGCCCGAGGCGGTGACTTCACCTGAAACGCTCTTGGCGGTCAGGACGCCGTCGTGGTTTCTGGCTATGACTTCGCCACTGACGGTGTTGACGTGCAATTCACCGCTGGTGTCGTCGGCCATGACCGAGCCCGAAACTGTGTTGAGCCGAATCCGTCCCTTGACGCCGGAGACCATGCCATCGCCGTTTACTGTTCCCGCTTCGACGTCCACTCCGTGCGGAAGCGCGATCCCGACTACAACGGAGTTGGTGCTGGTGTTGTTGACGGTACCCATCAGGTTTCGAAACCAACCTTGTGGTCCCTGGAGTTGGTGGCGTACCTCCAGACGGCCGTTCACCAGCGTGACGATCAGGGGGTCGCCGCTGATTTCGCTGACCTCGATCCGGACGAAGGGTTCGTCGTGGCTGACGACGTCGAACCTTCCCTTGACTATTCCAAGTTTGAGCGAGTGGACATCGTCCACATCAATAGTTTGTGGGCCGGTCACGGTCCAAAGCTCGTCAGACATGATCCCTCCAAATTGCGATATATCGCGTTGATGAAAACACGATATATCGCGAATAGGGGGAACGCAATGGTTTGCTGGGAGGGCTACTCCGGCTGGGCGATGTTAAGCCACTGGAACCAGCCGCGGTGCAGCACGAGCCACGCGATCAATCCGTAGCCAGCCTGTCCGGGTGTCCCTCCATTGGCTGCGAGGTCCGTCCTCCATTGCTCGTGGTTCAGCAATGGAGAGAAAGTGTCAACGTAGTGGTGGTTGCGGCGGGTGGTGACATCGGCAAATGCTGTGTTCAAATCGGCCAGGCGTTTGTTGCGCGCGGGATCGAGAGTGGGTGGCGGGCCCACCACGAACACTTCAACGCCACTGTGCGAGGCCCCATCAAGGATATTGGCCAGGTTCAACCGGCTGCGTGCCGTGGAAAGCCCGAACTCCAGGTCACGGCCGGAGAGTCCTATGACCAATCGGTTCTCGTGCGAGTCGCTGAAACGGCGGCCGGCTTCGTCCTGCCATCGCGAGGCGAGTCCCTCGGTGCCTTCCATGGGGCAGGGGAGTGAGAAGCTTTCCACCACGACGGTGTCCTGGGGCGTGCGGGCCAGCACTCTTCCGAGCCAGCCCAAGGCGCGGGGGTCACCCAAGCCGGCGAGCAATTCATCTCCTACAGCCGCGATACGCAGCTTCCTGTCTTCCACGGTTACCTCTTCACACTCGTTACGGTCCTTGCACGGCTTTTGGATCTGCGGCCGGCTTGATGAACCGGGTACCTGTCCCATTAAACAGAACTGCCCGGCCGGAAGTGCATTGACAGCACCTCCAGCCGGGCAGTTTCTTGGCTACTTGCGTTCGAACGCCTGCTTGATCAAGGCATCCTGCTCAGCAGCGTGACGCTTCATGGAGCCTGCGGCGGTGGACGCAGATGCCGGACGCGACACGAGGCGGAGTTTGCGATCCAGCTCCGGTGCCAGGTTCAGGCCCATGAACGGCCACGGACCCTGGTTGGCGGGCTCGTCCTGGGCCCAGACGATGTCAGCGTTCGGGTACTTGGCGAGCTCTGCATCAATTTCGGCCTTCGGCAGCGGGTACAGCTGCTCCACGCGGATGATGGCAGTCGAGGTGTCCCCGGACTTCTGTCGGTTGGACAGGAGGTCGTAGTACAGGCGGCCGGAGACCAGGATGACCCGGTCCACGTTTGCAGCCTCTACCTCGGGATCGCTGATGACTGGCCTGAACCCGCCGGTAGTGAAGTCCTCGACGGCGGACGCGGCGCCCTTGAGGCGCAGCAACTGCTTCGGCGTGAAGATGATCAACGGCTTGCGGGGACGGCTGTAAGCCTGGCGACGCAGCAGGTGGAAGTGGGACGCTGCCGTGGTGGGGTTGGCGACGATCATGTTGTCCTCTGCACAGAGCTGCAGGAACCGCTCGATGCGTGCAGATGAGTGGTCAGGACCTTGGCCTTCGTAGCCGTGCGGCAGCATCAGCACGAGCGAGGAACGCTGTCCCCACTTCTGCTCAGCGGAGGAAATGAATTCGTCGATGATGGTCTGCGCACCGTTGACGAAGTCACCGAACTGGGCTTCCCACAGCACGAGGGCGTCGGGGCGCTCCACCGAGTATCCGTATTCAAAGCCCATGGCCGCATATTCGGACAGCAGGGAGTCATAGATCCACAGCTTGGCCTGGTTGTCCGAGAGGTTGCCCAGGGGCAGCCACTCATTGCCATTCGCGCGGTCGTGGAACACTGCGTGACGCTGCACGAAGGTACCGCGGCGCGAGTCCTGGCCGGCCAGCCGGACGGGGACGCCCTCCATGATCAGCGACCCGAAGGCCGCGATCTCGCCAAAGCCCCAGTCAATGCCGCCTTCACGGGACATTTGCTCACGCTTCTCCAGGAGCTGCTTGAGCTTGGAGTGAACCGTGAAGCCCTCCGGGATCTCCAGGTGGGCCTTGCCGATGCGGGCAAGGGTCTCGGGGGAGATGGCCGTGGAAGCCGGTGAGTTGGTTCCGAAGTCCGCCTGCTGGGCAATCGGGCGCTCGATGTCCGAGACAGCAGCAGAGTCAGCCGTGATGATCGGGATGGGGGAGGTCTGCGCTGCATGCGTCTCAGCAAAGACCCGCTCAAGGCGTTCCTGGTAGTCGCGGAGCAGCTGCTCGGCTTCTTCCTCGGTGATGTCGCCACGGCCGATCAGCGATTCGGTGTACAGCTTGCGGACCGAACGCTTGGCTTCGATCAGGTTGTACATCAGCGGCTGCGTCATCGAGGGGTCATCACCCTCGTTGTGACCACGGCGGCGGTAGCACACCATGTCGATGACAACGTCCTTGTGGAAGCGCTGGCGGAACTCGTAGGCGAGCTGCGCAACACGCACCACGGCTTCGGGGTCATCGCCATTCACGTGGAACACGGGGGCCTGGATCATCTTGGCAACATCCGTGGAGTACGTGGACGAACGCGAAGAGGACGGTGCCGTGGTGAAGCCAACCTGGTTGTTCACGATCACGTGGATGGTGCCACCCGTGCGGTAACCACGCAGCTGGGAAAGGTTGAGGGTCTCAGCAACAACACCTTGGCCTGCGAAGGCAGCGTCACCGTGAACCATGATCGGCAGGACCGGGAAGGACTCCCCTTGGTCCAGGCGGTCCTGCTTGGCGCGGACGATGCCCTCGAGCACGGAGTCGACTGCTTCAAGGTGGGACGGGTTGGCGGCGAGGTAGACCTTCGTCTGCTTGCCGTTGTCCGAGGTAAAGGTGCCTTCAGTACCGAGGTGGTACTTCACATCGCCGGACCCCTGGACAGAGCGCGGGTCCTGTGTGCCTTCGAATTCACGGAACACCTGTGCGTAGGTCTTGCCTGCGATGTTGGTGAGCACGTTCAGGCGGCCACGGTGGGCCATGCCGATCGCGACTTCGTCCAGGCCGTCGTCGGCAGCGTCCGAGATGACAGCGTCAAGGAGCGGAATAAGTGACTCGCCGCCTTCGAGGGAGAAGCGCTTCTGCCCGACGAACTTGGTCTGGAGGAAGGTCTCGAAAGCCTCGGCTGCATTGAGTTTTGAAACGATGCGCAGCTGCTCTTCGCGGCTCGGCTTGGAGTACGGGTGCTCCAGCTGGTCCTGGAACCACTTACGCTCCGCAGGCTCCTGGATGTGCATGTACTCGATGCCTGTGGTGCGGCAGTAGGCATCCCGCAGTACACCAAGGATGTCGCGGAACTTCAGCTGCGGCTTGCCGCCGAAGCCACCTGTGGGCCATTCGCGGTCCAGGTCCCAGAGCGTGAGGCCGTAGGTCAGGACATCAAGGTCAGGGTGCTTGCGCTGTACGTACTCCAGGGGATCCGTGTCTGCCATGAGGTGGCCACGCACACGGTAGGAGTGGATGAGCTGCTGGATGCGGGCAACCTTGTTGATCTCATCTGCAGGGTCAACCTGGAGGTCAGGGCTCCAACGGACGGGTTCGTACGGAATGCGGAGGGCTTCAAAGATTTCGTCGTAGAAGTTCTGCGCACCAAGGAGGAGCTGGTGGACCAGCTTGAGGAACTCGCCGCTGCCTGCGCCCTGGATGACCCGGTGGTCGTAGGTGGATGTCAGCGTGAGGATCTTGCTGATGGCGTTCTGGGCGATGATCTTCTCGCTGGCACCCTGGAACTCGGCCGGGTAGTCAAGGGCGCCGACGCCGATGATGGCTGCCTGTCCCTTGGAGAGACGTGGTACTGAGTGAACCGTGCCGATGCCGCCGGGGTTGGTCAGGGAGACCGTGGTGCCGGCGTGGTCATCCGCCGTGAGCTTGCCGTTGCGGGCCCGCTTGATGAGGTCCTCGTAGGTGTGCCAGAACTCGGCAAAGTCCATGGTCTCGGCCTTCTTGATGTTGGGAACCATCAGGAGGCGGGTGCCATCGGGCTTGGGCATGTCAATGGCGATGCCAAAGTTGACATGGGCGGGCTGGACAGCGCTCGGCTTGCCATCAATTTCGTCGTAGTAGACGTTCATTGACGGGAACTGGGAGAGCGCGCGCACAACCGCGTAGCCAATGAGGTGGGTGAAGGACACCTTGCCGCCGCGGGCACGTGCAAGGTTGGAGTTGATGACAACGCGGTTGTCGATCAGCAGCTTGGCAGGAACTGCCCGGACACTCGTGGCCGTAGGCACCTCAAGGCTGGTCACCATGTTGGTAGCGATGGCCTTGGCCGGTCCGCGGAGGACGGAAACGACGTCTTCCTCGGGAGCGGTGGGAGCCTTGGTGCTCTTGGGCAGCTGGGCAGGAATCGGCTGTGCGGCGTTGCCGCCGACGGGCTTCTTTGCTCCGTCCTTGGCAACCGTGGCGGGGGCTTTCTTCGCCGGAGCCGGGGCTGCTGCTTCAGCAGGGGCAGCGGTTGCAGGGGTGGTGGCCGGGGCAGCTTCGGGGGCGGCCGGCGCCGGTGCCGGTGCCGCTTCAGCCGGAGCTACGACGGGAAGAACTTGGGTGGGGGGATTGGCAGCGGCTGTGGCTGCGGAGGTTCCGTTGGAAGAAGTGCCGTCACCGGTATCGAAGGATTCGAAGAGCGGCCACCACTTGGCGTCGACCGAATTCTTGTCCTGCTGGTACCGCTCGTACAGTTCGTCAACGAGCCACTCGTTTCCGCCAAATTCCTCTGGTAGACGGTGGCTGGGCTGCTCTGGCACTTGAAATACGCCTCTTCCATGAGTTTTGATTTCCCGCTGGCCAAGGTCGCTTTTCCGCAACAATGCACCAGGGTCCGGGTCCCGCGAACTCAGACCTTTGTCAGTCTAGTTAGGATCGTTGGTTAACTGCCAATAGTGGTGACCTAAATCATGTTGAGGCCGACGTAATGCCCAGGCGCCCATTTTTCCTTCAGCGCGTCACCACTGCATGGGCCCGCAGTACCTGCCCTGTAGACTGAAACCCTTATGGACAGTAAATCTAGGTGCCGGCCTGGGAACTGTCGGGGGAGCCGATCAGGCAACTCCGCACAGCGCGCCCCTCGAGCCGGCAACACCCGTTCACATGCCCATCACGCGCCGGCTTTCCAAGCCGGTGGTGCCACGGACCATGCGTCTGCGGCACCCGATCAGCCTCCGCCGGGGCGAATCTCCCCCTTGGGGGCAAGTTCCGCACTGCAAGCGCCTGCCCTTGGAGGGAAGCGCTAAGTGGAATGGTTTCTCCTCCTTGCCGGCTTTGCCCTGATTCTTGGCACCGGCTTTTTTGTAGCAGTTGAGTTTTCCCTCGTTGCCCTGGACCAGGCGAGCGTTCAGCGCGCAGTTGACAACGGCGACCACGGCGCAGCTCCGCTGCTGAAGTGCTTGAAGTCCCTGTCCACCCAACTTTCCAGCTGCCAACTTGGCATCACGCTGACCACGCTCTTGACGGGTTTCGTTATGGAGCCATCTGTGGGGCAGCTCCTGGTGGGGCCGCTGGGCCTGCTGGGCCTCAGTCCGGAGGTCGCACATTCCATAGCCCTTGTTCTCGCAATGGCCTTCGCCACTTTGTTGTCGATGCTCCTGGGCGAGCTGGTACCCAAGAATATGGCCATCGCCCTTGCATTCCCGCTGGGCAGGAAGCTTGCCAGGCCACAACTGATTTTCACGGCGGTCTTCAAGCCGGCCATCGTGGTGCTGAACGGCTTCTCCAACAAGGTACTGAACTTGTTTGGGCTTGAAGCGAAAGAGGAAATCTCGGGAGCCCGGACTCCCGCTGAGCTGGCTTCACTGGTCCGGCGTTCCGCGGAGCTCGGCACACTGGACGCAGGCACAGCAAACTTTGTGGCGAGAACCTTGAATTTCTCGGGCCGCACTGCAGCGGACGTCATGACGCCGCGCATCCGGATGGAAACGATTGATGCCGACCAGCCTGTGAGCGACATCCTCGACGCCGCGCGGCGAACCGGATACTCCCGTTTCCCGGTGATTGGTGATTCGGCTGACGACATCCGCGGCGTGGTCCACATCAAGAAAGCAGTGGCTGTGCCTGCCGATCGTCGGGCGAAGCTTCAGGCCGGGGCGATCATGACGGACGTACTTCGCGTTCCCGAGACCATCCATTTGGATGCCCTCCTCTCCGAACTGCGCGAAGGAAACCTGCAACTGGCTGTCGTTCTGGATGAATATGGTGGCACTGCAGGGATAGCAACCCTGGAAGATCTGGTTGAGGAAATCGTGGGGGAGGTTTCCGATGAACACGACAAGGTCCGGCCCGGCCTTTTGCAGAGCGCATCCGGTGACTGGTACTTCCCTGGCCTGCTGAGGCCGGATGAGGTGTCCGAACAAATCCCCAACCTGACTGTTCCCGATGAGGCCGCCTACGAAACCGTTGGCGGTTATGTGATGAGCAAGCTTGGGCGCATCGCGAAAGTTGGTGATGTGGTGGAGGCCGGCGGCGGCACGCTGACCGTGACCCGGATGGACGGTCGGAGAATTGACCGGATCTGCTTCCACCACATTGAAGAAGACGAAGCGACGCTTGAGGACACGCAGAATGACCGCCACGAAGCAGGTGCCGTATGAGTGACTGGGCGGGAATTGCCTGGCTCGTGGTTCTTTTGATCGGCAATGCTTTCTTCGTGGGTGCGGAATTCGCGGTCATGTCCGCACGCCGCAGCCAGATTGAGCCTTTGGCGCAAGCTGGATCAAAGCGGGCGCAGACTACGCTGCGGGCCATGGAAAGTGTGTCCCTGATGCTGGCCTGCGCGCAGTTGGGCATCACAGTGTGCTCGCTCTTGATTCTTCAGGTTGCCGAGCCCGCCATCCATCACTTGTTGGCGGAGCCCCTTGAGATGGTTGGCGTCCCGATGGAGCTGGCGGATGTTATCGCCTTTGCCATTGCCCTCCTCTTTGTCACGTTCCTGCATGTGACGTTCGGAGAGATGGTCCCCAAGAACATCTCGGTATCCGTGGCGGACAAGGCGGCACTGCTGTTGGCGCCGCCGTTGGTGTTTATCGGCCGCATGGTCAAACCGGTGATCTGGACCCTCAACTGGCTTGCAAACCACATCCTCCGATTGATGAAGATCGAGCCCAAGGATGAAGTGTCGTCTTCGTTCACCCTTGAGGAAGTCCAGTCGATTGTGCAGGAATCCACGCGGCATGGCCTGGTGGACGATGACGCCGGCTTGCTCAGTGGTGCCCTGGAGTTCTCTGAACACACGGCGTCGCACATCATGGTTCCGTTGGACAAGCTGGTGGTCCTGAGGACAGCGTCGACTCCCGTCGAGTTGGAAAAGGCGGTCAGCCGTACGGGCTTCTCACGTTTCCCCACGGTGGACGACGACGGCGAACTTGCCGGATACCTGCACGTCAAGGACATCCTCTCCATACCTGAGGAGGGTCGCCGCCATCCGATTGCCGAGGGGCGGATCCGTTCTCTGGCGAACCTGTCCCCTGAGGATGAGATTGAGCAGGCGATGTCTGTGATGCAGCGCACCGGATCGCATCTGGCCCGTGTGGTTGGACCTGGAGGCGCGACACAGGGCGTGTTGTTCCTTGAGGACGTGATCGAGCAGTTGGTGGGCGAGATCCGCGATGCTACCCAGGCGACGGGTATCCGCCGTCTTGGTGGTCCGCAGACCCAGCAATAGCGGGAAATTGTGGCTGGCGCCGACCACCCGGGTCGGTGCCAGCACTGCTAAATAGGAATCATTCCCATTTAGGGCTAAACTGAACCCGACCAGTAAATGTTTTTGATTCTCATTTGAGTAGATCCGAGGTTTCCGTGCGTCGTTCTGTCGCCCGCATGTCATTGGCCGCTTCTGCCGGCTTTGCCGCCCTGTTGCTTTCATCCTGTGCCGGTAGCGCTGGGGCTGGAGCCCCATCGTCATCGTCGGGAGCCATTGAAGTGGTGACCTCCACGAATGTTTACGGGGATGTCGTGAAGGCCATCGGCGGAGACAAAGTCAACGTGAACGCGATCATCACCAAGACGAGCCAAGACCCACATTCTTACGAAGCCAGTGCGCAAGACAAGCTGGTCATCTCCAAAGCCAAGCTCGTGGTGGAGAACGGCGGAGGCTATGACGAATTCCTCCACAAAATCGCCGATGAGACCAACGTTGGCCACGAAAATATGATCAGCGCAGTTGAGGTCTCGGGGTTGGCTCCGGAAGAGGAAAGCCACAGCGAAGCTGCGTCCTCCGAGGAGGGCCACAACCATGACCACGGCGAGTTCAACGAGCACGTCTGGTACAGCCTGGACACGATGGGCAAATTGGCTGACGCGGTTGCCGGCAAACTCAGCAGCCTGGACGCTGCATCTGCTTCGACCTTCACCGCCAACGCCAACACGTTCAAGGCGAAGCTGACCGAGCTCAACGGGAAGCTTGCTGCCCTGAAGGAAGGCAACGACCACACTCCTGTGGCGATCACCGAACCCGTTCCTTTGTACCTGCTGGCAGCGGCCGGACTGGAGAACAAGACGCCGGAGGCCTACAGTGCAGCGATTGAAGAGGGAACCGATGTTCCGGCGTCGGTCCTGAAGGAAACCACAGACCTGGTGGGATCCGGAGGTGTCCGGCTGCTGGCGTACAACGAACAGACGGAAGGGCCGCAGACCGAGTCCGTAAAGCGGGCTGCCGAGACGGCGGGGGTGCCTGTAGTGAACTTCACCGAAACCTTGCCGGAGGGCAAGGGCTACGTGCAGTGGATGACAGACAACGTGGAATCCATCACGGCCGCGCTCAAGAAGTAGATTTCCTGACATCCCATTGCGGTGGGGGCTCCGTCGGCGTCCTAAGATATTCAGGATGGCTGCGGGGCCCTCTGTCTCTCACCAGCACAGAAACCTGTAGCAGCACAGGCGCCACTGTAAGGTGCAACCACCAGTTGCGTTCGCCAGCCGTTCGCCGGCAACGCATGAATCGAGGACAACTTTTGACACCCGTAGTGAGCCTCCGCGGAGCGAGCCTTCAGTTCGGCAAGAGGACACTCTGGCGCGATCTTGATCTCGACATACATCCGGGGGAGTTCTTTGCCGTCCTCGGGCCCAACGGAAGCGGTAAGACCAGCTTCCTGAAGGTTCTCCTGGGGCTTCAGGAACTGAAGTCAGGAACGGTTGCCTTGGGCGCGCATCCTGTGGAGCGAGGCAGCAAACGGATTGGTTACATTCCCCAACAAAAGTCCTTCGCGCCGGACACGCCTTTGCGCGCACGTGACCTGGTAGGGCTGGGCATTGACGGCCACCGGTGGGGTATGCGGGTGGCTTCAAGGAAGGTAAACCAGCGGATCGACGAACTGCTGGAGCTGGTGGGAGCCTCGGACTACGCGAAAGTGCCGGTGGGGCAGTTGTCTGGTGGAGAGCAACAAAGACTTCGGGTGGCCCAAGCCCTGGCTACGGAACCACAGGTACTCCTTTGTGATGAACCCTTGCTGTCCTTGGACCTGCATCATCAGCAGGGCGTCAGTTCACTCATCAACGAACAATGCCATGCCCGGAACAGTGCCGTCGTTTTCGTGACGCACGAAATCAATCCCGTGATCGACTACGTTGACCGCGTGCTCTACCTGGCCGGCGGCCATTTCCGTATAGGGACGCCACAGGAAGTGATGACCACCGAAGTCTTGTCCGAGCTGTACAACAGCCACGTGGAAGTCATCCACACCAACGGAAGGATCGTCGTCGTCGGGCTTCCGGACGCGACCACGCACTTTCATGACGACGCGCACGCCACGGCTGGGCAGGAGTTCTAAATGGACCTCAATGGCATCCTGCAGACCATCTTCAACTTTGAGAACTATGGCGAATTGCTGGCACTGGTTCAAAACTCCATTTGGGCCGGCGCTGTCCTTGGACTTCTTGGCGGACTCGTCGGCACGTTCGTGATGAAGCGGGACCTGGCGTTCGCCGTCCATGGCATCTCTGAACTGTCGTTTGCAGGTGCGGCTTTTGCCCTGCTGATCGGTGCCGATATCATTTTCGGCTCGCTGATCGGCTCAGTGGCTGCGGCACTGCTGCTGGGACTCATGGGTGTGAGGGCCCGGGACAAGAACTCGATCATCGGCGTGATCATGCCGTTCGGGCTTGGCCTGGGCATCTTGTTCCTTGCCCTGTACGAGGGCCGGGCCGCCAACAAATTCGGACTGCTTACCGGGCAGATAGTTTCCGTGGACACTGTCCAGCTCCAGGCACTCGCAGGAACGGCAGTCCTGGTGATGATTGCCCTTGGGGCAATCTGGCGCCCGCTCAGTTTTGCCAGCGTGGACCCGGAAATGGCTGAAGCCCGTGGTGTTCCCGTTCGGGGCCTGGCGATCGGATTCATGGTGCTGCTGGGGGTCAGTGTGGCTTTGTCCATCCAGATTGTGGGCGCACTGCTGGTTTTGGCGCTGCTCATCACACCGGCCGCTGCCGCGCTGCGGGTTACCACTTCACCACGCCTGGTGGTGCTTTTGAGTGTTGTGTTTGCGACCGCTGCCACGGTGGGTGGAATTCTGCTTGCCCTTGGCAGCCGGATTCCCATCAGCCCTTATGTCACCACGCTGTCATTCCTTATTTACGTAGTGTGCCGTGTGATCGGGCGGGTGCGTGCCAACCGTGGCCTCAACGGCCGCGTATCGCGGGACCAGCCTGCCGGCGCTCTCTAGAGCTTTCCGGCGGCCTTCCTGGCTGTGCATTCAGGGCACAGTCCAAAGATCTCCACGGTGTGCGCCACCTCGGTGAAACCATGCTCAGCGGCTGTTCGGGCCGCCCAGGTCTCAACAGCGGGGGCCTCAACTTCCACTGCCTTGCCGCAGTTCCTGCAGAGCAAATGGTGGTGGTGTCCAGTGACGGTGCAGCGGCGGTAGACGGCTTCGCCCTCCCCGTTGCGCAGGACATCAATGAGTCCGTCGTCGGCAAGTGACTGCAGGATGCGGTAGGCCGTGGCAAGGGATACGGAGATGCCCTTGTTCTGCAGGAGCCGGTACAGTTCCTGGGTGCTGACGAAGTCGTCCAATTCATCCAGCGCCGCGCTGACAGCCAGGCGTTGCTTGGTGACGCGCTGCTCCTTGACGCCTGTTACCGCCGGCGAGGCCGGGCCGGTGGTGGCAGAATTGGTGCCTTGTGGCATTGAAAGACTCACTTCCCTGGAAACGCTGGCAAACCCCAATTTTACCAGTAGGGGAGGCTTGGAAACTGTCGGCAGCCGCCCCTAGGCTGTCACCATGAAGCTCACCAAGTTCACGCATGCCTGTATCCGGTTGGAGAAGGACCGGCGGGTCCTGGTCATCGATCCCGGCACCTTCTCTGAGTCCGAAGAAGCGTTGGCAGGTGCGCACGCTGTCCTTGTAACGCATGAGCACAACGACCATATTGATCGGCCGGCCGTGCTGGCGGCCCTGCGCAGCAACTCTTCGCTTGAGGTCTATGCGCCGGCAGGTGTTGCAAAGTCCCTCACCGAGGCTGCAGGGGTGGACGGAACCGGATCCGAAGCGTTGGCCGATCGCATCCATACGGTCGAACCGGGGTCCGATTTTGAGGCTGCGGGGTTCCCGGTGCGGACCTTCGGTGGCCAGCATGCAGTCATCCATGCCCAGATTCCCGTGGTGTCCAACATCGGCTACCTGGTGGATGGGAACGTCTTCCACCCTGGGGATTCATTCGTGGTTCCGGACGGTATCAACGTCCAAACCCTCCTGGTGCCCATCCATGCGCCATGGTCCAAAGTGGGGGAAGTGGTGGATTTTGTCATCTCTGTGCGCGCGCCCAAAGCGTTCCCCGTCCATGATGGTCTGCTTAACGAACTGGGTCGCGGGATCGTGGAAGGCCACGTCACACGGATCGGTGCCCGTTACGGAACCGCCTACACGCGACTGGCGCCCCGTGAGTCAGTAGAGGTTTAACCGGTCCACACACCGGTTTCGTGGAATCGCTCCAACACCGCTTCATACGGTGCAGGGTCCAGTCCTTTGCTGGCCAGCCACCCGGCGTCGTTATAACTGCCGACATAGCGGTCGCCGCCGTCGCACATGAGCGAGACGATGCTTCCCTTTCGCCCTTCCGAGACCATCTGCGCCACGAGTTGCCAGACGCCCCAAAGGTTGGTGCCCGTAGAGGGCCCTGCATGCAATCCGGTGAGCCTACGCAGGTGTCGCATGGCCGCCACAGAGGCTGCGTCCGGGACTTGGATCATGTGATCAATGACAGCCGGGACGAAGCTCGGCTCCGCGCGGGGACGGCCGATGCCTTCGATGCGGGACGGCAAACCCGTGGCGGCGGCGGCATCGCCATCACGCCATGCCGGGTAGAACGCAGAGTTCTCCGGGTCCACCACTGCAAGGCAGGTGTTGTGCCTGTTGTATCGCAGGTAGCGACCAATGGTCGCGCTCGTGCCGCCGGTTCCTGCGCCCACCACGATCCATGCGGGAACCGGATGCTCTTCACGGGAGAGCTGCTGGAAGATTGATTCAGCGATGTTGTTGTTGCCCCTCCAGTCCGTGGCGCGCTCGGCGAAGGTGAACTGGTCCATGTAGTAGCCGCCGGACGTTTTCGCGGTCTCCTCCGCCACGGCGTATACCTCTGAAGGGTGATCCACCAAGAGGCAGGCGCCCCCGAACTCCTCGATAAGGGCGATCTTTTCAGGGCTGGTGGTCTTGGTCATGACAGCGATGAAGGGCAAACCAATGAGCCGGGCGAAGTACGCTTCTGAGACCGCCGTGCTGCCGCTGGAGGCTTCCACGATAGTAGTGCCCTCCGTGATCCAGCCATTAACCAGTCCGTAGAGGAACAGCGAACGGGCCAGGCGATGTTTGAGGCTGCCTGATCGGTGCGTCGACTCGTCCTTGAGGTAGAGGTGGACTCCCCAATGTTCAGGCAGTGGGACTGCGTAGAGGTGCGTATCTGCCGAACGGTTGTTCTCGGCTTCGATCTTGCGGATGGCCTCGCTGGCCCAAACCCTGTCCTGAATGCACGAATTGCTCACCGGACAAGCGTACCGGCGGGGCGTAGAACACAAGACTAGGCTGGAAGACGGGCATAGGTAGCACAGCGCCCACGCAGGCTTAGCTGAAGGAGAGCAGATGACCATTCTGATGGAGGCGTCCGAAGTACACCGGCGACTCGCGGCGGGGGAGCGTACCGTGCTCCTGGACGTGCGTTGGGTTCTGGGCAGGACGGATGGGCACAGCCAATATCTGGAAGGCCACCTGCCAGGGGCGGTTTTCGTGGACCTGCCCAGCGAACTCGCGGACCACGCACAACCTGCCCTGGGCCGGCACCCCCTTCCCTCCAGCGAACGCTTCCAGCTTGCCGCGCGACGCTGGGGGATCAACGACGGCGACACCGTGGTCGCTTATGACAACAGTGGCAGTATGGCCGCGGCCCGCGCCTGGTGGATGCTGCGGAATGCAGGCGTGGAAACCGTCTACCTGCTCGACGGCGGACTGGCCGCCTGGCGTGCGGCAGGTCACCCTGTGGAGGCAGGCGAGGTGACGCCCGCCGTCGGGAATGTCACCCTGGCCGACGGCAAAATGCCCACTATCACCGAGGAGGAAGCCGCGCACTGGCATGAGCGGGGCGTACTGCTGGATGCGCGCGCCGGGGAACGTTACAGGGGCGAAATCGAACCTATTGACCCCCGCGCCGGACACATTCCGGGCGCTGTCAGCGCACCAACTACCGATAACCTCACCGCGGAAGGCACGTTCCTGCCAGCGGAGGAACTGCGCAGGCGCTTCGCTGGATTGGGAGCGGATGTCCCGGGCAACATTGCCGTCTATTGCGGGTCCGGCGTCACGGCTGCTCACCAGGTTGCCGCCCTCGAAATTGCTGGACACACAGCGGCACTTTTCCCGGGGTCCTTCTCGCAATGGTCAAACAATGCCGCGAATCCCGTCGCCGTTGGCAGTGAACCATTCGAGGATGAATATGTGGGGAACACCGGAGACACTGCTAGCGCGCACGGCCAAAGTGGCACGAGCGCTGCTGCCGGGAGTAGCGTCGGATCATGACCCCTGGACGTCCCGTGCCCCCGCCCTTGGCGAAGCCGATCCCAATGGACACAGCGAAGCCAATCCCAATGGACACAGCGAAGCCAATCCCAATGGACACAGCGAAGCCAATTCCGATGGATACAGCAAACCCTGTTCCTGCGCAGTCATCGGATCCTGAAGGGTCCACGCTCGCGGCGGCTTTTGGTGCGACCTCGCCGGACAGTGGGTTGGTACCGCTTACTGTCGCGCGCCGTGCGCCCAAGGAAGACGATGTGGAGATCGCGATCGAGTTTTGCGGTCTTTGCCACTCCGATGTTCATGCGACACGTGGCGAATGGCGTTTGCCACCATATCCGCTGGTTCCGGGCCATGAGATCGTCGGCAGGGTAACGCGGGTGGGTGCTGCTGTGCAGGATTTCGCTCCGGGTGACCGCGTTGGCGTTGGCTGCCTCGTGGATTCCTGCCGCGAGTGCGAGAGCTGCCTGGACGGGCTGGAGCAGTACTGCGAGCGGGGCAATATTGGCACGTACGGAGTTCCGGACCCGCGCAATGGCAACGCAATCACCCAAGGAGGATATTCGACGTCGGTGGTGGTTGACCGGCGCTTCGTGCTACGCATCCCCGAAGCCCTGGACCCTGCGGCAGCCGCCCCTCTGTTGTGCGCGGGAATCACCACATATTCGCCCTTGAGGTACTTCGACGTCGAAGAGGGAGACTCGGTGGGAGTTGTGGGGTTGGGAGGCTTGGGCCACATGGCCGTCAAGATCGCGAAGGCCATGGGCGCGGAGGTTACCGTGTTCACCACCTCTGAAGCGAAGTTCGACGCCGCACGGGAATTGGGAGCGGACCACGTGGTGTTGTCCAGGGATGAAGAAGCCATGGCGGGCGCGAACGGGAGCCTCGACGTCATCATTGACACCTTTGCTGCGCCGCATGACCTCAACCCCTACTTCCGCACGCTGCGGCTTGATGGGGCACTTTTCCAGCTTGGGCTCCCGGCCGAAGACATGCCGCCCGTCAGCCCGGGACTGCTTATACGCCGTCGGTTGGCCTATGCAGGTTCGCTGATTGGCGGGATCGAGGAAACCCAGGAGATGCTCGACTTCTGTGCCGAGCATGGAGTTGCCAGCGACATCGAGATCGTAGGCGCCGACCAACTCAACGAAGCCTATGACCGTATGGTGGCCGGAGACGTGAAATACCGGTTTGTACTGGACACCGCAACACTTCAGGAACCGTCAGAAAGGGCAGATGCATGAGCACGCTGTTCACCAAGATCATCAACGGGGAAATCCCGGGCCGTTTCGTGTGGAAGGACGAGGATGTTGTGGCGTTTCTGACAATCGCTCCGATAACGCCGGGACACACACTGGTGGTGCCTCGTGAGGAAGTGGATTCCTGGACGCACGCCAGCCCGGAGCTTTTAGCCAAAGTCATGGACGTTGCCCAGAGGATCGGGAAGGTCCAGGAAGATCTTTTCAGCGCCAAGCGCGTGGGTGTCCTGATGGAAGGCTTTGAGGTGGACCACTTGCACGTCCACATCTGGCCGGCCTATTCGATGGCGGACTTTGAGGTACACAACGTGGACCATAATCCGGATCCTGCCGTCATGGATGCCACGGCTGTGAAGCTCCGCGGGGCCTTGCGGGCTGCCGGCCACGGGGACTGCGTACCTGAAGACTAACCGTCAGGCTGGCGCCAACGCCTGGTTCAGCACCGTTCGGATGCGCTTCTCGGAGACAGAGTAGGCCGTGCCCAACTCGACGGCGAAGAGACTTACACGCAACTCCTCGATCATCCAGCGCACCCGGGTTAATTCCGTACCTGCCCTGCGTCCGGGGAGCAACGCGGAGACGGCGTCGTCGTAGTCATCCTCCAGCGCCTGGACGATCGCCATATTCAGTCCGTCGCGCTGAACGTTGCCAGGAAGCTTCTCCAGCCGCTTCTCAATCGCCTGCAGGTACCGCGGAAGCTGGCTCAGCTGTGCGTAGCCCGTCTGTGCCACAAAGCCCGGAAAGACCAGCTGTTCCAGCTGACTTTTCATGTCATTGAGGGCGCTGATGAGCGGCAGGCTCGCACTGGACTTCAGCTGCTTTTGGATCCGGCGGGTGCTCGCCAGGATGCGTTCGACGACGGCCGTTACCGTAAATACGGTATCGATCAGCTCAGCGCGGACTACTTCATACAACGCATCGAAGGCTTCCTGGTCCCAGGGCAGGGCCTCTGGCGTCAGTTTGTCGATGGCAGCGAGGGCGCAGTCAGCGATCAGGGCACTGACGGAGCCGTGCGGATTTTGGCTGAAGGTCAGCTTCTCGGTATTGCTGAGGTGCTCCAACACGTACCGGTCCGGGGCAGGGATCCGAAGGGCCAGAAGCCGGATCACCCCGCCACGCATTGCCGCTTCCTGTTCCTGGCGGGTTTGGAAGACGCGGAGGGCTACAGAGATACCCTCATCCACGATCGCCGGGAAGCCGGTGACAGCGTGGCCCTTCACCGTTCGGGTTACCTGGCGTTGCACGGTTCCGAAGTCCCATTCGGTGATACCAGTGCGTTCGGCCACCGCTCCTTGGGCAGGCTGGGCGCCGGCACGCACATCAGGACTGCTGCTGGTCCCGGCCGCGGAACCGGCGGTCTTGCCGTTTGAGGCGCCCGGCGCTCCGGCTCTTGTGCCAGCCTTGCCGGGGGCCGTCGTCGCTGGTGTAGCACCGAGCGATTCGGCGATTGCCCGACGTGTGGCCGGGGCCAGTTTTTCCTGTAGTTGTGCGAGGTCCTTGCCTTCGTCGAGGACCTTGCCCTTGCTGTCCACCACCTTAAAGCTGACGCGAAGGTGCGGAGGCACGGCTTCCCAGTTCCATGATCCCGGTGGGATGACGTGTCCGCGGAGCCGGCGAAGAACCAATTCCAAGGAGGGCTCGAGCTCGTCAGTGGCGGGATCGAAGTCTCTTTCCAACGCCTCCGTAGCCTGCCGGGCGACGTCAGGGGCAGGCACGAAGTTCTTCCGAACCTGTTTGGGGAGGGATTTGATAAGCGCTGTGATCAGTTCTACGCGTTGTCCCGGAATCTGCCAGCGGAACGGAGCGTCGTCGAGTTGGTTCAGGAACAACACCGGAACTTCGGCGGTGACACCGTCCGAAGGATTCGGAGCAGATCCAGGAGCCACGGGGTGGAACTCGTAGCTCAGTGGAAGTTCGAAGCCCTTGTGCAGCCAAGTTTTGGGGTAGGCCGAGTCATCGAGGGTCTCGGCGTCCTCGCTCATCAGCAGCGACTGATCAAAATCCAGCAGCGCTGGATCGGCTTGGCGGGCCTCCTTCCACCATTTATCAAAATGCCGTTCAGACACGACATCCTTGCCCACCCGGGCGTCATAGAACTCGAAGAGGGTCTGGTCATCAACCAGGATGTCGCGCCGGCGCATCCTGGTTTCAAGCTCCTCGATCTCCTGCAGGAGTGCGCGGTTGCGGTGGAAGAACTTGTGATGGGTCTTCCACTCGCCTTCCACCAGCGCGTGGCGGATGAAGAGTTCACGGGACAGTTCCGGATCGATGCGGCCGTAGTTGATCCGACGGTTCGGGATGATGGGCACGCCGTACAGCGTGACTTTCTCGTGGGCCATGACGGCACCTTGCCGGGAGGACCAATGGGGCTCGCTGTAGGAGCGCTTCACGAGGTCCGGGGCTACCTGTTCCACCCACAAGGGATCGAACCTTGCTGCGACCCGTGCCCACAAGCGGCTGGTTTCCACCAACTCGGCGGCCATGACGAATGCAGGCGATTTCTTGAACAGGGCAGAACCGGGGAATATTGC
The DNA here is from genome assembly GCF_019976975.1 of Arthrobacter sp. NtRootA1. Taxonomy (GTDB): domain Bacteria; phylum Actinomycetota; class Actinomycetes; order Actinomycetales; family Micrococcaceae; genus Arthrobacter; species Arthrobacter aromaticivorans. Next base: position 3,637,913 of record NZ_AP024630.1, on the reverse strand, counting down.
GAAGCGGCTGCCGCGGGCGCCGGCGTATTCGCGCTTGCGCTCATCAAGGAGGCCGATGTGGCTCAGCAACCCTGACAGCAGGCTGATGTGAATTCCCTCGTGGTTGCCTACGGGATCTGCTTCACGCTTATTGTCCAGCGTGATACCCAAGGGCTTGGCAAGTTGTCGGAGTTGGGTGAAAAGGTCCTGCCACTCCCGGACGCGGAGATAGTTGATGAATTCGTTGCGGCACAGCCGACGGAACTGCGTTGAGGACAGCTCGCGTTGCTTTTCCTGGATGTAGTTCCAGAGGTTGAGGAAGCCAGTGAAGTCCGAGTTCTCATCGCGGAACCGTGCATGCTTCTCAGAAGCGAGTTGCTGTTTGTCGGTTGGCCGTTCGCGCGGATCCTGGATCGTGAGGGCTGCGGCCAGAATCATCACTTCGCGGACACAACCGCGTTTGCCGGCTTCGACAATCATGCGGCCGAGTCTCGGGTCGACCGGCAGCTGGGCCAGCTTCTGCCCGACGGCGGTCAGACCACTGCCGCTCCGACGGTTACCGCGGGGATCCTTGGACGCAGGCGTGTTCGAAGTCGCCGGGCTGAGGGCGCCGAGTTCGCGAAGGAGGGTGACGCCGTCGTTAATGGCGCGTGAATCAGGCGGTTCCACGAACGGGAAGTTCTCAACATCCTTGGGACCGCGGGCAACGCCCATGGCCGTCATCTGCAGAATGACGGCGGCCAGGTTGGTCCTCAGGATTTCCGGGTCCGTGAACTGCGGACGGGACTCAAAGTCTTCTTCTGAGTAGAGACGGATGGCGATGCCCTCGGAAACGCGGCCACACCGTCCGGATCGCTGGTTGGCCGAGGCCTGGGATACACGTTCGATGGGAAGGCGCTGGACCTTGGTCCGGTGCGAATACCGCGAGATGCGGGCCGTGCCGGTGTCGATCACGTATTTGATGCCGGGGACAGTCAGCGAGGTTTCCGCCACGTTGGTGGCGAGGATGATGCGTCGCTTTCCACCTGGATTGAACACGCGGTGCTGCTCCTGAAGGCTCAACCTGGCAAAGAGGGGGAGTACTTCCGTACCTGCCAGGCGCCGGTTGGTCTGGATGCGGCCATTGATGGCCTCGGCAGCGTCGCGGATTTCCCGCTCGCCAGAGAAGAACACGAGGATGTCGCCCGGTGCCTCCTTGGCCAGTTCGTCTACCGCGTCACAGACCGCATCCAGCGGGTCCCGGTCCTCTTCCAGTTCGTCATCGGAACTGTCCTCGTCCGCCCCGGAAGGCTGTGACAAGGGCCGGTACCGGATCTCTACTGGGTAGGTCCGGCCGGAAACCTCGATGATGGGGGCGGGGGACTCCTCCGTGCCAAAGTGCTTGGCGAAGCGTTCAGGATCGATCGTGGCCGAGGTGATGATTACTTTCAGGTCCGGGCGCTGGGGGAGAACCCGCTTCAGATAGCCCAGGATGAAGTCGATGTTGAGGCTGCGCTCGTGGGCCTCGTCGATGATGATGGTGCTGTACTTGCGCAGGAGTTTGTCCCGTTGGATCTCTGCCAGGAGGATGCCATCGGTCATGAGCTTGATCTTGGTCGATGCACTGACCTCGCCAGTGAACCGGACCTGGAAGCCAACTTCCTGTCCGATCTCGACGTCCAACTCGGACGCTATGCGCTCTGCCACAGTCCTGGCCGCCAGCCGGCGTGGCTGTGTGTGCCCGATCAGGCCTTTGTCGGCCAGGCCCAGTTCCAAGCACATCTTAGGGATCTGGGTAGTTTTGCCCGAGCCGGTTTCGCCGGCAATGATGGTCACCTGGTTTGCGGCGATCGCCGCCATCAGATCCTCGCGGCGCTCGGATACCGGCAGCTCAGCGGGGTAGGAAATATGAAGTGTCATGGCTGCTGCCAGTCTACTGTGGCTTCGCGTCAACGTCCGCTGTCGCATTCACATGTCCGCCAGCGCGCGCGTCCTCCAGCTCATATGTCCGCAGTATCGCCGCTGTCCCCCAGATGAACTACTGCAAGCCGCGCACAGAGACGCCCGTCGTTCAGGAAATCCTGGTGAATTCCGTGAAGGACGGGCGTCGGGTGGACAAATCTTGGCTGGACGCTTCCAGTGGGCTGGCGGGAGGCTAGTAGATGCGGGGATTCCAGTACGGAGTACTTGGAGCATCAAAGGCGCTCCAGGGTTCCTTGGAGTTGATGGGTGGGTTGTGGCCGCGTCCGTCCTTCAGGAGGGCGGTAACGGTGGCTGCGACGGCGGTGATGAGGACGATGAAGAGGATGATTCCGAAGATTTCCATGCCTTCAGTCTTCTCTTGGCGGCAGCCAAGAAACAGTGGCAGAAATGCCCCATTTAGACAATTTTCTGCCACACTGGAGATATGTTGAAATCAGTAGCCGTCATAGTTGTTCCCGACTTCTCGATCTTCGAGTTCGGTACCGCTTTTGAGGTCTTCGGCATTGACAGGTCCGACCGCGGTGCAGGCGTACCTGCTTTCGACTTCAGGGTGTGCGCACCGGAGCCGGGAGACATCCGGATGAAGTCCGGGCTCTCGCTGCATGTCAACCACGGCCTTGAAGCTGCGGCCGATGCGGACCTGGTGATCATGGCGCCCTTCGGGAGGGACCAGGAGATCCCGGAGCCGGTCCTTGAAGCACTCCGGGCGGCTCATGCCCGCGGCGCCTGGGTGATGTCCATTTGCTCCGGCGCTTACGCCTTGGCGCGGGCAGGCCTGCTCGATGGGCGCCGATGCACTACCCATTGGCACTACTCGCAGGAGCTGGCGAATCGCTACCCTGCAGCAGTGGTGGATGAGAACGTCCTCTATGTACAGGACGGAACCATCATTACCAGCGCAGGAACTGCTGCCGGTATCGATGCATGCCTCCATCTTGTGCGTGTAGAGCTGGGAGCCAGCGTAGCTGCCGCGATCGCGCGTGACATGGTAGTCCCACCCCATCGCGACGGCGGCCAAGCGCAGTTCATTGACCGGCCAATGCCCCGGTGTGGTTCAGCGCCCATGGAGGAACTCCTGCGATGGATGGTTGAACACCTCGACGAAGAACACAGCGTGAACGAGTTGGCTGCGCGGCTGCACATGTCGCCCAGAACATTCGCGCGCCGCTTCAGGGCGGAAACGGGGACTACACCCGCGGCTTGGTTGAACTCCCAGCGGGTCCTGCGGGCCCAGGAACTCCTGGAGTCCACGGAGCTGAATATCGATGAGATCGCGCGGGAGGCAGGGTTCGGGCATTCCGTACTGCTGCGCCACCATTTTACGAAGGTGTTGGATACGAGTCCCCAGAGTTACCGAAGGGCCTTCCGCGGGCAGTTGGCCGAGGCGATCTAGCGGCGGGCCCCCAAGCGGCCGCGGGACTCGGAACCTTCAGCCTTGGCACACTCCACCAGTTCCTGCCAGGGCCCCGTGACTGCGCGCTCGGGTAGCGTCGCCCGCCGTTGCCCTGCCCTGATGGAGTACATGAATCGATCCGGTTCGTTCACAGTCCTGGCTTGGCTCTTCGCCTCGTCCCAGGGACATGCCTCAACGATCGGCATCCAGCGCTCTTTGTCATCGTCAGACACTGCCTCCACGCTCCAGACGCGTGTCATCGCGGCTATGCCCCCACTGCGCTGGACGGTGATTTTCATGACCGGCTACTTCTCGTTTGACGTACTGGCGGCAAGCCAACGACGGCGGGACTGCCCGGGGGCCGGACGGTCCCGCCGGCTGGTCTAAACCTTGACCTTCACAGTCTCCCACGCCTTCAGGACGGCGTCATGCTCTACTGAGCCAACGCCAAAAAGTTCTTCCGCGGTAGCCGCAGTCGTCTTGGCGAACTTGCCAAAGGTACAGGCTGACGGCAGCGACCCGCTGGTGAGTGTCCCATACCAGATCTGCCCTGGCGCACCCCATGCATTGCCGCCCAGCTCGGAGGCGACAAGGTAGAACGCCCTGTTCGGGATGCCCGAATTGATGTGCACTCCGCCGTTGTCTGCGCTGGTCCGAACATACGTGTCCATGGAGTCCGGCTGCGGGTCCTTGCCCAGGATGTCGTCGTCGTAGGCGGTGCCGGGGGCCTTCATCGAGCGCAAGGCCGCACCTTGGACCTTGTCGGTAAAAAGGCCCTCGCCGATCAGCCAGCTGGCTTGCTCGGTAGTTTCCTTCTTCAGGTATTGCTCCACCAGTACACCGAAGACATCTGACATGGACTCATTCAGGGCACCTGCCTGGTTGCGGTAATTGAGCCCTGCCGTAAATTGCGTGACCCCATGAGCCAGTTCGTGGCCGATGACGCTCACTGACTTGGTGAAACGCTGGAAAATCTCCCCGTCGCCATCCCCAAAAACCATCTGGTTACCATCCCAAAAGGCATTGTCGTACAGATTGCCGTAGTGAACGGTAGCGTCCAGGGCCAAGCCGGCCCCATCGATGGAATCCCGGCCGAAAATCTCGGCATAAAGTCGGTGCGTACTGCCCAAACCGTCATAGGCCTCATCGGCAGCGGCATCCCCAATAGGCGCAGCGCCTTCCTTGCGGACTACCCGGCCGGGCAGGTTTTCCGAGGTGTCGGCATCGTAGATGGTGCGCTTTGGCGGGCTGGGCTTTGCCGCCACGACACTGGGGGGAGTAGAGGGCGCCGGGGCGGCACGAACCGCCTGGAGGTCCTTGATGTGCAGGAGCGATTCCTTTGCGGCGCGGGCGACAGCCCAAAGCCGTGGTTCGCTCTGGGCGGCAATCCTTCGAAGCATGTAAGGCGGAACGATTGAACAAAGCACGGCAACCCCTCTGGCTCTTGGCGACTGGCAACTGTGATCAGCCTAGGAGCGGGGGCTGACAATTTTGGGGTGTTCGCCCGGCAAGCCCTGAACTGATAGTGGCGACCCGGGTTGAGGCGGCCGGAATGCGGGCTGGAATGCAAAGATACCCCGCCAGTTGGACTGGCGGGGTATCGTGTGTGCCCTCGATAGGATTCGAACCTACGGCCTTCTGCTCCGGAGGCAGACGCTCTATCCCCTGAGCTACGAGGGCATCCAGGGTTCCCTCCGTTGCCGGTGGGACGTCCTAGAGCTTAGCAGCCACCGAGCCCCAAAAGAAAACGCGGCATGATCTTTAGCGCCCTGCACCCCACGGCGCTGCTGTACCCACGCTCAGTACCCCGCAAACGAGTCAACGTGTACCCGCCGCGCACCTGCACCGCGCGCGGCGGCCCGCAGGGAATCCACGCTCGCCGGGGAACCGGAGACATAAACCTCCCGGGCGGCGATGTCCGGTACCAGTTCCTTCAGGCGCCGTGCATCGATCCTGGAGGTTCCGGCGTCGTGCATGAAATCGGGGGGAGTGGAGCCGTCCGCGAGCCGGGCGATTACCTTTGCGCCGGATGCCGCCAATTGCTCACAGGCGGCGAGTTCATCGCGCCCGTGGGCAAGGTAAAGGACCACGGTGTCACGGGCTGCAGTATCGGACGCAAGGTGGGAAAGAAAAGGCGTGATGCCAATACCTGCGGCAATCAGCAGGACCGGCCTACCGGCGTCGCGGGGGAGCACGAAGTCTCCGCCAACCGCCGTGGCGGAAATCATGTCACCAGGCCTTAGCGCCAACAACGTCTTCTTCGCGGTGGACAAGGGTTCGGCAGTTCCAACGCCGAAGGTCACTTCTGGAGCACCCGGGGGGCTGGTGATGCTGAAGACACGGCGGCGGCCCTTGCCGTCGGACCCTGAATGCGGAAGGTTCAGTTCCATGAATTGACCGGCCGCATGCCGAACGGGGCGCCGAGGCTCGAAGCGGAACTCCCTGGTCCCCGGCGTTAGGGCCCGGGATCCCTTGAATGTCAGTTGCACGCGGCCCCGCTGGCCCAGGAAGAAAGCGATGAGGTTCCCCACCAGAAGCGCGAGTTCAGGGGAATTGGCCACGAAGCCCAAGTTGTAAGGAACTGCGAAGACAACGCCCACGACGCCGGCAAGCGCCAACTGCTGCCAACGGCGTGGGGGGAGCGTGAGCGGCTCGGTAAGCATGAAGCCGACGAAGAAGAGCAAGGGGCGCTGGGCCAACGGCTGCCACAGGGCCTGGCCGAAGGTCATGCCGCGGCCCAACAATTCGACGCAGACGATACTGGTGGCCACTAGCAGGAAAACGGAAGCCATCAGCATTTTCCGTGTGCGGTACAGGACCGCCAGGACGCCAGGAACAAGGAGCCACAGCATGGCAGGCGTTGCGGCCCACCACGTGGCTATGTTCAGTCCGGTTAAGCCCGTGATAAAAGCCCCCGCAGCCGCCGGGTTGAAAATGTGGCGCCCACGGAAAGCCAAAGCATACTTCGAAGCGCTGGCCAGGACACAGGCCAGTGCAACACCCAGCATGTCAGTGGGGACGAATGTGGGCCAGAACAGGAAATAGAGGAGCAGGCCAGTAATGAGTGAAGACTCTGAATGTGGCGTGGTCCGGAAAAGCAAGGCAAGCAGGCGGTTCGATCCATAGGTAAGCCCCAGGCACAGGCACAAGTGAACCAGCATCTGTGGCAGGCCGAACGTCAGCCACCCCAAGACGTTCAGAAGCAGGCTGTAGGCCACCAGTACCCCGAGAACCCACAAAATCCAGCGGTACATCGTGAAGCGTCCCAACCAGGTGTCCAGTCGCGACTTCATGGCATTCATGTGAACAGTCTCCCTTCAAAACCAGCCGAAAATGTGGCAGTCCCATTCGAAAACACCCGCAGCCAGGAAAAATCGAATTCAACCTCAAGTGCGGCAGGTTCCACCATGAAGAGTGCCGTGGCCAGGGCATCGGCCACCATCGCGCTCGCGGCCATGGTCCAGGTGGCCACTGTGGTTTGGATAGGTTGCCCAGTGATTCCGTCCAGTACATGGTGCAGGCCGTCGCCCCACGCCCGGCGGTTGGACGCGGAGGCGCAGAGGGCGGAATTGTCCAATTCCACGGTGCCGATTGCCTGCTTGGGGTTATAAGGATGCTCCAACGCCACAGTGACGGGCAGGCTTCCGGAATGCAGCATGTCCCCGCTGCCATCCACCAGGAAGTCCAGGTAGCCAGCTGAACGGAGGACTTCACCGAGCAGATGCACGAGCTGTCCTTTTCCTGCGGCGCCAACATCCAACACCAGCGGGACCTTGCCCGAAACCGTGGTTCCCGACCATTCAAGGACGTCTTCCCACTTGGCTGCACCCTCAGGAGCGCCTGAAGGAACCAAGGTGTAGCCGGCATCATAACCAAGACGGTTCAAGCTATTGCCGATCAGGGGTGTCATGGAGCCGCCACTTATCCGGTACAGCGTCTGGTAGACGTCGCGGAGGGCCACAGAGTGCCCGGGCAATGAAATGCTGCCGGGACCGCGCTGCAGAGCGGACACCAGGGAATCCGGCCTGAACCGTGAATAGGTGTGGTCGTAATCCGCCACCGTTGCAAGCAGTTGGCGCTGCACTTCAGGCGCAAGGATCGACGACGTCGAAATCTCCCAGTGCGTACCGATCCCTTCGAAGCTAAATCGGCTCCAGCCCGGATGCGGCATGGCTGCTACTTTGCCTGGGACTTGATCTGCTCCACGGCATCGTTGAAGCCGCCGGAGGTCAAGGAGGAACCGGCCACCTTGGAAACGTTTAGTTCGTCGATGTCTTTGCCAACTATCTGTGACGCGATACCGCTGGCAAACTCGCCCTGGAACTTCTTGGTATTGGGGTTGGAGGGGTGGACGGTGATATTCACTGCCTCCACCTTGTCCCCGGCCAGCTTGAGCTCAACGCCAACCGTCTCCTGGCCGTTCGGCGATGTATATGTTCCATCGGCGCTGTACGTGCCGTCCCGGTACGTGGAGTTGCCTTTTCCAGCCGAACTGGAGGAAGAAGGACTGCCAGTAGAAGCCTGGCCGCCATTCTGGGTAGCGGGTGTCTGGGTTGACGGGGCTTCCGTTGTAGGGGCACAGGCAGCTGCGGTCCCAATAATGGAAACGCTGGCAAACCCGACGTAGAGGCTCTTGCGGAGTGGCGTAGTCATGTTCTGCTCGTTTCAACTGGACAAGATGTGATCAACATGCGGTCAGCGGATGGTTTGGGTCTCTGGATGACCCTTAAAGCCACCTCTTACGTCTTCACAACGTTGAAATCAGCGTAATGGTTCAGTCTGTGAGTGCCGCCGGCAGTTCATGCAGAGGCGCTGTGTCCAAGATATCCACATAAACGGGCCTTAATTCCTCGAGTTCGCGGCCCCCCGGTAGGCTGGATGGGTGACTCCCGAAGAACTCTCTGCTGCCATATCCACCTGCCTTAAGGACGCCGTCTCTGCCGGCGAAATCGCCTTGGCGGAATCCGCTGTCCCCGACGACGTCCGGGTGGAGCGCCCCAAGAACAGGGACCACGGAGACTGGGCCACCAATATTGCCCTGCAATTGGCTAAGCAGGCCGGTACGAATCCGCGCGAGTTCGCGGGAATCCTCAGCCACCGCCTGCAGGAAATCGCCGGCGTGACCGGAGTCCAAATCGCAGGTCCGGGCTTCCTGAACATCACCGTTGATGCTGCTACTGCAGGCGCGCTTGCCAAGGCAATCGTTGAGGCGGGTTCCACCTACGGGACCAACCAGGCGCTCGCAGGACATGTTGTGAACATGGAATTCGTTTCGGCCAACCCCACGGGGCCCCTTCATATCGGCCATACCCGGTGGGCCGCCCTGGGCGACGCGATCGCGCGTGTGCTGCGGGCGTCGGGAGCCGACGTCACCGCTGAGTACTACATCAACGACGCCGGTTCGCAGATGAACGTCTTCGCCAACTCAGTCCTTTCCCGGCTCCACGGCCGGGGCGTCCCAGAGGGCGGCTATCCTGGCGAGTACATTCGCGAACTAGGCGATGAAGTACTCAAAGCCCACCCGGATATCCGTGAACTCACGGACGAGGCTGCCCTGCCGGTCATCCGTGCTGCCGCCTACGAGGCACAGATGGCGGATATCAAAGCAACGCTGGCAGATTTCGGCGTGGAATTCGACGTCTTCTTCTCCGAGAAGGAACTGCACGACGCCGGTGCCATTGAATCTGCCGTTGCCCGGCTCCGCGAACAGGGCCACGTCTTCGACGACGGCGGCGCCGTTTGGCTGCGCACCACTGACTTCGGCGATGACAAAGACCGCGTCATGATCCGCGCGAACGGAGAACCGACGTACTTCGCCGCCGATGCCGCGTACTACCTCTCCAAGAAGGACCGCGGTTTCACCGAGAAGATCTACCTTCTTGGCGCCGACCACCACGGCTACATCAATCGCCTCAAAGCTATTGCAGCGTGCGCGGGCGACGACCCCGAAGTAAACATTGAGGTTCTCATTGGACAGTTGGTGTCCGTCAACGGCGCCAAGTTGTCCAAGCGCGCGGGCAACATCATCGAACTCAAGGACCTCATTTCCTGGTTGGGCAAGGACGCGGTGCGCTACTCCCTTGCCCGGTTCCCTGCGGACTCGCCGCTGACACTGGACCCGGAACTGCTCAAGAAGAACAGCAACGAGAACCCCGTGTTCTATGTGCAGTACGCCCATGCCCGCTCCAGGGGAACCGCGCGCAACGCCGCCGAAGCCGGGGTCGATCGCTCTGTGTTCGACGCATCGCTGCTGGACCACGCCACGGAGAACGAGCTTCTCTCCTATTTGGGCAGCTACCCCTCCATCGTGGCCAAAGCAGCCGAGCTCCGCGAACCGCACCGCGTAGCCCGCCATCTTGAGGTCATCGCCGGTGCCTACCACCGCTGGTACGACGCCTGCCGTGTCTCCCCGCAGGGTGAGGATCCGGTGTTGGACGTGAACCGGACCCGGCTGTGGCTGAACGACGCCACCAGCCAGGTGCTGGCCAACGGACTCGGACTGCTGGGCGTTTCCGCGCCGGAACGGATGTAAGGCCATGACCACAAACACCGCACCAAATTCACCCCAGGCCTCTCCGCTTGCCCCTGAATGGCTGGCCGTCCCGGAGGACCTTAACGTCCTTCAGGCACCGATGTGGGCAGCCGGTGTGGAGAAGAACGACGTCGGTGAGGTCACTATTGACGGGATTTCAGTCAGCGACCTCAAGGAACAGTTCGGCACGCCTTTGTTCGTGATGAGCGAATCTGACTTCCGATCCCGTGCCCGTGCCTTCAAGGACGCTTTCGACGACGCCTTTGCCGACATCTGTGGGGGAGTGGACGTCTACTACGCGGGCAAGTCCTTCCTGTGCACGGCAGTGGCACAGTGGGTAGCTGAGGAAGGCCTGCGCCTGGACACCTGTTCCGGAGGCGAACTGGCTGTTGCCGCCCGCGCCGGAATCCCGGGGGCCAACCTGGGCCTGCACGGCAACAACAAGTCCGATGCCGAGATCAACCGGGCACTGGACATGAAGGTCGGCAGGATCGTGGTGGATAGCCTCGACGAATTGGAACGAGTCGCCAAGATTGCTTCCAGTCGCGGCGAAATTGCCAAGGTCATGCTGCGCCTGACACCGGGTGTGCACGCCCACACCCACGAATTCATCGCCACAGCGCACGAGGACCAGAAGTTTGGCCTCTCCATGGCTGAGGACTCCACCGAGGAAGCAGGCCTGTCCGCCGCTGAGGAAGCCGTTGCCGCCGCGACGTCGTACCCGAGCGTGGAACTCCTGGGGTTGCACTGCCACATCGGTTCCCAGATCTTCGAGGCGGACGGATTCGCGCTGGCTGCCGAAAAGCTCCTCGGCTTTCAGGCAGCGATGCAGGCCAAATACTCCGTCATCCTGCCGGAATTGGACCTCGGGGGCGGCTACGGTATCGCCTATACGCCAGTGGACACGCCCCGCCCTGCAGCGGAAATCGCGCAGGCGATGGCCGCCGTCGTGCGTTCAAAGTGCGCGGAACTCGGCATCGAAGCGCCCCGCGTTTCCATCGAACCCGGACGCGCGATCGTCGGGAGCACCACGTTCACCTTGTATGAGGTAGGCACGCTTAAAACTGTTCGCGTGGACGTTCCGGGCACGGAAAAAGGTCTAGAGAACGTTACGTATCCGCGTCGGTATGTGTCGGTGGACGGTGGAATGAGCGACAACGCCCGTCCGGTGCTTTACGACGCGGATTATTCGGCGATTTTGGCTTCCCGTGACTCCGATGCAGCTCCGCAACTGTCCCGAGTAGTGGGCAAACATTGCGAGAGCGGCGACATAGTTGTTAGAGATGTATATCTGCCCGCGGATGTGGCAGCCGGTGATTTGCTCGCAGTACCGGGTACCGGCGCCTATTGCTGGGCCCTCTCCAGCAACTACAACTACCTGGCCCGGCCTGGCGTTGTCGCTGTCCGCGACGGAGCCGCCAGGCTCATTGTCCGCGGGGAAACCGAAGAAGATCTCTTGAACCGCGACATGGGAGTGGCGAATGTCTGAAGTGCGAACCCTGAAGGTGGCCCTGCTGGGCTGTGGCAATGTAGGGGCCCAGGTCGCGCGCATTCTTATTGACGACGCCGAGGCACTGGCCGCCCGCAGTGGCGCGCGCCTCGAGCTGTCCGGTATTGCCGTGCGCAACCTCGACTCGCCGCGCGACGTCGAACTGCCGCGTGAACTCTTTACCACAGACGCCGAGACCCTCGTCAAGGACGCAGACCTCGTCATCGAGCTCATGGGCGGCATTGAACCCGCACGTACGCTCATCGTTACCGCCATCCAGAATGGCGCCTGCGTCGTCACCGGCAACAAGGCACTGCTCGCGCAGGACGGCCCCACTCTCTACGAAGAGGCGGACAAGGCCGGCGTTCAGCTGTCCTACGAAGCTGCCGTTGCCGGTGCTATTCCCATCCTGCGCCCGATCCGCGACAGCCTCTCCGGCGATCGCATTACGCGGGTTCTCGGGATCGTGAACGGGACCACCAACTTCATCCTTGACCAGATGGACACCACTGGTGCCCAGTTTGCGGACGCCCTTGCCGAAGCACAGCGCCTCGGTTACGCCGAAGCTGACCCCACCGCCGACGTCGAGGGCCATGACGCAGCTGCCAAGGCCGCCATCCTGGCATCGTTGTCCTTCCATACAAGGTTCTCCTTGGACGACGTCTACTGCGAAGGGATCACCAAGGTCAGCGCTGCGGACATCGCTTCGGCCAAGGAAGCCGGCTTCGTCATTAAGCTTTTGGCCATCGCCGAGAAAATCGAAGCCTCAGAGAACGGCAGCGGAATCTCGGTGCGCGTGCACCCCACGCTCCTGCCACGCGAACACCCGTTGGCAGCCGTCCGTGGCGCGTTCAACGCCGTCTTCATCGAAGCCGAAAACGCTGGTGAGCTGATGTTCTATGGCCAGGGTGCAGGCGGGACTCCCACTGCCTCTGCTGTGTTGGGTGACCTCGTCTCCGCTGCCAGGCGCCTGGTCCTTGGCGGTCCCGGCCGCACGGAAACAACTACCGGGCATGTTCCGGCACTGCCTATTGATGCCTCCAACACCAGCTACTACATCGGCCTGGACGTAGCAGACCAAGCAGGTGTGTTGGCTCGCATCGCCCACATTTTTGCGGAGAACGGCGTATCCATCGAGATCATGCGTCAAACGATCCACCGCGACTCTGCCTCGAACGTTGAGTCGGCTGAGCTGAAAATCGTGACGCACCGTGCATCCGAAGCTGCACTCGCAGCAACCGTCGAGGCCGTCAAGGGCCTGGACGTTATCAATTCTGTGACATCCGTACTGCGGGTAGAAGGGGTCTAAGTGGCTCACCAATGGCGCGGAGTAATCCGCGAATACGCTGATCGTTTGCCTGTAACGGAAGCCACCAAGGTCATCACCCTCGGCGAGGGCGGCACCCCGCTCGTCCACGCACAGAAGCTTTCCGAGCTGACCGGCTCGCAGGTGTACCTGAAGGTCGAGGGCATGAACCCCACGGGTTCCTTCAAGGACCGTGGCATGACCATGGCCATTACGGCAGCCGTCGAAGCCGGCGCCAAAGCTGTTGTGTGTGCGTCCACCGGCAACACCTCGGCCTCGGCCGCGGCATACGCAACGGCCGCAGGCCTCAAATGCGCTGTGCTCGTCCCCGAAGGCAAGATCTCCATGGGCAAGCTCAGTCAGGCGATCGCGCACGGCGCCACGCTGCTGCAGGTGGACGGCAACTTCGACAACTGCCTGGACATTGCCCGCAAGCTGGGCGAGTCATACCCGGTCTTCCTGGTGAACTCGGTCAACCCTGCCCGTATCCAGGGCCAGAAGACCGGTGCCTTCGAAGTTGTGGATTCCCTGGGCGATGCCCCGGACATCCACGTTCTCCCTGTTGGTAACGCCGGCAACATCACTGCCTACTGGAAGGGATACAAGGAGTACGCCGCTCCCTTCGAGACCGCCAACGGCACACTGCCGGCCGTCTCCACCAAGACGCCCATCATGTGGGGTTTCCAGGCTGCGGGTGCAGCGCCGTTCGTTGCAGGGCACCCGATCACTGAACCGGACACCATTGCCACTGCCATCCGCATCGGCAACCCGGCATCATGGGACACAGCCGTCGCTGCCCGCGACGAATCCGGTGGGCTGATTGAAGCCGTCACTGATGAGGAAATCCTGGACGCCCACCGTTGGCTCTCGTCCAAGGAAGGCGTCTTCGTCGAGCCCGGCTCTGCTGCTGGCGTGGCAGGCCTGATCAAGAAGCACGCTGCTGGTGAGGTTCCGTCCGGCAAGACCATCGTCATCACCGTTACCGGCCACGGACTGAAAGACCCGCAGTGGGCCCTCCGCACGGAGGACGGTAGCGATGTCCAGCCGGTCAAGGTTTCCAATGACGTCGTTACCGTTGCCGCGGAACTGGGACTGGAAGAAAAGTAAGAGTGGAACAAACGCAGCCCACCGCGACCGATCGTCAACTCGTCGCGGCAGGCCAGCGGCTGACCGTCAAGGTCCCCGGTACGAGCGCCAACCTGGGTCCCGGCTACGACAGCCTCGGCTTGGCCCTATCCATTTATGACACCTTGACGGTGGAAACGCTCACCACCGGAGAGCTCGAATTCGAGCTCTCCGGTGAGGGCGCCGATACCCTTCCGCGCGACTCCAGCCACTTGGTGGTGCGTGCGATCGACCTTGCCCTGGAACGTTTGGGTTTCCGGCACTCCGGCCTAAGGATCACGGCCGACAACGTTAATCCGCATGGACGGGGGCTAGGCTCCTCAGCCTCCGCAGTTGTCGCAGCCGTCACTGCAGCTAATTCCTTGGTTCCCAAAGAGGCGCAGCAGGATCTCGACTGGATCCTGCAGCTGACCAGCGAAATGGAAGGCCACCCGGACAACGTCGCCCCCGCCATTTTCGGCGGGCTGGCGCTGTCATGGCAGGACAGCGAGCAGTACAGCAGTACGCGTGCTGAAGTAGCCCAATCCGTCGTTCCTGTGGTGGCGGTTCCAGACTATGAACTCTCCACCGAAACTGCCCGCGGACTCTTGCCCGCGTCTGTGGGTCACCATGCTGCTGCGATGAACTCCGGACGTGCAGCGTTGCTGATCCACGCGCTGACCACGCAGCCGGAGTTTTTGCTGCCCGGTACCGAAGACTACCTGCACCAGAGCTACCGGGCCGAAGCGATGCGGCCCAGCGCGGACCTTATTGCGGCCCTACGGACGGCCGGTCACGCTGCCGTGGTTTCCGGTGCCGGTCCTACTGTCATGGTCCTCGCCAACGGACCCGGCGAAGCAGCAACTGTTGCCGAATTCATCGAGGCGTTTACTGCCGCCAACACACCCAACGTCGGTTGGCGTGTGATGACGCTGGCTGTGGACGTTGAAGGTGCTAGAGTGGAAGTGCACCGGCGGTAAAGCCGCGGGCAGTTCCCTGATTTTGGATCTTGGCGGTTTCGCTGTTCCTTTCGTCAACTGCGCCAACGTCTGGCGGTGCCGTCTCCTTCCGGCCTGTCTCAGGTGCCGCAGAACTCTCTCTGTTCCCTGAAAATTCAGTCGGCTGTCCGGGCAACTGGGTTCAGTGAAGACGATCAGTATCCGGCCCTGTTGGCCACAATCCATCAGGCACGGCCGAAATCACCGGCTGCAGATCTGAACTGCAGCCCAGAACAAATCATCGCGTCCAGCTCTCGCTCTGGACGCCGTCGAGGGGGAAGGATCCTTCGTGACAGAAACCACTGAGCTGGCTTCAGCTGTGGACACAACAACTTCTGCTGCTGAGTCGTCAACAGCAGCAACCACCAAGAGCAGCGGCCTTGCAGGCCTTAAGCTCGCCCAGCTCCAGGCTCTTGCCAGCCAGCTGGGGATCTCCGGTGGGTCCCGTATGCGTAAGGGGGACTTGGTTACAGCCATTTCCGCCCATCGTGCCGGGACTTCTACCGCCAAGGCCCCGGCCAAGGCATCGACGAAGGCTGCCACCGCGCCGAAGGCAGCGCCTGCTGCCGAGGTCAAGGTTGCGGAGAAGAGCGCTCCTGCCACTGAAGAAAGCACCGAAGCGCCGGCCCAGGAAGCCCCTCGTGGACGTGGACGTGGCCGTAGCCGCCGCGCCACCAGCGATGGTGTTGTGGCCGCCGCAGAGGCCGCTGCACCTGCCGAAGCACCCGCTGCGCCGGTTGCAGAGCCCGAGGCAGCGCTGGAAGGCAGCGAAGCCGCCACCGAGCGTCGCCAGCCCCGCACCCGTAACCGTCGTCGCAGCGAGACTGCTGCAACTCCGGACGAAAGCGTAGAAGCACCGGCCGCCGAGCAGCGTGAACAGCGCGCCGAGCGGACTGAGCAGCGTGAGCAGCGCGGCGAACGGACCGAGCAGCGTGAGCAGCGCGGCGAGCGGACTGAGCAGCGTGAGCAGCGCGGCGAACGCACTGAACAGCGTGCCGAGCGTACCGAACAGCGTGAACAGCGCGGCGAACGCACTGAACAGCGTACTGAACAGCGCGATCAGGCCGAGTCCGGCGATCAGACGCGTGAACGTCGTGACTCACGCGGCCGCCGCGAGGACAACAACGACCTCGAAGATACGGGCAATCGCCGCAACCGCAGGAACCGCCGTGATCGCAACGATCAGAACGAGCGCAGCGACCGTCGTGGCGGTCAGGACAGCCGGGACGGCAACACCCGCAGCGACCGCTTCCGCGACCGCAATGAACGCCGCCGTGGCCGTGCGCAGGGGCCGGATGTTGACGACATCGAGGTTACCGAAGATGACGTCCTGCTCCCCGTAGCGGGCATCCTGGACGTCCTGGAGAACTACGCATTCATCCGGACTTCCGGCTACCTCCCCGGTGCGAACGACGTCTACGTTTCGCTGGCACAGGTCAAGAAGTACAACCTCCGCAAGGGAGACGCCGTCGTTGGCGCCATCCGTGCACCACGCGAAGGTGAAGACCGCAATCAGCAGTCTTCGCGCCAGAAGTTCAACGCCCTTGTTCGTGTGACTTCAGTCAACGGCAAGACTCCTGAAGAGCTGAAGGACCGCGTCGAGTTCGCCAAACTCGTGCCGCTGTACCCGTCTGAGCGCCTGCGCCTGGAAACCGACCCCAAGAAGATCGGTCCGCGTGTCATCGACCTCGTGGCTCCGATCGGCAAGGGCCAGCGTGGCCTGATCGTCTCCCCGCCCAAGGCCGGAAAGACGCTCATTCTGCAGTCCATTGCGAACGCGATCACCACCAACAATCCTGAGGTCCACCTCATGATGGTGTTGGTTGACGAACGTCCCGAAGAAGTCACGGACATGCAGCGCACCGTCAAGGGTGAGGTCATCGCCTCCACCTTCGACCGTCCCGCAGACGACCACACCACGGTTGCCGAGCTCTCTATCGAACGCGCCAAGCGCCTCGTTGAAATGGGCATGGACGTGGTGGTCCTCCTGGACTCCATGACCCGCCTGGGCCGCGCCTACAACCTGGCAGCACCGGCCTCCGGCCGCATCCTGTCCGGTGGTGTGGACTCCGCAGCGCTCTACCCGCCGAAGCGCTTCTTCGGTGCTGCCCGCAACATCGAAAACGGCGGCTCGCTCACCATCCTGGCAACGGCCCTCGTCGAGACCGGCTCCAAGATGGACGAGGTTATCTTCGAGGAGTTCAAAGGCACCGGCAACATGGAGCTCCGCCTGTCCCGCCAGCTGGCAGACAAGCGAATCTTCCCGGCCGTGGACGTCAACGCGTCCGGCACACGTCGCGAAGAGAACCTGCTCTCGCCGGAAGAAGTCAAGATCATGTGGAAGCTGCGCCGGGTCCTTTCAGGCCTTGAGCAGCAGCAGAGCCTTGAGCTGTTGACGAACAAGATCCGGGAGACGCAAAGCAACGTCGAGTTCCTCATGCAGGTTCAGAAGACGACGCTTGGAGCGAAGTCGGATAACGATAAATAGCTGCTTTACTGAGCCGCTGATTCTGCTGCCCCCGCCCCTACGCGTGGCGGCCAAGTCCTTTCGGACTTGACCACCACGCTCCGGCAGGCCCGAAGCCACTCCCGGGGCAGCAGAATCAGCGGCTCGTTCCGTTTTCGGCTCGCCTTCGCGGGCTGGCAAAATTACCCGACGGCGGTCGTGTCACCTTCCGCTGTTTGCGCCACTAAACTTGTGCGCAGCGTTGAAAGGTCGTTTGAAAATGTTTGAGTCCGTACAGGGATTGCTTGATGAGCATGCTGCTATCCAGGCGCAGTTGAGTGATCCTGCTGTTTATGCCGATCAGTCTGCTGCCCGGAAATTGGGGCGGCGTTCTGCCCAGCTCCAGGGCATTGTGGAGGCGTACAACAAGTGGCGCGCACTCAATGACGACCTCGAAGCCGCCAAGGAAATGGCTGCCGAGGATCCCGATTTCGCCGCAGAGGTAGAGGTGCTGCAGGAGCAGATTCCTGCTGCCCAGGAGAAGTTGCGCCGTCTGCTGATTCCCCGTGATCCTGACGATGCCCGCAATGTCATCCTTGAGGTCAAGGGTGGCGAAGGCGGCGACGAAGCTGCGTTGTTCGCCGGTGACCTTCTGCGTATGTACATGCGGTACGCCGAGTCCCGGGGCTGGAAGACCGAGATGATTTCGGCCACGGAGTCTGACTTGGGTGGGTACAAGGACGTATCCGTGGCCATCAAGGGCAACTCGAACGACCCCGCAGAGGGCGTCTTTGCGCGGTTGAAGTTCGAAGGCGGCGTACACCGGGTACAGCGCGTTCCGGTGACAGAGTCGCAGGGCCGTATCCACACATCCGCGGCCGGCGTCCTGGTGCTTCCCGAAGTGGATGAACCCGAAGAACTTGAAATCAACCAGAACGACCTCAAGATCGACGTCTACCGTTCCTCCGGTCCCGGTGGCCAGTCCGTGAACACCACCGACTCCGCCGTTCGCATCACCCACTTGCCTACGGGCATCGTAGTGGCCATGCAGAACGAAAAGTCGCAGCTGCAGAACCGCGAAGCCGGTATGCGCGTGCTTCGTGCCCGGCTCCTGGCCCACCAGCAGGAACAGATCGACGCCGCCAACTCCGAACAGCGCAAGTCGCAGATCCGTACGATGGACCGCTCGGAGCGCATCCGCACCTACAACTTCCCGGAAAACCGCATTGCGGACCACCGCACCGGGTATAAGGCGTACAACCTCGACGCCGTCATGAATGGTGATCTGGAACCCGTCATCCAGTCGGCAATTGAAGCGGACGAGCAGTCGCGCCTGGACGCTCTGGGCGAATAGCAAGGCCCGGGAAGCCTGCCGATTTCCAGCTATCGGGTACAGAATTCGGGGTACAGATATGACGATTTTCCCAGGCCAGAGCCTCGCGGACGCCGTTCGCGAGGCCACCGCGGTTTTATCCGACGCCGGAGTCCCTACCCCGCGCGTCGATGCCGAACTTCTTGCGGAGCACCTGTTGGGCGTGGGGCTGGGCCGGTTGCGGGCGATGCTCCTTGGTGATTCGCCCGCCCCTGAAGGCTACGCCGAACTGGTGGCTGAGCGTGCCGGGCGCGTACCGCTTCAGCACATCACCGGCGTCGCGTATTTCCGCCATCTTGAACTGCGGGTGGGGCCCGGAGTATTCATTCCCAGGCCCGAGACGGAATCCGTTGTCCAGCTTGTCATCGACCACGTGGCCGGCATGTCCCACCCCAAGATCGTGGACCTCGGAACCGGTTCCGGGGCCATTGCCGGTTCAATCGCCCACGAGGTTCCCGGAGCTGAAGTCCATGCCGTGGAGTTCAGCACTTTCGCCCATGCCTGGGCGAGCAGGAACCTTGAACCGCTGGGCGTCTCGCTGATCCAGGGTGATCTTAGGGATGCCTTGCCCGAACACAACGGCTCCTTTGACGTTGTGGTGTCCAATCCTCCGTACATCCCCGCAGAGGCAATCCCGAACGAGCCGGAAGTTGCGCTGCATGATCCGCCCGAAGCACTGTACGGCGGGGGAGCGGATGGCATGGAACTCCCGACGGCGGCAGCAGCCACTGCGGGCCGTCTCCTGAAACCTGGCGGCTACTTCGTGATGGAACACGCAGAAGTCCAGGCGGACTGGATCAGCGGCATGCTGCGTCGAGCAGGACGTTGGCAGGACATCACCACGCACTTTGACCTCAACGGCAAGGAACGGGCCACGAGCGCTGTGCTGGCAAACAAGGCTCCTGATGAGTGAAAGAATAGCGCTGTGACCACAACCTACAATTGCACTTCCGATGACCAGCGGGCTGAAGGACTTCGACACGCGCAGCGTGCCATCAGCGAAAAGAAGTGCATCGTGCTGCCGACGGACACCGTGTACGGGATTGCAGCTGACGCGTTTTCCCCCTTGGCCGTGACAATGTTGTTGGCTTCCAAGGGACGTAGCCGGCAAATGCCCCCACCGGTCCTGATTCCGCGCATCAACGCCCTGGACGGACTCGCGAGCGATGTATCTTCCGACGCCAGGGCCTTGGCACAGGCGTTCTGGCCCGGTGGCTTGACGCTCATCCTCCACGCCCAGCCGTCTTTGGATTGGGACCTGGGTGATACCAAGGGCACTGTGGCCCTGCGGATGCCTGACGACGAACTCGCACTGGAGCTTCTGGGCCTTACCGGGCCGTTGGCTGTGTCATCGGCCAACCGCACGGGCCAGGAAGCAGCGCAGACCGCGTCCGAGGCGCGGCTCCAGCTGGCAGATTCCGTGGAGGTTTACCTTGAAGGCGGCTTCCGGCCTGTGAAGGGTACTGCTGCACTGCCTTCTACCATCGTGGATGCAACCTCCGAACCCTTCCGGGTGGTTCGTCAGGGGGCCATCTCGCTGGAACGCTTGCGTGAAATTGTTCCTTCCGTCCTTGGCGTTGGCGAGACTGCACCTTCCGTTGCTCCGGCAGCAGAAACCGAAGCAGCAGCACAGGAAAACCCTGTCTCCGAAGTGGCCGCGGCGCAAGACGCACCCATCGAAGTAACGGAAGCACCCGCCGTCGAGGACCCGGCGCCTGCTGTACCAGCATCGGCACCCGACGCCCCACGTGAAGCCAAACCCGAATGATTCCGGACCGCCAGCGCGTCCCCGTCCTAGACGTCGACGCGACTCCGCTGCGCGTCAATGAACTGATCGATGCCCTGGACGGACTCATCTCCACCGGAACCACCCGTACTGTGCTCGGCCACAATCTTCACAGCATTACGCTGTTCCACTCGTGTGCAGATTTCCGTTCACTTTACGATCAAAGCTCGATCGTCCTCCTTGACGGCGCTCCTGTAGCCATGCTTTGGGGATTGGCCCACAAACGGCAACTGAAGCCCCTGGGACAAGGCCCCATGGCCTACCGGCTTGGATCCATGGACTGGATCCCGGCTCTTGGAGGAGTGAAGGGGCTGGAACGGGTGGCCGTGATCGGTGCCGGACGGGCTGCAAATACGCAAGCGGTGGCCCGGCTGCGCACGATTATTCCGGATGCAACGGTAGATGGTATGCCCGGCGAAGGATGGGACGAGGCTTTGGAAATGGCTGTCGTGGAGTGGTTGGACCGCTTCCGTCCTCAGCTGGTGCTGCTGGGCCTTGGCATGCCGCTCCAGGAGACGGTCCTGCATCGACGACTCACCCAGTTTCCACCCGCCGTGTATTGTGCCGTTGGCGGTGCCATTGAACAGGTGGCCGGCGTCCAGAAGCTTGCGCCGCGTTGGCTCGGGCGCCTTGGGCTCGAATGGGCGTGGCGCCTGGTTCTCCATCCCGGCCGTGTTGCCTACAGAGTTTTTGTTGAACCGTGGAAGCTGGCGGGCCTGCTGGTTCGGCGCCACTTCCAGCCATCCCAGACCAAAGGCAAGTAAATGACGTCCAAACCCGTTGTGGTCGCCGTTGTGGTGACCTTTAACCGGCGTGAACTCCTTGAGACCACCCTGGCCGGCATTACCGCCGGGACCGAGGTGCCGGACGCCGTCGTCGTCGTGGACAATGCGTCCACAGACGAAACTGCGGAATTCCTCAGGACCTATCGGGGCGCTGTTCCCACGGACGTTGTGACGCTCAATGCCAACGTGGGCGGCGCCGGGGGATTCGTTGTGGGTATGGAGCGTGCAGTCCTGGACCACGGTGCCGACCACGTCTGGATCATGGACGACGACACCGAACCGCAGCCTGGGGCACTTCGTGAGGCGCTGGATGTGTCCGAGGCTTATGAACAGGAGACCGGGGAAGCTCCTGCGTTCATCGCCAGCCGGGTAGTGTGGACGGATGGGCGCGACCACCCCATGAATCGCATGCGTCCACGTATCGGTGCCAGTGAGGCGGCGCGCAGCACCGCTGCCAGGATCGGGGCGGTTCAGATCCGCAGCGCATCCTTCGTCTCTGTCCTGATTCGCGCTGAGGAGATCCGGCGTCACGGACTGCCCATAGCCGACTACTTCATCTGGAACGATGACCTCGAATACACGGCAAGGGTTTCGCGCCGGGGAACTGCCCTGGCTACCAGTGCGTCGGTAGCCAATCATCACACGAAAGTGTTTGGAGATGCAGGGGCGGACCCCGGCCCTCGTTTCTACTACGAAGTTCGTAACAAGCTCTGGGTTTACACCAGATCCAACGCCTTGGCCCCTTGGGAGAAGGTCCTCTTTACCGGAGCTTCGCTGCGTAATTGGGCCAAGACCATTGCTGCGTCGTCAAACCGCAAAATCCTGCTGGCGGGCTTGTTCAAGGGCCTGCGCCACAGTTTGAAGGCGCCCCGGTCCAACGCCGAAGTGCTCAAGGGGATCTACGCCCTGCGAAACGTCCAGGAGCCTGCCAAGTAGAAGGCAGCCGCTTGGCTGCAGCACATCAGCTGTACCTTTGCGGCTGCGTCACGCCGGTGGTCACGACCGTTGGCATTAGTATCGTGACTAGAGTCCACAGAAATCCCAGCATCATTTGGCACAGCCGGTGCAGGCATGGCGACGGAGTAGTTCCATTTATCGACAGACAGAAATCCACACCTTGACCTGCCCGGAACTACACGGCTTTTCAGCGATGCACCGGCTGCATCCCTTGGTCCGTGTAGCTGATTCCGGCATTGCGCTGCTTTCAGGAGCCGCGTCATGATTATGTACCTGCTGATGGCGCTCACCGCTGCATTGGTGTCCTATGCCGGAACATGGGGAGCCCGCGTACTCGGGAACAAATTACGGCTTTACCGTCCCATCCGCAGCAGGGACATGCACTCCGCACTCATCTCAAAACTGGGCGGGCTTGGCATCTTTGCAGGCTTTTTTGTTGCACTTGTCGTGGCAAGCAACTCGTTCTTCGTCAAGGACATTTTCAGGCATAACGATGCTCCGTGGGGCATATTGGCCGGTGCAGTAGTGATCGTCGCAGTGGGAGTCGCGGACGACATCCTGGACATCCGCTGGTGGATCAAGCTCCTGGGACAGGCAGCAGCGGCTTTCATCGTCGCCATTTGGGGCGTGAGGATGTCTGTGGTTCCGTTCATCCCCGAACCGATCCTGATTGACTCCGAACTCGTCCAGATTGTCCTGACAGCAGGGCTGATTGTTACCACCATGAACGCCGTCAATTTCATTGATGGGCTGGATGGACTGGCTGCAGGTGTAGCCACCATCGGAGGCGGCGCGTTCTTCCTCACGGCGTACTGGGTGCACCGGAACAACCCATCCACGGACAATTCAGACCTTGCGACACTCCTGATGGCGATCCTGGTGGGTGGCTGCATCGGATTCCTGCCGCATAACTGGTTTCCAGCCAAGATCTTCATGGGGGACTCCGGTGCCATGCTCATCGGTCTCCTCATGGCTTCAGCCGGCGTAGTGGCCACGGGGCAAATCGGGTCTGGGCTCTACGACCGCGCCAACGGCATTCCGACGATCATTCCGATCCTCCTGCCCTTCGCCGTCCTCTCCCTTCCGCTCCTGGATTTCGGGATGGCTGTGGTTCGCAGGACCGCCCGGGGACAGTCTCCTTGGTCCGCAGACCGTGGGCACCTCCACCACAAGCTGGTGGACCTCGGCTACTCGCACCGCACCGCCGTCGTCATGCTTTATGTCTGGACGTGCATCCTGGCGTTCGGCGGTGTGGCGTTCGCGGTGTTCCCTTGGCAGATTGTGTTGATCGTGGTGGTCGTAGCTGCTCTCGTCATGGCCGCCGTTACGGCATGGCCGTACTTCACGCGGAACACGGCGGGGCCGGGGGAGCGCTCATGACTTTCGGTTATGGTCACAGTTCTATCTCATGTAGAATTCTTTCTGCGGACAGTCACTCGCCCGTAACCCCACTTTGAGAATATGGCACCCGTGCCACGAGGATTGGTATCCCCATGACATCCAACGCCGATTCCGGACGCCCGTCCGGTAAACGTGTTGTTGGAGTTTCCGGGGAGACATCCAACCTGTGGCTCCGCTTGCTGCTCTTGAGCTCCGCAGCTGCCTTGGCCGGATTGATCGTGACGAGTATCGTCGCAGCGTTCCTGAATGGTGGCCTAGGCGCGCTTTCAGCAGCATTCGGTGCCGCGCTGGTCATGCTCTTCTTTGCGATCAGCCTTCTGATCGGTCATTTTGTTGGCCGCAATAATCCTTCCGGCGCTGTCGGCCTGTTCGTAGCGACGTACTTCGTAAAAGTCGTCGGATTTGCAGTGGTCCTCTTTGTTATCGGTACTCCCGCCTGGTTGCACGGCCGATGGTTCATCATCGGCGCAGTTGTGGCCGTCGTCCTTTGGCAGGCTGCGGAGATTTACGGTTTCAGCAAAGCCCGCCTGCAGATCTACAACGATCCTGCGGATGAGAAGGGCGGTACGGATGTCTCTGCGTAAGCGTAATTCCCAGCTGTCGAGCCACACTCCATCCCAAGGTGCCGCCAACGATTCTGCCGACGCCGGAAACGACGGTGGATACAACGCCGGCATCGCCGTCTTCAGCTACATCGTTGGCGGGATCATTGTCTGGAGTTTGATAGGCTGGGGTTTGGATAATCTGTGGGGGACCCGCTGGATTGTGCTCCTTGGCGCTCTGCTGGGAGCCGCAGGAGGGTTCTATCTTTCCCATATGCACGGCCTCACCAGGCAAAGCTCTTCTTCTGGCGAGAGCAACGCAGACAGCGGTCCGTCCACGGACGGGGACAGTAATGCCAAATAATTTCACACGGAATATGGATGCGTCGAGCGCGTCCGGCTTCCAACCAATGCCCAATGATGGACACAGCAGAGAGGAAACGCGTTGATCGCGCTTGCGCTCCCCGCCCAGGATTCGGGGTCATTCACCCCACCCGGAATCGACGAAATGCACCTGCCGGCAATCCTGCCTTGGGGTGCGCACGATGGCTTCTCCAAGCAGATGCTGCTGGTGATCCTTTCGGTCGTCATTATCGCTACATTCTTCATCCTCGCTGCGCGTAAGCAGCAGCTGGTTCCCGGCAAGCTGCAGTTCGCAGGCGAAATGGCCTATGGCTTCGTCCGCAACAGCATCGCCAAGGACATCATCGGCGGCAAGGACTTCATCAAGTACGTCCCGCTGTTGTTCAGCTTGTTCTTCTTTATTCTGGTGAACAACATCTACGGCGCTATCCCCGTGATCCAGCTCCCGAGCTTCTCCCACGTTGGCGGCGCGTACGTGCTGGCCGGCATCGTGTACTTCACCTGGATCATCATCGGCATCAAGAAGAACGGGCTGAAGTATTTCAAGCTCGCAACCGTTCCCTCCGGTGTCCCGTGGTACATCCTGCCGATCGTTGTTCCGATCGAAATCATCTCCAACTTCCTGGTCCGCCCCGTTACGCACAGCCTCCGTCTGTTCGCGACCATGCTGGCCGGCCACCTGATCGTCATGCTCGCCGGTTCCGGTATTGAGTTCCTGATCATGCAGGAGAACGTCCTTTTGAAGGGCACCTCGGTTCTCGTCCTTGTTGGCGCTATTGCCATGTACATGCTCGAGGCCCTGATCATGGCCCTGCAGGCCTACGTGTTCACCTTGCTGACCGCGATCTACATTGAAGGCGCCCTGCACGCCGACAGCCACTAGGCTCAAAAACTTCCCCTTGAGGGGATTGAAGTAAACCAAACAACCTGCCACATGGGTGGCATCTTGAAAGGAAAAAAATGGAAGGCAATCTCAACCTCGTAGGTTACGGTCTGTCCGCAATCGGCGGTGGTATCGGTGTGGGTCTCGTATTCGCGGCTTACATCAACGGTGTTGCTCGTCAGCCGGAAGCTCAGCGCGTGCTGCAGCCGATCGCATTCCTTGGTCTGGCACTGACCGAAGCTCTTGCCATCCTCGGCCTCGTCTTCGCTTTCGTTCTCTAGTCTTCGACTTTCGAACAAAGCGAATTCCGCAACCGAGTAGATAGGACGGGTGAAATATGAATCAGCTGATCATCTCAGCCGCCACTGAAGGCGAAGAGGCCACTAACCCTCTCGTTCCCAATGTTTGGGAAATGGGCGTCGTCCTCGTCGGCTTTGCTGTCCTCCTGTACATCGTGGTCAAGTTCATTGTCCCGATGTTCGAGAAGACCTTCGCAGAGCGCGCCGAAGCGATTGAAGGTGGCATCGCAAAGGCTGAAAAGGCACAGGCCGAAGCTTCTGCAGCTCTTGAAGAGTACAAGCAGCAGCTCACCGATGCCCGCGCCGAAGCCAACCGGATCCGTGAAGAAGCACGCGCTGAAGGCGCCCAGATCCTCGCGGACCTCAAGGCCAAGGCCGCTGCCGAGTCTGCCCGCATCACCGAGCAGGCACACGCTGCCATCGAGTCCGAGCGCCAGGCAGCTGTTGTCTCGCTTCGCTCAGAGGTTGGCACTTTGGCTACCACGTTGGCTGGCCGCATCGTTGGTGAAGCACTCACTGATGATGAGCGGGCCGCACGCGTTGTGGACCGCTTCCTGGCAGATCTGGAGACCCAGAACGCAGGTGCAGCTAAGTAATGG
Organism: Arthrobacter sp. NtRootA1; assembly: GCF_019976975.1. Classification (GTDB taxonomy): domain Bacteria; phylum Actinomycetota; class Actinomycetes; order Actinomycetales; family Micrococcaceae; genus Arthrobacter; species Arthrobacter aromaticivorans. The sequence goes on along the minus strand of NZ_AP024630.1, from coordinate 3,611,717 downwards.
CAGGTATATCGAGCGAATCGCTGACCACGGCGCTGGCGCAGTTGGAAGCCAAGCTTCCTTTTGCCTCGCTGCAGTTGGCAAAGGACCTCTTCGGAATCCTGGGAACGGTGGACAGCTCGGCTGGCTTGCGCCGCGCCCTGACTGACCCGTCCCGTAGTGGAGACGAGAAGTCAGCGCTGGTCAAGCAGCTGGTTAGCGGAAAAGTCTCCGCTGATGCTGCTGAAATCGCAGGCGGACTGGCTGGCTTGCGCTGGGCATCTGCACGCGATATCGGCGATGCACTCGAGACTCTTGCCGCCACGGTTGTCATTGCCGTAGCTGAAAACAAGTCGGCCGTTTCTGCCTCTGGTATCACGGGGCTGGAAGAGCTGGAAAACGATCTGTTTGCTTTCAACCAGGCCGTCGCTTCCAGCCACGAAGTACAACGTGCTCTGTCTGAGCCGCAGGCATCCGCCGCGGCCAAGGTGGTCCTGGCCGAGAAACTTGTTCCTGGCGTCAGCGAGGAAGCAAAGGTTCTCATTGGCCAGGCCGTAACTCAGCCGCGCGGTGTCAAGCCGAGCAAGCTCGTCGAGTCCTTCGCCAAGCTTGCAGCCAAGCGTCAGCAGCGCTGGATTGCAACTGTCAGCGTTACCCGTCCGTTGACGGAAACGCAGGCCAGCCGTCTGCAGGCCGGGCTGAATGCCCTGTACGGCCGCGAGCTGAAGGTCAACGTCAATGTTGACCCCCGCCTGATTGGTGGAATCCGGGTTCAGGTGGGTGATGAAGTGCTTGACGCTTCTGTTATCGGCCGCCTGACCGACCTCCGCCGTCAGCTCGCTGTCTAGCGAAGACAAAGCACAACTTAACTGATATAAAACCCGGTCATCGTGAGCAACGATGATCACGAAAACAGGAGAGCAGGGACTGCAGATGGCCGAATTGACCATCAACGCCGACGACGTCCGTAATGCGTTGAACGAGTTCGCGGCGTCCTACGAACCCGGAAACGCAGAGCGCGTAGAGGTTGGTCGTGTGACCACCGCAAGTGACGGCATCGCCCGTGTTGAGGGTCTTCCCTCGGTCATGGCGAACGAGCTGCTTCGCTTCGAAGATGGCACGCTGGGCCTCGCCCAGAACCTTGACGTCCGCGAGATCGGTGTCATTATCCTCGGTGACTTCACCGGTATCGAAGAAGGCCAGGAAGTTCACCGCACCGGTGAAATCCTGTCCGTTCCGGTTGGCGATGCCTTCCTCGGTCGCGTTGTCGACCCGCTGGGCCAGCCGATCGACGACCTCGGCGAGATCAAGGCCGAGACCACCCGTGCACTGGAACTCCAGGCTCCGGGCGTCACCGAGCGCAAGTCGGTTCACGAGCCGATGCAGACCGGCCTCAAGGCTATTGACGCCATGATTCCGATCGGCCGCGGCCAGCGTCAGCTGATCATTGGTGACCGCCAGACCGGCAAGACCGCAATCGCTGTGGACACCATCATCAACCAGAAGGCCAACTGGGCTTCGGGCGATGTCACCAAGCAGGTTCGTTGCGTCTACGTTGGTGTTGGCCAGAAGGCTTCCACCATTGCCGCAGTACGCCAGACCCTTGAGGACCACGGCGCGCTGGAGTACACCACCATCGTGGCCTCCCCGGCCTCGGACCCCGCCGGCTTCAAGTACCTGGCACCGTACGCAGGCTCGGCCATCGGCCAGCACTGGATGTACGGTGGCAAGCACGTTCTGGTGATCTTCGATGACCTGTCCAAGCAGGCTGAAGCCTACCGCGCCGTGTCGCTGCTGCTGCGTCGTCCGCCGGGACGCGAAGCTTACCCCGGTGACGTCTTCTACTTGCACTCCCGCTTGCTGGAGCGTTGCGCAAAGCTCTCCGACGAGCTCGGCGCAGGCTCGATGACCGGTCTTCCGATCGTCGAAACCAAGGCAAACGACGTTTCCGCCTACATCCCAACCAACGTGATCTCCATCACGGATGGTCAGATCTTCCTCCAGTCGGACCTCTTCAACGCCAACCAGCGCCCTGCTGTTGACGTTGGTGTGTCCGTCTCCCGCGTTGGTGGCGCTGCCCAGGTCAAGTCCATGAAGAAGGTCTCCGGTACCTTGAAGCTGGACCTGGCGCAGTACCGCGACATGCAGGCATTCGCCATGTTCGCCTCTGACCTGGATGCGGCTTCCCGCCAGCAGCTGACCCGTGGCGCACGCCTGATGGAACTGCTCAAGCAGGGCCAGTACTCACCGTTCCCGGTTGAGGACCAGGTTGTTTCCATCTGGGCCGGCACCAACGGCTACCTGGACGACGTCCCGGTTGAAGACATCAGCCGCTTCGAGTCCGAGTTCCTGGAGCACCTGAAGCACAAGTCCTCCATCCTGACCACGCTGGCTCAGACCAACGTCCTGGATGACGACACCGCCGCAGCATTGAAGGAAGCAATCGTGTCCTTCAAGAAGGGCTTCTTCGGTGAAGGCGACGACCGTCTGGTTGGCGCCGGCCACGAAGAGCACGAAGCGATTTCCGGCGGCGACGTCGACCAGGAAAAGATCGTCAAGCAGAAGCGCTAGTTTCGATGACCTGTTCTGCCGGGGTCCTCAAGGGCCCCGGCAGGGCAGTACGTCGGGAACTTAGGAAAGGATAAGTATGGGAGCCCAGATTCGGGTCTACCGTCAGAAGATCAGCTCGACGACGTCGATGCGCAAGATCTTCAAGGCGATGGAACTGATCGCTACCTCGCGCATCGGTAAGGCCCGCGCCCGCGTAGCAGCTTCACTGCCTTACGCGAACGCGATTACCCGTGCCGTTTCTGCTGTCGCAAGTCAGAGCGAAATCGACCACCCGCTGACCACTGAGCCGGAGCAGATCCGCCGTGCCGCAGTCCTGATTATCACTTCAGACCGTGGCCTTGCAGGATCCTACTCCGCGAGTGTGCTGAAGCAGGCTGAAGGTCTCACCGAGCTTCTTCACGCAGAAGGCAAGGAAGTCAAGGCGTACCTGGTGGGCCGCAAGGCGCAGGCGTACTTCGATTTCCGCAACCGTGAGTACGCCCGCAATTGGACTGGCGGCACGGATGCACCGGAATTCGAAACCGCACAGGAAGTCGGAGCTGCACTCCTCGAAGACTTCGCCACTGATTTTGAAGAAGGTGGCGTGGACGAAATCCACGTCGTCTACACCCGCTTCAAGTCCATGGTGACGCAGGAGCCGACGGTTATCCGTTTGCTTCCTCTGGAAGTCGTCGAAGAAAAAGCCGCCTCGGAGTCCGATCTGCTGCCGTTGTACGAGTTCGAACCGGAAACGGAGCAGGTCCTTGATGCCCTGCTTCCGCGTTACATCGAATCCCGCATCTTTGCAGCCATGCTGCAGGCCGCAGCTTCCGAGCTCGCAGCCCGCCAGCGTGCCATGAAGTCGGCCGGTGACAACGCTACGGAACTGATCAAGAAGTACACGCGCCTTCGCAACACGGCCCGTCAGGCCGAGATTACGCAGGAGCTTTCCGAGATCGTGGCCGGCGCCGACGCCCTCGCGTCCTAGCCGGTACGGATTCGGCTCGAAGCCGCACCTGCACCAAATAGATAAACTTAACCCCACGCCATCTACTGAGTGAAGTGAGAGAGATGACTGCCACTGCTACCGAACACGTAGCAACGGCCGGTGCCACCGGCCGCATTGCCCGTGTTATTGGTCCGGTTGTCGACGTCGAATTCCCGGCTGACGCAATCCCCTCGATTTACAACGCTCTGACCACTGAGATCACTCTCAATGGCCAGACCAAGACCATCACGTTCGAGACCTCCCAGCACCTGGGCGACAACCTCGTTCGCGCCATCTCCCTGCAGGCTACCGACGGCCTGGTCCGCGGTACCACCGTGCAGGATTCCGGCGCTCCGATCTCCGTGCCCGTCGGCGACGGCGTGAAGGGCCACATCTTCAACGTCCTCGGCAAGCCGCTGGACGTCGAAGAGTCTGAGATCAAGGCTGACGCCTACTGGCCGATCCACCGCAAGGCTCCGGCCTTCGCTTCCCTCGAGGGCTCCACGGAGATGCTCGAGACCGGCATCAAGGTCATCGACCTCCTCACCCCGTACATCAAGGGTGGAAAGATCGGCCTGTTCGGCGGCGCCGGCGTTGGCAAGACCGTTCTGATCCAGGAAATGATCACCCGTGTTGCCCGCAACTTCGGTGGTACCTCCGTATTCGCCGGTGTTGGGGAGCGTACCCGTGAAGGTAACGACCTCTGGGTTGAAATGGAAGAGGCCGGAGTTCTCAAGGACACCGCCCTTGTCTTCGGCCAGATGGATGAGCCGCCGGGAACGCGTCTGCGTGTTGCCCTGTCTGCGCTGACCATGGCGGAGTACTTCCGCGATGTTCAGAACCAGGACGTGTTGCTCTTCATTGACAACATCTTCCGCTTCACGCAGGCAGGTTCGGAAGTTTCCACGCTGCTCGGCCGTATGCCGTCCGCAGTGGGTTACCAGCCGAACCTTGCTGACGAGATGGGTCTCCTCCAGGAGCGCATCACCTCCACCAAGGGCCACTCCATCACGTCGATGCAGGCCATTTACGTGCCTGCTGACGACTACACCGACCCGGCTCCGGCAACGACCTTCGCACACCTCGACGCGACCACGGAACTTTCCCGTGAAATCGCCTCCCGTGGTCTGTACCCGGCCGTTGACCCGCTGACCTCGACCTCCCGCATCCTGGACCCCCAGTACATCGGCAAGGACCACTACAACACGGCTGTCCGTGTGAAGCAGATCCTGCAGAAGAACAAGGAACTCCAGGACATCATCGCCATCCTCGGCGTTGACGAACTGTCTGAAGAAGACAAGATCGTCGTGTCGCGTGCACGCCGTATCCAGCAGTTCCTGTCCCAGAACACCTACACCGCCAAGCAGTTCACCGGCGTTGAAGGCTCCACCGTGTCCATCAAGGACACCGTGGAAGGCTTCACCGCTATCTGCGACGGCGAGCTGGACCACATCGCAGAGCAGGCGTTCTTCAACGTCGGTGGCCTGGATGACGTCGAGCGTAACTGGGCCAAGATCCAGGAACAGACCAAGTAGTATGGCTGAGCTCGAGGTTGAGATTGTCGCAGCGGACCACTTTGTGTGGTCCGGCGCGGCCAAGATGGTGAAGGCCCGCACCAGCGATGGTGAAATCGGAATCCTGCCGGGCCACTCGCCCCTCCTGGCCATCCTGGCTGAGGGTGAGCTGGCAATCCAGCCGGTTTCCGGTGACCGTATTGCGGTAGTAGTTGACGGCGGATTCTTCTCCGTCGACAACGATCGTGTGGTCATTGTTGCTGACAACGCCCAACTGGGCGAAGCGGCTACAGCGGGGATCCGATAGCACGACCTTGATGGACGATTCCCTTATTCCGTTCATCGCCCTGGCAACGGCGTTTGCGTTGCTGATTTTTTCACTGTGCCTTCTTGGGGTGCGCCGCTTCAATCTGCGGCGCGCCCTGGGCACGGTTGACGCCTCCATTTGTACGGCTGGAAACAGCTGGCAGATGGGGGTTTGTCGTTATCAGGACAATGAACTTGAGTGGTTCCGCTTGATGTCCCTGAGCGTGATCCCAAAACATAGATACAAACGCAGTTCGTTGGAACTGCTTGGCCGGCGTCAACCTACTGAGGATGAGCTCGTCAAGGTGCAGCCTGGCGTCGTCGTGGTTGAACTCCAATATGAAGGTAAGAAGTTCATGCTTGCCATGAACTTTGATGCCTACGCCGGTCTTTCCTCCTGGCTCGAGGCCGGACCTGTTATCGGCGTCGGAACCTGGCGTTAGGCCCCATGGATTTTCTTCTGGACATCAGCCTTGTTGATGGACCATTCCTGTGGTTGAGCATTATCGGCGGTGTGGCGGGAGCCGCGTACCTCCTGTGGAGACGTCAGCGTTCCTGGCCACTGACCGTCGCAGCCTGCGTGGCGGGTGGTGTTGCCGTTGTGGCGTTGGCCCACTGGGTCCTGGTTGATCTGATGGCCGTCTTCTCGGAAAATCTTCCCTTTGAGACCCTGGCGTGGTCGGTCCCGGCTGTCGCGGCCGCTCTGCTGTTTGCCACGCGTTTTCCCCGCTCTACCTGGAAAAGTCGTGCCGGCGGCCTGGCAGCGATGCTGGGCGTAGTTCTCATGAGCGTCGTCCAAGTCAATGTGTACTTCGGACTGAACAACACGGTGGCGGACCTTCTTGGTACGGCCGTCGCCCGTATCCAGCCCTTGGAGGGCAGCCTTCAACGCGCTCCGGGCAGTAAACCGGGACCTGCGCTGTCGGATTGGAAAGCTCCCGGGTCAATGCCGCGGGGCGGTATCCTTCGGAAGGCTCAAATCCCGGGAAACGCATCGGGCTTCACAGCACGGGAAGCCTACATCTACCTGCCTCCGGCCTATCAAACCGCAGCACGGCCAAGCTTGCCGGTGCTGGTGCTCTTTTCAGGCCAACCCGGTGGTCCGGCCGATTGGCTAACCGGGGGGCAGCTCCGTGCGCAACTGGACAGATTTGCTGAAGCACACGGTGGCATCGCCCCCGTAGCGGTCGTGGTGGACCCAAATGGTTCGGGAAGCGCCAACACCCTATGCATGGACAGCCGCATCGCGCATGCTGACACCTACCTCTCCCAGGACGTACCTGCTTGGATCAGCTCCACCTTGGAAGTATCGAATGATCACCGGCTGTGGGCAGTGGGTGGCTTCTCGTTCGGCGGCACGTGTGCGGTTCAGATGGGGACAATGCATCCCGAATTGTTCACTTCGATAGTGGGCTTTTCCGCTGAGCGGGAGCCATCGCTTGCGAAGGACCGGAATAAGACCATCGCAGACTCGTTCGACGGCGACGTGGCCGCTTTCGAGTCAAGGACCCCCTTGTTTTTGATGCAACAACGGGATTACGCAGGCAGCGGCCTGTACTTGGCGGCAGGCGCCACGGACACAGAGTTTACAGACTACATGCACGTTCTTGCTGACGCTGGAAAAGCGGCGGGTTTCACCATCCAAGCACACTCCATCCAGCACGCTGGCCACTCGTGGGATGCTGTGGTCCGGGGTATGCCTGATGCTCTGGATTTCTTGTCTGCCCGATGGGGAATAGTCCAGTGAGCCTCGCCCTGAAAGGCGTCGTGCAGCCCGTCTTGAGGCAAACGGCCAAACACCTCCGTGCTACTCCCTTCACCACGCTCGTGCTTGCGTTGTTCGTGGCGGTGTCCGTCGTGTCTGGAAGCATCGTTGGCGGTCCGGCAGAATCATTGCTGCCTGTGGCGGGCGTGACCTTGGCGGGGCTGCGGTCGGGGGAGTGGTGGTCTATCTGGACGTCATTGTTCTTCACTACCAACCTGCTGGCGTTTGTCACCGCAGCGCTCATGATCCTGTTCCTGCTGGGGCTTGCAGAGCGGCGATTCGGCTTCTTCCGGACGGCCGGAGTCTTCCTCGGCAGCCAGTTTGCATGCGTTGCGGCATTCCTGCTGGTCACCCAGGTGGCGCGGTACATGGATGATGGTTGGATCTCCAGGATGGTGGATACCCGGCTGATAGGGCCGTACGGTGCTTTGGTTGCCACAGCCCTTGCAGCCAGTGCAATGCTGCCAACGCTTTGGCAACGACGATTGAGGACCGTGGTCCTTTCCCTTTCCCTGCTGCTGGTGTTGTACATCGGACACGCCGAGACCGTAATGGGGCTTGTGGGAGCTTTGTTGGGCCTGGGGGCGGCGTGGTGGACCCAGAGCAGCCAAGGACACCTTCACCTGCACCGCTCCACGGGCCGTGAAGTCCGGAACCTGCTGGCCCTCACCATGGCCATTTTCGCTGCCGGCCCCATACTGACCGCTGCAGCCAAGAGCCCTTCGGGACCTCTCGCCCTGCTGCGGGATGTCATCCTGAACCCGCTTCCCACTCTGAGTCAACTGGAAAGTAATTGCGGCGGGACCATTGACGTGGCTTGCCTCGAGCTTAGCCGTCAGGGCTACACGGGCCCCTTCGGCCTGGCACTTGCTGTTGTGCCCGTGGTGTTGTTGCTGATTTGTGCTGACGGCATGCGACGTGGGCGGCGCCTGGCACTGGGGATAGCGATCGGTGTCCAGTTGGTTGTCGTAGCCCTTTCGACTGTCTACTTGAGCCTTTTCGCGGGCATTCCTATGCCCCCGGGACGTCAAGCCGCGATGCTGAACCCTGCAGTTGTGCATCTGATCCCCTTGGTCCTGGTTCCGCTGACCCTGGCGGTCCTCTTGTTCGCCTATCGTGGGCACTTCCGGGTGGAATCCTCTGCCCGGTTGCGGCGGCGTGTCTTTTGGCTGGTTGGCCTCACGGGCGCGACCCTTGCGCTTGCATACACTGCCGTGTGGCTGGCTTCGGGCGGCATGACGCGCGACGGCGGCCTGCTGGGTTTGGGTGCAGAGCTCGCCCGGCAGTACCTGCCGGTTCCGTTGCCCAGCGTGTACCGCAAGGTCTTTGCCGAGCGTGACGCTTTGGAAGTCTTCCTGTTCTCCTACTCCGGGACGGTCTTCTGGCTTGTGGCGTTGATTGGCGTCTGGATACTCCTCATCCGGGGCCATCATGCCGCTGGCCTGGACCATCAAGGGCGGGACCGCGCACGCGAGCTGGCGAAAGCCGGTGGCGATTCGTTGTCGTGGATGGCGCTCTGGGAGCCGAACAAATATTGGTTCAATCCTGACGGTACGGGAGGAGTGGCGTACCAGCAGCATGGACATGTGGCCCTGACACTGGCCGGTCCTCTAGGAGCCGGGGAGCACCATGTAGAGACTGCTGCAGGATTCCTTGACTTCTGCTCCCAGCATGCCCTGATACCTTGCCTCTACTCGTGTACAGATCAGTTGTGGCCCATGCTTCAGGCCCGCGGTTTTCGAAGGGTTGCAGTCGCGCAGGAAACCCAGCTGAGGATCAGGGGTTTGGAGTTCCGCGGCAAGGAGTGGCAGAACGTCAGGACATCCCTCAACCGGGCGGCAAAGATGGGGATCACGGCCACATGGGGCCGGTATGACGCACTGCCCCATGCTCTGCGCGCACAAGTGGGCGAGGTGTCCGAAGAGTGGGCTGCACAAAAACGCGTACCTGAAATGGGATTCACGTTGGGCGGCCTGGATGAGCTTGAGGACCCTGATGTGTTGTGCTGCGTGGCCACTGATACAGACGGGTTCGTTTATGGAGTCACCAGCTGGCTTCCTGTCTACCGGAACGGCACTGTTGTCAGCTGGACCTTGGACTTTATGCGTCGCCGCGGCGATGCCTTCCCGGGAGTGATGGAATTCCTGATTGCCGCCGCCATCCTCCATCTCAGGGAATCGGTGGAGGTTATCTCGCTCTCCGGTTCGCCCTTGGCACGGGAGAAGGACGAGATTGATCAGCGGGCCGAGGGACTTGCAGGCATGTTGGACCTGGTTGGCCAGGCCCTGGAACCTGTCTACGGTTTCCGATCCCTGGCTTCCTTTAAGTCACGTTTCCAACCCGACTACCGAACTTTGTACATGTATTACCAAGAGCCGTTGCACCTGCCCGCAATAGGCCGGGCGCTGAGCCGCGCATACCTTCCGGGATTGTCTGTGCGACAATCCGCCAGACTACTGCGAACGCTGGTTGCTTGAATTGACGACGCCTATTCTTCGAAGCCGTTTAGCATTTCTTCGTGGTTTGTAACAAGAGTTGTCGAAATATCAGACATTTCACCGGACATTCTGACTGTTAAACACGTTGGTCCCGACTGGAAAGCCGGGACCAACGCGTTTGTTGAAACTGCAACAAACAAAATCAACAAGTAAGACTAGACGACCGTAACGCCGGTTGCCTGCGGGCCCTTGGCGCCCTGACCGATCTCGAACTGAACGCGCTGGTTCTCATCGAGGGTCTTGAAACCACCGGTCTGGATCTCAGAGTAGTGAACGAAAACATCCCCATCCGAGTCATCCGGGGTGATGAAGCCGAAGCCCTTTTCAGCGTTGAACCACTTGACGGTTCCCAGTGCCATGTATTTCTCCTCATTATGGAACAGCAGTCCGATACACCTCGTACCGGCCCTTGTTACTCCGCGAGAAGATCCGGATTCCGTCCAGGCTTGGCCTGTCCGGTTTCGCAGGAGCTTCACGCTCGCAACTCGTCTTGCGAGCATGAAAACCACCTACACAAAGACTGCTACAACACTTTCATGTGCCGTGCCGGAGGTCAACGGTCTTTAAGGCAATTCGGGAAAATTTTCGGTAAAAAGAAGGTAACGCGGACAACCCCAATTCACCGTAGTCTGATTGTCCTAAGCCAGCCACTGTCCGTTACGCATGACCGCAGTAAGGCCGAGTTCTTGATCCGTAGTAACAACGTCAGCGCGAAGGCCGCGACGCAATCCACCCACCTCGTCAGAGAGTCCAAGAATGGCAGCAGGTACTGCAGTCGCTGAGCAGATGGCGTCCGGAAGGGCGACGCCGGCGTCCACGGTCTTGCGGACCACTTCCAGGAGCGTGGCGGTGCCCCCTGCGATGGAGCCAGTGGCATCCAGGGTTGCCACGCCATTGCTGACGGTCACCGGTGACGGTCCGAGCATGTAGTTTCCGTCCGAAAGCCCCGCAGCGGCCATTGAATCAGTCACCAGGAGAATGTTGCCGGCGCCCACCAACTGAAATACGGTAGCGACGATACTGGGGTCCAGGTGGGTGTCGTCGGCGATGAGTTCCACCACGGCTTTTCCCGCCTGGGCGGCCCGCAAGCAGGCGGCAACGGGGCCTGGCGCGCGGTGGTGCATTGGTGGCATCCCGTTGAAAAGGTGCGTCACTGTCGGTAGCGAGCTGACGCCGTCGAACCCTGCCGATTCCAGTCCCTCGCGGGCCGCAGCCAACGACGCTGCGGCGGTGGCGTCGTCGCAATCGGTGTGACCCAGAGACGGCGTCACGCCGTGGAAGGTCATTAAGTCCACCAGTGCAGCGGCCCCTGGCAATTCCGGGGCATACGTCATAGTGGCAAGTTTGCCGGCGGCAGCGCCCACGAGTTCGTTCATGAGGTCCAGGTCCGGCTCCAGCAGGTAGTCCGGGTTCTGGGCGCCGCATCGTGCATGGGAGAGGAAAGGTCCCTCCAAATGGATGCCGGCCACAAGACCTTCGTCGACGAGCTTCACATAGAGTTCAATCCCGCGAAGGAGGTCCTCCCGCGGCGCCGTAACCATGCTTGCGAGGAAAGTTGTGGTGCCGGAGCGGTGCAGGAAATCCACTGCCTTACGGGCCGAGGCCTCCTCCCCGCCTGGAAAGTCACCACCATTCCCGCCGTGGCAGTGGACGTCTACCAAGCCAGGGAAGATGAAGTGGCCGCTGGGTGCACCGATGCGTATAGCGTGCCCGAAGCCTTCAAACTCGTCCGCGTCAAAGCCATCCGCCGGGCCTGCATAGGCGATGCGGTCGCCGTCGATGGCCACGAGGCCGTCTTCCACCACCACGCCGTCACTTACGAGCGTTCCCGTGAGAATTTGGTGGCTGGGCGCGGAGGAATGGACGAATTGGTCTGCGGCAGTCATGACTCTGATTCTAGTGGCCTGCCGCACACGCCCTGTAGGGAAGAATCAGAAGAGTCGGGATTCGCTGTCGTCCACACCGCGCATGGCGTCATAGTCCAGCGTTATGCAGTCGATTCCGCGGTCGTTGGCCAGGACTTTGGCTTGAGGCTTGATCTGCTGGGCTGCAAAAATCCCACGGACCGGCGCCAGTAGGGGATCCCGGTTCAGCAGCTCCAGATACCGGGTCAGTTGCTCGACGCCGTCGATGTCGCCGCGCCGCTTCAGCTCAATCGCCACCGTGGCGCCGGTTGCGTCCCGGGCAAGGATGTCTACGGGTCCGATGGCGGTGAAGTATTCCCGCCGGATGAGTGAGTATCCGGTTCCGAGCGTCTCGATCTGTTCTGCCAGGAGGCGTTGCAGGTCAGCTTCCACGCCGTCCTTGATCAGTCCAGGATCTACACCCAGATCATGTGAGGTGTCATGGAGGTGCTCGTAGATGTTGATGATGAGCCGGTCATCGGTCTTGGCCGACTGCACGGTCCACTGCTCAACCACACCTTCTTCCACTTCGATTTCCTCGGGGGAAGTTACGCGCAGCGTGGCCGGTGGGCTCATCCAGTTCAGCGGCTTGTACGAGCCGCCGTCGGAGTGCACCAGCACCGAGCCGTCGGCCTTGACCAGCAGGAGCCTGGTGGCGAGTGGGAGGTGGGCCTTGAGACGGCCAACATAATCAACAGAACAACGGGCTATGACGAGTCGCACCCGCCTTACCTTACCCGGTGGCGGCCGGTCGCTGGGGCAGAATGGAATCATGCCCCGTTCCAACCGCCCTCGTCGCAACGCCGCCAGCACACGTTCGAACAAAGCTGCCGGCAAGTGGGCGGACGAGGCCCCGGAACTGGATCTGGAACGGGCAAGGGCGGGGATTGCGCGCAGGGAAAGCGCCCCTGATGGCGACTGGATGGTCCGTACCATGACGGCGCGGAAGGCGGAGAAGCAATACATCTGCCCGGGCTGCTCGACAGCTATCCTCCCTGGTATCGCACATCTGGTGGTGTGGTCGGACAATCACCTTTTTGGCGAAGCCGCCGGACTGGCTGAGCGCAGGCACTGGCACACCAACTGCTGGACGACCAGAACCTACAGGTATCGCTGACCAGGTCCCGCTGGTTCCCTTAGGCTTGGAGGCATGACTTTCGACCCCGCCTCGTTCGTTTTCACTGCGCAGGATGTTCCCTCGGCGATCAGGGCCTCCACCGTCCTTCCCGCGCGTCGGGAGAATGTGGAATTCACCACCGATGATGGAAAACTCCTGCTGGGCGAGCTCGCAGTGCCGGAGTCCGGGGAGATCACCGCAACGTTGATCACCCTCCATCCGCTGCCGACCCATGGCGGCTTCATGGACTCCCATGTCTACCGCAAGGCTTCCTATAGGCTGCCGGCGTTGGCAGGTGTGGCGGTCCTGAGGTTCAATACCCGCGGTACACACTCGCCGCGCGGCACCAGCCAGGGCCAGTTTGAAGAGGGCATCGGTGAACGCTACGACGTCGAAGCAGCTGTCCGTTTCGCCGTTGAGCGCGGCCTGCCGAACCGGTGGTTGGTGGGTTGGTCGTTCGGGACGGAACTGGCACTGATGTACGGCGCAGTTGAACCTGTGGCCTCGCAGATCGAGGGCGCGGTCCTCCTGTCTCCTCCACTCCACCGGGCAACGGACGTGCACCTCAAGGAGTGGGCAGCCTCCGGCAAGCCGCTGACCGTGTTGGTTCCGGAACACGACGATTACCTTCGGCCCGCGGAGGCAGCCCAACGCTTCAGCCTGATACCGCAGGCCCGGCTGGTGGGCGTCGACGGTGCCAAGCACCTGTGGGTGGGGGAGAAGTACGCAGCGCGTGTCCTGGACGAAATCGTCGACGACGTCACTCCGGCAGGTGCCGGCGTGGACGGTCTGCCACGTGAGTGGGCGGGCCCGGTCGCCAACGCGTCATGAGTAGACAGGGAAAGTCAGTGCCTGTCTTGGCGCATGATGAAGACTTCCTTGATCAGCAGCATGATGGCCGCCGCTGTCGGAATGGCAATCAATGCACCCAGGACACCCAGCAGGCTTCCCCCGGCGATCACTGAGATCACGGCCACTGCGCCCGGAACGGCCACTGCCCGCTGCATGATGCGCGGAGAGATGAAATAGGCCTCGAACTGCAGGTAGGCAAAGTAGGCGATCGCATAGATAACGGCCGTTTGCCAGCCGGCTGTGAGGGCCACGAGGATAACGACGACTGCGGCGATCAGGCCGCCCACCAGCGGGATGAAGGCCAAGAGCGCCACGACGAAGGCAAGCAGGACGCTGAAGGGAATGCCCAGGATGCTCATGACGATGAAGGCAAAGAATGCGTTCAACAGGGCGACACAGGCCTGGCCGATCACGTAGTTGCCTACTGAGTCGGTAATCGCTTCCGAAAGTGCCTCGACGCGGGGGCGGCGCGACCTCGGCGCCAGGCGGTAGGCCCATTTCTTCATGGACGGCAGGGCGGCCAGGAAGTACAGGCTAAGCACCAGGACAATCAGCGTGCCGAACAATCCGTTGGCCACAGTGGAACCGAAGCCCACCACGCCGCCGAAGATGCCACCCATGGCTTCGGGATCCTTGACGAACTTATCCAGTTCGGTAGTAATGCGGTCGCGAATGCCGAACTGGCTGTCCACGGTGCGGAAGAAATCCGAGTCGAGGAAGCCCCGTATCCAATCCGGCGCCTGCCGGACGATCTCGGAAACCTGTTCCACGATGGTGGGAATCAACGTTGCAAAGAACCCGGCAACCGCAAGGACCAGGACAGAGACAGATATCAGGATGCCGCCAGGGCGCGGGACCTTTCGGGTCTCAAGCCATCGGACTACCGGATCCAGCCCGAGGGCGATGAAGAGCGCGGCAACGATCCAAAGGATCAGCTGGGTGGTATTGCTTGCGATATAAAAGACCAGCAGGGCCACGCCGACCCCGGCAGTGCCCATGAAGCCCACATACAACGGGTGCTGGGATGACATGCGGGGACCAGGGGCACCGAAATCGTTGTCCTCGTCGGCCTTGATGCCTTCCGCAACGGCAACGGCCTCGTCTTCGGGAGGCATCTCGAACCGGACCCGGGTGCGGGCACCCGGGATGGGTTGCCTCAGCTTGCGGGCTATTGCGGCCAGGCGTCCGGTGCGGACCGGAACAGTAGCGGAGGTCCCATCCGCAGGGGCGTCCACCACAGTTGACCCTGACTCATCGATGGGACGGGGCTCCAAGTGGTCTTTCACGCGGTTCTGCTGCCTTTTCTACGTTGTTTGTACTTATTGTCTACGTTATTAGCTAAATGCGGTGGTGACGCTGCGATTACAGGCGTTGGTCGCCCGGATATCATGATCATCGCCACACTATCAGGAGCCCGGAATCCGGCCTTAGCGGCGCCATTGCAGGGAACCAGGCGTCCTCGGCGGGATGGGCCGATCTGACTCTTTGATAACAAAACGGTTACCCTTGAAGTTCAACGACCGCTGATGATAGGTGATCCTGTGCGTTTGAAGACTGCAGCCTTGCTGGTGCTGCTGGGCCTGCTGACGATGCTGGCCGGCATTGGCCAGCTAACCTTCTGGGCCCCCGCCGAGACCGTGACGGCCTCGGTTCCCAGTGACACAAAAGCTGCCCCGCTGACCGTGATCGACCAAAAGTTGATCGCCCTCCATGACGGGCCGGTGAAGATCAAGATCCAGGGTGAAGGCAACTTCATCGTCGCTACGGGCCGCCCGGACGACGTCGACGCCTGGGTGGGCAAAACGGCCCACAACACCCTGACTGGTGTCTCCCAGGACCAGAAGTCCTTGGAAGTAGCCTCCACGGATGGCGAGGCAACAGCCCCTTCTCCCGTTGGCTCGGACCTCTGGGTTAACACGGAAGACGCCAGCGGAGACCTGGACTACACCTGGAACCCGCCTGCAGGAGGCGAGTGGTCACTCCTGGTCGCCAGCGACGGAACCAAGCCTGCGCCGTCGTCGATCTCCATGACCTTCCCGAACAACGCAACCACGCCGTGGGCCGTTCCGCTCATCGTGCTCGGCATCATCATCATTCTTGCCGGAGCGGCCTTGCCGTTCATAACCAAGGCCATCAACAACCGCCGCAAGGGCGACGGGCACCGCAACGGAGACGGCTTCGGCGGACCGCATGGTGGTGGGGAAACCACCACGCTTCCGGTCCAGACGCCGCCAGGTAAGACCGAGGGCCGCCGGGGTGCCGGTGCAGAAGGTCCGAGCCTGCGCATTAGTGCTGTGGCTGCAGCGCTCGCTGCCGCCCTCGTGGGTGGTACGGCGGTAGCAGCCCAGGCCACGTCCACACCCGGAGCGACGGACACTTCCAGCTCTTCTTCTTCCGCCTCCGCGGAAGGCAAGGCAGCACCTGTGATGCTCGAATCGCAGCTGCAGCGAATCCTTGAGCAGGTTGCCAGCACTGTTGACGCAGCCGACGCCGCCAAGGACGCTGCCAAGCTTGCGCCGCGCGTGGACAAAATGGAACTTCAGGTCCGCACCCAGAACTACAAGATCCGTTCGACGGTTTCCGCCTACGAGCCCCGCATGCCGGTTCGTGCCACCAAGCTCCAGAGCAGCGTGATCAGTACCAAGCGCGACTGGCCGCGTACGGTCTTTGCCCTGACCCAGGGCGATGGCAACGTCGTGCCCCAGGTCCTGACACTGGTGCAGCTCTCACCGCGGGAAAACTACAAGCTCTGGGGCAGCGCTCCGCTGCAACCGGGCACCAACTTCCCGTCGTTCCCCGTTCCCCGCGATGGAACCGCCCCCGCCGCCGCCGATGACAAGACCGGCCTGGCATACAGCGGTAACGAAGCCCTCGGAATCCTCGGGGAGATGCTGACTACCCCCGATTCGCCCAACAGGAGCAAGTTGGCTGACGGTCAGTCCTCGCCCTACATCGCCGGCGCCCTTGCTTACCAGGCGGACACCGTGAAGAACGGAACCAGTGCCAACTTCAAGTTCTCCCATACACCGGTGAACAACCAGACTGTTGTTCTGCGCACGGCAGATGGAGGCGCCCTTGTAGTGGGTCGCTTGGACTTCGCTTTTGAAGGAACGCCGAAAGCGGCAGGGGACAAACTCATTCTTGAGGACGACTCCGCTGTTTTCGCCGGCGGCAAGGAGACAACCACCGGTATGGTCCTGAACTTCGCCGAATCGGTGGCGGTGTACATTCCGCCGGCGGGTTCTGCCGATCCCATGAAGCTCGTAGCTGCTACCCGCGGACTCGTGGGCGCCAGCTTCAAGTAGGGCATGCCTTGGCAGCGGCTAGAGTGGACGGTATGAGTTCGCCCGGATACCGACCCACTCCAGCCGCTGCCAGCCAGCTCAACCTGCGCGGCGCCGTCGACCTCTCGTCGTTGCGCCGGCCGCCCGCCCCACCCCAGGCACCGCCCGCAAGCGGAGCTGCCGATTCCGGTACGCCGGACTCCGGTGGACCAGGCGGAGCTGAATCGGGACGTGCGTCCCTTCGCGTAGACGCAACCGAAACCAATTTCCAGGATCTGGTACAGCTATCCGCCCAGATTCCTGTCCTCTTCCTTCTCTGGTCACGCTACGCGGCCGAATCTCCCGCTGTTCTGGACGCCGTGCAGCGCGTCGTTGAAAGCTACGGCGGACGCTTGGTCCTTGCTGCTGCTGACGTTGATGCGTTCCCTCAACTCGCACAGGCTTTCCAGGTCCAGGCAGTACCCACGGCTGTTGCCGTCGTCAAAGGCCAGCCGGTTCCGCTTTTCCAGGGTCCTGCCGATGACGAGCAGATCCGCAGCCTTGTTGATGAACTGCTCAAGGTAGCGGCTGCCAATGGCGTTACGGGCAGCATCGGTGACGCTGCGCAGGAGGGCGAGGCCGAACCAGCACCGCTGCCTCCGCTCCACCAGGCCGCGATTGATGCCATCGAGGCTGGAGACTACGCCGGAGCGGCGGCAGCCTATAAGCAAGCACTGTTGGAAATGCCCGCCGACGCCGACGCCAAGGCAGGCTTGGCGCAGGTGGAGCTGATGGCCCGGCTTGAGACGATCTCAGCTGCCGAAGCTGAAAACCTCCGCCAATTGGCCGCACAGGAGCCCGATAATGTGCAGGCCCAGTTGGGCGTAGCCGACCTCGACATCTCCGGTGGGCACATCGAGGATGGATTCAACCGCATCATTGCATTCATCGGTCGGAACTTCGGTCCGGAGCGCGAGACCGCACGTCTACGCCTGCTTGAACTTTTCGAGGTAGTGGGCACATCGGATGAGCGGGTGGCCAAAGCCCGTCAAGGACTTGCGAGGGTTCTGTTCTAGTGCCCTCGGCACTGTTTACGCCCCTGCAGCTCCGTTCGCTCCGCATTGCGCATCGTGGGTGGGTTTCACCCATGTGCCAGTACAGTTGCACCCCGGAAACGGGTGAAGGCGTACCCAACGACTGGCACTTGATGCACCTCGGATCCTTTGCCGCCGGTGGTGCTGCATTGATCCTGAGTGAAGCTGCTGCCGTGAATGCCTCCGGGCGGATCAGCCCCAGGGACGCTGGACTGTACTCCGATGAGCAGGCAGCTGGCTGGGAGCGGATTGTCCACTTCGTTCACCAGCACGGCGCCGTCGACTGCAAAATCGGTGCCCAGCTCGCACACGCCGGGCGAAAGGCGTCGACTTACTGGCCGTTTTCGGACCGGACCGGTTCCGTTCCAGCATCCGACGGCGGCTGGGTCACCTTTGGTCCTGCCCAACAGCCCTACGACGGTTATGCAGCGCCGGAAGCCATGAGCGAAGAAGACATCCATGGAGTCATTGCCGACTTTGCGGCTGCGGCCGCCCGGGCTGTGGCCGTAGGTTTTGACACTGTGGAAATCCACGGCGCACATGGGTATCTGCTTCACCAGTTCCAAAGCCCCCTTATCAACACGCGTACAGACAAGTGGGGTGGCACGGAGAATGGGCGGAACCGGTTGATGCTCGCGGTCGTGGACGCCGTGAGGGGGGTCATTCCGGATTCCATGCCACTGTTGTTGCGGATTTCCGCAACTGATTGGGCTGAAGGGGGAGTGGATGTTGATGCCTCTGTCCGCCTGGCCAAGGCCGCGTCCGAACGCGGTGTCGACCTCGTGGACGTCTCCAGCGGCGGGGCGGTCGCCCATCAACAAATCAAGCCGGCTCCCGGTTACCAAGCAGGGTTCGCCGAGCAGGTAAAACGCGACGCCGGTGTACTCACCGGTGCGGTGGGCCTGCTCACAAGTGCCACCCAGGCCGAAGATATCGTGGCGAATGGACGTGCGGATGCGGTCTTCATGGCCCGGGCAGCGCTACGCGATCCGCACTGGTGGCTCAGGGCTGCTTATGAGCTCGGCCACGAAATTTCCTGGGTTCCGCAGTACCAGAGAGCCATACCCCGCCACGGCTTCTAGCACGTCCCTGCACCACTGGAAGCCGGGGCTAGGCTGGAGCCATGACGGAACCGCGCCATGAACCATTCTCCCAGCCATCCCACATAGGCCAGTCGGCACCGCTAGAATCTGCGGTTGAACCCGGGCTGTCGGCAGAGCCGCACACGGACCTGCCGGTATCGGCTCTCTCCATCCGCGGCCTGGCCAAGAGGTTCGGTGGAAAGATCGCCGTCGATGGCGTGAGCCTGGAGGTTCCGGTGGGTTCTTTCTATGGAATGGTGGGCCCGAACGGTGCGGGCAAGACCACCACGTTGTCGATGGCCACTGGGCTGCTGCGGCCGGACTTTGGCACGGCGTTGGTCCACGGGGTGGATGTTTGGGCCCGGCCGCTGGAAGCCAAGAAGCTTATGGGCGTCTTGCCGGATGGTGTCCGGTTGTTTGACCGGCTGACAGGGGAACAGCTGGTCACTTACGCGGGCCTGCTCCGTGGCATGGACCGGGACGTGGTCCGCCCCCGGGTAACCGAACTATTGGCCGCCTTGGACCTTGAAGCCGATGCCGGATCCTTGGTGGTTGACTATTCGGCAGGTATGACCAAGAAGATTGCGCTGGCTTCGGCGTTGATCCATGCTCCCCGGCTCCTGGTATTGGATGAGCCCTTTGAATCGGTGGACCCTGTATCGGCGGCCAATATCAGGGGCATCCTTGAGAGCTATGTATCTTCCGGAGGTACGGTCATCGTCTCCAGCCACGTCATGGACCTCGTGCAGCGCATGTGCAGCCATGTGGCAGTTGTGGCAGCAGGACGCGTCCTCGCAGCGGGGTCCGTGGATGAAGTCCGGAACGGTTCCACGCTGGAGGAACGTTTTGTGCAATTGGTAGGCGGCGGGCACCGGACGGAGGGGCTGGAGTGGTTGCGCACCTTCTGAGCCTTAAATGGCGGTTGCTCCTCAATGGCTTCAAGCGCAGCCCTGCGCAGCTCATTGGCATGGGCATCGGGTTGTTGTACGCGCTGGGAATCCTGGTCCTGTTGATTGGAGCCTTGATTGCCCTGCGTTGGGCGGACGCTGAAATCGCCCATACCGTGGTGGTGTTGGGTGGTGCCGCGGCCCTGCTTGGCTGGGCAGTGGTTCCCCTTCTTGCATCCGCAGCAGACATGACGCTGGATCCCTCCCGGTTCACCACGTCTGCGATCCCACCCGGCCAGCTTCTCACCGGCCTTGCCTTGGCGGGTTTCATCGGGATCCCGGGCCTCGCCACAGGACTTACCGCGCTTGCCACAGTGGGCACCTGGTGGCGCAGTTTTCCAGCGGTGGCGGGTGCGTTGCTGGGCGCGATTTTGGGGGCCCTGACCTGCATCGTGTTGTCCAAAGTAGTGACGACGGCGACTGCCGGCCTGGCGTCGTCCCGCCGTTTCAAGGACGTCAGCAGTCTCGTCTTTTTCATCCCGCTCATGCTGATGGGTCCCATCGTCGTGGGTATCGTCGACGGCGTTCGAGGCACGGCGGATTATCTCCCTGCGCTTGCGCGTACAGTCTCTTGGACCCCTCTTGGCGCGGCCTGGTCCCTGGGTGGTGACCTTGAGGCTGGAGACGTTGTTTCTGCCGGATTGAAACTCCTCATTGCTGTGGCAACTGTTTCCGGATTGCTGCTTTGCTGGCACGTATTGCTGCAACATGCTTTGGTGACGCCGCCGTACGCCGGAGGTTCGGCCAAGAAGGGCGGTAAGCGTGGTCTGTTCGATGTCTTGCCCGGAACCCCGGCTGGCGCGGTTGCTGCGCGCGCCTTGATCTATTGGATGAAAGATCCTCGTTACGCGGGCTCGTTAGTGGTGGTTCCACTGTTCCCTGTGATCTTCTTCTTCAGCGGGAGCCAAAGCGGCGATTACGGCATGCTTATGCTTCTTGGACCGCTGACGGCGTTTGTCATGGCGTGGTCCATCTGCGCTGATGTTTCCTATGACAACACTGCTTTTGCCCTCCACCTGGCATCTGGTGTCAGGGGCGTGGATGACCGCCTGGGGCGTGCCATCGCCTGCCTGACCATTTCCCTGCCTCTTGTGCTTCTCTTTTCCATAGGTCCGTTCTTCTTTACTGGTTCCTGGGTGTGGGCTCCGAACCTGATCGGCCTGTCGCTGGGTACGTTGTTCACTGGCTTGGGGTTGTCCTCGGTGATCTCCGCACGGTACAACATTGCCGTGCCTTTGCCCGGTGACAGCCCGTTCAAGAAACCGCCGGGGAATGTTGCCCAGACACTGGCCGTGCAGATGATAGGCATGGGGGCCCTGGTTCTTTTGCTCCTCCCGCAGCTTGCGTTGATGGGAGCCCAGCTGTTTACCGGCAGCATCGTGCCCGGCTGGATTAACCTTGGGGTGGGCCCACTTGTGGGCCTGGCTCTGTTCATTGGCGGAGTGCGCCTGGGCGGTAAGTGGCTGGATGCACGGGGCCCGGAGATGTTCGCCCAGCTCAGTGTGAACCGCTAACCCCGTAACAACCATGGCAAGCTCATGGGACATGGGATAACCTCGTCTCAATACCGCGCGTTTTTACACAAGAAAGGCAGTGACGATGGAAGTTGTCATTCTCCCTGGCACCAAACAGATTGGCGCACTGGCGGCAGATGCCATCGAAGCCCTTGTGCGCCGCAAGCCGAACGCGGTCCTGGGCTTGGCCACGGGCTCGTCTCCGCTGCCGATCTACGACGAATTGGCCCGGCGCTACGAAGCCGGGAGCGTGGACTTCAGCGAGGCACATGGATTTGCCTTGGATGAATATGTCGGTCTTGAGGCCGGTCATCCGGAGTCCTACCGCGAGGTGATCCGGCGCGAGTTTACCAACCGGGTGAATATCAAGCCTGAGAACGTGCACGGCCCGGACGGTGCCGCCGAGGATCTGGAAGCAGCCTGCCAGGCCTACGAGGATGCAATTAAGGATGCCGGCGGCGTGGACCTCCAGATTCTGGGCGTGGGCACGGACGGCCACATTGGATTCAATGAACCCGGCTCATCGCTGGCGTCCCGCACCCGGATCAAAACCCTGATCGAGCAGACACGCAAGGACAACGCCCGCTTTTTCAACAGCATCGACGACGTCCCGCACCATGTAGTCACCCAGGGGTTGGGCACCATCATGGATGCCCGCCACGTCATCCTGGTGGCTACAGGTGCACAAAAAGCCCAGGCAGTGCGTGATTTCGTCGAGGGCCCGGTAGCCGCGATTTGCGCTGCATCCGTCCTCCAGATGCATCCTCACGCCACAATATTGGTGGACGAAGCCGCAGCGTCGTCGCTGAAATTGGCCGATTACTATCGCCACACCTATGACAACAAGCCGGAGTGGCAGGGTCTGTAGACGGTAGGATGGATGCCATGACTACGCTTCCTCCGGATCCATTCGAAAACGACCCCATGCGCGAGCTTTCCGGAGCCGGAACGTCCACATCCACCATTGAGCGCGAGGAAACGCGCCAGGAAGTGGAGCCCGGCGACCGCGAGCGGTTCGCCCACTATGTCCGCAAGGAAAAGATCATGGAGTCGGCCATGACCGGCGAGCCCGTCATTGCCCTCTGCGGCAAAGTCTGGACGCCGGGGCGCGATCCCCAGAAGTTCCCGGTCTGCCCGGAGTGCAAGGAGATCTATGAGGGCCTCCGTCCCGGCAATGACGGTGGAGACAGCGGCCCGGGCAACTCCAAGTAGTGGGTAGGGAAAGAACACAGGCCCCTTCCCGTAGTGACCGCAATGCGGTCCGTTGCCGCGTGCCCGGAGAACCGGGGCTAATTTTCGCTGCCATCAGGCCGGGGGAGTCCGCATGACAGAGACATTATTTGGTGGTCCATCCCTGCCTCCCGCGTACCCTGAACGCGCCGCATGGGGCACAGCCCCCAAGCTGCGTGCCTGGCAGCAGGAAGCCCTGGACCTCTACATGGCCAGGCATCCAAAGGATTTCCTGGCCGTGGCTACGCCTGGAGCCGGTAAGACTACCTTTGCCTTGCGGATCGCCACCACGCTGCTGGACAGCGGCGTTGTTAACAGGATCACTATCGTGGCGCCCACGGATCACCTGAAGCGGCAGTGGGCCGACGCCGCTGCCCGGGTGGGCGTTGCCATTGATCCCAACTTCAAGAATTCCGATGGCCAGCATGGCCGTGGATTCGTTGGTGTCGCCGTGACATATGCACAGGTGGCGAGCAAGCCAATGCTGCACCGCGCAAAAACAGAAGCCGCCCGGACGCTGGTCATCCTGGACGAAATCCACCACGGTGGAGAGGCCCTTTCTTGGGGAGATGGCTTGCGCGAGGCCTTTGATCCAGCGGCAAGGCGCCTTTCCCTCACCGGTACGCCGTTCCGTTCCGATACTTCCCCTATCCCGTTCGTGGAGTACGCCGAGGACCGCGACGGCATTCGACGCTCCAAAGCCGATTACACGTATGGCTACGGCAATGCCCTCCGGGACCACGTGGTTCGTCCCGTGCTTTTCATGGCCTACTCAGGCCAGATGCGCTGGAGGACCAGTGCAGGTGACGAAATGGCGGCCTCCCTCGGGGAAGCGGCTGTCACCAAGGACATCACGTCACAGGCGTGGCGTACGGCGTTGAACCCGACCGGCGAATGGATCCCGGCTGTCCTTGCCGCCGCGGATAAACGCCTTAGCGAAGTTCGCCGGACGGTCCCGGACGCCGGTGGACTGGTTATCGCCACGGACCACGACGACGCCCGCGCCTACGCAGGGCAGCTTAAGAAGATCACCGGGCAATCGCCCACGGTAATTCTTTCTGACGACTCGAAGGCTTCCAGCAAGATCGAGGAATTCTCCGCGGGAGATAAGCGGTGGATGGTCGCCGTCCGAATGGTGTCCGAAGGCGTGGACGTTCCTCGCCTCTCGGTGGGCGTCTACGCTACGTCCACCTCTACGCCGCTGTTCTTTGCCCAGGCCGTTGGACGTTTTGTGCGTGCCCGCAAAAGGGGCGAGACGGCGTCGGTCTTCCTGCCGTCAGTGCCACCCCTGATGGTTCTGGCCAACACCATGGAAGCCGAACGCGACCACGCCCTTGACCGCCCGGAAAAGGATGAGGACGGACTTTTCAGCCCTGAAGAGAACCTCATGGCCGAGGCCAACCGCGAGGACAAGGCTTCGGACGAGCTCACCAAGGGCAAGTTCGAAGCTCTCGATTCGCAGGCTTCTTTTGACCGCGTCCTTTTCGACGGCGGTGAATTCGGTACAGGGGCGGACATCGGCTCTGATGAGGAGTTGGACTTCCTCGGCATTCCCGGGCTTCTCGACGCCGAGCAGGTAGGGACGTTGCTGCGTCAGCGGCAGCACGAACAGCAATCCCGCAAAAAGCGCCAGTCGCCTTTGGCTGCCGCAGCTTCTCCGGCTGTACCCGATCACCGCATGCTCATGGACTTGCGCAACGAACTGGCCAAGAACGTAGCCGCCTGGTCCGCCCGGACAGGTACACCGCACGGAGTGATCCACACCAAACTGCGTGAACTATGCGGTGGACCTGCCGTAGCCCAGGCGAACGAGGAACAACTTCAGGCGCGGTTGCGTAAGTTGCAGGATTGGTTCATCGGCCGAAAGTAGCCAGCGTCAGGCGCGTTCCACCTCGACGCCGGCGTCTTCCATTTCGGCGAAGGTTTCGGTGAGGTCCTCGGCGATTCCCGCCGTGAGTTCCGCGATGACCGTAGTGGCGTATCCGGCCTGCACTGCGTCAAGGGCCGTTGCCTTGACGCAGAAGTCCGTGGCGATGCCTACGACCACAACCTCTTCGACGTCGTGGCTTTGCAGCCAGTCATCGAGCCCGATGGCATCTTCTTCCACGGCCTCGGACACGGCCGCACCGGCCTTGAGATCCCCGGAAGGGACGTCGTCTTCCGGGGCAAGGACGCCCTCAAAGCCGGAGTAGGCCGCCGTGTACTGTCCTTTACGGAAGTAGGCCTGGATGTATTCCGGGTCCAGGTCTTCGTGGAGTTCAGCTCCTTTGGTCCGGGCCCGGCAGTGCGGCGGCCAGGAATCCACCATGTCCGGATCATCGGAGAAATGGCTTCCCGGTTCGATGTGCCAATCCTGGGTGGCCACGATGTGGTCGAAATGCTGTTGGTTTGCATCCACGTACTCGGTGATGGCGCCGGCAACTGCAGCGCCTCCTTCGACGGCGAGGCTACCGCCTTCGCAGAAGTCATTCTGGACATCGACGATGATCAGGGCCCTGGACATCAGTTCTCCTCGTAGATGGTGGGGATGGCGGCCTCGCCGCGCTGCAGGCGGTTCACTACGGCAGGCAATTCGGCCATGCTGGCGGCGTGCCGTTCTTTGGCGCGGATCACGCCTTCGGGGCCCGTCCAGCCGGGCAGGAGTTCACCATTCTTGATGAACTGGTGCAACAACGAACGGTCGTTTCCGTCGTCCTCCGGCCGGCGGCCTATTCCAACGATCTCCTGCGTGGCCCTTCCGTGTTCGTTGAGCTTGCGCAGGGCGTACTTGCGTCCACCCACGCTGGCCTTGTTCTTTGCCGCTTTCGCAACGGAGATGAACTCGCCGGCGTCGTTTGTCCTGCTCACCAGCTTGTACACCATGCTGGCGGTGGGAGCGCCGGAGCCCGTCACCAAGGACGTACCAACCCCGTAGGAGTCCACCGGGGCGGACTGGAGGGCGGCTATGGCGTATTCGTCGAGGTCCGAGGTAACTACTATCCGGGTGTTCACGTTTCCAAGGTCATCCAAGAGTTGCCGGACCCACTGCGCCTGGGCAATGAGGTCGCCCGAGTCCAAGCGGACGGCGCCCAGTTTGTCCCCTGCGAGTTCGACGGCGGTGCGCACGGCCGTCTCGACGTCGTACGTGTCCACGAGCAGGGAGGTTCCCGGGCCGAATGCGGCGATTTGCGCTTCGAAGGCCTCGCGTTCGGTGTCGTGGAGGAGCGTGAAGGAGTGGGCCGCAGTGCCAACGGTTTTGATGCCGTAGCGTCGTCCGGCCTCAAGGTTGGAGGTGCTGGCGAAGCCGGCGATCACTGCGGCGCGGGCAGCCGCCGTCGCGGATTCTTCCTGGGTGCGCCGGGAACCCATTTCGATGCATGGCCGGCTACCGGCCGCCGACGTCATCCTTGATGCAGCGGAGGCGATAGCGCTGTCGTGGTTCAGGACGGAGAGGATGTAGGTCTCCAGGATGCAGGCTTCGGCAAAAGTGGATTCAACGATGAGGATGGGGGAGTTGGGGAAGTACGCATCGCCTTCCGCGTAGCCCCAGATGTCTCCGTTGAATTTGTAGTTCGCGAGGTAGTCCAGGGTCTCCTGGTTGACCACCTTGTTCTGCTCAAGGAATGCGAGTTCGGCTTCGCCGAAGCTGAAGTCTGCGATCCCTTCCAGGAGGCGTCCGGTTCCGCCTACCACGCCGTAACGGCGGCCATCAGGCAGGCGCCGGGCGAACGCTTCAAACACTGAACGGCGATGGGCAGCCCCGGAGTGCAGGGCGGCCTGAAGCATCGTCAACTCGTAGTGGTCGGTGTACAAGGAAGTGGCGGGATGGTCCCAAGACGTGGCTCTACTCACGAATTCACTCTAGTGCGAGCCGCCATAGAATGGACAGATGACCCCTAGCGTTGCATTTGGCACGGACATTGATGAGCGGACGGAAGCTGTAGAGCAGACGTCCACCGATGTCCTGACAGCCCCGGACATCCCCTGGAACCTGGTGATCTGGAATGATCCCGTCAACCTCATGAGTTACGTCAGCTATGTGTTCCAGAGTTACTTCGGCTACTCCGAGTCCAAAGCGCACAAGCTGATGATGGAGGTCCACAGGAAGGGCCGCTCCATCGTTGCGCACGGCAGCAAGGAGCAGGTTGAGCAGCACGCGGTAGCCATGCACGGCTTCGGTCTATGGGCCACCGTCGAAAAAGCTGCAAGCGGAAACGAAGCACCCGGGAAGGGCGGCCGCCAGCGTGGCTAAGGCATTCAAGTACGGACTCAAGGGAATCACCGGCTACCTCGAGCCTGCCGAACGGGATCTTTTACGGGGGCTGCTGGACGACGTCATCTCGATGTTGGAGTCCGATGCCAGGGAGAACGAGGACCCGCTGGCCGCCTTGATCGGCTTGGACATGGACGTGAAGCAACCGAGCGATCGCGCCTTGCTGCGGCTTTTGCCCAACGTCATGAAGGACGACGACGGCGGCTCGCTTGAGTTCCGGCAATTGACCGAACGCTCGGTGCGGGAAAACAAGATTGGCGCGTTGAAGGCCACAGCGATGGGCCTGGACAAGGACGATCTTGTACTGACCCCGGAGGACGCAATCCACTGGTCCATGGCCTTGAACGATGTTCGCCTGGTTTTGGCGGAACGCCTGGACATCCGTGACGAGGCGGACGCCGAGCATATCCACAGCATGCAGGACTGGAGCCAGGCGGAGGACGTGGAGAGTTACCTGGCATTGGTCTACAACTTCACCACCTGGCTCCAGGAGTCGCTGGTGCAATCGATGATGGCGGCCAGGCAGGCAAAATCCTGATCAGGAGGGCCACCGCCGGGCACGCCTATGTGACACATCAGACACGAGGCGGAGGCCACAGGTAATGGCCGCAACACAGGGGAAGCCTTATTCTCGAATAATCATGACTTCAGCATCTGGCAGTTCAACGGGCGGCAGTTCAAGGGGCGACAGTTCAACAGGCGCCGGATCACCAAGCGCCGCAGGGGTCCCGGTTGTTGCCTCGCCCGGTGACCTGGGGGTCCCCAATGAGCTCATGGGATCCCGCCCGATTGGTGTCTTTGATTCCGGCGTGGGTGGATTGACGGTAGCCCGCTCCATCATCGATCAGCTCCCCAACGAATCCATCCTGTACGTGGGGGATACCGCCAATGGGCCCTATGGGCCGCTGCCCATCGCCGAAGTCCGGGCCAACGCCCTGGGTGTGATGGACGAGCTCGTGGATTCGGGTGTGAAACTGCTGACCATTGCCTGCAACTCTGCTTCGGCTGCAGTTCTCCGGGATGCGCGTGAACGCTATACAGCGCGGTATGGGATCCCCGTTATTGAGGTCATCCAACCCGCTGTGCGTAGAGCGGTGGCGGCCACCCGTTCCGGCAGGATCGGCGTTATAGGGACCTCCGCCACGGTTGGCTCGCGCGCCTATGAGGACACGTTCGCGGCAGCCCCTGATCTTGCCATTACCTCTGTGGCTTGCCCGGCCTTCGTGAGCTTCGTCGAAGCGGGCATCACGACGGGACCGGACCTCCTGGCAGCGGCGAATGAGTATCTGGAACCGCTGAGACACGCTGGTGTGGACACCGTGGTGCTCGGATGCACCCACTACCCGCTCTTGACGGGGGTGATCTCTTTTGTCATGGGCGAGGACGTGACCCTGGTGTCCAGTGCGGAGGAAACTGCAAAGGACGTCTACCGTGCCTTGGCCACACACGGTATCCAGCGAACCGATTCAAGTGCCCCCAACCATGAGTTCATCGCGACGGGCGATGCCGTCCAGTTTGAAGCGTTGGCCCGCCGTTTCCTGGGCCCCGAGGTCTTGTCCGTCAAACACGTTGATCACGTGGCTGCGCAATACCCCACCGGAAGCCTGGCGCGCATCACCCCGGAAATGCTGGAAGCAGCCAGGAGCGGCGGCGGACTGTCGCGCCGCTCCTACTTCGTGCAGCCGGACAACGGAGTCACCCCTGATTCCAGTGCGATCCCAGGACGTGGCCTGTGAAACTGACCATCGTGGGCTGTACTGGTTCGTTTCCGGGTCCCGGCTCGCCGGCGTCGTGCTATCTGGTGACTGCGCATGACGGTGAGCGGGAATGGAAGATCGTGATGGACCTTGGGAGCGGAGCGTTGGGTGCCATCCAGCGTTACACGGATCTTGAGGACATCGACGCCATATTTCTCACGCACCTGCACCCGGACCATTGCATGGACTTGTGTGGCCTCCACGTAGCGGTCCGCTGGAAGCCCGGCGGTTGGGGGCGGGACCGGATTCCCGTGTGGGGGCCGGCAGCAACTGCGGACAGGATGGCAACAGCCTACGGGCTGGATCTGGATCCAGGCATGCACGAGGAGTTCGACTTCACTCATTGGGCCGAACAGAAGCCCGTTACAGTCGGCCCCTTCACGGTGACGCCCTACGGCGTCAACCATCCCGTGGAAGAGGCATATGCATTGCGTGTGACCGCAACGGAACCAGGCAAAGACGGAACGCCCGTAACCCGGGTACTGACGTATTCGGGGGACACTGATTCGTGCCAGGGGCTGGAGGATGCAGCCAGTGGCGCTGACTTGTTCCTTTGCGAGGCCGCATTCGAGGAAGGCCGCGATGACGGCATCAAGGACGTGCACCTGACCGGTAAGCGCGCTGGGGAAGCCGCCATGAACGCCGGAGCCAAGCGCCTGCTTCTGACCCACATTCCGGTGTGGACTTCGCAGACCAAGGTCATGTCCGAGGCCAAGCCGGTGTTTCCCGGGGACGTCGCTGTTGCCGTCGCCGGGGTCCATTACACGATCTAGCCCCCTCCAGAGGTGGCATGTACGCCTCACCCAATGGACGGCATCGGGCGTTGTCCCATCGTCGCTAAGCTTGAACCATGACTTCTGAAGCTACAGCCACACCCGTTATCCGCGCCGACGGCCGGACCCCCGATCAACTGCGTCCCATCAGCATTACCCGCGGCTGGTCCAAGCAGGCCGAGGGCTCGGCGCTCATCGAGTTCGGAAACACCCGGGTACTGTGCACGGCTTCCCTGACCGAAGGCGTTCCACGCTGGCTCAAGGGCGAGGGCCGTGGCTGGGTTACCGCCGAATACGCCATGCTGCCCCGGGCAACGAACACCCGATCCGATCGTGAGTCAGTGAAGGGCAAGATCGGCGGACGCACGCACGAGATCTCCCGACTCATTGGCCGTTCGCTGCGCTCCATCATCGATACCAAAGCGCTGGGCGAGAACACGATCGTCCTTGACTGCGATGTCCTGCAGGCCGACGGCGGTACCCGCACCGCGGCCATCACCGGCGCCTATGTGGCGCTTGCCGAAGCGATTCGGTTTGCCCGTGAAAACAAGCTCATCGCCCGTAATGCTGAGCCGCTGGTGGACACGATTGCTGCCGTTTCGGTGGGCATCATCGATGGCGTGCCGATGCTGGACCTGCCGTACGTCGAAGATGTCCGGGCCGAAACAGACATGAACGTGGTGGTCACTGGATCCGGCAAGTTCGTAGAGGTCCAGGGCACCGCTGAGGGCGCTCCGTTCGACCGCGATGAACTCAACGCCCTGTTGGACCTCGCCCTGATCGGCACCGGCCAGCTTGCGGCCATCCAGCGCGAGACGCTGGCGGAAGCTCCGTGAGCGGCGACGGTTCCTCCGGTGCTCCGCGGCTCGTTCTGGCAACGCACAACCAGGGAAAGTTGAAGGAACTCCGTGAGCTGCTTCGTGGGCAGGTTCCAGGGCTCGACGTCGATACCCAAGTGGTGGATGCAGCTGCCGTTGGTGCACCGGACGTTGCGGAAACCGGGGTCACTTTTGCTGAGAACTCACTCCTGAAAGCGCGTGCCGTGGCTGAGGCAACGGGTTTGGTGGCCATCGCCGACGACTCAGGACTTTCCGTTGATGTCCTGGGCGGTGCGCCGGGCATCTTCTCAGCCCGGTGGTCGGGAAAGCACGGGGACGACGCAGCGAACCTGCGGTTGCTGCTCGCTCAACTCTCCGATGTGCCGGACGCCTTCCGCGGGGCAGCTTTTGTCTGCGCGGCCGCCTTGGCAGTGCCCGGAGCAGATGGAATTACGCACGAAACGGTTGAGTACGGGCAGCTTGAAGGTACTCTGCTGCGCGAGCCGCGGGGTGAGGGTGGGTTCGGGTATGACCCTGTGCTCCAGCCCGTGGGCATGGACCGGAGTTGCGCGGAGCTGACATCCGAGGAAAAGAACGCCATCAGCCATCGCGGCCAGGCGTTCCGGGCTTTGCTCCCCGCGATCGTTGCTGCACTCTCGGGTGTTCATTCCAGCTAACAATTCCAACCAACACTGGAAACCGGCTTTTGGAAGCCCGGCTTGAGACATACAGGAGAAGGCACCCCGCCTTTGCGGGGTGCCTTCTCCTGTATGGCATTTGAGTGCGGTGAGGCCTACTTCTCGCGGTGCTTTCCGCTTTCGTGCTCCTCGATGAATTCCTCCACGGGATCGCTGCCTTCCGCGGCAGCCTTACGCTTGGCCACGACGCCGCGGGTTACCTCGATGATGATGGGAATAACCGAGATCAGGACAATGACGATGAAGATGATGTCCAGGTTGCTGCTGACCCACGGAATGCGGTCACCCAAGAGGTATCCCAGCAAGGTGACGCCGCCGCCCCAGAGTGTGGCGCCGATGACGTTGAAGAGGAAGAACTTGCGTTTGTCCATCTGCGCCACGCCGACGATCACCGGAACGAACGTACGGATAATGGGGACAAACCGGGCCAAAATCAGGGCCTTGCCACCATGCTTCTCAAAGAAAGCGTGGGCGCTTTCGACGTTTTCTTTCTTGAACAGCCTGGAGTCGGGGCGGTTGAAGATTGCGGGACCGGCCTTTGAACCAATGAGGTAGCCGGTCTGGTTGCCAATGATCGCAGAAACGATGATGAGGGCGGCCAAGCCCCAGACATTGAACTTGATGGTGTCTGTGGCCACAAGAAGGCCAGCGGTGAACAGCATGGAATCACCGGGCAGGAAGAAGCCCACCAGCAGGCCGGTTTCGGCAAAGACAATGCCGCAAACCAGCAGCACGACCCACGGCGCCAAGGCTGGATCAGCCAGGAAGACCTGGGGGTTCAGCCAGTCCGGCAGGAACGAGGCCATGGGTGGACGCACCGGTCCCGCGCCCCCGAAAGTGGATACGGCTAAGTCGCTCATCGCAGTAAAGATCACCTATCAAGCCTACTGGACCGCCGTCGTCGGGCGGTGACGTAACCCTCGCCACAAAGCTGCCCGGAAACGCCGCCCCGCCGCGGAAATCGGCAAGAGCCCACCCTTTCCGCCTGTAACCTTGTCCAGTGGCATTGGACTTTACGGCGATCGACTTTGAAACAGCCAACGGCTTCAGGGGGTCGCCGTGTTCGGTCGGCCTCAGCAAAGTCCGCGGCGGTGTGGTGGTGGAAGAAGCCTCCTGGCTCATGCGCCCGCCGGAGAACCATGACCACTTCGAGTTTCACAACACCCGCATCCACGGCATCCGTGCCGAAGACGTTGCCGGCCGTCCCAGATTCGGAGACCTCTTCCCTGAAATTGGCGCCTTCATCGGCAACGACGTACTTGCAGCACACAACGCAGCCTTTGATCTGGGCGTTATCCGATCCGGTTTGGAAGTCTCCGGGCTTGCGGGCCCAGCCTACGAGTACGTTTGCACGGTGATGCTGTCCCGCCGCTGCTACTCATTGGTGTCCAACTCCCTGCCGTATGCAGCGGAGGAAGCGGGAGTACCCTTGGTCAACCACCACGATGCCGCCGAGGACGCACGCGCCTGTGCAGGAATCCTGGTGGACATCGCCCGTCGGAACAACGCCAACAGCATCGCGGAACTCTATCTTTCGCTGGGCCTCACCTTGCCCAGGCAACCTGCCTTCGATCCCATGAATGGCCTCTCCAAGCCCACCCTTGCCGCTCTCGCAGGGGCGGGGTCCAGAGGTAAGAAGGCAGGAAGCCTTGCGGAGCAAACCCTGGAAGGCGCCCTGAACGGTTCGGGTCGTCCATTCTCGGCGTGGCCCGAGGAAGGGCCCAATCCGTTGCCGAATCCCACAGCCGAACCGGGGCACCCACTGTTCGGCCAGACGGTGGTCTTCACGGGCGATCTCATCATGACGCGTCCGGAGGCAAAGTCCCGTGCTGCAGAGATGGGTGCACGACCAGAAAGCAGGGTGACCGCACGCACCACCGTCCTTGTGGTGGGCGACGGGTTCGTGGCCGGAGACCTGCGCGCTGGACGGCTTACAGGAAAGGCGAAGCGGGTTTTGGAACTCCATGCGAAAGGACAGCAGATCGAGGTTGTCTCGGAAGGGGAATTCCTGCAAATGGTGGGCGGAAACTAACACGCGCGTCCGGAGGGCAGCTGATCACCCTGTAGTGACAGCGAGCAACCGGTCCGCCATGCCACGAATGACCTCCGTGCCTTCCAGTGCCCCGAGCCACTCGGCAGGAAGTGCTGTTTCGCCATAGTAGGCGCCCAGGATGTTTCCCGCGATGGAACCGGTGGAATCGCTGTCGCCGCTGTGGTTGATGGCAACCGCGATAGCTTTGCGGAAGTGTTCCGTCGGCTCACTGCATTGCGTGGCCAGGACGGCATAGAGCCCGACGGCGAGTGCTTCCTCAGCGACCCAGCCCTCACCCAGTGCGGTTACCAGCGTTTCAGGACTGAGGGGAGCGGGCTCCGACGACAACCTCAACGCTGCTTCCAAACGGTCACCTAATTCGGGAACCTTGGTCGGGAGGCCGTTAACGTAATCCAGGGCATCAATAGCTGCGGTGCGGACGTCACTGCCGGCCACAATATTCTGGATCATCAAGCTGAAGGCAGCAGCGCTCAGCCGCGCTGACGGGTGTCCGTGAGTCAAGGACGCGGCATCCGAACTGAGTTTGTACACGGCTTCACGCGAGATATGGGGCACGAGTCCAAAGGGTGCTGAACGCATGACCGTGCCGCAACCCTTGGAATCTGGATTGACTGGCCTGGCCACAGTGCCCATGTCTCCTGAAGCCAATCCGCTGAGGCATGTGTTCCCCGGGGCCCGACGACGCCGGAGTACTTCCTGGCCGTCTATCCACCGCGGTTGCGGAACCGGGGCAGAAGGGGAAACCGCAACATCTTGGGTTGCCAGCCAGCGAAGGTAGGCCAGCCAAAGGCAGGCGATCTCATCTGCTGCCACCCCATCATTGGCCCATTCGAGGGCGTCCACCAGGCCATCCACTGTGTACAGCGTCATTTGCGTGTCGTCCGAAAACTGGCCGACATCGTCGAGCTGGTCAAAGGAGGCGAGCCCGGCGGAACCGTAACGGGCACGAATGGCATCAAGGCGGTCGAACTCCACTGCGTAGCCAAGGGCATCACCCAATGCCCCTCCCAGGAGTGTCCCGTGGACGCGGGATTCAAACGACGGGACGGCGGGGGAGGACGCTTCAAGACTCATGCCATCAACTTACCGTGCCGCGGAACACCGCTGATATGGTTGGGAGGCTGCCCAGCACTAGGAAAATTTGGAGAGACGACGTGCGTGAACCGGCTTGGCGACGTACAGGCAAGACACCTGACTACAGGTTCTCCCTGGCGAACGAACGCACCTTCCTTGCCTGGATCCGTACCTCGCTGGCATTGCTGGCTGGGTCGATTGCCATTGATCAGCTGGCTCCGAACATTGCCCCCCAGCCAGTCAGGATCGTCCTCTGTGTGCTTCTGTCCCTCATCGGCGCCGGCCTGGCCGCACTGTCATACCGCAGGTGGGGGCAAATGGAAGCTGCCATGCGCAACGATGAAGCCCTGCCGTTCTCCTGGGTCATGCTGCTCATGACGATCGTGGTGGCAGTGGCAGCATTCGCTTTCGCCGTACTGATTTTGGTGGCGCGATGACCCGGTTTGCGTGATGACGAGGCTTGCGAGTTGAGCATGGACCTCCGTGATCCCGGTCTGCAGCCGGAACGAACCACGCTGGCCTGGCGCCGCACCCTCATTTCGCTTGTGGTGGTGGATCTGTTCATCTGGCGCAGTTGGCTTACCTCAGAGCCCTCGACGGGCCGTCTCATTCCGGGCCTTCCCGGGCTGGATTACCAAGGTATCTGCGCTCTCATGGCTGCTGCCGCCACCATTGTCCTGGCTTGTGTGGTGTGGGTCCGCTCACGGCAGCTTCATGCTGGAAACGAAGCAGCTTCGGCACGACTCATCTTTGTCAGCACCCTTGCCGTGATTGGGCTGGGCGGAACCGCGATCGCGGCCATCGCCCTGGGCGGCTAAGCTCGGATCGGGAGTCAGCAGGGACTCAGCAACTGTTCAGACTCAACTGGCAGGATGCTCAAGGGCTTTCCCTCGCCCAGCGCGCAACGAAGCCTGTCAGCTGGTCCAACACCACCAATCGTAAGGAATCATTCGACATGACCTCTCCTGTGCAAGCCACGACCGACCACGAACCGGTGCTGTTCGCGCGGCTGTCAGCTGAAGCCGTCGGTTCGATGTTTGTTGTCCTCGTGGCCGTGGGTGTGTCGATCTTCTCGAACCCTTCATCAGCGCCCCTACCCGCCGCCCTTGCGACCGGCCTGACGGTGACAGTGGCCATGCTGGCCTTCGGCCATGTTTCCGGCGGTCACTTCAACCCGATAATCACTCTGGGCAACCTGATTGCCGGCCGTATCCGTGCGCTGGCAGCCGTGGCGTACCTTGCGGCCCAAATCATCGGTAGCGTCATCGGCGCAGCTCTCGCCTTCGTTGTGGTTCTGACAGTTCCGGTCCTGACGGATGCGCGGGCGGCCTTTGGCTCTGTGGCGGCCGGTTATGGAGAGCATGCTGCAGCCCAGACCCAGATGGCAGGGGTCTTGATCGTTGAAGTTGTTGGCTCCGCATTGCTGGTTGCAGTGTTCCTTGGAGCGACTGCCGGACGCCGCGCCTTTCCTGCCGTGGCTCCCTTTGCTGTAGGCCTTTGCGTCGCCGTGTTGCTGCAGTTTGGCCAGGTTTTGGGCAACCTCCCCTTCAATCCGGCACGCGCAACTGCCCTGGCTTTCTTCAGCCCCTCGTGGGCGGTGGAAGGACTGTGGCTCTTCTGGGTGGCGCCGCTGATGGGGGCTGCACTGGCCGGACTGGCTTTCCGCGGCTTTGCCTACGCCTCCGCGGCCACCAGCCTTGGAGATGACTCGGCGTCAGCGACGGCCGGAACCATTGAAGGCGAGCACCTGGATGTGGATGACACTGACGATTTCCAGGCAGAGGCAGAGGCAGAGGCAGTGGCAGTGGAGACCGGGACTGTTCGGAAAGAAGCTGCCGCAGATGACGCACGCAACTTCTTTGACGGAAAGAAGGGCTAGCAGCCGGACAGGATCGACGCCGGACGGCCTGTCTGCGCTTTTTTGTCGGTGCCCACAGTTAGCTTGAAAATATGCGGTTACTCCATACCTCCGATTGGCATCTCGGCCGGTCATTCCACGGCGTTGGCATGCTTGAAGCCCAGCGCGGTTTCGTGGACCAGCTCGTATCCTTCGTGGAAGCGAAGTCTGTAGACGTCGTCCTCATTGCGGGTGACGTCTATGATCGCGCCCTGCCTGGACTCGACGTCGTCAAACTTCTCGACGACGCCTTGGTGCGTATTACCCAAGCCGGTGCCACCGTAGTGCTCACCAGCGGCAACCACGATTCGGCCATTCGGCTCGGATTCGCGTCCCGCTTGCTCGAACGCGGCGGTGTTCACCTCAGGACAAGGGTGGAGGACCTGGACGTTCCCGTGCTTGTTCCCTTCGGAAAAGATGGGGAGAGCAGCGCCACACTTGCGATCTATGGGATTCCCTATTTGGAACCGCGGCTTGTCGCGGACCGGCTGGAAGTGGAGACCGCGAGTCATTTCGAGGTCACCCGTAAAGCAACCGAGCGGATTCGGCGCGACCTCCAGGACCGCCGCAAATCAGGCGCAGTGCATCCAGTGGTCCTTGCACACACTTTTGCCAGTGGGGGTATCACTTCTGACAGTGAACGGGACTTGAGCATCGGAGGGTTGGGTGCGGTGCCCTTGGATCTCTTCGAGGATTTTGCGTACACGGCACTCGGTCACTTGCACGGCCGGCAGGAACTGGCCCCGAATGTCCGCTACTCCGGCTCCCCGCTGGCTTATTCGTTCTCCGAAGCCAAACATTGCAAGGGCGCGTGGTTGATTGACATCGATGCCGATGGAAGCAGAGGTGTCCAGGAAGTTCTTTGGGAAGCTGCCAAGAGCCTGGCCGTGTTGCGAGGCAAGCTGAACGATCTCCTTGAATCAGGCGAGCACTCCTGGGCTGAAGGTGCCTATTGCCACATCACCCTCACGGATGCCGAACGGCCCGCCCAGGCTATGGAGCAGCTCCGAACCCGCTTTCCTGACACCTTGGTCCTGTCCTTCGACCCCGAGGGTGCTGGGCCCAAAGACAAGGTCAGTTACAGCAGCAGGCTTGCAGCCGCCCAGGACGACCTCGAAGTCTGCTGTGGATTCCTGGAACACGTTCGTGAGCGCAGTCCCGGGTCTGCGGAAGAAGCTGCCCTTCGTGCTGCCCTCGAGGCCGTGCGCCTGGAGGAGGCTGAGCTATGAGAATTCATCGACTGGAAATTGAGGCTTTCGGGCCTTTTGCCACTGCGCAGCACATTGATTTTGATCAACTCAGTGCGCAGGGTTTGTTTTTGCTTAATGGCGCCACCGGGGCAGGTAAGACCAGCATCCTCGATGCCATCTGTTTCGCCCTCTATGGCTCCGTTCCGGGTGCGCGCCAGGAAGGTAAGCGCCTTCGCAGCGATCATGCAGCGCCGGGTGCCGAACCACGTGTGGTGTGTGAATTCTCGGCCCGTGGCAGGCGTTTCGAAGTCAGGCGTTCCCCGGCTTGGGAACGCCCCAGCGCGCGTGGCCGGAACGGTTTCACCACCCAACAAGCCAAGACGCTGCTCCGCGAGTGGGTTTCCGGAGTCTGGGAGGAAAAATCTTCGCGGAATGACGAAGTCGGCGCCGAGCTCTCCGAGCTTTTGGGCATGGACCGGGACCAGTTCACGCGCGTTGTGATGCTTCCCCAAGGTGACTTTGCGGCGTTCCTGCGCTCCAAAGCCAATGATCGGCTCGAGCTCCTCCAAAAACTCTTTGGGACGCAGCGATTCGAGTCTGTGGAGAAGCAAATTGCGCGGCAGGCAGCCGAAGCTGCGCGCGCCGTCCAGGACAATGCGGCTGAACTGAAGATGTTGCTTGGCAGGGCGGCCGCAGAACGGGAGCAGCTTGGCCTTTCCGATGCGCTGGCAAATGTAGAGACAGCTGCCGAGGGGCCAGAGGCATGGCTCGCGGCCCTGGAGATGGAGCTGCTGGAAGAAGGTGGGCGACGTAAAGACGAGGCCACCGCAGCTGATGCCCAGGCCACAAGGCTTGCCGAACAACTTCAGGAGGACCAGGAGAAGGCGCAGCGGCATGCCAGGCTCGCTGCGGGGATGCAGCGGCGGGTTCTGCATGAACTGGCTGCTGCGCGGGCACTGGAAAATAAGGAAAAGCTGGGAGGACATCGCCGTGCCGCCGTCCTTGGGGGACAACTGGACGCCTTGGACGCTGCGGACCGTAAGTTCCGGTCTGCCTTGGTGGAGAGGGACAGATCCCGGGAGCAGCTTGAATCCAAGGGCATGGATGCGGCACATCCTGTGGTTGCGCTTGAGACAGTAAAGACCACCCTTGCCGTCCTCGAAGCCCGGCTTCCAGATGAGCGGCGCATGGAGGATGTTGCCACACGACTCTCAACCAAACGAACAGAACACTCCAGCCACCTGACGGCCGCCCAAGCAGCAGAAGAGTCCCTGCACCACCTTCGAGCCGAGGAATCAGCGGTAGAGGCCGGGATGGAAGCACTGGAACCCTCGGCTGCCCGCGTCGAACACCTGGAGCGCGAGGCAGCCGCCGCCGCCGAACTAGTGTCGATTGTGTCCCGTCATAAAGCTGCAGCCGCCAAGTTGAAGGACGTCACTGAGCGCCACGCCCGCGCCCGCAACAAAACGCAGGACCTCAGGCAAGCATGGCTTGACGTGAGGGAGGCACGCTTGGCCAATGCCGCCGGTGAGCTCGCGGCAGCCCTAGCGCCTGGGCAGCCTTGCGCCGTTTGTGGCAGCAACGAGCACCCGAACCCCGCCGCCGCAGCCCGCTCTGCTCTTTCCATCGCCCAGGAAGAGGAAGAGGCCAGCAAACTATTTGAAGCCAGCGAGAAGGCTCTGGGACGCAGCGCGGAAGAGGTATCAGCAGCCGCACAGTTGCTGGCGGGCCTTGCTGCCCAGGGCGGCTCCGCAGATGCAGAGGAATCGGCCGCCCGTTTGGCCGCATCCGAAGCTGCGGCGATCGAAGCCCGAAAGGCTTCTGGTGCGTTGGAGAAGCTCCGCAAAAAGCATGAGGATCTCATTAAACGCATTGCCCTCGTGCAGGAGGAGCATGCCGGGTCAACGAATGCCGCCTCGCAAGCAAGCTCTGCTGTCGAGTTGCTTCAGGAACAGTACCTTGTGATTGAACAGGAGCTAGCCGGCCTGAGGCAGGGCTTCGCCAGCCTTCATGCGCGGGCAGAAGCCCTCACCTCCCAGCGTTTGCTGCTTCAGGCTGCCGTGGATGCCGCGAACGAACTCGAACGTGCCGGGGCTGCGCGCCTGGAGGCGCTCGCGGCCCTGGAAAGGGCACTGCCCGGGTCCGGATTTTCATCGGTCGAGGATGTGCGTCGCGAGCTCATGTCACCCTCGGATGTTGTGGCATTGGAGAATGCCCTCGCAGATTTCGAGGCCGAAGCTGCCCGCCTGGATGAACTGTTTGCCGGCGAGGAACTGGTCATGGCAGCGAAGGAAGTCAGCATAGGCGAACTGCCTCTGTCGGAGGACGAACTCAGGGTCGCCAAGACTGAGGCTGCCAACGCCATGGAAGCTGCAAAGGCACTGGCGCTTTCGGCGGGGCTCGCTAGCAAAGCTGTGCGATCTGTGCAGAGGATCCGCGCGGAGTATCAAAACCTTGCCGCGGCAGGAAGGGAACCGCGCGAGCATGCCAACTTGTTGGGTGGTCTGGCGGACACCCTTCGCGGCGCAGGAGACAACAGCTACCGAATGAACCTTAACAGTTACGTGTTGGCTGCAAGGCTGGAGCAAGTGGCGATCGCGGCCTCAGAGAGACTCGTTGCCATGAGCGACGGACGCTACACCTTGCAACACTCTGACGCCCGGGCTGCACGGAACCAGAAATCCGGTCTCGGACTGGAAGTGGTGGATGAATGGACGGGCCAGCGACGTGACACATCCACGCTCTCCGGCGGAGAATCCTTCATGGCGTCCTTGTCGCTGGCCCTTGGCCTTGCGGATGTTGTACAGCAGGAGGCCGGCGGAGTGGACATTGAAACGCTGTTTGTCGATGAAGGCTTCGGAAGCCTGGACGAGCAAGCCTTGGAACAGGTTATGGACGCCTTGGAGGGTTTGCGCGACGGCGGCCGGGTCGTGGGGCTGGTGAGCCACGTGGCAGAAATGAAGCAACGCATCAGCAGCCAGTTGCACGTGGTCAAGGGCCGCCATGGTTCCACTGTGGTTGTTGCCGAAGCAATGCCTGCCTGAGCCGCATCCGATAGACTTGATCCGTTACACCGGGTCGCGCGCATCGGGAGGAGGGACGATGCGCAGACTTTAGCGAACCCGGAATCATGGAAAAATCTTCACTGGCCTCAAGGTCACTGCCTTCGCAACTGACCACAACCTCGTCCTCGCATCGATCCCGCCTGCCCGGGAGGTTCGCACGGCTGCCTGAGCTCGCCGGGCCGGGGTTCCTGCCCCTCGGCCTCTTCGCAAGACTCCCTTTGGCAATGCTCACCGTGGGAACACTGACCTTGGTTACAGCAGTGAGTCATTCTTACGCAATCGGTGGCATGGCTGCCGGGGCAGTAGGTATCGGTTCAGCCGCTGGAGCCCCTGTCCTCGGCTCGCTGGCCGATCGCGCCGGCCAACGTGTCGTGTTGCTCGTAGCGGCAGTGGTCAATACCCTGGCCGTTGCCGGCCTCCTTGCCACCGCCTACCTGAGCCCAAGCTATGCCTCTGCGCTGGACGCGACAGGGGTGCTCGTTGCAGGTTTCCTGGCTGGTGCGAGCTGCCCGCAGGTTGGCCCAATGGCCCGTGTTCGCTGGATGGCGCTGACCACCCGGAATTTGTCGACAGCACGCAAGGCCAGTGGTTCCGCCGGAGACGCTGCCGCAGCCAGTGCGCCCGCGAGCGGTAGCCGGAGCGTCGCTGCCAGTCGCGCGGATCTGGACACCGCGCTGTCCTATGAAAGCACCGCTGACGAGATCACTTTCGTGTTAGGACCGGCCCTTGTGGGTATTCTTGCCAGCCTGGTTGCTCCGTGGCTGCCTCTGGCCATGGCGGCGGTCATGACCATTACGCTTGTACCGGCCTTCGCAGTGCACCCCAGCCAGCAAGCCGTGGTGCCGGCACTGCGGAAGGCCACGGCCGTCGTCGTGGGAAGCGCGGGTGAACACATAGCCCGACGACGGAACCGCTGGGCGGGCGCCGTAGTGGCCGTTCCGGTGGTGGCCATGGTGTGCATGGGTACCTTTTTTGGTGCGACGCAGAATGCCCTGAGCGCCTTTTCTGCCCAGTACGCAACCGCGGAAATCGCCGGGCTCCTTTACTCCGTGATGGGTTTGAGCTCTGCCGTGGCGGCGTTGTCCGTTGCTTTCTGGCCGCAGCGCTTCAGCCTCGCGGCCAGGTGGGTTGCCGCTGCCCTGGCGATGTCGTTGTTCGCGCTCCTGTTACTGGTTCCCGCCGGAATCTGGCCCATGGTGTTGGTTCTGCTGCTGCTGGGAATCCCCGTGGGACCAGTCATGGTCACGGTGTTCAGCATCGGTGGCGTGGTTGCCCCCACCGGCCGTATTGCTACCGTGATGACGGCCCTGGCCAGCGGGATCGTGGCCGGTACTGCGCTTGGTTCCTACCTTGCCGGGCAGTTGGCACAGACCCAGGGTCCCGGTGCAGCCTTCGCTGTATCCCTGGCTGCGGCAGCAGGCTTGTTGGTACTTGGAGTTCTGACTTATCTGGTCATGAAGCGTCGGCGTCAGTCGTAGTCCAGTGCTCCGGCGAGGGAGCGGGCCATTAACTCCACCAGGCGCATTGACCGTTCTTCGTTGGGGTCAGCCAGATGCTGCATGCTGATGCCGTCTATACCGGAGATGAAGAGGCGGGTGACGTCCTCAAGATTGTGCGGGACTGTCTCGCTGGCGGCATCTGCCGCGCCGCGGAACAGCTCCAGGGTTGAACTGACCCAGCCGTCGTACATGGAGCGGTTCATCAGCAGGGCCTGGGGCTGGTCATCGGCCTCGACGCGGAATCGCCGGAGCAAAAGCTCGAAGGTGGTCACCTGCTCATGCGGATTCTCCAGCATGCGCGTCCAGATTCGCCGGGCGTGGGCTCCGATCATATGGCGCAGGCCCAATCCGGGATCAGCGACTGGTTTCAATGCCTTCGCATAATCGCGGCTGAGGAAGTTGTAGACCTCTTCCAGAAGCTCGTCCTTGCTACGGAAACAGTAGTGGAGTGCCGCAAGCGGCGCGTCGGCTTCACTGGCGATCCGGCGCGTTGTAGCCGAGGCGAGCCCATCCTGGGCAATGACCCGTGCCGCAGCCTCAACAAACTG
This sequence comes from Arthrobacter sp. NtRootA1, assembly GCF_019976975.1. Taxonomy (GTDB): domain Bacteria; phylum Actinomycetota; class Actinomycetes; order Actinomycetales; family Micrococcaceae; genus Arthrobacter; species Arthrobacter aromaticivorans. The sequence continues at coordinate 3,569,493 of NZ_AP024630.1, read as the reverse complement.
CAGCCGCCTTGCTTCGGCGGGAACCCTGGCCATCCGCGCCCCTTCCTGTCCTCAGTCATATCCGTGATCAGGCACGCCGATCATCGTCTCATCGATCCTAGGCGCTGTGCGCCTGGGCTGGCTCCTGACAATGCCGTGGAGCCTTTGGAAAGACCCTTGAAAAGAATTTTACCGGAAAACCTAGTCAAGTGACCCAGTCAGGCGACATACTTCTTTTTAGAACGTTGTTGCCTGCATCACATGGGATGCAGTGACCTGAGGAGAACCGATGCAAGAACTTGCCGATCTGGTGATCGTCAATGCCTCGGTCCACACGATGGACCCGGCAAAACCGGACCGGATGTCAGACGCCTTGGCCATCAGGGATGGACGCATTCTGGCAATCGGAAGCACAGACACTGCGAGGGCGATTGGGCCCAACACCGTGGTTGTGGATGCCGCCGGAGGTGCTCTCATTCCCGCAATTAATGACGCCCACCTGCATTTCGTTTCGGCGGCAATGGCGGCATTTGGTTATGTGCGGCTGGATCCATCAATCGCACCGGATTGGGCGGCCGTGGTGGAAATCATTAACAGTGCGCCAGCAGGGGAGGACGGCTGGGTTCGTGCCCATGGTTGGGACGAGGCGCTGCTCGGACCAGCGAGCGGATATTTGCTGGATTGCCGCCCGGTACCCCGGTGGTTGCGTTCGACAGCACAGGCCATCAACTTCTCGCCAATAGTGAAGCGCTGTGTCGGGCCGGCATCACTGCTGCTACGGCAGACATCGACGGTGGCACAGTGATGCGGGCCGGCGATGGCAGCCCAACAGGCCTTCTTCAGGACGGCGCCATACAACTGGTCTCAAGGATGATGCCACCGGTACCGAACGCGACGCTTCGCCCTGCGCTGCTGCAATTGCAGGAACAGCTGCACTCGCTGGGCATCGCGTCGCTGACAGATCCGGGCCTGGGCCCTGCCAGTGCCGGACTGATGGACGGTGCGGGCTCGACGGCGGCAGTTGAGTTGCTCGGCGACCTCGCCGCAGCTGGTGAACTGACACTAAGGATCAATGTCCTGATGCTGTTCGCGGGGACCGGGGGAGCCGATGCGAAGGCCATCGACGAGGGCCTGCGAAGCGGACTGGCCAACACCTACGTGAACAGGGGCATCGATCCGGAGCAGCTGCGGATTGCCGGCGTCAAGATATTCGCCGACGGCATTCCGCGCAGCGGTACCGCGTGGATGAGCGAACCATATGGAAACGCCTGCACGCATGGCCACCTGGTGATCCAAGGTGCCAATGACGGCCAAAGGGTCGCCGAACTCCACCGGATACTTCGGCTTATCAACGACGCGGGACTGCAGGCAGGAGTCCATGCAACGGGCGACGCCGCCACATCCGCGGCCGTGGAAGCAATTGTGGCGGCGGCCGATGGATCCGCTGAAGCTGGCTCCAAAGTGGCCGGAAATCGCCACTACATCATCCATGGCGCCTTCACTGACATCGAAACCCTGGCCACCATGGCTTCCCACCACATCGGCTACAGCACCAACCCGCTGATCCGCGAGGAGGCGGGGGACATGATGCGCCAGGTATTGGGCGAGGAACGGTTCTCCCGCCACCAGCCACTGAATTCTGCGCTGGAGGCCGGCGTGCACTTCAACCTGGCCTCCGACGCTCCCGTGACCAGTCCCGACTGGCGCCGGACTGTGGCGGCTGCTGTTCGTCGTGCCACCCGCTCCACGCCAGGCAACCCCGGCGATCCTGAACGGATCACCGGACTCCAAGCGCTCGCCGCTATGACCATAGGCGCAGCTTGGCAAGACCACGCAGAACATTTCAAGGGAGCACTGTCACCTGGAATGGCCGCAGATCTTTGCCTGCTGTCAAACCCCTGGCCGGATGACGAGGAGATCGAGAAGCTCCTCGACGCCGAGGTCAGGCTCACCCTGAGCGGTGGCCGCATAGTCCACCAATCCAACAGCTAGAACAATCCCCTCCGTTCCAACCATTTCGCGATTCAAGGAGCACCACATGCGACGCAGTTTTCCTTTGGCACTGGCCGCAGTCCTGTCCATGGCACTTGCCGCCTGCGGCGGCGGGTCAGGCCCGGCTTCCACCCCGGCCGCTGACGGCACCACCACACTGAAGGTGGGTACCATCGGTATCGGCTCCGATGCCGCGATCCAGCTCGCCATCAACAAGGGCTACTTCAAGGAACAGGGCATCAACGTCGAGACTTCCGTTATTGCCAACCCGCCCGCCGGCATTGCGGCTGCCCAAAGCGGCCAGATCGATCTCACCTATACACCCTCCATCCCGCTGCTGAATGCGCTGAGCCAGAACGTGCCACTGAAGATCATCGCTGCTGCTGATGGCTATAAAGACGGCGCAGGGAAATCCACCGACCTCAACAGGGTCGATGACACGGGGCTCCTGGTCCAGAAGGCATCGTCGATCTCCCGGCCAAAAGACCTTGAAGGCAAGAGCGTCAGCGTCCCTGCCCGCAAGGCACAACTGGAAGTCACCGTCAGCAAGCTCGTCAAGGACGACGGCGGCGATCCCGCGAAGGTGAACTGGATGGTCCTGGATCCTTCATCGGCCCTTCAATCCCTGAACTCGGGACGCGTCGATGCAGCGTCGCTCGTTGCACCTTTCACGTCGAAGGCGATGTCCGAGGGCAACAGGCTGCTGGCATCGCCGGGCGTCGAATTCTTTGAACAGGGCGCAATCGGCCTCTGGGTTTCGGGTGCCAACACCGTGAAATCCAAGGAGAAGGCCTTGCAGGGTTTCAAGGCAGCCATCCAAAAGGCCAATGCCTACGCCAACGCCCACATCGAAGAGGCACAGCAACTCAGCGCCGAGATCACCAAGACCCCGCTGGACGTCGTCAAATCAGGAGCAGTGAACTACTGGCCTGAGGACGTCCGCACGGAGGACATTGAAAGGGCCAACGAGAACCTTGCGGACCTCGGTTTCCTGAGTGCACCCGTGAAGCTGCCGGGCGATCTTGTCTTCGGAAAGTAGGCGCGAACCGAACATGGGAGGCTCATCATGAAAGGGTCCATCCGCCCATTGACCTTCAGTGCGCTGGGCATTGCGGCAGTGCTGGTCATCTGGCAGGTCCTTGCCGAGGCAAAGGTGGCAGGAAATGCCCTGCCGCCAGCCACCACTGTTTTCAGCACACTGGCAACCATCCTGGGGACGGCTACGTTCTGGTCCTCGTTGGGAGCCACGATCGGGATCGCCCTGCTGGCGCTGGCTTTGTCTGCGGTGGCAGGCGTCATCCTGGGCCTGCTTGTCGGGACTTTTGAGACCGTCAGGTTCGCTACGTTGGCGGTGCTGGAATTCCTGAAGCCCGTTCCGCCCATCGTCATTCTTCCCTTGGCGGTGCTGGTACTGGGCCCAACCGGGGAGATGTCCTTGTTCCTGGTGGTGTTCGGCTGCCTCCTCCCGATCGTCATGCAGACTGTCGACGGAGTCCAGAGCACTGATCCCGTAGCCAGGGACACTGCCCGGTCCTACGGCATGCGCGAGCCCGAAATCCTGGCCCGCGTGGTCCTGCCCAGCGCCATGCCTTACATCGGAACCGCCATGCGGGTTGCTGCCCCGGCCGCCTTGGTGGTCACAGTGGTAGCGGGTCTGCTCGGCGGTGGCCCGGGCCTGGGCCAAAGCATTTACCAAGCCCAGGCGGCCGGTGATTACGCCAGCCTCTACGGCATGGTGATCGTCCTGGGCGTTCTGGGCCTCCTGTTCCAAGGTGCCACGCGGCTGGCCGAGCGCCGTGTCCTGCACTGGCATGAGTCCTACCGTGAAGTGATGCCGTGATGAGAAACCCCACAATGAGAAATTGGTTGATCGGCGCCGGAGCGCCCGTGCTGTTGTTGGTGGCTTGGTGGTTCCTGTCCGAGAGCTCACTCGACCCCTTCTTCCCGCCGTTGCGCACCATCGTTGGCCGGTTCCAGGAGCTCTGGCTCTTTGAGCACTTCCAGTCAGATGTGCTGCTGAGCCTGGGAAACCTGTTCCTGGGATTTGCCATCGCAGCCTTTGCGGGGATTGCCATCGGGTTCGTGACGGCTCTTGTTCCCCCGGTTCGCTGGATGGTGGATCCGTTGATCCACTTCCTTCGGGGAATACCTCCGGTTGCCCTGGTGCCGATCTTCATCTCCCTCATTGGATTCGGCACCCAGATGCGCGTGACCAGCATAGCGCTGGCAGCGCTGTTCCCAACGATGATCGCCACCGTGGACGGTATCCGTGGGGTGGGCAACGACCTCATGGACGTGGCGAGGGTCTATCGGCTGACCCGGAGGGAGCGCGTCCTGAACATCCTGCTTCCCGCGGCCGCGCCGCAAATCTTCTCCGGCTTGCAGGTCAGCCTGCAGGTTGCCTTCATCGTGATGATCGCCAGCGAGATGCTGGGCAGTTCCCAAGGCATTGGAGCCATGACGCTGCTCGCGCAGCAGAGCTTCATGACAGCGGACATGTGGGCCGGGATCCTGCTCCTGGGCGTCATCGGATTCCTTGTCAATGTCCTCTTCAGCCTGCTCAGACGCAAGGTCCTGTCCTGGTACATCGGCTCCCGGCGCATGGCGCGTGCAGCATGAGCATCCGACAGGCCCCGAGCCTTTCCACCCGAAACAGAAAGTCCGCCATGGCACAGCAACCAGAAACCCGCATTAACGCGACCACCCCACGGTTGGACGTGGCTCACCTGGCCAAGAGCTACGGGAGTGGGGAAAAATCCCATGCAGTCATCGAAGACCTCACTTTCACCGTGGATGCCGGCGAGGTTGTCTGCATCGTCGGTCCCTCCGGCGTCGGAAAGACGACCCTCCTGAAATGCCTGGCCGGGCTTCATCCGGCCAGCAGCGGACGGGCGGCCATCGATGGCCGCCCCATCAGTGGCCCACCGCGGGAAATGGCGCTGGTTTTCCAGGACTACAACCGTTCGCTCATGCCGTGGCTGACGGTCAGGAAGAACCTCGTTCTTCCTTTGCGGCACCTCAAGTTGCCCGCAGCGGAACTGAAAGAACGCTGCGACAGCGCACTGGCCGCCGTCGGGCTTTCCCACGCCGACAACCAATACTCGTGGCAGTTATCCGGCGGCATGCAGCAGCGTGTGGCGATTGCCCGTGCCCTCGCATACCGGCCGGAGATCCTTATCATGGACGAGCCCTTCGCTTCTGTGGACGCACAGACACGCTTCGACCTCGAAGACCTGTGCCTGAAGATCAGGAAGGACTTCAACATGACCATTCTGGTGGTGACTCATGACATCGACGAAGCCGTCTATCTGGCAGACCGCGTTGTGGTCCTGGGCTCCAAGCCGGCCCGCGTCCTGAAGATCGTCGGCGTCGACCTACCGGCTCCGCGCGACCAGATCACCACGCGCTCGCTTCCGGAGTTCGCACGCCAGCGCACGGAAGTGCTGTCCCTCATCAAGAGGCCGGTATGACGCGGGAGCGCGGCAGTGCCGCCAAGGGCAGGCCCAACGTCCTGTTCTTCATCGCGGACCAGTTGCGGGCCGACCACTTGGGCTTCGGTGGCAATCAGGTCGTCCGGACGCCCAACCTTGATGCGCTCGCAGCCCGAAGCGTGGTATTCGAGAATGCGACGGTGGCGAACCCTACCTGCATGCCCAACAGGGCCAGCTTGATGACTGGCCGGTGGCCCTCGGCGCACGGGACGCGCTGCAACGGAATTACGTTGGATCCGTTGACGCAGACTGTTCCCGGATCCTTGGCAGCGGGCGGTTACCGCACTGTGGGAGTAGGAAAACTGCACCACCAAAACATGGGGTGGGAGTTTGAGCCGCACCAGGCCAAGGAGATCCGGAGCACCGATCCGATGCTCCTGGATCCAACAGTTGGTGACGCCCGCCGGCAAGGCTACGCTCCCGGTTGGGATCAGTGGGAGAACCGCGAGGCGCACGATAAACGCTTCATCGGGCTCCCTGCCGACTATTACGGCTACCAACACGTGGACCTCGTCATTGGTCATGGGGACCGGCCCGGAGGCCACTATGTGCATTGGGCCAGGGAACGTGGCGTCGACCCCGAAACGCTGGGAGGTGCAGGCAACTCCGCCAGCCGGTATGGCGGATGGGACCAGGTGTACCAGACAGCCATTCCCCCTGAAGTGCATCCCACCAGCTATGTGGGCGAGAAGGCAATTGAGCATCTGAAGGACGCGGCGGGCCAGGACCAGCCCTTCTTCATGTTTGTCTCATTCCCTGATCCCCACCACCCCTTTTCACCCCCGGCAGGCTACGCGGACCTCTACGATCCTGGTGCGTTGCCCCTGCCGCTGGGTTTCGACCAGGATCACTCGGCGTCTCCGGCGCATATCCAGGCAATGATGGAACACCGGGGCCATCCGAACCCGGACCCCACCATGACCTGGGCAGCAACAGAGGAACAATACAGGCACGCGGCGGCGGCACAATACGGCCTGATCACTATGATGGACGAGCACATCGGCCGAATCCTGGACGAGCTTGATCGCCAAGGCCTCGCCGAGGACACCATCATCGTTTTCACCAGTGACCACGGAGACTTGTTTGGCGACCACGGCCTCATGCTCAAACACTTTGTCCACTACCGTGCGGTGACGAATGTTCCCTTGATCGTGCACGTTCCGGGCACCCCGGCGGCCCGCACCCAGGCCCTCGTTTCCAGTGCCGATCTGGCACCAACCTTGCTCGAGCTCACTGGTTCGACGTCCTACCGGGGCATCCAGGGCCGCTCCCTGGTTCCTCTGCTGCAAGGATCTGCGCAGAGGCACCGGGACGCTTTGCTGGTGGAGGAAGAGCAGCCATTCGGACTCGATGGTCTCCCCGGGCCGGTGAGGATGCGGACGGTCATTACAGCAGAGGGCAGGCTGACGCTTTACTTCGGTACCGACGTCGCCGAACTGTACGATCACCGCACAGACCCCGGCGAACTGCTCAACCGGGCAGGTGATCCTGCCTTCGCCGGGTTGGAGGGGCGCCTGCTGTGGGCAATGCTGAACGAGATGGCTGCTGTGGCAGATGAAGGCACAGCTCCGACGGCGGCAGCCTAGTCATTTGCCCGGCATTCCACGGTCAGTGGCTGTTGCGATAGCCGGTGGGGGAGTTCCCGAAGGCGGCCCTGAAGATCCGGCTGAAGTGGGCTGCGTCAGTGAATCCCCACCGCGCCGCAATGGCCGTGACGGGCCGGTCTGCCAGGACCGGGTCCAGGAGGTCGCGCCTGCAGCGTTCAAGCCTGCGCTGCCGGATGGATGCGGCCACGGTGGTCCCGATCTCCTGGAAAAGATCGTGCAAGTGCCGGGTGGAGATGTAGTGGGCGGCGGCTATGGTTCCCGGGGAAAGTTCGGGGTCGCCCAGATTGGCTTCGATGTAGTCGTGGATACGGCCCAGCAAGAGAAGGTGGGGGTCGCGGCCTGTCTCGATGAGTTGGTCGAGTTCCCCGTTGAACAGGGTAGTGACCAGGTCCAGGGCGTTATGGACCAGACGCAGGCCATTTGCCCCTGAAAGGGCTTCGAGGTTATCGGCGAGCCTTACCAGGAAGGGGCTGATGAGTTCGCCGAGGCCCTCGTCCCCGGGAATCCGCAGGGCCGTTACGTGGCCCATGGCTTCGGCCGGCAAGTCGAGCAGGACGTGCGGGAACATCAGCACCAAAGTGCGGAAGTCGTCGTCGAATGTTAGTTGGTAAGGGCGGGAAGTGTCGTAGATGGAGAGGTCCCCGGGACCGAGCACCGCTTCGCGTTCGTCCTGAACCAGTCGGCCAGTCCCGGAGAGCTGGATGCTGAGCTTGAAGAAGCGTCCAGTGGACTTGGCGATCAACTCAGGCGTTCGCAGGACCGTATGGGGACCAGCTGTTACTTCGACCACGGAAATTTGACCCAGGACACGGGCTCGCATTGTCCCGTGGAAGGCGAGCTCTTTAGGGCCCTTGGCCAGCAACGGCACGAAGGATGCTGAGATGGCCCGGCTCCATTCCTGGAACGAATCCGCCACAACCGTGTGCACGGTTGCGGGGCCGGTATCAGCCGCGACGGTCATCAAGGTCCCTTTCAATGCCCGCCGTACCTGATGGCGCCGGTACAGAATGCCACCGGCGCGGACGTGAGCTTGCCCACGATTCTACACCGGTGGACTTTGCGGGGCTGTGCTTGCGTGCACCGACAAACACCTTGCCGTGTGAGACAAGTCACGCGATGCCTTGGCGGAGGAGGATTGCGGAATGACCGACACCGTGCCGCGCAATCTCCGTCCGGCACCGAGGCAGGAGCACACTATGAGCGTGGATAACCCCGTCAAGGGCATGATCGCTGGAGCCGCAGACAACAAGAGGCGTCTTGGGGTACCAGCCGTGACCTTTATGATTATTGCGGCCTCGGCGCCGCTGACAGTCCTTGCAGGTGGAGTAACCACCACTTTCGCCGTCACTGGGGTAACCGGCGTTCCGCTTTCGTTCTTGATTCTCGGCGGCATCCTGGGTCTCTTCGCGGTCGGCTATGCGGCCATGAGCCGTTACGTCACCAACGCGGGCGCCTTCTACGCCTACATTGCCCAAGGCATTTCCAGGCCGGCCGGTGTGGGAGCATCGCTGGTCGCGTTGATGGCCTACAACCTGATGCAGGTGGGCATTTATGGGCTCTTCGGCTTCACCGTTTCCTCACTGCTCTCGGCAAGGCTGGGCATCAGCGTTCCGTGGTGGATCCCAGTGCTGGTGTGCATCGCAATTGTTGGTTGGTTGGGCGTCAACCGGGTTGACCTCTCGGCAAAGGTGCTGGGCGTCCTGGTGGCTCTGGAGTTCCTGGTGGTCATCGTTTACGACGTCATCAGCCTGGCCGTGGCACCTGAAGGAGTCACTGCAGCATCGTTCAGCCCGGAGAGCCTGTTCGTGCCCGGCATTGGCGCAGTCCTTTCATTTGGAATCGCTGCCTTCATGGGCTTCGAATCGGCCGCCATCTATGGCGAGGAGTCCAAGGATCCCAAGCGGACCGTTGCCAGGGCCACCTTCGCGGCTGTCGCAATCATCGCCTTGTTCTATGCTGCGTCGGCTTGGGCAATGACCGTGGGCGCGGGCTCATCCGCAGTCATTGAAACAGCCACCAACAGTGGCCCGGACATGATCTTCGCCTTCCTGGGTACCAACGGGGGCTTGCTCTTGAGCGATATAGCGCAGATCCTGTTCGTGACCAGCCTTTTCGCAGCACTGGTCAGCTTCCACAACGCTGTTGCCCGATACTTCTTTTCGCTCGGCCGGGAGCGCGTCATCCCGCCGTTCTTCGCAGCTGTCCGCACAGGGAGCGGAGCACCTTTCGCGGGGTCGCTGGCGCAATCGGCGATTGCCGTCGTCGTGACCGTTGCCTTCGCAATCGCGGGATCGCGTTCGGAACTCGGTGAACTGTACCCCGTACTGACCATGTTTACCTGGCTGACCAACAGCGGCGCCATGGGGCTGGTCCTGCTCATGACCGTAGTGTCCGTTGCCGTGATCGGCTTCTTCCACCGGAAGCCGCACGGGGCCAGCCTGTGGGTACGGGTTGTTGCGCCTGGCCTTGGCTTTGTACTCCTGGCGATAGTGTTTGTCCTCATCCTTGCCAACTTCAACGTCCTGCTTGGTCAGACGGAATCGACGGCGGCAACATTTGTCCTGCCGCTGGTGGTGCTGCTGCCGGGTCTGCTGGGGATCGTGTGGGGGCTGCGCCTGCGGCGCTCGCAGCCTGGGCTTTATGCCCGGATCGGCCACGGCTCGGAAGACTGAAACTGCTTCGAACACCGAAACCGCAGGAAAGGAGAGGAAGCCCCCGGCAACTGCCGGGGGCTTCCTCTCCTTTCCGCTGCGGCTGTATATCCAGCCGACCAGTTAGAGCGAGGGGTCGAGTTCCGGAGTGTGGTGGGTGATGCTGATCAACCGGCCGTGGGCGCCGAACGTGAAATGCACGGGCTTGGTGCCAGCCTCATCCCAACCGAAAAGGCTGCCATGTGAGCGGATTGCTTTGGGGCTCCGATGATCAGCGATGGTGACAGAACCGCACGGGATAACCTTCTCGCGCCAGGTAAAGGCGAAAATACCGGGCCGGATTTCGAAGACGGTATTGGAATCGGTGTCTGCGAGGCCGCGCTCCGGTCCGGCGAGGCACTGCCAGGTGTACCAGGTAGGGCTGAGATAGATGTGTTCGTAGGCGTGGGCATCGCTGTACACCCATTCGACGCGCCGGCCGATCAGGGCCGTGCTTTCAGCGATTGCTGCTCCTTTGACGGTGAAGCCATCGAGGGTCCCTGCGCGGAAATCGTGGTGGACTGCGGTTGATCCTTGGGAGCCGCCGCCCAGCAAAGCGCCGATGTAGAGTGCACGGCCGTTGGAGAGATCGAGGATCAGGGATACGGCGAAGCCCGGCTCCACCGGACTCTGCCATTGGGCGTAGTAGAGTTCCTCGGCTACGAGGAAAGCCTCATAGGGTGCCGTCCCGTTGCGTCCCGCCGCAGCCCACTGCACTTCTTCGTCATCGAAGCTGAAATTCATGGGCACGCCATCGCTGCGGACAGTAAATTCCCGTCCCGCAAGGTCCTGGACGGTGGCTGCTTTGTTGGCATCGAAGCCGGGCGCCAAACCGTCCAGGGGCAGCCAGTTGGAGGTATCAAGAAGATTCAGGCTCATGGGTTCCTTCTCAGTGCTCGAGAACAAGAAGGACAGGAGATTCCTGTCCTTCTTCGAGTATTGGCTTCCCCTGGCTGCGCGTCTTGTGCCGTGAGGCAGGGCAATTGACCCAGAAAGAATGCTTGCCCTGTGGAGGAGCGGTTCAGGCCAGCTGGCCCTCGATCCGCATGGCGCTGGCAGCCAACTCCTTACCCACGGCGTCGGCGTCCTGGTCCAGGCGGATATAGACGACGGCGATGGCGGCCGGCCGTCCGCCTGGGACGTGGATGGGAGCGGCGATTGATGACAACCCAGCGATCACTTCGTCGTGGCTGGTGGCGTAACCGATCCGTCGGGCTTCGTGCGCTTCGGGGCGGTAGGGGATACCTGCTCCTACTTGGCGCCAACGGTCCTCGGTCATGGTCGACTGGATGGCGATACCGGGTGCGCCAATACCGATGGGGTGGCGGCTTCCCGGATGTTGGGCGAGTGCGGCGCCTGAATGCCGGGGTTCCACGGTGACCAGGGTGACGCATTCCTGGTGGTCCCAAACAGTCAGGAAGGCGGTCATGTGCAGGGTATTCGCCAGCTGGGTGAGCTCTGGCAGGGCAGCTGTTTGCAGGTTGCGCGAGACGCCACGTGCCAGCACGGCCAGTCCGGGGCCCGGCTGGACGCGGCCTGAATCGTCCCTGATCAACAGCGAATGGTCCTCCAACGTTCGGAGGATGCGGTAGGCAACAGAGCGGTGCACCCCGAGGGCTTCTGCGAGTTCGGCGATGCTGAGCGGGCGTTCGGCTTCGGCAAGGATTTCCAGTGCGCGGATTCCCCGCGAGAGGGTTTGCGACGGCGGGGCTTGGGTTGCTGCTTCCTGCGGACTTTTGACGTCGCTGCGGGGACTCATGCGAACCATCCTATGTTGGCGGGTGTCGGCATGCGGCGGTCAACTCTTGTGTTGCACGCCACATCAGGCTATCGTTCCATATACGAATAGACTATTCAACTATAGAACAATGCTGCTCATGAGCCCCACATTTCTCGTCATGCCGAGATAAATGCTGTGCGCTGGGTCACGGTATGTAGTAGTCTTTCCTAACTGACCGTTCTGTCGGTTAATGCAAGTCACGCGCCGACCAGTCACTCACCCCTGGAGTTCCAATGACCGCACCTTCCACTGTCGACTCCGCGTCGGGCCCAAGCAGTAAGCGCGAAGAGCGCCGGGTCCTGGCCGGGACTTTGGTCGGCACCACCATCGAGTGGTACGACTTCTTTATCTTTGCCCAGCTCACGGCAACGCTGTTGTCGCCGCTGTTCCTGACTCCGCTGGAAAAATCGAACCCTGGCGTGGCGCAAATTCTGTCCTTCGCCACCATCGGCATCAGCTTTCTCTTCCGGCCATTGGGGGCCTTCGTTGCCGGACACCTCGGCGACAGGCTGGGACGCAAGGCAGTCCTTGTCATGACGCTTGTCATGATGGGGGCGGCGACGGCCCTGATCGGCCTGCTGCCTACCTACGGGACAATCGGCCTTTGGGCCCCGATTCTGCTGATCACCCTGCGGGTGGTCCAGGGCTTCTCTGCCGGTGGCGAGTGGGGCGGCGCCGCCCTGATGGCTGTGGAGCACGCTCCGATCACCAAGCGCGGACTCTTCGGTGCTTACCCGCAGATCGGTGTGCCCATTGGCATGATCCTGGCAACCGGCCTCCTGTTCTTCCTGCAGTCGGGCATGTCAAAGGAAGACTTTGCCGCCTGGGGTTGGCGCGTACCGTTCCTGCTCTCCGTGGTTCTGATCGTGGTGGGCTACCTCATTCGCCGCGCAGTCGGGGAAAGCCCCGTCTTTAAGGAAATCGCGCAGCGCAAGGCGGAAAGCAAGGCGCCTCTGAGCGAGCTGTTCCGGAATAACAAGAAGGAGGTCATCCTCGCGGCACTGATCTTCATCGCCAACAACGCCGCAGGCTACCTGTTGATCGCCTTCTTTATCTCCTACGCCACCAAGGCACTTAAGATGCCAGCGCCGCAGGTCCTTCTCGCCACCACGGTTGCCTCCTTTGGGTGGCTCATCTTCACCATGGTGGGAGGCTGGCTTTCGGACAAGATTGGCCGCGTAAAGACGTTCCTGCTCGGTTACGGCCTGGTGTTCGCGTGGATGATCCCCATGTTTGCCTTAATCGATTCCAGGGACATCCTGCTGTACGGAACAGCTTTGTTCGTCCTCACCATTGGGCTTGGCTTGTCCTATGGGCCCATGTCAGCCATGTATGCCGAGATGTTCCCTGCACACGTCCGCTACTCGGGAATCTCCATCGGCTACGCCTTGGGCGCCATTCTCGGCGGTGCCTTCGCTCCTTTGATCGCCCAGGCTTTGTTGGATGCCACCAAGTGGTCCGGATCAGTGGGCCTGTACATCATGGGCCTGTGCATCATCTCAGCGGTGGGCGTGATTCTTGCCAAGGAAACCAAGGGCCGTCCCCTCGGCTTCAGTGTTCATCACTAGGCCAACATCAGATCCAGTCCAGCAACGAATTAAGTCTCTAGGCGGGCGCGGTTGTGAAACCGGGTCCGCCTCGGGCGTTAAGCAGCTATCTCCCCCTTGGGGCCCCTGCGCCTTCCAGTTGCTCTACGACGTCGTCGTCCGTCAACTGTTCGAAACGCTCATAAAACGCGCCAACAGCATGGAATTTGCCGGGCGTGTGCAGTGCCATCATGAAGTCGCAGACCCGTGCCAAGGATGTTGCGGCTTCCAGCGAAGCCACGGGAACGGCGGCGATCACCGTGTGAGCACCTGATGCCCGCACGGCCTCTACGGCAGCACGCATGGTGGCGCCGGTGGCCAGGCCATCGTCCACCAGAATGACGGTCTTACCTCGAAGGTCGTTCTCGATTCCTGGGTATTGCCTGGCGCGCCGAAGTAGTTCGGCGCGTTCATGTGCCTCTACTGCATCCAATGCGGCTTGGCTGATGCCATGGGCCAGGACATGTTCCTTGAGCGGCTTGTTGACGATGCGGACGACGTCGCCCTGGCACCACGCAAGTGCGCCGTAGGCAGTCTCCTCGCGGCCAGGTATCCCCAGTTTGCGGACCAAAATGGTGCCGAAGGGCAGGTACAACGCGGAGGCGGCCGCAACGGCCAGGGGGACACCTCCGCGGGCCAGGCCAAGGACGATCGTGTCTGGCCGTTCCCTGAACTGGGGGAGTCCTTCGGCCAGGCGCCGGCCGGCTTCCGCCCGGTCCTTGAAACGCATGCCCATTTGCCCCACTTCCACGTAATTTGGCTGCTTCCAGCCTACCGTTCAATGCTTGCCGGGTGAGGCATCCGCTGGAAGCATGGGCTTGTGAACAAGCCCATTGGATATTGGATCAAGAGGCTCGACGCCGCGCTGGAACTCCAACTCGATGCCACCCTGGCCCGGGTCAAGCTGAGCCGGCGGCAGTGGCAGACCCTGGCCACTTTGGCAGAGGGAACGGCCCGTCCGGATGAGCTAGATGAGATCCTGCGCCCATTCTGGGGCAATGACACGCGGTTGCGGGAGCGGGAGCTTGCCTCGTTGGTGGGCAGGGGCATGATCACCATGATTGATGACCGCCTGGCACTCAGCGAACTCGGCCGGGAAAAATACCACGAGGCCCTCCGCTATGTGGAAGCCGCCCGCCAGGACCTATCCATGGGCATAGGGATCGATGAATATGCCATGGCGTTGAGCGTCCTGGAACGAATGAGCCTTAACGCGGAACGGTTGATCCGCTAGCGCCGGCCTGAGCCGTCGCTACACGCCAAGGAATTCGATGGCAGCTTCCTTAAAAGCCCTGCTAGTGATCACGTTCGTGTGGGTGCGTCCCGGGACTACAAGAGTCTCCACCAAGGCCCCCCGCTTGCCGGCGAGGTGCGCGAGTTCGGGCATGGTGGCTGCCCGATCGTCCTTTTCGCCGGCAACCAAAAGGATGGGCACGTGCGGTGCAGCTTCATCGGGGTCGAACGGCTCACCCTTGATTGCCTCGATGAGCGAAAGCAACGCGAACAGGTCATTGCTGGGCAACAGTTGTGCCATCTTCAGCAGCCCGGCGGTGGACTCGTCCCCAATGGGTGTGCCATCAGCCAAGTACCGCTGTGCGGCAACGAGGTCGAAAGCTGCTAACGGATCCGCTGAGCTGGGTCCGCCCAGGACGATCCGGTGAACCAGGTCCGGCTGGGTTGCGCCGAACTCCCAGGCCAGCCGGGATCCCAAGGAGTAGCCCACGATGTCCAGTCCTGTGGAAGGATCGCCGTCGCGCAATGGCCGCGCGCCGGCGTCGGTGGCGATCTGGAGGAGGTCCGCACGGATCCGGCTGGGCGTGTACGAGTCCAGGTCTTCGGGGGAGTGGCTCCTGCCGTGGCCTGGCAGGTCCACGGTAATGACCCGGCGTCCGGCGTCCTGGAGGGCTGTGATCCAGCCGCTGTCCGCCCAATTTAGTTTGCTGGATGAGGAAAAACCGTGGATCAGCAGGACCGGGCGGAGGCCGGCGTCGGTGGCTGGCTCATGGACTTCCACGAACAAACCAGGGTCTGTTCCCTCCACGGTGTGCCTTTGCTGTTCCACGGTGTGCCTGCCGGTCATCATGTCAGTCCTCATCGAGTACGGCGCTCAGGCGGACCCGGCGCTTGGGTGCTTCGTCTTTCGGAACAGTGCCCACGATTCCGGCGGTGTCGTCCGGTACCTCGAACACGATCAACGGTTCGCCGACGTTGATGGTCTCGCCGGCCGCCCCGTGAATACGCACCACTTTACCCGCCTGGGGGCTGGGCAATTCGAGCGCTGACTTGCTGGTTTCCAGCTCCACAATGGGCTGGTTGCGTTCCACCTGCTGGCCCGGGGATACGAGCCAATCCAGGACGGTCGCTTCGATGAGGCCTTCGCCCAGATCCGGGAGCGGGAAGGAAATTTCAGCCACGGCGGTACTCCAGTACGCGTTGGATCCCAAAGAGGATGCGGTCGATATTGGGAATGTATTCGTCCTCCAGGTCACCGGAGGGATAGGGCACGTCGAATCCGGTCACGCGCTCCACGGGCGCCTTCAGCGTTTGGAAGCAATGCTGCGTGATCAGTTGGGCGACTTCGGCGCCAAGGCCTGAGGTCAAGGGGGCTTCGTGGACGACGACGGCGCGCCGCGTCTTCCCGACGGACCTCGCCAGGGCTTCGGCGTCGATTGGTTTCAGCCAGCGCAGGTCCACGACTTCAACGTCGATGCCGTCTTCTGCTGCCAGTTCGGCAACCTGGAGGCACCGTGCCACCATGGCGCCCCAAGCGACGAGTGTCAGGTGACGGCCTTCCCGCGCAACGCGTGCGCCGGTGAGGCTGCCGCCGTCGTCCATGCCGGCGTCGAGCATTGCCTGACCGGGAGTCGCAGTGCTGACGACTACCGGACCTTTCTGCCAGTAGCGGGACTTGGGCTCCATGAAGATGACGGGATCCGGCCGCGTGGCTGCGTACTTGAGGAGGTGATAAGCGTCGTGTGGGGTGGAGGGCGAAACCACTTTGAGGCCGGGAACGTGCGCAAACAGAGCTTCAAGGCTTTCACCGTGGTGTTCCGGAGCGCGGATTCCGCCGAAGCTTGGAACCCTGAGTGTGATGGGCATCGGGAGCGTGCCGCGGCTACGGTAGTTCATCCGGGCGATTTGGCACACGATCTGGTTGATGGCCGGGTAGGCGAAGCCGTCGAACTGTACTTCGGGAATGGGGTGGAAGCCCGCCATGGCCAGTCCTACCGACATGCCCAGGATGGCGGACTCAGCTAGTGGGGTGTCGAAGACCCGTTCTTCGCCATGCTTGGCCTGAAGGCCGTCGGTAATCCGGAAAACGCCGCCCAAGCGGCCGCAGTCCTCGCCAAAGATGACCGTTTTGGGATGGTCGGCCAGGATCTCGTCAAGCGCGCGGTTCAGTGCCTGCTGCATGGAAAGGTGCAGGACGGGTTCAGTCTCCATCGTGACCGGCCCGGGAGCGAACGATAGTGCTGTGGCTGCCTCAGACATGTTCGGACTCCTTGCGCCACGCAGTGGCCTGGGATTGAAGGGTGGGCGTTGGTTCCTGGAAAACGAGGCTGAACATCTCTGCACCGGGACGGGGCCCAAGTGCTTCGATACCCGTGCGAACGGCTTCCTCTTCGTCCTGGGCCTGCTGCTGTGCGCGGGCGAAGAATGCGGTATCCGCAACGCCCTCGGAGAGCAGGCGCTGCTTGAAGCGCTCAAGGGGATCCTCACCCGCGCTCAGGCGTTCCTCTTCCAGGGTGCGGTATCGTCCGGGGTCGTCCGCCGTGGAGTGGGGTCCGCGGCGGTAGGTCATGGCTTCGATCACCACCGGGCCGTTACCGGCACGGCAATGCGCGAAAGCCGAGCGCGTTGCCTCATGGACAGCGACGACGTCGTTCCCGTCCACCTGCAGGGAAGGAATTCCGTATCCGGCGGCGCGTGCAGCGACTGAGCCGCCGGCAACCTGGCGCTCCGTAGGGACGGAGATTGCCCAGCCGTTGTTCTGGATGAAGAAGACCACTGGCGCCTTCATCACAGCAGCAAAGTTCATGGCCTCGTGGACATCGCCCTGGGAGGATGCTCCATCGCCGAAGTACGTCATGGCAACGCCGCGTTCGCCGTCGGGCTTTCCGGAGAGGGTCTGGCCGTGGGCCCAGCCAACAGCATGCAATACCGATCCCGCTACTACGGCCTGGATGGGAGCGAAGCGGGATTCCAGCGGGTTGTACATTCCGCCGTGCCACGTGGCTTTGTGTGTGGACATGTAGCCCACCATGTCCAGCCCCATTGCCCGGGCTACGCCCATCTCGCGATAGGTGGGGAACACGAAGTCGCGGGTCCGGTCAACGGCATATCCGCTGCCTACCTGCGCGGCTTCCTGGCCCAGCTGGGGCGCGTAGCCGGGAATGATGCCCTGGCGTTGCCAGGCGACGGCTGCGGAGTCCAGGCGGCGGACGGAAGCCATCAGGGAATAGAGCTCACGCAGCTGTTCGTGCGTAAGCGGCGCCGCATCCTCATCGACGGCGGCGAGCACGGGTTTCGTTGTCATGGCTGTGACACTAGTCACCAACAATCGGGGTGCGCAATCAGCTCAGTTTCAACGAAACACTTTGTACAATTTGGATACGCAAAGAGGCCCTGTGCAAAACAAATTGCACAGGGCCTCTTGGTTTCAATGAGCAGGCGGCTACTTGGTCTGTAGTGGCTGCTTGCCGGCCTTCGCCTTGGCGTTGAGGAAGCATCCAGCGGCGATAACCAGGATCAGGATGAACGTACCGATCAGCTGGCCGGCGCTCTCAGGGTTGGCAAAGCCCACCAGGAGGATGATGGCCAACAGGACGATCCCGACGACCGTAAGGACCGGGAAACCCTTCATCCGCAGCGGCAGCTCGGTGCCTTCGCGGTCGGCCCTGCGGCGCAGGATGAACTGCGAGACCAAAGCAGTGCCCCACACCACCAGGCAGGTGGACCCCACAAGGTTCAGGAGCGCCGGCAGTACGTGCTCGGGGAAGAGCAGTTCCAGGACGGTTGCGATGAAGCCGAACGCAACCGAAATTCCGACGGCGGCCACAGGCACCTTGGAGCCGTTCAGCTTGGACAGGAAGCCCGGGGCCTCGCCGCGCTCCGACAGGGAGAAGATCATTCTTGAGGCGCCGTACAGGTTGGCGTTCAAGGCCGAAAGCAGGGCAACGACGGCCACCAGCGTAATGGCGGCACCGGCCCCAGGAATTCCTGCGAGGTCCAGTACGCCCGCGAACGGGGACTTCAGTCCTTCGGAGCCAACGGGAAGAGCCGCCGCAATGACGAATACCGAGCCGATGTAGAAGACCAGGATTCGCCAGACAACAGTGCGGATGGCCTTGCCGACGCTGTGCGCGGGGTTCTCGGTTTCAGCGGCGGCGACGCTGACGATTTCCGTTCCACCGAAGGCGAAGATCACCACGAACAGAGCAGCTGCGATGCCGCCGATTCCGTTGGGGGCGAAGTCCCCGAAGGTGGACAGGCCGGGTGAGGCAACGTTGGGCAGCCAGCCGAACAGTAGGGCGGCGCCGATGAGGAGGAAGATGACGATTGCCGCAACCTTAAGGATGGCGAACCAGAATTCGAACTCGCCAAAATTCCGGACGCCCACGAGGTTGATGCCGGTGAACGCCACCATGAACACCAGGGCGAGCACCCACACTGGAACCACCGGCCACACGGTGAAGAGCAGGCCTGCCGCGCCAAGGGCTTCGGCCGCGATGACCACCACCAGCTGTAGCCACCAGAGCCAGCCAATGGTGCCGCCAGCGGTCTTGCCCATGGCTTTTTCGGCGTAGACGGAGAATGCTCCGCTGTTGGGGTTTGCGGCAGCCATCTCGCCCAGGGCCCACATGACCAGGATGATCAGGGTTCCCGCCACGAGGTAGGAGATCAGGACCGCCGGGCCGGCAGCCTGGATGCCTGCGCCGGAGCCGAGGAAGAGGCCTGCTCCGATGGCGCTTCCGAGCCCCATCATGGTGAGTTGGCGTGGCTTAAGTGAATGGCCAAGGCCGGAAGTTGGCGCAGGAGCCGCGATGGACTTCGTTGTCATACGTGTCTACCTTCTATGGATTTCATACTCGGTGTAGCGAGCCGGCCTCTTGGGCTGAGCAAGCTGGGCGTCGACGACGCAGCAAGAGCCGTGGAATAATTCTCGCAGTTTGTAAGATACATCACTTTTTGCTGTGGCGATGTGATGGGTAAGAATCCCCGGGGACAGGAACTTTGATGCTGGTCGATGCACTTGATGCAAAAATTGTACGTTTCTTCACGGATTCGCCGAGGTCCTCCGTGTTGGAAGCATCCCGCGTGCTGAGGGTTGCCAGGGCTACGGTGCAGTCCCGGATTGACCGAATGATCGAAAACGGAGTGATCGGGTCCTGGGTTCCCCAGCCTGATCCGGCCAACTTCGGCTTCCCCGTGGTGGCGTTCTGTTCGGTCACCATTACCCAGGAGATCGGTCACGACGCCATCATCCAGAGCCTTAGCGCCATCCCGGAGATCATTGAAGTGCACACCGTGACGGGAAATTCCGATTTGATGGTTCGCATTGCAGCGCGCTCAAATCCTGATATGCAGCGGGTGCTGGACGCGATGATCGCCACCAAATCCGTGGTCCGTTGTTCGTCCGTCATAGTGCTCAACAGCCACATCCAGGGCCGGACTCTGCCACTGATGGAAGCCGCCGCCAAGTCAGTGTGACGCAGGGCATTTTGCCAAGGGGCTGCAGAGTCGTACCATTAGTTCTAGTCAAGATGACTTTAACTAAGATTCCAGGGTGGAGAGAAGATCTCCAGACGGCGATGAAGCGAGGTGAACGCCGTGAATCCGATATCGGCGAACGTTGCTGAACGCCGCCTGGCGCCGCCGTCGTTGGCAATCTCAACGGTGATTTTCGCCCTCCGCCCCAGCGAAACATCCGGCCGTCCCACCCTATGGCTGCCACTGGTCCGCAGAATCCGTGAACCATATAAAGACATGTGGGCGCTGCCAGGCGGACCCTTGGCGCACGATGAATCTCTCCAGGATGCAGCATCGCGCAACCTTCGCGACACCACGGGCCTGGTGCCGCAATACCTTGAACAGCTCTACGCCTTCGGCGGCCTGCATCGCTCGCCCAGCCAGCGAGTGGTATCCATCGTTTACTGGGCACTCGTCCAGCCAACCGAAGCGGCCCTCGCAGACGAATCGGAAAATGTGCGGTGGTTCCGGGCTGACAGGCTCGGCGAACTCGCCTTCGACCACAACGCGATTGTGGATTACGCGCTCTGGCGCCTCCGCAACAAGATGGCCTACGGGTCCATCGCCTACCACCTGCTGGGAGAGTTCTTCACTCTCGCGCAGGTCCGTGAAGTCTACGAAGCCGTGCTGGACCGCCAGCTGGATCCGGCAAACTTCCGCCGTCATATCAAAGCCACACCGGACATTGAAGAAACCGGTGAATACCTGCAGGGCGGAAAACACCGTCCGCCACGCCTCTACCGCTTCACCGGCACGCCCGGTCTCGGGCCAGATAACAGGAGTACACCATGAGCAGCGTCAATACTGCCGTCCAGCTGATCACCCGAGAGGAAGCCGAGAAGGGCCTTTCCCGGGCAGGATCCACCTGCAGCCCGGCCCTGGCCAAAGGGCCCTGGGAGTATGACCTTGCCGAGGCTCTTGCCGGTGCCCCCGCTTACGGACCGGGAGCCTCCAGCAGCGACGTCGCTCCCAAGGAGACGCCGCGGCAGGGACAGCTCCCGGAGGAGTACAAGCGGGCGACGGACGCTGAACTTGATGCCCGTATCCGGGCTGCCAAAAAGACGCTCGGGGACCGTGCCGTGATCCTGGGCCACTTCTACCAGCGTGACGAAGTCATCCAGTATGCCGACTTCGTGGGTGACTCTTTCCAGCTAGCCAATGCTGCGCTGACCAAGCCCGACGCCGAAGCCATCATCTTCTGCGGCGTCCACTTCATGGCAGAGACTGCGGATATCCTTTCCACGCCCGAACAGGCAGTCATCCTGCCCAACCTGGCGGCCGGCTGCTCCATGGCGGACATGGCTGATGAGGACTCCGTAGAGGAATGCTGGGAACAGCTCGAAGAAATCTTCGGCACGGACACCGACGCCCAGGGCCGCGTTCCGGTCATCCCCGTCACCTACATGAACTCCTCTGCTGCACTAAAGGCCTTCTGTGGCCGCAACGGCGGAATTGTCTGCACTTCCTCCAACGCGAAGGTGGTCCTGGAATGGGCCTTCGAGCGTGGGCAGCGCGTCCTGTTCTTCCCCGACCAGCACCTGGGCCGCAACACCGCAAAGGCCCTGGGCGTCCCCTTGGAGCAGATGCCGATGTGGAACCCCCGCAAGGAACTGGGCGGCAATGACGAACAAACATTGTTGGACTCCCGCGTCATCCTCTGGCACGGCTTCTGCTCGGTGCACAAGCGCTTCAACGTGGGCCAGATCGAAAAAGCCCGCCTCGACTTCCCCGGCGTCAACGTGATCGTGCACCCCGAATGCCCCATGGAAGTTGTGGATGCTGCCGATTCCGCAGGGTCCACCGACTTCATCAAGAAGGCGATCGCTGCAGCTACCGAGCCCACCACCTTCGCCATCGGTACAGAGATCAACATGGTGAACCGGCTCGCCGCGGAAAACCCACAGCACACGATCTTCTGCCTGGATCCCGTTATCTGCCCCTGCTCCACCATGTACCGCATCCACCCTGGTTACCTCGCCTGGGTGCTTGAGGAACTCGTCGAAGGACGCATCGTCAACCGCATCACCGTGGATGACACCGTGCAGGACAACGCCAAAATTGCGCTGGAGCGCATGCTGGCGGCCAAGCCTGCCTAACCGCTACCAACACCGGTCTTCCGGACGATCCGAATCGAGCCTCACATGACCTCAGGAAGCCTCGCTGGAGGGCACCAGCCCAAGCGGCTGATCGTCGTCGGAAGCGGCATTGCGGGGCTCTACTCAGCCCTGCTTGCCGCCGAAGCCGGAGCCGAAGTGGTGCTGCTTACTAAAGGCGCGCTCGCGGACAGCAATACGTACTTGGCCCAGGGTGGCATCTCGGCTGTCCTGGATGAGCCGGCTCCGGGTGATACCGTTGCTGCCCACATCGCCGATACCCTCAATGCCGGTGCGGGCCACTGCGACGAGGAAGCCGTGCGGGTGCTGTGCACCGAGGCCCGGATGGACATTGCCGGGCTTGGACGCTTCGGCGTCCGTTTCGACCTCGACGACGACGGCGATCCCTCCCTGGGACTCGAAGCCGCCCACTCTGCCCCGCGTATCCTCCACGCCGGGGGTGACGCCACAGGTGCCCGCGTTGCAGCTGCCCTGATCAAGACGGTGTTGGACTTCCAGGCGGCTGGAAGAATCCAGGTGATCGGGCACGCGCAGGTAACCTCACTGATCCAGGATGGCGAGCTGTACCAGGACGTGCCGGGACGCGGTCGCGTGATGGGGGTGAACTTCCTCCATGAAGGCAGGGAAATGGCCCGCTACTCCGATGCCGTGCTTTTGGCCACCGGGGGCGCCGGTCAATTGTTCGCACAAACAACCAACCCATCCGTCGCCACAGCAGACGGGCTCGCCCTGGCCTGGAGGGTCGGAGCCGAGGTATCCGATCTCGAATTCTTCCAGTTCCATCCCACGTGCATGGTCCGTGCTGGCGATGCCCTTGAGGCAGAAGAAAACACTGACCCTCTGCTCATCTCCGAAGCTGTCCGCGGCGAAGGTGCCGTCCTCGTGGACGCCACCGGTCGCCGGTTCATGGCCGATTACCACCAGGACGGCGAGCTTGCCCCAAGGGACGTCGTCTCCCGGAGCATAGCCCTGCACCTTGCGGCGCTCGGTGACCCCAACGGTCACGTGTTCCTCGATGCAACCGTGATCGAGGAACAGCGGGGGGAAGGCTTCCTTGAGAAGCGCTTCCCCACCATCAGCGAACGCACACGCCAAGCCGGCTTTGACTGGAGCCGTGAGCCCGTCCCCGTCGCTCCAGCGGCGCATTACTGGATGGGTGGAGTGGTGACGGACCTTTACGGCCGCACATCTGTTCCTGGGCTGTTGGCCGCTGGTGAGGTTGCCTGCACCGGAGTCCAAGGCGCCAATCGGCTGGCCAGCAATTCGCTGCTTGAAGGGCTCGTTTTCGGGCGGCGGGCTGTGGAGGGGTTCCTGGGGTCGGCGGACGCGCTCCCTCTGCGTGCTAACTCGGCCGCGGGCGGCCTCGCTTTTACGCACGCTGCCGGGACCCCGCCAGCCGCTGAGGCGACAACGGCGCTGTCGGGGTCTCCGGCGCCGCTCAGAATGGAAGGCGCCTCCGCCGGTTTCGATTTCGTGCCGTCGGCGGGGTTCTCCCGGAACGCGCTGCGCCGGTTGATGACTGCCAAGGCAGGTGTGCTCCGCAACGGGGTCCTGCTGGCGGAGGCCGAAGCCGGGCTGGATTCCTGGGCCGAGGCCGTTCTGCCCCTGAGCGCGCCGGTCTCCTTGGACCCCAGGGTGCATGAGGACGCTAATTTGTTGCTCGCGGCGCAGTTGCTGGTGCGCGCTGCGCGGGAGCGGCGGGAGTCGCTTGGGGCCCACTACCGCAGCGATGGCGTGGCGGAACCAGCCGCCGTCGACGATTTTGACAAGCGTTACACCATGAGCCGGAAAGCGAGCCTCATCAATGACTGACCTGACCTCCACCACCAACCTGACCCTTCCCACGGCACCCGTCCGGGACATCCTGGAAAGGGCCTTCGCGGAGGACGCGCCCAGCGGTGACATCACCTCACAGCTGCTCATCCCCGCCGGGGCACGTGCCACTGCGGTACTGAACGCCCGAGTCCCGGGCGTGTTCAGCGGTGGAACGGTGTTCCGCGACGCCATGAAGCTCGTCGACCCGGATACGGACGTCCAGTTGCTGCTGGCAGACGGTGAAGCGTTCGACGCCGGTACCCACCTCGCCCGCGTCACCGGCAGTGCACGCTCGGTCCTGTTGGCGGAACGGGTCGGACTCAACCTGGTGCAGCGGATGAGCGCCATCGCCACCAAGACCGCAGAATTCGTCAGGCTGGTTGAAGGAACGCGCGCCCGGATCACGGACACACGCAAAACGACACCTGGCTTGCGTGTCCTGGAACGCTATGCCGTGCGCTGCGGTGGGGGAGCGAACCACCGCTACAGCCTGTCGGATGCCGTCCTGGCAAAGGACAACCACTTGGCTGTCATGACCGGCGGCGACCCCGCAAGACTGACTGAACTGCTCGTGGCCGCCAAGGCCCAGCTGGGACACACCACTCACTTTGAAGTTGAGGTTGACCGGGCAGATCAGATTGAACCCGTTCTGGCCGCGGGAGTGGACACCATCATGTTGGACAACTTTTCCATCGATGAACTCAGGGCAGGCGTCAAGCAGGTAGATGGACGGGCAAATGTGGAGGCCAGCGGAAACGTCAACCTCAACACAGTGGCAGAGATCGCGGCAACGGGCGTAGACGTCATCTCCATCGGCGGGCTGACGCACAGTGTTTCGGCACTGGACCTCGGGCTGGATATCGAACTGCGAGCTGATGCAGAGCTGGAAGCAGTCTGAGTTCCATGATCTTCCTGGACGCTGCAGCCACCACACCTGTCCGGCGCGAGGTGCTCGAAGCCATGTGGCCGTACCTCAGCGGCGAGTTTGGCAACCCATCCAGCCACCACAGCCTGGGTGAAGCGGCGGCCACGGCGCTCGCAGAGGCGAGATCCGCCGTCGCGAAGGTGCTCAATTGCCGCGCTGGCGAGGTGACCTTTACCTCGGGCGGCACGGAGGCTGACAACCTGGCCGTCAAGGGAATCGCACTGGCCCGGCATGCGGCTGATCCCTCGCTGAATCGGGTAGTGATAAGCGCAATCGAGCATCCTGCGGTGGAAGAATCCGCCCGCTACCTCGAACGCGTGCATGGCTTCACGGTGGACGTGGTGCCGGTGGACCGCGACGGGCTGGTCACGGTGGACGCGCTACGCGCCGTCCTTCGGCCGGACACGGCCATGGTGAGCATCATGTATGCAAACAACGAGATTGGTACGGTCCAGCCCGTCGCGGACCTTGCTGCCGTAGCCCACGGGTTTGGCATCCCCTTCCACACTGACGCCGTCCAGGCGGCTGGCTGGCTGAGCTTGGACGTCAAGGCCCTGGGCGTAGATGCCCTGAGCATTTCCGGCCACAAGCTGGGCGCGCCCAAGGGGTCCGGTGTCCTGTTCACAAAGGGCCGGACGCGCGTGGAGCCGTTGGTTCATGGTGGAGGCCAGGAACGGGGAAAGAGGTCCGGAACAGAGAACGTGGCCGGGGCCGTGGCGTTGTCCACCGCCCTGACTTTGAGCCTTGGCGAGCAGCCGGAGCTGGCCTCGCGGGTTTCTGGCCTGCGGGAGCGGTTCGTCTCGCACATCCTCCAAACCGTCC
Source organism: Arthrobacter sp. NtRootA1 (assembly GCF_019976975.1). Classification (GTDB taxonomy): domain Bacteria; phylum Actinomycetota; class Actinomycetes; order Actinomycetales; family Micrococcaceae; genus Arthrobacter; species Arthrobacter aromaticivorans. The sequence goes on along the minus strand of NZ_AP024630.1, from coordinate 3,543,942 downwards.
CCGGTGCCATACTGACAGGGCATCGAAGCCAGAGGCTGCCATCGATCGCATCGTTCTGCTTCCCTGGAACCAGCGGCGAATCAGTCCTGCTTGAGCTGGAACGCCTGGGCGTGGTCTGCTCCAGCGGCTCGGCATGTGCTGCCGGATCTGACGCGCCGTCACCGGTGCTGCTGGCTTTGGGCATTGTCCCGGAGATAGCGCAAACAGCCGTGCGGTTCAGCTTCGCCTCAACTGTTACCGAAGCCGAACTCGAGCAAGCTGCCGGAGCCGTGGAAGCCGCCGTCGGGCGTGTCCGGAACCTGGCGTCTCCCCAGCACAACTAGTCACACGTGGCGGGCGCGGCGGAAAATCCAGTGCCTCAAGAGGGTGAACCGGACGCCCGTGGCGACGAAGCCGGAGAGCGTCGTGGTCCAGAGTTCTTCACTGACAGTAGCCTCGGGGTGGATGAGATGCAGGATGCCCAGGCTCCCGCCAGTGATGACCAAGGCAATGCCTATGACGATCAGCCCATGCATGTGGTCCTGGCCGCGTTTCCTGCTACCTCTGATCTTGAAGGTCAACCTGCGGTTCAGCGCTGTATTCATGAAGGACGTGACGATCAACGCCACGGCGTTGGCAAGCTGCGGGTCAATCCAGGGACGCAGCAGCGCATAGAGGGCAAGCGAACTCGCTGTGCAGAGAATTCCGACGCCGGTGAAGCGAAGCAGTTGCCGCACCACAGGGTACTTGAGAAGGCCGCGATGTCTCTTCCTGGCAGGCTTCTGTAAGGGAGGCGGCCGCAGTTCGGCGGCGTCTGCGGCTGTCTCCATGAGGTTAAGCCTGACACACTATGCGGGCACGTCCTCCCAGGAAGCCTTAGTGACGGGGTTGGAGAGCTCCCCGATTCCTTCCACACGGCACACAACGGTGTCACCTGGCTGAATGCGCGCGCATTCGGCGGGGAAGCCAGTCAGGACCAGGTCGCCGGGGTGGAGGGTCATGAACGAGGTCAGGTAGACCATGATCTCGTCCACTTTCCAGCCGAGGTCCGCCGTGCTGGCGGGTGTGAGGCCAGTGCCGTTGTGGACGATCCGGATGGAAAGATCTGCGGCGTCCAGGTCGGTGACGATCCACGGACCTGCAGGTGTGAAAGTGTCCTGGCTCTTCGCGCTGATCCAGAGTTCGTCGGTCTTTTGGAGGTCGCGTGCAGAGACATCGTTCCCGATGGTGTAGCCGAGGATTGCCGAACCCGCCGTTTCCAGCGTCAGGCCCCTCGCTGTACGTCCGACGACGACCGTCAGTTCGGCTTCCGGGTCAACATGACCAACGTTCGAACTCAGCTGGATCGCTTCGCCGGAGCCGATCACGCTGGATGCGGCCTTGTGAAATGCCTGTGGTGGAAGGTCCCTGCCAGCTTGCCCGGTGTTGTGGGCCATACCAAGGACGTTGGCCGGCACTGAAGGTGCGAGGAAAGTGAAAGAACCCTCGCTCACCCCAGCGCCTTTTTCCCAACCGTGCCGCGAGGGGCTACTCGCGTTTGCCCTTGATGCCCCGAAAGGCGAATCGATAACAATCCACTGCTGCCCGGCCGCGGAGTCGAAGTCCAGGGCGTCGTTGGCAACGAAGAATTGCTCGTTGGGATCCTGTGTATCCAAGGGCCGGACGCGGGCGATACGACGGGGAAGGGGAAAAGTCATGATGACATCCTACGTCCTGCAACAGGTTGTGGGGCCCGCTTTACGCCCCAAGACCCCACGTAAGTGCGCAGACGTGGCCCCGCACGGCATCAGGCAAGCTGTGCCGATCCGAAAGCGACGCTGAAACGGTCACACCAGAGCACTACCGTTGACAGGCCGGAGAGGTCCACTCCAGAGGGGATGACATAGTTCTGGTTGCCGTGCGTGGCCTTGATCGGGCCGAGGTCCACATACCGACCCGAGCGGTACTTGTACCAATCGCCACCTGCTTCAAGGCTGCTGAGCCAGACCTTGACGTCCGGGCCATCGCTGCTGGCCAGGTTTTCCAACCTCAGCACACGGGAGCCATCGGGCAGTTTCAAGAGCTGTGCAGTACCAGAAGTCTGATGCTCCTGGGATTGGAAATTGCCGAAGCCCAGCACCACAGGATCGGTCTTGGCTGCCGGGGTTGAGGCAGACGTGGTGGGGGCCGGCGAGCCGCTGGCCTGTGCATCGGAAGTCGGTGCAGTGGAAGGGAACGCCGATGTTGAGGCGGGAGGAGCGAACGGCAGGGCCTCGTTCACGCTACTGCTCGTAAACAGCCGCCAGGGCTGGAACAGCGCGGCCCCTGCGATGACCAGGACCACGACAGCCACGCCCACTGTGGTGGCAAGGATCTTGTGGGCACGGATCATCCGCCCGATTCTGTTCATGCTCCAAGGCTAGGCTTTTACGGTCTGTCGCGGGGGTCCCGGAACTTACGGTTCCGTGACGCTGTGCCGCAGTTGGACACGGCAGGGCGCCTGGCTTCAGGTGGCGTTAGCCTTCTCCCAAATACAGCTCACCCACTGGTACCTCGGCTGCGAGCCGGTTGGGCGGTCCGGCAAGGGGGCACGCCCAGGCTTCGTTGTACGCGCAGGAGGGGTTGTAGGCGAAGTTTAAGTCCACGATGAACTCCTCCTGTTCATCGATGCGGCGAACACCGTGGTACGCGCCCTTCACTGTGTCCAAAAGGTATCTTCCGGCGCCGTAGCTTCCACCCTCTTTGCCGGCGGTAGCGTCGCGCAAAGGCACAAAGATGCCGCCGCCGTAGCTTCGCAGCCGCCAAACGGCCAGGGATCCGAGTCCCGGCAACTCAAAGGTTCCAATCCTCACGAACGGAACTACGCCGTCGGTCCCTGTTTCAACATTCATTTCCTGTCCAGTGCCCTCCGGTGACAAGGGAACGTACATCCGGAAGGCGGGATCGTAGTCGGCCGTGCGCAACCCGGAGAAGGATGCTTTCATCTCTGCTGTCAGGGCGGACGCGGGATGGGTAGCAAACATCCGGTCGCGCTCCTGGCGCCAATAGTTGTGTGCATCGAACGGATCCGTGGCCGCCAGCTGCCGTACTTGGTCATAGAGGGCGAAGGTCCGAAGCCGCCAATCCGCAACGTCAACGGCGGACATGGTGGGCATGTTGTCCTCGAATGCGTCATGCTGATCGGGAGCCATGTCTTCAGCCTAGTACGCCGTCAAATCCCGTGTCGGACCTTACCCGCCGATAAGCTGTGCGCATGAACGGCACTGTCCACCCGAACGGCACTGTCCACCCGAACAGCATGACGGCGAAGCTTCGGCTAGGCGCATTGGTACTGGGTGCGGTCCTGCTTGCGACTACAGCGGCCTGTTCCACTGAAAACAAGGGGCCACAGGTTTCCCAGACCTCCGACTCCCATCCCAACAGTTCAGAGTCGGGCCTCCCGTCCCCGGACGCCGGGTCGAAGAGTACGACGCCGTCAGGAGACGCCGTCTCCAGCTCACCGTCCGCCACACCCGGCTCAAGTGCTGCATCCAGCTCTGACCCGAGCCCGGTAGCCACGGCATTGACCTGGAAGACTTACACGGACCCCGCCAAAAAGGTCAGTTTCGAACTCCCTGGCGATTGGATTGCCCAGTCGGTCACGGCTGAAGCTGGTTCACTGCCAGGTGCCCTGAAGGTCGAAGTGAAAGATGGCGGGGGCCGATACATCGCGACCCTGCAGACAGGCCTGCCACCTGCAGGGCCAATCGCTTGCCCCACTGGCCAAAGCCATCCCTACATTGTTATCAGCAGCGTGCCACTGGATGTTCCACACTCCGATGGTCCGGACACCATCGATCCCCGCGTCGTTTTCCGCGTGATCCAAGGCTACAAATTCTTCGGATCCTATGGCATAACCAACATGGTGGCCGGCGCCGACGGCCAGGCCTGCGAATTGAGGAACCGCGTTCAGGGACCTTCCGGCAAGGGCGACTACTCTTTCGGGGATGTCGCAGCGGTCCATGCCTTCGCCGCCGATGAAAAAGTTGCCCCGGCAAAGACTTTTGACACGTTGGACCTGGCCGCGAAGTACGTCGCCCATGATTCTGAATTCGCCAACGTCCAACGGATGCTACTGTCTCTGAAGGTCAATCTGTAGTCCTGCGGTTGGCTGATCCATACAACGGCGGCATCGGGGGCTGTCCCGCCGCAACCCACCCCGGAGATCAATGGAACGCAACGTTGCTGCCAAGCTCGTTTTCAAGACTGTAGCCAACACGAAAGTGGCCATGGCCATCGCCGTGGCCAACAATCCGGGGTACGAGTCAGTGACGGAAACACTCTCCATCACTGTGGATGGGAACGAGATTCCCTTTGCTGAACTCAGCGACAATCACGGGGGCCGCTTCCAATACATGGAATTCGCGGAGCCCAGCGAAGTGACGGTTGACTACCAAGCAAGTGTCCATGGCTTCGCAGACCGGGACACACCCTCTCCAATGGAACTCATCCGGTACGTCCGGCCTAGCCGCTACGCTGAATCTGATCGGTTGCTGCCCACCTCTTACGCCGAGTTCGGCAGCCTTGGCGGGGCCGAACTGCTCCACGCTGTCCGCGATTGGGTCAATGGAGAGCTGCGCTACGTCAGTGGATCCTCGCGGGGAACCGACGGGGCGGTGGAGACGCTTCTCCACCGCCGCGGTGTATGCCGTGACTTCGCCCATTTGGCCATTGCCCTGCTCAGGTCCAAGGATGTCCCCGCCCGCCTCGCGGCCGTGTACGCACCAGGTCTGAGCCCCATGGACTTCCACGCTGTGGCAGAGGCGTACATCGAAGGTGAATGGCACATCATCGATCCCACTGGGCTGGCGCCCCGCGAGTCCATGCTTCGCATCACGGCAGGAAGGGATTCTTCAGATACAGCCTTCTTGTCCACGGTGGGTGGCAGCCTGTCGCTGAAGACCCTCAAAGTCAGCGCATCAGTCAACGGTGAGCTCCCAATGGAGGATCCACGGCAGCTCGTACGCCTGCGCTGAGATCGCGGAGAGCGGCAGGCCTAACCGTGCGTTGCCTGGTGTCCTGCCACCGAGGCCCGCAGCTTTTCCGTAAGCCGCAACAGCTCGCGCTGCTCCTCCACAGTAAGCGCCGGCCCGACGAGTTGGGCAATGTCACGCACGTGTTCCCGACCAATCGTTTTCTGCAACTCGCTGCCTGATTCGGTCAGGGACAGCAGCACTCCACGGCCGTCGTCGGGCGCTGTTGTCCGTTCCACCAAACCGCGCTTCTCCAGACGGTCCACCAAACGGCTCAGGCTGGACTGGCTCAACAGCACTTTGTCATTGATCTCGTTCAACCGCAGCTGTCCGGAAGGGCATCGCGAGAGCGTGAACAGGACGTCATACTCCTTGACGGGCAGGGACTTGAACGCCGGACCTGATTGAAGTTTCCGCATTACCGCCACCTGGGAGCGGAAGAGCGACTCCCAGGTCTCGGCGGCGAGGCGAACGGCGGAGGACGCCGAAGGTCTGGACATCAGGCCTCCTGACCCTGGGCTCCAGCTGGAGCGGACTCGTTGACGCTTGCCTCCATGGCCGCAGCAACGCGGGAAGCGTGGGTAGGCGCGTCCGGCACGTTGGCCGGCTTCAAGGCAGCATATTCCTTGCGAAGCACGGGAAGGACTTCCTCGCCGAAGAGGTCAAGCTGCTCCAGTACGGTCTTCAGGGGCAAGCCTGCGTGATCGATCAGGAACAACTGCCGCTGGTAGTCGCCAAAGAACTCACGGAAGGTGAGCGTCTTCTCGATGACTTCCTGCGGACTGCCCACGGTCAGGGGAGTCTGGGAGGTGAAGTCCTCCAAGGAAGGACCGTGACCGTACACCGGTGCGTTGTCGAAGTACGGGCGGAACTCCTTGACGGCGTCCTGGGAGTTCTTCCTCATGAAGAACTGGCCACCCAGGCCCACGATTGCCTGATCGGCCGTGCCGTGCCCATAGTGCTCGTAGCGCTCGCGGTAAAGGCCGATCAACTGCTGGTAGTGCTCCTTGGGCCAGAAGATGTTGTTGGCGAAGAAACCGTCACCGTAGTAGGCGGCTACCTCGGCGATCTGCGGCGTGCGGATGGAGCCGTGCCAGACGAACGGGGCAACGCCGTCCAAGGGGCGCGGCGTAGACGTGAAGTTCTGCAGGGGTGTGCGGAACTTGCCCGACCAATTGACCGTATCCTCATCCCACAGCTTGCGGAGCAGGCTGTAGTTTTCGATCGCTAGCTCGATCCCGTCCTGGATGTTCTTTCCGAACCAGGGGTACACAGGCGCTGTGTTTCCGCGCCCAAGCACCAAGTCAACCCTGCCATCGGAGAGATGCTGCAGCATCGCGAAGTCCTCGGCGATCTTGACCGGATCATTGGTGGTGATCAGGGTTGTGGCCGTGGACAACGTGATGCGCTCGGTCTGGGCTGCGATGTAGGCCAGGGTAGTGGTGGGGGAGGAGGAGAAGAAGGGCCGGTTGTGGTGCTCGCCAATGGCGTAGACATCCATGCCGATTTCTTCGACCTTTTTGGCGATGGCAACGGAAGCCTTGATGCGTTCGTTCTCCGTGGGCGTGCGGCCCGTGGTGGGGTCAGTGGTGATGTCACTGACGCTGAATACGCCGATCTGCATGATGTGCCTTTCTCCCTGCCCGTGGTCCCGGGCTCTGTAAGCAGTGTATCTCAAACTAGATGCATTTGCATGTATCACTGCCTGTAACAGGGCGGGGCCGCGAATTGTTCCCGGCCCCGTTGGCTGCTGATGCGGCTCTACTCCGCGGGGTTGTTAGCCGCCCGGCGTCCCGTAATCCGGGGCACCATGCCGGTGGTCCAATCGGCGAAGTCGTCCTTGCTGTTCCCGCCATTTCCCATACCGGGTGTGACTTCGGGACGGTGTTGCAATTCCTTCAGGAGTTGCTTTTTCTCTCGGCGTCCCTCTACCAACTTGTATAGGACGGGGACCAGGATGAGTGTCAGCGCCGTCGAAGACACCAGGCCGCCGATCACGACGATTGCCAGCGGTTGCGAAATGAAACCACCGCCACCAGTGAGGCCCAGGGCCATGGGAGTCAGCGCGAACACTGTTGCCAATGCCGTCATCAGGATGGGCCGCAGGCGCTGACGGGCGCCGTGGGTAATGGCATCGGCCACGCTCATGCCCGGCGTGCCGTTGTGGGGTTTGCGGTACTGGTTGATGAGGTCGATCAGCACGATTGCGTTAGTGACCACGATGCCAACCAGCATCAGCATGCCAATGAGCGATGGCAGCCCCAGAGGAACGCCCGTAGCCAAGAGCAAGCCCACAGCGCCTGTCGCGGCGAAGGGAACAGAAACCAGGAGGATCAACGGCTGCACCAACGATTTGAAGGCAGCCACCATAATCACGTAGACGATCGCGATCGCGGCCAGAAGCGCCAAGCCAAGCTGACGGAAGGACTCGGCTTGCTGCGTCGTGGCACCACCAATGGCAGCTGTTACGCCAGCAGGCAACTCAACGGACGCCAACCGCTTCTGCACTTCGGTGCTGACGCTGCCCAAATTGGACCCCGCTGGCGTCACTGTTACCTTCGCGGTCCGCTGGCCGTTGCTGCTCGTGATGGACACAGGCGTGTCGACTTGTTCGACGGTGGCGATACTCTCCAGCGTCACAGGACCACGCGCCGTCGGGAGTGGCAGTGCACGCACCGCGGTGATGGTGGTGAAGCGTGTTCCCTTACCAATCTGGACGGGGTAGTCGTTGGTCTCGATGCGTACCGTACCTGCGGGGACCGGGCTGACGGTCGACGCCAGGAAAGCCCCCACTTGCTCCTCCGTCAGTCCGGCGGCCACTGCCTTCGCGCGATCCACGCGCACTTGGACGACGGACTGGTTCGCCGAAAGGTTGGTGGACACCTCGGTGCTGCCGGGTACGTCCTGCATCGCCTTGACCATGGCGTCACTTGCAGACTGGAGATCAGCGGCATTGGCGGCTTTGATGGTGATGTCCACCGTGGATGATGTGCCAAATCCGCCCTGCTGGGAACCCACACTGATCTTGCCCGCCGCACCCTGGAGCTTGGAGCGGACATCATCCTGAAGCTTCTTCTGGTTCGCTTTCTCGTCCGTAACGATTGTGAAGGTCGAGTTGGAGGAGCCAGTGGACGTTAGCGCGGCGAAACCGGACTGGGCGTTACCGGACGTCACTTGGACGTCTTTGATGCCATCCATGCCACGAAGCATGTCCTCCACCTTGGTGGCTTCATCGCTGGTGGCCTCCAGGCTCGTTCCGGCCGGAAGAACCTGGCGCACTGTCATGCTGTTCTCGCCGGATCTCCCCAGCAGGTCCGTGGCAAGTAGCGGCGATACCGCGACCGTCGCCACCAGCACCAAGGCCGCCGCAGACAGGGTAAGGACGGGGTGCTTCTGCGTCTTCGCGAGGATAGGCAAATAACCTCGCTGGAGCCGGCTACGCTGCTCGGCCTCCCGGGCCTTCGCCGCAGCCTCGTTGCGCGTCATTGACGCTTCGGCATCTTTGCGCGGCGAGGGAAGGAACCAGTAAGCCAGGACGGGAACGATCGTGAGGGAAACCAGCAACGATGACAACAGGGCGATGGTTACCGTCAGGGCAAAGGGCCGGAACAACTCGCCTGCCAGGTCACCCACAAACGCGATGGGCAGGAAGACAGCCACTGTGGTCAGGGTGGATGCAGTGATAGCGCCGGCAACTTCCCGGATGGAGGTCAGGATGGCAGCCAGCTTGTGCTCGCCATAACTCAAGTGCCGCTTGATGTTCTCAATCACCACGATCGAATCATCAACGACGCGGCCGATTGCGATGGTGAGCGCACCGAGAGTGAGGATGTTCAGCGAGTAGCCCGTGGCGGAAATGCCAATGAACGTGATCAAGAGGGAAAGCGGGATCGATACCGCGGTAACCAACGTGGACCGAACGGACATAAGGAAGACGAGGATGACAGCGACAGCAAAGCCCAGGCCAAGGAGCCCTTCGGTAGTGAGGTCCTTGATGGACTTCTCTATGAAGGGAGCTTGGTCGAAGACGGGCGTGAACGCAGCGTTGTTCCCCAACTCTGCTTCCATCGGCGCAAGTGCATCCCGCACCGCGTGCGAAATCGCCACGGTGTCACCTTCGGGCTTCTTGGTGACTGACAGCGCCAGCGTTGGCTTGCCATTTGTGCGCGTGATGGACGTGGCGGGGTCGTCCTCGATGCTGACGTCAGCCACAGTTCCGATGGTGGCGGCATCCTTGGCACCCGATATCGGCAAGCCCTTAATGACATCGAGGGAATCAACCGGGCTGCCGAGTTGCAGGGACAGGGTTTTGCCCTGGTCCTCTATGGTTCCCACAGGAACCAGCGTGCCGTTGTTCTTCAGTGCGCTGCTGATCGACTGGATGGACGCACCCTTCGCCACAAGATCGGCAGTGCGGGGCTGGATCAGGATGTGCTGCTTGGAGCCGCCAGTCAGATCGGCGCCACGCACGCCGTCGATCTTTTGCAGTCGGGGAACGCTCAAGCGCTGGAGGTCGGCATTGAGTTCGCTGAGCGGTTTGTCCGAGGAGACAGCCAGGAACACGATGGGGAAGTCACTGATGTTGCCGGCAATGGATTGAGGTTCGACGTCGGCCGGAAGAACGCGTTTGGCGTTGGAAATCGCGCGGTCGATCTGATTCCGTGCACGGTCAAGGTTCGAGCCGTACGTGAACACCATGGTGATCTGCGAAACACCATTGCGGGATGTGGAGGTGGTGGACTCAAGTCCCTCGACGCTGTTCAGGGCCGTCTCAAGGGGCCTGCTCAGTTGTTTGTCCACCACTTCGGGAGAAGCACCGGGCATCGAGGTAATGACCGTGATCTGCGGGAACTCGATGGACGGAATGAGTTCCTGCTTGAGCGAGCCCATGGTGATCACGCCGAACACCGCCGCAAAGACGGTGATCAGCGCGATCAGGGCCCGGTTTCCCAGGGACAGCGTGGCCAGGCGGAACATTGCATAGTCTCCTGGGATCTACGGAATAATTCGGCTGACGGTAACCGGCCGCAGCTCCGGATGGCCTAGCTTTGGAGGGCGTTGGCCACTTCCAGTTGCAGCGACCGTGCAGTGCTCGCTTCAAGCTCGGCGGCAAGCTCAGGGTTCTCGTTAAGCTTCACGCCGTAGCCGGGCATCATGTCTTTGAGCTTGGACTGCCAACCCTTGAAGTTCTTGGGGAACGTCTTCTGCAGCAGTTCAATCATGATCGGAACAGCAGTGGAGGCTCCCGGAGATGCGCCCAGCAGCGCACCGATGGATCCATCGCGGGAGGCAATGACTTCGGTGCCGAACTGCAGGACGCCGCCCTTTTGTGGGTGCTTCTTGATGATCTGGACGCGTTGGCCTGCAGTGATCAGCTCCCAATCACCGCCGACGGCCTCGGGATAGTACTCACGCAGGGATTCCACCTTGGCCTCGTGGCGCTTGGCCACCTCTTTAATGAGGTACGCAGTGAGGTCCATATTGTCCTTGGCCACTGCCAGCATCGGAATAATATTCCCCGGGCGGATGGACAGCGGGAGGTCCAGGTAGCTGGAGGTCTTCAGGAAGTTCGTGGAGAAACCAGCGTACGGCCCAAAGAGGAGGGAACGCTTGCCATCAACGAACCGGGTATCCAAGTGGGGGACGGACATGGGTGGGGCGCCAACGGACGCCTGGCCATAGACCTTGGCGCTGTGCTGCGACGTGATGGACTGGTCTGTGCAGCGGAAGAACTGGCCGGAGACGGGGAATCCGCCATAGCCCTTGCTTTCCGGGATGCCTGAGGCTTGAAGCAGGTGGAGCGCGCCACCACCGGCGCCCACGAAGACGAACTTGGCGTGGATGCGGCCGTGTTCACCTGATTTTGGGTGTTTGAGGGAAAGATCCCAACCGCCACCTGATGCACGATGGATGTTGGTGACGTCGTGACCAAAGTTGACTTCGGCGCCGGTGTTCCGCAGGTAGCCGGTCAGTTCACGGGTCAGTGCGCCGAAATCGACGTCGGTGCCTTCCGCCGCACGGGTAGCGGCAACGCGCTGCTTGCGGTCCCGGCCCTTGACGATAAGGGGCGCCCACTTGGCGATCTTGTCCTGGTCCTCGGTGTATTCCATGCTGCGGAACAGCGTGTTGGGCTTGAGGGCCTCGTACCGGGTCTTCAGGAAGTTCGCGTGGTCCTCGCCGATGACAAAGCTCATGTGCGGAACAGTGTTGATGAAGCCCTTGGGGGAGCCAATGACATTGCTGTCCACTAGATGGGACCAGAACTGGCGCGAAAGTTGGAACTGCTCATTGATGTGGATGGCCTTGGAAGGATCCACGGAGCCGTCCTTGGCCGCGGGGGAGTAGTTAAGCTCACACAGCGCAGCATGTCCGGTGCCGGCGTTGTTCCATGGTCCGGAGCTTTCGAGTCCCGCTTCATCGAGTCGTTCAAAGAGGGAGATGGTCCAGGTGGGTTCGAGTTGCTTGATGAACGCACCAAGGGTGGCACTCATGATTCCGCCGCCAATAAGGACGACGTCGGCATGTTGATTCTTGGAAATGAAGGTCACGATCAATCTCCGTTAGCGGCGGCACTGGCTGTCACAGAATATCCCCGGGCAGACGCAATACTGAAATTACAGGGAATCGTCAAGGCTTTAAGCGGACGTTTGTGAAAACTTCGTTGAGGACAGGTGAAGCGGGATAGCTTTCCACCTTGTCGGACAGGGCAAGCGCAGAGATAGGGAAGGCTATGGGCACGGCCGGTACTGACGCCGCTATCTCGGCATTGATGGCCTGGTACTGGGTGTTGCGGTCATCGCCGTCGGGCAGGGCGCGGGCCCGCTCGATCTTGTGGAAAACTTCCGAATCCGTATAACCGAACTCACCCCTGGCCTCGCCGAAAAGCGGGCCCAGGAAGTTGTCAGCATCCGCATAGGAGCCATTCCATCCCAGGAGGTGCAAGGCGTGATCGCCAGGGGACTGCACTTTTTGGAGATAGCCGTCCTCCCAGTCCACGGGAACCGGCTTGATATTGATGCCGACGGCTACCAGCTGCCGGCTGATCTCGGCATAGATCTTCTCTGGCGTGGGCATGTAGGCCCGCGTGGCGTTCAGCGGATAGTAGAACTTCAGTTCCTCGCCTTTGTAGCCGGCCTTCTCCAGAAGCTCCTTCGCCTTCTCCGGGTTGTATCCCAAAGATGGGGCATTGTTGTTGAAACCACTGAGCTTCGGGGGAACAAATTGTGAAGCTTGCGCAGTGTTGTCTATGAAGAACCTGCGGATAAGCGATTCTTTGTCAATAGCCATCTCGATGGCCTGGCGGACTTCCAGCTTGTCCAAGGGTGCAACCGCTTGGTTCATGCCGAGGTACATCACCGAGAACGGGTCACGCTGGATGATCTGGACACCCTTTTTGACCAGTTGATCAAAGGTTCCGGACGTCACTAGATCGTAGGCGTCGATCTTGCCGTCCAGGAGCGCTTGCTGTCGCGTTTCTGCGTGGTCGTAAGGAATGAAGTTGATAACGCCGATTTGGCCCCTGTTGCCCCAGTAGCCCTTGTAGCTGGTCAGCGTGATCTTGTGTTCGTCCCAGGCAGTGAATACGTAAGGACCTGTCCCCACCGGATGGCCGGCGTATGCGGACACTGCCTGGCCATTTTGCACCTTGTCCAGGACGTTGGCCTTCTGCCCTTCCAAGGCGGTGGGGGAGGAGATCGCAAAGGCCGGCAGCGTCAGGGCCTGCAGGAAACCTGTGAAGGGCCGGGTGAGGTTGATCTGGACGTTGCTGGCGGAAACAACCTTGCAGTCCTTGAAGATCGAAAACACTGGCTCGTCTGAATATGCCTTGAAGACGCTTTGGAACGAGATTCCTGGCGCTCGTTTCCTCAGGTCGGCGGGGAACGTGAACCAGCGGTTGAAGTTGGCGCAAACGGCGGCCGCATCGAACGGCGTTCCATCATGGAAGGTTACTTTTTCACGGAGCTTGAAGTCGTAGCTCAGCCCGTTGTTGCTGTCTTTCCATTCCGTGGCGAGCAGGGGGGTAGTCTGCCCGGTGGTGCCGTCGACGCCTACAAGTCCCTCAAGGACCTGGCGGGTCACGCGATATGACTCCGAATCTGCTGTCATTGCAGGGTCGAGGCCCAACGGCATGGATGCTGTACCGAAATTAAAGGTAGCCGTCGGCTCCGCGACTGCCGTGCTGCTTGCCGACGATGAGGCCGCGGGTCCCGGCGTTCCGGTACATGATGCCAGTCCCAAAATCACGAAGACTGCCGTGAACAGTATTCCCAGCCGCCGTATCATGCTGCTTGCCACTCTTGTCCCCTCAAGCCGGTCGGAAGTGCTGTGGCCGGCTTCGGCCAGACCGCATTCCAGTCTAGTTGAACGCCCCCGGTGCCGGTTCAGGCGCGTTGCGGGCATGGTGGGTTATAGGACAAAACGTGTGTATTGGTTGGGCCTGCTTTCCAGCGCTGGCGGGCGAATTCCGGGATAGCTAAGCTTTTGGAGCTTAGGGTGGCTGGGGTGCTTGCATATCTGGGGAATGTTTGGTCTGCGGCCAGACGCTGGTACGGAACGGGAAAACGGCAGCGGGCAAACAGCGCTACCGGTGCCTGAACTGCGGGGCGAGCCGTTCCGGTCAACGTCCGGATGTCAGCCGTCGCGCTGAGCTGGAGGCGTTTCTTGGTTGGTTGTTAGGCACTTCAGGCCAGTCGTCGCTGACCATGTTCGGCACGGCCCGGTCCTTCCGACGGCGCACGGCCTGGTGCTGGAACATCGCCCCGCGCATTCCCGTGACCGGGGAGGTCCATGACCAGATCCAGGTCGATGGGATCTTTGTCGGGTCGTGGTGCTGCCTGATCGCTGTTGCCGGTGATTACGTGCTTGGCTGGCAGTGGTGCGACACCGAGAAAAAGGCCGCGTGGGCGGCGCTGCTGCAACGGTTCCCTGCCCCTCGCGTGGTGATCACTGACGGCGGTTCGGGGATCGCCGCAGCCCTGTCGGAGTGCTGGTCAGAAACCGCGGTCCAACGGTGTCTGGTCCATGTCCAACGCAATGTCCGGACCTACCTGACCAGCCGGCCCCGAACGGATGCGGGCAAAGCATTGCTGCGGCTGGGACGGGCGTTGACCAGGATCAAAGCCCCCGCCGAAGCAGCCGCCTGGCTCGCGGGTCTCAATGACTGGCATCAGGAACACGGGCATCTGGTCAAGGCCCGCACCTACCGCACCGCTACGGCCATGGCTCCGGGATGGGTCCGGGCCAACCAAACCTGGTGGTACACCCACGACAGACTCCGCAAGGCCTACCGGCTGCTGGAACGACTCGGCCAAGCCGGGACCCTCTTTACCTATCTGCAGGCTGAATACACCGGACTGGATATCGCCTCGACGACCAACCGGATCGAAGGAGGCACCAACGCGCAACTCCGATTGATCCTGCGGGCCCACCGGGGCATGAGCGAGGACCACCAAAAACGCGCCATCGAGTGGTACCTCTACCTCCACAGCGACCAACCCCGGCCCCCGGCGAAGCTCATCGAAAACCGGCACTACAAACCCGGCAGGACCAACGCCAGCACAACCACAGAACCGGAGCCCGGCCCCGAGATCTACAGCACCGGCCTCAGCCCCGATGAAGGCCTCTGGCACCGCGCAGGCTGGGCCGGACGATCATGACACACCCGGGATTTACACACGTTTTGTCCTATAACCCGGCATGGTCCCCGTCTGCTTGAGGAAAGAACACCCCCGGTCCGAATGAAATGCTCATCGAACCGGGGGTAACTGTGTGCGCAAGGGGGGACTTGAACCCCCACGCCCGAAGGCACAGGAACCTAAATCCTGCGTGTCTGCCAATTTCACCACTCGCGCTGGCCGGCCACTGGACTGCCCAATGGGCTGACCGTAGCCTTCTTCCGGCCTCCAGTGTACCCGCTACTTGTCGAGTTTGAGGTCGCGACGAAGCTTGGCGACGTGCCCCGTGGCTCGGACGTTGTACTGGGCCAAGCCGACCTTTCCGTCCGGATCCACCACGATGGTGGAACGGATGAGGCCCATGTAGGTGCGGCCATAATTCTTTTTCTCGCCCCAAGCGCCATAGGCATCGGCCACCGAATGCTCTGCGTCCGAGAGTATGCGGAACGTCAGCTGTTCTTCCCCCGCGAACCTGGCAAGTGCTTTCACGGAATCTGGAGAGACTCCCACAACTTCATAACCAGAAGTCTGGAGGGATGCGAGGTTGTCCCTGAAATCACAGGCCTCCTTGGTGCAGCCGGGCGTAGATGCTGCCGGATAAAAGTAGACAATGACCTTCCGTCCACGGAAGTCGGAAAGACTGACGTCGTTGCCATCTTGGTCTTGAAGTGTGAAGTCCGGGGCTACATCGCCGGGAATAAGACGTTCCGCCATAATTTGCTCCTTGCTAACGTTCGCGACTCCCCAGCTTAGTGGCCAGAAGCAACGGCAGCAGCTTCCGCGCGCATATACTGTCGGCATGCCAGATATGGAGAGATGGCCCACCACGCGATTGCTTTCAACGGCTGCGCGGCTCGTGGAAATCTCATGGAATGAAAAATTGAAGAACATCGGACTGACGCATGCCGGCGTGATCGCCATGGAAGTCCTTGCTGCGAAAGGGCCCATTACGCAGGCTGCTTTGGCTGAAGTTGCCAGGGTCAAAGCGCAGACCATGGGCACTACTCTTGCAAGGCTTGAGCTGCACGGGCATGTCAGTCGTCAGCGCAGCGACTCGGATCGCCGCAGTCACGTTGTGACGCTCACCGACGCCGGCTCTGCAGCTTTGGCCGAAGCGGTGCGGCTTGAGCAGGACGTGCTCGCCTTGGTTGAGGTCGATACCGCCCGGCTGCGCGACGAACTCAAGATCGTCGTCCGGGGCCTTGCTGGAATACCCGCGCTTGACGGCTCGGCGGGGGATGCCAACCCGCAGCCTTGAGGCCGACCCGCCCGAACGTGGCCAATTGAACGTGACTTATCCGCTGACCCACGCCGGTAAAGAATTTTCCGGGCATGGGAAAGCAGAAAAGTCCACAGGAAGCAGTAAAGGCTCCGGAGCGTAGCAACGATCCGGAGCCTTTACTATTCTGTGCACCCCCCGGGACTCGAACCCGGAACCCATTGATTAAGAGTCAATTGCTCTGCCAGTTGAGCTAGAGGTGCAGCTATTGTTTCGGTCAATACGAAGGAGTCATATTCTCCATTGACGTCCGCAACGACAGATAACTCTACACCACATTTTGACCGCCGCTAACCAGCATCATCCCGGCGTGATGCATTCCACGATGAGTAGTGTCCGGGCGCAATGAAGTAATGAAAAAAGGCCTTGGAGTGAATATCACTCCAAGGCCTTCCCTTGGTGCACCCCCCGGGACTCGAACCCGGAACCCATTGATTAAGAGTCAATTGCTCTGCCAGTTGAGCTAGAGGTGCAGCTGTTGAATTCGACCAAACCCGGGGGCTTTGTTCCCTCGGCGATCTCCGCAACGACATGTAACTCTACACGACTTCGGCGGATGAGGGAAATCGGCGGTACCAAGGGATCTGGATTCACGATGAGGGTCTCAAAATCAGCGCAAAATCAGGGTTTCTGTTGTTGCTGAGGACCCACAGCGTCCCGTCGGGAGCCTTGGCGACGTCCCTTAGTCGACCATACTCGCCTGTGAAGTAAGCCACAGGCGAACCCGCATTCTCGCCGTTAAGCGGGACGACCCAAAGCCGTTCGCCGCGAAGGGCGCCCGTGTAGGCCACGCCGTCGACAATTTCCAATCCGCTGGGCGACGCGTCAGAGGTTGAAGGCCAAACAACTTTGGCATCAATGAACCCGCTGC
Source organism: Arthrobacter sp. NtRootA1 (assembly GCF_019976975.1). Lineage (GTDB taxonomy): Bacteria > Actinomycetota > Actinomycetes > Actinomycetales > Micrococcaceae > Arthrobacter > Arthrobacter aromaticivorans. The sequence continues at coordinate 3,527,148 of NZ_AP024630.1, read as the reverse complement.
GGCCCGGGGCTCCCGTCACTGTGGGCCACCCATAGTTCCCGCCAGGGGTAATCAGGTTCAGTTCGTCGTCCACGTCCGGACCAAACTCGCTGGCCCACAACCTTCCTTCGCTGTCCCACGCCAAGCCCTGAACATTCCGGTGTCCATAGCTATAGGCAGGGTTATCACCGAACGGGTTGCCCGGAGCGGCGCGTCCCTCAGGAGTCAGCCGCAGGATCTTTCCGCCCAAGGCGTGTGTATCCTGCGGCTGTTCCCGGCGCTGCGAATCGCCGGTGCCCACATACAGGAATCCGTCAGGGCCAAAGCGGATACGGCCGCCGTTATGGGTCGAAGCTTTTGATATGCCGGAAAAGACCACTTCAGGGCTGCCAAGCCTCAAAGTGCCTCTTGGCTCTTCCAACAAGCGCATTCTGGCGATCCGGTTGTCGGTGGCCGAGGTGAAGTAGGCGTAAAGCCAGTGGTCACTGGCGAAGCCAGGAGACAGGGCAAGGCCCAGAAGCCCACCTTCACCACCAGGCACGACGCCGGTAACCTCCCCGATGGTGGTTGTCCGGCCGTCACGGATGCTTTTGACCTGGGCCGAATCGCGTTCTGACACGATGGCTGTGCCGTCCGGCAGGAAGACGACGGACCACGGAAGCTGCAAGCCGGCGTCGAGCTTTTGCTGTATCTCCAGTTTTTGTGGAACGGCAGGCGGTACCGACCCGGAGGTGGTGCCGGTCCCTGGCGACACGGGGATGCTGGAGCTAATGGAGCCGCCAGGGGTGGCCGCGGAACCTGGCGACGACGGACTACCCGTGCAAGACGCCAGCAGAAAAGCCGCGAGAAACAGGACTGCAGCCCGGGAGGGCACCAACCGGCAGAAACCTGTGGCGGGTGGGCCGCCAGCTTTTACTGCATATCTGCCCATATCGCTCTCCTGCGAACGATTCCCGGAAGTGAGTCAGTTTTTCTGCGGAGCAATGCCGCTTGCGGTCTTTCAGCTTCCGTCAGTGCCTGTTCCGTTCAGTGCCTGTTCCGTTCTCAGTGCCTGTTCCGCGGAGGAGGGCGGAACCCGGCCGCTTCCGCATGCGCGGCCGACTCAAACCACACATCCGCCGTAGCTTCGGCGTAGCCGGCGGTATCTTCATCGTGATAGGTCATGGTCGAAGCGTCGGCCTTCACTGGGTAGCCCCCGGGGCTACTGCCGTCTGCTGCGGCTCCTGCTGAGCCAACCCCATAAGGATGCTCGGCGGCGAGATGGCCCGTTGGTGCAGCTGAATCGTCGTCCTCCGTTTCAGCAGCTGCGGTTTCCGCTCCCGCCAGCGTGGCCGAGTGTTGATCGGTGTATTCGTGGTGGTGGACCGCACTGCCGCTTGCATCCGTCCACGAGGATTCCCACTCAGCCTTATCTGCGGCGTTGGCGTCTGCGGCGTTGGCCGCTGACTCGTCCACCGTGGGCGCGTCATCGGCGCGCGTTACATCATCCGCGGTCACTCCCTCAGTGGATTCGGAAACCGCTGGTTCGGAAACGGCTGGTTCGGAAACTCCGGGCTCCGCCACTGCGGCCTCGGAAACCACTGGCGCCGCTACTGCTGGCTCGGCCGCCCTGGGTGGAGATGCCGTCGTTCCGGTAGCCTCCCAGTCATCCACATCCCCGGCAGTGACCTGTGCCTCCGTGTCCACCGCATCCGTGTCCACCACTGGTTCATCGACCACTGGTTCGTCGACCTCGGGCATTTCCACGACAGGTTCGTCCACCGGCGGTCCAGCTTCGGTTTCGACTCGCGATTCCATACTTGATTCGACGGGGCCGCTGCCCTCAGCCGCTGCCTTGCCCATATTCGTGACTCCAGCCAGGCCCGCTACCCCAGCCACTGCCGCGGCGGTATCGGGCATCGACATCGTGTCGCTGGGTTCCATGGCAGCTGGCGCGGCAGTGCCCGGCCGTCCGGGAGCCCCGGTGCCCGGAGCAGCGCCCGATGATGCAGGTGAGGAATTCCTGGCGTTGTTGCGGCTCAGGAGCCACCAAACAATCGCGACGATCAGCACAATAACAATGACCCAAATCAACCAGTCCATGGTGAGGCCCTTCTGCTCACAGGGTGCAGTTAGTGGTATTTCCGACGTTACGTGGCCGCAAATGGGGTGTCCAGCGTTTAGGGGCCTTCCAACCCCGGTTGTGATGCAGTTGGCGACTTCGTGGAAATGGCGGGTTTTCCACCGGCGCCGAGGAAATATTCTTCTCTTGGTGCTTAATCCGGGTCGATTACGTCGTGGGCCGCTTCCTTGGACACATAGACTTTGGACCATGAGCGATGCCACCCAAATTGCGACAGATACCAAACCGGACATCAAGCCCCGCAGCAGGGTCGTAACTGACGGAATTCACGCCGCTCCCGCGCGTGGCATGTTCCGTGCAGTGGGCATGGGGGATGACGACTTCGCCAAACCGCAAATTGGTGTGGCCAGTTCGTGGAATGAAATTACCCCCTGCAACCTTTCCCTCAACCGTCTTGCGCAGGGCGCCAAGGAAGGCGTCCACGCCGGTGGCGGATTCCCTATGCAGTTCGGCACCATCTCCGTCTCGGACGGTATTTCCATGGGTCACGAGGGCATGCACTTCTCGCTCGTTTCCCGTGAGGTTATTGCGGACTCTGTCGAAACCGTGATGCAGGCCGAGCGCATCGATGGCTCGGTTCTCCTGGCTGGTTGTGACAAGTCCCTTCCCGGCATGCTCATGGCTGCTGCCCGGCTGGACCTCGCCTCCGTCTTCCTCTATGCGGGGTCAATCATGCCCGGATGGGTCAAGCTCGAGGACGGCTCGGAGAAGGAAGTCACGCTCATTGATGCCTTCGAGGCCGTTGGCGCCTGCGCCGCCGGCAAGATGAGCCGCGAAGACCTTGACCGTATCGAAAAGGCAATCTGCCCGGGCGAAGGCGCCTGCGGCGGTATGTACACGGCCAACACAATGGCCTGCATTGGCGAGGCCCTGGGCATGTCACTCCCGGGTTCGGCTGCGCCGCCCTCGGCAGACCGTCGTCGCGATGACTTTGCACGCAAGTCCGGCGAAGCCGTGGTGAACCTGCTTCGCCTAGGGATTACTGCGCGCGACATCATGACCAAGAAGGCGTTCGAAAATGCCATCGCGGTCACCATGGCGTTCGGCGGATCCACCAACGCGGTTCTGCACTTGCTCGCCATTGCCCGCGAAGCCGACGTTGAACTGACACTGGATGACTTCAACCGCATTGGCGACAAAATCCCGCACCTCGGCGACCTGAAGCCCTTCGGTCGCTACGTCATGACTGATGTGGACAAGATCGGCGGCGTGCCGGTCATCATGAAAGCGCTTCTCGACGCCGGGCTGCTGCACGGTGACTGCCTCACCGTTACAGGCAAGACGCTTGCCGAGAACCTCGCCTCCATCAACCCGCCGGACCTTGACGGCAAGATCCTTCGGGCATTGGACAACCCCATCCACAAGACCGGTGGAATCACCATCCTCCACGGCACGATGGCTCCGGAAGGGGCTGTGGTAAAGAGCGCAGGCTTCGACGCCGACGTCTTTGAGGGCACAGCCCGTGTCTTCGAGCGCGAGCAAGGGGCCCTGAACGCACTGGACAATGGTGAGATCCACAAGGGCGATGTCGTAGTCATTCGCTATGAAGGACCTAAGGGTGGCCCCGGTATGCGCGAAATGCTCGCCATCACCGGCGCCATCAAGGGAGCTGGCCTGGGCAAGGACGTGCTGCTGTTGACCGACGGCCGCTTCTCGGGCGGTACCACCGGTCTGTGCATCGGCCACGTTGCGCCTGAAGCGGTCGACGGCGGACCCATCGCCTTCGTCCAGGACGGCGACCGCATTCGTGTGGACATCGCGGCACGTTCATTCGATCTCCTGGTGGACGAAGCTGAGCTTGAAGCCCGCAAGGTTGGCTGGGAGCCCCTGCCGGCGAAGTTCACGAAGGGTGTCCTGGCCAAGTACGCAAAGTTGGTCCACAGCGCCTCGACGGGCGCTTACTGCGGTTGATGCCTCGTCCGGACTCCGTCTGCCTCGGGCCGGGGGAGTCCGGCAGGCGGACGCGGCTGTCCATATGGTGAGATACGCTTGTGGTCAATTGACACGTATCTCACTTAGAGGGAACACTGAACGCATGATCTCATTCGTTACCGTCGGCGTCGTCGTACTTACCAAGCGCGTGGCTTAGCCCGACTGGTAACGAACTGTCACGCGCAACCCCTCGAAAAGCCGAAAGGCTGAGGGGTTTTTTTATTCCCCGAAGCAAGACCCATCAACTGAAGATCCACAAAGGAAGAGTCCGATGAGCAAAGGATCGCCGATCAGCCCCTCGCTGATGGCTGCAAAGTCCGCTGGAGCCCCAAAGGCTCCGGAAAAGGTCGACCGAACGGCTGAAGCCGTCGTCGTCGACACTGCTGCACCTCTCTCTCCTGTACTTGGGCCGAACAACGTTGTACCCCCAACGGTGATGACCGGCTCGCAAGCAATTGTCCGTTCGCTCGAAGAACTCGGCGTGGACGATATTTTCGGTTTGCCCGGTGGCGCGATCCTGCCCACCTACGACCCCTTGATGGCCTCCAGCATGAATCACATCCTGGTCCGTCACGAACAGGGAGCCGGCCACGCCGCGCAAGGCTACGCCATGGTTACCGGACGGGTTGGCGTTTGCATCGCCACCTCGGGACCCGGTGCCACCAACCTCGTTACCGCCATCATGGATGCCCACATGGACTCCGTGCCGATGGTGGCCATTACCGGCCAGGTCGCCAGCGGTGTCATTGGTACGGACGCTTTCCAAGAAGCGGACATCGTGGGTATCACGATGCCCATCACCAAGCATTCCTTCCTGGTGACCGACCCCAACGACATCCCGCATGTGATGGCCGAAGCCTTCCATCTTGCTTCCACCGGCCGTCCCGGCCCCGTCCTGGTGGACATTGCCAAAGACGCCCAGGTTGGCCAGATGACTTTCTCCTGGCCTCCGAAGGTTGACCTGCCGGGTTACCGGCCTGTGGTGCGTGGCCACAGCAAGCAGGTGCGTGAAGCTGCCAAGTTGATCGCCGCTTCCAGCAAGCCAGTTCTCTATGTGGGCGGCGGTGTGGTCAAGGGCCACGCCTCTGCCGAACTCATGGAATTGGCACTGGCAACAGGAGCGCCGGTAGTTACTACGCTGATGGCCCGCGGCGCCTTCCCGGACTCGCATCCCCTCCATGTTGGAATGCCCGGCATGCACGGTTCCGTATCTGCGGTTACGGCCCTGCAGCAGGCTGACCTCCTCATCACCCTCGGTGCCCGGTTCGATGACCGAGTCACTGGTGTGTTGAAGACGTTCGCTCCTTTCGCCAAGGTCATCCACGCAGACATTGATCCCGCGGAAATCTCCAAGAACCGGACTGCCGATGTCCCGATTGTCGGTTCGGTGAAGGAAATCATTCCGGAACTGACCGAGGCCGTGAAGACGCAGTTCGAGCAGAGCGGTGCGCCGGACCTGGGCGCATGGTGGGCGTTCCTGGGGAACCTGCGCGACACGTACCCCTTGGGTTGGACTGAGCCCGAGGACGGACTGACGGCACCGCAGCGCGTGATCCAGCGCATCGGCGAGCTCACAGGTCCGGAAGGTATCTACGTGGCCGGCGTTGGCCAGCACCAGATGTGGGCTGCACAGTTCATCAAGTACGAGCGCCCCCACGCCTGGCTGAACTCCGGTGGAGCTGGAACCATGGGATACTCGGTTCCGGCAGCAATGGGTGCCAAGGTTGGCGAACCGGATCGCGTGGTCTGGGCCATTGACGGTGACGGCTGCTTCCAGATGACCAATCAGGAATTGGCCACCTGCGCCATCAACAACATCCCGATCAAGGTCGCCATCATCAACAACTCCTCGCTGGGCATGGTCCGCCAATGGCAGACACTGTTCTACGAAGGCCGTTACTCGAACACGGATCTGAACACCGGCCACGACACCGTCCGCATTCCGGACTTCGTCAAGCTGGCGGATGCCTACGGTTGTGCCGCACTGCGTTGTGAGCGGGACGAAGACATCGATGCCACCATCCAGAAGGCACTCGAAATCAACGATCGCCCTGTGGTGATCGACTTCGTTGTCAGCCCCAACTCGATGGTGTGGCCGATGGTGCCCGCAGGCGTCAGCAATGACCAGATCCAGGTTGCCCGCAACATGACCCCGGAATGGGAAGAGGAGGACTAGGCATGAGCCGCCACACACTGTCCGTTCTGGTCGAAGACAAGCCCGGCGTGCTGACCCGCGTAGCCAGCCTCTTCGCCCGGCGCGCATTCAACATCAATTCACTGGCTGTGGGACCCACCGAGGTTCCCGGCATGTCCCGCATGACAGTTGTCGTCGATGCCGACGGCGACCTCATCGAGCAGGTCACCAAGCAGCTCAACAAACTGATTAACGTCATCAAGATCGTTGAGCTGACTTCCGAATCTTCCGTACAGCGAGACCACATCCTGGTCAAGGTACGTGCGGATGCCGCGACACGCCTGCAGGTAACCCAAGCTGCAGACCTGTTCCGTGCCGCCGTCGTCGACGTGTCTACAGACTCGTTGGTGATCGAGGCAACCGGTACCCCCGAGAAGCTCGCAGCACTGCTCTCAGTGCTTGAGCCGTTCGGCATCCGTGAAATCGTGCAGTCCGGCACCCTGGCCGTTGGACGGGGATCCCGCTCCATGAGTGACAGGGCGCTACGCTCCGCGTAAGAAACAGGCAAAGGCCCGCGATAGCATGCCATGCCGAGCGTTGCGTCCAGTACCGCAGCACCACATCAATATCCAGAAACCACTCAAGAGGAGTTACGCAAGTGACTGAAATGTTCTACGACGACGACGCAGACCTGTCGATCATCCAGGGTCGCAAGGTCGCCATTGTCGGCTACGGTTCCCAGGGCCACGCCCACGCACTGAACCTGCGCGATTCCGGCGTCGAGGTTGTCATCGCCCTTAAGGAAGGGTCGAAGTCCGCCGCCAAGGCAGAGGACGCCGGCTTCACAGTCAAGAACGTTGCCGACGCCGCCGAATGGGCTGACGTCATCATGATCCTTGCGCCGGACCAGCACCAGCGCGCGATCTTCAACGACTCCATCAAGGACAAGCTGACCGAAGGCAAGGCCCTGGCCTTCGCCCACGGCTTCAACATCCGTTTCGGCTACATCCAGGCCCCTGCCGGCGTCGACGTCATCCTGATCGCTCCGAAGGCTCCGGGTCACACCGTGCGCCGCGAGTTCGAAGCCGGCCGAGGCATCCCGGACATCATCGCTGTTGAGCAGGACGCTTCCGGTTCCGCGTGGGACCTTGCCAAGTCCTACGCCAAGGCAATCGGTGGCACGCGTGCCGGTGTCATCAAGACCACCTTCACCGAAGAGACCGAAACGGACCTCTTCGGCGAGCAGTCCGTCCTCTGCGGTGGCGTTTCCCAGCTGGTCCAGTACGGCTTCGAAACCCTCACCGAAGCCGGCTACCAGCCGCAGATCGCCTACTTCGAGGTCCTTCACGAGCTCAAGCTCATCGTTGACCTCATGTGGGAAGGTGGCATCGCCAAGCAGCGCTGGAGCGTCTCCGACACCGCGGAGTACGGCGACTACGTTTCCGGCCCCCGCGTCATCACTCCCGAGGTGAAGGAAAACATGAAGGCTGTCCTCGCGGACATCCAGAGCGGGGCATTCGCCAAGCGCTTCATCGACGACCAGGACAACGGCGCCGTCGAGTTCAAGGAACTGCGTGCCAAGGCAGAGCAGCACCCGATCGAAGAGGTTGGCCGCGAGCTGCGCTCCCTGTTCTCCTGGCAGCAGCAGGACGAGGACTACGTCGAGGGCTCGGCAGCCCGCTGATCTTTCCCAGTGCCTAAAGCCTGAAACCGACGCCCGTCCGGCAAACAATGCCGGGCGGGCGTCGCCGTTCCGCAGCCGTTCCTCCCAACACGGCGTCCTGTGAATTTCTTCACAACAATCTCAACCGGGCCGTAACATCGTTCACCGGCACCGGAATCCTTGTCCAGGTTCGATATTCTGGGCTGGTCCCGGCGTCGTGTCCGGGCCCCCGCATCCGCTCCTTGTCCAGTACTGTCCCAAAGTTGTCCAAAGTAAGGTGCCACCCCGTGTCAGCCACCAAACCCGTCGTCCTCCTCGCTGAGGAACTTTCACCCGCCACCGTCGAGGCATTGGGTCCGGACTTTGAAATCCGCCAAACCGACGGCGCCGACCGTTCCCAGCTGCTGTCCGCCATCGCCGACGTCGACGCAATCCTGGTTCGTTCGGCTACCCAGGTTGATGCCGAAGCCATTGCCGCTGCGAAGAACCTTAAGGTCATCGCCCGGGCCGGCGTGGGACTGGACAACGTGGACATCAAGTCCGCGACGCAGGCCGGTGTCATGGTCGTCAACGCACCGACGTCCAACATCGTGTCAGCAGCCGAGTTGACGGTGGGCCACATCCTGAGCCTTGCACGCCACATTCCCCAGGCGAGCTCCGCGCTGAAGAACGGTGAGTGGAAGCGTTCCAAGTACACCGGCATTGAACTCTTCGAGAAGAAGATCGGCATCATCGGCCTGGGCCGTATCGGCGCCCTTGTCGCAGCCCGCCTTCAGGGGTTCGAAACCGAGATCCTGGCGTACGACCCCTACATCACGGCCGCTCGTGCCGCACAGCTCGGGGTCAAGCTGGTCACCCTGGATGAACTCCTGGAAAACTCCGACTTCATCACCATCCACATGCCAAAGACGCCGGAGACCGTGGGCATGCTTGGCGCCGACGCCTTCCGCAAGATGAAGGAAACGGCCTACGTCATCAACGTGGCCCGCGGCGGCCTGGTAGATGAGGAAGCCCTCTACATCGCCCTGAAGGAAGGCCAGATCGCAGGAGCAGGCGTGGATGTCTTCGTCAAGGAACCCAGCACGGATCTGCCGTTCTTCGAACTGGACAACGTGGTGGTCACCCCGCACCTCGGCGCATCCACGGACGAGGCCCAGGAAAAGGCCGGTGTCTCGGTGGCCAAGTCCGTACGCCTTGCCCTCGCCGGAGAGCTCGTGCCGGATGCTGTGAACGTCGCAGGCGGTGTGATCGCTCCGGACATCCGTCCCGGCATCCCGCTGATCGAAAAGCTCGGCCGGATCTTCACGGCGCTGACCCACGCCTCGCTGACCCAGATCGACGTCGAGGTTGCCGGCGAAATTGCCGCACTGGACGTCAAGGTGCTCGAGCTCGCTGCCTTGAAGGGCGTCTTCGCCGATGTCGTCACGGAGCAGGTCTCTTACGTCAACGCCCCTGTCATCGCAGAACAGCGCGGAATTAATACCCGCCTGATCACCACCCCGGACGCCGAGGACTACCGCAACGTCCTCACGATCCGTGGTGCGCTCAGTGACGGTTCCCAGATCTCCGTTGCCGGTACCCTGACGGGACCCAAGCAAGTGGAGAAGCTCGTTGGCGTCAACGGCTATGACGTGGAAATCCCCATCAGTGAACACTTGGTGGTTGTGGCCTACGCTGACCGTCCCGGTGTCATTGGCACCATCGGCCATATTCTGGGCATGAACAACATCAATATCGGCGGCATGCAGGTTGCACGCCAGACCGAGGGTGGCCAGGTGCTTGCGCTCTTGACCATTGACAGTTCTGTTCCGCAGCAGGTACTGGAAGCCATCAAGGCGGGCATTGGCGCCGACATGGTCCGCGAGGTGGACCTGGAGGACTAGGACTTGCTCCTCATCAGCCAAGTTCGCGTGCCGGGGACACACCACTGACACGCAACGGTGGTCGGTCTGCTTACAATGGCTTGGTCCGGGATTCGGACCCGGCAGCAGGCCGGCCACTACTTTTTGCACATAGAGCCCGGGATTCCTTTGTGTTTTCAAGGATTCACGGAGCATGTGTGCGCGCCCGCAATCAAGGTCTCAGGGAGCCCAATGAACGCCGTCCAAAGGTTCATCAGAAGCCGTGTGCTGCTGCTGACCGCGGCCATTTTGATCGTCGCGATGTGCTTGTCCGTCCTAGTCCAGAGCCAGTCACAGGCCGCTCTGAACAGGACCGTGGATGAGAACTCGCGGGGACTCTACGACATCCTGGTCCAGGCAAAGCCGGACCCCTCACAGGACGGGGACGGCGGTGCGCTGATCCAGCCGGAAATCGCCAATGGGCAGGGCGGCATCAGCTTTGAGCAGTTGGATAAAATCCGCACGATGGGCCAGACGGCCGTCGCTGCTCCCATCAGCCTCGTTTCGCGGGTTTCGCAGAACCTCGAGGCTCCGCGCCTGAATGCCATGGACTACTTGGGCTACAACTCCGGCCTTGCCGGTGGCATAACGGCAGGGGACCCCTCGGCCATGGACGCCAGCAAGTGGCCTGCAGCTGAATCCGTTTTGTCCGACACGCCCAAGAAGTATCGGCTGACAGCCTCCGCCACAAGCTCCGATGGCGTCAACCAGCAAACCCTTTTCAAGACGAGCGCCGAAGGGACCTTGGGCAAGGGCCGCCTGATCCAGGAACAGGCTGCCGGTGGCTCGAATGTCCGGATCGCGGGTCCGGACGGTGAGACCGGGATTAAGTTCCCCGCTCCAGCACTCGGCTCCGAACACAACCTCTTCAATCTTTCGGTGGCGCTTCCACTGGCGCCGGAGGTGACTGAGTCCGTCGTTGCCGTCGATCCTGCCTCAGAGAGGGCGCTGTTGGGCTCCGCAGGTGATTTCCTTGCACCCTTGGAGAAGGCTCCGCCAGCGGACGCCCGCAATGCAGGCGCCATTGGCCGGCATTTCGAAAGTCTCTTCACCAGCGGCCTCAGCATGGACCAGCTTGAGGAAGGTCCTGACTTCCTCGGTGTGAAGCTAAAGTACTGGGCTCCCTTGATGACGCAGTACCAGCAGGCAAAGCGCGACGGCTTGCTGACCGATGATTCCCAGGCGATTCCGCTGATTGTTCGCTCGGGAACGTCCCTGGATTTGAAGTACTCGGTCAAGATCGAGGAAATCGACAACAACGGCAAAGTAGTCAAGGATGTCGGAACTGTAACGCGCTCCCTGGACAAGGACTACCTGCCGTTCGTTTCCAAGGCACCGTTTGCCCTTGAATGGCCGGGTTCAACTGACCACAGCCAACTCCTTGGCAGTACTGCCTCCTTCAGCCAGGGGCTTTACAACCCGGCAACCTGGAGTACTGCCTTTGCTGCAGCCCCGAAGTACAAGGAGGGCGACGAAGCCGCCAACGGTGCTTCGGACAAGACAGCGACGCCGGGGGACTGGGTCACAGTCAACCGCCTTCCGGAAAAGTCGTCCTTCGGCGCAGCCGTGGACCAGACCCAGCGCAAGCCTGTGGATGAGCGCTCCTACCGGGAAGATCTTGAAACCGGAAAAAAGCCCGCGACTCCCATGCCGATGGTGTACGGCACCTTTAACCCGGCAGACGTTCAGGCTGCAGCCGGTGACGTCAACAAGCTCCCCTTGGGCGGCTATGACCCGGCTCCCTTGACACTGAGCAAGGATGCCGAGGGCAAGGACGCCAATGGCACTGTCCTGAAGCCATCACTGAGCGCAACAGGTCTGGTCAGCCAGTCGGCCGGCGCCATCACTGACTATTACGGCCTGGCCGCAGCCCGTGGCTATGACACCAACGCCAACGTCATCGACGCCATCCGCGTCCGCGCCAACGCCACTGGAACGTGGAAGCAGGCCCAACCGGACGTCGAAAAGCTTGCCGCCCAGATCCGTGAACTGGGCCTGGAAGCGACCGTCGTGGCCGGTTCCGCCCGCGAAGACGCCAATATCTTCGTTCCCGGGTACAGCAAGGACGACGCCGGCAAGGAATCTCCGCTGGGCACGGTCCAGCAGTCGTGGGTTCGGCAGGACGCGGCTGACGCCGTTTCGGGTTCGCTGACAGGCACAAACATCACCCTCCTCTTCCTGACGCTCCTTGGCGCCACGCTCCTGACTGGTGCCTCAACCGTCAGCTACATCCGGCAGCGCCGGAGCGAAGCAGGCATCCTGAGGGCAATGGGCTGGACTCAGAAGCGCGTCAGGTCCTGGGTGCTCGAAGAGTTCGCCGTGGGCGCGGCTGCCTTGGCCGCTGCAGGGATCATTTTGAGCCTGCTCAGTTGGAACCTTGCCACTGTGATCGTCTCAGTGACCATGCTCATCATCTACAGTGGCGCTGCCTTGCTGGCTGCCCAGCAGCTGCGTCATCGCGTGGTGGTAGACCAGGAACCCCAGCATGATGAGCGCCTCGTCACTGTTGATTCGCCCTTGACGTTTGCCAACAGGCAGCTCACTACCAACCGGTTCAACTCTGTCTCGCTGGCCGTGGCCGTAGGCGTCTTCGGTGCCGCCGTGGGGGCCTTGATCGCACTGTTGATCGACATCCCCCGGGCAGCAGGAGCAAGTGCCTTGAGTGGGCTGGCCGCCGCGAGCATTGCTTTGCCAAGCGTGATCCTCGCTGTGTTTGGCGTGGTTGTGGGTCTGCTGCTCACACTCGTGACCGGACGGTTCGAGCTCCACGCCAAGCGCGAGTATCTGGGCACTTTGCGTGCCATGGGCTGGAACCCGGACATGCTGGGCCAGGTCCGCTTCTTTGAAAACGCACTTGTCGGCACCGTGGCGCTTCCCTTGGGAGTCCTTGGTGCCCTTGGACTGGGGCTCCTCCTTGCTCCGTACGCAGCACTCTGGGCCGGACTGGCCGGGCTGCTGGCCGTAATTTGCTGGATTCCGATTGCAACGAAAGTAGTCAAATGACTGACAACCTCAACCCCGAGCTGACGGCGACCCCGGAATCCACGGACGAGTCGCTGCAGACACGTGCCAACACCATCGTCCGGGCCTCGGACCACGCGACACCCTTGGAGCTCAGCCGCGTCACCATCCACTACGGCGGAGACAAGGGCGGCGCCGAGGAAGTCGACGTCGTGGATGACTTCAACCTCACCCTGCACGCCGGCGAGATGCACTGCATCGCCGGCCGAAGCGGCTCGGGCAAGACCAGTATCCTGACCGTCAGCGCCGGGTTGACCCTGCCGACGTCGGGAACTGTGTTCTGGGAGGGACACTCCTTGGCCTCTATGGGCGACGACGAGATCGCTGACCGGCGTCGTGCCTTGATCGGCTACGTCGATCAGGGCGGCGCCTTGATCGACGGCATGAGCGCCCTCGAGAACGTGCTGCTGCCCGCCGTGCCGGATGGAGAAGTGGAACAGCGCACGGAGATGGCCAAGGACCTTCTGGACCTGGTGGGCCTCGGACGCCGCATGCGGCACCGTCCCGCACAGCTTTCCGGCGGTGAGCGCCAGCGTGTGGCTATTGCCAGGGCCCTGATCCTGGGCACGCGCGTACTGGTGGTGGATGAGCCCACTGCCAGCCTGGACCGTGCTGCAGCCAACCGCATCATCGGCATTTTGAAGGACACAACCAGCGATGGCATTGCTGTACTCGTCGCTTCGCACGACCACGAACTGGTGCGCCTCAGCGATACGCTGACCGAACTGAACTAGTCCGCAAGACTGCTCCTTCGCCGGGATGTCCGGCACAGACCGGACCGGCCGTCATTTGCGGCCGGTCCAGTCATTCCATTCGAAAAAAAGGTAACTTCTTAGAGTGACGTCTGCAGAGAAATCCCCGTTCTACATCACCACCGCTATCAGCTACCCCAACGGCGTGCCGCACATCGGACACGCCTACGAGGTCATCGCGACTGATGCCATGGCGCGGTTCAAGCGCTTGGACGGTCATGAAGTGTTCTTCATGACCGGCACGGACGAGCATGGGCTCAAGATGCAGCAGTCGGCCGAGAAGGAAGGCATTACGGCCAAGCAGCTCGCGGATCGCAACTCTGCGGCGTTCAAGCAGATGAGCCAGGACCTGGGAATCTCCCATGACCGTTTCATCCGCACCACGGACCCGGACCACTACACGGCGTCGCAAGCCATCTGGAAGAAGATGGAGGCGAACGGCGACATCTACTTGTCAAAGTACGAGGGCTGGTACTCGGTCCGCGACGAAGCGTATTACGTCGAAGACGATACCGTCGTCAAGGAAGATGGCCTGCGTTATTCCAAGGAGACGGACACGCTCGTCAGTTGGACTGCCGAGGAAAGCTACTTCTTCCGCTTGTCCGCCTACCAGGAGAAGCTCCTGGCCCTTTACGAGGCCCAGCCTGAGTTTGGTGCGCCGCAGTCCCGGTTCAACGAGGTCATCAGCTTTGTGAAACGCGGCCTTGAGGATTTGTCCATCAGCCGCACCACGTTCGACTGGGGTGTCCCTGTTCCGGGCGATGAGAAGCACGTCATGTACGTGTGGGTGGATGCCTTGACGAATTACCTCACTGGTGCCGGGTACCCGGATGTCGAGTCTGAGTCCTTTAAGAAGTTCTGGCCGGCCGATGTCCATGTCATTGGCAAGGACATTTCCCGCTTCCACGCAATCTATTGGCCGGCCTTCCTCATGAGCGCAGGCCTGGCATTGCCCAAGCGGGTCATGATCCACGGGTTCCTGACCAACAACGGCGTGAAGATGTCCAAATCCCTGGGCAATGTTGTCGCCCCGCAGGACTTCGTGGCGCAGTACGGGCTGGACCAGTGCCGCTTCTTCTTCCTCCGGGAAGTCCCGTTTGGCGCCGATGGCAGTTACAACCATGAGGCAATCGTGGGCCGCATGAATTCGGACCTGGCCAACAACTTCGGCAACCTTGCCCAGCGTTCGTTGTCCATGGTCGCTAAGAACTGTGAGGGCAAGGTTCCTGTCCCCGGCGAGTTCACGGCTGAGGACAACGCCTTGCTCGCGAAGGCCGGAGAGTTGCTGGCTACTGCCCGGGGCGCCTTTGACAAGCAGGAGTTCAGCCGCGCCCTGGAGGCTATCTGGACAGTGCTGGGAGACACCAACGCCTACTTCGCCGATCAGGCGCCGTGGGTGCTGCGGAAGACCGACGTCGAGCGGATGAATACCGTGCTTTACGTCACGCTGGAAGTTGTCCGCATCGTGGCGATCCTCGCCCAGCCGGTCATGCCTTCCTCGTCTGCCAAGCTCCTTGAAGTGCTCGGACAGCCCGAAGGCGAGGCCCGGCAGTTCGCCGCCATCGCCACGCCGATCGTTCCGGGCACTGAACTTCCGGCCCCGACGCCGATCTTCCCGCGCTACGAGGAACCCGTGGAAGCGTAAGTACTCGCTCTCGCACATAACGGCCCCAAAGCTGAAATGCTCTCTCACATCCTCCCGTTCAAGGGAAGGAAGTGAGAGAGCATTTCTCATATGGCCCGTTGATGTGGGAGAGGATTAGGCCGTGGCCAGACCCTCAACAGGGGACAGCCGCGCTGCACGCTGGGCAGGTATCACGGAGGCCAGCAAACCGGCCACCATAGCCACGCCGAACACCGTTGCGAGCTGCAGCCACGGAACCGCCGGAACAACATCAGCCACACCGCCAAGAGCGGCCTGGGCGCCCAGCCAACCGTAGACGATGCCCATGCCCGCACCGAGGACTGCGGCCACACCAGCTATGAGCACGGCCTCGATCGCGAGCATTCCCCGGAGTTGGCCTTTCGTCAGGCCCAGTGCCCTCAGCAAGGAGTTCTCCCGGGTTCGTTCAAGGACGGAGAGGGACAACGTGTTCGCCACACCGATCAGGGCAATCACCACTGCCACCCCCAGCAATCCTGTGACCACCAGCAACAGGACGTCGATGATGCTGTTAAAGGTCACGCGCTCGATTGCCGCGCCGCTGACAGTGCGTTCCTGCACACCCAAGGCCGCGGCCACTTCCTTTTGAATGGCCTGGACACGGTCAGCAGATATCGAGTCGTCCAGTTTCACCCACGCCATAGAGGGCGTTTCCGCCAATGCACTGGACGGGACGCTGGAGATCTCCACGAAAGGTGGGATGTGACGCGTGCGGAGGACCTTGGCATCCAGCGATACGGGACCGGTCGCCGTCGAGATCGTTGCGGCTCCGCCTGTGGAGTCCTCGGGCAGGTAGACGGTACCGGGGTTCGGCCGCAAAGCACCATCGCGCAGCACGGACGAGGCATCGGCCGCGGAGATTCCATAGATGGTACTTTCGCCATCAGGCGTGGCCTCGGCAAGGGTACCGACAGCCGGGAGCAGGACTGCGGTGCTGACGCCGTCGATTGCCTTGATACGGGAAACAGCGGCATCGCCGGAGCCGATGGAACCAGCGGCGGTCATCGCTGCCAGGTCTACGGGATAATTCTCAGCAAGGGTGTCGTTGAAGGCCTGCCGGGACGTGGCTGCGCCGGTCATCATCAGCGACACCAGAGTGACGCCGATCAACAGGGCAGCGGCGGTAGCCGACGTACGGGCGGGATTGCGCGTGGCGTTGACCGCAGCCAGCTTTCCGGGAATACCTACGGGTGCGGCCACGCGTCCAGCCAGGGCCACTACCGTCGGAATGAACAGGGTTGAGCACAACAGGATCCCCACGAAGGAGAGGGCTCCGCCGAACAACGCAATCAGCAGCGAGACGGTAGTGCTGCCGAAAATCAGCAATGACGCGCCGCCGAGGAGCGCCACCAGGCCCAGAGCCAGGCGGACCTTGCCGCGCCGGTTGCCAACGGCAGCGTCATCGGCAGGCCTCAGGGCAGCCAGGGGAGCGACCGCGGTAGCGGCTTTGGCGGGTACGAGGGCTGCAATGACTGTCAGCAGCGTTCCGGCCACAAGGCCGGCGATGATTGCCGACGGCGGTACGGCCAGGGTGGCAAAAGCCTGCTCAGGCTGTGTCTTCGCCCAGGCGATGAGCCCATACATGAGGCCGGTTGCGGCAATCACGCCCAGCACGGCGGAAATGAATCCGACCACCAGGGCCTCCAGCATGACGGATCCGCGGATTTGGGACCGTCCTGCGCCGAGGCACCGAAGAAGCGCCAGTTCCCTTGTTCGCTGGGCCACCAGCACGGAGAACGTATTGGCCACCACCAGAATGGAGACGAGGATAGCGACGCCGGCAAAGGCGAGCAGTACCACTGTGAGTTGGTCCTGACCGGCGCTCAGCATGGCGACCGTGGATGTGACCTTCTCCTGCGCGGTTTCCAGCGTGGGAGCTTCGGCGCCTGCCGCTTCCATGCGGTGCGCGATGTACTCCTTCGCTGCGGAGACGTCTTCGCCGGGTTGGAGAGTGAATTGCAGGCCCGAGTATCCTGCTCCGGCGTCCTGCACCGCGTTCAGGACAGATTCTGATGCGACAATCTGGGCCGCCGAGGATGAGAAAGGATCATTCGTTGCCTGAATCAGGCCGGTAACTTTTACCTTGGCGTTCTTGACAGGTCCTGCACCGTGCAGCTCGAGCGTACTTCCAACGGTGAGTCCCAGATGCTCTGCCGTCTTGACGTCGATCACGGCTTCGAAGGGCTGCGACGGCATGGAACCGGAGGACAAGACCGCACCCTCCAGGGATGATGGCGCCGTATTTCGCAGCCGGCCCTGCTGCTCACCGCCACCGGCCACGAACGTCACATACGTAGAGCGTTCGGCGTAATGGTCCTTGACTGCGGGCGCGGACGTCGCGGCATCCACTGCTGCCTGGCTGAAGGCCTCACCGTTTTTGGATGTAGCAATAAGGTCCGCGTTGCGGTAGGCCTCGCCGATACTGGCGCCAAGTGAAGCATTGGTGCTCGCGCCCACCATAAGCGTGGCTGAGAGGAACATAACGGACAGCATCACGGCGAGCCCGATTGCGACGAATCGTCGGAAGTGAGTCGTCAATTGGGAGAGAGCTACACGCAGCATGCCTTAAGCCCCCAGCTTGCCGAGCGCCGTCAAAACTGATTCCGCTGTGGGCTTCTGGATCTCGCCTACCAGACCGCCGTCGCTCATCAGCACCACGCGGTCGGCATAGCTTGCGGCGACGGGGTCATGGGTCACCATGATGATGGTCTGGCCCATCTCCTGGCTGCTGCGACGCAGGAGCGCAAGCACTTCGCCGCCGGCTTTGGAGTCCAGGTTGCCGGTCGGCTCGTCGCCAAACACGACGTCGGGACGCGTCAGTAGCGCCCGGGCTACGGCGACACGCTGCTGCTGTCCGCCGGACAACTCGTGTGGTCGGTGCTTCAACCGGTCTTTCAACCCCAGGGTGCTGACTACGGTATCCAGCCACCCGGCGTCGGCGGTTGTTCCCGCCAAAGCGAGCGGCAGCGTGATGTTCTGTTCCGCTGTCAGGGTGGGCACAAGATTGAAGGCCTGGAACACGAAGCCAATGCGCTCGCGTCGAAGGGCGGTGAGTTGGCGGTCGTTGAGTCCGGTGAGCTCTGTGCCGCCCAGGACGATCCGTCCGGAGTCCGCCGTATCAAGGCCGGCGAGGCAATGCATGAGCGTGGATTTGCCCGATCCGGAAGGTCCCATGATTGCGGTGAATTTGCCTGCCTCGAAGCCCACCGATACCTCGTTCAGAGCCATGACACGTGTATCGCCGCGTCCATAGCCCTTTGTCAGCGCGAAAGCTTCAACTGCTGTGCGTGGGCCGGATGCATCGGCTTTAGCGGGGAGGCCGTTGCCTGTTGGGTGGGGGAGGGGCGTGAAAGTTGTCATGGTTTCACGCTATGTGCCGGGGATGCGCCGCTGGATCCGGCCAGGGACCCATTCCTGGCAAGGCCAGCTCATACCGTGGTCTGAGGCCGGCGATCACGTGATGGGCGGAGCTAGCTTCCTGGGGCGACCACGCCGGTCTCATAGGCGATGACCACCACCTGCACGCGGTCCCGGGCTCCTAGCTTGGCCAGAATGTGGCCCACGTGGGTCTTCACCGTGGCCTCGGACAGAAACAGCCCGGCGGCTATTTCCGGGTTCGACTGGCCCTGGGCGATCAGCTGGAAAACCTCGCGTTCACGGGCGGTCAGGCGTTCGACGGCGGCAGCGTGCCGGCTCTGCTCGGGCGTTTGTGTCCTGAGCAGGGGAGCAACGTGATCCAGGAGCCTGCGTGTAGTGGATGGTGCGATGACGGCGTCACCGCGGTAGACGGTGCGGACAGCCTCCAACAGCTCCTCCGGCGGGGCGTCCTTGAGGAGAAACCCACTGGCCCCGGCCTGTATCGCAGCCAAAGCGTATTCGTCGAGGTCGAAGGTGGTCAGGACTACGATTTTGACCTCTGCCCGCTGGGAGCCCGAGGGCTGGGTGGCTGCCTGTTCCAAAATACGTCTCGTAGCTTCGATTCCGTCCATACCCGGCATGCGTACATCCATCAGGACCACATCCGCCGTGGTGGCACTAAGTGCCTGCACTGCCTCGATGCCGTTGCCTGCCTCTGCCACCACCTGGAGGTCAGGTTGGGAATTGATCAGCATGCCGAACCCCGAGCGAACCAATTGCTGGTCGTCGACGAGCGCCACCCGTATGGGTGAGGGGAGTTCAGGCATGGTTTAGGCCTCCGAATAAGGGATGAAAGCGGACACACGGAAACCGCCGCCCTGTAAGGGGCCTGCGGTCAGGGAACCATCGTAGAGCGAGATGCGCTCGGCCATGCCGCGGAGGCCGTTTCCCCCTCCTCCTGTGGGCGGATCAGCCGCGGCGCCCCGACCGTCGTCGACGACGTTCAGCTCTAAACCGCGACCCTGCCACGTGAGCGTCACACTCGCTCGGGCGTGGGGTCCCGCGTGCTTCATGACGTTGGTGAGCGCTTCCTGGATGATCCGGTAGGCAGTGAGTTCGGCCCCGGTCGGAAGGGCCCGCCGAGGCATGCCAAGCTGTTCGAAGGAGACATTCAGCCTGGCAGCACGGAATCCCAGCAGCAGCTCATCGAGATCGGAAAGCCTCGGTTGCGGCCTTGTCGGCGCGTCCTCGTCCGAACGCAGGACCCCTAGCAGCCTGCGCATTTCGCCGAGGGAATCCCGACCCGTGGCTGCGATGGTGGCCAACGCTTCGGTGGCCAGTTCCGGCTTAGCGGTGGCGGCGTAACGGGCGCCGTCGGCCTGGGTAATGATCACGGAGAGCGAGTGCGCCACGATGTCGTGCATTTCCCTCGCGATATGGGAGCGCTCATCAGCGGCGGCCAGTTGGCGCTCCTGCAGTTGTTCGATTTCAAGGCGGCGGGTCCGGTCCTCAAGGGCCTGGAGCTGGAGCCGCCGTACGCGGGTGAGATCGCCGAGTGTCCAACTGACCAGCACCAGCATCCAGATCAGGACCGTGTACAGGGCCCCGATGGTGAGGCCCATGATGCCTGACTCGGCGGAGCTTGAGTATTCACGCGTGGTGAGCATGACACCGCCCAGCAAACCAAGGAGCAGGACCGTCCGGCTCGCCCAGGCCGGCCCATAAGCGGCCGTTGCATAGATGACCAGGGGCACGGCTATTTGGCCGGCCACCGGTTCGGCGCCGATCGCCCACTGGACCAGGCACACCAAAACCACGACGGCGGCCGCGACCACAGGGCGCGTGCGTCGCCAAGCCAGCGGCAACAGGAGGCCGCAGGAGATGAGGAAGAGCAAAGGGCGGTCGGCCACCAGATAGACAGGTCCGAACAACAGGACGAGCAAGCCTGTGGCCGCCAGATCTACCTTGAAGCGGTTGATCCGGAACCATTCGTATAAAGCGTGCCTTCTGTCCACGGTACGACTCTATGTGTTCGGTTTGGTCGCAGGCGTCATGCCCTGGTCTGATTTCGCCCTTGTCGCCTGTTCGAAGAGTGAGACGATTTTGACCAACATGTGGATTGCTTGGCTAGATAGAAGTATGAGTGCATCGTCCATCAACCTCGCTGTCATCCCCGGCGACGGCATCGGCCCCGAGGTCATCGCCGAAGCTGTCAAGGTCCTCGAAAAGGCTGTCGCCGCCGAAGGCGTGGCCCTTGAGCAGACCCATTACAAGCTCGGTGCGCAGCACTGGCTTGAAACGGGCGAGACCCTGCCGGACGAGGTTTTGGAAGACCTCCGGACGCGTGACGCCATTCTCTTTGGGGCAGTGGGAGCAGCCCCGGGCGATACCAGGATTCCTTCCGGCATCATCGAACGCGAGATGCTGCTCAAGCTTCGCTTCAGCCTGGACCACTACGTGAACCTGCGGCCGTCCCGGTTGTATGGAACCGTCGGGAGCCCCTTGGCAAACCCCGGGGTCATCGATTTCATCGTTGTCCGGGAAGGCACCGAAGGTCCCTACGTAGGCAACGGCGGCACCCTGCGCGGCGGAACCCCGCACGAGGTTGCCACCGAGGTCTCCCTTAATACTGCGCATGGCGTGGAGCGCGTGGTGCGGGATGCATTCCGCCGCGCCAGCGAACGTCCGCGCAAGCACGTCACCCTCGTCCACAAGCACAACGTCCTGGTCTTCGCCGGACACTTGTGGAAGCGCACCGTTGAAGCAGTGGCCAGCGAATTCCCCGAGGTCACCCACGATTACCTGCACATCGATGCTGCAACCATCTTCATGGTTACCGATCCCTCCCGCTTCGATGTGATCGTCACCGACAACCTTTTCGGGGACATCCTGACCGACCTCGCCGCTGCCGTTACGGGTGGCATTGGCTTGGCGGCATCGGGCAACATCAACATGGACCGCACAGCACCGTCCATGTTCGAACCCGTCCATGGCTCAGCACCGGATATCGCCGGACAGCAGAAAGCCGATCCCACCGCGGCCATCCTCTCCGCAGTGCTCCTCCTGGACCACCTTGGCTACACCACGGCGGCCCGCAAGATCGAGGCGGCAGTGGTCGCCGACGTCGAAAGCCGCACCGGCGAGACGCGCACTACTGCGGCGATCGGCGATGCTATTGCGGCGGCACTTTAGGCTCATTTCTCAGGCGTAAGCTTGTCTTGAATTATTTACCTGCTTCCCTGGTCCACCGCTGAACCGCTTCCTCCGGGACCCGTTTCGCGCTACCAGGTAGCTGACTGTGGAGGAAACATGACTCAGACTGCCCATGGCGTCGAATTCAGCCAGCAGCTTTCGGAAACCCCGAAGTCTGCTGAGGAGCGTGCAGCCATCCTGGCGAACCCAGGCTTTGGCGATTACTTCACCGACCACACCGCCGTCGTCGACTACAAAGTTGACGCCGATGGCAATGGCGGTTGGCAGAACGCCCGGATCGAACCCTACGGACCTATCTCCCTGGATCCCTCGGCCGCAGTCCTGCACTATGGCCAGGAGATCTTCGAGGGCCTTAAGGCGTACCGCCACGCTGACGGTTCGGTGTGGACCTTCCGCCCCGAAGCGAACGCCGCGCGCCTGAACAAATCGGCCCGCCGGCTCGCCCTTCCGGAATTGCCGGAGGAATACTTCCTCGGTGCCATCCGTGAACTCGTGCAGGCCGACCAGGAATGGGTTCCGTCGGGCGACGGCGAAGCCCTTTACCTCCGTCCGTTCATGATCGCCACCGAGGCTTTCCTTGGCGTTCGTGCTGCCCGCGAGGTGTCCTTCCGCGTTATTGCTTCCCCCGCCGGTAACTACTTCGGTGGCGAGCTCAAGCCGGTCTCCATCTGGATCTCCCGTGAGTACGCCCGCGCCGGCCGCGGCGGAACCGGAGCGGCCAAGTGCGGTGGCAACTACGCAGCTTCATTGATCGCTCAGCAGGAAGCCGAAGCGAACGGTTGCAAGCAGGTCCTCTTCCTGGACCACTTCAACGACGACGCCGTGGAAGAACTCGGCGGCATGAACGTCTTCTTCGTCATGAAGGACGGCTCGCTGGTTACTCCCGCGCTAAGTGGCACCATCCTCGAGGGCGTCACCCGCATGTCCGTCATCCAGGTGGCAAAGGACATGGGCCGGGAAGTTTCCGAGCGCAAGATCACACTGGACGAATGGCGCGACGGCGTTGCTTCAGGCGAGATCGCTGAAGTCTTCGCTTGCGGTACGGCGGCCGTGATCACCCCGATCGGTGTCCTCAAGGACGCCACGGAATTCATCGGATCCGAGGACGCCAAGGCAGGCGAAACCACCATGGCCATCCGCCAGAAGCTCCTGGGAATCCAGACCGGTACCGTCGAAGACATCCACGGCTGGCTGACACGCCTGGTCTAGTACCAGGGTTTCCTGACACAACTGAAACGCACGACGGCGGTGCTGCCCCTTGGTCACCAAGCGGCAGGGCCGCCGTTGCCATCCCCGGTCCTCTCTCACATCCCAACGGTTTTTCAGGTTTCCTCTCTCACTTCCCAACGGGTTTTCTGGATTCCTTTATCACATCCTGACCGTTTGGCGGGAATGTTCTCTCACATACGGAGTGGTCGGTTGAGGTCAACGGTGCGGTCCGCCGTCGACGTTCAAAATGAGCGAGCATCGGTGAAAAGCGGTCCGGATATGAGCGAGCATCGGTGAATAGCGGTCCGGATGTGAGCGAGGATCCGAAGTGGTGCCAAGATGGGACAGTGACTTCAGAATCAATGGCGACTTCCGGTAACCACCCCGTCGGCGACGAGACCTCTGGACTGCAGAGAAGCAGCAGCCTCACCCGCTTCCGGCTGGCACCTAACCCGGGCCCGATGAGCCTGGACGGCACCAACTCCTACGTCATCAGCGCCCCGGGCTCCGGCCACGTCGCCGTCGTGGATCCCGGCCCGGAAGACGAAGGGCACCTGGCAGCGCTTGCGGCCGCAGGCGTGGTGGACGTCGTGCTCATTACGCACCGGCACGCTGATCACACAGCAGCGTCCGCCAGGTTCCATGAACTGACGGGCGCTCCCGTCAGGGCTGCTGCCGCGGAGTACTGCCACGGCGGCTCGCCTCTGGTGGACGGCGAAGTCCTGCGTGCCGGCGGCGTAGAGATCCGTGTCGTGGCAACCCCTGGCCACACGTCGGATTCCTTGTGCTTCCATCTCCCCGCTGACGGTCCCACAGGCTCCGTTCTTACGGGTGACACCATCCTGGGCCGCGGCACCACGGTGCTGGACTACCCCGATGGCCGCCTGGGCGATTACCTCGCCAGTCTGGACAAACTCGAATCCCTGGGCCCGGCTACGCTCCTTCCCGCCCATGGCCCGGTGCTTCCTGCCCTGGACGGGAAATGCCGCGAGTACCGCGAACACCGCCAGCAGCGGCTAGACCAGATCAGGGCTGCGTTGGCACAGCTCGGCCAGGATGCGCCGATTGCCGCAGTTACTGATGCGGTGTATCCCGACGTCGATCCTTCAGTCAGGTGGGCAGCTGAGACATCGGTTGCCGCGCAGTTGGATTACCTTCGTAGCTAGCGCGCAAACGCCCAAGCCCTGGAAGGTAGGCTTGAGCCCATGCGTATCGCCCGGTTTGTAGTTGATTCTGATCCCCTTTATGGCGTTGTTGAAGGCGAGCCCGGCAGTGAGGAAATCACTGTCATCAACGGCGACCCCTTCTTCAACGGCGTCGAACGTACCCACGTGAAGCACAAGCTTGAGGATGTGCGGCTCCTTGCCCCGATCATTCCGCGCAGTAAGGTGATCGGCGTTGGGCGTAACTTTGCCGAGCATGCTGCTGAGCTGGGCAACGAGGTTCCGCAACATCCATTGCTCTTCCTCAAGCCGAACACCTCTGTCATTGGGCCAAACGATCCGATAGTCCTCCCGGAGTTCTCCGATGAAGTCTCCTTCGAAGCGGAGCTGTGCGTCATCATCGGCCGTATCTGCAAGGACGTCCCCGAGGAACGTGCCGACGACGTCATCTTTGGTTACACCTGTGGAAACGACCTCACTGCCCGGGACGTCCAGAAAACCGATCTCCAGTGGGCCCGCGCCAAGGGCTTTGACACCTCTGCTCCGCTGGGCCCGTGGATCGAAACCGATCTCGACCACGAGGACCTGTCCATCCAGGGACGGCTCAACGGCGAACTCCGTCAGGACGGCAGCACCAGCCAGATGATCCGCGGCGTTCGCGAGCTCGTCTCGATCGTTTCGCACGCGTTCACCCTGCTGCCGGGCGACGTCATCATGACGGGAACCCCGGCGGGCGTCGGTCTGGTCAGCGAGGGCGACCGCTTCGAAGTGGAGATCGAAGGCATCGGCCGCTTGTCCAACCCGGTGGTTCGCCGCTAACGGCCGGACCAGACCTTAGCGCCCGACGACGGCACGAGACTTTCGTACGAAAGGCGCGGGCCGTCGTCGGGCCATTCCTGCGGGGAACCGGGCCGATATCAAGCGGTAAAGTTGAAGCACTATGACTACTGCTTCTGCGTCCAGCGCTGCCTCCAGCGCCATCCCTGCCGTCAACGCCGAGACTCCAGTCCGCGTCCGCTTCTGCCCGTCGCCTACGGGAACGCCGCACGTTGGCTTGATCCGCACTGCCCTGTTCAACTGGGCCTATGCGCGCCATACCGGTGGCAAGCTGATATTCCGCATTGAGGACACTGACTCTGCCCGCGACAGCGAGGAGAGCTACCACCAGCTGCTGGATGCCCTTAAGTGGCTGGGCATCGACTGGGATGAGGGCGTCGAAGTAGGCGGACCGCATGAGCCATACCGCCAGTCACAGCGTGGAGATATCTACCAGGACGTCATCGCCAAGCTCAAGGCTGGGGGACATGTCTACGAGTCCTACTCCACGCCGGACGAGATCGAAGCCCGCCACCGGGCAGCTGGCCGCGATCCCAAACTTGGGTATGACGGCTTCGACCGCCACCTGACCGAGGAACAGCTTGCCCAGTTCAAGGCCGAAGGCCGGGAAGCAGTGCTGCGTCTTCGCATGCCGGATGAGGACCTGACCTTCAAGGATCTCGTTCGCGGCGAGATCACGTTCAAGGCCGGTTCGGTGCCCGACTTCGCGGTTGTGCGTGCCAATGGTGCTCCGCTGTACACGCTGGTGAACCCGGTGGACGATGCCCTCATGGGCATCACGCACGTGCTTCGCGGGGAGGACCTCCTGAGTTCCACGCCCCGGCAGATCGCGCTGTACCGGGCGCTCTACGCGATCGGCGTGGCGGAGTACATGCCGGAGTTCGGTCACCTGCCCTACGTCATGGGCCAGGGTAACAAGAAGCTTTCCAAGCGCGATCCGGAATCCAGCCTGTTCCTGCACCGCGAGCGTGGCTTCATCCCTGAAGGCCTGCTCAACTACCTGTCCCTGCTGGGCTGGTCACTGAACGCGGACGAGGACATTTTCACCGTGGAGCAGCTCGTGGCCAACTTCGACATCCATGATGTCCTAGGTAACCCTGCGCGCTTCGACCTCAAGAAAGCCGAGGCCATCAACGGGACCCACGTACGTATGCTCGAGCCGGAGGACTTCAAGCAGAGGCTCGTCCCGTATCTCCGTGCTGCGGGCTTCGTGGGGGAGATCCTCACGCATCGGCAGGAGGAGATCCTCGGGGAGGCGGCTCCTCTGGTCCAAGAGCGCATCACACTTCTGGGCGAAGCTCCTGAGATGTTGGCCTTCCTCTTCAAGGCCGACGACGCGATCGATGTTGCTGACGACGCCCGTAAGGGGCTCCCGGAGAACCTGCAGGAAGTGCTTGACGCGGCACTTGCTGCGTTGGAGCCCATAGAGGATTGGACCGCTGAGAACATTCAGACGGCACTCAAGCAGGCATTGGTCGAGGACCTTGGCATCAAGCCCCGTGCTGCCTTTGGGCCGGTGCGCACCGCTATTTCAGGCCGACGTATTTCTCCGCCGCTGTTCGAGTCAATGGTGATCCTGGGTAAGGACTCCTCATTGGCCCGCGTTCGCGCGTTCCGGGGCTAGGCGGCAACGGTCATGGCTATTGCAAGCTCCTTCGGAACTATCCGCGGTGTTCTGTTCGACATCGACGACACCTTGGTGGACCTTGAGTACGCCATGACAACGGCGCTGCGTGATGTTAGCGAACATCTCCTGCCCGGCCTTGACCAGGCCGGGTGGGTGAAGTTCGGCCGTATCTTCACCCACGAGACAACGCATTTCTATGACCGCTACCTTGCTGGCGAACTGACCTTCAATGAGCAGCGCCTTTTGAGGGGCCGGGCAGCCTTGGGCCACTTTGGCGTTGAGCTCGGAGACGGTGAGGAATCGCAGTCCTGGGTTGCTGAGTACCATCAGCGGCAAACGGCCTACGTGCGCGCTTTCGACGACGTAGCAGGCGTGCTGGATGCGCTCGACGCTGCGGACATTCCCTACGGTGCTGTCAGCAACAACGTTCATGACTACCAACGGGCCAAGTTGGATGGGGCGGGCCTGTCCAGGATCAAGATCCTCGTAGGAACGGATACGGTCGGCGTGGCGAAGCCGCATCCTGCAATCTACCTTGAGGGCGTGCGGCTGCTGGGGACAGAACCCGGTGAGACTCTCTACGTTGGGGACAACCGGCTTCTTGACGCGGACGGCGCAACGGCCGCCGGCCTTATTGGCGTGTGGCTCAACAGGACCGGGGAAGAGGTTGAAGAGTTCGTCGGGCGTCAGGTGGATTCGTTGTCGAGACTGCTGATTAAGGCACCTTCCGCAGCCTGACATCCATGTGATGCAGGTAACGGCCTCGCGATTTGTGCAGGTGGCAAGACTCCGGTAGAGTCATTACTCGTGCTGAGGGGCACGGAGGGAAAAGCCAAGGGAAACCACGGCGAAGAACTCCGGTCCAAAAGTCACTTTGGGATATGGTGTAATTGGCAACACTACGGTTTCTGGTACCGTCATTCTAGGTTCGAGTCCTGGTATCCCAGCTCTGAAATTCCGCTCTATTGCAGCGGAAAATCAGAATTCCACATCGCTTAGCCGATTTGGAAGAGAGCTGAAAGTGTGAAATACTCATTCAGCTTGTTCGCCGGAAACGGCGAAGAAAAAGTGCAAGGCCCCATCGTATAGCGGCCTAGTACGCCGCCCTCTCACGGCGGTAACGCGGGTTCGAATCCCGCTGGGGTCACAAACAATTCCCCCGGAACTTTGGTTCCGGGGGAATTCTTGGTTTAAGCGCATTTTCGTTAGCGAGCCGACATTCCGGGTTAGCCTCCCCCCGACATTCCCTCCAGCCGGGCTCCTGATGACCCGCTGACAGTCCTTAGGCTGGCATGATGATGCTGTGACCGCACATGAAGAGCCGCCAAGAGCAGGGACCAGTCCTGTCACGAATAAAGCCCAGGCTGATGCCGTCAACACCCTTGAAGCGGCCCGGAGCGAACTAGCGGGCGCAGCCTTGCCACTCGCCTTGCCCGATGCCGAAGCCGGGCGCCGCTTGATCAGGGAGACCCTCGCACAGCTCGACGACTATGTGATCCCCAGGTACCGCAGCCTGGACGCGCCGCTGCTGGCCGTCGTCGGAGGTTCCACTGGTGCCGGTAAATCGACGCTGGTTAATGCGTTGGTAGGCTACCCGGTGACACGTGCCGGAGCTATTAGACCGACAACGCGCCAGCCGATCCTCCTCCACCATCCGCAGGATGGGGAGTGGTTTGAGGGCCAGCGCATTCTTCCCAACCTGGAGCGGATCAGGGGCAGCGTCTCTGAGGAACCGTTGCCTGCAAATCAAGCCGGGATGGCGCCGGATGCCCAGGCAATCACCTCCCTGGTGCTCGTGGGTCACGACCATGTGCCCCAGGGCGTGGCGATTCTGGATGCGCCGGACGTCGACTCCATTTCCGATAACAATCGCAGGCTGGCGGGTCAGTTGCTCGCCGCAGCGGATCTTTGGGTGTTCGTCACCACGGCAAACAGATACGCCGACGCCGTCCCGTGGCGCCTGCTCCTGGATGCGGCTTCGCGGGACATTACGGTCGCCGTGGTGCTGGACCGCGTGCCACCGGCAGCGGAGGAAGAAGTCAGGACGGACCTCAAGGCGATGTTGGATCGTCAGGGCTTGGCTACTGCAGAACTCTTCGTGGTTCAGGAAAGTGCATTGGACGATTTGGGCATGCTACCTGCCGAAGCGGTCGACGGATTGCGTCATTGGCTCGCCGGTCTTGCCGCTGATGCTGCCGGACGAGCGGACGTCGCGCGGCGTACGCTCAATGGTGCCATCAAAGCAGTGAGCGCCCGGTTTGAAGCCATTGCAGCTGCGGCTGCAGCCCAGGATGCTGCGGCGCATGAGCTGCGCTCCGTCTGCATTCACGAATACGACGACGCCCTGCTTCGCATTCTGGAAGCAACCAAGGACGGTGCGCTGCTGCGCGGGGAAGTGCTGGCACGATGGCAGGATTTTGTGGGCACGGGAGAATTCTTCCGTGCACTTGAGCAGAACATAGGGCGTATGCGGGACCGGATTGGGGCATTCTTCAGGGGTGAACCCGCCCCGGCTGTGAAAGTCGAGACCGCGATCGAGACAGGTTTGCAAGCAGTGATTCTTGATGAGGCCGCCAATGCCGCAGAAAACGTCGACAGGCGCTGGCGCTCGGACGCGGCAGGCCGCCAGCTCTTGGGCGCCGCAGATCTTTCAGGGACCAGTCCTGGCTTTGACGCGAAGGCCGCGGCCGCCATCCGCTCCTGGCAGGAAGGACTCATGGAACTGATCCGCACCCAAGGTCAGGAAAAGCGCACGCAGGCCCGGTGGCTCTCCTTCGGCGTGAACGGGCTGGGCGCAGCGCTGATGGTGGTGGTTTTCTCCATGACTGCCGGTTTGACAGGGTTGGAGATAGGCATTGCGGGTGGAACGGCTGTGGTGGGGCAGAAGCTGCTTGAAGCTGTCTTCGGTGAGGATGCCGTCCGTCGGCTTGCCCAGCAAGCCAGGGCCGATCTTCACACGTCCTGCCAACGCCTTCTCGAGGAAGAACGGGACAGGTTCCTCGGTCGGCTGGAGGCCACTGGCTTGGACGGTGGCACCGTCCATAGCGATATGCACCTCGACCACCATGCCAAGGCACTCCGTCGCTTGGCAGGAGCGGCATGAGCCGGCACAGCCAAGTCCGGGAATCGTCCCAACTCCAGCGGCGGCTCGAAGCGCTGAACACAGCACGGGAGCTGGCCGAGGGAGTGCTGCCCGAGGAGGAACTGCAATCCGTCTATGAGGTCCTTGAACGGGCCTCGTCCAGACGCTCGTTGTCGGCAGGACACACGGTGGTGGGCTTTTTCGGGGCCACAGGAAGCGGCAAGTCATCCTTGTTCAATGCCGTTTCCAGCAGCAATCTGGCAACCGCGGCAGCCCGTCGGCCCACCACATCCGCGCCGTTGGCAGGAATTTGGGGCGAGGACGGAAGTGGGCCGCTGCTGGACTGGCTCGGAGTGCAGGAGCGGCACAGCCTGCCCGGGCTCCCAGGCCTGGCCTCTGCGGAGAGCGGCCTGATCCTGCTGGACCTTCCCGACTTTGATTCAACGAAAGTGGAGAACCGGGAGGTAGTCCAGCGCATGGTCGGGATGGTGGACGTCCTGGTCTGGGTGCTGGACCCGCAGAAGTATGCAGATGCTGCCGTGCACAACGACTTCCTGCGTCCGATGGCCTCCCATGGAGCCGTCACACTTGTTGTCCTGAACCAAATAGACAAGCTCAACGACGCCGACACCGCTGACGTGCTTCATTCCCTGAAAGGCATCCTTGAGCGCGACGGCCTGGATGACGTTCGCATCCTGGGCGCCTCGGCACTGACTGGCGAAGGCATCGATGCCGTCCGTGGTGCCATCCGGGACGTCGTGATCCAACGGGAGGCCGCCACAAAACGCTTGGCTGCCGATGTCTCCAAGGCTGCTGCCGAACTGTTCCAGGTTTCAGGTGCAGGCGAGGCTCGCGGCATCAAAGCAAACACCAAGGCTAGACTCGCCACTGAATTGTCGACGGCGGCCAACGTACCTGTGGTGGTTGACGCGGTAGCGCGATCCTTCAAGAGGGAATCGGCGCGGCGGACGGGATGGCCCGTGACGCGCTGGTTGCTGCGATTCCGGCCTGATCCCCTGCGGAGGCTGAACCTGGGTAGGCAGGACACCAGGCCCGAACTCAACCGGACTTCCTTGCCGGTAGCGGGCGCACCCGAACGTGCGAGGACGGATGCCGCAGTGCGTGATTTTGTGGATGAGGCTTCGGAAGGCGCTCCTGGCCCGTGGCGGGCGTCCATCCGTGCTGTGGCCAGGGAAAGCCGCGAGCAACTGCCGGATGCCCTGGACCAAGCCATCGCCGGGACGGATCTCAAAACGTCAAAACGCCCGTTCTGGTGGTTGTTGTTCAACTCACTTCAATGGATCGCACTTCTCCTGGCGGTCGGTGGACTTGGTTGGCTTGGGCTCCTGGCCGCGCTCGGCTATTTCCAAATGCCTGTGCCGGAGGTTCCGAGGACTGAGGGATGGCCCTGGCCTACGTTGATGGTGGCCTGCGGAGTGGTTTTGGGGATTGTTCTTGCCATCTTCGGCAGAATCATCGGCGGCTGGGCCGCTCGCCTGCGCGCCAAGGGCGTGGCCAAAAGACTGAAAACCGCGATAGCAGGCGTAGCTGAGCAGCGCATCGTGGAACCGGTGGAGGTGCAGATTGCCCGTTTAGGTGCCTTCAACGCGGCGATAGAAACCGCGCGCAAAGGATAGGGACGTCTATAGATCGGCCGCAGCGTCCTTGACTTTGATCAGGGTCCGAAGGTTCCGCGTTGTGGTGCTGGCCTTGTACCGCGGCTTGGCAGAGAGTTTGCTGAAGGGACTATCCAAGGTGCCTCCGGCCGGTGATAGCCAAGCGGTAGCTTCCGGTCCGAGCCGCACCTGTTCCACGCCACCAAGGGCCTCTCCGGCCTCAAAGAGCTCGTCCAGCATGGCTTTGTCCGAGGTGAGCGTGATGTAGCTGTGCGTGGCTTTGTCGTCGGCAGGGTACGGGCAGGCATCCACGAGTTCGGCCACCCGCGAAGAAGTGAGGACAACAACCCAGGCGTCGTAGCCGAAGGATTCACGCAGGCACTTTTCGAACTGGGCTTTTACATCCTTGATGCTCAGATCACTCTTCAGGACAACGTTTCCACTCGCCAACAGCGTCTTCACGTCAGAGAATGGGTAGCCCTTAAGTGCCGATTTCAGGTCGGCCATCTTGATGTTGATCCCGCTGACGTTGATGCCCCTCAGGAATACTGCGTAGGTGGTCATGGACGTCCCCCTTCAAAGACAGCAGGTCTAGTCGTTGTTCTTGCGCAAGGCTTCTGTCAGTACCCGGGCGGCATTGCAGACGACCTCGGCGTGCAATCGTCCTGGCTGACGCGTGAGGCGCTCAATGGGACCTGAAATGGACACTGCGGCTATGACCCGTCCAGAGGGTCCACGGACCGGAGCGGAAACCGAGGCGACCCCCGGCTCGCGTTCGCCCAGGCTCTGACCCCAGCCCCGGCGTCGTACTCCTGCCAGGACGGTGGGCGTAAAGCGGGCGTTCTGGAGTCCTTCCAGCAGGCGGTCGTGGTCTTCCCAAGCGAGGAGGACCTGCGCGGCCGAGCCAGCTTTCATGGACAGCTGGGTTCCCACCGGAATGGTATCGCGCAGCCCGATCGGACGCTCCGCTGAGGCAACGCATACGCGCCAATCGCCCTGCCTGCGGAAAATCTGGGCGCTCTCGCCGGTAGCGTCCCGCAGTTGGATGAGCACCGGCCCTGCAGAAGCGATGAGCCGGTCTTCACCGGCCGCGGATGCGAGTTCCACCAAGCGGCTGCCCAGAACGAATCGTCCCTGGATGTCGCGACTGACCAGCCGGTGGTGGACCAAGGCCAGCGCGAGCCGGTGAACGGTGGGCCGGGCGAGGCCCGTGGCCGCTACAAGTTGTGCAAGTGTTGTTGGCCCGGCCTCGAGGGCATCGAGTACTTGGGCCGCTTTATCAATGACCCCGACTCCACTAGAATTGTCCATGTAATGATATTGCCGTCTCAATATCTGAGATGCAAGTTGTTTCACTGGCCTATTTTGCGGCCCTGCTGGTTCAGTGGTTAGAAGAGTTCAGTGGTTAGAAGAACAGTTCAGTGGATGAAGAACATCCAACTTCAGTGAAGGGAGCAAGGCCGTGGGAAAGACACTGGCCGAGAAAGTCTGGGACGCGCATGTAGTGCGCAAGGGTGAAGGCGAAGGAGCCAATGCCCAGCCCGACCTTCTTTTCATTGACTTGCACCTGGTCCACGAGGTGACGTCACCGCAGGCTTTCGAAGGGTTGCGCCTGGCTGGCCGCAAGCTGCGCCGCACCGATCTCACCATTGCCACGGAGGACCACAACACTCCCACACTGGACATCGACAAGCCCATCGCGGACCTGACCAGCCGCACGCAGATTGAAACGCTGCGCGCCAACTGCAAGGAATTCGGCGTCCGCCTGCACTCGCTCGGCGATAAGGAACAGGGCATCGTGCACGTTGTGGGTCCGCAGCTGGGCCTGACCCAGCCGGGCATGACGGTGGTGTGCGGCGACTCGCACACCTCCACGCACGGCGCCTTCGGTGCACTGGCCATGGGTATCGGAACCTCTGAGGTCGAGCACGTCATGGCAACCCAGACGCTGTCCTTGAAGCCGTTCAAGACCATGGCGATCAACGTTGAAGGGACACTGCGTCCCGGCGTCACTGCCAAGGACATCATCCTGGCCGTCATTGCGAAGATCGGGACGGGCGGTGGACAGGGCTATGTCCTGGAGTACCGTGGTTCCGCCATCCGGGCCCTGTCGATGGATGCCCGCATGACCATCTGCAACATGTCCATCGAGGCTGGCGCCCGTGCCGGAATGGTCGCCCCGGACCAGACCACCTATGACTACATGCAGGGCCGTCCGCATGCGCCCGAAGGCGCTGACTGGGACGCCGCCGTCGAGTACTGGAACACTCTGCACACTGACGCCGACGCGACGTTCGACGTCGAAGTGGACCTCGATGCCAACACCCTCGAGCCGTTCGTCACCTGGGGCACCAACCCTGGCCAGGGCGTTTCGCTGTCAGCCAAGGTTCCGTCCCCGGAAGACTTCGGAGATGAGAACGCCAAGGCTGCCGCGGAGCGCGCGCTTCAGTACATGGGCCTTGAGGCAGGCACACCCATGAAGGACATCCGCGTGGATACCGTGTTCCTGGGCTCCTGCACCAACTCCCGGATTGAGGACCTGCGGGCCGCGGCGGACATTATCCGCGGCCGCGAGAAGGATCCGGAGGTCCGAATGCTTGTGGTGCCGGGTTCCGCCCGTGTCCGTCTGGAAGCTGAAGCTGAGGGCCTGGACAAGGTGTTCAAGGATTTCGGTGCCGAGTGGCGCTTCGCCGGTTGTTCCATGTGCCTGGGTATGAACCCGGACCAGCTGGAGCCGGGGGAGCGTTGCGCATCAACGTCCAACCGCAACTTTGAGGGCCGCCAGGGCAAGGGTGGCCGTACGCACCTTGTCTCTCCCGTGGTGGCTGCCGCGACAGCCGTTCGCGGAACATTGAGCTCGCCGTCGGACCTTGAGCCCGCTTCTGCAGGCACATTGACCGAAATCGCAGTCTAGGAGGATCCCATGGAAGCATTCACCACCCACACCGGCATCGGTGTTCCGCTGCGCCAGAGCAATGTGGATACCGACCAGATCATCCCGGCGGTCTACCTCAAGCGCATCACGCGCACAGGCTTTGAAGACGCCCTCTTCGCTGCGTGGCGCAAGGACGAGTCGTTCATCCTCAACCAGGCCCCGTTCAAGGCCGGCTCCGTGCTGGTGGCCGGCCCCGACTTTGGCACGGGTTCCTCCCGTGAGCACGCCGTCTGGGCGTTGAAGGACTACGGCTTCAAGGCCGTGTTGTCCTCTCGTTTCGCCGATATTTTCCGTGGTAACTCAGGCAAGCAAGGACTCCTGGCCGCCCAGGTTGCCCAGGATGACATCGAGCTCATCTGGAAGGTCCTGGAAAATGCCCCCGGCACCGAAGTCAAGGTGGACCTGGTCTCCAAGACGGTGGAATGCGGCAACGTCGTGGCCCCGTTTGAGATCGACGACTACACCCGCTGGCGCCTCCTGGAAGGCCTCGACGACATCGGCCTGACCCTCCAGCACGAGGAAGACATCACCGCTTACGAGGCCACCAGGCCCGCCTTCAAACCGAAGACCCTTCCGGCGAAAAGCTGACGGATCCGTCGTCGGCTGAATGCTGCGGAACCAGGACCGGTGGGCCCCTTAGGGTGGGCTCGCCGGTCCTTTTTTCGGAGGATTGATGGATACAGGATCTGCCCGGCACGGGGCGGCTCCATTTCGGTTAGGTAACCCGAGCTTCTATGCTTAGCTGGAGCCTTTGTAAGTATGGGGGGCGAGTAGTCGTGAGGAAACCGGTATAGATGAGTAGTGTTCTGACAATCCGCGGTGGCGTCCCGTTGACAGGGCGGGTGACCGTTCGCGGTGCCAAGAACCTTGTGCCCAAGGCCATGGTGGCGGCGTTGCTGGGCAGCGAACCATCAGTGCTTCGGAACGTGCCGGAAATCAAGGACGTGGAGGTTGTTACCAGCCTCCTGAAGCTCCACGGGGTGACTGTGGTCAAGGACCCCGCCACGGGCGATCTGACACTGAATCCGAAGGATGCCAAAACCGCATCCAGCACCGCTATTGACGCGCACGCCGGCGATTCACGCATCCCGATCCTGCTGTGCGGCCCTTTGATCCACGCGATCGGAGAGGCTTTCATTCCGGACCTCGGCGGCTGCAAAATCGGCGATCGTCCTATCGACTACCACCTGAACGTCCTGCGCCAGTTTGGCGCCGTCGTGGAAAAGCGCCCGGGTGGCATCCACATCTCCGCGCCCAACGGCCTGCACGGCGCCAAGATCTCCCTTCCCTATCCATCTGTGGGTGCCACCGAGCAAGTGTTGCTGAGCGCCACGCGCGCGGAAGGAATCACGGAACTCAGCGGCGCTGCAACGGAACCGGAGATCATCGACCTCATCTCCGTGCTGCAGAAGATGGGTGCGATCATCAGCGTCCAGACTGACCGCACTATCCGTATCGAGGGTGTCAAGGACTTGGGCGGCTATAACCACCGGGCCCTTCCGGATCGGAACGAGACGGCGTCCTGGGCCTCGGCCGCGTTGGTGACGCGTGGCGACATTTTTGTTGAAGGCGCTTCACAGCGGGACATGATGACCTTCCTGAACACCTACCGCAAGGTGGGGGGCGGCATGGACATTGGTGATGACGGCATCCGTTTTTACCACCCCGGAGGCAAGCTTTCCCCACTGGTCCTGGAGACGGATGTGCACCCAGGCTTCATGACTGACTGGCAGCAGCCCTTGGTGGTGGCTTTGACCCAGGCGGAGGGTGTGTCGATCGTGCATGAGACGGTCTATGAGAACCGTTTCGGGTTTACCGATGCCCTGGCCCGGATGGGTGCAAACATCCAGGTCCACCGTGAGTGCCTTGGCAGCGTCCCCTGCCGCTTCGGCCAGAGGAACTTCCTGCATTCTGCCGTGATCTCCGGTCCCACGCCGCTGCGGGGGACCGAGATTGACATCCCTGATCTTCGCGGTGGCTTTAGCCACCTCATCGCAGCTTTGGCCGCGACGGGCACCTCCAGGGTCACTGGCATCGATATCATCAACCGCGGATATGAGCGCTTTACGGAGAAGCTCGCTGGCCTGGGCGCCGATTTCGACATCATCACCACCAAGTAGCGGGGGACCCTTTGAAGGAATCGGCCAAGAGCCGGGCTACGTTCATGCTCCTGGCGGGCATTGCGCGTCCGTTGATGAACGTGTTGATGGGCAAGAAGTGGGAGGGCACTGGGAAGCTCCCCGCGGGCGGCTTCATCGCAGCACCGAACCACTGCACCGAAATTGATCCCGTCGTGATCGGGCACATGCTGTACAACCAGAAACGTCCTCCGCACTTCCTCGCGAAGGCAGGACTCTTCAAAGCACCTGTGCTGGGAACTTTGCTGCGGGCGACGAACCAGATTCCGGTTGAACGCTCGACGGCGGGAGCGAACCGCTCGCTGCAAGTCGCCAAAGAGGTGGTGGACGCCGGAGGTGCGATCATCATCTACCCCGAGGGAACCCTGACCCGGGACCCGGACCTGTGGCCGATGAAGGGGCATACTGGCGCTGCCCGCTTGGCATTGCAGACAGGTGCACCCGTAGTTCCAATGGCTCACTGGGGGGCCCATGAGGTTTTCCCCCGATACGCCAAGCGCTTCCATATCTTTCCTCGAAAGACCGTCAGGGTTCTCGTCGGTGAGCCCGTGGATCTGAGCGCTTTCGCGGACCGGCCCATGGACCGGGCCACGCTGTCCGAAGCTACAGACGTCATCATGGACGCGGTCACCGCGCTCCTGGCAACCCTGCGCGATGAGGAGCCGCCCGCCGAACGCTGGGATCCGGCCGTTCATAAGCAAGCCAAACATGGCCGGTTCGTGGAGCGGGGTTCAAACGCTGCACTGGGCGCAGCGCCTGAAACGGCTGCAGAACCCGCTGGCAACGAAGCATCTCTTGAGGATCCGGAATCGGAGGGCAGCAAATGACGGTCATTGAAAGCCCTGTCCCTGCTCCGGACACCGTAGCGGTACTTGGCGCAGGTTCGTGGGGAACTACGTTCGCCAAGATCCTCGCGGATGCTGCTGCAACTGCCGGGGTGGAGCGGAGGATCCGTATTTGGGGGCGGCGCGCCCGGGTAGTTGATCAAATCAACGCGGATCACCGCAATGAGCAGTACTTGAAGGACATCGAACTTCCCCACGCAGTCACCGCATCAACGGATGTTGCAGAGGTCCTGCAGGATGCCGGTCTCGTGGTCCTGGCCGTGCCGGCCCAATCGCTGCGGCCCCAGTTGGGAGAATGGAAGCGCCTGCTCGCACCGGACGCAATTGTCGTATCGCTCATGAAGGGCCTCGAACTGGGGACTGATGCACGCATGAGCGAGGTCATCGCCCAGGAGCTCGGCATCCCCGAATCACGTGTGGTGGTGGTCTCTGGACCCAACCTCGCCATGGAGATTGCAAGGGAACAACCCACTGCGTCTGTAGTTGCCTGCAGTGACGCCGATACCGCCGCCGCAATCGCACTCTGCTGCACCGCACCGTACTTCCGTCCCTACACCAGCACCGATGTTGTGGGCGTTGAGATCGGCGGGATCGTCAAGAATGTGATTGCCCTGGCCGTGGGGATCTGCGAGGGGCGACAGATGGGTGACAACACCAAAGCGTCAGTCATCACACGAGGCCTCGCTGAGACGTCCCGGCTTGCCTTGGCGCTGGGTGGAGAGGCCCACACTATGGCGGGTCTCGCGGGGCTCGGCGACCTCGTTGCAACGTGCTCATCTGCGCTTTCCCGAAATCACACAGCTGGAAGGCTTTTGGGCGAGGGGCTGAGCCTCGAGCAGGTGGCGGAACAGATGACGCAAACCGCTGAAGGCATTAAATCCGGCCCTGCCGTGCATGAATTGGCGGGCAAACTGAACGTCGAAATGCCCATTACCGCCGCCGTTGTGGCGGTGCTTGAAGGCAAAATGTCCGTTGATGACCTGGGGCCGCGATTGCTGGCCCGGGCCCTTAAGTCCGAAGGCGACTACTGATTGTGACTGAAGAATCCACCCCCGTGACCGGCCGTCGACCCCGTGTAGCGGTCCTTTTCGGCGGACGTTCCAGCGAACACGCTGTTAGTTGCGTAACGGCGGCAGGCGTCATGGGTGCCATTGATAAGAGCAAATACGATGTCGTGCCGATTGGTATTGCCAAGTCCGGACAATGGGTCCTTGCATCGGGGGACACCAGCCAGTGGTCCTTGAGCTCGTCGGCGCTTCCTGAGGTTTCGCCGTCGGACCGGACTGTCACCTTGGCAGAGGTGGGCGGCGAGCACCAGTTGATCGTGACCGCGCCGAATGCGATACCCGAGGAACTCGGTTCCGTGGACGTCGTCTTTCCTTTGCTCCATGGCCCTTGGGGCGAGGATGGAACAGTCCAAGGCCTCTTGGAGCTATCCGACACACGCTATGTTGGTGCCGGCGTGCTCGCCTCGGCAGTCGGCATGGACAAACACTTCATGAAGGTAGTTTTTGAAGCCGCTGGACTGACCGTGGGGCCCTACATCGCCGTCACGGACCGAGAATGGCTCACGGACGCCGAGGCTGTCCGCAAGCGCGTAGACAAGCTCGGTTTCCCGGTCTTCGTTAAACCTGCCCGTGCAGGCTCCTCCATGGGAATTTCCAAGGTGGATTCTTTGGAAGGCCTTGACGCCGCCATCGAGGAAGCCCGCCGCCACGACTTGAAGCTGGTCATCGAAGCCGGGATCGTCGGGCGCGAAATCGAGTGCGCTGTGCTGCAAGGCAGGGGCACCGATGCGCCCCGCACCTCCATGCCCGGCGAAATTGCGGTGGCTATGGGGGAACACGAGTTCTATGACTTTGCTGCCAAGTATGTTGAAGATGGTGCTGCCGCGTTGAGTTGCCCGGCTGATATGCCGGACGAAGCCATCGCGCGCGTCCGGGAATTGGCCGCTGCCGCCTTTGACGCCGTGGGCGCGGAAGGCCTGAGCCGGGTGGACTTCTTCTACACGCCCGCGGGTGAACTGATTATCAACGAAATCAACACCATGCCGGGCTTCACTCCCAAGAGCATGTACCCGCAGATGTGGGCGGCCTCAGGCCTGTCGTATCGCGAGCTTATCGATGAACTCATCCACTTGGCACTGACCCGCAAAACGGGCCTGCGCTGAACCCTGGCAAATAGCAGCTGGTGTCGGTTGGAACGACCGGCACCAGCTGCTGTGTATGCGGTTGAGTGCCCGCTACTTGGCGGTCGGGAGGTTCTGCAGGTCTTCCTGACCCACGCAGTGCCGCGTTGCTTTGATTTTGCCGGCAGCGGCGGCAAGTTCGGTGAGGACTGTGGCAGAGCTGATGTTGGCGGCTTCCAATTTGACCGGATCGACGAGGATTTCCGTTGCCGGTTCGCGTCCAAAGGTGGTCAGGGTATAGACGCCATCGCCTTCTTTGATCACCCAGTCGATGTCATTCACGCTGACGCAGCGGTCAGTGGTTGGTCCAGGGACGTTTACACCGCAGCGCAGGATGATCTGGGAAGGATCGCCCCAGGCAGCAGTGGCCTGGCTGTTGGTCTTGCGGAGCGCGGCATCGCCGATCTTGTCCGGCAGCGCCACCATCATTGGGGCGCAGGCCGGATTGGCGGCGTCGGTTGCCGCCGTGACGTCCACGGTGGGGGCGCAGGCTGACACTGCGAGGACGGACGCTGCGGCCAGGCTGAAGGCCACGGCGGTCCGCGGAAGGGTCTTTCGGTGCATCACTCCAGCCTATCCCGCCCACGAGGCCGCTTGGCATGCGGTTGGTGCACCGGTTAGGAGAGTCACATTGCCGACGGGGCGCCCGGCTCAGGCTCCGGCGGTATTTTGTCGGTGTCCCGCGATAGCGTAGAGCCGTGCCCCCAAAACAGTCATCCGAAGCCCCAAAACAGTCATCCGAAGTCCCGAAACAGTCATCGGAAGATTGTCCAACAGTCGCAGATCTCTCGGAGTCCGAGCTCCTTGCCCTGATCTTCCCCCGCCTGAACAGCAGCCCCAGTGTCCTGCTGGGTCCCGGCGACGACGCCGCTATGGTTGCCGCCACGGACGGCCGCACACTGATTTCCATCGATACCCAGACCCAGGACCAGGACTTCCGGCTGGAGTGGAACAACGGCTATCGAACCACCGGATACGACGTCGGATGGAAGTCCGCGGCACAGAACCTTAGCGATATCAACGCCATGGGCGGAACGGCTACCTCACTGGTGGTGAGCCTAACCATGCCGCCGGCCACGCCAGTTCAATGGGTTGAGGACTTCGCGGATGGCCTCACCGCTGGGATCATCGGGCTGGGGGTTCCTGATTGCTCCGTCGCTGGGGGTGACCTGGGCCGTGGGCGGGAGATTGCGGTGACTGTCGCCGTCGTCGGTACTTTGGCTGGACAGACGCCTGTGTTGCGTTCCGGTGCGAGGCCGGGAGATGTCGTGGCAGTGGCAGGCACCCTGGGGCGAGCCGCCGCCGGCCTGGCGCTGTTGGAAAGCGATGTCACTGTAACGGACCTCTCAGCTGAGCAGCGTGCACTGTTGGATAGCCAATGCCGGCCCTTGCCTCCGTTGGCTGCCGGGCCGCTAGCCGCACGTTCGGGCGTAACAGCAATGATGGACATTTCAGATGGTTTGCTGCGCGACGGCGGCCGGCTCGCCGCAGCAAGCAACGTCATCCTGGACTTTGACGCTGTTGCGTTGAAGGCCCACGCCCTTCCGCTCGAACCCGCTGCCGCCTTGCTGGGCGTAGATTCCATGCCGTGGGTTCTGGGCGGCGGAGAAGACCACGGACTGCTGGCTACGTTCCCAGCTGGAATTCAGCTGCCGCAGGGCTTCACTGCGATAGGCTCAGTTCAGGCCGTTGTCCAGTCTCAAGGCAGCGGCGTCCGGATTGCCGGACAAGCTGCTGACACCGTGGGATGGGATCATTTTGCAGACTAAGATCGCCGCGAATGCGCACGCCATGAAACGTTGGCTCGGCAAGACAGAGGTGGTCCTTGGCAACCATAGCGACCGCCTGAACGCGATCAACATCTTTCCCGTCGCAGACGGCGATACTGGAACCAATCTTTATCTCACCGCGCGCGCGGCTGTGTCCGCGTTGGCTGGCACCGCTCCTGACGCTGTCGAGACCGGTAACGACGTCGGTGCTGTGCTGTCGCGCGCTGGTCAGGCCGCCATGGAACAGGCAAGGGGTAACTCCGGCACCCTCTTTGCTGTTTTCTTGTGCGCGGCGGCGGAGCCGCTTGCTGGAAAGGCGCGCCTGAGTGCGCCACTGCTGGCCACGGCCCTTAACAGGGCCCAGATCCGAGCCTGGTCGGCCTTGAGCGAACCGGTATCCGGAACCATGCTGTCCGTCCTTGAAGCAGCGGCCCATGCGGCCCAGGCGGTGGATTCCTCCCAGAATAGTGATGACAGCAACCACGCACTGGGCCTTGCCTTGGACGCCGTGGTGGAAGCTGCCTTTCAAGCCGTCGTACGCACAGAGGATGAACTCGCACCCCTGCAGGCGGCGCATGTGGTTGACGCCGGCGGTGTAGGTATGTTGCTGGTGCTGGACTGTCTCCGCTCTGCAGTGCTCGGCGAAGAACTGCAGGATGAGCTCCTGGATGGCCTCCACGGCTACCAGCTGCAGGATCCGCACATCCACCAGCAGATGCCGGCCGACGACGGCGTTGAAGTGATGTGTACCATCAGCCTTTCACCCTTGGACGCGGCCGTGCTGCGCCAACGCCTGGACGAGATGGGTGATTCCGTCATCATGAGCCAGGTTGGCAATACAGGTCACCATCCAGACGACGACGAATCCACCGCTGAGGCCAGTTATCGTTGGCGGGTGCATGTCCACGTACCTGATCCCGCGCCGGCAGTAGCGCTGATCCGGTCTCTGGGGGAGCCAACGGACATCGCAGTCAGCCAACTTGCCCTTCCCCGGGATTCTGAAGAGGGGTCCCGGGATTCTGAAGACGGTCACCGGGACCAGCAAGCAACACAAACTGCAGACCCCAGCAGCATCCCGGGCAAGTCACGGCATGAACACTGAGCTGGAACTGCCCCTGGAACGCAGGATCGGCAAGCGCTCGGCGTCCGTCATTGAAAAGCATCTAGGCCTCAAGACAACCGGCGCGTTGCTGAACTACTTTCCGCGCAGGTATTTGAGCAGGGGCGAACTTACTCCCATCAGCAACCTTCCCCTGGATGAGGAAGTCACTCTCATTGCGCGGGTCCTGTCCAACAGCACCCGTCAGATGCGTGCCCGTCGGGGTTCCATCACGGACGTCGTGGTGACCGATGAAGCCGGTGGAAGCCACGTTTCCGGCACCCTGAAAGTCAGTTT
This sequence comes from Arthrobacter sp. NtRootA1, assembly GCF_019976975.1. GTDB lineage: Bacteria > Actinomycetota > Actinomycetes > Actinomycetales > Micrococcaceae > Arthrobacter > Arthrobacter aromaticivorans. The sequence continues at coordinate 3,484,606 of NZ_AP024630.1, read as the reverse complement.
TTTCAATGGTTTCCGGGCCAAGGCCGAGCTCCTCCCGGGACGCCGTGCAATGTTTTCCGGCAAGGTGACCCGCTACGCGGGAGCTTTGGGCCTGACCAATCCAGACTTCCTCCTGCTGGATGAGGATCCGGATGCTGACGGTTCGATGGACCCCGAAAAGCTGGCAGCCATGCCGATTCCCGTCTATCCCGCCACGGCAAAACTAACAAGCTGGTCCATCCACAAGGTGATTACCGCGTTGCTGCAAACCCTGGACCTCGATGCCTTGGCCGATCCCCTTCCGGAGTCGATTGTCAGCAGGGACGGACTGGTCAGTGTGGCTGAGGCGTACCGCCTGATCCATTCGCCTGAAACGGCAAAGGACTGGCAGCGGGCACAGGAACGGTTCCGCTACCAGGAGGCGTTGGTGCTGCAGGCAGCTTTGGCGCGACGACGTGCCCAGCTTGCTGCAGAGGAAGCCACTGCCCGACGCCCAGTCAGCGACGGCCTGCTGCGCGAGTTTGACCGGAACCTGCCCTTTACGCTCACCGCTGGCCAGACAGCAGTGGGAAAGACACTTTCCGAAGAACTTGGCCAGGACACTCCCATGAATCGACTCCTGCAAGGTGAGGTCGGTTCGGGCAAAACCATTGTGGCACTGCGGGCGATGCTGCAGGTGGTTGACGCGGGGGGACAGGCAGCACTCCTCGCGCCCACTGAGGTTTTGGCTGCACAGCATTTCGATTCCATCCGCAGGACCCTGGGTCCGCTGGCCCGCGATCATATGTTCGGGGGTGCCGGCATGCTTGGTGCCGATGCCGGGCAGGCTGGCGTCATGGTGACCCTGCTGACTGGATCCATGCCTGCCTCCGCCCGAAAGCAGGCCATGCTCGACGCCGCCTCGGGCAACGCCGGCATCGTGATCGGCACCCACGCTCTGTTGAGCGACAAAACCAGTTTTCAGGACCTCGGCTTGATCGTGGTGGACGAGCAGCACCGCTTCGGCGTGGAGCAACGTGACGCCCTGCGTGCCAAGGCCCAACGTCCGCCGCATCTGCTGGTTATGACTGCCACGCCGATTCCCCGCACAGTGGCGATGACCGTGTTTGGCGACCTTGAGACTTCCATCCTCGATGAACTCCCCGCTGGGCGCGCGCCCATTTCCACCCATGTTGTAGGGCTCGCCGAGAACCCGGGCTGGGCGGAGCGAATCTGGAAACGATCGCGGGAAGAAGTCGACGCCGGTCATCAGGTCTACGTTGTATGTCCCAAAATCGGGTCTGACGACGACGGCGACTTCAGCCCAGGAGAGGCGGAACCAACGGATGCCGAACTTTCGGATGAAGGTCCGGCCCGCGAACTCGCTTCGGTGACAGCCGTCGTCGAAAGCCTGGTGCAGGAGCCATCCTTGGCCGGGGTGCCCGTGGCGCCCCTCCATGGTCGTCAGGACCCGCTGCTTAAAACCGAGACCATGGCATCGTTCGCGGCAAACCAGACCAAGGTGTTGGTCTCCACCACGGTCATCGAGGTGGGTGTCGACGTTCACAATGCCACCCTGATGGTCATCCTGGACGCCGATCGTTTTGGTATTTCCCAACTCCACCAGCTTCGTGGCCGGGTTGGCCGTGGCGGTCTGCCGGGGACTTGCCTGCTGGTCACTAATTTGGAGCCTGGGCATCCGAGCCGTCGAAGGTTGGACGCAGTGGCGTCCACCACCGACGGGTTCGCGCTCTCCCAGGAAGACCTGAAGTTCCGCCGTGAGGGCGATATCCTCGGTGCCTCACAATCAGGTGGGCGCTCCACGCTTAAGCTGTTGCGTGTCCTGGAGCATGAAGATCTGATTGCCCGTGCTCGCGCGGATGCACAGGCGCTGGTGGCACATGACCCGGCGCTGCGACACCAGCCGGTCCTGGCGGCGACCATTGATGAATACTTGAACCCTGAAAAGGAGGCGTTCCTTGAACGCGGTTAGAGAATCCCCAGGTACGCGAATCGGTAAAGGGTCGGGCACCGGCAATGGAGAGGCGCTGTGAGCCGGATTATTGCCGGAGTTGCTGGTGGCAATCCGCTCACGAGCGTGCCCGGGACCGCAACGCGGCCTACTACGGACCGTGTTAAGGAAGCACTGTTTTCCCGGCTCGAGTCTTTGGCTGTCATCGACGATGCCCGGGTGCTGGATCTCTATGCCGGTTCCGGAGCCCTGGGTGTGGAGAGCGCGAGCCGGGGCGCCCGCAGCGTGGATCTGGTGGAATTCGATGCCAAGGCCAGCGATGCCTGCCAGCGCAACGCGGACTTGGTCAACCAAATCCTGGGTGGCAAGAAAGTCTCAGTGCATCGATCCAAGGTGGAGTCTTTTCTGGAGCGCGCCACAGCACGCGATGTGTGGGACCTGGTGTTCCTGGATCCGCCATACCCGCTGGACGAACCAGCGTTGAGTGCCGTGCTGGCCAAATTGTCGCCTCACTTGGATGAAGGGGCGGTTGTGGTGGTGGAGAGGTCGTCCAGGAGTGCCGAACCGGCCTGGCCTGAAGCGTTGGAATGTTTCGCTGACAAGAAGTACGGCGAGACCAAACTATGGTTCGCTGAACCCTCCTAGTCTGAAATTCTGTCCAGGTCCACGCCATGGAGGACTGTTGCCGGGTGTGGGCCCCGCGAGAGCAGCGCGCTGGTCCACGCTTCCGGCCATGGCGTTCGGGTGCCTACCAGGATGATGTTGCCGGGGTAGCGCCCCGCGAACATTCCCGTCTCGGCAAATGCGACTACGTCCGCCATGGCTTGCCGGAGGGCTGCTACCTGGCTTCGCACCAGCGTTAGTGCCGGTTCGTCGCCGACGTTGACGATCAGTACGCCGTCTGGCCCCAAGCGGGCAGCGGCCTCTTCGTAAAACTCCCTGCACGCGATGTGGGCGGGTGCTTCCGGCCCGGAGAAGATATCAAGGATGACGACGTCGAACCTCACGTTCGCGGGAAGTTCGGCCAGCGCCTCGCGTGCGTCGCCTATGTGCGTATGCAGCCGCGTGCCCTCGGGCATGGGTAGCTTTTGCAGGACAAAGTCCAGTAATTCGCGTTCGAGTTCCACGGCATATTGGTCCGAACCTGGACGCGTGGCCTGGATGTAACGGGCCAATGTCAGGGCACCGGCGCCGAGATGAAGCACGGAGAGTGGCTCACCAGGCTCTGCGGCCAGATCCACAACATGGCCGATCCTGCGAAGATATTCGTAGAAGATCTCCGAGGGGTTGGCCACGTTCACGTGGGATTGTTCAGCGCCACCGATGCTGAGGATGTAACTGCCTTCAATGAGCGTATCGGCATCAATAGTGGCGTGCTGTCCTGTGGTTCGCAGGAAACGCGTGGCGTGATGGCGGCCGGAGTCGTTGCGGTTCAGAGCAGGTCCTTAAGCGTGGCCAGTCGTTCGGCCGCTTCTTCCAGGACACTGGTTTTTTTGCAGAAGGCGAAACGCAACAAGCTTCGGGTCCGCTGCGCTCCTTCAGGATGGCAAAAAACAGGAACCGGGATCGCAGCGACACCTACCAGGCCAGGCAAGCGGCGTGCCAGGTCCACGGAGTCTTTGATGCCCAGGGGTTCTGTGTCGACGTTGATGAAGTACGTACCGCGTGGCGTGAAGACGTTGAATCCTGCAGCGCGAAGGCCTTCGGAAAGGATGTCGCGTTTGCGTCGGAGCGTTTCGGCTATGCCGGCGTAGAAGGTGTCGGGAAGGGCGAGTCCCACGGCGATGGCGCTTTGGAACGGCGTGCCCGAGCTGTATGTAAGGAACTGTTTGACGGTGCGGACCGCGGCAACCAGGTCCTGGGGGCCGCTGAGCCAGCCGATCTTCCACCCGGTGAAGGAGAAGGTCTTTCCTGCAGACGAGATTGTGAGGGTCCGTTCCGCAGCCCCAGGCAAGGAAGCTACTGGAATATGCGTTACGCCGAAGGTCAGGTGCTCGTAGACTTCGTCGCTGACAATGATGGCGTCGTACTTCCTGGCTAGCTCAACCACCTTTTCCAGGACCTCTTGGGGGAAAACGGCGCCTGTGGGATTGTGTGGGTTGTTCAGGAGCACCACTTTGGTGCGGTTGCTGAATGCCTCTTCAAGTCTGGAGAGGTCCGGAAGGAAATCCGGAGCGGTCAGGGGAGCAGTGACATGTTGTGCTCCGGCCAATCCGATGATGGCTCCATAGGAGTCATAGAACGGTTCGAAGGTCAGGACTTCGTCGCCGGGCTGGATGAAAGCCAAAAGTGACGCCGCTATGGCTTCCGTAGCGCCCGTAGTGATGACGACTTCTGTCTGCGGGTCTGGAGTGAGTCCATAGAACCGGAGTTGGTGTTCCGCGACAGCTTCGCGCAATTCCGTGATGCCCTTGCCAGGAGCGTATTGGTTGGCTCCTGCGGCGATGGCTGCCTGCGCTGCGGCTTTTATCTCCACGGGTCCGTCTTCGTCGGGGAAGCCCTGTCCGAGGTTGATTGCGCCGGAGGATATTGCCAAGGTGGTCATCTCCTCGAAGATGGTCACTCCGAGGTTTCCGTCAGGGGAGAGCAGGTTGGCGCCAGTAGCGGCCCGTTGCCATGGCGAGGAACCGTGGGCCGTTGTGTTGAGCGGTAAAGTGCTGCCTGCTGGTGACATGTCAGCCATGGTATCCCGGCGAAGCTATGGGGTAGGTTCGTCTCATGAGACGTGCGGTATGCCCTGGATCCTTTGACCCTATCCACAACGGACATCTCGAAGTCATCGCGCGGGCGGCTGGCCTGTTTGACGAAGTCATCGTGGCCGTGTCCACCAACTACGCCAAGAAGTACCGCTTTAGCCTCGAAGACCGGATGGAGATGGCCCGCGAGACTCTGGCGTCCTTGCGTGGCATCATCGTTGAGCCGATGGGGGAGGGGCTGTTGGCCGAGTACTGCCGGCATCGGGGTATTTCGGCAATTGTTAAAGGCCTTCGCTCGTCTTCGGACTTTGACTACGAATTGCCGATGGCCACCATGAACCGTCAGCTTACCGGCGTCGAAACCGTCTTCCTGCCGGCAGAAGCGCATTACGTCCACCTTTCTTCCACCTTGATCAAAGAGGTCAATGTCTTGGGCGGCGACATTTCCGATTTCGTACCGAAATCCGTGTTGAAGCGGCTCCTCGCTGGCGAGTCTGGAACGTAACCCTCCCGCAAGGGGGTAGTCTTTATAGGTACCTCGCAGCTTCTTGCGGTGGATCCCAGCTGAAACCGTGACGCTCTTCGCGCGCCCGGCACCGGTTTGAGTCCTCAGGCTTGATCAGGCTAAGATGGTACGTCGGTCATATGTTCTACAGGAGTTCTCATTAAGCGAGATGCAAGTTCGCCCTTGGCGCTGGTAGTCAAGGACCTTGGACGCAGTCCAGGGACCATGCGGACACTCAACGAACATGTACCTGCGCCAAGTGACCTTGGTGTGGCGCTCATTGGCGTGAAGGAAGGCTCGGATGTCGAGTTGGATCTTCGCCTTGAGGCCGTACACGAAGGAATTCTGGTATCAGGATCCGTAATCGTCGAAGTAACCGGCGAATGCGGTCGATGCCTGGATCCCCTTGCGTATGACCTTGAAGTCAATGTGCAAGAACTTTTCTTCTATGAAGGCGTCGAGCTTTCGGACGAAGAAGACGATGAAGAGCAACGTCGAGTCGAGCACGATCTGATCGATCTTGAGCCGGTGTTGCGGGACGCAGTTGTCACTATGCTGCCGTTCCAGCCGGTGTGCCGGGAAGACTGCCAGGGCCTTTGCTCCGAATGTGGAGTACGCCTGGAAGACGAGCCGGGGCACCACCACGAGGTCATTGACCCTCGCTGGGCTGCCCTAGCTGATCTGGCTAAGACTGACCGGCAAACTGATTAGTAAGTGTTGGACTAAGAGAGAAATGAGATAGCCGTGGCTGTTCCCAAGCGGAAAATGTCTCGCGCAAACACACGCGCCCGCCGTGCCCAGTGGAAGGCAACTGCCCCCAACTTGGTCAAGACCATCGAAAACGGTCAGGTTACTTACAGCCTGCCGCACCAGGCAAAGGTCGTCACTGACTCTGCCGGCACCGCGCTGTTCCTTGAATACAAGGGCCGCAAGGTAGCAGACGCCTAATCTGCCCAATAGGCTGACAAAGGATGTCTTCAACTGAAGAGCTTCTGAAGCGTCTCGGTGTCTCCATTGACACCGAGACGCTTCGTCTTGCTCTGACACATCGCTCATATGCGTATGAGAACGGTGGGATTCCCACCAATGAGCGTCTCGAGTTCCTCGGCGACTCCATTCTGGGGTTCTCTGTGACCGATTCGCTTTACCGCGAGAACCCAGCGCTGCCTGAAGGTGAGCTCGCAAAGCGGCGATCCGCCGTCGTGAGCACGCGCGCCCTCGCAGGAATTGGTCGCGAGCTTGGTGTGGGCGAGTTCATCTACCTCGGACAGGGCGAGAAGCTCACCGACGGCAAGAACAAGGCCTCGATCCTCGCGGATACCATGGAAGCGCTCATTGGCGCCACCTACCTCTCCAACGACATCGAAACGGCACGCCAGCTGGTGATGCGCCTTGTGGGCCCGCTCCTGAAGGACGCCGGCGCCCTTGGAGCCGGCACCGATTGGAAAACGAGCATCCAGGAACTGACCGCCAGCCGCCAACTCGGAGCAATCCACTATGCCGTGGAAGGCTCGGGCCCGGATCATGCTCGTACATTCGAGGCTGTCCTGAACATTGGTGGGACTCCTTATGGTCGCGGCGCTGGCCATTCGAAGAAGGAAGCCGAGCAGGAAGCTGCCGCTGACGCTTGGCGCGCCCTGACTGCGCTGGACCAAGCTCCGGCCGGACCCGCTTCCGCCTGAAGCCGAGTCCACAGACCCAATGCCTGAACTTCCCGAAGTAGAAGTGGTTCGCCGTGGCCTGGCCCGCTGGGTCCGTGGCCGTACGATCACCGCGGTTGACGTCCTTGACGCCCGCTCCATCCGCAGGCATGGCCTCGGCACCGAGGACTTCATCGGGAATCTTGAGCACGCCACGGTAATGGACGTCGTCCGGCGCGGTAAGTTTCTTTGGATGCCGCTCGCCATGGACACCCTGGGTTCCGTTGACAGCACGCTGCCCAAGGTAGCGCTCATGGCTCATCTGGGGATGAGCGGACAATTGCTCATGCAGGACCCCCATGTCCCTGACGAGAAGCATCTCAAAGTCAGAATCTGCCTCAGCCCGGAGGACGGCATGCCGGAGCAACTGCGATTCGTGGACCAGCGCATTTTCGGTGGCCTGTTCGTGACGTCCCTGGTGCCAACTTCCGACGGCGGCCCTGGAGGTTTGGGAGAGACGCCCCTGCCCGAAATCGCCGAGGAAGCCTCCCACATTGCCAGGGACCCGCTGGACCCTTGCTTTTCCTTTGACACCTTCTATCGCAAAGTAAAGAGCCGAAAAACAGGCCTGAAGCGGGCATTGCTGGACCAGTCGGTGATTTCCGGGATCGGCAACATCTATGCTGACGAGGCCCTGTGGCGCGCCCGCCTCCATTACGCAAGACCTACCGACACGTTGCGGCGCCGTGATGCCGCCCGGCTTGTGCAGGCCGCACAAGAGGTCATGTATGCGGCGTTGGCTGCCGGAGGCACGAGCTTTGACTCCTTATATGTCAACGTCAACGGCGATTCGGGATACTTCGCCCGCTCTCTCAACGCCTACGGACGCGCAGGCGAGTTGTGCAGCCGTTGCGAGGCAGCAGGCTTGCACAGCATCATCAAACGTGAGCAATTCATGAACCGCTCGTCCTACACGTGTCCGGTTTGCCAGCCACGGCCGCGAAATGGGCGTTGGTAGGGCCAAAACTGTTCCGGAATCCGGATCGCAATGGCAGACTGTCCCCATGAAAAGCTTGGCGGTTCGGATCGCCATCGCACTGGTTTTCAACGCCATCACGTTGTGGGTGGCGTCAGTTCTTCCTGGGGTCCGTTTGGGAGCCGGGTTTCTTTGGGCCGTCGTGGTGTTCACGGCGGCCACGCTTTTGGTCAAGCCCTTGATCCTGGCCATGTTCCACCGCCGCCACGCGCAGCGGGCAGACGGGCGTAAGCGGGTCCTCAGCAAGGCAGTGACGATGGCTGCGGGACTCCTGGCCACCCTGGCAATTCTTGTGGTAACAAGCATCTTTTCGAACGGTTTCACCATCAACGGCATCTTGGGCTGGATCGCCGCGACCGTGGTGATTTGGCTGGCATCGTTCATTTACGATTTCGTCGACGACGGGCTTGAGGCGAAGGCCAACGAGCTCCTCGGCGGCGCGGCAAGTACGGGCAAGCCATGATGGCGCGGCGCTTGGTGATCGCGGGCATCTGCCTCGCCGTCCTCATCGCCGCGGTAGCCCTCGTGCTGGACCAGATGGCTTCGAAACCCGGACCGGCAACGGCCCAGAGCTCCGTATCGTCGGGTCCTGGCGGGGATCCGTCGAACGGCAACGCTTCCGGCAGCGCCAGTGCGCCTCCCTCCGGCAGTCCGACGTCGGGCGGTCCGACGTCAGGCAGTTCGGCAAGCAGTCCAGCGGACGGTTCAGGCGACGGTGGAACAACAGCCAAGCCGCTGGAGGTCCTGCCTCCTGTGACAGCCACACCCACCGGGCTCCCGGTGCCGTCTGCACCGGCCCCACTCATCACTGGTCCATTGCCGAAATCCGCCACAGCGAAGGGCTCACTGGTAGAGGGCTGGCCCAGCAGCGTTGTGACCATGCCGGCCGGGACTACCGTGGGCTCCACCAGTATTTCCACTTCGGGCAACGTCCTGCAGCTGACGGCGGACGGAGTCGTGGGCACGTCTCAGGAGGAGGTTCTGGGAGCCTTCCGCCAGTCGTTGGTCGGGCAAGGCTTCTGGTCCGAGGATGCGCCCGCACCGGACGGAGCTGTGGCCGCGAGGTTCGTGCGCGGTACGGACACGGTGACGGTGTCAGTTTCGGTGACTGGAACCGGCGTTTCACGCTTCCAGCTTTTGGGCAGCCTGCACACGACGGCGGACTAGGGGCACCTATGTACATCTCACTTTCGGATCGCAGCGGTGGCAAACGGGAAAAACCCCGGGGAGCCACAACGGCACTATCCAGCGAGGTGCCGTTTCGTTTGTCTCCGGTCATCCTGTGGCTAGGCCTTGTCAGCATGGTGACGGATGTGTCCTCAGAGTCTGTGACGGCAATCCTCCCGCTGTATGTGACAGGATTCCTGGGCCTTTCGACCATCGCCTTCGGATTCATCGACGGCATCAACCAGGGCGCGAGCGCACTTGTCAGGATCGCCGCGGGCTGGGCTGCGGACCGCAGCGGACACCCAAAACGCATCGCATTGGCTGGTTACGGGTTGTCCATGCTCGCCAGGATAGGTTTCCTTTTCGCAGGAGGGTTCTGGGCGGTAGCCGCGATTGTGACCGGGGACAGGATCGGCAAAGGCATTCGCACGGCGCCACGCGACGCGCTGATCACTGTTTCAGCGCAACCGGAACACCTGGCCCGTTCCTTTGGCGTACACAGGATGCTGGACAACATCGGGGCGGCTGCGGGGCCGATGATTGCCTTCCTAGTGCTGCTCATGATCCCCAATGGCTTCAGCACCGTTTTTGTGGTGTCCCTGGCCTTTGCGGTTATCGGCGTTGCAGTTCTGGGGCTGGTGGTGCCGGACCTGCGGGCGGATAGGCTCAAGGGGATCGAAGGCCTCAAGGGGATCGAAGGCGCAGGGCAAACAGCCGTCCTCCCGAAGCAGCGACGCCGGCTCTTCGCGTTCTCGTGGAGCCACCTGCGGGAGCCAGGCCTGGGAAGGTTACTGATCTCTGCGGGTCTCCTTGGCTTGCTGACCATTGGTGACGGTTTCATCTACCTCGTGTTGCAGGACCGGGACTCCTTCGCCGTGCAGTGGTTTCCGTTGCTTTTCGTCGGCACCAACATCGTGTTCCTTGCGTTTGCGATTCCGCTGGGGCGGCTGGCTGACAGGGTGGGCAGGGTGCCGGTCTTCGTGGGCGGCCACATCGCGCTGCTTGCCTGCTACTTGCTGGCGGCGGCCCCGTTCGGTGGCTTATGGAGCACCCTGGGTTGCCTGATCCTTCTTGGCGGGTTCTACGCAGCCACTGACGGTGTGCTGGCGGCACTGGCCAGCCAGTTGACTCCACCAGGGAAGCTTGCCACAGGTATCGCCTCTGCACAGACTGTGGTTGCGTTGAGCCGGATGACGGCCGCGGCCGGCTTTGGCGTTCTCTGGTACGCAGTAGGAGCCTCCACAGCCATGGTTGCAGCCGGAGCGTTGTTGGCATGCGCCGTGGTTGCGGTCGTCTTCATTCTGCCTGGAGCCAAGCCAAAGCCGGTCAACGCATGATGAGCACCCTCACGGGAGGGAAACTGCGTTGGGGCATTCTCCTGGCAGTCACATTGCTGGTGCTTGCGGCAGCGGGCATTTATGCGGTTGGCGCCTATCAGCGTTTCGAGGAGAGCCGTACGGCTGCGCCCTCTGTGGGTGTTACTGCGGGCCAGCCACTGCCTGGTGTCCCCTTCGTCCTGTTCCGGAACACGGCAGGCGGACAGGGGTACGGTAATGCGGCCACGGTGCCGCTCTCGAACCCTGGCGGCACGCGTGCTGTCAGCGAACAGGCCTGTGACAGGGTCTACGGAACTGCCGTTACAGTGGTTTGCCTCAGGACGAACCGGGGGATTGTGACTGCCTTCGAAGCGGCCGTCCTTAATAGAGACTGGCAGCAGCAGCGGGCATGGCCCCTGCCGGGAATACCGAGCCGGACGCGAACCAGTCCAGACGGATCCATGATTGCAACAACTGTGTTCGTTACCGGCCACTCGTATGCCACAGCAGGGTTCTCCACCGCGACTGAAATCAACTTCACGGCGGCTGGTTCAGGTGGTTCGGGGAATCTGGAGGACTTCGCCCTGATAGTCAACGGCGAGCGCTTGCAGGCCACGGACAGAAACATCTGGGGGGTCACCTTTGCGCCTGGGCAAAGCGACGTCTTCTACGCGACTGCGGCTTCCGCCGGGCGGATCTGGCTTGTTCGTGGCAGTTTGTCGGCCAAGACCCTGACTGCGGTCCACGATAACGTCGAGTGCCCTTCCATCTCTCCTGACGGCACGCGAATCGCCTACAAGAAGAACGACGGCGGGACGTTGACTGCGCATTGGAATGTCGCTGTCCTTGACCTCGCTACCGGACAGGAAACCGTCCTGCCCGAGAAGCGAAGCGTGGATGACCAGATTGAATGGTTGGACAATCAAAACGTCCTTTACGGATTGGCCGACGAAAATACCCCAGGTGACAGCAATATCTGGAAGCTGGCAACGGATACCGCGTCACAGCCAAGCCTGTTTATCCCCCATGCGTGGTCGCCGAGCGTAGTCCGCTGAAGACATGGTGCGTTGAAGACTTGGTCCGGTGAATAAGCCTGGCCGGTGAGTACGCGTTGCGTTGAAGCTTGTTTGCTGACGTTAAATGCCGACGTCCGGCCCTGGAGTTCAGGGGGCCGGACGCCAGCAGTTCGGAGGCGGACCTAGCCGCCGGATTGGATGGAGTAGACCACGTCTACAAAGTAGTTCGTGGCATTCCAGGAATTGTTTGGCATTGTCCCAGAGGCACCGTACCGATACACGCCATTATCGGGACCGGAAGCCGTGAAGACGCCACTGGTCCACGTTTGGTTGAAGAAGCCGGTGGTGTAGGAGTACCTGCCATTGGGTGCCCGGTAGGAGACTACATACCTCTGACCTGTAGCCAGTGCCACTGGTGTGGACAGTGTGGCTGTTTGCCATCCGGTTGCTGTCTCGTTGACGAAGGTCACTTGTGCCAGGCGGGTGCCGGCCGCGTTCCACAGCGACCCAACATGGGTACCGGTGTTCCCGGTGCCTTTATAGAAACGAATGCCTGTCACGTTGCCTGCCTGGGAGACGCTGAATGCGGTCCCCAGTTCCACCGCTTTCGTTTCCGAAGCGGAGGCCACTTGCGGTAGGAGCGACCCAAAGATGGTGGACTGTTGCACGGTGGGGCTGGCTGTAGTGAACTGCCAGCTGGTTGGCGGCAGGGTTTGCCCCTGTTGCGAAACCACGTTCGTCACGCTGACGGATACTGACGCGCTGCTGGGCAGGGCCGTTGTCGGGGTAAACGTCACGGTCTTGCTGTCTGCTGACAACGCGGTGGTTCCCGCTACAGACGCGCCATTGGCAGTCAACGCCATCGATGCCCCGGATCGAATAGCAGCGGAGAGCGTTATCGAGGGTTTGACGTCGGCAGGGATGCCCGTAGCGCCCGGTGCCGGCACCTGGGCCGTGACCGTCAGTGGAGGTTCCGGCACCGTGAGCACCAGGTCCACCAGATAACTTGCCGTGGAGGGCACGTTCGGGAAATCGCTGCTGTAAGAGTACGCGCCTGCGTCTGACGCGGTTCGCAGGGGTCCGCTGGTGAGACCCTCGCCGAAGCCGTTGGCGGTGTAGGAGTACTTGCCGGTCGGAGACTTGTACGCAACAACGTATTCAGTGTCAGCGGCAATATTAACTGGTTGGCTGAAGGTTGCTGTCTGCCAACCCATACTGGACTCGTTGGTAAACGTGACCGATGCAAGGAGCTGCCCGGCGCTGGAGTACAGCGAACCCGTATGCGTTCCGGTGTTTCCAGCGGACTTGTAGAAGCGGATGCCCGTCACCTGGCCTGCAGTGTCGCTGGAGAAGCGGACGCCCAGCGTCAGCGGTGTACCATCATCAACCTCGGCAGTCGTCGGTGTGACGCTGTCCTGGTACAGGGTGCAGGGGCACGAGCCCGGAACACGAGGGGCTGGAACCGTCGTGAAGGTCCAAGTGCCACCAGTCAACTGCTGCCCGGAGGCAGACGATGTTGCAGCCAGAGTGGCCGTGAATGACGTACCCGCGGCGAGAGGCGAGGCGGGGGTGAACGTCACCTGGCGCGTTGTTTGGTCATAGCTCGTTGTTCCGGCTACGGCGGCGCCACTGGCTGCTTTCACTCCAAGCGTGACGCTTGACGGTGTGGCTGCTTCGGACAGTACGGCGCTGACCTTGGTGTCCAGCGGGACACTGGATGCGCCGGGCAAAGGCGACTGTGCGCTTGCCGTGAAGGCGGGCGGTGGAATCATGGCGACCACGTCAACCAGATAGCTGGCGGTTGAACTGGAAGCGGGGAAGCCTCCGCTGTACGTGTAAGCACCAGCATCCGAGTCTGTCCGCAAGGGCCCAACACTCATGCCCGAACCGAAGCCATTTGTGGTGGCCGAGTATGTGCCGGTCAGCGATGTGTAGGAGACGATGTATTGCGTGTTGGCAGCGATCTGGACAGGCTGGCCGAAGATCGCTGTTTGCCATCCGGAAGCACTCTCATTGGCGAAGGTTACTGTCGCCAATTGTTGTCCGGCCGCGGTGTACAGGGCCCCATTGTGGGTGCCCGTGTTGCCGGCCGACTTATAGAACCTGACGCCGGTGACCTCGCCGGCCCTGACGCTGTAGAAACGCACGCCAAGCGTTAGTGGAACTCCGTCCCGGATCTCGGCGATTCCAGGGGTAACGCTGTCATCGAAGAGACTGCACGGGCAATCCCCGGCGACCGGCAGGGTTGCCGCCGTCGTGAAGGACCAGGTTCCGCCGGCAGTTACCGATCCGCCGATCGAATCGGTGCCGGCGAGGGTCGCCGTGTACGTCGTGCTGAAAGCCAAGGCAGATGATGGCGTGAACGTCGCCCGACGCGTAGCGGAGTCGTACGCGGTGGTGCCCGCCACGGTCCCGGAGGCGGACTTCAACGTCAGCTGGACGCTGGATGCAGTGACTGGTTTGGAGAACACGGCACTGACCTTGGTATTGACGGAAACGCTGGAAGAGGACGGGTAAGGATTTTGTCCGGAAACCGTCATCGGCGTGGTGTCAACCGTGCTGAAAAGAGCGTCAACGAAGTAGTGGCCGCCGTTGTGGCTGGCGATCGGGAATCCCGATCCGCTGTAGACGCCCGCAGGCTGGGCACCGAAGCCGCCGGCAACTGTTAACGGTGCTTCCGTTGAACCGCTGTAGGCCCACTGGTATTCCTTGCTGGCATAGTGGCCGTTCGGATCCCAGTAAGAAACTGTGTACGTTTGGCCTGCTGCCACAGGGACGGCTTGGCTGAAGAGGACTTGCTGCCAGCCGGAGGTTGTTTCGTTGGTGAAAGTGGCCGTGGCCAGGCGCTCGCCGGAGCTGCTCCAGAGTGAACCGATGTGCGTTCCTGTATTGGCCTGGCTCTTGAAGAACCTCACACCCGTGACGAAACCATCTACGGTTGGTGAGAACCGCAGTCCGAGTTCATAGGCCCCGGCGTCGCCGGCGTCCTGGATGGCGGGGACAGTCTGGCCAAAGACGCTGTAGGGGCCGGTGATTGTGAGGTTCCGGGTGGACGTGGCACCAATGTTGGCGCTGTCATCGATGGCCCGTACCTGGACAGTGGCCGATGAGAGGCCTTTCTGGATGTAGTTGTAGGTCCAGTTTTGCTTCCCTTGTGCCGGGTGCCACGTCGCGCCACCGTCGGTTGACACCTCGACGCCGGCCACAACGCCGCCGCCGGTGTCTGAAGCAGTACCGGATACGGTGACGCTTGTTCCGTGGGCGATGGTGGCAGCGTTGGCTGGTGCGGCAATGGTGACGGTTGGCCCGGTCAGATCCGTGCTGGCCGTTGCGGCGGCTATGCCGGCTGCCCGTGTAGCGGGTTGAGCACCCATGTCTGCGAGCAGGTTGACTTGGGCCTGCCGCATCCGGGGATCGGCCGCTGCGCCGCCGCCATCATGTTCCTGGTCCAGGCCCCAGGTCCACTGGACGCTGCCGGCAGAGAACACCAAGGCACCACTGGGGGCACGGTACAGAGTCAGGTGGTGTGTTGTGCGGCCCGGTTTGACCGTGTTGCCGAAATCCTGCAGGTACTGATCAACGTCCCCAACTGTGGTGGACAGCTGGATCAGCCCTGCCGGCCTGAAACCATTGTCCAGGTCCTCGTTGGACTCATATCCGATGGTGTGGGGGGCCAAAGCAGCCGAGGAACCTGCAGGCAGCGAAGTCAGGGAAGTATTTCGCCACAGCCTCGTCTTCCCTTCCTCTGCGGATACGGTTACGGGGAGATCGGTGTAGTTGGACATATAGAGAGTCCCGGTAAGCCCGTTTTCCGGTAAGCCTGCGCCAGCACTTTGCGAAGCAAACCGTGGGTCCCGCCACGTACCAGTCCATTGGGTGCTTGGGTCGCTCTTGGTGTTGGCCCACGTCTCCTTGTAGCAGGTCAAAGTGCGGCCAGCGCCCCCGTCAACCGTCGAGGCCTCGAAACGCGTGCGCCAGTACATCTCATTGCCGGAGAGGAACTGCAGGTTTACCCCCGCGTCCCTGGCCGCGGTGACGGCGGCGCGTTGGGGGCCGGACCAGTATTCATCGTGGCCCACTGACAGGAAGACCTTGTGGTTAAGCAACTGGGCGCCGCTGCGGTCGGTATCCAGACCACTTATGTAGCTGACGTCGTACCCGTTCTGCTCCAGGAAGCGGACCATCGGATACTCATTGGCGAAGTAGAAGTCCCGCCCGCCGATCCCGCCACGGGTATCCATGGGACGGTTGTAACTGAGTTTGTAGGCCCGGCCGTTGGCCGCGCCCTGGTAGAAGTTGGAACCGCCATAACCGTTGTACGCCTGCCACGTGGTGTCTGAGGTCTGGAAGACGACGTCGGAATGGTTGCCATCGTTTCGCACAATGAACGTGATGTGGCTCTGGTCTCCGTTGTCAGGCCGTGTGAGAAGAGCTATGTAAATGCCCGAGACGGCTGTCGACGGAACCTGCCAGGTAGCTGAAACGGCCCAGTTGCCGCAGTCATAGAGTTCGGTGGTCAGATCGCTGATGCATTGGGGTTGGTTCTGTCGCAGTACCGAGGGTGTCACATCGGCAATCTTCCGGGCGCCGTTCCCGCCGTACCAGCCTGTGCGGTAGATGGCGATCGTGTAGTTGGCGGCGTTCGTATCGATCTTAAACTTGATCGGCTGCCCGGCGTTGACACTGATCTCCGTGGAAAATCCCTGTATCCCGGCATCCCCGGCGCCGGCTATGTCCCACTCTGAAGGTGGACTTCCGGCTTTGGAGTTTTCACACACCACGGGGTTCATACCGGGGTCGCAAGGTCCCGCTGCGACGGCCGCCGGGGCAGTAAGAGGCAGCAAAGCTGCAACCATGGCAATCACCAAAGGCAAGAGGAAGCCTTTGAGGACTTGCTGTGGTCGGGTAGCTGAAGGACCGGTCATCAGAACTCCTGGAGTGGTACGCCAATTGCGAATATGGGTCCGCGTTTAGCGCACGGTCCCTGCTTGCCGCTCCCCAGCCAGGGTCAAACCAAGATCTTCAGTTATGGAATATGGGTCCTGCACTTGGATGATCGTTTCCGAATATCTGGACCGTATCCAGCCTTTACCCGAGGGACCTTCAGGTCAAAGCCGGATCACCGGAGCGAATCCGCCAAGTAACCCTTGGCAGGAGTGTAGGGGCGCGGCATCCTTGCCGCAAGGCTTTCCCGTTACAGATCCATGGATTTCGGCCAAACGGCAGTAGATTTAGGGAGATACAGCCGCCCCCAAGGGCTGACAACAGGCCACCCAGGAGAACCGAACCGCCTTGCATTTGAAAAGTCTGACTGTCCGCGGATTCAAGTCGTTTGCGTCGGCCACGACGTTCGACTTCGAGCCCGGCGTCACCGCCGTCGTCGGTCCGAACGGCTCGGGTAAGTCCAACGTCGTGGATGCCTTGGCATGGGTGATGGGGGAGCAAGGTGCCAAGACGCTGCGCGGTGGAAAGATGGAAGATGTCATCTTTGCCGGCACGTCCGGCAGGCCTCCTTTGGGGCGGGCGCACGTTTCCCTGACCATCGACAACGCGGACAACGCGCTTCCCATTGAGTACAGCGAAGTCACCATTTCCCGGACATTGTTCCGGACAGGTGGCTCCGAATACGCCATCAACGGTGCGCCGTGCCGGCTCCTGGACATCCAGGAGCTTTTGTCCGATTCAGGACTGGGACGCGAGATGCACGTGATAGTGGGCCAAGGCCAACTGGACCGCGTGCTACACGCGACGCCCGAAGACCGCCGCGGTTTCATCGAGGAAGCAGCCGGGATCCTCAAGCACCGCCGCCGCAAGGAAAAAACCGTCCGCAAGCTCGAAGCCATGCAGGCCAACCTTGCCCGGCTTGGCGACCTCACCGCAGAGATCCGCCGCCAACTAACACCCCTGGGCAAGCAGGCAGAAATCGCCCGACGTGCACAAACAGTCCAGTTCGATGTCAGGGATGCCCGCGCACGCCTCCTCGCCGACGACATCGTTGCACTGACATCGAGCCTGGAACAGGACGTCGCAGACGAAGCCGCCCTCAAGGAACGCCGCCAGGTGGTCGAGTCTGAACTGGGCCACGGCCGGCGACGCCAGGCCGCATTGGAACAGCAAGCAGCGGAAGCAACCCCCCGGCTCAACGCAGCACGGGACAACTGGTACCAGCTGTCTGCAGGCCGTGAGCGGCTCCGCTCGCTGGGCTCCCTCGCAGCCGAGCGTCGCCGGCTGTTGGGCTCCTCAGAAGCTGTGCCGGACTCGGGCCGGGACCCCGAACAACTGGAACGCCAGGCGGCGAAGGCCCGCGGCGAACAGGCCGCCTTGGAACATGACATCCTCGCCAAGCAGGCCGCCCTCCTGGAAGCAACAGTGGCTAAGGATTCTGCGGAGGCGCTCGCAGCCGCCGAGGACAAACGGCTGACGGCCATGCTAAGGGCAGCGGCAGACCGTCGTGAAGGACTCGCCAGGCTCGCGGGCCAGGTCGCGGCGGCACGCTCCAGGGCAGAAGCGGCGGAGGCCGAGCGTGGCCGCCTCCGCGAATCACTGGCCGCGGGCAACGAGCGACGCCGCCACGCCCAGAGCGAATTCGCAGCACTCGAATCGCAGGTTGCAGGGGTTGAAGATGGCGAAGAGAGTCTTGACGCCGAGTACGAGAATGCCACCGAGGCCCTGGACGCCGTGCTGGCGGAGATCGAAGAGCTGAAATCCGCAGAAAGGGAAGCACTTCGCCAGCGGGATGCCCTGACCGCCCGCCGCGATGCACTTCTTTTGGGGCTGAATCGCAAGGACGGCTCGGAGCATCTGCTTTCCGGCGATGTCCAGGGCATTCTGGGGCCCCTTGCCGGGATGCTGGCTATTGAGCCCGGTTATGAGGCCGCGATAGCAGCGGCACTGGGCTCTGCATCGGACGCCCTCGTGGTCGGGGACTCCACTGTCGCCGTCGCCGCGATCCAACAGTTGAAAGAGGACGACGCCGGCAGGGCTGCGTTGCTCTTGGCCGACGTCGGCCGCGGGGCTGGTGAAGCGGCGTTCCCCTTGGAGCTGCCGGCTGGCAGCAGATGGGCAGTGGACGTCCTTAAGGTCACGGAACCAGCTGCCCAGGGTGCCCTGGCCCTGCTGGCTGGGATCGCCGTCGTCGATGATACGGCAGGTGCGGCAGCGCTGATTGGTGGACACCCGGAAATCAAGGTGGTCACCCGTGCAGGCGACGTCTTCACTGCACTGACGGTCCAGGGCGGTTCAGCCACGGCGCCCTCCCTGCTGGAGATCCAGGCAGCAGTGGACGACGCCGTGGCCGGGCTCCACGAAGTTACGGCACGCTTGGAGCGGGGACGGTTTGCCCTGGCTGGCGCTGAAGCTCGTCGCGCCGAAGCCCAGGACCGGGCTGATGCGGCATTGGAAAGGCTGCATGAATCCGATGCCCGCCTTGCTGCCGTGGCAGAGCGCCTGGGGCACTTGAACTCACTTCTTCGCAGTGCGGTGGGTGAAAGCGAACGCCTGGAGGCTTCACTGGCGCGTGCAGAAGCGAATATTGCAGAAGCCCGGTTGGACCTTGAAGTTGCGGCTGAGCGGCTCGCCGCCGCCCAGGAAGCTCCGGATGAGGAGCCATCCACGGACCAGCGGGATGAACTCGCGGCGCAGGCGCGGTTGGCCCGTTCCAACGAAATGGACGCTCGGCTGGCCCTTCGCACCGCCGAAGAACAAGTGGGGGCCATCGCTGGCCGGGCTGCCTCCCTGGAACGTGCAGCAGCCACAGAGCGGCGGGCCCGTGAAGAGGCCGCCCGCCGGGCGCAGAGGCGGCGCGCCCAAGCCCAACGTGCTGGTGCAGTGGTGTCGGCAGTTGAGCAGGTGCTTCGATTCATCGATATCTCAGTGGATCTCGCCGGCCATGAACGCGACCTTGCCGAGCAAGCGCGTGAGCAACTGGAGAAGGAACTGTCCGGCGTGCGTTCCGGAAACGATGACCTCGCAAAGGAACTCGCCGAACTTACCGACTCCGTGCACAAGGACGAGATGGCCAGGACCCAACAGCGTCTTCGAATCGAGGCGTTGGAGGCCCGTTCTATCGAGGAACTCGGGCTATCGGCCGAACAACTCGTTGCAGATTACGGCCCGGATCAACTTGTCCCTCAGCCAGCCGGCGCAACCACTGACAAGTGGGCGGAACTCCGTGCGCCTGTGGACGAAACGGGTGCACCGCTGGTGGAAGGAATTCCCTTTGACCGGGCGGAGCAGGAGAAACGGCTCAAAAAGGCTGAGCGGGAACTGGCGGCACTGGGAAAGGTCAACCCTCTGGCCCTGGAAGAGTTTGCCGCCCTTGAGGAGCGTCACCAGTTCCTCAGTTCGCAGCTGGAGGACCTCAAGTCCAGCCGGAAGGACTTGCTGGACATCATCAAGGAAGTGGATAACCGCGTCCAGCAGGTCTTCACCGAAGCCTTTGCCGATACTTCGGCCCAGTTTGACCGCGTCTTCGCGCGGCTCTTCCCAGGAGGCGAGGGCAGGCTGGTCCTGACGGATCCAAACGACATGTTGACCACTGGCATCGAGGTCGAAGCCCGGCCGGCAGGTAAGAAGATCAAGAGATTGTCCCTGCTCTCCGGCGGCGAACGTTCACTCACCGCTGTGGCACTGCTGGTGGCGATCTTCAAAGCCAGGCCGTCGCCGTTTTACGTCATGGACGAAGTGGAAGCGGCCTTGGACGACACCAACCTGGGCCGGCTCATCACGATCTTCGAAGAGCTCCGGGAGTCCAGCCAGTTGATCGTCATCACACACCAGAAGCGCACCATGGAAGTGGCCGATGCCCTTTACGGCGTCACGATGCGCGGCGACGGGGTGTCCACCGTCATCAGCCAACGGCTCGGTGCCGGGGCATAGCTTTATGAGAAGGTAGGGGAGTGAACGATTTCCTACCCATAATTCTTTCCATTGTCGCTGCGCTCGTCGTGGTCGGCGGGCTGGTGCCGGTACTGATGAAGGCCCGGAAGTCCGGCGCCAACTACCCTGGAACGCGGGATGCCAATGACCCCGCTCAGTCATCGGCCGCAGGCAGCGGAACCCTTGTGGAGGACCGACCGGATGCCGTAATCGCACCTCCTGCCCCAACTTTCGACGGAAGAGTCGAAGGTGCTGATGTTCCGGATGATGCCGCCGGGTTGGAGACCATCGCTGTAGAGACGCCGGCGCCTGTGGAAGGGCGCCTGACCCGCCTCCGTGCCCGTTTGGTGAAATCGAACAACATTCTGGGCAAGGGTCTGCTGGCTCTGCTGTCCGGGGACAAAATCGACGAGAACGTGTGGGACGAGGTTGAGGAGACGCTGCTCCTCGCCGATCTTGGCACCGAGCCCACCATGCAGTTGGTCGATGCACTCCGGGAACGCGTCAAGGTGCTGGGTACCCGCAGCCCCGAGCATGTCAAAGACATGCTCCGTGAAGAACTCATCAAGCTCGTGGATCCCACCATGGACCGTTCCCTCAACGTCGAGCGCAAAGCTGACCGACCCGCCGTCGTGCTTGTTGTTGGTGTCAACGGCGTGGGCAAAACCACAACCGTGGGCAAACTGGCGCGCGTGCTCGTGGCCGAGGACAAGGACGTGCTGCTCGGTGCTGCGGACACTTTCCGCGCAGCAGCTGCTGAGCAGTTGGCCACGTGGGGCCAACGTGTTGGCGTACCCACCGTCAAGTCCGACATCGACGGCGCCGACCCCGCCTCTGTTGCCTACGAAGCCGTCAAGGCCGGCATCGACCAGGAGGTCGACGTCGTGATGGTGGATACCGCTGGGCGCCTGCAGAACAAGACCGGCCTGATGGACGAACTCGGCAAGGTCAAGCGTGTCATCGAAAAACTGGCTGAAGTGGACGAGGTCCTACTGGTCCTTGACGCCACCACGGGCCAGAATGGCCTGAACCAAGCACGCGTCTTTGCCGAGGTGGTCAACATCACAGGTATTGTGCTCACCAAATTGGATGGCACAGCGAAGGGCGGCATTGTGGTGGCTATCCAGAAGTCGCTGGGTGTGCCCGTCAAGCTCATCGGTCTCGGCGAAGGTCCGGACGACCTCGCACCGTTCGAAGCCGAGGGCTTCGTGGACGCCCTTCTTAACTAGCGCAATCGCCCAACTGACTGGCAATAGTGGTTGTTTTCGAAGCGCTCTAACCAACCACTATTGCCAGTCACTTTTGCTTTTAAGCGGTTCCCGCGCCAACAGCCAGCCAGCGGCGGTGAGCAGCAGCACGCCGCCCGTGACGGCAAACGCAAGCCCGTAGCCGAAGCGATCGGCGAGGATGCCGGCTACAACGGGCCCGATGATGGCGCCCGTGTCTGCGGCCATCTGGAAAATCGCCAGTACTTTTCCGCCGGAGCGGCCCCGGCCAATGACATCAGCGACCGCGGCCTGTTGCGCGGGGCCCAACAGACCGGAACCGAAGCCTGCCACAGCGGAAGCGGCGAAGAATGCCGGAAGGTCCGTCGTCCACCCGATGACACCGGTGGCGAGGCCAGTGATGACAAGGCCCGAAATCAGCAGGGGCTTCCTTCCCCAGGCGTCGGCGAGGCGTCCCGAGAACGTCAAAGCTGTGGCATTGCCTACGGCAAAGACGGCCAAGGCCCACGCCGCCGTCTCCGGCCGCGAGTGAAGTGCCGCGACGGCAAAGAGCGGGATGGTTGCCATGCGGACGCCAAAAGTCACCCAGCCATTGCCGAAGCTGGAAAACACTGCAGCCCGGTAGGCGGAATCCGTCACCGCCTCCTTCAGCGTCATGGGTGGGGCAGGGCTGCCATCCTGGGCTGAGGTGCCCTCGCCGCTGAGCATCGTGCGGACTACAAGCGCCGCAACGAGCAAGGCCGCCGCGTAGGCAAGGAACGGTACCCGAAGGCCAAAGCCTGCCAGCAGGCCACCAACAACCGGGCCGAGGACACTGCCAATCAGAAAAGCCGACGCGTACGCGCCCGACACCCGGCCTCTTCGTTCAGGTGGCGCCAAACGGATGAGCAGTCCCATGGCGGCGACTGTAAACATTACGGACCCCGCTCCGCCGAGGCCCCGGAAAATCAGCAGCTGCCAATAATTCTGGGCGAAGGCGCAGGCGGCAGTGGAAACGGCAACGATCAGTAGGCCGGATACATACACGTTCCGCTCGCCGAAGCGACCGATGAGGGAGCCCCCTGCCGGCGCAAAGACCAGGCGCATAAAAGCGAAGATGCTGACAATGACGGCGGCAGCGGTGGCACCGACGTCGAAGGTAGTGGCAAATTGCGGGAGCACCGGCGCTACAAGACCGAAGCCCAGCGCAATCAGGAAGGCTGCGGCCAACATCACCTTGATGTCGCGGGGCAGTGGTTCCTTCTCCGGCCTGATCCTTGGCTCTTCAACGGATCGGGGCTGTTCAGTCATGCGGTGCGGGTCCTTCAAATTCTGGCTGTTTTCGGGGAAGTGTGACGCATGAAACATATCCGTAACAACGGGGATATGCACCATTTACGTTGGGGAGGTTGTTGTAACGAGCCCGCAATGTAAAACCTGCGCAGGCGAAACACGGTGGCACAAAAATCTTAAGCAGGACGCAAAACGGCGTCAGACCGCGGTTGAACCGCAGATCTAGCAAGAGAGGAACGTGCACCATGGAACTTACCGCAGGTCACGTATGGGTCATGGTGGCGGCGGCACTCGTGCTGTTCATGACTCCCGGTTTGGCATTCTTCTACGGCGGCATGACGCGCGCCAAGGCAGCACTGAACATGATGATGATGAGCTTCATCTCCATCGGCATCGTGGGTGTTGTCTGGGTGCTGTGGGGCTCGTCGATGAGCTCCGGCGAAGGCTTCATGGAGATCGTGGGCAATCCGTTTGCCACCTTCGGCCTTGAAGGCATCAGCACTCCCGATGGTTTGATCAAGGTCGGCTATGCGGCCACCTTCGCCATCATTACGGTTGCCCTTATCAGCGGTGCCATCGCAGACCGCGCCAAGTTTGGCGCCTGGAGCCTCTTCGTTCCAGTGTGGGTCACCCTCGTCTACGCGCCGCTGGCGTACATGGTGTGGGGTGGCGGCTTGTTCGGCGCTGAAGGAGCCATCGGCAAGGCCCTCGGCCCGGCCATTGACTTCGCAGGCGGCACCGTCGTACACATCAACGCAGGTGTTGCAGCACTCGTCCTCGTTCTGATCATTGGTAACCGCCGCGGCTTCGGCAAGGACCCGAACCACCGCCCGCACAACATTCCGTTCGTCATGCTTGGTGCAGCCATCCTCTGGTTCGGTTGGTTCGGCTTCAACGGCGGTGCAGCAGCCACTGCTGAACAGGCTGGCCTCATCTGGATCAACACGCTGGCGGCCCCCGCCGCCGCCATGATCGCCTGGCTCGTCACCGAACGCATCCGCGATGGGCACCCGACTTCATTGGGGGCAGCGTCCGGTGTAGTTGCGGGCCTGGTTGCCATCACTCCCGCTTGCGCCAATGTCAGCCCGGTGGGTGCCCTTGGACTCGGTGTTGTAGCCGGTGTCGCTTCAGCCCTGGCAGTCGGCTTGAAGTTCCGCTGGGGCTTCGATGACTCCCTGGATGTTGTCGGCGTCCACCTCGTGTCGGGCATCATCGGCACCGTGGCATTGGGCTTCATCGCCACCCCAAGTGAAGGCGTCACTGCCGGTGGTCTCTTCTACGGTGGCGGTATGACCCAGATGTGGGCCCAGCTCGCAGCTGCCGGAGTCGCAATTGCCTTCTCGGCAGTCATGACAGCCATAATCGCCATTGCCATTCACAAGACCATGGGCTTCAGGGTCTCCACGGAGCAGGAGAACGTGGGTGTTGACCTCAGCCTCCACGCCGAAACGGCCTACGAGTTCGGTGTCAATGGCCACGGTGGCAGCTTCCAGCCGCTGCACGAGGCCATGACCGGAAAGTCTGAGTCCGCAGCAGCCAAGACGCCCGCAGAAGGCAAGGAGAGTGTCCAGGCATGAAGCTCATCACAGCGATTGTCCGCCCGGAAAAGCTTGAAGCAGTCCGGGAAGGCCTGGAAGCGTACGGCGTCCAAGGCTTGACGGTCAGCGCAGCAAGCGGCTACGGCCGGCAACGTGGCTACACCGAGGTGTACCGCGGCGCCGAATACAACGTGGACCTGTTGCCAAAGATTCGCATTGAGGTTCTTGCCACGGACGAGCAAGCAGACGATATCCTGGATGTCCTGATCGCAAGCTCGAACACCGGCCGGGCCGGAGACGGCAAGGTCTGGACCGTGGATGTTTACGAAGCAGTTCGAGTAAGGACCGGGGAGCGCGGCGCTGCCGCTATCTAAGTCCTAATAAATAAAGCGGGCCGGATACCTCTCAGGTATCCGGCCCGCTTCATGTCTGGACGGTTTCCTAACGCCCTATGAGGGTCGCCGCCCGGCCTAACCCACGACGGCGGTGGGCCAGTCCGCCGGCCCGGCGCCACCGGCGTCGTACTCCTCCAAGGGGACTGTATCCCGTTCCCAAGCCCGAAGGACGGGCTCAATGATCCGCCAGCAGTCCTCGGCTGTGTCGCCCCGGACGGAGAGCAAGGGATCGCCCGTGAGTACGCCTTCAAGTACTTCACCGTACGGAAGCATGTCTGTCGCGTACAGCTCTGCGACGAGGCTGGCCCGGTCCAAGGCGAAGATGTCGCCTGGACCGTTGACATCGACGTCGAGTTGGAGGGTGTCTGGCCCGAACCCAATCCGGAGTTGGTTGGGGGAGTCCACGCCGGAGAAGCCGGTGGGCAGGTGCGGTACTGGCCGGAAGGTGATCACGGCTTCCTTCCTCCGGCGCCCCAAGGCCTTGCCGGAGCGCAGGAGGAAGGGAACTCCCTCCCACCGCCAGTTATCAATGTCCACCCGGACTTCGGCGAGTGTCTCGGTGTTGCGTGAGGGGTCAACGCCTTCCTCGGCGGTGTAATCCGGCACTGTCCGTTCCCCGAGCGTTCCTGCCGTGTAGCGCGCCCGCCGCGTTGAATCGCGGTAAGGGGCTTTGATACTGCTGGCCCTCAAGACCGTAGCCACGGCGTCGCGGAGGTCACGTTCATTGATGCTGGCTGGCGCGTCGATGGCGATGAACGCCATGATGTGCAGCAAATGGCTCTGGATCATGTCACGCAACGCACCGGCGCCGTCGTAATAACGGGCCCGTCCTTCAAGGGCGAGGTCCTCGTCAAAGACGATTTCCACCTTTTCGATGTGGTCGCGGTTCCACACAGGCTCAAGGAATCGGTTGGCGAACCGCAAGCCGAGGATATTCAGGACAGTGGCCTTGCCCAGGAAGTGGTCCATTCGGTGGATGTGGTCCTCAGGCACGAGAGTGGCCAGCGTTTGGTTGAGTTCGCGTGCAGATTCGCTTCCGGAACCGAAGGGCTTTTCCATCACCAGGCGGGTGCCGGCGGGCATTTGCTCGCGACGGAGGACTTCACACGCTTTCTGGCTGATGTGGGGCGGCAGGGCGAAATAGATGGCTATGGGTCCCTCCAGGCGTGCCAAGAGGTCCGCCAAGGGCCCGTCGGTAGTGACATCCACTCGGTGGTATTCGGTGGATCCGGCCACAGCTGCCAAGGCGTTGCGTCCATTTGCATCGGCGGTCTTTGACGCAGCCGCAAATGCTCCATGGACGCGTTCCTGCCATTGCTCCGGCGTCCAGGGGTCGGACCCGGCCCCCACCAGTCGCAACCCGGGCGCCCGACCCGTGGCTATAAGCCCTGCCAGTCCCGGGAGGAGCAGCCTGCCTGTAAGGTCCCCGGACGCGCCGAGGATGAGCAACGTTTTCACAGTTGTTTTGCTGGTCACTGTGCCAGCATGCCATCTTGCAGGTGCGACTTGGTACCCTAGATAGTCGAGTCCCTTGGTTGACACGGATTTGTTGGGGTTGAGGCAAATTTGTTTGGGGCAAGAATAAGTCAAGACTCTGGCGTGCCGCACTGGCCGCCAATCGCAGACCATCGAAAGAAGTGCACGGCGCGTGTTCAATTCACTCTCTGACCGGTTGACAGCAACCTTCAAGAACCTCCGTGGCAAGGGCCGCCTCTCCGAGGCTGATGTCGATGCCACCGTCCGGGAGATCCGCCGTGCCCTTTTGGACGCGGATGTTGCCGTTTCGGTGGTCCGCGAATTCACGTCCCGCATTCGCGAGCGGGCTCTTGGCGCCGAGGTTTCCGGTGCCTTGAACCCGAGCCAGCAGATCGTCAAGATCGTCAACGAGGAACTCGTGGAGATCCTCGGCGGTGAAACACGGCGCATCCGCTTGGCCAAGACCGGCCCCACCATCATCATGCTGGCCGGCCTCCAGGGTGCAGGCAAGACCACCCTTGCTGGCAAGCTGTCCAAGTGGCTTAAGGCGCAGGGCCACAGCCCCATGCTGGTTGCCTGCGACCTCCAGCGGCCCAACGCCGTAACGCAGCTTCAGGTTGTCGGCCAGCGCGCAGGCGTCCCTGTCTTCGCGCCGCACCCGGGAGCAACCTCCGAGCTGGACCACCCGGCCGGTGACCCTGTGGCGGTTGCCAGTGCCGGTGTGGAAGAAGCGCGCCAGAAGCTGCACGACGTCGTGATTGTTGACACCGCGGGCCGCCTCGGCGTTGATGCCGAGATGATGGACCAGGCGCGAAGGATCCGTCAGGCGATCATCCCGAACGAAGTCCTCTTCGTCATCGACTCCATGATCGGCCAGGACGCCGTCAACACGGCCATGGCGTTTGATGAAGGCGTCAACTTCACCGGCATCGTGCTGTCCAAGCTCGACGGCGATGCCCGCGGTGGTGCCGCGCTCTCCGTTGCGTCCGTCACTGGTAAGCCGGTCATGTTTGCATCCACTGGTGAAGGCCTGGACGACTTCGAACTCTTCCACCCGGACCGGATGGCTTCGCGCATCCTGGACATGGGTGACGTACTGACCTTGATCGAACAGGCTGAGAAGGCTTGGGACAAGGACGAAGCTGCCCGGATGGCGAAGAAGTTCGCCGACCAGGAAGACTTCACCCTGGATGACTTCCTCGCCCAGATGCAGCAGATCCGCAACATGGGTTCCATGAAGAAGATGCTCATGATGATGCCGGGTGCCCAAAACATCCGCCAGCAGCTGGAGAACTTCGACGAACGCGAAATCGATCGCGTTGAGGCGATCGTCAGGTCCATGACGCCGCACGAGCGCGTAGCTCCCAAAATCATCAACGGCTCCCGCAGGGCCCGCATCGCAAAGGGTTCAGGTGTGCACGTCTCCGAGGTTAACGGCCTCCTGGAGCGCTTCGCCCAAGCCCAGAAAATGATGAAGAAGATGGCCCAGGGCGGTATGCCCGGTATGCCGGGCATGCCGGGAATGGGTGGCCCCGGCGGAGGCCGCAAGGGCGGCAAAAACGCTCCGAAGAAGAAGGCGCGCTCCGGCAACCCCGCAAAGGCAGCCCAGGAACTCCGGGACGCCGAGGCCAAACGGGCCAATGCGGCCTCGGCAGCCCCCACGGGAGCGGCGTTCGGTCAGGGCGCTGCGGACTTCGATCCGTCCACGCTGAACCTCCCCAAGGGCTTCGAGAAGTTCCTGGGCAAGTAACCCGGAACCTCCGACTCACTGTGACAGTTGGCGCCGTTGTGAATTCCCATAACGGCGCCAACTGCTTTTTGGCGGGGATGTCAGGGCTCTGGACTAGGGTGAATCCATGCACAAGCAGCGCGTAGTCTTCGTCCACGGACTGGGGAGTTTTGGCGCCTCGGCATGGCCCAAGCAGCACGGCATGGCCCTGTCATATGACGCACTGTTCCTCCGCCGGCACGGCTTTGATCCCGTGGCTGAACCCATGGAATCCGACGTAGCTGCGGATGTCGGCATCGTGGTTGCTTCGCTGGTGGATTCTGGTGGCGGCCATGTGGTGGCGCATGAGCAAGGTGCAATCTCCGCCATGCTCGCAGCAGTTGAACGCCCGGACCTGGTGCATTCACTGACACTGGTTGAACCGGCTTGTTTATCCCTGACAGCCGAGCTGCCTGCCACGACATTCCATCGTTCGCTCATGGAACCGCTGTTTGACGTGCGGAACCAGCTTAAGGACGCCGACTACCAACGCGAATACTTCAGGCGTGCTTTTTCGGCCGAAGCCAGCGGGCTGGACACGCCCGAAGCGCGCCGTTCCGCACGCCGCCTCCGGCTGCAGGCACCTCCTTGGGAGGCGTCCCTGCACATCGTTCCTGGCGTGCCTACCCTTGTCCTTACGGGCGGGTGGGAACCACTGTACGAAGAAATCGCAGGGTACCTGGAGGACACCGGTGCCCTCCGCCGCGTAGCAGCTGGAGGGCACCGGCCCCAGGATTCAGTGGATGGAGACCGGATTATTCGCTCTTTTGTTGCCGATGTTGTCCGGACGAGGTCAGTTAAGGTTTCCTGAAGTCTCCGCCGTCCGGGTAGTGGGAAGCTGCAGCTCAGGCAGGTACACCTTGCCACCCGACGCCAGGAATTCTTCGCTCTTTTCCCGCATGCCGTCGTATATACCGGCAATGGCGGCCTGCGCGTCGGCCGAACCGAACTCGTCCCTGATGTCCTGGCTGATGCGCATCGAGCAGAATTTTGGTCCGCACATCGAGCAGAAGTGCGCGGTCTTGGCAGGTTCGGCGGGAAGTGTTTCGTCGTGGAAGGCTTCTGCGGTAACCGGGTCCAGGGACAGTGCGAACTGGTCGCGCCAACGGAACTCGAACCTGGCCTTGGACAAAGCGTCGTCGCGTTCGTTTGCGCCCGGGTGTCCCTTGGCGAGGTCCGCTGCGTGCGCTGCGATCTTGTACGTGATCACACCGGTCTTCACATCGTCCTTGTTTGGCAGTCCAAGGTGTTCTTTGGGCGTCACGTAGCAGAGCATGGCCGTGCCATAGCGCGCAATTTCCGTTGCACCGATTGCCGATGTGATGTGGTCGTAGCCAGGAGCAACGTCCGTGACCAGCGGTCCCAAGGTGTAGAAGGGGGCACCTTTACAGAGTTCCTGTTGGCGTTCCACATTCTCGCGGACCAAGTGGAAGGGAATATGCCCGGGTCCTTCAACCATCACCTGCACATCAAATTCCCAAGCGCGCTGGGTCAGCTCGGCAAGCGTATCGAGCTCAGCGAACTGCGCGGCGTCGTTGGCATCGGCTGTGGCGCCGGGACGCAGGCCGTCGCCCAACGAGAAGGCGACGTCGTACTTGGCAAAGATTTCGCAGAGCTCATCAAAATGCGTGTAGAGGAAGTTCTCCTCGTGGTGCGCCAGGCACCACCCCGCCATGATCGAGCCGCCGCGGGAGACGATTCCTGTCACACGGTTTGCCGTCAAGGGCACGTACCGCAGGAGCACTCCGGCGTGGATTGTCATGTAGTCAACGCCCTGTTCGCATTGCTCGATGACGGTATCCCGGAAAATTTCCCACGTGAGCTTGTTGGCTTCGCCGTTGACCTTCTCCAGGGCCTGGTAGATGGGTACAGTGCCGATCGGAACGGGGGAGTTGCGGATGATCCACTCGCGGGTTGTGTGGATGTCGTCGCCAGTGGACAAGTCCATGACGGTGTCGGCACCCCACTGGGTTGCCCATTGCAGCTTGTCAACTTCCTCGGCGATGGAACTGGTGACGGCCGAGTTTCCGATGTTGGCGTTGATTTTGACCAGGAAGGCCTTGCCAATGATCATGGGCTCGGATTCCGGGTGGTTGATGTTGTTGGGAATGATGGCGCGCCCGGCAGCCACTTCGCTGCGTACCAGTTCGACGTCACAATTCTCACGCAGTGCGACAAACTGCATTTCCGGCGTGATGATGCCTTGCTTTGCATAGTGCATCTGGGTGACCGTCTTACCTTCGACGGCGCGGCGGGGCACCGGTTGCGCCCCCTTCCACTCCTGGGATGCTGCACCGCGGCGTACCGCTGATTTGCCGTCGTCGAGCAGGTTCCTCTCCCGCCCGGAATATGCCTCGGTATCTCCCCGGGCTTCGATCCATCCGGTGCGGAACGGTTCCAGGCCCACCACGGGGTCGCTGCCCGGTCCGGCAGTTCGGTATACCTGCAGTGGTTCGTTGGCCTCACCGTTGGGGGAGGGCTCCAACGCAATCTCCGTAACGGGGACCCGGATACCATTTGCCGGGTCTTCCAACCAGGCCAACGAATGGGACTTCAGCGACTGCGTGACGGTTTCCGCCGCTTTTTCGCTGGTGTTGGTCTGGTTTTCGGCAGAGCTGTGCTGTGTTTTGGTGGTGCTCAAAGGATTACTCACTTCCTTCGCCGGCATTACCCGGACAGGTTCAACGGTCGCAGACTGCTTCAGTCCGATCTCAGCCCTTGCAGGGGCCCCCGTGTGGTCGTAGACGAAGCTACCACAGCTCCGATCGGCGTCCCAGTCACACCCGGTCGTGAGGATTGGCCCATGCCTGGCAGATTAGGCTTTTGCCATGGCCAACATCATCGAATTCACCGGTCCTGTGCTTGTCGCAGGAGACGAGCAACGACACGGACTGTGGTCCGTTGATGGCAAACTGACGTTCGACCGTCCCGTTGCCGCGCCCGATTCCACACTGGAGGGGTGGGTCCTTCCTGGTTTTGTAGACGCCCATTGCCATATTGGACTTGGCGTCGGCGGGGCGGTTGATGAGCAAACAACTCTTGCCCAGGCACAGGCGGACCTAAAAGCCGGCACATTGTTGATCCGCGACGCCGGCTCGCCAAGCGATACACGTTGGGTTCAGCGGCGGGAGGACCTCCCACGGCTGCTTCGTGCCGGACGCCACATCGCCCGGAGTCGGCGTTACCTGCGTGGCTTGGGCCACGAAGTGGAGCCGGGCGAGCTCGTGGAGACAGTCCGTAAGGAAGCCCGGGACGGGGACGGTTGGGTGAAACTAGTGGGCGACTGGATCGATCGCGGTGCCGGTGACCTCTCCGCCTCGTTTCCCGCGAACGTCGTAAGGGATGCCATCGCCGCCGCCCACGACGAAGGGGCCAGGGTGACGGCCCACTGCTTCGCTGAAGACACCATTGATGACATGCTCGACGCCGGGATTGACTGCATTGAGCATGCAACCGGCCTTTTGCCCCGGCATATTCCCCGCCTGGTGGAGCAGTCTGTCCCGATTGTTCCTACGTTGGTAAACATCGCGACTTTTCCGGATATCGCCGCCCAGGCCGCACCTAAGTTTCCGGTCTATGCCGAGCACATGACCCGGCTTTGGGAGCGGCGCCGAGAACGGGTGCTGGAGGCCTACCAAGCCGGTGTTTCCATCTATGCGGGAACTGACGCAGGGAGCGTGATCAAGCACGGCAGGATCGCTGACGAAATGAAGGAACTGCACGACGCCGGCCTGCCGCCCACTGCCGTTCTGGGCGCCGCCACATGGGGCGCACGGAAGTGGCTCGGAGCCGAGGGCATCAGCGAAGGGGCAAGTGCCGACGTCGTGCTGTGCCGGGATGATCCCAGGAAGAACCTCGCAACTGTGGCAAGCCTGAAGCATGTAGTCCTGCGCGGAAAACTGGTCTACTAGGAATAAATTGAAGCTTCAAGTAATTTAGATAAGTAGAACGTGCCGAAGGGCGGCCATCTATGAACCGGGAGCTTCACATGACGACGATATCCAACCAGGATCTCCTTCCTGCCGAACTCACCATGGGCACCGTCATGCTCAAGGTCGGCGATATGAGGGTAATGAGTGACTACTATCAGCGTGCCTTGGGCTTGGAGATCGTGGCCGAGCAGGATGGCGGGCTGTACCTCGGGCGCTTGGGCAAGCCTGTAGTCCACCTCGCTCCCGCTGCCGGCCTGCAGATTCCAGGCCGTGGGGAAGCGGGGCTTTTCCATACGGCCATCCTGTTCCAGGACCAGCCTTCCCTGGCGGCCACCATCGCCACTGCGGCAGAGTATGAACCGCGCGCCTTTGTAGGCAGTGCTGACCATTTGGTGAGCGAAGCGTTCTACTTCACTGATCCGGAAGGCAACGGCATCGAGCTCTATTACGACAAACCGCGCGATGTGTGGCAGTGGGATGGCAAGACCGTGGTGATGGACAATGTTGCCTTGCCGCCCCAGCGTTTCCTCCAGCAACACTTGAGTGAGGCCGCCGTGACTGGCCAGCGGGAAGCCGCAGCCGGCGTCGGGCACGTGCACCTTCAGGTAGGTGACGTGCAGACCGCCCAGGATTTTTATGTGGACACGCTGGGTTTTGAGAGGACGGCGGGCTGGCACGGGCAGGCGTTGTTCGTATCTGCCGGCGGGTACCACCACCACATGGCGATGAACGTGTGGAACAGCCGAGGGGCTGGACCCCGAAAGGACACTCTGGGCCTGGGCGAAGTCTTGATCGAGGTGCCGTCCGCGGATGACGTCGCTGCACTGGCTGACCGGCTGAAAGTTGCGTCCGTGGCGAACCACCATACGGGCCTGGAGCTTCAGTTCGAAGACCCTTGGCGCAACAAGCTGCGCGTGGCAGTGCGCTAAGCATCCTCGCGCTGGCTTCCGCGAGCATGGGCAGGGACTGCATTAGGCTGGGCATTGACGGTATTTGCCCCCTTGGGCCTTGCCGCCGCCCCGTCAGCACGAACGAATGAGAGCACTCTCCATGGGCTTTGCCGAAATTTTTGTAGCCACCCACGATGAAGCACTCAAGAGGGCAGCTGCCTTGGATCGGGGCGCTGACGTTACCGGCCCCGCCGTCAGGATCGATGGCATCACCGACTTTGAGGTCGAACAATTGGGTGACCTTGCGGGTAAAGCCGTCCACGCTGCCGGCGCAGACTACGAACTGGCGCTGGTGGATGTCACCAGCGACGCCCTCCTTGGTGTTCCGGAGGCGATGGTGAGGGCGCTGGCCGAGCTGCTGACGTATGAAAGCGAAGGCGACGGGAACGTTCTTGACGACGTCGCTGCGGCGTGGGCGGCTCAGGACGACATGCCTTTTGGTGCGGACGAATCGCGTCAATACGTGCAGCAGTTGGCCGCCTTGGCCACTGACGTGGAAAAGGCGGAGCGGTCAGGGCTCTACGTTTGGTCTGTCTGACCGTTGTGGCCGGGAGTGGCGAAAGTCGTAATTACTTCCGGCATCTGGCACAATGGTCAGGTACTTGATTGGCGCGGCCCCTCTCTCCGTGCCCAAATCTTGTCCTTTCGAACCCCCAAGTATGGCCCGCCCCACGGGTGCAGAACGTCGGGTTCAACCCCGTTTCAGAAACAGGAGTGACCACAAAAGTGGCCGTAAAGATTCGCCTTAAGCGCTTCGGTAAGATGCGCGCACCGTACTACCGCATCGTCGTCATGGATGCCCGCGCCAAGCGCGATGGCCGTGCCATTGAAGAAATCGGCAAGTACCACCCCACCGAAGAGCCGTCGTACATCGAGGTCGCTTCCGAGCGCGCCCAGTACTGGCTTTCCGTTGGCGCCCAGCCGACCGAGCAGGTTGCCGCGATCCTCAAGATCACCGGTGACTGGCAGAAGTTCAAGGGCCTGCCGGGCCAGGAAGGCACCCTGAAGACCAAAGCTCCGAAGGAAGCCTTCGTAGCCCCGGAGAAGGGTTCCGTCATCATTCCGGAAGCCATCACCAAGAAGGCCAAGAAGGACGAAGCCGAAGCTCCGGCCGAGGCTGAAGCAGAGACCACCGAGGCTGAGTAAATTGCTGGCAGAAGCGCTCGAGCACTTGGTCCGTGGGATCGTTGACAGCCCTGAGGATGTCAAGGTCAGTGCCAGGAACAACCGCCGCGGGGAATCCCTCGAGGTGCGCGTTCACCAGGAGGACCTCGGACGGGTGATCGGCCGTCAGGGACGTACCGCACGCGCATTGCGCACTGTGGTTGCAGCCCTGGCAGGTGGCGAGCAGGTCAGGGTCGACGTCGTCGACACCGATCGTCGCCGGTAACGCGCTCAGCAATACTTGTCTTAGATCCGGCCCCTTCACCGAATATGGTGGAGGGGCCGGATTGCTTTATCGATCATTTCACTTCCGTTGCTGCCAGGCAGCGCGGGCACAACGAGAATTCAGAGGAACCCATGCAGCTCCAGGTGGCCCGGATCGGCAAACCCCATGGCATACGCGGCGAGGTGACGGTGCAAGTGCTCACCGACGCCCCCTCCGAGCGCTTCGTCGCTGGAACCGAATTCGTCGTGGAACCGGCCTCTGCGGGCCCGCTGACCATCCGCAGCGCCAGATGGAACAAAGACATCCTCCTGCTGGGCTTCGAAGAAATTGCAGACCGCAATGCCGCCGAGGCCATCCGTGGCGCGAAGCTTTTCATTGAAACCGAAGAACTCGACGACGAAGACGACGACGAAGGCTGGTATGAGCACGAACTCGTTGGGCTGGAGGCGCGGGTTGGCTCACAGGTTGTGGGCAAAGTTGCCGCGCTGACCACAATGCCGGTTCAGGACCTGTTGACGGTCAAGACGGAGGAAGGAAAGGAAATTCTGGTTCCCTTCGTCGATGAAATCGTGCCAGAGGTCAACATCGAGGACGGCTTCATTCTCATCACCCCGCCTGCTGGTCTCTTCGAAATCAACGATGACACGGCCGAGGAGTCCAAGGACGGCGCCGGGGATGATGCCTGAATGAGGATCGATGTCGTCAGCATCTTCCCTGAATACCTTGCCCCGCTTGAACTTTCGCTGATAGGCAAGGCACGCCAGGATGGGCTCGTGGAACTTAACGTCCACGACCTCCGGACGTTCACCACTGACAAGCACCGGACCGTGGACGACACTCCCTATGGGGGCGGCGCCGGCATGGTGATGAAACCCGAGCCGTGGGCGCAGGCGCTTGAGTCGGTTGCGGGGGTTCGTGAGGGCACCAAACCTGTGCTGATCGTGCCTTCGCCGGCAGGGGAGAGGTTTACCCAGGCCCTTGCCTATGAGCTCGCCGAAGAGGAACAGCTGGTCTTTGCCTGCGGGCGGTACGAGGGAATTGACGAGCGCGTCATCGACTGGGCCCAGGAGCACTTCACGGTGCGGCCTGTCAGCCTTGGCGACTACGTCCTCAATGGCGGGGAAGTTGCTGTCCTGGCCATGGTTGAAGCAATCGGCCGTTTGCTCCCCGGAGTGGTGGGCAACCCCGAATCGCTCGTTGAAGAATCCCACTCGGACGGCCTCCTTGAGTATCCGGTGTATACCAAGCCATCCTCATGGCGGGACCACGAAGTGCCGCCGGTCCTGCTCAGCGGCAACCACGGGAAGATCGCGCAGTGGCGGCGTCACGAACAGTTCCGCCGCACTGCCGAGCGGCGCCCGGATCTCCTTGACAACTTCGACGCCGGTCAGCTGAGTCGTGCGGACCGCAACGCACTCGCGGACCTGGGTTACAACGTCGTGGATGGTCGCTTGCGCCGCCGCATGGAAAGCAACACGGCACAGCAGACCCGCTAACCGCCCTCGGGCATTTCGAGTCCGCATAATTGGCCGGATGCTGCGGCATGTGGCAGAATTAACCCTTGTGTCTGCTGGGCTAGCACCTGCCACAGGGGGAGCGAAGCCAACAGCCGGACAACCCGGTGCCGCCAATCAGTGGCGGAATCGGACACCAAGAAACTTCGGCGGAGATTTCCGGTTGGCTTTGTGCCGCGGGCTTGTCTGCCGTAACCCAAAGTGGATGACCTGTGGCGTTCACCAGGAGTGGATTAATGCATATCCTCGATAGCGTAGATGCAGCCTCGCTGCGTAACGATGTTCCCGAGTTCCGCGCGGGTGACACCCTCAAGGTTCACGTCAACATCATCGAAGGCAAGAACTCCCGTGTCCAGGTATTCCAGGGCTTTGTCCTGGGCCGCCAGGGTGACGGCGTTCGCGAAACCTTCACCGTGCGCAAGGTTTCCTTCGGTGTCGGCGTAGAGCGTACCTTCCCGGTACACTCCCCGATCATCGACAAGATCGAGGTCGTTACCAAGGGTGACGTCCGTCGCGCCAAGCTTTACTACATGCGCGCACTGCGCGGTAAGGCTGCGAAGATCAAGGAAAAGCGCGACTTCGCCAAGTAAGTCCAGCGACTTACGCAACGGGTCCAGGATTCGTGCCCGGTTTGTCCCGGAGCAATCCGCAACGCAACAGGGATACGAGTCATGGACACATCAGAACGCCAGCCCCGGAAACAGGGCTGGCGTTTTGTTTTGCTGGCATTGGTCCTTGCAATCGCGATCAGCGGCTTGGTCCGCTCCTTGTGGGTCGACGTTTACTACATCCCTTCCGAGTCCATGGAGCCGTTACTGGGGACTGGGGACAGGATCCTGGTTTCCCGTACAGCATTCGCCTCCGAGGCGATCCAGCGTGGAGACGTCGTTGTCTTTGACGGGCGTGGGTCGTTCGCCCCGCTCAGCAGCGGTAAGGGTCCCCTTGTTGACACGGCTGCTGCAGTGACTCAGTGGTTCGGGCTCACTGGAAGCGATACCACATATGTGAAACGGGTCATTGGGATTCCGGGTGACCACGTTCAGTGCTGCTCCTCCGAGGGGCGGCTCACAGTGAACGGTCAGGTACTTGAGGAACCCTATGTGTACCCCGGGGACGAACCCAGCAAACAGAAGTTCGACGTCGTGGTTCCCGAGGGCCGGCTCTGGCTTATGGGCGACCACCGATCCCGCTCTGCTGATTCCCGCGGATTGCTGGGAGCACCTGGTGGGGGAATGGTCCCGCTTGACCGGGTGATCGGCAGACCAGTCCAGATTATCTGGCCCCTTGATAGATTTGCAGAGGTGCCTCGCTCCCCGCAGGCCGAACCATCAAAGAACGGACAATAAATGCCGGACAAAGTTCCCGAGAACCCCGAGCGGCACGACGACGACGCGCGGCTCTCGGACGGAACGGCTGGCGTGGCCGGAGTGGCTGAGCCCAGCCCGGCCGCTGACGCTGCCGCCGATACCGGCAACAAAACCGACGAGGACGAAAAGCCACGCAGGAACCCTGTCCTTGGATGGCTGAAGGAAATCGTCACGGTCGTGGCCATTGCTGTAGTGCTCTCCTTCCTTATCAAGACATTCCTTTTCCGGGCGTTCTACATTCCTTCTGAATCCATGGAAAGTACCTTGGACGTGAATGACCGCATCTTCATCAACCTGCTGGTGCCGGAGCCCTTCGCTTTGGAGCGGGGCGACGTGGTCGTCTTCAAGGATTCGCAAGGTTGGCTGCCCGCAGTTCTGAAAAAACCGGCGGGCCCCCTTGATTGGGTAGGCGACACTTTGGAGTTCGTTGGGTTGGCGGCCGACGACAATGAGCAGCACCTGGTCAAGCGTGTGATTGGGCTTCCCGGCGATCACGTTTCCTGCTGTGACGCGCAGGGTCGGGTCAGCATCAATGGCACACCAGTGGACGAAACATACATCAATCCTGCAGAAGTGCCCCAGCCCAACCCGTTCGACATCGTCGTTCCAGAGGGCAAGGTCTGGGTGATGGGAGACAACCGCAACCACTCCGCAGATTCCAGGGCCCACCAGGAGGTCAATGGTGGTTTCATTAATATCGAGGACGTTGAGGGCAAAGCCACAGTCATAGCCTGGCCCGTCAACCGGTGGACGGTGCTGGACAATTACCCGGATGTCTTCAAGAACGTTCCCGCGGGCACGTCAGGAAAATAGCGGCCATGGCAAGCACCCGGCTGAAAACCAAGACACCAATCGAAGTTCCGACCCTGGACGTCGAGCGTTCCTTCCTGTCTCCCCGGGTGCGGTTGCTGGCAGGTGTGGACGAGGTTGGCAGGGGCGCCCTGGCTGGCCCCGTCAGTGTGGGAATCGCAGTGGTCAATCTCGAGGACCACGTACTTCTGGCCGATGTCCGGGACAGCAAGTTGCTCAAGCCCGAGGACCGCGACAGGTTGGAGCCCATGGTCCGTGACTGGGCTGTAGCTTCCGCAGTTGGACACGCGTCCGCCCGCGAAATCGATGACGTCGGTATCATAGCTGCCCTGCGCCTGGCGGGAACACGGGCGTGGTGTGAGATTTTGGCCGGTGGCATCACGCCCGATGTCGTGTTGTTGGACGGCAGCCACAACTGGCTTTCTCCGGAAGTTCAAGCCTCACTGTTCGACACCGCACCCACAGGACCCTGGTGTGAAGCTCCGGTCCACACAAAGGTAAAAGCAGATATGAGCTGTCTCAGCGTGGCTGCTGCCAGTGTTTTGGCAAAAGTAGCCCGCGATCGGATCATGGTTGATCTCCACTCCGAAGTACCGGCCTACGGCTGGAACGAAAACAAGGGTTACGCCACAGCAGCGCATCGCGAAGTGATCAGGGTGCAGGGTCCCAGTGCCTATCACCGGACGAGCTGGAACCTCACCGGGCCGGACGTTGTCTGACAGCCTGCTCTGCAGCGTGTGTCCTGCTGATGGCGTCCGGTTCGCGGCAGATGGTGCAAGATGGAACTATGAGCGCCGAGGACCTTGAGAACTATGAAACCGACATGGAGCTGCAGCTCTACCGTGAATACCGGGACGTTGTCGGTTTGTTCAGCTACGTTGTCGAAACCGAGCGGCGTTTCTACCTGGCCAACCATGTTGATTTACAAGCCCGCAGCGCAGACGGCGAAGTCTATTTCGATCTAACCCTGCAGGATGCCTGGGTTTGGGATGTCTATCGTTCAGCCCGCTTCGTGAAAAATGTCCGGGTCATAACGTTCAAGGACGTCAACGTCGAGGAACTCCCACGCAATGAAGACCTTGCGTTGCCCAAGGATGGTGGCCTCGGGGATCTGGGAGACCTCGGCAACTAGCACCTGCAGCCCGCGGGTACTCTTCCTCCACAAGAGAAAGATGTGACGGGTTTACCCACATAGCATCAGGGCCGTCTGTCACGAGCCGCTGCCAGCATCAAAGCTGGATAGCGGAGGTGATGCTCATGAGAGCAAAAGACATACTTGGCCGTAACGGCGAGGCTTTGGCAGCAGGATTCCTGGAACACCAGGGCATGCGGATCGTCGATCGCAATTGGCGGTGCGCCGATGGTGAAATCGACATCGTTGCACTGGAGGGCGACACCCTGGTGGTCGCGGAGGTAAAGACCCGCAGCAGCCTGGATTACGGACATCCCTTTGAGGCAGTAGGTTCGGCCAAGCTGGCTCGCCTGCACCGGCTCGCTTCATCGTGGTGCCGGGAGCATGAAGTGACTGCTCGACGAAAACGTATTGATGTGGTGTCGGTCATCCACGACGGCATTGGGGATCCCCAACTGGAACACCTGAGGGGTGTTGGCTGATGGGGGTCGGGCGCAGCTACTGCATTGCCCTGGTTGGCCTCAACGGCTACGTCGTTGAGGTAGAAGCCGACATTGGCCAGACTCTCCCAGCATTCGTGATCCTGGGACTACCCGATGCCGCCCTTAACGAAGCAAAAGAGCGAATACGCTCCGCGGCACAAAACTCGGGAATTCCTTTGAGTCGGAGGAAGATCACCGCAAATCTCATTCCAGCATCCTTGCCCAAACGTGGTTCGGGCTTTGACCTTGCCATCACCATGGCTGTTCTCCGTGCTGCCGAGGACATTCGTTCGATCGATGGGACAGTCTTCATTGCTGAGCTCGGTTTGGACGGCCGGCTTCGGCCGGTGAGGGGCATCCTCCCTGCCGTCATGGCAGCCGTCCAGGCCGGGTATCGGGAGATCGTCGTGGCCGAAGCTAACGTCGCCGAGGCAACGTTGGTACCGGGGGCTCACGTCAGGGGATACAGGACTCTCGCCCGGCTCGCCTACGACTTCGGCGCGGACCCCAAAGAACTCGCCCTGGACTACGACCCGCCCGGCGGTGAGCCCGGGGACGAAAACGAAGACGAAGTGGGCATCGTGCCTGATCTTTCCGACGTCTCGGGGCAATTAGAGGCCCGGCGAGCGCTGGAAGTCGCAGCTGCAGGTAGCCACCATATGCTGCTGACCGGTCCACCGGGGGTACGTCCTTAACCATGTATGCGTGAAGGCATTCGAGCGGCGGGGCTTACCGTCAAACATGTGCGCGGAAGCAGCGCCTGCCCGAACCCGCCAAGCTGCTGCCCGGGCTCGCCGTTGGTGCGGACTCTGACGATCTTCAGGCCATGCCTAAGCATCGCGGCCGAGATGGGTTCACGACTCCGGGCCCAGCCGGGTCACGAGGTCGAAGCTATACGTTTCCGTCTACGACGTCGCGCTTGCCGTCGGCCCCTACCGGTACAGCGACACTGGCGTCCGCCCGAAGGCCGGAACGCGCTGGAGGAGTACGCGCAGGCGTTGGCTGTCTGGGTGACGGTCCTGCCCTCGGCGAGTAACGCTAGACCGCAAGATCGCAGTGATGGTTCTCTTCCGGCTCCATGATCTGGTGCAGCGGGTTGCCGTGGCAGGTCGGCCGGCAGCCTTGCTGCGGTGCCAGGCCCGCTGCGTCGAAGAGTTCATGCAGCCGAATGCGAAGACTCTTCGGAGCCTGGGCCGGCCGCGCTGGAAGGCCGGGACGAGTTGGTGCGCCGGTAGTGCCGGTTCCTGGGCAGCAGGACTGCAGCAGCCAGGAGTGAGGCTATGAGGGACGCCGCCAGGATCCCTGTCGTCGCCTGGTCACCATAGTTGCTGCCGTGGCCGAAGCTGAGCTCCGCGACCAGCAGGGAAACGGTGAAGCCGATCCCGCCGAGGAGCGAAACCCCGAAAATATCGATCCACTTGATGGAGCGGTCCAGTCTTGCCCTGGTGGCCTTGGTAATCAGCCAGACCGTTCCGAGAATTCCGACTGGTTTGCCCATGACCAAGGCGATGATGATCCCGACGGTCACCGGGTTCGAGAACAGGGATCCGATCCCATCCCGGCCGCCGACCTGTACACCGGCGGAAAAGAAGGCAAACACCGGCACAGCGATACCAGCCGAAACGGGGCGCAGCCGGTGCTCCAGGATCTCGGCCAACCCCCCACCCGGCTGCGGTCCGCCCTTGGAGTGAGCGAGCGGAACAGCGAAGCCCAGCATGACTCCTGCAACAGTCGCATGGATCCCTGAATTGCGGACCAGTACCCAGACGGCAGCGCCCAGGGGAAGCAGGATCAGCCAGGCCGCTGTCCGTGTAGCGAAGAACCGCCGGTACCGGTGTGCAAGAAGGGTGTAGGAACCTAAGGCGAGCAGCACCAGCAGCAGCAGCTCCGGACGAATGTCCTGCGAATAGAAGAACGCGATGATGCCAATGGCGATCAGGTCATCAA
Source organism: Arthrobacter sp. NtRootA1 (assembly GCF_019976975.1). Taxonomy (GTDB): domain Bacteria; phylum Actinomycetota; class Actinomycetes; order Actinomycetales; family Micrococcaceae; genus Arthrobacter; species Arthrobacter aromaticivorans. The sequence goes on along the minus strand of NZ_AP024630.1, from coordinate 3,443,224 downwards.
CCACGGCGAGTGTCAGGAGGAAAATCCGCAATGCGCCCGGCAGGTGCGAACCGATCAGGGCCAGAACAGCGACGGCGAAGGCGATGTCCGTCGCCGTCGGGATCGCCCATCCCCTCAGCGTTTCTGGACTGGCCAGGTTGACCACGGAATAGATGATGGCGGGAACAGCGACCCCACCGGCGGCGGCGGCAACGGGCACGACCGACTTGCTGGGCTCGCGCAGATCCCCGATCAGGAACTCCCGCTTAAGTTCAAGGCCGACGAGGAAGAAGAAGATGGCCAGCAGACCGTCCGACGCCCACTCGCCCAGGCTGAGTTCCAGATGCCACGGCCCGTATCCGATCCGGATATCCCTCAGCTGGAAGTAACCGGCGGAGAGCGGGGAGTTTGCCCAAATCAGCGCGATGATCGCAGCTGCCACGAGCAGCGCGCCGCCGACAGTCTCTTTGCGCAGGACGGAACCGATGCGCAGCAACTCGGAAGAACTTTCCCCTCCGAGCAGGAAGAAGCGGGGGCGGGAGTCCGGTGAGTTCTGGTCCATTCGGTGCGTCCTCGAGTAGTCCCGACAAGACAATGTCCCTCGCCGACGTAGTGGTCAGCGCAGCCGGGCGAATGTCACGTTAGCTCCTCCATGAGCCGGGCGAGAATGTCATTCATGGCGAGCAACCCGACGAGCTGATTGCCTTCCACAACGACGAGCCGGCTGAGGTGATAGCGGCTCATCAGGGCCGCTGCCTGGCGGACGGACAGGTCCTCGTTGACAGTGATCGCGGGGATCGTGGCGGCGTCATAGACGTTCAGGAGGTCCACATCCCCCTCCTGCGCTACGACGGTGTCCAGGAGTTCTCTGTAGCTGAGCAGGCCGTAGGCGTCGTGGGCGTGCTGCCGCTCCACTACCAGGCTCTTCACCTGGCGCTCCTTCATCATCGACAGCGCCTCCCGCAGCGTGCTGTAAGGGGAGATCGTGACGACCTCGGCGACCATGACATCTTTGACAGTGAGCATCTCTTTCCTCCTCGTAACGTTTCCGGGCCTGCTTCAGGAGCCCTCGCGGCGCAGATGCTCCTCGAACCTGACCACCTGCCGCATATCGATCCCGGTCAGGTGCTCAATCGGAATCGCGAAGGCCAGGCCCCGGGATTCCGTTCCTTGAACCAATATCGAGTGCAGTTCCTTCAGGATGGGGGCAGTCAGGTGAGCGCCGACGACCATCAGCAACACGGACTGCGTCCCTTCGAAAGTGAGCCCGAAAAACGTCTTCCGGGCCTCACCCCCGATGCCCTTGCCCGGCAAAATGGTCACCCCCGTGGCACCGGCCCGCTGCGCATGTTCAATCACCCTGTCTTCAAGCTCGTCAGGGGCGATCACGATGACTGCTGTGAATTTCATGCCGGTTCCCTCCTCAGACGGGGAAATCTCTCCATCACCATGGCATACACCATGACGGAAATGACGGGGAAGATCGAGGCATACGCGATCAGCCCAAAACCGTCGATCAGGGCGTCGCGTCCTTCGACCGCTGTTGCCAGGCCGATGCCAAGGGCTGTTACCAGCGGCACGGTGACCTCCGACGTCGTCACCCCGCCCAGGTCGAAGGCCAGCGCGATGATGTACTTCGGGGCGAAGAACACCAGCACGATAGCGACGGCGTAGGCAGTCATGATGAAGTAGTGGAACGGCCCTCCCACCAGAATGCGGTAGACGCCGAATCCGATCCCGAGGGCGACGCCAACGGCCACAATGACCCTGACGGTGAACGCGCTGATCTTCCCCGGGGATGCTTCCTGGGCCTGTTCTCCGATGGCGACCAGGGCTGGCTCGGCCATGGTGACCGCGAAGCCGATGAGGAATGCGAAGAGCAGGATCAGGGCCGGGATTCCCTTCTGAATCAGCTGTTCCGCCATCAGGGTCCCGAGCGGGAACAGCCCTAGCTTGAGCCCCACGACAAAGGCATACAGTCCCACCAGGACCATGATGAAGCCGATGACGACCCGCAGGGGGTGGGGCAGCTTGCGTCGGAGCGCAACCCATTGGAAGAAGAGGACAACGCCCACGATTGGCAGCACTTCCCGGATCATTCCGGCGAGGCCAAGGATCACGCCGACCACCCAATCCGTTGGGGCCTCCCCGGTGTCGGTGACCGGCGGAGCCGGCCCGGCATCGCCGAAGGTGTAGACCCAGATGCCGTAGAGCTGGACCCCGATCATGGGCACCATCACGCACAGCGCGACCAGGCCAAAGCCGTCGGCCAGCAGGCTGCGTCCCCTGATGGAATTCGCCAATCCAAGGCCGATCGCCGCGATCAGCGGGACACTGACGATGTTGGTGGTGACCCCGCCCGAATCGTAGGCAAGACCAATGATCTCGGGCGGGGCGATATACGTCAGTCCCAGCGCCATCGCGTAGCCGGCGATCAGCAGTTTGTACACGGCCCAGCCCCGCAGGACACGCAGTACGCCCAAGATCAAGACCAGACCCACCGACACAGCGATGACAAAGCGCAGCACCAGCGCATTGATCCGACCATCGCTGACCAGCTGGGCCTGCTCCGCGACAGCGATCACCGCCGGCTCCGCGACGGAGGCAGCGAAGCCAATGGCAAACCCAAAGGGCAGCAACAACCCGAGCGCCCCGCTCCGGACAAACTGATTAGCCAGGTTCTTACCGACCGGAAAGATACTCAGATCCAGGCCATGCAGGAACAGGGCAATGCCCACAGCCACGATCAGGAGCCCCGTCACCAGCTCCAGTGGGTCATCGGGCATGGAGCGGAACACCAGCAGTTGGAACAGAACAACCACGATAACGATGGGCAGAAGGTTCCTGAGCGCCTTAAGGAATTCGCGGGCAAATCGGCTGAGGTGCGCCATCGGGTCCTCTCCCGGAATGATCCTGCGAGTACCTGGCTGAGTACCTGGCTTTTCAGTTCGCCGATCCAGCCCAGTCGCGTCTGCCAACCGAGGCTCCGGTGTGAATCGGCGACACGGGCGGGTCCACGATCGTCATCGCTCCATCCCTGCGAGCCGGGCGACCCGGCGTTCGAGTTCGGCTATGCGATCGGTGATCGGCTGGCTGTGCAGGAGCTCGGCGACCTGATCGGCCTCGTCCTCCTCGAGCACGATCCTTGCCACGGCCCGATCGGGCTCGGCCGAGTCGTAAACGAAGATTTCGCGTCTGCCGGGATGCGCGACGAGGATGCGGAATTGCTGGCCGTCGCGGGTCTGGCAGTCGTGCAGCACGCCGGAGCCGGGAACGGTGGAGTGGGTGGTCTCCATTGGGCCCTCCGTTCCGTCGGTTCTAGGGGTAGATCCAGTCTCCCCGTGCGGTCAGGGAGGTGCCATTGGGCCTGACACCCATTTCTGGTGCGCCGCGCGCACGGGTTTCCGCCGCCCGTGGGTGCGAGCCCTCATGGACAAAGGTCGCGGGCCGCGCAAGGCTAGTACGCATGCGGACCGCGCTCGAAACCAGGGCCGCCGGAAAGGCACGCGGCGTGCCTCCGAAAGGACCGGCACAGTTGCTGTTCTGGCGACTGTTCTTCATCAACGGATTGCTCTTCGCGGCCGGCACACTCGTGTTGGCGCTCTCGCCCGCGACGGTGTCGTCGCCCGTCCTGCTCACCGAGGTGCCGGTCCTGCTCATCGGACTGGCACTCATCCTCGCTGCCAATGCCGCCCTGGTGCGTGCAAGCCTGGCGCCGTTGGACGCCTTGACAACCGTGATGCGCCGAGTGGGCCTGCTACGGCGCGGTGGCGATCGGGCGCCCGAAGCCGGTAACGGCGACCTCGGGCACCTGATCCATACCTTCAATGAGATGCTCGACCGGCTCGAGGCGGAGACCAGCGCGAGCAGCGCCCTCGCGCTGGCCGCGCAGGAGGGGGAACGTCAGCGGATCTCGCGGGAACTGCACGACCAGATCGGCCAGAGCCTGACCGTTGCTCTCCTCAGTCTCAAGCGAGTTGTCGACCGGTCTCCCGACGATCTTCGCGAAGAGAGCCTCGTCGCGCAGGAGGCGGTCCGGGCGAGCCTGGAGGAAGTCCGCCAGGTGGCGCAGCGTCTGCGCCCGGGCGTGCTCGCGGACCTCGGCCTGCGGAGCGCCCTGACTTCGCTGGGTACAGAGTTCTCCCGCTCGAGCGGGATCCCGGTGACCTGGGAGCTCGATGACGAACTCCCCGAGCTCAGCGGGGAGGTCGAGCTGGTGCTCTACCGCATTGCGCAGGAGGCGCTCACCAACGTCGCCCGGCATGCACACGCGACACGAGTCGATTTCGCGCTCACCTCGTCCACGACGGGGCTAACCCTGCGGATTCGAGACAACGGGCAGGGCGGTGACCTCCGCGAGGGCGCGGGCATCCGCGGGATGCGCGAACGGGCCCTGCTCATCGGTGCCGAGCTGACAGTCGCCGCACGGGCGAGCGGGGGGACCGACGTTCGCCTCGTCGTTCCCGGAGTCGAGGCGGGGAGCTGATCCGATGGGCGTACCTACACGTATCTTGCTCGCCGACGACCACGCCCTGGTCCGCCGTGGCCTTCGCATGATCCTCGACGCGGAACCCGACCTCACCGTTGTGGCCGAGGCCGCCGACGGCACAGAGGCCGTCGCCGCCGCGACCACCGGCGGGGTGGACCTCGCTATTCTCGACATCGCCATGCCCCTGATGACCGGCATCCAGGCGGCTCGACAAATATCGCGGAACGCGCCCGACGTGCGGATCCTCATCCTTTCGATGTACGACAACGAGCAGTACTTCTTCGAGGCGCTGCGCGCCGGGGCTTCGGGGTATGTGCTCAAGTCGGTCGCCGACCGCGACCTCATCGAGGCGTGCCGTGCAGCGATGCGCGGGGAGTCGTTTCTCTACCCCGGCGCGGTCACCGCGCTCATCCGCGACTATCTGGAGCGCGACCGCCGTGGCGACCGGATGCCGGACAGTATCCTCACGCCCCGGGAGGAGCAGATTACGAAGCTCATCGCAGAGGGGAACTCCGCCAAGGAGATCGCGGACATCCTCAGGATCAGCGTGAAGACCGTCGATCGCCACCGGGCCAACGTCCTGCAGAAGCTCGGGTTGCGCGACCGGCTGGACCTCACAAGGTTTGCCATCCGCACCGGGCTCATCGAGCCATAAGCGGTCCGACCTGAGGAGCGGACGGCTCATGACTGCACCACCACAACCTGTCGTTGAAACTCTCGGCCTTGTCCAAGATTTCGGCAGGACACGTGCACCGTGCAGCCCTTACCCGAGAGTCGCCGGCGGTGAATTCCACGATTTTCTGGGCCCCCACAGTGCAGGCAAATCCACCACGCTGAGGATTCTCCTGGGCCTCATCGGCCCCGCCGCCGGTACAGCCCGGTTGTTCGGCCTGGTCTCCTGGACCGATCCTGTCGGAACGCGCCGGGACGTTGCAGTCCTCCGGCTCACGGTTGTACGTAGGAGGGCGGGAAGCGGTCATGGCCCTGTCAGATGAAGAGCCTGCTTCTCGCGGGGTGTGGGCGTTCACCATCGATACCTCACCTGACAGGAGACTTACCGATGAAGGTATTGATCACTCCTGCAAAGGAACATCTACAGTTCCTTGCGGCGGAACAGCATTACGGCCAGACAGACCAATGCCAGAGAGAGCACGAGCGACGTCGTAATCGCCCAGAATGACGTCGGAACCTCAGCGCCGGAGGCAATCGACGTTGCCTGGCCGGTTATGCCTGCCGGGGAGTAGCTGTTGAGCGGGTTCCAGTTGGCACCGATGGACAACAGCACGTACGCTCCGAGTCCGGCCCCGGCGGCTCCCGCCGAGGATGGTACCAGGATGGACAAGAGGGCCATGAGGGCAACAAAGAGCACGCCCAGCACTAGCCAGAGAAGCGATGACCTCCACAGGGTGTTTCCCGGTGCTTCTCCGAAGACAGAGGCGGGGGTACTTAAGAGATACAAGCCGAAAAGGGGCTCTTCATCTCAGGTCTCGGGATCGGGATGCTGACCGCGACGGCGACCGCTCACCTTCACGATCTGCACGTGCGGCACCGTCCTGGAGCGTCGAAGCAGCGTTTCGAAATCGTGTCCACGCTCGCAGTGGGGCGCGTCGGCGCCGTGGCCGCCCGCACAGCACTGGCCGCCGGACTCGACGTCCACGTCGCCGGTTCCGGACCAGCGGAAGACATCGCGCTACTCGCCGAGGTGGTTATCCCGGGCGCCCGCGCCATGACGGCTGAGGACGCGGTCGAGGATGCGGAGATCGTTCTCATCGCCGTACTGCTGCACAAGTTCAACGACCCTGTCTGGCCTCGATGACGTCGTCGATTTCGAGGGCATTTGAGATGCGCGTTAGGTCGGCAACGCGTGAAAGGTCAAGTGCGAGCAGAGCCTCGATCCGTCGGCGGGCTTCGACGACGATGTCTTCTTGGATATGAAGCTGTTCGGCCGTCTTACTCGCACTGAGATTATTGTGAATGAGGGCTGACAAAGTTGGTACGAGCGACGGATCTTGGGCCGCGTCGTTGGCACGTAACGGGCCAAGCACGTCGCTCACATAGTGGTCCAGGGCGGATACGTCCGGGAGCTGAAGCAGAAGCCCAGTCAAACCTAGATCGCGCAACACCAGGGTCGCGGGGGGACCCTCACGAAGGGCCGCCAGCTCAATGGCTCCGCGGGCCGTTGCAAATGCTGCCGGATAGTCAGCGATGCTTGTGACCGGTCCCGTGATGACAGCGTGCGCTCGATCGGTGTTTTGGGCGCTTTCTGATGGAATCCGGCTGACTTCGTCGCCCATGCCTCGCACTTCGTCGATTGGCGTCGCCGGCCCCAGCGGCCAGAGAGCAACAACGTACCCCTCGTGAGATCCGAGCAGCGGCTTTGGTGAGACTTGTTGGGCCATCCGCGCGAACGTGGCGGCAAGCCAGTAGGGTAGGGCGCCCTCGTTGTAGCGTTCAAATCGGACTGCGATGACTGCGTGGGGAAGTGACAGATCGTGGCCGAGGCGTGCGGCTTGGGTCAAGAGCGCTGTAGACCCGTGCCCTTTACCTGACAGGAGTTCGGCGAGAATCTCGCCAGTTTCCCGCCACTCTGCCTCGGTCGCTGTCCGGGTTCGAAGGAGTTCCAAGGCCAGGGGCGCCGCGGCCCGTTCCATCGCCTGGCGATCCAGCGGTCGGAGCTCGGCGACCCTACCGCTCGTCCAGATCCACGCGACGGCCTTCTCCTTGATCAGCACCGGAACCTGAACAACAGTCCGCGTCCCTCTTGGATCCGGAAGATGCACATCGGTCAGCAATCCGGCATTATCTGCCGGCTTGGCATCAAGGAGTGGGAGTCCGGCCGCGTTCGCGAGGAGGGTAGCCGGGAGCGCAACGCCATGACGTTCGGTGTTGCAGAGGATGGTCCCGTTGGTATCGCACACGGCGACGGGACGATCCAGGATCTCTGCCAGGGCTCCGCCAAGGGCCCTAACTCCGCCCCCTTCGAGCGTCAGGGCCATCAACCGCTCGTGGATCGATTCGGCTTGCCTTTGCTGTTCGTACTGCTCCTCGAGCGACTCATTCAGCTCCTTGAGGGCCGTGATCCTGTCCGCCTGTTCCGAGCGCAGCCGACTGGTGGAGATGGCTACGGCCGCCTGGTCTGCCAACATCAGGAGACGCGATTCTTCTTCCTTAGTGAAGTGATGGGGTGATCGGGTGTAGCAGTTGAGGGTCCCGAGTGTTTCATCGGCGGAATTCAAAGGCACTGAGATCATGGAGCTGTAACCTTGGTCTCTTGCCGCAGCTCTCCAAGCGAGCATCGCCGGATTACTTCCGAAGTCTTCGATCTGCACTGGAACGCCCATCGCGAACGCTTGGCCGGACGGCGTGGGTGTGTGAACGCCATGAAGTCGGAGCGGGTGCGCTGAGTTTATTTCTCGGATGTAATCGGCTGAGAGGCCGTAGGAGCCTTCGATCAGCAGGACTTCCGACGCCTTGTCCGGGATAGTGATCGCGCAGAAGTCGTAGGACATCAATTTGCAGGCGGTCTTGGCGATCAGGTCCAACAGCTCGTTCAGCGAAACGCCGTGGTTGACCGCCGCACCTACATCGGCCAGCGCCTTCAGCCATCCTTGAAGATGCTGGGCCATACGATCAGGCCCCATTTTCACACTTAGAGTTTTTCACGAATTCCCTGGACCAGCGAGGGCGAGGTTCAGCAGCGGAAGTCGGTGGGCTTTGGCACAGGCGCTGATGCCACCGTTTCACATTGGAACACTGTGGGCTGAATCACGCCTCTACTGTGGAGGCGGATGCCGTGTCGGCCATCACATTGGTGGCGTCCGCGGCAACGCATGCTTGGCACCTTGCCCTGCTGACCTCCCAGTCTGTTTTAAAGGAGAACCCCAAGAAGGAGAACCCCAAGACTAGAAGCACCTCGTCGCCTCCTGCGATGACCCCTCGTCGAGCGGCGACGGCTGCACTCCTCGGCAGCGCACTCGAGTACTACGACTTTTTCGTCTACGGTGCCGTAGCGGCGCTCGTTTTCAAGGTGCTGTTCTTTCCGTCCAGCGACCCCGCCGTTGCCTTGGTCGGATCGTTCGCCACCTTCGCGGTGGGCTACGTGGCCCGGCCCGTCGGCGCGATGGTGATGGGTCACTTCGGCGACCGCCTTGGCCGCAAGCGGGTCATGCTTGCCACGGTGGTCATGATGGGGGTTGCCTCCTTCGCCATCGGGTCTACCGACGTTTGACCAGATGGGCCTGTTGGCTCCGGCGCTGCTGGTGGTGCTGCGCGTGGTCCAGGGCTTCTCCGCGGGCGCCGAATCCGCGGGATCCTCGACCCTGACCGTAGAGCATTCCCCGTGGGCAAGCGCGGGTTCTTCACCAGCTTCGTTATGGTCGGCTACGCCGTCGGCTGCTCGCTGGCGATTATCGTCTTCCTCCCTGTGGCGCTCCTGCCCGGCCGAGCGCCAGCACCTCTACGGCTGGGGCTGGCGGGTTCCCTTCTGGCTTAGCGCCGTCGTCGTGGTCATCACCTACTACGTTCGCAGCCACCTGGACGAGACCCCGGTGTTTGCCGAAGCGAAGGAAGAAAGCGCCGTTCGGAGGCTGCCGCTGAGCGATGTGTTCGAGCACCCCTGGCGCTCCGTCATCTGTGTGGCCGGATCCTCGCTGATGGCAGCCATGCAGACGCTGTTCGCCGTGTTCAGGCCTGTCCTAGGCCACCTCGGTTGGCGTTGACCGCAGCGCGATGCTCGGCGTCATCTCCGGGGCCATTGCGCTCTCGATCGTTGGCATCCCCGCGGACAGTTACCTCTCTGACGTCATCGGCCGCAAGCCGACCATGCTGATTTCCTCCGCCGGCTGAACGCTCACGCTATTCGGGTACCTCTGGGCGATTTCGACGACGGACATCCTGATGATCGCGCTGTTCGCCTTCGTCAAGATGACACTCTTCTTCAGCTGCTACAACGGCGTGTGGACGTCCTTCTTCGCCGAGCAGTTCCCGGCACCCGTCCGGTTCACGGGCATGGCCGTCAGCAACCAGCTGGGCGACCTCCTGGCCGGATTCGCTCCGATGGTCGCGGCAATGCTCCTTCTCCCCGGCCCGTCAGGCTGGCTGCCGGTGGCCATCTTCGGTGCGGTGGCCGCCGCGATCGATGCTGTTGCGGTGCTGGTCGGTGCTGGGAATGCCCGAGACGGCGAAGACTCCCACGGAACTGCTTGGCGGTCCGCGGGTTGATGCCCTGGCCTGCCCCCGGCTGAACCTGCCGAGTCCAAGCGATCTGACGCCGTCATGAGTTAGTCCGCAGGACTCCACAATGAACAAGACCCCCGACGCAGCGTCGGGGGTCTTGTTCATTGTGGAGGAGGTGGACCGGTTCACGGGTTACGCCCCGGGAGCGATCATGCGTTCGTCGTCAGAAATTTTCAGGGCACGCATCTTGCGGTACATCGTGGTGCGGCCAATGCCAAGGATTTCCGCGGCGCGGGACTTGTTTCCGTCCGCTTCGGCCAGGGCGGCAACGATGGTATCGCGCTCGGACTGCTCATAACGGCTCAGCGAGGACAAAGAAGGCTGACGCATGGTCGCTGGCAGGTCCTTGGTCTGGATCAGGCCGCCGGCGGCCGACCGATGCAGGCCGGCGAGAAGCCGGGTCAGCTCGGCCGCGTTGCCGGGCCAGCGCCAGGCCAGCAGGCATTGGAGGGCGGCGGGGGAGAAGCGTGGAGCCGGTGCCCCCGGGAAGAGCTCGGCCGAGACTTCCCTCACGACGTCGGGGAGCTCGCCGCGCAGTTCCGCGAGGGAGGGAACGCGCACCGGCGCCGGCAGGCCTTCGGCTTCGTAGCCGGGGGTGGCTGGACCGCTGGTGCGTTCAGTTAGGATGACGCGCGCGCCCGGGTGGACACCGGGACGGGCAACCTGCGCGAATGCCGCCAGTCGGCCGGGCAGCTCACCGGCGGGGCTGCCTCCTCCGACGACCACGATCCCGCAGCCTTCGCTTAACGCGGACTCCATGCCTGCCCAGGACGTTTCGTCGGAAACGAGGTCGCCGGCGCTGAAAGACCTGGGCTCCTGGCCGGTGTGCTTCCGCAGCCACTTCGATGCCTGGTGTCGCTTCCCGGCTCCGGGTCCGCCAACCACACGAATCAGCCCTCCGACGGCAGCAGCGGCGGTGAGCTGCTGTTGGACCACGCTGTAGGGGGTGGGCCGGGCCTGGCGGGAGGACAGCCCATCGAGCACGTCGCGGAGTGCGGGCGTGGGCGTCCGCGTCGCGGTATGGCCCTGGTTGTGGACCACCGCGACCCCGGCCTCGGTGATGGTACTTGCCGGCTCCATGAACTCCAGCGCGAAGATCGCATCCTGGCCGGCGCGGCCGAGGCGCCGAACCATGGCCTCGGTGCCCAGCACGGGGAGTTCCAGCTGCAGTTTGTCCTGGTCCCAGTGGTGCAGGCGCAGCATCTCCCACAGATAGGCATGGGATTCCGCGTCAAAGTGGGCCAGGGCGGGCAGGTCCGTCATAACTGTTTCGGAGTTCATGACCAGGACCGGGTGCTTGGAGGATCGGAACTGGCGGTAGGTCCGGGCCAGCTCGAGGTTCCGGGAATCGGCCATCAGCTCAAGCGCTTCGGCAATCTGGTAACCGGCCTGCCGGGCCATGGACACCATCAGGGGACTGGAGGCGTCAACGTGGGAGGCAACGGCGAGTGAGCCCACGATCCGGCCGGTGATGGGGTGTTTGATGGGAGCCCCGGCACAAGCCAGCCGGGACAGGGCCTCGTTGAAATGTTCGCTGCCGCGGACGAAAACCGCGCCGCGTCCCTCGATGGGTGTGCCCAGGCCGTTGGTGCCCAGGGCTTGTTCGGAGAAGACAAAACCTTCTGCCGCATTGGCACCGTCGAGGGTTCGCTCATCCTGGGCGTCCACAATGCGGCGGGATACGATCCGGCCGTCCTCGTCGGCGAGGAAAAGGGCCATCCGGGTGTCCGTGAGGTTGTTTTCCCACTGGTCCAGGATCCTGCCGGCGGCACGCAGGATGGCGCTGTCCGGATCGATCTCGCCGAGGATGTGGGGCCCGGCGGCGGGATTGACGTGGTGCGAGACCGAGCGCCGCCAGCTCTGCTCGATTTCCTCGGCCACCAGGGACGCGGGAACGGAGGCGCGGACGAGGCCCTCAGTGATCAGCCGTTCGCGGGCGCTGCGGACAGCGTCTTCGCGGTGTGATTTGTATATCACTTTCCCATTCTCAAGCAGTCAGGACGATGCGTCCAGCCACGCCGCCGGTGGTCAGGTCGTCCAGGGCGCGGGACACTTCGGCCGCGGACAGTGTGCGTTCCACGACGGGGATGGTGGGCAGTTCGCCGGTCTGTGCGATCCGGACCAGATCCTGGAGCTGCGAGAGCGTCCCAACGAAGCTGCCTTCAATCCGGATCATGCGCAGGGCCAGCATTGCGGTGGGGAGGGTGACTTCACCGCCGAAGAGTCCCACCTGGATCATGGTGCCTGCCTTGGCGAGGACATCGAATGCGGCGGTGGCGGTTACTCCGTTGTTGACGAAATCGACGACGGCGCTGGCGGGGCCGCCGATTGCCTGCTGGATGTCCCCAGCCCCGCTGTTTTTTCCTGAGAGGACGGTGCTGGTGGCGCCCATGTCGCGGGCCAGTGTGAGGTTGCGTTCGGCGACATCCACCGCGCAAATGTTGCGGTGGCCCCGGGCGCGGAGGATCGCGATGGCCGTTAGGCCAAGGCCTCCGGCGCCGAAGATGACCACCGGCTCGTCCGGTTCGAGGGGGAGTACCTTGTCCACGGCGCTGTGGGCTGTGAGACCTGAGCATGCCAGCGTGGCAGCCCAGCTCGGATCGATTCCATCGATGTCCACTAGGTACTTTTCATCGGGAACAAGGATGTAGTCGGCGTAGCCGCCGTGGCGGGCCACACCGAGGTTCCGCCCGGCGGCACAACGGTTGTCGTGCCCTTCGCGGCACTGCCGGCATTCGCCGCAGCCGATCCAGGGGTAGATCAGGCGCACATCGCCTTCCCGGACGGAGGTCACGTCCCCGCCGACTTTCTCGACGACGCCGACTACCTCGTGACCGAGGACCATCGGGTACTGAATGCCCCGGTCCTTCATGCTCAAGTGCCCGCGACTGCCGAGGTCGTAACCGCCTTCCCTCAGGTGCGTATCGGTGTGGCATACGCCGGCCCGCACGACTTTCAGGATGACCTGCCGGCCTTCAGGGCTTGGCGTGGGAAGCTCCAGGTCATGAATGGTGGGGTCATCGGGGAGGACAGCGAACGCATGCATGGAAGAGCACCTCATTGTGATTGGGGTATCAGGATATCCCTTCATCATGGCTAACTTTTTGGTAATCATCCAATACCAAGTCCGGTGATGATTGATGTGTCTGAGGCAATAATCGGAAGCTTGCGGGCAGTGTTTCACATTGGAACACATGTGGGGTGGAACACAGACCTACCTTTGAAGTAATCACCGTGGCGCCCGTCACATACGGTCCGCCGAATACGGAAGAACGAGAACCAAGTCAAAGGAGACTCTCATGAGCACCAACGTTGCCGAACAGTCCTTCGCTACCTCCTCCGCCGTCGAGGGCCAGGACGTGCTGCGCGATCTGTACGCAGACTGGGCGAACATCATGGCCACCACGCCGGACCTGACCATGCGCCTGTTCCGTTCCATTTTCGACGAGTGGCACCAGCCCACCGTTGAGCCCGAGGGTGTCACTTACCGCGAGGACACCGTTGGCGGAGTCCCGGGCATCTGGTGCCTGCCCGAGGGTGCGGACCAGACCAAGGTCCTCCTGTACACTCACGGCGGCGGATTCGCCGTCGGTTCGGCCTCCAGCCACCGTAAGCTGGCCGGCCACGTTGCCAAGGCGCTCGGCGCTGTCAGCTTCGTCCTGGATTACCGCCGTGCCCCCGAGTTCCAGCACCCGGCCCAGATTGAAGACGGTGTGGCAGCTTTCGACGCGCTCGTCGCATCCGGCATCAGCGCGCAGGACATCACCACCATCGGTGACTCCGCCGGCGGCAACCTGGCCATCGCCATCGCCCTTTCCCTCAAGGAACAGGGCAAGGGCCTCCCCGGCCAGGTCATCGCCTTTTCACCGTGGCTGGACATGGAGAACAAGGGCGAAACCCTCGTCACGAACAACGATACGGACGCGCTGATCACCCCCGAACTGCTCGAAGGCATGATCGCCGGTGTCCTCGGCGGCACGATCGATCCGAAGAACCCGCTGGCCAACCCGCTGTACGGCGACTTCGCCGGATTCCCGCGCCTCTACGTCACGGCCGGCAGCGTGGAATCCCTCCTGGACAACGCCACCCGCCTTGAGGAGCGTGCCACGGCGGCAGGCGTGGATGTCACCCTGTCCATCGGCGAGGGCCAGCAGCACGTCTACCCGTTCCTGGCCGGACGCTCCGTCCTCGTGGCCGAGGAATTCGAGAAGCTCGCCACCTGGTACCGGAAGTAACCCCGGCTCCACCGCGCAGCGCCTTCCCATTTAGCTTCACCACAAAACCTTCTTTCCCTGCATCAGAACGACAAAGGAGTTCGCCATGACTGCACAGAACACTTTTCAGACCGTTGACGCCGTTGTAATTGGCGCCGGCTTCGGCGGCATATACGCTGTCCACAAGCTTCACAACGAACAGGGCCTCACCGTGGTGGGCTTCGACAAGGCTGGCGGCCCTGGCGGCACCTGGTACTGGAACCGCTACCCGGGAGCCCTCTCGGACACGGAAAGCCACGTCTACCGTTTCTCCTTCGACCGCGACCTTCTGCAGGACGGCACCTGGAAGCACACGTACGTCACCCAGCCCGAGATCCTCGAATACCTCGAAGGTGTGGTGGACCGCTTTGACCTGCGCCGCCACTTCCGTTTCGGCACCGAAGTAAAGTCGGCCGTTTACCTGGAAGACGAAGCGCTGTGGGAAGTCACCACGGACGCCGGTGAGGTGTACCGCGCTACGTACGTCGTCAACGCCGTCGGACTGCTCTCGGCCATCAACCTCCCGAAGCTGCCCGGCCTGGACACCTTCGAGGGCGAGACCATCCACACGGCAGCCTGGCCGGAAGGCAAGGACCTCGCAGGCCGCCGCGTCGGCGTCATCGGCACCGGCTCCACCGGCCAGCAGGTCATCACGGCCCTGGCGCCGGAGGTGGAACACCTGACCGTTTTCGTCCGGACCCCGCAGTACTCCGTCCCGGTGGGCAAACGCGCCGCGACCGCGGAGCAGATCAACGAGATCAAGGCCGACTACGACAACATCTGGGCACAGGTAAAGTCATCCGGCGTGGCCTTCGGCTTCGAAGAAAGCACCGTGCCGGCGATGAGCGTCTCGGCGGAAGAACGCCAGCGCGTCTACGAGAAGGCCTGGGAATACGGCGGCGGTTTCCGCTTCATGTTCGAAACCTTCGCGGACCTCGCCACGGACGAGGACGCCAACGAGACTGCAGCGTCCTTCATCCGTAACAAGATCGCCGAGACCATCGCGGATCCGGAGACAGCCCGCAAGCTGACGCCGACCGGCCTGTTCGCCCGCCGCCCGCTGTGCGACGACGGCTACTTCCAGGTCTTCAACCGGCCGAACGTGGAAGCGGTGGCCATCAAGGAAAACCCCATCCGTGAAATCACTGCCAAGGGGGTGGTGACTGAGGACGGCGTCCTGCACGAACTGGACGTGCTCGTTTTCGCCACCGGCTTTGACGCCGTGGACGGCAACTACCGGCGCATGGACATAGTGGGCCGCGACGGACTGAACATCAACGACCACTGGGACGGGCAGCCCACCAGCTACCTCGGAATCGCCACGGCGAACTTCCCCAACTGGTTCATGGTGCTCGGGCCCAACGGCCCCTTCACGAACCTGCCGCCAAGCATCGAGACCCAGGTCGAATGGATCAGCGACACGATCCAGTACGCGCAGCAGAACGGCGTCCGTGCGATCGAGCCCACCCCCGAAGCCGAATTCGAGTGGACTGAACTCTGCACGACGATTGCCAACATGACGGTGTTCACCAAGGTGGAATCATGGATCTTCGGTGCGAACATCCCGGGTAAGAAGCCGAGCGTTCTGTTCTACCTGGGTGGCCTCGGCAACTACCGGGGTGTCCTCGCGGACGTCACGGAGAACGGATACCGCGGCTTTGAACTGAAATCAGAGGCCGCAGTCGCTGCCTGACACCGCCGAACGGGGCCGGGTGCCCGCCGAAATGCGGGCACCCGGCCGACATTCTTCATAACAGTGCCTTCAGCACAGCCTTCACCACAGAGGAGAACCACCCATGGGTGTGTACAAGACCATCGACCCGGCAACCGGCGAAGAGTCCGCACAGTACGCGGAGATTTCCGACGCCGAACTGGACGATCTCATTGCACGCAGCGCGGCTGCCTATCGTTCCTGGCGCACTACGGAACTTGAGCAGCGCCGCGCCGTTCTCCTGCGTGCCGCGGAGCTCCACCGGGAACAGGCCGATGAGCTCGCCAGGCTCCTGACGCTGGAAATGGGCAAGCCGATCGCGCAGGCGAAGGGTGAAGTGGCGCTGGTGGCCTCGATCTACCAGTACTACGCCGAGAACGCGGAGGAATTCATGGCCGACGAGCCCCTGAAATTCCAGGGGTCAGGCACTGCGGTGGTCCGCACCGAGCCCATCGGTCCGCTCGTCGGGGTCATGCCGTGGAACTACCCGTATTACCAGGTGGCGCGGTTTGCTGCTCCGAACATCGCCCTCGGCAACACCATCATCCTCAAGCACGCCCGGAACTGCCCGCAGTCCGCCCTCGCCATCCAGCGGATTTTGGATGAGGCCGGCCTGCCAGCAGGCGTCTACTCCAACGCCTTCATTTCATCGGCCCAGGTCGCGGCCGCCATTGCGGACCCGCGCGTCCAGGGTGTCTCACTGACAGGCTCCGAAACCGCCGGCGCAGCCGTCGGCGCCGTCGCCGGCCGGCACATGAAAAAGAGTGTTCTGGAACTCGGCGGTTCGGACCCGTTCATTGTGCTGGAGGACGCTGACATCGACGCGGCGGCCGCCGCCGCCGCCGTAGGCCGCCTCGCCAACGCGGGGCAGGCATGCACTGCCTCGAAGCGTTTCCTCGTGGAAGACGGCGTGTACGACGCATTTGTGGAAAAGTTCGTGGCCGGCATGGCCGGCTGGGAGCTGGGCGACCCGACCAGTCCCGAGACGAAGCTCGGCCCTATGGCTTCAACCGCAGGCGTGGAAGAGCTGGACGAACTGGTCCAGGACGCGATCTCCCACGGGGCCACGGTCTTGCTGGGCGGCACCCGGCCGGACAGTCCCGGCGCCTACTACCCCGCGACAGTACTGGCTGGGGTGACCTGTGAAATGCGCGCCTTCAGCGAGGAACTGTTCGGCCCGGTTGCGGTTGTCTACCGCGTCAATTCCCTGGACGAGGCCATCGACCTGGCCAACGATTCCCCCTTCGGTCTTTCCTCCAGCGTCTTCACCACCGACCAGCAGAAGGCAGACCGGGTGTCCGCGGAGCTTGAGACGGGCATGGTCTGGGTCAACAGCACCAGCAAGAGTTCGCCGGACCTGCCGTTCGGCGGCACCAAAGCGTCCGGCATCGGCCGCGAGCTGGCCAACTACGGTTTCAATGAGTTTTCCAACAAGAAGCTAGTACGTAACCCGAAAGGACAATGATGGCCAATCGCGTAGAGGGCAAAATTGCAGTGGTAACCGGCGGCGCAGCCGGCATGGGACGGGCGCATTCCCTGCTGCTGGCGCAGCAGGGAGCATCCGTTGTAGTCACGGACGTCGACGGCAGCGGGGGCAAAGAGACTGTCCAAATGATTGAGGCCGCCGGCGGGACTGCCTCCTTTGTGCAGCACGATGTATCCAGTGCCGCGGACTGGGCTGCCGTGGTGGACCATGCCGTGGAGCGCCACGGGCGCATTGATGTGCTGGTGAACAACGCAGGCATCCTTGCCTTCAAGTCCCTGCAGGACACCGATGACGAATTGTGGGACCGCATCTTTGCGGTCAACGTCAAAGGCACCTTCCTAGGCTGCAAGGCGGTGATCCCGGCAATGCAAAAGTCGGCGGCGCCGACCATCGTCAACATTTCGTCGATGTACGGGATCATTGCCGCGCCCAATGCTGCGGCATATGAGGCCTCCAAGGGTGCCGTGCGAAACCTGACGAAAGCCGCCGCAGTGGACCTGAAGGAATTCGGCATCCGGGTTAATTCCGTCCACCCGGGCGTCATCGCCACGGCCATGACGAACGACATCCTGGCCTCTGAGGAGGGAACGAAGGCACTGCTCGGGACCACCATTCTGGGGCGGCCTGGCCGGCCCGAGGAAGTGTCGGCCGTGGTGCTGTTCCTGGCCTCCGACGAGTCCTCTTTCATGACCGGCTCCGAAGTGGTAGTTGACGGCGGATACATCGCCCAGTAACCACCGGTTTAGCAGTGCTCCGCGTCCTGGTTGTTTCCGCCCGGACGCGGAGCATTGCCGTATCCCGTGACTGCCCCGGTTCTTGGTAGCCCCCTGGAGTTACTGCGTCCGCTATGGCGCGAAGGCGGGAAGCAGCGTATCGACAAGCCGCTTGCCAAATCCCTTGTCCATGGGGGATCCGCTGAGGAAGAACCGGTAGTAAATAGGGCCAAGCAGGAGATCGGTAGCCACTTCCGAGTCCGGGCCCGCCTTCAGTTCGCCCCTGGAAATGCCTCGCTCCACGAGCTCTGTGACGTCCGCCAGTCAGTGGGTGACCACGCGTTCCCTGTAAACGCGGGCCAGTTCAGGATCCGCCGCGACCTCAGAAACCAGGCCCTGCATGACCTTGCCCAACTTCGAGTGGCAGGTGAGTTCCACCGTCCGGTCCACCAGGCGCACCAACTCGGCAGCCGAATTTCCGTTGTAGGGCTGCGTACTGACGTCCCCCACCATGTCCAGCAGGACAGCGAGGGCAAGATCGTTCCTGGAGCGGTATCTGCGCCAAATCGTCGTCTTGGCCACGCCCGCCCGTTCTGCGACACCCTCAGCCGTCAGGCTGCCGAACCCGTTCTCTGCCAGCAATTCAATGCCCTGACCCTCCTCAAGGAAGTCATGGCAGAGCGCGGACTCACCCCGGAAGCAGAAGCGGACTAAGTCGAAACAGGCGAAGCTGGCCAGGACCTCACGGTCCCGGCCAGCTTCACCTGTTTTGGCTTGGGTCAGCTCCAGTCGAAGAAGCCCTTGCCGGTTTTTCGTCCCAGCTCGCCGCGGGCCACTTTGTCCCTGAGGATCTGCGGCGGGGCGAACCGCTCACCGAGTGTCTCCTGAAGATACGTGGCGATGCCCAGGCGAACATCCAGGCCCACGATGTCCGTGGTGCGCAGCGGGCCGGTGGGGTGTTTGTAGCCGAGGACCATGGCGTTGTCGATGTCCTCAGCGGAGGCCACGCCTTCCTCGACCATGCGCATCGCTTCCAAAGCGATCGCCACCCCCAGCCGTGAGGAGGCGAAGCCCGGGGCGTCGTTGACCACCACGGCGGTCTTGCCCAGTCCCTGGACCCAGGTCCGGGCCTGCTCGACGAGTTCGGGACGGGTCTGCTTGCCGATCACCACCTCAACCAGCGTCGAAGCGGGAACCGGGTTGAAGAAATGCAACCCGATGAAGTCCTGCGGGCGTGCCAGCTCCTCGGCCAGCCCGGACACGGACAAAGAGGAGGTGTTGGAGGCCAGGACCGTGCCGGGCGCGATGTGGTCCTCAACCCTGCGGAGGGCCGCGACCTTCAACGCCCAGTCTTCAGGGACGGCCTCCACCACCAGCTCGCGGTCCCCGAAGGCTGCGTAGTCCACTGAAACGGAGAGGCGGGAGACCATCCCGTCGAGGCTGCCGCCCTGGGGGTCCCGCTCGATGGACTTCGCGGCGGAGGCCTCAACCCGCTCCCGACCGGCCTGCGCGGAGGCTTCGTCGCGCTCGACCACCACCACATCGGCCCCCTTGACGAGGAATGCGTGGGCGATTCCGGCGCCCATTCGGCCGCCGCCGAGGACCCCTACCCGCGCCGGGAGTCCGGCCGGCACAACTGCGTCATTCATTACTTCTTCTTCCTGTCGAGGAACGCCTGCATGCGGTCGAACTTGGCCTGGGATTCGAAGAGTATGCCCTGGGCCAGGGTGTCGATAACGGGATGGGCTTCCCGCGGGGTGTGGAAAACGGCTTTGGTGATGCGTACTGCCAGCGGGTCCTGCGCCGCGATGGCGTCTGCCAGCGCGTGCGCCGCATCCAGCAGCGTTTCCGGGTCCACTAGTTCGGTGACCAGCCCGACGGCGAGGCATTCTTCACCTTTGAGGACTTTGCCGGCCAGCAGGATCTGCTTGGCCACGGGTTCGCCGACGAGCTCCTTCAGCCGCCAGGTGGCACCGGCCGCGGCCAGGATGCCCAAGTTTGTCTCGGGATTGCCCATCCTCAGTGCAGGGGTGCCGATGCGGAAGTCGGCCGCGTAGGCCAGTTCCGCGCCGCCGCCGAGCGCAAAGCCGTCCAGCGCCGCGATGACGGGCATGGGCAGTTTCGCGATCCGGTCGAACGCCGCGGAGTTGATCCCCGCCAGGGCGTCGCCGCGGCGCCGTTCGCGCAGCTGCGCGATGTCCGCCCCGGAGGCGAAGACCGCTTGTGCGCCGGTTGCCGGGTTGGCGGGCGTGCCGGAGAGGATCAGGATTTTCGGTGTGTGCTCGAGGTGGATGCACACGGCGTGCAGCTCGTCCACCATTGCCTGGTCGATGGCGTTCTTCACTCCGGGGCGGTGCAGCCGGACCGCTAGACGGTCTTCGCGCTCCTCAACCAGCAGCGTGACGAAACCCGAGGTATCAAGCCGCGTGCCGGCGTCGTTCATTACTTCTGTCATCAGATGCCTTCCAGCAGGAGTGCGGTGCCTTGCCCGACGCCGACGCACATGGTGGCGAGGCCGAGCTTGCGGCCCTGGGTGGCTCCGCGTTCGAGGCGCCCGAGGAGGGTGATGACCAGGCGGGAGCCCGAGGAGCCGAGCGGGTGGCCGAGGGCGATGGCGCCGCCGTCGTTGTTAACTGTCTCCGGTTCGAGTTTCAGTTCGCGCATGCAGGCCAGGGCCTGGGATGCGAAGGCTTCGTTAAGTTCGACGGCGGCCAGATCCGCTACCGTGAGCCCGGTGCGGTCCAGGACTTTGCGGGTGGCCGGGACCGGGCCGATGCCCATGATCTCCTGCGCCACACCGGCGGACGCGCCGTCGAGAATGCGGGCGCGGGGAGTGAGGCCATACTTCTGCACGGCGGCCTCGGACGCGACGATGATTGCTGAAGCGCCGTCGTTGAGTGTCGAGGCGTTTCCGGCGGTGACCACGCTGCCGCCCTTGACCACCGGGCGCAGGCCGGCGAGGACGTCCGTGGACGTTCCGGGCCGGGGTCCTTCATCGGTATCCACGATGGTTTCGGCGCCCTTGCGGCCCTTGACCGTCACGGGGACGATTTCGTCGGCGAAGCGCCCGGACTCGATCGCGGCGAGGGCGCGCTCGTGGGAGCGGACGGCGAAGGCGTCGCAGTCCTCACGGGAGATGTTGTAGGCGCGTGCCACTTCCTCGGCGGTTTCGGGCATGGAGTAGGTGGCTTTGCCATCACGGGAGAGTTCCCCGGAGAGGAAGGCGGGGTTGGGAAAGCGCCAGCCGATGGAGGTGTCAACGACGGCGCCGGGTTTGGCGAAGGGTTTGTCCGGCTTTTCCATGACCCACGGGGCGCGGGACATGGACTCGACGCCGCCTGCCACCACAATGTCCGCGGCGCCGGCCTTGACCATGTGGGAGGCCATGATGATGGCGCTCAGGCCGGAAGCGCACAGACGGTTGACGGTGATGCCGGGGACGGTGTCCGGGAAGCCGGCGAGCAACCAGGCCATGCGGGCGACGTTGCGGTTTTCCTCGCCGGCGCCGTTCGCGTTGCCGAGAATCACCTCGTCCACGAGGGCCGGGTCCAGGCCGGCGCGTTCGACGGCGGCCCGAACCGCGATGGCAGCCAGATCGTCCGGGCGTACGGAGCTCAGGGCGCCGCCGTAGCGACCGACGGGCGTGCGTGCCCCGCCGATGAGGAATGCTTCAGACATGGAAAAACTCCTTAGTGAATCTTGGTATGGGAGGGGACGGGGCGAGGCAGGGCATGTGTCCGGTTAGCGGAAGGCTGAGATGCCGGTGATGTCGCGGCCTACCAGCAGTGCCTGGATTGAGTCCGTGCCCTCGTAGGTTGACACCACCTCCATGTCTGTCAGGTGGCGGGCCACATGGTTTTCGAGCAGCAGGCCGTTGCCGGCAAGGAGCTCACGTGCCTCGTTGCAGATCCATTTGCCTTTCTGGGAGGTGGACATCTTGACCATGGAGGCCATGGCGTTGGTCAGCATGCCCTGATCGGCCAGTTCCGCCATACGGTTGCACATCAGCTGCATCGCCGTCAGCTCGCTGAGCATATTCGCCAGGCGGTGCTGGACCAGCTGGTAGCCGGCGATCGGGTTGCCGAACTGCTCACGCTTGGCGGCGTAGTCGACGGCGATCTCAAAGCAGGCCATGGCGTGGCCCACGGCCTCCCAGGCGGCGCCGCCACGGGTTGCCTGGAGGACGCGGGAGACGTCGGCGAAGGACCTGCAGTTCTCCAGCCGGTTGGTTTCCCGGATCTGCATGTTCTCGATGACGATGTCGGCCTGCAGGATGGCGCGCTTGCCGATCTTGCCGGTGATGACGGTGGGGTTGTAGCCCTCCGGGTGGTTGCCGTCTGCGTCCTTCTCGACGACAAAGGCGTTGACCTTGCCGTCCTCCGTGTTGCGGGCAAACAGCACGATGACGTCGGCCGCGTGGCCGTTGCCGATCCAGCGCTTGTGGCCGTTGATCACCCAAGTGTCGCCGTCGCGGGTTGCGCTGGTTTCCAGGGCCACCGAGTCGGAGCCGTGGTCCGGTTCAGTCAAGGCGAAGGCGCCGGTCTTCTTGAGCTTGGCCATGTCCGGGAGCCAGCGCAGCCGCTGTTCGTCGTTGCCGAGCATGTTCAGTGCCCCCATGCACAGGTTGGAGTGTACGCCGAGGAAAGTGTTGATGCTCCCGTCGGCCCGTGCCATTTCCCGGGCCACCATGCCCGCGGCCTTGCGGCTCATTCCCGGGCAGCCGTAACCCTTGATGAACGTCCCGATGATGCCGAGTTCAGCCAGCGGAGGGAGCAGTTCCTCGGGGAACTCCGCCCGTTCCCAGTAGTCGTTGATGATGGGAAGGACCCTCTCTTCGGCGAACCGGCGGACTTTGTCGCGGATTGCCAGCTCTTCTGGGCCCAACTCGTCGTCGAGGTTGAAGTAATCGGAGTTCACGGTGCTGCGGGCAGTTGCAGTGGTTGTCATGAGAGGTCCTTTATGGTTCCGCGGACGGGTGCTGGTTGCTTCTGGGATGGCTGATTGGGGAGAGGGCTAACGGTGCGGCGTCGACTGCAGCCACTGAAGAATGTCCCCTCGGTCTGCGTCGATGCCGGGCGGCACCAGGTCATAGCTGGCGGGTGTCGCTGAGAAGGTGATCGGGTTACGGACGCCGGGGATGGAATCCTCACCGGTGCCAACTTCCACGACCGGTTCCAGCCCCAGGCGCTGGGCAAAATCAATCCCGCTGCGGACGTCGTTGATCGGAGCGCACGGCAGCCGTGCCTCGGTGAAGATGTCGAACCACTCCGATGCGGTCCTGACGGCCAGCAGTTCCTGCAGGATGGGGCGCAGCGCCGATCGGTTGAGGCTGCGGTCCGGGGGTGTGGAGAACCGGGGATCGTCTGCCAGTTTGGGGGCACCAATGACGTTGCAGAGCGTCCGGAACTGCCGGTCGTTGCCGATGGCAAGGACGATTTCCCCGTCCGCGGTGGGGAGCGGTTCGTAGGGGTAGATGCTGGGGTGCTCGTTACCCATCCGAGTGGGTACGTTTCCGCTGAGCAGGTATCCGCCGGTCTGGTTAACCATGCCCGACAGGGCCGAGGACATAAGGTTCACCTCGATGCGTTGTCCGCGGCCGCTCTGGCTCCGTTCGTGCAGCGCCGACAGGACACCAATGGCGGCATGGAGTCCTGTAATGACATCAAAGACCGCAACACCGGACCGGTATGCGGGGAACTCCGGGTCCCCGGTGAGGCTCATGAGCCCGGACATGGCCTGGACGAGCAGGTCGTAACCCGGCAGGGCTGCTCCGCCGGCGGCGCCGAACCCGGTGATGGACGCGTAGACCACAGCGGGGTTGCGTTCGGCGATGGTCGCGTAGTCCAGGCCGAAGCGGTCCAGCCCGCCAGGTTTGAAGTTCTCGATGACCACGTCGGCGCCCGCAGCAATGTTCCGTGCCGTGTCGATGTCATCCGGATCGCCGAAGTCCAGTGCGATGGATCTCTTGTTCCTGTTGATTGAGAGGTAGTACGTGGATTGGCCATCGAAGACCGGGGGCTTCCAGGCCCGTGTTTCATCGCCGGACGGGCTTTCCACTTTGATGACCGTGGCACCCATGTCCGCCAGGAGCATGGTGCAGTACGGTCCGGCGAGGACCCGACTGAAGTCGGCAATGACGATTCCCGCCAAAGGACCGCTGGCGTTGCGACCGAAGGCGTCCCGGCGTGCTTGATCGGGCTGGCGGTCGTGAGCAGCAGCCCCTGGAGCCAGGGGAGCGGCGTTGCTCTGCAGTGTCATGGGTCCTCTTCCATAGGCGGTTCTTTTTCACTATCCCACCGGGCATTACAGCGCGTCCAATACTTATTGGGAGTCCGATTATTGATGCTTCTGCAATAATGGCGGAATGGAGATTCAACAAATACGGGTGTTCCTCGCCGTGGCGGAGGAGTTGCATTTCGGCCGGGCTGCAGCCCGGCTCCATATGGCTCAACCACCTGTGAGCCGGATCGTGCGGCAGCTGGAGCGGGATCTCGGGGTCGACCTCTTCATCCGGAGCACACGCAGCG
The DNA here is from genome assembly GCF_019976975.1 of Arthrobacter sp. NtRootA1. GTDB lineage: Bacteria > Actinomycetota > Actinomycetes > Actinomycetales > Micrococcaceae > Arthrobacter > Arthrobacter aromaticivorans. The sequence continues at coordinate 3,418,831 of NZ_AP024630.1, read as the reverse complement.
TCCAGCTAACGGCGGCCGGAGTGGCCCTGATGGCATCGGCCCGGGAGGTCCTGGCTGCAGCGGAGCGTGCAAGGGCCGGCGCACTTGCCGCTGGCCGCGGAGAGGCGGGAATGGTCAAGCTCGCCTACGCCGGCGCATCAACCCATGTTCTCGTGGGAGTACTGGCACGGGAAGTCCGAAAGGTCCACCCAGGCATAGAAGTTCACCTCAACAGCCAGGACTTCGCACTCCCAGCCCTCGCCCGGGTCCTCCGCGGTGAAGTTGATATCAGTCTCGGCCGTTGGGACTTTGTGCCCGCGGGCATCAAGTCCCGCATCGTCGTGGAGGAACATCTCGTGATGGCCGTCCCTGCATCACACCGCCTGGCCTCGCAAGGCGAAGTTCGTTTGGTAGAACTAGCTGGGGAGCCATTCGTCGCACTGCCCCCACATGAAGGCTCTGTCCTGACCGACCGCCTGCGCCGGTTGAGCCTGGGAGCCGGATTCGATCCCAACATCGTGCAAAGTGCGCCCGATTCGTGGACCGCAATGGCCCTGGTTGGAGCCGAAGTAGGATGCTCCCTAACGGTTTCCTCTGTCGCGGAAAACGTGACCGACCCGCATGTAAGGTTCTTGCGGGTGCTCGACGAGACCCTGCCGGTCTATCTCAGGATGGCGTGGCGCGGGGATTCGGACAACCCGGCCCTCCCACCGGTCCTCACGCTTGCGGAACAGGTTTGGGCCGGTCGTCCCGACAGCCTCGCCAGTGTCAAGGAATAGCTCACCAAGAGGTGGACGCTGCTACAACCGCCGGAACTCGTCTCAAAGACATGAAAACCGACCATCTACACTGCAGAAGTAAGGCCACACATGGAATCCTCCGATATAACCTTCCGCACCCGAAAATGGGTGCGCCCAGAAGACCTAAACGCCAACGGCACCCTGTTCGGTGGAAGCCTCCTCAAATGGATCGATGAGGAAGCAGCAATCTATGCCATTCTCCAGCTGGGCAATGGCCGGGCGGTGACGAAATATATTTCGGAAATCAACTTCGTCAGCTCAGCAGTCCAAGGAGACCTCATAGAAATGGGCCTAACGGCAACTAAATTTGGCCGCACCTCCCTGACCATGCGGGCGGAAGTCCGGAACATGATCACCCGACGAAGCATCCTCACCATCGAAGAGATCGTGTTCGTGAACCTGAACAGCGAGGGCAAGCCCGAGCCTCACGGCTACACGGAAATCACTTACGACAGAGACAGGATCCCCACACACCACCTCACGGAAACCTCACACAACTAGGGACAGCGACCGCGTCCGTGATGTGGCAAGCATGCCGATGGTGCGTCGGACGTGGTTCTTTCATCTGTTTGGACTCGTCCTGTTTGAGCGCCGATAACCGCCGACGTATAACCCATCGCCAGCCGACGGGGCTCTGTGGCCCAGCCCCGCTTAGTGAGTCGGGGCGCCGTCTCAGCGGCGACCGCCGCCCACACTCCGATTCATAGGCCGGGGTTGTTCAAAGCGAATGGCGGGCGCATGAGTCCGAGGCCAACATGCTCTCGCGTGTAGAGCGTTTCGCGGCCTGTCGGTACCCGCGAGATCGCAGGGTTGGTCGGATCGGGTCCTGGCTATCGTCCACACGAATCAGCCAGAGTTTCGATGTCAGCAGGGCGCGCGCACACATGGTCTTTACGCTTTCCTGCACCTCCGGGAGTCCGTCCTTAAATGTATGGAGGTGATGGAAAGCCCTCGAATGAGCAATACCTGGTTCTGAGGGGTTTTATGAACCCGCAGTGCTAAAGAAAGGCGGGGGCGTTGATCGCTTCGACCGGACCGTTCGATGCGCCTCCACGCTTGTAGAACGCCGGCACCTGAGCCCATCCGAGCCACAGCGTCCTGCCCCAGCCGGGCAAGCTCTTCAAGCCCTTCCGGCAGGACCTTGCGCAACTGCTCATTCACTTTCTGCATGCCACGCTTGCTGGTCCACCCATCGGTATGCTGAAAGGCGTCGATGACGTCCTGGTACGCCAGGTAAGTGACGTCCAAAGCAATGTAATGATCGTGGTCGGCCCGCTGGCGTTCCAGCCAGGCGGAGCCCGGCCGGGGGCATCCTGACGGTCTCAGATCGAGAGTCATCACAGCCGAGTGGCAGTCCCAGAACCAAGGAGAAGCATCCATGAACAAGAACGAGCTGGCCCAGTTGGGCCTCGATACGGATGGCCTTACGCCGGACGCCGACTACGTCCCGAACCCCTTCACCGCCGATGACGGTGTGCATGTCGACCTCGTGTACCGCGCCTACCTGCAGCTCGAGCAGATCAACGCGCTGGGCGGTATCAGCCTTCTCGGCGGCTCGCGCGAGCGGCTGGAGGACATCTATGGCGCACTTGAGGATGGCATGGATCTGCTGACGGCGGTGGCGCGCTTTGGCGACGATGAGCAGCAGCATCGCGCCCAGCAGCTCATCGCGGCAGGGAAGATCAGTGGCTCCTGACAGGCCTCAACGGAACCCCGACAGCTCAGGCTGTCGGGGTTCATTCTTTTCGTCATGCAGACCGAGCTGGCGAGAACCCCTGGATTTGCCGGGGCCCGGCATGCCTCGCGCGGACATCAACTGAACCAGACGAGCGCCGATCAGCGGGCTCACACTGGTGGTCGGCTCTCAGATATGTGCCTCGCTCGTCTCGTCTGAAGACGTGATTCCTTGTGCACTCCATGATGAATCATCATGCAGTGATCACACTAGCTGTTTACTGGTTGTGCTGGAACTGCAGTGGGCCACCTGTAACACGTTGATGCCGTCTGCACCAGGTCTATGTTCTAAAACATGTATGCGTGAAGCATGAGCGGTGGCCGAATTGCCGCCGAAAATGCGCGCGACATCCATCGCCTGGAAGCAGCGCTGCCCTGAGCTCGCGGGCGAACAGTGAGCGTGAGGGCCGACCTCGACGCTGCGGTGAAGGCCAGCAGACCAAGCCGCCTGCCGGCAGGTCTCCGGCGAAACTTCTCAGATGGGTACCTCCGTTAGGCTTAATTCCAAAACTCCCACTAGTCCAAAGGACACCATGGCTGAGAAGACGAAAACGGGTCCCAGGGCTGATAGCGGATCCGATGGGACCACTCCGCCCCTTCCAACTGTAACGATCTACCAGAACCCCGATTACGTCAGCGGAATCCTGCAGCAGCTTTACCGCCAGCCGCTAGTTAAGGGGAACACCTTGGAAGAAGGTGGTTCCCACGAACGGTCGGAAAATCGTAGCGTCGAGGGCAGCGGTCAGATCAAGGGCAGCGTAGGTTGGTTCGGATCTGGTGCTGAGGTGGCGGGCAAACTCGCTGCAGCCGCTGGGAGTGCAGACAAGGATTCCACGTCGGGGAAGCGGACCTCGGTTTGGGAGTATACGCAGGCTACTATCTTCACGTCGTTCGCGAATCATTGCGTAACTTCGGCTTGCTGCATTCAATCTCCGGCTTGTCCGAAGCCGAAGACCTCAAGGTAGGCGATTTCGTCGAATTTGAGACTGAATTCGTTCCCGACCAGATGGCAGTCTTCCTGGATGTACTCACGCCCGAGCTAGTGTCTGCAATTGTGCGTCACCAAGTGAAGAAGCAGGCACTGGAAGCATTCGATGGAGACTGGAGCGACCATGAGGCGCGTGAGGGCTACTTCGAAAAAACAAGAATGCGAGTCCAGACGCAGACGGAGCTCGCCGAGGCCATAACATCCGCCGTTCGCACGGATTTCCGCAGTGAGGGTACCAAGGAGTTCTTCGGCCGGTTGGGGAGCCCGGATGGGGAGGCTGTTACCGTCATCACCATGTGCGATCGATCCTTTTTCACTGTGGAAGACTCAGACAGAATCTTGGACGGCCGGTTCACGGTCCTCGGCAAAGTAACAGCCGAAATTGATATGGATCGACCCACTCTGGAGAGGAACAAGCTTCTTAGCTCGATTCCTCCTGAGAGCATCGACAAGCTCATGGGGAAGATGAAAAAGCAGCTTGACGCCGGCATCGCAGATGCCAAGATGACGGGGGCCATGGCTTTCGAACCGAAGTTCTCGGCCAGAGTGGAAGGCGCTTCACTCAAGGTCGTCCCGATTGCCATCTATGTTTGACTCCTCCTGCCGAAATGGGGGTCCCGGTTCCCAAGCTGTGCGCGTAGTCGGAATGACGGTTAGCCAGGCACAGTTCTTCCAGTGCTGTTGTCTCCGGATACGCTCCTGAGATGGGGTCAAACCTTACCTACGACCTCTGGGCTACGGCAGCTGCGCGGGCCGCTGCGATGACAGCCGCGGGGCAGGAGCCAAGACGCCATCATCTCGTGCCCCGGTTCTACCTTGAGCGCTGGGCAGTGGATGGGAGAGTACGAGTCGTTGATCTTCTGCGCGGGCGGAACGCCTACGAACTTTCTCCGGCCCAGGCTGCGTTGGAGACTGACTTCTATCGACTCGATGTGCCGGGCGATCAGACGTCTCCGGTCTATTGGGAAGCCTGGCTTTCGGAAGTAGAGGAGAAGGCCGCGGCATCGATCGCACGCGTCGATGCTGCCGGCCCGGGGGCCATGGACGACGAAGCACATCAGTGGCTGTGTCTCTTTCTGGCTGTGCAGATGACGCGCAGCCGCTCTGCGCGTCTGCGGCGGCGTGCAATGATTGCCGAGCAGATGGCCCGGGTCCTGGAGATCGGCGGACCTGGAGAACTAGCTCGCGAATTGTCCACCGGTGACCGGTCGTTCGCCTCCGAAGACCTGGAAAAGCTTGTTGCGGATGTCGAACGTTTCCGCGCCGATCCGTCGCAACTGCCGCTCGCACGGAAAGAAGACCTGGAGTCTTCAGCAAAAACAGCGACACATATCGCCGGCATCCTCATGACACGCCTTGTGACCCTTTATGGGACTCGAAGGGCGTTAATTACTTGTGATGAGCCTGTCGTCGAGCTGCACGAGTACATGGCCAAGCCAGCCATAGGGGGTGGAGTGTGGGGCGCTCCGATTTTGGCCTTCCCTTTTGGTCCGCATTCAGTGCTTGCTTTGTACCGACGTGATCTGGAACCTCCCTTGGAGCCGGGGTCGATGTTAACGACGAGCGAAACGATCGACCTCAACAGTTCGATCCTCGCGAATGCGCATAGCTTCGCGATTGCTCCCGCGGGTGACCACATTGCGGAGGGGCTGTACCTTCCTTCGCAGCCAGTCAGCATCCGGTCTCAGCTGATCGACTTACCCAAGTCGGACGAATCCCTATTTCGGTTCTGGACGCCGCGGAGGTGGGAGGGCCAGCACGATGCGCCCGTCCGTGTGGTCAATCGGTGGTGGCCCGGGCACGTGCCCGCAGCTCCTCGTCCGACTCCTGAGGAACAGAAGATATTTGACGCTTGGGGTTAGTGGTCGCTGCCAAGCACCCATGGTACGAGCAGGGCACGGTGTCCATTTAGATCACAAGCCACGTCGCATCGAGCCGACGTTGGATGCGTCGCCACCGGGAAGTGCTCTATCTCAAGGTTCGCTTATCCCGAACGAGAACTTGCTGATTCCCCCGCTTGAGTTCGAACAGGCCTATTCCCTCAATGAGGTCACTCAGCTTCTGATAGCCATAGTTGCGGGGGTCCAGCGATGCTTGGTTACCTATTTGATTTCCAACTGCGGAGAGGTGCGCCCAGCCATCATCTCCACTAGCAGCTTCGACAGCGTTGCGTACCAGAAGCACGAGTCTGGCGTCGCCGCGCATCTCCTTCGTTCCACCAAGCCCGTCTAAAGACTTGTCAGGGATGGTGTGGGGTTGCCCCAGTCCCTCGACATAAGTGAACAGCGAGCAAGCGTTAACAAAGGGCTCCGGCGTTTTTCTCTCTCCAAATCCATACACCTTTAGGCCGTCCGCCAAGATGCGCATCACCAACGGGGTAAAGTCGGCGTCGCTCGAAAAAAGGGCGAGCCCATCCACCGAGCCTGCCGTAAGCAGGTCCATAGCATCAATCACCATCGCCATGTCAGCCGCGTTTTTTCCAGTGCTGTACGCGAATTGCTGCATGGGCCGTATCGCGTACGGATGAAGAGCAGCTTGCCATTGCTGCAAATAGGGGCTCTTCCAGTCCCCATAGGCCCGCCGCACGTTGGCCACGCCGTGACGTGCAACTTCAGCAAGGACGAGATCAATCTTCGACGCTGGTGCGTTATCGGCATCAATGAGCAAGGCAATGCGCTTCTCGTCAGGATTCACCCTGTTGATCATGCAGGGAGACATGAGCCCGGTCAACTTGTTTGGTGTGGCAGCGTGAGTTGAGATCCGAGAAGTGCAACGATAATTAATCGAATCAGACCAAATGATGCAACTTGACCTCGGCGGAAGGCGCACCACCGTGTATGTACCGGCAAGACGTGATGAGATGCTCCGCTTCTTCCGGGCGCGGATTTTGGGTGATTTGCCCAGGTTCAGATGGGGTCTCTTTCAAGAGGCTGTCCGGGCCGGAAACTACCAGCGTGCGCTGGACATAGCCGCGCAGGCGTTGGACGAAGAAGCAGAGCGTTACGCAGTCCGCAAGACGATGTTCGGCAGCAGCCACGTCAATGTATCTGCACCGGACAGGGTTCCCCTTTACCTGGCCTCAATTTTCGGGCGATTGGACGTTATCGATCGGGTAATAGCCCTTGAACGGTTCGCGCTGGATGAGGCAAAAAAGCCCTATGACGGAGCAGAGGGGGAAACGGGCCGCATCCGGTACGACCGCAATACGGCCTTCGCCGTGGAAACCCATGACAGTCGGCTGGAGCAAGCCCTCGAGCACAAGGCCGATTACGAACGCTTCGCAGCCATCCTGAGTGCGGTGCGCCAACGTCCCGGCATCCTCCAGGTGGACCTGACGGGAGTGGTCACAGACAGGGACACCAAAGGGGTCATTAGGATGGTGGACCAGTTGGAGGCCACCGATCTGGTGGCGACAAAGAAGGTTGGAAGCCGCGTCGGTGTCTGGCCTGCAGAACACCCGAAAGGTCCGTCCCCTTCTGATCGCCGCGAACAGCGATGGTATTGGGCAGTCGATGATTATTGGGAGGAGCGGCCTTTCGAGTGGCTGGATCTGTCCGCCACGATCTCCGGCATCGAAACCTTGGCGCGAATAGTGGAGGAAGCGGCACGGCAGACCGGCATTGACGGTGGTCTCCGACCAACACCGTTGGACTTTATCCAAGGCAGCAAATGGCATTTCGCTTCCCCCGCACTGTCCGGGGGAATACCCACTCATGAGGACCCTGATCAGCTTGCCATGGTCTTCTGGGGCCACCAGGACCTCACTCAGGCAGCTGCGATGGCCGGGAGGATCATTCACGACGGGGGAGCCCAAACGACTGCGAACCAGAAGAAGAAATGGTTGCTGGCCGAGCCGCGGCATACGCACATGGAACGGATGCCGTTCACCGAGCGTTTTAGCCTCGACACGGGCCGTCACACGGGGTGGCTCCTGCGTGAAGTCCCGGAACCGACCGCAGACAGTGTCCCGGCCACCGCGTTCACCGCCGCCGGAGTATGCACGGACCAGGAGAAGGCAGCCGAGCTGGGCGTCGCGTGCTGGCTGAAGCGGAGCAAGGGGCGGGCCCTAAGACCAGCATGAGGTCAGATGCGGATCCCCTCGAAGGCAACGCCAGCTGTGAGGCTGCCGAAGCCTGAGGTGCCTGGCTGAGCGATGTGATTGTCCGAACAAGGGCTTCCATGCCTTATCCCACAGCTCGTCATGCGGTCCTGCCGGGTAATAGTCCGGACTGTCGCTCATGGCCGTTTTCATCCGTCTGGGTTCTGTTGGCCTGCATCCCGGACAGTGGCGAGTTTGAGTGAGACCAAATCCGGAAGGTGATCGATCTGAGCTGGGCCCGCCCCGGACCCTAGAGAGACTGCTTCAGGTGTAAGCAGGTGCGGCGAATCAGCGGCTATCAGCGGATCGGCTGGCTCATTTCGAAAACGCCTCCGGCTCCGGCCTCGTCGCCGGACCGTGATCGGAAGTCGATCGAGGCTCGACTCGCCGCGGCGGAGGCAGAGGTCCGGTGGCTGCGGATGCAACTCGATGATGCGTGAGCTGTTCTTCGGCGCGCTGACGCGTGCGCGGCTTTCCGCGCTCTTTCTGTCCGAAAGGCAAGAAGCGGACCATGAAAGAACGCATCGGGTACTCACGTCCTGTCGAAGTCTTCATCCCTAACTTCCGGCGTTTCCAACTTCCCGAACCACGGTCCGCCATCGAACTCCGCGTCCATGAATCCACCTGCAGTCATGTTGATGAGGTTCGGCCCGGGGAGGCCATCCGGGACAAACTTCGCGTCTTCGGGATGGTGGTAAACATATTCCTTCGCGGAGTGCGCCAAATGCTCGTTGAAGAGCTTCTCCATGGCTGTTGTGCCCCTTTGTATTCTGTCGGCCTCCCCTCGGAGAACAGCACCTCTGATCTTCTGAACACGCGGATCGTCTGATTCGAGGCCGTCAACCATGACCATCGGATCGCTCATGAGTAACCCGAGCTTCCGTGTGAGGGGAAACGTAATGCCCCATGCCGTCATGAAACCCACACCTTCCGACGGCTCATCCTTTGGATTGGGGATCAGATTCACCGGGGCGTCCGAGGTGATGAGGGAACGTTGCTCAAATTGCACCAGGCTCCACGGTCTGGTTGCGAAGTAGGGCGTCAACTTTTCGGCCGTATCTACCATGTGCTGAATGTGTGCAATGTTTGAGAAGCTGATCGGCGGGCCGCCAGGCTGAGTAGCTTCGGCCCAGATCCGATCTGCCTGTTCCGGGGACGGATCGAATCCCAGATTCTTCCTGGCCCAGTTACCAACGTTCTTACGCCCGCCGGCACCGATCTCGACGCGGATGAACTTAGCCCGAAGATGTTCCATGGTCTTGCGAGTGTCCGGTCCGCGCACGCTCTGAAGGGCCATGTAGTAGGAGAATGTCCACCGGTCGCTTTCTGATAGAGGGAACTCGTTCCCTTCGAGCTTCCCGATGATGCTGATGGCTTCCCCCTCCATGCCACTCAACGCCTTCTCGAACTCGTCAGGTTCCTCTAGGTCGTCTAACGTGTGAAAGTGTGTTTGCGCTGCCACGTTCTTAACTGATGAGGTGAACGATTTCCGGGAGCGATCGAGGGGCACAGCAACGATTCGCCCCTTTTCGGAAGCGAATCCCCGAAGGTATCCCTGGGGCACGTAATGGTGAAGCTTTGCGGTATTGCCCTTGCCGGTCATGTCTGGCATCCTGCCACAGGCAGGGCCAGGAAGCGCTGGCGACGGCAAGACCTATCTATGGGAGTTGAGGATGACGACTGCAGGTAGGTGCGGTGCGCGGCCACTGCTGGCTACAGCCCGAGGAAGCGCCTGCTTTGCAGTCCGGCTGGACGTATGGCCACGGTAGCGGCCAGCCGTAGGGCCTTAAGAGGATCCCCGAGCAGGTAAGACCGTGCCGCCCACGCAGCCCGACTACTGGGAAAGGTAGAACGCGCGTTGGCCAGCTGTACGCTTCGGTAGGGGAGCTATCGCAAGGGGAAGCAACCCCGTGAACCCTTTTCCGGCCAACGGGCAATACATAGTGTGAGCACAGACAACGACATCATCAGGCGGTCACGCGACAGCCCCGCAGCTTTCGGGGAGCTATACGACAGACACGCCTCAAGCATCTACAGATTCGCCGCGAGACGGGCCGGCGAATTCGTTGCCGACGACGTTACGTCCGAGACTTTCCTGGTTGCTTGGGAGCAACTGGAATCCTACGACCCGGACAGGGAGGATGCCCGGCCTTGGCTTTTTGGCATTGCCACCAATCTCCTGCGGCGACACCACCGCGCTGAAACCAAGGTCCTTAAAGCGGCCGCAAAAGCAGCCCTAAAAGACTCTGTCGCAGATGATACGGAGCGTATCGCTGCGCGGGTTGACGCTGTAGTGGCGTCCGGACGCATTGTTGGTGCCCTGAAGTCTATGGCTGCTATCGACCGGGAGACGCTGTTGCTCTACGCCTGGGCCGACTTGACCTATGAAGGCATCGCCTTGGCTATGGATGTCCCTGTGGGGACCGTCCGCTCCCGCTTGAACCGTGCTCGTAGGACCCTTCGGACCGAGCTGAACCTCGAAATACTTGATGAAACGGAGAACGACCATGGACGACTTGCAGCTGCTCCGCGAAATGCGTAACGACATCGGCACCCCGCCGCAGGCCGCTCTGGCGCGCGGGCGCAATAAAGTCATGGACAAAATCAGCCAGGCCTCTGCTGCTCCCACAGCTGTCGCACCCGCAGCGGCCACTGTTACGCCCATCCGGTTCAAGCGCCGCATACTCTTCGCTTCGGCCGCTGCCGCTTTGCTCGTAGGCGGAATGGTGGTCGCGGACGTAATCAAGCCGACTGGCCCTGGAGCTAGCGCCCAAGCCGCCGAAGTTCTGAACAAGGCAGCGGCAACAACCATCCGAACAGCTGACCCCGTTGTAACCCCCGGACAGTACCTGAAGATTCAAAGCACCAACCTGTGGGCCTCGGCCGCAGTGGACGAAAACCGAGAAGAATATCAGTGGCTGGATACGGAAAAGCAGACCATGTATATCCCGGCCGACAGGAACCAGGAATGGGTATGGGAACGCTCAGGCCGGATCCCCACGACATTCTTTGATGACGTGTCGAAGGCGTATGTAGAACGCACTCAACCTGGCGGCCCGAAGGCATACGTCCTGCGCGGGGCGAACGGAGCCTTCTACGGGCCAGGAAGCGATTCCACATTCCCTTCTCTCAGCTACCTTGACTCCCTGTCCAGGGATCCCCGAATGCTTCTGGATGACATCTATAAAAAAACCTCGGGAAAGGGTCAGTCAGTTGACGGTGAAGCACTAGTCTTCATCGCCGATCTGCTCCGCACTGGAGTCGTTCCCGGCGATCTCCGCGCCGCGCTGTACAAGGCAGCTGCGCTGATCCCAGGAGTGACGGTCACCGATGAACAAGCAACCCTCGACGGCCGCAAGGGCATAGCCATAGGCCGTGTAGAAAATTCCTCTCATTTCCGGCAAGACATCATCATCGATCCCCAAAACGGGCTTCCCATTGGGGAGCGGCAAGTCCTCACCGAACCACGAGGCACGATGCCAGCCGGAACGACGACCGCATGGACAACGGTAGAAACCACAGTCTCAAACAACGCTCCCTAGTTGCACTGCAGATGTCCGCCTCCGTCACGCACAAGGGGCGGAGGCGGACGTCTCGTAACATTTAGGTCATCGCAGCCTAAATAATGCGGCACCAGTAGAGGATCCTGCATTGGGAGAGCTTCAAAGTCGACCCGACAGCCCGGGATATGGGCAATCGCGCGGCTGAGCACTCCCTGGCCGCTGCCCGTCTGGACAAGCACGAGGGCGTCGCGGCGAGCGGCAGGACCTGGTCGTCCAGCATCGGATTGCCCGGCTCCATCGAGAAGCCCCTCCGCCCATCGCCATGGTCGGTCCGGCAGTCATGTTCCCTATTGCTCTGACGGCGTGGTCGAGGAGAGTGGTTAGCTCCGCCGTCTGAAGCCGAACTTGATGTTCATGTGATGATCGCACCCTTTCGCCTGGTATTGCAGCGGTTGCAGTATCACTCTTCATGCCGTTATTCGCACTCCTCCGGGTCCATGTCCTTAAGTATGAATGCGTTGCGTCGGCTTCCTACGCCTCGGGATCCATCCAGTAATCGCCGCGTTTGAACTCTTCTGGCGCGGTAGCCCAGTCGTCGGGGTGGGAGATGGGCAGCAGTCGATGCTGCTGCTCGTGAGTGCTGTCGTACGGCGTCGCCGCGTAGAACTTCATCCGGCTGTGGTCTTTGATGAGCAACATCTCGATAACCTGAGCTGCGGTCTGCAGGTCCTCGGCGATGTTCCCGGAGGTTATGTCAGTGGGGGAGAGGACAGTCTCGCCGGTCCCATCCATGTCCACGTAGAAGCCCGCCATCTTCTCGTCGTTGGCGCGCTGTCCCGCTGCTGTGGCCTTGCTCTTCCTCTCAGCAAAGAAGGCTTCCCAGCCGTCCTGTGAGTCCTCCTCTGGAGACTCGATGCAGTCGTAGTCGCCCCAGAATGCTGCGAGGTCCTGACCGAAGACGAAGGCGTCCATGTATTTGGTCGCGTGGTGACGCCCGTGGGTTTTCAGCTTCGCTACTTCCTTTGGTGCCTCAGCGCCCGTGTTCCAGGACCTTTCAAAGGTCTCGTAGATCCACAGGGCTTTGCCCAGTTCCTCCTGGGCAAGGACAGTGAGTGATCGAGCTCGGCCGAATGACTCGCGTTCAAGCAGGGCATGTGCGTCGGCGATCAAGCCGGTGGCGTTGTCCATCAGGGCCTTCCAAAACTCGCGGGCTGTGCTCGGGGTCATCTCCATGCAATTCATTCTCGTGCACGAGCACACCCCGGCGATGCTGACGCCTCGCCGATTAGCAGCACTCACTGCCGCAGATTGGCACGTATGGTTGAGCCCATGGTCGATACCCTCGATGCCGAGAAGGAGCAATTCTTCCGGGTAATGGCATTGCACAAGTACTTTCTCAATGCTGATTTTGCGCGCGATGTGTTCATGCGCCGGACAAATCGAGAGCAATCGCCAGCCGGGGTCGACTTCGCCTCTTCGATGGACGACTCGATCGCACTCAGTCTCTGGTACGCAACTGTGTACGTTGTAATCGAAGGATGGCGCGCTACAGGGATCTCCGATTCGGAGGTTGATGCGCTCCTTGGAGATGACCGTGTCGACGATCTGCGTCGTTTTCGCAACCAGATCTTCCACTACCAGCCGGCGTACGACAATCCCAAGCTTCTCGAGTTCTTAGGAACCGAGGATGCGGATGCTCAAGAGGCAACCGCCTGGATCCGGCGCACACACGCGGCGCTGGGTAGAGCTATCGCGCAGGCATTGCAGGGCCTCGTCGATCCCAAGTGAGCGGAGGGAAACAGCGCGCCTGGCGATCGCCGGCGTCCACGTGTCCCGACGATCATGGACCTATGGACTTGAGCAATGTATCGCTTTCAAGCCCGCGCTCTTCCCGTTGGTGTCCCCGGCGCGTTCCCTCGATTTGTCCGGTGCTCTGGGCGAGGATCAAAGAATGAGCGCGGCCGAGACTGACACTGTTCCCGATGACCAGACTCCTGAGCCTGGGAGACTGCTGACGCGGGTACCGGGGCGGGCACGGCCCCAGAAGCAGGCCCTCCGGGAGTTCGAGGAGGGTGTCGCCCAGTTGCGTCAGCAGTACGACCCGGTATTCTGGCCGCTCTTCGTCCCGGAAGCCAAGAACATGTTTCGCTGGCGCGTCCAGTTGGAGTGCGGATGTACGCACGAGGTCTACACGCACGGCGAGGATAAGTATCCGGACGATCGCCGCTACCTCGACCGCTTCACCCGAGGCCGGTTTCCCGCCGACGAGTACTGGTGCCCGACCAACCACGGACCTGCTCAGAAGCCGTATCGGGACATCGTCGAGTGGGTCGATCGCAAGGTCATGGAGTTCCCGGCGGACCCTGTGGAGCCGGAATACGACTGGATGGACGCCGAGGACTGGGCGAAGATCCGGAAACCCAAGCCACACTCGTCGGCGTTCTGGCGGGTCAAGCTCTCCTGCGGGCACTATGAGCAAGTCTGCACTGATGTGGATTGGAAGCTCGAGGACGGGCCCAAGCTGGTGTCCGAGGAGCGCATCGTGGAAATCCGCCGTGATTTCGAGGAAAGCTGGGCGGCAGCGGATAATCCTGGATGGCCTGAAAAGGGTTTCGAGCGAGACCACATCCGGAAGATGATCGATCTGCGCTGGCCGCGCCCCGAGCCCGAGAGGGACTGCTTCACCTGTACGCAGGTGCGGCGGATCACTGGCTATCAGCGGATCGGCTGGCTCGTTACGAGGACGAGGCCGGCACCGCGCCCGTCGACGAACCTCGATCGGGAGAAGATCGAGGCTCGACTCGCCGCGGCGGAGGCTGAAGTCCAGCGGCTGCGCAAGCAACTCGACAACCCCGACAACGCTTGAATCCACAACGACGCGATCTTGCCTTCGTATTTTGGGAAGGGTCGCAAGGACTACACCCCCGATGGGAACGGGAAGCGGACCAAGGACGCCTATGACGAGTTCAGCGATCGACAGTTCATCGCGTTCACATCAGGGATGTTCTATGAGTATTCGTAGGGCTATCCTCGGCAGATGAACCAACATGCAGTACCGACCGAACCAGGCCATTACATATTCGCGTTCAGCCTCAGTCGAGGGTGGCTCCGGATAGCTGGGACGGGTGCAGTTGCTGCGGTGGTTATTGCCGTCGTGGCAAACGCAACGGAGCCGTTCCGAGCCCCCTTGGGAATCGGGCTAGGCGTCCTGGCAATAACCCTACTCATCGCATTTGCCATCGAAGGTTCATCACGACGGCAGACGCAGGAACCAGCGGCAGCCCACGCCCGCATGGGCGGGCATCGGATGTTGCTTGGCAACGTGCGGGGCAGAAGGTCCTTGGCGGCAGAACTGGCTCTCCTTGCAGAACTCCATGCGAAGGGTGCACTCTCTGACGAGGAATTCAGTGCCGCCAAGCTCCGTACCCTTGCGGACTGATATCCAGCGGTTGCTTCGTCAGTCTCTTAGCGACTTCAGGGGCGACTTCGGCCAAGAATTTGCCCATCGTCCCCCGCAGCGAGGGAAAAAGAAGGCCCACCGATGGGGGACCGGCAGGCCTTCAGCACTCCACGCTACAGCGGCGCGCATTGAATATCGACTGGACTAAGGGGTCAAACGAAGGAGCAACAAGTTGTTGTTCTTCTCGTTTCCTGGGGCATGGATAGGGGTTGTTTCCGGCGTTGGAAACGCCGCCCGCCGCACGGAAGAGTGCACTATTCAGCTGCTGCTATCCGCGCGACCGGGGGCTCGGCGCTCGGTCGCAGTGTCCCGGACGCATTGGGGGGACATTGATACTCTGGGCAGAGGGGAAAGGGGGAACAGAAATGGGTCTTAGAAGTCTTTTTCGGCGAAGAGGCGCAACCGCGGCACCCATAACTCCAGTCGTGGCGGCGGAACGTGTCCCGGGCGCGCCCATGTCACCGGAGCTCCAAGCGGAACTGCGGGAAGCGTGGGCAGAACTAACTGAGGCTGCCAAAGCATCGAAAGTGACAAACTTCCACGCCTGTACACGTACGGCCCGGCACTGGACCGAGGACCCGGCGGCAGTCAGGGCCATAGCGGCCACACTCCGTGAATTCCCGGATACAGACAGCCAGCAGACAACATAGTGACCTACGGGCCGTTCGCCCGAGGTCATCACAGCTGGCCGGAAGGCCGGCGGTGCGAGATTTCCACTAAGATCCTGGGGCAAGTTTGCAAGGTCTGGACGTTGCCGTGGGCGAGGATTGAGCCATGGTAAACGTATCCGCGGTTTAACCGCCGTGATCTACAAGCAGATTGGGTCCGTGTCGATGCTCCACCCTGTGTCCTCATGAAGAAGATGAGGCTCCGGTACGCCGGAGCGTGTCGGCTGTGCGGTGCATCTCTTCCGGCCAGGACGGAAGCGATCTACGAGAGCGAGACGAAGACCGTCCGATGCTTGGAGTGTGCCACCGAGACCCCGGAAACAACCCCCGACCTGGAACGACTTGATGATAAGTCGTTGTCGGCTGTATCCGGAGTAGCTGGGTCGTCAGCCCGACGCGAGTATGAGCGTCGCAAAGCGAAAGATGAGGAAAAGCTCCGCGAGAAGTGGGGCCCATTCGGGGGCATCGCAGTCACCCTCTCTGACGAACGCCAAAGCACCAAGTCCTGGGATCGAGGCGCGATTGGCGAGGAACGCCTCGGCGCTCGGCTGGATGCCCTGGCCGCCGATGGCCTGGCCGTCCTTCACGACCGACGCATCCCCGGATCGAAGGCCAACATCGACCACATTGCCATCACTCCCAGTGGAATCTGGGTCATCGACGCCAAACGGTACAAGGGACGGCCTGAACTGAAGATCGAGGGTGGCATCCTTCGCCCCCGCGTCGAGAAGCTCCTCGTCGGCCGACGTGATTGCACGAAACTGGTCGATGGGGTGCTCAAACAGATCGACGTCGTGCGAGACCTCGTCGGGGATGTTCCGGTCACCGGGGCGCTGTGCTTTGTTGAAGCCGACTGGCCGTTGATCGGAGGCGCATTCTCGACCCATGGCGTTCATGTACTCTGGCCGAAACGGCTGGCCAAAGTGCTTGTAGAAGAGCCCGCCGGCGACCTTGACGTGGCGAGGATGCGTGAGACGGTTGCCTCCCGGTTCAAGCCTGCTTGAGTCAGGTGCCCACGTTCCAGGCCGCTCGGAACCATACCGAGGGGACAGCTTACGGGAAGGAAGCCAGGCATCGATGGATAGTGAATTTCAGTCCGGCCGCCTGCGCAGGATCCCATGATGAAGCATCGGCCGCCTCGCCGTCGGAGCATCTTCCGCTGTCGCCTTCTACGCCATGGGTTACGGTCTCCGAGTCGGTAGCACCAAGGTTCAAACGCTGTGTCGGTGCCGGACAGTACCTTTATAGCAATTGCTGACCACATCCGAAGCGTGCACTCGAGATCCAGGAGAACCGCCACATGACACCGATAAGCGGCGACGGACATCGCGCCGCGCTGCACCAAAAGAGCCGGGGCACTGCGAATGCCGTGAGCGGTGACGTTCACGGCTGGACTCCTGACATGCGTGAAACGATATGAACAATCGCCGCATGCGCCTTGGGGATTTCTCTCAGCTCGCTAGACAATGCCGCGAGAGCGGGTACGGATTCGCCCAGTTTCGGCAGATGCCGAGCGTCAGCCAGCTTCGCTGGCCAGATGATGTTCTGGAGCAATGGGTCTTCGACCACGCTGAGAATGTTTCATTCCTGAATGACTACGGGGAGGTCGATCTCACGCAGATCGATTGGCAGGTCGAAGACTTGCCCGTCGACGATTTCATGGAAATGCCGACAGGACCGTCCGACCGAGGAGCCATCGAGGATTTCGCGGAGAATCCGGACCACTGGATCGCCGTGCGCAGGTACGGCGTGCACATGGGTGTGGAGCTGTGTTGGGAAGTCCACGGCACCTGGAAGCGGTGGCCGATCGTGCTGGACCGGGACCTGGTTAATCCAGGGGATCTCAGACTTCAGCTTGTCGAAGGGCGCACCCGTGTGGGCATCCTGCGCGGCCGTCGACGGCGGGGGAGCGTGGTCGCAGACAGGCATCTGGCCTGGGTCGGCCGCCGACGAGCATGAGCGGCCAGACACCAGCCCGCGGCGCGGCGATCAACGCTCATCATGAGATGCACTATGAAATCCTCACCTATCCGAAAGCCCTCCACCTTGACCTCGCCAACCCAGCTCGCCACTATGATCCGCTTTCACCTAGAGACCCTTGGCGAGACTAACGCGCATCACCCGTTCGAGCAGCTATGTCTCGGTCTGACCCGCCGTCGCATCGTCAGCAACGTCTTGCCTGCGACGGGCCCGGTCTCAGCCGGCGGCGACGGAGGACGTGACGCCGAGAGCTTCTGGAGCCTGGTGGCCAAGGAGCTGCCGGACACGTCACTCTTCACCGCTCTTGCCACTGAGGACGCGGTTGTCCTCGCAGTGACAGCGCAGCGCGAGAACGTTCCGTCTAAGATCCGGTCTGACCTTGCGAAGATCTGCGGCAAGGGGGAGCCAGTCGACCGCGTCATTTATTTCACGGTGACGCCTGTCGACACGGCGAAGAGGCATGAGCTCCAGGCACACGCGCGCGAACAGCATTCGATTGGACTGCAGATCTGGGATGCGCAGGCGATCGCGAACGAGATCGCCAGTGCGGACCTGTTCTACCTCGCCGTCGATTTCCTCCATCTACCATCCTCCATCGCGCCCGCGCGCGGAGAGTCCAGTGATGAGCTCCCTGACTGGTATATCGAGGAACGCGATCGCTGGCGAACACCCTCAGACCGCTCAGGCTCGATGGGGGAGTTCGTCGACCTGCGGGAAGGCCTTCGGTTCTCCAGCCTAAATCCCGAAGCGCGTGCCGACCTACCCGACTGGCTCGCTTCGGCGCGGGTACTGAGAGATGCAGCACATAGAAGAGACGATGTGCTCAACCGCATCGACTACGAAATCATCCTCGCAACCGGGTTCGGGCTCAACACACTGAAGCCTGTCGACGGGATCCTCCGCGGCTACTTCGGGCGGCTATCCTCCCAAGCATCCGACTCCGGCGTGCTGGTCGACGCCATCACCCTGCTGCGCCTCGTGCAGGCGACGTTGCCGCGAGGCGGGACCACCATCACATCGGAAGAAGCGGAAGCGTGGACCGAGGACTTGGAGAGGGTGCTTGAAGCCAAGCTGCGTGCAGCGCCCGGGATGAATGCGAAGGTGGGCCTGCTGTCAGCCGGTGCGATCCTCGCTCTTGGTCCCCGGGGCTTCACGCCGGAGGAGCTCGACGACGTCTCCGGCCCTGGTCCGTTGATGTCGGAGATCCACCAGAAACTGAGCGCCGCCAAGCGGGAAGGACGCGGGCTCCCGGCTGTGCCGTCCGACGCGGAGCTGCGCGACCTCGAAGCAGGCATGAGGCATTTGGTCGACCTCGTGGAGACCCTGCCGGCGGCTCCGATGGTACCCCTAGATGAACTCATGTCGATCTTCGATTTCACAGCGCCTGCCCTGATCGACCACCCTGACTATCTCAAGGTGCGCCAAGCGCTGGACGATGTAACGATCGAGCGCTCGGGGCGGGCTTCGGCAGGAGATCGGGCACAAAGCCGCGCCATGGCTCTGCTCCAAGGAGGCCGGGCCTTGGACGCCCTTCGTGAGATTCATTCCGCGAAGTTCAGCTGGCTCAACGGCGACGCTGCCGAGGGCGCGGCCATCATGATGCTGCTCGCGTCGGCCGTATACAGCGACCTCGGACTTCCGCTGGCCGCGAAGCAGTACGCGATGAGCGCGGTATCGGTCGCAAGAATGAGCGGCGGCCCCGATCTCGCCGTCCTCGTGGCCCGGGGCATCATCTTGACTGCGACGTACGAGCACCAGGCCGGCCAGTGGCTAACCGCCACCGAAACGTTCAAAATCGGGATCTGGGCGCAGGCGCAACTGGCGGGTGATCCGTGGAGCTTCGAGCGCTATCCGTATTTCATGGACATGCTGATCGACCAGTGCCACGTCCTGCGGGCCGCGTCTTCGCTTCGCCCCGGGCTGTTGCCTGCCATCGAACGCGTGGTCCAGTCCACCCAGCTCGACGAGCTCGTCGCTCCGATGCTGGCCTCGGTCGCACACATTGAGCCCCCCGGAGAGGATGAGACCGCAGACGCGGCGGACCGCGGGGGCCTTGGGCGGCCCTTCTCCGATGCAGGCCCGGTGCGCGAGTACAGCTGGGCTGCGCTCGGCAACGTGTGGGTCGTAAACGCACCGAACGATCGGATCCATGTGTTGGCGGCCGAGAGGTTCGTGGCTGCTGTGCAGATCACCCTCGCTGACCTCGCCGGCGAGGACCTCCTTCTCGTGCCAGGTGAGATCCGCATCGCGGTTGAAGTCTCTGACCGGCCCGTCAAGCCCGGATCGGTGTTCACCGCGGAGTCGGAGCGCGGCCGTGGCACGGTAGGGCATCGGGTGATCCTCTCCCGTTCGGGAGCGTTGGCACCCGAAGCGGACCAGCTCGAGGTCACCTCCGCGGCGCTCCAGGCGATCGTCACCCAGTCGCTACTCGGGCAGCCGGCATTCATCGCCGTGATGGAGCGGACCTTCGAACGCGGGCTTCCGCACATGCTGACCTGCGTGCGCCCCTACGACGACCTCGTCGACGTTCACAAAGACTCGTTCTACGACGAGATCAGCGGATTGTCAGGGGGTCTCATCGGAGCCGACAGGCCGCGGTCGCCAAAGCCCGCCACCGGACTGCGCAGGAAGCTTCCGGAACATGCATCGGCCTACGACCGTGCCGCGGCCATTGATGCGATCGCCGGACGATACGAGAAAATGCTGCCACCGGTGCGGCTGACGCTCCCGCGGCTTGCTGGGGACCCGGCCTTCATTCAACTTGTGACATCGCTGCGTGCCGAAGGGTGGAAGGACTGGCACCTTCTCCTCGCGGTCGTCAACATTGTGGTCAATGGACGCGCAGCGCAGCGCGGCCTGAACATGACAACCTCGATCACCAAGGCCGACGTCGAACGAGTCAGTTTGCTCACGCAGGAGGAGGAACGGGCGGAGGACCCGGAACCGCCGCTGAAGATTTTCACCGAAGACAGGATGTGGTTTCACCTCTCGAACGCCGCGCTCACGACCGTACGTCGGTGGGGACTGGAGGTGCGCCTCAACCGTGTGGACCCACGATCGTTCCTCGGACTCTTGGGCGACCGCTTCAACTACTGGGACGACGACGTTGAACATGAGCCAATCTTCACGAGTAGCGATGATCACAGCACACCGCACGACGGACCGGGACGGGACGACGGCTAGTATCCAAGGATGGTCAAACAGATGAGGGACCCGGCCTTCAAAGCTGAGCAGTTTGCCGGTGTGCACCTTCCACACGTCACCGCAGTGAACCAGCTGGTCGAGTCCCTCCGGGAGCCTGAGCCTTCGACCGGCCGGGGGTGGGTGCCGTACGTCGCGCCTCTTCATGGGGGCTCAGAGGCCCGGATCCTGAGCATTTTGCGTGATCCCGGGCCGATGACCCACGAGACCATGGGCTCCGGAATGCTGTGCGTGGAGAACGACGACGATTCCGCAGCCCTCCAATGCCAACTGCTCGCCTCGGTGGACCTGACGCCTGCTGACCTGACCCCTTGGAACGCCTACCCATGGTACCGCCACGATCAGTCCAGCGGTCTGAGGAGCCCGCAGATCACGGAAGGGCTGAACCCTTTGGCCCGGTTGATCGACTTGATGCCAAAGCTCGAAGTTGTAGTCCTCCAAGGCGGCGAAGCGCAGACCCTGTGGAAGCGGTTCGCCCGCAAACACCCCCGTGTCGCTGCCCGATATGCAGCAGTGGAAACCTACCACCCCGGCAGGACGGCACTCAGAGACCCTGATCCGACAGTTCGGGAAGCCCGTGCCAACCGCCGTTTCGAAGCTTTTCGCGAGGTTCGTCAGATTCTGGACCGCGGGCAGGATGCCCGCTAGGTCGGGTACATGTGCAGCCATTTATCCATGCCTTCCACGAAGCCATCTGACTTCGGATACGGCAGAGCCAAGCCGCTAGTTGGGCTTTTCGGCCGGCCGGTACCTGTCACCAAAGGCGACCAAGGAGCTCTGGAGCAGCGTCATGCTGCCCAGTATGTCCACTGGCCGGGAACGGGTTTCTGCCGGCAGTGGGCTGACCATCCAGGCGGCGAACACGTTATGAGGAATCTTCAGGCTCATCGCCTGGTCAAAGAGGCGCAGCACAGGTTCGTGGAAGAGCCCATCTTTGAGCTGGAAGCCCGGGCAGAAGGTTCCTTCGCCGATGAATACCCGAACTGCCCGGCGCATGGCCTCCGGGTCGCCGAGGGATTGGAAATGCGTCTCCAGGTCTGCCGCTGTCGGCAGGGTGAATTCTTCGCGGATGCTGTCCCAGATATGCTCCGGGACAGCCGGCCAAAACCGCTCAGCCTTCACATTCGACGCAGTAGGCATGGCCGTCCTTCTCGCTCGCCTTTTGCGAACGGTGGCGGACCAGGAAGCAGGACCAGCAGGTGAACTCATCGTCAGCCTGCGGGATGACCTGGACGACGAGCTCTTCGGCAATGAACTCCCCGCCAGGGGTCAGGCCGTCCAGGGTGTCAGCCTCGTCGAGCTCCTGAACCACGGATTTAGCATCCGGGGCTTTGGCGGACTTCAGGGCCTCCAGGGAGTTTTCCTGGGATTCCTTGACGTCAGTGCGCAGTTCATCGTAATCGGTTGCCACGAAAGTGCATCTCTTCTCTGTTGAAGGGGTATTACCGGTCCTGCAACTTCCGCCTTCGCACACAGCGGCATGCGGCCCCGATCGGCAGGGGGCGCGCTGCAATGGCAACGTTTAGCCTTGGATAGAGTCAGCAGGCTTATGCGTCGGCTCTAAGCGAGCTTCCTGGCCAGGACAGCGATCGCACAGTCGTCCTTCGTTGCGACCCGGATCTTAGTATCCACGAGACGGCGGAGTTGTTTCTTGTGCTTAGGATTCTTAGCCTGACGAGTTGGGGCAGACGCGAGCAACTCCACGATTTTTGCACAGGCCGGGGCTAGCCCCTTAGTGCGAGAGTTGTACAGGCTGTTGGCCGTCCCGTCACTCATGAGGATGAAGCCCGTAATACCGTCCAGGCCCCCACGGATGATCCTCATCCCAACGGCCGACCGTTCCGAAGTGAGGAACGTTGTTTGGTTGGCGAATTCAGAATTATCGGGTCCTGAAGCTACCCGTGCAATTCCGTCCTTCACGTACCCGACGACGCCGTCACCCACATGAAGGACAAGGAACTGGTCACCCGCTGTCGCGACAGCCAGGAATGTGCCGGCCAAGTCGCGAATTCCGACCGCACGGCGTTCCGCGACATCATGCAGACGATCGAGTAGGTAATTCACGATCTCAAGCTTTAAAGCGACCCCATCATCGCTCGACACAAAATCTCCGAAACGCTCCGAGAGAAGTTTGCAGCCAGTATCCACGAGCGCTTGCGCACCAAACTCAGAGTGCGTTGCCGAGCCGGCACCGTCGGAAAGACAAACCACTTGCACCCCACTGCGAGCAAGGTAGGCGGTTCGATCTTGACCGCGGCTGCCATCGAGAACGTGCCCTCGTCCCCGAACCTGATAGTGGAATTCTCGAAACAATTAGAGATCCTCGATGCCTCGGATTGAGCCGAAGTCGATCGGCGGCTCGCCCCCAGGCATCGACTGCGAGACTTTTGAAACGGACTTGGAGAGCCACTCGAAGAACTCCTTGAAGTCGATTCCCTTCAAGCGAAGAGGAGGCTTCTCCGGAGTGAATCGACCCAATACATCAAGATCTGCGTCGCTTCCGATCCCGATAGGGAAGACCGTGAGCTTCTTGCTGGCGACCATGCGCGTCACGCGCTGGATCGCCCGCTCCAACTCGCTCTTGTCACCGTTTGGCTGTCCGTCTGTCATAAGTACAAGCCAAGGCTGGAAGTATAGGACGCCGGTGTCGGAGTACAGTGACTTGCGCTTCTCCAGCGTATCGAGGGCGAGGTTCACGCCCTCGCCAAGATGGGTAAGACCGCTCGGCGCAATCGTGATGTCCCGCTGAAGGCCCTCGACACTCGCAAAATCCTGAACGAGGTTGGCTCCGGTGTTGAAAGCGACGACGCTAACCTCTGCGGAGTCGTGAGCATCATCGTCCTCATCGATGGCGTCATAGAAGAGGCCGATGCCCTCAACAAGTTCGCGGATCTTGTCGCCAGCCATTGAGCCACTTGTGTCGATGCAGAGAGAGACCGGGACTCGGGGAGTTGGGTTCTCGACTAGGTCGGCGGCTCGGATATCAAATGTCATTTGTTCAAAATTCCTTTCGGGATGAGTTTAGGGATTTCAACCGTTCCACCACTTCTTCAAGCGCTCCCAGAAGGTCGGCTGCGGCCGAGCACTTGACTTCGATGCCGCCTGTTTGGTGGTCGTGGTGGCTGCGCGTGGAACATTTGGGTAACGCTGCGATGACGCAGGTTGGACGCTCGTAGTCCTCGGTGGGCACTGTTTCTTGATCGCCACGTGAGATTTCGCGACATCAAGTCCTTTGCCCTTGAACCACTCAATGTGGTCGAAGTCAATGAATGATTGACGACAATCTGTGCATAGCCTCAACGGATCGAGTTCATTACCTCGCCTCTCGCACGCGGTGCAACGACCGTAGGAAAGATCCGACTTCAGAACTGACTTCTTGCAGCTCTTGCAGGTTCCCAGCTGACACTGGGAGCAGCGGCCACCGACGAGGTAGCGATGGGGCGTCTCCGTTCCGCATCTCTCACACGTACCGAAGTCACGCTTGCGATTGCAATCTCGGCACCTGCCGTCCTTGAGAGCGCCGGCCGGTCGCGGGGTGCCGCAATCAGAACACCTCGGCCGATTCTGCTGACTACAGTCAAAACACATTCCGGGGATGACGTGATCTTGAGTGGCCTCATTCCATTCCCCCACCAGGGCATTGCGGCGGTTGCACTGTGGACATTCGAGAATCGGAGTTTCAGGTTTGAACGCCTTGAACCTGAAGGGGTAGACATCGTTGGACATTGGGTCGAAGTTCTTGTCGCTTCCGAGCCACCAGCGGTATTGCCGAAATGCTCGGAGCCACTCCTCGGCAGACGGTGGAGAGGTGTACCGCTGGCCTTCCCGATGGAAGGTATTCCAAAACATCTCCTTGAGGCCGCGTGGCATGTGGCTCCACATGTACTTCCAGTTGCCCTCGGGTTGGTCACGATTTGAGCGCTCTCCGACCTGAAACGCAAAATTGCCGTCTTTGATGAGGCGAGCGATGTCACCATCGGACCCCGTACGCGCATAGGGGAACTGGCCCGTGATCAGAACCATGAAGAGCATCGTTGCGACAGCGAAAAGTTCTTCTTCACTCGTCCGCAGTGATTCGGCATACGGGCGGCCAAGTGCAGATGCTGCAGTGAACATTGGAGTCCCGACCGGGCACGGGTATCCATCGACCTGCCAAGAATCTGCATCAATCATCCAGACGTTCTTGCTGGCATCAACGATGACGTTCTTGGGATTGATGTCGCCGACGATCACGTTGAGTGAGTGCAAGTACGACACCTTCTCCAGGAAAGAGATGCAGACATCGACGAGGTCGGCCTTGGTCCACCCGGGGAACGCCTTGAGGAACCGCCGCGGGTTCATAATCACGCGGAACTCATTGCCACGAGCCCTTGGCATCATGTACCCGACGAACTCGCCCGCATCGTTTGTGACAACTGCTTCGGGAAAGCAGATGCCTTGTGAGTACAGACTCCGGGACGCAAACTGTTCGACCTTCGCTTGGCGGTGGCGCGTCACATGGTCTCGGTCGAAGATCTTGACGACTCGATCCCCATGGACTGCATAGGCAGCGCCCTCTCCGCCCTCTCCCAGGAGTTCATCGAGGACCACCGACCCACTGCCCGAAGGGGAGCTGAAGTGGACCTTGTCTCCGACACTTGGAATGGTGGCAACCTCAAGTAATGAGTCGGCCCCCTTAAATGCCGGCTCTCTATCAAAAGGCTCGACCCGGCAGCGAACCCCTGATTCCGCGCTTGGCGACCCGAGTACCGGTGATCCCGTCCGGCGATCCGCCAGCTCCGAGGTTCCGAACTGACCCTTGAAGTCAGCGAGGAGTGGGCTGAGCGCGGCCACTTCTCGCGCATCTCCCTCGTCTTGCTTGCGACGAAGTTTCCGCACCCCACGCTCGTACAGAATTTGGTCGCTCTCGATTCTGACGCGGCCATCGCTGGTCAGAGACCCAGCTACGAGCTTCTTGCTGCTCGTGTGCGACAGCAAGCGGACATGAAGAAGCGGCGTAATATCGTTGATCAGGAGGCACATGTCGTACTGGTTTGCATAGCGTGTGAAGATGGCCTCGAAGACAGAGTCGGCGTAGTGGTTCGAGTCGTGGCCTATGTCGGTACGTACCAGCCCGAGCGCCGCAGCGTCCCCGATGAACCCAAGCGAAACTCCAGCCCGGCGAATCGCCTCTGCTCGCTCCGGGTCAACCTTGCGGCTCTGCTTCGTCAGTTCCTCAACCACGTCGATCGGGATCACGATCGGGTTGTCGTTCAGCCGAATCGTCTGACCACACCGTTGGAGCAGCGCCTTCAGACCACCTCGCCTTTCCGGTCGGTCGTCCATAAATACGCTTGTGTCAATTAAGAGACGGCCGCTAGGACCAACGAAATCAATCGGGTCCAGCAGTTCCTGAGCCGCCATCAACTTTGCTTCCCAAACGTCACGTTGTTCTGGAAAGCTTCCTTCGCATCGTGTGCAAACTCCTCGAGTGCCTTTGCGGTGCGGTGTTGGCTTTCTGTTCTAGCCTTCTCGTATCGCAGGATTGCTGGCGCAGGAATCCGGTGATGACTGGCGACCTTGACGCTGTCGATTTCTCCCGAGTCGATCAACTTCATGAGGGTTGAGCGTGAGATACCGAGCATCCTCGCGGCCTCAGTGGTAGTGAACTGCTCCTTGACTGGAACTACAACGGCACCAGCTCTACCTTCTGCTTCCAATAGTTCAAGGATCTTCTCAGCGCTGTTGCGAGGCAACGAGAACGCAACCTCGATAGGGTCGCCCGGCTCCATCAGAGCGGTTCGAACTGCCTCGATGGCGCTCTCAACATGACCGACCATCACACCTCGTAACTGTCACAAATCCACCTAACTGATGCATCTAAACGGTAACTGTTGCAAGTGTAACGCCAAGTCGACTTTGTCCACCACCTTTTCTGGCTGAGCGGCTACTGTGTCGGATCGTCGGTGAGGCACGCCGGCGGGCAAACCGGCCCTGACCGCACTTGTTGTACACACTAGCGACGGGATGGTTAGGAAGGGATACGCCGCGGTTGTCATCGAGGCGGGCGAACCTCCCGCAGAGGACGAGAACGCCCGGAACAACATGCTGCTGCAGCGCGCTTCGAGCGCGACCGCCATTTTGGGCCGGTCCTCGCGCCCAAGGTCGCCCAGAAGCTCCCTCGACAATACCCTAGAGCCATGCCCACCCGACCAAGCTGTCAGGTCGCTGTCACGAAGTGGCCTCGAATCGACTCCAGTCGATTCGATCAAATTCAGCCAGATCTGCGTTCGCTCGCGAGAACGCACTCGAACCAACAAGAGGGTTCTTGGCATTCAACCTCGCCTATGGATGCGCGGTCTCAATCACGGAGTGAACTGATTCATCGATGAGTTCGCGCTTAGCTTTCGCGGGACCGCCAAAGAGCAGGAATACAACCCGCTTCGATCGACGGCTGAGTGCGCGTATCGCTTCGTCGGTGAAAATCTCCCAGCCCTGGTCCTGATGGGATCCGGCCGCGCCGCGACGGACTGTGAGAGTGGTGTTCAGCAGCAGGACACCCTGTTTGGCCCAGCCATCCAGGTTGCCGTGGGACGGCGGTTCGATCCCGAGGTCGCGCTTCAGTTCCTTGTGGAGCTTCCTCAGCGAGGGCGGCGTGCGCACGCCCTTGTGAACGGAAAAGGCCACGCCGCGCGCCTGTCCAGGACGGTGATAGGGGTCTTGTCCGAGGACGACGACGTCGACACACTCGAACGGCGTCTTGCCGAATGCCGCAAACGTCTCCGACTGCGGTGGGTACACATCACTTGTTTTGCGTTCCGCCTCAACGAACTGCTGCAATTTGCACCAATACCCCTTCTCGAACTCGTCACCGAGCTGGAGGGCCCACTCATCGTGCAACCGGTAGTCCTGTCGCACCGGCTGTTCAGGAACAGAAGCCTCCGGAAAGGGTGGAGTCGAATCGGCCATGATGGCTTGAGTACTCGCTCGAGGAGCACTATTCGGGGTGACTCGCAAAAAGTGAAATATCCGGCACCCAGAAATTCCTAAACGTCGGATATTCTACTTTTTCACAAGCCACCCCTACAAGGGAGCCGAGAACATGCCGACCCGGACGGAAAACGTTCTCAGTCCACACGGTGGATTCGGTGAGTCCTGAGTTGTCCAGGGCGTCCGCCAACCGGACGGCTACGTCTTTCCCCTCATTGGATGATCCAAGAAATACCTTCGACCTATCCACGGTTCTAGGCCGAAGGCTTGATGGGGATGTATGGGACACGGGAGAAATTCCCTATAAGAGCGGAGCTGCATGGGCACACAATAAGAACCTCAGGGAACATGGCATTGCCGACGGTCAGTGGGGCACCTGGGGTTTCAATATCAGGAAGTGACACCTAGTCTGGGACAGAGCCGATGGCCGCGACATTTGCGGACCCAACCACCGGTTCGTGCGTCTTATAACTCTGGTCTTTGGGGGAACCTTGAGTGATCCGGAATACCCGCAGCAGCAACAGCCGCGCGTCTTCGATACTTCGTTCAATTACATGACCGACACCCCTCCAGGGACTGACCCGGGCAGTGGCAGTCCGAATCTCCGGGCGGACCACGAGCTGCTGTGGACCAAGACGCTGAACTCCGGCGTCCTGTTCGAACCGACCGCGCCGCCGAAGCGTACGGACGGCTACCTCATCTTCACCGACCCCTCCAGAGCGATGCATTGGTACGGCAGTGACGCCATCACCCACTCCTACACCGGCCGGGCACGTACGGCGTCTCTGGCGAACGCCATCGCCTCGCTGAATGAGGAGCAGCGGGCCCGCTACCTGAAGCCGCCGTACACCATCGGCAGTGCGATGATCTGGCCCGTCAGGAAGAAGGACCGGCCCACGATGAACCAGGCGAGGGGGCTCAGGTCGCTCATCGCCGACCGGATGGATCTGACCCTGGAGTGCATCCGGCGTCATTACGCAGGAGAACCGGAGAGCCCACTGGCCAATGTCATCAACGCGTACGCGGACTTCTTTGCGTTCTTCGACGGATTCAAGGAGTTCGTGGACTTCTTCCACTTTCAAGACCTCGTGACGCCCGACTACGAAGAGGTTCGGTTCTACCTGCCCTTCGACAACTTCAAGCGTTCCGGGATGCCGGCCACAAAAGACGAGTACGTAACGTACCGGGAGGCCACGCTGGAGTTCATCTCGGCACGGAACCGTCGGATGGCCGCTTGGGTCATGGAGAACCACCCCGGGATTGAGGTACGCCATACAGACTGACTACCCAGCGACGTCGCAGGGTCAGTCAGGGTCATAGTCCGCGCATTGAAGCCATAGGGGGATTCATGGAACTACCAGCCATCCTGAAAGACGAGAACGTCGAAGCCGCAGCCGAACTGCTCCGGCGCTACTACCTTGAACCGTCCACAAAGACGGGGCTGCTCAGTACCGGCAGTTACTTTGATGAATGGGCGAACCGCGGCGACAACCCGGAGGTGAGGGACAGGATCACCGACAGCGACGCTGTCGCCGTGTCCATGCTCAGCGTCAAAGTGCCGGCCCAGGCCATCATCGGACTGCAGGAGAAGCTGTTGTCGGCGAATATACGGGATCTCCTGGCTGATATACCCACCGACGTGAAGATGAGCGACCTCACGGTCGCGGAAGCAGAAGCCACTCTCGGGGAGGGCAGCCCCTCATGGCTGCTCTGGCAGGAGCTGAGACGCACACCCAAAACGCGCTGGGATGTCGGGGCCACCACAGCCAGCAAGATCATGGCGAGGAAGCGACCGCATCTCATCCCCATCTGGGACAAAGTAATTGGGGCAGTCGTGGGCAAAGACAGCTCTGAAGGCCAATGGCTGAATTGGCACAACCTCTTCATGGAAGACCCCGACCTTGCTGGACGATTGGGGCGCATTCACAAGCTTTCTATGGTCCAGACACCCATTTCCGAACTGCGCATCATCGACGCCATCCTGTGGCGCTACGGCAAGGACCATGGCATCAAGGGCGGGCGATCCGGCAAACTCGGAATCACCTGAATCCCGCCAGTGTCAGCCATGCCACGAGGAACCTGGTCGCATAGCGGGCCAGCGCCCGCGCCAAGTTCGTAGCCGGCCAAGGTCTGCTGACTATAGAGCTCCATCGCCTTTCATCATTTGCTGCGCCAAACGAATCGGATCGTTGGGGTCCTGGGCCGACACAATTTCATTAAGCTTCGCTGTTAGGTATGCGAGAAGCTCGCGGTTCCACTCCAGTGGCGACCCGTCAAAGGAAATCGGTCGTTCTCTGCCCGCATTCTGAATGGCACAAACGACCAGACCGTACATCTCCTGTGTGGAGTCGAGGATGAAGTCCTTTAGGGCCGCGTGTTCGGATGCGCCCAGATCACCCTGCTGCTGGTGATGATTACTGTGTTGAAGCAAGCACAGGCTTTGTCCCGCGTATGAAATGTACTTCTCAATGAGCCATTGACCATCCACTTCGTCATTGGTCATGTAGGTCCTCAAGGAGTACCGGTAGAGCATGGGTTGAAGGTACTGCTCCATAAGCGGCCACAGCATCCGGGGGTTGTTGCCGTTTTCAAAGTACCTAAACGACAGCTCTTCCATGGCGGCGTCAAAGGCTGGCAGAGACCGCGCATCCGCAAGGTCAGGTATTCGGACGGCAGGCCTTGAATCCTGGATATGTTTGGGCTCCGGGCGCAGCGGTATGTGGTCCGTTGACGTATTGTCCAGGCTGGGAGTCAGGGCTTTATCAATAATCCGAAGTAGCTCGGATATACCCTCCATCGCCTCGCCGTAGAGGTTTGGTGGGAGCCCTTCCAGCCAGACCGCGATGCGCATTCGATTGCCGTCACGGAACCGGAGCGAGGCAATGAGATTGTTCGAAGGCCCTTGATAGTCGATATGGCTGAGCGCCGGAGCGGACGAGGCGGGCATCAATATGGAGCAGGCGTTGAGTTCTCCAAGCTGAGCAAGTATGGGGCTCCCTTCGGCAGGGTCATCCGCCAAGAGGTCGCTTTCCTCGAAGAATCCGATTACACCGTCCTTTGTAATGAGCCAGCCATCCCATCGCCGCTCTTCTGCCCCTTCCCCAGATACGTAGGTAGCAGGGAGCATTACTCGATCCCCGAGGAAGGACAGGTCGACTGTCTCGAAGTAGCGGTCCGCTCCTTCCGCCATCGCTTTTACTTCGCGCTCCGCTGTTCCTGCCGGATACCCAGCATCGAATACAGCGCCGCCGGCCGCGCCGAATACCCGATCACACATCTCCTGGACGAGAGCTGCCCTGGCGAAGGGATCCTGGTCGTTCTTGAGTTGCTCCTCGTACTTGCTGATCAACCAGGCCGCTTCTGCTCTTCCAACTATCGGTTGGGGAATACCGGGGATCCTGCTGTTACGAGGCAAGTAGGCTACCTGTCCCATAGCGATAGCAATCGCAGGAGGCACACCCAGAGCCTCAAGTCGACGTCGGACATCATCGGCTGCGCCGTCCAGGATTCTCCCCATGGTCATATGATCTGACCCCAATGGTTCAACGACAACCCTAAGCCGAGAAACTCCCTGCCTTGACAGCGGCCGAAACCATGTCTGGTGGAGACGGGCCCGGCGGGAAGAGACCTGGTGCGAAGGATTGCCCCCGTCCCGCTCGGTTTGGTCGTGTTGCCTGTAGGCTGCAGATCAGCACGAACCCGGTGAACGCACTCGACGACACACAATTCCTCGCTGATACCGTGGAAAGAGGGCAAATGGTCTCCTTTTGAACATGTGTGAGTCGGGGGAAGCATGACGGAATGGAAGCCGGGTTGGTGGGCACGCGCGTTCAGAGGTGCCGGGTCATGGGTGCTGTCGATCCGTGAGGGCCGCCTGCGCGTCTGCGGAATCCCCCAGGAGGTGGACGCTGATGTCATCGACGTCCTCGGACTCGCAGTCGATGCAGGCTCAGGGCAGCTCATCGTCACTCTCGTCCACGGGACGGAGACGGTGCTCAATGGGCTGTCTCGTCGCGCAGTGCGTGAGGTCGCCGCGGCGTACCACTCCGAGCTCGATGAGCGACGGCATCTCGCCGCCCTGCTCTCAAAGGCTGAGGAGCAGGGCGAGACGGCGCGCCTGTGGTGGTCCCGGGTGCAAGAGGTGATGAACCGACCCCGGTGGGCGGACCAGGACACGATCGCCGCGCTCGAGGGCTCCCGTCCGGACGTCGCTGTGTGGCTGGCTGCCGACAGCGATCCGAGGCTCTCCGGGCTTCCCAAGGGTAAACGTGAGGACCAGCGTGCCGCAGTCGACGCCTGCCGCACCACTGACTTGTCAAGGTGGGCTGCCCAGCGGAACGAGGCGTTCCTGGAGTGGGAGAAAAACGAGTTGGCGGACTTCTTCCGCAAGGTCGAGAAGTCGCCGTTGACGGAAGAGCAGACGAGGGCGACGGTCTGCTTCGACAACCGGGTGCGTGTTATCGCGGCCGCGGGCTCCGGGAAGACGTCGACGATGGTAGCCCGCGCCGGGTATGCGATCCGGCGTGGCATCGCCCAGCCGACGGAGATTCTCGCCCTCGCATTCAACAAAAAGGCAGCCGGTGAGCTTTCGGAGCGGCTCTTCTCCCGCCTCGGCGATGATGGTGCCGGCGTGGCGTCGAGCACGTTCCATGCCTTCGGGCTGCGTATCATCGGCGAGGCCACTGACCGCAAGCCGTCCCTTCCCGATGACCTGACCGCGGACAACGGGATCGGGCGGCTCGCGAGGATCGTGGATGTCCTCCGCGACCAGGACCAGGCCTTCCGGCGGGACTGGGACCTCTTCCGGCTCGTTTTCGGCCGGCAGCTTCCGGATCTCGGTGATGAAGCCGATCCTGAGAAGTCGGACAGGAACACAGGTATTAACGGCTTCGGCACTCTCGCTGGAGAGGTCGTCAAGAGCCAGGAAGAGGTGATGATCGCCAACTGGCTCTTCCTCAACGGCGTCCGATATGAATACGAGCGACCCTACGCGCACGACGTTGCGGACGCGCACCACCGTCAGTATCAGCCGGACTTCTACTATCCGGACACCGACGTCTGGCATGAGCACTGGGCGCTCGGTTCAGACGGCAACCCGCCGCCACATTTTGACGGGTATGCCGAGAGTATGGCGTGGCGGCGTCAGACCCACAATCGATACAGCACAAGACTTATCGAGACAACCTCGGCAACCATCCGGGACGGGTCCGGGTTCGAGCACCTCGAACAGGAGCTCCGCCGACACGGAATCCAGCTCGAGGAAGACCCCTACAGGGAGGCACTCGGGGAACCGCCGATCAGCGACCAGGCGATGCTGGCGCTGACACGGTCCTTCATGTCACACGCGAAGGGCAACCGCCTCACCCCTGATCTGCTGGCGGAGCGGGCCGGCCGGACTTTGCGGGCCAGGCTCTTCACTCGCCTGTACGGCGTCGTCCTCGCCGAATGGGACAGCCAGCTCCGCGCTGCGGGCCAGATCGATTTCGAGGACATGCTGAATCTCGCCACCGATCACGTAGAGTCCGGCCGGTGGATGAGCCCTTACCGGCTCGTCATGGTCGACGAGATGCAGGACACCAGCGCTGCCCGTGCGGCGCTGGTGAGGGCGCTGATGAAGACTCCTGGAAACTACCTGTACGCGGTCGGCGACGACTGGCAGTCCATCAACAGGTTCGCGGGCTCAGACCTCAGTGTGATGACCCGCTTCGATAATTGGTTCGGGACAGCGTCCACCATCTGGCTGGACCGCACCTTCCGGTCCCCGCAGTCCCTGTGCGATGTCGCCGGTGGGTTCGTGATGAAGAACCCCAATCAAATCTCCAAGAACGTCCGATCTTCAGCGCCGGAGACTGACGAGACGGTGTGCGCCGTCAGTGTACGGGAGCGCAGCCACTACGGATCGGTCGTTCGGCAGCACCTGACAACCCTTGACTCAGAGCTCACTGAGCCGGCCACTGTGCTGCTGCTCGGCCGGTACTCCCGGTCCAAGGACGATGTCATCTCGGCGCTGGAAGCCAGATACGCCAACCTGA
The DNA here is from genome assembly GCF_019976975.1 of Arthrobacter sp. NtRootA1. Taxonomy (GTDB): domain Bacteria; phylum Actinomycetota; class Actinomycetes; order Actinomycetales; family Micrococcaceae; genus Arthrobacter; species Arthrobacter aromaticivorans. The sequence continues at coordinate 3,385,418 of NZ_AP024630.1, read as the reverse complement.
CCATCGAGTTCAACACCGTGCACGCCTCAAAAGGAAAGGAGGCAGACTACGTCGTTGTGCTCGGCCTTGAGAGGAACGGATTCCCCAGCATTGTCGAGGATGATGCTCTCCTGCAACTGGCCATGGCCGCCCCCGACTCCTACCCACACGCAGAAGAACGACGCCTGTTCTACGTCGCACTGACCCGTGCCAAGCGCTCAGCGCTCCTGGTCACGCGCGCCGGTAGGGAATCAGCGTTCCTCCTCGAGTTGGCCGGAGATCGTGTCGTCAAGATCCGATCCGCGACAGGCGACGATATCACCCCAGTGGTCTGCCCGAAATGCAAGAAACACACGATGAGGGAACGCAAAGGGCGCTACGGCCGGTTCTTCGGCTGCACCGGGTACCCGACCTGCAAAGGAACGATGAAACTCGCCGATAGTTAGGGACAAGGATGCCTTCCATGTTCCGAGGCGCACGTTCTACGCTTCGCGATTTTTTGGCCGGCTGACGAGTCCGACCCACGTGGTCGGCCAAGCCGAGCCTTGCGGAATGCAGCACTTGCAGAGGCCATCATCACAACGATACGCAGACCACGCGGGTCGCCACCCTTAAAAATGTATGCTTTACGGGTGCGAGCCGTTGCCTATATCCGCAGATCCAAAGATCCCACCGAGGGCAACGCGTCGCTCGTCGACCAGCGTGTTTGGATTATGGCGGAAAGCCGGAAGCACCACCACACGGTCGCCAAGCACGACATCTTCGAAGAAATCGTCAGTGCCTACCGCGACCGGCACCGCCCCGAGCGCGACCGCCTCGAAGGGGTCCTCGCCGAAGGCGACGTCAAGGCGCTCTACGTCCGGGACCTTGACCGGCTGGCACGGCGGTTGATGGACACCGCCCGCATCGTCGACACCTGCAACCGCCACAACGTCACGATCTACACCCATGACCGCGTGTTCGCCCCTCGATCGCCCGACACCATCCTGCTGATCTCCGTCCTCGGCGGCCTGGCGGAGACCGAGGCGGCGACCACGAGCAAGCGGCTGAAGCGCACCGCTGAGAACATCCGCCAGAAGGGCGGCTGGAACGGCCCTGCGCCGTACGGCTGGATGCGGCCCGAGCAGCGCAACGCCGACGGCGTGAAGACGCTGAAACTGCACCCGCAGGAGAGCAAGACCGTCCGCCGCATCGTCGAATGGCGGCTCGACGGACTCTCCGTCGCCGAGATCGTCCGGGAGCTCAACCAGCAGGGCCTGACCAACCGCGAGGGCCGGCCGTTCCAATACCGCGCCGTCGCCTCGCTACTGCGCCATCCGCTCCTGGCCGGATACAATTCCCTGACTGCCAAGGCCGATGGACGCAGCGGCGGCCCAGGTCCGGACTTCCGCGACACGCGCAAGATCGTCATCGACAAGGATGGGCGTCCGGTCAAGAGTCATGAGGCGGTCTGCACGGAGGCCGAGTGGGAAACCCTGCGCCTGCTGATGAAGCCCCAACCGCTCAAGCGGACCCGGGCCCGCGCCGGAGGCCTTCCCCTGGTCGGCCTCGTCTACTGCGCCGGCTGCGGCACCAAGATGACCAGCAACAGGTCGATGGGTGAGTCGGGATCGTACGTGTGCAACGGACGGATGCGCGGCGCTAACTGCCCCGGCGTTGCAATCAACAGGGAAGCCCTGGAGCGCTTCATCCGCGACGTCGTCGCCGGATCGCTCGACAGCCCCGAGGTGATGGAGCTGCAGGCCGAGAGGCTGAACCAGGCCGCGGAAGGGAGCGCGAGCTCGGAGTTGTCCGAGCTCCACGAACAGGCTGATGCCCTGGGGGACTCCATCCTGATCCTGCGGGCCCAGATCAACACCGCGCCGGCCAGCGCGATGTCGGCACTGCTGAACCGCATCGGTGAGGAGGAGGCCCTCAAGGGCCAGATCGAGATGCGGATCTCGGAGAAGACCGAGGGGCGACCGAGGGCGATCCCCGACATCAGCGGGGCCGAGTTCCTCGAGCTCTCCGAGACGGAGCAGAAGTCGATCATCAGGGCCTTCCTCCGCAAGGTCGTGGTCTACGCCGACGACGGAAAGCGCGGGTCGGTCAAGGGGATGTTCGGCTCCCAGGGCACGAACCTGAGCCGGATCGGCTTCTGGTATCTCGGCGAAGCTGACGACCAGGAGCCGCGCCGCGGGGGCGGGTACTCGCTCATGCCCTCGAACGGCAGCTACCAGTGCCCCAAGTGCGAAGAACCCCGGACGTTCCGCTACCGGAACAACCTGCGCCACCACAAGAACTACGCGCACCCGCAGCCAGTGCCGTGTCCTGAGTGCGGCCAGGAATTCCCTTTGCCCGGGCTGCCCAGCCACCGCCGCAACAAGCACGGGGTCAAGGGCTCACGCCAGTCCTGGAGCTGACTCTCGGGGACTAGGCGGCCCGACGGCGACCCAAGCGCGCAGGCTTGGCAGCCTCAGCTGCCTCCGCCCGCCGGATGGCCACCGAGGCCGCCACGGCGGCTCCGGCCTTGATGGCCTCCACCGGGATCGGGCGGACGGCGATCGCGGCTGCAGCTGCCGCCGAGATCTGCACTGGCCTGCGCGGGGAGGCAGATGCAGACGAAGCCACACCGCGTTCAGCGGTGGTGACCTGTCCTGCCATGACTGCCTGCCTCAGATAGCTGTGCCTTGAATGCCTATCGGCACTCTATCAACTAATGAGTCAGAGGATCAATCGAATGGAATCTGATACGAGTCGAATCGTCACACTCGGGGATGAGTCGACGAGATGGAGCGGGCTCAGGCCGCGGCAGCCCCGGTGTCGCTGATCCCGGCCAGCAGCCACTGCTCGGACAAGGGGTCGCGGCGCAGCTCGAAGGTTCGCAGCGCCGAAGTGGACGTCAACCGGACCTGAACCTGCCAGTGTTCGACGCTGATCAGGTCGCCGCTGCCCACCGGTGCCCGCTTGGCGGTGTTCCACCAGTCGGCACGGGTGAACCAGTGCACAGGTTCCGCGGCCACGGCCCAGATCCTGCCGTCATGCCTGACGGCCAGGGGAACCCCCTTCGCCGTGAAGCGGACCTCCACTGGAGCGTCCAGAGGTTTGCTATTTGATGCTGTTGCTGCCACGGGTCCGCTCTCCAAGATTCCTGTTCATCATTTCTTCCCGGCGGGTAACCGCCGAACTCCACACCCAGGTCCGGTACGTCACCGGCCCGTCCTTCCATGTCACTTCGACCGCTTTCGCTGTCCAGGCGAAGACCTCGCCGTCCACCAGTTCTGCGCTGTTCGGGAACCGGATCCATGCCTTGACGGGGATTCCGGGATACCCGTTCTTGGCCGGGAAGTGTTCGAAGTCGAGCTCTTCCACGGTCAGCCCGATCGGGCTGGCCCGCCGCGCATACTGCGCTTGCAGTGCAGCGGCGAACTCTTCGGAGGACATAACACAACCTTAGAACACATATTCGAATAGGCGACCCACATAGATGGCGGCTACGGCCGGCCGCCTCGCTCCCGGGAATCACCGTTGGTCCTGTTTTTCGATCCCCTGGGCACCAAGCTATAAAAGGGCTCCGACAACGTCCGGAACGGACTGATCCTGGTCCGCTGCCGGCTCGGCACAAAACGGCGCAGTGTCCGACAATGGGGACATGCCAGCTGCTTCTGCCCCCTGCACCGTCCACCACCTCTACTCCACACCCGGTCACCTCCTCCCCGCGTGCGGTGTAACCCCCGGCCCCGACGGGTCCGAGTGGCACACCGGACACGACGCCGGGGTCCTGCAGGCGTTCTCCGCGCAGGGATCCGCGTGCTGCTCTCTGTGTCTGGAGTTGTGCCTGTCATCTCCTGACTGACATGTGCAAGGTGGTACAGGTGGTACGTGGTCTGCCATACTGGTAGAGAAAACAGGTATACGAGTGGAAATCCTGCTCAGCCCCGGCTGAGCAGATCGTCCGTCCAGGCGGGCGCGGATAGTCCAGCTTCGGCTCCCGGGCATGGCCTGGGAACGGGGGCTCGGGGAAACAGTTCTGAACTGTGGAGCCGAGACGCTGGACCTTCCGAACACTCATTGCCTGGACACAGAGCCAGGACGACAGGACCGACCAGAAGGACGAGAAGACCATGGACATCACCAGGACCGCACACGTGACGCGGACGAAGCTGGCCGCGACCGCTGCAGCCCTGGCATGCGCCGCGCTCGTGCTCAGCGGCTGCAGCAGCTCCGGCGGGGACGGGCGGTACTTCGCCACCTCGGAAGGACAGAACGGCGACATCGTCGTCGTGGACGGTGACCAGATCACCTACTTCGACACCGCCAGCCGCCAGGACCTCGCCTGCCACTCCATCAACTCCGTCCTCGACGACCCGAAGGCGGCCGCGGCGAAGGGCGAGCTCAAGGACGCCTACACCGTCCGCGGCACCGGCAAGATCAACGAGTCCAAGTCCTCCGTGGACTGGACCGAGGCTGGCCGCAGCACCACCGAGACCGGCTCGATCAGCTTCGGCAAGGACAAGTCGACCATGGAGTTCGTCTTCTCCAACGGCGTCAACGACGTCGTGCTCGTGCCAGTCGACAGCGAGCAGGGCAAGGCCGTCAAGACCAAGTACTGCGGCTGAGGAGGCTGACCCCTTGACTGCCCCGATCGACCTGCAGTACCGGAGCCCCGTGGACCACGCGTCCGCGGGGCTCTGCTTTTTCTCTCCCAGGACGCGCCCGTGCGCCAGACAGGATGCAGGAGGTCGGGCATGACGCTCATCGGACCGATCAGGTACTACAAGGGGCGGGTGGCGTACCCCTGCGACGAGCAGCTGCGCACGGCAAGAGCCACCTGGGATTTCGACGACATCCGCCGGCCGACGGACGATGTGGACTGCACGCACATCCAGCTGATCGAAGTCTCCGGCCGCAACGCGGGGGAGCGGCGGCAGCTCGAGGAGGAGAAACTCACACGCTTCTTCGACTACATCGGCACCCGGGCCGGCTTCCGGGTGCTCACCCACCAGAAGAAGCCGGACTCGGCCACTTCGGCCTTCGTTTCGCACGAGATCGTCTACGTCATCGAGTCCCGGCCGACCAGGGGGTACGCCAAGCTCACCCTGCGCTCGGAGCTGCCGCGCAGCGGGACCGCCGGTGCCGTCTCGGACATCTTCAGCGCCGAGGGAATCGACCGCATCTCGCGGATCTTCGACAAGGGCCCCCGGAGGGATTGAGGCCGGTGCTGCAGTACGACTGCCGCCCGACGGGAAAGGAAGACCCCATGGACATCACGTCCACGGGGTCTTCTTGTGTCTGACTGGCTGGCAGTCCCGTATGAGCCCTACAGCCGTCCGCCCTTCAGGCGCAGCGCCCGGTACTCCTCGATCGTCTCCGGCGGCCGTCCGTACTTTGGCGCATGTGTCTCGACGAAATCGATCTCGGCCCAGGTGTCCCGGTGCCGGACCCGCGACCTGGCCAGCACCGCAAGCGCGGTTACTGAAACGACCACGTTGGCCAGCCACCACAAGATGGCGATGAGGACCGCCGCCTGGACCAGTCCCCGTTCAGAGGAGCCCGTCTGTGCTGCCACGGCCGCCAGGGCCGTTGAACCACCCAAAGCCATGCACCCGAGCAGGAGCCCGGCCACCCAACCCTCCGTCGGCACCCGCCGGCGCGCCAGATCAGCGGGGCTGTCGCGATGGCGGACCAGCCGCAGCGCCTCGCGCAGGAAGAACACAGCAGCCAACGCGGCCAGGCAGTTCACCGCCAGCTCGCGCGCTCCCTCGAGCCACCAGCGCCCCGAGTGCCACCAGCCCAGCGGAAACTCGTCGCGCGCCTTGCCTCGCAGATTCATCCGTTCCATCCTTTCCCCCGTGGCAGGCAAAGGGCGGCGCACGCCTTGTCGGAGTGCGCCGCCCTCATCACCAACGATCAGTTCTTCGGGTCCTCAGCCGGCTTCCTCCGCGACACGGGACCGTCCGTGCGCTTCGGAGCCGGATCCGCCGTCCGCCGCGGCTGGGCCGGAGCCGGCTGCGACGGCTTCGGGGCCGGGGCCTTCGGAGCCGGGGTGGGAGCCGAAGCCTTCGGAGCCTGAGCCGCCGGTGCCGATCGACGTCCGCTGCGTGGAGTCGGCTGGACACCCTGGCTGCCCTGAGCGCCTCCGGCAACCCGGCCACCGACACGGGGCTGGATAGGAGCAGGAGCAGGAGCAGGAGCAGGAGCAGGAGCAGGAGCAGGAGCAGGAGCAGGAGCAGGAGCAGGAGCAGGAGCCGGGGCCTGCGGACGCTGACCGGACTGGCCCTGCGCCTGCGCCGGAGCGCCGGTGCGGGGCTGGATCGGAGCCCGGTGGACACTGCCCTGGCCGGTCGGAGCCTGGACCGGAGCCTGCGGGCTGCGGCGCTGACTGCCGCTGGCCTGCGGGATACCCGGTCCCGCCTGCACAGCACGGGAGCCGGAACCCGCGTTGGCCTGCGGCTGCTGGCCTTCGGCGGCCCGCGTCGCCCGGGTGCCCGGAATCCCCGGGACCGCTGCGACGACGGGGTTCACCTGCGCGGGCCCGCCGGTACCAGCGGTGAAGCGCGGGCCCTGGCCCGAGGAGGCCGGAGCCGCCTGCTGTCCGGTGCCGAACTGCGTCGGTGCCGACTGGCCGGCGTCCGCCTTGCGGCCACCGCTGGTGTGCGCACCGCTATCGGTGCCGCCCGTGAGCCCGTCCCGCTTCTGACCCTGACCCTGGCCATGGCCCGGCTGCCCGGTACCAGGAGCACCCTGCGCGCCGCCGAGCCCATGGCCGCCCCGCGAGGAGGGACCCTGGCCGGTGCTGTAGCCGAGGTTCGACAGGCCGCCCTTGCCGCTCAGGGTCTGAGCAGTCTCCTTGTCGGAGCGGGAGCTCCCCGCCTTGCCTCCCGTGAGCTGCAGAGGACCGCCCTTGTCGCCGGGACCCTCGGGACCACCAGCGGACGGACCACGGCCGCCGCTGTCACCACCACCGCCGGGAACCGGACCGGGGCCGGCGGGGCTGCCGCCGTCGGGGCCGGCTTCCGGACCGTCGTTCGGACCGGCGGCCAGGGCCAGTGGGCCCTTCCCGGCAGCAAGCGACTTCTGCTCGCCGTTCAGGCCGCCGGCGTTGGTCGACGAGCCCTTGCCGCCACCCGGGGTGCCGCCGGGCTTCGTGGCCCCGCTGCCGCCGAGCTTGCCGCCGACGCCGGAGGCGAGCTTGTTGCCCATGGCCATGCCCGCTCCGGCCCCGGCTCCCGCAGCCAGCGCGGGGAGCATGCCGCTCTTGTCCGGCTTCGGTGCGGTGTTGGTCTCGAGGAACTTGTCCACGAGCTTGGTGAACACCTCGTCCATCGCCTGCAGCACAACCTTGCGCACACGCAGGAGCGCCAAGGTGATGCCGATGATCAGCAGCGAGGAGATCAGGGTCAGGATGACCACGATGATCCCGCCAAGCATGCCTGAGCCCCACAGGCCGTCCTGGGACATCCAGGCCGACACGGGCCCGGAGATGATGTCCGGGATGGAGATCAGCAGCTCCGAGACGAACTGGTAGATGAACAACGTCACCAGCACCTCGAGGATCAGTGCGACGGAGTAGACGATCACCTTGCTGATCGCGGCGATCGCGCCCAGCGTGGCGAACGGCACCGCGGCCACGAGGCTGAAGGTGCGCTTGACCGCGCCCACCAGCATGCCGATGGCGTACCAGAATCCGAGCAGGACCATGCTGCCCAGGACGACCCCGGCGTTCTGCCAGTACATGAACTTCGCCGGGCCCGTACCGACCTGGCTGACCGCCATGTGGTCCTCGCGGGTCAGGCCGCTGGTGACGTTGTTCGAGCTGTACATCGTCATCGAGTCGGGGCCGAAGCCGGTGTTCAGGTAGTTGTACGCCGACAGCGCCGACATGTTGCAGGAGACCGGGGCGTTGTCCGCCCAGACTGAGAACCCACAGCCGTGCTTGGTGCCCTGGGTCGAGAAGCTCGTCGTGTTCCCGCCCGGGTTCGAGGAGGTCAGGCCCTTGCCGCCGGCCGCCAGCACCGGGTGGTTGGTCGGGATGTAGTCCGACTCGCCGTGCCCGCCGAAGTTGTCGCTGTCACCGTAGGACTTCTTGTCGATGAACCACTCCTTCTTCACGTCGCTGTTGACCGGCAGGTTGGTGATCGCGCTCTTGATGCCCGACTCGAAGTCCGACGCCGATGTAATCTGGCCCGAGATGTAGCTGTTGAGCATGCCGAAGGTCTCGCCCACGGCGTTGAAGTCACCCGCCGGGCTGCCATCCATGCCGACCAGGCTGTTCTTCCAGGCCGTCTCGGCATTGGTCGCACCGGGGCCCACGCTGATGTCGCGGAAGGTCGAACCGTGCGCCTGCTTGTTGATCGCCAGTGCCGTCGTGCGCACCGACATCATCGCGTTGTTGCTTGCCTGGCCGTTGTCCCAGGCGATAACGGCCTCATCGGGAACGCCGAGACGGTCGTTCATCATCCAGGCCTCGAAGTCCACGTACGTGGAGAGCACCACACGGGTCGGGCCGGCGTGCTGGCCCAGCAGCGAGTCATCGAACTTGTCCAGGACGCCGGTGTACATCGAACCCATCAGCGGAAGGCCCACGCCAATGAAGACGACGCGCACGACGAGCTTCTTGATCGCCGAGCCGCGGTCCATCTTCTTGAACAGCACCAGGCCAATAATCAGGAACCCGATGAAGAGCGGGACCAGCGCCTCCCAGGCGATGGACTGCAGCAGGCCGTACCAGCTTGCGATCCAGTGCTGCAGGCCCGCCAGGGCACCGCCGCCGGCCTGGCCACCGGTCATCCCGTCGGCGAGGTCCTGCTGGTGCGCGCTGTTCGTATTGCCGCCGGAGTCCGCGACGCCTGCGACCGCCTGGTAGAACCACATGAACGGGTTCAGCACCTTCAGCAGCTGGATGATGAGATAGAACAACGTGCCCACGGCCAGCGCCATCGCGTAGAGCAGCCAGATCGCGCCGCCGCCGATGAGCGACAGGATCTGTCCACCGATGCCCGAGGACATCGTGTCCAGGCCGAGGTCGGCGTTGGCCGCGCCGAAGTGGGCGTAGTCCACCATGCCGGAGTAGACGTTCTTGCCGCTGCCGCTGGCTGTCGCATTCAGCGTGTCGTACCCGATGGTCTGCGTGGAGCCCGTCGCCTCGGCGAAGAGCCAGCCGACTACGTTGAAGAGGCTGAATTCGGAGTCGGCGTAGCCGAGCATGTCGCCGCCCGTCGCCGGGTCGGCGGTGATCGCCCGCCAGTCCTCGTTCATCCGATCCTCGGGCTTGTCCTTGCCTTCGGGGGAGTTCTCCTGACTGAAGTACGTCGAGGCATTCGACGCCAGCTGGTACAGCGAGTAATTGTCGCGGTCCTCGTCGTCGGCAGCGTGTGCTGACGGCGCGAACACCGTCATCAGCAGCGGCACAACCAGTGCCACGAGCAGCGACAGAGCAAGGACGCGCACCAGCCCGCCCCGGGCAGTCGCCGCGGCCCGGGCCCGCGCCGCGAGCGTGATGGTCCCGTTCATCTTTCCCTTCCTGTCTGTCGTGTCCGTGATGGCCGTCATGACTTGCCCAGCTTCCGCGGGGCGGTCCCGGCCTTCTTCATGGCCTTCCTGCGGTCGGCCCGCGCCACCTGGTCCTCAGAGCGGTCCTCCTCGGACTCGACGCTCTGGCGGGCGCTGGTGAGCTTCGCGCCGGGTGCCGGCTTGTCCTTCATCAGCTGGTCCATCCGGGCCGCCTCGTCGGCCTTGGCGGCCTCCAGGCGAACCTGCCTGCGCTGGGCCTCGCGGAAGGGGTTGATCCCCAGCGCGAGGTCGAGGTGGAAGACCACGTTCGACACGTCCCGGCGCAGGTAGGTAAGGTTCTCGCCCTTGGTCGTGATGAGCTGGGCGAGGTCCGGCGGGATCTGCTGGTGCAGCTGCTTCTGGTACTCCGCCACCGTGCGGTCGCGCATCGGCCCGAAGAGCGTGTAGTCCGCGGCGTCGAACTTGTTGAAGTCCGAGTCCGCGAGCATCTTGTCGACGTCGTTGTAGCTGTAGACCACGCGGCCGCCGCGCTCGTGCATGTGGTCGAACTGGTCGCGCAGGTACTTCTTGACGCGGTCGTCAATCTGCTCGGTGCCGTGGATCACCACGGTGTCCCCGAGCCCGAGCTTGCCGACGGCGAAGCCGACGATGTTGACCAGCTGGGCCATGGCCACACCCTTGCCGCGGCGCATCAGCCGCGAGAAGTCGTAGACCACGCGCCGGGCATCCCGGACCCCGTCCACGGCCGATGCCGTGTGGTTGTTGAACAGGTCGCCGTTCGTGCTGAGCATCGTGTTCGCGATGCCGCGCAGCACGTTGTACGCGCGCAGCTGGTCGGGGTCGGTCTTGCTTGAGTTCAGCAGGGCCTTGTGCGCGGTGTCGAGGTACGAGACGAACATCTGCAGCCGCGGCACCTGCTGGTGCGGGATGTTGACCACGCGCAGGCGGTGCCGCTGGTCCTTGGCGTTGTGCCGCCACATGCCCTGCTCGACGTAGAAGTCGGTCGCCGTGTCCTCCAGCGCAGAGCGGATGATCGAGCCGATTGCCCCGTCCGTGGTCTCGTAGAGCTGCTCAAACATCAGCTTGAGCTTCTCCATCTGCGCTGCGAAGACCGTCAGTTCGTCGTCCTCGTCGCCGAACAGCTCGAAGGGGTTGACGTCACCGCGGTTCAGGTCCACGCGCGAGGTCAGCCGCTCGAAGTTCGGGCCGAGCTTGTCCAGGTCCGCCCCGTCCAGCACGAGGTGGACCACCGAGCCGTTGCCGAGCATGCAGGCCTGCGAGATCTTCGAGCACCACATGTTCGACACACGCTGGCGGTCCAGGTACTCGCTCAGGGTCGCGTCTGCCACGACAACGTGGTGCTCGTACCGGTTCACGTCCATGAGTACGGCCGAGTTGTTGACGTCGCCGACCATGTAGCCGACGTACTCGCCGCCCCGGTCGTTCAGGCCGTTAGTCACCAGCGAGTACGAACCCGCGAGCTCGGTCGAGGTGAAGTGGAAGCCCTTGCCGCGCTTCTTCTCGTTGTTCTTGAACAGGCCCGAGAGTTCCTGGCGCTGCTCGCCGGCGTACGCGGCAGCCTTGAGCGTGCCGAAGCGGTCGATGTACAGGCGCGTGACGCGGTCGACCGAGTCGTCCAGCGTCTCGAGGTCCGGAGCCTTGAGAAACAGGCGGTTGTGCACCGACAGGTAGCTCGCGCCGTCCTGGATCTCGCCGATGGTGACCTCCAGGTCAGAGGAGATCTTGGCGGCCTTGCGCTTGGAGGAGGTCGTGCCGGTCTCCTCCTGCTCGTTCGCGTCAAGGCGGTCGAGCTTCTCCGACTGCTTGGTGAACGAATCCACCCACTTCTCGTCCATCCGGCGCACCTGCTCCAGGACGACCGCGGTGACGCGCTCGTCGAGCCCGTCCGGGATCCGGTCGATGCCCCAGAACGCGGCGAAGTTGTCGTGGGCGGCGTCGTCGTGGAAGAACGCGAGCACGCACGCCACGGAACCGTCGACCTCGAAGTAGTCGGAGCGGAAGACGTACTTCTCCCGAGGCTTGAGCGCCAGCAGGTGCGGATACGAGTCGAACCGGCCCTCCAGCTTCTTCATCTCCTGGCGGCGCTGCCACCAGTTCTTCTTCGGCTCGGCCACCTCGGCCGGCTCAGCGGCGACCGCCGGCGCGGTCACCTCAGACGGCTCCGCCGTCCCGCCCGTGGCGGGATCGGCGTCGAGAGCGGCCTCCAGTTCATCCACGCCCGGCACGGCCGTCGCGTCCCCGCCCCGGGGCTTCTTCCCCGGAATGCCCAGCTGCGCGCGGGCCTTCGTCATCAGCGCCATGTCACCCTTCGTCCTTCCTTTGTTCGTCCAGCTCGGCCCGGTCAGTTCAGTGAGGCCTTGAGAGAGTGCAGGTCGTCCTCGATGCCCTGGTAGAAGACCCGCAGCATGGGCTCGGTCTCCTCGCGGTCGAGGACCGTAGCCTCCTTGATCATCAGCGCGGACCCCTCGACCTCGGACTGCAGCACCATGTGCGCCCGGCGCAGAGCGTCAGCGCTCTTGCCCTTGAGCAGCAGGTACTGGTGGATCGAGGTGAACTTGCCACCGACGTGCTGCGTGAGGATGTCATACTGCTCGTTCTGCAGCTCGATCAGGTCAGGGTCGCGGACCTCGAGGGCGTGGTTGCGGTGCTCGAGCGAGGCCACCTGGTGGTAAATCCGCTGCGGCTCCTTCGTGGTGACGAAGGACCACTCGCAGTTCGTGTCGATCTTGCGCCAGAAGGCGTCGACCCGGTCCAGGATGCCGATGCGGTCCTCGTCGAAGAGCAGGTACGACGCTGAGCCGACGACCAGGTAGACCTGCCCCTCACCGCCGTCGGAGAAGTGGATCCGGCCGTCCTCCTCGATGCCGTCGATGCCGACGATCGAGTAGAAGTCGCTCGGGTCCGAGCTGCGGCGGGTGAAGACGTTGCGTGCCCGGGACGGGGCGTACGCCAGCAGGGCGGGCACGTTCATCGCCCGCAGCTCCTTGGTCTTGGTCATGCCGCCGAAGTAGACGATCAGTGCCAGGCCCCAGATGACGAAGAGCGTGATGAACACCGGTCCCGAGCTCGCCACGAAGGTCTGCGTCACCGCCCACAGCAGCGCCAGCGCGCCCCCGCCGAAGAAGAACAGCTGCTTGATGGGGGAGGGCTTGGCCGCCCAGCCGCCCTTGCTGAGCGTGATCTCGTGGTCGAGGAACGACCTGTTGAGGCTCGTCGGCACCTTGTACGAAATCTTCGCCATGAATCTCTCCCTGCTGCCACCACCGATTTGTCTGCGCCTGTCCGAATGCCCTCATAGACGAGGGATACATGACTACTCTACCTTAGATAGACCTATCGAATCGAGCGTGATTGACGCACGAATGGCATCGCCCAACGGACTCGGACATGCGATCCGATGCCGTTGGGCGATGCCATGGCGTGCTGATGTACGTGGACGGGCAGTCTATCGGACTGACCTCCGAATAATCATTCAGGAGCGAGTCTGCGCAACCTCAGCCGAAGGAGGGGACGAGCTTCCTCTTGCCGCCCTCGTCCTTCCAGGCCAAGGTCGCGTCGAACTTCTTTCCCTTGCTCGAGGTGAAGCCCGTACCCTTGATCGTCTTGCCCGCGGCCAGTGCCGCGAGCTGATCGTCGGTGAAGGCAACCCCGCACCAGCTCTTCGGCGGGGAGTCCAGTGAGGCCTCGAAGTCAGGCACGATCTTCTTACCCTCACCCTTCTTCTCCTCGCGGAAGAAGACCTTGCACTGGAAGCGGTTGCCCTTCTTTGAGACGAAGTCGCTGGACTCGACGCCCTCGCCAGCCATGAGGCGGTCGATCTCCTCGGGCGTAAAGGTGTAGTGGCACCAGGACGCCGGCGGCAGCGCGTTGCCGCTGGCATCGCGCCGGCCGAAGCCTAGCTTCTGGAACCCGACGAACTTCCGGCCCTTGAAGGTGCCCTCGTCAAGCTCGCCGAAGACCTCGTAGGCCTTGCCCGTGGTGCTCTTCGCCGAAAACTCGATCGTCTCCCCGGCCAGCAGCCGGGCGACCTCGTCGTCGGTGAAGCGGTGGCCGCCCCACTCACGCGCGAACACCACATCCTTGCCCGTCTTGGCCCAGGTGCCCTGCGCCCGCTCCTTCCGGGTGACGGCCTCCTCCTTGAGCCCCAGTGCGGAGCGCATCGTCGCGGCGTTCTTCTGCATGGTCACGATGTCCTCGCGCACCCAGTCGGCCACGACCGCGAGGCGGTCCTCTGCGCTCGGGCCGGTGCCCGCGGCAATCTCCTTCATATCGGCATAGACCTTCTCGGTCAGCGCCAGATCGCCGATCCGGGTCCCCGGCAGGAGCCGCCAGCTCATGTCCCCGGCCTCGGCGAGGGTGAGCTTGCGGCCCTTCTCCAACAGCAGCGGGTACTTCGTCTTCGTCGAGGTCACCTCGGAGTACGTCGAGGTCCGGGTGGCACCCGTACCCACGTCGCGCTTCTCCAGCTGCTTCATCAGCCACTTCATGCTCGGGTGCTCGGGGCGCTTGTTCGCACCCTCGAAGACGAAGGGCTTAGCGTTGGTGCCCAGGCCCTTGGCCGACTCGTTCTCGTCACCCTCGGCGGTGTCGTCGCCGGCGTCCGGATCGAACACCGCCTTCCAGCCCGCCGACAGCGGGACGTTGGCGATGCCCACGAAGTCCGGGTAGTCCTTGACGTGGCCCTTCTGCTGCTCGTAGATGTAGTCCTCGGCGATCATCGCCAGGTAGTTCTTGCCCAGCGTCTCGTAGATCAGGCGGCCGGCCTTGCCGAAGCGCTGCTCGACATCGTCCAGCGAAGCGGGCACCTTCGGGCCCGGCCGGTTCGCACCGTGCGCGCCCTGGGGCTTGACGTGCGTCTTGCGCGGCTGGCGGTGCGTCAGGAGCTTCACGTCCACACCCACGACCCCGGCAATCTTGTCCACCAGGGGCGCGAGCTCGTCGAACTGCTCGGGCGTGATCGTCACGTCGGCAGTGCGCGGGTAGCTGACGGCCTGGGCCTCGTACATGGACTGGTAGGTCGAAAGCACGAGCTGGGCCTTGATCCCCTTGCCCACCAGGAGCGAGGACAGTGCGGCCAGGTCCAGCAGCTTCGGTGGCGCGGTCTGCTTCGTCGCCTTGCCGTCGAGCACAACGGGGGAGGGGCCGTACTGGTTCGGCACCTGGTCCTTCTGGTCGAACCGCGGCTCCTCCGGGTTCGTGTACATCACGTCGTTCTCGTCACGGAACCGGTTCTGGAAGAACGGCTTCTTGACGTAGTCGTTGTATGCCTTCAGCTGGTCGCCGACGAGCTTGACCATCGCCGACTTCAGCCGGCCCTGGCGCAGCACCGTGTCCTGCCCGGACTGGCGCGCCATGTTCGTGGCGATGCGGGTGAACTGCATCGAGAGCAGGTCGAACTGTGAGCGGTAGCGCGCCTTGCGGTACTCGTCGAAGTCCAGGAGCGACGGAATGACCTTGCGCGCGGCGAAGGCCTTCTGCAGCGAGGCCGGAGCCTCATCAGTGAAGTACATGCGCGACCACTTGCCCGGCTTCAGCCCCAACTCGAGGAAGGCATTGACCGCGATCATACCGCCCTCGCCCGTGGGGTCGAGGTCGGTGGCGATCACGATCTCGTCGCACTTGCCCAGGGTCCGCTTCACGTCCTGGGCGACAGAGCTCGCGTTCTTGATCACCTCCAGGCTCCAGTCCAGCTGCTGAGGGTCCCAGGGCAGGTTGCCCAGGTCCCAGGTCCGGTACTTCCCGGCCACGTCCGGATCCGCCACCATCCGGTGCGGATCGACGAACTCGTACAGGTGCCCCCGGGCGTGGGCGATGACGAACTGCTCCCCGTTGTACGTGCCGTTCATGCCGCCGAGGGATGCAGCGAAGTGCCGCGCCGCGCTCGGCTTCTCGGTGAGGATCCCGACAACCATCTTGACTCCCTTTCGTCGGTGACTCATAAACCAGTCGACTCATAAATCAGTCACAAGTCTATCGACAGAACGAGTCGAATGGCGAGTCTGAGCAAGTCGCATAGCGAGTCAAGTGGGAGCGGCGAGACCCGCGCCGGCACGCCCGTCAGAGAGGGCCTGGATCATTCACGGCGACCCCGGATCGAGGTAACGTCTATAGAGTCGCCACCCGCTCACGCCCGACCCAGGAGCACGAATCCCATGGCCCTCGACCACGCTTTCCTGCGCACACCACAGGACTTCAGCAGCATGCTCATCGAGATGCAGGAGGGCAGCTGGCCGCCGGACGAGGCGGACATCATCCGTATCGCCCAGGGGTGCTCGATGCTGATCGAGTGCATCGACGCCTGGGAGAGCGCCACGCACGGCAAGAACGTCTTCGACGTCGCCCGCGGAGAGATCTGCACGGCCGACGTACGGCGGCTCCTCGCCCAGGAAGTCTCACTGAGCTACGAGGGCGACGTCGCGGTGCTGCTGGTGCCACCTGCGGACGAACGTGTGCGCGTGGAAATCCGTGCCGACGTCGACGAATACCAGGGCCTGCTGCGCCGTCCGGAGATGGTCCTGGATTGGGAGCAGGATGGCAAGCAGCACGAGCACTACATCTCACTCAAGCCCAAGGGTGCGCACTGGTACATGCTGTCGCAGCTGCGCGACGACATGAAGGAAGGCCGGCTTGCCGTCCGGTCCTAGCTCCGCCGGCCGTGGGCCTCCTGCGGCCTCTAGAATGAAATCAGCCCGTTGCCTGATGGCACCGGGCTGATGGGTTCGACTACAGAGGGGCGCAGGTCAGCGGCCCAGGTTCACGGGACGGCCGGTTTCGCCATTCCGACGCGCCGGAGAGCCGCATTCACTGCAGCGATTCTTCTTCAGTATCGTTGGCACTGCCTGTCAACTCTGCGCGTCGGGCCTCAAACAGCATTTCATTGATTGCGAACTCCGCGTTCCCTGACCACGCTTCGCTGCCGAATGCAGTGATGTCGTAGTACTCGGGGATGCCGTCGCCTTCCGGATCGGTAAAGCCAACCCCAAGGTCGTCGCATTTCAGCATGACCTTCCGCTCGCCATACGAAGCCGTCAACTCCCAGTTGCCGAAGTAACTGCCGTAAATGGTGAGATCCAAGGGGACCCCGGCAACGTCTACCAGCAGATTGGAGGATTGACTCCTCCTCTGTTCCGGCCAAGACGCCAGACCATCAAGTTCGACGGTGACCCCCGGGACCAGAGTAAGAGCATCCATGACGTTGTCCAGCGCGTCACTTTGCTCCCTCCAGCCACTTCCACCTGCATCGACATAGCAATTTGTCACCAGCGCATCCTCAGCTGACGTGGACCCGGCGGGCAGGGAAATATCCGCTCGCAGAAGGGCCCTTGGAACAGTTGCTTCCTGCGTCCTGGTGCTTCCACGGCTCCAATGAGATTCCAGAAGGCCTGCGATCCTCACCTCCGCAAGATAGAAGGCCGTGAACGTCAATGCAGTGGCGTCCTGCTTGGTGTGGTTGAGGCCGACGAGTTTGGCCGAGGCGGCATCGACGTCGAACGAAAGGGAGGAAATATCGTCGGGCACCAGATCCTCCCAGTCACCCATATTCCCTTCGCTGATCGTGACGTCCCGCAACAGAACATTGCCCTCGTAGGCAAGCCGCAGAGCCAAGCTGAGCCCGTCGGCATCACTTGGAACTGAACCAAATATCTTTTCGGTGGCCCTCCTGAGATCGCTGAAGATGTGGGGACCTTCGGTCCCGAGCCACTGCTGATAGGCGGTGCGGGTGTCCTTATCTGCCGAGACAACTACATACTCCAGGTCCCGACTTCGCCCCTCATGGATGTACGCCCGGAGGTGAGCACTGTCGGCTGTGCCGGTTTTTACCTCACTCTTTCGTTTGGCCGGTCCTTCCAGCAGGATCTGGTCACGAAGAGCTTCATGGGCAAAATCTGCGGTACTGAGGATACGGATGCTGGACCCCAAGGATGTGATGACCCCGCTCAGGTCCAGCGCGATGTCTTTGGCTGTCTTTTCATCCGGGACCTCCACCGAAAACCCGGCACTGTGAAGCTTCTTTGTCGCAGCCCGGAGTGATACGTGGTGGGCGTGTAGGTGCTGGCCCCATTCCCAGATAACGGTGTCCGTTACCCAGATTTCAATGCGCCCGTGCTTATCAGCGCGGGAACAAAGAGACCTCAGTGTTTCCATGCCGGGCGCTTCGGCGAAGATGTTTGTGTCGAGCGCGATTGCTCCGACGCGGCTGAAGTTCGGATCGGACCCGGGAGCAGTTTCCATGCCCTGATCGTCGGGCAAAGTTCACCGATTCGACAAATTGTCCCGTCACAAGCCCTTTTTACGGTTCGCGGAGACGCACCCCAGGACCGTTCGCTGTATCCCAGTGCGTCACGGCGCTCATCGGATCGGCCGCCCTTCCCGCTCGCGCTCGAGCTTCGCCTGCTTCTTCGTCGCCTCCCGCACCCGGTCGCGGACGAAGACCGCGTCCTTGTGCGTGATCGGTGCTTCGTGGATGTTGTGCGATCCGCGCAGGAAGTTGCTCGTGCGGTCCGCGATCGAGTACGCGAGTGCCTGCTCGATCGCCGCGCTGGTCTCCTTTACCTCACCCAGCTGCCCGTGCAGCGCGGCCAGGCCCTCGGTCTGCTCACGGCCCCTCCGTTCCAGGGCTTCCATGCGCGCCGCGATACTGCCCAGCAGCGGATCACGGGAGCGGAACAGCTGCGCCGCGCGCCGGGTGGCGGCATCGGTCGCCAGTCCAAGGTCGAGCTGGGCCAGCAGAAAGGCCGTGACCAGGCTTGCCTGGCTCAACCGCTCGGCGAACTCGCGGGCTGCCGTGTCGCCGACACCGAGCTCACGGACGGCCGCTGAGCGCAGCTGCTCCCGCAGCGCACCGACGATGGCCTCGGGCACGGCCCGGACGGCAGGCTGGCTCTTCACGCCCTCGAGCCGGAAGCCGCTCTGTGGCAACGACTCGCTGCCTTCGTCACCTCCGCCGGAGCCGCCCCTGGCCGCCGCAGACTGCACGGCCTCCTGATGGTCGGTGTGCTGGAGCGGGACGGGCGGGATGAGGTTGGCATCTTCCGGCGGCGACACCGGGAGGGCCGCGGGGTGCGCTTCGGCGTCAACGTCGTCGTGCACCTGCGGCATTGCTGCTGTGTCCACGGCGACCGCGTCGCTCTGGGCCGGGGGAGTGGCGCTGCCTGCTCCCGAGCCTCCCCGCTGTCCGGCACCGGTGTCCCGGTCAAGGTTCTCGGCGCTCTGCTGCGGGGCCTCATCCTTCTCCGGCGTGTCCTGCTCCGGCTCCGCCGGCTGTGCCCGTTCCTGGGCCCGCTTCAGGCCCTCGCTCCCGCCGGTCCGGTACGCATCGAGGAAGGACGTATCGACGTCCATCAGCTCGTCGGTGGACGGCATGATCTCGTTCAGACCCTGGCTCACGTCAGCTCCCCGTTCTCCTCGTCCAGCAGATAGTTGTCGCCCCTGGTCAGCCCGAGCAGGGAATCGAAGCCCATGGTCACGACCCGCTCGAGGTTGGCGTTGTTCGTCGAAAGCGCCTTGAGCTCGTCGACGACCTGGTTGATGCGCGCGGTGAGCAGATCAGGGATGTCGAAGTCGAGATTCTCGCGCCGGATCTTCTCGGCGATCGCCTCGGCGTAGTACTCGTTGGCTGAGGGGTAGCCGCGCCGCTGCGCCCAGTACTCCGCCCGCTGCTTCTCGTCCGAGGACAGGCGGGTAAAGACCCGCTCCCTGCGGTCGCTGCCGTTCTGGTCGGTGCTCGGTCCACCGGACCTGGTCGCAACCCGCGCAGCGGGAGGCGCAGCCTTCGGCTCGTCGACGACGGTCATGTCTGGCCTCTCCTGTCATATTCGACTGATGTACGAGTCCATCCTAACGTCATTCGAATGCCTGTCACGAATGATTGAGCAATGACTTGTGACAGACCTTTGCGGAGAGGTCAAGCAGAGAGGTAGAGTCATCTGCGTCACCCGGTCAGCGCCTGATCGCGTGTCCCCCTAAAGTGAGCGGCCCCGGGTCATTCGGCCCCGATGCCGGGGCCGCCCCACAAATGGTTCGACCTGGGCGCGATGGAAACCACGCCGGCATTATGCTCGAACCTGTGGAAATTACGCTGACCGTTGAAGATGCCCAGGGCGGACTGACCTATGTCACTGCCACGGGTCCCAACTATGACACGGCCCTGGCCGCGGCCAAGGAGAAAATCCCGGAAGAATCCCGCGCGATCGTCATCCGCACCGAGAGATCTGAAGCGTAGCGGCATCAAAACAAAAAAGAACCCCACCCGGCTGTAGCCGGGTGGGGTTCTTCGCTGTCAGGCAGTCAACCTTGCAAGGTTCAGGTGCTGCGAGGCCTTCGGGCCTTCAGACCAAGAATGATGAGCCCAAGCAGGCCGAGAGGAATGCTCAGTATGCTCAGGACGATATAGACGAGGACTTTTCCGATCATGTGAGCAATGAGGAGCGGCCCCGCGAGAATGAACCCGCTCAATCCGCGCGCTATCGGGGCCGTGGCCCTGAAGTAAAGTTCCCGCGCCAAGGGGAACAGCCCTATATGCAGGACCGTCACGACCGCACCCAGAACCCATTCCGCAAGAACACCAGCTCCGGTCCGCCGTCCGGCCTGGAACCCCTGGGCCAGGGCAGCCGGCGCAAACGGCAGGGCCAGCAGAAGGCTCGACGTCAGGTACGTGAAACGGAGATCCTTCCAGGCGGCCAAGAGGCCGTTCACTCAGCTTCCTTGACCAGCGCCGTCCGGACGCCGGTGTACTCCCGCTCAGGTTTGAAGAACCTCCCGACCTTTTCAAAAAAGGTGTACGGCTCCCCTTCGACAAAAGGGACCTCGCCGGTGTAGCCGGCGGATGCGGCGAGTTCCCGGACCTGGGGATCCAGCGGCCGAAGCTGATCCCGGTGATAGTAATGCCCCCATACCTGGACAGCTCCCTGCACTACCACGACGGAAGGGAACGACTGGACTCTGGAGCCGTTCCTGCTCGCACCCTTGACGTAGCCGTGCTCTCCGGCCGAATGGTCATCCAACAAGAAGGAGATGGTCCGCTCGCCCCGGGCCCATGAGGGCAACGCCTCGGGGGACTGATCGAGGAAGTTGAACCATGCGGTCACGCTGTCCACCTCGTGGGTCGACGGGTAGAAGCCGCTTTCGTCCGGGTCGGGGGCATTGTCCTTCAACCGGAGACCGTGGGAGGTGGACAGGCTGTCAAGGCGTTCACCTGTGTGAACGACGAGAGTGCCGTCTTCCCTGAGCTCGGGCATCTGCCGGGGCTCCACGGGCCACCGGGCGCTGGTGTCCCATGCAGGGTCGGCCGTGTCCAGGGCACTGACGTCGCAGAAGCGGGAGTCAACGATGCGGGCTGCCACGGGCTCCGACAGGCCGGCACTGCGGAGTGCCTTTTCCGCATAGCCTGGGCCATGGCCGCCATAGCCCACGCTCACGCCGTCGATGCCGATCCACTCGCCCGTGCCCAGCTGCCAGAGCATGTGTGGCACAAGGTACTTGTCCGGATGGCGGTACCTGAAGGCCTGGGGATGGAAGCCGCTGCGCATCAGCACGTCTCCGGAGTGGAACCCACTGATTGAGCGCACAACAACGGTTCCGCACGCATCCACGAAGTCGCCGGCCAGCAGATACGGCAGTACGGGAACACGGCCGCCCTCTACCGGGTTGTCCCCGGATGCCCATTCACCCACGTTCCATGGAGTGCTTTGCTCAAAGTCATAACCCAGCAACCTGTCCAGGTTGCTTCTCTGGTCCTCGCCCAGAATCTTCGCCGCCTGGTACTGAATGTCCTGTTCGGCGGTCTGAATCCGGTAGTAGGCCTCGGCCTTGCTGTTGGCCTGATCCTCATCATCGTCGCCGACGTCCTGCAAGCAGGCCCTGTAATACGCAGCCCGCCATTTGTTGCGCTCCGCAAGCAAAGCAACGAGGGTCTTGTATTCGTCCTGGTGCACTTGGTCTCCTTTTGACGGCCAGGCAATAGTCCATTTGCTGGGGATATGCCGGGCTGGACACTACCCGGTGGTTACGTCAATGAGAAGTCATATGTGTGTTTTCGCAAACCAAGACACCCTGGCTCCGCGTGCCCGACCGGGATGTCTGTGGTCATTGCCAGGTCTGGCCGCACCAGCAACGGCCCTCTTCGTGTTCCTGGATGACCAAGACCCGTTCCTCGCCGAGCAGAATGATGTCTTCGTAGCTGAGCATGCCTCCAGTGCAGCATCGGTTGCCGACTGCAGGTAGGGGAGTCCTGGCGTATGTGGAAAACCGCAGGGACGATCAAGCTCGTTCCGGTATGCCCAGCCGCCTTATTCCATGGTCCTTCAACCTCCATCCGAGCCAGGCCTACCATGGAGGAGGGGAGCTCCGTCGGCCGATTGTCGGGACAGGTCATGGCACCACACAACGCGAATAGGCGGGACAACCGCACCCCTGGAATTGCAACATTGCGCCCCGGGCACCGCATCAGGGAAATACGCCAGGACCTCCATGACCGACACCCCGCCCGGGCCCGCTACCAGGTCATTGCTGCTCATCATCCGTTAGCCGGCGGGGCACCCCTTGTGCCCCCGGCCTCGGATGAATACCAGATCCGTCTCTACACGCGGTCCCGCAGCGGAGACGTAAGGATGCGACTCGCCGCGGTCAGGGAGGCCATAGCAACCTCGCCATATGTCTGGGAGGACCTCGCCGATGATGGCGTGCGGGAATGGGTTGAGCCTTCGATTGAGGACGATGTGCTGTTGTCGGCTGCACTGGTGTCTCTGGGAACTTTGAGCGCCGAGGAACGCCCTTATTTGGGCAAGTTCGTGGTCGAGGAGATCTACGAGATTCTGACAAGTGCAGAAGCGGAATACTGGCACCGGGCCGTATCAGGCCGCCGCCGGCACTGACCGAATCAGCCTGGTTCCGAGATCCTACGGACCAAACGTCGTTCTTGAACCTATGAAGCATGGGCCTCTCGGCTGAACTCTGCAAGAATCACGGCATGGTCGACCGCACTGCGTCCGATGAGCACTACGTGCTTGACCTGTGCGATGGCGTCCTCGGCATGAGCAGCTGTCGCCAAGCGACGTTCGATTGGCTCCGCGGCGACCCGTCCCCTTTGCGACCCCTCGGAACCAAGCTGCCCGTGGACGGCTTTTGGTCCGATCTCAAGCTCGTCGTCGAGTTCCAGGAGGAGCAGCATTCGAAACCGTCACCGTTCTTCGATCGGCGGCAGACCGTCTCTGGTGTGGGTCGCGGCGAGCAACGTCGCCTCTACGACGAACGCAAGCGACTTCTTATCCCCGAACATGGATTGAAGCTCGTTGTGATCGAGAAGTCCGCGTTCATCGTCAAGTCGAAGCGTATCCGGCGCGACCCGACGAGGGACATTGCCGTGGTGCGCGCGCACCTCGGCAATGCGCAGCCAAAACGGCTCTAGTGCCGACGTCGCCATCGAAGTGCTGTGATCGGTAGAAGCCAGTCAACGGCATGACGAAAACCCGCGATGGATGAGCCTCAGACCTTTGCGCTGGCAGTGCAGTCCACGAGTGCCGAGGTGAAGTCCTTCGACTTCCAGATCTTCTTGTCCTCGTCCTTCGGCAGGAAGTCCGAGATCGATCCGGCCCCTATTGGTGCGCCGCCGGCGAGGAAGCGCAGCGTCTCCTGTGAGAACCCCGCCTGGAAGACGACGCCCGCCAGGCAAGCGCCCGAGGCTGCGTAGGTCTTCTTCTGATCCTCGTTCAGCGCATAGGAGGAGAACGTCGAAACGAGCCCCGCGGTCAGCTGTGAGGAGGAGTTGATGCTCGTGCCCTGCGGCACCGTGAACTTCGGCGTGAGATCCGGCTGCCGGGCCTGGGGGAGCTCCTGTCCCTGCTTCGGCGGCACGTAGACCTGATCCTTGCCGTCCTTGCTGGTCGTGGCACCCGGGGCCGGGGTCGGCGGGATCACCGCGTCGACGCAAGCGTCGAACTTGTCGCGCAGCTCGGGGGAGAGCATGATCGCGGCGTCCATCGCGCTGACCTCGCGCAGGCCATTTGCCACCGCGGCGATGTCGTCGCTGCCCTTGCCCACGATGTAGGCCTGCGCGGCGTCCGAGAGCTTCTTGTCCTGGACGGCGCGGACCAGGCACGCGCCGCCGTCGGTGCTCTTGGCCCCGGTGCCCTGGAACACGAGCCGGTCCAGCGCCTTGCCGAGGTCCTGGCTGGTCACCTTCGCCGCGCTGGTGCTCGGGCTCGGCGACGGCTGCGCCGTCTCTGAGCCGGCGGAGCATCCGGCGAGCAGGCTGCCCAGCACCGCCAGTGCGGCGGCGGACAATGCCGCCTTCCTCGTCATCGGGGTCTTCATCGCCATGGCCTCTCCTGTCGGGTCGATGTCTGCGCCGGATGGCACAGAGCCCGCATCCGACTGGTCTTCCAGTACATCTTATCCGATAGGCAAATCGAATGGTCTATCGATTGATGCGCGAAGAGCGACACCAAAGGCGGCTGACAGAAGGTCTGCGCCAGGCCCTGGCGATGCCTGGTATCGCCAGGGGGCAGCTGGGCTGGGAGGGATCAACGGAGTTGATCCGGACGGGTGCTCGACGCGTCCCGAGCGCGTCACCGGTCCCTGAGTGGGCCGGGTCGGGACGGCTTGCCGCGCCCGGACGACGCCGAGCGAGAGAGGGACTGCCAATGACCCGGACGACTGTGCCGACGGACCTGATGCCGCGCTGCCAGATCGCGGACCCGCAGGTGCAGGAGCACCTGCCGTGCCAGCACCACGAGAGCGGCGGCGTCCAGTGCGAGAACCCCGATCCGCACACGGACGATCACTGGATCTCGGAGCACACAATTTCCCACGCGCTGGCCGGAAACGGCTACGCCTGCACGGCATTCGACCCCGCAGAGCCGGCCCGAGCCTTCCAAGGGCCTGTCCAGGCCTACACCGAACAGCAGATGGTCGACGCGCTCCTGCGCTGCGCCGCGGACCGGGACAGCCTCCCGCGCAACGACTACATCCGCCGCAGACACGACGACGAACCATCCGCGCCGCTGCTGGAGCGCCGGTTCGGCTCCTGGAATGCAGCCCTGGAGAGAGCGGGGCTGAACACCACCGAGCAGCCGCTGCACTTCCAGGGCGCGACCACGAAGTGGACCGAGGAGATGATCCTCGACGCCCTGCGCGAGTGCTGGATCAAGACCGGCTCCATCGCCGTGCTCGCCTACGAGGCCTGGCGCACCGGCGGCACCGACGGCATCTGCCGGACCCATGTTCCGCCGGCGGCCACCATCCGGTTCCGGATGGGGAGCTGGTCGCGGGCCACGCAGCTCGCCGTGGGCTGAGCCGGCGGCCCTGGCGCAGGTGGCTGCCATCCCGCTCATCCCACTGACCGCACACAGACCGAAGGACTCCATCATGACGATCGCCCGCCCCCTCCATGACGTCATCGACGACGCACCTCCGTCGGACGCCATCGCACAGCAGATCCAACTGCAGGCCGCCGCTGCGCTCCTGCCCGAACAAGAGTGGTGCGGCGGCTGCACCCCCGGGGACGATCCGGTCCCCGACGTCGAGGGCGGCATCCCTGGCATGCCGCAGGACGTCGTCCTGCGCACGACAGAGCAGCTGTCGCTGCCCGCGGACTGGAAGGCCGCCTGGGGCCCGGCCCCGCTCTACGACATCGCCCACCTCGCCTGTGGGCACACCGTTGCCCGCCGGGCCTCCTGACCCGGGCAGGGATGCAGCGACGCAGCGCAGCTGCGCCGGGGGACTCATCGACTGAACCATCGACCAGTGAAGGAGCGTCCCGCTCATGCCCATGACACCACTGCAGAGCTGGGCCCTCATCGTGCTTCTCGCCGTCTTTGTGCTCGGGCTCATCTGGCTCTCCGCCGAGGCCGAGGCTGCGCTCCGGCGCAGACATACAGACAAGGCGGCAGCACAGCAGCCGCAGGACGAGGAGGCAGACAGCTCACTCGTTCCCAGTCCTGTACCCACCGCCCGCCCGACCCTTCGTCTCATCCAGGGGCAGGGCCAGGGCTCCGCGAGGTCCCGTCGCGGTCCCGCCGAGGTCTACGACTGGGCCCGCCGGGGAATCTAAAGAGACCCCTTCCGGCCCCTGGCCTCCTGCGGGGCTGGGTCAAGACTTCATGCGGCCCACCGCCGCACCACGAACAGCCCCGGGCCGTCGCGAGAAGCGCCGGACACACCGTTCCTGCCGCAGCCCGGCAACGAAGCCACGGCGGCCCGGGGTCAACAACCATTCACCTGCCCGTGCAGGCATCGAAAGCGAGAAGAACCATGGACCAGACCATCGCACCGCCCGTCATCAGGCACAGCGTCGCCGTCGACTTCGGCGTCATCGAGCTCACGGGCACCCTTCAGCACGCCGACGCCCAGCGCAGCCTCGTACTCCTGACCGAGGAGGCCCCCGAGCGCATCTCGGTGAACCTCGAGGCATATGGCCTCGTAGCCGGCCCGGGGCGAGTGTTCATCAAGGACTGGTCGGAACACGCTGGCCTGGCCGAGCGCCTGCAGGAGGCGGGGCTCGTGCGCATCATGCGCTCCGTGACCGTCGGCCCGTTCGCCTCCACCGCCCACGAAGTCGAGGTGACGCTCTGATGGCCGCGGACACCCATGCGCTGAGCATCCTGAAGCTGAGCACCGGCCGCCTCGAGAAGATCGAACAGCTCCAGGGACGGATGCTCGCCCTCGGCGAGGAACAGCTGGAGGTCGCGCGCCGCCAGCTCGAGGCCCAGGACACTCAGAACGTCCTCGCCTGGCTGCAGCTGCAGCAGGCCCAGGGGCCTACACCGGACCCGACGCTCGTGGACCTGGTCCGCCGGCGGTTGCGAATCTGAAGCAGACAGGAGAAACGCCATGGACAACATCATCGAGAGCAGCGGAGTCCTCATCGCCACTCTTGCCTTCATGATCTGCCTCGCGTGGCTGGGCTGGTTGCTGTTCCGGCGACGGTTCCCGAACCGGGACGGGCAGATCGCGTACCTGGAGGAGGACTACCGGCGGGCCTGCGAGAGCGGAGACGTAGCCGCGGCCGATCAGATCGAGGCTGAACTCTGGGATCTGGGGGCAGCGCCAGGCTGGCCTGGGGCCGGACGTACCGGGTTCGATCAGCGCAGCTGATGCGGGACTTGTGATGCAAGGGCATCTGGGATCAACGCAGTTGATCCGGAAGGAGCACTGAGGAGCGCTCGATCAGCACAGCTGATCCGAGTCTTCATTCGAAAGATCATCGTCTGATCAGCACAGCTGATCCGGATGGGGGTCTGAGAGACAACCGAACACTTCAACTCACCATCGCGCGCGGAGCAGGGACACTGCCCGCGCGTTTCGTGCACAACGAGGAGAAACACTCATGTCGAACCCCCGCAACTCCGCCACCGTCATCGGCCGCCTGACCAAGGACCCGGTCGTCTTCAACAACCAGGACGGCTCCAAGAAGGTCGCGTTCACCCTGATGGCCGATCACAACTACACCGACAGCCAGGGCAACCGCGGAGCTGACGCTGTGCCGGTCGAGGCTTTCGTGCGCGCGACCACCAACGGCATCGGCCCGTTCGCGAGCATCCACAAGGGTGACCTCGTGGCCGTGAACCTCAAGCTGCGCCAGGACCGCTACACCAAGAACGGTGTCGAGGTCTTCGAGCTCAAGGCAGTCGTCGAGGACATCACGTTCCTCGAGCCCCGCTCAGTGACCCAGGCCCGCGTGAACGAGCGCGTCGCTGCCGCCGAGGCGCAGAACCAGGCCCTGCAGACCCAGCCGGCTCCGGCTCCCGTCGCAGCCGCTGCCGCACCGCAGCCGGCCGTCGCCAGCGCCGTCCACAGCGAGGAGCTGCCCTTCTCCTGAGAAGCGCGCCCCGCACCCAGCACAACCCACAACTGAATAACAACCGAATAGGCGGGTCGCACACGCCGACAGTCCCCGTCCGAGGAGCCTCGCGCTGCTCGGACGGGGATCTGCTTTTGCTGGCCGCCGTCCTGCCCTGCCCCCAACGTCATTAGCCAAGAGAAGGAGTTCCGCCATGCAGATCGTCGCCGACGCGACCGTCGAGGCCACCGATCACGACCAGGCCCTGCACGCAGGGCTCACCGCCGTCGTCGGCTCGGTGATCACCGACCACCCCGGACCGGATGTCGAGGCCATGGTCGACGACGTCGTCACCGCCGTCATCCAGAAGCTGCGCCTTCACGCCAGCCAGGTCTTCGTCGCCGATCACGGTGGTGCCCGCCCCGTGGAGCGCTTCCGCACCGTCACCGGGCGGATGGACCTGGAGGACCCGGAATGAGCCTGGTCCAGCAGCTCGAGCCCGCCGCCGAGGTCCAGCCGGCTGCCGGGCTTCCCGCGGCGGCGTGGATCCTCGCCGAGGCATATCCCCAGATCGTCGACTTCGACCCCAGTGGGATGACGATCGAAGAAGTGCACTACTTCCTCGGTGAGTCGGCTGCCGTCGCCTTCTTCCAGTTCCTGGTCCTCACCAAGCGGTGCAAGGCCGCCGTCGGGATCCGGCGCTGAGAGCTTCCGTACAGAGCGGTTCGATCCCTCCGTGGCTCCGGCCCCACCAGCGCCCCGCGCGCCCTGCCCTGCCCTCCCGGCAGCAGCGGCGTGGCGGGGCGCTGTCTTTTCGTTCAGGTTTCGTTCGTGGCCTGTGTGGAGGGGATCGGCACAGCCGATCCGGATCTGACGACGAAGGACAACGTCCCCGTCCTGCCACACTTCACTGGAGGTCCGCCATGTCTGGTCTCAGCTGCCCCAACGATGGCGCGCCGATGGAGTCCGACGCCACCGCGCCGGCCGGCGCGGTTGCGCCTGCACCCACACCTGCCCGGAGTGCGGCTACTCCGAGATCCCCTGATCACCGCCCATCAACCGAGGAGGGGCCATGTCGACCTCCGTGCAGCACCGTCATCACCGCAACAACGACCACACCCTCACCGGCTTCCTGTCCGCCGTCACAGCGGTCTGCCAGGAGCTGAACGCCGCCGACGACGCCGACGAGCTCGAGCGCCACGTCGGCTGGGTCTCGCACTCGTGCGAGCCGGACTACCAGGTGCTCGTCGAGCTGATCGGCCCCGCGCCGGGCCTCGCCCTGCAGCTGGTCATCGACCTGGACATCGACTCGACGGTCGCCTCCGCGCAGATCGTCGGCACGGCCGATGACGAGTCGTTCACGACGGACGTCGAGGTCGGAGTCCGGTTCCTGTCCCATCTCGTCGAGCACCACCTCGCGCCAGCGGCCAGGCCGTGCGACGGCTGCACGGCTCCGGACTCCCTGCGGGCACCGACCTGGAAGTGAGTGGCGAACGGCTCCTCGTCCCTTTCGTCACAACCCCTCGCCGGCTCCTTCCCGGAACCGGCCCACGGCGCTCTAGCTCAGCGGAAGAGCACTCGGCGTTCTGACTGCCCGCGGTTCGATTCCGCATCAATCCCTGGTCGGGCAGACCCAGGCAACAGGCCCGTTGCAGGGCGACGCACGAGAGGTCACGGGTTCGATCCCCGTGAGCGCCACAGAGCCAGGGTCGTACAGGCCCGCGCGATCCATCAGCTGCACCAGCTGCACCAGCCAGAAGGGCACTGCCATGACCGACACCATCACCCCCGCCTTCCTCGACATCGTCAAAGACGGCGGTCCTGCGGTCCAGGAGGTTCTGTTGCGCTCGACCGAGCGCCACCGCATCCTCGGCGGCAAGAGCGCTCGGATGCTGCGCCGGGGCGACCGGGTCGCGCTGCGCGACCTGAACCCTGATCTGGATGGCGGCACAGCCGTCGTCGAGCAGGTGCGGCCCTCGGTGGGCAGCACTGTCCACATCCTCACCGTCGGCGGTGAGGCCCACCTCGTCCGCGGCTCGCGCCTCGTGCTCGTCGCCCGCGGACCTGAACAACCCTGACCAGCAAGGAAACCGCCATGTACACCGGACCCATCAGCAACGGCATGCTGCTCGGCATGACGCACAAGGGACGCAGCGCATTGATCCGCGAGCTCAGCCCGGACGTGCGCCGCAAGCTCGCACACATCGCCTCGCTCGGTGCCGAACAGGAGACCAGGAAAGCCGCAGAGCACTTCGACGCTGGCCGGCGTGTCTGGGCCGGTACCAGGCTCGACCACGCCCAGTCACTGAGCCGGCTCGCTGCTGAGCTCACGGGCGAGCCCGACGGCGTCTTCATCGTCGAACCCATCGACTCCGGATCCGTCGCGGCAGGCAACTGATCTCTCTCACTGGACCCCTGGCACCGAGCCCATCGCTCAGGGCCGGGGGTCCTGTCTTTCTCTTTCCGGAACAGCCAGCACAGCTGGCTCGGGCGTGCCCGTGGAGAAGCACGCCTGCCACCCCGGCCAGAGCGCCCGACGACCCCTCCAGCAAGGAACCCCACCATGAAGCGCACCCCCTCCAGATCTGTCTTCGGCGGCCTCATCGCCGCCGTGCTCTGTATCGTCACGCTGACCGGCTGCGAGGACCTGCCGAAGGCCCCCGGCGTCCCGGGTACGCCGTCCACCAGCACTGCGGCAGCCCAGGACCCGGGACAGGTGTCCTCTGGCAAACCGGCGAGCGTGGAGACCAAAGTCATCCGTGTCATCGACGGCGACACCGTCGCCGTGCTGCCGGTGGCCGGCCTGCTCGAGGCGACCGACAAGCATATCGGGATCCCCGAGCACACAGTCAGGCTCCTGGGCATCGACGCGCCCGAAATGAACTATCACAAGGATGCCGAGCCCGAGTGCGGCGCTAGGGCCGCCACTGATCATCTTGGCGGCATCCTGCCGCAGGGCATGCCAGTGACCATCGAGTTCGACCCCGGGGCAGACAGAACTGACCGTTATGGCCGTTCTCTCGCCTACGTCATCACACCGGCCCACAACGACGCCGCGCGACAGCAGGTCACCGACGGCTACGCCATGCCCTGGTTCCCCAAGGGCGAGCCGGAGCCCCAGCGGATCCCCGAGTACCGCACGGCGGCTGACAACGCCGTGGCACTGCATGCCGGTGCGCACTCACAGTGCTCCTCCATCGGCCGCGGCTGAGCCGCTGCACTTACAGACTACGAACCAGGAGAACCACATGCCCATCCCTACAGCACCCTCTGAACTGGACGAACTCCAGGTCGGCGACAAGGTCCTCGTCAAGAGGGTCCTCGACCACCCCGCCTGGATGAAGCAGGTCCCGTGCGATCCCCGCAATGGCTCCACCACGAAGTACGTCCGCGACCCGCAGGTCGTGGAGGAGCTGGGGGTGAGCAGCGTGATGGACCGGCGGGCGGTACCCGCGATCGCAGCTGCCGGCAACTGGCCGGGACGTGAGGCGCACACGCTGGTCCGCCTGCCCAACGGCTTCTGGTACGACTGCGCCACCGGCCTGCAGGACGGGTCCGGATCCACGCGCATCGAACGCATGCACTGAGCCTGAAAAGAGCCCGGCACGGGGGAGAGCCCCTGGTGCCGGGCTCGTCTCTTTCCTGGCGGCTCGTCAGATCGGCACAGCCGATCCGGATCTGGACTCGAAGGAGACACCCGCTCCTTCCCGACCAGAAGGAGCAGCACGATGAGCAACGACGACCACAAGTGCAGCCTGGCCCAGCTGGAGCGGGCGCTCGAGGTGCTCGACGGAAAGCTGAAGCGCCTGGGGCTGAACGCCCCGGTGCAGATCCGTGCGATCGGCGGCTTCGCGCTCATGAAGTACGGCATCCGTGCTGCGGACCGGGCATTCACCGTCGACATCGACAGCGTCACCGGTGATTTCGCGCCAGAGGTCATGGCGGCAATCCATGAGGTGGCCGACGAACTGAACCTGGAGCGCGACTGGATCAACAACGACAACGTGATGGACGGCGACGACGCTGAGCTGGTGGCCTCGATATACCAGGCGCGCTGGATCGACGACGACACAGCGTACGAGAGCATCAGGCTTCAGCTGGCCAGTGTCCCCACGCTGACCCGCGCCAAGATCATCGCCGCGGACACCGCGGAGTTCTCCGGTCGTGCACAGGACCTGCCGGATCTCCTGGAATTGCTCCGATTCCAGGGCATCACCACCGCTGCCCGGTTCGATGCCGCTTACCCGGATCCCTACGACGAATACCCCGCCGCCCGCGAGGCCGTGCACGAGCACTTCGCTGCGGACAGGACGTTCGCCTGAAGAAGACCCCACCGTCAGAGCGCGTGCTCCGGCGGTGGGGTCTCTTTTTTTGTGTCCGTGGTTTACTGCTGGCCGGAATCTTCGGAGTTACCTCCGTCGTCGATGTCCTTCAGCCGCTGTTCCAGCCGGGTTGCGTGGGCCTCTTTGACTTTCCGGTAAACCTTGACGCCACCTGCAATGACCAGACCTGCAGCCGCCAAGACCCCCGCGGCGATCAGGTCCTCTGTACGGGCATCCTGCTTGCCTGCGTAGTAGCCCTTGCCATAGACCGCGCTTCCCGCCACGAATCTCTCCCTTTGTTGAATTTTGAACTCCGCCGAAAGCCTATCCCAGGGTGCGTGAAGGGGTTGTGCCGATGCTGCGGATCATCCGCGCCTTGCCGGCGCGGGGTCGGAACCTTCTTGTTGTTCTTGTTCATCTTCGATTCTCAGGTGCAGCCAGTGGTGGTGACAGCGGAGCTGTCACGGAGGAGTCATCGACGAAGGACGGCCTGCAGTGCAGCGCCGCGCCCCACAGGATTCCGAGGAGAACCGCCATGAGCACCATCGCCGCACCCATGCAGGACGCGCTGCCGTTCGACTTCGGCTCTGATGTGCTGGTCGTCAGCGCGCCCGTCTACGACGAGCAGGCCCGCCAGACCGACCGCGAGCTGTGCCAGCACTACTTCGCCGCATGGTGCGGCACGGCGTTCACGGCGGACGGCACACGGGCAGAACGCGCCCAGACCACCTTCGCGGACTTCCAGGCGGCCGCCCGCCGTCTGGCAGAGGGCTGAGGAACCAGCGCAACTGATCCAGGTTCGGCATCGAACAAACGACTTCATCAAACAGGAGGGGATCACCGTGTCCACTGCCACCACTTCCGAGCCCGACCTCGACGCTGAAGCTCAACGCGTTGCCGCCGTCCACCGGCTCGCCACGAGCATGGCCTTCTACCCGGAGCTGCGGCGCGCCGAGGCTCAGGCCCGGGTCCAGCTCGCGGCCGCCGTCATAGCAATGGACGAGGTCGAGGACCGCATCGCCGCCGGCGAGAAGATCCACTCACTCTACGAGCAGGCTGCAATCGAACGGGCCAAAGACGCCTACGCCCAGGCGCTGGCTGATCTCGTCCGCGGCGAGTCCAGCGTTGAGGCTGAACCGTCGACTTCCCAACCCATGAACCAGGAGCACTGATCACCATGTCCTTCCTCGAGAAGATCGGATTCGTCGAGACCGCCGAGCAGGAGGCCCAGCGCCTCGCGCAGTCGCCCGAGGGCTCGGCCAACCACGAACTGTCCAAGCTGCCGGTCACCATCGAGCAGTGGCCCCAAGACCTGCTCATCGAGCTGCCCTGGCACGCCACCGAGCGGGGCTCCGGCCACCGCGTCGTCGTGGTGCCCATCGAATACCGGGGCGAGGCCCGCACCGAGGGCGAGGAAGAACCCCGTCCTCGCAAGCGCCACGCTGGTTGGTGGAACTGCGCGGTCGTCGCCAGCGACCACCCCAGCTACCCGGTCGGCGGCTACCGGCTGAGCATCCCCGCTGCCGAGCTCGCCCGCGGCAAGCGGATCGAGCTCTGAGAGAACACATCCCACGACGAAGGAGCGTGAACCGCCATGCCTGACACGATGCAGACCACCGGCCGCCGCGAGCGGATCCTCCGGAGTATCGGCAGGACGCTCCTCGTCACGGGGATCGTGCTGAACGTCCTCGCCCTGCTGCCCGCGATCGCAGCCAGCGCCTGGACCGGCCACTGGACGGCGAGCGTGGTGCTCGTGGTCCTGTCCGGTGCGGTCTGGGCTGCTGGACTTCTGGGCCTGAAGACCTGGGCTGCCCGGCTACGCCGTCACAACGACACCCAGCCCAGCCAGCACCAATGACCAGTCGCCCTGCCTGATCCCACCAGAGCCCCGGCTCCTGCGCTCCGGCGCGGGGCCGGGGCTCTCGCTCTGTCTCTGAGGCGGGTCCACGCGCTGCGGGGCAGCGCCTGGTGTTTTGCAACAGCAAGAGAACCATCCCGAACAAAGGAAGAGCCATGACCACCCTGACCACGACGCGTGTCCCGCTCAAGCAAATGGACCCTGCGATGCTCGTGTTCGAACTCGAGCGGGAGATCCAACACCTCATGCCCGGCACCACGAACACGGAGCTCGTGACCCGCGCAGCTGCGACGGCCTCGTTCCTGCACCGGAAGCAGACCCGCTTCATCAGGGGAGACATGCCTCGCGTGCCGTACATCGAGCATCCGCTGCGCGTGGCGTTGCGCCTCCTGCGCTGGGGCGTCACCGACGCTGAACTGATTGCCGCAGCACTGCTGCATGATGTCGTCGAGGACTGCAGCAAAGAGCTGCTTGCTGCTTTCGGCCAGCCGGGTGAGGATCCCCTGGGCTGTCTGGCGCGGCTGTACGGCCGGCGCGTCTCGGTGCTCGTTGGGGCGGTGACCACCCCTAACGGCAGCACCTCCTACGAGGAGCACCTCACGCGGCTTGCCAACTCCGGTTCCCGGGCGCTGCTCATCAAGGCCAGCGACCTGAAGGACAACGCCGGTTCGATCCGGCACCAGCTCGGCCACGGCCAGGATTCGCGCATGTACCGCATGCTCTTCAAGTACATGCCGGCCGTCGAGATCGTCGGAGCAGGTCTGCGCCGTTCGCTCTGCTGCCCTGCGACCCAGCAGTGCACCAGGGCCGCTATCGCCGCGATGGAAGATCTCAGCCACGATCTTGCAGCCCTGTCGGCCGAGCATGGCATCGACTGATCAGCATGCCGCATGTCGCAAAATTCAGAAAGGAACCTGATGGGAAGCAGGCAGGTAACTCTCACCTCATGTGATCGCTGTGGAATTGAGACGGAGTCGGATGTTGCCCATGAAAATTCAGACAACTACGACCCGGCCGCCCACGTATGGCGGACATTGAAATTCCACTACATCCAGCCGTGGTTCTTCCTCTGTCCCGATTGCGTGAAGGCCTTCCTCAAATTCATGGCCATGGAAGCAGTGCTGCCGGTCAAAGTGATCCGCAGGCCCGACCGTGCCTGAACCAGAGAACCAGCACTACAGCAGAGACCCCACTGTCAGGAGCATCAGCTCCGGCGGCGGGGTCTCTTTTTTCTCTGGTCACTCCTTTCTCCAGCGGACCGGATACTCCGGCTACCAGCCGGAGCTGAAGGGCAAGCGCACGTCACCGGAGAGGATCCCGCCGCACAGGAACAGCAGTGCCGAGACGCCGATGAGGCCAACGGCGAAAGCCACCGGCCGGTCCTCGTAGATCTGCCGCAGCCGGGAGACGAGGCTCTGTGGCTTCTTACTGGTCTTGTTCGGGTCTCCTGCTGGACTCTTCCGGGTCTCGTCGTGGTCGGTCATGGGTCTGCATCCCTTCTGATCGGTGTGTGGTCTGGTACTGGGCGGTGGATGGTCTCGTCGAGGGCTGGTGCGGGTCCCGTCAGAGCCCCGACTTCAGCGGCACGACGATGTCGCCGACCATGAGCACCAGGCTCATCGACAGCATCGCCAAGCCGATCACGTAGGCGACCGGCAGCTGCCTGGCGACGTTGACGTGACCGGGATCAGGTCGGCTGAACCGCCGTGCCAGGCAGCGCCTGGCCCCTTCAAAAGCGCTGCCCGCGATGTGGCCGCCGTCCAGCGGCAGCAGCGGTATCAGGTTGAACACCCCGATGAAGAGGTTGAACGAGCCGACCACCAGCCCGAGCAGCGCAGCCTTGCCGCCGATGTCGAGGCCGGGTTTGGTAGATGCCGCGACCTCGCCGGCGAGCCTGGATCCACCGATGACCGACATGGGTCCGTCCTGGGCACGCTCGCCCTGACCAAAGATCGCCTGGGCGACGTTGTACACCCGGGCGGGCAGCTGCACGATGGAAGACACTGCGTGCCCGGTCATCTCACCCATGCGCTCCATCGTGTAGACCGGGCCGTGCCTGGTCACCACCTCGCGGGACTCCGGCTCGACACCGAGGAAGCCCACTGTCGCGGTCTGCTTCGGGCCGCCACCATCGAGGTCCCGCGGCATGGCGATCGTGTGCGAGGCCTGGAGCTTCACCTGCGTACCATCGCGCTCCACCTCCATGGCAGCGACGCTGTCGCCGTTGGCGTGGATCAAGTCCGACAGCTGTGACCACGAGGTGACTGGCTGGCTGTTGAAGCTGACGACCACATCGCCGGGACGCAGCCCCGCCGCCCGGGCGGGGGAGACCTGGTCGCTGTCTTGGCACGCAGTGCGCTTGGCGTCCTGGGGGATCACGCAGTCGGAGACGACGGAAACCGCAGGGCGGCCGGTCGGCTCGACCGAGTGCACGCCGTAGATGCCATAGACACAGAGGAAGCAGAGGAACGCCAAGGCGATGTTCACCCCGGGGCCCGCCACCATCACCAGGATCTTCTTCGCCGCGGGCAGCTTATAGAACAGACGGTCAGCGTCGCCGGGTTCGACGAGCTCGAACTCCGCCGCCCGGGTCTGCGAGACCATCTGTGCGAACAGGCCCGTGTTGGACTTGCGCAGCGTGAGGGGCGCATCCGGGGTCGCGGCGCTGGCTGCAACGAGGACGTCGCTGTGAGCTTCCTGGCGTGCCGGCGCGGCTGCTGTATCGGCTGGCACCTGCTCGCCGCGGGAAATCTGCTGCTCGCGGTCCGTCTCGGGCGGGAACATACCGATGATCTTCACGTAGCCGCCGAGCGGGATGAGCTTGATACCGTACTCGGTCTCGCCCTTCTTCAGGGACCAGACCGTCGGACCGAAGCCGACCATGTACTGGCTCACCCGGCACCCGAACTTCTTCGCGAAGTAGAGGTGCCCCAGCTCGTGCAGCGCGATCGAGACGAAGATCGCGGCCAGGAAGATCACCACACCGAGCGCGTACAGGGCGACCTCCGGACCCGTCACGGCGTGTACCCCTCATCGGGCTGGCTCTGTGCGATCGTCATCAATGCATCCCCTCGTCGTGCCTCGTCTGTCGATGCTCTATCGCGATAACAGCGAACATCGACTCGTATACGTCAATTCTCGCATGTCGAATGCCATTCAGACAGGACGCGGCATTGATGCCGAGAGATGCGAAGAGCCGTTCCTGATCCTCTTTCGATGATCAGGAACGGCTCTTCGCCCACGCGGACCCGGGTCAGTCCGAGTCACCGCGCGTCAGCTCAAGAGCAGCCGCCTCACGCTCCCTGTAGACCTCGTAGAGCGTCCGGCCCGCCGCATCGACCTGCAGGAACGCCAGCAGCGCCTGGTCGACGTCGATCATCCCGGCGGCCACAAGCGCGAGCTGCGCCTCGAGCCAGGTCTTCATCACGCGCCACGCAACACGCTCAGCCTGGGCCCGGCTGGTCCGCTCGGCGCGCGATCCCGCCTTCAGCCGGCCGGCGGCGTCCTCCTTCCGCAGCAGCGCCTCCATGCGGTCGACGCTGGCTGGAAGAGAGAAGCCGCGCTGACCATGCGGCGTCGCGAGCAGGAAGTCCAAGGAACTGGGCACGCCGGAGGCGTCGTAGTCGACGCTGATCCGGCGGGCCCCGTGCTGCGCGAGCAGCGCCTGCATCTCGGCGAAGGTCTGCGCCGCCGAGATCTTCGTGGAGTAGTTGACCGGCGCGGCCACGGCTCAGCTCTCCTGGTCGTCGTCCACCGGCACCAGCTCGCCAATGCCGCGGACCGTCCAGTCGCCGCTCGCCACATTGACGAGCGTGCAGTTCGACCCGGCGGTCGCCTCCGAGTCATACTCCTCGAAGACGTAGACCCGTGGCCGCGTGTGCACGCCTTCGTAGACGTCCTCATCGAGCATCACGCGGCCGCCGAGCTCGACGCCCTTGTGCACGACGACGTCGGGCGACTGTTCCGCCTCGTCGTCCCAGTCGACGGCGTGGGTCCCGGCGGCCGGGGCCGGAGCCCCGGCCAGCGAGCCGAGAAGCTCGGTCCGGCGCACATCGAGCTCAGCCAGCCGACCGAGGAGCTGACCCTGCTCGTCCTGCAAGGCCAGCAGCTCGGTCACGGCCACGGAGGGGCCAGGCGCGACTATCACGCCGCGGCCTTGCTGCGCTTGCCCTCGGGCTTCTGGATCTCGACGGCCTTCGCCGCCAGGTACAGGCCCTCACGGTTCAGGTGGCGCGAGTACGCGGCGTCGAGGTAGAGCACCGGGATGCCGCCGGCGGCCTTCTGCAGGACAGGGCGCAGGATCTCCTTGATCGGGCCCGAACCGCCGCCGTAGACGTACACCACCTCGGTGGTGCCGCCGACCTCGGCGAGGACGTCCTCGAAGCGTGCGCCGATCTCCTCGGCCAGGTACTCGGCCTCCTCGTCGACGTAACCCTTGGCGCGGTCAAACCTGCCCTGGAGGAATACGCTGGGCTCCTGCTGCAGGAAGTCGGCCAGCGCCTTGCGGTTCTTGAACCGCAGGTCCTTGTCTCCGCTGGTGCTCATGCGGTCCAGCGCGTTCGTCAGCGCGGTGCCGTAGCCCTGGTCCAGCGTGCTGGCCGCTTCGGAGTTGAACGCGCCGTCGGTGAAGACGGGGAAGTTCACGGTGCCCTCGCCGACGTCGACGCCGACGGTGTTGCGCACACCGACCAGCAGCTCGGCGGTGACACCCTGCAGGCGCGCGGCCTCCTCGGGGTCCGAGGCCCGAAGATCGTCCAGCAGAGCCTGCGCCAGCGGCGCGCCCTTGTCGGTGATCGCGAACTGCGCGGACGCGCCCTCGGGCAGGACCTGC
Organism: Arthrobacter sp. NtRootA1; assembly: GCF_019976975.1. GTDB lineage: Bacteria > Actinomycetota > Actinomycetes > Actinomycetales > Micrococcaceae > Arthrobacter > Arthrobacter aromaticivorans. The sequence goes on along the minus strand of NZ_AP024630.1, from coordinate 3,347,139 downwards.
ACATCCTCAAACTGGAGGCGCACGGTGACCGGCGTGGAGAAGTTCTTCACGGTCACCAGGTGCACCGTGGGGTCAGCCGCGCCCAGGAGTCCCACGAACTGGGCAGCGTAGGCGCTGCGGCGCTGCACGTACTCGGCAATCGGCAGAGCGAGGCCCGTGCGCACTGAGGCACGCAGCTCGCGGTCCGGCAGCGCGCCGTGCTCGCGGACATAGTCGCGCAGGGCCTTGGCGGCGAAGACGCCCAGGACAAGCACCGAGCTCAGTTCCTGGTCAGCCTTCGAGCGGGATCCGACGACCTCGAACTGCGTGAACTTCGACCCCGGGGTGCTCAGTGCCGCGCGGCCGAAGGTGCGCAGGTCCGAGTGCCCGATCAGGGGAGTGGTGAACGAGGCGGCGACGCGGTTGTAGAAGTCGTCCTCCACCACGATCTTGAAGGCACCCGAGTCAGCCTCGGGCACCTTGGGCGTGGAGCGCGAGGTGCTCACCACGGCCGAAGGAAGGTCGATCGTGTCGAAGACCTCCTTGCCGTGGACCTCGCCGCGGATGACGCCCTTGACGTATCCGTTGCCGACGTCGATGCCGCCGGTGAGCTGGATGGTCTTCTCGGCGGTGCGGGTGTTGCTCATGGTTGTGTCCCTCTCGGTCAGGAAGTCGGTGTCTCAGGAAGTGCGGTGCGGATCAGCGGGTGAGGAAGGCATCCAGCCCCGAAGGGACAGAAGGCTCCTCGACGGGAACAGGGTGGGGCTCGCGGACGGGAGGCGTGGGCGGCGGCTGAACAGCCTGGGCTGCCTCGACGCGCTGCACGGGCTCTGAAGGAACAGCAACAGGCACGGCAGCCTCGTCACGGCTTTCGCGACTCTCGTGCTGGCTTTCACTCCCGTCACGGCCGTCATCGCCACGTTCCTCTCCTCCATGGGCCTCGCTGCGCCCAGGGTCCTGCTCGCCCTGCGGCGGGCGGCCGCGCCGGGGAAGCTGCTCGACGGGACGGTTGACCACGTCGATGTAGCCGTCGCGCTGGATGGACTCGCGGATCAACAGCTGGAGCGACCTCGAGATGTCGTACTGCTCGTCGAGCCACCGGTTCGTCGACTCGTCGGCCCGCGGGACGCTCCAGCGCAGACGGCGCGGCTCGGCCTTATCGGTCATTGCGAGCACCCCCTTGCGCCCTCGTGCTGATGGACACTGTCCTCGGTCATCGCGGCCCCCTCTCATGCGCGGTCCCCGAGGCGCTACTGCCAGTCGGGGACCTTTCGACTCATTTATCAGTCATCATTCTACTGGTCTTTCAATGGTCTCTGCAAGGACCACGCCAAGACCAGCAAAAGGCCACCAGCAGATCAGGCCTGCATCACCGTGAGCGACCCCTGGCCGCGGCGGGGCCCGTGGGAGCCGCCGGCAGGACCCGCAGAAGACCACGGGTCAGCCGAGGAACCAGAAGAAACAGGACTCATCAAGGGCTCACCCGGGACCGGCACGCGGTCCGCTGCGGACCAGCAGAAGACCTCGATCAGGCCACGGCACATTGGAGGGCGCTCGGTGGTCCCACACAAAGCACAGAAGCGCCCTCGAAGAGACCAGCAACAGTCCACCGCCATGAGCCGTGCCATCGCAGACCCGCAAAAGACCACCAAGGGACCAGATGTGCGCCTGAAGCAGCCCCGATGCGCGCCATCCGGCACTCAATGGAGTCCGACTGGCCTTTCTGGACCCTCTCGGGTCTTGTATGGGTCTTGTCTGTGTCCCTGTCTGGCCATGCTGGGACATAGATCTGTCCACTCCGGGACCAGAAGGAGTCCAGCAATCCGGGCCCCGATAAATGCCTGGAACACCCGCCGACGGCACCTCGAGGCAGTCCTGGGAACGCCGGCGGAGCGAGCGGAGGAGCTGTCGGGGCAGGGTGGAGCAGTTGTGGTTGCGCCTGTGGCGTCACCGATCCGCCCGGGGGCCGCAGGGAGAGCAGAGGGAAAAGGCGAGCCGGGTTGTAGGGCCCCGCATGGAGCGACAGGGCAAAGACTCCGCTTCCTTCCGTGCCTCACGGGCGGTGGGTGTCCAGAGGGCGAAAACCCGTGAGCCCCTCCAGGAAGCTGCACCTGGTGGGAGACCCGGACGGCTCGGTGACGCTGTGGAAGCTGCGGCTCAGGTGGATCCAGGAAGGCTGCGTGCTTCCCGGGAAAGCTCCTCTTCTGATGCGTCCACGAGGGACCGGCCGGGCGGTGGACGGCAAGGACTCGCTGTCGCTCATCCGTGGGTGCAGCTGCCACCAGGAAGGAAAAGTGACCGGCCCCGAACAGGCCCCGGCAAGAGAGGGCTGTGGGGCCGCCTCGGACGCGGTGCGACAGGTGCTGGCGCGACGTCGAAACACAGTGGGAACGACCCCCGCAGGCCGGTGCAACGAGCGCACCGACAGATCAGTGCAGTGCTGTCACTGCAGAGGTTTCCACAGCCTGACGCGACAGGTCGCGGGGAGTGGTGGACTGCTGCGCGCGGCGTCTGATGCGCCTGCGGCAGCAGGATGCACCAAGGGTGCAGACCGGGCTGCGCCCGACGTCGCTGACGCTATGTGTGAGGACCCGTACGGGTACCCGCTCGTGCCTCGCGGTGATGCGGACGATTGCACCCGTACGGCGTTGCAGCGGACGGCAAAAGGGCTGTACACCCAAAAGCCCGTAAATCCAGCGGAAACGACGTGACCCGTACACCCGCTGCGCGGATGAAGAGGGGGTGTACGGGTCAAGGGCGTACGGGTCGTTTCCCGTGATATTCCAGGCTTCCGCTAACGCTCCAGCCGTGGAATGGCGAAATGGCGGCAAGAGAGGAAAAGGGCATAAGGGAACCTGGCAACAGCGGTCCTGCGGACCCTCCGCTTCGCTCCGGTCTCTCGCTGCGCTTCGAGACGCTGTTGGTCGGCATAGCCGACAGGTTCCACCGCTCGCTTCGCTCGCCGGTCCGTCAGTCGCTGCGCTCCCTCCGGCTATGCCCAGCGCTGCGCTTGAGTGGAGGACGCCCCCGCCTGCCCCGCCGCATTTGTCCACAGGTGGACGACGCGGCAAAGGGTGCAGCCAGGCGGTGGATCACCTGGCGCTGCGCACCAGGTTTGTCCGAGGAGGACGGCCCGTCGGCCGGCCCGCTGCGCGGCCCAGTCGGAGCAGTTCCCGACATGGTTCACCAGTGGGCCGTCAGGCCAGCGGAGCTGGCACGGGAGCTGGACCGTACATCGAGTCTCCGCGGACCCCTGGCGGGACCTGCACTCGATGCCCGACACCTGCATCCCGAGAAACAGAAGAGGCATCGTCATGACACACGCCCGGAAGGCATCCAGGTCCGCACGCCGACCACAGCCGCAGCTCTCGCCCTACGACACCGGAGCCAGGTGCGAGGCCAAGCCGTGGATCCCCTACGGAGAGCGAGTCACTGCGGCGACTCCGGCGGAGAGCTTTGGCAAGGTCGACTTCGACGATGAAGAGAGCGGCACGGTCTGCGTCGCCTACCTCGAGCGCGACATGGACGGTGGATACACCCTTCACGTCGCACCGCTCAGCGAGGACCGGAAGGTCCGGGTGGCAATCCATTACGAACGCGGCGTCGCCAGGGTCAACAGTGCCCAGGCGTCGGCAGCTGCCGCCTAGTGACCTGCCGACTGAGAAGGAACACCGGGAATCATTTCGGAAAACATTGCGGCGAAAGAGGACGCGAATGATGCAGCGACAGACGAGTATCACAATCCGGACTGCCACCGCGGCGGCCTCAGCAGGATCTATGCCGATAACCAAGATGACCAGCCGGGAGGCATCGCGATGACCAGTGGATTCAGCCATGCCCTGCTCGTGACCGGTTCCCGGACCTGGGACGCCGCGGAGGCCATGAAGGCGGCTTTGAACGAGGCCTGGAGAGCCTGGGGACCGTCTGCGGTCGCCCGACCCGTGCTCCTCTCAGGGCACTGTCCCAAGGGTGCTGACGCCATGGCCGAGCGGCTGTGGCGGGCTGCAGGCTTCGAAGTAATTGAGTTCCCGGCCGACTGGAGCGCTGAGCCCAAGGCGGCGGGCTTCACCCGGAACCAACGGATGGTCGATGCCCTCGTCGCCATCCGCGCCGGGGGAGCGCAGGTCCGTGTCGCCGCCTTCCTGGACCTTTGCAGCAAGTGCGATCAACGCACCGGCCAGCAGCAGCTGATGCCCGGAACGCCAGGGCACTTCTCACATGGCACCGTGCACGCCCGCTCCCGCGCCCTGGCTGCAAGCATCGAGGTCGAAGACATCATCCACCCGCGCCTGCCTCCGTTCTGACAAGTGCACACCCCGGACATGACAACAGCCCTGCAGCTGGTGCTGCAGGGCTGTTGATCCTTGATTCGAATAGGTGGCCGGAAATCTCTCCGGTATGGCCCGAAAGACTGCGGAAAGGGTGGGCTAGAGAGTCCGCTCGATGCCGTGTGCCTCATCGTGGGCCTTCATGACAGCTTTCGGAATGCGACCGAACTCGGGCACTTCATGACCGTTCTCGCGCGCCCATTTACGGATCTCCTCGCGTTCCTCGGGCGTCGTCTCGGGCACGAGTCGCTTCTTCTCGCCCTTCTTAGTGGCCTTTCGACCCTTACTGATGTATTCCTTGAGATTCTTCTCAAGCTCTTTGCGCTCTTCGTCGGTCAGGTCTATCTCGAACCAGGTGTCGCCCAGTCCGAAGGTGACTGTGGCAGCATCCGGCTTGCCACTGATGTCCGACTCCACAATATTTCGAATAGCCATGTCTTGAATGGTAGACGATCCGAACCACCTTAGAGAAGTCTTTGGGCACGCCAGAACGACAGATCTTTCGAATGCCTTCATCATAGGCCGAAAACGCTGCTATACCAGCATAATAAACCCGCGGCACTGCTAAAATCACACTGCCAGTGCGTGCCTTTCCCCACCCCTGTAAACCGACCATTCGACACGATCGAGAGGCCCCCACCATGACCATTCTCCAGACCGTCGACGACCATCCACTGACGGACGACGGCGTCGACCTGTTCGCCCTGATGTGCCAGCGCCGCGGCTGGACCGACGAATACCTCCGCGAGATCGAATCAGCTGAACACGACGAGCTCCTGGGCCTGGCCGAGATGGTCGAAGCCCTGGAAGACGCCCGGGCCGCCGGCCAGAAGGTCACCATCGCCCCTGACTTCGACATGGACGGGATCTCCTCCGGTGTGCTCGGCTACGCCGGACTGTCAGAGCTCGGCTTCGACGTCGAGCTGCACGTGCCCGACTACCGCCGCGGCCACGACCTCACGCCCGAGGACATCGCAGAGATCGCCGCGACGTGGCCGGACACCAAGGTCCTGCTGACCTGCGACGGGGGAGTGAACTCCCACCGCGGGATCGCCGCCGCCCGGGCTCTGGGATGGAAAACCCTGGTCACCGACCACCACGAGGAGCTCGAACCCGGTTCGAGCGCCGACGTCACCGTCGACCCCTGTCGGATGGACGAGACCTACGCCAACACCGGCATCTGCGGCGCGCACGTGCTCTATCAGGTGTTGGAGGCCTATGCCCGCGTCCACCGGCCGGAGAAGCTCTGGGAGATCCGCCTGCTGCGCCTGTTCGCCGGCCTGGGCACCGTCTCCGACGTCATGCCCGTGCTGTACGAGAACCGGCAGCTGGTGCGCGACTCGCTGTCCATCGCACGGCTGCTGTACGCGCCCGCGCCGCGCACGGTCCCGACCCCCTGGGGCTTCGACCCGGACCCCGAGGCGATCGACGTCGGGCAGTCGACGCTGATGCAGCTGCTGCGCGTCGACCCGCACCACCCGGCCTTCGTCCGGGCCTTCGAGGGCTTCGCGGTCCTGCTGAAGGCTTTCGGCCAGGCAGGCAAGGTCCGCGACATCGACAGCATCGACGAGGGCTTCTACGGGTTCTACCTCGCGCCGGCGATGAACTCCCCGCGCCGCACGGGCGACCCGCTCGCACCGTGCTTCGGCGTGTTCACCGCGCCTGACCAGGACTTGATGCTCGAGGCGGCACACCAGGTCATCGCGACCAACGAGAGCCGCAAGGAGCTTGTCGAGGTCCACACCCAGGAGCTCGAGGAGGGTGATCAGCCGCTGGCCCCCTGGGTCTACTTCTCCGAGGCCTACCCGGGCATGTACGGTCTGCTCGCCAACCGGCTGATGGAGCGCCACGGCCACCCGGTCGTCGTGCTCAACCGTCCCGCCGGGCCGGATGACTACGTCGGGGGCTCCGGCCGGGCACCGTCGTGGTTCGGCATCATCGACACGCTCGAGCACCAGGACGGCATGCGCGCCATCGGCCACCAGCAGGCCTGCGGCGTCAAGGTCGACCGGGCGGAACTGCTCGACGGTCTGGTCGAAGCATTGCGGGAGGCCACGCAGGTTGCCCTGCTGGCTGTCGTCCAGGATGAGCGCCGGGCCGACCTGGTCCTGGGCCCGGACCGGGACTGCGATGCTGGCGTGGACGACCTGGAGCCTCTGGTCGGCTTCGTCCGGCGTGTGGAAGCGCTGCGGCCCTTCGGCCACGGCTTCGTCGAGCCGGTGGTCGAAATCGCTGTCGAGCCCCTCGGGCTGCGGGTGGACCGGATCGGTTCCGATACTGACTGCGGCCATGAGCGCACCGACGCCAACCTGATGACCAACGCCCGCGGCTACCGCGTGTGCCGCCTGTGCAAGAAGCACCTGCGGCTGGTCACCAGGTCCGGGCTGTCCTGCCTGTGGTGGAACGTCGCCGAGGAGAAGGAGCCGGAGATTTCGGCTCTGACGCGGTCGGCCAGCCGCACCGAGGTCGGAACGCTGCGTTTCATCGCGAAGCTGCAGCTGAACACCTTCCGCGGCGAGACCCGCGTCCAGGCCGTCATCGAAGAGCAGATCCCCGCGTCTGTCTGACCACGGAAAGGAGGCGGGGATGCCCGCTCCACCCATCAAGTCCCGGCTCGTCTCCATCGCGTGGTGTGTCCTCGTGCCCCTCGGCGTGCTCGCCGCCTACCTGGGACTTGGCCTTGCCGTAGTTTCCGTGGTCGGCGAGCCCGTCCTGGGTACGGCGGTGCTCGGAGGCCTGGTGGCGCTGCTCGTCGGCGCTGCCAGGCTCTTCCGGCCCCGGTGGTTCGCCAACGCGCCAACGGTCCGACCGATGTCCGGAACACCGCGCTTTACCCGAACGGTGCTTGGGTGCCTGGCTCTGGCGTTCTTCGCCGGCCAGTCCCTGGCCCTGTGGCTCTATACCCTGGGCGGCTCGGCGGGATTCGATGAATCGACCCGAGCCAGGACAGACGCCGGTCCCGTCGTGGCCCTCCTGCTCGCACTGGTGGCAGCGCCGGTGGCCGAGGAGATGCTTTTCCGCGGCCTGCTCTACCCGCTGCTGCGGCGCAGGGTCGGCATCGTCGCGGCGGTGCTCGTCACCGCCGCGGGCTTCAGCCTGCTGCACGCCAACGTCGTCCAGTTTGCTGCCACGCTGCCCCTGGCGGTGCTGCTGGCGCTGGTCTACGAACGCACCCGCGTCCTGTGGCCGTGCGTGCTGCTCCACCTGGCCTTCAACCTCACGGCCGTCCTTGTCCCCGCCCAGCTGCTGGGCGCACTGGCGAACCCCGTCTCAGCGCTGCTGATGACCGCGGCGTTCCTCGCGTGCGCCCTGGCGGTGTACCGCATGGCGGCACCCGCGCCCGGGCCTGCACAAGACGACAGGGAAGCCGGCGGGGAAGAAGGCAGGGAAAACGAGCCACAGGCCGCATAGCGGCCGGGCTCAATGTGCAGGACTGACGCTGGTGCCCTCCGGGCGACCTTTCGGCCGTGGGCCGACGGTCGCTCCGGAGGGCCTGCTCTCGGGTGACCGGGGTGATCCGGTCACCGGGGGATTGGCTGAAGGATTTTCGTCAGCCAGACCTGAGAGGAGGTGGATCCACCATGGCAGTCGTCAACAAGTGCACGTATGACGCGCAAGGCCGGCTCGTGCGCCCCAGCGGCAGCGAAGTGCGCCGCGCGCGGTTCGCCAGCGACTTCGACACCGGTGAGAGGCCGACCTTCGATCGAGGGTCCATGCACTTCTTCACCATGAGCACCAGCGGCCGCACGGCGGAGCAGGCGCACGAACGCGCCCGCGAGATGCTCGCCCGCTTCTTCGAACGCGCCGAGTCCGTCGCTGGCTTCCGCAAGCTCGAGATGCGCCGGAGGCAGGGTGTGATGCCCTGCAACCGCAACGTCTCCATCACCTACGAGATCCTGTACGCCGTCGAGGACGGCCACCGGGTCCGTGCCCACATACCCGAGTCCCCCAATGCGGGATACCGGCGAGGCCGCAGCGCGGCCGCCTTCTAGGCGGTCGGCGCACCCAGGGCCTCGCACCAGCGTGAACGCGCAGAAAGGCCGGAGAGCTCCCTTCCCACGGGGATGCTTCTCCGGCCTTTCTGTTTTCACGTTCCTGTGACAACAACGCCTGGTGACGGTTCCTGGCCCTAACACCGATGCCCACTCTATCAGTGTCGATTCATCATGTGCAATGCAGTCGGCATCCCATTCCGGCGACCATTCGAAGGCCTGTCTCGAATCACTCAGAATAACTCGGAAGCCCGGTCGACCAGGACGCCGGACCCATCGCGATCGCTCCCGTCAGGGCCGTCAGGGCCTGATGCTCCGCTGCGCGGGAGGACGCAGCGCCGAGGTGTACCACATGTCGTGGTACACCTCCCGATCCCAGTGCTGGCCTGCTCAAACGGCGGGTCAGGCGACCACGGCCGAGGGAGTCTGTACCACGTGCCCGAGCGGACGTGGTACGCCGTATTGCCTTGGCAGATCAGCGTTTTCGGCAGGTGTACCACGAGTACCACCAGATTCCGAGCGTTTACATATGTGCGCGAAGGACGCCTCCGATCGGTCATCCAGCCAGTAAGAGCTCTTATCCCCATGCGCGTATATCTAGTCTTTATTTAGTGGTACAAGTGGTACAGGGGGTATATAAAGCCCGTCTGACCAGGGCCAACGCCTGTACCACGTGCAAATCTCCATGTGGTACACCCCGTTTGGCGAAGTCCTGAAATCCCCGACTGACCAGGGGAAACAGGTGTACCACGTCAAGTGGTACACCTTCCGATACCCATAGGGGGTATACCGGCTCGCTGCTGCAGCCGGATCCCGGCTCTGGAGGTTCCCGGCCGGCCGGTCGGAAGAACTCCCCGAACCCCGACCAGGGGGTCGGGCGGCTCACGCCGCCCGCGGGGGAGTGCTCGAGCATGAGAAGCCAGCGGCTCCGTGGGGCATACGCCCCCGGAGCCGCTGTTTCTCATTCCAGACCGCACGCTCTCGTCGTGTCGCCGTGACCTCCGGGTCTCGCGCGCGACCCCTCCGAGCCCCACCCGGGTACCACCCGGGACCTCTGTCGGACCATGAGTCGGCTATCAGTCGACTCGTTGCGAAAGACCATTCGGATGGCATAGAGTCGTGAGCACGTTCCTATTCGATTACGAGACCAATCGGCTTCCCACTCATTGCCGGCAGGTACTCGACGCGATCGAGAAAGACAGCAGCATGACGACTCCTGACGACCCAACGCCCGTCTTCGACGAGGACTTCGACACCCCCTCGACCAACCCTGTCGCCGACGCCTTCACCGAAGTCATGACGTACTTCGCCGACGGCGGCGACATCGCCCCGCAAAACGAAATAGTCACGCGCGCGACCGAGGTCTACCTCCAGCTGATCGACCCGTCGGACCCGCCGGCACCGCGCCTGCTCGAGAAGCAGCTGCTCGCGATCGTGAACGGCGTCTCCAAGGCCGAGAACAGCAAGACCAAGGTGGCTGCCGAGAAGCTGCCCCTGGCCCGGCACCTGACCTACTGGCAAGTGGCGCAAATCCTGTTGAGCCTGCACCACGTGATCCGCATCGCCCCCAGCGCCAAGGACACTGACCGCGAGTACGACCTGCTGGCGATGTACCAGGCCACCGGCCCGGGCCGCGGCACGTACACCACCAGCGAGGACGACATCCGCACCACGGCGCGCCGTTACAACACGCAGCTGACACTCAAGGAGTTCGCCGAGGTCCTGGCAGTACTCCGCGAGGACAGCCCGCGCCGGCACCAGTGCAGCCACAGAGACCTCATCGCCGTGAACAACGGCGTGTTCCACTACGGCCGCGAGGCCCGGGACATCCATGAGGGCGGCAAGGCCTTCCACTTCGAACCCAAGTCGCTCGTACCCTTCGACCCGGCACTGGTGTTCCTGGCCAAGTGCCACATCGACTACGTCGAAGACCCGGACAACCCGGTGATCGTCCACCCTGTCGACGGCTCGGTCTGGGACATCGAGTCCTGGATCCGCGAGCTCTCCGACGAGGAGGGTATCCCGGAGCTGCTCTGGGAGGTCATCGGCGCGATCATCCGGCCGCACGTCAGCTGGGGCAAGACTGCCTGGTTCTATTCAGAACAGGGCAACAACGGCAAGGGCACGCTGTGCTCGCTCATGCGCAACCTGTGCGGGCCACGCTCGCACACCTCGATTCCGCTGAGCGACTTCGGCAAGGACTTCGCGCTCGAGCCGCTCGTGCGCGCCAACGCGATCATCGTCGACGAGAACGACGTGGGCACCTTCATCGACAAAGCGGCCAACCTGAAGGCGATCGTCACCAACGACGTCATCCAGATCAACCGGAAGTACCGGATGCCGATCGCCTACCAGTTCTTCGGCTTCATGGTCCAGTGCCTCAACGAGTTCCCGCGCGTGAAGGACAAGTCCGAAAGCTTCTACCGCCGGCAGCTGTTCGTACCGTTCAACAAGAGCTTCACCGGCATGGAACGCAAGTACATCAAGGACGACTACCTCCAGCGCCGCGAGGTCCTGGAGTACGCCCTCTGGTACGTGCTCAACCGCGCCGGCGCAGCCGACCCGGGCAACTACTACCAGCTCTCCGAGCCGGTGGCGACCAAGGTGGTCCTGGCCGAGTACAAGGAGGCCAACGACCCCGTGCGCGCCTTCTGGGAAGAGTTCCGCGAGCGGCTGGTGTGGGACCTGGTGCCTTTCACCTTCACCTATGACCTCTACAAGGCCTGGTTCGCAGACGTCTCGCCCTCGGGGTCGCCGGTGAGCAACAAGCAGTTCATCACGGACCTGGTTGCGATCGTGCGGCCTGACCCGCTGTGGCACTGTCCGGACAAGAACAAGAAGATCCGCCCCGGCCAGATGATGGCCACCCCCGAGACGACCATCGCCGAGTACGAGCTGAAGAAGTGGATGAACCCGCACTACAGCGGCTCGGACCCGAAAAAGAAGTCGCAGCCGGTCCTTCAGGCCAACTACCGCGGCCTGCTCCGGCACACAGGTCCCGCCGCCCAGGTGGACGCCGACGACGAGGACACCACAGGAGAGGACTGATCTGACCATGCCCACAATCGCCAGGGCCATCACCGAGCTCGCCCGGGCGGTGACCGACCTCGCCAAGCAACAAGGCAGGGCGAGCACCGCGCTGGCCGATGTTGCCCGCGAACAGCGGATCACCAACCTGATCGTCCGGTCGCAGATCAGTGCCGACCCGGAGGAGAAGCGGCGGCTCGTGGCTGAGGCCTCCAGCCGGATGGACGCCCCGCGCCGCCGCTCTCCACACAACCCGATCGACTGAAGACAAGAACGGAAAACAGGACATGACGCAGCCGCACCCGAACGAACCGAACTGGAAAGACGGATGTGCAGGAGAGGGAGTCTCACCCGGAAAGGAATGCGCCGACTGCACCGGCCAGCGTGAGCACTTCGGCTACTCCCTGGTGGGAGGTCGATGGGCCCGCGGTGCCCGGCCGGTCCCCGCGCCCGTCACAAGGAAGAAGCGCGGCCTAAGGCCATCCGCGGCAGCGCCCGGCACCCCGACCAGATAACTGCATACCCCGGCCGTGACGGCCGGTGACGACCGAAAGGCCAGACACATGACCACCCAGCGCACCCCCGTCACAGCTGAGACCGCGCTCTTCACGTTCTACGACATCGAATCGCTGTCGAACGTCTTCACGCTGTGCGCCTACACCCCGCGGCCGGGCCGCGCCGTCCACGACCTGGAGATCTTCTTCCTGGCCGACGACCCGGCGCTGGTCGCCTCCGTCGACCCCCAGGCCCTCTACGACACCGTGATCCGCTCCAACCCGGGGCTGCCCGCGGTCAGCGTCCAGCTTTGGAACCTCGGCGGCGAACGGGGCAGCCTCCGGCTCGCCGAACTGATGGGCCTATCGAACGCCGACCAGGTGTGCAACCACTCCGACCCAGGCGGGTACCCCGCGGCGCTGCGTCCGGTCTGCGACACAGACCCCGAGTACGACCCGGCACTGCATCCGTTCCTTGCTGGCTACAACTCAATGAACTATGACACGACCATGGTCGCGCTCTACCTCAACGAGGCGTTTCCGGCCCCGGGCAGCGGTCGGCCGTTTCAGCCGACCACGGCCCGTACTCTGCGCGACCACAACGACCAGCTCTTCTCGTCCCAGCACATCGAGTACATGCCTGGCTACCTCGGCTGGGACGGGGCGGCTGCGAAGATCCGCCGCGCCATGCTTCACTCGGGCCGGCACCTGGACGTGGCCCGGCTGAACGAACTGCAGTCCAAGGTCAGCCTCAAGCGCCTGCTCGGGATGCTCGGCCGCCAGATCAAGGAATCCGAGAAGCTCAGCCATGACACGAGCATCGAGGCGGTAGAGGATCTCTATGAGCTGCTGGCCTACAACGTCTCGGACTGCCTTGGTCTGGCCCAGCTGTTCCGGCACCCGGCGTACGCGAGCAACTTCGATCTCAAGGCCGCTCTGCTCGCCCAGTTCACCGAAACGGTGTTCACCAAGAACGGTGCGGTGCGCAAGGACCGGCTGGCAGTCGACTCCTCATCGGCAAAGTTCGTGGGCCGCATCCTCGCACCCTACGCCTCACTGGATGACATCGAGGCGGTGTCCTTCGTATATCCGCACCCCGAGGTCGCTAAAGAACGCGGGATCGAGCCGGTCAACGTGCTCGACGAGTGCGCGCGCTTCTTCGAGGAGAACGTCGCGCCCGACCCGGCCACCCACTCCGAAGTGACTGCAGTCCAGCGCGAGGCCCACCGGCAGTTCCTGCAAGTCGTGGCGTACTACCGCTCGATCGAGGGGCAGAACTTCAACGACTCCGAGGAGTACCGCGACAAGTTCAGCCTTCCGGCCCGGTCTCTGCGCGATGTGCCCAAGACCCCGAACAACGTGCCGTATTTCCGGGCGGACGCCTCGCCGTCGTCCTGCTTCGCCACGTTCTCCACCGGCGGCATCCATGGGGCCGAAGCCGACCTGTCGGTGTTCAACGCCGACAAGGTCGAGCACAACGATCAGACCATGATGCTCATCCGGGCAGCGCAGGCCTTCCCGGACGCAAAGGACTTCGTGGCCGAGGCCAAGCGTCAGCACGCCATGCTCCGCCTGCCCGACGGCACCTTCGTCGACAAGCGGCTGGTCCTGCTGGGTTCGGACCCGGAGAAGGTCAAGTACCGCAAGCCGAAGAAGGACGACCCTGACCAGGCCGGGACGCTCGCCCGCGCCCAGGCCCAGGTGCCTGACCCGGCGGACCTGTTGACCACCCAGCGGCCCGAGGCGGAGGCGCTGAATGTCGTCCTGCCCGACGGCGGTGTCCTGGAAGGCAAGGTGGTACTCGCCAACAGCACGGTCACCAATGCCGCCTACCGCGATGAGCCGGCCAAGAAGAAGCCAGAGCTGTTCATCGCCAAGGAAGACGGCTCCGACAAGCTGCACCCGAAGTTCGCACGCACCTCGGCTGGCCTGGTGATCCACGAGGACTTCACCAGCTACTACCCGAACCTGCTGCGCAACATGCGGGCGTTCTGGAACCCCGAGCTGGGTGAGGACCGCTACGCGAAGATCTTCTTCGACAAGGAGCGCTACGGCCAGGAGATCAAGGGGCTGAAGAAGCAGCTGGCCCAGCTTCCGGGCGACAGCCCTGAAGCTGGGCGGCTGAAGGCTCAGATCGCCGGGCTCGGCGTGCTGCGCAACGGCACGAAGCTGATCCTCAACTCGGCCTCGGGCGCAGGCGACGCAAGTCACCGCACGCCGATCCGGATGAACAACCGCATCATCTCGATGCGCATCCTTGGCCAGCTGTTCAGCTGGCGGATCGGACAGGCCCAGACCCTGGCCGGGGCGCGGATCATCTCCACCAACACCGACGGCCTCTACTCGGTCGTCGGCGGCGAGAACGGATTCGACGAAGCGACCAACAACCGGGTGCTCGCCGAGCAGCAGGAGGCCATCGGCGTCGACATCGAACCTGAGCTGATGTTCCTCATCAGCAAGGACTCGAACAACCGCCTGGAGCTGGAGGCCCCGGAGCCGGGGCGGTCCGTGGCAGACAGTCCGATCATCGCCGCCGGTGGCGGCACGCTGGCCTGCCACGCGGGCCCGACTCCGACGAAGTCGCTGGCCCACCCGGCCGTGATCGACTTCGCCCTGGCCCGCTACCTGCAGACGGTGGCGAGCAGGGGAGAGTCGGCGATCGCGGAGCCCTTCGACCTGATGCTGGGCCGGAAGGTGATCGAGGAGGCGGTCCTGGAGGACGACCCGATCCGGTCGCTCCTGTTGTTCCAGAACGTCATCGCGGCCTCCCGCGGCTCGATCACCTACCCCTTCTCGGCTGCACCCATCGACCCCGCCGTGGGTGTGAAGTACAGCGAGCAGGGTCACGTGACCAACGTCCGCGACCCGCAGGTGCTGCAGATGGTCAACCGGGTGTTCATCGTCCGCGAGGGCACTGAGAACGCCCGGAGCCTGCTCAACGCCGGTGCCTGGAAGGTCACCGCGGCCAGCCAGGCCAAGCGCCGCGAGGAGGACATCGGCCGGACCAAGCGCGACCCGGTCGCGCTGGAGGTGCTGCGCCATCACGGCTGGGCCCGCTCCCGCGCCGAGGCCAGCGTGTCGGACGGGCTCGCCGTGCTCCCGGACGACCAGGACGTCGTGGTGCGGCGCATTAACGCCATCGACCCAACCTGGTCGATGGTCGTCGTCAACGACGACCTGCACCAGCTGCCGGCCGACCGGATCGAGCGGCTCATCGCCTCGCTGGACCTGGACACCTACGTCCGGATGCTCGAGGAGACGTTCACCAAGAACTGGATGAACGAGGCCGCCTGAGCCGATCGACCACAGCCCGCACAAGGGGGCCGCGCACGCCGCGGCCCCCTTGTTCAACTCTGTGCACCATTGTTAATGGTTCCGCATAGATCATTCACTTCGAGTCATAATTGAGTACGAAAGGCAATTCAGACTCGACACGACACGACCACGAGAGGCCATCATGTCCCAGTCAACACTCCCTGTCCGCTCCACTGACCCGGAGACCTCCTACGCCGCCGCCGTGAAGGCCGCGCTCGGCGCATCCCGCGTCCGTCCCATCGTGCTCGACATCGTCCGCGAGAAGGGCCCGCTCACCCACGACGAGCTCATCGCCGCTTACCACGACCGCGTCGTCACCAGCCTCGGCGAGGTGCCGCGCTCCTCGGACTCCGGCATCCGCACCCGGCTCAAGGAGCTCGCCCACCAGGGCCTGGTGACCGTCGCCGACGTCGACGGCTTCTCCAACTACGGCAATGCGGCCAAGCGCTGGGTCGTAGTCGACCCTGACGACCCGAGCTTCGTCTACGACCCGGACGCCATCGCTGCCTACATCGACGACGAGGACATCGTCGGCTTCGGGCACTTCCTTGACGGCGACGCCTCCGACGCTGCCGGGACCGACGAGGACTGAGCCCCCATGCCGAGGAAGAAGAACCAGCGGGAGAAGGCCGTCGAGCAGTACCTGCTCACGCAGTGCCGCCGGCACGGTCTGTTCTGCCTGAAGTTCGTGTCCCCGGCCCGCGGGGGCGTCCCCGACCGAATCGTCCTCACGCCCATCGGCACGGTCTTCGTCGAGGTCAAGCGACCCGGCGGAGACCTCGAGAAGCGCCAGCGCGTCATGCACGCCAAGATGCGCCGTTTCGGTGCCGAGATCCACGTCGTGGATGACGAGCAGGCCGTCGACGCCTTCATCACCCACGTGCTCGGTTACCGCCGGATCGAGAGCCAGCAGAAAGCAGCATCATGACCGCAACAGCCACGGCCGCGGGCCCGGAGACAGCCGCCCGCGACTACGAAACGAAAGACTCGGGATCACGCAGGGTCACCGCCTCCGGCATGCAGCGCGAGGTGAAGACAGGCCAGCCCCGCTTCGACCTGCTCGTGCCGCTTCAGGTGCCCTACCAGGACCAGCTGCTCACAAGGACGGCCGCGCTCGTGGAGCGTGGAGCGCGCAAGTACGACTCGCGCGACTGGGAGCAGGCCAGCACTGCCCCAGAGATGGAGGAGTTCCGCGCCAGCGCCTTCCGCCACTTCATGCAGTGGATGTGCGGCGAAGACGATGAGGACCACGCGGCTGCCGTGGTGTTCAACCTCCTGGCCGCGGAAAGCACCCGGACGGTGATCGCCCGCGGTGACGCCGGAACCCCGGAGGCCGCCCGATGAGCGGCCGCGTCACCAAGGGCAACGGCCAGGCCACCTCGGCCTTCCGCCAGCTCACCCGGGCCGACCTGGGCACCTTCGATCGCGAGGCCACGGAGCTCGTGCTCGAAGCGATGCGGGCCGGCTGCGTTGGGCGTGTCTCGTCCCGGGGCCACGCCATCCTACGCAACAATGCCGGCGGATCCGTCTCGGTGCCGCGCAACATGACCTCACCCAACCGCACGGCGCAGAACGCCCGTGCCGACATGAAACGGCTGCTCGGCGGGCACCGGGCCGATCATGCAGTATCCGCCGCAGACCGCAGGCCACGCGGGAAACGGCAGATGACCGTCGCGGTGGCCTTCGTGGAGCACCCAGCCGCCTTCTCCCGCTGGTTCGACGCCCAGCCCGAGGGCCTGCCTGCGGACCAGCTCATCGAAGTCTCGTTCGACGGGGCCGGGGAGCCGGCCTTCCAGGCCGTGCCCGTCGACGCGCCCGCACAGCCCGATGCACCGGAACAAGACCAGCCGGAGCCCGCGACGGCCCGGCCCACCCGCCGCCGGGGACACCTGATGATCGCGCCCGAGCCCGGGCAGGAAGCAGAGGACGACATGACCGCCGAGGCCAAGGAAGATTTGCCGTTTGCGACGCCCATACCCGATGCGGCCGTCGGAGATGCCTCTGCCGAAGCGGTGCTTGAGCGCGTACGCACCGCGCTGGGTGAGGACCCGCGTGTCACCGCCCTGCAGCGCAGGATCGTCGGGCTGGAGGCAGAGCTCGCCGCCCAGACACGCCGGGCCGATGACGCCGAGGTCCGCCTGGGCCTTATCCGCGAGGCATTCCATGCCTGATCCCGACTACCGACAACCCACGAGAGGAGGCCGCACACCGTGACCACGACCATCGCACCACCGCAGCCGTCACCCGCGCCCATCGTGCTCAAGCCCTACCAGCAGCAGATCCACGACTTCCTCGTCAGCCGCCCCTTCGCCGGAGCCTGGCTTGGTGTCGGAGCCGGGAAGACGCTTTCGACCCTCAGCGTCCTGCAGACAGTCCGGCCGATGGGCCACATCCTCGTCGTCGCACCGATCGCGATCGCTCGCTCGACCTGGCTCGACGAGATCGACAAATGGGGATTCCCGATCCGAACCAAGTCGCTCATCGTCAACGAGAACGACCGGAAGCTGCCCAAGGAGAAGCGACTGGAACGCTTTCGGGAAGTCTTCTCCGACCCGCCGACGATGTACTTCGTCAACCAGGAGTTGCTGACCCAGCCCTCCCAGGGTGCGCGTCTGCTCCAGCTGACCGGCGACCCCACCGGCGATGCCATCGCCGCCGGGATCTCACCGGAGGCCGTGCGGCTGCGCGGGCTCATCGAGACGATCGGACCAATGGCCCAGGAGCAGCTGATCGGACACTTCCTGCAGCTGGCTGCCGGGCAGTCCGGAACCAAAGCCCCCACCAAGACCGCGGTCAAGGAGGCGATCAGCGAGCTCGTCACCCGCGGCGCGCTGGAGCGCGAGAGCCACGACTGTCGCAGCTGCGGCGGCGACGGCTGCGCGCAGTGCCGCTACGGCCTGGTCGACCAGATGCCGATCCAGTCCATCAACGGACAGGACACCCTCATCTGGCCGTTTCAGACGGTGATCATCGACGAGTCGCAGGGCTTCAAGTCCCACAGCAGCGCCCGGTTCAAGGCCTTGAAGGCGGTCCGGCCGGCCATCACGCGGCTCATCGAGCTGACCGGCACGCCGAGCCCGAACGGGCTGCACGACCTGTGGAGCCAGATCTACCTGCTCGACCAGGGCGAGGCCCTGGGCCGGACCATCACGGAGTTCCGCAACCGGTGGTTCATCCCGAAGATGGTGCCTGGCACCACCACCCCGGCGAAGTGGATCCCGACCCCGAACGCCGAGGCCGAGATCCATGAGGCCATCAGGCACCTGGTGATGAGCGCGCAGAACACCAACCTCAACCTGCCGGGCCTGACGATCCAGGACGCCAACGTCACCCTCCCGCCGGACCTCATGCAGGCCTACAAGGAGTTCAGGCGCGACCTCGTGCTCGACGTCGTGAAGACCTACCAGGACGAGGACGGCAAGCTCACCCAGAGCGTTGAGTCGATCGTCGCCGAGAACCAGGCGGTCCTCACCAGCAAACTGATGCAGTTCGCCTCGGGGACGCTCTACACGGCCGACCCGGAGGACCCGGCGACCAAGGGCCAGTACGAGGTTATCCACGACAAGAAGCTCGAAATGGCCGAGTACCTGGTGCGCAACAGCGGGGGAGACCCCGTGCTGGTCGCGTACCACTTCCGCTCTGACCTGGAGCAGCTGATGGCGCGCTTCAAGAAGGCGGGCATCGACGCGCAGGTCTTTGACGGCTCGCGGGAGATGGTCCGCCGGTGGAACGCCAAGCAGATCCAGGTGATGCTGCTGCACCCCGCGGCGGCCGGCCACGGCCTGAACCTGCAGGACGGCGGCTCGACGATGATCTGGTACACGCTGCCGTTCTCGCTCGAGCACTACCTGCAGACCAACGGCCGTCTCTACCGCACGGGGCAGACCAAGCCCGTGGTGATCCACCGGATTATCACCAAGGGCACTCAGGACGAGCGGATGCCCGGAGTCCTGGCAGAGAAGCAGCAGGTCCAGGACGACCTCATCTCGGCTGTGTCCGGCGAGGAGGCGATCCTCGTCGCCCTCGAGGAGGAGATCCAGGACGACCTCAACGACCTGTGGGTCTCCGAACGGGTCTGACCAACCCATTCCGACGCCGAGGAGCGCCAGCCACACGCCGGCGCTCCGCGGCGCACCACCCCGACCCCAGTGCCACCCGGCCCGAGGAGGACTGATCCATGAATGACCCGAAGCACCAGGCCTGGCCCGACGGAGCGCGCGTGCGCTTCACCGCCGAGGCCAGGGAAGCCATGCAGGCGCGGCCCGGAACGAAGCCGCTGCGCGCACCGGCCCTCGGGCCGAACACGGACTACACGATCGACAACACCGACGACGGCCTGCACGACGTCGTGCTGCGCGAGACCGGGGAACGCTACGGCGTGCTCTGGCTCCAGAGCGCAGAGCACGAACCCGTCGACCCCGACGTCGCGCTGCTCGAGGAGCTCTTCGACCGCGAGCTGCCGGCCAGCTTCGACCCCGCCCGGGGGACAAGGAGCGTCACTCGCCATCACGGAGCAGGGATGGCCACAGCCGGAGCCCGGCCCGCCACGACCGTAGTTCCGCGCGGCAACTGGATGCAGACCTACACGGGTCGCCGGTTCTACCCGCTGGACCCACGGCCCGAGGACATGGACATCGCCGACATCGCACACGCACTGTCCATGCAGTGCCGCTACAACGGCCACGTCCGCCGGTTCATGTCCGTCGCCGAGCACTGCGTACTCCTCTCGCGACTCGTCGCCCCGGAGCACGCACTCTGGGCGTTGCTGCACGACGCGACAGAGGCATACGTGGGCGACATGGTCCGCCCGCTGAAGCTTCACATGCCCGAGTACCGGGCCGTGGAAGACGGCGTCATGGTCGCCATCGCCCAGAAGTTCAGCATCGACCCCGCCATGCCCGCCGAGGTGAAGCACGCCGACTCGCGGATCCTGCTCGACGAGCGCGCGGCGCTGCTGGGCGAGCCGGCGGGGGACTGGGAGGTTCCAGGTCAGCCCTTCGGGATCGAGATCCAGGCCTGGAGCCCGGATGCTGCCGAGCTCGAGTACCTCCTGCGCTTCGCCGAGCTGACTGGAGACCCGGCCGGTCTGCCCGTCGGACTGTGCGGAGACCGGGAGGACCACCTGCCCCACACCCACCGCACCGCCTCGCTTGGCGGGCTCTGGTGCTCCGCTGACCAGGACTCCCGCCTCCCATGGGCCGCCGAACGTCGGCAGACCGACACCGGAAACGAAGGAGAACAGCCCCATGACTGAGACCAGGATGACCGAGTTCGAACGCGGAGCCTGCGCTGCCGCAGAAGCCATGCGCCACTACTTTCTCAACGAGAACGAAGCGCCGATCTATGACGTGGGTTCCGACGAACTCACGTCGTACGAGACCGGAGCCGTTGCTGATGCGCTGGCGGACGAGCGCCGCCGCCTCGAACGGGAAGGGAATGGGGGCCCCCGGGTCGTCCCCTCGGTCCACCGCGTACTGCCCACCGGTTACGCCGACTCCGGGCTCGTGGACAAGCAGCACTTCGAAGTGACCCTCGAGTGGCGCGGCCAGGACCCCGAGACGCAACTGGACCGTTGGGCAGTCATGCATATGGGCTACTGCCTCTCGGCGGAGGGCACCTGGGAGTTCGTGCTGCAGCCCTCCTCGCGGGATGAAGAGTTCACGCGCCGCTTCCGGTTCTCCTTCGAGGACGCCCTGGAACTGGCAACCTCTGCCGTCGACAGGGTGAAGGTCAACGGCGGCACGCTCGCCCAGCACGAGGAACGCATCGCTGCTGGTTCATGACCGACCGGTGACCAGCACCCTGCGGGTGCTGGTCACCGGAGGGCACAGCGTTGGGGTCGGCAGGGCCGACCCGGGTGCCGGGGCAGTGATGCCGGGGGTCGGGTCTCAGCCCGGTCCCCCCTAATTGCCACGACACCACCACGAGAAGGAGCGAGTCCCATGGCTGAGCGGCCCTCTACCGGCTCCCGCCTGCGGGCTGGTCGGACTTCGGCGCACACATAGACCAGCCGAAGGTCCGCCTCGAGTTCTCGGCCGAGACCGGCGAGGACGGGATGCCGCTCTGGGAGCGGCCCATCAACATCCGTCACGACGACCAGGAGGTCTCGCCATGAAGGCGTACAGCACGCAGACCGAACGCACCTACGATTCCTGGGAGGACCTGGTGGCCGAGGAGGCCAACGGCTACGGCGTCGTGGTGATGATGCAGGCCGAGAGCCTGAAGTCCGCCAGCCCCCAGACCTACTCTCACCTGATTGGGCCGTTCGACGACCAGAAGAAGGCCCGGAACAAGGCCGCAGCCGTTCGCCGCGCCTGGAAACGCGCCAAGGACCGCGACCCCCGTATCCAGCTGCTGCGCGTCTCGGTCGAGCCCATCTGGCCCGACCTGCGCTTCGGCACCAGGAACTGAGACCTAATTCCACAACCAGCGCCACGGGCGCGCTGTCGGGGCCGACGCTCCGCAGACCATCAACGACACGACCGACGAGGACATCCGCCATGACCATGACGACCACCGCCCGCCCCGCACCTCCACGCCTGCAGGACCCGCTCGACGCCGTGATGCGCAGCTGCCTGCGCGATGACGCAGTCTGGGCCGAGGTCACCACCACGCCGGCCGGCCTCAACCAAACCGAGCACTGGCTGAAGACCACCGCCTCAAGCATCGACCAGCAGCTCTCATTCCGCCAGGACGACGCCGAGATCTGTCGGCTGTCCCCGCTGGATCACAGCACACAGCTGATCGAGTTCCTCGAGTGGCGCAAGGGCGCGCTCTACCTCAAGAGCCTCTGCGAGAAGCGCCTCATCGACATCAAGCGCCTGCGGACCGCCGACGAGGAGCGCGCCGAGGAGATGAAGGTCCTGCTGGTCCGCCTGGCGCAAGCCGTCGTCGCCCACGAGGGCGAGCTGATCGGAGACGAGGACCTGTACGGAGCCCTCGACCGGATCTCGCTTCCCGGCGCGGACGCGCCGACCCTGCGGGAGTACCTCCAGTTCCGCGACGGCTCGAAGGACTGACCCAGACCACACGACCGCAACCTCGCCGCGGCCGGGTCCCTGTGGGACGGCGGCGCGACGGGGCTCCTCGATCCCGGGCCAAGCGGCCCGGCGGAAAGAACCGCATGACGCCCCAGACCACCACGACCACCGCAGAAGAGCTCGTCCCTGAGATCGAGCAGACCCTGCTCGATTCGCGGGCGGACCGTGCCCTGCACGAACGCCGTGGGGTGCACGAGCACTCCGAGCAGACGGAGCTGAGCGACCACGAGCGCACCGTGATGCTCGACGTCACCCTGGCGCTGCTCATCCGGCATCGGCTGCCCATCGACGCCGACCGCGCCGCGAAGGCGGTGGCCGCCGCGCAGACCGCCGATGCCCGCACGTGGGCGGCTGGCTGCGCCCGCCACATCGCCCGCGTGGCGGAGGAGAAGAACCCATGAGCCGAAAGCGCAGGCAGCACTACTCCACCGAGGGCTTCCGGCCGTCGGCGAATCCCGAACAGGCGCACTGGATGCGGGAACTCCGCAAGTCCAGTGCGACGCAGCGGCACACCCCCAAGCCCCGCAAGGGCACCCGCCGCGAGCGGGAGCGACAGGCGATCCGCGACCAGCAGCGACACCGAGGAGACCACCCATGACCGACAACAACCGAGGGCCCGCAACCGGAATCGCGCTCGACGCAGAGTCACTGCGCGCCGAGCTGCGGGAGGCCCCGGAGGCCCACGGCCTCGATCCGGAGCAGGCGGCGGAGATCGCAGCGCTCCCGGACGGACAGATCAACAGCTGGATACACGAGCTCGCCGCGCGCGACGACGCCTTCTGGGCGCTTTACGACGGGCTCCGCCGGCGCACCATCGCCCATCTCGCCGAGATGCACAGCACAGCCAAGGACGTGAAGCCGTGAACGCGCCCCTGCCCGACTGGTGGGTCGACGCGACGCCGGACGGCAAGCGCGCCAAGCACCCCGGCAAGCACGAGGTCTACGTCTACGGCCAGCAGCGCGCAGACGGCATGGCGTGCATCGGGTGCAGCTGGCAGCACAGCACGGTCATGTCGACACCAGCAGCCATCGCCCGGCACGACGCCGACCAACACCTCGAGCACGACCACGGGCTCTGGGTGCCCATCGATCGCGGCCCCCTCGCGGGCACCTGCCCGTGCGGGAAGCCCGGGCTGTACGCCGACTCAGTGCTGCGGACCAGGGTCCGCGCAGTCCTCCAGCAGGCGCAGCCGTGGAGCCCGACACCGGACCAGCTGGCGGACCTGCTCGTCGGCGCGCTCGTGCCCGACCACGGCATCCTCGTGGCCTTTACAGCCGAGCAGCAGACCGAGTCCGACTGGGAGCTGGGCTACAGCGCCTCGTACACCGACCTCGCTGCCCCCGAGGTGCTCGGCCACCGCCTGAGCGAGCGGGAGCTCGCCGAGCTGTACTTCCAGATCGAGGCCATGGGTGGACTCGGCGAGTCCGAGGCCTACCGCGACCTGGACAAGGCCGTCGAGCGCCTCGGCGAGGAACCCGCCCGGCAGCTGCGCGAGCGTGTGGCCCAGCCCGGGCTGTTCGACCTGGAGCCCGACGTCTGAGAGCCAGGGCCTTCACACCACAACGACCCCCAGCAGGGGAGAGAAGGAAACCAAGTCCCATGACCCCCACCACGATCGGCGACCTGCCCCGGACCGCCCACACCGCGCCGAAAATCACCGTCTACGGGCCGGCGGAGTGCCCCAACTGCGACAAGGCCAAGAGCCTGTTCGATCGGCAGCAGCCCGCGATGCAGTACACCAAAATCGACATCGAGCAGGGCGATGAAAACCACCGCCACATCACCGAAGACCTCGGATATGCCCAGGCACCCGTGATCGTCGTCAAGCTGGCCTCCGGCCGCACCGTCCACTGGGGCGGGCACCGCCAGGACATGCTCACCGCCCTCGTCCGGCTGTGCACCAAGGGCATCGTCCCGGAGGACCGGAAGGCGGCGTCCTGATGGCAGCGGCGCAGCAGCGCCTCGGCCTCAGCATCACCGCCCGGCAGGCCGACATCCTGCTCGATACGCTCGTCGACAAATCCGTCGAGACGGACCACTACCTGCTGTCCTATCCCAAGGACGAACCCGACAAGACCGACACCTGCTGCGACGCGCACCTGGCCCGGTTCGAGCAGCGCGCACTCCAGCGCAAGGCGCTGCTCGAACGGAAAGCAGAGGTACAGCACCTCATCGCGCTCATCGAGGCGATCCGGCCGGCGTTCGAGGCCTCCGAGTCCTCCCCGGTAAGCACCACGGCCGTGGACCTGTCCGGCGTGACGCTCGTCTACCGGGACACGGCAGGCAAGACGCACGAGCAGCCGCTGGCCGACATCGGATCCGCCGGGACCCTCGACCCCGACACCGGAGACGACCTCGAGCTCATCGCCGCGCTGGTCGCAGCAGACCCCACCCGAACCAAAACCTAGGGAGCAACCCCATGAGCCTGCACATCGACAGCCTTGCCGACCTCGTCCGCGGAGCTGTGTCCGGCGGCGACACCACCCGGGAAGACTTCGAGCGTGCGCTCGACCAGGTCTTCCCCCGGGATCAGCTCGACCCGTTTGAGGGCACCGGCAGCGAGGAGTACCTCGTCGGATGGACGATCGACCAGGATGCTGCATCGCCCGCTGAGGCCGCCAGCAAGGTCTGGCGGGAGGTCTTCCAGCGCGGACCATGGCAGCCCAGTGCTGACGAGGGCTGCGTCTTCACGGTCTCTCGTGAGGGCCAGCGTGTCGAGATTGACCTCAGCGACGAACACTTCGCGCACCTTTTCAGTGATTAAAAGGAACAGCGGGAGCAGCGCGCGGCGCAGCCGCCCCGGAGTACAGGACGGAAGCCTCGCGCACAGAGCCCCGGAGGAATGGGATCCTCCGGGGCTCTGTGCCCGCACACCCCGAGAACGAAGTACCGACACACGCACGACAACTTCTAGGAGGAGCCACGGTGCACGCACAGCAGAACACCCGCCTCCCGGCCGCACCGTCATGAGCGGCGAGGACCCCGACGAGAAGTGGCGCAGGGATGCCCTGTGCGCAGAAACAGACCCCGACGCGTTCTTCCCGGAGAAGGGCGGCAACACCACCGACGCCAAGAAGGTCTGTGCCCAGTGCGGGGTGCGCGCACAGTGCCTGGATTATGCGTTGAGCGCCGACGAGCGCTTCGGCATCTGGGGCGGACTCAGCACCGCCGAACGCGACCGCCTTATCAAGACTTCACCGGTGGCACACCGTAGCGCCGCCCAGGCGCAAAAGCAGGAACGCGACACCCTCATCGTCGCGATGGCCGGCAGAGGGATCGACCCCCGGACCATCGCCGACATGGCCGAGGTCACCGACCGCACCGTCTACCGGGTGCTCGCCCGGCACAAGGAGCGGGAGGACGCCGTCTCCGCCTGAGCGCAGCACCGTCAATTGGAAGGACCGCCATGCCACTGTTCCCGCGCCGCTTCAGGCAGCAGAACCTGCTGCCCGGGGACGCCTATCCCCCTGAACGGACTACAGGCGCGCCCATGCCGGCCAGGAAACGCGCCGCCATTGACCGCAAGCTCCACCGGATGGTGAAACAGCATCGGCTCCCGGCCGAGCCGGGAGAGTACTTCGACGCAACGGGCGACCGCTGGACGCTCGACGCCCAAGGCGGCTGGACCGACGCCGGCGGCGTACACCGAGACGCCCGGTACGCGCCGATCATCGCCTTGTTCGTCCACAACTCCGGCCCGTTCACGCGCATCGAGAGCTGATGGCCACCCCCGCCGCAAAAGGAGCAACCATGCACCCCCGCATCGAAGACAGCCACCTCGACCCCGGACTCCTGCCGACCGTCAATCCACAGCAGCGCACCGACACCCAGCTCGTCGAGCCGGTGCTCCGGGCCATCCACGCCGCCGTCGCGGACTGCAGCGTGACCGCCGCCCAGGTCTTCGCCGGCCGGATCCACACGCGCAAGAACGAGGAGTGCACGACAGCGTTCGGCCGGCCGCCCAGCGTCGGTCACGCATCTGACGGTGACGACTTCTACTTGCAGATCAGCGTCCGGGTGCCCTCGTACGCAGCCGCACCGGTGCTCGAAGCGATCCACGCCGTCGAGGCCATGTCGGACGCGCAGGCGCTGCGCGAGGCGCGTGCCCGGCTCGCCGAGGCCAGGGCGCGCACCGCCGCGGCACAGAGCGAAGAAGCCCGGGTCGAGGCCGAGATCGCCCGCCTCGAACCAAACAAGGAGTAGACCATGAGTGCCATCCAACCCCTGGCCGCCCGCATGCGTCCCACCTCCCTCGACCAGATCGTGGGCCAGGAGCACCTGGTCTTTCCCGGCTCGCCGCTCGAGCTGCTCGCCCAGGGCGAGGGTGCGACCTCGGTCCTGCTCTGGGGTCCGCCCGGCGTCGGCAAGACCACCATCGCCTCGGTGATCGCCCGCCAAACCAGCCGCCGCTTCGTCGAGCTCTCTGCGACCAGCGCCGGCGTAGCCGATGTCCGCAAAACGCTCGCCGGAGCCCAGAAGGCCCTCGACGACGACCTCCAGACGTTCGTTTTCATTGACGAGATCCACCGCTTCTCCAAGGCGCAGCAGGACGTCCTCCTGCCCGCCGTGGAGGCCGGGGTCATCTCGCTCATCGGCGCGACCACCGAGAACCCGAGCTTCTCGGTCAACTCGGCACTGGTCTCGCGCTCAATCCTGCTGGTCCTACGCCCTGTGGAGGACGGCGAGGTCGTGAACCTGCTCTCGCGTGCCCTAGAGGAGGACCCGGTCCTCTCAGCCACCGGGATCGGGTTCGCCGACCCCGCGCTGCAGATCATTGCAGGGCTGTCCAGCGGCGACGTCCGCCAGGCGCTGAACCGGCTGGAGACCGCTGTCGCAACTGCGCAGGCCGCAGGCAAGAGCGTCGTCGACCGCGAGGTGCTGGAGCAGGTCACCGGCGCTGCGCTGCAGCGTTACGACCGCGATGGCGACCAGCACTACGACGTCGTCAGCGCATTCATCAAGAGCATGAGAGGCAGCGACCCGGATGCGGCCCTGCACTGGCTGGCCCGGATGATCGAGGCGGGGGAGGACCCGAGGTTCATCGCACGGCGCTTGGTGGTGCACGCCTCCGAGGACGTCGGCATGGCCGACCCCTCGGTGCTGGGCATCGCAGTGGCCGCCGCCCAGGCAGTCCAGCTGATCGGTATGCCCGAGGCGCGGCTCAACCTCGCTCAGGCAACGGTCGCAATCGCCACGGCCCCCAAGTCGCCGGCCGTCATCCGCGGCATCGACCAAGCGCTGGAAGACGTCCGGCGCGGCCGGACCGGGAGCGTGCCAGTGCACCTGCGCGACGCGCACTACCCGGGCGCGAAGGGCCTCGGGCACGGAGAAGGCTACTTCTACCCTCACGACTTCGAACACGGAGTTGTCTTGCAGCAATATCTACCCGATGCCGTCCGCGGCACACAGTATTACCGTCCTACCGGCAATGGCTTCGAACAAACCATCGCCAGACGGTTGGCTGCGATCGATCAGATGACCGTGGAGGACAGGAACCCCCTCGACTAGATCGCGGACCAGAGGTAGAACCGTGACCGCATCATCCTGGATCGTCGCTGCATGGAAAATCACCAGCAAAGTCGTCGGCTTCCACAAGACCTACGAGAGGGGATGAGCATGATCAACGACAACACTGAACGCGCGAGGCAGACCCCGGAGTCCGACAAGCCCAGGACTGTGGACGACCGACTCTCAGCAGATCTTGGTATCGACGTCGCCGCCGTCGAAGCGCAGGCACGGTTGCATCTCGACCTGCTGCGCATGCAGCGCCGCGAGCCCGGCGAACTAGGCTACGTGCTCATCGACCGGGAGTTCCATCCCCGCACAGCTGTCGTCTTCGCATCTCCCACAGAAGCCCGCAGCGCGCTGGAAGGCCACCCTTTGATCGATGCCCTCTGTGAGGAGGACAGCGTCGATGCATGGGTCCCGGATCCGGCCGTTCTCTCCGACCTCGCCTCCCGCGAAGTCATTTTGCCCTGATCGCACGGAATCGCGAAGGAATGGAAACATGACCAACACCGGTATCTTCACCCAATCAGCAGCTTCAGTCCTGCAGGACGTCGAAGAGTTCTACTTCGGTGGCGCGCTTCCCTGGTACCACGGGAGCAAGCTGACAGAGGACGGCTTGCACGTGAGCATCACACTTGACGATCCAGAGTCTGATGACGAGTCCAAGACCAAGGACTACGAGCTGTCGGCCGCCCAAATCAAGGAAGCCTTTCGAAAGGCCAAGCAGAAGGGGTACCACCTCTGCTGCTCTGCCGCCATCGAGTCCGAACAGCTCGGATTCGGCTGCGTCCAAGACCTTGACATCATCCTTCAGACCGCTTGCTACGGCGAGCTGGTCTTCGGCTGACGCCGCACCGGCTCGACTTCACCAGTGGAACTACTTCCACTAGGATGCAATCTCAGAGCTGCCCAGTGGACACGGACCCCAGCACAGCCGTCCTTGCTCCTTCGTGAAACCACCCTGCTCACCCTCACTTCGCCGACCTCGACCGATAGGCTCCGATCACATGAACGACCAGGAAGTGCGCCGCGGCGCAGGTATCTACAGCAAGCCGGTGCTGGGCTTCTACGACCTGCTCGTCGTGAAGTTCTCCAATTCGCTGGCCTGGCGATGCCCCAGCCAGCTCATGCTAGACCAGTACAACCGTTGCATCGGCACCCGCCATCTCGATGTCGGTCCCGGCACTGGTTGGTACCTCGCCAATGCCGACCTCCCCGAATCTGCTGAGATCACACTCATGGACCTCAACGAAAACAGCGTGGAGCACGCAGCGTCCAGACTCGCCCACACCCACGTAAGCACCAGAGGTGTGACCGCGAACGTCCTCGAACCGATCCCCGAGGCTCTCGGCCAATTCGATTCCATCGCGGCGAACTACGTCTTCCACTGCGTTCCCGGCTCCTGGGCGGACAAGGGCGTAGCTTTCAAACACCTAGGGGAGCGGCTCGCTGCTGACGGTGTGCTGTTCGGCAGTACCATCCTGGGCAGTGGCGTGAGCCACAACCTCATCGGCCGCGGCTTCATGGCCCTGTACAACCGCCTGGGCATCTTTCACAACCGCGAAGACGACGCCGCAGGACTTGAGGCTGCACTGCGGCGAAGCTTCGACCAAGTGAAGGTCGACGTCATCGGTACCGTGGCGGTGTTCAGTGCACGAAACCCGTTGCGAAACGGCGGGGCAGGTGGACTCGACTAAAAGTCGAGCCTGATGACTGCATCCCGCCCTTCAGCCCCAGACCTGACTCCGGTGGCGGTGATGCGCACATTCTGCACGGAACCGTCGACCCGGCGAAGCGCCAGACCCATCGATTGAGAACGAGCGGTATCCCTCGCCGCAGCCGCGATGAACCTGTGCAACTCACCTGAAGCGTCAATGGCAAATTCACCAAGGCCGCCGACATACCCGAAGTCTTCCCGACGCCACGATGGCGACGTCATAAGAACATCCAGCGTTGCAGAGTCGACGACGGCCATCGGTTCCTTGGCCAGGGCCATGACTCCGCGAAGCACGTCGTCCACCCGCCCCGCATTGGCGTCTTGCTCGAAGGCCATATCGTGAAAAGTCTCCGGGGCCTCGTAACTGAAGCCCTGCAGATAGATCTTGTCGTGATCGGGCTCGATCGGCGGAATCACGCCGACCAGGCGCATGTGCCGACGGTCCTGTGAAGCCGTGCCGTAACCTGTGACGATGTTGTAGGTCAGGCACCGGACCTTGCCCGTTACGCCCATCAGCCCGTCCTGGATGCCGTCGCGGATGAGGCTGTTCACGCGCATCCGGTCGGACTGGTCGATGAGCTCGCTCGCCCATTCCCCGGCTTCCCAATAGCCACTGCGCTGCTGGGCGACGCTTGTGTCGACGTTATAGATACGAAACAGGTTCCGGTCCCAGTACGTGCGCCGGCGCAGTGTTGGTTGACCGTCGGCGTCACGCTCGATCTCCCATTCCCAGCCACCGACCAGCGGTGGTTCCGGAAGCGGATCAGCCGCTTTGGCCACGCCGGCGAGGACACCGATCACCGTGGAGGTACGTGGAGAGAAGACGGGCCGTACCTCAACTGCCCACTGCTCGTCCGCATGGGGGACTGTCTCGGAAATTACATTGCCACTGCGCATCACCTGGGCGATGCGGTTCTCATCAAGTAGAAGACGCCTGGGAATTGCACGCGTGGGCTTCCGAGCGGAGACCGGACCACAGGGCTTATCGTCCACCAGAACCAGCTGCTTGCCGTCGCTTCCGCAGAAAAGGCCCCAGGAACCTACATCCAGCTGGACCTGCATGATCAAATACCGCCTGAGACCTGCACAGTGGCCCCCGACATGTAGGTATTCTCCGCGGTGTGAATGATCGCCGAAGCGACTTCATCTGCCGTCCCGAACCGACCCAGCGGGATTCCTTCCAGCATTGCCATCCGTGCCTCCTCAGCAACATCAGCCATCATGTCCGTATCAGTTGCGCCGGGAGCAACAACGTTCACCCGGATGTTCCGGGCTGCGTACTCCCTGGCCATCGATCGTGCAAACGCTTCCAATGCCCCCTTGGATGCAGTGTAATTGCACTGGCCGACAACGCCGTACTTCACGGACATGGATGAAACCAGCACGATCGATCCGCCACGCTGCCGCAGCATCGGCCCCAGGGCCGCCTTGCAGGCCAGCATCGGCCCGATCGCATTGACCTGCATGACCTCGCTCAGGTCTTCCTCGCTCATCCGCATGAGCAGCTTGTCGCGGGTGATCCCTGCTGCGACGACGAGCACATCCAGACCACCTAGGTCGGCGGCAGCCGCCTTGACGCCAGCTGCGATCGAATTACCGTCACGCACATCCATCTCGAGGGGGAGCACCCCCTCGGGCACGGTCCCCCCGGTACGATGCGTACCCGCCGTCCGGTAGCCGGCGGAGAGCAGGGCTCGAGCCGTGGCCGCCCCGATCCCACGGGTTGCACCGATCACCAGGGCAGTTCTCCCCATGTCGCTCATTTTTTTCTTACCCTCCCAGGTTGTAAAGTTGTGACACGGAACTTTACTGGACTTGTACCCCTTCGTTGACAAACGACAGGCGGTGTCCGCTCTTCTCGCTATTTTGAGGAACGCTGATGCCTGCCTTCATTCCATCCGCTGCGACCGCCAATACGCCTCGGAACGGCCAGCCCCGTCACCCCCTGTTCGCCCGACTGATGCGCAAAGGCGCTGCCAAGGTCGGTCCCACCAGCTGCACCCCGAAGCCCGCTCAGCTCGACCTCTTCGACTGGCCGAACGAGTTGAGCCTCGAAGCACTCGGGAAAGCCATC
This sequence comes from Arthrobacter sp. NtRootA1, assembly GCF_019976975.1. GTDB lineage: Bacteria > Actinomycetota > Actinomycetes > Actinomycetales > Micrococcaceae > Arthrobacter > Arthrobacter aromaticivorans. The sequence goes on along the minus strand of NZ_AP024630.1, from coordinate 3,315,664 downwards.
GCCTCAGCTTGCGGCCTCGAGATCGTGATACGGCCCATCCCGGATGAGATGCGCCATCATGAGGTCAGCGGCCTCACCACTGTGATCGGACGAGTGGCCCACGTCTTCTACGACCCTGAGCTCCCGCCCCTCAACATTGAGCAGACAATCCTCCACGAGTTCGCCCATATCCTGCACGGCGACGTCCGGGCCGACACCGACTGCACCCATCTGCGCAGCATGTTCGACGATCCGGTGGAGAAACGCGCCGAGACCACCGGCATGCGGCTGATGGATGCTCTGCACCGGAAGCGGCGGGCATCGGAAGAACGCAGCGAGGTCCTCGCCTTCCTGTCCGGATCAAACGAGGACGGTGAGATCTGATGACTGAGATCATCATTGTCGGTATCACCATGGGCCTGATCATCATCGTCTCTGCCCTGTATCAAGGACGCCGACGCCGGGTTAACCTTCTCAGGGTCACCTGTGCCGCCCTCTTCGTGGCCACGGTCTGCCGTGGCGTGGAGCCGCCCTTAGACGGACCTGCCGTCGACCTCCTCAAGCGCCTTGCCATCCTGACCGCCCAGGTATCCGTGGCGCTGCTCATCCTCACGTTCCGCGCTACTCCGCTTTCACGACGTGCAACCCGGTTCATCTACCTCTTCGCCGGGATCATCGCCCTGGGCGAGGCCGTGCTGGTGTGGTTCATCCCCGTCCATGCCGACGGCACCATCTACGACCGGGTCGACATCGACGCCGCCCTTGCCCGCGGCCAGGCCTGGGCGCTGATCTCCTACAACTTCCTGTACCTCTCTGCATTCGCCGCGGCAACTGCCGTAGTTGCCGTCGGCTGTTGGCGGACCATGACGCAGAAGAACCAGCCCTTCTCCGCCCGCCTTCCGGTTGCATTCGTCTTTACGGGGGCCATCGGATCTGCCCTGTTCATCGGCTCATCACTCCTGGACCTCTTTGGCAGTCCGGTCGTCGGCGGAACTGAACTGAGGACACAACTCCTCGTCACCGTTGTCAGCTTCTTCTTCCTGGGACTCGCAACAGGGGTCATCCGCCGCATCAGCATAGAAACGCAGGTGAGGCTCGCGCTCCGCCTCGCGCACGAGGTCGTCGTACCTCTGTGGCGAACGACCACCACTCTTCATCCCGACGTAAAGCTTCCGCCCGAAGACAGGCAGGGGTTCGATCAGCTGATGACGCTCTCGAGGCTCACCATCGAAACCCACGACGCGCTCAGACTCATCCGCGAGGACCACGACCCCGCACTGGAACCCCTGCACAGGCAGCACCCCGAGGATCCGCACCTGTCGGCGGGGCTGGTGCGCCATCTCAGCGGCGAGAACGCCGTTCCCAGCCTCGGGTGGTTCACACTCGCCCTGAGCCGGCTCCGCACGCTCAAGCTGAAAGACGACGAAACCCTGGCCGCCTCTGTGCAGAGCCTCTACGAGATCCGAGTGGCGATGAGTGCCATGAATGGGACGGACGGGCGATGACCGGGAACGGAACGAAAATCCGCATCCCCGCGGCCGGCGATCCTGCGACCCGGGCCGCCCGGATCCTCGGTGACGTGTTCGCGCCCGCTGTGTCCGTATTCCTCATCTGCGTCCTCTGCGGCGTCACAGGCCACCCGCATACATGGGTTGGTCTCGGATGGGGCATCCTGATCGGCTCTTTCTGCGCAGTGATCCCGACAGCAACCATCCATGTCGCGGTGCGGCGCGAGCAGCTCACCGACCGACACGTCACCCGGCGCGATCAACGCTGGTGGGTCTTCCTGGTCTGCGTGGCGTCTGTGCTTGGAGGCATGGCAACGGCGGTGCTGCTGGACGCACCGCCCACGCTGCTGTGGATCCTGCCGACGATGGTTGCCGGGCTCGTCCTTGCCGGGGGAGTGACCCTCCTGGGACCGAAAGTCTCCATGCACGCGTTCTGCTTCACCTCCCTCGTCGTCCTCGCGGCGATGCTGCTCTCGCCCTGGTGGCTGCTCGCCCTCCCAACCCTGCTGCCCGTGGTCGCCTTCGCCCGGCTGAAGCTAAAGCACCACACACGCCTCGAGCTCACACTCGGATCCGGCCTGGCGGCCGCCGTGATGCTCGGAGCCAGTGCGTACATGCCCACGGCCGGCTAGGACTGCCCGCTGCTCCGGCGCAACCGGAAATGTGCCGATGCCACCGCATTGGAAGATCTTCCACTAGTATGAAGGTGTCGTCGCGTGCACCGTTCGCCTCGATGACTTCATGTCTGAAATCACGAGGAGGATCCAGCTCCGTGACCATCGCCCAGCGACTAGAACGCTTGTTCGCGGAGACGGCGGGACCACACGGTCGCCCCGTCACCCTGCAGGAAATCGTCCAGAGAATGGAGCAGCGCGGCATCTCCTCGATGTCGCTCAGCTACCTGCAGCAACTGCGCAAGGGGGAGGCCCACAATCCCCGCCTGCAGCACCTCCGAGCCCTGGCCGACGCCTTCGACGTCCCCCTGTCCTACTTCCTGGAGGAGAACGAGCCAGACAGCGCCACCGAGCAGGAGCTGACCCCGCAGGAGCGCACCATCGCCCTGCGTGTGCACGGGCTCAGCGACGGCGCACTGGCCAGCATCCGGGCCATTGTGGAACTGGCGCGCAAGAGCGAGCAGCTCGATGACCCTCCCAAGAGCCCTGATTCCGCTCAAGACTGATCCCGCCGCGGGGTCCCACCACCCTGCGGACGTCTTCCTCGTGCCGGCGTTTGGTATTTGAGTGGAATCTTTTCCACTCCTGTGGCAGGATGGGAATCACGGCCCGGCGATTCCGTACATCGTGATGTCCCGCCGGACTAAGGTGATCACGCCCGTGAAGGAGCATCAGATGGTCGATATGCAGCCCCCCTCCGACGAGTTCCGCGGATTCGACGAGGCCCGGTCGATCATGTGGTGCTACGAAGCCCGCTCACGCACCTATGCCCGTCTGAGCCAGACGGACTTTCTCGCCAACGACGCCGTGGCCGCCGTGCACGTCGAGAACACCTCCCGCGCCGACCGCGTCTTTCTCGCCGCCTTCGACCGCTCCGGCGGGCTGCTGTTCGGCGACACGCTTTACATCGACGACCCGACACAGCGGCTCGACGTCACACCCGAGTTCGACCACGACTTCACCGGTATGACCGTCGCCGCTGGCTCCGAACTTGAGGAAGCCGTCGAACGCGAGAACGGCTGGGTGGTCAACCTGGATGCCCTGCGCGACTACGACCCGCTGGAGGACCGCCGGACCACGCAGCGCGCGGTGCTCCTGGCGCACCTCGGAGACATGATGGCCAGCGGCCAGGCCCGGGGTTTCCTGTTTGACAAGCACGACGCTGCCGAGGATCCCGGTGAGGCCGACACCGACGCCGCCTGAGAGCGACGCAACACTTCTTCTGGCGTTCGTTCGACCCCGCCCGGCTTCGGCCGAGGCGGGGTCTTTTGCGTCCCGGGGGAACCGGTGGAAAGACCGTGGACCGGCTCACGCCGGTCCCGGGGGTCGTTCCGTGGTGGTCGCAGCCGCGCGGTGCGCGGCGCGGCCACCGTTACCGAATCGTCTGTTCTTGAGAGCCTCGACCCACAGGAGTAGCCCATGACCGTCCCTCTCCGCGCAGCCCAGCTGCCAGTCAAGTACGAGCGGCTGCGTGAAACCCATCGAGCCGGTCAGACCATTTACGAAGTCCCTGGATCAGGACTGTATCGGGTTCTCGAGCTCAACCACGGCGAATACACCGTCGAAACGCTCACACAACTTGGGTGGACGACCCTTATCAAGCTCGATGAGCAGGATAAAGCCTCCACAGTCCTTGAGGTCATGCAGATCTGGCTCGACATCCAGACGCCTGCCCGCAACGTCCGGCAGGAAGAAGAGAGCGAAGGCGATGACTGATGCAAGCGCCGCCATCAAGGATGCCGCCGAAGAAGCCGCCAATAGCGTCATCAGCGCCCACGGTATCACCGTAGACGACGACGAAAGCTGCTTCGAGGCACTCTGCTGGGCATTGGGTGCGGACGTGCCCTACGAAAAAGGCCTTCTCCAGTTTGCCCAGGCAATTGTCGACGGCTTTGATCTGAACGGACTCGTCGAGGCGAAGATCGAGCTGCTCGGCGAGTACAAGCTCGACTATCCCCAGGACTACGAGCCAGACGACGTCACCCGCATGCAGGAAGAGCTGCTGCGGCTGCGGTCGCTGCAGCAGATGCTTGCAGGACCCGCCGTCTGACCGTTTCCGGACACAGCAAGAGGCCCGAACAGCGCTGAAGGTCAGCGTTGTCCGGGCCCCAGGCCTGCTCTCACGCCGTGGGCGGAATGAGCAGAGAAGCGCCGGCATAGATGAGATTCGGATCCTGGATCCGGTTCTCCTCGACCAGGGTCCCGATCGGCACTCCGGTCTCCGCCGAGATCTCCGTGAGGGTGTCACCCCACTGGATCACGTAAACCCGCGGCTGAGGCTTCGGCTCGGGGAGCTGTGCCGGCTTGTCCTCGTCACCCTTGCCCGACGCCGAGGTGCCCGAACCCTGACCGTCCGTGGACCCCCCGTCGCCGGCCTTGTCCTCGAAGGCGTCCGGGACCCCGTTGCGGTCCCGGTCCGGCAGGGTCACCGTCACGGTGCCCTCCTCGTGCTGGGAAGCTGCCGCCGCATTGCTCGCCGGGCTCCGGTCAGCAGTGAGGAGCTGCGTCGCGCCCCAGCCTGCGAACAACAGCGCCCCGCCGGCCATCAGCCCAGCCGCCAGTACCGGTCCACCGCCATACCCGAGAGGCCCCAGCCGGTCCCTCCGCTGCACCGCCACCCGGGCCGGGGGAGCCGCATCAGCGACCTTCTCCTCGGGCCTGTGCATCGTATCCGTCATCCCTGTCCCTCTCTATCCTGCTCGCCATTTCCGACCATTCGAGTCCTCATGCACATTCTACTCGTAGTCCAGTGCATCTTGATAGAATAGGAGAAGGAATAGACGAGTCATAGATCAGTCCGACAGGCCGCCACGAACCATCGAATCACTCAACAGAAGGAACCCGCCACCATGGCCAACTACGCCATCTCCGCCAACCAGCTCACCGAAGGCACCAGCGTCTTCATCCGCGGCAAGCTCGCCTTCGCCCGGCTGACGAGCCTCATCGAGGGTGCCGCCCTCGCCGCCAGCGACCAGCGCAAGGTCCAGAACGGCATGAGCCCCGTGGGCAAGCCGCACACCACGGCGACGATCACCGAGGCCGAGGTGCAGTTCGCCGACCCGGCGAACCCCACGGTCGAGGAGCAGTTCGTCTCCGAGCGCCGCTACACCTCGAAGAAGAACCCAGCCTCGGGCGCGAACTACTCGATCGACTCCAAGGGCACGAACCTGCCGATCATCGCGATCCCGTCCGAGAAGGGCGATGGCACCTACGACCAGGACACCTCCGGCCAGGAGCTGGCACAGGGACTGGACGTGACGCTCGTGCTGCGCGTCTACAAGCCGAAGAACTTCGCCAACCGCGGCCTGTCCCTCGACCAGGTGATCGTGCACGAGACCCCGCGCTACTACAACGCCGGCGGCGTCGCCAGTGGCGAGCTCGCGGCCCGCGGCATCGTCTTCAACACCCCGCCCCGCGCGGTCCAGGCCCAGCCGGGCACGGATTCCGCCGTCGGCAACGGCGAGGAGCCGGTCGCCACCGAGGTCGAGGACGGCTTGTCCTTCCCGGCCCCGCAGCCCGCCGTCGCGGCTCCAGTCGCGGCACCGACTCCGGCCCAGGTGCACACGCAGGTCGCCACCGCACCGGTCGCGGTGCTTCCGGAAGCTCCCGCGGCCCCGGTCCCCGCGGTGCAGCCGCAGCAGGAGACGCCCGAGCAGAAGCTCGCCCGCCTCGAGCGTGAGAACGCCGAGTTGAAGAATGCGGGCTCGGCCGTGGGTGCTCCCGCTGGCCAGGGCCCGTGGGGCGGTTCCGGCGATGCCCAGCAGGCCGGGATCACCTACCAGGGCTGATCTAAAGCCGATCCGACCGACCGAACCCCAGACGAGACCCCCGTGCAGGCATCCACGCCGTACGGGGGTCTCGTCTTTCAGAGCCGCGGTGCAACGCGGCTCTGTTTTCATCCGCTCCCGACAAGAAGGCATTGATGTGACCGCCGTCGATCCCCGCGCGATCTTCCCCAGCTTCTACGACAACCCCGCGATCCGCGCCCTGGCGACCGCCTGCCGCTGGACCATCTCAGGAAGGCTCGGCGAGCTCGACGACGAAGACACCGGCCGCAAGGCACCTATTGACGTCCGGCACCTGCTCGACGGCTGCAATGCGGGCTGCCGCCATGCAGGCCCCCTGCGCGGAGCGTTCGCCCTGGACGCGACCTGCCTGCTCACCCTCGACCAACTCGCCGACACACTGCCGAACGCGGCGAACGCGGCGTTCTACCTGCAGGCACCCTCGGACGGCCTGGTGGTAATCGACGTGGAACCCGGCTGCCCGGCAGACGTGGCCGCCGAGATTCTGCGCCTGCCCGGAATCCTGTACTCGGAGCTGTCGATGTCGGGCCGGGGCTTCCACCTGGTCGCCCCGCTACCCGCCAACCTCCACGACTTCCCGATTGCCGCTGACAAGCGCGTCCTGCGCGAGGAACACGGCTGGTACGAGATCCTCCTGGACCACTGGTGCACCTTCACCCGCAATCCGGTGCCGCAGCGCATCGTCGAACACGCTGCAGCACGGCCGTCCTCGGGCCGGTTCTCCTCGGTAGAGGATCTGTACGCGGAGCTGGCAGCGAAAGCCAAGCCGAGCATCAGCATCCCCTCGACCGCTGTCGGCACCGACGGCGAAATGCCCGACATCCCGTACGCCGAGGCCATCGTCGAGCAGACACTGGCCGGCTCCCGCGACCGGCTGAAGACACCCGAGGACTTCGACAACGACCGCTCCCGCTGGGAGTTCTCGGTGCTCGGCGTGCTCTACACCGGCATGCAGCTGCCGTTGCGCACCTACCGGTCCTTCGGCGCGCAGTTCTCTTCCGGTGACGAGGCCTGGCTGCTGTACAAGACCTCACTTGCGGTCATCGAGCCGCGGCCCAAGCACGCCCAGATGCGTAACGGCAGGCCCTTCCTGCTGGACCGTGCTGCGGCTCTCGTAGCGGCACGGGAGGCCACCGCCGAAGCGGGGTGACCTCCCGGGTTGCCCATCGGTTTGGCGGTGGAACAAAGACTGGATCGGGCGGAGCCCGATCGGGGATGGAGAGGCGGTGGGCTTCTGAGCCCGACCGCCCCGTCACCGGGCCTTGTGGCCCTGCTTCCGACATGTCCCGTACGGCTCTCAGCCCTGCCGTGGGTCCGTCTCCCCGTCTCACCTGCTCACAGCTCACCCACGACCAGAAAGACATTCCCATGAAGTTCAACGACACCCTGACGACCCTGATCCAGCAGTCCCTCGAGGTCGGGGCCACGCCCGCACTCATGGGCGAGCCCGGCATCGGCAAGTCCTCCTTCGTCGAGGCCCTCGCCTACTCGATGGGTACCAAGGCCTTCGTTCTGCCCTGCAACCAGCTCGCCGACAAGGCCGACCTCACCGGCGCGCGCCTGGTGCCCTACGAAAAGAGCGACGGGACACAGTCCTACAAGCAGGTTTTCTACCCGCACCAGGTCATCCAGGAGTGCATCGACTACGCGCTGGAGAATCCGCGCGAGTGGCCGATCCTCTTCCTCGATGAGATCAACCGCACGACCTCCGACGTGACCTCCGGCGCGCTCACCCTGGTGACCCTGCGACGCATGGGCCACATCGAACTGCCGGAGAACGTCCGCCTCGTCGTGGCGGGCAACGACAAGGGCAACGTCACGACCCTCGATGAGGCCTCGCTCTCGCGCTTCGCGATCTTCCACGTCGAGCCCGACGCAGCGACCCTGATGTCCGTCCTCGGCGACGCGCTGAACCCCTGGGTGAAGAAGGTCCTCACCCAGCACCCCGGACTCATCTTCCAGAAGTCGACGCCGAACGCCATCGTGGCCGACGGCCGCGACGACGACGATGACGACGGCAACGTCACCATGGCCGAGCTCTTCGACGGCGGCGAGGAGATGAACCAGCTCACCACGCCGCGCACCATCGACCACCTCTCACGGTGGCTGAACAAGGTCGACCGCCAGGAACTGGCGAGCCACCTCGCGACCCCGGTCCACATTGGCAGCCGCGAAACCTCACTGCTCAACGAGGCCATCGAGGCATTCACCGGCGACACCATGTTCACCACCCAGCTCGTGGCGGTCATCGCCGAAGACCTTGCCTCGAACTCGGGCGGCCCGGCACACAACCGCGTCAACGTGCCCAAGCCGAATTGCTACGCAACCCTCAAGTCCGCGGGCACGGTCACCGACCTCGCCGCGCAGATCTCGGGCCTGACCCAAAACGAGGTCTCCGGCTCGCTGCTCTACGCGATGAAGGAGAAGGAGGACAACTCCCGCCTCATCGAGCAGCTGGCCCAGGCGGCCGTCCAGATCGAACCGGAGCACACCCGTACCCTGTTCGAGCTGGTGACCACCGGGCAGTTCGACCGGCAGAACCTGGAGGCGTTCCTCGAGGTCGACTCGCCGATCGTGGCCGCGGTCAAGCCGTCCCTGTCGGCCTTCCTCTGAGCCGACCCGGCACCGGGCGGCGGGGGATGCCACCGGCTCCGTTCCGGAGCGTTCCCCGCCACCCCACGACACCCGTCGCCTCAGACTGCAATAGGAGACCACGATGACGATCACCGTCACGAACCAGAAGCCGGCGGTGCTCGACGCCCTGCACACGATCTCGTGCACGGGCGACTACGACCCCATGCCGGCCATCCAGAAGGTCCTGGTCGACCCGCTGCTGGAGCCGCTGAACCCCAGCGCTCCGGCCAGCATCGTCGACGGCTCGGGCCACGACATCACCGGCGACGTCCTGGACATCGTCATGCGCTGCCTCGGCGAAACGATGGACCCGGCCGCTGAAAAGAACGCCAAGGAGCTGCTCGGACAGACCCTGGTCAGCTATGACCAGGGCACGCCCCTGCCGGTGGGTGAGCTGTTCGCCGTCCAGGCCGGGCAGCAAAACAAGTGGCCCGCGCCGTCAGCCCGGGTCCTGTACTCAGCCCAGAACGATGTCATCCCCGCGGCCAAGGGCCTGCTCGCCGGCTCGGCCGACGAAAGCGCCTTCTTCGCCTCCGTCGCCTACACCTACCACCCGAACACCCTCGGCTTCTGGTTCCAGTCCTCTGCCGCCTTCGACGGCTTCAAGATCTGGCTGAACCAGCAGTTGCAGGCGATGGCCGGCGCGAACGCCATGCCCGCAGACACCCTCCGGCTGCTGAACGACTTCGCGAACCTCTCGCTCAAGGGGCTGACCGAGTCGCTGCTTCTGCGCAAGGACGACTCCGACGGCAACGACGAGTTCTCCTTCGCCCGGCTGGTCATTCGCATGCTGATGACCTACGTCGACCAGCGGCGCAAGGCCGCCTCAACAGGCGCGGCTGCCCTCGACACCGGCATCATGCCGTTTACCGTCGGGGAGCTGTTCTGCCCGCGGTCGCTGGTCCTGGTCAACGTCGAGGCCCACGCCCGCGCCACCGCCGCGAAGGTAACGGGGGAGTGGAACCTCATCAACCAGTCCCTCGCCTCGCCCGTGAAAGTCGTCTCCAACGCCGCGCTGTCCAAGCTGACCTCGCTCCCGCGGGCAGCTGCCAGGGCCGCTGCCATGGGCGCACGGCAGCAGCCGGGCCAGCCCGGCTCGCGTTCGGCCCAGGTAAAGTTCCGCAAGGCCCCGCCCACGAAGCTGGACCTGTTCAAGGACATCACCCGGGTGCTCAAGCGCATGGGCAAGGTCAACAAGTCGCAAAACATCTACCGGACCACGAAGACGACCTTCCTCAAGGCCAACCGACGCAACCCGGACGACTTCAACAAGCCCGGCCGGATCACCTCGGTGCAGTACATGCCAGACCTGCACATCTACATCGACACCTCCGGATCGATCTCCGAGGAGAACTACCAGGAGGCGGTGCTGATGCTGATCAAGATCGCCAAGAAGCTCAACGTCAACCTGTATTTCAACTCGTTCAGCCACATGCTCTCCCAGGAAACGTTGCTGAAAGTAGAGAACAAGTCGACGCGGCAGATCTGGAATGAGTTCCGGAAAGTGCCCAAGGTCACCGGAGGCACGGAGTTCAAGCAGATCTGGGACTACATCAACGCCTCGCCAAAGCGCAAGCGCCAGCTGTCGCTGATGATCACCGACTTCGAGTGGCCTCCGCCGTCCAGGCGCGAGGAGCACCCGGCGAACCTCTACTACGCCCCGTGCTCGGCCATGGACTGGAAGTACATGGTCCGCTCCGCCGAGGCGTACGCGAACGGCATGCAGCACATCGACCCGAGCATCCGGCAGAAGCTGCTGGGCATGGTCCTCTGACCCTGCCCTCCAGCCATGGAGGAGACGCCGACCGGCCGAACCGGCCGGCGTCTCCTCCTCCCTCAGACCTACCCGTAACCCTGCCAGGCATCCCGGCGCGCCCACCCAGCGCGCCGCCCGGCGAACCCCACCGAAGGAGGGACCCGCGATGGGCCTCAACAACTTCACGTCGGGCTCCGACGACGACACAAACAGCGGCGGCACGCCTCCGAGCTTCCCGCCCATGGGCGGCATCCCCAGCCAGGGCGGCCAGTCCGACGACGCCGTCAAGGAGCTCCTCGTCGACTACAACGAGAAGTTCAAGAACGCTGACCCGACGATGTTCCGCGACGCGCTCATCGAGCAGGTCCTCTCCGTCCTGATCAGCCGGAACAAGCCGAACGTGCTCCTGAAGGGCTCCGCCGGCGTTGGTAAGACCCGGATCGTCGAGGACATCGCCCGCCGGATCGCCCTGGGCGACACCCTCATCCCGGACCAGCTCAAGGGCTTCACCGTCTACGAGCTGCCCATCACCAACCTCGTCGCCGGCTCCGGCATCGTCGGGCAGCTGGAGGAGAAGGTCCAGACCGTCATCGACTTCGCCTCAGACCCCAAGAACAAGGTCATCCTGTTCATGGACGAGATCCACCAGATCACCGGTGGATCCACCTCCCACACCGACTCAGTGCTGCGAAAGGTCTCGCAGGTGCTCAAGCCTGCCCTGGCCCGCGGCGACATGCGCGTCATCGGTGCCACCACCTCCACCGAGTCCCGGGCCTTCGACGACGACCCTGCCTTCGCGCGGCGCTTCACCCCGCTCATCGTCGACGAACTGACCGTCGAGCAAACCCTCACGGTGCTCGGCAGCGTCCGGCCGGGCCTGGTGGCGCACTACCGCCATCAGATCGCGGTTTCCGACGATGTCCTGGCGGAGACGGTCCGGATCGCGGAGGAGAATTCCCGTGCCGGGCAGCACCGCCCCGACAGCGCCATCACGCTGCTGGACCGGGCGATGGCCGACCGTGTGCTGGAGCAGAAGAAGCTCATCGTCCAGGCCGAGGCAGCCGGAGACACGGCACTCGTGAACACCTTGCGGTCGATCCCGCAGGTGCCGCTGACTACCAAGCGCGTCCTGGACGTGGCCAAGCGTCTGATGACCGGAAACGCCCAGCGCCCGGAGTTCGACGTCGCAACCCTCCGGGCGACCCTGCTGGGCCGCCTGCGCGGACAGGCCGACGTGCTCGAGAAACTTGTGGACCGCCTGGCCCGCGAGGAGCTGGACCTGTTCCCGACGTCGACCCCGACAACCTGGATGCTCGCCGGAGCCTCGGGCGTGGGCAAGACCGAGACCGCGAAGATCATTGCGGAGCAGATGACCGGCACCGAGCCGATCATCCTGAACATGACGGAGTTCCACACTCCCTCGGACACCGCGAAGATCGTCGGGGCACCTCCCGGCTACGTGGGCTCGGACTCCAACCGCGAGCTGCCATTCGACGCGCTCGAGTCCAACCCCCACCGGGTGATCCTGCTCGACGAGTTCGAGAAAGCGGACAAAGCCGTGCAGCGGCTGTTCCTCTCGGCCTTCGACGAGGGCTACATCCGCAACGCCCACGGCAAGGTGCTGGACTTCTCCAAGGCGCTGGTGATCTGCACGACCAACGCCGCGCGGGAAGCCCTGAACCGCAAGCCGGTCGGCTTCGGCTCGGCCCCGCCGGCGGTCTCCCACCGGTCCCTGACCAAGGAGCTGGCTCAGTTCTTCGACGCAGAGCTGCTCGGGCGGTTCTCACTCGTCGTGGGTTTCAACCCGGTCGACGAGCAGGCCTACCGGGAGATCCTCGCGGCGGAGTACAGCCGCCAGCGCGAACGGATCCTGGACGCCAGGCCCCGCCTGGGCCAGACACTGCCCGCGTCGATCCCCGACGACGAGCTGCGTGCCGTCGCCGAGGAGACCTACGTCGATTCCCAGGGTGCGCGTCCGGCCGGCAAGGCTGTGCGCGTGTGGATCGAGGACCGGCTGCTCGCCGCCCAGGCAGCGCCAGTCCCGTCCGCACCACCTGCGGCCGCCGTCTCCGACGAGCCGGAAGCACTGTCCATCGACTGATCCGGCACCACACTGCGTTCGAGCACCCCTGTCCCGGATACCGGGGTGGGGGTGCTCGTGCGTACGCGCATCGCGTTCCACCACAGGAAGTAAGGACGTCACCGCCATGACCATCACGACCACCCACACCACCATCCGTGCAGCACAGCCCGAAGACAGGAGCGAGCAGATCTGCGACGACGCACGGCTGCTGGTCTCCGCCCACTCCGAGGACGCGGCCGACTGCCGTGATCTCGTGCTCATGCTCGGCCTTGTCGAGGTGGACCCCTCGGGGTCCGTCACCAAGGCCAATCCCTGGAACGCCGACTGAAGGTGCTTCCCGCCGGGCCTACCCAAGAGGTGAGCCTGCGATGAACGACCGCGCGCCTGGGTAGCACGCGGTGTCCGGGTCCGCGCGGCTGACGCCGCTGCGCCCGGATTCAGGGGCCTCACGGCCCCTGACGGGTGGGTTGAGAGGAGTGCGGGAGGGCTCGTCGCCAGAGGCGAGCCCTCCCGCTCTCATGCCCGCGCCCGTGACCCAAGCGCTCGTCTAAGAGCATTCGACTGACCATTCATCTCCTGTGAGTATGGTCTATACGGCTCCCATTCGATAAACCCTCTCGACCTGCCTACTGATTCGTTCGAAGAAAGACGACACCATGCCTATCCTGCTTGACGACATCGACCTTTCCGCAGCCGCCGTCGCTGCCCAGAAGACCGTCGACCCGAAGTTCTTCTCCTCTCGTCTGACCGGGTCCGGCAAGAAGACCGGCCTGCTCAACGAGAGCCTGCGGCCGATCAACACTGCGACCAACACCGCCTACGCGGTGGACCGCGACATCGAGGTCAAGCAGAGCTCGACCCACCACGACATCACCACCGCGCTGGTGCCGCTTGCCCCGATCACACGTCGATCCCTGCTCTCGGGCGGCTCGTTCACGCTCCCGGTGCCCCATGTCGACGACCGCTTCGAGCTCGACCTTCCGACGCCGGCCAACTCCTGGGACGTGCACTTCGACATGACCCCCCAGGCCCTGACCGTGTACGAGGACAAGGCTGGCGACAAAATCCGCCGCGACCTGGTGATCCAGTACCGCCTGGAGCTCTACTTCCTCAAGCAGGGCGTGGCTGAGCCCGAGCGCGCCGTCTCGGTGTCCCGCTCCGTCGGCTACGGCAACCACGACGCGGCGGTGTTCCTGCAGTGGGACACCAGCCCTGCCGAGAACGCCCGTGAGTTCATCGAAGATGTGCTCTCGGCCGCAGGGTTGAGTGCCACCAACCTCGACAAGCTCGCCGACTGGATGGACGAGTACCCGATCTACGAGCGCATCACGCGCCTGGCCCGGATCTGGGACTCCGAGGCCATCTCCGACACGGTCTGCCAGTACGTGCAGGACATGCCGGCCAGCCCAACCGAGGAGCAGCTGAACATGCTCGCGGTGCAGCTGCGCTACCTGGAGAACTACAACGTCCCGCTGGAGGCGTACCGCCGGATCCACCAGCAGCTGGACACCACGTTCTCCGCGCCGATCGCGGCGAAGCTGTCCAAGCAGAACCTCAGCCTGCTGATGAACCACACCCTCGACCACCTGGAACGGATGAAGGGCCAGCTCATCACGCCGCCGCAGCCAGCCACGGCGGCGGTGTTCCCGCCGCACCTGTCCAAGCAGCAGCTCGACGCGCTCAGCACGCACGAGCCGCTGGTGATGACGCAGGCCGGCGCGGGCACAGGCAAGTCGACCGTGATCCTCGAGCGCATCAAGTACCTCGAGACCTGCGGGGTGCCCGCCAGCGACATCACCGTCCTGTCGTTCACCAACGCCGCCGCCGACAACATCACCGAGAAGAACCCGAACGTCGGCTCGATGACGATCGCCAAGATGATCATCGACATCTATTCGATGAACCACCCGACCCACAAGGTCTCGGCCATCGACACGATCATCAACTCGATCGACATCTTCTACCCGAACAGCCAGTTCGCGGCGACGTTCCGACACCGCCTGCTGGAGGTCGACCAGAACAAGACCGGCGCGTTCACGGCCCTGAACACCTTCGTCGAGAACCACTTCGACGAGGTGATCGCGCTGCTCGACCGCATCGAGCAGACCTCGCTGGAGCTGCAGATCATCATCTGCTACCAGAAGATCGATGACATGTCCGAGCCTGCCCACGTGCAGAGCAAGTACCTGATCATCGACGAGGTCCAGGACAACTCGGTCTTCGAGTTCATCTACGTGCTGAAGTACATCACCAAGCACGCCCAGTCGCTGTTCATCGTCGGCGACGCCAGCCAGACGCTGTACGAGTTCCGCTCGGCCAACCCGAGGGCGCTCAACACGCTGGAGGGCTCGGGGGTCTTCGCAACCTTCCGGCTCACGACGAATTACCGGAGCAACCAGGAGATTCTCGACTTCGCGAACGTCGTGCTTGGCGGTCTGGAGACCAACCAGTTCGCCAACATCCAGCTGCAGGCCAACTCGCTGGCGGTGCCCACGGCCGACTCCTTCCAGGAGAAGGTCACCCTCAACTACCACGAGGTGGCCCGCCTGACCGGCTTCATCGCCAACGACCTGCAGCCGCTCGTGCGCAACACGGTGATCCCGGAGTACGTTCAGGCCTGCCTGGACCGCGGCGAGCAGGTGGCCTTCCTGGCCTACGCCCGCCGTGAGGTGGCGCTGATCCAGGAAGTGCTCGAGAAGGCCTACCCGAATAAGCACGTGGCCTCGCTCGTCAGCGACCGCGTCTACGCCACGGACATCTTCTCGAAGTACATCAAGTTCTTCTGGAACGACGTCCTGCAGGTGCAGCCGGCCAACGCCTCGTTCGTGGTCTCCCAGGGGATCAAGGACAACATGGGCAAGCTGACGAAGAATGCCGGAAACGTCAACGTCGAGAAGGCAATCCTGCGCACCATCTCCGAGTGGTGGGTCGAGAACAGCGCCGCGATCAACGGCTGGGTGGCCCTGTGCAACCAGGGCAGTCTGCCTGCGAACGTGTTCTTCGACCGGCTCCGCGACAACCTCCTGTCCTTCGAGATCACGCGCAACCAGCAGAAGCTGAACGTGAACAAGCAGAAGAACCAGGAGCGCAAGCGGAAGAACCTCGAGTCCAAGGCCGATCTCGTCGTCTCGACGATCCACGGTGCCAAGGGCCTCGAGTTCGACAACGTCGTCGTCCTCTACAAGGAGGACGCGAAGATGACCCAGGACACCAAGCGGATGTTCTACGTCGCGTTCACGCGCGCCATGAAGAGCCAGTACGTGCTCTCCTACGGCACGGCGAAGAACCCGCCGATCCAGAGCAGCTACGAACAGATCGTCAACGCCCTCACCGAGCGTGACGAGAAGAACGCGCAGCGCGCTGCGGGCATCGACCCGACCCTTCTGGTCGACGACGAGGACGCCGGTACCCCCGGCGACCAGCAGCAGGTCGCAGAAGCCGTCTGACCGACGGCACCGGCGCGGGCGCTCCACCTCCACGAGAGGTCGGAGCGCCCGCGCCTCCTGCTTCCCATCCCATAAACACAGCCAATGCAGCTTCGAAGGAGCACGCCATGACCGCCACTGGAATCCAGGCCGGCTCAGAGGAGCTCGTGCCGGGCCCCGACAGTGCCTACGACCTGGTCATCTGCCACGACGACCGGATCGTCTTCCACGACCACTACCCCTCGCCAGCATTCCGGCTGCGCATGTGCGCGCAGCTGCTGACCGCCTCGGACGTCGTCCTGGGCGCAATCGACGCCTCCGCCGCGAACGAAGTGCACGAGCTGTACCAGTCCAGCTCCGGGCAGTGGGAGAGCGCCCCGGACAGCGTGGTTAACGCCATCGCCAAGCTCTGCCGCCGATGGGGCGTCCAGGTCTACGTGAGCACAACCCGCAAGAAGACCGAGGTTCCCGCCGCGCTCTATTCGGTGATCACCGAGTACGGCCCCGGACAGACCGTCGCCGAGCACTTCACCTCCAGAGAGGCCCGCCGGGCCAGCCTCATCGAGCGTGCCGACATGTTCTTCAGCTCCCGCGGCAGCATCCCCGAGCGGGTGCTGGCCGACGAGCAGCGCCTCGCCGCGCTCGTGGGTGCGTTCCTCATGCCCGCCACCGTGCTCCTCACCGAGGCCGTGCTCGACGAGGCCGACGGCCACTACAAGCCCTCCGGCCGGCCACTGCCGATCCTCTGAGCACCGCCCGAGCGGACGGCCCCGACCACAACCCTGACCAGCAGACCCGGAAGGGACCCGCCATGTCCGCACCTGACACCGTCAAGCCCGAGAACCCGTACGCCCATACGTACGCCGACTTTCTCGCCCAAACCCGGGAGCACGTCCTCGTCGTTCTGCACGACGAGGATCTCTACCGCCACTTCAGGATCCAGGCCCCAGGGACCCGCATGTGGTCCTGGGACGTCACCACCTGGCCCGGCCATATGGCCACCAGCGGCGACATCGCCGACGGCTACATGTTCACCCGAGAACCAGACATGATCGGGTTCTTCGCGTCGGCCGGCAAGAGCGAGGGCTACTACTCCGACGGTGCGCCAAGCATCGACTTCCGCTACTGGGCCGAGAAGCTCTGCGGCGGCCGCTCCCGCGAAGTAAAGCAGTACGACCCAGATCTCTTCATCCAGCTGGTGCGGGAGCACCTCGAAGAAAGCGAGGGACTCGGCACCGAGGCCCAGGAGGTCCACCATCAGCAGTTGGCGCTGCTGGCGCGCCTGCACGAACTGCGCGGCCTTGACGGGGACGCACAGTTGGCGCTCTTCGAGGCCCACTGGAACGCCCAGGAGCACCTCGCGGCCACCGGCACCGTGCTGAACCACGAGCGCCGGAACGCGGCCGCTGCCGCGCGCGCTGCCCTCTGGAGCACCGACGGCATCCCCGACGAGAAGTTCGACCGGCTCACAGAGGAACACAACTGGATGGAGCTCGCCGACATCGAGGTCCCACGACATTCCCCTGCCGAGCGGCGCATGGAAATCATCGAAGACGCCCGCTGGCACGCCGACAGCGAGTCGGAGGCCCACAAATGGCTGGCTGAGCACGAGGACACCGTCGGCTCCGACACCTGGGAGTGGGACCTGCGCGACTGGGACATCCACTTCCTGTTCACCTGCTACTGCGTCGACCTGGCTGTGCGCCTCTACCGCGAGCACGCCGCCGCGAAGACACAGCAATCCGCCGCCTGAGCCGACCCCACCCACATCCCGACCCAAGGAGAACCCATGAGCGCCGATATGCTCACCGCGGCCATCGCCGTCCCGGCCGACCGCACCAAGCCGATCGACTTCGAACGCGGCCGCCTGATGGTCGAGGAGACCGCGGACCCTGAATCGTTCCGGTTCGACGACCCCGAGTCCCAGCTCGAGGAGCTGGTCGAGGACTTCGACCCCGACATGCACCTGGACGCCGAGGGCGAGCCGAGCCCGGAGGTCATCAAACGCGTCGGCCGCAGGGTCATCGACGAGCTCGAAGAGGCGCTGAACTCCAGCGAGACGGACACCATCGAGGTCGCCGGCTACCGGCTGTACCTCTCCGGCGGACTCTCCTCGGGCGATTCCCCCACCGACGCCGCCGACGCGATCTGGCACGCCCACCACCTGCCGGTGACCGTCCTGCTTGCCATGGGATTCATCCCCGACTGCCGCAGGCCGCTGTCCCGGACCAACGGCAACCCCGGACCTGTGACCGACACCGACATCGTCGACGCCATTGCCCTCGGCCTCGGCACCAAGCCGGAGTGGTCCGGTGCCGACGAACTGGAGTGGATCGCCAACGCGATCGGCTCCGTCCGGCCGCACCCGGGAGACCGGGACCCTGCCGAGTACCACGCGGAGTTCACGGAGCAGCACGGCTTCGATCCGGTCGACGACAACTTTCTCATCGGCTATGTCAGCCAGTACGACAACCAGGAAGGCGGGGACTGACCTTGGCCAGCGGTGTTTTCATCCTCTGCGCGTGCTGCGCCCTCAAGCTCGCGAACGACGACGAGTCGGCCTGCCGCGACTACCACGGCCACGACCACGCTCCGCTGCAGGTGCCGGCTGGCACCGCGATCACCCAGGGTCCCCACGAATGGGCGGGCTCTCTCGAACTGACCTGCCATGGCCATGAGAACGGGACCATCCAGCCCCTCGGGGAGTACTGGGTGGCCCAGCCCGGTCCAGCACCGGCCGAAGAAGGAGTGCGATGAGCAGCCGGACGCCAGTGCCCGATGCCCTCTTCGACGCCGATCTCTGCCAGCCTCTCGGCCGCGAGGACTGGGTTGACCGCTTCGACTGGGTGATCATCGACAGGCGCGTCGTGCACGCGCCTGTCACTTGGACATGGACGTGTCCCACATGCGGAGAGTCCGGCGTCATGCCCGATGGTCCCGACCTGCTGGCAGTCCCGCACGGGTCACAGCATGCTGCAGGACTTTTCGGGACGATCGTCCCGCTCGACGTCGAGGCCGAGCGTCCGTCTACTGAATAGCCTCACCGCCCGGAAGGAGGGACCCACCATGACAGAAATCAGCACTGCCACGGCCGCGGTCCTCTCGCCGGCCGTGATCGTCGACATCGACGGGACGGTCGCCACGCACACCCTTCCCGACGGACGCTTCATCAGGGGACACCACGAGTACCGGCTCGTCCCCTGGGACCTGCCCAACCCGCCGGTGATCGAAACCGTGCGCGCCCTGCACGCTGCCGGACTTAAGATCGTGTTCTGCTCCGGCAGGCCGGTCCTGGACGACAACGGCTGGGACGTCGGCCGCGCGACCTACGCCTGGCTCATCGAACATGTGGGGGAGTGGGCTGCCAGCTGCCCTCTGTTCATGCGCGGACAGGGCGACCGCCGGCCGGA
This sequence comes from Arthrobacter sp. NtRootA1, assembly GCF_019976975.1. Lineage (GTDB taxonomy): Bacteria > Actinomycetota > Actinomycetes > Actinomycetales > Micrococcaceae > Arthrobacter > Arthrobacter aromaticivorans. Next base: position 3,296,389 of record NZ_AP024630.1, on the reverse strand, counting down.
CGACATCGTCAAGCCCGAGATCTACGAGACCTTTATCCGCGGGCGGTGGGACGTCCTGCTCGCGCTGGATGACCGGCCCAGGGTTATCCGCGCCTGGCAGGCCCTCGGCGTGCCGGTGTTCGACGTCCAGCCCGGCTCGGGCGAGTTCTGATGCATGGCCCGCGCCCTCGACCCGCAGTGGGCCGCAGGGCGCGGGCCTGCTTCTCTTCAACTGCCCCGCTACGCCATTCCCCAGCGACTCAGTGTCCATCAGGAATGGTGGGATATGAGGCACTGGCATCCCATTCGACCACGAATAGACTGGAACCATGACTGACGACAAGACCCCCCAGGCCCCGCGCGAGGGCTCCCTGCCGAAGTTCTCCGTGAACGTCGCCCCGACCCAGAAGATTACCGCCGCCGACCTGGGCACCCTGCTCGAGCGCTTCCGCGCCGGGGATGCCGAGCCCCTGATCTTCGGTGACGGGAACGTCCCCGAGGCCGCCGTAATCCCGTTCGCGGACTTTGTCGACCTGCTCCGGCGGGTCCACGCCGACGAGACTGCCTTCCAGGCCGAGCTTTCCCGCCGCATCCGTGCCTCCGACGCCTCCGAGGAGCCCGGCCTGACCCTCGATGAGCTCGGCGATGAGCTGGGCGAGCCGGCCCGGTCAATGATCCGCAAGGTGCTCGACGATGACTGAGGGGCTGCGGATCAAGGTCCATCTCAGCCCCGGGGCCCGCCAGGACATCGAACGGCTCAACCAGCGCGCCCTGAAGAATCCGCACAGCCGGGACGAGGCGCTCCTTGAGGCCACCATCGTCATGCTCCACCGGCTCAACGGCCGCCGTCACCCGACTAAGCCGCTGGACTACGACTAGGCTTTGCCGACCTCTCCGACTGCGACACAACCTACGTCGGTGCGGACCCCCATGAGAAGCCGCCGCTGCGCATCGTCTCACGCGACGTCAGGCCCGAGCCGCCCGGCGGCATCACCCGGCGCGAGATCGTCGCCATCGGCGCACGCCGCGACAGTAAGGTCTACCGGTCAGCCGGCCAGCGCCTCGGGCGGCCCGTCGGGGTCACCCTCGACCAGCTCGCCGCCCAGCGCCGCGCATCCGCGGCGAAGAACCATGCCCCGCAGGCGGGCAGGGGGCTCGCCACACCCGCACCAGTCGGTGCAGACGTCGAGTTCGACTGACCATTGGGCATCGTTTCTGTTCGTCATTCAGCCTTTCTCATAGAATGGACATGAATGATGATTCGAAGGAGACGGGATGAAGTGATGCACGACTACGACACGGACCACCAGACTTGGGATCCGGCAGTCGCGGAACCACGCCGGGGGATGAGCCCGCGGGCGCAGCTGACAATCCGCCGGAGCCTTGCCCTGGCGATCGCCCTGGGAATGGCCTACGGCATCTTCCATGTGGTCTTCCGCACCGATGTTCTTGCGCCGGTGCTCGCGTACGCCGAACCCGTCAAAGACGGGATCACATGGGTGATCGAGGACCCGAAGCGGGCCTGGCTGGCCTTCGCCGTGCTCGTCATCCCGCACATCGGGCTGTACTACCTGCTGTTCGAGGACCGGAAATGAGGGGACTGGCCATGCTCAGGAACACCAGAACGATCGTGGGGCTGTGCGCGCTCAGCGGAGTCTCGGTCACCGCCGTCATCGGCTGGGCTACCGGCTTCTTCGCCTGGGCCGTGGGCTCCGTCCGTAGCCTGTGGGATGGCTTCATCGCCTTCCTCAACTCGCCGTTCAGCTGGGAGCACCTCGCCGCCGGCGCGGGCGTGCTGCTCATCCCGATCATCATCATCGTCGTGATCTTCGCCATCGCGGATAACTGAGTCGCGCGGCATCTTTTGCAGAACCCGCTCCGGCCGCCGATTCTTGCTTCAGCGGGTACAAATTGGCTGCTTAGGCCCGCGACAGCTCGGAATGCCGCTCGAGGCTGTACCGGATCAAATCCATAGCCGGGGTAAGGGCCCAGACAAGCAGCCTCATGGTCGGCCGGTTTTCCTTGGCGATGACATCATGCGGCAGAGAAGTTGACTGCGCCGGCTTCAGCACGGCATCCGCGGCCCAGCGCCTGCCGTGGGCAAAACCCGAGCACAGCTGCCATACGGACAAGGCGGACGTCCTGGGCACCAGGTCGCGGACCTGCGTGAGTATGTGCGTGCTGCTGGGGAGAATCAACTTTCCAGCGGCCCCGGAGGCATCGAGAATAGCCTGCAGTTGCGCCTTGTCGCTGTCGAAGTCCGGAAGCGTTCCCTGAAGATTCGGATGGCGACGTGCCAGTTCGCTGTACGCAGTCTCGCGGTCTTTGGCTACCTTCAGCGACAGAGACAGCGAACGAACTATCCTGGTCGCCTGTTCTTCTGGCGCTGAAATCCAGGCGGCCTGTGCGGCGCACTCAATGGCTGCCCTGACCAGCGAGAACGGGGCAAGAGTATGTGATGCTCCGGCACCAAGCATGATGCTGTCCAGCGCGTGCAAATGATCGATCGCGCTGACTACCGCATTGGCGATGTTGTGCGACGCCTGGTGGGGTTTGATGAGCCCATCGTCCTGCGCCAGACGGCTTCCGGCTTCCGGGATCCACGCCTCGTGGGAATCCCGGAAGCCCAGCCAGGTCCTCAGCTCCTGAAAATACGAGTCGGCAATCTCGAACTCTTCAGGTTCATCTTCTCGTCGCATGACTCCATTCTTCACATGGCTACATTCTTTATCGCCAGGCACGCTGGAAGCCTTCCGGGAGGGATACTTCCGTCGGCGACAACTCAGGCCTGACCCGCATGAGGCGGACTGAATGCCGGAATGCCTGACCCGACCAGGCTATGTCGGCCGAGACTTCAACCACCAACGGCTCCACCAAAGTCAAGCGAGTGGTGCCGCCCTCCTTGGTGAAGCGGTCCAGCACCCGTTCGCTGATTTCCTCCGGCCATGGATGCCTTCCCCGGGGAGGACGAAGATATGTGGCCAGATCCCTTCCCGCACGAGCCGTCAAGGACGTGGACCGGCCGACAATCCGCAGCCGTCCGTGTACCGGCAAACCCACCACCGCTGCCCGCGGGTGCGCCATGGGACCTATGACCGCCGCAAGAACCACATCAAGGGCGCTTCTGCTCTTGACCTTCAGCCAAATTCGCCGGGGCTCGTACGTCTGCCCTTCACCCTTGATCACAATTCCTTCCACGCCCGTGGCGGTCATGTCACTGAACCATGTGGCCGCCAGGGCCCGGTCGCTGGTCACCGGTGACAGATGCAGTGGCGGAATCCACCCGCGCGCCAGTTCCTCGAGCAGAGCCCGGCGATCCCGGAATTGAAGCCCGCGGGTATCCTGCCCGGCCACTGCCAGGACGTCGAAGGCTATCAGCGAGGCAGGGCTTTTCATCACGAGCTCCGCAAGAGCCGCCTTTGAGCTCACCAGGCGCATCTGCAGCGCATCGAAATCCAGACGGCCGCCGGACCACACCACAACTTCGCCGTCGACAACACAGCCCGGAGGGATCTGCTCACGCACGGAAGCCAACACGTCCGGAAAGTACCTACTCAGATCCTTGCCCTGTCTGCTGTACAGCCACGCCCCATCCGAACCGACCAGGCACACTGCCCGGAAACCGTCGAACTTCATCTCAAAGACTGAGCCGCCGGACAGTGCGTCACCGCGTGGAATCGACTCCACGGCCTTGGCCAAAGCAAGGGCAACAGGAGGATGCAGGGCGGCCGGCAAACCTTCGAACATCGTGGGCACAGCGTAAGCCCAGCGAAGCAGGGGTGGAAACAAGGCTTCCTCCCGGCTGGATGCAGCACCAAGCACCGGGAAGCGTCACAGCAAAGCTGTGACCGGGTCCTTCTTCGATCAGGGAAACCAACCACATTCGAAACAGGAGTCGTCATGTCCACTGAAGCTGTTACAAACCCCGCTGGGTCTGCCGGGACTGCCGATGGCCGGCGCTACAAGGAACCCACCTCACAGCAGATTGAAGATGCAGCGGCCCTGATGTTCCTGGCGGCGACAAGGAAAGCTCTGCGGGACCAGCAGCACATCTGGGATGTCCAACTGGAGTTGGAAGTCTCCTACACCGTACACAACCAGCGCAGGTACTGCGTACACGCCAGCACCCGTACAGGTGAAAGCCTCACGGGCCCACACGGTGTTCTCGTGCATCCGGCCAACGGAACTGCGGAAACGGCTGCCTGGAGCATTGCCGCAGAGGCTCGCAATGCAACGGCAAAACGCCGGCAAAAGGCGGCCATCAAGATTGCGTGACTACTGGCCTTTACCGGGGCGGGGCTTCCGCGCGACCTTCTGGCGTGGCTTGTGTTTTGTCACTGCCGATCTTTAGCCAGAACCAACCGACATACCAAAGAATCGCCGCCAGCCCGATCACAAAGCTGCCAAGCAACACTATCTTGGCCAAGACGTCCAAGCCCTTGGGCTCAAAGGCCATCATGACCAAAGGTACGAGGATCCCCAACGAGAGAACGCCCAGCATCCACATCGCCGCAGCCACACCCACAGGCTTGCCGACGCGGGCCAGCTCTTCATCCAAGCGGTCCCGCTCGGCAACAGCAGCCCGCAGTTGCGTCCGAAGATCGGCCTCAGCGCGGATTTCCTCATCCCGGTGTCGCACTTCGGCTGCGATCGCCCAGCCCGGTCTCAACGCCGATGCCAGATTTGTGTAGTCGAGGAGATCTCTAGATCCAAGAATCGATATTGCGGGAGGATTTGGCAGGAAGGCACGCCGGTGCTTGAATGCCTGTTCATAAATATCCTGGTCGGCGTCCGTGATTTCCAGACCGCGCTCGACGAGATCTGCAAGGTCAAGATTCCTGGTATCGCCTTTTCGGAGCTTCAAGTTGATGGCCTGCACTGCATTTTGCACCCGTTGCCGGAGTGCAACCGCGTATGGTCTGAGCTCTTCCTCTGTTGTTCCCCGTGGCAGGTGGTCCTGGATCAGGGCATCAAGGTCCAGAGCCGGCTCTTCAAGCAGTTTTTCCACTGCCACTCCGTAAAAGCTGCTCTTCGCCCTGTCAAACCGAATCCGCTGCGCGTCTTCCAGATCCGCCTCGATGTGTACGATGCGACCAACTGCCGCATCCACAAGCCTCCGGATTCCCTCCCGTTCGCTGGAGATCGCAACAAGCCGGCTGACAAGAAAACCTCCAATGATGGCGACGAGGACAGCCGACGCCTGGCTGAGGGCGGACAACAAAGTGCTCGGGTCCCAGTCCTGTTCCGCCGACCTGACAATCACGCTAAATGGATCGCATTGCACCACTGACTGGAGCAATGGCACACGGGAGGTACAGGTTAGGAATTCAGACGAGATCACCGAGCGATCATAAGCGACCCCTGACGATGCGCCGTGCACAGGGACCGGTCCTGGCACCTGCAGCCCCTTACTGACAGAAGAACCCCGGTGATGCTTCCGCATCGCCGGGGTTTTTATTTTTTTCTGTCAGCAGCTGCCCGTCGTCTATCCCGCCACCCGGGCAAGGACCTCCTCAGCCTCGTCAAACTCGTCGATCAGCCTCAAGGTCTCCGGGCCACCCAGGTCAGCGTCCGGATCGAGCCGTCGATTGATGCTGCGTGACGCGGAGAACTTCAGCACCGAGTAGTCATCCACGTCCTTCTTGCCGAACCGGACCTTGTGGCCTTTGTGCGTCTGCCGGGCGAAGCGGCCAAAGCCGGTGAGCACGACGGTGTCTCCACGGCGCACGGCGTCGGTGAGCTCCGCGATGAGCGACTCGTACACCTCACTCACCACCCTTATCGGCTGTCCGCTGCGGCCGGCCACCTTCGAGATGAATCCACGCTTGCTGATCCGCGGATGAACCGTCGTCTTCATGCCCACACCTTTGTCCTATCATCCCTCGTCGTCCGCTTCCTGCTTGAAAACCAGTTTATCCGACAGGCCTGTCGAAAAGCGATCCACAGACCTGTCGGTATTCATTCAACTAAAGCTCGATATCCGGATCAATGGACTGGCGGTCGTCCTTGTACTCGTAGTCAACTGACTCAATAATCGACCGAGTCTTCGGATCGCGCCGTGTGCTGACGATCTTGTCGTGGGACTCGTCGAACCGCTGCTGGTCGGCGATCCGGTGGGCCGCGTTGAGCTTGGCGTTGATGTTCTTGTCGCCGAACTCCATCATCGAGCTCACGGAGGACTTCGCACCCTGCTTGGTTGCGTTGACGTTCTTCTTGTTCTGCGCACGCTGCTGCTCCCAGCGACCGCGGTCCTCGGGCGTGACGTACCCGAACATCTGGGCGAGCCGGGAACCGTACCGCTCCTGCTGCTCTACCTGCTGGTCGTCGCTCATGGTCCTGTCTCCTTCTCGTTCGTTTCCGGACTATGCCGGCTGGTAGTCCTCGGCTCCGCGGTCGCGGCTCCACTGGCCCTCCGGCCCCGGCCGGGCCGAGGGGCCGGGCCCCTGTCGGAAGGGCTGGGGCCGCGTGCGCTGCGCCGCCAGGAAAGTAGCGGGATCGTCGACCGCGGCCCGCATCGTGTCCTGCCAGTCCTCGCCGAGGGCCAGCTTGAGCTCGTGCTCAAAATCCGGGTCCTCCTTGTTCAGCTCCTCGATGGCGTCCACGTAGGCGTTCGAGTAGACACGCTGCTGCTCCTCGTCCGAGAGACCATCGATCTCCATGCTTGCGAGCATGCTCTCGGACTGGTCGAGGCGCTGCTGGAGGTCCTCGGGCAGCCCGCGGGTGTCCAGGCCCTGCTTCTTGGCCGCGAAACCGATCATGTAGCCCATGACACTGCCGCCGAGGGCCTGTCCGTCGCCACGCTGGACGCCGTCCAGCATCGCCGCCTTCATGGTTTCCGCCAGCTGGACCTGGTGCTCGTCCGGCTCCATCGGCAGGCGCAGCGTGAACATGCCCTCGTCGGGGATCCGCCGGCCCAGGTGGTCGTCGAACTCCCCGGTCCAGACCTCGCGTACCCTGTCGGTGCCCGCGAGGCGGGCCTCGTGCGGCGAGGCCTTGACGATGCGGCCGTGCGCGACGCCGTTGAACATCAGGCGCAGCTCCGGCTCGGACTCCATCCGCTCGCCGATGATCGTCCGGGCGCGCTTGACCACCTCGGCACGGTCGAGCCCGTCGTCCTCCATCTGCTGGCGCAGGCGCTTGCGCAGGGCCTTGTAGCTGGCGTTGATCTGCTTCGCGTCCTGCTCGGGGTCACGCATCTTCCAGAAGGCGTTCTCCATGAGTGCGACCTCGGTCATGGCCGCCGACTCGGGAGTAAACAACTCACGGTTGCCCCGCTCGCGGCGCTCCAGGTCCTCCAGGCGGGTACGCCAGCGCCGGGAAAGGAAGTCGTCCCTGCTGGTGCCCCACCGCCCGCCCGACTTCCCGGACTGCTTCCCGCCGTCGTCGCCGGCGGCCTCCTGCGCCTCCGGCGCGCCCCCGAACAGATCTCCGACCAGGGCCGCCTGGCGCTCGGCCCTCTCGCCGATGTGCCGGGTCTTCGCGTCGATCCGGTCCTGGACCTTGTCCTTAAACGGCTGCAGGTAGGAGTCCATCTCCTTCCTGAAGTCAGGAGCGAGCATCCGCATTGCCATCATCATGCCGGCGGCCTGGATGACCGAGTTCGGGTTCACGCCGCGGGTGAGCGGACGCAGGCAGCCCTGCATCATCATCTGCATGTAGACCGCGTGCATCGCGTCGAACTCCTTCGTGCGCTCCCCGTCGTTGAAACCGGGCACGAGCAGCTTCGAATCGCGCAGCGTCTGCATGTACGCCTCGCCCGCCAGCCGCGTCTCCGCCCGGAGCTTCAGCAGCCGCTCCCGGTCGTCGAGGCCGTCATCGTCGGCCGCAGCGCGCTCCTGGTCGCGTGCACGCTGGCGCTCCCGCTCCTCGGTCCGCTCCCGCGTCGCGGCCCCGAAGAAGCCGCGGGCACGGTCGCGCAGCCGCTCGCGCTGCCCGCGTGAGGTGTCGTGTCCGCCCTGCGTCTCCGGCTCGTCGACAATCTCCGCGTCGATGATGTCCTCCTCCCCGCCGTCCATCCCGTACACGGCATGGACGTCGCCCAACGGGTCGACAGGCAGTGCCTTGCGCCCCCGGCCCCTGCCGCCCGGACCCATTTCCCGCTCCGTGTCCTGTGTCATGTCAGCCTCCCAGTCCATAGTCGTCGTCACTCTGCTGCTGCCCGGTCTCGTAGCTCGGCGTCCAGGCCGGGTGACGGCCGCCCACGCCGACGGCGTGTGCCGAGCGCCGGCTGGCACCGCGCGCCCTGGCGGCCCCGTCCCCGGTCTGCGCGAGCACGTCACGCTTGAGGACCGAGGCATCCACCGCGGCCTCCGCGGAGTCCAGGCCGTCCAGCCCGTCGAGGCCGTGCGCCGCGAACGCGTCGAGCTCGCGCGCCGCCGCGGCCCGGGCACGGCGGGTGCCCGCTGAGGCGAACTGCTCGTTCTTCTCGCCGTCGAAGACGCTCTCGCGATTCTTCGCAGCCTGCACCAGCGCCTCGAAGTCGCCGCCGTAGGCCATACGGTCCATCACCGTGCCCGCCAGGGACGGGTCCTCCTCGAGGTTGCGCACCAGGCCCGACTTCGGGTCCTCCAGCGCGCGGGCGACACGGGCGACGCAGTCCGGGTTGACCGAAACGTTGAACCCGTCCTTGGCCTCGTAGAACTCAACGAACTGGGCCTCCCACTCCTCGGCCGTGGCCTGGACAGCCTCGCCGTCGGCGAACTCGGGACGCCACTGGCCGGGGCCGGTGTGCTCAAGCTTGCGGCCGCGCCACAGATCGCGCCCGGGACCCTGCAACATCTCGTACTTGTGCCGGGCCTCCGCAGCGTCGTGCTTGGCCTGCAGGATCGACTGGGTCACCGGATAGGTCACCTCAAGCACCGCCTTCAGGTCAGCGCCGCGCAGGGCGCGCACCGCACGCTGGGAGAACGAGCCACCCAGTCCCGTGCCGTGGGCCTTGATCGCCGTGGCGAACATCGAGGCCTCCTGGTCCTCCTGCGTGATGCCCGGCGTACCCTGCTCGTCGCCGAGGTTGCGGGCGTAGTCCCCGAGCTTCTTCTCGCTGCCCTTGGCTCCGGTCTCGACGCAGACTTCGCGCACGCTCTGCAAGTGCGCCTCGCGGCTGCTGAAGGTCAGCGCCGAGCCGAACTCGCCGCGCTGTGCCGAGCGATAGAGATCGCTGAGCTCCTCGACGAGGACCTCGTGGCCGGCGGCAACCTCGTGCGGATCGCTGACGAACCGCAGGCGGTTCGCCTCCTTGACGGCACTCTCAAGACTCTCCGCCAGCTCCGGGTTCTTGGACAGCGCCACCTGGGTGTCCAGCGAGACCTGCATGGCCAGCGGGTGCGAGCCGTCGGCCTTCACCACGCCGGTGTCCAGGAGGTTCGCTCCGACCGAGAGCCTGGCCATCGCCTCGGCCTTGGCGGCCTCGCTGTGCAGCCTCACCACGGCGACCGCATCACCGTCGAAGTCGCCGTCGAAGCACTGGTCCATCACCGGGTTGATCGCCGCGCCGGTGAGCCGGTCGTCGATCGCCACGCGCATGTAGCGCACGCCGGCGTCGCGCAGGACCGGGTCGCGCCAGACCAGCGCGTGATCGCCTTCGGCCAGGCCCAGCTGCTCGGCCTTGACCGAACTCAGAGCGATCTGATCGATGTCCAGCCGAGGGTCGGCGGTCCAGACCATCGTGGCCGAGTCCGACAGGCGCGAGCTCATCAGCCCGGTCTTGAAGATGTTGTTCTTGCCGGTCAGCACGCGGTTCTGCACGTCCGTGGTGATCGCCTCGAAGGCACGCTGTGCCCGCGAGACAGACTCGCTCATGCCCCGGCGCACCTCGGCGCGCTTGTCCGGCGACAGGCCGTGGTCGTCCAGCTGCTCGGCCATGTACCGGTAGCGGCAGGCTTCGACGAAGACGTCCTGGTAGCTGCGCGTGTAGTCGTGCGTGACGGACGTGCCGTCGTCGAACTCCTGGCCGCTGCGCAGGTGCGAAGAGAGCACCGGCAGCTTCCACGAAGTCGCGCTGACCGTCTCGGTCAGCTGACCCGTCGGGTAGGTCAGCGGAAAGGGGATTTCCATGTCGCCGCCGCGATCGCCGATCAGGTCGCCGAAGGACTTGCGCATGGCCGTGGTGTTCAGCCCCGGCGTCGCGCCCTCGCTGCGCGGCTGCGTGCGCATCAGTTCTGGCATCGGGATCAGGCGGCGCTCGGGCCGCTCGTCGACACTCTCGGCTTGGCCCACGACGCGCAGGGTGCCGTCGGCCTCCATGTCCAGTCCCGCCACCAGCAGATACTCGCGCAGGTTCGACTCGGCACCGGAGTTGTGGCCGTAGAACTCGCGCATGATCGCCGGGCAGTCCTGGGACTGCAGCGCCCAGGCCAGCTGCGAGGAGGCCTTGCGCCCCTTGCCGGCGCGCACCTGTTCGTCGTCGTAGATCTTAGTCTTCTCGTCGACAGCCATGTGGGTGACCACGAACCGCATCTCGCCCAACCCTCCGTCGACCGGCCCGGCCTCGGGGCCCTGGACGGCCGGGCGGCGGATGTCGCCCACGGCACCGCCCATCAGCTCGCGCGCCGATCCGGCGTTGCGGCGGGAGATCAGCGAAAACGGGCTCATCACCACGTCGATGCCCGGGTTCTCCCCGAACCAGGCCACCTCCTGCTCCAGGCCCTGGGCACGCGCCTCGTCCGGGTCCATGTGGCGGTCGACCACCAGAGAGACGACACCCTTGTTGCCGTGCAGATCGCTGATCTTGTCGCCCACGACGAGGTCGCGCAGCTGGCCACCGGCCCCGCGGATGCGGTGCCGCTCGGAGAACTCCGTCGACACCACGATCGGGTCGTCGGCCGTCCAGCCGCCGAAGGTCATCAGAGCGGTGCCGGTCGGCTTCGTCACCTCGGAAGACTGCATGATCGTCGAGGCCGTCATCTGCTGCCGGTCGAACGGGTCATAGCGCAGCGTCTCCAGCTCCGGCCGGCTCATCAGCGGGGCGCGGGAGCCGGTCACGGTCTCCGGGTCACCCGGCTCAATCGTGCCGTCGGGGCGCACGGCGGCGTCCTCGGTGAGGTAGCGCACGATGCCCTGGTTGGTCGCGCCGCCGGTCATCACCGGATCGAAGAAGCCGCCGGGAGCCGTCACATGGTTACGGTCGGTTCCCGTGAGCACCGTCATGTTCCGTCCACCGGTGAGCCGCCAGGCGTCGAAGACGTTGTCGTCGGCCGGGTCGGTGCGATCGCGTTCGGCGCGGTACTCGGCGTAGATCGTCGAGCCCTGCTTGATCTCGTTGGAGTAGCGCACGCGCTTGGCCTCGGTCTCGAGGATCGAGGCCGTCCACTCGTCCAGTCGTGCGGTGGCCTTGCCGGTGGCGGGGTCGACCTCATACGTCGTGGCCCGTTCGATGAAGTCAACCGGGTGCTTGGTACCGTAGAGCTGCGAGTACACCGCGTTCAGCGAGGCCGGCTCGCCGGTCCGGCTGCGGCCGGAGACGAGGTCACCGGCAAGCTGGTACTGGATGCGCTCGTGCATCAGCTGTTCGTAGCCGCGCAGCACCGTGCGCTCCTCGACCGACTTGGGGGCCTCGCCCGGGGTCTGGGCCTTGATCCGCGCCTCGTAGCCGGGGACGATCAGCGCGTTCTCGCCACTGGCGAAGCGCGTGACAATTTCCCCATGGCTGCCGACATCGAAGACCTGGCCGATCTCACCGGAGACCGGCGTGGCCTTGCCGTCACGACGCAGCTTTTCGGCGGTCCAGCTGATGACGCCCTGCGCGTCGACCAGGATCTCACCCGGCGTCGCGGCGTTGCGCTCGATGCTCTCCCGGACGGTCTGACCGATCCGACGCATGAACTCCGAGGGATGCTCGGCGATGGGGGCGGCGGTGGCCGCGTGGAAGGAGACGATCCGGTCCTTGAAGCGGGTCGCCTGGAAGCTGGTACCCATGAGCTCGGTGGGAGGCACCCCGCAGCGGCGCAGCGCCGAGGCGAGATTGTCCAGGTTCGACCACTGGCCGGTCGGGCTGGTCATGTACTTGGCGACGCGGGCGGGGTCGAAGCGCTGGTCGAGCCACTCGCCGTCGATCAGGTGCGGCTCGGCATCCCAGGTGCCGACCAGCTCGAACGGAACGTCATCAGCGTGCGCACGGACCTTGTCGGCGGCCGTGCCACCATAGACCAGGTTGCCCAGGTCCGGAAGCTCACCGGCCTGCAGCTCGCCGATCTCCTCCAGGCGCTCCTGGTACATCTCCTCGGTCGCGCCCGGACGCAACAGCTCGCTGCGCGCTCCGGTGAGTACGTCCCAATATGAGCGCTGGATCGCCGCGACCTCGGGGTCAGAGGCATACTCCGGGGGCTCGATCTCGTCGAGCGCGCCCTCGGTGCGCTGCAGCTCAGACTCCGCGCGCAGAATCAGCTCCTCGACGCCCAGGGCGGCGCGCAGGTTCTCCCGCGCGGTGTCCACGGCCTCGCGACCGTAGGCCTCGGCCGGCTCTGCATCCACGAAGAAGGTCGGCAGGGAGCGGTTCTTGGCATCCCGGCGCAGCATGACCTTGGACCCGGGGCGCGGGGCGCTCTCACCGGGGACGATATAGTCCGCGACGACGAACATGCTCTCGCGGTCGACGTGATAGCTGTCCGGCACGTCGATGAGGGAGCGGCCGCGGCCATGCTCGGGGTGGCTGGAGCCGACGACGCCGACCACCGTGCCGGGAAGATCGTCGCGTTCAATGGGCAGGCCTTGGGCGAAACGCAACAGCCGCACGGCGTCCTCGGAGGTCGGGGCGGGCACGGCCATGCCGCCGGGCACCCGGTGATTGGTGCTGTAGCGCAGCACCGTTCCGTTGTCATAGATGCGCGCCCCGGCGTACTCCTCCTGGCGCGTGTCAGTGAGACGGATCTCCATGCCGGTCCCGGAGATCCGGGCCTTGATCTGCCCGGGCTCACGGTCGCGCAGGACCTCGTAGGCCACGCCCTGGGACTTCAGCTCCTCGAGCAGCGCCGCCGAGCGCGCCTCCGCCCGCTGGGACATAAAACGGTTGCGGTCAACGCGGCCGGTCTGCGGGTCGCGTCCGCCGTCGATGACCCACTCGCGGACCTGGTCGTACTCCTGGCGGCTCATCTTGTCCATGAGCGCCGTGAGGCCTGCGGCGTCGTCGTTGGTCATGGCGCGGCCGGCCTCGTACGGCTTACCGTCCTCGTCGAGCCGCCAGAGCGTCATGTTCCCGCGGCGCGGCTCAGACAAGGACTCCACCTCGCCGCCGGCGTTCTTCACGATCGTCTCGTCGGGAATGTACAGCAGCTCGGTACCTGCGCGCTTCACCGTCGCACGCTCGGACCAGGCCGGGTCGTAAGGGCTGATCGGCAGCCGCGCCGAACGCGGGTCAATCTCCGCTCCGACACCCGTGGCACGGGTGAACTCACGCTGCAGCGTCTGGTAGCGCTCGTTGGCGGGGGAGTGGTCGCCGAACTGCGGCTCGTAGTCCGGGACGCGCTCGGAGAAGGCCGTGTCGATCGCAGTCAGACACGCGGTGACGCCGAGTCCGGGATCAGCCAGGGCGGTTCCGCGCTGGCCGAGGATCTGGTCAACCCGTCCGCGGATGGCCTTCGCCTGGGAGATGGGAATGATCTCCCCGCTCTGTTCCCGGGCCTGCTCGACTGCCTTGTAGAAGACGTACTCGTAGAAGTACCGCCTCAGTCCGTGTGCCTTCTTCATTGCTACTCAGCCTCCTGTGGACGCTCGGGGACATAACTATGTATAGATCATACCCCGACGATTCGAATGGAAGCGATAGACGAGTCAGAAACGAGCCAAAAGACGAATGCCGGGACAGTCGAATTGCATCGACTGTCCCGGCACGGAGCGAATAGACCCGCCGGCACTACCCCCGGGACTTCATCTCTACGGCCATGGCCCGGTCGAAAGCCCCGTCGGCCAGGACCTCCCAGCTGGGCAGCGAGGCCAGGTACGTGTAAAAGGCGGCGTGCACCTTGACCGTGGCCAGCGACCGCAGATCCTCCTCGGTCACGTCCTGTTCGGCGAACACGCGCGAGCCCTCGTCGCTGATCTGGCCGTTGATCCTGCGGGCGGCGTCGGTGTAGGCATCGGAACGGACCTGGCTGATGTAGGTCTTTGACCCGTCGGCGCTGCGCAGCTCGCCGTCCCCGCCGACTGAGAAGTGCTCGCGGTCCCGCTGCATCTCCACCAGCGCGGTCTTATACGCCTCACCAATCTCAAGGTCCAGGGCCTTGACCTTCGCCGAGCCGTCGAGATTGATCAGCATCTCCTTGCTGACCGTGCCCTCGGCGTAGACCAGGCGCTTGTGGTCCTTCTGCGTCGCCTGGTGGGCAGCCACGGTCGCGGCCACCTCCACGTCCTCCAGGAACTCCTCGTCGTTGCCCAGCATCATGGCCTCGTAGTCGTCCGGGTCCACGACCACCGGGGCGTTGGGATCGCCACTCTCGTCGGTGAAAACCATCCGCGTGATGACCTCCATGACCTCGTCCGAGTAGACGTCCGGGTCGAGGCGCTCGATGTCGATGTCCTTGTAGTCGTACGTCTCCTGGTAGAGCGTCTTGGCGTCGGCCGCCCTGACCGCCTGGGCCATGCGCTTGTCGAGCATCTTGACGAAGTCCGGCTGATTCATGCGCACGTCGAACTCCATCGCGGAGCTGAGCGTGGGGATCGTCTGCAGCGAGTACTCGTGCCCCGGGTGGGTGATCGTGTTGCCGAGCAGCTTGAATGACATCGGCAGGATCGTCTCGTTGCGGTTCCAGACCGGCGCGTCGCCGGCGCGCAGCACGATCGAGTTGCGCGGCGAGAGGAAGGCGAAATCGTTGTACTTGATCAGCGGCTCCTCCTCCGTCGACCAGGTGCGCGAAATCGCTCCGTCCGTCTTCCCGCCGACCACCTTGTCCAGGTTCTGCGTGATCTGCTTCGAGCTGGCGTGGGTACGGTGAGTCTTGCCGCTCATCTTCTCCAGCGTCTCAATCATCGAGTCGTCGGTCGACTTGAGGAAGACGATGTTGCTGGTGTTTCCCTGCACAATCTTGTCGACCGACTCGCCGTAGACGTCGCGCAGCTGCTGCAGCGTCTGCAGGATAAGCGTGAACTGCTGCTCCTGGCCGAGGCCGATGGAGAGCATGGTCTCGAAGCCGGCGATGCCATTACCGTCGGACTGCAGGTTGCCGAGCTCGTCGAGCATGAACCGGGTGCGGTAGAGCGGCTTCTGGTTCGACTTGGTCATGTACGACTGGTCAAACGAGACGTCCACCAGCTGCTTGACCAGGATCAGGATCAGCTTGGCGTACTTCATCAGGTGTGGGGGAGTGACGAGAAAGACCGCCTTGGGCGACTCCGAGTACCGCGCCATCGTCTGCGTGATCGCGCGCGCCCGGACCTCGACCTCCTCAGGGTGCCCTCCGCCGGAGAAGTCCAGCTTGCGGCTCGGAAAGGTCGTGTCGCCGGGCTGGAACGAGAGGATCTTCCCGTCGCGGGTGCCACCCTCCCGCACCGGCCGCAGCTCGCGCAGCACGCCGTTCTTCACGATCTTCTTGCCGGTGACCGGCTCGACCACGAAGTGCCGGCCGTTGAGGGAGAGCTGGTAGCTCTTGCGGAAGTGGAAGTAGAAAGTGCGCACGAGCATGCCGCTCTGCGGGTTCTTCAGCTCCAGCTTCAGCCAGGCCTCGTCGCCGGGGAAGATTCCCTTGAAGTTGTAGCGCGCCCAGCCCACGCGGCCGACGATCTCCGAGTGCTCGAAGTCCTTGCCAAGGTTCTGGATGAACATCGGGTCCGCGTACGCCGACCAGCTCGCCATCTGGCCGAGCAGGTGGTCGCGCTTCATGAAGTTCGGCGAGAACCGCACGCCCAGCCGCCGCGGGAAGGACAAACCCGCCAGGTCAGTGTTCTGGCTCGGCTTACCCGAGGTCAGGGTCGAGATCGTCGGGTCGGTGAAGAAGCTCATGCCCGTGATCGCGATGCCGTAGACCGAGGACATCATCTTCTCCGCACCGGCCATGGCGACCAGGGCGTTGTGGGCGTTGCCGACGAGCGTGCGCATCGAGTTGCGCGGCAGGGCCTGGGTGGCGTTGAAGTAGAGCGTGAGCAGGTCCTGCTCGGCCTTGCCCTCCCACAGGAAATCCTTCTCGGCGACCTTGGCCTGCTCCTCGGCCAGGGCGTCCTCGTCCTCTTCGAACTCGCCGTTCTTGATGCGCTTCTCCAGCTCGGCAGCGGGGTTCTTCCACTTCTTCGAGGTCAGCTGCACGAAGAGCTGGTAGCAGTTGTACAGCGTGACCTTTCCCCACATGTCGTCCAGCCGCTGCTCCAGCGTGCCCGGGTCCATGCCGGTGGCTGCTGCGTACTCGCGCAGCTCACGCTCCTCCTCGAGGTAGTAGTCGATGAGACCGTAGGCGGCCCGTTTGAAGGCGTTGTTCGCCGCGTTCGGCCAGACCGGGTCCTCACCGCCGTCCAGCGGGAAGAAAACCTCGCCAATGTTCTCGATGTAGAGCGCGCACTTGGTCGAGTCGCCCTCGCGGGCGGCGTCGGCGGCCATGCCCAGCGGGTTGTAGATGTCGGTCTTCATCGCGTTGATCAGGTTGAACTGCACCGGCTCGAAGCCGCGCGTGACCAGCGGGATGTAGTTCTTGACGAGCAGCTCGCCCTTGGGGTCGTTGATGACCATGTTCGAGGGCTTCTTCTCCCTCGACCACATGTCGATCATCGGCTCGATGTAGGTCTGGCCCTTGCCCGCCCGGGTGATGGCCAGCACCATCGTGTTCACGGGAGCAGTGTCGACGATGTAGGCACCGGCAGGGCGCTGGACTTCGTACGCCGGGAACTCCCAGTCATCGGTGATCAGGTCAGACACCGTACGGTAGGGCCCGAGCTTGTCACGGTTCGCGCCCTGGAGCTTCCCAGGGTCCTTCGCCTCTTTGGCCTTGCGCCGGCTCTCCTCGGTCGGCGGGTTGTACGGGATCACCGTTGCGTCATACTTCCGGCGCAGCCGCTTGTCCCGGGGCAGGCCCGAGGCGTCGAAGAGCGCCTGGCCGAACTCCTCGTCGATCAGCGGCAGGGTCTCGACCAGCGGCTCGCCGTCGTCGCCGTCCATGACCTCACCCTTGTAGTAGACGATGTTGCCGTCCTGGTCAATCACGTCGGACTCTGCGCGCCGGGAGACCTTGACCGTGCCCAGCCCCTTCTTGCTGAGCATCATGTGACTGATCATCGAGCTGACCTGCACCCCCGAGTGCGCACCGGCGTCCGGGAACCAGTCGTAGTTCTGCTGGACCTCCTCCGGCAGCGCGATGTGCTGGTCGTTGCGGTGGTCGTTGATGTCCGTGTGGTCGACCGTCGCGTTGTGCTTGGCGACCTGGCGTCCGGTCCAGGTGGAGATCACGATCATGACCAGCGCGCCCGATCCCAGCGTCAGGAAGAGCTTGAACCCGGTGACGGACCCCAGCTGCCCGCCGACGTTCGTCGCCGCGGGCGTAGCCCCCTGGTCAACCTTCGGGGCGTCCTGGGCGGCGCTGCCTGCGTGGGTCCACCACGCTGGCACCGGGACGTCCTTGAGATCCGGGTAGCACTTCGAGCCGATCTCGGGGTTACCCTTCTCGTTGACGGCGCGGTAGCACGTCATCGGGGCCCCGCCCTGGCCTGTCGTCGTGTCCTCCACGTAGTACGAGTCCGGCTTTCCGCTGCTGTTTCCGCCCAGGCCACCGCCCATCGTCGCCCCGAGCGTGAGCACTGCCGTAGCAATGACCGAGTACAGCACCCACGCCACGATCGCGACCAACAGGCCAGCGACGCCGGCGAGCACGAGGCCCGACGTGTTCGACTTCTTGCTCAGCCGCTCGCCGCGGTCCAGCTGCTGGTCTTCATAGACGTCCCGGTTCGTCAGCGTCTCCTCCGGCCGACGCGCCGAGATCTTCTCCCAGCCGCTGGCCTTGGGCCGTGCCGCCCTGCGCTTGCTGCCTGCCATGGTTCTCCCTGCCTGTTTCCGCGTGTGTCTGTGTGTCCTGCGCCTGTTGTGATCCCGGAAGACGCCGACGGCGCACGGGGTGCGAGCCCCATGCGCCGTCAGACTCGTCGATCTCCGAGTCGGATCAGCCGCCCATGGCTGCCCCGCCGATGAAGCCGGCGACGCCGCCGAGCACGGGCAGCGCGACGATCAGGGCGATGAGCATCTTGTTGTAGCGGCTCTGGATCTCCGAAGCCCTTGCCAGCTCGCTGGCGTAGGACTCCTTGTCCGCAGCCATCTCCTCCAGCCGTGCCTCGTAACGGCGCTTGACCGAGTCCTCGACAACCTCCATCTGCTGCAGCAGGTCCGTGTTCCGCTGCGTGGCCGAGTCGGTCTTCTCCTTCTCGAGGGACAGGCTGTGCTGCCATTCCGTCTCGCGGGCCTGCATCTGGGTGATCGCGTCCTTGCGGTTGCGGTCGAGCTCGTCCTCCATCCGGCGGATGCGGTCGGCGTGCTCGTTGCGGATCGACTCCAGCAGCGCCTCCTGCTCGCGGCGCAGGACGCCGATCTCGTCGGTGGTGCGCTGGTGCTCTGCCAGAGCCTCGGCCTGGGCGATGTCCGCCTTGCGGTTGTCGTCGACGATCCGCTGGATCTCGGCCTTCCACTGCCCCAGACGCTGCTCCTCGGCCTCGAGGTAGGCCTTCTGCTTCTCGGCCAGGACCTCGAAGATCCGCGTAGTGCCGACCTGCATCTTCAGGGCGGCGTCGGAGCGGCGCACGCGCAGGATCTCCTGGCGGTCGTGCGAGTAGGAGTTCTCGAGCACCCGCTCGATCTCGGCGACGGCGTCGGCCTGCTCGCGCTCCATGCGGGAGCGGTTGCGCTCCTTGTACTGGATCTCCGCCTGGAGGGCGGCCTGCTCGGCGAGCTTCTTCGCCTGGGCCTCGTAGTCCTGGACGATCTCGGCCTTACGGGTGCGGATCCGCTGTTCCTTCTCGGACTCCCGCTCGCGGTGCGCCGCCTCGGTGCCGTCCTTGAGTGCCTTATAGCGCGAGCCCTCGCGGTCGGTGGCCACGTCACGGATGACCTGCTCGACGTGGGCCGACATGAGGTTCACGTACAGCGTGCGCAGTTCGTCCTCGTGCGCCCACCGCAGCTGGGCAAGGTCGGCATTGGCCTGCCGGTTGAGCTGGGCGACCTGGTCGCCGAGCCATTCGGTCGCACCCTGCGGCACCTCGATCTGCACGACCGGCGCGCCGATGGCGAAGGTCGCATTGAACTCGTCCAGGCGCACGTCGAGGTCCAGGTCCTCGGAGAGGAAGCGGCGGGCGATGACCTCGCGCACCTGCTCCTGGTTCTCCAGCAGGACGGCTTCCTCCTCGGCCGGGGCGTACGTCATATCGTCGGCGGTCACAGGACCGGACTCCTCGAAGCCGGCCGTGCCGTCGAAGCCGGGCTCCGGCTCCACCGCAACCGGGGCCGCGTCCTCGTATCCGAAGCCGACGGCTTCGTCGTCGAACACGGGCTCATCGCCCGCAGCGTCGAAGACCGGCTCGTCACCGGCACCCTCGCCCCCGCCGGGAATCGAGTCGAAGATCGGGTCACCTTCGTCGCCGGTGTCCACGGCAGCAACAGCGTCCGCGTCCACCGCGGGAAGGGTCCCGGGCTCGTCGGTGGTGACGCCGCTGTGCTCGCGCCAGGCCTGCGCTCCGACAGCCTCCTCGAGGCTCAGCGTGCCGGAAGCGACCTCCTGGGCCTGCTTGAACGTGGCCTCGGCGACCAGGTCCACCAGCAGCTCGCCGCTGGGCTTCTGCCAGACGACCGCCCAGGAGTACTCCGCGCCAGCCAGGAGCGAGTACTCCTCCATGCGCGCAAGCGTCTCCGTGTTGGGGATGATGCCGAAGACCTCTTCGCCCAGCATCTCTGCCGTGGCGACGGTCCTGATCTGGTCGGAGTCAATGAGCTCGATGAGCGAGCCCTTCGCCTCGTCGCGGCCGTGCCGCTTGCTCAGCCCGCCGATGGACTCGGCGGCCAGCACGAGCATGACCCACGCCGTGCCGCTGGGGAAGACGAACTTCGCGTTCGACCGCAGCAGGTCGACTGCTGCGGGGATCGCCGTCTCCCTGACCACGGACGAGAGCAGCTCGTCAGGCTTCTTCTTCCGATCCTTGTTCCGGCTTCCCGCAGCCGTGCCCAGAATGCCCATTGGTGTCGATCCCTTCGATGATGAAACGCAGTTCGCCTGGTATATGAGTATCCTATCGCCTATGAGTCGATAGGTGCAATGATAGGCAATTCAACACGACGCCGAATGGCCCGCAATGACCGCTGGCGCAGATCAGCGCACGGCGCTCACCTCGATGCACGCATCGGAGGTGAGCATGTCCTTGTGATCGCTCGCCAACTCGCCGACGACGTCGATCCGGATCCGCCGCTCAGAGGGATGCTCGTTGATGAACGTCGCCACTCCGGTGGTGACCTCGTCGGTCATCTTCGCCACCGCGCCACGGGCACCGCCGGCATTGGAGTCGGTATCGCCCTTGTCGTCGATGAGGTACTGCAGGACCCTCTGGTCGATGTCCACCCGCACGTTGTGCTTGATGAGGACCTCCTGCACCATGTGGCGCAGCTTGTTGCGCACGATCTTGCGCTGCGTGTCCTCGGAGAGCGGCTGGAACGGGACGATGGCGTCGATACGGCCCAACAGCTCGGGCGGGAAGCGGTTATCCGCCGAGGTCTCGGTGATCGAGCGGCGGATGAGCTTGTCGTACTTCAGCAGCTGCTCGCCCGAGCCCGTGTCGTCGGCCGCATACTGCGCGATGGTCTTGTAAATCTCCGAGCCTGCGTTCGTCGTCATGACGATGTAGGTGTTCAGGAAGCTGACCTCGCGGTTGTTGTCGTCGGAGAGCCGGCCGTCGTCGAGCACCTGCAGCAGCAGACGGGTGACCATCGCCGAGGCCTTCTCGACCTCGTCGAACAGCAGTACGGCGTGCGAGAGGTCCCAGACCCGCTTCGTCAGCTCGGAGCGAAACAGGTCCATCGAGGAGTCCTGGGCGTACTCGGACATGTCGAATCGGATCAGGTGGCGCTGGTCGTCACCGAAGAGCAGCCGTGCCAGCTGCTTGGCAAGCTCGGTCTTACCCACGCCGGTCGACCCCGTGAACAGCAGCGAGGCCTCCGGCCGGCCCTTGTCGTTCAGGTCCGCGACCGACAGCTGCAGCCGCCGCGCGACCGCACGCGTGGCCAGGTCCTGGCTGAACACCTTCGAGTCCAGCTGCTCCTTGATCTTCGCGCCGTCGACCTTGAAGGCAACGTTGACGCCCAGAGACTCCTGGAGCACGTCCGAGAGCAGATCGCGGTCCAGCGCCCGCTTGGTGAGGCGGTGCCAGCCAACCATGCTGTCCAGCACCAGGATCGACTTGCGCGGCTGCGAGCTCGCCGGCATGTAGCGCTCGGTGTACTCATAGATCTGCCGGTAGATGTGGTCGTCGTAGAACTGGTCGGCGACGTCGTAGTGCTCGGCCATGCCCTGCAGAATCCGGATCGTCGTCTCCTGGTCCGGCGGCGTCAGGTTGATGCGCTGCAGCCGTTCAACCAGCGGCTGATTCGGTGCAATGTGCCTGTGGAACTCGTCATAGGTCGTCGCGGCGATGATTCGGATGCCGCGTGCCCCGGAGGCGGCCAGCACCGGCTTGACCGCCTCAACCGCAGCATCGGAAAGCTGGATGATCTGGTGGAACTCGTCGATGAACAGGACCAGCTCCTGCTTCTCGTCCGCCACGAAGTGCTCGGCCTCGTCGAAGAAGCCCTTGAGCATGGCGGCCATGCGGTCCGAGTCACCGGCCTCGGAGATCATCCGGGACGGATCGACCTCGAGATAGAGCCGCTCGGCGTCAGCGGCCATCGTGGCCTGGACGAGAGCGGTCTTACCCGTACCTGCCTCGGCCAGGAGCAGGGCGTTGCACAGCTCTGGCCTGCTCATCGAGGCCAGCAGCTGGAGCTTCTCGTGCTCGCGGCCGACGATCTCGCGCTCGGCCCTCTTGAGCGGGTCCGACAGCTTCGACAGGAGCGGATAGCCCTCATTCAGGTGCACTTCATGGAACATGCCGTGGAAGACCTCTCGCCAAGACTTGAATTCATCTGATAGATCAGTCGAAAGTCTATCATGACACCATTCGGCTAGACTGTGATAGGACAGTGAAAGGCCCCCGGACTCATATCCGGGGGCCTCCTGGCCATTCACTCCGTAGGGGTGCTGTCACAGCCCCTGCTGGCGGTCCTCCTGGGACGAAGCCCCACCCTGCTCGAACTGGTAGTCGTACCGCTCGCTCAGCGGCCTGCTGGACTCCCGGTCGCACCGTGCCCGCTCGTTCGCCTCGCGCTGCTGACGCATCGAGGCACCCACGCGGTCGACCAGGGCGCGCCCGGCCTCCGCCCACATGTCCATGCCCTCGTCCGGGGCCGTGATCTCGTCCAGGCCCAGCTCCAGCAGGCTCGTGCCGCTCAGTGGGCTGGGATCGTTCGTCGCCATAGCCTTCTCCTCCTCCGTGCCTGTCTCAGGCCCCGCGCTGCTGCTCGGTGCCCTCGGGCTCGCCCTGGCCCTCGAACTGATAGTCGTACCTCTCGCTGACCGGCTTCCGTCCCTGCGGCGAGGTGCCCGGCAGCTGCTCCTGAGCACCACGGCCGACAACCGAGCCCATCCGCCCGACCAGGTCCGCCCCGGCAGCGGAGCCCTGGGGGGCCTTCTGTCCGCCATGTCCGGCCAGCTCCGTGTGCAGCCCGCGGGCTGCACCCACGGCAGCTCCCCTGGCGGCGCTGGCGGCGACGCCCCTGGTCGATGCACCAGACTGCTGGGCACGTTGGGCGTGGGCCGCGGCATCCTGCATGGCCTCGGTGCCGAGCCGCCTGGCTCCCTCGCGGCGGCCCCCGGACTGCACGGCCTGTCCGACCTTCGACCCGGCGGCCCGCTGGGTGAGCGGGACCTTCACCGGACCCTGAACCGTGCCGCCGGCATGGGCCTGCTTCGCCTGGGGCTGCTCCTGCCGGGCCGATTCCGGCTTCGGCACATCCGCTGAAGTGATCATCCCCGGTGCCGGCTCAGCCTGCGGGCGCGGCCGCCGCTCGACCATGTTGGGGTTGAACCTCGAGCCCGGCTGGCCGGGAGCGGGGGAGGAGGGCACGCTGTATCGGGGACCCCGCACCGCGCCGAGGCCCGCCTGCGAGCTCGGGCCCCGCTGCACTCCGGTATCGGGGGTGGCCCCGCGGATCGCCGCCAGCTGCTCGGGCGTGTACGACGTCGGGCGCTGGCCGTGCTCCGGTCGGCCCTGGGAACCTTTACTGAGATCTGCCATGATGATTCGTTCCTCTCTATGCGAAAGGCCCCCGGAGAGGTCTCTCCGGGGGCCTTTCAATGAGTTCTGCTGAGCCGTGGATCGGTGTCAGCCGACCGCGGGGGCCTCGGCCTCGACGACCTGCTCGGCCTGGGCGGTCTGCTCCGGACCGGCCTGGCTCTGCTTGGCAGCCGCCTGGGCCTCCTTGGCCGCCTTCATGGAGGCGAACTGGTTGTCCAGGGTCTTGGCGTCGACCTTGAAGTCGCTGGCCTCCACGGACTTGGTGTTGACCACCAGACCGGTGCCGCGCGAGGCCGGCATCACGTTGCCCTTGAAGCCGTAGACGGTGCCGACCTTCTCGCCGTCCTTGTTGAGCAGCGGCTCCGTATTCGGGCCCGCGGCCTTGACGATCTCCTCCAGCTGGCCCACCGAGTAGGGGGCGGTGTTGGCGAAGCGCTCCTTGCCGTCCGGGCCCTTCACGCGCTCGGACTTCAGGTGCAGGTTGCTCTGCTCCGGTCCGCGCGAGTCGCGGGCGTCGACCTGGATGTCGGCGTAGTGCGACTTGCCGTCCTTGGTCGCGCCGTTGTCATAGACCTTGGCGATGAGGTTGACCCCGGTCATTGCGCCCTTGCCCTTGAGAAGTGCCATGATCTCGTCCTTTCGTCGTTCCGTCCGCCACTCGGCAGAACGGCCTTGATCATTCACGTCGTCCGAGCAAAGCCCCGAAGTGCCTGCCGAACTGCTCTATACACTAATACTCCTATAGATAATTCCGCAACCATTCGAATGATCTTTCAACTCGTGTCCCTACTCGTGCTGGATGCCGTCGGGCCGCCCTGCCGGCTCCTGCTCGGGGCCGGGGAGGACATCGGCACCAGCCACCGCGGCGTCGACCCGCTGCTGGACGCGCACCACCAGGCCGGCGTCCAGCGAGGAGGCCTTCGACCGGCGCATCCGGGCCGCCTGTTCCTGCTCTTCGCGCAGCGCCGCGATCCTCGAACGCAGAACCGGCCGCGTGGAGCCGTCCTCCACCGGAACCAGTTCCCGCGAGACCCGGGTCATCGCGGCGATGTCGTCGACCGGGAGGTCGGCGATCGCCTCGGACTGGCCTGACTGGTCGAGGTACTCCATGGCCGCCAGCAGCAGCCGGCGGCGTTCGGCCGCGGCTGCGGTGAACTCCCGCCGGGCCCGCTCGCCGATCTCGACATCGGCCACGAAGTCATAGCCCAGGTGATGCAGGTCCAGTGCCTTGACCTCGTCGAAGGGGTGTACGGTCCCGGTCTCGATCGACAGCTGGGTGGAGAGCGCCGTATCCCCGCCGGCGACGGCGCTGCGCTGGTCAGCAGGACCGGCGACGAGCACCAGCCCCGAGTCGGCCAGGTCGGTGCGCAGCTCCTGGAGCCGTTCGTCGTAGACCTGCTTCATCGTCTCGATGCGCGCGTCCAGCACCGCCCGTCCGGCCTTGCCCGCGGTCAGGTGCCGTCCGCCGGGCTGGCCGTAGATTTCGCGGCCCATCTCCTCGGCCTGGTCGGCGTCCTTCATCCGCTGCAGCGAGGCGTCCTGGCGCAGCGCCATCAGCGAGAGCAGGCGCTGGCCGTACGCGGCGACCTCCTGCTGCTGGGCGTACCACTGGCTGGCGTCGCCGACAAACGGCAGGAAGTGCTGGTACTTGCTCATCACCCGCCGGTGCCAGTCCTCTTCGTAGCGGTAGAAGTCGTAGAGCGGCCGGGAGTCCTCTACGGCCACTTCAGCCTTCTCGGCACGCTCCCATTGCCGTGCCAGGTCCCGGTAGGCGCTGGCTTTGGACTTGTGATGCTGCAGGCGGGAGGCATAGCTGCGCAGCCGGAAGCCGAAGGAGACGACATCGTCCTCCGAGCTGCCGTGCTGCTGCTGGCGCTCTGCGGCCAGGGCGGCCATCTCGGCGTAGTCCATACCCATCACCTCAAGCATCGGCGTACGCACCCGCAGCTCCTCCTCGGGCAGGGCGCGCAGCATCTGGTAGACGCCGTTGACCGCCCGCTCGGTGATCTGGCTGCGACCCGCGTCGACCAGGCGCTGCCACGCGTCGGTGGGCAGGCCCTCGGCCTTGCGGCGCTGATTGGCGTACTCCACGACCCTCTCCATTGCCGCCGGCAGCGGAGAGCCCGGCCGCTCCAGCTGCTCGGCCACCAGCTCGGAGACCAGACGGTTGGCTTTGCGCATCCGCAGATCGTTGGTTCCGGCGCGCCACAGCGAGCGGTCGGCGGGCAGGCAGGCCAGCAGGAACTGGGGGAGGGCCTCTGAGCGCATGCGCTCGTGTGCCCAGCGCTTGATGAAGGTCGTCACGTTCCTGCGCTCGTAACCGACGGCGCTGGACAGGTGCGCGACGGCCTGCTTCTCGTCCAGCCAGGCGTCCACGCCGCGCCGCAACCGGGACTTGTGCCGGTCCAGAAGCTTGCCCCGCTGGGTGCCGTCCTTAGCCAGGTGGCCGTGTCCGGCGTCGACCATCGCCAGGTGGCAGTGGACGTGCTCGGTGTCGACCTGGATCACGCCGACGTAGCGCAGGTCGTCGAAACCGCTCGTGCCCGAGCTCATCCGCTCCAACCCGTGCATGATCGCCATCCGCAGCTTCATCTGGTCGATGTGGCCGCGGTAGTCCCCGCGGCCTTCGCAGTGAAAGTCCTCGCCGACGATGCGGTGCCGTTTCAGGTATTCCTCATCGAAGGAGAGCACGGTCTTCAGCACCGTCTTGCCGCTCTCGAAGTGTTTCTGGATGTCCCGGGATGCAGCCCGCAGCTGCTCGTCGGAGAGCGACACTGAGCCGTAGCCGAAGGCCACGCCGCCATCGCCCTGGGCCTGGCGCATTATCGTCTTGGCCTCGACCCTGCTCGTCCCGGCGCGCTCGACCGCGCAATCGCGGGCCATGTAGCGCAGGATGAAGTCGTCCGTGCGCAGCCGCTGGATCGGCGCGAGCGACTCAGTCGCCTGCTCGCGCGCCATGTACCGGGTGACGTAGTCGCCGGGGGTGCCGCCCCGGGACCCCTTGCCGCCGGGCAGCGGCACACTGAACTCGTTGACGATGACCACTGACTGCTTCAGGCCCATCCCGCCTCATCCCTCCGTCGTGTGAATGCACAGAACCCCGGCCGCTGTCCTCCAGCGACCGGGGCCCGTCCTGACTGCTCTGCCCGCCTCGGCCTCAGTGGCCCAGGCCGTGCCCGTCTTCCTCGCCGAAGTCGAGGTCGGCGGCGCGGCGGGAGGCCTCGCGCTTGCGCTCCTCGAGCGTCGGCGCGGGCACCTCCTGCCCGGTGGCCTCCTCATCCAGACCAAAGTCCAGATCGTGGGTCGCGCCGGCATCCGGCTCCGCGTCCGCAGGGACGGCAGCATCCTCCGGTCCGTCCAGGTGCAGGGCCGGGGCCACACGCTGGTGATACAGGTGCTCGGGCGTGCCCTCAGTGCGCTCCAGCTCAGCCTGATACCGCTCGCGCTCCGCGGTGATCTCGGCCTCGACCGCCAGCAACTGCGCGGTGACGCCCTCGGCAGCCGGCTGCTGCGCCTCCGGCCGCTGGAGGTTCTCCGCCTGCGCGACCAAGTCGAGCTCGTCCTCGCTGAACAGCGAGTTGATCGCGTCGGAGCGGGCCCGCAGGCCCCGCTGGTCGACGACGGACTCAACCAGACCATGACCATCCTTGGAGCGATCAGCGAAGTAGGCCGCCAGGTCGTACTCGGTGGAGGCCAGGTCGATCTCGAGATCGGCGATGCGGTGCACGTTCATAGAGACCACGGGGGCATCGGCCTGGTCCCCGGACGGGGTGAGCACGAGGGCATCCACCCTGGCGGGCAGCTCCCACTCGATCCCCGTGAGCTGGTCGGGCACGGTGAACGAAGGGCTGAAGTAGCCCTTGGCCGCCAGTGCGACCAGCTGCTCGTCGTCGAACTCGTAGAAGGCGTCGACCTTCTCGCCCTGGCCGTGCGAGTAGGTCACCTGGGTGATCCCGTACGGAAGCGGCTCGGCGGGAGTGATCGAGCGCAGCTCGCCCACGACGTGCAGATAGGGCCGGTAGTTCTCCTCCTTGCCGCGGTGCTTGAGCTCGACAGAGTCGACCAGCACCCCGATCTGGGCATCGAGGCCGTCGTAGCGGTGCGCCTGCACGCCACGCTCCCGCAGGGCCCGGTCGGCCCACACGTCATTCATCATCAGTCCAGCAGTGCGCATCAGTTGCTCCTCTTCCGGTTGGTCTTCTGGCTCGGGCGGGTGGTCCTGGGGGCGGCGGTGGCCGGGGTCAGCGCCGGGGTGCGGGCGTCGCGCACAGCCTGGATCCGGCGGGTGGACCAGCGCCACATCCCGCGCATCGCGGCGATCTCCGCGGCGGCCAGCAACAGGACCACAAACAGCAGCGGGGCGATCCACATCGCGACGGTCCCGGCCATGGTCAGGTCGCCGCTTGCTGCGCCCGACTGCCGGTGCAGCCACGCGCCGAGCATCGGGATCACGACCATCGCAGTCATCGAGGCCAGCACGTAGTCGGCGATGAGCACGACCGAGCGGAAGAACACCGCCCAGATCAGCACCGGCGATCCGCCGGAGCCCTTCCCGGGGGCCAGGCGGCGCAGCGCGCCGGCCAGCTTCGAAGGGCCACGCCCGGCCTTCGGCTTGGCCGGGGCCCTCTCGACGGGGACTGCAGTGGCAGCCTCCACCCGGGCTTCGTGCTCGGTCGCGCTGCCGGTCTTGTCCAGAGTCTGGATCGTCATTTGTCTCGTCCTTCGTTGTTGTCGTGTCGTGTCTGTGCGGGTGTCCCGCCGGTCAGCCGCTGTGGCTGGGTCCGGGGCTGGCGGTCTCGGCCGGTGAAGCAGAGGCAGGCGGCCTCTGCGCGACAAGCTGGTCCCGCGTCCGGCCCGAGGCCCGGTACGCTTCGAACGAGGCGACCGTGCCGTCCTGTCCGGTGGCGAAGGTGAAGACCACGTACTCACTTTTGGCCGTGGACTTGCCGTCGGCGGAGACCGGGTCCAGGCGCGCCACTCCGATGTAGGAGTAGTCCAGGCCCTTCACCGCGGCAACGTCGACGTCGAAGTCGGCCAGCTGGTACGCCGTCCCCGCGCCCTTTCCGGCACCGGTCGCTGCCATCCATTCCGGGATGAACTCGGTGAGGATCCGGGACGAGGTTCCGAGAAACGCGTACCGGGCATCGAGGGCGGCCTGCGTCTCCTTAACGGTCCGCGAGGCAGCCGAGGAATCCGTCAGGCTCAGCAGCACCGAGCGCGCTGCGGCCCGGTCCCGGTCGGCCCGCTCGGCATCCATCCCCGGCAGGGCAGCCAGCAACCGGGCGTGCTTGGTCTCAAGTGCCGCCTGCGCGTCCTCCTGCTTGCCCTGGAGCTGGACGATGAGCTGGTCGGCCTTGGCGTCGGCGTCCGCAGAACCGTCGGCCAGCAGTGCCAGGGCCAGAGAGAGCAGCGACAGCGCCAGCAGCGTTCCGGTGCTGCAGACCAGGACCTTCCCGGCCCTCGCGCGCACCCAGTCCTTCACGTCCTCGATCACGGTGCCTTCACCTCCTGCCGCAGGGCCTCGCCCGTGGTCGTCGTTCCGGTCTGGACCCCGGAGAAGCTCTTGCGGGTCATGTCGTAGTCAGCCCGGGCCCAGGCCAGTACCGCCGGGGCCTGCCCGGCCGCCGGGCGGGTCTGCACCGCCAACCAGGTGACCCGGATCGTGCCGTCCACCTCGACCGAGTAAGGGCGCTGGGCGACCCACTTGAAGCCGGAGTCGAAGCTCATCGGAATCTCGTTGCCCGCGGCGACGTCCTTGTCGGAGGCCAGCAGGTACCAGGGTTGGAGCGTGGCCTGCCCGACGTCGGGGGCGAAGTGCGGGGTGAGGTTCCGGCGCGTCGGCTCGGCGGCAGCCTGGTCCAGCGTCCCGCCCGAGTCCGCCACCGAGGGTGTCAGGTGGCGGTACTCGTTCTGCAACCGGGCGATCTGTTCCGCAGCTCCCTGTGCGGTGACCAGGGCGCGGTCAGCGTCCTCGGCCTCCGGGAGGGCGTCGGTGCGCACCTCGGCGGTGCGGATCTGCTCGCGAAGGGAGACGATCTGCTGAGCCTTGTCGTGGCTGACAGTGGCCTCGCCACCAGAGAGACCTGCGCCGGCCAGGAAGCAGAGCAGCGCAGCTGCCCCCATGCACACCCCGCCGATGGCCGCCCGGCGGCTCATCAGTGCACCCGGGACATTTCCGTCCCCAGTGGGGTCGGCGTCGCCCGGTGCCGCACCGGCGTCCGGCGCGGCCACGAAGCGGGTCTTGCGGACAGGCTTGTCGGCCTGCACACCCGACTCGCCGATCTTTGTCGATGCCATTGCCCCTCAACTCGCTCTTCGTCTCGAATACCAGTACAACTCTATCAAGAAGATGAGTCGAAAGGGAGTCGGATCATCTGGAATGACGAGTCGAACCGCCAGCGGGAATGGCGGACAGACCAGAGACCTTCCCTTGCGCGTCGACGGTGAGGTACACCAGCACGGTCCGGTACGACTTGACCCGATCCGGTGCCACCTTGTTCTGGGACACCGCATCGGAGGTAGCCGCCACCTCGACCTGCACGGCATACGTGTACTCGTCCGCGGTGACCTTCACGACCTCGAGGTCCGCGTCGGCATTGACCGCCGAGTTCAGCCCTTGGGTGTCGATGTAGTAGTAGCGCTTGCCCGAGGCGTCTTCGTTGAAGCGCGCCGGCGGCATGAACTGCTTCAGGAACTGCTCGTCCTCGGACAGGTGGTAGCGCTCTTTCAGGTCCCGGCGAGCGGCCTCGTAGGCCTGGCCGGAGTCCCAGGTGAATGCCGTCTTCACCAGGCGGTCCACGATCTGGGTGTCGTCGTGGATCCGGCTCTGGCTCACGCCGAGCGACTGCATGACATCCTGCTCGACCTGCTCGGACTTCGCGGTCCCGACCGAGGCAAGCTGACCCTGAAGGCCCGTGATCGTCTGCTGCTGCTGATCCAGTGCGCTGCGCTGGGACCCCCATGTCAGGCCGGTCACCGTCACGGCGGTAACCAGCAGTACCGCGACCCCGACCACCAGAGCGTTGCGCCGCATGAAGCCCTGTCCCGGCGCTGCCGTTTCGTCCGTGCCGTCAACCTGCTGCTCCTGCACCATCAGCCCTCTCCGCTTCCGTTGCCCGTCGTCGATGCGCCCTGCTGGTGCTCCGCGCCGGCGGCGGTCACCACGACCTTGAGATCGGCGAAAGTCCCGGCCTTCCCGTCGTAGGAGTAGGCCGCGTTCGCCCACGCCAGCACCTGTCCACCCGCGGTGTCCCGGCACAGCCAGATCACCCGCGCCGTGCGCGTGGTGCCCGTGGCGTCCTGGGTGGCGAGGTCCGGCATCACCGACTCGACCGACCAGGCGTATGCTCCGGGCGAGGAAGCCTTCAAACCCTCGTAGCGCACATACCAGGGGAACCGCGGGTCGATCTGCGTGCTCGGGTCGAACGGCGTCACAGAGGTCCAGGAGTAGGCCCCCTTCTCGTCGGCCAGGAACGAGCGCGGGCTGAACAGGGGTGCCAGCGTCCGGCGGTGCTCGGCGATCTGCAGTGTCGCGGCGTTCGGCGTACCGTTGCCCGCATTGGGCTGTGTCGCCGCCTCGTGGTGCAGCTGCGCGAAGCGCTGCTGGGCCTCCGCGACCTTCTGGGCGTCCTTTGCGGCTGCCTCCATCAGCCGCGTCATCTTTCCGGTCAGATCCGGGTCGACCGGAGTGCTCCTGGCATCCTCGATCTGGACCTCGAGCGCGGAGATCCGGTCGGCGTTGGCCGCGTGCTCCGTCTCGAATCCCTTGCCGCTCACTCCCGCGGCCGCCGCGAGCCCGAGGATCGCCACGCCCATCGCGGCGCTCAAGACCAGGCGCGTCCGCCGCGCCGAGTCCTCCGGAGTGCGTGCCTGCCGCTCTCCTCGCCGGTCGGAGCGCCAGCCCTCGAAGCGGGCCTCGAGTTCGACCCCGCTGACCCGCCTTCGGGTGGCGGGGGCCTTCAGCTTCTTCGGCGCGCCGTCCTCGTCCTCGACCGTGTCCCCGGCCCTGCCACGCGCATCATCGTCCGCACTCGTCACGATGCCCGCCCTTTCTCGCGTTGTCCTCATACATGACTCCCAAGTCTATCTGCAATGGTCATTCAATAACGAGTCTGCCCCATTCGACAGGTTATTGCGCACGGATCGGGACGCAGAAAGGGCCGGTGCCCGGATCGTCCGGACACCGGCCCTGCTTCCGCCGGCTACGCCGGCAGGTTGCCGCCCGTGGTGATGAGGTCCGTGACGTCGACGAACACCCACCCCTCGGACTTCATCCGCTCCGCACTGTCAACGCGAACGCGGCCCATGAACGCGCAGTAGCCGGCCTCACCGAGGATGACCTTGTCGCCCTGCACGCCCAGCACCACGAGGGTGTGGCCCGCGGACCCCGTACCCGGCCCGGAACCGACCGAGTACGCCGTCGGTATACTCGAGACCTGCTTGCCCGTCATGGACGCGATCGCGTGGGCTGTCTGGATGCCGTCGCCCGGCGGGTACTGCTGGAACGAGGTGTACTTGTTCATGAAGTAGACCGAGAACGACACGCAGTTCATGGCGTGGTTCTCGCCGCAGGAGCCCGGTCCGCCAGCGCCGTACTTGTCGTCCAGGAACTTGTCGCCCTCCTGGTTGTACAGGTCGATCAGCTGCCGGGCCTGCTCCTCGTTCATGCCGCCGTCGACGAGGCTGCCCGGGCGCACCTTGGTGTCGCTGTCGCAGTTGCCGAAGATGGAGCGGATCCCGCTGCCGACCGTGTCGACAATGCCGCCCACGATGTCCTGGACCCCGCCCACGACCGAGGTGTCGACGGTCCAGCCGCTCATCTTGCCGAACCACATCTCGGCGTCGGCCTTACGCTCCTGCAGCTGTGAGGCGTTGTCGGCCGAGCGCTCCCACTTGTCGTGGAAGTGCAGTGCAGCAGCAGAGGGAGAGCCCTGCGAGGTCTTGATCATGTCCTTGAACACGGCCACGTCCCCCGGGCTGTCGCCCTCCGCCATGAATGCCAGCTGGGCCTTGATGGTGTACCAGTCCAGGTTCTTGGACTTGGCATAGTCCAGGACCATCGTGGTGCGCCCGTTCGACCACTGGCCCAGACCGATGCCGCCGTGCGACTGGCCGGGGATGTGGGTGAAGTTCCCGTCCCAGGCGGTCTGCTTGCGCGGGCCGATCTGGTAGGGCTCGTTGTAGATGCCCTCCACGCTGGTGGGGTCCACGCCCGACTCCTGCGACCAGTTGCCCAGGATGCCCGCGATGTTCTCCTCTGGCATACCCCAGGTCTTCAGCACGGAGTAGACCGCCCGGGCGTTCGCCTCGGTGTTCGCCGGGACGTCAGCGCCGGGGCCGTTGCGGCTGACGTTGACGATGCAGTTGGTCATGGTCGAGCCGCGGCCGCCATCGAGGCCGGCCTGGTCGAGCACACCCGTGAGGACCGTGCTGAGCACAGCCACCGCGGCAACGGTCGCAGCCACCCCGGATGCGGCCGTGGCCACCGGGGCGACGGTGGCCGTAACGGTGACCCCGAACACGGCTCCTGCTGCCTTGCCGACCAGCCCGCCCAGTGCGATGAACGGCGCTGCGATCGTGTGCCCGACCGCCTTGGCAATCCCGAGGATGAAACCCCAGATCATGCTGGCCGCGTTGGCGGCCATCGCGAGCATTGCGAAGAACATGGTCTTGAGCCACTTCAGGAAGGCCATGACCATGAGAAGCCCCGCAGCCGGGGGAGCGGCCGCCGCGGTGCCGCCGACGGCGACACCCTTAGCGGTCTTGGACAGCAGCTGGCCGTCCTTCTCCTTCTGCGAGGTCCGCTCGTAGCCGGTGCCCCCGGCACCAAGCCGCTTGTCGGCAGACTCGGCGTCCGGACCTCCGCCGGTGACCTTGGACGCACCGTCGACAACATCCTTGCCGGTCTCCAGGCCCACATTCTTGGCAGCGCCGACCGCTGCCCCGGGCAGCGCGCCGACACCGCCGGCGGCGGCTCCGGCCTGCGCCCCGGCGACAGCTCCCGAGGCAGCCGCTCCCGCGTACCGGCCGGCACCGCGGCGGACCGCGCTGCTGCCGTCACCCTCGACCGCCTTGCGGGCAGCTCCCCCGGCCGCCCCGGCGGCGACACCGTCGAGGCTCTTGGCAACCTTGGCAGCCTTGCTGGTCTTGCTGGCTGTGTCGGCCGCACCTGCGGCCTTGCCAGCGGCAGCCCCTGCGTTCGGGGCCGGTGCGGCTCCCAGGTGCTTCGACCCGCGGCCCGCAGGCGTCGGGTCCACGGGCTGCGGCGCGGGGGAGGCCCCTGGGGTTTTCGGCAGGCCCTTGGCTGAATCCCCGGACGTGGAAGGAGTGGAGGCCGCTCCGGTACAGGGCCCGGCGCGGCGTTCGCCGGACCCCTCACGACGAGGAGGCTGCGACTCCTCCTTCGCACCCCCGTCGGCGGACCTGCGGTCCCCGCGGGGCGATGCAGCGCGCCGGGCCGGTTCATCCCGCCGCGTCGGCTTGTCGATGGCCATAAGCTTGTCCTTTCCGGCTCGATGCCTGGGTGGTGACTGCCCGCTCCGTGGAGCGCGCTCAGTGGTAGACGGTCAGGAAGTCCCCGGCCGAGTTCGCAGTGCTGTTGGACTGCACATCGCGCAGCTTCACGTCCAGACCGAGCAGCTCGAGCAGAAGCCCGGACTGGTACTCCGACTTGGCCTTGCCGTAGTCCTGGTAGGCCTGGGACAGGTTGTTCATCACGTTCGTGAGCGGGCGCATCGTCACATCGGAGGACCGGTAGTCCTTCTTCAGGTCGGTGCCGTCGGAGAGGACCCACTTCATGTCCGAGACCTGCTGGCTCGTGCTGTCGCTGCCCTCGGCGCGCTTGTCGGCGAGGAACTGCACATAGCCCTTACCGGCGGGCACGAGCGTGTCGAGGTAGCCGTCATAGACGTTGCCCGCGCGCCAGTTGAAGTCGAATCCGCCGGGCACGACATGGCCCGTCTTCAGCTCCAGCGTCGCCTTCCCGTCCTTGGCCTCGGCCGCCGAGGCACCAGCCACCTGATCACCTGCGATGGAGGTCGGAACGGCCGGCGGACGGAGGAAAAGCCCATCGACCTTGGTGGTCGCCAGGTCGGAGGTGTACGACTCGACCTGCTTCAGGCTCGTGCGCATCGCGAGCAGCTTCTGGTCGAGCTTGTCCCGCGTCTGCTGCTCCTGGGTCTTCAGCACGACGTCGTAATAGGCCCGGGCCGGGTCGAAGCTGGCCGTGTCCAGGGCCGGGATGTCGGTGGTGCCCGACGCACCCGGGTTGATGATCACGCGCCACTGGTCGTACTTCTTGAAGCTCGAGTCGCCCACGACCTGGTCATCCCTGCTCTGCTGCCGCTCGTCGTAGGTCAGCTCGGCGTTCGCGCGGACGGTCAGGTTGAGCACCTGCCGGTCGAAGGGCCGGTCCGCGTCCAGGAGGACCCCGACGTAACCGGTCGAGCCGAAGACGTGGAAGGTGCCCCTGATTCCGCTGGTGCTGACCTTTTCGGTCTGCAGCTTGTCGTTGGTGCCCAGCAGGAAGGCCTGGTAGTCCGCCGCGTTGTACGAGATCGCCGCGCTGGCGGGGAAGTGCATCATGACCAGTGCCCTGTTGCCGGTGTGATTGGTGTAGACCCCGTCGACCGTGCCCTTGAGCTGGGTCTTCGAGGAGGTGAACTCGGTGTTGTAGAGCGCGGTGTGCGACACCGCGTCGCTGCCCGCCTTGAAGGCGGCGGCACCCGAGCCGGCCACCACGACCAGCCCCATCACAGCGAAGATGCCGAAGAACACCCCGAAGCGCTCGATTGCGTGGTGCGAGTCGAGCTTGAACCGCTTGCCGAAGGCCAGCGCCTTGTCCTTGATCCCCATGTCCGTTCCCGTTCGTCCTGTTCCTTGCTCTGCCTGTCCTGCTCGTCGTCAGCGCCGTCGTCCGACCCCGGAAACGACGCACCGGGCCGGTTGAGGCCTGGTGACCTCAACCGACCCGGTGCGGTCCGTCGACGCTTTGTGTGCCCGGCCGTTGATTCCTGCCGCGCCGGGCTTAGCCCAGGACGCCGCTGGTCAGTACGTGGCTGACCGTCTGCACGAGGACCGAGCCGCCGCCGAGGTCCTCGAGGGTCTTCTGGCCGCCGGAGCCGATGGTGTTGATCAGCGACCACCCGCCGGTGCCGAGCGCGCCGCCGACCAGGATGAGCAGGGCGATGGTGCCCCAGCCCTGCTGCTGGCCCGCGGACTGCGGGGTAGCCATCAGCTTCTTGATCAGGAGCACGCCGCCCCAGACCAGTCCGACCGCACCCAGGAGCATGAGCAGCAGCCCGCCCCAGAGCTGGATCTGGGACTTCGCGTTCTCCAGGAAGCTCGTCAGGTCCCACGCCGCGGTGGGCAGGGCGACCCGCTCGAATGCCGCCTCGTAAATCTTCGTCATGGTTCTTTCCTCTCGCCTATCGAATGGTCGCTTGCATGACATGTGTCACGAGGCGACTGGCATAACCGATTCGCCTAGACAGAGCACAGCGCCCTATCAATGGTCTCTCCCGATGCGACGTGACTCCCCGTTGAGCGGAACGAAATGCCTACAATCATGCGGCCGACCCCTCTCTAGGGACTCGTATACGTGCACATCTTCAGTGACCAATCTACATCATTCGAGTCATCAGTCATAGTCGTATCAGTGACGAGTCGGATACGATTCCGGAATGTGCTCGAAGACCAGCGCAAACGAGGTGTCGGCGCAATGACTGACGTTCTGCTCAAAAACGTGTAGATTTCACATGACGGGGCGCGCGGTGTGCGGCTCCGGCACGGCTCGGCATACGCTTCTTGCTGAGCCCTTCGCGCCCATGTACCCGACCAGGAGCCCAAACCAGATGAATGCCTTGCCCGGAGACCTCTTCGCCCGCCGATTGCGACAGGAGAGGGAACGCCTGGGCATCAGCCAGGCTGAGCTGGCCCGCAGGATCGCCGAGATTCTAGGAACGAACGTCGATCCTTCGGCGGTAACCCGGATAGAGCAGCAGATCCGCGCCGTCCGCCTGGATGAGGCGGTCGCCGCCTCCAAGGCCCTGGACGTCCCCCTGGCGATCCTGGTCGCCGAGGATCCGGAGGCAGAGAGCGAGGCCCAGCTGCAGCAATACCTCGCTGACCTCGCAGCGGCCCAGCGCGAATGGGAGAAGAACAGGTTGGAGGTGCTGCGGCTCTCCAAGGCCATTCAGGTGCTCGGCGGCGGCGCGCAACTCAAAGGTGTCGTCGACTTCCGCCTCCTGGAAAGCATCGACGCCCGCGTTCCGGTCGAAGAGGACGACCAGCACGGGCACCGGGTTGCCCCCGGCATCGAGGGGTCTACAACCCCAGACGCATGACGCTGTTGCGTGCCGCAGGATTGAACTCGCGGTCGTAAACGTCTACCGTCGCTGCCCGGCTCCACCGGCCGGCGCGCATGATCTCCTCCGTGCTCGCACCGTTGCGCCGTGCCTGGGTGACGTGCCCGGCCCGCAGCGAGTGGAAGCCGTAGGCGGCAGGGTTCATCCCCGCCTCGACCATGCGCGAGAGCAGCATCGTGTGCAGCGCGTCGCCGCTCACCGCCCGTGCATGGATCCGGGCGTCCTTCCTGTTGCGGTAGGTTGCCCGGAGCAGGGGCGCGCCCGAGGCCAGGTCGGCGCTGCTGATGAGCGCCGTCGAGCCGGCGGCCCCGCAGACGTGCTCCTCGAGACCGTACGAGAACAGCTGCTGCATGATCCCGCGACGTCGTGTGCGGGCGTTGTCCTGCCGGGCGAGCCCGAGCAGCGCGACCCAGCGGTGCACCGCACACGGGGGACAGGATGCCGGCGAGCTCCCGAACGGCAGCACGACCACGTCCGGCAGCGCGTTCTCCGGGTCGGCCTTCGAGGCCCCCACATGAACGTGGACACCATCGACCGGGTGCAGCTCGAGCCGGTTCAGCGTCAGGGCCGCCGCCTCGCTCCTGCGCAGGGCCCCTGCGAACCCGAGCCACACCGCCAGGGCGTCCCTGGTGGCTGACACGCCTGCCGGATATGTGTCGTGCTCCATCACCGCGATGATCCGAACCACGTCGTCCAGAAGCAGCGGGCGCTTGCGCCGGGGCCTGGTGGCCCGCAGCTTGGCCAGCCCGCGCACGAGATCCACCACGCCGCGGTGGGCCGTGGGATCCAGAAACCCGCCACGCAGGTGCCTCTCGCCGATACCGGCCAGGCGCTGGCGGATCGTCGCGACGGAGAACCGGGGGAGCCCGTCGTCATCGAGCTGCGTGGACATCCAGGCGACGTACCAGCGCACCGCCTCGGGGTGCGCAGGCAGCGCCTCCAGACTGTGGCCGGCGCAAAAGTCCTCGAAGGCACGCCACGCGTTGGCGTAGGCACGCCGGGTGGCCGCCGACAGGGTGTGGCCTTCCAAGGACCGCGAGATCTCCTCGAGCTCGCGCAGCTCGTCGTCCACCTCCGGCTCCAGCGGGACCGTCGGGGCGCTCAGTGCTGCAAGCCTCGCCTGTGCTGCCATGACTCCAGTCTCGACTCACTGGCCGGAGAATCCAAGTCGCAATGGTCTGTTAGTGGCGATTCCCCATGTCCGCGATCGACGGGGCGACTTCGAACCGGGTCTCTGGTAAGTGCGCTTATCGGGGCATGGAGAAGGACTGCCTTCGCGTGACGCGGTGATCGTTGAATCACTCACAACCAGCGCATAGTCATGCACTCGGCTGCAGGGACATGAAGAACGAAAAGCCAGAGCTGTCCAGCGCCCGGTGGGACAATCAAGAGAATGACGACTGCCCTGCCCGATCTCTGGCTCGACTGGTGCTCGGTCGTGGGTAAGCCCACCGAGTTGGTCGACGACGCCACCCTTGCTCTCTTCTCCAGGCAGGTCGGAGCATCGCGCGCTGTGCTGGCCTCGTTACGGCGAATGATCAGTCAGGAGCCAACCGTCGCCCCGGCCTGGCCGCGCTGCCACAAAGACAACCCCGAATCGCTCCGTCGGCTGGTGAAGCGCGCCACCGTACTGATCCAAGATCCTGCGACCCAATGGGTCTTCCGTCTGCGCCTGCGGCGAATGCTCTTCGCCGCGGTGATGATCGCGCCGCCCGGGCACGGGGGACTGGGCCTGGACCGAGCAGGTGCGCTGGGGCTCAGGCCGAATGAGATGCAACGGCTGCGCCCACGTATCGGCGTCGCACCCGATGCGCAGTCCTGCCCCGCATGCGCCGCGTGGTCGTGGCTCGACGTCATCGGCACCAACAACGGGTGGTCACACGAATCCGTCAGAGCACTGGGCCGCCGCCGTGACCAGAAGGACGACGAGCACCGTCATCTGCTTCCCGACGCGAGTCCCGACTGGCTCCTCTGCGTCGGGATGCTGCCGGCGATCGATCGGTGGGGCTACATCGACCCTTATTCCTCAATGCACCCCTCGTCACTCTCGGCGGTCATCCGCGCCATGGACGCCCTGCTCGAGGGCCCCGTGCCTGTCCCAGCTCCAGTGTCGGATCCCGAACCTCGTCCCGCCGCGCGCGCGATCTCGCCGCAGGAAGAAGAGCGGATCCTCGCCAGGGCCGACGAGCTAACCGCCCGTGTCGCCAAGATCCTCCGCGAGTACGGCTGACGCTGGAAGCAACGGCTGCCCGAGCTCGCCGAGCTGCGTAAAACTCGTGGACCGATTCAGGAAGCGAATCAGGCTCCGAAAGGCCTCCACCAGCTAGATTTGCCCCGTGCCGGCCGAGGGGCCTTCTTATGCGCTGACATACTGTCTCTATCATGGTGACGTTACTCCATTTACTGGATAACCATCGGGTCAAAGCTCGACGTGCTAAGGAAGATCGGAGTTGGGGGATGGCAACTGGAACCGAGGCTGGGCTGCTGGAGAGTCCGAAGCCGCAGTCGGTCTACAAGCATGGGATTCTTGAGCAGTACGTCATTAGGTTCGCAACGATGACGGCGAGCAAGCTGACGCCGAAGAGGGCGGTGCTGTTCGACGGCTTTGCCGGTCGGGGACGCTTTGACACCGGCGAGGCAGGATCCGCCGAGCGCATGATGATCGCTGCTCAGAAGGCTAAGAATTCCACGACGATCGACCTCTTCCTTGTGGAGAGGAACCGTGAGGACTTTGTGTCTCTCGACAAGGTGGCCGATGAGTACCGTAACCGTGGCATCCATGTTGACAGCCGGAACGGGGATTGCGGGCAGCACCTCGACGAGGTCAGGCGGCTCGCCGCCGGCGCGAGCCTGTTCGTTTTCCTTGACCCCTGCGGCGCGGGGCTGCCTATGGATTCGATCAAGGACGTACTCCATAAACGAGGTTCATGGCCTCGCACAGAGGTACTGCTGAATTTCAACGCTGACCTCATTCGCCGTGCTGGCGGACAGCTGAAGAAGGGGCAGTTCGGCCTTGGGGGCGTCGCCAAAGCTGACGCGGTGTGCGGAGGTCAATGGTGGCGTGACGTGGCATTGCACGCGCACACGGCTTCCGGCGGAACCTCCTGGGAGGCGGCAGCGGACGCCGTCGCACACGAGTACGCCCGACGACTCGCGGCCGGCACCAACTATGGCAGCGTCGTCGCGCCGGTGCGACGGCAGGTTCATCACCAGCCCGTGTACTACTTGATTTTCCTCACCCAGGCTCCGTATGGCTTCTGGGTGTTCGGAGCTGCCGCGGCAAAGGCACGGGAAGAATGGATCGACTGCCTCGGACCAGACCCCGACGAACGTGAGGGCATGCTCTGGGACACTGTCGCAGATCAGTTCGAACGGGAACACGACTCGGCGACCAAACACATCACCGACAATCTGCGTTCTTTGGTGTCGGACGGTCGGCCGAAGGCGGTCGTCGACCACGTCCGGGAGGTCTATGGCGATCTCTACGGCGAGGCCAAGGAGACGGCCTTCTCGGCCGCACTTCGCGCGCTCGTGAAGTCAGGCGAGATCGAGTTCGCCACCAAAGGAGCCAAGTCTTATCAACACGTCATTCGCAAGGCCGCTGGCTAGGCTAACGCTGCTGCGAATCGCGGCATATCGTCCCAGGTGCGCCCTCCGAGTTCGCGTCCGTTGGCCTTTGGCGTCCGCCCGCCCCACTGCTTGAAGAAGAACGCCACATCGGCTTCAAGGCACTGGTCGCGGATGTCCTCGGCCCAGGTCGGATCCATGGGTCGTGCGCGCGGACCGGACTCGCCACCGACGATCACCCAGTCGATGCTTTCAAGGTTCAGTGTCGGCAATGCTGTGATGAGCGGTTCGCAGGACAGAAATCGTGTTGCGGCTGGTACAGCTCGAAGGTAGTCAATGCGATCGACGACATCAAACGACTCCACCGAGACTCCCATCCACAGGTTGTCTGGCCAGTCGAGCTTGTCTGCCACCCTCGCCATCCGGTGTGCCCGCTTGGTCAGCACCTGGTAGGTGTGCTGTGGTGTCTGGCGCATGACGTCAAAGATGTCGCGAATGAAGTCGAGCGGAACCTTGGCGTGGAACAAGTCGCTCATCGAATTCACGAAGACAATTTTGGGTTTGCGCCAGCTAAGGGGCTGCTTCAATGCTGCCGGGTGCGTCGTGACCCCGAATCCAGGACCGGAGGTCCGGGGGTCACCGTCGGTCTGGTACTTCTCCGCACCCATGGCCTTCAGACGCTTCGCGAGCGCCAGAGCGTAACAGTTATCGCACCCTGCAGCGACCCGATCGCAACCTGTGACAGGGTTCCATGTCACCTCAGTCCACTCAATCCCACTGTTCGTCGACACAGTCTCACCCTTCTCATAACCACTGCGACTAGCAATGCGTTCCATGCAGTTGCTGATCGTCGCGCGAACCGCGGTTATCCGACCGGCGCATGGATCTAGATCTTGGCCCGATCATCTCACGGCACGAGCGACGTATGGCTTCGCACCACGCCGCTCGTGCCGTGAGATCTACCGATTGGACTTTCGAATCCAGGCGCGGTATCCCCAACGAACTGTTGCTCGACCGAGCGATCAGGCAAGAAGAAGATCAGTCCATGCCCCATCGCGGCGCGTTGATCATGGTGATACGCCATTCGCTTGTTGAGCCTCTGCCTCCTCGTCGAAGGGGACATCAACTTGCACGAGCTGATGGATCTCACCGGAAGGAAGCGCGAGGTACTGCACGGTATCGGGCAGATCGATCTGTGAAGGCATTACCCGTTCGCGAAAAGCTGCCTGCCGGCCAGCGATCGACTTCTTGGTTTCTCGCCAGCGACCCGTGAGCTCCACCGTGGTGAGCGCCTGCGTTACTTGAGCCTCGAGACTCTCAGCTTGTTTCACATCCGCTGCGTGTCGCTCAAGAGACTTTCGGAACGCAAGGTACTGGTTATCAGGATCGGCAAGCGCTGCTTTCGTGGCGTCTGCGAGAAGAGCTTTTCGTCCGAGAGCGACAGCGGCGCGAGCGAAGTGAAGTTCGCGAAAGAAGTGGTCGTGATCTTTCGTTTTGCCACCTAGGGCTTCTTCGAGTTTGCGATAGTCGACGGCACCGCTGGCGCTGTCAGACTTCAGGAGTGACTGGATGGTGGACCAGGTTTCCTCCAAGAATACGTCCGCCTTGTGGAACTCCTCTCCGGCTTTTTGCTGTACAACGTCCAGATCGGGAAGATTGCCGTCGAGTATGGAACTGATTGCTGCAGACAGTCGTTTGTCCGTCGTCCGCTGGGCCGCAATACGCGTGTCTACGTATCGCTTCTCCTGACGTCCCAGGATCGTCTCGACCCGCCGCTGATGGACTCGCTGTTCTCGCTGAGCCAGCATGTCAATAGCCATCACCGACGCACCCACTGCCAAGACCGGCCAGCCAGCAATCGCTGCACCTCCCACCCCCACCGGGTACAGGACGGCCTGAGCTGAGATACTGGCGGGTCCGCGCGCGAATCCGCGGAACCCGCTGGTTCCAACCGCGCGAACAAGCTCGGCACCCTTCGGCAGCACTACCTTGAAAAGTGTGGCACTCTTTGGATCCACTGCACGGACGATGTTGGTGAGTGCTTGCTGAAGGGCCGCATTCACTGGAACCGACTTGTACTTTGTAAGCTCAATGTCGGTGATCGGATAGTACTCGTACGCCATGGGAATTGAAGCGACCTCAAGGGCCTGCTCGACTGAGACAGATGCACCGGTTGTAGACAAGACGGCCTCTGGAACCAGGATCCCCGAAGCGGGGAGAACCTGAACGGGTGCCAAGGTCTCGCTCGGCGAAGGCTCAGCCGCCAGTGCGGTTCTTGCCGCGTTGTCTCCGCGAGCACTTCTGTGCCTGCGAAGAGTGAGAGTAAGGAGCCCGCCAGCGGATACGACGACTGCGACTGCCAACGCGATCCAGAGTTCGGTCATTGCGACAGCCTAACGTGATATTCCGGACGATGTCCTGCAGGTCAAGCCTCGCAACTCATGCAGGCTTAACCCGTTCAAACCCAGTCAAACCCTAAGAAGACGTGCAGTTGAAGCTAGGATGGCTTTTATTCGACGTTCCAATCCCGACTGGAGGCTGCACCGTGGCCGAACCATGGCTGTCCGCCGATGGCATTGCCGCGCACCTGGGGATCACGAAAGACACGGTCTACACGTGGATCAGTGATAAACGCATGCCGGCCCACAAGGTCGGCAGGCTCTGGAAGTTCCAGGCAAGCGAGGTCGATGAGTGGGTCCGCAGCGGTGGCACTGCAGCATCGAGCGACGTCGAGAAGTCGAGCTGACGGCCGCAGCTGAAGGAATATCTCTCGGACAAAGCCGGAACTACTTGCCTGAAAAACTGAAAGGGGGGTGACACGTGATCGAGCAACATACCGCAGCGCAGCGCTATGCGCTCTCATTTACCAGTGGTGCCCTCCTCCTGCATGAGGCGGCGATCGTTGCGCCCATCTATTTGCGAGAGCGCGAGTGGGCAAAAGTCCGAACCGAGATCGCCGCGGAGAACCTACTGCAAGCACGCACGCTTGCCTCTGGGTCCAGGCTCGCGCGAGAGATTGTCCAGCGGCTCGCCGTTCTCACGGGCGACGAGATTGAACTGCTCATCGAGGCAACGTCAACGGAGCGCGGGCACTTGATGTGGGCGGCGGCCTGTCGTCGATATGACTTTATCGGAGAGTTCGCTGAGGAGGTCGTACGAGAGCGGTTTCTCTTGCTGACTCCGACGCTCACACATGACGATTTCGACAGCTTCATGCGTGGCAAGTCTCTGTGGCACACCGAACTGGCTGAACTCAAGGAATCCACGCGGCGCAAGTTGCGTTCAAACTTGTTCCGGATGCTTATGGAGGCGGGCTTGCTTACCGACGGCGGAGGCATACAGCAGGCCGTGATGTCTCAACGCGTCGCCAGGGCTTTGGCGGCGGGTACTCCGAATGACCTGCGCTTTTTCCCGACCACCGATACTGCTTCCAGGAGGGCCCAGTCGTGACACGGACCGAGCTATCTAACCAGGAAGAGCACCTGTTCGCTGTTCTCAGTGGCAGACGATTTCTCCAGATGGAGGGCCTGAGCAACGAGGTGCCGTTCTTCATCTACCCCTACGAACCCGAGGATGCACTCGGGGTCGCGGGATCGAAGAAGCGCATCAAGAACCGGCTCGCGAACAAGGGCATCGTGGTCCGCGAGGTCAACCTCTACGATCTGTCGGTGGAGATTCTCAAGGAACGCGGAGTCTGGGATCGGTTGATCGCGCTCGAACCCGAGCAGGATAAGGCCGACTTCCGTGAGTTGCTCCAGGGGATGCTCGACCCGCAGCTCCACATCGCGTCCGCGATTCGCGCCAAGCTCGACGAGGGTGACTTCGACATCTTCTTCCTCACAGGCATAGGCGAGGTATTCCCGTACATTCGTTCGCACAACGTGCTGCACAACTTGCAGAGCGTCGTGACCGATAAGCCGATGCTCATGTTTTTCCCCGGCCGCTACGAGCAGTCCGACACGCTGGGGTCATCCCTGGTGCTGTTCGGTCGGCTCAAAGACGACCAGTACTACCGAGCCAAGAACATCTTGGAACAGGAGGCTTGACTCGATGAATCTGAACCAGATCTTCGCCAAGGACGTCCAGCGCCCGATAGAGGGTGTCATCAAGGCTGACGACACCGCGCATCTAGGTACCGAAGTTGATGAGTACGTCTTGACCAACGAGGCAGCCAAGGGCATGGAGCTGTTGCTTGAGGCATACACGGACTACACCAACGCCAACGGCGTGTGGATCTCGGGCTTCTTCGGTTCCGGTAAGTCGCACTTGTTGAAGTTGCTTGCGCACCTCCTCGGCGACGTGGAAAGCCAGGACTTCCCTCGGGCGCGTGTCTCCGAGAGTTTCCGGTCCAAGGCGCAGGATGCGTTTCTGCCGGCGCTTTTGACTAAGGCTGAGCGGATCCCGGCGAAGAGCCTCCTGTTC
The DNA here is from genome assembly GCF_019976975.1 of Arthrobacter sp. NtRootA1. Lineage (GTDB taxonomy): Bacteria > Actinomycetota > Actinomycetes > Actinomycetales > Micrococcaceae > Arthrobacter > Arthrobacter aromaticivorans. The sequence continues at coordinate 3,251,789 of NZ_AP024630.1, read as the reverse complement.
AACATCGACCAGAAGGCTACGCTCATCACGAAGGACCAGACCGACGCCTTGCTGAAGGTGTTCGTCAAGGTCTTCGATGAGAGCCGCGGCTACTTCGGTAACCAGGGTCATGTTGCCCGGTTCGAGCGGGATCTGGACAATCGAGGCCAGTACGAGGCGTTCAAAGCCGCATACGCCCGCATCTCCGGGCGGGACTGGGCGCAGGGACGTGAAGAGGGCGTGCTCGAAGAGGTCAACGTGGCCAAGGCGTACGCCGAGGTCAGCGGCCAAACCGAGGGTACGCCGGCCAACATCCTCACCAAATACCGCAACGAGTATTCGGTCTCCATCGAGGACTTCGCCGACGAGGTGAAGGCGTGGCTCGACAAGCAAGAAGACGGCTACAGGCTGAACTTCTACGTCGATGAGGTCGGCCAGTTCATCGGATCGAACACGCACCTGATGCTGAACCTCCAGACCATCGCCGAGTCGCTCAACACCAAGTGCCAGGGCCGGGCGTGGGTGTTCGTGACCTCCCAGGAAGACATGGACAAGGTCGTCGGCGACCGCACCAGGCAGCAAGGCAACGACTTCTCCAAGATTCAAGCCCGGTTCGCCACCCGTGTAAAGCTCACCAGCGCCGATGTGGAAGAGGTCATCCGCAAGCGACTGCTGGAGAAGAACGAGGCGGGCGAGGCCGCGCTGAATTCGATCTATGCAGAGCAGCACGCCAACTTCAAGACCCTGTTCGACTTCGTAGACGGCGCGAAGACATACCGCAACTACACCGACGAGGCACACTTTGTCGGCACGTACCCGTTCGTCAGCTACCAGTTCCCGCTGTTCCAGGCGGCGATCGAAGGCATCTCTGACCACAACGTGTTCGAGGGCCGCAACAGCTCAGTCGGTGAACGCTCGATGCTCGGCGTCGTGCAGCAGGTCGCTAAGGGCGTCGGCGACGTCGAGGTTGGCAGGCTGGCGACCTTCGACCACATGTTTGCGGGCATCCGCGCTTCACTGAAGTCAGCCGCGCAGCGTTCGATCGACGTTGCCGAGCGCAACCTGGACAACGAACTGGCTGTGCGGCTGCTCAAAGCGCTGTTCCTGGTGAAGTACGTCGAGGGTTTCCACGCCACCCCGCGCAACCTGACCGTGCTGGTTTACGACCGTTTCGGGCTCGACCTGCCCGCACTGTCCAAGCAGGTGCAGGAGGCACTGACGCTGCTGGAGACGCAGACTTACGTGCAGCGCAACGGCAACCTCTACGAATACTTGACCAATGAAGAGCAGGTCATCGAGGAGGAGATAAAGAACGTCGATATCGACGCCTCGGAGGTCAGTGGTCGTCTGTTCAAGATCGTTTCCGGTGACGTCGTTCGCCAGAGCAAGCTGCGGTACGCCAAGAACGGACAGGACTTCGCATTCGGATACAAGCTTGACGATCAGGTGTACGGGCAGCAACGCGAACTGACAATCCACTTCATCAGCCCGGAGTACCCGTTCGGCCCCGAAGAGACCCGGATGCACAGTGCGGGCAAGGACGAGCTGCGCGTCATCCTGGAGCCCGATGAGCGTGCACTTTCGGACTTGCGCCTGCTGATCAAGACGGAGAAGTACACCAAGCGCAAGCAGACGACTTCGCTGTCCGCAATCGAGGACCAAATCCTGCGCTCGAAGGCGACGCAGAACGTCGAGCGCGAGAAGGAACTCATCGAGCGAGTCCGCCGGGCAGTTGGCAAGGCTGCCCTCGTGATCAACGCCGCCGACGTGACCTCTTCCTCGCAAGACGCCATCACGCGCGTCACCGACGGCTTCCAGGACCTCATCAGCCGAACCTACACCCAGCTCAGCCTGCTCGGCGGGGTTACGTATAGCGAGCAGCAGGTTGCCACCTTCGCTAACCCGGACCTGTCAGGCATGTTCGATGATTCGGCGCTGTCGATGCTGGCTGTCCCAGGTGATGAGGTACTTTCGTTCGTGCTGCAGCGCGACCGGCTCGGTGAGCAGGTAACGGTCACGACGATCGTGGATGCATTCCAGACCAAGCCCTACGGATGGGATCTCGCCTCGATAGAGGTCGTCATCGCCTGGCTCGTTGGAAACTCGAAGATCACGGTCACCGTCGATGGAAACGTGCTGAAGCGGACCGAGGTCGCTGCCATACTCCGCAACACGCAAAAGCACTCGCACGCGGTGCTCGGCCCGCAGAAGCTCTTCGAGGAGCGCAAGGTCGCGTCGTTCCGCAAGTTCTGCTCCGACTTCTTCGACGAGGCCACCCCACCGAAAGATCCGCTGGAGCTGGCCCGACACGGCAGCGAAAGGCTGGGGGCAAAGCTCGATGAGCTGAAGGCTCGGGTGAACGGGTCGAAGTACCCGTTCGTGGAGCAATTGGCTGCCCCCATCGCCTTGATCGAACGGGCCGTGGGCAAGCCCGATGACTGGTACCTGGTTGAGTTCAGTCTTAGCGACGAGCTGCTCGACGCCAAAGAGAGCGTTATCGACCCCATCCAGTCGTTCCTGGGCGGCGGCCAGAAGGTCATTTACGACGATGCTGGCGCGCTGCTCGCCGCGAACGCGAACAACCTCGGCTACCTGCCCCAAGGAAGCGACGCTGATGTCGTCAAGCGGATCCTGGACGACCCGAACGCCTTCCGCGGTAACCGCATGACCCAACTCAAGCAGGCCGCAGACGCCCTCCGTGCGCAGGTCGAGGAGGCACTCGCTGCCAACCGCAGGATGGTCATAGAGGTTATCGAAGGACGCAAGAACGAGGTACTCGACAGCGCCTACTACAGCAATGCCACCGAGGAAGCACAGCAGCGGGTCAACCGAACAATCGACCAGATCCTCGCACGCGTCCGTAATGAACCGCAGATCGCGCTCATCCGCGAGCAGGGCAACAGCTTCGAGGAAAACACCTACCCGGCGCTGCTCGACCAGCTCGCATCCTCTGCCCGGCCCACGGGCGGCGAAGACGACACTGCGACAGCGCCTAGGCAGACCATCTCGGTAAGGACGATCACCGTGCCCGGTGCCCACGGTGTTTTGGAGAACCCGGAGGACGTCGACCGGTACCTTGATGCGCTCCGCAGCGCGCTGCTGAACACGCTCAACGACGGAAAGCGAATCGCACTCTGATGGAAACCGCACCGCTGAAGTCATTCGCCGCCTGGGCGCGCACAGCTATCATCCGCGAAGTGACAGCCCGCATCTCCGTCGTCCTCGCATCGCAAGAGTTGCGCCAGGAGCAGCCCAAGGCCATCGCCGCACTTGAGAAGGCCGTCTACACCGCCGGCGGCGGCAACAACGGCCGTGACACGGTAGCTGACAAGGTTGCCTACACCTGGTTCAACCGCATCATCGCGCTGCGGTTCATGGACGCCAACGGCTATACGGGCATCGGCGTCGTCTCGCCCGAACGGGGCCACAAGGGAGGCCAGCCCGAGGTTCTTGCCGAAGCCAAGCGCGGGAACATCGACAGCACGGTCGTGACGAACAAGCGCACGGCTGAGACCGTCACTAGTTTGCTCAACGGCACGCGCCGCAGTGACGACCCGCAGGGCGAGGCGTACGCGCTGCTGCTTGCTGAGTACTGCCGCCATTGGAACCGCTCTATGCCGTTCATGTTCGAGCGGGAGGGCGATTACACCGAACTGCTCATCCCCGCGAACCTGCTCGCCGATGACTCTGTCCTGGCCCGCGCCGCGACCGTGCTCACCGAAGAGGTCTGCGAGGACGTCGAGGTCATCGGCTGGCTTTACCAGTTCTATATCTCGGAGCGGAAGGACGAGGTCTTCGCCGGGTTCAAGAAGAGCCGGAAGGCCGGCGCGGTTGAGATTCCCGCTGCCACCCAGCTCTTCACCCCGCACTGGATCGTCCGCTACCTCGTCGAGAACTCACTCGGAAACCTCTGGCTGCTGAACCGGCCCACCTCGCGCCTGGCTGAGCAGATGGACTATTACATCGCTCCGGTCGATGAGGAGACCGACTACCTCAAGATCAGTAAGCCGGAGGAGCTTAAGATCATTGACCCCGCCTGTGGCTCGGGGCACATGCTCACTTACGCATTCGACTTGCTCTACATCATCTACGAAGAGGAGGGTTACGCACCGTCCGAGATCCCCGGGCTTATCCTTGCAAACAACCTCTTCGGCACAGAGATCGACCCGCGGGCGGGAGCCCTCGCAGCCTTCGCGTTGACAATGAAGGCTCGGGCTAAACAGCGCACGTTCTTCAACAAGCAGGTCCCGCCGAGCATATGCGTGATTGAACCCATCTGGTTCCGACCGGACGAAATTGACTTCCTCGTTACTCGTAGTGGTGACCGGCGCGAGGAGGAAGCGTTCTGGAACCAGTTTGCCAAGGCCGACACCCTCGGTTCTCTAATCCAGCCCAATCCCGACGTAACCGCCCGGCTCGCGCACCATCTCGATACGCTAGACGCGAGTGACGACATGCTGAAGGCGGGCACGATCGAGTTGGCAAAGCGTGTAGTCGAACAGGCCACCTACCTAGTGGGTTCCTACGTTGCAGTCATAGCGAATCCGCCCTACATGAGCAGCGCTACTATGAACGCACAGTTGACCGACTTCGGCCGCGAGGCGTTTCCCTCTTCTAAGTCAGACCTATTCGCGATGTTCATTGAGCGGAGTCTTGAACTTGTAGTGCCGCGTGGTCTTTGCGCGATGGTCACCATGCAGTCCTGGATGTTCCTTGCCTCGTTCGAGGATCTTCGACGGCTGGTCCTAGGGCGTGCTCCAGTTCAGGGACTTTTGCACCTGGGGGCGGGGGCTTTCGACACGATCGGCGGTGCGGTTGTGTCAACCTCTGCGTTCGTGCTTCAGCGCGAGGCACCTTTGGAGCGAATGGGGGTCTATGTGGACCTCACTAGGGGCCGATCCGAGGCCGAGAAGCAAGCACAACTGCGCGAAGCGATCGACCGAAAGGACAACGTCTACTACGTCCGGTCCCAAGAGTTCCTTGTGGTTCCACGTTCGCCCTTCACGTATTCCCTCAATGAGCGGACTGTTTTCGCACGGCCCAGCATCGGTGCAGTGATGGAGTCCGGTGGTCGACTGAAAACACATGGAAACGCCAAATACGTTCGCTATCACTGGGAAGTTGCTGCATCGACCAGCCGTTGGCGTCCTTTCCATAACGGAGGCGGACAGGCTGCCTACTACGGAAACGACGAAGAAGTAGTCGACTGGAGCGATGACGCCGTTTCAACGTACGGGCGGCACGGCGGGTTGCCCAAGGCAGCTACTTTCGACATGCCTGGCCTTACTTGGTCGATGGTAGGTTCCGTCGATAACTCGTTTCGAATCCGGGAAGGTGGCGAGCTCTTCAGTTCGGCCAGTCCGACACTTGTCTCCCCTTCCAAACCAGTCGCTCTTGCCTATTGCGCCGCGCTCAACACACCGACAATGGCGTCGCTGCTCCGCGCCATCAATCCGACGATCAATAACTACGTTGCGGACGTCGCCGCACTCCCTCAGCTAGACGTTGCGTCTTTGGACAGTCTGGTCCAGATTGGCGAGGCAGGACTAATGACCGCGATGGCGAGGGCAGCTCGTTCTGAAACAAGTCGTGTCTTCACAAGCTTAGGTATGTCCGGACACAATTTGTCGCTTCAGGCTTGGATCGAGGAGCAAGCCCGGACCCTTGAGGCCGCGATCGCCAGCGAATTTGACCTTCGTGCGCAGGCCGAAGGAGTGGTGTCGGCAGACTTTGGAGTCTCAGCGCGACCTGTTGTCGGCGAGGACTCAGTACCTGCTGGGTACGTGTCTGAGAGGGTTCGCGACGTTATGTCATTCGCCGTCGGTTGCATGCTCGGGCGCTATAGTCTTGACGAGCCCGGGCTGATCCTGGCTGACCAAGGCGCGGCCCTGCATGATTACCTTGCGAAGGTTCCCATGCCCACCTTCACCCCTGATGCAGACAACGTGATTCCGATTGTCGATGGGGACTGGTTCGAGGACGACATCGCAGAGCGATTCCGTCAGTTCCTTCGAGCTGCGTTCGGAGAGCAGCATTTCGAGGCGAACCTGCGGTTCATCATCCAAACGCTCGGCGTGAAGAACCTGCGCGACTACTTTGTGAGGACCTTCTATAAGGACCATGTTCAGCGGTACAGGAAGCGCCCGATCTACTGGCTGTTCTCCAGTCCCAAGGGGTCGTTCAACGCGCTGATTTACATGCACCGCTATACACCGTCGACCGTCTCTACGGTGCTCAACGAGTACTTGCGTGAGTTCAAGGCGAAACTGGAGGCCAGTCGTCAGCACCTTGAGCGCCTCGCCGCGGGCAGCGGCTCAGCGAGGGAGAAGGCTGCAGCTCAGAAGGAGATCGACCGCCTACGCAATGTCGTGCTCGAACTCGACGAGTACGAGCACGACGTGCTGTACCCGCTGGCAACCCAGCAGGTACAGATCGACCTCGACGACGGCGTGAAGGTGAACTACCCGAAGCTCGGTGCCGCGCTGAAGAAGATCCCCGGCCTCGAGGCAAGCGATGAGTGATACATCCTCCGTCCGGCCTCACCTGGAGCGTCGTTTCGAGAGTCAGCGGGTGGTGTTTTGGCACGACCCTGAAGGGGAGTACACCGCTGACCTCGACACGCTCGGCCTGGAGGGCGTGAAGACTGTGCGCGTCACTAACGACGAATACGCGGTCAAGAACCGGCTGCTGCACGACGAGCCCAAAACGAAGTTCCTTGTTTACCGCTCGGGTGCCGTGCCTACGGGGATCGGCAACTGGCTGCTTGACCTGGAGCTGGCCTACGGCGTGTTCACAGCGGACCGGACCTCTCTAGTGCGGCAGGAACTCGGGCTCACCGCCGACGGTATCGACGAGGTCGTACTGGCGTCCGAGAGCTTCTTCCGCGTGGCCAAGCGCGTACAGGGCCTGAAGAAGCTGCTTGACGCTGATGATGACGCCCGGCTGCTGCAAGCCAAGATGTCGGCCGTTCTGCTCGGTCAAAGCGAGCACAGCCTGCTGGAAATCACGCGCACCCTGCTGATCGAGAACGCCAGCGGTACGGATGCAAAGTACAGCGCGCTGGCCGAGCACGGCCTCGACGACTTCTACTGGCAGGGTGCGGCATCGATCTACGGCTACATGTCGCCGAGCCCCAGCATCGGCGATCTTGTGCTGTGGGTGTTCCGGCAGGCTAACGCCGGATTCAAGTCCGAACGACCCGGCGGCTTGCGCAACATCCAGCTCGACTTCGGGAGCTTTCGCAACGATCGGCGCAGCCAGGAAGCATTAGCGACGCTCGCAAAGCGCGCAGCGCGAGACCTGGACTATGCCAGCACCATCGAGGACGCAAGCTTCCGCGACCTGTTGGGCAACGACCTGTTCGAGGAGGCTGACCGCAAGATCATCAGCGACCTGGCGCGCGGTGTCGCTGAGAGAACGGTCCCAGCCCGCGAGGTTACAGAGGTCATCCGCAGTCGCCAGAGCAGCATCTGGGTCGACGGGTACCGCAAACTGTATGCAGCGATCGGCTGCGCCTCGGAGCTCCTGACCGCGCTCAGCACGCTCAACCTGTCGATGCAGTCATTCGACGAAGGGCTGGAGCGATACCGGGATAACTGGTTCCGCATCGACCAGCTCTACCGGCAGTTCACATACGCGGCCCGCACCGCAGAGTTCGCCGGGCCGCTGGAGGCGCTGCGCGCCCAGGTGGAGAAGTTCTACGCTAACAAGTTTCTCTACGACCTGGGCAACGCCTGGCAACAACAGGTCGATGGCATCGACCGGTGGCGTTCCGCCGTCCTCCGACCGCAAACCTCTTTCTACACCGACCACGTAGCGCCCATCACGAGGGACGGCCGACGCAAGGCCGTCGTCATCATCTCGGACGCCCTGCGCTATGAGATCGCCGACGAACTAGGCTCACGCGTCCGCCAGGAAGACCGCTACGACGCGGACCTGAAAGCCATGCTCGGCGTTCTGCCCAGCTACACCCAGCTCGGCATGGCAGCGCTACTGCCACATAGCACGATCGGACACTCCAAGGACGGCGATCCCGTCATGGCCGACGGCCAGCGCACGGACGGCACCGCGAACCGCAGCAAGATCCTCGACGCCGTGGACGGGAAAGCGATCCAGGCCGAGAACGTGTTTTCCCTTACCCGGGACGAACTGCGGGAGCTGTACCAGCAGCACCAAACGCTATACATCTACCACAACCGCATCGATGCGACCGGGGACAAAGCAGGCACCGAGCGCCAGGTCTTCGAGGCAGCCGAGGACACGCTTCGCGAACTGGTCGATCTGGTCAAGCGACTGACCAACGCGAACGCGACCAACATCCTCATCACAGCCGACCACGGCTTCCTGTTCCAGGACACGGCACTCGAGGACGCCTTCTACCTGTCGACCCTGCCGCAAGGCGACGACATTAAGGTGATCAACCGCCGTTACGTCCTCGGTCACGGGTTGAAGGAAGTCCCTGCGTTCAAGACCTTCACGTCAGCTCAACTGGGCCTCGATGGAGACCTTGACGTGCAGATACCAAAGTCGATTCATCGGCTGCGGCTTCCCGGAGCAGGCTCACGATTCGTCCACGGCGGTGCGGCCCTGCAGGAGATCGTCGTCCCAGTGCTGGCGATCAACAAGAAGCGCAAGAGCGACGTGCGAACGGTCAACGTCAAGATCATGCCCGAGTCTGACAAAATCACCACAGGTCAGCTGGTCATCAAGCTGTTCCAGACGGAGCCGGTGAGCGACAAGGTTCACCCCCTTGTGCTGCGCGCGGGGCTCTACGTCGGCGAAAGCCTCATATCCAACCAAGTCTCGCTCACGTTTGACCAGGACTCGACAGACCAGCGTGACCGCTATCAGAACGCGCACATGCTGCTCAGTCAGGACGCAAACGACTACAACAACCGCTCGGTGGAGTTCCGGCTTGAAGAAGTCATCCCGGGCACCAACCAGTGGCGTGTCTACGCCAAGGCGAGCTACACGCTGAAGCGATCGTTCGCCTCGGACTTCGACTTCTAAGGAGAGTGCGGCTATGAGCGAAGTGAGCGAGGTCAGTCCAGAGATATCCTCTGGGGCCAACGCACCGGCAGACGCCACTCCGGTGCAGAGCGACCTGGACCGTAAGATCAACCAGCTCTTCCCGGGCGTTGTAGTCCGCAAGGACCTGGTGAAGGCCGTCAAGGGCAACGCCATTGTGCCCTCCTATGTGCTGGAGTACCTACTCGGCCAATATGCTGCCTCCGACGACGAAGCCACCATCCAGGCAGGCATCGACACGGTGCGCAAGATCCTCGCCGAACACTACGTAAACCGGAACCAGTCCGAACTCGTGAAATCCACGATCAAGGAGCGTGGGCGTCACCGCATCATTGACAAAGTGACGGTCACGCTCAACGAAAAGGATGATGTCTACCAGGCAGAGTTCGCCAACCTCGGCATCAAGGGCGTGCTCGTCGAATCCGCGACGATCAAGGCCCACCCAAAGCTGCTTGTCGGTGGTGTTTGGTGTATCTGCGACATCGAGTACTTCCACAGTGACGACGCCCGAATGGTGCCGTGGATACTGGGGTCGATCAAGCCCATCCAGTTGTCGAAGTTCGACTTCGAGGGCTATCTCGCGGCGCGGAGCGAGTTCACAACCGGCGAATGGACTGACCTGCTCGTGCAGTCGATCGGGTTCAATCCCGAACTGTTCGGACGCCGTGCAAAGCTCATCCAGCTTGTGCGGCTCATCCCATTCGTCGAGCGAAACTACAACCTCGTCGAACTCGGGCCCAAAGGCACCGGTAAATCGCACATCTTCTCGGAGTTCTCACCCCACGGCATGCTCATCTCCGGTGGCGAGGTCACGGTCCCCAAGCTGTTCGTCAACAACTCCAACGGCCGCATCGGGCTGGTCGGCTACTGGGATGTCGTCGCGTTCGACGAGTTCGCGGGTAAGAAGAAGCGCACCGACAAGGCGCTCGTCGACATCATGAAGAACTTCATGGCAAACAAGTCGTTTTCCCGCGGCGTCGAGACGCTCGGCGCGGAGGCGTCAATGGTGTTCGTCGGCAACACGTCGCACACCGTGCCCTACATGCTCAAACACTCCGACCTGTTCGACGAGCTTCCCGAAAGCTACCACGACTCGGCGTACCTCGACCGCCTGCACCACTACATCCCAGGCTGGGAAGTCGACACCATCCGAGGTGAGATGTTCTCCAACGGGTACGGGTTCGTCGTCGACTACATCGCCGAGGTGCTCAAGTCGATGCGTTCGGCGGACTACTCCGACCGCTACCAGCAGCACTTCACACTGTCATCGGACATCTCGACACGAGATCGCGACGGAATCCACAAGACCTTCTCCGGGCTGATGAAAATCCTTTACCCGCACGGGGAAGCCTCGGCCGAAGAAATCGAAGAGATCCTGCAGTTCGCCATCGAGGGCCGCAAGCGCGTCAAAGACCAGATCCTCCGCATCGACTCAACGATGGCAAACGTAAAGTTCGGCTACCTCGACAAGGCCGGTACATGGCATTCAGTCTCCACGCTTGAAGAGGATGAGTACCCGGCGTACTACTACCGTGAGCGCCGCGTAAGCACTGACGCGGAGGAGGCGACGGGCGATCCAACTGGACACGCCGCGACTTCTGCGGAAGACGGTCAACCAATTGCGCCCTCGCCTATCACCGTAAAACCGCTGTTTGAGGGCCACCAGGAGTTCCAGGAGAACCAGCGTGGAGTCTCCTTCGAGACTCTCTTGGTCCCGTACCTGCGTGGAGCCACGCAGATCACCATAACTGACCCTTACATCCGGCAGTTCCACCAGGCACGTAATCTCATGGAACTCATCGAGTGCATCGCGGCCACCAAGGACGCGGCCGACGAAGTGAGTGTCCGGCTCGTTACTTCTGAGAACACCGAGGGACAGGACAAACTCCGCAAGCAGTACGAACTATTGCTGAAGGTCAAGCAGGGAGCCTCTGTCGCCGGCATCAACGTCGACATCATCTTCGACGGAGCCATCCATGATCGGTCCATCCTCACCGACACCGGATGGAGGATCCTGCTCGGCCGCGGGTTGGACATCTTTCAGTACATCACGGGCGACGCCTTCGAGCTGGCCACCAAGCTTCAGGAATACCGTCAAGTCAAGGCTTTTGGCATAACTTACATCCGGGACGACGCGTGAGCGCAGCTCGTTACTAATGTGTCCGGCAGACTTACCCAGGCCCGGTGGCTGAGTTTTGCGCGGTTCCCAATTGCGTCACGCGATCCCTGATGTCAGCAAGCGGTTCCGTCAACTGGTCTGCTATGCCGGCCAGATACACGAAGGCCTCAGTGCCTAGCAGCACCATGCTCGGCAGCATCGCACGGAAGTGATTGTGCGGGGTTGGTTCCATGTGAAGATGCATTCCGGGCTCATCAGGGTCGAACTCGACATAGGCTTCTGAACTGGTCAGCGTTGCGTGGGATTCTTGGGTGTCCGTAAGCCAGATTTGGAAAAGAATGTGGTAATCGGGGATGTCGTTCATCAAGGACTTGAGGTCTTTAAAGGAGACGCTGTCCGATCCGGGATCCGCTTCGGATTTGAGTAATTCGATGATATCCAGCGCGCGATCGGGTAGAGGGGTGCCGGCCTCTGCCGCAAGTGTGACGTTGCCCAAGCTATGTTTGCGCTTGTTCAATGCTGCTTCGACGAATCTGCGGGTGTCGACGGTGGTGGCCCAGTGGAGCCTGATGACGTGTTCAACGACGGAGCGTCGGAGCGGGGCGCACTCGACGCCGAGTCCGCGCTGTTCTAAGAGCCTGATGGCCTCGGCAGTGCGTAGGGTTCGCATAAGCCACCCCCACGCGATGCCGACGGCACGGACCGCTGCCTCGTCATCTCGGTTCCATTCACCAAGCGGAGTCGGCGGCAGCGGCGGTAACTTTTCGATCAGTGTTCTGAAGTCCGCCAGGATTTTATCTTCTTCGCCGTCACCCGGGCTCTTCGTGGTCGTCATGCTTCAAGACTGACGCCCGATTTGGCCAGCCGCAATTCACGACAGCGAGTGAACCGCACAAGGTCTTGAGCAAAGCGCGGCAGCCTCCGAAGCGCTGCCGGCACCACTGGGACGAGTTGCCGGTCGTCGTGGCATAGAGATGAAGCTGTGCACGCCGTGGTCCGGACACCTAAAATATGTGGATGCCAATCCTGTCAGCTCTGCTCGGCTCGGGCACGCAGTCGCCGCCGCATACGTGTCCCATCCGGACACGACCAAGCGACGGGCCACTATAGCTGCCGCGCCCGGCTCGTGACGTAAGGTGTTGCAGTGTCTGATTTTGCTCTCGACTTAGCTGCGGAGACAACAGTTTCGCTGGTGCCGGCTTCGCGTGCTTCCCTCACTCTCGGCCATGTGCTGACCGGCATGGGCGCGGACCGTGACCCGGCGGTCCGGCTGGACGATGTTTTGCTGATCCGCCATGCCTTCAGGCCCGGCGACCCCACCGCGCTGCGTGGCCCCGAAGATCTGACCGAGGAACGGGTCATTGCCTACACAAGGGAGCAGGGTCTCTCACCCAGGCAATTCCCCGCCGACCCTTCCCAATACTGGGTGATCCTGATCGCCGACGGTAAGCGCCGCTCGCGGCTGTGGGGCACCTTGGAGAACCACGGAGAGCTGGCCGCAGAGCGCACTGAGGTGAACCGTTTCTTCGACCTGCGCATGTCGGGTTTCCTTGCGCCCCTCAATGACCGGCTCGTGATCGAATGGGACAGCCCGCGGAACTGGCACCGGCGCGCCTCCAGCGCCGCGAACCTGCCGGTATTGGAGATAGCCGACCGGGACAAGGTTCCCTTCCCTGGGTTCGACGGCGTACTGCTCAATTACCACGAGCTCCGCGACATGGTGGAGAACCCACGCTATGCCGATTGGCGGGCTGCCTTGAAGGAAGTACAGGGCATCTACCTCATCACCGACTCCACCAACGGCAAGCAATACGTTGGAAAGGCGGATGGTGCTGAGCGCATTCTCGGACGGTGGACGAGCTACGCGCGCGACGGTCACGGCGGGAACGTCGCGCTGCGCGAGCTTGTCTACGACAGCGCAGCCGGCGAAACGACAAAGACAGACCACGCCCGGCATTTTGTCTTCAGCCTTCTTCGCGTGTTCGGACCCAGCACACCCTCCACAGAGGTGGATTCAGCAGAGTCTCACTACAAAGACGCACTGATGACACGACAATTCGGCCTCAACAGAAACTGATCGACCGATGACACCACGTCCACGCCGCGCCTGGCAGGCGGCAGTAAAAGCCAAGCAAGAGTCCAAGGAACTGGGCGAGCTGCACGCGATCGAACCAGCCTCCCGGCGCAGCGATGGCTCACCCAAAGTGGGCCCTGGCCAGGTTTACGTGGTGAGCTCCGGCAAGGTCTATCACCCGGCCTGGTGCAACTCAGTGGGCAACGTCTGGGACGACAACCCCAAACGGCTACTGGTCGTCGAGGAGACCGGTGTTGGCGGCCGTCACGCCTGCAAAGCCTGCGACGAACCCCTGCAGGCCTGACTTTGCATATTTAGCGGATACGACTGAGTCAGGCCTCCGGCGGTCCTCTCCGTAAGAGACGGTCCGCCCGCATAGGATGATCCCATGTCTGAACCCGAGCCAATCATGATCCGGAACAGTCTGCCGAACATCCTCGCAAATGAGGCGTATGGCCCGGATTGGAAACGCACGCAGGATGTCATGGTGGTCATAACAGTAGGTGGTACTTCCACTCACCTGGCTTTGAAGTCTGCACCCACCACGACGCTATGCGGTCAGAATTCCCGGTTCGTGGCCCGCGCCTGGTTTCTCCTCAGCGGCTGCATGAAGTGTTCAAAGGCTGGTCTCAAACAGGGCATCGCCACAATCACCGATACAGACGGCACACTCATCGACCTGGCGACCAACACCGAGAGCAAGCTGCCGGAGCACTAAGCTCTTGCCGCTTCGAAGGCAGCTTCCTGAATCTCCATTGAGGGACCGGGCCAGACCTGAGTGATTGCCTTGGTCAGGACTACAGAGCGCTCCTTAATGTCGGCTTCAGTCCAGAGATCGATGTGGCTCTGGATGATTTCTTTGTTGAGCACCAGGAGGCTGAAGGCGTCGAGCAGCGTCCGCTTACCCTTGCCGGACTCACCACCGTCGACGAGTCCCGTGGCGTCGCTGTCTGTCCACGGACGGTTGGATAGCGAACCATTGAGTGACTTGGTCACGAGCGTAAGATTACCGATCGTGTTTACGACCCGGTCACGGACAGCTGCCTCTTCGGGAGTGAGTCTTGGCGGCGGATCCCAGTGGGTTCGCCAACCTTGCGGCATGACGTGCTCGATTTCCAATCCCCATGGAAGCTCGACTGCTTCGTACTTCGTGCTTTGGTTGCGAAGTTGTTGCTCTACAGCACGGAGGACTACCTGGAGCCGCCACTGGCGGATGTTCCCGTAGAGCTTCACATCAGGGAGTGTCGTGAGCATCTCTTGATCGGAAGGCCAGTAACGGGTCTCCGCGGTCTGCTCCGAAAGAAACTTCCTTATGGCGTTTCCGGCTTCGCGAGCATCAACGCTCCCGAGCGACTTCAAGGTGGCGACCATGAAGCGGTTTACATCCTTGGAGGTCTTCCGCAGGAGTGTGCGGCGGATAACCCAACTTTCGATGGCATCCAGTGCTATCCGCACCTGGTCGCGGGGAACCGAGTGGTTCTCGGAGAGGAGCCAGAGGAAGAGGGGGGTGGTGGCCGCCAGCTCCATCGTTTCGATAACCCGGGAGCGGAACCGTCCTTCGGGCGTCGCTACGTCGAGTTCGCTGAGGCCCCGGTAGGTGTCGGCATCCTTCCGCAGTTCCGTCAGCAAGGCTTCCGCCTTGGCGGGAGTGGACAGTCGCGACCCTGCGTAGTCCGCGAAAACTCTGAACACCAACTCCGCTTTGACTTCTTCCTGTAAGCGCATCGTGAGCCAGTACTGCAGAAAGATGTCCACGCGAGACCGAATCTGACGGCCTTGGGAGATTTCAGCCCGCCACCATACGGTATCGAAGTCGGCCCAGTGCGTCCTGGACCACTTGTCCACGTCAGCACCAATCTGTTCGCCCTTGCGGAAGACCCAGTTCTTGATGAGGTCCGCTTTCAGCAGAGGTGTGCCCCCGGTCGTTCAGCGTTTCGAAGATCAGCTGTGAGTCTTCATGTCCTGACAAGTCGATGGCGACGACGACCAGTCGATGTTCAAGCGTCGAGCATAATTCCTTGGCGCGGAGCTCTTCAGTTCCGGGTGGGACGATCCCTTCCTCATCCGGCGTTCCTATCAGCCACTGTTCTATTTCGCGCCGGAAAAAGTCGTGGGCCTCGATGACTCGATGCTCCTCGACCCGCGGTTCCTCTGGATCCATGGCATGGGCAAAGGCGCTTCGGTCCGCCTGGGATGGCCAGAGTTTGAAGCGCTCGATGCGGCCTTTGAAGGTCAACGCCTTGTTCAGAATGAGCTCTTCGAGCTGATCCGCTTCCGTCTGGTGTCCGCGCCCAGCGACGATTTCATGTGCAGCATCAAGCAAGAGCTGAAGTGTCGTCATGCGTTGTTGGCCGTCGATGACCTCGTGTCGTGTCACATCGCCGGCAGATGGTGTCTTCGACTCGTAAACAACCGCACCGAGGAAGTGATTCGGAATTGGGGGTTTACCCTCCTCAAGAAGATAGCTCTCGGTGACCCGGACCACGTCGTCCCACAGAGGGGCCCACTGGCTCTCCTCATCCCAGACATAGGGACGCTGAAACGCGGGAATCTCAAAATGGCGACGACCCTCGAAAAGATCTCGCGGGCTTCGAGGATGAGTATCCACTGCATGCACCTTTCGACTACGACGTCCTCCGTCACACGCTATCGGTCAACTAAGCACGAAGGCGACAAATCCTGCGCAATAGTCTTTGGGTCGCCGGCAAGCTCAATACCACCTGAGCGGGCTGAGCGTCGAGGCGATCCATCGCGAGTTCGATACCGGCCGATATAGTCGTGTGTATGGGATTCAACTGGGAGCAGGTCCTCGGGACCAAGGGCGCAGGCCTCTCCGACACCTACGACCAGAGCGCCTCCGACGCGCTGTACCAGGACCACCCGAGCGCGGCTCCGCCAGCAAGTCCGGAAGACCCGGGCGATGAGGTCGTCCGCCTGCCGTTCGACGAGAGCTGAGCCTCCAAAACTCCCACGCCGGGATGTCCGTTTTCGGACATAATCGCAGGTCACCGCGCATGCATACTTAAGTGTGCACTCCCCCAGGTGCGGGCAAGACGATGCTCGCAGAGCGTCTGCCGGGACTTCTGCCGGACCTGGCGGACAAGGCAGCAATGGAAGTTACTGCCATTCACTCCCTGGCTGCGGTCCGCTCATCAACCGGCACATTGCTCCGGCGGCCCCCCTTCGAGAATCCCCACCACAGTGCTACTGCAGCTGCCATCATCGGCGGAGGTTCGGGACTTCCCCGCCCGGGTGCTGCCTCGCGGGCACACCGTGGGGTCCTCTTCCTTGACGAGGCTCCCGAGTTTGAACGACGTGTCCTGGATGCCCTCCGACAGCCCTTGGAGAGCGGTGAACTGGTCATTCACCGTTCTGCGGGAACAGCAGCTTACCCCGCTCGCTTTCAACTGGTCCTGGCATCCAATCCTTGCCCATGCGGCAAAGCGTCGGGCAAGGGAATGGACTGTACTTGCACCGCAATAATGCGCAGGCGGTACTTCGGCCGAATATCGGGTCCTCTCCTGGATCGCGTCGACATACAACTCCAGGTGGAACGCGTGTCTCTTGCCGATTTTGGACAGGCAGGTATGGAAGAGGGAACCGACGCCGTCGCAGGACGGGTACTGGCTGCGAGGCAGC
Source organism: Arthrobacter sp. NtRootA1 (assembly GCF_019976975.1). GTDB lineage: Bacteria > Actinomycetota > Actinomycetes > Actinomycetales > Micrococcaceae > Arthrobacter > Arthrobacter aromaticivorans. The sequence continues at coordinate 3,234,951 of NZ_AP024630.1, read as the reverse complement.
GGCAGGCTGAGCGCCTGGGCGCATTCGGCATTGAGACCAATTCCCAAGTGCCAGGACGCACCCTGCGCGGGGAACTGAGGCTGGCACCGGGCACCACGCGCATCCTGGACACGGCCTTGGAGCGTGGCATTCTCACGGCCCGAGGCTACGACCGCGTACTTCGCTTGGCGTGGACACTGGCAGACCTGGACCATAGCAACATTCCCACTGCAGACCACATCGGACAAGCGCTCGGCCTCCGGCAAGCAACGACGACAGCATGAAGGACAACGTGACGAAGGACGAAGTGGCAACGGAAGGCGCAAAGGCAGCAGTGTTGGGAAAACAGGAAAAGGAGAGGCTGGCACGGGCAGCATTGGCGCGTCTGATGGAACCACAGGATTCCGTAGGGCTCGCGTTGGTTCATGCTGTTGGAGCTATTGACGCGCTGGGTATCGCGACCGGCGAACTCGCTGCCGGGCCACGCCTCGAGCAGGAAATTTCCACCTTGCTCTCCGAAAGCGGAGGCCAGGCTTCCTGGCCGGGGCTCACGGCAAGTAAGCGACGGTGGGCTCCACGTGTTCCGGACCTCGCGCCGGACCGTGACCTGGAGACGATGAAGAGGCTCGGTGGCCGCCTGATCGTTCCCGGCGATGAGCTATGGCCTGAGCAATTGTCGGACCTCGGCCTTCAGGAGCCTTTGTGCCTGTGGTGGCGCGGACACGAGCAGCCCCTTCCCTCAATGCGGCAGACCATCGCGCTGGTGGGGTCCAGGGACAGCACGAGCTACGGAGCATCTGTGACCGGGGACCTTGCCTACGGCTTGGCTCAACGTGGGTATTGCGTAGTGTCCGGCGGAGCCTACGGCATTGACGCCCACGCCCACCGTGGGGCCCTCCGTGGTGGGGTCGCAAACGTACCGACCATTGCGGTCATGGCTGGGGGAGTGGACCGCTTCTATCCCTCCGGGAACGAGGACCTTCTTCGTGCTGTGGCCAACCAAGGAGCGGTGATTTCCGAGGTTCCACCCGGATCTGCTCCTACAAGGTACCGATTCCTGCAGCGAAACCGCCTCATCGCTGCGCTGGCGGCTGTCACGGTGGTGGTGGAAGCTCGATGGCGTTCAGGCGCACTGAACACAGCCCATCACGCCGAGAGCATTGGGCGGGTGGTGGCAACTGTTCCCGGGTCCATTCACAGCGCGAATTCGGCTGGTTGCCATAGGCTGCTCCGGGATGGCGGGGCGATCTGTGTGACGGACGTCGGAGAAATTGCTGAATTGGCCGGGCGGAACGGCGAGGTGACTGTCTCTGACAAGGATTCGGCGGCCGCACCCCATGACGGTTTGTCTTTGGAAGACCTGATTCTCTTGGATGCCTTACCTCTTCGATCAGCAAGTTCCGTGGAGAAACTCACAGTGGTTGCCGGCCTCAGCCCGGACTCTGTGCGTGCGGGCTTGGGCCGATTGGGACTGCTGGGGCTCGCATCCTCTGAACGGGGGGCCTGGAAGCGCACCAAGAATGCGTAGGGCGGACAAGTCGCGAAGCATGTTGATACGCAGCGACGGTCCATGTTGCTGGCAAAGTTGGAAGGGTGGACGCAGAATCATTGCCAGCACCGCTAAAGAGTGCAGTGGAGGGTTTCGAGCGCTACCTCCACGGTGAACGCGCGAGGTCGGCACATACTGTCCGCGCATATCTGGCAGATGTGCACAGCCTTCTCGGATTCGCGGTCCAGGAGGGAATACGCGATCTCGATCAACTTGAGTTGGGTTCTCTCCGCCGATGGCTGGGTGCGCAAAGTGAAGCCGGGATGGCCCGGTCGACTCTTGCCCGCCGGGCCGCCACGGCCCGGGCGTTCACCAAGTGGGCTCTGCGGGAGGAACTCATCGCCACGGATCCAGCCATTCGCCTGCAAGCTCCTAAACGCGTGAAATCGTTGCCTGGAGTCCTCCAGCAGCAGCAAATTCTCAGGGTCGTGGATAGCCTTGACGCTGCCGCGGCGGATGGAGGTCCTCTGGCCCTCCGCGATCGTGCAATGGTGGAGTTGTTGTACGCAACCGGCGTGCGGGTTGGGGAGCTTGCCGGGCTGGACATCGATGACATGGATCAGGATAGAAGGACCCTCCGCGTCATTGGCAAGGGAAACAAGGAGCGTACCGTTCCTTTCGGAGTTCCGGCTGCCCTTGCCATCGACGATTGGCTTCGCCGGGGACGTCCGGCACTGGTAACTGCCACGAGCGGCCCGGCTCTGTTCCTGGGCGTAAGAGGAAACCGCGTTGACCCACGTCAGGTCCGTGCGGTTGTAGCCGTCCTGCTGCAGGCACTTGGCGATACGGCCGCAACGGGGCCTCACGCCCTGAGGCATAGCGCCGCAACCCACCTGCTGGATGGTGGGGCTGATCTTCGGGCCGTGCAGGAAATTCTTGGCCACAGTAGCCTCGCCACTACCCAGATATACACGCACGTTTCCGTGGACAGGCTTCGGAAGAGCTACCAGCAGGCCCACCCCCGGGCCTGAAAATGACGCCCCAGGAGTTGCACTGGCGGAAAAGGGAAGGGTACGGCAAAATGAAAGCACCACGGCCGAACCTTCAATTTAGGGTTGAGGGTTCGTTTCGTGTCACAATCAAAGAGCTAAATTGAATAGCTGCAGGGTCCGTAAGAACGACAGGACCGGGCAGCAACAGCAAGACATCCGCCGCAGAGGTCGTTGGGGAAGACGTACCTACAGCTATGGAGGATGGAATGTCTGTTGCAACAACCCGCGGTGTCCTTTTCGTGCACTCGGCCCCTACGGCGTTGTGCCCGCACGTTGAGTGGGCCATCGGATCGGTCGTGGACAAGCGGACCGATCTTGAGTGGACCCCTCAGCCAGCTGCGCCCGGAATGTTCCGTGCCGAACTGTCCTGGACAGGTACGCCCGGCACCGGCGCCCAGTTGGCGTCTGCTCTTCGGGGCTGGGCACATCTGCGGTACGAGGTGACTGAAGAACCGAGCCAAGGCGTGGATGGCGCACGCTGGTCGCACACTCCGGAATTAGGGATCTTCCATGCCGTCACGGATGTGCATGGCAACATCATGGTCAGCGAGGACCGCATCCGCTATGCCTATGAGTCAGGAGCTGGAGACCCGTCTGCCGTTTACCATGAGTTGTCGTTGGCCCTTGGCGAAGCCTGGGACGAGGAACTGGAGCCGTTCCGCCACGCCGCTGAGGGCGCCCCGGTCCGGTGGCTGCACCAAGTCGGGTAGCAGCAACTCCTGACCACCAAAACATTCCCATAGCAACAGAGAAGGGCCCACCTGCTGGTGGGCCCTTCTCTTCTACTTACCTAGGGTATTTACCTCGCGGCATCCGGCGAACGCAGGTCTTAGACGTTGCGGACGGCGATGACGGCATTGTGTCCGCCAAAGCCGAAGGAGTTGCTCAGTGCGACGATGTCGCCCGAAGGCAGGTCACGGGCGGAGGTTACGACGTCGAGGGGGATCTCGGGATCCTGGTTCTCGAGGTTGATGGTGACGGGTGCCTTGCGCTCATAGACGGCCAGGACGGTGAGGACAGCCTCTACGGCCCCGGAGGCGCCCAGCAGGTGCCCCATCTGGGACTTGGTGGCAGAGACGGCAACGCTGTCCACGTGAGCCCCCAGCGCGGCACGCAGGGCCGTGTACTCCGGCCTGTCACCTACGGGAGTGGAGGTGGCGTGGGCGTTGACGTGGACTACGTCCTCAGCCTGGATCCTGCCGTCGAACATTGCGGCCTTGAGTGCACGGGTGGCGCCGAGACCTTCGGGGTCAGGAGCTGTGATGTGGTAAGCGTCAGCCGTGACCGAGGTTCCGGCAAGCTCAGCATAGATGCGGGCGCCGCGGGCGATCGCGTGCTCTTCGGCTTCAAGTACCAGGGCGCCCGCACCCTCACCCATGACAAAGCCGTCACGGTCTATGTCGTACGGGCGGGAAGCGCGCTCGGGATCGTCATTGCGGCGGGAGAGTGCCTGCATGGACGAGAAAGCCGCCAAGGGCATTGGGTGAATCGCAGCTTCCGCTCCACCGCACATGACCACATCGGCCTTGCCCGAGCGGATCAGGTCCAAGCCAAGATGCAGGGCCTCAGTACCGGATGCGCAAGCTGAAACTGGGGTGTGGGCTCCGGCCCGGGCGCCGAGGTCAAGGCTGACGGCAGCGGCTACGCCATTGGGCATAAGCATGGGAACGGTCATGGGCAGTACCCTCCGGGGACCCTTGTCCCTGAGCGTGTCCCATGCATCAAGGAGCGTCCATACGCCGCCGATACCCGTGGCAAACGCCACCGCCAGACGGTCGTGGTCGATGTCCTCGATGCCGGCGTCAGCCCAGGCCTCACGGGCAGCGATGACACCAAACTGCGTGGACGGGTCCATACGCTTGGCTTCCACCCGGCTGAGGACTTCCAGGGCCGGCGTCGAGCACCGGGCAGCAAAGTGGACGGGGAGGTCGTACTTGGCCACCCACTCGTCTTCGAGCGTGCGGGCACCTGAGACCCCTTTCAGCGCGTTCTGCCACATTGTGGGGACGTCGCCGCCGATGGGAGTGGTGGCCCCCAGACCGGTTATGACTACTTTGCGTGCCATGCGATCACTCTCTGTCGGATCAGCCGTCCCATCTGCAGTTTTTGCAGGGGCGGCAGGAAAAACTTTGGGCGTTACTGCGGCTGTGCCGGGCACAGGGTCAAGCACCCTGGCCCGGCACAGCAGGTTTCAGGCTTAGGCCTGGGCGTTTGCGATGAAGCTGACGGCGTCCCCGACCGTCTTGAGGTTCTTGACCTCTTCGTCCGGGATGCGTACGCCGAACTTCTCTTCGGCGTTAACGACGATGGTCATCATGGAGATGGAGTCGATGTCCAGGTCCTCGGTGAAGGACTTGTCCAGCTCGACGGCTTCGGTAGCCAGGCCCGTTTCTTCGTTGACGATTTCAGCCAGGCCGGCCAGGATTTCTTCGTTGCTAGCCATTGTTGGCTCCTTTTCTTGTTGTGCCGGCTATGCCGGAAAGGGGGCAAACCGCGGTTACGGTTTGGGTTTGTTAAGTCATATTCAGTTGGCTGGAGGCCGCGGGGACTGTCCAGGTCTATGGCAGAACGACAACCTGGGCGCCAAATACCAATCCGGCGCCGAAGCCGATCTGCAATGCCAGCCCACCGCTGAGTTCAGGGTTCTCCTGAAGTAGGCGGTGCGTGGCCAGGGGGATGGAAGCAGCTGACGTATTGCCGGCTTGGGCGATGTCGCGGCCAATGAGGACTGTTTCGGGAAGCTTCAGCTTCTTCACCATCTCATCGATGATGCGCATGTTCGCTTGGTGGGGAACAAAAGCGGCGAGGTCGCTGGCTTCGATTCCGGCAGCGTCCAGCGCTTGCTGGGCTACCTTGGCCATTTCCCACACGGCCCAACGGAAAACGGTCTGGCCGTCCTGACGCAGCGTAGGCCAAACATCCTGCGTTGCAGAGATGATTGCAAGGTCATCCGTTTCGTCCGAGTGACGGGCGGATTCACCCAGTTTCTTGACGTCCTCCAAGGAGTGGGTCATTCCGATCGCGTCCCACTTGCTGCCATCCGAGCCCCATACCGAAGGTCCGATGCCGGGAGTGTCAGAGGGGCCCACCACTACTGCGCCGGCGCCGTCGCCGAGCAGGAAAGAGATGGTTCGTTCGTGGTTGTCAATGACATCCGAGAGCTTCTCGGCGCCAACCACCAGGACGTATTCGGCAGCACCTGAGCGGACCAGCGCATCTGCCTGGGCCACGCCGTAGCAGTACCCCGCGCAGGCGGCGGAGATGTCGAAGGCAGGGGCCGGCGTCGCGCCCAAACGCTCCGTAAGGGCAGCGGCGGCCGATGGCGTCGCATAAGGGTGGGTCACGGTGGACACGATGACCGCACCCAGCTGGGATGGTTCGATCCCGGCCTGCTGGATGGCTTCACGGGCGGCACCTTCGGCCATGTCGATAACGCTGACGTCAGCGGCTGCCCGGTGGCGGGTGATGATGCCGGTACGCTGCCGGATCCATTCATCGGAGGAGTCAATCCACTGGCAGACGTCGTCGTTGGTGACGATGACATCGGGACGATAAGCGCCGATGCCCAGGATGCGGGCATTCTCGTTGACCCTAGCTTTGTTGAGTACGGGGGTGCTCACGCCTGTCCCTCCAATTCGGCGAAAAGTGCCAGGGCCGCGGACAAATCATCCGGGGTTTTGACAGCAACTGTCTTGACCCCTGGCATTCCACGCTTGGCCAAACCAGCCAGCGTGCCGGCGGGAGCCAGTTCGATCAGGCCGGTAACTCCGCGGGTCGAGAGGTTCTCCATGCACTGGTCCCACCGGACGGGCCTGGAGACCTGCGCGATCATGCTGTCGACGGCGGCAGAACCTGCCGTAACTTCCTGGCCGTCATAGTTGGACAGCAGGGGGACAGTCGGGTCCTGCGGCGACAAGGAAGGCTTGAGGGCTTCCAATGCGCTCACGGCGGGAGCCATGTGTGCCGTGTGGAAGGCGCCGGCGACCTTCAGGGGAATGACGCGAGCCTTGGCCGGTGGGTTGTCCGCCAAAGCCTTAAGCTGCTCGAACGTTCCTGCGGCCACCGTCTGGCCGGCTCCATTCACATTGGCGGGAGTGGCGCCCGATGCCTCGATGGCTGCAAGGACCTCCGCGGGGTCGCCACCTACGACGGCACTCATGCCTGTCGGGGTTACCGCAGCTGCGGCAGCCATACTATTGGCCCGCTCGCGGACGAAAGTCATGGCTTCCTGCTCAGTGAGGACGCCGGCAAGGGCTGAAGCTGTGATTTCACCGACGGAGTGCCCTGCAAGGACAACCGGAAGCGTGTTGAGTTCTACGTCGAACAAAGACTTGGCCGCCACCAAGCCCGCGGCGACGATCAGGGGTTGGGCCACTGCGGTGTCTTTGATGGTTTCTTCATCAGAGGTGGTTCCGTGGGCCTTGAGGTCGATGCCTGCGATCTCGCTCAGGGTAGCCAATTGGCCTTCGACGGAGGGGAGTTCCAGCCAAGGGGCCAAAAATCCAGGGGTCTGGGAGCCCTGTCCAGGGCAGACGATTGCAAGCACGTATCCAGCTTTCCAAATTGCCACGTGATCCACTGGTGTTTTCGTACACCAAGCTCACTGGGTCAGTTTGTAGGAAGTCTACAACGGTTCAGTTCTGTGAACGCGATGCGTGACGCTCGGGGGCGGCTTTGGGCTGGGCCGAAAGCCGGCCCACCACCAGGGCAGTTTGAAGTACGAAAGCTTCCCTTGGGAGGAGCGGATCCCAGCCTGTCACATCGCAGACACGCTTCAAACGGTAGCGCACCGTGTTGGCATGGACGAACAATTCACGCGCTGTGGCCTCCAATGAATGTCCCAACTCGAGGTACGTTCCCAAGGTCTCCACCAAGCCATTTGAGGCTGCCAGCAGCGGGCGGTAAATATTCTTGATGAGTGACCGCCGGGCCGCATCATCCCCGGAAACAACGCGTTCCGGGAGGAGATCGTCCGCTGCAACAGGTCGAGGCGCCGAGGGCCAGGCGCGCGCGGCGGTAAGGCCAGCGAAGGCGGCCTGGGCCGAAGTACTGGCCTCCAGCAACGAGCCAGCCTCCGGCCCGTAGACAACGGCGCCCGGCGCAAACAGTTCACTGAGTTTTACGTACGCAGTGTCGCGGTCTTGGACCCCGCCGAGGATGAGGATGAGGCGGTCACCCTGGATTCCAACCAGCGCGTCTTCTGCGAAACGGCCGGCAGTCCGGCGTAAATCGCTGACGTAGCTGGCGCTGGGCTCCGATGGCGAGTTGCCCACCATGACGGTGAAGCGCTCCTGCGCCTTCCAGCCCAAGGCGGCGATCCTTGATCGCAACGCGTCTGTGTTCTCACCCCGCAGGATTGCGTCCACGATCAGCGCCTCAAGCCGGGTATCCCAGGATCCCCGTGATTCCGCTGCGCGGGCATAGACATCCGCGGCCGCGAACGCCACTTCCCGGGAGTAGCGAAGCACCGCCTCGCGCAGCGAAGGCTGGTCCGATTCAGGGGCGATCACAGGAACCTGGTCCTCTACCACCTCCACCACAATCCGGATCAACTGCAAGGCTTTCTGCAGGCTGATGGAGCGGGTCAGCTCAGTAGGCGCATTACCAAAGACGTCGGTCAGGATCCACGACGGCGAACTGGGTCGCTCATACCAGGTCACGAAAGCGGCAATGCCATTTTGGGCCACGAGCCCCAAGGCGGAGCGTTCATCAGAGCTCAGCCGACCATACCAAGGCAGCGATTTTTCAAGCTGACGCATGGTGCTGGTGGACAATTGCCCTACATTTGCACGGAGCTGCCGCAGGGTCTCCGCCTTTTCCGGCGACAATGCCTGGGTTGCTGCTTTGCGCTTTGTAGTGATTTTGCTGGGCTCTGCCATGGAACGAGCATACGGTGCATCTCAGGCAAGCTCCATTTGTGCGAAGGCTACAACTTATGTTGCCGCTCGTCACGTCATGTTGAGCGCTGAAAGGCCTTTATTAAACGCCCGACGGCGGCTCCCACCTTCCGCTGGAAGCCGCCGTCGCGGTTACTGCTTGAGTTGCTACAACCTGGACTGTTGCCCTGGTTTACGGGTACCCGGCTTGTTAGGCGTCTCCGCCTGCTCCGCCGGTGGTGCCGGCGTTTACATCCAAGAGCCGGTACTTATCGATGGCCTTTTCCAGCGCACCTTCTTCCACTTCTCCCTTGGCGGCGAGCAGTTGGAGGGTTTTGGCGACGATGGAGTGGGTGTCGTTTTTGAAGTAGCGGCGTGCGGCTTGGCGGGTGTCGGAGAAGCCGAAGCCGTCTGCTCCGAGGGAGGCGAAGTCGTTGGGGATGAATTGGCGGATTTGGTCGGGGACGGCTTTCATGTAGTCGGACACGGCGATGACGGGTCCGGTGGTGCCGGCGAGTTGTTCGGTGATGAACGGGGTGCGGGCGGGTTGGCCGGGGTTGAGGAAGGCGTGTTCTTCGGCGGCGAGTCCGTCGCGTCGGAGTTCGTTCCAGGACGTCACGGACCAGACGTCGGCGGCGACTCCCCAGTCTTCGTTGAGGATCCTGGCGGCGTCCAGGGCCCAGGGCACGGACACGCCGGAGGCGAGGATGTTCGCGGTGGGCCGGTTGCCGTTGCCGGTGGTGTTTTCCGGGGCGGGGGCGAGGCGGTAGATGCCTTTGAGGAGCCCGTTGATGTCCAGGTTTTCCGGTTCGGCGGGTTGGGTGATGGGTTCGTTGTAGACGGTGAGGTAGTACATCACGTTTTTATCTGACGCGGTTTGTATGCCTTGCGCGTCAGCGTCGGGTCCGTACATTTGTTCGAGGCCGTGGCGGATGATGTGGCCGATTTCGTAGCCGTAGGCGGGGTCGTAGGTTTTCACGGCGGGGTTGGTGGAGGCCAGCAGGGGTGAGTGCCCGTCGGCGTGTTGGAGTCCTTCGCCGGTGAGGGTGGTTCGTCCTGCGGTGGCGCCGATGATGAAGCCGCGGGTCATTTGGTCCGCGGCGGCCCAGAAGGAATCTCCGGTGCGTTGGAAGCCGAACATGGAGTAGAACACGTAGATCGGGACCAGGGGTTCGCCGTGGGTGGCGTAGGAGGTTCCGGCGGCGGTGAACGCTGCGACGGCGCCGGCTTCGTTGATACCGGGGTGGATCAGTTGCCCGGCGGGGGATTCCTTGTAGGCCAGAACGAGGTCCCGGTCCACGGAGAGGTAGTTCTGGCCCTTGGGGTTGTAGATTTTCGCGGTCGGGAAGAACGCGTCCATGCCGAAGGTGCGGGATTCATCCGGGACGACGGGCACGAACCGGGCACCGAAGTTCTTGTCCCGCATGAGGTCTTTCAGGAGCCGGACGAAGGCCATGGTGGTCGCGGCTTGTTGTTTGCCCGAGCCGCGTTTGGCGACTTCGTAGGACTTGGCCTCGGGCAGGGTGACGGGGGTGTGGGTGCGGCGGCGTTCGGGGACGAACCCGCCAAGTTCTGCCCGGCGTTCCATGAGGTATTTGATTTCCGGGGCGTCCATGCCGGGGTGGTAGTACGGGGGCCGGTAGAGGTCCGCGTCGAGCTGGTCATCGGTGATGGGGATGCGCAGGTGGTCACGGAAGGCCTTGAGGTCTTCCATGGTCAGCTTTTTCATCTGGTGGGTCGCGTTGCGGCCTTCGAAGTGCGGGCCCAGGCCGTAGCCCTTGACGGTTTTGGCCAGGATCACGGTGGGTTTGCCCTTGAACTCCACCGCTGCCTTGTACGCGGCGTAGACCTTGCGGTAATCGTGCCCGCCGCGTTTGAGGCCCCAGATCTGTTCATCGCTCAGGTCCGCGACCATGTCCTTGGTGCGGGGGTTCTTGCCGAAGAAGTGGTCCCGGACGAACCCGCCGGACTCGGCCTTGTAGGTCTGGTAGTCACCATCGGGGGTTTCGTTCATGATTTTCACCAACGCCCCGTCGGTGTCCTTTTCCAGCAGGGAGTCCCATTCCCGGCCCCAGACGACCTTGATCACGTTCCAGCCCGCGCCGCGGAAGAACGCTTCGAGTTCCTGCATGATCTTCCCGTTGCCCCGCACGGGCCCGTCCAGGCGCTGGAGGTTGCAGTTGATCACGAAGTTCAGGTTGTCCAGGTTCTCGTTCGCTGCCAGCTGCAGCAACCCGCGGGACTCGGGCTCGTCCATTTCCCCGTCGCCCAAAAACGCCCAGACCTGCTGGTCGGAGGTGTCCTTGATGCCCCGGCCCTGCAGGTACCGGTTGGACTGGGCCTGGTAGATCGCGTTCATCGGCCCGATGCCCATGGACACGGTCGGGAACTCCCAGAAGTCCGGCATCAACCTGGGGTGGGGGTAGGAGGAGAGGGCGTGGCCTTCCTTGGACTTTTCCTGGCGGAACCCGTCCAGGTCCTCTTCCGAGAGGCGGCCTTCCATGAACGCCCTGGCGTACATGCCCGGGGACGCGTGTCCCTGGAAGAACACCTGGTCCCCGCCCGAGGGGTGGTCCTTGCCGCGGAAGAAATGGTTGAACCCGACCTCGTACAAGGTCGCCGCGCCCGCGTAGGTGGAAATATGCCCACCCACCCCGATATCGGACCGCTGCGCGCGGTGGACCATGACCGCGGCGTTCCAGCGCATGTAGGCACGGTACCGGCGCTCGAACTCCTCGTTCCCGGGGAACTCCGCTTCCTGGTCCACCGGGATCGTGTTCACATAATCAGTGGTCGTCACCATCGGCACACCCACCGACCGGGCACCAGCACGCTGCAACAACGAACGCATAATGTACTGGGCACGCTCCGTGCCCTGCTCCGCGATCAACGCATCAAGGGACTCAATCCACTCCGCGGTCTCTTCCGGATCACGATCAGGCAGCTGGGCAGTCAACCCGCTGAGGATGTGTGAGGTCTCTTCTCCTGCAGCCACGTCCAACCTTCCTTTAGGCGCATGCATCGGCGCCTCAGGTCTGGCAGGGTAACTGCCCGTCATGAACGCGTCGTGTGCGACATCTCGGTTTCAACAGCCCGGTCGGATGCGCCGGGCAGGTCTTGTGAGCGCATGGCTGCCCAGTAGAATTCCTCGGGGCGATCGCCCTGCAGCCAAAGCGCTCATGGCCACTCTAGCTTTGACAGCGGTGGGATGCGTAGCCGTGGGGCTTCAGGGGCGTTGTATGTCACACCTTGGCGCTCTCCGTGACGGACGCCACGCGATTGTCACAGCTTCGAAACACCCTAGGTAGTGCGGAATATGCGTCATCGCAGGGACAATGGCTTGAAGCACACGCCCAAAGGGTGTTGGCTGTTAGTAATGGAAGTCACTTCAAAAGGAGGAAACGTGAGCGAGGCCGACGCCGCCACATCGGTAAATGTGGCGGAAAGATTGGGTTTCAAAGACGGGGATCTGATTCAGGAACGCGGCTACGACGACGACGTCGATTTCGACTTGCGTGACGACATTGAAGATGTCACGGGCTCTGAGCTGTTGGATGAAGATGATCACGACGTCGTAGACGCTGTTATTTGCTGGTGGCGGGACGGCGATGGTGACCTGGTCGATGCTCTGATGGATTCGCTCACCACCTTGAAAGAGGGCGGCGTGGTGTGGGTTCTGACCCCCAAATCCGGCCGCGACAACTACGTCTCTCCGGCGGACATCCAGGACGCGGCGCCCACGTCGGGGCTGCACCTGACCACTTCTGCCGGGGTATCCAAGGACTGGAGCGCCACCCGCTTGGTGCCGAAGAAGAACAAGTGACGGAAGTCCAGCAAGCGCCGGCCCCCGTACTCGTTCCCAGCGTCGGAGAGGTAGCGCCTGACTTTGAACTGCTGAATCAATATGGCGAGCCCGTCCGTTTATCGGATTTCAGGGGTCGCAACGTTGTGGTGGTGTTCTATCCGTTCGCGTTCTCCGGCATCTGCACTGGAGAACTGTGTGAGATTCGCGACAATATCGGCGCTTTCGAAGACTCGAACGCCACGGTCTTGGCGATCTCCGTGGACAGCAAATTTGCTTTGCGCGCGTATGCGGAGCAAGAACGCTACGAGTTCGATCTTTTGGCTGATTTCTGGCCACATGGAGCTGTGGCACAGGCTTACGGTGTCTTTGATACCCAGAGTGGGATGGCTCTTAGGGGAACGTTCATCATTGATGCCGAAGGATTGATCCGGTATGTGGTGGTCAATCCCCGGGGACAGGCGAGGGACCTCGCAGGCTACCGCCAGGCGCTCTCTGAATTGAGAGTGCAGCAGGGGTGAACCAAGTGCGGCCCGGTGTTGGCATGACCGGCTTCGCCAGCATGGAGCCGGCTACCCGTGCCACTTTGGAGGCCGGGGCCGAGACGGCGTTGCAGGAGGCCGTGGACATCCTTGGCGGCAAGCGGCTGGCCATGCTCACCGGTGCCGGACTGAGCACCGATTCGGGAATTCCTGACTATCGGGGGCCTGGTTCAGCGCCACGGAGCCCCATGACCTATCAGGAATTCATCGGCAGTGCTGCCAATCGACGGCGGTATTGGGCCCGGAACCATATCGGCTGGTCCCACCTGCGGCATGCTGATCCAAATGCCGGCCACGCCGCCGTCGCCCTCATGGAACGGCGGGGCCTGCTGACCGGACTCATCACCCAAAACGTCGACAGGCTCCACGAGGACGCCGGGAGCACTAATGTAGTGGATCTGCATGGGCGCTTCGATCAGGTGATTTGCCTTGAGAATGGACACATTTTTTCCAGACAGCTGCTCGCCGCCATCCTTGAGGAGCTCAATCCGGGGTTCGTAGCAGCAGCGCTTGAGGCGGGCGTGGTGGAGATGGCACCAGACGCCGATGCCACCGTGGAAGATCCAGAGCTTATAACGTCATTCGTGGTGGCAGTTTGTCCTGTCTGCGGCGGCACGCTGAAGCCAGACTTCGTCTACTTTGGCGAAAATGTTCCAAAAACCCGCGTCGAACTGGCGTATGCCATGGTGGACGCAGGCGAAGCTCTCTTGGTTGCCGGCTCCTCGCTCACCGTGATGAGTGGGTTGAGGTTCGTGCGCCATGCGGCGAAGGCAAGCAAGCCGGTGGTCATCATCAACAGGGGATCCACGCGAGGTGATGAATTTGCCGCCCTGAAACTTGAAGTGGGAGTAAGCGGCGCCCTGGATTATCTCGCGCGGAATTTGCCCGACCTTTCTGATGTGGGGGACTCGATTGGTGTTTCGCCCGAGTGATCATGTAGAGTCGTTGTTCGTTGGTTGAAGCGCTAAGGCACTGAAACCGAACTTTGGGTCTTTAGCTCAGCTGGTAGAGCGCCACGTTTACACCGTGGATGTCATCGGTTCGATCCCGGTAGGACCCACCAAGAAACCCCGCCATCCTGGACCGCAACGGTTCGGAATGGCGGGGTTTTCCTTTTCCCGAAAAGCACCCTGACGCAAAAAGTCAGTGCCCGCCCCTAGTGTCTGGCTCATGGAACAGGTATACATCCGCACTACAGGGGGCGGCACGGCAACTACAGTGGTCCGGAGCGGCCGGGAATGGCAGATTGCCGAAGAGCCGTTCCGATGGTTCGAGAGGGTGCCGTGGTGGGAGAGCTCCAAGAGAATGCCCCGGGGGCAGGGCCGCGTGGATGTTGAGGTCCTGCAAGTCCAAGTGCGGCTGGGAACCAACGCCAGATCCAGCCTGGCAACCTGGGAACTCGTGCGGGACGGAAGCGGTGGGGGCTGGTACCTGCGTGGCGACGAGCGGGCGGCTGCGTAGGATTCGCGCCGGGAAATGGATGAGCTCTCCACCACGACTATTGGGGGATGCCGCGGTGGAGAGCTCGAAAATGAATATACAGCGAACTTTTCGGTTTGGAAAGTAAAGCCCGCCTTGAGGCCTTGTGTGTCGGCAAAGTCCCCATTCCTCCCGGCAGCAGAGCAGGCAGTCACACTATGATGGGTAGTGTTCAGCTGATTGAACAGCCGGTTCGACGCGACGTCCGGTTTGATATGACGAAGGAGAATCATGGCCGATTCCCGCATTGCCCGCTCCGAAGGACTGGGCGCCTCATCGCCAGCGCCTGCGGTGACCCGCGCAGCGGCCGTTCTGGAAGCATTGGCAGAATCGCCGTCGGGCCGCCTCACCCTTAGTGATCTGTCTAGGGAGTTGGGAATCCCTAAGTCTTCCACGTCCAATCTGCTGCTGGCGCTGGAAGAAGCGCGGCTTATTACCAGGCAGGGCGCGGACTTTGGCTTGGGGCGAAAGCTCGTGGAGCTGGGTGCAGCCTACTTGAGCCGTTTGGACGAAGTGCAGGAGTTCTACAAATACTGTGAACAAGCACCCACCCTGTCCGGAGAAACTGTCCGCATCGCCATGCTGGACGGGGACCACGTCATTTACCTGGCGCGTTATGAGGGTCATCCTGCAGTTCGACTGACGTCCAACATAGGCGACAAGATGCCCGTCTCCCTCTGCAGCGTAGGAAAGGCGCTCCTGGCGCAATTGCATGATCACGACATCGACGCCATGTTCCCGGATGGCATGGAACTTCCGGTCATGACGCCGAATTCGCTTCGCACGGCCGAGGAACTGAAGGCGCAGATCGCCACGATCCGCAAGCAAGGTTTTGCCTTTGAGGACGAAGAATCCACGGTCGGCGTGGTTTGCCTCGCCGTTCCCGTGCCCACCCACGGAGCACATGGTCCTAGCCTGGGACTTTCTGTTACCGCATTGAAGGCTACTTATTCAGAGGAGCAGGGTGCGCTCATGGTGAAGGAACTCAAGGACCTAGCCCGTTCCTTGGGGAATCCGATGGGTTAATGCCGTGCTGCACGTCACATTCGTCGGGTTTTGAATAAATCTGATTTCAATCTTGGCAGCGTGTTCATCAAGCTGTACGCTGTTCATCATAGTGATCTTGGCGGTGATGCCATCACTATCTCGTCGGGCCAACGGGGGCCTGGGGTGATTTTGAGGGAGTGCTTGTGACAACTCGTACTAATGCAAAGCTCGCAGCTGAGGCTGACGATTCAGTGGTTGAGCCGGAACAGCTTCGCAGGGCGACGCTGGCCAGCTCCGTGGGTTCTGCCCTGGAGTACTACGATTTCTACATCTATGGCCTGGCCTCGGCCTTGATCTTTGGCCCCTTGTTCTTCAAACCTTTGGGGGAGAGCGGGGCTTTGATCGCATCCTTTGCCACCTATGGCGTGGGATTTGCGGCCCGGCCGTTCGGCGGTATTTTCTTCGGATTCATCGGAGACAGGTTTGGCCGCAAAATGGTCCTCTTGCTGACAATTGGCATGATGGGCCTCGCAAGCTTTGCCATCGGCCTGCTCCCTACCTTTGAGCAGGCCGGAATGCTCGGCGCTGTACTCCTGGTGACCTTGCGAATCATCCAGGGCTTGGGCGCCGGGGCGGAACAGGCTGGAGCCACAACCCTGATATCAGAAGTCGCTCCGCCGAAGCGTCGCGGCTACTTCGCGTCACTCCCATTCGTGGGCATTCAACTCGGAACCCTCTTGGGCGCCGGAACCTTCGCACTGTTGCAGTTGGCAGATAAGGATGCTTTTGAGGCATGGCTCTGGAGGGTGCCATTCCTTGCCAGCTTCGTCCTGATCATTGTTGCCGTCTTCATTCGCCTGAGGTTGAAGGAAACCCCGGTATTCCAGGAATTGGAGAAGCACAAGAATGTGGTCAAGAACCCTGTCGGCCAACTTTGGAAGCACTCCAGAAGGAACGTGCTGGTTGGTATAGGACTCCGTATGGGAGAGAACGGCAATTCCTCCATCTATTCGGCCTTGCTGATCTCCTTCATGTCGGTCAAGGAAGGTGTCTTCCCTGGAGACAAATTCATTGGCCCTGTGGGACTTCTGATTGCCGCTGGATTCGCTGCCGTCATGGTGGTGACGTTCGGAGCACTGTCTGACCGCTTTGGCCGCGTGCGGGTTTACCGCTATGGCGCCTTGTTCCAGGCTGTATTCGCCATCCCCGCGTTCTATCTGGTGACTCTCGGAAACGTGACGCTCGTATGGGTAGTCATGGTGGTTGGTATCGCGCTGGGTGTCCAGTCCATGCTGGGCCCGCAGTGCCCGTTGCTACCTGAACTGTTTGGTTCCCAGTACCGCTTCACCGGAGTTGCGCTCAGCCGGGAAATCTCTGCGGTGCTGGCAGGCGGCCTTGTGCCCCTGCTCGGCGCCATCCTCCTGGCGGCCACGCATAACTCCTGGGTTGTCCTCGCGGTCTACTCGCTCGTGTTGGCCCTGATTTCCTTCATCACGACATTCTTTACGCCTGAAACAGCAGGACGGGACCTGCTTGCACTTGAGGACGCCAGGTAGCACGCCGGTAGCCGCCAAACTTTGGCACAAAAAAGGCTCCGACCCCTTTGGGGTCGGAGCCTTTTGCATCAGGACTTGCTGGGGCCTAGTAGAAGTGAACCGGATCCACCAGGTGGGGAAGGTCGCCACCGTCCAGGAATGTACGGAGGTTGCTGCAAAAACGCTCTGCGATGAGGCGGTTTTCGGCCGAGCTCAGTGCGGACGTGTGCGGCGATACCAGTACCTTGGGGTGGTTCCACAGGGGGCTATCCTGCGGGAGCGGCTCTATTGCAAAGACGTCCAGGCAGGCATAGCCAACCTGACCGGTGTTGAGGGCCTCAAGAAGGGCGTCCTCGTCCACCACTGTGCCACGGCCAACGTTGACGAACACGCTACCCGGCTTCATTGCGGAGAAGATCTCGGTGCTGAACAGCTTCTCTGTGTACGGAGTGCCGGGAAGTGTGTTCACTACGGCGTCAGCGTCGGCAACCAGAGCCGCAAGGCCGTCATTGTTGGTGACCTCGTCGATGCCTTCAATGGCCTCGACGTTACGTTTGGTGCCGCTTACCTTCATGCCCAGGGCGCGGGCGATTCGTGCGGTTTCCATGCCGATCTCGCCAAGCCCGGCTATGACCACCTTGGATCCGTTGACCAACTTGGTGGGTGTCCGCAATTGGGGCCAAAACTTGGCCGCTTGGTCCTGGGCCATTTCGGCGCTGCGCTTGAAGCCGTTAAGGATGCCAAAGGCGGAGAATTCCGCGAGCGGCAAGGCGTGGACTCCGGCAGAGGTAGTGACGCGGAATTTTCGGAGCGTCTCAGTATCGAGGCCCGAAGCCTTGACGGCTCCGCCAGCCCCAGCGGCCATGGCGTGAATCCATTGAAGATGGGGATTGCTCCGGGCAATCCGGGCAAGGCCGGACGGGCTTTCATTAGGGAAGCCGTACAGAATCTGGGCCCGGTTGAGCATGGCCCAGTAGCGCTCTTCCTGCTCCGGCGTCCGCTTGAAATCCGGGTCCCCACTGTGGTCGGCCGGGAATCGCTCGGGCGGAAGGAGGTCTGGTTCGTACAGGACAGTTACGGAGGGATCTACGGCGCGAATGCGCTCCACATGCTCAACTTCGAGCGGCACAGCGATCGCGATGGTAAGTTCATCAGTCGTCATGGTGTTCATCATACTGAATGGAGGCTAGGATATTGAACAGATTTCGTTTTGATGCACACAAAGAAGTGAGGTTCTTCACGACATGACCAGCAAACGTGTGGGTTTCGTAGGCTTGGGCCTCATGGGGGCTCCCATGGCTGCCAACATCGCTAAAGCAGGATGGGTTGTCAGGGCATGGAACCGTTCCGACTCTGCTTTCGAAGGCCTTGCCGGCATCAACCGGGTGGGCAGTGTTGCCGAACTCCGGGACGAACCAACCATCGTTTTCATGCTTCCGGATCTACCGTTCATCGAAGAGGCCGCAACAGACTTGCTCGATGCCTGGCGGAGTGAACCGCCGAAGCCGGGCACCGCCGTCGTGATTATGAGCAGCGTTTCTCCAACGGACGTCCGGCAGTTCGGCGAAAGGGTCCATCAGGCCAGCGGCGGGAACGCCGTGGTGGTTGACGCGCCAGTAAGCGGCGGCACTGCTGGCGCCGAAAACGGAACCTTGGCCATTATGGCAGGGGCGTCCGAAGCGGACTTTGAACGGCTTCAGCCGCTCTTTGAAACTATGGGAACAACGGTCCGCCGCATGGGGCTGCTGGGTTCGGGCTCGCTCGCCAAGGCGTGTAACCAGCTGATTGTCGGAACCACGACGGCGGCACTCGCGGAGGCTGCTGAACTTGCCGAACGCTCCGGAATGGATGTTGCCGCCCTGTATGAAGTCCTCGCTGGAGGCCTGGCAGCAAGCCGGGTGTTGGAGATTGTCGGGCCACGCTTGGCGGCCAAGGACTATACGCCCACCGGACCGGCCAAGTTCATGCACAAGGATTTGGCGTTCGTGGTCCAAAGCGCCGAAAGTGTGGGCTCCCCGGTACCCATGGCCTCTGCGGCAATCCAGCTCTACGGCGAACTCAAACGCCAAGGACTTGGCGATCAGGACCTCGCCGTCGTCCGCCAGGCGATAGCCAATCTTGCCATGTCTTCGGCTGCCAACTAAGTACCGGCCCCAACTAAAGTACCTGTCCAGACAAGAAGGAATGCAAAAGAAACATGAGTGGACTATTTGACCTGAGCGGCCGTGTTGCGTTGGTGACGGGTTCGAGCCGGGGGATTGGTAACGCGTTGGCGCGGGGTTTGGCTGATGCTGGTGCGACGGTGGTGTTGAACGGGATCAATCCCGAGCGTTTGGAAGCTTCACGGGACGCTATGGCGGCTGGCTTCCCTGCAGGGAGGGTGCACAGCCGGGCGTTTGATGTGACGGATGCGGTGTCGGCTGCCGAGGGGGTGGCGTGGATCGAGGCCAATGTTGGTCCGTTGGAGATCCTGGTGAACAATGCCGGGATCCAGCACCGGGTTCCCATGCTTGAGCTGGATGTCAGGGACTGGGACCGGGTGATCAGCACGGATTTGACGAGCGCGTTCCTTGTGGGCCGGGAAGCGGCCCGTCATATGATTCCCAGGGGCAGGGGGAAGATCATCAATATCTGTTCGGTCCAGACGGATCTTGCACGCCCGACGATTGCCCCATATGTGGCGGCAAAGGGCGGGCTGCGTAACCTGACCCGGGCGATGACGGCGGAGTGGGCTGCGTCGGGGTTGCAGATCAACGGGATCGCGCCGGGGTATATCCATACCGAAATGACGCAGAACCTGGTCGATGATGAGGCGTTCAATTCCTGGATCCTGGGCAGGACCCCTGCCCACCGGTGGGGGACGGTCGCTGACCTTGCCGGGCCTGCTGTGTGGCTGGCGTCGGAGGCGTCCAATTTCGTCAATGGCCAGACGATCTTCGTTGATGGCGGAATGACGGTGGTGGTCTGATGGGCATCAATCTTCCCGGTTCCGGTCCTGCGGTGGTTGCCCACGGCAAGGGGGACCTGCGGATCGAGGACGTTGCGTTGAAAGCTCCGGCACCGGATGAATCGATCGTGCAGATCGCCTACGGCGGGATCTGCGGCTCGGACCTGCATTACTGGTTGCATGGCGCCGCGGGGGAATCGGTCCTGAAGGCCCCGATGGTCCTGGGCCACGAAATTGTTGGCACCGTTCTCCAGCAGGCAGCTGACGGCAGCGGCCCGCTGGCCGGCACCGCGGTGGCCGTACACCCGGCCACTCCGGCCCCGGGAGACGCCCGCTACCCGGCGGACCGGCCCAACCTTTCACCCGGCTGCACGTACCTGGGCAGCGCGGCCCGCTATCCGCACACGGACGGGGCGTTCAGCCGGTACGCGAACCTGCCCTCGCGGATGTTGCGGGCGCTGCCGGAGACTCTGGATCTGCGGACCGCGGCGTTGGTGGAACCAGCCAGCGTCGCCTGGCACGCGGTCGCCCGGGCCGGTGACGTGGCCGGAAAGACGGCCCTGGTGATCGGCAGCGGCCCGATCGGTGCCCTCGCGGTCGCGGTCCTCAAACGCGCCGGCGCCTCCCGGATTGTGGCGGTCGATATGCATGACAAGCCACTGGAAATAGCACGCGCCGTGGGTGCCGACACCGTCCTGAAGGGCGACGACGCGGAGGCCATCGCGGCGGTGGAGGCCGACGTCGTTATCGAGTCCTCAGGCAGCCACTACGGCCTGGCCTCGGCGATCAAGGGCGCAACCCGGGGCGGGAAAGTGGTCATGGTGGGGCTGCTGCCCTCGGGCCCGCAACCGGTCTTCATCTCCCTGGCCATCACCCGCGAACTGGAACTGCTGGGATCCTTCCGCTTCAACAACGAAATCGACGACGTCATCGCAGCACTGGCCGACGGGTCCCTGTTCGTGGACCCCGTGATAACGCACGAGTACGACCTCGCCCATGGACTTGAGGCATTCGACGTAGCCAGGAACTCAGCCCAATCCGGCAAAGTCCTGCTGAACTTCCAGGATTAGTTTTTCGCCACGGGTACGAAGACGCGGGGCTGGTCGTTCCAGCTGGGGGCCAGCTCCGCGATCGTTTGGCGCATTATTTTTCCGGCCGCATCCCTGGCCTGCTGACCGTCGCCGGCGTCGATGGCGTGCGCGACGTCAATATGCCACTGCAGCGCCTGCTTCTGGGGGTGCTCCGGCATAAGTCCGTGGACCGTACGTCCCGTCAGGGTCTCTGTAACCTGGCCAATCAGATTGGCAAACATCTCGTTTCCAGAGCCGGAAAGCACCAGTGCATGGAAGCGGATGTCGAGGTCAAGGAACCGTGGCATGTCTCCGGCGTCGCCGGCTTCCTTCATGGCCAGCGAAATATCCACGAGTTCCCGGCGAAGGGTTTCCGGAGCGTTCCCAGCTGCGAGTTCCGCAGCAACAGGCTCGACGGCGGAACGCAGCTCAGCGAGCGACCTCAGTTGGGCGCCACGGCCTTCCCCAGCCAGGCGCCAGCGAATGACCAACGGATCAAAGGGATTCCAACGATGGGCCGGGAGGACGCGGATTCCCACACGCTTGATGGTCTCCACCAGGCCCAACGACTGCAGGACGCGGACGGCCTCACGGACCACCGAGCGCGAAACGTTGAGCTCGTCTTCCAAATGTTCGGCCAGCATGACGTGGCCGGTGGGAAGGGCGCCGCCCACAATCCGGGTTCCCAGATGCTCTACGGCTCGGTGGTGGAGGCTGGTTGACATAGAGGTAAGCATAGTGGGGCGAACACGTTCCGCGTGTAGCATCCGATGCCGCTTGGCGCCGTGCGGAAGTCCCGCACATCATAGACTGTTTATGACGCGGCGCCGTTCCAAAACGTGGGCGCCGCTTTCCTGCTCATGGCTTAAATACGTATGGTTTATTACAGCCCCTGGTTATGAAATCGCTTCCTGCGTGTCCGCAGGACTGTTTGTACACGATCGAATTGGAGTTTTGATGTCAGCACACATCGGTGTCACCGGCCTTGCGGTGATGGGCGCCAACCTGGCCCGCAACCTGGCCCGCAACGGCTTCACCGTGGCTCTCCACAACCGCTCCGTGGAAAAGACCGACGCCCTGCTGGAAAAGCACGGCACGGACGGCGACTTCATCCGCACGGAAACGCTGCAGGAACTCGTCGACTCCCTCGAAAAGCCCCGCCGTGTCCTGATCATGGTCAAGGCGGGCGCTCCCGTGGACAACGTCATCGAGCAGCTCGAACCGCTGCTCGAAGCCGGCGACATCATCATCGATGCCGGTAACTCGCACTACGAGGACACCCGCCGCCGCGAAGCCGCGCTGGCCAAGAAGGACCTGCACTTCGTCGGCGTCGGTGTTTCCGGTGGCGAAGAAGGCGCCTTGAACGGTCCCTCCATCATGCCCGGTGGCTCCAGGGAGTCCTATGACGCCCTCGGCCCGCTGCTGGAGAAGATTGCCGCAAAGGTCGACGGCGAACCTTGCTGCGCCTGGATCGGCACCGACGGTGCCGGCCACTTCGTCAAGATGGTCCACAACGGCATCGAATACGCCGACATGCAGGTCATCGGTGAAGCATTCGATCTCCTCCGCTCCGGCGCCGGCATTGAGCCCGCCGAGCAGTCCAAGATTTTCGCTGAGTGGAACAAGGGCGATCTGTCCTCCTTCCTGATCGAAATCTCCGCCGAGGTCCTCGGCCATGTTGACGCCAAGACCGGCAAGCCGTTCGTTGACGTCGTCGTGGATGCCGCAGGCCAGAAGGGAACCGGACGCTGGACGGTCATCTCCGCCCTGGAACTCGGCTCCCCGGTCTCCGGCATCGCAGAGTCCGTTTTCGCCCGCGCACTGTCCTCACAGGCCGAGCAGCGCAAGCTTGGCCAGGAACTGCTGGCTGGCGAAGAAGCCTCCGTGGAGATCCCTGAGACGTTCGTTGAGGACGTACGCCAGGCGCTGTACGCCTCCAAGTTGGTTTCCTACGCCCAGGGCCTGGACATGCTGACCTCCGCTGCCAGGGAATACGGCTGGGACCTCAAGCTGGACGAGATCGCTTCGCTGTGGCGTGCAGGTTGCATCATCCGCGCAGAACTCCTCAAGGACATCACCAAGGCCTACGCTTCCGAGGAGAAGCCTGCCAACCTCCTGTTCGCGCCGGCTTTCACCAAGGCCATCGCTGAGGCCCTCCCGGCCTGGCGCCGCGTTGTAGCCACCGCTGTCCAGCTCGGCATTCCGGTACCGGTGTTCTCCTCCTCGCTGGCATACTACGACGGCCTGCGTCGCAAGCGCGTTGCTGCTGCGCTGATCCAGGGACAGCGCGACCTCTTCGGTGCGCACACCTACGGCCGCGTTGATGCCGAAGGTACGTTCCACACGCTGTGGGGCGAAGACAAGTCCGAAATCTCGGCAGTCGACACCCACTAAGGTTCCTCAGCAAGGCCGGTTCTTCCCAGATACGCTGGGAGGAGCCGGCCTTTGCCGTGTCGGAACGGGTACTGGGCCATCGCGCGGGTGCCACGAGCCAAGGAGCCAATGCCATGCCCGAACGCATCGCTTTCGTCACGGGGGCGTCTACCGGCATTGGTTTTGAGACGGCGCGCGCCCTGAGGTCCGCAGGTTTCATTGTCTACGCCGGCGCGCGTCGGGTGGAGAAGATGCATCCACTTAAGGCGCAGGGAATCACCGTCATGCACTTGGATGTCACCATCGAGGACTCCATGGCCTCAGCTGTGGCGCTTGTTGAAGCAGCACACGGGCACATAGATGTCCTGGTGAACAACGCAGGGTACGGCTCCTACGGCTCCCTGGAAGAGGTTCCCTTGGCCGAAGGCAGGCGCCAGTTCGAGGTGAACGTGATGGGTTTGGCGAGGATGACGCAACTCGTCATTCCCAGGATGCGGGATGCGGGTTCTGGCCGGATCATCAACGTCTCGTCCATCGGCGGAAAGATTTATGAGCCCCTGGGCGCTTGGTATCACGGGACCAAATTCGCAGTCGAGGGAATGAGTGATTCTTTGCGGCTTGAGTTGAAACCGCACGGCATCGACGTCGTCCTCATCGAGCCCGCCGGAACGGACACCGAATGGGGCACCATTGCCGGGGAAGGCCTGTTATCGGCGTCCGCTAGGGGTCCATACAAAGGGCAGGCCCACGTCATGGCAGCAGCCTTGGCGTCAACATCCGGCCAGCTGATATCTACGCCTCCGAGGGTAGTGGCCAAGGCAATAGTTCGCGCGTCAACGGCAAAACGCCCCAAGACCCGCTACCCGGTGGGTAGGGGAGCCTGGAGCGTCCTGGCCTTACGGAGGGTTCTTCCTGACCGCGTCTTTGACGCCGTGCTGTGGAACTCCTACAAGAGGTTTACTGGCTAGCTCAGCTAGATCCGGTATTCGATGTAGTACTCAGCCGGGTCAACCGCCGGCTTGGTTTCGGACTTCGCGTCGCGGTGCCGCCATGTCGCCGGAATGCCCGTGATGATCGACTCCGGGGGAGCGTTCTTGACCACTACGGCGTTCGCACCGATTGCGCTGTCTGCACCGATCGTAATGGGACCCAGGACCTTGGCGCCTGCGCCGATGGTCACACGATCCCCGATGGTGGGATGACGCTTGACCTTGGCCAGGGAGCGGCCGCCGAGCGTCACGCCGTGGTAGATCATGACGTCCTCGCCGATTTCAGCAGTTTCACCGATAACGACGCCCATGCCGTGGTCGATGAAGAAACGCCGGCCGATGGTGGCGCCGGGATGGATTTCGATGCCCGTCAGGAACCTCGCCAACTGGGAAATCAGGCGGGCGGGAAAACGAAGGGCCGGGTTTTGCCAGAGCCGGTGGGTCACGCGGTGTGCCCAGATGGCGTGCAGGCCGGAGTAGGCGAAAAAGTTCTCAAAAGAACCTCGAGCCGCCGGGTCATGTGACCGGGCGGCGTCGAGGTCTTCCTTAAGCCTTGCGAAGAAGCTCACAAAGACCTTTCTACAGGAAATGAATGCTAGTGGGCGAAGTGTTAGCCGCGGATATCGTCAAAGAGGACAGTGGAGATGTAACGCTCTCCGAAGTCCGGCACGATCACGACGATGAGCTTGCCCTTGTTCTCCGGGCGCTTGGCGACTTCCAGCGCACCCCATACTGCGGCACCGCCGGAGATGCCGGCGAGGACGCCTTCTTTGGAACCCAGGGCGCGAGCGGTGGCAACCGAGTCCTCAAGGGTAACGTCGAGAACTTCGTCGTAGACGTTGGTGTCCAGGACCTCCGGGACGAAGTTGGCGCCCAGGCCCTGGATCTTGTGGGGACCCGGGCTGCCGCCATTAAGAATGGGGGAGTCCTTGGGCTCAACGGCAATGATCTGGACCTCGGGCTTGCGCTCCTTAAGGACCTGCCCGACGCCGGTCACGGTACCGCCGGTTCCGATGCCGCCAACAAAGATGTCTACCTCGCCGTCGGTGTCCGCCCAGATTTCCTCGGCAGTGGTGTTGCGGTGGATCTCCGGGTTGGCCGGGTTTGCAAACTGCTGAGCCCAGATGGAGTTCTCCGTGTTGGCAACAATTTCCTGGGCCTTTTCAACGGCGCCGCGCATGCCTTCGGAACCGGGAGTCAGGACGATCTCTGCACCGTAAGCGCGAAGCATGACACGACGTTCGGTGGACATGGTCTCAGGCATGGTCAGGATGACCTTGTAGCCTCGTGCGGCACCAACAAGGGCCAGCGCGATTCCGGTGTTACCGGAGGTGCCTTCCACAATTGTTCCGCCCGGCTTCAGGGCGCCGGACTTTTCGGCGGCGTCAATGATGGCCACGCCGATGCGGTCCTTCACGCTGTTGGCCGGGTTGTAGAACTCAAGCTTGACCGCAACGGTGGCCTCAAGGCCTTCGGTCAGCCGGTTCAAACGGACCAGCGGAGTGCGGCCGACCAGCTGGGTGACGTCGTCGTAGATCCTTGCCATGAAGATTATGCCTATCTCTGAAGAGGGAATGCTGAGGTCAGCCTAACCAGCCGCATCGAAACCCTGCTAAGCAGTTAGCCATGCAGAGTAATATTTCCGCGCTTTGGCCAGTTTTGGATTGATGATGACCTGGCAATAGCCCTGGTACGGGAATTTGGCGTAGTAGTTCTGATGGACTTCCTCTGCCTCATAGAACTCGGGTAGCCGGCTCACTTCCGTCACAATCGGATTGGCCCAAAGTGCTTGCGCGCGCTCGATGGCTTCTTCGAAGAGGATCTTTTCCTCCGTAGTGGTGTAGAACATTGACGAACGGTATTGGGTACCTGTGTCGTAGCCCTGCCGGTTCAGCGTGGTGGGGTCGTGCAGCGCGAAGAACATGTCAAGCATGACTTCCTCCGGCACCACGGTTTCGTCGAATGTCACCGCAACTACCTCTGCATGGCCGGTCGTTCCCGAGCAAACGTCATAGTAGTCAGGGTTTCGGACATGGCCACCCGTATAGCCGGAGACCACGGAACTGACGCCGCGGGTTTTCTGGTAGACGGCATCAAGGCACCAGAAGCATCCACCACCAAGTACAAAAGTTTTCATGATCTCTTCAATGGATTGGAGGGCCTGATGATTCCCGCAATACCTTACGGGAGAATAACGCCGCTGGGCAGGTACGGCAGCAACCAAGACTGCCCCATCCGGCCCAGTAGGTAAGAATAAGAGTATGGAAGCAGTAGACACCGCCATTTCTGATGCGGATTCCGGCGACGACGCCGGGACAGTGGAAGCGAGCGGAGACCCAACCCTTGGCCAGGTGTTGCTTGCTGTTGAGGAACTCTGGCCGGAGTCCTTGGCTGAGGATTGGGACGAGGTGGGCCTCGTAGTTGGACGCCCCAACACACCCGTCACCAAGATCCTGTTTGCTGTGGATCCCACCCTTGCTGTCATCGACGAGGCCATTGAGTGGGGTGCCGGACTCTTGATTACCCATCATCCGCTGCTGCTCAAAGGCGTGAACTCCGTCGCCGCTACCTCGGCCAAGGGCTTGGCGGTGCATCGGCTGATCGAAGCTGGCACCGGACTCCTGACCGTCCACACCAACGGTGACTCCGCAGTCGGCGGCGTATCCGACGTATTGGCGGACGCCTTTGGCCTGGAGAACGTTGCTCCGCTTACTCCTGCCGCCAATGGTTTGCCCGAGGAAGGCATTGGCCGGGTTGGTGATCTTCCTGAGCTCATGACCCTTGGCGATTTCGCTGCCCGCGTCTTTGGGATGCTCCCCGCGGTGGCCGGAGGGGTCCGCGTGGCCGGTGACAAGGACGGTCTGCTACGGCGCGTCGCCGTCTGTGGTGGTGCCGGGGACAGCTTGTTCGATGCCGTCAGGGCCAGCCATGCAGATGTCTACGTGACGGCCGACATGCGGCACCACCCGGCGTCGGAAGCGCGGGAAGGTGCCGTCAACGGCCGTCCGTACCTCATTGACGTTTCGCACTTTGCCAGTGAATGGCTGTGGCTGCCCGTAGCCGCTGAAGCGCTCGGCAATGTACTTACAGACCAGGGCTACGATGTCGAGATCCGCGTGAGCAGCACCAATAGCGATCCCTGGGACTTCATACTCACTCCCGGCGGGGACTAGAGTCTAGAAGACACGGACGAACCCACTCAACGGTGGCCGTCCATCCGGAACTGATTCCCAGCTCCGGAAGCGACACAAGCGGAGGTAAGCGTGGCGAAAGCAGCACCGGCAGAACAACTGAAATTGCTTGAACTGCAGGGACTGGACGCCAAGCTCAAATCGTTGGCCGGCCGCCGGAAGGTGCTGGAAACAGATCCACGGATAGCTGACCTGCAGGATGCACTGAATGTAGCCAATGGTGAACTTGGCGCCGCCAAGATGGCGGTGCACGACGCCGAAGCCGAACTGCGTCGTTCCGAAGCGGACGTGGAGCAGGTCACCTCCCGCATCGAACGTGACGAGGCCAGGCTCAACAGCGGAACCGGTCTCTCCAAGGACCTGGTGGCGCTTCAGAGTGACATCGCATCCCTTAACAAGCGCCGCTCGGACCTTGAGGACGTTGAGCTTGAAATCCTGGAGCGTTTAGACACCCTGCGGGAGCGCCAGGCCGCACAACAGGCCATCGTGGATGACATCCAGGGTTCATTTGCCGGCATCCGCGCAGAATTGGATGAGGCGATTGCTGAAATCGCCGCCGAGGAAACCCTGGTCCGCGGGCAGCGTGCCGCGTTCGCGGAGGCCCTCGACGCCGGAATGCTTGCAGTCTATGAGAAGACGATCGCCAAGCGCGGCGTCGGCGCCGCCAGGCTCTTTCACGGTAAATCGGAAGGTTCAGGCATGATGCTCAGCCCCGGCGACCTCGCTGAAGTCAAGGCTGCGGCTGACGACGACATCGTTTTCTGCCCGGACTCTGGATGCATCCTGGTCCGTTCGGCGGAGTGGAACTGACCTAGCTGCCCAGAATGATATTCAGGGCGTGTGGCTTGCGGGCCGTACCGGAAACGAGTTCCGCCATCCAGACCTCCTTGGCCGCTTTCAGCAGTTGATCAGGTGTTGCGGGCACCTTGCCACGCCTGGTCAGCAGATGCCTGGCAAACTCACCCCGCGTGTGTTTGGCGAAGTGGCTGACCACGGTGCGCTTGCCGTTTGCCTCGTTGAAAACATTCACCGTCACGGTTTGCAGTGCTGGTGGAGCCCACGCAGCTGCATACGTGCTGGAGCGGCAATCAACCAGCAATTCTCCTTCAGCTCGTTCGGCGAGGGCCGCATTCAGGTTCGGCTTCCAGAACGAGGCGAGGCGTCCGACGTCGGGCAGTGCCGTTCCCATGGACAGCCGGTAAGCCGGCACATGGTCACCAAAACCGATGGCACCCCATAATGCCGAAACCACCAGAATCGATTCGGTTGCCTTGCGTCGTTGGGCCGGCGTCATGGAATTAAAGCCGAGCGCGTCATACAGGACTCCGGAGTAGACCTGGTGGGCCGGCGCCGCTGGTTCCGCATGCAGCCGGGTATTACGTTCGACGTCGTCCTTCAGCGAGGCGCCGACGCCAAGCAATGCCAGGGCGTCCTCGTGCGCGCTAACCGTGCCCAACGAGTCCAGGACCTTGGCGCGGTACGGGTTGAGCTCCGGAAAGCTGAGCGACTCCCATTCGACGGCGGGACCTTTGACGGCGGGGGTCTTGCCTTCGGAAGGCGGCAGCAGAATCAGCACCAGACGATATTACCGGGGACGGAGGCAACCCTCGACGCCGGTAGACTGTACGGCGGATGGGTTGACCAGGCGGTCGCGCGTCACGCAAGTGGCTCGAGGAACGTCCGGGCTCCGCAGAGCAGGGTGGTGGGTAACGCCCACTCGGGGTAACCCGCAGGCCAGTGCCACAGAAAACAGACCGCCTGCGCGTGGTGATGCTTGCATCAGCACACGGCAGGTAAGGGTGAAACGGTGGTGTAAGAGACCACCAGCTCCCTGGGTGACCGGGGAGGCTAGGTAAACCCCACCCGGAGCAAGGCCAGACAGGACACGTTTGAGGGCTGCTCGCCCGAGTGTCCGGGTAGGCTGCTGGAGGGCGCCGGCAACGGCGTTCGTAGATGGATGGCCGCCACTCCTTTGCCGGCAACGGCAAGGGATGACAGAACCCGGCGTATCGGTCAACCCATCCACACATTTGCCACTAGGTCCCAGGCATGTGACGTCCATTGTGACTGCCATGTGAGTGATTTCACGCCCCCGGGCGCCCAAGAGGGCACCCTTCCGCCTTAGACTTGTTATGAACGTAGATGTTCTGCCGCCGGGACTGCGTTCGCAGCCGGCGGTCTTTTCTTTGCAATCGTTCAAGGCGCTGTGGGCGGACCGAAGCCCGGCCAGTGCTCGTGCCGCAGGATTACTCCGGGCGGCCGCCATCTGCATACGAGGACGTATGTGGTTGACCCAAGGAAGGTAGTTCTGTGAGCCAGACGTCAGATTCTTGTCTTGATAAGTGGATGGGCCGGGAGGCTCTCGCCGAGGCCATGATTCCGGTAATCGGCCGGTTGTACCGGGAAAACAACGTGGTCACGAGCATCCACGGCCGGAGCCTGATCAACAAGTCGACCATGAACATCCTGAAGGCCCACCGCTTTGCGCGCCGGATGAGCAACACCGAGCTCCTGCTCGAAGAAACTGCACCCCTGTTGAACGCGCTTGCTGAGCTGGAACTCGGCGCGGCTGCGATCGACATTGCCCGTCTCACGGAGAAGTTCCGCGTCGAGGGCCACGGCACCTCCTTGGATGAGTTCCTGCGGTCTGAGCTCGCCGAAATCGTCGGAAAGCGTGGCGCTGATGACCGCACCAGCACCGACGTCGTGCTGTACGGCTTCGGCCGCATCGGCCGCCTCCTGGCCCGCATCCTGATTGAAAAAGCCGGTGGCGGGCATGGCCTGCGGCTGCGTGCCATCGTCGTCCGCAAGGGCGCCGAGAACGACCTCGTCAAGCGCGCCAGCCTCCTGCGCCGCGACTCCGTACACGGTTCCTTTGAAGGAACCATTCGCGTGGACGAAGAAGCCAACACCATCACCGCCAACGGTGTTCAGATCCAGGTCATCTACTCCGACAACCCCGCAACCGTGGACTACACCGCCTATGGCATCGAGGATGCCCTGGTAGTGGACAACACCGGGCGTTGGCGCGATGCTGAGGGCCTGTCCCAGCACCTGCAACGCAAGGGTGTTGCGCGCGTCCTGCTGACGGCGCCGGGCAAGGGCGATCTGAAGAACATCGTCCACGGAATCAACCAGTCCGACATCTCCGATGACGACAAGATCGTCACGGCTGCGTCGTGCACAACCAACGCCATCACGCCGGTGCTGAAGGCCATCAACGACAAATTCGGTATCATCCACGGCCACGTTGAAACGGTGCACTCGTTCACGAACGACCAAAACCTGATCGACAACTTCCACAAGGGCGATCGCCGCGGCCGTTCGGCGGCCCTGAACATGGTTATCACGGAGACGGGTGCAGCCAAGGCTGTTGCCAAGGCGCTTCCGGAACTCCAGGGCAAGCTCACCGGCAACGCGATCCGCGTACCTACCCCGGATGTGTCCATGGCGATCCTCAACCTCAACCTTGCCAAGGGCACCACGCGCGATGAGGTTAACGACTACCTCCGCGAAATGTCGCTGCACTCGCAGTTGCGCAAGCAGATCGACTACATCGACTCTCCGGACGTTGTCTCCACCGACTTCGTCGGTTCCCGCCGGGCAGGCATCGTTGATGGCCTGGCCACTATTTCCAACGACAAGAACCTCGTTCTCTACGTTTGGTACGACAACGAATTCGGCTACTCCTGCCAGGTAGTCCGTGTCATGGAGGAAATGGCCGGCGTAAACCCGCCGTCCTTCCCTGCCCGCGACATCGTGGCGCCTATTGCAGTGCTTGAGGCAGCGAACGCCTAAGCCGGAAGTATTCACGGGTTTCCCGGCTGAGTTACTGGTATCAGCCGGGAAACCTGACCAAAATGGGTTCATGGAAAATGAATCAACTTTGGAACACGAGACAACGCTGGAACATGCGCTGGATGTAGCACGGGCCAACCACAAGCAGGCACAGAAACTGCTGGACCACGCCATTGCAGCAAACGCCGCGGGGGACGTCAGCGACGAGCGCGTCCAGCAATTGCGCACGCTGCTGGAGGTGGCTGCTGAAGACCTCCAACGCGTTATGCGCGAGCAGTAACCCGGGGAAGTTCCCCACACTGCAGTGTGACTTCTCCTACACACTGTGAATATCGGCTCTGACTGTCGGTGCCGTGTCCTACGCTCGTAGGACACCACCCACCCCGACTGGACGGAGCCCCTTGAGTATCACCTGGTCTGCCTACAAACGCGCGCGCAGACGATCACGCCAAGCTTGGGCCATTCTAGGATTAGTAGCCGCAACCCTCGCGGCAGGCCTGTCTTGGTTCTTCACCACAGGCCAGTTCAACGCAGCCGAGCCATGGGTCTCCGGTCCCAGTGATGCGCCGGTCTTTAATCCCGCTTGGATGAAACCCATTGCCGGGATCGAGGCCGTTCCCGCGGAGAAGGCAAGCGCGGCACTCGCACAGCTGGAAGTTAAGGGACGGGCATCCCAGGAAGACTATGAGCGAACCGCATTCGGCCAGGCATGGCTGGATGCCGATCGAAACGGATGCGACACCAGGAACGACATCTTGCGCAGGGACCTGTCGTCCGTGGAGTTCACCAGCGGCTCCTCATGCAGGGTTGCCACTGGAGAGTTCCAGGAACCCTACACGGGTGCCCACGTGACCTTCCGCCGAGGTCAGGACACCAGCGCTGATGTTCAGATCGACCACATTGTGGCTTTGGCCGACGCATGGCAGAAGGGTGCCAAGCAATTAACGGTGCAGCAACGCCAAAGGCTGGCAAATGATCCGTTGAACCTGATTGCGGCTGATGGCGCCGAGAATGTGAAGAAGGGCGCAGGCGACGCCGCCACTTGGCTGCCGCCGAACAAGAACTTCCGGTGTCACTACGTAGCACGGCAGATCTCCGTCAAGGCAGCCTACAAGCTCTGGGTCACCCAGGCGGAGAAGGACGCCATGATGCGCGTCCTCTCTTCCTGTCCGGATCAGCAAACCATTTACAGTGCCAGGTGACCGTGTCCCAGTTGCCAGGTACCGCCGTCGTCGATTCTCTCCAGGACAACGCGCTGAAGGGAGGTCTCCCGCGGTAGCCGGTCCAGGCCCTCAAGCCCCCGGTGCCGAAACGTGAAATAAACCGCATCAGTGGGCGCATCGGTGCACCTGTCCAGTGTGAAACGGCGGGCGAAGGATGCGATGTTGCTGTTTGGAAGCCTTTTAACCAGGTAGGGATCCAGCATCCAGGACTCGCACGTGGCCACAGTGGCTGGCTTGTCCGGGAAATAGTGCGGAAAGAACGAACGTGCCTCGTCAAAGCTGGCGTCTACCAGGGCGGGGGAGAGGCCTCCGTCCTCGGGAATGTGGATACCCAAGACCCAATCGGATGCGTACGCCACGTTGCCCGAAGGCCCGTCGTCACGCGGGCTCCGGATCAAATGGAATTGCAACCGGCCGAGCCGGAACAGATTCCCTGCCATATGCAACGTCAGCCAGCCCCACGTGTCCAGGCCGAAACGTCCATGAACGCGGCGGTTGATGCGGAGCTGGAGCCCCACGTCGGCGAGGGTGGCTGCTGACACGTCGGCGCTGATTCCCAGTTCCAAATGGTATGAGTGGACTCTGGGTGCGAAGCGGAGCAGCGCCTCGACCCAGACACTCTCCCCAGGCTGCCTGGGCGAAACTGCGTCGGCCGAAATACTGTCGGCCGGAAAAGTGCCAAGCCGTTGCTGCAGCAGCTCCAATGCTTCCAAGACGTTGCCACTGGGGTTTCCGTCCAAGAGCGCGGCGCATTCCATGGCGTCCTCGCCGGTAATGTCCAGGAGCTCGAACAATTCTGCATGGGGCGCTTGGGTCATCGAAAATCAGTGTCCGAAAGGATCGGGGTCGACGCCAGGCATCCATGTCAATCCGGGAACGCCCCAACCGTTCTTCTTGGCCTGCTTCATTGCCTTCCGGGCATATCGGTCCACAAGGCGGTTGACGTAAAGCTTGCCGTCCAAATGGTCGTACTCGTGTTGCATGACTCGAGCGAACCAGCCTGTAGCCTCGAAATCCACCGGTTTTCCGTCACCGTCAAAGCCTTGCACGCGGGCCCATTCAGCGCGCTGCAGAGGGTAGTGCTCTCCGGGGAAGGAGAGGCAGCCTTCAACGTGCTCTTCCGGGTCCGGGAGGGCTCCGGAGATCTTTGAGAGCGTCAACACGGGATTCACCAGAACGCCTTGATCCGGGGCGTCGTCGTCGTTGGCGTACTTATATACAAAGATGCGCTTCCCGACTCCCACCTGGGGTGCGGCGAGACCAACTCCGTTCGCGGCTTCATTGGTTTCGAACATGTCCGCGATGAGTTTTCGGAGATCGTCATCGAATACTTCGACTTCACTTGCCCGACGATGCAAAACGGGTTCGCCCCAAATGGTCACAGGGAGGACGGTCATGTCAGCTCTTCCTTGGTCGGGCCAAAACAAAACAAAGGCCGCACCGGATAACCGGTGCGGCCTTTGTGGAAACCGGCTTCTAAGCCAATCTCGGCGGGGTGAGCGACGGGGGTTGAACCCGCGACCTCCTGGACCACAACCAGGCGCTCTGCCAACTGAGCTACGCCCACCATGTGCCTTTTTTCGGTAAGTCCGTATGACCGGCATTCCGTGAAGGCAACGACAAATAGCTTACCTGCTGTTTTGGGGTGAAAAGTCCACTTTTGCCGGTTTCGACGAAAAAACCTTCAAAAATGGCGCAGATCACATGGTTTCTGTTGAACTCAGAGTCTCAGCAGTCGCCGTGATGTCCTTGGAGATGCGCTGGGCGGTAGCAGTGTCGGGCCCAGGGGCGGGTACAAAAACGGCCTGCCTGTAGTAGCGGAGCTCGTCGATGGAATCCTTGATGTCGCCCAGTGCGCGATGTCCGCCATGCTTGGCGGGCGACTGGAAGTAGGCCCGCGGGAACCAGCGGCGCGAGAGTTCCTTGATGGTACTGACATCGATGACGCGATAGTGGAGGTGCTCCACAATGTTCGGCATGTCCCTGGCCAGGAACATCCTGTCCGTGCCCACCGAGTTGCCTCCCAACGGGGCCTTGCGTGGGTCCGGAACCCACTTCTCGATGTACTCAAGCACCTGCGCCTCGGCCTCGGCCATCGTCTTGCCGTGGGGGAGTTCGTCAAGGAGTTTGGAGCGCGTGTGCATGTCGCGAACGAAGTCGTTCATTTGCTCCAGCGCTGCGTCGTCGGGCTTGATGACGACGTCCACGCCATCGCCCAGTATGTTGAGCTCGGAGTCCGTCACGAGCGCCGCAACCTCGATCAGGGCGTCGTTCTTGAGGTCCAGGCCGGTCATTTCGCAGTCAATCCAGACGATGCGTTCATTAGTAATAGGCACGCGCCTAGCCTATCCTTCAGGCGGTTCCAAGTGCTCCGATGGTAGGATTTTTGAGCACGGCAGTGTCCTTTCTTCCTGCCGTGGACAGCCCCCAGAAATTCAGATTTCTGTCCCGGAACGCAACGGGCAAACGATTGGATGAAGACCACATGACGGTGCCTGTACCCGCCGCCCAGAAGGCAGGGAAAGAAGCGCCGCCCGCGGATGCTGCTGCCAACGAAGTGGATAACGCCAGGTCCCCGCTGATCGCCGGTTTCATTGGCTCGATGTTCCTTGTCTTCGGCTCGCTGGGCGTTGGCTGGCTCGCACCGGTGTCTGAACTTCGCCGGCTTCCGCTTTTCATCTGGATGCGCACCGAAGGTGTGGGCGTCGCGCTGTCCATCGTCCTGCTGGCTGTTGGAGGCATGCTGCTGGTCCGGGCCTGGCTGCGCCTGGGGCAGCGTGTCCGGGTTTGGGGACTTCAAGCCCGCAAGGCCACGTTGCAGGCTGTGGTGGCCTGGGGACTGCCCATGATGTTCACTGTCCCGCTGTTCAGCAGGGACGTTTACGCCTACATCGGGCAAGGCAGACTCATGGTTGAGGGGATGAATCCCTACGAGAATGGGATTTCCGCCCTCCCGAACTACTTCCAATTGGGCGCCGACAAGATGTGGACGGAAGCTCCCGTTCCCTACGGCCAGTTCTTCCTCTGGATCGAACAATTCGTTGTTTGGGTGACCAATGTCCAACCTGAGGCTTGCATCATGCTGTTCAGGCTGGTGGCAGTTGCGGGCGTCATACTCTGCATCATCTACGTGCCCAAGCTGGCAGAACTCCACGGTGTCAATCCGCACCGTGCACTATGGTTGACGGCCGCCAACCCCCTCTTTCTCACCAACTTCATCGCCAGTGTCCACAATGACGCGCTCATGATCGGGCTGGCCTTGGCAGGTCTGTACTACTGCGCCACCCGCCGGGTGGTCCTGGGCTTGGTGCTGGTGACACTCTCCATTTCGGTCAAGCCAATTACGGTGGTCTTCCTGCCCTTTATCGGCTTGCTCTGGGCGGGCAAGGGTGCGTCATGGCCGCGTAAGATCCTTTTCTGGTTCCTGACAGCAGCCCTGACCTTTGGCCTCCTGTACGCCATGAGCCTGGTCAACGGGTTTGGGTTTGGGTGGGTGAAGGGCCTGTCTGCCCCCGGGAGCGTCTGGATTTGGTATGCGCCCATCGGTTTGATCGGCTTGGTTGTCGCCTCGATCTTCAATGTATTTGGACTTGACGGCTGGGGCATGGCGAAGTGGGTTTACGACGCCGGCAAAGTGCTAATGGTGGGAGCCATCGCCTGGCAGGTCTTCCGGGGAGAACACGACCGCCTGATGCGCCGGCTCACCCTGGCCTTTGCGGCGATCGTCCTGTTGGCCCCGATGATCCAGTCGTGGTACGTCGTGTGGTTGATTCCATTATTTGCGGTTACCGGCATACGCAATGATTGGCAGGTGAAGGCTGTCTACTTCGTGGTGTCGTTCTTCATGGTCTACGCCATCTCGGACCAACTGGATGTGTTTCCCTATCTTCAGAGCGAGGATCTCGGCCTTGCCCTGACCCTGGCGCGGAACGCGGCAGCCATCATCGCGCTCCTGTTTGCCGTCTACTTGATCTTCGTGGATCCGAAGACGAAAAGCCTTTTCCGCAAGCGCGACGAACCAGGCCTGCGCCCGATCATCTGAGGATTGCCTGAGTCTCCCGACGGCTCCTGGCCGACTGCTTAATGTGAGGACAGCCGAATGCTTAATGTGAGGACAGAAGCCGTACTGCCTCACGTGTGGAGAGCGGGCTGAGCGCTGGAGCATTCTCTGCGGCGAATGCCCTGACCCACTCGGGGTTCGTCTTGCTGTACTCCCGCAAGGCCCATCCGATGGCCTTCCGGATGAAGAACTCGTTGTCGGCAAGGTTGGGTTTGATAACGGCCGCCAGCAGCCCGGGGTCCGTCAGCGTCTTGGCTGCCAATTGAGCAGTAATGGACGCCCTTCGGATCCACATGTCCTCGTCCGTGGACCATTGCAGCAAAAGAGGCGTCATGGTGGACCTATGGGCAAGGAGAAGGGCACAGAGACGGTGGGCCACTCCGTCGACGAGGTCCCACCAGGCGCCGGTGCGGATTATTTCCTCATAGACAGGCAGCATGGCAAGGTCTTCCTTGACCATCGGCAGGCCTGTCAACTCAATGGCTGCATATCGTTCTTCGCGCGCCTGGGCATTCCGCCACAAATCATGAACGGCCTCCCGAAGGCTGCCGGGTGAAGAGATGGGAAACTGCCTGGCCGCCGCCTTGGCGATTCTTCGCACCTCTGGCACCCGGATACCCCACGAGGGCATGTCCGACTTCATATACGCCTGCGCTCCCCGGGCACGCTCGGGATCCCCGGCAGATCGAAGTTTTGACCGGATGGCCTCAAGCAGGTCCTTGTTCTCCATTCCTCAACTGTATGACTGGGCAGTATGACTGGCCGTCCTGGGAAGTGTCCAACCCGGAAATCGTCTTTGTTCTCCGCCCCATACAAGCGACCGCGAGGCCAGCAGTCTTATGCGGTCTTGCTGTTGACTCGAACGATGGCGCGCCCGGGAATGGGAGTTGATACCACTGAGAACCCACTTTCAACGAACAGCGAAACCGTGCCGTGATACAAGTCGGACGGAGCAGCCTTTGGACGAAGGCTGGTGTCGACGGGATACGCCTCAAGGGTGGTGGCTCCGTTATTGAAGGCATGGTTGACGGCTGCCCGGAGTAACGTCGCGGCAACTCCTGATCGCCGATGGTTCGGTGAAACCACAAAACAGCTCACCGACCAAAGGGTCCCAACGTCAACGGGCGGCAGGTCCGCTGCCCGAAGAAGCTGCGACCGTTCTATGCGGGGATAGTTTGCCCGCGGTTCCACAGCGCACCAGCCGACCGCCTGACCACCCCGGAATGCCAGCACCCCTGGCTCTGGATCCTCGTCGAAGCGGGCCCGCAGGAGCTCCTTGAGTTCGGTTGGTGCCTTGGACCTGAATTCCTTGCCCGGGAGGGCGAACCAGCGGCACCAGCACCGGGATGGCTCGCCCTTGACCCCGAATAATTTCTCCACGGCCTCCCAGGATGCCGGAGCTGTCTCCAGTCGGGGTACTGCTGCGTCGTATGCCATGGACCCAGAGTAATCTCCACTGTGGGGCTACTGCGGGGCTGGTCCCACCAGTTTCATCGCGGTCCCCGACGCGAAGGTTCAAGCCCCGGCACCCACCAACTCACCTGTGGTGGTGTTTACCACCAGCGGACCGGCGCCGTCCGGATCGTCGACGTCCACTGTTTCTGTCTCGTCCTCCGGGGGCGCTTGTTCGTTGTCGCCGGCCTCCCACTCAATCCCCGGATCTCCAAGCTTCCCGGCTGCCTCGCCGGAGGGGTTTGAGTCGGCTGGAGCCGACGTCCCGTTCATCCGGGTGAAGTTCGCAGAACCCCACATGAGATCGTGCCCGACTGATTCCGCGTCGATTTCTGCCACATGGTAGATCTTGCCCTCGTGTTCCCACTGCCTTAGACGGAGTTTTCCCACGACGATGACGCGTTGACCCTTCTTCACGCTGCAGCCAACGTGGCCGGCCAAGTAGCGGAAGGACTGCACCGTGTACCAGTTGGTGTTGCCGTCCACCCATGTATTGCTGGCCCGGTCGTAGCGCCGTTCAGTTGTCCCGAGGCGAAATGAAGCAGTGGACGTTCCGCGTGTGGTGGTCGAACTCTTGACTTCCGAGGCTACAAAGCCCCGAAGAGTAATGGTGTCGTTCATGGTGGTCCTTCTCGATGTAGGAAAGTGCCCGTCCGGCCCTCTTAGCCTCATGCATGCAAACAAGGCTGGGGAGAGCGGTCTTGCCCTATGTGAATAACTCCGCCTCGCAGGGTTGTTGTGGAGGAGAAGTGCCTGTGGGCGTGGGCTGGCAGGCTGCAGTCCGAATGCACTGTAAACTCTTTGTGGCGCCAGCGGCTTAGGCTTGTATTGGCGCCTGTGCGCCCCAGTAGC
This sequence comes from Arthrobacter sp. NtRootA1, assembly GCF_019976975.1. Classification (GTDB taxonomy): domain Bacteria; phylum Actinomycetota; class Actinomycetes; order Actinomycetales; family Micrococcaceae; genus Arthrobacter; species Arthrobacter aromaticivorans. The sequence continues at coordinate 3,196,255 of NZ_AP024630.1, read as the reverse complement.
TCAGGGGATAGAGCAGCGGCCTTCTAATCCGCCGGTCGGGGGTTCGATTCCCTCCTGGGGCACAGGAAATCCCCCGGAACCTGCAGGGTTCCGGGGGATTGATTCTTTAACTACGTGGCTCTTTAGGCTGTCACTCAAGAAATTCCTTGAGGTTCTGAAGAACCATGCGCCACGTCGCTGCCGAATGCTCCACTTCTTCTTCGCTCTTGTTGTTGCCCTGCGTAATGGTCACGGATGTTCCTTTGTCCGCATCGGCCAGGCGGTATTCCACCGTGTGATAATTTCCGGGGGAATCGGGAAGTCCCGATGAAGGACTGTAGTGAGTGGTTTTCAAGAGCTGCAAGGGTTCGAAGGCCAGGATGATGCCCTTGTCCTCGTATGCCTTGCCGTTGTACTCGCCGGAGTAAGTGATGGGATCGCCTACCCGCCAGGTTGTTTCGACATTGGTTCCGAGGAAGTATTCCTTGATGAGGCCAGGATCGGTCAGGGCCTTCCATACCTGCTCGCGCGGGGCGGCAACGGTGATCGACGCCTCGGCGTCAGGGATTTTTCCTTCCATGGGTTTCTCCTTCCCGCGGCCGCCGATTCAGGCGCGCCACCACTTGGCCCACGCTACGCCCGCGGGCCGTCCATGGGAATGGCAGAATGGCTATGTGATGAGCAGGGGAACCAGGGTGGAGCAGTCGAGTCGTGAAAGCAACTTTCAGCTGAACGGTAGGGCTGCCGGGGCCTTCCTGGTCCTTGTTGCTGCCCTTGCACTGACGGCATGCGCTGCATCGTCACCACAACCTACGGCAGGCCCAACTTCTTCGAGCCCCACATCCCTCCAAGCCAGTGCTGAACCCAGCGTGGACCCCGCCATAGTGGCCACGAGCACGGCTGTGGAGGCAACGCTGAAGAAGATCGTGGCGGCCAACCCCAAACCGGATACGGAATCCGTTCGCGCAGCCCTGGTATCAGCGGGCATTCCCCAAGCCAACGTGGAAGTGTCCGTCAGCCGGACGCCCACAGGTCTTGATGTTGATGCGTTGGAAGCCGCGGCGCTGGCAGGCGATAGTTGTGTCATGGGCCAGATCCGGGATGGAGGCGTCGTGATGAGCGTTCTGCCAGTACTTGCCACCGGGAAATGCTTCGTGGGCAGCGTTCGTTAGCAGTACTTCCCCACGGAGCTGCTGACAGGGCCCGATAGCACCGAATGTGAGATCTGTCCGCCTACCCACTAGATTTAAGGGCATGGCGGAATTCATTTATACGATGACCAAGGCTCGCAAGGCCGTTGGCGACAAACTTATTTTGGACGACGTCAGCATGTCGTTCTACCCCGGCGCGAAAATCGGCGTCGTAGGCCCGAACGGTGCTGGCAAGTCCACCATCCTGAAGATCATGGCAGGACTGGACACTCCTTCAAACGGCGAGGCCCGCCTGAGCCCCGGTTACACCGTGGGCATCCTCTTGCAGGAACCGCCGCTGAATGAGGAAAAAACCGTCCTTGGCAACGTCCAGGAAGGCGTTGGCGAGATCTACGGCAAGATCCAGCGTTTCAACGAGATCTCCGAAGAGATGGCCAACCCGGATGCAGACTACGACACTCTGCTGGATGAGATGGGCAAGTTGCAGGAAGCGATTGACGCTGCCGATGCCTGGGATATCGATTCCCAGCTCGAGCAGGCCATGGACGCCCTGCGATGCCCGCCGGCTGATTCCGATGTCACGGTCCTCTCCGGTGGTGAGCGCCGCCGCGTAGCGCTGTGCAAGCTTCTCCTCCAGAAGCCGGACCTCCTGCTCCTTGACGAGCCCACCAACCACTTGGACGCCGAAAGCGTACTGTGGCTTGAGCAGCACCTCTCCCAGTACCCCGGTGCCGTCCTTGCCGTGACTCACGACCGCTACTTCCTGGATCACGTGGCTGAGTGGATCGCAGAAGTCGACCGCGGCCACCTTTACCCGTACGAAGGTAACTACTCCACCTACCTGGAGAAGAAGAAGGCCCGCCTTGAGGTCCAGGGCAAGAAGGACGCAAAGCTGTCCAAGCGCCTCAGCGAAGAACTTGAATGGGTGCGCTCCAACGCCAAGGGCCGCCAGACCAAGTCCAAGGCTCGTTTGGCCCGCTATGAAGAAATGGCCGCAGAGGCCGAGCGCACCCGCAAGTTGGACTTCGAAGAGATCCAGATTCCTCCGGGTCCGCGCCTGGGTTCCGTGGTCATCGAAGCCAAGAATCTGAAGAAGGGGTTCGACGACCGCGTCCTGATCGAAGACCTCTCCTTCTCGTTGCCCCGCAACGGCATCGTTGGCGTTATTGGACCGAACGGTGTGGGTAAGTCCACCTTGTTCAAAACCATCGTCGGCATGGAGCCCCTGGACGATGGTGAGCTCAAGATCGGCGAGTCCGTAAAGATCTCCTACGTGGACCAGTCCCGCGGCGGTATAGATCCCAATAAGTCTCTCTGGGAAGTTGTTTCCGAAGGCCACGACTACATCCAGGTGGGGCAGGTCGAAATGCCTTCGCGGGCCTACGTTTCGGCGTTCGGCTTCAAGGGACCGGACCAGCAAAAGAAGGCTGGTGTCCTCTCCGGTGGTGAGCGTAACCGTCTCAACCTTGCATTGACCCTTAAGCAGGGTGGCAATCTTCTGCTCCTCGACGAGCCCACCAACGACCTCGACGTCGAAACCCTGAGCAGCCTGGAGAATGCCCTGCTCGAGTTCCCCGGCTGCGCCGTGGTGGTCTCCCACGACCGTTGGTTCCTGGACAGGGTAGCAACCCACATCCTCGCCTACGAAGGTGACGACGAGAACCCCTCCAAGTGGTACTGGTTCGAAGGTAACTTCGACTCCTACGAGGAGAACAAGGTGGAGCGCCTCGGCGCTGATGCCGCAAAGCCGCACCGCGTGACGCACCGCCGCCTGACCCGCGACTAGCGGGTCGCCACAGGCACAAAATGAGGCCGGTCCCAACAGGGACCGGCCTCATTGCTAGGGAATTCTGACCATCCCCTCCTGTGCCACGGTCGCAACGTGCAGGCCTTCGCGGTTGAATATCCGCCCGGTAGCCAAACCACGTGCCCCTTGCGCGCTGGGGGACTCCTGGACGTACAGCATCCACTCGTCCACCCGGACCGGCCGGTGCCACCACATGGCGTGATCGAGGCTTGCGACGCTCATGCCCGGCGTCATCCAGGCGAGGCCGTGTTTGCGGAGGATGGGCTCCAACAAGGTGTAGTCGCTTGCGTACGCCAACGCGGCCAGGTGCAGCTTGGGGTCGTCGGGCAAGGGTCCCATCGTCTTCATCCAGACGGCATTGGTGGCCACGCGCTCGCTTGGCGGTGACACGTAAAGTGCGGGGTCGATGTGACGGACGTCGAACGGCCGCTCCGAGGACATATGCCGTGCCAACGGGTGGTCGAATTGAGCCAGCAACTCAGCCGTGCTGGGCAAGGATTCTGGGTCCGGAATGCCTTCAGGCATTGTCGCTTGATGATCAAGGCCTTCATCTTCAACCTGGAACGAGGCGATCATTGAGAGGATCGGGACACCGTCCTGATAAGCATGAACGCGCCGCGCCGAGAAGGACCGACCGTCACGCAACCGTTCCACACCGAAGGTGATGGGCTTATTGGCGTCGCCGGGCCGCAGGAAATAGCCGTGCATGGAGTGCGCCACCCGGTCTGGTTCCACGGTTCGCATGCCAGCCATCATGGATTGGGCTAGAACCTGGCCGCCGAAGACACGATGCCGGGGCTGTTTTTGGGAAGGTCCAAGGAAGATATCCTCATTGGTCCGGGCTCCGTCGAAGTCACCCAGGTCCAACAGGCCAATCAGGACTTCCGTCGGATCTTCTGAGGGTGCCTCAAACTTAAGGCCAGCGTTCGTGTCAGTCATGGTTCGACTCTAGACGGCCCCCGGACCCCTCTCAACCGCGGACATGCCGGTAGAGTCGATGCTGTGACAGACCTCTTGACCCAGTCCTTCCGCTTTGCTGATCCCCGCGACCTCGTTGACCTGCGGACCTTTGTCACGCGTGCCAAGAGCATCGATGACGGCGCCATCCGCCTGCAGGCTGCAGGCCAGGTATTGGCCGCCTACGTGTGTGTGCTCAGGCCACGCATCCTGGGCGAATCAACTCCCACTATCCTTGGGTTGCGGACCATGGCGCTTGCAGAACCCGCGCAGGCCGATGTCACGGTGACGCTCGCCTCTGTCATGGACCGTCTTGCCCGCTCGGGTGCCGACGACGTCGAGTTGCCCATTCCGCCGTCGACGGTTTCGGAGTCGTGGGCTGGCGTCGGCGCGCCCAGGAGCGGTTGGGCAGTCCTGGGGACGGTGCTCGACGCCGACCTGAAGTCAGCAGCGGAAGCCGGCATTGCAGAGGTGGCTGGCGTGGTGCCCACTGCCGCCGGCGCTGCCGTTGTGAATACGGCCCGGGCCGCCGTGTGGGGACGAGAGCTCCCCGGACTCAGTGACCTGCCTGCCGGTGCAGCCTTCGCTGCCTTCGCCTTGGGATTCCTGGGCGCGGGCGAGCAGCAGCTGTTCCGCAATGGACGGTGGTTCCGCCTAAGTGGTCCTCGTGGCCATGTACTGGTTCGCACGGGCGCAGGCTTAGGCCTGGGCTTCTAGACCCAAACGACGACGCCCAGACGACAGCATTCAGACGGCCGAGGGGCTGTTCACCATGGTCAGGGCAGCGCGTTCCATGTAGTCCCAAAGGGTTCCCTCGTGAAGCGGCGACAACCCTAACGAGTCCACTGCTGTCCGCATGTGGAAGAGCCAGCGATCCTTCGCTTCGGGCGTGACTCGGAATGGCATGTGGCGCATCCGCAGGCGTGGATGGCCGCGCTCCTCACTGTAAGTAGTGGGACCACCCCAATATTGTTCCAGGAACATGAGGAAGCGCCGTTTGGCCGGTTCCAAGTCTTCTTCGGGGTACATGGGCCGCAGTAGCGGATCCTGCGCAACGCCGTCGTAGAAGACGTCAATCAGCTTCACGAAAGTATCGTGACCGCCCACGGCTGCATAAAAGCTGTCGGTGTAGGCAGGTTGGCTGAAGGGATCATTCTGCATCAGCTGGCGTCGTGGACCAGCCTGGGGGTTCGTGTCACTCACTGGCCTTCTCCTCAGCCTTCTTGGCAGCATCATTGTCGTCGGGTTCCGGCGACTCCAACGGAACGTAGTCTCCCTGCGAGCGGTTGCCTACGCGCAGGATTTCGCCGTTTCGCAGATACCAGATGGCTCCGTCCTCAGCGCGGACCCGCGTAATGCGCAGGCCCACTGATTCAACGGTACCAATCACTTCGCTGGTAACGATCACATCGCCTATTCCGTACTGGTCTTCGATGGTGATGAAGATACCGGCGAGGAAGTCACGGATCAGCTGCTGCGCACCGAAACCGATAGCGACACCCAGTATTCCCACGCTTGTCAGCAGGGGCGCGACGTCCACGTTCATGAACTTGAGGACGTAAATAATCACGATCACCACAACCACGACGCTCACGAGGCTTGTCAGCAGAGTGCCGATGGTTTCGGCGCGCTGTGACCGGCGTTCGTGATCCAGCGCACGGATTGCCGGTTGCACCCATTTGAAGTGTGGCTTCTTGAAGAAGGAGCTGCCCGCGGATACCCGCCGTGTGATGCGCAGGATGATGAACCGCGCCACGATCCAGACAAGCAGGCCTACGCCTAAAGTGATGAGGATCGAAACGAAGTCTATTTTCTCCGGTTCAATGGTGATGGTTTCCGCCAAGGGGATGGAGGTCAAGGTGGAATAACTCCTTGTCGTCGGCCCGTGTTCGCCGGGCGCGGAACACTCTGTCCACTTCCAACCCTATCGCCGTAGCGTGACGGTATGCGCATCCTGGTCCTTGGCGGTACTGCCTTCCTGTCAGCTGAAATCGCCAAGCAGGCGCTTGCCTTGGGGCACGACGTCACGTGTCTGGCCCGTGGCAGCCAGGCGAACCCGCCCGACGGCGTGGAATGGGTCCGTGGCGACCGCGCCTTGGGCAGTGCAGCATATGAGGACGTGAACAGTAGCTGGGACGAGGTTGTCGACGTTTCCAGGGATCCTGTTCAAGCGCGGGATGCCCTTGAAGCGTTGGTACCGAGCGCACGCCATTGGACCTTCGTGTCCAGTTGCTCGGTGTATGCGGATCATTCCGTTCCGGGTGCTGACGAGAACGCGGCGCTCCTTGAACCTTTGCCTGAAGGACAAGCCGGCACTCCGGAAACCTATGGTGAATCAAAATCTGCGATCGAGAGCTTGACCCTCACGCTGGTGGGGCAGAAAGCCCACATTGTGCGGGCAGGTCTCATTGGAGGGCCAGGGGACGGCTCTGACCGTTACGGTTATTGGCCTGCACGTTTCGCAGCCAATACTGGGCCGGTTCTAGTGCCGAACATTCCAGATGATGCCACCCAGATCATCGACGTCCGTGACCTCGCCGGATGGATCATTCAAGGGGCGGAGATGGGCCTGACCGGCACGTACAACGCGTTGGGAGACGTAGTTCCGTTCAGTGAGTACATTTCCGAATCCAGCCGCGCGGCGCTGGGCCAGGAGAGGCAGCCCGGCACGGACGCGAAGATACCGTTGAGCGTAACTGTCCAGGCCGACGAAGACTGGCTGGTGGAGCAAGGCGTCGATTACTGGGCAGGGCCGGACTCACTTCCTCTCTGGCTGCCCCCGGACCACGACGGCTTCCAATCGCGAAGCAATCAAGCGGCGAAGGCGCTCGGTATGACATTGCGCCCGTGGCAGGAGACTCTCCGGGACGCCTTGGACTATGAGCGAAGCCTGGGCCTGGAAAGGGAGCGCAAGGCAGGCTTAAGCCGTGAAACTGAACGCAGGCTGGTAGGACTCCTGCGGGAGCAACAGGCCTAAGGCGGGTTTAGCAGACTCAGGCCGCTGCCGACGTCGTCATTGGCTCGTGCAACACCGGGAAGTTGACACTGCGGGCTATGAAACAGACCTGATTGGCTTCGTGGTGAAGTTGCGCCATCATTGCCGAGTGAGCCGGGTCCGCAATGGTGACGTGCGGCTTCAGGGTTACGCTCTCGAATTGGCCGCTGCCGTCACGGTTTAGCTTCATGATGCCCTCGGCGTTGTCCTCGTAGCCGGTGACGATAACCCCATGTTTTACCGCCACGTGCAGGAAGGAGAGCATGTGGCATTGCGACAGGGCAGCAAGCAGGAGTTGCTCGGGGTTGTAGCGCGTGCGGTCGCCGTGGAACGTTGGATCTGCGGAACCCTTGAGGATGGGCAGCCCGGGAATCTCTACCTCATGATCCCGCGAGTACCCTCTGTAGCTCTCTGTACCGACGCCCAGATTTCCAGTCCAGCGGACGGTCAATGCATAGTGGTGTTCGTTGAGGCCCATGCGGACAGTTTAGCCATCTGCCAAACAGCGCCAGCACAGGCCCCAACGTACGGCTTAGGCGTCCACGTCCACGTCCGCTGCCCGGGCTCGGAGCGCCCGTGCCACGGCGTCCCGGTTTTCCAGCATCATTCGGCGCAGCGCTGCACTTCCCTCGGGCAGGTCCGCGAGGAATTCGTCCGTCCGGTCCACAGTGGCCTGGGTTGTGAGCTGTGCCGGATAGAGGCCCACGACGATCTGCTGGGCCAAAGCGTGCGTGCGTTCTTTGACAATCCCGGGGACCGCTTCGAAGTACTTTTCAGCGTAGGGTTCCAGCAAGGTGGTATCCGGCACCCGCATGAAGCCGGCCACTGCCGAGGCTTGCAGGGCGTTGGAGAGCTCGCCCTTGACCACGATGGAATCCCACGCGGCAGCTTTGGCTTCCGCTGTGGGAATAGCGGCCTTGGCCTGTGCCGCGGCATTTTGGCCGGTGGAGGTGTTGTCGTGGGCGAGTTCCTGGTCGATGCGCTCCTGGCCCTGCCTGCCGCCGGCCACCAAGGCGGTGAGCAGCTCCCACCGCATGTCCTGGTCGACGGTAAGGCCTTCAAGGGTGTCGGTCCCGTCCAGCAGCGCCTGGATGCGGTCCAGCTGCTCCGTGCTCCGTGCCAGCTGCGCGTAAGACTTCACGAACTGCAACTGCGCATCCGAGCCAGCATCCACCGCCGCCGCGAGGTCCCACAGTTTGTCGGCGGCAGCGATCGTTGCCTCCAACTTGTGCTCAGCTGCCACATAGTAGGTCAGCGTCGTGGCTAGCTGCCGCAGTTGAACGAGGATCACCGAGGAGTCTGTTTCCTCTGCGATGTTCGCCAGGATTAGTTCGACGTAGCCGCGTGCAGGAGTTTCTCCGTCCCGTGCCGCATCCCATGCGGAGCCCCACACCAGTGTGCGGGGCAAGCTGGCGGCAAAATCCTTGAGATGCGCTTTCGCTGTGGCAAGCGAATGAGCATCCAGGCGTACTTTGGCGTAGGCGAGATCATCATCATTGAGCAGGATGAGGTCCGGGCGTGCGAGGCCAGCCAGGGTGGGCACTTCGGTCCGTGGGCCCTCGACGTCCAGCTCCTCGCGGTGCGTCCGCTCCAGCTTGCCTTCCCCGGACAGGTTGTAGAAGCCCACGGCCAAGCGGTGTGGGCGCAATGTGGGCTGTTCATCGATGGCTGTCTGCAGGATGCTGAACGAGGTGATGGTGCCGTCTTGCTCCACATCCACCTCGGGAGCCAAGGTGTTCACGCCGGCGGTTTCCAGCCAAAGCTTGCCCCATACGTCAAGGTCCCGGCCGCTTGCGGCTTCCAGTTCCACCATGAGATCTGCCAGTTCGGTGTTTTTCCATGCGTGCTTGGCGAAGTACGTGCGAACACCTGACATGAACTGTTCGGGTCCAACCCAGGCAACCAACTGCCGCAGGACAGAGGCGCCCTTGGCATAGGTGATCCCGTCGAAGTTGACTTCCACGTCTTCAAGGTTGTTGATTTCGGCGAAGATCGGGTGTGTGGTGGGTAGTTGGTCCTGGCGGTAGGCCCAGGATTTCTCCACTGATGCGAAAGTGGTCCACGCCCGGTCGAAGGCAGTGTTTTCCACTGCGGCCAGGTGGGACATGTACTCGGCGAAGGATTCGTTGAGCCAGAGGTCGTTCCACCAGCGCATGGTCACAAGGTCCCCGAACCACATGTGTGCGAGCTCGTGCAGGACGGTGATTGCACGGCGTTCGATCTGTGCGCCGGCAACCTTGCCACGGAAGATGTATCCCTCCAGGATTGTCACCGCACCGGCGTTTTCCATCGCACCGGCATTGAACTCGGGGACGAACAGCTGATCGTACTTTTCAAACGGGTATGGGCAGCCGAACTGTGCCTCGAAGAATTCGAAACCCTGGCGGGTAAGTTCGAAGATGTTGTCGGCGTCGAGGTACTGCATCAACGATTTGCGAGCAAAGACGCCCAGCGGAATGACCCTGCCGTCCGAACTGGCGACCTCCGACCGGACGGATTGGTACGGTCCTGCGATGAGGGCGGTGACATACGAGGACAGACGCGGCGTGGGAGCGAATTCCCACACTGACCTGGCACCGCCGTCCTCGCCTGCATCGGTTTCAACCGGTACCGGGGTGGGGGAGTTGGAGACGACGTCCCAGTGTGAGGGCGCGGTGACGTGGAACGTGAAGCTGGCCTTCAGGTCGGGCTGCTCGAAGACAGCGAACATCCGCCGGGAATCCGGAACCTCGAACTGGGTGTAGAGGTAGACCTCCCCGTCTACCGGATCCACGAAGCGGTGGAGGCCCTCGCCGGTGTTCATGTAGCGGGCATCAGCGACGATGGTGAGCTCATTCTCTTCGTCAAGGTTTGGAAGCTGGATGCGGATACCGTCTGATACTTCGGCGGGATCGAGTTCGGTGCCGTTCAGCGTAACGCTGTAAACGGTCTCGGTGACGGCGTCGATAAACGTTGACGCTCCAGCCTTTGCCGAAAATTTCACCACCGTGGTGGATCCGAAGACTGCGGCCCCCTTGGTCAGGTCAAGGGTGACGTTGTAGGACTCGACATTGAGGATTTCAGCGCGCTGCGCGGCTTCGACGCGCGTCAGGTTAAGGCCTGGCAAGTGGTGCCTCCGGAAGTTTGGGGTGGCCGGCCGGGCCGGGGGTCCGGTCGATGGTGTGAAGCCATTCTTTCACTCCAAGCGCCGATGGCAAGGAGGTGCCACCACAGTGTCGCTGCCAGGGAGTAGCGTTGGATCATGGGAACGTTCCGGGAGTCTCTTGACATACGCGCACTCAGGTTTGCACTCGCCTTTCCGTTGCTACTGGCCATTGGTTTCGTCGTTTGCGCCCAGATGCTTCGAAACGATCTTCCGGATCCGGTAGCAGTGATGTGGAACGCCGACGGCGGCACCGCTTTTGCGCCCTTCGGCGCCTACGTAACAGGCGGCGCAGCCCTGATCACGTTCTTCGGTTGGGTCGCCTTCCTCCAAGCCGTTCCGCTTTCGCGGCCCGTGGTAATGCGAAGGGTCATGATGGGCCTTGGCCTCATGGTGAGCCTTTTCGTGACCACAGTCCTCGCTGCCGGATTGGTTGGGCAATCCGGCGTGGGGGAGGCGCGCGCTTCCCACGTAGATCCGATCGTCCTCGCCATGGGTAGCGGTGCGGCAGTATCCCTCGGCGTCGTCCTCATGTTCGCTTTCAAACCGGATCCGCGCTGGACGCGCGAGGATGATCAGGCCCTCGAAGCCGAACGCCTCCACATCACGGACCCGGACCTCGCGCGGGACACCCTGCGCATGTGGGTCCATGCCCGCAGCTCAGTCTTCGTCATGATTATCGTGTCCGCACTGTTTCCAGCCGCGCTGATTGCCATTGCTGTCCCGTGGCTAGGGGCCTTGGTGGCTGCTGCAGCGCTGGTCGGCGCCGGATTCCTGTTCGCCCGCGTCCGGGCGGACAGGGGCGGGCTGCAGGTCTTTGCAGGTGGCGTTGTACCCGTCCTGACCGTTCCCGCCGTCGACATCGCGGCGGCTGCTCCCGCTGAAGTAAAAGCTGCAGACTTTGGTGGCTGGGGGTGGAGGCACCATGACGACGCGACCGCGATGCTGGTCAGCAGCGGTCCTGCCGTCGTCGTAAGGAAACTTAACGGACGCAGGGTTGCGCTGAGTGCCGGCACTGCCGCCACTGCGGACAAACTCGCCGGAATCCTGAACCGGGCGGCCGAGCGGGCCCATCCCGGTGGGCAAGCCCAGCAACCCGGCGCGCGGTAACCTAGGTAGCGCATCCCACATCGCCGCGCCCGGCCAGGTGCCACACCGGCGCGCCAGAAAGAATGGACTACCCGTGACTAAACCCCGCGTCCACATCGCCACAGACCACGCCGGCATGGAACTTAGCGCCCACTTGGTCATCCACCTCACTGCCAAGGGCTACGAGGTTGTGGACCACGGACCCAAGGAATATGACGCCCTGGATGACTACCCGTCTTTCTGCATCAACGCAGGAGTTGCAGTGGTGGCTGACCAGCAAGCAGGCGTTCACGCGCTGGGCATCGTTCTGGGTGGTTCGGGCAATGGCGAACAAATTGCCGCCAACAAGGTCAAGGGTGTGCGTGCCGCGCTGGCTTGGAACCTCTCTACCGCCAAGCTCGCGCGCGAGCACAACGACGCCAACGTAGTCGCCGTTGGCGGCCGTCAGCACACGGTGGAAGAAGCAACCGAGCTCATCGAGGCCTTCCTGCAGGAACCTTTCAGCAATGATGAACGCCACGTCCGCCGTATCGGCAAGATTGCGGCTTACGAGACCACCGGCGAGATCGTCGAGTAGTGCCTGAGGGGCACTCCGTCCACAGGCTGGCCCGCCAATTCCAGGATGTGTTTGGCGGCCGGCGTTTGGAGGTTTCCAGTCCGCAGGGACGATTCACAGCCGGTGCGGAGCTTCTGGACGGTCATGTGATGGTTGAAGCTGTTGCGCACGGAAAGCAGCTTTTCCTAAGGTTCGACCACGATCTTTTCCTCCACGTTCACCTTGGTCTCTATGGTGCTTGGAGCTTTGGCGGCGATAGCTCCTTCACGGGGGCCTCCAGCATCGGCGCGCCTCGCCGGATCGGTGAGCGCGAGACTGCCTCGTCTGAGGGGGAGTCCAGCGCTGAGGCGGACTACGCCGGGCCTCCCGCCCCGGTGGGTGCAGTCCGCGCCCGCTTGGTCTCGGACAACGGCTGGGCCGATCTTCGTGGAGCCACTACTTGCGCCGCTGTTACGTCCCATGAAGCAGAAGCTGTGCTGGGCCGGCTGGGCCCTGATCCGCTGCGTAACCGGCCGGGGGACCGGGACGAGTTCATCCGCCGGTTGCGACGCCGCAAGACCGCCGTGGCCTTGCTGTTGATGGACCAATCTGTGCTGGCAGGGGTCGGAAATATTTACCGTGCCGAGGTCCTCTTTCGTCAGGCTGTGGATCCATGGACTCCTGGAAACATGATTGATGCTGCGACAGCGGGCAAGTTGTGGGATGACGCCGTCCTTGCCATGTCCGACGGCGTGCGCGACGGTCGGATCGTCACCACACCGCCAGCGCTATGGAGCGGTAACGGCGCCTCAGCGCCCGACGCCGATGCCCACTTTGTCTATAAGCGCGAAGGGCAGCCCTGCCGCGCTTGCGGGACGTTGGTAGGCATGGCAGAAATCGGCGCCCGCAAACTGTATTGGTGCGCTGGCTGCCAGTTGTAGCAGCGCTTGTCATTTGTAAGAGCGCTGGGTTATAGGACAAAACGTGTGTAAATCCCGGGTGTGTCATGATCGTCCGGCCCAGCCTGCGCGGTGCCAGAGGCCTTCATCGGGGCTGAGGCCGGTGCTGTAGATCTCGGGGCCGGGCTCCGGTTCTGTGGTTGTGCTGGCGTTGGTCCTGCCGGGTTTGTAGTGCCGGTTTTCGATGAGCTTCGCCGGGGGCCGGGGTTGGTCGCTGTGGAGGTAGAGGTACCACTCGATGGCGCGTTTTTGGTGGTCCTCGCTCATGCCCCGGTGGGCCCGCAGGATCAATCGGAGTTGCGCGTTGGTGCCTCCTTCGATCCGGTTGGTCGTCGAGGCGATATCCAGTCCGGTGTATTCAGCCTGCAGATAGGTAAAGAGGGTCCCGGCTTGGCCGAGTCGTTCCAGCAGCCGGTAGGCCTTGCGGAGTCTGTCGTGGGTGTACCACCAGGTTTGGTTGGCCCGGACCCATCCCGGAGCCATGGCCGTAGCGGTGCGGTAGGTGCGGGCCTTGACCAGATGCCCGTGTTCCTGATGCCAGTCATTGAGACCCGCGAGCCAGGCGGCTGCTTCGGCGGGGGCTTTGATCCTGGTCAACGCCCGTCCCAGCCGCAGCAATGCTTTGCCCGCATCCGTTCGGGGCCGGCTGGTCAGGTAGGTCCGGACATTGCGTTGGACATGGACCAGACACCGTTGGACCGCGGTTTCTGACCAGCACTCCGACAGGGCTGCGGCGATCCCCGAACCGCCGTCAGTGATCACCACGCGAGGGGCAGGGAACCGTTGCAGCAGCGCCGCCCACGCGGCCTTTTTCTCGGTGTCGCACCACTGCCAGCCAAGCACGTAATCACCGGCAACAGCGATCAGGCAGCACCACGACCCGACAAAGATCCCATCGACCTGGATCTGGTCATGGACCTCCCCGGTCACGGGAATGCGCGGGGCGATGTTCCAGCACCAGGCCGTGCGCCGTCGGAAGGACCGGGCCGTGCCGAACATGGTCAGCGACGACTGGCCTGAAGTGCCTAACAACCAACCAAGAAACGCCTCCAGCTCAGCGCGACGGCTGACATCCGGACGTTGACCGGAACGGCTCGCCCCGCAGTTCAGGCACCGGTAGCGCTGTTTGCCCGCTGCCGTTTTCCCGTTCCGTACCAGCGTCTGGCCGCAGACCAAACATTCCCCAGATATGCAAGCACCCCAGCCACCCTAAGCTCCAAAAGCTTAGCTATCCCGGAATTCGCCCGCCAGCGCTGGAAAGCAGGCCCAACCAATACACACGTTTTGTCCTATAACCCAGAGCGCTTGCCGGTCCTAACAACGAAAAGCCCCAATCCGAAGATTGGGGCTTTTTTACTGGAGGGGACGACGGGAATCGAACCCGCGTAATCAGTTTGGAAGACTGAGGCTTTACCATTAAGCTACGTCCCCGGATGGATCTCCTGCTGGATCCTTGTATGGATCTCTCGCTTAGGACATCTTCCCGGTGGCTGTTGAAGCCGGGTACAACTAAACCTAATTCCGGCGGCGGTGTCAAATGTGCATTCCGGGCCCGCTTGCCCGTAGACTGTCCTGTGCATTCGGGGTGTAGCTCAGCTTGGCTAGAGCGCCTGCTTTGGGAGCAGGAAGTCGCAGGTTCAAATCCTGTCACCCCGACTCTGTGTTTCGTATCCGCCTCAGGGATGCGGCAGAACCCCATACCCACAAATTCAGGAGTACTTAGACTGTGAAGAGCGCTGTCGAGAACCTCACCCCCACGCGGGTCAAGCTCAACGTTGAGGTTCCCTTTGAGGAACTGAAGCCGAGCATCGATGCCGCTTACAAGACTGTTGCTTCGCAGATCCAGGTCCCCGGATTCCGCAAGGGCAAGGTTCCGTCCAAGCTGATCGACCAGCGCGTTGGCCGTGGCTATGTCCTGGAAACCGCCATCAACGATGGCCTCAACGGCTGGTACCAGGCCGCTGTCCAGGAAACGGGTGTTCGCCCCCTGAGCCGTCCTGAGGTTGAAATCACCGAGGTTCCGGACCCGTCCGCAACCGACGGCGAGCTCAAGTTCCAGGTGGAAATTGACGTACGCCCCGAGATCGAGCTGCCGGACTACGCAGGCATCAAGGTTGAGGTTGCTGCGGCCGAATCCTCTTCTGAAGACGTCGACAAGGCCCTGGATGAACTTCGTGGCCGCTTCGGCACCCTGAAGTCCGTGGAGCGTCCCGCACAGAACGAGGACTTCCTCACGATCGACATCACCGCCACGATCGATGGCGAAGAAATCGACTCGGCCTCAGGCTTGTCCTACCAGGTTGGTGCCGGCACCATGCTTGAGGGCCTGGACGAGGCCGTAACCGGCCTGTCCGCCGACGAAGAGGCAATCTTCGACACCACCCTCGTTGGTGGCGACCACGCCGGCGAGGCGGCCCAGGTGAAGGTTGTTGTCAAGGCCGTCAAGGAGCGCGAGCTTCCTGAGGCCAACGACGACTTCGCCCAGCTGGCCTCGGAATTCGACACCCTTGCTGAGCTCCGCGAGGACCTCGCCAAGCAGGCTGCCGATTCCAAGGTTGTCGGACAGGGTGTTGAGGCCCGCGACAAGGTTCTGGACAAGCTTGTAGAGCTCGTCGAGGTCCCTGTTCCGGCTTCGGTTGTCGAAGAGCAGATTGAAGCTCACTTCAACCCGGAGAACGCCCACGGCGAAGGTGACCACGACACCGAGGAACACCGCGCCGAGGTCAAGGCCAACACCGAGCGCGCCTTCCAGAACGAGGTCATCCTTGACGCCATTGCGGACAAGGAAGAAGTTGAGGTCAGCCAGAACGAGCTGATCGACTACATCGTCAGCACGGCAAGCCAGTACGGCATGGACCCCAACCAGTTCGCCCAGATCATCGATCAGAGCGGCCAGGTTCCCATGATGGTTTCCGAGGTACGCCGCCGCAAGGCACTGGCCGTTGTGCTGGGCCAGGCCGAGGTTGTCGACTCTGAAGGCAACAAGGTCGACCTCAGCGACTTCGTCCGCCCCGCAGGCGAGGTTGCTGCCGACGAATCTGCAGTCGCCGAAGCCGGCGAGGAAGCGGATGCTGTCGCCAGCGATGACCCCGCAGCCGTGAAGTTCTAGTCAAAACGCATCAACCGACCCCGGATCAGCAGATCCGGGGTCGGTTTGTTTTAAGCCCTGAACGGACAAGTCCGCATACAATAAGCGCGCTGGATCTGCGGGCCCGCTCCAATCGTGCGCCGTCAGCGAACAGCGCGATTCCGGCGAACAAATCGTCCCTGAAAACGGTTAGTGTCCAAGTAGTGAAGTTCAGTGAGGTCACTGGCACCAGCGAGAGGTAAGTACTTATGTCACAGCAATCAGAGGCTCCCCGGATGGCAACTGTCGATCCCGCAGCCCAGGACAACTACATCTACAACCGCCTGCTGAAAGAGCGCATCATCTGGCTTGGCTCTGAAGTCCGTGACGAGAACGCCAACGCCATCTGCTCGCAGCTGCTCCTCCTCTCGGCTGAAGACCCCGAGAAGGACATCTACCTTTACATCAACTCGCCCGGTGGCTCCGTGACGGCCGGCATGGCCATCTACGACACCATGCAGTTCATCCCCAACGATGTTGTCACTGTTGCCACCGGCCTGGCTGCCTCCATGGGTCAGTTCCTGCTCTCCTCCGGAACCAAGGGTAAGCGCTACGCGACCCCCAACGCCCGTATTCTCATGCACCAGCCTTCCGGTGGTATCGGTGGCACTGCTTCGGATATCAAAATCCAGGCCGAGCTGATCCTGCACATGAAGAAGGTCATGGCGGAACTCACTGCCGAACAGACGGGCCAGACTGTGGAGACCATCCTCAAGGACAACGACCGCGACAAGTGGTTCACGGCCACCGAGGCCCTGGAGTACGGCTTCTTCGACAAGATCTCGGCCCACGCAGGCTCGGTAGCTGGTGGCGGTGGAACGGCCAACCAGTCGAACTCCGAGCCAGGCTCCGAAAACTAACCGGCACCAAAGAACCACTGAAACCCAGGAGTAATGACATGAACTACAACTTCGGATGGTCTGCCGGTAATCTCCCAACCAGCCGCTACGTCCTGCCCCAGTTTGAAGAGCGTACCCCTTACGGCTTCAAGCGCCAGGATCCGTACACCAAGCTGTTCGAGGACCGCATCATCTTCCTCGGCGTCCAGGTTGACGACGCTTCTGCCGATGACATCATGGCCCAGCTGCTGGTCCTTGAATCGACGGATCCGGACCGCGACATCACGTTGTACATCAATTCGCCAGGTGGATCCTTCACCGCCATGACGGCGATCTATGACACCATGCAGTACATTCGTCCCGAGATCCAGACGGTATGCCTGGGCCAGGCAGCCAGCGCGGCTGCTGTGCTGCTTGCAGCAGGAACTCCGGGCAAGCGGCTGGCACTGCCGAACGCACGCGTGCTGATCCATCAGCCCGCGTTGTCCGGCGGCCAGGGCGGCCAGGCATCCGACCTCGAGATCCAGGCTGCTGAAGTCATGCGCATGCGTACATGGCTTGAGGACACGCTGGCACACCACTCCGGCCGCACGTCCGAGCAGGTCAATAACGACATCGAGCGCGACAAGATCCTGACCGCGGCCGAGGCCATGAGTTACGGCTTGATTGACCAGGTTCTGGACTCCCGCAAGATCAAGCCCCAGGCAATCGCCAGGTAGCAGACAGTAAAACGACGCCGGTGCGGTTCGCGAAATATGGACCGCACCGGCGTTCTGTTTCCGCCCAAGCAGCCCATTGTGACCTAGAGTGGATGTTGTCACGGTGGTGCCAACCCCGGCCAGGCCGCACACTTGAGTACGGCGCGGAGCCGCATCACCCGCATGTAACGAAGGGATTCACACATGGCTCGGATTGGCGAGAGCACGGACCTGCTGAAGTGTTCTTTCTGCGGAAAGAGCCAGAAGCAGGTACGGAAGCTGATTGCCGGGCCCGGTGTGTACATCTGCGATGAGTGCATCGAGCTTTGCAACGAGATCATCGAAGAAGAACTTGCGGAAGTTTCGGACCTTGGCAGTTTTGAATTGCCCAAGCCCCGGGAGATCTTCGATTTCCTGCAGGAGTACGTCATTGGCCAGGAACCTGCCAAGCGGTCGCTGGCGGTTGCTGTGTACAACCACTACAAGCGCATCCAGGCTGGTCACGCTCCCAAAGCCGGCAGCCTTGGTGAGGGTCCGCATCACGAGGATGTGGAGATCGCCAAGTCCAACATCCTGCTGATTGGCCCAACCGGTTGTGGCAAGACCTACTTGGCACAAACGCTGGCGCGCAGGCTGAATGTGCCGTTCGCTGTAGCCGATGCCACGGCGCTCACGGAGGCAGGCTACGTTGGCGAGGATGTGGAGAACATCCTGCTCAAGCTCATCCAGGCGGCAGATTACGACGTCAAGAAAGCCGAACAAGGCATTATCTACATTGACGAGATCGACAAAATCTCCCGCAAGAGCGAGAACCCCTCGATCACCCGGGATGTCTCGGGCGAAGGAGTCCAGCAGGCCCTGCTGAAGATCCTCGAAGGCACAGTTGCCTCCGTGCCGCCACAGGGCGGACGTAAGCATCCGCATCAGGAATTCATCCAGATCGACACCACCAATGTGCTCTTCATCGTGGCAGGCGCATTTGCCGGTCTCGAGGACATCATCGGTTCCCGGTCCGGGCGCAAGGGCATCGGCTTTGGAGCGCCGCTCAACGAGGTCCGGGACAACGTGGACACGTACGGCGAAGTCATGCCCGAAGACCTGCTGAAGTTTGGACTCATTCCGGAGTTCATCGGCCGCCTGCCGGTGATCACCACCGTCTCGAACCTCGACCGTCCTGCATTGATCCAGATCCTTTCCACGCCCAAGAACGCCTTGGTGAAGCAATACCAGAAGATGTTCCAGTTGGATGGTGTTGAGTTGCAATTCGACGACGACGCGCTGGATGCCATCGCTGACCAAGCGCTTGAACGCGGCACAGGGGCACGTGGCCTGAGGGCCATCATGGAAGAAGTGTTGCTGCCAGTCATGTTTGATCTCCCGAGCAGGGATGACATCGCAACTGTGGTCATAACCGCTGATGTCGTGGATAACAAGGCCCAGCCGACCATGATCGGCCACGACGTCGTAGCGAAGCGCCGGAATAAGTCGGCCTAGCCAGCCGTTGGCCTAGTAGCGGCGGTTTCACTGATTCAGCGTCGCTCCACGCCCGTTTCCACTCTTGTCGAGGAGTTTCCTGTGCCCGAACAGAATTTGCCTGAGCAGTCCGTCAACAAAGCCGATTTCTGGTTCGATCCCGTTTGTCCCTTCGCATGGATCACATCGCGCTGGATCGGCGAGGTGGAGCAGGTGCGGGGTATTGAGACGGATTGGCATGTCATGAGCCTGTCGGTGCTCAACGAGGGCCGTGACCTTCCCGGCGACTACCGGGCAATGATGGACGACAGCTGGGGTCCGGTGCGTGTGATCATCGCGGCCCAGGAACTGCACGGCAGCAGCTACGTCAAGCCGTTGTATGACGCCATGGGGGAGCAGATCCACCATGAGGGCAACAAGGACCGTACTTCCGTGATTGAGAAGGCCCTGGCAGAGGTTGGGCTTCCCGCTGAACTGGCACGGTTCGCTGGTTCCGACGACTACGACACGCAATTGCGCGCCAGTCATGAGGCTGGCATCTCTTTGGTGGGCCAGGATGTCGGAACACCCGTGGTCGCCGTAAACGGTACGGCCTTCTTCGGCCCGGTCCTCACCCGGATTCCGAGGGGCGAAGGGGCGGGACAGCTTTGGGACGCCACGGTAACCCTTGCCGGGTACCCGCACTTCTTCGAAATTAAGCGCAGCCGCACGGAAAGCCCTGAGTTTAACTAGAGCTTCGCGGTTCAACCTGAACCAGAGCTGCCTGGAGCTACTTCAAGAAGCGTGACGTGCGCCGGTCCGCGAGGATCTTTCCGTTGGTTTGGCAGGTGGCACAGTACTGCAGTGAGGTGTCCGCGAAGGACACCTCACGCACAGTGTCACCACAGACAGGGCAGGGTAGCCCGGTCCTGGCATGCACCCTGAAATTGCTTCGCTTGGTGTCCTTCAGCTCGCTGGAAGGCTTTCCAGCTGCCGCGTTCACTGCACCCACCAGAACTTCTTGCATCGCGTCGTAGAGCCGCTGTACTGTTTCGCCGCCGAGCGACTTGGCGATGGCGAAGGGAGAGATTTTGGCAGCATGCAGAATCTCGTCGCTGTAGGCATTGCCAATCCCGGCGATGACACTTTGGCTGCGGAGAAGTCCCTTGATTTGTTGGGAACTTGACTTAAGGATTGCTGCCAGGGCATTTTCGTCGAAGTCGGGGCTGAGTGGTTCCGGGCCAAGGGTTGCGATTCCAGGAACATCCAAGGGATCCCTTACTACGTAGATGGCCAGGCTTTTCTTGGTGCCGGCTTCCGTCAGGTCAAGACCGATGTGGGCATCGTCGGCCACCCGGTGCAGCAATAGTCTGGCGGCGATGTTGCTCTTGCCCATGCGGAGCCCTGCTGACGAGGGATGCTCGGTGTAGCGAACCCATCCTGCCTTGGCCAGGTGGAAGACGAAAAACAGGCTCCCGGCGTCGAGGCTGATGAATTTGCCGAAGCGCTGGGTGCCCTGGATGGTCCGGCCCTCAAGTGAGCTGTAAGGGGGATCAGCCGTCTTCAGGGCTGCGATGGAGTTAATGCGGACGTCGGACAGTACGGCTCCACGGAGTTGGGTGTCCAGATACGTGCACAGGCCGTGCACTTCGGGAAGTTCCGGCATGAGCATACTCTGCCATAGCTTTGCCCGGGCTGCAGGAAAGCTGCACGAAAAAGGCCTCCGCAGAACTACAGGATTGTAGTTCTGCCGGAGGCCTTGTGCATGGTCTCCGACGGGACCACAATGGTTCTTACCCACTTCGAAAGAAGAGGGACACGGAAACCAAAGATTCAGTGATATGCAACCAACGCAGCCTTTGGCAAAGTTGGAAGCAAGCTACCTGTGACGAGGTAGTAAGACCTGAAATTCCGAGGATTCCGCCAGACTGTCAAGCCGTCACCGGACAGCCGAAAAGTCGAAGCCCCACCAACGGCAAAACGCTGATGGGGCTTCCCCTTTGCCCAAAAATGGGCCAAGGACGCGGGCTGGGCTACGACGCGGGCGTTTCCTCTGCCGGTGCCAGGACAACATCGCTGACCGTGAGCTCACCCTCGCCGGACTGGAGTGCAATCTCCTGTGCGTTCGCGGCCGCCTTCAGGTCCCCGAGTCCAGCCTTGAGCTGCGCAACAAGCATCTCATTGGCGGTGATGGATGCTGAGAGTACTGCGGTGCGCTGCTTCACCTTGGCCTCGGACTTGGCCTTGCGGATGCCACTGAGTGCTACCCCAACAGTGCCAAGCATTGTGGTGTCGCCGTCGGCGATTTCCAGTGCGGCCGGCCACTGGGCGCGGTGAACCGAGCCGGAGCGCCACCAGCTCCACACCTCTTCGGTCGCGAAGGGCAGGAATGGCGCGAAAAGGCGCAGCAAGGAGTCCAAGGTGGTGGCCAGTGCAGCCAGCACGGATGCCTGTTCCGACTCCCCGGCCGCACCGTAGGCGCGGTCCTTGATGAGCTCGACGTAGTCGTCAGTGAACTGCCAGAAGAATGACTCTGTGATCTGAAGTGCCCGGGCGTAGTCATAGTTGTCGAACGCCTTGGTGGACTGGGCAACCACATCGGACAACTGCGCGAGCAGTGCACGGTCCAGCGGATTGGTCAGTACGGAGAGATCGCTGGACACGACGGAGTTTTCGGTGGCCCCAAGGTTCAACACGAACTTGGACGCGTTGAGCAGCTTGATGGCCAACCGCCGGCCGATCTTCATCTGCGCGATCTCGTAGGCCGTATCTGCGCCGAGCTTGGCCGAGGCTGCCCAGTAGCGGACAGCGTCCGAGCCGAACTCGTTCAGGACATCCGTGGGAACAACCACGTTGCCCTTGGACTTGGACATCTTCTTGCGGTCCGGGTCAAGGATCCACCCGGAGATAGCTGCATGCTTCCAAGGCGCGCTCTTCTGCAGGGCGTCGGCGCGGACAGCGGAGGAGAACAGCCACGTGCGGATGATGTCGTGACCCTGGGGGCGGAGGTCGAAGGGGTAGACCTTGGAGAACAGTTCCTCGTCACGGCTCCAGCCACCCACGATCTGCGGGGTAAGGGAGGACGTGGCCCAAGTGTCCAGGACGTCGGCGTCACCGGTGAAGCCGTTGGCCTGATCGCGCTGAGCTTCCTCGAAGCCTGGGGCTGCATCCGCGGCGGGATCCACGGGGAGCATGTCATCCGAGGGCAGGATGGGGTGGTCGTAGTCCGGGTTGCCCTGGGCATCCAGCGGATACCAGACGGGAATGGGCACGCCGAAGAAGCGCTGGCGGGATACCAGCCAGTCGCCGTTCAGGCCCGCAATCCAGTTCTCGTAGCGGGAGCGCATGAAGGAAGGGTGGAAGTTGATTTCCTGGCCACGGCCGATCAGGCGTTCGCGGCGTTCTTCATCGCGCCCGCCGTTGCGGATGTACCACTGGCGTGAGGTCACTACCTCAAGGGGCTTGTCACCCTTTTCGAAGAAGTTCACGGGGTGCGTGATCTTCTTCGGTTCGCCGTCCAGCAGGTCTGCTGCAGTGAGAAGCTCCACTACGGCTTCCTTGGCGGAGAAAGCAGTCTTGCCAGCGATCGCTGCGTAGGCTTCCTTGCCGGCGTCGGTGGTGATCCACTCCGGGGTCTCGGCGATGATGCGGCCGTCGCGGCCCATGATGGCGCGGGTGGGCAGCTGCAGTTCACGCCACCACGTGACGTCGGTCAGGTCACCGAAGGTGCACACCATGGCGATGCCGGAACCCTTGTCCGCCTTGGCGAGAGGGTGGGCCTTTACTTCGAGCTCTACATCAAACAGCGGGGATTTCACTGTTTTGCCAAAGAGCGGCTTGTACCGTTCGTCGTCGGGGTTTGCCACCAGCGCGGCGCAGGCGGCAAGAAGCTCCGGGCGCGTGGTTTCGATGAAGATCTTTTCGCCGGCTTCGGTGAAGAAGGGGTAGCGGTAATACGCGCCGGCTACCTCTCGGTCCTCCAGCTCAGCCTGCGCCACGGCGGTGCGGAAGGTAACGTCCCAGAGGGTGGGAGCCTCGGCCATGTAGGCGTCACCGGCAGAGAGGTTGGCGAGGAAGGCACGCTGGGATACCGCACGGGAGGTGTCA
The DNA here is from genome assembly GCF_019976975.1 of Arthrobacter sp. NtRootA1. GTDB lineage: Bacteria > Actinomycetota > Actinomycetes > Actinomycetales > Micrococcaceae > Arthrobacter > Arthrobacter aromaticivorans. The sequence continues at coordinate 3,173,418 of NZ_AP024630.1, read as the reverse complement.
TCGATGGTGCGGTAGGTCAGGTCCCAGTCCACGGACAAACCGAGGGTCTGGAAGAGGTTCTCGAAGACTTTTTCGTCCTCCACAGCGAGTTCCTCGCACAGCTCGATGAAGTTCTGGCGGGAAACGACGTCGAAATCGCGCTGGTTCTTGGCTGGCTGCGCAGGCGGACGGTAGTCGGCGTTGTACGGGATGGCGGGATCGCAACGCACACCGTAGTAGTTCTGGACGCGACGCTCGGTAGGCAGGCCGTTGTCGTCCCAACCCATGGGGTAGAAGACGTTCTTTCCGGTCATGCGCATGTAGCGGGCCTGGACGTCTGTCTGGGTGAACGAGAACATGTGCCCCACGTGAAGGGAGCCCGAGGCGGTTGGCGGGGGAGTGTCGATCGAGTAGACATGCTCCCGGGTGGTGTCCGGATTGAACTTGTAGGTCCCTTCGTCCAGCCAACGCTGCGTCAGCGTGGCCTCCAGGCCTTCGAGGGCCGGCTTGTCGGGAACGTTGATGGGGGCGGTGGCGGGCGTGTCTGTACCCTGCGTTGATTCAGCCATGGGTCAATTGTTCCATGGCCCGCCGTTACGGGCTGCTTCGGCCGGTGCCGGCGACCACCGATAGTGTAGTGCCATGACTTTGGCAGCACGGACGGCTTATCCAGTTCAGAACAAAACGGCAGTAGTTACCGGTGCCAGCACGGGCATCGGCGAGGCCACGGTGCGGGCGTTGGCCTCCACAGGCTGGAAGGTCTTTGCGGTGGCCCGCAGGGCCGAACGACTGGGTGCGCTGGGCGCCGAAACCGGCGCCATTCCGTTTGCGGCCGATATCACCAGCGACGACGACGTCTCTGCCCTTTTGCAGGCAGTTTCCAAAGCCGGGGGAGCCGATACCCTCATCAACATTGCCGGAGGTGCCCGGGGCGCGGACATGATCGCGAATGCCGATACTGAGGATTGGGAGTGGATGTACCAGGTAAACGTCCTGGGCACCATGAAGATCACCCGGGCATTCCTTCCGATGCTGAGGGAGGACGGGGAAGGAACCGTACTTAACCTGACATCCACCGCCGGACTGGCCGCTTACGAAGGCGGCGCCGGTTACAACGCCGCAAAGTTCGCCCAGCACGCCATGACCAACGCCCTAAGGCTGGAAGAAGTGGGTCACAACATCCGTGTCATCGAGGTAGCGCCGGGCCTGGTCCACACGGAGGAATTTGCCCTTAACCGGCTGGGCGACAAGGACGCCGCCGCCCAGGTCTACGCCGGAGTCGAAAAGCCCCTCACGGCAGAGGACGTGGCCGACGTCGTCAAGTACGCAGTCTCCCTGCCACATCACATCAACCTGGACCAGATCGTTGTCCGCCCGGTGGCCCAGGCAGCCAACCACAAGCTCATCCGCAAGGAAAGCTGAAGCACGGGCGCACTCTAACTGGCGGGGATGACCAGCGTTGCCACAATGGCCGCATGGTCAGAACCGGAAACCTGGTGGACCGCGTAGCCACTGCTGCTGATTCGGGGCGAAGTAACCATATGGTCGATCACGATTCCCGGAAGAGGTGGTCCCTCCATTGGCCAGGTGGGGGAGAACCGTCCGCCTGAGGCTGTTCCAACATCGACGAGCTTTTTGCCGTCCTGTCCACCGCCCAGGGCAGGGTCAAGCAAGGCGCGGAACTCGGTGTGATCGTAGGTGGAGTTGTAGTCACCCATCAGCAGGTGATGCCCTGGACGGGAGGCCTGACGGGCAACCTGGACAAGGTCGCTGCGCCACTGCTGCATCCGCTCATCAACCGGGGGCAGAGCGTGAACGTTGGTGAGGTTCAACGTGGCCTTGGAAACGTTGTCCGGATCCGTGATGAAGACCCGCGTGACGTCCATCCGGAATGGCGTATCGGGCAGGAGCCCCTCCGGCTGCAGACGGAAAACGGAATATACGGCGCCACCGGAAGCGTCGTCGTTGGGTTCACTCAGGAGGTTCGGCAGTATTGATTCCAGGCCTTCGGAGCGTAGTCGGTCTTCCAGCCCTTGCGTATGCTCCTGGAACGTCAAGAGTTGAATACCGTTCTCCCGGACCAACTTCACGATGGCACTTGCGTCAGCCTCACCGTATTCAGTGTTGAGGCTCATCACCTTCACGGAAACAGTGGCGGTCCCCGCAGGAACTGCTTCTGGCCTTCCGGTGTCCAGCGGAAACAGCCAGAACAATTGGAGAGCCAAGAGGGCCGCCGTCGTGATGAAGACCCACAGCCGGCGCCCAAACAAAGCAAGGACCATCGCCAGCGCCGAGGGCAGGACCATCCACGGGGTGAACGACAACAGTTGAACCACCACCAGCGGCCACTCCGTGGGGACCGCCCTGAACAGGGACATTCCTGCCACAGGCAACACCAAGAGCAGAGCCAGGACCGACCACGCAGGGGATGCTTGGTGAGCCAGCCAGCGTCTGACCGGGCCTGAGGTCGGAAGGACAGAGGCAGGGTTGGTCATGGGGTCGAGTCTATGCACCCGACCGCCTCCAGCTGGTCCACCCGAAGGATGATCCTGCGAGTGGAGCGCGGGCCTCTCCTGCCGCTAGACTTGGGAGACAAGCGTTGACCCGGCCATCACCGGTGAGCTTCCGGAAGAACATCCCTGAACGCCCACGTGGCGAAATCCAAGCGGCGGTCAGGGCCCAGTAGAACCGGACGGGTAAGCCCGTCACAGCAGTAATGAGAGGCCGGAACCGGCCGTTGCCCCACCCAGGGCGCCATGGTTCCGGTAAGTGAGGTGGTACCGCGGCAACAGCAAACGCTGAAGCCGTCCTCGCATCCTGACAGTCAACCAGCTATCACAGGATATGAGATGACCCACTACCCCAAGGCCTCAGCGTCTCCTTCAGGCACGCAAGGCGTGTCCGCTTCCGTGAAGTTCCCGGAAATCGAAGAGCGCATCCTCAAGTACTGGGAAGAAGACGGCACCTTCCAGGCAAGCATCGACCAGCGCGATGCCGGCAAAGACGGCAGCAACGAATTCGTCTTCTACGACGGCCCGCCCTTCGCCAACGGCCTCCCGCACTACGGCCACCTCCTCACTGGCTACGCCAAAGACCTCGTAGGGCGCTACCAAACGCAGCGCGGAAAGCGCGTAGAACGCCGCTTCGGCTGGGACACGCACGGCCTCCCCGCCGAACTGGAAGCCATGAAACAGCTGGGCATGACGGACAAGACCCAGATCGAAGCCATGGGCATCGATAAATTCAACGACGCCTGCCGCGCCTCGGTGATGAAGTACGCCAACGAATGGAAGGCCTACGTCACCCGCCAGGCCCGCTGGGTGGATTTCGACAACGATTACAAGACACTCAACGTCGAGTACATGGAGTCAGTGCTGTGGGCCTTCAAGCAGTTGCACGAAAAGGGCCTCACCTACAACGGCTACCGCGTCCTGCCGTACTGCTGGAAGGACGAGACCCCTCTGTCCAACCACGAACTCCGCATGGACGACGACGTCTATAAGAACCGCCAGGACCAAACCGTCACGGTGACCTTCCCCATCAAGGCTGGCACATCCGAACTCTCACAGGCGCTCGCAGGCGTCCAGGCCCTTGCCTGGACCACGACGCCCTGGACGCTGCCCACCAACCTGGCGCTCGCCGTCGGGCCTGACATCGCTTACGCAGTCCTGCCCGCCGGTCCGAATGGCGTCAAGGCTGCGTCGGCGGAAGCGCCGGTCACGGGTAGCTTCCTTCTGGCTGCTGACCTCGTGGGGACCTACGCCAAGGATTTGGGGTACGACGACGCAGCTGCCGCAGCTGCCGCTGTCGTGTCAACGCATACAGGCGCCGAGTTGGCGGGCCTTGAGTACGAGCCGCTGTGGAACGACTTCGCCGATGCTGAGAAGTACGGCACCCAAAACGCCTGGCGCTTCCTTGTGGCCGACTACGTCACCACCACAGACGGTACGGGAATCGTGCACCAGGCTCCGGCCTACGGTGAGGATGACCAGAAGGTCTGTGAAGACGCCGGAATCCCCGTTGTCCTGTCCGTGGACGAGGGCGCGAAGTTCCTTCCATTGTTTGCGCACGGAGAGCTGGCCGCCATCGTGGGCCTGCAGGTCTTTGATGCGAACAAGCCCATCACCCAGGTGCTTCGCGCCGACGGCCGCCTGGTCCGCCAGGCCAGCTACGAGCACAGCTACCCCCACTGCTGGCGTTGCCGGAACCCGCTGATCTACCGTGCAGTGTCCTCGTGGTACGTGGAGGTCACCAAGTTCAAGGACCGCATGTCCGAACTGAACCAGGAGATCAACTGGATCCCGGGCAACGTCAAGGACGGCCAGTTCGGCAAATGGCTGGACAACGCCCGCGACTGGTCCATCAGCCGCAACCGGTACTGGGGCTCACCTATCCCGGTATGGCAGTCGGACGACCCCGAGTACCCGCGCACGGATGTGTACGGTTCGCTGGCGGACCTGGAAGCCGATTTCGGCCGCCTGCCGGTCAACAACGAAGGCCAGGTGGACCTGCACCGTCCGTTCATCGATGAATTGACCCGACCCAATCCGGACGACCCCCGTTCTCCGGCGGAGGGCCAGTCCACCATGCGTCGCGTCGAGGACGTCCTGGACGTCTGGTTCGACTCGGGCTCGATGCCGTATGGCCAGGTGCACTACCCGTTCCAGAACGAGGAATGGTTCGACACACACAACCCTGCGGACTTCATCGTGGAGTACATCGGCCAGACCCGCGGCTGGTTCTACATGCTCCACATCCTGAGCACCGCATTGTTTGACCGCCCGGCTTTCCGCAACGTCATCAGCCACGGCATCGTGCTGGGCTCGGACGGACAAAAGATGTCCAAGAGCCTGCGCAACTACCCGGATGTTTCCGAGGTCCTGGACCGTGACGGCTCCGACGCCATGCGGTGGTTCCTGATGTCCAGCCCCATCCTGCGAGGCGGCAACCTGGTGGTTACCGAGCAGGGCATCCGCGACGGCGTCCGCCAGGTCATCCTGCCGCTGTGGAACGTGTACAGCTTCTTCACGCTCTACACGAACGCCGCGAACTCCGGTTCAGGTTACGAAGCGAAGCTGCGCTACGACGGCTACTCCGACACGTTGGACCAGTATTTGATGGCCAACACCGGGGACCTCGTCCGCAGCCTGACCGAAAGCCTGGATTCCTACGACATCTCCGGCGCCTGCGATGAACTCCGCAGCTACCTGGACATGCTGACCAACTGGTACGTTCGCCGCAGCCGGCAGCGCTTCTTCGACGAGAATGAAGACGCGTTCGATGCCCTGTACACGGCCTTGGAAGCTGTATGCCGGGTCTCGGCGTCCCTGCTGCCGCTGGTGACCGAGGAGATCTGGCGTGGCCTGACCGGTGGCCGCTCTGTGCACCTGGCTGACTGGCCTGATGCTTCGCTGTTCCCGGCCAACGCCGACCTCGTGGAGGCCATGGACCGCGTTCAGCAGATCTGCTCCACCGGTTCAAGCCTGCGCAAGGCCGCTAACCTGCGGGTCCGCCTGCCGCTCCAGGAACTGACGGTTGTGGCACCTGGCGCAGATGCGCTGGAAGGCTTCGCCGCCGTCGTCGCTGATGAACTGAACCTTCGCTCCGTCCGCTTGCTGGACGCTGCTTCGGCTTCGCCGGAGGAATTCGGCATCGAGCAGAAACTGGTGGTCAACGCCCGGGCTGCTGGACCGCGCCTTGGCAAAAACGTGCAGCAGGCCATCAAGGGGTCCAAGTCCGGTGATTGGTCCGTGAACGATTCCGGCGTGGTGGTGGCCGGGGGACTCGAGCTTGAGCCGCATGAATACAGCCTGGAGACTGTGGTGGGAGAGACGTCCGACGGCGGTGCTGCCGCCCAGAAGGCCGTCTCAGTGCTCCCCGGTGGTGGATTCGTCGTCCTGAATACCGAGGTCACTCCTGAGCTTGCTGCGGAAGGCCTGGCCCGCGACCTGGTTCGTGCCATCCAGCAAGCACGCAAGGATGCCGGACTGAATGTCAGCGACCGCATCCGCACATCTGTCGAGGCGCAGCAGGACGTCATTGATGCGCTGGAAACCAACGCTGAGCTCGTCAAGACCGAGACGCTGTCCTTGGAACTGGAAGTACTTCTCTCCAGCGCCGAGGAACCGCGCGTCACCGTAGCAAAGGCAGGGGCCTGAACCATGACTGACGAATTCTCCGTGGAAAGCGTCTACGCCGAACTTCTTGGCCGGGCACCTGAAAACAAGATGGAACCCCGGTTGGCGCCGCTTTTCAGGGCCATGGACGTGCTGGGGGAGCCCAACAAGGCTTTCCCGATCATCCACATCACGGGAACCAACGGCAAGACCTCCACGGCCCGCATGATTGAGGCCGGGCTCCGCGCACACGGGTTGAGCACAGGCCGTTACACCAGCCCGCACCTTTCAAAAGTCACCGAGCGCATCAGCATTGATGGTGAGCCCGTATCGGATGCGACGTTTGTTCGGATCTGGGATGAGATCCGGCCTTACCTGGAAATCGTTGACAACGAACTCATAGCTGAGAACCAGCCCCGGCTCACGTACTTCGAGTGCGTGACAATCTTGGGTTTCGCGATTTTCGCAGACCAGCCGGTGGATGTCGCGGTCGTGGAAGTCGGCCTGGGCGGCATTACGGATGCCACCAACGTGGGCGATGGCCAGGTCTCTGTTATCACGCCGATTTCCCTGGACCACACGGATCTCCTGGGCGACACCACCGAGGACATCGCGTATGAGAAGGCCGGGATCATCAAACCCGGTGGCTTCCTGGTGAGCGCTGCCCAGCCGGTGGACGCTGCCCAGGTCCTGCTGGAAAAAGCCCGCGAGGTGGATGTACCGTTCCGCTTCGAGGGTGTGGAATTTGGCGTAGAGTCACGCACCGTAGCTGTAGGCGGACAGGTCATCACCGTCCAAGGCCTGGCGGGTCGCTACGAAGACCTCCTTCTGCCGCTGCACGGTGCCCACCAGGCAGAGAACGCCGCCGTGGCTGTGGCCGCGTTGGAAGCGTTCTTCGGTGGGGGGGAGAAAGAGCTCGACCTTGACGTCCTGAAGGAAGCCTTCGGCAACGTGACGTCCCCTGGCCGCTTGGAAGTGGTGCGGACTGCCCCCACCATCGTGGTCGATGCCGCCCACAACCCGGATGGCATCCGCGTCTCGGCGGAGGCGATCCGTGAAGCCTTCAGTTTCAGCAAGCTCGTGGTGGTAGTGGGAGTACTCCGGGAGAAGGACGCCGAGGAGATCCTGAAGACCTTGAAGGAGCAGCTCGGAGACCTGGCAGAGGAGTTCTGCTTCACCCAGTCCAATTCGCTGCGCGCCGTCCCTGCAGCGGAACTGGCCGAACTCGCCGTCGATCTTGGCTTTGGCGAGGACAACGTCCACATCGCCGAGAAACTCGATGATGCACTGGAGTGGGCTGTCGAACGGGCTGAGTCCAACGATGACCTTGCCGGCGGCGTCCTGGTCACCGGCTCCATCACCCTGGTGGCCGAGGCACGCATCCTGCTCGGAAAGGAAGGTGCCTGAAGATGGCCAAGCTGACCAAGGCCCAACGCGAATGGCGCCCTGGCATGCCCAAAAAGCGCCGATCCACCAAGGTGATGTTCGCTTCCACCGTGCTGTTGCTCGAAGCTTTCGTAGCGTTCTTCGGCACGTTGGTGGTCTTTGGATTGAAGCGGGGCGAAGTGGCTCCCGGAATCATCCTGGGTGTAGGCATCACGCTTAGCGTAGTGCTCGTCCTGGCATGTGCCGTGTTGTCCAAGCCGTGGGGTGTAGGCCTCGGCTGGGGGCTGCAGGTCCTCCTGATCCTGACAGGAATCGCAGAGCCCATGATGTTCATCGTCGGCATCCTCTTCGCGATCTGCTGGTGGTACGGAATCCGGACCGGGATGAGGATCGATCGCGAGGTGGCGCAACGCGACCGGGAGCAGGCTGAATGGGATGCGGCCCACCGTGACGAGGCAGGCCCGGAAACCCCGTAAACTGGCTGGGAAACCCACCCACCCATCACATTGGAGCAACTGTGAGCATTGAACGGACCCTTGTCCTGATCAAGCCCGACGGCGTCGCCCGCAACCTCAGCGGAAGCATCCTCGCCAGGATCGAAGCCAAGGGCTACGCCCTGGCTGAGCTGAAGAAGGTCAACGCGACCCGCGAGCTGCTGGAGCAGCACTATGAAGAGCACGTGGGCAAGCCGTTCTACGAGCCACTGGTGGAATTCATGCTCAGCGGCCCGGTCATTGCGGCTGTCTTTGAAGGCCATCGCGTGATCGAGGGCTTCCGCTCCTTGGCGGGCACCACTGACCCCACTACTGCGGCACCGGGCACTATCCGGGGCGACTTCGGCCGCGACTGGGGCCTGGCAGTCCAGCAGAACCTCGTGCACGGTTCGGACTCTGTTGACTCCGCCGAGCGTGAGATCAAGATCTGGTTCGCGGGCTAACGACGCCTCACCGAGATAACAGTTAAGGCCAATGTTCGCAAAGAACATTGGCCTTAACTGTTATCTCGCGGAGTTGGTTTAGTAACCGGACGTACCGGCGAAGACGTGGATGAAGGCAAAGAAGATCGTGGCGATCACGGCTACATACAGCAGTGCCACGACGATCCATCCGGAGTCGCCCAGGACCTTGGCCAGTGCAGGCGGTGCTTTGATGACTCCATGGGAGATGTTGCGGATGGTCACCCAGACGAACATGGGGATCATGACCGCCCACACCACCATGCAGAACGGGCAGAGAATGTTGATGACGTACAGGGCCTGGGACCACAGCCACACAACAAAGGCAAAACCGAGGGTTACGCCCGCCTGCAGGCCCAGCCAGTAGCCGCGTGAATATTTGGCGCCGGCCAGGAGTCCCATGGCAGTGGTGATGATCACCGCAAACGCGACGATCCCGATGAACATGTTGGGGAACCCGAAAACGGAACTTTGCGGTGTCTGCATCACCGCTCCACAGGAAACCCATGGATTCACATCGCAGAGCGTGATGTGGTTGGGGTCCTTGAGTACTTCCAACTTCTCAAGGACCAATGCCCCCGAAGCCAGCCAGCCGATGACGCCGGTGATCAGCAGGAGCCACGCAAATGGCTTGTCTTGCACTGCTTTAGGCAGATGGTCAGGCCGGGCCGCGCGCTGCAATCCCGGCTCCGTGGTCTTGCCACCCGCGGGGGTGGAGGCTTGATTGGCCAGGTTTTCCCTGGCGGTGCTTGGCATCGCGGACGCAATCCCTTTCGACAATGACCCGGCCAGTCCGGGAACGGCTCTTGTGAGGATTGTAACGCCGGAGGCTGGACACGGTCCCCAGCTTCTGAAGGCACTGTCCCCACCGTGCGACACAGTCTCCTACGCTTCGAATGTGCAGGGGTGTGAGAGAATGAACATGGCCGGAAGCCGATCCACATTCGGAATCCGGTCCGGTGACTTGTTCCCAAGACCGCCAGCATGAGCAGGGCCTGCCTGGATCACGTGATCCCCGGCATGCCCGCCATGAAAATGGACGGCACCTGGTTGTGGCAGCAGAACAACGGGTTTCAGAGCAAAGCCACTGGCCTTCCAGGGCTGCCGCACCCCAATGATGGTGCGAACCGGAAGGAATACTACCGACTTCTGTCAACGCCTGAGGGTTTTGACAAATAATTGCCCCACTGGGCGCCGGATGTGGCGGCGTCGCTGGGGCAGGAGTGTTGCCACATATGGATAATGACCAGGTTGTAGCCGTTAATGAAGAGGCAGCTACCGCGGAAACTGCGGAAGCGCCTAAAAAGACCACCCGGACCCGGCGCAAGGCTGCGCCCAAGCAGACTGCAGTAGCTGCCACCGAAGAAGTGGCCCCTGCCGAATCCGTGGCTGGCATCGAAGAACCAGTCAAGGCGCCAGCGCGTCGTAGCCGCGCGCGCAAGACAACGGTGCCTGCTGAGCCTCTCCCCGGTTTTGACGAGCCGGACGCGGTAGCGTCCCAGCCGGAAACCGATGCCGAACCTGCCCCTGAAAAGCCGGTCCGCCGTCGTCGGACTACCAAGCCCAAGGACGTTGACGCCGTAGACGCAACGGCAGCTGAGGAGCCTTCACCCGCTGCTGAAACCACGGACGCCGTGTCCCAGCCTGAGCCGGCCACCCCGGGCCCCGTTCCTGCAGAAGCAGATGTTCCTGCAGGGGCTGACGTTTCTCCAGAAGGCGTCCCCGCAGAAGACGTTTCTGCGGAAGGCATTTCCGCAGAAGGCACAGTTCCCGCCGAGGAAGAGTCTGAAGCATCCGAGGAGTCCGCCCCCGGTTCAACGTCTTTGTTCCTGGAGCCGGTCTCCATTACGTCCATGATCTTCCAGGCCCCTGACCTCAGCACTGTGACGCGTCCGGCCGTCGAGGAAAAGGCCGAAGAGGCTGAAGACGAAACTGCGGAAACCCGGTCAACTGACGAGCTGGAGGATTCCAGCAGCCGTCGTCGTCGCCGGAGCCGCGGCCGGCGGGGCCGCCGCGGAACGGAACGCGATGAGACCGATTCCGAAGACGGCGCTGAGACTGAGGATGAAGAAGATGCTCCGGCAGCGGAAGCGCTCGAAGAGGGCGTCACGTCGCGTCGTCGCCGGCGTCGCCGCAGGGGTGACCAGGATCTTGAACTGACTGGCGGGTCCGACGACGACCCACCCAACACGGTGACCCGTGTCCGCGCGCCCCGCCCGATCACTGAGACGGCCCCGTCAAACCGGGTTACCAGCGTTAAAGGTTCCACCAGGCTTGAGGCTAAGAAGCAGCGCCGCCGCGAGTCCCGCGAGACCGGACGCCGCCGCCAGGTAATTACAGAGGCTGAGTTCCTTGCCCGCCGCGAGTCCGTGGATCGCCAGATGATCGTCCGCCAGCGCGACGACAGAATCCAGATCGCGGTTCTTGAAGACGGCGTATTGGCTGAGCACTTTGTGTCCAAGACCCAGCAGGACTCCCTCATTGGCAACGTGTACCTGGGCAAGGTCCAGAACGTCCTGCCCTCCATGGAGGCTGCTTTTGTTGACATCGGACGGGGCCGCAATGCGGTGTTGTATGCCGGTGAAGTGAACTGGGATGCAGTAAACCTTGAGGGCCAACCGCGCCGGATCGAGAATGCGCTGAAGTCCGGCGATTCCGTCCTGGTGCAGGTTACCAAGGACCCCGTTGGCCATAAGGGCGCCCGCCTCACCAGCCAGATTTCCCTTCCGGGCCGCTACCTTGTGTACGTGCCGGGCGGTTCCATGACCGGTATCTCGCGCAAACTGCCCGACGTCGAACGCAACCGCCTCAAGCGCATCCTCAAGGACCGCTTGCCGGAGAACGCCGGCGTCATTGTGCGCACGGCCGCAGAGGGTGCTTCCGAGGAAGAACTGACGCACGACATCAACCGTTTGCGCGCGCAGTGGGAAGGCATTGAAGGGCAGGCGTCCTCCACCAAGGTGCTGGCCCCGGAATTGCTCTACGGCGAGCCTGACCTGACCATCAAGGTGGTCCGGGATGTCTTCAATGAAGACTTCTCCAAGCTGATCGTTTCCGGCGACGACGCGTGGGACACCATTGAGGCTTACGTCACCTACGTTGCTCCCGACTTGGTGGGCCGCCTTGAGAAGTGGACCAAGGACCAGGACATCTTTGCTGCCTGGCGGATCGACGAGCAGATCCACAAGGCACTGGAGCGCAAGGTTTTCCTGCCGTCTGGCGGTTCCCTTGTCATCGACCGCACCGAAGCCATGACCGTGGTGGACGTCAACACAGGTAAGTTCACCGGCAGCGGTGGAAACCTGGAAGAAACCGTCACCAAGAACAACCTTGAAGCGGCCGAGGAAGTAGTTCGCCAGCTGCGCCTGCGTGATATCGGTGGCATCATCGTCATCGACTTCATCGATATGGTCCTCGAATCGAACCGTGACCTGGTGCTCCGCCGATTGGTGGAATGCCTGGGCCGTGACCGCACCAAGCACCAAGTGGCCGAAGTGACGTCGCTGGGCCTGGTGCAGATGACGCGCAAGCGCATGGGCACAGGCCTGCTTGAGGTGTTTGGTGAGCAGTGCGAGCACTGCGCCGGGCGTGGTGTCGTCACCCATGACGAGCCCGTGGAACACCGACGCGCCAACGTTGTTGCTGCCGAGCACCACCGTCCGCACGCCGAACCCCAACAGCCTGCCGCGCGCACGGATCGCAAGCGTCGCCGTGGGAAAGGTGGGGGAGCCGCAATGGCCGAAGTGCCCCCTACGCTCCACAGCACGCCTACCGCCCCCGCGGCTCCGGCGGCCACTGAGTCCGTGGACCCGGTCCGCCAGGCCAAGGCTGAGGCCACCAGGGCAGCTCTTGCCACCATCGCCGCCGCAGCGCATGCCGCCCACTTGCACGATGATGAGGTTCACCGTGCGGAGGAGCAAGCCCGCGCAGCAGGCCAGCAGGCTCACACGGATGAATCCGCCCCTGAAGCTGCAACCGGCGATGCCGGGGTACCGGCTGCACGTGATGCCGCCAGCCATGACGCTGCGGTTCGGGAAGCACGCTCCACCCCAGTTCTGCGTTTCGGTGGCGAAGAAGTGGCTCTGCCGTTTGTGGAACACCACGAGGAACCACCTGCCGGTAAGCCGGCCATGAGCCTGGACCTGTTGGCAGAGGCATTTTCGCACCTCGGTGCTGCACCGGCTGCGGAGGAAGAAGCGACGGCTGCGGTTTCCGAACCCGCGACTGCTTCCGCGGTTTCCCCGGCCAGTTCTCCTGCTGTCACTGAGGATGAGCACGATCATTCATCGCGTTCCCGTGGCCGTCGCGGCCGAAGGAACCGCAGTGCCAGCAGGGCGCAGGGTGCCGCCAACGAAACCAGTGTGGAACATCACGACGTAACTGCTGCCGCCGCAGGTGGATCGGCCCATGAGGCCAAGGCGCCGGCAGCAGAAGAGCCTGCCAAAAAGAAGGTAGCTGACGAGCCCATCATCCTTGGGGTGGGAGTTCCTGCTTCCGAGTTGTAAGCACGGCACACACCACTAAGCAGTGACATGGTCGTAGAGCAATAAGAGTCCCGCAGCATCCGTTTCGGCGGATGCTGCGGGACTCTTTCGTTGCTGCCAGTCACATCCATTCCCGGAGGCCGTCCGGTTCCCGGGCCGACGGGCTTACGGGCTACGCTAGGAAACTGACACGGGGTGCCGGGCACTGGGCCTGGCTGAGATCCAGACCCGTTGAACCTGTCCGGTTAGCACCGGCGAAGGGATGTCCACCATGGCTTCATCGTCGAATTCCGCTGTCTACCCCGTTGGTATCGGAGCAGTTCCGGCCCGGCCACATCCGCGGGTGCTCAGCATTGCAGGCTCGGATCCTTCTGGCGGCGCCGGAATCCAGGCAGACCTGAAGAGCATCGCAGCGCACGGCGGCTATGGCATGGCTGCCATTACGGCTTTGACGGCCCAGAACACCCTGGGCGTCAGCGCTGTTCATGTTCCGCCCGTGGAGTTCCTGCGTCAGCAACTGGACGCGATCAGTAGCGATATTGACATTGATGCGGTCAAGGTCGGGATGTTGGGTGACGCGGCTGTCATCGACGAAGTCCGCAGTTGGCTCGAAGAGGTGCGTCCCGCCGTCGTGGTCCTTGACCCGGTGATGGTAGCCACCAGTGGCGACCGTCTTCTGCATGAGACTGCCGAAGCATCTCTGCGCAGCCTCTTGCCGTTGGCGGATCTCATCACCCCAAACCTTCCCGAACTGGCGATGTTGTTAGGTGAGCCAGAAGCCCCGGACTGGGCGACGGCGCTTGACCAAGGCAAGCGACTGGCTGCTGAGTGCGGAACGACCGTTTTGGTGAAGGGTGGCCACTTGGCAGGAAACGACTGTCCGGATGCGCTGGTCAACACGAGCGGTTTGCTGCGCCAGGACGTCATCGAGGTGCCGGGGACCCGAGTGGATACCAGGAACAGCCACGGAACAGGGTGCTCGCTTTCCTCGGCATTGGCCACGGTCCAAGCCCGCACGGACGATTGGGAGGCATCGCTCCGCGAGGTCAAGCCGTGGCTGCTGCAGGCCCTCGCGACGGCCGACGGCCTCAAGGTAGGCAAGGGTAGCGGGCCGGTCCACCACTTCCATCACCTGGAGCCAGCGCTGAATCCTGCCGGGAAATCCGGTGACTTTGCCGCGCGGCTGTGGGCCGAAGCTGTACCTGAATTGGAGGCAATATACGGCCTCGCTTTCATTCAGGGCCTGCAGTCGGGGCGTCTGCCGGAGCCCCAGTTCAATTACTACCTCGCCCAGGACGCCATCTACCTGAACGGCTATTCCCGGGTTTTGGCGCGTGCGGGTGCGCTTGCCCCCACGGAAGAAGAACAGCTCTTCTGGGCAAAATCATCGCAACTCTGCCTTGAGGTCGAGTCCGAACTCCACCGGGACTGGCTGAGCACGCGTCCGGCTTCAACAGAAACCGGACCCATGACAAGGTCGTACGTGGACCACCTGCTGGCGACATCGGCTTCGGGCAGTTACGCCGTTTTGCTGGCGGCAATCCTGCCCTGCTACTGGCTGTACGCGGAGGTAGGGCAGCAACTTCACGCGGCGTATGTCGAAGCCGGCGCTCCCAGCGACCACCCTTATGCCGCCTGGCTGAAGACATACGCGGACGAGGAGTTTGCTGCCGCAACCCGGAAGGCGATCGACTTTACCGATGCTGCGGCAGCTGGCGCCTCTGCGCAGGAACGCAAGGCCATGGTTGAGGCCTTCGCCCAGTCCTGCCGCTACGAAACGGCCTTCTTCGATGCCCCCAGGCTCTTCGCCTAAGCACGGTTTCCGAGGTTGCCGAGTGGAACAAATCCACAAAGCTCCAGCGCGTCGCGGGCCAAACCGCAGTATCGCCGTGCAAATCCTGTAGGCTGTATGGGCACGGTGCCGGGAGAGTCCGTTACAACTGGTGGCGCAAGTCACTCGATAGCCTCCGGACCCGGCCTCATTTGCAGCTGAAGGTCAAACTAGCGTAATCTTGATCTTCGGTGCTTACGCCAACACTTGGGTTATGCCCCTTGGAATTGTTCATGGGATGACTCGCGGGCTTCGATCTGAAGTCCACGGCGTTGAGGCACAGCGCGAACCAAGCCTGATTCCGGTTCAAGGTTCCGCACGCAAATTTAGTAAGAAACGTCGAGAGAAGTGAGTACCCAAGTGGTGTACGCGATTGTCCGCGCAGGCGGCCGCCAAGAAAAAGTTTCCGTTGGAGACTACGTAACGCTGAACCGCGTCCCCGGTGGAGCCGGCAGCACGCTTGAGCTGCCCGCCTTGCTCCTGGTTGACGGCGACAAGGTCACGTCCGCTGCCGCGGACCTGGCCAAGGTCACGGTCACGGCTGAGATCCTTCAGGACCTTCGCGGTCCCAAGATCGTCATCCAGAAGTTCAAGAACAAGACCGGCTACAAGAAGCGCCAGGGTCACCGTCAGGAACTGACCAAGATCAAGATCACGAGCATCAAGTAACTTTCGTTACTCTGTTCAGATTTTCAGTTTCCCCAGAAATTTAGAGGCAGGCATTTCACATGGCACACAAAAAAGGCGCGAGCTCCACTCGCAACGGTCGTGACTCCAACGCACAGCGCCTCGGCGTCAAGCGTTTCGGTGGCCAGGTAGTTTCCGCAGGCGAGATCATCGTTCGCCAGCGTGGAACCCACTTCCACCCGGGTGCAGGCGTCGGCCGCGGTGGCGACGACACCCTGTTCGCACTCGAGGCCGGTGCGGTTGAGTTTGGTACTCGCCGCGGTCGTCGCGTAGTGAACATCGTTGCTGCTGCAGCTGCAGAGTAACAACAAGTTCTGAACCGGTGGAGCGGGCCAAACGGCCCGCTCCACCGTTCTTTTAACCGCATTACAATCGATTGGGGCGCTTATGGCGCTCTGGTTTTTGCAACAGCGCTGGCAACAGCAAGAGGAGATTCACGTGGCGAGCTTTGTAGACCGGGTAGTCCTGCACGTATCCGGCGGAACCGGCGGCCACGGCTGTGTCTCTGTCAAGCGGGAAAAGTTCAAGCCACTCGGTGGTCCTGACGGCGGCAACGGTGGCAATGGTGGAGACGTCATCCTTCGGGTTTCCGCGCAGACCACCACCCTGTTGGACTATCACCACGCCCCCCACCGCCACGCCACCAACGGTGGCCCTGGCATGGGCGATTGGCGCGGCGGCAAGAACGGCGAAACCTTGATCCTTCCTGTGCCGGACGGCACCGTGGTGAAGACCAAGGACGGCGAAGTCCTGGCTGACCTCGTTGGCGAGGGCACCGAGTATGTTGCGGCTGCAGGTGGCCAGGGAGGCCTTGGAAATGCCTCGCTTTCGTCCCAGAAGCGCCGTGCCCCCGGCTTTGCGCTGCTGGGCATCGAAGGCGAATCCAGCGACATCGTCCTGGAGTTGAAGTCCATCGCCGATATCGCTTTGGTCGGATTCCCGTCCGCAGGAAAGTCCAGCCTCATTGCAGCGATGTCAGCTGCACGGCCCAAGATTGCCGATTACCCCTTCACCACTCTCATTCCCAACCTTGGCGTTGTCCAGGCCGGCGACATCCGTTTTACTATCGCGGATGTGCCCGGACTGATCGAGGGCGCCAGCGAGGGCAAGGGCCTTGGCCACAACTTCCTGCGCCACGTGGAGCGCTGCGCGGCCCTGGTGCACGTCCTGGACTGCGGAACCCTGGAATCGGACCGTGATCCCCTCTCCGATCTGGCGATCATTGAGGCGGAACTGGAGAAGTACGCCGTTGACATGAGCTATGCCGGCGTCGACGGCGAGGTTGTGCCTTTGAATGAACGTCCCAAGCTTGTTGTCCTGAACAAGGTGGACCTTCCTGACGGCAAGGACATGGCCGAGTTCGTCCGGCCCGACCTCGAAGCACGCGGCTACCGGGTCTTCGAAGTCTCGGCAACCAGCCATGAAGGCCTGCGCCAGCTTGGCTTCGCCATGGCTGAGATCGTCAAGGCCGCACGGGACGCGGTTGAGACTGCGCCTCCCAAGGTTGCCCCGCCCATCCTTCGTCCGCGTGCCGTCAACGAGAGCGGATTCCGGATCCGCCGCGAGGAAAAGAACCTCGAACCGTTGTTCCGCGTCCTTGGGGAGAAGCCTGTCCGCTGGGTCAAGCAGACCGACTTCACCAACGAGGAAGCCATCGGCTACCTGGCTGATCGCCTGGCCAAGCTTGGCGTGGAGACTGAGCTCTTCAAAGTTGGTGCCAAGCCTGGCGATACCGTGGTCATCGGTGAGGACGATGGCGTGGTCTTCGACTGGGAGCCCACCATGATGGCCGGCGCTGAACTGCTGGCAACTCCCCGCGGTACCGACATCCGCGTTGCCGACATCGGCGACCGTCCCACGCGTTCACAGAAGCGCGATGAACAGATTGAGCGCCGCGAAGCCAAGGCTGCCGCCCGCGCCGAACTGGAAGCCGAGCGCAAGGCGGGCATCTGGACTGAGTCCGTCAGCCGCCGGCGTGCCCAGCCTGTAACGGAAGGCAACCTGGATACCGGTGATGACGACTAGGACCGTCGAAGTTCCGAACGAAGAGGTTCTTGAGCGCCAGGCCCTTGCTACTGCCAAGAGGATTGTGGTCAAAGTTGGCTCGTCCTCGCTGACCAGTATCAAAGGTGGCATCTCCGAGAAATCGCTGACGTCGCTGGTTAATGCGTTGGCGGACAAGCGAAACGCAGGCACTGAAATCATCCTGGTCTCTTCGGGTGCGATTGCAGCCGGCCTTGCCCCGCTGGGGCTGGCCAAGCGCCCGAAGGATCTTGCCACCCAGCAAGCTGCGGCAAGCGTGGGGCAGGGCCTGTTGATGGCGCGATATACGCAGGCTTTCAGCGCGCATGGCGTCACGGTCAGCCAGGTCCTGCTGACGGCTGACGACCTCATGCGCAGGACCCAGCACACCAACGCGTTCCGGGCCTTGGACCGCTTGCTGAATCTTGGCGTGGTTCCGGTCGTTAATGAGAATGACACCGTCGCTACCCACGAGATCCGTTTTGGCGACAACGACCGCCTCGCGGCTTTGGTGGCCCACTTGGTCCGCGCCGACGCTCTCGTGTTGCTCTCCGACGTCGATGCCCTCTATGACGGTCCACCCTCACATGGGGCCAAGCGGATCGCCTTGGTGCGCGGTCCGCAGGACCTCGAAGACGTGACCATTGGCAAGGCGGGCAAAGCAGGTGTGGGCACCGGCGGCATGATGACCAAGGTGGAGGCGGCTTCCATTGCCGCCGGCTCCGGGATTCACGCCTTGGTGACGTCCACGGCGAACGCCGCAGCAGCCCTTGCGGGGGAGGACGTGGGAACCTGGTTCGCCGTGAACGGCAACCGCAAGCCCGTCCGCCTGTTGTGGTTGGCGCACCTGGCAACGGTTCACGGGCGCCTGATGCTCGACGACGGCGCGGTGAAAGCCGTGCGCGACCGGCACAGGTCACTCCTTCCTGCAGGAATATCGAGTGTCTCTGGAGACTTCGAGGCTGGCGACCCCGTGGAAATGGTGGCCTCGGACGGGACTGTTGTGGCTCGTGGCCTGGTGAACTATTCCTCGGAAGAGCTTCCCCGCATGCTTGGCCGCAGCACCCAGGAGCTCGGGCAGGCGATGGGCAGGGGTTACGACCGCGAAGTTGTTCATGTTGACGACCTCGTACTCCTTCAGGCTGTCCGCTCATCTAAACTTGGAACATGACTGAAGCGCTGACCCCTGACGCCCCTGTGATTTCCGACGTTTCCGGTGGCGCCGGCCAGACGCCGGAGAGCCCTGTGGCAGGCGGCGTTCCGTTGTCACCGGAAGACGTCCAAACCGCGGTACACGCCATTGCAGACCGTTCCCGTAAGGCTGCCCGACGCATGGGACAGGCCAACCGAGCCTGGAAGGACCGCGCCCTACGTGCCATCGGGACCGCCCTTCAGGAGCGCCGGAAGCACGTGCTGGAAGCAAACGCGAAGGACGTCGCCGCAGGCCGTGCCAACGGTACGTCTGCCGCACTGCTGGACAGGCTGACACTGACACCTGCCCGCATTGATGGCCTGGTTGCGGCTTTGGAGAACCTGGCCGGCCTGCCGGATCCCGTGGGCAACGTAGTCCGAGGCCAGACCCTTCCCAACGGCTTGCGCTTGCGCCAAGTCAACGTCCCCATGGGCGTTGTTGCCGCCATTTATGAAGCGCGGCCCAATGTCACGGTGGATATTGCCGGTCTGGCACTCAAGAGCGGCAACGCTGTCATCCTGCGCGGCGGATCGGCAGCTGCGAACACCAACGAGGCCTTGGTGCAGATTCTTCGGGAAGCTTTGGATTCCGTAGGCCTGCCTGCCGATGCCGTGCAAACCGTGGACCAGTACGGCCGCGAGGGCGCCAACGTGCTCATGCGTGCCCGGGGGCGGGTCGACGTTCTGATTCCCCGGGGCGGACGGGATCTTATCCAGACTGTCGTGACCAACTCTGCCGTGCCTGTTATTGAAACGGGTGAAGGCAACGTACATATCTTCATCGACGAATCGGCAAGTGAAGAGATGGCCGTTGACATTCTTTTGAATGCGAAGACCCAGCGTCCCAGCGTCTGCAACACTGTGGAAACCCTCCTGGTCCACTCGGGCTCCACCGTGCTGCCTGCCGTCGCCGCCGCACTTCGCTCTGCTGGAGTCACCCTCCATGTGGATGAGCGTATAGCCGCAGCCCTGGGCAAGGACGTGGAAACCGTCCCCGCCGACGACGACGACTGGGCCACCGAATACATGGACCTGGACCTCGCTGTGGCCATGGTGGACAACCTCGATGATGCCGTCAATCACATCCGCAAGTGGACCACCGGACATACCGAAGCGATCCTGACGAACAACCTCGCCAACGCCGAGAGATTCATCGCTGAAATCGACTCGGCTGCTGTCATAGTCAACGCTTCCACGCGTTTCACTGACGGAGGCGAGCTCGGCCTCGGAGCAGAAGTGGGTATTTCCACCCAAAAACTGCACGCGCGTGGGCCCATGGGCCTTACCGAACTCACCACTACCAAGTGGATCGTGCAAGGCGAAGGCCAGATCCGCAGCTAGCTACGCGGTAACATAGAACAGAAGTCCGGAACGGTGGGGAGTCCCGCCGTCGAAAATCCTTGAGAACCAACTAGGGGAGAAGATGCTGTTTCAGCAGATCGCCACGTCCATTGCAGCCCAAACAGAAGGCGGCCACGAAGCGCCCGCCCCGCTCTGGGCCGAGCCGTGGGTCTTCGGAGTCAGCATGTTTGCTATCCTGCTGGTTTTGATGTTCGTTGCTCTCTCCTACACCAACCTTGGCAACCGTCACGAGGCTGTAGAAGAGCACTCGGACCCGCACCGCCAGCACCCGAACAAGCACACCCACAAGCAGGGCCACTAACATTATCGCCGCAACTCCGCGCGGGGAGTCGGAGCGCAGGCTCCGGCTGGGCGTGATGGGTGGAACTTTTGATCCTATCCATCACGGCCACCTTGTGGCTGCAAGTGAGGTTGCCGCCAAGTTCGATCTCGACGAAGTCGTTTTCGTGCCTACTGGTCAACCTTGGCAGAAGTCCAGCAAACAGGTCAGCAAACCCGAGCATCGCTATTTGATGACTGTGATTGCCACGGCCTCGAATCCGAGGTTCACGGTGAGCCGGGTTGATGTTGACCGACCCGGCCCCACTTACACCATCGACACCCTGCGCGATCTTAGGGCCCAGCGACCCGACGCTGATCTGTTCTTCATCACTGGCGCTGACGCGTTGGCCCAGATTCTGTCCTGGAAGGACGTTGACGAACTCTGGTCTTTGGCGCACTTCGTTGGTGTGACGCGCCCTGGCCACGAACTGGACGGCATGGGCAGGGAAGACGTCAGCCTCCTGGAAGTTCCAGCCATGGCGATTTCTTCAACGGATTGCCGAACACGGGTAGGTGCCGGGAACCCCGTCTGGTACCTCGTGCCCGATGGCGTGGTGCAGTACATCGCCAAGTATGGCCTGTACGCCGCGCACTCCGGGACCGCGCAGCCAGGGGTAGGGGAGCTGGCCCCCGCACTATCCGGATCAGACGACCAAGCACGTACTGAATGAGTTTTGAATGAGCAGCCAGGAACAGCGACCCATCCGCAGCAGGCGTGAGCTTCGCCGCGCCCGCGAAGAGAACCAGGCACCGCAGGCGGAAGCTACGCCACCCCAGGTAATGGACGCAGCGGAGAATGCTGTAACTGGTCGTAATCGTCGTGCGGCGGACGCACCTGTAGACGCAGTGGGTGCAACCGCGCAGGAGCGGTCCTCCCAGATCCGCGCCCGTGACCGCGCGGCGCTGCGTGCCATCAAAGAGCTCGCAGACAAGGAAGAACAGCTATCCGGCGGTGGACCACCAACACGTCGCCAGCTTCGCCTGCAGCAACTCCAGGCAGAAGTCGCCACCTCTGCCAACCCCATCGTCCCTATGCCGGGCGGCAAACCAGCCGATAAGCCAGCCGATAAGCCAGCCGGTAAACCCGTGGACGCCAAGGCTGCGCCTGATGCAGGCGCCAAAGATTCCGACGACGATTCGGCAGCCAGCTCCGGTCCTGCTGAATCTGAAATGTCTGTGGAGCAGGCACTTGCGGTACGCGAACTGATCGCTGCCCAGGTCCAGAATCAAACCTCTAAGCTTGAGCACATTGCGGAGCAGGATCCACTGGCTGTCGATCCTGAAGTCCTTGCCCAGCAGATTGCCCTCGCCGAGCGTGCCGCGGTGCTGAACAAGCGGGCAGCGGCCAAGCAGAAGCTTGCCGAACAGAACCAAGCCGAAGCCAAGGTCCCGGCAGCAATAGCTGGTGCGGCCGAAGGAAAGAAGTCTTCCGGAGTTTCGGTAGGCCCCTCCACTGCCAACAACCTTGCCATGGTCACGCCCCTGGAGTTCGTCAAGGTTCCCGGCATTGAACGCCCGGTCATGAAGCGCCCCAGCACCACATTTGTGCCTCTCGTGACGTCTTCGGGTCCCACCGCTGGTACCGGCAACGCCCCGGCAAACGGAAGAGGCACACGTGGCCGCTCGGGTGTTCTCGCCCGGGCCGAGGCTGTGGCAAGGAACGCCCGGAAGCGGCCTGTCGCCGTCGATGAACAGCTTGAAGAAACGCAGCGTCCGCCGATTGCTGCCAGCGCGGCTTACGGGCTTGACCCCCTGGACGCCAACACGGCCGGCTTGGCCCGCGCGCAGCGTAACAGGCTGCTGCAGCTCGGCGTCCTGGCGTTGGGTGTTGTCGCGCTCATCGTCGGCATCATCATGATCACCAGCGGCTAATTCCGCTAGAACCCGGCTAACGCCATTTACAGGCCATCGGCCACAACAAGGAGTCCCGTGTCTGCACATGAACAATCCATCACCCTCGCCCGTCACGCCGCGCGTGCCGCGGCCGACAAACTGGCAGAAGACATCGTTGCCCTCGATGTCAGCGAACGCCTCGCCTTGACTGACGTCTTCCTGATTGCCTCTGCGCCCACAGAACGCCAGGTCAACGCAATCGTTGATGGCATCGAGGAAGAACTGATGAAGCAGGACCTTCGCCCGGTTCGTCGGGAAGGCCGTTCCGAAGGCCGCTGGGTGCTCTTGGACTACGCGGACATCGTCATCCACGTCCAGCACGCAGAGGACCGTGTTTTCTACGCCCTGGAGCGCCTTTGGAAGGACTGCCCCGTAGTTGACCTTGAACTGGGGGATGACGCCTCGGCAAAGGCCGCGCCAGCGGGGGAATCAGAGCTCTAAACATAGGCTGGCATCCGAATATGCCCGATTTGGAATTTTCGGAAACGCTGTTCTAAGATATTTGAGTTGCTTCGGCGCGGATGGCTGGAAAGTCGATCGTGAAGCAGCAAGAATATGGGGCTGTGGCGCAGCTGGTAGCGCACCTGCATGGCATGCAGGGGGTCAGGGGTTCGAGTCCCCTCAGCTCCACTCTTGAGGTTCTGCCCTTCTTCGTGATGAAGAAGGGCAGACCCTTTTTTGCGTGCGGCCTCGCCCTAGTTGTCAGCGCCCGCTTCGATTGCCGGACGCATAAATTCCCACATTTCGTCGATGCGGCGAAGTACGTCCGTGCGTGCAGTGAGGACGTTGGAAACCATCTGGACTCCGGTGAAGGAAGCAACCAGGTAGCGGGCAAAGGCGGCAGGATCCAGCGTGGTCCGGACTGCCCCCTCGACTTGGGCTTGGCGGAGCAGTTCCTCCACGGTGTCAATCCAGTCCTGATAGGGGCCGGAGATATCGGCGTCAAATGCGGATGCTTCGAATGTCAGTCGGATCCCAGCTTGGACAATTGCTTCGTCCAGTAGTTGCCGGCCGAACATCCTGCAGAGGCCAATGATTTTGTCCATGGCCGGAATGCTTGAGCCTACGATGCCTGCACCGGCCGCCAGGACCAGGGCATGTTGCTCCTCGATGACTGCCAAAGCCAGCTCCCGCTTGGACGTGAAGTGGAAGTAAAGTGCTCCCTTGGTGACTCCGGCACGCTTGGTGATGTCGCTCAGGCTTGCGTTGCCGTACCCAACTTCTGCGAAGACATGGGCGGCGCCTTCAATAACGGAAAGGCGGGTGTCTTTCGCACGTTGCTGCATGGGCGGTGGGGGAGCCTCTCGCTTGTTCCGGTGTGGGACGGCCAGCAGAAACGCGCCGCCGGACCCCACAACGCTACCACCGTGCTTAAATTTCAGCGCGTAAAACCGACTGGACGGTTTGGTTTATCCTTCCCGTGATTCTAGACTTCAAGAGGAGTCGCACAGGCGGGGGCTTGATGTGACTCCCGCGCAGCCGATTGGGGGGAGGTGCGGTGGAGCTATCCAGCGCACCCCGGCTGCGAGGTTACGGGTTTGAGTAGGACAGAAATGCCCACTGATGCCCGTGATGGGGATCACGCTCCTCTGATTTCGCTTCTCAGGGGAATGTGGTTAGTATTGACGAGTTGCTTCGGCGGGAAGGGAAATCTTCCTCCTGAAATCAACGAGATCCGGGGCTGTGGCGCAGCTGGTAGCGCACCTGCATGGCATGCAGGGGGTCAGGGGTTCGAGTCCCCTCAGCTCCACTTCGGATAAAAGACCCCGCTCAGGTGAGCGGGGTCTTTTGCTTTCTGGTCCCTCGGCGGGATTCGTGGGTTAGCTGGACGGATTCCTATTCCGGGCGGACGGCGAACTCGGCTGCACTGAGGAATTCGATGCCTTGGAAGGGCTGATCGCCTACCACCCGGGCATGGTGTCCCGGTGGAATCGAATAGGAGTCGCCGCTGGAGATGCTGATCTGTGCGCCATCATTGGTTTCCACCTCAATGGAGCCGGAGACGCAGAAGCCTACATGGCTGAGTTGGCAGGAGTCGGTTCCGACTACGGGTTTGATGCAGTCGTCCCAGGTCCAGCCGGGTTCAAAGGTAGTCCGGCCGATTGTGTAATCTCCGACAGTGACGACTTCCACCGTCGTCTTGTCCGGGCTGCGCGTTTCGTCGGGAGAGTTGTGTGATTTCACTTGGAGTTGCGTGACAACATTGACACTCATGGTTTGCTCTCAGGGAAGGGAACCGGTTAAGTGTGGTCCCGGGGCCTGGCTCGTCGGTTGGGCGGGACCGGTGCCTGCTGCCGTCAGGGTATGGGTCCGCCATCCGACGCGACAACAGGTGCTTGGCATGCTGCATCATCCACATTCCTCCGAAGGCAGCACGAAGTCGAGACACTAAAGCGAACGAATTTCTTACGAGGTCTGCATAAGCCGCCCGGGAAATTTGACAAGGGAAAGCGAGAAACAGGATCGTGACCGCAAAGCAGTTGGAGTCACTGTTCGACGCGCTGCGCAGGTTCCCCGATGTCGAGGCGGAGAATCTTCAGGCTTACGACGCCACGGACAGGCTGTTGCTGCAGATGGCGTCGGACCACATCCTGCCCGAAACCGACGCTGTCGTCATTGGCGACCGGTACGGCGCCCTGACGCTGGGCGCTTTGCTGGGGACCGGCGTCGGGCACGTCCGCGTTAACCAGGATCTCTACACCGGCAGGCTTGCGCTGCAGCGCAATGCGGAAGCAGCTGGCCTGCAGGGACGGTTCAGTTCCCACGAATTGGGCGCTGAACTCTTGGAGGGCGCCAATCTGGTGCTCATGCAGTTGCCGAAATCGCTGGCTGAGCTGGAGGAAAACGCCGACGCCGTTGCCCGCTATGCAGCGCCGGATGCGGTCCTGCTCGCAGGGGGTCGCGTCAAGCACATGTCCCTGGGTATGAACAAAGTGCTGGACCGTTATTTCTCTTCTGTCCAACCGCAACTTGCCCGGCAGAAGTCCCGGGTACTGGTAGCCAGCAATCCCAAACCGGTTTCCAGCGAGCCTCCCTACCCTGTTGTGGAGCAGCTGCAGGAATTGGGGATCACGGTTTGTGCTCATGGTGCTGCATTTTCGGGTGCACGCCTTGACATCGGAACCCGTTACCTCCTGAGCTTCCTGGACCGGATGCCTGAAGCGCGACGCGTTGTGGATCTGGGGTGTGGGACCGGCATTCTTGCCACGATGTTTGCCCGACACCAGCCGGGGGCGAGCCTGGTGGCAAGTGATCAGTCGGCGGCGGCTGTCGCATCGGCTATAGCCACGGCAGCTGCCAACGGACTGGAATCCCGGATGTCCGTGATCCACGACGACGCCCTGTCGACGTTTGAAGCAGGCAGCGCGGATCTCGTCCTGTTGAATCCACCTTTCCATCTTGGAGCAAGCGTGCATGCCGGCGCTGCCCTGAAGATGTTCGAAGCGGCCGCCCGCGTTCTCGCGCCCGGCGGCGAGCTGTGGACCGTGTACAACAGCCACCTGCAATACAGGCCCACCCTTGAGCGGCTCATAGGTCCCACCGTGGAGGAAGGCCGGAACCCGAAGTTCACAGTGACGCGGAGTCGTCGTGGATGAGCCGGTCCGGCGCTTCCAGACAGGAATTTAGTCTCATCGTTACCAACCCCTGACACCGTTGCCTGCGTGTGCGCATACCCGTGTGAGCATGGGTATCGTACGATTCAGACAAAGACGAAGTACGATGATGTTTTTTCGAAAATTACTTAGGGGAATCAGTGACTGAGATCCGGCAGCCCACACCGAGGCGCGGAACGAATCTACCCCGCATGGGTGACTTTAATCTGACGGTCATTCTGGAGGCGATCCGGAGGTCCTCGGGTGGGCTCAGCCGTGTTGAACTAGCGCAGATTGTTGGCCTGTCCCCCCAGACAATCTCCAATATTTCCCGTCGCCTGCTTGACCAGCACTTGATCGTGGAGGCTGGCAAAGAGGGTACTGGCCCAGGAAAGCCGCGGACCATCCTGCGGCTGAACCCATCGGGCATGTATGCGGTGGGCGTCCATCTTGACCCGGCAGTCATCACGTTCGTCGTCCTGGACCTCCTTGGCGATGTCGTCAGGCACTCGCGGATGGCTACTCCCGGTGGTGACCCTGCGGCGGTGATCACGAGCATCGCCCAGCAGATCAAGGTCCTCATTGAGGAATCGGGCGTGGATGCATCCAAGATCGCGGGGCTCGGCGTAGCCGTCCCGGGCCCGATCGACCTCGATGAAGGTTCCGTTGTGGAGCCGCCGCTGTTGACTCGGTGGAATCGCGTGCGTATCCGGGAAGCCCTCACGGAGGCCACCGGGCTGGAGACGCTGGTGGACAAGGACGTAACGAGTGCCGCAGTGGCCGAAACCTGGGCCGGCGGGGCCAGCGGTGCGGGCAGTTTCGTCTTCATGTACATGGGCACGGGTATCGGTTGCGGCATTGTCCTGAACGATGAAGTGGTCCGTGGAACGTCCGGTAACGCGGGCGAAATCGGCCATATCATCGTTGATCCGACGGGGCCCCAGTGTGACTGCGGGCTCCGTGGTTGTGTGAAATCCTCGTGTATTCCTCAGGTCCTGGTTGCTGAGGCGGAGGCGGCCGGTGTGCTTGACAGCCATGGCGAGGATGCAGATGGGCCGCAGGTCCAGGAACGTTACGCCTTGTTGTGCGACAAAGCCGACGCCGGCGATGAAAAAGCCATTGCCATCCTTGATAAGTCAGCCACCCTCGTGGCCCGTGCTGTCTCGGTGGTGACCAACACCCTGGACGTGGAACGCGTTGTTTTCGGCGGTCCTTTCTGGGGGCGGATGTCAACGTACTTCCTGGAGCGTGTTCCGGCCCTCATCGCTGAAAACAGTGCGGCCCGCATGATCCACGGTATTGAAGTTGTGGGTTCCGGAGTGGGTGAGGACGTGGGCGCCATTGGTGCGGCATGCCTCGTGCTGGAGCACACGCTGGCACCACGCGCCCAACGGCTCCTGCTGGAGGGCTAATTACTCAGCCACGTTGACTCGATTGGAGCAAAATGCGCCGCCCAATGAGGTTTGCCACCGTCCTTCCCGTCGTAGCTGCTCTTCTCGCTGCAACCGCTTGTTCCTCGACGCCGCCTGCTGCCGAGAACAAGACCTTGAAGATCGTCTACCAGAAATCCGATTCGTTCACGGCCCTGGATACCGTCATGCAGGACGCCAAAAAGGAATTCGAGGCGGCCAACTCTTCGGTGACGGTTAACCTCGAACCGATCCAAGCCAACGACGACGACTACGGAACCAAGCTCGCCCTGGCCCAGCGTTCCCCGGACACCGCGCCGGATGTCTTCTATGAGGACACGTTCAAGGTGCGTTCCGACGTCGACGCCGGTTACCTCCTGAAGCTGGACAGCTATCTTGAAAAGTGGGACGACTGGTCCAGGTTCAACGAAGCCGCCAAAGCAGCAGGACGGGCCGACGACGGAGGTATTTACGCGGTGCCCCTCGGCACTGACACCCGTGCCATCTGGTACAACAAGGCAGTGCTGCAGAAGGCCGGAATTGCTGTTCCGTGGCAGCCCAAAACGTGGGAAGACATCCTGTCCACGGCACGTGCCATCAAAGCCTCGGACCCAAGCGTGATTCCCTTCAATATGTACGCCGGCAAGGGTACCGGCGAGGGCACCGTCATGCAGAGCTTCTACGAACTCCTCTACGGGACTGACAGCACGCTGTACGACGAAAAGGAAAAGAAGTGGGTGGTGGGCTCCCAGGGCTTTACTGACTCGCTGGCTTTCCTGAAGACCCTTTACGACGAAAAGCTTGCAGTGAGCCCGGCTGAAGCCCTCGACGCCAATGTCTGGAAGAAAGTCTTTGGCGAGTGGTTCCCGCAGGGCAAACTCGCGGCAACCGTGGAAGGCTCGTATACGCCGTCGTTCTGGCAAAAAGGCGGGGCCTATGAGTGGGCAGGCTACGAGCAGGAAATGGGTGTGGCCATGTTCCCCTCGCGGAACGGACAGGAGCCCGGCGGCGTCAGCATGTCCGGTGGATGGACCCTTGCAGTTGGTGCCAAGAGCAAGAACGCTGAGCTTGCGTTCAAGTTCCTCACCACCGCGCTGAACAAGAAGAATGCCCTGGCCTTTGACGTTAACAACTCCCAGATAGCGGTGCGAACGGATGTTGCAGCGGAATCGAGCTACCTTTCGGCGAATCCGTTCGTGAAGGACGTCTCGGAGTTGGTGAAGGTGACGCATTACCGCCCGGCTACCGCAGATTACCCAAGGATCTCGACGGCGGTCCAGGTAGCCACCGAGTCTGTAATCACTGGAAAGCAAAGCCCTGAAGATGCCGCAGCGGAGTATGACGCCACGGTGCGCAAGCTTGTTGGTGATGGCAAGGTGCTGGAGAGATGACATCAAAGAAATGACAGCAGGGAAATGACGATTCGCCGCTACCTGCGGCTGCTGCCGGTTGTTCCTTCCGTTCTCCTGCTGCTGGTGTTCCTGCTTGCCCCGGTGGCTTGGTCCTTCTATGCGTCCTTCACCAACGCCGCTCTTTCAGGCCGGGCAGCCCGGGATCCACAGTGGGTGGGGCTGGAGAACTACGTCCGGATGTTCAGCGATGACTCGTTTCCACTGGCGGCATGGCTGACTGTTGTTTTCGTCGCGGCCTCGGCCGTGCTCGGCCAGAATGTGCTCGGTCTACTCATCGCGCTGCTCATGAGGCGCTCACGTAAGGCAGTTTCCTCGTGGGTAGGAACGGCGGTGGTAGCAGCTTGGATACTCCCGGAAATCGTGGCCGCCTTCGCGGCCTATGCCTACTTCAACCGTGACGGCACACTGAATCAAATGCTGGCCCTCTTTGGCGGGAAGGGGCCGGACTGGCTGTACACGTTCCCGCTTGTCGCGATTATCCTGGCGAACACGTGGCGGGGAACGGCGTTCTCCATGCTTGTGTACAGGGCCGCCCTGGCGGACGTGCCACAGGATGTCTCGGAAGCTGCCTTGATGGATGGTGCGCAAGGCTGGCAGCGCCTGGCATTTATCACGTTGCCACTGATCAGGAGCAGCATCGCCACCAACCTGATGCTGATTACCCTGCAGACGTTGGCCGTGTTCACGCTTATTTGGGTGATGACAGCCGGTGGCCCAGCCAATGCCAGTACCACCCTGCCGGTGTTGGCCTACCAAGAGGCCTTCAAATTTGGGGATATCGGCTATGGCACGGCTGTTGCTTCGGTATTGATTGTGTTGGGAGTGGTCTTCGGCGCTGTCTATGTCCGCCTGCTCAGGGAGCAGAAGCCGTGATGTCCAGGCCGCGGATTGCGGCAGACATCGCTTTGGCCGTGATCGGTTTCTGCTTTGTGGCGCCATTGCTGTGGTTGCTGCTGGCCGCCGTCGATCCTCACGCCGGGTACCAGACAGCGGTGCCGTCGGCGCCTTCGATGGATAATTTTGGCGCGGTGTTCACTCCGGAATTGTTGTTCCAGCCCTTGACGAACAGTTTCCTTCTCTCGGCCGGAACAGCGGCGGTCAATCTGGTGGCAGCCGTCCTTGCTGCGTATCCGCTGTCCCGCTACCAGTCCAGGTTCAACAAGCCGTTCATGTACTCGGTGCTTTTCGGGACGTCGTTGCCAGTGACCGCCATTATGGTGCCCGTCTACGGGTTGTTCGTCCAGCTCCAGTTGCTCGATTCCATGATGGCCACCATATTCTTCATGGCTACAACCACGCTGCCCATGGCCATCTGGATGATGAAGAACTTCATGGACTCCGTTCCCTTGGAACTGGAGGAGGCGGCATGGATGGATGGTGCCTCAAGCATGGCGGCCTTGCGCACCATCGTGCTGCCGCTTATGAGGCAGGGCCTGGGCGTTGTATTCATCTTTGTTTTCATCCAGGCATGGGGAAACTTCTTCGTCCCCTTCATCCTCTTGCTCTCCACAGCCAAGCAACCAGCTGCGGTGTCCATCTTCAGCTTCTTTGGCCAGCATGGCGCCATAGCTTATGGGCAGCTGGCGGCGTTTTCCATCCTGTACTCAGTGCCGGTGCTGCTGCTGTACGTGCTGGTATCCCGGAGCGTGGGTAGCTCCTTCGCGTTGTCCGGCTCGGTAAAGGGCTAGTCGATGTCCTCGACTATTTCGCCGTAGGGTATCGACTCGTCCAGATGAGCCTGGTGTCCGGTGGGGCCTGCGTTGTACACAATCCGGACTCCGTGCCTTTGGTCTGCGGCGGACTGCAGCAGAACTGGACGGACGGCGTCGATGACGCGCTGGCTTTGGCCGTTGAGGTACTGCTCATAGCGGGCTGGTAGCTGAGGCATGGCAAAAGGATAGACCTCAGAAGCGCCCATGGGGAGAGCTCCCCATTGCGGGCTTGTTCAGGGGAGGCTTGGATAGAGTGGATTCACGCCAGCGAGGGGACCACGAGTGCTTCAGAACACAGCCACGACCGGAATCGATGCGCCGGACCTGGCCCGTGCCCAGCAGCTCGTCGGCAGCATTATCCGCAGCTTTGAGACCAAGGTGGTAGGCCAGTCGAGGCTGCAGGAGACGCTGATGATCGGCCTCCTGACCGGCGGACATGTACTTTTGGAGAGCGTTCCGGGTCTGGCCAAGACCACAGCAGCGCAAGCTCTCGCGGAGTCGGTAAGTGCGGATTTTCGCCGGATCCAGTGCACTCCGGACCTGTTGCCAAGCGACATCGCCGGCACCCAGATATTTGATGCAGCCAAAGGCACATTCGTCACCCAACTGGGACCCGTTCATGCGAACATTGTGCTCCTTGATGAGATCAACCGTTCCAGCGCCAAAACGCAGAGCGCCATGCTGGAGGCGATGCAGGAACGGCAGACGTCCATCGGTGGCGAGTCATATCCGCTGCCCGAGCCTTTCCTGGTGCTGGCAACGCAAAACCCGATTGAGCAGGAGGGAACCTACCGCCTTCCGGAAGCACAGATGGATCGCTTCATGCTCAAGGACGTCCTGGACTATCCGAGCCCGGCGGAGGAAGCCGAAGTCATCAGGCGGATAGATGCCGGGGTGTACAGCGCAGCGCAGAAGCCCCCGGCAGCCGCTTCCCTGGACGCCATCGTCCAGGTGCAGGAACTCGTCAAGAGGGTTTACGTTGATCCTGCCATCATCAGGTACATCGTTGGCCTGGCCTATGTGACGCGCAACGCCTCACAATATCTGGAGCCTCGTTTGGCCAACCTCATTGAGTTCGGTGCAAGTCCGCGGGCCAGCATTGCCTTCAGCCAGGCTGCGAGGGCATTGGCACTCCTAAGCGGGCGGGACCATGTCATCCCGGAAGACGTCAAGAAACTGGCCCACAGGATCCTGCGCCACAGAATCTTGCTCGGGTTCGATGCCGTGGTTGAAGGGATCCCCGTGGAAACCATCATTGATGCGGTGCTCGCGTCCGTGCAGACGCCGTAACGGTCACCGGATGCCCAGCCTCCTCCGACGCGTGAAGTCGAAGATGTTCATCTTCGCCCATCGCAGGACCCTCACCCTGTTGGATGGCGAATACGGTTCTGTCTTCAAGGGCCGCAGCCTGGACTTTGACGAATTGCGCTCGTACGTACCTGGCGACGAAGTCAGGGACATTGATTGGAAAGCCACTGCCCGCCACGGATCACCGCTGGTCAAACGCTACGTGGCCGTCCGCCGTCACTCGGTGCTGCTGCTCGTGGACGCAGGACGGAACATGGCAGCCCACGCCGCCTCCGGTGAATCCAAAAAAGACATTGCCGTTGACGCTGCCGGCGTGCTGGGCTATCTCGCCTGCAGGCACGGGGACGACGTCGGACTCCTGCACGGCTCGGCCCTCACCTCTCGCTACCTCCCGCCCCAAAGCGGTGAACAGCACCTGGAGCGGCTGCTCCGGGAAGTGGAGGCCGGCATTTCCCTGGATGGGCCGGCGAGCGCCATCACAGCGCAACTCGACTACGCGCTGAGGTACTTGAAAGGCCGCCTGCTCATTGCCGTTCTCGCCGATGAGTTTAGGCCCGACGCCCACACCGAAATGCTACTCCGGCGCCTGAGGGCCCGGCACGAAGTCCTCTGGCTCACTATCCTCGACGCCCGCATGGCAAGGGAACCGGGGAACCCGGCGCCTACGCAGGAGGCCAGCTTCGACGTCGGGAACGGCCAGCGGATCCCTGCGCTGGTGGCGGGGAACAGCGTTGTTCGTGCGGCATACGCCACCGCAATGCGAAAACGTGAGGAGGAGCGCAGCGTCTTCTTCCGCAGGCTCGGCATTGCTGAGCAGTCGGTTGGCGCCACGGGCGACGTCCTCACGGCGGTGTTCGCGCTCCTGGAGAAGCACCGCTCGGGCGCGAAGTCCGCCAAGGATAGCAACCGTGCAGGATAACGCCGGCTTCTACGCGCCCCTTCAATACCAGCAGCTGTGGCTATGGCTGGGCTTGGTGCTGCTGCTGCTCGTAGCATGCTGGTACGGATGGATCCTGTGGCCTGTTCGCAAAGCAGCACCAAAGACACCGGCAGGCGCGCACGGGACGTCACACGATCTGGAAACGTTGCGGGCCAGCTGCCTGTCAGCAATAGATACCCTCGAAAGGGAGGCCGACGCCGGCCGCCTCCCCGGGCGCGACGCCCACCAGCGACTCAGCCTCCTCGTGCGGGAATTTGCGGGTGCAGCCACAGGCCTTCCGGCCACTTCCATGACACTGGAGGAATTGCGCCGCAACGGACTGGATCAGTTCGCCGTGGGTATCGCCTTGATCTACCCCAACGAATTTGCGCCCGTAGCCATGCAATCCGTTCGGGACTCCGCAAACACCGCACGCCAGGTGGTGCGGGCGTGGAACTGACTTACTGGTGGATTCTTCCCCTTGCTGCCCTGGCACTGGTGATTGCCGCCCGACTGTTGATCCGGCGTCGGCCGCAGACGGGCAGGCCAGTGGCACACGGCGAGCGCCTCACCGACCTTCCCGAGTACCAAAACGTGCTGCGGCGGTACAAGGCCACATTGGTCCTCGCCGTGGCCTTGGGTGCATTGTTTCTGGCGGCCACAGCCACAGCCGCTGCAAGACCTGCCCAGCGCACCACAGAGCAGCCCGAAATCCGGAACCGGGACATCATCCTCTGCCTGGATGTTTCAGGATCCATGACCAGTACGGACGCCGCCATCGCCAAAGTGTTCCAGGAACTCGCCCGGCAATTCGATGGCGAGCGCATCGGCATGGTGATCTTCGATAGCAGCAGCGTCCAACTGTTCCCGCTGACAGACGACTACGACTATGCGGCCGAACAGCTCACCGCAGCCCAGAAGGCCCTGGACAGCGGGGCAGGATCCTTCTTCGACGGGACATGGAACGGGGGAGGATCCTCCCTGATCGGCGACGGCCTGGCATCCTGCGTGCAAGGCTTCCCGGATGTTGACGCGGAGGCCGGCAACGCCAAGCGCTCGCGGTCTGTTGTGCTGGCGACTGACAACTTCCTCTCAGGGGACCCCATCTTCACCCTGCAGCAGGCCGGGGAGCTGGCCCGGAGCAAGAACGTCAAGGTGTATGCATTGAACCCCGGCGACTTTGACTACGGAGATCAAGCTGATCAGCCTGGTGGCCAACTCAAGGCGGTTGCCGAAGGAACGGGCGGCACCTACTTCGCTCTGGACAGTCCTGATGCGGTGCCAGGGATAGTCCAGAAAGTGCAGGAGACCGAGGCCAGCAGCTACCTGGCCGCGCCCCAGGTTGTAGTGAGCGATAGCCCGGCGCTGCCGCTTGGGATTGCGCTGCTGGCAGGTGCCGGAATGGTGATCCTGGCATGGAGGCTGAACCCGTGACACTTCTGCCAATTGTTCCGTGGGCGCTCCTCGCTGCCATAGGCGCCGGGATCATAGCCCTCACCCTGTGGGCTATCGTTCGCGGGCCGGTCCCCGGCAGCACCGGACCAAAAGGGTCGGTGCGGCCAGCCGCCGTCCGGGGCGCCGCCGTCGTGCTTCTGGTCCTTGCCGCACTACGACCTGGGTGGCCCGGCAGCGAGGCAAGGACCGCCCTCGCGGACGTGGACGTCTTCTTCGTTGTCGATACCAGCACCAGCATGGCCGCCGAGGACTACAACGGCACAGGCACCCGCTTGTCAGGGGCGACGAGCGACGTGATGGCCATCGCCAAGGAACTAGCGGGCGCCAGGTTTTCCCTCATCACTTTCGACAACAAGGCGACCGTCCGCATGCCGTTGAGCCAGGATGCCACCGCGCTGCAAACCGCTATGACAACAGTGCAGCCGCAAAACCCGCGGTACGCCAACGGCAGCAGCGTTACGGGTGCGGGAGCGTTGCTCAAAGACAGGCTCGCGGCCGCCCGGGAGCAGCACCCAGGACGTCCAGCATTAGTGTTCTACGCCGGGGACGGCGAGAACACGGCCGCCGAGGCACCAGTGCCGCTGCCGGTGGATGCGAACAGCGTCAGCGGGGGAGCGGTGCTCGGTTACGGCACCGGGCAGGGCGGCCGGATGAAGGACACCTCGGACACCGAAGCCCGGTATCTGCAGGACAAGGGCTCGGGCGAGGATGCAGTGTCCAGGATCGACGAAGGGCAACTGCAAAACATCGCAAGCCAACTCCAGGTCCCATACGTCCACCGGACCGGGAGCCAACCCTCGGCTGACATGCTTGCCAAAGCCCAGCCCGGAGCCCTCACGCCTACCAACGACGACGGACCCGGCCGCGTGGAACTCTACTGGCTCCTGGCGCTCGCCGGATTCCTGCTGGCCCTTCACGAACCCGTGCGTCATCTCATCGCGCTGCGGGAAGTGCGGGGTCAAAGACTGCCCCCGAAAGCCAAGGAGCCACTGGCGTGAACAATGTTCGACGCCGGAGACGCCGCCTCGCGCTGTGGTCCGCTCCACCGGCTCTGCTTGCGCTCGCCGTGGCAGCGAAACTCCTGAGCGTGGGTCCCTTGGGTGGCTACGCTGCACGTGCCTTCGAAACCTCCGATCAGGATGGCGCAGCCAGGGCCGCTTCCTGGCTGCTGGTTGCAAACTTGTTCGAGCCGCACAAAGCCTACTTTGCGTCCGGCGACGCCCATGTTCTAGCAGGCGACTTCACTGCGGCGCGGAAGGACTTCGAGGCGGCGTTGGATGCCGGCGCCGGCCAGGATGAATGCCAGGTGCGGGTCAATCTGGTGTTGAGCGTCGAGAAACTGGGTGATGCTGCCCTGTCGGCAGGCAGTAAGCCGACGGCAGCCACGTTGTTTCGTGAAGCGTTGGACGTCATCGAGTCCTCACCTGCCCAGTGTGCGCAGGAAGGTCCCGGAAATTCGTCCGGAGAGGGGAAGGCCCTGGATTCAGCTGCTGATCGGCTTAAAGCCAAGATGGCTTCGGGCTCCGACGGAAGGGCCGATGCGGAGAAGCCAGCCAAGGATACGCCGCCTGACCAACAGCAGGAGCAACTCCAGAAGCTGGGAAAGAACGCGCAAGAGGCCCAACGGGAGCGGGCAGAAGGGCAGGAACGCGAGGAGTATCTACGCAGCCCCGGGAATGAGTCCGGCGTAGACAAGCCCTGGTGAAGCTTTCACCTGCAGGAGGATTTCCACTGCAGATCGCCTTTCGGCGAACAAAGTTCACAGATCCATCTTCACGGATCGTAAAACCGCGTCTTAATTCGGTGGTCGAGTTGAACCGCCCGGCGCCCACGACCTACAGTCGTAAACAAGTTACCGCGGTAACGTGTCAGCGATCCTCCGTTGGATCCGCCCCGCAAGGGCGGTGAGGAGGGTGTGGGTGCCCCCATGTGGGCCTGACATTTGCACACGGAAAGCTTCATTCGAGGCGTACCAGTCGC
Source organism: Arthrobacter sp. NtRootA1 (assembly GCF_019976975.1). Taxonomy (GTDB): domain Bacteria; phylum Actinomycetota; class Actinomycetes; order Actinomycetales; family Micrococcaceae; genus Arthrobacter; species Arthrobacter aromaticivorans. Next base: position 3,137,403 of record NZ_AP024630.1, on the reverse strand, counting down.
TGCTGCGTCCTGCTGGAGTTCTTTCGTGTATCCCAAACTCAATTCATCGATCATGCAATCAATGGTTTCCTTGGATCCATGGGGTGACGTTCGATGACGAACAGCCAGGACGCAAATGTCGCCACCAAGCCTTGACCTACATTCCAACCCCGCCGGAGCGGCGCCCGTAGCACTTTCCTACGAGCTGTTTCCCCCTCGCTCCCCGGCGGCCGCAGAAACCCTGTGGACCACGATCCGTGAACTCGAAGCCACCGAGCCGGACTACGTCTCCGTGACGTACGGCGCCAGTGGATCCAACCGGGATACCGCCGTTGACCTCATCAACCGCCTCCTGCTCGAAACCACGCTTCGGCCTTTGGCCCACTTGACGTGTGTAGGCAACACACCGGCGGAACTGGCGGAGATCATTGGCGAGCTCCTGGACCACGGCGTCCGTGGCATCCTGGCACTGCGCGGGGATCTGCCCAAGGAAGGAAGCCGGCCTGCCAGCGGCTCACTCAGGTATGCCCAGGATCTGATCGAACTGATCCGCCGCGTGGAGCAGCGTCGTTCAGCACTTCTTTGCGCCGGCAAGATCGCTGTCGGAGTGGCCGCGTACCCCACCAGGCATCCTGAATCGCCGAGTGTGGGACACGACGTCGAAGTTCTCCTGGCCAAGCAGCGTTCCGGTGCAGACTTCGCGATCACGCAGGTCTTCTTCCACGCGAACGAATACTCTGATCTGGTTACCCGTGCACGTCGGGCGGGGGTCACCATTCCGATCATCCCCGGTGTCATGCCGCTCACCAGTCTCCGGCGGCTGAAGCGCCTCGGTGAGCTAGCCGGCGTCGACCCTTCCGTGGAACTCGTGGAGCGCCTCGCTGCCGTGGACACTGAAGCAGAGTGTCGGCGGATCGGCGTCGCGGCCACCGTGGATCTTGCCAATGCAGCATTGGATGCCGGCGCACCGGGCATTCACTTGTACACCTTCAATGAGCACGCTGACGCCCTGGACGTGCTGGACAAGCTTGCGCTGCCGCGGCCATCCCGGCCGGCTGGCCGCGTAAGCACCATGGCCCTCCGCCAGGAATACGCAAGATAAACGCACCTGGCCGCTTCTCCCCGCCACCGTCTTGCGATTAAGGACGTGTCCTTCACGACTCCCAAAGGATTTCGTCGTCCACCACGCCGTCTTCATCGGCGGCCACTACCAGCAGCTCATCCGTGAAGTGCGAGCCGAGGGTGAAGTCCAGGACGAAGTAGCGCTCGGGCTGGCCAGGGTAGATGGCCACATGACCCAGTTTGAGGGCTTTGAGGAAGACGTCGTTGGTGAGCTGGGACTTGTCCCTGACCCCGAAAACCGATTCGAGCTGCTCTTCCTTGAGCTGGGAACTATGGAAATGCAGGAACTGCTGCGGGTTGGTGCCGTCCTGGTCAAGCTCATCGGCGATCATCTCCCGGACCTGGTCAACCAGCTCCGGCAGGAAGCGCAAACGATAGTCCACCTTGTGCATGGCAGCCTCGTCGAAGTGGTCCTGCGCCGTGACGTTGAGGTCCAGCTCAAGCTGATTGCCGCCGAGTTCGTGTTTGGTCACGAAGCAATGTTCACGCCCGTGATTGAGCTCGATCTCCCCAAAATGTGTGCTCGCTACCTTGCCCATGTGATCAATCTAACCCCAACATGGGGCCGGTTCCAGCAATTGGGAAGAATTCACCTCCGACGCTGCGGACCCTTGACAGGCGCTGATTTCAGGGGGTGCAAACCGCTCTTTTCGGAGGTGCCACGGAGGGTGTCGGCCAGGAGTTGCGTAAACAGTTGCACTTGCGCTGTGCGCTTTTCGTTGATGAGCAGCGCGAACACGTTTCGTGCCAGCCGGATGTCCGGGACGTCAAGGACCACGACGCCGGGTGGCCTGTTGCGCAACGCCAGTTCCGGTACCAGCGAAGCGCCCAGGCCAGCCGCGGTCATCTCCAGGCTGGCGTGGAAATCGTCACTGTAAGCCACGACGCGGGGATGCAGGTTGCAGCTGGCAAACAAGCGTTCGATCACCAGGGCGTCGCTGGTGCCCGGGTGGTGGATGATCCACGGCATGTCCGAGAGGTGCGCGGCCTCAATCTCGGCGTCCTCGCGGATTTTCCATGAAGCGGGCAGCACCACGCGGAAGTCGTCGTCGCCGATCCATTGCCGCTCCAGGGAATGTGGCCACGCCAATCCGGACTGTCCCACCTGGTACACGAGGGCGACGTCCAATTCTCCGCCACTGCGCAGTCCCTGGATGGTCTGCGCCGGCTCAGCGACTGATACCCGCAGCTCTATGCCCAGTCCGTTCCACCGCTCATTCCTGAGGATGTCCGGCAGCACATACGTGGCAAGGCTCGGGAAGATGCCGAGCCGCAATTCCTGGGCTGGCGCATCGTTGGTCCTTGATGCTGCCGCCATCAGTGCTTCGACGTCGGTCAGTACCTTGGACGCGTGCCGCGTCATGGTGACAGCCGCTTCGGTGGGAACGACGCTCCTCGCGGAACGCTGGAACAGTTCGACGCCGGTATCCCGTTCCAGCGCGGCCATCTGTTGGGAAACGGCGGAGGCTGTATAGCCAAGCTGCGCGGCCGCTGCAGCGAAGGAACCCAGTCGGGTGACCTCCAGCAGGGTCCTGAGATGGAGAAGATTGACCATCAGCAGATTTTAGCTGTTCGCCACGCCACATTTTCAAAGTGTCACGACACGCCGGAACCCGGCGACACGCTGGAGATTAAATGTGGCTAAGTAGTCCACAGGGTGTGGATTTCATCTCTCACTTTGGCGGAATCACGGACATTTTGAGGCACCTGCCCTGTGGACGAGCGGTGGATTGAATGACATACTTGTAATACATCATCTTGGGGTCCCGGCGAGGCGCTTGCACTACATGTAGTATCGGTTTACGGATTGAGCGGGAAACCAGCACAAGACTAAATAAGCGTGTTGGCTGCCACAGCAGCCTGCGGGCCGGTATCGGATTCAGTATTCAGTTCCGGTTGAGCCCGCCAGATACGAAGAGCGACAGACTTCAACTAAGGGGACAGGGATCATGACCGTTACGGTTTACACGAAGCCGGCCTGTGTTCAGTGCAACGCAACCTACCGGGCACTCGACAAGAAGGGCATTGCCTACCAGAGTGTCGACATCTCCCAGGACGCCGAGGCACTCGAACGCCTCAAGGCGCTGGGGTACATGCAGGCTCCTGTCGTCGTGACCGAGCAGGACCACTGGTCTGGATTCCGCCCGGACAAGATCGAGGAACTGGCCCAGGCCGTTTCCTCCGTGGCCTAAGTTTCCTTTCGGACTTCGCCACCACAGCAAGCAAGAATTCCTATGTAGTCGAGGTGACTCCCATGGCACCGCTGGCAACGGCATCCGTGCGCAGCGACACGGACACTGTGACCACGAGGAGTCACCTCATCTACTTTTCCTCGACATCTGAGAACACCAAGCGCTTTGTCCAGAAATTGGGCAGGGATGCGGCGCGCATCCCGCTCTATGCGCACGATGCTCCGCTTCAAGCACTTGAACCCTTTGTCCTCGTCCTGCCGACTTACGGCGGCACGAACGGCGAAGGCTCAGTGCCCAAGCAGGTCATCAGGTTTCTCAACAACCCACGGAACAGGGAACTGATCCGTGGTGTTATCGGTGCAGGAAACACCAACTTCGCGGACAACTATTGCGCAGCGGGAGACATCATCGCCGCCAAGTGCAACGTACCGCATCTCTACAGGTTTGAACTCATGGGGACGCCGGAAGACGTCGATCGGGTCAATCAAGGATTGGAAAAGTTTTGGACACTACTGTCGCAGAAATAGAAGTAACCGGGGGCACTGTGGAAACGGCCAAGAAGCCACTGCCGGAGGCGTATAAGGGTCTGGGCTATCACGAGCTCAACGCCATGCTGAACCTGTATGGCCCCAACGGCGAGATCCAGTTTGAAGCCGACCGTGAAGCCGCGCACCAGTACTTCCTGCAGCACGTGAACAACAACACCGTGTTCTTCCACGACCTGGAAGAGAAGCTCGACTACCTGGTGAAGAACCAGTACTACGAGCGCGAAACCCTTGACCAGTACACGATGAACTTCATCCGTGAGCTCTTCAACCGTGCATACAAGAAGAAGTTCCGCTTCGAGACCTTCCTTGGCGCCTTCAAGTTCTACACGTCCTACACACTGAAGACTTTCGACGGCAAGCGCTTCCTTGAGCGCTACGAAGACCGCGTCTGCATGGTTGCCTTGCACCTTGCCCGTGGTAACGAAGAACTTGCCAGCCGCCTTGTTGACGAAATCATCGATGGCCGTTTCCAGCCGGCGACCCCCACTTTCCTGAATGCAGGCAAGGCCCAGCGCGGCGAGCTCGTCTCCTGCTTCCTGCTCCGCATCGAAGACAACATGGAGTCGATTGCACGCGCTATCAACTCCGCACTGCAGCTCTCCAAGCGCGGCGGCGGTGTTGCCCTTTCGCTCACCAACATCCGTGAGCACGGCGCCCCGATCAAGCAGATCGAAAACCAGTCCTCCGGCGTCATCCCCGTGATGAAGCTCCTCGAAGACAGCTTCTCCTACGCCAACCAGCTTGGTGCCCGCCAGGGTGCAGGTGCCGTGTACCTGCACGCACACCACCCGGACATCTACCGCTTCCTGGACACCAAGCGCGAGAACGCCGACGAGAAGATCCGCATCAAGACGCTCTCCCTGGGCGTGGTGATCCCGGACATCACGTTCGAGCTCGCCAAGAAGAACGAGGACATGTACCTCTTCTCCCCGTACGACGTCGAGCGCGTCTATGGCGTCCCCTTCTCCGACATTTCCGTCACGGAGAAGTACTACGAGATGGTTGACGATTCCCGGATCAAGAAGACCAAGATCAGTGCCCGTGAGTTCTTCCAGACCCTCGCGGAGATCCAGTTCGAGTCCGGCTACCCGTACATCATGTTCGAGGACACCGTGAACCGGGCCAATCCGATCGACGGCAAGATCACCATGAGCAACCTGTGCTCGGAGATTCTGCAGGTTTCATCGCCGTCCATTTACGCGGAAGACCTAAGCTACGAGACCGTGGGCAAGGACATTTCCTGCAACCTCGGTTCCATGAACATCGCCAAGACCATGGATTCGCCGGACTTCGGTCTCTCGATCGAGACGTCCATCCGCGCCCTCAGCGCCGTGTCGGACATGTCCTACATCAACTCGGTGCCGTCCATCGCCCAGGGCAACGCCCAGAGCCACGCGATCGGCCTCGGCCAGATGAACCTCCACGGCTACCTTGCCCGCGAGCACGTCCACTACGGTTCCGAAGAGGGCCTGGACTTCACCAACATCTACTTCTACACGGTGCTGTTCCACGCTCTGCGCGCCTCCAACCGTCTGGCCATCGAGACCGGCCAGAAGTTCGGCGGCTTCGAGAAGTCCACGTACGCTTCCGGCGAGTTCTTCGACAAGTACACGGAGCAGGAATGGGTTCCGGCAACGGAGCGTGTCCGCGAGCTCTTCGCGGGCCACCACATTCCCACCCAGGATGACTGGCGCGAGCTGAAGGCTTCCGTCATGGAGCACGGTATCTACAACCAGAACCTGCAGGCCGTGCCGCCCACCGGTTCCATCAGCTACATCAACAACTCCACCTCGTCGATCCACCCGGTGGCTGCCAAGATTGAAATCCGCAAGGAAGGCAAGATTGGCCGCGTCTACTACCCGGCTCCGTACCTGACCAATGACAACCTGGAGTACTACCAGGATGCGTACGAAATCGGCTACGAGAAGATCATCGACACCTACGCAGCTGCCACGCAGCACGTGGACCAGGGCCTGTCCTTGACGCTGTTCTTCAAGGACACCGCCACCACGCGCGACATCAACAAGGCGCAGATCTACGCATGGCGCAAGGGCATCAAGACCCTCTACTACATCCGTCTCCGCCAGCTCGCGCTGGAAGGGACCGAGGTTGAGGGCTGCGTCAGCTGCATGCTCTGATCAACCTGCATCGGTTGATATCTTGCGGCAGTTGCCGCTTGCAAAACTAAAGATTACGACGGCGGGTCACCACCCGCCGTCGTACGCTTACCTTAAGAACCCAACGCTAAAAGGGGATGAAATGACCGAAAAGGTCAAGCTGCTAAGCCACGTCGAAGCAATCAACTGGAACAAGATCCAGGACGACAAGGACGTGGAAGTCTGGAACCGACTGGTCAACAACTTCTGGCTTCCGGAAAAGGTGCCGCTGTCCAACGACGTCCAGTCGTGGCACACGCTGACGCCGGAAGAGCAGCAGCTCACCATGCGCGTTTTCACGGGTCTCACCCTGCTGGACACCATCCAGGGGACCGTCGGCGCCGTGTCGTTGATCCCGGATGCGCTGACGCCGCACGAAGAGGCCGTGTACACCAACATCGCTTTCATGGAATCGGTGCACGCGAAGTCCTACTCGTCCATCTTCTCCACCCTGTGCTCCACCAAGGAGATTGACGACGCTTTCCGCTGGTCGCTCGAGAACGAGAACCTGCAGAAGAAGGCGCAGATCGTCATGGACTACTACCAGGGCGACGACCCCCTGAAGCGCAAGGTGGCCTCCACGCTGCTGGAAAGCTTCCTCTTCTACTCGGGCTTCTACCTGCCCATGTACTGGTCCTCGCGCGCCAAGCTCACGAACACGGCCGACCTCATCCGCCTCATCATTCGTGACGAGGCCGTGCACGGTTATTACATCGGCTACAAGTTCCAGAAGGGCCTGGAGAAGGTTTCCGAGGCCCGCAAGCAGGAAATCAAGGACTACACGTTCGAGCTTCTCTTCGAGCTGTACGAAAACGAAGTCCAGTACACGCACGACCTCTATGACGGCGTCGGCCTGGCCGAGGACGTCAAGAAGTTCCTGCACTACAACGCCAACAAGGCCCTCATGAACCTCGGCTACGAGGCCATGTTCCCGGCCTCCGTCACCGACGTGAACCCGGCCATCCTGTCGGCACTTTCCCCGAATGCCGATGAGAACCACGACTTCTTCTCCGGCTCGGGCTCCTCCTACGTGATTGGCAAGGCTGTCAACACAGAGGATGAGGACTGGGAGTTCTAAGACCGTTCAGGTCCCGGTATCTTCAAGGCCCCTTACGCTCTGCGTGAACTGGTCCCCGGAAGTTGGACTCGTGCGAGCTCCACTCTGGCGTCGGCTTTGCAAGGAAGTCCCCGTCCCACTTGGGACGGGGACTTCGTCGTTGCTGATGTAGTTTGAGTCTGTGTCTTAGTCTTCATCCGACCGCAGAGGTGTGCACGTGTGGAATGAATTTTCGACGACGCCATCGCCGGCCGGCTTCGTTTTACTTCCTGAGAATGGGTGGGAAGCGCTGGTGCTTGCCGTCGCTGGCCCTGGCCGTGGTGTCCGTAATCCCAAACGCAGCATTCCAAAGGAGACCTCGGTTGTTACGGCAACTGCGGGCTCCCCAACGATCAAGAAAGTCCCTTTCACCGACCAGGACCAAGAGGTTATTGACGACTTCTTGGATGACTACCTTGTGGCAGCGGGTTTTGAGCCTCGGCCAAGGGGCTTTGACTGGTATCTGCGGTTGCCTAAGGGAATCACGTCTGTTGACGAACTAAGCGTTCTCCTCAACGCCGCCGTGGCTTCGGAAGATGCTGGCGGGCATCCATCCCAAGTCCGCCCTGTATTCGAACGAGTAATCGCAAAGCTTTATGCGGACTGATCGTGCTTGTGCGAACTGGAAGAGTTTTTCCTTGAGATGTCCAGAGTGCGCCACGAGACGTAGGGCAAACCGAGAGCCCGCATCAACTTCAGCATCGTCTTTCTTGCCACCGCCTAGCCACGGTTGAGCAGTTCCCTAACCCGCCGGTGCCCGTACGGCCCATGGTTCTTCTTAAAGATGTCCGTGATGGAGGACCTGAGCTCCTCTTGCAGGTCAGGGTTTTGAAGGCACGCCTGATGATAGAAAAACGTTGATCGGGCAAAACCCGAGACCTGAAGAAGAAGCGGAAGCGGGAAGTCAGCCTTGAGGGCGATGATGGCCTGGACCTTCACCTTTGTTTTTGAGCCCTAACGGCCCGCAATTTTCCCACATGGCTATCCCGGGCGTGGACTTCGAGGCAGTTGCCCCTGCAGTACTCGTTCATATCCTGGTAATGGAGGTGCGGTGGAACGGTAGCTGTGCCCGGTGGGCGTGGTAACCGTCAACGTGTGTCTCCCTACGGGTTCTGGTTTGGCCCTCCACCCTGGGTTCTCTTTGGTGTGGTTGCATTGTTCGCAGAGCCCGGCACCGTTGCCCGCGCTGGTTGATCCGTCTTTGTGCCAGGGGATGATGTGGTCGATATGCCGGATGGGTGCGTCGCAATAGGGCGTGCGGCAGCTGTGGTCGCGGGTTTCGATGAACCGTCTCATTCCTTTGGGGAAGAGGCGTGCCCGTGAGTCTGTCGCGAGGAGTTCGCCCGTGCTTGGTGAAGTAAACAGTCGTCGGAGCCAAACGGTGAAGTCTTGGTCTGTCTTGCTGTCACTGCCAGTCAAGAGTTCCCTGGCCCATTCGGCTGGGACTGTGCCGTAACCGTTCAGCCGTGCGGGCTCCGCGTCGCCTTGGAGCAAGGTGCGGTCGGTCATGACGAGTTGAAGGTCGATCCCAGAGAACCCTGCAGGCGAACCGGTGATGCGTTCGACGAGGGCGTCCGCCATGACCTGGCCCCGGGACCGGCTATCCCCGCCGGAGCGGGCGGAGTCTGCGTGCCGGGTGAGGGCAGCGTATGCGGCGACGCCTTGCGCGACGGGCAGCAGCGCGGTCAGGTACGTCATGGTGTCCGGCGCGGGGCGGAGGCTGACATGCCGTTCCGAGGCGGCATGGGCGGCGCGTTGAGTGACCGAGCGCGGATCCCTGCGGTAGGCGGCTGCTTTGACTGCGGCGATTATGGCGCGGTCTCCAGCGCCGTCGAAGGTTCCGGAGTCGGCGGCGAGTTCTTCGTCAACGGCACAGCGGTCTTCGACAGAAAGGCAGGCTGTTTCCTTCACCAGCAGCGTTGCCCGCCACTCGTTGAGCTGGCCGGTCTCCAGCGCAGCCAGGGTGCGTGGCATTCCGGTCACCAAGGCTTTGGCGAAGCCAAGGAGACGCGATCCCTTATTCGGAGACTCCCGCCGGGCAAGGGCAACCTGGGCTGATACGCCTTGGCCCCGTTCAGCAGCCGGAAGCCCCGCTGCTGCCTGCTCTTGACGCTGGGCAAGGTCAAAGGCCACGGCTATCTTCGCCTGCAAGCCCGAGATGGCAGACTTCATATCCTCAAGAGCACGGAGTTGATTTATCAGGTCACCGCTGACGCTGCCTGCATGAGCACGTGCAGGCACCGAGGCGACCCCTTGGGTGGCTTGTATCTGCTGACTCCGGCTCATATTTTCACTATGTCAGCACCCACCGACATTATTACCGGCGCGAATTTTGGCGGCAGATCGAAACCGTCCGTGAACCCTTCCCGCCCTTGCCCGCGTCTGTCCATCAGAGGAAGATGTTGGCCAACTTCGGGAGGACGCAAGTGGTTCAACTTGAGAAGTTTGAAAAGTACTTGATCGAAGAGTTCTACGACGATTACCGCTCGGGCGACCTGTCCCACGGGACCTTCACCAGGCGCGTGGCGTTCATCATGGGAAGCATGACCGCGGCTGCGGCGGCTATGACCCTGGTGGGCTGTACACCGGACGAGGTGCCAAAGACCGGGGACCCAATGCCCGCGGCCTCAGCAACGTCGGGAAACACTACAGCGGTCCCCAACGCCAAGAGTCCGCTGACGGTACCGGAAGGGGCCGCTAGCCTGAAAACAGAAACCGTGAAGTTCACTTCCGGAGGGGCCGAGATCGGCGGGTACCTCGCCAGGCCCCAGAATGCTAAGCCGGGCCCGGCCGTCCTGATCTGTCACGAAAACCGCGGCCTCACGCCCCACATCCAGGACGTCGCCCGGCGTTTTGCCAAGGAAGGCTACGCAGCTTTGGCGCTGGATCTCCTCAGCAGGGAGGGTGGCACCGCATCAATGGATCCAGACGCTGTCCCGGGTGCGCTCACCAAGGCAGGAGCCCAGCGGCACGTTGGCGACTTCCAAGCTGCATTCGAGTATCTGAACGGCCAGGATTTCGTGGAGAAGGGCCGCATTGCCATGGTCGGCTTCTGTTTTGGTGGAGGCATCACCTGGCAGGCAGCGACTGAGATCCCGGGGCTGAAGGCAGCCTCCGCGTTCTACGGCCCAGCCCCGGACCTTGCGAAGGTGCCCAACATCAAAGCCGCCGTTTTTGGTGTCTACGCTGAAAAAGACGCGCGGATCACCGGTTCCATGCCGCAGTTGAAGGACGCCCTGGACGCAACGCACGTTAAGCACCAACTCAAGGTGTACCCGGGTGTGGACCATGCATTCCACAACGACACAAGCGACCGCTACTACGAGGCCCAGGCTACGGCTGCCTGGAACGACACCTTGGCTTGGTTCAAGGAAAACGTCTGAGGTCAGTCCGGCAGGACACCGTCCCGCCTGGCCAACTCGGCCTCCAGGGTCTCGATGCTGGGCAGGCTTTCCACCAACTCATCAGGCAAGGAGTCAGCCAGAGAGGTTCGCCACTCCGCGATCCCCACCGGAGCGTTGAAGCCACGCAGTGCGTATTCGGCAACCACGCTGTTCTTCTCTTTGCAGAGCAATAGGCCGATGGTGGGTTTGTCGTCCGGGTGAGCCATGAGATCGTCAACCGCAGCCATGTACATGCCCAACTGGCCCAGGAATCCGGGCTCGAACTTCACGGCCTTCAGTTCAATGACCATGTAGCAGCGCAATTTCAAATGGTAGAAGAGCAGGTCCGCGAAGAATTCGTCGCCGGCGATGTCCAGCCGGACCTGCTCGCCGACAAACGCGAAGCCTTGGCCCAGCTCGAGCAGGAATTTCTCCACATGCTTCACCAATTGCACTTCCAGATCCCGTTCCGTGTGCCGATCTGTCATGGCCAGGAAGTCGAAAACGTAGGGATCTTTGGTGGCCTGCTGCGCCAGGTCAGAGTCCGCCCGCACCATGGTGGAAGCAAAGTTGGTAATGGCTTGCCCTGACCGCTCGTGCAAGCGGGTGGCGATCTGGTGCGCCAGGACGTTGCGGGACCATCCATGCTGGGCGGCCGCCGCGGCGTACCAAAGCCGCGTGGCGGCGTCGTCGAGCTTTTCCATCAACGCGATCTGGTGGTACCAGGGCAATGTTGCAAGCGGCGCTTGCAACATTGGGAAGTCCGGCCAGGCCTGGGCGAAACTCTTCATGTACCGCAAGTTCCTGGGGGAGAAGCCTTTCGCTTCAGGGAAGCGGTTCCGGATGTCGGCGGAAAGGCGCGTGACCACCTTGGCGCCCCAGCCTTGCTGCGACTCGCGTTCGACGAGCTGCCGCCCGATGCTCCAATACGAATTCAACAACTCGCTGTTGACAGCCGCCACAGCGCGCGTGCGGCCGGTGCGGACCTCCTGGGCCACGGTGTCGAGCAAGCTGGGGTACCAGTCCGGCATGGAGGAGGCAGCCGGAACGCCTGGAAACGACGCTGTTGTTTTCCCGGGTTCTGTTGCGAGCTCTTGGGACGGCATGTGTCTCCTGTCGTTTGCTGTTGTCGTCACGCTAGGAGGAGGCACTGACAAAATAGACGCGTGAGTGAAGCCGCCGAGTTCGTGGACTACACGCTCCAGCGTGAGTCGTCGTGGGAGAAGGCCGAGGAAGCCAGATGGCGCTTGGGCGAGAGCTTTAAGGTGTATGGCGCATCCATTGGTGCTGTCCGGGGAACTGTGCGCGATGGCTTGAACAAGTTCAAGAACCTCAGCCATGACGACATCACGGCCCTGAGTTCGGAACTGTGGGATGAGCCGGTCTTTGAACGCCGGCTCGCTGCGGTGGTGCTCTTGCAAACCAAAGTGGGGATCCTGGTCAACACGGACCTGACCCGCATTGAGGGCTTCATCAGGCAGTCCGGCACGGAAGAACTTGCTGATCCTCTGGCGGCGGACGTGGTCAAACCCCTGCTCGCCAGGCTCGACGGGCAGGCGAAGGAACGCGCCGTGCGTGTTCTGGAGCGGTGGTCCCGGGACGCGGATCCATGGCTCCGCCGCGCCGCGCAACTCGCAGCACAGACCCCTTGATAAGGCTGGGTCACCGGCCTACCGTTTTCATCAACACATGCCAGGCGCCAATTCCGTGAATTGAGAGGCAGGTTGTTCGATGAAATCGCTGTGGTTGGACAGGGAATCCACCTTCACGTCCGATGCAATCCCCGAAGAAAAGCACTTCGACACAATAGTGGCGGGCGCCGGGCTCACAGGAATGGTGACGGCTCTGCTGTTGTCCAGATCCGGTCAGCGTGTGGCGGTCTTGGAAGCGCGGACCTTGGGGGCTGTTACCACCGGCAACACCACGGGCAAACTAAGCCTCCTGCAAGGAGGGGCACTCTCGGCCCTGCGTGGCCAGTACTCGCTGAAAGTGGTGCAAGCCTATGTGCAGGCGAATCGTACGGGCCAGGCGTGGCTGATGCGGTATATGGAAGAGCAAGGCATCGCGTTTCAGCGCCGGACGGCAGTCACGTTCGCAACCACCGACGACGGCGGCCAGCGGCTGCGCAAGGAGGCTGCGGTTTCACGGGACGCCGGTTTGGACGTGCACTTCAGCCGTGACCCCGGGCTGCCATTTCCTGTGGTTGAGGCACTGGAACTCGATGACCAGGCGCAGATCCACCCCATGGAAGTCCTGGAGACACTCGCCAAGGACATTCGGGAGCACGGCGGAATAATTGTTGAGGGTGTCCAGGTACAGAATGTGGGTTCTGACCTTCCCGTGGAAGTATCCACGCGAAAGGGGGCGTTCACCGCGGACACCGTCGTCATTGCTACTGGCACGCCAATCTTGGACCGCGGACTCTATTTCGCCAAGCTCGAACCCAATCGGTCATACGCTGCGGCTCTTCGGCTTCCAGGTGAAACCCAGCCACCGAGCGGAATGTACTTGAGCATTGATCCACCTACGCGTTCCCAACGCACCCACCCGACGCCGGAGGGTGAGTTGTTGCTGGTAGGTGGCTATGGACATACCGGCGGCCGGGCAGCCTCACCCAAGGCGCACCTGGATGACCTTCTCGGCTGGGCCAACCAGCATTACCCGGGCGCGGAGGTCACCCATACGTGGTCTGCCCAGGACTACCGGCCAACCAACCTCGTTCCCTTCTTCGGCAAGATGCCCCGGGGTCACGGCCGCATCTTCTTCGGAACCGGCTACAACAAGTGGGGCATGAGCAACGGAGTAGCTGCCGCGTTGTCCATTACTTCGGACATTCTGGGCGGCCAGTCTGATTGGGCCAAGGTCATACACCACCGCGTTACGTCGCCCCAGGGCGCTTTGGAAGCCGTTCGCCTCAATGCCAGCGTCGCCAAGCGCATGGTCGAGGACAAAGCCAGGGTCAGGAGCAATCCGGAAATCACGGACCAGACCCGTCCCCCGGAGGGGAGCGGCGTCGTCGGGCTTTACAAGGGTGAACCGGCAGCTGTGTCTACCGTTGATGGCAATGTCTGTATGGTGTCGGCCAGCTGCGCCCACTTGGGAGGCTTGCTGAGCTGGAACGACGCCGAGAAATCCTGGGATTGCCCCTTGCACGGTTCCAGATACGCTCCCGACGGCAAGTACCTGGAAGGCCCGGCAACCCATAATCTGCAGAAGTCGCCGATTAAAAAGAAGGACTAGTCACGCCAACCGTTCGACGCGCCGCCGGGCCTGGTCCGCGGCGCGTCGTTGCTGCGTGGCGGCCCGGACTGCCAGCTTCTTCTGCGACTCAGCGGCTTCGGCGTCCCGGGTGATGCCGATCAGCTCAGCTTCGAGGGAAGCTAAACGCTTCTTTACTTTGGCAATCTCAGCCTCGACATCCGAGCGCCTGCCTGCGACTTCCTTGACAACATTCCACGCCTTGGATGCGTCTTCTTCGGCCGCCGTGGCTTCCTGATCGGCTGCCTCAAACTCGGTGCGGGCTTCCTCCAACGCGGCCTGGCGCTTTTGGGCCCGGCGTTCGGCCAGGGACGTTGCGGCTTCCGCGGGCGCTTTCCCTTTCGCCTGTGACCCTTGTTTCTTCTTGCCCTGGGGGGTCGGTCTGGGTTCGGCAGGCAGCTTCACTTTTGGCGGTTCGCCCACACCCGCGATCTCGTCGGGATTTGTTGCAGCGACGGCGTCTGTCAGGTCAACGGACTCGAAACCGCTGCCGCTTAGCCCGCGCACCAGCCTGCCGGTCGCCACCGCCGCGGCGGCGCCGGCGTCGGCCATGACCGCCCGAAAAGTCTGCTCCACATCGGCCGCGCCGGCCGCGCTGAGCGGCGCTCCCAGCCCGCTAGCCAGGTCCTTTGCCGCATGGACGGCCAAGGTCAGTTGGCCTTGGCGCTGCTGGCCAAGTTCACGGAAGGCTTCAGCATCTCCCTCCTCTTGTGCTGCACGGAGGGAAGCGCCAAAACGCACGACGCCGTCAATCACCTCGGGTTGGTGGACGGCAAGCATGTTGATGGCCCAGGCGCCGGCAGCGGGCTTTGGCAAACTGCCGATTTCCTTGGCGAGGTCCTTCTCACCTGCCTCCTTTGCTTGCCGTGCCAAGGCTGTCCGCTCCGCAGTGAATTCACGCGGAAGCACGGCGTACAACTGTTGGGCGGCATCGCGGAGATCCATGACTTCATCCTAGGTGCGCTTGTGCCGACCCTGGCTGGTGGTCCTGAGTACTTGTCCGAGGGACCTGGTCCAGGAACCAGCAACGCTTAGGGTAGCCTAAGTCACGTGGACCAGATCATGAGCTTGCCCTTTGGCGTCGCGCTTGCGGCGCTGTTCGCGATTGTCATGATCCGCGTCAATGTCACGTACTGGCTGGGTCGAGGAGCAATTGCCGGCTTCGCACACACCCGCTTCGGCGCGTCGCTTCAACGCCCCCGGGCAGCCCAGGCCCAAGCCCTCATTCAGCGTTGGGGTCCGTACGCCGTCGTGCTCTCCTTCCTGACCATCGGCCTGCAGACGGCCGTTAATCTGGCCGCCGGTGCAGCGCGGATGCCGCTGCGCCGCTATCTCCCCGCCGCCGTCGGGGGCTCCATCATCTGGGCGTTGCTGTACGCAACTATCGGCCTCGCTGCACTTGAGGCGTGGCTTGCGGTAGCGGCGGCGTCGCCGGCCGGTGCCGGGCTGTCCGTGCTGGCTGTGATCGCCGTGATCGTCTGGGTGGTCGTTGCCCGGCGGCGTCGGTCGGCTGCCAAATCAGCGGATACAGTGGTCTGAGTTCTACTGCTGGATCGGCGAAAGGCTCGCGTTGACAACTTCATTACCGGAACTGGCGGAGGGCAACTTCTACTACGAATCGTTGGGTGAGGGCCGCTACCGCTCCACGATTCATGCCCAAGGTGCCTGGAATCCGCACGAACAACACATGGCCCCTGCCTCGGGCATCATGGCTGACGCCCTCCTGAGGCATGAGCCGCGCGAGGACGTCCGTTTGGCGCGTATCAGCTACGAGATCCTCGGGTTGATCCCCGGCGGCGAGTTCCAGGTAACCACCTCAACCTTGCGGCCGGGACGAACCATTGAACTTATCCAGGCTGAGCTTTCCGCCGGAGGGCGTGTCGCCATCCGTGCCGCAGCGTGGCGCATGATCACCAGCGACACCAGCGCTGTAGCAGCGTTCGAAGACGAGCCGATGCCCGCGCCGGATGAATGCAAGCTGTGGGATGGTGCCAGCGTCTGGCCCGGTGGTTACATCCGTTCCTTGGAAATGCGTATCGGCGAAGGCCATCGGCCAGGTTCGGGCAGGGTGTGGATCCGGACCATGCATCCTTTGACGGACAAGGAAGACAGCAGCGATCTTGCCCGGCTCATGGGATTGGTCGACACCGCCAATGGCATCGCGGCACGGGTTCCCCCAGGGGAGAACAGCTACATCTTCCCCAACGTGGACCTGCAGATTCACATGTACCGGGCGCCTTCTGGCGAGTGGCTCGGGCTGGACAACAAAGTCTCCTTCGGAGCCGATGGCATCGGCCTGACGTCCAGCGTGCTCCATGACATCAACGGACCTTTCGGCAGGGCCGAGCAAATCCTGACGCTGAGGAAAAGCTGATGAGCGAAGCACGGAACGAACCCGACGGCGGAGCATCCACCCGCCGTGACCTCACCGTTTACCGCCAAGAGGAATCCCTCGGTGCAGCAGAGGATCTTGATTTTGCGCTGGAGCTGCTGAAGCGGGCCCGCAGCGGGCAACTGGGGCCCTCCCTGCGCTTGTACCGCCCGCAGCCCACCGTTGCCTTTGGCCAGCGCGACGCGAACCTGCCCGGCTTCAGGGCTGCCGAAGATGCTTGCCGGGAGCTCGGCTTCGAGCCACTTGTGCGGAAAGCCGGTGGACGTGCGGCTGCCTACCACCAGGGCACCTTGGTGATTGATCATATTGAGCCGCACCCTGACGCGATCGTCCGTGCGAAAGCCCGCTTCGCCGAGTTCGGTGAGTTGCTGGCTGGTGCGCTTCGCAGCGTCGGCGTCCACGCCGCCGTCGGGGAGATTCCAGGGGAGTACTGCCCCGGGGAATTCAGCGTGCACGGGCAGAACTCGGAGTTTCCCGCCCATCGCATCAAGCTGATTGGAACGGCCCAGCGGGTGGTTTCCGGAGGGTGGCTGTTCAGCTCCGTGATTGTGGTGGAGAACTCCGGTCCTATCCGTGACGTTCTGACGGCGAGCTACGCTGCACTTGGCCTCGATTGGGATCCGGCTACGGCCGGTGCTGCAAATGACCTGCTGCCCCACTTGGACGTCAAAACGGTGGAGGACGCTGTGGTTGACGCTTACCGCGGCTATGCGCACGTGGTGGACGGCGCCTTCCGGTCTCTCTTGGCCTAGGAGGCTTTCACCGCCATTGAGCGTGCTGGGGGCCGGGCTTAGGCTGAGGGGAACAGGAACCTAACCCCACGAAACCTGGTGGAATGATGGGCCGGAAGAAGCACCCAATTCAGGATACCGACGTCGACTTGAGCGTCAGCGAACCCAAGAGGTCCGCCGCCGGTTTGCCCAGCCTCAGCGAAACCCTTCCCCACGCGATGGCCCATATGGGCCCGTCCCGCGCATGGAAGACCCTTACAGCGGTCAACCAAAAAGACGGTTTCGACTGCATGAGCTGTGCTTGGCCTGATCCGCCGGAACGCAAGGCTGCCGAATTCTGTGAAAACGGCGCCAAGGCCATCGGGTGGGAGGCGGAGCCCCTGAGGATCCCCACGGAGTTTTGGGCGGAAAATCCTCTCAGTTCCTTGGAAACTCGTTCCGAGTACTGGCTAGGGCAGCAGGGCAGGTTGGTGGAGCCCGTGTATAAGGCAGCAGGGGCGGAGCACTATGCGCCCATCAGTTGGGAGCGGGCCTTCGGTATCGTTGCGAGCGAGTTGAACGCCCTTGATGACCCCAATGAGGCCACGTTTTACACCAGTGGACGCACCAGCAACGAGGCAGCGTTCCTGTACCAACTATTCGTCAGGGCCTTCGGGACCAACAACCTTCCCGATTGTTCCAATATGTGCCACGAATCCACGGGCATAGCCATGGGCGAGACCATCGGCGTGGGCAAATCGGCCATCACCTACACGGACTTCGCCAAGTCGGACCTGATCATCATCATGGGGCAGAACCCGGGAACCTGCCATCCGCGGATGCTGACGGCACTGGAGGAGGCCAAACTCGCGGGTGCGTCCATCGTCGCGGTTAATCCGCTGCCCGAGGCTGGCCTGATCAACTTCCGGAACCCGCAACGCGTCCGCGGCCTCGCCGGTAAGGGAACGGACCTGGCTGACCAATTCCTGCAGATCCGGCTCGCCGGGGACATGGCCCTGCTGCAGGCCCTTTCCAAGCGCGTCCTGGACGCCGAAAGTGCGGCGCCCGGTACTGTGCTGGACCGCACCTTCATCGATGAGCACTGCCAGGGCTTTGTTGGGTTCGCTGCCCACCTCGCAACCTTGCAGGAACGGGACGTTCTCGCGGCCACCGGCCTGCGAAGCGCAGAAATCGATGAACTCGCAGACAGGTACATCCGCGCGGACAAGGTCATCATCACGTGGGCGATGGGACTGACCCAGCACAAAAAGGCGGTGCCCACCATCAAGGAAATCATCAACCTCCTTCTGCTCCGCGGCAACATTGGAAAACCGGGGGCCGGACCCTCACCGATCCGTGGTCACAGCAATGTGCAGGGTGACCGGACCATGGGCATTTGGGAGAAGATGCCTCCGCGGTTCCTTGAGGCCTTGCAGGACGAGTTTGGCTTTGACCCGCCACGGAAGGCGGGCGTCGATTCGGTGGACAGTATCCGTGGAATGCGTGATGGCAGGATCAAGGTCCTCATCGCGCTGGGCGGGAACCTGGTGCATGCGATCTCGGACACCGCGGTCGCTGAGCAGGCTGTGCGTCGGACCAGGCTTTCAGTACAGATTTCCACCAAGCTGAATCGCTCGCATGTGGTGTGCGGCGAGCAGGCCCTGATCCTTCCGACCCTTGGCCGTACCGAAATCGACAAGCAGGACGGGATTGAGCAGTTTGTCACGGTGGAGGACACCGTCTGCGTTGTGCACCGCTCCGCAGGGCCGCTGGAACCCATCGCTGCGGATGTCCTCTCCGAGGTGGCGATCGTCACACGGATGGCCGAGGCGGTCCTTGACCACAAGGTTCCGGTGGATTGGGCGGGCTTCAGGCGTAATTACGACACCATCCGTGACCACATTTCCCACGTAGTCCCGGGATTTGAGGACTTCAACGTGCGCATCCGCGAGCGCGACGGTTTCGTACTTCCGCATGGCCCCAGGGATTCGCGGACGTTCCCCACAGCAACGGGGAAAGCCGTTTTTTCTGTCAACGACCTGGAAACCATTGAAGTACCGCCGGGGAGACTGCTCCTTCAGACTGTGCGGTCCCATGACCAGTTCAATACCACCACGTACTCCATGAATGATCGTTACCGTGGGATCAAGAAGGGCCGCATGGTTTTGTTGGTGAACCCTGAGGATCTGGCGGGGTTGGGTTTCCAGGACGGCGCCTATGTGGATGTGCACAGCGAAGCCGACGACGGCGTTGACCGTGTGCTGCGCCAGTTGCGTTTAGTGGCGTACCCCAGTGCCAGGGGCTGCGCGACTGCGTATTATCCGGAAGCGAATGTGTTGGTGCCGCTGGATTCAACAGCGGAAGGCAGCAATACGCCGGCGTCGAAGTCCGTGATTATTCGTCTTGAACCGGCTGCCGCCCCGATTTTCGAGGCGGCGGCCGGACAGCGGAAGTGAATGCCTTAGGCTGCGAGGCGGTTTTCTACTTCGGAAGCAGAAGGGTTGGTTGCTGCGGTGCCGTCCGGGAACAGGACGGTGGGGACGGTGCGGTTGCCTCCGTTGAGCTGCTCGACGAGTTCGGCCGTGCCATCTACTTCTTCGATGTTGATCTCGGTGTAGCCGATGCCCTTGGCGTCGAGCTGCTTCTTCAGGCGGTTGCAGTAGCCGCACCAGGTGGTCGAGAACATGGTGATGGTGCCGGAGTCGGGAGTGAAGTCCACAGAGCTCTCCTCAGTATTGGTCGTTTCCACGGGTGATTCGTTGGTATCAACCGTAACCTGCAGCCCAATAATTCCCGTGAGGCCGGGAATCGGGGTTACGTCACATTCCGGGCTGGTGTGTCCTTGGGCGACACGGCAGACTGTTCCCATGTGTGGACGTTATGTGATGGCCCGTGCCGTGGGGGACCTGCTGGCCGACTTTGATGCCGAACTTGAAAAGGAGATCGCCCTCGAGAAATCGTGGAATGTAGCTCCAACGGATGCTGTTCCGATTGTCCTGGAAAGGCTCGTGGACGATGGGCTGAAGCGGCAGTTGCACGTTGCGCGCTGGGGTTTGGTGCCCTCGTGGGCGAAAGATCCCAAAGGCGGCGCACGCCTGATTAATGCCCGCAGTGAGACCCTCCTGGAGAAACCGTCCTTCCGAAAAGCTGCTGCGGCCCGGCGGTGCGCTGTTCCTGCCGATGGCTATTACGAGTGGAAGAAGGGCGAAGGAAAAAGCAAGCAGCCGTACTACGTGCATCCTGCGGATGGTGGGGGTGTGGTGTTTGCCGGGTTGTATGAGTGGTGGCGGGACCAGTCAGCGTCTGATGATGATCCGGCCCGTTGGTTGCTGTCCATGTCGATTCTCACGGCAGACACCCCGACGGCCGAGTCGGCCATTACCCGGCGCAGTGCCTCGGTGTTCGATGAGTTGACTGCCCTGCATGACCGCGTTCCATTGCCCATGAGCAAGGACACGATGGAAGCCTGGTTGAATCCGCGCGAAGATGATGCGGCCGGCCTCGTGGATCTGGTGCGGTCAAAGGCGCACGACGCCGCTGCCAGCTGGACGCTCGACGCGGTGGGTGCCGCCGTCGGCAATGTCCGCAACAACGGACCGGAACTCATTGAACCGGTAGAGGGCCTTTTCTAGCTAGAGCGCTTCCGTGACCGGAACGCCGGCTTGGAACTCGCGGCCATCCGCCTCGCTGAAGGCCGTCATGACGTGGCCTTTACTGAGTCCATGGATGGCGGACATCGGAAAGTTTCCGGTGATCACGTTTCCAGAGTGTTCCACGCCCTTGATGTCATAGTTTTCCTCGGCACTGAGTGAGTGGTTGAAGGAGTAGAACGAGATCGCTTCTCCATTCATGAATTCAATGCCCAGCCTGCGTTGGGAGGAATAGTCCTCGCTGGCAGCAACAAGGCCCACGACATAAGCGCCGGAGCCCGGTATGTTGCCTTCGATTTCGAATCTCGCAACGAGGTTGTCATCTGCGGCGGAGATACTGACCTGCTTCAGGAGTGCGTCATTGGTACTCATGCCACAATCCTGCTCTGTGGACCCGCCCGCGTCCACCCCTTTGCTTCATCCCTCCAAGAGTCGCCGGACGTTGGCTGCGATTGTCGGTTGATCCACCGCCTGGCCGCGGCGTGCCGTCAGGAGATGCATGGCCAATCCGTCGCCGTAGTCCGCTACCGCTTCTGCGCGGGCCCTTGGGTCAGGAATTCCCATGGAATCGAGCACCTGTTCAAGAGCTGAAAGCATCCTCTGGTGCCCGGCGGCCACCACCTCGGGTTGGTCCAGGGCAAAGGTGAATCGTGCCCGGGTCAGTTCAGCGTGATTGTTCGCGAGCCGGAGCAGCGCTCCCGCGAGCTGTTCCGCCAAGGCGGCTACCGACGTCGGGAATTCGGATCCACCCTGCTGCTGGAGCAGGAGCGAGTCGTGTTCTTCAACGCGGTCGACGGCGGCAGCCACCAAAGCGGCACGGTTGCGGAAGTAATTGGAGGTCGTTCCGACGGCCACGCCGGCTTCGGCGTCAACGGCCCGGTGGGTCAGTCCCTTGAGGCCTTTAGCGGCCACCACGGCGAGGGCCGCGTCGGCAAGGTCGGTTCGTCTGTCAGGCATGGCGAAAGTCTAGTCTTCTACCTCACCATTACTACAAATGTAGTAGTACATTGGCATCATGAAAAAGGTGGAAATCGTCGGTGGTGGCATAGCAGGCCTCGCCTTGGCAGGAACTCTTGATCCCAGCCAGTTTCATGTCACTGTGTACGAGCAGCGGGCCGGCCTCCCGGCAGTAGGAACGACCCTGGCCATGTGGCCCGAAGCCCAGGAGGCCCTGGCCACATTGGGGATCCTTGGCGCCGTCCGGGAAAACAGCCCCGTCATCAGGGGTGGCGCGCTCCGGAGTGCCATAGGAGTGCCGTGGCTGAGTGTGGAAGGGCAGAACCTTGTGGGCGCAGCACGCCACACGCTCCTTCGGCTCCTCGACTCAGCCGTACCCTCAACAGTCCAACGACGCATCGAAAAGCTGGACGCGGTCCCAAGCGACGCCCACTTGATAGTGGCTGCGGATGGGGTACACAGCATGGTGAGGCGCTCCGTGTGGGGCCAATCGCGTGCGGCCAAGCTGACACCTTACCTCGCCGTTCGAGGCGTCATTGCCGAGGAACCGGACAGCGAAACCATAGGTGAGTATTGGGGGTGCGGAGACCTCTTTGGCATAGGCCCTTCAAGCGGCGGAACCAACTGGTATGCATCCTTCCGCTCCGGGATGGGGCCCGAGGGAATTGACGTCGGCGAAGCCCTTGCGGTGACGCGCCGCCGCTACGCCGGGCACTCGCAGGGAATCCAGCATGTCCTGCGGGTAGCGACACCCGAAACATCATTGGCACAACGCATTTGGACCACCCCGCCGCTGCGGCGTTATTCGCGGGGCAATGTGGTCCTCATCGGCGACGCAGCCCACGCCATGGCTCCCAACCTCGGGCGAGGCGCCTGTGAGTCGCTGATAGACGCCGTCGCCTTGGGTAAGCTCGTCAACACCCTGCCCCTGGACGAGGCCCTCGATGCCTACAACCGTCAGCGCGTTCTTCGGACCCAGCAATACCGCATCGGTTCATCCTTGATGATGCGCGTGGCGCTCGCAGAAGGTGCGCAACCCCTGCGCGACAAGCTGCTCGACCTTGCTGCCAAGCGAAAGTCCGCTGTCAATCGAAAGCCCGCTGTCAATCGAAAGCCCAAGGCGCCCGGAAGGAGCAAAACTTCCCAGTAGGTTTTGTCGGAGGGGCGGCGTAAACTGGATATATTCGAACATACATTCGAATCATGATTTAGCGATGATCTTAGATCCAGGGCGATGCTCACAGGCAAGGAGTGTGGATATGGGGCTTTTCAGTGAGTCCGTGGACGTCATCTGCACGGATGTTGGCCAGCCGCAGGAAATCCAGTGGAAAGGAACCCGCTACGTCGTCATCAACGAACCCCTCAGATGGTATGAACGACGCCAATGGTGGGTAGAAGAAAGCCGGGCACCACTGGGAAGCGGCGCAGGCTTGGTGGACCACGAGATCTGGCGGGTCCAACTCCATCGCCCGCAGGACGAAGAGCAACCCGGCCCAACCATCACCCTTGACCTCGTCCGCCATCTCGCCAGCGGCCGCTGGCGGCTTCTGCGTATCCACGACGCCGCACCGGCCCAAGCAGTCGAACCAGACGAAGCCGCCTGAACCTTGAGCTTCACACACCTGCACGTCTCCACAGCCTTCAGCGCCCACTACGGCGTCTCCTGGCCGGACGAACTTGCCCAGTCAGCCGCAGCAGACGGCGCAACAGCGCTCGCCTGCACAGACCGGGATGGCTTGTACGGCACCATCAAGCACCTCAAAGCATGCATGGACGCCGGTATCGACCCCATCATCGGCGTGGACCTGGCAATATTCGACGACGACGGCGACCACCGCACCCAAGTAGCGGGCCGCGTCGTCGTACTCGCCCACGGCAACAACAACGGCGCCGGCTATCGCGCTCTCTGCCGACTCATTTCGGACGCCCATGCCCGCACCTCCGGCAAAGCCGGGGGAGTAGTGCCCGTCGCCGTAACCAGGGCAGAACTCGCATCGCGGACACTGGACACGCAAACCCTCAAGCCCGTGTTGACCGTCCTCATAGGACCGGACTCCGATGTAGGCCGCGCCATGGGAGGACGGAAATATCTTCGGCCCCGCACACTCTTCAAACAATGGATCGACGCCATGCCGCCCGGGACAATCGTCGCCGAAGCCGTATCCCACCTCAGCGCTCCTGGAGAACCCCTCAGCACAGCCCACGCCGTACGCATGCTCAAGCTCGCCCTCGAATACAACGTCCCCGCCATCCTCAGCAACGCCGTCCGCTACTGCGCCCAGGACGGCGCCCCCACCGCAGACGTCCTGGACTCCGCGCGCACCCTAAAATCCCTCCCTGAACTCTCATCGACCCCCCTGCTGCAACCAACCGGCCTGCTGCAACCAACTGGGCAGGGGTGGTTGAAAAACGCCCAACAAATGCTCCAACTCGGCAAGGAAATCATGGGCGCGGCAGGGCAAGGAGCAGCGGGGCTGAACAAACTGCTCTCCAACACAGAAGCGCTCGCAGACAAATGCCGTATCGATCCCGTCCTGGACATGGGATGGAAAAAGCCCGTTGTTCCCGAAGCTTCCATCATCGGCATCGAACGCGACCCCATGGTGGAACTCACCCAACGATGCGAGGCAGGAATCACCCGGCGATTCCCCGGCATCAACGGCAATGCGGAAATACAGATGCGCTCGCGGTTGCAGCATGAGCTGGGGATCATCGACAAACTCGGCTTTGCCTCCTACTTCCTCACTGTTGCGGAAGTATCCAGGATGATCATCGAGATGGGCGTCCGGGTAGCTGCCAGAGGCTCCGGGGCCTCCAGCCTGGTCAACTATCTGATCGACATCAGCCAAGTGGATCCCATCCGGCATGACCTCATTTTTGAACGCTTCCTCTCGGGTCGCCGATCCACCCTTCCCGATATTGACATTGACGTCGAAAGCGCCGAACGGCACAACGTCTACCGGAAGATCTTCGAGCGCTTCGGAGCTGAACGAGTGACGCTGATGAGCATGCAGAACGGGTACAGGGCCCGTGGTGCTGTCCGCGATGCCGGCATGGCTCTTGGCATGGACGATGGTGAAATCGGCGAAATTGCCAAGCAGTTGTGGCGGTTCTCCGCGCGCAAATTCAGGGAGGCATTGGTTGAAAAGCCTGAACTCCGAGAATTTGCCGGACGGGTAGAGGCCGGCCGTGAAGGGCCTGGGGGCATGGAGGAAAACCAGCAGTTGGACCTACTGGTGGATCTCACTGAAAGGTTGGACCGCCTTCCCCGGCACATTTCCATGCACCCGTGCGGGGTGATCCTGGGCGATGCCACGCTCCTGGACAGAACCCCGGTACAGCCCAGCGGGTTGGGGCTGCCCATGAGCCAGTTCGACAAACACGACATGGATCCCATGGGCATGCTCAAGCTGGATGTCCTGGGTGTGCGGATGCAAAGCGCCATGGCGTTTGCGGTGCGGGAAGTTATCCGCCTGCACCCGTCCAAAGCGGAGGTAGTGGCGGCTGGCCACCATCCGGTGGAAGCGGGAGGCACCGGTCCGGACTATATTGCCCCGGACGGCAGGATTGATCTCAACGCGGTGCCTTTCGACGACGAGCCCACCTATGAGTTGATCCGCAGTACCCACACTTTGGGCTGCTTCCAGATTGAATCCCCTGGCCAGCGGGAGCTGATCGGGAAGATGGCGCCGCGGGAATTCAATGACCTCATTATCGATATTTCCTTGTTCCGCCCTGGCCCCATGAAGTCGGATATGGTCCGCCCGTTCCTTGAACACCGGCATGGTTTCGCACCAGAGGTCTATCCACATCCGGACCTGAAGCCCGTTTTGCAGGAAACCCATGGCGTCACGGTTTTCCATGAGCAGATCCTGAAGACCTTCCATGTCATGACAGGTTGTGGTTTGGACCGGGCAGACGAGTTTCGAAGGGCCTTGGGTGACGAGCTCCACGAACCTGAGGTAGAGAGGTATTTCCGTCGGGAAGCGATCAAGAGATACTCCCCGGACGTCGTGGACAAAGTGTGGGGAACCCTCAAAGCCTTCGGCAGTTTCGGTTTCTGCAAAGCCCATGGAGCTGCCTTTGCTGTGCCCACCTATCAATCGGCGTGGCTAAAGGCGCACCACCCTGAAGCGTTCCTTGCAGGGCTGTGGGAACACGACCCCGGGATGTACCCCAAACGGCTGCTGGTTGCTGAAGCCCGCCGCTTGGGTATTCCCATCTTGCCCTTGGATATTAATCGCAGCCAGGCTGAATACAGGGTGGAAAGAATCCAGGAAGGCCAGAATTCCGGCAAGCTCGGCATTCGCTTGAGCCTGAATGGAATATATGGACTATCGGGAGCGGAGCTGAAGCGGATCGTAGCTGGTCAACCATATGATTCCCTCGCGGATCTCAGGTCCCGGGCCAGGGTGAGCAAACCGAATATCAAGAGGCTCGCCCAACTCGGAGCCTTCGATGCCCTGCACCGGGATGCCGGCGGAACTGCAAACCGTGCCGATCTGGTGCAGCACCTGCAAGCGCTCCAGGGCAGTCCCTCCAAGAAAGGCAGCGGCGTCATTGAAGGGCAATTATCCCTACCCCTTGGTGATGTGGAGTTGCGGAATCTTGCTGCTGGATTACCTGAGCCCAGCATGGTGGAGAACGTGCGGGCAGAGCTTGATCTCATGGCAGTGGACGTGAGTGAGCATCTGATGGAAAGTCATAGGCCTTTGCTGGACAAGCTTGGCGTCACCACGGCGGATAAGCTCTTGGGTCTTCGGAACGGTACCGAGGTACTGGTTGCCGGTGTCCGGATCGCAACGCAGACACCTCCCATGCGTGGTGGGCGCCGCGTGGTGTTCATCAGCATCGACGACGGTACAGGCTGCGTG
This sequence comes from Arthrobacter sp. NtRootA1, assembly GCF_019976975.1. Lineage (GTDB taxonomy): Bacteria > Actinomycetota > Actinomycetes > Actinomycetales > Micrococcaceae > Arthrobacter > Arthrobacter aromaticivorans. The sequence goes on along the minus strand of NZ_AP024630.1, from coordinate 3,111,086 downwards.
GATACTGTCTTCTTCCATGAAGCGCAGGAAGAATCGGGTCCACTCCTGTTCGGTACCCGGCTTCTGCTGATCCGCGGAACTACGCGAAGAACAGGTCCCAAGGGAATCAGCCTCAGTGCCAGCAAAGCCTGGGACCTTAGCCGCCCGGAAACTTTGCCGTATGCCGAAGTCCTGCCACCCGGCGTCGGGCTTCCGCCTGAATTCACTCATTCAGGGCCCCTTGAGGGGATCTCCAGGAACCTTGCCATCACGGGCCTCGGGAGCTGAATCGGGTCGTCGGCGCGCTGCTTTGGCCGCCTTCGTCGGAACGGATACGATTGACGGTGGCTGGCTGTGGTCCCCGTACGCCACAAGCTATGAAGCCTTCACTATGAATAGGAGACACCCGTGTCAGATGCCCAACAGATCACCCTCATCGTCGATGGCGAAGAGACCAAGGTGACGGAAGGGACTACCGGCGCGGAACTCTTCTTCGAGCGCCGCGACGTCGTTGTTGCCCGTGTCAATGGAGTGCTCAAGGACCTTGACCAGGTCCTTACCGAGGGTGCCGACGTCGAAGGTGTCACCATTGAATCTCCTGACGGACTCAACGTTCTCCGTCACTCCACCGCGCACGTTATGGCCCAGGCCGTCCAGCAGCTGCGGCCTGACGCCAAGCTTGGCATCGGTCCTTACATTACTGACGGCTTCTACTTCGACTTCGACGTCGCCGAGCCGTTCACCCCGGAAGACCTGCGCCAGCTGGAAAAGATGATGCAGAAGATCATCAACCAGAACCAGAAGTTCGTTCGCCGCGTGGTCACCGAAGAAGAAGCCCGCGAAGCCATGGCTGGCGAACCCTACAAGCTGGAGCTGTTGGGCAAGAAGAACGACGCCGCCGACGCCGGCGAAGGCGTCAACGTTGAAGTCGGCGCTGGCGACATCACTATTTACGACAATGTGGACCGCAAGAGTGGCGACAGCGTCTGGTGCGATCTCTGCCGCGGACCGCACCTGCCCAACACCAGGATCATCTCCAATGCCTTCGCGCTGACACGTTCGTCCTCCGCATACTGGCTGGGAAACCAGAACAACCAGCAACTGCAGCGAATCTACGGCACCGCATGGCCCACCAAGGAAGCACTCAAGGCCTACCAGGAACGCCTTGCCGAGGCAGAGCGCCGCGACCACCGCAAGCTGGGTGTGGAGTTGGACCTGTTCTCGTTCCCCGACGAACTCGGCTCGGGCCTCCCTGTGTTCCACCCCAAAGGTGGCATCATCCGCAAGGAAATGGAGGACTACTCCCGCCAGCGCCACGTGGATGCCGGCTACGAATTCGTCTACACCCCGCACATCACCAAGGGACACCTTTACGAAGTCTCCGGGCACCTTGACTGGTACAAGGACGGCATGTTCCCCCCGATGCAGGTGGATGCCGAACTCAACGAAGACGGCACCGTGCGCAAGCCCGCCCAGGATTACTACCTGAAGCCGATGAACTGCCCCATGCACAACCTGATCTTCCGTTCACGCGGCAGGTCCTACCGCGAACTGCCGTTGCGCCTGTTCGAATTCGGCTCGGTGTACCGGTACGAGAAATCCGGTGTTGTGCACGGCCTGACCCGCGTCCGTGGCATGACACAGGACGATGCCCACATCTACTGCACCCGCGAGCAGATGAAGGACGAACTCACCACCACGCTTAACTTCGTCCTTGGCCTGCTCAAGGACTACGGCCTGGACGATTTCTACCTTGAGCTCTCCACCAAGAACGAGGAAAAGTTCGTGGGTGACGACTCCGCCTGGGAGGAAGCAACCCGCACACTCGCCGAGGTTGCGGAGGCGTCAGGGCTGGACCTGGTACCGGACCCGGGTGGAGCAGCATTCTATGGGCCGAAGATTTCCGTCCAGGCAAAGGACGCCCTCGGCAGGACCTGGCAGATGTCCACAATCCAGTTGGACTTCAACCTGCCTGAACGCTTCGAATTGGAGTACCAGGCAGCAGATGGAACGCGTCAGCGTCCCGTCATGATTCACCGTGCCCTCTTCGGTTCGGTGGAGCGCTTCATGGGTGTTCTCACGGAGCACTACGCAGGCGCCTTCCCGGCCTGGCTTTCTCCCGTCCAGGTGGTGGGCATCCCTGTTGCCGAGGCGTTCAACGACTACATGTTCGACGTCGTGGACCAGTTGAAGGCAGTGGGAATCCGGGCGGAAGTGGACATCTCCTCGGACCGCTTCCCGAAGAAGATCCGTACGGCCAGCAAGGACAAGGTCCCGTTCGTCCTCATCGCGGGCGGGGAGGACGCCGAGGCAGGTGCTGTCTCGTTCCGCTTCCGTGATGGCAGCCAGGACAACGGCGTGCCCGTGGCAGAGGCTGTCCGCAGAATCGTGGATGCCGTCAAGAACCGCGACAGCTGACGGAACGGACAATAGACGGTGCAGGAGAACACAGGCGCGGCAGCTGACCTTCCGGGCGACGCCGAAGTAACCGATGACTTCGGCCTTGCAGGCGTACCGGACGCTTTTCAGCGCCTGTGGACTCCCCACCGCATGGCTTATATCAAAGGCGGACAGGACCAATTCAAGGACAAGGACGACTGCCCGTTCTGTGTGGGACCCACCCGTAGCGACGAAGAGTCCCTCATCGTCTATCGTGGCAGGACCTGCTACGTCGTACTCAACCTTTTCCCTTACAACCCGGGCCACTTGCTGATTTGCCCCTACCGCCACGTTCCGGACTACACGGACATCACAGTGGAGGAAACGGCGGAATTCTCCGAGCTAACGCAGACGGCCATGCGCGTACTGCGGAAGGTTTCCAATCCGAGCGGCTTCAACCTGGGCATGAACCAGGGTGTCACCGGTGGAGCAGGAATTGCGGCGCACCTCCACCAGCACGTCGTACCGCGCTGGGGTGGGGACGGAAACTTCTTCCCCATCATCGCCCAGACCAAGGCCATCACGCAGACTCTCGACGAGGTCCGCAAACTGGTGGCTGAAGCCTGGCCGGGGGAGTCGAATGCTCAATAGGCATGCGCGTGGTTTCTTCACTTCAATTTTCACACCCTTGGCGCGTTGGCTCCTCAAGATTGGCGTGTCTCCAGACGCAGTGACCGTGGCCGGTACGGCCGGGGTCATACTGGGCGGATTGGTCCTCTATCCGCTGGGATACCTCTGGTGGGGCTCTATTGTGGTGGCATTCTTCGCGTTCTCGGACGTCGTGGATGGCATAATGGCCCGTTTGCAAGGCCGGAGCGGCGGCTGGGGAAACTTTCTGGATTCCACCTTGGACCGGTTGGCGGACGGTGCCATCTTTGCAGGGCTGACCATCTGGTTCTTCACCAAAGGTGGGGACCCAGCTATTGGAACTGCCGCCGTCGTTTGCCTGGTACTGGGCATGGTGGTTTCCTATGCACGGGCAAAGGCCGAATCACTGGGCTATCAAGCCAGCGTTGGCATAGCCGAGCGTGCCGAGCGTTTAGCTTCGGTGCTTCTCATCACCGGGCTCACTGGGCTGGGGCTTCCAGCAGTGGTGCTCTTCGCGACCCTGATCCTTCTTGCCCTTGCCAGTGTGGTCACTATCGTGCAAAGAATGGCGACTGTCCGCAAGCAAGCGATGGCGGAAGCCTAGGAAACTGGCATCTGACCAGAGTCCGTCTGGGGCAGTTGTGCAGGTGTCCTATAGTTGCCCTCTTCTTGGCCCCCTTATGCGGTAACGAATGTACAGCCACCCGGCAACGTGCGACTAGTATTACTAGTACTTGGTCACCTTGACCTGAATATCCGGTGTGCGCTGATTGCGGTCGTGTGGCTGCGCGAGCCACCGGCGAAAAGGTCGTTTATCTACCCATAGGGGTTTTTGTGTCTACACCAGATGTAAGCAACGAAGCCGGTTCGTCCGCGAACAGCGTCACGGGCAGCAGCCGCGTTAAGCGGGGCATGGCGGAGATGCTCAAGGGCGGCGTCATCATGGACGTCGTTAACGTCGAGCAGGCCCGCATCGCCGAGGACGCCGGTGCCGTAGCCGTCATGGCGCTCGAGCGCGTACCCGCCGATATCCGCGCCCAGGGCGGCGTGTCCCGCATGTCCGATCCGGACATGATCGATCAGATCATTGCCGCCGTGTCCATCCCGGTGATGGCAAAGGCCCGCATCGGTCACTTCGTCGAAGCGCAGGTCCTGCAGTCCTTGGGTGTGGACTACATCGACGAGTCCGAGGTCCTGACCCCGGCCGACTACGTGAACCACATCGACAAGTGGAACTTCACCGTCCCGTTCGTCTGTGGCGCCACGAACCTTGGTGAGGCGCTGCGCCGCATCAACGAAGGCGCGGCGATGATCCGTTCCAAGGGCGAGGCCGGCACCGGTGATGTTTCCAACGCCACCGGGCACATGCGCAAGATCCGCGCGGAGATCGCCAAGCTCGCAGCCCTTCCCGAGGACGAGCTGTATGTTGCGGCCAAGGAACTGCAGGCCCCGTACGAGCTCGTCAAGGAAATTGCCGCCACGGGCAAGCTCCCCGTCGTCTTGTTCACCGCTGGTGGCATCGCGACACCCGCTGACGCTGCGATGATGATGCAGCTCGGCGCTGATGGCGTGTTCGTTGGTTCGGGTATCTTCAAGTCCGGCAACCCTGCAGAGCGCGCTGCCGCCGTCGTGAAGGCAACCACGTTCTATGACGACCCCGATGTGATCGCCAAGGTCTCCCGCGGCCTGGGCGAAGCCATGGTCGGCATCAACGTCGACGAAATCCCGCAGCCCCACCGCCTCGCAGAGCGCGGCTGGTAAGCGTTACCAAACATACGACGGCGGGCGCTGATCCACTTCCGGATCGGCGCCCGTCGTTCCGTTTTTAAGGCTGGGTGGGTTGGTTCAGTCCCCGGCGCTTCAGGAGGGGTTCCAGCTCGGCATCACGCCCACGGAACGTACGGAACGATTCCAACGGATCGCGGCTGTTACCCCTCGATAGCAGCTCGGATCGGAATCGGTCCCCGTTTGACCGCGTAAGGCCTCCGTTTTCCTTGAACCACTCAACGGTGTCCGCGTCCAGGACTTCGCTCCAAATGTAGGAGTAATAGCCGGCAGCGTACCCGGCGCCAGCAAAGATGTGCTGGAAGTAGCCGGTACGGTAGCGCGGCGGAATCAGCGGGTGGGCGATGCCGGCGTCGGCGAGGGCCTTGGCCTCAAACGCAAGGACGTCAGCCGGAACGTCATCCGTGGACAGCACGTGCCACGCCACGTCCAACAACGCTGCTCCCAGGTATTCGGTGGTGGCGAATCCTTCACCCCACAGCAGGGATTCATTGATTCTCTCCACGATGTCCTGCGGGAGCACTTCTCCCGTGGCATGGTGGCGCGCGTAATTAGTCAACACCTCCGGCCACATGATCCACATTTCGTTGACCTGGGATGGGTACTCCACGAAGTCCCGGGGCACGGACGTTCCGGAGAACCGGGGATAGTCCACATCGGAGAACAGTCCGTGGAGCGCGTGCCCGAATTCGTGGAAGACGGTCCGGACCTCGTCCAGGGACAGGAGAGCAGGTTCGCCTGGCGCCGGCTTGGTGATGTTCAGGTTGTTGATCACTACGGCTTGCGTGCCAAGGAGACGGGACTGTTCCACAAGTGAGTTCATCCAGGCTCCTCCGCGCTTGGATTCCCGGGTGTAGTAGTCGCCAAGAAAAAGACCCAGACTGCTGCCGTCCTCGTTTTTCACCTCCCATACCCGGACGTCCCCGTGGTACCCGGCGAGATCCGGCCTCTCATGGAACGTGATGCCATAGAGTTGGGTCGCTGCGAAGAAGACGCCGTCAGCCAAGACCATTTCGAGGCTGAAGTAAGGCCTGATGGCCTGTTCATCCACTTGGTACTTTTCCCGCCGGACCTGCGCCGAATAGTATGCCCAGTCCCAAGGCTCCAGTGGGTGGCCGGCGGACTCCGCCAATGCTAGGGCTTCGGCTTGGGCGTTTCGGATCGCTGGAGGTGCCAACCGGCCCAACATTGCCTGCACGGCTTTGAAGTCGGGTGCCGTTTGCTGGTCCACCATGAGTTCCGCGAAGTTTTGAAAGCCCAGCAGGCTCGCCTTTTCCGCACGGAAGCGAACGGTTGCCCTCACCAGATCACGGACATCCAGGCTTCCGCCGTCAGTGCCCCGAGCCAGGGACGCTTCAAACAGGCGCCGCCGAACGGTCCGGTTTTCGAGCGAGGCGAGGGCGGGTTGGTTGCTTGGCTGGATGAGCGTCAGGAGGAACCGGCCATCGTGCCCGGCCGCCTTGGCGGCCTCGGCAGCGCCCGCGACATCTTCGGTGGACATGCCGGCCAGGTCCGCTTCGTCGTCGAGGAGAATAGCGGCAGACTTCATCGTCTCCTTGACCCGCTGGCCGAATTCGGTGCCTATACGTGAGAGTTCGGCGTTGATTTCCCGAAGGCGCGCCTGGCCGTCGTCGTCAAGTTGAATGCCGGACTGCCGAAACTCCTTGAGGTATTCCTGGACCAATCGAGCAGACTCATCATCAAGCCTCGCGGTATCAATGGCGTTGAAGCGTTCATACAAGCCCCGGTTCATGTAGACGGCGTCCTGATGCGCGGCAAACCGGGGCGCGAAGGCCGTCTCCAGCTCCCTGATCGCGTCCGAGGCATCGGCCGATACAAGCGTAAAGAACGCCGCCGCGGCCCGGTCCAGCAACCGCCCGGACCTTTCCATGGCCACAGCCGTGTTCTCAAAAGTCGCCGGTAGTGGGTTCGCCGCAATTTGCTGGATCTCGTGGAGGTGTTCCTTCAGTCCCGCGTCCACGGCTTCGGCATAGTCCTCTGTGGTGATTGCTGCAAAAGGTGGCAGGCCGAACGGCAGGGGACTGGGACTCAAAAGCGGATTGGTCATGAAGGGACTCTTTCACTTAAGAATCGTGTCCTCAAGGGCGGCTCGCCGGAATCCCGCGAGTCTTGCGCCGTAGGATTGCTGTTATGGGGAACATCACATCTTGCGGGAGTCGGGGGGATCGCCGACGTCACAGGCCATGGCGAACGGGCGCCTTGCTGGCAGCATCAGTACTTGCGTTGTGCTTGAGCGCCTGCGGCGTAATTGCGGAGAACGATTCCCGGGAGCACAGCAGCGCCGCTACTGCCCCCGCGTCTCCTGTGTCCACCCCAACGCCGACTCCTACGCCGACCCCGGGCAAGGGCCCTTCTTGTCCCGAACTGCGTTGTACTTCGATTACGGTCACCGGCGACATGCTGATCCATACACAGCTGTGGCAGCAGGCCCGGGCGGACGCCGTCGCCGCAGGGCAGCCCGGTTACACCTTCATACCGCTCCTTGAAGGCCAGCGGCGCTATATCCGGAACAGCGATCTCGCAATTTGCCATCAGGAAACCCCAGTTGGCACGCCGGATGGTCCGTTCTCCGCGTACCCATCCTTCAATGTCCCGCCGCAGATCGTTACAGCATCCAAGGATGTGGGGTACCATGCCTGCACTACAGCCAGCAACCACACCATAGACCGGGGGACTGAAGGGTTGCTCCGAACGTTGGACGCACTGGATGCTGCCGGGCTCAAGCACACTGGTTCCTACCGGACCGAAGCTGCATCACAGGAAATCCTGATGCTTAAGACGGACGCAGCGACCGTTGCAGTCATTGCCGGCACCTACGGACACAACGGTCAGATTCCGGAGTACCCGTGGCTTGTGGACGAACTTGATCCCACGGTCATGATTGCGAAGGCGACCAAGGCCCGTACACTCGGAGCCGACATCGTGCTCGGAGTCATGCACGCCGGTGATGAGTACGCCAGCGAGGCCAACGCCCAGCAACAGGAGGTCGCCCACGCATTGGTGAACAGCGGCCAATTCACCATGGTTTATGGACACCACACGCACTCGGTGCTGCCGATTGAAAACTACAAGGGCACGTGGATTGTCTACGGACTGGGTAATGGCGTGACGGAACTGTCGCCCTGGTATGTGGTCAACAACGAAGGTCTGCTGGTCCGTGCGCAGTTCAGCCAGAACGCGGCTGGTGTTTGGACTGCCTCGGATCTCGCCTGGGCGCCGTCGGTGATTGTCCGGGATCCCTACCGCTGGTGCTCAGTGGCCAGCGACGCACCCCAGGGAGTCTGCGCTTCCCCGGCTGCCGACGCAGAGACGCACGAACGCACCAAGGCCGTGGTCGAGTCCATGGGCGCGGCGGCGGCAGGAGCCCACGAGCTGCTGATTACCAAGGAGAAGTAAGGCGGCAAGTAGCTAGCGTGGCCGGCGGGCAGCGTGCTCCCGCGCGAGGCGGGCGTAGTCGTCGTCGGGCGTTCCCGGCACGAAGGTGCCATATTTCCGCTCCGCGGCCGTCCGTATCAGGAAGTCGGCGATCGCCGGGTTCTTGGGCAGCAGCGAACCGTGCAGGTAGCTGGCCACCACGTTGCGGTAGCGGGCGCCCTCGTGACCGTCCTTGCTGTTGTTTCCCGCACCTTTGGTGACAGTTCCCAACGGTTGGACGCCGGGGCCCAGGGTGGTTTGTCCACTGTGGTTCTCGTAGCCCAGGACGTCCCCGAATTCGGAGGATTTGAGCGTTACATTGCCGATCAGGCGTTCATCCGTGCCGTGTGTCTCGACATCGAGGATACCGACACCGGGAATGACAGGGCCCGCGCTGGTCTTGAAGAACTTTCCGAAAAGCTGGTAGAGGCCGCAAATTACGAGCATGGGTGCGCCGTCGTCCGCGAGCTTCCGCAGTTGATCGGCGCGTGCCTGAAGATCGTCTTGAATGACGAGCTGGCCGCTGTCCTGCCCGCCCCCGCCCACGATGATGTCGATGTCGTCAGGAAAGTCATCGTCTACGTTGTATTCAAGGAGCTCCGGCGTGTACCCATGCCACTTTATTCGTTGCTGGAGAACCAGGGCGTTGCCCCAGTCACCGTAAATGTTCATGTCCCGCGGGTAGAGCTGGAGGACGCGGATAGTTCCCTTGGTGGGCTGTGCTTCCGGGGTCATGAGACCACCTCAACTATGGTGATTTTGGCCAGTTCGCGACGGATCGCGAGCATGGCGGTGTACGTGCAGAAAATTCGCTTGGGCTTGCCGCGCGAGCCGTCAATGAATGCATGGAGCGCCGAGGTTATGTCGGTCTCGACTGTACCGAAGCGGACCTCGTCGTACTGCAGTCGCAGGGCCATGTCGTACGCTCGAACGCCGGTGAGGACCTCAACTCCGTCTTCCCGCAGCGACTCGAATTCGACGTCCCAGAGCCAGGACATGTCCCTGCCATCTGCATAGTTGTCGTTGATGGCGATCATGGTGGCGTAGCCGCCGGCCGGGAAGGACTTCAGGCCGAGCCGGAAGCCGCTGGGATTCTTAACAAGCACGAGTTCCAACGGCTGGCCATCGACAGTGAGGCTTTCGCCGCGCCCGAAAGCAGGAGCCACATCACCGAGTGCCTTGACCAGTTTGGGAGTGTCGACGGCTCCCGTACCCAGGATCGCCCTGGCCAGGGAAAGTGCGGCCGCCGCGTTGAAGATGTTGTAGACACCACGCAGCTTCATGCTGGTGGTGACCGTTTCGCCGTCGAACTCAAAGTCGGCGTCCTGGGCACCCACGCGGCGGAGTACGACGTCGGCAGCGGGGGCGGCAGGTACATCACCTGCGGTGCCGGGTGCCGGCGTGTTCGGTGACGAGGGTCCGGTGGTAGCCGTCCGCATATCGTCGTCGTTGGGGAACGTGCTGCGCAGCGATTCATCCAGGCCGAAGTATCGGACGCTGGGATTGTGGAGTGCCCCGGGAACATTCAGGGTGTTGGCGATTCGCGCTACCCGCGGGTCTTCACGGTTCAGCACCACGGTGTCCGTGGTTTTCTGCGCGATGTGTTCGAGCAAGCGGGCGGTCTTGTCGATCTCGCCGAATCGGTCAAGCTGGTCTCGTAGGACGTTCAGCAAGAGGCTAAAACGCGGCGGCACCTTGTTCACGAAGTGCACAGCATGTGCTTCGTCGAGTTCAAGGATCGCGACGTCGGCGTCGAGGCGACCACGCCAGTCAACATCGCCGAGGAGGGAAGCGGCCACGCCCCGGGTGAAGTTGCTGCCCGTGCGGTTGGTGAAGACCTTCAAGCCCTGGCTTTCCAACAGCTCGACCACCATTTTGGTGGTGGTCGTCTTTCCGTTCGTCCCGCTGACAACTGCCACGCCATGGGGAAGGCTGGACAGCGTTCTCTGCATGAAACCGGGATCGATTTTTTCGACCACCAGGCCGGGGAAAGCAGAGCCCCCACCCCGGAGCCGGGACAGTGTGCGGACCAGCTTGCCGAGGGGAACGCTGAAGGAAAACATGCTCTGTAATATATCCCAGTTAAGGCATGGAACTGGGCGTGGAGGCGACTCCTGCTGGCATTGCCGCTTGTCCTCCGGGAGGAGATTGCCGGGCCGGACCACTATGATGGTCTAATGACCAACCCCCTTTCCGACGCTTCATCACGCGTGGGTGCAGGACTCCGGATCGGCGTACTGGCCCTCCAAGGCGACTTCCGTGAGCACATCCACGCAGTGGAAGCCGCAGGCGCCACGGGTGTGGGCATCCGTCGGCCCGCAGAACTGGATGACGTTGACGGCCTGATCATCCCTGGTGGGGAATCCACCACGATCGACAAACTCTCTAGAATCTTTGAACTCGCGGACCCGCTTCGGAAGCGCATCGCCGAAGGCCTTCCGGTCTACGGCTCTTGTGCCGGCATGATTCTCCTTGCCGATGAGATTGCCGATCCCGCTACTGATCTGGACGGAAACCCCCAGCAGACCTTTGGCGGATTGGACATCACGGTGCGCCGCAATGCCTTCGGGCGGCAGCGCGAGTCCTTTGAAACCGACCTCGATTTCAAAGGACTCGAGTTCAGCGCAGGGGAGTCCGGCGTGGATCCGGTGCACGCGGTCTTCATCCGTGGACCTTGGGTGGAACGGGTTGGCCCGGGAGTCGAAGTCCTGGCACAGGTTGACCCGGAGCACGCCAGCCACACCGCCACTTTGCACGGATTGGCTAGAATTGTTGCAGTGCGCTCCGGCCAGCTGTTGGCCACCTCTTTCCACCCGGAAGTCACAGGTGAGAAGCGCGTGCATGAACTCTTTATTCGAATGATCAGAGGAGAAGCGTAAAAGCATGTCAGGCCACTCCAAATGGGCGACTACCAAGCACAAGAAAGCCATCATTGATAGCAGGCGTGCAAAGTCGTTCGCAAAGCTGATCAAGAACATCGAAGTTGCTGCGCGCATGGGCGGCCCGGACCTCGCCGGCAACCCGGGCCTGGAACTCGCGGTTACCAAGGCGAAGAAGACCTCGGTTCCCAACGACAACATTGACCGCGCCATCAAGCGCGGTGCCGGCCTCACGGGCGAAGTGGTCGATTACACGGAAATCATGTACGAAGCCCGTGGCCCCCAGGGCTCGGCGTTGTTGATCGAGTGTCTTACGGACAACAAGAACCGTGCGGCTTCCGAGGTTCGACTCGCGATTTCCCGCAACGGTGGCACCATTGCAGATCCCGGCTCGGTCAGCTACTTGTTCACCCGCAAGGGCGTCGTCGTGCTGCCAAAGAATGGGCTGAGCGAGGACGACATCCTGATGGCCGTCCTGGACGCCGGCGCAGAGGAAGTCAAGGACAGCGGCGAGAACTGGGAAGTGCATTCCGAGCCCTCTGACCTGCAGGCCATCCGTGACGCATTGAAGGATGCCGGCATCGAGTACGAATCCGATGAAGCTGAATTCGTGCCCTCCATGCAGGTGGACCTCGATATTGATGGCGCCCGGAAATTCATGAAACTCGTGGATGCCCTCGAAGACCTGGATGACGTCCAGAACGTCTACAGCAACGCAGACTTCAGCGAGGAAGTGCAGGCTGCCCTCGACGCCGACTAGGCGGGCAGCCCTTCTATTTTGACAACAAACAGGAAGGCCCGGACTTGACTCTTCGCGTATTGGGAGTCGATCCGGGCCTTACCCGTTGCGGCATCGGTGTAGTGGATATCGAGCGGAACCGCCGGGCCACCATGGTGGCTGTTGGTGTGGTCGGGACTTCGGCTGAGTTGACACTGGACAAGAGGCTTTTGGTCATCGCCACGGCCATCGACGAGTGGCTGGACCTGCACGAGCCGGACGTCGTCGCCGTCGAGCGCGTTTTTTCGCAGATGAACGTCAGCACGGTGATGGGCGTGGCCCAAGCCTCGGGCGTTGTCATCGCGGCTGCCGCGCGTCGCGGCATTCCCGTAGCTTTACACACGCCCTCCGAAGTCAAAGCGGCCGTGACCGGAAGTGGCACTGCGAACAAGGACGCGGTCACTAAATTGGTCACCAAAATCCTCCGGCTCGACGCCCCGCCCAAACCCGCCGACGCCGCGGACGCACTTGCCCTGGCGCTGACGCACGCTTGGCGGGCAGGCAGCGGCATGGGTGGAATCGGTGGGAACACCGGCACGGACTCCCTCACCCCGGCCCAGCGGGCCTGGGCGGAAGCGGAAGCGAAAGCGCGCCGCGCACGGTGATTCGGAGAACCCCTTGCTAGGGTATTCGTAGATATGTTCGGATAGTCTGCTTTGCAGGCCGTACCTCAGGAGCAGGGTCTTGATCAGTTTTCTCCGTGGAACAGTTGCCCACGTTGGCTTGTCGACCGCCGTGATCGACCTCAACGGCGCGGGAATGAGCGTTTTCGCTACGCCCCAGACCTTGAGCCACCTAAAAGTAGGCGCCGAAGCGAAGCTCTTCACCTCCATGATCGTCCGTGAGGATTCCCTCACGTTGTTCGGCTTCGCCGATGATGATGAACGCGAGGTTTTCGATGTCCTGCTGAGCGTGAGCGGCGTCGGGCCACGGCTGGCTCTGGCCGTACTTGCGGTGCACGAGCCCGAAGCGATCCGTGTAGCTGCGCACACCGGCGATGGCAAGGCGTTCACTAAAGTGCCAGGCATCGGACCGAAGGTCGCGGGCCGGATTGTCCTTGAACTGGCCGGAAAGCTGGTCCCGCACGGCACTGGCACAGGAACAGCAGCTCCAGTGATCACTACCGTGGAATGGAAGCCCCAGGTAGTGGCTGCCATGACCAGTCTGGGATGGTCTGAGAAGGACGCCGCGGGCAGCATCGACAAAGCAATGGCCGATTCCCCCGAGCTTGTTGATGACGGTAACGTGGCGCAAATCCTCCGTGCCACTTTGCGCTGGTTGGGGCAGGACGGCGCGCGCGCTGGAAACCGCGTAGGCACCCGTGGCTGAGCAATCGCTCGTTGCCGGGGGAGAGGAGCCGGAGGAGCGCGTTATCGAAGCCGCGCTCCGGCCCAAAAACCTGCATGATTTTGTTGGCCAGCACCGTGTTCGGAAGCAGCTTTCGCTGGTGCTTGAAGCTTCGCGTATGCGCGGCCGGAGCGCTGACCACGTACTGCTTTCCGGTCCCCCAGGCCTGGGCAAGACCACTCTGGCCATGATCATCGCCGCCGAGATGAACGCCCCACTGCGTATCAGCAGCGGACCAGCCATCCAGCATGCCGGAGATCTTGCAGCAATTCTTTCCTCGCTGTCCGAGGGGGAGGTGTTGTTCCTCGACGAGATCCACCGCATGTCCCGCCCGGCTGAAGAGATGCTCTACATGGCCATGGAAGACTTCCGTGTGGACATCGTGGTCGGCAAGGGCGCTGGCGCAACCGCCATTCCCCTTGAACTTCCACCCTTCACGCTCGTTGGTGCAACCACCCGCGCAGGGCTTCTGCCGGGCCCCTTGCGGGACCGCTTCGGATTTACGGGCCACCTCGAGTTCTACTCTGTAGCAGAACTCGAACTCGTACTGCGCCGCTCAGCCGGATTGCTTGACCTGAAGGTCAACTCCGCCGGATTCACAGAGATTGCCGGACGATCCCGCGGCACGCCACGAATTGCAAACCGCTTGCTTCGCCGTGTTCGCGACTGGGCACTTGTCCACGGAATCGAACAGATCGACGCGCGATCGGCGTCGGCGGCCCTGGACATGTACGAGGTAGATGAACGGGGATTGGACCGCCTTGACCGCGCCGTCCTTGAAGCGTTGATTACCAAATTCAACGGTGGACCGGTGGGTCTTTCAACGCTGGCGATCGCCGTTGGCGAGGAGCCGGAGACTGTCGAAACTGTTGCCGAGCCATACTTGGTGCGCGAAGGGCTGCTCGGGCGGACACCTCGTGGCCGCATCGCCATGGCATCAGCGTGGACACACCTCGGTTATGCCGTACCGGCGGGCGTATTCGGCCAGGAGACCCTTGCGTTGTTTGACGAGGATGAAAACCACGCCGAAAGCGTAGATACCATCGGTTAACACGCTGTATTCAGCTTTTCCCACTAGACTGGTATGACGCTCGGCACGTTCGAGTCCTTGATCCATGCGCCCGCTTCGCGGTGAAGCGCGTTGCTGTGCGGGATTTACTCCCGTGTCCGCAGGATCTGCCGGGGACGTTGCCGTGAACCAAAACGTAAGTAAAGAACGGAACTTCCCTGTGGATCCAATGACCATATTGCTGTTCGTCATGCTTGGACTCTTTGTCTTCATGATGTTCCGCCGCAACAAGAAGACCCAGCAGCAGCAGGCTGCGATGCAGTCCAAGTTCGCTCCGGGCGTCGATGTCATGACCAGCTTCGGTCTCTTCGGACGCATCGTGTCCATCGACGAAGCTGAGAACAAGGTTGTTATCGAGCTGTCTCCCGGAAACGAAGCTACGGTTCACCGCCAGGCCGTCACCAAGGTGATCGAAAAGGCTGAAGAGGAAGCCCCCGTTGTTCCGGACGACGCTTCGTCGCTCACCGTTGCCGATGAGACCCCGGCTGCGACTGAGACGCCGGACGAAACCATCGCGCGCCTCAACAAAGAGGACAAGAAGGACAACTAGCACCGTCAGTCGCGGCAACACCGCGCAAGGACACTTCTACGGCAGCGGAAAGCCGCCGGCAGACGCTTACCAGCGTCCGCCGGCGGCTGTCCGGCGATAAAAGGAAGATCGATAATGGCACGGACCGGCCCCAAAAACTCAGCCCGCAGGGTGCTGACTTGGCTTGGAGCAATATTCGTTGTACTCACCGCTGTCCTGGGTGGCGGAGTCATTTCCGGCCATGCAAGCTGGGCTCCCAAACTTGCCTTGGACCTTGAGGGCGGCACCCAGATGATCCTGGCACCGCGGGTAGAGGGTTCCAGCGACATCACTGAGGAACAACTTAATCAGGCAGTAGCGATCATCCGGCAGCGTGTGGACGGCTCCGGCGTTGCCGAAGCTGAGATCAGCACCCAGTCGGGGCGGAACGTGGTGGTAAGCCTCCCGGGAACTCCGTCCAAGGAAACCCGTGATCTTATCCAGGCGTCGGCGGACATGAACTTCCGCCCGGTGATCGCTGCGGCGGATCCTGCGGCCATCCCTGTCGAATCGCGTACGCCGGATGACAAGCTGCCCAAGCCCACCGCGGAGCCCACCAACGCGAGCGACACCAACTGGGTGACTCCCGAGATCTACAAGGAATTCGAGGCGCTTGACTGCGTCAACCCTTCCACCGAGAAGCGGGAACGTTCTGATCCGGCGAAGCCGCTTGTGACCTGTGAACCGGCAACGGACAAGACTCCCGCCATCAAGTACATCCTTGGTCCGGTCGAGGTCAAAGGCCAGGACATCAGCTCCTCCTCCTTCTCGCAGGTACAAGGCGCACAGGGATCGGTGACGAACTCCTGGGGTGTGAACATTACGTTCAACGCCGAGGCAACTGCCAAGTTCAAGGAAGTTACGGAGCGGCTGAACCAGTTCTACACCGCGTCCCTTGCCCAGGGCGGCAACGACCCCAAGGCACAATTCGCCATTGTCCTGGATGACAAGGTCATCTCAGCACCGAGGTCCCTTGCTGTCATTACTGACGGAAAACCGCAGATCACGGGTAACTTCACCCAGGCCTCTGCAAAGGCGCTATCCGACCAACTCCGCTACGGCGCTTTGCCGATCTCCTTCGAGATCCAGTCCCAGGAACAGATCTCTGCCACGCTCGGTGGCGATCAGCTCCGGCTCGGCCTGCTCGCTGGCCTCATCGGCCTGCTGCTGGTGGTTGTATACTCGCTGTTCCAGTACCGGGCCCTTGGCTTTGTCACCATTGCTTCCCTGGTTGTCGCCGGTGGCTTGACCTACCTCGCCATCGCCATTCTGGGCTGGACTGAAAACTACCGCCTCTCCCTCGCGGGTGTTGCTGGCCTGATCGTGGCCATCGGACAGACGGCCGACTCGTTCATTGTGTACTTCGAACGTATCCGCGATGAACTTCGTGAAGGCCGCGGGCTGGTGTCCGCCGTCGAGAATGGTTGGAAGCGCGCCAAGCGCACAGTGCTGGCTTCCAAGGCAGTGAACTTGCTGGCTGCGTTGGTCCTCTATTTCGTGGCCGTAGGCAATGTCCGTGGCTTCGCGTTCACCCTTGGCCTCACGGCTGTCGCCGACCTCATCGTGGTGTTTATGTTCACGCATCCGATGCTGCAGGTCCTTGCCCGCACAAAGTTCTTTGGCGAAGGCCACAGGTTCTCCGGCCTGTCACCTGACCGCCTGGGGGCTGTCCCGCTGTACCGGGGAGCCGGACGTCTCCGCACACCTGCTGAGAAACCTGCCGTTGTCCGTGCACGCAATACAGGTGCCGCGGCTGAAGCAGAACGCCGCATGACCATCGCCGAACGGCGCCTCGCCGAGAAGGGCCAATTGACCGGGCCTGCCAACGGCACCAAGGAGGAGAAGTAATGACCACAAGCTTCGCAACCTTCGGCAACGAGCTTTACACGGGCAAGCGCTCCTACAACTTTGTTGATTCCAAGAAAATCTGGTTCATCATTGCTGCGGTGGCTGTGGCCCTCTCCATCCTGATCCCGGTTTTGAAGGGCGGCTTCAACCTCGGCATCGAGTTCCGCGGCGGCTCGGAGTTCACGGTTTCCAACGTGAAGACCACCGATGCCGGCCTGGGCGAAAAGGCTGTCCATGACGTCGTATCCGGTGCCATTCCCCGTGTTGCGAATGTGGCAGGCAACACCATGCGGATTCAGACGGACCAGCTGACCGATGACGAGACCAACCGCATCAAAGAAGGCCTGACCACCGCTTACGGTGTGACGGACAACGAGGTGACATCAAACTTTGTTGGCCCCACGTGGGGCCAGGATGTCACCCGCCAGGCGCTCATTGGGCTGGTGGTGTTCGTCGGCCTCGCTGCCGTCCTCATGGCTCTGTATTTCCGGACCTGGAAGATGTCACTCTCCGCCTTGGTGGGCATGCTCGTCACCATGTTCACCACAGCGGGCGTCTACGCCCTGAGTGATTTCGAGGTGACGCCGTCGGCCATCATCGGATTCCTGACTGTCCTGAGCTATTCCCTGTATGACACCGTGGTGGTCTTCGACAAGATCCGCGAGAACACAGCGGGCATTTCCACCTCCACGCGCCGGACCTTCGGTGAAGAGGTCAACCTTGCGGTCAACCAAACCCTGGTCCGCTCCATCAACACCATGATGGTGGCCGTCCTTCCGGTTGCAGCGATCCTCTTCATCGGGGCAGGACTGTTGGGCGCAGGAACGCTGCGGGACCTTTCCCTGGCGCTTTTCGTCGGGATCCTCATCGGTACGGCAGCGACCATCTTCATTGCGGCACCGCTCTACGCCTGGCTGCGCCAGGGCGAACCGGACCTCGTGAAGCAGGCCGGGAAAGTGGCCCACCGCCGGGCCGAGGCCACTGTTTAGGTTATTTCCACTAGGCATTACGTCCTGGAGGAGGACCCCGCTTTTACAGCGGGGTCCTTTCTCTTTGACTTGCCGCGGCGTGCGTCATGTGCTGTCCGGTTGCGGAAGCATTCGCCTGCGGGAATAGACTGGAAGAATTAAATAGGTCGTGAGGGGTACTTCTGTGGAAGAACGTGCGACGTCGGCACCACCGACGGGCGGGGAGGACAGTCACCACGGTGTGACGGTTCCGGCAACAAGCGTGGCTGGACGGACTGCTGGTACGGTTCCAGTCGATACTCCCGGCGTGCGTCCAACCTTTCCGGGGCGGCGGGAGCGCACGCGTTCCAGGCTTGCGCGATTGACCGGTCGGGGGATGGCGCCGTACTCGCCGATTCTGGAACCGCTCCTGCGAACTGTGCGGGCCAACAACCCCAAAGAAGACTTCGACCTCATTCAGCGCGCATTCGCGGTAGCAGAGCGCAGCCACCAAGGGCAGAAGCGCAAGAGTGGTGATCCGTACATCACCCACCCGGTGGCGGTAGCCACCATCCTTGCTGAGCTTGGGATGACAGGAACCACCCTCGCCGCCGCCTTGCTCCACGACACTGTGGAGGACACCCCCTACACACTGAATGACCTCACCCGCGACTTCGGCCCGGAAGTTGCCATGCTTGTGGACGGGGTCACCAAGCTCGACAAGGTCAGCTTCGGTGAAGCAGCGCAGTCGGAGACGGTCCGCAAGATGGTCGTGGCTATGGCCAAGGACATCCGGGTCCTGATGATCAAACTTGCTGATCGGCTCCACAACGCCCGTACATGGCGGTTCGTTTCGGCGGAATCGTCGTCCCGTAAAGCCCGCGAAACGTTGGAGATCTTCGCTCCCCTTGCACACCGCCTGGGTATGAACACCATTAAGTGGGAGTTGGAGGATCTGTCCTTCGCAGCGCTCTACCCCAAGGTGTACGAGGAAATCGTCCGCATGGTGGGGGACCGTACCCCTGAACGCGAGAAGAGCCTCAGTGTCATCCGCAACCAGATTGCCGATGATCTCCGCACGGCCCGGATCAAGGCCACCATTACCGGCCGGCCCAAGCACTACTACTCGATCTACCAGAAGATGATCGTCCGCGATAAGGACTTTGACGACATCAACGACCTCATGGGCGTTCGCGTCCTGGTTGACTCGGTGCGGGATTGTTACGCAGCACTTGGTACCCTGCACTCGCGATGGAACCCTCTCCCAGGTCGGTTCAAGGACTACATCGCCATGCCGAAGTTCAACATGTACCAGTCCCTTCACACCACGGTAATCGGCCCGGGCGGAAAGCCCGTGGAAATCCAGATCCGCACGCATGAGATGCACCGCCGGGCTGAGTATGGCGTCGCAGCCCACTGGAAGTACAAGGACCAACCCAACCGTACTGCGGTGGGCCCTGGCAGCCCACGCGACGGCGATATGGGCTGGCTGCGGTCCTTGGTGGACTGGCAGCAGGAAACATCGGACCCGGGCGAATTTCTTGATTCGCTGAGGTACGAGATCAACGCACGGGAAGTCTTCGTCTTCACGCCCAAGGGCGAAGTCATGGCCTTGCCTGCTGGATCGACTCCGGTGGACTTCGCCTACGCGGTTCACACGGAAGTGGGGCACCGGACCATCGGAGCCCGCGTTAACGGCAAGCTTGTGCCGCTCAACAGCGAACTGAACCATGGCGACTGGGTGGAGATCTTCACCTCAAAGGCGGAGGGCGCGGGTCCAAGCCAGGACTGGCAGCACTTCGTCAAGTCGGCAAGGGCCCGGAACAAGATCCGCCAGTGGTTCACCAAGGAACGCCGTGAAGAAGCGATCGACCGCGGCAAGGACATGCTGACGCGGGCAATGCGAAAGCAGAACCTCCCACTGCAGCGACTCATGACGCATGATGCGCTGTCTGCCGTCGCCGAGGACTTCCACTACGTTGACATCTCTGGTCTGTACGCAGGAGTAGGTGACGGCCATACTTCTGCCCAGTCTGTGATGGAGAAGCTCGTAGAGCATCTGGGTGGACACGAGACCCCGGATGAGGACCTTGACGAGGTCAGCATCCCTACGCAGGTTGCCAAGTCCAAGTTTTCCGATTCCGGTGTCATCGTTCGTGGCGTGGGAGACGTGTGGGTCAAACTTGCCCGGTGCTGTACCCCTGTGCCCCCTGACCCCATCCTTGGATTTGTCACCCGCGGTTCTGGGGTGTCGGTCCATAGGACTGATTGCACCAACGTCTCCGGGTTGCGCGACCAGCCGGACAGGATCGTCGAGGTCGAGTGGGCACCAACGCAGTCCAGTGTCTTCCTGGTGGAGATTCAGGTGGAAGCCTTGGATAGGAAGTCACTCTTGTCCGATGTCACCCGTGTCCTGTCGGAAAACCACGTCAACATCCTGGCGGCTTCGGTGCACACCTCAAGCGACAGGGTGGCGATCTCTAAATTTGCCTTCGAAATGGGTGACCCAAAGTATTTGCACCATGTTCTCAGCGCGGTGCGGCGTATTGACGGAGTCTTCGACGTATACCGCACCACGGGTAATAGGCGCAGGAGCTAGCTCGGGGGCACGAGCCGTGC
This sequence comes from Arthrobacter sp. NtRootA1, assembly GCF_019976975.1. Taxonomy (GTDB): domain Bacteria; phylum Actinomycetota; class Actinomycetes; order Actinomycetales; family Micrococcaceae; genus Arthrobacter; species Arthrobacter aromaticivorans. Next base: position 3,090,805 of record NZ_AP024630.1, on the reverse strand, counting down.
GAGCGTAGCGAGCGCACGCTTCTTGTGGGGAACCCGCGGCGCTGCCTCCACGGCAAGGGTGAGCAAACGGAGCCTGATGCCGAGCTCCGGGTGGTCCAGGAGCCGCCGCAACGCTGGCAGGGCTTGATCTGACTCAACGTGCAGCGCAATGTCCGCTGCTGTTCTCAAGGGACTGCTGACCAGCATGCCACCAAGGCTCAGAACGTCCAGTTGGCCAAGCCGGACCTCATGGAGGTTGCACCCCCGGGCACTGCGCACGCTGGAGATACGATGCTTGGCATCCACCAGGAGTGACAACCGCTCCGGAGGGCTCGCGCATCCGTAGATCCAGGCCGCGGTGAGCCTGCCCGCGACCACCTTGGTCCGCATCCGGTCCGGGACAGTCAGGGCAGCTGCACGGGCGCGGAGGCGGGGCGTGACTGCAATCCCGGGCGAGGCATAGCTCTTTCCGTACAAGGGAAGCAGGATGCCATCCAGGGCCATACCCTGCAATTCAGGCCACGTGAAGATCCGGCTGGGTGCGTAGAGTTCGGGAAGGACGGGTTCCTGCAGTTGCGGGGCTGTGACGGGTGGGACCATTCATTGATCATTCCGTGTCCTGGCCGCAACAGTACAGGCCCTGTACCGGGCATGTGGATAACCGGTACAGGGCCTGCAGACAATCATGGGCTCAACATGAACCCAGAGCTGGGTCAGGCGAGGTCGCTCGCTGACCGCTGGATCTGGTCCAGCCACGCCTGGCGTGCCTCAAGAGCTTCACGCGCGGCCTTAATGCGGCGCTGGTCTCCGGCTTTTTCAGCTTTCTCCAGATCCTCCTTGAGCCCGGCAATTGCTGACTCAAGCTGCGACAAAGCGCTGTTGGTGCGGGCCTTGGTCTCCGGATTGCTCCGGCGCCACTTCTCCTCCTCAGCCTCGCGGACTGCGTCCTCCACCTTGCGAAGACCGGCCTCGATCCGGCCCATGTCCGCCCTGGGGACCTTGCCTGCATCTTCCCAGCGGTCACGAATGGACTGAAGGGCCTTCTTCGCTGCGTTGAGATCGTTGATCGGCAGCAACGCCTGGGCCTCAGCTACCAGCTGCTCCTTCACTGCAAGGTTGGCCGTGTACTCCTGGTCGATCTGGTCGTTTGCAGCCTGCCGGTTGCTGAAGAACACATCCTGCGCGGCGCGGAAACGTCCCCAGAGTGCGTCGTCATCCTTGCGGCTGGCGCGTGGGGTGGCCTTCCACTGATCCATGAGCCTGCGGTACTCCCCGGCGGCGTAACCCCAGTCAGTGGAAGAGGAAAGCGCCTCAGCCTCTGCGATCAATGCTTCCTTGGCCACCTTGGCCGCGGAATTGTTGCTGTCCAGCTGCGAGAAGTAAGCACGGCGGTGGCGGTCGAACACTGTGCGTGCCGAACGGAAGCGCTTCCACAGTGCGTCCTCATTGCTCCTGCCAAGACGGACCCCGCTCTTCTGCGCGGCCTTCCACGTCTCAAAGAGTTCGTTCATTCGCGCGCTGGAAGTCTTCCATTGGATCTGGGCAGGATCCTGGCCCGCGATGGCCTCTGCCTCTGCCACAATGGCTTCACGCGCGGCAAGCTCGTTGGCGCGGACCGCCTCATGGGCTGCTTTCTCGGACTTTTCCAGCTCGGCGATCTGTTCGGACAGCGTGTCCAGGCGTGCTTCGGCCGAACGGATATCTCCCACCATGTTGCGCTCTGCGAGCTGCTCGCGAAGGTGGGTTACCGTTTTCTGCATGTCCGTTGCCGGAGCCTTGGATTCCACGCGGTGTTCCAGCAGGACTATCTGGGCAATGACGTCGTCGAACTTCCGGGCGAAGTAGCCCAGGGCTTCGTCAGGGCTAACACCCGGGTACTGCCCAACCGCAATCTCCTCGCCATCCAAAGTGAGGAATACGTGGCCGTCGCCTTCGGCGCGCCCCCACTTGGCTGCCTCTGCAAGCGAGGCCGCAGATACCGCCGGGGCAGCCGGAACGACGGCGGCAGGCGCCTTGGGGCGGGCCGCGAAGGCAGCAGGGGAAGGAGTAGGACGCGAATCGGCAGGCTTGGTTTCCTCTGCCGCGGGTGCCACCTCAGCTTCTGGTGCTTCCTCCTCTGCGGGTGCCACCTCAGCTTCTGGTGCTTCCTCCTCTGCGGGTGCCACCTCAGCCGCTTCTGCAGACGTTTCTTCTGTCGCAGGCGTTTCTACAGCGGCTGGGGCTTCTTCAGCGGCTGGTGCCTCTTCAGCAGCAGGGGCATTGGTTGCTGCCGGCGTTTCGTCGGCCGCAACTGCGGGAGTTTGTTCAGCCACGGCTTCTGCCTCAGTGCCGTTCGGGCTGGTTGCCTCGACTGCGTCTTGGTTGGCCACTACTGCTGTTTCGTCGGATTTCTGACTGTCTGTCACCGCTAAAAGTCTTTCGCTTGGAGGGACTGCTAAGGTACTGCACCCCGGACCGGGGCCAAAGGCTGGTTACTTCAGAGAAAACGAGTCTATCGTGACAGGTGCCACAGGGGCGCCGTCGGTCGCGTTTTCGCCCGGTTTCAGGCCGGCCGCAGCGATTTTCGTGACCACGTCCAAACCGCTGGTGACTTTGCCGACCACCGTGTAACCACCGGCCGTGTCCGCAGGAATTGTTGTGTCCTTATACACAATGAAGAACTGATGACCGTTGCCATAGGCGTTGTTTCCCGAGCGGGCAATGGCGATTGTTCCAGCCGGGTATGTGTTGTCCGTTGGTGTGTTCTCCAGGGGACCCCAACGGTAGTTGGGATCGTCCGCGCCGTCTTCGGACTTGGCACCGCATTGCAGAAGGCCGAACGTTTCGGAGGTTGTCAGGCGGTGGCACAGGGCTCCGTTGTAGTAGCCGGCATCGGTGAGGGACTTGATGACGGCCGCCGCCTGGGGCGCAGCCGTTCCGTTCAGTTCCACTCCCACAACGCCGCTGTTCAGGGCTAGCTCGCCGGTGAAGGTTTTACCGGCTGCGGTGTCCGGGCTGGGTATGTCTGCGCTGTTGGAGGCCGAAGGAGAGGCGGACGGGGAGCTCAGTCCGGCCTCTGCGGCGGCGAACTCTGCCTCTGTGGGGTTGGAACTGAAAACTGTCAGTTGCAGCACCACTGCGAGGATCACAGCGGCAGCGCCCGCGCCGATGGCAACAGTGTTGTCGCGTTTGCGCCGCTTGCCCTGTTCTTGCCGCAGGGCACGCTTGGCTTCCATCTGCCGGATGCGGCGTCTCGCTTCGCGGTCATCCCGCGACCTTGTTGCCAAGAGTCCTCCTGATTGTGTCCACGTTCGCTGGCCGCCTGCAGGGACCGGGCATGCTGCATTAGATGTGCACGCGCGGAAAGCATAAACTGGCTGCCGCACATAGTTTATGCATGACCGGCTTGACGCCCGCCCCATAATCGCCGAAAAGGCCTTTAAAGCTGCGGTGGTCATTCCTGAGTCAGCTTTCTTCGAGGAGATTTATCCACCATGGCACGTACCGCCTCCCTGTCCGGATTCCCCGAGTGGCTTCCCCAGGAGCGGTTGGTGGAGCTCCATGTGTTGGACACGCTCCGGAAGACGTTCGAACTGCACGGTTTCTCCTCGATTGAAACGCGTGCTGTTGAAACCGTCGGCCAGTTGCTGCGTAAGGGCGAGATCGACAAAGAGGTCTATGGCCTGAGCCGCCTGCAGGACGACGAAGGCGAAGCTTCCAGGTCAACCACCACGGACAAGGCAGACAAAGCTGATCCGAATGCGCTTGCCCTGCACTTCGACCTCACTGTTCCCTTCGCCCGTTACGTCGTGGAGAACGCGGGTTACCTCGCCTTTCCCTTCCGCCGCTACCAGATCCAGAAGGTCTGGCGTGGCGAACGTCCGCAGGAAGGCCGTGCGCGCGAGTTCACCCAGGCAGATATAGATGTAGTGGGCGATGGCGAGTTGCCGTTCCGCTACGACGTCGAAATCGCGCTGGTCATCGCCGAGGCACTGAGCGCCCTCCCGATTCCGGACTTCCGCCTCCGGATCAACAACCGCAAGCTGGCTGAGGGCTTCTACCGCGGTATTGGCCTGACTGATACCGCCGGAGTCCTGCGGAGCATCGACAAACTGGAAAAGATTGGCGAAGGCAAAGTGGCTGAGCTGCTCAAGAGCGAGCTTGGCGCCTCGGATGAGCAGGCGGCATTGGCGCTCAAGCTTGCCACCATCCGCACCGAGGACACCTCGTTCGTGGATCAGGTACGTGCCCTTGGGGTGACTCATGACCTTCTCGAGGAAGGATTGAGCGAGCTCCAGCAGGTCATTGAGGCGGCGGTCCAGCGCGCACCCGGCAAGGTGGTTGCCGACCTCAGCATCGCCCGGGGACTGGACTACTACACGGGGACCGTCGTCGAAACCGTCCTGGTAGGCCATGAACAACTGGGTTCGATTTGCTCGGGCGGCCGGTACGATGCCCTGGCCAGCAAAGGAAACCGGAAGTTTCCCGGCGTCGGCTTGTCCATCGGCGTCACCCGCTTGGTCTCACGCATCCTGAGCCAGGAGCTTGCCACTGCTACACGGGCAGTGCCGACCGCCGTCCTGGTCGCTTTGAACAACGACGACAGTTGGTCCGCGGCGCAGGACGTCGCGGCACAGCTTCGTGGCCGCGGTATTGCTACTGAAGTTGCTGCGAAGGCTGAAAAATTCGGCAAGCAGATCAAGTTCGCTGATCGTCGGGGAATTCCGTTTGTTTGGTTCACTGACGATGACGGCAAGCACCAGGTCAAGGACATCAGGTCCGGCGCGCAGGTGGATGCGGACCCGGCCAGTTGGTCGCCGTCGGAGGAAGATCTGCACGTCCGGGTCATCACTGCCTGATCCGGGCCAGGTGATTCAGCCGCGGCCGAGGCGGGTAAACTCGGACGGGATCGTCTTTGCAATGATCCCTTGAAAATTCATGCTGAAAGGAATGCTGTGCTGCGCACACATGACCTCGGATCACTTCGCTCCGAGCACATTGGACAAACCGTTACCCTGGCCGGCTGGGTGGGCCGCCGCCGTGATCACGGTGGCGTTGCATTCGTTGACCTTCGTGATGCTTCCGGTGTCGCCCAGGTAGTTGTCCGTGAAGAAGAGGTCTTCCACGGCCTGCGGAACGAATACGTCCTGCAGGTGACGGGTACCGTCAACAAGCGTCCTGAAGGCAATGAAAACCCTGCGCTTGCTACAGGCGAGATCGAGGTCATGGCGGACAAGGTCATCATCCTGAACACCTCGGACCCCCTGCCGTTCCAAATCGACGAGCACGTCGAAGTCGGCGAAGAAGCGCGCCTTAAGCACCGCTACCTTGACCTTCGCCGCCCTGGCCCGGCACGCAACCTCCGCCTCCGCTCAGAGGCAAACCGCATTGCCCGCGAGTTGCTGCACCAGCGCGGCTACGTCGAGATTGAGACGCCCACGTTGACGCGTTCGACGCCGGAAGGCGCCCGCGACTTCGTCGTCCCCGCCCGGCTTGCCCCCGGTTCCTGGTACGCGCTGCCGCAGTCGCCGCAGCTTTTCAAGCAGCTGCTCCAAGTTGGCGGTTTCGAAAAGTACTACCAGATTGCCCGCTGTTACCGTGACGAAGACTTCCGCGCGGACCGCCAGCCCGAATTCACCCAGTTGGACATCGAGGCCAGCTTCGTTGACCAGGACGATGTCATCGAGCTCGGTGAAGCAATTGTGAAGGCCCTGTGGCAACTGATCGACGTCGAGGTCCCCACCCCAATCCGACGCATGACGTACCTGGACGCCATGGCAAAGTACGGTTCCGACAAGCCGGACCTGCGCTTCGGCCTGGAGCTGACCGAGCTGACTGAGTTCTTCAAGGACACCAACTTCGGCGTCTTCAAGGCACCTTACGTTGGCGCCGTCGTCATGCCGGGGGGCGCCTCGCAGGCGCGCCGTGCCCTGGATGCCTGGCAGGAATGGGCCAAGCAGCGTGGCGCAAAGGGACTGGCCTACGTTCTTTACAAGGAAGACGGCGAACTCGCCGGCCCCGTAGCCAAGAACCTCACCGACGAAGAGCGGGCCGGCCTGGCCGACGCCGTTGGCGCCAAGCCGGGTGACTGCATTTTCTTCGCCGCCGGCGAGAAGTCCGCATCGCGGGCCCTCCTTGGGGCTGCACGTGTTGAAATTGGCCACCGGACTGGTCTGATCGATCCCAAAGACTGGGCCTTCGTATGGATCGTGGACGCACCGATGTTCGAGCCCGCTGCCGCAGCAGTTGCCTCCGGTGACGTTGCCGTGGGTGCCGGCCAGTGGACAGCCGTGCACCATGCCTTCACCTCTCCCAAGCCGGAGTTCCTTGACACCTTTGACAAGGATCCTGAGTCGGCCCTGTCCTACGCCTACGACATCGTGTGCAACGGCAACGAAATCGGTGGCGGCTCCATCCGTATCCATGAGCGCGAAGTTCAGGAACGCGTCTTCCAGCTCATGGGCCTGGATAAGGAGGACGCCGAGACCAAGTTCGGCTTCCTGTTGGAGGGCTTCAAGTATGGCGCGCCGCCGCACGGCGGCATCGCGCTTGGTTGGGACCGCGTCGTGGCTTTGCTCGCTGGTGTCGAGTCCATCCGCGACGTCATTGCCTTCCCGAAGACCGGCAACGGCTTCGACCCGCTGACCGCCGCTCCTGCTCCCATTACTGCACAGCAGCGAAAGGAAGCCGGCGTCGACTTCAAACCGGAAACCAAGCCTGCGGCCAAGCCGGAGACCAAGTCCGAATAAGACGGTAGCCAAGGGCTCCCCACTGATGTGGGGGGCCCTTGGTGTTCCTGCAGATGACCCTTGTGTTCCTCCAGAAGAAAGGTGCCGCGATGTTGGAACAAGCATTCCTGGAAACCCTCATGGACAAGGCGTGGCCGGCAGTGGAGTGCAAAGACACGGGGGAGTGGGTGCTCCGCGCGTCCGCTGGGGTCACGCAGAGGGCGAACTCCGTGTGGCCGAGGAACCTGCCCGGGATGCTGGCCGAGACGCCGGACAAGGCAAGCAGTCCGGACATTGAACGGTTAGTCAGTTCAGCGTCAGCCTGGTACAGGCAGCGGCGTCTCCCGCTCATCTTCCAGATATTCGATGACTCCCGTAGCGCAGGCCTTAACGCCGTCCTGGACGGGCAACGCTTCACCAGGCAGTCCGAGACCTTGATTATGGTCCGGGGAACGGACGCCTTGGAAACCTTGGGTGCCGGGCCGAAGAGCGTAGAACTCTCGGACGCGCCCACCGATGAATGGCTTCGCTTGTGGTGGTCCGTGGACGGGCGCGGTGGCGAGCCGGAATTGGAGGTTGCCCGCACCATTCTTACCGGATGCAAGTCTGTGTACGCGCTGGTGAGGGACGACGACGGCGTACCGGCCGCCGTCGGACGCCTCGCCCTGGTGGACGGCTGGGGAGGCCTCTACAGTATGGCGACCTCTGCCGGGCATCGCAGGCGCGGATACGGCACGATGGTGCTGGCAGCGCTACTGAATCAGGGAGCGGCCCGCAACCTCCAGGGTTTTTGGCTGTTGGTCACTGCATCCAACCACGGTGCCCAGGCGTTGTATTCGCGGGCCGGGTTCGTGGAACAAGGGAGTTATCTGTACCGGCAGGCTCCTTTGAGGCGGGCGCCTGGAGGTTGCTGAACGGCAGTTGCTGTGTCGACACAATGAGACTGGTGGATCACTTACGCTGGATCAGTCACCAGGATCCGGATGGAACAAGCGTCCGAAGCAGCTTTTGCAAGCACAGCAGTTTTGGGTTCCTGGACGTCCAGGAAGGGCAGTTGGCTTCGGCTGGCCACAGCACGCATGGAGGGTTGAGCCAGGACCAGGTCCACCAAGGCTCTATCCCCGCCGGGAACAATGTACTCAACCCGGTGGCTGGCAAAAATACGCGCGGCGTGTTCCGCTGCGGAGTCCACCAAGGCGTCGGCCTGGTTGGAGCGGCGCCGGGCATACCGTTGTTGGGATTGGCCACCTGCAGCCGTTCTGGACTGAACGTAGCGGTTGCCGCTTTTGGATTCCAGGACCTTGCTGCCGCTCGCCACAGCCACGGCGAAACCGCCGCGGCGCACCAGCAGGATACCGAGGCCACGTTCCTGGCCTGCAAGAGCGGCAAGCCGTTCGATGTCAGTGGCGCCCCGGCCTGGACGTCCATCGACCGGCCAGGGTGCCTTGAGGAGGGCAGAAGCCCCGTCAGCGGCACGGAGGAGGATTCCGCCGCCGTCAGGCTCTTCCGTGAGTGGGCCATGGCTCTTGGCAAAGCGACCCACCCAACCGGACAGCCGTGATGCGGGGACAAGGGCCGTGCGGCTGGAGGCCCTTGACTGCCGTTGTTGCGGGGCGGATGCGCGGCGGTCCACGTCGATGTCTCCTTTGTTGGAACTATGAGTAGCCTATCCATGTGGAAGATCTCTTTGGTGCCGGTGCAAACAACGACGACGAGTCGGAGGATCTGCCTGCCGCAGGGGGAACCTCCGACGCCGGGTGGATGGCGTCCCAACGGAGCCCGCTCGCAGTTCGGATGCGCCCCCGGACCTTGGATGACGTGGTGGGTCAACAGCATTTGTTGGGACACGGCTCCCCGCTTCGCCAGCTCGCCGCGGGCGCAGAAGCTGCGGGCCCGGCAGGCCCCAGTTCGGTCATACTCTGGGGGCCTCCGGGAACCGGGAAAACCACGTTGGCACATGTCATCGCCCGCGGGCCGGGGCGGAAGTTCGTGGAATTGTCTGCCATTACTGCTGGTGTGAAGGACGTTCGCCGGGTGATGGATGAGGCGTTGACCGCCCGGGACCTGTACAAGAAGACCACCGTCCTGTTCCTCGATGAAATCCACCGTTTCAACAAGGCCCAGCAGGACGCACTGTTGCCTGGCGTTGAAAACCGCTGGGTGGTCCTGGTGGCGGCCACCACCGAGAACCCGTCGTTCTCCGTGGTGTCACCGCTGCTGTCCCGCTCGCTTCTTTTGACGCTGAAGCCACTGACGGATGACGACATTGCAGGGCTGTTACAGCGGGCCGTTGCCGACGCCCGTGGCCTTGCCGGGCGCGTGGAACTCAGTCCTGAAGCTTTGGATCATTTGGTGCGGCTCTCCGGCGGTGACGCCAGAAGGGCACTGACAGCCTTGGAAGCTGCGGCCGGCGTCGCGTTCGGAGACAGCAATGCTGTCTCAGCCGTCGTCGAAGGGGAAGGCGAAACCGACGATACCAACGTCACGGACGACGGCGAACCGGGGCTTGCCGGCGACGGCGCCCCCGACGCTCCTGTGCTGGTGGAACTCAGGCACACCGAGCGTGCCCTGGACGCCGCTGCTGTTCGTTATGACCGGGCCGGCGACCAGCACTACGACGTCGCCAGTGCGTTCATCAAGTCCATCAGGGGCTCGGACGTTGATGCCTCCCTTCACTATCTGGCGCGGATGCTGGAAGCGGGGGAGGACCCGAGGTTCGTGGCACGGCGCATCGTCATCTCCGCCGCGGAAGACATCGGCATGGCCGATCCCACTGCTTTGCAGACGGCCGTAGCTGCGGCGCAGGCCGTTCAGTTGATCGGTATGCCGGAAGGCCGGATCGTCCTGGCCGAAGCTGTTGTCCACCTTGCCACCGCCCCCAAGTCGAATGCGGCGTACATGGGCCTGAACAAGGCGGTTGCCGACGTCCGTGCCGGTTTCGGCGGCGGCATCCCCATGCATCTGCGCGACGCGCACTATCCGGGCGCCAAACAATTGGGACATGGCAAGAGCTACAAGTACGCCCATGATGAACCGCATGGGGTGGCAACCCAGCAGTACCCGCCGGATGACCTCGTGGGAAAGGACTACTACGAGCCAACCAACAACGGCGCCGAACGCGATATAGCCGCCAGGCTGGAACGGCTCCGCAAGATCATCCGGGGACAGTAGCGTGGTAGGATAGTTCCTTGTCTGGCATGACCCGACGCACAATCCCTTTGAAGATTCCTTCAATGGAGCTGTGCCGCGGGCCAGTAGCAAAAGGCAGCGGTTGGCCGATGCTCTCCCTGATGGAGGCCAGTAACACTGACACACCGCAGTAATTTGGAAGGACACAAGTGGCTAACAACACTCGTGCTCGCCGTACCGCACGCCTTTCGCGTGCACTCGGCATTGCTCTGACCCCCAAGGCCGCCAAGTACATGGAGCGCCGCCCGTACGGCCCCGGTGAGCACGGCCGTGCCCGCAAGAAGCAGGACTCCGACTACGCCGTACGTCTGCGCGAAAAGCAGCGTCTCCGCGCCCAGTACGGCATCCGCGAAGCCCAGATGACCCGCGCCTTCGAAGAAGCCCGCCGCACCAAGGGCCTCACCGGTGAAAACCTGGTTGAGCTGCTCGAAATGCGTTTGGACGCCCTGGTACTGCGTGCAGGCTTCGCCCGCACCATCGCACAGGCCCGCCAGCTCGTTGTGCACCGTCACATCATGGTTGACGGCATCCGCGTGGACCGCCCGTCCTTCCGCGTTGGCGAAGGCCAGCTCATCCACGTTCACAGCCGCTCCGAGGTCATGGCTCCGTTCCAGGTCGCAGCTGCTGGTGCCCACGCACTGAACAACGTGCCGGCATACCTGGACGTCAAGCTCGACGCCCTGCAGGCCCGCTTGGTTCGCCGCCCGAAGCGCTCTGAGGTCCCCGTGATCTGCGAAGAGCAGCTCGTCGTCGAATTCTACGCTCGCTAAATTCAAGCAGCGCTTACAAGGAAGCCCGTGGCACACGCCACGGGCTTTCTTTGTAGGTAGGGTACTGACGTTTTTTCGATAGGGTACTGGGGAGGCCTTGGCCGAAGCCGGATACCGGCAGTGCCGGGCAGCGCAACAATCTAGGAGATGAATTCTATGTCTGGTGGCGACATCGCCGGCCTGATCGCAGCAGGAGTGTTCGCACTGCTGGTCCTGCTGTTGGCCGTGCCTATCTTGAAGCTCGGTGGCGTCTTTGACGAAGTGCGCACCACCATCCGATCCATCAGCGACGGGGCGACGCCCCTCATGGACGAAGTAACCGCAACGGTTTCCACTACCAACCAGCAACTGAAGAAAGTCGACGGCATCGCCTCGAACGTGTCCGACGCATCGGCGAACATTTCCGCCCTGTCCTCCCTGGTGGCTGCGACGGTTGGTTCGCCGCTGATCAAGGTTGCAGCCTTTAGCTATGGTGTTCGTTCGGCCTTCGCGGGCCGTCGCGCTCCTTCCTCCGGCCGTCGCAGCCGCTGACCAATTGGAGACCGGGAACACATGAAAAGAATTGTTTGGATGGGCATTGGCGTCGCCATTGGCATTATCGCCTTCCGCAAAGTCACCGAGGCCCAGGCCAGCATCGGCCCCGACGGACTTAACCGTGCGGTTGGCCGCCTGGCGGATGGCATGTTCGATTTCGCGGACGCCGTGCGTTCCGGCATGCATGAACGCGAAGAGGACTTGAGGGCCGCGTTGGGCATTACCAGTACGGATTACAACCCCAACGCCGGCCGGCGCTAGCGAACACGGTTCGCTCCCGCGCCCGCAACAGGGCAGAATGGAAAGCTGCGGAACGGCAACAGCCGGTTCCGCGCACAACGTGTGCAGTGAATTGAGAAGGGTAAGTAATCAGCTAATGAAGTCGCAGGAGATCACCAAGCGCTGGGTGGACTTTTTTGTCAGCAAGGGTCACACCGCCGTTCCCTCCGCGTCGCTCGTTTCAAGCGACCCGTCACTTCTCTTCACTGTGGCCGGCATGGTCCCATTCATTCCTTATCTGACCGCGCGCGAAGAGCCTCCCTACACGCGTGCCACGAGTGTTCAGAAGTGCATTCGTACTGGCGACATCGAGGAGGTGGGCAAGACGGCCCGGCATGGCACGTTCTTCCAGATGTGCGGCAACTTCTCCTTTGGCGACTACTTCAAGGAAGACGCCATCAAGTTCGCTTTCGAGCTGCTCACCAAGAGCGTTGACGACGGCGGCTATGGGCTTCCGGCGGAACGCCTCTGGGTGACCGTGTACGAAGAAGACGACGAAGCCAAGGAACTGTGGCTCAAGAACACAGGAATTCCTGCCGAGCGGATCCAGCGCATGGGCAAGGCTGACAACTACTGGTCCACTGGCCAGCCGGGCCCCGCCGGCCCCTGCTCGGAGATCTACTACGACCGCGGCCCTGCTTACGGCATTGAAGGCGGACCCCTCGCCGACGAGACCCGTTACATCGAAATCTGGAACCTCGTGTTCATGCAGTACCAGATCGAGAATGTCCACTCCAAGGTGGACTTCGACATCGTTGGCGAACTGCCGCAGAAGAACATTGACACCGGCTTGGGCATGGAACGTCTGGCGATGATTCTCCAGGGTGTCGAAAACATGTATGAGACCGATCAGGTCCGTCCTGTCATTGACAAAGCTGCCGAGCTGTCCGGCCGTGAGTACACCTCTGCGGAGTCAGCTGATGATCCGCACCACACTGACGACGTCCGCATGCGCGTTGTCGCCGACCACATCCGCTCGGCCCTGATGCTGATTGCCGACGGCGTGGCACCGTCCAACGAAGGCCGCGGCTACGTCCTGCGCCGGCTGATCCGCAGGGCCGTCCGTGCCATGCGCCTGCTCGGTGTGGAGAAGGCTTGCCTGCCGGACCTCCTTCCCGCTTCCCGCGACGCCATGAAGGGTGTCTACCCAGTGGTGGAGACGGACTTCGCCCGCATCAGCCGTATCGCTTATGCCGAAGAAAAAGCGTTCCTGCGCACCATCGCTTCGGGTACGGCACGCCTGGAGGATGCAGTGGCCGAATCGAAGGCTGCAGGCGTTCCCTTGTCCGGCGCCGACGCTTTTGCGCTGCATGACACCTATGGATTCCCCATTGACCTCACTTTGGAAATGGCTGAAGAAGCCGGCCTTAACGTTGACGAAGCCGGCTTCCGCTCGCTCATGCTCGAACAGCGTCAGCGCGCGCAGGCAGATGCCAAAGGCAAGAAGGGCGGCCACGCCGACCTCAGCGCCTACCAGGAAATGCTGGGCCAGGGCGAGACCACCTTTACCGGCTACGACGAGCTTGAAGGTGAGTCCAAGGTCCGCGGCATCGTAAGCGGCGGTCAGCGCGTGGCCCACGCCTCCACGGGCGACGAAATCGAATTGGTGCTCAATGAGACGCCGTTCTATGCCGAAGCCGGTGGACAGTCGGCCGATACCGGCCTGATCACCGGCGACGGGTTCGTCGTCGAAGTCCTGGACGTCCAGCGCCCGGTTAAGGGCCTCAGCGTCCATAAGGCAATCGTCCGGGAAGGTGAGATCGCCACCGACGCCCTGGTGCGCGCCGCCGTCGACCGTGAACGGCGCCACGCAGCCGAACAGGCGCACACGGGTACGCACATTGTGCATGCCGCGCTGCACCAGATCCTGGGCCCGGAAGCTACCCAGCGGGGTTCCTATAACAAGGCTGGCTACCTCCGCTTCGACTTCGCCTGGGGGGAGGGCCTGAGCCCCGCCACCCGGTCCGAAATAGAAGAGGTTTCCAACATCGCCATCCGGAACAACTACCGGGTGGACACCAAGGTCATGGGATTGGCCGAGGCCAAGGCCCTGGGCGCCATGGCCCTGTTCGGCGAGAACTACGGCAGTGAAGTACGTGTCGTGGAGATCGACGGCGCGTGGTCTCGCGAGCTTTGTGGTGGAACCCACGTGTCCAATACCTCCCTTATTGGCAGCCTTTCCCTGTTGGGTGAGCAGTCCGTCGGTTCCGGAAACCGCCGCGTGGAGGCCTTCGTGGGCTTGGATGCTTTCCGCCACCTGGCCGCCGAGCGTGCACTGGTTACGGAACTCACTGAACTGCTGAAGGTTCCCTCCGGCCAGCTCGCGGACCGCATCTCCAGCACGTTGAACAAGTTGAAGGCAACAGAGAAGGAACTCGACCGCCTTCGCAAGGAGCAGTTGGCTGCAGCGGCCGCCAACCTGGTGGGCACCGCCAAGGACGCAGCAGGTGTGCGCGTTGTAGCCCACGATGCCGGCCAGGTAGGTGGAGCAGACGATCTCCGGAACCTTGCCCTCGACCTCCGCAACCGTCTGGGCTCCGAAGCCGCCACTGTGGCCGTTGCCGGTGTCAGCAATGACAGGCCCGTCATTTTGATTGCCACAAATGAGGCTGCCCGTGAAGCCGGTGTGAAGGCCGGAGCATTGGTGCGCCTTGCCGCCGGCATCCTCGGTGGTGGCGGAGGTGGCAAGGACGACGTCGCCCAAGGTGGCGGCACCGACGCTGGGAAGGTCTCTGAGGCCCTCACAGCGGTGGTGGATGCGATAGCCAAGCGCTAACGGTGAATTCCAGTACGAACAGCGGCGTCTACCCCCAAGGCATCAAGCTGGGGGTAGACGTCGGCACCGTCAGGGTTGGGCTGGCCATTTGCGACCCCGACGAAATCCTGGCCACGCCTTTTAAGACAGTGGGCCGCGACGCCAAGAAGAACTCCGATGTTCGCGTGGTCGTCAAACAGGCTACGGAAATGCGGGCCGTGCAGATTTTCGTGGGCCTGCCAAAGACGATGAAGGGTGAGGAACGAAGCTCCGCGCAGATGGCAACTGAGTACGCCGAACTGCTGGCGGGCGAGCTTGCCCGCGCCGGTTTGGACGTTCCGGTGAACCTCGTAGACGAGCGTCTTTCCACTGTTACGGCGCACCGCAACCTGCACGAAGCTGGCATGAGCAGCAAGAACCACCGTAAAGTGGTTGATCAGGTTGCCGCTGCTGGAATACTTCAGCACGCGATCGACATGCAAAAAGCCAGAGGAACGGACGTTGGCCGCCGAGTAAATGCACCGGCGCAGTCTGATACATCCCGCAGTGCCCCAATGCTGCAGGCTTCCTCCGGCCCTGAACCAGATTCTTCTACGAGGGGACTGCAACTGTGAGCCCGGTCAACAACGACCCCTCCAGCGGAACCGCTGGCGGCGGCATGCCGCTGACCCGCAAGGAACTGCGGGCGCGGGAACGATTCCTCGCCACCCAGAACCAGAACGTCGTACCCGTTCCCGAAGCGACGCCGGGGGAAGCAGCGCCTTCGACCGACGTTGAGCCTGAACTGCCCCGTCCGATTCCCGCCGTTCCCCGGCCGACTACTGTGCCTGAACCGGTGGAGGCGGATGTTCCTGCTCCGGCTGTTCCACCGGTTCCGGAGGCTTCACCAACTGTTGCGACGCCGGTAGTCACCGAAACGCCTGCACATACTGAAACGCCCGTACACACCGAGACGCCTGAACATACTGAAACGCCGGCGGATCCGTTGCTTTCGGACGAAGAGCAGCATGAAGACGCCCACACGGTCCCCGCCGTTGTACCCGTCTTCGCCGGTCATGTGAATGAAACCCACCACTACGGTGTCCATGACGGCCCGGTCCACGTTGACGATCATCCGTTCACAGAGCATGACCCGCACTACGCGTACGAAGGCCATGAAGGCCACCTGGATCACGAAGAACTTCACGACGAGCTTCATCACGACGAGCTGCATCACGACCACCATCATGATTTGATAGCTCCCGTCGAAACTCCGGCGGTATCCAAGGCCGCGGCAAAGAAGGCGCGCCGCCGTCGTCGCATCCTGGCCTTGCTGATCACGCTGGGAGTCTTCGTTGCCGCCATCGCGATCGGCGCGCAATTCCTCAAGCCACTCCTGGGTATGGACAAAGTCACGGACTATCCGGGCCCGGGCACAGGATCCGTCAGCATCACGGTGCCGGAAGGCGCAGGTCCCAAGGCAGTGGCAACCGCCCTCGTCGAAAACCACGTGGTGGCTGACGCCGATACCTTCGTCAAGGCATTCGTGGCGGACGGCGGCGAACTCTCGCCGGGCGAATTCACGTTCCGCACGGAGATGAAAAACTCCGACGCCGTGGCGGTCCTTGCCAATAAGGACGCCTCCAAGGTGATCTACTTTGCCCTGAGTGCCGGGCTCCGGATCAACGAGTCGCTCGAGGCAATCTCCAAGGGCTCCGGTATTCCCATGGCCCAACTCAATGGCTTCAACCAGGCGCCCGGACAGTTCGGGGTGCCTGCGAAGGCCAAGAACCTGGAGGGCTTCCTCGCTCCCGGAGAGTACCGGTTCCCGCTGGGAACATCGGGTAAGGACATTATCCAGAAGCTGGTCTCCGGCACCCTTGATGAGCTCAAGGCCCAAGGAATTACGGATCCGGCCAAGCAGTACGACACCGTAACCATCGCCAGCATCGTCCAGGCGGAGGGTGGCCAGGCCGACTACGGAAACGTCGCCGGCGCCATTTATAACCGGCTCAAGCCCAACAACACCGAGACCAACGGCCTCATCCAGTCGGATGCCACAGTCACCTATGGCCTGGGTAAGAAGTCCTTCCACCTCACCGATGAAGAGAAGGCTGACAAGTCCAACACCTACAACACCTATGCGAACCCTGGGCTGCCTGCTGGTCCGATTGGTTCCCCGGGTAAGACGGCGATCGATGCGGCGGCCAAACCGACCCAAAATGATTACCTGTACTGGGTGACCATCAACCTGGACACCAAGGAGACCAAGTTCTCCAAGACGCTGGCCGAACACAGCACTTACGTTGAGCAGTACAACGCGTGGTGCCAGGCCCACGCCGGACGGTGCGTGTGAGTCGTCGCGCCGCGGTCCTCGGGCACCCGATCTCGCATTCGAAGTCCCCGGCGATGCACACTGCTGCCTACGCCAAGCTCGGCGTGGACATCGAGTACTCGGCAATCGACTTGACGGTCGATAGGTTGCCGGCGTTCATGGACTCCCTTCGCGGGGATGGGTCGTGGTGCGGGCTTTCGGTAACCATGCCCCTGAAATCGGCCATGGTCAGGGAAGTCGATGAGGTTCGTGGCGCGGGCGCCCATTTGGGCGTTATCAACACGGTCGTCTTCGAGAACGACGGCGGATCGGTCCGCCGAGTCGGCTACAACACCGACGTCAAGGGCATCGTAGAGGCAGTACGTTACGCCGGAATCGCTTCGGCAGGGCATGCCGCTGTTCTTGGCGGTGGAGGTACCTCAGCGGCTGCGGTCGCTGCCGTCCGCGAGCTCGGAGCTGAACACGTCGACGTTTTCGTTCGGGACACAACCCGTGCCGTCGACGCCCAAGCCGCTGCGGCCGCCGTCGGAATTTCCCTGCGGGTCCGGCCCCTCAGTGAGGCGGCCACAGCTGTGGCTGGGTCCGGGCTGGTCATCTCCACTTTTCCACCGCGCGCGGCCGACGCGCTTGCGGAGGAACTCGCTGCCCTGCCAGGAACCGGGGCGGGGGTTTTGCTGGACGTCGCTTATGACCCTTGGCCGAGCCGCCTCGCCGAGGTTTGGCACGGCCATGGGGGAGCGGTGGTTCCAGGGCTTGAAATGCTGATGTACCAAGCTGCGGAGCAGATCCGGCAGTTCAGTGGCTGTGACGTTGACGCCTCCGTCATAGATGTGATGTGCGACTCAGTTGGGCTTCCCCGGCGAGTGTTCTAGAGGCCTTACATGGCAGGATTGGTTATATGTTGCGTTGGTTGACTGCCGGTGAATCCCATGGTCCGGCTCTGATCGGAATTGTTGAAGGCGTGCCCGCCGGTGTTGAACTCACCAGTGGGCAAATCCGTGATGCCTTGGCGCGTCGTCGCCTGGGCTATGGGCGTGGTGCCCGCATGAAGTTTGAACAGGACGAAGTCACGATCCTCGGTGGCGTACGCCACGGCATCACCCAGGGTGGTCCGGTCGCTATTCAGGTGGGCAACACCGAATGGCCAAAGTGGGAGCAGATTATGTCTGCTGATCCTGTGGACCCTGAAGTCCTTGCCGACCAAGCCCGCAACGCGCCCCTGACGCGCCCGCGTCCTGGGCATGCCGATTTCACCGGGATGCAGAAGTACGGCTTTGACGAAGCCCGTCCGGTCCTTGAGCGCGCAAGTGCGCGTGAAACCGCCACCCGTGTTGCTCTCGGTACCGTTGCCGCCCAGTTCCTTAAGCAGCTGGGCGTGGAATTGGTAAGCCATACCGTTTCCATTGCCAGCGTCACCGTACCCGAGGGCAAGGCGTTGCCTCTGCCCAAGGACGTCATCGCCCTTGACGCAGATCCCTTGCGCTGCTTCGACCGCGAGACTTCGGATGCAATGGTCGCCGAGGTGGATGCCGCCCACAAGGAAGGCGAGACCCTTGGAGGCGTGGTTGAGGTCCTTGCCTACGGACTTCCGCCTGGATTGGGCAGTTACGTCCACTGGGACCGCCGCCTCGATTCCCGACTGGCCGCTGCGCTGATGGGCATCCAGGCCATTAAGGGCGTTGAGGTCGGTGACGGGTTCCTCACCGCTGCCCGCCGCGGTTCTGCAGCGCACGACGAAATCCTCAAGGATGAGAACGGCAAAATTATTCGTCAGACCAACCGTGCCGGCGGCATTGAGGGTGGCATGAGCATCGGAGAAGTTCTGCGCGTCCGTGCAGCCATGAAGCCCATTGCCACTGTTCCCCGCGCGCTGCGCACCATTGATGTCAGCACCGGGGAACCAGCCAAGGCCCACCACCAGCGTTCGGACGTTTGTGCAGTTCCAGCAGCGGGCGTTGTGGCCGAGGCCATGGTGGCCCTTGTCCTCGCAGAAGCCATTGCCGAGAAGTTCGGTGGCGACTCCGTGGCCGAGACCACGCGTAACCTGCAGAGCTACCTCGAGAACATCCCGGCAACCCTGGACTCGGTCGGACGGTAGTGGGCCGCCCAATTCAGGACGGCTGTTCTGGCCGTCCCGTTGTCCTCGTCGGCCCCATGGCGGTTGGCAAGTCTGCGATCGGCCAGCAGCTTGCCCAGCAGCTCGGCGTTCCATTCGTGGACACCGACGCCGTGGTGGTCGCAGCGCACGGCAGCATCGCGGACATTTTTGCCGGCCGGGGTGAACACGCCTTCCGGGAAATTGAAGCCCGGGCGGTGGCGAAAGCCATCGAGGCCGCCAAGGAGCAGCCCAGTGTGATCTCGCTTGGTGGCGGAGCCGTCCTGGACTCGGGAACCCAGCAATTACTGGGGGAGTGCACCGTGGTTTACCTGGAATGTGACGCCTCGACTGTCGCGGACCGGATTGCGCGAAACACCGGCAGGCCTTTGCTGCAGGGCGACGCAATGTCACGTTGGGAGGCCCTGTTTGCCACCAGGCGTCCTGTGTATGAGCGTCTTGCAGACATCGTCCTGGACGTCCGTTCGGGATCCGTGGCTGAAATCGGCCTCCAACTGGAGGAGCGGCTGCGCCAGCATGCAGCCTTGAAAGAGGAAGTTGAAAAGTGAGCAACGAAGCAACCGTCATCAAGGTGACCGGCCAATCCAGCGCGGAGAACTACGACGTCGTAGTGGGCCGTGGCCTGCTCGAATCGCTTCCTGCCAAACTTGGCGAACGGGTTCGACGCGTGCTTGTCATTCACCCGCGCGCTCTTCGACTGACCGGCGACACCGTCCGCGATGAACTCGAAGCTGCGGGCTTCACTGCCCTGACAGCAGAAATCCCGGACGCCGAAGAGGGCAAGCACATTCAGGTTGCCGCCTTCTGCTGGCAAGTTCTGGGACAGAACGATTTCACTCGCTCGGATGCGATCGTGGCCGTGGGTGGTGGCGCCGTGACCGACCTCGCCGGATTCGTGGCGGCTACGTGGCTGCGCGGCGTCAAAGTCATCCACATGCCAACCAGCCTGCTGGGTATGGTGGACGCCTCTGTTGGCGGCAAGACAGGTATAAACACGGCCGAAGGCAAGAACCTGGTGGGGTCATTCCATCCGCCGGCGGCTGTACTCGCCGATTTGGACACGCTCAAGACCTTGCCGCGGAACGAACTGATCTCCGGGATGGCAGAGGTCATCAAGTGCGGCTTTATCGCCGATCCCGCGATCCTTGACCTCGTTGAAAAGAACACGGACGCTGTGATGGATCCGGAATCTGGCGTTGTCCGTGAACTCATCGAGCGTGCCATTGCGGTCAAAGCCAACGTAGTCTCCCAGGACCTCAAGGAATCCGGACTGCGCGAAATCCTGAACTACGGACACACCTTGGGCCATGCCATTGAACTCGTGGAACGGTACTCCTGGCGCCATGGTGCGGCCGTTTCGGTGGGCATGATGTTCGCTGCTGAACTGGCGCGAAGCGTTGGAAGGCTCTCCGACGCCGACGCCGACCGGCACCGTACCATCCTCGAGAGCCTTGGATTGCCCATCACCTACCGCAAGGACCGCTGGCAAGGCCTGCTGGATGGCATGCGCCGGGATAAGAAGTCCCGTGGCGACCTCCTGCGCTTTGTTGTCCTGGATGGCGTAGCCAAGCCTGGCATTCTGGACGTCCCCGATACGTCCCTGTTGTTTGCCGCCTACCAGGAGATTGCGTCGTGATGACCGCCCTCAGGGAAGGCGTCAGCGATTGGCCAACCGCAGGGTTCCCGGGCGTCCGCATGAATCCCGACACTCTGCTGCCCGTCGTCGTCAATGAAGACGCACTGGAATCAGCGTTGGCTGCTTCGGAAGATCCGGCGGACCGCATTATGGCGCTGCTGCTGGAGAACCAGCCCAAGGAAGCAGCGGAATTGCTCGCCGAAGCCCGCTACAAAGACCCGGAATCCTTCCGGTTGCGGATTTTTGAAGCTGAAGTCCACCGGGCCACCAACCGCCTGGACCGTGCCATCCAGCTGTTCCGCCAGCTGCTGCAGGAAGTCAACGGCACCTCCAAGGAAGCGATCGTTCACCAGTATTTGGGCAGGGCCTACTTCGTGAGCGGAAATGCGCTGGCAGCGTCCGAAGAGTTCGCCAGGGCCCTGGACCTGAGGGTTGCCAACGCCGCCGATGCCGCGCTGATTTACTCCTCCGCGGTTGCCCTCCAACGGGCCAGGGACGTGCTGGAACTCGCATCCTGATCCAGGCTGGAACCACCCGAAACCAAGCCACTTCCCATTTGCCGGTAGAATGGTTCTTGGATTTTTGATAAATACGCGCTGGCACGCCTGTTGGCATGCTGGCTGGCATACCCGGCTGGAAGCTAGAAACCGTAGCTAGAACCAGTGAGAGAAACCAGAGGATACGAGTGGCAACCACAAACGACATCAAGAACGGAACCGTACTGAAGCTCGAGGGCCAGCTCTGGAACATCATTGAGTTCCAGCACGTCAAGCCGGGCAAGGGTGGCGCTTTCGTTCGCACCAAGATGCGCAATGTCATGTCCGGCAAGGTGGTTGACAAGACCTTCAACGCCGGCCTGAAGATCGAGACCGCTACGGTTGACCGCCGTGACTACCAGTACCTGTACCAGGATGGCGAAGACTTCGTCTTCATGGACACCCAGGACTACGACCAAATCACCGTTTCCGGTGCTACGGTGGGCGACGCCACAAACTTCATGCTTGAGAACCAGATGGTGAACATCGCCATCCACGAAGGCACTCCGCTGTACATCGAGCTGCCGCCGAGCGTCGTTCTCGAAATCACCTACACCGAGCCCGGCCTGCAGGGCGACCGCTCCTCGGCAGGCACCAAGCCGGCAACCGTGGAAACCGGCTACGAAATCCAGGTTCCGCTGTTCGTGGAGCAGGGCACCAAAGTCAAGGTTGATACCCGCGATGGCAGCTACCTGGGCCGGGTCAACGACTAGTGAGCGCACGCGGTAAAGCCCGTAGCAGGGCACTTGAAGTACTTTTCGAGGCGGAGCAGCGTTCCGTTTCGGCTTTCGACGCGCTCAAGGCGCGTCGGGAGAAGACGGATCTCGTCATTAACCCTTACACGATGGAAATCGTTGAGGGCGTCGTCTCCATGCAGCCAACCATCGATGAGTTCCTGCAGACCTATGCCCAAGGCTGGACGCTGGAGCGGATGCCTTCGGTAGACCGCATCATCCTCCGCATTGGTGCCTGGGAGCTCCTCTACAACGACGAAGTCCCGGACGGAGTGGCAGTCAGCGAAGCTGTGGCCCTCGCCAAGACGATGTCCACGGACGAATCACCGGCCTTCATCAACGGCTTGCTCGGCCGGCTCCAGAAGCTCAAGCCGTCACTGCTCGCGTAGGAGCACTGCCGGACTGCTTCAGGCCCGAAAGGGCCGAGTCGAATGGCTAAGTCTCAATCAGGCTTGAAAGGACCCGCATCCACGCAGGATGCGGGTCCTTCTCTTTCTGCTAGTGCAGCACTGCCGCCCGGAGCTCTGGAATCGCGCGAAGATGGTCAAGTTCGTCCTGCTGATGAACCGGCACATCGCGGCCGCTGAGGATGCGTTGGCGGGTGAACGCCAAGGCCGTGGCACCCTTGATGAATGCCCGCATCTGCGCCGCACGTCCACGCGAGGCTGCCCAGCGAACCGCCTGTCGCCTTCCTTGGGATGTTGCGAGCATTTCAACTTCGGCTGGCGTGAACCATCCGGCCCTGGCATATTCGAGCAGCCGCTGGCGCGTGAGTTTGCCTTCGGCAAGGCGCAGGAAAATGATGCCGAGGGCCGCGATCAGGAAGATCGGCACCTGCACCACGAAGTAGTCCAGCAGGAAGTCCTGGCCCATGCTGTTCCACCGGTTGTGCAGGAACATGGCCGGCAGGAGACCGATGGCGAAGGCCACCACTGCATAACCGGAATGCCATCTCCGGGCGGCGAATCCCATAATCAGGCCGGTTGTCCCCGTGAAAATGGCGTGGGCGAAGGGTGACATGACACCGCGAAGGATAAAGATGCGGACAAGGTCCGTGCCGGGCTCCGATGAGGAGGCGATCTCACGGCCGAAGTAGAGGATGTTCTCGGTGAAGGCGAAGCCGGCGGCAATGGTAAAGGCAAAGACCACACCATCCACGGGACCATCGAAATATTTCCGGGCGCCAAGGATGAGAAGCAACAGGCCAAGCGATTTGGTGAATTCCTCCACGATGGGAGCCTGGACCGTAGCCATGAAATAGGTGAATGCTTCTTCGCTGGTGGTAGGAGCTGCCAAGGCGAAGAGGGGCTGGATCAACAATGTTCCGGCGATCGAGACTGCAGCTCCCCACGTGAAAGCGAACCACAGCAGCCTGTTCGGTTCGGGCTCCCAACGGTCAATGAGCCGTACGGTCAGCAGCACCACCGACAACGGGATCAGGGAGGCGATGAACCCGATCACGAAGCCTGTGATTCCTGTATTGCCCAGAAGGAAGGGAACCACCAGAAGAAGACTGCCGAAGACCAATATGGCGCCTGCCAAGAGCAATGGGAGAGTTCCCGGCGACCGGCGTCCCCGGGATACCGGTGGTGCCGCCCAGGTCTGCTGGGGAAGGCCCCCGGGGTTCCCCGGCGCTGGTTGGTAGTTTCCGGGCTGTACGCGTCCGATCCACGTGGGATTGGCTGCCGGTTCCAGGTACGGCCGCGGGTAGGGTTGGTGTCCGCCTGGGGGCCCAGGATGGTCGCTGCTCATGGCTTAGAGCCTATTGCACGGGCCGAATGTGAGCTTTGCACAGGCCGAATGTGAGCTTTAACTCACGCCTCGTCTGTGGCCCGGTGAGGCTGGCAGTTTCCGCTGTGGTAGTTTTGGAAGGCAAATATTCCTTTTTTAATTCCGTCCCGTGAGGCGGGGAAAGGGGAGACGAGCGAATGACTGAAGTCACTTCAGCGCAGGTTCCGTCGCGGGTTGTTCTCAACCAAGCGGACATCGATCGCGCGCTGACTCGTATCGCCCATGAGATCCTCGAAGCCAACAAAGGTTCGCAGGATCTGGTTCTTCTGGGCATTCCCAGCCGCGGTTATCCCTTGGCCGTGCGGCTCGCCAACAAGATCGCTGCGGCTGACCCCAGCGTCAACGCGGAAACGATCGTCGGGCAACTCGACGTCACCATGTTCCGTGACGACCTTTCGCACCAGCCCACCAGGCCGCCCCACCACACACGCCTGCCACTGTCCGGTATCGACAACAAGGTTGTTGTCCTCATTGATGACGTCCTGTATTCGGGCCGCACCATCAGGGCAGCGCTTGATGCCTTGGTGGACCTTGGCCGTCCCAGGATTGTCCGCCTCGCCGTCCTGGTGGACAGGGGCCACCGCGAGCTTCCCATCCGGGCGGACCACGTAGGCAAGAACCTGCCCACTTCCTCCGCGGAAAAGGTCCGCGTCCACCTTGAGGAAATCGACGCCGTGGACGGCGTCCCGGTCAACGAAGTAGTAATCGAGGCCGGAAAGTGAAGCACCTCCTCTCCACTGAGAACCTCAGCGCCTTCGACGCCATCCGCGTACTGGACACCGCCGAAGAAATGTCGGCGGTGGGCGACCGCGAGGTCAAGAAGCTCCCTGCCCTCCGCGGCCGCACAGTAGTGAACCTCTTCTTTGAGGACTCCACCCGTACCCGGATCTCCTTCGAAGCTGCAGCAAAGCGGCTTTCAGCCGATGTCATCAACTTCGCCGCCAAAGGCTCCTCGGTTTCCAAGGGCGAGTCCCTCAAAGACACAGCGCAGACGCTGGCCGCCATGGGCGCGGATGCGGTGGTCATCCGTCATTGGGCTTCCGGTGCTCCGCACCGGCTTGCCGCCACGGACTGGATCGACGCCGCAGTGATCAACGCAGGCGATGGTACCCACGAACACCCCACGCAGGCGCTGTTGGATGCGTTCACTATGCGTCGCCACTGGTCCCAGCTGAACGGGACGAAATCCAGCGGAGCGGACCTTCGAGGCATGCGTGTGGCGATCGTCGGAGATGTCCTGCATTCCCGCGTGGCCCGGTCCAACGTTTGGTTGTTGCGCACGCTGGGTGCCGAGGTCACGTTGGTGGCGCCACCCACACTGCTGCCGATCGGCGTCGAGCACTGGCCCTGCAAGGTCAGCTACAACCTGGACGAAACGCTGGAAGCGGGCGTCGACGCCATGATGATGCTGCGCGTCCAGGGTGAGCGCATGCATGCCTCGTTCTTCCCGTCTACCCGAGAGTACTCACGGCGATGGGGCTTCGACGACGCCCGGCTTCGGGCGCTGGATGACCTTGGCATGAAAGACACCATCATCATGCACCCCGGCCCCATGAACCGTGGCCTGGAAATTTCCTCAGCCGCCGCCGATTCGCCCCGCTCAACAGTGCTTGCACAGGTACGGAACGGTGTTTCAGTGCGCATGGCGGCCCTTTACCTGCTGCTCTCCGGGGATTCCCGCGAAGCAACTGCCGCAACGGCAGCGACCACCCACGCTGTAAGCCAGCCCACCAAGGAGAGCAACTGATGGCCGAGAACACGTACCTAATCCGCGGGGCCGCCATTCTCGGCGGCGAAGCCGAAGACCTGCTGATCCGCGACGGCATCATCGCCGCACGGGGCAAGGACCTCCACGACGACGACGCCACGGTGATCGACGGCACGGGCCTGGTTGCCCTCCCCGGCATGGTTGACGTGCACACGCACTTGCGCGAGCCCGGCCGCGAAGATGCTGAAACGGTCGAAACCGGCACTCGTGCCGCGGCCCTTGGTGGCTTCACGGCCGTCCACGCCATGGCCAACAGCAACCCCGTTGCAGACACGGCAGGCGTCGTCGAACAGGTCCACAGCCTCGGCCGCGCATCGGGCTGGGTGGACGTGCGCCCCGTTGGCGCCGTCACGGTGGGCCTGGCCGGTGAACAACTTGCCGAACTGGGTGCGATGGCGGATTCCCGCGCCCAGGTGCGGATGTTCTCCGACGACGGCATCTGCGTGCACGACCCCGTGCTGATGCGCCGCGCGCTGGAGTACGTCAAAGCGTTCGACGGCGTGGTTGCCCAGCACGCGCAGGAACCCCGCCTTACCGCCGGGGCACAGATGAACGAAGGCACCGTCTCGGCGGTGCTGGGACTTGCTGGTTGGCCAGCCGTGGCAGAGGAAAGCATCATCGCCCGCGACGTCCTGCTCACGCAGCATGTGGGTTCCCGCCTCCACGTTTGCCACGTCTCCACCGCTGGATCGGTTGAAATCGTCCGCTGGGCCAAAGCCCGGGGGATCAACGTCACGGCCGAGGTCACGCCCCACCACCTGCTCCTCACTGACGAACTGGTCCGCAGCTACGATCCCGTGTACAAGGTCAACCCGCCGCTGCGTACGGATGCCGACGTCCAAGCGCTCCGCGAAGGCCTCGCCGACGGCACGATCGATGTTGTCGGCACGGACCACGCCCCGCACCCCAGCGAGCACAAGGAATGCGAGTGGGCGCAGGCGGCCATGGGCATGACCGGCCTGGAAACGGCACTGTCCGTGGTTCAGGAGACCATGATCGAAACCGGACTCATGACGTGGGCAGACTTCGCCCGGGTCACCTCCTTCACCCCGGCAGTTATCGGCCGCGTAGCGGACCAGGGCCGGCCGTTGGAGGAAGGCGAGCCCGCCAACGTCATCCTGGTTGACCCGGCTGCCCGCTGGACAGTTGACCCCCATAAGATGGCCACCATGGGCCGCAATTCACCGTTCAAGGGCAAAGAGCTGCCCGGATCCGTGGTCGCAACCTTCTTCAAGGGCCACCCCACCGTTCTCAACGGCAAGCTCAACACTCCGTACAGGTACGCCGGAAACTACCCAACCCCGGATGCCGCCGGGGCAGTCAGCGGTAGCTGATGAACAACCAGACACTCACCGTGCTCATCACGGTGCCGTTGATCATCGTCGTCCTGATGATGATCTGGCTCGGGTGGCGGAACCGGCTCAGGCGACAAGCCGACGTCGAACGCCTCCCGGAGGTGCCACAGCGGCTGACACCGGCCACGGTCGTAGCGGAGGGCCAGTACGTTGCCACTACCACGGCAGGGGACTGGCTGGACCGCATCGCAGTGCAGGGCCTTGGAATCCGCACCAACGCGGAACTGAGCGTCCACGCTGAAGGCATCTTGTTCGACCGCTCAGGCGCCGCCCCGGTATTCATTCCGCGCTCCGCGGTGGCTGACAGCCGCCAAGCAGCCGGCATGGCCGGGAAGTTCGTGGAAAAAGACGGACTCCTGGTCATCAGTTGGAAGCTGGGCGGCAAGGAACTGGATACCGGGTTCCGGACCAGGCATGCAGCCGACAAAGAGCTCCTCCTCGAAGCCATCCAAGAATTGATCTCCGCAGCCCCTCAGGCAGATGCCGATAGTGGAAAGTAATAAAGTGACGGACAGTAAAGCAGCCACCACACCCACCCCCTCAGCAGCAGTACTGGTGCTTGAAGACGGCCGCATGTTCCGCGGCCGTAGCTACGGCGCCCAGGGAACGGCCCTCGGTGAGGCCGTCTTCGCCACCGGAATGACCGGCTACCAGGAGACCATCACCGATCCTTCCTACGCCCGCCAGCTCGTGGTGCAGACCGCACCCCACATCGGCAACACGGGCGTCAACAGCGAGGACGCTGAGTCCCGCCGCATCTGGGTGGCCGGCTACATTGTGCGCGATGCCGCCCGCCGCCCCTCCAACTGGCGCTCGGAACGCAGCCTCGATGACGAACTCGTCGATCAAGGCATCGTGGGCATCCAGGGCGTCGATACCCGTGCCATCACCCGCCACCTCCGCGAGCACAAGACCATGCGCGCAGGCATCTTCTCGGGTGAGGCCGCACAGGCATCGGACAAGGAGCTCCTGGACGCAGTGCTGGCAAGCGCTCCCATGGAAGGCGCAGCGCTGGCTGAAGAGGTTTCCATCGACGAGGCTTACGTCGTGGAACCCAAGGACCACGGCTGGGAAGGCGAGCCCAGGTTCTCCATTGCCGCCGTCGACCTCGGCATCAAGGCCATGACCCCGGTCCGCTTCGCCGAACGCGGCGTGCGGGTGCATGTCCTTCCGGCGACGTCCACCCTGGAGGAGGTCAACGCGGTCAACCCGGACGGCTTCTTCATGTCCAACGGTCCGGGTGACCCCGCTACCGCAGACCACCAGGTTTCACTCCTGCGTTCGGTGCTGGACGAGAAACTGCCGTACTTCGGCATTTGCTTCGGAAACCAGATCCTGGGCCGCGCCCTCGGCTTCGGCACCTACAAGCTGCGGTACGGCCACCGCGGCATCAACCAGCCGGTGATGGACCGCCGCACGGGCAAGGTCGAAATTACCTCGCAGAACCACGGCTTCGCCGTCGACGCCCCGCTGAACGGTGCCACTATCGCCCCCGAGGAGCGTTATGGCCGCGTCGAAGTCAGCCATGTCTCCTTGAATGACGACGTCGTTGAAGGCCTTGCGTGCCTGGACATCCCGGCGTTCTCGGTCCAGTACCACCCCGAGGCCGCGGCTGGCCCGCACGATGCTGCATACCTCTTCGACCGCTTTATCGACCTCATGGCCGAAACCAAATCGGCCACCTCCGGCGCCGCCAACTCCACCGACTCCAAGACTGAGGACAAGAAGTAATGCCCAAGCGTACAGATCTCAAGAGCGTCCTTGTCATCGGTTCCGGCCCCATCGTTATCGGCCAGGCAGCCGAGTTCGACTACTCCGGCACCCAGGCTCTCCGCGTCCTCAAGGAGGAAGGCCTCCGGGTCATCCTCGTGAACTCCAACCCCGCCACGATCATGACGGACCCCGAGTTCGCCGATGCAACCTACGTTGAGCCCATCACGCCCGAGGTCGTTGAGAAGATCATCGCCAAGGAGCGTCCGGACGCCATCCTGCCCACCCTGGGTGGCCAGACGGCCCTGAACACTGCCATCGCATTGGACAAGAACGGTGTGCTGGAGAAGTACAACGTGGAACTCATTGGCGCGAACATTGCTGCCATTGAGCTTGGGGAAGACCGCGAGAAGTTCAAGGGCGTCGTTGAGCGCTGTGGCGCCGAGTCGGCCCGCAGCCACATCATCCACACCATGGAAGAGGCCTTCGCTGCTGCTGAGGACCTCGGCTACCCCATGGTGGTCCGGCCGTCCTTCACCATGGGTGGCTTGGGCTCGGGCTTGGCTTACAACGAGGATGACCTCCGCCGCATCGTCGGCCAGGGCCTCCAGTACAGCCCCACCTCCGAGGTCCTGCTCGAAGAGAGCATTCTCGGCTGGAAGGAATACGAGCTTGAGATGATGCGCGACAAGAACGACAACGTCGTTGTTGTTTGCTCCATCGAGAACTTCGATCCCGTAGGCGTCCACACCGGTGACTCCATCACGGTTGCTCCGGCGCTGACCCTCACGGACCGCGAGTACCAAAAGCTTCGGGACGTCTCCATCGCCGTTATCCGTGAAGTCGGCGTGGACACCGGTGGCTGCAACATCCAGTTCGCCATTGACCCCGCCACGGGCCGCGTAGTGGTAATCGAGATGAACCCGCGCGTATCGCGTTCCTCCGCGCTGGCTTCCAAGGCAACCGGCTTCGCCATCGCCAAGATCGCCACCAAGCTCTCCCTTGGTTACACCCTGGACGAGATCCCGAACGACATCACCCAGAAGACGCCCGCGTCGTTCGAGCCCACGTTGGACTACGTAGTGGTCAAGGTTCCACGTTTCGCCTTCGAGAAGTTCCCGGCGGCCGACAACACGCTGACCACCACCATGAAGTCTGTTGGCGAAGCCATGGCCATGGGACGCAACTTCACCGAGGCCCTGCAGAAGGCTCTTCGCTCGTTGGAGCAGAAGGGCTCGCAGCTGGACTTCAGCTCCGTGCCGGAGTACGAGGTTGCCGAGCTCATCGAGAAGGCCAAGCGTCCTACGACGGACCGCCTGCACCAGGTGCAGCGCGCGCTCCTGGGTGGCGCCACGGTGGAAGACCTCTTCGAAGCCACCAAGATTGATCCTTGGTTCCTGGACCAGCTGCAGCTCCTTAACGAGACCGCGCAGGAGATCCGCAAGGCCGGCGTCCTCACCGAGGAAATGCTGCGCAACGCCAAGCGCCACGGCTTCTCCGACGAACAGATCGGTGCCCTGACGCACAACAATGAGGCAGTGGTCCGCGGGGTCCGTCAGGCCTTGGGAATCCGTCCGGTCTACAAGACTGTGGATACCTGTGCTGCAGAGTTCGCTGCCTACACGCCGTACCACTACTCGGCGTATGACGAGGAAGATGAGGTAGGCCTGCACGCCAAGCCCTCTGTCATCATTCTCGGTTCCGGCCCCAACCGCATTGGCCAGGGCATCGAGTTCGACTACTCGTGCGTCCACGCCTCCATGGCGCTGCGCAAGGCCGGCTACGAGACCGTCATGGTCAACTGCAACCCCGAGACAGTCTCCACCGACTACGACGTCTCAACGCGCCTCTACTTCGAGCCCTTGACCCTCGAGGACGTCCTCGAGGTCATCGCGGCTGAAGAGCGCACGGGTGGCGTCATGGGCGTCTTCGTCCAGCTCGGCGGCCAGACGCCCCTGAAGCTCGCACAGCAGCTTGCCGACGCCGGCGTGCCGATCCTGGGCACGTCGCCTGAGGCCATTGATCTCGCAGAGCACCGTGGCGCCTTCGCCCGGGTCCTGGACGAGGCCGGCCTGACCTCCCCGAAGAACGGCACCGCAGTTTCCTTCGAGGATGCCAAGAAGATCGCTGACGAGATCGGTTATCCCGTGCTTGTCCGTCCGTCCTATGTCCTGGGCGGCCGCGGCATGGAAATCGTCTACGACGAAGCCAACCTTTCCCGCTACATCGCCAACGCCACGGAAATCACGCCGGATCACCCCGTGCTGATCGACCGCTTCCTCGAAGACGCGGTCGAAATCGATGTCGACGCCCTGTTCGACGGCACCGACATGTACCTCGGCGGCATCATGGAGCACATCGAAGAGGCGGGTATCCACTCCGGAGACTCCGCCTGTGTCCTTCCTCCGATCACACTCGGCAGCAACGTGATCGAGCGCGTTCGGACGGCTACGCGGGCCATCGCCGAGGGCGTGGGCGTCCGTGGCCTCATCAACATCCAGTTCGCGCTGGCCTCGGACGTCCTCTACGTCCTTGAAGCCAACCCGCGCGCTTCGCGGACAGTGCCCTTCGTTTCCAAGGCAACCGGGGTGCAGATGGCCAAGGCTGCCGCTCTCATTGGTACCGGCGTCACCATCAACCAACTGCGCAGTGCCTACAAGATGCTGCCGGAAACCGGTGACGGTTCCACGTTGCCCCTGGACGCGCCGGTCGCCGTCAAGGAAGCCGTCCTGCCGTTCAGCCGCTTCCGTACGCCGGAGGGCAAGGTTGTCGACTCCCTGCTCGGCCCGGAAATGCGGTCCACAGGCGAAGTGATGGGCATCGACAAGCACTTCGATACCGCATTCGCCAAGAGCCAGGCCGCCGCAAACAACGCGCTGCCCACCGAAGGCAAGATCTTCGTTTCCGTGGCCAACCGCGACAAGCGCTCGGTGATCATGGGCGTCAAGCGCCTCTCGGACCTCGGCTTCGAGATCGTCTCCACGGGTGGCACGGCTGACGTCCTGCGCCGTAACGGCATCCAGGCGACTCCGGTCCGTAAGGTGGCCGAGGGCAGCAGCGCTGAAGGCGAAGGCACCATTGCCGACCTCGTCATTGCCGGCGAGATCGACATGGTCTTCAACACCCCGTCCGGCGGGGAAGCCCGCAGTGACGGCTACGAGCTCCGGGCAGCGGCCACATCAATCGGCATTCCCTGCATCACCACCGTGGCTGAATTCAACGCAGCCGTGCAGGCAATTGAGGCACTGCGCACCTACGAATGGTCAGTCACCAGCCTTCAGGAGCACGCAGCCAACCTCAGCGAATCCCAGGCCGCCGTCAATGCCTGACATCGTTGGTGCGCACGAGGCCCAGGATGGACAGCAGCCGGTCCGGGAGTCATTTGGCTCCCGGCTGGCTAGCGCAATGGCCACCCGTGGTCCGCTGTGTGTTGGAATCGATCCCCATCCCCAGCTGCTGGCTGACTGGGGACTGAACGACGACGTCGCCGGGCTGGAGCGCTTTTCGCTCAGCGTTGTGGAAGCCGTGGCTTCCCTCGCTGCCGCAGTGAAGCCGCAGGTGGCGCTTTATGAGCGTCACGGCTCTGCGGGCATGGCTGTCCTGGAGCGGACGTTGGCCGCAGCCGCTGATGCGGATGTGCTGAGCATCGCCGATGCCAAGCGCGGTGATATCGGTTCCACCATGGCTGCCTATGCAGATGCGTGGCTGCGTGACGGTTCGGCCTTGGCCGCGGACTCGGTGACCTTGAGTCCCTACCTCGGCTTCGAGTCCTTGCGTCCGGCGTTGGACCTTGCTGCGCAAAATGGCAGGGGAGTCTTTGTGCTCGCATTGACATCCAATCCGGAGGGAAAGTCTGTCCAGCACGTTGGCGGAAGCAATTCCGTCGCTCGGGGGATCGTTAATGCGGCCGCATCCGAGAACCAGCGGTACTCGGGTGTCCTGGGTTCAGTGGGACTTGTTGTGGGCGCCACCATAGGTTCTGCACTCAAGGATCTGGACATCGACCTCGGCCCGGTCCGCGGAGCTATCCTGGCGCCCGGCTTGGGGGCGCAGGGTGCTACGCCGGCGGATCTCCGCTCGACCTTCGGCGCAGCCTATCCAACAGTGCTGGCTACGTCGAGCCGGGGCATCCTTGCCGCCGGTCCAACGAGTGCTGCGTTGCGGGCGGCTACCCAGGAAACGCTGGACAGCCTGCGGGCGGAATGATTCGCTGGCGCCTCATTGCGCAACCCGCCGCCTGCCGGTAGGTTCAGGATCAGTTTCGCGTGACGTGAATCACAAATCCGATCTGACAGGGGTTTGGCCGTGGGTCTGAAAGAGCTGACACCGCAGGAGCGTTCCGATGCTTTGGATAAGGCTGCAAAGGCGCGCGCTGTGCGGGCCGCAGCCAAAGAACGGCTCAAACGCGGTGAAGTGAGCATTGCTGAGCTGATCTCTTCAGGCACTACGGATGAAGCCATTGCGCGGATGCGGGTAGTGGAGCTCCTGGAGGCACTCCCGGGCATAGGACCTGTACGTGCGGCCGGGATCATGGCGGAGATAGGTATCGCCGGATCCCGGCGCATCAGGGGCTTGGGCATTCACCAGGCCCGGGCGCTGGTAGATTTTATGGATACCCAGCAAAGCGTTTGACGCATCTCCCCGAAGGAATCCGTGAGCAAGAAACCTGGACTGACTGTCCTCGCAGGCCCAACTGCTGTTGGCAAGGGAACCGTATCCACCTACATCAGGGACAACTATCCAGAAGTTTGGCTTTCCGTCTCCGCCACCACCCGTGCGGCGCGTCCAGGGGAGAAGGACGGGGTTCACTACTTCTTCAAGTCCGCCGACGAGTTTGACTCGCTGGTAGCCGATGGCGAACTCCTGGAGTGGGCCGTGGTCCACGGCCACAACCGCTACGGCACGCTCCGGAGCACCGTGAATGCTGCGATTGCGGAGGGGAAATCGGTACTGCTCGAGATTGACCTCCAAGGTGCACGGCAGGTAAAGGCTGCTGTGCCGGATGCCAAGTTCGTCTTCCTGGCACCGCCCAGTTGGGAAGAAATGGTGCGGCGGCTTGTTGGTCGCGGCACTGAATCTGCCGAGGAACAGCAGCGCAGGCTGGAAACCGCTAAACTGGAACTTGCTGCTGAACCGGAGTTTGACCACACCGTCATTAATGACGACGTTCGCCGGGCAGCGGACGAGCTTGTTTCACTCATGGGGCTAACCCCGCACGAGCGCTAAGCGCTTGCACTTGTCGGCCCGCTAGAATTTGGAGAATTCGTGTCCACGAACCTTGAAGGCATCATCAACCCGCCGATCGATTCGCTGCTTGAGGCTGCCGATTCCAAGTACGGCCTGGTGATCTTCGGCGCCAAGCGTGCCCGCCAGATCAACGCCTACTACGCCCAGCTGCACGAGGGCCTCTTCGAGTACGTCGGTCCCTTGGTAGACACCAAGCTGAACGAGAAGTCATTGTCGATCGCCCTCCGCGAGATCAACGAAGGCCTCCTGGTTTCCACGCCGATCGAGCCCGCAGAATAAAACAGACTGCCTGTTGACGGAGGTCACGTGCGCATAGTCCTCGGAGTCGGGGGAGGGATCGCAGCCTACAAGGTTGCATCGCTCCTCCGGCTTTTTACTGAAGCCGGACACCAGGTGACGGTGATCCCAACCGAAGCAGCCACCCGTTTCGTCGGTGTTGCCACGTGGGAGGCGCTCTCCGGGAATCCGGTCAGCAACAGCGTCTTTGACGACGTTGAGAAGGTCAACCATGTGCGTCTGGGCCACGAGGCTGACTTGATCGTCGTAGCGCCGGCTACGGCAGATCTCCTCGCAAAGGCGGCAACCGGCCAGGCCGGCGACCTCCTCACGAATACGCTCCTTATGGCGCACGGGCCGGTGCTGTTCGCTCCGGCGATGCACACTGAAATGTGGCAGCATGCAGCAACCCAGGCCAACGTGGAAACCTTGCGGAGCCGAGGCGTCACAGTCCTTGAGCCAGCCAGCGGCCGCCTGACCGGTGCCGATTCCGGTCCGGGCCGCTTGCCCGAACCGGAGGCAATTTTTACGGCAGCCATGGCATTGGCCGAGGCCGCTACCGAGGCGGATTCGCCCCAGGCTGTGCCGGCAACACATGCTTCCCTCGCTGGCCGAACGGTGACGATTTCGGCTGGTGGGACCAGGGAAGCGTTGGACCCGGTGCGTTTCCTGGGTAACCGCTCGTCAGGCAAACAGGGTGCGGCCCTGGCAGCGGCTGCGTTGGCTGCCGGTGCAACCGTTCGTTTCCTTGCCGCGCATATGGACGTCGAGCCGCCCGCCGGCGTCGAGCTTGTCCGCGTTGAGTCCGCCCTGGAACTGCGTGAGGCAGCGCTGAAAGCTGCGGTGGATTCCGACGTCGTCATCATGGCTGCCGCTGTGGCGGATTTCCGTCCCGCGGAGGTTTCGGATACCAAGATCAAGAAGGTCGACGGCGAGGACGCACCCTTGGTACGCCTGGTTCGGAACCCGGACATCCTGCATGAGCTCGTCGAACGGCGCAACGCCGAGGGTGGCCAGCAGCTGATCGTGGGCTTTGCCGCCGAGACCGGCGATGCCCAAGGTGACGTTCTGGAACACGCCACGGCGAAGCTCAAACGCAAGGGCTGTGACCTCCTGGTGGTTAACCACGTCGGGGTTGGGCGCGTCTTCGGCCAGGATGACAACTCCGTAGTGATCCTTTCCGGCCATGGCGCCGACCCCGAGTCCGCTTCCGGATCCAAGGCTGACGTCGCCGCGGCAGTCGTGGATCGGGTGGGCTCCGAATTGGCCAGGGTTTTTCCGGGCCGGTAACATCCCCCGGCGGTAGCCTCCGCCCGAAATTCTTAGCATAGGGACACACGGCAGATGCCGCCGCCCCGCAACACAGTAAGGTGGTCGAGTGACTTTACCGCTGCACCATGAACATCATGGCACCCCGTCCAAGCTCCGGCTCTTTACGTCCGAGTCGGTCACTGAAGGGCATCCAGACAAGATCTGCGACCAAATCAGTGACGCCATCTTGGATGGGCTGCTGGCTGCTGACCCTGAATCCCGGGTAGCTGTCGAGACCATGGCCACCACCGGCCTGGTCCACGTGGCCGGTGAAGTAACCACTGACGCTTACGTCGAGATACCGCAGATTGTCCGCGAAACCATTCTCGGCATCGGCTACGACTCCTCTGCCAATGGTTTCGATGGTGCCCGCTGCGGCGTCTCAGTGTCGATCGGGCAGCAGTCCAATGACATCGCCGGTGGGGTCTTCAACTCGCTTGAGGCGCGTGAAGGCCGTCAGGAGGACGACTACGACCTCCAGGGCGCGGGCGATCAGGGCATTATGTTCGGTTATGCCAGCGACGAAACTGCGTCCTACATGCCGACGCCCATCTGGCTTGCCCACCGTTTGTCCGAGCGCCTTACCGAGGTCCGCAAGAGCGGCGAACTTGCGTACCTCCGTCCGGATGGCAAGACGCAGGTCACCGTTGGGTATGACGGCGATCGCCCGGTTTCGGTTGAAACGGTGGTGATTTCCAGCCAACACGCCGAAGACGCGAGCCTGGAGCAACTGCGCGCCGACCTCGCGAGCCACGTCATCGATCCCGTTCTGGCGGCGTCCAACCTTGACATCTCCCATGTAGCCAACATCCTGAACCCTGCGGGTGCCTTCGTGATCGGTGGCCCGGTTGGCGATGCAGGCCTGACAGGTCGGAAGATCATTGTTGATACCTATGGCGGGTTCTCCCGGCACGGTGGAGGCGCGTTCTCCGGCAAGGACCCGTCCAAAGTGGATCGTTCAGCTGCTTACGCCATGCGCTGGGTTGCCAAGAACGTGGTAGCTGCAGGTCTGGCCAAACGTGCGGAGATCCAGATTGCCTACGCGATTGGCCAAGCCCGTCCGGTCGGAACGTACGTAGAGACCTTCGGCACGGAAACTGTTGACCCTGCCCGTATCAGTGAGGCGATCAACGAGCTCTTCGATCTCCGCCCCCGGGCCATCATCGACGCCTTGGACCTCAAGCGTCCCATTTACACCAAGACGGCGGCTCACGGCCATTTTGGCCGCGACGAGCCCGACTTCACGTGGGAGCGCCTGGACCGTGCGGCGGACCTGAAGGAATTCTTCAACGCCTGATCTCCAGCTCATCTGCTTGTGCCAGCCGGTGTTTGCAACTTTGTCGGTGGCCCATGATTGGCTGGAGCCAGAGAGATGCCCGCAGTGGGTCGATCCCGCTGCGGGCATCCTTCGTTCCTGCGCGGGAAGTCGTTCCTGCGTGGAAAGTCCGCACAATTGAGTTGGAGGTGACGAGCATGGCCGGACACGAAGCCCAGCCGTCGCTGCTTCAACCCTCTTTGCTTCAAGGTTTCCCTGACAAGCCTCCCGTCAGTGGACCCCCGTTGGCTTCGGTGAATCCCGTTGCCCGTGTGGTGCTGGAATCCTCCCTGCCACACCTGGACCGGCCCTTCGATTACAGCGTGCCCGCTGAACTCGGTAATTCCGCCGTTCCCGGAGTCCGCGTGAAAGTGAAGTTCAACGGCCAGGAGCTTAATGGCTTCGTGCTGGAACGCGTCGATACTTCGGATGCCGGCCATCCGCTGACCCCACTTCACAAAGTAATCTCCACGCTTCCGGTCCTGACGCCCCAAATCGCTGAGCTGGCTGGAACGGTAGCTGCGCGCTACGCCGGAACCTTGAGCGATGTCCTACGTACTGCTGTTCCCCCTCGCGTTGCCAAAGTGGAGAAGGAGCTACTCTCCGGGGGCGCAGCACCAGAATCGGAGCTTCCGTCAACTGTGCCGGACGCCCATGCCTGGGGTTCCTACTCCAACGGAGCCTCGTACCTCCATCACCTCACCGGTGGCGGATCGCCCAAGGCTGTCCTCACGGCGCTGCAGGGATTCGGCCCTGGGGGTTGGCCTTCGTTGGTTGCCGCGGCTGTTGGGGCAGTCCGGGCATCCGGCCGCGGTGCAGTGGTGGTCGTTCCGGATTACAGGGATCTTGAACAGCTGGAGGTGGCCCTCGCCAAGGTCCTGCCGGCGGGTGACGTCGCGCGGCTCACGGCTGACGATGGTCAAACTCCGCGCTACCGAAGCTTCCTGCGAATCCTCAGTGGCGAAGCGCGTGTAGCCATCGGCACGAGGTCTGCTGCCTATGCGCCGGTGCGGGAGCTGGGACTCGTGGTTTGTTGGGACGACGGCGATGACCTCCACATCGACCAACGGGCTCCCTACGCGCACACGCGGGAAGTACTGCTCCTACGGGCCGAGCAGGAGAATGCAGCCTGCCTGATGGCATCGCACAGCCGCAGCACTGAACTCCAGCGCCTGGTTGAAATGCAATGGGCTGTGCCGATCGAGGCGCCCCGAACGGTCATTCGCTCCACTGTTCCGCGGGTCCTGAACACAGCTGACAGCTTTGAACAGGAACGGGATCCCCTGGCCCGGATTGCACGTTTGCCGGGAGCGGCATGGCGTGCTGCCAAGGAAGGCTTGGAACATGGCCCTGTGCTGGTGCAGGTTGCACGTGCCGGCTACGCGCCCTCTCTGGCTTGCGAGACGTGCCGGGAGCTGGCCCGCTGCAACAACTGCCAAGGACCGCTTGCAATCTCCAGCAGTTCCGCCCTGCCGCTTTGCCGTTGGTGTTCCACGCCGGCACCGCAGTGGCGCTGCAACCATTGCAACGGCACACGCCTGCGCCGGGTTGCGGCAGGAGCCGTGCGAACAGCGGAGGAACTCGGGCGGGCTTTTCCTGGACAAACGGTTATCACATCGTCGGGGGAGAACATCAAGGCAACGGTGCCTGACGCTCCGGCATTGGTCATTGCCACAGTTGGCGCCGAACCCGTGGCTCCCCAGGGGTACGCGGCAGCGCTGCTTCTGGATGGCAATTCCTTGCTCCGCCGGGAAAACCTGCGCGCCGGCGAGGACACCGTTCGGCGGTGGTTCAACGCGGCGTCGCTGGTGAAACCCTCCAAACAGGGTGGGCTGGTAGTCATCACCGCAGACGACACAAGCGCCACCGGAGCCCTGCTGCGCTGGGATGCACCGGGCTACGCGTCGCGTGAACTGGCACTTCGGAAGGAACTCCAGCTTCCGCCGGCAGTGCGGGTAGCTTCAGTGACCGGGCCAAGGGCCGACGTCGGGCGTTTTTCCGATACCTTCGAGGCAAGCGTCAAGCTGAAGTCCGCTACGAAGCTGCGCAGCGCCGGTCCGGCGCCACTTCAGCTGTTCTCCAGTGGTGCCCAGGGCGCTGGAAGTGAGGCCGAAGCAGACGTCCGCACTCTGTACTTCATTCCCTACGCAGACGCCGCAGACGCTACCCGCGCCATGCGTGCTGTCAAGGCAGCGAACGCAGCGAAACGGACAGCCGGCCCGGTGCAACTGCGGCTCGACGGCGTGGACGTCTTGTAGCCATCAACTACCGGTTGGGCGGGCACGCTAGCGCTTACGAAGTGCCACGACCTCTTCTGCCGCAGCCAGCAACTGCCGGGCGGATTCATCCCAGTTGAAGTCTCCGGCACGTTCCACGGACCTGCGGGAACGTTTTTGCCACAAGCTGTCATCGCCCAGCGCCGTGACGGCCGCAGCAAACTCCGAGGGCGACTCGGGGTCAACATAGCTGACCGCATCGGCGCCCACTTCCCGGAAAATCGGAATGTCGCTGGCGATAACAGGAGTTCCCAGTGACATCGCCTCCACCAGGGGCAAGCCATATCCCTCGGCCCGCGACAAGCTGACGAGTGCAGTCGCCCTGATCAAAAGTTCTTCATACTCGGCGTCTGTTACACCGTTGTGGAACTGGACCTTGGCCCCGTGGGGGACCATGGCCTCGAGTTCCGCCCGACGCTGGGGCGTAATCCGGCTGAGCAAGTGCAGGGTGTAATCCGGCAGGCCAGCCATTCCCCGAATCATGGTTTCCACGTTCTTGTAGGGCATGAACGAACCCATGTACAGCAGGGTCTTATCCGCCCCGGCCGAAGGGTCACGGGGAGTCTGGCCGGGCTGCGGCGCATTGCCAACGATCCGCACGGGGCGGCGGGTCAAGGTGTACTTGGCCATCAAAGCCTCTGTGGTCCTGCTGATGGTAGCCACCACGTCAGCCCGGTTCAGCAGCACGCGCTGCGGCCAGAACGCCTTGTGGTACAGCCTCCAGAGCAGCCGTACAGGAGCCGGAAGGAACCCCGGGGGAGCGGGGTGTTCGTAATAGATGAGGTCGTGCAGCGTAAGGATCAGGCCATACTTCCGCCCCAGGGTTCCCATGGTCTGCATGGGGCATACCACGACGTCCGCACCCAAGGAGTTGACCTTGCGGGCAACGAACAGCTCGCGTGGGGACAGCGGGCTGTTGACCATCACGTAGGGCACGTCGGGAAGCAACGCGAGTTGGCGTTTGTCATGGATGAGCATGGTGACATCTGCAATTTTGGATGTTGCTGCAATGAGGCTTGAACCGTACCGGCTGATGCCATCGTGGTGGTCCGTCCTGGTGAAGCGGGCGTCGATGACAATTTTCACGCGGGGTGTTCCTCCAGGAAGGTGCGGATAGCTGCGGCCGCCGGGGCCGGCGTCTCGTAATGGATCAAATGCCCGACGTCGGGAATCACTTCCAGGGTGGCCTCGGGAAGGCGCTCCATCAGTTTGTACTGGTTGGGCAGGGTGGCGATCTCGTCTTTTTCGCCGGCTATTAGCAGTACGGGGAGGCGTAACTCCCCGGCGACGTCTGCCACGGTACCGGACACGGATGCCTTGAAGGATTCGAGCAGGCTCCTTCGGTCCGCGAACGCGCTGAAGTAGGCATCATGCTGGCCATGGATGAAGCGGCGCAGGTCTTTGTCTTTGGTCTTGGCCATGGTGATGCTCATGACCCGGACAATGGCCCGGTTGCGCAGGAGGGCAAGTCCAAGGCGCCTTGGAAGCTTGGCGGACACCTGGTAGTAAAACACCGCGAGCTTGGTCATGATCCCCTTGGGGCCCTCCAAAGCAGGTGCAGCGATGGGGTTGACCAGGATCAATGGATAAATGGCGCCGGGATTTCGGGCCGCAAAATGGCTCGCGACGATGGAACCAAAGGAGTGGCCCAGCAGCACGGTCTTGGGGCCCAGGCCCAGGGCGGCCATGAAGCCGGAGATGAAACGGCCGTAACGCTCAACCGTGTGTTCGTCGTTACGGAAAGGATCTGAACTGCCAAACGCCGGGAGGTCCGGCATGATGATCCGCATGTCCGGAAGCAGGTCCGCTACACGGAGTAATCCATGGTGGTCACCCCGAAAACCGTGAATGACCAAAATCGTGCGGGCATCCTGTGTGGGTTTGATGGGTTCGTACGTCCAATACGCTACGTTGCTGCCATCGACGTCCACATCAGAGGCGATAGTGCGGCCCTGTAGGGACTTGCTGATGAATTCAATCGGGGCATCTGCGTCTTCCGGGGTATGCGCGGTGTCCACTTTTTCCATTCGGCCGTTCCTAATTCACGTTGTCCGGGTGCGAGCCCGTGCGGTGGTGGCGTTCAAGCGCCGCCATGCCGTCCATGTCTGCTGCCTCAAGTTCGAAGTCGAAAACGGCAAAGTTCTCCTTGATCCGCCCCGCGGAACTGGCTTTCGGAATGACGAGGTTCCCAAGCTGGAGATGCCACCGGAGGATTATTTGGGCCGGTGCCCTGCCGTACTTGTGAGCCAAATCCGCGATCGCGGGGTCGGCAAGGACCTGCCCACGGCCAAGGGGGCTCCAAGCTTCGGTTCGGATCCCGAGTTGTTCATGCAGTGTCCGCAGCCTGGCCTGCTGAAGCCAGGGATGCAGCTCTATCTGGTTAACAGCCGGGACCACTTCGGCTTTCTGCATGAGTTCTTCCAAGTGCCCGGGCTGGAAATTCGAAACTCCGATGGCCCGGACTTTGCCTTCCCTGTACAGGGTTTCCATGGCCTTATAGGTCTCCACGAAGAGGCCTCGTCCGGCACACGGCCAGTGGATGAGGTAAAGGTCCACGTAGTCCAGTCCGAGGTTGGCCATGGATGAATCGAAAGCGCGGAGCGTGGAGTCGTAACCGTGGTCGTCATTCCAAACCTTGGTGGTGACAAAGACGTCTTCCCGGGTCAGGGCATGCACGGATTCTCCGGAACCACCCGTGCCGAGGTTTGCCTCGTTGGCATCGCCGATTGCACCACCGATCGCGCGGCCTACGCCTACCTCGTTGCGATACATGGCGGCGGTATCGAACCGCCGATAGCCTTCGCCGAGGGCAGTGCTCACCAAAGCCTCAGCTTCTTTTGGCGGCACCTTATAGAGTCCGAATCCCAAGCGGTCCATCATCACGCCGTTGTTCAAGGTCAGCCGGGCCGGGAATCTCATATGAACGACTCTACCCATTCCCCGGCGGAAAGCCTCAGGACTGGTCACTGAAACTCACCAAGCGGCGCGCCGAGGCTTCATCGAGGATGAGGTCAGTGGCAAGTCCGGCTGCCAGGGCGCCCTGCAGGCCGTTGATTTTGGAGGCGCCGGACACGACGCAAATCCGGCGACGAACCTGCCGCAGCTGTTCATGGCTTGGACCGGTTGACCGTTCGTTCAGAGTAATGCCGTCAGATGATCCATCACTACGGAAGAACACAGTGGCTACGTCGCCCACCACGTCGTCGGCAGCCAACATGCTGAGGTCTTGTTCGTCGAGGTAACCGCCCGCATACACATGGCTTGGATAGTCCGAATCAACGGATCCAACACCGAAAATGGCGATGCTCATGCGCGCCTGCAGATCCAGGATGCGTTGAACGCTGCGCTCATTCCACATGGCCGTCTTGGTGGCCGCGTGATCGAAAAAGGCAGGCACGGGAAACTGTTCCACCCGCGCTCCGTAGGCGCTGCCAAAGCGCCGCATGATGTCGCTCGCGTAGGTGATGCCGGTTGTTTGCATGTTTCCCGCGCCGTTGAGTTGGACAACGATGGTGTCGTGCGTGACTTTCCGGGTCAGGTGCCGGCTGACAGCGCTGAGCGTGGCACCCCAGGCGATGCCGATGATGGCATTGGAATCCACCAGAGGTCCTATGGTCCGCGCTGCCTGCATGGCCACGCGGTCCAGCGTCTCGGCCTCGTTCAAGGTTTCAAGCACAGGCACTACGTGGACGTCCACCTTGAATTTGTCGCGAATCTGGCTCTCGAGTTCGGGGGCGGTATCAAACGGGCTGCGGATCTGGACCTGGACCAAACCTGTTTCCCGGGCGGATGACAAAAGCCTTGAAACGGTGGAGCGTGAGGTTCTCAGTTCGCGCGCAATCGCGTCCATGGTCAGGTCCTGCAAGTAGTACATCTGTGCGGCGCGGAGGGCATCCGAGTGACGTGAGCGTCCCATCTCATTTCCTTACTGCACGTTTGTGCAAATAGCTTGACTCCATTTTCCACCTTCGCCAGATTAGTGGTGAAAGGTGCAGCGAACGTAACGCCGCGCACAAACCAAGCCCAAGGGAGCAGTTTTGGGACACAACAGGATTTCCGGTACTTCCTCTGATGCGCATCGGCGTGAGTCTGTAACCGCCTTGC
Organism: Arthrobacter sp. NtRootA1; assembly: GCF_019976975.1. GTDB lineage: Bacteria > Actinomycetota > Actinomycetes > Actinomycetales > Micrococcaceae > Arthrobacter > Arthrobacter aromaticivorans. Next base: position 3,048,103 of record NZ_AP024630.1, on the reverse strand, counting down.
AGGAGCGGCCATCGGCGAAGGCGCTGATCATCGGCGGGGGTATCAACGGCGTAGGAACCTTCCGCGACCTGGCCTTGCAGGGCATCGATGTTGCGCTTGTGGAGCGTGGTGACTACTGCCAAGGCGCAAGCGGTGCGTCCTCGCACATGATCCATGGCGGCATCCGTTACCTGGAGAACGGAGAGTTCCGCCTCGTCCAGGAATCAGTGGTAGAACGCAACCGCCTCCTGCGGATCGCCCCGCACTACGTCAAGCCGCTGCAGACCACCATTCCCATCTTCAGCACCTTCTCTGGCATCCTTTCCGCGCCCATTCGCTTCCTCACGCACAAGCAGGGCAAACCGAACGAGCGCGGCGCCTTCCTCATCAAGCTCGGCTTGAGCATGTACGACTTCTTCTCCCGTGACGGCGGCAACGTCCCCCGGCACCAGTTCCTCGGCAAGGACAAGGCTTTGGCGGAACTACCCAAGCTGCACCCGGGAATCAAGTACGCGGCAACTTACTTTGACGCGTCCGTCCACAACCCTGAGCGGCTCACCCTGGACGTGCTTCAGGATGGCGAGAAGGCCGGGCGCGGCGGTGGCCTGCCTGGCGGGACGGCCCGCGCCAGCAACTACGTCTCATTGGTTTCCATGGGTACTGACGGAGTCCGCCTGCGCGACGAATTGAGCGGCAAGGAGTTCGATTTCCAGGCGGACGTCATCATCAACACCACCGGCGCGTGGGTGGACCTGACCAACCAGGCCATGGGAGCCGCCAGCCAGTTCATGGGCGGCACCAAGGGCTCGCACATTGTGCTGGACCACCCGGAATTGCTGGCCGCCTGCAATGGCCGGGAGATCTTCTTTGAACACACAGACGGCCGCATCGTCCTTATTTACCCCATGGGGGACCGGGTGTTGGTCGGCACCACGGACGTCGACGCCGACATGACAGAAAACGCTGTCTGCACCGAATCCGAAATCGACTACTTCTTCGACCTGATTGGCCATGTCTTCCCCACCATCAAGGTGAACCGTGGCCAGATCGTGTACAGCTTCGCCGGAGTCCGTCCCCTGCCGCGCCACGATGCAACCCAACCGGGATTTGTCTCTAGGGACTACAGGATCGAGCGCAGCGTCCGCACCGGCGAGGGTGCCATGGTTACGCCAGGCGGCAAGGCCGCCGTCGTACTCAGTTTGGTAGGTGGCAAATGGACCACCTTCCGGGCGCTTGCCGAACACATGACCAACGACGTCCTTCGCGAATTGGGTCTGGAACGGAAAGTTTCGACGGCGAAACTCGCCATAGGTGGCGGCGCTGGCTTCCCTGCCACGGAGCAAGGTGAGCAGGAGTGGATCAAGAAGCACATGGGGCCTGGACTGGACGCGGACCGCGTGGCCGGCCTCCTGACGCGGTATGGAACACGGGCAGAGGCCGTCATCGATTACCTGAACGCCGGGCACGACGCGCCGCTTCGTTCCACCCGGGAACTCAGTGTTCGCGAATTGGCCTTCATGGCCGAGCACGAGCAGATCGGGCATCTGGTGGATGTCCTCATCCGACGGACGTCCCTCGCGTTCCGCGGGCTGGTAACTGGCGAGTTGTTGAACGAAATCGCCGCGGCCCTGGCTGAACCACTGGGTTGGGATGCCGTCGCCTGTGAGGCAGAAGTTCGCCACGCCCAGGAAGTGCTGCGGCGGTTCCACAAGGTAGACGTGCACAGTCTCGTAGCCTGAGGCCCACAGCACACAATGTTTGACCGTCCCACTGTGCGACTGGGACGGGAAACGGCGTAGGTGGGCCCCTTGGGGCTCACCACGCCGGGGCGGTTGCGGAAAACGGAACCGTCCCAACGGCCTCTTCAACCCGCGACGAGGCTGTCAACAGAAAAATGAGGAGTCAAAGATGTCTCTTGGAATAGTTTTCCTTTCCGAAGTATTCGGAACCATGATGCTGACCCTGCTGGGTTGTGGCGTCGTGGCCAACGTTGCGCTCAAAGGCACCAAGGGCAACAACGGTGGATTCTTGATGGTGACCTGGGGCTGGGGCATTGCGGTCTTCGCGGGCGTTTTTGTGGCCGCCAAGTCCGGTGCCCACCTGAACCCGGCTGTCACCACTGGCCTGCTGGTCAAGGGGAGTGCAGAATATGCGCCCGGCGTGCCAGTGGATGTCGCGTCCACCCTGACGTACTACGGCGGCGAATTGCTCGGCGCCTTCCTCGGCGCCGTCGTCTGCTGGCTCGCTTACAAGCAGCACTTCGACGAAGAGCCGCTCGCAGCCAACAAACTGGGAACGTTCTCCACCGGCCCGGCCATCCGTTCAACGCCGTGGAACCTCATCACCGAAATCATTGGCACGTTCGTCCTGGTCTTCGTCATCCTGACCTTCGGCGGTACTCCCTCAGGTCTCGGACCGCTGGCGGTAGCGCTGCTGGTTGTCGGTATCGGCGTCTCCATCGGTGGCCCCACGGGTTACGCCATCAACCCGGCACGTGACCTTGGCCCGCGCATCGCCCACGCCATCCTCCCCATCAAGGGGAAGGGTTCCAGCGACTGGGCCTACTCCTGGATCCCTGTCGTCGGCCCCCTTGTTGGCGGTACTCTTGCTGGCCTCGTGGCCATCTGGGTGCCTGCCATCATGCCGGCAGCCGCTGGCTGATCCTGCACCCGCAGTCCTGAATCCACTACATACTCATCCACGCAACATACAAAACCACTGAGACAAGGACGTCACCATGAACCAATACGTCATCGCCATCGACCAGGGCACCACCAGCTCCCGCGCCATCGTCTTTGACCACTCGGGCAACATTGTGTCAACGGGACAGATGGAACACGAGCAGATTTTCCCCCAGGCAGGATGGGTTGAGCACAACCCCGCGGAGATCTGGAACAACACCCGCGAGGTCATTGGCTCGGCCCTGTCCAAGGCGAACCTGACACGGCACGACATCGCCGCCGTCGGCATTACCAACCAGCGCGAAACCGCGGTGGTCTGGGACAAGAACACCGGTGAGGCTGTTTACAACGCCATCGTCTGGCAGGACACCCGCACGCAGTCGATTGTGGACGAGCTTGCCAAGGATGGTGGACCTGAACGCTTCAAGCAGAAGGTTGGCCTGCCACTGGCTACCTACTTCTCCGGCACCAAGATCAAATGGATCCTGGACAACGTCGACGGCGCCCGCGAACGCGCTGAAGCCGGCGACCTGCTGTTCGGCAACACCGACGCGTGGGTTCTCTGGAACTTGACCGGGGGAGTCGACGGCGGCGTGCACGTCACTGACGTGACCAATGCTTCCCGCACCATGTTCATGGATCTTGAGACCCTGCAATGGGACCAGGAAATTCTTGATGTCTTCGGCGTCCCGGCCTCCATGATGCCCGCCATCAAGTCTTCCTCCGAAGTTTACGGACACGTCCACACGTCCCAACTGCTGCGGGAAGTTCCCGTGGCCGGCATCCTGGGCGACCAGCAAGCCGCCACATTCGGCCAGGCTGCGTTCCAGCCCGGCGAAGCCAAGAACACCTACGGCACGGGATGCTTCCTGATCTTCAATACCGGTGAAGAGATTGTCCACTCCAAGAACGGGCTGCTCACGACGCTCGGATACAAGCTTGGCGACGACAAGCCGCACTACGCGCTGGAAGGCTCCATCGCCGTCACTGGCTCGCTGATCCAATGGCTCCGTGACAACCTCGGCATGATCAGCTCCGCGCCCCAGGTGGAAGAACTCGCCGCCGCAGTGCAGGACAACGGCGGCGTCTACATCGTCCCCGCGTTCTCCGGCCTGTTCGCTCCGTACTGGCGGGCCGACGCCCGTGGCGCCATTGTGGGCCTCACCCGCTTCGCCAACAAGGGCCACATTGCCCGCGCTGCCCTCGAGGCAACTGCGTTCCAGACCCGCGAGGTACTCGACGCCGTCAACGCCGACTCGGGCGTTCCCCTCACCGAACTGAAGGTCGACGGCGGCATGGTGGCCAACGAGGCACTCATGCAGTTCCAGGCCGACATCCTCGGCGTACCCGTAGTACGCCCGAAGGTGGTTGAAACCACGGCCCTGGGCGCTGCATACGCCGCTGGCCTGGCCGTTGGATTCTGGAAGGACCTGGGCGAGCTCAGTGCCAACTGGGGCGAGGACAAGCGCTGGGAGCCGCAGCTGCCTGTCGAAGAGCAGGAGCGCCAGTTGCGGCTCTGGAAGAAGGCCGTGACAAAGTCTATGGATTGGGTCGACGAGGACGTTAAGTAGTCTGACCTGACGTTGATGGCAGCCGCGCCTGCCCCGCCCGCTTCGCGGTGCCCACCACACCCGGGCGAGGCGCGCCTGCCATCAACTCAACCATCAGCTCTGTAAGCCGCTCATTGCGACTGGAGAGTTTGATCGTGCGCTATTGTAGATCTATGCGTGCGATCCTTCTGCTTAGCTAGCCGCCCGGCAATCAACAGCCGAGCGGCCGCCCCTCCATTGTCGAGGGGCTTTTGTGTGTCCGGGGCTTACCTGGAGCGCAGCAGGAGGCAAAACCGCCATCGAAGAACAGAAGAGGGCAGCAGTGAGCGTTCAGCCGGAGACAGAGACCGGAGCAGCACAGACAGCCGCAGCTGGAGCGCCTGAAGAAGGCATCTACAGCTTCGCCGCGATGGAAGCCAAGTGGCCGCAGGTGTGGGAAGACCTCAAGGTGTTCACCCCGCTTGACGACGGCTCGCGGGAGCGTCGATACGTGCTGGACATGTTTCCCTACCCCTCCGGTGACCTTCACATGGGCCATGCCGAGGCCTTTGCCATGGGCGATGTCGTCGCGCGCTACCTGCGCCAGAAGGGCTTCGATGTCCTGCATCCCATCGGCTGGGACTCTTTTGGCCTTCCTGCCGAAAACGCGGCCATCAAGCGCAATGCCCACCCCAGCGAGTGGACCTACGCCAACATCGACACCCAGGCGGCTTCATTCAAGCGCTACGCCATTTCGGCTGACTGGTCCCGGCGTCTGCATACATCCGACCCCGAGTACTACCGTTGGACCCAGTGGCTGTTCAAGCGCTTCTACGAGCGTGGCTTGGCGTACCGCAAGGACTCGCCCGTCAACTGGTGCCCCAAGGACCTCACCGTCCTCGCAAACGAGCAAGTCGTCAACGGTGCCTGCGAACGCTGTGGCACCCCTGTCACCAAGAAGTCCCTGAACCAGTGGTACTTCAAGATCACCGACTACGCCGACCGCCTGCTCGAGGACATGGACCAGTTGCAGGGCCACTGGCCCGAGCGCGTGCTGGCCATGCAGCGGAACTGGATTGGCCGCTCCGAGGGCGCCCATGTCCGCTTTGTCATCGAGGCTACCCAGGATCGGGCCGAGCGCGAAGTCACCGTCTTCACCACCCGACCGGACACCCTGTATGGTGCCACCTTCTTCGTTGTTGCGGCCGACGCACATCTGGCCCTTGACCTGGTCACTTCCGAGCATCATGACGAACTCATGGCATACCGGGAGAAGGTCAAGGCCCTCTCCGAGATCGAGCGCCAGTCCACCGAGCGCGAGAAGACGGGTGTGTTTACCGGACGCTACGCAATCAATCCGCTCAACGGTGAGAAGCTCCCTGTGTGGGCAGCCGACTACGTTCTGGCCGACTACGGCACCGGAGCCATCATGGCCGTTCCCGCGCACGACCAGCGCGACCTCGATTTCGCCAAGGCCTTCGGCCTGCCGGTTCGCGCCGTTCTGGATACCGGCGATGAAGACCCCGCCGAGACCGGTGTGGCCACTGCGGGCGAAGGAACGCTGAAGAACTCCGGCGACTTGGACGGACTGTCCAAGTCCGAAGGCATCCCGGCTGCAATCGAAATCCTGGAGAAGCTGGGAACCGGCGAAAAGTTCGTGAACTTCCGCCTGCGCGACTGGCTGTTGAGCCGCCAGCGTTTCTGGGGTACGCCCATTCCGATCATCCACTGTGCCGAATGTGGTGAAGTGCCCGTCCCGGACGACCAGCTTCCCGTGAAGCTGCCCGAGAACCTCCGGGGTGAGGCGCTGGCGCCGAAGGGAACCTCCCCGCTGGCTGCCGCCGTCGAATGGGTCAACGTCGAGTGCCCCAACTGTGGCCGTGCAGCCCAGCGCGATACCGACACCATGGACACATTCGTGGATTCGTCGTGGTACTTCCTGCGCTTTGTTTCGCCGGACTACACCGAAGGTCCGTTTGATCCCGAAAAGATCAACAACTGGATGCCCGTTGGCCAATACGTGGGCGGCGTCGAGCATGCGATCCTGCACCTGCTCTACGCCCGTTTCTTTACCAAGGTGATCAAGGACATCGGCCTGATTGAGGCAAGCGAGCCGTTCAGCGCGCTACTCAACCAGGGCCAGGTCCTCAACGGTGGCAAGGCCATGAGCAAGTCCCTCGGCAACGGAGTGGACCTTGGCGAGCAGCTGGACAAGTTCGGTGTGGACGCCGTACGCCTGACCATGGTCTTCGCCTCCCCGCCAGAGGACGACGTCGACTGGGCAGACGTTTCGCCGTCGGGTTCGGCCAAGTTCCTTGCCCGTGCGTGGCGCCTGGGCCAGGACGTCAGCAGCGAGCCCGGCGTTGATCCGGCTACCGGCGACCGCGCCCTGCGCACCGTGACGCACAAGACCATTGCCGATGCTGCGGACCTGTTGGACAACAACAAGTTCAATGTCGTCGTGGCACGCCTCATGGAGCTGGTCAACGCAACGCGTAAGACCATCGATTCTGGAGCGGGCCCTGCCGATCCCGCCGTGCGTGAGGCTGTTGAAGCCGTCGCTGTGATCCTGAGTCTTTTCGCCCCGTATACGGCAGAGGACCTCTGGAACACCCTGGGACACCCTGCCTCCGTGGCCAACGCCGGCTGGCCGACGCACGACGACGCCCTGCTGGTGCAGGACACCGTCACGGCCGTGGTCCAGGTCCAGGGCAAAGTCCGCGATCGGCTGGAAGTATCGCCGGAGATCAGCGAGGACGAACTCCGCGAACTCGCACTCGCGTCCGAAAATGTTCAGCGCGCCATGGATGGCCGTGGCATCCGCACCGTGATCGTGCGGGCGCCTAAGCTGGTGAACATCGTCCCCGCCTAACGAGGCGTAAGGGATTTCACGGCCGCCGGCACTGTGCCGGCGGCCTGTCACCTGCGTTGGAGGTTGCGTGCCCGAGCGAGAACCACCTGCCTGGATATGGCTCAAGGAACGGCTGTCCCGCCTCCGGCAGCCTGCGCTACCGGTTCCGGTAGCCGACGAGGCGCGTACCGCCGTCGTAAAGACTGCTGTAGTGACAGATTCGGCAGCCGCCTTGCCGGCTGACTGGGTTGCGGCCTTTGCCGCGGATGGTCGCCTCGCCGTCGTTCCCATGCCAGTCATGGTGGGGAGTGAGATCTATGGTGAGGGCGAAGACGACATCACCGAGACGTTGGCCGTCGCCTTGGCATCGGGTGCATCCGTGAAGACGTCCCGCCCCTCGCCCGGCCAATTTGAACAGGCATATCGCGCCGCTCAAAGCCGCGGCTTCGAAGCCGTGGTGTCGATCCATATTTCCTCGGAATTATCGGGAACCGCCGATGCTGCGCGCTTGGCTGCCGCTCGGGTTGATATCCCGGTGGAGGTACTCGACTCCCGCACCGTCGGCATGGCTCAGGGCATGGGTGTCCAGAGTGCAGTAGTGGCAGCGGCTGCTGGCCAGTCGGCAGCCGAAGTTCGTGCTTTTGCGGAGAAGCGCATGGAGCGAACCAAGGTTTATTTCTACGTCCCAAGCCTTGAGCAGCTGAGGCGCGGTGGACGCATAGGAGCCGCAGCGTCGCTGCTGGGGACAGTACTGGCGATCAAGCCGATACTCGCGGTCGACGGCGGTAGGATCGTTCCGCTGGAAAAGGTCCGTTCCGCTGTCCGGGCCGTAGCCCGGCTCGAGGAGATTGTGGCCGCTGATGTTGCTTCAAGACCTGCTGGTCAGCAACGGTTGGCAGTTCACCATTTCGGTAACCAGTCAGAGGCCGAAGCGTTGGCCGAACGGCTGCGGGACAAATGCCCGGATTGTCCACCCGCTCAGATCAGTGCCTTGCCGGCAGTCCTCGCGGCGCACGCGGGGTTGGGCGTTCTAGCGGTGATCGTGGGGGAGAGCAGCACGCCCACGTGAGCTTATCCACATAGCCTAAGAGGCCCACTCCGCTCCCATCAGGTCCGTCATAGGCTCGAACCATGCCACGCTGGAATCGGGATGCGTCCCCAGACGCCGCAGCGCTGGCAGCCAGGCGACGCTTTGCGTCGGGACTGAACCCCCCGGAGGATCCGGCACCCTTGCTTTCCATGCCGCTGTTGGACCACGTTGGTCCGGACGACGCGGCTACCGACCCCCTCCATGCTCAAGAGACGATGGCGGCGCGGACTCGGTGGCGAACGTCGTGGAGGGTAGCAGTTGCCGTTTTCGTCATTGGTGCCGCCTGCGCCGTATGGTTCCTTATTCAAGCGGCCACTGGTCAGCCCACCATGGAACCCCTCAGTCAATCGGTATCGGCCGAGGGAAGCGTGCCGGAAGGTGACGGGCCTAATTCCACTGGACCCACGACGCCATCACAAAACACGAAGATGCTGTTGGTCCACGTTGCCGGCGCAGTACAGAAACCCGGGGTCGTTTCGCTTCCCGAAGGAAGCCGGATCTTTCAGGCGATCGATGCTGCAGACGGGGCAACTGCCAGCGCTGACCTAAATGGCCTTAACCTCGCAGAAGTAGTCACAGATGGGGCAAAGATCCATGTTCCGGCTGTAGGGGAGGCACCCATGGGCGGGACGTCTCAGGGAACGGGGACCGGGATCGGCACCGGTGGGCCGGCTGGGACCTCCGCCACCCCGGGATCCGGAGGAGCAAAAGTTAACATCAACACTGCCACAGTGGAGGAGCTTGGGACACTGCCCAGGGTGGGTCCGGTGATGGCCCAGCGCATCGTAGATTGGCGCAAGGAGCACGGTGCGTTTGCCTCAGTGGACGAGTTGGATGCCATTGATGGCATCGGGCCCAAGCTTATGGAGTCGCTCCAGGACTTGGTGACCGTGCAGGGTGGCTGAGGATTCAGACGACGATCGGTTGCTGAGGCGTCTGGATCTCCGGTTGGTCCCCGCCGTGTTTCTCACATGGGCCACGGCACTTGCTGGCAGTGTTTTCGCCGCTGCGTGGTCGGCGGCTATGGGTGCGGCCCTTGCCGCTGCCGCCATCGCTTTGCTGCTGTATTCGCGCCTGCGGGCAACGGGGGCCTCACGTGCCAGGACAGTTCCGGCCACTCTCGCCTTGGCCTGTGTGCTTGGTGCCGTGGCTGCCGGGCATTGTGCCGTGGCTGCGGGCAAGCGGGACCAAGGACCCCTCGCTGCGGCCGTCGACGCTCACGCCGGTGTGGTCATCCAGATCCGGGTCACGGGCAGCCCTTCTGCTGTACCCCAGCCCGCGCATTCCAGCGACACCCGGTGGTCGGTTCCCGCGAGTCTGGACAGCCTCACCACCGAAGGGAACGTGATTCGGGGTTTTGCCGCCCTTGTCGTCATCGGTGACGACGCGTGGCAGGACATAAGCCCCGGACAGCGTGTGAGAACAACTGGCACGCTCAAGGAAATCCGGCCCGGACAATCAGAAGCGGCGATACTGACAGCCTCCAGCGGACCGGTTGTGATGGACTCTGCCTTCGATCTGCAAGACCCGGCCGCCAAGCTGCGCGAGCAGTTACGGGATGCCGCAGGTTGGTTGCCTCCCGACGCCGCCGGGCTGCTGCCAGGCATGGTGACCGGTGATACCAGCTCGCTTCCGGAGAGCCTGGAAGCGGACATGAAATCGACCGGAATGGTCCATTTAACGGCGGTCAGCGGCGCGAATTGCAGTCTCATTTTGGGCGGCTTCATCCTGGTTGCGAGGTGCCTCAGACTGACACGTCCTCTGGCCGCTGCGTTCGCCGGCTGTGGGCTTGCCGCCTTCGTAGTGTTGGTGGGACCGGAGCCCAGTGTCTTGCGGGCAGCCGTGATGGGATTTGTCGGGATGGTTGCATTGACGGGCGGGTTACGGGGGAGGCCGCTAACTTTCCTCTGCTTGGCAACGGTTGTTCTTCTGTTGCTGGATCCCACTCTTGCCAGCAACTTTGGATTTCTCCTCTCAGTTCTGGCCACGCTTGGCATCGTGCTGCTTGCCAGCCGTATTGCGTCGTGGTTTCCTGACGTGATTCCCAAATGGTTGGCTGTGGGGGTCTCCGTGCCGCTGTCCGCGCAAGTGCTGTGTGGGCCGATCATCGTGGCACTCCAACCGCAGTTCTCACCGTATGCGCTTCTTGCAAACGTGATCGCTGGTCCGCTCGTGGCTCCCATAACCATTCTGGGGACCTTGGCCGTGCCACTCTCCGCGATTCATCCCTGGGCCGCGGCGATTCCGATCGGGTTGGCCGGTGCCAGCGCGAGTGGCGTGGCGGGTATCGCGCGGTTCTTTGCCGGATTACCGGGCGCGGCACTTCCATGGGCCGAAGGTCCGGCGGGCATCATTGCCATGTCCGTCGCTTCAGTGGTCACCATACTCATTGTCTGGACAGTCCTGCATCCAAGCGGCATGCTTCTGCGGATTAAGGTCCTTCACCATCGGGTGATGCTTGTTTTGGAAAGACTGCAAAGGAAGTAGCGCTTATTACGCACGTCCTGATACAAGTGTCTCGGGTTGAGGTGGTTATTTGATAAGCGCCGCTGCTTGATCCATGAGCGCACCTACTGCGGCGGCACCGGTTGCGTCAGCGTTTTGCCCGGACGCTGTGGCAGTGATCAACACTCCGTCCTTGACGGCGTAGGCGATGAACGTGGACTGCGCCCTGCCATCGGGCAGGCTGATAGCCGTCTTGTAGGCCATGGTGTCAGGTACAGAGCCGACGCCATCGACTGGTTTTGTCGTCATTTCCATTGACTGCCCCGCCATGGAGAGTGTGATATTTTCGCACGCCGCAGCTTGGGACTTGTTGTTCTTGATCGCGTTGTGGAGTGCGTCGGCGTCCACACCGGAGACAAAAGTAATGCCGCTCATCAATCCTCCCGCTGTGTCAACTGATGCCCCTCCAGCCGTCGTGGATCCGGCAATGGTCTGTGATGAGCCCAGGGCGCCTAGTGCCTTGCAATCTGCAGGTTCGATGGTCATCAAGGCAAGTAGTTCCTTCATCGGGTTCTCCTGGCTGGAAAGTTCTTCGCCGGAGACCGCGGTCAGGCTGGTGCCAGCGGCGGTCTTGATCTGCTTGACCAAGTCCAGTAATTCCCCGTTGCTGTACCGCTTCGCCTCCGCTGCCTTCTCACTGGGCGGAGCCGAAGTTGTGTCCGGCGATGTTCCAGGTCCTGAGCATGCACCCAGCGCCATCCCAACTATTGCTACGACCCCGAGGCCCAGCAGTGATTTCTTGTACATTGGTATCCCCTTACAGGTGCCTGTAGCAGCTTGCCCGCTGCGCCCTAACACACACCTAGTAGGGAGATTCTCCGAAACGTGCCGCAGGACGGGGGAAGATCCAACCCATGGACACCCCTCAAGGTGGAAAAGTCTGACCGCAACTGCAGGGCGTCCCCGTCGCCAAGGCATGGCAGACTTGAAGTCTGCAAAAAATCCTCCGGAAGGAAGCATCTGTGGCTGCTGCCCAAAATACGCGGGCCAAGAGCGTCGCTGCGAACAACATCAGCTGGCGGGACGCGACCCCGGCCGCTGTGGTGCTCATCACCGGACCGGAGGAATACCTCGGTATCCGGGCCATGGACCGCATCAGGTCCCAAGTGCGCACCGCGACTCCGGATGTTGAACTGAGCAGGCTGAACGCGGGCTCCTATGAGGCCGGGTCATTGGCCATGACTGTAACCCCGTCTCTGTTCGGCGAGGGAAAGCTCATTGAAGTTGAAGGCCTGGAAGCCATGAATGATGCGTTCCTGGCCGACTGCTTGTCCTACTTGGCCCATCCCGAACAGGATGTGGTTTTGGTGCTTCGCCATGCCGGTGGCGTTCGCGGGAAGAAGCTGCTTGACGCAGTGAAATCTGCTGGATGGCCTGTGATCGATTGCCAGCCGCTTAAGAAGGACGCGGACAAAACGGCGTTTGTTGTCTCGGAGTTCAAGGCCGGTGGTCGCCGGATTGAGGGCGAGGCTGTCCAGGCCTTGGTCAATGCAGTGGGCGCCAATCTGTCCGAGCTTGCCGCCGCTTGCAACCAGCTGATTGCCGACGCCACCACAGCTGTCACGGCCGAAACCGTGGAGCGCTACTACGGTGGCCGGGTGGAAGCTACGGCCTTCAAGGTGGCCGATGCTGCGATGGCGGGCAACGGACCAGTGGCTTTGTCCACCTTGCGGCATGCCCTCTCCACCGGGGTTGATCCTGTCCCCTTGGTGGCTGCGCTTGCGGCAAAGCTCCGCACGTTGGCCAAGGTTGCCGGAGCCCAAGGATCGTCGGCCACCATCGCCAGGAACTTGGGAATGCAGCCCTGGCTTGTGGAGCAGGCCCAGCGCGATGTCCGCCGTTGGACCCCGGAAGGCCTGATCCGCTCCATCCAGGTCATCGCTGAGGCCGATGCCCAGGTGAAGGGTGAGTCGCGTGACCCGGTTTACGCCGTGGAGCACGCGGTCACGGTTATTGCCACGTCGGCCAGCCGCCGCTGAAGCTGGCGCGTTCACGGCGGCTGTCGGTTAACCCAAAAGGCCGGCACCCATGGGTGCCGGCCTTTTGATCAGCTCAGTCGAACTGGAAAAACCTTAGAGTGCGTTGACCTTCTTGGAGATCGCCGACTTGCGGTTTGCAGCGTTGTTCTTGTGAATAACGCCCTTGCTGACAGCCTTGTCCAGCTTCCGGCTGGCAGCAACAAGTGCAGTTGCAGCAGCATCCTTGTCAGCAGACTCAACGGCGTTGGCAACGGCGCGGATGGCCGTCTTCAGCTCGGACTTGACGGCGTTGTTACGCAGGCGAGCCTTCTCGTTGGTGAGGATGCGCTTCTTCTGGGACTTGATATTAGCCACGTATGAACTCTCTTTTTAATGCGGAAATGGTCTAGAGGGTTTTCAGGTTGGCCATCGACTGAGCGGCGTGGGGATGCCTATGGCAGCCAACCATGAGTGGCCGTCGACCTGCACGGACACACAGCTATAAAGGATAGCAGAAAGCGCGGCCCAGTGTGGACGCGCTGGTCAGCTCCAGCCGTGTCGGTCCCTCAGGGCGCGGGACACCTCCAGAAATGCTGGCTTGCTGAGGACTGCACCTTCGCGCCGGATCGCATGAGGGCTCACCCGGATCACGCGGTCCAGTTTGACTTCACTCGGCCGCCCTTGACGGTCCCATTGTCCCACCCCAACATCAACGTAATCCCCTGCCCGCCTGCCGTTGTCGTGGTCCTTGGATGTCAGCATGAGGCCCAGGAGCCATTCGCCATCCCTGCCAACCAACAGCACCGGGCGGTCCTTGCCCTGTGAGAAGTCCTCTTCATACGGAACCCAGGTCCACACAATTTCACCGGGATCGGGCCGACCATCAGGCTTGGGGGAGTAGTGCAGTTTCGCGACGCCATTGAAGTCGCCTGGGTAGGCGGCGGCTTGATTTCCGACGGCGGGTTGCCGGATTTGCTTCCGACGGGAACCAGTTGGAGCGTTCTTCCTACTAGTAGTCGTACTGCTGCCGCCGAGCGCCCTGAGGGATCGAAGGATGAGTTTGCCCCATGGGCGCAAGTCCAATGCCATGCCGACAACGCTACCGCGATGGTTTGCCAAGCCAAGGTCCACAGCGTTTCATCTAGTCCGCCTGGAATGTACTGCTCCGGCAGGAATGTACGGTGAACGGCCGGTTCGTGGGAGACTAGAGGATCAGATGCGCGGCGTGTCCCGGCTGGCCTTTGCCTGGCCGGTGGATTTGCCGTGCGAGTGTCGACAGTAAGGATCCTGCGTGTCTCCCATGGCCCGCACCGCACCGGTGCCCGCCGCAACAGATCCGGCCATCATCCGGAACTTCTGCATCATCGCCCACATCGACCACGGTAAGTCCACCCTGGCCGACCGCATGCTGCAGTACACCGGCGTCGTTCAACAGCGCGACATGAAGGCCCAGTATCTGGACCGTATGGATATCGAACGTGAGCGCGGCATCACTATCAAGTCCCAGGCAGTGCGTATGCCGTGGGAACTCGATGGCACCAGCTACGCCCTCAACATGATCGATACTCCTGGCCACGTCGACTTCACCTACGAGGTTTCACGTTCCCTGGCAGCCTGTGAAGGCGCCGTGCTGCTGGTTGACGCAGCGCAGGGCATCGAAGCCCAGACGCTTGCCAACCTCTACCTGGCGATGGAGAACAACCTCACTATCATCCCGGTGCTGAACAAGATCGACCTCCCGGCAGCCCAGCCTGAGAAGTACGCGGCGGAACTGGCCAACCTTATTGGCGGAGACCCGGAAGATGTCCTCAAGGTTTCAGGCAAGACCGGAGTAGGCGTGGAAGCGTTGCTGGACAAAATCGTCCGTGACCTGCCGGCCCCCGTTGGCAATCCCGATGCTCCGGCACGTGCCATGATCTTCGACTCCGTCTATGACACTTACCGCGGCGTGGTCACCTACGTCCGCGTGGTGGATGGCATGCTGCATCCCCGGGAACGCATCCAGATGATGTCTACCCGTGCCACGCACGAGCTCCTGGAGATCGGTGTCAGTTCCCCCGAGCCCACACCGTCCAAGGGCCTTGGCGTAGGTGAAGTGGGATACCTCATCACCGGCGTGAAGGATGTTCGCCAGTCCAAGGTTGGCGATACCGTAACCAACCTCGCCAAGCCGGCATCGGAGTCGCTCAGCGGCTACGCCGACGCGAAGCCCATGGTTTTCTCGGGTCTGTACCCGCTTGATGGAACTGACTATCCGGTGCTCCGCGACGCCCTCGAGAAGCTGATGCTCAACGACGCCGCCCTGGTCTATGAGCCCGAGACGTCCGCCGCGTTGGGCTTCGGCTTCCGTGTTGGCTTCCTGGGTCTGCTCCACCTCGAAATCACCCGTGAGCGCCTTGAGCGCGAGTACAACCTCGATCTCATCTCTACGGCTCCCAACGTGGAGTACGAGGTAACGCTGGAGGACAAGAAGGTTGTCCATGTGACCAATCCCAGCGAATATCCCACAGGCAAGATCGCCGAAGTCCGCGAACCCATGGTGTCCGCTACGATCCTGGCGCCCAACGAGTTCGTGGGATCCATCATGGAGCTCTGCCAGAGCCGTCGTGGCCAGATGCGTGGCATGGACTACTTGTCCGAAGACCGCGTAGAGCTGCGCTACTGGATCCCGCTTGCCGAAATCGTCTTCGACTTCTTCGACCTCCTGAAGTCCAAGACACGCGGTTACGCATCCCTGGACTGGAAAGCCGACGGCGAACAGGTCGCTGACCTCGTGAAGGTGGACATCCTTCTCCAGGGCGAACAAGTGGATGCTTTCAGCGCCATCACCCACCGTGACAAGGCCTACGCCTACGGTGTAATGATGACCGGCAAGCTCCGTGAACTCATCCCGCGCCAGCAGTTCGAGGTGCCCATCCAGGCTGCCATTGGATCGCGCATTATTGCCCGCGAGAGCATTCGGGCCATCCGCAAGGACGTTCTTGCCAAGTGCTACGGCGGTGACATCACCCGTAAGCGCAAGCTGCTTGAGAAGCAGAAGGAAGGCAAGAAGCGCATGAAGATGGTGGGCCGGGTTGAAGTTCCCCAGGAAGCTTTCATTGCCGCGCTGACCACCGACGAGTCCAAGGACAAGGCCAAGAAGTAGATGCCCAGCGTCCTTCCTTTGGGCGACCCGGCACCTGCGGATGGCTTGCTGCCCCCGCAGGCGCTGGCCGGCGTCGAGCACCGCAAGTTCGGACTGTACGTGCACATCCCGTTCTGCGCGGTGCGGTGCGGTTATTGCGACTTCAACACCTACACGGCCACGGAGCTGGGTGGTGGGGCGTCGCAGGATGCTTATGCCGGCACGGCTGTCACTGAATTGGACTTTGCCGCCACAGCCATGGATGCCTCCGGCCTGCCAAGGCGCCCACTGAGCACTGTGTTTTTCGGCGGGGGGACACCCACGTTGCTCCCGGCCGAGGACTTGGCGCGTATCCTTCGCGCCGCCGTCGCGCACTGGGGACTCGAACCGGGCGCAGAGGTGACCACCGAAGCCAACCCCGACTCCGTGACGCCGGAATCGCTGAAGGTGCTGGCTGATGCCGGCTTTACGCGCGTCTCTTTCGGCATGCAGTCCGCGGTGCCGCACGTCCTCAAAGTGCTGGACCGCACGCATACCCCGAGCCGTGTTCCGCTGGTGGTCCAGTGGGCGCGCGAGGCGGGCCTGGCCGTTAGCCTTGACCTTATCTACGGCACGCCGGGAGAGTCGATGGCAGATTGGCAACTGTCCCTTGAGACTGCCCTGTCCTACGAACCAGATCACATCAGCGCCTATGCCTTGATCGTGGAGGACGGCACAAAGCTGGCTGCCCAAATCCGTCGGGGCGAAGTTCCCGGAATCGACGACGACGACCACGCCGCCAAATATGAGCTCGCCGACCAACTAATCTCGGAGGCTGGGCTGACCTGGTACGAGGTCAGCAATTGGTCGAAAACGCCTGAACAGGCTTGCCGCCACAACCTTGCCTATTGGCGGGGAGACGATTGGTGGGGGATCGGTCCGGGCGCCCACTCGCACGTGGGCGGGGTCCGCTGGTGGAACGTAAAGCACCCCACCGCTTATGCCAACAGGCTGGCTGCCGGAGACTCGCCTGCGGCTGGCAGGGAAACGCTTGACGCCGAAACCCGCGAAGTCGAGCGCATCATGCTTGAGGCTCGGCTAGGTGCCGGTTTGTCCGTTGACGCGTTGGATAAAGTTGGCCGCCATGCGATGGCAGGACTGATCGCTGAAGAGCTTGTGGATCCGGGTGCGGCCTTCAAGGGTCGCCTGGTTCTTACGCTCAAAGGCCGACTCCTGGCCGACGCCGTTGTGCGCAGGATCCTGCCGGACTAATCGCCGGCAGAATCCCATGGAAGCCTGGAACTACTTAATCCAGCGCAGGTTGAGCTTGTAGCGGTGGGGTTGTCCGTGATTGACACGAATACCCGCTGAGACTGAGAAGCACGTGAGTGCTACCCAGATGCCCGTGGCGATGACTGCAAAGATATTGCCCACCACGGGAAGCAGAACCAGGATGTTTGCCAGGACTGCCGCGATGGTCGGAGGAAGCGTGAAGTTCAGGGCTTCCTTGGATTCCTGTGCCGTAAACGGTCCGCGGTCACGGAAGATCAGATAGATCAACAGGGACGGCAGGCATCCCAGAATTCCCCCGAAGTGCGCCAACGTGGCCCACTGCCGGTCTTCGCTTGCCGTCAGTGGGAGTGCGTTCGCGGGCGCGCCATGGTACTGGGGCTGGCCAGCGGCGCTGCCCGGTTCTTCAGGAGCGTTCTCTGCCACGGTGTCTTCCCTTTGCTGTAAAGATGCTGCGGTGTTGCTGTCCCAGAATACTGGGTCCCGGGTCCTCCCGGGACCAACGCCCCGTTACATCTCCGGGAAAAGCCACTCAAGGAACGTAAATCAGGACAGGGCTGTCAGGGAGTGGTGAGGAAATCGATGACTTCCTCCACCCGTCCCAGGAGTGAGGCCTCCAAGTCCGCGTAGCTGCGTACCGCACCAAGCAGGCGCTGCCAGCCGAGTCCAATGTCTTCGGCGGTTGAGTGGGGCCAACCGAAAGCGGTCAGAATCCCGGTCTTCCAGTCAGTGCCCCGCGCAACTTCCGGCCACCGCTCAATACCCAGCACTTTTGGCCGGATGGCTTGCCAGACGTCAACATACGGATGCCCCACGATTAGGACGTTTCCGGCGGCTCCGGGCACTGTCATGGCTTCTGCGGCGATGCGTGATTCCTTTGACCCCGCCACGAGGTGGTCTACCAGGATCCCGAGCCTGCGCCCTGGCCCGGGGGAGAATGCGGCAATAGCTGATTTGAGATCGTCCACGCCGTGCAGCGGCTCGACGACGATGCCCTCAACGCGGAGATCGTCACCCCAGACTTTCTCCACCAGTTCTGCGTCGTGCTTGCCTTCCACCCAAATACGGCTCGCCTTGGCCACTTGGGCACGCTGGCCAAGGACCCTTACTGACCCCGATGCCGTTCGACCCGCCTGCACAGGGGAACCAGGAGCCTTTGCGGCCGGAGGCATGAGACGGATGGCCTGCCCTTCAAGCAGGAAACCAAACCCTAGTTGGAAGGACTTGGTTTTACCACGCCGGTCCTCAAGGGAGACGATGTGCATTCCCCCGGATTTCTCCACCCGGGTGACTTCGCCCACCCAGCCGGACTGGACGTCTTCAAGGACCATCCCGCGCTGGACGGCTACCTCAGGGAGTTGGCGTTTGGCAGGAGCGGATAGATCCTGCGGGCCCCACGTATCGAAAGCCAAGGACTTCGTACCCCTTTGTGCTGGTTGTGCTGGGAATAACTCCCGCGAGCGGTTTCAATGCTAGCAACGTGCTGGCTCATACTAGACTTGTTAGCACTTAGGCATGTTGAGTGCTAACAATTGGTCCGATACAGGCACGGACAGTCGTCAGGAGGTGTTGCAATGAGTGAGCCACGCAAGCTGGAAGTGTTGCGCGCAATCGTTGAGGATTACGTGCATTCCCGTGAGCCTGTTGGATCCAAGGCGCTTGTGGAGCGGCACCATCTCGGCGTTTCCAGCGCCACCATCCGGAATGATATGGCGGTACTGGAAGAAGAAGGCCTCATCGCAGCGCCCCACACCAGCGCAGGCCGCATCCCCACGGACAAGGGCTACCGGCTGTTCGTGGACCGCATCTCGCAGGTCAAGCCGTTGTCCGCCGCGGAGCGTCGAGCCATCCACTCGCTGCTTGAGGGGCCCGACGACCTCGATGACATCCTTGAGCGCACCGTCAGGCTACTGTCGCAACTGACCAACCAGGTCGCCGTCGTTCAGTACCCGCACTCCAACCGGGCCCTGGTCCGTCACGTCGAATTTGTTCTCCTGGCGCCAAAGCAGGTACTCGTGGTGCTCATCGCAGATACCGGAAGCGTTGGCCAGAAAGTCATCGAGGCCGGCTCCGATGTAAGCAACGAGGCCTTGATGGCCCTGCGTACCCGGTTCCTTGGCAGCATCGCGGGGACTCAACTGGCACTGCTGCCGCAGGTACTGCCATCCGTGGTTGCGCTGTGTCCGCCGGACCTTCGTGGGCTCGCGCAGCATCTTGCACATGGTCTCCAGGCCCTGAGTGACACCAGCCGTGAAGAACGTATCGTCATGGCCGGAACAGCCAACCTTGCGCGCTCGAATGTGGACTTCCCGTTGAGCATCGGACCAGTGCTGGAAGCTCTTGAGGAACAAGTTGTCATGCTCCGGTTGTTGTCTGACATGGGAGATGATCCCCGCGGCGTGACAGTGAGCATCGGGCGCGAGAATCCATATGACGGCCTGGCAGAAGCATCGGTCGTGGCAACGGGATATGGCTCCGGTGCCAAGGTGGGCATCCTCGGACCAACCCGGATGGACTATCCCACCACCATGGCTGCGGTGCGCGCCGTGGCCCGCTACCTTTCCCGCATTCTCGGCGGCTGACGCCGGCCCGAGGTAAGAATCTGCAGTACAACAAGGAAGAGATACCGACTTTGAGCAGCCACTATGACGTTTTGGGAGTCTCGCCGGAAGCCACCGGGGAAGAGATCAAAAAGGCGTACCGCAAGTTGGCGCGCAAGCTTCACCCGGACGTGAACCCGGGGGAGGATGTCGCGGAGCAGTTCAAGGCCGTGACGCATGCTTACGAAGTGCTGTCCGACCCCCAAAAGCGTCGCGTCTACGATGCCACCGGTAACGAGAACGGCACTGACAACGGCTTCGGTGGCGGCTACTCCGGCCAGGGCTTCGCGTTCCAGGACATCTTCGATACCTTCTTTGGCGGTGGCGGCGGGCATGCTGGTCCGGCCTCCCGCGTGCGCCGGGGCCAGGACGCACTGATCAGTGTCCGCATCGACCTCAAGGACGCCGTGTTTGGTGTCAACAAGAAGCTCGAAGTTGACACGGCAGTGGTCTGCCCCACGTGTGATGGCAGCTGCTGCCGGCCGGGTACGCACCCGGAGCGTTGCGACATTTGCGGCGGCAGTGGCCAAGTCCAGCGGGCCGTTCGATCCATCCTGGGCCAGGTCATGACCACGGCACCATGTGGTTCCTGCGAGGGCTTCGGAACAGTCATCAAGGACCCCTGTAATGAGTGCAACGGGCAGGGCCGCATCCGGAGCCGCCGGTCGCTCACCATCAAGGTACCTGCCGGCGTTGCCACGGGTACGCGGATCCAGCTCTCCGGACAGGGCGAAGCGGGACCGGCAGGCGGACCTGCCGGTGACCTCTATGTGGAAATCCGCGTCAACAGTGACTCCACCTATATCCGCGAAGGCGACGACCTTCACGCTACGCTGAGCGTTCCCATGACGGCAGCAGCTTTGGGTACGGAACTGAGCCTGGAAACCTTCGACGGGCCCCAGGAGATCGACGTCAAGGCTGGCACCCAGTCCGGCGAGGTCATCACGCTTCGCGGTTTGGGCGTCACCCACCTCAGGGGCTACGGCCGCGGCGATCTCAAGGTACACCTGCACGTTGAGACACCGGTCAAGCTGGATCCGGCACAGGAAGAGCTCCTGCAGCAGCTTGCCAAGTTGCGCGGTGAGCAGTTCAGCGAAGGCAAACTCGTGGCCAGCGGCGGCATGTTCGCCAAGCTGCGGGACAAGCTCGGTAACCTGTAGCGGTGAGCAACCCCGTTTTCTTCACGCCCGCCGGGAGCCTGCATGGTGTTGAGCCGGGCGCGTTGTTCGTCATCGACGGTCCAGAAGCCCGGCATGCCGTCACGGTGAAGAGACTCACTGTCGGTGAGGCTGTGGACATTGCCGACGGCGCAGGAGCCCGCCTGACAGGCACGGTGGCAGAGGTCGGCCCTGGAAGTTTGTCCGTCATGGCGTCCGGTGTGATTTTCGAAGACCAGCCGGACGTGCGTTTGGTGCTTGTCCAAGCTTTAGCCAAGGGTGACCGCGACGAGTTGGCCATTGAGACGGCCACCGAACTGGGCATAGACGCAGTGATCCCATGGCAGGCTGAGCGATCCATCGTCCGCTGGAAGGGGGATCGCGCTGCGAAGGCCCACGCGAAGTGGCAGTCTGTGGTCACTGCCGCGGCGAAACAGGCCCGCCGGGCGTGGATACCGGAGGTGCGTCCTATCCTGGATTCCGCGGCGTTGGCAAAGGCTGTTGCTGCCGCGGATCTGGCTGTGATCCTTCACGAGGACGCCAAGAACCCTTTGCGCACCGTCCTTGAAGCGCCGATCGTGGCTGAGGGCGGCGGGCTGGACTCGCCGCGTGAAGTCCTCTTGATCGTGGGGCCGGAAGGCGGCATCTCGCCGCGCGAGGTAACCCGCCTCAACGACGCCGGGGCGGTTACGGCTCTCTTGGGCCACCATGTCCTGAGGTCCTCGACGGCGGGACCCGCCGCCGTCGTACTCGCCTCCGACGTCCTGGGTCGCTGGTAGGCCGTGCGGCCTGGCAGCTGAAGCTACCTTAGCGGGCGCTGGGTCTAGCCGACGCTGAAAAGGCGCGTATCCATGGTGGATGTGTCTGCTTGCCCGGAGTCCTGGACCTGGGATACGCGCAATTCGTATTTCCCTGGTTTCAGGGTCGCGCTGAACGAGAAGACGCCGAATTGCCCCGGCTCTCCTGTGGCTTTTGTCTGGCCGGTCAGGAGGCTTGCCTTTTCGCCATTGCCGTTGTCCCGGAGGATCTGCCAGCTGACGGGCTTGGAGCTGTCAGTGCTGCGGCCATTGAACTTAACTGCCCCCGCAGGGAGCGAAGTGTCCTCCTGCGGATCGATGATCCATAGTGGCGCCACCAAGGAAGCGTCCCTGGCCATCGGTTGACCGAGCCGCACCTGGCCGAACGCCATGAAATCCGTGTGACCGTCCACCAGGATGACCACTTGGATCTGCTGCCCTGAGTTGATCAGGCCCGATGACGATGCCGCTGCGGTGGCCGTGTAGACCAGCTGCTGCACAGCGCGCTGCGCCATACCTGCATCAAGGTTGGAATTGAAGGCATCCCGCGAAATATCAACTGTGATCACGTTCTTGCCCGAAATGGATGTTGCCAGGCTGCCTGGGTCCTGCCAAGGAGTGAAGAAGTCGTGGTCCAACGGCTTATCAGCCATCATGATCCGCAGCGCTGTGGTGACGGGGTTTCCGTCGCCGGAGATGTCCCTGAATTCGCGGTACAGGTAGACATCTTCTTTGCTGCGGCCAATCCAGTAGACCGGGATCTTGGTGGACGCCTGGGTGGTCTCCAAGGGAGCATTGCTGGCCGGAGCTTCCTGGACGCTGACTGGTGGCGCACTGGAGGTAGCTTGGGTGGGTCCACCGTTGGCGATACAGCCGGTGAGCAAAAGGACAGCAAGCATCGCAGGCGCTGCGACGGCGGACTTTTTCCGCTTTCGCCCGCCGGGCTGATGGCTTACTGACTGCGCGATGGGGGTTTCCTTGCCTTTGCGGCCGGCGGTTGTCGCCGGCCCGTCCAACGGGCGTAGTCTCACTACCCGCTCCAGCCAGCTTGGCATATCGTCGACGGCGGCTTGCCGGGTTTGTGGGTACTGGCGGCAACTGAAACAGGATTGATACCCGCTTGATGCCGAGTTGAGACAATGTCGCAGCCGACGGAGCCCTCAGGGGAGGATGGGCGGGCAAACGCCCGCGGTCTGCCGGGCTGGCGTAGGATTGAAGGCATTCCGGCATATGGCCTGGCGGTTGAGCCAGTCCCATTGTCGAAACGATGGACCAACTGTTATCCGACCAGAGGAGAAGAGGCCGTACGGCCACCACTATGAGTGAATCCCTGAATGGGCGGCTGCGGACCGGAAACGGGAACCCAGCCACCACCGAGTTCCCGCACACCTTACCGGGCACGCGCACGGAAATCGTCACGTTCGACAACTCCGATCAGATGGTTCACTCATTGGGCAGCCATGACGAAGCCTTGCGCTACATCGAGGAGCAGTTCCCGGACGTCAACTTCCACGTTCGCGGCAATGAATTGTCCATGTCCGGTCCGTCCACGGTCATACCGCGCATCATGCGCCTCCTTGAGGAGGTCCGCGGACTGGTGGCGAGGGGGACCGTCGTTACCCCTGATGTCCTCCAGCAGCTCGTTTCCCTCCTGAGGACACAGTCAGTCCAGAATCCCGTGGATGTCCTTACCCACAACATTCTCTCGAGTCGTGGCAAAACCATCCGGCCCAAAACCTTGAACCAGAAGAACTATGTGGATGCCATCGATGCGAACACAGTGATCTTCGGTATTGGCCCGGCAGGTACTGGCAAGACCTACCTCGCCATGGCCAAGGCCGTGCAGGCCCTTCAGCTCAAGGAAGTAAGCCGGATCATCCTGACCCGGCCCGCTGTTGAGGCGGGGGAGCGGCTGGGCTTCCTGCCGGGAACGCTGAGCGACAAGATCGATCCCTACCTGCGTCCGCTTTACGACGCCTTGCACGACATGATGGATCCCGAGTCCATTCCCCGGCTCATGGCTGCCGGCACCATTGAAGTCGCACCGTTGGCCTACATGCGTGGCCGGACGCTCAACGACGCCTTCATCATCCTGGACGAGGCCCAGAACACCACCCCTGAACAAATGAAGATGTTCCTGACCCGTCTCGGATTCGGTTCCAAGATGGTTGTTACAGGAGACGTAACGCAGATCGACCTGCCTTTTGGCTCCACCTCCGGACTCCGGATCGTACGGGAAATCCTCAGTGGGATCGATGACGTCAATTTCTCCATCCTGGAGGCTGCGGACGTCGTCCGGCACCGTTTGGTTGCAGACATCGTCTCCGCCTACAGCAGGTGGGATGACGCGCACCGTACGGATGGGGCTGCCGGCACACATCACAAACGTGGAGAACGAAAATGAGCATTGAAATCAACAACGAATCCGGCGTGGACGTGGACGAAGCCCAACTGGTGACATTGTCGCGGTTCATCTTCGAGCGCCTCTACATCCATCCGCAGGCTGAGCTATCCATCCTCCTGGTGGATGAACCCGCCATGGAGAAGCTGCATATCGAACTTATGGACGAACCAGGGGCCACGGATGTGCTCTCGGTGCCCATGGACGAGTTGACGCCGGGCACGCCCGATAAACCCACGCCGCAGGGAATGCTCGGAGACATCGCCATTTGCCCCCAGGTGGCCGAAGTGCAGGCTCGGAACGCCGGACACACCACCCAAGACGAAATGCTGTTGCTCGCCACGCACGGCATCCTCCACCTGCTTGGTTTCGACCATGCCGAACCGGAGGAAAAGGAAGAAATGTTCGGTTTGCAGCGTGAGTTGCTGTCTGAGTTCCTGGGCAAGGATGCCCCCATGGAGACCATGCAGTGACCTCGCTCATCCTGGTCGGCATGGCACTGGTTTTCCTCAGTTTCGTGGCCTTGCTGACCGCAGCTGAGGCTGCGTTCAATTTCCTGCCCCGGCACGAAGCTGAACAATCGGTAGTCCGCAGCAAGGGCAAGGCCTTGGCGAGCATCCTCAAGAACCCCGTCGCACACATGCGTGCCCTGCGGTTCTGGCGGGTGTGGTTCGAGATGGCGGCAGCGGTCGCCGTCGCTGTCGTCATGCACAGTTTGCTGGACAACGTGTGGCTTGCCGGCCTGGCGGCGACTGGCATCATGGCCGTCATCGGATTCGTGTTGGTTGGCGTCTCGCCCCGGCAGTTGGGACGCGCCCATTCCGGTCCCATTGTCCGCTTTACCGCGCCGCTGATCAGGTTCCTTTGCTGGATCCTCGGACCGATTCCCGGCTGGCTGGTCGCGTTGGGGAGCGCAGTCGCGCCCGGGGCCCCCGGCGGTGATGACGCGTTTGTCAGCGAGGAAGAATTCCGCGAGTTCGTGGACCGGGCGGCAGAATCGGACATGATCGAAGACAACGAAGCAGAGCTTATCCACTCAGTCTTTGACTTCGGCGATACCTTGGTTCGCTCGGTCATGGTTCCGCGCACGGACATCGTCAGCATTGGGACGGGCTCGGACCTTGAAGCGGCCATGGCCCTTTTCCTTCGCTCCGGCTACTCCCGGATACCGGTCATTGGCGAGAACACGGACCAGATCCGCGGCATTCTGTATCTCAAGGACGTTGCTGCGGCGATGCATCGAGGCGAACCCGGACTGCAACCGCACGACGTCGATTCTCTCGCCCGGGATGTTCGGTACGTTCCGGAATCCAAGCCCGTGAGCGACCTCTTGAAAGAACTGCAGAAGGAATCAACCCACGTGGCCATCGTTATCGATGAGTACGGCGGCACAGCGGGCCTGGTGACTTTGGAGGATCTCATTGAGGAAATCGTAGGAGAGATCGTTGACGAGTACGATGCCGCGGCGGAAGAAGCGGTGGACCTCGGAGACGGAACCTACCGGGTGAGTGCCCGCATGAGCATTGATGACCTCGGGGAGCTGTTCGATATCGACCTCGACGACGACGAAGTGGACACCGTTGGAGGCCTCCTTGCCAAGGCCCTCGGCCAGGTTCCGATCGTTGGGAGCTCGGTTGAAGTGAACGGTGTGTCCCTAAAGGCAGATAGGCTTGAGGGTCGCCGAAACCGGGTCAGCCACATCATTGCGGCAGCCATGCCAAAGGAAGACACTGACTTTGAAGACCTTCTCGATGAGGCAGACACAACGCAACAGGGAGTTCCACGTGAGCAAGCAAAATAAGAAATTCGACGCCGATGACGATTTCGGTGGCTTCCACGCCGGATTCTCGGTCCTTGTTGGCCGCCCCAACGCGGGTAAGTCCACTCTGACAAATGCGTTGGTGGGGCAGAAGGTGGCCATTACCTCGGCCAAACCGCAGACCACGCGCCACACGATTCGTGGCATCGTCCACCGCGAAGATGCACAACTGATCCTGGTTGATACGCCTGGCCTCCACCGGCCCCGCACGCTACTGGGAAAGCGGCTCAACGACCTCGTGGCTGACACGTTGTCCGAGGTGGACGCTATCGGCTTCTGCTTGCCCGCCAACGAGAAAATTGGTCCCGGGGATAAGTACATCGCCGCTCAGTTGGCTGCCGTGGGCCGCAAGCCCATCGTTGCCATTGTGACAAAGACTGACCTGGTGGACCGGCAGGCACTGACGGAACAGTTGCTCGCAGTTGCTGCCTTGGGTCGCGAAGTCCTAGGAGAACAAGGCTGGGCGGATATCGTACCCGTTTCTGCCGCCGATGGTTTCCAGGTATCCACTGTTGCCGACGTACTGATCGGGCACATGCCTCCGTCGCCCCCTCTTTACCCGGATGGCGAACTGACCGACGAGCCCGAGGCCGTCATGATTGCCGAACTCATCCGCGAAGCCGCACTCGAAGGTGTCCGGGATGAACTTCCCCACTCGCTTGCCGTGGTCGTTGAGGAAATCGTGCCCCGTGAAGGACGTACGGAGGACAATCCCTTGTTGGACGTCCGCGTCAATCTTTACGTGGAGCGGCCTTCCCAAAAAGCCATCATCATCGGTAAGGGTGGCAGCAGGCTGCGGGAAGTCGGCACCAACGCGCGTAAGGGAATCGAGACGCTCCTGGGAACCAGGATCTACCTGGATTTGCATGTCAAGGTTGCCAAAGACTGGCAGCGGGATCCCAAGCAATTGGTAAAACTCGGCTTCTGACCCGGCGTCACGGCAACGGCGTGGCCTGGGCCCGATAAGGAACTTCCCAGAATCGGCCACTATGATTGCGGGGATCCACGTGTTTGAGGAAAGGTAACCGAATAGTGCGACGTCGTGACGCCCGCCCGCTGGGCCCCGGCACCGCTGCTCCCGATGCGGCGCGCCATGGGGAGGACCCCGAGGGAACCCCGCGCCACATGAACGCGCCCAAGGGGCTCCCGTTGTGGCTAAAGATCGTTACCGGCCTCGTATCGGTGGCTCTCGTTGCCGGCGTTGCTTTTGCAGCCTTCTGGTTTATCCGGCTACAGACCAACATCACCAAGGCCCCGCTTTCCGCTGCCGAATCACGCGATAGCAGTGATGCCGTGGTCAATGACAAATCGGACCGCCTGCAGATTCTCATCCTCGGGTCAGATACCCGTGATGGGAAAAACTCCCAGTACGGCAACGCGGACGATTCCACGGGCTACGGCCACTCGGATGTCATGATGCTGCTGGACATTTCTGCGGACAATAAACGGGTCAGCGTCATGAGTTTCCCGCGTGACCTCCTGGTCGATGTACCCCAGTGCACGGACCATACCAACAACCAGACGTTCCCCGCGCGGAGCGGCGTGATGATCAACGAAGCCATGGCAGAAGCCGGAATAGGCTGCGCTGTGGACACCATCAACAAGCTCACCGGCCTGGAAATAGATCACTTCATGATGGCCGACTTCAACGCGGTCAAGGAACTCTCCAAGGCTGTCGGAGGCGTGGATGTGTGCGTCAGTGATCCCGTCTTTGATCCCGACTCCGGTCTTCGTTTGGCGAAGGGCAATTCCCAGGTCGAAGGCGAGCAGGCACTGGCGTTCCTGCGTACCCGGCATGCCTTCGGCGACGGTGGCGATCTGGGCAGGATCAAGGGCCAGCAGGCATTTCTGTCATCACTGACGCGGAAGCTGAAGGCCGACGGCACGCTCGGCAACCCGCAAAGGCTGCTGCAGATCGCTGATGTCGTCACGCAAAACCTGACCGTCGATGAGGGCTTGGCGTCGGTGCCATCGCTGTTGACGATTGGTGGAAGGCTGAAGGACATCGATGTGTCCAAGGTCGCGTTCGTCGCTGTCCCCACCCAGCCCGCTGCAGTGGACCCCAACCGGTTGGAGCTCGTTGAGCCCCAGGCATCACAGCTCTTCGCAGCCCTCCGCGCCGATCTGGACCTGACAAATCCCGGAGCAACCTCAAGCCCGGCTCCAACAGCGCCCGGGGACGGAACACCTTCGGCGGCGCCTACCACCGCTGCCCCTCCAGTCCCGGCTTATAACAAAGCCATCCAGCCAGTGGCGGTCGCCAACGGCAGCGGAGTTGGGACCAGGGCACAGGAAATCCTGGCGACCTTGACCGGCAATGGATTTACACAGTCAGTGTCATATTTGGCAAACCCAGTGGAGAAAACCGTGGTCTACTACGGTCCGGACTTTGCTGATGTTGCTACGGACGTCGCCACGCTGTTCGGCATCCCGGCGGCACAGGTTCAGCAAGTCCGGGGAGTTTCGGGCGTGCAGCTCTACGTGGGTACGGACTTCGCAACGGGGACAGCCTATGGGGCGGCCTCGGTTCCGCCCGATGTGGTCAACCAGACGGCCAAAGAAGCAGTCTGCCAACAGGTGAACCCGCTCTACATCACGCAGTAGCAGTCGGCGCGGCATAACGCAGTAGCAGTCAGCTTGGCATCACGCAGTGGCAGTTGGCACGGCGCAATGGCGCCAAGGCGGGACCAAAGACGAATGGCCGGACCCCGGGTTATCCAGGGGCCGGCCATTCGTTGTAGTACCTCTACCAGATGCTGACTCGGTCCTCAGGTGCCATCCACATCCGGTCTTGATCCTTGACCTGGAATGTTTCGTGGAAGGCGTCGAGATTCCGGGCAATGGCATTGGTGCGGAACTCGTTGGGGGAGTGTGGATCGGTAGCAAGCCTGCGGATCGCTTCTTCGGTGCGGATCACCTGGCGCCAGCCGGCAGCCCAGGACATGAAGAACCGCTGCTGGCCTGTGAAACCATCCAGGACCTCAGGCTCGGCACCATCGAGGCTGAGCAAGTAGGCCTTATACGCAATGGTGAGGCCGCCCAGGTCGCCGATGTTCTCACCCAGGGTCAGTTTGCCGTTGACCTTGTGGTCAGGTGCCGCGTAGGGGGATAGGGCGTCGAACTGGGCAACCAACTTTGCCGTGCGGGCTTCGAAGGCCGTCCTGTCCTCTTCTGTCCACCAATTGCGGAGGGCTCCGCTTCCGTCGAATTGGGATCCCTGGTCATCGAATCCATGCCCGATCTCATGTCCGATCACAGCACCAATGCCGCCGTAGTTCACGGCGTCGTCTGCTTCTGCCGTGAAGAACGGCGGCTGGAGGATAGCGGCCGGAAACACGATTTCGTTCAGCATCGGGTGATAGTAGGCGTTCACGGTCTGTGGCGTCATGAGCCACTTGTCCAAGTCCACCGGCTTGCCGATTTCATCCAGGTGGCGATCGACGTCGGCGTCATGCGCCCGCTCAACGTTACCCAGGAGGTCATTGGGGTCGATCTCAACGGCGGAGTAGTCGATCCATTTCTCAGGGAAACCAATCTTGGGGCGGAACGCGTCCAGCTTCTTTAGGGCTTCGGCCTTGGTGTCCTCACCCATCCACTCAAGGGAAGAAATGCTTTCGCGGTAGGCCGCGATCAGGTTGCCCACGAGGGTCTGCATTCTGGCCTTGTGTCCCTCAGGGAAATGGCGCTCCACGTAGATTTGGCCCACTGCCTCGCCAAGTGCTGCTTCGACGACGGCCACACCGCGCTTCCAACGCTCCTTGTTCTGTGGCGTGCCACTGAGGGTAGTCCCGTAGAAGTCGAAGTTCGTGTCCACAAACTCCGAGGACAGGTAAGGGGCAGCAGAGCTGAGCACCCTCAGGGTCAGCCATTCCTTCCAGACGGCAAGGGGTTCCGATTCCAGAAGCGCCGCCGCGCCGTCAAAGAAGTCCGGCGTGCTGACCACGATCTCGCCGCGTTTGCCGGCATCGACGCGGCCGGCGTCAAACCAGGTATCCAAGAGGGGGAACAGCTTCGCTGCTTCTTCCGCAGTTTTCAAGTTGTACGTCTTTTGGGGATCCCGAAGGGTGACGTTGTCCCAGTGGTGGGATGCGAGGGCCTTTTCCAAAGCAACGATGCGGCCAGCAGCGGCTTCTGCGTCTGCAACCCCGGCGAGGCCGAACAACTTGGCGATGTATTCACCGTAGGCAGCCACAATCGGCGCAAACTTTTCATCGCGATAGTAGGACTCGTCCGGGAGGCCGAGGCCGCCTTGGCCTATGTACAGAAGAATCCGCTCCGGGTTTCCGGCGTCGGGTGCCGGGTAGATGGAGAACAAACCGGACACGTCGCACCGGAAGAGCCGGCCCAGCAACGCCGCAAATTCCTCTGCAGAACCCACGGACTGGACTTCCTTGAGTCGGTCCTGCAAGGGTTCGAGTCCTTTGGCCTCGGCCGCGGCCTCATCCATGAAGCTCGCGTAAAGTCCGCCGACCTTCTGTTCGATGCCGGAGGCTGATGATCCCTTGTTCGCGGCTTCCTCGATGATCGCCTTGACAGCCAGTTCTGCCTCGTCCCGCAGAGCGGTGAAGGTGCCTTCCAGCGGGCGGTCGTCAGGGATCGTCGTGCTGTTCAGCCATGCACCGTTGACGTGCTGGTAGAGATCGTCCTGCGGCCGGACGCTGTGATCGATGTTGGAAAGAGTGATCCCCGACTGTGGCACTGTGGCTCCTTGAATGGACGCTGCAGCCGGCGTTGCCACCGTCGCTGCGTCTGCATAGTGGACGTTGCATGAGGTGTTGCAATGTCATCATACGCACCGTGTTACTGTGAACCTGTGCGTGCGGGAATGCTTCTTCTTAGCTGCCGCGGCGAGGCCTGAAAGCTATCTGAAAGCTGGGCCACCCTCGCCGCGGAGTTTAGTTGTGCCCGGCTAAGCTTTCATTTAGATCTTAGAGAAAAGGCCAACACGACATGCGTAATGCACAAAAGCCCTCCGGTATGCCGATTCACCGCTACCTGCCCTTCCAGGACCAGATCACTGTCGAAGTTCCGGATCGCACTTGGCCGGACAAAGTCATCACCAAGGCTCCACGCTGGTGTGCAGTGGACCTGCGCGATGGCAACCAGGCGCTGATCGATCCCATGAGCCCGGCGCGCAAGCTGAAGATGTTCCAGCTGCTGGTCAACATGGGATTCAAGGAGATCGAGGTTGGGTTCCCCTCCGCATCCCAGACCGACTTTGATTTCGTTCGGCAGCTGATCGAAGGCGGCCATATTCCGGACGACGTCACTATTCAGGTCCTCACCCAGGCGCGTGAACACCTGATCGAACGGACCTATGAGTCCTTGGTGGGTGCCAAGCAGGCGATCGTGCACCTGTACAACTCCACTTCTGTGCTGCAGCGCCGGGTCGTCTTCAACCAGGACGAGGATGGCATCCTTGATATCGCCCTGCAGGGTGCCCGCCTGTGCAAGAAGTATGAAGAGACGCTGACCGATACCCACATCACCTACGAGTACTCTCCGGAGTCGTTCACTGGAACCGAGCTGGAGTATGCAGCCCGGGTTTGCAACGCGATTGCAGATGTTTTTGAAGCATCAGCGGACAAGCAGGTCATTATCAACCTGCCTGCCACGGTGGAGATGGCTACTCCGAACGTTTACGCCGACTCCATTGAGTGGATGCACCGCAATCTGCATCCCCGCGACGGCATCATCATTTCGCTGCACCCGCACAACGATCGCGGTACCGGCGTTGCTGCCGCGGAGCTCGGCTATCTGGCCGGAGCAGACCGCATTGAGGGCTGCCTGTTCGGCAATGGGGAGCGCACAGGAAACGTTGACCTCGTCACCCTGGGCCTGAACATGTTTGTCCAGGGCGTAGACCCCATGATCGACTTCTCCGACATCGACGAGATCCGCCGCACGGTTGAGTACTGCAACCAGTTGCCGGTTCCCGAACGTTCGCCCTATGGTGGCGATCTCGTCTTCACTGCCTTTTCCGGCTCGCACCAGGACGCCATCAAGAAGGGCTTCGAAGCACTGGAGAAGGATGCTGCAGCGGCGGGCGTGCCCGTGGACGACTTCACCTGGCAGGTTCCGTACCTGCCTATTGATCCCAAGGACCTGGGCCGAAGTTATGAAGCTGTCATCCGGGTCAACTCGCAGTCCGGCAAGGGCGGCGTCGCATACCTGCTGAAGAACGAGCACAACCTCGATCTCCCGCGGCGCGCCCAGATTGAATTCTCCGGCGTCATCCAGCGCCGGACAGACGCTGTTGGTGGCGAGGTCAGCGGGGCGCAGCTCTGGCAGATCTTCCAGGACGAATACCTGCCCTCCGATGAGGAACAAGCCCAGTGGGGCCGGTACTCCTTGGGCAGCGTAAGCACCGAAACGGACGAGTCCGGCGCCATGACCATGAACGCGAACCTGCGGATTGATGGCGTGGAGGTGCGCAGGACCGGTCACGGTAATGGTCCAATCGCCGCGCTCCTGGACATCCTGCACCACGACGGCGTTGATGTCCGGGTGCTCGACTACAGCGAACACGCATTGTCAGAGGGCGGCAGCGCAAGTGCGGCTGCTTATGTTGAGTGCGCGGTGGGCGAACGTGTCCTCTGGGGTGTGGGAATCGATCCCAGCACCACTACTTCCTCACTCAAGGCACTCATCTCTGCCGTAAACCGGGCAGTTCGGGACGCCCGGGCCTAACGCCTGGACCGTGTGGTGACGGGAAATACCGTCACCACACGGTCTTGTGTCCTTCTTGGCCACCGGCTTAGTGCGAAGATTAGTTGTGGCCAATCCCTCCTCATTTGCAGCACGGTCCTACCGGGACGATGCCGTTGTGCTCCGCACCCATAAGTTGGGCGAGGCAGATCGGATTATTACCCTGTTGACCAAGCATCATGGGCAAGTCCGTGCGGTCGCAAAAGGTGTGCGGAGGACCACCAGCCGTTTCGGCGCCCGGCTGGAACCGTTCATGGTGGCCGACTTGCAGCTTATCTCTGGCCGAACTCTGGATATCGTCACCCAGGCTGTTGCCAAAGGCGCCTATGGGAGCAGCATTGCAGCGGACTATGGCCGCTTCACTGTAGCTGCTGCCATGACGGAGACGGCCGAGAAGCTTACGGACGCGGACGCCGAATCCGGCACTGCCCAGTACAACCTCCTGGTGGGTGCCTTGGCGGCGCTCAGCCGCTCGGACCATGCTCCAGAACTTATCCTGGACTCCTATCTCCTGCGCGCGTTGGCCACTGGTGGATGGGCGCCGAGCTTTACTGATTGCGCGCGGTGCGGCAAGCCCGGGCTGCACACGGCCTTTGCCGCACCACTGGGTGGAATGGTGTGTGGCGATTGCCGCCCTCCTGGCTCACCGGCCCCGGCGCCGGAAACCGTGGTTTTGCTCGGAGCCCTCCTCACCGGGGATTGGAGGGTCGCTGACGCCTCGGATTCGCGGCATCGACGCGAAGCAGCCGGACTGGTGGCCAGTTACCTGCAATGGCATTTGGAACGCGCCTTGAAATCACTCAAACATGTGGAGCGAAGCTGACTGTGGCACTTGGAAAGAAAAGCAAGACAACCCGGACACGGACTTCGCCCGTAGTGGCCCCTTATGGACATCGTTCAGGTGCCGTTCCGCCCAATATTCCAAGTGAACTTATTCCGCAGCATGTAGCGATTGTCATGGATGGCAATGGGCGTTGGGCCAACCAGCGGGGATTGCCACGAATTGAGGGGCACAAGGCCGGCGAGCCGGCACTGCTGGATGTTATGGCCGGAGCCATTGAACTAGGCATCAAGTACGTTAGCGTGTATGCGTTTTCCACCGAGAATTGGCGACGATCCCCGGAGGAAGTCCGCTTCCTGATGGGATTTAACAAGGACGTGCTACGTCGCCAACGGAACCAGCTCGATGAATGGGGGGTCCGGATCCGCTGGGCCGGTCGCCGACCCAGGCTTTGGGGCTCGGTGATCCGTGAGCTTGAAGAGGCCGAGGAATTCACCAAGGCCAATGACACCTGCACGTTGACCATGTGTGTTAACTATGGTGGCCGGGCGGAAATCGCCGACGCCGTCTCGGCCATAGCCGAGGATGTTGCCGCCGGGCGACTCAAGCCGGGATCGGTGACGGAAAAGACCATCCAGAAGTACCTGGACGAGCCCGACCTCCCCGATGTAGACCTCTTCCTGCGCAGTTCCGGGGAGCAGAGGTTGTCAAACTTCCTGCTGTGGCAGTCCGCATATGCCGAATTCGTCTTCATGGACACGTTGTGGCCGGACGTAGACAGGCGCACCCTTTGGGACGCCGTCGAGATTTACGCCAAGCGGGATCGCCGCTACGGCGGGGCAGTCGACGCAGCCCCGGCCGCAAATTAGCATGGGCCTGCTACTTCAATACGGGTAGGACGAAAGCCAGACCGACACGTCATGGTACGCCTGTTGACGGATGGTCCTCCGCGACAAGAAGATGTCGTGCAGCGCCCCTGGGTAGCGGAACACAGCCGTTCGCCTGCCCAGGCCCAGCGCGCGCCGGGACGTCTCCTCGACGTCGATCACGGCATCGGCCCTCATGAGGTCTGACGTCCATTCCGCCTGGATCCGGGTCCGGCCCGATAAAAGGACCAGTACCGGAGCATCGATGTTGAGTTTTCGCTCTACCGTTTTATGGCCGGCAAGCACTGCCTTTGTCCAACCGGCGCGGATGGGGAATGAGGCGCGCGGACGCCAGATGGGATCCAGCGGCCACTCGCCATGGGCCTGGTTGCTGACGCTCTCCCAGTACGCAGGCATCTCAGGGAACCTGAACGGACGCTTGGGGTCCGTTCGCGCGAAGGGCTCCACCAGGTGCATGGCGATGCTGCGAACCAGGCTGCTGCCCTGGAGCTCCAGCCAGGGCGAGTTCAGGACAAGTGTCCCGATCCTGCCTGGATGGCGGTCCGCCCACAAAGAAGCAATCAGACCTCCCAAGGAGTGCGCGAGCATATGAATGGTTGGCGACGCTGGACTGTTGGTCCGGGCCACAACGTCTCGTTCGATCTCCAGTAAGGCTGCTTCGATGTCTTCGTCGTAAACAGCCAGATCGGTTGTGTATCCGGGCGTCTGGCCAGGTAACAGGCTCCGCCCAAATTTCCGTAGGTCCAGCGCATAGAAATGAAAGCCGGACGCCGTCAGGTACTCGGCCAGTTCGGTCTGGAGGAAGTAGTCAGCCCAGCCGTGCAGGTAGAGAACCACTCGTGGCGCCCCCGTGGGATCCACTGACGCCGCACGTCGCCTGCGTTGCGTGAAGGTGGAGAAGAAATCAAGGATGCCGTGAGGAGTTGAAGCTGTGACGGGCGGGGCATGCCTGATGAGTGTTGCCTTGACAGGGCCCTCCTCGTCAGGAGAAAGGGGGAGTTCCAGACGCTCGTATCCGGCGCCCAGGATGTCAGGTTGCCACAGGGATACCGATTCTTCAGTGGTGGTCATGTGTCCCCTTCCTGCCGTGCCTGCGGCAAGTCACTTTCCATGTATCCGCGAATCCATCGTGAAAGCCTCGCGTAGGCATCGGCCCGGACGTTGGGTGCGGACAGGAAGACATCATGCAGCCCGCCATCCACTCTTTCCAGAGTCACGCTGCGCCCCAAGGCCATGGCACGCAATGCGATGATCCCGACGTCCAGTACAGCATCCGAACGCCGCATGGACTCCTGCCACACCATTCCGTTGGCGCTGGCTGCCGATGTCAGAACCAGGACCGGGATGTCCAGGTCCAGGCCGCGTGCAACCTGTGAGTGGCCGGCCAGGACGGCGCTAAGCCAACCGGCCCTGACGGGAAAGGCCAAGGGTGGCCGGTACTTTTCATCCAGCGGCCATTCGCCTTCGGCGGTATTGCTGATGCTACGGAAGTAGAATCCACGCTCCGGCAGCCTTAAGACCATCTCGGGCCGGACTCTGGCAATGGGTCCCACCATGGCTTGTGCGGCACGCCGTACGATCGAGTTGCCGTGCATCTCAAGCCAGGGGCTGTTCAGGATCAGGTATTGAACTTGGCCTTGGTGTTTGCTCGTCCACAGCGCCGCGATGAGGCCGCCGGTGGAATGGCCCATCAGTGCAACGCCGTTGAGGCGGGATCCCGGGCTGTCGCTGCGGATGACCTCGATGGCGCGGCTTATTTCGGCGTCGTAGTCGCCAAGGTTGGCCACGTAACCGCCTGGCGAACCTGAAGTCAGGCTCCGTCCATGGTTATGCATGTCCAATGCATAGAATTCGTAACCGTGCCCTGCCCAAAACCTGGCAAGTTCCACGTTGAAGAAGTAGTCGCTCCAGCCGTGCAGGAATAGCAACGCACCTTGCGGGGCTTGGCCGTCGTGAGTGGCCGACTCAGGCCGGTGGCGGACAAGGGTCGCACGGCGCACCACACCGTCAGGTCCTTCCACGTCCAAGGCGCATGACTGGAAGTCCATTCCCAGTATGTCGGTCGACCAATCCATGCCTTCAGCTTAGACACTCGCCGCTGCATGGCGTCCCGCGGCCCTGCCCGTGAAAAGACATCCACCCAGGAAGGTGCCTTCCAGTGCCCTGTACCCGTGGATACCGCCTCCGCCGAAGCCCGCCGCTTCACCGGCTGCGTAAAGGCCCGGGATCGCCCGGTCTTCCTGGTCCAGGACCCGGGATCGGAGGTCAGTCTGCAGCCCTCCCAGACTCTTCCTTGTGAGGACGGACAGCCTGATGGCAATGAGTGGTCCGTGGGCAGGATCCGCCAGGCGGTGTGGGGGAGCCACGCGCAT
Organism: Arthrobacter sp. NtRootA1; assembly: GCF_019976975.1. Taxonomy (GTDB): domain Bacteria; phylum Actinomycetota; class Actinomycetes; order Actinomycetales; family Micrococcaceae; genus Arthrobacter; species Arthrobacter aromaticivorans. Next base: position 3,011,595 of record NZ_AP024630.1, on the reverse strand, counting down.
CAGTTTGTCAGTGGCAAAACGGCGGGCCGCGCGGATAGCAGCCAATTGGGGGTCCTTGCCCAGCCCGCTGGCCACTTGAAGGTCGCGGGCGCGCACCAGCGCGTCCAAGTGGTCAGCGCTGACCAGTTGATTTCCAGCGAGTGCGTTCATTTTTCCGGCAAGGTCATGAGGCGAGGATCCCTGAATGAAATCGATGCCTTTGTCCAGGAAGCGTTGTATGGGAGTATCGCTGCCTGGTTTCAGTCGCGAAACGAGCAGTGACACGTCCCTCCCGGTCAGGTCCGGGTTCTGCTCGGATCCGGACAGCGCTAGTTCCTTGAGGGCAATGGTGCGATTCAGGACGAACCACGAATAGCTGTGACCGGTGGCGACGATGTGCCGAAGCGCGCCAAGGGAATCGAAACCCGGAAATAGAGGCGCCGGCAACTGTTGCCCATCCGCATCCAACCACAGGGATGACGGACCGGGAAGGATGCGGATGCCGTGCTTGGGCCACACCGGATCGTAGTTGTGGATTCCTTCGGGGTAGTGCCACATGCGGTCTCCGTTCACCAACGATGCACCGAGGGATTCCGCTACAGGAAGGAAATCACCATCCACTGAAGCGGGAACACCGCTGAGCATGTCCAACGGTGCAGCGTTGCCCGGCCATTGCCGACGCACGGTCTCGTGATTGCCGCCGATGCCGCCGGTGGTCACTACGACAGCGCCGGCCCTGGCCTCGAAATCCCCGACGGCGGATCGCGAGGACGCTTGCCCGCGCACCGCCGTCGAGGGTTCCAGTATCTGGCCCGTGACGCCCGCCACCCGGCCGGCCGTCGTCGCCAATGAAGTAGCCCTATGCCGGAAGTGCAGCGATACCCTTCCGGCCTGGACGCCTTCCTGTACCTTTGCTAAGAACGGCTCCAGGAGGGCGGGGCCAGTTCCCCACGTAACGTGGAATCGCGGAACTGTGTTTCCATGTCCCTGGGGACCATAACCCCCGCGTTCTGCCCATTGCACCAGAGGGAAGATGCCGACATCGAGGCTCTTCAACCAGGCGCGCTTCTCACCGGCCGCAAACTGGACATACGCTTCGGCCCACTGCCGCGCCATCGCATCGTGTTGCCGGTCAAAGCCTGCGGAGGCCGTCCAGTCCGAGAGCGCCAATTCAGCGCTATCCCTGACACCCAGCCGGCGCTGCTCCGGGGTGTCAACCATGAACAAGCCCCCGAAGGACCAATGCGCCTGTCCACCCAGCGATGCCGCTGGTTCCTGGTCCAGGATCGCCACGCGCTTGCCTGCCGCGTAGGCGGTTGCCGCCGCTACCAGTCCGGACAGCCCTGCACCTACAACGACGACGTCGGCGAGGATTCGATTCCCATGATTTGCATCACGATCTTGTAGCGGCATGCGTACATGCTAGCCGCAGGCAAGGTCACGGGTTTGGTGTGTTGTCGGTAAACCGGAAAACTAGGACCATGCGTGTTTACCCCACCTTCTTCAAGCTCGCCTTCTCCTGGATGGATGCCGAGAAAGCCCACAAGATCGGCTTTCAAGCGATCCGCGCGGCACACCGCACCGGTGCAGGCCGGGTCCTAGCCAGGATCACAGCTCCGGATGCGTCCCTTCGAACGGAGGCTTTTGGGTTGACGTTCCCCTCTCCCTTCGGCCTCGCGGCCGGCTTTGACAAGGAAGGCCACGGAATCGAAGCACTGGCCGATCTGGGGTTTGGCCATGTGGAGGTCGGAACCATCACCGGGCAGGCGCAGCCGGGCAACGAAAAGCCGCGTCTGTTTCGATTGATTGAGGACCGCGCCGTTATCAACCGGATGGGCTTCAACAACGACGGTGCAGCAGCAGTGGCTCCGCGGCTCAAGTCGGCGAAAGCTGCACTTCAGCGCCTGCATGCCGATGTGCGGCCCGTTATTGGTGTCAACATCGGCAAGACGAAAGTTGTTGAGTTGGATGAGGCCACAGAAGACTACCTCGTCAGCGCCCGGAGCCTCGCTCCCGCCGCGGACTACCTGGTGGTCAACGTCAGTTCGCCCAACACGCCGGGGCTTCGGCTGCTCCAGAACGTGGAAACTCTCCGGCCGCTGCTCCGGGCCGTGGGGGATGCCGCAGATGAAGCTGCTGGTCGCCACGTTCCCCTCCTCGTCAAGATTGCGCCTGACCTGAGCAATGAGGACATCGACGACGTCGCACGGCTTGCGCTTGACCTCAAGCTGGACGGCATCATCGCAACAAACACCACCATTGCCCGGGACGGCCTCGTCACTGATGCTGCGAAGGTTGGATCACTGGGGGCCGGTGGGCTTTCAGGTGCCCCGTTGAAGCAGCGATCACTGGAGGTGCTGGGACGACTCAAGGACGCCGTGGGGGATCAGCTCGTACTCATTGCCGTGGGCGGCGTGGAGTCAGCCCAGGATGTCCAGGACCGTTTGAATGCAGGGGCAACCTTGGTGCAGGGCTACACTGCGTTCCTTTATGAGGGCCCGTTCTGGGCGTCACGCATCAACAAGGGCCTCGTCAAGATCCGTAAGCGCGGCGCGCTGGTCTAAGGCTTCCAAGCAGGACCCAATACGAAGACCCCGTAACACGAAGACCCCGGACCAATGGTCCGGGGTCTTCGTGTAAGTAGTGGGTTGGGGCCTCTTTGGCGTGGCGCTAGGAGGGGTATTGGCCGCGCTTGACCTGTGGCTTGGGGAGGCGAAGCTTTCGGAACTGCAGCGCGCGCATGCATCCGTACCAGACTGCGCCTCGCTCGACGTCGCCGAACTTTTCGCCCAAGCGCTTGCGCAGCTTGCGCGAGAGGATGAAGGCATCCACAAAGACAGCCAGGAACATGATCCAGAATCCAACCAGGACATAGGTGATCTGTGAACTGGTGGCCGGGACAATCAACGAGATCACCACGAAGAGCAAGGCGCCAAACATCAGGTATTCACCCAGGCTGAATCGGGCGTCGACATAATCCCGAACGAAGCGTTTCTGGGGGCCCTTGTCCCTCAGCGGGAGGTACTTTTCGTCGCCCGTGTCCAACGCCTGCCGCATCTTCTGCCGCTGGTCCTGAACCGCGACGCGTTCGGCCTCCTTCGAAGCTTTGCGGTCAGTGGGCACCAAGGGGCGCTTGCGGGCAGCCTCCTGGTCCTTCCGCTTCGGCGTAGGGGCGCCCTTTCCGGCACCCGGCTCCTGGGCGGCGGCATGGGCCTGGTCTACTACTGCTTGAGCGCTGGGCTCTTCCTTTTTGCGTCCGAACACCCATACAGAATACCCCGCAGGAAGGTGGCGAAGATTACGGACGTCGGTGGTCTCCTTCCCGCGTGGGAGCCCATCGCGCCTTCCTTCGCGTTCCCGTGGTCGGCTGTAAAGTTTGGGCATGACATCAGAACATGCGGAGATCCCGCAGAATCAGCGACGGAACTCCGGCCACAGCACTGAGCGCCCGTCGTCGAACGAGGCCATCCACTCCGAAGTTGTGGACGCTTTGGCTAAAGCAGTAGATGAATCATTTAGCGCGACTCTTGGCTCCTTGAAGGACCTCGTCAGTATCCCGGGAATTGCGTGGCCAAGCTTCGACCCCGCCGAACTGGATCGCAGCGCCGAAGCTGTCGCGTCCTTGGTAAGGGCCGCGGGAATGGACGATGTCCGAATTCTGCGCTGTGACAAATCGGATGGGACGCCCGGCGGCCCCGCCGTCGTCGCGCGCCGTCCGGCCCGCGACGGTAAGCCCACGATTCTCTTGTACGCGCACCACGACGTCCAGCCTCCAGGTGACCGGACACTATGGGCCTCCGAGCCTTTCATCGCGGAGGAGCGGGAAGGCCGGCTCTATGGTCGCGGCGCGGCTGACGATAAAGCCGGCATCATGGCCCACATGGCGGCTTACGCTGCTGCGACGAAGGTCCTGGGTGACGAGTTTGGCCTCGGCGTGACTTTCTTCTTTGAAGGCGAGGAAGAAGCGGGCTCGCCCACCTTCAGGACATTCCTTGAGGAACATCGCGAGCTTCTCCGCTCCGATGTCATCGTGGTGGCGGACTCCAGCAACTGGAAGGTCGGCATTCCGGCCTTGACCACCAGCCTGCGCGGGCTCGTGGATGGCACCTTCGAAGTCCGCGTGCTGGAGCACGCGGTGCATTCGGGAATGTACGGTGGGCCGGTGCTGGACGCCCCGACCCTGCTGTCCCGCCTCATCGCGACCCTCCACGACCACGAAGGAAATGTGGCTGTGGCCGGCCTCGTTGGAAATGACGACGTTGCGGTTGACCTGACGGAGGCCGAATACCGCGCCGACGCGTCAGTGCTCGACGGCGTCAAACTCGCCGGAAGCGGAACAATCGGTTCACGTTTGTGGACCAAGCCGGCATTGTCCATCATCGGCATGGATGTTCCCGCCGTTGCCGTTGCCTCAAATACGCTCATTCCCGCAGCCCGGGCCAAATTCAGCATGCGCCTGGCCCCTGGGCAGGATCCCGACGCCGCCATGGAGGCTTTGCGAAACCACGTTGAGTCCCACGCACCATTCGGCGCCGAAGTAACATTCACGCCGGGGGAGCGGGGCAATGCCTTTGCGACCGATACCTCATCAGCAGCTGCCAGGGTTGCGCTCTGGGCCTTGGGGGAGGCCTGGGGAGTCCAGCCGGTGGAAATGGGAATCGGCGGCTCCATCCCGTTCATTGCCGACCTGACTGAGGTGTATCCCGATGTCCAGATCCTGGTCACCGGCGTCGAAGATCCTGATTCCCGGGCCCACAGTGCCAATGAATCATTGCACATCGGCGATTTCCGTCATGCAGTGCTGGCGGAGTCGCTGATGCTGGCGCGGCTTAACGCCGAAGGCTTGGACCGCTAAGCAGCATGCTGTTGGATTTCCGGCTGTCTTCCTGCAACGCCAGGCACGCCGGGAACAAGTAATTGCAGTCTGTGGTTACGTCAGGAGTTATAGCTCAGCGTCTGCGCGACGTAGCATGGAGCTATAACCCGTACGTAATTGGGTAAGGGCAGGCTGCGTTCCGGCGCCGCCGCCAGGAGCGTCATAAGAAGGTAGGCCAATGAGCACTGCAACCAACGAAAACAGCACCGGAGCACAGCTCGTCCCCGACGAGGAGCTTCCCACGCACGAGGTCAATCTGACCGATATTGCAGCAGGCAAGGTCCGCAGCCTCCTCGAACAGGAAGGGCGCACCGATCTGCGTCTGCGTGTTGCAGTCCAGCCGGGCGGCTGCTCCGGCTTGATCTACCAGCTCTACTTCGACGAGCGCCTTCTCGACGGCGACGCCGTCCGCGACTACGACGGCGTTGAAGTGGTAGTAGACAAGATGAGCGTCCCATACCTGAGTGGGGCCAGTATCGACTTTGAGGACACCATCTCGAAGCAGGGCTTCACCATTGATAACCCGAACGCCGGCGGGTCTTGCGCTTGCGGCGACTCGTTCCACTGACGTGAGCTATCGCCGCATGTCGGCGCCCCTCTGCATGCGTTCCAATGCATTCGGAGCCACGGCGCCGACATGTGCGCGAAAACCGCTTCATAGCGGTAAGCTCTACATCGGGTAGTAAAACTTTTAGTGTGCCCGGTGGCCTTTGGCCTGCCGGGAGACAGCAACAAGAGGAAGGGCCGTCTGTGAGTTCGCAGAACCGAACCGGCAGCCGACGCATAAAGATCACCTCGATCACTGGCTTGGCACTAGCCAGCGCGTTGGTTTTGACCGGATGTTCACCAGAGGTAGAGAAGGGTTGGCTGCCAACTGAGCGCGGCACGACCAACCACACTGACCGGATCATGGACCTCTGGGTCAACTCATGGATCGCCGCCTTGGCAGTCGGTATCATCACGTGGGGCCTTCTGGTCTGGTGCATCATCGCTTACCGCCGCCGTAAGGGCACCACGGGTTTCCCGAAGCAGCTCAGCTACAACCTGCCGCTTGAGGTCTTCTATCTGACCATTCCGCTGTTCATGGTGCTGGTGTTTTTCTACTTCACCGACCAGGACCAGCGCGCGATCGATGACCGCTCGCAGCCGGCAGACGTCGTCGTTGACGTCCGCGGCAAGCAGTGGGCTTGGGACTTCAACTACAAAAAGGGCGAGGTCATTAACGAAGACCTCCACGAGGCCGGCGTTCAGGCCCACCTGACCGGCAACGAGGTCAATAAGGACCTGCTCCCAACGCTGTACTTGCCCGTTGGCAAGTCCGTTGACCTGGAGCTTAACTCCCGCGATGTCATCCACTCTTTCTGGGTTCCGGCCTTCCTGCAGAAGCGGGACATGATCCCCGGCAAGACCAACTACATCAGGTTCACTCCTACCAAGGAGGGCACTTTCGATGGCAAGTGCGCCGAACTCTGCGGTGAATACCACTCCGAAATGCTGTTCCGCGTCAAGGTTGTCTCCGAGTCTGAATTCCAGGACCACATGGACAAGCTTCGCCAGGACGGCAACACGGGCCTGCTCGGTGCGGAATACGACCGCAACCCGGACCTGATCGAAACCAAGTAAGGGGAGCGACGTGGCTACTTACACTCAATCCGCCGGGACCCTAGAGGCTCCCGTAGTTCCTAAATCCAAGGGACGCATAGTCGTCAACTGGATCACCTCCACGGACCACAAGACCATCGGGTACATGTACCTCATCGCGTCTTTTGTGTTCTTCTGCCTCGGTGGCGTCATGGCGCTGTTGATCCGTGCTGAGCTGTTCGAACCCGGTATGCAGATCCTGCAGACCAAGGAACAGTACAACCAGATGTTCACGATGCACGGCACCGTGATGCTGCTGATGTTCGCGACACCGCTCTTCGCAGGCTTCACGAATGTCATCATGCCGCTGCAGATTGGCGCCCCCGACGTCGCCTTCCCGCGATTGAACGCGCTTGCCTTCTGGTTCTTCCTCTTCGGCTCCACCATTGCTGTGTCCGGCTTCATCACGCCGCAGGGTGCTGCATCGTTCGGCTGGTTCGCGTATGCGCCACTGTCGAACACCACCTTTACGCCCGGCGTCGGTGGTGACCTGTGGGTATTCGGCCTCGCACTGTCGGGCTTCGGCACCATCCTTGGTGCCGTCAACTTCATCACCACGATCATCTGCATGCGAGCCCCGGGCATGACCATGTGGCGTATGCCGATCTTCACCTGGAATGCCCTGGTGACGTCCATCCTCGTCCTGATGGCCTTCCCGCCGCTGGCCGCAGCCCTGTTCGCCCTCGGCGCGGACCGTAAATTCGGTGCCCACATCTTCGACCCCGAAAACGGCGGCGCCGTTCTCTGGCAGCACCTCTTCTGGTTCTTCGGCCACCCGGAGGTATACATCATCGCCCTGCCGTTCTTCGGCATCGTGTCCGAGATCTTCCCGGTGTTCAGCCGCAAGCCGATCTTTGGTTACAAGGGCCTTGTCTACGCAACCATCGCAATTGCCGCGCTGTCCGTCACCGTGTGGGCACACCACATGTACGTGACCGGGTCTGTGTTGCTTCCGTTCTTCGCTTTCATGACCATGCTGATCGCGGTGCCCACCGGCGTGAAGTTCTTCAACTGGATCGGTACTCTCTGGCAGGGCTCCATTACCTTTGAGACTCCGATGCTCTGGAGCATTGGCTTCCTGGTGACCTTCCTCTTCGGTGGCCTCACCGGTATTATCCTGGCGTCGCCGCCGCTGGATTTCCATGTCTCGGACTCGTACTTCGTCGTTGCCCACTTCCACTACGTCGTCTTCGGCACGGTTGTGTTCGCCATGTTCGCGGGCTTCTACTTCTGGTGGCCGAAGTGGACCGGCAAGATGCTGAACGAGCGCCTGGGCAAGATTCACTTCTGGCTTCTCTTCCTTGGCTTCCACGGCACCTTCCTTATCCAGCACTGGTTGGGTGTTGAGGGCATGCCCCGCCGTTACGCCGACTACATGCCGCAGGACAACTTCACCTGGATGAACCAGTTCTCCACGATCTCGTCCTTCGTCCTGGGTGCCTCGCTGCTGCCGTTCTTCTGGAACGTCTACATCACCTGGCGCAGCAACAAGAAGGTCGAAGTTGATGACCCTTGGGGCTTCGGAGCGTCGCTGGAATGGGCAACTTCCTGCCCGCCGCCGCGCCACAACTTCACCTCCCTGCCCCGTATCCGTTCTGAGCGCCCGGCACTGGACCTGCACCACCCGGAGTTGGCCCAGGTTCACACCGCCCAGTCCCCGGACCCGGCAGCAGTGCTGCTCGGTAACGCTGACCAGAAGGACGTTCGCAAGTGAAAATCGAATCGTGGCTCTTTGGAGCAGGAGCATTCTTCTTCGTCCCCGTCGCCATCGCCTACGGCCTCCTGACGGAATGGCATGAGTGGGTCGGCGTTCTAGGCATTCTCCTCGTTGGCGGTCTCGTAGGCATGATCGGTGCTTACCTGGGCTTCACTGGCAAGCGGATCGGCATGCGTCCAGAAGACCGTCCCGATGCTGAAATTCACGAGGGCGCGGGCGAACAGGGGCACTTCAGCCCTTGGAGCTGGTGGCCGCTGGTTCTTGGCATTGCATGTGCAAGCGGCTTCCTGGGCCTCGCGGTGGGTTTCTGGATCACGTTCATCGCGGGTGGCATTGCAGTTGTGGCACTGGTCGGCTGGGTCTTCGAATACAGCCGCGGCGACCACGCCCACTAACTAACAGCAGAACAGCATAAGACGACGGGCCCCACCAAAAGGTGGGGCCCGTCGTCGTTATGTTGCCTCTTCACATGGTTAGCTGGGCGTTAGGTAGTCTCCAGCGCCGTCACTAGCCTCTCACCGGCTCTCAGTGCCCTCCAGGACGGCAGATAGGCCCAGAAGGGCGCTATTAGCGGCGGAGACACTTTGATTGCCCTGCAGGGCGTCCACGGCTACCTCAAGAAGTACCTCGCAGCCATGGCCAAAGTCTTCTGTCATTACTTCCAAGAGGGAGCGTGCGTCCACCGGCGGCCCGTCAGGCTTCCGGATGGTAACTGGCAACCCAGTGTCAGTTACGGCACGGACAAACACAGCTGCCGCTCGCGCATGCAACCCTATTTCTGCTGCGACGAAGGATTTCTGCTCCGGCAAGCCAGCTCCTTTGCTAAGACGGAATCTCCGTTCGTGAAATTCGATCCATACAAGCGTAGCCGCCGCTTGGCCTGCACTCCATATCCCACTGTGCGGCTGGTCTAGACCTGTGCCCTGGCTGATCTACCCTTAAGGCATGACTCATTTGATGTTGGGCGTTCGTCATGCCTGAAGCCGCGAGTATCGCCGGTGAAATTGACCGGACCAGCAGCACTCCCATTTACATCCAGCTCCGGGAGATATTGAGGAGTTTCATAACCCAGTCATGTCCGCCTGGTTCGTCGCTGCCGTCTGAGCGGGACCTCTCGCTACGGTTCGGCCTAGCTCGGATGACCGTACGGCAAGCCATTGATGCCTTGGTGGGCGAGGAAGTCATTGAACGGGTGGTGGGACTCGGTACGTTCGTCAAGAAGCCCAAGCTGGATCTCCAGGTGAAGTTGACCTCGTACAGCGAGGAGATGCAACGACGCGGGATGGTACCGGCTGCCAAGGTGTTGAGCTTTGAACAGATTGCTGCCAGTGCTTTTCTGGCCCGGGAGCTTCAGCTTGAAGAGGGCACGCCGCTGGTCCGATTCCGGCGGTTGCTGTTGGCCGACAACGAACCCATGAGCGTTGACGAGAACTTCATTCCGGCACACCGCGTCCCGGGGCTATTGGATGAGGCGCCGCCCACATCGCTCTACAACGTCCTCAGCGAACGCTTCGGGCTGATCATGGAATGGGGAGAGGACATGATCGAGGCAACGGCAGCATCCCCTTCCACGGCGAGGCTGTTGAACGTGGACGTGGGCTCGCCGCTGCTAAAGATCCAGCGTCATGCCTTCGTGGCACGGTCAATGGTGGACTACTCCGTCTCGTACTACCGGGCAGACCGCTACAAGCTCTGGATTCCGCTGCAGCGACCAGGGGTCCGTCCCACACGCAACTATTCCTCCGGTTACCGAACTCAATAGTGTCGGCAGCGGTCCGCAACGCCTCAACAGTGATGGCAAATGCAACAGGGAAGGGCACGATCCGTATGGATCGTGCCCTTCCCTGGTTTCAAGCTGTAACTAGTGGCTGAGGCTCTTCTGGTCCGCGCCAGCCTCGATGGCCTCGTGGTGGCCATGCGCGTGGGCTGCTTCGAGTTCCGCAGGAGTTGCCGGAGCAACACGGTCTTCGAAGAACCACTTGGAGAGCGCTGCACGTCGCTTTTCCTTGCGGGTTACGACACCGTGCTCGTTCGGCGTCGCCGGCAACGGAACCGGAGATTCGAATCCAACGAGCTTGTAGCGCTTGTACTCGTCCAAGGGAGCATGTACTTCGATGAACTCACCGTGGGGGAGCCGTACGATGCGGCCGGTCTCACGCCCGTGGAGGGCGATTTCGCGGTCCTTACGCTGCAGTGCCAGCGCGATTCGCTTGGTCACGATGAAAGCGAGGATCGGGCCGATGAAGAACAGCGTGCGCAACCAGTAGGTGACATCGTTCAGGGATACGTGGAAGTGCGTTGCGATGAGGTCCGAGCCTGCCGCTGCCCACATGACGCAGTACCAAGTGAAGCCTGCAACACCGATCGCGGTACGGGTGGGTGCGTTACGGGGACGGTCAAGGACGTGGTGTTCACGGTTGTCCTTGGTTACCCAGCGTTCGATCCACGGGTACATGAACAGCACGGTGAAGATGATGCCCGCGGGCACGAGTGCCGGCAGCAGCACGTTCAGCGTCAGCGTGTGGCCGAAGATGATGTACTCAAAGTGGAAGTTGTTGATGACGCCAGGCATGAGGCGAAGTGCACCGTCAACAAATCCGATGTACCAGTCAGGCTGGGTGCCGGCGGAAACCGGGGAGGGGTCGTAGGGACCGTAGTTCCAAATCGGGTTGATCGTAAAGGCAGCTGCCATAAGGGCCAGGACACCGAAGACGATGAAGAAGAACCCGCCGGCCTTGGCAGCGTAAACCGGACCAAGGGGGTAACCGACGACGTTGCCATCGTTGCGGCCTGGGCCGGGGTACTGCGTGTGCTTGTGCACGACAACCATGAACAGGTGAATCACGATCATGAGCAGGATCAGGGCCGGTACCAGAAGGATATGAAGCACATAGAGACGACCGATGATCGCTGTGCCCGGGAATTCTCCGCCGAAGAGGAAGAACGAGATGTAGGTACCAATGACCGGAATGGACTTGATAACGCCATCGATGATGCGCAGACCGTTTCCGGAAAGGAGGTCATCGGGGAGGGAGTAGCCGGTGAAGCCAGCAGCCATGGCCAGAATCAGGAGGACGCCGCCCACTACCCAGTTCATTTCACGCGGCTTGCGGAACGCGCCAGTGAAGAAGACGCGCAGCATGTGGACACCCAGGGAGGCAACGAACAGCAGAGCCGCCCAGTGGTGCACCTGGCGCATGAAGAGGCCACCGCGCACATCGAAGGAGATGTTCAGGGATGAGTTGTAGGCCACGGACATTTCGACGTTGTACAACGGTGTGTAGGAACCCTGGTAGTGGGTTTCAGCCATCGAGGGGTCGAAGAAGAAAGTCAGGAATGTACCCGACATCAGGAGGATGACGAAGGAGTACAGCGCCACCTCACCGAACATGAACGACCAGTGGTCGGGGAAGACCTTGCGGCCGAACTCGCGCAGGATGCCGGAGCCACCTACACGCTCGTCCACGAAATCAGTGAAACGGCCAACTTTGGTCTTCGCTACGAAGGGGGCTTCAGCTGTTGATGAGGCGCTCATGCTCGTCACGCTCCCAGTAACTCGGTCCTACAGGTTCTTTGAAGTCGCTGGTAGCGACGAGGTAGCCTTCTGCGTCAACTGCGATGGGCAGCTGGGGGAGCGGACGGCTGGCCGGTCCGAAGATGACCTTGCATTCCTGCGTGAGGTCGAACGTGGACTGGTGGCACGGGCATAGCAGGTGGTGTGTCTGCTGCTCGTAAAGAGCAACCGGGCAACCAACATGGGTGCAGATCTTGGAGTAAGCAACAATGCCGTTGTAGCTCCAGTTCTCGCGGCCCTCGGAGGGGTTCAACGAGTTCGGATCCAGGCGCATCAGCAGAACGACGGCCTTGGCTTTTGCGTTCAGCTTGCCCTCGTGAAGTTCGTTGAGGCCCTCGGGAATGACGTGGAAGGCCGAACCGATGGTGACATCCGAAGCCTTGATGGGAGTGCCATCGGGGTCGCGGGTCAGTCGCTTGAGCTTGCCGCCCTCAGGAGCCCACATGGTGTGTGCAAGCTTGTCGTCAGGACGCGGTCCCAGGTCGCCAAAAATAGCGAGAGCAGGGAGCGGAGCAAGGGCAACGGCACCAAGAAGGGTGTTGCGGATCAGCGGGCGACGCTTAATGCCGGTTTCCTCGACGATGTCGTCGACGATGCGCACGGCAGCCTGGCGATCTTCCTCATGACGGATAGCGTGGCGCTCTTCCGACACTTCGTGATCGGGCATCAGGGCCTTGGCCCAGTGCACGATGCCGGTGCCGATGCCAAGCATTGCGAACGCCGTACCCAGGCCCAGGAGCAGGTTCTGTGTACGGATGTTTGCAATCGTCGAATCGTCGCCCAAATCGATGGCGAAGTACGCCACCAGGAAGATCAGCGTGCCGATGACAGAGGTGCCAAACAAAATGGCTACCTGACGCTCGGCTCGCTTTGCGGCTACCGGGTCCGTGTCAGCCAGGCGCAAACGATGCGGAGGAAGCCCAGGATCCTGGAACTTCTCCACTTCATTCTGACCAGCCGTAGCTACGGTGCCCGAGTGGTTCGGACTGCCGTCACTATGGTTGCCCATAATTCGCCTCATCCTTCTCTCGTTGTCTCGGCTTGAGCCGAGTTAATTTTCAGTTCGAAACTGCTGAGCATGCAGCAGAAGTTTGTTGTCTCGTCCGGACTACGACGTGCGTGACGTCAGCCAGATAGTGAAGGCGATGATGACGCCCAAGCCGGCAATCCAGACGAAGAGACCTTCAGACACCGGACCAAGCGAGCCGAGATCGGCACCGCCCGGTGAGCCGTTGGCTTCGATGGTCTTGAGGAAGGTGATGATGTCGCGCTTACCTTCGGGTGAGACGTTGGAATCGTTGAACACAGGCATGTTCTGCGGGCCCGTGGCCATGGCTTCGTAGATGTGCTTGCCTGTGACGTCTGCCAGTGCGGGAGCGAACTTGCCGCGGGTCAGGGCGCCGCCGGCTGCGGCAGCGTTGTGGCACATGGCGCAGTTGACGCGGAAGAGCTCGCCACCTTTGGCTGCATCTCCCTTTTCGTCAAGGAGGTGTTCTTCCGGAATCGCAGGGCCCGCACCGAGCGATGCAACGTAAGCGGCCAGCTGGCTGGTCTGCTCCTCGTTGAACTGGACGGGCTTCTTCTGCGCCTGGGGGCCATTCATCTGCATGGGCATACGGCCGGTGCCAACCTGGAAATCAACCGCTGCGGCGCCCACGCCGACCAGCGAGGGGCCGTCCTTGGTTCCGCTTGCACCCATGCCGTGGCAGGTGGCGCAGTTGGCAGCAAACAATTTGCCGCCTTGCTCTACGTCACTTGCGCTGTAGCTGGTGGTGTCGGCCTTGGCCTGGTTGACAGATGTGGCAACGGCGTACAGCCCACCAGTGAGGAGGAGGCCCATCAGCAGCAGCGCAATGGCTGCCAGTGGGTGACGTCGCTTCTGCGAGAGTGCCTTCACGTGGTGGTTCCTTTATTCGATCCTGCGTCGGCTCCGCGAGCCGCTTCTTGAAATTCTGCCTCTTGTAGAAAAAGAGTCAAAGCCGGGCTACTTCAGGACGTAGATGACCAGGAAGAGGCCAATCCAGACGACGTCGACGAAGTGCCAGTAGTACGAGGTGACGATTGCGGATGTCGCTTCAAAGTGCCCAAACTTCTTGGCTGCAAACGCACGGCCAATGATGAACAGGAACGCGATCAAACCGCCGATGACGTGAAGGCCATGGAAGCCGGTAGTCATGTAGAAGGCGGAACCGTAGGCATTGGACGACAGGGAAACGTGCTCCGAGACGAGCATGGCGTATTCCGTGGTCTGTCCGGCCACGAAGAACGCACCCATGATGAAGGTGAGAACGAACCATTCGCTCATGCCCCAGCGGGTGAACTGCAGGGGTCCGCCGGTGCGGCGCGGTTCAAGGCGCTCAGCGGCGAAAACGCCCATCTGGCAAGTGAAGGAACTGGCCACAAGGACGATGGTGTTGACGAGCGCAAACGGGAAGTTGAGCTTCGTCGTCTCCTCGGCCCACATCAATCCTGATGTAGAGCGCAGAGTGAAGTACATGGCAAAGAGACCGGCGAAGAACATCAACTCACTGGACAGCCAAACAACGGTTCCAACAGAAACCAGATTGGGGCGGTTCAGCGTCGGGTGCGCCGGGGTACTGGGGGCATGGGTCGCAGATGTCACAAGGACATTATGTCTGTAAAAGTCCAGAGTTCCCAATGCAAACCACCGAATCGGGAGACTTTTTCTACAAAGACGCGAAATCGCGCGGAAAAGTTCCCGGTCGGGTTCACATTGGTCATCGGTGCAGCCCGGTCGATAGCATCAAGGGGTGACTTCTCCGGCATCGGCACCTGCAGCCAGCAATAACTGGCCAGGGCTCATCTCAGCACTGATCAACGGCGACGACCTTGCAGTGGGCAATACAGAGTGGGCCATGAACACGATCATGGCTGGCGAAGCGACTCCAGCGCAGATTGCGGGTTTCCTGGTTGCCCTGCGTGCCAAGGGCGAAACGGTGGAAGAGCTGACCGGCCTTGTGGAGGCCATGCTCCAGAATGCCAACCCCATAGAGATCTCCGGTGAAAAGCTGGACATCGTGGGGACCGGCGGGGACAGGCTGAACACCGTCAACATCTCCACTATGGCAGCTCTTGTTGCGGCCGGTGCGGGCGCGAAAGTCGTCAAGCACGGAAACCGTGCGGCATCGTCTACGTCCGGTTCAGCTGATGTGTTGGAAGCCCTGGGCGTCCGCCTGGACCTTTCGATCGACCAGGTTGCCCGGAATGCGGAGGAAGCGGGAATCACCTTCTGCTTTGCGCAGGTTTTCCATCCCTCGTTCCGTCATACTGCAGTACCCCGGCGGGAGTTGGCGGTGCCTACGGCCTTTAATTTTCTCGGCCCCATGACGAATCCCGCTCATGTTCAGGCTTCGGCAGTTGGCGTCGCCAACGCCCGGATGGCTCCTCTGGTTGCGGGCGTCCTTGCCCGTCGCGGAAGTCGCGGCCTCGTGTTCCGCGGTGACGATGGGCTGGACGAATTGACGCCCACAGGGCCGTCGACTGTCTGGGAGATAAGGAACGGAACTGTCACTGAACAGGTGTTCTCACCCGCTGAGCTCGGTATCGCACCGTCCACTGTTGCGGATCTGCGGGGTGGGGACGCCGCCGCAAATGCAGTGGTTGTCCGTGAGGTGCTTGATGGCAAGACAGGTCCGGTGCGTGATGCTGTCCTCTTGAATGCTGCCGCTGGCTTGGTGTCCGTTGATCTGAACGCCGAGGGTAGCCTTTTGGAGCGGATGCGCGCTGCCTTCGCACTGGCAGCGGAGTCCGTGGATTCAGGTAAGGCCGCCGGTGTCCTGACCAAGTGGATCGCCCTTAGCCAGGGTTCCAAAGGCTAGCCCAAGCGTCAGTCACAGCTACTGTGTTGCCGCTTCGAATTGTGATCTTCGGGGTGCCTGAGCCCTATTCGAATCCCAAAGCAAAGGCGGCGTCGAGATCGTGCTGCGAGTAGGCACGGAACGCTATGTGCGTAGTGGTGTGGATCACTGAATCGACCTTCGACAGGCGATCAGCGATGACGTCCGCGAGATCTTCATGCTTTGACACTCTGGCTACAGCGATCAGGTCCCATTCTCCAGTGACGGAATAGACTTCACTGATGCCCTGGATGGCCGAAATCTGCTCAGCGGTTTCCGGAATGCGCGAAGCATCGGTCTTGATCAGGACGAAAGCGGTGATCACGTGGGGCCCTTCCGGAAAAGCTTCATTGCGGACGCACTTCAGCCTAGTACATGAGAGACCCTTTCAGACCTTGGACTGGCGCTTTCGTGACGTGCGCAGAATTAGCGCGAGAATGACGCGGAAGCCGAGCAGGAAAACACCCAGGCTGATAAGCGCCACGATGACAAAGGGCAACACTACCGTCTGTCCAGTCACCGCCCGGAGCAGCATGCCGATCACTACGGCACCGATCCAGACGCTAATGCCCGAATGCCAGACGGCATAGGGCGCACGCCAAACCCTCGCGGCCAGCCAGGCAACGCAGGCACCGGCGAGGAAGGGCCAGGCGGTAACAAAGGCCCCTGTGATGATGTCTCCCCGGGCATGGGCGTCACGGCCGATCGCAGCGAAGAAGAGAATCAACACGAGGTCGGCGGCGGCAGCAGGAATCCAGGATCTAAGCGATGACGGCATGTTCTGACAGTATCCGGGCGGAAGTGCTGGCGCGAAGTTGACGAACCGCAAGTTC
The DNA here is from genome assembly GCF_019976975.1 of Arthrobacter sp. NtRootA1. Classification (GTDB taxonomy): domain Bacteria; phylum Actinomycetota; class Actinomycetes; order Actinomycetales; family Micrococcaceae; genus Arthrobacter; species Arthrobacter aromaticivorans. Next base: position 2,995,118 of record NZ_AP024630.1, on the reverse strand, counting down.
TCTCTCTTGCACTTGGTTTCTGCTGCGGCCACGATGACTGGCAGTAACACACGATGAGTGTCAAAGGACGCACCCCAATTACTGGAGGAAATCATGCGATTCGTTCAAGTAGCCCAGCATGCCGAAGACCTGAAGCGGGCGGCGGCCTTCTACGCTGCACTCCTGGGCACCGAGCCGAAGGCCTTGTACGACCCTCCCGGTCTCCTTTTCTTTGACGTGGGTGGCGTGCGGCTTCTGCTTGAGAAAGGAGCACCGTCCTCTCTGCTGTATTTCGAGGTCGGAGACCTGCACGGCACAGTGGCGGCATTGAAGAGTAAAGGTGTCAAGATCATTTCCGAACCACACATAATCTTCACCCATGAGGATGACCTCCTCGGGCCGGCAAATTCAGAAGAATGGATGGCCTTCATTGAGGACAGCGAGGCCAATACCGTAGGTCTGGTCAGCCGGATAAGGACGGCAGGCGACTGATTCTTGCTTATTCAGCAGTCCCATCGGGCTGGTGCGTACAGTGCATCCGGTTACGAACGGCCGGGCCATTCCTTGCCGGCCCAGGGGTCGTAGTCGGCGATGAGTCCCTCCTGAGCCGGGCGCTTTGCTTCGGGGATGTGCTGCAGGTTCACCCGGACCCTGTACCAGAGCGAACTCGATCCGCGCATCCCATCGACGAGCACATCCGCTGGGTGCAGGTCCGGAAGAAGGTCCGCATGCCGGGCTTTCCATTCATCGAGGGCGGCCAGCGCTTCGGGCTTGGTCTTCGTGCGGGCCACCTCAATGAGTGGCATCGTTGAGACCCGGCGACCTGATCCGTCGCCGGCCCGGGGTGCCTTCTCGGCGGGACCAAGTTCCTTGGCCAAGTCCAACAAGGCTTCAAGGGACCCCACGGCGTCATCGATTCCAGCGTGGGGATCGCCCAGCTGCGCGAAGCGTTCGGGCACCGAGCGGACAGTGAATTGTTCGGGCCTCGTGGAAGTGACCTCGGCCCATGTCAGGGGAGTAGAAACCCGAGCATCGGGCCGGGGCCGTACAGAGTAAGCCGAGGCAACAGTCCGGTCCTTCGCATTCTGGTTGAAGTCAACGAAGACGCTCTCGCCGCGTTCCTCCTTCCACCACCGCGCGGTGGCGAGCCCGGGTGCGCGGTTCTCGACCTCCCGGGCCAGGGTTTCCGCAGCGAGCCGTAGCTCGCCGTAAGACCGCTCCGGGGCGATTCGCACCAATATGTGGAGTCCCCGGGACCCGCTCGTCTTGGGCCACCCCACCAGCCCGACGTCGTCAAGCACTTCGCGCGCCACGTAGGCGACGTCTACGATTTGCGACCAATCAACCCCTGGCATGGGATCGAGGTCGATCCGGAGTTCGTCGGGATGATCGAGGTCCTCGGCACGTACGGGGTGGGGGTTGAGGTCCAGGCAGCCGAGATTCACCACCCAGGCCAAACCGGCAGCGTCCCGGATGACGGTTTCTTCTGCCGACGTCCCCGATGAGTAGTGCAGCGTTGCAGTATCAATGAACTCCGGATGGTTTTCGGGAACACGTTTCTGAAAGAACGGCTCAGCGTCGATGCCCTTGGGAAAGCGCTTGAGTACCATGGGGCGGCCGCCTGCGCCCCGCAGCGCACCCTCGGCAACTGAAAGGTAGTAGCGGACCAAATCCAGCTTTGTTAGCCCGGGTTCGGGGAAAACCACCTTGTCCGGATTCGAGACGCGAACTTCGGCGTCGCCTATGTCCAGAATCTCTGCCGGAGTCTTCGACGGGTTCATGCCGCCACGCTAGCAACGATCGACGGTCCCAGCCAGACCAAGGGCAAGCCGACTATATTGACCATGTCAGTCCACCACCACAATCGCGGGAGCCTGCACACTATGGCCAAGGAACTTGCTACCCAGCTCATCGAACAACTCCAAGCTGCCGGTGTGCAGCGTATTTATGGAATCGTCGGTGACAGCCTCAATCCAATAGTGGATGCGGTGCGCCAAACGGGAGGGTCGGCCAAAGGCGGTATCGATTGGATCCATGTCCGCCACGAGGAAGCGGCCGCCTTTGCTGCGGCCGCCGAGGCGCAATTGACTGGCAAGCTTGCTGTCTGTGCCGGCTCCTGTGGACCCGGCAACCTCCATCTGATCAATGGACTCTACGACGCCAACCGTACTGGGGCGCCCGTACTTGCCATCGCTTCCCATATCCCCAGTAAGCAGATCGGCAGCGGATTCTTTCAGGAAACCCATCCTGACCGGATCTTCACTGAATGCTCGGTGTATTCGGAACTCATCAGCACAGCCGAGCAGGCTCCCCGTGTGATGCATAGCGCTATCCAGAACGCTGTAGCCCTTGGGGGAGTCGCCGTCGTGACCCTTCCCGGCGATATCGCCGGCCTTGAGGCCACCGCGCCGACGCCGTTACCCGCTACGTTTCGGCCTGCACGCCTGATCCCGGATCAGTCGAGCGTCCAGGAACTGGCTGACGCCATCAACGACGCCGGAAAGGTCGCCATCTTCGCGGGTGCGGGCGTCCAGGGGGCCCACGACGAACTCATTGCCTTGGCGGAACTGGTCAACGCCCCGATTGGCCACTCACTGCGAGGCAAGGACTTCGTCCAGTACGATAATCCGTTCGACATCGGAATGACTGGCCTCCTGGGCTATGGTGCGGCAGCGGAAGGCATCGAGGACGCCGATCTGCTGATCCTTCTTGGTACCGATTTTCCCTACGACCAGTTCCTGCCGGACACCCGTACGGCACAGGTTGACCGGGCCGCCCAGCGGTTGGGGAGGAGGACCGACGTCGACATTGCGGTTCATGGTGATGTGCTTCCTACACTGGCCTCCCTTCTGCCCTTGGTCACTCCAAAGAAGAACCGCCGCTTCCTGGACCAAATGCTGAAGAAACACGACCGCCTGATGAACAAGGCCGTGGGCGCTTACACGCGGAAGGTCGAAAAGAAGCAGCCCATTCATCCTGAGTATGCTGCTTCCCTGCTGGACCAAGTAGCCGCGGATGACGCCATCTTCACCGCGGACACCGGAATGTGCAACGTCTGGACGGCCCGCTATATCAACCCGCTGGGCACGCGCCGGCTGATCGGTTCCTTCCTTCACGGGTCAATGGCCAACGCCCTTCCGCACGCCATCGGTGCACAGGTGGCCTATCCGGGGCGCCAGGTGGTTTCTGTCTCGGGTGACGGGGGCTTGTCCATGCTGCTTGGCGAGCTCATTACTGTGGCCGCACATCAACTGCCGGTCAACGTAGTGGTTTTCAACAACTCAACACTGGGCATGGTGAAGCTCGAAATGTTGGTGGACGGGCTGCCCGATTTCGGCGTCGACGTTCCTGACGCAAACTATGCCGCCGTCGCGAAGGCCTTGGGCTTCCACGCTGTCCGGGTGACAGATCCGGCGAACATCGAGGAAGCGTATCGGGAGGCGTTTGCCCACCCGGGTCCTTCGCTGGTGGAGTTCATCACTGATCCGAATGCGCTCTCCATCCCGCCGAAGATTTCCGGGCAACAAGTCCTTGGTTTCGCGACGGCCATGTCCAAAGTGGTCTTGAACCGCGGTGCCGGTGAAGCTGTGAGCATGGCCCGGAGCAACCTGCGCAATATTCCCCGGCGCTGAGAGGAGTCTTCGCTGCTCTCCGCCTTCACTTTGTTGGCGCGCTTTTGGAAGTCCGGCCGGATAGCCACTTTGGTCCCACCAGCATCGCTGCGGCCGTGTTCGCACCGACCACAGCCGTAAGAAAGAAGGACCGTAGTGTTCAACGGCCTCAGCGCATTCCCCCTGACACCTATGCGAGGTGAAACTGTCGATCTGGACGCGGTTGCCCGGCTGGTGGCCCGCGCTGCCCAGTCCGGCGCGGATTCGCTCGGTGTTCTTGGCTCGACGGGAAACTACGCTTATCTCTCCCGTGAAGAACGACGCCTGGTCCTTGAAGCGTCCGTGGAAGCTGCCGGTGGTGTGCCGGTTCTGGCCGGTGTTGGGGCAGTGCGTACCCGCGACGTCATCAGGCTTGCCGGCGATGCCCATGCCGCTGGCGCCTCGGCATTGCTTTTGGCCCCGGTGTCCTATCAGCGCCTGACGGAAGCGGAGGTTTTCGGGCTGTTTGAGGACGTTGCGTCGGAGTCAGATCTCCCGGTGGTCGTGTATGACAACCCTGCCACCACGGGCTTCACCTTCACAGACGAGTTGCATGCCAGGATTGCACGTATCCCGGGAATCGCGTCCATCAAGATTCCGCCGCCGGCTGCCACTGACATTGGCACCAGGCTCGGCAAGCTCCGGGAAGCTTTGCCCGAGCGAACATTTGTGGGTATCAGCGGAGATTGGATTGCCGCCGAAGCACTGCTTGCTGGTTGCGACCTCTGGTACTCGGTGATCGGCGGGATCCTTCCCCGTCAGGCCCGGGAAATCGTTGATCACGTTTTGGCTGGTCGGCCCGATGAAGCGATGGCAGCTTCCGCCGCACTGGAACCAGTCTGGTCCCTGTTCCGAACCTATGGGAGCCTTCGGGTCACCGTTGCACTGGCTGAAGACCTGGGGCTCATTCCGTCCTCAGCCTTGCCCTTGCCGCTGCGTGGCTTGGATCCCGAAGGACGCAGCAGAGTCACCGAGGCCATCCGCCAGTGTGGATTGGAGTCCTAGGTGGTGTGGCGGCCTGGCCACCTGGATGGGAACAACGCCATGTCCCCCTCCCGAGGACCTAGCCGGGCCAGCACCAGCTGGGGCGCGAGTCAGGTCTTCGTGTGGATCGGAGCTTTGAAGATCACTGCAGGGTCTGCAGGCGCAGCGTTGGCAGGGGCCATGGTTGTACCAATGACACACCTGCCCTTGCATTTGGCGTCCGCCCTTATTGCAGTGACCGTGGGCGCTTCCCTGTTCGACCGCCGTCGTGAACGGTCCCAAACCACGGGATCCGTCTGGAGCAGGGCCAGGCATTAAGGCTTCCGGTTGGTCGGTGCCCGGGTGTGCCGGCGGCAAGGAGATCCTTGGGTGCTCACAGGTGCGGGGACATCAAGAAGCAACATTCCAATGGGATATGTTTGTACCGGCCAACTTGCTGGACAGATAGCCGCAGCGGCATTCCTGCCTCGAAGGACGTTGTCCTGTGGCCACTTCCGGGCCTGCAGTCAGTTCGGCAGGTGGACAGGCTGATCCATCCGGAACGGGGCGATCGGTTCGCAACGGGGCGACCACCGGTCCTCGCCGTCCTCGTGCCGTCGTCGTTGATGTAGTGCTCGAGATCGCCCAACACATGCTCACACCCTCAGACAGGAGCGTCCGTGCCGAAGAGTCCACGTGATGACATAGATGCGCAGATTCTGGCCGAACTGCGGCGCAATGCCCGTATCAGCCTTGCCCAGTTGGGCGAGAAAGTGCTGCTCTCCCGCAACGCGGTGCGGCAACGGATTGAGCGGCTTGAGCGGGACGGGTATATCCACGGCTACACCATCAAGGAATCAGCCGGAGAAGGCTCGCCCACGGTCAATGCCGTGCTCCTGATCCAACGACATGACAGGATGCGGGGCGGGGACGTGATTGCCGGACTAAAGGCAATTCCTGAAATCGCCACTTGTGATGTTGTCAGCGGCGAACTGGATATCGTGGTCAGGGTTGAGGCCCCCGACGCTGCACGAATCCAAGAGATCTGGAGGCAGGTCTCAGAGTTTCCGGGCGTCCGTGACATCACCACTGCCTTGTCCCTCTCCACGGTCATCGACAGGCAGGCGCCTCGCTAAGGCAGCGTGAACCATGCTGGGCTTAAATGGTTCCGGCGCTGCGGAACCGAAGTGGTTACGCAACGCCGGATCGGCACAGTCTGGTCTATTGACTACAACGCCCGCCGAACATCATGAAGTGATCGCTATGACCTTGGGCTGCGTCATTTCCTCGTAGGCGAAGCGGACGCCTTCCCGGCCCATGCTCCCGTATTTCGAGCCGCCAAAAGGCATCGCATCGAGGCGGTAGTCCGAAGAATCGTTGATCATCACCCCACCCGCGTCGATTGCCCTGGCGGTGGCCAGTGCACGGGTCAAGTCCTTGGTGAATACCCCGGCCTGCAGTGCGTATTCGCTGTCGTTGGCCAGTGCGATGGCTTCCTCGGCAGAGTCGAACGGTTCCACCAGGACCACGGGTGCGAACAGTTCTTCGCTCCAAGCCTCGCAACTACGCGGGACTCCGGTAAGGACAGCAGGTGTCAGGAGCGCACCGTCCAAGGTGCCACCAGTGAGCAGCCGTGCGCCGGCTGACACTGCTTCGTCGATCTTGCGCTTGGCTTCTGCGGCAGACGCGGCGCTGATCATGGGTCCGACGTCGGTCTGCTCGCTGCGGGGATCGCCTGTGGTTAGCGCGGCCGTTTGGGCGACAAAGGCGTGAAGGAAGGTCTCGAAGACTGACCGCTGGACGAGGATCCGCTGGGCGCCGATGCAGTTCTGTCCAGCAGCCCAGAAGGAACCGGAAACACTGGCCTCGACGGCGGCAGGAATGTCCGCGTCGTCAAACACGATCACGGGCGCGTTGCCGCCAAGTTCCATCGACAGGCGCTTTATGCCGGCGTTGGCGGCGATGGCCCGGCCCGTGGAAAAGCCGCCCGTGAAGGAGACCATGCGAATCAGTTTGGACGAGATGATGGTTTGCGCGATGGTGCGATCGCCCAGGACAACAGTCACGAACTCCGCCGGCAGGCCCGCCTCGCGCAGCAGGTCCACGAGAAGCATGGCCGTCAAGGGTGTCAGCTGGGACGGCTTGAGGATGACGGTGTTTCCTCCGGCAATCGCCGGCCCGAGCTTGTGCGCCACCAGGTTCAGGGCGTCGTTGTAAGGGGTGATGGCAGCGATAAGCCCCAACGGCTCACGGGTGAACCATCCCTGACGGTTTTCGGAGCCAGAAAAGGAGTCGAAGGGAACAACTTCCCCAACGTTTCGGCGGGTTTCCGCTGCCGAGAGCCTAAGCGTATTCACTGCACGGGAGACCTCTTTAAGCGCCTGCGTGATGGTCTTCCCGGCCTCCGACACGATGAGGCCAGCCACTTTCTGCGCACGTTGCTGGAGCAGGTCTGCAGCGGTATCCAGAATCCGCCCACGTTCATGGCGGGGCATGGCGGCCGCTGCCGGAGCGGCGGCCGCGGCGCGGATGATCTCCACGCGTACGTCTGCCTCGGTGCACTGGGGAAGGGTCGCCAGGACGGAACCGTCAAACTTGTCGTACACCGCCACGTCAGTGACGGCGGCTGCCGGTGTGGTGTCGGCGATGGCTGACTCAGGCACGGACCGCTCCTTTGGCGAATTCGTTGACGGCGATGATGTCCGAGATGAGGGCGTAGGCAGTTTCCACGCGGCCGGCCCCAGGGCCCGATACTGTGACGGCGCCCAGCAAATCCGTGCTGAATGAGACGGCATTGGTGGCGCCGGAAATACCGGCCAGCGGGTGTTCACCCGGAAGGGCGATGGGTTGGACGGTAGCTACGATGCGGCCATCATCTACCCGGCGGGCTTCGCCAATCAGCTTCCAGCGGTAGCCGCTTGCCAAGGCCTGTGCCACGTCGTCGCTCTTGATGTCCTGAATACCGGTGGTTTCCACGTCATTGGGGTGGATGTTGGCACCAAGCAGCTCGTTGGCCAGGATGGCGACCTTCAACCGGACGTCCGAGCCGCCGATGTCTGCAGTGGGGTCCGCTTCGGCGTACCCGCGATCCTGGGCTTCGGCGATGGCTTCATCCAGGCCCAGCCCGGCCTCCATCCGGCCCAGGACGTAATTGCTGGTTCCGTTCAGGATGCCTTGAACTGAGTTCAATTCCAGGCCGCCCAGCATTTTGTGTGCGAGTCGAATAACGGGCGTGCCACTCATGACTGAACCTTCGTACTCGAAACGGACACCATTGTTTGCTGCAAGCCGGCCCAGTTCCCGGCCATGCAAGGCCACAGGGCCCTTGTTGGTGGTCACCACGTGCTTGCCGGATTCGATGGCCCATTTGACGTGCGAAACTGCCGGTTCGCCGTCGATTGGACTGGTGAAGGTAGCCTCGACGACGATGTCGGCCGGACTGTTTTTGATGACGTCTTCGTTGCGGGGATCCGGACTCCCACCTGGCAGTCCCTCGAACGAGGACCCGCGCGGCATCGCAAGCACTGCGGCCAGATCGATGCCGTCTCCTTGGACGAGTGACCCGAAGGCAAGATCGGTGATGGCCACGACGCGAAGCTCGAATCCGAGCGAGGCAAATCGCTGGGGTTCGTCACGGATGAGTTCGGCCAAAGCGCGGTTGACGCCTCCGAAACCGATGAGGGCCAAATTGTAGGTAGTCACGTGATCTCCTTGGTAGGGCGGTGGTGCTGTCCCTTAAGCCTCGGTTCCAGGAGTGTCAGTTCCCTAGATGCGAATCGCCCGCCAAGGATGACGGAATGCCCAAAAAAGCTGCCAACCACGCGAAAACGTCCGCAGTGCGGCAAAGGAATGCATTTACCGCTCGACGGCGGCTACCGCACTGATCTCCACCAGCGCCCCGGGAACGCCCAAACGGGAGACAAACGCTGCTGTCACGAGGGGCGGCTCGTCGGCGGCGAGCTCGGATGCAATGGCACCATACCCTGCGGCGAGATCGGCACCGTCCACGAAGAGAACCGTCCACTGCACAACGTCGCGAAGGGTTGCCCAGCGGAGGCCAATGCGGTCTTCGCGTTGGTCAGGGCGCGTGCAGCTTGCACTCCAACATCGCCCTCGCCAACGAGCGAACCGTCGCTGTCGACCGAGTTCTGGCCGCCGACGTAGATGGTGGTGGCGTTTGGAGGGACGATGGCTACGTGGCTGAATGCCGGACTGGAGACGAGCCCTTCGGGCCGGATGCGCTGGATGGATGACATGACTGTATGCTGCCATCCCCAGCCAATTGCCAAAAGGGGGCGCTCCCACTGTCCCGGTTGGCCTGGCTGGGTCACGCGGGCGTTCGTCATTCAGGCGCTGATCACTTAGACGCCCGTCACTCAGACGCTCGTCACTCAGGCGAGGGCCGCCGTCGTTGCTGTTTGGTTGCCGCCCTCTGTACTTTTGCTGCGCGATGCCGCTGGGCGGAGCCGCGTGCGGGTTTCGTTGGCCTGCGCACGGTCCTTGGGGCAAGGCCTGCCACCACAATGTCAGTGAGCTTTGCCAGGGCAGTCTCGCGATTACGCCACTGCGAGCGCTGCTCAGAGGCTGTAACGGTGATGACTCCGTGGACGAGTCGCTTGTCCAGTCGACGCAGCAAGATCTCCCGTTGGCTTTCTGTTAACGCCTCCGACGTGGCTACGTTCCAGGAAAGCTCCGCCCTGCTGTCGGTCGTGTTGACGTGTTGACCGCCCGGTCCTGATGAACGCGAGAACCGCCAGCCGAGTTCCGAGGCCGGAATCGTGAGGGAGAGCGAGATTTCCAGGTCCATTGAACAAGGGTTGCACGTCAGGCGCGGGTCCTCCCAGCCGAGCGGTACTTCGACATGACACGTCAGACTAGTTGCAGGTCAGAGGAGGTTTGCGGCGAGAGTCGAGGCGATGAACCGGCCGTACTGCTCTGCGCTCCACCCTCGTTTCAGCACCAGGCTCTCGAACAGTTCGGGGGTGGTGCAGGCGAACATGATGTCGGCGGCCTCTTCCGGGGACATGCCGGGACGGAGCAGGCCGCGGCCAATCAGTTGACGTGCGTTGTGCAGCATCCGGCGATGGCGGGCGTCGTCGACATCTTTCATGAGGCTGGCCATGTCAGCATCTCCTGTCGCGGCGGCGTCGCGGATGAGCAGGCTGATCGGCGCAGCAAGGGGGCTGACTTCTTCAGTGAACCGGCCGAACTGCTCCATCAGTTCCCGCGGGTCATCTGCCCTTACTTGTGCGAGGTCTGAGCGCTGTTCGGCGGGCAAGCCGCCAGTGCCAAGGAGGCTCTGCGCGTGGAGTGCCCGGACGAGGCCGGCTTTGCCGCCAAAGTTCTTGTAGATGGACTCCACCGATACTGCGGACGCAGCGGCAATTTCGGTGATGGTGGTTGCTCCGAATCCCTGCTGCAGAAATAGTTCCCGTGCGCACGCGAGGATGGTGCGCCGGGATGCCTCGGCTGCTTGGCGGCGACGGCTCGCATCGTAGGTGCGTTGGCTCCCGGATGTTCCGGGACTCTTGATTCCGGTTGCCATGGCTTCTAGACTCCAATCAATACAGAGAACTGTATTGAATTCAAGATACCAGCCTTGTCCGCCCTCGATGGGCTAATTGGCGGGGCACCAAGGAGTCACCATGGCAACCGTGGAGGGCTTGGAGCGCCTTCCGGAAGGGCCCGTTCGCCGGATGTTCGCCGCTTCCGGACGCCACGACCTTGACGCATTAGTCGCCGAATTCGCCGACGACTATGTCAACATCACGCCGGTTCATCCCGAACGGAATTTCACCGGCAGCGCCCAGGTCCGTGCCAACTGGACCAGCATTTTTGCCGGTGTTCCTGACTTCACACCGGTGATCGTCGACGCTGCTGAAGGCAGGCACGGAACCGTTTGGGTTGAATGGGGTTCCCGGGGTACAAGACGCGATGCCACGCCGGTGGAACTTGCCGGCGTTGCGATCTTTACTGTGCGCCAGGAGCGGATCGCCTCCGTCCATTTCTATCTCGAACCTGTGGAACGTTCTTCAGGTGACATCGACGACGCCGTCCGGGCCACAGCGGGTGCGGGTCTTGAGCCGGGGGCCGTACTTCCGACATCGCAGGCGTCGTGATCCTCGTAGTGGGCGGCACCGGCCGCCTGGGTTCGCGGCTTAACGATGAGCTGGTTCGGCGCGGCGCTTCCGTGCGGATCATGGCCAGGGGCGAATCCCAGCCGTTCCCCGGGAAGGAGGTCGACGGCGTCGAGCTAGTCCGCGGGACGCTCGCCTCAGGCGCGGACTGCGACCGGGCCGTTGCGGGATGCAGCCAAGTGGTGTTTGCGGCGTCGGGCTTTGGGCTGAAAAGGGGCGGTAACCCGCGCAGTGTGGATCGCGACGGTGCACTTCGGCTCATCGAGGCCGCATCCCGGGCGGGCGTGGAGCATGTAGTCATGATGTCGATGCATGGGGCAGCTCCCGATGCCCCTCTGGAATTCCTGCGCATGAAGTACGCCGCCGAGGAGGCGTTGAAGGCCTCGGGCATGGCATGGACGGTGATCCGGCTGGGAGCGAACCTTGACCAGTTCCTCGATTCAATGAGCCAGCCCCTGCACACGAAGGGCCGGGTGCCTGTCTTCGGTTCGGGACGGGCACCTGTGACATTTACGTCGACGCCGGACGCTGCTGCCGCTGTTTTGTTGGCGCTTTTCGGCCCTTCCTTGCGTGGAAGGATCATTGAGTGGGGATCCGAAACTCTCCCCTTCAACACGCTCGCGGAAGCTATCCTCGCGGACGCTGGAAAGGGCTCTATCCAGCGGATACCAGTGGCAGCCTTACGGGTGATGGCCGCCGTGGCACGTCCGGTTTCGCCGTTTATGGCCCGGATGGCGAGGGCAGCGCTGTGGATGGAATCAGGCGCTGCGGCCTTCGATCCGGCTGTGGCACGTTCTGCTTTCCCTGACATTCCAGTGATCGGACTGCGTGAGAGTTTGGACCAGATCAGGAACGCGTGAGTCGTGGTGCAAACCGGCCTTCGGGAGGACAATGCTAGGCACAACCCGAATCCCGTGAGGAGCAGCCGTGGGCGAGCCAACTACAGAAGCGACATCAGCGCAGTTGATGGTGGACTTGATCATATCCCTGGATGGGTATGCCTCAGCGGAGGGGTGGCCCGGTTGGTGGGGACTTGAATCCCCGGAATACCTTGCCTGGCTCGAGGAAGAAGGGAAGAAGGATTTCACCACGCTTATGGGGGCCAACACCTATCGGGTGATGTCAAGCATGTCGGAGCAGGCCGCGGGCGAAGACTCCGGGTTCTCCGAGGAAGAGGGAGCGGCCCTGACCGGGCTGGCGGCTGTGCCAAAGGTCGTTTTCTCTTCCACTCTCCAAGAACCCCTGGCTTGGCCGAATTCCGAGCTGGTGAGCGGGGATGCTGTGGAAGCTGTCAAGGAGTTGAAGCGGACCCGGACCGGCACGCTGACCACGCTGGGAAGCCTCAGCCTTTGCCGTTCTTTGTTGAGTGCCGGACTTGTGGACCGATACAGGATTGTCGTTTTTCCGGTGATCACAGGCCGCACTGGCAGGGAGCGGATTTATGACGGCTATCCTGATGTTTCGCTTGAAATGGTGAACAGCAGGACATTCGATGGCCAGCTGCAGCTGCTGGAGTACATACCCACGCTGATCAGCGGTCCGCCTGTCCGGCGGCCGTGAAAAGAGGCTCCAGGGAGTCCGAATAGCTGGACAGTATCTCGGCAAATGTGAGCAGTTGGAATCCTTCAGCGCGGCAGAGGAGTGGTTCGCAGGTAGTTCCATTAGCGGTGAGCGTCGCGATTCCCCATGGATGGGTTGGTTCGCCCACCGAAATGCCGGCTGCGTCGAAGGTGTCCCGGAGCACGTATCGCGTGACGGTCCGCCACGACTGCAGGAACGGTGACCGTAACTGCTCAACGAGTTCTTCGTCGTTGGCATCATAGGCAGCCCACAGGTTCGTGGACAGTTCGTCCCACTCCTTGGCGTCGCGGACCATGAGGTGGGCCGCCCGGAGGCGCGCAATCGTTTCGGTCAACGTCATGGTCAGTCCCCAAACTTCCTGTCGTTATGAGTACGGCGAAACGGCCGTTGTAGAGATAGCGGGCCTGTGTAGATAACGGACCGGTGTTCCGCATGATTCCCGGCCGCCGCGAAGGCGACGAAGCTGGTGCTCACGCTGGGCCGGAAGTCTCCTGTAAAGCTGCTTTGATCTTCCGCCACCCACCTGCTCGATTGTTGGCGGCTATTAGTCGAAGCATATCGATGAGGGGTGCCGTGGGTACTTCGTCATCGACGTAAAAGCTGATCATTCGGCTGGTCTTGTTATCGTGCCCGGCTGTGATGATCCCGGCAGGGTCAGGAACGATAGCGCCATCGTAGAGAAAGAGATTGATGTGGTTCTTGGCCGCCAGCAACGCGCAGACGTTTCCATCCAGGACAAAGTAGGGCTGAACCCGTCTTTTGATTGTCTCCACGATGTCCGGTTCTGCCTCGTGGATCACGTCCCGCAATTCCTCACAAACTGCTTGTTGCCAGCCCGGAAGTGCGTTGATGTAACTATCGACTCCGGGATGGCGCGCGTAGTTCCCCATGACGTTATTAGGGCACCACGCCGCACGGCTTGTCCAGACGGGCGCTTATCCAGACGGGCGCTTGAAGGCGATGAGTAGGCTTGCTTACATGATCGACGTCGAGCGGTTCCGGGTTCTGCTGGAGGAGGAGCGCGGCCGGAAGGTTGCCCTGCTGAAGGCGCTGCGCAGCGACATCACATCGGTCAGCCTCGCCCGCCAGGACTCGAACGTCGACGACGAGCATGATCCTGAGGGCACCACCATCGCCTTCGAGCTCTCCCAGGCCTCCGCGCTACTTGAGCAGAGCCGTGTAGGCCTCGAGCAGATTGAGGCCGCACTGCAGCGGATTTCCGATGGAACTTACGGGATATGTGCGGTTTGTGGTGTCGTCATTCCGGACGGTCGGCTCGAAGCCAGGCCATGGACGCCCTATTGCGTCAGTCACGCCTCAGGCAAACAGTAGAACCCGGGCAAACAGTAAAACCGGGACGGACATGAACCCGCCCGGGCGCAATTCACGCCATGTCAGGGCTGATGGGCACGAACTCGATGCCCTGCTGGACCTTCTTTTTTGGCCCTCGTTTGAAGCCCTTGGCGTCGAGGTTGTTTCCTGCCCGGAACGCGGCCAGAGCGTCGTCGAAGATCTCGTTGAGCCGCTGGCCCGGGAAAACCTTTTGGGTGCCGTCGGCAAACGTGATGGACACGGAGGCGCTGGCGGGAAAATGCCTGCTCATTCGGATGAAACCTTGGGAATCCTGCCGAAGGGAGATCATTGCTTGTCCACGCTTTCACTATCCGGTTCCACCACATTTGCGCGATGAACTCCCACTCTGTCACTCCTACGGACCCGCAGCCTCATTTACATTCCCCTGACCGGGGGCAAGAATAGCGCCCATGTCCATTCTGAAGGTGCAATCCGAGTCCGAAGCCACAGGTCTGACCGCCGAAATCTACCAAGCCGATCTGCAGTCAATGGGCTACGTTCCAAGCCATACGAAGGCCATGAGCATAAACCCGGAGGCATACAAGGCGTGGCAGTCGCTGGTTAAGGCAATCGTCTCATCGCTGGGTCTGCGACGTTTCGAGCTTGTCACGCTTGCGGCCGCCCAGGCCATTGGGTCCTCCCATTGCAGATTGGCACATGGGAAGAAGACGTTGGCCATCATCGATGAGGAGCAGTTGCTCGCTGTTGCCCGGGACTACAGGGATGCCGGGCTGCCGCCGGAGGAAGTCGCGATGATGGACTACGCGGTCAAACTCAGCACCGATGCGGCTGCAATGAACGACGACGACACGCAGCAGCTTCGCGATGTGGGCTTCAGCGACCGGGAGATTGCCGACATCACCCTCGCTGCCACGGCCAGGAACTACTTCAGCCGCGCGCTACTTGCCTTAGCCGTAGACCTCGACGTGCCACCAGGAGTGACCACGGAGCTTCAGGACGCCTTGTTGACGCCGCTGCCGGCTCAAGGAGACTGAACGGCTTCGGTGTTGGCACGGTCCGCCGATGCCCCCTGCCTACGGCTTGCCAGCAGGAATGGCACCGAAATGAGCTCAATAATGCCCGCCATGGCCAGCGACGCCGGATAGCCGTAAAGGTCAGCGCCACGGCCAAGGAGCGGCTGTACCACCACACCGCCGCTGGATCCCATGAGCGAATCGAAGCTCAGAACCGTGGCGCGCTGCTTCGAGGGGATCATGTCATTGACGTACGCCTGCCGGACCGGAGTTGCCGCAGATCCGACCACAGCCCAAAATGCCAGCAGCACCAGGGCCACCCAGAAGACACGCGTGAAGCCCAGGACCAGCAAGATCACGAATCCTGCCAAACCGCCAAGGATCAGCACAGAGGTTCGTTTATGGAACAAGCGCCGGGCGTGCGGCGCAAGCCAGCCGCCCAGGATTTGCGAGCCAGCCACAATTGCAGCGGCGAGACCGGCGATGGAATAGGCCCGCGGGTCGCCATACAGGTCAAGAAGGAATGGCTGCAGGGCGTAAAACACGTAGATCCCGACGCCGGCACTAAAGGGAGCGGCCAGCATGACATACCGGACCGGCGGGTTTTTCAGGCCGTTCTCGATCGAGGCAGAGAGCACCGCGCGGGTGGCACGGAGGGGGTGGGTGGACCGCTCAGGTGAGAACCCGACGTCGTGCATTAACCCAAAGGCAACGGCGAACATGGCAACCAGAACGAAAACCCGAATAAGGAACGGCACACCAAGGTTGGTGGCTTGGGCAATCACTCCACCAGCCACCGAACCAAGCAGCATCGCCACACCCTGCACCATCTGGCCGCGGCCCAGAACGGTTTCAAGGCCGCCTTCATAGCCGGAGAAGCGCAAGGCATCCACCAGCCAGGCTTCCACGGCTCCGGAGAAGAACGTGAAGCCCAGGCCAAGGAGCACCGACACAACTGCCCACATCCAAAACGGTGCGGAAATCTGCCAAAGCACGTAGTACAAGTAGGTGGACGCGGCCAGCGTGATCGTACCAAGGAGGAATGACGCGCGGCGGCCCCAACCGTCGGCGATGACGCCTGTGGGTACCTCGAAAAGGACCATCCCCGCTGTGAAGAAGGCGTTGGCCGCGAAGGCCTCGAGGTTGCTCAAGCCTGCATCAAGCAGGAAAAGCGTGTTGATACCCCAGATGAAGGAAGCTGCCACCGTGTTGCCCAGCGTCAGCGTGAGATAGACACGTTGAATCTTTCTGGCGGCATCGTTCAGGCTGTCGCCGCCAGCGCTGGCAGGGGTGACCACAAGCCCATTGTCGTCCGCTTGCCCGGCCTCCGCCAGAGCCCGTGGGAGCCGAGCCCGTGGAACCAGCGGCCCCGGGAAGAGTTGGCTGTCAGAGTTTGCTACATTCCGTGCGCCGTTGGAATATCCTGGCGCCCCATGAGGGATATTCTGCCCGACCCCTCCGACGCTTTGGGAGAGCGCCGTGGCACCACTGCGAATTTGCTGCCGGGAGCCTGGTCCCGCTCCCGGCAGCTGCATTCATCCTTAGGCCTGGTGGCTAACCAGATCTGCCTCGGTTGCGTTCGACTTTGCCCGCTGCCCGGAATGCACGGTGGCGAAGAACGAGCCGAGTTCCGCCGTCGCGGTCAGGGGGAGGACGTTGGCAACGTATTGGTCCGGGCGGACGACCACCACCACGCCGTCGCGGCTGAGTCCGCGCAGCTCAAAGATGTCTGCTGTCGGGTCCGTGCCGAAGACCTTCTCAAGGTAGGTGAGCTTGAATGGTCCAACGGTGGGTTTGAACGCAGCGGGTACGGCGTTGATGTCTACGTTGGTGTGGTCTTGCTGGTAGATCACCTTCACGTCGAACCACGCGTCGCGGTCAGCGTCCGACGGCGTAGCGGCCAGCGGGGATTCCGGCGAGTTCGCGATCCACTCGGCAAAGTCCGCCACAGGTCCTTGGGCTCCTGCCTGCGCTGCGTCAGCGAAGACATAGATACGCCAGCGCCCGTCTGCCTTGGCGTGGTGGCCCAGGTGCATCGGGTTCGTGTCGCAGACCCGCAGGACCGGCGCCGACTTGAAGCGCTTACCGATGGGGAAGCCCGCGGCGAGTTCCTGGTGTGTGGGCTCGGCAACAAGCATCGACGCAGCGTATTGGGTCATGAAGCCGGCAGGGAACTCGGCGGTGCGGGTATAGAAGTTTTCCAGCTCTGTGGGGTCTTCGAACTCTTCGGGTTTCTTGGCCATCAGGGTGGACCACTGCTTGTCGAAGTCGATCAGGTTCTTGGCCACCACTTGACGCTCAGCGGAGTACGTGTCCAGCAGGCTCTCAGGGCTTCGGCCTTCCAGAATGTGCCCGAGTTTCCAGCCGATGTTGAAGCCGTCCTGCATGGAAACGTTCATTCCCTGGCCGGCCTTTGCGCTGTGCGTGTGGCAGGCATCGCCGGTGATGAACACCCTCGGCGTGCGCGTCCCGCGTTCCTCCGGCAGGACGTCGTCGAACCTGTCCGTAAGCCGGTGGCCTACTTCGTAAACGCTGTGCCACGCCACGTTGCGGACATCCAGCGTATAGGGGTGCAGGATGTCGTTGGCCTTCTGGATGATCTGCTCAATGGTCGTTTTCCGCACGGCGCCATGATCCTCAGGTTTAACCTCACCAAGGTCCACATACATGCGGAACAAGTGCCCACCCTCGCGGGGGATCAGCAGGATGCTTCCGCCGGCACCGGACTGGATAGCGCATTTGGTGCGGATATCCGGGAAGTCAGTGACGGCCAGGACATCCATGACACCCCAGGCATGGTTGGCCTGGTCGCCTGCGAGATGGCACCCGATGGCCTCGCGGACCTTGCTGCGCGCACCATCGGCACCGACGACGTACTTGGCCCGGATGGTGCGCTCCCCGCCTTCGTTGGGTCCCGTGGTGTGCCCAAGGGTGACACTGACCGGGTAGTCGCCAACACCAGTCACCTGGAGACCGCGGAACTCGTAGCCATAGTCAGGCTTCATGCGCGTGGGGGAGTTGGCCATGAACTCCGCGAAGTAGTCCAGCACGCGGGCTTGGTTGACGATCAGGTGGGGGAACTCACTGATACCGGTGGGGTCATCCACTGTCCGGGCCGCGCGCACGATGCGCGAGTGGTCAGCGGGGTCCGGCTTCCAGAACGCCATTTCGGTGATGCGGTAGGCCTCCGCGGTGATGCGTTCGGCGAACCCGAACGCCTGGAAGGTCTCCACGCTGCGGGCCTGGATGCCGTCGGCCTGGCCGATTGCGAGACGCCCGGGGCGCCGCTCGATGATGCGCGTCGTGATATCCGGGAACTGGGCCAGTTGCGCCGCAGCCAGCATCCCTGCAGGACCGGTGCCCACGATGAGGACGTCAACTTCGTCGGGAAGCTCGGCCGGGCGGTTGATTCCGACGCCGGCGGCCGGCTCGACTCGAGGGTCACCGGATACGTAACCGTGGTGGTGGAACTGCACGGGCTTTCCTCACTTCTTTTGTGGGTTGAAATCTTTTGATGTTCTATAGTTGAACACCTTGTTCTATTATCGCTCACATAATCGTAATGCGGCTCACATTGAGGATCAAGTCTTTGCCTGGCCCGCAGACGAGGTTTAGCCCAGGTTCACGGTGATTCCGGGCAGGACGTGTCAGGATCAGGTATGCCTCGACTCATGCTCCTGGACACTGCTTCCTTGTATTTCCGCGCCTTCTACGGTGTTCCGGACTCCATCCGGCGCTCCGACGGCACACCCGTCAACGCTGTCCGCGGCCTGATGGACATGATTGCCCGCCTCACCACGGAGTATGAAGCCACCCACGTGGTCGCTTGCTGGGACAACGACTGGCGCCCGAAATGGCGGGTTGAGCTCATTCCCAGCTACAAGGCGCACAGAGTGGCCGAAATCGTGCCGGCGGGCCCCGACGTCGAAATCGTTCCCGATCCTCTCGAAGCGCAGATCCCGCTGATCCGCCACGTGCTGGACCTCGCAGGCATTGCTGTGGTGGGCATCGATGACCACGAAGCTGACGATGTTGTAGGAACGTACGCCAGCCAGGCGCAACTGCCTACTGATGTGGTCACGGGTGATCGGGACCTTTTCCAACTCGTCGATGATGATCGGAACGTCCGCGTCATTTACACCGCTCGAGGCATGAAGAACCTGGAAATGGTCACCGACGTCGTCGTCGTTGGCAAGTACCGCGTGCTGCCGCAACAGTACGCCGACTACGCCACACTGCGCGGCGATTCATCCGACGGCCTGCCAGGCGTTGCAGGTATCGGCGAGAAAACGGCCGCGTCACTGCTCGCGGAATACGTCTCCCTTGAGGGCCTCCTGGAGGCAGCAGAGGATCCCGACGGCGGACTCTCCAGTTCCATACGCGCCAAACTTTCCGCAGCGTCCGGGTACCTCAAGGTGGCTCCCGCCGTCGTCAATGTGGTTCGCGACTTGAAGGTGCCCACCCTTGAGGAGGCAGGCGCCCAACTGCGCCCCGTGACAGGCGGGGCACGCGCTGAGCTCGAGCGCTTGGCTACGGAGTGGAACCTGGGTGGTTCAGTCAAGCGATTGCTTGCGGCCTTGGACACCCAACCACACCTTCACAGCTGATTTACAGCTTCACAACAGCGTGGGCTTGGGTGGGCGCCTCACTGTAGTAACAGGCGATGTTACAGATCGTCTGGAAGTTACCAAGCCGTTGGGACGGCTCAGCAGCCGTTACAGTGGCGGCGGATTGAGGAGAGGCACCATGTCAAAGACCAAGAGAATTACCCTTGGCATTACAGCCGGAGCGTTGGCGCTGGGCGCGGGGCTGGGTGTCACCAGCGTTGCATCAGCCACCACGACGCCGACGCCGACGCCAAGCACAACGTCGTCAGCCGATGCCACCACGCCCGGGCAGGGCCACGGAAGGCCCGGAGGCCACTTCCGCGGCCCCGACGGCGGTCAGCTCGCAGCGGACCTGGCCGCCAAGTTGGGAGTGGACCAGGCCAAGGTCACCGACGCGTTGAAGGCCTTCAGGGAAGCGAATAAGCCCACCACTCCACCAACTCAAGGCACCGAGGGAACCAAACCGGACCGAACGGCGCAGGAAGCAGCCTTGGCCAAGTCCCTGGCCTCAGCACTGGGCGTTGACGAATCCAAGGTCACTGCCGCCCTGGAAGAAATCCGTACTGCCGCCCAGGAGAAGCGAGCCGCTGCCCTTAAGACCCGGCTGGACAAGGCCGTGGCGGACGGCAAGCTCACACAGGCCGAAGCTGACGCCGTCACCAAAGCGGTTGAAGCCGGAGTCATCGGAGGAGGCGGCCGCTAGGGCCCTGCAACCTTCAACCGCAGAAAGGAAGCACGACGCCGCTACTTGGTAGCGAGGGGTCCCCCGGAGAGTTCCAGTAACAGTTCCGGGGGATCCTTCGTGTGCACCCTTGCCACCCGTGGCCACCTTTCCGGGCCTGAACCCAGCCGCGAAAGGACACTCAAAAAGGAACCGGAAAATTCTTTCGAGAGTTTGTCGATTTCGCCTCGCACTGTTCGACCCATGAATGAGAGGGTCGAAGGGCGACCTTCCACAACACAGGAGATTGAGTGCAATGGCCAAGTACATGCTGATCATGCGGGCAACCGACGAGTCGTTCGCCAAGTTCGAGAACATCGACTTCAACGAAATCCTCGAAGCGATGGGCAAGTTCAATGATGAACTGATTCGCGCTGGAGTGCTGCTGGCTGCTGAAGGACTGGAAGATGCAAAGGAAAGCGTCGTGGTCGACTTCACCGGCGACACCCCGGTGGTCACTGATGGTCCGTACGGTGAAACGAAGGAGCTGTTTGCCGGTTACTACATCCTGGATGTTGCATCCAAGCAGGAAGCCATCGAGTGGGCCAAGCGTGCGCCGATGACCGCGGGGACCAAGACGGAGATCCGGCGGGTGACCAGCATCGACGAATTCCCCCAAGACAACGAATGGATCCAAAAGGAACGGGCTTGGCGCGAGCAGACCGGACAGCTCTAGACCAGACGGCCACTGCTTTGGGAGCACCTGACATGCAGCAACTGACTTGAGCGGTAACTGATATGAGCAGCAACTGACGTGAGCAGTAACTGACATGAGCAGCAACGAGGCAAGGGCCGCCGTCGAAGCGGTGTGGCGCAGCGAATCCGCACGTATCGTCGGCGCCCTTGCCCGCTATACAGGAGACTTTCCACTGGCAGAGGATCTCGCACAGGAAGCACTCGCAGAGGCCCTCGTGTCATGGTCTGTCAACGGCGCACCTGCCGAGCCCGTGGGATGGCTCCTGACGGCGGGTCGTCGTCGTGCCGTCGATACTTTCCGGCGGCGGGCAGCCTTGGACAACAAGTACGCGCTGCTGGCACGGGACCTCACAGAGGAAGAACCGGGTGTGGATGCGCTGTTCAACCCCCAAGCCATAGACGACGATGTCCTGGCCCTGATGTTCATTTCCTGCCACCCCATGGTGTCCAGGGAAGCCCGGATTGCCATGACGCTTCGCGTTGTGGGCGGCATGACCACGGAAGAGATCGCCAAGGCATTCCTGGTCCCGGTGCCAACCATCCAGGCGCGCATTACCCGGGCCAAGAAGACGCTTGCCGCTGCCCGCGTGCCCTTCGCAGTGCCCGAAGCCGATCAAATTCCTGAGCGGCTTGGTTCGGTACTGAATGTCCTCTATCTGATCTTCACCGAGGGAGCCTACGCTTCCGGGGGAGAAAACTGGATGCGGACCGAGCTGGCAAGTGAAGCACGTCGACTTGCCCGGGTGCTGGTCCGCGTGGCGCCGGTGCCCGAAGCATTCGGATTGCTGGCACTCATGGAACTCACAGCAGCGCGGTTCCCGGCAAGGCTCAACGCGGCCGGCCAGCCGATCCTGCTGGAAGACCAGGATCGACGTCGATGGGACCAGTCAGCAATCCGGCGCGGTCGCGCAGCACTTTCGACGGCGGCAGGCTCCGGCCGCGGGCTCGGCGCCTACGGTCTCCAGGCTTCCATCGCCGAATGCCACGCTGTAGCGCATTCGGTGGAGGACACAGACTGGGATCGAATCGTGGTCCTGTACGAGACGCTCGGGCGACTCACGCCGTCGCCCATCATTGATCTGAACCTTGCCGTCGCCGTGTCCATGGCCTCTGGCCCTGCCGCAGGACTGGGACTCGTTGACGAATTGGCTGCCCGGGGCGAACTCAAGGGGTCGCATCTCTTGCCCGCAGTCAAGGGCGAGCTGCTGTCGCGGCTTGGGCGCCATGAAGAAGCGAGCGAGGCATTTCACCAGGCTCTTGAACTTTGCTCCAACGGCGCTGAGCGTTTGGCCCTTGAGCGGAAAATCCGGGACTTACAAACCAGAAAACGCCAGTAAGCGCCCAGACGGGTGCAGCCTGGCCCCTCAATATGCGCCGGGCACTCTTACGGTCGGAGGGCTCTTTTGTGTTCTGAGGCTCTTTTATGTTCTGAGGGGTGTGTGGTGGTGGTTGCGTCGTGGTGTTTGTTTGGGGTCGATGTGTGGGGGTGGGGTGAACCAGGGCACGCCGGTGGTGGTGGTGATGGTCCAGTTTTCTTTGTGGATGAGGTGGTGGTGGTGGCTGCAGAGCAGGGTGCCGTTGTCGGTGGAGGTGGTGCCGCCGTGTGACCAGTAGGTGATGTGGTGGGCTTCGCACCAGGGGGCGGGCATGGTGCAGTCGGGGAAGGCGCAGCCTTGGTCGCGGGCGGTGATGGCTTTGCGGATGTGGGGTGGGAAGATCCGGGTGGTGCGGCCGATGTCCAGGATGCGGGAGTCGGTTCCGAGCAGGACGGGGAGGATGTCGGCGTCGCAGGCGATTTTGCGGATGGTGTTGGGGTGCATCGGGCCGGTAAAGGTGGCGGCGCCGGAGCTGAGCCGGGAGTGGCGCGGGCCAGGTCCAGTCCCTGTGCCTGTGGTCTGGGTGGCGGCTGTGCCGGGTGCCGTGGGGGCTGCACCGGCTGGGGTGGCGGCGCCGGAGCTGAACCGGGGGCCGTGCGGGCCAGGCCCAGTGGTTTGTGTGCCGGGTGGCGTGGGGGCTGCACCGGCTGGTGTGGCTGTGCTTGGGGTGGGGGCCGTGCGGGTGAGTCGTTCGAAGAGGTCGTGGTGGTTGATGGTGACGGTGAGTTGGGGTCGGAGTCCGCCGTTGGAGGGCAGTTTCCCGGTGGTCATCGCGACGGCGCAGGCTCCGACGAGTCCGTCGAGGAGTTTCTGGGCCCGGGAACGCCGGTCCAGCTCCGGACCCGCTGGATTGTTCCCGCTATCGCTGTTCCCGCCCCCGTCCCCGTCCCCGTCAGTGCTCTCGTTGCTTTCCCCGGTGGCTGGGTTGTGTGCGGGGGTGAGTCGGGGGTTGGTGGCGGTGTTCATGGCGGTGGTGAGTGTTTCGTATTGTTCGGTGGTGGCGAAGATTTCCAGGTGGTGCAGTCCGTGGCGGGGTTTGCGGATGAAGGTGCCTTGGAGTTGGCGGAGGATTTCTTCGCTGGGTTCCGGGCCGTCTTGGTCGATGAGGTCGTTCCAGCGTTTGGTCATTTTCAGGACGAAGTCGGGGTCGGATTCAATGGCCGTGGCGGTGAGGGCGTGTTCCATCCGGGTGAGGGTTTCTTCGTCGGTGAGGAGCCGGGCTTTGTCCAGGGCGGCGCTGATGATGCTCGCGGACCGGGTGGGTATTTGTGTGGATTCGAGGGCTTGGGCCAGGATTTCGCGGCGGGCCGGGATGTGTTGGCCGGCGATTCCGGTCCGGGGGAGGACCTCGGAGGCCAGGGCGAGCCGGCGCCGGGCTTCGCTGATGCCGATCCGCAGGCGGGCCCGCAGGAACTGCGCGGCGTCCCGGTAACCATCATCGGCCACCGCGGCAGCGTCCGCCGCAGCAACACCACTGAACCCACCAGCAGTAGCGGATCCAACAGCAGCAGCAGCGGATCCAGCGACAGCATCGAAACCAGCAGCAGTGGCGAAACCTCCAGCAGTAGCGGATCCAGCAGCAGCAGCGGATCCACCGACAGCAGTAGACCCTGCAGCCGTGGCGGGGGCGGTGGCGGGGTTTGGTCCTGCTGCCGGGGCCGCAGGGTCTGTAGTTCCGCAGTCTGTGGTTGCGGGGTCGGTCCAGCCGGTCTGCCATCCCGTGCCCGCCGCGGAGGAGGGCCGTGCCTGCTGGGCTTGGGTACGGGTCCGTTCCACGGCGTGCGCCGCGATGACCTGCAGGTATTCCACGGTGCGGGAGATCTCCTCCACCCGCCCGGCGAACCCCGCGGCTTCCGCAAACCCGAACGACAGGGCACCGGCAACGGTGCAGGAACGCAGGCTCTCCAACGCCTCAACGCTGTCAGCCAGCGCCCCCTCAATTCCCAGCGCCCCCTCAATTCCCAGAGAACCATCAATTCCCCGCGCATCCTCAATTCCCCGTGCGTCCTCAAGCCCGTGGGAAACGCCGTGCCCGGGGAAATCGTTACGGTCCGTTTCATCGGGTTCAGGGACGGGCAGTGGTTTGACGCCGCGAAGCAGCGCCATGGCCCTTGGGCTCGCCGAATCGGTGACTGCCGCCGTCGGGCTTTCACAGCCGTCCTGCCCGTGGGCAGCACCGGAGTGGCTTCCGAGGGGAACGCGTCGGGGGCGCAGCGAGGCGCCAGTCACTGCTGCCCGCCGCGCCAGAATCTCCCCAATGCTTCCCATGAATAAACCCTCTCACCAGGGTCTGACATTATTAGGAAGCCCGATAAAAGCCCTCAGCCCGGATAGCCATACTCCTCATCTGTCACTAGCTCGCCCCACGTTGTTTCGGACCCGTCTGCGGCTCCGGTGGTTTCCCACATGGCAAGGTGGCTCATGAAATGCTCCGGAGCAGCACCGTGCCAGTGCCATTCGCCCGGCGGCGTGTAGATGGTGTCACCTTGGCGGACCACCTTCACCTCTGCTCCGCGCGCCTGGACCAGGCCTACACCGTCCGTCACGTGGAGCGTCTGACCAGCCGCGTGGGTGTGCCAGGCCGTTCTAGCGCACGGAGCGAAGCGGACGATGTTCACTCGAAGTCGGGAGGGCGCGTCTCCCTTGGCGATGACGTCGAAGTAGACGTCGCCGGTGAAGAGCCCTGATGGCCCCTTGGTGCTGGTGGTCTTCGGGGTAATGTCCATGGTTCCTTTTTCGTCCTGGAATTAGTTGCGTTTCGTCGTGCGGAGGTCGTGGCGGGTTTCAGTCGGTCCCCGACGATCGGACGCCGGAACTACTTCTTGCCGATGTAATGCTGCCGGACGTTGTGCGCCGCCAGCGAACACGGAAGTCTTCGCTGCGCCTGGACAACTCACCTACGAGGCCAGCGAGTCCACGGTCATAGGGGTTACGCCCCGCCTCGATCCGCATGTGTTTCCAACGGTATGGCTTTTGGCCTTCCAAGGGAGTCCCTGTCATTACCCCTAACAGCAGTAACTCCTTGCATTTCGGAAAAGGGGGTTAGATGGAAGCATCCACTAATCTTCATCACGCAGGAGAAACATGCCTTCCGCTAACGCTTATGCTTCACCTTCGGCCACGGGCGACCTCACCCTGACCACCATCGAACGTCGCGAGGTTGGACCTCACGACATCCACATTGACATCAAGTTCGCTGGTATCTGTCACTCGGACATCCACACGGTGCGCGGCGATTGGGGTCCCCAGCAGTACCCGCTTGTCCCTGGCCACGAGATTGCCGGCATCGTTACCGAAGTTGGCCAGAACGTCACCAAGCACAAAGTGGGCGACCGGGTTGGTGTTGGCTGCATGGTCAACTCGTGCAAGGAGTGCAGGAACTGCTTGGCGGGCGAGGAACAGTACTGCCTCAACGGCAACGTGGGCACCTACGGCGCAATTGACCGTGACGGCACCGTCACCCAGGGCGGATACTCGAGCAGCGTGGTGGTGAACGAGGACTTTGTGGTCACCATCCCCGAAGCGCTGGATCTCGACGTCGCTGCACCGCTGCTGTGCGCAGGCATCACGACCTTCTCCCCTCTGCATCACTGGGAGGCCGGCCCTGGCAAGAAGGTCGCGATCGTGGGCTTGGGTGGCCTGGGCCACATGGGTGTCAAGATTGCCCACGCCATGGGTGCAGAGGTGACTGTCCTCTCGCAGTCCCTGAAGAAGATGGAAGACGGCCTCAAACTGGGCGCTGACCACTATTACGCCACCAGTGATCCTGCCACGTTCGAGCAACTGGCGGGCACATTTGACCTCATCATCAACACCGTCAGCGCGTCCATCGACATCAGCGCCTACCTGCAACTGCTGAGCCTTGACGGCACGCTGGTGAACGTTGGCGCGCCGGCCGAGCCGCTGCCCGTGAATGCTTTCGCGCTCATCGGTGGGCGCCGCAGGTTCGCCGGCTCCATGATCGGCGGAATCCGCGAAACCCAGGAGATGCTGGACTTTTGCGCAGAGCACGGGCTCGGTGCCGAGATCGAGGTCATCCCGGCCAGCAAGATCAACGAAGCCTATGAGCGCGTGCTCGCCTCCGATGTGCGTTATCGCTTTGTCATTGACACGTCCACCATCGGCTAGCACGCCGACCGAATAGCAACACTACTGAGGGGCCACGCCTCCTCGCAGCCTTCAGGTTGATGGAGGGGCGTGGCCCTTTTAGTGCCACCAAGCAGGGACAATGGTGTGGTGACTTTCAGACTGGACACTATCGGCACAGGACTGGTCTTCGCTGATTCCTTGGGAAAGCTCACCGCCGCCCTCAAGAGCCAGGGCGACGGCGGAACGGTGGTCGTCCAGGCACCGCCCGGGACGGGAAAGACCACCTTGGTTCCTCCACTGCTGGCCAACCTTGTGGGGGAGAGGCGCCGGGGCCAGCCCCGCGTCGTCGTCACCCAGCCGCGCAGGGTGGCCGCGCGTTCAGCCGCCCGCCGCCTTGCCTCACTCGACGGCAGCCGTCTGGGCAGCCGGGTTGGTTATACAGTCCGCGGCGAGAGCAAGTCGGGTTCGGACACTGTGGTGGAGTTCGTCACTCCGGGTATTCTCTTGCGGCGCCTTCTGGTTGATCCCGGACTTGAGGGTACGCAAGCAGTGATCCTGGATGAGGTCCACGAGCGTGGCCTCGAAACTGACCTGCTCGTTGGCATGCTCGCGGAAGTCCGGGAACTCCGCGGCGACCTCACCCTCGTGGCCATGTCGGCAACTCTTGACGCCGCACGTTTCGCCGCCCTGCTGGGACGAAGCGCCGACGGCGGCGCGCCGGCTCCCGTCGTCGACTGTCCTTCCGCGCTGCACGCCCTGGAAGTCCAGTGGGTTCCGGCCGCGGGTCAGCGCTTGGACGATCGCGGCGTGGCATACAGCTTCCTGAACCATGTTGCCGAAACAACGGTGGCTGCCCACGAGGAAGCGCTCATGGTAAACCCCGACGTGGACGCTTTGGTCTTTCTCCCAGGTGTCCGTGAAGTGTCCGACGTCGCCAGCCGGCTCCGCGGGCGGGTCCAGGCCGGTGTTGAGGTGCTTGAGCTGCATGGCCAGATCGGTCCGGACGCTCAGGACCGGGCGGTTTCAGGCCGGGAACCCGGCGACACTCCTCGAATCATCGTGTCTACGGCGTTGGCCGAGTCGTCACTCACGGTGCCGGGCGTCCGGCTCGTTATAGATTCCGGCCTTTCACGTGAACCGCGTCGTGACGCGGGCAGAGGCATGTCCGGACTGGTGACGGTGTCCTGCTCAAAGGCTTCGGCCGAGCAGCGGGCCGGCCGCGCAGCGCGCCAAGGACCGGGCAGGGTGGTTCGGTGCTACGACCAGCAGGCCTTCGCCGCCGCGCCAGCGCACCAAACCCCCGAGATTTCGGTGGCCGACCTCACCAGCGCCGCTCTCGTGCTCGCTTGCTGGGGAGCCCCCGGGGGCCGTGGGCTTGCACTGCCCGACGCACCACCGCGCGCCGCTATGGATGACGCCGTCGAGGTCCTTCGGGAACTCGGTGCGGTGACAGTGGAGGGAACTGTCACGGACTTGGGCAGGACGCTCGCGAAGGTCCCGGCAGACCCTCGGCTCGCCCGCGCGCTACTGGACGGTTCTACGATGGTTGGCCGTCGCCTTGCCGCTGAAACAGTGGCATTGGTAGCCGGTGATCAACGCGCGGCTGGCGCCGATCTCACAAAACTCCTGGCGGCAGTTCGATCCGGATCACACCCGGCAGCCCGACGATTCGCCGAGGACGTCAAACGGATGGAATCGCTGGCGCGTCAGGAGACCTCCAACACCGTTGATCGACAAAGAATCGATTCACAACGGGCACTGGACGTTTCAGCGAGGGAGGCTCCGGGGTTCGTGGTCGCGTTGGCCTTCCCGGACCGTATTGCCAGGCGGGTTCCCGGCCAAGGGACACCAACGTATCTGCTGACATCGGGCACGAGGGCTGGCCTGCCCGCAGGTAGCGCCCTGGCCGGCCATGACTGGTTGGCCGTGGCGGAGGTTTCACGCGCCCAAGGCAGGGATGCCGCGGGCACTGGCGCCGTGATCCGATCGGCTGCGCCCCTGTCCGCCGAGCTGGCGGCGGCTGCGGCGCCCGAGTTGTTAGTGGAGGAAGAAACGGCACGTTTCGCCCAAGGGCGGGTGACCGCCAGGCTTGAGCGGAGGTTGGGAGCGCTGGTGCTGTCCATGACGCCCGTGCGCCCCAGTGCCGAGCAGGGCCGGCATGCTGTTGCGACTGCGCTGGAAAAGGCCGGACTCTCGATGATCGGGTGGTCCGCCGCGGCAGATGCGCTGCGCCGGCGTATGGCGTTGTTGTATCGGGAGCTCGGCGATCCGTGGCCGGATGTCAGCGAATCCGCACTGTTGGCCAGATTGGATGATTGGCTTGCTCCGGAGCTCGAATCCATGGCCACCGGCGCCCCGGCCACCACCATAGACCTCGCCGATCCACTCCGGCGCCTGCTCCCGTGGCCCGAGGCTTCCGCCTTGGACAGCCTGGTGCCTGAGCGCCTTCAGGTGCCCAGTGGCTCGCGGGTGCGAATCGAGTACCCAGAGGTCTCCGATGGCTCCGGAGGCCCGGATCGAACGAATATGGAGCCCGACGGCGGGAGCCCGGTTGTAGCGGTCAAGCTGCAGGAATGTTTCGGCTGGGACCGCACGCCTCGCCTTATTGAGGGAAGGGTACCGGTGCTTTTCCACCTTTTGTCTCCCGCCGGCAGGCCGTTGGCGGTGACAGCTGATCTCACGTCGTTTTGGTCCGGGCCCTACTCCCAGGTTCGGGCAGAGATGCGTGGGCGCTACCCCAAGCATCCCTGGCCCGAAGATCCGTGGACGGCACTGGCTACGTCCAAAACCAAGAACCGCATGTAGCCCGGCCGATCAAAGAATGCTAGGCAAGCCTTTCCAACATGAACTGGATCTCGCCGTCCACGAAAGTACCTACAACGCTGCTGGCGGCCAATTCATCCGGGGCCGTAGTCAGTGGATCGCGCTCGAACGCTGTGAAATCGGCGCGCTTGCCCACCGTGATCGAGCCCGAAACGTCCCACAGTCCTGCAGCGTGTGCCGCATGTGAGGTGTAGCCCTCAAGCGCTTGGAGCGCGGTGAGTGCCTGGGCTGGTGCGATGGGTTCCTGCTCCGGATGTCCGGAACGGCGCCGCAATTGGGCGTCTGCAATGATTGGCAAGGGTTCGTACGGAGCAATCGGCCAGTCGGATCCGATGCCCACGGTAACTCCAGCCTCGCGGAGGTCCCTGCAACGCCATGCCCGGTCGGCACGGACCTTGCCAAGCCTGGTAGACCAATTGTCACTTTGGTCTGCCACGGAATAATGCGTGCAGTGTGTCGGCTGCATACTCGCCACCACTCCGGCGTGCTGGAAGCGTTCCACCAGCTGGTCCGGCACCGTTTCGATGTGTTCAATCCTGTGAACCGTTTGGCGGAGTACGTCCGAGGGCACAACTCCGCGGAGCGACTCCAAGGCGTCCAGGACGTGTTCCACGCCCGCATCGCCAATGGCGTGGGTCGCCGTCGGGATGCCACGGGAGGCAAAGTAGCGAACCGCAGCTGTGTATTCTTCCGGCCGGGGCCAGAATGGCGCAATGGATTGGCCGTACAGATCCGGCTCGTAAAGCCACGCGGTCCCGTTGTCCACGGTTCCATCAACGAACAGTTTGATGGCCTCGATCGACCAGCGGTGTCCGCCGGTGCCTACAGTTCGGGCAAGTTCCTTCCACTCGGCCACGTCAGTGCCCGGCATGCACCACGGCGCACTCCGCAACCGCAGGGGCAGCTCGTCGTCGGCTTCCAAAGCCTGAAATAGAGCCGTCGACTCCTCGTCATGGTCCATGACATGCCCGCCGGTCAGCCCAGACCGGGCGAAGTCCCGGAGCAGGTTACCCAGGCGGGTCTTGCGTTCCTCGAACGATTCCTTGGGAATGTGACGCTGCACCAGTTCAATGGCCGCAGCTTCCAACAGCATCCCGGTAGGCACGCCATCGGCGTCGCAGACCACCTCGGCGGACTGGTCAAACTCAACACGGCCACGGATCCCGGCCAACTCCAGTGCCCGGGTGTTTGCCAACGCCGAATGGCCATCGAACAAACGGATCATCGCCGGCCGGTCTCCGGAGACTTCGTCGATCACGCTCCGGTGCAGGGGAACTGGGCCAAACGCGTTCGGATTCAGACCCCAGGCGCGCAACCAGCCGCCGTCGTTTCCTGATGCGGGATTTGCTAATGCGGGGCCTGCTGACTCTGCACGCAGCAGCGCGCGTACGTCAGCCAAAGTGGACGCGCCGGACAGATCGCAGCCAATGGTCAGGTCCAGGCCAAACACGGGGTGGATGTGGCAATCCACCAGGCCTGGCGTGAGTGTTGCACCGCCAAGATCCACTACCCGCGTGCCGGGCTTTCGCCACTGCTGGGCGTCCTCCCGCGTTCCAACGGCGGCAATCAACCCGTCGCTGACGGCAACGGCCTGAATGTCTGATCGGAAACCGTTATCCGGGTTGTCGTCGAGCGTGTGGATGGTGTCGGCAAGGACGATGAGGTCAGGAGTCATGGGTTTCGAAGCTTCCAATCCGGGCGAAGATGTCGGGACGGGCCCTGCGTAATCTGCGGGCTGTCAGCAGGCCTGCCAGGAAAACAAGGGGCGCCACCAAGAGGAGGATGGTGTTGGTGAGGGCATCGGCGAAGGTCAGGAGTTCGATGTTGATGGCGATCAGGGCCACCACGCCAAAGAGCAGGATGGCTGAAGCGATGCTCAAGGGAATGAGCAGTCGGTTGGTCACGGCCTCAGGGTTGCGCCGAAGGTAGATGAAAGCTGCCACGGACACCAGGCCCTGCAAGGCGACGATGCCGAAGATGCCGGGGGTGTTTACCCAGATCAGCAGCTGTTTGTAGGGATCAGCGCCGGCGATGGCGCAAATGATGGTGACGATGGCGGCGAGGGCTGTTTGGATCTGTCCGGCGCGGTGCGGGGACTTGTACTTCGGATGGGTCCTGGCGAGGAATGCGGGGAGGACGCCGTCTTTGGCGAGCATGTAAACGTAGCGGTTGATGGCATTGTGGAATGCAAGCTGGGAGGCATAGACGCTGGTCACGATCAGCACGTACATGACAACCTCTGCCCAGGGACCCACGTAGTGGTTGATCGTGGCGAAGAACATGCCATCGGCCAACTCACCGGCGGCGGCCATCACGTCACCATCGCCGTACGCCTGGATGACCGTCCACACGATGAACGCGTAGAACACGGACATGAATCCGACAGCAATGTAGGTTGCCCTGGGTACGGACTTGTCCGGGTTGCGGGCCTCACGGCGGTACAGCACGGTGGATTCAAACCCCATGAAAGCGGCGAAGCAGATGGCAAGGATGGCCAGGACGCCAGGCGTGAAGGCATGTTCGGGGGAGAAGGAGGCAACGCTGATGCCCTGTGCGCCGCCGTTCGCCAGAATGCCGGCACCCATGACGGCAAGAATGGCGGTCTCGGCAATGAGCAGGACACCCAGGACCTTGGCCCCAACGTCGATGCCCCGATAGCCAAGGAACCAGACGGCGGCGACGGCCACCAGTGCTACTGCGGGCCATGGGACGTCCAAGCCAAAGAGTGTCCGGAGCATGGCTTGGGTCTGGACTGCGAAGAGTCCGTAAACGCCGATCTGCAGGCAGTTATAGGAAATGATGGCGAGAATGGCGGAAGCCAGCCCCACCGTTTTTCCCATGGCAAGTGTGATGTAGGTGTAGAAGCCGCCGGCTGCTTTGACGTGCTTGGTCATGGCCATGAAAGCCACAGCGAAGATCAAGAGAACGGCGCCGGCGATGACGTAGCCCATGGGGGCGCCAATGCCCCCGATGCCAATGGCCACAGGTGCCACGCCGGCCATTACGGTCAAGGGGGCTGCTGCGGAGATCACCAGGAAGGCAATGCCGCCGGTGCCGATGGCATTCTTTTTGAGCCCGTTTGCAGCATCCGCTGCGGGAGGGCGGGTTTCGATTTCAGACATGGTGTCCTCGGAGGTCCGATGCGGGGAGATTTGATGGGGAGTCGGTCAATAAGCGAAAGGCTTTCGTTTATCGTAGGGCCTTGTGACTGGGCGCACAATACCTTTGCCCAAACTTCTGGCTAGAGTCGTAACAACACATTGATTGGAGAACCCCATGCCACGCCCGCTGGTTCCGCTGATATCCATCGACGCGCTCGTCACGGCTGCCTTGGAGCTGGTTGACGAGGCCGGGGACTTCAGCCTGCCCAAACTGGCCAAGAGGATCGGCGTCAGTCAATCGTCCATTTACAACCATGTCAGCGGCCGGGAAGAAATACTGGAACTGATGCGCGGACGGATCATCGCCGAGAACCCGTACACGCTCCATGAAGGGCAGGACTGGGAGGATGCCATCAGGGTCATCGTCCGCGCCTACCGCGACGCGTTCGACAGGCACCCCCGACTGGCGCCCCTGCTGGTGTTGCAAACGGTGCAGAACGATCAGGTACTGGCTCTCTACGAGAATTTGGCGGTTGCCCTGGAAAATGCCGGTTTCCAGGGGCAGGATGTGGTTTCGGCGATCTCCACGATCGACAGTTTTGCCTTGGGATTTGCCTTGGACCTGGCGGCTCCCGACGTCGTGTGGGCACCTCCGGTTCACGGCTACCCGGCCCTTACCCAGGCGTTAACGCACGCGGGTCCGCCGGATCAGCGTGGTGAAGCAGCCTTCGATTTCGGTTTGGAGATTCTGGTAGCCGGACTCCGTTCGCGCCTCAAATCCGGGGTGCTGTGAACGGTGCTGGGAACGCTGCTGTGAACCCTGTACAAGCCTGGTGGGCGGCTGTGGTCCGCGGCTTCACCGACGTTCACACTACTGCCGTGCCACTACCTGCGTTGTTGGTGATTCTCGCAGCAGCAACCATCTTGAGCATTCCTCGAGTCACGTGGCGATGGTTCGGTCTCTACGTGACGTTCGTCCATGAGCTTGGCCACGCCTATGCCGCCCTCATGACGGGGCGGTTTGTCCACAGCCTTCGCATTGGACTGGATCATTCGGGCCGCCTCGTCAGCAGCGGCCGAAGCCCTTTTGGTGCGGCCTGGTCAGGGTTTTGGGGCTATCCTGCGCCCGCAGTCGTGGGACTTGCCTTGATTGCTGCGTTCGCTGCCGGCCGATCAGGGGCCGCGATGTCTGTAGGCGCGCTGATCCTGCTGGTCTCCCTGATTTTCCTGCGCAACTTGACAGGGATCCTGGTGGCCGTGGTCAGCGCAGCTATCGCCCAGCTTTTGGTTGTCTTCGGATCGCCCACAACGATCAACTACGCTGTGCTGGCCCTGGGCATCGCCCTGTCAGTGGGTGCCGTGCGCGACCTTTTCAAGCTCGCCGGCGTCCATACACGGCGCCGGGACCGGCTCGGAGCATCGGACGCCTACATCCTTGGCCGCACCACGGGTGTCCCATCATTCCTGTGGCTGACAGGATTCTCCGTGGTCATCACAGGAAGCACAGTCACGTCAGCATGGTTGTTATGGGGGATGGTCCCGGCCTAGGACCCGTTGGCGGCTTCGCCGCCGGCTCTTCGTCCTCGGCTGGGGCTTGCCCTGTGGTCGCCTCAGGGTGTCCAATCCTCTTACACGTTCGAACCTTTCGGCGCGTTCGAACTCCGAGCTTGGATACGACACCAGGAGGTGCTCATGTCCGCGAAGGGCACACGGGAGACGGCTAAGGCGGCCGGACCCGGCACACCCGAGTCCCGGCGAAGCGAGAACGGCACGGCTCTGGCGGCAAGTGATCCCGCCAAGATCCGCAACGTGGCCCTCGTGGGGCATTCAGGTGCAGGGAAGTCGATGCTGGTAGAAGCGCTCTTGGCTGCGACAGGGGCCATCACCAGGATGGGCTCGATTACCGAGGGAACCACCGTCAGCGATTCAGACCCCTCAGCCATCCATCAGCAAAGGTCCGTCACCTTGTCGGTGGCCCCGATTCTGGTGGGCGACGTAAAGGTAAATCTGATCGACACTCCGGGATACACGGATTTCACGGGGGAATTACGGGCAGGATTGAGGGCCGCTGACGCGGCCCTCTTTGTCGTCTCCGCTGTGGACGGCATCGACGGCGCCACCATCGCCTTGTGGGGTGAGTGCGAGAAGATCCGCATGCCGCGGGCTGTCGTAGTCAGCCGCCTGGACCATCCCCGCGCGGATTTCAGTGCCGCCGTCGTGCGTTGCCAGGAAGCCTTCGGCGAGTCCGTCCTCCCGCTGTACCTGCCCTCTGGGGGAGAACTGGCTGGGGTGCTCCACGGGAGCAGCGATGATCCTGCCGTGGAGGAAGCCCGGGGCCCTTTGATTGAAGGGATTATTGCCGAAAGCGAAGACGAGACCCTGATGGACCGCTACCTGGGCGGTGAAGAGTTGCCGTTGGAGGATCTCATCAAGGATCTGGAGACCGCTGTGGCCAGGGGCTCCTTCTTCCCGGTAATGGCTACTTCGGCGGAGACGGGCCTAGGGCTTCCCGAGCTCATGTCACTGATGATTGATGCTTTGCCTTCGCCCCTGGAACGCACCGCGCCCCCAGTGATGAAACTCGATGGTTCGTCCTTGAAACCACTGGAATGCGACCCCGCAGGACGCCTGGCTGCCGAGGTGGTGCGGACTACAGTGGATCCGTTCCTGGGCCGCGTCTGCCTGGTCCGTGTTTTTTCCGGGACCCTCCGTGAGGATTCAGCCATCCACATAGGCGGCAGGGGATTGGCAGACAGGGGCCACGAGGACCACGACAGCGATGAGCGCGTCACCCATCTGTACTCGCCGGTCGGATCAAGCCTGAAGGCTGTTTCGCAGTGCATAGCCGGTGACATTTGTGCCATCAGCAAGCTGGCAAACGCGGAAACGGGGGACACTGTCTCGGACAAGGACGCCCCGCTGCTGATCGAAACCTGGAACATGCCTGAGCCGCTGATGCCCATAGCGATCGAAGGAGTGTCCCGTAGCGACGAGGACGCGCTGGCCAAGAGCATTGGCAAGGTAGTCGCAGCAGATCCGACGCTTCGGGTGGAACGCAATCAGGACACGCACCAGTTGATTCTGTGGTGCATGGGTGAGGCGCATGCTGAGGTGATCCTGGACAGGCTGCGCAACCAGGGCGTCAAGCTTCAAACAGTCGAGGTCATCACGCCGCTGCGGGAAACGTTCGCCAGCAAGGCCGCCGGGCACGGCCGGCATGTCAAGCAATCAGGTGGACATGGACAGTTCGCCATCTGCGACATCGAAGTTGAGCCCTTGGCACGCGGGGAGGGGTTTGAATTCGCTGACAAGACGGTGGGCGGTGTTATTCCCGGTACGTTCGTCACTTCCGTGGAAAAGGGCGTGCGTTCCCAGATGCTCAAGGGCGTTTCGGCAGGGTTCCCCGTGGTGGACATCAAAGTCACCTTGGTGGGCGGAAAAACCCACAGCGTGGATTCCTCGGACGCAGCCTTCCAGGCGGCCGGTGCGTTGGCGCTTCGCGAAGCCGCGGCAACGGCAAGGATCCAGTTGCTGGAGCCTGTGTCCGCAGTGGTGGTCAGTGTCCCGGACGAACACGTGGGGGCGGTGATGAGCGATCTGTCGGGCCGGAGGGGACGCGTGACCGGAACTACGGCAGCCAACGGCGAAGGTACTGAGATTACGGCAGAAGTTCCTGACCAGGAACTTCTGCGCTACGCCGTTGAACTTCGGGCACTGACAGCGGGTACCGGCCGCTTCCGGCGATCCTATCTGCGTCACGAACCAGTGCCGAAGTAGTTCCTCAACTGTTTTCCCTCATGAACCCCGCTGCCGCGGGTGCAAGCGAGGCACCTATTTCGGCGGCGCTGCGCTTGAGGCCCTTGACCACGAACGAATGGTCGGCGTCCTGGCTCCACTGGAGAGTCGCCGTCGGGCCAATTCTGGCAACCACAGACTCCAGGAGTTCCGGCGTCGCGAACGTATCGCGGGTGCCCTGGAGGAAGAGCATGGGCACCGTTATCCCGTAGAGGTGTTCATCGCGGAGCTTCTCCGGTTTACCCGGGGCATGCAAGGGATATCCCAGGTACACCAGGCCACTTGTGGGCATTCCCTCAGCCACGGCCATGGATGCCATCCGACCCCCAAAGGATTTTCCTCCTGCCCACAACGGTTCATCGCCTGCAAGCTCTGCGGCCTTTTCCATAACAGCGCGCCACGTGGCTATGGCTGCCGGCGGGCGGTCGGGGAAACGTCGTCCTGCTTCCCGGTACGGAAAATTGAAGCGCAGAGTACTGACGCCGTCCACCGCCATCGCCTCGGCAAATCCCTGAAGGAAGGGGTGTTCCTTTCCCGCTCCCGCGCCATGGGCAACTACGAGGGTGGCGAACGACTCCTCCGGACGGACATGGATTCCTGAGACCTTGGTGTCTCCCACGGCAACGGTCAGGGCGGTTTCAGTGTTTGGCATGTATCCATCATGGTGCAGTTTGGCCTGGAGCTGTCAGGCGCTACGTCACGCCGTCCGAAAAAAGGAACCCAGGATGCTGACGTGAACGCCCTTGACGGGGTAGCTTGTGGCCATGGCGAGCGAATCAGCAACAGTCTCCGTGCCCGGTCCCGAAGGCCCCCGCGAAGTTCGGATTTCAAGCCCAAGCCGCGTCATGTGGCCTGAGGCCGGGCTGACGAAACTGGACCTGGCCAACTATCTCGTGGACGTGGGGGACGCTTTTGTGGCGGCCAACGGCAACCGGCCCGTCAGCCTCCAGCGGTACTCGGGCAATATCGAGGGCGAGATGTTCTTCTCCAAGAACCCTCCCAAAGGTGCGCCGGACTATGTCCGCTCGGTCATGGTGACGTATCCGAGCGCCCGGACCCATCCGCAGTTGGTGATCGACGAGCCCGCCGCCGCGGTGTGGGCAGCGCAAATGAACACGGTCGTTTTCCACCCGTGGGCTTCCCGTGCCAACGATCCCGACAATCCCGACCAGCTGCGTATCGACCTCGATCCCCAGCCGGGAACCGACTTTGATGACGCCATACCGGCTGCGCAGGAACTGCGTGCGTTGTTGGACGAAGCCGGGCTGAGGGCCTTCATCAAGACCTCGGGCAACCGGGGACTGCATGTGTATGCGCCAATCCATCCCAAGCATGAATTCCTGGAAGTGCGCCACGCGGTGATCGCCGCCGGCCGGGAGTTGGAGCGGCGGATGCCCGAGAAGGTCACCACTGCATGGTGGAAAGAAGAACGCGGGACCAGGATCTTCGTGGACTTCAACCAGGCCAACCGGGACCGGACGATCGCCGGTGCCTATAGCCCGCGCGCAGTGCCGAATGCACAGGTATCCTGCCCGCTGGCGTGGGAAGAGCTGGAGAATGCAGACCCGGCTAAATACACCATCACCACTGTTCCGGACCGGCTGAAGACGACAGGCGACCCGTGGGCCACTATGCATGAGAAGCCCGGAGACATCGACGTCCTTCTGCAATGGTGGGAGCGCGACGTCAAGAACGGCCAGGGCGAGATGCCGTTCCCACCGGAATTTCCCAAGATGCCGGGGGAACCCATGCGGGTACAGCCCAGCCGGGCGCGTAAGCAGGAGGAGTAAACGCAGGAGCAGGTGTGCATCGAGGTTCACGCGGGGGCATTGTGACCGCAACGCTTGTGTGCGGCCTGTTCCTCGCTGGCTGCACGGGCGAACCGCAGCCCAATCCGCTTCCGCCGGGGCCAGTGACAAGCTCGACGCCGGCCCCTCCCACGGTGCCCGTGCCGCCATTCACAGGCACCTCTCCCGCACCACCGCCAACACCCGCCTTTCGTGAGTTGCAGGCAACCTTGGAACTCTTTAGCCGGGAGATGCTCCAGAACGGTGCGCCGGCGGTGCTGATAGAGGCCAGGGCCGGGCAACAAGTGTGGAGGCACGCGGCAGGTGTCAGGAGCCTCGGGGGAGGTGCTCCTGTGCAGGCGGATGATCCGATCCGGGTGGGCGGACTCACACGGACCATGGTTGCAGTTTCCGTGTTGAAGCTGGTGGAAGAAGGCCGGGTGGCACTTGAGGATTCGATCGCCAAGTACCTGCCGGGGATCGACGTCCTCCTTCCGCCGGAGCCAGAGTCGGTGACGGTCCGGCAATTGCTGGGCCACACCGCAGGCACTCCCTTAGCCAGTGGACTTTCGGATTATGCAGTGCTTGGTTTTTTGGTGGAGCGGCTCCGAGGCGCTCCACTGGGCGCGGTGCTGCGCATGGACATCCTGGATCCCTTGGATTTGCACTCAACCATCGTGTTGGACGAGAGCCCCCTTCCGGATGCCCTGGTCCACGGTTATGCGGTGGTGCGGGGTGAAACCGTGGACGTCACGCGTTCCGCGCAGCCAGGCGGCCCGGCTTCAGAGGGCGTCATCGCCAGCGTGGGGGACATCAACACCTTCTACGCAGCGTTGCTCAAGGGGCAGCTGCTGTTACCGCAGAGCCTCGTGGAGATGAAGGGATCGGTTTTCGCCGATTACGGATTGGGCCTGGACCACTGGAATGACACGTGCACCAACGGCTTCTATTACGGCCATTCAGGTGACGTACCTGGCTATGGCACCATCTCGATCAGCAGTGCTGATGGAAACCGTCAGCTCACCATCTCATTGGCCTACCCGCCGCTGCCCCTGTCCACACGGCCCTCGGCCATCGCCTTGGAACTGACAGGACTGGCCCAGGTTGCTTTGAACGCGAGCTGCCGCTTTCAGTTCCGCTGATCCGCCCGGGGGGATGGACGGATGGGCCCCTATTCGAACCGTGAAGGATCGCCGGTTCCGCGGCGCACCACTTCTGCCGTGCCGCTGGAGAAGTCGATCACTGTGGTTGGCTCTGAACCGGTATCGCCGGAATCGATCACTGCGTCCACTTCGTTGTCCAGCCGTTCCTTGATTTCCCAGCCCTGGGTCAGCGGCTCCTCCTGGTCAGGCAGAAGGAGCGTGCTGGACAGCAATGGTTCACCGAGCTCCGCCAGGAGCGCCTGGACCACTTTGTGATCCGGAATGCGCACCCCAACGGTCTTCTTTTTCGGGTGGAGCAGGCGCTTGGGAACCTCGCGGGTGGCCGGAAGGATGAACGTGTAGCTGCCGGGGGTGACGGCCTTGATGCTGCGGAATACATCGTTATCGATCATCACGAACTGCCCCATTTGGGCAAAATCCTTGCAGACCAGCGTGAAGTGGTGTTTGTCGTCCAGTTGCCGGATGGTCCGGATGCGATCCAGGGCTTCCCTGTTGCCGATCTGGGCGCCCAGGGCGTAGCAGGAGTCGGTGGGGTAGGCGATGAGCCCACCGCTTTGCAGCATGTTAACCACTTGGCCGATGGCGCGTGGTTGGGGATCTTCAGGGTGGACGTCAAAGAATCTGGCCATGGAGAGAGCCTACGTCAAAGCTAGGACAGGATGTCTTTGGTGGTGAACTTCCCGTAGGCCAGCGCGCCACAGACGGCAATGTACCCGGCTTGGAGCAGCGCGTTTTCGCCGAAGGATGTCCAGGAGACCGGTTGCCGCAGGAGGTCCGCGAAGCCAAGCCAGTGGTGGCTGAACAGCCAAGGATGCAGCCATTCCAGTTGTGGCAGGTTGTCCAGCACCTGCGAGACCACCGAGAGGACGATTGTGGCAGCCATAGCGCCCACGGGTACGTCCGTGAAGGTTGAGATGAGCAGTCCAATCGCCGACAAGCCTAGGAGCGAGACCGTGATGTAAGCAGCGATCAGCAGCGAACGCAGTACTGACTCGCCAACCCCGATCGTGTCACCGGAGAGTAGCGTGACGGGACCGATGGGGAAGAACACGACGCCGGCCAAGGCACCTGCGGCTGCGACCGTGGCCGTAGCGGCACAACAGAAAGCGACGGCCCCGGCGTACTTGACCAGGAGCAGGCGGATACGCCCCGATGGTGCAAGGAGCAGGTAGCGCAAGGTGCCGAGGTTGGCTTCTCCGGCGATGGTGTCCCCTGCCACCACTCCGACGGTGAGGGGCAGGAACAGCGGGACACACACCACAAGGGCTGTCACGGCAACAAAGAGGCCGTTCTGGGTGATGCGATCCAGGAACAGTGGTCCGCGGCCAGGTGTCGCTGGCCGGGACGAGAGTTTGACGGCAAGGGCAATCAGGATGGGAACGGCGGCAAGGGCCACCAGCATGGCCCACGTCCTGAGGCGACGAAACAGCACGGATAATTCCGAGCCAAGCAACGCCCACCCCATCCCGGGACGGACGGCACTGTCTTTCCGGGCGCCAGTTGTTCCGGACGTACCAGCAGCCTCCCGAGTGTCACCAGTTTCAGCCGACAACGTCAAACCCCTCTCCGGTCAAGGACACGAACCGCTCTTCCAGGGTTGCGTTCTCCACAGAGAAGCCCCTGACCCGGACGCCGTCGGCCACCAACGCTGCAACGATCTCTTCAGGCTCAATGCCGTCGAGTCCGTTTCCTTGGATCACCCCGTGGCCAGGCGCTTCGCCGGGTACCAGACCCAGGCGGGCCAGGACGCGGGCAGCACGTTCGCCGTCGGGCGTTCGTACCAGAACGTGCGCTTGCCCGGCAGACCGCAGTTCATCCAGCGGTCCTTGGGCCACCAGCCGTCCGGCACTCATCACCCCCACATGGGTACACATTTGCTCCACCTCGGCCAGGAGGTGGCTGGAAACGAAGACGGTGGCCCCGCCGGCGGCAAGGGACCGAACCAAGCTGCGCACCTCCCGGGTGCCTTGGGGGTCCAGCCCGTTGGTTGGTTCGTCGAGCACAAGCAGTTCGCGCGGCCGGAGCATGGCGTTGGCCAGCCCGAGGCGCTGTTTCATGCCCAATGAGTAGGCACGTACCTTCTTTCCGGCGGCGTGACCCAGCCCAACGCGGTCCAACGCCTCATTGACGCGGCGGTGGCGGGTGGCAGAGGATCCATGGCGGTCCGCTGAATCCAGCCGCAGCAGATTGTCCGCTCCGGAAAGAAACGGATAGAAGCCCGGCCCCTCCACCAGTGCGCCGACCTCGGGTAGCACGGAAGCCAACTGCTGGGGCATCTCCCTGCCCAGAACCCGGATTTCACCACCGTTCGCGGAAGCGAGGCCCAGCAAAACCCGGATGGTGGTGGTCTTTCCCGAACCATTGGGCCCCAGGAAGCCGTAAACCGCACCACGGGGGACCGCAAGGTCAATGCCGTCCACCGCGGAACGGTGCCCAAAGCGCTTCACGAGGCCATGGGTTTCTATGGCAAGGTCAATCGGCAGGGAGCCGGGAGCAGCTTCACGGGTTTCCGTCACAGGTTGCCGATCATGGGGCGCCGTTCATTGCGCCGTCGCGGCTGACTGCAGCCGGTCCGAAGGCACCAACCCGGCAAACACGCGGCCGTCGTCGAGAATGAGGACGCTCACCAGAGACGTAGTCAGCGCTCGTCCTCCGCTTACGGGTTGCAGGGCCTGGGCGAGTTGCGGGTTGGATGTGAGTTCGGCAGGCGCCGTTCCAGCGGGCAAGCCGACCACGGCGTCCCACCCTTTGCCGGTCACTGAAGGGCTGGGGTGGGGGAGCATGGGACTGGATGATCCCTGAGGTGTTGGAACAACAGCATCCGGTGCTGGCGCAGAGTCATCCGGAGCTGCGCCGGCAGGACCTTCCATCGGGGGCGGCAATGGCTTGATGGGGACCGGCTTCTCTGTGACAGTTGCACCGGCCGGAGGAGTGAAGTTAAACAGGGCCGCGTCAGGTGCGGAGAAGTTCACGTCCGTATAGGCAAGTGAGTAGGCTGGCTCCGGCTGGCCCTTCGCGCGGACCTCGACTCCCAGTGGCCAACCGGTCTCGGAGTCGACCTCGATCGAAACGGAATCAACCAAAGTTCCGTCGCTGCGCGGCACGAGGCTCAGCCGGTACGCGCTGCGACCCGCCACAGTGGAAGCTTCTCCCACCGTTACTTCAGTGCTGGAGTCAATGGCTGACAGGAAGTGACTGGCCATTGCCTCAGGAGTGGGCATGCCCGCATGGGTTGTTTCACTTCGAAGGGAGTCCTTCTGCCCAGTGTTTGAGGGCACAGGGACGCTCAAGTGTGTCGCGCTGTTGTCCGCGGAGTTGTAGAACCAGGCGTCGCTGCCATTGACCACAAAGTCACGTTCGGCCATCCGGTCCAGTATCTGCAGCCTGGCCTTGGAGGGCCCGTCCAGGTATACCCGTGCTGTATGCGAGCCCGTGAGCAACTCGAGTGCCGACGTAGCTCCGGGCACGATTCCCGGGCCAGCCGTGGGAACTTCAGGCAGC
The DNA here is from genome assembly GCF_019976975.1 of Arthrobacter sp. NtRootA1. Lineage (GTDB taxonomy): Bacteria > Actinomycetota > Actinomycetes > Actinomycetales > Micrococcaceae > Arthrobacter > Arthrobacter aromaticivorans. The sequence goes on along the minus strand of NZ_AP024630.1, from coordinate 2,952,822 downwards.
CCCAACTCCGCAGTCTGCACCACAGTGCCGGATAAAGCGTGCACCTCGGTGCGGGCTATCATCGCCAGGATCTCGTTAGCCGTTTTGGGCGGCAAGGAGACACTTGCGCCGGCCTGGACGGAGCCAATAAGCGCCGCCAGTGCCAATGCAAGGGGAATCAGGAGAGCTGGCAGCCACCGCTGCCTGGCCCGCGCCATTGCTACCGACCACCACGCGTGAGAGGCATGAGTCCAGACTACTCCGGTTACCTGAACGCATCATCGGTCCTCGTGGCTGGATGCGGCGTGCACATCCAGCCACGCACCCACCGGCGCCTACCAGGTTTCAGTGACCTTCAGCAGGCCTCGCGGCGCATCGGGATCGTTGCCGCGCTCCACCGACAACTGCAGGGCCAGGCGCTGGAGGGGCAGGATCTGCAGGATAGGAGAAAGCTCCTCCGGCACGCCGGCAGGCAAAGGAAGAACCAAGCTGCCCGGAGCGGCGGCAGAGGGATCGCCCACAACGCACACGTGCGCACCGCGGTCTTCGAGCCTCTCCAGGACAGGGCGCATGGCCGTGCCTCCGATTCCCTCCGGAACAACGGCAATCACCGGGTGCTGGGAGTCGATCATCGCGAACGGCCCGTGCAGGAGGTCCGCGCCAGAGAAAGCCTGGGCAGGAAGGTAGGAGGTTTCCATGAGCTTCAAGGCACCCTCCCTCGCCGTGGGGTAGGAATAGCCACGACCCGTAGTGATGATGCGGTCGGCGAAGCGGTAACCACCAGCGACCTCCAGCACGGTGTCGTCGGCAAGAACGGAAGCGGCCCACTCCGGAAGGCCCGCGGCGCCGTTGGACGTCCCACCACGCCACGCATCAACCAACAACCACAGGGCCAGAAGCTGCGCCGTGTAGCTCTTGGTAGCGGCAACGGCAGTTTCGCTGCCCGCCCGGATATCCAGGTGATGCTCCGCGGCCTCGGCAAGCGGGGATTGCGGTGAGTTGGTCACTGCAACAGTCAGGGCGCCCAGACGACGCGCTGCCGCCGTGGACTCCACCAGGTCCGGCGAGCCGCCGGACTGGCTAACCGCCAACCACAGCACGCCCTCAAGCTGCGGGTTGGCACCGTAGGCAGTAAGGGTCGACGGCGACGCGAGGCCAACAGGCAGGCCCAAGCTGATTTCAATGAGGTACTTCGCGTATAACGCCGCATGGTCGCTTGTGCCCCGGGCAGCGAGCAAGACAAAGCGTGGGGATGCCTTCTTGATGATGTCCGCCAAAGCCACGAACTGGCGGCGGTCCGAGTCCAGGAGTCCGGCGAGCACCCGGGGCTGCTCGCCGATCTCGTTGGCCATCTTGATGCCCGGAGCCTGGTCCGGGACGTTCGGAGAGGTAAGAGTGATGGTCATGGTTCCTGTCTGTTGTTAGAAGGGTCAAAATCCCTGGGAGTCAGGGCTGTATCAACTGCCGTGCGAGCTTTACGGCTCCGTGCACTGGAGCATCGCCCAGGATCCTGATCAGCGACGGATCCTCCACGGCAACCTTGCGGCCAACCGCGCCCGCCAACTGCTGTTGATTGACCAGGAGGCCACCAGCCATCACCAGCGGCAGGTCCAACCCGAGCTCGCCCAGTACTTGCCTGGCCAACGTGGCCAAGGAATGAGCGGCTTCGGCCTGAATCCGCAACGCAGCCGGATCACCTTCAACCGCAAGATCCAGGACCAACGGGGCGAGGCCCGCCCAATGGTCCGGCTCCGGCTTGGCATAGAAGAGATCCATGAGCTGCAGCGCGTCCGCGCTCGCAGTCGCCGCCAAAAGGGCGCTGACCATCGTGCCGGGTTCCAACCCCGCGTAGTACTCCCGCAGGGCCTCACGAACGGCGTCACGGACCACGGAGTACCCTCCGCCTTCATCCCCGAGCAAGTAGCCGTAGCCTCCGCTGCGCGCTTCCCGTCCCTCCCGGTTCCGGCCCCAAGCTACCGAGCCGGTACCTGCGACCAGGACCGCTCCGGCGTCGAGGTCTGCTGCGGCGAGGACGATGCGGGTGTCATGGACCACCTCGATCCTGGCGCCGGGAAAATACCCGGTAAGCAAAGCACTGAGGACTGCCCTGCTGGCAGGAGTATCCGCCCCCGCGGCACCGGCGCAAACCGCCTCAACACCCTCGCCGACGGCAGCCGCGATCCGCCGCAGCACGGCATCTGCACCCTGATGACCCACCGAGGACAGGTTCGCGCTCGCCTCGGTGATCTCGAGAGGAGCCCCATTGCTTGCGTCCGCGCCCTGCCCTGGGTCCGAGTTCACGTTCGGGTCCAGCTTCAGGTCCGAACGGACAGCATGTGTCTTGGAACCTCCAATATGAAGTCCCAACACCGCGGGCGTCACCGGACAACCGCCGGTTCGGTGTTTTCCTGTGCGGGGATGTGTCCGACCGCGTCGGGCTCCGGCCACTTCCCACCGTTTTCCCAGTACTGCTGTATTTCCTCCAAGGGGCGGCCCTTCGTCTCGGGAGCGAACTTGCGGACAAACATAAAGCCGAGGATAGCCAGAACACCGAACACTGCGAAGGTGCCTGCCCCACCCAAACGCTGAAGCATGGTCAGGAAGAACGCTGCCACAAGGACGTTGGCCACCAGATCGGAGGTCAGCATGGCGCTGGCTCCGAGCGAGCGGAGACGGGAAGGGAAGCTCTCGCCGGCGTATACCCACACCAGTGCGCCGAAGCCGAATGTGAAGCCCACCGTGAAAAGAAGGACCCCAAGGAAGCCAAGAACGGTGAGCAGGCCACCAAAGTCCTGGCCGGCCATGAACACTCCTACCAGCAGGACGTTGGCTGCCACCATCATGCCGATGCCGGTCAACAGCACGGGGCGGCGTCCCAGCCGATCCACCAGGGACAAGGACACGAAGACAGCGATGAGGGAGGCCACTTGCACCGCCGCGGGAAGCAACAGGAGGGCTGCGTTGCCGCTGAAGCCCATGGCTTCGAAGATCCTGGGGCTGTAGTAGACCACAGCGTTGATGCCGGTGATTTGGATGAAGAATCCCAGGCCAACCACAAACACTGTGGCCCGGAGATAAGGAACGCGCAGCATCTCGCGGAGGCCGCCGCCCCGTTCTTCGCTGATGGCCCGCTGCATCTCGGCCAACTCTGCATCTACGTCTGTGTGGGGCTCAATGGCGAACAGGGTGCGCCTGGCGTCGTCAGTCCTGCCCCGCATCATGTACCACCGGGCAGTGTCCGGGAGCTTGATCACGATGGCGAGGACAATGATTGCCGGGATCGCAGCAAGGCCCAGCATCCAGCGCCACGAGCCCGTGCCCGCGAGGGCATACGCAGCCAGGTAGCCGACGATGATGCCGAAGACGGTCGCCACTTGATACGCCACCAACAGGGCGCCGCGGACCTTCGCCGGCGCTGACTCGGCAACGAATACCGGAACAACCACAACGGAAACGCCGATGGTGAGCCCCAGCAGGAGGCGGGCGATAAGCAGTGTGGGCACATCGCTGGACATGGCGCTGAGCACGGCGAACAGGGCGTAGCCGATCGCAAGGCCCACCATGCAGGCTTTCCGGCCCACGCGGTTGGATAGCCAGCCTCCCACCAGCGCGCCAAGTACTTCACCGGCAACCACTGCCGTGGTTACCAGTTCCTGCTGGGATGTGCTGAGGCTGAACTGCTTGGTGATGAACAGCAGGGCGCCGGCAATGTTGGACATGTCGTAGCCGTAAATCACACCGATGGTGGCGGCGGCACCGCCCACCAGGAGCCCGAGCTTGGGTGTTTGCCGTAGGTCTTGCAGGATCGACATCTTTGTCCCTTGGATCTGTGGAAATGTAGGGGTTTTGCGGAGTTTCATCGAAATTGGTTTAGACCAACCTGCACAAGATTGGCATAGACCAATAACGTTGTCTACAAGTAGGATGTCCAATATGTCCACAGATGTCCCGGCGGCAATGCCTAAGTACTACCTCCTCAAGACCGAGCTGCTTGCCGCGATCGCCGGCGAGCAGCCGGGCACGCTCATACCCACCGAGCGGGCGCTCGCAGAGAAGTACAAGACGTCGCGCACCACAGTGCGGCAAGCCATCAGCGAGCTCGTTGCAGAAGGGAAACTGGGCCGCATCCAAGGGCATGGCACCTTTGTCGCACCGCCAAAGATCACCCACGTCCGGCAGCTCACGTCCTTTTCCGACGACGCGAGGAACCAGGGCCTGCGGCCTGACTCGCAGCTCCTGTCCCTGGCCATGGCGAAAGCGGACATCGACGTCGCGGCGCACCTGGGGCTCGACGACGGCGCTGTTGTCACCCGGCTTGAGCGAATCCGGTTGATCGACGGCGAACCCCTGGCCCATGAGATCGCCTACCTCCCGGGCAAGCTCCCGCGCTTCAAGGCAAACCTGGAGAAGGCCGGTTCGCTCTACGCCGCCCTGACGGACGTGTACGGCATCCATATCTCCGACGTCGAGGACACCGTAGAGACAGCACTGGCAGGGCCGGAGGAGGTCCGGCTGCTCGGAATCGAGATGGGGGCGCCGTTGCTGGTAGTCCACCGCCTGGCAAGGGATGCTGCAGGCGTCCCTGTCGAATGGACGCGCAGCACGTTTCGCGGCGATCGCTTCCGGTTCGTTTCGAGGGTCAAGAGCACCACCTAAAAACGGCACCACCTAAGAGCAGCACTACCTAAACAGCGGCTGCCGGCGAACCGCAACTGCCGACGAACTGCAACTGTTGGCGAACGGCTCAGGGAGCCGCGACCGCCACGTCGCTCCCGAGCGTGCGTCGCACGAACTCCGAACTGGGCTGGGCGTACGCGTCCATAATCCGCTTGAACAACGCGGTCCCTTCAGCCCCGGGCCAGTCTTTGGGCAGGAACGTCGCAGGCAACCCCGGGTCCAAGTAGGGGATGATCCGCCAACGATCGATGCACTGGACAAAAGTGGCGAACGCCTGGGCTGTCGGCTCAACGCCCGCGCTGTCCTCCCCGAGCACTGCGGCGCCGTGCTGGCGGATGAAATCCTTGTGCAGCTCTGCCACCGAGTCCAAATCCCACCACACGGACGCAGCGTCCCGCAGGGTGCCGCCCACCAGTGGGGTTTGCGTGACGAACAGGGTGGCCATCCCTCGGAGTTCGAGGTCGTTGAGAATTTCCTCCACCTCGCCTCGAAGGGTATCCGGGCAGATCCACAGGCCGGCGGCCACAGTCCCGCAACCAATCCAGTGGAGCCTGCGCCGCAACTGGTGGCGCTTCTCCCGCTCCGTCTCCGGAATCGAAAAGGAGACCAGGCACCATGGATCGGACGGTGACATGCTGATGGGGTTGTAAATCCTGCGGTCGCCGCGGGCCAGCATGGTGGCGGCTCCCTCCGTCAGGGTGAACCCGGGGAGCCCGTCGCGAGTCTCCTGTAGGACAACGTCCTTCTTCCTCAGGCGGCCCAGGGCTGTCCGGGTCACTGTGCCGGACGTGCCCAGGGCCTCCATGAGGACCACAATGTCCCTGGCCGACATCCATCCACCGGCTTCGCGCAAGTACAGGCCGATGACTGTTCGCAGCAACGACGTGGTACTCCCTGGACGGGAGTCCATGTCGTCAAGAACGGCACTCACAGGAGTTCGGCGAGGGCGTCGCGGATGGCGGTCACTCCCAGCTCAACCTCGGCATAGCTCGTGCTCAAGGGAGACAGGCCGATGCGCAGGCCATGCGGGGGACGGAAGTCCGGGATGACGCCCTTCTCCCAGAGCCTGGCGGTGACGTCGGCAAAGAGCGGATGGTCCACTGTGATGTGGGAGCCACGCTCGGCGGCATTGCGGGGGCTCACGATGTGGACTCCAAGTGGTACCAAGAGCTCATCTGCAAGGGCAATCGCGTACTCCGTGAGTTTGACCGACTTCTCCCGGACCGAATCCATGCCCACAGAGGCGATCAGCTCCACCATGTCCTTGATCGGCTGCATGGCTAGAACCGGCGGAGTACCCGTAATGAACCGGCGGATTCCCGCTGCGGGACGGTATGAATCCGTCATGCCGAACGGATTGTCCGCGCCCATCCAGCCCCAAATTGGCTGCTGGAGCATGTCTTGCCGTGAGGCGTTGACGTATGCGAACGCGGGGGAGCCCGGACCACCATTGAGGTACTTGTAGGTGCAGCCGACGGCCAGGTCAACGTCCCAGACATCAAGGTCCAGCGGCACGGAACCTACGGAATGGCACAGGTCCCAGAGCATGAGGGCACCTGCAGCATGTACCTTGCCGGTGATTGCCTTCGCGTCTGCCAGGAACCCGGAGCGATAAGCCACATGGCTGAGGACCACGACGGCGGTCCGCTCGCCAAGGAGCCCGTCGAGGTCAGCGGTACGGACGCCACTGGAGGGGTTGGCTGCGATCCATTTGATGCTTGCCCCGCGTTCCTTGGCGATCCCTTCGATGATGAAGCGGTCCGTAGGGAAGTTGTCGCGATCAATGATGATCTCGTCACGCCCCGGCTGGGCATCTACCGCTGCCCGGATCAGCTTGTACAGCATGACCGAGGTGGAGTCGCCCACTGTGACCTGCCCGGGAGCAGCCCCAAGCGTCACTTCGCCGATGCGGTCGCCCACGCGCGTAGGCTCATCCATCCATTGTTCGTCCCAGCCGCGGATCAGCCGGCTGCCCCAGGAGTCCTGGACAAACGACTGCAGGTTGGCAGCAGTTGCCTTCAAGGGGCGCCCGAGAGAGTTGCCGTCCAGATAAGAGGTGAGCTGGCCGGCGTCGGGCGTGTAGAAGGCCTCACGCTGGGCGGCGAGCGGATCTGCGGCGTCCAGTTCGGCCGACGTTGGCCGTTGGGTTTGCTGAGCGGTAGTCATGGTTCCCTCCTTGGGAGTGGTGGCCGGAAGTTTGTTAGTTGCCGATCTCAGTGCGGACGGCGTAAAGCTCGGGGAAGAAGGTGAGATCAAGGGCTCGTTTGAGGAAGTCAACACCCGAGGAGCCTCCGGTGCCCACCTTGAACCCGATGGTTCGCTGGACCGTGCGCAGGTGGCGGAACCGCCAGGCCTGGAAGTTGTCTTCGACGTCCACCAGGTCTTCGCACGCCTCGTACAGTCCCCACTGGGTATCGTCCGATTCGTAGATCTTCTGGAAGACGGGGACCAGATCCTTACGGAATGTCCACGGCTCGCTGGTGTCCCGCTCAAGGATGTCTGCCGGGATCTCGTAGCCGGCGCGGGAAAGCACCGCCAGGAAGGCGTCGTACAACGTGGGCTCCTCCAGGAGCCGGCTGAGCAGCGCATATGCCTCGGGGTCGCTTTCGAAGACCCGCAGCATGCCCCTGTTCTTGTTGCCCAGCAGGAATTCAACCCCGCGGTATTGATACGACTGGAAACCTGAGGAACTACCCAGGAATCCGCGGAACTGCGCATACTCGCGGGGCGTGAGGGTACCCAGGACGGACCACTGTTCGGTCATGGTGCGCTGGATGGCCTTGACGCGGGCGATGCATTTGAGCGCCTTGCCAAGGTTGTCCTGGTCGAAAAGCCTGCGGGCTTCCAGGAGCTCATGCAGCACCAGTTTGAGCCATAGCTCACTGGTTTGGTGCTGGATGATGAAGAGCAGTTCGTCGTGGTGCTCGGGCTGGCTGAGCGGATGCTGCGAGTTCAGCAGGTGGTCCAGGTCCAGATAACCGCCGTAGGACATTGCATGCCGGAAATCGGTGCGCACTGAGTCTTCTATGTGGCGGACACTTTGGGGGGAATGGACTGGGGGCTTTTCCATACTTTCGAGATTATCACTTCTATGACGAACGTCAAGAGAATGATTCTGTCAGTATTTTCTTCCCCTGAAGTTCTCCGCCGTACCGTACGCTGGGCTTGATACACGGGAACCTGGGGGAAGGGAAGGCGGCCATGGCCTCCAATATGCCGGTGTCCATATATTTGGACGTCGACGGCGTGGTGAACCCGTTCGGTCCCCAAGGCGTCACTGATTGGGGTGGTGAATGGAAGATCGCCGACGCCGGCATCCTTGACGTCGCGTTCGCGCCCGAGGCAGTGGCCGAACTCAACGAGCTGGCAGAGCATCCCTTCGCCCGCTTTGTATGGCTCACCACCTGGGAGCGCCTTGCCCCGGAGTTTCTCTGTCCTGCCATTGGACTGAAGGGCGAGGATTGGCCTGTCCTGTCCAGCCAGGGGTGGGACCAAAGCGCAGAATGGTGGAAACTCGGGGCGCTCCAGAAGGACTTGGCCGAGATGGGAGCCGAGCGCTTCGTCTGGCTGGACGACCAACTTGGCCAGGAGTCAGACGCCCGTTCCTGGGCTGAATACCACCAGGACCGTGTGCTTTGCATCTCACCGGATCCGCGCAGGGGGCTCTCCCGCCGCGATCTTGCCGCGGTCCGGACCTTCCTCGGCTGACCGAAGCGCTGGCACATGTTTGTCCGCCCGGTGGTTGGCACGTAGGATTCTTAAGGTTTCAAGCCCGCCGGATAGAGTGCGGCAAGTCCAGTCAGTTGAACAATGGCTGAACTATGCTGTGCATGGCAGGTATGGGGAAGTGGAACTGCTGAACGTCGACTCTGCAGATTGGGCAACAGGTGGAAATCACCTTCATGGTCGCGCTTGTCATAGCGTTGGCCCTATTCTTTGACTTCACCAACGGCTTTCACGACACAGCCAATGCGATGGCCACGCCTATCGCTACGGGGGCGATCAAGCCCAAGACGGCGGTTGCCCTGGCAGCCGTGCTCAACCTTGTTGGGGCGTTCCTTTCAACTGAAGTGGCAAAGACCATTTCCGGGGGACTCATCCGCGAAGGCTCGGACGGTATCCACATCACGCCGGATATCATCTTCGCCGGCCTGATGGGTGCAATCCTCTGGAATATGATCACGTGGCTTAAAGGCCTGCCCTCCAGTTCCTCGCACGCATTGTTCGGCGGCCTCATCGGCGCCGCCGTGGTAGGTATCGGACTGCACTCCATCAACTTTGAAACAGTGCTGCAGAAGGTGATCCTGCCAGCTGTCTTTGCACCACTCATCGCCGGGGCCGTGGCGTACCTTTGCACTCGTCTGGCCTACGCGCTGACCTCCCGGCATGACCCCGAAACCGGTGACAAGCTCACGCAGAAGCGCGGTGGTTTCCGGACCGGCCAGATCTTCACCTCCAGCCTCGTGGCCCTCGCGCACGGCACCAATGATGCCCAGAAGACCATGGGCATCATCACCCTGGTCCTCATCGCCGCGGGCACACAGGCACCGGGCTCGGGTCCACAGTTCTGGGTCGTGGCTGCTTGTGCGTTGGCCATCGCCATCGGCACTTATGCTGGCGGGTGGCGCATCATCCGCACCATGGGTTCAGGCCTGACCGAAGTAAAGCCGGCGCAAGGCTTCTCGGCCGAGACCAGCACGGCCTCAGCCATCCTGGCTTCTTCCCATCTGGGTTTCGCGCTCTCCACCACGCAGGTCGCCTCCGGTTCGGTCATTGGCTCCGGCCTGGGCCGAAAGGGCACCTCCGTGCGCTGGGGCACTGCCGGCAAGATCGCTTTGGGTTGGCTGTTTACCCTGCCGGCGTCGGCCATCGTGGGCGGGCTTACCGCGCTCCTGGTGAACATCGGCGTCGTGGGTGTGGTCATTGCCGCGGTCGTCGGTAGCGCCGCCGTCGTGTTCATGTTTGTTGCCTCGCGTAAATCGCATGTTGGCCACCACAACGCAGTGGAAGTCGAAGAGGCCGGCCACGCCGTCAAGTTCAGCAAGAAAAAGAAATCCCGAAAGTCCGTCAACAACAAGGATGTGCAGCGATGAAGTGGCTGGAATTGCTTCAGGTTGCCGGCGTCACGCTCGTTGCTGCTGTGACCCTGGTAGTCCTGTACTCCCTGGGAGTACGCCTCACCGCAATCGCAGGTGACGCCCAGCAGAAGTCGCCCGGACTTGTTCGCTCGCTGGCGGCCGTGTGCTTTGGCATCTGCGGACTCGCCGTACTGTTCGGCATCTACTTGATCGTGCCCTACTTCGGAAAGTAACCGCCTCTCTGGCAGCAAAGTCCGTTCGGGAGAATAATCAGCAGTGAAGTTACATCACTGCGTGGTCGTGATCCGGCAGATGTGGGGCTGTCATGAAGTGCCATTCCCGAAGCCATCTCATCGGACTGGCGCTGATTCCGGTCCTGATGCTGGCACTTTCTGCCTGCGTTCCCAATACCGCTCCACCAGGCAGTCCTTCTCCCAATCCGGCTCCGCCCGTCACCACCGCAACATCACCAGCGGCTCCCACCGGCGTCGATCCCACCGCCGGGCAGCCCGCAGGTCCGGCCGGACCGGGTGCACCGCAAGCAGAAGCGCCGGTGGTCCGCTGGGTACCCATTGGGCCGATAGGCCCCAACGATCCCACCTCGGGCCAGCGCTATCTCCTGCTGCAGCAATTCCAATGCGATGCGCTGGCCCAGAGCCTGGAAGGCGCGGAAGATGCTGCCGTGTGGCAAGCGGCCGCCGCTGTCTGCAAGGCACTGCAAAGTGGTGCGCAGCAGGACTGGCAGCGGGCTTCAAACGCCGTTGCGGCAACACCGCGCATACCGCAGACCCAGTGTCTTGAGTTCACGGTCGCCGCAACGTCAGCGTCTGCGATCGCCCAACACCGCAGCAACCCGGGGGTTACGCTAAAGACCGAGACCGCCCCGGGTGAAGCTTGCCCGCGGCACTTGAGCGGCCTCACGGTAGTGGACAACGACCTGAGGCCGGTGGCAGGCACAGCGCGCGCCTCCGGCCCCCGGTCAGGCGGAACTGTCGTCAGGTTGGATGGCTATTACGTCAGGGTTGGGGACGTCCTGTTCGACGGCGTCCCTGCAGCTCCCGAAATCGTTGCCGGCGGAGGGGATTACGAAACGCTGTACCTGCGGATGCCGCCGTCCGACGGCCGCGATTCCGTCCGCATTTCCATTACGGACACCGTAGACGTCAGCGGAACAGTGACGTTCTTCTATGAAGATTCCACGCCCGCCAGCCCGGGTGGAACGCCCAAAACCCCTGGAACCGGGCCAGGCGCTGAACCCACGCAGAGCACCCCGCCGGCCATTCCTTCTGTCGGCGCGACCCCCACGGCAACTCCATGAGCGTCGCCCAGGAACCCGCTGCATCGGAAGAAGCCGATGAGCGGAGCCTGGTCAACAACCGCTGGCAGCGTACCCTGGACGTCCTCTCCGTCATTGGTCCGCCGCTGACCGTGGCCACGGCCTTGTTGGTCTACTTCGGCTGGGCGCGGACGGATGCCCAGTCGAAGGCAATGGGCCTGGACGTCAGCCTGTTTGGTTATACCGTGCAGGACTTCATCCTGCGGAGTATCCAGTCCCTCTTTCAGCCGTTGGCCTGGCTGGTGGTGATCGGGTTGCTGTGGCTCATGGTGGACCGGCTCGTTTCCCGGCTTCTGGGCGCCGCACGCTACCGGACGCTCCTGCGAAGGGCCGCCCTGGTAGTGCTGATTCTTGGCTTCGCCTACGCGGCTGTGATGTGGGTGGCGATCGTGACACAGCCGGAACGGATCCTGCTCTATGCACCCTTCCTCATAGCTGCCGGTTTGCTGGTGGGGGCATGGGGACTGAGCGTGCATCGCCGGGCCGCTGATCCGGCCCAACGGGTACTCCGCGCCACTACTCCGCGCTCGCTCGAAAGATCCCTCGTGTTCGTCCTGGTCACCCTGCTGCTTTTCTGGGGAACCTCCGATTACGCGCAAGCACTTGGGCGGGGAGCAGCTATCGATTACCAGGAAAGATCCAGCCTGCTGCCAACAGCCGTGGTGTACAGCAAGGAGCGGTTGGCCGTGACAGCGCCGAACGTCCATGAGGACTCGGCTGGTACTGATGCTGAGCCGTTGTACCGGTACACGGGCCTGCGACTGCTGGTGGTCAGCGGAGGAAGGATCTTCCTGCTCAACGATGGATGGACGCTCGCCCAGGGCCGGGTGGTGGTTCTCCGCGATGATGGCAGTGTGCGTGTGGAGTATGGGAACGCCAGCGCCAACTGACTAGTCTGGGGCCATGTCCATCTTCCAGTATTACGTGGCGTCCACCGTTGACGGTTTCATTGCATCTGAGGATGACGATCTCGGCTGGCTCCTGCAATTCGACCAGGTTGAAGGCGTGAGCGGCAGCTATGAGTCCTTCTTCGCAGGTGTGGGTTGCATCGCGATGGGCGGCGGGACCTACCGGTGGCTCCTGGAGCATGAGCCCGGCAAGTGGCCGTATCCGGATACCCCCTGCTGGGTGTTCACGCATCACGAATACTCGGCTCCCGCCGGTTCCAATGTCACGTTCGTCCGTGGGGACGTTCGCGAGTTCGCGCCGGATCTGCTCGCCGATGCCGGAGACAAGAACGTCTGGCTGGTGGGCGGAGGGGACCTCGTGGCCCAGTTCGCCAACGCCGGTTTGCTCCACGAGATGATCGTCACCATCATCCCCGTTGTACTCGGCTCCGGTAAGCGCCTACTGCCGCTCAAGGGTCCGACGCCGCCACTTGAGTTGCTCTCCTCGCGCATCCTTGGCGGAGCCGCGGCTGAACTGCATTACCGCATGCCGCCGCGGTAACTATTAGCGCCGTAGCTGTTTGGCAGTAACTCCCGGATCAGTGGCGGTTGTTCCGGATCATGTTGGTAATCCGGGCAGTGGAAAGCCGGCGGCCTTTTTCGTCGGTGATTACGATCTCGTGCGTGGCTAACGTCCCGCCCAGGTGGATCGCCGTACATGTGCCGGTTACCGTTCCGCTGGCAATGGAGCGGTGATGCGTCGCGCCGACTTCGATTCCCACGGCGTGCCGTCCTCTGCCCGCATGAAGCGAGGCAGCAAATGAACCCAGGGTTTCGGCGAGGACCACGTGGGCTCCGCCGTGAAGGATGCCGGCTACTTGCGTGTTCCCTTCCACCGGCATGGTTGCCACAGTCCGTTCGGCACTGAGCTCGGTGAACCGAATACCCATTTTCACTACAAGGGAGCCAACCCCATGCCCGGAAAGCCAATCATGGAACTCTTCGGGCACACCTGCCTGGTTGAGCTCGTCGACAAACCGGTTCGGCGTGAAATTGTCCATCATGCCAACTAGGCTGGCACCTGTGAGTGAAACAACCAAACCGGACCAGGTTCCAACGGCCCAAGCTGCTGCCATTGCAACAGCACCCACCCCCTCTTCCACCGCTTCATCCAGCACCACGGGGGAGGGCCGGCCCAGGTTGCTGGTCCTGGATGGCCATTCCATGGCATTCCGGGCCTTCTACGCCCTTCCTGCTGAAAACTTCTCTACGGCCAGAGGCCAGCACACCAACGCCGTGCATGGATTCACCTCCATGCTCATCAACCTGATCAAGGATCAGAAGCCCACGCATGTCGCCGTAGCGTTCGACGTCTCTGACGACACCACCTTCCGCAAGGCGGAGTACAGCGAGTACAAGGGCGGCCGCAACGCGACGCCAGCGGAATTCCAAGGCCAGATCGCCCTGATCGCGAGGGTCATGGAGGCGTGGGGTATCAAGACCATTGCGTTGCCCGGCTACGAGGCCGATGACATCCTGGCCACCCTTGCTGCCCAGGCGGATGCCGCCGGCTTTGAGGTCCTCCTGGTCTCGGGGGACAGAGACTCCTTCCAGCTCATCAATGACAACGTGTTCGTGCTTTACCCCAAACAGGGCGTGAGCAACATCCCCAAGCTGGATGCCGCGGCCATTGAAGAGAAGTACTTCGTCAAGCCTGCCCTGTATTCGGACCTGGCGGCGCTGGTGGGCGAATCCGCGGACAACCTTCCGGGCGTACCGGGTGTGGGGCCAAAGACTGCCGCCAAGTGGATCAACCTCTATGGTGGCCTGGACGGCATCCTGGAGAACCTGGACGCCATCGGTGGCAAGGTGGGCGGAGCTCTCAAGGAGAACCTTGAGAACGTCAAACGGAACCGCAGGCTGAACCAGCTGCTGACAGACCTCGAACTGCCCGTCCAGCTGGAGGACCTCCACGAGCCGCGCCCCGACCGGCAGGCCATCGAGGAACTGTTCGAGGAACTGGAATTCCGTACCTTGCGCGCCCGGTTGTTCGATCTCTACGGCGATGAAACCACCGGTGCTGCCCCGGACACCATCGAAGCCCCTGAGTTTGCCACGCTCAAGGACGCTGCTGAGCTGGAGGCCTTCTTCAGCGCCGGTTCCGGCACGCGTTCCGCGATAGCCATCCAGCCCGTCCAAGGCCGTATAGGCGAGGATGCCGGTGCGTTGGCTGTGGTCCGGAACAATGGTGCTGCGTATATCGACCTCACGGAGTTGGATTCTGCGGCCGAGTCGGTGCTGGCAAACTGGCTCCGGGATCCTGAAGAAGCCAAGGTGGTGCACGAGTTCAAGGCCGCCCTCAAGGCCCTGCATAACCGCGGCCTGGGCCTGGAAGGCGTGGTTGATGACACCTCGGTTTCCGGATACCTGATCCAGCCTGACCGCCGCAGCTACGGCCTCCCTGAGCTCGCCCAGGTCCACCTCAAGATCTCCCTGGGCGTTGTGACCGCCGCGGCCGGGCAATTGGAGCTGGATCTTATGGGAGGCAGCGACCAAGCGGCAGCTGCAGCGCTCGTCCAGCAGGCCGCCGTCGTGCATGCCCTCAGCAAGCACTTCGAGAAGGAACTCGCCGACCGCAAGGCCGACGCCCTGCTGACCACGCTGGAGCTTCCGGTGTCCCGCGTCCTGGCGCAGATGGAACTGACCGGCATCTACGTCTCCATGGATCGCATGAACGAGCAGCTTGCGGACCTCACCAAGGTGATCGAGAATGCCCAGGAGCAGGCCTTCGCCGCGATCGGGCACGAGGTAAACCTGGGGTCACCCAAGCAGCTGCAGACCGTCCTTTTTGAGGAACTCGGCCTCCCGAAGACCAAGAAGATCAAATCCGGCTACACCACGGATGCGGCATCCTTGAAGGCCCTGCTGGAGAAGACCGGCCACGAATTCCTGGTGCAGCTCATGGCGCACCGGGAGTCGTCCAAGCTCGCCCAGATGGTGGAAACGCTCAAGAAGTCCGTGGCGGACGATGGCCGCATCCACACGACCTACGCTCAGAACATTGCGGCTACGGGCAGGATCTCCTCGAACAACCCCAACCTGCAAAATATCCCGGTGCGCAGCGAAGAAGGCCGCCGGGTCCGCGGAATCTTCGTGGTCAGCGAAGGGTATGAATGCCTGCTGTCCGCTGACTACTCCCAGATTGAAATGCGCATCATGGCCCACCTCTCGGGCGACGAAGCACTGATCCAGGCGTACAGGGACGGCGAGGATCTGCACCGTTTCGTAGGCTCCCGGATCTTCAACGTCGCTCCTGCCGACGTCACCAGCGCGATGCGTTCCAAGGTGAAAGCCATGTCCTATGGCCTGGCTTACGGGCTGACCTCGTTTGGCCTCTCAAAGCAGCTGGAAATTTCCGTGGACGAGGCCAGGACCCTGATGAAGGACTACTTCGATCGCTTCGGCGGTGTGCGTGACTACCTCCGGGGCGTTGTGGACCAAGCGAGGGTGGACGGTTACACAGCCACCATTGAAGGTCGCCGCCGTTACCTCCCGGACCTCACCAGCACCAATCGCCAGGCCCGGGAAGCCGCCGAGCGCATTGCCCTTAATTCGCCCATCCAGGGTTCCGCCGCCGATATCATCAAGCGGGCCATGTTGGGCGTTTCGGCCGAACTTGCGGGCCAGGGCTTGAAATCGCGCATGCTCCTCCAGGTCCACGACGAACTCGTCCTCGAGGTTGCACCGGGAGAGCGCGACGCCGTCGAGAAACTGGTGGTGGAGCAAATGGGGGCTGCGGCTGAGCTATCCGTCCCGTTGGACGTTCAACTCGGCGTAGGCTCCAGCTGGTACGAGGCCGGCCACTAACAGCCGTACGTTCCTAAGGATCGCCGGAGGGCGCGCCGCCTGGATGGTGGCGCGCCCTCCCGCGTCTGGCTAGGCTCGGGGCGTGGCTGATCCCAATGAAAGTTATTCCGAAACGAACTCCGCCGAAAAATATGCCGAGAAGTATAGGGTTCAACAATTCCCTGCTGTAGCTGATCGCGAGGACCCTGCCTACTCCCGCTGTGCCGCGTGGGTCCAAGCAGTCTCGCACGGCTTCCACCAGCACAGGCGCGACGACGACTACATCGCCAAGACCCTGCGGGCCTACCGCACGGACCACCGTGAATTGACCGGTGTGTACATCAACGGTGAAGTACCCGAGCACGCTGTGGGTCCAGAGGTCCCGGTGGCCACGTACGCCACCATGCGCAAATCCCTGAACATCGGGTTTGGCCGACAACTGGAATCAAACCTGGTAACTGCCGTGACCGTACGTGGAACGCACCGGCGCAAAGGGCTGCTCCGGGGCATGATTACCGCTGACCTGGCGGGCGCAAAGGACGACGGTCTCGCCATGGCGGCGCTGACTGCCTCGGAGGGATCCATTTACGGCCGCTTTGGTTTTGGAGTGGCTACATTTGAGCGCAGCATCAAGGTCGACACGGGTCCACGTTTCCGTCTCAGGGGGCTGGCGACGGGAACGGTAGAGGTGGCTGATCCGGCCGTGCTGCTGGACGTTGCGCCACAGGTCTTCGATCACGTCCAGCGGGCAACTCCTGGCTCAGTAGACCGCCAAGAGTACTATCGCTTGCTGGCTTCCGGAGCGATTGGCCATGACGGGAAGCCGGACACGGGTGTCAGAAGTGCCCTGCACTACGACGCCTCCGGGACACCGGACGGCTACGTTTCCTATCGTTTCAAGGGCTGGGATGCCAAGCCCTACACCATGGAAATTGTGGACCTTGTTGCTGGTACCAATGCGGCGTATCTGGATCTCTGGCGCTTCCTTGGGAGCATCGATCTCATTGACCAGGTGACGTGGGCCGAGGCCCCCGTGGATGATCCGTTGACGTGGGCCCTGGAAGATCCCAGATGCATAGACTCCTCGGACGTGCGGGACATGCTGTGGTTGCGGATCCTGGACGTTCCGGCAGCGCTTTCCGCCCGCCGGTACCCGGTTGCCGGAAAGCTCGTCATGGAAGTCTCGGATACGCTTGGCATGGCTGGTGGCACCTGGGCGTTGGAGTCCGACGGCGGTGCTGCCGCGGCCGTCACCGAGGCATCCGGCCGGGAACCCGATCTCTGCATGGATGTCGCCGATCTCGCGTCCATCTATCTTGGTGCTGTGTCCCCAGTGACGCTCACTGCTGCCGGGCGGATGAGTGAAGGCAAGCCCGGTGCCGCGTTCGCAGCCCAACAGCTTTTTGCTGTGGAACGGCCGGCACACTGCCTCACCCACTTCTAGAAAAAGCTCCTGCAAGAAGTACCTTCACAACTCAAAGACTCAATAGACAGGGACATCCATGGGGGATTCCAAGCGGCGGCCGTTGGCCGGCCGGCGCTCAGTGCTGCTTGGAATGGCTGGGCTGGCAACTGCAGCCCTGACGGGCTGCGCGGACAACGGGAGGGCGGCGTTCCCGGACGCCGCTGGACCAGGGCAGACGACGCCTGGCACCCCACCAAACGGGCCCGGGGCCGGCCCCGCGACGCCACCGCCCTCCATCGCCGCGCTGTCCAGCGAGCAGGCTGCTACTGCCCTCGCCGCAAAACCCGGCAGCGGCGAGGGAGGCAGTGGCGACACGGGAGGCAAGACTCCAGTGCCGCCGTCGAGCGCTCCTGGATCGCCAGCCACAATCCCAGGCAAACCGCAGATCCTGGCAGAATTTGGACACTTGCGGCCACAGGAGTGGGGCCTTCACGTTACGGGTGTGGTGAACAATTCTGACTCCCGGCATGTTGCCCTCACGTTCGATGCCTGCGGCGGCCCCGGTGGAACCGGCTGTGACCACAAATTGCTGAAGTCGCTTCGCAGCCTCAACGTCCCGGCCACCCTTTTCATTAACAGCCGCTGGATTACCGCGAACAGGTCACTTGCCGCGGAACTGGCCGCCGACCCCTTGTTCGAGCTCGCGAACCACGGCACACTCCACCTGCCGTTGTCTGTCAATGGCAAGTCCGCATACGGCATTGCCGGAACGGCGAATGCAGCCGCGGTATACGAGGAATTAATGGGCAACCAAGCCCTGATGCAGGAGTTGACCGGTGTTACGCCGCGCTTCTTCCGGCCCGGAACGGCGTTCTACGACGAAGTCGCCGCGAGCATGACCCGCAGGCTGGGGATGCTCCCGGTCAATTTCACGCTGAACGGCGACGGGGGCGCTACCTTCGCGCCGCCTACCGTCGCCGGGGAAGTGGCCAAGGCAGTGGCGGGAGACATCGTCATCTCGCACTTCAACAGACCGGCCGCCGGAACCGCAGAGGGTTATGCGAGGGCTTTGCCTCGCTTACTGGACCGGGGTGTTACGTTCGCGCGGCTCGGAGACGTCCTGCCTGTGTGAAGGGGTTCTCTGGTCCTGCCGCGGTCCTTTTGACCCTGCTTTGCAGATGCGACTAGAATAAACGGGCGTGTACTACGTGCATGCGTCCATTTTGTATTAATCCACAAATCAGGATGACCCGGTATTTTGCCGTGTTCTGCCGTCCGGACCCGGGCGGCAGCGGTTTGCCTGACCGACATACTATCCACAACGGAGCCCCTACTACATGACCATCACCTCCACCGAGAAGCCCGGTACCCCCGTAGTCGCCATTAACGACATCGGTACCGCTGAGGACTTCCTCGCAGCTGTCGACGCCACCATCAAGTACTTCAACGACGGCGACCTCGTCGAAGGTACCGTCGTCAAGGTCGACCGCGACGAAGTCCTGCTCGACATCGGTTACAAGACCGAAGGTGTCATCCCTTCCCGCGAGCTTTCCATCAAGCACGACGTTGACCCCGGCGAAGTTGTTGCCGTTGGCGATCAGGTCGAAGCTTTGGTTCTCACCAAGGAAGACAAAGAAGGCCGTCTGATCCTCTCCAAGAAGCGTGCTCAGTACGAGCGCGCCTGGGGAGACATCGAGAAGGTCAAGGAAGAAGACGGCGTCGTTACCGGTACCGTCATCGAGGTTGTCAAGGGTGGCCTCATCCTGGACATCGGCCTGCGCGGCTTCCTGCCCGCATCCCTCGTCGAGATGCGTCGTGTTCGCGACCTCGCTCCGTACATCGGTCAGCAGATCGAAGCCAAGATCATCGAGCTGGACAAGAACCGCAACAACGTTGTGCTGTCCCGCCGTGCATGGCTCGAGCAGACCCAGTCCGAGGTCCGCTCCACGTTCCTCAACAAGCTGGAAAAGGGCCAGGTTCGTCCCGGCGTCGTTTCCTCCATCGTCAACTTCGGTGCATTCGTGGACCTTGGCGGCGTAGACGGCCTGGTCCACGTTTCCGAGCTCTCCTGGAAGCACATCGACCACCCGTCCGAGGTTGTCGAGGTTGGCCAGGAAGTCACCGTCGAGGTCCTCGAAGTGGATCTGGACCGCGAGCGTGTCTCCCTGTCGCTCAAGGCTACGCAGGAAGACCCGTGGCAGACCTTCGCCCGCACCCACGCCCTCGGCCAGGTTGTTCCGGGTAAGGTCACCAAGCTGGTTCCGTTCGGTGCGTTCGTTCGCGTCGAAGACGGCATCGAAGGCCTCGTTCACATCTCCGAGCTGGCTGTCCGCCACGTTGAGCTCGCCGAGCAGGTTGTCTCCGTTGGCGACGAACTGTTCGTCAAGGTCATCGACATCGACCTCGAGCGTCGTCGCATCTCCCTCTCCCTCAAGCAGGCTAACGAGGGCGTTGACGCTGACAGCACCGAGTTCGATCCCGCTCTGTACGGTATGGCCGCTGAGTACGACGAAGAGGGCAACTACAAGTACCCCGAGGGCTTCGACCCCGAGTCGAACGAATGGCTCGAAGGCTACGAGACCCAGCGCGCCGCTTGGGAGCAGCAGTACGCTGACGCCCAGACCCGTTGGGAAGCCCACAAGAAGCAGGTTGCACAGCACGCTGCTGACGACGCTGCCGCTGCAACGTCCGGTGAGAGCGATTCCGGCACCACCAGCTACTCCTCGGAGCCGGCTGCTGCTGAGTCCAACGCCGGCACCCTGGCGTCCGACGAAGCTCTCGCAGCACTGCGTGAGAAGCTGACCGGCAACTAATTCCGCCGCCCCTCACGGGATGCGCTGAATAGCCAAAGAAGGACCCCTGCCATGCGGCAGGGGTCCTTCTGCTTTAGTCAGGTGCGAGGAGCCCTGCCAGTTAAAAGAGCACTGCCTAGCGGAGCAGTAGCCGAGCCTTAACCAAAGTCCCCTCGAAGATGAGTTCGGCGCCGAGGGAAGCCAGTAGGGATTGTGCAGCCTTGTTTCCTGGCGTGGTGGAGGCTTCCAGGACGGCGAAGCCGCGAGCACGGGCTTCGTCTGCCACAAGCTGGAGGGCCAGCCGCCCCACGCCCTGGCCGCGGAAGCGAGTGGCCAGCCAGATGCCAGTTTCTACGGCACCGGGTTCTACGGCATCGGGCCCGACCGACTTCAACCGAACGGACCCCACCACTGTTCCGCCTGCCACCACAGCCCAGGTCTTCTCACGCGCAGGCCCTTCAAGTCCGGTTGCAGCCGCCCGGTGATAGTCGCGGAACCAGGCGATCCGCTCAGGGTTCCAAGCCGACGTCGAGCCCAGCGGCGGAGTGACCTCATCGGCCGTGGCCTGCACCAGCGCCACGGCAAGCAATTCTTCGAGCACGTCTTCGTCAACGTCTGCAAGTGCAACCTGGGGTTCCACCGTTGATTCAGGGCACATCGATCCACTCCGTCCCTTGGGGATTAAGTCTGCCCGCGCCTGCAGTGAGGGCGCGTACGCGGGCTTGGGCGTCCGCGATGGTGTTGCTGCTGTCCGGCAGCGCTACCCGAAGGACCGTGTGCTTGGCTTCATAGCTGGTGTTCGCCATGACAAAGCCGGAGCCACGCAGTTCGTTCTCCAATCGTCCGGCGTCCACGTGCGGCACCTCGATCTCACAAAGCCGTAGCCGCCGGCGCTGCACGAGTGGCGCCAGTTCCAACGCTGCTGATACCGATTCGGAGTAGGCGCGGACCAGCCCGCCCGCCCCCAGGAGGATTCCACCGAAATAGCGGACGACGACGACGCTTACGTCGCTAAGGTCCGTTACCCCGGGTGCTGTCTCACGCTTGAGCAGTGCCTCCAGCATGGGGACACCCGCCGTGCCCGACGGTTCGCCGTCGTCACTGGAACGTTGAGTCATCCTGTCCGGACCTACAACGAAAGCCGAGCAGTGGTGCCGTGCGTCATGGAACTCGCGTCGCAGCGCGGCCACCAGGGATCGTGCAGTATCTTCGTCCGGCGAGCGGCGGAGGACGGTGATGAAGCGTGAACGCCGGATCTCCAGTTCGTGTCGGAAATCCGGACCTTCAGCGAGCGTTGTGTAAATGGTTGCACGGCTGTCATCCTCAATTTCCACCGCTTCAGTCTAGTGTGGAGGGGTGTTGAAGATCGGGCTGACGGGCGGCATCGCCTCAGGAAAATCGCTGGTGGCGGCCAGGCTGCAAGAGTTGGGTGCCGTGCTCATTGATGCTGACCTCATCGCCAGGCAAGTGGTGGAGCCTGGAACTCCGGGCCTTGCCCGTGTAGTGGAGGCCTTTGGACCCGGAATCGTGGACGGGCAGGGCAGACTCGACCGCCCTGCCCTTGGCGCCATAGTTTTCCAGGATCCCGCTCGGCGGGAGGTGCTTAATGGCATCATCCACCCGTTGGTCCGGGAGTCAGCAGCGGCAATCGTCGCGGAGGCCGCCGACGAAGACATTCTCGTCCAGGACATTCCCCTCTTGGTCGAGACAGGCCAGGGGAGCGCATTCCATCTGGTGGTTGTGGTGGATGCTCCCGAAGACGTGCGGATCCAACGGATGGTGGACCTACGCGGAATGAGCCTGGAGGACGCGCGTTCCCGAATGGCGGCCCAAGCCAGCCAGGAGGCAAGAAACGCTGCCGCGGACGTCGTCCTGGAGAATTCAGGTAGTCGGGAGGAACTGCTCGCCAAAGTGGATGCCTTGTGGTTCGGGCGACTGGTGCCTTTCTCGGACAATTGCCGGCGTGGAGTTCGTGCCCGGCGGACAAATGGGCCGGTCCTGTCCGCCTCGAGATCCGAATGGGGCCTGCAAGCAGCCCGGCTCTCCTCGCGCATCCAGGCGGCAGCACCGGAGGACATCCTTGCCGTGGACCACATTGGGTCTACGTCGGTGGCCGGGTTGGCTGCCAAGGATGTGATAGACCTTCAACTGACTGTTGCCGACCTTGAGGTGGCGGATCGCATTGCCCCACGTCTGGCCGCAGCAGGATACCCACGTGTTCCGGGCGTTTTCGCTGACACCCCGAAGCCGTCGGAACCTGATCCAGCCCAATGGCAGAAGCGTTTCCATGCCAACGCGGATCCGGGACGCCCGGCCAACCTGCATGTGCGGGTTGCCGGCTCGCCCGGATGGAGATACGCCCTGCTGTTCCGCGACTGGTTGAGGGCGGAACCTTCTGCGGTTGCCCTGTATGAGGCACACAAGCGCCACCTTGCTGCGCAGCATGCCACTGACCCCGGCACCGCTGCCTATGCCGATGCCAAAGAACCCTGGTTCACGGATGTGGCCTGGCCGCTGATGGATGAGTGGGCAAACCACACCGGCTGGCAACCGCCGTCGTATTCTTCTGTCGCAGCGGGACATTAATCCGGACAAAAACTGTCGGGGTGCGGGGGTAGATTGGTGTCATGAGCCTTGCCCAGGAGATCAACCGTGTCGTCGCGCCCTTCGAAGTCGTCAGCGATTACAAACCAGCCGGGGACCAGCCGGCAGCCATTGCGGAACTGACAGAACGCATCAATAACGGCGAGAAGGATGTTGTCCTTCTCGGCGCCACGGGTACGGGCAAGAGCGCCACTACAGCCTGGCTTATTGAGCAGGTGCAGCGGCCCACACTGGTCATGGTTCAGAACAAGACCCTGGCAGCCCAGCTGGCCAACGAGTTCAGGGAACTCCTGCCCAACAATGCAGTGGAGTATTTTGTCTCGTATTACGACTACTACCAGCCCGAAGCGTACGTACCCCAGACGGATACGTTCATCGAAAAGGACTCCTCGGTCAATGAGGAAGTCGAGCGCCTTCGGCACTCGGCCACCAATGCACTGCTGACCCGGCGCGACGTCATCGTGGTGGCCACAGTCTCCTGCATCTACGGCCTGGGAACACCCGAAGAATACATTGCGGGCATGGTGACGCTCACCAAAGGCGCGGAAATGAACCGTGACCACCTCCTTCGCAAGTTCGTTTCCATGCAGTACACGCGCAATGACACAGACTTCCACCGGGGCACCTTCCGCGTCCGTGGAGACACCGTAGAGATCATTCCGATGTATGAGGAACTCGCACTCAGAATCGAATTTTTCGGTGACGAGATCGAGAACATCTACACACTGCATCCGGTCACCGGCGAAGTCATCCGCGAGGAAACCGAAATGTACGTCTTCCCGGCTTCCCACTATGTGGCAGGCCCGGAGCGAATGGGCCGTGCGATCACCGCCATCGAAGACGAACTCGCCGAACGCCTGAAGGTGCTGGACAGCCAGAACAAGCTGGTGGAAGCCCAGCGCCTGCGGATGCGGACCACCTACGATCTCGAAATGATGCAGCAGATGGGTTTCTGCAACGGCATCGAGAATTACTCCCGGCACATTGACGGCCGCGCAGGCGGTACGGCACCACACTGCCTGCTGGACTACTTCCCTGACGACTTCCTCCTGGTCATCGACGAATCCCACGTCACCGTCCCGCAAATCGGCGCTATGTACGAAGGGGACATGTCCCGCAAGCGCACGCTGGTGGACCACGGCTTCCGGCTGCCCTCGGCCATGGACAACCGGCCTTTGAAGTGGGACGAGTTCCTTGAACGCATCGGGCAGACCGTGTACTTGTCGGCCACGCCTGGAAAGTACGAGCTCGGGAAGGCGGACGGCTACGTCCAGCAGATCATCCGGCCCACAGGCCTCATCGACCCCGAAGTGATCGTTAAGCCCACCAAGGGACAGATCGATGACCTCCTGGGTGAAATCCGCCAACGTACTGAACGCGATGAACGCGTCCTGGTCACCACTTTGACCAAGCGGATGGCGGAAGACCTCACGGACTACCTCCTGGGCCACGGCGTAAAAGTCCAGTACCTTCACTCGGACGTGGACACTCTTCGCCGGGTCGAGCTACTGCGTGAGCTGCGGATGGGAGTCTTTGACGTCCTGGTCGGCATCAACCTTCTGCGTGAAGGCCTGGATCTGCCCGAGGTCTCGCTGGTCAGCATCCTGGATGCGGACAAGGAAGGTTTCCTGCGTTCCTCAACCTCGCTTATCCAGACGATTGGCCGTGCCGCTCGAAACGTGTCCGGCCAGGTCCACATGTATGCGGACAAGATCACGGACTCCATGGCCCACGCTATCGAGGAAACCAACCGGCGTCGCGCCATCCAGGTCAAATACAACACCGACAACGGCGTGGACCCCCAGCCGCTTCGGAAGAAGATCGCTGATATCACGGACCAGCTGGCCCGCGAAGACGCCGATACCCAGGAGCTCCTGAACAACAACAGGCTGGCCAAGGGAGCCAAACGTACGTCGGGCAGCAAGGGTGCAGCCACGGTCCGGAAGGACGGGCTGGCCGCGGCTCCGGCGGAAGACCTGGTTGGCCTCATCGAACAGCTCACGGAACAGATGCACGGTGCTGCTGCCGAGCTGCAGTTCGAGGTCGCCGCCCGAATCCGTGACGAAGTGGGGGAGTTGAAGCGGGAATTGCGTCAAATGCAGTCTGCAGGGCACGCCTAAGGTAAGGTTGTGGTCACGTAGGGGAGTATCCCAAGCGCTACGTCCGTCAGCACGCAAGGCATAGATGCCTCGCCGGACTTAGTGGGCCGCTGAATGTGCATTCACCGCACTGGCAGGCCGGAGAGACTTACACCGCTTTCCCGTACCCTGCGAAAGGCCCACATTAATGGAGCTTCCAATCTGGTTTGAGGTCGGCTCGTTCGTCGCCCTCGGAATCATCCTGCTCATCGACCTCCTCCTGGTGGTCAAGCGTCCCCACGAACCATCAATGAAGGAAGCCGGCCTCTGGGTTGCCTTCTACGTTGCCTTGGCCCTGGTCTTTGCTGGTGCCATGTTCTACTTCACCGGCCCCGAATATGGCAGCCAGTTCGTCGCCGGCTGGGTTACTGAATACAGCCTGAGCATCGACAACCTTTTCGTCTTCATCATCATCATGGCCCGCTTCTCCGTGCCCCGGAAATACCAGCAGGAAGTGCTGATGGTGGGCATCATCATCGCACTGGTCCTCCGCGGTATTTTCATCGCCTTGGGCGCGGTGGTCATCGAGCAGTTCAGCTGGATCTTCTACATCTTCGGCGCGTTCCTGCTGTGGACGGCCTGGAAGCAGGCCACGGATTCAGGTGAAGACGAAGAAGAAGGTGCCGAAAACCCGCTGGTTGCGCGGCTGCGCAGGGTCCTGCCGATGTCTGAAAAGTTCGACGGCGGCAAGCTGCGGACCACGGTAAACGGCAAGAAGGTCTTCACCCCGATGCTGATTGTCTTCGTGACCATCGGCATGACCGACCTCCTGTTCGCAGTGGACTCAATTCCCGCGATCTTCGGCCTGACCCAAAGCGCCTTCATCGTGTTCACCGCCAACATCTTCGCCCTCATGGGCCTGCGCCAGCTGTACTTCCTGCTGGGTGGACTGATGAGCCGTCTGATCTACTTGAAGCACGCCCTGTCAGTCATTCTTGCCTTTATTGGTGTCAAGCTCGTCCTGCATGCGATGCATGTCAACGAGCTTCCCTTCATCAACAACGGCCACCACATCGAGTGGGCTCCGGAGATTCCCACCTTCGTTTCGTTGGCGGTCATTATCGGCACGATCGTCGTGGCCGTCGTGGCCAGCTTGCTCAGCCCGGCCGCCCGCCAGTCCAAGCTGGACGCGCGGTTGGAAGAGGACGCGAAGAAGAGCTTGAGCGAAGCAGAGTAACCATACTGTGAACGTTGTAGTCTCTTGAAGTGACTACCACATCTACTACGGCGCTGGACCCCCAACGGGTTCAGCGCCGTACTGTTTTCCTGCTCAGCTCGGCCCAGCTCCTCAGCGGAATTGGTAACGGCGCCACGTTATCCATTGGATCGCTCCTGGCCGTGGATCTGTCCGGATCCGAGGCGTGGGCGGGATCGATCACTACTGTATTGACGCTCTCGGCCGCGTTGTCTGCTTTACCGTTGGCCCGGCTGGCGGAGGCGCGTGGACGGCGGTTTGGCCTCGTCTCGGGCCTGATCGCCGCCATGATCGGGGCGCTCCTGGTGATGGCATCCGTGGTGGGTGAATCTTTCCCCCTGCTCCTGCTCGCGGCCGGTTTTCTCGGCCTTGGTACAGCCGCCAACCTTCAATCGAGGTTCGCCGCCGTCGACCTCGCCCACGCTGAGCACCGCGGCAGGTCACTGTCCACTGTTGTCTGGGCAATTACCATTGGCGCTGTGGCCGGTCCAAACCTCATCCAACCTGGTGCAGCAGTGGGGGCCGCGTTGGGCCTGCCGCCCATTGCCGGGCCTTTCGTTTTCTCGGCTGCAGGTCTGTTCCTGGCGGCAGTGCTGCTCTTTGCCGGTTTGCGGCCCGACCCGTTGCTGCTGGCACGGCGGCTGGCCTCCGAGACCGCAGGCATGGGGACGCTCCCAGTTAGGGGCACTATCCGCTCCGGCCTTCAGGCTGTTCGTTCCTCGCCCCGCGCCATCCTTGCGCTTGCAGCCGTGGTCGCTGCCCACGGCGTCATGGTGGCCATCATGTCCATGACCCCCTTGCACCTGCAGCAGGTGGTAGGCGGTTCACATGCCGGCCATCACGGCGGAACAACTGACAGCACGGATGCTCTGGTGCTCATAGGGCTGACCATTTCGCTGCATATCGCCGGCATGTTCGCCCTGTCGCCGCTCTGGGGTTGGCTGACTGACAAAGCCGGCCGCATCCAGACCATCGCCATGGGCCACGGACTGCTGCTGGTGGCAGTCCTGATCGCTGGAATCGGTCAGCAGGAGCCCGTGCTGGTCACCACTGGGCTGATCATCCTGGGACTTGGGTGGTCCGCCGCGACCATTGCCGGGTCCACCCTCCTTGCGGAGAGCATCGCCGAAGAACAAAGGGTAACCGTGCAAGGCGTTTCCGATACGCTCATGGGCGCGGCGGGTGCAACGGGCGGCGCTACGTCCGGACTTGTCCTCGCCTGGCTCGGCTACGAAGGGCTGAATATAGCCGCCGGCCTGCTGGCAGCCGTAATGCTGGCCTTGACGGCCGCCGCCGCGGCCCGGGTGCGCCGTTCAATCCCCGTGTAGGAACGCGTTGGGTTAGCGGGAACTCCGCACCAGCCCGATTAGCCGCCTGAAGATGCCTTCGCCGTCTTCCCCGATGCCGTCATGGTGGAAGTCGTCCGTGACCCAGGTCTGAAGCCCACGGACTGCCGCGGCGGTTTCCATTGAGAGGTCATGGTCCACGTAGATATCGTCTTTGTAGACGGCGGCCGCTACTGGAACCTTGTTGACCGCCAATTGCTGGTGGTCATACAGGGGACACCAATCGGACTTGGCCGCCAGCAGGGCCGCGACGTCGCGGAGCGGGATCAGTGCCGGATCCTGTTCGAAGTACCAGGGGTAGACCATTTCTCCCGTGAGCAGCGGGGCTTCAGCTCCCGGTTTGAACTCGGGGAATTCTTCCAGCACGCGCCACGCTGCCCAGTCCGTGGCCTCGCCCTGCCCGTAGATCGATTCATGAAGGACCGCGTACAAGGGGTTCCCTGCTCGGCTGACCAGGCTCCGCACTTGCTCCAGGAACGCCTCCGACAGGCGATCGCCCAAAGGTGTTTCGATGAAAGCGTCCTCCAGGAGGTAGTGCAGGGAGTCCACCCGGGTGTTGCCGCCGAGGAACGATCCCACCATCTGGAACCGCTCGGGCGTAAGCCGTTCTCCGCTGGCCAGGAACTCCTCATGCTGTTCGAGGTGACGGACGATCCTGGTGACAGTTTCCCGGTCTTCCGGATACCAGGCGAAGTACTCCGCGTTCCGCTCCGCCACCCGGCGGAAAGTGGCACGGTAAACGCGCTCGGCCGGGCCGTGCAGCGGAGCAAGTCCTCCCGTGATGAGGACCTCCCGCAGCCCTTTCGGGGCGTACGACAAATACGTCAACGCGCAGAATCCGCCAAAGCTCTGACCCAGCACTGACCACGGTCCGGAATCCAAGGCATGGCGGATGAACTCGGCGTCAGCCACGATCGAATCAGCCCGGAAATGCGTGAGGTAATCGGCCTGGGCTGCGGCGTCGCCCCGGAGCACCAATGACTGTCGCTCCACAGGCGTGGAAAGGCCCGTACCGCGCTGGTCCAGCATCAGGATCCGAAAATCCTTGGCCGCTGCCTTCATCCAACCTGAAAGGGAAGTGACGCGGTTCCCGCGCCCGCCAGGTCCACCTTGGAGGAACAGCAACCATGGAAGCTTGGCGGCCTCCTCCTCCGAGTACTCGGTGGAGGAATACTCCCGTGCAAACACAGTGATCGTTTCGCCAGCCGTCTGGTCATCCGTGGCGGAAATAGCCGAACCATGGTCCAGGGGGACCGTGAAGTAGTGCTCGGCGGTCCGGAGGCCTCGGAATTCGTGCCGGGCGCGGATGCGGTGGGTGTCGGCCAAGGCTCGCACTTCAGCCATGGGCAAGAGCCTTGTTACCGTTACTGGCACCTGCCCCGAACGCTTCCAGCGCTTCGCCGGTCAGCCTGAACGTAGACCACTCCTCCATGGGGAAGGCGCCAAGGTTCTTGTAGAACTTGATGGACGGTTCGTTCCAGTCCAGGACGCTCCATTCCACCCGGGCATAGCCGCGTTCGACGGCGGTCGCGGCCAGATGCTGCAGGAGCGCCTTGCCGTGACCCTCGCCACGCGCGTCCGGAACCACGTAGAGGTCTTCCAGGTAGATGCCGTGAACACCTTCCCACGTTGAGTAATTCAGAAACCACAGGGCAAAGCCCTGCACCGTACCAGCGTCATTGGAGGCCATGTTCGCGAATACCCGCGGGTTTTCTCCGAACAGTGCTTCGGTCAGCAGTTCGGGGGTATTCCTGACGGCGTCGGGTTCCTTTTCGTAGATCGCAAGATCGTGGATCATGCGCAGTATTGTGGGAACGTCTTCAACGGTGGCAGGGCGGATTACACTCATGCTTCCGAGCTTACTAGGGGCTGGACCGCCTACCGCCAACGTAGTGCGGAGGAACCGTACGTGACGGGCGGTTCTTGATAACCAACGGGGACGCCGTCCACCGTGATGGGCGGGCCGACGTACCGGAGACGGCCGTAGGGGCTGTCTACCTCGTGGTACTCGGGCTCGGGCAGGTCGACGTCAGTCGCGCTGACCGTCGAAAGGAGAAGTAGCTCTTCCGCTGTCCGGGCCAGTGAAAGCCGGGCAGTTCCACCACGTCCCGTACCGAGTCGCTGGGCCAGCAAAGCGAACACTGCCGCCGCCAGGCCGTAACCCGTGGCGTGATCCAGCGCCTGCACCGGTAGCGCGCCAGGCCTCCACCCGCCGTCGTCGAAATGGCCATATCGATCAGCTATGCCGCATGCTGCCTGCACCAGGCTGTCAAAACCACGTCGTCCCTGCCAGGGACCTGCGTGGCCCCATGCGCTCAAGGTCACTACTACGAGGTCGGCGCGGCGCAGCAGCAGCGCACCAGGCGTCAATCCAAAACGATCCAGACCGCCGTCGCGATACCCCATGACCACGACGTCTGCCGTCTCCAGGAGACCCATGACCGCGGTCAGATCATCCGGATTCCGGAAGTCTGCTTCAGCGCTGCGCTTGTCAAAGCCCGAGTCAATGAAGGCGTCTGTCAGCTCCGGGAGGTGCGGAGGGTCTATCCGGAGGACGTCCGCGCCCAGCGCGCCAAGTAGCCGGGTTGCCACAGGGCCGGCAATGACCCGGGTCAGGTCAAGGACTTTCAGACCTGTCAAGGGGCGGTCTGGAACCGCGGAAGGAACCCACGACGACCGTCGGGTTGCTTTCGCGGACGGTCCAAGGTGATCGAAACTGATCCACGGCCCCTCACTGGCCGCTTCAAACATAGGGGAGTCTGTCCACTCTTCCCTGGTACGGACGGCGGCAGCTACGCCGTTGTTGCCAGTGATAAGGTGTTCGGCTTCCAAAGACGTCATACCTAGTAACGCGCGGTCCACGTGGGCAGGTTCGCTGGCCGAGACCGCTTCCATCAGTCGGGCCGCGTGGTGCGGGTAGTTGGCGTGGAGGCGGATCCAGCCATCAGCGGTTCTTCGAAAACCGGACAAGGGAGCGAACCCTTCAGGTTTCTGGCCACCTATGCGCAGGTGCCCCAGGGAATCGAACGCAGCTGCAGTGGGCCAGGCGGCGACAGAATACCTATGCATCGATCCCGTCAAGGCGTTCAGGGCCGTAGCCGCAGCCTGTACCGCGCCCAAAGCCAGCCCTTCCACGTCCAATGCAGGAATGCCATCTGGGGAGCCCCACCATCGTCGCGGTCCGGTCCAAGAAGCCGTGGGTTGTGCGCTCATTACCTCCAGCGCCCGCAAGCTGCTGCCGAGATCGGGGACGGATTCCATGGGACTTCCTTTAAGCCGGTGGAGCTGGACTTGGGAGCCGGTTGACCCGGACTTGGGAGCCGGTTGGCCTAGAGCCGGTTGACGTTCGTCACGCGGACCACAGCGGTGCCTGTCTCATCGGAAGCCGCTAGATCCACATCGGCGGAGATTCCCCAATCGTGGTTTCCGGCGGGGTCATCGAAGATCTGGCGTACCCGCCACGTGCCGGGTTCTTCGGTGATGATGAGCAAGCCGGGGCCCCGGGCATCGGGTCCCGTGCCGATGTCGTCGTGTTCATCGAAGTAGTCGTCCAGAACCTCTTCCCAGCGCTCGGCGTCCCAGCCGGCGTCGGCATCCAGCTCACCCAGGGCGGCAGAGTCTTCGTCCGCAAAGAGCTCCACCCTACGGAACATTTCATTCCGGACCATGACCCGGAAAGCCCTGATGTTCGAGGTCAGAAGCGGCGGCGGTGGCGGGGGAGCGTCATGTGGTGTCGGCATTAGTCCTGAGGTGAGCTCCTCCCACTCATCAAGGAGGCTGGAGTCCACCTGCCGGACAAGTTCACCCAGCCAGGCGGTGAGGTCTTCAAGGTCCTCGCGCAGCAAGTCCTGGGGCACCGTCTGCCTGAGTGCACGGAATCCATCCGCCAAGTAGCGCAGGACGATGCCTTCGGAGCGGGCCAGTCCGTAGAACTGCACGAACTCTCCGAAGTTCATGGCACGTTCATACATGTCGCGGATGATTGATTTGGGCGCAAGCTCGAAGTCGCCCACCCATGGGGCAGCTTTTCGGTACACCTCGAAGGCTTCGCCGAGAATCTCCGCCAAGGGCATCGGGTACGTGACGTCGTCGAGCATGGCCATGCGCTGCTCATATTCGATGCCGTCAGCCTTCATGGCCGCAACCGCCTCGCCACGGGCTTTCTTCTGCTGCGCAGAGAGAATCTGGCGCGGCTTCTCCAGCGTGGCCTCGATAACTGAAACAACGTCCAGCGCATACGACGGCGACTCTGGATCCAACAGTTCCAGCGCGGCAAGCGCAAACGGCGAAAGCGGTTGGTTGAGGGCGAAGTTGGCCTGCAAGTGGACCGTCAAGCGGACAGAACGGCCTTCGGTTTCTTGTTCATCTTCGGGAATGCGTTCAACCACACCCGCGGCCAGCAGTTCGCGGTAGATGCCCAACGCCTTCTTCATGAGTTTCAACTGCGCCGGGCGGTTCTCGTGGTTTTCACTGAGCAAGCGCCGGGTTGCATGGAAAGGATCTCCCGGGCGCTCCATGAGATTAAGGAGCATCGCGTGGGTGACCGTAAAGCTTGAAGTCAGGGGCTCCGGGACCGAGTCCACCAGCCGCTTGAAGGTTGATTCGCCCCAGGAAACGAAACCTTCCGGTGGCTTCTTCTTTACCACTTGGCGAAGCTTCTTCTGGTCGTCGCCGAACTTTGCCGTGGCCTTTGCCATGGCCTTGGTATTCTCCACTACGTGATCCGGAGCCTGGACCACCACGGTGCCGGCGGTGTCGTACCCAGCGCGACCAGCACGTCCGGCAATCTGATGGAACTCACGCGGGTTGAGCACCCGTGTGCGTACGCCGTCGTATTTGCTCAAGGCCGTCAACAGAACCGTCCGGATGGGCACGTTGATGCCTACACCCAGGGTATCGGTGCCGCAGATGACCTTCAGGAGCCCGGCTTGTGCGAGTTGCTCCACCAAGCGGCGGTACTTGGGCAGCATGCCGGCGTGATGGACGCCGATGCCATGGCGGACCAGCCGGTTGAGTGTCTTTCCGAAGCCCGCGGCGAACCGGAAGCCTGCGATGAGCTCTGCAATGCGGTCCTTTTCCTCCCGGCTGCACATGTTGATGCTCATCAGGTTCTGGGCACGCTCGATCGCTTCTGCCTGGCTGAAGTGCACAACGTACACGGGGACCTGCTTGGTGGAGAGCAGTTCTTCCAGGGTCTCGTGGACCGGAGTGAGGTGATAGTAGTAATGCAGGGGAATCGGACGCTCGGCAGAGCTAACGGTAGTGGTAGCCCGCCCGGTGAGTTCAGTGAGGCCGGCTTCGAAACGGCTGACGTCGCCCAGTGTCGCGGACATGAGCAGGAACTGGGCCTGGGGAAGTTCAAGGAGGGGAACCTGCCAGGCCCATCCGCGCTGGGGATCGGAGTAGAAGTGGAATTCATCCATGATCACAGCGCCAAGTTCCGCGGAAGCTCCCTCGCGGAGGGCAATATTGGCCAGGATCTCAGCGGTGCAGCAAATAATCGGCGCATCCTGGTTTACGCCGGAGTCACCCGTAATCATGCCAACGTTTTCGGCGCCGAAGATGTCGCACAGCGCGAAGAACTTCTCCGAGACCAAAGCCTTGATGGGAGCGGTGTAGTAACTGCGTTGGCCACGGGCCATGGCCTCGAAGTGGGCTGCAATGGCGACAAGCGATTTACCCGAGCCAGTGGGTGTAGCCAGGATGACGTTGGCGCCGGAGGCGAGCTCCATGATGGCCTCGTCCTGAGCAGCGTACAACTGCAAGCCGCGGCCTTCTGTCCACTCAACGAAACGGGTATAGATCTCGTCCGGACCCAACGGGTTGGAGGGGGTGGAACCAGGGAGCTGCTCAAGAAGTTTCATTGGTTTCCAGCTTAGTCCCCGGACGGTTTAGGCTCGCCCCAGCACTGTTGCCAAACGCCAGGAGGCTTATATGAAGTGGGATCCGTCCAAGTATGTGGAGTTCGGCAATCACAGGGACAGGCCGTTCCATGACTTGGTGGCCAGAATCCAAGCTGCGTCGCCGCGGAAAGTGGTGGATCTTGGATGCGGCCCCGGTAATCTCACATCCACACTGGCTGTCCGCTGGCCAGATGCCCGCGTAATCGGCCTCGATTCCTCTGGCGAGATGCTGGCGAAGGCAGCTGGACAGGCCCGGAAATTCGCCAACTTGGAATTCGAGCAGGCAGATATTGCTGACTGGCAGCCTGACCAGGAGACCGACGTCGTGGTATCCAATGCCGCGCTCCAGTGGGTTCCCGGGCACCAAGCCATGCTCGGTCACTGGCTAGGTGCACTGAAACCGGGTGCCTGGTTCGCCCTTCAGGTGCCGGGAAACTTCACATCCCCTTCGCACGCGCTCATGAGGGAGCTCGCCGAGTCACCCAAGTGGTCCTCCCGCCTTGGCGGCGTTCTTCGGCATGATGGCGTCGTGGGCAGTCCCGCGGACTACCTGGGTATTATGCTCGACGCCGGGTGTGCAGCTGACGCTTGGGAAACCACCTACCAGCAGCTGCTGCCGGGCAAGGACCCGGTCCTTCAATGGGTGAGGGGCACGGGACTTCGGCCGGTGCTGGCAGTCCTGTCTCCTGGCGATGCCGCCGACTTCGAGCAAGAATATTCTGCTTTGCTGCGCGAGGCATATCCGGCCACAAGCCACGGGACGGTGTTCCCGTTCCGGCGCATCTTCGCCGTGGCCCGGAAAGACGCATGAGCCGGCAGGACCTGTTGCCGGGCGTAGCAATTCAATTTCAAACCGTCGGTGGCTTGTACCCTTTCCGCGTCGCTGGTCTAATTCTCGGCATGGACCATAGACGCTTCATTGAGCAGCAATCGCCCGGATGGCTTCCGGTACCTGGCCGGTGTTCGCGATGACTGCCATGGACGGCTTTCCAGGGAACTGGAGGCCCAACACCAGCAGCGGAGTTGCCCTTTTTGAGCAGCTGAGGCTGCGCATCATCGAACTCGCAGACTCCGGCGTCCTCGCAGTTGGAGCGAAGCTCCCGCCGGTGCGCAACCTGGCGGGAGTGTTGGATGTGGCCCCACATACGGTGGCCCGCGCCTATAAGGAACTCGAGGCTGCCGGCGTCGTCGCTACCAGGGGACGCAACGGCACCATCGTGTGTGCCCGGGATGACCGCTGGGGCGCGCTTGCTGAAGTTGCCGCCCAGTACGCTGCTGCGGCCAAGGCCCAAGGAGCGTCGTTCGCGGAAGCTGTACAGCTTCTTGCGGCCGCATATGACGCTGATTGATACCGATCAGTAGCATGTGAGGCACGACATGGAAATTCGAAGAAGTTTTCGATTAGCATTGGTAGGTGCCCAAAGCCTTAGCTGAAGATGCAGCCATCGATGCCCTGAAGAGCGTAGCCGTCGTCTCCGATATCAAGCCCACCCGGCCGGACCTGTCCCGGCTGGTAGTCAAGGGCGCGCGGGAACACAACCTGCGCAATGTAGATCTGGACCTCCCCCGGGATGCGATGATCGTGTTCACGGGCCTCTCAGGTTCGGGCAAGTCCTCCTTGGCTTTCGATACGATCTTTGCCGAGGGACAGCGGCGCTACGTGGAATCGTTGTCCGCCTATGCCCGCCAGTTCCTGGGCCAGGTGGACAAGCCGGATGTGGACTTCATTGAGGGCCTGTCGCCGGCGGTGTCGATCGACCAGAAATCCACCAGCAAGAACCCTCGCTCCACCGTAGGCACCATCACGGAAATCTACGACTACATGCGTCTGCTCTGGGCGCGCGTAGGCCGTCCGCACTGCCCGGTTTGTGGCGAGCCCATCGCCCGGCAAACCCCGCAGCAGATCGTTGACCAGCTATTGGAACTGGAAAAGGGCACACGATTCCAGGTTCTCGCTCCGGTGGTTCGCGGGCGCAAGGGTGAATTCGTTGACCTCTTCAAGGAACTGACGGCCAAAGGCTATTCGCGCGCCCGGGTGGACGGTGAACTCGTACAGCTCAGCGAGCCGCCCAAGCTTGGCAAGCAGTTCAAGCACACCATCGAGGTGGTCGTGGACCGTTTGGTGGTCAAGGAAGACATCAGCCAGCGGCTCACCGATTCAATTGAAACTGCCCTGGGCCTGGCAGAAGGCCGGGTGCTGATTGAGTTCGTGGACCTTGAGGCCGGGGACCCCGCACGTATCCGTGCTTTCTCCGAGAACCTCGCTTGCCCCAACGAGCACCCCCTGGCCATCGATGAAATCGAGCCACGCTCTTTCTCGTTCAACAACCCCTTTGGCGCCTGCTCAGCGTGCAGTGGCATCGGAACCAGGCTTGAAGTGGACGAGGAACTGATTGTTCCCAACCCGGAGCTTTCCCTGGCACAGGGCGCCATCGCTCCCTGGTCCCTGGGCACCGCCACCACCGAGTACTGGAACCGCCTCCTGGAGGGCCTGGCCCACGAGCTCGGCTTCTCCATGGACACCTCGTGGGAAAAGCTCCCCAAGGATGTCCGGAACACCGTGCTGCATGGCAAGGACCACAAGGTTGTGGTCCAGTACCGGAACCGGTTCGGCCGGGAACGCAAGTACAGCACCGGCTTTGAGGGCGCCATCCAATATGTTCACCGCAAGCACGGCGAAACTGACTCGGATTGGGCGCGGGACAGGTACGAAGAGTACATGCGCCAGATTCCCTGCCCCGAGTGCAACGGTGCGCGGCTCAACCCTGCCTCGTTGTCAGTGTTGATCAATGGCAAGTCGATCGCTGAAGTCGCGGCCCTACCCATGCGTGAATGTGCGTCGTTCCTGGGTAGCCTGACCCTGACCGATCGCGAGGCACAGATTGCCCACCAGGTCCTGAAGGAAATCCAGGCCCGCTTGACGTTCCTTTTGGACGTGGGACTTGAATACTTGAACCTGGAACGTCCTTCCGGGACCTTGTCCGGCGGTGAAGCCCAGCGCATCCGCCTGGCCACGCAAATTGGTTCCGGCCTCGTGGGCGTCCTCTACGTCCTGGACGAGCCATCCATCGGCCTGCACCAGCGCGATAACCGCCGCTTGATCGAGACGCTGACCCGCCTGCGGGACCTCGGCAACACACTGATCGTGGTGGAGCATGACGAGGACACCATCCATGAAGCGGACTGGGTGGTTGACATTGGACCTGGCGCCGGCGAGCACGGCGGACAAGTGGTGCATTCAGGTACATACAAGGAACTGCTGGAGAACAAGGAGTCCTTGACAGGCGACTACCTGTCAGGCCGCCGCAAGATCGATATCCCGGCCAAGCGCCGCAAGTACGACAAAAAACGTGAGTTGAAGGTTGTGGGCGCCAGGGAAAACAACCTGGACAATGTGGATGCCACGTTCCCGCTGGGGCTCTTTACGGCAGTAACTGGTGTCAGCGGTTCGGGCAAGTCAACGCTGGTGAACGAGATCCTCTACAAGGTCCTCGCCAACAAGCTCAATGGCGCCAAGCAGGTTGCCGGGCGGCACCGGAGCGTGAATGGACTGGAGCACCTGGATAAGGTGGTCCACGTTGATCAGAGCCCCATCGGGCGCACACCGCGCTCCAACCCGGCAACGTACACAGGCGTGTTCGACAACATCCGGAAACTGTTTGCTGAAACCACCGAAGCAAAGGTCCGCGGTTACCAGCCCGGCCGGTTCTCGTTCAACGTCAAGGGCGGCCGCTGCGAAGCATGCTCTGGAGACGGCACGTTGAAGATCGAAATGAACTTCCTGCCCGACGTCTACGTTCCGTGTGAGGTATGCCACGGCGCCCGGTATAACCGTGAAACCCTTGAAGTGCATTACAAGGGAAAGACGATTGCCGATGTCCTTAACATGCCCATTGAGGAAGGCGCTGAATTCTTTGCTGCCTTCACCCCCATCGCGCGGCATCTGAACACCTTGGTGGACGTGGGCCTGGGCTATGTCAGGCTGGGCCAGCCGGCCACAACCCTGTCCGGGGGTGAAGCCCAGCGCGTGAAGTTGGCAGCAGAACTCCAGAAGAGGTCCAACGGCCGCAGCATCTACGTTCTGGACGAACCCACCACCGGCCTGCACTTCGAGGACATCCGCAAGCTGCTCATGGTCCTCCAAGGGCTGGTGGACAAGGGCAACACGGTGATCACCATTGAGCACAACCTGGACGTCATCAAGTCCGCGGACTGGATCGTGGACCTCGGGCCGAACGGTGGTTCAGGTGGAGGCAAGATCGTCGCAACAGGCACACCTGAGCAGATAGCCAAGTCCACTGACAGCCACACCGCAACCTTCCTTGCGGAAATTCTGCGCTAAGAGTCCCGAGCTGCCTCGCCGGATGTCTAAAGAATATCCTCAGCACGGCAGAAGTATTCCGGTAGCGGCATGCGAGTTTCAGGCATGCCGCTACTCATGAGAAACTAACCCGGTGACTCAAACAACGGTGCCCGTAATTTTCGATCTGGACGGCACCCTTGTCGATCCAGCCGGCGGTATCACAGGAGGAATATCCGCGGCCCTGCGCGAAATGGACCTCCCGGTTCCGGAACAGGCCGTGCTGAATGCCATGGTTGGCCCCAAGCTCAGCGATGCACTCCTGCATTTAGCGAATGTTCGGGCCGAATTGGTGGATGAAACCATTTCCCGTTACCGGCGGCATTACAGGGAAACCGGTATTGGCCAGAGCAAGTTGTATCCGGGAATCTTCGATCTCCTTGAATTCTTTGCCGAAACGGGGCGGGCCGTTGCCGTTGCAACCCAGAAGCCTCAAGGTATTGCCCGAATTGTCCTCGAGCATCACGGTATTGCGGATTTCTTTGTGTCGATTAGGGGATCTGCCGACGACGAATCGCTTGCGGCCAATTCCGCGCCGGGCAAGATCGGGATTGTTGGCGCAGCCTTGGCGGATCTGCACTCCCAGCCTGCTGTGATGGTGGGGGACCGGCACCAGGATGTCGCCGGAGCAATGGCCAACGGCTTGGATTGCATTGGTGTTCGCTGGGGCTTCGCTCCGGACGGCGAGCTGGAGGAAGCCGGTGCGGTCGCCGTGGTCGGCACCGCCCTTGAGTTGCGAACCAAAATTGAAGAACTTGATGCTGTCCGCGCGGCGGCCCTGAGCGAGGTACAAAACGATGGCAGTCTTTGATGCGATCCGCTGGACTACGCGTGGACTGATCTCCACCACGTGCCGGCCCACGGTCATTGGACTGGAGAACGTGCCCAAAGAAGGCCCGTTCATCGTGGCGCCGAACCACCTCTCTTTCCTGGACAGCGTGATTGTCCAGGCACTGATGCCTCGCCCAGTAGCGTTCTTTGCCAAGGCGGAGTACTTCACCACCAAAGGTGTTAAGGGCGCTGTGATGAAGTCCTTCTTCGAAGCCGTCGGTTCCATCCCCGTGGAACGCGGTGAACAGGCTGCCAGCGTGCAGGCTCTGAAGACCCTGCTGGACATCCTGGAGTCCGGCAAGGGCATTGGAATTTACCCGGAGGGCACCCGGTCCCGCGACGGCATCCTTTATCGCGGCCGCACCGGCGTCGGTTGGTTGGCGCTCACCACGGGCGCACCCGTCATTCCCGTGGGACTGATAGGCACGGAGAAACTGCAGCCGGCGGACAAGAACGCCGTCCGCCCCCAGCACTTCACCATGAAGGTCGGCGAGCCGCTCTACTTCGACAAGACAGGCCCGGACCATTCCCTTCCCGCACGCCGCCAGGTGACGGACAAGATCATGGACGCCATAGCTGCCCTCAGCGGACAGGAACGGTCCTCAAGCTACAACCAAAGCAAGTCGGTGGACTGAGCCACGTGGCGTAGGCTGTCGGTCCTGTTCACTAGACTGGAATCGTGGCAAATCCAGCAAGTTACCGGCCCCAGACGGGTGAAATTCCCACAACCCCGGGCGTCTACCGTTTCCGCGACCCGCACGGCCGCGTTATTTACGTGGGCAAGGCCAAGAACCTCCGTTCCAGGCTGAATTCCTACTTTGCGAACCCGTCCGGGCTTCTACCCAAGACGCATGCCATGGTCCATGCCGCGAGCAGCGTGGAGTGGACCGTTGTGGGCAGCGAGCTGGAGTCGCTACAGCTGGAGTACACCTGGATCAAGGAATTCAAGCCGCGTTTCAACGTGGTCTTCCGGGACGACAAGACTTATCCCTATCTGGCCGTCACCATGGGGGAGAAGTACCCCAGGGTGCAGGTCATGCGTGGCGAACGCAAGAAGGGCACCAGGTATTTTGGCCCCTACACGGCGGGCGCTATCCGCGAAACCATGGATACCCTCCTTCGCGTGTTCCCGGTCCGCAGCTGCAGCGCGGGCGTCTTCAAGCGCGCACAAGCCAGTGGGCGGCCTTGCCTTCTTGGCTACATCGACAAATGCGCAGCACCCTGTGTCGGCCGGGTGACGCCGGAGGAGCACCGGCAACTTGCGGAGGACTTCTGTGCCTTCATGGGCGGGGAAGCCAAGCGCTTCATCAACCGGCTTGAAAAGGAAATGTCGGCCGCCGTCGCGGAACTCGACTATGAGCGCGCAGCACGGCTCAGGGACGACATCATCGCTTTGCGAAAGGTCTTCGAACGCAACGCCGTAGTCCTCGCTGAGGATACGGACGCCGACGTCTTTGCGCTGCATGAAGACGAGCTCGAGGCGTCCGTGCAGGTGTTCCACGTCCGCGGCGGCCGGGTCCGTGGACAGCGTGGCTGGGTCGTGGAGAAAGTTGAAGACGCCACGACGCCGGAACTCATCGAGCACCTGCTGCAACAGGTCTACGGGGAAGACAGCGAGGTCCAGGGCCGGATCCCGCGGGAAGTACTCGTTCCGGAGAATCCGAGCAACCATGCCGAGCTGGGTGAATGGCTGGGCGGGCTCCGCGGGGCAAAGGTGGATATCCGTGTGCCCCAGCGAGGTGACAAGGCTGCGCTGATGTCGACGGTCCGGGAGAATGCCGAGCAGGCGCTGAAGCTGCACAAGACCCGCCGTGCCGGGGACATCACCGTCCGCTCGCTTGCCCTTCAGGAGCTTCAGGAGGCCCTTGAGCTTCCGGTTCCGCTCCTTCGGATCGAATGCTTCGATATCTCGCACGTCCAAGGAACCAACGTGGTGGCGTCCATGGTGGTGGTGGAAGACGGTTTGCCCAAGAAGTCCGATTACCGTAAGTTCTCCATCACGGGGGCGGCGGCAGCCGACGATACCGCCGCCATGCATGATGTCTTGACGCGCCGCTTCCGCCACTACCTCACCGATAAGGCCGCCCAGGTGCCCGTCTCCGGCGAAATCATCAACCCAACCCGTGCGGGCACCGCCGCGGCTACGCACGGAACTGAAGCGACGCCGTCGGACCCCACCATGCCGGCTCCCAAAGCCAAGTTCGCGTACCCGCCCAACCTGGTGGTTGTGGACGGCGGGCAGCCGCAGGTCAATGCTGCAGCGCGTGCTTTGGCTGAGTTGGGCATCGACGACGTCTACGTGGTCGGCCTGGCGAAGCGCCTTGAAGAGGTATGGCTTCCCAACAGCGACTTCCCGGTGATCCTTCCCCGGACGTCGCAGGGC
This sequence comes from Arthrobacter sp. NtRootA1, assembly GCF_019976975.1. Classification (GTDB taxonomy): domain Bacteria; phylum Actinomycetota; class Actinomycetes; order Actinomycetales; family Micrococcaceae; genus Arthrobacter; species Arthrobacter aromaticivorans. The sequence goes on along the minus strand of NZ_AP024630.1, from coordinate 2,912,062 downwards.
TTGTACCTGCTCCAGCGCATCCGCGACGAAGCCCACCGCTTCGCCATCACCTTCCATCGGCAAAAGCGCGGCAAGGCCATGACGGTCTCTGCCCTGGACGGCGTTCCGGGCCTGGGGGAAGCCAAACGCAAGGCTTTGGTGGCACACTTTGGCTCCCTCAAGAAGATCAGAGCGGCCAGCGTGGAGGAACTCACCTCCGCCAAGGGTATCGGTCCGGCGTTGGCAGCGGCCGTCGTGCTGCACCTGGGTTCCAGCGAAGACGCAGGTGAAGCCGCTCCTGCGGTGAACATGACGACCGGCGAAATCCTCGAATCTTAGCTAGGGTAAGAACTTGACCGGTGGCCGCAACTGCGATGCCGCCGGTCAAGCTGTAACAACCACTTCCAAGGAAACGGGGACCACTGATGGATGAGGCAACGGCAGGAGCCGGCGCGGAGCAGGACGGACTAACGCCCGTCAAGCCGGCGGAGGCGGAACTGCTGGTGGTTACCGGCATGTCGGGGGCAGGCCGCAGTACCGCATCGGACGCCTTGGAGGACCACGGTTGGTACGTTGTGGACAACCTTCCTCCCCAGATGCTTGGCACCTTGGCGGAAATCGTCTCGCACGCGCCTAAATCCATCCCCAAACTGGCCGTAGTGGTGGATGTCCGAAGCAAGGACCTCTTTACTGACATCCAGACTGCCCTGGGCGCCTTGAGCGCCACTGGCATCACGTTCCGGGTACTGTTCCTTGATGCCAGCGATGAAGTCCTGGTCCGCCGGTTCGAACAAGGCCGGCGTCCGCATCCACTTCAGGGCGGCGGCCGGATCCTGGACGGAATCGGCATAGAGCGCGAGGTCCTGCGCGAACTGCGGGAGCATGCTGACGTCGTCCTGGACACCAGTGAGTTCAATGTGCACGGCCTGGCAACAGCCATCACTGAGTTGTTCAGCGATACCGGACCCGTGACGCTTCGGCTGAATGTCATGAGTTTTGGATTCAAGTATGGCTTGCCCGTAGACGCCAACTTCGTGGCCGACGCCCGCTTCATTCCCAACCCGCACTGGGTGCCGCAGCTTCGTCCCCACACAGGGCTGGATGAGGACGTCAGTGACTACGTGCTCTCCGCTGATGGGGTCCAGGAGTTTGTCGACCGTTACGTCAAGGCCTTGGAGCCTGTCCTGGACGGCTACCGGCAAGAGAACAAGCATTACGCCACCCTGGCTGTGGGGTGCACCGGTGGCAAGCACCGTTCGGTGGCAGTCGCCGTCGAGCTCTCCAAACGCCTCGCGCAATATCCGCGCGTAACCGTCACAACGACGCACCGCGACCTGGGGCGTGAGTAAATGGGAGTCCTTACAGGACCGTTGCCCCTCATCCCGCCGAAAGGCGTTCCGGGCAGCCAGCAACACAAGAGTCCTTCAGTAGTTGCCCTCGGCGGCGGGCACGGCCTGGCGGCTTCGCTCTCGGCACTTCGTTTGTTGACGTCGGAGCTGACGGCGATCGTCACGGTAGCTGACGACGGCGGCTCCTCCGGGCGTCTACGGGACGAGTACGGTGTCCTCCCGCCCGGTGACCTGCGGATGGCATTGAGTGCGCTGTGCGACGACACCGACTGGGGGCGGACATGGCGGGACGTCATGCAGCACCGCTTCGCTGCGGGAACCGCCAAGGGTGGTTCCCTGGACCATCATGCGATGGGCAACCTGCTCATCGTCACGCTCTGGGAGCTGCTGGGGGATACCGTGGCCGGCCTCAAATGGGCCGGGGCATTGCTGGGCGCGCGGGGTCAGGTACTGCCGATGTCCAGTGTTCCTTTGACCATCGAGGGCCAAGCCCGGGTGGAACTGCCTGGCGGCGGACATGAACTGCAGACCGTCAGCGGACAGGCGAAGTGCGCCGTTGCCGGGAAACTCGAGGAAGTGCGGCTGCTGCCCGAGGACGCCCGAGCCTGCACTGAGGCGCTCACCGCGATCGAGCTCGCCGATTGGGTCATCCTCGGACCAGGGTCCTGGTACACCTCGGTATTGCCCCATTTGTTGCTCCCCGAGCTTCGGCAGGCCCTTGGCGATACTGCGGCCAAACGCTGCCTCACCATGAATCTTGACGTCGAAACCAAGGAAACGTCCGGCATGACAGCGGCCGACCATTTGGATGTCCTGCGACGCTACGCGCCGGAGTTCAGCGTCGACGTCGTCCTCGCCGACCCCGCCGCGATCCAGGACCTGAAGGCTTTTGAGAAAGCTGCGGGGATGATCGGCGCGGAAGTGGTGTTGGGTAGAGTAGGGGCTTCGAGGCGCCGCCCCGTCCATGATCCACTGCTCTTGGCAGCGGCGTACCACGATATTTTCGGGAACAGTTAGGAATACACACGCGATGGCACTTACCGCGTCGGTCAAGGACGAACTGTCCCGGCTGGACATCAAGAAATCTTCAGTCCGTAAAGCTGAGGTTTCGGCGATGCTCCGCTTTGCAGGGGGCTTGCATATTATTTCGGGACGAATCGTCATCGAGGCTGAGGTGGACCTGGCCTCCACGGCGCGGCGTCTGCGCGCCGCGATTGCCGAGGTTTACGGACACCAGAGCGAGATCATCGTGGTTTCGGGTGGTGGCCTGCGCCGCGGTAGCCGCTACGTGGTGCGCGTTGTCCGCGACGGCGAGGCCTTGGCCCGCCAAACAGGACTCCTGGACGGTCGCGGCCGCCCGGTACGCGGCCTGCCTTCTGTAGTCGTCAATGGGTCTGCGGCCGATGCGGAAGCCGTCTGGCGCGGAGCTTTCCTGGCCCATGGATCCCTGACCGAACCAGGACGTTCCTCGTCCCTGGAAGTAACCTGTCCCGGGCCGGAGTCCGCGCTGGCACTGGTGGGTGCCGCCCGCCGGCTGGGCATACAGGCCAAGGCCCGCGAAGTCCGCGGTGTTGACCGCGTGGTTATCCGTGACGGTGACACGATCGCCGCGCTCCTTACCAGGATGGGCGCACATGACGCCTTGATGGTCTGGGAGGAGCGGCGCATGCGCAAGGAAGTCCGGGCTACTGCCAACAGGCTGGCCAACTTTGATGACGCCAACCTGCGCCGCTCGGCGCAGGCTGCCGTAGCCGCTGGCGCCAGGGTGGACCGCGCACTTGAAATCCTGGGCGATGATGTTCCGGATCACCTGAAGTATGCAGGGGAACTCCGGGTCGCCCACAAGCAGGCAAGCCTGGATGAATTGGGCCGCCTTGCCGATCCCCCCATGACCAAGGACGCTATTGCCGGCCGGATCCGCCGCTTGCTCGCGATGGCCGATAAACGCGCGCTGGATCTGGGAATTCCGGGTACTGAAGCAAATGTGACTCCGGAAATGATGGACGAGTAGTTCCCGCCCCTAGAATCGAGAACGTGCGGAGGAAATACTGCGAGGTCGCCGCGGGTTGTTCCCGTTGGCGGCAGGAGCAAGCTTCCTCCCCAAGGATTTCCGGCTGGCCTGCCGGCCGGATGAACACAACGAGAGTTACCAAACCGGACTTCGGTCCATTACATTGGAGGATTTCGTGACAGAGTACGTTCTGCCCGAGCTCGGCTACGACTACGCAGCGCTCGAGCCGCACATTTCGGCGAAGATCATGGAGCTGCATCACAGCAAGCACCACGCTGCCTATGTTGCAGGCGCCAACAACGCCCTCAAGCAGCTCGCTGAAGCCCGCGAATCGGGTGACTTCGCCAACATCAACCGCCTCTCCAAGGACCTCGCGTTCCACACCGGCGGCCACATCAACCACTCCGTGTTCTGGAACAACATCTCCCCGGACGGCGGCGACAAGCCTGAAGGCGAACTCGCAGCCGCCATCGAGGACGCTTTCGGGTCCTTTGACGCTTTCCGTGCCCAGTTCACCGCTGCCGCACTGGGTCTGCAGGGTTCCGGTTGGGCCTTCCTGGCGTACGAGCCCATCGGTGGCAACCTGGTCATCGAGCAGCTCTACGATCAGCAGGGCAACGTCGCCGTTGGTACCACTCCGCTGCTCATGCTGGACATGTGGGAGCACGCGTTCTACCTGGACTACGTCAACGTCAAGGCTGACTACGTCAAGGCGTTCTGGAACATCGCCAACTGGGCAGATGTCGCCAAGCGCTTCGAAGCAGCCCGCGCCAACGCTACGGGCCTCATCGTCCTGTAGCTGGTGAGGCCCGATTCACGTTGATGTAACAAAAGTCACATTAACGCTGAAATGGGACCAAATACTGGAAAGCCTGCCCCCGCAGTTGCGGGGGCAGGCTTAGTTAAACGTAAGATGGGTCACGGAAGGCGGTTAGCCTTCAGCAACGTGGCTGGTCGCCCTCCGATCTGATAATCACCTCTGCCCAATGACGTGCGGGGTCTGTTAGTTGGAAATATTGATCCGACTCACTAGGCGTGCTTGCAAGAGCACCAAGGAGATTGACACATAGTGACCACCCGTATTGGTATCAACGGCTTCGGCCGCATCGGCCGTAACTACTTCCGCGCAGCACTGGCCCAGGGCGCAGACCTTGAGATCGTCGCAGTCAACGACCTCACCAGCCCTGAGACCCTCGCCCACCTCCTGAAGTACGACTCCGTCGGTGGCCGTCTGACCCAGTCCGTGGAAGTCAAAGAGGGCAACCTGGTTGTTAACGGCGAGTCCATCACGGTCCTTGCTGAACGCGATCCCGCAAACCTTCCCTGGGCCGAGCTCGGCGTGGACATCGTCATCGAGTCCACCGGGTTCTTCACCAAGGCAGCAGCAGCGCAGAAGCACATCGACGCCGGCGCCAAGAAGGTCCTCATCTCGGCTCCTGCCAGCGACGAAGACATCACCATCGTCATGGGTGTGAACCACGAGCTCTACGATCCCGCGGCGCACCACATCATTTCCAACGCATCCTGCACCACCAACTGCCTGGGCCCGCTGGCCAAGGTTGTCAACGACGCCTTCGGCATCGAGCGTGGCCTGATGACCACGGTTCACGCCTACACGGCTGACCAGAACCTGCAGGACGGCCCCCACGGAGACCTCCGCCGTGCCCGCGCTGCCGCTATCAACATGGTCCCCACCTCCACCGGTGCCGCAAAGGCCATCGGCCTGGTCCTGCCGGAGCTCAAGGGCAAGCTGGATGGCTATGCAATCCGCGTCCCCGTCCCCACCGGTTCCGCAACGGACCTCACGGTCACTGTTTCCCGCGAAGTTACGGTCCAGGAAGTCAATGCCGCGGTCAAGGCCGCTGCTGAGTCCGATCAGTTTGCCGGAATCCTGAGCTACACCGATGCTCCCATCGTCTCCTCGGATATCGTTGGCGACCCCGCTTCGTCGATCTTCGACTCCGGCCTGACCAAGGTGATCGGCAACCAGGTCAAGGTTGTTTCCTGGTATGACAACGAGTGGGGCTACTCGAACCGCCTCGTCGACCTCACGGAGCTCGTCGCATCCAAGCTGGGCTAGGGTAGACACATGACATCTCACACCCTCAACGAACTCATCGCTGAAGGTGTCCGCGGGCGGTACATTCTGGTCAGAAGTGACCTTAATGTGCCGCTCGACGGCTCTACAGTGACCGACGACGGCCGCATCAAGGCCTCCCTCCCGGTCCTTAAGAAGCTCTCGGACGCCGGTGCCCGTGTGCTCGTAACCGCCCACCTCGGCCGCCCCAAGGGCGCCCCTGAGGAAAAGTACTCATTGAAGCCCGCAGCCACCCGCCTCGCGGAACTTGCGGACTTCAACGTCCAATTGGCCGCTGATACGGTTGGCGACTCCGCCAAGGAACTGGCAGCTGCTTTGCAGGATGGCGAAGTACTCATCCTGGAAAACGTGCGTTTCGATGCCCGCGAGACCAGCAAGAACGACGCCGAGCGTGGCGCATTCGCTGACGAGCTGGTTGCCCTGACGGGTGACAACGGCGCGTTCGTGGACGACGCCTTCGGCGCAGTCCACCGCAAGCACGCCAGCGTCTACGACGTCGCCACGCGGCTGCCCTCTTACCTCGGCGACCTCGTGCACACCGAGGTGGAAGTTCTCCGGAAGCTCACCGCAGACACGCAGCGGCCTTACGTCGTTGTCTTGGGCGGTTCCAAGGTCTCGGACAAGCTGGCAGTCATCGACAACCTCCTTGGCAAGGCAGACACCATCCTGGTCGGTGGCGGCATGCTGTTCACCTTCCTCGCCGCCGAAGGCCACAAGGTAGCTGGCAGCCTCCTTGAGGAAGACCAGATTCCCGTAGTGCAGGACTACCTGAAACGCGCTGCGGACGCCGGTACGTCTTTCGTGATTCCCACGGACGTCGTGGTCGCCAGCCGCTTCGCAGCGGATGCCGAGCATGAAGTAGTCCGCGCGGATGCCATCGAGGAAAGCTCCTTTGGTGCCTCCGGCATTGGATTGGACATTGGGCCCGAATCAGCCTCTGCTTTTGCGGCGCAGATCGAAGGCGCCAAGACCGTCTTCTGGAATGGCCCCATGGGCGTCTTCGAATTCGAGGCATTCTCCAGCGGCACACGGGCCATCGCGCAGGCCCTGACTGACACTGTGGCCTTCACGGTTGTCGGTGGCGGCGACTCCGCCGCAGCAGTAAGGACCCTCGGCTTCGAGGATTCCCAGTTTGGCCACATCTCCACCGGTGGTGGGGCCAGCCTGGAATATCTTGAAGGCAAGGAACTTCCGGGCCTCAGCGTCCTGGACCGCTAAACAGCAATCCGGCCGGCAGGACGCCCACGCGTCCTGCCGGCTGTTCCATTTATCAACGCATTCTTGGAGTTCATGTGACTACCTCTGCCAACGGCAACTTTGTCCGAAAGCCCTTCATCGCAGGCAACTGGAAGATGAACATGGACCACGTCCAGGGCATCACTTTGCTACAGAAGCTCGTCTGGACCCTCTCGGACGCAAAGCACGATTACAACCGCGTAGAGGTTGCCGTCTTTCCGCCGTTTACCGATCTCCGCGGGGTGCAGACGCTCGTACAGGGCGACGAACTCGACGTTGTTTACGGCGGCCAGGACCTGTCCCAGTTCGACTCTGGCGCCTATACCGGTGACATCTCCGGCCAGTTCCTGAGCAAGCTGGGCTGCGCATACGTTTTGGTAGGGCACAGTGAACGCCGGACCATTCACAACGAGTCCGACGATGTCCTGAATGCAAAGGTCAAAGCCGCGTTCCGCCACGGTGTCACACCGGTCCTTTGCGTGGGTGAGGGCCTCGAAATTCGTCAGGCAGGCACGCACGTGGAGCACACGCTGGCCCAGTTGCGCGCCGGTGTCGAAGGCCTCACTCCGGAACAGGCCGCTGAGCTCGTTGTCGCCTATGAGCCCGTGTGGGCTATCGGAACCGGTGAAGTTGCAGGTCCGGACGATGCACAGGAAATGTGTGCTGCCATCCGCGCCGAACTTGCCAAGCTCTTCGACGAGGGCGTGGCTGAAAAGACGCGCCTTCTGTACGGTGGCTCGGTCAAGGCCAACAACGCTGCCGCCATCATGGCAGAAAACGACGTTGATGGCCTGCTTGTGGGTGGCGCCAGTTTGGACCCAGCTGAGTTTGCTAACATTGTCAGGTTCGAGAGCCACCTCGTCACGGACTAGTCCGGCTCCCGTTTTCCGCTTCTTCGAAAGGCCGTCGTGGACGTTCTTCATGTCATCCTGCAGATCCTGCTGGGCGTAACCAGCCTTCTGCTGACGCTGCTCATTCTTCTCCACAAAGGACGTGGAGGCGGTTTGTCCGACATGTTCGGTGGAGGAATGAGCTCCGGATTGAGCTCTTCCGGCGTCGCTGAGCGGAACCTGAACCGCTTCACCATCATTCTTGGCGTGACGTGGGGAGTCGTCATCATCGGCCTGGGCCTGATCATGCGCTTCACCTCAGGTGGCGATTCCTAATAGTTCGCGCGGGAAGGCTCCTGCAAGGGAGCCTTCCCAGAATTTCGGAACCATTCGGCACCAAACACCAGTGCCGCCGTCGTACCCCTCGCATTAGACTGGGCCTGTTGGCCGTAAGGCCTACGGGCCGTGACGGCCAACCACCGAGTCGCTAGGGGTTCGAAAATGGTTCATGGCACGCCTGGTTACCGGGGCACCCGCGTTGGTGTAGCACTCGGAACTGCTCCTCGACATCAAAGCGACCACGGCGATGGAGAACAACTGCCGCGTATTCGTGTCCCGTATTGGTGCGCCAAGGGACACGAGACGCGGCTTGTTTTCCTTAAGCTGCCGGACGAACAAATACCCAAGAACTGGGACTGTCCCAAGTGCGGCCTCCTTGCATCGAGAGACCCAGGCCAGGTTACGGAAACCCGGCCGGAAGATGACCTCTTCAAGTCGCACTTGGATTACGTTAAAGAAAGACGCTCCAGCCAGGACGCCGAAATCGTCCTGGCCGGAGCGTTGGAGCGGTTACGCGCCCGCGGGGTCCTTCCGGACCAACTGCTGGGGGACACGTGACGCCGCGTTCTCGTCGATGAGCCAAAGGGTCCTTGAACGCCCAACCGGGCCTGCTGCGGGAACCTGAACAGGGTTGGCCCCTGCCAAGGCAAGGCCCACAGCGCCGGCCTTGTCTTCGCCCGCTACCACCATCCAGATTTCCTGCGCCGTGTTGATGGCAGGCAAAGTCAAGGAGATGCGCGACGGCGGCGGCTTGGGCGAGTTTTCAACACCCACCACTGTACGGTTCTTCTCCCTGATGGCGGCCTGTTCCGGGAAGAGGGAAGCGACGTGCGCGTCAGGACCTACACCGAGCAGGAGTACGTCGAAACGCGGAAGGACGCCGGGCTCCTCCGGACGGGTATCGGACATGTCAGCTGCATGCTCTGCCTCAGCTGCTGCCTTCAGCCTGTCGGCATAGTCAGCCGCAGCATCATCAGCCGATGCGAATTCGTCCGAAGAACCGGGCTCATGGACCCGGGCAGGGTCAACCGGCAGGTGGGCGAGCAAAGCCTGGTGTGCCTGGCGGGTGTTGCGGTCATCGTTGTCTGCTGCAACAAAACGCTCATCCCCCCACCAGAAATTCACCTTTGACCAGTCGACAGCTGGTGCCGCGGCAGAATCCGCCACCGCCTTCAGGGTACCGATCCCGACAGTTCCTCCGGTCAGGACCACCGTGGCCTCACCGTGCTTGTCCTGGACATCCACAAGCTTGGTGATAAGGCGCGCCGCAATAGCCGCCATGAGCACCTTGGAATCGGGGTGGATACTTACTCTGGGATCAGCGTGCACTGGTCTGGACTCTCCTCTGACTGGTTAATGGCAGTCCCATCGTAATCACTTCTCCGAAGACTTCGTCGGGGTCCAGCCGACGGAGTTCTTCGGCGAGGCAATCCTTCAGGCTGCGTCGGGGGAGGGTGATGCGCTGTGCAGGCTGACCCGGCTGCGTTAGCTCGGCCACGGACAATCCCGGGCGGAAAAGCTGGACGTCACCGCTGGCACGCGTCATGCGGACGCGGCGGATTCCGGTACCAGCCGGATCGGCAACGATCGTCACAGGCGCTTGCAGGGCAAGGCTCAACCAGGCTGCCAGGAGCAGAGTGCTGGGAGAGTCCGAAGCACCTTCCACCGCTACGGCCGAGACGGGGTCCCCGTCCACCTGGTCGAACACGGCAGCAAGCTGCATGCGCCAGTTCGTCAGACGGGTCCATGCGAGATCCGTGTCGCCTGCCTTGTAAGTCCGGCGAATGTTCTCCAGTGCCAGGGCGGGGTCGGGCTCGTTCGCGGAGTCCGTGATGCGACGGTGCGCAATACGCCCGATGGACGTCTCGCAGGCGCTTTCCGGTGCGCCGTGGGGCCACCAGGCCACAATCGGTGCGTCCGGAAGCAGGAGGCCTGATACCAGGGACTCGCTTTCGTGGGCCATGTGTCCGAACCCCCGGAGCACGATGACTTCGGAAGCACCGGCGTCGCCGCCAACGCGGATCTGCGCGTCGAGGCGGTCCGGTGCTTCTGCCCCGGCATCGGCAAGCACGATGATGCGGCAGGGGTGTTCGCGGCTGGCCTCGTTGGCCGCCTCGATGGCGTCTTCTTCCTGCCCGGACTTCGTGACAACCACCAAGGTCAGCACCCGGCCCAGGGCGATCACGCCGCCCTGTTCCCGCAGCGACATGATCTTCTTGGAGATCTTGGAGGTGGTTGTGTCGGGAAGATCTACGATCATGGCCTTCTCCAGGTTCGTCCATCACGGGCAAGGAGTTCATCGGCCGAAGCCGGTCCCCAGCTACCGGGTGCGTACGGTTGCGGTTGTTCTTCCAGGCCCGCCCAGTACTCTTCGAACGGGTCCAGGATCTTCCAGGACAGCTCAACTTCCTGGTGGCGCGGGAAGAGCGGCGGTTCGCCCAGGAGTACGTCCAGGATGAGCCGTTCGTAGGCTTCGGGGCTGGATTCGGTAAACGAGTGGCCGTAGCCGAAGTCCATCGTGACGTCGCGGACCTCCATTTGCGTGCCCGGCACCTTGGAACCGAAACGGATCGTGGCGCCCTCGTCAGGCTGGACACGAATAACTACGGCGTTCTGACCGAAGTCGTCATCGTTGTGATCGCGGAACAGCAGGTTGGGTGCACGCTTGAAGACAACCGCGATTTCGGTCACGCGGCGGCCCAGGCGCTTTCCGGCACGCAGATAGAACGGAACCCCGGCCCAGCGGCGGGTGTTAATGTCCACACGGATCGCGGCATAGGTTTCGGTCTTGGAATCAGCAGGAATGCCGTCCTCGTCCAGGTAACCGAGTACCTCCTCGCCGCCCTGCCAACCACCGGTAAATTGTCCCCGGGCGGAATGCGTGGACAAATCATCGGGCAGCTTGACGGCCGCGAGGACCTTTTCCTTCTCGGCACGCAGGTCATCGGCGTTGAAGGAAATAGGCTCTTCCATTGCCGTCAAGGCCAGGAGCTGCAACAGGTGGTTCTGGATCACGTCACGGGCCGCGCCGACGCCGTCGTAATAGCCGGCACGGCCGCCAGTACCGATGTCCTCGGCCATGGTGATCTGGACGTGGTCAACGTAGTTGGCATTCCAGAGAGGTTCGAACAGCTGGTTTGCAAAGCGCAGGGCCAGGATGTTCTGGACCGTTTCCTTGCCCAGGTAATGGTCAATCCGGAACACGGCATCCGGCGGGAACACTGACTCGACGATGTCGTTGAGCTGACGGGCTGACTCGAGGTCGTGACCGAACGGCTTTTCGATGACCACCCGGCGCCATTGCCCGGGCTTCGCCTGGGCCAGGCCATGCTTGGACAGCTGGCGACAGACCTGCTCGAACGCCTTGGGCGGGATAGAGAGGTAGAACCCGTGGTTGCCACGCGTGCCACGGGTCTCGTCCAGTTCCTCCAGGACGTCACCGAGGCGCTCAAAGGCGTCGTCGTCGTCGAACTCGCCCTGGACAAAGCGAATACCCGAAGCCAACTGTTCCCAGACGGCCTCATCAAACTTGGTCCTCGCATGGGCCTTGACGTTCTCTTTCACCTCCGCCGCGAAGTCTGCGTTGTCCCACTCACGGCGTCCGAATCCCACCAGGGCAAAGCTGGGCGGAAGCAGGCCGCGGTTGGCAAGGTCATAGACGGCCGGCATGAGTTTCTTACGGGCGAGGTCGCCGGTGACTCCGAAGAACACCAACGAGGACGGCCCGGCGATGCGGTTCAGGCGCCGGTCCCGCGGATCCCGCAAGGGGTTCCGCAGGCCGGCGTTCTTCCTGCCGTTTTCAGTTTCTGGCATGTTTGGTTTTGTGCCTTAGCTTTCGAGCGCGCTGGCCTGGCCGGCCAGTGCAGCGACGACTTCCTTGAGCTGGGCTACGCCGGCAGCACGTTCGGTGAGGTGCAGGCGCAACACGGGACGGCCATGGCCTTCCAGGACCTGGGCATCGCCCGAGGCCTGTGCAGCAATGAGCTCCCCGAACGTGAAGGGGCGGTCAGGAATTTCCAGGTCCAAAGACGATGCTGCGGTGATCTGAAGGAACACACCAATAGCCGGGCCGCCCTTGTGGAACTGTCCCGTGGAATGCAGGAACCGAGGGCCCCAGCCGAACGTCACCGGACGGCCGGAAACAGCGGCGAGTTCGTCACGGATGCCTTCAAGGGGTGCATGGGAGATGCGGTCCAGGTAAGCTTGGACGCTCAGGTAACCGTCAGAGCCGAGCTGGGCCAGAAGTGCCTGCACGGCCTCGGCTGCCGTGGAAGCACTACCGAGCCAATCGCCGCCGCGAACTTCCACGACGCCGTCGGTGAACGCGGCCGGAGTGGGCTCAGGCCGGGCATCCAGCAGACCGCGCGCGGCCACTTTGGCAGCCTCGACGTCGGGCTGGTCAAACGGGTTGATGCCCAGGAGCCGGCCTGCAACGGCGGTCGCGAATTCCCAAAGGAACATCTGGGAAGCCAGGCCACCTGCGATGGCGACTTCGTTTTCACGAAGTTCGACGTCGGCGTCCGCACTGACCAGCCGGACCACCAGGACGTCCTCAGCGCCGCCAAGAGCCTCGGGGGAATCCGGGCCCGCGACAACAGGCAGCACACCCGTGCCGAGCTTGCCCGTGGACTCCGCGATGAGCTGCTCGGCCCAATCAGCGAAGCCCACAATGCCGGAACCGTCCTCGGCTATGACGATCTTGTTGCGCAGAGGATTGGTGCCGCCCAGGGCGATGCCCAAGGCAAGACCAATGTTGTCCTCGGAATCCTCATTGAGGATTTCTGCCGCTTCCTCTGCCTCGTCCAGGAAAGATTGGATATCCACACCGGCCAGGCCACACGGGACCAGGCCGAACGCGGTAAGGGCGGAGAACCGGCCGCCGACGTTCGGGTCGGCGTTGAAGACTGCACGGTAGCCGGCTTCGCGGGATGCCTTGTCCAGCGGAGAACCCGGGTCCGTCACGATAATGATTCGACTCTTGGCATCGATACCGGCGTCCTTGAACGCTTTCTCGAAAACCCTGCGCTGGGAATCGGTCTCAACAGTTGAACCGGACTTAGAGGACACGACGATTGCAGTCGCCGCCAACCGGTCCGTCAAAGCAGCGCTGACCTGCTCAGGATCTGTGCTGTCCAGCACAGTCAGCTCGACGCCGGCGGTGCCGGCGATGACCTCGGGAGCCAAGGAGGAGCCACCCATGCCACAGAGGACAATACGGGAGACGCCCTCGGCGCGGAGAGCATCGCGAAGTTCGAGAATGCTCTCCACCAAAGGTTGCGATACGGCGGCAGCCTCAACCCAGCCCAGACGGATGGCCGACTCGGACTCCGCTTCTGGACCCCACAGCGTGTGGTCTTTGGCGAAAATCCTCGTGGCGACCTTGTCGTCTACCAGGCTGGTGATGTTCTGGGCGATGGCCTGCTGCGCGGCACCGCTGGCGTCGTAGCTGATTGTGCTCATGGTTGGTTAGGAAGCCTTCCGTGCGGTGGCGAGGGCGCCTTCTACGTCGGCCAGGAGTTCCTTCCAGCTGGCCACGAACTTCTCGAGACCTTCGGACTCAAGCACGGCTACGACGTCGTTGTAGGAAACGCCGAGTGCTTCGAGTGCGTCGAGGGTCTGGTTCGCTTCTGCGTAGGTGCCGGTGATGGTGTCTCCGGTGACTACGCCGTGGTCGAACGTTGCGTCGAGGGTTTTTTCCGGCATGGTGTTGACCACGCCGGGGGCGACGAGTTCGGTGACGTACAGGGTGTCGGGGTAGGCCGGGTCCTTGACGCCGGTGGAGGCCCAGAGCGGACGCTGGGGGAGGGCGCCGGCTTCTGCGAGCAAGGCCCAGCGTTCGGTGGAGAACAGTTCTTCGTAGACCTGGTAGGCCAGGCGTGCGTTGGCGACGCCGGCCTTGCCCTTGAGGGCCTTGGCTTCGTCGGTGCCGATGGCATCCAGGCGCTTGTCGATCTCGGTGTCCACGCGGGAAACGAAGAAGGATGCCACGGAGTGGATCTTGGAGAGGTCATGGCCGTTGTCCTTGGCCTGTTCCAGGCCGGACTGGAAGGCGTTGATGACGGCGCGGTAGCGCTCCAGGGAGAAGATCAGGGTCACGTTGACGCTGATGCCTTCGGCCAGGGTTGCCGTGATGGCTTCCAGGCCTTCCAGGGTTGCCGGGATCTTGATGTGGACGTTGTCCTTGTTGACCTTGCCGTGCAGGTGCTTGGCCTCGGCGATCGTGGCCTGGGTGTCCCATGCCAGGCGCGGATCCACCTCGATGGACACGCGACCGTCCACGCCGTTGGTCGCGGCAGCGATCGGTGCGAAGAGGTCGCAGGCGTCGGCGACGTCCGTGGTGGTGATCTCGAAGATGGTCTCTTCGACGCTGGCACCGGCTTCGGCCTTGGCTGCGATGGTGGCGTCGTAGTCCGTGCCGGTGGTGATGGCGGCGTGGAAGATGGAGGGGTTGGTGGTGACACCAACGACGTTCTTTTCGTCGATGAGCTTCTGCAACGTACCCGTTTGGAGGCGGTTGCGGGAAAGGTCATCGAGCCAGATGGAAACGCCGGCGTCGGAGAGTTGCTGCGTGGGGGTGCTGGTCATTGTTTTCTCCTTGATAGAGGTATCAGGCGCTCAGGCCTGCGAGGGAGTCTTTTGCAGCGGCGGCGACGGCTTCGGCAGTGATGCCGAATTCCTGGAACAACCGCTTGTAGTCTGCCGAAGCGCCGAAGTGCTCAAGTGAGACCGAACGTCCGGCGTCACCGACGAATTCGCGCCATCCCAGGGCGAGGCCGGCTTCGACGGAAACGCGTGCCTTCACCTCGGCGGGGAGCACGGACTCACGGTAGGCCTCGTCCTGCTTGTTGAACCATTCCACGCACGGCATGGAAACAACGCGGGTGGCGATGCCTTCAGCCTGGAGCGCTTCGCGGGCCGCGACGGCGAGCTGGACCTCGGAGCCCGTGCCGATCAGGATGACCTGCGCGTCAACGGTTTCGCCGTCCTTGGAAGCCTCAGCCAGGACGTAACCGCCTTTGGCCACACCAGCGGTGGAACCGAAGGTGTCACCTTCTGCGGTGCCTTCGCCGCGGGCGTAGGTGGGGATGTTCTGGCGGGTCAGGACAATACCGGCCGGGTTCTCGTGGTTCTCCAGCATCGTCTTCCACGCTGCCGAGACCTCGTTCGCGTCACCGGGGCGGACGACGTCCAGGCCCGGGATGGCACGCAGCGAAGCGAGTTGCTCCACGGGCTGGTGGGTGGGACCGTCTTCGCCCAGGCCGATGGAGTCGTGCGTCCACACGTACAGGGACGGCACACCCATCAACGCGCCGAGGCGGATGGCCGGGCGCTGGTAATCCGAGAAGATCAGGAACGTGCCCGAGAACGCACGGGTGCGTCCGTGCAGGGAGATGCCGTTCACGATCGAGGCAGCCGCGTGCTCTCGGATACCGAAGTGCAGGACCCGTCCGTACGGATTGCCCTTCCACGCGTCGGTGGAGCGCGAGGTGGGAATGAACGAGGGCGAGCCTTCAATCGTGGTGTTGTTGGACTCGGCGAGGTCGGCGGAACCGCCCCACAGCTCGGGAAGGACCGGGCCGATGGCGTTCAGGACCTTGCCCGATGCTGCACGGGTGGAAACATCCTTGCCGGCTTCGAACACCGGCAGTGCCGCGTCGATGCCCACGGGAAGCTTCTTGGCCTCAACGCGCTCCAACAGGGCAGCAGCGTCCGGGTTGGCTGACTGCCAGGACTCGAACGAGGACTGCCAGGCAGCGCGGGACTCGGCGCCACGGTCCAGGACCTTGCGGGCGTGTGCCAGGACCTCTTCGTCAACATCGAAGGACTTTGCAGGATCGAAACCGAGCACGGTCTTCAGTGCTGCGACTTCCTCGGCACCCAAGGCCGAGCCGTGGATCTTGCCCGTGTTCTGCTTCTTCGGGGCCGGGTAGCCGATGATGGTCCGCAGCGAAATGATGGACGGTTTGTTCGTCTCAGCCTTCGCGGCCAGCAATGCTGCGTAGAGTTCCTGGACGTCCTCGACGTACTCCCCGGTCTTGGTCCAGTCCACACGCTGGGTGTGCCATCCATAAGCTTCGTAGCGCTTCAGGACATCTTCGGTGAACGCGATGTCGGTGTCATCTTCAATGGAAATGTGGTTCTCGTCGTAGATCACCACGAGGTTGCCCAGTTCCTGATGGCCGGCCAGCGAGGACGCCTCGGACGTCACGCCTTCCTGCAGGTCGCCGTCGGAAGCGATAACCCAGATCGTGTGGTCAAACGGTGATTCACCGGCGGGAGCATCGGCGTCGAACAATCCACGCTGGCGGCGCTGGGAGTAAGCGAAACCAACAGCCGAAGCCAAGCCCTGGCCCAACGGGCCGGTAGTGATCTCCACACCAGCGGTGTGCTTGTACTCGGGGTGGCCAGGGGTCAGCGAACCCCAGGTACGCAGTGCCTCAAGGTCCTTCAATTCCAGTCCATAACCGGAGAGGAACAGCTGGATGTAAAGAGTCAGTGACGTGTGACCGGGGGACAGGACGAACCGGTCACGCCCAATCCAATCAGGGTTCTTCGGGTCATGGCGCATCAGCTTCTGGAACAGCAGGTACGCTGCCGGCGCCAAGCTCATAGCCGTGCCGGGGTGACCATTTCCAACCTTCTCCACAGCGTCAGCAGCCAACACACGAACGGTGTCAACAGCCTTCCGGTCCAGATCGGTCCATGACAGTTCTTGCTCTTCCAAATGTGGCACGAAAACCGAGCCCCTCTCTGTGCTGACGGCAGGCGTAAGGACACGGCACGCAGGAAGCACAGGATGGCGCCCGCTGCAATGTGTCTACCAGCCGTTCACCATTGAAACGTTGATCCTTCATCCAGACGCACGGCTCCTCCGAGAATACGGTTTCCCGGATTGTCAACGTGTGCTGATCTGCTCAACAGCTTAGCCCCAAACGTGTCCTGAGACTCAGGGAATCCCACTAACTGGACAGAAATTCCCTTATATGAATCACGATGGCGCCGCCACGGAGTGAACTTTCCGAAACATTGGCGTATTTTGCGGACATGGACGCACTTCCAGCCACGGTATGATATCTGGAGGCCACCAGCGGTTCATGCGCCTGCGGTTCCATCTCGGAAACCCGGACTGCAGCCGCTGCGAGAACCCCAGAGCATAGAACAGAGTGACTGCCGCCGTGAGCACAACTGATACGCCCCTCAATGCGTCCCCGGCCCGGGGAAGCATCGGAATGTCCCGTAAATTAAAGGCGTATCTGGCTCTCACCAAGCCCCGTGTCATCGAGCTGCTCCTGGTCAGCACCCTCCCCACCATGATCTTTGCCCAGCGCGGCTTCCCATCCATCGGGTTGATTCTGGCGACTCTCGTGGGGGGTGCCTTCGCTGCAGGCAGCGCCGGCGTGTTCAACTGCTACATCGACCGGGACATCGACAAATTGATGCACCGCACTGAGAAGCGGCCGCTGGTTACTGGCGAAGTATCGCCACGGGAGGCTTTGGTTTTTGCCTGGATTCTCGGCGCCGCGTCGATTGCCATCCTGTGGTTCGGCGCGAATCCGTTGTCCGCATGGCTTGGCTTGGGTGCCATCGTTTTCTACGTGGTCATCTACACCATGATCCTGAAGCGCCGCACCGCACAGAACATCGTTTGGGGCGGGGCAGCCGGCTGCTTCCCGGTGCTCATCGCCTGGGCCGCGGTCACCAACACCGTTGAGTGGCCTGCCATTGTGCTGTTCATGGTTATCTTCCTATGGACGCCCCCGCACTACTGGCCGCTGTCCATGCGCTACGGCGAGGACTACCGCAACGCCAAGGTGCCCATGCTCGGAGCAATTGCAGGGGCCAAAGTTGTGTCCGTCCAGGTGGTCCTTTACGCCTGGGCAATGGTTGCCTGCTCGCTCCTGATGATTCCCGTTGGCGGCGCCGGCTGGGTCTATACAATTGCCGCTGTCGCTGCTGGGGCCTGGTTCCTGTACGAGAGCCACGCCCTCTACAAGCGAGCCCAGGGTGGCGACGTCTCCAATAAGGGCGCCATGAAGGTCTTCCACGGCTCCATCAGCTACCTGACGCTACTCTTCATCGCGCTGGCAGTAGACCCGTTCATCGGCTCACCGATCATCGGCGGCTAACCTCCGCGGCCGCTTCCACCAATAAGGCACGACCACAAATAAGGCACGACCACAAATAAGGCGCGACCACAAATAAGGCGCGACGCCGCATCCCACCCCGGGTACCGGCGTCGTGCCTTTCGTTTCCCCTCGATGCTCTGTCACATCCCACCGGGCTTTCGGCGGATGCTCGCGCACAACCCGCTGCGTTTTCACTGATGCTCGCTCACATCCCACTGACCTGGTCGGGGGTGTTCGTTTGACCGTGGATGCCAGCACGGATGCTATGACCGCTTCCTTCGAAGCAGATGAAGAATGCGTAAAAGGGCCAGCAACGGGAGCCGCTGGCCAGATAGCCCCGCCCAATCCCCGCGCCGCTGTCGTGGTAAGGCGCGAACTACCTCCAGGCGTGCTGGGAGTCGCATAGAGTCCGGACACGGTTGGCCCGTTTGCGGTCAAATGCCTTTGTCGTCCGAAAGTGATCGAGCAACCGACCTAAGCCGTGGGGATGTGAGCGAGCAACCACCCCAAGCCGTCGGGATGTGATCGAGCAACCACCCCAAGCCGTCGGGATGTGAGCGAGCAACCGCCCTGAATCGTCGGGATGTGATCGAGCAACCGACCTAAGCCGTCGGGATGTGAGTGGGGGCTACTTGGCGGGGCTGTACTTGGCGATATCAGCCGCGTTGGTCGATGCGCTCGTTAGCAGGGCTGCGCCA
This sequence comes from Arthrobacter sp. NtRootA1, assembly GCF_019976975.1. Taxonomy (GTDB): domain Bacteria; phylum Actinomycetota; class Actinomycetes; order Actinomycetales; family Micrococcaceae; genus Arthrobacter; species Arthrobacter aromaticivorans. The sequence goes on along the minus strand of NZ_AP024630.1, from coordinate 2,893,395 downwards.
AGCATGTGTGCGCCCACGAGAAGCGCAGGAATTCCGTTGTAGTACTGGGTGAACCCGATGACGGCTTGGAGCAACGTCACGGCGAGCAGCAGGAATGAAGCGGTCCGGAACGGGCCGCCAATCTTGTGCCGGACCACAAGGTATACAGCCAATAGTGTCCCGGCTGTGATCAGGTAGGCGGGCACAGCGTGAATGTGTGAGAAAAGGTCCCAGTCCAGATCATTGCGCGGCGCGTCTGCGTCGCCTGCGTGCGGACCGGCGCCTGTGACTACTACGCCGAGCATGACTGCTATTGCCGAGAAAACGGCGACGGCCAGCATAACGGGGCGGGCAACGGAAGGCAGTGCAGGCAGTACCTGCTTCATGAATCGGCCGGTGCGGCCGAAGGCACGGTTCACGAGCAGAGTCGCGAAGACAACCAAGGCCATGGATACCAGGAAGTGCAGGCCCACAACCCAGGGGTTGAGGTTGGAAAGAACCGTGATTCCGCCGATGATGGCCTGAGCAGGGATGCTCGCGAGCAGGCCAAGGGCGAGCATGAAGAGGTCGCGACGTTCCTTGCGGAGATTCCACAAGTAGACCAGCATGAGTGCAGCAACCGCCGCCAACGCGAACGTGAGCATACGGTTTCCGAACTCGATAAAACCGTGAATGCCCATTTCAGGCGTGTTGACGAGGGAGTTATCGGTGCATCGCGGCCACGTGGGGCAACCAAGGCCCGACGCCGTAAGGCGAACTGCACCACCGGTCACCACGAGCACTGTCTGTCCGATCAGGGAGAGGACCGATAGCCGTTGGATAGTGCGATTTACCTCCGTTGGCAGCTTGGCGGTGAATCGCTGGACGGATTTAGGGAGGCGTGATGCCGTGCTCACAGTTTGCTCAACTCTCAGTTCTGCTTGTTGTCAGTTCCACTTGAACCAGCGAATGGCTGCGGCGCCGGCCAGCAATGTCCACAGCAGGAGGACCAGGACGGCGGGGAAGGGCACAATGCCCAGCAGGAATGCATCCCGCAATGCCTGGCCGAGGGCGCCAGAGGGCAGGAAATGCACGATGCCCTGGGCTACGGCAGGAAGCCTTTCTGCCGGGACAACTATCCCGCCCAGCGCTCCGAGAAGGATCCACAGAAGATTGGTGATGGCCAGGGTAGCTTCAGGCCGAACCGTTCCCGCAACGAGGAGTCCCAGCGCAGTGAACGATGCCGCACCAAGGACAAGGATCCCAAGGCCCGGAAGCCATGCTTCGGGCCGGGGCTGCCAGCCCAGGAGTCCGGCGACTGCCCCGACCACCAGCACTTGAAGGAAGAGGACGACGAGCACAGCGAGTATCTTGCCGGCGATCAGGCCACCACGTCCCAGGGGGGTAGTTGAGAGGAAGCGGAGAACGCCGTAACGCCGGTCAAATCCCGTGGCAATGCCCTGGCCAGTAAAGGCGGTGGACATTGCGCACAGGGCGAGGATTCCCGGCGTGGCCACGTCGACACGAGGGCCTCCGAGCCCATCGAGGAGCGGAGTAACAGTCAGCCCGGCCAAAGCAAGCAGAGGCAGGACGACTGCAAGAATCAGTTGCTCACCGTTCCGCAGCATTGTGATGGTCTCGTAGCGGCCTTGCTGCAGAATACGGCGAGGCAAGGAAGCGGGTCCGGCGTTGGGGGACAGTAGCTTGCTCATCGGAGGTCCCTTCCGGAAATGTCCAGGAAAACGTCCTCGAGGCTCCGCGCCTCGAGTCTGAGTGACGCCGGCATGATGTTCCGTGCGGCCCACCAGGCGGTTAGGGCGGCAAGGTCGTCGGGCCCCAGGGCGCCGGTGATCGAGTAGCTGCCAGCCCGGCTTTCCAGGACCTGCAGACCTGCGCCAAGGACGTCTTTGAACTCGAGTCCCGGCGGCGCATCGAAGAAGAGGGTCCGGTCAGTAATTGCGGTGTCGGTGGAATGATCGTGCCGCAGAAGGTCGGCGACCGTTCCCTCGGCGACGTTGTGTCCGCCGTCGATGATGTAGACGTAGTCAGCCAAGCGCTCGGCGTCATCCATCAGGTGCGTCGTGAGGATGATGCCCATGCCGGCGTCGCGCAGTTCGGCAATGAGGTCGAAAACCACCTGCCGCGAATGCGGATCGAGTCCAGCGCTGGGTTCGTCGAGGAAGAGGACCTCCGGGTTGCCAATCAATGCGGCAGCCAAGGCCACCCGTTGCTTTTGGCCACCTGATAAGCGCCGCACACTGGTGCGGCTGAATTGGGCGATGCCAAGACGCTCCACGAGGGCGTCGACGTCCATGGGATCGCGGTACATGCCGGCAACATGACGCAACAAAGGGATTGGACGGGCCGACGGCGGGAGGCCGCCATCCTGAAGCATGACACCTACCCGGGACCTCAGGTCAGCGCCCGCAGTATCCGGGTCTGCGCCCAGGAGGGAGATTGTTCCCCCGGTACGTTTCTGCAGGCCCTGGGCACATTCCAAGGTGGTGGTCTTGCCAGCACCGTTAGCCCCGAGAAGGGCCGTAATCTGGCCCCGCCCGGCCGTCATGGACAGCCCACTGACAACCCGGAGCATTTTGCCGTCAAGGGAGGCCAGGGGGCCTACATCCTTTATGAGTCCGTCTATAGTGAGGACAGGGGAATCGGTGGATCGCACCAGAGTATTCTACGGGAAGTAGTACGGTCGCATTTGGCGGGTGGCTAAGGTCAGTCTTGCCTTACTGGATGCATGAAACAAATTACGACATGATTGTGTTGTGTATTCCATGACGAGTCCAATCTCCATGCCATCAAGGCGGCATGCCGCAGCGGCAGAGGCCTTCGCGCCTTCGTCGGCGCTGCCGGACGCGGAAGACCGCACCAGGGACCGCGTCCTGAGCGCAGTGTTGGAAAACGGCCCCGTAAGTGCCGCCGAACTGGGCGACCTCCTTGGTTTCACGCCCGCAGCGGTCCGCCGCCACCTGGATCACCTTGAGCGAAATGGCGTAATTGAAGTCAAGCGCGTCGCCAAGGCGGGAGCCGGGGCGGGACGCCCTGCGCGCCGCTATGTCCTGAGTTCGCAAGGGCAATCCAAGCTTGGCGACGACTACTTGAACATCGCCAGCTCCGCGCTCCGCCGACTCCAGGAGATCGCTGGCGAGGATGCAGTCCGTGAATATGCTGAAGAGCGCTTCTCTGAAATGGAGCGCCGCTATGCGCCGGAAGTTGCGGCCGCCGGGCAGGATATCGCGGCCCGCTCCTTGGCCTTGTCCAAGGCCCTCAGCCGGGACGGCTATGTTGCCTCTGCCCATTCCATTGAGGCCAAAGCCCCACTGCCGGCAGAATTTTCCAGTGTCCAGCTGTGCCAGGGACATTGCCCCATCCAGCAGCTCGCAGCAGAGTTTCCTGTTTTCTGTGACAGCGAAACCAAAGTCTTTTCCCGCTTGGTGGGCGTCGATGTCCGGCGTCTTTCAACCCTGGCGCAAGGCGGGCACGTTTGCACCACCCACATACCTACCGGGCGACCAGCTGCCACGGTGCATCACAGCATCGCAGAGCAGTCCGGGAACCCGTACCAGGAATCAAACAACCAGCAAGAAAGGCCGTGATGACGGACCAACTAGCAGAGAAAGCGGTAGCTGACGGCACTGTGATCTCGGAGATTCTGGAGAAGAATCCCGAACTGCACGGTATCGGAAACTACGAGTACGGCTGGGCCGACAAGAACGACGTAGGCGCGAATGCCCGTCGTGGCCTCGACGAGGAGGTTGTCCGCGACATCTCCTCGAAGAAGAACGAGCCCGAATGGATGCTCGATCTGCGCCTCAAGGGCCTGAAGTACTTCGACCGTAAGCCCATGCCTACGTGGGGCGCAGACCTCTCGGGCATCGACTTCGACAACATCAAGTACTTCGTGCGTTCCACTGAGAAGCAGGCGGCAACGTGGGAAGACCTGCCGGAAGACATCCGGAACACCTACGAAAAGCTCGGCATCCCGGAAGCTGAGCGCAGCCGGCTCGTTTCAGGCGTCGCAGCCCAGTACGAATCCGAAGTTGTCTACCACCAGATCCGCGAGGACCTCGAAGCCCAGGGCGTTATCTTCCTGGACACGGACACCGCCCTGCGCGAACACCCGGAGATCTTCCAGGAGTACTTCGGCACCATCATCCCCGTGGGCGACAACAAGTTCGCTTCCCTGAACACGGCAGTATGGTCCGGTGGATCCTTCGTGTACGTGCCCAAGGGCGTGCACGTCGACATCCCGCTCCAGGCATACTTCCGTATCAACACGGAGAACATGGGCCAGTTCGAGCGCACCCTGATCATCGCCGATGAGGACTCCTACGTTCACTACATCGAAGGTTGCACGGCCCCGATCTACACCTCGGACTCCCTGCACTCCGCCGTTGTGGAGATCATCGTGAAGAAGGGCGCCCGCGTCCGCTACACGACCATCCAGAACTGGTCCAACAACGTGTACAACCTCGTCACCAAGCGTGCCATCTGCGAAGAGGGCGCCACCATGGAATGGATCGATGGCAACATCGGCTCCAAGGTGACCATGAAGTACCCGGCCGTTTACCTGGTAGGCGAGCACGCCAAGGGTGAAACCCTGTCCATCGCTTTTGCGGGCGAGGGCCAACACCAGGACACGGGCTCCAAGATGGTGCACATCGCACCGAACACCAAGAGCTCCATCATTTCCAAGTCCGTGGCCCGCGGCGGTGGCCGCGCGGCCTACCGCGGCTTGGTCCAGGTCCGCGAAGGTGCAAAGCACTCGGCCAACACGGTCCGTTGCGATGCCCTTCTGGTGGATACCATTTCCCGCTCGGACACCTACCCGTACATCGACATCCGCGAGGATGACGTCGTCATGGGTCACGAGGCCACCGTTTCCCGCGTCAGCGAAGAGCAACTCTTCTATCTGATGTCCCGCGGCATGCCTGAGGACGAGGCCATGGCCATGATCGTGCGCGGCTTCATTGAGCCGATCGCCCGTGAACTGCCCATGGAATATGCCCTTGAGCTGAACCGCTTGATTGAACTGCAGATGGAAGGGTCCGTCGGTTAACAATGACTGATATCACTACTGAAAAGGCGCGCATCGGCGCGCCCTCGGCCCAGCCGTTTATCAACGGCTTCACCGAGGAAGGCGAAAACCTTTCGCCCCTAAACACCGGAACAAACACCAGCACGACGTCGGAGCAGCCTGCTGCTGGTCCGCTCGGTGGCGCATCGGTAAAGAGCCACTCGCATGGTGGCGGCGTCGGTATCCCGGACAGCTCCCGCGCCGGCCGCCTCACGTCTTACAAGCTGGAGGACTTCAAGCCGCTGACCGGCCTTGAAGAAGACTGGCGTTTCACACCGCTGAAGCGCTTGCGCGGTCTCCACACCGAGGTCCTTGACGGTGCAGCTCCGGCTGTCAGTGTGACCGCACCGGCCGGCGTCGTCGTCGAGACCGTTGGCCGCGACGACAAGCGCATCGGGCAGGCAGGCATCCCGGAGGACCGTGTGTCCGCAAACGGCTGGGAGAACTTTGCCGAGGCTACCGTTGTAACGGTTCCGGTTGAGCTGCAGGCCGAGAGCGAAGTTTCCGTCCTGGTCACCGGCTCCGGCGACGCTCCGTCGGCGCAGCACATTGTGATTGTGGCAGAGCGATTCTCCAAGGCCGTCGTGGTCCTGGACCACCAGGGCACCGCTGTTGTTTCCGAGAACGTTGAAATTATCGTCGAAGATGGCGCTGAGCTGACTGTCGTGTCCCTGCAGGAATGGGCAGACGACGCCGTTCACGCATCGGCGCAGCAGGCCAGGATCGGCCGCGACGCGAAGTTCAAGCACATCGTGGTCAGCCTCGGCGGTGACGTCGTGCGCGTTACGCCGTCCACCCGCTTCACCGCTCCTGGTGCCGACGTCGAAATGTTCGGCCTGTACTTCGCCGATGCCGGTCAGCACCTTGAGCAGCGCCTGTTTGTTGACCACGCAGTGGCCAACTGCAAGTCGCGCGTGCTGTACAAGGGTGCGCTGCAGGGCCGCAATGCCCACACTGTGTGGGTGGGCGACGTCCTGATCCGTAAGGAAGCAGAAGGCACCGACACCTATGAGGCCAACCGCAACCTGGTCCTGACGGACGGCGCGCGTGCGGACTCTGTGCCGAACCTGGAAATCGAGACGGGACTCATCGAGGGTGCCGGCCACGCCAGCGCCACCGGCCGTTTCGACGACGAGCACCTCTTCTACCTCATGGCACGCGGCATCCCGGAAAAGGTTGCCCGCCGCCTGGTGGTTCGAGGCTTCCTCAACGAGATCATCCAGCAGATCAACGTCCCGGCAATCGAAGAACGCCTGACCGCTGCTGTTGAGCGCGAACTCGCCGCGACCGACAACTAGCAGACCAGGCAGGACAACGATGAGTGAACAAACCAAAGGCGAACTGGTATGCAACGCCAATGACATCCAGGTCAAGCAGGCGCTGCGCGTCCTGATCGATGACTACCCCGTAGCTATCGTGAGGGACTCGATGGGTCAGATCCATGCCATCGGCGATACCTGCTCGCACGCGGACATCTCGTTGTCCGAAGGCGAGATTGAAGGCTGTGCGATTGAGTGCTGGGGCCACGGTTCCCAGTTCGACCTCCGCAGCGGACAGCCTCTCCAGCTGCCTGCCTACGACCCCGTTCCCGTTTTCGCCGTCACCATCGATGGTGACGACGTCTACGTGGACGTGACCAACGTTGTGAACGGTGCTTCGGTAGACAACTACTGAGCGCCCAGTATCACCAGACTTACGAACGGAAAAGAAAGAAGAGCATGTCTACTCTTGAGATCAAGGACCTGCACGTCAGCATCGAGACGGAGCAGGGCACCAAGGAGATCCTGAAGGGCGTCAGCCTCACCATCAAGACCGGTGAAACGCACGCCATCATGGGCCCCAACGGCTCGGGCAAGTCCACCCTCGCTTCCACCATTGCCGGCCACCCCCGCTACACGGTGACCAGCGGCACCATCACTCTCGATGGCGAAAACGTCCTCGAAATGAGCGTTGACGAGCGCGCCCGTGCAGGCGTCTTCCTCGCCATGCAGTACCCGGTAGAGGTTCCCGGCGTCACCATGACGAACTTCCTGCGTACCGCCAAGACGGCCATCGACGGCGAAGCACCCGCCCTTCGCACGTGGACCAAGGATGTCAAGGCTGCCATGCAGCAGCTGCGTATCGACGCCGACTTCGCACAGCGCAACGTCAACGAAGGCTTCTCCGGTGGCGAGAAGAAGCGCGTCGAGATCCTTCAGCTCGAGCTCTTCAAGCCGAAGTTCGCCGTTCTGGATGAGACCGACTCAGGCCTGGACGTCGACGCCCTCAAGGTAGTTTCCGAAGGCGTCAACCGCGCACATGCAGAGGGAAACATGGGCACGTTGCTCATCACCCACTACACCCGCATCCTGCGCTACATCAAGCCGGACTTCGTCCACGTCTTCGTCGACGGCAAGGTTGTTGAAGAGGGCGGCCCCGAGCTGGCCGACCGTCTTGAAGAAGAGGGCTACGACCGCTACGCCGCAGGCGCAGGCGTTGCCGTTGCTCCTGCCGTACAGGGCTAGTTAGGATCGTTCCATGACCGAAATCAACGCGGCGCGCACCAGCCTCGAGGACGTCGAGGAAGCGCTCAAGGACGTCATTGACCCGGAGCTCGGTGTCAACGTCGTGGACTTGGGCCTCCTCTATGGCCTGAAGTACTCGGATGAGGACGGCGCACTCCTGATCGACATGACACTGACAACGGCGGCTTGCCCGCTCACGGACGTGCTGGAAGAGCAGGTAGGCAAGTCCCTCGACGGCGTAGTGGATGAATGGCGCTTGAACTGGGTATGGATGCCGCCATGGGGTCCCGAACGGATCACTGACGACGGCAAGGACCAGATGCGGGCCCTGGGCTTCAACATCTGATCAGCAGGTTTCGCCCTCCAGGGGCAAAGAAATGGTTCCGGACCTTAGGTCCGGAACCATTTCTGCGTTTACCGGGCGACGTTAAACGCGGTCAGGGCGCTGCCACACCAAAGGTGTCGCATTTATTGATATCGCCCGTGGAATAGCCCTGGTAGAACCACTTCTGCCGCTGTTCACTGGAGCCATGGGTCCAGGATTCCGGTGAGACCCGTCCGGTTGCGGCTTCCTGGATGCGGTCATCGCCGACGGCGGACGCAGCGGACAGCGCGTCCTGCAGGTCCTGCTCGGTTATGGGGTCAAGGAACGGCTTGCCCGTTGCCGGGTCTTTCTGGGTGCTTGCGTGGCGAACCCAGAGTCCCGCGTAGCAGTCTGCCTGCAATTCGACACGGACTGCACCGGACTGCGGCCCTTGGGGATCCTGTTGTGCCCGGTCCAGATTGCCCAGGATGTTCTGGATGTGGTGGCCGAATTCATGGGCCACCACGTACTCCTGCGCCAGTGGTCCCCCTGATGAACCAAAACGGGTCACGAGCTCATCGAAGAACCCGGGGTCGAAGTATGCCTTGGTGTCCACCGGACAATAGAAGGGTCCTACAGCCGTGGTGGCAGGGCCACATCCTGTTTGGGTTCCTTGGTCGAAGATGACCGTTCCGGGCCGGGAGTACTGCACGTTGTACTGGGCCAGGTATTCGGGCCAGAAGGCATTAAGGCTGTTAACAGTGCCTGTGATTCGGCAGTCGAGTCGTTTGTCCGCGTCAGCGCCAGTCTGGCACTCCTGCACACCGCCGCTCCCGTTTTCGACGGCGGGCGGCTGGGTTCCGCCGCCCGTAAGGTCGCCAAGGATGTTGGGGTTGATTCCGAAGAGGGCCAGAAGCAGCACGACGATGCCACCACCAATCCCGCCACCTATTTTCGTCCCGCGGCCCATGCCTCCGCCGCGTCGGTCTTCTACTTGGGATGGGTCAAGCTGCGCGCCGTCATTGAAACTCATACAGTCAGAATAGACGTCACCATTGGTGCCGGAGGGCGAACACTGCCGTAAAATTGCGGGGATGCCTTTCCTGGACAAAATTCAGCTCTGGGCCGATGAGCGTCCCCACGACACCGCCGTCGTTGTGGGCCGCAACCGGCTCAACTGGGCCGCGCTCCGCGACGCCGCGGCGGGCCTGCTTGGCCGTGCGATGGCCACCACTGTGCTTGCCGAACCCAACTCCACTGACTTCGTCGCGAAGTTCACGGCGGCGGTGGCGGGGGAGCGCCGTTGTGCGGTGCTGGACCCACAGTGGCCGGCAGCAATGGTAGAAGAGGTGACCTCACGAATCGCCGACTCTACCGTCTCATCCCACCTTGAACTTACTGACGGTGACCTTTCCACCACCTTCCTGATTGGGCTCACTTCCGGCACCACTTCAGTGCCCAAGGCGTTCACGCGGTCCCGCCGTTCGTGGCAGGTTTCGTTCGAGGCGTCGATCGAGTTCTTTGGGCTCTCGCAGGAAGACCGGACCCTGGCGGCAGGTCCACTCTCCTCCAGCTTGAACCTCTACGCCCTGTCTGAGTGCCTGTACGCGGGCTCTGCATTCCACACGCTGGAGTCCTTCGACGTCGGCGACGCCCACGCTTCGATCAGCCATGACAACATCACAAGACTGGTTCTTACGCCCACCATGCTTCGTTTGCTGAGCGAACGGGGCCTGGCGGGAGACGTGGATGCTTCCGGAATTCGCAGCATCATCTGCGCGGGTTCCAAGCTCGATGGCCGTACGTTGGAAGCGGCGCGCCGCTGGGCCCCGCATGCTGCCATCTTTGAGTATTACGGAGCCTCGGAATTGAGCTTCGTCTCCGGCACACGCTTGGCTGCGGGAGAACCCCTTGACGTCGGGGGTACGGGGATTGGCCGGCCTTTTCCTGGTGTGGAATTGCGAATCCTGGACGACAATGGCCAGAACCTCCCGGACGGGGAGCACGGCAACATCAGCGTTCGCAGTGGAATGGTCAGCAACGGCTACCTTTGGGGAGACGACGGCCAGGCCCTCCGCTGCTTGGACGGCTGGTACACCGTGGGAGACCAAGGGTATCTCGCCGACGGGACCCTGCACATCCTGGGGCGTCGTTCGGACATGATCATCACCGCGGGAAAGAACGTGTACCCGCACGAGGTGGAACTCGCCCTGGCCTCCGTTCCAGGCATCGAAGTTGCGGTGGCGGCCGGCGCTCCGGATGACATCCGGGGTCAAAGGGTGATTGCCGGCGTCGTTCCGGCCTATGGCGCAGTCACGGCGACCCAGCTCCGCACGGGCCTTGACGGCCTGCTCGCGCGGGACAAGTGGCCGTTGCAGTACTACGTCCTGTCCGAGTTACCCATTACGGATCGCGGAAAGGTCAGCCGGATGGTGCTACTCGACTGGATCAAAAACCATGATGCCCGGGCGCGTCCCCTTGGGTAGCGGCTCTTCCATGCCGGAAGTGGACGAGTCCCGCCAGCCTGTCATCATCGCGGCTCTGCGGACTCCGATCTGCCGTGCAAACGGGCAGCTGAGGCATCTCCGGGCGCCGGACCTCCTGGCGCCGGTCATCCGTTCCCTCATTGAGTCGGCAGGCATTGACCCGGCCGGTGTGAACGACGTCATCATGGGCAATGCTGTTGGTGGCGGTGGAAACGTAGCGCGATTCGCCGCATTGCAGGCCGGCCTGCCCATCTCAGTGCCCGGGCTCACGGTTGATCGGCAGTGCGGTTCCGGCCTGGATGCTATTGCACTTGCCGCGCGTCTGGTTGGCGCCGGTGGAGATCCGCTGTATCTGGCCGGCGGGGTGGAAAGCATCAGTACCGCTCCAGCGCGCGCCCACAGGACCGACGACGGCGGCCTGGACTTTTATTCGCGGGCCACCTTTGTGCCACCCGGGTTTGGTGACCCCGACATGGGTGTAGCCGCGGAAAATGTGGCCCGCACGTTTGGTATCAGCCGTGAGCGGCAGGATGAGTACGCACTCCGCAGCCATCGTCGGGCTCTTGGGGCTGCTGCAGCGGGCAAGCTCGCGCGCGAAATCGTGCCGCTTGAAAATGCCGGGACGATCGTCGACGCCGATGACGGCCCCAAGCGTTCGTTGCGCGCTTCGCTGATGTCACGGTTCCCGGCAGTTTTCGTCCCTGACGGAACTGTCACGGCAGCTAACTCATGTTTCGACGCCGACGCGGCTGCCGCCGTCGTTATTACTTCCCTGAAGCGTGCCCGGGAGATGGGCGCGGTTGACGGCTTGCTGGTTTTGGGTTGTGAGACAACGGGAGTGCATCCGGAGTTGCTCGGCATCGGGGCGGCGCACGCCGCGGAACGGTTGTTGGCGCAGCACGGCGTGGCTGCCACGGACGTAGACCTCATCGAATTCAACGAAGCTTTTGCCTCCCAGAGCATCGCTTGCCTTGATCATTTGGGCATCGATCCTGGCAAAGCCAATGCAGAGGGCGGAGCGCTGGCGCTCGGCCACGGCTACGGCGCTTCGGGGGCTGTTTTGGTGACGCGCCTGCTCACCCAGGCTCGAAGCCTATCCGAAAACTCTGGTGGCGCACCGCTGGGTTTGGCGATGATCAGCATTGCCGGGGGAATGGGCACGGCAGCACTCCTGCGCTACGCCCGGCTCTGACCCAACTGCGTCGCATTAGAGCGCGTTTAGAGCCGTCAAAACGCGCTCAGCTGCGACCTAGTTGGGCACGTCCGGTTCCCCGAGTCCCCGGGCGGCCAACGCGTCGCCGGTTTGGCGCGCATAAGCGACCGTCGTGATAAAGACCGGGAGTATGAGTGCCCTCGGGTTGCGTTCAAGTCCACGGGCGCGGGCCGCATCCCTGACGTCCGAAAACGCTCCTGCAATGAAGGGGATGCTCCTGAGCATCACGGCGATAGTGAGCGCGAAACGCTCAGGATCGGCACCGAAGCGCTGGAAGGGTTTGGCCAGGGAGACAACGCCGTCCAAGAGGTTCTGGACGGGTGTGGTGGCAGTCAGGACGGAGGCTGCGACGACGCACACCAGGACATTCAGGACGATGCGTGCAGCCGTAGGGGCACCCAATTGCCACCATTGAAACAATCCAATCACCACGAGGACGGGCGTAACCGTCCATATGGCCCGCGTCAGGCGGCGCAAACCGGCCCCGCTGAGCAAGAACAAGCCGCACATCATGGCGAAGACCAACAGCGAGACTTGCCAGTCGACAATCAGGAACGACGCGGTCCCGCACCCTGCAACCACCAGGAACTTCAGCCACAACGGGATTCGGTGGATGAGCGAGTTGCCCGGTACATAGTTTGCGATCAGGAAGCCGTGGCCCCTCATGACTGGCCTCTCCCCGGACGTTCGCCAAGGCCGGGAACCTCGTCGAGCGCAGTTGCGCACAGCTCCCGGTACCGGGCGACACCTTCGGCGGCATCGCCGTCGAATACTATCCGCCCCGACTCCACTACCAGCACGCGGTCCATCTCCAGGGCGAGGTCGAGGTCGTGGGTGGACATGACGACCTGCTGTTCCAGGCCCGTCAGGGTGCGCCGGAGTAGCTCGCGATTACGCAGGTCAAGGAGGGTGGATGGCTCGTCAAGGACCAGCACCTTGGGATTGACGGCGATGACTGCCGCCAAGGCGAGCAGCTGCCGCTCCCCGCCGGAGAGCTCATAGATGCTCTGGTCTGCCAGGGGCAGCAGGCCAAACCTGTCGAGAACTGCTTCCGCATGTGCGGCTCGTTCGCGGGTGTTCTTAATGGAGCGCCGAAGGGAGAGTTCAACGTCTTCACGGCCGGTAGGCATCACCAGTTGCGACAAAGGATCCGTGAAGACGAATCCGACGTTCGCGCGAACCCTTCGCACAGCTTTGACTGTGTCATCGCCGTGGACTTCAACGGTTCCGTCGCTGGGCTCCACCAAGCCGTTCAACAGCCGCAACAGCGTGGACTTTCCGGAACCGTTGGCTCCGATGACGCCGATTCGCCGCTCTGTAAGGCTCAAGGAAACATCCTCCAGCAGGGTCTTGGACGTGCTGCTGCCGTCAATGGCTACACGAACCGAGACCCTGCTGAAGCTGATGGAGTTCATAGAGATATTGTTTCTGACTTTGCGTGACGCAGGCTATTTGACCCTGCGGACCAGGACATCCGGGAAGGCCTTGTGAATAGCCACGGCAATGATCACGGCGAGGACGTTTTTGAGGATGTCCCCGGGGTAGAACGCAAGATCAGCAATGAAGGCTTTGGTGAAGTCCAGTTTGCCGTTGACCATCATGCCCAGAACGCCCAGGCCGTGTATGAGGACGATGCTGCTGACCATCGCGGCAGCAAACAGGAGCAGGGAACGGTTCCGTACCGTCTTGCGGATAATCAGCGCCGCCAGATAGCCCGTGGCCGCCGCCGCAAGGGGGAAGGCAATGATGTACCCTGCCGAAGCTGTAGCGAGGATGCCCAGTCCGCTGCGCCCCCCGCTGAAGATCGGCAACCCGGCCAGGCCAAGGAGGACATAGAGTCCGACGGCGGCGAATCCCCGCCCGGGGCCAAGCACCAGGCCACTAAGCATCACAGTGAGGGTTACCAAAGTGATCGGCACGCCAAGGGCGCCAACCGGAATGCCGGGAACGATCGCGGACGCGGCCACCAAGGCTGCGAAGACGGCAATGAGGCCGAGGTCTGTGGCGGTCCATCGCTTACGCGAGGAGTTGCGCTCCACGGAGGCGGAGGTGGTTTGGCTCATGACGGGTCCTATCAGGAAATGCTGTGGGTGCGAGGTCGAAGTTTTATTCCCCCAATAGTGAGGATACGGAGCTTGGAAAGGCTCATTTTTGGAGCCTCTCAACAAGCGGGGGTAAAAATTCTGTGTGGGATGGCACAACGTGCCGCCCGGGCGACGTAAGGTCCGGGGGAGGGCGGGGTGCCGGTAGACTTGAACAGGCTGTTCTCACGGCCGTCCCCGCCGCTACTACCGGGCCAACCGGTCACGCAGGCGTTCCCCATTGAAAGGCATCACCCGAATTGATTACCGTCCAGGAACTCGAACTCCGCGCCGGCGCACGCCTGCTCATGGACAAGGTCAACTTCAGGGTGGACAAAGGCGACAAGATCGGCCTTGTTGGACGCAATGGCGCGGGCAAGACCACGTTGACCCGCGTCCTCGCCGGCGAAGGCCTTCCGGCAGGCGGCAAAGTGACCCGCAGCGGTGAGATCGGCTATCTGCCCCAGGATCCCCGCACCCCGGACATGGAGCAGCTCGCCCGAGATCGCATCCTGTCTGCACGTGGCCTGGACGTGGTGGTAGGGAAGCTGAAGAAGGCGCAGGCCGAGATGGCCAGCGAAGACGAAGCTGTACAGCGAAAGGCCATGAACCGCTACGATCGCCTGGAAGCTGAGTTCCTGGCGGGCGGCGGATACGCCGCTGAAGCTGAGGCAGCCGCGATCTCCTCCAACCTTGCACTCCCGGAACGCATCCTTAACCAGCCGCTGAAGACCCTCTCCGGTGGCCAGCGCCGTCGCGTGGAGCTCGCGCGCATTCTTTATTCCTCGGCAGAAACCCTGCTGCTCGACGAACCTACCAACCACCTCGACGCCGACTCCATCACCTGGCTGCGCGACTTCCTCAAGGATCACCAGGGTGGGTTGATCGTGATCAGCCACGATGTTGAATTGTTGGAGGCCACGGTCAACAAGGTCTACCACCTTGATGCCAACAGGGCCCAGATCGACTACTACAACATGGGTTGGAAGCGCTATCTCCAGCAGCGCGAAACGGATGAAAGGGCCCGCAAGCGCGAACGGGCCAATGCGGAAAAGAAGGCCCAGGTCCTTATCGACCAAGCCAACAAGATGCGCGCAAAGGCAACGAAAGCTGTCGCAGCGCAGAACATGGCAAAGCGTGCAGAGCGTCTCCTTGGCGGTTTGGAAGCCGTTCGTGAAAACGATCGCGTCGCCGCACTGCGCTTCCCGGACCCTTCACCCTGCGGCAAGACCCCACTGACCGCCGAAGGGCTCAGCAAGTCCTACGGCTCCCTGGAGATTTTCACTGACGTGGACTTGGCGATCGACCGCGGCTCCAAGGTGGTCATCCTTGGCCTCAACGGTGCGGGCAAGACCACCCTCCTGCGAATGCTCGCAGGCGTTGACAAGCCGGACACCGGCGACATCATCCCGGGACACGGATTGAAGGTGGGCTACTACGCCCAGGAGCACGAAACCCTGGACCACGATCGCACAGTCCTTGAGAACATGCGTTCCTCCGCACCGGACATGAAGGACGCCGAAGTCCGCGGCATTCTGGGGTCATTCCTGTTCTCAGGTGACGACGTCGAGAAGCCGGCCGGTGTTCTGTCCGGTGGCGAGAAGACCCGGCTCGCCCTCGCAACCATCGTTGCATCCAGCGCCAACGTGTTGCTCCTGGACGAGCCCACCAACAACCTGGACCCAGCCAGCCGTGCGGAAATCCTCGGTGCACTGAAAAACTACAGTGGCGCTGTCGTCATGGTCAGCCACGATGAAGGCGCCGTCTCGGCCCTGAATCCAGAACGCGTGGTGCTGCTCCCGGACGGTGTTGAAGATCACTGGAACGAGGACTACCTGGACCTGATCACGCTGGCGTAGGGGCTGTTCACTTCTGCATCCGATGCGCGCCGTGGTTGCGTTCGCTACGCGGCGCGCCGGATTTGCCGCGTGCTCGCTCGTTCCTCGCTTAGACGCACGCTACGCACTTCAACCGCGTCGCGCCGCTCGGGGGCCCGTCACGATTACGGCGGTTAGCGGACTTGTAGTGGCTCCGCGTGAGTGATGTGAGCCAACTCCCCGTAGGTGATGGAGAACATTGAATTGTGGTCTCCGGCGCCGGCCCATAGGACGGGGTGTTGCTTCAGCGAGATATCCAGAATGGTGCGGATGTGGTTGGGGTGACCGACAGGGGCGACGCCTCCCACTTCCTGGCCGGTGTGTTTGAGCACGAAATCAGGCTTCGCCCGGCGGATCTTTCCGGTGCCCAGTAGTTTGGCTACCAGTGTTGTATCTACTCTCGCGGCTCCGCTGGCGAGGATCAGCAAGGGTTTGCCGTCGAGTTCGAAAATCAGGCTGTTGGTGATGGCCGCAACCTCGCATCCAAGGACCGAGGCGGCCGCTGCAGCGGTGGGCACTTTGTCCTCGAAGATCCGGACGGTGTCCTCGGCGCCTGCCGCCGTGAGGGCCGACTTCACGTTGAGCACCGGGTCCGGAATCGCTTCAGTAACCTTGGGCATCCAGGATTGCGTCTTCCTCTTCTTCCGACGTGGGGCGCTTATTCTTTCGGCTTGTAGGCACACGACGCTTGGACGGCCCACTGACGGCAATAACTTCGTCCTCGCCGTCTTCGTCCTCTTCCGCGTCGATGGCAGCGTTACGCGCCTGCTGCCGGGCTGCGTAACCAAAGCCAATGAACATCAGGACGCCGAAGGCAAACCACTGAAGGGAGTAGGAGAGGTGCGTGCCCTCTTCCGTGGCTGGTTTGGGGAAGGGCGTCGGCATGGGCTGGACCGCGGGATCCTCGCTTGCCAGCTGCCCATAGGCGCCCGTCGCTATGGGGTAGGGGAGTTCGCTTGCAAAGCTGGCAAGGTCAATGGATGGCAGCTGTCCATCCACCGCACCGCGGTCCAGCTTCGGTTCCGTTGGCTTGAGGCGGGCAACCACGGTCACCTCACCCACGGGAGGTGCCGGAACGACGTCGGGACGGCCAGGTGTGTTGTTGCCAATTGGCAACCAGCCGCGGTCGATAACCACCGCTTCGCCGGTGCTCAGGCGGAAAGGAACCACGACGTCGTAACCTGGCTGCCCATTCAACGGACGGTTTCGCACAACGCGCTGGCCGTTCAGGTCGTAGCTACCGCGCAGCTCTACCTGGGTCCATTCCCGCTCGGGGTCCATGGTATGGAACTGGTCCTTGATGTTAGCGAAAGGGACCGGTGTCGCTGAGTAATTGCTCACTACGCGGTTGATCTCAGCCAGCGTCTCTGCCCGCCGATCCATTTGCCAACGGCCGAGGAACACGCATGCTGTGGCGAAGATAACGGCCAGAACAAAATAGCCCAGCCACTTGCTGGAGAAAAGGAAACGATACATTCAGCGGGCCTCGCCAACGGCAGCGGCATCTGCCTCGAAAGGGACGGTCTCTTTCCAAAGGCCCCGGGTCTGGAGGTAGTCCTCAAGCCAATCGCGGTGCTCGTTGCACGAAAGCCAAACTTTCCGCCGCTCAGGAGTGTGGATCCGCGGGTTGTTCCACAGGAGTTGCCAGGCTGCGCCCTCCCGGCATCCCTTACGGGAGCAGAGAGCGGGGCCAGTGGCGCGGTCAGGCTCCTGGCTGCCCAAACCGGCGCCGCCCAGGTTAAAGATGTTCATGAAGCCGCCCGTTCGTTGCCGGCATCGCCGGCCTTGGGTGTATGAGTCTCGTCAGGCTCTGTTCCCTGACCTGGTGGCTCGTCGTCTACCACTTCGCCTTTCAGCACCGTGACGTTGTCTGTCGATTCGTCTTCGGTGGAGTTCGAAGAGCCCTCGATTTCCGCTGATGCCACGTAGTCCAGCAGGGAATCGCTGTGGTCCTCGGCCTTATCGCTGCCATTAGCTATGACAACGGCAATCCAAGGGAGGAACACTGCGCCCGCCACGGCGATTATTTTCAACCAGCCGTCCACCACGAAGATCAGGATGATGCAGACCATGCGAATACCCATAGCCACTGCGTACTTGATCATGCGCTCCCGCATGTCCTCCGAGTGGGCAGCTGCGGCATCGGTGATGCTGTGGACTTCGGGGTCGCCGGAGAAAGCGTCCGGTTCCCCGGGCACCTGCTGCAGGGGACTGTTTTCTCGTGTCACAGCTGAATCATCACGCTCCAAAGGCTTCTCTCAATTCTCTCACCAAGGCGGTAGGCGCCCAAACCGCGGGACAGGCCGGTTACCCGCGGGTTGGAGCAGGTGCCCGATAAGATCGAGGCAGGAAATCCCCTCTTCACCGCAGCACACCCATGCCGCAGAACCTGGAGCGAAAGTATGTCTGAAACAGTATCCACCGGCCGTAGCGTCCTCATTACCGGCGGCAACAGGGGCATCGGCCTGGCCATTGCCGAGTCCTTCCTCGCAAACGGTGACAAGGTGGCAGTGACCTATCGAAGCGAAACAGAACTGCCTGAGGGCATCCTGGGAGTCAAAGCCGACGTCACTGACGAAGCCTCGATTGATGCCGCTTTCAAGACAGTAGAGGAAGCGCACGGCCCGGTGGAGGTTTTGGTTGCCAACGCGGGCATCACTAAAGACACACTGCTCCTGCGCATGAGCGAGGACGACTTCACGTCTGTGCTGGACACAAACCTCACCGGTGCGTTCCGCGTCATAAAGCGTGCTTCCAAGGGCATGATCCGGCTCCGCAAGGGCCGCGTGGTCCTCATCTCATCCGTGTCCGGCCTGTATGGAGCTCCGGGTCAGATCAACTACTCCGCATCGAAGGCGGGCATGGTGGGCATCGCACGCTCACTGACCCGCGAACTGGGCAGCCGGGGGATCACGGCCAACGTGGTAGCTCCCGGATTCATCAACACGGACATGACGGCAGAACTGCCCGAGGAAACCCAGAAGTCGTATCTGGCAAACGTGCCCGCAGGTCGTTTCGCCGAGGCTGCCGAGGTAGCCAATGTTGTGCGTTGGGTAGCCAGCGATGAAGCCGCCTACATTTCAGGCGCTGTAATTCCCGTTGACGGCGGTCTCGGGATGGGCCACTAAAGCGGCACGCACTGAGGCTATCAGCCAGTTTTTGTCGTCACCCGACAAAGGGGTTCGTTCCCACCACTGGCATGATGGAACCCGGACCCGCATATTTTTAGACGAAGTGAACAAAAGGAGCACGAATGGGAATGCTGGATAACAAGACCGCGATCGTCACGGGATCTTCCCGCGGCATCGGTGCTGAAGTCGCCAAGATCCTCGCGGGTGAGGGCGCCGCCGTCGTCGTCAACTACCGTCAGAAGGCACCGCGGGCCAACAAGGTAGTTGCTGAAATCGAGGCAGCCGGCGGCCGCGCTGCGGCCGTCGGTGCAGACCTCACCACCGACGAAGGCGTGCACACTCTTGCCAGCACCGCCATGGAGCAGTTCGGTTCGCTGGACGTCCTGGTACTGAATGCTTCCGGTGGCATGGAATCCGGAATGGAGGAGGGTTACGCCCTCAAGCTCAACCGCGACGCCCAGGTCAACATGCTCAATGCGGCTGTTCCCCTCATGCGCGAAGGCTCGCGCGTCGTCTTCGTGACCAGCCACCAGGCGCATTTCGTGGAGACCGTTCCCACCATGCCTGAATACGAGCCCGTGGCAAAGAGCAAGCGGGCCGGCGAGGACGCATTGCGCGCACTCCTGCCCAACCTTGCTGACAAAGGGATCTCGCTGGTGGTTGTTTCCGGCGACATGATCGAGGGCACCGTCACGGCCACCTTGCTTGACCGCTCCAACCCGGGCGCCATCGAGGCCCGCCGTGCAGAAGCGGGCAAGTTGTATTCTGTTGAAGAATTTGCGGCAGAGGTCGCCAAGATGGTGACGGCCGACGTCGAAACCGGCCACACCGAATACGTGGGCGGAGCAGACTACTTCGGCAAATCCGCCGAGTAGGCAACCTCGCAGGATTAGTTGTGGCCCGGACGCGCGTCCGGGCCACAACTGTTTAACCGTTGAAATGCCAGGCAAAGGTGGGGGTGACAATTTGATAAATTATTCAGTTTTCCGCGACACGAAATGCGGTCAGTTGTTTCAAGTTCCAGTTTTTGCATTCACGGAGTCAATCTGATTGAATCTCCAAGGCGTCGTCGTCCCTAAATGTAAGCGAACTGTATTAGGCCAAGGTAGGAACTTTATGGCAGTGTCCAGGGTCGAACCCACTACTGTGAACTAGGAGCATCTTTGGACCTGTTACTGCATGCTGATGATATTCACGCGTCCTACGATCAAAGGCGCATCCTCAAAGGCGTTGAACTTTCACTCCACCGCGGCGAGATCCTGGGATTAATCGGAACCAACGGTGCCGGCAAAACAACTCTCATGGGTGTACTGTCCGGATCCCATAAGCACGATAGCGGGCAACTCATGCTGGCTGGCGAGAAATATGGACCGGATTCGATGGAGGAAGCCCAAGCTTGCGGCGTGGGCCTCATCCCGCAGAATTTCCGGCTCAACTCTGACCTGACCGTCGCCGAGGCAATTTTTCGGGAAACTTTTCAAGCCGATAAATCCCATGATGAACTCCGGGTTCAAGCAATCAAACTCATCCAGGACGTCGGAATCACCTTGGATCCCGACGTAAAAGTGGGCACTCTGATTCGTGCCGAGCAGACCCTTGTGGAAGTTCTGAGAATGGTTGCCGAAGAAGCCCAACTCGTGATCATGGACGAGGTTGCCGCGTCGCTACCGGATCATGACGTCGCCGTCCTGCATCGAGTCCTGAGGATGCTGGTCGGGCAGGGGCGTGCGATCATCTACATCACCCACCGACTCGATGAAGTCCGGTCCATAGCGCACCGTATCGCCGTCATGCGCGATGGCAAGGTCCACAAAATGCTGGAAGCCAGCCGGACCGACGTCGACGAGCTCGCCTTCCTCTTGCTCCAGCACAAGTTGGCTAACAACTCCAGGCCCACTGATCCGGCACCCGGAGATGAGGCTATGCGGGTGGTGGAGCTCACTGTGGAAGACAGTATCCGAGATATTTCCTTCAGCGTATCCAAGGGTGAGATTTTCGGTTTGGCCGGAACGCATCGCTCAGGCATTTATCAATTGATTGAAGCGCTGGTAGGTATTCACCCGAGTACCTCGGGCCGGATTTTCATACAAGGAAAGCCCGTAGAGATCCGGGGGCTGCAGGATGCACTGCGTTTGAAGATCGGCTACTTGTCAGACACCGCAGACACCCTGGAATCGGCAAGCGGAATCGTTGAAGGCCTTCAGCGCAGCGACGATACTTCCGGGGCGAATTTACAGGATGAGATCACACAGCTTCGTGGCGTGATCGAGCTGGTTCGCCGTATGCGCATCAACACGACAAACATTCATGGCGCCATCACTACTCTTTCCGGTGGCGATCGGCAGAAGGTGCAGCTTGCCAAATGGATGACCAGTGATTGCGATGTGTTGATTCTTAGCCACCCCAGCCGCGGCATAGATGTTGGGGCCAAAGAGACGGTGTACAGGATGCTCCAGGAGCTCAGCCGGACGGGGGTTGCAATCATCCTCTTGTCGTCGGATTTATCGGAACTGGTCAGTTGGTGCCATCGGATTGGTGTGATGCGCAACGGCGAAATGGTGGCCATCGAGGCAAATGCCAATACCAACGAAGACGCCCTGGTGCACCATATGCTGGGCGAGAAGTTCACCTCGGGCAGTGGGGAAGCACGCCGGGTGAAGAGTTGACGGCACTGTGCCCTCTTGACGTGAAACGACTGTGCCCTTCCTGACGTAAAACGACTGTTCCCTTCCTGACGTGAAACCGAAAGGGGCGCCCGCGAATGCGCGGCCGCCCCTTTTACTCTTCCAGTGAAGATCAGATGGTAATTCCCTTGGCGAGGTTACTGAGCTTGTGGCGCGCCAGTGCAAGGTTTGCGTACGTTCGGTCCAGCACCAAGTAGACAAACAGGCCCTTGGAACCGCCCGAGTTCAGGACGTTAATCAGGTGGTACTGCGAGCCGAGAGTGATGAGGATATCTTCGATATCGCTGTCCACGTGGAGGTCCGCCATGGTGCGGAGTTTTGCACTGACAACATTGGAGTTGCCGGCAGCTGCCACGCCCAGGTCAAAGCCAGGGTTTCCACCTTGGGCTAAAGCCATTCCGCTGGAATAGTCCACGACGGCCGCGCCTGTTGCGCCCTCGATAGACAGCAACTGCTTTATGGATTCGTCAAGCGTGCTCATAATTTGTTCTTCCTTTTCTTTCTCATCATCACCGATATGTGTGAAGTAGACCGCCCGGGCTTCCAGGTGCACCGGCACATTACGAAATGACTCATCCTCATTGGCGAGCACTTCAGTAGATAAATACTTTTTCTGACGTTTCCACCATCTTCGTGCGTGCCGCGAACGATTCACTTTCTGCCCCTGCTTTTTCTTGACCCCGGGCTGCCTAACGCATCACGGCTCTGTCTTGGAGTTCCCAACTTTACACATTAAAAAGCCGCAGGAATGCTCCGTCTCAAGAAGCGAAACAGTCAATGACAATCGCATAAATTATTCCCGAGTTGGCGTCACGAATTGTGACCCTAAGCCTCTGAATCGTTTCTGTACAGCGACTTTCGATTAATGAAGGCAACGTTGATAATATGGTCCGCTCCGGCCTCGGTCGTATTTTGGAAGATCACTTGATACGGGATACGCCCAATCAAAAGGGCTATCCCGTCAGGAGCCCTGTCAGGCGTTTTGGACGCGTGTGCGAGCATGTCCCGGAAACCCGGGTGGTTCTCCACGTGCCCACGGATCCCGGATTGATCAAAGGATGCAAGGGTAGACAACCACACAGTTCCATCTGCTTCGATAACTCCGTGAGCCGGGTACACAACATGGCCGGTTTCGGTGGCGAAGCCGGATTCTGTTGGAAAGATCTTGAACCGCGCACACCACAAGGTGAAGTGCTTCCTCAGCACCCCGTCCGGGTCAGCTGAAACAACAGATCTGCAAAGGATTTCATGCTCCAGCAACGCATCTCCTTCGGTATGGGCAAGGCGACGTGCGCCAACTGGCAAGCGTCACATCTGATGAGTGTCCTGAGAGCGCCAATCGTTTCGCTGAAAAGGTTGTGGAATCCGCGTCATGAAGACTGTGCGGGCGCTACTCGGATGGTGGAGGCCCTCGGCCACGTGTCCAGGGCACCATCAATCGAAGGGGAAAAGTGTGACCAATCAACGCGCCTCACGACATTGGCGAGCGGCCGCAGCCACCTTGGTGGGGGCGGTGCTGGCTGTGTCCCTCTCCGTCGCGCCGGCATCCGCAGCGCCGGTGATCAACAGTGACCAAACCGGTTCCATCACCGTTCACAAGTTCGAGAAGCCCAATATCGGCGGCGGTGGCAGCGGGAACAACGGCGGCGGTGGCCACAACAACGGCGGCGGGAACAACTTTTCCCGCGCCGTTCCTGACACCACCAACCTGACGCCCTTGCCTGGTATTGAGTTCACCATCCAGCAGGTCAATACCATTGATCTATCCACCAATGCCGGCTGGGACGCGGCACACAACCTTAGCTATGTGTTTGCGTCGTCTGACCCGTCCGGTTCCATTACTGCCGCTGGATACAGCCTGGGTGCCAGCCAGGCCCAGGTCACCGCTGCCGACGGTACTGCCATCTTCGCCAACCTGCCCACAGGCCTGTATCTGGTGACCGAGACCAGCTATCCTGCCGGTGTCACCCCTTCGGCTCCGTTTCTTGTCTCGGTGCCGATAACCGATCCGGATAACCAGGACAACTGGATCTACGACGTCGACGTGTACCCGAAGAACTCTGTTTCCGGTGCGGAGAAGATCGTCACTGATGCTCCCGACGTCAAGCTCGGCGACCAGATCGATTGGACGATCACCGCTGATATCCCGAACGAGGCCGTGATCGACGGTTACAAGGTTGTGGATCAGCTCGACACCAAACTGACCTACGTCGGTGCCACCGTCATGCTGGAAGACGGTACTGAACTTATTGAAGGTACCGAGTACGTTGTGGGCTTCGATGCCACAACCAACACCGTCTCGGTGGTCTTCACCGACGCCGGCCGCGCCTTCCTGGCCTCCAGCAGCGGAACCCGTGTGCAGATCGTTGTGAGCACCAAGGTCAACACCATAGGCGAGATTGAAAACGTCGCACTTGCCTACCCGAATGCTGCGAGCTTCAACATCACCCCCGGTCAACCCGGAGGGCCGGTAGTAACGCCGCCTGTCGTTACCAAATGGGGCGGCATGACGTTGCAGAAGGTGGACGAGAATGCAGCCGGCCTGGCCGGCGCTTCTTTCTCCGTCTACACCAATGAGGCTGATGCCAAGGCAGGCATCAACCCCGTGGATATTGACGGCCAAAGTGTCTTCACCGTTGCCGACGATGGAACCTTGACCATTTCAGGCCTGCGCTACTCGGATTGGGCCAACGGTGCAGCCGTTGCCCCTGGGGACACCGACTACCGCACCTACTATCTGGTGGAGACCGCAGCACCGGCAGGCTACGAACTGCTTGCCGAACCCTTGTCTTTCCTGATCAACTCCTCGACCACAGCCGTCGGCATTGACCTGAGCGTGAAGAACATGCCTTCCAACGCCGGGTTCGAGCTGCCGCTGACCGGTGGGGTAGGATCGGCCCTGCTTTACGCAGCCGGCGCTCTCCTGGTCATTGGTGCGGGCCTGCTGTTCGTCCGTAACCGCAGGGCAGGTAACAACAGCTAGACACCTGGGGTTCAGACGTTGGCGATGTGCCGCACGGCATCAAGGTACGGCATGTTGACGACGGCGTCTGCCACTGCACGGACGGCCGGTTTGGCGTTAAAGGCAACGCCAATTCCGGCCGCTCCCAGCATGTCGAGGTCGTTGGCGCCGTCGCCCACCGCGATGGTGTGCTGAAGATCGATCCCCTCGGCAGCTGCCCATTTACGCAGGTACTTCTCTTTCGCTGCTCGGTCAATGACGTCGCCCAGCACCCTGCCTGTCAAAGCGCCATCGACGATTTCCAGCTCGTTGGCGATCCAGTAATCCAGGCCGAGTTCTTCAGCAATGGGCCCAAGGATCTGGTTAAAGCCACCGGAAACTACAGCCACCACGTGGCCAGCTTCCTTGAATGCGGCCACCAGTTCTGCTGCGCCAAGGCTGAGTCGCACTTCAGCCCGTACAGAATCGACGACGGCGGCCGGGAGCCCTGCGAGGACCTCAACGCGGGCGTAGAGGCTCTGTGTGAAATCCAGTTCCCCACGCATGGCTGCTTCGGTAACAGCTGCAACTTCGTCGCGCTTGCCTGCATAAGCGGCAAGCAACTCAATGACTTCCTGTTGGATCAGCGTGGAATCCACATCCATGATGAGCAGCTTCCTTGGAGCCTGTCGAAGGGCCTCCGGAACGATCGCAGTATCTACTCCGGCATCCGCGGCCTCAGCCACCCGCCGTCGAACCGCCGCCAGGGCTTCGGGCGTGACTGCTTCAACGGCGAGACCAGCCGTGTGAACACCAAAGCGGTCGTCCCCGGACTGTGATTCCGATGACACTGCGGCACCGGCATCAGCCAGCACTTTGCGCACGTTATCAAGCGATTCGGGGGACAAATTCACGCCATAGCTGACCGCAGCCAAGTTCGAAGTCATGGCCTCAATCCTACTGAGCATGCTACGTTCACCCGAATTCGTTTCTCCGCAGCAGCGGGCACATATGGCCAGTTATCAGTCATCTGTATTTTTGTCCTAGTGTCTACTGCTATGAGTGATGTTCTGGAATTGGCTTCCGTCAGCGTTGTCCGAGGCAAAAAGACCCTGCTGGACAAGGTTGACTGGCAGGTCAACGAAGGCGAACGCTGGGTCATTCTTGGCCCCAACGGTGCCGGCAAAACCACACTTCTCCAGATTGCTGCAGCGCGCCTGCATCCATCCAGCGGGACGGCTGGAATTTTGGACGAAACCCTGGGCCGCGTCGACGTCTTTGAACTGCGGCCGCGCATTGGCCTCTCCTCGGCAGCACTCGCTACCCAGATTCCGGAACACGAGAACGTCCTCAATGTCGTAGTTACCGCAGCTTACGGCGTTACGGGCCGCTGGCGCGAGGGATACGAACGCGATGACGAGCGACGTGCTTTCGGCCTCCTGAACGACTGGGGGATGGGCCCGCTGCTCAACCGTACGTTTGCCACGCTGTCCGAAGGCGAACGGAAACGGGTGCAGATTGCGCGCGCACTCATGACCGACCCCGAACTCTTGTTGCTGGATGAACCGGCCGCTGGCCTGGACCTCGGGGGCCGCGAGGAACTCGTCCACAAACTAGGTGAGCTGGCCAAGGACGAGGCAGCTCCTGCGATGGTCCTGGTCACCCACCACCTTGAAGAAGTTCCCCCGGGCTTTACCCACGCCATGCTGCTACGCGAAGGCGGGGTGGTGGCCGCCGGTGTGATTAAGGACGTCCTCACGGACGAACACCTGAGTAACACCTTCGGTCTTGCCCTGGACGTCACGGAAAACGCCGGCCGCTACACCGCAACCGCCCGCCGCTAGGCGGACCTCTGGTCGACTGTGGAGATTCTTAGCAGCGTTCTGGTCTTTTTTGCGGGCTTGTGGGCCGGCACCATCAATGCGGTGGTCGGCTCCGGCACCCTCGTGACCTTTCCTGTGCTCATCGCGCTGGGTGTGACTCCGGTGGTTGCCTCCATGAGCAACGCCATGGGCCTGGTGGCCGGCACTGCGGCCGGAGCATGGGGATATCGCCGGGAACTTGCGGGCCGCGGCAGGCAATTGTTGAAGCTGCTGCCAGCTTCCCTCCTGGGCGGTATCACCGGCGCATGGTTGCTGCTGCACCTGCCGGACAAGGTGTTCCACTACGTCGCCCCCTTCCTGCTGGTACTGGCGCTGCTGATGGTGATGTTCCAGCCTCGCCTCCAGGCCTCCGTGCGAAACCGTGAAGAGAACCCGGAGCATGCCCTCAGGGACCGGAGCCACGGCATCCTCCTGGTGGTCCTGGTTTACCTCGCCGGCGTTTATGGCGGCTACTTCGTAGCAGCCCAAGGGATTCTGCTCGTAGGAATACTGGGCGTGTTCCTCACCGGGACCATGCAGAACGCCAACGCAATGAAGAACATCCTGGTGCTCGGCGTCAACATGGTGGCTGCTGTGTCCTACCTGATCTTCGCCTTCGATCGAATCAACTGGCTCGTGGTCCTGCTTATTGGCGTGAGTTCAACCATTGGCGGCCTGGTTGGATCCAAGGTTGGCCGCAAGCTTTCGCCGCGCGTCTTGAGGGCTGTCATCTTTACCCTGGGCATCGTCGCCCTCGGCTTCATGATCGCCAATCTGCTGAAATAATCACCCGGTGACGTTCCACTATCTCGAGTCCGCCGATGATCCCCGCGTGACCGACTACACCACGCTGACCGATGTGCATCTCCGCAAGCTCCGCGAACCGGAAGAAGGCATGTACATTGCCGAATCCTCCAGGGTCCTTCGCCGCGCACTGGCAGCGGGTCATCAGCCACGCTCGTTCTTCCTGGCGGAGAAATGGCTGGAAGACCTCGACGACGTTTTCCAGGCCTATCCAGACGTTCCGGTGTTCATCGGCAAAGCCAAGCTCCTGGAAGAAATCACGGGATTCCACCTGCACCGCGGAGCGATGGCAGCCATGCACCGTCCGGCACCCGTGCCGCTCACGCAGCTGCTGGGGGGTGCCCGGCGGGTAGCCGTGCTCGAAGACATCGTGGACCACACGAATGTCAGTGGTCGCAAAATACAAGAGTCTGATCGAGCTCATTTGCCGGGACGATCAAGGATCGCGGTCCTGGAGAACCTTACCGACCATACAAACGTAGGTGCGATTTTCCGCAGCGCCGCAGCCATCGGTGTTGACGCCGTCCTGGTCTCACCCCAGTGCGCCGACCCCCTCTACCGACGCTCTATCAGGGTGTCGATGGGCACGGTGTTCCAGGTGCCGTGGACTCGGATCGAGTCGTGGCCTGGGGACCTTGAGGTCCTCAAGGAAGCAGGCTACTTCGTGGCCGGCATGTCGCTCGGTGAAGGATCCATCACACTCGATGAGCTGGTCGCGCAGGACCATCAGAACTTGGCGCTGGTCTTCGGCACCGAGGGTGAAGGGCTGAGACCAGAGACCGATCGGGTGCTCGACGCGCGCGTGACGATTCCGATGATGAACGGCGTGGATTCGCTGAATGTCGCGGCGTCATCCGCTGTCGCGTTTTACGCGACCAGGTAGTGGCTGAACGTGACGCACCCGCCCGACCGCGGTGTCAGGAGCAATTGAAGAGCTGGAGATCTCCTGGTTTCTGAGGCGAAGCCGCAGGTCAGAGCACCATTTGCTACCCACCGGAAGGCGCGGGAGGGCATCACCTGCTCTTCGTCGCCCCCCGGGTGTATGTCCTTACTATGCAGGTGATGGAAGCCTCGGAAACGAGCAGGATCGCGCTCCAGAGCCCTGGTTCGGATCTCCGTAGAGCTGCCGGATTTCCACATCGAAGCACCTAGGGGCGGACCAACGGAGCAGGATTGCCGCGGAGAGCATCCTCATTTTCGGCGGTCGCCTGGGCGGCTAGGATTCCGGCGGTCGCTGCGCCCTCGAGATGGCCGGCGTATGAGGGTGCAGTTTCGGTTGAAGCCCAATGAATGCGCCCGTAAATCGGCCGGCGGAAGAGCCGGTGACCGTAGCTGCTCGTGTTTGCGCCCAATTGGCGGGACGGCTGGGTGTAGGGTTCTGCGCTCCAATCCGTCACGTGGATTTTAGCGGGGTCGCTGGCGTCCACACCGAACATCCTGACGAGCTGGTCACGGAACGCGTCCGCTATAACGCTGTTCTCACCTTGGACAAGTCCGGAACTAGGGGCGAATCCGAAGATCGCTGCGGGACTGCCGTCCGGGCCGCTATGGTCGTGGAACTCGCGGAATGGGCCTGCATGGCTGATTGCGGATCCGGAGAGGCCGTGGCGACGCCAGAACGGGGTGCGGTAGACCGCGACCGCTTTGACCATGCCGCCCATCCACACCGGGGTGCTCTCGGCGAGAGCCCTCACGTCGTCCGGCAGTGCCGGGGTGAACTGGATAGACGCGGCTGCCAGCGCGGGTGGAACGGCCAGGACGACCCGCCCGGCCTTCAGCCTGCGGGTGCGCGTGACGACTTGTGCGCTGTCCTCATTGACGGTAATCGCCTCGACGGGCTCATTGAGCGCGAGGGATCCTTCCGGGAGAAGGGAGGCCAGTTCAAGCGGGAGCGACTGTGCACCCCGGGCGAAGCGGAGGGAGGGAGAGTCAATGGGATTGCCGTTCAGACGCTGGGCACCTTCCTGGCCGGTGTCGAAGAGTGCGTCTCCGGCCAGGGACTGGGGGAAGCTTCCGAGGCCGAGACGTTGGAGAAGTGAGTGGATCCGTGGTTCGTTGCTCCAGTACCAGCTAGCGCCCAGGTCGATGGTTCCTGTGTCGGTCTCGATGCTGAGTGTCCGTCCGCCGACGCGATCGCGGGCCTCGACGCACAGCACCGTCCGGCCTGCTCCTAGGATCTTGTGCGTAGCGACGAGCCCGGCGAGCCCGGCCCCGATGACGACGACGTCGTACCACTTTCCTGCATCAGTCATGAGGCATCCATCGGGTCAAGGATGATCCGGAAGCGGGCCTCGCCCGCGGCCAGACGTGTGAGTGCCTCGTTTGCCTGGGCCAGTGGCATCTGCTCGACCATGGGTTTTACGCCGTTGAGCTGGGCGAAGCGCATGGCTTCTTCGGTGTCGAGGGCGCTGCCGGTGAGGTGTCCGGTGACGAGCTGCCCGTTCATGACCAGCTGTCCGACGGGGACGGAGATGCTGCCTGTGTCCACACCAATGAGGGTGAGGCGGCCCCGGACGGCGAGCCCCGGCAGCAGCCCTTTCACGGGTGCGGTGGTGGGTGCGGTGCAGAGGATGAGGTTCGCCCCGCCGAAGGATGCGAGGACCGTTGCGGGGTCTTCGGCAGTGCTGTCGATGTAGTGGTGCGCGCCAAGTCGGTGCGCGAGCTCAGCCCGATCCTGGCCTCGGGCGATAGCGACGACTCGGTAGCCCATCTTCGCGGCGAACTGTACGGCCAAATGTCCGAGGCCGCCGATGCCGAAGACAGCAACCGTTCCACCGGCCGGGACGGAGGCTTCGCGGACCGCATTGAACGTCGTGACCCCGGCGCACCCCATGGGTGCGGCATCGCCAAACGTCATGCCGTCGGGGATCGCGGCGACGGCGTCTGCGGGGACGGTGATGCTCTGGGCCCATCCGCCCGGGTAGGACAGTCCGGGGATCTTCCGTTCCGGGCAGTGGACGAGGTCGCCGCGACGGCAATATGCACATTGGCCGCAACTGCCGCCAAACCATCCCACGGCCACACGGTCTCCGAGTGCCCGGCCAGTGACACCTTCGCCGATCTCGGCGATCGTCCCGGCAACTTCATGCCCCGGCGTCACTGGAAAGACTGTGTTCTTGCCACTTGCTCGGGCGGTGCTGAGGTCCGCGTAGCAGATGCCAGAGGCCGCGACGTCGATGCGTACGTGACCAAATGGTGTCGCAGGTGCAATCACATGGACCAGCCGTAACGGCTCGCCGGGCCTCGTGACCTGCATACAAGCGCGAGATGGTGAGGGATGGTGGCTATTCGACACAAGGTGTCCTTTCATCTGATGTCAATAGGCATTTGGCGGCGTTACCCAGCAATCGGCATGGACGGGGTGGGATGCAGAGGCATCCCACCCCGTCTCTCGCAGGATCAGTTCCTTCCAGCCATGACTCCGCCCTCGGCGTCCCAGACCGGGCCGGTCACCCATCCGGTCTGGTCCGACAACAGGAAGGCCGCGATCTCAGCGATTTCCTCCGAGGTTCCGACCCGGCCAAGGGGATGGAAGGAATCAAATGCACCGATGGCGTCCTCGACCTCGTCCTTCGGAATGGAGTCCTCGTAGATCGGAGTCCAAACCACGGCAGGTGCAATCGCGTTTACACGGATCTGGTGTGGGTGCGAGCTCCATGCCCGAGTGCTGGGTCAGCGAGTGCAGTACTGATCGATGTCCAAACGTCAGACGGTCTCGTAGATCCGGACTTCGGGGACGGCCTTCAGCAGAGGCGCAAGCGCCACGACGACGTCCTGGTTGAACAGCTCGCTGGCCAAGTACTTCTGAGCGCAGTCGGTTGAACCGAATCCGTGCAGGACTTGCACGTCGTCCTCGCGTACGAGGAGTTCCTTGCTCTGCGCGCCCCCGATGGTGGCGAGGAACGGCTGTTTGAACTTCTCGTAGACGGCGGCCGCTGCTGCGCGGTCGGCGTCGTCGATCTTCAGGGTGATCTCCAGGTAAGCCATGATTCATGCTCCATTGTTCGTGCAGGATTCCCAGCCGATGCGGCTGCGCCCTCAACGTTACGAATAGCTGCCCCGTCCTCAGTAGAGGACTACCGCGAATACAGCCATAACAATCGTTTATGCCCGTTGTGTCCGAGAGGCAGTTCAGCTCCTGGGCTGGACCAGCCGGCCTGCGAGGTCGGTTAGTTCGCCGGCGATGGGGGAGCTGGGGTCCCAGATCGCCTCGTAGAAGATCTCCAGAACAGTGCCATCGGTGTCGAGGACTTCACGGTGCGTTGCGTCGGGAGCAGCGAGCTTCGACTTCGGGAGCATGGCGGAGCCGAGCCCGAGTTGCGACCATTCCTCGAGGACCCGATAGGTGGCGGCTTCTCCCGGGTAGGCAGTGACCGCGAGTTCGTGCTCCCGGATCAAGCTGCGGGTGAAGGCCGTGAGCCCGCACGTGTCGGGCAACAGGATCAGCTGTTTCCCCGCAAAGTCCTCCAGCCGGGCCGGCCCGGACCCTGCTCGGCGTTCGACCAGGACCAATGGCTCGGAATCGATGACCCGGTGCTCGTAACGCGGCATCGGCTCCACAGAGGGAACGACGATGATGTCAAGTTCTCCGTCCACTAGCGCGGCGCGCAGTTCGCCCATGTTCGCCTCCCGCAACACGAGCTGCATACGCACGTCCTGCTCCGGCTGGTCGCAGACCGCCCGGTAGGCGCTGGCCACGAGCTTCGGGTCGATCAGCGGAGAAACGCCCACGCGGATCGTCTCCGGTGACGGCGCGTTCCACCTCGCGGCCTCGGCATGGACGTCGTCGAGCGACCTGAGGGCCTTCTCGATTCTAGGAAGCAACGCGTCGCCGAACGCAGTGAGTGCCACGCCACGGGGAGACCTCTCGAACAGCTTCTCGCCCAGCGATGCCTCCAACTTCGCGATCCCGTTAGACAATGCCGGCTGGGTGACTCCGTAGGACCTCGCTGCGGCGCTGAAGGAGCCCGTTTCCGCTACTGCCCGCGCGTATCGCAGGCCTTCCGTGCTCAATCGTTCAGCCATAGCCAAATGTTATCGTTCCAGGCGCGGTGGCGATCCGCTGTCCTTGGATCCGCCCGCCACCCATGATGGTTTCGAATCATGGGTGCGCCTACTCTACGGGACCGCTTTGTGCCTTACCGCGCGAGGCAGCGATCTGTGCCCAGACAGAGCCCATATCGAGGGCGCGCACCTGCTCGATCAATGAGTCCAGTGCAGCAGCTGGGAGTGCGCCTGCTTGGGAGTAGAGGCATACGCCGCCGCGGAAGATCATGAGCGTGGGGATCGAGGTGATCTGTGCCATGGCCGAGAGCTCCTGCTCAGCCTCGGTGTCGACCTTGGCGAAGACGATATCGGGGTTGCGTTTGGAGGCTTGTTCGAACACCGGCGCGAACGCCCGGCACGGACCACACCACGCGGCCCAAAAGTCGATCAGCACGATCCCGTCGGCGGAGATTGTTCGCTCGAAGTCTTGGAAGGTGAGGTCGTGAGTGGTCATGAGAGGTTGCCTTTCGGAGTGATGGCCGTGAGCACGGTCAAGGGAACGAGTGCGATGAGGGCGATGACCGCCAAGGCCGAGAAACTGGTGAACATGAGGATCGGGCCGGCTGCGAAGGCGGCCGCAGCTCCGAAAAGGTTGGAGAGCGCATCGAGGCCTCCTTGGGAGGCGGCCCTGGTCTCGCCGGATTCCGCCACGCTGAACAGGGCAGAGCCTCCGACGCTGACGAATGACCAGCCGAGACCGAGCAGGATCAGGGACGCCATCATCCATCCCATGTCGTTCGGCTGGAGGATGCCGATGGCGAGGGATCCAGCAAACAGGGCGAGGCCGATCGCGATGGTCACGTGGTGGCCGATCCGGTCCGCCGCGATGCCAACAACAGGGGAGAACCCATACATCCCGACGATGTGCAGGCTGATCGTGAGGCCGATGAAGGTGACCGATCCACCTTCGTGCGCTACGTGCACCGGTGTCATCGTCATGATCGCCACCATCACGAGCTGCGACGTGAGAATCGCAACGACGGCCAACCGAGCCGCCGGGTTCCGTCCGAGCTCGGCCAGCATGGCGCGCGACCGTCCAGGACCTGCCGTTGGGGCCGACACGCGGCTGCCCTGGGGGCCGGGCTCGTCCAGTGAACGGGACTGGGCAAGGAGCAGGGGGTCGGGCCGGAGCAGGCCGAAGACGAGAGCCCCGGCCAGGGCGAGGCATCCGGCTGCGATCAGGAACGCGGCCGCAAACACTGTCAGGCCAGTTGCGCGGCCGATCGCTTCACCAGGCACACCAAGGTTGGGGCCGAGCACACTGCCGATGGTGCCCACCCAAACGATGAGCGCCAGCGATCGGGCCCGGTGGCGGGGACTGGCAATATCTGTTGCGGCGAACCTGGCCTGCAGGCTGACCGCGGAGCCCGCGCCGATGAGCAACAGGCCAACGAACAGGGGAACGACGAGGCTCCACTGGGCTGCGGCGACCAGCAGGCCAGCGCCGGCCGCTGCCACCCACCACCCACTCGCCAGCGCAACTCTCCGGCCCCGCCGTGCCGCAAAGTTGCCCAGCGGAAGGCCCAGCAATGCCGCACCGAGTGTGCTCGAAGTCCGCGCCAGTCCCGCCCATGCTTCGTTGTCCGTGACTTGGCCTGCCAGGAGCACGCCGATGGAGGGCGCGATGCCGACGCCGACGGTGCCGACGACCTGCATGACGGAAAGCACGATCATCGTTCGCCGCTGGACGGTCTCCAGGTCCTGTATGGAGGCTCTCTGGCTCATAAGTGGGGAAGTGGTTTGGGTCTTGGTCATCTTTTTCTGCGGTTCCGTAATTCTGTCGTCGTTCTGCGTGCGTGGCATGGGGATCAGCCCGCGCGCTGCCTCCACTAGCATACATCTAGAGTCCAACTAGGATCCTAGATGACCGTAAATAAAGCTACGTGGTCAGGAGTCCTGCAGTTAGTCGCGTGTGTCTGGTGTGGCTGCGAGGAGGCCGCCGAGGGCAAGCGTGGGCCCTGCCGTCTCCGCCGTTTCGGCGATGTGGCCTCTGAGTGTGGTGGCGAATGCTTCAACGTCGCCGCTTCGCAGCTGAGCCGTGAGGGTGCGGTGCTCCTTGATTATCTCTTCGCACCGCATGAGCAGCCTGTCGCCGACGGAGAACAACAGATAGCGGTGCCGGTCTGCGAGACGGTCATAGAGTTCCAGGAACACCTCGCTCCCACCGGCTTCCACGAATCCGCGGTGAAACGCCAGGGTGAGGTCGATGAAGCGGCGTACGTCGCGGGACTGGAATGCGGTCAGCTGCTCGGCGATGGATGCGTCCAGCTGATCGGCGAACTCCTCGCGCCGCTGCGGGTCAACCCGCCCGACTGCCGTGGCCTCTAGGACTAGGCGCGCGTCGGCGTGCTCGGCGGTTTGCCTGCCCGAGAGCCCCTGTACGAGTGCCCCGCGCTTTGGGTAGATCGCGACCCACCCCTCGTCCTTGAGGCGGGCGAGGGCAATCCGCACCGGCGTGCGGCTCACCCCTAGGGTCATGGCGACGGATGCCTCTCCCAGCATGTCGCCGGGTTGGTGGACCCCCTCGAGAATTCTGTCGCGGATCGCCTGGTAGGCGCGTTCCGCCGCGCTAGTCGCCTCCATGTCGCTCCTTCATCGGTGTCGTGCAACAAGAATACATGTGGTATTTGGTCAAATCCTCCGCTTGCCAGGCGGCGGGGAACGAAGGCCCCGTGAAGACGGGCCTCACCCGAGGAATGCCTCCTGGCAGTGGGTGCCGGGAGGCATTCCAGCTAGCGTCGGCCTGCTGACTTCGACGAGTTCAGCGCCCTGTAATGACGTCAGAGCACGCGCCGGAGCCAGCCCCGCGAATCGGGCCGGTGGCCGTACTGGAGTCCGAGGAGATGTTCACGAATGGCCAGAGTGTTCGGGCCCGGTGCACCGGACCCTACGGTGACGTCCAGGTCTTCGCCCTGGATCGATACGATCGGGGTGATGGCTGCCGCGGTGCCGCTGGCGAAGATCTCAGTGATGCTGCCTTCTGGGCAGCGCGTCAGCACTTCACGCAGTCCGATGCGGCGTTCCACCGGAGTCAGTCCGTGTTCTTCGGCAAGAGCGAGGATGCTGTCCCTGGTTACGCCCTCCAGAATGGTCCCGAGGCCGGGGGTAATGAGTTCACGGCCGGCTGTGATCAGGAACAGGTTCATCGTTCCGGACTCTTCGAGCCACTCGTGCTCGACGGCGTCGAGGTAGAGGACCTGGTCGCATCCGTGGGCGCGGGCTTCGGCTTGGGCGGCCAGTCCGGTGGCGTAGTTGCCGCCGCATTTCGCGGCTCCAGTTCCGCCTTCGGCTGCGCGTGTCTGGGTTCGGCTGGCCCACAAGGAGATACCCGTGGGTCCGTCAGGGAAGTAGGGGCCGGCGGGGGAGGCGATGACGCAGAACTTCGCTTTGGCGGCGGCGCGGACCCCGAGGAAAGGTTCTGACGCAAACATGAACGGCCGGATATAGAGGCTGTGCTCCTTCCCGTGCTGGGGGACCCAGGCATGGTCGGCGCGGACGAGTTCCGTGACCGCGTCCAGGAACAGTCCTTCATCGAGGACGGGCAACGAAAGCCGCGCGGCAGAGCGTGCGAAACGTGCGGCGTTGGCTTCGGGTCGGAATAGCCAGACCGAGCCGTCAGCGTGGCGGTAAGCCTTCAGCCCTTCAAAAATTTCTTGGGCATAGTGCAGAACTGACGTCGCGGGATGAAGGCTGAAAGCCTCAAGAGGGCCGACTTTCTGGTCGTGCCAACCGTCCTGAACGGACCAGGAAGCAGTGGCCATGTAATCGGTGAAGTGGTTCCCGAATCCGGGATCCTCGAGGACTGCAGCCCTGTTATGGTGCGGCAACGGATTCGGTGCAGAGATCAGGGGGAAGGCGGTCATTCGGGCGTTCTCTCTACTGGGATTTATCGATGGTAAACGGGCTGAAGCCCGTGCCCCGGATATTTCCGGGACACGGGCTATAGCGTGAGGTTTCTCAGGACAGGGATGCCGCTGGGACGCTTGGGCTGGAAGCGGCGTCTTCACCTTGGAAGAACTTCAGGGCCTGCCAGCCATGGGTGAGCCCACCGCCTGCCCTGAGCGCTGTGGCTGTCATGATCGTCTCGGCAAGTTCCTGTTCAGTGGCCCCGGCCTCGCGGGCCCCTTTTGAATGTGCCTCAATGCAGTAGGGACACTGAGTGGTCAACGCGACGGCAACGGCGATGAGTTCGGTGTACTTGAGCGGGATTACGTTGTCCGGGTTTTCGAAGACCGCCTTGTCTAGCGCCTGGAAAGCGTCGACGGCGGCCGGAGCGCCCTTGCGAAGGTTCCGGAAGAATTGGCGGTCATTGTGGTCGTGATACGTCATTGCGACTTCTTTCTCTCGGTGGTTTCTGTTGGAGGGGTAAAAATTGACGGGCACGGTCGGGTTCAGCTCCCCATGTGGTCCGGGACGGGTACGGAATCCTCAGCGCGGGTTTCAACTTGCGCAGGCGACTGCCGCTTGCGGTAGACCCTGTAGGCGAGGGCTACTACCACGACCCAGACCGCGGAGACCATCAGGGAGACTTGCATATCCGGCAGGATGGCGATGCAGACCAGGATCACGGCTACGAATACGAGCGCGATGTAGTCGGCATAGGGGTAGAAGGGCGACTTGTACTTGATGGCGTCGGCCTGTCCGTTCTGGATGCGCAGCTTCCGGAATCGAAGGTGGCTGAGCGCGATCGAGCCCCAGGCGCAGATGAGTCCGAAGGTGGTCACGGAGGAGAAGATTTCAAAGACCTGATCCGGCATAGCCAGGTTCAAACCCACACCCGCGAGCATGATGACGAAGACGGCGATGACGGCACGGGAGGGGACTTGCTTGTTGTTGACCTTGCCCAGGAACGCCGGGGCCTTGCCCTGGAGGGAGAGGTTGTAGAAGGTTCTGCTGTTGGTGAAGATGCTGGAGTTGACGGCGGACAGCACTGCGGTCATCACGACGAGATTCATAATCGTCGCAGCGGCAGGGATGCCGATCCTGGTGAAGACTTCGACGAAAGGGCTGCCCTTTCCAGTCAGGGACGTCCACGGGAAGATCGTGACCAGAATGGTGATGGCTCCGACGTAGAAGATCATCAGACGCCAGAAGGTGGCGTTCACGGCCTTGGGCATGGTCTTTTCAACGTCCTTGGCTTCGCCGGCGGCCAGACCGAGGTTTTCGATGCCACCGAATGCGAACGCGACCATCACGATGGACAGGATCGAGCCGCTGATGCCGTTAGGGAAGAAGCCTCCATGCTCCGTGAGGTTGCCCAGGCCGAGTGGCTGGCCTCCGTTGCCGAGCCCAAAGAAGATCATGGCGACACCGAAGATAATTAGCGTGACGATGGCGACCACCTTGATGATGGCGAACCAGAATTCGGCCTCACCATAGAACTTCACGCCGACGACGTTGATGACGAACATAACCAGCACCGCGACGGCCGCGGTGACCCAGATCGGCATATCAGGGACCCAGTACTGGACGTATTTGCCCAGCGCGTTCAGTTCGGCCGCGCTCGTGGCGAGGAGGAAGATGAAGGCGTTCCATCCGTTGAGGAATCCCATGAAGGGGTGGATGTAACGGCTTGAATAGGAGATGTAGCCGCCTGAAACGGGTTCCTCCACGGACATTTCACCCTGTGCGCGCATCACGAAGTAGATGGCAGCTGCAGCGACAATGTAGGTGAGGATAATGGCTGGTCCGGCGGTCTGAATGGCCCAGCCGGAACCGTAGAACAATCCGGTTCCGATAGCTCCGCCGATGGCGATCATTTGCAGGTGCCTGCTCTTTAGATCCCGTTTCAGGTTCTCTTTTTCATATGCCTGAACGCGTTGGGGTGATTTCATAGCGCACTTCTTCCTTGAAGGGGCTTGGGGGATCAGATGATGTCTGGCATTCGTTCGGGTCGTCAGTGGTGTGGGGTCGCCAGTGTGTAATTAATGAAGGGGCGTGGGCGGGAAGGTCCCGCAGGTGAATCAGCGAACTTCGATGACTGCTTCGATTTCGACTGGGACATCCATCGGCAACGAGGGAACGCCGACGGCGGACCGGGCGTGGTTCCCTGCCTCGCCAAGAGCCTCGACCAGGAAATCAGAAGCCCCGTTGGCGACTTGGTGCTGGTCGGAGAAGGCCGGGGTGCTGGCGACAAAGACCGTGATCTTGACCAGACGCTTGATCTTCGCCAAGTCGCCCAAGGCGTCCTTGGCCTGGGCGAGGATGTTGGCAGCGCACCAGCGGGCGGCTTCCTGACCCGCGGAGATATCGAGGTCCTCTCCGAGCTTGCCTGTTGAGGTGAAGGCACCGTCGCGCATCGGCAGCTGGCCAGACGTGAACAGCAGGTTCCCGGTCCGGACGTAGGGCTGGTAGTTGGCTACCGACCGCGCAGGGGCGGGGAGGACGACGCCGAGTTCGGACAGGCGGTCTTCAGCGGTGATGGTCATTGATTCTCTTCTTTCAGTTGCTGGTGACGGCTGCGGTGAGCCGGTTAATGGCTTCGTCGACGGTGCTGCGCGGGCAACCGAGGTTGACCCGCATGTAGCCCTGTCCTTCGACTCCGAATTTCTGCCCCTTGTCCAGCCAGAGGCGGGCCTTGGTGAGCATGAACTTGTCCAGTTCCTCCGCGTTCAGGCCAAGGCCCCGACAGTCCATCCAGGCCAGGTAGAGGGAGTCGGCCGGCAGAACAGTGAGTTGCGGCAGCGTGCTGTTGATGGACGCGGCGAAGTGTTCGTGATTGCCGCGCACGTAGCTGACCATGTCATCCACCCAGCCCTCACCGTGGGCGTAGGCCGCCTCGGCGGCAACCATGCCAAGGACGTTGACCAGGGGGAAGACGTTGCGGTCATACTGGCGGGCGAGTTCTTCCCGCATCCGCTTGTTGGGGACAAA
This sequence comes from Arthrobacter sp. NtRootA1, assembly GCF_019976975.1. Taxonomy (GTDB): domain Bacteria; phylum Actinomycetota; class Actinomycetes; order Actinomycetales; family Micrococcaceae; genus Arthrobacter; species Arthrobacter aromaticivorans. The sequence continues at coordinate 2,854,545 of NZ_AP024630.1, read as the reverse complement.
GACGTTGGCGCTCTGCAATCCTGGAAGATTGAACGTCTTGCTCGGCGCGGTGCAGGTGATGCTGTTCTGCGCGAACTCCTCGCTGAGGGACGCGAAGGGGATGTGCCGCTTTGCTGGGTTCATGATGAGGTCCTGGTGGATTTCATCAGCGATGACGATCACGCCATGCCGCGCACAGATTTCGCCCATCGTGCGCAGCTCGTCTTCGGTCCACACGTTGCCGGTCGGATTGTGGGGGTTGCTGAGGATGAAGATCTTGGTGTCGGGACGAATCGCGGCCTCAAATACTGCCGCATCCAACTCATACCTGTCTCCGGCCCGGGTCAGCGGTGCGTAGGCAAGATGCCGGCCGTTCATGAGCATGTCGTTGTGAAAGTGCGCGTAGACCGGAGGCTGGATGAGCACGGAGTCGCCCGGCGCGGAGAAGGCCTGCACCGCCGTCTTGAGGGTCGTGATGATGCCCGAAGTCTGAAGGATCCACTTCTTGTCGACCTCCCAACCGAAGCGCTTGACCTGCCAGCCCGCGACGGCGTCGAGGTAACTGTCGGTGGCCCCGCCCGGGTAGCCGAACACTCCGTGCTCGACAGCCTCATGCAAGGCATCCAGCACGACCCGTGGGGCCTTGAAGTCAGTGTCTGCAACCCACATGGGCAGCGGATCTGCCGCGGCCTCGTCAGCAGAAAGAAGGGCTTCCTTATACGCCCATTTCATCGAGTTGGAGGTGCGCCGCTCAACTACTTCATCGAAAATCGAAGTCGGTGCGGCGTCCAGGGAGGGGATCAATACGGTGTCAGGCATGGTACTCACGAAGTGTTCCTTAGTGGTGTTTTTGCGATGTGGTTCACACTAAGCCGAAAGTCCTGCAACGTGTTTGCAAGTTCTCCGGCCAAAACCCTTCAAGATGCTAGATTTTGAGGCATGGACCGGATAGATCGGGAGATTCTTGCGTTACTTCAAATTGAGGGGCGAATATCGTTCACCGAGTTGGCGGGGCGTGTGCAGTTAAGCCTGTCGAGCTGCCAGCGCCGCGTGCGGGATCTCGAGGCCCGGGGAACCATTCGGAGCTATCGTGCAATCGTGGACGCAGCATCGGCCGGTTTCGGCTTCGAAGTGGTCGCTTTTGCAACGCTTACCCGTCCCGACGTCCTGGATGAGTTTGATGCCGCGATCACCGACGTCCCAGAAATCGTTGAGGCCCAACGACTGTTTGGTGAGCCGGATTACATGATCCGCATCGTCGCGGCGGACCGTGAGGCTTACCAAAAGCTCTATGACAAGGTGCTAAGCCGTCTGCCCGGCGTCCAAAGTCTCAACTCCACCATCGTGATGAAGGAAGTAATCGCCTCCAGGGCGCTGCCGGTTGTCCGCCGTTCCATTGACTAGCGGAGTAAGCCGGCCCCGCTCACCCGGTTCCGCCCGGGCCGCCTTCAAGTTGTCAGCAACCATGAGACTGGTTGTCACTGATTCGCCTGCCCAGACTTGCAGAATCCCGACCACACGTTCCGCGACCACGGTTTGGCTGCTCATGCGCCCCGGAGCACGGCGGAGTAGGTGCGAAGTGGGCGGGAAGAGTAGGCCTTGAGCGTTACCGCTTCAAGCCTGAGTCCATGGCGGACTCAATTCTGGTTGGGCGCAGGGCGGCGGGGACGATGACCTGTCCGGTCGAGGAGCCGTCGGAGTTGAGGATCCATCCCATGCGTTTCGGGTTCCGGAGCGTGACGGCAGAGTCGATGATTTCCAGCCACGGAAGGTGAGTTCCGAAGCGCCTCTCCACTTGGTGCAGGTCTTCAATGGACGACATCCACACACTGAAAAGCATGTTGGTCGATCCTGTGGTTGAAACACAGACCCGCATTTCAGGAAGCGTCTTCAAGGCCGCGATGGTGCGATCGAGATCCGCCGGCGGGATCCGCGCCAGGAACGTGCACGTGACGGGCCAGCGAGATCTGCCTTGGGCGAGTTCGCATCGGAACGATAGAGCGCCCGATCCGATGATCTTGCTCAGCTGGCGTCGGACGGTGGCCGTGTTCCGCCCCGTAGCCCGGGCGAGATCAGCGGCGGTGGCTCGTCCGTCCTTGGCGAGTTCCTGGATCAAGGGCCAGGCATCGCCTGGCAATTGCGTTACCTGCTCGGCTCCGCTGGTCCTCGCCAGGGATTCGCATCGCCGGCGCTGCTCAGGGCTGAGTGCGTCCAACCGCCAGTTGTTGCCTTCGGAATGGAGCTTGGTGACGAAATGGGTCCTGGGCCTCAGGACACCGGGAATCGCCGGCAGGTCATCCAAGGCGAATTTCGTTACCTCGTCAAGGTCTGGACACATGACGGTGAGCAGCAGATCCCTTCCCCTGGCTGACTCCTCGACCGTGACGACACGTGGTTCCCTGAGCAGCTGTGCCTGGACTGACGGCTTTGTCCCTGGGGCGCAGTCTAGCTCGATGTAACACAAAAGGACGTTCCGGGGTTTCATCGCCGGATATGCGGTGATCCAAGCTGATCCTGCACGGGAGAGCCGGTGCCACCGTGCAGCGACAGAAACGGGCGTTCCACCCAAGATCTTTGCCAAGTCTGTCCATGCGGCGCGGGGAGCAATCTGCAGCGCATTGATTAGCTCGAAATCCTGTTCAGAAAGTTCGGAGGATTGCACGGTTTATGGTCTTTCGTTCTTGGGAATGCGCGAATCCAAAGATCTTCGCGGACTGAAACGTGGTAAGTGTCACACTGAATTTTAGTCCGGGCAAGCCGGGCCATTCTCTCAAGGAGTCCCATGAACTTGCTGGCTGATGCCGGGGCAATGACAACCGAAATGGTGGGTCTTAGGCGGGCCCTCCACACGGAACCCGAAATCGGGCTTCATCTTCCGAAGACGCAAAGGCGCGTCCTTGAAGCCCTCGACGGCCTCCCGCTGGAAATCACGACAGGAGAAAAGTTGAGCTCCGTGACGGCCGTCCTGCGGGGAAGCAGCGGCAGGGACAACGGCACTGTGCTGCTCCGGGGCGATATGGATGCACTTCCCCTCACCGAGCGAACCGACCTCCCCTGGCGATCCCGCACCGACGGGGCTATGCACGCCTGTGGCCACGACCTGCACACTTCGATGCTCGTGGGCGCAGCACATTTGCTTGCCAACCAGCGGGAAAAGCTCGACGGGGACATCGTCTTTATGTTCCAGCCGGGTGAAGAAGGCTGGCACGGCGCGGACATCATGCTTGAGGAGGGCGTCCTGGACGCGTCCGGGCGTCGTGTCGATGCAGCGTTCGGCATGCACGTTTTCTCCGGCGGGCACCCGACCGGCCAAGTGCTTACCCGTAAGGGAGCCATGATGGCAGCAGCCGATTCTTTGGATGTCCTCGTGCGCGGTGTCGGCGGACACGGCTCCGCACCCTCCCGCGCCAAAGATCCCGTGACCGCAATCTCCGAAATGGTCAGCGCCCTCCAGACCATGGTCACGCGCCAGTTCGACGTCTTCGATCCTGTCGTGCTGAGCGTTGGTTCGCTTCACGCTGGAACGGCCCGCAACATCATCCCCGAAACCGCGGAGTTCGCAGCGACCCTTCGTACCTTTTCTTCTGAAGCACGGGACCGTGCCATGGAATCAATCCCGAGGCTGCTCCAGGGCATCGCAGCAGCCCACGGGGTCGAGGTCGAGCTCCGGCACGTCGAGGGCTATCCCGTGACGTTCAATCACCACGACGAGACGGCATTAGTGGCCAGCGTCACCGATCAAGTGCTGCAGGGCCGTCGCACCGTGCTGGCAAACCCCTTCAACGCCTCAGAGGACTTCTCCCTCGTCCTTGCCCAGGTTCCCGGCAGTTTCATCGGCCTAAGCGCCACCCCGATCGGTGTGGACCCGGAGACAGCACCTTTCAACCACTCACCGTTCGCCCAATATGACGACTCTGTCCTTCCGGACGGCGCGGCGCTGTATGCCGAAGTGGCCATTCAGCGGCTCCGTTGGGCACAAGCCTGAGTTTCCGTCGTTTACGGCTTTTCTAAAGGAGTACCCCCATGTCATCAGATGCTGCAGCAAATGCAGGTGCCGGCCTGCGCGTCCGCCAAAACGATACCCGTGCGATCCTGGGAATCGGTGTCGGCAACTCGCTCGAATGGTTCGACACGAGCCTGTACGGCATTTTCGCCGTTTACTTCGCCCCCCAGTTCTTCAACAGCAAGGACTCCACCTCGGCGCTTCTCTCAGCGCTGGTCGTCATGGCCGTGGGGTTTGTAGCTCGGCCGTTCGGGGGATTCCTGTTCGGCTGGATCTCCGACCGGGTAGGGCGAAAACTGTCAATGGCGCTCACGATTACCCTTGCCGCGGTTGGAAGCCTCGCCATCGGAATCAGCCCCACCTATGGTGCTATCGGGGCCGGAGCCTCCGTCATTCTTGTGGTCGCCCGTCTTGTGCAGGGGCTGGCACACGGTGGCGAGTTGCCATCAGCACAGACGTACGTGTCCGAGTTCGCCCCGAAGGAGCGCCGTGGACTGTGGTCCAGCCTGATCTACACATCAGGGACCACAGGCGTGCTCGCCGGAACAATACTGGCCGCTGTGCTCACAGCGTCACTTGGCAAGGACGCCATGTACGACTACGGCTGGCGTATCCCATTCATTATCGCCGGCCTGTCCGGGATCTTCGGACTGTTCATGCGCCTTCGCATGACGGAACCCGAAGTCTTTAGTGCCTCCCTCGTGAAGGCGCGGAAACCGAATATCCTCAAGGGAGTCTGGACCCACAAGCGGCAGGCACTGCAAGTGATCGGCATGACCGCAGGGCTGACCGTGATGTACAACGTATGGTCCTCCTACGCGCCGGCGCAGGCCATCGCTTCCCGCGGGGTGGATGCTAACCATGCCTTCTGGGCCGGCGTCGTCGCTAACGTCATCTTCATAGCAGCCCTTCCACTGTGCGGGATCCTCTCCGACCGGATCGGCCGTAAGCCCGTGCTGCTGCTCGGAGCCATTAGCGGCGCGATCCTCATGTTTCCGCTCAACGCCCTGATCGGCAACAGCGCCGTGATGCTCGGAGTAGCGATGTCCATCGCTCTCATATGCATCGCCATGGCAGCATCAATCGTTCCGGCCGTTTACGCAGAACTCTTCCCCACCCACATCAGGACGACCGCCGTCGCCATTCCCTACGCCATCTGCGTCGCGGCCTTCGGCGGCACCGCCCCCTATCTGCAGACGTACTTCAGCTCGATCGGAAATGCCGACATCTTCTACGGATATGCCGTGGCCTTGCAACTGATCTCAGCACTGGTGATCAGCCGGCTCCCGGAAACCAAAGCCCAGGACCTGCGGGAAGCCGAACCCGACAATGAGAAGGTCAGCCTCAACGGCTGAATCACTCCCCGCATGATCCAGTGGTAGCTGAATGAGCCCCGGCTTTCGCGGGGGCTCATTCATGCATCCCGTGCCCTTTCATGCATGCCTGCACGAGCATTTCAGGGCCCCGGAATCGGTGTGGGCAGCAAAGTCCTGACCGGTCACTGAAGAGGCTGAGGGCAAAATGTAGTGGCCTCTCATCAGGGCGAGGAACTAAACATCACCGTCGGTGAGGCCACACCCGAGCTGAACACTGTGGTGATCCGCGAACACCTTCTCGGCCTCCAGTACGCCGACCCGCCCATACGCGCGGCTGGCTCCGACGCATGATCTAACCCGGCTTCCGGCCGGTGTTTATGCTCTCCAATGGATGAAGAGGCCTCCTGGTGGACATCCACCATCGTGACTGCAAATGGAGAGGCCTACCAGCGGCTGCACGACAAGGTCCTGAGCCGGTGCCGGGCGTTCAAAGCTTGAACTCCACCATCGCGATGAAAGAATTGTCGTTTCCAGGGCACTCCGAGTGATCTGGCGTTGCATCGAGTAGTGCAAAAGGGGCCGGCGCGGGGTGGTGACTCCCCGCGCTGGCATTCTGCGAGCGTTCGATGTCCTCGCATGGATGGACGGAAGCGGAAACTCCGAGCGAGCCCTCGGAAACGGTGTGATCGTCGACCCCTTCGACCCAACAGCTCGGGATATGGGCAATCGCGGCGGTTGAGCAGGTCGTTGAAGTCTGCGTCGACGCTGTCAAAGTGAAGGCAGGCCCACACGACGTCGGAGACCAGCGGCTTTGATCTTGTAGCGGACCAGCATCCGATCCATCGCGGGGGACGATGACCAAGTTCGGCATGACTGGTCAGCTCGGCCTGCAAGCCGAGAAGAATGTCCGTCGAAACGGATCCCTCACCATGGTCGGTCCGGCAGTCATGTTCCCTGTTTCTCCGACGGCGTGGTCCCGAGCGAGTCAAGGGTTGAAACTTGGACTTGAGGACGTGCCAGCAAGCATCGGCTTCAGTGCACTACATCCAGGGGAGTGGTTAGCTCCGCCGTCTGAAGCGAGCGTGATGTTCATGAGATGAACGCACCCTTTCGCCTTGTATTGCAGCGGTTGCAGTATCAGTCTTCATGCCGTTATTCACACTCCTCCTGGAGCCGGGAAGACCATGCTGGCCAAAAGGCCAGGCTACAGCCCTCTGCTAGGCACAGCCTACCCAGGGACACCCTTGTCTCACCTCGGTCCGATGCACGCTGGGAGGAAAGCGACCCTCAGCGATCGGCGGCCGACGATGGCCGGGTCACGCCGAGGCGATGAGGCGGGGGAGGTTGGAGAGCGCTCCGGCGGCATGGGCTCGGCTGCGTTCGCGAGCCTCGGGGATGCGTGGGTCGTCGGCGTAACGTTCCAGCTCGGCGAAGGGATACAGCCGGCTCGTGCGCGACCATGCGGACACGGCCGGATGCTGGCCGCGTGCCCGGGCGTTCGCCATCAGCGCGGCGTAGGCGATGAGGAAGTCGACATTCCGATCCCAGAGGTGCAGCGGGCGGCACAGCTTGTTCTTCTGGTCGTCGTCGTTGAGTTCGGCTTCGACGACGCCAAGCATCGCGTACTGGAACGAGACGGTACCCCAGAACATCGGCTGAAGCGTGATGCGGCCAGCTTCGAAAATCGGACGAAGTGGAGGCCGGACGAGTCCCGACGCCGCGCAGTGGACGTGCAGCGTGTCGCGTGTCGTGGGGATGACACCGTCGTCGAGAATGATGCGGTCGCGCTCGACAGTACGCACGTGGCCGAGGCGGACTACATTCTCGATTTGCCGGAGGATGGCGATCTCGGCTTCTCCGACGATGGCGCCGTGGAACATCGTGGGTGGCACCGACGGATCGACCCGCAGGAGGATTCCCTGTTCATCGAGCCGCGCGAAGAAATCGTCAACCGTCGTCGCTTGGGCCATGGCCTCGATCTGTGCGGCGTTCGCGACGTACTGGTCGACGACTAGGTCGCGCGGCTGCAGGTAGCGCCGATTCGGCCACCAGCCCTCGCGCGGTTTGATCCACGTGAGGTCGGCGGGATCCACACCCTGCTCGAGAAGCCACACACACGTGTCGAGGGCGGTCTTTCCCGCGCCGATCACGGTGAAGCGTCCGACCGGGTGGGCGAGTCGGGCGAGCCCCCCGGTGGGGATGCAACGAACTCCCTCGGCCACGGCGAACGGCGGGGCGGACGTGGCGGGGATGCGGCCCTCGAGGTACCTGGCATCCACCACGCGGCGGCGCACAGTGACCGGCACGGTGTGACCGTCCAGGCGGGAGACGATCCGACCCTCGTCAACGAACTCGCATTCGGGCAAGTAGACTACACGCCCGGTCGGCAGGAAGACCCGTGTCATCGCCTCTTCGAAATGCGCGCAGATCTCGCTCGGACCGGCCAGCTCGTACATGCCTGCGTTCGTGCCGTCGACGTCGCGCCTGTCGGCTCCGAATGGCACGGATTCGACGCCGTAGAGGTTCGCGGGCTGGTGCAGCCGAACGAACGGATATGCGTCCTGCCAGTGTCCCCCGGGTGCGTGCCGACGATCGACGATCGCGACAGTGGCATCCGAATGCGCGAGGATCCGGTCGGTGAAGACCATCCCCGCTGTCCCAGCGCCGACCACCAGATAGTCGGCTTCGATTCGCCCGCGCACGCACTCACAGTAAACCCGGCCGTCTGCGCAGGGGAATCCCCCGGCGCGCAGGTACCGGTCGGCGTCGGGGTGCGCCACCGCTTCGCCGCGCTGCGGGGACCCGCTGTATCGCCGGAGCGTCCGGGTCAGTATGGGAACGGTCTTCCAGGTTCCTTGGGCCCGCCTGGAACGCTGGCCTGGTGATCTGGAAAGGCTCAAGGATCAGGGCTTCACAGTTGCCGCCATGGAATTGACCGAAGACGCTGTTGACCTTGATGAACTCGCTGCCCGCAACATCCCCAAACTCGCTCTGGTACTCGGCACGGAAGGTGCCGGAATGAGCGCGGAGACGCTTGCCGCCGTCGATCTCGCTGTCAAGATTCCGATGCGCGCCGGTGTCGATTCGCTGAACGTCGCATCCGCTTCGGCGGTGGCGTTCTGGGAGCTTCGCCCGCAGGACTGAGCCTGGTTCGTGCACCCGGCGGGTTTCGGCTATGATTGATTGTTGGCCCGGCCGCTGAAATCTCTACCTTGCAGCAGGCGGACCACCTCCATTCATACCTGGCAGCTGGCAAAATCCAGTTGCGTGAACAAAAGGTCCCATTATGAAGTCTGATATCCACCCGAAGTACGAAGCTGTTGTTTTCAACGACCTGGCTTCCGGCACGAAGTTCCTGACCAAGTCGACTGTGTCTTCCTCGAAGACCATCGAATGGGAAGACGGAAACACCTACCCGGTTATCGACGTCGAAATCTCTTCGGAGTCCCACCCGTTCTACACGGGCAAGCAGCGCATCATGGACTCCGCTGGCCGCGTCGAGCGCTTCAACGCTCGCTTCAAGGGCTTCGGCGGCACGAAGTAACCCACTTCGCCCCAAGGCTTTTCGAAAGCCCGCATTGCTGGAATTTCCAGCAATGCGGGCTTTTTCGTTTTCCGGCAAGATGGAACCCATGACGTTCCAGCCCGCACCCGAACAACACCCTAAGTACATTGACGACGGCGCCACTCGCCTTCACGGGGAGTATAAAGTTCCCGGCGGCAAACTCGTGGTGGTGGACTTGGACGTCCAGGACGGCCTCTTGGCCGACGTTTCACTCAGTGGAGATTTCTTCCTGGAACCCGATGAGGCCCTGGGGGACATCAACGCCGCTCTGACTGGAATGCCCGCGACGACCCCGGCTGCAGACATCTCTGCGGCTGTCTCGGCCGGGTTGCCCCAAGGGGCTGTGTTGTTTGGGTTCTCTCCAGAGGCCGTCGCGGTGACCGTCCGCCGTGCGCTGTCCAAAGCCACCAGTTGGTCCGATCACCCATGGGAAATCATCCCTCCTACGGTCCTGCCCACACACGTCAACGTTGCTCTCGACGAGGTCCTCACGGAAGAAGTTGGCGCGGGACGCCGAAATCCCACCCTGCGGTTCTGGGACTGGGAAGAACCTTCGGTGGTCATCGGGAGTTTCCAGTCCGTTCGGAACGAGGTGGATCCCGACGGCGTGTCCAGGCACGGCATCACGGTAGTTCGCCGTATCAGTGGTGGCGGTGCAATGTTCATGGAAGCCGGCAACTGCATCACCTACTCCCTCTACGTACCGCAGACGTTGGTGGATGGCATCAGTTTCGCCGATTCCTACGCCTTCCTTGATGCATGGGTCATGGCGGCGTTGGAGAAGCTCGGCATCACCGCTTTCTATGTTCCCCTCAATGACATCGCCACTGAGCAAGGCAAGATCGGGGGCGCGGCCCAGAAACGGCTGGCCAACGGAGGGATGCTTCATCACGTGACCATGAGCTATGACATCGACGCCGACAAGATGGTGGAAGTGCTGCGCATCGGCAAGGAAAAGCTCTCAGACAAAGGCACGCGCAGCGCCAAGAAGCGAGTGGACCCATTGCGCCGTCAGACCGGCTTGGCCCGCGCCGCCATCATTGAGGCCATGCAGGAAGTTTTTGCGGAACGCTACGGCGCAGTTGAATCCCGCGTGTCGGACGATGAACTTTCTCAAGCCAGGAAGCGGGTGGAAACGAAGTTCGGCACGGAGGAGTGGTTGAACAGGGTTCCTTAGGGCGCACGGTTCCTTAGTGCGCTGATGCCCCTACCCGGCTGCCTGCGCCGTCAGCGCCCGCAGCAGGTGGCTACGCTGTTCGATGATGATGCGGCGCAAAGCACGGGGAGCGTCAGTATGCTCCTGCAGCCACCGGTCAGTCGTCACCAGCACCGGATGCGTGATTGGCTCCATTCCGGCCACCAGATCCTGGGCGCCGGGGTAGAGGCCCCTGACGATCCTGCCGGCGATTTCTATACTGCGCTCAGTCCAGACACGTTCCAGGCATTCAAAGTAGGGCTCGATGTATGGCTCCAGGAGGTCTCTGGGCGCAATGGTGAAACCCGTGATTGTTGCGCTGAGGATCTCGTTGGACAGCCCGGTAGTGTTGACGGCTGCGTCCCACGCTGCCGCCTTTACGGAGGCATCAGGGCGGGCTGAGGAGGCTACTGCATGGCCTTCGCGGCCGGAGGCCGTCTTGTCCGCCTCAAGTTCAGCGTCCAGCTCGCGCTGCATGGCTTGTCCATGGGCGGCGAGGGCCTGCCAGAAACTCCAGCGCAGTTCGGCATCGACCGTCAAGCCATCAATGACCGTGGCGCCTTCAAGGATGCCCCGCAGCAGGGGGAGCTCGCTGTCACCGTGCCTGGAAACATCGGCCAGGGCCCTGGCCCAGGCAAGCTGGTGGTCGGATCCGGGGGCTGCGGATTGCAATTGGGCGGCGGCGACTGCCAGAAAGTCCTTACGCACGCCATCCCGCACGGCATCGGGGACATAACGTTCAATAGCGGTGGCTGCATTTCCCAACACGTTCTGGAGGACGCCGATCCCGGTTTCAACGGGCGCGAAACGCTCAACGGCGGCAATGTACCGTACCGCTGGCGTTGCGCCGTCCCGAGCCGAATCCCACAGGGCGGTCCAGCACAGCGCCCGTGCCATGGGGTCCTGGATGGTTCCCAGGGAGCTCCGGACTGTGTGCTCCGAAAGGGCGTCCAGCCGCACCTTCGCGTAGCTGAGGTCCTCATCGTTGACCAGCAGCAGGGCGGGCCGGGGCCTCCCTGCCAGTTCGGCCACCAACGTGCTCGGGCCGGAGACGTCCAGCTCGATGCTCTCCCTCCGGACGAGGTGTCCCGAGGAATCCGGGTCATACAAGCCCAACCGGAGTCGGTGGGGCCGCAACTCCTGCTTGCCCGTCAGGGGGTCCCTCGCATCCTGTTGGAGCGTCACGGCGCCCATGATCCCGTCGTCATCCACAATGTCTGCGGAGATGGTGGAAATGCCTGATGTCTGCAGCCATTGGCGCGCCCAGCCGGCAAGGTCCCTTCCCGACGCGACGCTGAGCGCTTGCAGAAGGTCCTGTAGCGAGGTGTTGCCGAACTCGTGGTCCCGGAAGTACTGGCGGGATCCGGCGACAAAGTCGTCAAAGCCCACGTAAGACACCAGTTGCTTCAGAACAGAGGCCCCTTTGGCATACGTGATTCCATCAAAATTTTGCTTGGCCGCTTCGAGGTCCGGAATGTCGGCAACGATGGGGTGCGTGGTAGGCAGCTGGTCCTGTACATAGGCCCAGGCTTTGCGCTTGCTGGCGAAGTTCACCCATGCCGTATCCCAGTCAGTGGCCCGGTCCACGCCGAGGGTCCCCATGTAGTCGGCAAAGGATTCTTTCAGCCAGAGGTCGTCCCACCAGGTCATGGTGACGAGGTCGCCGAACCACATGTGCGCCATCTCGTGCATCAGAGTGTTGGCGCGCGCCTGGTACTGGGCGTCTGTTGCCCGCGAAGCATAGACATACTTCTCCGTGAAGGTGACCAGTCCAGGGTTTTCCATGGCTCCGAGGTTGTACTCGGGCACGAACGCCTGATCGTATTTGCCCCAAGGGTAGGGGTAGTCGAAAAGTTCATTGAAGAACGCCAGCCCGCTCTTGGTCAGCCGGAAGAGTTCATCGGCATCGAACGACTCCGCCAAAGACGCCCGGCAGTAGAGGGCCAGTGGGACGTCAAGGCGGGTGCCGTCGTCGAGCGTTGCTCCCCAATGATCAGTGGCCTTGAAGTAGGGCCCGGCAAGGATGGTGGTGATGTAGGTGGACATCCGCTTGGTGGTAGCAAAGTCCCAGCTGCAGGCTGCCGCATCGTCCGCTAGAGGCGCTCGGGCGGTCTCCACGCCATTGGAGGCGACTTCCCATCCTGCGGGAGCGATGACGTGGAAAGTGAATTCGGCTTTGAGGTCGGGCTGCTCGAAGTTGGCGAAGACGCGGCGGCTGTCGGCCGGTTCGTACTGGGTGTAGAGATAGCACTGGCCATCGGCGGGGTCGACGAAACGGTGCATGCCCTCTCCGGAGCGGCTGTAGAGCGCTGTTCCTGTCACGGTGACCGTGTTTTCCGCGGCCAGGTCTTCCAGGATGATCCTGTCCCGGTCCACTACACGGTCAACTTCAAGGGCCTTGCCGTTCAGCATCACTGACTTCACTCCGCCACTGATGAAATCCAGGAAGGTAGCTGAGCCGGGATCGGCTGAAAACCTGATAGTGCTGGTGCTCGGGTAGCCGGCGGTTGCGGGATCTGCCGCGTCGCGGACATCGAGGGTGACGTCGTAGCTATGGGTGGTGATTAGGGCTGAACGTGTTGCGGCTTCATCGCGCGAGAGATTGTGATTCGACACACAGCTATCTAATCATGATCCATACGGCGCCCAGGCCTAGCGATGCGATGAGCAGCCACGATCCCAGTGCCACAGCAACGGCACGGCCCCCGGTATGAACGAGGGTGCGTACACGCACCGCGGAACCGAGCCCGAACAGGGCGGTCGCGAGCAGGATGTCCTGTACTCCGGCGGCGGCTTCCAGAGCTGCCGGTGGCACCCACCCCAAGGTGCGAACGCCCACCATCGCGATGAAGCCAACCACAAACAGAGGGACAATCGGCGGAAACCGGCCATCGGCGTCGTGCTTTCCTGATTGACCCGATACGCCGTTGGCCCGTCGCCGTACGTGCATCACCCGCTGGTGAAGCCCTGCAGCCGCGGCGATGGGCGCCAAGAGCACCACCCGCGTCAATTTAACGACGACGGCGACAGCCAGTGCCGCCGTCCCTGCAGTTTGGGCGGTGGCAACCACTTGGCCCACGTCGTGCACGGACGCACCGGTCCACGCTCCGAATTGTTCCGGGTTCAAGCCCAAGGGGTGCATGAGGAGGGGGAGCACCCCAATCGCCAGGGTGCCACACAGCGTCACCAGCGCCACGGGAAGTACAGTGTCCTGGTGCTTGACCCGCCTTACCGCTGCCATGGCCCCGATGGCCGACGCACCGCAAATGGAGAACCCTGTGGCGATCAGGAGTGCCGCCTCATCCGGAAGGCGGAGGATCTTCGCGAGTCCGTAGGTTCCGCCAAAACTCAGTAACACTACGGCTGCAATCAGAAGCAGTGACAGCCACCCCATTCCGAGGATGTCGCCCATGCTCACCTTGAGTCCAAGCAGGACGATTCCGGCACGCATAAGGTGCTTCCCGGCGAAGTCCAGGCCTGGCCGGGCGCGCCCCGCCGCCCAGACAGCAGTGCCCGGTATATTTGCAGAGAGCAGGCCCAGTGCAACAGCAAGCGTCATGACGGGAATAGCCCCCAATGCCGGAAATACCGCGTGGACGGTGAAGGCGACTCCCGTTGCGGCAATACTCAGGACCAACCCCGGCGCCAGCCGGGACAGGTGGGGCGCAGGACTGTTCAAGGGCATGCCTCAACCCTGCCGGATGGGGGCACCGAAAGGCGAACCGGGAGTCTCCGGAAACCGCGACACAACCAGTGCGAAATGCGCTTGACTCAAAAAGGTGATTGTCTAATTCCCATGTCTGACCTATTTCAGGATTATTCCGAGGCCGCTGCGCGCAGCGGCGCCTACGACGAGATGTTCGCCCCCGGCCACGTCGCCAGAAAATCCTACGGTCAGGTTGCCGGTGCACTGCGCGAGCTTTCCCTGGCCGATGTCACCGCCCGCGCCGATTCCATGGCACGCACGTTCCTGGACCGCGGTGTGACTTTCGACTATGCGGGGGAGGAGCGGCCGTTTCCGCTGGATATCGTCCCGCGCGTTATCCCTGCTGACGAGTGGGATGTCCTTGAGCGCGGCGTGGCACAGCGGGTCAAGGCCCTTGAAGCGTTTCTCAACGATGTATATGGCCGGATGGCGGTGGTGGCTGACGGAGTCATTCCCCGGCAACTTGTCACCACAAGCGCCCATTTCCACCGTGCCGTTCACGGCTTCGAACCGTCCGGCGGAGTCCGCGTCCACGTATCCGGCATCGACGTCGTCCGTGATGCTGAAGGCACCTTCCGTGTCCTCGAGGACAATGTCCGCGTCCCCTCCGGAGTGAGCTACGTACTGGAGAACCGCCGCGCCATGGCCAAGGGCCTGCCCGAGGCCTTCGGCCAGCAGCACATTAGGCCCGTGGAGGAGTACCCCCGCCGGCTCCTCTCGGCGCTGCGCAAGACCGCACCGGCCGGCGTCGACGATCCCACGGTTGTGGTCCTGACGCCGGGCGTCTTCAACAGCGCGTATTTTGAGCACACCCTCCTCGCCGGACTCATGGGCGTGGAGTTGGTGGAAGGGCGGGACTTGATCTGCCGCGGCAACCGTGTGTACATGCGGACCACAGCCGGCGAGCAACGCGTCGATGTCATTTACAAGCGCATCGACGACGACTTCCTGGATCCCTTGCAGTTCCGTTCCGATTCCATGCTTGGCTGCCCGGGCCTCGTCAACGCCGCCCGCGCTGGTGGTGTCACCATCGCCAACGCTGTTGGGAACGGCGTAGCCGATGACAAGCTCGTGTACAGTTACGTGCCTGACCTGATCCGGTACTACCTTCACGAAGAGCCGATCATCGCCAACGTCGACACTTTCCGGCTCGAGGAAAAGGAAGCCAGGGAACATGTTCTGGACCGCTTGGAGGAGCTGGTGGTCAAGCCCGTCGATGGCTCAGGCGGTAAGGGCCTGGTCATCGGCCCGGATGCTTCCAAGGACGAGCTTGATGCTTTGCGGAAGCGCGTGATTGCGGATCCCCGTGGCTGGATCGCACAGCCAGTTCTCCAACTCTCCACGGTACCCACGCTCTCCGGAGATAAGTTCGGCCCGCGGCACGTGGACCTCCGCCCCTTTGCAGTCAACGACGGCGACGACGTCTGGGTCCTTCCCGGCGGCCTGACCCGGGTGGCACTCAAGGAAGGTTCACTGATTGTGAATTCCAGCCAGGGCGGCGGTTCCAAGGACACCTGGGTGTTGGCCAATTCGCCGCAAATGCCTGCCGAGATCATTCCGCGCCAGTCCGTGACGGTCCGCGAACAGGTCTCTGTGTGGCCGGTGGAAAGCAACTGGCGGGACCGCCAGACGGAGCAGCAACAATGATCCGGATGGCAGGGCCCAGAGGGACCCCTGCTCCATTGACCCCCGAACTTCGACAAGCACCACGCGAAGGAGGCGCAGTTTCATGCTGAGCCGTATTGCCGAGTCACTCTTCTGGATCGGACGCTATGTAGAGCGGGCCGACGGCACTGCCAGAATCCTGGACGTGCACTTGGAGCGCCTGAACCATCTGCCCCTTGAAGAGCAGCGCAGTGTTGCGCGCGAACTCCTCGCCGTAATGGGCGCTAAACCACAAAGCGAAGACTTCGGCCTGCCCGAATTGCTGCATGCACTTGCCTATGACAAGCAGAGCGCATCCTCCATCGCGGGCTCGCTTGGCGCCGCACGTGAGAACGCACGCAGGGCGCGGGAGACCGTCTCGCAGTCACTCTGGGAAAGCCTCAACACCACGTATTACGGCCTCAGCCAGCATCGCAAGGACGTTGTGGGAACCTACCGTTTCTGCAACTGGGTCCTTGAGCGGACCGCCATGGTGCGCGGGCTGGCAGACACCACCGTCAGCCACGACGAGAGCTGGCTGTTCATGGTGCTCGGGCGTTCGCTTGAGCGTGCCGACATGACAGCACGCATGTTGTCCACGCGGGATGTGCAGTCCGCCGGAATGTCCTGGGTGAACATGCTGCGGTGTGCTGGCGCGTACGAGTCCTTCATCCGGACCCGGAGGGCCGCATTTGGCGACCAGCACGCAGCCGAGTTCCTGCTTCTGGACCGTTTGTTCCCACGCTCGATCGTCTACGCCCTGCGCGACGCGGACGAGTGCCTGGCAAAGCTGGATCCGTCAGCACAGCGGGTCGGCTTCATCAACGATGCCCGTCGGATTGTTGGGCAGGCCAGAACGTTCCTTGAGTTCCACAGGACCGATGACCTGATGTCCGAATTGCCCGAGCATATGGAACGTGTGCAGAAGGCCGTAACCCAGGCTTCCGACGCGATTTCCCGTAAGTACTTCAATCAGGCTGATGAGCACGCCTGGGTGGGAGAAGTTTCATGACCCGGCTGAGCATCGTCCACAAGACGGCCTACAAATACAACCGACGCGTGACGTTGTCCTACAACGAGGCGCGGATGACTCCATTGACGGACGGCCAGCAGGTTGTCTTGGAATCCTCGCTGAAGGTTTCACCCAACCAGGCCTCGGTCAGCACCTACCGCGACTACTGGGGCACGCGCGTCACTGCCTTCGATATGCAGATGCCCCACGAGAGCCTGGAGGTCCTTGCGACGGCCACGGTGGAAGTGCACCGCACCGAGCGCGTGGCAACCGAAGACGACATCGTGGGCTGGGACGTCATCGGCTCTGAGAAGATCCAGGACGAGTTCAGCGATTGGCTGCCCCAGTCCCGCTTGAGCGGTCCGGGTGAGGAAGTCCTCGGCATCATTCCAGGCGTGGTGGACGGTAAGAACCCCCATGAGGCCGCGTTGGCCATCTTTTCGTGGATGGCCGGCGAGATGACGTACATGAAGGGCACCACGGGCGTCACGACGAATGCCGAACAGGCGTGGACGCAACGCCAGGGTGTCTGCCAGGACCTTGCCCATTTGGCCATTGGCGCCTTGCGTAGCCGGGGCATACCAGCGCGCTACGTTTCGGGCTACATCCATCCGCGGTCCTCCGCTGACATCGGCGAAACGGTGGCCGGTCAGTCCCACGCGTGGCTGGAATGGTGGGACGGCGAATGGCGCAGTTGGGACCCCACCAACCACAAGCCCGCCGGCGACTACCACGTGACCGTGGCGAGGGGACGGGATTACCGGGATGTTCCGCCGCTGAAAGGCATTCTTTCCGGCGGTGGAGGTTCGGGCCTATCCGTTTCCGTGGAGATCACCCGCCTCGCATAAGTATTTTTCTTTACAGATATGGCCCCTGGAAGCATTCCTAGGGGCCAAATCTGTAAACTCATTCAACGATTCTTGATCTACCAGGGGGAGGGCTTGTAGTCCTTGAGGAACACCCCGTACTGGTCCTCGCCGTTCTCGCCCATCACGATGGGGTCGTACACGCGGGCGGCACCGTCCACCAGGTCCAAGGGCGCGTGGAACCCTTCTTCCATGAGCCGCACCTTGGTGTAGTGCGGGCGTTCATCGGTGATCCAGCCGGTGTCTACGGCAGTCATGAGGATGCCATCGGAATCCAACATTTCCTGGGCGCTGGTGCGCGTCATCATGTTCAAGGCGGCTTTGGCCATATTGGTGTGAGGATGTCCAGGACCCTTGTAGGCGCGGGAGAACTGCCCTTCCATGGCCGAAACGTTCACGATGTACTTTCGACGTGCCGTTGAGCGTTTCATGGCATCGCGCAGTCGGCTGACCAGCAGGAACGGAGCTGTGACGTTACACAGCTGCACTTCGAGCATTTCGAGCGGGTCCACCTCGTCCACTACCTGCGTCCAGCTGTTGATAGTGGCGAGGTCGGGGACCAGCCCACCGGCATCGATAGCCGTTCCGGATTCGATCCTGGCCAATGACGCCGAGCCGGTAGAGAGCGCCAGGGAAGTGATCGCGTCTCCGGCAAGGACAGGATGTTCGGTGACGCTGCTGGCCAGGGCCAGTGGATGCTTGTCATGGGCGTGGCCGAACGTGACCAGCTCGGGGCCTCCGTTGGCAGCCTCCAAGGCGGCCGGCAAGGGCTCGTCCTCGGCGTCTACCAAGGGCTTGTAGGCGTTGCCGGAGCGTCGCACGGTTTGCGCGGCATTGTTGATGATGATGTCCAGCGGGCCGGCCTTGTTCAGGGAGTCCGTCAGGGCCATCACCTGGGCGGGATCACGGAGGTCGATGCCAACGATCCGCAGGCGGTGCAGCCAATCCGCGCTGTCTTCCATGGCAGCAAACCGACGTGCCGCGTCTTTGGGGAAGCGTGTTGTGATGGTGGTGTGGGCGCCATCCCTGAGCAAGCGGAGCGCAATGTACATACCAATCTTGGCGCGTCCACCGGTTAACAAGGCATTGCGGCCCGTGAGGTCCGTGCGGGCATCACGTTTACTGTGGCTGGCTGCAGCGCACTCCGGGCACAGCTGGTGGTAAAACGCATCCACCTGCGTGTAGTGCTGCTTGCAGATATAGCAGGGACGGGAACGGATCAGGTGGCCCGCAACCTCGCCGGTGGCTGACGGAGCAAGCTTGTTGCCACGCGTTTCGTCGTCAATGCGGTCCGGCGCAGCTGTTGCGGTGAGGGCAATGACGGCACGGTCGGCTTCCGCTATCAGGTCCCGCTTGGTGACGCGGCGGTGCCGCTTGACGGCTTTGAACATCTTGCCCGTTGCACGGCGGACTGCGACGTAGTCCGGGTGCTCCTCGTCATAGACGTGGATTGTGGTCAGAACCTTGAGGCAGGCCTGGATCTCTTCAGGCGTCAGATCGGTGGAGCTCATTGACCTGATTTTACAGCCTTGGGAGCCTGAGGCCTGCCTCGGGTTCTACCAGCGCAGCCGGTGCCGGGCGGGAGCCTAGCGGCCGGCGCCCTGTGATGCTGCGTCTACTACCCGGGCCTGGATGCCGGCAGCTACCTTTTCTGCAGAATCCAGGATTTCGGGGTCATCCTGGGTGGCAGCCTTAACGGCTTCCGGCAGGCCGCGGCGGTACTCTGCGGACAACGCGAGCTCCTCCTCGCCAGGTTCAGGAACAAGCTGTCCCTTGGCAAGTACGGTGATCCCGGATTCGGTGACCTTGTAGCCACGGGCCTTGTCCAGCGCCGGGTCCAGTCCGATCGCGGCGCCGGCAGGGACCTTGACGTTCTTGTCCAGGATTGCCCGCTTGATCACTGCACCTTCGCCGACGCGGACCTTATCCATCAGTACTGAATCCTGGACACGGCTGCCCGCCTCCACGAAGACGTCGTTGGAGAGCACGGACCCTTCAACGATGCCGCCTGAGATGACCACACCGCTGGCCACGATGGAGTCCAGGGCGGTGCCCACCGTGCTGTTCCCGCCGCGGACAAATTTAGCGGGAGGGGAAATGCTCTGGCGGGTGTAGATGGGCCATTCGGAGTTGTAGAGATTGAAGACGGGAACGGGGGAAATGAGGTCAACGTGGGCGTCGTAGAAGGAGTCGATGGTGCCAACGTCCCGCCAGTAGGTACGGTCGCGTTCCGTCGCGCCAGGGATGTCATTAAGCGTGAAGTCATAGACGCCGGCCTCACCCTTGTCCACGAAGTAGGGAATGATGTCCCCGCCCATGTCGTGCTTTGTATCCAGGCGCTCGGCGTCAACATGGAGCGCCTCAACCAGGGCGTCCGCGTTGAAGACATAGTTGCCCATGGAGGCGAGGAACTGGGTGGGATCGGCCGCAAGCCCTGGCGTGCTGGCGGGCTTCTCCACGAATGCCGCAATCTTCTGGGGATCGTTCTGGTCAACTTCAATCACACCGAACTGGTTGGCCATGTTCAGCGGCTGCCGTACGGCTGCTACGGTAGCCTTCGCGCCGCTGGCGATGTGCTGTTCCACCATTTGTGAGAAGTCCATGCGGTAAACGTGGTCCGCGCCGACCACAACCACAATGTCCGGAGCGTCATCGTGAATAAGGTTCAGGGACTGGTAGATGGCGTTGGCGCTGCCAAGGAACCAGCTCTTGCCGACGCGCTGCTGCGCGGGTACGGAAGCTACGTAGCGGCCCAACTGCGTGGACATGCGCCAGGTCTCGGAGATATGTCGGTCAAGGCTGTGGGATTTATACTGCGTCAGAACGACGATTTTCAAATATCCCGAATTGACCAGATTCGATAGTGCAAAGTCAATAAGCCTATAGCCCCCCGCAAACGGAACCGCTGGCTTCGCCCGGTCCGCCGTCAAAGGCATGAGGCGATTGCCTTCGCCGCCAGCCAACACGATTGCCAATACTTTCTTCAACGCCATGGTCATAGCTCCCCGTACGTCTTCGTAGCCCCCAAAAGTCCGATTTTCCGGACCCTTTCACACTAGAACACATAAGCCGGAACGACTACGTTGGGTAACGTGCGAATAGACATTGTGACTAAAGAATTCCCTCCGGAAATTTATGGCGGTGCCGGTGTCCACGTTGCCGAGCTCAGCCGGGTGCTGGCGAAGCACGTGGATCTTCATGTTCGGGCGTTTGGCGCCCCACGTGATGCCGACTACCATGGGGCCACGGTGGCTTCCTACGGCACACCCGAGGACCTCGGCGACGCCAATGCTGCCCTCCAGACGTTGGGCGTGGATCTTCGGATCGTTCCGGACATTGCGGGAGCGGATCTCGTCCACTCGCACACCTGGTACGCGAACATGGCAGGACACCTCGCTTCGCTGCTGCATGGCATTCCCCATGTACTGAGTGCCCACAGCCTGGAGCCGTTGCGTCCGTGGAAGGCCGAACAGCTCGGTGGCGGCTATGCATTGTCCTCATGGGTGGAGAAGACAGCCTACGAAGCTGCCGCGGCGATCATCGCCGTATCCGATGGAATGAGGCAGGACATCCTGCGCAGCTACCCTGACGTTGACCCCGCCAAGGTCCGGGTGGTGCATAACGGGATCGACGTTTCCCTGTGGGAACGGGACGAAGAGGACGACGCCATCCGTGCGTTGGGCATAGATCCCGCCAAGCCAAGTGTGGTGTTCGTTGGCCGGAACACCCGCCAAAAGGGCGTCCCCTACCTGCTGCGCGCCGCTTCCAGCCTTCCCGCCGATGTTCAACTGGTCCTCTGCCTCGGTGCAGCTGACACTCCCGAATTGGCAGCTGAAACAGCACGCCTCATTGAGGAACTCCAAAGCAAGCGTGAGGGCGTGATCCTCATTGAGCGAATGCTGCCGCGCCGGGAACTCATCCAGGTCCTCAGCCATGCCACGGCATTCGCCTGCCCCTCCATCTACGAACCGCTGGGCATCGTGAACCTTGAAGCCATGGCTTGTGGCGCCGCTGTGGTGGCAAGCGCAACCGGCGGCATTCCAGAGGTGGTCCAGCATGGCGAAACCGGCTTGCTGGTCCCCTTGGAGCAGGTAACCGACGGTACGGGAACACCGCTGGACCCACAGAAATTTGTGGCCGACTTTGCTGCAGCCCTTAACGAGGTAGTGGCAGATCCAGCGCGCGCCCGCAAGATGGGCATGGCGGGACGGCGCCGCGCCGAGGAACACTTCTCGTGGGAATCGATCACTGAAACCACCCTTGAGGTATACCGCTCCGTTCTTAACTGAGCAGCCTTAGCTCAAAACCGTCCGGAAAAGCAGTGAAAACTACGACGGCGCCGCCCCCTTGACTGGGGACGGCGCCGTCGTGGTTTGGCCAAGCTTTCGATAAAGTTCACTGACCGGAAATCTCGTACCGTTAGCGGGACTTGGACGCCTTCAGTGCCAGCAGTGACTTCTCGTCCGCTGGCGCGGTGCCGCTGGCCCGCTCTTTACGGAAGTGGGTTCGGGCCTCATCCTGGCGGCTTGCTTCGGCGCCGGTCGCGATTGCTGCGCGCAGGTGCTCGGGTCCGTAGCCAAAGGCATCCACGAGGTCCAGCGCGTGGGGACGGATCTTGACCAGCAGCCGGTTGATGTACGTCCCCACGGTCCGGCCGCGTTGCATTGAGAGCCGGCCGTTCATGAGGTACCACGACAAGTGCTTCTCGATGAGCGAAAGCCCGAACAGATCCCGCAGCCAGGTGAGGACCCGCTTGGTTCCCTCATCGGAAACCTCCGCCAGTGCCTCCGTGAAAGCTTCCCACTGCAGGAGCTCTGCATGGGCTTGAGCGGCCTCGATGAGTTCATGCTGGTGCTGGTTGAACAGGGCTGCCGCCTGGTGCTGCGGCAGCTTGTTGGCGCCCTTCAGCGCCGCACCTACTTCGGCCACCATGGACTGCACGCGGTCCGTCAGCAGGGTCCGCTGGCCTTCCTCGTCGCGCAAAGCCAGTGCTGCTTTCTGCACCGAACCCGTGTCAGCTACGAACTGGGCAACCTGCCGAAGGCCCGTCCTGTGCAAGGCGACACCCGCGGCCTGGTCCACTACATACCGCGCAAGCACGCCGAAGTCTGCATTGCGGAATTCCTTGGCATAGTCGGCCAGTAGACGCTTGGCCACCAACTGCAGCAGGACGGTGTTGTCGCCTTCAAAAGTCACGTAAACGTCAAGGTCGGCGCGCAACGAGGCAAAGCGGTTCTCGATCAGGAAGCCTGCGCCACCACAGGCTTCGCGGCACTCCTGCAGAGTGTCCAGCGCATGCCAGGTGCTGAGGGGCTTCAGTGCGGCCGCCAAGGTTTCCAGATCCTGACGGTCGGCGTCGGTATCGTGGGCGCCGGAGAAAACGTCGTCGAACTTTTGCAGGAGCTGCTCGTGGGCAAAACTCGCAGCGTACGTCGTGGCAAGGCGGGTGAACAGGCGCCGCTGATGACGCTGATAGTCCAGCAGGACTTCTTCGTCAGTGGGTGAGGAAGCGTTGAACTGACGGCGCTCGGTGGCGTACTGGATGGCTGTCTTGAGCGCCACCTTGCTGGCCGCCACAGCTGCCCCGTCCAAGGAGACCCGGCCTTGGACCAAGGTTCCAAGCATCGTGAAGAAGCGGCGGCCCGGGCTCTCGATGGTTGATGAATACGTGCCATCGACAGCTACATCGCCGTATCGGTTCAGGAGGTTGGTGCGGGGGATACGGACGTCGGTGAAGTGGAGCCGGCCGTTGTCGATGCCGTTCAGGCCGCCCTTGATGCCATCATCTTCCCCGCCGATGCCTGGCAGGAATTCTTTGGTGGTGGGGTCGCGCAGCTCCACATAAAAGGCGTGCACGCCGTGGTTAATGTTTTTGGTTACCAGCTGCGCAAACACGACGGCGGCCAGGCCATCGTTTGCGGCGTTGCCGATGTAGTCCTTCCAAGCTGCCCGGAAGGGGGTGTTGATGACGAATTCCTGGTTCGCCTCGTCATAAGTGGCCGTAGTGGCGATGCTGGCGACGTCGGAGCCGTGGCCCGTCTCCGTCATCGCGAAACAACCCGGAATTGCCAGGCTCATGATGCCGGGGAGCCATTTGTCGTGGTGCTCCCGGGTACCAAGGTGCATGACAGCGGAGCCAAAGAGGCCCCACTGAACGCCGGCCTTGATCTGCAGTGACGGGTCGGCCGTAACGAGCTCTTCGAATCCGGCAACATTGCCGCCGTGATCATCCGAACCTCCCAGGCGGGTGGGGAACGCCCGGTGTACAGCATTGTTGTCCACCAGGAACTTCAATTGTTCAAACACGCGGGCCCGGTGTTCCGTGTGGTGGAGGCCTTCAATTTTGCGGACGTCGGGATGACCGGCTATTTGGCGGGCTTGGTGCCGGATGTGGGCCCATTTGCCCAAGAGCTGCTCACCCAGCGCTGCGACATCCACCACCGGGTCCGCAGCCCGCTTGCCGGATCCTCTGGTACCGGAGCCACTGGTGCGAATGGCCGCGTCCTCGCGGCCTGATGGTTGATGGGCTGATGAAGCCCGGACCACTACTTCAGTCATGTTGGTTCCTTCTTTTGGTTCTTACAACTGATGGATCACTTCTCATGTCAGTTGGCCGCTTTGAGTTCAGGAGCGATGCCCAGGCATAGCCAATCCGTAATGTGGCCGGCCATGGTTGCCTGGTTAGGCTTGCTGTCCGAGGCAGGGCTTCCCAGCCACATTTCACCGGCGTTCCGCACGAGCCCAATGGCGGCAGTGGGCCAGTACTCGATCAACGCCTCTTTTTCT
This sequence comes from Arthrobacter sp. NtRootA1, assembly GCF_019976975.1. Lineage (GTDB taxonomy): Bacteria > Actinomycetota > Actinomycetes > Actinomycetales > Micrococcaceae > Arthrobacter > Arthrobacter aromaticivorans. Next base: position 2,830,473 of record NZ_AP024630.1, on the reverse strand, counting down.
GCGCCGAGGTACTGCCGCATAGGCGTGGCGATCATGTCGGTGATTTGTTCGAAGAAGTTTCCCAACGCGCCCGACGCCGCAATCGCATCCTGCGAGGAAGCTTCCCCGGGCGTCAACCGGGTGATGAACGCATAAACGTTGGGACTGGACTCCGCCATTTGCAGGTAAGCCGAAACCATGGCGTACAGCCCTTCGCGTGGTGTCTGCGCCAACTGGGCCGCTTCTTTCATGCGGCGTTGCATTTGCCCTAGAACTACTTCTCCCATGGCCTGTTGAAGGCCTGCCTTATCGCCGAAATAGCGGTAGTAGACCGACTTTGAGGTGCCCGCGGCACCGGCGATGTCTTCCATGGATGCTTCGCTTCCCAAGGCGTGCACAGCCCTGCGTGCTGCCTTGATGAGCTCGCGCCGACGCTCCTCGCGATGGCTCTGCCATCTGGCGGCACGCCCATCTACCGCAAGGTCCGGAACAGAGTTGCCGGACTCCACGGTGGCATCAACAGCACCCGTGCTGGAAGAGGCAGGTGCGTTCGGAAAATCTGTACGGCGACGGTTCACGATACCCAGCGTATCAGGTACGCTGGGTATCAGTAACTGGTATTCATCGAAGGAGTCAAGCATGGCTGCAGCAGACGCGCCCGCGGGCGAGAACACAGGTACCCCGGGCACGCACAACACGCACGCAGGTACAGACGGCTTCACAAGCGGAGAGCAGAGCAAGGGCGTCAAGGGGACGCGTGCTGCCGTGATCGTTGGGGGCAACCGGATCCCGTTTGCCCGCACGGGCGGCGCTTACGTGAAATCCTCCAACCAGGACATGCTTACTGCTGCATTGGATGGGCTGATCGCCCGCTTCGGGTTGCAGGATGAGCGGATCGGTGAGGTAGCTGCTGGAGCGGTGCTGAAGCATTCACGGGACTTCAACCTCACCCGTGAGGCTGTACTGGGTTCGGCGTTATCTCCAGAGACACCCGCGTACGACCTTCAGCAGGCATGTGCCACGGGACTGGAAACCGTGCTTGGGCTTGCAAACAAGATCAAGCTTGGGCAGATCGAGTCCGCGATCGCCGGTGGCGTTGACTCCGCGTCCGATGCCCCGATCGCCGTCAGCGAGGGGCTGCGGGAAATCCTGCTGGACCTCAACCGCGCCAAGACCTCCGTCCAGAAGCTGAAGGTCCTGGCCCGCATCCGGCCAAAGGATTTGGCCCCGGATGCTCCCAACACCGGCGAACCGCGTACTGGCCTGTCCATGGGCGAACATCAAGCGCTCACCACGGCACAGTGGAAGATCAGCCGGGAGGCGCAGGACGAACTGGCATTCAACAGCCACCGCAACCTCGCCGCCGCGTACGAGCGCGGCTTCTTCGAGGACCTCATTACTCCATACCGCGGCCTCAACCGGGACTCGAATCTTCGCGCAGACACCACGTTGGAGAAGCTCTCCACACTGAAGCCTGTCTTTGGCAGGAACCTGGGATCCGAGGCCACGATGACCGCCGGCAATTCGACGCCGCTGACCGATGGCGCCGCAACCGTCCTGCTTGCCACCGAAGAGTGGGCGGACAGCCGGGGCCTTCCCAAGCTCGCCACCGTCCTGGACGGCGAGGCGGCCGCCGTCGACTTCGTCCACGGCAAGGACGGACTTCTGATGGCGCCGGTCTTTGCCGTACCGCGCCTCCTCGCGCGCCATGGGCTGACTTTGGAGGACTTCGACTTCTTCGAAATCCATGAGGCTTTCGCCGGGACCGTCCTCAGCACGCTGGCTGCCTGGGAAGATGAAGACTTCGGACGAACGCGGTTGGGGCTGGACGGCGCGCTGGGAAAGGTGGACCGCACCAAACTCAACATCAATGGTTCTTCACTCGCTGCCGGGCACCCGTTTGCAGCAACCGGTGGCAGGATCGTGGCCTCCCTGGCAAAGATGCTCCATGACAAGGGAGCTGTGGATGGAAGGCCGGCACGTGGCCTGATTTCGGTGTGTGCCGCCGGGGGGCAGGGCGTTGTTGCCATTCTGGAAGCAGCCTAGGGGAGCGTGATGACAGACAAGTACGCCAAAATCGTCAGCAAGGGACTTGGCAAGGACGTCGCCAAAAGGCTCGGGCTGCCGCAGCCGGTTGAGCTGCGTCGACACCAGCCAGGCGCACCGCTTATCGATGGGCCGGTGCTGGTCAACGGCGACAGCCGCGGCGCGGATGACCTCGCCACCGCGCTTCTTGGTTGGGGCCTGGACGTCCGCCGTCATGCATTGCCCAAGGAAAAGCTCGGGGCCATGATTGTTGTCCTCGACGCCGTGCAGCACCCAGAGGACCTGGGCAAGCCCGTGCTCACGATTGGTGCTTCCTTGCGGGACCTTGCACCCAACGGACGGGTGATTACCCTCTCAAGAACGGCCGGGTCCGCATCAGGGCCCGCTTCGGCGGCTGCCCGGCAGGGCGTCGATGGCCTGCTGCGTTCATTGGCCAAGGAATTGCGCGCAGGCGCCACCGCCAACGGCCTTCTTCTCGATGAGGATTTGGCCACCACCAGTCCGTCCGCGCTGGGAGCCCTCCGGTTCTTCCTTTCCGGCCGCTCCGCCTATGTGGATGGCCAGTTCCTGACCATCAGCTCCTCGTCCGGTAGCTTGCCCTTTGACGCCGAAAAACCTCTTGCCGGCAAAGTTGCCGTGGTCACTGGTGCAGCGCGGGGTATTGGTGCCGCGATCGCCCGGACGCTACACCGTGATGGGGCCAAGGTTGTGCTGGTGGATGTCCCTGCCGCGGGGGATCATTTGGCGGCAGTGGCCAACGAGGTCCGTGGGACCGCCCTCCAGCTCGACATCACCCGTGACGACGCCGGTCACCGGATTATCGACCACGCGGTGGAACGCCATGGCAGGCTCGACGTCGTAGTCCACAACGCCGGCATCACCCGCGACCGGCTCCTTGCCAACATGGATGAGGGCCGCTGGCAGTCTGTCATCGCTGTCAACATCGCGGCGCAACTGAGGATCAATGAGGCCCTCCTGGCATCCGAGCACTTCAAGGAGAGGCCGCGCATCGTTTCGGTGGCATCCACCAGCGGCATTGCCGGCAACAGGGGCCAAACAAACTATGCCGCGTCCAAGGGTGGCGTGATCGGAATGGTGCGCTTAACAGCGCCGCTCATGGAGTCCTTCGGGGGGACGATCAACGCTGTAGCACCGGGGTTTATTGAAACAGAGATGACAGCCCGGATGCCGTTCGTCATACGGGAAGCCGCGCGTAGGGCCAACTCCCTCAGGCAGGGCGGCCAGCCCCGGGATGTGGCGGAAGCCATCGCTTTCCTGGCGAGCGATGCCGCGGGAGGAATCTCGGGCGAAGTCCTTCGCGTGTGCGGACAGCAACTGGTGGGAGCATGAGCAAACCACAGCCGGTCATCCTTGGGGAGCTGCCGTCGCTGTCCAAGCTCTACATGAATGCCGCGGCAACTGCCGCTCGCCGCCGCATTATGGGGTCATCTGCGGGGCAGGCGACACTGCCCGCCGTCAGCCACGAGGTCAAGGGAGTCCAGGCGGACGTCGCCAACCTGACCGCCTACCAGCACTTGCTGGGGGAGACCGCCAGCGACATCCTGCCAGCAGGATTCGTCCACGCGCTGGCTTTTCCGGTGTCCATGAGCGTGATGAACCGGGATGATTTTCCGTTGCCGTTGCTCGGGATGATCCACCTCAGGAACCATGTAGAGCAGCTGGTTCCCATCCAGTTCACAGAAGCCCTGGACATCCGGTCTTGGTCGGAGAACCTTTCGGGTCATCGCGTGGGTACGCAAGTGGATGTCATCACCGAAGTCCGCTCCAGCTCCTCAGGCGAGCTGCTGTGGCGGGGAATTTCCACGTACCTTGCGAAAGGGGTCTTCCTGCCTGGTATCGACAAGCCGGGAAACTCAAGCGGCTCCGGGGACAATGGCAACTTTTCCCCGCCGGACCCCACAGCCCTGTGGCAACTGGACCTGGACATCGGACGCAGTTATGCCGCCGTCTCCGGAGATTTCAATCCCATCCATCTGAGCGTGCTATCGGCCAAAGCATTGGGTCTGAGGGGATCCATTGCCCACGGCATGTACCTTGCCTCGCGAGCGTTGGCAGACGTCGGAGCGGTCAAGTCTGATGCCTTCATCTGGGACGTGACGTTTGAAGCGCCGGTGTTCCTGCCTGCCCGGGTGGCGCTGGACATATCCACCATCCAGGCGGAAACCGGGGCTTGGCAGCGTTCGGACTACGTGGCGTGGAACCCACGCAGCGGCCGGCGCCACTTTAGGGGGAGCGTGGCTCCATTGTCGTAGGCCCTCCATAAATCCTTAGGGGCGGGATATTCTCTTCAGACGGACCGCCCGTAGGAGGAGAGTCTTGCCACATGAACCAGATAAGTTTGTGCGTCTCGACCTACAACCGGGTTGATGATCTGAAGAGGTTGCTCTCCAGCGCTCTCGGCCAGGAACCCGCAATTCCCATCATCGTCTATGACGATGCATCCTCGGACGGCACTTCAGAGGTGGTCCGAGAGCAGTTTCCCGCCGTTGAACTTATTACGGGTCAGGAGAATGTCGGTTTGATCGCTGCCCGGAACATCTGCATCCGGGCAGCATCCACTCCATTCGTCCTCATCCTCGATGATGACGCGTACTTCACATCCGCCTCCACGGCCCGGCAAACCGTGGCCGACTTTTCATCGCCTGCAATTGCCGCCGTTGCGGTCCCCTTTACCGAGAACGGCGCCTTGATGCAGGGCGACCAATCAGGCGATACTGTTCAGCTGGCCCGGAGCTTTATCGGCGCGGCTCATGCTCTGCGCCGGGATGCCGTACTGGCCTGTGGCGGTTTGCGTGAATCCTATAGGTTCTATTGTGAGGAATCGGATTTATCGATTCGACTGTTGGCTTCAGGCCTCGTAGTCAGGCACGGAACCTCGGATCCGGTGGAGCACTGCCCGAATCCTGACCGTCACCCTCTACGTAGGCGCCAATTGCGCTGGCGAAGCGAACTTCGCTTCAAGTGGTGCCACACACCAACTTTGTGTGTGGTGCCGGTACTCGTAGGTCATGTGGGTCTCCTGCTCGTGAGGTCGGGGCAATTTGGTGGCCTTCGGGAATCTTTTCGGCTGTGCTATTCATCCTGCAGGGACGTCTTCATGTCGCGGTTCGAACGCAAAGGTGTGGATATCCGGACCTACCTCCTGTGGAGACGCCTTGCCAAGCTTCCCCGATTGACTCTGGACGCGACCGACCACGTTCTTGCCTTTCGACGTGCTCCTCAGCAGCGGCAGGCTCTGGGGCGCGGCATTTCGCTCAAGCGATGAGCCAGGAAAATTGGATTGGTGGGAGTGATGATCATGAGGGAACGCCACCTGACCGTACGGCGACAAGCGGCTGCATCCAGTGCCTCCATCTGGGCTGTGTTAGCGGATTTCGTGAACCTCGCCGACGTCTGGAACGGCCTAAGGGCATCACAATCGGTCGGTAACAAGACCCAAGGGCTGGGCGCCCGCCGTCAGGTACGCTTGTCGCCCGTCGGCTCGATGATCGAAACCATCACCGAATGGGAGGAAGGCCGCGTCCTCGCAACGAAGAACGAGCCGTCGACACTGGTGCCCTTCAAACAAGCCAACTCCAGGCTCGTCCTCCAGCCGGATGGCGAGGGGACAGCGATGGCCTTTGACTACCGTTATGTGCCCAGGGGTGGGCCGCTCGGCCGCCTGACCGGCCCTCTGATTGACAGAATGCTGACGGCGACCTTCGAAAGTATGCTGGCGGCGGTCGAGAAGGCTGCCCGACAAGGCAACTGAATGGTGATGCCGCCGTGCAGACCCTCAGCCTTATTCGAATATATGTTCTATTCTTAGTCCATGAGACCCAAGCAAGACTCCAAAGCTTTCGCCCGCATGATGTTGCAGACCGAGGCGGAGGCAAAGCACCCTAAACCTGACGATGGCAAGATCATCGAGCTGGAGCCGGGTGCCCAACCGCTTGTTCGTGTTGGTGAGGTGTATGGACGGGCGATCAAGTACACGCGGACCTATGGCCTCGTGGAGTGGATGGATGATCGGCGTGACTACCATGTGGAATGGTTTCCAGCCGGTCAGATCAAACGGGTGGCCCAGGAGTCATGGCGGGGCTGGCCGTTGGCGTAGTAAAACGCCACCCATGACTGGAAGGGGGTTATAGGACAAAACGTGTGTATTGGTTGGGCCTGCTTTCCAGCGCTGGCGGGCGAATTCCGGGATAGCTAAGCTTTTGGAGCTTAGGGTGGCTGGGGTGCTTGCATATCTGGGGAATGTTTGGTCTGCGGCCAGACGCTGGTACGGAACGGGAAAACGGCAGCGGGCAAACAGCGCTACCGGTGCCTGAACTGCGGGGCGAGCCGTTCCGGTCAACGTCCGGATGTCAGCCGTCGCGCTGAGCTGGAGGCGTTTCTTGGTTGGTTGTTAGGCACTTCAGGCCAGTCGTCGCTGACCATGTTCGGCACGGCCCGGTCCTTCCGACGGCGCACGGCCTGGTGCTGGAACATCGCCCCGCGCATTCCCGTGACCGGGGAGGTCCATGACCAGATCCAGGTCGATGGGATCTTTGTCGGGTCGTGGTGCTGCCTGATCGCTGTTGCCGGTGATTACGTGCTTGGCTGGCAGTGGTGCGACACCGAGAAAAAGGCCGCGTGGGCGGCGCTGCTGCAACGGTTCCCTGCCCCTCGCGTGGTGATCACTGACGGCGGTTCGGGGATCGCCGCAGCCCTGTCGGAGTGCTGGTCAGAAACCGCGGTCCAACGGTGTCTGGTCCATGTCCAACGCAATGTCCGGACCTACCTGACCAGCCGGCCCCGAACGGATGCGGGCAAAGCATTGCTGCGGCTGGGACGGGCGTTGACCAGGATCAAAGCCCCCGCCGAAGCAGCCGCCTGGCTCGCGGGTCTCAATGACTGGCATCAGGAACACGGGCATCTGGTCAAGGCCCGCACCTACCGCACCGCTACGGCCATGGCTCCGGGATGGGTCCGGGCCAACCAAACCTGGTGGTACACCCACGACAGACTCCGCAAGGCCTACCGGCTGCTGGAACGACTCGGCCAAGCCGGGACCCTCTTTACCTATCTGCAGGCTGAATACACCGGACTGGATATCGCCTCGACGACCAACCGGATCGAAGGAGGCACCAACGCGCAACTCCGATTGATCCTGCGGGCCCACCGGGGCATGAGCGAGGACCACCAAAAACGCGCCATCGAGTGGTACCTCTACCTCCACAGCGACCAACCCCGGCCCCCGGCGAAGCTCATCGAAAACCGGCACTACAAACCCGGCAGGACCAACGCCAGCACAACCACAGAACCGGAGCCCGGCCCCGAGATCTACAGCACCGGCCTCAGCCCCGATGAAGGCCTCTGGCACCGCGCAGGCTGGGCCGGACGATCATGACACACCCGGGATTTACACACGTTTTGTCCTATAACCCCTGGAAGGGGGGTCCAGTGTGCTTGAAGGCACAAAAAAAACCCCGGTTTCCCGGGGCCTTCTTTGTGCGCGGAGGGGGACTTGAACCCCCACCCCCTTTCGAGGACTAGCACCTCAAGCTAGCGCGTCTGCCATTCCGCCACCCGCGCAGGTGGTATTCAGAGAAGCCATTCCGCACCTTCCGGTGCTTCACTTTCCTCCGAAGCAGCGAGAAAAACTCTAACACGCTTTGAAGCAACTAAAAAATCGATGCTGGTCAGGACGGGTTGCAGGCCTCCAACGCGTGGCGGCGCCGGGAATTGCCCAACCGACGGCGCTTCCGGTGAGTAGGCTGGTGGAACACGGGACGGTAGAGCTGCGGGGTCCGCAGTGCGCGTCGCCGGCACCTGCAGCCCAGCCAACGCAAGGAGAATTTCCATGTCTGTCATCCGCCCCGAAGACGAAGTTGTCCGGATCTGCCAGGAGCTCATCCGGATCGACTCCTCCAACTTCGGCGACGACACGGGACCGGGCGAACGTGCTGCAGCGGAGTACACGGCTGGCCTGATCACGGAAGTGGGTCTCGAGGCCGAGATTTTCGAGTCTGCACCGGGACGTGCCAACGTCGTCACCCGCATGGCCGGGGAAGACCCCTCAGCTGACGCGCTGGTGGTGCACGGACATTTGGACGTTGTACCTGCCCTGAAGGATCAGTGGAGCGTTGACCCCTTCAGTGGTGAGCTGAAGGACGGACTGATCTGGGGTCGCGGTGCCGTGGACATGAAGGACATGGATGCCATGATCCTTTCAGTGATGCGGGACTTCGCCCGGACTGATCGCAGGCCCAAGCGGGACATCATTTTCGCCTTCTTCGCAGACGAGGAAGCTGGCGGCACTTATGGCGCCCGGTATGCCGTGGAGCACCGACGCGAATTGTTCGATGGGGCCACCGAGGCTATCTCCGAAGTGGGCGGCTTCTCCGCGACCATCGGCGGCCAGCGAACGTACCTGCTTCAAACTGCCGAGAAGGGCTTGTCCTGGCTGCGGCTGGTGGCCCATGGACGGGCTGGCCACGGTTCGCAGATCAATACGGACAACGCGATCACCCGGCTCGCGGCGGCCGTCACCAGAATCGGCGAATACAAGTGGCCCGTAGAACTGACTCCCACAACCAGGCAGTTCCTGGACGGCGTGACCGAACTTACTGGCGTGGAGTTTGATGCCGACAACCCGGATATCCTGCTCAAGGAGCTTGGCACGGTGGCCCGCTTCGTGGGAGCAACGCTGCAAAATACTTCCAACCCCACCCTGCTCCGCTCGGGCTACAAGCACAATGTCATCCCGGAATCGGCCGAAGCATTCGTGGACTGCCGCACGCTGCCCGGCCAGCAGGAACTGGTGTTCGAAACCATCAAGGAGCTCGCTGGGGACGGCATTGAGATCAGCTACGTCAACAAGGATGTCTCCTTGGAGGTGCCGTTTGCCGGCAACCTGGTGGACTCCATGATCGACGCCTTGCACTCCGAGGACCCGGGCGCCAAGGTGCTTCCCTACACCCTCTCCGGAGGGACCGACAACAAGTCCTTGAGCAAGATCGGCATCACAGGCTATGGCTTCGCTCCACTGATGCTGCCGGACGAGCTGGACTTCACAGGCATGTTCCACGGCGTGGACGAGCGAGTGCCGGCGGAGTCCCTGCAATTCGGCGCGCGCGTCCTCAGCAGGCTGCTGAGCAACTACTAAAACGCAATCTTTACGAAAGACGGTGGGCGATGACGCCAGGGGAAATCCTTCCGGATGCGCTGTTGGAACGTCTGCGCGGGCGGGCGGCCGGTTATGACCACAACAATCTCTTCTTCCATGAAGACCTTGAAGAGCTGGCAGCCGCCGGCTACCTGAAACTCTTCGTGCCAGTTGCCGACGGCGGTCTGGGGCTGGGTCTGGAAGCGGTAGCTGCGCTGCAGCAGCGCCTCGCCACGGCCGCCCCGGCCACAGCACTGGCAGTCAACATGCACTTGGTCTGGACCGGCGTCGCGCATGTCATGGCTGCCAGGGGAGAGGACACGCTCGACTTCGTGCTGAAGGAAGCCGGCAACGGGGAAGTGTTCGCGTTCGGAATTTCGGAGGCGGGCAACGATTCAATGCTGTTCGATTCCACTACCGTTGCGGAGCCGCTGCCCGACGGTGGCTATCGATTCACCGGACGGAAGATCTTCACTAGCCTCTCCCGTGGCTGGACCCGTCTGGGAACGTTCGGCAAGGACGCCAGCGCCAGGAACGGAGAGGGCGAGTTGGTTTTCGGGTTTATCCATCGTGATGAACCCGGGCACGAAACCCTTAACGATTGGGACACCCTGGGAATGCGGGCCAGTGCCTCGAACACCACCCTGTTGAAGGGAGCGGCGGTTCCAGCGGAGCGGATCTTCCGCAAACTGCCTGTCGGGCCAAACCAGGACTTACTGATTTTCGCGATTTTTGCCTGCTTTGAGACCTTGTTGGCAGCCGTCTACACGGGATTGGCGGAGCGTGCATTCATGCTGGGCATTGAAAGTGTCAAGCGACGGGTCTCGGCGAAGCACGGCGGACGCAGTTTCGCGCAGGACCCGGACATCCGCTGGAAAGTTGCCGACGCGGCCTTGGCCATGGACGCTATCTATCCCCAGTTGTCGGCTGTAGCCCGCGACATCGACAACCTGGTGGACCATGGAACCCAGTGGTTCCCCAAGCTTGTTGGACTCAAGTTGCGGGCCACGGAAAATGCCCGCTACGTGGTGGATCTGGCGATTAGGGTCACTGGAGGCTCCAGCTACTTCCGCGGCTCGGAAATGGAACGCCTCTACCGGGACGTACTCGCCGGAATTTTCCATCCGTCCAACGACGAATCGGCGCACAACACGGTAGCGAACGCCTGGCTTGGGCCCCTGGATAACTGAGGAACCTGTACAGCTGAGGAACCCAGGAGAACTGAGGAACCTGGCAGCTGACTAAACCGTGCGTTGCACGGAATAGACCTTTCGGCGCAACCAGAAGCGCCTGCCGCCACCGAGGTATAGCCGGCTGCGTTCCAGCTCCCACTTCCCGTACTCGGAGTGCTCTGCGAGCCGACGCCGGGCTTCGGGCAGCGAATCGTCAGGTCCTACCGTCAGTACGAGGTACTCGTACTGACGTGCATAGTCACGTTGGCGCTCTTCGGAGCTGCCTCGAAATTGTTCCTTCATCCCTCTCCATTTTCGTCCTTTTCGGGCTAACGTGAAGTCATGAGCATCGATCCGCGTGTCGCGCTTCAGTCACTGACTGCTGCCCTGGAAGAGCACTTGGCCGCCGCTTCAGCCCGCCGGGGCGAGGGTGACCCCAACGTCGAGGCGGCGTTCTTCGCCATCGCAGACGCCTTCGAGGTTTACGAAGACGCCCTGTACGAGGCATATTCCGAGGTAACTCCGCTGCAGGTGTTTGATGACGAGGAAGAGGACGATGACGAGGTCCTGGACGAAGACCTCGAAAGCCTGGAGGACTAGGGAGCCTCTAATACTAGGGAGCCTTCAATAAGCGGCAACCAACCGGCCACCGACGGTGGCCGGTTTTTTGTGTCGTTTCGCGAGCTGTTTGTCCTGTTTCCAGCCCGGAATGTAGCGGTTTCCGGCGGCGTCGTGAGGCTTAAAGCACGTAGTCCTGCGTCATCTGGCTAGGTACTCGCACGTAGGAGCCATGGGTAAAGCTGCGCAAACTTGAGTACCGACTACTGGTGCGCCTCCTGACAGCCGCCGCTTCACTGGGATGTAGGCAACGGCAGGTCTGCGAAGAAGGCTGACATGGTAAAAGTTCCAGTCTTGCGTTCGGGCAAGGTGGCAGCACCACAGGGTGCGCCTAACTTTTCCCTGGGCGCGGCGTTCACCGCGAAACCTGGTGTTGTCGATGTCAATCCGCCGGTGTCTCCCTGGATTGACAAGTCCGTTGCTGCACAACGGGCTGAAAAGGCGGGACTGGCGGCGTTGAGGGCAGATGTCACCCTGGACCTCGAGCCGCCAGTCACCCACCGCAACTTCCGCAGCGCCTCCTCCGGGGCCGAACGGTACAACGGATCCGGCTGGGCCAAGGCGCTCACCAACAGTCTTCGATTGGCAGACAGCGCCCTGGTAGCGGCAGCAGTCACGTCAGGTTTCCTTCTGAACACTGACGGTCTCGCCGTTGCGGCAGGCGGCGCGGGACATGAGCGGCAGCTTTTGCTCGGCTTCATACTTGGAATTGCCTGGCTGGGCGCTCTGGAGGTCTATCGGACACGGGATCCGAAAGTGCTCGGGGTTGGGCCCGAAGAATACAAGCGTGTCCTGTCCGCAAGCCTGCGCGTTTTCGGCTTTCTGGGGCTCGTGGCAGTCGTTTTCCAGTTGGAGTCCGCAAGCTCATTCGTCTTGGTGTCCCTGCCAGTGGGCTTGGTGGCCCTGACAGGCAGCCGGTGGATGTTCCGCCGCTGGCTGACGCGCGAAAAGTCACGCGGCCGCTGCCTCTCCCGTGCCATTGTGGTGGGGGAGCCGCAGGATGTCAGATACGTCATCAAGCAAATCAACAGGAAGTCCGGTGCTGCGTACAACATCCTGGGGGCATGCCTTCCAGGGGCCCGGCGTGGCGCCGTCCTGGTGGTGGATAACGTGCGGGTTCCCGTCTTGTCATCGATTTACGGTATTGCCCATACCGTGCGTCAGACGGGCGCCAACGCGGTGATCGTTGCCGGTCCGGTCCCTGGCGGCAACCAGTTCATCCAGGAGTTGGGCTGGCGCTTGGAAGAAGATGCCGCCGAACTCGTCCTGGCAGCAACGCTGACCAACGTGGCAGGCCCGCGCATCCATTGGCGCCCGGTTGAAGGCCTGCCCTTGATGCACGTGGATATTCCGCACTACTCCGGTGGCAAACACACTCTCAAACGCCTCATGGACATTGTGGTGTCGGCTGCTGCCTTGCTTTGCCTGGCGCCACTGCTGGCTGTTTTGTCGCTGATAGTCAGGTTTGACAGCCCGGGGCCAGTCCTTTTCCGGCAGGAACGGATAGGTAGGCGAGGCACCACCTTTCAGATGCTGAAATTCCGTTCCATGGTGGTTGATGCCGAAGCGCGGCTGGAAGAACTCAGCGGTAAGGACCAGGGAGCCGGTGTCCTCTTCAAGATCCGCGAGGATCCCCGCATCACCAAGTGCGGCCGTTGGATGCGCAAGTACTCCTTGGACGAGCTACCCCAGTTCTGGAATGTGCTGGCCGGGAACATGAGCCTTGTGGGCCCCCGACCGCCACTCCTTCGCGAAGTCAATGGCTACGAACGGCATACCCATCGCCGGCTGCTCATCAAACCTGGAATTACTGGCCTGTGGCAGATCAATGGACGATCAGACCTTCCCTGGGATGAAGCCGTCCGGCTGGACCTCTATTACGTCGAAAACTGGTCGATAGCGGGCGACCTGATGATCATGTGGCGCACCTTCAAGGCCATGATCCAGCCCTCCGGTGCCTACTGATGAGGGTTGGAACCAACCGTCTGACCCGGGACATGCCGGGCAGCACAACAAGCAGTACTTGAGAAAGAACCGAGCTATCCAACACAGAATCCGAGTGGAAAATGAGCATAGGAACTATTCCATCAGGCCACCTCAACGGCCACGGGATGACCCCGAAATTGCGGATCGCCGTGGTCGGAGCGGGATATTGGGGCCCGAACCTCGCCAGAAACCTTAAAGCCAGCCCCGACTGGGAACTCGTGGCAATTTGCGATCTTGACGTGGAGCGCGGACTTCGGCTGGCCGAAACAGTAGGCGGCGTCGCCGTCGTCGAGTCCTTGGACGAACTCCTGGACACCTACAACCTGGACGCCGTCGCCGTGGCGACCCCGGCGCACACACATCACGGAGTAGTGATGACTGCCTTGCGCGCCGGCATGCACGTACTCGTCGAGAAGCCACTCGCGGATAGCCGTGCCAAGGGCCTGGAAATGGTGGAGGAAGCCAAAGCCCGCGGCCTGGTCCTCATGGCAGACCACACCTATTGTTTTACTCCCGCGGTTTTGAAGATCCAGGAGCTCGTATCAAGTGGGGCATTGGGCGACATCTTGTACGTCGACTCCGTGCGCATCAACCTCGGACTTGTCCAACCGGACGTCAACGTGTTCTGGGATCTTGCACCGCACGATCTCTCGATCCTGGATTTCGTCCTACCGGGAGGCCTGCACCCCACCGAGATCTCTGCCCACGGCGCAGACCCGCTGGGTACCGGCCGCGACTGCGTAGGCCACCTGACCTTCGGCCTGCCAAACGACGCCATGGTACATATCCACGTGAACTGGCTCAGTCCCACCAAAATCCGCCAAATGATCATTGGCGGCTCAAAGAGGACGCTCGTCTGGGACGACCTGAACCCGCAACAACGCCTCAGCGTCTATGATCGCGGCGTCAGCCTGGAACAACAGCCACGGTCCGCGGCGGACAAAAAGACCTCGGCCATCTCTTATCGCCTGGGCGACACCTGGTCACCGGCGTTGCAGGAGCGCGAACCGTTGGGCCAAGTGGTCGCCGAGTTGGCCGGCTCCATCCGGAACCACACGATACCGCGCACCAGCGGAGAATCCGGGCTCAGGGTCCTCTCAGTACTGGAAGCCGTCACCCAAAGCCTGGGAGCAGACGGCCAGTCCACCATCGTTGCGGGCAACGAGGTCGCTCTCCAGGTCGCACAATGAAGAAGCTGCTCGGCGCCAACGTCCTGGTCACCGGAGGCGCCGGAACCATCGGATCCACCCTGGTAGACCAACTGCTCGACGCCGGTGCGGCGCACGTGGACGTCCTGGACAACCTCGTCAGGGGGCGCCGGTCCAACCTCAACGATGCCTTGGCTACCGGACTCGTACAGCTGGTGGAAGGTGACCTGAGGGACCGGGACATGGTCCACGACCTCACCAGGGGCAAAGATCTGGTTTTCCATCAGGCTGCGATCCGTATCACCCAATGCGCCGAGGAGCCACGGTTGGCGCTTGAGGTCTTGGTGGATGGAACCTTCAACGTGCTCGAAGCCGCCGTTGAGCACAATGTGGAAAAGGTCATCGCGGCGTCCAGTGCCTCCGTCTACGGAATGGCAGAAGAATTCCCCACCACCGAGAGACACCACCACCACAACAACGACACCTTTTACGGGGCCGCGAAATCGTTCAATGAGGGAATGGCGAGGAGCTTCCGGGCCATGTCCGGCCTGGACTACGTCCTCCTGAGGTACTTCAACGTCTACGGTCCCCGTATGGACGTCCACGGCCTCTATACAGAGGTACTCGTCCGTTGGATGGAGCGGATAGTGGATGGCCTTCCGCCCCTGATCTTCGGCAGCGGCCACCAGACAATGGATTTCATCCACACGGTCGACGTCGCGAGGGCCAACATCCTCGCAGCCGCCAGCGACGTCCGGGAGGGCGTCTACAACGTGGCCAGCGGCACGGAAACCAGCTTGGCCGAACTCGCGCAAACACTGCTACGGGTCATGCAGTCCCCACTGCACCTTGACCACGGACCTGAACGTGCAGTCAACGGCGTTGCCCGACGGCTCGCGGACGTCACCGCTGCCAAGCGGGACCTCGGTTTCGAAGCCGCGATAGAACTTGAAGACGGACTCCGCTCACTCGTCACCTGGTGGCGTCCGCTCCGTGAAGAAATCGCAGCCTCCCGGCAGCTTGCCCGGCCGGAAGCACCCTCAGTGGGTGCACGATGACAACCGCCGAAACCTCCCTGGCGCGCATCGACGTCATGAAACCGTGGCTGGGGGAAGAAGAAGCCCAAGCAGTGGCCGAGGTCATCGCTTCCGGCTGGGTGGCCCAAGGCCCCAAAGTCAAGCAGTTCGAGGAAGCCTTCGCCCTGGAGCAACAAGCCGCTTTCGCCGTCGCGGTCTCCAGCTGCACCTCCGCCCTGCACCTGGCACTCGCCGTCGCCGGTGTCGGTCCGGGAGACGACGTCGTCGTTCCCTCCTTCTCCTTCATTGCCACGGCAAACGCCCCCACCTATGTAGGCGCCCGGGCGGTCTTCGCCGACGTCGACGTACTAACCGGTTGTGTCACCGCTGAAACGATTGCCGCTGCCTTGACTCCTGCCACACGGGCAGTCATAGCCGTGGACCAAGGCGGAGTACCCGTGGATCTCGATCCCATCCGGGCCCTGTGCGACCCCCTCGGCATCACCGTCGTGGAAGACGCAGCCTGCGGCATCGGTTCCCGCTACCGCGGCCGCCCGGTAGGAGCCGGCGCCGAACTGGTCGCTTGGTCCTTCCACCCCCGCAAAATCCTCACCACCGGCGAGGGCGGGATGCTCTCCACACCACGCCAGGACTTCGCAGACCGGTCCCGCCGCCTCCGCGAACACGCAATGAGCGTCTCAGCCGCAGACCGTCATGCAAGCATCCTCGCCCCCGCCGAGGAATACCTCGAAGTAGGTTTCAACTACCGCATGACTGACCTCCAGGCCGCCGTCGGGATCGTCCAACTCGGCCGCCTGCACCAAGCAGTACAGCGCAGACGCGAACTGGCCGCCAACTACGCACACGCCTTCGTTGGCATCGAAGGCCTCCGTCTAGTGGAGGACCCCGGATACGGAACCGGCAACTTCCAGTCCTGCTGGCTGGAAGTAGGCACAGGTTTCCCCCTCGGAAGAGACGCCCTGATGACGCGCCTGGCAGAGGACGGAATATCGGCACGACGCGGCATCATGGCCGCACACCGGCAACCGGCCTACGCCCGGACAGCCAAAGGAGCGGTTTCACTGGCAGCAACCGAATGGCTGACAGAGCACACATTGATTCTGCCTCTCTACCACCAGCTCACCCTGGGTGACCAGGTCCGGGTCATCGACTCAGTACTTCGCGCGGCAGGACAGGGAAGATGACCGAACTCCTCCTCATCGCCGCTAGCGGACTCGCCCGCGAGGTCCTGGCCATGGTCCGCAATACCGGACAATACGATGTCATCGGAATCCTCGACGACGACGAAGACAAATTCGGGCGCGTCGTGGATGGCGCCCACGTACTGGGGCCCATCCGCGATGCCCTGACCTTCCCACACGCCATGCTGCTTGTCTGCATTGGATCCGGCCGAGGACGCGAAAGCGTCGTCATGCGCTTACGCACTCTGGGCCTCGCAGAGGACCGCTACGCGACAGCGATCGACTCATCAGTACATCCGCCGGAGGGATGCAGGATTGGCCTTGGCAGCATCCTCCTGGCCAATGTCACCATGACAGCCTCCGTCACAGTGGGAAGCCACGTAGTAGCCATGCCAGGAGTCACGCTCACCCACGACGACGTCATCAGCGACTTCGCCACCCTGGCCGCAGGCGTATCCCTCGGCGGCAACGTCCACATCGGGCGCGCAGCCTACATCGGCATGAACGCCAGCGTCCGCGAGCGCCGCACCATCGGCGCCGGCGCAACCATCGGCATGGGGGCGGCCGTGCTTACCGATGTTCCCGACGAGGAAACCTGGGCTGGGGTGCCCGCACGCGTCATCCGCCGCGGCTTTTCCCCCGAACTGGAGGACGCCCTGTGACCCTCCGCAGCCGTCCTGCAATCCCGCGAACGCCCACTCCAACACGGGCGTTTGTCATCAGCGTGCTGAACGCAGTCGTGACCCGCCTGGGAACGATCGCAATTGGCATAGCACTCGCGCGGTTACTGGGGCCCGAGCAATTCGGAACATACGCTGTGGCCTTTGTGGCACTCATGGCTGTACTGAGCTTCAACGAACTTGGGGTCAGCCTGGCAATCGTTCGATGGCCAGGGGATCCGAAGGAGATCGCAGCGACCGTGACGACGATCTCGACGGCATGCAGCATTCTTCTCTTCGCAGGTTCCTATGTGATGGCGCCATACTTCACAGCAGCCATGGGAAACGAAGCTGCCACCGACGTGGTCAGGGCGCTCGCATTATGCATCATTCTCAACGGGCTGGTGGCTACGCCTGCGGCCGTTCTGCAACGAAACTTTCGCCAGGGCCAACGAATGATCATTGACCAGGTCAACGTTTGGCTTGGGGCAGGCGTCTCCCTTGTTCTCGTCATTATGGGGATGGGCGCTATGAGTCTCGCCGTTGGACGCGTGCTGGCCAGCCTTGTTTCCGCTGTCCTTTTCCTGGTTTACTCGCCGTTGCCTTATCGCTTTGGGTTCTCCATGAAGCTGGCGAAACAGCTGCTGGGTTTTGGGTTGCCTTTGGCGGGCGCGAGCATAGTGGTCTTCGGCGTGGGTTACGTTGACCAACTGGTTGCTGGAAAGATGCTCGGTCCGGTGGTGTTGGGTTTTTATGTCATGGCCACGAATATGGCCGGTTGGCCAGCCAGCTTGTTGTCGCAGCCTCTGCGCAGCGTGGCACCTGCGACATTTGCCAGACTGCAGGATGCTCCCACGGAGATGCGTGCCGCCATGCTGTCAATAGTTGCGGTGGTGGCATCAGCCATGCTGCCGGTTTCGGCCGTCCTGACTGCCTGCGCGGTTCCGGTGGTGACGCTGCTGTATGGGGAGGCGTGGGGGCCGGCTGCCGGGGCCCTGGCTTGGCTGGCGCCGGTTGCGGTCTTCAGGGTTTTTCACGAACTCATTTATGACTACCTGGTGGTGATAAAGCAGTCTGTTCCCATTCTGAGGGTCCAACTCTTGTCCCTCCTTGCTTTGATTCCGGCACTTGTGCTGGGCGCACAACTGGGCGGCCTCCAAGGCTTGGCGGCAGTTCCGCTGTTCATTGCGGCGGCCGTAACTTCGCCGCTCTATTTAGGTGCGCTCTCTCGGGCTGGCATTCCCTTGAGGAGCCTTGCAGTCAGCGTGAGCGTGTCCACCGGTATCTCGCTCGCCGCCGGAGTGGCGTGTTTCGTGCTGTCCTCTTCGATTCCTTCGCCGTTTCTGGCAGTTGGTGCCAGCCTGTTGGTTGGTTTGCTGGCGCTCGCGGTCTCGGTGTTCCTCCGGCTGGGAGACATTCATCAGTTGCGTCGAATGGGTCGGGAGCAGGAGGCTGTCCGGTGAAGATTCTTATCTATCCGCATGACCTTCGAATCGGTGGCAGCCAGGTCAATGCCATTGAGTTGGGAGCCGCTGTCCGGGATCTTGGCCACAGCGTGGTCATTTTTGGGCAGCCCGGAACGCTTACCCGGAAGGTGCGGGAGCTTGATCTGGAGTTCATTCAGGCACCGACTCCCCGAAAGCGGCCATCCCCGTCAGTGTGCGCGACGTTGGGCAAGCTCGCCCGGGGCCGCATGCTTGACGTACTCCATGGTTACGAGTGGCCACCGGCCCTTGAGTGCTTGATTGCTTCAAGACTGGTACCCGGCAGCAGCAGCATGGCGACTGTCATGTCCATGGCCGTTGCGCCGTTTATCCCCAGGACGATGCCCCTTCTTGTAGGAACTGAACAGATTCTAGGTGCAGAGTCAGCTTCCGGTCGCCAGCGCGTGGGGCTTCTGGAGCCTCCCGTCGATGTCATCGCAAACAGTCCGTCAGCCGTTGCAGGGCCGGTCAAATTCCGGGAACGGTTTGGACTCAATGACCAGGCCCAACTAGTTGTTTGCGTTTCACGACTTGCCCGGGAGTTGAAGCTTGAGGGCATCTTGTCCTCGATGGACGCCATCGCTGAATTGGCACGGCTGAGAGACGTTCGCCTAGTGATCGTTGGCGACGGGCCAGGGATGAGCGACGCGATTGCCAAGGCTTCCGCTATCAATGACGGGCTGGGACGTCGCGTGGTCCTGCTAACAGGGGAGCTTGAGGACCCCAGGCCAGCGTACGCGGCTGCTGATGTTGTCCTGGGGATGGGCGGCTCGGCCTTGCGTGGTCTTTCCTTTGGGAAGCCGCTGGTGGTTCAAGGGGAGCGCGGCTTCTGGGAATTGTTGTCCCCGGAATCTGTGGACCGCTTCCTCTGGCAGGGATGGTACGGCGTAGGCAGCGGCACGGAAGCGGGGCGGGAAAACTTGATTTCCATCCTTGGATTCCTGCTGGACAACGAGCAGGAACGAGCCCAGCTGGGCTCCTTTGGGCGCGAACTTGTTCAGGACAGGTTTTCGCTCACAAACGCAGCCCGGGTACAGGTGCAGTTCTACCGGCGTTCACTGGAAGAAAGCACAGGTACATTCTCTTCGTTGAGGGCCGAGGCGCTAGCTGGTGCTCAATATGCCGCCTACGTGGGGCGTCGACGCTTTCACCGCTATTTCGGACACAACGCAGCCGATGACTTCAATGCCAAGCCGGTGGCATCGATGCCTTCCTTGGCCGTGCGTGGACGGGACAGCTGATGGAAACGATCGTCTATTTGTCCGGGACCCGCTGGGACAGCCTTTCGGGTACTGACAAGATGCTGGCCACCTCGTTGGCCAAGACACACCATATCCTCTGGGTTGATCACCCGGTTCCACTTACCAGCTACGAGGATGTCCGACGCCACCTCGTCCGGAGCCTTCGTGGTGTCGGCGAAGATGTGGCGACGAATATCAGCCGCCTCCGGATCCCGGCTCTGCCCGGCGTGAGCAAACCAATGGTGCGTCGCTCTACGGATGTCCTTGTACGCCGCTGCGTGGGTGCAGCGTTGGATCGGAGTGCCAGGCGTATTGCCGGCATAGTCAATTCGTCGCCGATCATGCTGTTTCCGTCCCGCCGCCCGGAAGGGACACGGCTCCTGCACGTGACAGATGATTGGTTGGCGGGGACGAACCTCATGGGCTTCACTTCGTCCCATTTGATCCGCGTATTGGAAGAGAACATCCGATCTGCCGACGCTATTAGCGCAGTCTCTGAGGAACTGGCAGCCAAGATCTCCCGGTTTTCCGGCAGGCCCGTCGAAGTCTTGCCCAATGGCTGCACTCCCGCGACCACGCCATCAGGTTCCAGCCGCAGTCCGGTTGTGGCCCTGGTTGGTCAGCTCAACAACCGGTTGGACCTGGACGCCCTGGAATCCGTAGCAGCAACGGAGGTCCCACTGCTCATCATTGGTCCCCGGGCGGACGGTGATCCAGTTGTCCGCTCCAGGTTGGATGCCCTCTTGTCCAGGCCAAACGTGGATTGGAGGGGGTTGGTGGCCCAGGAGGACGTTGCCCTATTGCTGCAAAGCGTGTCAGTCGGGATCACTCCTTATGCGGACACAGAGTTCAACCGATCAAGTTTTCCTTTGAAGACCCTTGAATACCTTGCTGCAGGGCTCCGGGTAGTAGCCACAGACCTGCCCTCGACCCGATGGATTGACTCGCCCGCCATTGCGGCGGCCCGGACACCGACCGAATTCTCGCAACTCGTTCTCAAGGCCCTGCGTGAGCCTATGACACGGGAACTCCGCAAAGATATGGACGCAACCGCCAGGCAGCACAGCTGGGACTCACGGGGCGCCAAAATCCGGGGGCTCCTGTCGGCTCCTACCGTGGAGGGGCTGGCGGATGACGTGCGGCCGACGGTAGACCACGCGCTCCTGACCCGGTTCAACCTTCCGTCAAAGGGCTTTGAGAGCCTTGTCCGGGCCAAAGACGGGTGGCTTCACAACCGTGTTGAACTCTTCGAGAGATATTGTCTTCCCTCGGTTCGTGCCCAAACACGCAAAGGCTTTCATTGGATTGTCTATTTCGATCCCGAGTCTCCTGAGTGGTTGTTGGACAGGATTCGGGACCTAAGTGCCGACGGTCTGTTCACGCCGATTTTCCGGGCGGAAGTTTCTGCCGACGAGCTCCTCTCGGACATCGAGGAGGTCACAGGGCGGCAGGCACAAAATCTGCTGACCACCAACGTAGACAACGACGACGGTCTGGCAGCAGACTTTGTGGCCCAGGTGCAGGATGTCCAATGCTCCGAGCTGCCGTCAGCTATCTATCTCTCCTCCGGATTGATAAAAGGAGACGCCTCGGTGTACTTGAGGCACGACGACCGAAACGCTTTTTGCTCGGTCCGGTCCAGTTGGAGTGCTCCAGTAACTTGTTGGTCTGCCTGGCATAACCAGCTGAGCGAGATCATGGCCACGGAGGAAATCGGTGGCCCGCCAGCATGGTTGCAGGTCGTGCACGGGTTAAACGTCAGCAACAGAATCCGGGGACGGCTTGTGGCCGCTGATCCATTTGCGGACAGGTTTCCTGGGTTGCTCGACGACGTGGCCACAGTGCGAACGCTGGAGTTAGTGCGCGACGCCCTGGTTGAGGGGCCGGTGCGCCTGCTGCGTGACGGCCTTCGCAGCGCAATCAAAGCGGCCACGATCAGGCTCCTTGGCAGAAGCGGAATCGACAGGGTGAAAGTGTTCCTGGGACAGAGTAGGCGGGAGATCGAATAATGCAAATTAGAACGATTCTAAGAAGCCTGGGACGCAGATGGTACTTCGTGATCATCGGCCTGGTCATGACGTTGATTCTGTGTTTTCAGGTCCAACAAAACACCCCCGAGAAATTCAAAGCCCAAGCCAGCCTGGTGATCATGCCATCAGCGCATAGCGTTGGCGTCGACGGTAATCCGTACCTGAATCTGGGCGGGATGGGTGAGGCGCTGGACATCCTTACGCGCCGGCTCTCGGCCGAAGACATCCGTGGCAAGATCGCGGACGAATTCGCCAACGCAAGCTATACGGCCGAGACCGATCGAGGCACGAGCGGCGCTATTCTTCTCATCACGGCCACGTCACCGAACCCGGATGAGTCCTTGGGTACCATGCGCGCGGTCATGGACCAAGCCCCACTCGTGCTGGAAAACATGCAGGGCGCGTTGAACGTTCCAGAGGAGTCACGGATCTCAACCATGACCCTTCTGGTCGACAGCCGGGCAACACCCGAATCCAAGGCAAGGACCCAGGTCCTCCTCGTGGCGGCAGCCGGGGGAGTAGGGCTGACCTTGGTGCTTACCGTTCTGTTGGACAGCCTGCTTAAGTCACGCAATGCCCGCCGCCGCAGGGAAAAGGGTTCCCGGATTCCGGAGGAAACCAACCATACTGTGCCGGCTACAGCGCCAGCGCCGGAACCAGCGCACGACGACGTCCCGGTCACCTTGCCGCTTTCCCGCAGGCCCTCATAGCCATGACGCCCAAGACGCTGCTCCAGGTCCTGCGAAGGAGGTGGTATGCCGCCGTCGCTGTTCTGCTGATTGGCTTCGCAGGATTGGGGGCTATCCGGTCCCTGGATCCCGTGTATTGGACGCAAGCAGAAGTCTCCTTCGTTGCACCTAATGGAGAACCTGCCTACTGGGTACCAGGGGGAGATGTGGCCTCGCTTGTCCCCTTCGCCGCTTTGGTGGAGCGCCGGGTCAACGACAACTCCGACTCAGTCAATTTGGTCCTGTCCCGGGGCACCCTCTATGGAGCGGGGGTCAAGCACGGGTATTCCGTGACGCTGCCCAACACTGGAGGTCAGTGGACCAAGAGCTATTCCAGGCCGGTACTTGCGGTTCAGGTGGTGGACTCAAGCGCGGAGCGGGTGAACGAAGTACTGTCCGCGGTCATTAAGCGAATCCAGGAGGAGTCCACGGCACTGCAGGAGGAAACGGACGTTCATGGCGCCCTGATAACCACGGTGACCACGCCGTCAAGCCCCGAGATCATCTTCGGCGGCGGTACGCCGACGGACCGCGTCAAGGGTGCCAGCGCCTGGCTCGCCCTCGCTTGCGCTGCCGCCATGGCCGTGGCCGCCACTGTTGAACGCCAGGTTGCCCGACGCCGTGGGGTACGTCGAGGGGAGGTCAGTAGATATGCGGGACTCAGCAAATAGTTGGCACCCCCGTGAAGGAACTGTGGTCCAGGCTGCGGCCCAAATGGAGCCGCAGCGCGAGCGCTCGGATGTCGCCACATTCGTCACCGTATATCTGGTGCTCACGTGTGCCGTTCCTTCCAACCTGACGATATCGGCCTTGGGCACGGTCGGACGATTGACTACGTTGTGGGCCCTTTTGGCACTCGTATGGTGGGTGCTGTACCAGGTCCACAGGACCACGCCGGAGGCTGTGGGTCGCCGCCCCGTCCGTCTCGCCCTTGCCCTCTTTTTGGCTGTTGCGATAGCCAGTTACGCCGTGGCGATGCTCCACGGCCTGCCCGATAAGGAATCCAGTCCTGCAGATGGAGGACTCATTCGTTTGCTTGCCTGGGCCGGGATTCTCCTCCTGATCCACGATGGGCTCAAGAATCGACGTGGACTGATTATCATCATGCGCAGTGTTGTCATGATGGGGACGTTCACCGCAGTCCTTGGACTTCTCCAGTTTGTTACCGGAGCGTCGCTCATCGACTGGATCACCATCCCGGGTATGTCATCCAGCCCCGACTTCTCCAACATCGACGTAAGGGGCGGATTTGTCCGGGCCGCCGCCATGGCGTCCCACCCGCTCGAGTACGGAGTTGTACTTTCGACCTCATTTCCCATTGCTTTGACCTTGGCACTGACGCAGACCACCAGGAATTGGCTGCTCCGGTGGCTACCGGTCATGGCTATCGCCGTTGCTTCCGTCTTGTCCGTCTCCCGTTCTGCATTGATCGCGGTCGCCATCGCCTTCGTAATCCTCATCCCTGCTTGGTCGAAGTCAATGCGGCGTCGTGCATATGTGGCCTCGATAGGCCTCGTGGGCGCCATCTATATCCTCACTCCTGGACTGCTTGGCACGCTTCGAGGACTGTTCACGGTGGGGGGCGATGACACAAGCATTACTTCCAGGACAAATGGGTACTCAACTGCTTTGGGGATGTTGGAAAACAACCCCGTCATTGGGCGGGCCTTCGGAACGTTCCTGCCCGAGTACGTCATCGTCGACAACCAGTATTTGGGACTGCTTGTGGAACTCGGAGTCCTGGGACTGGCCATGTTCCTGGCCCTGATCGTCAGTGGGCTTACGTGTGCTTGGCGCGCGCGGCACCTGGCGGTGGACAACGACATGCGCCAATTGAGCCAAGCAGTCCTTGCGTCCCTGGCAGCCGTAGCTGTCACCTTTGCGTTCTTCGACGGGCTCTCTTTTCCCATGGCCGCCGCGATGTTGTTCCTCATGCTTGGAGTCGCGGGCGCCTTGTGGCGCATCGTGCAGGAAGAACGAGGAGGCCTTCCCGTAGGAAAGCTGACCGCGCCAACCATCGGAAAGACCCCTGGATTTGGATTGCTGCACCCGTATCGAGACGGAGTTGATGATGGTTCGAACAGATGAGGCCTTCCGTGTTGGTGCGCCGAGAATCCTCCTCGTCAAGACCAGGGGACGCTCGACAGTGGAGCGGGCTGACCGACAACGCCTGGAGTCCTCTGGCGCAGAGCCCCGCAGTCTCCTGTTTGAAGAAACCCTGAACTGCGATGTCCTCGATGAAAACACCATTCAACACACGGAGGGCCTCCGGGCACACATCTATAAGCGTTTACCGGCCTTTGCCGCCCAGGCCTTCGAAGCCGCGCGGCTCAGCGGCTCCTACGATGTGATTATTACGTGGTCGGAACGGCATTCAGTTGCCGTTGCGGCACTCTTCGCCGTCCTCCGTATCAGGACTCCGCATTTAGCCATGATGTTCTGGCTTTCAAAACCGGCAGTTCGATGGCCTCTGAGGGTTGTCCGGACCGGTATTGACAGAATCGTGACATGGAGCTCGATCCAACGGACCGTGGCGATTGAACAGATTGGGTTCAGGCCCGACGACGTAGTCCTCGTTCGCCATCCCGTAGATCTGGAATTCTTCAAACCAGTCGATTCCGAGCGTGAAATTATCTTTTCAGCAGGCTCAACCCAACGGGACTTTCCAACCTTCGCAGACGCAGTCCGGGGATTGGACGCGCCCGTTCATATAGCCGCCTCGCTGGTGGTTGCCCTTGACGGATACAAAATCATCACGCGGGACGTTCGTGATGAACCGGGCTGGCCAGAGAACTGCCAGGTCCGACCCCTCACGTCCGTTGAGCTGCGGGACGCCTATGCCGCCGCCAAGGTGGTGGTTGTCCCGCTGCTGCCCACCGACATTGACGCAGGCGTGAACGTCATTCTGGAGGGCATGGCCATGGGAAGACCTGTCATTGTCTCGGAAACCCAGGGTCAGGTGGACGTTATCCGTGACGGCGACACCGGAGTTTTCGTGCCAACAAAAGATTCCCCGGCACTCAGGAGTCGCATAGAGTCTTTCCTCGCCGACCCGGAAGCCGCGGAGGAAATGGGGCGTCGTGGTCGCGCCTACGTGGAGCAAAACCACCGTCTGGAAGACTTCATAGATCACGTCAGGAGCAATGTGCTCGAGTTGTCGGCGCGGCCAAGCAGAAGAAGCTTTTGGTCCCGGAGGAGCGGCGTAACGCTGGGGTCGGTCCGGAACTAGCCCGGCCCGCCCGGAACTAGCCCGAGCTTGCAAGGCAAGCCCACCTGCCCGGGTCCGCCCACAGTGGGTCTACTGCCTGCTGCTCTCATCGCGTTCCCAGGAAGAGCTCGCTCTCCCCGTAAAGAATGCTCCACACCGGCCAATAACGGCGAAAGCAGCGTATACGAGCGCATCGCATGCACTGACCGGCCCGCGTACTGAAACGGCCAGCTCCTGCAAAGTCCGCGCCGTAGAGGTGGCTGCGCCGGATGACGTCGACAGAGGGCCCCGTGTGGGTCCTTGCTGTTGGTTTCCGCGGTATGTGCGCCGAAGAATCGCGAGCAACGCCCTGGATGAGCGCGGGGTCCGGACAACCACAGGGTCGGTCGCCAGAACAGCTTTTTCGGCCGGCTGGAACAAACGGTCCACGTAGTAGTCGTCGCCGGTCAGAGCGGGAAATTCTCCGAGCCGTTCATGTCCATGCGCGTTCATTGCGTAGACTCCGGCGCCCCACAGTCCTTGAGCGTTTCCAGGAATCCGGTTCCGGGCCCTGTAATAGGCCCTGACCAATACGGAGGCTCCGCTGGTGTCGTAGCGGAAGGCTGGCCGTGCAGCCAGAAGGGGCCCGGCCTCCAGGGCCTTGAAAACGGCGTGCAGGGCCTCGGAGTTGAGCTCTACATCGGCATCCAGGTATAGGCGCGGCCACAGTTCCGTGGCATCGTCCGCGGCGTTCAGTGCTGCTGTCTTTGACGCTTCCTTGACATGCAGGACCTTAACGCCGCGATACTGCGAGGCAATGGATTCCGTATCATCGGTGCAGCCATTGCACGCCACGATGACATCTACAGATCCGGTACCTATGACGTCCTTCAAAGAATCCAATGTCCGGCCAATCACTTTTCCCTCATTGTGCGCCGGGATGATGACGGCTCCGGTTGGAAGGCCTTTCGAAAGACCAGGGGATCGGGTGGCATGAGGCAACGTCTGCCATAGCTGCTTCCTCAAAAGGGCCCGCGCTGCTTCCCGGTGGCCAGGTTTGTTTATGCGTGCTATCTCAGCGGCGCACACGGCCGCCCGGAAGAACAGAGCCCTGCTCCGCCCGAGATGTTTGGCTGCATAGCGAACACGATTCACGGACAGAAGTGCCGTCAGTTGAGGCGAGGTACCTGACCCCCCGCCTTCATGCCACATCCTTGCTGTGGGCTCGAACCAGATTGACTTCCCTGCTTCACGGAGTCGATGGCAATAATCTGTCTCTTCCGAATACAAGAAGAATTGCTCGTCCCATTCCCCAACGGCCTGGGCTGCCTCGTCGCTTATCAGGAGGGCCGCGCCTGTGGCCCATTCGATGCGGTGAGCGTATTGGTAGCCCTCCACGTCGAAGTCCATTTCCGAGAGCCAGGCGGGCCGACGGCGCAGATGGCTGCCCAGTGCGGCATCCCCTAGGGCCCGCATCACGCTCGGCTCGCGGCGCAGCGAGGGATAAACACTGCCATCATTTTCCAGCAGGACCGGCACAACGGCCCCAGCGTGGGACAGCCTCATTCTTCGGCGCAATGCTGCTACTGCGCCCGGCTCCACCCGTAGGTCCGGATTCAAGATGAGGTAGGCGTCGGCGGGGCCCGCCACGCGCATCGCCGCGTTGATGCCACCCGCGTAGCCGAGATTTCCGCCCGTCCGCAAAGAGATGACATCCGAATGCTTCCCCAGCTCTGTCATGGTGCGATCGTCAGGAGAATTGTCCGCCACCACTACCTTCATGGTTTGCTCGCCCGTCATAGCCCTCAGGCTCGAAATCAGGGGCCCGACGTCGTCGGCGTTGTTGTAGGTAACAACTATGGCTGCCACCTCTGCCCTCGCCTCAGCCGGGAGGAAGGGCTGCGGCGCCTGGTTGTTGATCGGGGCAGGGGCAATTATTGAATCCTCTGGCTTCCGGCCCGCGGGCAGTGCGGTAGGAGGCACTTCCGCAGCGCTGACTTGACGCAACTTCAGGTATGCCTCGGGCCCATCCACCAGGTACCGGCGGGCAAGCCTGCGCGGCTCCAGCATGAGTCGCCAAGCCCACTCAAACCCGTGGGAACTGATCCAAGATGGGGCACGCCGGATTCGGCCAGCCAGGAAATCGACAACAGCACCGAACGCCAGCAGGATCTTGGCACCCGTGAGCCGACCATACTTGCTCACCCACAATTCCTGGCGAGGCTTGCCCATGCCCACCACCAGGATGTCCGGAGCAGTGGCCGATATCTGCGCGGCAAGTTCCAGCGAAGCCTGCTCATCGCTGATCACGGACCTCTCCGGGGCCCACCAGCCTGCGATCGCCAAATCCGGACGCTCCGCTG
This sequence comes from Arthrobacter sp. NtRootA1, assembly GCF_019976975.1. GTDB lineage: Bacteria > Actinomycetota > Actinomycetes > Actinomycetales > Micrococcaceae > Arthrobacter > Arthrobacter aromaticivorans. Next base: position 2,802,461 of record NZ_AP024630.1, on the reverse strand, counting down.
CGAACCTGCTGCGGATAAGTTCCTGGGCCTGCTCCGTGCCACCAAGGAATCCCACGCTCAGGCCGCGGCGTTCGGCTTCGTCCAGCAGGGGCTCCACAAGATCGCTTCCCGCCAATCGCGGCCACGGTTGATCCGTAAGACGACGGGCCTCGGCTACCAAGGGGGCTCCGTCCAACAGCGTCAGCCACTCCACGGACGCGTGCTCCGCCATGGCACCCATCCACCTGCTTCCGGCCCCAAAGTGCAGGATATGGTCCAGGTTCGCAGAACAAACGCCAAGAGGTGACGCGCCAACCGAAGTTGCCCGGTCCATAATTTCCCGCAGGGCGCCATCAAACTCCAAGAGCTTGACGGGAACTCCGCCCAAGCTCACCCACAGACCCTGCCCTGCTGGTGAAACTGTTGGCGGTCGGGAACCATGCCCTCTGGCGTCCCCAGGGCGAAGCCGGGTAGAAATGTGGTGGGTGGCCACCCGGGAGGGCGCAGTCTCTTGGTGCAGCATTCTCGGCTCCAGGCTCGACGATCCAACTCACGGCACAAAAAATGTGCCGGCGATCCAAGTTGCTGCACTTCCCGGATCGCCGATGCCGGACGGCGGGTGCCGCCCGAACTTACTTCCTTGAGTTGTCTCCCGGCCCTACTGTTTCGAGGCTGCCGTAGGGCTACTTTAGGACGATTTGCCTGCGTGCACCAGTGCGCGCGTTTGACTCATGGGAAGGTCCGCGGTCGCAGGGTATTGCCTGCCGGCCCCTGCCGGGAGAGGATGCGTTATGTCGACACCGAAGGGACCAACTCTGACCACGTAGAGGACGGACATGGGCAGCGAGATCACAGATTGTTCGCGGGGCTCGGCAACGCATTTTGTTCTGACACGCTTCAACGTCCGCAGCTTTTATCACAAGGCAGAGCCCACGGACGAATGGCTTCGCGAGCGCCTTCAACTATTTGAAATGTACTGCATCCCTTGCTTCCGGAATCAAACCGAGGCCCGGTTTACTTGGCTGGTTTTCCTTGACTCCCTGTCACCATTGTGGTTGCGGCAGGAAATAGACAAACTATCCCAAGGCCTCTTTCGGGCTGTTTACGTTGAGGGTGCCTTCTCGCAGGAATTCCTTAGCCGGACAATTGGCCAACTTAGTGTCACTCCCTACGTCATCACCACACGGGTCGACAACGACGACGCAGTAGCAAACGACTTCATTGAGACAATTCAGAACTGTTTCGCCGAACAGGACAAAACCTTCGTTAATCTAGTGAATGGTGCGCAGTATGCCGGGCGGAAACTTTACGTCCGCCCCTACACGATGAATCCATTTTCGAGCTTGATAGAGCGGGTTGCGAACCATCGTCCCGCCACCGTGTTCGTTGAACATCATTACCGGATCGATGCATATGCCCCTGTCCTGAACGTGCGCACCGCACACCCGATGTGGTTGCAGGTGATCCACGGCGGCAACGTCCTCAACGAGGTCGTAGGCCTGCGAACGAGTGCCCAACGCATTGCCCCACACTTTTCTGTTTCCCTCGAGGTGGATGATCGACTGTTCAGCCGCAGCGTGGACAGGGTGCTGGGCGCCTGGAGGATTTTCCTGCGCCTGCTCCGAAAGCCATCGCGGCTGAGGGACTTGACCAGGACCCTCGTGGCGCGGAAAGCGGGAAGCTTCGTCTCAAAGTGACGTTCCGGAACGCAGATATGCTTCCAAGCGGGCATGCGACATGGACGGAATGAAGCCCGCTTCCTTTATTTTCGAAAGGTCCAGGATGCTGCTGCCTGGGCGCGGCGCCGTCCCGGGTTTTGCGTATTCGGAGGTGCTGATGGTGGTGATTTTCCCTGGATCCGCACCGCAGAGTCGATAGACGTCCTGTGCAATGTCCGCCCAGGACTGCGGCTCGCCGTCGTTGGTGAGGTTGTACGTTCCGTAAGGTGCCTGTTGGGTAATCAGGTGCCTGATGCCTGCGGCAATATCAGAGGCAAATGTCAGCCGCCCCCATTGGTCACCCACCACCGTGGGCGCAACGCCTTTCGCCGCCAGGCCAGCCATGGTGCGGACGAAGTTGCGGCCCTCGCCCACTACCCAACTGCTCCGCACAATGTAGTGCCGCGGCACCGCAGCAACGGCAGCGTCTCCGGCGGCTTTGCTTTGCCCGTAGACACCCAGGGGAGCGGGTGCCTCGTCCTCCCGGTGCACGGCGGCCGTGCCGTCGAACACATAGTCGCTGGACACATGGACAAGCGTCAGTGAATGTTCGACGGCGGTCCTGGCCAGGCGGGACACTGCAGCTGCGTTAATGCTCCAGGCAGCAGTGCGGCCTTCCGCTGTCTCCGCGGCGTCGACTGCTGTGAAGGCGGCGGCGTTGATGATGGTGGAGTACTTGCGCCAATCGGTGGCGAGATAGGAATTCTCTGCGGAGATATCGAACTGGGCTCGTCCCGCAAAGTCGACTGTGGGGTCGCCGTCGAACTCCTGTCTGAGCGCCTTCCCCAATTGTCCGTCCGCGCCGAGTACCAATGTCCGCCTGGATTGCATGGGTGTGACTGTTGCCAGCCTCGGATGGTTGCGGTCCTGCGCTGACAGGATGGCCCGCTCCAAGGGTATGGGCCACGGGACGGCGACGTTTTCGTCGCCAACGTTCAGGAACGTATATTCGGCTTGCGCGCCGGCGCTCCAATGGTCGTTGACCAAGTAGGTGTAGGCAGTGTCGTCCTCCAGGGTTTGAAAAGCATTGCCCACACCGCGCGGAACGAAGATAGCGTCCTTGGCCGTCAGCTCGGCATGGAACATCGTTCCGAAGGTTGGCCCATCCCGCAGGTCCACCCATGCACCAAAAATCCGCCCCGATGCGAGCGAAACAAACTTGTCCCATGGTTCGGCGTGGATACCGCGCGTTGTTCCACGGAGGGCATTGAAGGAGATGTTGTTCTGCACCGGCCCAAAATCCGGCAGGCCCAAAGCCATCATCTTGCTACGGTGCCAGTTCTCCTTGAACCATCCCCGGTGGTCACCGTGGACCGGCAGCTCGAAAAGCACCAACCCAGGGATGGGGGTGCTACGGGCTGTCAATTCAGTGGGTTCCATTGGTTAGTGGCCTTGACCCGCATACTTGGTTTCGGTCGCAGCTTTTTGCGGCCGCCACCAAGCTTCGTTGTCCTGGTACCAGCGCACGGTGTCAGCCAATCCGGCGTCGAAGTCTGCAAACCGGGGGACCCAACCAAGTTCCTTTCGAAGCTTGCTGGAATCGATCGCGTATCGAAGATCGTGACCGGGCCTGTCAGTCACCAGGTCATAGGCTTCAGGGGACTGTCCCATCTGTCGAAGAAGCTTCTCCACGACGACCCGGTTGGACTGCTCACCGTCAGCACCGATCAGGTACGTTTCACCAATCCGCCCACGCTCCAGGATTGCCGCCACAGCCGAGGAGTGGTCCTCCACATGGATCCAGTCCCGCACATTGTGGCCGTTGCCGTAGAGGCGGGGACGGTTGCCATCCAGGATGTTGGTGATCTGTCGTGGAATGAACTTTTCCACGTGCTGGTAGGGCCCATAGTTGTTGGAGCAGTTGCTGATGGTCGCTTGGAGGCCGAAGGAACGGACCCAGGCCCGCACCAACATGTCTGAACCGGCTTTGGTTGCCGAGTAGGGGCTGGTGGGCCGATAGACCGACGACTCGGTGAACCGCTGCGGATCTTCCAGGGCCAAATCCCCATACACCTCATCTGTGGATATGTGGTGGAAGCGGGTACTGTGCTTCCGCGCCGCTTCAATGAGCGTGAACGTGCCGACGAGGTTCGTGTCCACGAACGGCCGGGGATCCTGCAGCGAATTGTCGTTGTGGGATTCGGCCGCAAAATGCACCACGGCGTCAACGCCTGCTGTCATGCGGTCTACCAGTGGGGCATCGCAGATATCGCCCTGGACGAATTCGAAACGTTCAGGAGGCAGACCGGCGAGGGACTCGATGTTTCCGGCATAGGTGAGTTTGTCCAGGGCCGTGACATGGAGGCCTGTGTGCTCCATGATGTAGTGGATAAAGTTGCATCCAATGAATCCGGCCCCGCCGGTGACAAGGATTCTCTGCATGGCCATAGCGTAGCCGTCAATTGCGGCTATGTGCAGCGGGAAGGGACAGCTAATATGCGCGGCATCGTTCTTGCAGGCGGCACGGGCTCCCGGCTTCACCCAATAACGCTTGGAATCAGCAAGCAATTAGTCCCCGTATTCGACAAACCCATGATTTATTACCCGCTTTGCACGCTGATGCTTGCCGGCATTCGGGACATTCTGGTGATTACTACACCCACGGATGCGCCCCAGTTCGAGAACTTACTGGGCGACGGATCCCAATTCGGCATAAACCTCAGCTATGCACAACAACCCACGCCTGATGGATTGGCCCAGGCATTCATCCTGGGGGAGCAGCACATTGGCAGCGGCAAAGTAGCGCTCATCCTGGGGGACAACATCTTCAACGGTCCGGGGATGGGCAACCAATTCCGCAAGTACGCCGACGTTGAAGGCGGCGCGATCTTTGGTTACTGGGTCAAGGACCCAAGTGCTTACGGCGTCGTGGAATTCGATGACGATGGTCTTGCCGTATCCATCGAGGAAAAGCCAGCGTCCCCAAAGAGCAACTACGCGGTCCCGGGCCTGTATTTCTACGACAATGACGTTGTCGCCATGGCAAAAAACCTCAAACCTTCCCCTCGAGGGGAGCTGGAGATCACGGACATCAACCGGCAGTACATGGAGCTCGGAAGGCTCCATGTGCAGAAATTCCCCCGCGGCACCGCCTGGCTGGATACGGGAACATTCAGCGACCTCAACGATGCATCGAACTATGTCCGCACCACCGAGAACCGGCAGGGCCTGAAGATCGGAGCGCCTGAAGAGGTGGCCTGGCGAATGGGATACCTGAACGACGACGAACTCCGCCAACAGGCGTCCAAGCTCGCCAAGAGCGGCTACGGCAGCTACCTGTTGGACATCCTCGACCGCCAGTAAGGACCTCTAAGGCTATACCGCCGAGACATCCTCCAGAGCGCGCGAAATTTCGGCCGGGAGAACCGTCAACTGGGCATCCAGCAGTTCCTTGAGCTGGACGGCGTTCCGGGCTCCCACTATCGCCGTGGCAACGCCGGGACGCGAAAGCAACCAACTCAGCGATACGTCCACCGGCGATCGTCCCAAACCCCGCGCCGCCATGGCGACGGCCTCCACTACCCGTGATGCCTTGGGTTCAAGGTACGTCTCAACATACGCAGCGAGCCTGCTCTGCGCAGCACGTGAATCCGCGGGAATCTGGCCCCGGTACTTTCCGCTCAACACACCACGGCCCAGGGGCGCCCAGGCCATCAGGCCGAGCCCGGCATCCTCCACGGCAGGAATGAGCTCTTCCTCCGGCTTTCGCTGCACCAGGGAATATTCGGATTGGTTGGCTACCAGCGTGAAACCAGCCACTGCCGCCGCTTTGGCTGTCTGCCAACCGTTGTAATTGGAAATTCCCACGTATCGGGCACGTCCCGTCCTCTGCGCGAGCTCCAACGCTGACAGAGTCTCGTCCAAGGGAACATTCGGGTCCCACTCATGAACGAACCAGATATCGAGGTAATCGGTTCCAAGCCTTGCCAGGCTGGCGTCCAACGCTGACAACAGGGCACCGCGTGATGCGTTGATGCTGCGCCTGGATTCCGACGCCGAGACACCGGCTTTGGTAGATATCACGACTTCGGAGCGAGCCACGACGTCACCCAACATGGAGCCCAACATCGCCTCAGCCTGGCCTTGGGCATACGATGCAGCGGTGTCGATGACGGTGCCACCTGCGTCCACGAAAGCGTGGAGCAACTCCGCAGCGTCCTGCTCATCCGTCTCCTGTGCCCAGGACATTGTTCCGAGGGACAAAGAGGAGACACGGAACCCACTGTTCCCGACATAACGCTGCTGCATGCTGATAGCTTACGGGGAGTTCCCAGTCTTCATGACGTAGGGTCTATTCACGTGAACTGGATAGAAGCAGCCTTGCTGGGCCTGGTGCAGGGCCTCACCGAATTCCTCCCGATCTCTTCAAGCGCACACCTGCGGATCGTGGGCTCATTCCTTCCGAATGCAGCCGATCCCGGTGCCGCCTTCACGGCCATTACCCAACTGGGTACGGAGACTGCGGTCATCGTCTATTTCTGGCGCGACATTGTGCGGATCATTGGAGCCTGGTTCAGGTCCCTGGGCGGAAAAGTGCCACGAAACGATCCTGACGCCCGAATGGGGTGGTTGGTGATCCTGGGCAGCCTTCCCATCATCGTGCTCGGCTTGTTGTTCCAGGACCAGATCGAATCGGTCCTGCGGAGCATGTGGATTGTCGCCACCATGCTCATTGTCTTCGGCATGATCCTGGCAGTCGCCGATGCCGTAGGCCGCCAGGAACGTGATCTCACACAGCTCAGCTACAAACACGGCATTCTGTATGGCCTTGCCCAGGCGATGGCCCTGATTCCCGGTGTTTCGCGGTCAGGCGGAACCATTACCGCCGGCCTGCTGATGGGGTACACGCGTGAAGCAGCGGCCCGCTACTCGTTCCTACTCGCCATTCCGGCGGTTTTCGGCAGCGGCCTCTACCAGCTCTACAAAACGGTTTCCAAGGAGGGCCTGGCCGGTCCCTTCGGCCTCCCGGAGACGGCCCTGGCCACAGTCATCGCCTTCGTGGTGGGCTACGTGATCATTGGGTGGTTCCTTAAGTTCGTCTCCACACGCAGCTACAGGCTCTTTGTCTGGTACCGCATCCTCATTGGCCTGGCCTTGTATGTCCTGCTCGGTTTCAATGTGATCAGCGCCTAGCACTAAGGTTGAGTCGTGAAATCGTGGACTTCCCGCCCTGTTCCTGAGCTGCCCGGCACAATGCCGCAACTACGCCTCTTCGACACCGCCCTCGGCCGTGTCGTGGAGATAGAGCAGCAGCCGGAACAATCGATGTACGTCTGCGGCATTACGCCGTACGACGCCACGCACATGGGCCACGCCGCCAGCTATGTGGCCTTCGACCTCCTCAACAGGGCCTGGCGCGATGCCGGGATCCGGGTGGCCTACGTCCAGAACGTTACGGATATCGATGACCCGCTGCTTGAGCGCGCCACCGCCACCGGCGTGGACTGGCGTGAGCTGGCGCAGAGCCAGATTGAACTTTTCCACACGGATATGGACGCGCTCAACGTCCTTGCTCCGAATCACTACATCGGCGCGGTGGAAGCCATTCCGGATATTGTGCCCGCCATCGAGCGGCTTATTGCCGATGGCGTCGCCTATCGCGTACAAGGCACAGACGGCGAGCCCGACGGCGATGTCTACTACGACGTCGAAATGGCCGGCAAACGATCCGACGCCACGGATGCATGGACTTTAGGTGACGTGTCAGGCCTCGGCGAAGCGGAAATGCTTGCACTCTTTGCAGAGCGCGGCGGCGATCCGGACAGGGCGGGCAAACGCCAAGCGCTCGATCCCTTGCTCTGGCGGGTAGCGCGTGAAGGCGAACCCAGCTGGCCGGGGGCCACTCTCGGCGATGGCCGTCCCGGTTGGCACATCGAATGTACGGTTATCGCGCAGAAGTACCTGCCCGCACCTTTCACCGTGCAGGGCGGCGGCTCCGACCTCGTGTTCCCGCACCACGAAATGGGAGCTGGACACGCTTACTCACTGGCGGGCGTTCCACTTGCCCGGCACTATGCCCACGCTGGCATGGTAGGCCTTGATGGGGAAAAGATGAGCAAGTCAAAGGGCAACCTGGTTCTGGTCTCCAAGCTCCGGGCTGCCGGAGAGGAACCAGCAGCCATCCGCCTTGCCATCCTCGCGCACCACTACCGCTCTGATTGGTCCTGGACGGAGGCGGACTTCGGGGCAGCAAAGGATCGGCTCGCCCGGTGGCGCACTGCCCGCGACGCCGCCCCTGCCGGTTCGGCCGCAGCACTCGTCGAGGCCATGCGCCTGGAATTGGCCAATGACCTCAACGCTCCCGGAGCCATTGCCGCCGTCGATCGCTGGGCCGAGGAGGCATTGCGGAACAACGCCCCGGTGTCCGGGATGGACGCCGCACTTATGGGCGATGCTGTAGACGCGCTGCTCGGCGTGGAGCTTTAGGGCCGGTCCTTACGCTTCAGGGCCGGTCCTTACCGCGCCGCTTCAGATACCGCTCGAATTCCCGTGCAATCGATTCGCCGGATGCTTCCGGGAGGTCTGCGGTGTCCTTGGCCTCCTCCAACTGGCGCACGTAGGCGGCAATCTCAGGATCTTCGGTGGCAAGTTCGTCCACTCCGCGTTCCCAAGCCTCGGACTCTTCCGCCAGGGCCTGGCTGTCCAAGGGAACCTGGAGCAAGTCCTCGATCTTGTGAAGGATGGCAAGTTGGGCTTTGGGCGAGGGTGGTTGCGCAACATAGTGGGGGACCGCTGCCCACAATGACACCGTTGGCAGCCCTGCCAGCATGGCAAACTCGGCGAGCACACCCACAATGCCCACGGGCCCCTCGTATTGGGAGGCCTCCAGGTTCAACCGTTCCCGAAGGGAACTGTCTTCTGTGGTGGTGCTTACCGGAATAGGCCTGCTATGGGGAACGTCGGCCAGCAGCGCGCCCACAAGAATGACCGAGTCCACCTTCAGCGCCTCCGCATGGACCAGGAGTTCGGTGGTGTAGGCGCGCCAACGGTATGAAGGTTCGGTGCCAAGAACAAACACAGCGTCCACATTGCTGTCCGGAACTGACGCTTTGTAGATCCGGGTTGACGGCCATTTGACTTTGCGCGCACCAGAGGACGTGCGCCGCACGGTGGGCCGGGTGAACTGGAAGTCGTAGTACTCCTCGGCGTCCACTGTGGCAACCTTCTTGCCGTCCCAGAGCTTGTTCAAATAGTGCAGCGCATCGCTGGCAGCCTCACCGGCGTCGTTCCAGCCTTCAAACGCGGCGATCATTACGGTGACGCGCTGGCCTTCCGCGGGTTCCTTAAGGAAACGCTCGGGCTCCGCGCTGTTGTCCTGTCCTTCGGGGGTCCCGTCCACACTGTTCATCCACTCACCCTACGTCCAAGTCCCTTGCGGATGCATGGCATTTCGCGCCGGAGCGTGTCCTGTATTCGCCCACAGCGCAAGCCCGGCCGGAAGCGCCCCGGCTTCCACGTAGACTTGAAACCATGCCTTCGTCATCCAGTCAGCCCCTCCTCAAAGCCGTGCTCTGGGATATGGATGGCACCCTCGTGGACACTGAGCCCTACTGGATCGCCGCCGAGCGCGCACTCGTGGAGGCCCATGGTGGGACATGGTCACACCAGCAGGCCATGCAGTTGGTGGGCCAGTCCCTGCTGCACTCCGCCGCTGTACTCCAATCTGCAGGAGTCCGCCTTGAATCCCGGGAAATCGTGGATACCCTCAGCGCACAGGTGATCACGCACGTCCGCAATGAAGTTCCCTGGCGCCCGGGAGCACGGGAGTTGCTTGACGAATTGCACGAGGCAGGCATCCGCTGTGCTCTCGTCACCATGTCCGAGGGCCCGCTCGCCGGCGTCATCGTTGAAAGCCTCCGCAAGCCCTACTTCGAATTCCTGGTCACCGGAGACACCGTCACCAACGGCAAACCGCATCCGGAGGCCTACCTTACGGCTGTTGAACGGCTTCGGCTCGACGACCCGTCCCTGACCATCGATCACTGTGTTGCGTTGGAAGATTCCATTCCGGGCGCTACGGCTGCCCTGGCATCGGGCGTACTGACTGTGGGCATCCCGCACCAGGTTCCGTTGCCCGGGTACCCCGGCATGGTCATGTGGGAAACCTTGGTAGGCCGGTCCGCAGCAGACGTCAGGCAGTTGGTTGCCGACCGCTTCGCGACAGGAAACCTGCTTGAAGGGGCAAACTAGGTGAGCAGCTCCTCCACGCCACACCATGCTGTTACCAAGAAGGACGGCATTCCACTAGGGAGAATCGCGGGAATCCGCGTGTACCTCGCGTACTCGTGGTTCGTCATCGCGGGTTTCACGGTGATCGTCTATGGGCCGGCCCTGCTGGTGCGAATGCCCAACCTGGGCATTTGGGCCTACTTTGTTGCGCTCGGCTACGCCTTGCTGCTCGCGCTCTCCGTCCTGGTCCACGAGCTTGCCCATGCGCTCAGTGCCAAAGCGTTCAACTGGCCAACGGAAAAGATTGTCCTGAACCTGTGGGGCGGTCACACCCAATTCGAAAGCTTCACCGCATCCCCGGGACGCTCAGTCATCGTCGCCCTTGCCGGACCGGTGTCGAACTTCATCCTGGCCGGCGGCATGTGGGCTGTCCTTACTTCAGGCATCCTCGGTGGCGTCGCGGAAATCCTGGCAAACATCCTGATGTGGGCCAACCTCCTCATTGGCATCTTCAACGTTCTTCCCGGTCTGCCCTTGGATGGCGGCCGGTTGGTGGAGTCGGCTGTATGGAAGGCCACAGGCAGCCAGGACAAGGGAACCATAGCGGCAGGATGGTCAGGCCGTGTCATCGTCGCCGCACTTGTCATTTGGTTCATCGCAGTGCCCTTCCTCAGCGGAGCGCCCCTGGACATCAGCCTCATGCTCATCACCGTCCTTGTTTGCGGTTTCCTGTGGATGGGCGCATCGAGCTCAATCCACCATGCAAAACTCCGCAGCCGCCTTTACCTGGTGAGCGCGGCCGGGCTGGCGGAGCCCGCAGTCGGCCTCCCGAACGCGGCTACTGTGGCGGACATCCTGCTGGTATCACCTGCCGGGAGTCCCGCCGTCGTAATTTGCGGTCCTGACGGAAAACCCCAGGGAGTGGTGGACCCGGGCGCGGTTGCCGCGGTTCCTCCCGAAGCCACAGCGACGACGCCGGTCACCGCCGTAGCGCATGCCCTCGCTGCCGGCGCCTACGTCCCGGAATGGTCCAAGGGCCAGGAGCTGATCCAGTATCTGGCGCGGCTGGAGGGTGGCGAATACGCTGTGGTGGACCACAACGGAACCGTGACCGGGTTGCTCCGCCAACAGGCGGTAGTGACAGCGATAACAGGTAAAGAAGCACGGGGCAGCGGGCGCGCCTGACCCCCTTGCCGGTAGAGTTACGTGCCGGTCAGTAGAACAAACCATAGATTTCGGTGCCCATACGGCAGCAACACATGGCGGCCCAGCCGCAAGGAGCGAGGAACACCACATGAGCAGCGAAACCGCCGCGGCTGAGACAAGCGCAGGCACTGTCACGGGTGCGGACACCGGCATCGACAAGCCAGCTACTGACACTGCCACGCAACCAACCGGGGCAGCCCGGCGCCGTGGGCCTTTCCGTGTGGGCGAGCGGGTGCAGCTCACCGATGAGCGTGGCCGGATGAACACCATCACGCTTGAGGTGGGGGGAGCTTTTCATACCCACCGCGGGTTCCTGAACCACGACGAAATAATCGGCAAGGTTGATGGTTCGGTAGTCAGCAATAACATCGGCCAGCAGTACCAAACGCTGCGTCCCCTCCTCTCGGACTTCGTGCTGTCCATGCCTCGCGGTGCGGCGGTTGTCTATCCGAAGGATGCCGGCCAGATTGTCACGATGGCAGATATCTTCCCCGGTGCGCGTGTTGTTGAAGCCGGCGTGGGCTCCGGTGCGCTGTCCATTTCCTTGCTCCGTGCAGTAGGCGACGGCGGCTACCTCCATTCCTTTGAGCGTCGGGAAGAATTCGCGGATATCGCCCGGGGGAATGTGGAGACGATTTTCGGTGGCCCGCACCCCGCTTGGCAGATCTCCCTGGGTGACTTCCAGGAAGAAGTGGTCCGCACCGAGGCGCCCGGCTCCGTAGACCGTGTAGTACTGGACATGCTTGCTCCCTGGGAGTGCCTTGACGCAGTGGCAACGGTTCTGGCCCCAGGTGGCGTCTGGATCAATTACGTGGCCACGGTGACGCAACTTTCCCGCACGGCCGAGGCCATCAGGGCTGACGGACGCTTCACCGAGCCCGATGCCTGGGAATCCATGGTCCGCGGCTGGCACCTTGAAGGACTCGCAGTGCGCCCGGACCACCGCATGGTGGCCCACACGGGATTCCTCCTGGTCACCAGGCGGCTCGCCGACGGCGTCACTGGAATATCCGTCAAACGGCGCCCATCCAAGACCGAATTCAGCGAGGAAGACCTGAACGCCTGGACTCCGGGAGCAGTAGGGGAGCGTGCCGTATCGGATAAGAAACTCCGGCGCGCCGCACGTGATGCCATCGCCGGAACCAACGTCCAGGACGACCCCCCGGTCACAAACTGAAAAGGTCACAATAGGGTCCGCATTCCGGATGTCACACAGCACCCTGAGCTTTTCGGGACTAAGGTCTTCTTAAGCGCAGGAAGGGGCTGATGAATCGTGGATACGTCGAACAACAACGACATTGGACGGCCGACGCCGGAGGAAGCTAACGCCGCTGCTGAAGAGGCAGCGAACCGGAGGCTTGCCGCCATCCAGCCGCCCGACCCATCCAGTGAATTGACCGTGGCCGAACGCCAGATCAACATCCTTCGGGACAAGCTTCGCCACATCGACCGCCAGCTTGCTGCCGCCACCCAGAACAACAGCAAGCTCGTCAGCATGCTTGAAACGGCGAAGAGCGAGATCCTCCGTTTGAAGGGTGCTTTGGAGCAGGAAGGGCAACCGCCCTACAGCTTCGGAACAGTGGTTCAGATCAACCCCCGCAGGCAGCCGGCGCCGGGAAGTTCCGGGCAGGCGGCCACGGAGGAATCCGTGGACATTTTCAATGCAGGCCGCAAGATGCGTGTTGGCATCAGCCCGCTGGTAAATGTCAACCAACTCGCCGTTGGTCAGGAAGTCCTCTTGAATGAGGCACTGCTGGTGGTTGCCGGGCTTGGCTACGAACGGGCAGGTGAACTCGTTACGCTCAAGGAGTTGCTGGGCAAAGACCGTGCGTTGGTGGTTGGCCGTGCGGACGAGGAACGCGTAGTCCGCCTTTCCGGGGCGTTGCAAAACGTGCACCTGAAGGTAGGAGACGCACTATCCCTGGATTCGCGCACCGGCTATGCACTGGAGAAAGTCCCGCGCGCTGAGGTGGAGAACCTTGTCCTGGAAGAAGTTCCGGACATCACCTACCAGGACATCGGCGGCCTTGGTCCCCAAATTGAACAGATCCGAGATGCTGTAGAACTCCCGTTCCTGCATCCGGACCTGTACCGGGAACACGGGCTCAAGGCGCCCAAAGGCATCCTCCTCTACGGTCCGCCAGGTTGCGGCAAGACCCTTATCGCAAAGGCGGTGGCCAATTCCCTGGCAGCCCGTGCCGCTGAGCGCGCAGGCAACACCGACCTCAAGAGCTACTTCCTCAATATCAAGGGCCCTGAGCTCCTGGACAAGTACGTCGGCGAAACCGAACGGCACATTCGGCTGATCTTCTCCCGTGCCCGGGAAAAAGCGTCCGATGGCAGCCCTGTAGTGGTTTTCTTCGATGAAATGGATTCGCTGTTCCGCACCCGTGGAACTGGCGTATCCTCCGATGTCGAAACCACCATCGTCCCGCAGCTGCTGAGCGAGATTGATGGGGTGGAGCGATTGGACAACGTGATCGTTATTGGTGCCTCAAACCGCGAGGACATGATCGATCCCGCGATCCTCCGGCCAGGCCGCCTTGACGTAAAGGTCAAGATCCAGCGACCCGATGCCGAAGCCGCTGCAGATATCTTTGGCAAGTACATCACCACCGACCTTCCCTTCCATGCACAGGATCTGGCGGAGTACGGCGGGGACGTCCAGGCCACTGTCGACGCCATGATCCAGCGCACCGTGGAGGCAATGTACTCCACCGAGAAGTCGAACGAATACCTTGAAGTCACGTACGCCAACGGTGATACGGAAATGCTTTACTTCAAGGATTTCAACTCCGGCGCCGTGGTTCAGAACGTCGTGGACAGGGCTAAGAAGTACGCCATCAAGGACCTGCTGACCAACCATCAGAAGGGTCTGCGGATCGATCACCTGCTGCGTGCAGTGGTGGATGAATTCCGGGAGCATGAGGACATGCCCAACACCACAAACCCTGACGACTGGGCAAGAATCTCAGGGAAGAAGGGTGAACGGATCACGTACATCCGTACGATCGTGCAAGGCAAGGCCGGCCAGGAACCTGGCAAATCCATCGAGACCACAGCCAACACGGGTCAGTACCTGTGACGGCCAAAACCGAGGGTGTGCCCGGGGAAAGGTTGCCTGTAGGTGGCGCGATGCGCGTCATGGGTTCCGAAACCGAGTACGGAATCCATGCGCCATCGGCGCCCGGGGCGAACGCCACCATGATGTCCGCCCGGATCATCCAGGCCTATGCCACGGTCACGCGCCAACGTGCCGCCGGGGGAGCGGAAACCCGTTGGGACTACACGGACGAAGAACCTTTACACGATGCCCGCGGTTGGACCGTTGACCGGGCGTCCGCCGATCCCAGCCAGTTGACTGACCAGCCGCCAGTGCTCGACGCCGAGGCAGTGGCGTTGGCGTATGGCCGCCAGGAACTGGAACTGGACGGCCAGGACGAATCCGGTTCGCTCCTCATGAACATGGTCCTCGGGAACGGCGCGCGCCTTTACGTGGACCATGCACACCCGGAATACTCAAGCCCTGAAGTCACCAACCCACGGGATGCAGTGGCCTGGGACGCAGCCGGCGATCTCGTCGCACTTGCCACGGTGCGGAAAGTGGCGGCAGACACCAGCCTTCCGCCGATCAATCTCTACAAGAACAATACTGACAACAAATCAGTGTCCTATGGCTCGCACGAGAACTACCTCATGCCCCGTTCAGTACCCTTTGGCGACATCATCCGGGGGCTCACACCATTCTTCGTGTCCCGGCAGGTGATTTGTGGGGCCGGACGTGTGGGGATCGGACAGGACAGTTCCACGGCCGGTTACCAGATCAGCCAACGGGCAGACTTCTTCGAGGCTGAGGTGGGCCTTGAAACCACTATCCGACGCCCCATCATCAACACCCGGGACGAGCCCCACGCGACGGCGGATAAGTACCGGCGGCTTCACGTCATTATCGGCGATGCGAACCTCAGCCAGGTTTCCAACTACCTGAAGTTCGGCACCACGGCCATGGTTCTCAGCCTCATTGAAGCTGGCCAGGCACCCCGCATCGAAGTCCATGAACCCGTTCAGGCGCTGCAGGCCATCAGTCATGACACAACCCTGGCCACTACCGTAAGACTGCTGGACGGACGCAGGGTGACAGCCCTGGACATCCAGTGGATGTACTACGAAGCCGCCGCAAAGCTGGCGCAGGAGACCGGAGTTGCCGATTCCGTCACTGGCGACGGGCACACGCATGGCGTCCTTGAGCGCTGGGAGTCCACCCTGTCACTGCTGGGCAGCGACCCCGCTGCTGCGGCGTCATCCGTGGAGTGGGTAGCCAAGAAGTCCCTTCTTGAGGGGTACCGGAACCGGGACGGCCTTGGCTGGGACGATGCCAGGCTCGGGCTGGTGGATCTCCAATGGTCCGATATCCGGCCGGAGAAGGGCCTCTACTACAGGATGCTGTCCAGGGACAGGATGATCCGGATCGTCGACGACGCCGACATCGCCAGGGCGGTGGGTGAACCGCCGTCGGATACTCGCGCGTATTTCCGCGGACGGTGCGTCTCAAGCTTCGGCAAAGATGTTGTCGGTGCCAGTTGGGACTCCGTCATCTTCGATGTTCCGGGACTGGGGAAATTGCAGCGTGTTCCCACGCGCGAGCCGTTGCGGGGCACCCGGGCACTCACAGGAGCCCTCTTTGACCGGCATAAGGAGGCAGGCTCGTTCCTGGCCGAATTGCTGGGCCAGAAGCCGCCGCCGCCCAAGGACTGACGCGTTCAGTCCCGGGACTGTGGCGTTCAGGCACAGGAAAAATGGTGCCCCGGCAAAGCCGGGCGCAGCAGCCCACGGCGTGGCAATATGGCAGTAGGAAGTCCCCACAAACGGGGACTGACAGTAGGGAGAAAGAAATGGCAGCTCAGGAGCAGCAGCAACCGCAGTCACGGGACACCGAGACCGAAGTAGACGTCCCGGAGGCACCACCGGCAGCACCCGAAGCCCAGGCCTCGGACGCCACGCAAGGTGTGGACGATCTCCTCGATGAAATCGATGGCGTCCTGGAATCCAACGCTGAAGAGTTCGTCAGGGCCTTCGTCCAAAAGGGCGGCCAGTAAGCGGACCCGGACAAACCATGTACTGCCCGGCTGGCGCGAGGCCGCCGGGCATCGGAATGCAGAGTCGAAGGAGTGCAGCAATGCAGGACCCATCAACCGGCCCCCTGGCCACCCAGGCAACGTCTTCATTCACGGAGCACCTTCAACGCTCGCGTCCCGAACTCCTTCCTTTCAACCAAACGTTGCCGGCCGGCACCGTACCGTCCTCGCCGCACGCAACCACCATCGTCGCCTTGACGTATGCCGGCGGCGTGCTGATGGCGGGGGACCGGCGGGCAACCATGGGAAACGTGATCGCCAGCCGGCACATTGAGAAGGTCTTTCCCGCGGACCAGTATTCGGTTTTGGGTATTGCCGGGACAGCTGGCCTGGCCATCGACATCACCCGGCTCTTCCAGGTGGAACTTGAACACTACGAAAAGATTGAGGGCACCCTCCTCAGCCTGGTTGGCAAAGCGAACCGTTTAGGCGCCATGATCCGGGGCAACCTGCCCATGGCGATGCAGGGAATGGCGGTGATTCCGTTGTTCGCCGGTTTCGACCACGTGTCAGCCACCGGGCGGCTTTTCTCCTACGACGTCACGGGTGGACGCTACGAAGAACAGGAACACCACTCCGTGGGTTCCGGTTCTGTTTTTGCGCGGGGAGCGCTGAAAAAGCTTTGGAAGCCCAATCTCACGGAAGAACAAGCCGTGGCCGTCGCGGTGGAGGCCCTCTATGACGCCGCGGACGACGACTCCGCGACAGGCGGCCCGGACCCCGTCCGCCAACTCTGGCCAGTGGTTTACACGGTCAACCGTGCCGGTAATCGCCGGGTACCTGAACGGGACCTGGCGGCGATAGCCGGTGCCATCGTCGAATCCCGTGCCATCGCCGGACGGGAGGCCTGACATGACGCAGCAGTTTTATGTCTCGCCCGAACAGCTGATGAAGGACCGTGCGGACTTCGCACGGAAGGGCATTGCGCGCGGACGTTCCGTAGTGGTGATCAGTTGCGCCGATGGCATCGCACTGATTGCTGAGAACCCGTCACCTTCGCTGCACAAAATCGGCGAGATCTACGACAAAATCGCGTTCGCGGCAGTGGGCAAGTACAACGAGTTCGAAAGCCTCAGGCAGGCTGGGGTACGGTACGCGGACGTCCGCGGCTACTCGTACGACCGCGAAGACGTGACCGCCCGGGGATTGGCAAGCGTCTACGCGCAGAGCCTCGGCGCCGTGTTCACCGCCGAACAAAAGCCGTTCGAAGTGGAACTGGCGGTGGCTGAAGTCGGCCTGGCGCAGGAGCAGGACCACCTGTACCGGCTCACCTTTGATGGTTCGATTGCCGATGAGAACGGCTTCGTGGTGATGGGTGGACTTGCCGATCAGATTTCCGACGTCGTAAGCGGGGCTTGGGAGCCCGAGCTTGGTTTTGCAGGGGCCATGAGATTGGCTTTGCGCGCTTTGGCGACAGATAAGGAAGCCGACGCCCTCCCGGCGACCGCCGTCGAAGCCGCCGTTCTGGACCGCGCTTCGGAGAGTCACCGGGGTTCCCGCCGGGCTTTCCGGCGTCTGGGTCCCGAGGACATGACACAGCTGCTCACAGAGGAGGCTTGAGATGGACAAACGCATATTCGGCATCGAGACGGAGTTTGGGATTTCCTATTCCAGCCCCGACTCACGTCCTTTGGCCCCCGAAGAAGTGGCCCGCTATTTGTTCCGCAAAGTGGTGAGCTGGGGCAGGTCTTCCAACGTCTTCCTGACCAACGGTTCACGCCTGTATCTGGACGTTGGTTCGCACCCGGAATACGCCACCGCAGAATGCGACGACCTCGCGCAACTGATCGCCCACGACCGCGCCGGCGAGCTCATCCTGGACGACCTCGTCGATGAGGCCCAGGCCCGCCTGGCCGCGGAGGGTTTCAACGGCACGGTTTACCTCTTCAAGAACAACACCGACTCCGCCGGAAACTCCTACGGCAGCCACGAGAATTACCTCATACCCCGCCGGGGTGAGTTCTCCAGGCTGGCCGAGATCCTCATCCCGTTCCTGGTGACCCGGCAGCTCATCGCGGGAGCGGGCAAAGTTCTGAAGACGCCCCACGGTGCAACGTTCGCCTTTTCACAGCGGGCGGACCATATCTGGGAAGGCGTGTCCTCTGCCACCACCAGGTCACGCCCCATTATCAACACCCGTGACGAGCCGCATGCCGATGCAGAGTTCTACCGTCGGCTTCATGTGATCGTGGGTGATTCCAACATGTCCGAAACCTCCGCGCTCCTCAAAGTGGGCACGGTGGACCTCATCCTGCGCATGATCGAGGCAGGGGTGATAATGCGGGACATGCGGATGGAAAACCCGATCCGGAGCATCCGGGAAATTTCGCATGACCTCACGGGCAGCGCCTTGGTCCGCCTGGCAAACGGCAGGCAGCTTTCGGCGCTCGATATCCAGCGTGAGTACCTGGCAAAGGTGACAGAGTTCGTCGCCGCGAACGGCGCGCACAATGCCCACGTCCCCCTTATTCTCGATCTCTGGGAGCGGACTCTGGACGCGATTGAAAGCGGCGATACCAGCACCATCGACACCGAGGTGGACTGGGCCATCAAGAAGAAGCTGATGGACAGTTACATGCGTCGGCACGACCTCAGCCTGGACTCGCCACGCATTGCCCAGCTGGATCTCACCTACCACGACATTTCGCGCCAGCGCGGCCTCTTCTTCCTGCTGCAATCACGGGATGCCGCACGGCGTTTGGTCCCCGAAACCGAGATCAAAGATGCCGTGGACACTCCTCCCCAGACAACCAGGGCCAAGCTGCGGGGAGACTTCGTCCGGAGGGCGCAGGAACTCGGACGCGACTACACGGTGGACTGGGTGCACTTGAAGCTCAACGACCGCGCACATCAGACGATCCTGTGCAAGGACCCCTTCCGCAGCGTGGACGACCGCGTTGATGCGCTCCTGGACTCCATGGGCTAACGGCTTTCTGAGCGGACTCCCAGCTTCACCGGCTATTCTGGACTGTGGCCTCTTTCCAAGAGGCCATTGCCTTGGATCTGCCATGCGCCTTTCCGAGTGTCCTTTGCCCCGACGAAAGTGTCTTTTTTGTGCGCCGACTCCTAGCAATTCTTCTTCCTGCCCTGCTGCTCATCACTGCGTGTGGAGGCGGGGGCACGCCAGCCGCCGAGCCCACCAGCCAGTCATCCGGCGATGTCTCCAAACTCGATTCCGTGAAGGTGACGGACAACGGAGATGACAAGGCCCCTGGTCTGGACTTCACCAAGCCGCTCACCGTCGCTGAACCCACTATCAAGGTAGTCAGCGAAGGCAATGGCGAGCGTATCAAGGCCGGCCAGGTTGCCGAGCTCGCATACATCGCGGTGGATGGCAATGACGGCAAGACCGTTGAAGACGTCTACAAGAATGGCCCCCAGCCCATTGAGCTGAATGACGAGCTTAAGAAGGGCAACGAGCTGATCTACAACGCCATTGTTGGCGCCAAGATCGGTTCCCACATCGCGTTCGCTGCGCCGGGTTCGGCAGCTACGGGCGCGGCAGCCGGCTCTACGCAGTTGGTGGTTTTCAAGCTGCTTTCAGCTAAGGAAGCAGCTCCGGTCCTGTCGAAGCCGGAAGGTGAGACCGTCACTCCTCCGGCTGGGCTCCCCACCGTGAAGGAAGACGACAAAGGCATCCCGCAGATCTCCGTTGACGGCGCAGCCGCTCCGAAGGAACTTATCGCACAGGACCTGATCAAGGGCTCCGGCGCTGCTGTTAAGGCCACAGACACGCTCACGGTGAATTACGTAGGCGTCAATCTTGTAGGCGGCCAGAAGTTCGATTCGAGCTTTGACCGGGGGCAGACAGCAAGCTTCGCGCTTTCCGGTGTCATCAAGGGCTGGACCCAAGGCCTGGAAGGCAAGACGGTGGGCTCCCGCGTCCTTCTGGTAATCCCGCAGGACCTTGCTTACGGCGCGGCTGGACAGGGTGAAGCCAAGGGCGATCTCGTATTCGTCGTTGACATCCTCGGCGTCAAGTAGACTGCCACCTGATCCGGGACTGGCTAAGCTTGATCCTGACACCACTCACCCCACACACCAAGGAGCAACCATGTCATTTGGTCAGCGTGACTTCGACCGCACCAAGCCCGAAATCGACTTCCCCGAAGGCGACGTTCCCACCGAACTCGTCATCACGGACCTCATCGAGGGGTCCGGCGCTGAGGCCAAAGCCGGCGACACCGTTTCCACCCACTACGTTGGCGTCGCCTGGTCAACGGGCGAAGAGTTCGACGCTTCCTGGGGCCGTGGTGCTCCGCTGGACTTCCGCGTTGGCGTGGGCCAGGTCATCCAGGGTTGGGACCAGGGCCTGCTGGGTATGAAGGTTGGCGGCCGTCGCCGTCTGGAGATCCCTTCAGAACTGGCGTATGGATCCCGTGGCGCCGGCGGAGCAATCAAGCCCAACGAGGCGTTGATTTTCGTCGTTGACCTCGTAGCTGTCCGCTAAGGCGCAAGCTTCCTGCCAAGGCGCGTTACCTTCCGGCTTTGCCGGACCGGTGACGCGCCTTGCTGCTTTCGCCCAGGACTTTAGTAACGTAGCAAGCGTGTCCGCATCCCGCACTGAACGACTCCTGAACCTCCTGCTTGCCCTGCTCAATACCAGGGTGGGCCTGCCGCGCTCTGTCCTGCGGGAGAAGGTCTATCACGACACCGCCGAAAACGACGTCGCGTTCGGACGGATGTTCGAGCGCGACAAAGTGGATCTGAAACAGTTCGGCTTTGAGATCGAGACCCTCACAGACCCCCGGAGTTTCGGCGCCGAGGATCCCGCATCAACCCGCTACCGCATCGGCAAGGACTCCAACAGGCTGCCTGATGTCAGCCTGACGCCCGCCGAGTCCACCGTTCTCCTCCTTGCGGCCCAGTTGTGGGAGCGCGCTGCTCTCGGCAACGCCGCAGTCAATGCCGTCCGCAAACTGCAGGCCGCAGGCGGATTTACCGACGTCGACCTGCCTGCCGGCGTCCAGCCGAGGATTAAGCCAGCCGGACAAGCCTTCGACGACGTCGTTGCAGCCATGCACGCCAGGCATGCGGTCCGCTTCGGGTACCTCGCCGGAAGCACCGGCCGAGAGGAAGTGCGCGAGGTGGAGCCGTGGGGCCTGGGGAGCCGGTTTGGGCAGTGGTACCTCGTGGGATTTGACCGGGGGAGGGCAGCCAAGAGGATTTTCAGGTTGTCACGCATGACCACTGCCGTCTCGGTCATGCCGGGCAGTTCCTTCGAGCCACCAGCCGGGTTCAATGCCCGGGCGGAGCTGGATTCGCTGAACGAACTTCCCCTGCAGCAAGCTGTCATGGACGTAGACGCCGGACGCCTTCTAGCCCTGCGCAAACGTGCTGGTTCCAGCGGTGCCGGGAAGGAACCGGCTGAGAAGGAATTGGGCGGCCGGGACAGGCTAGTGGTGGACTTCCGGGATCCCGAGCAGTTCGCCGAGGAACTGGCCTCGTATGGCCCCCACGTCAAAGTAGTTGAACCCGCCGGGCTGCGTGCCGCCGTCGTACGCCGACTCAAAAGCGCTGCGGAGTTCAATGCGTCTCCGGCCATCGAAGTGGAATTTCCAGAAGCTGGGCGCGCGCAGCGATCGAGGAAACGCACGTCCGAAGACCAACTCACGCGCATGCTGCAATTAGTGCCCTTCCTGGTCCACCATCAGGGCCTGCAGGTACAGGAGGTAGCCGATCGCTTCGGCATCAGCCGCAAAGCACTTATCGACGACCTAAAAATCCTGATCTGTTCCGGGTTGCCCGAAGGCTACCCGGACGATCTCCTGGACATCCAATGGGAAAACGACCATGTGTACATCACGGAACATTTGGACCTGAACCGTCCTGTTCGCTTCAGCGAGGACGAGGCCGCCGCGCTGCTGACTGGATTGTCGATGCTGGGCGATCTACCTGCACTTGCAGGTTTGCCCGAAGACGAACCGGGCAGCGCCTTGGAGTCTGTGACGATCAAATTGACGGGCGCAGCAGGACAAGCCGGACGCCTGGCTGGTGCAGTTGCAGGCCAGTCCGTGGCACCCGAGCAATCGGAGGCGTTCGCCACCATTACGCACGCCATCAGGGACGGCAAACAACTGCACCTGAGCTACCTTTCCCCCCAAAGGGATGAAGTAACACAGCGCGACGTGGACCCGCTGCGGCTGTACTCCCTGGACAACACCTGGTACTTCGAGGCCTACTGCCATAGCAAGTCAGGACTCCGGAATTTCCGGCTGGACCGCGTGCAATCCCTGGAAGCCAACGGCCGTCCAGTCTCCGGAACAGCAACTGCTGATGCAGACTTCCCGGCAAGGCTCTTCACCCCCAGTGACGACGACGTCCTGGTGGTGCTTGAGTTGACCCGGCAGGGCGCTGGCCTGGCTGATGACTACTATGCCGAACGCACGGCGGAATTGCCCGACGGCGGACTGCTCGCTGAGGTGCGCTTTGGAAATGCGGAGTGGTTACCAATGTTTGTGTCCCAACATGGAGGGACGGTGCGGGTGCTGGACCCTGCAGAGTTGCGCCAGGAAGTCCAGACGTGGCTCACGGCGGCGCTTGACCAATACGGTGCCGTTTCCTCCTCGGACAACATGGCTGGCTAGACTACTCAGATGCCTTGGTGGTTTTGGATCCTGCTGTGGATCGCGCTCATAGCACTGTCGTTGCTCCTTCACGTGACCTTGGGTTTTCGGCTGTTCAGGAAATTCATGGCCACTGTTCACGAGTTAGGGGACGCTGGTCAACGTTTCAGCCATATCCCTCCTGCCGTAGAAACCTCCGATGTTGAGGCCCCGGAACGCCGACCGGAGCCGGGATCCGCAATTTTTGCCTCGCCGGAGCAGATGCGTCATGATTACCTGACGGCCAAAGCCTTCCGCCAGGAAGTTCGTCGCCAGAAGCGCGTTCAGCGCAAAGCAGAGCGGGGTCAGCCCCAATCCCTGCACGACATTGAATTCAGATAGACGTAGGATGTATCCAAAAGGAAAGGACCTCCCCACATGAGGCTCGAAGGCTGGCATCTCATCATCATCATCGTCCTGGCTCTGGTGCTTTTCGCGGCACCGAAGCTGCCGTCCATGGCGCGCAGCATTGGCCAGTCGATGCGTATCTTCAAGTCTGAAGTCCGGGAAATGAAAAAGGACGGTTCCTCGGAAAAGAAGGAAACCCAGGACCCCTCTGACGCCGTCGAAGGCAGGGTTGTAGACCACCCGGACGTAAAGGCCAAGAACAACGGCGAGACCGACGTTCCGCCCTCCAACCGCGTCTAAGAAGAAGTGGTAGAGACGAAGGGGCGCAAGGCCAACCCCGAAGCCCGGATGGCGCTCCTTGACCATCTTAAGGAGCTCAAGAACCGGCTCTTCAAGGCTGCCATCGGCGTTATTCTTGGGACGGTGCTGGGCTTCATCGTCTATCAGCCCCTCTTGGAAGCTCTGATCAAGCCGATCAAGGACCTCAATCAAAAAGAGGGCCGCGCTGCCAGCCTCAACTTTGATGGCGTAGCCAGCTCATTCGACCTCATGGTCCAGGTCTCGGTATTCCTTGGCGTGATCCTTTCCAGTCCTGTCTGGATTTACCAGCTGTGGGCATTCATAGTCCCGGGCCTGCACAAGAAAGAGCGCAGGTTGGCTCTATCGTTTGTAGCAGCTGCCGTTCCGCTGTTTATCGGCGGCGTCCTGCTGGCATGGCTGGTGTTGCCCAACGCCGTGCGTGTCCTCACGGACTTCACACCCACGGGCGCTTCAAACTTCATTAGTGCCGAAATCTACCTTGCGTTCGTCCTCAGGCTTCTTCTGGCTTTTGGAATCGCCTTCCTGGTGCCGGTGGTACTGGTTGGGCTGAACCTGGCGGGAATTATCAAGGGCAAGCAACTGGTCAAAAGCTGGCGGATTACGATCTTCCTGGTCTGCCTGTTTGCGGCCATGGCTGCCCCGGGTGCCGACGCCATGAGCATGTTTTACTTGGCGGCGCCCATGCTGCTTCTGTTCTTCGCTGCCATCGGTGTTTGTCTCTGGAACGACCGCCGGCGAGAGCGCCGCGCCATCAAGCGAGCTGCTGAGACCGAAGCCACGGCAGATATTGCCACCCCGGCCTCGGATCTGGAGAATCTCTAGACCTCAGGCCATTAGGCTTGGTGCATGTCCTCCATTTCCGGGTCTCCATCACCATCAGACCGCTACCAGGCGGCCGCTCACCGGGCAGCTGAGGCCAAGACGTATCTTGGTGCCTTTGCCCGGACGCTGGACTTCGAATTGGATGACTTCCAACGTGAGGCGTGCAGATCATTGCAGGAGGGCCGCGGCGTCCTCGTCGCGGCTCCCACAGGTGCGGGAAAGACGATCGTTGGCGAATTTGCCATCTATCTGGCTTTGGAACGCGGGCTCAAAGCGTTCTACACAACACCCATCAAAGCCCTGAGCAACCAGAAATTCTCCGAGCTCGCCGCCAAGTATGGCTCTGCCAACGTTGGCCTGCTGACGGGTGATACAACCATCAACGGTGAGGCTCCCGTTGTGGTGATGACCACCGAAGTCCTCCGCAATATGCTGTACGCCGACTCGGAGACACTCGGCGATCTCGGCTTCGTCGTGATGGACGAGGTCCACTACCTCGCAGACCGCTTCCGCGGAGCCGTCTGGGAGGAAGTCATCATTCACTTGCCCAGTGAAGTGCAGGTTGCTTCGCTGAGCGCCACTGTCTCCAACGCCGAAGAGTTTGGCGCCTGGCTGGATACCGTTCGGGGCGATACTGACGTCATCGTGTCCGAGCACCGGCCCGTACCACTGTGGCAGCACGTCATGGTGGGCAGGGAGATTGTTGACCTTTTTGCCGGCGATACCACTTTCGATGAAATCGCTCCCCAGATACCGGACACAGAAGTTCCGGATCTCAGCGATACTGACGACGCCGTGGATGAGGCTACTCTGCCGGCAGAATCCCGGAAGATCGCCGTTAAGAGTTCTGTGGCATCTCCTGCCCGGCAGGCAGTGACCGGCCCGGAGTTCGAAGTGAACCCCGATCTGCTCGCAATGGCCCGCTCCGAGAGCCGGATGAACTTCAACGGCCGCTTCGGCCACGGTGGCCGGAGCCGCCGACGGCAGGACCGCTATAGGGATGAGCGGCAGACCACTGAACAACGCAGCCCGGTCCGGAAGGCAAGCCGCCCCCAGGTTATTGAAAGCCTTAACCGACAGGGCCTGCTGCCTGCTATTACGTTCATTTTTTCCCGGGCCGGTTGTGACGCTGCAGTGGCCCAGTGCGCGGCATCGGGACTGTGGCTCACTACAGAGCGTGAACAGCAGATCATTGCGCAGCGGGTGGATGAAGCTAGCCACGAGATCCCTGCCGATGACCTCGATGTCTTGGGATTCTGGGGCTGGCGCGACAGCCTCATCCGGGGCTTCGCGGCTCACCACGCGGGCATGCTTCCCACTTTCAAGGAGGTAGTGGAGAAGCTGTTTGCGGATGGCTTGGTCAAGGCAGTTTTTGCCACCGAAACGCTGGCGCTCGGGGTCAACATGCCCGCGCGCTGCGTGGTGCTGGAAAAGCTTGAGAAGTTCAACGGCGAAGCGCACGTCAACATCACGGCGGGGGAGTATACACAGCTCACCGGCAGGGCTGGACGCCGGGGTATCGACGTCGAGGGCCATGCCGTAGTCCTGTGGCAGCCGGGAACGGATCCGGCTGCCGTTGCTGGCTTGGCATCCCGCCGCACCTACCCGCTGAATTCCAGCTTCAGGCCCACGTACAACATGAGCATCAACCTGATAGCCCAATTTGGGCGGGTCCGGGCACGGGAAATCCTTGAGTCGTCCTTCGCGCAGTTCCAGGCGGACCGCTCTGTCGTCGGGCTGGCGAGGCAGGTCCGTGGCCGTGAGGAGTCGTTGGCAGGATACGCGAAATCCATGGAGTGCCATCTTGGCGACTTCACCGAATACGCCAGGCTCCGGCGGGAGCTTAGTGATACTGAGCAGTTCGCTGCCCGGGACTACCAACGCGCGCGGAAATCCAGGGTGGCGGACTCGCTGACGCGGCTTATTCCAGGGGACGTCATCAGCGTCTCCAGCGGCAGGCTGGCGGGGTACGCCGTCGTGCTAGATTCTGATGCCAACGCCCGCGAGCCCAGGCCTTCGGTCCTCACCTCGGACAATCAACTGCGCCGGATCGGCGTCCACGACGTCGACGCCCCGGTCTCTCCTGTAACCCGGATCAGGATCCCGAAATCCTTTAATGCCAAGGTCCCTAAATCGCGGCGTGACCTCGCCTCCTCCATGCGCCATGCAATCAGCGACGACGCCCCCAAATCGCGCCGCAACAGCAGGCATGAAGACTTTGGCTTGGGGTCCCGGCTCCCGGACCAGGAACAGAAGATCACTGAACTGCGCAGGGCGCTCAGGGCCCATCCCTGCCATGGATGCAGTGAACGCGAAGACCACGCACGCTGGGGGGAGCGTTGGTGGAAACTTCGCAAGGAGACAGACGGCCTGATCCGCCAGATCCAAAGCAGGACCAACACGATTGCCAAAACGTTCGATCGCGTATGCGACGTCCTGTCCGCCTACGGTTACCTCGAAACCAACGACGCCGGAACGGTCACCATCAGCACGGACGGCCAGCGGCTGCGGCGCATTTACGGTGAGAAGGACCTGCTCATTTCACAGTCCATCAGGCGTGGTGCCATCAACGATCTCGATGCTGCCGAGCTGGCCTCGTTGGCCAGCACCCTGGTGTACCAGGCAAAGCGCGAAGACAGGGGCCTTCGCCCGAGGATGCCCTCGGTTGCACTGGAAACGGCGGTGGACATCGTCGTCCGGGAATGGTCGCAACTTGAGGACACAGAGGAACAGAACAGGCTTCCGCTGACCGGCGAACCGGAGCTGGGCCTCATGTGGCCGATGTATAAGTGGGCCAAAGGCCGCCATCTCCAGGACGTGCTCAGCGGCACAGACCTTGCTGCAGGGGACTTCGTCCGTTGGGCAAAGCAAGTGGTTGACCTCCTGGACCAGCTCGCCAAAATTCCACAGTTGGATCCGCGCTTGACGCGGATCTGCCGTGAATCCATCGATCTGGTCCGCCGGGGTGTCGTGGCTTACTCCACTGTCGCCTGAACCTCCACAGCCGCCTGTACCTGCACAGTAGCGCCTGACCCGGAACCGCTTTAGAGACCCCCAGACCTTCTTCAAACGCTCAAGGAGCACACCGCATGAACCAGCCAGGCCTGTCCGCCGGCGACCGCCCCAACGAAAACGTCCGTAAGGTCACCCTTTACCGGAACGGTTCCATCTATACCGCTGCCGATCCGTTCGCTACCGCCATGGTGGTGGACGGTGACACGGTCGCGTGGGTGGGCTCCGAGCAAGCGGCGACGTCCATCGCGGATTCCACCATGGACGTCATTGATCTTCGGGGAGCCCTCGTGGCGCCGGGCTTTGTTGACTCCCATGCGCACTTGACGGAGACGGGCCTCGCTTTGGCTGGACTGTCCTTGACGGGCGTGCGCTCTGCCCGGGAACTGCTGGACGCCGTTGCCGCCGCTGGCGGTACAGGAACGGTGATTGGGCATGGCTGGGATGAAACAACCTGGCAGGATGCCACCCTTCCAACGCTTGAAGAGCTGGAACAGGCCTCGGCTGGCAGGCAGGTTTACCTTTCGCGCATTGACGTTCATTCCGCCCTCGTTTCGTCCTCCCTGGCGGCGTCGGCAGGCCTTGCCGGCATGGACGGCTTCACGGGGGACAGTGGGCGCGTAGTCAGGACGGCCCACACCGCTGCCCGTCTCGCGGCACGGCGCTTCAGTGACACCGAGCGGAGTGGGTATCAGGAACAGGCCCTGCATCATGCGGCTTCCAACGGGTACGTTGCCTTGGCTGAAATGTCGGCCCCCCACATTTGCGGGCCGGAAGATCTTCGCATGGCCATGTCCTGGAACAGGCAACAGGGCAAACCGCAGGTGCTGCCATATTGGGGCGAGCTGGCGTCATCCGAAGATCACGCCCGCAGCATACTGGACAGCGTGGGACCCGAGGTCCTGGGCTTGGCGGGAGACCTGAACATCGACGGATCCATCGGGTCACGAACAGCTGCCTTGAGGCAAGACTATTCCGATGCGCCGGGCCAACGCGGCAATTTGTATCTTTCAGTAGATGAGGCCGCCAAGCACCTTGCCGCATGCTCACTTCTGGGCGTCCAGGCCGGTTTCCACATCATTGGTGATGCGGGCCTCGATGTTGCGCTTGACGCATTGGATGCCGCAGCCGCCGAGGTGGGGGAGCAGCGGATCCGCGCAGCAGGTCACCGCTTTGAACATGTTGAGCTTGCCGATCAGGCCGCAGTGGACAAGTTGGCCAGATACTCGGTGACGGTCTCCATGCAACCGTCCTTCGATGCTGTGTGGGGAGGGCCCGGAAGACTCTACGAGCAACGGCTAGGCGGCCGCAGCAAGGCCATGAACACCTTTGCTGCGTTCTACGCCAGCGGAGTTCCGATCACCTTTGGCAGCGATAGCCCCGTGACACCACTCAGCCCTTGGTCAAGCATCCGGGCCTGCCTGGAACACAGCAACCCGGACCAGCGCATTTCGGCCCGCGCCGCTTTCCTTGGCCACACCAGGGCGGGCTGGCGGGCCACCAAGCACAGGAACCCTCTCATGGGCCAACTCGTCCCGGGTGCGCCAGCCAGCTTCGCAGTATGGGAAATTGAGGAACTCATGGTGCAGGTGGCGGATAGCCGCGTGCAATCCTGGAGCACCGATCCCCGTGCCCGGACCCCCTTGCTCCCTGCCCTGGATACCGGCACTGATCCTGTGTGCCTGCAGACCGTGAGGGAAGGCCAGGAGCTCTTCGCGCACGAATCCCTCCGCGTCTGAGGGCACTATTTCCTTGCCTTCGAATGCGGCGCCTGAACTGGGACGATGCACGAACGCGCAGGTCAACCCCTGGTTGACAGCTTTTGTAAAGTCCGTAACATTGAGGCTCAACAGATTGTTAAGGCTTGGGGTTCCCCCGGAAGTAACTATCTGGTCGTGGCCAGGACGTAGTCTGGTGGCGGTACGCGAGTGGGCAGGCCCATAGGGCCCCAGAAAACAGTTCGTCCGGCAAATTACCTGTCCGGACAACACTGGTCCTGGGTCTATGGACCTGCCCGCAGCGCTTTAGGTCCGTGTGGCCGGGGACACAGCTGCCCATAGGAGTGCGCAGGATCGTCCTATAATGGAGAGTTGCGCCAGAACGCCAGCCTTAAGGCTGGCCCGGCACACTGACCGCTCCATCAAGGAAAGGCCTCTTCTTGCGTGTCCTGACGATCATCCCTACCTACAACGAGCTGGAATCGCTCCCCAAGACATTGGGTCGGCTGCGGACCGCAGTGCCTGAGTCGGACGTCCTGGTGGTTGATGACAACAGCCCGGACGGCACGGGACAACTTGCTGACGGCATAGCCGCCGAGGACAAGCAAGTGCACGTACTGCACCGCAAGGGCAAGGAAGGCCTTGGCGCGGCGTACATCGCCGGCTTCAAGTGGGGCCTCGCCGCCGGGTATGACGTTCTGGTGGAGATGGACGCCGATGGCTCCCACAAGCCCGAGCAGCTGCCCCTCCTCCTTGATGCGGTCAAAGAGGGCGCCGACCTCGCCATGGGCTCGCGCTGGGTACCGGGAGGCAGTGTTGTGAACTGGCCTCTCTACCGCCAGGCAATCTCCCGCATCGGCAGCACCTATGCCCGCATCATGCTTGGCCTGAAAATCAAGGACGTCACGGGCGGCTACCGTGCCTTCCGCCGCAGCACACTTGAAGCCCTCAAGTTGGATGAAGTGGATTCAGTGGGTTACGGCTTCCAGGTTGATCTCGCCTGGCGCGTGGCCAAGCTCGGCCTGCGTATCGAGGAGCGTCCTATCACCTTTGTTGAGCGGGAACTCGGTGCATCGAAGATGAGCGGCAACATTGTGCTGGAAGCCATGATCAACGTCACCAAATGGGGCCTGGCAGCACGGTGGGCCAAGCTCACCGGAAAACAGCCTGCCCTCGCAAAATAAAGATAGCTTCCACAAGAAAAGGCCGGACCGGTTCCCAAAGGAGCCGGTCCGGCCTTTTTGCTTGAGTTTGAAGACTAAGCTGAGCGGCGCTCTCCGCGGCGCTCACGCAGGATGTTCAAACGATCCTCAAGGATCTGCTCCAGCTCCGGAAGGCTGCGGCGTTCCAGGAGCATGTCCCAGTGGGTACGGACGGCCTTCTCGTTGGCATCCACGGGACGCTCGCCGTCTACGAGCAAGGCTTCCTTGCCAGTCTTGGAAACCCAAACAGGGGGGATCTCGGCTTCAGCAGAGAAGGTGACGAAGACCTGCTCGCCGTCCTCGCAGCGGTATTCAACCCGCTGGCGCGGTGCCGGTTCAACGCCGGACTCGGTTTCCATGCTTTGGGCGCCAAGACGCATACCCCGCAGGCTGCGATCGCTCATGATTACTCCCTCTGTCTGTTCGCGGAGCCTGAACTCCGCGCTAGCCGTAAGCCGTTTTCACGGTCCCTACGGACTACTTCTGCACACCTTGCATCACTAATTGCAACGCCTGGCCAAGCTTTAATGTTCCATCAACACTGAACCAGCCGGACAAATATCCCATTATACGCGGATCGATGGTCAGTACCCAAAAGCAGTGCAAAACGCGATGAGCGGCCAGCCATTTGGCTGACCGCTCAACTGCCTCACAACAGAGTTACTCTGTTGGCCTTGAGTGTGCTGCCGTGGTGGATTCCACCGGGGCTGCCGGCTCCGAGCCCGCAGCTTTGTTGCTGCCGCCAAAGAAGCCAGTAGCATCGGTGTCGCCGTTGGCGCCTCCGAGCGCACTCCCAATGCCCTTCAAGGCCTCGCCAACTTCGCTGGGGATGATCCACAGCTTATTGGAACTGCCCTCAGCGAGCTTGGGTAGCGTCTGCAGGTACTGGTAAGCCAAAAGCTTCTGGTCGGGGTTGCCCTTGTGGATCGCGTCAAAGACTTTCTGAATGGCCTGGGCTTCACCGTCGGCCCGAAGGATGGCGGCCTTCGCATCACCTTCAGCTGCGAGGATGGCCGCTTGGCGCTGGCCTTCGGCTGTAAGGATTTGCGACTGCTTGGTTCCCTCAGCAGTCAGGATCGCTGCTCGACGGTCGCGCTCTGCACGCATCTGCTTTTCCATCGAGTCCTGGATGGAGTGGGGCGGATCAATAGCCTTCAGTTCCACACGCGAAACGCGGATGCCCCAGCGGCCTGTGGCTTCGTCCAACACTCCACGTAGCTGGCCATTGATCTGGTCACGGGAGGTTAGTGCCTCTTCCAGGTTGAGGCCACCCACCACGTTACGAAGCGTGGTGGTGGTCAGCTGCTCTACCGCCTGGATGTAGTTGGCGATCTCGTAGGTAGCTGCGCGGGGGTCCGTTACCTGGAAGTAGACCACGGTGTCGATCGAAACCACGAGGTTGTCCTCGGTGATGACTGGCTGCGGCGGGAAGGACACCACCTGCTCGCGGAGGTCGAGCAACGGCAGGAGCCTGTCGACGAACGGAATCAGGATGGTAAGGCCCGGGTTGAGCGTGCGCTGGTACTTGCCGAGGCGTTCAACGACGCCGGCACGTGCCTGCGGGATGATCCTTACCGAGCGGACCAACACGATGATGACAAAAATGACGAGAACAATCAGCACAACTGCTGCCGCTGTTCCTCCTAAACCGTCCATGCGTCTCCTTGATTCCCCAATTGCGTGGCTTGCTTTGGCCTTTTGCGGGCAGGTTGCCAGCCCGTTATCCGCAGAATTCTGGTTTTCCGGTTCGAATCAGCGCGGGCTGTTTTCGGCAGGCGAGGCTACTACCGCCGTCGCGCCGTCAATCCTGGTGACCTGAACGGTGGCGCCGGCGTCGAGGACTCCGGCGGTGCTGCGCGCGCTCCAGACGTCGCCGCCGATCTTTACCAGGCCGCTGGTGCCCGTGACGGCTTCTATGACGAGGGCGGGCTGTCCGATAAGCCGGTCGATGTTCGTCCGCTGTTCTGCTGGTCCCTTATGCAGGTGTTTCAAGGCGACCGGCCGCACGAAAGCGATCATCAAGAGGGAGACCACGCTGAAGATGACGATCTGGAGCCAGAAATCCGCCCCGGCGAAGTCGGCAATGAGCCCTGCCAGCGCGCCTCCGCCGAGCATGATGAAGAAGAGGTCGAGTGTGAGCATCTCCACCACCGCGAACGCGAGGAAGACCGTGAGCCAGAGAGCCCACCAATTCTCGCCGAGCCATTCAAACATCATTTCCCCCTTGGTCCCGGACCCCGTCGAAGACGGGATCACAGTCGCTGTTCCTCCATCCTAGCCCGACGCCGAGTTCCTCGTCAGGAAGCCGAAGCACCCACTGTGAAGAGGCTGATACGGAACTTCGCCGTGGTTGCTGCGGCTCTATCCTCGCCGGCCAGCAGTGCGAGTTCTTCGGGCTTGATGTGGTGACCGGCCGGTCCCATATAGGCGATGTCGGCCAGCTCGGAGCCCGTGAGGGTGAGCGGCACGTCCAGGTTGTACGTTGAATCCGCGTGGAAATAGCCGCCCAGGGATTCAGCCAAACGCTCGGCCTTGCCTTCCTCAATACTGAGCATTCCGGTGCGGGCAGCGATTTCAGCCAGGTGTCCTTGCTGCGGTGTCACCACAATCAGCTTTCCACCGGGTCGCAGCACCCGGGCGAACTCCGGCGGATTCCTTGGAGCGAACACCACCAGGATCACGTCCACCGCGTCATCGGCTACGGGAAACGGACGCCAAATATCCCAGACGAGGTTGGCAGCATCCCCGTTGAGCCGTGCAGCGCGGCGGAGTGCGAATTTGGAGATGTCCAGGCCTATCGCAGAAGCCGGAGTGCTTTCCAGGACACTGTGGAGGTAGTGCCCGGTGCCCGTGCCGGCGTCGAGAACCACGGCCCCGGGCCGCTGCAGCGATGCGGCTGCCAGGCCAGCGACTCGCTGGGCCAAAGCAGCGTAATGTCCGCTGTCTAGGAATCGATGCCGGGCTCCCACCATCTCCGCCGAATCAGCTTCGAAGACTGTGCCCTTACCTGTCAGCAGGTTGAAGTAACCTTGCTTCGCGGCGTCGAATACATGCCCGGAGCCGCAAACGAGCCTCCGCTGCGGATCCTCGACAAGCTGAAACCGCCCTTCGCAAACGGGACAACGGAGGGCGGCAACGGCATCGGACAACATGGATTCAATCCTACGGTGGGCCGGAGTGTCTGGTGCCTGCGCCAGGGCGGCGGGGCTAGGCTCACCAAGGTGAAACCCGAGCAGCTGCCTTTGTTGAACTCCGTCTCCGCCCCTGCCATCCATCCGGACGGTACTAAAGCGGTGGTATCCGTGGTCAGGCCTGATTTCGACGCCGATGCTTACGTTGGTCAATTGTGGAACGTACCGCTGGACACCAACAAGCGCCCACGACGCATCACCCGCGGGTTCAGGGACACTTCCCCGGCTTTCTCGCCTGACGGCCTGGTTTTGGCCTTCCTGCGCAGCGATGCAGAGGGAAAAGCGCAACTGTTTGTTGTGGAGTCGGCAGGGGGCGAACCGCAGCAGGTAACGGATCAGCACGGCGGGGTCAGCGGGTTTGCGTGGGCTCCGGATTCCCATCGGGTGGTCTTCACCAGCCGTGTTGCGGAACCGGGCCGCTATGGAACGGTCGACGGCGTTACTTCCGGCAGCGAAGACGCCCGGCTTATCGCCGTGAACCAGTACCGGATGAACGGCGTGGGGTACGTCCTGGACCAGCGCCAGCAACTGTTTGTGGTTGACGTGCCGGAATTAGGTGGCGAGCCTGTGGTCATTCCCCGCGGCAGAGCCGCCCACGAACGGCCGGGTGCCAAGGTAACCGGGGTTCCCGATGCCAGGCAGACGACGTTTGGCGAATCAGACCATGAGGCGCCGTGTTTCTCCGCCGACGGCAGGTTCGTTTACTTCATAGCTGCCCTACACGACGGGCATGATGACGACCTCGTAACGTCCGTGTACCGGATTGACGCAACGGGCGGCGAACCAGAGCTCATCAAACCCCACAACCCAAAACTGCAGACCGTCACGGCCGTGCGGGCGTCCACCGATGGCCGCTCGCTCTTCTTCACCGCACAGGACCTTGGCGATACAGGACGGGATTTTGTCGCGCGCAACAGCGTCCTCTATTCAATGCCCGTCGCCGGGGGAGATGCCGTTGCCCTCACCGACGTCGAGCATTTGGACATCTCAGGTCCGCTGGAACCGAGCGGACCGGACAGCGTCCTGGTCCTGAACACAGCATTGGGCAGCGTGGAGCTCCTCGATGTCACGGCGGCGGGAAGCCTTACGCCACTGGTGCATGGCGCCCGCGTGGTCACCGGAGCCACAGTTGCTGCCAATGGTGAAATTGCCGTGAGCTTCCTGGACGCGTCCACCGCTGGCGACGTCGGCTCCCTGGAGCGTGGTGAACTGCGCCTGCTGACAGACTTCTCTGCGGAACTACGGAATAGCTCAAGGGTCAGTGAGCCGCTGGATTTCCAGGCAATCGCCGACGACGGATACCCCGTGAACGGTTGGTTGGTGCTGCCCGACGGACCCGGACCACACCCTGTCCTGCTGAGTATCCATGGAGGTCCGTTTTCCCAATACACGGGAGCCTTCTTTGACGAAGCGCAAGTCTATGCAGCTGCAGGATACGCGGTAGTGATGTGCAATCCGCGGGGCTCCTCAGGCTACGGACAATCCCATGGACGGGTTATCAAGGAGCGAATGGGGACAGCGGACATGCAGGACGTACTCGCCTTCCTGGATGCTGCCTTGTCCGCCCATGCAATCTTGGACGCCGATAGCGTGGGCATCATGGGCGGATCCTATGGCGGTTACCTCACGGCCTGGACCATCGCACACGATCACCGCTTCAAAGGGGCAATTGTCGAACGCGGATTCCTGGACCCTGTCAGCTTTGCCGGCACTTCTGACATCGGCTGGTTTTTTGGCGGCGAGTACGCTGGCGCCACACCCGGTCAGCTTGTGGCACAAAGCCCCTTGGCCGTAGCTGACTCCGTCGTGACACCGACCCTGGTGATCCACAGCGAAAACGATCTTCGGTGTCCCCTCGAACAAGGGCAGCGGTACTACGCGCTCCTCAAGGAGAGGGGAATTGAGACGTCGTTACTCGTCTTCCCGGGCGAAGACCACGAATTGTCGCGTTCCGGGACACCGCATCACCGCAAGCAGCGGTTCGAGCACATCCTTGCCTGGTGGGCCAGGTATCTGCCGACTGCATCAAACCGCGTGACGGGCTGAAGCCCGCTACGGACCAGCTAGCCGTGCAGGAAACCGAGGGTCCGGCGCGCGTCCTCAATGTCCGGATTGGACCACCGTAGGGAGTGTTCCGCGTTGCTGCAAAGCGACCGCAGTTCTGCCTTGTCCACGTAAAGAATTCCCTGCACGTGGTCCGTTTCGTGCTGCACTATGCGTGCCTGCCACCCTGAGAACCATTCCTCCACCGGACGTCCCTCTGGCGTGAGGTAACTCAGTTCCACGTTGCGGTATCTGGTGACCACCGCTTGATAGCCGCTGACGGACAGGCATCCCTCATAGAAGGACGCTGTCTCGCTTCCCAGAGGACGATATTGCGGGTTGAGGACAGCCATGAACTCCAGCGGCTCCCTATGCCGGACCGTTGCCGACTCCGGATCCACCTCGTACTTGTCTTCAAGGACTGCCAACTGCAACGGAATGCCCAACTGAGGAGCCGCCAGTCCAACCCCCGGCGCCGCATGCATGACCTCACGCATCCGCTCTATGAGCGCCTCCAATTCAGCGCCATCAAGCTGGCCGTCATATGGCGCCGCCTGTTGCCGGAGGACGGGGTGCCCGGCTTGAACAATCGGCGGAAGTTCCTCTGTTTCAAGTAGCCGCCGGACTGCGTCCCTGATCTGGAGGGGATTGAAGTCGGTGGCGGGGCTGGGCGCCTCGGAGTGAGGTTGCTGCGTCATGACTTGAGCCTAACGCGAAGGCTCCTCTTCGCGCCCGTTCCCTGCTCCGGGTTCGCCCTTGCCGGGCTTTGGCCTCCGCGTTCAGCTAGGCTCGTCGGATGAGCGAAAGCAACCCCCTGGACCATGTACTCGGGTTTATCAGGACGGTTGAGTCCGGTGGCGGAGCCGCTGAGATCAGCCCGTATCTGGCCCACGACTTCACACTTACGGAATGGCCGCACGCCCTGTCCAAGACCGGGTCCGTCAGGACCCTTCAGGAGACCCTCACTGGCGCGGATCACAGTAAGAACATTGTGGCGAACCAGAGATTTGAGGTAGCCCGCACTACTTGCGAAGGCAACCGGGTAGTCGTGGAGATGAACTGGTCAGCCACGTTGCTCCTGGACCTGCCGCATTGGGACGCCGGCGAAACCGTACGTGCGCGGAGCACTGCTGTATTTGAGCTGCGGGACGGTTTAATTGTCAGCCAGGACACCTACGACTGCTACTACACACTCCCTGAACAAGGGAACTTTCTTAATAACAAGGAACGTCCTGAATGAACACGCACCCTAGCGCATCGTGAATCGCCGCTCCACCAACGCTGAGACAGTGGGAAATTCCAAGGCATATGTAAAAACCGAGTTCCTGGCTGCCATGACTGGGGGAGGCAGGGGCCTTCCGAGTGCCATGTTCAAACTGGCCTGCAAGGATGCGCGGGCGGCTGCCCGGCGTCGGTCCTTCTCGAACAACTGAAGCTGGCGACCGACAGCGTGTCCCCTGAGGGAGGCATCAATGAGAGGTGCCAAGGCAGCAGCATCAAGCCATCCAAGGTTCATGCCCTGGCCACCAATGGGACTGATCTCATGGGCGGCATCGCCCAACAACACAGTTCTGCCATGGATCATACGGCCCGCAAGCCTGGACTGGACGTCAAATGGGCTGAGCATGCTGTTGCTTTCCGGATCCAGCACGGCGCCGGTCCGGGCTTGGACCAAGGCAGCCAGGTCTGCCGCCGTCGCTCCATCGGCCGAGACTCCAAGCCGCACCACCCACCGGCGAACATCCCCAGGCAAGGGGAAGGACTCTACGATCCCCTCGGGCTCCAGATACAAGACCGCGTTGTCTCCGTGGCCTGTCCCATCAATGAAATCTCCCATCAGATAACTATCCGGATAGCTACTTGCCGGAAGGCCAGGGAGAAGACGTTGACGTATCAGCGAGTGCGCTCCGTCAGCTGCCACCAAAAGGCGGCTGGTGAAGGTGTGTTCTCCGGAAGGTGAGGCCGCCCGGACGCTGACCGTGCCGCCGTCGTCGGCAAAATGGCGCACGTCTGCGCCGCGGATGATCGCCTCGGAGTCCAACGCCAGAACCGCTTGCTCCAGTGTCTGCTCCGTCACTGGTTGCGGCACTGCGAGGATGAAGGGAAAGTCCGGGTCCCCTGTAAAGGGCAGCTCGGCGATCTTTTTGCCTTTGCTGTACGCAACGCCCCGCTCGATCCGCACGCCGGAAGCCAACAACGGCGCGGATAGACCGGCCCGGTCCAGTTCAGTGAGCGCCGGGGGGTGAATCCCTATTGCCCTGGAACGGTGGCTCTTGTTCAGGCGGCGTTCAAGGATTCGGATCTGGTGCCCTTGTTTGAGCAACAAGGCACCCATGAACAAACCGACCGGACCGGCACCCACGATGATGACGTCAAGCACGTCCGGCCCTCATGTTCGGGATCCATTGCCGGCAGGCTCGTAGACGAGCAGGTTGTGCCAGGGTCCGTTCGGATCCACCCTCCATCCTTCCGGGGCCACCGACTGGAGCTCCCCGGAGGTGAAGCTGCGCCTGATGGAGACCAAACCATCACCGCAGATGAAAGAGCCAACGCCCAAAGGCCAGAAGCCGGCCGCGAAGAGAAGGTAAGCGATGTTGCTCCGCTTGAGGTCATTGTGCAGGGCTACCCTCCGGCACAGTACTTCTGAGTCCTTCAAGACTCCGGCGAGTTGGTCAGCATCGAGATGGTGGAGGATGTGATTCGAGAGGACGATATCGAACCCCCTGCCCTCCGCGACAAGATCGGCGCTGTGCGCTTGCCGGTAGGTGACGCCCTCGATCGCTGGCGCCCGGATCGCAAAATTGTATGCCCGTTCGTCAGGGTCTATGGCAGTTACCTT
Source organism: Arthrobacter sp. NtRootA1 (assembly GCF_019976975.1). Classification (GTDB taxonomy): domain Bacteria; phylum Actinomycetota; class Actinomycetes; order Actinomycetales; family Micrococcaceae; genus Arthrobacter; species Arthrobacter aromaticivorans. The sequence continues at coordinate 2,764,153 of NZ_AP024630.1, read as the reverse complement.
CAGCGTGTATCCATCCTTGGCGGCCCATCCGGCCAGGCTTCGGGCGACGTCCCCACCACCGCACCCGATGTCCAGCACCGACGCCGTGCCGCTGGCTGCGAGAAGTGGACGGAAGCGATCACGGTACGTCCGGTGCCATCCGGAAAGGAGTCGGTTAACCGCGGGGAAGCGGGCGTAACTGCGATCCAGGCGCCGGAGGTCACAATCAGGCCGGTCCATGTCCTCGATGGCATCCACGTCCCTGTCTTTCAGGGATCCCCACGGGCTCACGGGGTGGGAGAGACCAATGTAAAGAGGCCAGTCTCCACCGTGAGGCCGGGACCGAACGCCATGGAGCAGATTGGTTCCTCCCGTTGGTTTGCCGGCTGCCCGAGCATGTACTTCAAAACAAAGAGGACGGTGGCGCTACTCATGTTGCCGTATTCCCTGAGTGTTTCCCTTGCCGGGACCAGTTGCTCTGCGGTGAGTTCGAGCTTGGATTCGACCTTGTCCAGAATGCTGCGCCCACCGGGGTGAATGGCCCAGTGCGTTATATCGCGATAGGGGAGTTCTGCCAGTCGCGGCTCTTTCGCGAGCAACGGCTCCAACGCCCCGGTGATGTGCTCCTCGATGATGTGGGGCACATAGGAACCCAAGACCATTTCAAATCCCTCGTCGCCAATATTCCAGGCCATTGCCTCTTCACCAACGGGGGTGAGGACCGTTTCGAAGTGGTCCAGCCTGATCACCGGTTCGGGCCCTTGGGGTTCCTTGGACGTCACAATGGCCGCGGCAGCACCGTCACCGAAGATGGCCGAACCCATGATGGTGTCGGGGTCGTTGGATGTACGCACGTGTAGCGAACAAAGTTCCACACAGATGACCAGTACGACCGCGGCTGGATCTGCCAGGCAGAACTGCTTGGCTGCCTTCAGGGCTGGAAACGCGGCATAGCACCCCATGAAGCCGAGGTGGTAACGCTGCACGGCAGGGTTCAGTCCCAGGGCCCGGACGACCTTGTAGTCGGGACCAGGGTTGAAGAATCCCGTGCAGGACACCGTGATGACATGAGTAATGTCATCGAGGTCGATGTCCGGCACGCGTGCTACGGCAGCCTTGCCGGACTCGATAAAGAGCTTGGTGGCCTCCGTGGCAAAAATCTCGTTCCGGACTTTGGTGCTGGGGCTCAGCACTTGATTGGTCGAGGGGTCAAAGAATCGCGGATTTTCCGGATGCGCGTCGAGGCTCAGCTCTTCCACCGCGGTATATCGGGTATCTATTGCAGCTGAGTCGAAGCAAGTGGATACCAACCGCGAGCCGAGCCTTGTCAGGCCCGGTTGAGCTGCGAAGACGTCGCGTGCCTGCGACTGCACGAGGATGGTTGGCGGAACTGCGGTTTCGAGGGACCTCATGTATACCGGCATGCTTCATTCTTAGCGAGTCGGCGGCTGATGACAATGGTTGGAGCCGCTCAGGCTTCGCGTCCTCCCAATGGCCTGCGGCAGACGCCGCTAGTGTGGTCAATGACCGTTGCCGCATTCGCGACGACGAACGAGAATTTGACGTACTGACCGAGGTTGGTAGTACAGGCAGGCGGTGCCGACAGGGGGACTGTTGGGCAGCACAGACCAACAGTCGCCGGCCAGCAGTTGCCGCCTAACAGATGGAGAGATCATGAGCATTGCCACGAGCACCGACACACAGTCTCCTGCGTCGCACGTAGCAGACACCCACGACCTCATACGGGTGCAGGGTGCGCGCGAGAACAACCTCAAGGACATCAGTGTCGAGATCCCTAAACGTCGCCTCACGGTGTTCACGGGTGTCTCTGGCTCGGGCAAAAGTTCGTTGGTCTTTGGCACCATCGCAGCAGAGTCCCAGCGAATGATCAATGAGACATACAGCGCTTTTGTTCAGGGCTTCATGCCTTCATTGTCGCGGCCGGACGTGGACATGCTGGAAGGCCTGACAACGGCCATCATCGTGGACCAGGAGAGGATGGGCTCAAATCCGCGCTCGACGGTGGGTACTGCGACAGATGCCAATGCCATGCTTCGTATTCTCTTCAGCCGGCTCGGGCAGCCCCACATCGGATCGCCGAACGCGTACTCATTCAACGTGCCAACCGTAAAGGCCAGCGGGGCCATCACGGTCGATCGCGGAGAGGGCAAAACCAAAACGGAGAAGGCCACCTTCAATCGCCTGGGCGGCATGTGCTCACGATGCGAGGGAATGGGTTCAGTCAACGATTTCGATCTCACCGCGCTGTATGACGACAGCAAGTCCTTGAACGAAGGCGCGCTCACCATTCCGGGGTACACGATGGATGGCTGGTATGGCCGTATCTTCAGCGGTTCAGGCTTCTTTAATATGGATAAGCCAATTGCCAAGTTCACCAAAAAGGAGCTCCACGACCTCCTATACCGGGAACCTACCAAAATCAAGGTCGAAGGCATCAACCTCACCTATGAAGGCGTCATCCCAAAAATCCAGAAGTCGATGCTCTCCAAGGACGTTGACGCACTTCAACCACACATCCGGGCTTTCGTGGAGCGGGCCATCACCTTTACCACCTGTCCGGAGTGTGAGGGCACCAGGTTGAGCCCGGAGGCACGTTCTTCCAAGATCAGAGGCAAGAGCATCGCGGATGTGTGCACGATGCAGATCAGTGACCTTGCTGTATGGATCCGGGAAATCAATGAACCCTCCGTGGCTCCGCTTCTCAAGGGACTGCAGCACCTCTTGGACTCCTTCGCCGAGATAGGACTCGGATACCTGTCCCTCGATCGGCCTGCCGGTACCTTGTCCGGGGGAGAGGCGCAGCGAACCAAGATGATCCGGCATCTGGGCTCATCCCTGACTGACATCACCTATGTCTTCGACGAGCCAACTATCGGCCTGCATCCGCATGACATCGAGCGTATGAACCAGTTGCTGCTGCAGTTGCGCGATAAAGGCAACACTGTGCTGGTAGTCGAGCACAAACCCGAAACGATCGCGATCGCTGACCATGTGGTGGATCTTGGACCTGGCGCGGGCACAGGCGGTGGCACGGTCTGCTTCGAAGGCGATCTGAACGGGCTGCGGGGGAGTGACACCATCACTGGACGCCACCTCGACGATCGCGCATCCATTAAAGAGCAAGTCCGGTCAGCTTCCGGCACCCTTGAGGTCCGGGGAGCTTCCACCAACAATCTTCAAAACGTGGACGTTGATATTCCGTTGGGCGTCCTGTGTGTACTCACGGGTGTGGCCGGATCGGGCAAGAGCTCGCTGATTCACGGGTCGGTGGCCAAACGTGACGGCGTCCTGGTGATCGACCAAGGTGCCATCCGCGGTTCCCGCCGGAGCAATCCTGCAACTTACACCGGGCTCCTTGAACCCATACGCAAGGCATTCGCCAAGGCCAACAATGTGAAACCGGCGCTCTTCAGTTCAAACTCGGAGGGCGCGTGCCCCACCTGCAACGGCGCCGGCGTCATTTACACAGATCTGGGCGTCATGGCGACGGTGGAATCAACGTGTGAGGAATGCGAAGGAAAGCGCTTCCTGGCCTCGGTATTGGAGTACAAGCTTGGCGGACGCAATATTGCAGAGGTGCTTGCAATGTCTGTCAACGAGGCTGAGACCTTCTTCAGCGAAGGGGAAGCACGCACACCGGCCGCACACAAGATCCTGGACCGCCTCGCCGACGTCGGGCTCGGTTACCTGACGCTTGGACAGCCGCTCACTACGCTGTCTGGCGGGGAACGCCAGCGGCTCAAGCTTGCTACGCAAATGTCGGAGAAGGGCGACATCTACATTCTGGACGAGCCGACCACGGGGCTCCATCTAGCTGACGTCCAGAACTTGCTTGGCATGCTGGATCGATTGGTCGAGTCGGGAAAGTCCGTCATTGTCATCGAACATCACCAGGCCGTCATGGCACATGCGGACTGGATTATCGACCTCGGACCGGGCGCCGGACACGATGGTGGCAAGATCGTTTTCTCTGGCACGCCCGCTGATCTGGTGGCCGACCGCTCGACGCTGACCGGTAAGCACTTGGCGGTTTACGTCGACGCCTGACACCTTAGGTGGCATGAAAACATGCCAATGTCGAGTGTTTCAGAGTGGTCGTATTACTAGCAATTCGTCCCAATCTCTTGACTAGACCACGTTGTGTGGCACACACTTACTCAGAACTTTGGACTATTTACAGACCATTGAGAATCGGGGGAAGGTATGTCCACATTTTCGTTAGGGTTAGTCAAGGATGACAACAACCGCAGGAAGGAATTCCGCAGGAAACAGTATTTCCGATTTGCGACCACTGCGGCCGTAGTTGCGACCCTCATGTCGGCAGCGTCGTGCGCCACAGCTCCTGCCACCAACACTCAGCCAGCAGCCGAATGCCGCCAACTTGACGCTCAACTGGCATGGCCAAGCGAGGTCCGTGGGCAATTACAAAAGACCATTGACGCCCACAGCAGCTGCACCGGAACAGCCCGCGGCGACAAAGCTCCAGTGGCGATCTTTGACTGGGACAACACGGTAGTAAAGAACGACATTGGCTACGGCACGAATTTTTGGATGCTCAGGCACGACAAAGTCCTGCAACCGGCCAATAAGGATTGGAAGAGCACAAACCGTTACCTGACAGATGCGGCAGCGAGAGCGCTGACAGCGGCATGCGGTACCGACACGCCCGCAGGTCAACCGCTCAAGACCAGCATCAACACGGAGTGTGCCGATGAAATCCTCGCCATCCTTGAGGACAAGACGCGTTCCGGCGAACCGGCTTTTGAGGGCTTCAATGCCCGTCACCTCATAGGCGCCTACGCCTGGGGTACGGCCCTGTCTGCTGGATATACCGAGGAGCAACTCGGCCAGTTCGCTCTCTCGATGAAGCAGGAGAACCTGCTGGCAGCACAAGGTAGCATGCAGACCGTTGGAAGCCAGCAGGTGGACGGTTACATCCGGATATACCCACAGATCAAGGACCTCATCGGCGTCCTTCAGGCTCACGGTATCGAAACCTGGGTGGTCTCCGCTTCGCCGGAGCCGGTGGTCAAGGCATGGGCCGGCGAGGTCGGCATCGACGCCGGGCACGTCGTAGGCGTCCGCAGCGTATACGAGGACGGCATCCAAACTTCCCACCTGAAAGGCTGTGGCGGAATACCCGACGGCGAAGATTCAGTCATGACCTACATCGAGGGAAAACGTTGCTGGGCCAATCAGGTGATCTTCGGCGTCGAGGCTCCTTCGGCCTTTGAGCAGCTGCCTGCCGAACGCCGCCAGATCCTGGCCGCCGGTGACTCCGGCACGGACGTAACCTTCGTTGCCGACGCCACCGAAGCCAGGCTGGTGGCGAACCGGAACAACGCCGAAATCATGTGCCGCGCGTACGACAACGAGGACGGCAAGTGGCTCATCACGCCAATGTTCATCGACCCCAAACCACAGCGTAGCGAGCCGTATCCATGCGCCACCAAGGCCTACACCAACCCGGACGGCAGCAAGGGGCCGGTGGTGCGCGAGGACGGCAGCCTCATCCCGGACCAGGTGGACCGTGTCCACTGAGGGGATTTCCGGATACCAGCTTCTGTTGCGAAGGGTCCTATTTCAGGCTTCCCATGGTGACTCTGAGCGCCCATAGCGTTGCATGGCATAAGCCTCCTTTGAGGTGGCGCGAAACCTAGGAAAGGCCCTTACAGATGGAATTCCGTCTGTAAGGGCCTTAGCCGCTGACCGACCTCGAAGCGGCAGTTATCTCCCTGTGGCTACGGGGCAAGAGCTGTATCGAAAAGATGCTCGGCCAGCTGGAGTAAATGAGGGGGTGCATCTTCCTCATCACCGTGGGCGTCATGGCCAAGAAGAACAGCTGTGCCCCTGACGGGCTGTTCGATCTCCAGACCCGCTTCGCGGAGCAAAACCTCGGCCCGGGAATTCAGGGGCAGCGGAATAGACTCTGCCTCGTCGTTCAAATAAGCGTGCCAACCGTTGCAGGTAATTGCTTCGACGTTTCCTTCAAGCAGCCTTTGCCGGGTAAGCAATGTCGCCTCGATCCTTTCGATGCGGACGGGCTGCCTGAGGGGAGCGGGGACAATCAGGGCAATGCGCTCCCAATACATAATTCATCCCTTCCATTTCTGGGCTGGCGGAATTCTCAGACATCGCCGTGCCTCCGGTACCAGCTCCACTACCAAGACAGAGCGTAAGGGCGACGTGTCACCGTTGGTTTTTACGCGGTTTTTGGAAGAGATTTTCACTCGTATCGTTTTTTGCCCTTTTTGCAGCTCTTTTTTCAAGGATAGATTTTCCTGCTTTTTTGGTCCCAACATTTCTCGGAGACTTACCAGACACTGGAATCACGCCTTTCTAAACGCTATCTACCCATCACCATACCGACTTTAATTTTTAATGCCAGTCCGCGGCTTGCTGGATATTTCTACCGGCCACTCCCGGACGAGACTTTCGATGAATTTGCGGCGGACGCTAGTCACCCGAGCGCGCCGACATCGGCGAGGGCAGCTGGCAGGGAGCGGTTAGTCAGGTGGCCAGTTCTACTCCCGCTACCCGACTGGCAGCTAGGGGAGTGGTAAGTCTCTTGCGTGCACGTCAGTCTTCCAGGACTGCGCGCGCGGATACGGCGTTGTGGAGGTCGGGCAGATATGTTTCTTGTTCTTCGATCCCTCGCCGGTAAAAGTCCTAGGCTTGCCATACTTTGAGCAACTCGTGGACATCCCCGCTGTTGAGGGCTTGGTTGATGGCATCACCGTCCATGGCGTCAAGTTAGCGTGACGTCATGGACGGTGATGAGGTGGAAGTTCCGCCCACGGCCGGTCAGTCAAAACCGAGAGATCGCTCGATGAATTAGAACAGGGACGCGAATGAGCCCCATCCTGGGCCGATCCAGTACCGCTCCTGCCAAACGCCTGCCCTCTGTGTATATATGAACAGGTTCCCGTTCGAGTCGACTCCCGCGAGATCGTTCCACCCGTTGAGGCTCGTGTCTCCGAAGCTTCCAACGTACTTAAAGGATGACCATCCTTTACCAATTACCTTGGGCTAAGCCAGCCCCTTCGCCCGTCACTCGGATAAAGGTGCAACCGCCCGCTGACGTCTGTGGCCAAGAGGTCGGGACTGGAATCACCGTTGAAGTCACCTCGTGAAAATACTCTGTTGAAAACGTTCCAGCCTTGACCGACTTGTCTCGGGGATCCCCAGCCGCCTTTGCCGTTCCCTGGATACAGAATCAGCTTTCCCTCGCGCTCCTTGGCCAGGACGTCATCGTGACCATCAGCGTCGAAATCACCGGGAGAGAGCAGTCACCCGCTGGCGCTCGAAGCTCTAGGTTCTGCTTCTCACAATGCTGAAACTGACATCTGCGCGCAATAAGAATTGCTTGCCTAATCCTTCGCAAAACCCCTTAACTTCAGCAGGCGAATTTTTCTGTCCGCTGGACCCAGACCAGCCTATCCGCGCAATCTCAGATGATCATTTGGCCCTTTTGCGTGAACATGCGCGGTAGCAGATGCCGCCTCATTACGTGCACGTAAGCCGATCCCTCACCGTACGGCCGTCATCTGGATTAAGGACACCTGTTTGAGGCAGAGAAGTGCAGAGCCGTTTTCCAGGGGAGTGTCGCGATCTGCGATCAGGACTAGCATTCGGTCATGCCAGACAAGCCAGCTCGTCGCATTATCCGCCTGTTCCCTGACTACGGTCATTTATGGCCGCTCTGGGAGAACAGCACGGCCGAGCACCCGACCAAATACACCATGGAGCCGGCGGACTTCGGACTCTCACCGGCCCTCACCGCCCGGCTTCGAGCATGGTACGACGCCTGGGAAGCGGAAAAATTGCACGTGAGCGGCTGGAGTTCGCCGGATGCTGAGAACGCATGGAGAGCTGAGGGAGCGAAGATTGCGGAGCAGCTTCGCGACGAGGTCGAAGCCTTCGCCGATGTGGAATACGACGTTTAACAGCCACGGCGATCCAGACGGCAATGCCCTTAACTGGGCGCCCGGTAAAGGATTTGGTTACTGGCACCTACTGGTTCGTTGTTCCGGCGGGAAAGTGCTGGAGCGAGTGTTCGTCTCCGATAAAGTTCAAGCATGTCCAATCCTTTCTCCCCATACAACGAACCAGCGTTCGTTGCGTGGAAGGCAGGAGTGCAGGCATTGCCATCTTCGGAGGTCTTGATACGCAATGCGGATCAGACCGAACCGGACGGCCGTTCAATGCGATGGATCCAGATGAGTTGCGAGTCAAGCAACATTCACTCTGTCGAAGGCAATGTATCGAGGATTCGCAGGCAGTTCGTTTTGCTGGCAGAAATCGCTGGTCATCCAGTTGGCTTTTGTTGTGCGATCACGGGCCGCACCTCTTCGGATCCACTGTTCATTCAACTGGTAACCGTGGTTCCCTCCGTGCAAAAGCAAGGAGTGGGGAGCGCGCTGCTTAGCGCCATCGCTCATTGGCAGCCCCACCGCGATATCGCGATGGCCACTATGGACACCAACCTCGCCGCCTATAAATTCAACGAGCGTCTCGCTCGATCAATCGGCGGGACCATCCAGAGCGTTCCACGCAACCGGTTCCGGCCAACTGATTTAGGAATCACCCGAGACGAGAAGCACCGGCCATGGCTCATCACCCGCCCACAGGAAACCAACTGACCACCCGCCGGTGATCACAGAACCGCCACTGCTGCCGCCCCGCGATCAACAGCGCCGGCCAACTGATGGTTCTCCTCATGGCATTACAGGAGCGGCCGCGGGCGCTGGTGACCACTTCCAGCTAATCATCAACGAGACTAGAGAGGTCCGCAGCGGTTCCCGTGTGGGGATGGCCAAAGTAACAAGATGTTGGCTAGCTGAAACGGGCCGAACATGGCAAAGAACCCATCCCATGTCGCCTTGATGGACCCGTCCTTCTCCTTCATCCAAGCACCCATCCGTTTTGAGGAGATACGACCGGCCGAGGGAGCTTGAGAGCCCCGGTCCCTTCCCTAGACAGCCATTCTGCTACAGACGAATACTGGCACGTCTGCTCGGCGATTACTTTCCCCAAATCATCACCCCCAGATTATGAAAGGGGGTTGCCATCTGGCCGAAGTCCTCGGTTGAGGTTTTCCTTGTCCTGCTGTTCGGAACGGTTTAGGGCGGGAAGTCAGGACGCTGCGATAGCCACCGGGATGCACATGGCAACAAATAGGGCGGTCAAAATGAACACGGGAACCGCGTCGCCAAATGAAGGCCGCGTTGTCAGCGCGAAAACGACGAAGGCTATAACAAGGGGAACATTCCAGATCAGGGGCTTGAAGACGCTGAGGTACGCCTCAGTTGTCCGCTTGCTGCGTGGGAAATTATCGTCCCTCTCATTCACGGCTATCTCCCTCCAAGTCGTTTGAGGTCGTTCGCATCTCTCCCAATGCCGGGTAGGTAGACATGGTATGCCCCCCTTCTGGATAAGTGGCGGGCTCGGGTTTTCTTTATCATGACCAGGCACACGGCCGACCGCAGGGGAAGACAGGTCATAAGCCATAACCGCTCCTAAGCGCCCGTAAGCATCGGTCCTCTACCGGGCGAAGCCGGTGCGCGTGAGTACTTCAATGCCCCGGCCTGCTCGGGGGAATTGAAGGTGCCTGCCCCGACGATCCAGTTCACGAAGTCCGAGCCGAGCAACATGAAAGGGGTAAGGCTCAGAACCAATGCAGGATATTTTGCATTAGCCACATGACAAAGCCGAAGAGGAAGAAGATCGGCAGTAGGTACAACACCCAGACACCGTGCACTTTCCGCCTCGTCATGCCACGCCCCTTCCTGCTAGCCACGAGTTTACGCAGTGCCGCAGCCCTTGGACTTGAAGAGGTCTCTGCGGCCCATCGAGCGCCCGTTAGCCGATCCTCTACCGCCCCGTCGCTACGCCTCTAAGGCGGCACGGGTGTGCCCGTGGCCGGTGAGGGTTATAAATTCAGCATCACCAACGGTGGAGTGTCCATCGTGATTCGGGGAGGAAAACAATGGCACCGGAGCTGCGGCCGAAACCCGGAATGAATCGGCTTGAGTTGGCTGACCTCATTGACCAACTCAGAGATAACCTGCATGAAGATCCGGAATCCTGGGAGAATCCCGACCTGGACAGATTCTTGGAGTCTTGGGTGCATGGACCCGAAATATGGACGGTTGGTTCAATAACCGGGGCGAACCAGTCCCCGAAGCACCATCCTGGGAACTGCTCGGCCACATGCTGCTTGCCGCAAGAGTTTATGAGTAGACCGCGGAATGCTGTATTGCCCCTCGCAGCTGCAAGGGGCAATACAGTTTCCTCATGGCAATTTGGGACTTGGCCGACGAGCTTACTCATCCGCTGGACTTTTTGTTGATCCAGAACGGCTTCATCAACCTGTTTCATCAGCGATCGATCCTCGACGAAACAGTGTCGTGGTTACGAGACCACCGCTACAAAGTCGTTCAGGTAGACGCTGCTGCATGGCAATCCCAGGCTGATCTCCATCAAGACATTGCCCAAGCTCTAGATTTCCCTGATTACTACGGCTCAAACCTGGCTGCTCTCAACGATTGCCTCAGCGACGTAGCCGTTCAAACCTATGGCTGGACCCCAACAGATACCGGGCTAGTTCTCGCGATCGACGGGTATGAAACCTTCGAAGGCAGGGACGCGCCGACAGCCCATCACCTCTTAGACATCTTCGCGAGGCAAGCAACTTACGCCGCTCTATTCGGCCACCGCATGATGTGTCTGGTCAGAACCGAGGACCCAAAGCTGGAGATCCCTCCCGTTGGTGGCCTCTCTGTTGCTTGGAATCAACGTGAAGTCCTCGACGCCCGGTAAAGGATCCCTTACCGGACGTGGCAATTCGGTGCCGAGGAGTACGGTCAGTGGATGCGAGCAGAACGAATCGGCCCGCGGGATCAGACCCTCCAGATGAACGCCCCGGCGTACCGCGTGTACTCCTGAGCTGAGGGCGGCGGGGCCATGAGTAGGAGCTTTCAAGAGCAGACCTTCCTGAGGCACTCCCTTCGCTGGGGAGCGGACACAGCAAAGCCCCCGGCCTAAGCCGGGGGCCGTTGTGCGGTTGCTTGGAGGTTATGGGGCTGAATTGACCACTGAGGTCTGGACTGAGGTCCAGGAGGTTGCTGTTCCTGCCGGGAAGGTCTCGCCGGCTTTCAGTGTGACCACCCGTTCTCCAATCAGCAGCCCGGTGGCTGGATCAACGATGACGTCCGTCCGGGTTTTTCTGTTCGGATGCTCGATTCCGATTGCTGTGCCTACCTTGCCGCCAAGGTTCCCTTCCCTGTCTACGACGGTGACTCCGGGAATGAGCGCGGCCGCGTTGTCCAGTGCAGCGCGAAGGTCGGCCGGGACGACTCCGGTCCGCAGGGCGGCCGCGATGCGGGACGCTGCACAGTACGAACCAGCTCGGGTTCGGTCAAGGATCCTCTGGTCGCAGCCTGCATACCGGGCAGTCAGCTTGTGACCTCGGCCAGTAGTCGGCGCATCATGAGATCGAGCGCTGAGTCGTCGATGCCCAGCGAGAACACGTCGGACGCATGCAGGTGTCCGGGGTCTACCGCGAAGTACGGGAGCGCACCGCGTGCCTGGAAACGTTCGGCCAGTAGGAGGAGGGCCTGCTGCTGTAAGGTTGCAGGGTCGAATTCGGCCACCGTGACCAAGAGTGGCCCCGGCCAGGCGGCCAGCCCGGGCACGGAGGACCGGGCCCTGAGTTCGTCGTGGTCGACGCCGTAGTACTTGCCGACAAGGATGCTGAGCGGGGCCTCGGTTACCGAGGCCGGGGCATAGATGCCTGACACGACGACCACCCCGGCCAGGCTGCCGGGGTCACCGCCGTGGCCGGCCACGAAAGAAGCTACATGTGCTGCGCCTGAGGACGCTCCGGCGAGCACGATGCGGTTGGGATCGCCGCCGTACGCGATGATGTTTTGCCGCACCCATTCGATGGCCGACGCGAGGTCTCCGGCCGCTACGGGCCAGGTGTACTGCGGGGCGAGGCGGTAGTCGATGATGACCGCGATCGCATGGTTGCGGCGTGCCCAAGCACCGATATTGTCCCAATGCGGGGTGCCGGGCTGCCACTTCGTGCTGAAGACGAAGCCGCCGCCAGGCACCCACACCAGCACCGGCACCTGCTGGTTCACAGCTTCTGGATCATAGTGGACGTCGAGCCGTTGGCGGGGGTCGGGCCCGTAGGCGATGTCGCGCTCGATACCCGGAGCGGCATAGCCGCGCCGTTGGTGCGGCTCGCGGACGACCCGCATGATCGCCTCCGTGGTCTGAGGGCTGAACGGGGCCTGCGCAAGCGTGCGGAAGGCATCGCTGAGTGCGCGATCAGCCGAAGAAAAGCCTGCCACGGGGCCTCCTTGTCCTACGGTCCGCCCTTCCCGGGGTTCTTCCCGTCGCAGCGGTTGATCGACGGGGAACCAGCCAGTCGATGAGTCAATCTCACCGCTCATGTACATCATTGTCCGGGGTACTAGCAGGAAGGCGAGAAGCGTCATCCGTCCTAGTCACAGTAGCGGTTTATCAAGTGATAATTCAGGTTGGGGCAAACGAACGCCAACGCATCTCGGAGAGCCGATCCAGAGTCTTGAAAAACAAATGCTTCCTGAGGCATTGCTGCATCTGCGGCTGGCAAGCCAGATACTCAGGATTTCCGTGCACCACGGGGGTCTCGTTTAGTCGTCTCGGCGTGAAGCGTCTCAGTGTCGGCGGTGGAGGGGTTTCCGAGCGACGGAACGTAAGGGGATCCTTCACCGGGCAGCGGCCGCCAGCCGTCCACCGGCTTACGAGAGACCATTGCTGGGGTCCGCCATCGTCCCGCAGCTCTCCATGAACTGCCGCCCGTCAGTTTCGGTTTCCTGCTACAAATGACTCGATGCAAAGTTCAAATAGTCGGACTCCACCGCAGCCGATCAGCTTTCGTGAGGGAGTCGAGTCAGATTTCTCCCGGTGTGCAGAACTTTGGATGCACGCCTTGGCCACGCGCGACAGCACACCCCGAGATCCCCAAGTGAGGCGCAGAGCGTTGGAGAAACTCACTGGTGGAGGAAACATCCTCTCCATCGCAGAAAGCGCTTCGAGGATCCATGGGTTTGCGATGGCAACGGACAGCACTCAACCAGGTGCGGCCCGGCGCACCTCACACTGCTGGCAGTGGACCCAGAAAGCCAGTCGCAAGGCTTGGGAAAATCGTTGCTGACGAGACTCACTTACTCGCTTGCGCTTGAGCAGTTCGCAGAAGCCACTCTCAGGGTCCTGGCAGAAAATCTTCCCGCCCGCAGGATTTACGAGAGCACAGGTTGGCGGCCCACAGATCACGGAGTATTTGAGGATTCCGGGCGGCCCTTTATCCGCTACGTACTAACGCTTGGAACAAATATTTCATGACGGATCCGGGAGCAGTGTTCCAGAGACACCGGCCCTGGAACACGCCGGGATCCTGATGTCATCAAGCGCCCGGTTGAGGATCCCTCAACGGGCTTCCTGGGCAAGGTCAGATGATTAACGGCAGGGTCAGGTCATTCGTTGTGCGGCACTAGCAGGCGTACGAGCCAGACCTGATGAGACCGGCTCGGAAGCCCCTCCCCGCAATCAATTGACACGGCGGCTTGTCATCTCTTCTCTGTTTTGCTCACCCTCCACTGGATCCAATGAAACAATCGCGGTATGACGCGTGTGATCGTTCGGGCTACTGCGGTTCGATGGGCAGACGACCACTTCCCGGGATGGATCGAGGTCGACATTGTCGACGCGGAGGATCGGACTCATCGGATAGTTGAGAAGGCCCCCGTCCTCACCCGTGCCAACATCACGGCTGCGTCGACGTTCCCGTTTGAACTGTGGATAGAAGCTGAGTTCGAGCGCACGAAGGGCGGAGTTGCCTTGGTACGGTTTGCCCATGGCGTAGAAACCACCGATGGCCTGGACGTGATCGGAATGGACGGGCACGGCGTCCGCTGGCTGTAAGGGTTATTCGCCCGACGTTCCGTAGTCTGACTGAAGGGTGGGCAGCCGGGCATACGACGACGCCCGTTGGGGGATCCCTCAGCGGGCGTTGTGGCACTTTGCGCGGCGAAGCTGGCAGGTCCCAGAATCGTCAGGGCTGCGTTTGCAGTCCGCCCTTGAAGGTCTCCGTGCCTGGGGCGTAACTTGCCTACACAAGCTGAGATGCAGGATTTCTCCAGGAGCACGGGATGAATTTGCTGAGCCAGATACTCGCGGGGTTCACTGGCCTTGCGCTGATAAGCGTTGGCATCCTGGAGATCTTCTTCCATGGCGATCAACGCTTTCATCGGATCTTCCTCATCCGACCTGACGACGTGCGTGCAGCGCGGATGTGGGCGATGAACGTTGGTGCCTACAACATCACTTTTGGGCTTGGAATAGCAGTAGGTCTGTGGCTAGTGAACTTCTCGGGCACTCCCGCCAGTGGGTCAGCGATAATAATCTTCTGCTGCGCCTGCCACATCTTCCTTGGTTTTTGGCTGTGGGTCACCGAGAAGCGCCTTCTGGTCAGTGCCATCGGCCAGGCACTCTTTCCCGGACTAGCGGTAGTTTTCTACGTTCTCCTTCACTAGAAGGGGTTCCAGCTGAATCCTCGTAGCGGCATTTTTTGTTGCTCCGCGTCAACAGCGGCGCCCGTCACGGGATCCCTAACCGGATGAAGGGGCCCGAGAGCTACTGGCCATCGACAGCGGCTTGCGGGTCGTATTAGCCGAAGATTCTAGATATGCACGATTGATTAATACCGCCAGATCGGACTAACAGGGGTAATCGCTTCCAGGATGATGAAACGACGAGGACTTGAGGGGGAAGCATGACACTTGGGCTCGTCTTCATAGGGATCGGCTTGGTGTGGCTGCCGATCAGGAAGTGGATCGCCCACCTGCAGTATCGGGCCGCCTTGGAAATGCTCGGCCGGCACTCCGCCTTCTCCACGTCCGAATCGCACCCTGATGAACACACGGAATCAGATGAGGAACGGGTCCGGGGCTTCGAGGTGCTCGGGGTGCTCTTCTGCTCAGTGCTGATCGTTGGGGGCCTGCTGATTGTGGTGCTGACGCTCATTCTCCGGCCACCGTGGTCAGGTACTTAGATGGGCGATTCCTTCCTCGCTATCGTCGGGGCCTTCCTGATACTCAGCGGCTCTGTGCTGTACCTGATTCGCAACGTCATGGCACGTTTCGGTGTCGACGGTTGGGCGTGGCTGCCTGAGGGTAATCAGTTCAAGACCTATGAGCATCAACTCACGTGGTCGAAGGTGGCAGCCGGTATCGTAGCCACCACCGGGCTGGTCTTCTTAGGCGTTCTCCTGTGGCCACGGTAGATAAATCTGCGGGGGGGGAGGAATGCTTGACGGAATCGGTTAGCGCTGCTGCAGCGCAGACGGAAGACGTGACTTTGCATCGGGAAATCGAGGAGGGCGTGAAGCGCTGGCATGACCGCGCCGTTGCCACGGGAGAGGACCGAGTCCTTGCCTGGACGGCAGACGGTGGTCTATGTAGCTATCGACGGGATGAAATCACCCTCAGTGGAAAGTACGTCCCGGTAGTGGCTCCCCTCTGGTTCATGACCACCTTTGCCGCGGTGATCATAGTTATTGCTCTCGTCGCACTGGTCTTGTCAGTCGTGTTCTCGGCATCAGACAGTCAATGGGCCCGCCTGTTTATGCCGGTCGGCTTTGGTCTCTTCGCCTGGCTTCTTGTCTATTGGGCGCGTCAGGACTGGAACGCGCGGGCCCGGCGACGGAAAAGGGGCGTTCCCGATCCGAAGACGGACACGAGGCCGGTGCAGATTGATTTTCGTTGGCCGCCGCCGCGGACACGGAAAAGAATGTCGGGATCCTCAGGCCAATGATCAGTTATTGAAGGTCGTCGTAGCTTTGCAGAGTGAACAATTTATGGTGACGACTTGGGACAAAGGCCGAGAACAAGAATCTTCGAGAACTCTCCCGCTACCCAGAGCTTGTCCGTTAGCCGGTCCCTCACCGCGCGTCACCGAAAACCTCGTTCGGACCCGCGTCGAAACTAGCTAACGGCATGTACGTAAGACCCGCACGATGAAATGCACGGTGACGGGGGGATTACTGCAACTATGTTCCTTATGACTGGAATGAAGATCGGCTACGCGAGATAGCTTGGCATGAGACGTGTGCGGTCTGGCCTGTGTCTACAAAAAGCAGGTCGGGTGGTCACCACGAAATAATGACTACCCGACCTGAATGTGTTGCATAACTTCCGTGGGTGGGCCCTAGCGGTGCAACGTTTATGGTGCGGAGTCCACCACTGACGTGCGTACCGAGGTCCAGCTGGTGACGGTTCCGGCGGGAGAGCCTGGGTAGTCCTTCAGGAGGACGCTTTGTTCTCCGATGACCAGCCCGGAATCTGGGTCGATGATAATGTCGGTCCTTGCAGTGCCATCAGGTGATGGGATGCCGATCGCGGTGCCCGTCCTGCCGTCGATGGTTGCTTGCCGGTCACTGAGTGTGACGCCTGGAATGAGCGCAGCTGCCTTGTAGAGGGCGGCGCGAAGCTCGGCCGGGACGGCACCGGTTCGCAGGCCGTCTGCAATGGTCACGAAGGCTTCATTGTCGGGGGACTTCCCGGCGTCTTTGGTCCGTTCGTAGATGAGGTCAAGCAGAGCGCGGGGGTCCTTGGGCAGGTTGCTGGCGTCCTTCAATGGTGTGCCGATGACGGCTGCCGGCGCGTTGCCATAGAAGGCGCCGCCTGGGGCGCGGACGATGCCAACACTTGAAGGCTGCCCTTCAGGTCGGTAGCTGTCGCGCGCGGCTATTTCGGCCGCCAGTGCCTTGGCTTCGTCGCTCGATGAGTCCAGAATTCTGCGGGGTGCCCTGTTCCAGACCCATTCGCCTGCCCTATCGGCTGGCACGTAGACCTGACCGCCGGTCATTTCCTGCCAGTTCACCTCGCTGCCGTCTGGAGCCTGCGCGCCTCCGCCGGTGAGCTCCTTCGTCTCGACCTTTAGGTACTGGCCGGGTCCAACTAGCGGGTCGGAGGTTCGGATGGTTGCCGCAGCAGCATCGTTCAGGACCTCGGCCGCTTCTGCGGTCGCTCCCGGGGCGCCGGGGCGGAAGACGTCGGCAACAACGATGCCGCCCACCAGCAGAGCAGCAGCTGCAGAGGCGAACAGGACGCGCCGACGGAAACGGATGGGCGTGACGGTGGCTGTTGGCCGGATTTCCTCGGTGGTGGAAGTCTGGGCGATTCTGGTCATGAGTTTTTCGCGGCCGCGGGCTAGGGTTGCCGGAGGTGCGGAGCCGACGTCGCTACGCATTTCGCGGAGCAGCTGCAGGTCGTGCATGGTAGTTCTCCGTTTCGCTAAGGTTTTCGAGATTGAATTGGGTTCGCAGTGTTTGCCGTGCACGGTTCAAGCGGGAGCGAACGGTTCCCACCGGTACGCTCATGGCCAGAGCGATGCCTTCATAGGTCAGGTCCGCCCAGGCGTAGAGCAGCAGCGTTTCCCGGTCGATGTCCGCCATGCTTTTGAGGGCCTGGGCGATTAGCCCCGTGGCCACCTTCGCGTCGACCTCGGCGGCAATCCGGTCGGAATCGTCGGCAATGGCCTCACGTGCGGCCGACTTCGCGGCTGCCTTGAGCACTTTGGCTTCCGCCCGGTGGTGCTGGCGGAGCAGGTTGGTGGCTATGCCGAACAACCAGGGCCGGGCGTCGTCCCGGCTGACGTCGTAGCTTTCCAGCTGTTCCCAAGCCACCAGGAAGGTTTCCGAGGTGACGTCGTCGGCTGCGAAGTCGCCGGCCCTTCTGGCCGCGTATCTGTAGATCGCTGAGGCGTGTCTGTCGTATAACTCCCCGAAAAGCGCGGGGCTGTCCCGGGACCGCCTGATGATGTCGCTGTCTGTGCTCACACTATGTATTGACTGCTGGCCGGAAAAGAGTTCACGGAGCGGCGCCTTCTTCCTCCCTAAGACCTCGCTCACAGACTAGCTGCGGCTTCCGGTTATGGTGCATTTGGGTCATGCAATGGTCTTCAGATCGCTTGCCGTCGCAGACAGTTAGCACGCCCGGGGTCGTTTTTTGAACGGCAGCATCTTAGGTTGGAGCCATTGCGGGCATTGTGCTCAATTTAGTGACGGCCGGAGCGACTGCAACAGGTGCCGGCGGCAACCCGTTGAACCCCGTTCTGACTGTTTCAGAAATGTCCTTTCTGAAATTGTCATGCCTCGTCAAGTTTTCAGTTGGTTCCACCTCACGTTCGCCCAAGGCAGCGAAGGGACAAGTTCCCGCCGAGCCGGGACCCCTTGATAAATACGGACCGGTATTGCACGATCTGCCTTAGCTCGAGGACGAGCGGCCATTGTGCCATAAATGGGGGCACCGAAAATTTGGGGGCGGCATGCGTGTTGTTCGGTTGAGCGCTCCATTGTGCTCGCGGCCGTGGGAGCCTATTACATCAAGACCATCATTGGCATTATCTTTGCTTTACTCGGCGGCACAAACACGTTTTTTCTTGCCAGGGTCTCTGAAGGAGAGGTTCGCATGGGCACTGAGTCGAGGCGCGGCCGGTTAGATTTTGGCAAGTTTCTTACTCCCTTGGCAATTTTGTTTGCTCTTATCGGTATCTCCGCGCTTTACAACGAAGTCCATGAACCCTTCTGGGTTGCATTGAAGATCGTTATTGTGGTTACCGGTCTCGGATTCGCCGCTGCAAATCTTGTCGCTTACATCTTCCTTTGGTTTCGTCGACGGGCCGCGCGCAGCCGTCGCGTATAAGGGCCAGAACTCCGGTCGGGCGCAGCGAAAAGTAGCCAGGTGGTAACTCTTTTGCTGGTTTGGATCATGGTTGTGTTTGTGGCGGTTGCAGTCGGTGGCTTCATATATTGCCCGGGTCCGAACGGCGCGCCGTCGACAGGGAAGGAACTCGCATGAAGACGTTCAAGCAAAGCGACATGGGCTGCGGTCTTCTCAATGTTCGGGCCATACACCGTTGCTAACGTACCGATGTTGGTCGCGGTCGTACTCTTCGTCGTCCTATTGCCCAATGCAAACGATCCGGGTACGTATTGGTCATGGCGGTTATCGCACTTGCCTTGGTTTCTGCCGGCATCTTCGTTTTCGAGGGGGCGCTCGGGCTGCGCCGCCTACATGCGTCAGGGCGGGAAGATCGCCGCCGCAGTGCAGCGGGATTACCGCTGGAGCGGTTAAAGGACATGAAGCAGATCGCACCAATTCTTATTGCCTGGCGTTTCCGGGCAGCATACGAAGGCTTTTGCTCATCTCGAAGCGTCAAATGCCAGTTCGCAGCCCACGTCCGGGGAGCAAGATTGTGTCCATGCTCATGGGGCGGGCCACCGACGGCGGGCTGCACGTGAGGGCCGGCTGGAGCAGGACTACCCCTGTGGGCCAGATCGGTTGGGGCTGGGACGTCATGACGGCCGTGGCCTCCCCGGGTGACTGGAACGGTGACGGAGCCGCAGACGTCCTTGCCAGGGACAGCACTGGTGCCCTGTGGATGTACAAGGGCAACGGTCACGGCGGCTGGCTTCCCGGCCGGACCCAGGTCGGCTGGGGGTGGAACGTCATGACGGCCATTTTCAGCGGACATGATTTCAGTGGCGACGGGCCCTCGGACGTGATCGCCAGGGACACCAACGGGCAGCTGTGGCTCTACCCAGGCAACGGGTACGGCGGATGGCTGGACCGCATTCAGATCGGGTGGGCGTGGCAGGGCATGGACCTGATCACCGCCCCGGGCGATTACGACAACGACGGGTACGGCGATGTCATCGCCCGGGACAACACTGGCACCATGTGGCTCTACCCCGGAAACGGAAGCGGGGGCTTCACCGGTGCTAGAAGCGTCATGGACATCCCAACTCCGCAGCTTTTCGGGTGACGGCGTTTTCGCTAGCAGCACCCCATCAGCAGCTGGCGAAACATCCTCGACGGCAGGATCCAACCGACGATCAGCGCCGCCAGCAAACGACGGTGTTAGACATTCGCCTTGATCCCGTCGTCAGCGCTTCTTAGGGATTGGATTCAACTCCGCATTTCCCGTGGTGCGTCTGCAAGAACAGTCCCGCTCGCGGATGAGCTCCTGAAGGTCCGTCCAAGCATGCTTGCGAACCGGGCGCATGGATGTGGCCTGCAGGCAACCCGCATCCATCCAAGCCAGTCATGGTCAAAGCTTGTTCGTTTCCCTGCGCGAAGCCTGCGTTGGAAACGCAACAGTGATTATTGCGGCGGCTATGGCAGGCCGGGTACCCTCGCGGCAAGAGCGTTTCGCTGGGGTGCGCTAACAATTGGGGGGCTACCGTGCGCCGTCTGGTCATGATCCTTTCTGCTGTAGTTGCCATGACGCTTACCCAGCCCGCGATGGCTGCTCCTGCCCGGGCAGATGACTCCTGGCACAACTTCATTCAGCTGTGGTGGGACTGGGGTGTAGTTTATTCCGACCTGGTCACCATCACTGACCAAGGCGGAGTGATCGTCTATGAGGGCAAGCCCGGCTGGGAAGGGCAGGGTCTGGGCCCTGGAAACACTGTCGTTTTGGACGCGGATGCCTTGGTTACGCCGGGGGACTGGGATGGAAACGCCCAAGCCGATTGGATGTTCCGCAGCAGCGACGGCGGCTTGTACCTGCGTACCGGCATTGGCGGGGCGGACGCGGAACAGGTCGGGTGGGGCTGGGACGTTATGACAGCCATGGTTTCACCTGGCGACTGGAACGGTGACGGCGCCTCCGATGTTCTGGCACGCGACGGAGCAGGGGTGTTGTGGATGTATCGGGGCGACGGCTCTGGTGGGTGGCTGCCCGGGCGCACCCAGGTCGGGTCGGGATGGAACATCATGGCCTCCATCTTCAGTGGACGCGACTTCAACGCGGACGGTAAGCCGGACGTTCTTGCGGTGGATACAGGTGGTGCGATGTGGCTGTATCCGGGAAACGGGACTGGCGGGTGGATGAGCCGCGTGCAGGTTGGTTGGGGCTGGCAGAAGATGGATCTGATTGCCGCCCCCGGGGATTTTGACTATGACGGACATGCCGACGTCATCGCCCGCGACATCGCGGGTTCCATGTGGCTCTATCCTGGCAACGGGGCGGGTAGCTTTACGTGGACACGGCGACTGCTGAACATCCCGACGCCGGCGCTCTTCGGCTGAGCAGGCATTCCTGGCCCCGCTGCGCCATGAGCGTGTCTCCGGCGACTGCCCGACTGGGCCAATGGCTGGCCTAGTGGAGTTCTCGCAGCTACTTCCACTCCCGTACTTCAACTGGCATGCACGGGTATTCGTGAGCCGGGAGTAGGTCCGTCCCGGGGTGGCCGTCCAATGCCTTCGAAGTCACTGGAAGTTTTCGCCGAACGCCTATGCTGAGCCAATGGGTTTTGGTCGTGAGTCGGGGCGTGTTCGTGATGTGTCGTTGCCGTTTAGCCATCGCTTTATGTCCCTTGGTTCCTGGATCCAGCAGGCTCAGCCGATCGGCTTTGAACCCACTTGGGCGTACCTTGAAGCGAAGTTGAATCTTTCTTGGTATGAGACGGACTTCTTGTTGCCAGCCTTGGACATGTTGGAGGCAGAACGAGCCGTTCATCTCAGGATTGCTGCGGAGTATGCCGATCTTCGTAGGCTGCAGAAGGCTGCCGGTCATCGATCTCCGCCGAGGGACCAAGTTACCCCTATCGAGCCGCGTCGTTGGCATGGCGATGAACGGGCCGGCGCACGACACGCGCTGGAATCATGGCTCCGGCGCGTAGGCCTGGAACTTTCCGACCCGTACGAGCGAAGAATCCGCGGTGTGGTTGAAGATGCTCTGTCAGGATCAGCGCTGACAAAGCTTGACGCTGACGAGCTCCAGTCACTTCTTGATGGCGCCCGCGCCCAGAGTGTGGGCTTCGCAGGTGGCACGGTTCCGTATCGGGATGCCTTGTCCTATCGTCAGCCTCTTGGGCACTTGTTTTTGATGTTTCATGAGGTTCCTTCCGTCGGGAAGTCATGGAATTTTCGAACCCCTTAGATTCAGGTTGCCTGCTTTCGGGCGGCAATGTATTGGGCGTAGGCGGCGGCTGAGTCTGTGGCGTGGCGTTCGATGGTGGTGGGGGAGTAGCCGAGGGTTTCGGCGATGATGGCCACGGGTGCGAGTTTGGTGAGTTCGTGGAGTGTTCCCAGGCGTGCGGCGCGGGTGCTGAAGAGTTTGCTGAGGCGGGTTGTGAGGTGTCCTGGGTGGATGTGGCGTCCGGGTGATGCCCCGCGGAACACCCACTTGGTGTTGGGGTGCGCGGCAGTCAGTTCGTGGCCCGGGTTTGCGGCGAGCTCCCGCCACGGCTGTGCAAGGGGATCCGGCAATGCGATCTGGAGAGTCCCCAGTTGAACGGTGACCAGTTCGTCGGTGACGCTGACGTCGTCCCAGGTTAGCCGTGCGATGTTCTCTGCCTGTTGTCCGAAGACGAGGATCAGGATGGCCGCGGCCCGGTCGCGGGTTTCCAGTTCATCGGTGTGGATGACGTGGTGGAGTGCTTGGTCTTGTCCAGCTTTGGGGAGTCGTGGGCTCGTGCCGCGGCGGTGCGGAATGATGGTGAGCCCAGCTGGGGCGGCTTTGGTTTTGATGGCCCATTTGAGGAAGCGCTCAGCGATGCGCCTGGTCGTGGGTCCTTCGGCTTGCCATACGTCAAGGTGGGACTGCTGCAGTTCCGGCAACGTGATGTCATGACTGGTAAGCCAGTTCAGGAAGTCGATGGCGACGGTGACTTCCTGCTTGGCACGAAGAAAAGTGCCGCGCGTAACTTCGTCCATGAGATTCATGCGCCGTTGGTGATGCCAGCGGATGTAGCGGCGGATCACGTCAAGGTTCTGGGGGTCGCTGACGCGGTTCATGGCCTGGGTTGCCCAGCTGTCGTAGCGGGTCAGGAAAGCATTTCGTTGGGGGAGCACCCCGTGTTCGATGAGGAGTCCCCGGACGTATTCGCGGGTGCGTGAGTCGGGTAGTTCGTCGAAGGTTGCGTGGCTGATGGTGGGTGCGGTGGCGAGGTTTCGAAGGAAGGCTGTGACGTGCTTTTGTCGGATCCAGGTCATGCCGCTGTTGGCCCGTTTCATGGTCTTTAATGCCGCGGCCAGCGGGATCAGTTCCGTGGCGATGATTCCCGGGGCCGGGTTGGTCAGGAGGTTATCAACGACGTCGCCGAGGACGCAGGCCCAGCAGTGCGCACCGGTATAGAGCTCGTCTTCGGCGCCGCAGCCCTGGCAGTCGATATTGAGCCGAACGCCCGAGCAGTTCCGGCATGCCGGCTGTTCATCGATGATTCCGGGCAGGATGCCGTCGTGGCCGCATTCGCAGACCCCGCGGGTGCGTTTTGCCTGCTGATAGCAGTAGCCGCAGACTCCGCCGTCGGGCCAGCGCGCGACTGTTTGGTGGTGCTGGCCGCAGCGGCCGCAGGGGACAGGCCAGCGGGTGGGGTCCTCTGCCTTACGGGGCCTACTCACCGTCCTCGGGAGCGACGAGCCGGACGCGTCGGGCGATCGGGTTGCCGGGTTGGATGCCGAGGTCTTCACTGCGCTTGGGGGCGTTCGCTGTCGCTGCGGCGCGCATCTCCACGAAAGGTTCGAAAAGGTCGTTTGGTGTGCAGTCCAGGATGTCGCAGAGCGCGGCGAATGTCCTTGCAGGAATGCGCTCCGGCGTGGAGGTGACCAGCCTGTAGACCTGGCTTTCGGAAAGGTTGATGCCACGGGATTTCAGGAGCGGCATCAATTCGGTGGTCTTCCAGAGGTTCTGCTTTGCCATCAGGGCTCGCAGGTTCCAGCGGTAGCCGATCCGGCGCTGTTCAGGCATCTGGGTCCTCCAAGTTCGCGATGCGGCGTGCAATCATCTGCTGCACGGTTTTCTGCTTGAAGTCCGACGATACCGAGGTATAGAGCCCGGTAGTCGACGCATAGGAGTGGCCAACCTGCGTCTGCACGAAGGCCGCGTCATAACCGGCTTCGATCAGGTGAGTCACGTAGGAATGCCTGAGGCAATGCAGGCCCAACTCCTGCGGCAGACCGACGGCATCCGCGCGGCAGCGAACGCATCACCGAACGAGCCCAGGGACATCCGGGCGCCACGCTCACTGGGCCACAGCGCCGAGGAGCGTTCAGCGGTCGGAAACTGTTGCCGCATGCCGCCGGCTGTCCAGGTCTTGAGCTGGTCCCCGACCCAGTCGAACTCCGGAACGGTCAACACGGTCCGCCTTCTGGGTCCTGAGGCTGCCGCGCCTTTGGCGAATCGGACCTGGACGGCACCGAACCGGCCGTAGTCGCTGACGTGTGGGTTCGGGCCGAAGTCCTCCAGGTCCAGCATGGTCATTTCACGGCGGCGAAGCCCGTAGGCGTAGCAGACCTTGAACGCCACAGGGTCCCGGAACAGGGGCAGCCAGCGTTTGCTGCCAGCGGCAAATTCCTGGTCGACCAGGTCATCTAGGTAGTCGAAAAGACGCTGCAGTTCCGCCTTCGTGAACGAGCGCTTCTTCGCCGGGACAGCATCATCGGTGGTGTGCCGTGGCATGTTCCACTCGAAGCAGATCTGGCTCGGAATATCGCCGAATGTCCGTTCGCAGAACTCGCCCCATCCGTAGGCAGGATGCGTGAGGTAAGAGCAGAACATCGCCACGGCGTTGCTGTACGAGCGCAACGTCTTCAGGCTGATCGGCTTCTCGCCAGAACGCAGATCGGCCAGGAAATCATCGATGTCCGCGGGGCGCCATTGCCACGGAAATTCACCCGTGAACCGCTGAAAACGCTCCAGCAGCTGGCAACGCTGCTTGATGGTGTCCGCCGTGAGGCCACGGGCAAGCATCTGTGCCCGCCAGCCATCCAGCATGGCGGTAAAAACCCGTTCATCAGCACGGAACAGCCCAATGTCCGGATCCACCAGCATCCGCGGGACAAAACCCGGAACGGCACCACTCACAACGACCCCTAAACCATGGAAACATGCATTAGATGCAGGAAACCTACAGGCGCAAAGGATCCGGGCGCAAATTCAAGTCCGAACCGAGAACACTTTCTTCCTCGTCAATGCGTTCTGATCTGCGCAAACGTTGGATACGTCGCGGGACGGGAGTTCTCGCAGCTACTTCCACTCCCGTTGTTTTAACGCCGATAATCTACATTATGTAAAGTAAGCGTTGATTACGCCTTTCACTGACCGGCGCGGCCAGTCCTATCCAGCGCCGGAGCCGGCCTGTTTCATTCTTGACTGAACTTCCACCAACTCAGCCAATACCCTGGTGCACCGGAGGCAATCGTCCAGGTGCCGGCGAACTTTCTCCTGAGCGGCCCGGCGCACGGCATTGCGGGCGTATTTACCTAAGTAGCGCGAAAAGTCCGTGCAGGGGTCCGTAGCTGATTCCTGCACGTGTTTTTGCAGGTACGCCTGGCGGAGACCCTCCCGTGCCCGGATGAGCAACGATGAAACAGCGTTTGGAGTCAGTTCCATAGCCCGCGCCGCTGCGGCCGGCTTCATGCCCTCGACGTCCACCTGCCAAAGTACGGTCTGCCAGCGGGACGGCAGGGAACGGAAAGCCAGCAGAAGGATCGTATTCTCGAAGTCTTTGACAACAGGATCACCATTAAAAACCACGATCTCACTCACAACGCCATCCACCGTCGCCGATGCTCGTCGGCTCTGCAGATTCCGGCGGTGCGACATCCGCCGAACGGTGGTCAACAGATAGGCCCTGAATGAGTCCACCGGTCCCCTGCCTTCCAGCAGGGACTTCAGGATCGATGCAAACGCCTCGGAGACCACATCGTCAGCGTCCGTTGGATTATCCGATTCCGTCCGGGCAACACGGGTGGCCACGCGTTGGTACCGGCGAAAAAGTTCCTCGAAGGATCGCGAGTCACCCCCTCGCACGGCAGCGAGCAGGCATGTGTCACTCTCGCCCGCCGGTAGCGTGTGTCTGCCGGCTCCCCTCCCCTGCTGACGTTGTGCAGGTTTCAGAAGCACTTGTACTTGCTGAGCCGGCGTGGAGGATTGGACGCGGCCGAACGGCAGGACGGGGACAAGCATGGTTGCCTTCCGACGTGTTTGAGTGATGACGCCTAGAATCTAGGCAGCAAGTGATTGGTCACACTCAAAACGCAGGCAATTTGTTGGAAGTAGACGTTCCATGCAGGATTTCGACTTTGATGAACGGGATCTCAGGCTTTTACATGCCCTGCAAATCCGACCCCGGGCACCGTGGACGGCTTTGGCGCCTGTAGTCGGAGCCGACGCAGTCACGTTGGCCCGCCGCTGGAATTTCCTGTCCGCGGAAGGCCTGGCATGGGTAGCAACCCACCATGGCAGTGGTTCCAAAGTAGCGTTTGCCATTGTGGAAGTTGAGTGCTCGCCTGCCAGCCTGGCAGCAGTGACCGACGAACTAGCGGCCGATCCGGATGTCCTCTCAGTGGACCACACTGCGGGCGGACGGGACATGGTCCTCTCTGTTATTTGCCGCGACGAGGCGAGCCTTGGACGGTTCATTTTGGACCGACTGGGCGCCATCAAAGGAATCCGCAGCACAAGAACCCATGTGGGCATCAATCTGATAGCAGACGCCCGAAGTTGGCGGTTGCGCTCATTGCAGGATCACGAGGTAAAGCTCATAGAGCGGGAAGCACCCCAACCTAGTCCCGCCACCAGGGCCGCATCGACAGATGTGGAGGGCCACCTGTTCCGGATCCTTCGCTCTGATGGTCGAGCCTCGATAACGGAAATATCCCACCAGCTCGGAATCAGCCCCTCGCGCGCGAAAAGCGCCCTAAACGCTGCCTTGGCGCAAGATCGAATCGTAGTCCGGCTGGAAATCGCCCGCAAACTATCACCATGGCCTGTAAGCGTTTGGTATTTTCTTCGCGTCCCAGCCACCCAAGTGGAGGCAGTTGCGGACAAGTTGGTCGGTCTCGGAGAAGTGCGTCTCGTCGCAATGACGGGAGGGCCATACTCGCTCGTGATGTGTGTTTGGCTTCGCCGACTCGAGGACATGACCGTTCTCGAGCGGCAGCTGGGCGAAAGGTTGCCGACGGTGGAGATCATGGATCGCTCCATCGCGTTGCGTACGCCTAAGCATGTTGGTGTCAGACTGGACCCTTCCGGTCGGCGGATCATGTAGGTACCGGACATACGAATGCCCCGTCCAGCGCGAGCCGGACGAGGCGTTCGAGGCTACATTGCCCTGCGTGGCCGCTATTGCTCCTGTTGCGCTCCTGCAATATTGACCAACCAGGCAATGCCGAACTTGTCCACACACATCCCGAAGGTGTCACCCCACGGTGCGCTTTCAAGTGGCATGGTGACGGTACCGCCGTCGGCCAGCTTGTCCCAGTAACCACGGAGCTCGCCTTCGTCCTCGGACTGGCCGCTGAGTGACACCGAAATGTTATTGCCAGGGTTGTAGTCCATACCGTTGGGCGTGTCGGCGGCCATCAGTGTTAGTCCGTTGGGAGTCACCAGCATGGCGTGCATGACCTTGTCCGCTTCGGCTGGGTCCTGACTTGCCTGGAATTCGCCAAAAGTGCTGAGTGTTAGTTCGCCACCGAAGACGGACTCGTAGAAGTTAATTGCGTCCCTGGCATTATCGCGGAACGAGATATATGGGTTGAGGCGGGTTGTCATTAGTCAGTTCTCCTCATGGTTGTAATAGGTGCGCACGTCACCGTGCGGTAATGCTAGCAGCGCCCAAGGCGCCTGTCCCCCAAACTTTCAGTCGCCGTCGTACGCCTTTTGCAGGGCATTGATATCTAGCTTCCGCATCTTCAGCATCGCTTCCATTGCCCGCTGGGAACCTGCTGGATCCGGACCATTCAACAGGCTCGGCATCCCAGCAGGGACGATCTGCCACGACAAGCCAAACTTGTCCTTCAGCCATCCGCACTGGCTTTCTTCTCCCCCTCCTTCCAAGAGCGCATCCCAGTAACGGTCAACCTCGTCCTGCGAGTCGCAGTTGACCACCAGGGACACTGCTTCGTTGAAGGTAAAGGCCGGTCCCCCGTTCAAGGCCATGAACTGCCGTCCTTCAATTTCAAAGTCCACGGTAAGAACCTGTCCGTCTGGACCCGGCAACGATGTCAGGATGGACGAATCATCAAATGTCGACGTGTAGAACTCCGCCGCCTCCGCGGCCCGGCCGTCAAACCACAAACAGGTGGATATCTTCTGCATTCTGCAAGTCCTCCAGGATCGCGAGGAACCACTTGTCCCCCGACTGAGGCTAGTCGCGTGGGTTCCACCACACAATGCCCGACGGCGGCCGGCAACCTTGCTACCCTTCGCCGATGTCGATGCCCGTAACGGGCACACCCGCGCGCTCGTAGGCAAGGGCCACTGCGCCCGTCGGGAACCCCTGCGGTGGTTGCGCGAACCGGAACGCTGCCGGCACGCCGGCACCGTCGGGGAACAACTTCTTTCCGGCTCCAAGCGTGATGGGGTAGAGGAAGAGGTTCAATCGATCAACGACGTCGACCTTCAGCAAGGACCGCACGAGCTCGCCGCTGCCAATGACGTGGATGTCCTCGAACCGATCCTTCAGGGCAGCCACTTCCGCCACTTCGGACAACGCCGTAGTGCCCGCCCAGCCAGGATCCGTCAGCGAGCGGGAGACGACGAACTTCGGCAGGGCGTTGAAGGTGTCGGCGATCGGGTCATCGGTGCGGTTGGGCCAGTATCCCGCGAAGATGTCGTAGGTTTTGCGTCCCAAGAGCAGCGCATCCATGCGGTTGATTCCCGCGACGATCGCTTGGCCGGTTTCCTCATCCGAATATGCCGCCTGCCAGCCGCCGAATTCGAAGCCGCCCTCACGGTCCTCATCAGGTCCACCCGGGCCTTGGTACACGCCGTCAAGGGTGATGAACAGGTCGACGGAGAGGATTCCCATAATGTACTCCTTCGCATGTGAGGCAACCCGGATGCCGCCTCCAACCGTACGCCGATCGGGATTACCCGGGATCGACATCACTGCGAGCCAGACTAGCGACGCGTGCACACGATGGGTAGGGGTTTCCTCAACACGATGATGTTCGGCCTCGGTGGCCTTTAAAGGCCTCGGCCGCCACCACGCTCCACCGTCGTATGCGATCTGGGCGTCAATGACCGACGGGTAGGGCAAACGCTTGTTTATCGTCAACAATTGACGATATTGTTGGATGCATCCGTCTGCGAAAGGCAGCCCCCATGCGACAACGTCGTCGTGTCTTGCCCTGGAACTTAGCCAAGCCTGGGAAGGTTATGACGCCATGCTTAGCTTGAGCGTCATCATCGCCGCAGCACTGATGACCAGCTTCAGCGCCGTCTCCCTCATGCCACGGTCCGCGCCAAGAGGACTGCGGCGTTCAAAGGACGGCTTCCTCCTACAGCTAGGCGCGGGAATCCTCGCGCTGGCGTCCGTGGTGCTTGCCGTCAACATCCAGCTCGGCGTGTTCCGGTGACAGAGGCCCCGTCGCGTACTTTCCCCGCCAGGATTGGGGATTGCGGCGCAGTGGTATTTGGCGCAAAACGGCCATAAGTCAGCGAAGAACGGATAGTCCAGTCAGCCTGCGGTCCGCAGAATTGTGGAACGTTCGTAACACTGACTGGAGGTGGCACGTGATGTTGACTGACAGCATCCAACAGCAACCGTTTGTAGCAAAAGACCTGGAACCCTCTGCGGTTCCGCCGGACCTGAGGTCCGTCATGCGGCATTGGCCCTCGGGCGTCAGCGTCGTGACAACCGCGGCGGGCAACCGACGGGCCGGCATGGTCATGAACAGCTTCGCCTCCGTCTCGCTGGATCCGGCCCTTGTCTCCTGGTGTGTGGACAGAGCATCGTCCAGCTTTGAGACCTGGATGGCGACAGATAACTTTTCCATCCACGTTTTGGGTAAGGATCTTGGGCACTACGTCCCCCGCTTCGCCCAACGCGGCAATGACAAGTTTGAAGGCCTCACTCCTCTTGTGGGATCTACCGGCGCGCCCGCTTTGCCGGGCGTGGGACTGCGACTCGACTGCCGGCTATGGGCACGCTATGAGGGCGGCGACCACATGATCCTGGTCGGCCAAGTGGACCACATTACACAAGCGGAGCCGTTCGAGCCCCTTCTGTTTCAGCACTTGCGGAAACCGTAGAACCAGGGCCTGACGGCTCGTGTATATCACCAACACTCACACTGGACCCGAAAGAGGAATCATGCATCCCATGAACAGAAAAGACCACTTCAAGCTCGGACTATTCTCGGCAAATTGTTCCGGCGGATTGGCCGTCACAAAGATCCCCGAAAGGTGGGGGGCTACGTGGGAGGAAAACCTTCGGATGGCCCGCATAGCCGACCAGGCAGGAATTGATTTCCTGCTGCCCATTGCGAGATGGATCGGTTACAAGGGCGATACGAATTTTCATGGTTCGGTGCTCGAGCCCATCCCATGGGCCGCCGCGCTCCTGGCCGCCACCGAAAAAATTTCTGTCTTTTCAACGGTTCACACAGCGTTCAACCACCCATTGGTGACGGCGAAGCAGATCGCCACCCTTGATGCGATCGGTGGCGGCCGCGCTGGGCTGAATATCGTGGCTGGCTGGAATCAACCCGAGTACGAAACCATGGGCGTAGATATGGCGGAGGCCCATGACGATCGCTACGGTTTCGCCCAAGAGTGGTGGGACGTGGTGCGTCGGGCATGGCAAGAGGAAGAAATCTTTGATTTCGACGGGAAGTTCTTCTCGCTCAAGCATGTTGAGGCATTGCCGAAGCCCGCCGGTGGAAAAGTTCCTATTCTCAATGCGGGTTCGTCCACGCAAGGCAGGAACTTCGCTGGAAGGAACTCGGATTTCGTCTTCACGGTGGTCGGCGGACCCGAGGACGGGGCAGAAATTGTTCGCTCCGTGAAAAGCCAGGCGATGGCGAATTACCAACGTGAGGTTGGTGTTCTGACCCTCAGCCATGTGGTGTGCCGGCCAAGCCATCAGGAGGCAGCGGACTATCTGGCGTATTACGCAGAAGAGAATGCTGATTGGGGTGCGGTGGATTACCTCATGAACCTGCAGGGACTGCACGCGGAATCCTTCACTAAAGAAATGTTGGCTACCATGCGGTCGCGTTTTGCCGCCGGCCATGGCTCTTGCCCGATCGTTGGCACACCTGATGAAGTAGCCGCAGAAATTGCCCGTTTCGCCAAGGCCGGTTTTGACGGGATGACCCTTGCGTTTGTCGACTACGCCGGCGAGCTTGAGTACTTCGCCCAGGAGGTACTCCCGCGCCTGGAGAAGCTGGGCGTTCGTGAACCGGCACTTGCCAATGTATAGAAGGCATGACTATCGTCAAGAGCACTCTATATATCCGTCGGATGGTAGAGGCGGTCTCGGTGCAACCAGGATCAAGATTCCCTTCCGGGAAAGGTCATTACATGGATTCAACTGGAGCGGCCGACGCTGTCTCCCATCAGTTGCCTGCGGATAGACCCCTTGAAGCACATGCGCTAACCCGCAGCACCTCGGCAGCAGTTGTCCGCGACTCCGTCAACAGCCTGACGTCGGATGAGCATCTGCTGGTTCCGCATCAGGGACACGGAATCGACGGAACCGTCAACGGCCTGGTGGCGGGTGCCATCAGCCTGGTATTCGTCTCGTACGGTACGGGTGTCACCATTGTCAGTCCAGCGTCGGGCCGCCGGGCGCTCCTCGTCATCCCGAGGGGTCCAATGCTCGTGGAATCCTGCGGCAACCAATGGGTGGCGAATACTCCGTTCGCCTTGAGCTCGCATCATCAGACCAAGATGGTTCCGGACCCACTGCGCGGAGCCCTCGTTGGCGGCGTCGACGCTGATGTGCTGGAAAACTATCTGGCTGCTACGGCCGGCCGGGTGCTGGTCAAGCCCATTTCCCTTGCCAGCGACGTTCCATTGCAGCTCAGCAATCCGAACATGGTGTCGCAAACCTGGTTGGAAGCCTGCCGCCAGCTGGACCAAGGCCTCCCCGGAGAGTCCGTGACTTGGCTTGAGAATATTCTTCTTGCCACAATGTCCGCCGGGCTTGCTCCTTTTTTGGAGCCGGCTTTCGCTCCCTTGCCCGGCAACAAGGGGGCTCCGGCGTACGTTGAGTTGGCTTGCAATTACCTGGAGCAGAACCTGGGGGCAAACATCCGGATTGATGATGTCGCCTCTGCCGTCGGGATCAGCACAAGGCAACTGCATAATGCCTTCCAAGCACACGTCGGCCAGAGTCCCGCGCACGTCCTGCGCGATATGAGGCTGGCGCGTGCACGCCGGATTCTAGAGGGACAGGCAGGTCCAGCCGCCGCAACGGTTGCCGAAGCAGCCTTCGACGCCGGGTTCTCCCACCTTGGGCGGTTTGCCGCGTATTACAGCGAAAAGTACAAGGAGTCTCCGTCCGCAACGCTCCAAAGATTGCGGGGGCGTCCTTTGGCGGCTACGGCCTTCCGGTGAAGTGAGTAGGCGGAGGCACTGACGTTGCCCCGGCTACAGGGGGCTCTGGCAAGCTCTACGGTACCGGCGGAGATTCAGATCACGTGACAGGCGGTGCACTTCAAAGGAGCCTGCTGTGGCCGGATGGAATGCAGATAACGCGGCGGGTCCTGTTGGGCAGGGTGCCGTGACACTCGTAGAAGGATCCGCGTTCTGTATCTCTTTGCAGAGCGGGGACATCTTTCCAGCGGGTGGGGCGTATCACCCTGGCCACGGACATGGGTGCCTACAATCCGGTCAGTTAGCACAACGGCTCCGTGTGGCAGCACGATAATGCACTGATTGTCGCGGGGTTGGTGCGCTATGGATTTGTTGAGGAAGCCCAGCGCCTTGCTTCAGCTTTGATGGAGGCCGCCGAACATACCGACCATCGGTAGCCTGAATTGTTTTGCGGTTACAGCCGCTCCGACTACCCTCAGGCGCTTCCCTATCCCACGGCATGTTCACCCCAGGCCTGGGCGGCGACCACTCCGATCTCCACCGCGGTACGCGCCCTTCGCTGGCTGACGTTGACCAATTGGACAGACTTCGACCAAGCGAATAGCGAATAGCTCGATATCGGATAGCGAGGCTACCGGCGAAGGCTCTCCGACGGCAGCTCGCCGAACGTGTCAAGGTAGAGCGCCGAGAAGCGCCCTTGATGGGAGAAACCGCAGCGCTCTGCGATCGAAACAATGGTCTCCTGTCCGGGGGCAGCAGCAAGAAGCAGTTCCCGGGCCCGGTCCAGTCGCACCCTCCTCAACAACTCCGACGGCGTTGCCCCCACCTCGGAGCGTAGGGCCAGTTGCAGGGTACGCACCGACACTCCCAGATTCTCTGCGATATCCGGAACCCCCAGCTCCTCAGAGGCGTGCCGTTCCAGCAGTTCCCGGAATTGTCGTATCAGGCGGCTTTCGGAAGCTGGACTGGAGTGGTCAGCCTCCGTCACGGGACTCATTGCCAAGAGCAGCCGGGAAACCATCGTGTCCGCCAGAAGCTTCTGGACGAAAGTTGGAGCCGTTCTTTCCTGCTGGCTGATCATGTCGTCGTGGAGTTCGACGACCGACCTCAGGAACGCCCGGCCGGCAGGGCCAGTAAGGTCCATCGCATAGCCGAGCTTCACGCTCGTCTCCGGATCGCCGCCGGGATCCTTGGTCCGCAAACCATTTCCCTGCGGATCCTCTCCATAGAGTTGCGCTGCTACAGAAGCAAGAGCGAGGCGGCTCACGTAGACAATCAAATGCGGGGTTCCGCGATCCCACGTCATGGTGAACGGACGGTCGATCGGAGGAACTGTCGCGGTCTTGGGGCTCGAATCCACCGAGGATGAGCCCACCTCCATGTGTGCGTGGCCCGCAAGGGGAATCTGGATCAGATGGAAGTTCTCCAGTCCTTCCGGACTGATCCGGACGTCCGCACCATAGTCCAGGAATTCGATGCCAACATCACCGCGGTGCAACGAGCGCAGCTTCATGTCCACGGACGTCCCCCGGGTCTGCGGAACGAGGTCGTGACCGCAGAACAAATCAGCGATTTTCTGGTGCGCGTCATCGACATCCGTCGTGCTCACTGTCGGCAGGCCCCTGAGGACGTCACGTGGAAGGATCCTCACCATTGCGCGTTCCTTCCCCGGTTTTCGTTTTTTGGATGAGCCCTGCGCCAAGCGGATAGACCCGTTTTTTGCCTGTGAATAGAGTCACTCTTAGAACAAGTATGACGCACGTCATAGAAACGCAGCAAAGAAACCGATGGAAGGGGTGAGCAGAGATGAAGAACGTGAAGCTGGTGCATGACCGCCGAATCGAGTGGGAACGGACTCATCCGAAGCCCGCGCCGAGGCCCACTGTCAAATAGGCAGTGAAATAGGCCGTCCGTCGGCAGCGACGAGCGTCAATGCGTACATAAGACACTTTCCACCTCACCGATTCACTACGAAAGGTTTGGCCATGTCAGCACTCTCGGGCAAGACCGCAGTCATCACCGGCGGCGCCACCAAGATCGGCCAAGGCGTCGCCGTAGCGTTGCGCGATGCCGGTGCCACCGTTGTGGTCGCCGACATCGACGCCGACGGCGGCGCGCAGCTCCACGCGTTGGGAAGCGACATCAGCTTTTCGCTCACTGACATCACAGATGATGCAGCAGTAGCCCGGCTCATGAACGACACGGCAGCCTCGCATGGAGGTATCGACATCCTCGTCAATCTGGCCTGCACCTACAAAGATGAAGGTGCGGCTTCGGACAGGAACGATTGGCTGCAGGCACTGAACATCAACGTGGTGAGCGCCGTCATGGCAAGCAACGCGGCACGCCCTTACCTCAAGGCATCCCAGCGCGGGGCCATCATCAACTTCACCTCGATTTCGAGTTCCGTTGCCCAGACAGGCCGCTGGCTCTACCCTGCGGGCAAGGCCGCCTTGGTCCAGCTGACCCGGAGCATGGCCGTAGATCTTGCCGACGATGGCATTCGCGTCAATTCGGTCAGCCCTGGGTGGGTGTGGAGCAACATCATGGACACCCTGTCCGGCGGCGACATTGACAAGACAGACTCCGTAGCAGCCCCGTTCCATGCCCTGAAGCGGGTGGGACGGCCAGAGGAGATCGGAGCCGTGGTCGCTTTCCTCGCCAGCGACGCCGCAAGCTTCGTGACAGGAGCTGATTGGGCAGTCGACGGCGGCTACTCCGCTTTGGGGCCCGAGCGCGCCGAAGAAGCCATCCCATTACTCGCCGCTGAAAAGAGGTGACGACACATGAATGACATCAAGCTCGTGCACATCGGCCTTCCCGGCTGGGAACAAACCCATCCCGAACGAACGCCGAGGCCCGGCCAAATATCTTCCCCCATCATTTACGGATGCAGAGACAGCAGAAAGACAAGGTCAACACTATGACACAGCGCCACATCACCATCGTCGGAGCAGGGCAATCGGGCCTGCAACTTGGCATCGGCTTGCTCAAAGCAGGATTTGCGGTCACCACCATCTCCAACCGCACCGCCGAAGAAATCCACGAGGGAAAGGTCTCCTCCAGCCAATGCATCTTCCACGATGCCCTTGAGCACGAGAGGGCGCTCGGGTTGGACTTCTGGCCTGAAGCTCCCACCGTGGACGGAATATCGTTTACGATCCCCCATCCGGAAGTTCTTGGTGAGAAGGCCATCAGCTGGGCATCGCGCCTGGATAACCCGGCCAAGTCCATCGATCAGCGGGTCAAGTTCCCGAGGTTCATGGAAGAGTTCGTGGCGCAGGGAGGCGAGCTGGTGTTTGAGGACGCCGGTGTGGAGGAACTGGAACGCTACTCCCTTAACTCCGATCTGGTGATTGTGGCGGCAGGCAAGGGCGAAATTGCGCAGCTCTTCACCCGCGATGCCCAGCGCAGCACCTATGACGCACCCCAACGTGCCTTGGCGTTGACGTACGTCACTGGAATGGAACCCAGGGCAGAACACTCGGCAGTTTCCTTCAACCTGATTCCAGGGGTGGGCGAGTACTTTGCCTTCCCGGCCCTCACCACCACAGGTCCGTGCGAAATCATGGTCTTTGAGGGCATTCCGGGCGGCCCGATGGATTGCTGGAAGGGCCTGACTCCCGGGGAACACTTGGAAGCGTCCAAGACCATCCTGAAGCAGTACTTGCCGTGGGAAGCCAGCCGGGCGGCCGACGTCGAGCTGACCGATCCCAACGGCTTCCTGCAAGGCCGGTTCGCACCCACGGTCCGCCATCCCATCGCGACGCTTCCGAGCGGCAAGAAGGTCCTCGGACTCGCGGACGTCGTAGTCCTCAACGACCCCATCACCGGCCAGGGCTCCAACAACGCCAGCAAATGTGCGGCGTCCTACTTGCAGAGCATTGCGGGACACGGCGAAGGTGCCTTCGATGCAGCGTTCATGCAGGCCACTTTCGAAACGTACTGGAACTATGCCCAGCACGTAGCACAGTGGACGAACGCACTGTTGGCTCCTCCTCCCCCGCATGTCCTTTCGCTCCTGGGAGCGGCCGGCCAGTCGGCCGAAATCGCGCACCGCTTCGCCAACGGCTTCAACAACCCGCCGGACTTCCAGGAATGGTTCATGGACCCGGACAAGGCGGCCGCATACCTTGCAAGCGTGGGCTCAGCCGTACCCGCGACCTGATAGTCGCTCCACTTCCCCCTGGCAACAACGTTCCTCGAAGGAAAACCAGACATGCGAAAGATCGCAATTATCGGAGCCGGCGAATCCGGCGCTCAACTGGCCTTGGGCCTGCAACGGGAGGGGTATGAAGTCACCCTGTTCTCGGACCGTTCGGCCGCTCAGATCCGCACCGGCAAGGTGATGTCCAGCCAATGCATGTTCCCCACAGCCCTCGCCGCCGAAGCGCAGCTGAGCTCCGCCCTGACCAAGCTTTATGACGACGAAGCCGTGCCCGGGATCGGCGCCATCCGATTGCGTGTGGAAGGCGAACCCGGCTCAGACGCCATCGAGTGGGAGGCACCCCTTGAGGGAACCGCCCACTCGGTGGATCAGCGGATCAAGAGTGCGGCCTGGATCGAGGCCTTTGTGGCTGGTGGCGGTGATTTCCGTATAGAGAAAGTCACGCAGCGCATGCTGGAGGAACTCGCACGCGACTATGAGCTGGTTATCGTCGGCACCGGAAAGGGAGAGATCGCCCAGATCTTCCCCAAGGACAGGGCCAAGTCCCCGTTCGACCGTCCGCAAAGAGTCCTGGCCCTGAACTATGTTTCACTCGATTCGGACTCACTGGATACGGTCTCAATGGACAAATCCAATACAAATGACAGCATTCGCATGTCCGTAGTCCCCGGCGTCGGGGAATTTTTTACCTTTCCCGGACTCACAGTGTCCGGGCCTTGCCAGATGATGGTCTTTGAAGGCATAGTCGGCGGCCCAATGGATAAGTGGACCGATGTTACAAGTCCGGAGGAACAGCTGAGCCGATCCCTGGAAATCCTGGAAGAACATTTTCCCCACGAGGCGAAGAACTTCGCCAACGCGACACTCACCGATGAGGGTGCAACACTCCTGGGCCGGATCACGCCGACCGTTCGTTCAGCAGTGGGCGAACTGGGCAACGGCAACCTTGTCTTCGGCCTGGGCGACGCCGTCCTGCTCAACGATCCCCTCACCGGTCAAGGGTCCAACAACGCGACGCTGGCCGCCAAGTACTACCTGGATTCCATCATCCGGCGGGGGCAGCAGCCTTTCGACAAGCAGTGGATGGAACGCACCTTTGACGAGTTCTGGCGGGGCTGGGGCCAGTGGGCGGTGGCATGGACAAATGACATGCTCAAACCCCGGCGGGAACACCAACAGGCTGTGCTGGCCGAAGCCGCAGACCACCCTGCACTGGCCGCAAGCATCGCCGGAGGATTCGATGATCCACGCACGTTCTACCCATGGTGGTTCGATCCCGCAGCTGCCGCCGAGTTTGTGCAGGCACGCAAGGACGAAGATTCGTCAGCTTTTGACCTGAGGGACTTCCGTGGCGCACTCGGACAATTCGCCACGGGCGTCACCGTAGTCACCACCCTTGGAGTCGACGGACGGAAAGTGGGCATGACCGCCAACTCCTTCACGTCCGTTTCCATGGAACCTCCGCTGGTGTTGTGGTGCCCCAGCAAGCGTGCTCCCAGCCTGGCGGACTTCGAGGACGCCACGCACTTTGCCATCAACATCCTTGCCAGTGACCAGCACGTCCTTTCCCGCCAGTTCGCAACGCCAGCCACAGACAAATTCGCCGGCGCGGAAACCACCGAGGGAATCGCCGGAATCCCGTTGCTGGACGGCGCCGTCGCCACGTTCCAGTGCCGCACCGTCTCACGACACGATGCCGGCGACCATGTCATCTACGTAGGCGAGGTGGAGAAGTACGAGAATGCTGGAGGGGAACCACTCCTGTTCCACAGCGGCAAATACCACGCCGCGACCAACCACCCGGACTTCTGAGATGACGGTGCCCTCCATGACGGACTCGACCGATATTGCCATCATTGGTTCGGGGATCAACTCCCTGGTAGCCGCCGCGGAGCTTGCCATGGCCGGGAAGCGCGTCTGCCTCATTGAACGGGGTGGCAGGCTGGGCGGCTTCATCCATTCAGCGGAACGCACGCTGCCCGGGTTCATCCACGATTCCTTCTCCTCCTGGCACCCCCTGTTCGTTTCCGGAGGGGCTTACCAGGCTTTGGGAAGCGAGCTGCATGCGAGGGGATTGGAATACTGCAATTCCGACGGCGCGGTGACGGCCAGCGTGGCAGCCGATCCAAAGACGGGGCAACACAGGGTGGTCATGGCCCATCGCGACCCGGCACTCACTGCAGCTGCGTTGCAGGAGAACGGAGACGAAGGCGCCTACCTGGCGATGTTGGAGGACCTCGGCCGCAATGCAGGGACCATTTTCGGTGCGTTCGGTGCTGAACTCCGCTCGTTCAAAGACGTGCTGAGGATCGCCGCCGGCGCTTTGAAGCGAGGAAAAGTCAAGGGTACTGAGGCCTTCGTCCGGGATTCCGTCATGAGCGGCCGCAACTATCTCCGCAGCCGCTTCAACGGATGGCAAACCGACCAGCTCTGGTCCCCTTGGCTCCTTCACGCAGGCCTCGGCCCCGACCAAGCGACCGGCGGCGTCATGCTTCCGGTCATGGCCTTGAGCATGCACAGCTTTGGCTTGCCTGTCGTCAAAGGAGGGGCCTCGAATTTCATCGCTGCTTTTGAGGCCCTTCTGAGGGATAAAGGCGTCCGGATCATGCTGGACACCGAAGCCGAGGAAATCCTGGTCGGCTCCAAAGGTGCAACAGGCGTGAAAACCTCCAAGGGCCTGGTCAGCGCACAGACCGTGCTCGCAAATGTGTCGCCCCAGGCGCTGTATTCCAAGCTGTTGCGCCAGCCACCAGCCGGGTTGGCCGAAGCAGCCGCACGCTACCAGAATGGCCGCGGGGCCATGCAGATCCACCTGGCTTTGGATAAACCGGTCCAATGGACCGATCCGCGTTTGGATTCCGTGCCCCTGGTTCACCTGAGCAACGGTTCGGACAGTACTGCAATTGCTTGCGCCCAAGCCGAAGCGGGGCTGTTGCCTACGGAACCTACCGTCGTCGTAGGTCAGCAGTGCGTCCTGGATCCTTCCCGGGCCCCCGCAGGCAAAGCGACACTATGGCTGCAGTTACAGGAAGTGCCGTTCTCGCCGGTAGCGGATGCGGCAGGGTCGCTCGCCGTGGACGGCGGCTGGACACAGGAACTTAAGGAACAGTACATGGAACGCGTCCTGACCAGGCTCGAACAATTCGCGCCAGGCACCAGGGCCTCCGTCCTGGCCTGGGACATCCTGGCACCGACCGATCTGGCTGCGGAAAACCCCAATGCCGTCAACGGCGATCCGTACGGCGGATCCGCGGAACTCTTCCAAAACCTCCTCTGGCGGCCCTTCCCCCAGGCCGCAAACCACAAAACCCCCGTCAAGGGCTTGTGGCACATTGGCGCTTCCACCCACCCCGGTCCCGGGCTGTCCGGCGGATCGGGGCATTTAGTTGCCCAGAAACTGAAATGAACCCACACATCAACCCGACAGGAGAACAATGTCTGTTCTAAATGAGCTCACCGCAGCCTTGTCATCCGGCGCCATCGACGTCGTCGACCTCACCACGCCACTCAGCGGTGACACCCCGATTCTGAATCTTCCCCAACCCTTGGCCAACACGGTTGGACTCTCGCTCACTCCCGTCAGCAATTTCGACGACGCCGGACCGGCCTGGGCGTGGAACGACGTCACGGTGGGCGAACACGCCGGTACACATCTGGACGCTCCCGTCCACTGGATCACGGGCAAGGACGGGAAATCCGTTGACCAGATCGAGCCCTACCGCCTGGTGGGGCCGGCTGTGGTGATTGACAAGACCGCCGAAGCTGCACAGGACGCCGACTTCCTGCTGGAACCCGAACACTTCGAGCAGTGGCAGCAGGACCATGGCCCTTTCCCGGAAAACTGCTGGGTCATCTTCCGCACCGGCTGGTCCGCCCGCGGCGGTAACGCATCGGATTTCATGAACGCTGACGACGCCGGCCCCCACACACCCGGGGTCTCCGCGGCGGGTGCCAAATGGCTCGCCGGAAACGCCTCCATCAGCGGCTTCGGCGTGGAAACGGTCGGCATTGATGCTGGCCAGGCCGCAACACTGGATCCGATGTTCCCGGTCCATTCGTTCCTGCTCGGCGCTGACAAATATGGTGTGACGTCGCTGCGGAACGTTGATCGCCTCCCGGTCACCGGCGCGACACTGGTGGTTGCACCCCTGCCCATCGTCGGCGGGACGGGGAGCCCCAGCCGCGTTTATGCACTGGTTGACAACTCAGCAAAGACGGAAAGCACCGCATCGGAGCCCGGCGCATGAGCGAGCAGGTAAGGGTCTCCACGCTGGTGGGCCAGACACTGGCAAAGCTGGGAGTCGGCCACGTCTTCGGGGTGGTGGGAAGCGGCAACTTCGACGTCACCAGCACCTTGATGAACGCCGGAATTCCCTACACCGCGGCCCGCCATGAGGGCGGCGCTGCCACCATGGCCGATGCTTACTCCAGGATGTCGGGCAAGGTGGGCGTGGTGACCACACACCAAGGATGTGGCCTGACCAACGCGATCACCGGCGTCGGGGAAGCTGCCAAGAGCCGAACACCCATGATCGTGCTGACGGCCGATACGCAGGCGGCAGCTATCCGGTCCAACTTCAAGATCGACCAAGATGCACTGGCACGCAGCGTAGGGGCCGTGGCGGAACGGATCCACTCCCCCGAAACGGCTGTAGCGGACACCGTCCGGGCATTTCGAACAGCGGTGAATGAGCGCAGGACCGTGGTCCTCAGCTTGCCTTTGGATGTCCAAAGCGGAACGGCCGCAGACACGGTGAGTACCGTCGTCGTGCCTGTGCCGGTGCGGCTTCGTCCGGATACCCGTGCAGTGAACCAGCTGGTAGAGCTGATTTCCAATGCGAAACGGCCCGTGTTTGTAGCGGGCCGCGGCGGCAGGGGCGCCCGGGATTCCATCCTGGCCCTTGCCCGGCATGCGGGGGCACTCGTGGCGACCTCGGCCGTGGCCAATGGGCTGTTCAACGGCGATTCGCACAATTTGGGCATCTCCGGCGGGTTCTCCTCCCCTTTAACCGCGGAGCTCATTACCTCAGCGGACCTGATTGTCGGGTGGGGTTGCACCCTGAATATGTGGACTATGCGTCACGGCAGGCTGATCTCTACCGGGACAAAAGTAGTCCAGATCGACGTCGAAGATTCCTCGTTGGGCGCCAACAGGCAGATCACACTTGGCGTGCTGGGTGATTCCGCCCTCACGGCCGACGACGCCCTGGAAGTGCTCAGGACGACCCAGCCTGCAGCGGCGGAAAAGTACCGCACTGAGCAGAACGCCCTCGCCATCAAACAGAGTTCGCGGTGGCGGGACGTGGAGACTCCGGACCTTGGCACTGCGACGTCGATCGATCCACGGGTGATCAGTCGGGAACTGGATACAATCCTTCCCGCAGACAGGATCCTCGCAGTGGATTCGGGCAACTTCATGGGCTACCCCAGCCAGTACCTGGCGGTTCCGGACGAATTCGGATTCTGTTTTACCCAAGCGTTCCAGGCGATTGGCATTGGCCTCTACACGGCAATTGGCGCTGCAATAGCGCAACCACATCGATTGCCCGTCCTGGGTGCCGGAGACGGTGGGTTCCTAATGGGCATCAGCGAGCTGGAGACCGCCGTACGGCTGAAGCTGCCGCTGGTCTGCATCGTCTACAACGATGCCGCATACGGCGCTGAGGTCCACCACTTCGCCGAACACCACCCGCAAGAGGAATTGGGGAGCGTGTCCTTCCCCGAGACGGATATTGCCGCAATCGCCCGGGGATACGGAGCCGACGGCGTGACAGTCAGGACTCTTGAGGACCTTCAGCCAGTACGGGAATGGGTTGCAGCCTTCAGGGACGGCGGACGGGACCGGCCCCTGGTGATCGATGCCAAGATCGCCTCGGACGGTGGCTCCTGGTGGCTGGCGGAGGCCTTCCAAGGACACTGATCCCGGGACGGCTCCTTGTAAAAGGGTTGGGGCGCAATGCTGCCCCAACCCTTTTCTCGGTTGCGTACTTCACACAGTTGTTACTGCTGGCACATCTGATTTCGCAGGTGACCCAACGATGGACAGCGCATATTCATGGGCCTTCGGACCTAGCAGTTGGTGCAGCTTCGTGAAGAGCTCCTGTGCGGCCAGCCCATGCCAATTTTCCGGCAGGTATTCTTCGGGGAGCCCGGGGTCCATATACGGAAGCCTCCGCCACTGCGTGACCATGGGAACGTAATCCACGAAGGCCTGCTTCAGCAGTTCGGCCTGCCCGGCCTCCTCATCGTGGTCCTCCCAGCGACGGAGTACGAGCTGATGCCGTGCAATGAAGTCCGAATATAGGGCCTCCAACGATGGCAGATCCCACCATTGGCCCACTTTCTCCTCCAGGTGGCCGCCGGTCAGGTGGGTTGCCCTGAAGAGTTCCACATAGTCCATGAGCCCGGCCCGCCGCAGCTGGTGTTCGACGTCGGGCGCAAGATTTCCGGGTGCGATCCACAACCCCGGAGACACCTGGCCGCAGCCAATACGTGTCAATATGCTCCGGAGCTTGTGCCGCAGGTGTCGCTGTGTCTCGGGGACTGAGAAGGAGGCAAGGAGCCAGGCGTCGTCTTTGTCTGCACGGCGGGGAGCGAAAATCCGTTCGTCGCCGGCGCTGAAAACATCCTCGAGTTCCGGCGAAAGTTTGTAAGCCGCAGAATTTCCCCGTTTCACGCTGACCAGGACTCCGCGTTTCTTCAACCGCGACACGGAAGAACGCACGCCCGCTGATTCGACTCCCAGGTCCCCGAGGAGCTGCACGAGGTCCGCGATCGCGAACGTGCCGTCCTGATGGCGGGCATACAAGCCATACACAGTGACGATCAGGTGTTGATGGCGCGGCGTCGGGGCAACGTCGGGCGCGGCGGCCTTGGCCATTCAGCGCTACCTCAATTGGTTAGGGATGGACTTAGAGTCTTAGGCTACATCCCCGATTGGACGCGCTTTTCACGGCCCTAGCTGCTGTACATGCAGGGTTTAGTGCAAACGGTGTCTAAATGAAGATCAGGCCAGCCCACGGCGTGGCAACCGGCGTCGTCCCGTCGAATACGGAGCGGAACTCTTCATCGAGCAAAGCGCCCATGGTTAGTTCGGGTGAATTTTCCTTGATCTCATCAGAGCGTGAACCAGACATCTTTGTCTCCTTAGTACGGGGATGCGGAGCGGATCACCACTTGCGGCGCCCTCATGCTTCCAAACACCACTTTATATCGCGTCAGTGACGATCGTAAATAGATCGACATATGTTTTTGGCGAATCACCCGCGCGGTCTTGTTTGGGCTTTGGTGGCGTGCTAACTTCTGTGTATATGACGATCGTAAAAAAATCGACATATCCTCACAATCGTCAGATGGACCCTGGCCCACGCGGCCGCGCAGCCCAGGCTTGAGAAGGAGCATGAGCATGAAGATCGCTATTGTTGGAGGCGGCCCGGGCGGGTTGTATTTCGCGGCTTTGATGAAGCAGTTGGATCCGTCGCATGAGATCACGTTGTGGGAGCGCAATGCTGCCAGTGACACGTTTGGGTTTGGTGTGGTGTTTTCCGATGAGACCCTGGGCGGGATTGGTAACGCTGATCCGGTGGTGGCGGAGTACATGAGTCGCCGGTTCGCGCGGTGGTCCGATATTGATATCCATTTCCGTGGCGAAATGATGACGGTGGGCGGGCAGGGGTTCGCGGCGATGAGCCGCAAGGAACTGCTGGAGTTGCTGCAGCGCCGGTGCCTGGAGTTGGGCGTGGATGTCCGGTTCTCCACCATGGCCCCGGCCATCGAGGA
Source organism: Arthrobacter sp. NtRootA1 (assembly GCF_019976975.1). Taxonomy (GTDB): domain Bacteria; phylum Actinomycetota; class Actinomycetes; order Actinomycetales; family Micrococcaceae; genus Arthrobacter; species Arthrobacter aromaticivorans. The sequence continues at coordinate 2,719,818 of NZ_AP024630.1, read as the reverse complement.
TCTGGAGGCGAACTATGATTTGGTGCTCGCCGCGGACGGGGTGAATTCGCAGATCCGCGCCAAGTACGCGGACGCGTTCGGCCCGGACCTGGATCCGCGGTCCAATAAGTTCATGTGGCTGGGCACGGACCAGGTGTTCGAGGCTTTCAAGTTCTTCGTCAAGGACACCGAGTTCGGTGTGATGCAGATCCACGGCTACCCGTACTCCGATGAGGGCTCGACGTTCATTGTGGAAATGCACCAGGACGTCTGGCACGCGGCGGGCTTCGATGAGACCGCGGACGAGGTTTTCCCTCCCGGGGTGTCGGATGAGAAGGCGATCGCGAAGATCCGCACCCTTTTCGCGGAGGAACTGGACGGGTACGAGGTCTTGTCGAACAATTCCAAGTGGATCAACTTCACCACGGTGCGGAACCAGAGCTGGCGCAAGGGCAACGTGGTGCTGCTCGGCGACGCGGCCCATACCGCGCATTTCTCGATCGGATCCGGGACGAAGCTGGCCATGGAAGATTCCCTGGCCCTGGCCGCGTGCCTGCACGAGCACCCCACAGTGGAACAAGCCTTGGAGGCCTATGAGGCTGAGAGGCGTCCCGTGGTCGCCTCGACCCAGCGCGCGGCGCAGGCATCCCTGGAGTGGTTTGAGCGGATCGGGCAGTACAAGGACCAGGACCCTACCCGGTTCGCGTTCAACCTGCTCACCCGAAGCCGCCGTATCACCCAGGAAAACCTGCGCCTGCGCGACCCCGAGTTCGCGGACGCCGTGGACCGGAACTTCGCCGAGTCCCAGGGCCTGGCCCAGGTCACGCCGGCCATGTTCCAGCCCTACACCATCGGCGGTCTGGAGTTGAAGAACCGCATTGTGGTCTCGCCCATGGACATGTACTCCGCGACCGACGGGATCCCGGGGGACTTCCACAAAGTCCACCTCGGCTCCAAGGCCCTCGGCGGGGCGGGTCTGGTCATGACCGAGATGGTGTGCGTGTCCGAAACCGGGCGCATCACCCCGGGCTGCTCCGGCCTCTACACGGACGAGCAGCGGGAGAGCTGGAAGGAAATCGTGGACTTCGTCCACGCCCGCTCCACCGCGAAGATCGGCGCGCAGCTGGGCCACTCCGGACGGAAGGGCTCCACGAAACTCATGTGGGAAGGTATCGACCAGCCCCTCGAAACCGGCAACTGGACCGCTGTCGGCCCGTCCCCAGTGCCGTACGGGCCGGAGAACCAGACCCCGGTTGAGCTGGACCGTGCCGGGATGGACACCATCCGGGACGAGTTCGTCGCCGCCACGATCCGCGCCGATGAGGCCGGCTTTGACCTGCTCGAGGTCCACGCCGCGCACGGCTACCTGCTCTCCTCCTTCCTCTCCCCGGTCTCGAACCAGCGCACCGACGAATACGGCGGCAGCCTGGCCAACCGGTTGCGGTTCCCGCTGGAAGTCTTCGACGCCGTCCGCGCGGTGTGGCCCGCCCACAAACCGGTCACGGTGCGGATCTCCGCGACGGACTGGATCGAAGGCGGGAACACCTCCGATGATTCCGTGGCGATCGCGAAGGCATTCGTGGAGCACGGCGCGGCCGGGCTGGACGTGTCCACCGGCCAGGTCGCCAAGGAAGAAAAACCCGCGTTCGGCCGCTCCTACCAAACCCCGTTCGCGGACCGTATCCGCCAGGAAGTCGCCGCCCCCGCAGGGGTGGCCGTGATCGCCGTCGGCGCGATCTCCAGCTACGACGACGTGAACTCCATCCTCCTCGCCGGCCGGGCGGACCTCATCGCACTGGGCCGCACCCACCTCTACGACCCCCAATGGACCCTGCACGCCGCAGCCGAACAGGAATACCACGGCCCCGGCGCGCAATGGATCCCGCAATTCCGCGCCGGCCGCCGCAAACCCCCCACCACCCGCACCGACGCCATCCGCCCCCGCCTGTCCCTCCTAAAAGAACCCGACACCGAACAAACAACCACCCACCTCCGCTGGACACCCGCGTCGATGGCCAAGGAAGCCTCCCTGCGAAGCTAGACCGTTTCCGCGAAACGCGATTTCCACCAAAACCCAAACGCTCCATGGACGCCGAAGACCCCTCTTCCACGAACAAGATGGTTCGGGAACGGCTCGGCGAAGCGGCCAGAGCCTCGACGGCGTCACCGAGAACGTCATGGAGGCAATCAAGGCGCCGCAAACTACCTGAAGCGCCGCCCCAGGTAAAGGTCTGGAGTAGAGGGCTGATTCAGCGTAAATTGGCGCCAGGTTCGGCCCTCCTATGTACGGTCCGGGAGCGTGCTGAAAGTGGCAATCATGGAGCAGAAGGAGACGAGGGTTGAGTGAAGTCATAGACCGGCTCTTGCTGGCGATGAACGCGCACGACCTCGAGGCAGTGGCAGCCCTGTTCCACGAGGACTACCACAGCGAACAGCCTGCCCATCCCGGTCGGACATTCGTAGGCAGAGGGCAGATGCATGCGAACTGGGCTGCGATGTTCGCTGGAATCCCGGACTTCCGGACAGAATTGATCCGTTCAGTCGACGACGGTAACACCACGTGGACAGAATGGTCATGGACCGGTAACCGTACCGACGGGCAACCCTTCCAAGCACGTGGAGTCACCCTCTTCGAAGTAGAGGACGGCCTTATTACGGCCGGAAGGCTGTATATGGAGGACGTCGAACGCGAGGTAGTGGGGATCGAGCAAGCGGTCGAAAATCTATCGGGGCGCCGGCCGGATCCATCCGGGACCTGAGCGAGGAAGGGATAAGTGTGCTGACCTGTGCAACCTGCGCCGTTGAACGCGAGGAGCCCACTCCGGAGCTCTGCCCGATCTGCACTGACGAGCGGCAGTATGTGCCCGAGGACGGGCAAAAGTGGATTTCACTCGACGAGTTGGCGCAGGCCGGCCAGCAGTTACTGCTGGAGGAGAATGAGCCGGGACTTATCGGCATCAGAACTGCGCCGAAAGTCGGGATCGGCCAAACTACCCAGCTTGTAGTGACACCCCAGGGTTCGTTGTTGTGGGATCCCGTTGGATTCGTTGATGACATCAGCGTGAAAGCAATCCTCGAACGAGGCCCGGTTCTGGCGATCGCGGCCAGCCATCCCCACATGTTCGGCGTGCAGGTGGAATGGTCACGTCGGCTCGGCGGCGTCCCCGTGCTTGTGGCGGACGCCGACCGGCGGTGGGTTGGTCGGAATGACGCGGTCATCTCCTACTGGTCCGGCAGCAGGAGAATCACCGAAGGGTTGACACTGCACCAGACCGGAGGCCACTTCCCCGGCAGCGCGGTAGCGCACTGGGCTGCAGGAGCGGGCGGCAAGGGGGTCTTGCTGACCGGAGACAGCGTGTTTCCAAATCCAGACCGCCGCTCCATCGCTTTCATGCGCAGCTACCCGAATCATCTGCCGCTTTCGGGAGCCGTGGCGTTGCGGATCGCCTCACAGCTGGAAGAACTCACGTTCGACAGGATCTACGGCAACTTCAACAACAAAATCGCCTCCGAAGCCAAAGCCGTTCTGCACGATTCGGCCCAACGGCACGCTGCCTGGGCGCGAGGAGACTTCGACCATTTGACGTGATGCGGCCCTTCTCCTGCTCCCTCGTCAAGGGCAACGACACTCGGCTACGGGGCGACGCTGACGATCCCCTGGCCGATTGCATGGGTGGCCGCTTGCGTGCGGGAGCTCACGCGGAGCTTTTCGAGAATGCTTGTTACGTGTCTGTGGACGGTCCGCTCGCTGATGAACAGCTCGCTGGCAATTGCCCGATTGGTCCGGCCACGCACGATCAAACGGAGCACCTCCAACTCGCGCGGTGAGAGTCCATATTGAGGGGGAACGCCCGGCTGCAGAAGCATGTTCTCGACCTCGGCCAGGTCAGCACGGGCGCCGAGACGCCTGAAATCCTGGCGCGCTGATTCAAGCTCAAGGCCTGCGGCCTCGTTGTCCCGCACGCCCCGACACGCCGTCGCGAGGAGGACTGAGCACCGCGCGACCTCGTAAGGGACATCCAGCCCACGCCATAGGTCAGCGGCCCGTCGAAGTTCGGGAAGTGCCTTTTGACAGTCATCGTCGGCAAGGGCAAGCTCGCCCAGGGCCTGCGCATGGGCTGCGCGAACGCTGTCGGAGGCGAAATGCTCGGCTAGGCTGCCTATCTCCTCGGCAGCTGCCGCGGCCTCCCCTCGAGCCCCAGCCGCTAGGAGGACCGTCACCGCCGCGGGCAGCAGATCCACGCGAGCACCTGATCCCGCGGACTCCCCGAGTGCGCGCCGGATACCTGCGGCCGCCGCCGGAACATCGCCGAGGGAGAGCCTGAGCAGCGCCAGGCCCGGCTGCGTGGGTCCTCCCGAGAACGCGGCAGCCCGGAAGGCCGCCTCTGCCTCGGGGAAGTCGCCCAGAAGTCGATGCGATTCACCCAGCTCGTAGCGGGCATGACCGATAAGGCGTGTGCCTGCACCGTCCGCCAAGCTCCGACATGCCTCCTGAAGCTCGGCGAGGGCCGCCGCCCATTGTCCCGCGAGCCGGAGGTGGACTGCCCGGTACGTAAGGCAATTGCCGTAGAAGGGCCCTCCAAATGGGGGCACCGCATCCAGCCAGGATCCAAGGGCAATGCTCCACTCGCGTACCCGGGAAACCTCCCGGGCCTCCATCTGGCAAGTGCCGATCGCCGCGCAGAAGAGCAGGCTTGTGGCTCTGGGGGTGGTCTCGCCCGCCACAACGCGAAGCATTGCATCATCCAGCCAGTCGAGTCCGTCCGCAAGGTGGCCGGACTTGACCAGTGCGCGTCCGGTAAGAAGCGTCGAGAAGGCCAGCTGATCGGCGTCGTGGGCGGCAGCGGCGGTCGCTCGAGCGCGCGCCAGAAGTACGCCCGCCTCGTCGTACGCGCCCGCCGCGATGCGACCGTAAGCCATCGTTATGAGCAGCCAACCGGGTTCTCCCCCGACGTCGTCCGGACCGAGTTCGCGAGCCCTTGCCATCCAGCCGTTGGCCTGGGCGAACTCGTTATTGAGGTTGTAAGCCTGCCACAGCCAGAAGGCTGAGGCGAGGGCGGCGCGCACATGACCCTCCGCTGCCCGCACCTCGAACGAACGCTCAAGGGCGTTTATCGCATCCTCATTCAGCCCTGCGATCTGTGCGCACTCGGCGAAGCGCTCCACATCCTCTACCCCGAGGGCCGGGAGCCCGCCGGCGGCGCGAAACTCGTCGCACGCCTCCCGCCACTCGTAGTCCATGTGGAGCGTCCGGGCCCGCGCCAGGTGATCTGCCTCCACGGCCACGTCCACCTCCTGATCACCAGTATGCATCGGCGGACTGGGCAGAACTACCCAAAGCCGGGGTGGCGAAGTTGGCCCGAACTGCCGAGGTCCGGGCGGGGCGCCAGCGGGATCCTGAAGGTAATCCGCACGGTGCGGATCCCTTGATTCAGGAGGCCATCATGTCAGAGCTGTTCATCTACTTCAGCACCTATACGGTGCGGGCAGGTCATCTGGACGAAGCTTTCGAAGCATGCCGCGAGGTGGTGCGGCTTGTGGAGAGCCGCGAGCCCAGGATGCTTATTTTCCATTTCTTCGCCGACGAATCAGGCCGGAAAATCACCTGCCTTCAGGTCCATGCCGAGGCAGAGTCCATGGCCAATCACATGTCGGTGATCAGCGATCATCTGGCACAGTCTGGTTCATGGCTCGAGTCCTACACCAATGCCATCACGCTGGGCGAGCCTCCAGCCGTCCTTACGCAGTGGTACGAGGAGGCGGGCGAGCAACTGGACCAGTTCCCGCGGCGTATAGCGGGCGTCACCAGAGTAGGATCGCCCGTCGGGTGAGTAGCCGGGAGTGCAGTTCCGCCGTGTTCGACGAACACGGCGGCTACAACAACCTCGAAGTGGAGTTCCTGTCCCTGCGTGGAGTTCCTGTCCCTGCACAGCGAGTAGCTAAGGAGTTCCCGGGTTTACACTAAAGCCATACCAAATCATCAGGTTGCTTAGTGTCGTTGCGGGGAGGAACGCATGGGCGCATGTCGAAGCTACAGTTACCCCGTCCAGTCTCTTAAGCTGGGCCGCATGCGCAGATTAATCCCCGCCACTGCCGCCAGCCTTCTCCTCCTGGCTGGGACAGGTTGCGCCGTAGATACTTCGGGCGCAACCAAAGTCGCTGAGGATTTCCATCGTGCCGTCAATACCTCAGACTGGGCTGCTGCTTGTGATTTGCTCCAGCCTACGATCCGGGACAAGTCTAAAGAGAAGGACGGTGACGACTGCCAGACCCACTTGGCGTCTGTCCATCTTCGAGACCCCGGAGAAGTGGTTAAAACCGAAGGCTACGGCCGGGAAGCATTGGTGCAGTTCGAGAGGGATGCCGTTTTCGTAGCCGTTTCCGGCTCAAGTTGGCGCGTGACTGCTGCCGGATGCACTCCAAGAGAGGAAATCCCCTATTCCTGTGAAGTAGGAGGCAGATAACGATGCGTGTCACCTTTACTCTCTATCTCATTCTCATCTTCGGTGGCCTTGCATACCTGGCCGCCGTTGGACTGGTTCACGGATAGGGCGCGACGTGAAAAAAGCCTTGAGGAACAACGGATTAAGTCTATTTTTCGGTCTGATCTTCATCCTCGCGTTGGCGGGCCAGGCCATTACTGGACAGGCCGCGTTCAACGAAGAGCAACTCACTGCCGGCCTTGATGAAATCACCTTCGTCCAATACATCACTTCTTCCAGCTTCGCGGTTGACGTGTCGGAAAACTGGCAATCTGAGTACTTGCAGTTTCTCCTCTACATCACTGCCACAATCTGGCTGCTTCAGAAGGGGTCGCCGGAATCAAAGGAGCTGGACAAGCCCGGCCTGGAATCCGACCACGATCAACTCGTGGGTGAGCATGCCGACGCCAAGTCCCCCGCATGGGCCAGGGCCAAAGGTTGGCGCCTGACAGTATTCTCGAACTCGCTCGCCGCAACAATGGGACTGATCTTTATCTTGTCGTGGCTGGTCCAGTCCATCGCAGGTCACGTCGCCTTCAACGAAGAGCAACTGCGCAACTTCCAAGAGCCGCTTTCCTGGGCTGAATACGTGGCATCGCCTGACTTTTGGAACCGCACCCTGCAGAACTGGCAGTCGGAGTTCCTGGCGGTCGGATCCATGGTGGTCCTATCCATTTACCTTCGCCAACGGGGATCACCGGAGTCCAAACCTGTTGGCGCAGCCCATGATGACACCGGAACCAGTGGCTGATCCATCCGGGAATACCCCATGATGATGCACCGTTTCGGCGGCCGCGCGGCCTTTGGTCGATAACTCTATCGGTCCACTCTTGTTGGTGGCGGCGGCCCAAGCGGCGACGTCGTTCTCCGCTTATGCGGGCAGCTCCACCAAGCGGTCCGTCTTGACCACTGTGAAGAGCACTGCTGAGTCCTCCTCCGCTTCGAGGCTGTGGAGGCCGTCCGGCACGATCAGAAGGTCCCCCGCCTTCCCCTGCCACGAGTTCTTCCCCGACTTGAGCCAGACACTTCCCTTCAGCACAAAGACGGTAGCTTCGCCGGGGTTCTGATGTTCGCTGAGTCGGGTGCCTGCGCGGAAAGCCATGACTGTTTGGCGGAGTGTCTTCTCATGCCCGCCGAATGCTGTGTCGGCAGCGCGTCCGCTGGGTGCGGCAACCGCGGCTTCGATTTGCTGGCGGGCAAGGGCATCGATCGATATTTTCTGCATGAGGTCACCGTACCTACGTTTTCATGTGCTGCCGAGGGGTGCTTCGCGGCGCCCGCGCGCAAGGCTATACGGAACTTTCCGCCGATATCCGTAGCTCAGTGGTCGGAGCAGGGGCCTCAAGTGGGAGAAGGTCAGTAAAAGTTCCTCGACGCACCCAATGGGCTTGCCCAACTGGTTTGATTGGATGGGAGCACACCCAGTCACGCGGTTGGGGCTGTGCGCCGTCGAACGCACCCGACAGCAACCAGGCAGGTACCAGCATGCTCGACCTCCATCGGCTCACCCTCCTCAGGGAAGTCAAGCTGCACGGCAGCATGAGTGCTGCCGCCCGCGAACTTTCCTACAGCCACTCTGCCATCTCGCAGCAGCTCGGCTTGTTGGAAAAGGAGACAGGTGTGGTCCTTCTCGAGCGGGTGGGGCGCAATGTCCGGCTCACGCCTGCGGGCGAGGAACTCGTGCGCAATACGGAGGCAATACTGGCCGCGATGGAGCGCGCTGAGGCTGATCTTGCGACTTCCCATGAACGGCCCCAAGGGGTTGTGACCATAGCGGCATTCAGCACTATCAGCCGCAGCGTAATGCCTTTTGCGTTGGCCGAGCTGGCCCGAAACTATCCCCGTCTCGACGTCAGGTTGCGACGCGAGGATCCCGAGCAGGCGGTGGTTCAGCTGATCTCCCGGCAGGTGGATGCCGTGGTCAGTGATGCGTTTCCTGGGACTACGGTGGCTCCGCCCGGAGGAATGCACACCACCTTGATCGGCCAGGACCCAATCCGCGGCTACCTCCCCCATGGCCTTGAGTTCACCGACTTTGACGATCTAAGGAAACTGCGCTGGGTAGCAGAGCCACCGCACACTGCCTCGTCACAATGGGCCATGCGGGTCTGCCGCGAATTAGGCCTTGAGCCGGTCATCGCCTATGTTTCTTCGGACCTTCTCTTCCACCTCCGCATGGTGGAACAAGGACTCGCCGCAGCCTTCCTGCCTGACATGGTGGTACGTGAAGCCGGCAGTGTGATGACGCCCAGCACCTGGCTGCCGTCGGATCAACAGCGCAGCATCCAGTTGCTGGTTCGGTCCGGCTCAGAGCGCAGCGCTTCCCTGACAGCCGTGAGGGAAGCAATAACCCAAGCGCTGCAAGCCAGCAATCTGTAAGCAAACCTTACATATACACTTCAAAAAGGTTCGCTTTTATTTACTTTTCAAGGTAGTTACATTTGCTTCAGGCACGAAACCATCATGCGTTGGTTATCGGTCGCGGCGAGACGCAGATCATCCGTTGATGATGTGCGCGTTCGTGCCGCCATCTACCAGGCCATTACCGAAAGAGAGAACCGATGAGCCTTATATCCGACGTCGCTGCACCCCTGATTGAGGCTGACTCCGCCAGCCTGAAACACGCGGATGCCGTCATCCAATCCATCGGCCTTCCCAGCTCCGGCATCGCAGTCCAGGACCCCGCGACAGGCGAAACCATAGCCCACGTCCCCGACGCCGATGTTGAGGCCGCACTGGAAGCTGTTGCGACGGCCGACAAGGCTGGAACGGCCTGGGCCAAGAGCTCCCTTCGCCAGCGCGCCGACGTGCTGCACGCCTGGTACGCCAAACTCGTTGAACACACCGAAGACCTCGCCCACCTGATCTCCCGCGAAATGGGCAAGCCGCTCGCCGAAGCCCGCGGCGAGGTCAAATACGGTACCGACTTCGTCCGCTGGTACGCCGAGGAAGCAGTCCGCCCGGCAGGGAACTTCCGCGAAACGCCCGATGGCGGTGCGAGCCTGCTGACACGCCGCTCCCCCGTCGGCCTGGCGGTCCTGATCACGCCATGGAATTTCCCCCTGGCGATGGCCACCCGAAAAATCGCACCCGCCCTGGCTGCGGGATGCCCCGTGGTCATCAAGCCAGCGACCCTCACTCCCCTAACGACGTACTTTGCCGTTCAACTCGCCATCGAGGCGGGGGTACCGGAAGAACTGATCCAGGTCATCACGACCTCAAAATCAGGTGCGTTCAGCGAAGCCGTCCTGCTCGATCCCAGAGTCAGGAAAGTTTCTTTCACCGGATCGACGCCGGTAGGACGCCAGCTCCTGAAGCTCGCGTCCCAGAACGTCCTCCGCAGCTCAATGGAGCTTGGCGGCAACGCCCCGCTCATCGTCTTCAACGACGCCGATCTGCAGCGGGCCGTGGATGGAACGTTCGCCGCGAAACTCCGCAACGGCGGCCAGTCCTGCATTGGAGCCAACCGGATCTACGTCCAGGACGAAATAGCGGATGACTTCGTAGCAGCGCTCACCGAACGCTTCGCACAGGTCGCTGTGGGAAGCGGCCTCGCACAGCAGACAGGACTCGGCGCGCTGATCGATAACCGTGCCGTCGCCCAGATGCAGGCCTACACCCAGAACGCCGTGGCGTTGGGAGCCACACTGCTCACCGGCGGACACGGATACGATTCCGCAGGCAATTTCTTCGCCCCAACCGTTCTGGACCGCGTTACGGAAGATTCCGACGTCGCCCAGTCCGAGATTTTCGGCCCCATCGCCGCGATACAGCGCTTCAGCTCCGAAGCCGAAGTAATCGACCGCGCCAACGCCACAGAATTCGGCCTCGCCGGCTACGTCTTCACCGAGAACCTGGACCGCGCCCTCAACGTCGCCGACAGTCTCCAGACAGGAATCATCGGCATCAACCAAGGCGTCCCATCCAACGCAGCCGCCCCCTTCGGAGGCGTCAAGCAGTCAGGCCTCGGACGCGAAGGAAGCGCCGAAGGCCTCGAAGAATACGAGAACATCCGCTTCTACAACGTGGCCCGACGCGCCACGGCCTAGCGTACCGCCGTCGTGGGCAGGCTAAGGGCCGGACATCTGCATTGCTGCAGTTGTCCGGCCCTGGCCGACGGAACCCCTGGGCACCAACCGCCAAACGTTGGGGGTTATTGGCAGTTATTTGGGATCCGCTGCATCCAGTAAAGACCAGCAGGCAGTCTTGGTGCACGAGTAGTCTGTACTCGACTTTTAGCTGCAACCGTGGCAACGCTACCTGTCCCCCGGTTTCCCTGATTGGTGAAGGAGCCCAAGGATGTGGGTCCATCTTCGTTCATGGAGACTCCGTAGCTATTCCCGCGGCTGGACGAAGCTAGGCATCGATCACCATGTCCGTCTGGGCTGTGGAGCAGCAGGGCAGGAACTTGCCTGCCGCGATTTCCCGGGCCCGGATCCCACCCTGGTGGTTCATCTCCACTTCCCCTGAAAGCTTTACAACCTTGCAGGAGCCGCACATCCCTTCCTTGCAGTTCGCGCCGATCCGGACACCCGCACGTTGCGCCACCTCAAGGATGTGTTCGGTGGGGTCGATCCGCACATTGACGCCGGTGCGCATGAAGGACAGGGTGAGGCTTCCGGTTCCCACCGTGTTGAAGCTCGAGGCATCAGGGGTTACGGCTTCTGGCCCCGCGCCTGAATCGCCCTCGGTGGCTTCGGGGGCGTCCGGGTCCACGGTTTCCAGCGGCAGTCCTGTGGCCTTCACGGTTCCCTCGGCGTCGTAGCCGGGCTCGTAGAGCCCGAAAGCCGACGGCTGGCTTTCAAAGTAGTCCTCGGCGGAATCGGCGATTTCCTCTGCGATTTCCTCGGCTATGTCCGCTGCGTGCGCCAGCTCCGCCTGGTATTCAAGGAGCGTCTGGCGGTCGCCGGTGAAGAACTCCATGTAGATGGAGGTATCGTCGACGCCCACCTTCTTGAGGAGCTCGGTGGCGGTATTGAGGTAGCCCTCGGGACCGCAGGCATAGACCTGACGGCCGTTGGCATCGGGGGCCACCTCGTCGAGCATGGCAGCCGTTAGCCTTCCGGTGAGTCCTTCCCAGCCCTCGGGCAGGCCGCGGTCACCCAGGGAATAGAAGACCTTAACGCGCGAGTCCACGGACGCGATGTAGGCCAATTCCTGGTGGAAGGCAAAACCGCCGGCTTCCGCTCCATGGTAGAGGACAATTACGTCAGCATGCCCCGGCAGCGAGTGGATGGTCCGCACCATGGACATGATGGGCGTGATGCCGGCTCCAGCAGCGAGCAAGAGGTAACGAGCACGCCGGTCTGCATCGGGCAGGTGGAACGCGCCAACCGGGCCGAGCATCTCCAGGACGGTACCGGGCTTGACGTTTTCGTGCACCCACGGCGAAACCAGGCCGCCGGCGTCGCGCTTGACGCTGATGCTGAAAGTCCACGGCTCGGTGGGCGAACTGGAGAGCGAGTAACTGCGGTCCACCGGTTCCTGGTCCTCGCCGTTCACTGGGAAGGCGACGTTCACGTACTGCCCTGCGCGGAACGCCAGGGGCGCTCCGTCGCAGCGCCGGAAGACGAACGTCATGAGGCCGCCCGCTTCCGGAACGGTTTCCACGCATTCAGCCGTGAACTCCTGAGGGTGCCAGGGGCCCAGGGCACGGGCCGCACGGGCGGGTGCCTCGGTGCTTCCCATCACCCTGTTCCAGGGCATCTCAAGACCGCGAATGCGCTGCGGTTCCTGGATTGCCGTCTGAGTGAGGAGTTCAATCATGCCAGGTGCTCCTGGACACGCTGTACGTACCAGTTGATGAACGCCTCAACCTGGTATTCGCTCTTCATGTACGGGCCGGGCTCGTAGGCAGGGCTGCCGGCGCCCTGCTGGCACAGCTCCACGAACGCTTTGTCCTGCAGGTTGGTCTGCTTCCAGGTGTAGGTCAGCTTGTCGAGGTCGTAGTCAACGCCCTCCACGGCGTCGTCAGCTACCAGCCAGGTGGTGCGGACCAGGGACTGGTGCTCATTGATCGGGAAGACACCGAACGTGATTACGTGGTCGCCCAAGAAGTGGAACCAGCTGTTGGGCTGCAGGTGCATCGAGCAGCGGCCAAGGCGGAAGTCGGGCAGGTCACCGAGCAGCTTCTTGGACAGCCGGCGTCCGTCGGCCGAGAACGATTCGCCTTCGCCGTCCAGGGATTCGCGGGAGATGCGGATTCCGGCAATGCGGGTGTCCAGTTCCTCAACCACCTCGTAAGGCAAGCCGTAGCGGCGGCAACGCTCCTCAAGCGAGGACTGCGCTTCCTTGTTGCGGTCCCACACCTCCTCAAGGTGCGTCGGAATCAGGCCCTCTGTCAGGCCCCACGTGGGGAAGAGCGAGCAGGCGAGTTCCGGGTGCCCGTCGCAGTGGTAGCACTCACGGTTGTTCTCCATGACGAGCTTCCAGTTACCCTCTTCGATGATGTTCTGCTGGTAGGCGATCTTCGTCTTGGACAGATCGTGGGGCGCGAGGTAGGGCTCGAAGATCTTGGAGGTCTCGTCAAAGTCCGTCGGCGGTTCGTCAGCGATGCAGACGAAAATGAGGCCGGCAACTTCGCGGCTGTGGGCACGCTTGAGGGCGAAGCAGTTCTTGTCGAACTTGGCCTCGCCGGGAGCGGAGGCGTGGATCAGGTTACCTTCCGGGGAATAGGTCCAGGAGTGGTAGCCACAGACGAGGTTGCCGGTGGATCCGGCAGCTTCGGTCAGGACGCGGGCGCCACGGTGGCGGCACACGTTGTGCAGGACGTTCACGCCGCCGTCGTCGTTGCGCAGCACAATCAGCGAGTAGGGGCCATAGTCCACAGTGATGTAGTCACCCGGCTCCGGGAGTTCTGCAATGCTGCCGGCAAAGATCCAGTGCTGGCCGAAAATGGCCTCCATGTCGATCTTGAAAACTGTGGGGTCTGTGTAGAAGGGGGCATCGAGGGAGTACCCCGTGCGCCGGAACTCGAACAACTCGCTGATCTCTGCCAGCTGCTCTGCAGGCAATGATGAAGCGAGTTTTCCGCGTGAATTGAGGGGCAAGACTGGAGCAGACATGTGTTTCCTCCCGGGAGGCCTGGGTTAGCGTGCGATTCATGGCGACCAAGGGTGCTTGGGTGCAACCGATGTTGTATTCAAAATCCTTGTAGACAAGAGAGTAGGGACGATTGCGCTGCAACAAAAGCGCAACATTTAGAAGATAACCATGCACAATAGGTGCATGATCGATGCGAGACTCATCACACTTCGAGTGTTTGCCCGCTGCGGCACCATTGGCGCCACCGCGGAGCTCACAGGTTATTCTCCCTCTGCCGTCTCCGCGCAGCTGCGGGAACTCCAGCGCGTGCTTGGAATGCAGCTGTTGACGAAGGACGGCCGGGGGGTGCGGCTGACCGCCACGGGCCGCTTTCTCGTGGCCGGTTCGGACACCCTCATTGCGGACTGGGAGAGCCTACGGGCGGCAGCCATGCAGGCCGGGGACCAGGTGCAGTCACATTTTGGCCTCGGAGGATTCTCGACGGCGGCCGCCCAGTTGCTGGCGCCGCTCGCCGCAACCCTTCGCACAACACGTCCCCTGCTGGAGGTGCAAGTTCTCGAGGCCAATCCTGCCCGCTGCTTCGATTTGCTGGTTGCCGAGCGGATCGACCTCGCGGTTATTGTTGCCATGCAGTCCGATACGTACGCTGAGGACGATCCGCGCTTCGAACAGACCGTGCTGCTCGATGACCCACTGGACGTGATCATTCCCTCTGACCATCCATTGGCATCGCGGGAAACAGTGACTCTCCAAGAGCTGGCATCGGAACCCTGGATCACGGAGGCCGCCGGTTCCACGTACCACTCCCTCTTCACCGCGGCGTTTACCGCCGCGGGGGTAACTCCACGAATTGCCCATGAGGCCGTTGAGTGGGAAACCCAAATCGCCTTCGTGGGCGCGGGGCTGGGCGTGGGCCTGCTGCCGCGGCTGGCGCCGCTGCGTGGTGCAGAAAACGTAGTTCGCCTGCGTATTACCGGCAGGGGCAAGCCGTCACGCCGCATTGTCGCTGCAGTGCGCCGAGGGAGCATCACATCGCCCCTGATCCAGGAGTCGCTCGGCATCCTGCAGCTCAGCGCCAATCGGATTCTCACTGCCCGGCCCGAAGACGACCTCTAAATCGCATGGCCGCCTCGGCGTTGTCGAGCCCGGTCGCCGTCTCCGGCATTTGCCTGGAAATCAAGGGTTTGGCCGCTGCCCGTCGCTAAGAGCATCGGCGTAATGTGACGCGATGGCTTCGGCTCGGCCAGGCATGCCCTTTTGAGGGTCGAGCTCATGAAGCGCGTTGGCCATCGTTTTTACTTATTTCCAACCCTTGACAGCAAGGAGTGAGATACATCACTGTTGCGTATTACGGGTGATGTTGATGCATGCACAACCAGCCACACATGCGGATCAAGCCCGTTCGCAGCGAAGAAGATTTACAGTGCCCTGGCGACATCGCGCAAGGATTTGCCCGCGGGCGTCTGGAGCATGACGTTGAGAGCGCTGCCTCCACCGACGTAACCCCAGCTTTCCCCAAGCCGAGTGGGTGACTTCGGCGAAAAAGCAAGCAGCATGACGTCCACTCAAGCCCGGCCATTGGTTCGAGCCGCCATAAGCAGGAGTACAGCAATGAACAGCCCCGACATCTCAGTACGGAACCTCTGGAAGGTTTTTGGCGCCGCTGGTGAAAAGATCCCTGGCGATCCTCAGCTTTCGTCCCTTAGCTCCGCTGAACTGTTGGCAGCCTCCGGCTGCGTAGCGGCCGTCCGCAACCTAAGTTTCGACGTCGCAAAGGGCGAGGTCTTCGTAGTCATGGGTCTTTCGGGATCCGGTAAGTCAACCCTTGTCCGCTGCCTCACCCGGCTTATTGAACCCACTTCAGGGCAGGTAATGGTGGACGGCAAGGATGTCCTGCAGGCAGGCGTTGGGGAGCTGCGGGAACTTCGACGGCGGAAAATGTCCATGGTGTTCCAGCACTTCGGACTCCTGCCCCACCGGACGGTTTTGGACAACGTATCCTACGGGCTGCAGATCCGCGGGGCGGCTAAGAACGAGCGCTACGGCCGGGCTCGGGAAATCATTGAACTGGTGGGGCTGAAGGGGTACGAACAGCACTATCCGGACCAACTGTCCGGCGGGATGCAGCAGCGCGTTGGCCTTGGCCGGGCTTTGGCGGGCGATCCGGACACCATCCTTTTCGACGAGCCCTTCTCGGCATTGGATCCCCTTATCAGGCGTGACATGCAGGCCGAGGTCATCCGGCTCCACAAGGAAATGGGCAAGACCATGGTGTTCGTCACCCATGACCTTTCCGAGGCACTCAAGCTCGGGGACCGCATTCTGATCATGCGCAACGGCGAGATGGTCCAGTGCGGCACCGGGGATGAGTTGGTGGGATCCCCGGCCGATAAGTACATTGAGGATTTTGTGTCCGAAGTTCCCCGCGCGGACGTTCTGACCTTGAAGTGGATCATGCGTCCCGTGATGGATGGAACGCCTCTGGATGCTCCGGTCCTCAGTTCGGGGACGATCATCCGCGACGCCATATCAGCGGTCATGCATTCCTCTGGCCCCGTCCTCGTGGAGGACGAAGCAGGCAGGATAATCGGGCAGATCGACCGTGACAGCATCCTTTCGGTGCTGCAGCCAGCGGAAGCAGCGGCCTGATGACTACGCTTGTCCGGGATCAGGAAAAGGTCCAGCCCTCACCCTCCCCTGTTAGGGAACCGCGCCGCCTGCCCAGTCGCCGCACCATTTTGCTGGTGGGCGCGGGCATCATCTGGATCCTGGGATTTCTGATCCTGCACGGTACGTCTACTCTGACTTTGCCTGCCTCCGAGCTGACGGATCTGCACCGCTCGTTGAACCAGTTCAACGCCTGGGTCGCGGCCAACAGGGCGGACAACCCGGTCTTCCTGTATATCTTCACACCCTTGCGGGCCGTGGTGGACAACGTCGCCAACCTCTTCATCACGCTCTTTGCGGCAAGTTCCACCGGCCTGCGGCTGCCTGAAATTGGCTGGTTTGGCACCGTAGGACTGCTGGGCTGGATTGCATTCGCTGTCGGGAACGCCCGCGTGGCCCTCCTGACCGTAGCCGTCTTTACTTTCTTAGGGTTCCAGGGTCTGTTCGTTGAGGCCACTTACACGTTCGCCTTGGTCCTCACCGCGGTGCTGCTGACACTCCTGGTGGGGATCCCGGTCGGTATCCTCGCCGGCGTCTCCACCCGAGTTGCCACGGTGATCACGCCGGTACTGGACTTCATGCAGACGCTGCCCACCTTCGTTTACCTCGCCCCCCTGGCGCTCATCTTCCTCATCGGCCCGGCCTCGGCTGTCATTGCTACAGTCATATACGCCGCGCCTCCCGTAATCCGCCTGACGGCTCACGGAATCCGGAGTATCCCGGAGAACACCCGGGAAGCCTCGGACTCGCTGGGTACTACAGGCCTGCAGCGGCTACTTACCCTGCAGCTTCCCATGGCCAGGCGGACCGTTGTCATGGGAATCAACCAAAGTACGATGGCAGCCCTGTCCATGGTCACTATTGCGGCACTTATCGCCGCGCCAGGGCTCGGCCAGGTTGTTGTCCGCGCTTTGCAATCGCTCGACGTCGGTACTGCAGTAAATGCCGGCCTCTCCATCGTCCTGCTCGCCATCGTGCTGGACCGGGTGACCACTGCAGCCAGCCGCCGCGCGGAACCGGGCGCTGCCCGGACCGGCCGGATCTCGCGCAGGAACCGATACATCGTCCTGGGCGTGACACTGGCCGTGGCCCTGGTCATGGTCCAGTTGTCCAGGAGCTCTCTGTGGGCCGCGGCTTTCCCGAAAGACTTCAACATCGGCCCGGCAATCGTCCAAGCCGTAAGCTCGGCAAGCCAGTGGATGCAGAGCAACCTGTCCCTGTTCACAGTGTCCCTGCGGGAATCGGTCACCACTGGAATCCTTAACCCGTTCCAGTCCCTGCTCACGGACACGCCTTTCTACATCCTGGTCGGTGTCATTGCCCTGGCGGCTTACGCATTGGGCGGCTGGAAGCTGGCCGCCGTTACCACTGCCTGCCTCGGTGTCATCATCTACCTCGGCCTCTGGAGCGATTCCATGGTCACCCTCGCAGGAACGCTGGTGGCCACCGTGCTGGTCATGGTCCTTGGTGTGGTCTTCGGCGTCGCGATGGGCCGTTCCCAAAGGGTAGACCAACTCCTTCGGCCAATACTCGACGCCGGCCAGACGATGCCCGCGTTCGTTTACCTTGTTCCGTTCCTGGGACTATTCGGCGCTACCCGTTTCACGGCGATCATCGCAGGCATCATCTATGCAGCTCCCGTCGCCATCAAAATCACGGCCGATGGCATCGCAGCGATCTCACCCACTGTCCTCGAAGCTGCCATTTCTTCCGGCTCAACCCCGTGGCAGGTCATTACCAAGGTCCAGTTGCCGATGGCCAGGAAATCCCTGGCACTCGCCGCCAACCAAGGGCTGATCTACGTCCTTGCGATGGTGGTCGTGGGTGCTCTGGTCGGTGCAGGCGGACTCGGGTACGACGTCGTCGCCGGCTTTGTCCAAAGTTCGCTGTTCGGCAAGGGCTTGGCCGCAGGCCTTGCCATCGTATTCCTCGGCATCCTGCTCGACAGGATGACGCAGGCCGCGGCAGCAGCCCCGCTGCGCAAAATCGCCGTGGCCAAGTCCCCCTCAACCTAGTCCCTCCAATGAACAACCTTCCCCGCCATACTCCCACCCCCAACAAGGAGACCCAACGATGAAAAAAGCCGGACCGCTGTTGAAACGAACTATCCCCCTGATGGCAGGAGTTGCCGCGGCTGCTTTGCTGCTGACAGGCTGCGGGGGTGCTTCCGTGAACCAGGTGGCCGCCGCCCCCGCAGGTGCCGGGGATGCACCCTGCGGATCTGTTAGTGTCGCGATGAACGCGTGGGTCGGCTATACGGCCAATGCCGCCGTGTACAGCTACGTAGCGAAAAACCAGCTTGGTTGCACTGTGGTGCAGAAGGACCTGAACGAACAGATTTCCTGGCAGGGTTTCGCCTCCGGTGAGGTGGACGTCATCATGGAAAACTGGGGTCATGCCGACCTCACCAAGCAGTACATTACGGATCAGCAGGTGGCTGTAGATGCCGGTCCCACCGGCAACGAAGGTCACATCGGCTGGTACGTACCACCATGGATGGCAGAGAAGTACCCGGACATCACGGACGGGAAGAACCTGAACAAGTACGCCTCGATGTTCACCACCTCCGAGTCCGGCGGAAAGGGCCAGCTCCTCGACGGCGACCCCGCTTTCGTCACCAACGACGAAGCCCTGGTGAAGAATCTGAACTTGGATTACAAAGTGGTGTTCTCCGGCTCGGAGGCTGCCCTTATCCAGTCGTTCCGGACGGCGGAGCAAAACAAGACGCCGCTGCTGGGCTACTTCTATGAACCGCAGTGGTTCCTGTCCCAGGTTCCGCTGAAGAAGGTCGCCCTTCCAGCTTGGACCGAGGGCTGCGATGCTGACGCAGAAAAGGTGGCCTGCGATTACCCGACCTACACCCTCAACAAGGTCATGTCCAAGAAGTTTGCCGACAGCGGCTCACCGGCAGCCAAACTGGCCAAGGGCTTCAAATGGACCAACGATGACCAGAATTCAGTCGCCACGGATATCCAAGGCGGCATGTCGCCAGAAGCCGCAGCCAAGAAGTGGGTGGACGCGCACGAGCAAACAGTGAAGTCCTGGCTTAGCTAACAGAAGCCCAGACCACTTACACGTCATCCACCCCGGGACCATTCCCGGGGTGGATGACATGCGTTAAGGCACAGCATTTCGTGTCTGGCTCTCGCAGGCGACTCTGGATAACCGGTACAGAACCACCTGGTCAGGATGAATTCTGGGCGACGCAACACCAACCTTTTCCAGCGCACTGCCTGAAAACACGGCACCCGGGAAAGTCACATCATTCCTGGCGGTTGTCCGCAGCGACGTTCCTTCAATGTGCCTTCCGGAGGCTGATGGCTGTCCCCACCAGTCCGGCGGAAGCAGTCCGGATGGCGTGTAGCCAGGAAAGATGGGCACAATCTCGTACCTCGCCTCAGCGTCGAGTCCCCGGAAACGTAGACGCCCGGCAGGGTCCGGGTAAAGGCTGTCCAGGGCCGCTTGCGCAAAGATCGCCCGGGAACGATCCGGGCCCACGACGCCGTGCACCACCACGTTGGTGTCGGGACCATCCATGCGAACCACGTCACCTGCGAGCAGCAAGCGGCGTTCTTGCTTGTAGAAAGAGATCCAGCGTTGGAGGCTGTCCAGTTCATCGTCGCTGGCGGTGCCGAGATCCCATTCGACTCCCAGATGCCCGAAGACTGCGGTGCCTGCGCGGAACGCGAGGTCGTGGCGGCGACCAGTGGTGTGGGAACGTGCAGAGGCAATATGCGATCCCAGGTATTCGGGTGGCAGCAACTCTGTGGTCCAGCGGAGCATTGTCTGGCGGTCGTGGGGGTCGTTGTTGTCCGAAACCCAAACCCGGTCTGTATTTTCCAGAACGCCTAGATCGACTCTCGCCCCACCGGATGAGCACGATTCGATTTCAACGTCTGGATGAAGTGACCGGATTTCTTCCAGTAGCGCGTAAAACGCCAGTGTTTGTTGGTGGACTGCCGGCCGTCCGCCAGCCTGCTGGTTTCCGGCTTCGATGAGGTCCCGGTTGTGGTCCCATTTGATGTAGTCCAGTTTGTACTCGGCCAGCAGCGCGAGTATCTGCTTCTTCACGTGCTCGTAGGCCTCGGGAACAGCAAGATTCAGGACCTGTTGGTTGCGTGACTCCACGGGCCAGTCCTTACGGGCAGCCATGATCCATTCCGGATGGGCACGCGCCACGTCGCTGTCCGGGTTTACCATCTCGGGTTCGAACCATAAGCCGAACTGCATCCCCATCTCGTGGACGCGGCCCACGAGCGGGTGGAGCCCGGAGGGCCAAACATCCGCAGATACGACCCAGTCCCCCAGCCCGGAAGTGTCGTCGCGCCGCGAACCGAACCAGCCGTCGTCGAGCACGTAGCGCTCAACACCGGCGAGTGCTGCACGTTCAGCCAAGGCGATCAGCTTTTCTTCTTCATGGTCGAAATAGACCGCTTCCCACACGTTCAGCGTGACGGGGCGGTCAGCGGACACCGGGAACGTGCGGCTCCGTACGTGGGCATGGAAACGCCGGGCAACGGCGTCGAGGCCCGTCCCGTATGAGGCGTAAATCCAGGGGCTCTGATAGATGTCACCGAGGCTGAGCCGGACTTCACCGGGAAGAAGCAGTTCTCCCCCGCCTATCAACTGATCTCCAAAAAAGCGTTCCGCGAAATGGTGGTGGTTTCCGCTCCAGGCCGTATGGACGGCCCAGATCTCGCCATGGCCGAAACCAAATCCCGGAGTTCCGGCGTGCAGAATGTAGGCGCTGTCGGAGCCGGTCCTCCCCTTTCGGTTCTCGCGAAGGTGTGTCCCTGTGCGCAGGGTTCCGCGCTGAGGCACCCGTTCAAAATTGTGGCTTCCGGCGAAATCGAGCAGTTCTGTAGCTTCACCAGGAATCGGGAAGGCCAAGGAGACGTCCTCGACTGTGTACGTTTCGTCGCAAAGATTGGTCAATTCCACCCGACCGCGGATCAGCCCGGCGGGAAGCAGTTCCAATGTCAGGTCCAAGCGCAACCGGTGTGCATCGTCTGTTCCGGTGATCAGGACCCGCCCAGCTTCGGCGGCTACGAACCCGATGGCTGGGGAATCGTTGAACGTCACCTTGTGGACCTGGAACTTTGGTGACCACCCGACTCCGTCGAACGAGCCTCGCAGTCCGGGACGTCCCATCCAGCCTGAGTCCTGTCCAGGCAAGAGGCCGGGCCGCGGTGGAACGTCAATCGTGCTGGAACCGGCCACGGGAACGCTGGCTTCCACCATTTTCCTGGCTTCTTCTGCGGTCAGCGCGGGAAGTTGGTCACCCCAGTGCACGATGGCGGGCAATTGTCCGCCCGTAGCGTCGATCAGGACGGACACGCCGGCGGCGGCCAGGTGCAGGATCGCACCCTCGTTGTCGGTTGGCATGAAAGTCCTCACGGGTTCTTGGATGGTGCAATGATGGCCAGGCCGCCGCGTTGGGGGTCCCAGTGGACAGGCAGGGGATCGGATACGAGGCCGTCGAAGGAGCCGTCGCTGTGGGCGTCGTGGCAGGCCATCATGAGCCATTGGCCGGATCGGTCTTGGATGAGTCGCCCGCTATAGAGCGGCTCGGTGGTCACCACAGTGGCAGTCGCGACGTCGAAGGGACCAGTGATCTGGTTGGTTGGCAGGCTCCAGATTCCGCCGCCGTCGAACCCTTCAGCCTTTCTCGCTGAAAGCGTGTCCACCCCGCAGGAGAACAGGAGCCCGGTTTGGCCGTTTATGGTGATGGCCTGCGGAACTTCCAGATGCCCGAACCCGGCGCCGGGCTGACTCAGCGGCGGCTGGACCTCCCACGTCTCGAGATCGGATGAAACAGCGTGGCCGATCACGCCCCGGTTGTCCACCTCGCCCTGATTTGCGCGGGCGGTGATCAGCATGTGCCAACCATCGCCTTCGGGATCCGCGAAGACCCACGGGTCCCGCCATGCCTCCTCCGGCCACGTGGAATCACCGTACCGTTCGTACCAGCGACGATCAGGTTCAAGCACGACGGCGGGCTGCGTGGTCCAGCTGTAAAGGTCACGTGACGTCGCCACGCCAATGGCCTCGATATTGTGTGCCTCGTAAAAACGGGCGCCAGTGTAGAACATCCGCCACAGTCCGTCCGGGCCTTGCAAGACACTGCCCGTCCAGGTGGACGTTGCGTCGAACCCTTCGGGATCGTCCGGCTGGAGAACCACACCGTGAGATTCCCACGTGGTCAGGTCATGTGAGGTGGCGTGGCCGATACGGGCATTGCGGTGCCGGAGTGCCGGGTCACCCAGCCTCTTAGGGGCGTGCAGGTAGTACATGTGGAATGAGTCGCCGTCGTCGGTGAGCCAGAAGTCCCACACCCAAGAGTCTTTGAGACTGAAAGCCAATTTTTTTGCCTATCTGGGTTTGCCCTGAGCGGGCATCTGGTGGAGGTGTGTTAGCCCTTGATCGCGGAGCTGCTGATGCTGGCAACGAACCAGCGTTGGAAGATCAGGAAGACCGCCAGGACCGGGACGATGAACATGGTTCCAAATGCCAGCACCTGGCCCCATTCGGGTGGCTGCTGGTTCTGGAAGATGCTGATAGCCAGCGGCAGCGGCCGGACTGTGGCGTCCGAGACCATCAGGACGGGCCACAGGTAAGAGCCCCATTGAGCCAGGAACGTCAGGATGGCTACAGTGGCAAAGGCAGGTTTGGTGATGGGAATGATGACTTGGAAGAACGTCCTGAACGGGCCCGCGCCATCAAGCCGTGCGGCCTCTTCGATCTCCCCGGGCACATCGAGGAAGAACGTGTAGAACAAGAAGATCGAGAAGGCGTTGGCAATGAACGGGATGGCCTGGATGACGATGGTATCCCGCTGCCCGGAAAACATGTAGTAGAGCGGCAGGGCCACGGCCTCAAACGGGATGATGGTCAGGATGATCACCAGCAGGAACAGGACCTTCTTTCCCCGCCACTTCATCCGTGCGAAGGAATACGCTGCCATGGAGTTCACGATCAGGCTGCCGGCCACCACTACGGTGGTGACAACAATCGAGACAACTGCGAACTGCGAAAAGTAGCCGGTGGCATCGGAATTCAGGTGCTCGAAAACGCCAACGTAATTGTCCAGGGACAGGTTGGTGGGCACGAAGCCACTCAGGCCGCTCAGCACCTGCCGCGAGGGCCGGAAGCTCCCAACAATCAAGTAATAGACGGGCAGGAAGAAGAACAGTGCCACCACTGTGAGGATCAGGTAGTGAAGCGCAGTTTGCCAACGCCGGGTACGTTTCATGCTTCCCCCGCCCGTTGTGGGCGTCGTGGTCCTTGAAATAGTCATTAGACTCCTCCCCGCTGGCGCACGGCAGCCCGCTGAATGATTGCGATCACGGTGATGATCACCATGAAGATGACCGTCATGGCGGCCGCTTGGCCAACATTGTTGTTGTCGAAGCCGGTATTGATGATCTGGGTCATGACCGTCTCGGTCGATCCGCGGTCAACACTGCCGGAACGGCTTAGGAGATACACCTGGTCGAACAGTCTGAACGAGAAGATCGTGGTTATCAGGGCGACGAAGATCAGGGTGTTCCGGATGCCGGGAACCGTAACATTCATGAACTGCTGCCACTTGTTGGCCCGGTCCAGGGAGGCAGCTTCGTAAAGCTCCGTGGGGACACTCTGCAAAGCGGCGAGCACGATGATCATCTGGAAGCTCACGCTCTGCCAGATGGACATGACAATGATCGATCCCAGTGCAGTTGACGGGCTGCCGAGCCAGTCCTGGCTTGAGAGCGCGCCTCCACTGAAGAACCCAAGGATGGCATTCAGTAATCCCTCGTCTCCGCGGGAGTAAATGAGCCGCCAGATCACGGCCGTCAATGCCAGGGGAAAAACCAGCGGCATGAAGATGAACGTCCGGAAGATCACCATGCCGCGAAGCTTGCGATTGACGAGCACCGCCAAGCCCAGGGCCAGTACCGTCTGCACCGGAACAACGATCACCGCGAAGGTGAAGTTATTCAGCAGCGCATGGCCGAAAGCGGCGGATAGGTCTGGATCAGTGAACAGGCGTGTGTACTGCTCGAATCCGATGAACCGGGCAGGGCGGGGACTATTGAGCTGCACACGATAAAAGGACAGGACAACCGCCAGCACGAACGGTGCCACGAGAAAGATGGCAAGGCCGATGAGGGCGGGGCTGGCAAAAAGCGGGCCAGCGTACTTGTGTCCTGAAAGCCCTGCTTTTGACCGGGGCCTTGGCCGCGGCGCGATGGGCGCCCGTTGGATGGGCTGGATTTGGGTGGTCATGGTGGAACAGCTCTACTTCTTGTATCCGTCGTTGTCGGCGAAGTTCTGGTCAATAGCGCGTGCCGCGGCGCTCAGAGCTTCCTTGGCGTCTTTGCCTGCGTAGATGGCGGCCTCGGCCTTCCCTACCTGGTCAGTGACCACAGGGTAGCCTGCCGTGACCGGGCGGGTGACGCTGACGCAGGACTCAGTAATCCGGTCCTCGGTCCCGCATGCTTTGCTGAGCTGGTCACCCAAAAACTGCAGCTGCTTGCCTGGGCCATAGAGCGCGGAAGCGGCCAAGGCAGTCTTGGTTGCGGGAGGGGCGCCGTTGGCGTCGGTGTAGGTGCGCACGCTCTCATCAGACATCAGGTGGTCCAGGAACTTCCCCGCTGCGGTGCCGTTCTTGGATTTTGCGCCCATTCCCCACGCGAAGGTTCCAGAGGCGGTCTTGGTGCCCTTGCCAAAGTTAGGCAGCGGGATGGAAACGAGATCGGATCCCAAGGCCTTGTACGTTGGGTAGGTCCAGTGTCCCACCCAGCTCAGGGCAACGCGTCCGCTGGTGAAGGCCAGTCCGTCCGCGTTCGGATCGGTGTACTTTTTCCAGCTGGCGAACTGGGTCAGGGACTTCACATTGGCATCTGAATCCAGGGCGCCGGCTGCCTTGTTGTCCTTGAGCATGGTGCCGCCACCGGACCAGATGACCGGGCCCGCTGAACAGCAGGTCCCCCACTCGCCGGCGAATCCGTATTGCTCGGAAAGGTCCAAGGGCTTGCCTCCCGGGACCACAGTGGCGAGCTTATCCAGGACACCAGTAAATTCCTCGGCCGTCCACGCCTCCTCCGGTGTGGTGGGATAGTGAACGCCGGCGCCGTCCAGCAGCTTCTTATTGCCCCAGAGTGCAAGGCCTGCGTTCATCATGCCCACACCGTAGACAGCGTCATCCACGGTGTTCTGCGACTTGATGGAGTCAGTCTGATTGGCCAACGTTTCCCCGGAGACCGAGTCTTTCAGTGGGGCCATCTTGCCGTTGTAGACGAAGCTGGCCAAGGTGGGACCGTCAAAATCCAGCACATCAGGAAGGTCCTCGGGAGCGGCAGAGTTCACAGCCTTGGTGTACTGGTCTGACGGAAAAAGCTTAAGGTCAACCTTGATCTTGCTCTGGGAGCTCTCGAAGTTCGCGATGATCTTCTTCAGGGCATCATTCTCGGCTGCTTGACCGTCGACTGCCCAAACTTTAATGGTGCCCTCGCCCGAGCCTGCCTCGACGGCCGAACCAGCTGTATCGGTGGACGGACCCCCGCAGGCGGTGAGGGCAAGGGTTGCGATGGAAACGGCGGCAGCAACACCGAGGATCCCTGACCTGCGGCGGGACTTTGGAATGGTCATCATCATTGATTCCTTAGGAAATGTGGAATTTATGGAAGCGATTTAGAGCCTGGATATCGGCAGGCAGGGGACGTGAGGAGGGTCACTTCTCAGCGGTTCTGGAATGAGTCTACGCGGGTAGAATCGATCTTGCAAGAAGTCCCAGCTTCGCCTTCGTTCGGGCATTTCGTTCCACTGATTCGCACTCCACCCGGGTAGACTAAAGCCGGGAGAGATGAAGGGGTCACCATGGCGGGTATTGAAACGAAGGCCGGAACAGGGAAAGTAACGCGAACCGACGTTGCGCGCTACGCGGGCGTCAGCACCGCCGTCGTCAGCTATGTCATCAACGGCGGGCCCAAACCGGTGGCTGCCTCCACCGCCAAGCGGGTACGGGAGGCCATCAAGGTACTTCAATATCAGCCGAATGCCACCGCGCGGGCGCTTACTATGGGTTCTGCCCGGCTGCTGGGGATGATCGTTCCGGACAGCACCAATCCATACTTCGCCGAACTGACGGACGCCATTGCCCAAGCAGCCGCAGCCCGCGGCTATGCGGTCCTCGCCGCCAACTCGCGCACCGATCCTGAAACTGAACGGCAGAACACCCTCAATCTTGTGTCGCGACAGGTCGATGCCATCATCATGGCAACGGTCCTTAGCCCCAGCGAAGTAGCAGCCATGCCTGTCCATGGCATCCCGCGGGTCCTCATTGACCAGTCAAGTTCAGTACACGGCATCCCCACCATCAGCACGGACTTTGAGCAGGGTGCGGTCCTGGGAGTGCAGCACCTCATTGGCCACGACCACCGGGACATCGCCATCCTCGTAGGCAAGGACATCGACCCTGCTCGCACAGACCCGCGTCACAACGGCTGGAGGAAAGCCCTCCGGGAAGCCGGGCTGCGTGAGGGTCCCGCGGAATTCACGGACTTCACGCGGCAGGGCGGCTACGAAGCAACGCTGCGCCTGCTGGAACTCCAGCAAAGGCCCACCGCCATCTTTGCCAGCTCCGACCTCCTTGCCGTGGGTGCGTTGCGGGCTATCCACGAAGCGGGTCTGTCCATACCGGATGACATCGCGGTGGTGTCGTTCGATGGAACCTCCGAATCGGAATTCAGCTGGCCGCAACTCACCACCGTCAGGCAGCCCATCAATCAAATAGCAGAGCGGGTCATCGCCGCAGCCCTCTCCCCTGCCAGCTTGGGCGATCACGCTCTGCTCCTCGCCACGGAACTCGTAGTGCGGAAGTCATGCGGCTGCTGATCCCTTCAGACCAGGGCGACGCCCGTCCAGGCCAAAGCTTGGGCGCGGCGCCGTTCTTGGAGGTGTCAGGCGCTCACTGACTTCAGTTGCGGGTAGACGGCGTCCAAGGGTGCACTGAAGCCGGCCTTGAGCTGCACGGACGTTTCATCTGCGAGGACTTCCTCCGCGCCCGTCTCAACGGCGTCGAATGCTGTTCCCACCAAGTCAGCAGGCGCCGTTTTAGGTTCGACGACGACATGCCTCCTTGCACGAGGAGACCGATGAGGTCTGGAACCGGGTGTTCACGGTCTACGTCGACGGAATGTTCCGCCTGACCCGTGCCATACTTCCGATCACCCCATCTGTAGCTTTGGCCTCACGGTTGGCTGCCTCCATGATCTTCCTCATCGAGGACCGAACAAACATCTCCGGCGCCGTCCTGCCATCGGACGGCGCGTGGTCAGTGCAGTAAGAACAGCCCGAGCAGTCCTCACTGCAACCGTGCAGTGAGGACCTCAACTTTTCAGCCCAGCGAATCCGCGGCATCGGTCAAGAGCAGCAGGCGTCTCAACCTTGGCATCGTGTGGCCCGGCCGAGGAGCAATGACCAGGCGGGCCTCTGAGCTGCCGTTGCTGTTGAACTCAATCTCACTGACACCGTCCGGCCCTTGCGTGACTGTTACTGCCGTCCCGTTGTCTGCCCTCGAGAGAAGGAACGATTCCTGCTCGTTACCCTGCACGCTTTCAATGCGAAGGCTCCTGCCGATCATCGTCCAGTCGCGCATCACGAGTGTGAGCGGCTCTTTGGGGCGCAGCCAGTGTGCCCCGTCCGGTGTCATTCCACGCTCGGCATGCTGAGCGTTAACTTCGTGATCGAGTTCAGGCTGCTGCTCCCCGAAGGTGACCCCGTCCACCACCCGTGCTTCCAAGGCGGTAGATGCCCGGTCTTGCTCCGCTAACTTCTCCTGGATTTCTCTGACCTGCATTTCGTCCTGAGCCATGGGCCAAGAGAGCCTGTACCGGGCGTCGTGGATCCTGTGTAGAGGCTTTAGCCTCAGCCTCTGCCCATCAGAGGCGCGAACCGAGAGCTCGTCGCTCCCTTCGTAGTTGGTTTCCAGCCCACTGGCAAGCAGGACAGGCGTCTCCGCCAGCGGCCTGAGCGGCCCTGAAGCGATGTGGCCCGTCCTGGCCCCCGTTGCCCGGTAGCGCAGTCCATGGTCGGGAATCTCTTCGGCCAGGACCGTTGGTCCGTACCTGATCCAGGCCCACGGGGAGTTATCCGCCGCCCGGACCACCTGCAGTTCACGGTCCAGATTTAGCAAGATTTCCTCCGACCCCTCCCACACGCGGCGCAACCGCCACCAACCACCGTCCTCGTCGATCCTCCGGCCGTCGGGGAGCGTGCCCTTGGCACCTAGCGACCATTGCGGTATTCGGATTGCGAGGGTGAATTCCTTCGGTTCCTCCACGCTCACCCGGACGGTGGCGGTGTTCCCGGAGGGTAAGGCAGAGTCAATGGTGACCCGGACGCCCTGCTCGCTCCAGTGGAGTTCCGTGGCCAAAAGCCAGGTAATACGGAGTTCGTCGCCATCGGTGACGTACACATGGGATCCATGCTTTGCGTGAGCTTCGTATCCAGACCCCATGCAGCACCAAAAGCCGTCCTGTTCCGGCGAGTACACCCGGTAGTGGCCGGGACGGTGGGAAGTGAAGTAGACCAGTCCGCCGTGCCAAGGGTGCTGCGTGGATAGCACATGGCTGCATTGAGTGACCTCGATGTAGTCCAGATACCGGTCCTCCCCATCCAGGAGGTAGAGCTCCGCTGCCAGCTTGACCATGTTGTAGCTGTTGCAGCTCTCGGGGCCCTCCCGTCCGAGGAACATTGGGGAGAAGTCATCCCTACGGTGGAAATGCTCCCGAACACTGTTGCCGCCAATGGCGCTGCTGCGCCGGCCAACGACGTCGTCGAAGAAGTTTCGGGCGGCTTGCCCTATGCGCGCCGTCGCTGCATCGTCCAACCCGAGTTCGCGTGCAGCCCTGGCAATTGCGGCGTAGCCCACTACGACGGGAATCTGAGTGTTGGCATGAAGACCCGCAAGTGAGTCCTGCGCTCTTTCACCCGGTAGAGAAAGCACCCGGGTTATCAGCTCTTCCCGGATGAACCTCATGGACAGCTTAAGGTAGCGCCCGTCCTGCCGGAGAAGTGCAAGGCGGGCGAACGCTTCAGTAAGACCGCCGAACTCGGTCTGGATTATGAGCTCGAGTGCTTCCTGGTCCAGTCGGTCCATGGTTTCCAGCCACCAATTGGCGAGCTCATCCAGGACCTGGTCCGCCTCTGCGGAGGTAACATTCCATGCGACATCCACCAGGCCCGCCAGCGTCTTGTGCAGGTTATACAAGGGAACCCAGCGCCCATTGAGCTCAAAAGGGGAAGCGCTAATGTCTCCCTGAACGAGTTCGTCCCAAAGCTGCCGCCCTTGAGGTACGCCGCCCAAGTATCCTGTCCCGGAGGCCTGCTGCACTTCCCGGAGTCCGGACAGCAGGCTTCCAAGCATCTTCTCCAGGCGTGGGTCACCGTCCCGGGCTACAGCGTGGGCCAGCGCTGACAGGACGTGCCCTGCCGTATGGCCGTTGAGTCCCGTCGATTCCCATCCGCCGTAGACCTCAGCCGTAGCGGGAAGGCCCGCTTCTTGCCGGAAGGGCGCCAGAAGACGATCAGGATCCAGCCGTAGTAGTGCTTCACGGTTCACACGCTGGGCTTCAGCGAAGCGGCCCTCACGGAGCCGAATCTGTCTGAGAGGCCGGTAATTAAGAGCCATCGTCATAACCTTCCGTGGAAATGCAGTTGAATGGCAGCAGCCCAATCGAACTATGGCAGCGAAGCCGTTTTTCCTGTCCATAAACTTCGCCGAAGCTGCGCAAAACCCGGGGAACTCTTGATCCAACTGCAGCATGGTTGAACCAGCAGGATGCAGGAGGAGCCATGAAGCGCATTACAGCCACCCCAACCTTTGGCGGAGCACCCAAGGGAAACTCCCCGGTCAAAGTGCCGAGCGGAGTAACTCATCCGACGACGGGGTGCAGGACTCCCTGCCCGCCGGACCTGCGAGCCAAATCGTGTGGCTTTGGCATTCAGGAGACAAGCGCCCAGCTCTGGCCCGATTGTCGGGACTGAAGGATTTCCGGAGGCGTACCCCCGCCTCGAGCTCGAGCTCGACCCCGAGGCGTGGAGAATGTCTCGGCGGCGATCGACCATGGTGTGCGCAGGACGCGCGAGGTCTGGGGTAATCCATTTGCGCTCGAGGTGTGTTGCAGCATCAGCCCTTGAACGCCCCATCCATGATCCCGGACACCATTCGCCGGCCGACAAAAAAGAACACGATCAACAGGGGCAGCGTAGCCAGGAACGAGCCGCCCATGGCCAAGGCAACATCAATCGTCCGGTTGGCCTGGAGCTGCTTCAGTGCGATCTGCACTGTGAACAGCTCCGGGGATTTCAGGACAATGAACGGCCACATGAAGTCGTTCCACACGCTGGTGAACGTGATTAGTCCAAGCACAAACGCGGCCGGACGCACCACCGGGAATGCGATGCCCCAGAACATCTGCCACGAATTGGCACCGTCAATGCGGGCAGACTGGATAAGCTCGTCGCTCACAGTGGTCGCCATGTGTTGACGCATCCAGAAGATACCGAACGCGCTGGCCAGCCCAGGAACGATGATTGCTTGGAGCGTGTCCACCCAGTCAAGTCCGGAAATGATCAGATACTGCGGAATCACACTGAGCTGGGCAGGAACGGTCATTGTCAGCAGGACGATGAGGAACAACAAATTCCGGCCGGGGAACTGAAGCTTGGCAAACGCGAACCCCGCCATCGCGCACATGATCGCGGAAACCACCGCGATCGTGAGCGAGACAAATACGCTGTTGATCAGCGATGCGAAGAACGGAACGGTATCAAACACCTTCGCGGCGACGTCGAAGAATTGCGTGCCCGGATACATTCGGGGCGGGATTGAGGTCACAGCCGTGGCTCCCGCAGATGCGATCACCAACATGTAGTACAGCGGGAATACCGACACGGCGACGGCGAGGGCGAGGAACACGTACACGCGACGGCTGACTCCGCGCTTGCCGCGTCGCGTGGGGTGAGGTCCTGGCTTCACCGCGGGTGCGAGGAGCTGCTGCGGGATAGCCTCATCGATTACATCGGACATCAGCGGGCCTTTCTCGTACGTGTGGACAGGAAAAAGTTAAGGAGCGATACGAGGACGACGATCACAAACAGCACGACGCCGATTGCGGAACCATAACCAAACTTGAACAGGCCAAAGCCCTGCTCATAGAGAAAGAGGGACAGCGTCTGGCACTGTCGGCCCGCCCCGCAGGTGAGGCCGGATTCGGGCGATACGAGAAGCGGTTCTGTGAAGATTTGCAGCCCGCCAATGGTTGACATGATGACACTGAACACGATGATGGGGCGCAGCGACGGGATCGTCAGATGCCGGAACTGCTGCCAGCTCGAAGCGCCGTCCACGGAGGCCGCCTCGAACATCTCCCGGGGCATCGACTGCAGTCCAGCGAGGTAAAGCAGTGTGTTATATCCGAACCAACGCCACATGACCATCGCCGAGATCAGTATCCAGGAGCCGTAGTTGGTCGCAAGGAAGTTCACGGACGGGAGCCCGAACAGCCCCAGGACCCAGTTGATGAGGCCAAAGTTCTTGTCGAAGATCTGAGCGAATACGATCGCTGTCGCTGCGACGGAGGTGATGTAAGGAACAAGGAGTGCCATGCGAAAGAAGTTCGCCCAGCGCAGACGCGCATGGTTGAGCAGGTGCGCGAGAAAAAGTGCCAGAAGTAGCTGCGGGATTGTCGAGATCAGGAATATCCCGAAGGTGTTCAGGAGTGCATTCCAGAACCTGCCGTCCGCAAAGAGCAGCTCAAAGTTCCTCAGGCCAACGAAGGTCTGCTTCCCGATGGGATTCCAGTCAAAGAGCGAGACGTAGAAGGTGAAGACGAGGGGAAAAAGTCCGAAGACTATGAAGATCAGGAAGAAGGGCGAAACGTACGCGTAGGGAGCAATCCGCTCCGAGAGCGGGTTACGGATCCGCGTGGCCTTCTGAATCGGGCCTTTGCGCTGTTTGCGGGAAAGAGTGGCTGTCGCCGATGACATAGGTGTACCTCCGTCAAGGAGTGGCCCGGCCCTGTTTACGCAGGGCCACTCGGGTGGGTGGGACGATCAGCCGCCGATAGCCTGCTTGGCCGTCTGCAGGGCGGTCGTCCAGGCTTTATCGGAGGTGACACCGCCGGCTTCCAACTGGACAAGGGTGTTCAGGAGCGCACCGTTGATGGGGGTCGTGTCGGGGCCGTTGTAGAACGACGGGAATTGCTGAACGGAGGTGGCCATAACCTTGCCGATCTTCGAGTCTCCGAAGAACGGGTCGGTGTAGTCAAGGACTGACTGGCTTGTAACCGCGGAGGTCGCCGCCGGGAAGGTGCCTGACTGCACGAAGTGGTCCGTTTGACCCTCAGCCGACATCATCGTCTTGATGTACTGCCAGGCCGCCTCAGGGTGCTCCGCCCGGGCCGGGATGGCAATAACGCTGCCTCCCCAGTTACCCCCGACGCCGGGGACGCTGGCGATGCGCCACTTGCCTGCGGTGTCCGGGGCGTCGGTCTTGATGCCTTTGAGGATCCAAGAGGGAGCGATGGTGACGGCAAAGGCACCGTTCGCGCGGCCTGGAGCCCAGCCTGAGGACCACGCCGCAATACCGGCGCTGATGCCGGCGTCATGGGTTTTAACGGCGACGTCGAATGCTTCTTTCACCTGGGGGTTCGTGTCGTAGACGAGCTTGCCCTCGTCCGAATAGTACTTCTCGCTGACCTGGTTAACGGTCGAGAAGAAGACGCTGGTCTCAATGTTGTCAACGAAGGGCTTGCCGGTGGCGGCCGTGTACTTCCGCCCCATTTCGATGAACGAGGGCCAGTCCTTCCACATGGCAGCGACTTCTTCGGGCTTCGTCGGCAGGCCGGCCTGCTCGAAGAGATCCGCACGGTAGGCGAAGCCCAGTCCTCCGACATCCGTCGGAATGCCTATCACTGAGCCGTCCGGCGCGGTCGCAGCACCTGCAGCCCAGCCTAGGTAGTCGTGGGCGATGTTGTCGCCGCCCAGGCTGCGCAGGTCCACGAAGTTGGAGCTGTTCTCTACGAACTTGGGCAAGTCGTCATTCTGGATCATAACGAGATCGGGAACCTTGCCCCCCGCCAATGCGGCTATGAGAGCAGTTGCGGTCTCGGTGGTGCTTCCGACCTCAGTCAGCTTGACCTTCGCGTCGGGCACCTTCTTGGCGTACTCATTGACGCTGTCCTTCGCATTGATCCCGGTGAAGGACCAGAAGGAGACCTCCGCATTCGGGTCGGCTGGTTTTCCGCCGCCACCGGAGGAGCATCCGGTGAGAGCGAGGGCAAGTACTGCTGCAGTGGCGGCTATCGCCGTCAAGCTTCTTTTCACGACAATTCCTCTTCGTTGGGGCCTTGGAAGTGATCTCAGAGCGTTCGATCTGGGCTGAGAGAACGATCTCTGGCTAAACCGTAGCCTTCGAGTCAGGACCACGCAATAGCAATCTGCGAGAACAGATAAATATCGAGGTATCGATCTCTATACTGTTCGATAATCAAGTTTCGCCAACGGGGCGCGTTCAGCTGACGGGTTTCTGGATTCCATGGGAGCCTTGAGATCGAAGTCTGGAGCCTGGCCTGCAGCCACGAACCAAGGCCCATCGTCGACAACCTTAAAAAGGATGCACAATGCCAAGACCCACGCTGGTAGACGTTGCCAAAATCGCAGGCGTGTCCCGAGCCACGGCTGCGCGGGTACTTGCCGGCGAGACGAACGTCGACGTCACGATGGCTGCGGCTGTTGAGCAGGCCGCCAAGGAGCTGGGCTATGAGGCCAACAGCGCAGCTCGCATGCTGCGCGGAGGACGCGCGGGAGCGATCGCACTCATCATCGCCTTCAACGAGCTGGACAGCCTGACGGGCACGTTCTTTACCTCAGTGCTCAAGGGCGCTGCGAAGGGACTTTACGCTGGCGAGGTTCAACCAATTCTGGTCCCGGCCGACCACGACGATGGCGACCGTATCCCACGGTTTCTGCGCTCGGGGGCAATAGACGGTGCCATCGTCATCCTTCAGCACGAGATCACGCATCTGGCGCAGGCGCTCATCGACTCCCCCGTTCCGATCGCGTGGGTTGGGCAACCCCGCATCGCGCTTGCTCCCGACGCGATCGTCATCGACTCCGACAACTACGGGGGCGGAAGGCTGGCCGCCCGGGCGCTCGCGGA
The DNA here is from genome assembly GCF_019976975.1 of Arthrobacter sp. NtRootA1. Classification (GTDB taxonomy): domain Bacteria; phylum Actinomycetota; class Actinomycetes; order Actinomycetales; family Micrococcaceae; genus Arthrobacter; species Arthrobacter aromaticivorans. Next base: position 2,685,438 of record NZ_AP024630.1, on the reverse strand, counting down.
CGCCGGACGACGACGGCTGGGCATCATTGCGGGCCCCAACGATATGGAGCCAGCCCGCGAGCGTATCAGGGGCTGGCGCGACGAGCTGGCGCGGCTCGGCATCGACGACAGTCCGATCGTGCACGGCGAGTTCACACTTGTGAGCGGTTCAGCCGCTATGGCACGGCTCCTCAAGCGATACCCAGACCTCGACGGCGTCTTCGCGTCCTCCGACCTGATGGCGAGCGGGGCGATCCGGGTACTCCAGGCAGCAGGTCGACAAGTCCCGTCCGACGTCGCCGTGATCGGTTTCGACGACGTCTCCATCGCGACCACCATGGATCCAACACTCACGACAGTTAGACAGCCGTTGGAGGATATGGGCCGCGTCGCCGCAGAGACCCTACTCGCGGTCCTGCGTGGGCGCGACGTCGAACGGAGGCCGATTCTGAGCACTTCCCTCGTCCAGCGAGAGTCAGCATGATGAACGGCCTTCCACCCGCCGCCCCCGGACGGCAAGGGCCGGTCTTTGTGACGGCAACGAACGCCGGCACTTGGGAGGAGGGGCTTATTGTCGGGAGTGGCCGGGTCGGCGCGGTCGCGTACGGTCCGGCCGACGCCATCACCATTTCCTTCGCGCACGAGAACTACTTCCTCCCCGTGAATCCGCGGCCTGACGCACCCGACCTCGCTCCTGTGCGGAGGCGGCTACGGGACGCCCTGCTCTCGGGTGATGCGGACACCGCAAGCGCCGCGCTCAGCCATGGCGTCCGCGCCAGCGCCTATGGGGACGACCTGATCTGGACCGACCCACTCGGGCTTTGCGCGACACTGACCATCCGTACCCCCGGCGGCGTATCTGAGTCGCAGCGGACCATCGATCCGCTTCTTGGCGAGGTTGCGATCGAGTGGACCGATCTCGATCTTGGACGGCACGCGCTCCGGCTCATCGCCCCGTACGGTAGCGAGTCTGTCCTGCTTGCGCTCGAGGCTGACTGTGAAAGCACCAGCATTCTCGAGCTAGGTCTGGGTGCCGGCGCACCAACGTCCTTTGACACCGGTGTGCCCGACGCTTCCGCCGTGGTCAACGCGAGTTTCGAAGGTGGGGCCCGAGGCTTGCTCTTTGCTGATGCAGGCGACGGACCCACCGCCATTCGTGCTGCCGTTACTGCCGTGACGGAGACGACGTGGCGGGTCGATGGAGGTCTTGCACACTCAGGCGTACCGACAGGGCCCGAGGTCCCGCGGGTGATCCGCGTCGACATCACGCTGGCGTCCGACGACCTAAGCGCTGAAGCGGCCGGTGACATGCCGACGTCGTGGGACGACGTCCGCAACGAGCAGCGGGAAGCGCTTTACCCCCTTACCGGCGCGTCAATGCTCGATCTGCAAAGCGGCTCGTCCGAGACACGAACCGAGGAACTTTGGGCAACGGCCCGGGCCGGTGACGAAAGTGCGCGACGCCGGGTGGTCGAGGCCGCGTATTTGAGCGGACGGGCGAACATCATCGCCTCCACAGGCGAACTGCCACCAACCCTCCAGGGCGTCTGGCAGGGAACCTGGCGCCCTGCCTGGTCAGCCGACTACACACTGAACGGCAACGTACAGAACGGCGCCATGGCCGGTATGACTACAACTGGCACCCCGGAGCTTGCCCTGTCGCTCCTCAACCTCGTACTCCCCCACCTGGACGATTACCGCGATAACGCACGATTGGTCTTCGGTGCCGAGGGAATGTTGTTACCCTCGCGGATGTCGACACACGGCCGCGCGGACCATTTCGCCGAGCAATACCCCCACCTGTTCTGGACCGGGTGTGGCGGCTGGGTTCTGCGAATCGTGGCCGACGCCCTCGCCACTACCGGCGATCGATCCATCGTGGACGACAGAGTGTGGGAACTGGCCGAAGGGGTTCTCCGTTTCGCCGAAACCGCATTTCCTGAAGTCGACGGCGTGCGCAGGATTGTCCCTTCTTATTCACCCGAGAACACGCCCGGAAAAGCGCGAGTCCCCCTCGCGACGGACGCGACGATCGACGTCGCCATTCTGCGCGATGCTGCCCGGGCGACCAAGCTGCTTGGCCGAGCCCGCGACGACGACTCGCTGGATGCACGATGGTCTCGTGTCCTGCGCCAACTGCCGGCCTATCGCGTGGCAGGTGACGGCACACTCGCCGAATGGCTCTACCCACAGTGGAACGAGAACATCGCGCACCGTCACGCCTCCCAGCTCTACCCGCTGTGGTACGAGATCGATCCGGCCTTCGACGGCGACGGTGAGGAGGCGGCACGATTGCGTGCAGCCGCCTCTGAAACCGTGAGGAACAAGATAGCGTGGCGTGCTGAGGCGCCCACCGCGCCCCCTGGACGCATGGAGATGGCGTTCGGCTTGGTCCAGGTCGGGCTGGCTGCTGCAGCGCTCGGGGATGCGGCGGCGGCAGAGACCTGCGTCAACTGGCTTGCGATTGACCACTGGAGCCCGACGCTGACAACGACGCACGATGCGGGCAGGATCTTCAACTTGGACGCAAGCGGAGGTCTTCCCGCACTCGTTGCTGCGATGTTGCTTGGGTCCACCACCGAGTCGCTGTCAGTGCTGCCCGCGGTACCCACCGCATGGCCGCGCGGGTCCGTGACGGGACTTCGCGCACGCGGAGGGCTCGCCGTCGATCATCTTAGTTGGGACACACAAGGTGCCTCCTTCACGGTGCATCGACTTCCTGGAGCCGAATGGCTGGCACCATCGGCGGGGACGCTGGTGCGGCTCCCCCGTCCGGCGTCGATCCGTATTGACGGCAAGCCAGTGACGGGAGTACGACTCGAGATCGGCGAGTGCCCGGTTCACGTCGAGCTGGAATGGCTGAGCGTCCAGGACGCCGGGCTTTAAAGCCGCATGCCGCCCTACGGATCAGGAAAGCCGAGTACCGAGAAGCCAGGCCATGGCCTCGTCGCGGGAAGTGAAGTACCGAGTGGGACACGGGAGTGTGCGCCGTGCCATAGCAAAGTTGGCAATGACACGATCGAGTGGACTTGAACCAAGCAGCGCAATCCGCGAAGCGGCACATTTCACGCTGAAAACGGACCTGGCTTGGCGGGTCACCGCTTGGGTGTTCGCTATGTCGATCAACATCGGGTATTCCACACCGCCTGCAAGCTCATTTACCTTCGCCATCGCCCCTTGTACATCGGGAGCCTCCAGAACAGTCCCTGACTTCCACACAATCCGGAGAACTCCTTCGGCAGCCAATTCCACGGTGCTTTTGCCGCCGTCAACCATGATTGGTTTCATCATTTGCTCCCCCAGCATCTTGTTGAAGCCAAGACTAACTGCCTGCTTGAAGATGCGTACAGAAGTTATGCAGAAAGTTGGCAGGGTGCCATTACCTTGGAATCGAGACGCTTCTGGTGGGACACCACTCTCGGCTCGGGCGTCAGTTTCCGATGTCATCTGCGTCGGCAATGCTTCTCGATAAGGACTTGGTTGTTGGCGTGGCTCTTTGAGGCCACGTTGAGGCCGTGACTACTTGATCACCTCCACAGAAGGAGCGCCTCGCCCTGGCCTCCGCCGCCGCACAGCGCCACTGCCGCTTTGCCGGTGCCGCGACGTTGCAGCTCGTACGCTGCGGAGACCACCACCCGCGCGCCGGAGGCACCAATGGGATGGCCCAAGGCGATCGCTCCCCCGTTGATGTTGACCCTGTCCATGCCGATCCTCAGCTCCGCCGCCGCATGCAGGGCTACCGAGGCAAACGCCTCGTTGATCTCCACGAAGTCCAGCTCGTCCGTACTCCACCCTTGCCTCTCAAGCGCTGTTGCGATGGCACGGGCGGGCTTGTCAGGCAGCGAGGTATCGGGGCCAGCTGTCTGTCCCGGGGCGCCCAGCACTGCCATGATTTTGAGACGGTGGGCTTCTGCATAGCTGCGCGTTGTGAGGACGACGGCGGCAGCGCCGTCATTGAGCGGGGAGGCATTGCCGGCGGTAATGGTGCCCTTCGGGGAGAACGCAGGCCTCAGCTTGCCCAGCGACTCTGTGTTGCTGCCCGGACGCACACCTTCGTCTGTGTCTACCAGCTCGGACTCTCCGCGCCGCCGGGGCACTTTGACCGGAGAGATTTCCTGGTCGAATACCCCCGCCGTCTGGGCGGCCGCTGCCCGTCGGTGAGAGTCAGCTGCCACCCTGTCCTGATCGGCGCGGGGAATCCCAAGGGCGTCATTGGCGCTATCCGTGGCCAGGCCCATGGCCTCGTGGTCGAAGGCATCGGTGAGTCCGTCGTGGGCAGCTGAGTCGATCAACGTGGTGTTTCCGTAGAGATGCCCGGCGCGGGACCCTGGCAGCAGATGCGGGGCATTACTCATGGATTCCTGTCCGCCGGCAACCACGACCGCGGCTTCACCGAGACGTAACAGCCGGCTCGCCTCAATGATTGCGCTCAGCCCGGAGAGGCACACTTTGTTGACGGTGACGGCGTGCGCGCTCAGCGGAATACCGCCGGCGACGGCTGCCTGGCGGGCAGGATTCTGTCCTGCTCCGGCCTGGAGCACGTGTCCCATGATGACGGCGTCGACATCCTTAGGGTGCACGTTGGCCCTTTCGACGGAAGCACCGACTGCGGCACCACCGAGTTCGGTTGCGGACAGCGGGGCAAGCTGACCCATCAGCCGCCCTTGCGGCGTACGGGCGGCCCCGACGATGACGACATCTAGTTGGGGGTTCATTTTCTTCTCCTCGGACGGGGACGGCAGGACGGAAGGACCGGGACGCACGTATGGCGGCCCGGATGTTGATCAGGACGGCCTAGCTAAGGGCGGAAACGGGGACGCGCATCCCGGGATGGAAGGTACTGCCAGCCTCCCGATCCAGAAGGGGTGTCAGGCCGCCGGTGTGAAAGGGATAGTTGGCGCCGAGGACCATGCAAAGATCGATCTGTTCGGCTCCGGCAACGATTGACTCTTCGAGCATCGCCGTCACTTCCTGGGCCAGCGCCGCCAGCACGGTCGTGCGGACCACCCCGGAATCCGTCGGGTGGGCCGGCGGCAGGAGGGCGGCGGCGGCAGGCGAGAGTCCGCCGTCGTTGTCAAGGTAGCCCGGGAGCCCCGCCGCCACCACAGCGGTCAGGCTGCGGCTCACGCCAAAGCGTTCCGGATACGCCCGGTTCAGGGTCTCGCAAATGTGGAGCTGCACGCCCGGGCCGATGTACTGGAGAAGTTGCAGCGGAGTCATGGGCAGTCCAAGTGGTTCCAAGGCGCGGTCCACAATACCGGGGTCGCCACCGTCGTCAATCAGTGACAGCACTTGGTCAATGAGCCGCGTCAGCAAGCGGTTCACCACGAATCCGGGAGTGTCCTTGACGAGCACGGCTGTTTTCTGAAGTCGTCCCGCCAGGTCAAATGCCGTGGCCAGCGACTCGTCGTCTGTGTGTTGTGTCGCGACGATTTCCACGAGCGGCAGCACGGCCACTGGATTGAAGAAATGGAAGCCAATGAGTCGCTCGGGGTGGTTCAGAGTGGCGCCCATGGCCTCGACCGACAGGGAGGACGTGTTGGTCAACAGCAGCGCGTCTGGCCGGATGAGCGGTTCGACTTCTGCAAACACAGCGCGCTTGAGATCAAGTTCTTCGAAGACTGCCTCAATGACCACATCGCAGTCCGCCAATACCGCCTTGTCCGTCCCGCCGGTGATTAGGGCGAGAATGTCGTCGGAGTCTTCAACCGCGAGGCGGCTGGCGGAAACCTGTTTGTCCAACTGGACACCGATCCGGCCCAACGCGGAATCGACGCGTTCCTGGGACAGATCCGTGATTCGCACCGGGACGCGCAACTTTTGCGCGAAGATCAGCGCGAGCTGGCTGGCCATCAGCCCAGCTCCGATAACGCCCACGGATCGAACCGGGAGGGGCTCAACAGCTGGCCTGCCCGTGGGCTTCTTCACCATGGACTGTGTGACATGGAATGCATAAATGCTCGCTCGGGCCTCATCGGAGAGCAGCAGTTCGCCGAACGCACGAATCTCTGCCGCTGATCCCGTGGTGCCGCGCGGCGTTCGGGCTGCCGCGGAGATCAGCTCCAAGGCACGATAGGGTGCGGGGGCAGCGCCATGGAGACGCGCGTCCAGCTTCTTGCGCATCGCGTCCAGGGCCGTGAAAGGGGCGACGGCGCCAAAAGGCTTCCGTTCCTTGTCTGGGCCCATGTGCGCTGTGGCTGAGTCCTTTCCGGAGAGGATGCCGACCGCGAAGTCCAGCGAGGCTTGCAGGAACCCGTCCCCCGGGAGCATGCGATCGACCAAGCCAATGTTGGCCGCCGCCTGCGAAGAGAGCGTCCTGCCCGCGAGCGAGTCTGTGACCACCAGACGTGCCGTGAGGTCCGGGCCAAGGAGTTCCACTGTGCGCCGAATACCGCCCCAGCCCGGAATCAGGCCGAGCCGGACTTCCGGAAAACCCAGTGCCCGTGCAGAGTGGGCGACAGTGCGGTAGTCGGCGTGCAGGGCCAGTTCCAGCCCGCCGCCCAACGCGACGCCATTGATGAAGGCGAACGTTGGAACAGATAGCGCGGCCAGGCGGCCCAACGCTGTTAGGCCTTGGCGCGCCACATCCTCGGCCTGTTCCAGGGTGGTGAGTGCTGTCATCACTTTCAGGTCTGCTCCGGCACAAAACACCGGGCCTTGACCGGTGACAGCAACTGCGTCAACCCTGGAGAGGTCCAAGGAGTTCAACGCGGCCTCGAACCCGGCCAACGATGTCGGCCCCATGGTCACAGGGCGATGCCCGGAGTTCGTCAAAGTCAGAAGTGCAAAGCGGAATCCAGCATGGTCAATGTAGGTGGTGGAAGTCGTAGTGACTGACTTCCCGGACTCTTGAGGTACCTCGATGCGGGTAGCTGTTTCCATGGCTACGAAAAGCTCGGGATGCCAGTGATCGCACGGCCCATGATCAGCGTGTGAACCTCGTCTGTGCCCTCATAGGTGCGCACGCTCTCCAGATTGTTGGCATGGCGCAGCGGTGAATGCTCAAGCGTGATCCCGTTTCCGCCAAGGATGGTGCGGGCAGAACGGCAGATCTCGATCGCTTGGCGGACGTTGTTGAGTTTGCCGAAGGAAATCTGCTCGGGGCGCAAGCGTCCAGCGTCCTTGAGCCGCCCTGTCTGAAGGGCAACGAGCGTTCCCTTCTGGATTTCCAGGACCATGTCAACGAGCTTTTGCTGGGTGAGTTGAAACGAGGCGATCGGTTTGCCGAATTGTGTGCGCTCCTGCGCGTATGCCAGAACACTCTGGTAGGCGTCCCGGGCCGCACCCATCGCGCCCCACATGATGCCGTACCTCGCCTCGTTGAGGCAGGAGAACGGACCACGGAGGCCGACCACGCCCGGTAGTACGGCACTTTCTGGCAGTTGAACGTTCTCAAGGGTGATGTCGCACTGGATCGACGCCCGCATGGACATCTTCTGGGATATCGGAACGGCGGAGAAGCCCGGCGTGTCGGTGGGGACGACGAAGCCGCGGATGCCGTCGTCGGTCTTCGCCCAAATGATCGCGACGTCGGCGATGGATGCGAGGCCTATCCAGCGTTTCGCTCCGTTGAGGACCCAGCCCAATTTTCCTCGAACGGCCCGGGTGACCATCCCCGCGGGGTCACTGCCGGCAGTGGGCTCGGTGAGGCCAAAACAACCGATTAGTTCCCCGGCCGCCATGCCCGGCAGCCATTGTTGCTTGTGCTGCTCCGAGCCGAACTTGGAGATCGCGCTCATGGCGAGAGAGCCTTGCACTGACACAAAAGTCCGGATGCCGGAGTCACCGGCTTCAAGTTCCATTGCGGCGATCCCATATTCGACCGCGCTGCGGCCGCCACAGTCGTAGCCGCTCAGGTGCATTCCCAGGAGGCCCAGGCTCCCCATTTCCTTGACAAGGTCCTGTGGGAATACAGCGTCCTCGTACCAGGAATTGATGTTGGGACGGATCCGGTCATCGACGAACCGGCGGACCTGGGTGCGCAGGTCAAGCTCCTGCTCCGTAAGCAGGGAGTCGATGTCGAGGTAGTCGGTGGCAAGGTCGGTCACGTGTGTGCTCCCATTGGTTGATGCTGGCTTTTGCTCTGTTGGTCCAGATGTTGCGGTAGCTTCGTTGTTGTGGGTCCGTGAAGCCAGGCGGACACTTCCTCAGCGTCCTGGCCGAGCCGTGGCGGCCGGCGGTGGTAAGAGACGGGCGTCTCTGACAGGCTGATCGGATTGGCCGGCAGGCTGACGGTGTCGGTCCCTTCCCCGACGTCGACGCGGGCGTTCAGTCCGAGTCGGCCTGCCATCGCGAAGGCGCCAGCAATGTCATTGACGGGACCGCAGGGGACCCCGCAAGCCGACAGCTCGCGGTACCAGTGCTCTGCGCTTTGACCCAGGGTTTGCGCACTTATCGCCCGATCGAGTTCTTCGATGTGGGCCACGCGCGACGGATTGGTAGCGAAACGGGGTTCTTCGGCGATATCAGGGATTCCAAGTGCAGAACATAATTGGGCGAACTGCCGGTCGTTGCCTACGGCGATGACGATTTGCCTGTCTGACGCCGGGAACAGCTGGTAGGGCGCGATCGAAGGGTGCCGGTTACCAATGATGCCCGGAACGAAGCCGCCGGCGGTATAGCCAACGCTCTGGTTGACCATACTGGACAGCAATGTACTCAGTAGGTTCACTTCGACGAGTTGGCCCCGGCCTGTGGACTCTCGAGCCCTGAGGGCGGCCAGCACGCCAATCGCCGCATGCAGCCCGGTCAGCACATCTACCAAGGCGACCCCTGCTTTTACAGGTTCGCCCGGCCCAGGACCGGTCACGCTCATTAGTCCTCCAACGGCCTGCACCAGGAGGTCGTAGCCTGGCAGGGCTGCTGCGTCATCACTCGAACCAAACCCCGTGATGGAGCAATACACCAGCTGTGGGTTAATCTCTGCGACCTGGTCATAGGACAAGCCGTGCCGGGCCATGGTGCCTGGACGGAAGTTTTCGATCAGCACGTCCGCGCGCCGGATAAGCTCCACCAGGTCTCGATGGTCGGCAGGGTTGGCCATGTCAGCGGTGAATGATCGCTTGTTGCGGTTCACTGATAAGAAGTATGTAGCTTCATGATCGTCGGTAAACGGCGGGCCCCATTGCCGGGTGTCATCACCTAGGCCGGGCCTTTCAATTTTGATGACATCGGCGCCAAGGTCACCGAACAACATTGTTGCGTAGGGTGCTGCCAGCACCCGGCTGAAATCGGCAACGAGTATCCCGGTCAGTGCGCCAATTGGCTGCTCCTTGAAATCGGCGTCAGTCATGTGGTTCTCCTTTCGGTCGAATCACAGGGATCAATGGGCGGCCGCGCGCGGCGTTATTGAACAGCGATGTCTGAACGATCAGCATGATGGCGGCCGCAGCCAGCGGTAGTACGGTGACTTGCAGCAGCCCTGCTCCCTGCCAACCGAATTGAGGCACCAGCGCTGCGAACAGCAGGCCGGAAAAAGCTGCGGAGCCGTAGTAGCAGGTGACGAACAGCCCGGCGGCTCGCCCCACTTGGTGGGGACGGACTGCCCTTTGGATCACGCTGTTGGTGTTGGGGAAGAAGACTCCGGTCCCGAACACGCCCATGAGGCAAGCGAAGACGCACTGCCACGCGAAGGTTGCCTGCACTACGTAGATGAGCACGCCGAGAACAGCCATCACGGCCAGGGATACGATCAACAGGATTCTCTGGTTGATCCGGTCACCGATCCAACCACCGAGCAGGCCCGCCAGACCACCCACACCGACAAAGCTCAGCGCCAGCGCTGATTCCCCGGTGGATACGCCCAACTGGGTGGTCAGGAACGTGGGGTACAGACCCAGGAATCCATATAAGGCGAGGGCCCCGCATCCGGAAGCTGCAGCGATAGCGAGTGAGTTACGGTTGTAGGCCTTGGCCGGCATGTAATCGTAGGAACCCTCCACGCCGGTGGTGCTGATAGCTTGCTCAGTGAATTTGCGGCTGACGGTGAACATCGCTGTCACTGCCAGAACCAGGCCAAGAAGTCCGAAGATGGTGAACGGGGCCCGCCACGTTCCAAATTGGCCAGCGAACATAATGCCGAGTCCGGGCCCGAAGGTTGCGCCCAAGCCAAATGCGAAGCCCAGAATCCCGAGGGCAAGGCCACGACGGTGGTGGAAGAACGCGCCAACAGCTGCGAACAGGGCTGCGGCTTGCATCCCCTCGCCGAGCCCGGAGATGATCCGGTACACGGCCATGTCTCCCCACGATGTTGCGAGCGGGGTAGCCAAGGTACCTAGTGAGTAAATCGCGATGCTGACCAGCAGGACGGCTTTACGCGAGAACCGCTCCACGAGGAAACCTGCGGGAATTCCGGCGACAGCCATACCCAGGGTAAATACCGTGGCCAGAAGTCCACCTGTCTGGAGGTTGAAGCCGTACTCTTTTGCGATCGTGGTCATGAGGGGCGCGAAGACCTGCCGGTCCATGGCGTTGAGCATGAAAGTGATGGCCAAGACCCCCAGCGACACGGCAGCAATGAGGTTCGTTGCCATGCCCTCGGGGTTGTTCTTGACCCTGGATGGGGCCGGACTGGCCGGGATGGCATCCATGGAGATAGCGTCCATCGGCTCAGGGTAGGTGGGGACTGCGTGCTTAACGCTGGAAGCCGCCGTGCCAGGGGCGCTCCCGGAACTGGAAGTATTTGGATGGGACATCATTGTCTCCTTGTAGAGGGCTGGCGTTGTATGTGGCTTGCGTTGTAGGTGGCTTGCATCAGCGGAGTGCCTGGCTGCAAGGGCCAGTTCGGAATGCTTGAAGAGGGCCAACCTGTAACGCAGGAAGGGGCTGGCTGCGCAGAAAGACGGTGGGAACATTCTGCGATTCGATGTAGTGCTAACGATAGCACCGAGCGGCATCGAGTCAAGAGCGGCTACGAAAATCACCATCAAGAAGTTTTGAAACCAGCAAGAATCCAATGATTACACTCGCATTGGGAGCCAACGACAAGGGGCTAACATTTCTTCGATCCAATGGATTCCCCTTGACGTCGCAGTCAGCCGTGCTATCGTTAGCATCAAGCCAGGGGGTTTGGGCTACAAGTCAAACCACCGAAAGCAATGACCCACGAAGAGATTTGCCCAGGAGGAACGATGGTTACGACCAAGGATATCGCTGCGCATTTGCAACTATCCGTCTCTACGGTCGGCCGCGCACTGGCCGACGACGCCCGCATCAGCGAGCAGACCAAGGTGCGTGTCCGCCAGGCCGCTTCGGAGCTTGGCTACGTCGGTAACCGGGCGGCCAGGATGATGCGTGGCGCCTCAAGCAACGTCGTCGGGCTTGTCATCCCGGATGTCCGCAACAGCTTCTACTCGACCATCGCCCACGAATTGTCCGCGATCATGGCCGGGGAGGAGTATCAGCTGATGCTCGCGGAGACGTTCGATGATCGCCTGATCGAGCGGCGGCACCTCCGTGAGTTGTCCGCCAGTCACGCAGCAGGAGTGGTGATTGCACCGACACCCAACCCCCACGGGGACTCGGTCAACCTGCTACGGGGCATGCCGCACGTCCAGTTGCTGCGCCGGCATGCATCCCTGGGCGGTCAATGGTTCGGCCTCGACGACCAGCGGGCGTTACAGGATGCCACGGCGCACTTACTGGAACTCGGGCACACGCGGATTGCATATATCGGCGCATCCGAGGACCTGCCCACGGGCCGGGAACGGCTGGAGGGCTATACCCAGGCACTACTCGCCGATGGCATCCCGCCAGCCTCTGATCTGATCGAACTCGGGCCGCCTGCCTCACCGGAGCATGCCAAGGAAGCGATCCGCCGGCTGCTGAACCAGCCGACCCCGCCAACCGCCGTCGTACTGGGCTCCGTGCAACACACCGTTGGGCTGCTGGACGCGGCCCTGGAGATAGGAATCGAGGTGCCCAGCGAGCTTTCGGTCGTCGGGTTCGGCGATCAAAGTGGCTTCTCCTGGTGGGGGCCTGGCCTCACCACCATCAGTCTCCCTATCGGAGACGTGGCTACCTCCTGCGGACTTTGGTTCATCCGCAGGCTCAACAACCCGCCAGCCGGCAACGATCCCTATGAGTCCGTCTCGGCGGGCTGGCTCGTACCCCGCGGAAGCACCGCCGCGCCGCGGGCGGAATCGCGCAAGCGCTCCGCCTGACATCGTGACCACTACAAGAGATGCGCACCTTCTGCGCACGAAGATTAAAGGGTGCTGCCCCTAGCACCAATTGGAGAAAACATCATGCTGCCACCGGTCGACTTGCGCCCGCCGTTCAACATCAGCCGAACCAGCCATCTACGACTTAATGTCGCCGACCTGGCCGAGAGCCGTAAGTTCTACACCACGGTCCTGGGCTTGGTGGTAAGTGACGAGGACGAATCGACAGTTTACCTCCGCGGCCTGGCGGAGGCTTGTCACCACAGCCTCGTATTGGAGAAAAGCTCCGACGGCGGCACCGCCCGCAGGATTGGATTCCGAGTCTTTTTCGACGAGGACCTTGACGAGGCCTACCGCTATTTTCGTGACCGCGGCCTCCCCGCCGAGTGGGTGGAGATGCCGCACCAAGGCCGCACACTCCACGTTTCGGACCCTATTGGCACGCCATTGGAGTTGTGCGCAACAATGTCCACCCGGCCGCGCCTGCACATCAATTTCGAGCAATACCAGGGTGCCCACGCCCAGCGGCTGGACCACTTTCAATTGCTCGTCCCGGACGTCTATGAACTATGCGCTTTCTACAGCGGACTGGGGTTCCGCAACTCGGAGTACTTGGAGCATGGCGACGAGCTGATCGGTGCCTTCATGTACCGAAAGGGCACCTGCCTGGATCTGGCCATGGTGCCCGGCGACGGTCCCAGCCTTCACCATTTCGCTTACACCGTTTCCGAAAGCCACGATATCTTCACGGCCTGCGACTTCGCTGGAATCCTGGGTTACGGCGACGGGGTGGAACGCGGCCCGGGACGACATGGACCCGGCGGCATGCTGTTTAGCTACCTTCGCGACCCGGACGGCCACCGCGTCGAAGTCTTCAACAGCCACTACCAGACTATCGACATCGAGACTGAACCTGTGCGGTGGGATGCCACGTCGGTCAGCACGAACGCCCGATGGGGACTACCGGCCTTGGAAAAGTGGTACTTCGAGGCCTCTGCTTTCGTTGACGTCCCCTTGATGTCTCCTGCCACTCCCCCATCCCCCATGACGCTGGAGAAGTTCCTGTCCAGCCCACAGCCTCGCTGATCCCAACCCGAACTGGAGTCCAATACATCATGTCCCGAGTTCCTTCCCTCTCCCGTGACCATGCCGCGTCGGCTGATCATCAGTCACTATGGGACCGCCTCGAAGCCGAGCGCAAAGTACCTACGGCCAACATTTTCCGCACGCTGGCGAATGCGCCTGTCCTTCTAGATGCCTTCCTTTCCTACGCCAACGCCTTGCGTGACGGTTCCAAGCTAAGTCCGAAACTGCGTGAGCTGGCGATACTGTCCGTCGGCCACGCCACCGGTTCCGAGTATGAAATCGCCCACCACCAGTCGCACGGGCGCAAAGCCGGGATCACAGAAGAACAACTGGGGGCCGTTGCCTCCGCGGAGGATTCCGGGCTCTTCAACGAGGCAGAGCTTGCCGTCATCGCCCTTGCAAGGGAGTCCACGACGCATGTGCACGTATCGAGCGCTACGTGGGATGCTGCCGCTGCGCATCTGGACGACCAGCAGATGGTGGAGCTAACACTGACCATTGCCTGGTACAACTCCGGAGTTCGCATCATGGGACTGCTCCACATTGACCTGGAAGACAGCTACCGCAAGTAGCGTCCGGCCCCACCCCAACCAACCCCTCTATTCAAGGAGCCCCGTCAATGACGATGATGCGCGCCGCACGACTGCACAAGATCGGCGAACCCATGTCGATCGACACCATAGAAGTACCAAAACCCCGGCCCACAGACGTTCTTGTCCGTGTCAAAGCTGTCGGCATCGTCCCGAACATGGCGAACGTCATTAACAGCTGGCCAACGTGGTTCCCACATCAACCCATCCCGGCCTTCCCCGCGATATTCGGGCTCGACCCCACTGGCGTAGTGGAGGAGGTCGGAGAATCGGTCATCAACGTCAAGCCTGGTGATCGGGTCTATGTGAGCCCTTTGCGCTCATGCGGCAGCTGTTATGCCTGTTCAGCGGGCACCCCCAGCCGCTGCCGCTACTACACACTCAACGGCTACTTCAGCACTTCCCGCGACGGCCAGCGGATTTTCGACCAGTATCCGTATGGCGGCTTCAGTGAATTCATGACTGCACCCCAACAGGCCCTGGTCAGGATCCCGGACAATCTACCCTTCGAATTGGCAGCCCGCTTTGGCTATATCGGCACAGCATACGGAGCGCTACGTCTGGCTGACGCGGGGCCAGGAACCGTTGCCTTGATCGACGGTATAACCGGGACACTGGGTGTAGCTGCCACTGTGCTCTGCCTCAGCATGGGCGTGGCCAAGATTCTGGGCACCGGACGAAATCAACAGTTGCTCGAGAGGGTGAAGGCACTCGCACCGCGCAGAATCGAAGTGCTGACGCTTGGCGAGAAGTCGAGTGGAGAATGGGCCAAGGAACGTACCCGCGGGGACGGCGCACACTTCGTCATCAGCGCACTCGGTGCCCGGGCCGATGCTGCGGCCATGGTCGACTCCATGAAGGGAGTCAGGCGGGGCGGTCGCGTCGTGAACGTCGGCGGGGTCTCCGAAGAGGTTCCTGTGGACATGAAATGGCTCATGGACGAGCAGGTTCAAATCATCGGCTCCAATTGGTTTACCGCAGCGCAGGGCCAAGAAATGGCGGACATGATCGAAACGGGAACGTTGGATCTGTCCTATCTGGAGACTGAGGCGTTTCCGTTGTCGGAAGTCAACACCGCAATCTCCGGTCGGCTGAAAGACCCTCGTGGCGGCTTCAGCAACTACATCGTTCTCCCCTAGCACGTAAGCGGTGCCGGTCATTCCCAGGAGCGACCGGCACCGCTTACGGATTAACCCAACAGCACTCAAGCGTCGACGCCGGTGAGCACGAAAGCCACCGTCGCCGGCGCTTTCGTCTTGTTACGCCACGCATGCCGCGCCGCAACCTGGACGATGGTGTCGCCCGGCGTGAGCTGAACCTGGACTCCGTCGTCCAGTTCGAGCCACACCTCTCCCTCCAACACAACTCCATAGTCGATGCTGGGCGTTTTGTGCATGCCGTTGGGCTCGAATAGTTCAGCAAGATCCGGAGCGTAGGCCTCCAGTTCCTGCCCTGCTGCCAGCGGGTCAAAGTCCGGACTCATCACCACGGAATCGGGCGCGTAACGCACGATCAGGAAGCTTGCACCGCCCGGGCCGGGGACCACAGGACCATGGTTGTTGGTCGGCTCGGCTTCAGGAGTCTGGCTTGTAGGCGTTCCAGCGGTGAACCAGACCCTGATCTGCGATTGCCCCGGCATGCTCTCGAAGTCGTGGCTGTGGGGCACCACTCCGTCCGAGACCAACACCGACTTTCCTGCGGAGTCGGTACCCGTTACTACCCTGCGAACGCTCATTGTGGATCCTCTCGTCAGATTATGCCATCGTTAGCACTATCGCCCACGGCTGTTTTCCTGTCAATGCTGCCGCGTTGTACTGCTCCATCAGGCGGTAGTCATAAAAATAGGTAGTGACCCGCCGCAATCGCTGTGCTATCGTTAGCATTATGTTCGACGAAGATCATCAAGAACCTGAATTTGCCCCCGCAGGAATCGTGCTCGCCCAAGCGGGACGGATGGAAGGGGCGGCTGAGGTTTGGCTCGTATACCAAGGCCGAGCCCTCCCCCTGCGGGACTGGGCGCCGCAGTGGGACTGTGCGAGGTTCGCCTCAATCACTGAACTGATTGGGCAATGGAGCGATCATCACACCGAACTTCGACGACTTACCGAGCTGCCGCAGACCGCACAAACCATCGCCGAAGCCGGTCTCTCCGTAGCCTCGCTCCGTTTCGAGGCCCCCCTCCGCCCCGCTCAACTCTTCTGCACTATCGGCAACTACAGGCGCCAGGTGGTGGAGGCCGCCGTCGACGCCGGTCTTCCGACCGAAGCCGAGCGAGTGCGTGCCGCGACGCTGCAGGCGCTCGACCAGCGCCAGCTACACGGCGCGCCCTATATCTGCCTGACCAGCGTGGACCGCGTTGGAGCCCCGGTCGGAGAGCTGGGTCTGGCTCCGGAAGTGGACACCTTGGACTGGGAAGTTGAGATCGGCGCCGTCATCGGCTCGCCCCTCTCGCGACTCACACTCCCCGAAGCGTCGGCAGCTATTGCCGGCTATTGTGTGGTCAATGACCTGACAATCCGATCACGCGTTGTCCGGCCTGACCTTCCAGCTCTGGGCAGCGACTGGGTGCAAAGCAAAGGCATGCAGGGATCGCTGCCCCTTGGACCTTGGTTCGTACCTTCATGGCAGGTTCCGGACCCTTCCGGCCTCCGGCTGCAGCTCTGGCTCAACGACACGCTGATGCAAGACGACACAGCAGCGGACATGGTCTTCACCATTCCCGAACAATTGCAGTATCTGTCCCAGCACACCAGGCTTCGCCCCGGTGACGTGCTGTGTACTGGCTCACCCGCCGGGTTCGGACTCCACCACGGCCGCTTCCTGCGGCCGGGCGACGTCGTCAAGGCTTCGGTAACCGGCCTGGGCGAGCAGATCATACGGTGTGCGGAGGTAGCTCCCGCCCGGAACACATTCAATCCAACTCCGGCCGCACCGGCCGGACACTGACATAGGAGCACGCATGACACAGCAGCAAACCGTCCTGCTGACCGACCGGGCCTGGCCCGACGACAGCATTGAACGGGACATACTTGAAGAGGCTGGATTCCGCGTGGTTGCCGGCCCCGCCGACCCCGCGCCGGTGGAAGCCATCGACGCCTTGGTCGCTGAGCACCAACCCGCCGCAATCCTCACCTGCTGGGCGACCGTGTCTTCGGAAGCGGTCTTGTCCTCTGCCCCCCTGCAGGTCGTCGCCCGTATGGGAGTGGGCCTGGACAACATCGCAGTACCTGCAGCTACGAATCGCGGTGTGCTGGTTACCAATGTCCCGGACTACTGCGTTGCGGAGGTCTCTGACCACGCCGTCGGACTGGCCCTCGCGTGGACCCGCGGCCTGGTTGCAGCCGACCGCGAGGTTCGCGCTGGCAAATGGAACCCGGCAGGGGCCCGGCTTCGCCGACTATCCACCCTGACCTGTGGCGTCATCGGTTACGGCCGGATTGGCAGGGCAACCGCTGCTAAACTCCGCGCACTTGGCGCCCGCGTGGTGATCAGCGACCCTCATGCCCCTGCAGATACCGACGGCATGGAGGCCATGCCCCTTGACGACCTTCTCGCGGCCAGTGATGTTGTTGTCCTGCACGCGCCTTTGGTCCCGCAGACCCATCACCTCATCGGCGAGAGGGAGCTGTCACTGCTTCCGCAAGACGCATTCGTGATCAACGTCAGCCGCGGCGGTCTGATCGACACCGCAGCGCTGGTGGCGTCATTGGAAAGTGGGCACATCATTGGAGCGGGCCTCGACGTCCTGGAGGAAGAGCCGATGGTTCCCCAGGAACTACTGGCGCATCCCGGAGTCATCGTTACCCCCCACATCGCCTTCGCCTCCGACGCATCGGTTATTGACCTGCGTCGCAGTGCTGCTGAGGAAGTCGTACGCGTCCTGCGCGGCGAACCGGCACACTACCCGTGCAACACGCCCTCCCCTCTCACAACTGGAGTGTCATCTTGAGCGCAATCCAACTCGTCCACGGCCGCCAGATTTTCGACTCCCGTGGTCGCCCCACTGTCGAGGTCGAAATTGTCCTGGACAACGGCGCCTTGGCGCGTGCTTCCGTTCCCTCCGGCGCCTCCACCGGCACCCATGAGGCCCACGAGTTGCGCGACGGGGATGACTCGGTGTTCGACGGACTCGGTGTTACCGCCGCAGTCGAGCATGTGAACGGCGAGATTGCTGCAGCGTTGCATGGTCTCGCCATCAACAACCAGCGTGCAATCGACGAGCGGCTGCGGGAACTGGATGGGACCCCGTCCCTGTCGCGCCTCGGGGCCAACGCCGTTCTCGGCGCATCACTGGCAGTCTGCCGAGCCTCCGCTGTGGCCAGCGGCTTACCGCTGTATCGACGGATCGCCCAGCTCGCCGGCACTGAGGAACCGGTTCTGCCGATGCCAATGGTCAACATTCTCTCCGGCGGTCTCCACGCCGGCCGTGGCATGGACGTCCAGGATTTCCTGGCCGTCCCGGTAGCAGCAACCTCAGCCCTCGAAGCGATCCACCTCACCTCCCGCGTCAGAACCGCCGCGGCCAGGCTTTGCGCAGACCGGGGGCTTCCAACCCTGCTGGCAGACGAGGGCGGTCTCAGCCCTGCCTGCCGCACTGCCGAGGAGGCCCTCGAGCTGATCACACTCTCGATTGAGGCGGCGGGCCTGCGGCCCGGCACTGACATCGCGATCGCCATCGATGTGGCTGCCTCCTCCCTCTTCGACAGGGACACAGGTGATTACCACCTGCGGCGACAGGAACGGCACGTCAGTACCGCGGAAATGATAGACATGGTTTCCGCATGGGTGGATAACTATGCAATTGTGTCGATCGAGGACCCCCTCGACGAGGACGACTGGGCCGGTTGGGAGACAATAACCACGCGTCTGGGACACCGGATCAGGCTGATCGGGGATGACTTGTTCACTACCAACAGTTCACGGCTTGCCCAAGGAATAGCCCGCGGCGTTGCCAATGGCGTCCTGGTCAAGGTCAATCAGAACGGCACACTGACCGGCACATTGGACGTGGTCGCAGAGGCCCGCGCAGCAGGGTACGCCCCTGTTGTCTCGGCGCGATCCGGGGAGACCGAGGATGACTTCCTCGCGGACCTGGCCGTAGGAACCGCAGCGGGTCAGATCAAGATAGGGTCTGTCCGGAACTCGGAACGACTGGCCAAGTACAACCAGTTGGTCCGAATCGCCGAAGACGCCACCCTTGGGTTCAGTCAACTGCCTGCCTTGGGCTCCACCCCCGTGGCTGTCCGGTGAGCGCGTACGAGCCTGAGTCCCGTGTCAGGGAGTTCCTGCTCCACCACGGGCTCATGCAGCCTGCCGAAGCCGCTGTGCTCACGCCCCTTGCCGGTGGCGTGAGTTCGGACCTCTGGCGGGTAGACCTGCCCGGCCGTAGCCTCTGCGTTAAGGGCGCGCTGGCCAGGCTGAAGGTGGCCCAAGAGTGGCTCGCACCCACCTCGCGCAACCGCGTGGAATACGACTGGCTGCACTTGGCCGGCACGATCACTCCAGGGCAGGTTCCGCAGGTACTCGCCTATGACGAGCAGGCCGGTCTCTTCGCCATGCAGTTTCTTCCTCCCGAGGACTATCCGGTGTGGAAGACGGAACTCCTCGCCGGGCACATTGAACCCACAGCCGCGTATGCAGTAGGAGACCTCGTTGGCCGGCTGCATGCAGCAAGCGCCAAAGACCCCTCCGCTGCGGCCAAGTTTGCCACAGACGATAATTTTGACGCTTTACGCATCGAGCCATACTTCCAGGTCACAGCCCGCGCAAACCCTGATGTTGATGATCGAATCGATTGGTTGGCTGCAGTGACCACCGGTACACACCTGGTGGTGGTCCACGGTGACGTCAGCCCCAAGAATATCCTTCTGGGACCGCACGGGCCTGTGCTGCTCGACGCCGAGTGCGCATGGTTCGGGGACCCGGCGTTTGACGTGGCGTTCTGCTTGAACCATCTCCTGCTCAAAGCGATGGTCCTCCCCGACCACATCGAGCAATTGCACCGGTCCGCCCAACTGCTGCTGGAGGGCTACATGCAGCACATCAATTGGGAACCGGCGGCTCACCTCATGGGACGCGTCGCGGCGCTCCTGCCGCTGCTCGCCCTTGCCCGGGTGGACGGCGCGTCCCCCCTGGAATACCTGTCGCCAGACCAACGGCATCACGTGCGGGACCTCGCGCGATCACGGATGGCACGTCCGATTCCCGCCATCGACGTCGTTATCGACGACTGGATGGTGGCAGCCCGAGCCACCACGGCAGGAGCGCCGCCGATCAAGGAGCCGGCACCGTGACGTTCTCGCTTGCGACCGCCCGGATTGACGGAACGCCGACACCAGTCCTTAGTCTTCCTGATGGGCGCCTTTACAGGATCGCCGACCTCTCCCCCGGCTTACTCTCCGATAAATCCCCAGCCGGGCTGATGGCTGTCTTCGAGAACTGGGAGACGGCCGAGCCGTTGCTGCTCGAGGCTGTTGACACCCTCCAAGAACGTGCTGTCCAGTCAGTCGACCCACCAGTGGACCTCGGAGACTGGCTTACGCCGTTGCAGTACCCGAGAAAGGTCATCTGCACTGGGGCGAACTACTACGACCATGTCATCAACGACGGCGGCCACGCGGGATTTTCGAAAGAGGACAACGTTCCTGTCTTCTTCCTCAAGCCACCCACCACGACGCTGGTGGGTCAGGGCCGGTCCGTCCGCTACCCGAACCAGACCGAAAAGTTCGATTACGAGCTTGAGTTGGCATTCGTCATCGGCAGGGCCGGCAAGAATATCCCCGTAGGCCGTGCTCGTGAACACATCGCCGGCTACACGATTGCGTTGGACTTATCCGCCCGCGACTGGCAGCGCCATCCCAAGCACCTGGTCAAATTCGACCTGTTTGGAGGCAAGGTGTTTGACGACAGCTGCCCGCTGGGTCCGGGGATCGTGCCGGCACGCTTCATCGACGACACCAACCTGCAGTTGCAGTTCCGGCTCAACGGCGAACTCCGACAAAACGCCAATACTTCTGACCTCATCTGGTCGGTGCCAGAGCTAATATCCCTGATCAGCGAACACATGACCCTTGAACCCGGTGATGTCATACTCACCGGAACCCCGGCCGGTGTAGGGCTCGCCACGGGTACGTGGATGAACGTCGGGGACCAGCTGAAGGGCGAGATCAGCGGCCTGGGGGCCATCAGCGTGGAGATCATCGACGGCGCCAATACCCAACCTCCGTCATCAAAGGAAAGACCATGAAAGCAGCAGTCCTCACACAGGCTGGAACCATGCCGGAGTACGCGGACTTTCCCGAGCCCCAAGCTGTCAGCGGCCATGTGGTCGTCGACATCGCTGCGGCCGGGGTCCACCACCTCGATCTCGCGAAGGCATCCGGTGCCTTCGGCAATCCGGGCACCCTGCCCTACGTCATCGGGGCAGACGGCGTGGGCCGGACCTCCACCGGGCGCCGCGTCTTCTTCACGGCACCGATTTCACCCTACGGCTCCTGGGCAGAGCGCACTTTGGTGCCCGAACAGGATTTGCTGGACCTCTCGGACGACATAGACGATGTCACCGCCGCCGCGCTCGGTAACACCGGGCTCGCCGCCTGGCTGGCACTCACTTGGCGGGCGAACCTTCAACCCGGCCAGAACGTATTGGTCCTTGGCGCGACCGGCGCACTGGGGTCGGTCGCTGTCCAGCTCGCCAAAGCCCTCGGCGCAGCCACGGTGCTTGCTGTCGACCGGGATTCCGACCGGCTGGCCCTTTCCCGCCAAAGAGGAGCCACGGACACCGTCACCATCACACCGGACACCGACTTGGTGGAGGCCTTCCGAAACACCGTTGATGGGCGGGGCTTCGACGTCATCATCGATCCCGTCTGGGGCGAACCGGCACTTGCCGCCATGCGCGTGGCCGCACGGGGCGCCCGTCACATTCAGATCGGCCAGTCCGCGGCCCCAACCATCGAACTCCCTGCCGACATCATCCGCGCAGCACGCCTGGAACTGCTCGGCTTCGCCCACGTCGACCCACCGGCAGAAATTCGCCGAAACGCCTATCTGAAGCTCACCGGGCTTGCGGCCACGGGTGCCTTGAACGTTGATACGACTGTCCTGCCACTCGCCGATTGCCAGGAGGCATGGGAGATCCAGCAACAGGGCTCCCCGCGCAAACTCGTCCTTACCCCCTAGTCCCGGCGATTTAGTCCGGGCGATCAGGAGGAATCCAATGATTGGCCAGCCTACTCATTACTACGTTGAGGTCAGGATTACCGATGGTAATCAGCTACAAAACCAACTCAACGAAGCCATCGGGAACGCGATCCGGGAAGGCCTCATGAACCCTGGCCGCGGAGTGATGGTTACCCGTCATGACCTGCAGACGTTCTCGGTGGAACTTACCCACGACGTTCCCTACGGAACGATCTCCGAGCGCGAAACGTCAGACCTCCACCCCGCGCCGCAAGCAGTCTACGAAAGCAGCCGACCCGTCTCCAGGAGTTTTTATGTACAGCGAACTCAACACACCATCTCCGAACCGGCGGATCGAGTCGGATCAGGAGGCCCACGAAGAAACCAACCGGATAATTGACCAGACGCCGGACGGTGAGGCCCTGATCGCGCTGCCATGGATCGGCTGGCACTATGTCAACGAAGTTCACCGTGGAAAATGATAAGCGACCCTCGGTCCGCGCCCCAGAGCGCAGCCGGGTTATTGCGAAGCCCCCTTCGGACTGGAGGCTTGTCTCAGGGACAGCCTTTCGTGAACACGAGCGACGACGTGAACCCCTGCTTATGAAGCACTGGAAATACTTGTGGCCACATGAATTCATTGAACTCCGCCGTGGAAACACCGTGTTGGGCACGGGATACGTGGACGAAACGACCGACGACGCAAGCGTCATATGGATTCACCTCGCCAACGGTCGGGGCCGGATCCTGATCCATCACCACGACGGAATCGATATATGGCGCCTGGACGCCCGCATCAGTGGTCACCGAGGCCACTCGTAGATTCGGATGAGATATTCAGAATTACACCATCAAAGAGCGTTCCGAGTGCCAGTCTTTTGCTGGGGATTCAGCGCGATAGCAGCTCCTCCAAGGCATCCACCCCTGCCACAGCGCCTCCAGCGGCCGCATAACCGGCCGCGACACGACGCGCTCCCTCCGCCTTATCACGGGCCTTTTCGACCGCTTCCCTCAGCGCGTCCGGGGTGAGCTTCCTGGGGCTTAGCCGCACACCGGCGTCGGCCGCCAAAACCCTGGCCGCAACCTCATGCTGGTCCCTCCCAAATGGAACCACCACCACGGGCACCCCCTTGGCCAGCGCCTTCTGGGTGGATCCCATGCCGCCATGGGTGATGGCGACAGCGGCCCTATCGAGCACCAGCGAGTGGGGCACGAAGTGCTCAACCCGGGCGTTGTCCGGAATGGCATGGATAGCGTTGGTGCCGGATGCCCGTGTGGCGCCTGCCGATCCGGCGTTGGCGGCCGGCAGCGTGGCTACGACAGTGTAAGGCTCCTTGGCGAGGGCCTCCAGGGTGGTGCGCACCAGGGTTTCGTCTGCCTGATACTCCGAGGACGTCGTCACAAGGACTGCAGGGTCCTGCATCCTATCGAGCCATGGCGGTGTACTGACAGGCGGTTCCCATGTTAGGGAGCCGATCATTCGGATCCCCGGGGCCCAGTCGGGGTGCGCATACTCGAAGGGTTCGGCGGTGGTTACAAGCATCAGTGGGGCTGTCCGGAAGAAGGCATCTGCACTGTGCACCGGCGGTAGATGCCCGCCCGAGACATCTGCACGCAGGCGGTTCATCCCCGGCATCATCAACTTCTCGACGGCGCCAATCACCATGCGTCGGACGACGGCGTCACGCGCACTTCCCAAAAGTCCTGGCATGGGAAGGAGCCCCGGACCGAAAGGCGGTGTCCCCTTGGACTGGAGAGGCGGGGTATAAGGGCTGAATGTCGCCCACGGAAGTCCGGAGTGTTCGGCAACAATGCGTGCACCCCAGGAATTGATATCGACGAGCGCAAGATCAGGGCCGACGTCGTCCATGGCTGCACGGAAGTCCGGCGCATCGAAGCGGGCGCGCGAGGTGAAGGTGTCAACGCTGGAGGCGAGGGCGTCTTTGGTCGACTTCGTGAGATAGTCCCGCGCTTCGATTTCGAGCAGCCGCTCGTCGACCGCTTCTGCGTGGAAGCCAAGATCCCGCATGGTTTGGACTTGTTTGGGGAGCGTTCGCAAGTGCACCTCGTGGCCCCGGGATTTCAGCTCCAACAGCAATGGAACCATGGGGAAAAGGTGGCCGATGGCGGGCGAAGAGTAGGCGAGGACGATGGACATCATGGTCTCCGGGTAAACGGCTCAAGCATCTCGAGCAGCGAAAGAGTGACCTGGTCGCGGCCCAGCCCTGCATCGTGGCGGAGGAGCTTCCAGGTGTAGACGTCGCACAGGGCGACGAACTGGGCAAGGCGGCGATCGCGATCCGGCTCATTCCTGAGAAAGGGGTCAAAGACCCGTTCGCACCATTGCCGGTGCAGTTGCCGGCCCCCCTTCACGATTTCAGCCAGGACCGGTGACGAGCTTTCCTCGGCGAGCAACTTCAGCGCCAGTGCCCCCGTGGTTTCGTAATGTTCAATCAGATTCTCGACGGCGGCCCTCACGTCGCCCGCCGGAGCGGCGTCCCGCTGGGCCATCACCCGAGCGGATGCGAACTCTGCGGTGGCGTTGATCAGGCCCAGACGGTCCCGGAAACGGCGTATCACTGTTTGCACGGTGACCCCAGCCCGTTCCGCGACAGCATTGAGGGTGAGGTCGGAGAGCGGACCCTCCATGAAGAGGTCTTCGGTTGCCTGCAAGATGCGACGTCCGGTTTCCGCCGCAGAGGAGGCTCGTTTACTCATGTTGTAGGTGCGGCTCTCCGTCCCACTGAATTTCATGTTAATCAGACTAACTTGAAATCCGCTGGAGGTCCAGAGTGTTTGCAGCGTATGGGTGCCGCGATGATGTCGCCCCACCCTTGACGCTGCCCGCCCTTACGTGAGATCGTCATCACATCAAACTGGATCCAATCACTAACAAATAAGATCCAATCCATATTAACCCGAGCCAGTTTGCAGCCTTTGGGCCTTGCGGCATGCCAGATGTTCCTCCGTTTGCCGCGGCCTCCCCAACCAATGGCCTAGTAGGAGTCCCATGCCATCCCCAGACCTCACCAAGCTCTCCAGGAATGACTCGACAATCCAGCAAAACAGCGGCGGCCCGAAGCTGTCCGAGCTAAGCGGGCGCGTGCTCTTCTTTCTGCTGGTCCTGGATCTCTCGTATTTCATCAATGCCATGGACAGACAGGTCTTCGCCGTCCTTCTGCCGGATATCAAGGCGGCTTATGGGCTCACCGGTGGCGAGGCGGGCATCATCGCGACCATTTTCACACTTGGCATGGGGCTAGCTGGGGTTCCCGCTGGTTACCTGGCCGATCGATTCGGCCGTAAAAAGGTGGTTCTCATTAGCCTCCTGATCTTTTCGGTCAGTTGTGCCCTCCAGTCAGTGGCCGCAGGAACACTGGACATGGCACTATGGCGAATCCTTTCTGGCGTAGGCGAAGGAATGCAGGTCGCTGCACTCTTTGCGGCAGTAGGGGCATACTTCACTCGTCACCGCGGATTCGCGCTTGGCTCTATCAGTGCAGCTTTTGGCTTGGGTGGTTTTACCGGCCCGTTGCTTGGCGGTGCCATCGTTTCGGCAACGGGCGACTGGCGCATTCCACTCATCCTGTTCGGTGCAATTGGCATCCTTATCCTTTTCCTGGTTTTGGCACTTGTGCCCAAATCCTTTACAGAGGTTGGTCGTGGGGATTCATCATCGAGCTCGTCGTCGGAGATGACCACTTGCCTGCGGTTCTTCAACCGGCGAGTCCTGTGCTGTGTCGTCGTTGCCATTGCGGGAGGTTTTGCAATCTATGGGTACTTGGGGCTGTACCCGACCTATCTACGGGAGACACTGGGATTCACGCCTGCAGAAGCTGGCTGGGCAGCGAGCATGTTTGGAATCGGCGCCCTCGGAGCCCTCGTTGGAGGCGCGATCGCAGACCGTGTTGACCAGCGATTGCTTAACGTCGTGGGTTTGCTTTCCATAATGGTCCTGGGAGTAGCCATATTTGGCTTCGCTGCCTCGCTGGCAGTTCACATGATCTTCTCGGCACTGCTTGGCGTTGCCTTCAGCGGAGTTCTCATCACGAATACAAGCGCCCTAATGCAGCGATCTGTGGACCCAAAGTACCTCGGCCGAGTCAGCGGCCTAATGATCGCAGCAATGTATATACCCGCCAGCGCTTCCGGCTACTTCGTCACCTTCATGCAAAGCAGCGTGGGGTGGCAGACTGCCGGAATCATCCAATTGACGCTTATTCCAGCCATCGGCTTGATTGCCATGGCTGCCATGGGCAAGCTGCCTGCAGGCAGCAAGTCCTAGTACTCCCCTAAACGGCGTCTGCCTTCCTTGCGAAGGCAGACGCCATTTAGCGTTTCGCTCTGGCGACGGCCAGGACACTGTCGTACTTCGGACGAGCCTGGCCCTGACCTCCTCAACTTTTCGGAGCTATGGCCAATGGTGTCGAAACCATCCTCGTTTGAGGGGCATTCCTGCAATTGGGCTGTTGGATCTTCTGCTGCAGGGTCCACCATATCGTCGGCCCCCATGGCAAGGACGACGGGGGTCGAGGAGAGGTCTTCGTTGATCTCGTCCATCTCAATGTCTATGTATACGGGACTTTCGCTTCCGCCAGTACCACGTTCATGTGCCCCAGCAAACGTCCAGCAACCGGGTGGATGCGGAACTTCCATCCACGCACCTTTCGCCGAGTTGTTTGGCGAGTTCTGCAATCGGGTATTGAGCCGGGGTTACGGCCATGCCATAGAGAGCTCCGAGGTCGAGGACGTTCCTGCCAGGCAGCATAAGCGGACATTGTTGAAATTGCGGCTGCGGTTTCCATTGCCTCGTCGAGGAGACATTCCTATGGGGCGACTCTGGCGACCAGTCTGATCCGTTCAGCCTCATCTGCATCGATCACGCGGGCCGTGAGGATCATTTCCATCGCCTTCGCCTTGCCTACGGCGCGGGTTAGCCTCAGGAGCAGGCTGAAATGTCGGCGAGAGTTGGCGATCAGGCATAGGCCACGCACTTTTTCGGTAGAGGCCGTTCTTCGGGTCCGTTGTATTCGCTGAGGGGGCGGATGAGGGAGTTCGAGGCGAACTGTTCCATGATGTGGGCGGTCCAGCCGGTGATCCGGCTGGCGACGAACAACTGGGTGAACGTCTGGGTGGTTCAAGCGCTCGGCATTGGCTCGGGTGGTCAGAATGAGTGCGGCTGCGCCGTCCGACAACGGTGATGCGTTGCCTGCGGTGATGCTGCCGCCGTCAGTAAACGCCGGGCGCAACTGTGATAGTGCCTCAATGCTGGCGTCGGGTCGGACTTGTTCATCGTTTACGATGAGTCTGCTCAGTCCCTTCCGCACAGGGATGGGGACGATCTCATCCTTGAATAGCCCATTGGAGGAGGCCTCAGCGGCTCGGTGATGAGAAGCAACTGCGTCGTCGTCCTGTGCGCTGCGTTCTACTGACAGACTTTGTTGATTGTTACTGCCGCCACTTCGGGTTCGACAGCTGTCAGGTGGGCCAGCTGGCCGTTCAGTTTGCCTTGCGGGGTGCGGGCCCCGCCAACTATCACGACGTCGTCGGGACGTGCTGGAGGGCAGGGTGGCCGTGATTTCTGGGACATGCTTGGGTTCCTTTGTATATGGGGGTGATCCGGCCCGGCTATCGAGGCGCCATCCGGAGGGCACCGTCCATTCGGATTGTTTCCCCGTTGATGTAGTCGTTTTCGATGATCGAGATGGCCAGTTGGGCGAACTCATTGGGTGATGCCAATCGCTTAGGGAATGTGACGCTGGCTGCCAGGGCTTGACGTATTTCGTTCGTGACGCTGGCCATCATGGGTGTTTCCACAACACCTGGTGCGATTGCATTGACGCGGATTCCGTATTGCGCGAGGTCCCGTGCGGCTGGAAGGGTGAGGCCGACGATGCCGGCTTTGGAGGCAGCATAGGCAACCTGGCCGATCTGTCCTTCGAAGGCCGCTATGGAGGCAGTGTTGATGATCACTCCGCGCTGACCGTGTTCATCGGCCTGCGTGAGTGAAATGGCCTCTGCAGCCTTGGCCAGGATGTTGAAGGATCCGATCAGGTTGACTTGGATAACTTTGGCGAAAACAACCGGATCGTGCACTCCCCCGCGGCCTAGAATGCGCATGGTGGGAAGGATCCCGGCGCAGTTGATAACGGTCCGGAGCGGTGCCCCGGCTGCGGCTCTGGCCACGGCCTGGCGGACATCGTCGACGTCGGTTACGTCCGCCGGGACGTATTGAACGCCACGTGCGGGGATACTTTCCTGAATGGCACCGGGTAGATCAAGGGCGAATACTTCTGCGCCATGACCTGCCAATGCACGGACTGCGGCCGCGCCCAGCCCTGAGGCGCCGCCTGTGACGATGGCTGATGTGTTGTTGAGATCCATATCCGGGTCCTCTTATGTGATGTGTGGTGGGGTGGAGACAGGAGGGCAGTTTTAGGCGAAAGCGGAGATTCCTGTAACTGCGCGGCCTACGAGTAGGGAATTGATCTCGTAGCTGCCTTCGTATGAATAGATCGCCTCAGCGTCGGCAAAGATTTTTGCCATCTCGAAGTCGGTGCTTATGCCGTTGCCGCCAACGATCGAGCGCCCAAGCGCGACGGTCTTGCGCATGTTGGCGGTGCAGCTGGACTTGGCCAAGGCTGCATGGTCCATGGTCAGGCGGCCGGTTCCACGGAGGCGGGCGAGCTGAATCATCAACGACAAGGACATGGTGGCATTGCCGACCATTCTGGCGAGTTGTTCTTGGATTAGTTGGAAAGAAGCGATTGGTTTGCCGAACTGCTTCCGTTGCATGGCGTATGCCCTTGCCACATCAAAAGCCGCGAACTGTTGTCCCACTGCCTGCCAGCTCACCCAAACCCTGGAATGAAGCAGTAAGGAGTTGGCATCCTGAAACGTTGAAGTGCCGGGCAGCCAATTGCTGAACGGGATCCGTACGTTATCCAGCGTGATGTTGGCGTTTTGAATGATTCGGACAGAGATCTTGTTGTTGATGGCCTCGGCGCGGAAGCCGGGCGTTCCTTTTTCGACGATGAAACCCTTGATTTGTCCGTCCGCGGTGTCCCGGGCCCAAACCAAGACGAAGTCGGCAAAAGTTGCGTTTCCGATCCACCTCTTGTGCCCGTTGAGGATCCACGCGTCGCCCGAGCGTGTAGCTGAGGTTTCCATTTCACGGGAGATGTCGGACCCATGGAGGGGTTCAGTCAGGGCGAAGGCACCGATCTTACGGAGCGCAAGGAGATCCGGCAGGATGGTGCGGCGCTGCTCCTCTGACCCGAGTTCCTGGATGGCGGTGGTGAAGAGTTCGTCATGAACGCCGAAGAAGGTGGATAAGGAGGTGTCCGCGCGGGCGAACTCCATCTGGATCAGTCCAGCGAGGAGAGGGCCACGACGGTTCATGCCTGTCAGTTGTTGCCTGGCCAGGCTTGGAATGAGCTCGAATGGAAATTCAGCACGATTCCAAAAGTCGACGGCGACCGGCCGCACCTGCCGTTGAAGGAAGTCCCGTGCCTTCAAATACAGCCCATGTTCCTCGTCAGTCAAGAGGTCCGAAAGGAACAGCAAGTCCGCTTCTGCGTACGGGGGCGTCACAGCGGGATCGTCGCATGCTGCGAATACAGACGGTTCCGTCTCCTTGAGTACGGTCATGGTTTCTCTTTCTGAGGAGTCGTTAAGTGGTGCTGTGACCCATGGGGTCATCGGACCCGGCCTATGGCACGGAGCCGGTCTTCGGAAATGTAAATCTTGAAGCCGGAGCTTTTGTCCACAAGCTGCCGGCCGAATCCCTGGCCCTGTTCGAGCCAGACGATGGAGCCGTCGGGTGTGTAGGACTCAACGACTCCTTCTCGAAGGAAATCCCGGCCAATTCGGATTTCCACCATGGCCCCAGCGAGGATGGTCCAGTCATTGACGATGTAGTACTGCATTTGGCCCATGTTTTTGGTGGGTCCCGTACAGACTTAGATCAGTGCCAGGCCAGGTTCACGGAGCAGGGCCGCCGTGTCGGCCAAGAGCTGCGACCCTTGCTGGCCGTCCATGATCCTGTGGTCAAAGGAGAGCGCCAGCTGCAGGACCGTACGGGGCTCGATTCGTTCACCCTGTTCATCGTGAACGACCCACGGGGTACGCCGGGCAGTTCCGACAGCGAGAATTGCTGCCTCTCCAGGATTGAGAATCGGGGTTCCCGCGTCGATCCCGAAAACACCGATGTTCGTGATGGTAATTGTTCCGTTGGCCATCGCTTGGGGCTCGGTTTTCCCAAGCCTGGCAGTTGAAGCCAGATCCGAAATTGCTGCTGCCAGCCCGGCAAGCGGCAAGGGCTGTGCGTCCTTGATATTGGGCACGATCAAGCCGCGCGGCGTTGCTGCGGCAATGCCTAGATTCACCTTCTCAAACTGCACGATTTCCTGCGCGGACTCATCCCACGTAGCGTTTGCTTCCGGCGTGCTCTTCAGGGCATGGAGGAAGGCCTTGGCGACAAACGTGAGCGGGGTCAGCTTCACGTCCGCAAATTCGCGGCGACGAGCTATCTGCTCCTTCAGCTCTAGGGTGCGGGTGATGTCGACTGCCACGAATTCGGTGACGTGGGGAGCTGTGAAGGCTGACTGCACCATAGCTGCCGCGGTGTGCTTTCGGACTCCCCGGACAGGTATCCGGAGATCGCCAGTGCCGCTTCGGGGAGTTTCGCCTGTCGTCGCCGGAAGGTTTTCTCTGTATGAATGGGCCTTCAGCACGTCTGCGCGGGTACAGATTCCATCATTTCCGGTTGCCCTAACCATCCCGAGGTCGACGCCAAGGTCCTTAGCCAGCTTCCGAACCGGAGGGGTTGCCTTGGGGCGACCAGCTACGCGCTCAGAGTTGCCGGAGGGGCTGCCGACGGCGGGTGCCGGCATGGGTGCGGTCGGTCTAATGCCTGGACCCCGTCGTCGACGACTTGCCACTTCCCGTGCCCCGTAGCCGACCAAGAGTTTGGGGTCATCGTCGATGGCTGCTTCGGAGGGTTCTGTCGCCTTGATGTTCTTTGCTGCGGTGGCGATGCTGATGATTGCGCGGCCTACATCGACGGTCTCGCCTTGCTGAACCAAGAGTTCGCTGACTTCCCCTTCAAAGGGGCAAGGGAGTTCCACAAGCGATTTGGCGGTTTCGATTTCCACGATTGCCTGATTGACGGCTACTTTATCGCCGCGCTTTACCAGCCAATTGACGATCTCGGCCTCCGTAAGCCCTTCGCCTACGTCCGGGAGGGCGAATTCCTTGATTGTCATTTTTACCTTCCGTTAGTAGCTGAAGCTGCGGTCAATGGCGTCGAGGATCCGGTCAAGCCCTGGCAGCCATTCCTCTTCCAAGCGGCTTGCCGGGTAAGGGGTGTCATAGCCGGTCACCCTGATGACTGGAGCTTCGAGGGAATGGAAAATGGCGTCCTGGACACGTGAGGCGATCTCGCTGCCTAGGCCAACACTGCGTGAGGCTTCATGGGCCACCACCAACCTTCCAGTGCGTTCCACCGATCGGAGAATGGTTTCGTCGTCAATGGGAGACAGCGACCTCAAGTCGATGACTTCAACGTTCCGGCCTTCCTCGGCGCAAACGTCGGCCACTTTCCGGGCAACGGGCAAAAGGGCGCCGTATGCAACGAGCGTCAGGTCCTCGCCAGGGCGAACGATGCTGGCCTTCTCGAGTGGACCTGGTATTCGGCTCAGGTCCACTTCTCCTTTGAGCCAGTAATTGCGTTTGGGTTCCAGGAAGATCACGGGATCGTCGCATCGGACTGCCGCGCGGATCATGTCGTAGGCTTCCTGAGGCGATGAGGGTGTCACGACCTTCAGTCCAGCGGTATGCGCAAAGTAGGCTTCGGGAGACTCGGAGTGGTGCTCAATGGCACCGATGCCGCCGCCGACAGGAATCCTGATTACTACGGGCAAGGAGATCTTGCCGTCCGAGCGGTGCCTGTACTTGGCGAGCTGGGTGGTGATCTGGTTCATGGCCGGGAAAACAAAGCCGTCGAACTGTATTTCGCAAACGGGCCGATACCCGGCCATGGCTAGTCCTATGGCGCTTCCGACAATTCCGGCCTCGCCAAGGGGAGCGTCCACCACCCGGAGGTCGCCGAAGCCCTTCTGGAGTCCATCGGTAACCCTGAATACTCCGCCCAACTGGCCGATATCTTCACCAAGGAGCATGACCTTATCGTCGGATTCCATCGCGTCACGGAGGCCTGCATTCAGTGCGTGGGCGATGGGCATGGTGCTTGGCTGGGCGGTCATGCCCCGGTCTCCACAAAACTCAGGTGTTCGATCATTTGATCCTCAAGTTCTTTCGGCATCTCGGCGTAGGTATTCCGGAAAGGATGATCTGGCGCCGGGTTGGGCAGGGCGCGGCACCCTGCCCGGAGCTTCTCAGCGAGTTCCTGTTCCTCCGCCCCGACTTTGCTCAGGAAGTCCTGGTCGATCTTGTTTGAGCCCACCAAGTAGTTCTTAAGTCGCTCGATGGGGTCCAACGATTCCCAGACATCGTTTTCTGCACCGGAGCGGTACCGTCCGTCGTCGTCGGATGTTGTGTGGGGGTTGCGGCGATATGTAAAGGCTTCGATGAGTGTAGGTCCGTTGCCTGACCTGGCGGCGGCCATGGCCTCACGTGTAGCAGAAAGGCAAGCAAGCACATCGTTTCCGTCTACCCTGATGCCTTTGAAACCAAATCCTTGGGCGCGCTGAGCCACGGCCACGCGACTTTGGACCGAATAGGGCGCCGAGATGGCCCATTGATTGTTTTGGCAGAAAAATACAACCGGCAAGTTTTGGGCCGCCGCCCAGACAAAGGCTTCGTTGGTTTCTCCCTCGCTCAGTGCGCCATCACCGAGGAAGACGAGGACAGCCCTGTCCCGTTCCGGATCCCCGGTGCCGACATCACCGTCCCGGACGATGCCCATGGCGTATCCCACGGCGTGCAGCGTTTGGGCCCCGATCACCAGGGTGTAGAGGTTGAAATTGTTTTCGGTAGGATCCCAGCCGCCCATTGTCGTCCCTCGGAACAAACCCAGTAAGTTCACGGGGTCCACTCCCCTGCACCACGCGACTCCATGTTCGCGATAGGTGGGGAAGACAACGTCCCGCGGAAAAAGCGAGGCGGCAGCGCCTACCTGGGCAGCTTCCTGGCCTAGGAGAGACGGCCACAAACCGAGCTCGCCTTGTCGTTGAAGCGCGATTGCTTCAGAGTCGACCCTGCGGGTCATGATCATGTCGCGCAGAAGCTGGGCGCAGTCAATCGACCCCGGGTCCAGCGGGAGGGCCATTTGCGATTGGTAGGTCCCGTCTTGAGTGAGAAGAGACAGCGGTTGGCTGGTCATGAATTGTGTCCTTTGGCTTCGGAAAGTCGGCGCAGGACGAGTTCCCGGGCTGCCTGGGCCGGAGTTTGTGATCCGTCGCCGGCTGCTTCGAGCATTCCGGTAACAGCTGGCCCGATCTTTGCTATTCGGTCGGTTACTTCTTCGGTTCCAAGGTCGGTGACCTCGGAGGAAACCTGGATCAGCCCTCCGGCATTTGCGACGTAGTCCGGGACCCACAGAATGCCAGCGGATTGCAGCTGTTCTTCGCAGTCTGTGTCGAGTAGCTGATTGTTTGCGGCGCCGCAGACAATGCGGGCACGGACGGCGGGAATGGTCTTGGGGTTCAGCGTCCCACCCATGGCGCACGGAGCGTAGACGTCGATGTCCCGGTCCAGGACCCGGTCAGTAACGTCGGTCCCGGGGTGTGTCCCTGAGACGCGTTGCAGGGCCATGGGGTCTCTGTCAGCCAAGACGACGTCCGCTCCGGCGTCGACAAGCAACCGGACAAGTTGGCTTCCAACCTTCCCGGCACCTTCAACACCGACGCGGCGCCCAGCCAGTGCTTGGCTTCCCCAGACGTAGACTGCAGCTGCCTGCATTGCCACGAAGACACCGAACGCTGTGGAGTATCCACTGTCACCCGAGCCCCCTGTGTTGCGGCCAACGACCCACGGCGTCTGCGAACCGATGACGTCCATGTCGGCAGCCGTCGTCCCCACGTCACCAGCCGTGATGTAGTCGCCGCCAAATGCGTGGACAAACTGCCCGTATGCGCGCAGGAGCTCGGGGGACTTGTCTGTGTGCGGGTCGCCAATGATGACGGCTTTGCCGCCACCCAGCGGCAATCCGGCGGCGGCAGCCTTAAGGGTCATGCCCTCTGACAGCCGAAGGACATCTGTGAGCGCTTCAGCTTCTCTTTGGTAGGGAAAGAAACGTGTTCCTCCCAGGGCCGGCCCCAAGGACGAATTGTGGATCGCAACAATGGCCTTGAGCCCGGTTTCCTTGTCACGGACCATTCGTACGCGCTCGTGACCGCTGGCGTGCTCGTCAATAATCTCGAAGGGACTGCCTTCAACAACCCTCGGACCGTCCAACAATGCCGCACACATCTGGTGCCTCCTGCTTTGTTCAGACATTGGATCCAATACCAATGTGTCCTTCAACTCTGAATTAAGCGGGGTGATATGGTCAATTCATTTCCCTTGAACTAATCGAAACGTTCAGCTATGCAATATGAGGACGGAGTCATCTAGACAAAATGATCAGCATTGACAAGCTCGACGCCGAACTACTCAAACGCCTTCATGGAAACGCCCGGGCGGGGGTGGCTGAACTCGCCGCCCAATTGGGCATCTCTCGAAATACCGTCCTGGGAAGGCTCCAGCGGCTGGAGACTGCCGGCATTCTGAAGGGGTTCAGTCCCGTTATGAACCTTGAGGCCGCTGGCATTCCGGTCCAGGCGTTCATCGGCTTGGAGTTGGACCAGCGCCAACTCACCAGCGTCGTGGACGCCCTCAGCAAAATCCCTGAGGTCTTAGAGGTCACCACGCAAGCCGGGCGGGAAGACCTGATGGTCAGGGTGGCCTCCACCACCCTGCAGGGAGTGCAGTCCGCCGCCGCCAGGATGGTGGATATTCCCGGCGTGCGACACACGAATACGACACTGACCGTTTCCACGCCACTCCCCTACCGCGTGCAGCCACTCTTGGACCATCTGACGAGGAACTCGGGCTGGGGCAGGTCGACACCCTTGCCGGAAACCTAACCATCAAATTGGATCCAAAAATAGAAAAATTGAATACACTGGTGATATGACTCAAACAGCTACAGCCACGACGTTCACCCCTCCGTCGACTTCTCCCACGCGGCCCACGCTCAAGGGATCCTTTGGCATGAGCGCCTCAACCCACTGGCTTGCGACGGCTACTGCGCAATCCGTGCTTGAGCGAGGGGGCAATGCCTTTGATGCTGCGGTCGCGGCAGGCTTTGTGTTGCACGTCGTGGAACCCCACTTGAACGGGCCTGCTGGCGACATGGTTGCCCTTTATGCCCCAAAGGGCCGCAACCCCCGGGTTCTCATGGGCCAGGGCCCTGCTCCAGCCAGGGCGACCATTTCCCACTTTGCCAACGAAGGTCTGGAGTCTGTGCCCGGCGCCGGTGCGCTGGCTGCAGCCGTGCCAGCCGCCGTCGAGGCTTGGTTAACCCTGTTGGCCGATCAGGGCACTTGGGAACTTTCGGATGTGCTCGAGTATGCAATCCATTACGCCGGGCTCGGACATCCGATTGGGCGCCAAGCTGCCGCTGTCATCGAAACAATGGCTGACCACTTCGAACAGCACTGGCCGACTTCCGCCGCGCAATGGATCCCGCTAGGTAGAGTTCCCGAGGCAGGTGAGCTAATCAAAAACGGCGCTTACGCGAATGTTCTTCGAAAGCTCGTTGAAGCGGGTCATGCGGCAGGAACCCGGGAAGCGCGGATCCATGCCGCGCGGGAGGAATGGAAGGAAGGATTCGTTGCCAAGGCCATTGTGGAGTTTGCGCGAAAGCCCCACCGTCACTCTTCCGGTTCAGACCACAGCGGTGTCATAGAGCTCGAGGACTTTTCCCGTTTCACGGTCTCGGACGAGTCCCCGATCTCCTTGGAGTTTCGAGGCGTCACCGTCGTCAAAGCCGGTTTCTGGTCCCAGGGCCCTGTGCTGCTCCAGGCGTTGGCTATTCTGAAGCATTTCGACGACGATCACCTGGACCCTTCAACAGCACTAGGCGCCCACACAATCATCGAAACCCTGAAACTTGCCATGGCTGACCGGGATTCATACTACGGTGATGCCCGCAAAGTAAAAGTTGACCTCAACGTGCTGTTCTCTGATGAGTATGGCAGGCAAAGGGCAGCACAGATTGCAGCGTCCGCATCCACACAGTTCCGGCCCGGAACACTTCCTGGTACGAGCCCCTACCCGCCGGCCCTTGTCAGCGCGGCCGACCACCCCTCTGTCTTGGGTGCCGGGGAACCAACGGTCCGGATCTCGGGCGAAACCCGCGGAGACACCTGTCATCTGGACGTTGTAGACCGGTTCGGGAACATGATAAGCGCTACCCCTTCAGGGGGCTGGCTACAGTCATCGCCGGTTATACCAGAGCTGGGTTTCCCCCTCGGTACCCGCCTGCAGATGTCATGGCTCGATGCCGGCTCCCCGTCGGCCTTGAAGCCCGGCGTCAGGCCACGCACCACCTTGAGCCCTACCCTCCTTATGCGGGAGGGCCGAACCGTCGCAGCCTTGGGTTCCCCGGGCGGCGACCAGCAGGATCAATGGCAGTTGCTGTATTTACTCAGGACACTCGTGGGCGGCTACACCCCGCAGGAGGCAATTGATGCTCCCACTTTCCACACCAGTGCTTTGGCAAGCTCATTCTGGCCACGGACCTGGAACG
Source organism: Arthrobacter sp. NtRootA1 (assembly GCF_019976975.1). GTDB lineage: Bacteria > Actinomycetota > Actinomycetes > Actinomycetales > Micrococcaceae > Arthrobacter > Arthrobacter aromaticivorans. The sequence goes on along the minus strand of NZ_AP024630.1, from coordinate 2,648,686 downwards.
CGGCCGGCGTCGTCGTGGAAGATCGCCTCCCGCAACACGTGATCGCAGAACTACGCGAACGCGGCCATGATGTGACCGTCGTGAATGGGTGGTCACTGGGACGGCTATCCACGGTCACTCTGGACCCGGAAACGGACGAGCTCGGAGCGGCGGCGAACCCACGCGGCAACCAGGGGTACGCTGCCGGGCGTTAGGCACCGACATTCTGTACAGCCGCAGCGGAGTCTGGCGAAGCAATCGGATAGGATCCAATTGACGACCCAACAGCGAGACATTGGAGGCCTTCGTGACACAACCTATTGATATCGGTTCGCGCCGACAGCAGCTTGAAGGCCGGGCCAAAACCGTGGAGTCGCTGGTTGACGCACTTCAGGAAAGAATCAGCGACGGTGAGTTTGGCGTCGGGTCTTGGATTCGCCAAGAGCGCCTGGCAGAAGAGTACGGCGTCAGCCGAATGCCCATCCGGGAGGCGCTTCACCGCCTCCAGGCTCTGGGCGTTGTGGAAATCATCGCCAACCGTGGGGCGCGGGTTCAGATGCCGTCGATGCGGGACATTGCTGAGGCGTATGAAGTCAGGGGCGTCCTTGAGGGGCATGCCGCGTACAGGGCCGCCCGTTCCAGCACTCAGGCAGACATCGACAACCTCCATCAGGCTGTCAAGTGGTTCAATGATGCGGTAGACAAGGCCCGGAGCGGATCCAAGGCGGCCGCCAAGGACCTCTGGTACAAGGCCAATGAACTGTTCCACGCCACGGTGATCCTAGCCGCAGGCAACAGCCAACTCAGTGCCAGCATCAGCGCCCTCCACCATCGAATGCCACGGAACCTGACGTGGGCAGCCCTGGGCGGAGATCCACGCCTTCTTGCCGACAATGCGCAGGAACACATGCGTATAGCAGAGGCGATCGAGACGAGGAACGCCGAAGTAGCCCGTCAGTTGACTGTTGAACATAGTGCACACGCCCGGGAATTAGTTGAGGTCCACGTAACGTCGAGGTCGTCGTAACAGAGATTAACAGATTGGATCCTAAAACACGTTTTTGGATACCATAAGTCATGATTCTTTCTTCTCAAATACTCCGAACCCTTGCCTGCTCCCCCATGGCCGGAGGCGTGCAGCCGTGACGCGCACCTCAATAAAAACGGAAACAGTACACCTGTGCTTGATGCTCGCCCTTACGTTTTCCACGGGTGTGGCCGACGCCGTGGGCTATTTAGGTCTGGATAAAGTCTTCACCGGAAACATGACCGGCAACGTCGTAATTCTCGGCATGGCATTGGCGGGCGCTGATGGACTGCCTGTCCTGGGACCCAGCATTGCCCTCGCCGGCTTCATGGCGGGAGCTGCAATTGCCGGTAGAGCGCTCCGGGGTCTGCCGTCGTCTTGGAGCTCCGTGACCACAGGTATTCTCCTGGTCGTCGGCCTTGTTCTTGCCGCAGCAGCAGTGTATCTAGGTATGGAGTCGAATGCGGGCTTTGAACTGAACCATGTCGCTGTTGCCGGCGTACTGGCAGCAACGATGGGCGCCCAAGCGGCGGCGGCACGCCATCTGGCGGTCAAAGATGTCACGACCGTCGTGGTGACATCTACTATCACAGGCCTCTCAGCGGACTCGTGGCTGGGAGCCCGTGTCTCGCAACCGTGGGGTCGCCGCCTTTTCGCCGTGGTACTCATCAGTCTGGGAGCGACAGTCGGAGCGCTTCTCCTCAATCTTCATCTGGCGGCCGGCGTCGGTCTCTCGGCCGTAATTACGATCGTGGTCGCCATCACGGGGCACCTGCTGGGACGGCCAGTGCGAGCGATCGAGCGAGACGCCCAGGCCGTCCGCGTATAGCTGCCGTTTCGCGCAGTCACGCCTGGTTGAATCCATAGAATCGGCTATGGGCATCGAAGGCCGCCGACCACGGGATGGTCGGCGGCCGAACGCCTGCATGCTCGATGACACCCTGGCGGCGCCAGTGCTCTTTCCTGATCGCAATGCTCGGCCCCTGCTGCGTTTCCAGGTTGATCAGGCCGGAGATTCCGGCAATAAGGCTCGAAGCTCCGCGCTCATCGCCTGATTTCCATTGGTGTATGGCCTGCGCCAGCACTTCTGGACGGGTAATCCCCGCCGCCATGCCGGTGGCGCCTGCTCGCAGGTCATCAACGAGGCCGATGCCCCCGAACCCGCCAACGAGGCGACAATTGACCCTGGACGCCAGGTGCCGGATCCGCTCGAAAGTCGGCTCCGCTTCACATTTAATGGCCTGCACAAATTCCAGACCGTCAACCGCCGTGATGAGTGCGGCCGTCTCAATTCGTACACCCGTGGCCTTTGGCAGGTCCTGGATGATGAGGGGCAGGCCGCTCGCAGCATGCACCGCCCGGAGGTTTTCTTTGAAGGTGTGGCCGTCGCTATGGGAAACCGGGACCATGATCGCCGAAATCCTACCTTCGAGCGTGTCCGCAAATTCCCGGGCCTCCTCCACTGCTGCCGTGCGGTCCAGACTCATTACCGTGGCCACCACAGGCGCGGAACCGGCTTCCTCGGAGACGGCGGCAAGCACCTCGATCTTCTCCGCCGCAGACAGGCTTGCCGGTTCGGCAATTACACCCAGGCAAACCAGCGATGTGCACCCCCGATCCAACAGTGTCCGAGCCAGTGTGCGAAGGGATGATTCATCCACGGCACCCCCGGGAAGAAAGGGTGTGGCAACCATTCCCCACAGTTGCATCGAAGGTTCAGTTTCCGCGGGCGTAGGAGGGGCTGGGATCGGGAACGAGCTCATGGAGGACCATCCAATGGGAGTAGTAGAGAGGGTGACAAGTACCTGCCTGATGAGTTCGCGGGTCGCTGCCCCCTGTGAAGGGTGAACTTTCGGGATCATCTTGACGAACAGCGGTGAACGTGCCATATTCATCACATCAGATCGGATCCAATTCTACACATTTACATCCAATCTTTGACGTTGGAGGCGCATCAGTCTTGGATCCCTCGTCAGGGAGCGGATAAATCCAGGGAGAATCATGACCCAGGCTACTTTTCCTCCTACCCCCGGTGACAGGCTCATTTTCGAGAACGACCGCGTACGCGTGTGGTCCATGACCATCCCCGCCAACGGGATGTTTGACTACCACCAGCATTTTCATGACCACGTGATTCTTTGGCCGGAAGCCGGACACGTCCAGGGCCAGGAACTTGGCGACGATGACTGGTCCTTGGAGCAGGTTGCTCAGCCGGGATATGTCGCATTCAAGACCGTGGGCTCCTCCGGGCCGCTCGTTCCCCATCGCGTACGGAGCCTCGACGATCACCCAACAACGCACTACATAGTGGAGCTCATCAGCGAAAAGTCACCCAGTGAAACCGACCTTCCGACAGTCTCCAACGATTTGGGGAACGTCACCGATCTACGCAACAGGTACTGACTCTCCAAGACAGGGAAGTCCTTGGAAGCCGCGTCATGGTTCGTACAGTAATTAGAAGGAAAGCAGGATGCTCCCCAACGACACTTCACCGGTTGATGTAACCGATGAACACGTATCAACACTCATGCCGGCGTTCGACTACGATCAGCTGGCTCCGGCTGCGTTGCTCACGCCAAGTCCGCAGCATCTGCTCGACCAAACAGTCAGCTACATGAACGTTCAGTACGCTGCTCCGCTGGGCTGGCGGCCGTTGCTGTTGGACGTTCACCTTCCTGCCCGCGGCAACGGTCCATACCCCGCAGTCATCTATGTACACGGAGGAAGTTTCCTGGGAGGTATCAAGGAGATGGGGCCTTGGTTGTCTCTGCCCGCGGCGGGGATAGCGGTCGTCTCAGTCTCCTACCGATTGTCCGGTGAAGCCCGCTTTCCTGAACCGATCGAGGACATACGCGAAGCTGTCCGCTGGACCCGGTTCAACGCAGAAAAGTTCAACCTCGACCCCGACTCCTTGGCTCTGTGGGGAAGCTCGGCAGGCGCATATTTGGCATCGATGGTGGCGGTTACAGGCGATTCTGCCGTTGGCCGGACTACAGGGGCATCGATTTCCGCAACGGCACGGGTTGCTGGCGTAGTCAACCACTACGGGATCTCCGACTTCCTGGCACTGCGGGAGGACGCGTTCGAGAACGATGAGTCGGAGATGGACGCGCTAGCCCGGATCGTGAGGCAGTTCCTTGGTTTCGACCCCTCAACCGATCGGGAGCGGGCCGCGCTGACCAGTCCGGCAGTGCTGGCTGCAGGCCAAGGGACCACTCCCCCGTTCCTTTTCATGCACGGGGACAAAGATCACCGGGTGGGTTTCGGACAGAGCCTACGCTTCCACCGTAGTCTTCTGGGGCTCGGGCGCTCGTCAACACTCATTACTGTCGCTGGTGCTGACCACGGGGACAGCGTGTTCGCGGAAGCCGAAGCGGTGGGCCAAGCGATCACGTTCTTGCGCATGTGTTGGGCAAACCACAGTTCGAACGACTAGTTCGGGCACATTGGAATCCAATCCTGAAGACCAACTACGACAGAGCTCATGCTCAGTCACATGCCATTTCCAGCAGCGAACCAATGTTCCAGTAGACCCTGAGAGGCACTGATGCCGAACCTTACAAACTCCTCCCGCATTGAACCGACGCGGACGCAAAGCTCCAAACGTACGGCACTTGTCGTGGGCGCAAGCATGGCCGGACTTTCCGCTGCTGCACAGCTTACGGATATCGGCTATCTGGTAACCGTCGTCGAGAGGGCGCCTCAACTGCGCCTTGTCGGCACGCCCATCGATGTCAGGGGTGAAGCTCTCGCTGTAGCGGACAAGATGGGCATCCTCGACGCCATCCGGAGGAACAAAGTCTCCAGTGATGAGCGCCCGGTGTTTACAACTTTTGTAGATGCCAGTGGACATGCCGTGGCTGAGCTGCCGCTGGAAATGGCGAACGACTCCCCGGACGACGTCGAGATCTCACGGGAAGCCCTTATCAACATCCTCCACGCGAGGATTGGGAGCGACACAAAGTTCGTCTACCGCGACTGGCCAGTGGCTCTGAGCCAGACTGGGCAAGGTGTAGAAGTTGGCTTCGCTGGCGGCTCTTCGGCAAACTTCGACATAGTCGTCGGCGCAGACGGTATTCATTCGTCTGTTCGAAAGTTGGTTCACGGACCCGAACACCTTTACCGCAAACACCTCGGCGTCTACTACGCGATTGTTGACCTACCGAGCGGCGCTCTGGGCATCGTCAACGAAAGCCGGACGTATAACTGTCCCGGCAGCATGGTAGGCATCAACGACTACGGCGATCGTGCCTATGGCGTGTTCGCATTCCGCGCTCCTGAAACCGAGTACGACTACCGCGACATGGCTGCACAACGGGACTTGTTGACCCGAGCCTTCCGGAACGAAGCCGGATGGCACATTCCTTTCCTTTTGGACGCGGTACGCGATGCTCCGGACATCTATTTCGACTCAGTGAGCCAAGTCCGCATGTCCGGCTGGTCACAGGGCCGGATCGTTCTGGTCGGCGATGCCGCACATGCCGCTTCTTTGTTCTCGGGCAGGGGAACCTCCCTGGCCATGCTGGGAGCCTCAATCCTTGCCGAGGAGCTGGACGCCTCAAATCACGAGCCGTCCGTCGCGTTCACACGATATGAGTCCCGGCTGCTTCCCGTAGTCAGGAAGGCACAGGAGGGTGTCATCGAAGCCCGAGATTTCATGGTTCCTGAAAGCCAGAACAAGATCAACGAACGCAACAGCCGGTTTCCGCTGAACTCCTTGCGTCACTAACTGGTCATCGGATGGACAGTGACTTTCCGTTACACCGGATGAATGTTGCACCCATCACATTTGTTTGCATCTGGTACCTGCGCACTAGATCCTTGCATGACCTAGTTTTTTAGCGCTTGTCAGAGCGTGCCCAATGGAGGACACAATTTATGACTAACGTTCTTTGGTTTTCTGAGCTTGGCCTGTCCGACCTTGACCAGGTTGGCGGCAAAAATGCATCACTCGGGGAAATGGTCCGGAATCTCGCCTCTGCCGGCGTGAAGGTTCCGGGCGGTTTCGCCACCACTGCGGACGCTTACCGGCGTTTCCTGAGTGAGTCCGGCTTGGACGCCCGTATTGAAACCATCCTTGACGGCTTGGACAGCGGCGATGTGACCGCTTTGGCCACGGTTGGCCAGGAGATCCGGGACCTGATCCGTGTCACGCCGTTCCCGGCCGGTTTCGAGGAGGAAATCCGGACCGCGTATCAGCGCCTGACCGAGGAGCATGGCGGGGATGTGTCGTGGGCCGTACGTTCCAGTGCCACGGCCGAGGACCTCCCGGATGCTTCTTTCGCCGGGCAGCAGGAGACGTTCCTGAACATCCGCGGGATCGAGAACATCCTGCACGCGATCAAGGATGTCTTTGCGTCGCTCTACAACGACCGGGCGATCGCGTACCGGGTGCATCACGGCTTCACGCATTCGGAAGTGGCGCTTTCGGCCGGTGTGCAGCGGATGGTGCGTTCCGACGTCGGCGCATCCGGGGTCATGTTCACCATGGATACCGAGACCGGCTTCAACGATGCGGTCTTCATTACGTCTTCGTACGGCCTCGGCGAGGCAGTGGTCCAGGGAGCCGTGAACCCTGATGAGTTCTATGTCCACAAGCCGGCCCTGGCTGCCGGGCGCCCGGGCGTGCTCAAGCGTGGCCTTGGGGACAAGGCCATCCAGATGATCTACACCGAATCCGAAGAGGTTGGCCGGACAGTTGACTTCGTCCCGGTCCCGAAGGACCTCAGGAACCGGTTCAGCCTGACTGATGCAGAGGTTGAGCAGCTCGCCCGCCACGCGCTGGCCATCGAGGCCCATTATGGCCGGCCGATGGACATTGAGTGGGGCAAAGACGGTGTGGACGGAGAGCTCTACATCCTGCAAGCCCGCCCTGAAACGGTCGAGTCCCGCAAAGTTGCGGGGACCACTTCCCGGTACACCTTGACGGAGCGATCGACTGTCCTGGTGGAGGGCCGAGCGATCGGTCAGCGGATCGGCGCCGGGCAGGTACGGGTCCTGTCCTCCATTGACCAGATGGCATCCTTCCAGGAGGGCGATGTCCTTGTGGCGAACATGACGGACCCGGACTGGGAACCGATCATGAAGAAGGCCGCCGCGATCGTCACGGACCGCGGCGGACGGACCTGCCACGCGGCGATCATCGCGCGCGAGCTGGGCATCCCGGCCGTCGTCGGTACGGGCTACGCTTCCCAGATCCTCAAAGACGGCACCCCCGTCACAGTGTCCTGCGCAGAGGGTGAAGCCGGGCTCGTGTACGAGGGGCTGCTGGAGTACACGCTCCAGGAGACCAGCCTGGAGACCATGCCGGAAGCTCCAGTGAAGATCATGATGAACGTGGGCACCCCGGAACAGGCGTTCAGTTTCGCCAAGCTTCCGAACCATGGTGTCGGGTTGGCACGGCTGGAGTTCATCATCAACCGGCAGATCGGCGTCCACCCCAACGCCCTGCTGGCAGTGGCCGGCGAGATTGAGCGCCCGGCAACCTTGGATGATTACACCGTGCGGCAAATCCAGGAGAAAACCGCCGCCTATGATGGGCCCCGGGATTACTACGTCCGGCGGTTGGCCGAGGGCATCTCTACCATCGCGGCTGCCTTCGCGCCTGAACCGGTGATCATCCGGCTTTCGGACTTCAAGTCCAACGAGTACGCCAACCTCCTGGGTGGTCCGGCGTTCGAACCGGAGGAAGAGAACCCCATGATTGGGTACCGTGGCGCCTCCCGGTACCTCTCGGCATCCTTCCGGCAGGCCTTTGAACTCGAATGTGAAGCACTGAAGTATGTTCGCAACGAGATGGGACTGAGCAACATCAAGCTTATGGTCCCCTTCGTGCGGACCCTGGACGAGGCCCGCGGCGTCATCGATTTGCTTGCAGAGAACGGGCTGCGCCGGGGCGAGGACGGGCTGGAGATCGTGATGATGTGCGAGCTCCCAGCCAATGCGCTCCTCGCGGATGAGTTCCTCGAGTACTTCGACGGGTTCTCGATCGGCTCCAACGACCTGACCCAGCTGACGCTGGGCCTGGACCGTGACTCCGCCTTGGTTGCTGAAGGCTTTGATGAACGCAACCCGGCCGTTACCAAGCTACTGGAGATGGCGATCGCCGCTTGCCGCGCCAAGGGCCGATACGTCGGCATCTGTGGCCAAGGCCCGAGTGATCACCCGGACTTTGCCGAATGGCTGCTGGCACAGGGCATCAGCTCGATCTCACTGAACCCCGACGCGGTGACCGAGACGTGGCTGCGACTGGCCCGTACCACCAGCGCCGCCGTCTAAATGGCAGAACACCACATCGTGGGGGCGGGCGCTTCGCCCGCCCCCACGGTCTTCTTCCTCTCCGACAGCACCGGGATTACCGCCGAAACCCTTGGCAATACCCTGCTCACACAGTTCCCCGGCCAGCGATTGGAACGGCGCACCATCCCGTTCATCACCACTGTGGAACAAGCCCGCGACGTCGTCGCGCTTATCGACCACGTCGCGGCTGCCGGTCCTCAACCGATCATCTTCTCCACGACCGTCGGACAGGATATCCGTGCTGTCCTGTCCCAAAGCCGCGGGCAGTTCTTCGACCTATTCGGTGCGCACATCGGCCAACTCGAGCAAGCCCTGGGCACGGCCGCCAATGGCAAGCCCGGTCAGGCGCACGGTGTGGGCGATGCGGTGCGCTACCAATCGCGCATGGCCGCCGTCGAATACGCCATCGAGCACGACGACGGCCAATCGCTCCGCGCGCTCGAACGCGCCGAACTGATCCTGATCGCCCCATCCCGCTGCGGGAAAACTCCCACAACTATGTACTTGGCACTGCAGCACGGCATCCTCGCCGCCAACTTCCCCCTGGTCGAAGAAGACTTCGACACGATGACCCTGCCCAAACCTCTGCTTCCCTTCGCGAGCAAATGCTTCGGTCTCACGTCCCAGCCCGTCCGGCTCAGCCAGATCCGCCAGGAACGGCGCCCCGGCAGCAACTACGCATCACTGAACCAATGCAGCTTCGAACTGCGCAACGCTGAAGACATGTACAGGGCAAACAACATCCCCTACGTGAACTCCGCATCCATGTCAGTGGAAGAAATATCCGCCACCGTCCTGCAACGGATGGAGTTGCACCACTAGACGCCCTGAGCGGTCTGATGCCCCCGCCGGTCTATTTCGTGTTCAGGGCCGCGTCGATCAGCACTTCTGCGGCTTGCCGCGCCTGAGTGGCAGCGTTCGGGGTACCTGCGATGGCTGCGGTTGTTTGCGCCCCCTCGGCAAGGATTGCCAGTTGCGGCGCGAGATATCCAGGCGCTCCAGCCCCGGCAGCGAGGGAGGCGACGTATTCCTGGAACGATTCCTTGTGCTTGCGCGCATACTCAGCCACCTCGGGACTGATCGCGCCGAGCTCGGCGAAACTGTTGATGAACCCACACCCCCGGAACGTGGACTGACAGAACCACTGCCCGAGGTAGTCGAAGATGGCGAGCAGTTGCTCACGCGGCGTCGGAGCGCGGCGGACTGTAGCATCCAGGCCTTCGGTCCATGATTGATGGCGTCGCTCGAGGACGGCCATGACGATGCTCCCCTTCGACGGAAACTCCTGGTAGAGCTTCTTGAGGGAAACACCGGCAGCCGTGCGCAGTTCATCCATTCCCACCGCTTGGATTCCCTTCGCGTTGTAGAGCTCATCGGCTGTGGCGACGATCCGGTTCCGGGCATCGGAGATATCCATGCGTACATTCTACTTGCACCGAGAACGATCGTTCTATACGATGTAACAACAACGAGAGAACGACCGTTCTCCTCTTCGAGAAAAGGATCAATCCATGGGCTTCATCAAGGTCGGCACAGAGAACAGCACTGACATCGAGCTCTACTACGAGGACCACGGCGCAGGCCAGCCGGTTGTCTTGATTCACGGATATCCCCTCGATGGAGGATCCTGGGAAAAGCAGACAGCGGCCCTGCTGAAAGCCGGGTACCGGGTCATCACTTACGACCGCCGCGGTTTCGGCAAGTCCAGCAAACCCACCACCGGTTACGACTACGACACCTTCGCCGCTGACCTCAACGCCGTCCTGGAAACCTTGGATCTGCAGGACGCCGTCCTGGTCGGTTTCTCCATGGGCACTGGCGAAGTCGGGCGCTACATCGGTACCTACGGCGAAGCCCGCCTCGCCAAGGCAGTCTTCCTCGCCTCCCTTGAACCCTTCCTCCTCCAAGCCGACGACAACCCTACGGGAGTGCCATCCTCGGTCTTCGACGGTATCCGCTACGCCGCCATGGAGGACCGCTACGCCTGGTTCACCAACTTCTACAACGACTTCTTCAACACCGACAACTTCCTCGGAAACCGCCTCAGCGAGGAAGCCCTGCGCAACGCGTGGAACGTCGCCGCCGGCTCCTCTTGGTACGCATCTTTTGCCGTGGTGGATTCATGGCTCACGGACTTCCGCGCGGACATCGACAGGGTCACCGTTCCCTCCCTGATCGTTCACGGCACCGACGACCGCATCCTGCCGATCGACTCCACGGGCCGCGAGTTCATCAAGCGTCTCCCTTCCGCGGAGTACGTTGAGATCGAGGACGCCCCGCACGGCATGCTCTGGACGCACGGCACCGAAATCAACGAGGTCCTGCTGCGCTTCCTGGCCAAGTAGCCCGCCAAAGCGACTAGAAAGCACGACGGCGGCAGGTCACCCAAGGTTCCACGGAACCGCGGGGACCTGCCGCCGCTCATCAGGGTGGGGTTCATCGCCGGCAGGCTGGATGCGTTGGGCATTAATCGGTTCGGCCACGAACACGCGGAAGCATTGCCAGCGCGGCGGGGCATCCAGCCCGCCTGCCACCTAAGATCCGGTCAGACGAGCCAGCGCCACCATCGCGACTGCTCCGGTGCCGGCGTCGGTTCCGTCTCCGGCTCCTCGCCCAAGGCCAGCGCGGCCTCTGCGATGTCGTCCGCGGTGAGCGTCATGACGGCCTCACGATCGAGCGCGTCGAGACTTTGTTCCTCGTCGCGCGACAGCCGCAGCGCCTGGCGGTTGAGCGCCTGCTCGAACAGTGTGCGGGCGAAGCGTGCGTTGCCGGAGTCCTCGCCCGCGTGGAGCCCAGTGAGGATACGACGCAGCATCTGATCCGCGCCCGGCTCCAGCGTGTACTCGTGCTGGGCCAGCATCTGGTGGAAGATCGTCTGGAGTGCATCGACAGAGTAATCCGGGAAAGTGATCTCCCGGGCGAATCGGGAGCGCAGTCCGGGGTTGGAGAGCAAGAAGGATTCCATCAGCCGCGGGTACCCCGCCACAATCACGACCAAGCGGTGGCGATGGTCCTCCATCCGCTTGAGCAGGACCTCGATCGCCTCCGGGCCGAAGTCCATCCGGCCGTCCTCCGGGGCCAGCGCGTAAGCCTCGTCGATGAACAGGACACCGTCCAACGCACGCCGGATCACCCGGTCCGTCTTGATCGCGGTCGCCCCGACGTACTGCCCCACCAGACCCGAACGGTCGACCTCGACCAAGTGTCCTTTCTGCAGCAGACCGACCGCGCGGTACATCTCCGCCAGAAGCCGCGCCACCGTCGTCTTACCCGTACCAGGGTTTCCCAGGAACACCAGATGCTGAGACGTAGCCACCTCGGGCAGGCCATGCGCCTTACGGCGGGCCTGGACCTGCAGTAGCGCGACCAGAGCCCGCACCTGTTCCTTCACGGTCTCCAGTCCAACCAACGAGTCGAGCTCGGCCTGCACCTCGGACAGCGGTCGTGCCGGACCAGGCTTCGCACCGATGAGATCACCCACGAGGTCGTCGACACGCTCCGAACCGGACAGCTTGAGCTGATTGGCCAGATGGCCAATGGTTTCACGCAGTTCATCGAGCGGATTGCGGCTGGCAGCCATACATCCACTGTAGTACCGGATTCAAGGCCGGGTGGCCTCCGCTGTCTTGACGAGCCTCAAGGAGAGGCTCAAGAATGAGGCAACGGCGCGCCGATGCTGGCGCTTGCCGTTCCGTTGACGGTTCCTCGGGGGCCGAGCCGACGAAGTGGGGTAAGACGTGAAGGCCATAATCGTCGGGGCGGGCATCGCCGGCCTCGTCGCAGCCCGTCAACTGGGTTTGGCTGGCTGGGACGTCGAGGTGCTTGAGAAATCCCCCGCACCGCGTCCTGACGGGTACATGATGGATTTCTTCGGTCCCGGGGTTGAGGCATCAGAACGAATCGGTCTCTACCCGCGTTTGGCCGCCGTCGCTTACCACGTGAAAGCGGTGGAGTACGTCAATGCCGATCTGCGCCCGAACGCCAGCCTCGACTATGACCAGTTCGCCAGGATCGCCGGTGAGAAGGTACTGAGCTTGCTGCGCCCTGATATGGAGCGTGCCGTCCTCGCCTCCCTTGAGGACGTCCCGAGGGACCGGATCCGGGTCCATTACGGCGCGCAGCTTTCCGGCGCTTGGGCGGACGACGACGGCGCGAGGGTGGCCGTCGGTTCTTCCGCGGAGGCGCTGCCCACCGCAGATCTCCTCATCGGTGCGGATGGCGTCCACTCCGGGGTGCGCGCGAACGTGTTCGGTCTCGAGGAGAATTATCTGCATTCCTTAGGTATGCGCGCTGCTGCGTTCATAGTGACTGACCCTGGGCTGAACTCCCGCTTCCGAAACCGCTTCGTGCTCACCGACACCTTGGACCGCATGGCAGGGCTCTACAGCCTGCGCACCGACCAAGTGGCTGCCTTCCTCGTCTACCGTGACACCGATGGAGGCACGAGCGAAAGACAGCCCCAGGGTACCCGGGAGCGGCTCCGTAGTGAGTTCGCCGGTCTGGGCGACGCCGTAGACAGGCTGCTGGAACTGTGCCCTGAACACCCTTACGACGACGTCGTGGCGCAGGTCATCATGCCCGCTTGGCACAGGGGAAGGGCCGTTCTGATCGGGGACGCCTGCGGAGCGGTCTCGCTCCTGGCCGGCCAAGGCGGCTCCCTCGCCATCGCTGGCTCGGCGCTTCTCGGGGATCTCGTCGGGCCTGTGGACTCCGCGGCCGGGATTGGTCCAGCGCTGGCTGAATTCGAGCGGCGCTGGCGGCCGGTAGTCGAGGCAGCGCAGGCCGCGGGACGGCGCGCGGCGTCGTCGTTTCTTCCCGCGAACAGACTCCAGCGTGTCCTGCGCCGCTGGATCATACGCGCGACCCACCTTCCCGGCATCGATAGGCTTGTGGCTCGTCAGATCGTGGGCAGGATCGCGAAGTAGGCGGCTACCGCGCCAAGCTCGGCCTCGGCGTCAGCTATGCGTTTGCACCCGACTACGCCCGGCCCCACCACAGGACAGTACAGGCTCGGCAACGTCCCCCACACCACTGCTTCGTCCAGACTGATCAAAGCTGAACTTGCTTTTCACGCAGCCGCCGCGACCCCGAGTTCCCGGTTGACCGCGGGCATGATCTCGGTGGCGAGGAGCTCGATGGACCGGGCCGTCTCCGCGAACGGCAGCCCGCCCAATCCGACCTGGGCCGCGTACCGTGTGGTCCCCAAGGACTCATGGATGGCGAGCAACTTCTCCACTACCTGCGGCGGGCTCCCAACGAGCAGCCCGCCGCCGGGTCCGGACCAGTCGTCGAAGGTGGAACGCGGGAAGTGGTCCACCGCGCGGGGCATGTTCTGCTCGAAGTAGGCGCGGTAGTACGGGTAGAAGGTATCGCGCGCCTGCTGCGACGTCTGGGCTGCGTAGAAATGCCCACCGGCACCCACCGGCAGCGCCGCGGCGTCGTGCCCGGCTTCGGTAGCGGTATTCCGGTAGAGCTCCACAAGGCGGCGGAATCTCTCGGGCCCGGACAACAAAGCGACGAACAGCGGCAGGCCGAGCCGCCCGGCCCGGGCGAAGCTTGCCGGCGTGCCGCCCACGCCCACCCAGACCGGGAGTTTTTCCTGCAACGGACGCGGGGCGATGTCCATGCCGGGGATGGTTTGGGTCAGGGTTCCCTGCCAGCTGAGGTCGGCGTTGTCCCGCAGCTCAAGCAACAGCCGAAGCTTTTCCTCGAACAGGGCGTCGTAGTCCACGGTGTCGTAGCCGAACAATGGGTAGGACTCGATGAACGCGCCCCGCCCGGCGATGATTTCGGCGCGACCGCCGGACAAAAGGTCCAGGGTAGCGAACTGCTCGAAAAGCCGCACTGGATCTTGCGTTGACAGCACGGTCACGGCGGTGCTCAGGCGGAGGTTGGTGGTTTCCCGGGCGATGGCGGCGAGCACGATCTCGGGCGCCGATAAGGCAAAGTCGTGGCGGTGGTGCTCGCCCAGGCCGAGAAAGCTGATGCCCGCCTGGTCCGCCAGCTTTGCCAGCTCGATGATTTCTGCAAGCCGCTGGTGTGGCGACAACGCCCTGCCGGTTGTTTCATTGCGCGATAGCTCACCGAAGGTAAAGATGCCGAAGTCCATAGTGGTTGAACATTCAAGTTTATTGTTCTATTCCGCCGCACCCTTTACCGAAAGGAAAGGCGGGCGCACGACGGCGGGAGCCACCCGCCGTCGTACGCCCGCCTGACACTGGGGTGCTTAGGCCTCCACGAGGTTTCCCTGTGCCGAAGCACCGGCTGGAACTTCGGCCGGAACGCCCGGCTCGTTGCGGCCGTACAGCCAGTCGTTGTACTGAAAGTTGTTGTCGCCGCGGCTCTTGAACAGCATGTTCCGCAGTAGCCGGGCCACCCCGTCCACGTGCCAGGACTCGCCCCAGATCCGGGCGGTGCGCTGGACCCGGGCGGTCCGGGCTGCGCGGGCTCCATTGAACGCGCTAAACGCTGCCTCCCACGCACCGGGGTTGACGCCTTCCTCCGTAAAGACAAGGCCCTGCGTCGCATCCTGCAGAACGGCCGCATCCTCAAGCGCCTGGCAGGCGCCCTGGGCCAGGTACTGCAGCATGGGGTGCGCGGCATCGCCGATGAGGGCCATCCGGCCGGCAACCCAGTCTTCGATCGGGTCCCGGTCATACATGGGCCAGCGGATGCCGGTGGCCAGGTTCTTCAAGGCTTCCTGTACGGCCGGGATGCAGTCGGCGTAGGCGGCTTCGAGCTCGTCCACCCCGCCGTACTGTTCTTCGCCACGTTCGAAGGAAGCGGACTTGAAGACCGCCACGGTATTCAGCAGTTCACCCTTGCGCAGCGGGTACTGCACCAAGTGGCAGTTGGGGCCGAGGTAGACTATGACGTCCTCAAGGTCCGCGGCCGGGGTCTCGGGGGTGATGGGCACGGTGCCGCGGTAGGCGACGTATGCGGAGGAGACCGGACCGTCGTTCGCGACGCCAGCGCGCAAGGTGGACTTCAGGCCGTCGGCGGCCAGGACGGCGTCGGCCTGGTACACAGCGCCCGAAGCGGTGTATGCGCGCGCCTTGTCCCCCTCGGTTTCCACCTTCTGCACCAGGACGTCATTGACCAGCTCCACCCCGGCTTCCTGGCAGGCCTCGAGCAGGATGCGGTGCAGGTCGCTGCGGTGGATCACCACGTAGGGGGCACCGTAGCGCTCCTCGAATTCGCCACCCAGCGTCTGGCGCGTCAGCTCCTCGCCGGTAACGGCGTCGCGGAACACAAGGTGTTTGGGCTGAACGCCGATTTCCAACGCCTTCTCCAACAGGCCCCAGCGCTTGAGGACACGGGAGGCGTTGGGTGCCATCTGCAGGCCGGCGCCCACTTCACCGAAGGCCGGGGCTACCTCCACCAGGGTCACTTGGGCACCATTTTCCTTCAGGGCCAAGGCGCCGGCCAAGCCGGCCATGCCGCCCCCCACTATCAGGACGTCGGTGGTCGCTGCGTCTTTAGACATGTGATTCTCCTACTGCTTTGGATGTTGAATTCTTGGTGATGATGAAGCCGAGCAGGATGGCTGCTACGGCGGCGGCCCCGGCGAATGCCAGGAAGTTCGAGTTGACGCCCAGGCCTGCGGCGAGCAGCAGTCCCCCAATCTGGGGTGCGGCCACGGCGCCGATGCGGCCTACGCCCAGGGCCCAGCCCAGCGCAGTGCCGCGCAAGTGTGCCGGGTAGTGGCTGGCGACTGCGGCAATGATGAGGCACTGGGTTCCGTGCGTACCCACACCGGCAAGCACCAACATGAGGTAGACGACGGCGACCGGCGGCCCGGTAACCAGCACCAGGAGGCCTGCGGCGGCGACGGCGGCTGCCGCGATCGCCGTCGGAACCGGCCCGAAGCGGGTGCCGGCCCAGGCAGTGATCACCGATCCGGCCACGGCGCCGAGGTTCAGGGCAAGGGCAAAAGTCAGGGCGGAGCCGAGGTTGTACCCAGCAAGCTGCATGAGGTTCGGCAGCCAGGTTCCCAGACCGTACCAGGCGAACAGGGTGGCCAGCGTAGCCAAGGCGTACAGCACGCTGAGGCCAAGGAAGGGCGGGCGGAGCAGTGAGCCGAAGCCCCCCGGCTTTTTGCCGGCAGCCTGGTTTCTGTTCGCAGCCTGATCAGGGGCCTTTCCTGCCTCGGAGGGCAGCGTTTCAGGCAGGTAGCGCAGGCCGAGCGGGATAACCACCACCAGGGCGAGGACGCCCACGAGGAACATGACGGGCCAGCCGAACGCGGGGATAAGCGGGATGCCCGCCAGCGCCGCAATCGATCCGCCGATGGGGACACCGGACATCATCAGCGTGGCAATGGTGGACCGCCACTTGGGTGGCACGAGTTCAGCCACCAAGGCGTTGGCCGACGGCACCAGGCCGCCCAGGCCGATGCCGGCCAGTAGCCGGAGCGCTCCGAAGATGAAGGCGTTAGGGGCGAAGGCACACAGGATGGTGAAAACGGAGAACACCACGGCACAGCCGAGGATAGTCCGGCGCCGCCCCCAGGAGTCGGACATCCTGCCAGCAAAGATGGCGCCGATCATCATTCCGACGAACGCCATGGAGCCGATGGTTCCGGCGGTGGCCTTGGTTAGGCCCCAGCCGGTATCGCTGATCAGCGATCCCTGCACTGTGCCGTAGACAATGAGGTCGTAGCCGTCGAAGACCACCAGCAGCCAGCAAACCAGAACAGCCATTATCGAACGCTTGGGGAACGCGGCGGGGCCGGTGCCTGCGCCGAGGGGGGTGCCTGCGCCGGAGGGAGATCCTGCCCGGGCTCCAGCCGGGGCGGGAGTCGAGGCATGTCGCTGCGGCGCTGCAGCGGAAGGGATGTGATTCATCCCACCACTGTGCTGGCCACCGTGCGGCGACACCTATAACATTCTGTCATGCAGAATCTTCCCGCTCGGAAGTTGCCGACGTACCCCATCGAAGCCGTGGACAATGCCCTGCAGCTCCTGCAGCTGCTACGCGACGTCGGCAGGCTTCGGGTCAAGGACGCAGCGGAGGAGTTGAAGGTGGCGCCGTCCACGGCCCACCGCCTACTAGCCATGCTGGTTTACCGCGGATTTGCCGTCCAGGACGAGTCACGCCGCTACGTTCCCGGACCTGCCATGGGTGCCGGGCCCGCGGGCGTGAGCTGGACCGGGCCACTGCGGGAAATCTCGCGGCCGCACATGGAGCTGCTGTCCTCGCGGACCAGTGAGACCGTAAACCTCATGATCCGGGTGGGCACGAAGGTGCGGTTCCTGGACACCGTAGAGGGCACCAACACCTTGCGCGTGGGAGACCGGCAGGGGACAGTAATGCCCGCAAACAAAGCCTCGGGCGGCAAGGCTATGCTCGCCGAACTGGACCCAGGCATGCTCGAACAGCTGTTTCGCAGCCCCAACGCCGAAATCGGCGGGGACAACATCCCGGACGATGAATACCCCGGATTCCTCCGCGAGCTGGACACCATCCGGACCAACGGCTTCGCCGCCAACTTCGAAGGAACCGAGGAAGGCATCAGCGCCTTCGGCATCGCCCTCCACAATGGCCTGGGCAACGTGGTAGGCGCCATTAGCGTGGCCACCCCCGTGGCCCGGTTCCGGCGACTGTTCGACGCCGGCCTGGTGGCAGTGATGATGGAAACCCGGCGGCAGCTCGAGATCGACATCGCCGCCAACCCGCTAAACACCGCAGACAGGCTCTGACCCGGCCGCGGCGTTTTATTCTGCACAACAGAATATGTTGGGCATCACAACCGCGCACTCCTTAGTGTCGAATCCACGCCGTATTCAGTCCGCACGCAAGGAGAAGGCCACCGTGTCCATCAGCGCCGATAACCCCACGCACGAGTCCGTTGCCCAGGGCATGTCCGTCCCGGAACCCACCCCCGAAGAGGCTGCCCAGCTGGAACAGCTCTACCGCGACTTCGACAGCGAGAACCTGATCCCGCTGTGGACGGAGATCGCGGATCTCATGCCGATGGTCCCGTCCCCTAAGGCGGTGCCGCACGTGTGGAGGTGGAACGACCTCTACCCGCTGGCCGCCCGCGCCGGAGATCTGGTACCCGTGGGCCGCGGCGGCGAACGCCGCGCCATTGCACTGGCCAACCCGGGCCTGGGCAACACCCCGTACGCCACACCCACTCTCTGGGCTGCCATCCAGTACCTCGGAGGTCACGAAACGGCCCCCGAGCACCGCCACTCCCAGAACGCGTTCCGGTTCGTCGTGGAGGGCGAGGGCGTGTGGACCGTGGTGAACGGCGATCCCGTGGCCATGCGCCGCGGTGACTTTCTGCTCACCCCGGGCTGGAACTTCCACGGCCACCACAACGACACCGACCAGCCGATGGCCTGGATCGACGGCCTGGACATCCCGTTCGTGCATTACACCGATGCCGGGTTCTTCGAGTTCGGCACCGAACGCGTCACTGACGAGGCAACCCCGGATATCTCCCGTTCCGAGCGGTTGTGGGCGCACCCCGGCCTGCGTCCGCTTTCCGGACTGGAGAACACCACCAACTCCCCCATCGCCGCGTACCGCTGGGAGCACACCGACGCAGCCCTGCGCGAACAACTGCTCCTCGAGGACGAAGGCCACCCGGCAACGGTGTCACAGGGCCACGCCGCCGTCCGCTACACCAACCCCACCACCGGGGGCGACGTGATGCCCACCATCCGTGCCGAGTTCCACCGCTTCCGCGCCGGAGCCTCCACCGAGCCACTCCGCGAAGTTGGGTCCAGCGTCTGGCAGGTCTTCGATGGCACCGGCACGGTGGTACTCGACGGCGAGCGCCGGACTCTCGCCAAGGGTGACCTGTTCGTTGTCCCTTCCTGGGCACAGTGGTCCCTGGAAGCCTCGGTCGATGGTGAGTTTGACCTGTTCCGCTTCTCCGACGCCCCCATCTTCGAACGCCTGAACTTCAACCGAACCTACATCGAAGGACACACCAAGTAATGAGACTCCTTACCCTCCGCACCTCTGTTGAGGACAAGACAGTAACCACGGCTGTCCGCCAGGACGGCGACACCCTCACCGAGATCCCGGGCTTTTCCGACGTCGGCGCCCTCCTGCAGGATCCCGACTGGGAAACCACGGCGAGGGCAGCCAACGGCGCAACGCACGCGCTGGACGGCGCGGACCTCGCCGCCGTCGTGCCCGCCCCAGGGAAGATCATCTGCGTGGGCCACAACTACCGTAACCACATCAAGGAGATGGGCCGCGAAGTTCCCGAGCACCCCACCCTCTTCGCCAAATACGCCGAATCGTTGATCGGGCCCAACGACGACCTTGCCCTGCCGCAGGAATCGGACACTGTGGACTGGGAAGCTGAGCTCGCCGTCGTGATCGGCAAGACGGGCCGCCGTGTCCCCGAATCGGAAGCAGCGGACCACATCGCTGGCTACTCTGTGCTCAACGATGTCTCCATGCGTGATTACCAGTTCCGCACCATCCAGTGGCTGCAGGGCAAGACGTGGGAGAAATCCACCCCGTTCGGCCCCGCACTTGTCACCAAGGACGAATTCACCACCGGCCCGCTGATGACCTCGGCGGTGGACGGCGAAGTCCAGCAGTCCACTCCCACATCGGATTTGGTGTTCACCCCCGAATTCCTGGTGTCTTACATCTCCACGATCATTACGCTGAACCCGGGCGACGTGATCGCGACCGGCACCCCTGGCGGCGTCGGCCACGCACAGGATCCCAAGCGCTACCTGCAGGAAGGCCAGATCCTGGTCACCACCATCGAGGGTCTGGGCCAGCTAACGAACCGCGTGGTCAAGGAAGCCTGATGGTTGCACGGCGCGATCAGACCACCGACCCGGTGCTCCTCGAGGGACTGCTGCAGGCACGGCGTGGGACGGCGTTCTTTGCCCGCAAGCTGAACGAACTGACGGATGCGGAGCTGGACGGCGCCTCGCTGCTGCCGGGCTGGACCCGGCGGCACGTCGTGGCCCACGTCGGCTACAACGCCCGGGCAATCGCACGGCTGGTGGAGTGGGCGGCCACGGGCGTGGAAACGCCGATGTACCCTTCTGTGGAGGTCCGGAACCATGAGATCGACTTCGGCGCCACGCTGAGTCCCATCGCGTTGCGGAACCTGTTCGACCACTCGGCAGTGCACCTCAACGTCGAATGGCGGGACCTGGCCGCCGATTCCTGGCACCACAAGGTCAAGACCGTGCAGGGCCGGGTGGTTCCCGCGGAGGAAACGGTGTGGATGCGCACCCGGGAGGTGTGGGTGCACGCCGTGGACCTGGACAACGGGGCAAGCTTCGCTGACATTCCGGCCCCTGTCCTGGCGCGTCTGCTCAAGGACATCACCGGAGCTTGGAAGACGCGCGGCACCGACAAGGACCTGGTGGTTGAAGTGACGGACCAACCCGCCGCCTTGATGTTCGGCGATACTGCGGCTGTTTCACCGCTGGAGATTAGGGGCTCCCTGGCGGACATCGCCTGTTGGGCCGCCGGCCGCGGAGCAGCCGGCGTTCTTGCCCGCAGTGGAGGCAAATCCGTCAGCCCGGCGCCTCCGGCTCCTGAGTGGATCTGAGGCGGGCAATCTGAATCATTCCTTGCAGGAGCAGCTCGTCCACTGAGCGGCGTTGATGCAGAAGCCCTGGGGTGGGTGGCTTGCAGGTCAGCTTGATGATCGGAGGGCTTGGACGTATGTCTCGACGCGTTCGAGGGTGGTTTCGTCGTGAGGGCCCCATTCAGGGTGCGGCGTGCCGGGCCCAGCATAGGGTTCGTCCCGGTAGTGGCGCTGATATTCCGCCAGTTTTTGTTCGAGTTCGGTCCGAATGAGCGCGTATGCGGGGTCATCAGCCACATTTCGAACTTCGGTGGGATCGTTATGGAGGTCGTAGAGTTCCCACTCTGCTTCGAATACTCGTTGCGAGGCACCGGGCACGTCGAGCCCGTCATTGTAGTAGTGGATGAGCTTGTAGTCCGCTGTGCGTATGCCGTAGTGTCCGGGGGCTGCGTGGATCGGGTCATCGTGTTCCCAATAACGGTAGTACGCGGCGTCGGGCCAGTCATCGATCTCTTCTCCCCTGAGAAGGGGGCGGAAGCTGCGGCCTTGCGATGTGGGAAGCGCGCCCTCTGCCTTGATGCCAGCAATATCCAAGAAGGTGGCAGCGAAATCGACATTTGTGATGATGGCTTCGCAGCGGCTGCCAGGTGCAATTTCGGCCGGCCATTTCATCAACAACGGCATTTGCAGCGACTGGTCGAACATGAGGCGTTTGTCGAACCAGCCGTGGTCGCCGAGGAAGAACCCTTGGTCCGATGTGTACACGACGAGTGTGTTCTCAGAGAGGCCGCGTTCGTCGAGGTAGTCCAGGAGCCTACCTACGTTGTCGTCGATGGATTGGATGCACTGCAGGTAATCGCGCATGTAGATTTGGTACTTCCACCGCATCCGCGCTTCCCGGTTTTCCGGTCCGCGCAGTTCTTCGGGAACTTCAGTCTTAAGGTCGTCGGCGCCCATATCGTCGGCAATAGTCATGTGGACATTTCGCACGGCCTGGCTGCGCGTGGCGTAGTCGTCGAAAAACGTTTCCGGTTCAGGGATCTGCCCGTCAGCATAGAGATGCTTGTGCTTCTCGTCGGGAATCCACGGGCGGTGGGGTGCCTTGTGGTGCACCAGCATGCAGAACGGTTCCTCGCCCGTCAGCTTGTTCAACCAGTCTATGGACAAGTCCGTAACGATGTCCGTCGCATAGCCGGGCACGGTGGTGCTCCCGCTGGGGTCGATCATCTCGGGGTCGAGGTAGTCACCCTGCCCGGGAAAGATCTTCCACTCGTCGAACCCCCGCGGCAGAGCCTCGCCTTGCTCTCCAAGGTGCCACTTTCCAAAGAGGGCGGTCTTGTAACCCTGCGCATGAAGGACGTCCACGAAAGTAGGCACGCGGTAGTCCATCTCCGTCCAGATGGACGATACGCCGTTGATGTGGCTGTAAGTTCCAGTGAGGATTGAGGCACGCGAGGGGCTGCAGATTGAGTTTGTGCAGTAGACAGCATCAAAGCGCATGCCGCCTTCGGCGATGCGATCCAGATGCGGAGTCGTGTTCACCTGGCTGCCGTACGCAGAAATCGCGTGGGCGGCGTGGTCATCGGACATGATGAAGATGATGTTGGTATTGGACATCTCTCCCTTTCTAAAGTTCTTGGGTGTTCGGTCCACCCTTTAATGTGCGGGCGGTAATTCGCTTAGTCAGTGTTGCCGGAGCAGATCGGGTTCAGTTGAGCTGAACCTTCTTGGTGATGCCGAGGTCGGTCACCGAGGTGCCGAGGCGCAGGGCGTATTCACCGCTTTCGTAGGTCCACCCCTCGTCCCAGTACGCGAGCAGTCGGGTTGGGACCTCGATAGTCGCGGTCACCGTTTCGCCGGGGCCTGCCCAAACGGGCGCTGAAGCGACAAGCCAACGCACGGGACGTTCGACGGCGGAATCCGGCTTTTCGGCGTAGATCTGGACCACGTTCTTGCCGGCTCGGTTTCCGGTGTTGGTCAGGGTTACGGTCAGTGGCAGGACCATACCCGCTGCTGCTTGTGCCGGGGCGTCGAACGTATCGAGGCTCCAGGTGGTGTAGCCGAGGCCGTATCCAAATTCGTAAGCGGGGGTGGCGCCGGTTTTGAGCCAGGCACGGTAGCCGATGTGAATTCCTTCTGCATAACGGAGCTTGCCGTCGGCGTCGGGGGTTGTGTTCAGGACAGGGACCGGCCCTTGAGTCGCCGGCCAGGTGGTGGGCAGGCGCCCGCCCGGTTCCGTGGTTCCGATGAGGATATCGGTAAGGGCATTGCCGAATTCCTGGCCGCCGAAGTAGCCGATCAGGATCGCGGCAACCTCGTGTCGCCAAGGCATGACGACTGGCGAGCCTGCGTTGACAATCACAATTGTGCGCGGGTTCGCTGCGGCGATGGCATGCACCAGGCGGTCCTGTAGCCCGGGAAGATCCAGAGTTGTGCGGTCGTAGCCTTCAGACTCGACTCGCGAGTTGGTCCCGACCACAACGACGGCGACGTCGGCCTCCCGCGCGGCCCTGGCCGCTTCGATGATGAGCACCTCAGAGTCGGTGTCAGCGGGTTCCGTGCCGAGCGTGACGCTGAGGGCGTTCTCCAACGGACCGGTCCGGCCTGCGGTGTCCAGTTCCACGCGGATATCCATGGGAACACCGGCGCTGACGGGGACCTCAACGGTTGAGGAGGGCGGGGCGAGGAAGGACTCGGCGATATCTTTGCCGTCCATCTCAATGACAGATTCATGAAGCAGCGCGTCGTTGACGTAGAGCCGTGTACGTCCGACAGTGGCTGCGCCGAGACGGATGGTGCCTGTTTCGTCCGGGGTATAGACAGTGTGCAGCCGCACGGTTGAAGAGTCCCGTACCGGTGCGTCGCCACCGAACCACACGAGAGCCGTGGAGCGGCGGTCCTCCGTGAACAGCTCACCACCGGCGCCGTCGAGGAAGGAGACCCGCAGTCCTGGTTCACGGGTGACAGGATTGATCAGCTGGGCCAAGGGTAGCTCGGCGACACCTTCCTGCACGATGGCGCCAAAGCTGTAAGTGACGTTCGCCGTCCCGAAGGCGGCTTGGATCCCCTCCAGCGGGGAGACGATCTTCTCCGGCAGGACAGTCGCGGACCCGCCGCCCTGTGTCCTGGCGAATTTGGCGTTGTGCCCGATTACGGCCACTTTTCCCGTCACGGCGCTGTCCAGCGGCAGCACGCCGTCGTTCTTTACCATGACAGTTCCCGCCGAGGAGGCTTCCCGGATGAACGCCACCAGGTCCTCTCTATCCACCGGTTCTGCCTGCACCGGCTCGAAACCTTCCAGGGCCCCCACTCGCGCAGCGAGCTGGAGGATTCGCAGCACCTTCCGATCGACAGTTGCCTCCGAAACGTCTCCGGCCCTGACCGCAGCCACGAGCGCTTCCCCCCAGGGCCCGTCGGGGCCTGGCATGACCAGATCCTGGGATGCTTTCGCGGAGTCGATGCTACGCACGGCCGTCCAGTCGCTAATGACCACACCGTCAAATCCCCATTCGCTGTTCAACGGGGTCTCCAGCAGGTCGTTCTCGGTAGCAGTCGTGCCATTGATCGAGTTGTACGCGCTCATGACCAACCATGCCCGCGACTCCACGATGGCCTTTTCGAACGCCAAAAGGTACAGCTCCCGCAGCGGCCGCTCATCGACCTGCACATCGACGGTAAATCGGTCAGTTTCAGAGTCATTGGCGACGTAATGCTTCGGCGTGGCGGCGACGCCGTTGCGCTGCAGGCCGTTGACGTATGCGGCAGCCAGTTCTCCCGTGAGCACGGGGTCCTCACTGAAGGCTTCAAAGTGCCGGCCGCCCAGCGGGGAGCGGTGCAGGTTAATGGTCGGGCCAAGGACGACGTCCACTCCTTTCCGGCGGGCCTCGACGGCAGAAGCAGCACCGAGCCGGTCCGCAATGCCGGGATCCCACGACGAGCTGATGGCCGTCGCCGACGGGAAATTCATGGATGGCCGGCGTTCGTCCCACATCTCGCCGCGGACCCCACTTGGGCCATCGGACATCACCATGGAGCGC
Organism: Arthrobacter sp. NtRootA1; assembly: GCF_019976975.1. Classification (GTDB taxonomy): domain Bacteria; phylum Actinomycetota; class Actinomycetes; order Actinomycetales; family Micrococcaceae; genus Arthrobacter; species Arthrobacter aromaticivorans. The sequence goes on along the minus strand of NZ_AP024630.1, from coordinate 2,623,821 downwards.
AGCCCGATTTTTTCCACCGGCATGGTCGTCCAGAAGTCACGGCCTGTCAGTAACTGAACTTTTTCCTCCAGGGACAGCTCCTGGACCAAGGAGTCCAAGCGCCGGTCTACGCTGAGGGTTTTCATCGTTCCTTCTTTCATTGGTGCTTGGTGCCTGTCCTGAGACCGGCCGTGGTCGCCTCGGCGGTGCTTTCGTCACTGGGCGCAAAGCCAAGACGCCAGGCCTTGAAGCGCAGGGACATGCCTTCGTTGGGGACCACAGGGGCGGTGTAGAGATTCCATATCCGGCCGTCCTCGGCTGGGCTGCCGGTTACCCGGTCCATGAGCCTCCGGGGAACTTCGGCCTGCTTTGGTAATGAGGTCCACCCGATCGACGCACCCGGGGTAGCGCAGTTCGCCGCCACGCCTTCGGCGGTAACTGACAGGGTGGGAGCCGCGGTTACAGGGGCCTGGCCATGAGGACGCCAGCTGTCCAGCAACTGCTGTTCCGGCATCATCCCCAGGTCGTGAATATCGTTCTGCCAGGCTTGGAGCGCGGCCCTCAGACGGTGCAGAGTTTCGGCCTGCCGGGGTTCGTGTGCGAGGTTGCGGGCTTCGTGGGGGTCATGCTTGAGGTCGTAGAGTTCCTCAGCGGGCTTCGAGGCAGCGACGAGGCTCCGCTGAAGGTCGCTGAGGAGGCTGGGGTGTTCGCCGCATGCCAACTGACGTGCTTCTTCGCCCCGTAGGCGACGGAGTTCTGACCACGTAGCAGTGTGGTCGGGATAGTCGATATGGGGCATGGGTGAGCGGTCAGGATGGAAGTTCCTCACGTAACGGTATTGGCTGTCACGGACGGTCCGGGATGTGTCTTCTGATTCGTCCATGCGATCCCGTCCCCCAAATATGTAGTCGTTGGGACGGTCCTTGAAGCTGCCATCCGGTTCTAGGAGGGGCTTGCCGTGCATGTGGGCGGGAACGTCCAGACCTGCTGCTTGGAGCATTGTCGGTGCCAGGTCCATGGTGTGGACGAGGTCCGTTCGGACGGTGCCGGGGTGGATGACTTCCGGCCAGCGCAGAAGCAGGGGCACGCGTAGGCCGGCTTCTGTCGCCCAGCGTTTCGCCCTCGGCATTCCTTTGCCGTGGTCGCTCCAGAAGACCACGATGGTGTTCCCAGTGAGTCCGTCTTCCTCCAGCTGGCCGAGGATGTTCCCAGCCCACTGGTCCATTTCCGTGATCAGGTCCGCGTAGCGTGCCCAGGCCCGCCGGAACACTTCAGTGTCGGGATAGTAAGGCGGGAGTGGTGCCGTCGCCCTCTGGTGCCGCCTCTGCGCTGCAACGTTGGGAGTGGCCTGTTCAAAGGACTCCTCATCAAGGTAGATCTGCGACTCGTGGGTGGTCATGCCATGGAACATGGCGAAAAAGGGGGTGTCCGCTCCTGGGCGCTTTCGCCAGTGTGCTGTCGGGCTGCACTCATCGAAAACTATGGGCGGAACGTCCACTTGGAAGTCCGTGAAGGAGTTGTTCGTGCAGTAGTAGCCGGCACGTCGGAAGATTTCGGGCAGCAGCCTTACCTCCGGGGGCGGAACGGCCTTCGTGCGCATGTGCATGGTACCGATGGCAGCAGGATGGCAGCCGGTCAGAATTGCCGACCGCGCCGGTGCGCACACAGGTGCGGATGCGAACGCCAGATCGAAACGGGCGCCTTCGGCCGCCAAGCGGTCCAAGTTGGGCGTGAGCGCATATTCGGCGCCGGGCCAGATGCCCGAGTAGCAACCAAGATCCGGGTTGATGTCGTGCGTCGAAATCCACACAACATTGGGCAGGCTCATGGGGTGTGGACTCCGGCGTGTTCGTTTGGTTGTCCGATACCAGACTGAAACTCCCCGAGCATCGGATCTCCCGTGCTCCTCATCCAGCGCGAAAGACTGTTCCTTTTCCGGGCAAGTACCGGCGCGAGGTCAGAGCTATCCACCAGATTCGTCAGGCAGTCCGGATCGGTAGAGAGGTCATACAGTTCTTCACGGGCACGGGTGAGGTAGAAGTCAGCGCGCTGCCGGATGGCCTCGTTGGTCGGGGCAGCCTCCACCATCGCCGGCCAGGTCAGACCCCACATGTTCTCCGCGCGGTATTCGGTGTTGCCATCAGCCCATCCGTTCCAGATATAGCCGTACTGCAGGTCCTGAACGCACCGCATCTCAAAGCGCTGCTTTGCCGAGGTCTCGTGGAACACACTGAAGACTTCATTCCGTCCTTGTTCCGTTGCCCCTGTCAGAAGCGGGGTGATCGATACGCCGTCGATGCCGTCCGGTATGGCGACACCAGCGGCATCACAGAAGGTAGGGAAGAGATCGAGCATGCTGATGAAGTCGTCGTCGTTACTGCTGCCCGGAGCGGTCACGCCAGGCCATCGGACGATGAGCGGGGTCAACGTGCTGCGGAGGTAGCAGTTCGCTTTCGCAAACGGGAAGGCCATGCCGTTGTCCGACATAAAGATCACCAGGGTCTCCTCTGCCGCTCCCGTTCTGTCGAGGGCAGCAAGCACTGCTCCGACGACGTCATCGCACCTGCGGGACGAGCTCAGGTACTCTGCATATTCCTGTCGGACACCCGGTAGGTCGGGAAGGAATCCAGGGACTTCAACGTCATCTGCGACGAAGACCTTTGACGGCTCCGGATATTCGTTCCGTTCCGCTTCGCTCCAGAGTTCCCGCTCAGCCATGCTGCCGTGGAAGGGCCGGTGGGGATCGTGGGCATTGGCCATGAGGAACCAGGGGCGGCCTTCATGCGATGCGTTGGCGATGAAGTCTTCGGCCAGGCTGCCGTAGGCTTCCGGGTTTCGCCCTAGCCCTAACTGGCGCATGTCTGCGGCCATGTCCCAGCCGAAGCGCTCCACCGGCTGGATGTGGCCCACTTTGCCTAGGATCCCCACCTTGTAGGCTGCCTGTTTTAGGTGGTCGTTGATGACGCCGATGCCCTCGCGGATGGGTTCGAATCCTTCGGCCCCGTTACGGTGGGGCCACAGCCCGGTCATGAGGGCGGACCGGCTGGGTTGGCAGACTGCCGCTGGGACATGGGCGCGGTTGAAGACCATTCCCCCGGCGGCCAATCGGTCAAGGTTAGGGGTGGCGTCCTTGGGGCCTCCGAAGGAACCCGGCGTGTTGCCATCCATGTCATCAGCTGTGATCAGCAGGATGTTGGTCATTCTTCTTCCTCTCCTTCGTACGAGAGATGGCAGTTAGTCCGTGCCGGAGTGCGGTGGTCGATAGCGCCTGAGACGTTGTTAGGCATTCTGGGCGGCGAGCAATTGTCGGCGCTCCTCCCGGCGGCGTGCCTGGGCTTTCGGGTCTGCCACGGGTGCCGCGAAGAACAGACGTTGTGTGTACGGGTGCTGTGGGCGGCTGGTGACTTGGTCGCCGTCGCCGAATTCGACGATTTCACCCCGGTACATAACTGCTACGCGGTGGCTGATGTGCCGCACCACCTCGAGGTCGTGCGAGACAAAGAGGTATGCCACCTGGGTTTGCTCCTGAATATCCTTGAAGAGCTCCAGGACCCGCGCCTGGGTGGAGAGGTCCAAAGCCGAGACCGGCTCGTCACACACAATCAGCGCGGGTTGCAGGGCCAAGGCACGGGCGATCGCGATCCGCTGGCGCTGCCCTCCCGAGAATTCCCGGGGAAGCCTGTTGCCTGCGTCAGCCGGCAGGCGGACCATGTCGAAGAGGTCCTTGATGCGCTTGGATGATTCAGAACGGGGAACTTTGCGGACGTCGAGCGGCTCGGAGAGGATTTGTTCCACGGTCAAGGACGGATTCAGTGATGTGTAGGGGTCCTGGAAAACCACCTGAATGTCACTCGCCAGTCGACGGCGGTCCGTACGGCTTGCGTGGGCAATGTCCTCGCCGCGAAAGAGCACCTGCCCGTCGGTGACGGGGGCCAGGCCGAGGACTGCCCTGCCAAGCGTTGTTTTGCCCGATCCTGACTCCCCTACCAGGCCAACGCATTCGCCTCGGTGGACGTCGACGGAGACGCTGTGCAGCGCCCGGAAAGGATTGCCGCGGAAGCCATGGCCGGGGTATTCGACGGTGACGTTTTGGACGTCAAGCAGCAACTCACTCATCGGACTGCTCCCTTCGGGGACGGGCTGGCAGAGTTGCCGGCAGTTACGAGCGGGCCTCGGGGTTCGGCCTCGCTGAGGATGGCACCCAGTAGCTCTTGGGTGTAGGGGTGGCGGGGGCTTTCGAAGATCGGCTCTGTGGGCCCGGTTTCAACGATTCGCCCGAGCCGCATGACGGACACCCGGTCACAGAGGTCGGCGACGACGCCAAAGTTGTGCGTGACAAGGACAACGGCCATACGGAACTCTTTCTGCAGGTCCCGAAGGAGGTCCAGGACTTCGGCTTGGACTGTTACATCCAGGGCAGTTGTGGGTTCGTCGGCAATCAGCAAGTCAGGGTTGCAGGAGATGGCTCCGGCGATCAGGACGCGCTGGGCCATACCACCGGAGACTTCGTGCGGATAGGCGGCAAATGTTCGCTCGGGATGGGGAATCCCCACCCTAGCCAACAGGCTCAGGGCTCGTTCCTTTGCTTCCTTGGCGGATATTCCGAGCTGGATTTGCATCGGCTCGACGAGTTGGCTGCCGATTGTGAAGGAGGGGTCCAGGTTGGACATTGGTTCCTGCGGGATGTAGGCGATGCTTCGACCCCGGATCTTTTGCATATCCCTTTCGGATACCTTCGCAAGGTCCCTGCCCTGGAAGTGGATCGAGCCACCCACGATTTTGCCGCCTTCAGGCAGTAACCGGAGGATAGACCAGGCCGTCTGGGTTTTACCTGATCCGGATTCCCCGACCAGCCCGTGGACTTCTCCCCTGCGGACCGTGAGGGAAACATCGTGGACCACCTTCTTCAACCCGCCGTCGGGGCTGGGATAACCAACGGACAAGTTGGTCACTTCCAGGACCACTTCTCCGTCTGGCGCACCCGATTCTTCGTGCCGGATGATTTCCGACGGCGCCTCAGCCTCCGTCGCGGCCGGCGCCTTCGCCTTGCGGCGTTGCTTGCGGGGTGCGTTGGAGCGCTCCAGCTCGTCCCTGAGGCTGTTGGCCAGCAAAGTGAGCGAGATGAGCGTCAATCCGATGGCGAGGGCCGGCCACAGAATGAGCATGGGAGAGGTGTAGAGGTTGGTGAAACCATCGCTGAGCATCGAACCCCAGGTGGGAACGTTGATGTCCCCCAGGCCTAGGAACTCGAGGCCGGACTGGACGGCCAGGGCGATGCCGCCAACGATGGCCGACTGGATAACAATCGGGGCGCGGACGACGGAGAGGATATGGACTGCAATAATGCGTCCGTCGCCGAGGCCCGAGACGCGTGCGGCGTCGACGTAAAGTTCGTTCCGTACAGCTGTAACAGAGGCGTAGACGAGCCTGAAGAACGCCGGAGAGAGCATGACGCCGAAGATCAGCATTGAGAGCCAAAGTGAGGGCCCCACGACGGCGCGGGCCGCCAGGAGGACAATGATGGTCGGCAACGCCATCATCAGGGAGATCACCCATGTCCAGGCAGTGTCGATCCATTTTCCGAAGTAGCCTGCGAGCAAGCCCCCGCTTACACCGATGATCATGGAGGTAAGCAGCGCCACCAGTGCTCCGGCGAGGCTGAACTGTGCACCGAAGATGAGCCTGGACAGCACGTCCCGGCCTGCGCCGTCCGCTCCCAGCAGGTTCTCGCTGTTGGGAGGAGCCAAGACGTTCTGGATCACGGCCGTGTTCGGATCGTGCGGGGCGAGGAAGTGCGCGAACAGTGCCGTGATGACGGCAATCGCTAGGAAACCCATGGAGGCGACGGCCAGAGGGTTGCGCAGGACGCGGCGGAAAAGGGAGACCTTTGACGCGTCGCGGGGGGCGACAACGATCTCGGGGTCGGTGGTGTGTGCAGGAGAAATCATGACAGACGCACTTTCGGGTTGAGCCAACCCTGGGCCAGGTCGACCAGGAGATTGAAAACGATGACGATGACGCCTGTCGCGACGAGCAGGCCCATGACCAGTGGGATGTCACCTTGGGTGGTGGCCTGGACTGCCACTTGTCCCAGTCCGGGGATCGCAAACACCTGTTCGACGATGACCGCACCGCCGAGCAGACCGACGAAGATGACGGCCAAGACCGCGAGGGCCGGACCAGCGGCGTTCCGCAAAACGTGTTTGAGGATGACACGGCGTTCTGGAATTCCATGGCTCCGCAGGGTGCGGACGTAGTCGTTGCGCAGTGCATCGATGACGGCACCGCGGATCTGCTGGGTGACGTTGGCGATGCCGCCCAGTGCCAGCGCGATCACCGGAAGAGTCACGGTCTTCACCCACCCCGTTGGGTCCTCTGTGAAGGGAACGTAACCCGTGGGATCGAACCAACCCAGGGTTAGTGCAAAGAACAACACGAGGCCGACGGCGAAGAGGAATCCAGGGATCGCGTGGCCGAGGATGGCAAGAAGCTGGGCGACTTTATCTATCCAGCCGCGCTTCGTTGCAGCCAGCACGCCTAGAACAACTGAGACGACTGCGACTACAAGAACGGTCCCGATGACCAAGGACAAAGTAACGGAGAGGCGGGAGAAAATGGCGGCCGAGACCGTCTGGCCAGTGAACCATGACGAGCCAAAGTCTCCCGAAAAGGCGTGGGCCACCCAGTCGCCGTACTGGGCCAAGACGGGTCGGTCGAGGCCCAATTCGTGGGACTTTTGAGCAACAGTCTGCGCGTCGGCCGATTCGCCGAGTATTTTCCTGGCGATGTCGCCGCCACCAAGGTAGAGAAGCGTGAAACCGAAGGTGGTGATGGCCGCCAGCAGTACTAAGCCGGTGAGTAGCCTTCTCACTATGAATGCAATCATGACTGGTTTGTCTTTCGGTAAATGGGGTGCCGGGGGCCCGTGGGAACCCCCGGCATAGGTCCTAGGCTTTGGGCGTAATGTTCCAAAGGTTGGGCCAGGCGTTCCCCTGGTTGAGCTCCACCTTCGTCTTTGCGTTAGTGACGAAGAAGTTCGTCGGCGTGTACCAGGGGGCAAACCACGCCTGGTCCACGACGTACTGGTTCAGTTCCTTCAGTGCAGCGTCCCGGTCGGCGCCTTCGGCCGTGCGGATCTTGCCGATGAGGGCATCGACCTTCGGGTCTTGATACTTGAAGGTGTTCCAGGTCGCCGTGGGTGCAAGGAGGTTGCTGATGAGCTGCCATTCGTTGGCGTCCCGTTGCAGGGTGAAGTAGGAGACGCCGTACTTCTTGCTTTGGAGGTCCGGGATGATGTTCTGTCCGACGTCCACGTAGGAGACCTTGATGCCGACATCGCTGAGCTGCTGCTGCAAGAGGGGCCACATCTGCTTGGGGAATCCCGGTGCGGTGGGGATGGTGAGTTCAAAGCCCTTGGGATAGCCAGCCTTCGCAAGCAGATCCTTGGCCTTGGCCGGGTCGAACTTGTACTTATCGTTCAATGACTTGTCGTAGGCCGGCGAGTCTTCCCGGAAGACTTGGCCGGTCACCTCTCCGAAGCCCAGGCCGACCGCCTTCAGGAAAGCGTCCCGATCCACGGCGTAGTTGATTGCCTGGCGCACTTCGACTTTCCCCAGCGCGGGGTTGCTTTGGCCCGCACGATCGAACAGCATCAGGCCAGCGAAGTTCAAGGAACTGCCGTTGTCAGTGAAGCCGGCGGCCTTAACCTGGGGGATGATGCTCACGTCGTTGATGGCCGACGCATCCAACTGCTTGCCGCGCAGGGCGTTCAGCAGTGACGTGGCGTCGTTGTAGACGTTAATGGTCAGTGAGTCATACTTGACGGCGTCCGCGTTCCAGTACTTGGGGTTCTTGTCGAACTTGTACGACGTACCGACCACCGTTGACCCGGTGTTCAGGGTGTATGGTCCGGAACCAACAGGGTTGGTCTGGACGTCGGACTTACTGAAAGCTGCGGGGCTTTCCTGCATGCCCGCGGCCTGTGCCAGATAGATCAAGAAGGCAGGATTGGCCTGCTTGAGCGTGATCTCCAGCGTGTTCTTGTCCTTCGCAGCGGCGTTGACCATGTCAACGACCTTGCTGCGCTGTGGAGAGGTGCCGTCACGGAACCGCAGGAGATTCTGAGCGGCAACCTCGGCCGTGAAGGGAGTTCCGTCGGTGAAGGTGACATCTTCCCGGAGTTTCATCGTCAGGATAGTCTTGTCTGCGTTGTACTCCCATTGTGTGGCCAGGTTCGCCTCAACGTCTTTGCCGTTCGGTGAAGGCTTCAGCAGGCTGTCATAGACGGCCTGGAAGTAGATCGACTGGTTACCCCAGTTAAGGTTCCGCGCCTCGAACGTCTGCGGCGGAATTATGTTGCCGAGGACAAGGCTGGGCGCGGTTTTTGCCGCGCCACCGGTGTTGCCGCCTCCGCCTCCGCCGCAACCGGCCAGCGCAAGGCCGGCCGCAATCACGGCTGCAACAGCGGCCTTTTGAAAACGCATCATTACGTCCTTTCAGCTTTGGAGGCACCCAGCTGTGTCTCGCCGCAGTACCTGCCGCTCATCACTGAGCAGTAAGTCGAGAATGGCAGATTGTGAAGCACAACACAAGACCCAATCTATATAACTTGTGAAATAGTTTCTGGCGAAACGAAGCTCGTAAATCTCTGGCCAAGGCAATTCCACTAGTGATATAACTAAGCCATCGGCCGGCCATGGCCTCAAATGAACGCCCCGGGATATCCCCGGAGACAGGAATGGATCGATGAAGATCATTTATGTGGACGTTGATTCACTTCGCCCGGACCATACCGGCGCTTACGGGTATGCCAGGAACATCACCCCCAACCTGGATGAGATGGCTCGGAACAGCGTCATTTTTGACCGCTACTACTGTTCGGACTCACCCTGTCTTCCCTCACGGACAGCGCTAACGAGCGGTCAGCACGGAATCACGAACGGCGTTGTAGGCCACTTCGGAGACGACGCGCGGTTCCGTCTGGATGCCGGCCACGCCCCACACCCCCACCGCCCGCTGCTGGGGCAGGCGTTGAACATGGCTGGCTACACATGTGCCGCTGTGTCTTCCTTCGCCGAACGGCATAGGGCCTACTACTTCATGGGCAATTTCAGGGAGAACGTCCAGGTCACCGCCGATATGGGCGACGAGCCAGCCGACATGATCACGGACGCCGCGCTGGAGTGGATCGAAAGGCACCAGGACGTCGAGAACTGGTACCTGCACGTCACGTACTGGGACCCCCACACGGACTATCTCCAGGACGAGTCCTGGACGGCCAAGGCTGCGGCGTCAGGTCCCGCTCCTTCATGGCCCGATCAGGACGCCATTGACTCCCACGCTGAGATCTACGGCGCTCGAAGCGCCCTGGACCTGCACTACTCCGGGGGTCCAAGGAAGTCCAAGGTCCCCCACAACATGCCGGACGAAATCCGCACCCGCGCCGACTTTGAACACCTGATCAACGGCTACGACGGAGCCATCCACTTCTGGGATACCGAGTTCGGCAGGCTCCGCCGCGCGATTGAGGACATGGGGCTGGCAAATGACGTCGCCATCGTGGTTTCCTCGGACCACGGGGAATCGTTTGGCGAGCTCGGTCTGTATGCCGAACACGGCCTTGCCTCCGAACCAGTTCACCGGCTTCCGATGATCGTTCATTGGCCAGGTGTGACTGACCAGCCCGGCGTAGCGGGCAGCCGCAACGATGCCCTTCTCTACAACATCGATTACGCACCCACCATCCTGGATTTGCTCGGGTTGCAGCAACCGGAAAAGTGGCAAGGTAAAACTTACGCACCCGCCGTCCGCGGCGAGTCCATCGAGTCACGCCCCTACCTTGTCTGGGGCCATGGGGCCCACACGTATCAGCGTGCCGTCCGTACGCGCGATCACCTGTACATCCGCACATACCACCCGGGCTGTTTCAGGGCCGAACTCGAATCGCTGTTCAACGTGACTGAGGATCCGTACCTGACCAACAACCTCATTGCCAGCGAACCCTTTCTGGCCGCACACATGAGGTCAAATCTCATGGAGTGGCTTGGCCACTACGCCGGAACACCAGGAGCCCTGCCGGATCCTATGCAGGGATCGCTTCAGGTTGGCCCCACCCTCTATAACCAGCCGAAAGATTACGCCCAGCATCTTCGCAATACTGGCCGTGGTCATCTCGCCAAACATCTCGAGGAGCAATTGAACCCGGGCAATGCAGCGACACACGTCTCATGGCATGCACAGGTGCCCATAAGCGAGGATGATCGAGAGGCGATGAGAAAGCGCTTTGCATTGATCACGGCCCAGGAGTAAAAGTGGCAAGAGTAACCGTCGAAAAGGAAGCGGCCCCCAAGGGGATCCGCGTTGAACCCGGAGCCTCACTCGGCAGGCTCGAAGTAATCCTTCTGAGCCTGCTGAGCACCAGCGCGCGCACCGGCTATGACGTCCGTAAATGGCTTGACCGGCATGGCGCCTACGTGGGTTACAGCGCGCAAACGTCACAGATTTACCGCCAGTTGGGCAAGCTCGTCGACAGGGAATGGGCGTTCCCCGTCCCTGACCCACGCAACTCCGGGCCCGACGCCAAGCTCTACCAGCTAACGGACGAGGGCCGCCGGAAGCTCCAGGAATGGATTGATTCACCCTACGAGCCGCCGTTGCGTCCCCTGGACCCCGATTTTCAGGTCAGGCTTCGTTTCGCCGGAACGGACAGCCCGGAAAAGGCCTTGGAACTCGTTCGTACCGAGCTCCAGTTTCGCCGCGAACACCGCCAGGACCACATGTTCACCACGGAGCTGGCAGAACAAGATTTCGGTCCTGACCTTGATGAGGACGAACGTTACTGGCGTGAGGAGTTACTGCGTCTCCAGAGTGAACGAGGCCTGTACATGGTCAACAGCCTGATGGCCTGGCTTGAGGCTACGGAAATCCGGCTGGAGGCCATCATCCGGCAACGGAACCTGAAGAGGGCAAGATGATCCAACTATCAACTACCAACTCAGTCCCGGATCCCGGCCACAGCTGCTGCACAGCCAGTGTCCACTCTGCTGCTCCCCAGGCGGTCCGCGCTGCACCGGTGTCGACCGGATCGGCAAAACCCGCTCACGAGGAAATCCATATCCCCAGTGGAACGTACATGATGGGCGATGGGTTCGGGGAAGGGTATCCAAACGACGGCGAATCACCCGCTCATGAAGTCCACCTCGACACGTTCGTCATGGACGTCACCGCTGTCACCAATGAAAAGTTCGCGGCCTTCGTTGCTGACACAGGTTTTTCTACAGAAGCCGAAACGTTCGGATCGTCAGCAGTGTTCCACCTCCTCGCGACAGCACGGAAGCAGGACGTTCTGGGTGTCGCTGCCGGGGCACCCTGGTGGTTGAACATCCGCGGAGCAGACTGGGCCCATCCCACCGGCCCGGACTCACGTTGGGAAGACGTTGCCGACCATCCGGTGGTCCATGTCTCTCACAACGACGCTCTCGCCTACTGCCAGTGGGCAGGACGCCGCCTGCCAACGGAGGCCGAATGGGAGTACGCCGCTCGAGGCGGACTCCAAGGAAAAAGATACGCGTGGGGCAACGAACTCACCCCGCAGGGGGAACATCAGTGCAATATTTGGCAGGGCACCTTCCCCACAATCAATACCGCTGATGACGGGTACCTCGGTACTGCCCCGGTCAAGTCCTTCCCAGCCAACGGATACGGCCTCTTTGAGGTGGCCGGGAACGTCTGGGAATGGTGCGCAGACTGGTTCCTCCCCAAGTACTACCGCAACTCCCCCGCAGAGAACCCGAAAGGCCCTACCATCGGAGCGGGTCGAGTTATGCGCGGGGGTTCGTACCTCTGCCATGACTCTTACTGCAATAGGTACCGCGTCGCAGCCCGCACATCGAACACCCCCGAGTCCTCAAGCGGCAACTGTGGGTTCCGCACGGTAGCACTCTAGTCTCCAGCTTCTCCTCATCGAGTGTTCACCCCTCGCTGACCGGCCTCCCCCGCCGTGCGATGGCATCAAGAATTTGCTGTTTGGTCAGCGGGCGCTGTTGTTGTGCGACGTCTATTGCGAGTTGCAGGGCATCACGCCGTTGTCCCTTTCGCACATCGGCTTTCAGCGTTGTCCGACCTAGTTGCTGGGCAGCTGCGAGGCGATGATAGCCGTCTGCCAGCAGCAGGTCGCCGTCAATATCGAACACGACCACTGGCATTGCTTCATCGAGATGCTCGGCGTAGTACCGCACCCGTTCAGGATCAAGGTGCGGTCGGGTGCGCTCGATGGATTCCTGGGAGAGTACGGATATCGGGAGATCGACGATTGGCATGAGGTCAGTCTGCCTCACGGCACCGGGGGCGCGCCTCCTGGCTCCACGAAACGATGCGTCCGCTCGATCTCGGCAACCTTCGGATCGGTTTCATCGGCGCCATAATCTGATGGCCGGGTCTTGTCCTGCCCTTCCGGCACCTTCAGCGCGCGCAGCACCAAGGTTAGGACAGCGGCGACGATGAGGTTGAGTGCGAAGGCCGTAATGGCGATATACACGCTGAAATCCGTTCCCGGGATGGGTGCGACGGATCCACCAAAGTGGGCGTGGGTCACCGGGTTGAGGACGTTGTAGGCCGAGACCGTACCGAAGGCTATGCCAACCGCCCATCCGGCAAGCAGCGCCCAGCGGTCAAACCATCGCGTGTATAGCCCGGCGACGACGGCCGGGAACGTCTGGAGGATCCAGATGCCGCCCAGCAGCTGCAAGTTGATCGCGGTGGTCTGGTCCATGGCGACGACGAAGATGAGCGCGCCTACCTTGACCACCAGCGAGACGATCTTGGAGACGCTCGCCTCCGTCTTTGCGTCAACGTCGGGCCGGATGAAGTCCCGGTAGACGTTGCGCGTGAACAGGTTCGCCGCGGCAATGGACATGATGGCCGCCGGCACCAGGGCGCCGATGGCGATGGCCGCGAGGGCAACCCCGGCGAACCATGCAGGGAAGTGGTCCAGGAACAACTGCGGGACCACGAGTTGGGGATTAACCGATCCGTCGAGGTCCGTCGGCTTGGTGCCGGCTTTGATGGCCACATAACCGAGCAGCGCGAGGAACCCGAGCATGAGCGAATAAAGCGGCAGTATGGCTGCGTTGCGTCGGATCGTGTTGCGGCCCTTCGAGGCGAGCACGCCAGTCACCGAGTGCGGGTACATGAAGAGCGCCAAGGCCGAGCCGAGCGCCAGGCTCCAATAAGCGGAGTAGTTGGCGCCGCCCGGGATGAACACCCCGGCCGGCTTGCCCGTTGCCTGGTTCACTGTGCCCAGCTTGGTTTCCGCAGCACCGAAGATCGTGTCCCAGCCGCCGAACTTGATGGGAAGGTATATGACCGCCACGATGACGGAAAGGTAGATGAGCAGGTCTTTGACGACGGCGATCATGGCCGGAGCCCGCAAACCGGATGTGTAGGTGTAAGCGGCCAGCACGACGAATGCGAGGATGAGCGGCAGGTCCGTCAAGAGCATGTTCTCCGAGCTGCCGAGGCCGAGCACTGTGAGGACGGCCTTGATGCCCACAAGTTGAAGGGCGATGTACGGCATCGTCGCGACGATGCCGGTAACGGCGACGGCGAGTGACAACCACCGGCTCCCGTACCGACCGCCAACGAAGTCCGCGGATGTGACGTACCCGTGTCTGTGGGAAACGGACCACAGCCGGCTCATGATGATGAAGATGATCGGGTAAAGGACGATCGTGTACGGCACGGCGAAGAAGCCCGTCACCGCGCCCGTGGCCCACATCGCTGCAGGCACGGCCACGAAGGTGTAGGCGGTATAGAGGTCGCCGCCCAGCAGGAACCACGTGATCCACGTCCCGAAGCCGCGACCGCCCAGCCCCCATTCATCGAGGCTGTGGAGCCCATCGTCCGCCTTGCGCCACCGAGCGGCCAGGAAGCCCATGACGGCGACAACCACGAACAGCACGATGACGACGATGAGGGCGATCCAATTGATCTCGCGTCCGTTCATGGCCGATTCCCTCCGTTTCCGTTACCCGCGCGGGCCGCTGCCCGCCGTCGTCGATCCTCCGTACTGACTAGCCAGTAGGCGATGCCGCTAAGGCCTGCCGAGATGGGCACCCAGAGCAACTGATACCAGTAGAAGAAGGGCATACCGCCTAGGCGGGGCGCATCGACGGAGTACAGCTGCGGCATGAGTGGGAGCACGATTGCGATGGCCAACAGTACGCCAGCCGCCACGTAGGGCAACGGCCTCGCCGGCCCTCTGGTTGGCGTCTCTCGGGTTGGCTGTCCGCCCGGCGGAACAGCGGGTAAGGGGCCCTGATCCGGACCCGCACCTTTTTGATCGGACACCGACGACCTCCTTGTCAACCACACGTGGAGGGCGAACATGTCCTCCTACCTCTTTTGTACCGCTGTCTGTCCGGCTCGGGAAGACTTCATCGGCCTATCAGAAGGCTGCTGCCTTTCTTCCGATCGGCCTCCGCATTGTGCGACACGATTCCTCGTGTTGTGAGACGGCGGCAAGCCGTGGAATGGGATGTTTCGGCTTAGATGAGCGAGCGGAAGATGTTCCAGCCAGTGCCGATCGGTTCAGCTGTCGGAACGAAACCGGAATACTTGAGCAGATCCCCGTCCGGGTTGATGGCGATGGTGTCGTTTCGGGTCACCGTGTGTCCCCAATGCACTGCCTCGCCCAGGTTGTGAGTGTAGCTACCGGCCCCGATGACCTCGGACATCACTTCCCAGCCAGGGCCCCAAGTACCGGCCCCTTCCCAGCCTCCTTGGCCGTCGGAGCGGTATTCGTGCATGTAGCCGGCGTAGTCACGACCAAGGATGTCCACGTCACCGTCCCCGCTTAAGTCGCCGGAGGCAATGATCTTGTCAAAAACCTGCCAGCCGGTGCCCACCACCTGCGATTGTTTCCAGCCGCCGCCGCCATCACCTGGATACAGGTGGAGTTCACCCTCAGCGTCGCGGGCGAGCACGTCGTTGACGGTGTCCCCATCAAAATCACCAGGGCCAACGATCGAGTCGAAAATGTTCCAGCCCGTGCCGACGACAGACCTGCCCAACCAGCCTCCGTGGCCGTCACCCGGATATAGATAGAGGTCTCCCCGGGCGTCGCGGGCAAGGATGTCGTTCTTGCCATCGCCGTCGAAATCACCCGGCGAGAACACGATATTGAAGACATTCCACCCGGTGCCCACGACCCTTGGTTCGTCCCACCGCGCCGTTTCGTAGCTCGGGCAAAGCCCGACGTCGCACGCTCCCAGGCCATAGGTATAAGTCCGTGGATACAGGACCAGTTCCCCATCGTCCGTGCGGCCGATCAGCTCGAAGTTCCCCCGCCCAGTCCAGCCCATGGCCCGGTTGGAGGCCGCAATAGGCGCCGTCTCCTTGCTGTGTAACAGTGTGTTCTCACCGCCCCGGGCCGAATCACCGCACTGTTGTTTTTCCGGAGTCGTGGCGTAGACATTGAAGGAAAGGCGATTCCCGCGGTCCTCCGGCAGAATGGTGAGAGGTTCAACCTGACGTTCGGCGGGAAGCGGGGTGCCGTTGCTCAGCCATTCAATCGTGTAACCATTAGGCGCTGCCTCGGTCTTATCGCAGCCCGCGAATTCCGCCGGAGCACCCATTCGAAGCTCTGAGCCAACGTACGGCATTCCCACCATGGATACGATTCCGTCCATATCAATATGGTGCAGGGGGCGAGCCTCCGCCGCCGTCGCGGGGGCTGTGCCGACACCCACTACGCCGGCTGCGAGCAGGGCCGCGATTGCCCCGCCCCATGTCAACGACCATCCGCACAAAACGGCAGGAAGCCTCTTACGTAGTGACGAGGAGTTCATTGAGGCTCATTCCTGGCTAGGCCGACGCGGTAGCAACTACGGGCCCAAACCCGGCCCCGCGGTTAACCTAGCAATAGACCTCATGTAACGCCTTCGTCCGCCGACCGTGGCGCCAAATTGGGATTGCCCGATCGCGCTTACGGATTGACTACGACCCCGCGTCGATTTCCTTAGCGATTTCCCCGGGATGGCTCAGGAAGCCCATGTGTCCGCCAGGCACCGTCCGGCGGCTGACTCCGGCATGGGAGGCTATCCACTGGGCAGCTTCCACGAAGAACGGCGCTGTCTGCTCGGCACTGAGGATGGTCAGCGGCGTGCTCATTTTGGCCAAGGACTCCGGCTCGGGCCGCCATGCAGCGAACGCTCCAAACTCCGCTTCCAGCAGTACCCTGGCGTTTTTCCGCAGGTCTTCGAGAAATTCCGGCGGCAGGAGAGCGGCGGCATCGTCGGCGGCGAACTGGACGAACGCCTCGGCGCCCCCCGCAAGTCCACCGGCTTCCACACCGGCCGCAATCACCGGCTGCACCGAGGCCATGGCGTCGTCAGGATGGGTCAGAACACCCAGCAACGCCGGTTCGTGCAGCACGACGCCGGTAAAACGGCCAGGCGCCTTCAGCGCAGCGGCCAATGCAATCAGGGCCCCGGTGCTGTTGCCGAAAACGACGCATGGTGGCGTCCCGAGCATTTCCAACAAGGCAATGACGTCTCCCGCGTGCTGGTCCACCGAGGTCTCCGACCAGTCCGGTTGCTGTGAACTGCGTCCGTTGTTCCTGCGGTCATAGCTGATGACAGTGTGGTTTTGCGCCAATACCTGGGCCAGTTCCCCGTATTGCCTGGCGTCGCCTCCAGCGCCGGGGACCAGGAGAACCGGCGTTCCCTTTCCCGCCACGTCAACGTGGAACGTCGCGCCACTGGCCTCCACCAAGGCGGCGCCGTCAATTGTGCCCATTGTCCTGACCTTTCTGAAGGGATGATCTGTCCTTTCATTGGACGCCGGGACGCACCCTGCCGTCCAAGACCGGTATGGACTCGGACGATCGCAAATTCTTATGATGAGCCATGGAGCTCCGCCAACTTCGGCGATTCCTTGTACTGGCCGAGGAACTGCACTTCGGTAAAGCCGCCGCCCGCCTCCACATCGCCCAGCCCGCACTGAGCCAAGAGCTCAAAGCCTTGGAAAAAGGCTTGGGAATCCGGCTCGTTGACCGGACCCACAATCACGTTGCCCTCACCGACGCTGGCCGGCGTCTCCAGGAGGAAGCCGTCCACATTATTGAGGCCCACGACGCCGCAGCGGCAGCAATGGAAGAACTACGCAACCCTCCGCTGGGCACCCTCAAACTGGGCGTGGCTGTGGGCGTCGGCTACCCGCTGCTGGCGGAGCTTCTCAGCGGACTGGGTTCAGGCGAGAATGCACCGGAAGTGGACGTCAAACCTGCGGCAGCAAGAGAAGGGGTCCAGAAGCTTCTTGAGGGCGAGTTCGACGCCGTCTTCATTCACGCCGTGCCAACCCACGACGAACGGCTCGGGGTGCTGACTCTGGACACCGAGCCCATGGGGGTTGCTCTTCCGTCCGGCAGCCCGCTTTCACAACTGGCAGCAATCAGCCCCAGCGATCTGAATGGCCAGGCCCTGATCTGGTTACAACGCGATGGCGACCCGGACGTTCGTGAACGCGTACTGGGCCAACTAATGGACGGCGGAATGATTCCCGGGCCACACCGCTGGTCCCCCAGCATTGCCACGACGATGAGCTTGGTGGCAGCCGGCCTTGGCGTGTCATTCAAAACGCCGCATCAGGTGGTACCAGGTGATCCACCTGGAGTTGTGTGGCGCCCGTTTGCCGGGGTGTCCCTCCCCATGCCGACGGTACTGGTCTGGCTCCCCAACAACGCCTCGCCACTGACAACCCGACTGGTGGCTCACGCCAAGCAGTACGTCGCCAAGAAATCCTAGGCACCGGTACGTGCTCCCATTGTTCATGCCACCAGCCACACCTGGCCCGACCTCCAGCGCTTCTCGCCAGTCATATCGTTGCGCCTCGCTGCTACCTGGGCGTTCCTTCGTGGTTGGCGGCATCTTCCTCGGGAGTAATGCCGCTCTTCAGAAGTGACATGCAATCACGCCGGGGCTGTGCGTCGAGCCGGCAAGATGATGAAACACGGTAGCGGCAGCGGATTTCTCTCCATAGACGGCAGCGAGTTCCCGTTTCAGTACCTTTCCGCTGGGTCCCAACGGTAGTTCTGTCATGAATTCAATAATTCGGGGGTACTTGTAGGCGGCCAGCCGGGTCTTGGCAAAGGCGGTTAGTTCCTCCGCCGTGAGCGTGCTGCATGGGGTTGGGACAATCGCGGCTGCTACCTCTTGCCCGCGGGTCTCGTGGGGAACGCCGAAAACAGCAACGCTGACCACCTCCGGGTGTTCGTTCAGGACTTCCTCGATTTCACGCGGGTAAACGTTATAGCCGTTCCGGATTATCATGTCCTTCTTGCGGTCGAGGATGCGAAGGTAGCCGTCCGAGTCCTTTGTCCCCAGGTCCCCGGTGCGGAACCAACCGTTGACGACCGCTTCAGCGGTGGCATCGGGGTGGTTGAGATAGCCCTTGAACAGATTGTGTCCACGGATGACCAGTTCTCCGAGCTCGCCATCAGGCAGCAGTTCGATCCTGTCAGTGACCTCGGGGCGTGCAATTTCAATGTCCACGCCCCAGATCGGGGTACCGATGGTGCCGGGTCGCGGCTTGGTGCCCACATGGTTGAAGCTGGCCACCGGCGAAGTTTCGGTAAGTCCGTAGCCCTCGTGGATCTCGGCGCCAAAGACATCACGGAATTTTTCCAGAATCGCCATGGGAAGTGCTGAGCCGCCGGAGATTCCGTAGCGCAACCGCCGGGGACGGACGGGATTGGTCTTGGCAGCCTCGAGCAGGGCTGCGTACATGGTCGGCACCCCGAAGAACACATCGATTCCGTGTTTGTGAATAAATTCCACGGCGGCATCGCCCGTAAATCTGGGGCACATGACAATTGTCGCGCCGGCGCGTAGGCCGGCGTTGAGAACGCAGGTCTGGCCGAAGGTGTGGAACAGTGGCAGACCACCGAACACCGTATCGCCAGCCCGGACATCGAAAGTACCGGTCAATAGCACATTGACCTGTTCCATCAGGGCGAAATGCGTGCCGATGGCTCCTTTGGGTTTTCCTGTAGTCCCCGAAGTGTACAGAATGGTGGCCGTGTCCTCCGGTCTGCGCGGGACATAGCTTTCAAGAGGGACCGCCACAGCGGCTTCAGCCTCCAGCCGCGCGGGAACTCCGGCGCCTTCCGACGCCATGACGCTCACGACGTCGACTTCCGCCCTCCCAGCCCCCGCGGCGCCTTCTCCCAGCAGCGGCGCCGCACAAACCAACAACTTTGCGCCGCTGTCGCGCAGTGCGAACTCAATCTCTGCAGCCTTAAGCAAGGCGTGGACAGGGACCACGATCCCTCCGAGGGCGAGCACTGCGTAGTAGGCGCGGGCGAAATCTGCCACATTGGGAATGAGGACGGCGACCGGGTCGCCCGGTCCGATGCCGCGTTCACGCAGGGCTCCGGCGTAGGCGCGGGTCTGCTCCCATAGCTCCTTATAGGTCGTCTCTTCCCCGCCGACGATGAGGGCCGTTGCTTCAGGCCTGCGGGCTGCGGATTCGGCCAAGATAGCGGCGACGTTAATGGTGCCAAAGGCGTTCTGGGCTGGCGTGTTTGTCATGGTGTCATGTCCTTGCTTATTGATTTCTGTCGGTTCAGGCCCTGAGAATCAGGGCATCGCCCTGCCCACCGCCACCGCACAGGCCTACGACGCCGGTCCCGCCGCCGCGTCGCTGGAGCGCCAACGCCTGGTGCAGGACCAGCCGGGCGCCCGAGGCGCCGACCGGATGCCCGAGGGCGATAGCGCCGCCGTCGATGTTGATGCGGTCCGTGCTGATGCCAAGGTCCCTGGCCGACTGAATCACCACGGATGCGAACGCCTCGTTGATTTCAATCAGGTCCAAGTCTTCGACTGCCAGCCCGTCGTGCTTGAGCGCCAGTTCAATAGCCCGCGAAGGCTGGGAGTGCAGGGCTCCATCCGGACCGGCAGTCTGACCGTGGGCACCGATCTCCGCGATCCACTCCAGTCCTGCCGAAACAGCGGCAGCCTTGCTGGCGATGACCACCGCTGCGGCCCCATCGGAAAGAGGAGAAGAAGAGCCGGCAGTAATTGTTGCCTCGTCCGCGGCTGAAAAGGCGGGCTTGAGCTGGGACAGTACCTCCGCCGTCGTTCCCGGGCGGATGCCCTCATCCGAATCAAGAACAATCGCCGGGCCCTTCCGCTGGGCGATGGTGACGGCAGCAACTTCGTCGGCGAAGATGCCCGCCATGCGTGCCTCTTCCGCGCGCAGATGGGAACGTGCTGCGACCTCATCTTGCTCTTCGCGGGTAATACCGCGGCCAGGGTTGCCTGCATCGGTCGCGGCGCCCATCAGTTCGCCGCTGAACGGATCCTGCAGCCCGTCGTAGTAGAGGGAATCAACCAAAGGCGCATCCCCAATAGCGACTCCCCTGCGCAGGCCTATGGCCAGGTGCGGGGCGTTGGTCATGGATTCCTGGCCTGCGGCCACCACGAAGTCGACTTCGCCGGTCCGGATCATCCGCGCCGCGTCGATCACGGCAGTTAAGCCTGACAAACAGAGCTTGTTGATGGTTACGGTGGGGACGTCCCCGCCGATCCCTGCACCCAGGGCGGCTTGTCGGGCCGGACCCTGACCCGCGCCGGCCTGGACTACCTGGCCAACGATGACTGCACCGATTTGCCCTGCTTGCACGCCGGTCCGCTCTAACGCGGCAGCTATGGCGTGCGAACCCAATTCACTGGCCGAAAGGGAGGAAAGCCCGCCCCGGAAGCGCCCGAATGGGGTACGGGCGCCTCCGAGAATGACGGGGACATTGGTATCTGGGGACATGGGTAGCCTTTCGTAAGTTTCAGTATTCACAGCGGCAAGAGACGGGACGCGGGGGGCCGTTTAAGCAAAAGGGCGCCGTTCAGACAAAAGCAGGGATGGCTGCGGCCGCGTAGTGGACAACAGGTACGGGCGGGCGGGAAATCGGCAGCGCGACATGACCCCTTGCCTTTTCATACAGGGCTCGTGCTTCGACTCCCTCTGCTGCAATCCAGAGGGCATCCGCAGCCACGGTTACGGCTTCCACGTAACCGGTCCGGATGACACGACCGTCCTTGAGAATGTGCACCTCATGGCCGGGCAACTCATCCCAGGCGGCCATACCCCAATCTCCGGACCCGATGCGGGCGACTGGGGCGAGATCCTCCTCTGTTGCCGGCACGCTCCTATCGACCATCGTCGATCGCCTTCGGAAAAGGGCTGTCGAACGCCGTGTGGCGGATGCCGTCCACGATGACCTGCAGGCCGTCCCGGAACAGGGCACGCCCGATCACGATGGGCGGAAGCAAACGAATGACGTTCTCGTGCACGCCGTTCGTCAATGCCAGCACGCCGTTCCCGTGGCAATAGGCCGAAACCGCCTTGGCGCGGCCGGACGCAGGCTCCAGCGTGTCCTCGTCGCCGAACTCGATGCCGATCATTGCCCCGCGCACGCGGACATCGATCACACCGAGCCCCGCTCCAACGAGCGGACGCAGCATCTCGATTGCGATCCTGCCCAGCTCCGTCGCCTTCTCCAGGACGCCCTCGGTGTCCAGTTGCTCGAACACGGCAAGTGCAGCCTCGCAGGACAGCGGGTTCCCGGCATACGTCCCGCCAAGGCCGGCGGGATGCACGGCGTTCATGATGTCCTCAGGGCCCGTCACCGAGCTCAGCGGCATCCCGTTGGCGAGAGCCTTTGCTGCGACCAGGAGATCGGGAACAACGTCCTCGTATTCGATGGCCCAAATCCGACCCGTGCGGCCCATGCCGCTCTGGACCTCGTCCGCAATCACGAGGATGCCATGCTCGTCAGCAATCTTCCGCAAGCCGGCAAGGAAGCCCTCCTGCGGAATCAGGCAGCCTGCCTCGCCGAGGATAGGTTCGATGATCATGGCAGCAAATGACGTCGGATCGTGCTGAGCGAGCGTGGCTCGGACACGGTCCAGCGAATCCTCTACCGTGCCCTCCATGCCACGTGGCGAGGTCGGTACCGGCACGTGGATGACATCGTTCGAGAAAGGCCCGAAGCCCGTCTTGTAGGGATGTGCCTTGGAGGTCAGGGACATCGTCATGTGGGTCCGGCCGTGGTAGGCGCCGTCGAAAGCGAGGAGCTTCTGGCGCCCGGTGAAGTAACGGGCGATCTTCACTGCATTCTCGTTCGCCTCAGCTCCTGTGGAGAAGAGCGCGGTGCGCTTTTCCGTGTCGCCAGGGGCTCTCGCGTTCAGCCAGCGGCAAACCTCCACGTAGCTCTCGTATTCGGTGGTCATGAAGCACGTGTGCGTGAACCGGTCGAGTTGTGCCCGCACGCGCTCCCGGACGCGTTCGTTCGATGCACCGAGCGACGTCGGTCCCAGGCCTGAGGCGAGGTCGATGATGCGGTTCCCGTCGACGTCGAGGAGGATGCCGCCGTCGGCCCTGTCAATGAATACAGGCAGTTGCGCGCCGAATCCGTTCGACACATGGGCGCGCCGTTCGAGCATCAGCTCCTGCGAGCGCGGACCGGGGATCGTCGTGGCCAGATATCGTTCCTGCGGTACTCCGGGAGGCGGGGGAAGTGGTGGTCGCGGGTCCGACCCTGCGACCAGCTGGTCAATGGTGCTCATGACGTCCGTTCCTCCATGTACTCGGCGATGAAGCCTGTGTTGAATGTGCCGCTCCTGAACGTCTTGGTGGCGAGGACTTTCCGGTGGAATCCCGCGGTGGTAACCACGCCTTCGATCCTGAACTCAGTCAGGGCCCTCAGGGTCCTCTCGATCGCTTCATCCCGGTCCTGTCCCCAACAGATGAGCTTGCCGATCATGGAGTCGTAAAAGGGCGGGATGGTGGAGCCGCCCTCTATGTGCGTGTCCAGCCGAACGCCGAACCCGCCGGGTGCCCGGAAGTCGCGGATCGTTCCCGGGCTGGGGGCGAAGCCGAGATCCGCGTCCTCTGCATTAATGCGGCATTCGATGGCATGGCCCCGCACCTGAACATCGTCCTGTGTGAAGCCGAGTTTCCCGCCGCCGGCGATCTGCAGTTGCAGCTTGATCAGGTCGATTCCGGTGACCATTTCAGAGACTGGATGCTCAACCTGGATGCGGGTGTTCATCTCGATGAAGTAGTACTCGCCGGTTGCGTTGTCGAAGACGAACTCGACAGTTCCGGCGTTCGTGTAGCCGACTTCTTCGCAGAGGGAGACTGCTGCCTTTGCGAGGCCTTCCCTTGTCTCATGGTCGAGCACCGGTGACGGCGCTTCCTCCACGAGCTTCTGGTTGCGACGTTGCGCGGTGCAGTCCCGTTCGCCCAGATGCAGGGTTGTCGTGCCGTCCGAGACCACCTGGATCTCGATATGACGGATGTCGGTGAGGTAGCGCTCGATGTAGACGGCTGGATCGCCGAAGGCGACTTCGGCCTCGGCCATGATTTCTGCGAGGTCTGTTGCCAGGGTGGCAGCTACCTGCACGACACGCAGCCCGCGCCCGCCCCCGCCGGCCGCTGCCTTGATCAGCAGTGGAAACCCTACCTGCTCCGCTACGCGGAACGCCTCATCCTGATCGGCGATGGCTCCGTCGGATCCCGGAACAGTCGGCACGCCGGCCTGCCTGGCAATCTTCTTCGCCTCGATCTTGTCACCCATCCGGCGGATGACCTCCGACGACGGTCCGACGAAGCCAACTCCTTCGGCCTCACAAAGCGCCACGAAGTCGGCGTTTTCTGACAGGAACCCGTAGCCGGGATGGATAGCACTGGCTCCACTCCCCTGCGCTGCCGCGATCACGGCATGGGCGTCACGGTAGCTGAGCTTCGCCGAGGCGGGGCCGATGCACAAAGCCTCGTCGGCGAGCCTGACCGGCAGCGAATCGCGGTCGGCTTCCGAATGCGCGATGATGCTGCGGATCCCGAGTTCCTTGCAGGCGCGGATCACGCGCAGCGCAATCTCCCCCCGGTTGGCGATCAGCACGCTTGAAAGCGTCATGAGGCGCCCTTCCTGATGACGATCAGGGGCTGGCCGTACTCGACGAGTGATTCGTTCTCTGCCAGCACGCGGACGACTGTTCCCTCGACTCCGGCCTCGATGTTGTTCATGAGCTTCATGACCTCGACAATGGCGAGAACGCTGCTCGGCTGAACACGGTCGCCGACCGAAACGAAGGCTGGAGCGCCCGGCTGGGGTGAGGCGTAGAAGGTACCGAGCATGGGCGCGGTAATCAGTACCTCATCCTGGGTGAGTTGATCGGCGTCGTGCGCTGCTTCCTGCTCCCCTACGGCAGGTGCGGGCACCACGATCGGTGCTGCGGGCGTGGGCTTTGGCTCCTTCATTGGGACCGACGGCTCGGCAGCCAGGGGGGCTCCCTGGGCGACGCCGCCGGCGCGGTTCCGCGATACGAACAGTTCGACGTCGCCTAACTTGAGCGACAGTTCGCGGACGTCCTCTGCAAGATTCACCCAATCGACGATCGCCTTGAGTTCCTTCATGTCGGGCAGGCTATTGGCCATCTTCTGTGTTTCCTTTTTCCAGGGCGATCCGCAGATCGCCGCTCGTGAGTGCCTGTCGGCCGGTTGGGGTGCTGTTGTACAGCGAGGTGATGAGGTCCAGCGTCGGCATCGGATTCCCTCCGGTGACGCCGCCCTCCGACACGACCTTCTTCATGTCGTCCACTTGTGTCCCTGCGAACTGTGCACGCAAAAGCCACAGGTCCATGTCTTCGTCCGGATACCGCTGCCGAAGTGACGGAAGCATCGGCGCTAGCGGCTCGGGCAGCTCTGCGATGTTCGAGGATCCGTTGGCCAGGATCTTCTCGCGCGCCGCCGGGTCCAAGGGTGCCAACGGTTTGCCGTAGTAGCCGAGTGCGTACTTCTTCACCTCATTCGGGACCACGCCGTAGCGCTCCCCGCTCATAACGTTCATGACCGCCTGGGTTCCCACATGTTGGGCGAAAGGAGTGATCATGATGGGGTACGCCAGTTCGGCACGCACGCGGGCAACTTCCTGCATCAGCTCATCGAAGCGATCGGCGAGGCCAGCCGCCTCCAGCTGGGACTGAAAGTTGGACAACATCCCACCGGGGGTTTGGTGCATGTAATGCATCCCTGTGTACTCGTGCGGAACGCCAACAGGCTTGTCCTCTTCCTCCGCGATGCCGGAAAGCTTCCGGCTGATCGCAGCAACGCGCTCGTCGTCGACGTTCACCGTGTAGCCAAGCGCTCGCAGATCACGAACAGTGCCCTGTGTGGAGGGCTGCCCGTTGCCGGAGGCGAGCGGCGCGATGGAAGTGTGCACAGAGTCGGCACCAAGTTCCACAGCTTCCAGGCACACCAGCGGCGCCAGACCTGTAAGGCTGTGCGTGTGTACCTCAAGGGGACGGTTGCCGATCACTGCTTTCAATGCCGGCACAAGAGTGCGGACCCGATCCGGAGTCAGCAGTCCTCCGGCGTCCTTAAGCATGATCCGGTCGACGTTGGCCTTTTCGATCAGTTCCTGGGCCTTGGCGACAAACAGCTCGTCGGTGTGCACCGGAGACTCGCAGAACGACACCGCGCCGAATGTCTCAGCGCCAAGGTCTTTCGCCCGAAGAAGGGCCGCAGCGATATTGTCCACATCGTTGAGGCCGTCGAATGCGCCAATCTCACGGAATCCGTTGGCCACGAGGCGGTCAACCCACGCCGCGATGATGTCATCGGGCAGGAAGTCGAAGGACGCCAGGTTCTTTGAGCGGATCAATGCCCGGAAGGTGGTGTTGGGCGCGTGCCGGTGCATCAGCCGAATCCGCTCCCAGGGGTCCTCCTTCAGGTAGCGGACTGCCACATCAAACTGGATGGGCGCCACAAGATCCACGTGTTCAAACCCGGCGTCATCAAACTCTTCGATCATTTCAAGCATGTGGGAGGTGCGCATCCGCGTCGCCCAAAGGCTCTGATGGCCGTCGCGCAGGGTGGTGTCGATAATTTTCACTTCGCGGCGGCTGTGTGGGGGCCGTCCGCCGCGGCTCATGACTTCCGCGATGTTCACGGTGGCTTTTTCAAGCATGTGCCTCAGCTCCTTTGCTGGTATTGGTGATGAATGTGAGTCCGCGTCAGCGGGTGACCAGCTTCGACATGTCGCCCTTGGCCGAGAATCTCTTCGGCGGGAGATCCGCCATGGTCAGGAGGCCGGGCGCAGCGCCTGAAAGCGACGGGATGACATTCGCTGCGACTGCAACGGTCGACGCATAGCTGTCGATTCGGCCGCTCGAGAAGTGGAGCGCTTGGAAGTCGCTCTCGATCCTCCAGCTGTCGCCCTCAGGGAACCCGTCCGCGGTCTCGAAGATCCCAAAATCGATGGCAGCGTCAATCACTACTCGTCCATCGACAAGTCCCCGTGCCGAATGCCTGAGCACCGCGATCGTCCCGGTCTTGAGGGTGAGGTGCAACGTATGGCGCGGATGCCCGGTGAAGAGGATGGGCTCCGGCTCGTCGACGACGATCCCGTCAAGGTTCCATCCGAGGCCGTCGCCAAGTGCAGCGACGGACTCGCGGAAGCCGACGTGGCCGATCACGCCGCCCGCATGGCGCTGGGCGGCGAACTGTGCGGCCGTGAGCCCGAAACCGAACTTCGACAAGATGCCCCCATAGCCGGACATCTCCGCAGTCCTACGGATCGTCACTCGGTTCACATTCGTAGTGAGGCTGCTCAGCAGCAGCGGGAGTGTGTCCAGGAGGATCCCTGGGTTGCAGCCGGTGCCGAGAACTGTGCGGCCCGCGGTTCGTGCCCGCGCGTCGAGGCGGCTGGCGATGGGGTCGTGGTCGTAGAAGCCGAAGCCTAACTGTTCGCAGATCGTGACCACGTTCATCCCGCGGTCCAGGAGTTCGTTGATGATTGGCTCGACCTCAGCGACGAACGACGTGGTCGCCACAAACGCAACGTCGGCATCCGGCGCACCGGCGAGATCCGGGGTGATGCGGGCTGTCGCATTTACGCCGGGGACCACCGAGGCGAGTTCCGCATCGGCGAGGCCTGCTGCTGGGTCGACGGCACCAACGACCTCGCACTGTGACGTGGCGACGAGCAGCGCTCCCACGGCGCGGCCTACGGCTCCGAGCCCGACGAGAAGCACGCTCGGTTGGTCATCAGTGTTCATGATTGCTCCTTTGGGGTGAGCCGGGCTTCCGGATCGCTTCTTCGCATCAACGGTCAGCCGACGCCGTCGAGCATGTCGGTCTCGGTCTTGCCGATCCTCTGAACGACGTCGGGACGCACCCTGCGCACATAGGCGAACCAGGCGATCTCCACCACCATGCTGGCCACGAAGAAATATGGGATGAGGTTCAGGGGGAACGCAGGGACGGGCCACACATTGGCGAAGAAGATGAAACCCATGGACAGAACGGCCACCGTGCCGCAGATGGTCACCAAAGTGCGTGGCAGCCCCTCGCGGCGCACGTAGAGGATGCACGCGAGCGAGACGAGGGCGTAGGCCACCATGTATCCGTAGACGCCGTAAGTATCGAGCCACACGACAATCTCCATCGGGTGCGCCCCGGCAAGGAGCAGGACCACATCGACCACGATCACGCTGATGCCCGCGGCGGTGAGCACGCGGTGCGGCGTCAGGTGTTTCTCGTGGGTGCGTCCAAACCGCTCCGGCACGACGCCTTCCTTGCCCATGACGTAGACGATGCGGCCCAGCACGTTCAGCGGAGCGACCACGACTGCAAAGAATGAAGCCGCGACGCCGAACACCAGAAGCGGGGCATACCAGTCAGGCATGCCGATTTTCTCGGCGATGGCCGGCAGTGGATTCCCCACTGTGCCGAGTTCCTTTCCCAGCACCGCGATCTGCGTATACGCACCGAACATATAAAGGGCACCGACTGCGACCGCGCTCCACATGATGGCCCGGGGAATCGCCGTGTACGGATTCCTTGCCTCGCGTCCCAGGGCGTCGGCCGAACTGAAACCGGCGAATCCCAGCACACCGATCACCATGCCTGCAGCGATGCCCTGGGGCGGCGCACCGTCCAGGCCGAACTGGGCCGGATCCCACGCGGACGGCCCCAGGGCGATAAGAGAGGTGACAAGCAACACCATGATGATCGCTACCGAGAGCAGTTCAAGGACGAGTGAAACCCTGGCTGAGAGGCGGATTCCCTGGATGGTGAAGAAGGTGCCAGCCCCGCCGATCAAAACGGTGAGGGCAATCACTCCAACGATGCCTTCGACCGGCATGCCGAGGAGCCCCAGCAAGTCGACGGTGTTGGAGACGGCCCCGCCAAGGGATCCTGCCGTCACGCCCCAGCAGCCGATGATCAGGGCTGATCCGGCAATGTAGGCGCCGGTGGGTCCCAGACCTTTTGCAACGTAGGTGTAAAGGGAACCGGCCGAGGCATTTCTCTTAGCGAAGGTGGCTACGCACCAGCCGACGCAAAGCACGACAATCATGGCGAGGAACAGCGAAGCCATTGTGCCGTTACCGGCGCTGACGAAGATCACCGCCGCAGTAAATGCAAGGACCGCGCTCGGCGCGATGTTGGCGATGGCCTGGGCGGCGAGTTCGCTGCCGGACATGACGCCGTGGCGCAAACCGGCGTCCCGGGATGGCGCCTGCTTGATGGTGGACATGGATGCTCTCCTTTGAGCGGGTGATTTTTGTTGGGGATTTCCCGGAGTCGATCCGGGTCAGGGGATCAGCAGCGTACGCAGCACACTGCCCGCTTCGAGGTCATCGAGCGCTTCTGCCGCTTCGGTCAAGGGACGGCGACCGGAAATGAGCGGATCCAGCTTGATCCGGCCGTCCATGTATTGGTCCACCAGCGCGGGAATGTCGATTGACGGGCGGACCGATCCATAGTTCGAGCCGAGGATCCGCTGGTCTGCCTCGGCGAGCACCAGCGGCTCAAAGGAAGCCTTGGAACCGGTTGGCGGCAGTCCAACGATCACAGCCGCACCACCGAGGCCCAGCATTCCAATGGCTTGCTCAGTGGTGACTGTGCGGCCGATGGCATCGAAGGCGTAGTCGACGCCGTCAGGAATCAACGCGAAGAGCTGCTCCACGGCGTCGCCTTTGGAGGCATCAATGCGGTCGGTCGCACCGAACATGAGCGCCATCTCTGTCTTTTCAGGCACGACGTCGATCGCGACAATGCGTTCGGCTCCGGCGAGCTTGGCGCCTTGGACCACGTTGAGGCCGACCCCGCCGCAGCCGATGACGGCGACAGTCGAGCCGGGCTCGACGGCAGCGGTGTTCGTGACGGCGCCAATGCCCGTAGCGACTGCGCAGCCAACGATGGAAATCACGTCCAGCGGCGCGTCGTCGCGCACCTTGATTGCACCGGATGCCGGCACCACCACCTCCTCCGCGAAGGAGGAAACGCCCAGATAGTGGTAGAGCGCCTCGTCGTCGCCCTCCTCCGTAAACTGGCTCATGCGCGACGTGCCGTCGAACAGCACGCCTTTCGGCGCAAGGAGTGTTGCAACCTTCTGGCAGCGCGCTTCACGCCCCTGCTGGCAGTAGCGGCACTCGCCGCACGGCGGCACCCAGCTGAGGACGACGTGGTCGCCCACCGCGAGGGATGTGACACCTTCGCCAAGTTCGACGACGACGCCGGAGCCCTCGTGGCCCATCACCATCGGAACGGCTGCGTCCCAGTCGCCCTGCCGTACGTGCAGGTCTGAGTGGCACACGCCTGCTGCGGCAATCTTGACACGGACTTCGCCCGCCTTGGGGGCCGCGAGCTCGACGTCGGTGACGGCTACGCGGGTCCCGGAATCGCGGAACACGACTGCTTTCATGGGTCCTTCTCCTTCAAATGGGCATGCGAAACAGCACTTCGCATGCAAAAGGGGGTTGGGGGTCTGAGACAGCGCGGCAGCACTGCCCCAAGTTCCGGATTGCCGGATGATTTCTGTGGTCTATTCAGCGACGAAATAGAGACGTTTGTTCGCAAACTCCCCGATGCCGACGGGGCCCATCTCGCGCCCGAAACCGGATCGCTTCACGCCGCCGAACGGGATGTCCGCTCCCTCCGCGGCAATGATGTTCACGTGTGCCATGCCCACTTCAAGCTTTGACGCGACTCGTGCGGCGCGTGCCGTATCAGTCGAGAACACCGAACCGCCAAGGCCGAGTGCGCAGTCATTGGCGAGCCCCAGCGCCTCTCCGTCGCTGTGCACCCGGTACACGGTGGCAACGGGGCCGAAGATCTCCTCGCGGTAGGACGCGGAGTCGCGAGGCACGTCCACGAGCACGGCCGGTGAGTAGTAGGCACCGGGCCCCTCGGACAGGACGCCGCCTGCCAGCAGTCGGGCCCCTTCGGAGACTGCCTTGCGGACCTGGGCGTCAACCGTTTCCGCCGCGGCCCGGGTGGAAAGGGGGGTGTACTCCCCCGCGCCAAGATTCAGTTGGTCGCCGGGCTTGAGCCCGTCGGCCAGTCGGACCAGTTCAGCGACGAACTCGTCGTAAATGTCGTCCATCACTATCAAGCGCTTGTTGGAGTTGCAGACCTGCCCGCCGTTGTAGATGCGGTTCTCCCACGCGGCTTGGGCAATCCCGGCCACGTCGCCGGCGTCGAGCACCACCATCGCATCGATGCCGCCGAGTTCGAGCACACATTTCTTCAGGGCTGCACCGGCCTGGGCGCCGATGATCGAGCCCGCACCTTCGGAACCCGTCAGTGAGATGCCTTGAACCCGGGGATCAGCGATGATGGCGGCGATCTGCACGTGCGAGGTGAACACTGCCTGATATCCCCCGGCCGGTACGCCTGCCTGCTCCAGGATTTCCTGGATCGCAAGGTTCGAGCGCGGACAGATATCGGCGTGCTTAAGCAGGATCGTGTTGCCGAGCACCAGGTTTGGAGCGGCGAAGCGGGCCACCTGGTAATAGGGGAAGTTCCAGGGCATGACGCCGAGCAGGACACCCAGCGGCAGTTGCTCGATCACGGCCCTGCCCGGAACGGAGCTCGGGATCTCGTAGTCGCCGATGAATCCCGGTCCGTGGACGCCGTAGTAGTCGAATATGGCGGCGGCGAAATCCACCTCCTCGAGCGCCGAATCGATCGACTTGCCCATCTCGGTGGAGATGGTCCTGGCAAGCTCGACGCGGCGCTCCGTGAAGAGTTCGGCGATGCGCCGCACCACGCCGGCGCGATGCTGGACGCTCTGCTCTTTCCACTCCCGGTAGGCAGCGTCGGCAGCTTTGAGGTGCTGCTCCACTTGGTCGTCGGTTGCGGATTCAAAAGTCTCGATGATTTCACCGGTTGCCGGGTTCTGGACTCTGTACTTGGCCATGGAGGTCTGTTCCTGTCTTTCTTCTGGTTTGGTACCGGCGTGCGCGACGGCGGTTATGACACCGCGGCGCGGGCACGGCGCCGGCTGCCGTTGAACTTGTCGCAGAGACGGTCGACGAGCCAGACAGCGCGCAGTCCGAAGGGGTTCAAGACCATGGACGGCGGATATGTGGACTTCTCGTCCCAGACGGATTCGAGGTCCGCGGACCGCTTCCCGTCCACGATGCTGTCGGCGATGAGCGAACCCAGGTAAGGGGCTTGCGCGAGCCCGTGGCCGTTGCAGGCAATCGAATAGAAGACGTCGTTCCCAACGCATCCGGCGATGGTGGTCCAGGAAGCGGAGAACGCGATCCACCCTCCCCAGGATCTGGCAATACCCACGTCCGACAACGAAGGGAAGCGGGCAGCGAAGGCCTCGGCCAGCTCCCGGACCATTCCGGGGTCGGGACTTCTTGGTTGGAGCGGATAGTTCGCTCCCGACTCCAACCGTCGGACGCCGAACACAATGGTGTTGCGGACGGTTAGCCTGTAATTCTCCATGATTTGGTGCTGCGTCGTGACTCCGGAGCGGCTGGTCCACCCCAGGGCGGCCAGGCGCTCCGGCGCGATCGGCTCGGTCTCGACCTCGATGATCCACGCCGGGGTGGAGAGGTTCTTGGGCGTGATGTCCCATTCTCCGGAGTGGCCGTTGGTGGACAGGACTACCTTGTTCGCCCGGAGCTCGCCCTCGGCCGTGGTGATGACCACCTTGCCGTTTTCGTGCTGGATGTCGATTACCCGGGATTGCTCAAATACCCGCGCGGACGAATCGAGCAGGGCCTCCCGCACTCCCCGGCTTAGCTTGCCCGGGTTGAGCATCCCACCGCGGGTTTCGCGCATCCCACCCATGAATCCGCCGGGAATGCCGAGTTCCTTGTTGGTGCCAACTGTGCCGTGACCGCCTGCCTGCCTGAGGATCGCGGCGAGCGTGCGGACCCGCAACATCTGGATGGGCGACACCGCAGCCCAGACCATGCCGTTGTCCTCGTAGTCGCAGTCGATCTTGTAGGTCTTCATGAGGTCCTCCACGAAGTTCGCTGCATTTTCGGCAAAGCGGACCATGGGTGGCAGCCTCTTCGGGGAGAGGACGCGCAGCATACGCAGGTCACCTCCTGGAGCTCCGGCGATCTGCCCTGCATTGCGGGAGCTGGCCCCATAGCCGCAGAACTCGGCGTCCAGCAGCGCCACGTCCTTTCCGCGTTCGGCAAGACGCAGGGCGGTCGCCATGCCGCCCATGCCGCCGCCGATGACGGCTACGTCGCATTCGTGCTTCCCCTGGAGCGCGGGGGCGATGTCCGTCGGCGGATCGATCCAGCCGGAGAAGGTGGTGTACTGAACGTTTTTGAGCCTCATGACATGGCTCCCATCTTTTCGGTGGCGATCGCATCCACCTTCGCGTTGTGGTTGTGAAGGGCCTTATAGCCGAGGAAGTAGACGAACGCCTGTGTGCCCCACGTCCCCAGCGCAGCGGTGTAGAAGTACGTGCGGCTGGCGTCATCAAACGGGAAGGGCAGGAAGTCGTAGGTGACCGCGATGACCATGGCCGCGAGGGTGATAAAGGTGGTCCAGACGGCCAAACCTCGGGAGCCTGCGCGCCAGAGCCGCATGGCGAAGTAGAAGACGAAACAGGAAGCGATCACGTTGGTGACGA
Source organism: Arthrobacter sp. NtRootA1 (assembly GCF_019976975.1). Lineage (GTDB taxonomy): Bacteria > Actinomycetota > Actinomycetes > Actinomycetales > Micrococcaceae > Arthrobacter > Arthrobacter aromaticivorans. The sequence continues at coordinate 2,590,892 of NZ_AP024630.1, read as the reverse complement.
TGAAAAATGTCGCCGGCCCGGGATACAGCACGCCGTCCTGGTGGAATTGCCGCAGGTAGAGTCCTCCGGCAGTGGCAAGGGCAAAGGCACCGACCTCCACCCAAATGGAGGGCTTATAGCGGTGCGTGACCATGAGCAAGCCGAGGATGAGGACAAGCGTGATTCCGAACGAGCGCGAGAACGCGTCGAAGAAGTAAGCCAGGCCGTACATGATGCTGTTCGGGTCGCCGCTGAACAAGGACCAGAGCAGGAAGTTGGTACCAGACGTGGCAACGACCATGCATTCGATGCCAAAAAAGTAGTTGTGGTATTTACGAATGAACTTCCAGCCAAAGTAGTAGCCGGCAAAGATCATCCAGAGGTCTGCAGCGACGAAGAGTATCTCGATCATTTTGAAGACTCCCCGCGGAGCCGCGCGATGACCCGTTCGGCGGCTCGTTGGCCGGTGAGAACTGCGCCATTCATGCAGCCCGCCCATTCGCCGGCAGTTTCGGTTCCTGCCCAGTCGACCCGGCCATGGGGCTCAGTAAGAGCGTTGGCGTAGGTCACTGAGGCGTACGGCGGTGCCGCTGGATTCGGGCCGCCCGGGGCGAACGTGTCAGTGCCCCAACAGTGATCGACGTAGTCAATGGCGTCGTTTGCCTGCGCACCGTACAGATCTGCCAACTGCTGGACCACCCGGCTGCGACGAAGTTCCGGGCTGAATCCGTCAAACACGCGAGGGTCGCAGAAGGCCATCAAGACGCCCGGACCGTTTTCAGCCGGTGAAACATCGAAGGTGATAAACACCGTTCCGGTGTCGGTGACCGCCTCGCCTGAAAGCCCGTCGGCCCGCCAGAAGGGCGTCTTATACGCCACCAGCGCCTTGCTCAGTGCACCCATCCGCCAGGTTTTGGTGAGGCCTTCGGCTGTCTCGGACAAGGCAGGTTCGAACTCGATGGCAGCACGGTGCGCGGGGGTGGTAGTGATGATGGCATGCTTGGCGTGGATTGTTGCCGACCCAGTGTGGGCAATCACGCCCTGACCGTTCTGGGTGATCCGGCGAACCGGCGCATTCAGGACCACCCGGTCACCGAGTTGCTGTGCAAGCCGTACGGCAATTTCCTGTGTCGTTTGCGTAATGCGGTCCTGTTGCTGACCGCCGTCGACATCGAGCATGTGGTCGATACCGCCGGCTGCTCGGATATAGCGCAGTGCATGGAGCAAGGACACGTCTCCGGGGCTGGCACCCCACTGGACTTTGCTGACCACGGTCATCAAGGCGCGCGTGCTGGGTAATGCGCGCTTCTTGTCGAGCCACTCCCCAAAGGAAATGGAATCGAGCCATGCCGCGTCCGGGGACTCCCAGGCGGCATCGACGTCGATGGTGCCTACGAGTTTCTCCAGGGCCATCTGGATGCGGGCCATGTCCACCACCCCCGCCGCTGAGACGGGCGGGATCGTGCCGCCGTAGGTGCGCCGCTTCCCTGCCAACCACTGGACGTTGCGCCCTTGGGCAAACTGGGGGGTGGTGGTGCAGCCAACCTTGGCGGCGAGATCACGGATGGCGGTATGACGCGGTGATACCCAGGTGGCGCCAAGGTCCACCTTCACTCCAGCCACCTCGCCAGTGAATGAACGGCCACCCACGCGATCGCGGCCTTCCAATACCAGGACTGATGCACCCGTGTTCACGAGTCTGTCAGCGGCACTCAGGCCTGCGAAGCCCGCACCGACGATCACCACATCAACGGTGGCGACGGGAGTGCGTGAATCAAGGGATTTGGACATGACTTCCTCCTGTACCAACACGTTCCGCGTGCTGGGCGATGTAACGGGTGATGGGATCGACCAAGGCCTCCGGCATGTGGTGCCCCATTCCGGGGATGATCACGTGCTGTGCCTTGGGTATGGCTGTGACCGTTGCGGCACCGCCGGTCCCGGCAACCATCAGGTCCCGGTCACCGTTGATGACCAGGGTTGGCGCAGTAATCCTGGCCAGTTGGGCGGTCCGGTCTCCGGAGAGTTGGATCGCCTGGATCTGACGTGCCGAGCCGGCTGCCAGGCAACCAGCGCTGCGGTCCCAGCCCTGCGCCGCGATGGCCGCTTCGGCAGCGTCGTCGATGGGATAATCCTTTCCGGCGATGTGTCGCGTCATCCGTAAATGGGCGCGCACTGCGTCCGTCCGGTTGCGGGCGTCTGGGCCCATCAGGAGCCGGATGGTGGTGCTCGCCGGTTGGCCAACCTTTCGCGAGCCGGTAGTTGAGTAAATGGACGTCAGGGACAGCACCCGCCCAGGTTCGACGGCGGCAATCGTCTGGGCGATCATCCCGCCCATCGAACGGCCCACCAGATGAACCTGCTCGATGCCGAGGTGGTCGAGTACCCCGACTGCGTCCTGGGCCATGTCGGCCAGCGTGTACCCGTCGCGGCGTGGTCGTGCGAGTACCTGACGCCAGACCGCAGGCGGCGGGGTGTCCGCGAAGGTGGACCGGCCGACGTCGCGGTTATCGATCGAGACGACCCGGAAGCCGAAGGCGACCAACGCGTCGATCACTGATGGGGTCCAAAAGGTGAGGTCCTCCCCCAGCCCCGCGATAAGCAGGATCACTGGGTCAGCCTTATGACCCGCGTCGCGGAAGCAAATAGTCACCCCGGAACGAAGTGTGGCGAACTGGTCGGTGTCCGCTGCCGGGAAGTCAGACATGAGCGGCCTGTTCCTTGCCTGCGGGGCGTACGGCGGCCCGGGTTCCGAACTGGAGGTTGCCGTCCGCGACGGGACCGCGCAGCGCCTTGGCGTCCTCCGGGTAGGACATCATGGTCCGCCAGGGCTTCTCTGATCCTTGCCTTGGAAGCACTCCCTCGCCGCGCTTGGCGTATCCGGACTGGAGATCCATGACCGGCTTGGTGGGCATGTCCGGCACCGCCACCGGCACGACCGTGTTATATCCCTGCGCATCCATGTGCTTCACAAGGTCGATGACGTAGCGGCACAGCAGACTGACTTTGAGGGTCCAAGACGAGGTCGTGTACCCGATTGCCATGGCCCAGTTCGGGATCCCGGTCAGCAAGGTCCCGCGGTAGGCGACGGTGTCGACGACGTTGATCCGGCGCCCGTCGACCACGATCGGCATGCCGTCAAAGAGCTGCAGGTTCAGTCCTGTCGCGGTCACGACGATGTCCGCTTCCAGCTCCTCACCCGAGCCCAGAATGACGCCCCGCTTGCTGAAGCGGATGATGCTGTCGGTAACGACGGACGCGCCACCGGACTTGATCGCGTCGAAGAAGTCTCCGTCCGGCGCCGCGCAAAGTCGCTGGTCCCACGGGTCGTAGGGCGGGTTGAAATGCTTGTCGACGTCGAAGCTCTTGCCCAGGCGCTTGATGTTCTCGCGTCGCACCAGGGCTCGTCCGGCCTTGGGGAATCGACGGAGGCCTTCAACGATCAGGTGCTCGGTCCAGATATTCTTGAACCTCGTCACCGCGTAGCCGCGGCGCTCACCGAGGATCTTGGTCAGGGCGAGTGCAACTCGATCCACCCGGGGCAACGGCATGATGTAGGTCGGCGTGCGCTGGAGCATCGTGACGTGCCCGGCAGCGCCAAGGCCCTTGGCCATCGCCGGCACCATGGTCACCGCGGTTGCACCACTGCCGACAATCACAACCTTCTTACCGCTGTAGTCAAGACCCTCCGGCCAGTGCTGCGGGTGTACCAACGTGCCCTCATAGTCCTCCCGCCCGGCGAATTCCGGAGAGTACCCCTCGTCATAGTTGTAGTAGCCGCTGGCGGCAAACACCCACCCCGCCCTGAGAGTCTTCGTGACAGGCGCTCCCGTGGCGTGATCCTTCGTGGCAACCGTGAGGGTCCATCCGGACTCCTCGGAGGACCATTCCGCCCTCCGCACCCGATGGCCCGTCCTGATAAGGCCATCAAGCGCGTTCTCATCGATGGTCTCGTGAAGGTACTCCCGGATCAGATGCGCATCGGCGATCGCGTTCTCGTGGCGCCACGGCTTGAATTCGTAACCGAAGGTGTGCAGGTCCGAGTCCGAACGAATACCCGGATAACGGAAAAGATCCCATGTGCCGCCGATGTTTTCCCGACCTTCCAGCACCACCAGGGACCTCCCCGGAAGCTCACGGCTGAAGTAAGTTGCCGCACCGATCCCCGAGATACCTGCCCCGATCACGACGATGTCGAATTCTTCGACGGCGTCTGATGCTCCACTCGTCATCATTGGCTCCTTGCTGTCTAAAAGCTGTTTGATCAAGTGTCGCCAGTCACATAGCTCGGTCACCACGACAATGCGCACCCGCTTTAGCCGACCCGGGTGCAGCGTGCACACGCGGCGCCTGAGGAAGCGGATTCCGCCGTGACTCAGCCGTCGCCTCAAGGCAAACTGTCGATATGGAAGAACTTTGGGCCCCGCCCAGCCCTGCAGCCGCGGACATGATTCGCTCGCTGTGCGAACGGCTTTTGACCGAGACAGACACGTTTGCGGACGCCATCTCGGAGCCGGCAGTCATTGCCCTCAACGCTCCTGCCCTCCTGGCAGACGCATCGCTGTTGACCGAGGACCGCGAACTCAACCGCTCCGATCTTGTTCAATGGCTGACCTCGAACATTCAGCACCCGGGGATTCGGGTTGATCCGTACGTCGGGCCCAGAACTGCCGCCTACATCGGTGACCTTGTCTCCCGCGGTATCGCTCCGGACTTCGCTGCCGGCTGGCGGGCTGCGCTCGCGGTCGGTTGGCGGGGATGGCTCACAGAATGTGTGTCCCGCAGCGTCGAGCCGGATGTTCTCGTCGAAGTCCTGGACAAGTCGGCCCACTCCCTGGTGCAGTACGCCCTGGACTCCGTCTCTGTTCTTCGTGAGGCCAGCCTGGCTGCCGCGATGGGCAACGCCGGCACCGAAGCCGTTGCGCTCATCCAACTGATCGCCGGCGGAGCACCTATGACCCAGGACTTTGCCGAGGAGCGCCTGAGTTACCGCTTGGCCCGCCAGCACGTTGCACTCGTGCTCTGGACAGATGACCCCCATCGGGGAATGTCCTTGGACAAGGCGGTTGCGGCCCTGCGATCCACCGTCCCGGGGCGGGCGCTTCTTGTAGCCAGGGCAAGTGTCGGAGCCCGATGGATCTGGCTTTCCGGACCCGAGCAGCCTGACCTCCACCATCTGGAAAAGACCCTCGTAAAGGAGACGCAGATTCGCGTCGCGGTGGGCCGGCCCGGTCACGGGCTCGAAGGTTTCAGGTCCAGCCACCAGGACGCCCTGGCGGCCCAAGCGATGTTGACCCGGCTGGGATCGGACCGGCAGTTCACCGTCTATGCCGACGTCGAACTTGTCGACAGCCTCACGAAGGACCGGCCCGGGGCGCAGCGCTTTGTGGTCAGGACGCTCGGACCCCTTGCGGAAGCGGACGCCACGTTGCAGCAGGCCCTGCTGACATACGTGCAATGCGGTTTCAACACCACCCGGGCTGCGTCCAGGCTCTATCTCCACAGGAATACCGTGGAGCGTCGAGTGTCGCGGGCCAACGAACTTTCCGTGGTGAAGGTCGAGGACAACCCCGCCTACGTCGCGGCGGCGCTCCTTGTGCTGGAAATGATCCCCGGCATCGCGGCGACGACGGCGGGCTAGCGCGGGAAGTGGTTAGGCTGGGTGGATGGCGACACTACTTCTCGTGCGGCACGGCCGCACCACAGCCAATGCCAGTGGATTGTTGGCCGGTCGGGCCGTCGGCATCGGCTTGGACCAGATCGGGTGCGACCAAGCGGCTCTGACCGCTGACCGGCTGGCGGCCGTGCCTGTCGTCGGGGTGGTATCGAGCCCTCTTGAGCGTTGCCGGCAAACCGCCCAGTTCATCCTCGATCACCAAGCCGGCACACCGTACGCGCCGATTGATCCCGATATCACCGAATGCGATTACGGCCAGTGGCAGGGCCGCAAGCTCAGTGATCTCGCCACCGAGGACTTGTGGCCCCTAGTGCAGTCGCAACCGTCCGCCGTCGTTTTTCCGGGCGGTGAATCTATGGCTGCGATGCAGGCCCGGTCCGTTGCGGCGATCCGGCGTCACGATGCTGCCTTCGAGGCCGAGTTCGGGCCAGGGGCCGTGTGGGTGGCCGTGAGCCACGGTGACGTCATCAAGTCAATCCTTGCTGACGCGCTGGGCATGCACCTTGACCTGTTCCAACGCATTAACGTGAGCCCCGCTTCCGTATCAATCGTCAACTACAGCGCTAGCAGGCCTAGCGTCTATGCGACGAACACCGAAGCGGGTGACCTGTCGTGGCTGTCCAACGGCATCCGTTCGGGCGATGCGCCGGTGGGCGGCGGTGCAGGACAGAAGACGCCTTGAACCTCATGTGCCTAAACTACTGGCATGCCTACACGCGTTCACGAGTTTTCCTGGCCTGATCGGGTTGTCATTGGCACCATTGGCCTCCCAGGAGCGCGCACGTTCTACTTGCAAGTGCGCGCAGGGGCACAGATTGTGAGTATTGCCCTTGAGAAGCAGCAGTCGGCTGTGCTCGCGGAGAAGATCGACGAAATGCTCGACGAGCTCATCACCGTCGACGGAAACCCGTTCAGCGTTCCTACGGGTACACCCATTGAACTCGTCGACAATGACCCGATTGAACCCCCTCTGGAGCAGTTTCGCACCGGCGCCATGACCCTGGATTGGGACCCAACCACTGCCCAGATCGTCGTCGAGGCATACCCCCTCACTGATGACGCTACCGAGGACGACGAACCACTTGATGGGATCGGCACTAAAGAAACCGAGATGATGCTGGTGCGCATGCCGGTGGGCACCGCCCGCGCGTTCGCCAAGCGCACCCGCGAAATCGTGGGGGCCGGGCGGCCGATATGCCCGCGTTGCGGTTACCCGATGGACGCCGACGGGCACGAGTGCACCTTGCCCGAGGTCTAATGCCGGCGCTGGACCTGGTGACCGCCGAGCTGACGCTTTCAGGCCGCATCACGACGGCCTCAAACGCCACATTCCTAGGCAGGATCGGCGACGTTCCGGTGGTCTACAAGCCAATAGCGGGCGAGAGTCCCCTATGGGATTTTCCGGACGGCACCCTCGCCCACCGGGAGGTGGCTGCGTACTTGGTCTCGCAGGTCATCGGTTGGGACGTCGTGCCGCACACTTGGCTGCGTGATGGCCCCCTCGGCGAAGGGATGGTGCAGCTCTGGCAGGAGCAAGAGCCGGCCCAAAGCCCGGTGGACCTTATTGCAGCGGACCACGTGCCCGGGACGGGCTGGAAATACGTTCTCGAAGGACAAGATGAGAACGGGCGGATGGTCGCCCTCGTTCACGAAGACTCGCCGGCGCTGCGACGCATGGCGGTGTTTGACCTGGTGGTCAACAACGCTGACCGCAAAGGAAACCACATACTCGCCATGAAGGACGGACACCGGCACGGTGTGGACCACGGGCTGACCTTTCACAGCGAACATAAGCTGCGCACGGTGCTGTGGGGATGGCTGGGAGAGCCTCTGACCGCGGAGGAACTCGACGGGGTTGATCGTGTCTCCGAAGGCCTGACGAGCGAGCTGGGCCGGAATCTGGCGGACCTGCTCACCGCCGAAGAAATCGCATCGCTCGCTTCGCGCTGCGGCCGGCTGAGGCTCACGGGACGATTCCCGGCCCCGAGCGGCGGGATGCCTGCGGTCCCCTGGCCGCTGTTCTAAGGGACCTGCGGATGCCGGCTTCAAGACTTTCGGCTACCGGCTTCGCGGGCTGAGTCCTCCAAGCTCGGGATCTGCGAATGCCGGGCAGCTGTAAAGCAAGAAGCGCGCGTATCAACTCCCCAGCTGACACGCGCGCTTCTCGGCAGAACGGTTCTAGCGGGTTACTCCGTGCATTTCGGAAGTCGGCGGGTAAAAAGGGATCTCCGGCTTTTTTGCCCCGATGATTACGCAGATCAGCGCATCTTCTTCGCTGACCGTGCGAAGGCTCCGGGGAACGCCGGCAGGAACACGAATGAGATCCCGGTAGCCCAGAACACGGCTGGCCTTCTTCGTGCCGTCCTGGACATCGTGAACGCTGAACTCCACCCGTCCCTCGAGAACAAAGAACACTTCTTCGACGTCGGGGTGAGTATGTTCCGGCCCAACGCACCCGGCCGGAAGAACCATGTTGGAGAACGTGAAGTGTTCGGCTTGGAGGATGTTGTTATCGTCCGAGTGGTCCCCGGTAGCTCCGGAGCCGATGTAGCGGACCTGGCCACGCCGGAATTTGTCTCCCATTTTGGTCTGGAACTTCAGAGTGTCAAAGTCAACGATCCTGCTCTCACGGGCCGCGATAGACGAATCGATGAGCTCTTCAAGATCTGTCTTGGGTGCACTTACGGTTTCGCTCATTGTTAAACCTCTCGGACGGGGCAATGTACCAACTGATAGCAAAGGCGAGTTGAATTCCCTTAGCTCTAAACATCTCAATACTAAGGGAAGCTAAATCAAGTAACAAGACCCTGAGTGAAACGAGACTCAGTTAATTGATTGACCAAAAGCTCAGTGTTAAGATGCACTAACTAACAGCTAAGGACGAGGGCCATGTCAGACACCACGAAAGATGCCGACGCCATAGACCGCATAGTTGCGGACTGGGAGCGCGAACGGCCCGACTTGGATCCGAGTTCAATTGGCGTCCTCGGGCGGCTCATGAGGCTGGCGAATCAGGTCCGCGCTGTTGAAAGTTCCTACTTTGATGAGAATGGGCTGACATTGGCGTCTTTTGATGTCTTGGCCAACTTGCGCCGCTCCGGGCCACCTCACAGGAAAACTGCCGGAGAACTGGCGACCTCCTCCATGCTGACGACCGGTGGGATCACTTTCCGATTGGACAGGATGGAAGAGCAGAACCTGATTGAGAGGGTTAGGACCCGCGAAGACCGGCGTGTTGTCTACGCCCAACTGACAGCTCATGGCAAGGCCGTAATCGACGAGGCATTCGGAAAGCATCTGGACAACCAACGTCAGATGTTGAACGGTCTAACGGAATCCGAACTCGACCAACTGGCAGCGCTGCTCAAGAAGGCAGAGGCATCAGTTGTCGCATTTGATGCAAAGGCAACGGACGCAGCCGGCCAGGCCTCCTGAGGCATTCCGCCTCCGGTGCATCATGTCTTGGCTGGTCCTTCAGTCATTGACGGCGCCGGCTGGTTCGTTAGCGGTGACTAGTGCCCTCATATCAGTCCACCTTGGGCGCCGATGACGGACTCCAATGATCGCAGAACAGCGAACGGCACTACACCGCTTGTCCTGGGATTGTCCTCGGATGGCTTGTTGCGGATTTCAAATCGATATTCGCCAAGGGTTCCGGAAGCTTCAATAACGTGGCTGGTAAGTTTCGCTGCGGGGTCTGCCCTGACCCTGACTGTCACAACGTCCCAGTCGTTGACAGCGATGGCAACGGCTGCGCCGGCGTTCATAGACTTGGGGAACAACTGGGCGGCTTCAGCAGCAGGTCCTTCATAGATGTCCAGTGGTCCGCGGGCACTGTGGATCTCCTCAATCAAAGCCTCATTCATCCAAGGCTGGATAAGGGACTCTGGCAACTTCGTCGTCGTAATCGTGACTCTGTCATAGCCCTCCACGCGGGCACCCGAGGACAAGAGGTCAAGGCCGCCAACTGCGCCAGCTGTCAGGAACAGCCGGCCCGGCCCTGCGGCGGCGAGCTGCTTAGAGAATTCTCCATCTGCCAGGGCACCAATGGACGTGACCAGCAGATCAACGCCCGCCAGGAGGATAGCCTCGCCATACTCAACCAGCGCTTCCTGCCCTGCACATTCAACCAGTAAGTCGCAGCGTTCCAAGGCTTCGGTCAAGTCCATCCGCTTCGCCGGAGCACCACTTAGGGGGCTGCGGGAAATGATCCCCTCCAGAGCAGCTCCCGGTACCCGTCCAGCTGCAATTTCAGCAACAACGGGCACTCCAATTGCGCCGTAGCCGATTACTCCGACCCGGCAGGTGCGTGATGACTTCATTGTGTCCTTAGAGTCTTGAGAATAGGTAGGTGGTTTCATTCGTCAGGCTGCACCCCGGTCCGCCATCCAGCTCGACGGCGACGCTAGTCAACCGCCGAGCCGAAGGCGAAGCTTGATTATTTGTCACACGCCCTTTGCGACGACCGTGCAACGGTCTGGCGGGCTTCCGGCAGGAAGCCCGCCAGCAACACGGAGTCATCCAGTTACAGGCTTTCCCCTCTTAGGATTGCTGCCTGTTTTTCCGCATCGGCCTCGTAGACGCGCCGGATTCGAGCGACACCTAGATCGTGCTGGTAGAGGTGTTCATCTTTGTCAGCGTCGCCGGCGAGGGCTTCCAGCACTTCGCGGTCCTGTTCCAGAACAACCCAGTGTTTTTCTTCAAGGACGGTCTTGTACATGAACCGCCAGACATCGCGCTCCCAGTCGGAGACGGTGCGGGTGCGCCAGTGGAAAATAGCCGAGTTATTTGCGTCAATCGGCGTAGACATCCCGACGATGCCGAATGTCCCGCCAGGTCCTGCAGACTGGGCATAGGGTATTTCCAGGTCAACGTAATCCATCGCTTCGCGGCAGTATTCCACCCAGTCGAAGTTCACGCCTCGTTGGTCCGTCTTCTCAAAGAAAAAGCCACGCTCAGTTTCGCGGATGCGGAAGCGGGCGCTGGTGTCTCCACCAAACATTGAGTGCGAGTCGCGATGGAGGAAAGCGCCATGCATCGGATCAAGGACGTTGTCCATGTAGAAGCGCCAAGGCCCCTTCCATTCCGCGAAGTTCGAGAACCAGGAAACTTCGGGATTGGCCAGTCGGTCCGGCAGCTTGAACTCCGTTATCTGGGAGTCCGCCGTCAGGGGCATGAACGCGAAAATCGTATCCGCCGCTTCCGCGACTGCCAGGGACGTGGTTACCGTTCGACCTTCGAGGGCACATCCGGGCATCCCGGGTACAGAGATGACGGTGCCGTTTCCGTCGACTTGCACTCCGTGATACTTGCAGGCCACGCGGTCTCCGAGGTGCTGCCCGACTGAGAGCGGGGCGCTGCGGTGGGGGCAGCGGTCCTCGAGCATGCGAATGCGGCCGGTGGCGTCGCGGAACAGTAGCCAATCCACGCCGAGGCGCTTCACCTTGACCATGTCCCCCGGCTTGACGAAGCGGGAGGGATATATGGGGTACCAACGGTCCCGCAAGCCCATGGCCGCCAATTCCTTAGCATCGACTTCGTGGCGGACCCCGACGACGCTTTTCGTGGTGCTCTTGCCGCCGGTGGAGCGTGCGGTCTGTGTTGTTGTTGTCATTGCCTATTCTCCCAGTCGTCGCATTTCGGCGCGGAAACGGGCTATGTCCCACGCGTTGCCATCCGGAGCATTCAGACCGAGGCCATTCAAACCCGCAACTACTCCAGGTAGATCATGTGTGCCGCCGGCGAAGATCTCACTGAGCGCTCCTGCGAGCTTCTTCTCATACGGGGTTGCAGGCACTGTACGGGCCTGATTCGGTTCCAGGTACTGTTCAGGCATGGAATTCCTCCTTGGAATCGGCGAAGGTGTGCAGGCCTTCGGCGATGTTCATAAATGATGTTGCCCATTCGTTGAAAGAATCGGACTTTGTCCGGTGTGCGGGGACGGCGGTATCTTCGATGATCACGAAGACGCCATTGTCGATGCCGCCTGCGATGCTTTGCGGCCCGGCGATGTCGCTGTCTGTCCGCGGAGCAGCAGCGACAACCAGCGAAGGGGCCTGAACCAGCTGCAGCGCAAGGGTATATCCGTCGATGGAGGTGTCGACCTCGGGGTCACCTAAAATCATGCTTTTGACCAGTTCGGGATAGCGGCCCGCAAGCACGATCGTGCCGTAGGCCGCAGAGCCGGAAGCCATCAAGTGCACCGGGGCGGATCCGCCGTCCCGCAGCGCTGCCGCCGCAGCTGAGACCCACTCCTTAAGCTGGCCTTCTGACATGGTGGAGCCGGGCAAAGGATCATCACCGTCTTCCCAGGTTTGGGCATCGTAGGCAGCAACCTGCCACGTGTACCACGCGCCGGCTCCGGTGCCCTTATGGAGACAAACAACGCGGTGCCGGAGTTGCTCTGTGGAAGGTTGGGGATTGTCCAATATCAGTGGTTCTTTCGGTGCCATTTTTCCTCCTCGTCCCTAGTGGTTCCTGCTCGGGATATGCACCGGCGGAACAAACGCTCCCGGCGCCGGCTGGAGCGCCGCGACATCAATCTCGATGACCGCCGGTCCCCGGACCGCCAACGCCTCTGCCAGGGCTTGGTCGAACCGCCCTGGGCCGGCGACCCGCCAGAAGGGCAGCTGCAGCGATCCAGCCAACATTTCAAAGTCCGGTGTATAAAGGTTCACGCCGGCTTCGGCGAAGCCGTTGGCTTTCTGCATGTTCCGTAGAACCCCGTAGCCGTTGTCATTAAAGACCAGGACTACGCACCAGGCAGCGGAACCGCCCAGTGAGGCGAGTTCACCGAGATGGACAGCCAGTCCGCCGTCGCCGACGATCACCGCCGTCGGGATCCCGGGACGGGCGCAGGCGGCCCCGATACCCATGGCAAGACCCTGACCGATGCCGCCTCCAAGCGGGAAGATGTTTGTTTCCCGCGAGTAGATTTCCAGCAGCCGGTTGCCCCATTGGCTTGAAGGAATCGTCACGTCGCGGGCGATCACCGATTCACGGTCCAGCCTGCGGCGAAGACTTTCGCAGATCTCGGCGTAACCGCCGATGTAGTCAGTCAGTGCATCACGGACGCTGCGGCGGGTAGCACGGACGCGTTCGGTCCAGCCGGGCTCGACGCTGGAGGCGGTGAGTTGCCCCAGAATCTCCTCGAGCAGGATACGGGAATCCCCCGCCAGTCCTACGTCCGCAGGATAGACACGGCCCAACGCTGCAGGATCAATATCAAGCTGGATGTGGGGCCGCGGCAAGGTCATGGAGTAGTGCTTTGTTTCGTTGGAGCGGAAATGTGTTCCGACACTAAGCAGCAGGTCCGAGTCCGCAATGAGTGCGGCAGCCTCAGGGGTGGTGGCGAAGTTTCCGAGCACGTGGTCATCGTCCTCCGGCACCACGCCTCTGCCGGAGTTGCTGGTCAACAGCCCGGCGCCCAGACGGTGAACCAGCTCCGTCAGGGCTGACCCTGCACCGGCTGCACCGCCACCTGCCCAGATGAGGGGCCTTTTGGCCTGGGAAAGCAGCTTGACCGCTTCGGTCACAGCATCCTGATCGATGGCAGCACTAGGCTGGCTAGCCATGTCTGCGGGACGCTGATCATCCGGGAGGGCCAGGTACTGCAGATCTATTGGCCATTCGAGGCTGGCCGGCGTGTGCGGGACGGAAAGCAGGTGGGCAATGGCTTCCTCAAGATCCGCTTCGGCATCCTTGGCGTTGAAGATGGTCCGCGCGTAGCCGGAAACTGCATGAAGCATCTGGAGTTGCCTCGGGACTTCATGGATCACGCCGCGATTGCTGCCGAGGTATTCACTGTCAATCTGGCCGGTAATGTGCAAAACCCGGCTACCGGCTGTAAGGGCCTCCACCATTGATCCGGCCGCATTGCCGGCGCCGGTTCCGGTGCTGGTCAAAGCCACCCCAAACCTTCCTGAAGCACGCGCGTAGGCGTCCGCAGCGTTTACTGCGGCGGCCTCATGGCGGACTGCGACAAAGTTCAGTTCCCGGTCCACGGCTTCGATTAGGGGAAGGTTGTGGATGCTGATCACCCCGAACGCGGTGTCAATTCCGTGCCTGCGCATAACCCGGACGAGGATGTCACCACCGGTGGGATTCTGGGGCATATCTGTTCCTGCTTCCATTGACATGTCTTATCTCTTTCTTTGATCAGGGTGGTGACCGCCGGGCCAGCAAGGCGCCCTCTCAGTAGAAGCAGTCGGATTAGACATAGCGGCCCACTCCGCCGCCAACATCGATGGTGGCTCCCGTCGTATAGCCGCTGAGCGGCGATAAGAGGGTGAGGATGTGAAAAGCGACCTCATCGGCTGTGCCGAAGCGGCCCAGTTTTATCCCCCGGTCTTTGGTGATCGTGGCGCTCCAGTCCGCGAAGTCCAGATCGGTTCCGGATTGCTCGAACCGCCGTCGCCACTGGCCGGTGTCTATGAGTCCAAGCAACACCGAGTTGACACGGATACCGTCACCGGCGAGATCCTCGGACAAAGAGTGGCTAAGGTTCAACAACGCCGCACGTGCAGAGGAAGTGGCTGCCAGGCGCAACTCAGGCTGTCGGGACAGGATGGCATTGACGTTCACCACCGAGCCGTGTTCCGACGCCGCAAGTGCTGCACGCGCCGATCGCACGATGTTCAGCACGCCGAATATCTTCAGGTCGAATTCCTCGCGGAACTGATCATCCGTCGTCTCATCCAAGGTGGCCATGAGGGACCGGCCGGCGTTGCAGACCAGCCCATCAACCGTGCCAAAGTTCTCCAGCGTCCCTGCCACGAACGCATCGGTGGCTTTGCGGTCCGTCACATCACAGGAGGCAAGGTAGATGGAATTCTTGTCGGCCCAGCCGAACTCTTCGAAAGCCGCCGCCAGGCGTCCGGCGTCACGGGCGCACGCGGCTACCCTCGCGCCCTCCGCGAGCAGGTAGCGGGCGGCCGCCAAGCCGACGCCGGAACTCGCCCCCGTCACAACAACGGTGCGGTCCTTCAGCTGCAGGTCCATCTGTAGATCTCCTTGGTTGGTAGCCGGCCGCCCGGCATCGTGGGTAATTCTCGGAAAAGGGAAGTTCAAGCCTGCGAAGTCACCTCAGTGCCCCATGACGAAGCCGCCGTCCACAACGACGTTCTGACCCGTGATAAACGCCGAGGCGTCCGAGAGCAGGAACTGAACAACGCCAGAGACATCCTCGGGCACCTGGTCCCGCTCAAGCACCCTGTTCTGCTCATAAAGCCGGTAGCGCGAGGACGGAACGGATTCAGTTGCCTCAACCCTGGTCAGGCCCGGAGAGACTGCATTCACGCGGACCCCGGCTGCCCCCGCATCCCGGGCCATGGTCCGGGTCATCGCAAGAACAGCGCCTTTGGAGCCGACGTAGTGGACCAGGCGCGGAGAACCGTAGAGTGCAGCATCCGACGCGACGTTCACGATGGCGCCCGATCCCTTTTGTGCCAACTGGGGATAGAGGTACTTGCTCACCAGCCACGTACCGAAGGCATTGACTGTCATGACCCTGCGGAAGAAATCCTCATCAAGGTCCCAGAACGTATCCCCACCGACCCCGTCAGCGAGGGCGGCATTGTTGACCAGGCCATCTGCCCCGCCCATTTCCCCGACGGCCGTGGCCAAGTTTGTAACAGACTCCCTGTCCGCGATGTCGGTAATGATGGCCGTGGCATCAAATCCGCGCCCCTGCAGCGTGGTGACGGCCTTCTCGGCGAGTTCGGCGTCCTTCTCGGCGATGACCACCCGATCACCCGCTGCCGCCAGACGCTCTGCGATGTTGAACCCCAATCCGCGGCCGGAGCCAGTGACAACTATCAACCGGGTCATGAAAGCCCCTTCCAGAACTCGAGAATCGACGACGCTATGGCTGCTGGTTTTTCCTGTACGGCGGCATGACCTGCACCGGGAATGATTTCGAACGACGCGTTCGTGATGGACTCAGCGAGAATCCTGGCCTCATCGACGCCCGTGACCACATCGTCTTCACCAACCAGGACGAATGACGGGACCTGCAAGGACGGCAGCAGATCTGTGGTGTCGCTGGCTGCCATCATGGCTGCCGCTGCCGAATATCCGGCCAATCGAACCGCGGCCATCCCGGACCTGACGGCTGCAGCCTGTGAAGCATCAGCCGACGGCGAAACCAACCGTGGAGCCCGCCTGTCAGCAAATGCTGCCGGCCCAAGATCAACCAGTTCCGCGACGCGTGCCAGCATCCGTTCGGCCGCATCCGCGCTGACAGCTGAGCCGCGGGTACTGTCCGCGAGAACCAAAGAGCGGACGGCTTCAGGTGCCTGCGCCGCCGCTTGGGTGGCAATGACGCCGCCCCATGAGGTCCCGATCAGGTGGGCGGGCCCCAAACCGAGAGTCGCCAGAATCTGCAGGACGAGGCCTGGATGGTCCACCGGACCATGTGGATCTGCGGATTCGCCGTAGCCCGGTGCATCCCAGCAAAACGTGCGGTAGCCAGACTTGCTGAGAAGGTGCGCCAAGGCTCCACAGGATGAGGCATTTCCCCCAATTCCGTGCATCAGGAAGACGGGATCCCCGTTGCCGCGGACTTCCAGCGATACTCCGCGGAGGGAGATGCGGCTGCCCGGGTTACTGGTGTCAGAAGCTATGTCAGTGGTTGGCAGCATGATTCGCGACATTTGCCGAGGGAACGGTGAAGTAATCGGAGCTGCCGGGAACCACCAGCGAGCGGTAGCCTTCATCGGGGATTCCAGCCATGGCCGTACGAACATTGACAGTTGGCGGCCCCGCAGTCCCCCACTGGTCAGACAACTCAGGGGTCCGCTTCCATGTCCGGCACAGCCAACTGTCTTCATCAACCTGTGCCACTTCCGAGGTGTACTCGCAAACAAGGCCCGAGGGGTCAGTGAAGTAGGAGAAGGTGTTGTCGCCGGGGCCGTGGCGGCCGGGGCCCCACTGCGGGGCAATCCCGTGGGTCTTGAGGGACCCAATGCCCCGCATGAAATGGTCGATGCTCTGCATTTCGTAGGCCACGTGGTTGACAGCCGTCCACGGGGCCTGATTGAAGGCGATGACGTGGTGCTCTGTATTGCAGCGCAGGAAGGACATCTGATGCTCCGACCAGTCCGAGACCCGCATGCCGAGGACTTGGGTGTAGAACGCTGTAGCCCGGTCAATGTCAACGGTGTTCAGTACGACGTGGGCAATCTTGCGCGGAATTGCACGCCGCCCGCCGGGTTCTTGGCTGACGACGGCATGAACGTCCGCGGAGAGCTCGATGAGCCTGCCCTCCGGGTCCACCAGCTGAAGCCCGTATCCCCCTGCAGCATCATCCAATGGGCCCGGTTCACGGAAGAGGGGAATACCTAAAGCGGCCAGCTTAACCGCGGCTTGGTCCACTTCCTGGGGCGTGGCGAGGGCGAAGGCCACGCCACCGAGGGCGTTCTGCTGGCCCTTTTCCAACTTCAGGATGTGGTGCTCCGAACCAGTTCCGCGGAGCCAGAAACGATCGCTGTCCTCCTCGACGGTGGAAAGGCCCCAGACCTCGTGGTAGAAATCTTTGGCTCGCGCCGTTTCGGGTACTTTCAAGGACACCGACCGAAGAGATCGCAACTTACAGACAGGCTCGGCTGCAAAGAAATTCATGAGCTACCTTCTTACATTTCGAGGATTTAGAGATCTAGGACCAGTTCGGCCGAACGACAACGCGAAACGCACACGAACATGCTTTTATTCGCCGCCTGCTCAGCCTTGCTGAGGAGAAAATCACGGTGCTCCACGTCGCCGCTGATGACGCGTGTTTCGCAGGTTCCGCAGATTCCTTCCGCGCAGGAGCTGGGAACGTCGATACCGGCGTTATTGAGGGCATCAAGCACAGACACATCTGGGGCCACGGGTATCCGTTGGCCGGTGCTGTTGCACACCACGTCAAACGCCGACTCGCTCTGCGCCGGGACGGCAACTTTTTCTGGTGCCTTGAACCGCTCGATCCGAAGCTGCGTTTCGTCCTTCATGGCGCCGGCAACAGCCTTCAGCAGCGGTTCCGGTCCGCACGCATAGACCAGCGCATCCGTGCTCAGGTCTCCTACAGCGGCCGCCAAGTCAGGGTAGCGGCCGTTGGCTTCGTCGTCGGCGTGGATGGTAATCCGGTCCTGGGCCAGGGCCACGATCTCGGGAAGAAAGGCCATCGTGGCGCGGGACCGGCCGGTGTAGAGCAGCGACCAGTCTGCGCCTGCTGCGTGGAGTTGGCGCGCCATGGAGATGATCGGGGTGATGCCGATCCCGCCCGCGACGAGCACGTAGCGTCCGGCGTCTTCGAGCGCGAAGTTGTTACGCGGGCCTTCAACCTTGAGGAGTGCTCCCACCGGTAGACCCTCATGGACGTGTTGGCTGCCTCCGCGTGAATCTGGGGTCCGGAGCACAGCTACCGTCCAGCTGTTCGAGTCCAGTGGATCCGAGCAAAGCGAGTACTCGCGTATGAGCCCATTGGGCAGGTGAAGACTCAGGTGGGAACCAGGTTGCCATTGGGGCAGCTGCGCTCCGGTCGGGTCAGCGAAGGTCACGCTGGTTACCCCGTCCGATTCCCACGTCTTTTGCTGGACCCTTAGGGTTCGTGCGGTGGGCTCCCCCTCCCCTGCCCGGTCAGTAATCGGATTCTGCTGGGGTGACTCTTCCGGTCCCCGTGTGTGCAAAGTGACGGTAGTCATGGTTCACTCCTGGCCTCGGTGGGCGATGGCTTCGATTTCCACCGTGGCACCGTACGGCAGAGCAGAAACCTCCACGAAGGTCCTTGCCGGGCGGGGAGCGCTGAAGAACTGCTCATAGTGACTGTTCGCTTCTTCGCGCAAGGTCAGGTCCGTGACGAAGTACGTGGTCTTGACGATGTCCTGCATAGACATGCCGATGGTCGCCAACCGTTCGGCGAGCCTGGTTGCGGCGGCCTCGATGGCCTCGGCTCGGCCACTTACGGGAATATAGTTCTCGTCAACAGACAACGCCCCGGATACAAAGCCGAAACCTCCGGCCTGATATGCCGGACTATAGGGATGAGCGCTCACTGACTTGCCTTTCATCGGAGTTTGTTTGGAATATGCCGGGGATTTCATGCGCTGGCCCATGGCAACGGGGCACCGGAAAGATCCACATAGATACTCTTTTGGCGCATGTAGGACCGGATACCGTCACGACCCTTTTCTGTGCCGAGTCCGCTTTCCTTGATCCCGCTAAAAGGGGTGGCAATGCTGAACTGTTTGTACGTGTTGATCCAGACAGTTCCGGCAGCAACGGCACGCGCAACGCGCCAAGCCCGCCGGTAGTCCGCCGTCCAGATGCCGCAAGCCAGGCCAAAAACGCTGTCGTTGGCTTGCGCAAGCAGATCGGCTTCGTCCTCAAAGGGAAGAACGACGGCCACTGGACCGAAGATCTCCTCCTGGCAGATCAGGTCTGAGTTGGCGACACCGGCAATGATGGTGGGTAGGTAGTACGCGCCCTGCTGCAGTTCCAGCTCTAGCGGCCGTGCTCCGCCACACAGGATGTCTGCACCGGCCCTGCGTGCGTCGTCAACCATCTTTTCGACGGAGTCTCTATGGGCGTGGGCAACAAGCGGTGCAACCTGAGTTCCGGCGTCGGTTCCCGGACCCAACCGCAGCGCTTTTGCCCCTTCGACCAGGCGTGCCAGGACTGCGTCATAGATGTCGCGCTGGATAAATACCCGGGATCCGGCGATGCAGCTCTGGCCGCTGGAGGAAAAGATCCCGTACAGCACACCGGCAACGGCTTGATCGAGGTCCGCATCCGAAAAAACGATGGTTGGAGATTTTCCTCCAAGTTCCAGCGTGATCGGCATGATTTTATCGGCCGCGATGCGACCCAACTGCCGGCCCGTCGAGGTGCCACCGGTGAAGGAGACCTTGCCGACATCCCTGTGGCGTGCCAGCGCATCCCCCACAGTCCGTCCCGGGCCCGGGAGCACCGATAGCAGACCCGCAGGCAATCCTGCCTCGTTACAGATCCTCGCCAGCAGCAGTGACACCCACGGAGCCCAGACCGGCGGTTTGATCACGACGGCGTTCCCGGCGGCAAGTGCCGGGGCAACCTTTTGCGCGTCGCTGGCAATCGGTGAATTCCATGGCGTTATCGCAGCCACCACGCCGATAGGTTCGTATGTGGAGATGCTCAGATAGTCACCCCGCGGCGGGGTTAGCGTGTCCTCCATCGTTTCAAGGGCTGACGCGGTGAATCGGAAGGTGGCAGCAGCGCTCATCGCCAAAGCACGTGTTTCCTTCAGGGTCTTACCGGTGTCCTGGGTCTGAAGAGTCGCGATGCGGTCGGCATTGGCTTCGATTGTGGCGCCAATCCTATACAGAACAGCGGCGCGTTCGTGCGGTAGTTTACGTGCCCAGCCAGACTCTTCTATGGCCGCCAGTCCGGCGGCGACCGCCACGTCTACATCCTCAACGGTGGCACCATGCAGTGTCGCGAAGACCTCAGAGGTTGCCGGATTGACTGACTCGATCAGCGCACCAGCGCCTTGGGCCCAGACCCCACCGACACAGATCTCATCGAGCGTGTCCACGCCCACGGCAAAGGCGTGGGAGGAGGCGAAACCCTCGGAATCCGCCCCTACGGGCAGGAGCAAATTGTCCGCATCGGCCTGTGTTGTCATGCTCACGGTCCACCAATCTTTATAGTCACTCAGGTTGCCGTCGGCGTGACGAGCGGCTTGCCCCGAGGTCGTGGGAGCGACCTGGAATGTGAACTAGGTCATGCCAAAATAATATCAGTACTAAGATACTTTGTGTCAAGGCACTCAGGGCTTGACCTTTAAGTGCTAAGGAGATAGAACTAACGCTGTGCCATGATCTTCACCACATTCAGGCACTCGGTCACCGCACGAAAGCGCGGCCAACGGCGAGCCAGCCCACGACCTGCGGTCAATGAAGAAGCAGCATGAACCTCGCCGACGACGCGTACGCCTCGTCCGAGGCCTGGGCCGGCAAGCCGCAAATGACGGTGGCGTGCCCCCGTATCAGGACTGAATTCGAAGCCCTCACAACCTAAGGATGTTCGATGGAGACGATGAGTGAACCCAAGAAGCAGGAAGAGACCAGAACGCATTGGTGGGTACTCTGTCTCGCATGCGCCGCTGTAGTGCTCGACGGCTACGACACGGTCGCGTTGGGCGTATCAATACCGGCGATAGCCAAGGATTGGGCTGTTGCACCCTCGAGCTTCACCCCTGCCTTATCACTAACCAGCGCTGGAGTGGCCTTGGGGTATCTCGCGGTCGGGCGCCTTGTGGCCAGGCTGGGAACGCGAAACGTCATTTTCGCAGCGGTCGTGGTGTTCACCGTCGGTTCGCTGTTGACAGCATGGTCGACTTCGATTGTTGAACTGACGATCCTGCGTTTCGTGACCGGCCTGGGACTGGGTGCCGTGCTGCCAGCCGCCGTGTCGCATGCAACCGCTGTCAATCCTGTTCGTTTGCGTCAGTCGATTGCAGTGGCCGTGATGACGGGCATCTCGCTCGGAGCCCTTATCGCAGGGTTGTCCGGTAGCAGTATCGTGGGATCCCTCGGATGGGAATGGGTGTTCATTATCGGCGCTATCGCGTCAGCTGTTCTTCTGCCGTTCCTTTGGTTCGGGCTGTCCAACCGCCAAGTCCCGGGAATGCCCATCGACGCTGCTGAGGCCAAGCACCACGCTTCCGTAGCGCGCCTTTTCGATGCGTCCGTACGAAGCAGAACGCTTCTCCTGTGGGCCTTTTCGTTCCTTATCTTTGCCGTCTACTACGTGTTCTCATCATGGTTGCCTACCCTGCTCACCAGCTACGGCTTCAGCACGGGCCTGGCACCGCTGGGGTCCGCGGCACTGGGGATTGGAAGCATCATCGGTGCCTGTCTTCTCATTCTCGGATCGCGTCGATACCGGATGACGTCAGTCCTGGCCGGAACCTCGGCAGCGGCGATCGTGTTCCTTGTTATCTCTGCATTCCTGGGCCCGGACAAAGCACTGCTGCTGCTGGTCTTCGGCGGCGTTGGCCTCGGCCTTCAGGCGGGCATGATCGGCCAAGCCGCGGTGGCAGTGTCGCTGTACCCGGAAGCAACAGTGACTGCCGGCGTCGGCTGGGCGGCTTCACTGGGCCGACTCGGATCGGTGATCGGACCTATCTTCGGCGGCGTCCTCATCGGACTCGGCGTGGATACGAGCATCATCGTTCTCTCTGTGTGCGTGCCCGTGATCATCGCCTTGGTGTTGGTGCTGGCTCTAGGGCGGATTACAGCTGCAAAATCCCGGACGCAAATGTCAGCACCTTCGACAAAAATGTCTCTCCCCACGCCGCCTCGGACCTAGCGCTAGCTGCCCGGCCACTGCCCCTCTCACCGAGCCAAGGGCAGTGGCCGGCGTCGTCGGAAGGGCTCGCCGACCTTGGACTGCTTAGGTGCAGTCACGTCCTCCATGCCCGGGTTCCTTCACTGTTGCAGGCAGTGTTATTCAAGGACACATGCCGTCCGCACCCAGGACACTCAGCCAGGCAGTCGGCCGAGCGTCAGGTTCCGCTGGGCCGTCCGGTTGCGATTGGTACTCTCCGTCAAGAGTCGGAGCACCTTTGTGTATTGGCTGGTTGGTTTGGCTGAGAGGTAAGCCAGACGCCCGGTTCTTACTTGCGATAATCTCCGCCATGATGGAGACCGCCGTTTCTGCCGAGGTAGCAGCGGAAAGGTCTAAACCGATTGGCGAACGGAGCGGCGCCAGAGTCTCCTCTGTGTGGCCCGCAAGGATTAGCCTGTCCCGGCGATCACGTGCCGTTCGGCGGGATCCCATTGCACCGATATAAGCAAAGCCGTGCCTGAGCGCTTCATCAAGGACCGGAACGTCGAACTTGGCATCATGGGTCAGAACGCATATCGCGGAGTCCCGTGCGATCCTTCCCAGTGCAATTTCCCGCCGAAGGTAGCGCCCTGGCTGATCAACGACGATTTCGTGGGCAGCAGGGATTCGCTCGGCTGTCGCGAAAACGGCCCGTGCGTCGCAGACAGTGACGCGAAATCCAAGAAATGCCCCAAGCTCCGCCAGCGAAGCGGAGAAATCGATGGCACCGACGATCAGCAACCTGCGCGGCGGGCGGTAGACATCGATCAGCAACGACAACGGCAATCCTGCACCAACCACCGCCGGGAGAGTGAATGGCATCGTTATTCCGGAGGCCATAGCATCCTGGATGGCGACCGCAGCCGCGCTGACTAGATCGGGCGGAAGTTCTCCTGCGCCGAACAGCTCTCTGAATTCTCCGCCTTCAAGCACCAGTTCCGAGTTGCCTACAAGCTCAGGAGGTCCGTCGAAGATGGTTACCATGGCGCACGGTAGATTCTCCCGAAGTGCCAGCCGCAGGGCAGCATAATGAGGGCACGAATCCGGCGTGAATGGTTGGATGAAAATCTCGATGGTACCGCCACAAGTCAGTCCTATGGCGAAACTGTCATCGTCAGAGATGCCAAAGCGGTGCAGCTCTGGTTTTCCGGTGGCCAGGACATCACGCGCGGCTTCGAGCACGCTTGCCTCTACGCAACCGCCGGAAACGGAGCCGAAGAGTGCTCCATCGTCACTTACCACCATTGACGTTCCAACCACCCGGGGCGCGGAGCCTTCAGTGCGCACCACTGTCGCCAGTGCGACCCTCCGGCCGCGTCGCGACGCCTGTTCCAGTACCTCCATGACCTCGCGCATCCTCGTCAGCCCCGCCCCTTGGTCGCTTGCGCATCACGGATGGCGTTGTAGACGCGTTGTGGGGTCATGGGTAACGAAGTTAACTGAGCCCCGGTGGCGTCGGCAATCGCTTGGGCAATCGCGGGAGCAATCGGCAGCATGCCTCCTTCGCCCATCCCTTTTGCTCCGAAAGGACCAGCGCCATGGCCCTGCTCCTGGGTTATGGACCAAAATCGGCGCGGGATGTCTTCCGCCAGAGGCACACGATAGAGAAGGGCCTCCGCATTAAGCAGTTCGCCGTTGTCATAGCGAAGTTCCTCGAAGAGCGCCTGCGCCAGTCCGAAGACTGCGGCTCCCTCATCCTGACCGCGGCAACCGAGCTTGTTGACAACCTTGCCAGCGTCGCCGCTTACCACTAGCTGAAGCAGTTCCACCTTGCCGGTTTCCGGATCAACGGCCACTTCGGCAGCTGCCCAGCCAATCTCCCAGAAAATACAGGGGGCCTCCAACGGTGCCCGCCGCGACGAACGGGCCTTGTAGAAGCCATCGCCGGTGAACTCGAAGCCCGTTCCGCCAAAACCATTCATGATCAGGGGCGCAAGTTCATAGGAACTGCCTTCAGCGTCAATCACTTGCCAGTTCGCCAGGCTTATCGATTCGCGCTCAAGTTCCAGATGTTCGGCCGCGAAATCCAGCACAGCGGACCTCACACGTTCGGCGGCTTGAAGGACGGCCCGACCCATGACTGCGATGCCTGAGGACGCATTGGTTCCCTGATCAAAAGGGTTGGAGTCAGTGTCAACCCGAGCAAACTTGACCCGTTGCGGGTCACAGGCAAGCACCTCCGCGACAATCTGGCAGAGGGCTGAGTGCCCACCCTGGCCCATTTCGATAAGGGCACAGTTGAGAAAGACATCCCCGCTCGTAGTCACCTTCACGCGGGCCTGGGCGGGCTTATTGACACCGCCACCGTCTTTCAGGCCGATTGCAACACCCATGCCCCGGTTACCGGAACGATTACGGTCACGATACCCAATAGCGTCCGCCACAAGGTTCAGCCCGTGTTTTAAGTCTGAATCGATAGGGGTTTCCCCGGGAACGAAGTCCTCGCCAAGGTCCTTCATGTTCTTCAGCCGAAGATCAAAGGGATCCAATCCCAGCCGTTCTGCGATGAGGTCCACCTGACGCTCACTTGCCCAAGTCGCTTGGGTCGCACCGAAGCCGCGGAAGGCGCCGGCTGGCACGGTGTTGGTGATTACGGCCTGGCAGACCGAATCGATGCGTTTCCATCGGTAGGCTCCGGGCATCCGGTATCCGGCCTTTTCGGCAACAAGCGGGCTGGCATCGGCGTAGGCGCCACCATTTAACAGAACCCGTGACTGGCGCGCGACAAACTCCCCATCAGCCTTGAGCCCGGATTTCACTGTGAGAACGGCATCATGCTGGCTCAGTGTCAGGAAAACTTCCTCAGTGGTCATGCAGTAGCGAACCGGCCGGCCGGCCGAAAGCTGTGAGAGTCGGATGGCTATGGTTTCGGTCTTTGGTCCGTTCTTAGCCCCGAAGGCGCCACCCAGAAGCGGGACATTGACCCGGATCCGGTTTTCCGGCAACCCAAAGACGTAGGCCAGTTCTTTGCGCATTGGGAACGGACTTTGCGTGGAAGTCCACACTTCTATTTCGTCCGCCGTTGCCTCGGCGACGGTTACAAACGGCTCAAGATGCATGTGGTTCATGCGGGAAAATGCGAAGGTGTCCTCGAAGACGTGGTCGCATTCGTCCCACGCGTCTTCAGGGCCCGTCTGATATCGGAATTCGTAGCTCACATTGTGCGCGCTCCGGGCATTCCCTGAGGCACCATCCCCGTATTCGGGAAACGCTGCGAAAGGTTCTGCGGGGAAAATCAAGGGAGCGGAGGGGTCCAACGCTGCTTCCGGGTCGAAGACGGCTTCGAGCTGTTCGTATTCGACGGTGATCAAATCCAATGCCGCAAAAGCGGTGTGCTCATCTATGGCCGCCACAGCGGCCACAACGTCACCAACGTAACGGACTAAATCAGTGGCTACGATTGGCTGATCTTTGACGTAAGTGCCATAGCAGTTCAGGCCCTTGATTTCGTCGCGGGTTAGAACAGCGGTGACTCCTTCCAAGCGTCGGGCGGCTTCGGCGTCGATACTTAGGACCCTGGCATGGGCATAGGGACTGCGCAGCACCTTGGCGTGCAGCATTCCGGGCCTGTCGATATCCACGGTGTAAACGGCGCGGCCCGTGACTTTTGCGGTGGCGTCGAGCCGAGGGAGGTTGCGGCCGACGATCGGCGCATCCTGCGCGGCTGTGAAGGGGCTGGGAGTTTTTGTCACTGGGGCTCCCCATTCGCCTGCGGGGTACGCCCCAGTTGGGCGGCACGTTCCACGGATTCCAGAATCATCTCGTAACCCGTGCAGCGGCACGTGTTCGAACTAATCCATTCCCGGATTTCCTCCCGGTCTGGCTCTGGATTTTCCCGTAGCAAGGCGGTTGTCATCATCAGCATGCCGGACGTACAGAAGCCACATTGAAAGCCCCCGCACTCCCTGAACGCCTGCTGCTGAGCGCTCAAGGTACCGTCTTTGGCAGCCAAACCCTCCACCGTTTCAACACGGGTGCCATCGATTTCGAAGGCAAACGTGGAGCAGGCAGCCACAGGAACGTCATCAATGAGCACCGTGCAGGCGCCGCAAACACTGCGCTCACATGAACCGCGGACGCCCCGTTTACCGCAGTTGTTTCGAAGCAGGTCCAGGACCGTCGTGCTGGTCGGAACGCTGTGCCTTTCCGGGCTTCCGTTCAGGTCAAATTCAAGATCCACAGTGAGCTTTTCATCCCCGACTGATGGGGAATCTTGTGCGTCGGGAGTCACCCGGTCCTCATTTCTGCTGGTAGCCGGCGGCGCGGGCAAGAAGTCGGCTGGAGAGTACGCCCACCAGATGGCGGCGATATTCGGCTGTTCCGGTGAAGTCGCCAGCTGCGTCCGGAAGCTGCGAGGCCAGGACGGCGCCCACTGCCACCGGGTCCAAATCGCTGATGGCAGTTGCGGCCGCAGTGTGTGAAAGAACGAAAGGTTGTCGGTATTCGCTGCCGCAGACGGCTGTAACGGTAATGCCGGCACCTGCCTGCCTGCGCACAGCGAGAGCCACAGTACTCACGGGGCGCATGGAGCGCTCGTAGCCGTACCACAGCAAAGAGCCGGTCTCGACAGTCACCCCGGTGAGAATGCCTGGACTCCTGGCGTCCCGGTCCCAAAGGGAAGACACGGGCAGGGTGGTGACGTCGCTGGCCTGAAAATGCATTTGCCCATTCAGGGCTGAGAGGATGACCGGAAGTTCGTACCGGAATCGCCGCGCCATAAGGTTGCCGCCGAGCGTACCGCGATAGCGGATTCGTACGGTCGCAATCGATCCCCAGGCCGTAGCCAGAGCGGGCATGAACGCACGAATGTCGGGACTGGTGCTGCCAGCATGGTGAGTCACCATGGAGCCAATACTTAAGACTCCGTCTTCGTGGGAAATGGAGCGCAATTCATTGACGTGTTGTAAGGAAATCACAACCTCGGGCTCGTATCCCTCGCGAATTTGCGCTACAAGGTCTGAACAACCCGCGGCCATCACGGCCTCCGGATGCTGTTCATTGAGGTCCACGGCCTCGGGCAGCGATGTTGGACGGTACAGGATGAACGGCGGCAGGGCTGACTGGTTCTGGGCTATCAGCCCTGCCCCTAACTTTTGGCCACGCAATGGTCCGACTTCCTTCGCTTTGGCTGGAGAGGGCTGCCCGCGACACGGCGGCCAATGCCAGCCACTCTTCCCTACTGAAAATGTGCAGTTTAGATCAAGACCAATTGTCTGAATACTCGTGAGTATTCAGCAATGGCTGGCTCCCACCTGAACGTGCGTTGACGTGATGGAACACCGGAAGGATGCTGGGCGGCCCTCAAACAGGGGCCGCCCAGCGTCGAAGGCGCTAGGCCGGGCGATCTCCCTTGAGAGTTACCCGGTGCATTAGCCTGTAGTGCGGGTGGTAGTCACCAACTGCGTAGTGCTGTGTAGACCGGTTGTCCCAAATGACAACGGAGTTTGGCTCCCAGCGGAATCGGACCTGGTATTCCGGGGTCTTGGCCAGGCCGGTGAGCATGGTTCGAAGCGAGTCGCCCAGTTGAGTGGGGACCCCCGAAATGCGGGTGGTGAACAACTCGTTCACGTAGACAAGCTTGCGGCCGGTTTCTGGATGCTTACGCACCACAGGGTGGGTCATTGGCGGAAATTTCCGACGGGTTTCTTCATAACGGGCTTCACCATTCTCGCCCTGGCGGACAACACCCGTCAGCTCCTTTTCCCAGTCATGCACTGCTTCGAGGCCGTCGATGAGCTCCTTCATTGTTTCAGGCAGGGCGTCATATGCGGCAGTCATGCTGGCCCAGAGAGTATCGCCGCCACAGGGTGGGATTTGCTGAGCATGGAGGCAGGTAGCGGAATTAGGATTCCCCTGCCAGGTCAAGTCCGAATGCCAGACGTCGGTTCCGGCGGCGCGCCCGCGAGACTCCAGGACCTCTATGAAGGGGTTGCCAGGGAGCGAGGGAAAGAAGGCACTGACTTCCTGGGGGTCACCGAAAATCTTCGCGAACCTAATCTGATCGTCAGGGCCGATCTGCTGGTCGCGGAGAAACAGTACCTCGTGCTTGAGGAAAGCGCTGCGCAGCTCGTCCTGGCATTCCGGGCTGATCTCTTCGCGCAGATCCAGTCCGTGGATAAAGGCGCCGATGGTAGGTGTTGCCCGTTCCAGGGTGAATGTCTTGAACTCAGGTTCGTTGGTCATGGTAATTCCTTTCTTGTAAGCGAGAAATCTAGAGCTTGTTTGTCAGGATTGGATTCCCCGGCCTGTGGCCGGCCACTGGCCGAACCATTCGGATTCGCGTTCGAAGTGGAGAACTCCGTGGTCTTGGGGATGTCCGGGTCGGGACCAGCCTTCAGCTCGATGGCTCTGCACCGATACCGGCACTCGCAGCCGCACATCACTCTGAAAAGGTTGGAGTAGGGAGACCGTCAACCCCGGCCGATTCGTTCCTGATACCGCCCGCCTGCGCTTTCCTCCGATTCGACCGCCCGAGCACAATGGCGCACGCGAACGATATGGCTCCGGCGACGAAAACATACAGCGAAGTGGAGAGAGAGGAGTTCGTTGCGCTGAGTAATGTTCCAGCGACGAGGGGGGCGATGGCGCTGCCGAAGAGGTTGCCCAGCGTGGTGGCCAGGGAAAGACCGCTATAGCGGACTCTCGCATCAAAGGCATCGGAGAAGTATGCGGGCTGAAGTGCCCACGGGGTGTATACGGCTACTGTTGCAGCGACATATCCCACGGCTATAAAGCCGTACATGCCCGCGTCCAGCGCCCAGTAAAGCGGGAAGGCCACAACACTAATGAGCGCAAGCCCCAGAAGGTAGATCCGTTGGCGACCGAATTTGTCGGAGAGTGCGCCCGCCATCGGAGTCACCACGAATCCAACCGCTGAAGTGGCAATGACCAAAATCAGCATGGAGCTTTCGCTCAAGCCCCCGGAGTTTTGGGTGTACACAAAGTTGTAGACGGTGATCAGGTAGAAGAAGATGCCCGGCGAGAGACTAGCCCCTGCGACCAGCAGCACCTGCTTCGGATGCGTGCGAAGAACCTCGATGATGGGAAGGCGCACCACAGCGTGCGCTTCCTTGACACGATCGAACTCCGGACTCTCGGCGACCCGCTTTCGAATGACCAATCCAGTGATGACAAGCACCAAGCTGAGCAGGAACGGAAGACGCCATCCCCAGGCCATGAATTCGTCCGTTGCCATTGCATCCAGGGGCAGGTAGACAGTCATAGCCAGGATCAGGCCAATAGCCACCCCAGCCTGCGGCCAGCTACTGAAGAATCCCCGCCGCCCCTCTGGCGAATGTTCCGTTGCCATGAGTACGGCACCGCCCCATTCCCCGCCAAGTGCGAATCCTTGCGTCAATCGCAGGATCACCAGCAGAACAGGTGCAAGGGCGCCGATCGCGGCATACGTCGGCAATAGCCCAATAGATACAGTGGCGACGCCCATGATCAGGATCGTGATGACCATCATTGGCTTTCGTCCCAATCTGTCCCCGAAGTGACCGAACACGATTGCCCCGATGGGACGGGCGACGAAGCCTGCGGCGAAGGTGGAGAAGGCAAGCAAGGTTCCGGTAGCGGGGTCGAAACCGGGGAAGAAATGATGATTGAAGACAAGCACAGCGGCGGTGCTGTAAATGAAGAAGTCGTACCATTCGATGGTTGTGCCGATCATGCTCGCAATAGCGACCTTTTTCGGCGAACCAGCGCCCGCTTGTTGGGCGACCGGAACTTTCATATTGTGCCTCCCGGCAATTGGCAAACAAGGGCCACGCGGTGCGCGACCTTGGCGAAGCGGGTGCTCTTGGGACACGCCGCTTTCTGGGAAAGTGCTGCAATCTGGAGGTCTGAAGTACTTCAGTAGTCATTATCTTACGACTGAGATGTTATGTGTGCAAGATCTCATTTTTAGATTTACGGAACTTGGTTGGACCCCCAGCACCAAGCCCTTCCCAGGGCATGGACCCAGCTGTCCTTGGAGTCTGAATGGGATTTGGGACAGTCACCGACGGCCCGACTTTTCACTTCGCGGGAGGCTCACCCGAAGGAGGCGGCCGAAGAGGAAACAGACTTCACCCGTGGGCACGCCTTGCCTATAAATTCCCGGGACATGGCGATACCCATGCGCAGCTATCGTCCGGTCATCATGCTCGCGACAGTTGCCGTAGGTCCCGTGCTGACCGGCTGTATGACGATCGACCCAGGCATGGGTCAGCGCGACTCAACAGCTCAGACCGGTCATCGAAGCTTTGGCGCGGCGGTGCACCTGAAAGAGGAGTCCTCGACTTTACGACTGATTTGTCGGCTCCGAGCCCTTTCCTTCCGCCCTCTCAGAACAAAGCTTGAAGGCGACGTCTGCCGCCCTGTTGGTCGCCACGGCAGGTGAAACGTCCGAACCCTGGCTTCCTTTCCCGGCTTCAAGGCCGGCGGCATAGCCGACCATGAAAGCCGTCACCGGCGCTGCTGCATGGATCACGGAGTCCGCAGATTTCCTGGCCAGATCAAGGACCAGTTCCTGGTCCACGTCGAGATCCAGGATTTGCAGCGCCCTCGCCAGTTCCTCACTCCATTGGGACAGAACCTGTGCTTCGTCGTCGCTGGGCATGATTTCTCCTTGCCGAAACTCTCGAGTGGTCGGAGGTGGTGCCACGAGAATACAAGGCATTCCCCCACAAGTCAGTGGGTTAACGGCAAATTGGCTGGCCCTGATCATTCCCACGAGCCGTTTCTGGAACGGGGCCTAATCGCTGTCCACGGACAGCAGGCGTGACAGACTGGTGCCATGCTGCTCGATGAGCTGGTGAAGACCTCGGAAGCCGTAGCGGCAACCCGCTCGCGGGTCGCCAAGATCAATGAACTGGCAGACCTGCTGCTCCGGCTCGACCCCGCGGACATCCCGACGGCGATCGGCTTGCTCACCGCCAAGCCTCGCCAGGGCCGAGTCGGCATCGGCTGGAGCGGCATCAGGGCTGCCAAGGGCGAGCCCGCTCCGGAGCCAAATCTCACTATCGCCCGCCTCGACGCAGCGTTGGACCGGCTACTGGCAGCCGGTGGCGCTGGCTCGAGCGTGGAGCGCGCCGCCACCCTTCGGTCGCTGATGACCGAAGCCACCGAACGAGAGCAGGCCTTCATCGCCGGCGTACTGCTCGGCGAACTTCGTACCGGTGCTCTTGAGGGCGTACTGACGGATGCGGTAGCTCGAGCTGCCGGTCGGCCGGTCGAGGCCGTACGCCGCGCAGCGATGCTCTCCGGCGATCTGGGCGCGACCGCACTGCTGGCGCTCACAGGCACCGCAGCCCAGCTTGACGCAGTCGGCCTCGTCGTCGGACGTCCCGTGCAGCCCATGCTCGCCGCAACCGCGGCGGGTACCGGCGAGGCGCTGGAAGCGACAGGGGAAGCGTCCGTGGAATACAAGCTCGACGGCGCTCGCATCCAGGTGCACCGTGCCGGCGCCGACGTGCACATCTACACCCGCACCCTGGCCGAAGTGACCCATCGGCTGCCCGAGGTGGTGGAGGTGGTGCGCGGACTGCCCGTGCACGATGTGATCCTCGATGGCGAGACCCTAGCTCTGGACGAGGACGGTGGGCCCCGGCCGTTCCAGGAGACCATGTCCCGGTTCGGGGCGAACGCGGCGCGTACCACGCTGCTGCATCCCTGGTTTTTCGACGTGCTGCACGTCGACGGGCGCGACCTCCTCGACGAACCGCTGGCCACACGCATCGACGTGCTCGAACGGATCGCCCCCGGTCACCGCATCCCGGGGAAAATCACTGCGGATGCGGCTGTTGCCGAGAGTGTGTCCCGCGATGCGCTGGATGCAGGCCATGAGGGTGTAGTGGTGAAGGCGCTGGGCTCGGCCTACGCCGCAGGGCGGCGGGGTTCGAACTGGATCAAGGTGAAGCCGGTGCTCACCTACGACCTGGTGGTGCTCGCATGCGAATGGGGGTCAGGACGGAGGGCCGGGCTGTTGTCGAACCTGCATCTCGGAGCCCTGGACCCTGTTGGCGAGTTCGGCGAACCCGGCGGTTACGTGATGGTCGGCAAGACCTTCAAAGGCCTCACCGACGCTCTGCTGCGGTGGCAGACTGAAAAGTTCCAGGAGTTGGAGGTGCGGCGTACGGCGGGCACGGTGTGGACTGAGCCGGTGACCGTCGTCGAGATCGCCATCGACGGCGTTCAGCAATCCCCCCGCTATCCGGGCGGAATCGCCCTTCGGTTCGCACGCGTCAAACGCTACCGTGATGACAAGACTGCCGCGGAGGCTGACACCATCCAGACGTTGCGCGCTCTGCTCCGTCCATCAGGCAGGACAAAGGTATCGCCCGCGCCAGCGGAGCCGGATTCGGAATGACTAGGATGTTGGTTTTCATGGAGGGAGGCCGGTGAACAAGAACCGTCTGGAAGCGTTCAGTGATGGTGTGCTTGCCATCATCATCACAATCATGGTGCTGGAACTCCATGTGCCGGACGAACCGACCTGGCTTGGCTTGAGGTCCGTCCTGCCTACGGTCCTCAGCTATCTGCTCAGCTTCGTCTACGTTGGAATTTACTGGAATAATCACCACCACATGATCCATCTGGCAAGCAGGGTCAACGGCGCGATCCTCTGGGCCAACCTGCACTTGTTGTTCTGGCTTTCACTGGTCCCGTTCACCACGCGCTGGATGGATGAGTCCGGCTTCGTGCAGATCCCGGTGCTGACGTACGGGATCAACTTGCTGTGCGCCGCGATCGCCTACTTCATCCTGGAACGGGCACTGATCCGCCAACAGGGCCGGGATGGCCCCCTTGCGCAGGCAATCGGCTGGGACTGGAAAGGCAAAACGTCGCCGCTGATTTACCTCGCTGGCCTTGGACTCACCGCCGTCCAGCCCCTGCTTGGAGTTGCGGCCTACACCATCGTGGCCCTGATCTGGCTAATTCCTGACCGCCGGGTTGAGCACTTCGTCACCCGGGCTCACCAGAACTGACCGCCCAGGACTGCCTATAGTCATTGGCTCCCATCTCGAACCGTCAACGTGCCGGACAGGTCCACGTCGCTCCCCGATCCCATAGCACCGGCCTGCGACAGGAGGCTGGCTCCGAAGGCTGCGCTCCAGAACGTCCTGGTTTCCACCGGCATGGGACGTTGCACTTCCCAGCACCGTCGCTTCACAAGACGGGCAAGATAGCGTTCGGACTGGCGGAACAGCAGATTCAGATGCTGATCCACCACGGCGGCGAGGGCGGGCCGGGATGTTCCCACTGCCAAGGCGCGCACCACCAACGGCATGGACGGGAGCATCAGGACCGTTCGGGCCATGTTCCTTCGAAACGACTCGGGACTCGCTGCACTGTCGCCGATCGCCTCAACGCGTTCCGCATCGTGGAGCAATGCCAGAAAGGCAGCATGGATGAAGAGCGAGTCTTTGGAACCGAAGTAGTAGGTCACCTGGTTGGGAAACACGGCGGCATCGGCAGCGATCGCTGCCACGCTCACCTCACCCGAGGTGTTCGCCAGGTAAAGTTTCACCGCGCTGTCCAGGATTCGGCCCCTGGTCGAGTGACCACGAGCCTGCGAGGGACCACCCGGTAGACGTTTCCCCTTGCGTTGTGTGCCCATGCAGAAAATTGTACTTCATACAATTATCCGTATATCTTGTATGTCATACAAGAAAAGGAGTTGCCATGAGGGCACGAGACATTGCTGTGACAGGAATAGGCGCCACAACGCCTTTGGGTGGCACGGTCGATACGACCTGGGCCGGCCTCCTTGAGGGCTGTTCAGGCGTGCGGGATGTCGGGCCGGATATGTTGCAGGGCAGCGGACTGTCCGTAACCATCGCCGCATCCATGGCCACCGACCCAGCGACCAGACTTGACGCCGTCGAAGCCAAAAGACTGGACCGGGTTCAGCAAGCCGCCCTGGTTGCCGCGGCAGAAGCTTGGGCAGATGCCGGTTCGCCCGAGGTTGACGGCACCCGCCTGGCTGTGGCGGTGGGAACAGGCGTGGGCGGAATCGGCACGCTCCTCCGGGAAGACGACACCTTGGAGAACCGCGGCCAGCGCCGTATCTCCCCCCGGGCAGTACCAATGCTCATGGCCAACGGACCCGCCGCGGCTGTCAGCATCCGCTACGGTGCCAAGGCGGGTTCATACACTCCCGTCTCGGCGTGCTCGTCGGGAGCCGAAGCGATTGTGATGGCCGCCAGATTGATCCGTTCCGGCGAAGCTGACGTAGTCATTGCCGGCGGTGCCGAAGCCGCGATAACCCCCTTCACCGTCGCTGCCTTCTTGCAAACGAGGGCTCTCTCAACACTTATAGCGGACCCCGCCTCCGCGTCGCGCCCCTTTGCCTCAGACCGCGACGGCTTCGTCCTAGGCGAAGGCGCAGGCATCTTGGTGCTGGAAAGTGCCGAGCACGCCATGACCCGCGGCGCAACCGTCCACGCAGTCCTGCGCGGCGTGGGCATTGCCTCCGATGCCTTCCACATGACGGCACCAGCGGACGACGGCCAAGGCCAGATCACCGCCATCACCAAGGCCCTCAACGACGCCGGCATGAGCCCAGCGGAGGTGGGCCACGTCAACGCCCACGCGACCGGCACCTCCTTGGGGGACCTGGCGGAAGCAAAAGCCATCAAGGCCATCTTTGGCGACACCATTCCGGTGACGGCACCCAAGGCCTCCCTGGGACATCTCTTCGGGGCCGCCGGCGCAGTTGAAGCCATCGTCGCAGTCCGGAGCGTCGCACAGGAAGTCATCCCTCCCACCCGCAATCTTCACCAAGGAAACGTGGACCCGGAACTCGGGCTGGACATTGTCACCGCAAAACGCCGCGGAACATCTCCCGCAGCACTCTCCAATTCGTTCGGATTTGGCGGCCAGAACGTCAGCCTGATTTTCAGCAAGGGCTAAACAGCAATATCAGCCGTCCTGGGCCCGCGCTGCCCTCTTCAGCTCAGCGATCCTTAGCCGTAAGAAGATGACGACCAGGACCAGGGCGTATACGGCCAGGACGGCCACCGCGATCATGAAGACCGCGTAAAGGATCCCGATAATTCCGAAGGCTGGACTTAAATTCATTGCTACCCCCAATAGTCGTTGAGCCCCCATGCTACGCAAACCACCAGCGATTCCCCGGGACGGGCGAAGGCGCGCCCCGTTTCGCTGACGAGTGTTCCACCCGGTGAAGGATGCACCCGAGGCCAGCCCTTCAAGGATCCTCGATCGTGCCGTTCTCAGTCCTCGACGACTGACATCGGCAGCGCGCCGCCGTGCTCGGACGGGGCGATGCTATCTAGCTGCCAAGTGCCCGCGGACGCCCGGAATAGAGCGGTCTGCGGGAGCGAGTAGACCGTGGGGACGCTGCTCGGCCCGTTCGCAGCCGAGCTTTGGTACTCCTCAGTCAATTCCTTGAAGTGGACACTCACCTCCGCACCGCTCACTTCGAGCGACTGCACCGTCACCGTCGTCGAAAAGGACGTATACCAAAATCCGCTCGACTTGAACGCTGCCTTCGACCGGGCCACCACCGAGAGGTCCCGCTCGCGCTTCGCCCGGTAGGCCGCCGTCGTCTGCCCGTTGTCGAGGCGTTCGGCCGGTGGAACATCGAGGGCTGTGCCGTTGCGATCCTCGATAGCCGTCTGGACGATAGCCGCCAGTTCGGACGACGACGGGCTTGGCACCGATGCGGCGGATACCACCGTTACCGGCCCGACCGCTGGCTGGCACCCGGTAAGGGCAGGCACGAGCAGTGCCGCGATAGTCGCCGCGTTGCGTGAGTATTTCATCATGGTCCCCCTGGCCTGAATGTCTTCACAGCCTGCCTTGCAGGTCATGGCCGGTCGACAGGCTTGCTGATGCGGGTTAAAGTCCCTGCCGTGTATCCAGTTGTCGAGTTCAGCTCTGGCGGTTCGACTAACGCGATGGGTACCTCGTGCCTCTGCCGGATCAGCGGAATCGCGGAATGCTGGACCGGTCGTTGACCCTACGCCACTGATTCGTGAACCGTGAAGGCGGGCGGACAGTTCGAATTGGCCGCCCGCCTTGCTGATCTTGTCCGTGTGTCAGGCGTGACTGACCCCCAAGGGCCTGCATGCGCCGAGCATGCCTGTTGTGACATGGCAATTGTTGTACTCGTAGTATTGCTGCTCGCGTGAGACTGTCGCGACTTCATGGCTGAGGCGAAGCCTGGCGCCCGCGTTTGCCTGCAGGAATTTCATGGCGGCCATGAAGATGGCGACATGGGTGGGGTGGGACTCCGCCCATCTCTCCATGTCCTCCAGGCTGTGCCAGAAGCTCAGGCCGAAGCTCTGTTCAAGGGCAGAACCGTCGCCGTCGCTGCTGGTCATGTACCTGTTCGCGTAACAGCCGATCCTTCGCCGTCCAACGTCAGGAAGTCCATCCCTGCTTTCAATTGGGGTTCCACGTCGCCGAAATAGGAGGCACGTTCTGCATCTTCACAGAGGCTCCAGTCTTGGCCGGAACGGATAATTGCCAGGTTATCGTGGGGCTCCACCCGGACGATGCCGGAGTTCTCGGCGGCGTACGGGCGTCCGGCAGGCTCCAGGGCCTCTGTTTGTGCAATCGGGAGACGGTCACGCATGCTCCCCCAGTACCCGTGTTCCTGGATTTCCCCGCTGTATCCCCCCGTGGCAACCCTTGCAGCCCCTTCCGGGAAGGTGTTGGACGAGTACAGGGTCTCGAAGCCACGTGCTTCCGGACTGAACGCTTCGATCCAGCGGCCGTGATCTGCAAGTTCCAGTCCAGCGCCAATCAATGCATTCCTGTGCTTTTGAAACCAGCGCCCATAAGCGTCCGCGTCGTCCCAGTAGGCGATGATGACCTGGTTATCGAAGCCTTGTTCGTCCGTGTGGACGGCGTACTCACGGGACATCGGTCCGTCTTCTTGTGCGCATAGTTCCCACATTCCAGCAGAGGCTACCTTGGCCTCGCTGGAGAGCGGATGCTTGCTTTGGACGCCGAAGAAGGCGCAGACAAGCTGGCTGACGCCTTCCGCGAAGCGCACGGAGTATGACGGGTAGGGCGGGGCATAGTTGTCCCCCACACGTTTGGACCGCGTCCGTTCGACCCGGAGGTGCGCCGCGATTGAGGATTCCATTGCTGGTTCCTGCTCGTCGCTGCCCCGTGCCATCTAGAGTTCGGCCATTGCTGGAAGGGCCGGCTCGTCCGCGCCGTGTGTCCTTTCAACGGCTGGCGCGGGGTCCGAAGGCGGAGCGGTATCGACCACGGCACGTCGAGGAGCCTTGTTGTGGATTAGCTGTGTGACATCGGGGCGGGAGTAATGGCCTGCGGGGTCCCCGACGGCCTTCGACACTGAAATCAGGCCCAGATCGATCTCAGCGTAGATGAGGCCTTCCTCGCCTGCCGGAAGGGACTCGTGAAGTTGCTGACCGTCGGGCCCGAAGATGCGGGCGTATCCGCCGCCGGTCTTGAGAAGTGCCTTTTGCAAGTCCGTGGTGCACATTTCGTCCACCATATCCTGGGATACGGTGGCACACGGAGCCAGGACGAAACACTGGCCCTCCACCGCATAGATCCGCGAAGCGGAGGTGTTGACTTCGGGGCCAAGGGCGTAAGCGCCAGCCTCATAGAGGGAAAAGCTCGGCCATGCAGCAACGTGTACCTGCTCGTTCTGGGCGTACATTGCGTATTTTGACAGCGGCTGCAGGTGCTCCCAGCAGCACAGTCCGCCGACTCGGCCCAGCCTGGTGTCCCAGACAGCGAGATCGCTTCCGTCGCCTTCGCCAAAAATTGTGCGCTCCACGTGGGTCGGCTTCAGCTTTCGGCGCTGGGCGATGGTCTGCCCATCGCGGTCGATGAACCATTGAGAGATATACAGGCTGCCCCCGTTTCGTTCACTGAGGCCCATGCTCACGACAATGTTGTTGTCCTTGGCGGCCTTCGAGATCCGTTCGGCCCGGGGCGTGCCGTATTCCAGCGAATTATCGAAGTAGCGCTGGGTGTACTGCGGCAGCCACATCGCCGGGGCATCAAGCCAAGCGTACCACGGGTATCCCGGGAGCCAGGTTTCAGGGAAGGCAATCAGCTCCGCACCGTTCCGGGCCGCGTCCTCCATCAGGGCGATCGTTTTATCGATGGTCTTGTCCAAGTCAAGGAATACAGGTGCTGCCTGAACGGCCGCTGCTTTGAATTTGGGGTGATTCATTGCGATCTCCTAAGGGATGTGATGCTACTCACAAGAGTGGATGTGTGTCCACGCTACGACCCAATGTCGAGGGATTCTTGATCGAGAATCGCAGGAGCATTGACTGCGAATGTCACGTTTGCCCGCACCACATCTGCCTAACGAACCAGCCGACGGGTGGGCGCAGCGTGGCAGTAAGATTAGGCATGGCCAAGGTTGTGAGCACAGCGGCGGTGCCTCCCCGAAACAGGGTTTCGTTCTGGACGGAGACCGTTTCTGATACTTTCGTTGAGCTCGACTGCAGGGCCGGCAACGGCCGCGAGTCCATAGACGGTGAAATAGCTGTCCAGTCTTTGGCGTCCCTTGACTTGGCCCGAGTTCGCGCCTCTGCGCAATCCGTCCACCGCACGCCAGCTGCCATCGATGCTTCCTCCGACGACTATTATCTGGTGGGCATGCAAACCGAAGGCTCATGCTTGGTGACCCAGGATGGGCGCGCGGCCGCCATCCACAACGGCGGGTTCGCCCTCTATGACACCAGCCGACCGTATTCACTCCTGCTGACCGATCACTTTGAGCAACTCGTGATCCGGCTTCCGAGAACTGCTTTGGAGCGACACCTGCCCGAAGCCGCAAGACTCACTGCACTGGCAGTGAACGCCGATCCGGGGGCTGCGCGTCTGCTGGTCAATACAGTGCAGTTCCTAGCCAACGATATTGACGCCCTCTCGCCGGATGTCGCCTTATCGGTCTCCCAAGGCGTGGAACATCTGATTGTTGCTGGCCTGGGCGGCCTAACCCGGGGTGTCGCGGACGCGGACCGCTTCTCGCGCCGCAAGCTCGTGCAAACCCATATCCTCGAAAACCTGGGCGACGAGTCCCTGAGTATCAAATCCATCGCAAGAGAGCTTCACTTGTCTCCGAGCAGCGTCCACCGCGCCTTCGCAGCGGACGGTGAAACAGTGATGGGCTGGGTCTGGCAGCAACGTCTGCACCGGATCCGGGAGACCTTGTTGACCGGAAAATATGGCGGCACACTGACTGACTTGTTCCTAACCTGGGGCTTCTCAGACCCTGCGCACTTCAGCCGGGCCTTCCGCCAGCGGTACGGACATGCGCCCTCGGAATTGCTGCGGCCAACAACAGAAGCGCCTTCAACCGACTAAGACCGCTCGCTCGGAGCACGTCATCTGCTAGCTCCCAAAACTTCTCGCTGCAGGCAACACACGGTGTTGAAACCTGGGCCGACGTCCGACGGCGCGCACTCAGTACCGCTGAAACCGGTTGATCCGGGATGCTCCCGTGGGAACTACGCAGCCGTCCTGGTGGGCTCCGGTGAGATTCACATACCCGCCGTTGGCTTCACCAGCAACAGCCTGATCGTTTGAACGCAGATGGCCACATTCAGGAACACCATGAAGAGACTCGGGATCCTGCCGCTGGTTGTCGCAAAGTCAAGCACGTTGATAACCGTGAACGTCAGCGCGAGGCACGACAAAACAAGTGCGGCAATGGGCGGCAGCTTGGATGTGCTGCGCCGGGCAGCGATGTTCCAAATACCAACCACCACCAACGCCAGGAAGTAGAAGATGTTGAGTGTAACGAAGACCGCTTGTTCTGATCTGTCGCTATCACTGAGGGTGGCCAGCCCTGCCCCGTACAGCGAATAAAGCCAAATCATTGCCGCCGCGCTGATCACGGCGACAGTAATGAGGCCGATGCCAATGGAAGTACGGGCCTTGCGGTTCTTCTTCGGGTCGTCGTCAGCTGTCGCTACGGGAATATCGCCAGGGCGCGGAATCTGAATGCTCATACGGGAACTCATCGGACGTGCAGGAAGCACCCTATGCACCCCCATCGGAAACAATGTAGCAGTGAGCGCAGCCACACGTAGAGGCATGCCAACAAACGCTTCCTTGAGCCTGGTACGCCGCCGGGTCCTCCCACCTTGGACGGTTTGGCGAGAATCCAAGGCCTGACTACTCGCCAAACTCCTCGCGGCCCATATCCACTTCCGTGCCCGTTGGGCTTGGCCTGAGCAGGAGGGCCCTGAGTTCTTCCAGCAGTTCCAGTTGCTGGTTGTTTACCGCCATGAGCCGATCGATTTCTGCCTTTGCCTGCACATCTGTTTCGAAGTCATGGAGGGCCATGGCGGCAGCTATGGCATCCTGCCGTTTCGCGGCAATGAGCAGTATGGCGCCTTGGAGGCCCGCCAGCATGGATAGGAAGAGGTTCAGCAGGATGAATGGATAAGGGTCCCAGGCCTGCGTAGCAAATAGATAGGTATTGATGGCGGCCCAGGCAGCCATGAACGCGACGAAGGCCCCAACGAAAGTCCAGCTGCCCATGCCATTCCGCAATACATCGGCTGCGCGCTCACCTCGGCTCAACCCAGCCTTGTGCTGTCCATGCCACGTTCTCACTCGCTCACTCATGAGCACAGCGTAGGGCCTGGGAGGCAGCATAGGGACTTTCAGCACTTGTTGAGCGTTGCGAGGCCGCCGCACGCTGTTGATGAAGAGATTGTGCGTCCCTCCCCGGACTGAAGAAAAGGAGAACCCGATGCCCGAATGGCAGGAAGTTGTCACACCCGCCCGCTTCGACGGCCAGACGGTGATTGTCACCGGCGCTGCGTCCGGCATTGGCCGGGCAACGGCGTTGCGCGTCGCGCGCGAGGGCGGTCGTGTCATTGCCAGTGACCTCAGCCTGGACGGTCTGGACCGGTTTGTTGCCGAGCATCCGGAGCTTAGCCTTGTGCCGGTGGCTGGTGACATCAGCACGGAAGATGCCGTGCGTCGCGTTGTCGCCGCTGCGAATGGACGGGTGGACGCATTGGCGAACGTTGCCGGCATCATGGACAGTTTCCAGCCGGTTCATGAGCTGGACGATGAGACGTGGAACCGGGTGCTGGACGTCAACCTTACATCGATGATGCGGCTTATGCGCGCGGTAGTCCCCCTCATGCTTGATGCCGGATCCGGATCAATAGTAAATGTCTCGTCAGAGGCAGGGCTTCGTGGCTCGGCGGCGGGTGCGGCGTACACCGTATCGAAGCATGCAGTCATCGGACTTACCCGCAGTTCGGCGGTAATGTACGGGCGCAGGGGTATCCGTGTGAATGCTGTCTGCCCTGGCGGCACGCGGACCAACATCCACGCCGAGTTCAAGTCCCAACTTGCGGTGGAAGTTCTTGGGCCCTTAATGCAAGCCAATGTGCCACCAATTGCCGAGGCCGATGAACTCGCCGCATCGATCTCATTCCTGCTGAGCCGGGACGGTTCAAACATCAATGGGTGCGTGCTCCCTTCCGACAACGGTTGGTCCGCCACCTAAGGCCCAATATGCGCGCCGACCGCGGCGTCAGCTAGTTCGAATTAACGATTCCCTGTGGGAAGGGGTGCTTGTCATGATGTGGGGATATGGGATGGGCAACGGCTGGATGTGGCTGTGGGGGCTGCTCATGCTCATCGGCCTGGCAATACTCGTGCTTCTGGTGGTGAGGATGTTTGGCGGCTTGA
This sequence comes from Arthrobacter sp. NtRootA1, assembly GCF_019976975.1. GTDB lineage: Bacteria > Actinomycetota > Actinomycetes > Actinomycetales > Micrococcaceae > Arthrobacter > Arthrobacter aromaticivorans. The sequence goes on along the minus strand of NZ_AP024630.1, from coordinate 2,549,224 downwards.
ATGGACCAGGACCACGCCACTTCACGAACGGAACACCCCAAGGAAGAAGTACGGCCCGCCGGATCCTGGATGAGCGTCTGGCGAGGGGAGAACTGACCGCGGAAGAGTACCGCGACCGGGTCAAGGTCCTCGGCGAGGACCTGTGATGCGGCCGCTCAGCCGGCGCTCGGCGCTGCTGCTGGGCGGCTTGGGTTTGGCGGGTACGGTGACCGGCGGAACCGGCCTTGCCCTGACGCTGGCATCACAACGCTCCGTTCCCACTGCGGGGGCGGACTTGCAATATCCGTCTGTTCTTCAGAGTTCGGATGGCTCGCTGAACGTCCAGCTTGAGGCCGGTGGTACCTCCCTGCTGTTAGCTGGACGCCAGGCATCAGCGCTTGCATACAACAAAGAAATACCTGGACCTACACTTCGTATCCGGCCAGGAGACGTTCTGAAAATCCGTCTCATCAACAACTTGAGTGAACCGACCAACCTGCACATGCATGGGCTGCATGTTTCACCCCAAGGCAACGGTGACAATCCTTTCATCAGAGTTGATCCGGGCACCGCCGTCGATTATGAATACCGGCTCCCGAGGGATCACCCGCCGGGCGTCTACTGGTACCACCCCCATCATCATGGCGGTGTGGCTGACCAGGTCTTTGCCGGCCTCTACGGCGCAATCATCGTAGAGGACCCCGAGGCCACGAACGCAGGCCTGGAACGTATCCTGCTGGTTTCCGACACGACCCTGGATCCTCTTGGCAATATCCATCCGGCGTCCCCGATGGAACGGATGTTGGGCCGGGAAGGCGAACTGCTTCTCGTCAACGGCCAGCTCAATCCCCAACTGACGGCACCCCCAGGGGATACCGAACGGTGGCGAGTCATTAATGCGTGCGCTTCCCGGCACCTTCGCCTTAGGCTTGACGGCCAGCACGTCCGCCTGATTGGGACCGACTCAGGACGTCTCCCGCTGCCCGTTGATACAGACGAACTGTTTCTGGCTCCCGGCAACCGGGCAGACATACTGGTTGAGACGGTAACTGGCGAATCAGTCCTCCTGGCCGCCCCTTACGATCGGGGCAGTGTGCGGGGAATGGCCGGTCCTGGTGGATCCGCCGGCGTGCCTCCAGCGGCTGCTACGCCTTTGGCTCTCCTGCGAGTATCGGGCGCGCGGAAAACGTCTGGAACGGCAGTACCCGCGGCCAGCGAGGCACTCGATCTAAGGCTCTCCGGGGTTGCCGCCCATCGCCAGCTGACATTCGGGACCCAAATGGGTATGGGAATGATGGGATTCACCTTGAACGGCAAGCGTTTCGACCCCACTAGAACGGATATCACAGCCTCCGCGGACACAGTGGAAGAGTGGACGTTGCTCAATGACAGCCCGATGGAACACCCCTTCCACCTTCACATCTGGCCCATGCAAGTCACCGAGGTGAATGACCGGATGGTGAAGGGAGTGCGGCTCCAGGACGTGGTGAACGTTCCGGCGAACGGTCGTGTGAAGGTGCGGGTGTCTTTCGCTGACTTCACGGGCCGTTCCGTTTACCACTGCCATATCCTTGACCACGAGGACCTAGGCATGATGGGCGTGATCGAAGTCCGCTAGGAACCTGGCTCCGTCCACACCCAGTCTCTGACCTCCGGCAAGTCTTCAAAGTGCTCCCTGATGTAGGAGGCGTGTGCCTCAAGCTGACCCTGGCAGTGCCTCACAAGTTCTTCCGAACCTGAGAAGTGCCCGCGGGTCCGGTGAAGCGCCTCCATGGCAAGGTGATAGCGACTGACCTTGTTCAACACCACCATGTCGAACGGTGTTGTGGTGGTCCCTTGCTCGTTGTAGCCACGCACATGGAATCTTTCCGGACGGGGGCGGCCATGCAGCAATTGATGCAGAGCCCGCGCATACCCATGCCAGGCCACCACCACATCGACGTCAGCCGTGAAGAGTTCCTCGAACTTTTCATCCGGAAGTCCGTGGGGATGCGTCCCGGGAGGCGGCAGGACCATGGCATCCATGACGTTAACGACCCTGACGGCGAGCCCTGGGATATAGCGCTGGAGAAGCCAGGACGCGGCCAGGGTTTCCTGGGTTGGAACGTCCCCCGCACATGCCAGGATAATATCCGGACGATCGGACATGCTTGGCCTTTCGTTTCCTGCCCAACCCCATGTAGAAGCTCCTACTGCTGCGTGCTTCCGGGCTTCGTCAAGCGTCAGGTACTGGGGGTGCTCCTGCTTGTCGATGACGGCAAGGTTCACATAGTCCTTGCTGCTGAGCATGTGTTCGGCGGTGACCAACAGAGTATTGGCGTCCGGTGGAAGATAAACCCGAATGACGTTGCCGGACAGCGACAAGACGGTGTCGATGAGACCCGGACCCTGATGGCTGAAGCCGTTATGGTCGTTCCGCCAACAGGTAGACGTCAACAGGATGTTCAAGCTCGGGACAGGCGGCCGCCAATCCAGCTCGCGGGAATGTTGCAGCCATTTGGCGTGCTGGATAGTCATCGAGGCACTCACCATCGCGAACGCCTCGTAGCTTGCGAACAACCCGTGCCTGCCCGTCAGCACGTATCCCTCCAACCATCCTTGGCACAGGTGCTCCGAGAGGACTTCCATCACGCGCCCGTTGGCGGAAACATGATCATCGGCAGCGGCCGGGTTCGCGGGCGGCTCCAGCAAGCACCTGTCTGTGGCCTCAAAGACCGCGCTGAGCCTGTTGCTGTTGGTCTCGTCCGGACAGAACAAGCGAAACCTCGGGTCATCGGCAGTATCAAGGTAGATGTCCCGGAGCATCTCCCCCAGCGGTTTGGTGCTCTGATGCATTACTTGCCCCCGGGGCAGGGTTTCGACGGCGTACCGGGCAAGGTCCGGAATCAGCAGGCCCTTGCCACCGACGCCCCGTCCCGCAGCCGACGCTCCCATGCAAAGACCGCCGTCGGGAGCAAGCCCGGCAAGTTCGGCGATCAGCCGCCCCTCGGCGTCGAAAAGTTCCTCCGGCCGGTAGGACCGCATCCAGGCCTCCAGCTGTGCCAGGTGTTCGGGCTTCTCCCGCACTCCAGACAAGGGAACTTGATGCGACCGGCTGGTTCCCTCGACTGGTAGACCATCCACCACGTGTGGTCCCGTCCAGCCTTTGGGCGTGCGCAGGATGATGGCGGGCCACCGGGAGGGACGGTCGACGCCTTGGTGACGCGCGTGTGACTGTATGGCACGAATGGAGGCGTACGCCGAATCCATGGCGGACGCCAGCGCCGGATGAACAATTCCCGGATCCTTGCCGGACACGACCACTGGATCCCAACCATGCGCTTCGAGCAGCGCGGCCACCTCCAAGTCCGACCGCCTGCCAAGCACAGTAGGCCCGGAAATCTTATGCCCGTTGAGATGGAGAATCGGAAGAACGGCCCCATCCCTGAGCGGATTGATGAAAGAAGGCGCCTTCCACGAGCCTTCCAACGGCCCTGTCTCCGCCTCCCCGTCGCCAACAACGCAGGCAACGATGAGATCAGGATTGTCCATGGCCGCGCCGGTGGCATGCATCAATGAATACCCCAGTTCACCGCCTTCGTGGATGGAACCAGGTGTGGCAGGGCCGACATGGCTGCCTACACCACCCGGCGTCGAGAACTGCCGGACCAGGCGTCGGAGTCCCTCCAAATCCCGCCCCACCGCCGGGTAAACCTCCGAATAACTGCCTTCCAGATACGTATTCGCAACGATGGCCGGTCCCCCGTGACCGGGGCCCGTCACCAACAGGACCTCCGCGCCCGTGCGACGGATGAGGCGGTTGAGATGGGCATAGATCAACGACAACCCTGGGCTGGTCCCCCAATGACCCAGAAGCCGCGGTTTGATGTGCTGAGGTTGCAAAGGCTCGCGCAGGAGAGGATTCTCCTGCAGGTATATCTGTGCCACGGTAAGGTAATTCGCGGCGGCCCAATACCGGTTGAGGAGTTCGAAATCTTCGGACTCACTGTGGGAACCAGAGGTGTTGCTTTCCATGCCAGAACTCATCTTCTCCGTCCCCTTCTATCCTTGGTGTCTTCCTCGAGCAGCGAAGCAGTTGCTTCCGCTATGGCCCGTTCCTCATCGCTGGGAACCACGAGGACGGGAAATGACGAACCATCTGCACTCACCACGCGGATTCCTTGACGCGGGGACAGGTTCCTGTCCTGATCCATGGCAAGCCCCAAGGGCATAAGCCATGAAAGGACCTTCGTTCTGAAGGCCACGGAATTCTCGCCCACGCCACCTGTGAAGAGGAGGGCATCAGGCCGGCCAACCACCATTGAGTAGGCAGCAATGTACTTGGCAAGACGATAGGCGTAGATATCGAGGGCCAGGCTTGCCTTGGGCTCGCCGCGTTCGACGGCCGCACCAACGTCCCGCATGTCTGCGGTACCAGCCAAGGCCAGCATGCCCGAGCGGTGATTAAGAATCTCATCAACCTCGTCCGGCGTTGCCCCCTCTCGCTGCATCAAAAGGACAATCGAGGGGTCGATATCCCCGGAGCGCGTGCCCATCACAAGGCCTTCCAGCGGTGTCATTCCCATGGACGTATCCACGCTCATACCACCCCTGACGGCTGTAACCGAGGCCCCGTTGCCGACGTGGGCAACAACAGAATTGAGCGAGGAACCTGGTACCCCCAAAAAACCAGCTGCGTCACGGCAAGCCATCTCCACTGAGATCCCATGGAACCCATAGCGCCTGACTCTATGCGCTTTGTAGACGTCTTCGGGGATGGCGTAACGTGCCGCATACTCCGGTATCGAGGCATGGAAAGCAGTATCAAATACGGCAACTTGGGGAACGTCCGGCCACCGGATGCCCGCAGTCCGCATGCAGGCCGCGCTCGCGGGGTTATGCAGTGGCGCCAAAGCACCAAGTCTTTCCACGGCCGCAACCACATCCGCTGTGACCCGTGTCGGCCTTCTGAACTGGTCGCCACCGTGCACCACGCGATGGCCGATTGCCTCAATATGGCCCGCTTCGGTGCTTTTGGCCAAACCGGCATTTATCACGTTGAAAACTTCGTCCAGACGGGATGGGTCTGAGCGAACCTGAGGCGCCCAGTTCACTTGCCCGGAGGCCTGCACGCTTGCTTCAGCTTCAGGTACCGAGGTGTCCCGCACGTGGTACTTGAGCGATGAAGAACCGGGATTCAGCACGAGAACATGCACGCGATTTCCTCCCCGGCGAGGTCGATGAAAAGGTGATTCCTTCTCTCTCGAGGACCCTAACGCACTCGGGCAGCTGGCGGAAAGGCCTTCCGGCCCTTGCGGTGGCAACCTCTCCCGCAGATAGTGGAAACGATCACTGTTGGGATATGCGAGGGGACGCCGTTACGTGAAGAAGCAGATCGTGGCAGCCCTTGATGGTTCCAAGGCTGGCCGGAACGTCGCAGACTGGGCAGCCGCACATGCTGATGCCTTTGGCTTGGCGCTCAACCTTGTGCACGTGGTGCCGCCGGACTGGGCGTTTCCCGCGCGCAGCGAACGCAAATTAGCCATCGAACGGGCAGAGGACCTGCTGGGGAGCGAATCCGGGCGGATTGCGCAGGCCTATCCCGGTTTGGAAGTCTCATCCACGCAACTGTCAGGAGAACCCGCGGAAACTCTCGCCGGCCTGTCCTCGGAAGCGGACATGCTCGTGGCTGGAACCGACCGCGGGCCGGGGACGGAGGGCCAGGGATACGGTTCCGTCAGTTTCCAGATCGCAGTGACAAGCAACTGCCCGGTTGCTGTGGTTCCGGAGATGGCATCCGGAGTTCGCAAAGGCGTGGTGGTCGGAGTCGACGGATCCTCCGACTCGCTAGTTGCCTTGGACCTTGCAGCGAGTGAGGCACAGCGCATGGATGAAGACCTGGTCATCGTTCATGCTTCGGGTCCGGATCCCCGCCCTTCCAGCGTTTCCGGCGATAGCGATGTTCTGGCTGACGCCGTCCGTAACGTGAAAGAACGCCACCCCGGAGTATCCGTGCGGGAAAGGCTGGACACCAGCCGCGGCCCCGGAGAGGCGCTGGTGGCTGCTGCCAGGGATGCCCGGCTGCTGGTCATGGGTTGTCGGGGGCGGGGCGGCCTTCGGGTGCTGCTAGGCTCCGTGGCGCAGCACGTGCTCCTGAATGTCCAGTGCCCCACCATCCTGACGCGGCCCTCCTGAGACCGGGCCGCAAAACAAACCGGCCACAGGACAAGCCGGGCCATGCCACCTACTGGTTTCCGGCGTCGTCCCCTTCCGCTGCCACGTCGTCGTCAGACGCGGCAGGGTCCAAGGGCGGCCACCACTTCGAGGGCGGCGTGATGACAAACCGCCGGCCGCTGATATGCGTTGGCGTCACCCGCACCAGAATGTCCTTGGGTCCGGGTTGCCACGGGGACAAACCTGCATCCACCGCTTCCTGGATTTCTTCGGGATGGGTCACGAACTCGGGACGTCCTTTGATGATGACGCTCCAGGCGATGGTCCCGTAGCGGTTGAACCCGTCGGCTTCCATTGCTATCACTGCCCCTTCGCGGAGGGCCTTGTGTTTGGTTCCCTGCCCTGTCCTGAACAGCAGGGTTCCAAAATTGGGGATGTAGTTGACCGGGAAGATTTCCGGAACGTCTCCGTTGATGAGTGCCACCCTGCACGTGGATGTGGACTGCAGATACTTCCAACAGTCGTGGACACTAAGTTCTTTGGTTTCCTGGTCCGGTGATGTGGTTTGGTCCCGTGATGTGTTCTCCATGGCGCCGAGCCTAACGCTTAGGGCGAGGCCCGTGTAGGGCAGAAGGTCCTTTCCCAACCGTGCCCTTTGGCCCTAGACGTGCCCGGGTCACACGTGGAGCCTTACATCGAACAGGCGTCCCGTTTTTGGAGAAATAATGGCCCTAGGGAACAAACCCCCCGCACCGCCGCCTGCGGTCACCGGAACCGACGGCCTGAGTTCCCGCATGGCTGCGCAGTTGTTGGCAGAAGCGGGACCCAACATATTGCCGCAAGCCAAGAGGGTGCCTCAGTGGCGAAAGCTGCTGGGCGAGTTGACACACTTCTTCGCGTTGATGTTGTGGGTCGCAGCGGTATTGGCATACGTCGGTGGCATGCCGCAGCTGTGCGTGGCAATCATCGTTGTTGTCATCGTCAACGGGGTCTTCGCCCACATCCAGCAAGAACGTGCCCAGCACGCAGCCGAACGGCTTCAGGGCCTCCTCCCGGCCGAAGTAAATGTGCGGCGTGATGGCAGGATCCAAAGCGTCCATGCCAGTGAGCTGGTCCCCGGAGACCTCGTCATTATGGCAGCTGGGGACAGGCTTCCCGCCGACATCGTTTTTGTCTCGGCATCAAACTGCACGGCAGATGAATCCATGCTGACGGGTGAGAGCGCAGCAGTGCCGAAAGGAACCAATGACCCGGCGTGGGGCGGAACGTTCCTTGTCAACGGCGAAGCAGAAGGCATTGTCACCGCCACAGGCAGCAACACCAAGCTTGCCGCGATTGCCGCCCTCACGAGCGGCACCAAACCGCCACCCACTCCCTTGACCATGGAACTCCGAAGGATCGTCCGGCTCGTAGCATTCGTCGCCTTGAGCGTGGCAGGCGTCTTCTTCGTCGTTTCCCTCTTGGTTGGAATCGTCTGGCGCGACTCGTTTCTGTTTGCCATCGGTGTGGCCGTTGCGCTGATTCCGGAGGGTCTGTTGCCCACCGTCACTTTGTCACTGGCTATGGGAGCACAGCGCATGGCTGAACGACAAGCGCTGGTCCGCAACCTGGAGGCAGTAGAAACACTTGGTTCCACAACCTTTATCTGCACGGACAAAACGGGAACCTTGACGCAAAACCGGATGAACGCCGTCGAGGTCTTCACTGCCGACGGTCCGGTGAAGATCGTGGGCGAGGGCTACGGGCCTGAAGCACGGATCGAAGGGCAGGCACGAAGCATGGCTTTGCTGGCCGCCTTGGGCGCACGGGTAGCGTCGCAGGGACGGGCGGTGCACCACGAAGGCGGCTGGACGGCCAGCGGCGACCCCATGGAAGCGGCGATTGATTCCCTTGCGCGTCGGCTGTTGGGACGTGAGCCTGAAACGGTCAAAATCATCCGACGCTTTGCCTTTGACGCCGACAGGCGCCGGGAGTCCGTGATTGCCGGGACCACACTGTACGTCAAGGGGGCACCGGAATCCGTTTTGCCACTGTGCACGGACACCTCAGGCGTTTTGGCTGGTGCCGTGGAGGCGATGGCTTCCCGCGGGTTGCGTGTGATAGCAGTGGCAAGCAGGGAATTGCCAGGAACGGCTTCGGACTGGCTGGACCGATCGGCAGAGGACGCCGAACGCAACCTTGCACCTCTGGGGCTCATCGGACTTCATGATCCGCCAAGGCCGGACGTGGGTGACGTGATCAAGGCAGCACGAGGGGCCGGAATCCGGATAGCAATGATCACTGGCGACCACCCATCAACGGCCGGGGCAATCGCCAGGGAGATTGGCCTGATGGGTCCGGACAACCTCGTTGTCCAAGGCGCGGACCTCCCCGGAGATGAGCAAATCCTAGGTGCCCTCCTGGACCGCGATGGAGTAGTGGTCAGCAGAGTCTCCCCGGAGCAAAAGCTTCGAGTGGCGAAGGCGCTGCAGGCACGGGGCCATGTGGTAGCGATGACGGGAGACGGCGTCAACGACGGTCCCGCGCTTCGCCAGGCCGATATCGGAGTAGCCATGGGCCTCAGCGGCACGGATGTTGCCCGCGAAGCTTCGGACCTGGTTCTCCTGGACGATCATTTCGCCACGATCGTGGCCGCAATCGAGCAAGGGCGGGCAACGTACTCGAACATTCACCGCTTCCTCACTTACCACCTCACCGACAACGTAGCGGAATTGGCACCTTTCGTTATCTGGGCCCTGTCAGGCGGCCAGTTTCCCCTTGCGCTTGGTGTCCTTCAGATTTTGGCGCTGGACATTGGAACAGATCTGCTGCCTGCCTTGGCTCTCGGGGCCGAGGCTCCGGGAAAGCGGGTATTGAAGAGGCCCCCCGAAAAACGGCACCTCCTGGACCGTCACCTCATGCTGCGGGTGTTTGCCGTGATGGGGCCCACGGAAGCCTTGATCGCAATGGCGGCGTTTTCAACGGTCCTGTTCGGCAGCGGCTGGGTTCGGGGTCAATCATGGGATCCCGGTGTACTGATGTCAGCGTCCGGGGCTGCGTTTGCCGCCGTCGTGCTGGGCCAACTGGCTACCGCTTTCGCCTGCAGGAGCGCAACGGCTCCCCCGTGGAAGCAGGGTTGGTTTACCAACCGCCTCCTGCTGTGGGCGGTATCCGCTGAATTGGCGGCGCTGGCCGTGTTCCTGTTCGTTCCCCCTCTTGCCGGAATCCTTGGACAAGCGCCGCCTACCGCTGCGGGCTGGACTGTAGCTGTCCTTGCTATTCCTGGCGTTCTCGGCGTCGATTGGCTCTACAAACGGCTACGTCACAGGCACAGCGAAACCTCTTCGTCTGCCTGAAAAACATGTCCTTCGGCCCTATCGTTGCATCATGCCCAGCGTCAAGCTGGTCCCATGAACTCACAATCACGGCCGAATCGAATCGTCGTCGGCGTCGATGGCTCCGAATACTCCTCGAAGACCCTCGAAATGGCAGGCCGGATGGCATCCACACTGGGTGGGCCGATCGACGTCATCACGTGCATCGGAATGTCGGATTTCTACATGGCATCCCGCTTCGAACATGAGCTGACCCGCTTCACGTCACAGCTTGAGGACACGGCCAGGCGACTGGTGGATGAGGCACTTGAGCGCGCTTTCGGCGAATCCCGCCCCGAGGGCCTGACCGTCACCGTGAAATTTGGCGAACCTGCGAAGGTATTGGTCGAGGAAAGCCGCGGATCCCAACTGCTCATTGTAGGCAGGCACGGCGCGGGGGGCTTCCTTAACCAGCCCATTGGCTCGGTCAGCAAGGCCTGCGCAGCCCATGCCCACTGCCCGGTTCTTGTGGTGGCTACGGAGGAAGAAGCCTAGCTTGGCTCCTGTGCCTGGACGGCAGTGATGGCAACCGTGTTGATGATGTCCTCCACGGTTGAGCCCCTGGACAGATCGTTGATGGGCTTACGAAGTCCTTGAAGGATAGGCCCGACGGCGACAGCACCGGAGGACTGCTCCACCGCCTTATAGGTGTTGTTGCCGGTGTTGAGGTCGGGAAAGATGAAAACAGTGGCCTTTCCTGCCACTGCGGACGACGGCAACTTGGAGCTCGCGATGGTTGCATCCACCGCCGCGTCGTACTGGATAGGCCCGTCCACCGGGAGCCCAGGACGCGCCGCCCTGACCAGTTCCGTGGCCAGACGCACCTTGTCTACGGCAGTTCCTGATCCAGAGCCTCCTGTCGAGTAGGAAAGCATGGCCACCCTCGGCTCCACACCGAAACGGGAAGCAGTGTCAGCCGAGGCGATGGCGATTTCCGCGAGTTGATCGGCGTTCGGTTCAGGAACCACGGCGCAGTCTCCATAGACAAACACCCGGTCCGGAAACAACATGAAGAAGACAGAGGACACCAGGCCCTCCCCCTTCCGGCCTTTCACGAACTCCAAGGCCGGCCGAATGGTATTGGCGGTAGTGTGGGCGGCGCCGGAAACCATGCCGTCCGCTTCACCGAGTTGGACCATCATGGTGCCGAAGTATGCCCCATCAAGCATGATTTCCCGGGCACGCTCCATGATCATTCCTTTGTGCGCCCTCAAGCGGCAATACTCGGCAGCAAAGCGCTCCCTGAGGGGTGAGCCGGCCGGATCAAGGATCTGGAGGCCACTTACGTCGATGCCATGGGCTTCAGCGAGCTCCCTGACCCCAGCTACGTTGCCCAGCACCGTCACCTTGCAAACGTCCCGGCGTCGAAGGATCTCCGCCGCACGCAGAACGCGCAGTTCTTCGCCCTCGGCGAGGACAATCCTTCGCTCCTGCTTCCGGGCCTTTTCGATCAGCTCATTGAGGAAGCGGAGCGGCGTCATCGTCGCAGGATGGGGCAGGGCCAAACGATCGAGCATTTCGGTTTCGTCGATGGAGCGGGACCAAACGCCCAGAGCCGCCGCCAGCTTGCGGTTCTCCCCAGTGTGGATTTCACTGCGCACTCCTGCCACCTCTTGTGCCGTGGCATACGTATCCTTCGAGTCCACGAAGACGGGGAACGGTGCACGGTCCAACAAGGGCAATACCTGAGCACCTGGCAGCAAACCGTCCGCCAGGATAATGCCCGCGGGCGTAGGGAGATCGGGCGCCAAAGCAGAGGCCAGGCAAGCCATCATGACGTCGGATCGGTCGCCGGCAGCGATGACCAGGTCGCCTGCACGAAAGGTCCGAAGAAAGTTGTCCACGTTCATCCCCGCCACCTTGATCTTGCCCACGTCACGGTCCAGTTCCGTGCTGCCCGATAGACGGGTGAGGCCCAGGGAAGATACGACGTCGGCCACAGTCGGGGTGGAAATCCCGGGCACTTCCGGTATCACATAGGAAGGGACCTCCCCTACAGAAGCCCTGACGGCTTTGTAGACCTCGTCCATCACGCCGGGATCGACACGGTTCACCACCAACGCCAGAACCGGGCAATGCGCCGCCTTGAACTGCCTGATGCCTGCCTCCGCGGCGCCAACTGTCTGTTCCGCCGGGAGCCCCTGTGCGCCAACCACAGCCAGGACGGGCAGACCAAGGTTGTTCGCCAGCCGAATGTTGAGGTCCAATTCCTTGTCGGAGTCGCTTCCGCGGAGGTCCGAGCCATCAACCACCACCGCATCGCACCCGTGCGCGATCTCCGTGTATTCCCTGAGCATCAACGACAACAGTTCGTCCTGAAGGCCTGCGGCGACGTCGGCCCTTGCTGCAGTCAAGGGCATACCGCTCCGGCAACGTGACGGTCCCAGTTCGTAGAGTCGCCGAAGCATCAAGATGACCGGGTCCTGTTGAGCTTCGGCTTGGTTGACGAACGGCCGGAAAAATCCCAGACGACCCGTCCTGCGATGCAGGGCATCGGCCAGCCCCAAAGCCACCAGCGACTTGCCGGAGCCCGGGGCAACGGAAGCGACATAAACGCCCTGGACCATGCATCTCCCTCCAGACCTGAACCGGCTGCTTCATAGCTTCTCCCGAACAGGGCCTGGACGCCAGAGACTTAGGTCATGGTGCCCCGCCGGCCAACAGGACCTTTGACCCTGTTGTGGTCAACGCAGCCAGCCGTAGGATCGCGGACATCAGCTGTCAGAGGCCATCCAGCCCTGCGGCCCCTACGTCAGGTGCAGGAGAAAGACCGTGGAAAATGACGAGCGACCAGGCACTGTCCTGTCGGAAGCCGACTCATGGAAAGTCCTCGAACGGAACCAGCATGGTCGTTTGGCCGTCAGCGTCCTGGGCGAACCGGACATCTACCCCTTGAACTTCATCGCCCACGAGCGGCGCTTGCTCCTCAGGACGAATCCGGGAACCAAACTGGCCGAGTTGACCGTCAACGAGAAGGTTGCCTTCGAAGTGGAGGAGATCGTTGACGCGGAAGCCTGGAGCGTGGTCCTCAAAGGCACGGCACGCGTGATCGAGTCGCAGTCGGAAATCGACGAGGCAGATAAGTTGCCTCTCAAACCATGGATCCCGACCCGCAAATACACTTACGTGGAGATCACTCCAACGCGGGTCCAGGGCCGTCACTTTGAACTTGGGGACGAACCCGAGCGCTACTGACTGCTGGGGCCTGGGCCGTGGGGCGCCTGTTTCCCGGCCGCCGGCCGAGCGCCCTGAGCGCATTCAGGATGGTCGCCAGATCCACGAATTCCTGAAGCAGCGCACCGGCCACAGCGGGGATCACGCCCAACGTTGCCACGGCCATCAGGCCAAAGCTCAGGAGGATTCCTGTCCAGATACTCAAGCGGGCGATGCGCATGGTGTATTGGCCGATGTCAACCGCAAGCGCGGCTCTTGAGAGGTCGTCGAGCATGATGACCACGTCCGCCGATTCGCTCGCTGCAGTGGCGCCTTTGGCGCCCATGGCGATGCCGACGTCGGCCGCAGCCAAGACGGGGGCATCGTTAACGCCGTCACCAACCATCATGACCGGTCGCACAGGGATGGCCGCAACGGCGGCGACCTTGTCGGAAGGCAGACATTCTGCCTGGACATTACCGATCCCCGCGGAGTCAGCAATGTGCTGGGCGGTGGACGAGGTATCGCCGGTCAGGAGCATGGTTTGCGTGACCCCGAGCCTGCGGAGTTCCGCGAGTGTCTCCACAGCATTGGCCCGTAAAGGGTCACTCATGATGAGCGTGCCGGCAAACTTTTCCCCAACACCCACGTAGACCGCAAGTTGCCCTCCTTCCAAGGGCGTTCTTTCAAAGCCTGTCGTATTTTCTTTGATAAACCCCGGCTTTCCCACCAAGACTCTCCGCGATCCGACATGAGCGCCTACACCATTGGTGGCGTGTTCGTTGGCGCCCGTCGCCGGCAGCAACGGTAAGCCCCGCTCGCGGGCTGCCGCAATGACCGACGCCGCGAAGATGTGGGACGAGTACTGCTCAGCCGATGCTGCAAGCTGTAACAGATCGTCCTGTGACAGCACTGCCCCGGCAGCGAGGCGAATTCCGGTCAGGACAGGTCTGCCCTGGGTGAGCGTGCCTGTCTTATCGAACACAGCAGTCTTCACGCGGCTGAGCTGCTCCAACGTGCCTGCATCCTTGATAATGACTCCGGCTTTGGCAGCGCGGCTGGTGCCAGCGAGGAAGGCGACGGGCGCGGCAATCAGCAAGGGGCATGGTGTTGCAACCACGAGCACCTGCACAAACCGGACCGGATCCTGGCTGAGCCACCACGCCGCCCCGGCAAGGACAAAGGCAATCAGGGTGAACGGCACGGCGTATCTGTCAGCCAGTCGCACCGTGGGAGCACGACTCGCTGCGGCCTCCCTCACCAGGGCAACAACCTGGCTGTACTGGGAGTCACTGGCAGAGGATGTGGCCACCATCCGGATGGCGTCGGCGCCGTTCACGGAGCCACTGAGCAGCAAGTCACCCGCCAGTCTCTCGGCAGGGAGGCTTTCCCCTGTCAACGCGGACTCGTCAAAGGTCCCGGCGTCGGACAACAGCCTGCCGTCCACGGGGACCGTTTCAGCCGGTTTCACCAAGAGGATGTCACCGGGACCAACGATGTCGACTCCGACCTCTTCCACAACTCCACCGGCCTCCTCCCGGTGGGCGATACGCGGCGTGCGCTCCAGCAGGGATCGGAGCTCCCTGGTGGCGCGGCCGTGGGCAAAATCCTCCAACGCTTCGCCACCGGTCAGCATGAGAACAATAACCAAGGACGCGATGTACTCCCCCACAACCGCCGTGGAACAAATAGCCGTTACGGCCAGAAGGTCAATGCCCCACCGCCCTTGAAAGAGGCCCTTGACCATGCTCCCGGCGCGGTAGAGCGCCACCGAGAGCGCGTAAATGGTGGCCGTCCCCTGCGCGGCAGCATTATTGCCGCTGATAGCCAGCGCTGCCACGCCGAGCATAGCCAACACCGTGCAGGCCACCAGCGGGAAACGCACAGCCAGCGACACCAGGCGATTTCTCACGGCGAACGTTCAGTCATGGGGATTCCTACTGAGCACCACTTTCAGTGCCTCCGTTTCGGCGGCCCGTGAAAAGGTGTCGTAGGCATCCATGATCCGGTCGAGGGGAAAGTGATGCGTGGCGAACTTTTCAGCGGACAGCTTGTGCTGGGCAACCAGGCGCAGCAGCATCGGGGTAGTGTTCGTATTGACCAGGCCCATGCTGATATTGATGTTGCGGATCCACAAGTCTTGCAGGGGCAGTTCCACAGGCTTCCCGTGAACGCCGATGTTGGCCACGTTGCCTCCTGGACGCACCAGCCGCAATGCCATCTCGAAAGTCTCCGGAAGCCCTACCGCTTCCATGGCAACGTCCACGCCGGCACCGTCTGTGAGGGCCAGGACGTCGCTGATCCAATCCGGGCTCTCCGGATTGACGGTGTGCGTAGCCCCGAAATCGGAAGCCCTTTCAAGGCGGCTTTCGTTGGAGTCGATGGCGATAATCGTCGACGCTCCGCAGAGTCCCGCCGTCGACATGACCGCCAAGCCAATGGGTCCGGCACCCACGACGGCGATTATGTCGCCTGGGGCTACGCGGCCGTCCAGCACGCCGATTTCGAAGGCCGTGGGAAGGATATCCGACAGCATGACGGCCTGATCGTCGCTGACGCCGTGCGGGATCTTGTGGAGTGAGTTGTCCGCATAGGGAACGCGAACGAACTCCGCCTGGGTGCCGTCAATGAGATGACCAAAGATCCAGCCCGTACCCACTTGCCCTTCGTCTCCGAGGCAATGCGAAAACAGCCCCTTGCGGCAATTTACGCAGTGTCCACAGGACTTGATGCAAGAAATGATCACACGGTCTCCTGCCCTGATGCCGCTGACGGAACTGCCAACCTCAGTGACCGTACCCACGCCTTCATGGCCAAGGATCCGTCCAGGCTCCACCGCTGGTACGTCACCCTTGAGGATGTGCAGATCAGTGCCGCAGATCGTGGTCGTATCGATGCGCACAACCGCATCAGTGGGTTCGACGATGCCCGGATCCGGAACGTCCTTCCATGCTTTGGTGCCTGGACCGCCGTAAACGAGGGCTTTCATAGTGTTGGTCCGTTCTTTGTATGGCCTCTGTATAGCCTCAGAGGCGTTTCATCCGGCGAGCGCGCAGGGCAGTTTGGAAGTGGGTTAGTGGAAAGTAGCGGTACGGGCGTCGTTCAGGGGGGTTCCCCAAAGGTCCGGTCGTTTGGTCGTGAAGCGGCGGCCAGTGACGGCTTCCGGAATCAGGCGCAGGTAAAAGTCCTTGCTGCCTGGTTGCCAAGGATCCAGTCCCAGCGCGTCTACGCCGGCTCTTTCCTGATGGTCCAGGATCAGGTTCGTCCGGCCTCGAACCACCACACTCCAGGCCTTTCCGCTGTCAGCCCGGTAGCCGTCGATTTCCACGGCGCAAGGCGTGGTCATTGTGCTCCAGAATTTCGTACCCACTCCCGTACGGAAGACGATGCTGTCTCTGTCCAGGACGTAGTTCACTGGAAAGATGTCAGGGTGTCCATCCACCAAGACCGCCAGGCGGCCAACGTTGGTCTGCTCCAACAGGGTCCAGCATTCGTCTGGAGCAAGGCGTTCTACGACGGGATCAGGTTTGGCGTTCATGCCCTCGACGCTAACGCCGGCAGGTCGCCGTCGTTAGGGCCGTTGGTCCCGGGCCATAGGGGTACCGGACGCTGCGGTACCCGAAACTATTCCAAACCTGCGAGGGTTGCATCGTCCAAGGGGCTCCACCACGTCAGGGGCGGCGTCACTTTGAAGCGCCGCCCGGTCATGGAAGTTGGGACGATACGGACAAAATGGTCCTTGCGTCCAGCCTGCCAAGGGAAGAGCAATAGGCCCACGGTGTCCAGCACATCCTGAGTCAGCTTGATGCTCTCTGTTGTCCCCTTGACCACCACGCTCCAGGCAATGCCGGAACTGGCGTCCACACCATCCGCTTCAAGGGCCACAGGCGTTCCCCCAAGGGACGCATGGAGCTTTGTGCCCTCGCCTGTGCGGAAGACCAAGGTTCCGTGGTCAACCTTGTAGTTAATGGGGAAGATATCGGGGTGGTCGTCCGCCCAGACGGCCAGGCGCCCCACCGACACACTGCGGAGGAGTTCCCAGCATTGTTTGATATCCAGGTTCTCTGGCTCGGGGATTGCTGGTTTGTTCGTCATGCGACGACACTAGACCGGCGCACAGCATTGGGACAGGGCACAAAGCCCCTGACCCAGCCCACTGGTGGATGGCTGAATTGACCCGGAGTAGGCTGGCACCGTAGACGGCTGCGACGCCTTCAGGTGTTGCCGGTCCTGGTCGAAAGGTGACAATGAACGGCTCTCCGGACTTACCACGCAACGAGCCCACAAGCCCTCCTGCAGCCCAGTTGGAAGACCTCCTAAAAGACTTCATGGCCCGCGCTGGAGAACTTCTCCAAGCACAGGAGCGAACTCGGGGGCTCCTGGAAGCTGTGGTGGGCGTGGCCGAAGACCTGAGCCTGGAATCGGTGCTGGAGCGGGTTGTCAGATCCGCCTGCGATCTTCTGCGGGCGCGGTATGGCGCCTTGGGTGTCATAGGAGAGGACAACGCGCTCAGTCACTTCATCACGGTCGGCATTGACGATGACTTGGCCACCCGGATCGGGCCGCTTCCCACAGGGCACGGAGTCCTGGGTCTTCTGATCACAGAGCCCGCACCGCTGCGGCTCCATGATCTGAGGCAGCATCCCAAAGCGTATGGTTTCCCCCGGCATCATCCCCCTATGAAGTCCTTCCTCGGTGTCCCGGTCCGCGTCCGGGACACGGTCTTCGGGAACCTCTATTTGACGGAAAAGCACGGGGGTGAGGACTTCACGCCGGAAGATGAGGATCTTGCGGTTGCTTTGGCAGCCGCAGCCGGAGTGGCCATTGAGAATGCCCGCCTTTACGAGGACGCCCGACGCCGGACTTCGTGGCTTGAAGCCTGTATGGACGTTACCGGAAGGATGCTTGAGGACGGCCAGCCAGAACGCACCTCCCTGGACCTCATTGCGGGAAGGGCCTTGCTGGAATCCGAGGCCCGGCTGGCATTGGTCCTGATACCTTCGCCCGAGCAGGATGGCGACTACACCGTGGAAGGCTCCGCCGGCGCGCACGGTGAGACGCTTAGGGGCCGTGTGCTCGCGATGGGGTCCATCGATAACCGCGCCGGCATCTTCGATGGAGCTGCGTCCACTCTCGAGGATCCCTGGCGCCTCGTGGACGGCACTGGTGAGGGCCCGCCGGGTAAATTGCTCATGGTGGACCTCAACGCCCAGGACAGTCACCAAGGGTTTCTGGTACTTGGCCGTCCGGCCGGCACCGGCGCCTTTTCGGCGACCGATGTTGAAATGGCTTCCGTCTACGGCTCCCATGTTGCGCTGGCTTTGGCCCTTGACCGTATCCACCGCTCGCGTGAGCAACTGGTGGTGTTCACGGACCGGGACAGGATCGCCCGGGACCTTCATGATCTGGTCATCCAACGGTTGTTCGCCGCGGGACTGAGCATCCAAAGCCTACGGCGCTACACCTCAACAGGGTCAGCTGCCGGGCGCATTGATGCCATAACGGACGAGCTCGACACCACCATCCGCGATCTTCGGAACACCATCTACTCCTTGCGGGCCAACACCCGTGAAAGTGAACTCCTGAGCAGCCGGATCCTTCGCACCATACAATCCGGCGCAAAAGCGCTGTCGCATGCGCCCCATCTGACACTGACAGGTGCGGTCGACGCCCTGGAAGACGAGGTTGTCGTCGAGAACCTGCTGGCAGTCATTACAGAAAGCCTGAGCAACGCCGTGCGCCATTCCGGGGCAGAAAGAATTACCGTCTCAGTGGCCGTGGAAGACAACGCGCTGATCATGGAACTGGCGGATGATGGCCGCGGGTTCAAGGAGCCTGGTTCCGGCCATGGACTGGGGAATATGGTCCGCCGGGCCGCTGAACTGAATGGTTCATGCACCATCACCAGTACTCCCGGTAAAGGTACTTTGCTCACATGGACCGTTCCGTTGGGCTGAGATGGTCGCCCCGTGCCCCCCCTAACGAACGCTACCTGCATCCTCCTCGGGCGCGTGAGCCATGAAAACCGCAGCCTGGGTCCTGCGCTCGAAACCAAGTTTCGCCAGCAAGGACGAAACATAGTTTTTGACAGTCTTCTCTGCGAGCAGCATCTCCTCGCCAATTTGGCGGTTGGTCATGCCTTGGCCCACGTACTCCAGGACACGCCGCTCCTGCGGTGTCAGGGACGCTACCCGCGGATCCAGCCTCTTTGGCTCCGTGAGTCCCTTGATAATGCGCGTCTTGACTGCCTCATCGAACAATGACTCGCCGCGGGCTGCCCGTCGTAGGGCACCCAGAAGATCCGTACCGCCGATCTCCTTGAGAATGTAGCCAGCCGCCCCTGCCAGTACTGCACCCCGTAGCGCCTGCTCGTCGTCGTAGCTTGTAAGAATAAGACAGTTCAAGCGGGGGTCAACGGAACGGACGTCGCGGCAAACTTCGATCCCTGTCCCGTCCGGAAGCCGTCCATCCAGAACCGAGACGTCCGGGTGCAGCGCTGGTATCCGGCGTGTCGCTTCCTCCGCGGACCCTGACATCCCAACCACTTCGAAACCTTCGCTTTCCAGCAGCTCCTGCAGACCCCTTCGCACCAATTCGTGGTCGTCGAGGATGAACACACGGAGGGGCCGCGACTGCGTGCCCTGGCCGGGTTCCTGTTCGCGATTCATGGGTTTCCTCTCAGGCGCAGGGCGCACGGCACATGCCGATCTTTCAACTCCTCCAAATTGTTGCCGACCTCCTCAGCCGGTCACAAGGGCCCAAGGACCCTGCCAAAGCATTATGACTTTCGGCACTGTTCTGCCACAGGGCTTTGGGCGGACTCTGGGAGTACGGGAGACCGAAAGCTGCCCTGCAGAAGCAGGCGGTGTTTCCACATAATGAAGGAGCAAGATCACCATGAAGAAATGGACGCGATGGCAGGACTGGACGGTTGTCGCAGCCGGCGCCTATGCGGCCCTCTCAGTGCTATGGACCACGCAAATGGGTTCTTCGACGGCGGTAATGGTCACGCTGGGCATACTCCTTGCCATCGGCGGGGTTGTTAACCTTGCCGCGCCGGGGATGCCCGCCGCGGAGTGGGCTCAGGCTGTCATTGCTGTGGCCCTGTTGCTGGCGCCGTGGGTAGCCGGTTTCACGTCAGCCACGGGCGCGGCTTGGACCGCATGGATTGCCGGCGCCGTTGCCTTGGTGGTTACCGCGCTGGCAATAAAGCCCAGTACAGAGGAATACCGGCATCACCACGTCATGCCGTCGTCCTAGGGAGGGCAGATATCTGGCGCCGGAGCACCGCTCGGCGCCAGATGCTTCCCCGGAATCCCCCCAACATAGTCCGCCGGCCAAAGTGGATAGGTTCCCATGCATGACAAACACTCCCCCAAGCTCCGATTTCTCGGCGCAACGGATACGGTAACGGGTTCGCGTTACCTCCTTGGGTTCCAAGGCTCACGGATACTCGTGGACTGCGGACTCTTTCAAGGCTACAAACGGCTGCGGGAACGCAATCGGAGACCCTTCCCGGTTGCACCCTCCTCCATCGACGCCGTACTTCTGACGCATGCCCACTTGGACCATACCGGTTACGTCCCTGCCCTGGTGCGCGACGGTTTTCGCGGGCCCGTCTACGCGACACATGGAACCAGCCAGCTATGCAAACTCTTGTTGCCCGACAGCGGGCATCTGCAGGAAGAGGAAGCCCGCTACGCAGGCCATACCGGCTCTTCGGTCCACGTGCCCGCCCTTCCGCTCTACACCGCCGCGGACGCCGTCAAATCACTGAACAGCTTCAGACCCGTGGATTTCAACGCGACCATCGAAGTCGCCCCCGCCATAGACGCAACATTCGTCCCGGCAGGCCACATCCTGGGGGCGGCCCAAATCCTTCTCCAATTGGGCGGCCACACCGTCCACTTCACAGGAGACTTGGGTCGGGCGGATGATCCCTTCATGTACCCGCCCCGTGATCTTGAGGAAACTGACGTCCTGGTAACTGAGTCCACGTACGGCAACCGGGCACACCCCTTGGGCAGTTCTGAAAATGAACTCGAAGAAGTCGTCAACCGGGTTACCAAGCGCGGCGGTGTAATCCTTATCGCGGCGTTTGCAGTGGGCCGTGCCGAAACTTTGATGCTGCAGTTGGCGCGTCTGCGCCGAAAAGGAAGTATTCCGGACATACCGGTCTACCTCAACAGTCCCATGGCCATCGATGCCTCCTACATGTACCAGCAGCACCCGGAGGAGCATCGCTTACGTCCCGAGGAGTTCAAGGGCATGTACGCGCTTGCCACCATGACCAGGAGCGCGGATGACTCGAAGCTCCTCAACCTGCGTGGCGGTCCGATGATCATCATTTCAGCCAGCGGAATGTTGACCGGCGGGAGGATCCTGCACCATATACAGGCGTACGGGTCCGATCCGAAGAATGCCCTAGTGCTGAGCGGCTACCAGGCCGCCGGAACCCGCGGTGCGGCACTGGCGGGCGGTGCCCGCGAACTCCGGATTTATGGACAGGATGTTCCGATACGAGCAGAAGTTGTCCAACTTGAGGGCTTCAGTGCACACGCCGACGCCGACGCGATCATCCGTTGGATGCGTTCGGCTCCGCGGGCGCCACGGATGACGTATGTCACCCATGGTGAACCAGACGCTTCAGATGCGTTACGTCTCCGGATCAAACGCGAATTGGGCTGGAATGCGAGGGTTCCGGAGTACCTGGAGACCGTCTCACTTCAGGCTCCGGACTAATGGCGCAGTTTGCATCCATCCGAAACTTCGTGGGACTTCCGACCCTAACTCTTAGGAAAGGGAAGACGGAAACTGGACTCACAAAGCCCCGGGCTCAACCCTCCGGGGAACCATCCAAGAAGAATGGGACCCGTCATGAAGGAAGCAATTGTCGTTGGTGTCAGTGATTCGCCCAGCAGCGATGCCGCAACACGTTGGGCGATGCAGAGGGCGGCCGCCCTGAAGCTACCAGTGCAGCTTGTTCACGCCGTGGATGATCGTTGGGCATATGACGCCATTGGATATAACGAATGGATCAGGGAGTCGGGCGACAAATTCCTTGCTACGGCCAAGGACCGGGCCAGCAAACTTGAACCAACTGTAGAGGTAACCACCGATCTGGTCTCAGGAGGGGCCGGATACGCGCTGCGCAAGAAGTCAAAGAAGGCCTCGATGGTGGTTATCGGATCCGGGCACAGCTGGGTTGGAGGGTCACTGACTGACCGTGCACTGCAGGTTGCCGCCGTGGCACAGTGCCCTGTGGCCGTCATCGGAGAGCACGACATGGCGAACCGGCACGGCGTCCTGGTCGGCACGGACGGCTCGGAAGAGTCCACCCAGGCCGTTGCGTTTGCTGCAGCCGAAGCCGACAGGGAAGGGCAGGAACTCACCGTGCTTCACGCCTTCCACCTGCCCGAGCCCGTGGTTAGCCGCGGCATGCCCCCAGGAAACTTCTCCGAAATCGTCGCGGAGGAAGAACGCGTGGTGTTGGCCGAAACGGTAGCTGGGCTGGCAGACAAGTACCCTGACCTCAAGGTGCATCAGGTTCTGGAGACCCACATGCGGCCGGCCGAGGCACTGCTCGCCGCTGCCGCAACTGCCCGCTTACTGGTTGTCGGCAGTAAAGGGCGTGGGGGTTTCAAGCGCCTTCTGTTGGGATCCACAGCACACTCAGTGCTTGGCCAACTGCCATGCCCGGTGATCATTAGCCGGGTCCATGCAGTGAAGCACTCGGAGTAGCTTTGGGAAGCACTCAGGGAGTTGTGCGGGCCCCGGTTCCATCCATTGGTTCCGGGGCCCCGGACGCTATGACGGTTCAGCGTGCCTGACGACTATCACCGGGCAGCCGGCGTGGTGCAGCACCGCGTGTGCAGTTGAACCAATGCTGCCCCTGACGAGGCCGTGACCTGCACTCCCAACAATGACAACCTCGGCATCACTTGTTGCGCTCAGGAGGGTTCCCGCTACGGATGTTCCGGTCAGCAGGACGTCCGCCACGTCCAGGCCCGGGAAAGCGTTGCGTACCGACCGGACCGCCGAGTCAAGCATTTCCCGGGCACCGGGTCCGCCAGCCGGGTCGTGACCGTCGTGCTTCCTGCGAACGTGCACCGCCCTAAGGCTGGCGTTGGACTGGGACGCGTAGGACGCCGCGTACCTTAGCGTGGCCTCCCAGCCTTCCCCGTCAATTCCGACGACGACCGGCCCACCTGGACGCTCCACGGGACCGATAACGGCCACGGGACATACAGCAGTGGCAGCCAGCTCGAGGCTTACCGATCCCACCAGCAGGCCCAGGAATCCCCCCATGCCCCGGGTACCCACAACAAGAAGAGAAGCCCGTGAAGCGAGTCTGCGAAGATTCTCAGCCGGCCACCCGTATACCAGGCTGGTTGTGACCTCGAGATTGGTAGATACCTCGCGAGCGCGGGCCACGCCATCGGAAACGATCGACTCGGCCGCGTGGCGCAAGCCGCTTTCGGCGATTCCAGGCACAGGGTCCATGTTGTGCGTTATGACGGGCCAGAGCGAGCAGTGCACCAATTGCAGCGGGCAGTTTCTCCTGTCGGCCAGCCGGGCAGCCCAGTGCACTGCCCTGTCTGCTTCGTGTGAGCCGTCGTAACCAACGACGATCAGCTCTGTGTCGTTCATGGTTGCATCCTCACTCCGCCACCCCTGCCCACGGGTGTTCTCAGGCCAGGTAGACGTGGCGGCCCGTCAGCTCGACGGCCTGGATCCGGACGAAGAGGTCACGTCCGCCGCCAGCCCAAGGCTCGTGCATAGCCTTGCCCCAGAGCTGGGTCAACAACTCATGCTCAACGACATGGGAGGACGGGCCACTGGCCAGCACCGACCAGCCTTCGCTCCTGTCCGCCCGGAAGTCGTCAACCTGGAACGATATCTGCATCCGTGCAAATGGCTCACCGATGAGCCCTTCCGCAGCTGTGCGGAAGTAGATGTTGTTCTCGTGGATCACGTGGTTGACGGGCAGGATCATCACCCTCCCGTGGTGCACGAATCCAACCCTGCCGGTTGTATGGGATCGTAGCAATTCCCAGCACTGCTCTTTGCTTAGATCTTCGCTGACATGCCGTGCTCCGTCGATCCGGCTGGGTTCCATGCTTGGCAACGTCATCTTTATCTCCTCCATTGGGCGGGTGCGTTCACCCGTCGCCTACTGCGAGCCTAGGAAGTCCGGGGCATGTGGACCTAGGGCCAAAAGGCCCCGCCTACGCTTTCGGTGTCAAGTTGCACTGTCAAGAACTTCGGCCAGGATTCCTCCCCAACGGGTCGCGCGTTCAAGCTGGTCCGGGCCGACGGATGGCGTGGCGTCTACCTCGAAGCTCTGGGGCTCAGCAATCAGCGTGAAACCGGCTTTGCGTAGTCCGGTTGCGATGCCTTTGGATGCCCTTCCGGTGAGGAATGCAGGTCCGTGGTTGCGGGTATCGAATGATGCCGCCTTTTGGCCCTGGAAAGCCGGACGGAGCTGCGACAGCCACTCCCGCACGCCAACGGTCAGATTGGCATCCGGCACATCGGAACCACTTGCAGCCGCCACGTTGATGGCGGACCGTCTCGTTGACGATCGACTCATGCCGTGCACATGCGTCGGCCCTCCGACGATCAGCAAATCGCAAGCACCCGGTTCTTCCCCCGTGAGTTCGGCAACAGAGACAGTCCGGGCTTCGCCCCTGTCACTGAACCCCGCTGCAATTGCCTCCGCTACGCGGCGGGTATTCCCGTACACGGTTTCGTACACAATAAGAACATCCATTACTGGCTCCTGCCGCTGTCCGCCGTCGAACCCTTCTCCGGCTCATGCACAACGAGTACCGGGCAGTGGGCGTGTGCGACGCACGCTGAGCTGACAGATCCAACCAACAGTCCGCCGAACCCGCCATGTCCGCGCCGGCCAACGACGATCAAATCCGCCTCACGGCTGGCTTCGATGAGGCCTTGCCGGGGATGATTGCGGACGAGGTGGGACACGACGTTTTCCGGGATGGCAGGACCAAATGCTTTTTCCACTGATTGCTTGAGGACCTCCCCTGCGGCTTCCTCGAAGCCGGTGATTCCCATGGCAAGGTAGCCCTCATAGACGCGGGGATACTCCCAGAAAGCCGTAGCAACCACCTCAGCGCCCAAGGGCGCAGCCAAACGTTGGGCTTCCCGGAGTGCCGCGATTGATGCCTCCGACCCATCGACTCCAACGATGATAGTGCCCGCTGAATCTGAGTTGTTCATAGCCGTCCTCCCACCGAACAAAGCATTTGTACTGCCACATTCTCGTGAAAGCCCGGCGCCAACCAGAGTCTTAGGTCACGACGTGCTCACAGGACGTCGTTGGATTTTCCCGAGTCGTTGGATGTGTCCGAGCGGAGTCCCGCAATGGTTTGCCGGAGCGTCCGAATGGTGTCGTCCAGTTCCGACGATACGTCCTTCATCCGCTCCAAGGCTGAAGGGTCCTCCATGAATCGCCGAAGGTTCTGAATTCCCAGCCCTGCGGCAAAGAGGCGTTGGATGACGAGGTCGTGCAGGTCACGCGCGATTCGTTCCCTGTCCGTCAGCAGCAGCGCCTGTTCCCGGAGGGCGCTGACTCGCGCCAGGTCCAATGCGAGACCCACCCGGCTGCCAAACAAGGCGCTTGATTCAATATCTGAGCGGGTGTAGAGGGCGCCGCCCACTGGACGGGCCAGCAGGAGGACTCCGTTCCCAGTCCCGCGGTGTCCCAGGGCGGAAACCAGCACCGTGCCGAGCTTTTCCGACACCCCGGCCCCGAACACCACCGCGGCGTCGTTCACGAGCTGGGATTCTCCCGTTTCCAGCACCGACGCCACGACGTCATTGGCTGGAAGCTCTTGGCCCGAGTACAACCCCTGC
Source organism: Arthrobacter sp. NtRootA1 (assembly GCF_019976975.1). Taxonomy (GTDB): domain Bacteria; phylum Actinomycetota; class Actinomycetes; order Actinomycetales; family Micrococcaceae; genus Arthrobacter; species Arthrobacter aromaticivorans. The sequence continues at coordinate 2,523,707 of NZ_AP024630.1, read as the reverse complement.
ACCCCTACAGCCGAACGGCAGCGCAGTATTCCAGTTGGAGTCGGTACGGCTACGACGCCAAGGATAGAGTCGGAGGCCCGCAAGGCAGTTTCGGCAACACGGTCAAGATTGGCCGAGCCACTGTCCGTCTGGCTGGCGATCAGGCGGCCGCCCAACTCCATTCCGGCTTCCAGCCACCGCTGCCGGCGACGGCTCTCTTCGAAAAGGCGGGCATTCTGGATGGCAACACCGGCAGCCGCTGCCAAAGCGATGGCAAGTTCCTGATCCGCTGCGGTGAAGTCCTGGCCATTGCTCTTTTCGGTGAGGTACAAATTGCCAAAAACGATGTCCCGGACCCTGATGGGAACGCCAAGAAAAGTCTTCATGGGCGGGTGGTTCTCCGGGAAACCAGCAGCCATCGGATGATCGCGCAGGTCGTGGAGCCGCAGGGGTTCCGGCTCCCGGATCAAGTGCCCCAGCACCCCATGTCCGGTCGGAAGGTCGCCAATGGAGCTTATGCCGTCCTCGTCGATGCCCACCGTGATGAAGTGGCTCAGACGCTGGTCCTCGCCGATCACGCCCAGCGCTCCGTACTTGGCGTCCACCAGCACACAGGCCGATTTGACCACGCGATCGAGAACGGCTTCCAGGCTGAGGTCCTCAGCGATTGAAACGACTGCTGCGAGCAGCCCGTTCATTTGTTCTTGGGCGTGGAGCAACTCATCTGCCCGCTCCACGAATTCGCGGAGCAGTGTGTCCACACGCCCTTTCACCGGGGCGCTCCAGTAGTGGTCCTCGTCCATTGGGATACCGGACTCCCTTGCGTCGGTCCACGGGTGTCTCTTGGTTGAGTCTAGGGGAAATCACGGGATACGGACATATGTCCCGGAACGTCTGAAGGGAGCACTTGCCGGGCCATGACCTTTGGCCCTAGACCAACGTCCCCATATCCGGAACCCTTTTATCTGAGCGTGAACAGCGTGGAGGTAGCATGCACCGTACGAGGGGTGCAAACGATTGCAGCGAGGGTTGCAGCCAGTGACCAATTCGTACGGTCGGCCTGCGGGTCTTACGGCCGAGGAAGTCTCGCAGCGGGTCCGTGACGGCATGGTCAACGTCATGCCCGACCCAACCAGCCGAAGCTTGGCGGCTATCGTCCGCGCCAACGTCCTTACGCTTTTCAACGGCATAGTGCTGTCCGGGTTTATGCTTCTGCTCTTCCTCGGACAGTGGCAAGACGCCCTTTTCGGGTTGGCGGCCATCGGAAACGCCCTCATTGGCGTGATTCAGGAATACCGCGCCAAACGATCACTCGATCGCCTGACCATCATCCACGCAGCCACGGCCAGAGTGGTCCGGGACGGACATAACCAGGAAATTCCCGCAACCGGACTGGTGATGGATGACCTGCTGTTGCTTGGCGCCGGCGATCAACTGCCAGCTGACGCAGTTGTCATCGGGGACGGTTCCCTGGAGGTGGACGAGTCGTTGCTCACCGGCGAATCCGCACCTGTCCCCAAGCGCAGCGGGGACCTGCTGTTGTCTGGCTCCTTGGTTTTTGCCGGGTCCGGTTCTGCCAGGCTCATCAGGGTCGGCAGGGAAACATTTGCCAACCGCCTGACAGCTGATGCCAAACGCTTTTCCCTTGTGACCTCCGAAATACGCAGGGGAATCGACAAGGTGCTTGGTGTCGTGGCCTGGATCGTCCTGCCGGTGACGCTGCTGGTATTGAATTCGCAGTTTGTCCAGCAGGACGGCTGGGAGGCAGCATTGGCTTCCGGGGATTGGCGGCAGAGCGCTGTATCCACAGTAGCAAGTACCATAGCCATGATTCCCCTCGGCTTGGTGCTATTGACCTCCGTCGCCTTCGCAGTTGGTGCCGTTCGCCTGGCCCGGCAGAAAGTCCTCATCCAGGAACTGGCAGCTGTTGAAGTACTCGCCCGCGTGGACGTCCTGTGCTTGGACAAGACAGGAACGCTCACGGACGGACAAATGGCCTTCGACGCCGTCCACCACCTCCGGGACGACGCTATGGATGGCTGGAGCGAGGCATTGGAATGGTTTGGTGCCAATCAGCCGGCCAACGCCACCTCACGGTCCGTCGGGGAGGCTTTCCCCCTGAAACGGGAGCCGTACGCCTTGGCTTCAGTGCCGTTCGACTCAGCGCGGAAGTGGAGTTCGGTGACACTCGAAAAATCCCAGGGCGGCTCCTGCACGTGGGTACTTGGGGCCCCGGAAGTTGTCCTGGCGGGAGGCCATCCTGGCTGCAGTTCCGCACGGCAACGGGCTGAACGGCTGATTTCGTCCGGTTTCCGAACCATGGCGTTAAGCCGCTCCATTTTGGACACTGATGGGTCCCAGATCCGCTTGCCCCCCGATTGCGAACCGGTGCTGCTCCTGACATTCCGTGAAAGTATGAGGCAGGATGCACCGCGCACGCTGGCCTACTTCCGTGAAGAGGGAGTGGCCATAAAGATTCTTTCCGGCGATAATCCGCGCACAGTTGGTCTGCTGGCCGGCAAGCTGGGCCTGGAAGACACGGGTGCAATCGACGCCAGCACCTTGCCGGAAGATCGCGCAGTGTTGGAAAGGCTCATCGAAGAACATTCGGTGTTCGGACGCGTCTCCCCGAAGCAAAAGAGGGAGCTGGTGCTCGCCTTGCAGCGCCGGGGCCACACAATTGCGATGACGGGAGACGGTGTCAATGACACCTTGGCGCTCAAAGTCGCAGACCTTGGCATTGCGATGGACTCTGCAGCGCCGGCCACCAAGGCTGTGGCGCGCATCGTCCTGCTCGACGGCAAATTCAGCCGGCTTCCTGCAGTGGTGGCTGAAGGGCGCAGGGTAATCAACAACATGGAGCGGGTTTCCATGTTGTTTCTCAGCAAAACGGCCTATGCGGTTGCTATTTCCGTGTTCTGCGGGACGCTCCTGCTGCCCTTTCCATTCCTTCCACGCCAACTGTCCGCCGTCGATGGACTGACCATCGGGCTGCCCGCGTTCTTCCTGGCCTTGCTTCCCAATTCGCGTGGCTATACCCGCGGATTCCTGCGCCGCTCGCTGTCCTTCGCTGTACCTGCGGGGCTGGCCACCGCAGCAGGGGTAACCGCGCTCAATTACTACGTCGAAGCCACAGGCAACTTCAGCATCGACCAGGCCCGCTCCGCATCGACCATGGCTTTGACACTCATTGGTTCGTGGATCCTGGCAGTCATCGCGCGTCCGCTCGACGCCAGGAAAACGGCTGTCCTTGTGTCGATGTATATCGGCACCATCAGTGTGTTCAGTTTCCCGCTGCTCAGTGACTTCTTCCGGCTCGACTGGCCCCCGGGCGATCTCTTACCGGTGACGTTGGTAGTTGCGGTGGCGTCCAGCGCCGCCGTCGAGATCGCAGGACGACTCCGCAGGAGGATCCCGCCCGGCCCCAAGAGTGGTGTCCCGTGACCTTTGGCTCTGGTTTGGGCCCATCCAACCTGCAAGCCTCGTGGCAGTGAATCATGGAAGGACGTAGTAATGCGTGCATGGTGGGTAGGTAATCCCGGACCAATATCGACCCGGCCCTTGGTGCAAGGAAATCGGACAGATCCCCGGCCCAAAGCCGGGGAGATATTGATCCGTGTGAGTGTGTGCGGTGTATGCCGGACCGACCTGCACTTGGCTGAAGGTGATTTGCCGCCGCGCGGCGCCAACGTGGTTCCGGGCCACGAGGCCGTTGGGACTGTGCTCGAAACCGGCTCGAATGAAAGCAGGTTCGCGCCGGGCGACCGCGTAGGCGTGGCATGGCTCGGTGGCACCTGCGGAACCTGTACCTTCTGCCGACGGGGCAAGGAAAACCTTTGCCTGGCACCAACCTTCACGGGATGGGACCGCGACGGTGGATTCGCGGAGCTGCTAACAGCCCAGGAGGATTTTGTCTATGCCGTCCCCGCCCGCTTCACGGACGAACAGGCCGCTCCCCTTCTCTGCTCGGGAATTATCGGCTACCGCGCGCTGAAACGATCTTCCCTACCGCCAGGTGGGCGCCTGGGCATCTACGGTTTCGGGGGCTCTGCTCACCTCACCGCCCAGATTGCGATGCATCAGGGCGCCTCGGTCTTCGTCATGACACGTTCAGCCGAAGCCCAGGCGCTTGCCCGTTCCCTTGGTGCGGAGTACGTTGGGGGCGCCGCAGACGTTCCTCCGGTAAAACTCGACTCCGCCATTCTTTTCGCACCGGCGGGAAATCTGGTGCCCTACGCATTGAGGTCGCTGGACCGCGGCGGAACCCTGGCCATTGCCGGCATACACCTCACGGACATTCCATCACTCCGGTATGCCGACGACCTGTTCTACGAACGCCAGGTCCGGAGCGTAACAGCCAATACGCGCGCGGACGGCGTAGAACTGCTGGCCATCGCAGCGGACATGGCATTGACACCGACCACAACCACGTACGACTTCGCGCGGGCAGACCAGGCCCTGGACGACCTGGCCAACGACCGGATCACCGGAGCTGCCGTGCTCCGCGTCCACTGACCATTAGAGGCCCCGGCAGGTGGCCAGGACCGGTTCGCTGGCTTCGAAGGACTTTCGACTCTGGATGGCCGTCCCTTGGTGACCGAGGCTATAAGTGCCCGGGGAACCAGTCCCGGCGTTGATTACACCAGAGTTGATCGGACCAGGAGGAAGACATGACGGACTTGATGAAATGGTTTGACTCGCGTCGTTCGCCCATTGAGCTAATCGAGAGGCTCTTCGATGCAGACACCGGCACGGGTGCGATAAGGGTTGAAGAAGTGATTGAGGGCAACACCTTGGTTGTCCGGGCCGAGCTCCCCGGAATCGATCCCGAAAAGGACGCTGAAATCACCGTCTCCGATGGCGCATTGACGATCAAGGCCGAAAGGCAGGAGAAGAAAGAGCAGAAGGACAAAGACAGTTATCGCTCAGAGTTCCGCTACGGATCCTTCTTCCGGCGCGTCCCGCTACCTGACGGGGTGCAGGAAAGTGATGTTAAGGCGTCGTATAAAGACGGGGTCCTGGAAGTAAGGGCTCCCATCCCGGAGCCGGCGTCGGTAGCCTCCCATTCAAGAATCCCCATCACCAGGGAGTAGTCGTTTGGCCCGGCCTCACCGGGCCAATCGATTTGTCGGGAACTTTGCTTCCGGCCGGGTGCGGCCGCCGGGGCCTAGCCGAAGAGTTCCTCGGCTTCCAAATACCGTGAAACCGGCACTGATTTGGTGGTCCCCAAGGCGGCTTCCAGGCCCACGGTAGTAATGTCCGTTCCGCGCAGGGACACCATAGTCCCCCATTCTCCGGCCGCGGCTGCCCGGACGGCTGCCATTCCCAGACGGGTTGCCAGGACCCGGTCAAAAGCAGTCGGCTCGCCGCCACGTTGAATGTGGCCAAGAACGGTTGCGCGGGTCTCGATTCCCGTAAGGTCCTGCAGTTGCTGTTCCAACAGCAACGCGATGCCACCGAGGCGGGGGCGGCCGAATGTGTCCAGTCCACGCGGCGAGTACGGTGCGTCCCGGCCGGCAGGCACAAACGCCTCGGCGACAACAACCAAGGGCGCCCGGCCGCGCGCATGCGCCGAATTGACCCATGCGGCAATCTGGTTCATAGTCACTCGATGCTCGGGAATGAGTATGGCGTGTGCACCTGCGGCCATGCCCGCATGCAGCGCGATCCACCCGGCGTTGCGTCCCATCACCTCAGCAATCATGCACCGATGATGCGACTCACCCGTGGTGCGCAGCCTGTCGATCGCTTCAGTGGCCGTCTGGACTGCGGTATCGAAACCAAATGTGAAGTCGGTAGCGCCCAAGTCATTGTCAATGGTTTTCGGCACCCCGATGACGTTGATCCCTGCATCCGACAGAATCCTGGCCGCAGCCAGGGTGCCCTCTCCCCCTATCGCAATCAATCCCTCCAATCCATTGCGCTGCAACGAGTCGGATACAGGCGCGGGGCTGTCCGCCTTCAACGGATTTGTCCGTGACGTGCCCAGGATTGTTCCGCCGAGTCGTGAGATTCCGCGAACAGCCCGCCGCGGCAACGGGATGACGTCGTCCTCCAGCACGCCTCGCCAGCCGTCGCGGAATCCAACGAATTCGACCCCATGGGTCAGGGCTCCTCCCAGCACCGCCCCTCTGATGACAGCGTTCGAGCCCGGGCAGTCGCCACCGCTTGTCAGGATGCCCAATCGGTTCATTGGCTATTGCTCCGGCGTGTTGACTGCATTCGGAAGCTTCGGGTGTCTCCACACGCCAACATCACGGTTTGGCCGTGGACCGTGACCCTTACCGGTGGTGCGGCGCCCGGGGCAGAGAATATTCTGATGCGTCCATCTTTCAGTTGGATGTCCATGAAGTGTCCCCTGTAGGTCACGTGGAAGGAGACCGATCGAAGGCCGTGGGGCATGTTCGGCGTGAACGACAACCCCATCCGGTCCAGCCGCAGGCCAGCGAAGCTTCTCTGGACCACGTCTATGGTGCCAGCCATCGCTCCCAGATGTATACCCGCTTTAGTGGTGCCGTGCTGGGTGTCATCAAGGTCAGCGTCTAGGGCTTCCCTGAAACTCTCCCATGCACGTTCCGGGTCCAAGGCGGCCAGTACAGAGGCGTGCGCGACCCTGCTCAAAGTCGAACCGTGCGCCGTTCTCGCCAAGTAGTACTCAATCGTTCGATCCAACTGTTGCGGCTGCAGGGCGTAACCCAGCCTGCCTAGAAACGAAATGAGACCTTGGCGTCCCATGAGGTAAGGCAGCATGAGAACGTCGGCCTGTTTGGCCAGCTTGTATCTGTTGACATCGTCTCCCTCTGCTTCGAGGATGAGGTCCAACCGCTCAATGTTGTCGTACCGTTGGCGGTACTTGTCCCAGTCCAGTTCCTCCAGCCGGTCATAGCCGGCGAATTGGCTGATGATTCCATCCTTGGTGAAGGGCACAAACATGGCACGGGACAGGCGGCTCCACCGGGCAACTTCGTGTTCCGTGACGCAAAGGCGTTCAAGGAGGTCGGCCAACTCATGACCCGAGAAGGTATCGGGAATCCCTGCTGCACAGGCACAGACCCACGCAGCCATCACGTTGGTGTACGCGTTGTCATCGAGGCCGGGATTCCTGTTTCCAGGCAACCGCGTGTGGTACTCGTCCGGTCCCACTACCCCACGGATGTGGTAGCGGTGGTCCGCGGAGTCGTACTCGGCGACAGCGGCAAAATAGCGGGCAACTTCCACCACAAGGTCCGCCCCTTTCCTCGAAAGCCACGCCAAGTCGTTGGTGGCCTCAAAGTACTGCCACGCGTTAAAGGCCACAGCAAGCCCCACATGCCTTTGCAAGTGCGAGTGGTCCGGCACCATACGTCCCGACCTCGCGTTGTACAGCCACCGCGGAGTTTCTTCAGTACCGTCGCTCCCGCTTTGCCACGGAAACCTGGCACCGGGTAGACCGCCGCCGGCCGCAGCCTGCCGGGCCGCGGGGAGCCGTCGCCAACGGTAGTCCAACAAGGCCCGCGCCACGTCAGGTGTCCTCGACGTGAGAACGGGAAGGACGAACAGCTCGTCCCAGAAGACGTGGCCCCGGTACCCTTCACCATGCAACCCCCGTGCAGGCACGCCAACATCAAGTTCGCTTGTATGCCGCGTCAGCGTTTGCAGCAAGTGGAACAGGTGGAGATTCAGGACCAGCTTTACCTGTGCCGGAGCATCCAATTCCACCTTGAACGGGCGGATCGTCCGCTGCCACGCCGCCTCATGGGCCCGCAGGAGCTTGTCGAAATCAGTGCCGGCCCTTACAAGGCACGCGGCGGCCGCCGTGCCAGCCGAGGAAATAGGCCTATCCCGGGAAGTCACTACGGCCACGATCCTCGTCACCGTCACTGCTGCACCGTCGGAACAATGGCTTTCGAAAGTCCGGAAGTGGAAAGCCCCCTTGCTCCCCGGAATCCCCTCGATGCCGCCGACATCAGCGCGAAGACCCACGCCGATCCGAATCTGGCTTTGGCTGGTTTCCGCTTCCACCATCAGGGTGTTCGCTTGATCGGCGCCCGCTCCGTCAAAGGTTGTCCGGTCAGTCAAGTGTTTCCGGCCCGTCAAGGGTGGTTCGGGAAGGTTTGCGTTGCGTACGCCCACATCGACACCCACCCGGATTCCAATCAATCCACTCCAACCCAGTGGCGTTATGCGGGTCTTGAGGGCCATCAGGTGGGGATCGGCCATGGAGACGAGTCGCGCCTCGCTGACTTCCAGGCGCCGTCCGTCGGGTGACTCCAGGACGAGACGCCGCGCGAGGACTGCCTTGTCCATCTGAAGTGTTCGTCGCTCATGGATCACCCGCAGCCCGTCACGAGACCACCAGGAACCGCCTTCCAGCCGCAAATCCATCGGGAGGCAATCGGGCCCGTTCACCATGTGTTCCTCGAAGACGGTCTCCTGACCGACTCCGGACGGGACACGATTGAACACCCCGGCAAGATACATCCCGGCATACCGCGTGGTCCGGTTGGATTCCATCACGGCGCCGCGGACGCCCATGTAGCCGTTCCCGAGTGTTGTCAGTGCCTCGCGATGCCCCTCGTGGTCCGGATCGGTGCCCTCGAAGATCAGCTGCCACGGCTCACCCATGACCAGCCCAAGGTCAAGTTCACTGACGTCGTTGAGCACTACGCTCGCGCCAGCGGCTTCGAGTTGGTTCCGGATTCCCCTGCGATCAATCCCCACCACCAGCCCGAACCCGCCCCGATGGGCGGACTCCACCCCCGCAACAGAGTCTTCTATGACCACTGCACGCGTTGGCGGGACGTTCAATCGGTGGGCGGCTTCAAGGAAGACCTCGGGCGAAGGCTTGCCGGGAAGGCCCATCGCGGTGGCTGTCGTCCCGTCAAGGACTACGGCGAAGGTATCTTCCATGCCGGCCGCAGCCAGGACGGCAGTGGCATTGCGACTTGAGGTCACCACAGCCGTTGGCACCCCCGATGCCTTCAAACCCGCCAGGAACTGGACTGTTCCGGGGTAGGTTTTGACACCGTCAGTCCGTAGACGCGCCAAGTAGGCCTTGTTTTTCAACGCCCCCAAACCGAAAGCGGTCCACTCCCCTGTGGGGTCGCTTGGTAGTCCCGCCGGTATTCGAACACCCCGGGACGCCATGAGATCCATCAAACCTTGTTCGCGGGGCTTTCCGTCCAGCAATCCGAAGTAGTCGCCCGGTTTAAAGGCGCGGCGGTCGGCGTCCGGCGGAAAGCGGGGATCACGAATGATCGCCTCATAGGCGTCCTTCCAAGCCGCTTGATGAACAGTCGCAGTGGTGGTCACCACCCCGTCCAAGTCAAGAATGACGGCATCATAAGGGGGCCTGGCCGCTGCAGCGGTGGGTGATCCCTTCATGTGACGCTGTCCTCGGCCGGCCGCTGTTCGGCCGCTGCGATCATCGGCAAGGTGCGGAGGAAGGTGTCCGGGTTCAATGAGATCGAGTCGATACCCTCGTGGACCAGGAACCCGGCGAAATCGGGGTGGTTGCTTGGCCCTTGACCGCACAATCCGATCTTGATTCCCGCACGATGTGCTGCCTTGATGACTTGGGAAATCATTGTGGTCACGGCGGGATCCCGTTCATCGAAAAGCCCGGCCAACATTTCCGAATCCCGATCGACGCCCAGAACCAATTGGGTGAGGTCGTTGGATCCCACTGAAAAGCCATCGAACATCTGCGCGAATTGTTCTGCCAGCACGACGTTCGAAGGCACCTCGCACATCATGTAGATCCTGAGCCCATTGCTGCCTCGCACCAGACCGTTGTCCGCCATGACATCCATGACCGTCTCCGCCTCGTGAATCGTTCGGCAAAACGGGACCATGACAATGATGTTGGTGAAGCCAATAACGTCCCGGACGCGCTTCAAGGCCCTGCACTCCAGCTCGAAACCCTCCTTATACTCATTGCTGTAATACCTGGAGGCGCCCCGGAAGCCCAGCATGGGGTTTTCTTCGGGGCGCTCGAAGTATTGGCCTCCCATCAGGTGCGCGTATTCATTGCTCTTGAAATCGCTGAGCCGTACAACCACGGGCTTGGGATGGAACGGAGCCGCGATCTTCGCAATTCCTGTGGCCAGGACCGAAACGAAATACTCCTCGGGACTTTCGTAATTGGCGGTCAGCTCACGGATCGACGCGGCTGTATCCGCATCAGTGATCCGCTCCGGGTGCACCAAGGCCATGGGATGAACGCGGATCAGATTGTTGATGATGAATTCCATCCTGGCCAAGCCCACCCCAGCTACCGGCAGCCGCCACCAGCGAAACGCGGCAGAAGGGCTGGCAACATTGATCATCACGTCAGTCCGGGTGGCCGGAAGCGTTCCCAAGTCCACTTCTTCGACGTCGAACTCCAGCAAGCCCTCATAAACCCTGCCTTGCTCACCTTCAGCGCATGAGACCGTCACTTCTGAGCCGGGCTTGAGGACTCCCGTGGCGTTTCCTGTTCCAACAATTGCCGGGACCCCGAGTTCCCTGCTGACGATGGCAGCGTGGCTGGTGGGGCCACCATGATCCGTGACAATGCCCGCAGCACGCTTCATGACGGGGACCCAATCGGGGTCCGTCATCTGCGTAACCAGAATGGAGCCATCCACGAACGATTCGATATCCCCCGCATCCCGGATGACACAGACGGGGCCCTGGGTGATCGACTCGCCCACCGCCGCACCGGTTGCCAGGAGCCTCCCAGGGCGCCGAAGGTGGTGCATGCGGAAACTGGAGGCAGACCGTTGGGCTTGGACAGTTTCCGGACGCGCCTGGACCATGAACAGCTCTCCCGTGACGCCGTCCTTTGCCCACTCCATATCCATGGGACGGCCGTAGTGCTCTTCCACAGCAGCGCCCCACCGTGCCAGCTGGAGTATCTCCGAATCCGTCAGGACCAACGAGCGCTGTTCCTGCTCGCTCGTGGCTACGAGCCGGGTCCGGGCACTACCACCCTGCCCGTAGACCATCTTCCGTTCCTTGGCTCCAATATCGCGTTGGATCACCGGTACCAGCGACGGATCGCCCAGGAGCGGCTTGAAGACCTGATACTTGTCAGGGTTGATGGTTCCTTGAACAACCGTCTCCCCCAGACCCCAGGCCGCGCTGATGACGACGCTCCGCGGAAAACCGGACTCAGTGTCAATAGAGAACATGACACCGGAGGCCCCGACGTCGGAGCGGACCATTCGCTGTACGCCTACTGACAGCGCCACGTCCAAGTGCCCAAAGCCCTTGATCTCCCTGTAGCTGATGGCCCGGTCAGTGAACAGGGATGCGTAGCACTGCCTGCAGGCCTCCAGGACGCCACGCTCGCCGGAAACGTTGAGATATGTTTCCTGCTGGCCGGCAAAGCTCGCGTCCGGCAAATCCTCTGCCGTCGCACTGCTCCGAACAGCCACCGCAAGCTGTTCCTGGCCTGCGCGTTCGCACAGCATGCCGTAACTCTGCTGAACGCTGCGGGCGACGTCCGGCGGGAATTCGGCCGATAGGAATGCTTCCCTGATGATGCTCCCGGCCTGCCGCAAGGATGAGCCTCCGGAACGGTAACGGTCCAACGAATCACTGATCACCGATTCCAGGCCGTTCGCGGAAAGGAAATGGCGGTAGGCGTCAGCAGTGGTGGCAAATCCATCAGGTACCTTCACTCCCGCGGACCGAAGAGACCTCGTCAACTCACCCAGTGAGGCATTCTTACCGCCCACGAAGGGGATGTCCTGGATGCCTGAATCTTCAAACCACATGATGTGGGCGCTGTTCAACGAAGCCTCATGTGCTGAATACATGCCTTGATTCTGGACGCACGGGCGCAGGATGGGGAGGGTCTTTGGTCCCCCGGGCCCGTTGTGACTTTTGGCCCTGTTTCGCATGCTGGCAGCCGCCCATGCTGGAAAAGAGAGCAGGAGGCAAAACCATGGAACTATCCAACTTCGAGAAGCTGGAATTGGACAAGATCGCGCGGGGACTCGAAGAAGACGACCCCAGGCTGGCCACCCTCATGAGCATGGAAGATCTGGGACGAATCCGTTGGAAGTACGCCATTCGGGGAGCCCTTGTCGGTCTCTCAGGACTGGCCTTGCTGCTGGCCGGCGTCGCGCTGGGTGAACCAGTGCTCGGAATAACCGGCTTCATGGTGATGGGCGGTGGCACCTACTGGGCAACGCTCTTCATGGATGCCCGTCCCGCCCGCAGGAAAACCGCGGCCACGAGGCTCCACCAGGGAAGAGACAGGGAAACACCATGAAAGCAGTCGTTGTCTACGACTCCGCTTATGGGAATACGAAGGCCATCGCGGAGGCCGTGGCGGCCGGTCTGGGAACGACCAACGCAAGGACAATGCCGGTCGGAAAGTTCGGCCGCGGGGACGTTTCGGTTGGCGACCTGTTGGTCGTGGGGAGCCCCATCAACGGCTGGCGGCCAACGCCCAAGACCCTGGAAGTTTTGGCCGCTCTTGGGACCCAGGGACTTTCCGGGATTCTCGCAGCTTCCTTCGACACCAGAGTCAAGTTGTTCATCCACGGCGATGCAGCCAAAAAGATCTCCCAGCAACTGAAAAAGGCCGGCGCAACGCTGGTCAGCCAGCCCACGCCCTTCTACGTCAAAGGGACGGAAGGCCCCCTTTTGGCCGGCGAGACTGAGCGCGCACGGACTTGGGGCGGGGAGCTTCTTGCACAGATGAAATCCCATGCAACCAGAAGGAGCGCCTGATGGCCGGTCGTTTGGACCCCAGCAAGATCATCGTCGGTGTCGATGGTTCCAAAGCGTCGGTAGAAGCCTTGCGCCAGGGCCAGCATCTGGCCCTGGCACTCAATGCCCCTCTGGAGGCATGGGGCTGCTGGGAGCTTCCGTTGGGATACGAAGGCTATTTGGCCATGGGCATAGACGGCTTTGCCCATGATGCCGAGCAACACGTGGCGGATGCCCTCAAGGAGGCTTTCGGGGCGGACTTGCCAAAGAACGTCAGTACACGGCTAGTTCAAAGCTCGGCCCGGGCCGCCTTGGTGGAAGGCAGCAAGCATGCAGCGCTCGTTGTCGTCGGCCGCCGTGGACACGGTGGCTTTGGTGGCCTCCTTCTTGGTTCAGTGAGTTCCGCAGTCGTCGCACACGCCCACTGTCCCGTCGTCGTCGTCCATTCACGCGAACCCGCCACCTGACATGGAACCGGACCAGAAAACGCGGCTTCCAGCCCAAAGGCCTGCGGCTCCTGAACCGGCAAGCCCACGTGCGGTGATTGAGTGCTCGGGCCTGAGCAAAGCCTTCGGACGCAAAATTGCCCTCGACGCGGTCAACCTGAGCGTCCCTGAAGGCTCGATCTTCGGTTTCCTTGGCCCCAACGGCGCAGGAAAGACCACACTGCTCCGCATCATGACGGGCCTCTCCCGTGCTACATCCGGCGGACTTCGGATACTCGGCATGGACGTCGGCGCCGAAGCGCCCCAGGTCCGTCGCGAAGTTGGCTACCTCCCTGACGTTCCGGCCTTCTACGACTGGATGACAGCTTCCCAAACCCTTGAGCTCGCCGGCCGGCTGTGCGGGCTCAAGGGCAAACTTCTTGCCGATCGGGTCCAGGAGCTGTTGGGCTTTATGAGGTTGAAGGGAAACAACCAGGCAATCGGGAAGTACTCACGGGGAATGCGTCAGCGTCTGGGTGTGGCGCAGGCCTTGATAAACGCCCCCAGGCTACTTTTGCTGGACGAACCCACCAGCGCGCTGGACCCCGGCGGACGAAGGGAACTCCTGGAATTCATCGGCGGGCTGCGGGGGCAGACAACGGTGTTCTTCTCAACCCATATCCTCAGCGATGTGGAGCGTGTTTGCGACTCAGTGGCCATCCTCGACAAGGGCAAGGTCCTCTCCCAATCCTCAATGGACGAGCTTCGGTCCAGGCATGGACAACAGACAATCGCAGTGGAGGTCAATACCGGAGCCGAGAGGCTCGCCCAAGCAATCGCCGGAAGGAAGTGGACCATATCGGTGCGCCCCGGTCCGCGGGGGGAAATCCTCGCGCGCGTATCGGATGTGGCTGCAGCCCAGCACGAGATCCCCGCTCTGGTCAGTGAGCAAGGTACCGGCTTGGTGCGTCTGGAAAGCGCCGAGATCAGCCTGGAAGACATTTTCCTCGAACTCGTTGGAGAACCGGTGCCATGAACAGCTTCCCAGTCCTCGCCCGGAAGGAAGCCCAGGAGATAGTACACACGTGGCGTATATGGGTGCTTCCCGCGATGGTGATCTTCTTTGCCGTCACCGGCCCGCCCCTGGCCCGGATCACTCCTGAGCTCCTGGGATCACTTACGGCCGGGACCCCGGGGTCGATCACGCTTCCCCCGGCAACGTTTGCCGACGCTTACGGGCAATGGGTCAAGAACCTGTCCCAGATCATCCTGTTCGCCGTCATCATCATGTACGGCGGAATGGTCTCCACCGAGGTCCGCGAAGGCACCGCCGCTTTCGTCCTCACCAAGCCTGTGCGCAGAAGCACGTTCATCACTGCCAAGGCAGCCGTTCATGGGCTCTTCCTCGCCATCGCGTTTGGCCTGGGCACCTTGGCAACGTGGCTGGTCACCCAATTGGTGTTTGGCGACGCACCCGCCGGCCGGCTCTGGGGCCCGGCGCTCCTGCTCCTCCTCTTCACACTGGTGATCCTCGCCTTTATGGAACTCTTTTCGGTCTTGATTCCGGCCCCGGCAGGGGCCGCCGGGGCCGGACTTGGCCTGTATGCCCTCCTCGCAGTGGGCGGAGCATGGGACCCGTTGGCGAGCTATTCTCCGGCAGGGGTCCCCGGTCTGGCAGCCGCCATAACGGCGGATCAAGCACATCCTTCGCCGGTCTGGCCTGTGATCACCGGGCTCGCTGGCATAGCGGCCGCTGTCGCCTTGGCCACGCTGGCTTTCAAAAGGAAAGAACTGTAGCGATGACGAAACCAGCCTCAATCGCAATGCTCGTCGTCGGCATCGTTTTGTCACTCTTGGGACTCGTCGTCACCACTGGAGGGGCAGCGGCTGCCTTATTGGCCTCGGGCCAAGGCGATGAGGGCTACTTCACCTCGCGCACGGAACGCTACACCGTGGCATCGTACGCGTTGGTCTCTCCACACCTGGATGCCATCGGCGAAGGAACCCCTGAAAGGCTCCCCTTCGACGTTGGCACACTGAGGCTCAGGGCAACGCCGGCCGAACCTGACGGCCGGGTTTTCATCGGCATCGCGCCACAATCCGATGTTGATACCTATCTGAAGGGAGTCCACTATACGGAGCTGCAGGAAGTGAAGTTCCAGCCCTTGCGCCCCGTCTACCGGGACATCCCGGGGTCGTCAACTCCGGCCTCACCCGATAGTCAACCCATGTGGGCCGCCTCAACTTCCGGTCCGGGACAACAGGAACTCACATGGAACATATCCGCAGGCAGCTGGACTGTGGTCGTCATGAATGCCGATGCAAGTGAGGGTGTTTCCGCCGATCTCCAGGCAGGCTTCCGATCAGAGCTCATTAAGCCTGCGGCAACGGGCCTGCTGCTCGCCGGGACTCTGGCCCTCGTCCTGGGCGTGCCGTTGTTGGTAGCAGGCGCCGTAGGCCTCGGCAGGCACGGCCGCGCCACATCGCCAGTGCCCCAGCAGGCACCCTTCGTCGCCGGGCAACAACCGGGAGCCGCAGGGACCATTGTCTATCCGGTTCGCTTGGGAGGCCATGTGGATCCGGCCTTGGCACGTTGGATATGGCTGGTCAAATGGTTCCTTGCGATTCCGCATTTCTTCGTGCTGTTCTTCCTTTGGTTTGCATTCGCGGTGACCACCGTTATCGCGTGGTTTGCCATTCTGTTCACGGGCCGGTACCCGCAGTCACTCTTCCACTTCAACGTGGGCGTCCTGCGGTGGACCTGGCGTGTGGCTTTCTACGCCTACGCTGCAGGCGGAACGGATCAATACCCACCGTTCACACTTGCACCTGCCAACTACCCTGCTGACCTGGACATCGACTATCCGCAGCGTCTTTCCCGTGGACTTGTCCTTATCAAGTCCTGGTTCCTGCTCATCCCGCACTTGCTCATTGTCGGAGCCATGACTGGCACGGCGACGTGGTCGTGGCGCTCGCAGGACGGACCCGCCGGTGTGGTGGGCGACCGCGGCGGAGGATTGTCGCTGCTTGCCCTGCTGGTGCTTATTGCCCTGGTGATGCTGCTGTTCACCGGCAGGTATCCCCAACCTCTTTTTGCTTTCATCATGGGCCTGAACAGATGGGTGTTCCGCGTCATTGCCTACGGCGCGCTCATGCGTGACGAGTACCCTCCATTCCGGCTTGACCAGGGACCTGATGAGCCGTACGTGGCCCGGGCTCCGGATCCAAACCAACAGGACGGCCACCCGTGACCGGGAACGGCCTGCCGCCCAGGCGTAAGGCTCGACGGCGGATGGTCGCCGTCGTGCTTTTGGTTGCCCTGGCGGTTATTGCGGCCGGCCTGACGCTGATGATCAGCTTGAGGCCAAACGGATCTCCGGGCGCCGTGACGCAGACTGCATCGCCCGAGCCAGATGCGGCAAGTACCCCAGCCAGTCCTACGCCTCCTACCCCCGACGCGACACCAACCACGACACCAACCACGGAGCCATCTCTGGTTCCCCCACCGGAACCGTCACCCACCGTTCCCGGAACCACGACGGCCGCGCCGCCTGCCCTCCCCTTTCCAGAGCCCCTCCTTGGACAGGACATCACGTCGATTCCAGGAGCAGGAAAACAGATCGCCTTGACCTTCGACGGCGGTGCCAATGCGGCAGGACTTCAGAGCATTCTGTCCACGCTCGAGCGGGAGAACGTCCGGGCGACGTTCTTCCTGACAGGAACCTGGGCAGCGGCCAATCCGGACGGCGTGGCCCGGATAGTGGCATCCGGGCATCGCCTGGGCAACCATTCGATGACCCACCCGGCTTTCACCCAGCTCACGGACCCGATAATCGCCGACGAAATCGGACGCGCCGAATCGGCCATCGTTGCTGCAGGTGGTTCACCCCGGCCCTTCTTCCGGTTCCCTTTCGGAGACAGGGACGCCCGGACCATCAACACAGTCAACGGCCTCGGCTATGTGCCCGTGCGTTGGAGCGTGGACACCCTCGGATGGCAGGGAACCAGCGGCGGCATGACCCGTGAATCCGTACTCCAACGGGTCTTGGGGGGTTTGCAGCCGGGCGGCATCGTCCTCATGCATATTGGTTCGAATCCCGACGACGGCAGCACCCTGGATGCAGACGCTTTGCCGTTAGTCATTGAAGGGACACGGTCCGCCGGATTTGGTTTCGTTACCCTCGATGCGCTCTTGGCCGGCTAGTCCAAAGGATGCGCCCCGATGAAGAACGGCATCCAGACAGCCCACCACAGCCTGCGCGCCCATGAGGTAGTGCTGCTCCTGGAAGCCGACGCGTTTCGCGGCCTCAAGGTTGATGAAATTGCGGGTCGGAGGCAAGCCTACGGACTGAACGTGCTCCCGCGCAGTGCCCGAAGCGGGATTCTGCGCGCCACGGGCCGTCAGTTCAACAATCCCTTGGTCTATGTGCTGATTGCTGCGGCCATCGTGACCCTGGTTCTCGGTGAGTTTGTGGACACCAGCGTCATTCTTGGAGTTGTGATCGTCAACGTCGTGATCGGACTCATCCAGGAAGTCCGTGCAGAGGCGGCGTTGGAGGCATTGCGCTCTCTTGTGGCTACGCGCAGCGTCGTGGTCAGAGGGGGCCAACGCATGGAGGTAGCCTCCGAGTATTTGGTGCCGGGAGACCTCGTATTGCTGGAAGCAGGCGACAAGGTTCCCGCGGACATCCGGCTGGTACGTGCTTCCGGTCTACGCGTTGACGAGTCCGCCCTGACGGGGGAATCCGAGGCAGTGAGCAAAGACGAGGTCGTCCTACCGCTCACCACACCCGTGGCCGACCGCCGCAACATGCTCTATGGAGGTACCCTGGTCACCACCGGCAACGGCTCCGGAATCGTCGTCGCCATTGCCGGCGAGACGGAACTCGGGGCGATCCAGCGGCTCATGGGGGCGGTCACTCCGGCACCCACTCCCCTTACCAACAAACTGGCCTCATTCAGCATGAGACTCACTGTGGCAATCCTCGCGTTGGCTGCGCTTGCCTTCATCATTGGCGTGGTCCGGGGCCAACATCCCGCCGGAATGTTTACCGCCGCTGTCGCCTTGGCGGTCGGCGCCATACCCGAGGGACTGCCAGCTGCCGTCTCCGTGACGCTGGCCATTGGAGTGAGAAGGATGGCCCGCCGACGTGCAGTGGTCCGTCGGCTTCCTGTGGTGGAGACCTTGGGGAGCACCACAGTTATCTGCTCGGACAAAACCGGCACGTTTACTGAGAACCAGATGACAGTGACCGCGCTAAGGACGCCCTCCTGCCACTATGAGGTCACAGGAACCGGATATGGTCCTGCGGGAGCCATCGCGGCTCCTTCCCCGGTGCAACCTGCAGTTCCTGCGGCCGCCGGTGACGCTGCGCTACGTTGGTGCCTTGTGGCCGGTGCTGTCTGCAACGATTCCGCAGTCTTCCAGGAAGATGGGCAGTGGCATGTGCGGGGTGACCCTACAGAAGCGGCCATGATCGTGGTTTCGGGCAAGGGCGGGGTGGATATCCAGCGCTTCATTTCCTGCAATCCCAGGCAGGGCACCCTCCCGTTCACGCACGAACGCCAATACATGGCAAGTTTCCATAAGGACGCTGCCTCGGAAACGGGCAGCCTGCTTCTGGTCAAAGGAAGCCTTGAACGTGTTTTGGAACTTTCTTCCAGCCACATGGGCAGCGACGGCAGCTCCATGCCGCTCGACGGGCGGACCATCAGCGAGGCCGCTGAGGAACTTGCCGGACGTGGCCTCCGGATACTGGCAACAGCCATGAAGCGCCTGCCCGGAGCACCGGAAATCGACGCCACGACACCGCTTGAAGGACTCGTGTTTACGGGGTTTCAGGCGATGTACGATCCTCCGCGGGCTGCAGCCGCAGGTGCTGTGCGCTCCTGCCGGGACGCCGGCATTGCCGTGAAGATGATCACGGGCGACCACCTTGGAACCGCCATCGCTATCGCCGAAGCCGTTGGTCTTGACAGCGTAACAACCCCTAAAAGAGCCCTTGCGGGCACCGACCTTGAAGGCATGGGCGAGGAAGAACTGGCGGCCGCGGCGGACAAGGCGTCAGTATTCGCAAGGGTATCGCCGGAACTGAAACTGCGCCTTATCGATGCGCTGCAAAACAAGGGGCACGTCGTCGCCATGACAGGAGACGGCGTTAACGACGCGCCCGCACTTCGGCAGGCCAACGTCGGGATCGCTATGGGCCGGTCAGGAACGGAAGTCGCCAAGGAGGCATCTGACATTGTGCTGACCGATGACAATTTCGCGACCATCGAAGCCGCAGTCGAGGAAGGCCGGAATGTCTTCGACAATCTGGTTAAGTTCATCACCTGGACCCTCCCGACCAATATGGGAGAAGGCCTGGTCATCCTGGTGGCCATTGTCCTGGGCTCGACGCTCCCAATCCTGCCGACGCAGATTTTGTGGATCAACATGACGACGGCTGTTGCCCTTGGGCTCATGCTCGCCTTCGAACCGAAGGAACCCGGTCTCATGTCCAGGCCTCCGCGGGATCCGGGCCAGTCCCTGCTGACCTGGACCCTGATGCTCCGCATCCTGCTTGTTTCCGTCCTCCTCGTGGGTGGTACCTGGTGGATCTTCGAATTCGAGACAACCCATGGATCCACGCTCGATGAGGCGCGCACGTCAGCCGTCAATCTCTTTGTCATGGTGGAACTCTTCTACTTGTGCAGCTGCAGGTCACTGACGCGCTCCGTGTGGAAGCTGCCCCTTTTCAGCAACCACTGGCTTGTTGTGGGTGTTGTCATCCAAGCAGCAGGACAAGCGGCACTTACCTACCTGCCGTCCATGAACGACGTGTTCCACTCTGCTCCCCTGTCATGGGAAGCGTGGCTGCGCATTCTCGGAGTCGCCCTCCTGGCGTCCCTGGTTGTGGCATTGGACAAGCACTTTCGTGGCAACATCATTTAGGAGGAAGAAATGACCATTGTGCTGCTTCTGATCGTTCTTGGCTTTGTAGCCATGACATCCATTGCCGGTGGTGCGGCCCTGGCGCTTGGATCCTGGCTGGGTCCGGAACGCCTCGGTCTGCCCGCCGAGATACAACTGCCGGCTGAGTACCTGGAGGGCTCTCCCTTCAGCACATACCTGGTTCCCGGAATCCTGCTCGCATGCGTCGTGGGCGGCCTCCATACGGCTGCCTTCGTCCTGCTCCTCAGGCGCAGTTCCTTGGCCAGTCCGGCAACCACCATCGCTGCCTACTCCATCCTGGTATGGATCTTCGTGCAGATGTCCCTGATACCGTTCAGCGCGTTGCAAGCCGTCTACTTCGGTGCAGGCCTCGCAGAACTGGGACTGCTGCTCCTTCTCCTTGGTGCCGTTCCTGGACTTGGCCGGCAAAACGGTATGCGGGGGGGTGGGACAGGACGGACCGCGCGGCAGGACTTTGGGCCCTGTTGGGCGCAACCGTGCCGCCGTAGGATCGCCGCATGACCGACAAGAACATAGTGCCTGAGGCAGAAGTACTCGAAGCCGATGATTGCTGGAGGCTTCTAGGTGAAACGAATGTTGGGCGTCTCTCCGTGATCGTGGATGGCCACCCTGACATCTTTCCGGTGAATTTCGCCGTGGACAACCGGACAATCGTCTTTCGGACCGGAATGGGGACCAAGCAGCAGGCCATGGAAGACGACGCCGTCGTCGCGCTTGAAGCCGACTCGGTAAGCGCCGAGTTCGGCATGGCCTGGAGCGTCGTAGTGAAAGGAGTTGCCGGGGAGGCAGGGTCGGGCGGTCCCGCCTTGGACGAAGTCAGGCGTTCTCTCTTCCCATGGCAAGGAGTAGGCCAGGACTTCCTCTACCGGGTAGTTCCCCAGTCCATCACCGGCAGGCGGTTTGATCTCTCGGCTCCCATGTCGCTGCAAACCCGGCTCGACGACGCTACCCGCGCCGGCTTGGAATAAGTCCGGCCGGGATCAATGGAGCGGGAACCCGCACCCCCTCTCACTGGAACGGCTCTTACGGCGCGCAACCTCGTCAAGCGGTTCGGTGACCTGACCGCCGTCGACGACGTCTCTTTCCAGATCCGGCCCGGCGAAACATACGGGCTACTGGGCCCCAATGGCGCGGGCAAGACGACCATCATTTCCATGGTGGCCGGGCTGTTTCCCCCCGACTCCGGCTCAGTAGACGTGACCGACATCCGGATGGGCCCGTCCAGCCTAGGAGCCAAACGGCATATAGGGCTTGTGCCCCAGGAGCTCGCAATCTACCCGGACCTGACGGCTGAGGAGAACCTGAACTTCTTCGGACGGCTACAAGGCCTCCGCCGCAAAGACCTGAAGTCAAGGGTGGCCCTAGTCCTGGACCTCCTTGGATTGGGCGAGCGGGCACGCGAACAGACCAAGAAATACTCCGGCGGAATGAAGCGACGCCTGAACATAGGTGTCGGTCTGCTCCACCGCCCCCTCTTGTTGATCCTGGATGAACCCACCGTGGGTGTGGACCCGCAGTCACGGAACTCGATCCTCGAAGCTGTGGCGCAACTCTCCACGGAGGGAACGGCAGTCCTCTACACCACGCACTATATGGAGGAAGCTGAGCGGCTATGCGATCGGATTGCCATCCTGGACCAAGGCAAGGTCCAGGCAGAAGGAACCAGGGATGAACTCATCACCCTGACTGGAGGCGTGGACCGGATCAACCTGATCGGCACCGGAAGGATGGTCGCAGCCGCAGAGTCCCTAAGAACCGTGCCGGGCGTCCAACAGGTCAGCGGAGGGGGACTCTCAGGGCTGACCCTCACCGTCACGGACGGTCCCGCCCTCCTGGCCTCAATCATCACGAACGCCGCCACCGCCGGCATGGCAGTGACCTCGGTGGAATTAACCCGCCCCGACCTTGAGTCTGTCTTCCTTCACTTGACCGGCAAGGCCCTGAGGGACTGATCGTGAGAGCCCTCGTGACCATGGTCGGAAACGACTTCCGTCAGCGGCTCCGGGACAAAACCGTGCTCATCTTCTCGTTGCTGGTTCCCTTGGCCCTCATGGGCGTCCTTAGTTTGACCTTCGGCCGGCTGGGAAACGACAGCGTTGAACTACAGCCCGCAACGGTCGTTGCAGCGTCCGAAGACAACGGACAACTCGGCAGCATTCTGCTGGACAGTCTCGACTCCCTGGAGACAATGGACGTTTCCATCCACCGTGTGCCTGCCGAGGAAGTCAGCCCGGAGACGCGCAATGGCGGCGCCGCGCTGGGCATAATGATTCCGGAGGATTTCACCACGGCTGTGACGTCAGGTGAGGAAACCACCATCCGCCTCATCGAGGGCAATGGCTCCCCGTTGGAGACGAGCGTCTTGATTTCAGTGGTCACCGGCATAGTGGACCAGTTCAGTGCCGGTTCCGTTACCGCGATCGCAGGCCGGATCGCCGGGCTTTCCCCTGAACAGGCGGCCGAAACAGGCAGGACGTCCGCGGCCGGACCGCCGCAGCTCGCCTTGGCAGAAGGATTCGCCCCGGCGGAGCAGCTCTCATTGCGTGCCAGCCTGGTGGCCGGCCAAACAGGGCTGTTCCTTCTGTTTACTGTGGGCTTTGGAGTCCTGGGACTCCTGACCGAGAGGGAGCAGGGAACTTTGGCAAGGATAAGGTCAACCACCGCACCGTCATGGACGGTCGTCACGGCAAAGGCGGTGGTCGGGTTTCTGCTTGGTGTGGTGGCCAGCGCTGTCTTGCTCACCAGCGGCAGTTTCCTCTTCGGCGTGAACTTCGGTTCACCACTGATCGTGGCGCTCCTGGTAACCGGGGTTTCGGCAGCCGCTACCAGCCTGACGTTCATCGTTGCGCGGCTGGTCCGTACGGCCGAACAGGCGAACGTAGCCCAATCCATCCTTGCCATGGTGCTGGGCATCGCCGGTGGAGCCTTCTTCCCCATCCAGTCCTCGGGCTTCATGGCCGCGATCATGGACCTGAATCCGGTGGGTGCATTCATCCGGGGGCTGGGCATATCCGCAGGTGGTGGGGGCATAGCTGAAATCGGCGCACCCCTGGCTGTCATGTGGGGATTCGCGGTGGTTTGCACTCTGGCTTCCCGTTTCCTGCCTGACCGCGGGGCAGCGGCATGAGCCCCGTTGCAGCCATAGCCGGCCTGGAAGTTCGCCGTTTCCTGAGGGATCGGTCGAACATCTTCTTTGTCTTCATCTTCCCGTTGCTCCTGATCCTGTTGTTGGGGTCCCAGTTCGGATCCAGCGCCGCATCGACACGTGTAGCAATAGCGGGTGGAGCGGGAACCACCCTGGAAAAGGCCCTCGCTGAACAGCTGACCTCAGATCGTTTGCAGGTCTATTCGGGCTCTCCCCAAGCGATACGCGAGGAAATCAGCAGAGGAAGGACCGACGTCGGGCTCTTCATCAGCGAGCAAGCGGCACAAGCATTCGACGACGGTGTCCAGGCACACATGGAGGTACTGACCGCATCGCAAGCCTCCGGACAAGCGGCCCTCCAAAAGGTGAGGGCATCCGTCCAAATCGTCAGTTCCAGGCAAAGCCAACTGTCAGCCTTGATGAAGGCAGGGCTGACGGGCGACGCAGCGCGTGCCGCGCTGGAGCGGTCAAAGGAGCAGGTCCATGCCCCAACCATCGATCTGGTGGATACCGGCGACGTTTCCCAGGAATTCCGGGGACTCGGGCAATTTGACCTCGGTGCTACCCAGCAGCTGCTGCTGTTCATTTTCCTCAGTTCCCTGACGGGAGCTGTCGCGCTTATCCAGGCGCGGCGGTTGGGCGTTGTTTCACGCACGTTGGCAGCACCGTTGTCGGCCCGCCAAGCGGTCTCGGGCCTGGCGCTGGGCAGGTTCGGGATCGCTGTCGTCCAGGGCATCTACATCCTTATCGGGACAGCCCTCCTGTTCGGCGTCGATTGGGGCAACCTATGGCTCACTGCCCTCGTGCTGGCGGCATTCAGCGCTGTGGCCGCCGCAGCGGCGATGGTGATCGGTTCACTGCTGGATCACGACGGCGCGGCGACAGGTCTGGGTATCGGTGCGGGCCTGGTACTGGCCGGGTTGGGCGGGTGCATGGTGCCGCCCGAGTTCTTCCCCGAACCGCTAAACACGATATCCAGCTTAACGCCGCATCGCTGGGCTTATGAGGCGCTCGCTGACATCCAAAGGCATGATGGAACGTTGGCCGACATCATGCCAAGTGTGGGTGTCCTGGTTGCATTGGCAGTGGTCCTGCTGGCCGTGGGCGCCCGAATTTTGCTTCGAAGCCTGGGCCGGGCGCTGTGACCCCGGATCTTCCTCCCGATGCCGTGGCCTTTTTCGACGGGTCATCCCAAGGACTGGCGTCCACTGCTTAGGTTTTAGAGTCCTTCGGCCCTGTCGTTTGCAGCACCGTCAGGGAAATCTGGAGACATGAGCACCATCGATCCGCAACCGAGAATGATTAAGACATCCGAGCAGCCCACCGCGGTGCTCCGCGAACGCGTGCCAATGGCCAACCTGACAGAGTTCTTCGGCCGTGCCTTCGGTGCTGTCATGGCCGCTGCCCAGGCCCAGCACGCCAGCCCCACAGGCCCTCCTTTTGCCCTGTACCACGGCATGCCTACCGACACAGTGGATGTTGAGGCAGGGTTTCCCGTGACCCCGGACTTCTCCGCTGCCGGGGACGTCATCAGTGGCCTGCTGCCGGGGGCAGACGCTTTCGAGGCCGTCCACAAGGGTCCCTATGACACGCTGGAAAGGACATACGCCTTGATCCTCGAGCGGATGAGTGCTGAAGGAATGACGCCCTCGGACACGATGTGGGAGTTCTACCTAAGTGACCCGGAAAGGGAACCGGACCCCGGCAAATGGCAGACACGCGTCGTCTGGCCCGTGGTCGGAGAAGTGCGGGCAGGCTGACCATGGCGATTCGACAGGACAAACCACGTAAGAGTGACCGCGGATTCCATCAGGGTTACCCATCCGACGCTCACCGGGGGCAGGCCCAACGAACCGGAAAACTGCAGATGGTGGTCAAGTTGGAGCCAGATTATCCGGCTGCAGGCATCATTGTCCGCGGACATATCACCAGCCAGAGCATCCCCGTCATCTTCGCGGTGGTGCGCCGGGTCAACGCAGCCGTGCCCGGCGTCGATATCTCCGTGGATCTTAGCCTTGCCGGCATAACGACCGAGGCACTGGAGGAACTCAAGGAGGTCTCCAGGACCGGCATGCTGCCTTTGGCCGCGGATCCTGCGAGGGTTCCATGCCACCTCCGGATTCTGGAATCCTCGAGGCAAATGGCCTGAACGGCTGTCGATTGCAACTTGACGAAAGCAGGCAACAACAATGAGCAATGACCACACGATCGCCGTCGGCGTAAAGGACTCTACCCAAAGCGAGGCCGCACTGGTTTGGGCTGGCCGGCGCGCCGAAAAGCAGCATGCACCTCTCGTAATCCTTCATGTCGTGGATGATCGCTGGCTTGTAGAACCCGGCTCCTGGAGGGCGTCCCTCGCTCAAACCGGCGAAAAACTGCTTCAGGCTGCGGCGGCCCGCATAGGTCAGCGTTTCGACGTCAAATCAAGCACGGAACTACTCACCGGAAGTGTGGCGGCGGCCCTTGGTGATTACGCCCGAAAGACCTCCCTGATGGTCATCGGTTCGGGAAGCCCCCATCTTGGCGGTTCCATGACAGACCGGGCTCTGCAGATAGCGGGCGCCTCCTCGGGGCCCGTGGCCGTCGTCGGGACTGCAAACGACTATGAGGACAGGCACGGAATCGTGGTTGGCGTGGACGGTTCGGAACACTCCCTCAGGGCCGTTGCCTTCGCTGCCGCAGAGGCGGATCGCGAAGGCCAGGAACTCACTGTGCTCCATGCTTACAACGCACCTGATCCGGTCGCGGATGCCGGTTTGGCGCCCGCGGAACTCAGGCAGTTGATCAGCGAACAGGAGCGCATTGTGCTATCTGAAACGGGGGCCGGACTGAGCAACTCCTATCCCGACCTGGCCATCAACAGGGTTTCGGAACCTCACAAGGAACCAGTGCGGGCCCTGGTGGACGCAGCTGCCAATGCACGACTGCTCGTTGTGGGAAGCCGCGGACGTGGAGGATTCTCCCGCCTGTTGCTTGGTTCGACTGTCCATGGCGTCCTGACTCATCTGCCCTGCCCCACCATCGTCATCCCACCCGCACACACTACGGAGAGCGACTAGCCTGCGCGGGTCCTGATGCCAGGTTCTCGTCAATAATCCGATTCGCGCGCTTGCAATCCTGAATGATGGATCCATAAAATAGTCAAATACAGATGCGGCGAACAAGGAGTCAATGGTGGAAACCTTTTCGGATTTTCGGGCGCCCTTGTATGAGGTGAAGGCCAATCTGTTCAAGGGTCTGGCCCATCCGGTCCGGATCCGGGTGCTGGAGTTGTTGTCGGCTGCCCCTGAGGTGTCGGTGACGGAGATGCTGGCTGCAACAGGACTGGAGGCCTCGCACCTGTCCCAGCACTTGATGGTGTTGCGCCGCTATCATCTGGTCACAGGTGAGCGCCGGGCGTTGCAAATGTTCTATTCGCTGGCGTATCCGCAGGTCGCCGAGCTGCTTTCGGTGGCGAGGCTTTTGCTGAACGACATGCTGCGCACGACGCGGGATCAGCTCGAGTCGTCCCAGGAAGTGTCCCGCGGGTCCGCTGCTGAAGCCAGCACGCGGTGAAGGTTTTCGCCGCAGGCTTGGCATTGCTGCCTGGCCGGCAAGACTATGCCGAACTCCCGCGCACCTGGAAGGGGGATCTGGTTGCCGGTGTCACCGTGGGCATCGTAGCCCTGCCGTTGGCGTTGGCATTCGGGGTCAGCTCGGGCGCGGGCGCGGCGAGCGGCCTGATCACCGCCGTCGTTGCGGGCGTGATCGCGGCGTTATTCGGAGGGTCCAATATCCAAGTCTCTGGACCCACGGGCGCCATGGTCGTGGTCCTTGGCCCGGTCATCGCCGCTCATGGGCTCGGCGCCTTGGCGGCGGTCTCCGTCATGGCCGGGGTGATCGTGCTTGCTGCGGGGCTGCTCAAGCTCGGCCGGGTGGTTACGTTGCTGCCTTGGCCGGTGATTGAGGGGTTCACGGTCGGTATCGCCGCGATTATCTTTCTCCAGCAGGTTCCCGCAGCGTTCGGGTCTGGTTCCGGGTCCAGCGGCAATGCCGCAGTCTCGGCCTTCCAGGCCCTCGGAACAGTTTCTGCTGCCTCTGCCTTGGCTCCGGCCGCGCTAGTTGCGGTGGTGGTGCTGATCATGGTTGCGGCACCGCGGATCCATCCCCGGATTCCCGCCTCTCTTATCGCTATTATTGTGGCCAGTGTCACGGCGCAAGTCCTGGATCTTCCGGTGGCGAGGATCGGCATCCTGCCCCAGAGCCTGCCTTCCCCTGTCATTCCTTCCTTGGACTGGGCGACACTGGCAACCTTGGCCAGACCGGCGGCGACGATTGCGGCCCTCGCGGCGATCGAGTCTCTACTCTCGGCGCGGGTTGCCGCCTCGATCTCCGATACGGGCCCCTACGACGCGGACCGTGAACTTTTGGGCCAGGGCCTGGCCTCCGTGGCGTCCGGCTTCTTCGGTGGCATGCCAGCCACCGGAGCCATCGCCCGCACCGCGGTGAACATCCGCTCGGGCGGCAGGACACGCCTGGCCGCCATCACCCATGCCCTCCTCCTGTTGGCCGTGGTGTACCTGGCCACCGGCCCGGTTTCCCGCATTCCGCTTGCCGCCCTTGCAGGGGTGCTGATGGTCACCGCGACCCGCATGGTCTCGCCCGCCGCGCTGCGCGCCGTGATCGGATCGACCAGGGCGGACACGGTCGTGTTTTTCGTCACCGCGCTCATTACTGTGTCCTTTGACCTGATCGAGGCCGTGGAGATCGGCATCGCCGTCGCTTCCTTCTTTGCCCTGCGCTCCTTGGTTCGCTCCAGCGGCGTCCACCGGGAGGAAATCCCCGGCCCGGTCCACGACGGGGACGAGCATATCGCCATCTTCAGGCTCGACGGAGCCCTCTTCTTTGCCGCCGCCGAACGCGTCCTGGACCGGGTCAGCGCGATCCAGAACGTCGACGTCGTCATCATCCGCATGTCACAGCTACAGACCCTGGACGCGACCGGTGCCAGGGTCATCACCGAGATCGTTAATGCCCTTGAACGGCGAGGGATCACCGTCCTCATCAAAGGCATCCAGGACCGCCACCTTCGCCTCCTCACCCGGGTAGGAGTCCTGGAATCCCTGCGCCACCACAAACACCTCTTCACCGAACTGGCCCCGGCAGTGGAGCACGCACGCAGCCACGTCGCCCGCGCGGCCACCGCGCGTGCCACCCGAACCCACGGCCCGGCCCTTGAATCCAACCCGGCCCCCACCTCAGGCCCCACCGACGAATGAAGAAGGTGTGTCAGCGCCTAGTCGGTGCCGCCCCATTCCCCCGCACGACAGGCGGGGCGCAAATGGGTACTAGGTGTTTGGGCGGACCACGCACCACTCGTTGCCCTCTGGGTCCAGGAGCACCTGGAAGGTCCCAGGACCATCCACATGAATCGCGCCAACCCTGACAGCGCCAAGGGCAGCAGCCTCATCGGAAGCTTGCGCCACGTCCTTCACAAGGACATCAATGTGCAGCCGGTTCTTGAGCTGCTTCACCTCAGGTACCCGTTGGAAGGCTAGCCGCGTCCAGCCCGGCGGGTCGATATACGACCAGTCATCACTTCGGTGTACGGGTGTACCACCAAGAATCGACGACCAAAACCGCGCAAGCGCGGCAGGGTTCTGACAGTCAACGACCACTTCATCAACGCTCCCGATCATGAACCGAGCATATTGGGAGCCGATCACATCACTCACCTATGACTGCTTGCGTGTCACAGCCGTACGTCCTTGGAA
Source organism: Arthrobacter sp. NtRootA1 (assembly GCF_019976975.1). GTDB lineage: Bacteria > Actinomycetota > Actinomycetes > Actinomycetales > Micrococcaceae > Arthrobacter > Arthrobacter aromaticivorans. The sequence goes on along the minus strand of NZ_AP024630.1, from coordinate 2,494,766 downwards.
GTGGGACACGCGTGTACGGGGCACTCCCCCGCTCGCCCCATTCCGCGTCATGTCAAGTCCGGGATGTTATTCCAAAAACATGCAAATAAACGACTCTCACGGTGACCAGTGACGACACGTGCCCGAGGGGGCTTAAATGATGGCGTTCATGACGTTCCAGCCTTGGCCGACCTGGATTCTAGGCATCCAGCCGTAGTCGCCGGCTTCCGGATAGAGCCAAAGTATGCCGGTGCTGTCCCGTGCAAGCAGGTCGGGCCGGCCATCCCCGGTGAAGTCCCCCGGGACCATAATGGCGCTCATGACGTTCCAGCCCTGCCCTGACTGGAACCGGGGAAGCCAACCGCCGGCACCGTCGCCGGGGTATACCCACAGCAGACCTGCCGAGTCCCGGGCCAGGACATCAGGCTCCTCGTCCGCGTTCAGGTCACCGGCTCCAAGGATCGTCGTCATGCCGTTCCATTGCTGACCGACTTTGCTCCTGGGGAACCAACCCCCAGTCCCGTTGCCTGGATACAACCAGAGGTCTCCGCCGGGGTCCCGGGCAAGGACGTCGGGGAAGCCGTCGCCGTCGAAGTCCCCCGCGCCGGCAAGGGCCGTCATCGACTGCCAGCCTTGCCCCACTTGAAAACGTGGAAGCCAGCCGCCATCCCCATCCCCCGGGTATAACCACAACAACCCGGCAGAGTCGCAGGCCAACACGTCGGCCCGACCGTCGGTGTTGAAGTCACCCCCGGCGATGATGGCTGTCATGGAGTTCCAGCCCTGGCCAACGCGTCCAGAGGCAAACCAACCGCCAGAACCGTTGCTGGGGTAAAGCCAAAGCCCTCCATTGCCGTCACGGGCCAAAACGTCAATTCGACCGTCCGAGGTGAAGTCCCGGTTGGAAGGGTCCCGGATAACCGCTACTGCTCCGACCGGCGAGGGGACATAGACAGAGTGTGATACCGGGTCCACCACGGGTCGACCGGGTTTGTGAAACGAAACTAGAGAGGACACCGCACTGCCATGAATTACGGAAACCGTGTGGAGATCGGGACTTGCCACGTACGCGGTGTGGGTTGATGAATCCACCGCAACATCCCGTGGAAAGGGAACATCAATCGCCCGCACCACCGCTCCGCCGTTGATCACTAGGACTTTCTTGTTGAACTCGCCTGGAACGTAAACGTCATGGGTTACCGAATCGACAGCAATAGACCAACCGCTTGCCGCCGGGATGGTTTTCGTGACGGCACCATCGACAATGACCGAAACCGTGGCCTTGGAATAGTTGCCTGCGTACACGGCGTGCGTGGAGCTGTCCACAGCGATCGACCACACGTACCCCTCATCCTTCAAGGCGATCGTGCCAGTGACCTTATCGCCCTCAATGACAGTCACACCCACCATTCCGCTGGCGATGTAGATCTTGCCGGTGCCTGGGTCCAGTGCCAGATCCTGCGACCCCTCAGGAATCGGAATAGTGGCCGTCACGGTTGTTCCATCGATGACCGCGACGGCGTTGCGTGTTGATTCGAGCGCGTACACCGTGTGCGTCACCGGATTCACGGCCATAGACTTCGCAGCGACGGCGATCTTGCTCATCGGGACACCGTCCTTCAGAACGGAGATGGCTCCGTCTGCGCCCACGAAAAGTGTCCGTGTCGTCTGGTCGTAGGCAACCGCGGACGCGGAGTCGCCAACCCCAATCCAGTCGCTCACCTCTGGAGCTGCCATCGCAAGGCTACCGCCTCGAGCAGCAGCGGCGACGAACGTGAGGGCGATAACCAGGGCGATGCCGATACGAGCCAGATACCTGCGCATGTGGCTCACATTACAGCCGGTTTGCCGTGCCCGAGGTGGGACTCGAACGCGAGTCCCAGCCACGTCATTGCTGGGAAGTGGCGGAAATATGCGGAACTCGGCACAGTCCGGTGGCTGACGACGCAGCCTGAGGTGGAAGGTGTGGACATTGTCCGCACTCTCTTTTTTGTCCAGTCGCGACCACCCGCGCCATCCGCTCCGGCCGCCGGGGCGGCGGATGAAGCTCACGTGACCGTCGCTCTCATCCGCCCGGACGGGGCGTGGGCTGTTCCTTCCGTGCCAGGTCAAATCCTCGGCCCGAATGGGATACTAAGCTATGGCTTTTTCCTCGGGCAGGGGCACTCCGGGTGTGGTGGCAGTGGTCGGTGCGACCGGCCGGCAGGGATCGGCCGTGGTCCGTCACCTCCTCAAAGACGGGTGGCAGGTGCGCGCCCTGACCCGAAATCCGTCCAGCGACGCTTCGCAGGCCCTGCGCGCGCTCGGCGCCGAGGTCCAGCAGGCGAACACCGAGGATCCCGGCTCTCTTCGGACACCGTTCGAAGGGGCCTACGGGCTTTTCAACGTCCAGAATCCCATGACCAGTGGAATCGACGCCGAAGTCCGGCAAGGTAGCAACGTGGCGGAGGCCGCAGCTGAAGCGGGCATACGCCATGTGGTGTACGGGGCGGCAGGAGTCAGCGACCAGCCGACAGGCGTCGGCTCCTGGGACTCAAAGCTGGTCATCGCCCGGCGCTTTCGCGAACTCGGACTGCCACTCACCGTGCTCCGGCCGATGGCGTTCATGGAACTGATGACGGACAAAGGTTACTACCCACAGTTTTCCACCTGGCACCTGATGCCAAAGCTGATGGGCCCCACCCGGCCGCTGGGCTGGCTGTGCGTTGACGATCTGGGTGCCATCGCCGCCCGGATGTTCGCCGACCCCGAACGGTGGAGCGGGGCGGTGCTGGGACTGGCGTCGGACGTGCGGTCAATAGACGAGTGCCGCACTCTATGGCAGGAACGGACCGGACGAAAGCCCCGTGGGTTGCCAATGCCGGAGAAGTTGTTTGAACGGTTCGTCGGGAAGGACCTCACCACCATGTGGCGATGGCTGCGGACCGGGCAGTTCGACATGAGTACGCAGGCAACGCGCGAGATCCTGCCCGAGGCCCGGACGATTATGGAATGGCTGATACAACGGCCAAAGTGAGCGGTGCTGAGCAGGCGGCAGTGCTTACAAAGCCGGTAGTTGTTTGTGCCGGCTGCTTGTTGCGTTTGGCTACGTGCAAGGCGTCCTCAATGTCGAGGTACACGGTCACGCGTCCTCAAGGCGGGTCAGCAACTCGGCGTCATGGCCCACGACGACATCCAGGCCCTCACTGATCTCACGCCGGCGCGCGTGTCGCTGCAGGACCCGCTCGGCCCCCTGCAAGAGCAACGCTGACTTGGAGGTATGTTCCTCGTCCGCCAGCCACTGGGAAACAGCACGACCAAACCAGCTTCGACGCCGCCTTCAGCAGCCAGGACTAAGTGTTTGGGCCCGCAGCTCAACTGACAAGCTCCCGGGGCCGGGATCGTGGCCGCTCCACACATGACGACTAGTAGTGGACTCTATATACATGGTAGATATTCACCACTCGGCAGATACCGTTGGTTGGGGCAGCCTTCTCCGCAGATTGCCTGCTCGATGGCACGAAGCGACACCGAGCATCATGACAGGACCTTCCGCACCGGCACGACGACAGGACGACGCTTATCGGCGTTAGACATGGGAGCAATCGGATGAGAGATTCACGCGTTTGATGTTCCAGCGCCTTACGCCGCTGACGGAGCATTCCGACAAGGACGCTTCTTAATAGCGCGCATTTGAGCTGGCAAGCGGTGTTGAAGTGCGGTTTCTCTTGCTTTGACGGGGAAGCAGTTCCTAGCATGGGCGTTGTGGAGGAAGCGCGTCGGGTCGCGCTTGCCGTGCTGGACACCACCAGCACGACGGTCAACGATCTCTGGGTCTCGTTCTGGAGCATGGGCGGCAACGCCGATGTGCTGGATCTGGACGCCTATGTCCACGGATTGGCACCTTTCAGCGCCTCCGACAAGCTGGCTTTGGAGGCCGCCGTCGAGGAAATCAGCGCCCCGAACTGAAGCGAAATCCCGGACCAAAAAAGGGCCCCTCATCCGTCTTGCCCCGGTTAATACCCGCTTCTACAATGCTGGATGTGGACACTGAGGAGCAGCACGAAAACTTCCAGCGACTTCACCAACTCATCGCTGGTACCGATGACGTCAAGTCCTTTCTGGACGGAATGACGCGCTGTGCGGCTGCGACTTTAAGCCGCGCCACGCAGATCAGGATCGAATGCGCAGTCACTCTATGGCGCCGGAAGCGGGCCGTGACCCTGGCCGGGAGCAGCGACGAGGCGATCCTCTGGGATGGGATTGAACAGGGCCTGGGCGACGGCCCAGCCCTGGAAACACTCCAAACCGGCCAGCCAGTGGTGGTGGCTGACACCAGCGCCGATAATCCGTGGCCCAAGTACACCAGCACTATCGCTGAGGCCGGTGCGCGTAGTGTCCTCGCGGCACCACTGGAGCTGGGCCACGACGCCTCAGCGGCCCTGAATTTCTTCGCCCCCGAAGCGGGGGCCTTCACCAAGGACGTAGTGAACGAAGCCATGGTCTTCGCGGACATGGCCGGTCAGGCGTTGCGGCTGGCGTTGCGGATCGCCACAGCTGATTTGCTCACCGAAGATCTCAAAGCCGCCATGGCCCGCCGCACCGTCATCGATCTATCGACCGGGATCATCATGGCCGAGAACAACTGCACCCAGGAAGAAGCTTTCGCGTTCCTTCACCAGGCATCCCAGAATCGGAACCAAAAACTCCACGACGTCGCCGGGAGCATCATCGCCGAACGCAACGGCACCACCACGGCACCCGTAAACCATTTCGACGATTAAGGCCAACACTGGAAGCACGCATCTTCGACACGCTTCTTGGTTCAGTAGTCGCCGTCGTTGTCTTTGCCCTTTCAAGCAACGTGGTCACGTTGGTGAGGTCCAGGACGTGGCAAGCGCCTGACAAACCTCCTGTTGCGGGGCCCGCTCTGCGTCCCAAAGCCACGGGTTAGAACGCAGAGCAGGCCCCTCAACGCACGGGGCTACGAGACCAGGGCGCGGTACCGCGCGCGGCGGGCCTGCAGCCGTGGGAATCCCGAACCGGCCAGCGCTCCCGAACCGGCCAGCGCTTGAAGTTCGACGCCGATCACCTCACCCATGCGTCGGCAGAAGTCCACGGGTTCCTGGGCGGCATCGGGGCGTTCCTCCAACACCACGTCCACCACTCCCCTGCCCGCGAGCGCAGCGGCCGTGATGCCTTGGCTTTCTGCGAGCGCCGGGGCGTGCGACGTGGTCCGGTGGACGATGACGGACGCGCCTTCGGGAGGCAAGGGAGCAAGCCAGGCGTTCCGGGCGGCAAGGGTACGGTCCGCGGGCAACAGGGCCAAGGCTCCCCCGCCGGTCCCCTGGCCGAGTAAGACGGACAGAGTGGGGGTTCCCAATCCAAGGAGGTCGTAGAGCGCCCGGGCGATCTCCGCAGCGAGCCCGCCTTCTTCGGCTTCCTTGGATAGGGCTGCTCCGGGGGTATCGATGACGGTCACCAGGGGAAGCCTGAGGTCTTTGGCAAGACGGATTCCGCGTCGGGCGTCCCTTAGGGAGGCCGGTCCCATGGATTTCCCCGAAGCACCGTGACGCTGATGACCGACCACCACGCAGGACGTGTTACCGAAACGGGCCAGGGCCACGAGCATCCCGTTCTCCTTGGCACCGTCGCCGGCACCCCGCAGGAGAACCACGTCGCCGGCACCGTCACGGAGCAGTTCCTCGGTTGAGGGCCTCAAGGGATCGCGGGATCGCTGCACTGCGTCCCACGCGCCGGTTTGTTGGGTTTCGGGCGCGGCCGCTTGCCCAAGCCCGGCAGCTTGCCCAAGTCCGGCAACAGCAGCACTTGATGAACCACTGCTCCGCGCCCGCAATAGATCCAGCACGCGGGCAAAGTAGTCACTGAGCCCCTCGGGAGGAACCACGGCATCCACGTGCCCGTGATCGAACAGATTCTCGGCGGTCTGGACACCGGGCGGGAAAGCTTCGCCATGAAGTGCCTCGTAAACGCGCGGGCCAAGGAAACCCAGCAGGGCGCCCGGTTCCGCCGTGGTCACGTGCCCCAGCGAGCCCCAGGATGCCATGACTCCCCCTGTGGTCGGGTGCCGCAGGTAGACGAGGTAAGGAAGCCCGGCGTCGCGGTGGGCCTGGACGGCGGCAACGATTTCCACCATGGCCAGGAAGGCGCTGGTTCCTTCCTGCATGCGGGTCCCGCCGGAAGCGGGCATGGCCACGAGCGGCAGGCCGAGTTGGGTTGCGCGTTCGACGGCGGCAACGAGCCTTCGTGCCGCATCCCGCCCGATCGAGCCGGCCAGGAAAGCGAAATCGGAGACCACGACGGCGACGCGATGGTTCCGTATCCTGCCCTCGCCGGTGAGGACTGACTCGTCGCTGCCGGATTTCTCCGCTGCGGCTATCAGGTCTGCTGCGTATCCCGGTGCGGCAGAAAGGCCCACCACCCCACGCACCGGACTGTCCCACGAAACGAAGGTGCCGGCGTCGAGCATGTGCTCAAGCAGTTCCCGGGCGCCGAGGCGGCGACGCATGGCCATGGCGGTCATTCAGTCCTCCTCCCCTGTGGACAACCACTCACGAATGCTTGCGTCGTGCTCGTTGAGCAGCGGCGGTGCCGTGTGTACGCGGCGGGTGGACTCGGCTCCGGCAACGTTGTCGAAGAAGCGCAGCGGCGGGCCGGGCAAGGTGACCGGGCCCAGGAGCGGGTGCTCGACGTCGAGCAGGAGTCCCTGTGAGGCGAGCTGTGGCCACTCGTAGACTTCCTTTAAAGACCGGACTTTGCCCGCGGGGATGCCCGCGTCGGCGAGCTTCGCGAGGAGGGGCTCAGCGTCGTACTCCGCGAACGCCGCTTCCACGACGTCGATAACGCGCGAGCGGTTACGCACCCGGTCCGCGTTGCTTGCAAGACCCTCAGCTGCCGGATCAAGGCCAAACGTGGACATGAAGGCTGCCCAGAGCTTTTCGCTACCGACGCTGATCTGCACGCTCCCGTTGCGGCAACGGAAGAGTCCGTAGGGCGCGATGGAGGGGTGGTGGTTTCCCTGGGCCTCAGGCGATTCCCCGGCCACGGTGACTTTGGTTCCCTGGAAGGCGTGCACCCCGACGAGGGACGCCAGCAAGGACGTCCGAACCACTTGGCCCTGACCGGTCCGTTCGCGTTCGAGCAGCGCGGCCACCACCCCGTATGCGCCGTACATGCCGGACAGGAGATCGGCGATGGGTACGCCGACGCGTTGGGGGTCCTCGGGTCCGGAGCCGGTGAGCGACATGAGCCCGGCCTCGCCCTGGAGGATCTGGTCGTAGCCGCTGCGGTGGGATTCGGGTCCGTCGTGGCCGAAGCCCGTGATGGACAGGATCACCAGCCGGGGGTTGATCGAGTGCATGGCATCGGTGCTGAACCCGAGCCGTTCCAGGACACCGGGGCGGAAGTTTTCCACCACCACGTCGGCGCGCTCGAGGAGTTGCCGCAGGGTGGTCCGGCCATCGGCGCTCTTGAGGTCCAACGCCAGGGATTCCTTGTTGCGGTTGCAGGACAGGAAATAGGTGGCCTGCGGATCGTCTTCGGGTCCAACGAAGGGCGGGCCCCAACCACGGGTGTCGTCCCCGGTGCCAGGGTTCTCGATCTTGATCACCCTGGCACCGAGGTCACCCATCATCATGGCGGCGTGCGGTCCCGCGAGGGCCCGACTCAGATCCACCACGAGGCGGCCGGACAGGGGGCCGCCCGCTTCATGTGGAACAGACTGCGGTGCTTCCGTGGCGCGGGTTTCGGTCAATGCTGAAGTCATGGACATTCCTCCAAGATCAGTTGCCCAGGCGGGACAGGAGGACGGCGACGGCGGCCGAGACTCCGCCGGCGAGGGAACCTTCCAGCTCGGGGGCGAAGAAGGGTGAGTGGTTGACGGGGACAGCGCCGGGTCCGTCAAAGGCGGAGGCGGGCGTTCCGCCGAACATCCAGAACACGGACGGCACGCCAATCGCGGTACCCAGGTGACCGAAATCTTCGCTCCCCATCATCGGCGGGGTGACCTCAACGGACTCCGCCCCCAGCGCACCGCGCAGTGCCTCGAGAACGTAAGGAACGGCGTCGGGGTCGTTGAAGCACTGCGGGAAGCGGTACATCTCCTCAATCTGCGGGGTAGGCGCACCGGAGGCGGCGGCTTCGGCCTCGATGATGCGACGAACGGCGCCAAGGACCTGGCCACGAACGTCGTCGTCGAAGGTACGGATGTTGAGCGTGAACTCGGCCGAGGCCGGGATGATGTTTTCCTTGAGTCCGGCGTGGAATGTTCCAACGGTCACGACGGCGGACTTCCGCGGGTCCAGCTCACGGGACACGATAGTCTGCAGCCGCGTAACCATGTGCGCGGCCATGACGATGGGATCGATCGAGTCCTGCGGCTGCGACCCGTGGGACTGCTGGCCGTGGACAGTAACCCTGAGTGAATCCGCCATGGCCGCGACCGGGCCGCTGGAGATGGACACGGTACCCACCGGGCGGGGCATGACGTGCTGCCCGAACACTACTTCCGGCCGTGGAGCCTTGTCCCACAGACCGTCGTCGAGCATGGCCAAAGCACCTGCCGCAGTCTCTTCGCCGGGCTGGAAGATCAGCACCAGGGTCCCCGCCCATGCGTCCCGGTTTCCGGCGAGGATTTCGGTGGCTCCCAGCAGGCTCGCCACATGGGTGTCGTGGCCGCAACCGTGCATCACCGGAACTTCGGCGCCGTCCAGCATGCCCTTGTCCGTACTGGCGTACTCCAAACCCGTCGCTTCCTCGATGGGCAGTCCGTCGGTGTCTGCGCGGAACGCAACCACGGGGCCCTCGCCGTTGCGCAGGATGCCCACAACACCCGTACCACCGCAACGGAAATGTTCCACGCCCAAACCGTCCAGTTGTTCTTCGATTAGCTGTGCGGTGGCGTGCTCCTGCATGGACAGTTCCGGGTGGGCGTGCAGGCGGCGGTACAGGGCATGGAGCTTGGTGGTCTGTTCGCTGTCGAGTTCCAGGGCGGTGGCGGTTTGGGTCATGGTGATCTTCTTTCTGGTGCGTTCTGTGGGTTTGCCGTGCGACTCGGGTTTACTCGATGTGGATGGGTTTGGCCGCTGCCACCTGCTTCCCGCGGAAGAACCATGCCAGGAGGATGGTGCCGAGGACGGCGATGGCGGTGGACACCATGGCCAGCGACGGCACCATCGGCAGGACAACAAAGACGACGACGGCCGACACCAGTAGCGCGAAGACGGTGGTGCGGGGCTGCTTCATTGACACGATGGCCTGAACCAGTACCGCACCCAGGACGGTGGGCAGGACGTACAGCCGCGTGACCGTCAGCACCGACGGCGGAATGACGCTGATCAGCCAACTGCCCAGCAGTCCCACGAAGACGGCGAGCGACGTCAGGTGGACCACCGCCGCACCACAGATAGCCACGACGGCGGCAAGTTCGGCGCGCTTGCTGCCCGGCTTTGCGCCGATGTTCGTTTGGGCGATGAGCGCGGCGGGGAGGAGCTTGTTGGAGATGTTGCCGATCATGAACGCCTGGTACATGGCCGCAGGGCCGAGGATCGGGAAGTAGGTCAGCGGTTCGACGATCCAGATGATCCCGAACGTAGCGGCCACTGCGGCGAAGGCGATCCAGAGTTGGGCGGGTCCAATGTCCAGGCCGCTGGCGAATACGAGGTACAGCGGTCCGGCCACGGAGATCAGCAAACCCGCGATCATGGTGATTTGGCCCCAGCGGGAGGTGGTCCGATTGAACTCGGCCATGGCCGTGCCGGTGGTAGGAGTGATGGCGGCAGAAGTTGTGGAAGTCATGGGGATATTCCTTGTCTCTTGCTCAGTGCTCGGGAGCTCAGTGCTTACGGGAGCAGTGCTTGCGGGAAACGGGCTCAGGCGCCGGCGGCGAAGAAGGCCGCGCCGAGGCCGATGACGATGGAGAAGCCAAGGCCCCATTCCCTCAGCCAGCTCTTGCCGAGCTTGTTGGCGAGCAGCAGGCAAAGGCCCATGACCGCGGCGGAGACGAGGAACGAGAGGACATGGATCCAGGACTTGGGGAGCTCCGTAAGGCCGAGGCAAGAGAAAGCCCCGATCAGCGCAGCAGCGGGGACGATTGCCATCGCGGCGGGGTTCACGGAGCGGATCTTGGCGTCGCCCTTGCGCAGGAGCGGCGTCAGGATCAGGGTGGCCAGCATCCACATGGCCCCACCGATGCTCATGGCGAAGAAGGCAACGGCGAAGACGCTCTGTGTATAGCTGGCGTCACCAAGCTTGGCGCCCATGGAACCTGCGGCGATACCGGCAGCGGAGACATCGTAGGCGGCCGAACCGATCAGGCCGATCCGGGACAACACCGCCGGGGCTCCGAACAGGCCAAGCAGCGCAATGGCCACGAGCGAAACGGCCAAGGAGGGTCCGATCGCCGAGACGGCGCCGGAACGGAACGACGTTTTGATGTCCTGGGAGCTCATCTCCACCGAGGGAGCCGCCCGACGTGCCGCCTTCATGAAGATGGCGGACTGGATGATGATGACGCCGAAGACGCCGGCCACGCAGATCCACAGGACCGGGTTGTTGGCGATGGCCAGGATGTCGGTTGCGCTGTTGGACGCGAGGGGTTGAAGTGCCAGGGGTTGGTGCATGGAAACCTCCGGTGTAAGCCCCGCGCACTCCACAACCGAACCACTTTGTTACGGCTGTTTCCTGCTCCGGGGGCGAATCCACACCCATCGACCAGATCGGCCAGTGGGTTACGAACACCATCCGCTATGAGCCGGATCACACGCAATGGCTGACGGAATCAGCCATTGGATTGGCCGAAACGGTCAAACAGCACAGCGCCGACCCTCGAGGCTTCCACCAAGGGCATGTGACTCGGCACACTTTCAGGCAGCGAACATCCAGCAAAGGAGCACCATGCCCGAGACCATTGGCGAGCTGTCCGCCGTCGAACTCACCACCGCGATCCGCAAGAAGGACATCTCGGCGCGCGAAGCCCTGGCCGATCATCTGGACCGGATCGCGGACATCAATCCCGCGATCAATGCCGTGGTGACCATTGACCCCGAGGGCGCACAGTCACTGGCGCACCAGGCCGACCAACTGACCGCCTCCGGGGCCGAACTGCCGCCGTTGCACGGACTACCCATGACGCACAAGGACACCAACAACACCGCCGGGATGCGCACCACCCAGGGCTCGGTCGCCTTGCGCGACTTTGTGCCCGACGCCGACGACCTCATCATTGCGCGGCTCAAGGCGGCCGGCGTGGTCAGCAGCGGCAAGTCGAACGTCCCGGAGTTCGGCGCAGGATCACACACCTTCAACGACCTCTTCGGAACCACCACCAATCCATACGCGCCCGCGCTGAGCGCCGGCGGAAGCAGCGGCGGGGTTGCCGCCGTCGTTGCTTCCCGCGTCCAGAGCATCGGCGACGGAAGCGACATGGGCGGCTCGCTCCGCATCCCGGCTTCGTTTTGCAACGTGGTGGGTTTCAGACCGTCGACGGCGGTCATCCCCATGCCGTCCGACGTCAACGCTTACGCGTGGCTAGGGCGGACCGGTCCGATGGCGCGCACCGTGGAGGACATTGCGTTGTTCATGTCCGTCACGGCCGGTCCGGATCCTCGCGTCCCCCATCCGGCGGGGCTTGACCCGGAGGTATTCCGCTCGTCGCTGGAAACGGACATGCGTGGCGTGCGGATCGGCTGGTCCCGCGACTTTGGCATTGGCGTGCCGGTGGAACCCGAAATCCTGGAGCACCTGGAACGGCAGCTCAGGGTTTTCGAGGAGCTGGGGGCGATCGTGGAGGAAGCCACTCCGGACTTCAGCGAAGCCGACCTGGTCTTCGGGAACACACGGGCCATGGATTTCGCCGCAGGGCTGGGACCCCTCCTGGAAAGGGCAGGGGACGTGATCAAACCTGAAGTGCACTGGAACGTGAACAAGGGACTCGCCCTGACTGCCCGGGACCTGATCGAAACCGCTGCTGCACGCACGCGTCTTGAAGCGGGCGTGCAGTCGTTCTTCGGCCGCTACGACCTCTTCGCGAGCCCCTGCGCGCAGGTTCTGCCGTTCGATGCGACGCTGCGCTACCCGGCCTCGGTCGCCGGGGTTCCTTCGGAGACCTATTTGGACTGGATGCGCTCAGCCTGCGTGCTGTCCGCCACCGGCCTGCCCGTGCTCAGCGTGCCCGCCGGGTTCAGCGCCGCCGGGCTGCCGATCGGGCTCCAGCTGGCGAGCAACCACTACACGGACATGCAGCTGCTCCGCTGGGGCCGGGCGTTCGAGCAGCAGACGGGGTACGCCGCCGTCGCGCCCGTCATCCCCACCGAGGTGCCAGTCCTTACGACGACGTCCGCATGAACCGTCCGCCGCGCTTATGCGCGTCCAGGAGGACGGAGACATCCACGCCGGATGCGTACTGGACCCAGCCCGAAGCCGTGATGAAGCGGTAGAGGGACGACATGTCTCCAACGGTGACATCCGCGATGACCTGGTAGTCCCCGGCGATCGCCGCAGCGTAGCGGACCATCGGAAGTTCGGCGAGGCTCTTGCCCAGTTGTTCGACGTGCAGCGGCGACGCCCTGATCCACAGGAGCGCTTCGACGGCGAGGCCAAAGGCCGCCGGTTCGATCACCACGCGCAAATGGACCTGGTTGTTGGCAAGGAGCCATTCTGTGCGTCGTCGGGCTGTGGCCTCCGACACCCCCACCCGGCGGCCCAGCGCCTCGAAGCTCATCCGACCATCGGCGCACAGCGCTTCCACGATTTCGGTGTCCTGCCTGCTCAGTTCCTTCTGGGCCTCCAGGATGCCCGAATCCAGGGTGAGCGTTGATCGGAGCGCCTCGGCACGGTCCGCGCTAAGAATCTCCGGCCGCCACCCCCGGATGGTGCGGAAGTATCGCAGCACCGGGTAGCTCGTTGAATCCCTGAGGCCAATGGTGGAGGGGAGCTCGTCTGACAGCACGTCAGCCATGTGCCTGGGGTCGGTCATGATCTCGGCCACGCAATCGCCAGTGCCCGTTGTGGTGTAAACGAATGTGATGTCTTTCCGCTGGGCCAGTGCTTTCGCTGCCGTCCTCAGCGTTCCGGGAATGCACCGCATCTCGAAGAGCACAGCCGCAGGCTTTGGCCGTACGCCAACCACCGCAACGGCTCCGGACTCCAACAGTTGGGAGCCCCGGCGTGCCACCGTTCGCTCAGCCTCCCCCAACACGGCAGCCATCTTGCGCCAAGGGCAGCGCGGATCGATCTGAAGGGCGGCCACGATCTGCCGCTCCAATGCGTCAAACAACACCGGGGGCGCTCCATTCGTTCCGGTTGGAGCCCTGGGTTTCTTTCACGGGTCCACAGACAGAATATAGGTGGATGGCCAGTTCGAACTGCTTCCCGGGTGCGGCCCGTTCCCGCGCCAGGGCACCAACGACGGCGTCCGCCCCAGCCATGTACGACACCAGCAACCCGCTCGGCTGCAACTAACACATCCAATCAATGAAAGGGCAATGACCCGCCCACCCAACTGCAGTCAGTTGAGTAGCGCCACGCCGAACTCAGCGACGACGGCCCGCAATTCCTTGAGGTAGCGCTGCGCTTGGTCGGTGAGCGGAATCGCGGCGTGGCCGATCCAGCCGATCTCGATGCGTTCGTCAACGTCGAGCGGGATGGCGACGATCTCCGGGTCGAGCTGCCCGCTGATGATGCCCGTCGAGATCGTGTAGCCGTGGAGCCCGATCATGAGGTTGAAGATCGTGGCCCGGTCAGAGACCCGGATCTCCTGCTTACTGGACAAGGTGGAGAGAATCTCCTCGGCGAAGTAAAAGGAGTTGTTCGCACCTTGATCGAAGGTTAGCCGGGGCAAACCGGCGAGATCGGCGAGAGTCGCACGCTCTTTTGAGGCGAGCGGATGGTTCCGTGAAATGAAAATGTGCGGATCGGCGAGGAAAAGCGGAGTGAACGCGAGCCCGGATTCCCGGAGCAGCTTGTCGATGACCTTCCGGTTGAAATCGTTCCGGTAGAGGATGCCTATCTCGCTGCGGAGCGTCCGGACATCCTCGATGATGTCCCAGGTACGGGACTCACGCAGAGAGAACTCGTATTCGGCCACATCAGTGGCCTTGACCATCCGGACGAAGGCATCCACCGCGAATGAGTAGTGCTGCGTTGACACCCCGAGAAGGCGTCGCCGCGGTGGCCTACCAAGGTAGCGCTGCTCGAGGAGAGCGAACTGCTCGACGACCTGCCTCGCGTAGCCGAGGAACTCTACCCCGTCGGCGGTAAGGGTGACTCCGCGGGCGGAGCGAACCAGAAGCGCACGGCCAACCCGGGCCTCAAGGTCCTTCATCGAGGCGGACATTGTCGGCTGCGCTACGAAGAGAAGATCGGCGGCCGCGGAGATCGACCCCTCAGCCGCAACTTCTATGAAGTAACGGAGCTGCTGCAGGGTCAATCCGCTCGAAATCTGAGGCATAGGAAGATTCTATATGAATGCATAGTAACCACTAGTTACTTGATACCCATCGGAAGGCTGCACCATGGATACATCCCCTTCGGAAAGGCCGTCTCCGGCCCATCAACGGATTGGCAGCACATGGCAGACGACTTCACCTTCAGCATCACCACGACCCCCTTCGACGAGGACTACTCCCCGTCGGAAGGCTCGCGGATCACGACGAATTTCGCCAACCTGGCACGGGGCGAGCACCGCCAGGAGAACCTCCGCAACGCCTTGACCATGATTCGGCGCCGCTTCAACGATCTCGCAAGCTGGGACAACCCGGACCGGGACCGCTACACGCTCGAGCTTGAGATCGTTTCCGTGCAGATAGAGTTCACTGCCGAAGGTACGGATCAGCAGTTCCCCCTGTTCGAGGTTCTCGACATCCAGATCGTCGACCAGCTGAACGGGGTCCGCCACCAAGGGATCGTGGGGAACAACTTCTCCTCCTACGTCCGTGACTTCGACTTCAGCGTCGTACTGCCAGCGGCAGCAGCGGAGTCTGGCAAGCCCACCGTTCCCGAGAACTTCGGCGATCTTCACGGCAAACTGTTCCAGCAATTCCTCGATTCCCCGGCATGCCAGGAACGCTTCCCGCAGTCGCCTGTGGTGTGCATCAGCGTCTCCACGAGCAAGACGTACCGGCGAACGGAGAACCGTCACCCGGTCCTGGGCGTCGAGTACCAGCAGGACGAGTTCTCGCTGACGGACGCGTACTTCGCAAAGATGGGGCTCCAGGTTCGCTACTTCATGCCACGCGGCAGCGTTGCGCCGCTCGCCTTCTATTTCCGCGGCGACCTGCTCAACGACTACTCCAACCTGCAGCTCATCGGCACGATCAGCACCATGGAGACGTTCCAGAAGATCTACCGCCCGGAGATCTACAACGCTAACTCCGCCGCCGCCCACGTCTACCAGCCGAGCCTGGGAGAGCAGGATTACTCGCGGACCCAGATCGCTTACGACCGCGTCGAGCGCAGTCAGCTCGCGGTCACGCAGGCGAAGTACACGGAGGAACACTTCATCACGCCCCACAAGGATCTATTGGACCAGTGGACCGCCAAATACCCCGCTCTCGTCAACTGACCCACGGAGAATCGTCAATCATGAACACACTTTTGCCCACCACCGTTGTCGGAAGCCTGCCGAAACCATCGTGGCTCGCGCAGCCGGAGACTCTTTGGTCCCCGTGGAAGCTGGAGGGAGATGCGCTGCTCGAGGGCAAGCAGGATGCGCTGCGTATCGCAATCCACGAGCAGAGCCGACGCGGCATCGACATCGTCAGCGACGGCGAGCAAACCCGCCAGCACTTCGTCACGACCTTCATTGAGCATCTCAGCGGGGTCGACTTTGAACAGCGCAAGACCGTGCGCATCCGCGATCGTTACGACGCGAGCGTGCCGACCGTCGTCGGACCGGTGCGCCGCGAGCGGCCGGTATTCGTCGAAGACGCAAAGTTCCTCCGCGCGACCACCGACCGGCCGATCAAATGGACTCTTCCCGGTCCAATGACGATGGTGGACACACTCTACGATGACCACTACAAGAGCCGCGAGAAGCTGGCCTGGGAGTTCGCCGCGATCCTGAACCAGGAGGCGAAAGAACTAGAGGCAGCCGGCGTGGACATCATCCAGTTCGACGAGCCCGCGTTCAATGTCTTCCTCGATGAGGTCAAGGACTGGGGCGTGGCTGCGCTTGAGAGAGCGGCCGAAGGACTGCGCGCGGAGACCGCCGTGCATATCTGCTACGGCTACGGGATCAAGGCGAATAATGACTGGAAGGCGACGCTCGGCTCACAGTGGCGCCAGTACGAGGAAACGTTCCCGCTGCTTCAGAGCTCCAGCATCGACATCATCTCACTGGAATCCCAGAACTCCCACGTGCCCATGGACCTCATCGAGCTCCTCCGCGGCAAGAAAGTCATGCTCGGGGCAATCGACGTCGCAAGCGAAACCATCGAGACCCCGGAGGACGTCGCCAACACCCTCCGCAAGGCCCTGCAGTTCGTCGATGCGGACAAGCTCATCGCCAGCTCCAACTGCGGCATGGCACCGTTCCCCCGGGACGTCGCACTGGCCAAGCTGAGTGCTCTCAGCGCAGGGACGAACATCATTCGCGAGGAACTCGCCCGCTCCGCCCCCAGGGTGTCCTAACGATGTTTCACGCCTACCCCGCAGACACCTGGCTCGAGGCTCCGAAGCAAAGCTTCCCGTCCTCCCTCTCGGCCGACGAATTCAAAGCACTGTTCCGTGGCCACCCGGGAGGTGTCGCCGTTATCACGGCTGATGCCGGCGAAGGACCGGTGGCACTGACGGTATCGTCGGTCGTGTCAGTGAGTGCGGAACCTCCGTTGCTGATTTTCTCGGTCTCGGCACTGTCCTCCGCGTCCGTGGTGCTCTCGCGCGCCGAAACCGTCGTCGTGCACCTGCTGGACGCACACGACGTCGACTTGGCGAAGTTTGGCGCGACCCCCGGCGTCGACCGCTTTGACCAGACGCACCGATGGTCGGCCCTTGCAACCGGCGAAGCGGTGTATAACGATGTCCGCGCCTGGGTGCGCTGCGCCGTCATCAATCGTATGGAGGTAGGGACCTCCACAATCATCGCCGTTCACGCCCTGGAGTCTCGCGTGATGCGTGACGTCCACGCGGGCGAACCCGGTGACGCTCTGGTCTACCACAACCGTTCATGGCACCGTCTGGGCGAGCATTCCAAGCTTGAAGGCTGAGCGCTCGCGCCAACAATGCGAGGCGGCAAGCCGAACGGCTCACGACGGCGGGAGGTGACTCCCGCCGTCGTCCTCGTTAACATCGGACGTCCATCGACTTCCTGAATGGCCCGGATGCAACCCTGGTGTGCACGCATGCGACGCCTCGGTTTGCCCTCAACAAGCACCCACCGAAAGCGTTTTGACGGTACTGGCGATCGATGAGTTCCATCATGTCTCCACGCTCCAATGAAGCTGTGTGAGCAAGAAATCCGGAACCGGCTCCCCCACCCAAACTGAACTGGCCGCACCCGGCGGCCAGGCACCAACCGGGCCTCCAAATCAGAGACAAATGTCAAGCTTTGTACACACTCAAAAGCAAAAACCCCTCTGACGAGGGGTTATGCCGTGCCCGAGGTGGACTCGAACGGGATTCCGGCCCGCGTGAACACTGGGAAGTGGCAGGAACAGGCGGAATCCGGGCCAATCCGATGGGTGTACGAGCCAGTCCAAGGTAGAAAATGTGCACATTGTCCACACCACTTTTTTGCTCGATCTACCACGGAGGAACAGACAACCGTTCTCCGCACACTCGGGCCGGCGCCAATAAATAGGTGCCGCCACATCTGCAGATCGTCCGGCTCAATCTCACGCTTTCAGCCCGCTGGGACCCTCCTGATTCGATGAGGGCGCAGCCTCCGGGGCATGACTCCCACGAATCCGTCGAACAACCCAGAATCCGGCCACACTCCGCCCCGCAGAACGATGAAACACCTCGCCAAGCTCCCTGAGTTCCCAGGGTGCGCCCAGAAGACACTGCAACGTTGGTATGCAACAGTGTCATGTATGTGACGGAAACGTGAAGAAGCTTCGACGAGAGACCCGTAACGAGCAAAGAATATGTTTGACAACAAACCAACCCTAGCCCCACGCTGTTGCCTAAGGCGAGACTTGATGATCATTGCGGAACAGCACGCGGGGGTCGTTGTCACACAAGACTTCTCGGTGCGGCAGGCACCGGACGGTCCCTCCCGATGGGCTCTTCCCCGACGCGCGTTTACGGTGCAATAGGAAACTTTGAACCGGCCCGAGCCGACGGCGGCCTCGGCCAGATGAAAGGAAGAAAAATGACCGATCCCCAAGAGCATCCCCCAGTCCCCACTCCCGGGAGCGCGCAGGGCTTGAACCCGAAGGTGGAGGGCGGATGCCCGGTGGCCCATGGCAGTGCCACGGACCAGGGCAGCGAAAGTGAAAACCCGGCAATCGATTCCCCCCGGCCCAAAGGCCACCGGCCGCGGACCAACCAGGATTGGTGGCCCAACCAGCTGGACCTTTCCGTGCTGCACACGCACGGCAAGTCAAGCAATCCGCTG
This sequence comes from Arthrobacter sp. NtRootA1, assembly GCF_019976975.1. Taxonomy (GTDB): domain Bacteria; phylum Actinomycetota; class Actinomycetes; order Actinomycetales; family Micrococcaceae; genus Arthrobacter; species Arthrobacter aromaticivorans. The sequence continues at coordinate 2,476,234 of NZ_AP024630.1, read as the reverse complement.
GACCCGTCGTTCAGCTACCGGGAGGAATTCCAGAAGCTCGACCTCGATGCTCTGAAGCGTGACATCACCGAGGTCCTGACTACCTCGCAGGATTGGTGGCCGGCGGACTTCGGCCACTACGGTGGCCTGATGATCCGCCTGAGCTGGCACGCGGCCGGCACCTACCGCGTCCATGACGGCCGCGGTGGAGCGGGAGACGGCAGCCAGCGGTTCGCGCCGCTCAACAGCTGGCCGGACAACGCCAATCTGGACAAGGCTCGGCGACTGCTGTGGCCGGTCAAGCAGAAGTACGGCCAGAAGCTCTCCTGGGCCGACCTGCTGGTCCTGGCCGGCAACGTCGCCTTGGAATCGATGGGCTTCGAGACCTTCGGCTTTGCCTTTGGCCGCGAGGACGTGTGGGAGCCCGAGCAGATCTTCTGGGGCCCCGAAGACGCCTGGCTCGGTGATGAGCGTTACGTTGGTGAAGGCCAGATGTCCGAGGACGTCGGTTCCACTGAAATGGGCCTGATCTACGTCAACCCCGAAGGCCCCATGGGCAACCCGGACCCGGTAGCTGCTGCCGCCTTCATCCGGGAGACGTTCAAGCGCATGGCGATGAACGACGAGGAGACCTTCGCGCTGATCGCCGGCGGCCACACGTTCGGCAAGACCCATGGCGCCGGCCCCGCCGATGCGCATGTGGGCCCCGAACCGGAGGCCGCCAACCTGGAGGCGCAGGGCCTGGGCTGGCTCAGCACCTACGGCAGTGGCAAGGGCGCGGACACCATCACCTCGGGCCTCGAGGTGACCTGGACGGACATGCCGACCCAGTGGAGCAACCGCTTCCTGGAGATCCTGTTCGAGTACGAGTGGGAACTGGTCAAGAGCCCTGGCGGTGCTCACCAGTGGGTTGCCAAGGATGCTCCGAAGATCATCCCGGACGCGCACGACCCGGAGAAAAAGAACCGACCCACGATGCTGACGACGGACCTATCACTGCGCTTCGACCCCGTCTACGAGGAAATCGGTCGCCGCTTCCTCAAGAACCCGGACGAGTTCGCCCTGGCGTTCGCCAAGGCCTGGTACAAGCTGCTGCACCGCGACATGGGACCCGTTGGCCCCCACATGCTGGGCCCGTGGGTTCCGGAAGCCCAGCTGTGGCAGGATCCCGTTCCCGCCGTCGACCATGAACTGATCGACGAGCAGGACATCGCTTCGCTGAAGGCCAAACTGTTGGGCTCCGGCCTGACCATCCCGCAGCTCGCGGGTACGGCCTGGGCCTCGGCAGCCACCTACCGCAAAACGGACCGGCGCGGCGGCGCCAACGGTGCAAGGATCCGCTTGGAGCCGCAGCGCAGCTGGGAAGCCTCCGAACCGGAGCAGCTGGCAACCGTTCTTCCGGTGCTCGAACGTGTGCAGGAGGAGTTCAACTCTGCGCAGGCTGGCGGCAAGAAGGTCTCCCTTGCAGACCTGATCGTCCTCGGCGGTGCCGCCGCGGTGGAAAAGGCCGCTGCCGACGCCGGATTCCCCATCACCGTGCCATTCCGGCCGGGACGCACGGATGCCGCCCAGGAGCAGACCGACGTCGAATCTTTCCAGTACCTGCAGCCCAAAGCTGACGGGTTCCGCAACTACCTGCGGCCCGGCTCGAAGCTCCCGCCCGAGAGCCTCCTGCTGGACAAGGCCTACATGCTGGACCTCACCGCACCGGAGATGACGGCGCTGGTAGGCGGCATGCGCGCCCTGGGCACCAACGTGGGCGGTTCCAGCCACGGCATGCTGACAGACAAGCCACAGGTCCTGAGCAACGACTTCTTCGTCAACCTGCTCTTGCCGGGCACCAAGTGGAGGGCGTCGGAGTCGGAGGAGAACGTCTATGAGATCACCGACGCCGCCACCGGCGAGCTGAAGTGGACGGCCACCCCGGTGGACCTGGTCTTCGGGTCCAACTCACAGCTGCGCGCCCTTTCCGAGGTCTACGCCAGCGAAGACGCCAGAGAGAAGTTCGTCAACGACTTCGTGGCCGCGTGGGCCAAGGTCATGGAGCTGGACCGCTTCGACCTCCAGTAACAAGTTCAACTGAACAGTGGTGTCAGGGCCGGTTGCAACTGCAGCCGGCCCTGACACTTTTCGAAACCTAGTGTTCAGCGGGGAAGCTGACCTGGTCTACCGACTGGTACTGCCGCGCCGGAGCGCATCCCGGCCAGGACCTTCGCGTCGCTCTGCGATATTCTGGACTGCACCCCAATCGACCTGTTCGAACCGTTCGTGGAGATGTGCCGCCGCGGCGACAGCGAATGCACCACAGCGCAGCGAAGGCATCGGAATCCAGCCCCGGTAACCTGATCGCCAAGCGGATCCGACTCGTCCGTCCCGAAGACGGTGAGTAGGCCACGCACACCGGAGGATCCCATCCGCTGGACAGACCCCCGCGCCCGGATAAGCTCCGCCTAGATGCCGCCGTCGGCACCTTGGTTGATGTCTTCGAAGAAGGCTTTGTACATAGTCGCATCGATCGATAGCCGCAGCCATCGGATTCAGACCTCTGGGTTGAACGACGCCGCCATCTAAACGGATCGGTGGGCATACCCCCACCCAAACTAAACAGGCCGCACCCGGCGGCGACACCCACCACTAGTCTGAAGCCCTCGTCAGTTGTGAAGTTATGACGGTAGCCGTTGATCCATAGCAGGAGCACCATAATCGTCCACGCAGTCCGTTTGTTCCCATCAAGCAGTGGATGGAACCGCGCGACCGACTCAAGCAAAGCAGCCGCCTTCACCGCTAGTTCCGGATAAGCTTCCGCGCCCCTTACGGTTGTCGCCGGCCTGGTCAATGCCGACGCCAACAAGCCGACGTCGCGGATCTGGAAGCCATAGCGATCTACAACTTGAAGCGCGTCTTCAATTTCCAGGTAGGCGGTCACGCGTCCTCAAGGCGAGTGAGCAACTCAGCATCATGGCTCATGACAAAATCCAGACCCTCAGTAATCTCGCGCCTACGAGCATGGCGCTGCAAAACCAACTCGGCCCCCTGCAAGAGAAGCGCGGACTTGGACGTGTGTTCTTCAGCGGCCAGCTTCTCCAGCCGACGATCGAGCTCATCAGGGACGCTCAGATTCATAGCCATGAACCCACGGTACCAAAACGGTACCCCTTGCGCTCCGGACTAACTTCCCCACGCCGAGGGATGTAAACCGATAATGGCGCAGCTCAATGGTTACGCTGCGTCCGCGACGCTGGCACAACAATCGTCTCGCACGCTCGATCCCCAAATCGGCGCAATCCGGTCATGGTGAGGGCAGGTCAAGCGTCCATGGATGTCTGGAGGCCCAGCAGAACGGGCCCCGTCAACAACGGTCAAGAACGCACGAGGAGCCAGGGCCATGAATGCTCTCACCATCAAGGACCCCGCGGACCTGCCTAGCTTCATCGGGCACACCCTCCGGTTCTGGCCACAAGAAAGCCTCGTCTGCGTCACCCTCGACAATGACAAGGTCGGCGCCACCCTCCGCATCGACCGCCTCCAACTCGCCCTCGACACCGACCCCGGCTACCGCTTCGCACGGCTCAGCGACCAAATGCTCGGAGCTGGCATCATCGCCGGCTGGAACACCAACAGAGACACCGCCTACAAAGCCCACCTGGATATGCCGTAATCAGAGCGGTGGGAAGCCATAGAGGCCGGCCACTGTCTTACTGGGCGGCGTCGAAGCCCGCGAGCAGGCGTCGAGATGCGGTTTCCATGTGGGCGCGCATCGTCTTTGAGACAGCCGCAGGGTCACGTGTTTCAAGTGCCTTAAGGATGGCCGCGTGTTCCTTGAGCGCGGCTTCTGCATGGCCTTCATCCGTCAGTGCCCGGTCAACCCAGATCCGCAATAGCGAGCGGATGCTCTGCAGGAGCTCTTCGAGGACCGTGTTCCCGGAGGCCTTGGCGATCTCGCGGTGGAACAAAGCGTCGGCCTCAACGAAAGCTGTGAGGTTGTCCAGGTTCTTTTCCATGGCGTCGAGGTTGGCTCGCATACGTCCCAATGCCTCTTCCGTGACTCGGAGCGCCGCTAGTTCCACAGCCTGAACCTCCAGCCCGCTGCGCAGTTCGACCAGCTCGCGGGTCCTGGGCTCGCCAAGCATGAGTCCCCAGCTGAGCGTTCGAGGCAACAGTTCGGAGACGCCGTCGCGCAGGTACGTTCCCGAACCGGGTCGTACAACGACGATGCCGAGTATCTCCAGTGCGGCCAGTGCCTCGCGCACAGCTGAACGGCCGACGCCAAGGGAAGCCGCGAGTTGGCGCTCAGCGGGTAGGCGCGTACCTGGCGCGATGTCGCCGCTCGTGAAGTAGGCGAGCAGCCGCTCCGCTACCTCGGAAACAACGGAGCCTTGCTCCATGGGGGCGAGAGCCGCCGTCATATGGGCCGCTGCTGCGGCGGAGTTCGCTGACACCTTCACAGCGTAGCAACCGGATGACCAATCCTTCGGTTACGGTGGCGAAGAGAAATATGTCAACCGGTTGACCAATTTACGATCCCGCCCTATGGTTTAAATCACAAGCTTCCCGCTCGCCGACCCGTCCCCGGCAAGGACACGAATCAGCCCAGCGCATCCAATGCAGGAGCCGCAGGGATACCAACATCTAGGAGTCAATGTGGACACCACACAATCGGTGGTCGAAAAATCCGCAATCAAGAAGGTAGCTATCCGGCTGGTGCCGTTCGTCGCCCTGATGTTCTTCATCAACTACCTGGACCGCACAGCCATCTCGTTCGCCGGCCCCAACGGCATGAACAACGATCTGGCTCTCTCGGCGGCCCAATTCGGCTTCGCCTCAGGAGTCTTCTTCATCGGCTACATCCTTCTTGAAGTCCCCAGCAACCTGGCCCTGCACAAGTTCGGCGCCCGCCGCTGGCTTGCCCGCATCATGGTCAGCTGGGGCATCGTTTCCCTCCTCTTCACCTGGGTGGGAAATGTGGAGCAGCTTTACATCCTGCGCTTCATCCTGGGCGTGGCAGAAGCCGGATTCTTCCCCGGCGCCATCCTCTTCCTGAGCCTCTGGGTTCCCTCGAAGCACCGCAGCAAGATCCTTGCCCTCTTCTACTTGGCACAGCCCCTCACTACCGTCATTGGCGCCCCGCTTGCAGGCGCCCTGATCCAGCAGCATGGCGTGTTCTTCGGCCTTGAGGGCTGGCGGTTCATGTTCTTCGGCGTTGCCATCCCCGCGATTGTCATCGGCATCGCCGCCTGGTTCTACCTGGCCGACTCCCCCGCCAAGGCCAAGTGGCTGACGTCCGAGGAAAAGACCTGGCTGACCAGCGCCCTTGAAAAGGAAAAGAACGAAACCGCCGCCAGCAACAAGCACGTCAGCGTCCGCACTGTGTTCGGCAACGGCCGGGTCTGGATGCTCTCCCTGATCTACTTTGGTTTCATCTACGGCCTCTACGCGCTGGGCTTCTTCCTGCCGACCATCATCGCCGGCTTCGAAGGTCTCTACGGCACCAAGTTCGATGTCTTCCAAAAGGGCCTGATCACGGCCATCCCATATCTGCCGGCTGCTTTCGCGCTGTACTTCTGGTCCAAGGACGCCACCAAGCGCGGTGTGCGGACCTGGCACATCGCACTCCCCGCGCTCATTGGCGGCATCAGCATCCCGCTGGCTCTGTTCGCTGGATCCCCGGCAGCAACCATCGCCGTCATCACCATCACCGCCATGTCCATCTTCGCGGCGCTACCCAACTTCTGGACAGTGCCAACACAGTTCCTCACCGGTGCAGCAGCTGCGGCAGGCATCGCACTCATCAACACGGTGGGCAACCTTGCAGGCTTCAGCGCCGGCTACATCACGGGCTGGCTCAAGGACCTGACAGGGGGCTACACGGTTCCCATGTTCGTCGTCGGAGGCTTCATGTTGCTCTCCTCGATCCTTATGGTCACCCTCAGCCGTCAGCGCAAGGCTTCTGAAGGCATCCCCGCCGAGGCCCTGGATCCCCAGGGCGCTGGACACCACGCAGAACCCTAACCATCCCCTTGGAGTTTGTGTACGGCAGTTGCCCTCTGGCGACGTCTGGTCAGGGCATCTGCTGTACACAAACCCGCCGGAACGCACCGACTTTCCATCCATAGCTCCAGGAGCCCCCGCATGACCCGCTTGTTCAATGAACCCGCAGCTTTCGCTGACGAGATGATCGAAGGATTCGTCGCCTCGCACGGCCGTTGGGTACGGCGCGTCTCCGGCGGCGTCGCCCGCAACACCCGCAGCACCCCGGGCACAGTCGCGTTGGTCATCGGCGGCGGATCGGGCCACTACCCCGCGTTCGCAGGTCTGGTTGGCCAAGGCCTGGCTCACGGCGCCGCGATGGGAAACCTTTTCGCTTCCCCCTCTGCACAGCAGGTCTACAACGTGGCCAAGGCCGCGGACAACGGCGGAGGCGTGCTCCTGGGATACGGCAACTACGCCGGCGATGTCCTCCACTTCACCCAGGCACAGGACAAGCTCCGCGCCGAAGGCATCGACTGCCGCAGCATCGCCGTCACCGATGACATCTCTTCCGCGCCCCTGGCAGAACGGCACAAGCGCCGGGGCATCGCCGGCGACCTCACCGTTTTCAAAGTGGCCGCGGCTGCAGCCGAGGCCGGCTACGACATGGACGGCGTCATGGAGACCGCCCGGCGCGCCAACGAGCGCACACGCTCCTTCGGCGTCGCTTTCACGGGGTGCACGCTGCCGGGAGCACCCCAGCCGCTCTTCACCGTCCCGGCAGGACGCATGGCGGTGGGCATGGGTATCCATGGCGAGCCAGGCATCGGCGAAACAGACATCCCGACGGCGGACCAGCTCGCCGAACTGCTGGTCAAGGACCTCCTCACCGAGGTCCCTGACGGCCTCACAGTGCAGGGCGCACGCGTGGTGCCGATCCTCAATGGACTCGGCAGCGTTAAGTACGAGGAACTCTTCGTGGTCTACCGTCGCGTAGCCCAACTACTCGCCGAAGCAGGCATCGAAGCAGTCGACCCGCAGGTGGGCGAACTCGTGACGAGTTTCGACATGGCCGGAACCTCCCTAACGCTCTTCTGGCTGGATGCCGAGCTGGAGGAACTCTGGCTCGCTCCCGCTGACGCCCCGGCCTTCCGGCGTGGTGCAGTGAGTGCCCATGCGCTCGACGCCGAAAAGCTCACCCAGGCCGCGGAGGTGCAGTCCGTGATCCCGGATGCCTCGGACGAATCCCGCCAAAGCGCCCCCGCCGTTCTAGCCGCACTCGAAGCTGCCAAGTCCGTGGTGGACGCCAACGTCGCTGAACTGGGCCGCATCGACGCGATCGCCGGCGACGGCGACCACGGCATCGGCATGGAACGCGGACTCCACGCAGCAGCAGCAGCCGCGGCAGACGCCGTCGAACGTGGAGCCGGTGCGGGAACAGTCTTGAACCTGGCCGCGGACGCTTGGGCCGACAAGGCCGGCGGCACCTCAGGCGCGCTGTGGGGCATGGCGCTGCGCGCAGTCGGGCAGTCGATCGGGGACGTTGGCCGTCCGAGTGCAGAAACAGTGGCCGCGGGTGTTGCCGAAGCGAAGCGCTCCATCATGGATTTCGGCAAGGCCAAAGAGGGCGACAAGACCTTGGTGGATGTGTTGGCGCCGTTCAGCGATGCCCTCACCGCTGCCGTGCATGGCGGGAGCTCCCTGCATCAAGCTTGGGGCGCCGCCACTTTAATCGCCGAGCAATCCGCGGAGGCCACGGCAAACTTGCTTCCCTTGATGGGTCGAGCCAGACCACACGCTGAAAAGAGCCTGGGAACACCCGACGCCGGAGCCGTTTCGATGGCCCTGATTGTCCGGGCCATCCACAACACCCTCGTCGAAAACAACGTCGAAAAGAACACTGTTAAGGAGAACGCATGAGCGCCAAACTGCGCCTGGTCATCGGATCGGACGACGCCGGATTCGAGTACAAGGAAGCCCTGAAAGCCGACCTTGAGGCGAACGAGCTGGTGGAGTCCGTCACCGACGTCGGAGTGGACGCTACAAGCCACACTCCCTATCCGTCCGTGGCGATCGCTGCCGCTGAACTGATCGCGGCCGGAAATGCCGACCGCGCGCTTCTTGTCTGCGGCACGGGCCTCGGTGTGGCCATCGCCGCCAATAAGGTCCCGGGCATCCGCGCCGTCACCGCCCACGATTCCTTCTCCGTGGAACGTTCAGTCCTTTCCAACAACGCCCAGGTTCTTACCTTCGGCCAGCGCGTTGTGGGCCTGGAGCTCGCGCGCCGTCTGGCCAAGGAATGGCTCACCTACACCTTTGACGAAGCTTCCGCCTCGGCCGAAAAAGTCACCCTGATTAAGGACTACGAAGGTGTCACTTCCTGCTAAGTCATCGCACCCCAAAGCAATAATCGGCGTGAGCCTGAAGATGTACTTCGGCTATCAACGCTCCATCGCCTACTGCCGCGACGTCGCCACGATCGGCTTTAAGCACCCGGCCGTGGTCAGCGGTGACATCGAGCTGTTCGTCCTGCCGATCCTCCCGGTCCTCCCGGAGGCAACCCGGCTTCTGGGCGCGGCCGGCGTAGGTACCGGCGCGCAGGACATCTTCTGGGAAGACGAGGGCGCCTATACCGGCGAAGTCGGCGGCAAGACCGTAGCCGAACTCGGCGGCCGCTACGTTGAGGTAGGCCATGCCGAACGTCGCCGGATATTCGGCGAAGACGATCGGATCATCGGCCCCAAAACCGCCGCAGCCTACCGCAACGGCCTGACCCCTGTGCTCTGTGTTGGCGAACTGAATGCGGGGTCCCCCGAGGAAGCCATTGCACAGTGCACTGCGGACATCGACGCCTCACTCAACAGGGCCGCAAGCCTGGGGCCGACCCGCCGAACCATCGTGGCCTACGAGCCGCAATGGGCCATCGGCGCACCGGAACCAGCCACACCCGGATACATCAGCGCCGTGGTTCGTGGCTTGGACGAGCACCTCCGCTCTTTGCCCGGCCAGTCGGACAGCCAGGTCATCTACGGCGGAAGCGCCGGACCGGGCCTGATCACCGAACTGGACCCCGCCGTCGCGGGCTTGTTCCTGGGCCGGTTTGCCCACGATCCACAAGCGCTGAAGACCATCCTGGACGAAACTGCGGCCCGCCTGGCCACAAGCGAGGCGGTGGCGGCATGAGCAACGGTACGGGTCGCATAGGTTTAAGCAGCTACGCGTTCTTCTGGCAGCTCTCAGACCAGGTCAGCGAACCCCTGACCATCCATGACACGCTGCGGAAATCCGCAGATCTGGGCGTGGACCTCTTCCAGATCTGCGATTACGCACCGCTGGAAGACATGAACGACGACGACCTCGCCGCCATCCGGGCAACGGCGGACGAGCTGGGGATCACCCTGGAACTCGGGACCAAGGGGATCCGCCCGGAGCACCTGCGGAAGTTCCTGCACATCGCAGGCATCCTGGGCTCAGACCTGCTCCGGACCATGTTCAATGTGCCCGGCCACTCGCCGGACACTGACGAAGCGGCAGGGATCTTCGCCGAAGTCCTTCCCGAGTTCGAGGCAGCCGGGGTGCGGATCGCGATAGAGACCTACGAACAGGTCCCCACCGAACGGATTCTTGATGTCATCAGAATCGTCAACAGCCCGTACCTCGGCATTTGCAGCGACCCCGCCAATACCGTCGCGGCTCTGGAGATGCCGCGCGAGGTGATTGACGCCGTCGAGCCTTACGTCCTGAACATGCACATCAAAGACTTTGCGTTCAGTCGCAAGCAGGGATGGGTCGGGTTCACGTACTCGGGCGCACCCCTGGGCGAGGGTCTTCTGGACTACGACTACATGGTCAGGAAGATCCGGCCCAAAGAAAGAAAAATCAACCAGATCGTCGAACACTGGCTGCCGTGGCAGGACTCCGAAGCGGAAACGATCCGCCTCGAAAACCAGTGGACCCAACACAGCCTCGATTTCCTAAGGAGCAAATGAAATGTCAGCAGAACAATTGACGGTCGCCGTTGTCGGAGCCGGTGGCAAGATGGGGATGCGCGTTTCCGCAAACCTCCAGAAGTCCAGCCACAAGGTTTTCTACAGCGAGAACTCCCCCGCAGGCCAGGAACGTGTCCGCGCCGAAGGCCGCGAAATCACCGGCACTGACGACGCCGTCAAGACCGCCGACGTGGTCATCCTCGCCGTCCCGGACACCGTCCTGGGCATCGTCTCCGAAGGCGTAGTCCCGCAGATGAAGTCCGGCGCGATCCTCCTCACCCTTGACCCGGCCGCTGCCTACGCCGGCCTGCTGGCAAAGCGCGACGACGTGGTCCAGGCCGTTGCCCACCCGTGCCATCCGTCGGTGTTCCTGGAGCGCACCACCAAGGAAGAATGGGCCGATACCTTCGGCGGCCAGGGCGCCCCGCAGAACGTCGTCTCCGCCATCGATGAGGACGCCCCCGGAGCCACCCGCGACACAGCCGAAGCCGTGATCCGCACCATCTACGCCCCGGTGATCGACGTCCACTGGGTCACCGTCAAGCAGCTCGCCATCCTGGAACCCACCCTGGTGGAGACCGTGGCCTGCATGATCGGCACGCTGCTCAACGAAGCACTCCACGAAACCGTGCACACAGCAGGCGTCCCCGAGGAAGCCGCCAAGGCCATGCTGTTCGGCCACGTACAAATCGCGCTGACCAACGCCCTGCGCGGATCCAACCCGTTCTCCGAGGCCTGCGAAATCGCCATCCAGTACGGCAAGGACACCATCATCAAGGACGACTGGAAGAAGATCTTCGACGACTCCGAACTGGACGGCGTCATCGCCAAAATGCTCAAGCTGGACACCGTCAAGCACTAAGTTCTTGTAGGAGGTGCGGTGGCTTCTACACCACCGCACCTCCTTGGTTTAAAGTCCTTACAGCTCGCGCTGATTCTTCCGGGATCCAGTCTTGCTTTCGTGCAACGCCGTCGCTTCGATGTACGCAGGAGCTATGCCCGTCCCCGTCGCTTCACCCATCCCCATACGCCTGTGGCAACAAACAAGATAAGCCCGATGATGGCTAGCCATACCAGCCCTTTGACGACAAATCCGATGATGGACAGAATGAGCCAAATGACCAAGAGCGCAATGATGAGTCCCATATGGGCATCCTACGCCGGCATCCTCGTTCTAAAACTGGATGAGTGAGAGCATGTTGCCCCCGCCATTGAGAGCCAGACTCCGATCACGCGTTCTTGCTCACGGCTCAGCGACGAAACGGACGGCTATGTAGGGTTTACCGGGCAAAGGCACGTCAATGCGGCCCCTTGCCCCTTGGGCCACGGTCGTCGATGTCATGCCCCACGTGTCGATGACGTCCACAGTGTATGAGCGTGTCGGATCGAGCAGAAAAAGGTGATGTCTGGCTTGGGTGAGGCCGAGGTACGAAATGAACACGGTGTTATTTACGCCCGCGGTTGGGTAGTCCCAGGCTCCAGCAGCCGGTTCCCAACCAGCGTCAGGCCCAGCATCCATAATGTCTTTTAGGAAGAAAATTCGGGCAGGACTTTTGCCGCGGAGGTCGCCTCCGGCGGACCACCACAATTCATTCTCAGGATGGGCGTATGTTTCGCCATGCCCGGCGTAGCCTCCTCTGATGGCAGCGGCCCAGTGACGGCGGGTGAGCTCCTCGGCCGTAATGTCGCCCCAGGCGTATTGCAGGTCGCCTTCATACCCGCACTCATCAATGACCACCGGTTTCCCCCACCGCTCGTGCCATTCAGCCGTGCGTTCAACCTCGGCACTCTGAATGCTTGCGTGGGTGATCCATTCCCGGCTGTGATCGTAGAATTCCAAGCAGTGGTGGATCGACCGCAGGTGCTGGGCTGGATCATGTGTCTGAACCAATTGGCCCAAGCGCTCCCAGTCCGAGGCGGTTTTGAACACCATCACATCGTGTTCGTTCGCGAGGGACCACCAGATGTTGGCGTATGAGGCCAAGCGGGCAACTGCGTAACGCACGTAACGGTCGTCGTTGGCCGATCCCATGTTTTCAAAACCCCACCGGTCATAGGGGTGGAATAGCACCAGGTCGGCCTCAATACCGAGGGAGGCAAGTTCTTCTACACGGCGCTCAACTTCTCTCCAAAATGTGATGTCTGGTCGGGCGAAATCGAAGGTACCGTCGCTTCTTCTTTCGAACGGGGAACGTTCTGGTTCAGCTTCGTTGTATGCGAACCACTTGGGGAAGAGGCACATACGCAACTTGTTGAAGCCAGAGTTGCGGATGGTTGCCATGGTGCGGTCGCGCCGCTCCCGGCTTTGATGGAGCCAAGCATAGGCAGTCGTCCCCACCGGGCGGTATACCGTTCCATCCTCGTAGCGGAAGTGGCGGCCCTCCGCTCTAACTGGGCCGCGGCTGCCCGCGGCTGGGGCGGTCACGGAGAAATCCCCTTCGTGGCCGCGGAGACTCTCTGCATTGCTCAAGGTAACAAAGCTGTATGTTCCCGGCTCGAGGGGCATGTAACGGAGCCGGTAGATGCCATTGCCGTCATGGAAGCCTTCGACGCTTGTCTGGCCGGAGGGGCCTATAATCACAGCCGAGAAGACAACTTCCAAATATGGTTGAACGTCGTCGCGGGGCCCCTCTACTTCCAGTTCGAATCGACCGAATGTTTCAACCCGAGTCGGGAACGTGCCAGCGGTACGGACCCCGGGGATGTGCACGGGAACTGCTAAGGGATGCTCGTCAGGCCGCCGGTATATTGAGGGGTCTGTCGGTGTTGCTTGCGCCAGTTCAGAGAGGGCAGCGACTTGCCTGTCCGGATCGTTAATCAGCGCGGGCGCAGTCCTTAGTGCCAACTCCACAGGAACTGATGCGAGTTCATATCGCTCGGCCTCGTCACGAGGAAGTGCATTCCAGCGCTCCAGAATCGTGCGACCGACGGGGTGCATGAGGACCTGATTGTAGGAAACGTCAGGGCCGAAGCCTTGGGAGTAATCAAGAGCGCTAATTTGTGTCTCCTAGGTATGTGACGACGTTCAAGCCGTGCAACGTTGCACTAAAGCGTAGCTTCTCAGCCTGAAGGAAGCAACGACGGCGGTCACACTACAGCCATCACGGTCGCAGGAATCCCCAAGCCCCCGTTCTCCCATAGCGTCAGTGCCCGCAGCCCACATTTCCATTGCGTTCTGATGAATGAATCTATATCCTTGCGTATAACGTTGCACGCAAGCGCAGCGTTTCACGTAGAAGTCCGGCGCTCTGTCGTCCGGCGCGGCGGGGAAACCCCACCGTCCGGTTGGGCTCCCGAGTTTCCCTCAACCGGTTGAACGACTGTGGATTGAGGACTTCCATGAGTGCACATATCGCGAAACCCTGGCTGGAGAGCGCGCTTTCTCCCGCGCAGCGTGCTGACCTTCTACTTCAGCAATTAAGCCTCGACGAGAAGCTGGCTCAAGTTTCCTGCTACTTCCCGACTGACATCACCAACACCGACGACTTTGCCGGGCGATTTCCCTTTGGTATTGGTGAAGTGTCGTGCCTTGAGGCCCGTTCAGCACTTTCACTGAACGACGTGACCGCGTTCCAGCGGCAGATACAGTCCGAGGCGATGAAGCATTCGCGGCACGGTATCCCTGCGATTTTCCATATGGAGGGCCTGTGCGGTGCCTACCTGCCCGGCGCAACGAGCTTTCCCTCCGGTCTGGCACGGGCGGCGGGCTGGAACGTTGATGTGGAACGCAGGATCGGAGAGATCGTAGGCAAACAGGAACGTGCGGTGGGCATCACCCACACTCTGGCGCCCGTTCTGGACATTTCCCGCGACCCGCGAATGGGACGGCAGGGCGAAACCTACGGTGAAGATCCCGCCCTTGCCTCCGCACTTGGCGTCGCTTACACGCAAGGGATACAGAGCCAAGACCATGCAGGCCGGCGTACTGAGGCGGTAGCAAAGCACTTTGTTGGTTCGCATCACACCGAGGGCGGGATCCACGGCGCGCACTGCAATATACCGGACCGCACACTCATGGAGATCTACGCCAAGCCTTTCCAGGCCGCTATTTCAGAAGCGGGATTGCGGGGCGTGATGCCGTCGTACAACTCGGTGGGCGGGGAACCAGTCACAGCGTCCGTCCGGCTCCTTAAGACGGTGTTGAGGGAGCAAATGGGTTTCGACGGACTGGTCGTGTCCGACTACGGCGCCGTTGGGAACCTTCTCTCCGTACAGCGTGTCGCAAAGTCCCCGGCGGAGGCAGGGCTGGCCGCCCTGCGCGCTGGCCTGGACGTTGAGCTCCACGTACCCCAAGGCTTCGGGCCGGAACTTAGAGCGTGGTTTGCCGAGGGACGCGCTGACATTGCGCTGCTGGACCGGGCCGTCCATCAGGTACTCCAAGCCAAATTCCGCATGGGACTCTTCGAGCATCCGTTTGCCCCCGATCCCGCCGAACGGGACACCGCATTCAGCGTGTCCTCCGATACAGCCGTCTCCCTCCAGTCAGCACGTGAGTCACTGGTGTTGCTCACGAATGACGGCGCCCTTCCCCTGCGGCGGGACGTTAGACGGCTGGCTGTTATAGGTTGCCATGCCACCACGGCAAGGTTCTTCTTCGGCGGTTACACCCACTATTCGATGGCGGAAGGAAAGCTGGCCGTCAACGCTTCTATGGCAGGACTGACCACCAGCGGCGACGCCCTGAGGACTATTACCGATACTGTTCCGGGTACAACGATCGAAGCTTCTGACGGCCCAGCATTCGAGGAACTGCTGCAGCAGCAAAAGCCGGGAATCCGCAGCGTCCTCGACGAGCTCGTTGAGCGAATGCCCGAAACAGATGTGATGTGGGCTTACGGGTATCCCATTGCCGGGGCTGATGAATCCGGGCATGAGGAAGCCCTTGCCCTGGCTTCAGAAGCCGACGTCATACTCTTAACGCTCGGAGGCAAGCACGGAACGGCATCCATCGCTTCGATGGGCGAAGGAATCGACGCTACGAATATCAACCTTCCGCCTTGCCAGGAACAGCTCATTGTAAAGCTGTCGCAGCTGGGCAAGCCGATGGTCGGGATTCACTTGGACGGCCGCCCGGTGTCGAGCGACGCAGCGGACAAATACCTGGCTGCGCTTTTGGAAGCATGGAGCCCCGCAGAAGGCGGTGCGGAGGCCATCGTTGATGTCTTGCTTGGCGAACAATCTCCCAGTGGCCGACTTCCAGTCAGCATTGCGCGGAACGCCGGCCAGGTCCCGGTTTACTACAACCATCCCCATGGCTCCTCCTGGCACCAAGGCGAAAGCATAGGATTTCCCGACTACGTCGACTCGCCGCACACGCCCCGGTACGCCTTTGGACACGGATTGTCCTACACGACCTTCGACTACACGGAACTCTCGGTGCCGAAGGAGCGGGTCATGGCCGATGACGGGTTCGATGTTTCCTTTGCCATCACCAACACGGGTGAGCGAGCCGGGACCGAAGTCGTTCAGCTGTACTCGAGTGACAGATTCGCTTCCGTCTCCCGCCCTGTGGTGGAACTCATCGGCTTCCGCCGGGTGACGCTGGAACCGGGGCAGCAAACTCGCGTGGTTTTTCACGTTGAGACGTCTCAGCTGGCCTTCCTCGACACTGACATGCGCTGGAGGGTCGAAGCGGGTGAGCTGGATATCCTCGTAGGCGCTTCTTCTGCCGACATCCGATTAAAGGGCTCGATATGCATAGATTCGGATGCACTAATCGACGGCAGGAACCGTTCCTTCTACGCCAGCTAGCGCAAGCATGCAAACACCGTTAACTACCCCTCACAGACAAGGTGTGACTCCCATGACCGCGACCATCCGACCCGGCGACATCATGCTCGACGCCGAAGGCAACCGAATACATATCCACGGAGGCTCCATCATCGCCGTGGATGGACAGTACTACTGGTACGGCGAAGATAAATCCAAGTCCACGCCAGCGACCGGCCGATGGCACAGCGGAGTTCGGGCGTACCGCTCCTCCGACCTAACAACCTGGCACGACGTTGGGACCATCATTCCGGCAGAGCCGGACGTACCTGACTCTCCACTGCATCCGGAAGCCATGATGGACCGGCCGCACATCGTGCGGCACCCCAGGACTGGAAACTTCGTCTGCTGGATGAAAGTGATGCACACTGACGGCAAGCAACGCTCCTGGGTGTACCAGGCTGAGCACTTCCAGGGACCCTACAACCTTGTGCGACCAGGGTTCGAACCGTTAGGAATGAGTGCCGGCGACTTCGACCTGGTGGTGGATCCTGAAACCGGGCGCGGCTATTACTTCTTTGAACGGGTCCACTCCGAACTCATCTGCGCGGACCTGACCGACGACCTCACCGACGTTACGGGGACCTTCAGCTCCCATTTCCCGCACCCCCACCCTCCCTTCGTCCGTGAAGCGCCGGCCTACTTTCGCCATGACGGCCGCCATTACCTCATCACCTCAGGAACCAGCTGGTATTTCCCCAATCGTTCCGAAATCGCAGTCGCCGACGACTACCACGGACCCTGGACCGTTCTGGGGGATCCTCACCGAAACGACGCAACCGGCACCTCCTTCCATTCCCAAATATCTTCGGTCTTCACGCTCGAAAATGGACGTCACATCGCACTTGCCGACAGATGGCTTCCCGATATGCCTGACGAAATGATCCGGCGGGCATGGGATGCCACCGAAGCCCAGTTCACGGGAGGAACACCCGACGCGGAGATTAACGAGATCGTCCAGGCGGGGGCTCCTGACACATCGTCCGCCCGTCATGTATGGCTCGAAATCCAGTTCCAAGACCACCGGCCGGTCATCGAGTGGCAGGACGCCTGGAGTCCCGAAATCAACAAATAACAGGGGCACCTGAGATAGCCGAGGTACCCGGCAACCGCAAGATGGTTGCCGGTACTTTCGCTTGCCCCTTGGTGAACGGGCGGGGCTGCCAGCCTCTGCTTAAGAAGCAAAACTTTCGTGGTTGTCAACCGGTTGACCGCCTTAGGATGTCAGGGTAATCTCCTCTGAAACGTTCCATCGCGTGCGTTTCCCCCACTATCCGCTGCAGACAATGACAGTCCGCGTGCACCCTGGGGACCCCCAATGAAGGAGGACCATGATTATCAATCCCGCTCTTGCTCGTCACGGAAGGATCGGCCTCTTGGCAGCAACGCTGCTGCTCGGAACCGGCCTTGGAAGCGCAGTCCCGGCAAAGGCAGCCGCACCCGACTGCGCCACCGTTGCCGGCGCCATGCAGATCACCGCAGACTGCATCGACCCTCTCTACACCAAACCCGTCATCGACAGCGAAACAGATGAAACAGCTCCTGTCGCCCACCACAGGATTCGCGCGCATTTCGAGGGCACCAACATCCAATTCAACGTCTACCTCCACGCCAAACAGGATCTTGGCAAATGGGAGGGGCGCTTCTTCCAGTACACGTACCCAACGGCATTCACCCCCGAGGAGGACACCTCCCAAGCCGATGACCGTGCCGTAGGCTTCGCACTTTCCAGCGGAGGTTACGCAGTTCAGGCGGGCAACAAGTCTCTGGCTCTGGGCTACCGGCACACAGCCGCGGCCGCGAAGTTCGCCGAAACACTGGCTGCGAAATACTACGGAAGCGACCGGAAGATTTCGGGATATCTTTACGGCCCCAGTGGCGGCTCCTACCAGACCATCGGAGCGACGGAGAACAGCACCGGTGTGTGGCAGGGATTTGTACCGATGGTCCAGGGTGTCCCCCAACCCACCAGCTACAACTTCCTGGGCCGGTCAGCCGCTGAACTGATTCTTGGCGACAAGTCCGAGCAGATCCGCAACGCACTTCTCCCAGGTGGCAGCGGAAACCCCTATGCCAGCCTTGATGCCGCCGAGCAGGCCATGCTGAAAGAAGTCCACGCACTCGGGATCCCATGGAAGGGCTGGGAGTTCCCCGACTACCTCCTCGGACGCTCCGATCAGTATCCCAATGGCCTGGACTCCAGCGCTCCTTTGTCATTCGACCCGAGCTACGCCAACGACTTCTGGAACGCCCCGGGGTACCTGGGCACTGAGACCTCCCCGTTGGGAGTCCGGGTCCGGGCTGAACTGGCGAAGATGGGCGACACAGTCGACAACCGCTGGAACATCGCAAACCGCTTCTATTACCGCTACCAAACACCTCCCGCTAGCGAAGGCTGGGTCGGACTGCAGCAATTCCTCAAAGCTGACGGCACCCCTCTGTATCCGCAGAGGCCCGTGAAGGATCCAGGCTTCTACGGCTTTGTCTCGGGCAACACAGCCTTCGACGGCTCCATCAATGGAAAAGTCATCGTGGTGGACAATCTCTACGACACCGACGCCCTGCCTCTGCACGCAGACTGGTACAGGAAGCGCGTTGAGGCCAGCCTGGGCAACGCCGCGTCTGATAGCTATCGGATCTACTACAACGATCACGCTGACCACCAGAACGCGCCTGTCTCCGGGGAACGGGCCAAGCATTTGGTCAATTGGTACGGCATGGCAGAACAAGCCCTCCGCGATCTAGCGGCTTGGTCCGAAAACGGGGTGCAGCCACCAGCATCCACGGACTACAAGATCAACGATGCCCAGGTTTCTGTGCCTGATAATGCAGCTGCCCGGCGTGGAATTCAGCCCACTGTAGACCTGACGGTCCAAGGAAGTGAGTCCACCACGATCAAGGCCGGCCAGTCGATCAAACTCAACGCGAAGGCGCAGGTTCCGCCAGGGGCCGGCGCGGTTGTGAAGGCCGAATGGGATCTGGACGGCGACGGCGTTTACACCAATGCACCACTCACCCAGATCGGGAACGTCGTCACGCTGCAGACTGACGCGACATTCGCAAAGCCAGGCACTTACCTGGTGGCGCTACGTGTCTCTTCTGAGCGCACCGGAGACCCGTCAGCCACGTTCGCCTTGGCCCAAAACCTCGACCGCGTCCAGGTCGTCGTAACGCCGGGCGGTTAAGAGACCCAGGTCCTGACCCGAAGGAGACGCCCGACTATGACCGGGGTACAGCTGCTGGCTGGACCCCGGTCATCGTCGTGCACGGTCAGCACCGCTTTCCTCCGGACTGTCGGCTTTTAGTGCCTCGACAAAACTGAAGGTCCCCGCCAAAGGATTGGCGAGGACCGTCTCAGAAATCTGCAGGGACCGATCAGAGGGCTGTCAAGCCTCCATCGACAGTGAAGATGCCCCCGGTTGCGTATGCTGAATCGTCGCTGGCCAGGTAAACCATAATGCCTTCGACGTCGGCCGCCGTGCCGGCCCGGCCAAGCATGGTGGCGTTCACCAATCCGGCCCTACTCTCTGGGTCGTCAGCGATCGTCTGGACGAGCGGAGTTTCTGTGTACCCCGGGACCACAATGTTGACCCGGATTCCCTCGGCCGCGTAATCCGCTGCGACCACACGCGCCAGCCCGTGAACTCCGGCTTTGGAGCTGGTGTATGCCGTGAATGTCTGACCGCAAGCTACGACCGCCGTCGGGCTTCCGGTGACGATGATCGATCCTCCCCGATTCTCCATGGCGCGGACAGCGTGCTTAAGTGTCAGAAAGGCGCCGCGCAGGTTGATGGCCATGGTGCGTTCCCAGACTTCAAGGTCCAGATCGCCGACCTTTGCGTCTTGCCCAAACAGTTGAACCCCGGCGTTGGCTACGACGATGTCCAGGGGCTCGTCCCTACTTGCAAGGCTGAACGCCTCAGTGACGCTGGTTTCGTCCGAGACGTCCACCCGTACCGGGACTGCACGATCGGTCCCCGCTTCTGCCGCCGCCTTCGCTGCCGCGTCAACGTTTATGTCGGCGAAGTACACCTTGGCCCCTTCTGCTGCGAATCGTTGGGCGACCGCCAGTCCAATTCCGGAACCCGCCCCGGTGACAAGAGCTTTTTTCCCGAAGAGTCGGTTGCTGGTCATGTGGTTCTTCCTTCTGTCTTGATGTCTTGGATGATGGCTGACCATGGTTCGAGGGCAATCTCGGCGGTGCTGCCGCCGGGCAGCCGCACCTTCCCGGTCATGAGTTTCTGTGTCAGGTTTGCGGCGAAGAGTACGATTTCGTCGTCCGCCTGGACCGGGTACAGGACAAGCCCCGAACGGACTCCCAGGACCTTGAGGACGTTGTGGCCACGAAGTGCCGCGATGGCGGCGAGGACCTTCCCTGCATCCGTCAATCCGGTTGGTGTACTGATGCCCCGAGGTCCTTCCGATTCAAAGTAACTGATGCTTTGGACGCCGGGAATGCTAAGAGCTGCGATGCTGCCCAGAACCCAGGCCGCCGCAAATGGGTCCAATTGAAGCGGATCTATCGGCGCTTCTGTGGAGCCTCTTTCCGCGCCTGTGGAAGTGGCCACCGCGTTGAACCGGGGTTTGAGCGTGACCGGGCCCACGTGAAGCGGACGGCCTCCTGAGATTCGCAGGGCATTTTGCGCCGTCAGCCGCTGCATCGGAAGACTTTCCACCAGATGGTGAACCTCTGTCGCGTGCATCTGCGGGGTGATGCTGTAAGCCAGCGCCTCGGCATCAGCCGGCACGATATGGGCATTGCGATTGAGCTCGGTGAAATGAGACCGGGCACCTGCGATGAGCGAAGCGGTCAAACCTGCATCGTCCGCAGCGGATTTCAGAGCTTTCCAAAGGTCCGGTTCCGTAATGTGGCGGGTTGAATGGAAAACACCGAGTCTTGCAATGTTCCGGGTGGGAACAAGTTGCAGCAAATCCGGTACTTCATTGGGTGTTTCGGCGCTGAGCCGGACATCCAAAGGCACTTGAAGGGCCTCGGCTATCTCTGTGGCATACTTGGCCAACTGCGCCACTCTTGGCGCTCCAGCAACAAGTTCAACCAGCAAGGACTCGACACCTTCAAGGAACCCGGTTTCTGCATGCGGTTCAGATATGGAGGCGACAGGCAAGGACAACGCCGGCACAACGGACTCGATGTCTGCGGTGATGACCAGGTCCTCAGCCACGCTGCTTTCCGGCGCGGGAGACTGACCACTCAATGCCGTCAGCCTCACGCTTTGGTGCAGCCGGCTTCCCGCGGGGACGTCCATCGGGAATGGCAGAGCCAGTGGCCGGCTGTACGTTTTGAAGGAGGCGTCGGTCCAGTTGCGTTGGTCTTCCGTCTCGAAAATATCGCCGGTAAATGCCAGCTTGAAGTCAGTTCCGTCACGCTGCCACCGCATGGTGGCAATGTTCTGGAACGGCTGGTGCGGACTGATATCCACCGGGAACATCGACGGCGTGTGGTCACCGGAGCTCCCCCCGATGAGAACTTCCCTTCCTGCGTCATCGGGCCTGTGAAGCACAACCAACCCTATGCGGTTGCTCTGGAAATCGGCGGGCGATACCCCGTCGAAGACCACCTCGAGGGAATCGGCCGAAAAGGCGATTCCCAACGTCCCGGAATAACGGTAGCCGTACCCGTCGAATTCAAGATCCAGGAGCAAAGAAGTGCCCTCCTTGGCCGGAATCCGTTCAATGCCACGGAGGACCGGGACCAGCGTTTGCCAGTCCCGGTCCCGGACTACTGCACGAATTCCCCGCAGCACTGGAACGCCGGCGTAGCTGATGTCGGCGATTTCATCGTGGCGTAATTCCGCCCGCCAGGCACCTGCTTCAAGGACTTCGGAGGCTGCAAAGAGCCGTTCACGATTGTTTGTCACAGCGATTCCTGCTGTACGCGAACGCGCACAGCCATATACGGACGAACCGGCAGCTCAACCCGCGCCCGGCCTGAGTAGTTTCCTGGCAGCGTCTCGATGGTCATTGCCCACGTGTCGATCACGTCAATGACTGCCTTGCGGCCTTCAGGGATTCCCAAGGTGATGTACCGGTACTGGCTAAAACCGTTGTAGTGAATTTCGTATTCGCCTGCCACGCCACCGGAAGGCGTGGGGTTTGTCAGCGGCAATGGTTCCAAGCGTCCGGTCGGCGATTCAGCCACCAACTTGTCGAGGAAGGCGATCCTGTCTGCGCTCTTGCCTACCAGTTCGCCGCCCTTGGCCCACCAGAGTTGATCTTCGGGATGGTAGTAGGTCTCCCCGTGCGTGTGATAACCGCCGCGCAGAGTGGTCTCCCACACCCGGCGAACGACTTCTTCAGCGGAAATGCTTCCCCATTCGTATTCGAGGTCGCCTTCATAGCCGATTTCGTCCAGGATGACCGGCTTGCCCCACTTTTCCCGTAGGTCTTCCACCAATTCTGCCGTCTTGTAGTAGTCCACCTTCTGCAGACTGCAGTGGGTAGCCCACGAAGCCGAATAGTCGTAGATCCGGGTGCCGTTGTGGATGGATATCAGGTGCCTTGCGTGGTCCTCTTCGGTGACGATCTTCGCGTAGCGTTCCCAGTCCTCCGGCATCTTTGTGGTCATGAAGTCGTACTCGTTAGCCAGGGACCACCACACATTCGGAAGTGCTGCCAGCCGTCGGACTACATAGCGAAGATACCGGTCGTCCGCTGCGGCTCCCAGATCCTGGAAACCCCACCGATCGTAGGGGTGGAAAAGGATAACGTCTGCTTCGATGCCCAGCTTTCCAAGGTCGCGGATGCGGTTTTCGAAGTGCTGAAAGAACGCGGGGTCAAAGCGGGTGGTGTCCCAGTTCCCGCTTTCACCCTCAAAGGGGTAAAGATCGGGCTCGTTGTCGTTGAAGATAAACGCCTTCGGGAAGACGCACATGCGGACTTTGGTGAAGGGACTAGTGGACAGCGTCGCCAGGGTTTTCTTTTGCAGCTCAGGGCCTTGGTGGGTCCATGCATACAGAGTGGTCCCCACCGGCCGGAAAACCTCGCCGTTGGCGTATGAGAAGTGGTACGTGTCTGCCACCCGCACGGCTCCGCGTGCGTGGCTTGGTTCGACGCTGAAAGTACCTGTGTGCCCGTCCAAAGAACGTGCCGTGGATTCCGTCCGGAACTGCCACGCCCCCGCTGTATCCGGGAGGAAGCGGACAACGTACCGACCGTTGCCGTCGTAGAAGCCTCCTACACGGATTTCTTCGCCGTTCAAGGAGAAGTACGCATGGAGTTCAACGTCGGTAAACGGGTTACCATGCGAGGGTCCCTCCAGGACCATTTCGACGGTCTCGTTAACTCGCCCACTCGCGGGAAGAATGATCCGCGCCGATGCAATGGCAACGTCCGGCCCTTCATATCCGGGGTTGGGCTCGATCGGCGGCAGTTCGACGCGGTCGGGTACCTCGATGGTGGAGAGCTTTAGCCACAACTTCTCTTGGGCCGCTTCCTTTACTCGGAAGACCGTGGCCAAAGCCCCAATGGGCAGATCAATAGCCCCACCGTAGTTTTCGGGGTGGCTCGCGAAATCCGGCAAGGCTTCAGACAACGCTGCCCTCCCCGCTTCGTAGTCAAAGATCAGTCGGGCTTGCGTGAATTCACTCATGTACGCCATCGATGGCTTCCTTCTCTTTCTTACCCGGTTTTTTCGGGCGTCGTTTGATGTAAATTTCCCAGATGACTGCGGCGATCAGAGCCACACACATGCAGATGGCCGCCCAAAAAGGCAAAACTGTCAGCGAGAGGTGGTCGATCACGGCTCCACCCATGAAAGCCCCGCCGCCGATACCCACGTTGAAGGCTGTGGTCTGCAGAGCTGCCGCCACATTGCGAGCGCCGACGGATGCTGACTGCATCATGCGGGTTTGGAGCATGACCGGGATGCCCCCAAAGACGGCTCCCATGACGGTGATCAGGATCCAGACGGGAATTTGGGAGTTCATGGTTGCGGCCACGGGGATGGCGCACAGAATGCCGACTTGGGTGGCCAACGATGCCAGGAACATCCCGGTGGGGAACTTCCTGTAGAAGGCACCAGTCACGGCCACACCCACCGCGCTGGCAATCCCTGAGACGAAGAGAATCACGGGTACGCCCGCGGGTGCGAGATTCACAACGTCCAGCAGCCAAACGACGGTGTACGTTCCAAAGCTGATCTGTGCGGACACCACCATGAGGATCAGCACGGAAATGATCAAAATAGCGAGAATGCCCTTGTCACGCCCCACCGGGCCGGTCTTTGGTGGCTTCGTGTCAGCGCCGTGAGGGTGGACGGCAGGAAGCATCCACACCATCAGCAGCATGAAAACGATGACCAGCCCGGCAAGGACTGCGAAGGCTGACCGCCATCCGAAGATCTGACCCAAGGCATTGCCCATTGGGGTGCCGATGACGCCGGCAACTGACCCGCCTGCCGCTGTGATGGCCATGGCCTTGGCAAGCTGGGTTGGCCGGACCAGGTAGGCCGGGTAAGCGGCGACGACGGTCCAGAACGCTCCATGTCCAACCGCTCCCAGAATTCGTGCGCCCAGCAGGAACTCGAAACTGGGCGCAAGCACCAAGACGACGTTTCCCGCGCCGATGAGGGCGAAGGAGATCAGCACCATGGTCTTGCGTGGGATCCGGCGGGTCAGGATCGCCAGCGGCGCCGCGGTGAGGATGACAGTCAGGGCGAAGACGGTCACCATATTTCCAACGTCGGATGCCGACCGGCCGAAGTCTGCCGAGATCTGCGGGATGAGTCCGCTGGGCAGGAACTCCGTGGCCATCGAAATGAACATTGCCCCGGAAAGCGTCAGCAGACCAACAACTGGTAGTCGTTCGCCGGAATTGGCTGGTAAGTGTCGGCCCGTAACGCCCGGTTTCACGGAAGAAGTCATCCTGTTTCCTCACAAGATTGATGTTTCCTGCCGCGAAGAATGCGGATCAGTGGCCGATTAGGCCCGTACTTTAGGTGGTTGTGGTTAGCGCACGACGAACCCGAATCGCCATGTATTCGCGGCCGGGCAACTCGACCACCACCCGCCCTTCACACGGCTCGGGCAGAGTCGTTATGGTCATGTTCCATGTGTCGATGACATCGACATGCCAGCTCGATCCTGGTGGCACCAACACCGATCGGAACCGGGGTCGACCCAGGCCGAGATAGATGATGCGGTGGTCGTTGTCGCCTCCTGTACGGGAATCCCAGTCTCCCGGCAGCGGATCCCAACTCGCACTTGGTGCTTCCTCGATGAGCGCGCCAAGGAAACCTATCCGCTGAGGTGACTGCCCCTTGAGGACGCCGCCCTTTGACCACCAGACGATGTCATCGTCGTCGAGGTAAGTTTCCCCGTGGTTGACGTAGCCGCCACGGACTGCGCCCTCCCAGCACCGACGCACCAGCTCTTGCGGGCTGAGGTTTCCCCACCCTTCGGCGGCGTCCCCTTCATATCCGACCTCATCGATGACTGCTGGCTTTTCCCATGTTTGGCGCCAGGTGTCAGTGTTTTCAGCGGACAGGTAGTTGTCCGTTCGCTGAATGCTGCAGTGGGTAATCCAAGGCCTTGAATAGTCGTAGAACCTGGTCCCGTTGTGAATGGACAGAAGATGTCCGGTGTGGTCCTCTTCCCCGACTATTGCGGCGAACCGTTCCCAATCCTGCTCAGTCTTGGTTTGCATGAAGTCGTACTCGTTTGCCAGTGACCACCAGACGTTGCGGGTTGCGCCCAGGCGCAGAACGACATATCGCAGGTATTGGTCATCCGCCCATGACGGCATGGCTGAGAACCCCCACCTGTCATAAGGGTGGAAGAGGATCAGGTCTGCTTCTATCCCCAGCGCTTGGAGATCGTTAATTCGATGTTCGAGGTTGTGGAAGAAGGCGAGGTTGAACCGGCTGAAATCCCAGCTGCCATCAGGGTTCTTCTCGAAGGCGTAGTTCTCGGGCTCATTCGCGTTGTACGAGTATGACTTCGGGAACACGCACATGCGGATTTTTGTAAAAGGGCTTTCCGCAAGCGTATGCAGTGTTTGATCCTGTAATTCCGCGCTTTGGTTGGTCCAGGCGTAGGCGGTGGTTCCCAAAGGTAGATATGGTGTGCCGTCTGCGTACGCAAAGTGGAAGATGTCGCGAACCCGTACAGGGCCCCGGTTGCCTTCCTCCGGCTCCGCGGCTTCGACGGTGCCCGTGGCTCCGTCGAGCTCATCGGCGTTGGACCGTACAGTGAATTCCCAGAGACCAGGCGTTGGAGGCATGAACCGTATGCGGTACACACCGCCGCCGTCGTAGAAACCCCCGACGCGCACGGCATCACTGCCGGAGCGGAAGATAGCCTCCACGTCAACGTCCGTGAACGGATTTCCGGTTGAGGGCCCGTCCAGGGCAATCTCGGCGACCCCCCATTGCCGGGATCGAACGGCAAGGCTCGCGACGGGATGCTGCGCATGGCGGCTTGATTGCACCCCGGTTGAGGTCCGAGGCGCGGGGCGCTGAAGAGCGGCGCTCGTTCGGGGAGACGATTCGACGGCGGCCATATCCGCCCATAGCTCGGTGAGGTCAGGCGTCTGCTCGCCCACTCCACGGGCCCAATGGGCCACTTCGTCCAGTGTTGCCAAGGGACTGAGGGACCAGTCGTTCCACGTAGCGAAACCCGGCAGGTGGTTGTCCAACACGCGGGCGGCGTTGGGATCGGCCAGGATGTCTACGAGCGGTGCTTCTTTCGTGAAAGGCATGGAAAAGTTTCCTACGTTTGTGGAGTGTATGGGGTGTAACGCATCGACAGGAAGGTCCCCTGGCCCTGAGAGCCTTGAATGGCCAGCATGCGTCCGGTGAAACCGGACGCAACCTCCGTGGACAAATAGCGGCCGTCGAACCGGCCCAGCAGGTGCTCACGACCCTCTTGAACAACAGACAGCACGATCTCGTCGGGACCTCCATGCCCCAAAGGGACTGGCGGTGATAAAGGCGGCGCACTCTCAATACGCAGGGCGGCTACGCCTACAGCTTCAGTTGAGCCCAGTTCGTGGCGCATCCCACCAAGGCAAACCCAGGCGCTGACGCGTCCGGCTTCGACCGTCAGTCCATAACAATTGCGGTCGTCGATGCGTAGGAGAAAGCTTCCTGACCCGGCAATCAAAGTCTCGGCTCTCCATATGAGGTCGCGCACCCTGGCGCAAAGAAGCCCCATTGATCCGTCAGCCAACCTCGAGAGCCCAATACCGCCGTCGGGCGCTCTGGACAGAATGCTTTCCGGCTCGCCCGAAGGAACCACCCAACGCTCATGGAGTCGCGCATCAGAGAAGTCATCCGAGAAGGCCGTGTCTACGGCGCGGATGTGGAAATGATTCTCCTCGAATACAGGCCAGCCGTCCGTCCAGTCGATACCCGCAATGAAGGTTTCGCGGCCCAGGACATGAAATCCAGGCGTGGATCCGCGTGGCCGGACGCCAAGGTACACGGCAGCCCAATCGCCTTCGGGCGTCTGGACTAGATCAGCGTGACCGACGTTCTGGACGGGGTGGATCGAGCTGCGGTGCGTGAAGACCGGGTTATTCGGACAAGCTTCAAAAGGCCCCGAAGGATGCAGGCTGCGTGCAGCCGTTACGCAGTGACCCCGCTCGGTGCCTCCCTCCGCCAGAAGGAGGTACCAGTACCCGCCGTTTCGGTAGAGGTGGGGTGCCTCGACGGCACCCATTCCGCTACCTTGCCAGATCGGATACGGCGCATCACGGAGCATTCCGGTGCTGGTATCAAGACGTGCTTGCAGGATACCGATTTCGCCTTCGGTGAAGCTCATGGCCTTCCAGCTCAGGTAACAGTCGCCGTCGTCATCCCAGCACAGGTCCGGGTCGATGCCGATCGCTTCGCCGATGAACACCGGGTCGCTCCATGGCCCTGCCGGGTTTGTTGCCTGGACCAACACCTGCCCGGCACCGTAGTCACTGACATTGGTGGTGATGAACCAAAAAATCCCGTCGTGCTCCCGAAGGGTGGAACCATAGATGCCGGTCGAAGGACGCGGGTCCCCCAGACGGAACTGGCTACGGCGGTCAAGGATGTGGCCTTGCTGGGACCAGTTCACCAAGTCGGTGCTGTGGAAGATGGGCGCACCTGGAAAGTACTCGAAGCTGGACGTCGACAGGTAGTAGTCATCCCCCACCCTGCAGATGGTCGGGTCCGGGTAGAACCCGCTCAGAATCGGCTGAGTGGCAGAATTCGTCATCTGCTTGCCGTCCGCACCCGTCAGCGTAGACGTAGCTGTCATGACGTAGAGCCTTTCAGGATTTGCTCTACTTTTTCGCGCAGGGGAACGCTACGGCTGATCCACGGTTCGGGAGCCAAAGCATATCCCAGGTTGCCGACGGGTTCGTCCAGATACCTGGCGAGTTTGTCAGCGGTCTGGGCCTCACCCTCGGGGGCAATACCTGTTTCGACGGCGGCGTCAACCACCGCTGACCAGGTGAGAGGTTGACGATCCAAGAGTTCGCGGATGGTGAGGGCGTTGCCCTCATCGATGTTCGGACTGGGATCGGCAGCGGTCCACGTGTGGGTTCCATGCGGAACCACCTCGGGTACCGTGGTGCCGGGGACATGAACGACGGCGGTGGTACCGACCGGCACAGCAACGTCGAGGATCAGCTTTCCCCCTACCCGCCGCCACTGAACCGAGGCTTCACCATAAGGGGTGAGGTGCCTTGCAGCTGCCGAGGTGAGGGCCGCCGTCGGACGTGGTTGGACAATGATCTTTCGGTACCCCGGCGCGGCAGGTGCCAGTCCGGCCACGGTCCGGTGAAGCCAGTCCGCCACCGCCCCCAGTGCGTAATGGTTGAACGAGGTCATACCGCCAGGATTGACGCTGCCATCCGGTCGCAGGCTGTCCCACCGTTCCCAGACGGTGGTGGCACCCATCGTGACAGGGTAAAGCCAGGACGGGCACCCGGTTTGGAGGAGCAAACGGTAGGCAACGTCCACTTCACCGGCGTCGGTCAGGGCATCACAAACGAGCGGTGTGCCAACAAAACCGGTACTGATCCGGAAACCACTGACACGAACCAGATCCGCGAGCCGACGCCCCGCTTCATGACGCTGGTCTTCACTGGGCAGCAGGGCCCACTCAAGAGCCATGGCGTAAGCCGTTTGGGTGTCGGAGAGGATCCGGCCTGAGGGGGTCACGTAGGAACGGGCGAATGCGGCGCGCACCTCTTCGGCGAGCTTGTAATAGGCAGCGGCGTCCTCATCGCGGCCGAGCACAGCGGCCGTGTGCGCAAGCACCTCCGCAGAACGCGCCAAGTGCGCCGTAGCAACGACATCCGGATCCGTTTTGGCCCGGGCCGAGTCTTCCGGCGGAGCGCTGGGGTCGAGCCAGTCTCCGTATTGAAAACCACCTGTCCACAACATGTCATCACCGGCCAGTGAGGCAACCTTATCGACATATTTACATGCACTCGAATACTGCTGTTCCAGGATCAGGCGGTTGCCTGTCCTTTGGTACAACGTCCACGGAATGAGTACAGCCGCATCTCCCCAGGCAGCGGTTGGGGTGTTAGTGAAATCCGAGTGGATGACGTCCGGGACAACGTGGGGTACCGACCCGTCCGGGAGCTGCTCCGCGGCAAGGTCGCGGAGCCAGGACCCAAGGAACCCGCCAACGTCGTAAAGGAACGACGCTGTGGGAGCGAAGATTTGGATGTCGCCAGTCCATCCAAGCCTTTCGTCACGTTGGGGACAGTCAGTTGGCACATCGACAAAGTTTCCGCGGATGCTCCAGTTGACGTTCTCGTGGAACCTATTAAGCAACTCGTTCGAGGACGAGAACCAGCCGATGCGTCTCAGGTCCGAACCAATGACGACGGCCTCAATATCATCGACTTTCAGGTCCGGGACGCCGCTGACTTGGGCGTAGCGGAAGCCGTGCAGGGTCAAAGAGGGCTCCAGCGTTTCTTCCGCAGCCCCTGCCACTACGAAGGTGTCGGTGGCTTTCGCCGTACGCAACGGCTCGGTGCAGAGCTCGTCGTTTTCAAGAACTTCGGCGTGCTGGATGACCACTTCGCTGCCCTCCGGCAGGCCGTGGGTCCGAAGCCGGACCCATCCAACGAGGTTCTGCCCGAAGTCGACCAGCGTCTTTCCGGAACGCGAAGTGAAGACCGACACTGCCGGGAGCACCTCGGTTGGACGGATCGCCGGGCCTTCGGGGGCAACGAGCAGAGAATGATCTGCTGGAATGACTTCTACAGCGCTGCGGGGAACGACGGTGATTGCTTGGTCGCGCAGGTCGGTGCTCTGGCCGTCGTAAAGATCGTCGGCGAGGATATTGCTGTTGCGGGCAGTCCAGGAACTGTCGGACAGCAGGACGTGGACGCCCCCGTCCGCTGTGGAGACTTCCAGTTGTGCCAGGACGGCGAGGCGCTCGCCATAGATGGCGCTCTTGTTTTCGAAGCCCAGCCGTCCCCGGTACCAGCCGTTGCCCAGCAGCATGTCCAGGTTGTTCGTACCTTTGCGCAGCAGCGACGTGACGTCATAGGTCTGGTAGCGAAGACGGTTCTCGTACGAGGTCCAGCCGGGCGCCAGCACGGTGTCGTCGATTCGCTGACCGTTCAGCGTGGGGACGTAGATACCGTGGGCCGTGGCGTACAGACGGGCCTTGATGATGTCTGCAGGCAGGTTCAGGACGCCCGAGAGGATGGGTGCGGGCATCCCGTTCGCGCCTATTTCGACGGGGCTGACGAATTCAGCCCGCCAGTCCGATGGGTTGAGAAGACCGGTTTCGGCCGTTGAGGCTTCGCTCCAGCCGCTCCAGTCCTCGCCATCGCTGACGCGTATCCGGACGACGGCGGACTCCCTGGACTGCAGCTCCGGCGCGGGCCATGGGACAAGCACCTGGTCATTGCTTTGGACACGGTAGACCTCAGCTGCTTCACCGCGGGTGACCTCGACTTCGTAGGCGGACTGGGCGTATCCGGCATCGGCGACAGGCACAAACCAAGACAGTCGCGGGGTTCCTGTACCCAGGCCAATAACGGGTGAGGTTTCAGTTCGTTGTTCAAAGCGAAGGCCTTGGGGAGCGGCAGCGTATGCCATGAGTGTCTCCAGACGGTGTTGTATCGGGCGCCGTTCCCTGTCAGGAAGGGTCAGCTGATTAAGCGGGAGGGTCAGAGCTGTGCGGACGCGCCTCTGGGAGATTCCGCGGCGTTTTCAGCTGCCAGGAACTGGAGGCGGGCGGCTCGGCGTTCGCGTTGCTTTTTCGGGTCTGCCACTGGCGCTGCCATTTGCAGGCTGCGTGTGTAGTCGTGGCGTGGTGCACGGGCAACCTGGTTGGCTTCGCCGATTTCAACCACCGAGCCCTGATACAGCACGGCGATGCGGTTGCTGATGGAGTTCACAACACCCAGGTCGTGGCTGATGAACAAGTACGCAACCCCGGTCTTTTCCTGCAATTCCTTGAACAGGGTAAGAACACGGGCCTGAGTGGTAACGTCCAGCGCGCTGGTGGGTTCGTCGCAGATGATGACTGAAGGATCCAGAGCCAGTGCCCGTGCAATGGCAATACGCTGGCGCTGTCCACCGGAGAACTCTTTCGGGTAGCGGCTGCCCGAGTCGCCAGGTAGGCCGACAGAGTCGAGCAGCTCCCTCACCCGTTGGCGGCCACCGGTTGCACCGGCGGCTGCCATGGGCTCCACGAGGATGTCCTCGACCGTCATGGAAGGGTTCAACGACGAGTAAGGGTCTTGGAAGACCACTTGAATACCCCGGGCCACTTTCCGCCGCTGGGAGCGGGAGATGTTACTGATGGTGTCGCCACGGAATTTGATGGAACCTTCAGTGACGGGTGCGAGCCCGAGAATGGCGCGGCCGATGGTTGTCTTGCCCGATCCGGATTCACCTACCAGGCTCAAAGTTTCGCCGGCGTTCAGTTCCAGGCTGACATTATCGATGACCTTCTTGGAAAGCCCGCCGCGCCCGGTATAGGTCACCACGAGATTTTCGACCTGAAGTATGGGAATAGTCATGCTTTACGCCTCCATCAGTTCTACGCTGCGCGACGATTCCAAAAGCACTTTTGTGTAATCCTGCTTGGGGTCGCTGAACAAGGATTCGACGTCGTTTCGTTCCACAATCCGCCCGTTCTTCATGACGCTCACGGTGTCGCAAAGATCTGCCACAACGCCTAGGTTGTGGGTGACAAGGATCATGGCCAGGCCACGCTCAGTGCTGAGCTCCCGTAGGAGTTCAAGGACCTCAGCCTGCACCGTGACATCGAGGGCAGTGGTTGGTTCATCGGCGACGATCAGGTCGGGGTCTCCGGCGACAGCACCGCAGATCAGGACTCGCTGCGCCATGCCTCCGGATATTTCGTGCGGGTAGAGGCGCATGACGTTTTCGGGGTTGCGGATGCCAACGCGTGTCAAAAGTGCGATCAGCTGTGCTTTGGCTTGCTTGTCGCTGATCTTTTTGACGGCCCGGAGACCGTAGACGAGCTGGGCGCCGATAGTGAATGAGGGGTCCAGGTTGGACATGGGCTCCTGCGGGATGTAACCGATGCGCCGGCCGCGCGCGTTCTTGAGCGCTTTGTCATCCGCCAGTAGGTCTTCGCCCTCCAGATAGATGCTGCCGCCGAGTATGAGGGCTTCCTTGGGGAGGATGCCGAGCGTTGAGAAGGCCATCTGGGATTTCCCGGATCCTGACTCGCCAACGAGTCCGTGGATTTCACCGCGGCGAACGTCCAGGTCGACGCCGTGTACGACTGTGCGGACGTGGTCCGGGCCGTCCGGGTAGCCCACCTTCAACCCACGGATGGATAGGAATGCTTCTTCGGACCTGGCCGGGGAGGACGTTGTGCGCGCCGACTGGGCTTCATTTAGCAGTGCACGGCGGCGGGACCTCTTCAAGGTCTTATTGTGGGCCGAGGACTGTAGGACATCGCGCAGCACATTCCCCAAAAGAACCAGGGCAAGAATCGTGAGGCTGATCAGGAGCGCCGGCCATAGCACTCCGAACCGGTTGTTATATATGTTGCTGTTCGCGTTCTGCAGGATGCCACCCCACGACGGCTGTTCCGGATCGCCGAGTCCGAGGAACTCTACACCGGCCTGTATGGCGATGCCTGCCGCTGCGACGAAGGAGCTTTGGATAACGACGGGGGCCCTTACGGCCCACAGCACGTGCCGGCCAATGATGCGTTGGTCGGAGAGACCGACGACTTTTGCTGCATCGATGTATAGCTCAGTCCGGACGGACAAAACGACCGAGCGAACCAGACGGTAATACGTCGGGGCAACGAGGACACCGAAAACTGCCATCGCTACCATGACGTTTGGCCCGGTCAAGGCGAAGAGTGCAATCAGCAGGACGATGCTGGGCAGGGACATGATGAGGTCCGTGATGAATCCCGCGACGGCCTCGAATTTGCCCCTGTAGAAGCCGGACAGGAGGCCTGTGGTGACGCCCAGCAGGACTGCGATCGCGAGCACCAATAACGATCCTTGGAGGGTGCCGTTGGTACCCCACATGAGCTGTGAAAGGATGTCGCGGCCGGCGCGGTCGGCACCGAACAGGTGCCCTTCCGAGAATGGTTGGGCGTTCACTGCGTTGAGGTCCGCCTGGTTGGGCTGGTAAGGGGCCAGCAGGGGGCTAAGGACCCCGAACAGGATGACCAGCAGGAGGAACGCGATGCAGGTTATGCCTTGTGGGTTTGTCAGCAGGCGCCGCAGGACGGAACGGCCCGCCGCGGGGACCTCGGCTTCAGTCTCAATCATGCTTGCTTCGGCGCTCATCGGGTCCTCGCTTTCGGATTCAAGACGGAGTTGGCGAGATCGCCAAGGAAGTTGACCACCAGCACGATGATGATTGTCACCACGACGGTTCCCATGACCATGGGTACGTCACCCTGCTGAGCGGATTGATTGGCCATCTGCCCCATACCGGGAAGTGCCATGACTTGTTCGACGAAGATTGCTCCGCCGAGCAGGCCCAAGGTTTGAAGGCTCAGGACAGTTAGGCCTGGGCCCCCGGCATTCCGGAGAACATGTCTGAAAATCACGTGGGACTCTTTGAGGCCACGCGCCCTCAACGTGCGGACAAAGTCCTTGGAGAGCGCGTCCAGGACAGCTCCACGGAATTGGCTGGCCGCGCTGGCAACCGAGCCGATGAGAAGCGCCACCACTGGCAACGTGACCGATAGAATCCAACCGCTGAAGCTGCGGTCGGGGGAAACGTACCCTGTGGCGGGGAAGGCACGGATGGATATGGCGAACATGAAAACCAGGGCGATAGCGATAATGAACGGCGGAACGGCTGCACCCAGAACGGAGACGAACTGGAGGACTTTATCCAGCCAGCCGCCGTACACGGCTGCTGCGACACCCAGGAGGACACTAAGGATCAAAGTAAAAATCAGGGTAAGGATGACCAGTGTCAGGGTCACCGGCACCCTCGTCGAAAGAGCGGACGTCACGGTCTGCCCCGTGAAGAACGATTCGCCAAGGTTGCCGGTGACCGCATTGACCAGCCAGTCGCCGAACTGCACAAGCAAAGGGCGATCGAGGCCCAGGTCGACCACTTTGCGTTGGACATCAGTCTCTGTGGCCTGGTAGCCCAGGATGGCCCTGGCAATTCCTGTTCCGTTGCCAAACATGAGACAGAAGGTTGCAAAGCTGACAAGGAGGAGTATGGCCGCGGAGCGGAGAAGGCTTTTGAGTAGAGATAACATCATTGTGGTCGCTGGGTCTCTTGTGTCCGGTTACTTGAAGTCGCGCAGGAGCGGGTGCAGACCGGAGAAGTCGCTGGATTCCTGGACGTTGACCTTGGGGTTGGATGCGTAGAAGCGGTCCATGTAGGCCATCGGAACAAACCAGGCCTGCTCGGTGACGTACTTGTTAAGGTCCTGCTGAGCCTGCTTGCGTTCGGTGTCGGATCCCGTCAGGACCGTGTTCCACAGCGCGTCAACCTTGGCGTCCGGCTGGTGGGAGACGTTCCAGATGCCGTCCTTGAGGACGTAGTCGGTGATGTCTTGGAGGGATTCGCCGTAGTTGCCCAGCTGCCACAGCGGTACGGGGAACTTGCCGCTGAGAAGCTCGGAGATGGCGTTGGGTCCGGACAATGCAACCTGCTCAACCTTGATGTTGATCTGGGCCAGCTGTTGGGTGATGTACGGCATCAGTGTTTCGTGGCCCTGGCCGGTCATCGTCGGAATCTGGAGGGTGAACCCGTCAGCGTAGCCGGCCTTCGCCATGAGCTTCTTGGCTTCGTCGACGTTGAAGGGGTACGGGTCCTTCATGTCCGGGATGTAGGCGTCACTTCCTTCACGGAAGATTTGGTATGCCGGTGATGCGTGCCCCTGGTACAACTTCTCGGACATCGCATTACGGTCAAAGACCATGTTCATGGCCTTACGGACATCGAGGTTGCCCAAGGCCGGGATCTTCTCGCCGAGGTGGTCGGTAATCAACAGGCGCGTGGTGCTGCTGCCCTTCAGCGTCTGAATGTTCTCGCCAGCGCCCTTTGCTTCCTCAAGTGTTGCTGAGGAAACGATGGTGCCATCGATCTGCTCGGTCTTCAGGGCGTTGACCGCCGCTGTCTCGTCTTCCAGGACCTTCAGGACAAGCTTCTTGTACGGGAAACGGCTGCTGTCCCAGAACGAGTCGTTCTTAGTGAACGTGTAGACGGAGCCGCGAGTGGTGTTGGCAACATCCAGAATGTAAGGCCCGGAACCGACCGGTACATCAAATTTCTTGCCCTGGATGGATGCAGGGGTGGCGACCTTGGCCTCACACATGCGCAGGGCCAGCAGCGGGTTGGGAACCGGCCAGGAGATTGCTACAGTCTGCGTGTCGGGGGTTGTGACGGTTATTCCGGCCCAACGGCTGGAGGCACCTCCGGCAGTGGCATAGTACTCAGCGTTGGTCTTCACCGCAGCAGCATCGACGGGGGTCCCGTCCGAGAATTTCACGCCCTCACGCAGGTGGAGGGTTGCCGTCTTCTGATCGGCGCTGATTTCCCATTTGTCGGCCAGAGATGCCTCCGGCTTGCCGTTCTTGTCGCATCGCAACAGGGAATCCCATACCGCGTCAGCGCTCCACCCCTGGTAGCCGGGCTGAACACCCGGGTCCCAGCCCTGAATGTCAGCCGTCATACCGAGGGTCAGGATGTCTTTGCTGGTCGAACTTCCATTCGTACCGCCCGTCTGGCCACCGCTCGTGCAGCCCGTCAAGGCTACAAGCCCCACGGCCAAGGGTGCCGCAAGGGCGACTAGAGCACGTCGTCGTGTGCGTCGCATGAATAACTCCTTTGTTGTTGAGGGCAGGAACGCTGCCAGCAACGGCCGCCAAATTCTCCAGTCGGTGACATGGAACCCAAAAGCGTGCAACGTTGTCCGTAAGAACTGTAAGCCAGACTCCTGAGACCGTCAAGAGACTTTTGTTGTTCAGCTCACAGCAGTACCTAGAGAAGCCTTTAGGGACGCCGATTTTTGATTTTTTGCCTCTCGATGCACAGACCCTCGACTGCTAAATTTTTCATGCCTATAGTGCAACGTTGTCCAACGCGATACACTGACCTAGCTATGAACTCAGACAGGAGGGGTCGAGGGTGACACCCAAACAAACCACATCCCCGGAAAAACCACGCCGGGCAACTCTTCAAGACGTTGCCAGCGAAGCAGGCGTGTCGTTCTCCGCGGTTTCAAAGGTCATCCGGGGCGCCTCCGGGGTTAGCCCGCAAATGCGGGAGCGCGTCACGGCTGCCATCGAGAAGCTGGGTTATCGGCCGCACGCCGGCGCCAGGGCGATGCGTGGAAAGTCGTACACGATCGGGGTCATGATCGTGGAAATGAGTTCGCCGTTCCAGCCTGAAGTGGTTCAGGGAATTACGGACGCCCTTGAGGGTACGCCCTACCAAGAGGTACTCATCGCGGGCGGGCTCTCCCCCGCCCGGCAGAAGCGAAGTATAGAAGCATTGATGGACCGCCAGGTGGACGGTCTCATTCTTGTCGCCCCTTGGATGGAGGCAGACTGGCTTGAGGAGCTGGGCGCCAAGATCCCGACAGTGGTTGTGGCACGGCATGGCACTGCCGCCAATTTTGACACCGTCGTTGACGACGAGTACCAGGGCGCCCGCCTGATGGTTGACCATTTGGTCTCCCTCGGCCATGAACGAATCGTCCATACGAGCATGCCCTCTGGTGGGCTGGAGCCCTTCGTTTTGTCGCATACTGCCCGTAGGCATGGCTACGAACAAGCCATGACGCGCCACGGACTTGTCCCGAAGGTCGTGGAAACCACCTACTCGGAGGTCGGCGGCTACGAGGCAGCGATCCAGGCGTTCTCTGGAGATGAGCGGCCCACGGCAATTTTCGCCGGAGCGGACATCGCCGCGCTCGGTGTCCTGCGCGCCGCCGAAGAGCGGGGACTTCAGGTCCCGGAGGAGCTCACTGTCGCCGGGTACGACAACATTTACGTTTCCGCCATCGGTCGGATCTCGCTAACTACCGTGGATCAATCCGGCCAGCTCACGGGAGCCAACAGCACAAGGCTCCTCCTGGAGCGCATCGGTGGCAGGACCCAACCGGCGCACTACGTGATTGCACCCCAATTGGTACCCCGCAAAACGAGCGCCGCGCCTGGGCACGTCGATCAAGCCACGCCGATTTCGGTTCAGCACTGAACGGACTTTGTCACCCATGCCGGCCTCCTTACACGATTCGAAGCAACGGCGACCGACCCTATACGACGTGGCCTCGGTTGCAGGCGTGTCACACCAGACGGTTTCCCGATACATCAAGGGCGGCAGCGCCCTCCGGCCGGCCACTGCAGAGCGAGTCGCAAAAGCATTGGCGGAGCTCCACTACACTCCAAATCTCGCCGC
Organism: Arthrobacter sp. NtRootA1; assembly: GCF_019976975.1. Lineage (GTDB taxonomy): Bacteria > Actinomycetota > Actinomycetes > Actinomycetales > Micrococcaceae > Arthrobacter > Arthrobacter aromaticivorans. The sequence goes on along the minus strand of NZ_AP024630.1, from coordinate 2,438,689 downwards.
CCGCGCACTCCGGTCAGGAGAGCCCGACAAGATCTTTGTCGTTGTTCCGCACCACTCGATTCATGTCCCACCCAAAATGATCTCCGGCGCAAAAGCTGCCGCGCAGGCCCATGGATACCGCGTGGAGACTGTCATCCTGGACCGACATCCTGAGGCAGCCGACTCGCAATTCCGCCGGCTGCTCTCCGGTGGGGACGTCGCCGGAGTCCTTTCCTTCGCGCCATCGCCAAGGTCTGTCTCCGGCCCGTTAGTGAGCCAACCACCACTTGTTGTAGCCGGCGACGATGACGACGTACTGCCCGCACCAGGCACCCTTGCCGATGGCTCCCCTATCGGAGCCATCGTGCGGCACCTTGCTTCGCTGGGTCATAGCGACTTCTTCCATGTTGCTGGCCCATACGATTGGACCGCGGCCCGTAGACGCGCCGCCGCCTACTCCGAGACCATCATCGAAGTTGGCGTGACCTCCCATGGCATCGAGTCCGGCGACTGGACCCTGGCTTCAGGCTACGCGGCCGGCAAACGCATCGCAGCTCTTGAGCAGGTCACAGCCGTTGTAGCCGCCAATGACCAGATGGCAATCGGCGTGATCCGGGCACTCCATGACAATGGTTTCAAAGTCCCCGAGGACATCAGCGTTGTCGGCTGGGACGACATGGAAGAATCTTCCTTCCTCGTCCCGTCACTTTCCACGGTTCGAATGGATCAGGCAGCCGTGGGTGCCAGAAGCATGATGGGCCTCATCCGACAAACCCGGAACCCACCCAAATCGCCGTTACCCGCCGCGTTGGACACCCAGATCATACGGCGTGAATCCATCGGTCCCGCCAGGAAACGAAGGTCCGAAGGCCACGGCACCTAAGCAGCCGGACCGACGCAACCCACCAAACCTGATCGCCCTCCCACGTCACCTGCCCAACAGAGCATGCTGCCGCCGTTGAACATTACATCCATACCCTCCTCAGCCGACCACCTGCCACGGCCCGGTTCTCCGTGACATTTAGACGGTGAAAATCCACAGCACTTGTTCCCTTGACAGAGCCTTCCTTCGGCTCTAAGTTTATTGCAACCGATCTCAGCAACCGATCTCACTGCCAATTTTCATAAATGCAACCGATCTCAAAGGAGAGACTCGATGACCGACCGGTTCCTCCCTACCGACGGTGGCCCGCGTCCAGTAGGCGTCGTTTGAGCACGGCTCGCTCCCGCATTAGCAACTCAGTCCACAGGAGAAATTCATGATCAACAAGCGATGGGGCTTGGCACTAGTCACAGCCGTCGTAGCCGGCCTTGCCCTCAGTGGCTGCTCCCCCTCAGCTTCGGAACCCAAAGGGCCCGTGACGCTGAACTATTGGGACTTCCTTGATCCCAGCCAAAATAACCCACGCTCAAAGGCTCTCAAGGAAAACATTGCCAAGTTTGAGGCGGCCAATCCCGACATCAAGATCAACCTCTCCGTTGTTTCGCTGGGCGATATGTTGAATAGGCTCCCGCAAGCTGCGGCAGCCGGTCAGGCTCCTGACGTCTTCAAGATGTTCACTCCAGTCGTTCCCCAGATGGCCTCCGCCGGCGTCTACTCCCCGCTGCCTGATGCTGCTTCAAAGGTCACCGACTGGCTGCGTCCAACGGACACTCTCGCTGGGCCGGACGGCAAGACTGTTGCGGTGCCGTACGAATACCGAACCTGCGCCCTCTACTACAACGAAAAGATCCTTTCCCAGATCGGTGCGACCGTTCCCACCACGTACGACCAGGTTGTCCAGGTTGCCCAAAAGGCTGCCGCCGCTGGATACACCGGCTTCGGGACCGGTTTCTCGGACACGGACAATTCAGCCATCATCAGCACTTTCTTCAATTGCTTCATGTCGCAGGTTGACCAGGAAATCTGGAACAAAGATGGACAAGCTGATTTCGCCACGGCCAAAGGCAACGAGTTTGGCAACTTCCTGGCCAAGCTCAGGGACGCAAAGGCGCTGGGTAGCAACGTCGTCTCAGACACGTACGGCACCGTAGCTGACGGTATGGCGAGCGGCACGGTCGCCATGGCGGTTTTGGGCACGGAACGAGCGGTTTCCTTCGGCACGCAGAACAAGGACCTCAAGTGGACGGCCTTGCCGAAAGCAAGCACCGGAGACACGACGGGCACCACCATCGGGTGGACCCTGGGCATAGGCAATGGCAGCAAGAACACCGAGGCCGCCTGGAAGTTTATCGAGTACATGACCGGGCCGGAAGCCGGTGCCCTCATGGCAACTGGTGGTGAGGTACCCACCCGCGCAGCCACCTACCAGCAACCGTTCTTCTCCACCCCTGAGGCAAAGACCGTCAACGACATCGCAGCCTACGTCAAGACCAACAGTGAGCCACGCACATATTCCAACACGTGGACCGCGCTTGCCACGGGCCTCTCCCAAGCCGGGCAGAAACTGACTCTCAACGGCTCATCAGGCAACGACTTTATCCGTTCCGCGCAGGATGCGGCCAACAAGAAATAGCCGCCCGATATCAGGGGAGCCTGAGAAGTCAGGCTCCCCTGGGAAGGAACAGATAATGTCAACAGAAAGCCCCACCCGCAGCCCACGCAAGACCGCGGCTTCCCCCTCAGGCACCCCAACTGTTCGCCGCATCCGTAGGGACCGCATGGTATGGCTTTACGTGGTCCCGGTCAGCGCCGTCTTCCTCTTTGTTTTTGTGGGGCCACTCATCTACACAGCATGGACGGCCCTCCACGAGACAACTTATTACCAGATCGGCAAATTCTCCGGCCTGAATTCCTTCGTCCGGCTGTTCTCAGATTCCGACCTGCCCAGTCGCATATGGACAACTTTGGTATTTTCGCTCGGTGCCTTGGCCATCGCGTTGCCGGCCGGGCTTCTGTCTGCGATAGTGCTGAACAACCTCCACCGCTTCAAGCGCTCCGTCCGGAGCCTCTTCCTGCTGCCTTGGCTGATGTCACAGGCCACAGCTGGAACAATCTGGCTTTGGTTCCTCAACCCCAACTACGGTCCAGCCTCAGCCATCACCAAGTCCCTCGGGTTCGGTCCCACCGATGTATTCTCATCACCGACCAGCGCGCTTGTTGCAGTAACTCTGATGACGGCATGGTGGTCGTACCCGCAAGCCATGCTCCTCTTCCTGGGCGCCCTTCAAACAATTCCTGAAGAGCTCCGCGAAAGCCTCAAAGTCGACGGCGGCGGAGCCTGGCACGGATTTGTGAACATCACGCTCCCCTACTTGCGCAACACCATAGTCTCCGTCGTGGTAGTTCTTCTCATGCTCTATGTGCAGATGGTCACCATCATCCTGGTCACCACACGAGGAGGCCCCATCGGGTCTACGGAGACGTTGTCCATGCGCGTCTACAACCAGATGTTTGACAAGTTTGATCTGTCGGGAGCCTCAGCAACGGCAATCCTGCTTTTCGCTGTAAACATCGTCCTGACTCTCGTCGCCATTCGCTTCCGACGGAAGGAAAGCCTGTGAGCATCACAACCCCGCGCCGCCAGCGACGCTTGGGCAGTTTCATGCGGGCAGTCCCTGCTTGGGCATACGTCATTCTCTCCGCCGCTGTGGTTCTGCCTCCCGTCGCATGGATTGTGTCCACGTCGCTGAAGACCGCTTCGGGCACCCTGGAATTCCCACCAAGGTGGATACCTGCCCCCTTCTCCCCCGAGGGCTATGTTGGTCTCCTGACATCGACCAACATCCGCTTCTTCGTGAACTCCCTCATCTATGCCGGCGGCTCTATCGTCCTTGCACTGGCCATTTGTATCCCGGCGGCGTATGTGGCCACGAGGTACCGGAGCCGCCGCATGGAAACTTTGATGACCGGGATTCTGGTCCTGTCCATGGTCCCGGCGATCGTGGTATTTATCGCGCTGTACTCCATGTTCGTCAAGACCGCCTTGATCAACACCTACCCGATGTTGATCATCGTCTACACAGCGATCATCTGTGGACAAACCATCCTGTTTCTGCGCAATTTCATCGAGAACATACCGGTCGAAATCGAGGAAGCGGCGGCAATCGATGGCTGCTCCCGTTTGCAGATCCTGTGGCGCATCATCCTCCCACTCATCCGCCCCGGTATCGCTGCCGTAGCCATCTTCATCTTCGTTTTCGTTTGGAACGACTTCCTTGTGGGCACCGTCCTTGCCACCACAGAAGACATGAAGACCGTTCAGAACGGCATAGTGCGATACATAACCACCGGCTTCGGTAGCTTCTGGGGACTCTTCGCCGCATTCATCGTCGTTGCCTTCATTCCCGTTCTCTCAATCTTCCTCGCGTTCCAGCGCTGGTTTGTTGCCGGCATGACGTCCGGCGGAGTCAAGGGGTAGCTGAAGCAACCGTTCAGCCGCAAGGTCCGACAACTCAACAAGCAGGCCCCGTAACCGCCTCCAGCGGTTACGGGGCCTGCGGTGTTGCTAATGATTCCGAAGTGAGTGACTTATGAGTCTTCGCTCGAGCGCCAGTCGGGTGACTGAATCAGCTCTACGCGATTTCCGTCCGGATCGAGGAGGTAAACCAGCCACCCGCCTGCGATGGGACCTGAAGTCGGTGCAACGGGTTCGGACACCGCGCTGTAACCAAGCGCTGTTATCCTGGCGTACACCTCTCGCACATCGATATCTGTGAAGGCAAGGTGAGCCGTGCCCGGTTGCGCCTCTGATGGATTGACAGCCGGCAGTAGAGGCTCAGCATGGGCGAGTTCCAGCCGAAAGGATCCGTCACCGGCAGTGAGCATCATTGCTTTGACCTTGACGTTAGGACGGCCGTAAAGTTCGCCGACGTAGGGGCCCGACGTCCACTCATTCAAACGCGTAAAGCCCAGCCCTTTCTCGTAGAACCGGGCGCTGCGCTCGAGGTCCGCAACGTGCAGAGCAGTGTGGTGATGTCGCATGATGTGTCAGCTTCCTATTCCCAAATGTGCTCCGCCGGCCACATCGAGGGACACTCCCGTGATGTAACGGTTGTCGGGGTCGGACAGGAACAGGATGGCGCGGGCAACTTCTTCGGGCTCGGCAAAGCGACGCATCGGCAGTTGTGCTGCCCGCTTCGCACGGTTGGCGGCCGCGTCCGGGCCGGAGTCCCGGGCGAATTGTGCCCACATGGGTGTGTTCACGGGCCCTGGTGCGATCGCGTTCACGGAGATGCCGTCGGGTCCGAGCAATTCGGCAAAGGACCACATGATGTGAAGGACGGCGAGCTTGCTCGCGTTATAGGGCAGATAGTTGAGGCGTGCTTCTTTGGCCGCTACTGAGGACAGGACCACGATCGCGCCGGCTGTGCCTGTCTCAAGCATGGATTTCGAGGTCTCGCGTACCATCGTGAAAGTCGCCGTCGTGTTGATCCTCAGGATGGAGTCGAACTCTTCAGTGGTTGTGTCCATGATGTCCGGGGTGGGGCCGAGCACTCCGGCCGCGTGGACGAGGACATCTACGCGGCCGTACTTGGCTTGGATGTCCTGTATGACTGCTGCGCATTGCTCTTGCGCGGTGATGTCCAGGGGGTAGAACGCCTCCAGTGACTGGTCCTCCTTGGCGGAACGGTCGGCGCCGATAACGATTGCTCCTGCTGCTGTGAGTGCGCTGACCGCGGCGTCGCCGATTCCTCCGCTTGACCCGGTTACCAGAACCACCTGGTCTTTGAGGCTCATCGGTTCGCTCCGCTCTCGGCGCGGCTTAACAGCGGTGCTCCCATGGTCGGAGCGTGAGGTGCTTGCTTCATTGTCATTTCCTTACTCGATATTGCTCAGTCCGGGCGATTGCCGTTTGTTCGTGTTTGGTGCTGCTAGGGGCTTATCACCTCTTTGGCGCCAGAGGCTGCCCCTGCCCGGACTGCATCGGCGATTTCTGTGGCGCGGAGTGCCTGGGCGAATGTAACGGCAGGCGTTTCGCCCGTGCAGAACCTCAGCGCAGATTCTGCCTGCCGGAGGAATAGATCGGAGGGGGCAAAAGTCTTTTCGTACTGGCCGCCGTCACGGTCCCACATGCGAAGGGAATCGTTGGACCACAGCAACCGCCCCGCGGTGGCAAGGACATCGATGGTAAGGCTCCAATCGCCTTGATTCAGGCCCTGGGGCTCCTGCCAGGGCGACCAATAGCTCTGCATGGTGAACACCACTCCGGAGGGAAATTCCAGTGTGGAAACGACATGTTCCGGTACCGGAGACCCGTAGAGGCTGCTGCTGGCGCTGGTGGCCAGGACTTTCGGGGCACCCTCAAACCACGATGAGACCAGTTCGATGGCGTGAATGCCATTGACTACCGCGACGCCTCCCTCTTTCGGATCAGCACGCCATGAGTCGACGTTCTGCTTATGGGCAACCGATCGAACATTGACGGCGATCACATTGTTGTCCCTGACCCACTGGGAGACGAGTGGAGCACACGGATGCTGGTGGAGTGTGTACCCCACCATGAGTCGTTCGTCCACTCCCGAGGCGGCGCCAAGAATGGCAGCACCTTCTGCGTCCGCCGCCACCGGCTTTTCCGTCAGCACCCGGAATCCCTTGTTCAGCAGATCCGCACAGATGGCCGGTTGCAGAGTTGTAGGTAAAGCCACAACCACCAGGTCCAGCTGATCAGAATGGAGCTTCTGGGCACCGGGCACCAAGAGTGCACCGAGCTCCTGGGCCAAGGCCAACGCACGCTCGTCCTTGTCCACGAGGTGGGTGACATTGGCACCCGCATTGGCGAATGCCCGTGCATGCCGGGACCCGGCCCAGCCCGCCGCTCCGACCACCGCCACGCGCGGGGCCCGTGCCGCCGTCGTCATGAGACAGACCCCGCGAAGGCCCGACCGGGGGTGAAAGAGTTACTCATGAAATCTCTCCTTTGAGTGCATTCAATAAGCCAATGCGATCGGATTGATGGACCATCGGCATATCTTGGTGTCGTAAGAAAGGGGTGTTAGAGACCCTTTACTTTTGTTTTCGGAGCGGGCTTTGGAACCGGCAATTGATCTTCCAGCATGCGTGGCCTATTGACCATAATTGCCCCTGCCACAAGCACTACGAGCCAGGCACCGAGCATGCCGAACGAGGGCAGCCAGCCGTCCCTTGGACGGTGCAGGAGCGCGAAAAGGAATGGGCCTGCGCTTGCGAGTGCGTAGCCGGCTCCTTGGGCGAACGCGGATAAACTTCCTGAGCCGGATTGCGTGCGTGTTCGCTTATTGATAATGGTGAACGCAAAGGAATATGCGCCTTGGCCTAGTCCCGCCAAGACAACCCAAACCGCTGCAGTGGCTGGCGGAGCGAAGATGATGCCCCCGTACCCCATGGCAAAGGCGACGACAAACAGGATCGCCATAGGTAGGGGGCGGGGCATTCTTACGACAACCAGGGGCACAGTCAGGGCGACCGGCAACGCGAGGATCGAATAGAGGGCCAGCATGGAGCCAGCAGCTTCCTGTCCCATTCCCCTGTCGACGAGAACAACAGGAAGCCAAGCGAGCGCCGCAAAAGTATTGCTGGAGCAACCAGCAAAGATCAAGGCAGTGCCCCAGCCGATCGATGATCTCCAGGGTTTGACCAAGTTCGCAGGGGTCGACGGCCTATCGTTGGCTAGTGAGGTCCCGGAGTGGGCAACGGTCCGGTTGGCTAAACGAAGAAGAATCAGCCAAGGGATCGCGGCAAGCGTACTGAGGACAGCCCAAATTCCTGTGGAGAACCGCCACCCATGAAGATTTCCCAAAGGAATGGCAAATTGGGCGGCCACGGCCGTGCTGACACCTAGGAGCGTGACATGGAGCGCTGCGAGAATCCCGATTCTGTCGGGAAAGTACTTCATCAACACAGGCGGAGCCACGACATTGACCAGGCCAATCCCGAGCATGGCGATGCAGGTGAACACCAGGAATGCCAACACATTCCATCCCGCTGCGCGGCCGACCTGACCACATGTTGTCAGCAGGATGGCAATCAGTAGAAGGTGTTCGAGCTGGATACGCCGCAGGAGCGGCAAGGCAAAGAAACCCATCACTGCGAAGGCGGCCGTCGGCAGCATCCCAAGGATCCCTGTGCTTACCGCGTCGAAGGGAAGGTCGGCGCTTATTTGGCCAAGGAGCGGGGACACTGCCGACACCGCTTCTCTGGCGCTGAAAGCCACCAGCAGGATGCCTGCAAGCGCAGTGAGACGCCCCCGGAATGGCCGTCTCTCTGCTGTTAGCTTGCGTTGACTGCGTGGCTGGCCCATTCCCGCCCGGCTTGTTCTTCTGTCGGTAAACCGGCGGCTGCGAGAATCTGGTCCAGCAGGCGCTGGGTGTGAACAGCTTCGCGGCCCGAGGTAAGCGGCTGTGCCCTGTCAGCGACCCGGTCCAGGAAGTGGTGAACGGCGGCAGAGAACCCGAGGGTGTCTGTCGCAGTGGCCCAGCCGTACGCTTCGGCGCTCAGCTCCCGCGATGTCGTGATGCCGTTGATGGTGGTGGACACCGCTTCAGGTGCCCTGACTTCGACGGATTTGCCGTCACCATAGGCGTCCAGCTTCTCGTTCCATGCCCCCGCTGTACGGGCGGCCATCAGGACGCCGGTGTTGCCGGTGCTGAAGCGGATGGTCGCTGCGACGCCGTCTTCTTCCCAGGGGTCCTCACCTGCGGCGTGGGCGGCGACCTGTTCTGGTTCGCCTCCGCAGTACCAGCGAAGGAGATCGACCATGTGAATTGCATTCTCGAATGTTGCACGGTATTCGGATCCAGGGCGGTTCTTTTGAGCGACGCAGAAGGTAGCACCCTTGTCGCCAAAAGCTTCCCGGCCGGCCGTGTAGACGGGCGCATAGCGGCGGTTGAAGTCAACCATCAGTATCCGTCCCCGCTCGTCGGCGAGATCTGCCAGGCGTTCTGCTTCATCGGTCGCTGGAGCCAGTGGCTTCTCACAGAACACGTCCACGTCGCGGCTGAGGCAGAGCTGGACGGCATGGGCATGCTCGGATCGTGGCGTCAGCACGAAGACGGCATCCAGCTCCTGCGCAGCAAGCATGTCCTCCACCGATTTGTAGGCGGCGTTGAAGCCCCAGCGTCGGACCAGGCTGCTCGGATCTTCGCGCCGGGACACCAGCGCGGCCAATTCCACGTCGTCGCGTTGAACGAGGGTGGGCAGTTGGGCGATGGTGGCAATGTTGCCAGCGCCGATGACGCCGACACGGAGGCGGTTGGTGTTCATCAGGCGTTCCTTACTTCAGCAAGATCGGTGAGCATTGAGCGCAGAACGGATACGGATTCCCTGAATCCGTCCTCGGGCGCGGGGAGGTCTTGCGGGTGCCAACGGTATTCGAGCTCGATGCTCAGCACATCGTCATAGCCGTGCTGCAGCAACGCAGCCAGGATCTGGGACCACGGAACGACGCCGCTTCCGACGACGCGTGAACGGACTGCCCGCTCTGAGGCGTTGACCCTGGCTGTTTCTGTGGCGCGGAAGGCCGCGTTGGGATCTGTGAAGACAAGATCCTTCACGTGGACGTGACCGATAAGGTCGCCTTGGACGGCGAAGGCCTGTTCGTAGGTTTCATCGTGCGTGAATGTCAGGTTCGCCTGGTCATAGAGGACGCGAACGGCCGGATGGGCAATTTCCCGGACAAGGGCAGCGGTGTCCGCCGCGGTCTGGGTCATGGTGCCGAAGTGGTTTTCCACGCATAGGCGAACACCGGCCTGGCCTGCTTCGGGTGCAAGGGTCTCCAACGCCCTACGCAGTTGTCCCCACCGCGCATCGTGGTCGTTGTCTCCGGGGTGCCACGAGCCAGCATAGACACGGACCCGGTCGGCGCCAAGCAGGTGTGCGGTTTCTATGGCGCCACGGAATTCATCGACAGCTGTGCGCCATTCAGCGTCGTCGAGGGAGTTGATGGCGGTTGTGTAGGGCGTCAGACCTACGATGGGAAGCCCTGCGTTTTCAGCCGCTTTCAGTGCCTCCATCGCGGCACGACGGTCACCTAAAGGCAATCCGGATTTGTAGTCATTCTGGTAGATGACTTCGGCGGCATCGAGCCCTGCGGCTCGGAATAGATCAATTGCTTGGGGAACCGTGTGGTCCGGGGTGCCTAGTGTGTGACCGGCTAGCCGCATTGTTTATGTCCTTTCTGGAGTGTTTGGAGGTGCTGTCCAGTCCGCAGGACCGACCAGCCGGGGTGGGGCTGCGACGCGGGATCGATCCACGATTTCCATCAGCAATCCCCAAGGGGTGATGAAGTAGGTCCAGCGGTTGCCGGCTACCCGGGGGCTGTCGCCGGCGACTTCCTTGCGCTCACCGAGCACGCGTACCCCGGGTGTTTCCTGCAGCACTGCGATCGCTTCATCTACGTCGTCCACGACGAAGCACAAGTGGTGGCCACCGGCGTCGCAGTGCCGCGGTGGCGTTTCTCGCCGTTCGGCGCTGCTCCATTCGAAAAGTTCGATGTTGAGGTTTGGTGGCAGGCGCAGCATCGCGAGTGTGAGCTTGGCATCTGCAGGGACTTCGAAGTTTGTGGGCATGAATTCTTCGTCGGGCCCGCGTTCGGAGCGATATAACTCTTCGGCTCCGAGGACGTCGACGAAGAAGCGGATGCCTTCTTCGAGGTTTGGAACCGTCAACCCGACGTGGTCTGTGTGCTGGAGTCCCGGCAGACGCCGGAGCCTCTGCTCCTGTACCCCGCTCATTTGCGCGGCCCCGAGGTGGAAGCCCGGACCAAAAGCTCAGGCTCGAGGACGATATGATCCACCGATCCGTCCAGATTTTGTTTTTCAGCCAGTTCGATGGCAATGTGCCCCATGTCAGCGATCGGCTGGCGGACCGTTGTCAGGGCAGGGTTGAACCGGGAACCAAGAGCCAGACCGTCGAATCCGACCACCGAGACGTCTTCCGGCACCCGCACGCCGCGGCTACCCAGCGCCGAGATCACGGCAAAAGCCACCATGTCGTTGGCCGCGATGATAGCCGTTGGCGGATTGTCCATGTCCAGGAAATGCTCGGCGCCGCGGGTGCCCGCATCAAGATCAGACCCGCTGTCCAGCACTATAGGTGTGCTACCGCTCCGGGCCGTGAGTTCCAAGTAGGCGTCCATCCGATCCTGAGCGGTGTGCGTGCCCGCGATGCCGGATACGTAGCCGATCTGGGTGTGCCCCAGACCGTGCAGGTGCTCCAGTGCAAGCATGATGCCTCGGCGGCTGTCAACCGTGACGGTGGGCACGGAGGTGTCGCCCTCCACGCGGTCGATCACCACAACCTTGTGGCCGAAGGCGAAGCGCTTCAGCGCCTCGGTATCTACCTTTGTCGACGGAGCAACGATCCCGAACGGGGCGTACATGGCCTGCATGGCCGTGAAATATCCATCGGTTTTGGCCGGATCCCCGTTGGTGACGCAAAGCATCAATTGGTAGCCGCGCTCGTCTGCTGCCTGTGTCATCGTTTTGGCAAGTTCTGCGAAGAAGGGGTTGGTGATATCGGGCACAATCAGCGGAATGATGGTGCTGGTCTTCCGGCGCAGCGCCTGTGCGAGCGGGCTCATCGTGTAGCCGAGCCCCTCGGCGACCCGGAGGATGTGCTCGCGTGTTTCGCTCTTCACCGCCTCTGGGCGTGAGAAGGCCCGGGAGACCGTCGACCGATGGACACCGGCCGCTTTTGCGACGACGTCGATACTCAAGTCAGGCATGTTCTCTTCCTCCGTGCTGGTCGTCATAGGCCTGCCAAATGGGGCGCATGACATCTTCGAGTTGGGCCAGCGTTGGCAGGCCCCGGAATCCATCTTCCAGTGTCCGGGCGACGCTGCGCACAAATGGATCGTAGAGAGGGTCGCTGTCCACGTTGATCTTGTCGACGTCCGTGGTTCCGTCCAAGGCCGTGAAAGTAGCTGTGCCATCGGAATCAACGGTGGCGAATCCAGTGTCACCGACGGACGTAAAGCTGCAATACCGCTTCAGCGGCGAACCAGGGAATGCGTAGCCCACCTCCACAATCGCTTCGCGTCCTTCCGGCGTGGTGATGATCAGGCTGGCATGGTCCTCGATAGCTTGGCCGTGAAGAACCGATGAGAGTCGGGAATCCACCTGCGCTGCAGACTCCTCGCACCCTCTGAGGAACAGGTCAACAAAATGCGGGCCCAGGTTTGCGAGGCAGCCTCCCCCGGCCTTGACCGGGTCCAGCATCCACGGATTGGCATTGTCGAGATACCGGCCCGGAGGGCCAGCAATGAATGAGGCTCGCTGGTAGGTGGGCCTGCCGGCCTTGGCCAACCACTTCTCTGTGGGTCCGCCGCGCTGGACGAGGGGCACAGTGGCCGGTACACCAGCTGCTTCGGCAGCTTGGCGCACGGTGGAAAGCTCGCCAAGCGAAGTGCCCAATGGCTTTTCCACCACAAATGGAATGCCCCGCTCGATCAAGGCCATGCACTTTTCTGCCATTCCCTCGTGGGGACCAAACACATATGCGAGCCCGACGTCGGGCAAATCCACCAGTTTCCGCCAGTCAGCTTCAACCGGCGCTCCCCAGCCGTCGGCCAGTCTCTTTACCTGCACACGGGAGACATCATCGTCGCCTACTGCGATGACTTCGTGTTCTTCGGCCATGGCCTGTGCGCAGAGCGGCACATGCCAATGGGAAGCGCCGAGAATGATTGTTCGTACATGAGTCAACCGCGATACCCCCTTGTATGAGATCGGTTGCTGAGATCGGTTGCAATAACACTATGGATGGTGGGAGAGTTTGTCAACGAAACATCAATAGAGCCGGGGTTGGCTCAAGAGAATGACGTCACCCGGCCAGAGAGAGGCCACCATGTATAAGAAACTTCGCACCCTGCAGACCATCGATGAGTCCGGGGCCGTCCTCATCGTTCGGCTTGAGAGCGCCGAAATCGCCGAAAAGGTCGCGGAGGCTGCCATCGAGGGAGGCTTCCGGGCACTGGAAATCACCCTTTCGATTCCCGGCGCCGTAGACGTGATCCGCCGCCTGGCAGCAAAGCACGGACCAAGCGGCGTGGCCGTCGGGGCGGGGACTGTGCTCGATGAACACTCCGCGTACGAGTGCATTCGCGCCGGCGCCGAGTTCCTGGTCAGCCCCCAGCTGAACCCCGCGATGATCCGCACAGCAAACCGGTACCAGGTACCAACAATCAGCGGAGCGTACACGCCGACGGAATTCGTCGAGTCCGCTGAGGCAGGCGCTGACATCCTCAAGCTCTTCCCCACCGAAGCCGGCGGGGTGGCCTATGCGAAGGCAGTTCTGGCACCACTGGCACATCTGCCCATCATGCCCGCAGGTGGTGTAACGCTGGAAAATGTGGGCGAATGGTTCGCCGCAGGTGTGGCAGGGGTCGGCGTGGGCAGCTACGTGACAAAGGCATGGCAGCCGGACGGCGACTTTACCCGCGTCACCGAAGCAGCCCGGTCTTTCCTCGCCGCAGTAGCAGAGGCCCGCCGATAATGTCCCCGGAAGTCTTCATCGTCATTGGACCGGCCGGCTCAGGAAAAACGACGATTGCCCAACAAACGGCTGAGAAGCATAAGGCGGCATACCTTGACAAGGACCGGGTGAGCGGCCGTTTTGTCGAGTTCGCACTGACTGCCACGGGGCATGACCCAACCGACCGTGAGTCCAATGACTACTATCGCGCCAACCTGCTGCCCCTTGAGTACGAGACTCTCATGGATGTGGCAGGAGTAAACCTGCGCCTCGGCCGCTCCGTAGTCCTCGATGCCCCCTTCGGGGCCTATTTTGGCGACCCGAACTATCTGACCCGGGCGGCCACCGACTTCAACTGGCCCTCCCCCGAGATCACAGTGATACGGGTCCGGGTGCCGCAGGACGTTCTGCGTTCGCGGCTCACCCGCCGTGGCCTTGAGCGCGACCAGTGGAAGCTTGCACACTGGGATGACTACTGGGCCACTTATGGCAGCCTCGAATGCGCCTGGTCCGGAGTCCAGTTTCAGGACCTCAATAACGAGGCTCCCCTTCCCGTCGATTGATGCGGCCGCGGGTGGGGTATCAGTGGCATTGGCTTGGATGATGCGGAGGGAACGGGCATTGACAAGCATCACACCCCATCCGTATCGTTGAATGCAACCGATCTCAGCAACCGATCTCATTCGGGGACCTGGAGGTCTTTGAAAGATTTCCGCTATAAAGCAAGCAGCGCCCCCTGCGCCGCACCGACCGCCGCTCTCGGCATCCGGTATCCGGTCGGACCCATTTACAGGCGGCCCTGCCCCGCACACCAGGTGCCCAGAACAAGCACCATAACCACAGCGCCAAACGTGAAAACATGGAGAGTTCAATGAAGACCTCAAAAGAAGCCGTCGGGAGTCCCGACACTTCGGGACGTCCCGACACTTCGGGACGTCCCGAAACGTCTACGCATCCGCGCCGCACCCTGAACATGGTGGCAGGCACGATCGGCCACTTCGTTGAGTGGTACGACTGGTACATTTACGGGCTGCTCGCGGCAGTATTCTCGTCGCAGATATTCCCAAGCGATTCCCCGTTCGCCTCCCTGATCGCCGCACTCCTCACTTACGCCGTCGGGTTCGTTGTACGGCCTCTGAGCGGCATCATCATCTCTCCTTTGGCCGACCGCTTCGGCCGCCGGGTCATTCTTACGCTGTCCATCTCCGGGATGGCGCTCGGCTCGCTCCTCATCGGCCTCACGCCTTCGTTTGCGACCATCGGCTACGCAGCGCCGGTCCTGTTTCTGGTTGCTCGCATCCTCCAAGGCATCTCGGCCGGCAGCGAGGGACAGAGCGCCATCGCATTCATGGTCGAACACGCTCCTGCGAACCGGAGGGGTCTGTTCGGCTCCTTCACCAACATGGCGAGCGGCCTCGCGACCCTCGCCGCGACCGGCGCCGCAGCAATGGTGACATCATCCTTCTCGACCGCCGACCTCGCCGCCTGGGGTTGGCGCATCCCATTCGTCGTGGGAGGCTTCCTCGGCATCGTCGGCCTAATCCTGAGGGCGCGGGCAGAAGAAACCCCCGAGTTTGAGGCCGAGGCCCTCGTCGATCAGAAGTCCGCTGCAGCCCGCCTGATGGACCTGCTTCGCGAACACCCGAAGGCGCTGCTTCAGGCAGCGGCCCTCTCGGCGCCGGCTGTGGCCTACTACACCTGGGCGACGTTCCTTCCCACTTACGCCAAGCTGACCTCCGGGCGGGACCTGGCCTCCACCCTGGCCGGGAGCGTCATCGGGCTCGCCTTGCTCGTGATCATCGTGCCTGTCTGCGGCGCGCTCTCTGATCGACTCGGCCGACGCAAAATCTTCCCGATCATCGGCGCCATCGGCATGATCGTTCTCTTCTACCCCTTGCTCCTACTGCTCAACCAGCCGGGCTTCTGGGTATACGTCCTGGTATCGGCGTCCGGGTGGGTAGTTCTCGGTATCTGGCAGTCGGTGTATCCAACCATCCAGGCCGAACTGTTTCCGGCATCCGTCCGTGTATCAGGCATCGGCTTCGCGCACCAGATCGTGATTGCCGTCTTCGGTGGTACTGCGCCGCTGATCGCCGCCGCATTCGTCGGTGCCGGGCAGCCGATGCTCGTCGCGGTCTACATGATCGTCGTCGTTGGCCTCTGCCTCGTCGCCTACTTCACGCTGCCGGAGACCGGCAACCGCGGCGACCGCTCCACGGTGGCACTGGCTGACCCCGAGGTACTCGAAGGCAAGCAGCGGGTTTCAGGCACGACGTCGATGGTCGACGTATCCACGCACTCCAAATAGACGGTCGGCGGAGTTGTGGCGGCTCGGTCGCAGCGCAAATTTCATAGTGCGTTATGAAGGGAAGCCTTCTTCTACATGGCGCCGGAACTGAGAGGACTTTTACGACGTGAACAGCATGATTATAAATACGTTTTCATATCTTTGGTCAGCGAAGGCAATCGATGCGATAGCCGAACTTGTCGACAATGGGTACAAAACGTTCGAAGTTCCAGTCAGCTCTCCGCACTGCTGGCCGGATGAACTACCAGAGTCCGAGCGCACGGCAATCAAAGCAAGACTGAACCAATACGGCGCCAAAATCAGGTCCTTGAACGCTGGCGGATATGACGTTAACCTGGCCAGCCCCGGCGCCAACATGCGTCGCAAAAGCTTTGATCACATCAAGTCAGTGATTGAGCTGGCTGCCGACTGGGGCGTACCCGAGGTTGTCATATCACCCGGCACGCGCCGCCCGATGATTTCACCCTCACTTGAAAACACCTACGGATGGATGTACGAGAGCCTGGAAAGTCTCATCCCACTGGCCAAGCAGGGTGGCACACGACTGCTCTTTGAAAACACACCGTATTGCTTCACCCCCACCATTCAAGACCTGGCAGGTGTTGTCAGCACAATTAACGACCCGTCAGTCAAGATCGTCTACGACGTGGCGAATGCCGCATACATCGAAGAGGATCCCGTGGCCAGTCTTCGTGAGCACCACGAATCCATAGGACTCGTGCATATTTCCGATACCGGCACGGATACTTGGGGTCACGACCCTATCGGCACAGGCGTCATCGACTGGGACGGGCTGGGCAGCGTCGTCAGGGACACCTGCGGAGTCAACAACGTCGTACTTGAGATCATCCGCGAGGAAAAGCCCGTACAAGAATTTGCGAAGGCGATGCAAGACCTCAAGAACCACGGCTGGGAACTCGAAGGCTAGCTCCGGCTGGAGGGCATCCTGCTCCAAAAAGATTTTCCGATCATCAGCTGAACGGCGTTATTGAAAATCAATTTTCAATGCTAATCAACCTTAAAGAGGAGTTTGTGTAATGAGGGCTTTGGTCAGTGGCGGAAGTAGTGGAATCGGTGCGGCTGCGTCCCTGAGGCTTGCAGAAGCGGCCCTGGCTCGAGGCGATCGCCCGATGATCGCCGTATGCGGCCACGAAACGAACAGCAACCAAGACGAAGTTGTACGCTCGATCGAGTCGTTGGGCGGTACCGCTATCTCACTAGCGGGAGACCTCGGCGACCCCGACGTGCCACGTCAACTCGTGGAAACTGCCATCGCAGAATTCGGCGGCTTGGACGCCTTGGTAGCCAATGCCGGCGTTGCTAACCCCGGCGCCATGTGCGACGTCTCCCTTGAGGACTGGGACGCAATGTTCTCGATTAACCTCCGTGGACCCTGGCTTCTTGCCAAGGCAAGCTACCCACACCTGAAAAGCAGCCAGGGAGCCGCGTGTTTCACCTCCTCAATGTCAGGGCAGATGCCACATGCCGGGTCAGGCGCTTACAGCCCAACCAAAGCTGCCTTGACCATGCTGGCCCAGACACTTGCCTTGGAATGGGCGCCCGACGGCATCCGTGTCAATGTGGTTTCCCCAGGCATGACTCAAACACGGATGACGGAAAAAATGTACGAAGATCCCCAAATCAAGAAGGCAAGGGAAGACATCATTCCGCTGGCAAGGATCGGAGAACCAATAGACATCGCCAACGTGATCGAATTCCTCGTAAGTCCTCTCTCGGGTTACGTCACAGGGCAAGACATCTGTGTCGATGGCGGCTTCTCCAAGTCCATTCTTAGCCATATCCCCGGACGACCCAGCTCGAAGTAGCAGTCGCGAAGTTCCGTCTGGGCCCGCAGGGCGATACCAGCGGGTCCGTGACATTTTGAGATCCGATTCGGATCAGGACCGCAGGGTACGGATGCGGAACCGAGACCCATAGTGCCCAGTGTGGTGACCTGTACGGCCTCGCGAGGCGACACCGCTCGCGCGGCGACCGGTGGAGCGCTGCATAGGTTCTCACAACGGTCCGTTTCACTTACCAATACGCGAGGAGGCACCTTGTATCTGGCAGAAAGCGTTCTGGACGGCACCGAATAGACGGCAACAGAATTTGTTGGCCATCCGCCGGAAGATCAAAAAGCAACCCGCCAAGAATTGGCATGCCTGTCCTCTGACGGACACGCTGTGTTCCGAGCGGAACAGAAGCGTCAGTCCTCGTTTGCTGCCCGACACAGGCAGGAGTGCCGATTGGTTTCGAGGCCGTGGAGCGCCTTCACATTCCTTGCAGAAACGGGACGCCGCACTGAACGGGCTGGCACACATTCCCCCAAAGATTGAGTCGGGCAACGCGCCTACTCTGGACGCAGCGACCAAGACACAGCTTGCCGCAAGGCTGGTATAGGCGGCTCTGGTCTGCCTTCTAAATGGCGCCACACGCTCTAGACGCCGTTGCAGACTCGGCGTATACAGTTGGTCACGATCTACCGGTTGCAGGTGGCCAGTATGCGGCGACAAGGACGACCACAGCATCTCCTGTCGGTGTTGTTCGCCGCTCTGCTGTTGGTGCTGACATCGTGCGGTAAACCTGTCCAAGCCGAGGCGAATTTGAAGAGCAGCGCAGTGGGCTGACGCCGTCGCCGGTGTGTGAGCTGTCGGTCCAAGGAGGCAAGGGCTCCGAGAGGGACGAAGACCAGGACAGCACAGATCGAGCCGATCATCGGTGGGCCCAACCTCCCAGACTGAACCCGAGGGCGTCGCCTGTGAGCCCCGTGTCTACTTTGAAGATCGAGGCGGCATGGCCCCGGCCCGGGTCGGCCGATGCCGCCGTATGCTCTTTGGCTGTACAAACCGGGCGCCGACGCCATGGCTCAGGAAGAGCACGCTTTCACGAGAAATATCCGACAGAGTCTCCAATAAGTCATGTCCACGTCACTACCGCACCCCATGAACTAGTGAGCGGCGGCCCAAGGCACCGCTACGACAGCCTAGAACGGAAAACAAATAACCCCATCATCCGGGAAAAACTGGCATAGCGCACGCCCGCGTCAAAGGACGCCGCGGAAGGCGCGGTTTGCCTCATAGGCTGAAGCCGCCCAAGGCTCTATCGTCAACAGCAAGCCTCGCTACATGCGAGAGCCCCACAATGTGGGTGCCTGAACGGCGACTAACGCTGGCAAGTACTTCGACTACGCGTTGGGGACCAGATTCTGTTATCCCGCCCAGCTATTGACGGGAACGACCTGGGCCGCGGAAGGATGGGACGAGCGGCGCTATCACGGATTGCTCGGATTTTCCGTCGCGGTTTGGAGCGTCTTATCTGAGGCTCAGGACGAGCTTCCCGAGATGGTTTCTGGATTCGAGATGGCGGTGTGCCTCCACGATTTCCGTCAGGGAATAGACGGAGTCGATTATCGGGCGGATCTGGTACTTGTCGATCATTTCGAGCATGTGTCCGAAGTCATCGGGGCTTCCAAGTGTTGTACCGAGAACTGATACCTGTCCCCAATAGAGGTCCGCGATATCGATCTTCGCTGTACTTCCTGCAGATGCGCCGAACACAGCAATCCGTCCTCCTGGCTTCAGACATGCCATGGCGTCGCGCAGGTTCGCGCCGGCACCGTTGACGATGACGTCCACGCCGCCGCCTGTGGCTTCGAGTACCTGCTGGACCCAGTCGGGGTCTGTGTAGAGAAATCCCTTATCCACACCGATGGCACGGACCGAGTCGAGCTTGTCCTGACTCGATGACGTTGCCAGCACACGGGCTTCAGCGGCGGCAGCGAACATGATGGCGAAAGTGGAGACGCCGCTGCCGGCGCCAATGACCAACACGGTCTCACCCAGCCGCAACCCAGCCCGCATAAAGAGTGCCCGGTACGCGGTAAGCCCCGCGCAGGGAAGCGCAGCCGCCTCGGCCCACGAGAGGTGTTTGGGCATAGGGAACAGGTTTTCGACGGGAACTGCAACAAGTTGGGCGTAGGTTCCGTCTGTACCGTCACCGAGGATGGAGAAATCCTTTCCGGGCGCTGCCGCATTTTTTCCCCAATTCAGCCCTGGGAAGATGACAGTCTTCTCGCCCGTATCCTGGCGGATTCCGGCCCCGTCGATGCCGAGAATGCTGGGGGTTGTGAACCCCCGGCCGGTTTGCCGGACGAGGACGTCGTGCCAGTTCAGGGCGCTGGCATGAAGTTCGACGATTACCTCGCCCGGTCCGGGTTCCGGATCGGCCACTGTTTCGACGGAAAATTGTTCCGGACCGCCCCAACTACGTATGACTGCTGCTTTCACTGGTTTCTTCCATCTTCCCTTTATAGACAATGTTGCGTTGAAGGTGTTCGTGATGCTTGGTTTTCGCAGGCACGGTGATTGGGCAATGAGGGCAGTGGGTGCACTTTGCGGTCGTTTTCCGTCAACCTGGGCAGTGTTTTCGCCCAGAGCAAGTCGTCCATAGAGGTCCACTGCTCGGTCACCTTGTCGGCTCTTTCTGCCCGCCATTTAGGGTGGCGAGCAGGTCGGGGGGAGCTACGGTTCCCGCCCAGGGTCCGGACGTTTCCGTCGATGCTCGCATGAAGCATCTCGACGAGTGGGGTCTTGATCCAATCCCAATACAGGTGTTGAGAGCAGCTCTGTCATGTCGTCGCCGATTTGTGGACCCATTTCTTGCAGCTTGCGCCCTACTTGCGCCACGAGCTCGCGCATCTGCTGATCACCGTGCGTGAATCCTGGTGTGGTCAAGTTATGGAGAACTCCATCTTCGCTGCGGCTTGGTGAGTCAAGTACCGGAGCGCGCGTTGCGCCGAGTTGTATCCGCCCATGCCGTGAATGCCGGGCCCGGGCGGCGTTGCTGCGGAGCACAGGTAGACGCCGGGGACGCCGGTATCGTAGGGATGGGCGCTCAGCTTGGGGCCGAGGAGAAACTGCAGTGGTGATTTCGCGCCCGTGAGAATATCGCCGCCGACGAAGTTCGGATTCTCGGCGGAGGTCTGGGCCGGAGTGCGCACGCTCAGCCCAACGATCCGGTCCCGGAACCCGGGTGCGAAGCGCTCGATCTGGGCGATGATGTGCCCTGTCGCGTTCCCCGTGTAGCCGTTCGGCACATGCGCGTAGGCGTAGATTGGAACGATCGATCCGTTCGCTCGGGTAGGGTCGGCGACAGCCTGCTGCCCGACAAGTACAAAAGGCCTCTCTGGCATCTGCCCGGAGGCGACCTGTCGCTCGGTGGCGATGATCTCCGCAGAGTTGCCCCCGAGGTGGACGGTGCCTGCAAGGCCTACTTCCGGGTCTCGCCAAGGCACGCCCCCGTCCACCGCGAAGTCGATCTTGAACGTAGCGGGCCCAGGCCGGAACTTCCGGTACGCGCGCTGGCCACTCTGCGGCTGTTGCTCGGCTAGTATGCCTGCAGCGGCATGCGGGTGCACATCGAGAATAGTGATGTCCGTGGGCGGGAGGTCGTGCAGCCGGTTGATGCGCTGTCCGGTCTCGAACCGAACGCCCTGCGCCCGAAGTGTGCTGATGTGCGCTTCAGTGAAGCGGCCAGTGCCGCCCTCGACCACGGGCCAGCCTACAGCGTGACCGGCGATGATGATTCCGGCACCGATGCCCGTGACGAGGGGTAGATTGAGCGGCTGGAGGGCGTGCGCTGCCACGCCCATGAAGAGCGAGCGCGCCCGCTCATCCCTGAACCACCGAGCAACGAGCGTGGGTGGTGGGCCGGCGACGGCTCCCATCCGGGCGAGCAATAGTGGGTGCTTCGGGATCCGGAGCAGCGGTGACATGATGACCGGAGAGAGTCGGTCGAAGGATCGCGACAGCGACCCAAACGCCCTCTCCCATTTCCCCCCGTCTCGTCCCAACCCCGCGGCCGTATCCCCAATCGACCTGTGGAGAAGCCCGGGCTCGCCGGAGTCGAGCGGGTGCGCGGCATCGATGGGTGCGTAGGCCCATCGGACCCCCATTTCTTCCAGGTCAAGCGTCTGAAAGAATGGGGATCCGGGAGCCATCGGGTGCACGGCTGCGCAGTGATCCTGCACAAGTCCCGCGAGGGGTGACTCGGTTGAGCGGGCGCCCCCGCCCAACTGATCCGCGGCCTCAACAACGGTGACTTCGACGCCGGCGCGAACCAGCACGGTTGCGGCTGCGAGCCCGTTGGGCCCGCTTCCGACGACGATCGCACTGGTCATCGAGCCATTTCCTCCGCGTGCGCTTCGGCTTCGACCAACTCTTCGAGTGGCTGGGGAACCGCATCTGGCCCAACAATATCGGTCGCGGTGAATTGCAGCTTGTTGAAGTCTGGCGAGCGCCAGGTCATGGTGAGGGGAATGGGCCCGTTCGGCAGCCAGGGCTGCTCTTCGACGGCATCTTTCACCTGCCATCTCCCCCGCTCAACGACGCCGAGTGCGGCATCGATCAGTTTGTATTCCTGGTAGCCGTGCCAGAGCGCTTCAGACTCCACCCACGCCACGATCAACTCCCCCGGCTCGAACTGCGCCTCTTCCTGGATCGCGGCGATGAGTTCTTCGTTGTGGAAATGTCCCTCGCCGAAGTTGAAGCCGATCATCGCATTACAGGCGAATTCTGCTTCGCGGATGCGTCGGTGGTCGATATCAGGTACCTCCTTCAACAGCAGCGAAAATAGTCCACGAGCTTGGCTGTGAAGTGAGCGCCAACCTAGGACCATCTCAAAGAAGGCCTCTGCCAGTGGATAGGGCAGCCCCATCGCCTGGATTTGATCAATCTGATCCTTCGTCGGGCGGTACACCCGGTGAAGCTTCTTTTCGGCATCCGGATGGATAGCCCAGAGTGCTGTAGCCCAGTTGCCACCGTACTGCCTGAGCGAGGCGAGGAACGAGACCTTGTCGGGGCGAATGCTCCCGAAGATCACGAGGAACAGCGGAATAGCGATGACCGCAAAAGGCATCCACGGCTCCGACATATCGAACGCACTAAACCCGGCAGAGTTCGGGTAGCCGATGAAGAAAATCACCGCGCAAATCGCGAACAGTAGGTTCCACTCAAGCGGCACAGCAACCGGGAACGTCGAGATGATGAAGAAGCAGAAACCGACCATGAGCAGCGTCGCCAGGGTTACCGTTGTCTGGCCTCCAAACGCGGTGCCGACGACGAAGAGCATGGTGAGGGGTGCTGTAAGTTCGACGATCGTGCCGAGCACGTGCGAGAAGAAGTGTGCCAGGGGGCCCGGGCGTAGGTCATCATTGTCGAAATCCTTGAACGTCCTCTTTTTAAGCCACCGAGGCGGCCAGAACGGCGTGTTGGCGAGCATCGGCGGGATCACCAGGCTGAAGTGTCGGTTCATTTTCGAGAAGCCCGCCCCCACCCAAACCGTGACCAGGAAGATCTTCAGCGCGATGATCATGTCGGTGACCTCGAACAGGTTCGGGAACGCGATGAAGAACACCACTGGCAGGAGGTACTGCTCAGACCGCGCGGCAAGGAAGATGATCTTGTCCCGTAGTCCGACGAGCACGAGGAAGATCACCGCAAAAATGAGCGGCGTGGTCTGAATCAGCAGGAAGCTCTCGGCATTCTGCGAAAGCCAGCTCGGTACGCCGTCAGCGGGGTCTGTTAGGAACCTCTGGAATCGCTCAAGGGCCGGCAGGTCCGCCGCAGATTGCCCCGGCAGGAAAAGCGCCGCGCTCAAGGAGAACAAGAAGCCGTAATAGAGAAACACATCGACCACGGTGCGACGGCTACCACCGGTGAAGGGCACCCACTTATAAGGGCTCAGTTTGATCGTGCCGGGGCGGGACCAGAATAGGATTCCGCCCGTTAGCGGGCCAAACTTCCCTGCAAGCGGACCCCAGGACCCTGCGATTCCAATGGCTTCGAGCAGCATCGTCATGACGACGAGCTTCTGGTAGACAATCGGATTCGTCCACCATGACCCCACATCAAGCGGGTTCAGGTGCGAGGTGAGGGTGACGAGGAGCGCGCCACCGATCAGCCATGCCCCGAATAGCTTGGCCAGATACATCACGGAGATTTTGCGCGCTGCGCCGAACCCCCACTCACCCCACTCCTTTGACAGGAACTTCAGACGTTTCTGTAGCGGACGGCGAATCAACTCTTCGGGATCCGCATTCGGAAACCGTGGAATTTTGTAACCCATGACAACTCCTTTGGTGGCAGATTTTGGGCACGACTCATCGTGCGGTGGCTTTGGCATCGAAAATCGCGGTGTTACCCCGGGCATCAGGCTGAGGAAAACCGCGCATAGAAGTTGATGTGGCGTGGCTAGAGGCCGGCTGGCCACTCCCCGGTTTGGCAGATTAAAACGGCGCTGTTCGCCGCCTCAGATCAGGTTTATCGATCGTGCCGACTGGGTTTCTCGGCAAAGACTCGAGGACAATATGGCGGCGGGTATTTTCACCTTCATCAGCTGGATCACCTTGGTCGTCCCCTAATCCACCCAGTGCAGCGCGAGCGACTTAACGCGCTCAAACAGAGGTTTGCCAAGAAATGTTTCAGGGTTCACGGGAGGGAAATCCCCTGTCTTATAGCCCATAGCCTGTGTCCTTTCGTACGGCGACGTTGCCGTTCAAAGGTCCCTTTGAGGGACTGTCCGCAGATCGGATATTGCGGTAGTCACGACTCTAGGCCGGTAAGGGAAGGTGTCCTACGTCACGTCGAAACGAAGCTTGCTGCCGTCTTTGTTCGTAGAAACCAAAAGCCATCTGAGAGGGGCCCATCGGGCAGTGGCATGCCGCAGGGCCCACGGTCAGGACGGGACTTGACGCAAAACGGCCGGCCCGAGCCAATGACATACAGTCAGGGCTGCCTCGATGGACAGCCGGTCCTCCAGCAGAGCACGACCAAGGATCTTCTGGGCCGAGGCGATGCGGTACTTGATGGAATTCTTGTGCATCATCATTGCCTCGGCGGTCGCCGTATAGCTGCCCTCATGCCGAAGGAACGCCAGCAGGGTCTCCCGGTGCCGCTGGTGCAGTTCGTTGTCTATCACCAGATCGCCCAGAACAGTGCCGAGCCATGAACATGTCGCATCCAATTGCTGCGACAACAGCGCCGCCAGCGCCAGGCCGGGTTCCTCGTAGGACAGGACAGTGCGTGTGGGGTGCTGAGCCTGTAGGGCCAGGTGCTGGACCTGAAGCGCCTGATGATGAGCGTTACGGAACCCGTCAAGTCCGAGCCCGCTGGCGCTCAGTGCGAAGCGTGGAACCGGCATCTCCTGCTTGGATCCCGTATTCCATTCGGTCACGGCAGGGTCGAAGCGGTAGCTGCCTGGAACGGGTATCCACCCCCATGCCGTAGCTCCGTCGACGCCGACGAGCAGGGGCGGACCGGTGCTGTGGAGCCGCTCAGCCAGCGCGCGGGTTGCCTTTGCGAACCGGCTGAGCTGGTCCTGATTCGTGCTGCGCTGATCGACCCAGACTACGACCGCGACGTGGCGGCCCCGCAACCGATAGCCCAGCGTGGCTTCGGCGGCGTCAACGTCGTTTCCCGGTGAGGCGAGCAACTCCCGCACCTTGGCGTTGCGGCTGTTGGCTTGGCCGGCCAGCCATGACTCACGTTCCTCTTCGTAGACCGCAACCACACCCTGGGACATCCAGTCGATGTAATCGGAAACCTCAGTCACCATACGGTCGTACGCGCCGGCCCTAATATCAGCTGCTGTCTCGATTCGGCACGAGACGTCGAATGCCTGTCGCAGGACATATTGCTGCCCGAGCCGATACGCCCGGATCAACGCGTTGACGGGAACCCCCCTCTGAGCCAGCCGACGCGCATACTCGTAGGCCGCGGAAGGGGGCTCGAGTTGTTCACCGCGCATGCCGTGCTGCAGGGCGTGCACGATGTTGTCAACATTGCCTTCGACACTGGCCCCCAGCAGGCCGATGAGGCCGGTATCACCACCGAGCTCGGTGATCCGCTCGACCAAACCGGTTTGCATCTGGGCGACGATGTCGGAGAGCTGTGCATTCAGCACGGCTCCGACCTCGATCACGTGTGCAGTTACAGGGTCAGGAGTGGTGCTCACGACCAGTTCGCTCACGAAAGCCTCCGCATCACTGTCGGGGAGCATGCCGTCTATCGCCCCCGGAGAGCTCGGCTGGGACACGCCAGCGTGCTCCCCGGGGTAGCCACGGCCGCTCCAGGGGCAAGACTAATTACGACACAACGTGGTGGCTCTCGTTCGGGAGCTGGATCGGTGTGCTGACCCGGGACCAGACACCACCGACAGCGGCCGGTTGATCACCAACATCCGGCATCGAGTGCTGGTGCCACTGACATCGGCGTAGGCCGAGTGTCACCAAAAGACCGCTCGTTGTCCGCCGGCATGTTGCATCGGACCGTTGCGTCCTGGCGACGTCCGTCAACAACCGTGGTTGTGAGGGACGTCGCCAATGCCGCTACTCGGAAGGTTTGGTGGATCCTGACGGGGACCAGAGTGGGGTGTCGATTGGGGAGAAGTTGGTGTCCAATCCGTCGATTCGCCGCATTCTGGTGCCGTTTACCGCTGCCAGGGTCTCCTCGGGAAGTGGCGTGGTGAACGCATTTTCAACGTAGGTGTATTCGGCCGCGAGCCGTCCTACCGGTGCGAGTGCGGCGGTGTCGATGCGTCCGCGTTCCAGGTAGAGGTCGTCGCGTACGTGGAAGCGCGCTATCTTCCCCCAAACCACATGTTCCACCTCATTGACTGCGATGATCCTGTCTACCTTGCATTCATAAGCGATAGGCGCCGTTGCTACGCGCGGCACGGAGATCACCTCGCATGCAGCTTTTTCAAGGCCAAGGAGGTCGAACTCGTCCTCTTCCGGTGCGAATTCGTAAGCGGAGCGGTGCACGGCATCGGAGTTGGGCACGGTGGCCATGTTGACCACAAACTCCCCCGTGTCGCGGATATTCGTGAACGTGTCCTTCAAGGACACGCCGTCAGCGCGGGGCTGCAGGGAAATCGAAATCATCGGCGGCCTGCGGCCGACGCACGTGAAAAAAGAAATCGGGGCGATGTTGGCGATCCCTTGGGGGGATACGGTGCTGACCCAGGCGATGGGTCGAGGCAGGATCGATCCGATCAGCAGCTTGTAGGCGGCTTCTGCGGAGAGGGACTCGGTGGAGATGATCATGGTCAATGGCTTTCTTCATGGCGGCAAAGTGCCCTCTGCTTGGAGTTGGCGGGGCAGGATGCCAGTGGATATGGACGGCGAGCAGCCGTAGCGGTCTGTCCAGCGGAACTGGATGCAACTGATGCAGACGAAATTAAGGTTCGCCTGGTTGGCCTTTAGTTGGTTGCTGCGCGTTCCCGGTGGGCCCGGACGTTCGCCCGGTTTCCGCAGACCTTGACGTCATGCCAGGCGCCGCTGTTGTTGTTGGAGCGGTCGTAGAAGACGACGTCACACGTCTCGCTCTTGCATGACTTCATGCGCCGCAGGACGCCTTCGAGTTGACCTTGGTGGCACATGAGCAGCAGCGCCGTCTCGAAGTACTTCCAGCCCTCCCCGTCGGGGCGGAGCTCGATTCCTCCGGCGGAAACCGTCATCACGGGATGATAGCTGGGGTTGTTCCGGCCGAGTCCGCGGGCGGTTTCGGAGTGGGAGTGGCCGAAGAGGCCTTCAAACAGCCGGTCCCTGAAGGCCAACAAAGCTTTCCGGTCGGTCTCCGTCAACCTGGGCAGGGTCTTCGCCCAGCCCAGGTCGTCGATGGATATCCACTGTTCGGTCACCCTGTCGGCCCATTCCTGCGCGGAGGTTAGGGTGGCGAGCAGGTCAGGGGGAGCTATGGTTCCCTCTGTAATGGTGTTGAGGAAATCCTGGACAAGACCGAGATTTCCGGGCGCGACAGAGAGCCCGTAGCGGGTTGTAGCGGGCCAAGCCATGTAGCGTGCGGATCCTTCGGGCATGTTGATCAGTTCTCTTACTCTACTTGTCCTGCATTAGGTGCGTGGTGAACCACTGCAGGGCTGCACCGGAGGTCGCTTCGAATTCGCCAAGGTAGGCGTCAAAGTGTCCTCCGGGGAAGACCAGCAGCTCTTTGGGCGGGAGAGCACGCTGATAAGCCTCCAGTGCCAGATCGGTAGGGGTCACCCGGTCGTTGTCCCCGACGATCATGAGAAGAGGGGTCGGTGACACGCGTCCTATGAAGATCCCTGGTTCGTAGGCTCGCGCCGCCCTGGTTGAGCGTACGGTGACGTTGTTCTCCCAGAGCCCGTCGGGGATGGGCTGCAGGTAGAACGCTACGGCTTCCGGATCCGTGTAGCTCGCAGGGACGGAGCCGTCAGAGACCAAGGCAATGCGGTGCGGTTCTTCGCCTGCGAGCTGAGCCCGGTCATCGGCCGCGAATGAGGCCTCCAATGCGGCCAGATTGTCCGGGTTCACCCGCCGGAGTCCTTGCTGATAGCCGCTGATGGTAGGGACTTGGGAGACGATCGCCTTCAGCCGGGGTTAGGTGGCACCGAGGACAAGTGCGTGCCCTCCCGAGTAGCTTGAGCCCCACAGGCCGATCCGCTCCGGATCTACCTCTGGCCGGGATTGGAGGTAAGTGATGGCCCTGCGCCAATCTTCGATTTGCTGCCAGGGGTTGATGTCCTGGCGTGGTGTTCCGCCGCTTTCCCCGAATCCCCGGTGGTCGTGGAAGAGCACGACGAAACCGGCGCTGGCGAAGGCTTCCGCATAAGGGAGGGCGCCCTGTTCCTTGACTCCCCCGTACCCCATGGACAACGTCAGTGCCGGATGCGGGCCATCACCTGTCGCGGGGATGTAGAGGTTGCCCCGGAGCTGGACGTTCCCGTCGGCAGCGAAGGCGACCCGTTCGATCGTGTAGTTGTCCTGGGTCTCAGTCATCGGCGCGGAAGTGTCCTGATTCGAGTTTGCCCTGCGTGCGGCGGTTCATCTCAGCCGAGAATTCAAGGAGGGCCGCGAGGGGACGGTGACTGATCGAGACGTGCTGGATCAGCCCTTCCTCGTTCCGGGTAAGTACCGTCACGCCGGAGAACTCGACTCCTGAGGCGCCAGTGGCCTCCCATTCCACGTAGGTCCGGGGACCGTTCGTGGCTTCGTGGGTGAACCGAAGGGCCTTGTAGTAATTGCTGGCCGTCGACATCACGGTCTGCACGTCGGAGCGGCCTTTGACCGGGACCAGAAGGGCCGCCGCCTCGAGCACAACGTCATGCGTGAACGCTTCTCCGAAGGCTTCCTCGGATTTAGTTGCGAACGCGCCGGTCCAGCTTTCCTCACTGACTTCGTCTGCTTTGATGCTGTTTGTGGGGTTCATTGCTTTTGATTCCTTTTCTTTCACGAGGGGCGCGCTTATATCCAATCGCGACGCTACCTTGGACATTCAGGCCTCAACCCGGTCCAAAGAGCGGACGAAGTCGCCCACGATCCGTGAAACGTCTTCCGGCTTTTCGAGATGTGGGAAGTGCCCGGCGTCGGCGATGCTGACCAGCCGGGCGTTTGCGAAGCGCGGAAGCACGCCTGCGTTTATCACATCTTCGGTGACGAACGGATCGCCAATTCCTCGGGCGATGAGGGTGGGGCCGGCATAGGCTGAGGGAGCGGTCCCGGCAGCGTCCCCGTTGTTCCAGGCATCGAACACCTGAGCAACGACAGTGGGTTGGATTGCTGCTCCCGAGGCGAGCAGGATTTCAAGACCATGCGGGCTGAGGGACACCGAAACGCCAAGCCGTCCCTGCCGTTGCGCGTCAGCGTCGCCTCCCAGCGAGCGGAAGGAGTTGGCCGCGTCCCCGGCGAGGTGGACGCCCGCGAGAGGGACAGGTGTAAGCAGCACCAGTCCTGCTACCTTTTCCGGGCGTGCGGCGGCTGCAAGTTCACTCACTTGAGCTCCCATGCTTTGCCCCACGAGCACGACGGGTTCGTGGGAGCGGTCGATCTCGGCGATCACTGACTCCGCAAGCCGCGGGAGCGTGAAGGGTCCTTCATCGTTCAAGCGCGCACCGGAGCCGGGCAGGTCAAGGGCAACCGCTTCGAAGTCCTCTCCGAGGCGGGACAGAACCTCCTCCCAGGCGGAGCGGTCATCGAGGAATCCGTGAACGAAGACGACCTTGGTCCGCGGCGTTTGATGCTGATCATTGGACATTGCATGACTCCTTTGTCATTAGCTATGCAGTTATTGGGTCAGGGGACAGCTGTTGCAGAAAAATTGGTAAAAACTGGTTCTAACGCGTGCGGCTCAGAAGTCCTACTGCGCCATACCAGGCGGGCCCTGGATTCATCCGGAAGGGGTAACGGCGCATGATTGCGTTGTAGTACTCCTCCGGGCTGGATACCGTTGCGAGAAGGTGCTGCGCATCCTTGAGGTAGGCACGCGTTTCTTCAATGCTCTCCGGATTATCGGGGGCGCCGGGGGCCTTATGGCCCGCGACGACGAACCTGGGCTTCAGCGCTGCGATGGTGTCAAGCGCCGCGAGCCATGAGGCAAATCCTTCTTGGGAAGATTCGAGCACATATTGGTGGACGCCGTTGTACACCGAATCACCCGCAACAACGAGCTCCAGCGACGGAACCCACAGGGCGGTTGTGTCGTCGGTGTCGGTGTGCCCGAGCTCAATCGGAACCAACCGGTTCCCCTCAATTTCCAAGCCGTCAGCGGGAACCGCCTCGGCGATCAGGGGTGACGCAGGGACAAGCCCCGGGAAGATTGCATCCCAGACCTTCTCCCGACCGACAGTGGCTTCGTGCTCCATGCGGCCGAGGGTGCCCGGTGTTGCATAGACCGTCACGCCGGGGAAGCTGGAAAGCAGCTCTCCAGCACCCAACCAGTGATCGCCGTGAGCGTGGGTGATGTAGACGTACCGGAGTGTCTTACCCGAGTCCTGGATCCAGTTCCGTACGCGCTCGATTTGCCCGAAGGTATAGGGGACGTCAACCAGTACGGCGTCCTGCTCCCCGGAAATCAATGTGATCGCCAATGGTGAAGAGACGATCGCTTCGCCGCTGGGAAGTCGCTGGTCTCCCGCACGCGGAGTGCCGTCGAGCACCAAAACTTCATAGGACAGATTTGTCATTGCGTTGTTGTTCCGTTCCATATCAGGGCACTAAGTCGATGTTGTAATAGTCACATAGGTGATGCCTCTTACACAAGCCTTTGCGTGCAATTCCTCCGCGGTCCTGTACGCACCATCTGCACACCTGGCCGCTGGTAACCCCGGTGAGACTGCCGACCGAGCGCTTAAGCGCGCCCGTACGAGGGAACGGGTGGTGCAGTATTTTTGGATGAGCAGAACATCGACGTATTCATCGGCCTGGACGTCGAGAAATCCGGCCACCACGCGGCGCCGATGGCGCCGCGTTTCCCCCGTTGCCCAGCCAGCCTGTCTGACGAGAAGATTCGCCCTTCGCCGCCGCCCACATGCAAGCGCACCGAGACGACTAACCTGAAATCACCGCCGGGGGGCTCCTGGACGATCAGCATCGTGGCCCAGCAAGGGGTGAAGAGTTTCGACGGCAGCGTGCCATGACCGGGGTCGGCGATGACGTCTTCCACTGCAGGTTTCCGGCCAAGGCGGCGACCTCCGACTATAGCGGGGTCATCGCACATCCCGGCCGTTCGGTATGGACCAGACAGCGGCCTGCTGATCAACGACACCGGTGTCTACGGTGGCATGGTGGTCTGGGCACAGGGGCTCCACCAGGTCTCGCCAGACGGGAACTGGCCCGCCACCCTCATATAAGGGCGAGGAGTTCTTCAGACGGCACCGGGCCCGATGAACCGGAAACGAGGATAGGTGTTGAGCTGAAGCCCTTCTAGCTCCTGGACAGTGCAGCGAAACGGCGGCCGAACCCGTCCAGCCGCCGCTTCTTGACGCCGTGTAACCGTGCGCCATCAGATCCCTGGATCGGACCGGGCCGTTTTGGACGTACAGCCAGCCACGCAGCATCATCCCCCGGCGGCCCCGAACTCGACGTCTTGGCCCTCAACTATGTTGCTTCGCTTTGTTGGTGATCTCTTCGACCCGCAGCGCCTTCAACCAGTCACTGATCGCGCTCCAGGCCAGTTCCCAGCCGTGGTCGAGCATCATGTCGTGCCCGATCCCGGCCACCTCCCGTACATCCGCGTCATAGCGTCGTGCGGTTGCCCGCGCCGACCATACGGGAACCATCCGGTCGTGGGTACTGTAGACGCACAGCAACGGGTAAGTACGCTTTATCCTTGAGGGCAGGTGGAAAAGCAGCTGGTACTGGACCCACGGCGACTCGCCGCAAAGGGATCGAGAAATCTCCGCAGCCTCCTCGGCACCAAGCCGCTCGAACAGCATGTCCGGGGGCAGCCGAAGGCTTCGACCTGCGATGTACCGCACCGCCTGCCAAGGATGGTTTCGCAGCACCGAAATAAACGTACCGAAGGCCGGGGCGGAAGTCAGCGAGCCGACGAGCACACCGGCGCTGACCTTCGCCGGATGCGATGCCAATGCCCGCTGCACAACCAAGCCGCCGAGCGAATGCCCAACCAAAACGACGTCATCTCCGTCGACAGCCTCAACTGCGCGAAGGACATCAGCCACATAGTCCTTTAGCCACGCCGAGCGCAAGCTTCCTCCACTCGCACCGTGACCCCTGAGAGAGATCGCGTATGCCGCATAACCGTCGGCGGAAGCTGCCCGCATCCAATTGCGCCAGCATCTGGCGTCGTGACCGAGCCCATGCACAAAGAGGAGCGCCGGGCGAGGCTCGGCGGCGCAGGCAGGGGCCGCAGCAAGCATTTCGAGGTGTATATCGTTTCCTGTGCCAAACATCATCGTTGCCAGAACCTCATCCGATCGTATCTACTGGTGCAATTGGTCAAGGCGTAGTATCGCCGTACATTTCGCCACCTCAAAATATGTGCCAACCCGGACTGCGAGACCGGTTACCGCATTCATGGTGCGGGGTGGAATGTCTTGCCATTGACCCGTTCTGCGGCGCCCACTCTGTCCAGGTAGGGGGTGATGCCTCCGAGGTGCATGGGCCAGCCGGCGCCTGTGATCATGCAGAGATCGATGTCCTCAGCAGTCGGGACCACGTCCTCTTCCAGCATGAGTCCGATTTCCTGAGCAAGCGCGTCCTGGACGCGGACCAGGACCTCCGTGGAGTTATTGGGGGTCTGCCCGAAATGGAGAAGGTCGAGCGTCGGTTCCGGGACGGACTGCGTACCGTCAGGGTTTCTGACCCATAGGGCATCGATGCCCTGGTCGATGAGCCTCTGTTGGTTCGCCGAAACCCGGAACCGATCGCCGAATGCGGCGTGGAGGGACTCTGTCACGTGCTGGGCTGTTTTGATTCCGATCATGGCGAGCAGATTGAACGGGGTCATGGGCAGGCCCATGGGTTTCAGCGCCTTGTCTGCAATTTCGGGGTGAGTGCCCTCGTCGAAGGTGTTAATGACCTCCCCTATCAGTCTCAGCAGAATACGGTTGACGACGAATCCCGCGGAGTCATTGACGAGGACGGGGGATTTCCTCAACTGTCGGGCGAGTGCGAATGCCTTGCCTAGAACTTCGTCGCTCGTCTTCGGAGCGCGCACGATTTCAAGCAACGGCATGGCGGCAACCGGGTTGAAGAAGTGGAAGCCGATGACGCGTTCCGGGTGCCGAAGATCTGCCGCCATCTCTGTCACGGATAATGAGGAGGTGTTTGTCGCGAGGATGCATGCGGGCGAAACTATGGCCTCCATCTCAGCGAAGACTTGTTTCTTGACTGTCATGTCCTCGAAGACAGCCTCGATGACCATGTCGGCGTCGGCAAACGCTTCCTTGGACAGGGACCCAGTCAGAAGTGCAGTTGTGCTCTTGGCGGAGTCCTCTGAGATGCGCCCGCTGCTGAGCAGCTTGTCGACTTGAGCGTGAACGTAGGCGAGGCCCTTGTCCACGCGCGCTTGGTCAATGTCCGTGATTACGACTGGAATTTCGAGTTCACGTGCGAAGAGCAGGGCGAGCTGGGTGGCCATCAGGCCGGCGCCTATAATGCCGATTTTTCTGATCGGTCGTGCAGGGGTCGATTCTGATGCGCTGACGGACTGTTTGGATTTCTTCCGAACGACGTCCAAGAGGGCATACACGGTAGCCCGGAACTGCGGTGTGTCCATGAGCTCGGCCAAGGCCTCCACTTCAGCCTGGGCAGAGTCCCCTTGCGTAAAGTACTTTCCCTTATCCAGCAGGTCCAGCACTCTGGCTGGGGCGGGAGCGGCATTTGATGTCTTACGCTCAACGAAGGCCCGGCCCCCGGCTACGGCCGCGTCCCAGTCGGTGTCATCGTAATTGGTTCGTTCGGCCCGCCGCGCGGCTACGGCTTCAACGGCAGTGGCATCGCTAAGAATGGTTCTTGCCCACGCCAGGGAGTCCGCCAGGAAATTGGACGAATCGAAGATGGCGTCGGCAATGCCGAGCGCGAAAGCGGCCTTGCCATCGAGCGTTCGGTTGTTACTGAGCGGATTTTCGATCATCACCGTAACGGCGTTCCTCGGCCCGATCAGCCGTGGCAGACGGTAGACGCCGCCCCATCCGGGCACGAGTCCGATGTAGGCCTCGGGAAGAGCGATGTTGCTGGCACCGGCGGAGACCGTGCGGTAGCTGGCCGCAAGAGCGAGCTCAAGACCGCCCCCTAGCGCAGCTCCATTGATGAATGAGAATGTCGGCACGCCCAGCGAGTCCATGACTGCGTACACCTCATGGCCGAGCCGGGCCATGAGCGTCCTGCTTTTGTGGTCTTTCAGGGACCGCATCGCGAGGAGATCTGCGCCTGCAGCGAGATAGTTGGGTTTTCCGGTGACACCGACTGCGACGACCTCCCCGGCTGCTGCGCGTTCCTTGAGCTGGTTGAGCCGGGTGCCCAGTTCAATCAGTGTGTTGGGCCCCAGCAGGGTGGGCTTCCCGTCGACGTTGTTGTCCAACGTGATCAGGGCAAAGGTGCCTACTCCGGCCAGCTGGATGTCGCGGAGTTGAGGATAGGAAACCGCCTCGCCCGGGAAAAGATCGGCTAGGGCCTTGAAGTCGGAAAAATTCAATTTGATTGTCCTGTCTAGGATCTGAGTTGGGGTAAAGAGTGCGTTGGGCGGCTCAGTGGGGGATTTTTGATGGGGCAACTCGAGTGTCAGTCACCGGTTAGGTTCTTGATGATTAGGGCATCTCCCTGACCGCCCCCGCCGCATAGAGCGACCACACCCGTTCCTCCGCCGCGACGTTTGAGTGCAAGAGCCTGGTGCAGCACAAGTCGGGCACCGGAAGCGCCCACGGGGTGACCGAGCGCTATTGCCCCGCCTTCAGCGTTTACTCGCTCGGTCTCAACGCCAAGGTCCCGCGCCGACTGGATCACGACGGAGGCGAAAGCTTCGTTGATTTCGATCAGGTCCAGCTCAGCGGCCGTGATCCCTTCGCCCTTCAGCGCCGCTTCGATGGCCCGTGAGGGCTGTGAGTGAAGGGAGCCGTCGGGGCCGGCCGTCTGGCCGTGAGCTCCGATCTCAGCAATCCATTCCAAGCCCAGGGCCTCTGCGGCTGACTTCCTGGCAATGACGAGGGCAGCGGCACCATCGGACAGGGGCGAGGAAGACCCCGCCGTGATGGTTGCGTGCTGGCCCTTGGCGAAGGCAGGCGTGAGCCGGGACAAAGCCTCAAGTGTGGTCTCCGGACGGATGCCTTCATCGTCGGAGAGTGTGATGGCAGGCCCTTTGCGCTGGGGTACGTCCAGCGGAGCGATCTCCTCGGCGAGGATACCCGACGCCCGTGCCGCTTCGGCGCGCTGGTGCGAGCGGACTGCCACCTCGTCCTGGTCCAGGCGGCATATCCCCCGGCCAGGATTGCCCGCATCTGTGGCCCCGCCCATGAGTTGCCCGTTGAAAGGGTCTTGGAGGCCGTCATGGTTCAGTGAGTCCAGTAAGGGGGTATCTCCGATGGCAACGCCAGAACGGAGTCCCGTAAGCAGGTGCGGTGCGTTTGTCATGGATTCCTGGCCTGCGGCGACCACGAAGTCGGCTTCGCCCGCACGGATCATCCTGGCGGCGTCAATCACGGCCGTCAGCCCTGAAAGGCACAGCTTGTTTATGGTGACGGTCGGGACGTCCCAACCGATTCCGGCGGTGAGGCTGGCCTGCCGGGCAGGCCCCTGGCCTGCGCCGGCCTGAAAGACCTGGCCGACGACAACGGCCTCAACCTGATCCGCACGCAGGCCCGAGCGTTCCAAAGCCGCGCGGATGGCGTGGGCGCCAAGTGCACTGGAGGAAAGGGTCGACAGGGCGCCATGGAAACGGCCGAACGGTGTACGGGCACCAGCGAGAATGACGGGAATGTTCGAGTTGGAAGAGCTCATGGAAGGCCTTTCAGGGCAAGGAAGTCAGGGCAGATAATGCGTGTGTTGGTGGTGGGGCCGGCAAGCGCGGAACTGGTGAGATGCGGGCTGTTCAGTTGAACGCCGAGATGCCGGTGATGGATCGGCCAATGATCAGGGCCTGGATGGACTCGGTGCCCTCATACGTGTGGATTGCCTCGATATCGGCCATGTGCCGGGCAACACGGTTGGTAATGAGAATGCCGTTGCCGCCCAGCAAGTCGCGGGCGTTGGCGGCCACGGAGCGGGCCGTGCGGGTGCAGGTGAACTTGGCAAGAGAAGCCTGCGCAGGTGTGAGGGCGCCGGCTTCGTCCAGTCGTGTCATTTGCACGACCATCAACTGCATGGTGGCCAGCTCGCTCTGCATCCTGGCCAGACGTTCCTGCACGATCGCAGACGCGGCGAGCGGACGGCCGAACTGCTTGCGCTGCGCGGCGTATTGGACCGCAGTTTCATAGCACGCAGTGGCATGACCGACGGCGGACCAGGCGACGCCGAGACGCGTGGCCACCAACACCCGTGAGGTGTCCTTGAACGAATTGGCATCGGGGAGCCTATTGCTGTCCGGGACAAAGACGTCCTCCAACCGGATGTGAGCCTGCCAGATCGCCCGCAGGGATGCCTTCCCCTCAATCGTGGTCGCCAGGTACCCGGGTGAGTCCTGGGGCACGAGGTAGCCGTGCACCTGCCCGTCGTCCCCGCGGGCCCACACGACGGTGATTCCGCCGATTGAGCCGTTGCCGATCCACTTCTTCTCGCCGTTGAGCAGGAAGCCGCCTTCCGTGGCTGTCGCCGAAGTTTCCAGACCCACGGAGTCCGAACCGTGGGTAGGCTCTGTCAGCGCGAAGGCTCCGTGCTGCTGCGCCCTCGCCAGCGCGGGAAGCCACCGGTTCTTCTGCTCGTCCGAGCCGCAGTAAGCGATGGACCTCAACGCCAGACCGCCCTGGACAGCGACGGCGGTTCCGATGGAGCCATCCCCGCGGCTGAGTTCCATCATGACCAGCCCGGCGGCCATCTTGCTCATAGGGGCGAAGCCGTCCAAATTGACGCCGTCCCGGAGCAGGTCAAGCTCCCCCAGCCGCTTGACAAGATGCAGTGGATAATCCCCCCGCTCCCAGTACCCGGCGATGACGGGCAGGACCTCCTCTTGGACGAACGTCCGGGCGCGTGCCCAGAAAGTGCCATCGGCACCCGAGATGTCGCTGAACACTCCAGCCGGGTCTGTCGTGGGAGCCCCGGTGAGCACATAAGCGGGCTCAACGGTTCCCGCCGGGAAGATTCCGAGGCCGGCATTAGAGCTCTCTGTTGCCACAGACGAAGGAGTCAGCATGACGTCAGCCCGGCTTTGACGATCTTGCCGACAGAGTTCTTAGGCAGGGAGGCAATGATGACGAACTGGCGGGGAACCTTGAATTTGGCCAGGGACGCCAGGCAATGCCGCTCCAGCTCGGCAACATCGAGCTGCCGGCCCGGGACCGGCGCCACGTAAGCGACGGGTACCTCCCCGAAGAGCGGATCGGGGAGTCCGACCACGGCGGCTTCGAGCACATCGGGATGCTGGTAAAGCACGAACTCAATTTCCTTCGGGAAGATGTTCTCGCCGCCCCGGATGATCACGTCCTTGATCCGGTCGACGAGGACCAGGTACCCGTCCTCGTCGAGATAGCCCACGTCGCCTGTATGCAGCCATCCGTCGTGGAGCACTTTCGCTGTCTCCCCCGGGCGCCCGAGGTATCCACGCATGACGTTGGCCCCCTTAATGAGGATCTCTCCATGTTCCCCCTGTTTGGCCGCGGCACCGTCCATGGTCACGATCCGTACCTGTTGCCCGGGCAGCACCGGCCCCACCGTGCCTGCCTTGCGGGATCCCCGCAGCGGGTTCAATGTTGAGGCAACCGATCCCTCCGAGAGGCCGTAGCCCTCAACGACAGGTACGCCGAATCTGTCCTGAAAGCGCTCGAGGAGATCGGTAGGCATCGGCGCGGCTCCGCACACGAGAAAGCGCAGCGATGAGGTGTCCACTGCCCGGGTGGTCTGCGCCTCAAGCATTGCGTACATGGTGGGGACAGCAGAGAAGAACGTGGGCCGTTCCGCTTCCACGACGTTCCAGAATGTCTTGGCATCGAACCGGGGGGCGATAACGACTGTGCCGCCGGCACCCAGGACTGACAAAACCCCGATCAGCAGCCCGTTGCTATGAAACAAGGGGAGGACTAGAAGGCTGGTGTCCTGGGCGTCGATTTCCAAATGCGTGGAGATGGACGTCACCATTGCCGTGATGTTGCTGTGGTCCAGGACGCAGCCTTTGGGTTTTCCAGTGGTTCCGGACGTGTAGATGATGAGAGCAAAATCCTCTGGTTCTGCCACCGCAACGCTCGCAGGAGCGTTGTCCGGATCAGCGGGTGAGCCTGTGTGGATTGTGAAGGCGTCGATGTGGGTCTTTTTCAGTCCGGCTGCAAGGTGCCCAGCCCGTTCGTCCCCGATGATGACCTTGGCTTCCGAGTCCTGGAGTTGGTAGATGACCTCCGGGTCTGTCAGTGCCGGGTTCATCGGCGTGAGGGCAGCTCCCAGGGACCAGGCGGCGAACATCGTCGTGACGATCTCGGCGCAATTTGGCAGCAAAATGGCCACCACGTCGCCCCGGGACACGCCGCTGGCGGCAAGGCGGGCCGCAAGGGCAGCCGTGTCCAGAGCGAAGGTAAGGTTGTCCAACGAGCGGTTCTGGTCGCGGATGCATTCGCCCGTTGGATCTTGGCGTGCCCTTGCAAAGGGGACACTGACAAGCACGGAAACGTCAGTGTTTTGAGCCTGTTCGATAGTCATCGCTTCAGAATAGGAAACGGCGCAGCACTTGGCTTCGTCCCCCGAGGACAAGCACGGAATGAAAGTTCGTCATCCGTGAACAGATCCTGGGCGCATGGTCCCACCCCGGACGCGTCCACTCCGAAGCCGCGTCATATGCCCTTCTCCATCCCGCCTCTTTCGGGAAAACTGTCCGCCATCGACTCAACCGAGGCGGTGCTGAACCGCGCCCTACACCTCCACCCGCAGATAGTGGGATCGGGGTAGAAACCGGAGAGGATCGGCTGTTCGGCCCCAGACACGACGGGGCGGCTGCCTGATGGTTGCGCTGTTCCGGCGCGGAGCGCGTCAGACATGGACTACGGTAATTCGCGTCTGGGAAGCCCACTCTTCGTCTGATCGGGCACAGAGCCACTCAGGGTTTCGTGCGCGGCTTCCACATCGACATGCTGCGAGCGACTGTTAGATGGAAACCATGGACGCCGCGGTGAAGGCAACTGAGTACGGCTTGACGTGTTTGCTACGCCAGCGGTCGAAAATGGGGAGGCATCGCTGTCTTGGAAGACTGCCGTGAGGAAGTCTTCGACTTCGTTGCTGCTTTCCAGCGCGCCAGCCGTAGGTGCCTTGGAGGGATTGGACGTGGCGTTAGAGTTGCCGCCCAGATTGGGGAAGATGTTGTTTGGTGACTTGTCGGCACAACCCTCGTGGAAAGAGTTCACTCCATGGTCCTTTCGACTAAGCCTTCGGCGAGTTCCGCGATGAGATCGCATCGAGATTGATGATTGTTCATACAGAGGCCGGGTGCGTGGACATACGTCATACTCCCTAGCTCGGATATCAGGAGACATCTGCCCGAGCTGATTGTTTAATAACGTCGCCGGACAACGTTGCACATAATCATAGCCGAACCAACAGCAACCGCCCGAATTACGCAGCTGGGGCCCTGGCAGCGCACCAAACTCGGTCCATTACCGTCCGAGTGTCTGGCTCTTAGGCTCACGTCCATCTCAAAGACACCCCCGAATACGTTCCCAGGGAACTCGATTTAGTCGACACGGTCGGGTTGAACCTCACTAGTCTCGCCTGACAGCATCATCGCCTCTCCTGAGAGACCAATTGCCATGACGATGCCCATGTGACGGCTGCGAAAGCACAGACACTTGGGGCACGATGACTGCGGCAAAGGCAAAGTCAAAGCGAGATCTTGCTCCGGGAGCTTGCAACAGATATCGTTTCGTAAAACGTTGCACACGGCTGTCGCCGACAACTAGTAGCTGCCTTCATCATCGGCGTAGCCGGCTGCGATGCCAGCCCGATCCACGACTTTCGTTGTGCCCGCAGACCTACCAAGACGCGACGGCCAAGGGTGACGGACGGCAAAATTCGGAGGTTTATGAATGAGAAGAACGAGATTACCTAGCGTAGGGCGAGAGGTTACCCACCTCTGCGTGGGAACGAGTCCCCTTGGCTCCGCAATGACGTTCGCCTACGGGGAAGCGGTAGATGACGCCAGCGCCAGTGCCACCATCAATGCTGTGTTGAACAGCAGCATCCGGTTTCTCGACACTTCGAATGCCTACGGGGAGGCTGAGCGTCGCATCGGAGACGTGCTGAAGTCACGAGGTCTGCCGGACGACTTCGTCGTTGCCAGCAAGGCGGACCCCATGGGTAACGACTTCAGTGGCGAGAGGGTGCGTGCATCCTTTGCAGAAAGCACCTCCCGACTCGGATTGGAAAGTCTGGATCTGTTCTACCTGCACGACCCGGAAATGTTTGATTTCTCAGACCTCACAGCAAGGGGCGGCGCCGTCGAGGCCTTGGTGAATCTCAAATGCGACGGTCTCGTGCGCGGGATCGGCGTTGCAGGGGGCAACCTCGACGTGATGCGTCGGTATGTCGACCTCGGAGTTTTCGACGTCGTCCTGAACCACAATCATTACACCCTTCTCAACAGAACCGCCGAACCGTTGATCAGCCAGACTCTGAATGCCGGTGCCGCATTCATCAATGCCGCCCCCTACGCCAGCGGGTTTCTAGCAAAGACATCCGGGGCCACGTACCAGTATGGGGCTCCCTCCGAGGACGTGGTCCGCAAAGTCGAACGCCTGCGGGGGCTGTGCGACGACTACGGCGTTTCACTTCCCGCGCTGGCATTGAGGTTCTCCACACAAAACCCGCGCATTAGTTCAACAATCGTCGGGGTCTCGCGTCCAGATCGTATCCCCGAGCTCGTATCGAATGATGCGGCAGAAATTCCTGATGCCATTTGGTCCGATGTTGAGAACATCCTTGAAATTCAAAGCTGACCTCCCAAATCCGAAGCACACGGCCAAGTAATTCTTCTGGCGCTGCGGCCTCCTCAGAGCATGCCTCCATGCCCGTCTCCTTAACGAAAGAAAGATCTCATGTCTGAACGACCCCGCAAAGTGCTCTTCGGAGCAGCCTATTACCACGAATACCAACCCTCACCCCGCCTCCAGGATGACCTCGACCTCATGGCGGCAGCAAACATGACCGTCATCCGCGTAGGTGAGTCCACTTGGTCCAAATGGGAGCCAGAGGATGGCTGTTTCGACCTTGAGTGGATGACACCAGTTCTGGACGGCGCGCATGAACGGGGCATTTCGGTGATCTTGGGGACGCCGACTTATGCGATTCCGATGTGGCTGGCACGCCGCTACCCGGAAATCGCGGCTGAAACCAGTACCGGCCGGCCACTTGGATGGGGAGCACGCCAGGAAATGGACTACACCCACCCGGCCTTCAAGTTCCACGCAGAACGCGTCATTCGCAAAATTGTCGAGCGGTTTTCGAAACACCCGGCCGTGATTGGCTACCAGGTTGATAACGAACCGGGCTTACGCTCCTTCCATAACCGCGGGGTCTTCCAGCGGTTCACAGACGAACTCCGGCATCAGTACGGAACGGTGGAGAACCTCAACAAGGAATGGGGCTTGGTCTACTGGTCCCACCAACTCTCTACCTGGGCCGATCTCTGGACCCCCGACAACAATGCACAGCCACAGTACGACCTCGCCTGGCGTCGATTCCAAGCCCGCCTCACTACCGAATTCCTTCAATGGCAGACTGCCATCGTCCGCGAATACTCGACGCCGGAACAGTTCGTCACCACCTGCATCTCGTACGACCTACCTTCCCAGCACGATCAGGACGTGACACGCGATTTCGATATCACGGCCGGCAACCCCTATTACGCCATGCAGGACGCTTTCGCCATCCCGTCGTCGAGTAACACATCCCAGGGCTGGGCCGCCGGGGGCGCCTGGACACTTTTTCGGAGCGGCGACAGGATGTACTCATCCAAACAAGCTCCTTTCCTGGTCACTGAAACCAACGCCGGCGCTATCGGGGGTTCAGAAATGCACTACCCTGCATTCGACGGACAGTGGCGGCAGGCGGCTTACGCACTTATTTCCCGCGGCGCCGAAATGATCGAATACTGGCACTGGGCAAGCAACCACTGCGGCACAGAAACGTACTGGATCGGCGTCCTCCCACACGACCAGAAACCCGGACGTGTCTACCGCGAACTGGCGCAACTGGGCGCGGAGCTTAAAGCAGCCGACAAAGCGCTGGTCGGCCTCACCCCGGACGCAAGCATCGGCATGATCTACTCCAATGACTCCAAATGGGGACTGGCCGGCCAGCCCTGTTTCGCGAACGAAGCCTCAATTGGAGGAGACGAACGCTCCTACGAGAAAATCTTCGACGCCTTCTACCAAGGAGCCTTCCATGCAGGGGCTCCTGTCCGCATCATTCACGACCGGCAGATCGCGGGAGGTGAAGGCCACGCTCTCGATCCTGCCCAAGTGGCTAAAGAATTGCCCGTCCTGATCGCTGCCGGCCTGTTTATTGCCGATGACGAATTGCTGGACTGGCTACGAGCCTATGCTGACGCCGGCGGACACCTCGTGCTCGGCATGCGCACCGGATACGCCGACCACGAGTCCCGAGCCCGGCTCGAAACAAAACCCTCCCGACTCGCCACACACGCAGGTGTCAGTTACCAGGAATTCTCGCAACTCGATATCCCGCTCGCCCTGGAACCCACTGTGGGTTTGCAACTCTCCACAGAAAGCCGTGCAACGCGCTGGGTCGACTATCTCGAGGAGCACGAGGCCACAATCCTCGCTAGCTACCGACACCCCCAGTTTGGTCGCTACCCCGCCATCGTCACCAAGGCAACCGGGTCCGGCCGAATAACCACCATCGGCACCCTGCCAAATACCGAACTGGGCGCCGACATCATCCGCTGGCTTACCTCGGAACAAACTGCAGTCTGGGAAGACCTACCAGAGGCAGTCACCGTTCACTCGGCAACGAACGCCGACCAGAGACGTGTGCACTTCGTACACAACTGGAGCTGGGAACCAGCGACAATTGCCTCATCGGCGCCCTTGGACGACGTCCTCGACCGGAAATTGACCAACTTGACCAAAATCGAACTTGCCGCCTGGGACGTTCGAATACTCATAGAACCCGCCGGTTGAGACCAAGTGGGGGACGCCACTGCGACTCACCGTGGTCGGAACACGGGGAACACCTTGCCGGACGAAAGTTCCATGGAGCCGGGAAATTGCACTGTGCTGGCTAGTCCATTCCGCCGAGCATCGCCTCTGACTCAACCACTGTGAAGCATCCTCAATGAGTATCTTGCCGCCGCAGGTCGCCACGTCGCCATGCAGTGGGGCGATCCGCGGCGCCGCAGGCTGAAGGGTACGGCCGCCAGCGGCAGTCGGGCGGGGCGTGATCCTGCCTAGGAAAAATCCCCTCACCATCGACTGGGACGCCTTCCAGTGGGCCAGCGACACCGAGCAGCAGCTGATCATGTGGTCAGCCGAACCCGGCTCCCCCACCCACGACAAACTCCGCATCCTCAGCTCCTGGATCCAGGCCCCCCTCCACTCAGGACGCGCCGACCGGAAGGACAGAATCATGACCTGGGCGCCACACAACGCTGCGAAAAAACCGGCCATTTACCGCTGCAATTTACAGTTCCTTTCCGGTCTCAAAATGCACGGGTTCGAAAAGAAACCGCGTTCAGCCTCACTGGTTTCCGGTCCACGGCGGTTCG
Organism: Arthrobacter sp. NtRootA1; assembly: GCF_019976975.1. Taxonomy (GTDB): domain Bacteria; phylum Actinomycetota; class Actinomycetes; order Actinomycetales; family Micrococcaceae; genus Arthrobacter; species Arthrobacter aromaticivorans. Next base: position 2,394,828 of record NZ_AP024630.1, on the reverse strand, counting down.
CCTGCTTGGATTTCGCGTGCACTGCCGTGGATTTGTCGACGCTTCGAGTGCCTCCCGGTTTTACTGCTTGGGCAGGGGGATGGGGCCCGTGAAGCGGAGGGTGAGTTCTTCTTCCACTCGTTCGAGCGTGCGGCCCTTGGTTTCTGGAACCGAGCGGATGTAGAAGATCAGGGTCCCGACGTTGATGGCGGCGAAGAGGAAGAACGTGGAGCCTTGGATAGCGTTGATGAGGATCGGGAAGACCAGCGACACGATCGTGTTGGCGGTCCACACGAAGGACACGGCGAGTCCCGTCGCGAATCCACGGATGCGCAGCGGAAAGATTTCCGCCAGCAGGAGCCAGAAGATCGGGCCGATGCATGCCTGCATGAAGAAGAGGAATACCAACATGCCCGCCAGAACGAGGTAGGAGCGCAGCGTCGACTCGGGCAGCAGGAAGAAAATACCAATCAGGGCCAGCGCCAACGTCAGGCCAGCCTGCCCGGTGATGATGATCGGCCGGCGCCCGACGCCCCGGTGAAGCAGATAAATGCCAACCAAGGTCCCCAGGACGGAGACGAGCCCGTTGCAGATGGTGGCGACCAGGGATGCCTGCGTGTCCAGCCCGGTGGAGATGAGGACAGTGGGTGCGAAGTACATGATGCTGTTGACGCCTGTGGTCTGGGACAGGAACGCGATCGCGACGCCCAGGAAGACGAGCTTCCGGACCCACGGTGTACGCAGGTCGCGCCAGCTGCCGTGTCCGATCTTTGCGTCGCACGCCGCCATGTCCTGCATCTCGTCAAGCTCGCCCTCCACCGCTTCGGCCGGCCTCGTCCGGAACAGTGACTTTCGCGCGTCTTCGATCCGGCCCTGGGTGACGAGCCACCGTGCGGATTCGGGGACGAGGAGCATGCCGAGCCAGAGGAGTACTGCCGGCAAGGATGCGAGCACCAGCATCCACCGCCAGATGTCCCCGTCGTGGGCGACTGATCCGAGAATTGCGTTCGAGCTGTAGGCGATCAGCTGGCCGGTCACGATCATCAGCTCGTTCACGGTCACGATCTGTCCGCGCCGTGAGGCAGGGGCGAGCTCGGCCAGGAAAACCGGGACGGTGGCCGAGGCTCCGCCCACCGCGAGACCGAGCACAAAGCGCGCGACGATGATCATGGCGGTGTTCGGTGCCAGCGCGCATCCGATAGCGCCGACGAAGAAAATCACCGCGAGCAGCATGATGTTGCGCTTGCGGCCCTGACGGTCGGACAGCCGTCCGCCGAAGAGCGCCCCAAACACGGCACCGAAAACGAGGGAGGCGGCAACGACACCTTCCTGCGCGGGGTCGAGCCCCAGCCCGCCCTCAGTTCCGGGCAGCGTCATGAAGGGGAGGGCTCCGCTGATGACGCCGGTGTCGTATCCGAACAGGAGGCCGCCGAGTGTGGCGATCCCGGTGATGAGGCCGAGTTTCGGGCCGGCTGGTCCTGCGGTGTTTGTTTTTTGGTAGGCAGGAGACGTCTTCGTCTGCATGGGTGTTCCTTTTGTTGGAGAGGCGTTTCAGATGCGGGCGGGAGCCCAGTCCGGGGTGTCGCGGAGCACTACGGAACGAAGAAGCTCGGCGGACTTGCGGACGCCCTCGCCGGAGTTCACAATTACGTCCTCGTGCTCGATGTTCAGGGGTCCCTCGTATCCGACGGAGCGCAGGGTGTAGATGAAGTCGGCCCAGAAAGCAGCGCCTCCCGGGTGGCCCAAGCCGAGTGTCACGTAGTTCCAGGAGCGTTCCCCGGTCCGGGCCGGGGGAAGGGTGTCCAGGATGCCATTGACGTCCGCGTTGGCCCGTTCGATGCGGGCGTCCTTCGCGTGCACATGGAAGATCGATGACCCCAGCGCGCGGATGACCGCGAGGATGTCCCCGCCCATCCACATGAGATGCGAAGGATCGAGGTTCGCGCCCACTACATCGTCGCCCACAATGTCCTGGAGCCGTTTCATCGTGGCCACATTGAAGACGAGCTGGCGCCCGTGCATCTCAACGGCAAGGCGCACGTTGTGGCGTCGGGCGAAGCCGGCGAGACCCTCCCAGTAGGGCGCCGCGACGTCTGTCCACTGGTATTCGAGGATCTCGAGTGTCTCAGGCGGCCACGACGTGGTGATCCAGTTGGGTGACTTCTCGCCGCGCGCACCGGGGAGTCCGGACATCAGCACGACCGTGGGAACACCCATCTCGGAAGCGACCTTGATCGTGTCGCGCACTACCCGATCGTGGGCCGGTCCGGTCAGGGGATGGAGCTGGTTGCCGTTCGCGTTGAGCGCGCTCAGGGTGAGGCCCCGTGAGCTGATGGTCCGGGCGAGGGCATCGCGCGCCGCAGCGGTCGAGACGAGTTCGTCGAGGCGTGCGTGCGGAGACTCTGACCAGTTACCCGTGGCGATCTCCACAGTGTCCAGGCCGAGCTCGGCGGCAGTATCGAGTACCCTCTCCAGAGGTTGCGAGCCGAGCGAGTCGGTGATCAGGCCGAGCTGCATGAACAGTCCTTTCGTACGTCGTTGTGCGGAATCTAAAGCTTTAGATGGGCAAGCGAGCAGGCCGATCTAAAGCTTTAGATAGCTACATTAGACTTAATGTCCTGACATGACAACGGTTTAGGACTAAGTTGTTTGTCCGCGCACGAATTCCACGGGCAGGACAATCTCGTGATGCTCGTCTACCGGCTTCGAGATGAGGTCAATGACTGTACTGGCGATGAGATGGATCGGCTGCCTCACGGTTGTCAGTCGTGGCGTGATCATCTGGCCCCACGCGATCCCGTCAAATCCGCAGATCGCGATGTCCTCGGGGACGCGCAGGCCGGCGCGCTGCAGTTCGAAGAGAACCTGAATGGCCAGGAAGTCGTTGCCGGCGAAGTAGGCGTCGATGCTTCTATCGCGGAGCAGCAAGTCGGCAGCGACAGCGCCGGCGTCGGACGTGCGGACTTCGCCGAATGCAGCGTGCGCCACTTCGAGGCCCACTTTGGCGGCCTCGTCGATGAACCCGGTACTGCGGCTTTGTGACGTCGGCAGCCCCTGCGGCGGGCCGGTGACCAGGGCACGTCGGCGTCCGAGTGAGCGGAAGTGGCGGGCCGCCATGCGGGCGCCCGCCTCGTTGTCCACGGAGACGGACCCGACGCCAGCATGGGAGGTAATCTCGTCTACGATTACGATCGGCGGACCGGAGTCGAACCGGGATTCAACTTCGAGGACAGCGTCGCTCGTCATGGGGACGTAGATGATCCCGTCCGGGACTTCGTCGAACACTGTGTTGAGGTAGGACACTTCCCGGGCGCGATCCAGCTGGCAATTCATGAGCGAGAGCATCCAGCCCTGACTGCTTGCCGCATTTTCGATGGCCGCGATCAGCTCCGCATAGAACGGGTTAGTCACATCCGGCACCAGAGCCGAGAGGGACCGCGATGCTCCGCGGCGCAGTGCCCGAGCGTGACGGTTCCGCTGGTATCCCAGCCGGCGAACGACTTCCAGGACACGTTCGCGCGTGGCGTCGGCAACCTGTTCTTTCCCTGCCAGCACAAAGCTTACCGTCGCCGTCGACACCCCCGCCTCGCGTGCGACGTCAATGATCCCTACGCGCTTCGCGTTACCCAGGTGAACGGCCACAATGAATCGATCCTACCCCTATCGCAGCTTTGATCCTTGGTGGGGTATCTGGCAACCCGCACGCAGGAACTCCTCCCGAAGATGGGAGAGGTCAAAGAGATTCCCGAACCGCCCCCTCTAACGCTAGCAGCGCTGAGTGCCACTGCATCGAAATAGCGCCGCGGTAGGGCGGAGCAGCCCGCGGCGTCCTGCCAACATTCTGTGGCAGGTCATCACCAACTTCAGCTCGTTGGCCTCCGACCGATCGCCCCGGCCTGCCGAGGCTTTTTGGCGGGGCAATGGGGTAGCCGGCAACAACACGTTTTTGGGGTACAGAAAGTGGTCGGGGCGGTCATAGGTCCGATGGCCCAGCCGCGGGCGGTGGTCTTGGGTTTGCCGGTGGGTGGGCTGCTGCGGATTGTTGGCCGGTCCGCTCCTTTGTCGGCCGTGTGGGAAGAGATCCTCCCGCTACCTTCGGTCACCGCAGGGGAAGCATCCATGGGCACTGATGTCACGTGCGCCCGGGGTGGAACGCGGAGTAGGTGCTGACCGGCTGTCGCGGCACGGTTTGGGCAGCAGGGCCATTTTCACGCTCATGCTCGTCCATGGCGTCGCCGCGACCATGGCGTGGTAAGTGGCTCAACGCATCCCGCTGTGGACGGCCACCTTGGACATTCTCCACATGCCTGGGCTTATTGTTGCAACTGTGAGGTATTGCTGTTCCTCGCTGTTGGCTACGCTTCCGCGCGGAACGTACGCCGCAGGCTGAAGTACGAGACTTGGCGCCAATAGCCTGGGTTGTCGTGATCTGCGCGCGGCGGTGGGACCGGGAACTCCAACGCACGTCCCTCGAACCCATGCCTCAACGGCAAGCGCGCAGAATCCGCCCACGGGAGTCCCTGCGTGGTACCTCCAGCCGAGCGCGACGTTCGTCTTCGAGAGCTGCGCGCTGCAGGGCAGGCGGCCAAAGACAACCCCCGAGCACCCAGACTCCGAGGGCGACGGCTGCACCATGATGGCCGAAGACTGAGGGGCCGGACACCCACTCGGTTTGGAAAGAGAAGTACTTGAAGGCTCTAAAGTCGTGATCCCTACCAGCCCTGAACACTAATCGCTCCCCTTGGAACCGCATTTGAACGAGCCCACGACAGGTTCACGCCGCGCCGCATGAACCAAATGAACGAAGTCACCCAAGGCACCTTCCTGAGGGCCAAACAGTCAGTTACCGTCGCCATTGAACTGCTCAACTGACTTACCGGACACGGCACCGAACTCACAGCCCTAACGCAGGCGCCCCTGGACCGCTGGCAGGCAGAAGGCCCTACGACGAGAGGCATCGCATCACGCTTCCTCGACTGGGCAAGCAAAACCAACCTCATCGATCCCTCCCTGAAGCTGCAACCCCACCGCCGCGGCACCAGCCCCCGACTCGACGCAGCCAAGCAACAAGAAATCGTCCAAAGCCTCACCCGCGCGACCGAGATGAGCCCACGAGACCGTGCGGCCGCGATCCTCGTCCTGGTCTTTGGCCAGCAGGTCTCCGACGTCGTCAAACTCACCTGGGACCACGTCCAGGTCACCGACGAGGACGTCACCATCACCCTCGGGACCGTCGAGATTGCCCTCACGCACCCGCTCGATATGCCCCTGCGCCAGTTGGCTGCCGCTCCGACGCACGATCAGACGGCCACGCGGCCCAACAGCAGCTGGGTGTTCCGCGGCGGCCCTCCCGGAAGACATCTGCGGGCTTCCAGCCTCACCCAACGGCCCAGCACGGCCTTCAGCAGCCGAGCTGCCAGACTTGGCACGCTCCACGAACTCACCAAAGTCGCGCCCGTGGCCATCATCGCCGAAGCCCTCGGATACTCTCCAATCACCATCGAACGCCACGCCATCGATTCCTCGGCCAACTACGCCCAATACGTCGGGTCAGTAGCCAGGGCCCAGAGTCAGAAAGGCTCGTCAGCGGAACAATGAACACCGAAGATGGCCCTCAACAAGGAAGCACCCAAACCATCGCGGCAATTAATCAATTGTGGGGTGGCAGCCTTACCCACTTCGCACTTGATCCCATCACTCAACGCAGCGAGCTCCGGATCCGCGTCCAAGAAATGGGCGTGACGGAAGACTATCTCGTGACCTGCAGTGACGTCGTTGAATGCCGTTTCAGCAGCAACATCCCGGGGCCTTGGTCGTATGCCGAGGTCACCCAGGTCGAAGCTGACTACGATCAGGCTGCGGCGCTTTGGCTGATTGATTTCATGCTGTGGTCAGAAGAAGCCGGAATCTCCATCCGATGCTCACATATCAGTATCAACGATCAACCCCTTGATGTTCCGCGCTGGTAGGCGCTTTCGACTTGCTCGACCGCTTCACGCGCCCTCCCTGCGAATCGCCCTATGTCGGTCGAAGATTCTTAGGCAGTGCCCCCTAAATCCACTGGCCTTCCGCCAGTTCAGACCAGAAATCGACACGATGGCTGGGTGATTTTCGGTCAGGAATGTTGAAGAACTCGCTTTGGAAGTAGGAGACGAGATCGCTGCCGTAGTAGATCACATCAGTTTGATACACGGAAAAACCGGGCTGCCCGCAGGCGCAGGAGCTGCCGGCATGAAACGGTGCGAATAGATGGGGATGAGGGAAGGCATGGTGCGCAAGCGCTCACGTGCTGCTAGGAGGGCTTCCTCAACTTCAGTGGGCCGCTCGCCCCATTCCTCGGGCCAGAAAACATTCTCGCTAACATCAAACAACACGCCATCGCGCGGCCAGTCGAGCCTCTTCTGAACCCCCCTGGGATCGCCCAGCCAATCAATCCACCTAGGGCCAATAGGCATCGCGAGACCCAGAAACCGCGCATGATCAGGACTGAACTCGAACGAAAACTGCTCTTCAACGTCTTCGATTTGCCAAGGCGATAAGCCCGGAGCTAGCGGAATCTTCGCGGCATAGAGAACCTCTATGGCTTCTTCAACTCACGCCATAAATCTAGCCGTAGGGCTACTCGTCCCAATCAACACGTCTCACTGCCAGTCAAAGTACGGGAGTAGAAGTAGCTGCAAGAACTCCCGTCCATCAACGATTCCGACGTTTCCGCTGGTCAGCCGCGCTTTGCTACAGATACGGGCATCCCTGCAGGACAGCGGGCGCGGAAGCGCATCCTTCGTGCGCAAGGGACCTTGCGAATCTGGGCCTTGAGGAACTGGCTGCAGATGAGCGGAGAGCCGGACTCGGTGCGGCGCCGCCCGGCCGCTGGTCCGAGATTTTGATTGAGGCTCATCCTGAGGCAGAACCTCACTCCCGACAGAATTCGGGCCCTTCAGGTATGATGACTATCAAATCAGGAGTTAGTTAGTTAGATCAGTGATTGAGTCGACCCCGGAAGGCGGTGGGACAATGCGCAGCCGAAGCAGCTTTGACGGAATGAAATGCAACGTCGCCCATGCTCTCGATGCCATCGGTGACGAATGGAGCGTGCTGATCATCCGGGACGCCGTCTTCAGGGGTAAGAGCCGCTACGACGAATTCCTTGAAAGTCTTTCCATCTCGCCTACGGTCTTGTCTAAGAGGCTGGCCACTCTGGTGGACTCGGGCATTTTCGAGCGCTCCCTTTACAACGAAAAGCCGCCGCGGTTCGAGTACAAGCTGACCTCCGCCGGCAAGGAGCTCGAGGTGCTGATCAAGGTTTTGGATAACTGGGGATACGAACACGCCCCCAGGCCCGAGGCCGCTGACCCCATCGCGGTCTCAGGCTATGCCCGGAGCGTCATTTCCCGGTGGTTCAGCGAGCCTGTAGCCGCAGTATCAGGCGCCTCCCGCCGGTAGCCGGCGCACCGCACCCGAACAGCATCTGCGGTTGGACATTGCAGAACGAAAAAACAGGCACAGGAGAGCATAAACGACTCGTCGAGCGGCGGAACCCGCCATCGGCACAGCCTGCCGACAATGAGCTACCTCGCTGCCTGTAGACAATTACCGGCAGAGAGCTGGCGCCTCTGCCCATGCGCGAACAGCTGAAGATGACACTGGTCGAGGCGGCAGCGGGCAAGGTCGGCTTCACTTGCTACTCCTATGAATCCCACCCCCATCGGCGCCGTTCACAGCAGTCCGGTCTGCACCTTGCTGGACTCGTCCTTCGGCTGTGCAGACCACATCACAATGCCGGGGCTACACCTCCGTCTGGTTCAAGGTACTAACGCGCCCCGTGGGTGTGGGCAGTGGCGTGCTGACATGTGCCGACATCCAAGCCGGGAAGCGGTGACCTCCGCTCAGAGCATCGGGAGGGATGCCGGCGGAAAACTCGTTGCCCCTGCGCCGCTCCCCCTTGGTCTTCCACTCCGCTAAGCACCAAAAGCCAACCTACGGGATGGTGAACCCGAACCGTTGACAGCCGCGCTGCCACGGAATACTATTGCATGCATCACCAGTGACTACTGAAAATGTAGTGACCATTCGAGCTTCTACCGAGATGCAGCCACGGCTATCTGTTTGGTGTCGCCCGAGCGTTCCCAATCACGATATTCGGCGGCAGTGGCGCCCTCAAGGCCATGTTCCCGTCAACTGTAAATTGGCCAGACGTTCCACCGTCGAAGCTATTCAAGCTGCACAACTACAAAGGAAAACTTTATGCCCATATTCCACGCATATATTCCCGCTCAAAAATTCTCAAGCGAGGAGAAGCGAGCTCTCGCCGATGCCTTGAATCTTGCACTTCACGAAGCGATGGAAACGCCCATGGATGATCGCTTTGTTATCATCAGCGAGCATCGCGAGGATGAGCTCTTCATCCACCCGACGTTCCCGGCCCAAGAAAGATCCGACCGGAGCCTGATCGTGACCGTAACCTTCGGCGACAGTAGGACGACCGAGCAGAAGCGCAGGCTCGCCGAGTTAGTCACGCGCTACTCAGTGGAACGGGTCGGTGTCAACCAAGACGATATAACTTTGCTTATGTATGCCATTCCGCTGGAGAACATGAGCTTCGGCGGCGGTAGCCTGGTTTCTGATATCGACCTTTCGATGCCTTGGGTGGATAAGTAGAAAAGTTCGCGGATATGGCGGCAAGGGCGTCGTTAATCTGGTGCAGGCCGGCGGGATGCGGCCGGCGGCTCCGCCGCCGACGTATCGCCAGGGCCTGCGAAGGCTTCTGCCGCGCAGCAACGCGCTATCGAGGATGTTGTCGCTCGGTGGCGTGTGGGGCGCCGTTGCCACCGCGCCGCGCCTCCCGCAGTCTTCCACTCCGTTAGCTACCAAGTGCCAACCTGCGGGATGTGCAACCATTGACAGCCGCGCTGCGACGAAATAATGTGGCACGCATCACGAGTGACTACTGAAAACGTAGTGACTATTCGAATAGCTATCGAAATGAAGCCAAAGCGATCTGCCCGGCACCCCCAAGCATTTCCAACCTGAAAGGAAAACATGTCTTCTCTGTACGTTGCCGCCCCCGTGCGTTCCGTCGACGTTGACGGCACACAGCTGGCATACCGCGAATTCGGAGACCAGTCGGGCGTTCCGCTGGTCTTATTCAGCCGGTTCCGCGGAAGCATCGACGACTGGGATCCGGCTGTCATCGAACTGCTCTCCCGGGAGCGCCACGTGGTCACCTTCGACAACGCCGGTGTGGGATTCAGCGACGGTGAGGTTGGAGCCAACATTACCGAGATGGCCAAGACCGCCGTCAAGTTCATCAAGACGCTTGGTACTAAGAAGGCCGACTTGCTGGGCTTCTCAATGGGCGGGTACATCGCCCAGCGGATCGCCCTGACCGAGCCGGAACTGGTCCGGAACGTCATCCTCGTAGGTACCGGACCTGGCGGCGGCGAAGGAGCCACCTACCCCGGGCCGGACGTCGCACACTGGGTGAATTCAGTACGTGATCCGGAACTCACCTTCCAGGCCTTGTGGTTCAACAAAAAGCCGACCGGCATAGCCGCAACCCGCGCCTACATGGAACGCATATACACCCCCGAGCGTCCCGAACGCGCCAATGTCACTGCCGAGGCCGGTGCGAAACTACGCGCAGCCATCGTTGACTGGTGGGAAGGCAACGGCTCCACCTTGCCGGAGCTGGAAAACATCCAGCACCCGGTCCTGGTCGTCAACGGTTCCAACGACGTCATGGTACCCACCCCGAACTCCTTCCTTATGGCCCAGCGCATTCCCAATGCCCAACTGATCATCTACCCCGACTCCGGACACGCCTCACTGTTCCAGTACCCGGAAACCTTCAGCGAACATGTCCTAAAGTTTCTCCGGGACCAGGAAAACGGCGGCCTAAAGTGACCCGATCCCCTTCGACATGTCGAGGAGAACATTTTTCGTCACCGGATCGGACGCTGGGAATGGGAATGACCATCGCCAAGGGCTTTCACGCCTGCGGCGCCCGCACGGTCATCTCCCAACATCCAGCAGGACCTTGACTCCGCGGTCGGGAAACTGGGCAGCGAAGACACCGCCGTCGAAGGCATCAAACTTTGACCTTTGGGGTACAGGACACTTTGGACCTGATAGGTGGATCCTTCCTGGAATGGAGACTAACGGCAGCGGCAGCATCGTTGTCACCTCCAAGGTGGCCTCCATTGAAGGCCACACGCTGTTGGGAGCGTAGGGGCAGGTAAGGCCGCCCCGCTGTTCCGTGCACCAGCAAAAGCCTACATCCCCGGCGTCACCACCCTGATGGTCGACGGCGGTCGCCACGTCATCTCGGACCCCGACCGGCCGCCCGGTCGAAACCCTTCTATCACTTTCCTCCATTTAGACAGGACTGGAATTCAATGGAGACTTCCACCTCACTTCCAACATCCAGCGGCAATGGATACCCAGCCCTCGCGAGCCTCCACAAGTCCGCTCCAATCCCTCAACGACGACAGGAACTCTCTGTGCCGATGCACTCACTGGACCAGGGGGCCGTTGCGTCCGGCAGCCCCTTTGAACTCCGCGGCAAGCGCGCCGTGATCACCGGAGCAACCTCCGGCATGGGACTTGCAATCGCGCGAGCCTTTGCGTTGCACGGGGCAGACACCATCATCTCGAGCTTCGACCCCGCAGATGTTCGAAGCACGGTCGCGACGCTGGCCAGCGACGGTATCGAGGTCTCGGGGACAATATGCGACCTCTCAAGTCCGGATAACGTGCGCTCGTTCCCAGCCGCCGTCACCAACGAATTCGGGCCCATCGACATCCTGATTGCCCATGCCACGCCATTTGCGCCAATGGGCCCAATCGAACAAACTACCCGCGAAGAACTTGACCGCCTCTTCAGCGGCGTCCTCAACAACTTCGAGCTGATGCGCGGCTTCCTGCCGATGATGTCGAACAACGGCGGCGGTTCCATCGTCACCACTTCAAGCATTGCCTCAGTCCGCGCCAGCATTTCGCTCGGCGCATACGGCGCAGGCAAAGCGGCCACGGACGCCTTCGTACGAAGCATTGCCGCGGAGTGGGGCAGTCGCGGCATCCGAATCAACAGCATCGCCCCCTCGATCGTGCGCACACCATTCGCCGCTCCCGTCTGGGACGACGACGAACGCGGCGCCGTGGCAGCAGGTAAGACCGCCCTCGGGCGCATCGCAGAACCGGAAGAGGTTGTCGGTGCTGTCATGCTGTTCGCCTCGCCGGCCGGCTCCTACATCACCGGTCAAACACTCGTGATCGACGGCGGCCGTTCCATCCTCTAAGGGAACCGCAGTGCACCTCACCCACCAGTTAGACGTTCCCTCACACACATCTACAGGTTCAATGTTGATCCAAGAAAGGCCGATCGTGACTACCTCTGATCCAGCCTCGCCGATCGTGGCTACCGCTAATACAAATTCCGAGAAGAAGAACATTCAGGGCTTCCTCGACTCGCAACCCGTCGGAAGAAGACGCTGGGCTATCGTTGTCCTGGCGTTCCTGGTGATCACACTCGACGGCATCGACGTCCAGGCGTGGAGTTTCGTCTATCCGCAGATTGTGGCCAACTGGGGGACGCCGCTTCCCGCGATTACCGCAGTGGTTACCTTTGGTGTAGTGGGTATGGCCATTGGTGCGATTCTCGGCGGTCCCCTCGCCGACCGCTTCGGACGACGGACAATCATCTTGGTGGGGACCGCATGGTTCACAGTCTTCACGCTTCTCGGTGCCGCATCGCAGACTGTTGAGATGGTTGGCGCAGCCCGCTTGTTGGCCTGCCTGGGCCTCGGCGCCGTCCTGCCTACAATCGTCACTCTGGTCGCCGAGTTTATGCCGGCCGCGCGACGTTCCACTCTCATCACCATCGCCTTCTCCGGATTCACCTTCGGTGTGATCCTGTGCGGCTACTTGGCAGCTGCAATCGTTCCGACCCTCGGGTGGCAGGCGCTCCTGGTCACTGCCGGGATACTCTCGCTCGCGATCATCCCCGTCCTCGCGTGGAAGATTCCGGAGTCGCTTACCTTCCTGGCGCTCAAGGAACGCTCCCCCGAGACGGTCAAGCGCACTCTCCAGGCAATTTCGCCTTCCGCTGACGTTGAGAACATTGACCTCGGCATCGATCGCACCGAGCCTGTAAGGGCGGGCGGCGTCCGAGTCGTGCTCTCCAAGCAGTTCCTGGCTTCGAGCATCCTGCTATGGGTCTGCTATTTCATTGGACTTTCGGTTACCTACCTTCTCGTCAACTACTTGCCCCTAATTATCAAAGCCTACGGGCTGACCGCCGCTGACGCGGGGGTGATCGTCGCAATGTACGGCTGGGGCGGCACGGTCGGCTCGCTGCTCGTCGGTTTCGCCATGGGCAAGCTCGGCAGTTTCCGAGTGCTCGGTGTCATGTTTAGCCTCGGTTCCCTCTCAATCTGGGCTGTCGCGGCGTTCACACTCGGGTTGTCCGGCCTCTTGGTGGCCGCCTTCGCGTGGGGACTCTTCCTCCCAGCGACGAACACGGGCGTCAACGCGCTTGCCGCGCTTGTCTACCCAACAAGGGCCCGAGGTACGGGCGTTTCGTGGATGCACGGCTTCGGTCGCATCGGCACCATTGTCAGCGGCATTGTCGGCGGCGTCATGCTCACCTTCGGCTGGAGCACCGGGCAGATCTTCTTCGCAATCGGCTTCCCGCTCCTCATAGGAACGATCGCAATGATCCTGCTCGGGGTCGCGTCACGTCGCCGGGAGGCGCGCGCGCTGGCCGACAACACCCTCAACTAAATCGCGTCGATAAGGAAATTACACCATGAACGAGACAACCGATCGCTTCCGCCTTGACGGCGACGTCGTCGTCGTCACAGGCGGCGGGAGCGGCATCGGCAAAACGTTGGCCGCGGCATATGCCGGTGTCGGCGCGACCGTCATCATCACCGACGCCAACGAGGAAGCCGCCGAATCGGCCGCCGCCGAAGTCGGTCATGGCGCAACTGCGGTCGCTATCGATGTCACGAACGAGGCATCCGTAACCGACGGTTTCGCTCGGATCGCCGACGAGCACGGCAAACTCGACGTGCTCTTCAACAACGCCGGCGTCAACCGGCGCGTGAAGACCACTGAGCTCACCATGGCGGACTGGCAGTTGGTGATCGCGGTGAACATGACTGGATCGATGCTCGCCGCCCGAGCCGCCGCCGCGATTATGTTCACCGGTGGCGGTGGCAGGATCGTCAATACTGCCTCGGCGCTGGGGCTGTCTGGCGGGTGGTACCCGAACCTGGCTTACCAGGCCGCCAAGGGTGCTGTCGTGAACATGACGCGGTCGCTGGCGGTTGAATGGGGGCCGCAGAACGTCCGCGTCAACGCTATCGCGCCGTCCCTGGTGCGCACACCGTTCATCAAAGCACTAACGGATCAACCGGACCAGGTGAAGTTCTTCGAAGGACTCTCTCCGCTCGGGCGCATCGGTGATGTCGAGGACATGATCGGGCCCGTGATTTTCCTGTCATCGCGCGCCTCCGATTTTGTGACCGGACACATCCTGCTCGTCGACGGCGGCCTGATGGCCTCGTAGTGATGGTGGTCGTAGCGGGAAGGCCGATTCCCTCAGCGTTGGGCCGTCGAACATTACAGACAGAGCATCGGTACGATTGCGGCGTCTTCTTGAGGAGCGATATGACTAGGCTCGAAGACTTGTGTTGGAGGCATCACCCAGGTGCTCTTTTACAACATTGAGTTAGGACCCCCTGATAGGGACGGAACAACAATGCATGGCGACTCTGTCCTATGAAGTCTTGGTGCTGGAGGGCGCTCCGGACGCCAGGGAGCAGCGACTTGCCAGCGGCGAAGCGATAGTTTCCTCACCCTTGGCGATCACTTTTATTTCCGGGGCCCCTGCGAATGAACACAGGGTCCGTTTGGTACGGAGCAGTAGGACTTCTGAGCCGCAAGCGTTAGAACTAGTTTTTAAAAACTCCCTACATAGATTCCCCAATCCAACAATTGCACTGCTAATGACAAAGGAGTCAGCCATGTCCAATGGCCAGGACCAAACTCTTCGGTCGAAAACCGAGGACAAATACACGATCGAACGGGTCGGCTTTCGTGCCGACGGCAACGTTGAGCTTCGGGGCAACCTTTATATTCCCACCACTGGTGATGGCCCGTATCCGGCACTGACGTTGGGTATGGGGTATGGCGGGGTCAAGGAGCAGGGCGCCCTCCCCTATGCTGAAGCCTTTGCCAGCGCCGGTTTCGTTGTGCTCTTCCACGATCACCGAGGATTCGGGGAAAGCGGTGGAATACCCCGTCAGGACATCAATCCCTGGCGGCAAATCGAGGATTGGCGCAGGGCCATCACCTTCCTCGAATCGCGGCCGGAAGCGGATCCGGAACGGATCGGTCTGTGGGGCTCAAGCTATGCAGGGGGCCATGCCTTCGTCCTCGGCGCAACCGAACCCCGGCTGAAGGCGATCGTCTCGCAAGTGCCTACCATCAGCGGCTATCAGCAAGGACTCCGGCGGGTGACCCCGGAAAAACGGGCAGCATTGGAGGCCTCGTTCGCGGCCGATGACCAGGCACAACTCGCAGGCGAGGAACCGCACCGTATTGCCTTGGTCTCCGACGGGTCCGTCCCTGCCAGCTACACGGACCCGGAAGCCGTATCGTTCTACCTGCAGCCAATCCCTGACGGGCTCTGGGAGAACAACGTCACCGTACGCTCAACAAGAGCGGCCCGGGCATACGAGCCTGGGATCCATATCGAACGCGTCTCACCGACACCTCTTCTGATGATCGTGGGGGACAACGACCGGGTGACACCGACTGATCTGGCACTGCAGGCCTACCAGCGTGCCCTCCCACCCAAAGAGCTGCTGGTCTTCCCCGGAGGACACTTTGACGCCTACCTTGGCGAATTCGAAGCGACCTCCGGTGCAGCCCTGCAATGGTTCACCCGACACCTAATGCACGACAAGTCGAGCAAGGAGAACTGCTCGGCATGACTGAACGATCCGGACGCTACATTGGCTTGATCCGCTACAACCCGGTACAGGCTGTCTGTTGCGCCCGGAACCCTAGGTCTCAACCGTCAAGCTTTGTACACACTTAAACGCAAAACGCCTCTGACGAGGGGTTATGCCGTGCCCGAGGGGACTCGAACCGGACTCCAGCCCCGCCAATGCTGAGAACTCCCGCAAACGTCCCCAATCCGGCCCAGTCAGACCGATATAGGACCCGATCCGAAGCCCAAGGTCTGCACAGTGTGCACAGCTTTCTTTTGCCCATTTCGCTGCCCCGTTCGCCGACTCGGGCGACCGCACGGGGCTGGAGGTCATCATTGCCTGATCGAGCAAGAATCCGTGACGTTATCCTCTAGCACTCCGCATGCCGGCTTGTCCGCTACGGGAAAGACATCCCAGAGTAGCGACTGCACTAAGGCAACACGAGGATGAGCCGGCTCAAGCCAGTACGACAAATCGTCCGTTATCGGCGCATAAAGTACAGGAGCAGAAGGAGATGATTGTGGTTCCGTCCGTGGCAACCGTCAGGGGGAAAAATCGCGTAGAACAGGGCACGAGGACCTCGAGTAGCCGTCATGCTCCGTAGCTCCAGGACACCCGGAGGCTGCCCTTTGTGCATTTCCAGTACCATCTCACCAAGCTGCCTGGACTCTGCAGCTAGTCCTTCAACGCCCCGTCACACAGGCGGGCAACGACCTCGGTGAGCATGGTCAGCCCGGCGACGATGTCCTCATCCGTGGTGTATTCGTGCTCGTTGTGGGAGATGCCGTCAACGCTGGGCACGAACAACATGACCGTTGGAACGAGGTCCTTCATGTTGGTGGAATCGTGCCCGGCGAGGGTCATGACCTCCTTGTTGGACAACCCCAGATCGGCGGCGACCTTGGCTGCGAGTTCCACACCTTCGGGCTGGTAAGGCGTGACGGCCCAGGAGTGTGAGTGGTTCTTTTCCACCGAGACGTTGGCCAAGCGTTCAATCTCCGTGATGCGGGCGTGCAACAGTGCGTCGGCCTCGGCCAGGACCGCTTCATCGGCGCTGCGCAGGTCCAGGAGCAGGTTCACCCGGGACGGGACCACAACGGGCGAGTTCGGGTAGACGTTGAGCTGGCCCACCGAAGTGTGGAGCACACCGGAAAAGCGGTCGGCGATTTCGCGTGCCGCAACTACCATCATCGATGCCCCGAGCAGGGCGTCCTTGCGGTCCGCGATCACAGTGGAACCCGTATGTGCCTGCTCGCCGTGAACCACGAACTCGTATTTGTTCGCTGCCCAGTTGGAACTGACCAGCCCAATGGTGACGCCTTCGCGCTCCATGCTGCGGCCCTGCTCGATGTGGATCTCGGCGCAGTATGCAGCCTCCGGCCCCTCAAACGTTCCGCGGCAATCGATCGCGTCCAGAGCGTCACGGACAGTGATCCCGGCAGCGTCCTTGGTGTTAAGCGCATCCTCCAGGTCCAGCTTCCCCGTGTACACGGACGATCCCATCATGGACGGCTTGAAGCGACTGCCTTCCTCGTTGAACCAGTTGACGATGGCGAGGTTGAACTTGGGTGCCGTGGCGCCGGCTTCCCAGCGCGCTACCAGGCGGAACGCGGCGTGGGCAGCCGCGAGGACGCCATACGCGCCGTCGTAACGGCCCGCCGTCGGCTGTGAGTCCATGTGCGAACCGACCACCACGAAGGGCGCACCGGGCACGGCTTCGTAGAGGCCCCACTGGTTGCCGGCGTGGTCGAACTTCACCGTGAAGCCGTGCTCCTCCAGGAGGCCTGCGAGCCAGCGGCGCTGTTCGCCGTCGGGAATCGTTGCCGCTTGGCGGTCCACCCCGCCGTTCTCGGTGGCACCGAAGGCGCTCATGGTCCGGAAGTCCTGGACGAACGCGGTGTCCTGCGTGGTGAAACTTGTGGTTGTTGTCATGGTCTCCCCTATGAGCTCTCTGGCGCTGAAACACGGCCCGCTGAAACGGGGGCCGCGAACGGACTTTCCAGGGAAAGTGCCGCGTGGAAGTCGGTTGATTGGTAGGTGAAGCGGCCTCCGACGGCGGTGGCCAGGACGTGCAGTTCGCTGATGGCCGGTGCCGTCAACGGTGAGGCGGAAAGGACCGTAAAGTCAGCCAGTTTGCCCGGTTCCAGGGTGCCCTTCTCGCCCAGGGACCCTGTGGCTGCTGCGGCTCCGGACGTGTAGGCGGCGAGGGCCTGCTGCGGGGTGAGGCGTTCCGCGGGGTTTCCAAAGACAGCACCGGATTCCGTCCGGCGGTCCACGAACGCCTGCATGCCGCGAAGCACGTTCCCATCGGCGACGGGCCGGTCCGAGCTGCCTGCCACCACAACTCCGGCTTCGAGGAAACTGGCTGCCCGGTACGCCCATGGCAGGCGGTCGGGTCCGAGGGAGGCGGTCATGCCGTCCCCGCCGTCGCGGAAGAAACTGGCCTGCGGCGTCACCGCGATGCCGGATTCGGCGAGCTTGGCCAGCTGCTCCGGGCGTGTCATGGAGGCATGCTCGATCCTGTTGGGGACCCGGCGGGGCCCATACGCAGCCTGGCAATCCGTAATGATGTCCACGGCGAGGTCCACGGCCCGGTCGCCGATGGCGTGGGCGGCGATGGACCACCCGGCGGCGTAGGCGGCCTCGATGCTTTCCCGCAGCTGGGCTGGATCCGCTTGGAAGTAGCCCGTGTTGCCGCGGTTGTCCTTGTGGCCATGACTGCAGAACTCGTGGCTCACGGCTGCAGTTTCGCCCAAGAGCGAGCCATCGAGGAAAACCTTGGCCGGTCCCAGGGACAGGAACTCGTTCCCGAATCCGCTGGCGATACCAAGATCCAGTCCAGCTGGAGCGGCGCCGGGGCTGTCCGAGGAATGACCGCCAAGGCCATGCAGCACGTCCAGCACCGGCATCACCTGAGCCCGCGCGTGCAGCCGGCCGTTGGCGGCAGCGTTCTGGTAGGCAGCGAGCTCTGCCGGACTGTGACCGATCCACCCGCCGCCCACCCCGGCTTCGGTGAAACTCGTGATGCCCTCCGAGGCGTAGTACAGCGTGGCCCGTTCAAGGGCGGCCTCAATGTCAGACAACGAATACGGCAGGATCAGCTGCTGGATCAGTTCCTGGGCCGTCTCCTGGACAAGTCCCGTGGGACGTCCCGCTGCGTCGCGGACGATCGCTCCGCCGTCGGGATCCGGGAACGACGGCGACTCGGCACCTGCCATCCGCAGCGCGGCTGTGTTGACAATGGCCATGTGCCCGGAGTTGTGGCGCATGAACAGCGGCCGCTCCCCCGTGATGCGGTCCAGTTCTGCGATGTCCGGAAAGGACCCGCCGTGCTGTGTCTGGCTGAAACCGGTAGCGAAGAGCCATCCCTCGTCGTCAGCCCCGGCTTCAGAAACAGCGCCCCGAAGCAACTCGTAGAGTTCCTCCAGACCGCGAGCACAGGAGACGTCCAGTTCCGCCAGGCCCAGCCCGAACCAGGTGGTGTGGCAGTGGGCGTCGATGAAGCCGGGAGTGACGGTGGCGCCGCCAAGATCGAGTACCTGAACGGCATCCAAGCCGTCCACTTCGTCGTCCAGGCCCACGATGCGTCCCTGCCAGATGCCCAGCGAGCTGGCCACCGGGCGGGCCGGATCCATGGTGATGATGTCTGCGTTCCGCAGGAGGAGGTCGAGTTTCATGTCAGGTTCTAGCGGTGGGAAGTGGTAACGGACTTGATGCGCGTGTAGTCTTCGAGCCCGTAGACGGAGAGGTCCTTGCCGGTGCCCGAGTGCTTGAAGCCGCCGTGCGGTGCTTCAGCCGGGATCACTTGGTGGCAGTTGATCCACACGGCGCCGAAGTCGAGCTCGTTGGAAACGCGGGTCACCACGCCGTGGTTCTCGGACCACACACTGGAGGCGAGGGCGTACTTGGTGCCGTTGGCGAGCTCGATCGCTTCGTCCTCGCTGGCGAACGGCTGGACCGTCAGTACGGGACCGAAGATTTCGTCGCACACCACTTCGTCTGTTTGGAACACGCCGTCGATGACGGTCGGCTCAAAGTGGAAACCCGTTCCGGTGCGCTTGCCTCCGGACAGGACGCGGGCGTTGGCGGGCAGGCGGGACATGAAGCCCTCCACTCGCTCCAACTGGGCGGCACTGTTCAGCGGGCCAAGATCAGCCTCGTCGCCCCCAACCGTCAGAGCGGAGGCGGCCTCTGCCAGGGCCGCCGCGAACTCCGTGTGGATGTTCTGGTGGACCAGCACGCGGGTCACCGCGGTGCAGTCCTGACCGGCATTGAAGAAGGCAGCCAGGGCGATTTCGCCAGCGGTCCGCTGGATATCGACGTCGGCAAACACCACTGCGGGGGCCTTGCCTCCAAGCTCCAGGTGGACGTCCTTCAGGGTCTTGGCCGCAGCGGACATGACCTGCGCACCCGCACGGGTGGAACCGGTGATGGAGACCATCTCCGGGATGTCGTGGTCCACCATTGCTGCGCCAGCCTCGCGACCGCCGCAGACAATGTTAACTACGCCGGCCGGGTAGACCTGCTGGGCAAGTTCGCCCAGCACCACGGTGGACCAGGGGGTGGTGTCGGCCGGTTTCAGGACCAAGGTGTTCCCCGCGGCGAGGGCTGGTCCGATCTTCCAGATGGCCATCATGAACGGGTAGTTCCACGGCGTAATCTGGGCCACCACACCGATGGGCTCGCGCCGGATGGTGGACGAAAAACCTTCCAAGTACTCCGTCTGGGCAGTGCCGGAAACCACCCGGCACGCTCCGGCGAAGAAGCGCAACTGGTCGGCGCCACGCAGGATTTCCAGCTCTTTGGTAAGTGCGGCGGGTTTGCCGGTGCAGGCCACCTCGGCCTCTAGCAGACGGTCAACATTCGCCTCGATAAGGTCGGCCAACTGCAACAGCAGCGACTGGCGCGTCCCCGGCGTCGTGCGCTTGTAGCTCTTGAATGCTGTGGCAGCGGCCTGGCAAGCGGCGTCGACGGCGGCAGCGTCACTGTCCGGGGCGGTGCCGATTTGCTGGCCCGTGGCGGGGTCGAAGAACGGCAGGCTGGCCGCCGCGTCCACGGACTCGCCGTTGATGATGTTCTGAAGCTGAATCACAGGAGGCTCCGGTCAGTTCGTTGAAGTCTTGGGGGAACGCGTGGTGGGGTCCTGCGGCAGGTGCAACAAGGCCGGGAGGCCGGAGTCGACGGCGCGGCGGAACGCGGCTGCGAAGTCTTCCGTACGGTCCACACGCTCGCCGTAACCGCCGTAGGAACGGGCCAGTGCGGCGAAGTCCGGGTTGGTCATGTGCGTGCCGGAGGGCCGGTCCGGGTAATGCGCTTCCTGGTGCTCGCGGATGGTGGCGAAGATGCCGTTGTCCACCACCAGGACGATGAACGCGGCTCCGTAGCCCATGGCCGTGGCGATTTCCTGGCCGTTCATCATGAAGCAGCCATCGCCGGCCACGGAGATGACCTGGCGGCCCGGGTATGCCAGTGACGCGGCCACAGCTGCGGGAATCCCCATCCCCATGGCGCCGTTGCGCGGAGCGGCCAGGGAGTTGGCCGAGTTGTGGTCCAGATACCGGGCGGGCCACAGGGCGTGGTTCCCGGCGCCGAAGGTGAGGACGGCGTCGTCGGCCATTTCCTTCTTGAGGACCTCCATGGCGGCGCCCAAGTCGACGCCGATGCCGCCGTCGGGCCGGGGCGTGGAGAAGGTGAGCTGGTCGGCGCGGGCGCTGGCGAACCAACCTTCCTCGCGGTTGCCCACGGAGTCCGCGGCGTCCGTGGCGGGGAGGGACGCAGCGAACGCGGTGACATCCGCGATGATGTGCTGGTCCACCCGGCCGAAGTGGCCCAGGAGGTTGGCGTCGGCGTTGACCACGACGGTTTCGGCATTGAGTCCACGCTTGTAGCCATCGGAGAGGACGTCGCCGCGGACGCATCCGACAAAGACGATCAGATCGGCGTCGTCCAGGCGCTGGGCGTTCGCGTCGCTGCGGCCGTAACCGAGGAAGCCTGCGTAGGCGTCGCTGCGGTGCGGGACGGCGTCGTAGGCGCGGAAGTCGGCCAGTACCGGGATGCTGTGGCGGGTCGCCCAGGCGGCCAGCTGCTCGCCGGACTCCTGGGTCCAGCTTTCTCCGCCGACGACGATCAGGGGCTTGCGTGCCTTCTCCAGCTTTTGGTTCAGGTCTTCCATGTCCGCGACAGCCGGCCGGGTACGGGCAACCTTGCGGGGTTCCACGGTGGCGTCCTCGACGACGTGCACGAGGACGTCCTCCGGGAGGCCGATCACGACGGGGCCCGGTCGGCCGCTGAGGGCGGTGAAAATGGCGTCGTCCACAACGCGGGCTGCGGAAGCGGCGTCGTCGAGGGTCACTACTTTCTTGGCGGTGCTGCCGAACCAGGCGTTGATGTCGAATTCCTGGAACGACTCGCGGCCCCGGTCTGCCACCGGGATCAGGCCAACGAAGAGGAGCAGTGGCGTGGCGTCTTGGTGTGCGGTGTGGATGGCGATGAAGGCGTTGGCAGCCCCAGGCCCGCGGGTCACCATGGCGACGCCCGGCAGTTCGGTGAGGCGGCCCTCGGCCAGTGCCATGAATCCGGCACCGCCTTCCTGGCGTGCCACTACGTTGGTGATCGGCGAGCCGTGCAGTCCGTCGAGGACATCAAGGAAGCTCTCCCCCGGAACGGTGTAGACACGCCTGATGCCTGCCCGTTCCAGTTGGGAGACGATCAAGTGGCCCGCCGTGGTGGTGCTCAATGCTTCATTCCTTCTTCTTCGATGGACAGGCTTGGGAGGAACAGGCCGGAGAGCGCGGTCAGTGCGGAAACCACCAGCAGGATGATGGCGCCTGGCCAGAAGGAGTTGCCGTTAGCTGCTACCAGGGCAGTCGCAATCAAGGGCACGAAGCCGGAGATGACACCCGCAGTGTTTGAGGTGATGGCGACGCCGGTGTAGCGGACCTTCGTGGCGAACAGCGCGGTCAGGGCGGTGCCGGACACTGCATACGGGATTGAAAGGACCGCGACGCCGATCATCATGCCCAGGACCACCAGCACGGGGTCGCGGGAATCGATGGCCAGGAAGACCGGGACTGCTACGAGCGCGGACGCCACACCGCCCCAGAGAATAACCTTGCTGGCGCCGAACTTCTCGCCCAGGCGGCCTGCCCAGATGAGGGCACCAATCTCAAGGGCCGCAGCAAGCAGGGTGCCCAGGAGCAGGAGTTCGAACGGCATCTTCAGGACCTTGGTGCCGTAGAAGACCACGAAGCTGGTGATCAGGTAGAAGCCGCCGATACCGAGCAGCGCCGAGCACATGCCCACGAGGATCTGGCGCCAGCTGTTCCTTAGGACGCCGCGGATGGGAGCATGCTCTGTCTCGCCGGATTCCATGAGCGCTTCGAATTCGGGCGACTCGCTAAGACGGCTGCGGATCCACATAGAAATAGCGAGGAGCGGAATGGCGGCGATGAACGGGATGCGCCAACCCCAGGCCTCAAAGTTGCTCTGACCCACCAGGAACAGCATGCCGAAGAAGCCACCCGAGGAAAGGATGGTGCCGATCGGCGAACCGATCTGCGGCAGCGCCGCGTAGCGTGCCCGCTTCTCCACCGGAGCATTTTCGACGGCGATGATCACCGCGCCACTCCACTCGCCACCGACCGCGAGGCCCTGGACAATGCGCAGCGCCACCAGGAGGATAGGTGCGGCCAGGCCAATGGTCATGTAGTTGGGCAGCAGCCCGATAAGGCCGGTAACAACGCCGATGCCCACGATGGTGACCATGAGGATTTTCTTGCGGCCCACCTTGTCGCCCAGGGCGCCGAAGATGAAGCCACCGATCGGGCGGGCAACGAAGCCAACCGCAAGAGTGGCAAAGGACCCCATGGCCGCCACGAAGGGGTCCTGGGAAACGAAGAACTGTGCGTTGAATACCAGCGCAGCGGCTGTGGTGAAAAGGAAGAAGTCGTACCATTCCAGCGCAGTGCCCACGAGGGCAGCCAAGGCTACTTTCTTGGTGACGCTTTCATCGACGATGCGTGCTGCCGTGGGACTGGCGTCCGGGGCTCCGCTGACCGTGCTTGCCATAGTTGCTCCATGAGTGCGAACGGGACCGGGACGTTGGGGATGCCCGGGCGATTTGTGTGACTTGTTCCATAGTGCCAGTAGTTTTTCCCAAAATATCTAGCAATTCACCACGGAATCATTGGACTAGAATGTGTGAATGCACAATTTTGAAGCTCCTGGGCACGTAGATCGTTGGCCCGAGCTGGTTGATCAGCTCGAGGGCAGGCTGGACACTCTCGCGCAGGCCTTCACTACGCGGGTTCGCGAGATCCCCGAATACGGGGAAAGCCAGGTGACGGTCCTGGAAATCCAGGAGACCGCGAGGGAGACTTTCAGGCGCCTGATCCGCGGGCTACGGAACGGCACGTCGGACAGCCGGGACGGGCTCCTCGACTTCGCCTCCGACCTTGGATCCAAGCGCGCCAGGGCCGGCATTCCGCCAGAGTCCCTTACCTCTGCCGTTCGCCTGGACTTCAGCATTCTCTGGGCCGAGCTGCTGGAGATCGCGCACACCGAGGACGCCGCCCTGCTGGCCACCCGAGTGGACCAGGTTTGGAGCGTCGTGGACGAATTCGCCACCCGGACGCACACCAGCTACTTGACTGAGCGCGTCAGGATGGCCCAGGAAGAGTCCAGCATCCAACGAGAGTTCATTGCCCGCCTGTTCAACCAGAGCAGCCCCTCCCTGGAGACATCCTCCCAAGTAGCTTCGGCACTGGGCATCAACCCAGAGTCGCGCTTTGCGCTTGTGGCAGCAAGTGGCGAACCCGGCGCCCGGCTTCGCGCCGCAACGTCCCAGTTCGGATCTGGGCAGCACACCCGGCAGCGCTTGTTTCTGCACGAGTCCGGCGGCAACACCTATGTTTTCTGGGCTCTTCCGGCCATTCGGACGCGAGGTCCTGAATCCCGAGGCGACCTGCACGGCACTGAACCCGAAGGCCAGCAGCTGCCGCCCGGCGTCGTAGATGTCCCTTGTGGCTACGTGCCCGCAGTACTTGGCCTGCGCGCTCTCCCAGGGGCCGCCCGCACCGCCGAGAGCCTCGCCGCTTTGCTGCGACCCCGGGATTCCGGTCCGTTGTCAGCAGATTCCGCGTGGGCCCGGCTGGCCCAGCAAAACCTGCAGGACGCCGGCTTGGACCTCGCCGCGGAACTCGACGAAGCTTTGGCGGAGTGCCGGGGCGGCGAGCGCGAGCGCCTGCTGGAAACTGTCCGGAACTACCTGGTAACGGGCAATGTCACCGTTACCTCCGAGCAGCTGTTTTGCCATCGCAACACCATTCTCAACCGGCTCAATCGTTTCCAGGAGCTGACGGGAATTGATGTTTCGGTACCGTCAAAGGCTGCGAGACTTGTGGTCCTTTGGGCCTGAATGCGCGTCCTGTTGTTCATGGCAGGACGACCCGAGGCTTTGCCGGCCATTCCTCCTAGACGGGGATCGTGAATGATGTCGGCAATGCGGATGCTTCCGGCAGCACGACAGGAGCGAGTTCCGTGAACCTGTCTCCGGGGCCGGGATTCTCGGGGGTGCAGTGCCCGCCCAACTGGTCCATCACTGCCCATGTTGCGTTCAGAGCGGTAGTGACCGCGCCCTCGGCCCATCCTGCCGTCCAGGAGACGTCGTCTCCTGCCAGGTAGATGCCTTGGGCTTGTCCACCTTGGGCGTGTTCCATGAACTGGGTGTAGAGCCTGCGCTGGTAGCGGTAGTGCCCGGGGAGGTTGATTTTGAACGCTCCTGCGAAACCGGGTTCGTCTTCCCACGAGACCGTGAGCGGTTGGCCGACGATGTGGCTTCGGATATCTACGTCCGGGTAGATCTCGCCCAGAGTGCGCAGCATGACATCGGCGCGCTGCTGCGCAGTCAAGGGCAGCCATTTCAGTGCGTCATCGTTCCATGTGTAGGAGAGGCAGATCAGCGCTTGCTGGTCCGGGCCGTTGTCGAAAAGGTACGTCCCGCGGGTGACTCTGTCCGTCAAGGTTGTACTCATGACACGCCGTCCGGTGTCAGGGTCTGTGTCCAGCCAGAAGGGGCGGTCAACAACCACGAAGGTTTTGGAGGACTGCAGGTAGTGGATCCGGCGCATGGCCATCCACTGTTCCGGACTGAACAAGCTTTCGTCGGCCTGTATCTCCGTGGAGAGCAGCCATTTGTGGCAGGTGACAATGGCTGCCGCGTACTCCCGGGACCCTTCGGCGTCGGTGATCGTCACGGCCGGATCAGTAGGCCCCGCGGCCCGCCGTATGCTGGTGACCGCACCTCGGGGCATGCCTCCGTGGAGGGATGCAAGGCTCGTGCCTTCCGGCCAGTATTCCATTTTCTCGGATGTGTGGCTCCACAATCCGTCTGTGATCCCGCGGGCCCCGCCCAGAATTCGTCGCTGGTTGTTTTCGCATTCCATGTAGACCACGCGGAGGATCTCCAGGATGGCGTTGGGAAAGCTGACATCCCAACCACCGGAGCCAAAGCCAATTTGGCCGAATGCTTCGCGGTACTGGTAGGGCAGGGCGGAGAACGCTTTGGAACTTGCCAGATAGTTCGAGAACGACGTGTCATCAAGGACCGGGACCAGGCCCGCCCAGATCCGTTTGATGGTGGCGTAGTCCCGGTCTGCGATGGCCTGCTGCATGGCGGCATACTCGGCACGTTCTTCAAGGCATTGCTCCCACGCGTCAGCGACTTCCTGGAAGAACGGGGGCAGGGCCTCGCTGGCACTGGCGTAGAACTGTTGCCCGCCCAGTTCCACTACGGTGCTCGGTGATGCGGAGTCCAGCGGGTTCGGGAACGGAGCCGAACCCACACCTGCGAGGTCGGCGTAGTGCCAGAATGCGCGACTGGACACCGGGAAGCGCATGCCTCCCATGTCGGCGACGGGTGCATCCGCCCCAGGAAGCGTGGCCCCACGGAGCCTGCCCCCTATGGTGCCCGATTCGTAGATGACAGGCCGAAGTCCCATTTTCATCAGCTCAAGGGCAGCCACCAGGCCGGCAAGGCCCGCGCCGATCACGGCTACTTCGGTGCCGTGTGTTGATGGGGGGACGGATCCCAGTCCGGAAGGGTGCTGGAGGTATTCGTCATAGGGGAAGGGAAAGTCGGGGGTCAGCATCGTGACAGGCTGGGGTTTCATGATGATTCCTGGTGGGTCTAAAGGGCTTTTACTTGTTGAAGTAGGCGAGATAGCCAATATCGGTCCGGGCTTGCCGGATGAGGTTGTGGTCCAGATCGGCGAAGACGATCTCGGCGTCTGCGTCCCCCGCTGTGGTGATGCGGCGCCCGTACGGGTCTGCGACAGTACTGGTCCCGGAGAACTTCGGGCCGGCATGGTTGGCGTAGGCAACGAACACTTGGCTTTCCAAGGCACGGGCAGGCACCAGAACAGTGGACACAATCCTGGTATCCAGGGGATGCGGCTCGTCACCCGTGCTGGCACGCAACGGGACGGCGGTTGGGATGAGCAGTAAGTTCGCGCCACGGAGTGCCTGTTCGCGGGCAAATTCCGGAAATTCGATGTCGAAGCAGATGCCCAGCGCGGCGGTGAAGTCACCAATCCTGACCAATTCCGGTTGCGACGTACCCGGCCTGAAGACTCCGCTCTCGTCCGCGCCAAAGAGATGCTGTTTCCGGTAGCGGGTGAGCTCTTGGCCTGTTCTGTCGAAGAGTGAGGCGCAGATGTAGCGACCGGCTTCGTCGTGATCGACTGTCGAAGCAACGATGCCAATCCCCGCCGCAGCGGCGGCCCTCGCAATCCAGTCGCGCTGATTGGCGCCATCCTCCAAGTGGACACGGAGCGGGTCGTACCCGCTGAGGAACAGTTCCGGGGTGAGAAGCAGGTCAGCTCCGCGGCTGGAGGCCGACCTGGCAGCGCCTTCCAAGGTCTCCCGGTTTTCCTGTGCCGCCCCCACGATTCCGGTGGCCTGAAGCAATGCGATTCTCATCAGTGCAGTTCCTCCGCCGCAACGACAACGTCATCCGCCCCGTGTTGGCTTTCCTTTTGACGAGCAAGCTCCCTCACCCTGCCGCGAACGGCATACCAGCCGAGAACGAGCGCCGGGACGATAATGACGAGCGTACCTACTGTGTACGTCCCCGTCGGGTACTGGAACGCAATGACAACCAGCACTGAGAACAAGAATGCCAGGGCGAGATACGACGTCCAGGGTGAACCCGGAAGACGGAAGGCCGGCCGGGTCACAAACCCCTGCTTGGCCCAGCGCTGGAGACGGAGCTGGCACAAGATAATAGTGGCCCAGACCGTCAGGATGGCCATCGCCGTTGCGTTCAACGTGATCTCGAACGCCTCCTTGGGAACAATCGCATTGACAGCCACACCGATCAGCGCAAAAGCCGAAGTGAAAAGGACCCCGGCGTAGGGAACACCAGACTTGCTCATCCGGTTCATGAAGCGCGGCGCCGACCCAGCCACCGCCAGGGAGCGGTAGATCCGCCCGGTGGAGTACAGCCCCGCGTTGAGGCTGGACATTGCTGCCGTGATGACTACAAGATTCATCGCATCTCCTGCACCGGAGACACCGATCGAGGCAAAGAACGTCACAAAGGGCGAGACACCAGCGGAGTACGACGTAAAGGGAAGCAGCAGGGCTAGCAGGACACTCGAGCCAACATAGAACACAGCGATACGGAAGATGACGGCGTTGACGGCCTTCGGAATGACCTTCTCAGGGTTCTTGGTCTCCCCCGCTGCTGTCCCAATCAGTTCAATGCCACCGTAGGCAAACATCACGCCCGAGACAGTGATGATCAGCGGCAACGCTCCGTTGGGCAGGAGGCCACCCTTGGACTCCAGAATCCCAAGTCCCGGGACTTGCCCTGCCACAGGGAAAGATCCAGCCAGGAAAATGGTGCCGATGACCAGGAAGCTCACCAACGCCAAGACCTTGACCAGCGCAAACCAGAACTCCATTTCACCGAAGAGCTTCACCGAGACCAGATTAATGGCCGTCACGATTGCCAACGCAATAAAAGCAAGCACCCACTGCGGGATGCTGGTGAACGCTGTCCAATAGTGCAGGTAAACAGCGACAGCGGTGATGTCCACCAGCGCCGTGAGGCCCCACGTCAGCGCGTAGATCCAGCCAGCGACATACGCCGCCTTCTCACCGAAGAACTCCCTGGCATAAGAGACGAATGAACCGGAGGACGGCCGGTGCATGACCAGCTCCCCCAACGCCCTGAGGATGATGTACGCAAAGATTCCGCAAAGCGCGTAGACGACGAACAACGCAGGCCCGGCCGTGGCCAGCCTGCCGCCGGCGCCGAGGAACAGGCCGGTGCCAATGGCACCACCGATACCAATCATCTGCACCTGACGGTTGGACAGACCCTTGTGATATCCAGCCTGTTCCTGCAGATCCACCCTGCTTGGTTTGTTGTGATTGATCATGAAAAGTCTCTCTGGAGTGTCGGCTCCACCGCCGGCTTCGATGACGGGATGGAGTTTCAGTCACATGCCGGAACGTTCCGGCTTGGACAAGAATGACAGTGTCGGCCCTCACATGTCAAGGAGCTGGACAAAGGGGGCGGCGCCGCGTGGATACCATTCACTTATGGGCAAACCGACAATTATTGATCTCGCAAAGCACCTTGGGATCTCAAAAACCACGGTGGCCGACGCGCTCAAGGGGTCCGGCAGGGTTGCCGACGAGACTCGGGCGAGGGTCATGGAGGCCGCCAAAGAAATCGGCTATGTCTCCAATCGGGCAGCCCGCCAGCTTCGCGAAAGTTCTACCGGCGCCATCGCTCTGTATGTGCCTCAACGAGTGCGCAACATGTCCTTCTACATGCCCTTCGCCCTCGGGGTAGCCGATGAAGCCGCCAAACATGGCTACGACCTCACGCTCGTCTCAGACCGTTCAGCCGACCGGTCCGGCTGGACACACGTGGACGGAGCCATTCTGGTGGACGCCATGATGGGCGACCCCGTTGTGCAATCCCTCATCCGCTCCCCCGTGCCGATCGTGACCGCCGGACGCATCGCAGGCTTCCCCGATGCGCGCTCTTCGGGCATCGTCGAGATTGAGCACACCAAAATGTGCGGAGAAATACTGGACGCCATGGCCTCGAGGGGAGCCGAACATCCTGCGCTAATTTGCCCTGAGCCCGGGGATGAGTCTTCCTGGGTACGCCAAATCGTTCTCGGATACAAAGAATGGTGCGTCCGGAAGAACATCCGGCAGGTCATTGAAGTGGTCAGCAGCTTTCCCACCAACGCCCAGCTTGAAGCATCCTTGGTTGATGCATTGTCCGGCGGTGACGTTGATTCGCTGCTCTTCGGCTGGCAGGACGTCGCCCAGCGAGCCGAGGCAGCCCTCACGCGGATCGGTCATGGCCTTGGGAAGGTGAAGTTGGCCTCTTTGCTAAGCTCCAAGGACAACCTGAACGAGTCCTATATAGCCGGACTGGATCTCCAGCCCTACGAATTCGGGCAACGAACCGCCGCTCTCCTCCGAGAGGCCATATCCTCGCCGCCAGCCACGCCTGCTCATCAACTTCACGAAGCGCTGGTCATACAGCCCGACGGCGGTGCCAACACCAGGACGTAGCCGGGATGGAGGCCCCGTGCCAGAAAACCAGACATCATGCCCAAAAGCATGCGCAGTGAATATCACAAGTCATGCTGACTGCACGACATAGGGTTCGTTATCGCCGGAAATCTCATTTCCGTTCGGGGAATCCCCAGGGTTGGTGCCGGTCACCAATGCTCCAGCTCGCGGCCGCTGAGGAAACCCCGGTTTTCGTGGTGCGCACCTCCCCGTCCATCCTGGTGACCGACCCGACCGGGATTACGGGCTGACAGAAGTCGCTGCAGGCAGCGCGCTGCCCTGGTGCTTGAGTCCGCCGAGGGCACCCCCAGGCCACGCTTTGCCCGTCGTCTTGAAAAGGTAGCCGCCAAGCCTGCCCTTGACCTTGTCGGCCAAAGGGGAGTTGATGGTCCAGTTCGTCCCGAGCAGCACCGTGATTTCCATAGACTCACCGATGGCGTGGTATGTGCCCATCTGCTTATCCCTGTCAGCCCAGGATGAATACGTGGCAAGGACGATGTTCTCACTGCGGTCCGCTGAGGAAGCAGAATCCATCATCAGGTCGTGCTCGTGCCAACGTGGACAATCGAGCCCTGCTCTAACCATTGCATCGCGCAATTCGACCACGGATGCATACTTTCCGCCGTCTGCTGGTGGTTCACCTTTCCCCTGAGGGGCTGCATCATTGATCTGGATGCACCCGGTCAGCACAAGCATGCAGAGCACCGGACCGCCCGCAGCTTTGACGACCCCCGCATGTTTCCCTATGTGATTCCCTTCAATGCGAACGCCACTGATCCTATTCCTTAAGAAGTCCGCACACGTGGCCATGACCAATGCATAGCCGAACAGGATAAAGCTCAGCCGGAGGAAAGATATTTATCTTCCGCTGTACTCATCAAACTCTCGCTCTTGGCGCCAGTGCCGTTTCAGGTAAGCCTCTTTCACCGCACTGTCAACCCCAGAGTAGATCGACGGCCTCATTCTGACATATGCCTTGAACATTTCATTTCTAAAGCGGACGAGCCCACGCTTTTGGAAGGGCGGAACAAAAAGAATCCCTCCAAACTCAGCCTTGCAAAGTTGACTCCGGTGCGTGGAACCCGCCTGAGTGCCAAGTTCCTCACTCAAAAGCTTGTACACGTCCCTCGTCGGGATGTCCGAGTGATTCCAGAGGGCAAAGGCCCGCAGTGTCTTTTCTCTCGGCTCCGAATCCCGAACGGCCGCTTGATACATGTCTGACAATTGCTGGGCTGACTCGTTTCTGGCTAGCCCACGAATCGCTCGATCGACGTCATTGTATTGAACTAACGTTCTACTCTTGGACTCCGCCACGATGAGACACTCCTGCCCAAGGACATGAACGAACCAGGGATAGCCGGATGACACGTCCGCCAGCCGTGCGATTGCTCTCATCGAAAACGCCAGAGGTATCCCTTCTGCATTCAAATAGGATTGTGCTTTTATAACAATTTGTTCAAGCTCAGCTTCTTCCATCACGGGCACAAGCACCGGCCTAAGGCGCCGTTCGATGGATTGATGATCGGTCAACAACTCGGCCACATTACTTGCAATGCCAACAAGTACAAACTTCAGAGCTTCGCTTGATACGGCCTTAAGGAAACTGGCCAATCCTGCAGTGTCCTTCATTCGATCCAACTCGTCGATGATGAACAGAACTGGCATGCCGTAGGTGTCCGTTAGGAGCTCGCAGAGCCGAACCAACTTCTCCTCAAGGTTAAGATCTTTGAAGGATAGGCGCCCACTTTCAGCCGCGTACTTCTTTGTACTCTCCGCTTCAAACAGCTTGAATGTTACCCGTTTTCGAGTCGTGCGATCAATCAGTTTGGTGGCACCCGCCGAGGTATCCACATGCTCAACCGACTCCGCATGATTAACCAAGGATTGAAGGAGATCGGCAAAATTCCGCGTCGAATCCGTACAGGTGACAAAAAAGGTCAGAAAACGCTTGTCCGGGGGAAGGACTCGATCCGTGACGCCAAGCTTAGTCAGCAGCTCAGCATTTCCCATCGCGATAAGTTGTAATTGAAGCGCCAGACTTGATTTCCCTAGGCCTCGGTCCCCGTAAATCAGCGGAGTGGCACCATGCGCGTACAAACAATCTGACAGCTCGAGCACCTGCTTGCGCCGTCCCGCAAAACGATCTGGAACTTCCAGTTCGTGCGCAGGCACGAAAGCGTTAACGAGAACTTGACGATTTATCACGATCAACCCGCTTTTCTCTCAGCATGTCCTGACCATGAACATACATCGCCCGAAGCGCTATTTGAACGCCTGAAGTACCGATAACGGCGCATATGTCGCGCAACAGAACGACCAGCACCTCTTGCCCATAGGTCCGTAAGTGCCTAGGACTACTAAACGCATCCCGCCGGCCTTGCGTACGACGCCCGGGCGCGCTTGGACGGCCGGACTCCTTCCCTGGCATGGACCTGTTGCGCCGTATGAAGAATGGACCGTCCACGGTCATGGTGCCGGGGCTATGGATCCGCATGAATTAACAGATGCATTTCCGCTGTAGGGCTTTCTGAATAGCCACACGCTTCGCTGAGCCTAACGGTGGCGCCACGATCAGCACTGGGGCCCATCGAGCGGCCATAACCGCGAGTCACGTGAGACAACAGACAAGGGAGACAGGACAATGAATGCGCTCACCGTCAAGGACCCCGCCGACCTGCTCAGTTTCATCGGCCACACCCTAGGATTCTGGCCACAAGAAAGCCTCGTCTGCATCACCCTCGACAAAGACAAAGTCGGCGCGACCCTCCGCATCGACCTCCCCCAATAACCCGGCTTGGAGGTCCACTTCGCTCGAACAGTCGCCGCCTACCTCACGACGGATGAACGAGCCAACGGCATCGTCTTCGCCCTCTACACCAATGAACTCCCGGAACCAGGAGAAGCTCGTCCGCACCGCAAGACCATTGCCGCCCTCACCGGAGTCCTCGCCCAGGAAGGCATCAACATCCGCGACGGCATCTACGTCACCAGCACAGCTGTCTCCCCCTACGACACCCCACCCGGGCCCGACATCGCCATCCCCATCAGCACCACCGAATACTCCCAATTCAACGCCGAATTCATCTACCGCGGCAGCACCATCGAAACCTTCGAACCATTTGCTCCTCCCAGCGGCGACTGACAAGCAAGAGCATGCGACCGCCGTCGAACACCACATGCAAACCGTCCTCAACGGACCACCAGCTGCCGTCAATCAAGACGCCCACGAACTCTGGTGCACCATGCTCGAGACCAAGGACTACCCCAGCGACCCGGACGTCCTGAGACTCATCGCCTACTACCAATTCCCCCACGTCCGCGACCAGCTCATGGCCGACATACCCGGCATCGACGAACCACCCGAGCACATCCTCTTCGCACAAACCCATGCCGCCCCGAACTGGTCACGGATCGAATGGGCCAAACAGCTCCTCACCCACACCTACACCCTCACAGCCCCAGAACACGCAGCACCCATCCTCACCACCATCGGCTACATCAACTGGTGGGAAGGCAGAGGCTCCAAAGCCCACCAATACCTCCAACTCGCCCTCGACACCGACCCCGGCTACCGCTTCGCACGAGTCAGCGACCAAATGCTCGGCGCAGGCATCATCGCCGGCTGGAACACCAACAAGGACACCGCCTACAAGAACCCCCTCGACATGCCCTAACCTAGATGATTACGAAAGCAGCAAATGCCGATAAACGGCTCTTCAGAGCGCTGCCACCGCACCACGCCGTCGAGTGCCCTGGGTCCAAATCTCGAGTTGACGAAAGATCCGTCATCGGCATTAAAACCACGGGAGTGGGAAGTAACTGCGCGAACTCCCGTCCCGTGACGAAGCGGGGCGTTCCACACGTCAAACCGCCTTTGCGGTAATGGGGACTCTTGACTCCTGGGGTCGTTGAATGGATTTCCGGGCTGATGAAGACGCCGAGTTCGTGGGCCAGGTCGAACATTAGTAAGCCGGGTCTCTAGCTCCTAGTCGGGCCTTCGCCGTTCCAGTGCGTCACTCACCCATGCACGATTGCACTCATCCTTTCCCGCACCGCCCCAGGGTCTGACTCACACAACCCGGACTCTGAGCCGGCTGAAGGCTGGTACCCACGGGACGACAAGCGTAGCGTCAGAAATACTGACGACGAGGCATCAGAAGGCACGGTGACGGTGGTCATCCGTGAACGGCCACTCCGATGTCGATCCTCAAAGGAGCCGCAATGGCTGGGTGGAATGCTGACACGGCGGCCGGAGCATTGGGCGCGGCCGTCACGCTGGTGGAAGGATCCAACTTCTGCATCTCGCTAACCAACGGGGACATAGTTCCGGGCCTTCCGCACGGGGTCTTCTACGAAGACACACGCATCCTGTCTTGTTGGAAGCTTTCGGTGAACGAACAAGCCGTTGAGGCGCTTGCAGCGGACGTCAAACAGCCTTACCGGGTTCTCTTTGCAGGTCGAGTGGCACGCCGGGACGGGAGGGCCGACAGCCCGCTGGTCGTGGAACGACTACGGGAAGTGGGCAGCGGCATCACCGAGCAGATCACCGTCCGGAATTATTCTGGACTCCCCGCGGAGTGTGTCATCGCGCTGACGGTTGAGTCGGATTTTGCGGACCTCTTCGAAGTCAAGGAGGCCCGTGTCCAGCGAACCTGGCAGGAAACCCGGCAAGTGGAGGCCCATTCGCTGATCATCCGGGCAAAATGGCAGGACATTACCAAGGGCGTCAATATCGACGGCGGCCCCACCGCAGTGGTGACGCCCGAGGCCGTGACGTACCGGACGACCGTTCCTCCGCACGGACACTGGAACGTGCGGCTGACTGTGGCGCCCTGGGGCGTGGAAGACACCCAGCCCCGTGCGCACTCCGGCAAAGACGCCCTTTCGCCAAGCGATCGTCGGCGGCAGGAGTGGGTGGCCAAAATCCCCGTGGTGCAGATGGGCAACCGGTCCATTGAACGAACCCTGCGGCGCAGCTACGAAGATTTGGGGGCACTGCGGATCGAGGACCCCAAGCATCCCGAGCGCGTGGTGGTTGCTGCAGGGGCGCCGTGGTTCATGGCACTGTTCGGGCGGGACTCTCTTTGGGCCTCGACAATGGCGCTTCCGGTTGATCCCTCCTTGGCACTGGGTACGTTGCAAACGCTGGCGGACCTGCAAGGCAGTGTCGTGGATCCCATGAGCGAGGAAGAACCCGGAAAGATCCTCCACGAGGTACGCCTTGACGTATCCAGTGGCCTTGCCCTTGGCGGAAAGTCGGCATACTACGGGAGCGTCGATGCTACGCCGCTATTCCTGATGGTTCTGGGCGAAGTCAGCCGATGGGGTTTCGCCAAAGAGACCATCGCTGCCCTGCAGCCCCATGCGGACCGCGCCATGGACTGGATCTGGAATTACGGCGACAGGGATGGAGACGGCTTTATCGAATACGCCCGCCTCAACGATAGAGGCCTCATCAACCAAGGATGGAAAGACTCATGGGACGGCATTAACTTCGCCGACGGAACCCTGGCCGAAGCACCAATAGCGCTGAGCGAGGTGCAGGGCTATGTTTACAGCGCATGTTTAGCGTCGGCTTGGATGGCGCATGAGGCCGGCGACGAGGCCAAAGCGGCCCAACTCCGCGCCCGCGCTGTACGCCTGAAGCAACAGTTCAATGAACGTTTTTGGTTGCCGGACAAAGGCTATTTCGCAATCGCCCTGGATCGCTACAAGCGTCCGGTCGATGCCTGCGCCTCCAACATGGGACACTGTCTGGCTACCGGCATTATCGACGACGACAAGGCACCTAGCGTAGTAGAGCACCTGATGTCCGATCGAATGTTCAGCGGCTGGGGAGTGCGTACCTTGGCTGACGACATGGACGCCTATAACCCCGTCAGCTACCACAACGGATCTGTCTGGCCGCATGACAACGCCATTATCCAGGTAGGCCTTATGCGGTATGGCTTCGTGGAGGAAGCACAACGTATCTCGACGGCGTTGCTGGAGGCTGCAGAGTTCTCCGATGGCCGGCTGCCCGAATTGTTCTGTGGCTTCAGTCGGGAGGCATTCTCAGCTCCCGTGCCCTACCCCACTGCCTGCTCGCCACAGGCGTGGGCCGCCACTGCACCCATCATGCTGGTGTCCACTCTCATGCGCTACGATCCCGATGTCTCCCAGGGCGGCATCTGGATGGACCCTGTCCTTCCAGAAAGTTACGGCGATTTGCACATCGCC
Organism: Arthrobacter sp. NtRootA1; assembly: GCF_019976975.1. Taxonomy (GTDB): domain Bacteria; phylum Actinomycetota; class Actinomycetes; order Actinomycetales; family Micrococcaceae; genus Arthrobacter; species Arthrobacter aromaticivorans. The sequence goes on along the minus strand of NZ_AP024630.1, from coordinate 2,359,030 downwards.
AACGCGCCGATCGGTGAGGGCAGGATCAATATCAACATTTCCGGCTCATCGGTTTCCGTAGACGGGCTGCCGGAGGGAATGGTCTTCCACCGCGGGTACCTGCCATGGGTAGGCGATCTCATGGAAGGTGACCCGGACCGGGATCTATAGGGGGAGTTCGAATCAGTCGATCCTCTGGCGACCCAAGCGCGCGTAGATGTCGGGGCGCTTGGAGCGGAGGAAGAAGGCGTAGACGATGCCGCCGAAGAAAAGCGCGAAAGTGAAAGTCATGAAGATGGCCGTCATAACCGTTGAGCCCCCAATGAGCTCCGGGTAGTTGGCAATAGCCAGATAGGTGATAGCGCCCAGGAACAGCACGCTGATGAAAGGTGCGATGACCGTCTTCCAGATTGATTCCGGAGCGAAGCCGCGGCGGCGGATGAAGTACACCAGGACAGCGAAGCTTGTGATGAACATCAGAAGCAGCACGGCGAAGGTTCCGCTACCGCTGGCGATCGGATAGAGCACTTCCGGAGCCACCCCGATGACTGTAAACAGCACGATTGCTACCGCCCACACAATACCTACGGCCAGTGCCGAGGCGTAAGGCGACTTGTGCTTGGGATGCACCCTGCCCAGGAACGAGGGCAGCGCGTGGTCGGCAGCCAGCGCGAAGCTGTACCTGGCGGCAATGTTCTGGATGGACAGCATGCAAGCCAAGACGGACGTGATGAGCAGAAGGACGGCGACGTCGGCGAAGATCCTGCCCACGAGGCCGACGAGTGCGTCATTGAAGAGATTCACCGTGTTGTTCTCTGCCTCGGCCTGGATCTTGTCCGCACCGAAGAAGGCGATGAAGGCCCACGCTGCCACTGCATAGAAGATGCCGATGCCTGCCACGGCCAAATACGTGGCGCGAGAGATGGTCTTATCCGGGTTCTTGACCTCGTCCCGGTAGATAACGGTAGCTTCGAACCCGAAGAAGTTACCCACGGCGAAAAGCAGCGCCAAGCCCAGCGTCGCGTCAGCGATGGACGGCAGGGCGAACCCTGCACTTTGCACTGCCCCTAGCCCGTTGGCCGAGAACGAAACGACGTCGAACACGACGATGATCGCCACTTCAAGCAACATCACGATGGTCAGCAGCTTGGCGGACAGATCGATGCGGTTGTAGGCCAGCAGGGTGGTAAGGGCCGTGATGGCCAGCGCGTACCAGTACCAGGCAATATCCGGTCCGCCGAGGGTGTTGGCTACAAACCCTTGGAGCGTCACCCCGAAGAACGATGGCGCGAAGAAGCCGATAAAGATGTAGCCAAACAGTGCCAGGAAAGCGCCCCCGAGTCCTGCCGGCTTGCCCAGTCCAGCTGTGACAAAGGAGTAGAAACCACCCGGGCCCTGGACGCTGCGGCTCATCTTGACGAATCCCACCGAGAAGATCAGCAGCATGAGCGTAACCAGCAAGTAGATGGCAGGTGCAGTTTGCCCGCTGAACATGAGCAGGACCGGCAGCGTTCCGGCCACCGTGGCCAGGGGTGAAGAGAAAGCGAGCACGTTCATCACGAGTTCGCCCACTCCCATGTTGCCGCTGAGCCGGTTCTCCTGGATCTGACGCGACACCTTTGGTGCGTCAAGAGTGGTGTTATTCATGTAATCCTCATCACCAAATATAGAGTTCTGAATCACAGTATCGACGGGGCTAGGAAGGGCGTTGTGCCATGTTGGGACAGCGCGGCCTATGCGCTCGCCCGGCTTCGGGTGCCGACCTCAAGTAAGGAACGGGTTAGTGCCACCCCGTGGTCCGCCAGGCCGTCAAGATGCGTTACCGTGCCGTCCCAAGCGGTCCAGTGAGCGGCGCCGTCGAGCAGCGTAAAAATGGCTTGGATGGTTTGCCGCGTGACGGCGAGTCCCATCTCTTCGGCCGCAGCGGTATACATGTCCTCGTGCAGGCTCTGCCAAAAGGCCAACTCTTCACGCAGTCCTTGACCAAGGAATCCCGCCACCTTGTCCGAAGCAACCAGAAGATTCCAGAGATCAGCCTCGGGGGTGCTCACTTGCTGGGCGACATGGAAGCGGACAAGGGCCGCCCAGTAGTCGCCCGCGCACGAAGCTCCCTGCACTGCATCAAGGAGGTCACGGGCGAATCCGTGGGTGAACCACAGGAGCGATTCGGCCACGATCTGGTCCTTGCCCTGCGGAAAACTGGAATAGAGGCTTGGGGCCTTCAGGCCCAGCTCGCGGCCCAGCGTACGCATGCTCACTGAGTTGTAACCGTTGGTGGCAGCCAGCCGGAGGAAAGCTACGAGGATCCGCCTCCTGGCGGGCGTCTGTGCCGACCAGTCGCGTTTGGACAGGAATTCCCGGACAGCAGCGTTCGCCTGCTCACGCGGAGATGGACTCATTTCATCCTCAAAAGGGTCGTAACGGAATGAGTCTAACTAACATTCGTTAGGTTGAGAAGACCTAAACCACACAGAATCACCTCTACCGATGAGACAGTCAGCAAAACACTCCCGTACGCGGCCCACCACGAGGTCGTCCGTGTACCCGTCACAGCTGGTGAGAGTGACGCCGAGGACAGAAAGCGTGAGGGAACCCTGGGGCACGGCTTTGATCTGTCTCCCGGCGTAGGCCATTTGGTGCCAGTCCCTCCCCCACGGAACCTCTATCAGGGCGGAGGCCGCAGGCGCTGCGAACAACCTAACGGTGTGCTTGGTGCGGCACAGGCGCCGGATCAATGTTCCCGGTGGCATATTAAGGAGCAGGCAAGCCGTAGCCAGGTCCGGCCCGTCAGCACCGCCGAAGTTGACGGGCAATACGTAGGTAGCTGGCGGGGCGTCCCAGGTCCCGCACTCCGCTTGGGACGAAGCCGCCATGCCGGCGGATCCACGAACGGCCAACTCTGCCTCCTGGAATTAAGGAAGCGGCCGTAACGCCTGCACACAGTGCCAGGGAACAGGCGGTACGGGCCGCAGATTGTGGGTATCAGGAGCCCGGCGCGGGCCACGGTGAGGCATCGCTGCTATCGCGGCCTTCTGCCATGTCCTGAAGGAGACGGTGAACGAGTTTTCCGGAGCGCTTCAGCTGAAGGTCGGTGCGTTCGCCGAGATCGGTTTCCTTGAAGTGTGCCGATTCCCGCAACCATTCGACGTGCCGTCCTTGTGCGAGCTTCCTGTTCATCATCGAGATCAACTCTCAAAAGTAATAGAGCTATTGGGTCCTTCAAGGATCCGCCCCTGGCTCCCGCAGCAACCGTGTCAGTTTGAGACACGGGTTAACCCTCCACACTGATTCCCATGACAAAGATAAAGACCCCACTCGCAGCGACCAGAAATGCGGCGGCCCCCAGGGGAACCGCGTGGACGCCGCGGAAGCTCGCCGTTGGCCTCGCTTCACGGGACGGTCCCGCAAAATGCCAACCTGCAAAGCGCAATCCGGCCGCCACCAGGATGAGGAAAATGCCGAGGTACGCCACCTAGTTCTCCGTCCATCGGGCACTCTGCGGATCCAAGGCAATTGCCAGGTGCTTACTGGAGCGTTCCGGATCGATCTGCGAGACCTGCATGGCACAACTGAACCCGTCGGTGAGGACCAGCCCCTCACCACTATCCAGCGCCGGGACAATGGAGTGTTCCGCCACCTTCATGGACATGTCGAAGTGCTCGGCCTCAAAACCAAAGTTACCGGCCACTCCACAGCACGACGACGATTCAACGAGGTTGGGCACTCCCCACGCCTCCAAAACGCGTTTCTGGGCACCTGAACCGAAGACTGCATGCTCGTGGCAGTGGGTTTGCAGGACAGCGGTTTTGGGCGGAACGGCGGACGGCTTCCAACCACGTTTAATAGCCTCATCGACAGCCACGGAGAACGAACGGACCCGGGCGGCAACCCGCGCGGCCGCCGCACCGCCCACCATCTTGGGCCCTTCGTCCCGGATAGTCGCCGCGCAGCTGGGTTCCAGGACCACAATGTCGCGCTCAGTGCCGTCGTCAAGCCGGTTGATCAACCTGGCCAGCCGCCGCCGTGCTCCATCGCGCTGTCCCGTGGAAATCCATGTCAGCCCGCAACAGGCGTCGGGCGTGCAGCCCACGGAGGCGCCCGAGTCGCGGAGCACCCGGGCCGCGGCCGGGACCACTTCGGGCCGGAAGGCGCGCGTGAAGCTGTCGATGAACAGCAGGACGTCGGCATTGTCCGTGAACTGCGCTTCCCGCACCCGCCGCTGTATGCGGCCAGACGGCGCAAAGGCCGGGAGCCGGCGTCGGGCACTGACGCCCAACTTTTCGCCCACCCAACGGAACGGACGGAAGCCGGTCCCCGCGTTGGCTATGGGCGCGATGCGAGTCAACAGCGGCAGCCACCGCGGCAGCCAACCAATGGAGTAGTGCGTGAAGGGTCGGATTTTGCCGCGGTAATGCTCATCCACCAGCTGCGACTTGGCCTCTGCGATGTCCACGCCCGTGGGGCAGTCGGCCGAGCAGGCTTTGCAGGACAGGCACAGATCCAGGGCTTCCCGGACCTCCGGACTCGACCAGCCGTCGTGGCTGGTGCCCTCGGTGCGGGTGAGTTCCTGCAGGACCCTTGCCCGGCCTCGCGTGGAGTCCTTCTCGTCCTTGGTGGCACGGTAGCTGGGACACATGAAGCCGCCGGTGGTCGCCCGGCAGCGGCCCACGCCGATACATGCGTGGGTATTGCCGACAAACGGGCTCACCACCGGCAGCAGGCTGCGGCCAGCTGAAGAAGGTACGACGGCGGCACCCGGCACCTCGGCCGGCTCACCGTGCGCAGGACCCGGTTGGGGTACGCCCTCAAGAGCCAGCGAAGCAGCGAAGGGCTCTGGGTCCACGATGATTCCCGGGTTCAAGATTCCGGCAGGATCCCAGAGGTGTTTGAACGCCCTGAAGATGCCCACCATCGCGGGCGAATACATCACGTCCAGCAGTTCGCTGCGTGCCCGGCCGTCGCCGTGTTCTCCGGAAAGCGAGCCGCCGTGGGCCACCACGAGTGCGGCTGCTTCGCGGGTGAAGTTCGCAAACGACTCCCGGCCAGTGTCGCTTCGGAGGTCGTAATCCAGGCGCATGTGCACGCAGCCCGCACCGAAATGCCCGTACATAAAGGCCGTGTAGCCGTACTTCTCCACGAGGGGCAGAAGCTCCGCCAGATAATCTGCCAGGCGCTCCGGGGCGACCGCCGAGTCCTCCCAGCCGGGCCAGGTCTGGACACCATCGATCCGCCGGGATGAGAGTCCCGCCCCGTCTTCGCGCACCCGCCAGAGTTTGGCGCGCTCCTGGGACTCCGTGACAAGGGCGTGATCCACAACCCGGCCGTCGGCTTTGAGTTTCTCCAGCAGCTGTTCGCAGTCGGAGGCCGCCTGTTCCATGGTGTCCCCGGGGAACTCAACCATCAGGAAGGCCTTGCCCTGCGGGAGGGAGTCGACGCTGGAGGCACCCCGTCGGTGGCGCATGATGTCCACGATCGATGCATCCAGCCCCTCGATGGCACTCGGCTTGGCAGCGAGGATGGTCATAACATCACGGGCCGAGTCAATGGTATTCGCGTATCCGAGACACAGGAGGGCCGTGGTCCGGGGCTTCGGGACCAGCAGGACCTTGGCCCGCACCACAATGGTGCACGTTCCTTCGCTGCCTGCCAAAGCGCCCGCCAAGTCCAGGCCGTTTTCGGGCAGGAGGTGCCCCAAGTGGTAGCCGGAAACCTGCCGGGGAATGTTTCCCAGTTCCACCCGCAGCGGGGCGAGGTTGGCCTGGGCCAGTTCCTTCAAGCCCACCAGCAGTTCGCTGGCCCGGGCGACGGAGTGCTGGTCACCTGCGTCAACAGCCCGCAGGAAGTCCCGTCCGGCATGCAGGTGGGCACCATCGGCCGTGACGAGTTCCAGTTCCTGCACATGCTGGGTCATGCGCCCGTAGGCCACTGAATGGTTGCCGCACGCGTCGTTGCCAATGGAGCCGCCGATCGTGGCCCGCGTCATGGACGAAGGGTCCGGAGCGAAGGTCAGCTCCCCGCCACTCGCTTTCTCGACGTAGGAGCGCAGCTCGCCAAGGACGACGCCAGCGTCCGCCCAGACAGCCGCGTTGCCGCCGTCGACCTCTCCCACGGAAGTCAAGCCTCGCGAGAGGTCGATCACCAACGATTCACCGATCGCGTTGCCTGCCATGGACGTTCCGCCGCCCCGCGGGGTAATGGGAACGCCGGAAGCCGAACATTCGCGCACCACTTTCCTGACGTCGTCGACGCTTGCCGGGAAGGCGACGGCGGCAGGCCGGACACGGTAGTTGGACGCATCGTAGGAGTACTCGGAGAGCCGTCGCGGAGAGCAATCCACCTCGATGTCTTGCCCGCGCAACGCGGCCAGCAACTGCTCTACTTTCGTGTCTCCGTCGTCACCATAGGGCATGTTCGCCTTCTCCAATTCGTAGTGGTCCCCTGGAAGTTTAGGCAGGTGTCCACGCTGCCGTAGTGTGCCAAAACAGAACGGGCACAGTGGAAGGATCCACTGTGCCCGTTACCGCGTCCCTGTCCTGAAGGGAGCTACTTCAGGAACTCGGACAGGTTGTCCTTGGTGATGAGCGTGAACGGCAGCGTGTAGCGGTTGTCCACGTTTGCGCCGTTCAGGAAGTCGGTCACTACCTCAACGGCCTTGACGCCCTGACCCGCGGAGTCCTGGCGGACCGTTGCGGACATGGTGCCCGCCTTGATGTCCTGCAACGCGGGATCGGTACCGTCGACGCCAACCACTGCCTTGAACTCCGCGGTGCGTCCCGCATCGGCAATGGCGGAAGCCGCACCGATGGCCATTTCGTCGTTGTTGGCCACAACCGCGTCAATCTGGCCGGACGGGAAGCGCTGAAGGGTGTCCTCCATGTTGCGCTTGGCGTCATCCCGGCTGCCCTTGGCCTGGAATTCGGCTACGATCTTGAAGTTCTTATTGATGGTCTTGTCGAAGCCGGACTTGCGGCGGTCGGTCCAGGATGCACCGTAGATACCTGCTGCGAACACGAGGTTGCCGCCGTTGGGCATCAGCTTGTTGAGGTATTCGGCCTGCATCTGGCCGGCCACGGTGTCATCCACGCCGATGTAGCTCTTGTAGCCGACGTTCGATCCGTCGGCGAACTCGGTGGACAGGATGAACAGCGGAATGTTGGCCGCAATGACCCGCTTGGCCGCGTTCTGGCTGGCATCGCCGTCCAGCGGCTGCATGATGACCGCGTCCACCTGGCGGGTGAGGAGGTCCTCAACCTGGTTCAGTTCGCTGCCAACGTCCTTCTTGGAGTCGGTGATGTTGAGCTTGACGCCCTTTTCCTCCGCCGTCTTCTTCATGGCGTCGGTCATGTGGGCCAGGTCAGGATCTTGCAGGTCAAGGACCACAACGCCGATGTTGTAGGTCTTGGCCGCCCCTCCGCTGCTGCTTGCGTTGCTGCTGCCGGCACACCCGGTGAGGGTGAGTGCCCCCGCTGCCATCATTGCGACCGCCGCAGCGATCTTACGTCGCATACCCATGGTTGTTCCTTTCAGTGGTTTTGTCTGTGCGTTGGGAGATTGTTGCTGCTGTGGGTCAGTCGGACTTCCAGCGGTTCAGCAGGACGGCGAGGACCAGGATCACGCCCTGTACGCCTTGCTGGAAGTAGGAGGAAACGCCCATCAGGTTCATGCCGTTCATCACCACGCCCAGCAGGAGCACGCCAATGACGGTTCCGCGGATGGTGCCGACGCCACCAAAGAGGCTCGTTCCTCCAATGACGACGGCGGCAATCACCTGGAGTTCGTAACCGGTACCGGCCACCGGTGCGGCGCCGTCCAGACGCGCGGTGAGGACGAGGCCGCCAAGGGCGGCAGTGACGCCACCAATGAGGTAGACGGTGAACAGTACGCGGCTGGTGGAGATGCCGACCTTCTTGGCCGATTCCTCGTTGCCACCTACGGCGTAGACATGGGAGCCGAATTTGGTTCGGCTCAGCACGAACTCGCAGATGATGGCGGCCACCAGGAAGATGATCACTGGGACCGGGATAGGCCCAATGAAGCCGGATCCCAGCCACTCGGCCGGTCCGCTCAGGCCGGAGACAACCTGCCCGTCTGTAATCACCAATGCTGCAGTGCGGGCTATGGCCATGGTGGCCAACGTGGCCAGGAAGGGAAGGATGGCTCCCCAGACAACCATTGCCGCGCTCAGGAAACCGACCAACAGTCCGACGCCAAGCCCGGCGATCAGCGGGAGCCAGAAGGCGCCGCCGCTGGCAGGAGCGAGCAGGGCGAACGTCATGCCGGCCAGACCGACTACGGAGCCCACGGACAGGTCGATGCCTGCCGTGATCATGATGAAGGTCATTCCCAGCGCGATCAGCCCGATGATGGAGGATTGCCTGACGACGTTCACGATGTTGTTAAGGGTCAGGAAGTTCGGTGCTGCCGCGGCGAGGAAGACGAGGATCACCACGAACAGGATGATGATTCCGTAATCCCCAATGAAGCGCTTGACCTTGGTGGCGGTCATGCCTTCCTTGAGATCGGCGGGGCCCAGTTTGGTCTTCAGATTGTCCATGGTGATACTCATGAGTCGCTCCCGTTCGTCGTACCGCGCGCGGCCAGGGCATCAACGGTTTCCATTGATGAAGTGCTTCCGATCCTGCGGCGTTCCTCAGGGATGCCGCTGCCGGTGTCCACGTAGTCGTCCAGAGTGCCGTGGGAAATCAGGTGGGCCACTTGGGCTTCGGAAACCTCGCCAACGCGGAACCGCCCCACCACTTGCCCTTGGCGCATGACGGCAAAGCGGTCTGCCACTGCGAAGGCTTCGTCGAGGCGGTGTGTGATGATGATTACCGCGATGCCCAGGTCCTTGAGGCGCTGGGTTACTTCGATGAGCTTGTCCACCTTGGCCACAGACAGGTTCGCGGTGGGCTCGTCCATGATGATCAGGCGTGCATCGAAGGCAAGCGCGCGTCCGATCGCGACGGCCTGCCGCTGGCCACCGGAGAGTCGCTTGACCTTCAGGCGCGGGTTGATGGGGATGTCCAAGCGTTCCAGTACCCGTTTGGTCTCGGATTCCATCTTCTTCCTGTCGATGATCCTCAACAGCGGACCCAGGATGTTCTTCTGCGGCTCCCGCCCCAGGAAGATATTGGTCCGGACGTCGAGGTTGTCTGCCAAGGCAAAATCCTGGTAGACCATCTCGACGCCTTGGTCACGGGAAGCGGAAGGCGTCGGGAACTCGGTCCGCTTCCCGTCCAACTCAATCGAGCCGCGGTCTGGCTGGTAAACGCCCGTTAGCACTTTCATGAGCGTTGACTTGCCGGCGGCGTTGTCTCCAAGAAGTGCGAAGGTTTCGCCGGGCATGACATCGATGCTGACTCCGCGCAAAGCGGACACCGCCCCGAATGTCTTGTGTATGTCCTTGAGGGCGACAAGTGGAGCTGTCGCCGGTGGTGCGTCGGTCATCTCATCCTCGTTTGATAGGGCCATGCAAATGAACCGGTGAAACACCTTTGGCGATGGACCATCAAACAACGTTGTTTGATTTTGCAGAATCCGGGGTAATTCAAGGAAAGCCCCATAACTGCGTGACCTTCGCCACACTGTTTCACTTACTTGAACTTTGACGGATTGGATAACCGGACATGTGTGCCACTTTGGAACACGGGCCCTGCCAAAATTGTTGCCGCGGGAAACAATTCCTCGCTTTAAAAGACAAAGCCCGGTCCGGGCACGGATTGTTGCGAAAGAATCCGTGCCCAAACCGGGCAGTTCAAGGGTCAGGCCGCGAGGTCTACGGCTATCGCGGCACCGGTCCGGGCGGACTTCTCCGCGGCATCAGCGAGGATCAAAGCCGCACGGCCGTCCTCGAAACCAGGACTCCGCGAGGGAAGCCCGCGGACAGCGCGCAGGAACTCTGCCACCTCAAGCCGGTACGCCTCCGCATAGCGCTCCAGGAAGAAGCTCTGGTACGGCCCCATCCCCTCCACCGTCCTGGCGCCCCAGTGCCGGACCAGGCTGTCGTTCTTGTTGGCCACCTGAAGCAAGCCCGCGGATCCGAAGGCCTCGATGCGCTGGTCATAGCCATATACGGAATGCCGCGAGTTGAGGATGGTCACGAGTTCATCCTTGGACCCCCGAAGCGTGACCACAATCGAATCGAAGTCATCGGCCTCGCGGATCGCGTCGCTGAAGACGTTCGCGCCCCTGGCCGAGACCTCCACGATGTCCGGGATGAAGTAGCGGGCCGTGTCCAAGTCATGGATAGTCATGTCCCGGAAGATCCCACCGGACTGCGGCAGGTACGCTGCGGGAGGCTCCCCCGGGTCCCGACTGGTGATGACCAACTGTTCCAAGGCACCGATCTCGCCGGCCCCCACACGCCGCCTGAGTTCCACGAAGTGCCTGTCGAAGCGCTTGTTGAAGCCCAAAGCAATCGGGACATCCGCAGCAGCCGCCTTGGCCCGGAGCGCATCGACCCGCCCAATCTCCAGGTCGATGGGCTTCTCGCACAGCACTGGGATGCCGGCGTCGATCGACTGTTCGATCAGGTCCACGTGGGTGGCCGTTGGCGAAGCCACAATGACGGCATCGACTTCCCCGGAAGCAAACACTTCCCCGGGATCGTCGCTCACGCGGCCTCCGAACTCGGCGGCTGTTCGCTTGGCACCCTCAATGAAGGGATCGCACACCCAAGCCAACGTTGCTTCTTCCAGTGTCGCCAAGCTCATGGCATGCACTTGACCGATCCTGCCGGTCCCGAACAGGCCAACCCTGATCTGTTGCGTCATTGCAGGTCTCCAGATGTTGAAATGTCTATTGCTCGATTTTTTGCCGGCCCAGGCGTGCATAAACTTCCGGACGCTTTGAACGCAGGACGTATGCGTAGATAATTCCGCCAATGAACAGCGCGAAAGTAAAGGTCATGAAAATAGCCGTCATCAGGGCGGAACCGCCGATCAGTTCCGGATAATTCGCAATAGCCAAGTAGGTGATCAAGCCGAGGAAGATCACGCTGACGATCGGCGCCACGATCGTCTTCCACACCGATTCCGGGGCGAAACTGCGGCGGCGTACAAAGTAGACCAGCACAGCAAAGCTCGTGATGAACATCAACAGCAGGACCGAGAAAGTACCGCTTCCGCTCGCGATCGGATAGAGGGCCTCGGGAGCAACGCCCAGCAAGGTGAACACCACGGTGGCCACCGCCCAGAGGAGCCCCACTCCCATTGCTGAAACATAGGGGGACTTGTGGCGAGGGTGCACCCGGCCCAGGGCCTTCGGAAGCGCCCCATCGGCGGCAAGCGAAAAGCTGTACCGCGCAGCGATGTTCTGGATGGACAGCATGGAAGCCAGGATGGACGTGATGAGCAGGACAACCCCGACGTCCGCAAAGATCTTGCCAACCAACACGGTTGAGCCGTCGTTGAACAGGTTTACCGTGTTGGCCTTGGCCTCTTCCTGGACGTTGTCAGCACCAAGGAACGCCGTATAGGCCCAGGCAGCCACCGCGTAGAACAAGCCGATGCCAACCACTGCCAGGTAGGTTGCCCGGGGAATCGTCCGGTCCGGATTCTTAACCTCGTCGCGGTAGATGACCGTTGCTTCGAAGCCGAAGAAGTTGCCAACTGCAAACAGCAGCGCAAGGCCCAATCCGGCGTCGGTGATCCACGGCATGGAGAAGCCGACGCCTTGGGACACATCACCTGAGGCAAACGCCGCAACATCGAAGACGATGACCACGGTGGACTCGAGCAGCATGACAACCGTTAGCACCTTCGCGGAAAGGTCGATCCGGTTGTAGGCCAGGAGTGTTGTGATGCCAATGATGCCCAGTCCGTACCAGTACCACGGGATATCCGGACCACCGAGGGTATTGACCACGAAGCTCTGCAGCGTCAGGGCGAACAGTGACGGCGCAAAGAAACCGATGAAGATGTATCCCACGAGCGCCAGGAGGGCGCCACCCAAGCCCGCAGGCTTGCCGAGACCGGCCGTGACGAAGGAGTAAAAGCCGCCGGGAGCCTCGACGCTCCTGCTCATCTTGACGAATCCCACCGAGAAGATCAGGAGCATCAGCGTCACCAGGAGGTAGATTCCCGGAGCAGTGTGGCCGCTGAAGAGGAGCATCACGGGCAGGGTGCCCGCGACTGTGGTCAGCGGGGAGGAAAAGGCGAGCACGTTCATCACGAGCTCGCCCACCCCCATATTTCCGCTGAGCTTGTTTTCCTGGGTTTGGGTAGGCGTTATCGGCTTGCCTTTTATTGAGCTAGACATGTAATCCTCGTCACGAAATTTAGAGTGCTGAATCACACTACCGACGCGGATTGTGGGAGTACTGTACCAGCTTGAGACAGCCCTTTTGGAGCAGTTCCGCCGAGCTTTTTCAGGTCCACCACGTCGCCCAGCGGCTGTCCTGTCTTCCACTGCCGCAGGTTCTTCGCAAAGCAGTCCACCACACGTCCGCGCCACCCGATCAGATCCCCGGAGGCATGAGGGGAGACCAGGATGTTCTTGCGGCTCCACAGGGGATTTTCGGCCGCCAAGGGCTCGTTCTCAAATACATCCAAAGCTGCAGCACCCAAGTGCCCTGCGTCGATCGCATCGAGGAGGTCCTGCTCCACCACCACGGCCCCGCGGCCCACGTTGACCAAGCGGGCACCGGTACGCATCTTGTCGAACCGGTCAGCGTTGAACAGGCCACGGGTCTCCTCCGTGAGGGGAACAGTCAGCACCACGTCCTGCGCCTCTCCAAGGAGCGCATCCAGCTCATCGAAGGAGGCGATGGCGCCCAACTGCTTGTCCTCGCGGGCGGTCCGGCCCACCACTGAGACATCCATGCCCGCCGCGCGCAGCAGCAATACAGTTTCGCGTCCCACCGGTCCCGGGCCGACCACCAGCACCTTGCGGCCCAGCAACGGCTCGGTCTCACGGTGCTGCCATGTCCGCGCCTGCTGCAGCTCGATCGTGCGGCGGAGGTCCTTGGTGAACATCAGCAGCACGCCCAGGACCCACTCAGCGATGGGACGCTCGCATACCCCACGGGAGTTGCTGACCACGATGTCGCTGTTGATGATCTCCTCGGTCATGAGGCTGTCGACGCCGATGCTGGAAGTGTGGATCCAGCGGAGGCCACCGGGGCCCACTTCACGCAGGAGCGTGGTCCGGAAATCGTTGAGGAACAGGATCTCCGTTCCCGGCAGCGCCGCCCGGAACTCGTCTGCGGTCCGGACCACCACCACCTCCGCTTCGGCATCCAGACGTTCCACGGGAGGTGCCGGGCGGCCCTCCTGGACGATGACAATCACTTTAGGTCGTGACACATTTTCTCCTTTCAAGGGGCGCTCCCGCAGAAGCGCCCCTAAAAACTCGTGCTTAGTACCGGTGGCGGCCTACCAGCCGCCTTGCCAACCGCTCATCAGTCCGTACGGCAGCCGTTGCGGCTCTTCACCCGGCAAACCCTTGAGGAAGTCGAAGTCGCAGCCCTCATGTGCCTGGTTGACGTGGTCGACGAAGAGGCGTCCGTAGCCGCGCCGGTATTTCGGCTCGGGGAGCTTGAGCTCGGCCAATCGGGCCTCGATCTCTTCGGCTGGGACATCCAGGTCGAGCCGCTGGTTCTCGACGTCGAGCACTATCGGATCGCCGTCCCGGACAATGGCCAGCGGGCCACCCACCGCAGACTCCGGCGAAACATGCAGAACTGTGGTGCCGAAGGCCGTGCCACTCATTCGCGCATCGGAGATCCGGACAATGTCCCGGATGCCCCGGCGCAGCAGCCTCTCCGGAATGGGAAGCATGCCCCACTCGGGCATACCGGGAGCTCCCACCGGCCCGCTGTTGCGCAAGACCAGTACGGAGTCTTCCGTGATATCCAGATCTGGATCATCAATCCTGCGGCCGAGGTCGTAAATGTCCTCGAACACCACCGCCGAACCCTTGTGCTGCAGCAGGTCCATGGACGCTGCGCTTCTCTTGATCACGGCACCGTTGGGTGCCAAGGATCCACGGACGACGGCGATGCCACCTGAAGCGTCGAAGGGCGCTTCGAGCGTGCCGACTACAACGCCATCCGGCTCCGGTGCTGTCTTGTAGCCATCTTCAAGGGACTCACCCGTGACGGTAATTGCGTCCTTGTTCAGGAGTGGAGCCAGCTCCTTAAGTACCGTGGAGATGCCACCTACCTGGAACAGCTGCTGCACCAAGTACTCACCCGATGGGCGGACATTGACGATGCGAGGCGTGCGCTGCGAGATTTCGTGGAACCGATCCAACGGCAGCTCATAACCAACGCGCCTCGCCAGCGCCAGGAGATGCACCACGGCATTGGTGGAACCACCTACAGCCATCAAGAGCGTGATGGCATTATCAAACGCCTCTTTGGTCAATATTTCGCTGGGCTTTGGCCCCTGCGTCAGGGCCATTTCCACTGCCCTGCGTCCTGTGGCTTCGGCTGCTTGGGCGCGGCGCGCGTCCACTGCAGGGATTGAGGCAGTACCCGGCAGGCACATGCCCAGGGCTTCGACGAGGGATGTCATGGTGGAGGCAGTGCCCATCTCGCTGCAGTGTCCGGCAGAAGGTTTCGCGGCGGATTCAAGCTCGTCGAAGTCCGCCTCGGTGATCTTTCCTGCACGCAACTCATCTGCGTACTTCCAGGTGTCCGTGCCAACCCCGAGCTGTTTCCCCCGGAAATGTGCGGGCTCCTGGGGTCCGCCCGTAAGCATGATGGTGGGGACATCCGCACTGGCGGCACCCATAAGCTGCGCCGGGACGGTTTTGTCACAGCCGCCCAGAAGCACGATTGCATCCAGCGGGTAGGCGCGGATGGACTCTTCAACGTCCATGGCCATCAGGTTCCGGAACTGCATGGCAGAGGGCTTCATCAGGCTTTCGCCCAAGGAGATCGTAGGGAACTCCAGCGGCAGCCCGCCGGCCATGAGAACCCCGCGTTTCACGGCGTCGGCCAGCAGTTTGAAGTGGATGTTGCAGTTGACCAGTTCCGACCAGGAGTTTGCGATGCCGATAACTGGCTTGTCTTTGAGGGCGAAGCGTGAGAAACCTTCGGCCTGGATGGCGGTGCGGTGTACGAATCCCGTGAGGTCGTGTGGCGCGAACCATCGTGCGCTGCGGAGGTCGTTGTAATTCGACTCGGACATATCTTTCAAGGCTCCTTGGCTTGTTTGTCTATATGAGGTCTTGGGTGTTGCAGTTACGCGGCGGACGTGCCGCCGTCGAATGCCATGCTGGTGCCGGTGGCGAAGGTGCCGTCAACGGCCAGGAAATAGATGGCTGCTGCCACCTCCTCCGGATCAGCGAGCCGGCTCAGCGGCACGGTGCTTTGCTTCTGCTGCAGGGCCAGGACGGGGTCCGGTTCGGCGTCCAAGCCCGAGCGCAGCATGGGCGTATCTATCGGGCCGGGGCAGACGGCATTGACGCGGACTTGGGGCGCCAGCTCCACGGCAAGCGCCTTGGTAAGCCCCACCACACCGGCCTTGGCTGCGCAGTAATGGGCCAGCCCGGCGACTCCCATGGTTGCGAGGTCCGAGGCAACATTGACGATTGCTCCTCCCCCGGCCCTGCGCAGGTGGAGTCCCGCTTCCCGGGCGACGTAGAACGTACCGGAGAGGTTGGTGTCCAGCACTTCGCGCCAGCGATGCTCGTCCAGATCCTCTAGCGCCGCATAGCCGGCAACGCCCGCGGCATTAACGGCCACGTCCAGTCCGCCGAGGGAGTGGATCGCGCCCCGGACGCCATTCCGGACTGATTCGGCGTCGGCAACGTTGGTGACCACCTGGTGTGCACCGCCGTCGATGTCGTCCGCCACGCGCTGCAGTTCCCCCGCACGCCGGCCAAGCAGGGCTACGCGTGCACCCCGGGCGGCGAACAGTTTCGCGGTCGCTTCCCCGACGCCGGACGTCGCGCCTGTGACGAGCACCCGCAAGGGTTCCGTCCGATTCCACGTGCTGCGGTGCATCATCGTCGACGGGCTCCTCTTTGTTGGCGTTGCTGAACTAGTACGTTCTACTCAAACAGCCGGAGGCCTTCGCTGGATGTCTCAGATTGAGACACAGCCCACACTCCCGGCGTCCATAGGCTGATCCTCAGATGCCGCCTTTCTGTGCGGCACAGCACACCGCCGGAGAACGGCACAAACTAAGGAGTCCACTTTGGAAGACCAGAACCGCATTGGCGTTGGCCTCATCTCGGTGGGTTGGATGGGGCGCCTGCATTCCCGCGCCTACCTCGCCACCAAACAGTTCTTCCCTGAACTGCCGCGCCACCCCGAGCTTGTGATCGCCGCAGACCCCGACGACGCCGGCCGTCACCATGCCGAGGACGCGCTCGGCTACAAGGAAACGGCTACCGACTACCGCAAAGTGCTCGAGAACCCGGACGTCGATGTCGTCTCGATCTGCTCCCCCAACTTTCTGCACCACGAAATCGCCTTGGCAACCATCGAAGCGGGCAAGCACTTCTGGATCGAGAAGCCCATGGGCCGCAGTGCCCAGGAATCCCGCGAGATTGCCCAAGGTGCCGAGGCTGCAGGACTGATCACGTCCGTGGGGTTCAACTACCGGCACGCACCGGCCGTAGCTGAAGCCAGGCGGCTCATCCGCTCCGGCGCGCTGGGCAAAGTGACCAACGTGCAGATCCGCCTGCTCACCGGCTACGCCTCCGACCCGACGCAGGTCTTCACGTGGCGCTACGAGCAGGCACGGGCGGGCTCCGGTGTCCTGGGCGATGTGCTGAGTCACGGTTTTGACCTTGCACAGTTCCTGGTGGGGCGCATCACTTCGCTCAATGCCGTCACAGAAACATTCATCAAGGACCGCCCGCTGCCGGCCGGCAATTCCTCCAACTCCTTCGACATGGGCCAGGCCTCGGATGTCACCCGTGAGGTGGAGAACGAGGACTACACCGCCATGCTGGCCCGCTTCGAGGGCGGCGCGATCGGCATGTTCGAATCCACCCGCGTTGCCATTGGGCCGCACGCCGAATACATCATCGAGGTGTACGGCACGGAGGGCTCGCTGCGCTGGAACTTCGAACGCATGAACCAGCTTGAGCTCGCCACGGACCGCAGCGGTTACCGCACCATCATGACGCCACCGTCCTACGGCGAATTCGGCCGCTTCCAGCCGGGCCCCGGTCCGGGCATCGGCTTCAACGATCTCAAGACCATTGAGGCCGCACTCTTCCTGCGTTCGGTGGCCGAAGGAAAGCAGCTCGGACCCTCCGCCGCCGATGGTTGGTCGGCTTCGGAACTGGTGGATGCCTCCTTGCGCAGCGCCGGTTCCGGGGACTGGGTGGAGATCCCGGAAGTCTCCGGGAAGACCACGTACGGAGCCTGAGACTGAAGACAAAGGGAGGCCGGATCGCGATGATCCGGCCTCCTTTTTGGTGCGCTGATTTTGCTGTGCTGAATCCTACTTGGCGAAGCGGAACAGCTTCTTGTTGGCAAACTCCAACATGCCCACCTTGCCCAGTTCGCGTCCGTAACCTGACTTCTTGACGCCGCCGAATGGCACGTCCGCACCGCTGAGGTCGTAGGCACCCACGAACACCATGCCGACGTCGAGCTGGTTGCCGACGCGCTCGGCGCGCTCAACGTCGTCGCAAATCACCACGGAACCCAGGCCGTACGGCGAGGAATTCGCGAGCTTGATCGCCTCAGCGTCGCTGCTGACCTTGTAGAGCTGCGCAACAGGGCCGAAGAGCTCCTCGCTGTAAACGTCCATGGACGGCGTGATGTTGGTGATCACCGTCGGCGTGAAGACGTTGCCCTGGGGCTCATTGTTACCCACCAGGATCTCGGCGCCCTGGTCCAACGCGCCCTGCACCTGCGAGGCTAGGAATTTGGTGGCCGAATCGGAAGACATCGGCCCGAAATCGCCATTCTCGTAGGACTGTCCGGCGATGGCGGCCTTGAACTTCTCCGAGAACTCGTGGAAGTACTTGTCCAGCACCACGATCCTCTTGGAACCGTTGCACGACTGGCCCGTGTTGCCCATGCGGCCCATCACGGCCTTCTTCACCGCAAGGTCCACGTCGTCCGTGTCCAGGACCAGGAACACGTCGGCGCCGCCAAGCTCCAGCACACACTTCTTCAGCGCGCGCCCCGCCTGCTCAGCCACGATCGCTCCCACCTGTTCGGAGCCCGTTAGTGAGACACCCTGCACGCGGTCGTCGGCAATGATGTTCGAGATCTGCTGATGGGTGGCGAACAGGTTGACGTACGCGCCCTCCGGGAAGCCTGCGTCGCGGAAGAGTTCCTCCAGCGCCAACGCGGATTCCGGGCATTGGCTGGCGTGGCGGACGATCACCGTGTTGCCCAGGATGATGTTCGGAATAGCAAACCGTGCCACCTGGTAGTAGGGGTAGTTCCACGGCATGATGCCCAGGATCACGCCGAGGCCCTGGTACCGGAAGAAGCTCCGGAGCCCGTCGGCGACCTCGAGTTGCTCATCGGCAAGCCATTCTTCGGCGTGCTCGGCGAAAGCAGCGGCGATGGAAGCGGAGAACTCGGCTTCTCCCACTGCCTGCTGCAGCGGCTTGCCCATTTCCCGGTTGATGATGGCGGCCAGCTTGTCCTTGCGCTCGACAAACAGTTCCGCAAGGCGCTTGGCCAAGGCCGCACGTTCGGCGACCGTGGTGGTGCGGGACCACTCCTGGTAAGTCTTCTGTGCTGCGCTGAGCCCGGCTTCCACCTCTGCGTCAGTGGCGGCTGGGTACTCGGCGTGGATGGTGCCGGTGGCTGGATCAGTAACGGCAAATGCGCTCATGATGAATGCTCCTTTGTTACGAAAATCAGAAAGAACGGTAAGCCCGTAAGACGACGGGCGGGACCGCTGCGTAGCGGTCCCGCCCAGTGCGCTTAGCGCGTTTCAGGTGCGGTGGTGGCAGCGTAGAAGCGCTGACGCTCACGGCCCTTGAGGTGCTTGGCGATACCCTCCAGGGTGGCGGGTCGCTGCGAAGTCATCGGAGCTCCAACGTCCCAGAAGGCGCCATTGCCGGAAAGGTAGCGCCACGGCTCAACACGGGCCACGATCACGGCAGGACCTTCGGTTTCCTTCGCTTCGGTGAGGGCGGCCGAGAACTCTTCGATCGTCGTCGTGGACCATGCAGCACAGCCCATGCTGGCTGCGTTGGCGGCGATGTCGAACTCAAGGACCGCCCCGTCCAGTCGACCTGACTCTTTGCTGCGTTCCCGGTACTGGGTGCCGAATTCGCGGCCCGGACCACCCTTGGCAACCTGCAGAGGCCAGATGCACTGGTGTCCGCGGTTGTCGATCACGATCGTGATGATCTTCTTGCGTTCCTGGACGGCCGTGACCAGTTCGGTGGGCTGCATGAAGTAGGTGCCGTCACCGATCAGGACATATACCTCGCCCGGCGCATCGGGACGGGCCAAACGGTAGCCGAGGCCAGCCGGGATCTCATGGCCCATGCAGGAGTTGGCGTATTCAAAGTGAATTTCGGTGCCGTTGGAGGGATCCCATGCCTTGTGGATGCCTTCAACCACGCCGCCGGAGCCCAAAATCAGGGCGTCGTCACTGGTGGTGCGCTGGTTGAGTACGTCAATCACCTGGGCCTGGCTCATCAGTTCGCCGGCAAAATCCTGGAGGTCGTGCTTGCGCACCTCCAGCGTGGCCTTGCGGGCATCTGCGATGTCGCTGCGGAACTCGTCCGACGTCGAGTATCCGACGGCGGCCAGGCGCTCCCGCAGGGCGGCCAGGTTTAGCTTGGCGTCGCCGATCACCGGGAACGAGCCCATCTTGTGGGCGTCGAACGAACCCACGTTGAGGTTCACGAACTTCACGTCCGGGTTCTGGAAGAGCGAGTGGGATGCGGTGATGAAGTCCTGGAGGCGTGAACCCACGGTCACCACCACATCGGCGCCATCTGCGATCTCGTTGGCGCCCACGGTTCCGGTCACACCCAGTGCACCGAGGTTGAGGTCGGTGATGGGTCCGCTGCCCTTGCCTGCGTAGGTCTCTGACACCGGGATGCCGAACTCCGCGCTGAAGCGTGCCAGTTCATCCTGGGCCTTGGAGTAGCGGACACCGCCACCGGAGATCAGCAGGGGACGCTTGGCGTTGCGGATGATTTCGGCGGCGTCGCGCAACTCGTCCTCAACCGCCGGGCGACGGCGGATGTGCCAGACGCGCGGTGTGAAGAAGGACTCGGGGAAGTCGAACTCGGCACCTTGGATATCCTGCGGAAGGCACACCACCACGGCACCGGTTTCCACCGGGTCGGTGAGGACGCGCATGGCCTCCGGGAGCGTGGACAGCAACTGTGCGGGGTGGGTGATCCGGTCGAAGTAGCGGCTGACGGGACGGAAGCAGTCGTTGGCGGAGACATCGCGCTCAACGGGGTGTTCGATCTGCTGCAACACGGGGTCGCCGAACCGGTTGTTGATGATGTCCGCAGGGAACAACAGCACGGGGAGGCGGTTGGTGGTGGCCGTGGCCGCACCGGAGACCATGTTGGTGGATCCCGGGCCGGCGGAGGCCGTGCAGGCCAGGGTGGCGGCACGGTTGGAAGCCTTTGCGAAGCCAATGGCCGCGTGGACCATGGATTGCTCGTTCTTGCCTTGGTAGTGCGGGAAGTCCACGCCGTATTCGTCGATGCCTTGAGCCAGGCCAACGGAGTTGCCGTGGCCAAAGATGCCGTACATGCCGGCG
Source organism: Arthrobacter sp. NtRootA1 (assembly GCF_019976975.1). Taxonomy (GTDB): domain Bacteria; phylum Actinomycetota; class Actinomycetes; order Actinomycetales; family Micrococcaceae; genus Arthrobacter; species Arthrobacter aromaticivorans. The sequence goes on along the minus strand of NZ_AP024630.1, from coordinate 2,338,385 downwards.
ATCAGACGCCGTTTTTCACCATCGAGTTCGCTGTACTGGACTTGCAAATACTCAACGATCGCTTGTGCGACAGTGCGGCGGCGGACGGCCTTTTTATCGGCTGCGATATTGACTTCGGTGCCGATATCAGCAGCGGCTGTGCTAGTCATGCGTTCTCCTAAATTCGTAGGTGCGTCGGCATTTGCAAACCGATTCGCCCGAACATCAGGTTTTCACCTTGGGGAAGCAAAGTTGTGTCCCAGTTTGGGACGCCACCTACCCTCCCCGGACACGAAAAAAACAGCAGCCGACGGCGGCACGCAAGTACCGACGTCGGCTGCTGTTTGGTGGTTGTCTTAGTCGAAGCGGTATGGCTCCTGCGGCCCTACCGATGGCAGCGGCCGGGGACGTTCGCAGGTGCTTTCGATTTCGATGTGCTTGCCCTGCTCCGAGGATGCCTCGAAGGCCAGGAGGACCTCCAGCACGTGGTAGGCGAAGTCGCCGCCCGTCCGGGGTTCCAGGCCGTTGCGGATGGCGTAGCCGAACTCGGCCAGACCGATGCCGCGGTAGGCGTCGTCACGGTGGGTGATCGGAGTTTCGCGCCAGTCGCCACCGCCCGGGGGCGTCATGTCCAGCGCGAGGTCACCCGGCTCGCCGCGGCGCAGCACGGGAGCGCCGGAGAAGTGATCCGGGTTGGGTGCAGCGAGGGATCCTCCGGTGCCGTAGATCTCCAGGTGCGGCAGGTTGTGGTTCCAGATGTCCCAGCTGACGATCACAGTGGCAGCAGCGCCGGACTCGAAGTCGAGGGTGCCCGTGACGTGCGTCGGGGTCTGGATCTGGATGACTTCGCCCTCTTTGCCCGGGCGGGGACGGGTCTCGGACGAACGCGGCGTGGTCGCGGAGACCCGCTTCACCGGGCCGAAGAAGTTCACCAGGTTGGTGATCAAATACGGTCCGATGTCCAGCATGGGGCCAGCCCCGGGGCTGTAAAACGGGTCCACGTTCGGGTGCCAGTGCTCATAGCCCCGGCACGCGAAGGATGCGAAGGCCGCCACCGGCTCGCCGATCCAGCCGTCGTCGATGAGCTTGCGGCTGGTCTGCATGCCGGAACCCAGGAACGTGGTGGGCGCGGAGCCTACTTTGACGCCGGCTTCCCGTGCTGCGTCCAGGATCTGCTTGGCTTCCTCAAGGGATGTTGCGAAGGGCTTCTCGGAGAGGACGTGCTTGCCGGCCGCGATCGCCTGGAGCGTCACTGGTGCATGGAGCTTGGGCGGCGTGAGGTTGAGGACCAACTCCACGTCCTTATCTGCCAGCAGCTCGTCGGGTGTGAGGGCTTTGAGAACGTCGTATTCGGCGGCGCGCTTCCGCACTGCCTCGGGGTTCACATCCGCGAGCGCCACGATGTTGACGTCGGGGTGGACGCCGATCTTGTCCAGGTATTGGTTGAGGACGTTTCCGACGCCGATGATGCCGACTCGAATGGGTTCCATGTGAATCTCCGTTAAATGATTGTTGGAACATCCCGGGGCGAGGATACCCCGCCCCGGGATGGGTTGCGATAGCCCGGTGCTAGTTGCGGTAGCCCTGGTGCTAGCCGGCCAGGCGTTCTTCGCGGATCCTGGCCGTAGCTGCCTCGTCCACAGCGCCTTCGGTGATGACCACGCCGTAATCGGCTACTGCTGCCTCGAGAGTGACGCGGGACTCGCGGTAGTCGTCGAGGACTGCCAGGACGTCGCGCTCCAGCGGGTCGCCGTAGCCACCACCGCCGGGGGTGATGGAGACGACCTTCTCTCCCGATTGCAGGTCGTAGCGGCCCACCACCGGGATCTCGCGTCGTTCGCCGGTCTTGAGGTCTTCCACCCAGGCGGAAGGTTCTGCCCCGTCGTGTCCGCCACGGACACCCTTGGGCGGGTTGATCTTGCCTTCGATGCCGTAGGTGAGAGTCACGCTCTCCCCGCGGGGCTCCATGGTGACGCGTGTTGCGAGTCCGCCGCGCTGGCGGCCGGCTCCGCCGGTGTCGGCTACCAGGGTGCGTTCGTGGACCAGGATCGGGTAGCGCTGCTCGTCCACTTCCACGCTGTCGTGGTACAACAGGGCGCCGCACACAGGACGCTGGTAGGTAGGCCATCCGTCAACGAACGGGGTAGCCGGACCGCCGACGCCGCCGACCAGGATTTGGTTCACGTAGGCGTTGCCGTTGCGTTCGTCCGTTCCGGAAATGACCGACTTGGCTGGCGCCTGGCCGGCCGCGCCCTCGGCGGTGCCGTATCCGTCGTCGATCTGGGAGAACGCGGCCTGGACGATGTTCACCACGCGGTCGGCGAGGTTGGTGGTTCCCGAGGAGCAGGAGTAGGGGTGCTTGGGAACGCCGACGGCACAACCATCACGCAACAGCACCTCCACCCGGCGGAAGGTTCCGGCGTTGCTGGGCAGGTTCTCCGGGATGCCGGAAAGGATGCCGGCCAAGGCGGCGCCGGTGGCCGTTGCCTTGGTGAGGTTCAAGCCGTTGGGAAGGTTGTCCGGATTGTCGCGCAGGTCGATCACAATCTTGCCCTGCTTGGGCTTGACCTCGAGGGTCGCCTGCAGCTGCACGCCGTCCGGTCCGGTGCCGGGGAAGGGGTCGTGGGCAGAGGTGCCATGGAGGACGAACTCGGGCAGCTTCTCGATTGCGCTGGCGGTCAGCCGCTCGGAGTAGTCGAACCAGGCGTCCACGAAGTCCACCAGGTCATCCACTCCGAACTTTTCTGCGAGCTCGTGGATGCGGCGCTCGGCGATGCGGGACGCACCGACGGATGCGAGGTAGTCGCCGTACCACTGGTCGGGAACACGGATGCGGGACCGGCACATGCGGATGATGTCGTCGATGTCCGTGTAGTCGCGCTGGATCCGGACGCAGGGGAAGATCAGCGCGCCTTCCTCGTACACGTCCCGCGCTGTGGCGAAGAAGGTGGTGGGAAGCGAGTTGCCGCAGTCGGCTTGGTGGGCCTTGGTCACGGCAGTGAAGAGGTGGCGTCCCTGGATGAAGATGGGCACCAGGATCACGTGGTCTGCGGCGTGCGAGTTACCCATGTAGGGATCGTTGTGCAGGAACGCGTCGCCTTCGCGGATGTCCTTATGTAGTTCCACCATGTCCTCGCCCAGGGGTCCAGCACCGAAGACGTGTACCGGGACACCTTCGGCCGCGGCGAGCAACTGGTTGTCCGCAGTAAGTACGGCACAGGAGAAGTCGCGGGCGGTGTTGATGACGGATGAGCGGGCGGAGCGGAGCAGGCCGCTGGTCATCTCGCGGACAATGCCGTCGAATGCGTTGGCAAGGACCGAGAGCTTTACGGGATCGAATTCGCGGGTCACGGTTACGCCTCCTTACGGGTGAGGTAGATGTTGGATCGTTCATCGAGCGTGGCGTCCCACTCCGGCGGCACGACGATGGTGGTGGTTGGCTGGTCGATGACGGCTGGGCCGACGATCTTGTCGCGCGGGGCGAGCGTCACGCCGCGGTAGCGCTGGGTGCTGAACGGTTCGCCGCCAAAAACAATGCTGTCAGTGCGGTGGATCTCCGCGGTGCGGCTGAGTTCGCTCTCGGACTTGAGATGTTCCGGCCGCGGAATTTCCACGCGGACACCCCAGGTGATGATCTCCACGCGGCTGTCCGGATCGTGGGTGCCGTTGCGGCGATCGTGCTCTTCGTGGAAGGCGCGCTCAATGATGCCGGCCGCGTCACCGGACGTGTCTGGGGCGGCGTCGAGGTAGACCCGGAGGTCCCAGGCCTGGCCGGGGTATCGGGCATCCACGAAGTACGTGACGTTGGGCGCCTCGCCCACGCCGTCGAAGCGCTTGATGAAGACTTCAGCCTTGGCTGTCAGGTCCTCCACTGCGCGGGAGGCCGAACCGGCGTCGAAACTGCGGGTGTCGTTGTGCAGTGGCGAGAGGAACTCGGTGGCGATCGGGGCGCGGTGGGCTCCGTAGGCGGCCAGGACGCCGGCGGTCGCCGGGATGAGGATGGTGTCTGCTTCCAGAAGCTTGCCGATCGCCGCGGCAACCATGGCACCGGCGCCGCCACCGGCAACAATGAGGGCACCGCGCGGGTCCACGCCCTGCTCCAACGAAGCCTGGCGGATGGCAGTGGCCATGTGGTTGGCGGAGACATCCAGGATTGCCTGGGCAGCCTGCAGGGTATCCATCTTCAACGGCCCGGCGATGCGGGTGTCGATGGCCTTGATGGCGGCTTCGCGGTTCAGGGTGAACCCGCCTTCGAAGCCCTCTGTGTCGAGGTAGCCAAGGGCGACGCAGGCGTCGGTGACGGTGGGTTCTTCGCCGCCGCGGCCGTACGCTGCCGGGCCGGGAGTGCTGCGCGCACTCTGCGGACCCACTCGAAGCAGCCCACCGCCGTCGATCCATGCGATGCTGCCGCCACCGGCGCCGATGCTGGACACCGCAACGGAGGACAGACCGGTGAGGTGCCCCACGAAAGGCTCGCCCAGCCAGGCTTCACGGGTGTGGCGGACCACGCCTTCCTCCACCAGGGAGACGTCGAAGGTGGTGCCGCCCATGTCGCAGACAACCACGGTGTCGCGGTCCGGAGCAGCCGCAGCGCCCACCAGCGGCGCCATGGACGGGCCGGAGTTCAGCAGTAGGACGGGACGGTCCAGGACGTCGGCGACGTCGAGCACGGCACCTTCGGAGGTGACCACCAGCAGGTCCCCGGCGAAGCCGTATTCCTGGAGGTCGGAGCGGAGCTTGCCCAGGTGGTCGGCCATTAGCGGCTTCAGGGAAGCGTCGATCGAGGCTGCCGAGGAGCGGCGGTATTCGCGGATGGTGGGGTTGGCTTCGTTGGAGAGCGTGTACGGGACGCCGGGGAGAATCTCCTGGATCAGCTCGGCAACGCGCTTCTCGTGGGCGTCGTTGATGATGGACCACAGGAAGGAAACCGCAACGGCCTCGATGCCCTGTTCCTTGAAGGAACCGAGGACCTCGCGCACGTGCTTCTCGTCCAACGGCACCAGGACGTCGCCTTCGGCAGAGATGCGTTCAGTGATTTCGAAGGTCAGCTGGCGGGGAACATACGGCGGCGGGTAGGCGGCCTTGGAATCGAACGCGTCGCGGCGGCCGCCTTCGCGCAGCAGCAGGGTGTCGGCAAAACCGTCCGTGGTCAGCAGCGCAGTTTTGGCGACCTTGCCGGTGAGCACTGCATTGGTGGCGTGGGTGGTGCCGTAGACAATGACGTCTGCGTTGCGCAGAACATCGTCGCCGCTCCAGCCAACGGACTCGGCTGCGCGGCGTACGGACGCTTCGAAGCCGGTGAACACGCGATCGTAGGTGGTCAACGCCTTGCCGACCGCCATGTCACCGCTGTTGGACCCGACTACGACGTCGGTGAAGGTTCCGCCGGTGTCGACGGCGATGCGGTACCTGGCCTCACTTGCTTGTGTTTGTACATCACTCATGGTCTTCATTACTTTCGTTGAGCTTGCAGGGGGTTAGAGCTGGGGCTTGCCCACGGTGTTGCGGAGCAGCCCCACCTTCTCGATCTCGATTTCCACCGTGTCTCCCGGTTCCAGCCAGACAGGCGGATTCCGCTTGGCACCAATGCCCTGCGGGGTCCCTGTGGCAATGACGTCGCCAGGTTCCAGGGTGAGGAAGCTTGAGAGGTAGGAGACGATCCGTGCGATCGGGAAGATCTGGTAGCTCGTGTTGGAGCGCTGCACTTCGATGCCGTTCACGCGGGTTGCGAGGTCCAGGTTTTGGGGATCGCCCACTTCGTCCAAGGTGACCAAGGCCGGGCCCCACGGGGTTGACCCGTCCACGGCCTTGCCTGCCAGCCACTGTGTCCCGCGGTACTGCAGGTCACGGGCGGTGACATCGTTCAGCGGGGCAAGCGCTGCAACATAGTTCAGGGCTTCTTCTTCGCTGACCTCGCTGGCCTTGCGCCCGATGATTACGGCGAGTTCACCTTCGAAGTCGAGGTTGTCGCTGACCTTCGCACCGCCGATCTCGTCTTCGGGTCCAACCATGGTGGAGGCGAACTTGGCGAAAACGTCCGGGTACTCCGGGAACGCGCGGCCGGTCTCGGCAACGTGGTCCTTGTAGTTCAGTCCGATGCACAGCACCTTGGAAGGATTGGGCACAGGTGTGGTCAAGCCAATATCGGCCGGGGCACCCACATGGGCTTCGGGGTCCTGACCGGCCAATGCGCCGAGCTCGGCCGAAATGGCTTCAAGCCTGTCGCCGTAGAATTCCAGGAATTCCCGGACGGACGAGGTGGCTCCGTGCACGGCCTGGCGGGAACCCTGCAGCAGCAGCTCCAGGTCATAGATGGTGTCGTCGATCAGGACACCGCCGCGAACGCCGGACTCGTGTTCGTAGGAAACGATCTTCATGGTTACTTTGCGCCTTCCGTGGTGGAAGCCTCCGAGGCGACGGCCAGGACTGCGTCGGCCAGGCGGTCGGTAATGTCAGCGACCACCTTTTCGTCCATGGGCGTGGACAGGGACAGCAGGTTGGCCGGGGAGCCGAGCAGGCCGCGCTCGTAGGAGGCCCACCACAGCTTGTGCTGGGTGTGCTCGTCCACCTTCTCCGCACCGGCCGGAACCGCGCGGAGGAGCGAGCCGCGGCCACGGATCTCCCAACCGGCTTCGGCAACCCTGGCGTTGACCGTGTCGCGGGCGGTGTCGCCCAACTGGTTCAGGCGCTTGACCTCATCTTCGGTGTAGAGGCGCAGGGCGACGGAACCGGCTGCCATGCTGACGGGGTTGCCGGAGAACGTGCCACCGTGCGGCAGGCTGCCGGGGCGCGTCGGGTCCACCTCGGCCATCAGCTCGGCCTTGCCGCAGACTGCTCCGACGGGAAATCCGCCGCCGATGAGCTTGCCCGTGGTCAGCAGATCCGGGGTAACCCCGTATTCGCCGCTGAAGCCGCTGTAGCCAAGGCGGAGGCTGATGACCTCATCGATGATCAGGACAATGCCGTAACGGGTGGCCAGCTCCCGGGCAGTCCGGACGAACTCCCCGTTGATGGTGAGGAGGCCGGCACGGTTGGGCAGCAGATCCAGGATGATGGCTGCGTACGCATCCGGAGCGGCCTCAACCGCCTGGCGAAGGAATTCGACGTCGTTCAGCGGAACCGCTGTGACGTCGTCGATCACGCCGCGGGTGACGCCGCGCTGGTAGGACGGTCCACCGGGAACCAGGGCAACCTCGGACGTTCCGTGGTATCCACCCTTGGTGACGATAACGCGCTCACGGCCGGTGCTGGCACGGGCGATGCGGATCGCGGACATGACGGCTTCGGTGCCGGAGTTCGCGAAACGGACCTGGTCCAGTTCGGGAAGGCGGCCGAGGAGGAGTTCGGCGAGTTCCCATTCGTAGAGGTTCGGGATGCCCCAGCTTGCACCCATGGTGAGGGCCTTGGTTGCAGCTTCGGTGATTTCCGGGTGGGCGTTGCCGTGGATCAGGGAGGTGAAGTTGTTGTTCGCGTCGATCAGTTCACGGCCGCGGTCATCCCACACCCGATAGCCCTCGCCCTTGATGGCGTACGGGCTCGGAGCGCCGGTGTAGTAGGTTGACCGGCCGTAGCCGCCAGGCAGCAGCGGGAAGCCGCGCGGACCGCGGCGCAGGTGCGGATCCTCTGCAGGGTTCTGCAATGCAGCAAGGTCTTCCAAATGATTGGTGGTAGCCAAGTCGGGTTTCTCCAGTCTTTTCAGTTCACAAGTCGTTTCAGTTCACGAGTCGTTTCAGTTCACGAGGTCGATGAGCGGCTGCCCGGTTAGCGCGAGGCGTACGCGCTCCACGGCACCGTCCTGCAGGGCACCTGTCGACCGGTTGGAACGCCAAGCGATGTGCGGCGTGAGGATGGCGTTTGGTGCCGTCCGCAGCGGGTGATCAGCACCGAGCGGCTCCTGGGCGAAGGTATCGATGCCGGCGCCTGCAATGTGTCCGGAGGCCAGTGCCTCGGCGAGCGCGGCTTCATCGATGAGGCCGCCGCGGGACACGTTGACGATCACCGTGCCTTTGCGCATTTTCGCGAGCACTTCGGTGGAGATGAGGTTCGCCGTTTCGTCGTTCAGCGGCAGGTGGAGGGAAACGACGTCGGAATTCTCCAGGATGTCCTGCAGCCCGGTCATCTCCACGAAACTCTCCGTGACAAAGGGATCATAGGCGCGGACGCGGGCTCCTACAGCCGAATACATGCGGGCCACATGCTGCCCGATGCGGCCCATGCCCAGGACGCCGACCTCAAGCTCGGAGAGGACAGGGGTGTCGTAGCCGATGGTTCCGGCCCAGCCAAGGTTGTCGATGGCGGCGTTTCCGGCAGGCAGGCGGCGGGCCAGCGCCAGGCCCATCGCGAAGGCATGGGAGGCGACTTCCTCCGACGCCGTGCCGGGAACGATCGAGACCGGGATGCCCGCTTCGGTGGCTGCGGCGACGTCGATGTTGTCGTAGCCGATTCCGTACCGGATCACTGCCCGGCACTTGGTCATCAACTGGAAATCGGCGGCAGTGAGCTTGGCATAGGGCGTGATCATCACGATGTCGGCTTCGGGAAGCCCGTCACGGAAGGCATCGGTGTCTGCCGCGGCGTTGAGTGTGTAACCGAACTCCTCCGCGAGCGCGTGCTCGCGGTCCAGGTCCGGGAAATGGTGAGGGGCCACAAGAATGGTTCCCTGGGCATCGCGGGTCATAGTCAGTCGTCCTGTTCGTGTTCGTATCCTCGGTCGCCGCCGGACAGTCCTTGAGACGGGTGCCGGCGTCGGGTGATTTCCAGTACAACGCGATATCGGGGCGGCCATCCGTGCCATATCGAGACACCACGGTGGGACACCGTGTCCCACCGCATGGGGAGAGCCGGGCCTTCCGCCGCCCGGGCAGCACAACTCACCAATCGCCGTCGGGCTTTTCGCCGCCGGGGCAGCACGGAGCAGCCGGCCCCCTTAGGAGGTCGGCTGCGGCTCCCTGCCTGGAATCAGAGATCGAAGCCGCGGCTGCGGAAGTAGTCCATGCGCCGGTACAGCGTGGAGCGCCCGATCTGCAGCGTTTCAGCGGCCAGGCTGCGGTTGCCCTTCGCCTCCTGAAGGGCCGTGCGCAACTCGCTGAGTTCTGCATCCTCGAGGCGGGATAGCCTGCCCTTCGTCAGGACACGGTGGAATCCCTGGGGCAGGTCGTCAACTGTCACCTCGGCACCCTCCGCACGTTCGACGGCGTTGGAAACCACGGCCCGCAGCTGGTCGATGTTCCGTGGCCAGTCTGCATGGGTGAGGGTGGTGATGAGCCTGCGGGACAAGCGCCGCTCCCCCAGCTCTCCTGCGATGGCGTTGGCCAGGTGGGGGATGTCTTCGCGCCTGTTGCGCAGGGGCGCCACGGAGACCTCAAGGACATCGAAGGCCTCCGAAAGCAGGAGCGTGGCATCCGTGGGGCGGGTGACGGTGAAGATCAGCTTGGTGGTGGCGTTGTTGCGGAGGTTGCGGGCAATCTCACTGGCTTCGTTCTGGGATAGTTCATCGGCGTGTTCAACGATCAACGTGGCTGGGAGCTCGGTGGCCACCCGGTGTACGACATCCCTGAAGTTGGCATTCCTGAGGTCTCCGTTGCGGGCATCCACAACCATCTGCCCACCACGCAGGGATGCGATGGCACCGGCAAGCCGTAGTTTCCCGCTGCCGAGTTCACCGATCATCACCACGGACCTGTCCTGGTCCACGGCTTTCCGCGCCAGGTTGAGTGTGCGTTTGAACTCTGTGCTGGTGCCATCCACGTACTTCAGCAACCGTTCAGCGGTCCCTTGCGGTGCCAATTCCAGGGTTATTGCCGCGCTTGCGGAAGCGTTCGCCCGCTCCATGGCGGGTGCATGCGGCCGGACCACCACAATTGCTCCGACGTTCGCCGAAGAAAGCGTTACCGGTGATATTTCCAGCGTGGAACGCCCCGGCCCCTGCAGCATGACTTCGCAGTTCATGTCGCGGCCGGAAGCCATGACCGCTTTGGCGTAGCCGAAGACGATCGAGAAATCGCTGTCCACCAGCGTCGCCGTCGCCGAAGCGTTCTGGAGCGAGTTTTTACCGTCGACGGCGATGACAGCCCGGTTGCCCCTGCGGCGCGAGATTCTGAGGTATTCGCTCAGAAGTGCCCGCTCCTTGGATGAGGTCCGGACCTCGATGTCCCTCTCAATGCGGGAAGCAACTCCCTCCAACATGAGCAGGGTGGATGACGGTTCCAGCGTGCTGACCCGGTTTGCCGGGAGAGTCAGCCCGATGACAGCCCGTACACGGTTATGGAATGGGTCGCGGACCAAGGAGGCAAAGCACCAGTTGCCGCGCATGTCCTCCCGGAAGTGTTCCTCCGGAGCCAGCCAGACACCACGCCCCTCTTCCAGTGCCAGGCCTTCGCCATTGCTGCCACAGCTCTCCTCCAGCAGGGAGTACCCGGCAGGGAACCCGTCATCCCGCAAAAAGTTGGCCTTGACCAGGACACCGTTGGGGGCGGTGATGTTGACGTAGCCCCCCAGGTCGGCGGCCACCTCGTCCAGTTTCTGCAGGTGCGGGCCAGCTGCTGCGATCGTGTACTCGTCTACCCGCCCTTCGTCGTAGAACCCACGGTCGGCGAAGGCGTCAACGCCCGCGGCCCGGCTCCTGTACCACGAGCGGGCCACCATGGGACGGATACCGCTGAGGTCGGCATGCGGTTGCATAAGGAAGATCTCACGGACCCTGTTGGTTTCGCGTGGGGTCTCATGCGGCAACGGTGACAGTACTTCTGCAGACATGTTGAGGTTCTCTCTTGGTATGCGGTTCAGGAAGCCAACGCCGGGCCAGGTCCCCCCGGCCTGGTCTTTCGCGGCCGCCACCTCGGCAGCTTGGGACGGAACACCCGCTCTGCGGTCCAGTTCTCATTTTGTGATGCGTTCTCCTCCAGCGCGCGTGCGCCGATGTACGCGGCAACCATTCCCGAAAGACCACTTCCGAGGATGACGTTGTTGTTTCGAGGGGCCCCCAGGCTCGTGTTTTCGGTGACCATTGTGTGCTCTTCCGCTCAAACCATTCGGATTGGTGGGTGCTTGTGCTCCGCGCCACTTCCAGACTACCTAACTAACAGACGTTAGGGAAGCGTCCGAGTCGAGTTACCTAACGACTGTTAGGATGATGGATTATGAGCGCGACGTCCTACGAAACAGCGAAGGCGCAGTTCCAGACCAAGCTGGAGGAGTGGAACTGGGCCGGCCAGAGAGCCTCCCGCCAGAACATCCTCGAGGCCTTCCTGGAACTCGCCATCGCCAATGGATTCAACTCCGTTTCCATGCGGACCATCGCCAACGCCGTCAACGTCAAGCCGCCTAGCCTCTACTCCCATTTCCCGGACGGCAGGGACGAAATCGTTGCCGAATCGCTTCGCTGGCATTTCCACCGCTTCGGCGTCGCCCTTCTTGAGGCGGTAGCGCCAGCCACAAATGCGGAAGAGTTCTGGGACGCCATGGTCAGGCTTCACTTCACGCGGCAGGTGCGGCTCCCGGAAAGCAACCTCTGGGACTTGCTTGTAGCCACCGACAGGATGGCGGAAGTGCTGCCAAAGGACCTCCGCGCGCAAGTGGACGAATGGGTGGCGCTCCACGAGCAGATGTATGAGGCGGCGGCCCGTGACATGGGGTATGCCGATCCCGCGGAACACGTGAAGGTGGTTGTCACCCTCCTCGAGGGTGCCACGCGCTGGGCCTCCCGCGACTGCACCGACGCCGAGCTTGAAGAATTGGCGGACCGTGCCGTTACCCTGTCCCGGGCGATTTTGGGCGTCGACTTCGGGTCAGGAACACAATAGGCGACGGCGGTCAGTCACCCCCGAGCACGGGCCGGCGCCTCGCCGATCCGGCCTGCCCCTCTTCCAACGTGGCCCAGAGTGGCACAGTGCGGCAGGAGTCCCTCCCCTTACTCTTCCTACTACAAAGTACTGAAAGTAGACCGGATCCGCCGCGGCCAGTGAGCAACGCTGACTGCTGCCTTGGCGAACTGCTTGGGAGAACTGATGAACAGCTACTATCCACTTGCCCTCTTGCTTGCGCGCCAGGAGCAAGCCACCTTGAGCCATGCGCACAGCGCCGCCCCCATGGCACCTACGCTTCCTGACGGGAAGCAGGAATTACGACGGCGATGGCTGGCGTTGCGGGGACGGGTTGCTACCCGCCTTCATCGCATCGCGTGGGCCATTGAGCCCTTGGGGTATTAGCTCCCGCTGCGGGTTTTATTCCTCCAGATAATGAGTATTACAGCCGCCGTAATCACTGCGGCGCCGAGCATTGCAAGCGCCACGCTGTCGCTGCCGGTGGCGTCCCTGAGAAAACCGTAACTATAAGGGCTTACAAAGCCGGCGATGTTACCCACGGAGTTAATTAATGCGATTCCGCTCGCGGCTGCTGCGCCGGTCAGATAATGGGTGGGCAGCGACCAAAACATTGCTGTTGCCGGGAGGACGCACATCGTTGCCACTGTGATTGCGATAAGAGCAATGATCGGCTGGCCCAGGGCCGCTGTGATTACTGCGAAGGCACCCGAAGCAAAGATCAGCGGAACGCTGATGTGTGCAACTTCGGCGTCGCGCCGTGCGAAGCGCATCGCCATCAGAAACAGAACTATTGCAGCGCATGCATAAGGAATGGCTGTTACCAGGCTGACTTGAACTGCCGATAATTCCGGTCCGATCTTCTTGACCAGTTGCGGCAGCCAAAAAGCCAAGGGGTAGTTTCCGAACTGGATCAGAAAGAAGACGACCGCCAGAAGGATGACCCTTTTATCACGCAAGCCTGCCCAAATGCCGTGGTTTGAACGGCCCGCCGCACGCTCCTCGCCCTCCCGCACCAGGGTCTCGATCAGCCACTGGCGTTCAGGTTCGTCGAGCCAACGCGCCTTCTGTGGAGAATCCGTCAACAGAAAGAAGCTGAGGACGCCGAGGATGACCGCCAGGAGGCCGCCGACGAAGAAGATCCATCGCCAGCCCGAAAAACCAAGCAGGCCATCAAAATGCTGAAGGATCTGACCGTTCAGGAGGCTTCCGGTCGCCAGGGCGATGGAAACAGAGAGCATGAAGACGGACAGCATACGGGCCCGAACGGCATTGGGAAACCAGTATGTGAGGTAGAGGATTATGCCGGGGAAGAATCCGGCTTCAGCGACACCGAGGAGGAACCGCAGGATGTAGACGCCGGCTGCGCCCGTCGTCAACCCGATAAGCACGGTGATGATCCCCCAACTGATCATGATCCTCGTGATCCAGATCCGGGCTCCCACTCGATGCAGCAAGACATTACTGGGAATTTCAAAAATCACATAGCCCAGGAAGAAAATGCCGACGGCAAATCCGAATGCGGTGGCATTCATGCCAAACTCCTGGCTGAGCCCTTGGCTGGCGAACGAAATGCTTGTCCGGTCGAGATATCCCACGATGTACCCCAACATCAGTATGGGCATCAGTCGCCGGAATACTTTGCGCTTTGTTCGAACAGCGACGTCGGACAGGACATTGTCTATTTTGATGACCAAGAATTTCTCCTATGGCGCTCATTGTTTGGCTTTATCGACGTGGAGCGTGGTCCGCTGTACCCGAAATGCGCAAGTCATGAAGGTCGCCAGTGTTCGGAATATACGAATATCTGACTGGTTGATCAGAAGCAGATTGAATCCTGTACCCACACCCCGCGAACGTCAAGAGGATGGGATTATTTGTCTCAGATTGGCACAGATGGTGGATCTTGCGGAATTTCCGCGAATTCAGACGGCCCAAAATCGACTCTTGACGCGTGAGGCTAATCACTGCATCATTTATCCGCATTCGCAATTTACGAAGGATGTTCGCATATGTCAAACAGTTCATCAAGGACTTCCAGCACGGTTGCCACCGCACTCCGTGTGCTCCGAATTCTCAGCGAACACCCAAAAGGGATTGGCGTCAGTGAGATGTCGCGCCAACTCGGCGTGGGACGAAGTACTGCACACATGCTTCTGTCCACGCTCCTGCAACAGGACTTCGCTTTTCAGGACGAGGACAGCATGTACTTCCTTGGCCTGGGTGCCTTCGAGGTGGGCGCGGCCGTCCCGGATGTTGCCCGGTTCGGAGGCGCTCTGCTGGGACCCATGAGGTCACTGGCGGACCTGAGCGGTGAAGCAGTCTCGCTGGCGATACCGCGCAACCGGGACGCCATCATTGTTCAACGATTCGAGACGAAGCATGTCTTGAGGATGGACATTCGGGTGGGGACCAGGATGCCCTTGGTCAGTTGCGCATCCGGAAAGGTCTTGCTGGCGTCGATGTCTGAAGCAGAGATCGACAACCTCTACCCGGACGAGGAGCTGCCAGAGGTGACCAGCCTCAGTGTCCGCTCCAAGACCGTACTCAAGTGCAGGATCCTCCCGGAAGTCCGGCGACAGGGTTATGCCATCACAGAGGGCGAATATGCCGAGGGCATCGACGGTGTTGCAGCCGGGATCGCCGCCCCAAGCGGGGTTCTCGTCGGTGCACTCAGTGTTGCCGGTCCCAGCAGCCGCTTCGTCATCGACCAGTGGGTGGAGCCCGTTCTCACGGCCGCGACTGCCATGGCGCAATTGCTGTCGAGGAACAGTTCGTAGCTCATGTGAGCACAAAAACAACGTTAGGAAAACACATGGAAGTCATCGCAGGAATCGATGTTGGCGGCACATTCACAGACGTGGTGCTGCACGACACCAAAGAAAACCGTCTCCGCATAGCGAAGGTCTTCTCGACCACGGGCCAGCAAGCGGAAGGGCTCGTCGCGGGACTGGAGCAACTACCGGTACCCGTCGCCGGGATGGACGCAGTCGTCCACGGCACGACCGTGGCCACCAACGCCGTTCTTGAACGTAAGGGAGACCGCTGTGCGCTGGTGACCACAAAAGGATTCCGGGACGTCCTCGAGCTGCGCCGACGGGACCGGCCCACCACCTACGGGCTGACAACAGGCTACACACCGATTATTCCGCGGAGCCGATCAATCGAAGTCGATGAACGCATTGACTCCCAGGGCCGGATCCTGACGGCATTGACCGATGACGCCATCATTCGCGTCGCGGACAAACTGCGGGACCTGAACGTTGAGAGCGTCGCTGTCTGCCTTCTCAACAGCTACGCAAATCCGGCCCATGAACAGCTCCTCATCGAGAGGCTCGCCACCCTGCTCCCCGGTGTCAGCTTCAGCGCCTCACATGAACTGTGCCCCGAGTCAGGAGAGTTCGAGCGAGCAAACACAACGGCTGTCAACGCCTTCGTCAGCGCCACCATGGGCCGCTACCTTCACAGCGTCCAAGACCGGCTTGAAGCAAAAGGCTTCAAGCATGAGGTCCAGGTGATGCAGTCCAACGGCGGGCTCATCCCTGCCCGGCGCGCAGGACGGCTGGGTGCACGGACACTGCTGTCCGGGCCGGCCGCAGGAACGGTAGCGGCAGCTGACTTCGGCGCGGCAGCCGGCCTCGCCGACGTCATCTCCTGCGATATGGGCGGTACCAGCTTCGACGTCGCACTGATACCCGGCGGCGCCCCATCCATCACCTCCGAAAAGAACATCGACTATGGCATGCCCATCAAACTGCCAATGATCGACATCACCACCATCGCTGCCGGCGGCGGCTCGCTGGCCTCCCTCGACCGGGCAGGAATCCTCCAGGTAGGACCCGAGAGCGCCGGCTCAACACCGGGACCCGCCTGCTACGCCCGAGGTGGCACAAAACCCACAGTCACCGACGCCAATGCTGTCCTGGGTCGTATAGCCCCAGACCAGCAACTCGGAACCGAAGACGGATTCACCATCGACGTCGACGCCGCCAGGAACGCCATCCGAACTGAAATCGCGGACCCCCTGGGCCTCAGCATCGAGGCCGCAGCCTTGGCCATCATCCGGATAGCCAACGAAAAGATGGCTGTCGCGATCCGCAGCGTCAGCGTGGACAAAGGCCACGACCCCCGAAAATTTGCCCTGGTTGGCTACGGTGGCGCCGGACCAATGCACATCGCCGAACTGGCAAGAACAGTCGGAGCGACCACCGTCCTCATCCCACCCCACCCAGGCGCCCTCAGCGCCTACGGATGCCTCATCGCCGATGCCAAGTACGACTACGTCAGCGCCCTCAACATCAACGTTGAAGGCACTGAGCTAAGCCAGAAGGTCCAGGACATCCTGAGCCAGCACGCCTCCGAGGGCACAGGACTGCTCACCTCCGACGGTTTCACGTCCGAAAGCATTGCCGTGGAACACTTCGCCGACATGAGTTTCAGCAAACAGCGTTACACGCTGCGTATCCCGCTCGGGGACCGGCAGCAGGGCTGGACTTCCGACGGGCTCGCCGATGCCTTCCTGCGCGAACACGCCAAAACCTACGGCGGCAGGCACCCGGCACGAAACATCAAGCTGATCAACCTCCGAACCGTCACTACCGGACGACGATCCCTTCCGTCGCTGGCACCAACCCAGACGAAAACCACGCATCAGCAAACCAAACGGAGCATCAACTTCACCGGCGAACCACAAATGGTCGATGTCCTGTCACGGGATTCCCTGGTAGCCGGTCAATCACTGGAAGGACCTCTCGTGATCGAACAAATCGATACCACCATCATCCTGCCCCCGGGAACCCGGTCCATCGTCCATGACAGCGGCTCGATCATCGTGGAGGTGGCACGATGAGCCGCCCCGATGTTGATCCGCTCTCCTTGGCCGTGATCCGCGGACGTCTCGAACAGATCGCCGATGAGATGGACACAGTCTTCGAACGAATGGCCTTCTCCCCCGTCATTTCGGACGCATGGGACCGCGCCGACGGAATCTACTCCGCCAAGGACGGATCCATGATCGTCCAAGGCATCAGGGGTCTGCCCATCTTCGTAGGCACCATGCAGTACACGGTCGCCAGCGTCCTGAACATCGTGAAGGAACCACGACCCGGGGATACCTACCTCGTCAACGACCCCTTTGCCGGCGGAACCCACATCATGGACACCAAGCTCGTCAGGCCCTACTTCTACAACGGGAAACTGTTCGCCATGCTGGCCAACACCGGCCACTGGACAGACCTTGGCGGCCGCGTCCCCGGTGGATTCGCTGCCCAGGCCAGCGACTGCTACCAGGAGGGCCTGCGGATTCCGCCCGTTCGCCTGTTCACCCAGGACACCCTGAACACCGACATCCTGGCGATACTGCAAACCAATTCCCGGCTGCCCGACGACATCATGGGCGATGTCGAGGCCCAGGCCACTGCACTGCGGGTCGGCGATGAACGCCTCACGGAGCTGCTCGACGAATACGGACCAGAACTCGTCTCCAATGTCATTGACCTCCTCCGGGAACGCTCCGCCCTCCAAATGCGCAGCTATATCCGTGACATACCGGATGGCTCGTACAGCTTCACCGAGCGGATGGACAACGACGGCATCAACGACGCCCTCCTGGACGTAGCGGTCCGCCTCACCATCAGCGGCGACGAAATGACCATCGATTTCAGCGAGTCCTCCCCACCGTGCGAAGGACCAATGAACTCCGTCTACGCGGCCACCGTCTCCAGCGCCATCGTGGCCATAAAGCACGTCTTCCCGGACATCCCAATCAACTCGGGAATCTTCGAACCCCTGTCCTTCGTCATCCCCGAGTCCGTCTTCCTCAACGCCAAGCCACCACGCCCCGTCGCAGGCTGCGCAGCTGAAACCAGCCAACGCATCATCACAGCCGTTATGGGGGCCCTCGCTGGTGCATTGCCGGACCGCGTCCCGGCCGGGTCCTCCGCCACCTCCAACAATCTTTCCATCGGAGGCGTCGACGAGGACGGCGAGCAATTCGTCATGTACACCTTCCTTGGTGGCGGATATGGCGGACACCAATCGGGCGATGGTTTGTCCAACGGCTGCTCCCTGATGAGCATCGGCCTGATCCAGTCGGTTGAAACGCTGGAACAGCGCTACCCCATCCTCGTACGCCAATACTCCCTGAGGGACGAATCCGCCGGCGCCGGCACATTCCGGGGCGGACTCGGCGTCCACTTCGAGTTTGAATACCTCGGCAAGCACGGCCGCGCCAGCCTGCTCGGCGACCAATCCAAGACAGCCCCGGTCGGCCGCATGGGCGGCCAACCCGGTGCGACATCCGCCCCCTGGTTCCGGCTGCGGGGAGAGAAGGTCACTCTTCCCATGGTCAGCAAGGGCGAAAACGTCAGAATCACCCAGGGCGACATTATCTGCATGCTCACCCCGGGCGGGGGCGGCTACGGGGACCCGGCGCGACGCTCCAAACAGGCCATCGCCGGAGACATCGAAGCCGGTTACGCCACCTCCGACTGAACGGGTCAACCCGACAAATCCAAACAACCTCATGCACTTCGGATCCACTATGGAGGCACCATGCCTAGCACCGAGCAACACAATCTGGGGGAAACAAAAGCACTTCGACGGGCCATCACCGGAAGTCTGGTAGGCACGTCACTCGAATGGTACGACTTCTTTCTCTACGGCACTGCCGCCGCTCTGGTCTTCGGAGAGGTCTTCTTTCCGTCCTATGACCGGTTGACCGGAACCCTGCTATCCTTCATCACCTTTGCCGTGGGCTTCGCGGCACGACCTGTCGGCGCCGCAATCGCCGGACACTTCGGGGACAGAATAGGCCGCAAGAAAGTCCTCCTTGCAACGATCATGCTGATGGGAACCTCCACAATCGCCATCGGAGTGTTGCCCAGCTATGCCACCGCAGGCATCCTCGCGCCCATCCTCCTCGTCATTATCCGGCTCATTCAAGGACTCGCCCTGGGCGGAGAATGGGCCGGAGGTGCACTCATGATCGCAGAACGCGCACCAGCGGCCCGACGGGGCTTCCTGACGAGTTTCGTTCAAGTCGGGGCCTCCATCGGAAACCTTCTCAGCACAGGCATCCTGCTCCTCATGTCCGCGCAGCTCAGCCGTGAAGAGTTCGTGGCCTGGGGCTGGCGGGTACCGTTCCTGCTCTCCGCGATCGTCGTGATAGTCGGAATCTACATCCGCCTGAAAGTCACCGAAACACCGACCTTCAACGCCCTTCAGCAAGAGGGGAAAGTCAGCCGCTCGCCCGTCCTGGAACTGTTCCGGCGTCAACCGCTGGACATCCTGCGGGTCATTGGGATCCGGGCCGGCGCCGACATCATGTTCTACCTCCTGATTACGTTCCTGCTCACCTATGTGTCGCAGACCCTCGGCCTGCCCGGCAGCATCGGTCTCACCGCAGCAATGCTCGGGGCCAGCATGCAGCTGATCACCTACCCACTCTCAGCAGCGCTGAGTGACAAGTTTGGCCGCAGGCCAATCACCGTCATCGGCGCCATTGGGGCGACCATTTGGATGCTGTTCTTCTTCTTCCCACTGGTTGACACCAAATCAGTGGCCCTGATCATCGCAGCGGTCCTCGTTGGCCTCGTGTTCCACTCAGCGATGTACGGAGTCCAGGCCGTATGGATCTGCGAACTCTTCGACGCCAAACACCGCTACAGCGGCGCATCCCTTGGCTACCAGCTCGCCGGAATCGTCGGAGGCAGCCTCGCCCCAACCATCGCCATCGCACTGCTTCAAATCTTCGGGACAACCAGAGCTATCACCGTCTACGCGGCGGCTGCCTTGGCGATCGTTGCGATCACCGCGGCCTTCACCCGTGAAACACGCGGAATCAAGATGAACGAAGCCGGCGCCGACCACGAAACGGCCTCCGTACACACGTAACGACGTTGGGGGGCTCCAAACGAGCCCCCCAACCAACAAAGGAAACCACATGAGCACCAGCCACCTCGACGCGCTCGAAGTCCAATGGCTTGAAACCTACAACCAACGCAACGCACGTTCCCTCGAAGCCAACAAGACCGCCCAGCAGCTCATCGCCAAGGGCCAGCGCACCCGCTTCAACTCAGGCATGCCCTACCCCATCTATGTCGCCTCTGGAAGCGGATCCCGCTTCACGGACCTGGATGGAAACACCGTCCTGGACTGCAACGCCGGATGGAACGCAAGCTTCATCGGCAGGGCCCACCCCGCAGTAACAGCAGCCGTTCACACAGCAATGAGCAGTATCGGGGCCCCTGGCGGCGCCATGCACCCATCCCCCATCCGCGACGAGTTCGCCCAGCTGCTCTGCGCACGGATCCCCGGAGCTGAAAGGATCGTGTTCGCCCCCTCAGGCTCCGAAGCCAACACGTATGCACTGCGATTGGCGCGGGCCTTCACCGGGAATCAGATAATCATCCGGGTGGCAGGAGGATTCCACGGCCAGCACGACGCTTTGCTTGGCGAACAATCCTCGAAGACCGGGCTCTCCCCAACAGCCCACGACAACATCGTCACCGTGCCCTACAACGACCTGTCCGCAGTCCGGGATGTTCTGCAGAGTCGCCATGGTTCAGTCGCGGCCGTAATAGCTGAGCCTATGATGACCATCCCCGGAGCCATCCACCAACGGGACGGCTACATCCAAGGCCTACGGGACGAAACCCGCAAACATGGCGTCCTGCTGATTCTGGATGAAGTCATCACCGGCTGCCGCTTCGCAGTCGGCGGCGCAACCGAGTACTACGGGCTATCTGCTGCCCCGGACCTCATCGTCATGGGCAAGATGCTTGGCGGCGGCCTGCCAGTAGCCGTCGTCGCCGGCCGGGCTGACATCGTAGAACAGCCGATCAGCGCCTCCAACACCCACGCGCAAAACCCCGTAGCCCTGGCAGCAGCCGTCGCAACCATGAAGGCCACCACCCCCGCCGTCTTCGCCGATGCTGCTGCCAAGGGCGAAAAGCTACGCCAAAGACTCCGGGAAATCGCCGAACGGCTCGGTTTCTCCCTTGCCGTGACCGGGGACGGCCCCTGCGCCGGGGTGCATTTCTCCAGCGAGGAAATCGTGGACTACGCGAGTGCAGAACGCGCCGATCACAGGCTCTGGCGCCTCATGTGCCTTGGATTGGCAAACCAAGGGCTGGGCTTGACCAGCCGGACATTCGGTCCGACCGCTGCCTGGACCGACGAGGACCTCAACACCGCCATCGGCGGCTTTGAGGTGACCCTGTCAGCCATGGCCAAAGCGCACCAACTCGACCATGAGAGGGCAACGGCATGACAATCACGGACGCCATCCGAACGGAGATAGCCAGCCCATCCGTCCCCGCACCCCGCGGGCACTTCTCCCATGCCGTCACGGCAGGACAGTTCGTCTACGTCTCCGGCCTCCTCGCCTTGGATAACAGCGGAGCAATCCAGCACCCAGGCGACATCGAAGCACAGACAACCACCATCCTTGAAGCGTTGGAATCAATCCTCAAGGCAGCCGGGTCATCGCCGGCGGACCTCATCAAACTGACCGTCTTCGTCACCGACATCAAACAACGCGCAGCAGTCAGCGCGCTGAGGGCACAACGATGGCCGGACATCAGGCCAGCAAGCACACTTGTCGAAGTGAGCGGCCTGGCCGCCGACGGAGCCGTCATCGAAATCGACGCAGTAGCCCTCCTCTGACGGGATGGTGCTGGCCCCGCATGCAGGGTCCAGCACCATCCGCCGACCTTTAATGAAATGAAACAAACATGCCAACCACTTTTGCCAGCGAAACAGCACTACCGCTGAGAGCCTCGAAGGTCATGCCCGGAGGCAACACCAGATCGACGGTATATGTCCCTCCCCATCCCCCATATGCCGCCTCGGGGCAGGGCGCTGTGGTGGTCGATGAAAACGGACATTCCGTTATCGACTGCAACAACAACTACACTTCAATGATTCACGGGCATGCCAACGCTGAGATTCTCGACGCTGCTTTCGGCGCAGCCCGCCAGGGTACGGCCTTCGGCTTGCCCACCCGGTACGAAGTGGACATGGCCGAATGTCTGGCAGAACGGACCGGGATCCAGCAATGGCGCTTCTGCAATTCCGGAACAGAAGCCGTACTCATGATGCTGCGTGCAGCCAGAGCCTATACAGGCCGGGACCTCATCATCCGATTCGAAGGCAGCTACCACGGCACCGGCGACGAAGTCTCCGATCAACGCTCCCCCGGACTTCCCGCATCAAGCCGTCAGTCCGTCATCGTGCTTCCCCAAGGAGATCTTCAGGCACTGACTGACACGATGATCCGCGTGGGAGACAAGACGGCTGCCATCCTGATCGACCTCATGCCCAACCGGGCAGGGCTGCGGCCGGCCGAGCCTGAATTTGTCAACGAACTCCGCAAGCTTGCTGATCAGCACGGCGCCCTCCTGGCCGTTGACGAGGTCATCAGCCTCCGGCTCCACTGGGGAGGTTTCCACAAACACTATGGCGTGGAACCGGACTTGATATCAGCGGGCAAGATCATTGGCGGAGGCTTCCCCGCTGGAGCCATCGGCGGCAGTTCCGAGATCCTGAAAAGCTTCCGGCCAGGCGGCGGACGAAGTGTCATGTGGGGTGGCACCTTCACGGCAAACCCCGTCACCATGGCAGCCGGCCTCACTTCGATGCAACTTTATGACGAAGCTTCTGTGGTGGCTTTGAACGCTGCCGGGGATCGTCTCCGCGCACAGCTCCAGTCCGCAGGCCTACCCGTCAACGGCATGGGCTCCCTGCTACGGATCCAGACATCCGACATGCAATCCCTGTGGTGGAAGCTCTACAACCAAGGCGTACTCGCAGGAACCAACGGACTCCTGGCCCTCTCAACCGCAATGTCCGAGGAACACATATCAAGGATCCGCAGCGCCATTATCGCGTCCACGAGCGCATGATTTGTGCCCACCAGCGTTGTGCTTAGTCGACTTTCTGGCCAAGGGTGGAAGTCGGAGCCTGTCGATGTACAACGGTCGGCGATGGGACCGTTCCTTGCAATTGTGTTGTCGGTCAAGCAAGTTGACCCATCACGCAAACTGGTATTGCCCTCTGAAGGCATGCCTTCGTCTCTTTCGACAGTCCGCCGTTCGAGCCCACTTGCCCAAGTCGATAATGCCCTCACTAGAGGAGTCCTTGCCATGCTCGCACGAAGTCGATCTTGGAAAAGGGAGCCTTCGCAGGGAGAGGCTTCAGCAAGGACACCGTCGGCAGCAGGTGCTTACAGCAGACCAGCTGCCGGGAACGATGTGCATGGATCTAACTCGAGGAAGGTCCGCTACTGATCTCCACGCTGGTGGGCACCGACGTAAAGGAGCTGAAAATCGGACAGCCCCTCACCCTTGATTTCGGGGCTTACGGGTCTGGACGGCATACCCATGCCCGTGTTTCGATCCGTCAATGCGGTAGCGAAGTCTCAGCAGAGCTAATCAGCCGGACGACGAGGGGCCACCGGATTCATTAGATTCCAAAAAGGGGAATTCCCCAGCACTACTCGAGGCGCTGGCAACAAGGTGAACACCCTATAACCCTGCGAGGAAATGCATCCGCTGGTCAGTGGAGTGGCGCCGGATGCGGTTTCGATGGCCACACCAATGAGTAGCCTCACTCAGCTTAGCCACATTAACGCCGGCGGCTGCTTGCATGAGAGGAATTTTGGCTACCCGTTTGGGCCAAAAGCACTTTAACTTCTCGAGTCGTGAACGCTCCCCCAAACAGCGGCGAGTCTGCTTCGATGAAACACAGCGCGTCGGTGGCGTGAACATCCCCAATCATGTCCCGCACGACGTTGACCTGCATAAGGAGACGATCAACCAATTTTGTGGAATCACGCCGCCAACGAGAGGCTTCGTTGCACGGACCCTCTGCCATACACAAACATTCAGGATCAATCGATTAGGACCGGTGTGCCTGCTCTGATAGGACAAACAAGTCATAGTGGGATTCGAAATGGTCGTCCCCTGAAACTAGGCGACGTATGGGCCCTTATCGGCAAACTGGTCGGCTTCGACGTGCACACCCCGACAAGCGTGTGAACTCCAAATGCTCGGCGGCCTTGGTAGGGACTGCAATCCGCGCCGGAACCCCCATTAATCTTAGTTGGACGTCGACGACACCAAAGAGGCCTCCCCAAAGCACCCGGTCGCCAATGCCGGCTGGACTCTCACGTCGCTGCGGCCCTGCAGATGATGCGATTGCGAACGGGCGTCACAGTCGCTCTGGCCTTTACACGCGATGAGTAGTGTAGGCCGAACGAAATGGCTGTGATCAGGCTCAATCAAGAAGTTTTAAGTGTTGACAATGTCCACACCCCGTTGGCCTACGAAGCTCTCCTGAGTCAAGCCTCTTGACTCAAGCAACGAGCCAAAACAAAGGACTTTGAGGCAGGATCGCCAAGTCATTTGCAGTCAGTCCCGGCGCCCATGAATAGGTGTAAGACAACCCCGACCTACCAAACGAACCAAGAGAGGAACGCATAACCCCAGTTCAGAGCGAGCGGAGGGCCCACCAGCCAAGACCTTGAACCCGGTCCCCACAACCAATCAGGCGACCCGCGGCGCCAGGCACACCCCGCGGCCAGTGTCAGGGGACCTGACCACCTAATTTCTACACACTTAAACGCAAAAACCCCTCTGACGAGGGGTCATGCCGTGCCCGAGGTGGGACTCGAACGCGATTCTTGGCCTTGTGATCGCTGGGAAGTAGCGGAAACATGCAGAATCCGGGCCAGTCCGGTGGGCGTACGGGCCAGTCCGGAGCAAAAGGTGTGCACATTGTGCACACTTCCTTTTGCCCCTATCGTCGACCATCGGGTCGCTGTCCATGACCGGGGAATCGCGATGCACAGCGCCGCACGCGACAAGAACAGGTTGGAAGGCGGCAGAGCCGAATAGCGAAGAGCAAGAACCCATCATTAGATTCCCTCCTTTGACATGTTCATGGCGCCCCAACAAACGCCCAACATGACAACATCGAAATCTTCAGACCACTACCCACGGACTTCCGGATGTGCTTCCACACCCATTACGGTTGTCGCCCGGCCTGGCGAATGTCGAAGCCAACAAGCCCACGTCGCGGATGTGGAAGCCATACTGATCAACAACTTCAAGCGCTTCTTCAATGTCCAGGTAAGCGGTCCGGTGTCCTCAAGACGAGTGAGCAACTCAGCATCATGGCTCATGACAACTCCGACGTGTGCGTCGAGGGAGCAGGCAATCCGGAGACCTTCCCAGTCGAAGTCACCCTGATACCGTCAATCCGCCCCATCTCCGGCGAGTCTTCTAAGCAGGTCGACCACCGGCGTGGGTCGGCTTGGCCAATTCGCCGTATGGGTCCTACATCCAGAACGGACTGACGCCGAGCAAAGTGCTCGGCGTCAGTCTCTCATGGGCATCTACTAATTGGGGTGCAGCTTTTTGTGTTTTGCCAGGCCGACGTCGAAAGTCTTGCCGCCATCGTTAGTGCCCTGGAAGTAGAACCAGATCTCGCTTCCCATATCAATTACGTCGCCATGTCCGAGGGAACCGGACGCAAAGCTCGGGCGATCCAAGTTTGCGAGACCGATCTCCTGAAAGTTATCGAGCGTGCTTGAACCGTAGAGGTGGTAGTCCTCCCCCAAGCCAGAGAAGCCTTGGGCTGCGAGAAGGTAGTAGGTCGTGCCTTCCTTCCATATGGTCGTACCCTCGCCTTCCGCTCCAGTCAGCTCCGGCTCGGACCAGTTGACGAGATCCTTCGACTCTCGCTTGAAGATCTGCTCTCCGTTGGTCCCGTACGTCGTGTAGAACATATAGAACGAGCCACGATCCTTAAAGATGTACATGTCGTTGGCTCGGTTTACGTTCTGCGGCTGCGCAACCGTCTGAGTGATTTGCCCTTCTTTTGTCCAGTGCACCAGATCTGTCGACGTCGCATACCCGGTATATATGATGTTCGTCGGCGTTCGAGGCCCGCCGGTGTAGAACATGTAGAACTTTCCCTGATGGAAAATTGGCTTGCTGGGGGCTTGGACGCGGCAAGCTTCCCAACCGCCGCAATCCGCTTCGAGCAAGGTACCCTGCTTGGTCCAGTCGACCCCATCAGGGGACGTAGCAAATTCAAGTGTCCAAGGTTCTCCTGCCTGCCCCCCGCCCTGAAAACCCGGCAGAGTACCGGTGTAGAACATGTAGTACTGGCCCTTGGCAAAAAAGATTGACGGGTCCTTCGCCATCCCGTCGTCCGGATCAGTGAATACCGGATCAGGAGTTGACTCCCACTGAATATTCTCGAACGAAGCCGGCGACTTCGCAGCGGAGTAGTCCGCGCCCGGCTTCGCGGTTGCTGCTCCTCCAGTTAACGTGAGCGCCAGTGTTGCTACTGCAATCCCAGAAAGCAGAGTCGTGGATCTGAAGAATCTGGGCCGCTTTTCAGCGCAGAATCGTGGGTTGTGCATCTGATTCACCTCATTGCGAACGTGATTGCGGCGGTTTAGGCACGCTGGATCGGTTGATTAAATCTTGGCTATTCGGTGTGGGACTTCGGGCCGTCTTCTGCGTCGCTACCGGCGTTTCGTAGCTGGCAGTGAGGTCCGGAAGAGGTGTAACGCGTACCAAGGCTGCGAGCCAACGGGGAGGTCCACCCGGCGATTACTCAACGCTGACTCGGACGGGAAGGGATTGCCATGCGCGCAAGGTGTTGTTGTGGTGCCTGCGTGTTGGCCCTGATATCCCGATGGAGGTGATTCGTCGGGCAAGGACATCCAAGAGAGTCGCCGCCTCCAGCCGGGCAATGTGTTGGCCTATGCACTGGTGGATGCCGAAGCCGAAACCGACGTGGCCGGAAGGATCCCGGTTCAGGTCAAAGGCATGGGGGTTCTCCCAACGCCGGGGATCTCGATTGGCTGAGCCGAGGAACATGAGGATCTTTTTGCCTTCGGGGATTAGAGTGCCACCAACCTCAATGTCCCTGGTGGTGGTGCGGAAGAATGTCTGGACGGGCGATTCGAAGCGCACGGCTTCGTCAAAGGCGGTGCGCGCCAAAGCGGGGTTTTCACGCAGCCGCGCCCACTGCTCAGGGTTAGTTGCGAACGCGTAGAGGACCGCCGCGAGCCCGTTGACTGTCGTGTCCACCCCAGCGGTGAGCAGGGAGCGGACGATCAGGGGTGCCTGCTCCTCCGTGATATCCCCTCGATCGGCGGCAGCCCAGATCTGGGCGCCGAACCCCTCTGACGTCAGGACGTCGCGGGCGCATTGGGATGCTATCGAAGCCGAGAGCTCGGCAACGCGTGGCTCCCCTTTGGCGACAAGTTCGTTAGGTGGACCGAACGCGTTAAAGACGTGATCGCCGTAAGGAAGGAGGTTTTTCCTACCTTCCTCGGGTATTCCCACCGCGTCCGGGAAGACTCGGAGGGGGAAGGACGATGCAAGGTCCGCCACGGCGTCGAACTCAGTACCCTTCGATAGCAGGTCATCTACAAGTGATTCAGCATCGGCCGCCCATGCTTCGCCCAGTCGCCGGATTTCCCTGGGGCCGAGAATCGTGGAGAGGACCGCGCGCGGCGCGTCGTGGTGGGGTGGATCCGCTTCAAGCAGCAGACTCGGGGGTCGCCAAGGCTTTTCGTAACGGAAGTTGCTGAGTCCAACTCCAGCCGCGGACTGAAATGTTTGCCAGTCTGACAGGGCTGCCCTTACCTGCTCATATCTGCCCATTGCGTAGACGTCATAAGTGCGGAGGTAGACCACCGGTCCGGCGTTGCGAAGGTCGGCCTGGAACGGGAGTGGGTCCTCCAGAACGTCGGGACTGAAGGGATCGACATCACTAAACGGCGTTGTGAGGATGGATGGGGCTGTCATGTGGTCCTTTCACGGATAGCCGCGGGTTTACAGGTCAAGAACGAGGCGGTCACCGCATGAGCGCGACACGCAGGGCAACATGCAATTCCCGGCTGCCCGGTCATCCTTGTCAAGGATTGAGTCGCGGTGGTCGGGCTTGCCTGCCAGGACATCAACCTCGCAGGTTCCGCAGGTGCCCTGCCGGCAGGACGTCAGGACGTCAATTCCGGCGGCTTTCAGCGCATCGACAACACTGACGTCGGGTGTCACCGTGACTGAGAGCCCTGAGCGCGCCAGTTCCACGTCGAAAGGAGCATCGTAAACCGGAGCGCCTAGCTCCTTGGCAGCGAAGTGTTCCACCCGTAGTAGGGCGGGGGGCCATTCCCTGCAGTGCTGTTCGACGGCGGACAACAGTCGACTGGGGCCGCACACGTAGACTTTGGTGTCCGTCGCGGGTCCACCGATATACTCCTCCAGCCGGAACGTACCGGCTTCGGCCTTGGCCAGCACCTGTACCCGTTCACCGTAGGCTTCAAGTTCATCGAGAAACGCCATACTGTTCCGCGACCGGCCAAGGTAAAGGAGTTTCCATTCGGCACCGAGCATGTCCGCTTGCTGCAGCATTGGAAGGATCGGGGTGATGCCGATCCCGCCCGCAATGAACAGGTACCTTTCGGAGGGCACGAGCCGGAAGTTATTCCGCGGACCACCCAAAGCGAGCGTCATGCCCTCGGTGAGTTCTTCATGGACAAAAGCCGATCCGCCGCGGCCTTCCTTTTCGTGAAGGACCGCGATGCGGTAGTTGTGGGCATCCCAGCGGTCGCCGCAGAGGGAATATTGGCGCGTGGTTCCGGACGGAAGTACCACGTCGACATGCGATCCAGGTGACCAGTCCGGCAGCCTGCGGCCGTCGGGACGGGCCAGGGTCAAGGCGACAACGTCGTCCGCTGCCCTGACCTTGGCGGTGACGGTCAGCTTGACCGATGAATAATTGGTATCGGGATGTCCCGAAATGAACATTTCGACTCCTTCGCTCGCCCTGTCCTCCCCCTAGTGTTAGTTCACAAAGCACCTATCACCACCGTCTTCTCAATGATTGAGAATGTGGGTCAATGAACGGTCATTTGAACGGAGGAGATGCCGGGTATGTCATCGCACGGGAGATGGCCTTGGACGCAGCTAGCAGGACTGCGACCCGGGAGCGCGCCACGTCATCGTTGGGTGCAATGACCGCCAGCGCAGCCACCACCCTGTCCCCAGGATCGCGGATGGGCACGGCAACTCCCGTCACGTCAGCATGGATGTGACCCGCAAGCAGCGCATGACCCTGCAGTCGTACCTCCGCCAGCGCGGACCTCAACTGTGATGGCGTTCTGATTGTGCGTTCGGTGAACGCTTCGAGCGGGCCGCTGATGATTCTCTCCTGATGATCCGATGGGGCGTATGCCAGCAGAAGCAATCCTGATGACGACGCATGCAAGGGAAGCCGGCCCGCCACACGCGTGTAATTGATTACGGCGCGCGGGGCTGTCAGGCGCTCGACGAAGAGCACGTCATCGCCTTCCATTACCCCCAACTGAATGTGCTGGCCAACGATGGTGTGGAGGTCCTCCATCACCGGCATTGCCGCCTCCCGGAGCCTGAGTGTCGGTGAGGCCCTTGAGACGGCCTCCCACATTTTGACCCCTATCCGCACTTGCCGGTCTTCATGCCGCTGAAGCCAGCCGAAGTTTGTCAATTCCTCAACAATCCTGGAGGCGGTTGCTACATGCAGTCCGGAACGGCGGGCTATCTCCGTGACGCTCAGCGCCGTATCGCCGGGCCCAAAAGCCTCTACTATGCGAACAACTCGGGAGAGCAAAGATTCTCCTTTTTGGGTACGGACCATCATCGCCGGCGTCTGTAAATGTGACTTCTAAAGACGCCAGGAAGCATCAACGGCATTGAGTGCATGCCAGGCCGCTCGACGCTCTGCCTGCTCGTCTGGGTCGGACAAAGGTGACGCGAGGAGGAGTCGTTGTGTGTACGGGTGTTGCGGATTGACCGTAACCTGCTCGGCGTCGCCCTCTTCCACAATGTTTCCCCGGTACAGCACAGAAACGCGATCACTGACATATCTCACGACGTCGAGGTCGTGCGAAATGAACAGGTAGGCCACGCCGGTGTCTTGTTGGATTTCGGCGAAGAGATCAAGGACGCGCGCCTGCGTTGTAAGATCCAGTGCACTGACCGGTTCGTCGCAGATAATCAACTTCGGTTTGGGCGCCAGAGCCCTGGCGATGGCAATCCTTTGACGCTGGCCGCCACTGAACTCCCGCGGCAGCCGGTCCATTGCGTCTGAGGGCAAGTGGACTCTGTCGAGCAGGGTGCCGACCCTCTTGCGGGCGTCCTGCCCAGACAAACCTGAAACCAACAATGGCTCGGACAACGTGTCACCGATTGTCCTTGCCGGGTTCAAGGAGCTGTACGGATCTTGGAATACGACTTGCAGTTCCTTGCTCACGGCACGCCGCTCACGCTGCTTCAGGTGGGTGATGTCACGGCCCTCCAGGTGGATGCGTCCTCCTGCTGCGGGTACGAGCCCAAGGATCGCCCGGCCTATGGTGGACTTGCCGGAACCGGACTCCCCCACAAGTCCGAGGGTCTCTCCGAACCCGAGATGGAGTGAAACGCCGTGGAGGACCTGGAACGGCCGGGCGAGCCTCCGCTTCGGACGAAACTGTACTTTCAAGTCCTGGACTTCAAGGAGTCGGTCCGGGCCGTTTTCTGCCATCGTGCTCATCGTTCCTCCGTCGTTAGCGCTGGACGGGCTGTTTTGCGGGACTCGGCGTTTTTGACCATGGACCCCAACAGCTTTTGGGTGTACTCATGGGTAGGCTGACGAATGATGTCCCGCACGGGGCCCTGTTCAACCACAGCGCCGGACTGCATGACCACCACCCGGTCGCAGAGATCAGCCACCACTCCAAAGTTGTGGGTGATCAGTAGGACACCGAGCCCCAGACGCTGCTGCAGATCGCGCAGGACATCAAGAACTTCAGCCTGGACGGTGACGTCGAGAGCTGTAGTGGGTTCATCGGCAACCAGCAGGTCCGGTTCGCAGCTGATGGCCCCAGCAATGAGAACCCGCTGGGCCATGCCACCGGATATTTCATGCGGGTATGCGCGCATCGTACGGTCAGGGTCCGGAATTCCGACGCTCGCAAGTAGATCCTTGGCACGTTTTGTGGCCTCGTCCTTGGAGATGCCCAGGACCTCACGCATGGGGCTGGTGAGCTGGAATCCGATGGTGAATGCGGAGTCGAGGTTGCTCATGGGCTCTTGCGGGATGTAGCCGATTCGCTTGCCGCGGATGCCGCTGTAGTGCTGTTGCCGGATTTTCGCATCTCCGGGTTTAACCAACCAGCGATCATCGAAGGAGACGGAGCCGCCGGTGACGATGGCCGCACCGGAAAGCAGCCCAAGCGCGGTGAAGGCTGATTGACTCTTGCCGGAACCGGATTCACCTACGAGACCTACAACTTCGCCGCGATCTACGGTGAAAGAGACATCTTTGACCACGGTCCTCAGGTCAGAAGGACCGGTTGGATAGGCGATGCTTAGATTTCGGACATCCATTAGATGTGCTGCTTCCGGTCGCTTCGGCGCGGCCTGTCCTTCGTTCTTGTGCTCACGGTCGTCCTTGGAATCCGGTGCCGCAGCCTTGGCCGTTCGTACCGGACGCTTACCTTTGACCTTTTCTGCGTCCTCCAGGGCGTCGCGAAGAGCGTTACCCAACAGGACGAAGGCAGCGGTTACGAGACCAATGGCGAGGGCCGGCCAAAGAAGGCCGAGCGGGGTTTGGTATACGGTGACGAAGCCGTCACTCACCATCCCGCCCCAAGTGACAGTGTTTGGGTCCCCCAGACCAAGGAAATCAAGCCCGGCCTGGACCGAGATTGCGATACCGCCCACGTTGGCCGTTTGGATAATCAGCGGCGCCCGGACAACAAGGAGTACGTGGCGTGCCATGATCCGTGCGTTGCTGAGTCCAGCAACCCTGGCTGCATCGACGTAGAGTTCGTTCCGAACGCCTTGGACTGTTGAACGTGTTAGTCGGAAATATGAAGGGCTCACCATGATGCCCAGGGCGATCATGGCAATCACCAGCGATGGGCCCACGGCCGCGCGTACGGTGAGGAGGACGATGATGCCAGGCAGTGCCATCAGGATATTGGCGAACCAGCTGGTTACGTCGTCGAGGAATCGTCCATAGTAGCCTGCCAGCAGGCCGGTAGGGACACCGACCAGGAGGGCCATTGCGGTCACGATGAGCACGCCGAGCAGTGTGGTCTGTGAGCCCCACAGCAATCGGCTGAAAATGTCGCGGCCGGCGCTGTCCGTTCCTAGTAAATTCGCTCCGCCGGGTGCGGCGAGTGAGTTGCCTAGGTCTGCGTATTCGGGCGGGAAGGGCGCGATCAGGGGCGCCAGTGTTGCCGCCGCCACAAGAGCCAGCAGCACGACAATAGAGTAGAGCGCAAAGGGGTTGCGGAGCAGTCGGCGCAAGGGGTGACTTCTTAGTGCAGCAGGCGCCGGTGGTGCAGCAGTTGGGGAGGTGACTTCTGTCATGACACACGCACCTTGGGATTCAGCCAGCCGTTTACGAGGTCGACGATGAGATTGACGATGATGACGAGGAGGATGGTGTAGACGACGACGCCCATGACCAGGGGGGTATCACCGGTGGACGTTGCTGACACAGCAAGGGTTCCCATTCCGGGCAGCGCAAACATTTGTTCAATGATGACCACGCCGCCCAGCATGCCTACAAAGTGAAGGCCAAGCAGGGTCAGTGATGGTGGGGCTGCGTTGCGCAGAACGTGCCGGTACAGGATCACATTTTCGCGCATGCCCCTGCTTCGGAGTGTCCGGACATAATCCAATTCGAGCTGCTGGATGATGGCGCTGCGCAACTGTTGAGTCATGGCCGTTACGGAGCCGATGGTGAGCGCGATGACTGGCAAGGTGAGGCTTGCAATCCATGGGGAGAGTCCACCGCCGGGATAGATGGTGCTGATCGCGGGGAACCAGCCGAGTTGGATGGCGAAGAAGGTGACCAGGAAGAGCCCTATCAGGAAGTTGGGCAATGCTGTTCCGATGACGCCGAGTACTTGGATTGCCCGGTCTATCCAGCCGCGGCGGACGGACGAAGCCACGGCCAACACGACAGACACGAACACGGTTAGTACGGTGGCGGCAATGACCATGGTCAGTGTGATGGGCAAACGGTTGAGGATTGCTTCAAAGACCGGTTCACCGTTGTACCAGGATTTTCCGAAGTTGCCTGTCAGGGCGCCGGTCCACCATAACCCTAAACGGATCAGCAATGGTCGGTCCAAACCCAGTTGGGCTTCTTTGGCGTGGATCTGTTCTGGGGTGGCGTCCGCGCCCAGAATGTTCTGTGCGACTGTGCCGCCTGAAAAGAACAGGAGGATGTACGTGAGGCAACAGACGACGACCAGTGTTACGAGGCTCGACACGAGTCGCCGGGTAATGAAGGCGAACATCGGCCGCCCTCCTTCCGTTGGGGTACTGTCGGGGCGGGGCGAAATCGCCCCTCCCCGACAGATGGTTATTTCTTTGCGGGCAGGTAGCTGTAAATGGATGGGGCGTTCTGGAATGCCTGCTTCAGCACACTACTTACTACTTGCGGGTTGTAGGCAAGGGGCTGACCCACCCGGTACCAGGGAGCAAACCAGGCGTTGTCCACCAGGTAGCGGTTCAGTTCCTGTCCCGCGTTCTCTGCATCGCCTGCGTTACGGGTTTCCTCAAGGAGCTTGTTAAGCTCCGGAGTCTGGGTCTTGAAAGCATTGTAGGGCGCCTCCGGGGACACGACCCGCTGCACCATGGTCCAGGTGGGGCCTTGGCTGATTACCGACCATGGCATTGCGTACTGGCCGCCGGAGATTGAGGACTGGAAATCCTGCGGTGGGATGGACACGCGCTCGACAGTGATACCGATCTCCCCGAGTTCTTGGACGATGAAGGGAGCCGCGAATTCGGAGGGTTTGGCGAAGGCAATTTTCACTTTGAAGCCGTTGGCGTAGCCGGCGTCGGCCATCAACTGCTTGGCTTTCGCAACATCATGTGGGTACGCGTGATCGAGTTCCTCGACATACGCGGAGCTACCGGGGGCAAACATCTGGCTGGTAACTTCTCCGCGCCCGAGGACCGCTTCCTTGAGCATCAGTTCACGGTCGAAGGCATAGTTAATCGCCTGTCGGACGCGAACGTCCTTCAGTTCCGGGGCCACCTTCCCCTCTCGGTCAAGCAGGAGCATGCCTTGAACGGAGGATGTCCAGTCGGTTACTTTGGTGCCGGTCTTTTCGGCCTGTGCGATCTGAGGAGGCTGGATGTTGGCAACGTCTACTTGCTTGGCGGTCAGGGCGTTCAAGCGCGCTGCTGGGTCGCTGAGCAAGCGGAACGTCATCATCTTCCAGTGCTGCAGTTCCGGCTTCCAATAGCCCTCGCGGGCCTTGAGTATGTACTGATTGCCGCGGACGGACCCTGGATCCAGGGTGTAAGGCCCGCTTCCGACCGGCTTCGTTTCGGCCGAGCCGTCCTTGAGGCTCGCGGGGCTTGCCTGAAGCCCGGCTGCTTGGCTGAGGTTGATCTCAAGGGCAGGATTCGGGGTATCCAACTTGATTCTGATGGTCTTCTCATCGACGACCTCGGTGCCCGTAACGCCGTCAACCTGGTTGACCTGTGGTCCGTTGCTCTCACGGAAGTGGTCCAGGTTCGCCTTGGCGGCCTCTGCGTTGAATTTTGCTCCGTCACTGA
This sequence comes from Arthrobacter sp. NtRootA1, assembly GCF_019976975.1. Classification (GTDB taxonomy): domain Bacteria; phylum Actinomycetota; class Actinomycetes; order Actinomycetales; family Micrococcaceae; genus Arthrobacter; species Arthrobacter aromaticivorans. The sequence goes on along the minus strand of NZ_AP024630.1, from coordinate 2,303,959 downwards.
AGGTCACGTCGTCACGAAGCTTCAGTTCCAGCACCTTGCGGCTGTCGTCGGTGTAACGCCATTCAGTCGCCAGCGCCGGGACGAGCTTGCCCTCGGTGTCGACGCCGATGAGGGTGTCGTAAATTCCCCGTGCCAATTCCAGCTGGTTGGCAGTTCCTGCCTGGCCGGGATCCCAGGACGGGATGTCGTTAATCATGGCGATCCTGATGTTCTCGCCTTTGAGGTCCCCGCCGGGAACCTGCGTATTTCCCGTACCAGTGCTGCCGGCGCTGCTTCCGCAAGCGGTCAGCAAGGCGGTAGTCAGTGCAAGGGCCGCAAGGACCGATCCACGCCTTCTTGCCTTCATTATTGGCCTTCCTCATTGAACTGCCGTGATTTGCCCCTGTGGCAAACAGTTGTCTAGATGGTGCAGGTGATTCTCAGCTCGCCGCCTCGGAAAGACTCTTTTTGCAGGTCCTTGCTCGCGGCCATGCCACCGTAGATCACTTTCACTAACTACTGTGAGGCAGCTCATGTATCCCCGAAAGGGCAAATTCAGGATAGGTACTATTACCTATAGTAATTTTACGGAAGTCAGCCTGCTTTGGTGGCGGGGCGGTGTGGTGACAACCGAAGGCGTGCTCGCCGTTGCCAGTCCCGGGTGACACATGACGCAGGAAGGACAGTCAAGCATTGAAGGGTATCGACCTTAATCTGGTGCCACTGCTGCAGGTGCTGCTCGAGGTCCGCAACGTCTCGCGTGCGGCCGAGCAGCTGCAAATCAGCCAGCCCGCGGCCAGCACCGGCCTGGCACGCCTGCGCCGGCATTTTGATGACGAACTCCTGCTGCGCGTCGGCAGGAAATACGAGCTGACGCCTTTCGCACGGTCGCTGGTTCCTCTCGTGGACGAGACGATGCAGCAGATCCGGCTGATGTCCGGGGCCCGGTCACGTTTTGATCCAACATCCACCGAACGGGCCTTTAGAATCGTTGCCTCTGGTTACTCATCTACGCTCCTGATCGGTCCAATCCGACGGATTCTCCGGGAGGAGGCACCGCATGTATCGATTGAATTCGTACCCCTCGGCTCCATCACTCCGGAACTGGCCCAATTCTCCAGATTTGATCTGCTTGTGGCTCCTGCGGATTATGGCATGCCCGGGTCCAGTCGACATCTGTTCAGGGACAGCTTCGTTGCCATGGTTTCTGCCGATAACCCGGTGGCGAACGAAGTCCTCACATTGGCAGAATTGGCCAGCTTGCCTCACGTCGTCGGGCGCATCGGAGAGGGCATACGTACCCCCGCAGACCTGTTGTTCGACCAGCATGGTTTAAAACGAAACCTCGTTGCATCCGCGGCCGGCTTCAACTCGCTGCCCCTGATTATCGAGGGCACCGACCTGATAGCGCTCGTTCCCCAGATGCTTGCTACCAAAGCGCAGCACGTCGGCATTCGGACGCTGAAACTGCCCCTGGAGGATGAGGTGTACCTAGTTGAATCCATGTTCTGGCACCCGGCGCAGACTGACGATCCTGCCAACACATGGCTGCGTTCTGTAGTACAGCGGTCCGCTGCTCAACTTCCCGAACTATTTCAGAACGGTGGCTAACGGACGGGCCCACGCGCCGCAATCACCACTAGTTGCGGGACCACCGCTTCCTAAGAATGTGAGCCGCGGCTTTTGGCCGACGGTCCCGCGTAAAGACACCCTTCTTGTTACCGTCGACGCGGATTACACCAATAGCCGTCTGAAAATCTGCGAAGTTCCAGACATGTTCGCCCACTACGGCTTCGATTCTGTCGAAGACCCTGTGGTACATATCCAGGAAGGCTGCCTGGAATTCCTCGCTCCATGGCGTTTCATATATCGAGTGGAGCCCAGTAATTGTATCTGCGCCATATTCGGTGATGATGATTGGTTTACCGTGTTTCGATTCCCATTCCAGGAGCTCCTTTTCCAGCGCAGCCTCCGCACTGGGGAGATCACCGTGGTGGTGGTACCAGCCGTAGTACCGGTTGATCATGACGACGTCGAAAAGATCCGTAAGGGTGTCCTTGTCCGGTGTATCGAAGCCCACGTTCACGTAACCTACGGGGCGGGTTGCATCGAGCTTCCGGGCCAGGGCCGCCAGTGGCTCGAAGTAGGGTCGCGCGCCCTCATCAGAGGCATTCGGCTCGTTTGCGATGCACCACATAACTACGGAGGGATGGTTTTTGTCCCGTGCGACAAGTTCTGAAATGGCCTGCCGATGGCTTGCGGCAGTGTCGTCGTTGACGTAGTCGTCGGAGTACGTGGATTTGGGGCCGCTGCCAAATCCGAAGACGGTGTTGAGGCCCACCGCGCCGGTCTCGTCAATCACCACAATGCCGTGACGGTCTGCGTAGTCCATGACCTCTTCAGCGTAGGGGTAGTGGGTGGTTCGGAAGGAGTTGGCGCCCGTCCACCCCAGCAGCTGAAAGTCATTCACCATCTGTGCCTGGCTGTGTCCCTTGCCAATGCCCACATGGTCTTCGTGCATGCCGAAGCCCTTGAAGTAGAACGGCTCTCCATTGATGAGGAATTGCTTGCCGCGGACCTCAACTGTACGCACGCCGAAGGATTGCTCGTATGCGTCGATGAGCTGTCCGTCCTCATACACTTCGGCTACAAGCGTGTAGAGGTAGCCTTTGCCTGGTTGCCAGAGTTGTACATCCGCAATGTCGAGGCGCCCTTCGCGGCCCTCAGTGTTAGCCACCTCGCGGCCTTCCGCATCCAGCACTCGGGCGGAGACAGTTTCTTTGCCTCCTGCTCCGGCGAGTTCAATGCTGTAACTGACTGAGCCGAGGCTCCCTGTGAAGCTGGTTGTCACGGTTACGTCCTCGACCCGAATCTTCGGCGTGCTGTACAGCCAGACGCTTCGGTGGAGACCTGCATAGTTGTAAAAATCATGCATGTACTGCTGCTGCCGGCGCCCGTCCTTGGTCATGGTAATGACTCCGGGCGGGATCGAGGCCTGGGTGAGCTCATTGTTCACCGCGATCGTTAACCGGAATGTACTGCCCGGGGTGACATGGTCTGTGATGTCCGCAGAGAACGGGGTATACCCGCCCTGGTGCTCAGCTACCTTGGTTTCGTCCACAAAGACTTTGCCTTCGTGGGTGGCCGAGTCCAAGCGCAGGTGAATCCTTTCCCCTGCCCACCCACGCGGCACCCGTACTTCGCGCTGGTACCAAACGTAGCCGACATGGTCCCGGATGGCCTTATCCGCAAACAGGTCGTTGTAGCTGGAGGGAACGCCGGCTTCCAGGTCCGTCTGCAGCCGCGCGTTTTGCCATTTCTCTGTTAGGCCGGATCGTTCGAAGTCGACCTTGAAGCTGTACAGGCCATCAAGGTTGATAAGTTCCCGGGTCGGGCTGTTCTGCGGTTTTAACATGTTCTACCTTTTTGTTTGAGCCGATTCCGTAGACCGCGCTGTCAGGCCTGGCGAGGGGGCCGTGACGGTCAGCCGGTGGCTTTTGGGCTGGAAGAGTTCCTGCAGTTGGGTGCTGGAACGTCTGACCACCGAACGCAGCCAGGTGCTGGCGGGGTCGTCCGTTTGGGTGGGGTGCCAGAACATGGCCTCGACCAGGTACGCTTCCAGGTCCAGGGGCAGTTCAAGAATGGCTATGGCACCGGTCTGCTGGGCACGGGCCGCCAGCATTCGTGGAACGGTAGCAACAAGGTCTGTTCCTTCGACGAGCAGGGGCAGGGCGAGGAAACCGTTGGCGACAGCCGCGACATTGCGCTTGAGACCGGCCTGTTCGAAGAGTTTGTCTGCCGGGGTGCGAATGCCCTCACCGAAGAATCCGACGGCGTGCGGCAGGCTGGCAAAACGTTCCAAGGTGAGGCTGCTCTGTCGGAGGATGGGGTTGTCTGCTGCAACGATCGCGACAAAGCTATCCCGGAACAATTGCCTGCTCAAGCCGGGCATACCGTACCCAGCGGGTGCGATGAGCAGATCCATTCGGGAAAATTCAGACACTTCTCCGCTGATGGAACTGGTGGGTACGAACTCTACCGCAACACCCGGCGCTTCGTCCTGCAGGATCCGCCGCAGCGGTCCCACCAGCAGGGTTGCAGCGTAGTCTGACGCGGCGACGACGAAAGACCGGCCGGTGGTTGAGGGGTCGAACCCGGACCGCGCCCCGGACATGCGGTGGATTCGGTGCATCGTTTCGTCCACCAGCGGGACCAGCGACTGCGCGAAAGGCGTCAGCTCGTATTTCCTGCCGACGCGCAGCAGCAGTTCGTCATCAAAATGCCGGCGCAGGCGTGCCAGGCCAGTGCTGGCCGCGGGCTGGCTGATTTGCAGCTGCTCGGCCGCGCGCGAGACGTTGCGGACTTCGAGCAGCACCTGCAACAGCGGGACCAGATTAAGATCGATACCCTTCACAGTTCCCCTTGCCATGTCATCCTAGAAGCCAGTGGAAAACGAAGCCATGATGCATTCGCTGTAGCGTCACGGGCCCGACCGTTCGTTGTTGACAACAAGCTGGAGGTCCTCGCCAAAGCAAACATCGCGGCTCGGTTCGAATCCAAGCCTCCAAGCCCTAAACCATACTGATCTGCCGGCGGATTCCACCGGGCCTGTGTATAGCTGCCAACCCCGGCCGTCGTCCTCTGGCGACCCGCCAAGGCGTTCAAGCATTCCAAGGGTCCGTCCGGTGGCTCCCGGCCCGACTGTGGTCCAACCAATGGACGCTCCCGGGGTTTCACACGTCGCTTCGAAGCCGTGAGGAGTATCGGTGACTAGAGGCGCGGCGGTAGTTTGCCGCACGCCCCCCGGGCGCCACATATCGATGAGGGTGTCTTCGTTTATCAGACCGAGGTCTCCGTAGCGGTCCTGCCAGTCCTGTAGAGCGCTCCGCATGCGCTCCACTGTTGACGTGTAGTTCGGGTTCCTCGCGAGGTCGCAGGTTTCATGCGGGTCAGCCGAGATGTCATACAGCTCCTCCTCCGGCTTACTCGATGCTACGAGCGTGCGTTGCAGGTCGGTGAAGTGACTGCGCGGCTCGCCGCGTCCCACCTGGCCGGCCTCTTGCTTCGCCAGGTTGCGCAGTTCGGCCCAGGTCGCCAGCTGATCCGGGTAGCTCGTATACGGAAGAGCTGCACGGTCCGGGTGAAAGTGGCGGATATAGCGGAATCTGGCGTCCCGGACTGTCCGGGAGGTGTCTTCCGCCTCATCCATGCGGTCCCGGCCTCCGAACGCGTACTCATTGGTTCCCTGAACAATCCCCCCGTTCGAGGAAAGAAACGGCACCCCCTGCATGTGTCCAGGCACCGGAAGGCCGCACGCTGTGAGCATGGTTGGAGCAAGATCGAGGGTTTGCACCACGTCTGTAACCACAGTGGCCGGGGCGATTTTCCCGGGCCACCGGACGATAAGGGGTTCGCGGAGGCCTGCTTCCGTGGCCCATCGTTTTGCCCGGGGCATGCCCCGGCCATGGTCGCTCCAGAACACCACGATCGTGTTGTCGGCGAGGCCGTCTTCCTCCAATTGGTCAAGGATGCCGCCGACCCAGTGGTCCATCTCGGTGATGAGGTCCAAATACCGGGACCACGCTGAGCGGAACACTTCCGTGTCCGGGTAGTACGGGGGCAGCGGAGCTTCTACCGGGTGGTGGCGCTGGTCGTCCCTAACGTTCGGGGTGGCCCTGGCGAAGGCTTCCTCGTCCAGGTGAATTTGGGACTCATGCGTCGTCATGCCTTGGAAGGCAGCAAAGAACGGTGTCCCTGGTTCCGGCCTGTTCCGCCAGTGGGCTGTAGGGGAACAATCGTCAAACACTGTGTTGGGGACGTCCACCTGGAAGTCGGCGTACCAGTTGTTGGTGCAGTAGTACCCGGCTTGCCGGAAGTACTCCGGCAGCAGGCGCACTTCCGGTGGCGGTACTGCCCTTGTACGCATGTGCATGGTCCCAATGGATGTCGGGTAGCAGCCGGTTATGATCGCGGACCGGGCCGGTGCGCACACAGGGGCGGCAGCAAACGCCTGATCAAAGCGGGCTCCTTCACTTGACAGCCTGTCAAGGTTGGGTGTGATGGAGAACTCGGCACCAGGCCACACCCCCGCATAACAACCAAGGTCAGGGTTGATGTCGTGCGTGGAGATCCACAGTACGTTGGGCTTTTCCATGACGTCTCTCTATTTCTGAAGGGTTAGAACAGCACGTCCACGGGCTCAGTCGTAGACTTTCGCAAGTTCCTGCTCAAGGTCGATGATTTGCTCCCGGTTGTAGGCCGCTTTGGCTCCCGGCGTGTAGCGGACCGATGAGAGCAGCCCGTTATAGGGGAATGAGCCGTGCCTTTGGTGTAGTTCCCAGTCCACGGGGCCGCCGCGGTCAAGGCCGACGCTAATGCCGGTAAAGGGACACATACCGCCGGTGAGCTGGAGAACCGGGCCGAGTCGGACCTGTTGGCCCGCGACCTTGACGTCGATCTCCCACTTGAAGTCCGGTGTCGTCTGGAATTGCATCTGAATATCCTGCTGGCCCTCGGAAATCGCCAGAGACGTCCGCTTCATCTCGCCGTACTGGTTGTACGACACGTGCAGCGCCTCCGCTTCGACGTACAGGCAGTAGCCGCCACCCTGGTCGCCGTGGGCAACAAGTACGCCCTCTTTGCCATCACGGTGGTCCAGTCGGATATTGATGCTGAAGGAACGCATCCGAATGAGCTTGTTGGAGCGGTAGCGTTCCAGCGTTGGCGTGCCGGGGTAGAGTGTCACCGGTTCTTCGAAAAAAAGCTCGGTGGAGGGACGGTTACGCATCATTGAGTGGTCATCGTTGAGCGGAAATACTTGGTTATACCAGGCGGCAGCTTTCCAGCCCTCGGCCAATTGACGCACCCGCTCCGGGTAGTCAGACGCCAAGTCGTGGAGTTCGGTTGGATCCGCCTCGACATCGTAAAGCTCCCATGCGTCCTCTCCCCCGACGGCTCCGTTGGGGTGCGGTTCAATTGCTTTCCATCGTCCGTCCATGAAGGATCTGCGTCCGCCCAACTCAACATATTGTTCCGTGTGGCGCGTGGGCAGGACCGGGTTCCGCAACCATTCAGCAAAGGAGAGTCCGTCGGTTTCAAGGGCCGGGCGTCCCTTGCAATCGGTCAGTGGTTCTATCCCTGCGAGCTTCATCAATGTTGCTCCCAGGTCTGTCGCATATGCGTACTGCGTGCGAAGGCCGTCATCGCTTGCTGTTCGCGGAAGCCCGGCCGGCCATGACAGCAGCATCGGGACACGGACTCCACCCGCGTAAGTATGCGATTTATACAGTCGGAAGGGGGTATTGGAGGCATAAGCCCAGCCGTGGGGGTAGTGCACGTATGCCTGCGGGCCGCCGATGAGCTCGGGGTCCCGGGGAACATCGTTTGTCCATTCCGGCGGCATTGCCGGATTGCGGGCACCGAATCCACTGAAGTAGCTGCGGGTGCCACCAATGCCTCCGCCGGCCGCTCCCCCGTTGTCGGAGGTGAAAACCACGATTGTATTCTCGTACTCGCCGGTTTCCTTGAGGTGGTCCGTTATCCTCTTGAGGTTCTGGTCCACATTGTCGATCATGGCGGCGTATACCTCCATGTACCGTGCGAACAGGTCCTTTTGTTCATGGCTCAGAGACTCCCAGGGCACAACTTCCATGCCTGGTTCTGTATTGCGGGGTGCACACCGAGTACCCTCGGGGAACAATCCGCTGCTGATTTGGCGGGCGAACCGTTCGGATCGGATGTGATCCCAGCCGGACTCGTACCGGCCTCGGTATTTCTCGATGTCTGCGGCTTTAGCCTGAAGGGGCGCGTGGACTGCCTGGTGCGAGAAGTAGAGGAAGAAAGGTTTAATCGGGTCAGACGCCCGCAATGCTTTGAGCATTCCGAGGGCGCGGTCTGTCAGGTCATCTGTGAGGTAGAAGTCCTCAGGGTAGTCATCCACCACCACCTGTGAGTTGTCCTGCACCAAGCGGTGTGGGTGGAAAAGAGAAGTGAAGCCATCCATGCACCCGTAGTACCGGTCGAAGCCCCGCTGGATGGGCCAGCTGTCTTTGGGCGCCCCGTCGTGCATTCTGGATTCGACCGTCAGGTGCCATTTGCCCACCATGAACGTCGCATATCCGCCGGCGCGGAAGTTTTCCGCCAGCGTGGGTGCGTCTTCCGGCAACTCCATTGCGGTATTTGGAAATCCCGGATCCATGTGCGGCACGAAGGCAAATCCGGCGCGGTGGGGATTCAGTCCCGTCAGGATCGCGGCCCTCGCTGGAGCGCACATCGGCGGAGTCTGATAGTTGTTCAACCGATAGCCCTCCGCCGCTATCTCCGCCAGGGTCGGGGTATCGATTTCCGCGCCAAAAGGCGAGATGTCGCTAAAGCCCATATCATCCAGAAGCATCAAGATGACATTCGGCGCATCTGGCTTGGCGCGGCGCTGCTTGGGCCACGAGGGGATTGATTCCGAGGCGCGCTCATTGACGACTCCGTCAAATCCCTCATAGCCTCGGACAGGATAGGGGCTGTTTTGTGTTGGGCTCATGTTCATCCTCACGCTGGTACTAAGTTGAAGGCGAGCGCACTCGTGGGGCGGCGCGCAGGTGTGTTCTGCTGGCCGTCTTAAGGGCGGCGGGGCTTGTTGTAGTGCTTGTATGCGATATCGAAGCCCTGGCTGATGCGTTCCTGCATCAGTTTTTCGGCAGATTCCGATAGCTGTGCATGGGGCCGCCCGGCAATGAGGTCTTCCCCATTTGCAGTGAAGCCTTCCGGGCGTCCCTCCAGTGTCTTTGCCAGTAGACGCCGCCAGGCGATCAGGTTTTCGGAGTATCCGTCCTTGGCTGCAAGGTCAACGAGTTCATCAGGATCGTCGGCCAAATTGAAGAGCTGTTCCGCACCCGAACTGTCGAACCAGATGTACTTCCACTTACCGTCCGTCAAGGAATGCCAACTGGGTTCGTAGACCAAATTGCCCTCTACCTGCTGGCCAGGAAGTGCGGGGTACATACCAGCGTGCGCTCCCCTGAGGGAATTCTCACTATGGAGATACTCCCTCCAGGCGTTCTCGCCGCTTCCACTCACCAGCGAGACGATGCTCTCCCCGTCTACGCCTTCGGGGCACGGCAATCCAGCCAGCTCAAGCACGGTGGGCAGAATGTCGTGCCACCCGATTGGTTCATCCCGAACTTGAAGTGGAGAGATGGCCGGGCCCGAAATCAGGAACGGGATGTGAGCCGCCCCTTGGTATGGCCGTGACTTGTGGTACAGGTAATGATCACCCAGGTTCTCGCCATGGTCTGACGTAAAGATGATATAGGTATTGGGGAGGCGGGCCGCGGCGGACAGAATACGCCCGATCTGGAAGTCGGCGAAAGTGATGTTGCCGTAGTAGCCTGCCTGAACGGATTTGAGAAGCTCCCCGTCAAGCTTGACGTAGCCGGTCCTGTCAGGATTCCAGTTCGCGACCGGCGGGATGTCCCAGTCGCCAACGGCTGGCTGATCGACGTCGCTGCTGTTGTAGTACCGGTTGAAGAACTCTTCAGGAGGATTGAGCGGACCGTGCGGCGCGTAGTAGCCGACAGAAAGGAAGAAGGGACGCCCTGCATCCCGGGCGCCCAGGAATTTCAGAGCCTCCTCGGTGGTCCACTGGGTGTGATGGAACGCGTTGTCCATGTGGAAAGGCGCCGCGATGAGGGAATTATTGCCCGTCCCATTGCCGTAGTAGCCGCCTGCATGGCCGGGGGCATTCTTCCGAAGAAACTGGAAAAAGTGGTCCTTAGTTTCCTTCAACTCCGAACTCGGGTCACCGGGGACGTAGTACTCGAACCCATTCGGATCATCTGAAGGAACAGTATGAAAGGTCCGCCCCACGAGCGCCGTCTGATAGCCGCCGTTGCGCAAGACGTGAGGCAGAGAGTTCTGCATCGGCAAGTACGGAATTCCAATGTTGCCTTGAACGCCGTGAGTGGAGGCAAGCTGACCCGTCAGGAACGTCAGGCGTTGCGGGATACATACGGGACAAGTGGAATAGGCTGCTGAAAACCTGGCCCCGCTGACGGCAAGGTAATCCAGGTTCGGGGTGAATACCCGCCGCTTACCTTCGATGCCCAAGCAGTCAGCCCGGTGCTGGTCAGTATGGATGACGATGAAACTAGGCTTGGCCATTCCGTCAGTCCTTTCTCATGCGTCGAGCACCAGAAAAGACAGGGCGTGAAGGAGGGGTCCTCGTTGATTCCCTAGGCGTTCCGGATGCAGTTCTGAGTTGATTCAACTACTAGCGTGATGCACCTCATGTATCTGAGAAAGTCTCATCTTCAGATACAAACTATTAGGGAACTGTATATGTTGGGAATTGAAACCGATCAGCTTGGATGGGGTGACCGTTTCATCTCCGCGACGGTGCGGAACCCGCAGTTTCCACTTGATGAATCAGGGGTGTTCGAGGTCCTCGCTGCAACCCGGTAGCGGTTGCAGTAGGAGTGGTGGCAGAGGTATGAACCGCCCCGCATGACGCGCCCCGCTCCGATGGTCGGCCCCTGTGGATTCTCTCTGGGCGAGTTGCGGTAGTACCGGGGCAGGTACCAGTCCGAGCACCATTCCCAAACATTGCCGGCCACCTCGTATAGCCCGTAACCATTAGGTGGAAAGGTCCGGACGGGCGCTGTCCCGACATATCCGTCATCAGCTGAATTGGCCTCTGGAAAAGTACCCTGCCAAATGTTGCAGAGGTGCTCACCCTGGGGACCATAGAGGTCGTCACCCCAGGCATAGCGCATTCCCGAAAGCCCTCCGCGAGCGGCATACTCCCATTCCGCTTCTGTAGGCAGGCGGCGCCCCGCCCACTCGCAATAGGCCAGGGCGTCGCTGTGGGAAACGTGCACCACGGGGTGGTCAGGAAAGTCGGACCAGTGCGAGTTGGCTCCTCCGGGGTTTCGCCAATGAGCTCCCTGCACGCTAAGCCACCAAGGCGCTCCGGAGGCCTGTCCCAAAACATGCTGGGGAGGTGCCGCAAGAAGCAAATGGAACACCGCGGAGTTTCCGTAGAGCTCAGCCTCCGTCGTGTGGCCTGTCGCATCCACAAACTTGCTGTACATCTCGTTGGTTACGGCGGTTCTGTCCATGCGGAAAGTGTCAATGCTGACCTCATGGACCGGCGTTTCGCCGTTGGCGGCATAGCCTTCGTTGAAGGCGTCGCCCATCGAGAAAACACCCCCGGGTATAAGCACGTCGTCATGGATCACACCGGAAGATGGGTGTCCGCCGGTTCCGAGGCCGATCTCCACTCTCCCCAGCTGGTGGTCTCTGCCACCACCAGAGCAACAGGAACCGGACATTTGGGCCGCTTCACCTCTGGCATCTTTCTCGGTGGGCGCCCCAGGTGTGGGATCTTTGGCCAGCGCAGCCTTCGGCAGGTCATTCATGAGGTTCCTTTTACTATCAAGTGAAGTTGGACAGACAGCCCAAGATGATGGTGACCTATGCTACCGACTTCAAACCATATAATTTGCCGATATTTGGCATTCGGAAATCGGTCTATGACAAATACCAATACGCCTCCATAGTGGTGATGTCCCCGGCACTCCGGGATCGAATTCTGCTCCAGAAGGAAGTGACCACGTGGAAACTCCACTCTCCCATCTTGCCCACCTCGAGATCACCAGCCCGGACGTCGAGGCCTCGGCCAAGTTCTATGAGGAAAAGTTCGGCATGCGCATCATTGACCGCGTGGACGGCAACGTCTACCTGCGCTGCTGGGGCGATTATTACCGCTACAGCCTCGTGATCACCGAGGGCCCGGAAGCGTCCCTGGGCCGCATGGCCTGGCGCACCAACTCCCAGGCGGCCCTGGAAGCTGCTGCCGAGCGCATCGAAGCCACCGGTGTGCAGGGCACGTGGAGCGCCGGCGGCCACGGCTACGGCAAGGCCTACGAGTTCACCGGCCCCTACGGCCACCACATGCGCCTCTTCTACGACGTGGAAAAGTTCGTGGCGGAGCCCGGCTTCGAGTCCACCTACCCGGACCGGCCGGAGCGCCGCAGCAGCCACGCCGCAGCACCACGCTTCCTGGACCACGTCACCGTGGCATCCTCTGATGTCCGCGGCTTCGCCAAGTGGTACAACGAGGCCCTCGGTTTCCGCGTCATGGCCTTCGTGGACCTGGACGAGGCTCCCATCACCGTCTTCTCCGTGCTGACCACCAATGAAAAGTCGCATGACCTTGGCGTGGTCCTGGACACATCCAGCCGCGCCGGCCGCGTCAACCACATCGCCTTCTGGGTTGATGCCACCGAGGACCTGCTCCGCACCGCCGACGTCATGATGGAAAACGGGACCCCGATGGAATACGGCCCCTCCATCCACGGCGTGGGCGAGCAGAACTTCCTGTACTTCCGCGACCCCTCCGGCCTGCGGGTGGAGCTCAACTCCGGCGGCTACCGCAACTACGTCCCGGACTGGCAAGCCAACACCTGGAAGCCCTCGCTCGGTTCCAACAACTTCTACAAGAACGGCGCCATGCCGCACTCCATGACCGAATCCTTCCCACCGGCCGAAGGCTTCACCGCCACCGAAGAAGGCGCCTCCCCCGAAATGAAGGAAGCCCTGCTGAACCCGTACGCCAAGCAGGGCCGGGGCTAAGGCGTGATGGCTGAAGCAACGTATGCGCTGGTCCGGTTCCAGGAGCCGGGCGACAGCAAGGCGCGCGCGGGCCTGCTGATCAATGACCGGGTCCTGCCGCTGGACGGGGACATCAATTCGCTGATCGAGCATTGGGACACCACCGAAGTCCAGTTGGACGCACTCGCCGCCTCCGCAGACGCGGATACCGGCCTGCCTCGTGCCGCCGTCGAGATCCTCGCCCCTGTGGAACCGGCCCAGGTCCTGCAGACCGGCGCCAACTACCGCAAACACGTCATCGACCTCGCCGCCGCGCACCGCGAGCCCGGCCAGGTCGAGGAGGAAGTCCGCGTCAAAACCGCCGCGATGATGGACAAGCGCGCCGGCCAGGGCACGCCGTACTTCTTCATCGGACTGCCGACCGCGATTGCATCCGCGACCGACGACCTCACCCTGCCGGCCTACTCCAACAGCCACGACTGGGAGCTGGAACTGGCAGCAGTGATCGGGAAGACAGCGTTCCGGGTTACCCCCGAAGAAGCGCTTGAGCACGTCTTCGGCTACACGATGGTCAACGACATCACCACCCGCGAGTACGTCTTCCGTAAAGACATGCCAGCAATCGGCTCGGACTGGTACCGCGCCAAGAACGCCCCGGGCTTCCTGCCTACGGGCCCACTGCTGGTTCCCGCCAAGTTCTTTGGCGACCCGCAGGACGTCCAGGTCATCCTGAAGCTGAACGGTAAAGCCATGCAGGACGAATCCACGCAGGACATGATCTTCGGCGTCGCCAAGCTGGTCAGCGAAGCCTCCCAGATCATGCCGCTGCGCCCGGGCGACCTGGTGCTCACGGGCAGCCCCGCCGGCAACGGCCAGCACTGGGGCCGGCTCCTCCAGGACGGGGACGTGATGGAAGGCACCATCACCGGGCTGGGCACCCAGCTCATCCACTGCAAAGACGAAACCATCGAAAGCAGCAAGTCGTGACCACACAGGACACAGCACGTATCACCGGAACCGGGGAATCAACTGATTCCCCGGTCATCCGGCGTGACGATCCGCTCGGCAGCATCCGGGCCATGGCGCAGGCCCACAACAACTGGGGCCGCTGGGGCCAGGACGACGTCCTAGGCACCCTGAACTTCATCGACGCCGGCAAGCGCATCGAAGCCGCAGCACTGGTAAAGACCGGCGAGGCGTTCTCGCTATCCCAGCCGTTCGACACCAACGGCCCGCAGAAGGGCTGGCGTCGCCGCACCAACCCCGTCCACACCATGACGGACACCGGCGTCGATGCCGAACGCGGCAACCAGGGCTTCCCGCACGGCTTCGGCGGCGCAGACGACGTGATCGCCATGCCGCTGCAGTGCTCCACCCAGTGGGACGGCCTGGGCCACATCTTCGACCAGGGCAAGGCATGGAACGGCCGCGCCGCCGGGGACGTGGTCACCTCCGAGGGCGACCTGGTCACCGGCATCGAAACCGCCGCTGCCAAAATCGTCACCCGCGGCGTCCTGCTCGACGTCGGCCGGGCGCTCGGACCCGAACTGGGAAGGAACGACGGCGAACTTCCCGACGGGTTCGCCATCACCCCGGAACACCTGCAACGGACCATCGAGATCCAAGGTCCGAGTTCCGAAGTGCGGCGCGGCGACATCGTGGTGATCCGCACCGGCCAATACAGCCGGGTCCGCCGCGACGGATGGGGCGACTACGCCGGCGGAGCCGCCCCGGGACTGTCGTTCAGCACCGCGCCGTGGCTGCACCGCAGCGAAATCGCCGGCATCGCCACCGACACCTGGGGATTCGAGGTCCGGCCCAACGAATTCGATGCCGCCTTCCAGCCCCTCCACCAGATCGCCATCCCCAACCTCGGCCTGTTCCTCGGCGAAATGTGGGACCCGGACGCACTGGCCGAGGCATGCGGGGCAGACGGCAGGTACGACTTCCTCCTCACCGCCGCACCACTGCCCATCACCGGCGCCGTCGGATCGCCGGTCAACCCAATCGCCGTCCGATAACCACGACATTCCTACTGCAGTTAAGAACGAGGACCACACATGACTGACACCAATGTGCCGCCCGTAGTGGATGTCCACGCGCACATCCTGCTCCCGGCGCTGCAGCAGCTCGTTGCCGACGCGGACCCCGAAGGCTTCGCCGTGCTGCAGTCCCTGGAGGTGCGGCGCAACGGGCCCGAGTCCATGGCTGCCTCGGGAAAGATGATTAAGGAACGCTGGCCGCAGCTGATGGACCTGCATCGACGGCTGGCAGACATGGACGCGCAGGGCGTTGACGTGCAGCTGGTCTCGCCCTCGCCCTCGCATTTCTACTACTTCGCCACCGAAGAACTCGCCCTCGAGGTGGCGCGGCAGGCCAACCAGGCAGTACGGGAGTTCGTGGACCGCGCACCGGAACGGCTCAACGGCCTGGGCGTGGTCCCGCTCCAACACCCACACCTGATGGTGCAGACGTTGGAGCACGCCGTGCTGGAATGCGGACTGCTTGGCGTGGAGATCGGCTCCTACGCCGCCACTCCCGGCGATTCCGACCGCAGCACGGTGGAGCTTTCGGACCCCCGGCTGGAACCGTTCTGGTCCCGCGCCGAAGAGCTCGGCGCGGTGGTGTTCCTGCATCCCTTCGGCTGCTCGTTGGATGAACGGCTGGACCGCTTCTACCTGGCCAACACCGTGTCCCAGCCCGCGGAAAACGCCGTTGCCCTGTCGCACCTGATCTTCAGCGGCGTCCTGGACCGGCACCCGGCCCTCAAAGTCCTGGCCGCGCACGGCGGCGGCTACCTCCCGACCACGCTGGGCCGCTCGGACCACGCCTGGAAGGTACGGCCCGAGGCACATGGCTGCGCCCAGCCGCCATCGTCCTACCTGCACAAGCTCTACTTCGACTCCCTGGTGCACAGCCCGGCCGAACTGCGGGCCCTAGTGGCTGCCGCAGGTCCCGGGCACGTGCTGCTCGGCTCTGACTACCCGTTCGACATGGGTTCCGACCTTCCCGTGGACGAGGTGGAGGCTGCCGCGCTGCCGTCCGACGACGAGGCCCGGGTTTTGAGCGGCAACGCACGCGCACTGGGCATCACCGCTGCGGCCGACCTGGCGACCCGACCCAACGCGTAAGGAAGAAGAACCACATGGTCAAGATCGCACGCTGGAATCACGACGGCGGCACGCAGTCCGGCTTTGTTGACGGCGACACCTGTTTCGCCCTCCCCCAGGGCCAGGACGTGCAGACGCTATTCGACGCCGGACTCGATGGTGCGCTGGACGTTGCCCGGCGCACCATCGGGTCCGGCACCGGGGTGCCGCTGGCGGACGTGCAGCTGCTCGCACCCCTGCAACCCGCCACCATGCGGGACTTCGTGGCGTTCGAGGAACACGTCGAAGGGGTCCGGAAGAGCATCGATGGCGCCGCCGGAGTGGTGCCCGAATGGTACGAGGCACCCACCTTCTACTTCACCAACCCGCATACTGTGACCGGAACTGGCGAGGTCGTCGGAATACCCGCCGGCTGCACCGACCTGGACTTTGAAACGGAGGTCGCTGCCGTTGTCGGACGCGTCCCCGGCAGCGACGGCAGGAACCTGTCAGCGGAGGAGGCGCACCGGCACATCTTTGGCTACACCATCCTCAACGATTGGTCAGCCCGGGACCTGCAGCGCCGGGAAATGAAGGTCGGCCTGGGCCCGTGCAAGGGCAAGGACTTCGCCAACACTCTGGGGCCGTGGATTGTCACCGCCGACGAGTTCGAGAACCGGCACGACGCCGAGGGGTTCCTGCCCATCGCCATGTCCGTCGAAGTCAACGGCAAGCAGATCGGACAGGACCTGCTCTCCAACATGGGCTGGCCGTTCGCCGAGCTCGTGGCTTATGCCTCCCAGGACTCCGTGGTGCGTCCTGGCGATGTGCTGGGCTCAGGCACCTGCGGGAGCGGCTGCCTGGCAGAACTCTGGGGGCGCAACGGGTCCCAGACTCCGCCGCCCCTGGCAACCGGCGACGCGGTCCGGATGACCGTTGAGGGCATCGGCACCATCGAAAACACCGTCGGTGAAGGGCGGAGAGGAATAGCACCTCTGGCCGCCAGACCTAGGCCCGGCACGGGCCGTTAGGGTCGAATCGGTGTCAGCCGCCGTTGGCCGCGTGACAGCCGCAGGACTCTCGCAGCTCGATGTGTGGCGGCATCAGCTCTGCGAAGGGCTCGCCCCCGTCAATCATCTGGAGTACACGTTCCGCCGCCCTGGCTCCCAACTGGCCCACGGTAATGGAGGTCACGGGAGGATCGAACAGTTTGGAGATCGGCAGGTCGTCGAAGCCAATAACGGGCAGAGGCTCCTTACCAGTTTTTCGCCAAGCACTCAGGAAAGCGTAGGCCACAAGATCGCTGTGGCAGATCAGGCCGTCAAACTCGGTCTGGGTGGCTATCGCCGCGGCGCTCATCTGCTCGGCAGAATCAGGGGTGACAGGCCCGTGAAGATCGAACACCAGGCTGACACCCGTTGTCTCTTCAATCCTTGCCCGCACGCCGTCCAGCCTGTCGCGCCGCGCAGGCCCTTCGGAGGGACCGCCAAGGAACGCAAGCTTCGTGCAGCCATGTTGGACGATCATGTGTTCGGCGGCTTTCCAGCCGCCAAGGAAGTTATCCGGCCCCACGTAAGCACCGGATTCGGAGGGGGTGCGCGTCACTGCAAGCACAGGAATTGGCGCGGACGCGAGCAGCCTACGAGTCTCCGCCAACTCTCCTGCGGCCGGGACGTAGACCAGAGCATCAACGGGATATTCGAGGAAAGAGCGGACAAGCTGCAGCTCCCGGTCTTGGTCGTCGAAAGTGTTACTGAGCATGGTGAAGTAGCCTGCCGAGGCCAGCCCCTGTTCGAGTCCCTGTGTCAGGTTTGCGAAGGAAGGATTGGCGATGTCGGTGATGAGCACGCCCACGCTCGAGGAACGCTGCGTACGAAGACTCGCCGCGCCGCGATGGTACACATAACCGAGCTCCCCCATGGCTGCCAGAACACGCTCCCGGGTCTCCGGGCTTAGCCGTCCTGTGCCGCGCACTACCAAAGAGGCCGAAGCCCGGGAAACTCCGGCGTGCTTGGCGACATCAAACAGTGTGACGCGCTTTGTGGCGGGCATGGCATCTCCTCATTCCCGAAGACTGAACGCGTGACCAATGGTTGTCATGGCCGGTTCCGTGCATGAGAGAAACCGGGAAGCTTCAATCAGCCGTCTACCTTGATCATCCTAATCCAAGATGAACGCAATTTTGCTAGTTCGATCCAACAAAAGTATTGCAACTCCCATATCGCTGGTAGTAGCCTGTGATAGATCGATCCACCAATTCTAATTCAGCACTCATCAATGACGAGGAGTCAGGATGTTTCCTTTTCCGCAGGGCAGAAAGCCTGGAAGCCTGTTACGCCGGGCGACTGTCACCTTTATGGCTATAGCCCTGACTGTGTTGGTCTCTGCCTGCTCGTCAGCTCGGGATCTGGGCAGTTCGGCGACTTCCACTCCCGTTAAGGGTGGCAGCGTGACCTTCGCAGTAGCGCTCGACGCTATCCCGGGAAGCGTATTCCAGACCCTGGAGACGAACTACCCTTGGTTTAACAACGTTTTCGAATCGCTCTTGACAGTTGATCCTAAAGATCCAGATCACCCAAAGCCCTTGCTCGCTTCCAGCTGGAAGGTTTCTGAGGACAACCTTTCCATCGACATCACCCTGCGCGACGACGTCACCTTCCATACAGGGCGCAAGATGACCGCGGACGACGTGAAATACTCGTTCGAGCAGGCGGCCAAACCTACGTCCGGCTCCCAACTCTCCTTCGTTCCCAAGGCCTTCCAAGCCATGACGGTTGTCAGCCCCACCGAACTGAAGATCTCTTTTACCGGTCCTCAGCCGAGCCTCTTTGACTTCTTCAACCAGACCCCCATCATCGATGAAAAAACTGCATCCGGCCTGGCGGACGGTACCCGGGTTACGGGTACCGGGCCATTCATGTTCACTGACTGGAAGCCCGGCGCCTCATTCACCCTGAAAAAGTACGAGCGGTACTGGAACGCGAAGGCAGTTAACCTCGACAGCATCCAGTATGTTGTCACGACGGATGCGACCGCGCTGCTGTCGGCGCTTAGAAGCGGACGCGCACAAATTGCCATGGGTATCACTGCCACGGATGCCAAATCTTTCGACGGCAACAATCAGTACCAGGTCACAGGCTCCGGCGGGACGTTCTATACCTTCGGTATGAACACCTCAGTGGCCCCATTCAACAACCCGAAAGTGCGTCAGGCCGTGGCATATGCCCTCGACCGGGACCGCATCAACTCCCAAGTGCTGGCGAAGACAGGCTATGTGTCGGACTTGTACTGGGGAGCGGCAACGCCGGGGCTCAATGGCGACGACGTCACCCACTATTCGTACGACCCGGACAAGGCCAAACAGCTGATCCAGGAAGCGGGTGCGGCCGGCGCTACTGTACCAATCACCTTCCACGGCAACCCTGTCGTCAAAGCCATGTTCGAGATTGTCGCCAACAACCTCACGGAAATCGGCCTCGCACCTCAGGCGAACAACGTCGACCAGCCCACCTTCCAGGCCCAGCAAATCGCTGCCGACCTTGGAACCGCTTGGCTCCAAAACAACGGGCAAGGCGGACTGTCACCGGCGACGTTGCTGAATTCCCTCCCCGTCCTGCGGAAGACAAACCCCTCCAAATTCGTCTCTCCGGAGTACGACAAGCGCAGGCAGTCCATGTTTACTGCCACAAGCGAGTCAGACAAGAAAGCCGCGCTGCAAAAGATGACGGACTATGTGCTCGATCAGGTATGGGCTGCCCCAATCATCCAGGCACCATCTCCCGTCGTAGCCTCGTCCGCCCTGCACGGCTTACAGCTTTCCCCCCGAGGCCCCGTCGTGCTGACGGAAGCTTACCTCTCCAAGTAACCGGAGAAATCCCTGTGGGTGGGGCTGGCCCTGGGCTGCCCCACCCACCAAGTCGCCGAAGGCACGGGTGCCAGCGCTCCAAGTTCAGGCCCCCTTGTCCTTGCAGAGAGAACTGAGAGTTTCGTGCTCCAATTCCTGACCCGGAAGATTCCTTCCGTGCTCTTCGTCCTTGTCGTCAGCTCTATCGTTGCCTTCATCCTGCCAAGGCTCGCACCAGGTGATCCGGCCGTCGTGCTCGCGGGCCCTGATCCTTCACCCGCCACCGTTGAGGCTATACGGCAACAGCTAGGCCTGAACCTGCCATTGTGGCAGCAATATCTCGACTGGATGGGAGGGCTTCTTAAGGGAGACCTTGGCCAGTCT
The DNA here is from genome assembly GCF_019976975.1 of Arthrobacter sp. NtRootA1. Taxonomy (GTDB): domain Bacteria; phylum Actinomycetota; class Actinomycetes; order Actinomycetales; family Micrococcaceae; genus Arthrobacter; species Arthrobacter aromaticivorans. Next base: position 2,284,060 of record NZ_AP024630.1, on the reverse strand, counting down.
TATGTGCTCCACCGCCCTGTCGGCGAGCTCATCGCCGGCAGGCTTGAAAGTACGCTGGAACTCGCCGCGCTAGCCGCGCTCATCATGATCGCTGTGGGCCTGGGGCTGGGCATGCTGGGCGGCTCACCCCGCTCACGTTGGGCGCGCAGCATAATCGACGTCTTTAATACAACTTTTCTTGCAGTACCTCCGTTCCTCACCGGCCTTCTCCTGATCCTGCTGCTCGGTATAGTCATCCCGCTGCTGCCGGTGTCCGGTGAAATGGGCTTCTTCGAAGATCCGGGCATCTCAATCCAGTTCCTGATCCTGCCAGCCACTGCACTGGCCCTTCCCCAAGCTGCCGTGGTCGCCCGCCTCCTTCAGACGAGCATGCTGCAGATCAGGAGCGAGGATTTCGTCGACCTGGCCACGGCCAAGGGCGTCTCCCCGTTTCGGATTACGCACAAGCACGTATTGCGCAACAGCTTCGGCAATGCGGTGGTGGTCATCGGCCTAAGGATCGGGGAACTCCTTGCCGGTGCGATCGTTGTTGAATCGATCTTCGCCCGCAACGGCCTCGGATCCCTGGCGGTCTCCTCGGTGCAAAGCCGCGATTACCTCGTCATCCAGGTGCTGATCATGTCCGCTGTGTTCATCGCCGTCGTAATCCAACTGCTATCCGAAATCGTTCTCGCAGCGCTTGACCCGCGCATTCGACTGGGGGCCTGACATGACAACCATCAGCAAGCAGACAAAAATGGCACGGGAACCACGCCGCTTCAACCTGACAGCCTCCCGCTACCTCCAGGCATTCCGCCAGCCTAAGGGAATCTTCGCGGCCACCGTGATAGTCGTCCTGACCACAGCGGCTTTCCTCGCACCAGCGGTCTTTCCAGGAGGCTACGACCAGCAGGGCCGTGACGCACTCCTCCCCATGTCCCCTGAGCACCTGTTTGGCACGGACGAGTTGGGACGAGACATCCTGGTCCGCAGCTTGTTCGGACTTCGGACCGACCTTACTTTGGTCTATATTGCGGCTCCCATCACCATGGCGGTTGGAACCCTGCTTGGCCTCATCGGATTCGTATCCAAAACTACGGGCACCTTGATCCAACGCATCCTCGACGTCATTGTCGGCTTCCCGGGCCTGGTCCTTGGCATCTGTGTGGTGCTGGTTCTCGGCACCGGGTTTCCCGCCCTCCTCATCTCCATCGTGGTCATCGGTCTTCCAACCTTCGGTCGCCTCGCACGGGCGGCTCTGCTGTCCCAACAGCAGCGGGAGTACGTCACGGCCGCAAGGACACTGGGCATCAGCCGATCGACGATCGTGGTCCGGCACCTGCTGCCCAACGCCGTGGATGCCATCATTGTGCAGGGCGCAGTGTTCATCGTTCACGCCGTCTTTCTGGAAGCAAGTCTCTCCATCGTGGGTCTAGGAATCCAGCCGCCACAGCCCTCCCTCGGCGCACTGCTCAACACGGGGATGCGCTACATCACCCAGTCGCCCACCTACATCCTCGGGCCGATCATCATCCTCCTGCTCCTGGCATTCGCGTTCAGCCTGCTGACCGATGCCCTGAATGAAACGGTGAACCGAAAGTGACCATGACCAGTGACACCAGGGACTCCGCCTCCGTCCGCGAAGATCAACCGTTACTCCGCGTCGAAGGACTGCAGGTCAGCTTCCCGACAAGCCACGGCGTGGTCCGCGCCGTCAACGACATCAGCTTTGAAATCGGTGCCGGAAGAATTCTCGGAGTCGTCGGCGAATCCGGGTCCGGAAAGAGCGTCACGGCACGCTCGATCATGCGCATGCTGCGCGCCCCCGGACAGGTGGATGGCGGAAAGATCATGCTCCATGGCCGCGACCTCCTGAACGAGACGGAGGCGACCATGCGCGACGTCCGTGGCAAGCGGATCGCTATGGTCTTCCAAGATCCGCAGGCTGCGCTAAACCCCATGATGCGTGTCGGCGATCAGATTGCCGAGACTCTCATTGTCCACGGCACCCGGAAGCACGAAGCACGCCAACGCGCCCTCGAACTGCTCCACAAGGTGGGAATCCCCGACGTTGAACGAACCATTGAGCAGTACCCGCACGAGTTCTCCGGCGGTATGCGCCAGCGCGTTGTCATCGCGATCGCCCTGGCCAACGAGGCCGAACTCCTCATCGCAGACGAGCCGACAACAGCGCTCGACGTCACCATCCAGGCACAGATACTCAAGCTTCTGGTAGATCTCCGGAAGGACCTCGGCGTTGCGATCATCATGATTACCCACGACATGGGCGTCGTCGCTGAACTCTGTGACGAGATGATCGTCATGTACGGGGGACGCGTCGTTGAATCCGGCCCTGTGCGAACCGTATTCAACAATCCGCAGCACCCCTACACCAACGCCCTCCTGCGCGCCGTTCCACGCATTGATACACCGGCCGGACATGCGCTACCGGCCATTCCCGGCTCGCCACCGGACCCTGCCCGGCTTCCGGGCGGCTGCAGTTTCCATCCTCGTTGCCCGGTCGCCGTCGAAAAGTGCCGGACCGACCGCCCACCGCTTGAGGTACTGGCCCCTTCACAGAGGGCTGCATGTTGGGTCAGCGCTTCCGGAGGGGACGTGGAGGCCCTTCCGATGCCGGTGGTGAGAACCCGGACCACTCCAGAGGAACCCGGGAAACCGATTCTGCAGGTGGAAAACGTTCGGACAAACGTCGGCAAGCCTCGCCACCCGATTTGGGCCGTGAACGGCATCAGCCTTGAAGTGAGGGCGGGAGAAACTCTGGGAGTTGTCGGCGAGTCCGGCTGCGGCAAGTCGACACTTTCCCGAACGATCGTGGGCATTAATCCGGTTGGTGAGGGCCGGATAACCGTCGCCGGCCGGGACGTCACCCGCATGGGAAAGGAAGACCTCCGAACGGTCACCTCAACAATCCAGTACGTCTTCCAAGACCCCTATGCGTCCCTGAATCCCCGCCGCACCATCGGCCAATCCCTCGAAGAGGCCCTCTCGGTCGCGGGGGTAAAAGGCCACGCGGCCCGCACCCGGTCGCGTGAACTCCTTGAACGGGTTGGCCTTAACGGTGACCACCTCGACAGGTACCCTTACGCGTTTTCGGGTGGACAGCGTCAGCGTGTTGGAATCGCGCGCGCTCTCGCTGCAAATCCGAAGATGCTCATATGTGATGAGCCGGTCTCAGCGCTGGACGTTTCCATCCAGGCGCAGATCATTAACCTCCTTGAGGACCTGCGGGACGATCTCGGCCTAGGCTACCTATTCATCGCTCACGACCTTTCGGTTGTCCGCCACCTCAGTGACCGCGTCGCCGTGATGTATCTGGGCCGCGTGGTGGAAATGGGCACTGCCGAAGAGGTATACGGTGCTCCTCAACACCCCTATACCGCTGCTTTGCTATCGTCCACACCCGAGCCGGATGTCGACGCCCGTAAGCGGGAGAGGATCGTTCTTGCAGGCGACATGCCCAGTCCCGCAAACCCGCCCAGCGGTTGCCCTTTTAGAACGCGCTGCCCGATAGGCCCGTTGTTCAACAAAGACCGAGAGATTTGCGCCACGACTCCTCCCCCACTCGCGGTGACCTCGAACGGCCAGATTGCGGCGTGTCATTTCGCTGGAGAACTCGCTGCCGCAGCCACTGTCTGAGCCTCCCGCCCCATATTCAGAAAGAGAACCATGACAACAGAAGCTCCGGACATCGTCCTCATCCACTGCCACGATTTGGGCCGCTGGCTCTCGATATACGGCATGCCGGACGTACCAAGCCCGAACCTGGAGGCCTTCGCCAAGGGTTCGGTCGTATTTGAGAACGCCCACTCCACAGCCCCGCTCTGTTCCCCTGCCCGCGGATCACTGTTCACCGGACTGTCGCCCCACCGTCACGGCGTCCAGGGTCTCGCCCACAACTCGTGGCGTTACAGGGGTAATGTCCTCACAGCACCCGAACATCTGGCAAAGTGCGGATACAAGTCAACGCTCATCGGACTTCAGCACGAAAACGCCGACGCCCGTCTTATCGGTTTCGACGACGTTATCGGGCTCGGATATCTCCCGCGCGCCAACACGGTCGTGGAGTCAGCCGCGGCCTGGTTACAAAGACTGCCCGCGAAGGGCGAAAGGGCCCCGATATTCCTCACCGTGGGCATCTGGGAGGTCCACCGCCCCTGGCCGGCCGAAGATTACGCTGCTGCCGACCCCAGCCAGGTGAACGTTCCGGCTTACCTTCCGGACAACGAATCGACCCGCGCCGACATCGCAGCGTTCCACGGCTCAATCCGCCAACTCGACGCTGCAATGGGACGGATCTTCAAAGCCATTAATGAGGAACTGAACCCGAGAACAACAATGATTGTTTTCACCACCGATCACGGAGCCCCGTTCCCCCGTGCCAAGAGCTCACTTTATGACGCCGGAACGGGTGTCACGCTCATCGTCAGGCCACCAACTGCATGGGATGTTCGGCCAGGAGTCCGCCGGGAAATTGTAAGCCACCTCGACATCCTGCCAACCTTCCTTGACGCGGCCGGCGCCTCCGCTGACGAGAACCTTGAGGGGATTTCTTTGAGGAGTCCCATGCAGGAACCCTTAGACACAGGATCCGAACGCGTTGTCTTTACATCCAAGAGCCACCATGACCATTACGACCCGATCCGGGCAGTCAGGTCGGAAAACTATGCGTATATCCGGAATTTCGAGCCGAACCCACTCCTGAAGCTCTCCGGCGATCTTGAAGGCAGCCCCACGCGCCACGGAATGGGCGATTCACACCTGGCCCCACGCCCCCGAGAGGAGCTCTACGACCGCGAAATCGACCCGGACGAGCTGACCAACCTTGTCGATGACCCGACATATGCAGGCATTCGTTCCCGATACTCCGCCCTGTTGGCAGAGTGGATGGACGACACCCGGGACCCGCTCTTGGATGGACCCATCACCACGCCGCCACCACGGACACGAACGACCGATGGTCTCCCCGAACTGGCCGCACCGAAGCGCCTTCCGGTCCCGTCCCACCTCGAGCCGACTAAGACCTAGCCAGGGCTGTACAGGGACGTCATGGACACCGGTACGCATTCAGTCAGATGGAACGGATGTCTCCGAACGCACGGTTCACGGCAAATCGACCCTGAGCCCGATACGTGAGCACGGATATACCGCCGGCTATGAAACAGCCGCGCACGAGCACTGAAGGTAATGGGTCTTCCGGGCTGTTGTGGAAGTGGACGGAGGCCGGACTTAGTCTGCCCCTTCGAACTATCACCAATCGAAATACCTTCTACATGAAAGGCACTCTTCCAGTTCCTGGGCTGTCACGGGAGAGTCAACAAGAGGCATTTCTCGAAGGGACGCTTTGGCGACCTTACAACAATTGAGCGAACATCATTGCCCTCATTATCACTGCGGCACAACGAACGGAGGCTGGAGCTGTGGCAAAATCAGTGCATTCCCGTGCAACCATCTACGACGTTGCACGGATGGCAGGCGTCCACCCATCAACAGTCTCCCGGGCATTGAGCACACCCGGAAGGGTGAACGCAGGCACGAAGAAACGCATCGATGAAGCCGCTGCTGAGCTGGGGTATCTTGCGAACCCCTTCGCAAGGGCCTTGCCCACAGGGCGCACCAACACCCTCGGACTGTTAATCCCCAAGACACAAAATCCGGCATTCTATGACGTTATCTGCACGGCCCAACAGGTCGCCGCCAGCCGGGACTATGCCTTATCGCTCCATGTGTCCTCCGGTGGGGCCTGGACAAGAAGTGGTACTGGCCCTCGTCTGATGGAAACAGTGGACGGTCTCTTGCTGGTAAGCCCTGATATGGATGACGACACCATCCGTGACCTAGCTGATGCAAAGCCGGTTGTGCTCGTGAACCGGGAGGTGCAGGGTGTCCCGAGTGTGCTGCCCGACATAAGCAACGGACTTAACCAAGCCTTTCGGAGTCTTGCGGCGTCTGGCCACCGTGAAATCGCTTTTGTGGCAGCCCCCGGTGACTCGTGGATGTCCCGGCGCCGCTGGGAGAGCGCAAGCGCAGCCAGCACCTGGCTTGGACTTAGGCTCCACAAGGTGTACGCCACCAAAGACAGTACTGACGGCGGCAGGGAGGCGGCACGCAGCGTACGTGCTTGCGGAGCGACAGCGGTTGTGGCCGATAGCGACCTGCTCGCCATCGGACTCATGCAGGAACTCCACGCGGCGGGTCTCGGTATACCCGATCACGTAAGCATCATCGGTTCCGACGACATCCTCGCCGCCGAGTTCACCTCTCCGCCACTTAGTACCATCCGTTGCTCCTCGGAAGCTTGCGCAGCGCAAGCGACAGCACTGCTGCTGGACATCGTCCACGGCGCGAGTGCCCTGGACACAGTCATCACCGTGGAAACAGAGTTCGTCATGCGTGGATCCAACGGCAGATTTACCTCTATGTGAGTGTCCCTACTTTTGGTTCCCGAATGACAACGCCACCTAACACCCCTAAATCTGAAAGTGACAGACCATGCCATCGCTAATAGCGTTCCACCCGGAGCGACTGCTGCCTGCCGATCCCGGGGTCAGGGAGATTGCCCGCTCGCTCTTCGCGAAAGTGGAAGGCCTGCCGATCATTTCCCCGCACGGACACGTGGACGCGGCAGTAATCGAACAAAACACGCCCTTTCCTGACCCGGCAGCGCTGCTGGTCACCCCGGACCACTACGTCACCCGGCTGATCCACGCCGGCGGCGTGCCCATGGACCAGCTGGGCCTGGGCAGCCAGCCGGCGGATTCGAGGCAGGTGTGGCGGCATTTTTGCGAGGCATGGCGCGCTTTTGAAGGGACCGCGTCGGGGTACTGGATCCGGCAGGAGTTCGCGCACGTGTTCGGCCTTCTGGAGGAGCCGTCCGCGGAGAACGCTGACCGGCTCTACGACGCACTTCAGGCCAAACTGTCCGAGCCAGGTTTCCGCCCGCGCGAGTTGTTCAAGGAATTCAACATCGAGGTGTTGGCCACCACGGATGACCCGCTGGATTCCCTCGACAGCCACGCAGCCCTTCAGGCGGATCCTGCCTTTGCGGGCAGGGTGCTGCCCACGTTCCGGCCGGACCAATACCTGAACATGGCGCATCCGGCCTGGCGGGACAACGTGGAGCGCCTCATCAGTGCGGCCGGGGACGGTGCCACCGGTTACGCCGGGTACATCCAGGCACTCGAAGCGCGGCGGCGGCACTTCGTGGAGCGCGGCGCTGTGTCCGCTGACCACGGCGTGTTCACGCCCGCCACATTGAAACTGGACGACGGCGAGGCGGAGCGGCTTTTCGAGCTCGGCCGCGCCGGCCAGGCCAGTACTGCGGACCGGGATGCCTTCGAGGCACACATGCTGTACCAGATGGCCAGGATGTCGGTGGAGGACGGCCTGGTCATGACCATCCACCCGGGCTCATTCCGCAACCACCATGTGCCCACCTTCGAGGCCTTCGGTGCGGACACTGGCCATGACATTCCGGTAGCCGTCAACTACACCGAGGCCGTCCGCCCGCTGCTGCAGGATTTCGGCACGGCCAAGGATTTTCACCTGGTTCTGTTCACCCTGGACGAGACGGTGTTCTCCCGGGAACTGGCGCCGCTGGCCGGGTTCTACCCGTCGGTGTACCTGGGGGCGCCGTGGTGGTTCCTGGACGCCCCGGACGCGATGCTGCGGTTCCGGTCGGCGGTCACCGAGACGGCTGGCTTCTCGCGCTCCTCAGGCTTCATCGACGACACCCGGGCCTTCTGCTCCATCCCGGCCCGCCACGACACGGCCCGCCGGATCGAGGCATCATTCCTGGCACGGCTCGTGGCCGAACACCGGATCACCGAAGAACGGGCGCACGACCTGATCGTCGACATCATCGACGCGGCGCCGCGGCGGGTGTTCAAGCTGTGAAGACGACCCAGTCGGCAGACCACCCCGTCCCTACACTGAACTCTGTTCCTGTCCTGCACCGGGGCCTGAAGCCGCTACCCAACGCGCCGGTGCGGATTGTGCACCTCGGCTTGGGTGCGTTCCACCGCTCGCACCAGGCCTGGTACACCCAGCACGCCGGTGATGCGGCGCAGTGGGGCATCGCGGCGTTCACCGGGCGCCGCCCCGATGCCGCAGAGGCACTGTCCGCCCAGGACTGCCTGTACACCTTGGTGGAACGCTCAGCAGGCGGGGACAGCTTCGAAGTCATCGGCAGCATCGTCGAGGCGGTGGACGGCGCCAACGTCAGCCGCCTCTGCGACCTCGTTGCTGCCAAGGAAACGGCAATCATCACCCTGACCATCACCGAGGCCGCATACGGGCTGGCCGCGGACGGAACGTTCGACCCCGGCGGCCCGGGTGTCGCGGATGACCTCCACACGCTGTCGGCAGCCGCGTCCGGCGGAACAGGGGCGCCCGGCACGCCTTTGGGGCGCCTGGTGCTTGCCCTCGCGCGGCGCCGCGACAGCGGCACGGGACCCATCGCCGTCGTCAGCTGCGACAATCTTTCGGCCAACGGCGAGGTGGCCCGTCGCGCGGTCCTGGGCCTGGCGGGCGCCTGGGGCCAAGGACTGGTGGAATGGATCGATACGAACGTCAGCTTTGTCAGCACCTCTGTGGACCGCATTACCCCCCGCACCACGGAGGCGGATATCGCGGAAGTCGCCGAACAATGCGGCTACCGCGACAGCTCGCCGGTGGTGGCCGAACCGTTCCGGAACTGGGTGCTCAGCGGTGATTTCCCGGCCGGCAGGCCGCGCTGGGAGGACGCAGGCGCCGTGCTCGTGGATGACATTGAGCCGTATGAGCACCGCAAGCTGTGGCTGCTTAACGGTTCGCACTCGATCCTGGCGTACGCCGGGCAGCTCCGTGGCCACGCCACGGTGGCCGAGGCTTTGGCCGATCCGACGTGCCGGAAGGCCGTGGAGGACTTCTGGGACGAGGCCGCCCGCCACTTGACCGCTGAAGAGCTGGATATCCCGCAGTACCGGCAGGCCCTGCTGGACCGGTTCAGTAACGCCCGCATCGCCCACCGGCTGATGCAGATCGCAGCTGACGGGACCACCAAGCTGCGTATGCGCGCCGTGCCCGTCCTAATGGCGGAACGGGCCGCGGGCCGCAGCGGCGCCGGCAGCGCCCTGATGATTGCCGCCTGGATCGATTACATCGCCACAACCAAAGACTTCCAAGACCCGCTGCGCTTGGAAATACAGGCGGCAAACGCCCTCAAGGGCGAGGACAGAGTGGAAGCCCTGCTCCGCCTGGTCAGCGCCGGCCTTGCCGAGGACCCGCAGATCGTTGCGCTTGTTCGGCGCCTGCCAGGATTTTTCACCCCAAACGCTGCGGCCACGGCCGCCCCGATACAGCACTGAAACTGCCTCTAGCTCCGGAAGGAACCACTTCTCCATGAAAATCATCGCCGCCGACGTCTTTGTCACCAGCCCGTCCCGAAACTTTGTGACGCTCCGGATTACCACCGAGGATGGGGTTACCGGCATCGGTGACGCGACTCTAAACGGCCGTGAGCTCGCCGTTGCCGCGTACCTCAAGGAGCATGTGGCGCAGCTGTTGATCGGCAAGGACCCGCACCGGATCGAGGACACCTGGCAGTTCCTGTACCGCAGCTCCTACTGGCGCCGCGGACCCGTGACCATGGCCGCTATCGCCGCGGTAGATATGGCGCTGTGGGACATCAAGGGCAAGGTGGCCGGCATGCCGGTCTACCAGCTGCTAGGCGGGGCGTCCCGCAACGGGCTGCGTGCCTACGGCCACGCCTCGGGGGCCGATCTTCCGTCCCTGTTCGACTCCGTCCGCGAGCACCTGGAACTGGGCTACAAGTCCATCCGCATCCAGACCGCCGTTCCCGGAATCAAGGCCGTCTACGGTGTTGCCGCACAGGCCCAGGCCTCCGGGGAGCGCTACGATTACGAGCCTGCCGGGCGGGGTGCCTTCCCCGTGGAGGAAGACTGGGACACCCGCGCCTACCTGCGCCACCTCCCCACCGTCTTCGAAGCCGTGCGCAATGAGTTCGGCCCGGAAATCCCGCTCCTGCACGACGGCCACCACCGCATGACCCCCATTCAGGCAGCCAAGCTTGGCAAGGCGCTGGAACCGTATGACTTGTTCTGGTTGGAGGACTGCACACCGGCCGAGAACCAGGAAGGCCTGCGCCTAGTGCGCCAGCACACCACCACACCGCTGGCCATCGGCGAAATCTTCAACACCGTGTGGGACTACCAGACCCTCATCAAGGAGCAATTGATCGACTACGTCCGCGCAGCCTCCACCCACTTCGGTGGCATCAGCCCGTTGAAGAAGGTCATGGACTTCGCCGCGCAGTACCAGATCAAGTCCGGCTTCCACGGCCCCACGGACATCTCCCCGGTGGGCTTCGCCGCCCAGCTGCATGTTGGCCTGGCGATCCACAACTACGGCATCCAGGAATACATGCAGCACTCGGACAAGACCAACGAGGTCTTCCAGCAGTCCATGACGTTCAAGGACGGCTACCTGCACCCCGGGGACGAGCCCGGCATCGGTGTGGAGTTCAACGAGGAAGCCGCCGCGGCCTACCCCTACCAGCAGGCCTACCTGCCCTACAACCGCCTCATCGACGGAACGGTCCATGACTGGTGAACACTTCCCAACCCAACACAGGCCAGCCTAAGCTCCGGATCGTCGTGATGGGCGTTTCCGGCTGCGGCAAGACCACCATCGGCGACGTCGTGGCGCGGAAACTGGGCGTGCCCTTCCTGGACGGCGACTCCTTGCATCCCGTGGAGAACGTGGCCAAGATGGCAGCCGGCACACCCCTGACGGACGAGGACCGCTGGCCCTGGTTGGCAATCGTCGGGCGGGAGCTGGCTGCTGCCGGGGAAGGCGGCCTGGTTCTGGCCTGCTCGGCGCTGCGGCGTGTCTACCGCGACGCAATCCGCGCCCAGGCACCGGACACGATTTTCCTTCACTTGAACGGGGGCAAGGACGTTCTCGCACAGCGGGTGGCAGGCAGGTCCGCACACTTCATGCCCCCCGCCCTGCTCGACTCCCAACTCGCCACGCTCGAACCACTCGACACCGACGAGGCCGGCGTCGTCGTCGACATCGCCGCCCCAGTCACCGACGTCGTGGCCCAGGCACTTACGAGCCTGGCCGCCCCTGCTCACGTACTGTTCGCTGAACTCCCAGAGCAAAGGTGACTGCTATGGAACGTCAAGGTACTTATTGGGCTTGTTTCCTATCAGCTTCGCGTCGACGAGCTGATGGCCGCCGCGAAGCAAGCCGACGGCTACCCGCGCAGAGGCACCGTGCATCACCTGCGATTCCGGCCCTTGCCACGGCTACTTCTAGGAGGAAATCCCGCGCTAGGGCTGTCACGTTCGGTACCGCGTGCCTTTCCTTCGGCGACCTTGCGACTCCGCACACTCCCCCCAATTGCCAAAACCGCCGGGCCCCAATCCGGTGGCCTGGTTAGAAAGAAACCTACATGTCAAACACCAGGCCAGATGACAGCGGCAGCCGGATGCCGCTGTCGGTCCGCCTCCTGCGCGGCGGCGAAGAACCGGATCCCCGATTCACCCTCGCAAACGAACGAACTTTCCTGGCATGGATCCGTACCTCCTTGGCTTTACTTGCTGCCGGCGTCGCGGTCGAAGCCTTCATGGCAGACTTTTTCGGCCCGGAGCTACGGAAAACCATTTCAGTTCTCTTACTGTTTTTAGCTCTCGCCCTTGGCAGTGGATCCTTCTTTCGATGGCTTGCTGTGGAACGTTCAATGCGCCATAGCATCCCTCTGCCGCTACCCTGGATCGCGCCCATCCTGGCCGCGGGCGGTAGCCTGGTTGCCGCCGCCATGGTCGTTTTCGTTATTGCTCACCCCACATGATGAAACAGCCATCAAAGGACCCCCCAAGGCATGGCGATGCCGGCCTCCAGCCTGAACGCACGGACCTCGCCTGGGGGCGCACCACCCTATCTCTGGTCGTCGCGGCTGCCGTCTTCCTGCGCTGGATTCCCCATCACGGCTGGTTTATCGGAGTCCTCGTCGCCGTAGCCATTCTTGGCGCCTTGTCCATCAACTTCACCCGCAGACGCCGGTACCACCGGGCGATCCACGGTATTAGAAACGAAATTATGGCCTCCGACCTTGCATCCACAGCGGCCCTCGCCACAGTCGTCGTCGTCTTATCGGGGCTTGGCATCTACGCTGTCCTCTTCCTGCCCTTGGGTTAGAGGACGACGCATGCATATTAGGAGGACTCGTGTCCCACGATCCGCTTTTTTCGATCGTCACCGCAGCCTTGACCATTATGGGCGGCGAGCGTTTCCCGACCTGGCCGTTTCCTCCTTCCCTTGAGGTCAGCGTTGTGGAGGAGCCCAGAAGCAAAGATGAAAAACTTAGCCACGCGGTCGGCCTGCTGATACCCGCGGCTTTGGAACGGAAGCAGGGGATCCTCGTCATAGAACGCGATTATGGCCAGTACACCATCCGTGTCGATCAAGGAGTGCCATGCGGCGTGACTCAGGAGTCACGAGGAGGAGTGGTCTGGTCACCAAGGATGCCCTCGACCATAAGGGGCGACGGAAGGGGCTGAAGCCTCATGCCCGGCCGCACAGCCCCCATTGGAAATCCCACGGTTCACCTCTGCCCTGCGAACCATCGGAAATTTGCATAAATACTATTTAGAATCCGGCTTTTTCAAATACTTCAATGCGAGGAGAGTTGAGTTCAGCAGAGAGCCCGTTAAGCGGGCCGTCACAGGTTCCTGCGTGCGCGGGAAGTTCCAATCTCAAAAGAGGATGTAGGCCTTCATGGATAAGCCCAACATTGTTTTGGTTGTTTCGGATCAGCACAGAGGCGATTGGTTAGGGAGGGCCGGCAGTAAACTGGTAGACACCCCTAACCTTGATCGCCTGGCCCAAAGGGGCGTCACTTTCGAGCAGGCGTACTGTTCTTCGCCGCTTTGCGTGCCGTCACGAATGTCCATGATGGCTGGCAGGGAGCCTCACCAAGTTGGTGTTTTCGGCAACGAGGATATTCTGCCTTCAGGGATTCCAACCTTTGCGCACGCTCTGGGGCTTGGCGGATATGACACGGTCCTGTGCGGCAGGATGCACTTTGTCGGCCCGGACCAAAGGCACGGCTTCCAGCATCGTTTGGTGGGAGACATTACCCCGAGTTATCCGGGCGGTCCCAAAACCGACTATGCCCATCTCGCCCGTACCCCGGGCCCGGTGAAAGACTCGATCGACCTTGCAGGTCCTGGTCATAGTCCAGTGATCGACTTTGACGACGCTGTAATCCGAGGCTACGAGGACTTCGTCCTGGAGCGTGTCCGTGCCGGAGTGCAGGATTCTCTACTGATCACAGTGGGCCTCTACTCACCGCATGCACCCTTCACATGCCCGCCCGAGGAATTTGAGAAGGCGTTGGCGGCCGTGGATGCCTTCGACGAAGTTGTCGCCGTCGATGATCGGCCACATCCGTGGGTTGAGGATCAATGGCGCAAGCACGGGCTGAATGAGGTTACACCGGAGCAGGTGAGGATGGTCCGGGCCAATTACGCTGGCCTCATCAATCATCTCGACAAGAACATTGGCCGCATAGCTGCTGTCGCTGCCGAACTTCCTGGCGACACTATTTTCGTCTACGTGAGCGACCACGGTGAAATGGCAGGGGACCATGGCCTTTTCTGGAAGCGTTCGTTTTACGAACCCTCCTCACGGGTACCGATGATATGGAATCAAATCAGTCAGGGATCGCGCCGTTACGTTGCAGAAGGTCTCCGGATGGACTTGCCGGTCAGCCTCACGGATATCGCGCCCACCTTGGTCGCCCTTGCCGACGCGCCGCAGCTCCCCAACGTGGACGGCGATAATCTCGCGCCCCTACTGGCTGGAGATCCGACAGACAGCGACTGGACTGAGCGCCCTGTTTTCTCGCAGTTGGTCGATGGAAGCACCTCCGCTATCCGCATGGTGAGGAAAGGGGACTACAAATGCGTCTATTACCACGGGTCTCTTTCGGTCCAACTGTTTGATGTGCGGAAGGACCCGAGCGAACTCAACGACTTGGGCAGTGATCCTGCCTACGAGGACGTTCGTGCCCAACTCCTTGAACTTATCCGCGAAGGATGGGAAGCCGACGCCATCCTCAGCGAACGCTCTCTGGACAGGCATGACAAGGGCTTCCTCCGCGAATGGGGACGAAAAGTTGGTGCCGGAAGGATGGACCTGTGGACAGAAACCGGGCCGTTCTTCGACTCGGTGGCGGCCCAGCGTGCAGCGAAGCTGGAGCGCGTAGGGGGATAGCAGGTGCAGACCGTCCGAGAAGGACGTAGTCGTTGCCGTCCTATTCAATTGGCACGACCTCGACGCTGGCGTTTCTTCGATTTTCGAGAGAACCGGTGGGACGACGGGCACCACCGTTCCGAACTCCAGAAATTCCCGGGCGATCTCAACTCGCCCGGGAATTTACCGTCAAGGTCACCCTAGAACTTCGCCCGCCCTCCCTGGTTTTCATTATTTCCGAGCTGATCCACCCGGTCAGCGCCACCCACGTGGGGAGAACTTGGTGCTTCGCACGTTTCTGGCGACGCATGGAGTTGTGGCAGTGGTCGGCGCACTGTGTTCGCTTGGTTCCAACGGCCGCGAGAATGCAGCAATCAATAAGGAAATTACTGCCCTATAGTGGCTCTGACCGCCGAACCGGTGGCGGTGCTTCCACGCCTGCTCAGAAATCCCGACCGCCCTCTACTAAAGGGCAAGGTGGCCGAACAGTGGCTGAAACTTCACGAACAGCGGAAGGCTATATACGCGTCAATGGCGGACATCAGTCTCGAAGCGGGCCTCGGAACCCCAGCCTGCCACGCCCAGAAACTCCTCGTGCTACTGGCTGCCACATCGGCTACGTGATCTGGTCCAGTCGATTCCTGGCCGAATCCTGTCGTAGAACTTGAGCAGTCCAGCTGAGGCGCTCCCCATGCTGACGGCCTTGTGTGAACGTCCCCGCGTTCGGATCCGTCAGGCAGCCAACGCCATCCGTTCGTAACCAGCCAAGCCTCCCTTAGGAGTTGTCCCACCGACCACCGGATCCTTCCCTCGTTATGCACGTGACCCCGATGACCACCGCGTCTCCCCCATCGATCACACTCAGTATCCGCCGCCGCGCCGAAATGGAACGCCAGCTCGACGGCGCGGTCGAGAGCTTAGTGGGAACGGCAAAGCAACTTCGCCAAGGCGTTCCCGTCACCCGAATCAGCCCGGCCCAGTTCGAGATCAGCCTCAGCCAAGAAATACCGTATGGCACGATTAACGAGGACGTCTGCTGGTAAGCACTGTCCCTATCGTTGGAATGGTCAGTGTTTAGGCAGCCCCGTCCGGGCAAGGCACACCCAATCCTGACGTCAGATGCCATCCGATACGGCATCAGACTAGGGCGTATGTCGCAGATGTCTGACGGTTCACCCCCGAGGTCGTAGACCCTGTGCTGGCCAGTCGGCCGCGACTCAGGCTAGCTAAAGCCTTTCCGCCCATCGTCGTTGGAATGCAGCTTCTAACAAAAGATGAGACGAAGTGCCGCTACAGCACGTGGGTTTTTGGCGACCAGTCATGACGCCGATGACGGCACGCGGAATGAACACGTGACAGCAAAAAAGCGAGCAAAACGTGGTCACCAACAAAGCAGACTTAAGTGTGCACATTGTGCACACCCCCTTTGGCCGGACAAAGCGGCTCTTCCGTGCCGTGACGAGACGGAAATCTCTCGAAGTCATGTCGTGCCAAATCCCCGACCCCATGAACAGGTGTAGGCCACCACGGACCTACCGAACAGAACCGAAGAAGGAATCCGCGTGACACCATCTGAGATCCAGCGGAACGCCCACCAGCCAGGGCACTGAACCCGCTCCCCCACACAACCGAACAGGCCGCACCCGGCGGCCAGGCACGAGCCGGGCATCCCAATCAGAGGGACTTGTCAACATTTGTACACACTTAAAAGCAAAAACCCCTCTGACGAGGGGTTATGCCGTGCCCGAGGTGGGACTCGAACGCGATTCTTGGCCTTGTGGATACTGGGAAGTGGCGGAAACATGCGGAATCCGGGCCAGTCCGGCGGTTGTACGGAGCAGTCCGAGGCGAAAGGTGTGCACATCGTGCACACTTTCTTATTTGCCCGTTTGCTGGGCAGCGCGAGACATGCCGAACTGCCCGGCGAACGGCCTCAGGAATCACGGACAAGGGCAGGCTGGCGGCGATCCAACCGCAACACACTGGGCAACTAGACTTCATCACTTTCCTCCTTCAGACATTCATGCTGTACCTAAGCACGAGCGACATGACCTTTCGCCGCGTCGCCGCAGCCTTCGTTCGAGGTGCGCCAAAAAGGCTGTGGGCATGAAGAGTCACCCGCCCTACGCTCCGGCTCGCGAGGACAACGGCCAAGGTCCCCACCCGCGCCGGCACGCTCCTTCTTGAACCTCCTCGGCGGCTCTCACGGCGCAGGACCAGCAGACCCACGGCAGTCATGGCAAGCGTTGAAATATGGGGCGAAAGCTGGCTGAGTGGTGCTGGCATCAATGAACACACAGGCGTAGCGTCGATTGGACAATCGACGGCGGCAAAGTCACGTTGACGCGGTACCTTGTGCAGGTCCGTGGTGAGCCGTTAAGTCAATCCTTTAGGAGCTTGGGATGACTGGATGGAATGTGGACACCGTTGCTGGGCCCCTAGGGCCCGGGACAGTCACCTTGGTGGAGGGCTCGTCTTTCTGTATCTCCACGGCGAACGGGGACATCCATCCGGATTACCCGCACGGGGTTTTCTTCGAGGACACCCGCATCCTGTCCCGCTGGAACCTGACCGTGAACAGTCAACCATTGGAGCCACTGGCCGCGAATACGACTGAGCCATACCGGGCCCTGTTTGTCGGTCGCGTAGTCCGATCGGACGGGTACTCTGACAGCCCGCTGATCGTTGAACGGCTTCGCGAGGTAGGTGTCGGGATTCTGGAGCAGATAACTGTCCGAAACTACGGAAACATCAGTGTTGATTGCGTGGTTTCCCTCTGGGTCGAAGCGGACTTCGCGGACCTTTTCGAGGTAAAGGAGGCCAAAACCCAGCGCCGCTGGAGCGAATCCCGCGAAGCAGATCCCGAATCGCTGACGATCCAGGCCCTCTGGCAGGACGTGAGGAAGGGCGTCGTAGTGTCGGCCATTGGAGCCGACGTGGCACCTGAAGGCCTTAGCTATCATTCTGTTGTCCCGCCGCATGGGGAATGGAGCACGACCGTGAGCGTGGTGCCTACCTCCGACGGGACGGGCCCGATGGCACCGTTCGTTCGTCCGCATGAGGGCGAAATGTCTCCGCAAGACGTGCGCCGACATGAGTGGGTATCCAAGATTCCCGTGCTGCACATGGGCAACAGCTCCATCGAACGGACCCTGCGGCGCAGCTACGACGATCTGGGCGCACTTCGCATTGAGGACCCTGACCACCCTGATCGGAACGTGGTAGCTGCAGGCGCCCCCTGGTTCATGGCGCTGTTCGGACGGGACGCACTTTTGGCCTCCCTTATGGCACTGCCCGTGGATCCGTCCTTGGCCCTTGGCACCATCCAGACGCTGGCCGACCGTCAAGGTCGCGTCGTGGACCCAATAAGCGAGGAAGAACCCGGCAAGATCCTGCACGAGGTCAGGCTCGATGTCTCCAGCGGACTGGCTCTGGGTGGGAAATCCGCCTACTACGGCAGCGTGGACGCCACCCCGCTCTTCGTGACCGTGCTGGGGGAAGTGGGCCGCTGGGGTTTTGCCGCGGAGACCATTTCCGCACTCCTGCCACATGCGGACCGGGCACTGGACTGGATCCGCGACTACGGCGACAAAGACGGTGACGGTTTCGTCGAGTATTCGCGGCTCAATGACCGGGGACTCATCAACCAAGGATGGAAGGACTCCTGGGACGGTATCAACTTCGCTGACGGCAGTCTGGCCGAGCCACCTATCGCGCTGTGCGAGGTGCAGGCTTACGTCTATAGCGCATATCTGAGTCGCTCCATGATCGCCTACGACGCCGGTGACATGGCACTGGCCGAAGAGTATCGAGAGCGGGCGGCGCGGCTGAAGCGGCAGTTTAACGAACAGTTCTGGCTGCCCGATCGCGGTTACTATGCCATCGCACTGGACGGCCGAAAGCGGCCGGTCGATGCATGCGCGTCCAACATGGGGCAATGCCTTTGGTTCGGCATCGTCGACAAAGATAAGGCACCACTAGTAGCGGAACGTCTAATGTCCCCCGAAATGTTCAGTGGCTGGGGGGTGCGTACCCTGGCAACCGACATGGGGGCCTATAACCCCGCAAGCTACCACAACGGGTCGGTCTGGCCCCACGACAATGCGATCATCGCGGCCGGTCTTCTCCGCTATGGCTTTGTGGAACAGGCGCAGCGCATCTCCACAGCGCTGCTGGAGGCAGCACAATACTCAGAGGGAAGACTTCCGGAATTGTTCTGCGGCTTCAGCCGAGAGGTCCTTGACGAACCCGTACCCTATCCCACCGCGTGCTCGCCGCAGGCCTGGGCCGCCACAACCCCGATCCTCTTGGTGAAAAGCCTCATGGGTTACTACGCCGACGTCGCCCGCGGCAGTCTTTGGATGGATCCTGTGCTCCCGGAATCCTACGGTGGACTGCATATCACCAATGCACCAATGGCCGGCAGTCGCATCACCATCGACATTTCCGGTTCCACGGCTACTATTCAGGGGTTGCCGCAAGGGATGGTCTTGCACCACGGCATCCGGCCGTGGGCGGCCGACCTCGTGGAACAGCGCCGAAAGGCATAAGCCTCCACTTCGGAGGCCGTTCGTCTGTCCGGATTCAGTAGGGTGCCGGCAGGTACATGAGCGCCTGATTCACTTTGTAGTTCAGGCCAACATCTTCAGGAGTTACCCATATTTCGAAAGACTCGCACCGTTCATACAGTCTCCGTCTCCCCGTGTCGTCGTAAACCCACGCAATGGCGCCATCGCTTGTGACACGGTCGATGACGCCGCGCGCCATCGTTCGACCCTTTAGGAGGATTTCAGCTGCGGCGCCGTTAACGGAAGTCCAATCGTCAATTCGCCGGAGAGCGCCTGGTTTCGAATTCACGATTTGATCTCTACGGTCGGCGGTATTCGCCGCTCCAGGCGTTGCTTCAGGGTGCCCCGATACGGCACTGAGGTGCCGGAACCTGCTGTTGCAGCTATGGACGCCCTCTGCGGGTCCAAGGTCGGTGGCATGTTTGCCTCTCTTACCTCCGCTCGGTGGCCGTACCTGTGTCCTACTCCAGTGAGGCCAATTCGGGAACACTGGGTGCTACTTGACAACAGCAAAGCCGCCGGTCCAGCCGACCTGTTCGGAAACGGCCAGGGTGATCTGCAGGAAGCCAAGTGCTTCAAGTTCGCGGGCGCGGCGCAAGGAACCTGCGTCTATGCTACGGAGGCCGCCGGCGGTGACGACGTCGGTGAGTGCAGTCTTGGCGTCGGCATCGTCGCCTGCTATGAGCACGGTGGTGAGCTGGTCCCCGACCCTGCCCATGGCGAGGGTGGGGGCCAAGATGGTGTTGAAGGCCTTCAGGACCCTGGACTGCGGGAGTGCTGCGGCTAGTTCCGCAGCTGCGGAGGAGTCTGCCGGGACGGTGAGGGAGTCGAAGGTCTCGAAGTTCACCGGGTTGGTAATGTCGACGACGGTGCGGCCGGAGAGCTGTCCGGCGCGCAGTGCAAGGACTTCATTGATCGCGGGATAGGGCACGGCGAGGATGACGATGTCGCCGGTGACGGGCTGATCTGTGTCCTTGCTGTTGAGGGCTTGGACGGTGTTGCCACCCTTTTCGGCGATGGCCGCGATGGCCTTGCCCATGTTGCCGGTTCCGAGAATGCTGATGCGGGTCATGACGATCTCCTCTTGGTATCCGCACTCTTTGAGTGTCTGGTTGTGATGGCTGTCGGGGACGGGTTAGGCAGCGCCCGGCCCTGGTCAAAAGGTTTGAAGCTCCGGTTCATGCGACTTGGAGCGAGCGTATGGAGTTGCCGAAGCGCATGCGGTCGATGGTGGTGGTGACGCTTTTTGGGTCGGTAGCGGCTCCGAGCGTCAGGAGCAGTGGGACGAAATGGTCCGCGGTCGGGTGCGCGATGCGTGCACCGGGACCTTTGGTCGCGTAATCGGTAAGCGCGTCAACGTCCCCGCTCGTGAGGGCGTTGTTGGCCCACTCGTCGAACGCCTCCATATACCCGACGAGGGCGGGCCGACGCATAGCCTCGAAGCTATGGGTCATGAAACCGGACCCTATGATCAGGACACCCTCTTCGCGAAGATGTTTGAGTCGCTGGCCGAGCTTGAGGAGGGCTTCGGGGGCAAGGCTGGGCATGCTGAGCTGCACGACCGGAACGTCTGCGGCCGGGTACATGGCCATAAGCGGAACAAACGCTCCGTGGTCCAGTCCGCGGTTGGCGTAGTGATGGATGGTGGTCCTGTCGGACAGTGTTGCAGAAATACGCCGGGCCAGCGCGGTTGCGTCCGGGGTGGCGTACTTCAACGTGTAGTAGCGGGGGTGAAAACCGCCGAAGTCGTAATACAGGGGCGTCCCGGCCGCGGCACCGGTGATGGCCATGGGCGCGTTTTCCCAGTGTGCGGAGACGATGACGATCGCGCGGGGCTTGGGCATACTCTGGGACCAGGTGAAGAGGTCGTTGAGCCATTCCGGGTCGTCCAGGGTGGGAGGGGCGCCGTGACTGACGAACAGCGACGGGAGCGGCCCGTCGTCGGGCTGCCACGATTTCTGCGCCTTCGCCAAGGGCAGGACACGTTTGAGCAGGTCATCGTAAGCACCGGCCGGAACGGCCGGATTGAACAGGTCAGTGGTGTTGGTCATGACAAGGGTTTCCTTCACGGATCCGCTGCTGGGGCGGGAGGGCGCTGGCGGAGAGGCGGCCCGGTACTGCCGGGGGTGGTGGTGCTAGAAGGCCCCGGCACCAAAGCGTCCAACGGCCACAACCAGGGCAAGAACGGCGAGGACAACATTGACGAGTGCCATCGACTTCTCGCTCCGTTTGAGGTGGGTGGTTACTGCGCCGACCATCACGATGGCCAACCCCGTCGCAGCCAAGGGAACCAAGTAACCTGCGATACCGGTGGCCGCGGGAAGTATCAGGCCCACGGCCCCCAGAATTTCGGCGAGCCCGATGGCCTTGATCGTGACGGATTTTGAGTCCTCGGTCCAACCCATGCCAGAGGCGGCCAGCTTTTCCCGTGGCTGGAAAATTTTCATGCCACCGGCGGCAAGGAAGGCCAGGGCCAGGAGGGAAGCGATAATCCAGAGGGTGATGTTCACGATGGGTATCCTTTGCTGCGTGGATGCCGGCGGCGTGACCTTCCGACACTTGGTCAATTCTCTTCACGATTGAAGTAAACTGTAAGCAGACTTGCTTCAAGATGCAAGTAGATTTCAATTCTTTTAGTTCAAGGCTGAACCGATGGGTTGGTACAATCGGGCTATGGAAACGTCAGCCAATACTAAAGTGCCCGATCCCGGAGCAGGGGGCAGTCCACCGTCCGCGCCCCGCTGGCTGAATGAGGAGGAACGCGCCACATGGTTTGCTTTCGCCAGCGTCCTTCTGCGGCTTCCCGGAGCACTGGATGCCCAGCTGCAGCACCAAGCCGGCATCAGTCATTTCGACTACATCGTCATGTCCACCCTCTCCGAATCGCCGGGGCGCACACTTAGGATGGGTAGCCTGGCTGTCATGGCCGAATCTGGCCTGCCCCGCCTCTCCCAAGTCGTTGGACGACTCGAAAAGCGGGGCTGGGTTACACGAACAGCTGACCCCACCGACGGACGTTCCACTCTGGCTTCCCTCACTGACGAAGGGTGGGAAAAGGTGGTTGAAACAGCGCCCGGACATGTTGAAGAAGTACGCCGGCTCGTATTCGACCCGCTCACTAAGGCCCAACTGAAGCGCCTTAACGAGCTCAGCCGCCGCATCATGATCACGGTTGACCCCGAAGATCGTTGCCTCCGGTAGTTACCTACGACCTTCGTGGCATCGCGGCTGCAGACGGGATCTCACTCCCGAAATTTTCGTTGTCGCTGGCAGGGGCACGCGGGAGCAGGCAGTTCGAGAAAACCTCGTATCCGTCAAGACGGAACACCATCTGCCTCAGTGAGGCGCCTTCTGTAGAAATCCAAAGAAACGAATCGTCCGGCATGACGGCCTCGACCGTGCCTTTACGGACCAATTTACCGCCCTTCCAAATTTCTACACGCTGCCCGACAGTGCGTTGCCAATCCGGTTGCAGGTGAAGGTCCACCGTTTACTCCTCGTGCACTTCAGTAAGACATGAACAGCTGTCCGGTGACTCCGGGAGCCGAGGGCTCGACGCCCTGGTTTTGCGCATTTTCACAATTTACGTGCTGATATCCGAACGGCGGCTGCGGATGCCGCTCGCTCCCGGCACCCGCCCGGACCCGGTCCGCACGAGCCCGGCTGCGGTATCGTGCCGCTGAAGGGACGGAGCGCTTCCTTGGCGAATGTCCGGTGCCCGGGTATCGAATAGCCAGGACGGCTTGACCGTGTCACCTCATCGTGCAGGGGTGGGTGGTTGGGCTACAACGTGGTCATTCGGGCTGCGCTTCGAACAGTATTCATCTGCATAGTGCATTCCTACCCAGGGGGAGACAACTAGCTGTCTCGGATAGGCCTCTCTCGCGAATCCCGATGCGTTATCCCACCCCGAATCTACCTCCCGAGATGAGCAAACGACTTCTGTTCGTGTCCTTGTGAATCGCATTGTGCTTCCAATCTGTTCTCTTCCTAGTGACTTTTTGGACATTCCATCGTGAGCCGCCGTTGGAATTCAGTCAGGGCATCGCTACAGCCTCAGCCTTAAGAGCCCGCCATCGGGATCAGGTAGCCTCTCCGTTTCCCTTCTTTGCGTTTCTATCGCGTACCCTCACCATGACTTTCGAGAAAACGACAGCAAGTACGAGAACGCCGCCATTGAATACCTGAGTGATCCAGTTCTGGGCGCCGAGGAGCGTGAAGCCGTTGACTGCGATGGCGACGAAAAAGACGCCGATCATCGTACCGACGACGTTCGGATATCCGGGCTTGATGGTGGTCTGGCCGAGGAATACAGCAGCGAGGGCAGGGAATAGAAAGCTGGGTGCTGAAGCGGCATCGGCAGAACCCGATCTCACAGTGAGTAAGACTCCAGCGAAACCAGCCACCAGGGCACCTAGCATGTAGGCGATGAAGACATGCCGTTTGACGCCGATACCCGCGAGCCCCGCGGCACTCCTGTTGGAGCCGATGGCGGCGAGCCTTCGGCCAAACGGGGTCTGATTCAGCAAGTACCAGACGATCGTTGCGGCAAGTAGAAGCAGCCAGAAGGGGCGGGCGATCCCGAGCCACTGTCCAGCACCCCAGGTTCCGATCTCCGCGGGGACACCCTGAACCACCCTGCCTCCCGTGAAAGCGAGCAGAATCCCGTTAATCAGAACGTACGTCCCGAGAGTCACGATGAACGGATCCAGATCCAATGCCGTGATGAGCGCGGCGTTTATCACGCCAGCAACCAGAGCAAAGAGTACGGACACCAGCATTGCCATCCAGAGGGGTACCTGATTGGAGGCGAGTAGGGAGGCCATCGTCACGCTGGAAATCCCCGCAATGGCAGCGACGGAGATGTCGAAGTATCCCGCAACGAGCGTGATGACCATGGCCAGGGCGATGAGACCTGCCACTGATTGGTTGGCGAGAATATTCTGGATGTTGGGTGCCGAGAAGAAAAGCCTCGAGGTTGGAGCTACCAACCCGAACACCAGTATCATCAGAACGAGCAGCCCACCCAGGCCGTATCTTTCAGCAAGGTTGACGGGGCTCCGTCGGGCCCGGTCCTTGGGATCTTTTCTTGCTTCAACCTCTTCAGACAACAACACTGGATTCCTCTCCCCGTTGGTAGATCACTTCGTTCAGCCCCTGCGCACTCAGCTCAGGCGCCCGTACCTCGGCGACAATCCGGCCCTCATGCAGCACGATCGCCCGATCAACGACCTGTGCGAGTTCCTCCAAGTCAGATGTGACGATCAGCGCCGCGCCGCCGGCAGCGACCACCTCACGGACTGCCGAATAGATGTCCGCTCTCGCTCCGACGTCGACACCCTGGGTCGGCTCGTCAAGAAGTAGCAGGCTTGGGCTGAGGCGAAGCCACCGACCCATCACAATCTTTTGCTGATTCCCTCCAGACAGTGACCGGATCGCTACGTCCCCGGATGGCGTCTTCACCCTGAATCGCTTTCGGAGGACGCCGGCGTCACGTTCGATCGCGGCTCGACGGAACCAACCGCCACGCCAATATTTGCCGAGTACGCTCACCGACATGTTTTCATCGACGGTGAGGTTCGGAAATATGCCACCGTTGACACGATCCTCCGGGACCATGATCACGCCAGCAGCGATCGCCTGACCCGGGTTGCGGAAAGCAACGTTTCGTCCGTTCAACTCAACTCGACCAGATGCCAGCCGCAGGTCCCCGTACAGAGCACGTAAGAGCTCCGTCCGGCCGGATCCGAGCAGGCCGGCCACCCCTACAACCTCCCCCGGGCGCAGTTCAAGGTCTACGTTCCGCAGTGGGCCGGCGTCGAGATCGGCAACCTTCAGAACAAGAGGTCCGGGAGCGCGCCCGGGGTGGTGGATTTCGAGGCGGTCTGCGGCTACCTGCCGTTCGGTTCGATCCATCGTCGACCGCTCACCAAGAATTGACCCGATGAGGTCTTGCTCGGTGAGGCTGGCAGTTGCATGTTCGCTGACAACCCTTCCATCGCGCATTACGGTGACGCGCTGCGTGAGTTCGAGAACCTCGTCCAGTCGGTGGCTCACGAAAACTACCGCATGACCCTCTGTGGCCATTCGTCTCACTGCTTTGAAGAGGACGTGTACCTCGTGCCTGGGCAGTGAAGCAGTGGGTTCATCGAGGATGATGATTCCGTGGCGACCATCCATGCCGCGCATCGCCCGTGCCGCCGCGATCTGCGCTCGGACAGCAACGGGAAGGTCGCGAATAAGGTCAGTGGGACGAGCAGCGATGTCCAGCTTCCTTATTGCATCGCGAGCGCCCTGATGCAGTTCGCGCCAACGAACCTGACCGAACCCTGTTGCCGGGTAATCTGTGCCGAGTCGCAGATTCTCGGCGACGCTGAGGTCCGGAAACACTGCAAGGTCTTGGTGGACGACTCTAATGCCGAGGTCGTGAGCGAACCGGGGGTGCATTCGGGCCGCTTCCATGGTGTGACCTGCAATGTGCACCTCACCCGCGTCAGCCTGGACGACGCCGCTGAGAATCTTGATGAGTGTCGACTTGCCGCATCCGTTGCCCCCGACCAAGGCGTGAATCTCCCCTCCGCGTACATCGAGGTTGACACCGTCGAGTGCGCGGGTGCCCGGATACATCTTCGATACACCGCGCACTGACAGGAGTGTTTCGCCGTCGTGCATCACGCCACCCCTCCGAAAGCAACCAAGTGATCGGTTGACATGGCTCCAGCCATAGGCCAAGGTAGGCCTCTTCGCCGCAGTATGCGACGCCGCCGCCACGAGGCAGTGCCGCCGCGGAAATAACAGTTGAGTGACATTGCAGCTCCTTTGCTGTTGTGTCCTACCAAGCTCCGTGCAGGTTAGCATCCAATTCTTAATCAAACAACCGTCGGGTAGCTTCATCGGCTCACTCGCGTAGACAATCGGTCGGTTGGTCGAATAGAATCGCGATGGCACAGTGCAGTGCGATCGAAGTGCTGCAACAATTCAGTGCTTCGGGATCGAGACCACCAGAAAAGGAAGCGCATGAAGAACGCGACTAAGGCATCCCGTCAGGGAGCACAGTTTCCACCGCGGCTACCGATTGAACGCGACCCCGTCGACCGAGTGGCACCGTCATCCAAGCTCGCCGAGGCTCGTCGGAGCGGAGAGTGGCCATCTTTCGACTTCATCGACCCGATGGTCGGTGGCTCCGGCGTCCAAGATGCGAAGGCTATCACGCGATATGCGGAAGTACGCGAAGTACTGCGAGCTCCGGGAACGCGGTTGGGTATCGTCGTCCATGCGGAAGAAGAGTCGCTAAAAATGCCAGGCATGCTTCTCGTCGGAGAAGGCGAGGAGCATAGGCGGGCTAAGTCCGTGCTCGTAAGGCACCTCAACCCGAGGCGGGTACAGGAATTGAGGCCCGAGCTTGAGCGTATCGTCGACGAACTGCTGGACCGACTTGCAACACAACCCAGTCCAATAGATCTCGTTGCGGAGTACACGTCCCAGCTTCCGGCTCTGATGGTTTCGCACCTACTCGGGATACCGTACGAAGAAGCCAGCAAGATTGACCACTGGACGCGGAAACAGTCAGACCAGACAGTCAGTGCCGGGGAAGTTCAGACCGCCATAAGCGAGTTGAAGGCGTATACCGCCGAGAAGGTGACTAAGGCTCGGGAAAATCCAGGCAACGACCTTCTAAGCGCGCTGGTCCACGATCACACCGACGTTCTTAGTGACGAGGAGTCTGGCGGCCTCGTCTTTAGCATCATCACCGCGTCCCTCGATACGACTGCGAGGTTCAGCACTCTCGTCATCTTGACGCTGCTGCGAAACGCAGAGCAACGGGCCATCATGCAGGAAGCAGGCGGGATATCCGAAGCGAACATCGACGAGCTCATTCGCTATCTCTCCCCTGCCCCGGCCGCGCAATGGCGATACATTACGGAGGACCTCGAGATTGGCGAGAAGTCATTGAAAGCTGGTGAACGCGTGCAAGTTTCACTCCTGGCGGCCAACTGGGATCCGGAACTGGTGGGCGACCATCCGGAACTCGATCTCCGACGCAAGCCCATACCGCATGTTGCGTTTGGCTACGGTATGCACCAGTGCCCAGGGCAGCACCTCGCGCGCCTTGAAGTCAGCATTCTCGTGAGCAAGCTCTTCAATCGCTACCCTGGTCTTCGACTCGCAGAGGACATTGATGACCTTGAGTGGCTCAAAGATGACCTGCTTTACGCCACACGCACGCTCCCGGTCACGTGGTGATAGAACCGAAGCTTTTGCCGCAGACAGCGCCCCGCACTGGCTGTTGTTTCTTCGGCCTTGTCGAAACCCAAGTGACGAGCCGAATCAACAGCACAGCCAGCTCACGGCCCCGCTCCGCCAGACCTTAGTCCGCTGGGGGCAGAATATCCACAAGAATCCGTGAAAGGAACGACCGCATGAGCATCGTTATAACTGGCGCAACGGGCCAGCTGGGTCGCCTCGTCATCGAGGCCCTATTGGACCGCGGTGTTCCCGCCGGGGGCATCGTCGCCGCGGGCCGCTCCATTGGGAAGCTGGCAGATCTCGCCGGTCTCGGAGTCAAGGTCACATCATTGGACTACGAAGACGCCGCCTCTGTCGCTGGAGCGTTGAAAGGGGCCAGCAGAATATTGCTGATCTCCAGCAGTGAGGTCGGCCAGCGTGTGGAGCAACACCGCACTGTTATCGAAGCGGCCGGGGACGAGGGCGTGGAGCTGCTTGCCTACACCAGCATCGCGAACGCCGACACAACTGGCATGAAGCTCGCCGCAGAACACCAAGCTACAGAGTCAATCCTCGTGGAATCCGGAGTCCCCTTCGCACTCCTACGGAATAGCTGGTACCTGGAGAACTACACCGGCCAATTGTCGGTAACGCTGGCCCAGGGGGCGTTGGCGGGCAGCGCTGGAAATGGCAAGGTCAGCGCTGCCTCCCGCGCCGACTACGCAAACGCTGCCGCTGCCGTCCTGTTGGCAGAAAACCAGGCGGGCAAGGTATATGAACTTGGTGGAGATGAAGCGTTCACCATGAACGACTTGGCAGCCGAGATCACCGCGGTCTCGGGTCAGACGATTACCTACAAGAATCTTCCTGCCGACGACTACATTGGCCTGCTGACTGGTGTGGGCGTACCGGAATCTTTCGCGCATATCCTTGCCGATTCCGACCTGGGCATCGCGCGCGGAGATCTCTTGGTTACCGGCGGTGACCTTCGCAGGCTGATTGGACGGCAGGCAACCTCCTTATCCGAGGCCGTACGCTCGGCTGCCGCCAGCGTCTTGCCCTAATCCAGCCCGGTCAGGAGATGGAGCCTTGAGTGCCTGGATGTCCGCACAGCATGGGAGCCCCAGCGGCGGTGACGCGATATTACATTGACCGTGCGCCACCCCCGTGTAATCTTTATAGAACGAACGGTCAGTAATTGGCTTCTGACCCCCACTCACTTCGCGAAGGATGTTCTCATGGTCGAGGCTTTTCTTGTTGGCGGCGCACGGACGCCGGTTGGTCGTTACGGCGGGGCATTGTCCTCAGTCCGTCCTGACGACCTCGCCGCGCTGGTGGTCCGTGAGGCAGTGGCGCGTGCCGGCGTCGATCCTGACTCCATTGATGAGGTAATCCTCGGCAACGCCAACGGCGCTGGCGAGGAGAACCGCAACGTGGCCCGCATGGCGACCATCCTCGCAGGACTTCCCCTCCACATTCCGGGCATCACCGTTAACAGGCTCTGTGCCTCCGGCCTGAGCGCCATCATCATGGCGAGCCAGATGATCAAGTCCGGCGCCGCGGACATCGTAGTGGCCGGTGGCGTCGAATCCATGAGCCGGGCACCCTGGGTCCAGGAGAAGCCGACCACTGCATTCGCCAAGCCGGGCCAGATCTTCGATACGTCCATCGGCTGGCGCTTCGTCAACCCGCTCTTCACCAAGGGCGAGCTCTCCCGGGACGGCAAGATGACCTACTCCATGCCTGAAACGGCCGAGGAAGTGGGCCGCGTGGACAACATCTCCCGCGAGGATGCAGACGCTTTCGCTGTCCGCTCGCACGAGCTCGCGCTGGCAGCCATTGCAGGCGGCCGGTTCAAGGACGAGATTGTTCCGGTCACCGTCAAGACCCGCAAGTCCGAGACCGTGGTGGACACTGATGAGGGTCCCCGCGAAGGCACCACCATGGATGTCCTGGCTGGGCTCCGGCCAGTAGTTCCCGGTGGCTCCGTCGTCACTGCGGGCAACTCCTCCAGCCTGAACGATGGAGCCTCCGCGATCATCGTTGCCTCCGAGGCAGCCATCAAGAAGTTCGGCCTGACGCCTCGCGCCCGCATCATCGATGGCGCTTCGGCGGGCTGTGAGCCGGAAATCATGGGCATCGGTCCTGTCCCGGCAACGCAGAAGGTCCTTGCCCGCACTGGCCTTACCGTGGACCAGCTCGGCGCAGTGGAACTCAACGAAGCTTTTGCCACCCAGTCCCTTGCCAGCATGCGGCGCCTGGGGCTGGACCCGGGAATCGTCAATAACGACGGCGGTGCCATCAGTTTGGGGCACCCGCTGGGTTCCAGCGGGTCACGTCTGGCCATTACCCTCCTGGGCCGCATGGAGCGGGAGCTTGCCAGCAACAATGGACCGAAGCTTGGCCTTGCCACGATGTGCATCGGCGTGGGCCAGGGCACGGCAATGCTGCTGGAAGGCGTGTAAATGGCACTGAACCAGGAAGACTTCAGCACCCTTCTCCTCGAGGACCGTGACGACAGGCTCACTGTTCTTCTCAACCGTCCCGAAGTACGCAATGCGATAGACCAGGAGATGGTAGATGAACTCCATCTGGTGTGTGCCGAACTGGAGCGCAACCCCAAGGTCCTGATCCTTACTGGCGCCGAGGGCGTGTTCGCGTCCGGTGCTGACATTGGACAACTCCGGGAACGCCGGCGGGATGACGCACTGCGGGGAATCAATTCCACAATCTTTGTCCGCATCGCCAAGCTGCCGATGCCCGTCATCGCAGCTTTGGACGGCTATTGCCTAGGCGGCGGTGCGGAGCTTGCCTACGCGGCAGATTTCCGCATCGGGACCCCAAGTGTGCGGATTGGCAACCCCGAAACAGGCCTGGGAATCCTTGCTGCGGCCGGCGCCAGTTGCCGGCTCAAGGAGCTTGTGGGCGAACCAAAAGCCAAGGAAATCCTCCTGGCCGGTACCGTGTTGCGGGCCGAGGAAGCGTTGCGGATCAGTTTGATCACCGAGATTCACGAGGCCCCTGAGCTCATGGAGGCCGCGCACAATCTGGCTGACAGGATCGGCCGCCAGGACCCCCTTGCGGTCCGCATTACCAAGTCGGTGTTCCACGCTCCAGCCGAAGCACACCCACTGATCGACACCCTTGCCCAGGGGATTCTGTTCGAATCCCAGGCCAAATTCGATCGAATGCAGGCTTTCCACGATAAAAAGTCGGCGAAAGCTTCGCAAGATACTGACGCTCCCACGCAAGACAGGACCGAAAAATGACAGCAGTTCCCGCTATCCCCCACGTCGTTGGAGTCCTGGGCGGTGGCCGGATGGGTGCAGGCATCGCGCACGCGTTCCTCACCAAGGGCGCCACGGTGGTGGTGATTGAACGTGACCATGAGGCAGCGGCCGGGGCGCAGGGCCGCGTCGCGGAGGCTGTGGCGAAATCAGCTGCCCGCGGCACCCTTCACGGGAGCCCTGAGGAAGCGATGGCCCGCTTCAGCACCTCCACGGACTACGAATCGTTAATCCACTGCGGCCTCGTAGTAGAAGCCGTGCCCGAGGACTACGAGCTCAAAGTCACGGCACTGAAAGCCGTGGAGGAACACCTCTCCGCCGATGCCTACCTCGCGTCCAACACCTCATCCCTGTCCGTCACAGGGCTCGCCAACGAATTGCACCGCCCCGCAAACTTCGTGGGGCTGCACTTCTTTAACCCGGTGCCCGCCTCCACCCTCATCGAAGTGGTGCTGGCCAAAGAGACTTCGCCCGAACTCGCCCAAGCGGCGAAGAACTGGACCGTCGCACTCGGCAAGACCGCCGTCGTCGTTAATGACGCGCCCGGCTTCGCGTCCTCAAGGCTGGGCGTCGCTATTGCCTTGGAGGCAATGCGCATGGTCGAAGAGGGTGTGGCATCAGCGGAGGACATCGACGCCGCGATGGTCCTTGGGTACAAACACCCCACCGGGCCGCTCAAGACCACCGACATCGTGGGTTTGGATGTTCGTCTGGGCATCGCGGAGTACCTGCATTCCACGCTGGGTGACCGCTTCGCGCCACCACAAATACTCCGGGACAAAGTAGAACGCGGCGAACTAGGACGCAAAACCGGCAAAGGCTTCTTCACCTGGAACAACTAAGAACGCTGCGGGTCCTTGCACGACCAAGGGCCCGCAGCTTCGAGGGAGCATCTCAAGCGCTTCCGGGCCGAGGAACTGGTGCCCGCAACCTATACGCTCAACCCGACGGTAGTGGCCTGGTTGGAAGCAAAGGGCGGTACCTCAGCGAGGATCTCCCCCGCTGGGGTACCGCCAAAAAACCCGCATTGTGTGTTCCCGTCTCCGGCAAAAGCTGCCTAAAAGGTCCGGCCCCGCCAGTTGGGGCTACGCGGACCTTTTGGCCGCTATTGCAAGGCGCTATGCCGACATCGAGAGCGCCTTACGCTCGTCGGTCAGCCAACGCTTGAAACGCGCCGCTCGTTCCTTCATGCCGACAAGGACAACACCCACTGGTGCACCAGCTCGTCTATAGGCGACTGCGCATTCGGCGGAGAGGTCACCCTCGAGAATCTCGACTTCGTCAGCGAGCCCGAGCATTCCGTAAGACGTCAGGCGCACGTCGCCTTGATCCGACCAGAACCAAGGCATTAGGGCGACTGCCGGCGGAATGTCCCGGGTGACTCCGAGGTCGTAGAGAAGAGTTCGCGCTGCGAATCGGGCAGTGTCAATGGCTGTCTGCCAGTGCTCGATACGAAGTGGAGGGGCATTGAAGACCGGATTCGCGAAGCGCGCTGCATCGCCTACGGCAACGACACCCGGTCTGCCTCCTGCACGCATCTGAGCATCGCAGAGAATTCCGTTGGTGAGATCAAGACCGTTTCCATCGAGCCAGCCAGCGTTAGGTACGGATCCGATCGTTTCAAGGAGGATGTCAGCGGGAAGTCGTTGCCCGTTGTCGAGCACCACACCCTCAACCCGCCCGTTGCCCTCAGTCGCTAAAATCGTCCGCGACATATGGAAACGCACACCGATCGCCTCGTGTCTACGCTGAACTTCGCCGCCTACCATTTCTCCCAGAGGAACGAACATCGCGCAGGGGTCCATTGCGACCACGTCGACCTCACAGCCGAGTTTGCGGGCAGTCGCCGCCACCTCACATCCGATAAAGCCCGCTCCCAAGATGACAACGTGGGCACCAGGGACCAAGGCACTTCGAAGGGCAGCCGCATCTTCGAGCGTGCGAAGTACGGTTCGCCCCTGTACCGGGCCCGGTGCCGACAAACGTCGCGATGAAACTCCGGTTGCGGCCACGAGGCCGCTGAAGCTGAGCTCAGTACCCGTGGCCAAGGTCAGGACACGGGACTCGAGGTCGGCCTTCACCACAGGAGATCCTAGTAGCCAGTCGACATCGGCCACGCTGTCGCTAAGGGCGAAAGTCAAGTCCTCGCGTTCCATCGTCCCCCAGAGCAATTCCTTCGAGAGAGGCGGTCGGTTGTAGGGCATCTCCCGTTCGTCAGAAGCAACTACGATCCGGTCGGTCCACCCTCCGGCGCGGAGGTTCTCGGCCGTTCGAAGGCCGGCAAGGGCTCCTCCGGCGATGACAATAGTCATGGCATACCTACTAAGACGGCGGATAACGTCACGCCGTCGAGCGCTCCGCTTCCAGCCGGAGCGGAAGGGATATCAACACCAAACACTAGGACTCCTATCTACGCACTATGAGCGGCGTGAGGTCACATGGGGGTCGTTTCGCCCGATCACTAGCCCACCGCGTAGCGACTTCTGACGCCTGCTAGAAAGCTAGCATCAAGCAGCCAATCAAACAACTGGCCGGTTTATAAATCGCCTTGGCATTCATTGCGGCAAGTTGACGTCGATCAACATTTTCCGCCGATTGACAGGGATACGAAAGCGTCGAGCGTTCCCGTTGACAACCGGTCGGTTGGTTGAAATAATCAAATGGTTATTGCCATGGTCCTTAGTTCGAGGACGTTGAAATTGGCCACCGTCGAAAGGTGTCGCTGTGGATTCGCTCGCTTGCCTGTGGGGCATCAAAGCAAGCTTCAGGCGGTATCTCGCTATGCAGCCTGGTGCGGAGGCCACCGTTGGCGGTGGAGCTGCCTCCACGGCACGTAGTGAGTTCCTGTTCCCTGCGGCAGTCGGAGTCGATCTTCTCCCGCCCACCGGGCATGGCGAAATGAAGTTTGAGGGCGACGTTCAGTTCACTGCCCACGGCGGTTTGCTTAACGTCATACTCGCGGACCCGTGTATTCAACGCGGCGACGACCAGATCTTACTGAGTGTCATCACGGGACAATACTCCGGATCTGCAGGGAGCCAAACGGTTGTCGCCGAACTCGTTGAGCGGGTCGAAGTGGACGGCTCAATTACTTACGATGCGACGTTGGCGTCCTCTGGCGTCAAGGTCTTCGGCGGTGTCTACTCCGCTGGTGAACCTCTTGATGCGGTCCGAATCATACATAACCCCCTGTCAATAGCCACGCCGAGAGCAAAGAAGAACTAATGATGACCCAGACCACTTATGACATTCGCATCATCTTTGGATCGGAATCGGGTGGTGGCGAACTTACCGCAGAAGACATATCGGAGTCGCTCCCTGAAGGGTTCCAAGCGCGGATCGAAAGTATGGCTGACGTTGATGTCGCAACTCTGACCGACGGGGCTTTCCTCTTCGTCATTTGCTCAACATATGGGGAGGGCGAACTGCCCATGGGTGCGCAACCCTTTCACGATGCGCTCGAATCCGCGCGGCCCGATCTAAAGGGCTTGAGATACGCTGTTTTCGGCCGGGGCGACAAGACCTACCTCAAGACCTTCGCGCAAGGCAGTGTCATCATCGACAGCCTGCTCGCCGAGTTGGGCGCAGAACGCTTCGGTGACGTCTGCCATCACGACGCGAGCGACTGGAGCATCAGTGATGATCTCGCCATCGAGTGGGCCGCAGGGATCGTTAAGGGCTTCTTTATGGACGAAATATCAGCACAAACGGTCGCTGTCGGTCAGTCTGCGAAGGCCACCTAAGCGGCTGTTGCCTCTACGGAGGGTCCCTCCTGGCGCCGCACACCAGCATTCCAGCACAGGCGGTAGACCGGCGGCAGCGTTAAGGCTTCAACCGGGCTGTACGCACGAGACCTAGTTTCAGGAGCCGAACGCGCAGCCTAGGGGCAAGCCGATGGCAACACTCCTCGTAGCCGAACCAGCAGCAGGGTTAACGGCCCGCGCTGCCTCCTGCGAGTCATCCCTGACCATCAATACCGCCTTCTCCCGAGGCGAGAAGTCCGAACGGCGACGACGGGAACTGGATCTTTGCAGCCTGCCCGCAGCACAATCGGAGCGCTTCCGGAACCTCGAGCCGAGCGGATATGTCGTTAGTTGTGTCCCACTGGCCGGGCTGGTGTCCAGATCCACGATGGTAGTCATCCAGGGTTCGGACCCGGTCCGTGCTCTCGTTGACGGGTCCGGGAAATAGCGCACGGACCGGGAGCGATGCCCGTCAATGCCCAGGATCCGCGGACGATGTCTCTCGCACGCCCGCTCCTCGCAGGAATACCCCTCAGCGGCGGGAAGACCTCCCGCTGGCCTGCAGCGGCGGTGGTGGAGATAACGCGGTAGTCGGGCAGGCAGAAAAGAAGGGTCGCAGCTTCCGCTGCGACCCCGGAAGGCTCGCTCAAGATTCGTAGTGCTGTTCACATTGAATGCGAAACAAATACTCTTCCCGCCAGCGCCATGGGCCGATTGTCCTCAAGGACACGTACACCAGAGTCCTCGTCCCCCATGCGCCTTTGGCGGAACGCCGGCCCGGCACTCTGCGCGCCACACCGGCATACCGCCGTACAGGCTCCCTCAACCTAATAGCGAATTTGGGCCCAAGTATGATGCCGGCGCTCGACCGCTCCGCTGCATATTCTGCGCCTTCCGCAACAGTTCTAAGGCACTTTTGTCGTCAAGCTCTTGAGCTGGATCGAGGTGTCGGCAAGCTCCTCGGCGGTCGCTGGCGTGCCTTGCGCGACCAGGAGCTTCCCCTGCGCGAAGTCCGCTATTGAATTGATGCAGTCCAGAGCGACGACCCTGCCACCGCGAAGGTAGATGACACTGAATTTGGACTGCCCGGGCTCGCCTCGAAGGATTGCCTCGTCGTGGCCAGCCTGCAGACCCACCGTCTGCAGCCGGGTGTCGAATTGATGTGACCAGAACCACGGTGGAGTCATACCTTCGTTAGGCGTCGATAGAATCGCGCTCGCAACGGCCTTACCGTGCTCGACGGCGTTGGGCACGGATTCCAGACGAACGCGTATCCCACCGGCGAACGGACTCTTGTAGTTGGCGCAGTCCCCGACAGCGAAGATGTGAGGAACCGAGGTGCGGCAGTCACCATCTACCTCGACGCCGTTAGAGCAGACGACGCCGGCCGCTGCAAGCGGCTCGACATTCGGAATCAGACCGACACCGACGATAACCAAGTCGGCAGGCAAGATCTGGCCGTCGCTGAGTTGCACTCCTGCTACGTGGTCGTGTTCGCCGAGAATCTGTTCAACGCCCGAGCTAAGCAGAACTGTGGTGCCGGAAGCCCTGTGGAGGTCTGAGTAGAAGTCAGAGACCGCAGCACAGGTTACACGTGCCAGCAGGCGTTCCTGCACTTCGATAACAGTCACGCTAACACCTCGCTGAACGAGCGCTGCCGCAGCTTCCAGGCCTATGTAACCTCCACCGATGATAACGGCGTTCCGTGCACCAACGAGGCTCCCCCGCAACCGCTCAGCGTCAGCGTGATTGCGCAAGCTAAAGACGCCGGAAAGGTCTGCTCCCGGTACGGTGAGCCTCCGCGCCCGCCCGCCGGCCGCCCAGACGAGGTGCGAGTAGCCGATCCGTAGACCCACACCAGTCAGGACCTCGTGCGCTTCGACATCGACAGATTCAACGGTCATACCGGAGATCAAGTCGATTGAGTTCTTTGTCCAGTAATCGGCGGACCTGAAGCGGAACTCTCCCACCTCTGCATCGCCGCGGAGGTACGCCTTCGAAAGCGGCGGTCGCTCATATGGCAATTCGTTCTCTGCGTCCACTATTGCTATGGAACCGCTGAATCCACCCTGGCGAAGAGACATTGCTGTCTGCACTCCGGCTTGCCCGGCACCGACGATAAGCACATCGTAGGACCGGGGTCCGCCAGCAGAAGACTCCCCGCTCATTGGTGATCAGAGATTCGCGAGGTAAAGCCATGCATGTCGGGGTGGACGCGGATCTGGCACGCGAGCCGGCTCTCGGGCCTCACATCATCCATCATGGAAAGCAACTCACGCTCGCCCTCCGATTGCGGGGCGACCCGGTCGCTCCACTCGTTGGAAACGTATATGTGGCACGTTCCGCAGGTGAGTTCCCCGCCGCATTCTCCAACGATCCCAGGCACGTCGTTTTGGAGGGCCGCCCGCATGAGGGATTCACCGTCCGTGGCGTTTACTGTGTGCTCGGTGTCATCGACTGACACATACGTGATCTGCGTCATTATTATGTCCTCATCGTTTGGGCCGTCGCACGTTCTCTGGCCGCCTGGAGGCGAGCACGTCCCGGCGAGCTGGCGGTGGGGTCACGCAATCGCTTGCGCTTGAGTACCCTTAGTCTACCATTCATTTGGTTGATTAGACCCGTGGCGCGGGTAGGGATTGGCGGCAGTCGGTCACCTTGGCTAGTCCCGACGCCGGCGAAGAACCTGGCCTGGGCTCTTTCCCTTGAGAGCGGACGGCGCCGCCCAGAATCCCACAATGGGGCAGGATCACAGGGCCCCAAGCTGAAGGCCCCCGAAGGCTAGTGGGCTTGCCCGCGGCTGGGTGATCCGGCTCGTCGCGGACCTACTACGCGGTGGCCGGTCCCTGAAAGAACAGCGGCGCGGAGCTGATCGCTCCGCGCCGGTGTTCCGCACGAAATACTACATACAGGCAGAGAGAAACTTCCGCCCTATCCGACGCTCCTCTCGGCAGGCACGCCTGACATTGCACGGAGCGACTCTCGAATATCGGTAGCCAGGAGTTGTGGCTGTTCCAACGCCGGGAAATGACCGCCCTTCGCTTGCGGAGTCCACCGCACAACGTTGTAATGATGCTCCGCCACCCGCCGCGTTGCGCGATAGAGCTCGTGCGGAAAGATTGCCACGGCAACGGGCGACTCGACCCGCTCTGATGAGGGACCCATCATCCCTGCGGCGCCGGTCTCGAAGTAGAGCCGGCCCGACGACCCACCGGTCGCGGTGACCCAATACGTCATGATGTTGGCCAGGATCTCATCCTTGCTGAGTACTGACTCAAGGACGCCGCCATTGTCAGTCCAAGTGTTGAGCTTCTCGACGATCCATGCCGCGAGTCCAACCGGGGAGTCGACCAGCGAATAGGCGATAGTCTGTGGTTTGGTCGCCTGCAGTGCCAAATAGCCCGTTTCTACCATGTTGTATACGGCCTGGTCGGCAGCCAATTGCGCCTCTTCCGCCGTCGGGTCGCCATCCTCCGGCCGAAGGCCACCTGTAACCAGGAACGTAACATGTAGTCCAGCAACCCGGTCGGGATGACGAACTGACAACTGACCCGCGAGCACCGAGCCGAAATCGCCGCCATGGGCAAAGAACGTGTCGTAGCCAAGTCCCGTCATGAGCTCAGCGAACGCGTCGGCGATCCTGCCCGGATGCCAGCCGGCCTCAGTCGTCGGCCCACTGAAGGCAAAACCCGGAACCGACGGGATGACAAGATCGAAAGCGTCCTCGGCACGCCCGCCGTGCGCAACCGGATTGCTTAGTGGTCCTATTACCTTCAGGAACTCCAGCGGAGAACTGGGCCAGCCGTGCAGTAGCAACAGTGGCTTAGCTTCAGCTTCCGGCGACTTCACATGAAGGAAGTGGACATGCTGCCCATCGATGATCGTGGTGAACTGCGGGAAGGCGTTGAACCGCTTCTCGAAGGCGCGCCAGTCGAAATGGTCCTTCCAATACGTTACGAGTTCCCGCAGGTAGCCGAGATCCGCGCCGTAGGTCCAGCCGGAGCCGGGGATAGCGTCGGGCCAGCGGGTGCCTGCGAGACGACGATCCAGATCAGCAAGGACCTCGTCGGAAACGTCGACACTAAAGGGTCGGAACTCCATCATCACTGTCCCCTCTCAAACGTTGCTTGAAACATCAGAGCGGCGAAGGGATCCGAGACGATCCCAGTCCCCGAGCACACGATCCCGGAGAGCCTCGTCGCCCAGCCATTCTGTAGACCGCACCATGTTGATCGTCTCCATGAACTTGAGCGAAATCGACTCGTCCTCTGTTGCGAGGGCGATCACGCGGTCGGCGTACTCGGATTCCGGTGACTTGGACGACTCCTGGGTTACACCGTTGATTTCCACCCCCGGGATGCCGTAATCAGAAGTAGTTGAGAACATCCAGGACGGCTCAATGACGGCCTGAAGATCGTTCTGGAAGCGCTCGGCGAAACCATCCAGACCCGATTCCGGCGCGGAATCTTGAAGGAAGTCCGTGAGCGAAGAGTCCAGCGTTCGTGCGCCGCGTGCCGCGACGGTCATCCCCTGTCCGTAAATGGGGTTGAAAGCTGCCGCCGCATCACCGACGACCACGAAGTTCTCGGGACGCTCTTTAAGGTTTGACCAGTCACGGAGCCGGTTGGAGGTGTTCTGCCAGGCCTCGATGCCGCTCACCCGGCCGTACTGCTCGATCAGATCTCGGAACTCTGACGAACCAAAACTGGAGATGAAGTCAAGGAAACCCTCGACGTCGCTCGGCGGCAAGTCACCGGCGCACCCCTGCGCTGTGACGACCATGAGGTTATCCTCCTGGCGCCACATGGATGCGCCGCGCGTTGCCGCGTAGCCTTCGCCGCTGACGGTGGGCCCGACGTAAAGGGCAGTCCACCCCGGGTCAAAGCCCTCCGGTACGCGAACATAGGTAGTGGCATAGCCCCACCGTGCGTTGATGACCGTCTCGACAGGCTTCGCGTAACCGGCCTCAGCAAACCAATCGGGGGCGATTGACGGGCGCCCGCTCGCGTCCACGATGAGGTCGGCGCGAATGACTCGGAGCTCTTTGGTGTCGAGGTCCTCAACTTCAACGCCGACAGCCCTGCCGTCCTCGATGACGAGGCCCTTCGCGGGAGTACGCTGTATGTACGTCACGTTGCCTAGTTTGGCAGCGCGGCCCCGGAGATACCACTCAAGGTAGCGTCGCG
Source organism: Arthrobacter sp. NtRootA1 (assembly GCF_019976975.1). Lineage (GTDB taxonomy): Bacteria > Actinomycetota > Actinomycetes > Actinomycetales > Micrococcaceae > Arthrobacter > Arthrobacter aromaticivorans. The sequence goes on along the minus strand of NZ_AP024630.1, from coordinate 2,244,791 downwards.
TGCCAAGCAGGATGCGCATGTCGGAAGAGTGCCTCGGAAACCAGCCAAACTTCGACCCATACCGGAAGACCGCGGTCGGATCGGCATACGGCACACCGACTGCCGTCAGATCATCGGTTAGCCCGGGAAATATCGCCTCAAGGTCCAGCCTGCCGCCCGCGCTAAGGATGTGGAATTGACCCGAGTGGGGTACGCCCCGTCGTTTAGTGGCTTCGGCTGGGAGAGTGTCGCGATCAATGACGATCACCTCTCCGAACCTGGTCGAGAGCGCCGCCGCGGCGCTGGAGCCCGCGACGCTTGCACCGATGACGACGGCCGTGCCGAGTCCTCGGGTGGAGACGTTTTGATCTGAGGTCATGAGTATCGGAATCCTTTCGTATGCCGGGCGGCATTGCCCGGCCTGTTGTCTGGACGTCATTCCGTCGCCCGCACAGGCCCGACTAACGTCCACTAATGTTACCAACCGGCCGATCGTTTGACATCGGCTAACCGGTATTTTTCTTATGAATTACTCGCCAAGGGAGTCCTTGGAGGTCCTGGGGCGCAAGACGGAGGGCGCGCAGCTGGTGGGGTTGCGCGGCGCGACCGGACCACCTGCACGCGCAACTCTTGGCTTAAGGCGCCGAATTTGCCGCCGCGAGGGCAGCCCGATAACCGAACACCATTGCTGCTCCAATGGTTGCACCGGCCGCAGGGTAGGAGTCCCCGAGCATGGACGCCGTGGCATTGCCAACCGCATAAAGCCCCGGGATCGTCGTGCCGTCTTCACGCAGCACCCTGCCGTCGCAGTCGGTGATCGCGCCACCCTTTGTCCCGAGGTCCCCTAGCCCGATCTTAATGGCGTAGAACGGCGCGGACTCTATCGTCCCGAGCGTTGGGTTCGGCTTCTGACGCGGATCACTGTAGTGCCGCTCAAAGGCGCTGTAGCCGCGGTTGAAGTCCTCGTCGATGCCGGTCTTGGCAAACCCGTTAAAGCGATCAACAGTAGTGCGGAGGGCCCGAGGATCGAGACCAATTTTGTTGGCAAGCTCCTCGATGGTGTCCGCGCGAATCAGGAAGCCTCCATCGATCGCCGACTGGGGAGTCACGCCGGGGGGCATATAGGCGAATGGGTATGAGCGGCGATGCTGACTATCGATGATCTGCCACGACGGCAGGGCAGGAACCGTCTTGTTGCGCTCCTCCATCGCTGCACCGAACTCAAGGTATCCGGTGGATTCACTCACGAAACGCTGAGCGGTCGAATCGACAACAATCGCGTGGGGATGCGATCGTTCCCAGATATTGAACCGCGTCACACCCTTGTCATCGATCATCGTCGGCATCCACCAAGCGAGGTCCATCTGCGCTGTCTCCGCACCAAGTTCAGTCACCCACTGGTAGAAATCTCCGTCGGCACCTTCAGGAACGAGGCTCCAGTTGAGGTCAACGGGGCCCTGCTGGAACTCCTGGCGCATGCCCGTGTTCCGCGAGAAGCCTCCTGAAGCAATCAGTACACCCCGGCTGGCGCCGATCCGCATCTTCTTGCCGTTATGGTCCGCCACGACCCCGACGACGCTCCCGCCTTCGACGATCAGCTCGCCTACAGGGCTGGAGGGCCAGACCTGGACCCCCCGGTCCAACGTGATCTTCAGCAGTTGACCGATGAGCGACTGTCCCACGGCAGCCGTGTGCCGGCCGATGATCTTCTGAATGAATGACCGAAGGCCAACCTTGCCGGCTGTATAGAAGCCACGAATTGTTCGCCGAATCATCAAAAAGTCGCGGGCTTCGGTGTTATACAACACAAGCCCCGGCATGCCTTGGGCTCCGCGGACACGCTGCTCCCAAGGCCCAAGCGTCCTCATGTCGAAGCTGTCCACCTCCAAAGAGCGCCCCTTGACATCGCCCTTGGGCAACGATGAATAGTACTCGGGATACGGAATCATGACCCGCCAGCGCATGCCCTCGGCTTCGAGGAACTGGACCATTTCCGGACCACTATCGAGGAATGCCAACCGAAGGTCCATGCTCGTCGCCGGCGTCTCCGGTCCGACTGCAGCATTCATATAGGTGAGCGCGTCCTGGCGGCTATCGCCTTGTCCTGCCCGGTGGAGTAAGTGGTTATTTGGAATCCACACAGCACCACCTGAAATGGCGGAAGTGCCACCGACCTTATCGGTCTTTTCCAGGATCAGCGTCTTCATTCCCTGCTTGCGGGCTGCAATGGCTGCGGCGAAGGCTCCAGCTCCCGAACCGATCACCACGAAATCAAAGTTTGCGTCGAACACAATGTCTCCTCTCTGAGACTGGCTACCATGCGCTGTAATCCAAATTGAATCGCCTCAGCCACTTTCGCGAGGTTTCATCTACCAACTGTATGGTAGATTCGCTTGTCGCTAAGCGCAAGCACCTTGGCCGGATTCTTCTTGATGGCGTCCCCGTGGCCCACGCTGTCTACCGCAAAACGACAAGAACAGGTTCAGGCGAAGCTGCCTGTATCGAACCAATGCTCAAAGGAAGCCCGTTGAGCATCGGCGACGTATTCGACCCGCGCCCCGGGCACGCTGGCCGACCGCGCATAGATGATGGATACAGAACCGTCCTCCTCGCGGAAGACAGCATCCACGGGATCGCCGGCTTCCTCCAATGCTCGTAAGCGCCCAGTGGGGTCGGGCTCCCAAATTCCCAAGTGATGCAACCCAAGGAAGTCCTTCCCATAGATGCCCACGCCCGTACTTTCTATAACCTCCAGCCGGAACGGAGAGTCGATCGTATAGGCAATCCACAGATCCATCGGGCCTCTGGATCCGCTAACGCGGTCCTCCATGTCCTGAGCTTTCACCTGGGTGGGTTCGTTGAATCGGTATCCGAGACGTTCTTCGAGATCTCGGATGCCCTCGCGGATGTCGGCAACGATGAATCCGGCATGATATGGCATCTGCAACATAGTGTTCCCATCAATTGTTTGTTGGATTGAAGAACCAGTAACTGAATAGAGGACGCGCTAGTCAGGGAGACACCATCGCGGAGATTTCTGCAAAGGTTGTGCTCATTGCTGCGTCTGCCCAGCTGTACGCATCTGTTCCGCGCAACACCACCTCCGCGCCGCCGTCGCAGTAGAGCATTTGCCCGCACATATGGCTGTTCTGCTCAGACGTAAGCCAGATCAGCAGATCCGCAATTGATTCTGGCGGCTGGTGGCTGTTCAGCGGAGTCGGCACTATGGCGTTCATCATGGTCGCGCCATCAGCCGTACCGAGCAACCCTGCCGTCATCGGGGTCATTACCAGACCAGGTGCCACGGCGTTGAGCGGAATGCCGGCGCCTGCCCAGACAGCGGTTGGGGCCTCGCGACGTAGCCACAGAGATATCGCGCGTTTGGTGGACTGATAAACGAGATTCGCCGAGCCCTCATCCAGCGTCATGTTGGATGCAATCTTGAGCGCAGCGCCCTCATCGTCAGCCACCAACGCGTCCACCAATTGCGGGTGATTCGGGTGGATACACGACACGGAGGAGACGAGTGCGGCACGCGGGGCTGACGCCTGCGCCAAAACGGGGCGGATCAAAGTAAGGAACTCCGTCATGCCGAAATAGTTCACAGAAGCCGTCAACGGCTTCGGTAACGCGATTCCCGCACAGGCGATGACCGCATCCACGGAGCCAGACGCTGCATCGACGGCAGCCTTCACTGCCGCCCCCCGGCCGGTAGCCGTCGACAGATCCCCCTGGATATCAGCGCCCCGCAGATCCACTCCCACGACGGTCGCTCCCTGTGTAAGCAAGCGGTCCGCGGTGGCCTTACCTATACCCGAACCGGCCCCGGTGACTACATACGTGCGGCCCATGTCCAGACCATCCCTTCTGCTGGCGTAGCAGCCCGTCCCCAGGTCAGTTGCCTCGGACTCCTTGCCTGCAGGAAACCGGGCGTAGGATTACCAACCCGTAGCACTCGGCTACCCTGGATCATGATTTGGCTAATTCCCGGCCCAAACCGACCTGTAGACGGCTTTGTAGTCAAACGGCACCTGATACGGCTTGCCCGCTGGCGGAATGGCGTCCGGGTTATCTGTGTTCACGGCCGCCTGCCCCACCCCCTGAGGGGCCGCAGCCACCCCATTGAAGTACCGGTTGAGGTTGTCCATCGCAGCCCACCCCTTGAAAGTGTCGTCTGCGGCGCCGGGCCACGTTAGTTTTCCGTTGCCGACAAGTTCAGTCGCCTCGGCGATGCCGAGCCCTCCGGCCATGGTTGCCTTACTGCCCGCTTCGTTCATCGCCGCGGCTCCGCCAAGCGTGCCGTACATGAAGTCAAACGGCAGGAACACGCCGTTGGCGTCGGGGTTGGTCACGAGTGAGGTCCTGAAGTTTTGGATCCACGGACCGTTTGGGATGAGGTCTGTCCCCGGGGAATTTATCGACTGAAGAATCTTGCATCCCGAGCACTTTGCGATCTCTTCCTGGAACCCTTCGGCGATCGCATGTTCAAGCGGATCCGGCCCATCAGTTGAGATAGCTCGTAGATTTCCTTTGGTTGCTGCAATGAGGTACCATGCAGCCCTCCTGCCGTTGTCCTTCCAAAATTCCTCGATATTGTCACCGACGGACTTATTGACGGCGTTCGGGACAGTGAACAAGGGGGTTCCGTCGGCACCATTGCAGTTCACGCCGTCAACGCTGATGACAGGGACACCTTGGTCTTTCGCCTCTTGCAAGGGCTGCTGCGCGACCGTGCAGCTGAAGCCTTGGATGTAGAGGGCATTAGGGTGGGATGCCAACGCTGTGCGAATCGCGGTGGCATACCCGCCGGCGATGTTCAGGTTTCCGTCCGCGTAGTTGTAGTCCCAACCCAACGCTTTGGCGGCTTCTTTGGCAGCCTCCGCACCCGAGTTGCAGGGTGAACCGCAATTGATGACCCACACCGACTTGCCCTTTGCGGCTGCCGGTCCGTCGGAGGGCGGTTCTGCAGAGGTGCCCTTGTAGAGTTCGGCGAGCGACGGAAAATCCGCAGTGCCGGCGCCGCCGGAGGATGAACCGATATTTGCAGCCTCAGGTGATGCTGACGAGCAGCCCACCACCAGCATGGCCAGCACTCCCATCACTGCGATGGCCGTAGACAGCCTCCGCGCTTTCGTGAATCTCATCTTGCTTCCAATCTATGAGTAGTTAAAAGTTGCCGTGAGAGGGTCGCCGCCGGAGTCACTTCGCGCCTATTCCAGCCCGCTCCGGTTTTGGATGACTTTCCCAAGCCTGACTCGGTACCGCGCTACGGGCGGCAGCGGCGCGTCCGCACCATGTGTGCTCGTCCTACTGAAGCCAGCGCCCTGCGGGACCGCTGCCGTGCACACCAGAGTCGAGGACATTTCCAGCTCCCTTGCTGTTGTGTCCTGCCAGGCTCTTTGCACAAGTTAGCATTGAAAGATGTATCAAACAATCGTACGGTAGTTAAATTTTGCGACAGATTCTCGGGACCCTACTTCTGAGCTATTACGCAAAATCGTTTATTCCTGCGCCGACAGGCACCCAGCTTCATGCTCAACGTCGTTGACCTGGTTGTAAGCGCGGTAATGTTTCCGCCTCGCCTGGCTAGGCATGGAATCCGCCATTCGGCGGGATGATATACACTGGCGATTCTCATTTAACGGAAGCCTTTGACGGCGCCAGCGCTGCCCATTTCCATACCGGAATCGTCCGGCGTTCTGCGCTCCCCGCTCCCGCGCACAAGCGTCCTCACGGAGTTCAAGACAGCCGTCATCCACACGGGACTCCGGGGTCAACGCCGATATGAGGCCTCCCGTCCCCTTAGCGGTCGAGGAGTTCAGAGATCAGTGGCAACGTCTTTATGGTGCTTGGTCACGAGGACGCCGGCGTAGTACGGTATTGGCTACTCAAAACCGGGAAAATTGAAGAACCGCCTCGACCCATCGTGCTTGTCGCGGAGTTCCTTCAGCTTCTTGAGCTTCGGCTCTGAAAGCGGTCGGAAATAGCGACGCCCGAGGTTCTCGTCGTTGAGCTGCACCCCATTTGACCAAGGCTCAAGGGCCCGCATGTTCTCAGTTACCCACGCAATGGCTCTCTCATCGTCCGCAGCGTCTTCGTAGATCGCGTACGCGGAATAGAACGAGGGCCCAGGAGAGGAAACGGCAGCGGTCTCCTCGTCGTCAGCGGTCCACAGCCACCACAGAAGATATGACCTTGGTGACGGCAGGTTGTCGATGATAGGCGCCAGCTGGGGAATAAGGTCATCGATTCCCGCACTTGTCCACATGTTATCGACGGCATACCTGTAACCAGGCGGGTCGATGAGGTCATTAAGCGCGTAGATCTCTTCGATAGAAGTAGGCGCGGCTTCACCAATGGCAGCTTCCGCCACCGGGCAATCCTTGAGTGGCTGAAGAGCGGCACGAGCGGCCTCTTCGCTGTCGGCAAAGATGGTTGCCGCAACCAATACTCCGAGGTTAATAACCGAAGGGTCCTCACTGTCGGGGTAGCCGCCGATCAGCAGGTATAACTCGACATCGTTGTCAAGCTTGTCCGAGATGGTCAGGCTCCATCGCAGCGCCTCCTCCCAGCGCGATAACGGAAACGTGAGGGACAAGTTCATCCCCACACTGGGCCGTGGATAGACCTCGAGATGGAAGCTTGTAACAATGCCAAAGAATCCGGCGCCCGAACCACGTGCTGCCCAGTAATAGTCAACGTTCTGGGTCTCGTCAGCGCGAATTAGTTCGCCTTGTGGAGTGACGACGTCGATCGCACGTACGCTCATGCACGACTCGCGCTTACCCCCTGCCACGCCGTAACCGCCACCCAGCAGGAAACCGCCCAGACCCACCGAAGGGCAGTGGCCCGTGGGAAAGAAAAGATCATAGGGAGCCAAAGCTCCGTTCAGCTGTTCTCCCTTGGTTCCCGGCCCTACACGGGCCAGATGTGATTCAACATCTACTTCAATCGAGTTCAAAGCAGAGAGATCGATGAGCACGCCTCCGTCACGCAGACTCGAGGCGGCCCAGGCGTGGCCACCAGATCGCGCGGAAACCTTCATATTATTGGCTGCGGCCCATCGGACCACCTGGGCAACCTCTATTTGATTCTTGACTTTCACAATCACGTCAGGAAAACGGTCAGGGACGTTCTCCTGCCACACAATCCCCCGACGTGCTTCCTCGTAGCCATCCTCACCTCGAGCGACTGCGAAGTCCACCAAATCCTCTACGCTACTCATCCCGACAGGTCCTCTCCACAGCCCAGGTAATGAAGCCCATTCAGCGTATGCTAAGGCGATACTCTACCCTACAGTTGTTTGAAAAGGGGGTGGGTCCCGTCGCTGTTTTACGGAGTTGCTGAAGACGGGCAGTCGCCCTAAGACTAAAGTGAATGTCGGGACTCTCGCAGCTAAGAGGCTCGGATAGAGTCGCCGACAAGAGCGACGAGCGCATCAACAATGGCATCGTGGTCAAACTGACGGCTCGAACGCCGGCTCGGCCAGAACCTGACGTTATTTACAGCGCCGAGTATGAAGCGCGTCAGCAGGCGCTGATCGATGTCGTTGCGGATACTTCTGTCGGCTTGACCAGCGACCACCTGATCGCTGATGTCACGTTCGAACGCGCGGCCCCAACCTGCAGCCGCCACCTGCCGATCTCCGGTCAAGTGCTTCATCTCCGTGAAGAAGATGTTCGCGCGCTCGACGTTCGCCAAGTACCACACACTTAGCCTGCGAACGTAGAGGAGGAGGGTTTCCAGCGGCGGCAAGTCGAGTTCGATCACTTCACGGTGAATTTCCCTCGACTGCTCGTGGGACTCTTCCAGGATGCGGTAGAGAAGCTCTTCCTTGGAGCTGAAATAGTGGTAGAGGCTGCCCTTAAGAACGCCGACCCGTTCCGCGACCTCCTGGATCGACGTCGATGCGTAACCTTTATCGGACATGACCGAGATAGCTGCAGCGATCACATTGTCGTCCCGGTTAAAGCGTTCGCGCGTTTTTGCGGCTTTCTCTGGCACGCCTTGGGTAGTCTTGGCGGTCGGCATATTCCTCCTAGGATCAGCTCCACGCGACTGGCTGCGCGGAGAATTATCAAGATTATGGCTTCAGGCAGATTCGCCAGGAACATCAACGAAGTGCCACTACCCCCGTTTGTCAGTTACGAGACTGCCGTGATGAGGTGCAGGTTGAAACTCCAGCTAGTCATCTCCCCTCACGGTCCAGACCGCGTGGTGGCGAATGAATTTGGCGCTAGCGACCTTCCAAGCCCCGTCCACCCTTTTGTAGGTCTCCTCGTAATGACCGTAGCCCTCCAGTTTGGAGAAGCGAAATTCCGAGCCGGGTGGAAACCAAATCTGATCGTTCAACGACCACGTACCGATGGCTGACTCATCATCCAAAATATCGATGTCCGGCATGTGGCCGTGGTGCGACGTTACGGCGTCACCGAGGGCATCCCTGGCCCACGCCGCTGCTTCCTTGGCGCCTTCAACCCGGTAGACATGCTGAACGAGTTCGTCGACATCTTGGCCAGTATCCGACTCCGTGAAGTCGAAGATGATGTCGTCAGTAAAGTTCGCGGCAAACGCGTCCCAGTCCTTTTTGTCGAGCGCTCGAAAGTACCGCGACTTGAGTCTTTTGATTTCTTCCACTGCGATCAGCCGCTGGACATCATCCAAGCCATTCTCCTCTCGACGTTTTCCCGAACAGGATGTAGAATCCTCAATTTTACAGAAGTGGCAATCTCCTGTCAAACAAACGATCGAATTACTATGGGCTGGTCCCACGCGTGTTGAGATCACCGCGTACCGGGCAGCAGAGAGAACCGTGCTGCCCGGCAACAAGGCCAAGAGCGCGGAAGCCAGCCGACGCATGGCCACGTAGACGGCTGCATTGCACCCCGAATTTGTCTCGGACCGGCGACATCGTGAACCCAGTAGTCATGGCCTTATGACTGGAAGGCTTCAAAGGCTGCGTAGCTATCCAAATGCTCGCGGAAGAGATTGATCTTGTCGCCCTGGAAGCGAAAGTACCAGTGATAGCGATTGGAGTAGCGCTTTCCCGACCCTGTCACCGTTTCGCATGAGCCCTGCATCGACGCGTGGGTGCCGTCAGCCAAAGCTTGGCCGCAGGTGTAGTTGAAACCGTTGGGGAACATTTCGCGAAGCACGCCAGGCATTACTTCGAGAAATTGATTCCTGTCCACTTTTTGCGAGCTTCCGGGTGCAGAGGTGATGATTTCAAATTGAAAATCTGCTGCGATCATGTCGGCCAAGTCTGCTGTAGCATTTCGGTCAAGTGCTGCGATGAACTCGCGGATGCGCTCTTTCTGTCGATCTGGGTTCATTATTCTTTCCTTTCAGAACGTGATTTCACTTCCAGTGGTGATGACTTCGGGAAGCCGAGAGCCTCAATGAGCATCTCTTCTACCGTACGTTTGGCGGCTATCTCACAAAGTGCCGGTCGATGTGCCCAACGACTCAGGGTTCGGGGCTCAGTACACCGCGACGAGGCGCCCCGTAACTTCCCCATTGGCGAGCCGGCGTATCCCGTCCGGGATACCTTCGAAGTCGGTGGGGGAGATTACTGGCTCGATGTCACCGGAAGCGATCCAAGCGAGCACAGCTTCCATATCCCTTTTGCTGCCTCCACCGCTGCCCACAAGGGTGACGTTCTTCGATACCAGTTGATAGGTGTCGATCGTCGCTTCCAAGCGGCCCATTCCAATCAAAACAACTCGTCCGCGCTCACGGACAGCACCGATCGCACCTGACGTAGTAGACCCGAACCCAGCGAAGTCAACGATGACGTCCAGCTCCAGGTCCGCCAATTCGGACACGTCGCGCACCACTCGGCGCGCACCGATCTCTCGAGCATCCTCCCACACGTCCTGGTTTACTTCGGCGACGTAAATCTCGGCACCGCTTAGCACAGCGATGCGCGCACCCATCCGTCCAAGCGCCCCGAACCCGATGATCCCAACGCGTAGCCCACTCTTAACCTGGCCAGCACCGACAATGCCCGCGTGGGCGGTCATCCCAGGTTCCGCGAACACAGCTCGCTCCAGCGCAACGCCATCGGGAATGCGAACCAGATTCTCGGCGCGCGCCACAACATACTGTCCGAATCCACCATTCCTCAGGTAGCCGTGGAGCTCCCCAATCGACCACACAACCACGCGGTCCCCCTTGGAGAACCCCGTGACATCTGAACCGAGAGCGATAACTTTACCCGCGATCTCATGGCCGGGGACGACGGGCACATTCATCATGCCAAGCCATTTGCTGTCTTCGAACAGCCCGACATCGGAGTGGCAGATACCACAGGCACCCACGGCGATGAGCACCTCCCCCGCTTTGGGTTCGGGGTTCGGTAAATCGACCAACTCGAGTGGGGCATCCGTATCGCTAAAGCGCCAGGCTTTCATCATTCTCTCCTTCTATTTCGGGCACAGCTCGTGCCGTGCAGACGCACCGAGAACGGCTCGCGTCTTATGACTTTCGGTAAAACTGATGCGCGAAGGTCTTAGCGAGATGCAGTTGGTTCGTTCCTCGACCACAACGAGCGGCACCGGTCTCCGACCGGTCGCAAGGAAGAACCAGCCATGTGCGATCACGCCCCCGCCGATTTGATTTTGCAAATCTGTGACGCGCTCAGCGCCCGCTGACTTTGCCAAAGAGTTGGGCTACGGGCGCCAGCACTGGGGGCCGCGCGGCGAACCATCCGACAACGATCAGCACGAGACCACCGAAGAATACCCAGAACCCAAACCAGTTCACGGCATCCTGCCCGCCGTACATGTGGTTAAGGTTGCGAAGGGCACCCGTCGCCATGACCAGAGTGACGTGCACGACAATGAAAACCACGAAGTAGAGCATCACTGGGAAATGCACCGCGCGCGCCCATTCGAGCGGGTAGAACTTATTCAACCTGGAAGCGTTCTTGGGCCAGAAGCCTGACATGCGTACACCGCTGATGGCGGCCAGCGGTGCAGCAATGAAGATAGTCAGGAAGTAGGCGAGCACCTGCAGGCTGTTGTAGTTGACCCATCCGTTCTCGGTCGGCCAGTCCAAGGATACGTACTGTAGCGCTGCCGAGCCAGCGTTCGGAATGACATCCCAGCCGGTAGGAACAACCCGCATCCACTGGCCAGTCGCGAAGAGCAGGACGACGAAGACAAGGCCGTTGATCAGCCACAAGAGGTCAAGGGACTGATGAAACCACAGCGAAAGGCTGACCTTGCCTCCGCCATTCATGGACCATCGAGGCGTCCAGAACACGCGTGGACGCTTATCTGTGCGCACCTGCCATCCGGTACGGATGATCAGCACCATGAAGAACGTATTGAAGTAATGCTGCCAACCCAGCCAGCCGGGAATCCCCACCGACGCAGTATCCGGCAGACGCGACTCCCCCGGATAAGTTGTCAGGAAATCCTGTACATCATCAAGCGAGACGAACCATCGTGCTGCAAGCACGAGCGCTGCCATGGCAACAAGCATCCCACCGCCACCTAGAAGGCCCGACCGCCACCACTGAACACCTGTGCGGGATCTGCGGCGCTTCGGCTCGGATGGCGGGGCCTTACTGCTCGACGATGGCGCCGGCAACACACCCAAGGTAGGCATTCCCGGCTTGTGCGGTACCGCTGGCACGGCATCGACGGATTCTGTTGGAGCCGCAGCAGGGTGGTCGAAGACGGTCTTCGGCGCTTGGGGGGCCAGCAAGGGCGACGCATTAGGCTTCGGTGCGGATCCCATCGCGGGCTCGCCGTCGACAGCTCGCGGGAGCCCCCGACGCAGCGGTGTCGGACCGGCGACCGGTTCACTGACTGACCCCTGGACGGCCTCGACTACCGAAGACGGTTTCGGTGCCGGTTTGTCTGCGATCGCTGAATTTGTCTCGAGTAATCCCGGAATTTCGGGGATGACGTGGGGTACGGAAGGCCAGGGTTCGCCTCCGGAAACGCGTGGGAGCCCGCGGCGGGGGGCAAGGACTGCCGAGCCGGTGGTCGACACAACAGCGGTCGATGAAATACCGACGGGGGAGTCTACCGACGCCGCGGAACCTGCCGCCAAGCGTTCAAAAGGCTCTTCAGCCCCCGCATTCCCCTCGGCCTGGCCGCGCTCAGGAGCCGACACAGAGATAGGCCATGGCTCACCACCCAGGCGCCGTCGCAGACCACGGCGTGTAACTCCCCTATACATCCCCATGGGCTCTAGACCTTCCGCGCTTGCAAAGCCGCGATCAATTGCGGCACTACGGTGAATACGTCGCCGACGACACCGAAATCCGCAATCTCGAAAATGGGTGCCTCCTCATCCTTGTTGATCGCGATGATAGTCTTGGCTGTCTGCATTCCCGCCTTGTGCTGGACCGCCCCCGATATACCCAGTGCGACATAAAGCTGGGGCGACACCGAGACACCGGTCTGGCCCACCTGATGTGCTTGCGGCACGTAACCCGCGTCAACAGCGGCCCGCGACGCGCCGACCGCGGCACCAAGGGCGTCGGCCAATTGATCCACGAGCACAAACTGTTCCTTCGAACCCAGTCCCCGACCACCCGACACTACGGAGACCGCTCCCCGTAATTCCGGGCGGGACGTGGCGACCACCGCGATGTCCACCGAACCGATCGACGCCGAGCGCCGCCCCGATGGCTGCACCACAAGTTGCTCCGCAGCCGGTGGCATTGCCTCGGCCCGCGCCTCAATGGCGCCTTGGCGTACCGTAATTACAGGCGTACCCCAAGTGGCCGCAGACTCGACGTTGTAGGCGCCCCCATACACCGAATGTTGGATGACGATCCCCTCTGCGTCTCGTGCAAGACCGACGGCATCCACGGCGAGCGTCGACCGGGTGCGTGCTGCATATCGGGCGGCTACATCGCGTCCTTCAATCGAGTTGGACACGAGGATGGCGTCGGGACGAACCAGGCCTGCCGCAGCCACCAGTGCGTCGACCAGGGGTACGGTGAGTCCGGCGCCAATAGGGGCGACCAAGACTGAAGCCGCACCCAACGCCGCGGCGTCCGAGGCAAGCTCGGTCCCGTCGGCCACAATCAGCGCTATTGGGGTGCCGACAACGGCGGCGGCCCCAAGCAACGCTGCACTGGAACGGGCGAGCTCGCCCGTCGGCGTCACATCGAGATACACCAGGATCGCATCTTCCGCGTATGCAACCATTTCGATCTCCTTAAGTCAACTGGTTCTGGATGAGAAAATCCGCAAGCTGCTCGCCCGCGTCGCCCATGTCGACAATCTTCGTGCCCCCGGCGCGCGGAGGCTTCTCCGATAGGGCAATCACAATCGACCGGGATGCTTCTGGATCTTCCGCACTGACGCCGAGATCCTTCAGCGACAACGTCTCGATGGGTTTCTTCTTGGCGGACATGATGTCCTTGAAGCTCGGGAATCGCGCCTCCGGCAGGGCCTCAGTGATGGAGATTACCGCCGGCATTTCGGCGGACACCTGCAGGGACGCGCCGTCTGAGGCACGCAGGCCGGACACCGCACCTTCTGATATGGCAACCGAGCTCAACGACGAGAGCTGTGGCGTATCCAACAACTCGGCAATCATGGCAGCGATCACGCCACCCGAACCGTCTGTGGACTGATTTCCCGCGATCACCAGATCGAACCCGATTCGGGTGAGTGCTGCCGCGAGTACCTCAGCTGTCAGCCCCAGGTCGGCCCCCGTTAGCGCATCGTCGACCACCTGAACGGCGGAGGCCGCCCCCATCGCCAAAGCCTTCCGCACCGTGGCAGTTGCCCCCGACGGAGTCATGGAAAGCACCACTACCTCAGTCCCTGCATTCTTTCTTGCATAGCTCAACGCGACCTCGAGCGAACGCTCACAGACTTCGTCCATGACCATTTCCACTGTGTCACGATCAGCCAGTCCCGTCTCCAGATTTAGCTTTCGATCCCCATAGGTATCCGGGACGTCCTTGACCAAGACGACGATCTTCATATGCGCTCCCAACTTTGGCTAGAAACATAGTCTACCAAACGCTTGTTTGCTAAACAAGCATAGCGGACTGGTTCAGCAGATCGAGTTTCCCCCGTCGGCCACAATCGTGGTACCGACGACGTAACTGGAAAGCTCAGATGCTAGCCAGACAACAACGTTTGCGATCTCATCCGGCGTTCCGAAACGGCCAGCAGGGATTGAGGCAGCCATGTCAGATCGTATTTCGGCGGTGGTAGACGACGAGAGCATCGGCGTGTCGGTCATGCCAGGAGCTACGGCGTTGACGCGAAGCCCACTCTGGGCGTAATCAAGGGCGGCAGACTTAACGAATCCAAGCACAGCATGCTTGCTCGCGACATAGGCGGCGAGCCCCGGTGCGCCTACGACGCCAAGTCCCGATGCTGTCGCAATAAAGGACGCGCTTCCCGATTTCACGAGTTCGGGTACCGCCGCCTGAAATGTCACGAACAGACCTGTCAGGTTGACCTCGAGCACACGCCTCCACAGATTCAGCGGGATATCGCCGGCAACTGAGGCTGGCTGGGAAACTCCAGCGTTTGCATGGACGACGTCAAGTTTTCCGAACTCGGCTACAGCAAAGGCAACGACCGCCCCGACGTCGTCAGGATTGGTTACGTCTCCTCGCATGTATCGGGACGAGCCCGGCCGAAGGATATTGGCAAGGCGACAGGTTTCCGCGAGGGCGTCCTCGTCCACGTCGCAGCCCACTAGGTTCGCTCCGTGCTCCACCAGTGCGAGCATGGAAGCGCGCCCGATTCCCTCACCCGCACCGGTAACGAGCGCAACTCGTCCAGTCAACAGGTTCGACGTCATAGCTTCTCCATTCGTTTCAATCGACACTCGACTTTTCAGGTTCGCGTTTGACTGCGATGATGCCGCCTGACCCGTCGCAACCCACCACGACGGAACCGTCCGGAGCAATGGCCAGGTCGGCGAAGGGAAGCCATGGACCGGGAGCGAGCCCCGGGAGTCCGGCGACAATGGTCTCGCCCACTCCAGCGGCGGGTCCGACAGGGACGTTATTCGCGATTACCGAGCTCGGTATACGACCACTGAGCGCTACATGATGCAGCTCCCGCGTTTGGCGATCGATCACGTATGCGTCGTCGCCGGAAGCGGCGACGCCGTGAGGTTCACCAAGGCCCGTTAGCAGCAATTTCGAGGACCCGTCCGGATTGAAATATCGTAGTTGTCCTGACCCTGACTCGGACACAATCACTCCCCCATCCTCAGTCACCGCGACGCCCATAGGGCGCGCAAGGCCCGTTGCGAGAACGGCCACGCCGGTAGTATCGACTCGCAGGATCTCACCGCTCTCCGATGCCGCGGCGATTATCGCACCGTCTCGGGTGCTGGTGATTCCCATCAGCCCATTGATTCCTTTTGCCAGAAACTGCGCGTCGCTTCCCGGACGGTAGACCGCTATGCCGCCGGCTGTCGTTCCGAGGGCGAGCCGTCCGTCGCTGAGATACGTGACTGAACGCAAGACCCCTGGAAAACCAGGGATACTTACAGATGCTGGTCGATCGATGACGCCATCTTGTCTCAAGACCGCGTAACTCAGAGCGTCTGCAGCACAGATTGTGCCGTCTGGTGCGACGTCGATCCCGAACGGACCCACGAGACCAGGACTGATAAGGACCGCCGACGCGCCGTCGTGGTCTATTCCGACTATGCTCCCGTTGAGCTGATTGGATACGAACAGCCAGCCGTCCCTGCGGAACGCCAAGTTGTCGGTTCCTTGCGGCAGGGATGCCACGACGACGGTTGAACCCGACCGCGGGTCCACCCGCAGCACATCGCCTCCAGCCAGTGATGCATAGAGTTCGCCCTCAGGGCTGAACTTGACCGCGGTTGGACTGCTTAATCCGGAGGCTACGCGCTCGGGTGAACCTGCGTCGATGCCAACTTTCCACAGCTCCCCTGCGAAGACCGATGGGTAGTAAAGGTGGTAGTCGGGTCCCACCGCTAAGCCGTTGGGCCAATCGACGCCCTCGGCGATCACCCTTCGCTCACGTCCGTCGGGGTAGAGTTCCATGATGCGTCCGCCCGGACGAAACTCATCGACGAATACCCTGTCACCATGGGTCGTCACGCCGTTGGCCGACGGCACGTCGGCATCCAGAACGCTAACCTCACCGCCTGGATGCCGCATACTGACCCTTCCGAGAGCAAACTCGGTGACGTACATCGTGCCGTCCGCGCCGAACGCGAGGTCGTCAGGACACTCGATGGGGTCGTCAGAACGACTGATGTTCCGCACACTCCCGTCACGAGTGTTGATCGCACTTATCTCGCTTCCATGCCCTTCAGCGACATAGAGGTCTCCATCCGGCCCGAACACCAGTCCATTTGCACCGACCAGCGAGCTTGGAGGAGCGACCTGCGTCCAAGACCATCCCGGAGCCACCCCGAGTTGGTCGACGACATGTCCCCCATATCGGGTCGTAGTTTCATTCATCCGGCTTCGCCCCCTGACCGGCAAGGCTAGCGCTTGGCGATCGGTGCGTGCGGGGCCATGAGCTTCTGAAAATCCCCGGGCATTTCGCCCCAGAGGTTACCGCCGCGAGGGTCCTCGACGCTCCAGTGGCGTGGCTTCCATCCATCTCCGGCGATCTTCTGCATGTCCGCGTATACCTCTACGAGCAACCCATCGGGTGCTACATGGTAGCTCGCGATGTTGTCCCCACCACCATGCCGTCCAAGTCCCCACATGTATCCGAGACCCGAGCGCGCGAGTTGGTCGCCCAAGCGTCCGAGGTCAGCCGTGCCGGGTACTTCCATGGCGTAGTGGTGAACGCCCTCGATCGGTCCGCGTCCAACCGCAATCGTGTGATGCTCAAGGTGGCACCGCAGGAAGCCGATGTAGGGATCTTCGGGTGTCCCGATCCAGTCGGACGCCTTGAATCCGAATACGTCGATAAGGAATTCGACCAACCCTTTAACATCCTGGGTCCACATGAACGCGTGTGCCAGCCGGTGTGTCATGACCCCCTTGGGTTGGTAGTCGCGTTCGACCTGTTCCATCTCCACATAGGTGTCGATGACGTGTCCAGTGGGTGCGATAATGCGCAGAAGTTCCGGAATTCCGGGCTCACTGGTAACAGAAGAGTCAATCGTCGCCCCGATCGCGATGGCTCGCGCACGGATCTCGTCCAGTGCAGCTTGATCCTGGGCGATGAGACCGATGTGGTCGAACTCCGGTCCCTCGGATCCGCCAATGAACTCCATGATGTGGTGGTTGCACTGCGGCCAAACGGAGGGGTAGGGGCTTCCTTGAGTTACGTACGCGGTATCTCCGATGCGCTCAACTTCGAGCATCCCGAGTACTTCCGTGACGTATTTGACAGAGACATCGACGTCCGGGACGCGGAAGGCGATATGTCCGATGTCGGCGATAAGCATGAGCAGTTACTCCTATTGGTTTTAGACGGTATCCGTAGCCGAACCGGCGACAGGGTTGAATGGTTGGTCGGTGTAGGCCAGTTGGCGCTGAATGAATCCTGCTATCCCAGCGAGGGCCCTGACGAGGTTTTCGCTCTCGGGAGCGAGACCCCGATTGAGGAAGATATGCGGCGCGTCGGGGTAGATCGCGAGTTCCACGATCCCGCCAGCTTTGGCGTAAGCGCCAGCGAAGGCTACCTGACGGTCTGTCGAAACGCCTCCCATATCGTCGGCATCGCCATGAATGAGAAGCAATGGCGGAGTGGCGATGTCCGTGCGCGAAGAGACGATGTGCAACGGACTCAGCGCAGTGACCTCCTTCACGCCTCCGAAGTATTCGTGCAAGCCGTAGAAGTCAGGTTCACCCACCTCGATACCGGGAGCAGCTTCGGTGACATTCGCGTCCACCATCATGTCGACCAGGTCGACTGGGGATCCGGAGCAGACGATGTACGCGAGACTGGCATCGACCGAATCCGCATTGGGAAGAGTCGTTGCCGTAAAGGGTGCCTCGTGCCCCAACATTGCGTTGATAAGAACGTTGTGTGCACCGCTGGAGACCCCCAGGGCACCGACACCCTCGGCATTTGCGTTGAACTCTGCGGCGTGTGCCTTGAACCATCGGATGCCGAAATTGACGTCGCTGAATGTAGCCGGATAGGGGGCATAAGGACCATCGACGCGGGTGAATGTCGACGTCGGGGGCGCTTGGCGGAAATCGAGCGATACGACCACGATGCCATGCGAGGCGAGTTCGAGATCGATAGGACGCTGTCGTGTGCGACTGAAAAGACGCCACCCGCCGCCGTGGACGTCGATGAGCATGGGAAACGGACCCTGGCCCCGCGGCTGGAAGACCGTAGCGACGAGGGTCACTCCGTCCACATTGAGGTATTCGACGTCGCGGCTGTCGACTTCGAACATCGCGGTCGGATCGTAGTAGAGCGCAGACTTCAGATTGGACATAAGCTTTTGTCTCCTTCGTAGTGTCGAATAACTTTTGGCGGCTAGCCGGCGTGCGCTGCTTCGTGCACCGCTTGTTCGTGCGATCCACTCAGCTGCCGGCGCAGCTCGCCGACGACGACAGCCGCGTCCTCGATCTCGTGCATAACTCCGAAGACGTAGAAATCCGGCCGAGCGAGAATTCCCACGATGCGGTGTTCGTCGAAGTAGGCGGCATACGATCCGTCGACGTCGACTGCCACGCCGTTTCTCTCTACGTCACCGACACCGACGACGGAGCAGTTAATCGCCTCGAGAAACGCACGGTCCTCGTCCGAGAAGCTTCTGGAGACGTCCGCGTCCCGCACGATGAGTTGGAACCCCCAGCCAAAGACGTCGTCAAATTTTCCTTCACGCCCACCAAAGGACACACGTCCTTGGGGGGCGAGCTGGCCCACTGCCGGTTCAATGTCATGCTTGAAGAGGATTCCCTCATCGATGTCGGCGGCTGGTGGCGGCGGCGGCAACACAGCTCCATCAAGCAAGTCCTTGTCACGTTTTCGAGCCTTCACCGGATCCAATTCCATCGCCCAAGCTCCGATTTGCTCGGATACGGCAACCACCTCGCTGACCTGCGGAAAGCGCTCGACGAAGTACATGTCGAGCAATGAAGGATCGCTCGCGCCGCGCAGAACAAGATCAAGTTTCCACGAAAGATTCACCGCGTCGCGCAATCCGGAACAGGCTCCCTGGGCAAGGAACGGCGTCATGGTGTGGGCGGCGTCCCCCGCCAGCAGAACCCGCCCCTTCCTCCACGTGCGGGCGAGTCTGCTCTCAAAGGGAAAGAGCACCGTCCGGTAGATCTCGACATCGTCCCGCGTCAATCCATGCACGCGCTCAAGCACCTCATAGCCAGCATCGAAGCCCATCCGCTCGTCGTGCGCGCTCGCCGGGTCGGCGTAGAACTCGAATCGAAGCCGTCGGTCACCAATGGGGATAACCGCGAACGCCCGGCCCTCGGGTGCCGCCATGATAACCGACTCCCGCATGTCTTCCGACAGGCCCCAGAATTTCGGCAGAGTACGTTTGCGCACGGCGTCGACGCAGATCCAGGCACTGCGAAAATCGGAGCCCTCCCTCGCGATGCCAGCGGCTTCCCGGACGGCGCTTCGTGCTCCGTCCGCGCCGATAAGGTATTTTGCCTGGAGAGTCATGGTGTCTGCGGGATCATTGGACCCGGTCTGCCGCGCTTCGACCGTGACACCATCTTCGCTTTGGGTCCAAGACTGCACTTCCCATCCTTGGTAGACGGTAGCGCCGTGCTCACGGGCCGCCGCGTCCATGGCGTCCTCGATATGCGGCTGATACATCGAAATATGGCTCGGGTAACCGCTGGTGGTGATGCGATCGTGATCCATCTTCAAAATGAGTTGCTCGTCCTCATTCAGGAGCAGGGTGCGCCTAAGTTGGTGCGAGTCACGAAGTGCCTCATCGATGTTGCCGGCAGCCTGGACGATCCTCGCGGACTCGCCGTCGATGGTGCATAGCCGGGGAAGGCCATACAGGGAGGGCCACCTTTCTATGACACAAACACGATGACCAAGCCGAGAGAGCAAAGATGCAAAAGCCTGCCCGGTCGGACCGTAGCCAGAGACGATAACGTCAAAGGTTTCCATATGTGCGCTTCCTCCACGGAGCTAGACACCGATGTCTTTTGTAGTTTCGCGAGAGCGGGAAATACCGGCTCATCAAACGACTGGTTGTTAGATTAGCATCAAAATTACGACAGTTCCATACTTTGCCGACCTTGGGCCTTTATATGGCCCTATCCTTCTTCGCCGAGCAACTCCCCTCCCGATTCCAGCATCGTGTGGCTAAGCCTCAGCGGCGTAGAAATCAGCGATTCGGAGCCCGGACAGCGTCCAGAGCAACGCGAATATCCTGTGGCACCTCGCCCAGAAGTGCGGGTTCGGCAATTGCGAACGCAATCGGGTCGGATTCAAAGACCGCTTTGAGGACACGAACGACGTCGTCGTCCTTGAAGCTGGAAAAGTAGCGGAGCGGGCCACCCAGCCAACGCGGGAATCCGAATCCTTCCGTTAAAGCGATGTCGATGTCGCTGGCCCGGTCAGCGACGCCGGCCCGCAGCACGACCGCCGCCGCGCACACCATAGATCCGAGCACCCGCAACTGGATGTCCCGGGCAGCTATCGCCCGCGGAGTAATTCCCTTTTCAGCACGAGCCGCATCTATGATGGCCGCGACTTGTGAATCGGGGGTCCCTCGAGCCGCACCGTCCGCATAGCTATACCACCCTGCACCCGTCTTCTTGCCGAAGCGGCCGAGTTCGCAGAGTGTATCGGGAACTACGACATAGCGCTGAAGAGGGTCGCGGGTCGCCGCGAGGCGCTTCCGGCGCGCCCAGGCGATATCAAGGCCGGACATATCGCCAACCGCGAAAGGACCTATCGGGAGGCCAAAGTCGCGCATCGCTGCATCGATTTCCTGCGGATTCGCACCTTCCTCCATCAAGAACTCGACTTGACAGCGGTAGTCTGCATACACGCGATTGGCAACGAACCCGTCACCCACACGCGCTGGAATCACCGTCTTTCCTAGTTTGCGCGCCAACCCCGCGAGTACTTCGATGGTCTCCGCACTCGACGACGCCGTGCGCACCACCTCGATCAACGGGTTACGATCAGCCGGGTTGAAGAAATGGAACCCGGCGAACCGCTCCGGACGATTGAGAACACTGGCAATCTGATCGAGGTCGAGATAGGACGTATTACTGGCGAATATAGCTTCATCGGATACCAGTGGTTCCAGATCCGTGAAGAACTGCCGCTTAACTTGCATGTCCTCGAAGATCGCATCAATAACGACGTCCGAATCGGCGAGATCCTGCAGCCGGTCCGTAGTCACAATCGCGCTCGTTGCACCAACTCGCTCCAGGGCAGTCGCATTTAGATCGAAAACGATAACGGAAAATCCGCAAGCGTTAAGGAGCCGCGCAACCGCCGCACCCATAGTGCCCGCCCCGGCCACTGCGATCCGATCGATTCTCCGTTCACTCGTCGAGGCGCGCAGGCTCCTGACGGCCGTCCGCTTGGCGAAGAACAAGTAGCGAAGATTCGCTGCCTCATCAGTACGTCGAAGTCTGTCGAAAATCGCACGCTCTTCCAAAAGCGCCTCGTCCGGTCCCAGAGTTAGGCCGCGGCGCACCATGGCGATGGCTTCGAGCACATTCGGCCGTGCGCGCGTTGCAGCGCGTTGAGCCGCGTCTTCTATCACCGCCGGATCGAACGCGGGAACAGGTAGGTCTCGAACCCGCCGCTTAGTGCCCATGGTGGATGCATATTCGATGGCGGTATCGCGCAGCCTGCGAGGCTCTACGACCCGGTCGAGGATACCCAGTTCTTTTGCCTCCCTGGCGTCAACCCGCCGCCCAGATCCGACGAGATCAATCGCAGAGGCAGGCCCGATGAGACGTCCAGCCCGGACGGTACCTCCAGCTCCGGGGATTATGCCGAGTGTCACCTCGGGGAATCCCACTATCGCACTAGTGTCCCCTATGCGTGCGTCACAGGCGAGCGCGAGCTCGAGCCCTCCGCCAAGTGCAAACCCGTTGATTGACGCGACAACGGGCACCGGCATCGCCTCGATAAGGGTGATAACAGCCGTCAGCTGCGGTTCCTCGATTGGATGATCAAGCTCACCGATGTCTGACCCCGCATAGAAGTGGCGTCCCGACGATTCAATGACCACGCCGTCGAGGTCCGCAACAGCCGCAGCGCTGAGAAGAGCGTCCCGAAGGTCGCGGCGGAGAATTGCGTCTCCAGTATTCATGGGCGGATTATTTAGTGTCAGGATCGCTGTCGACCCAGACCACGAGGTTTCAACGGGCATGATGTACTTTCCAGATGTTGAGCACCGTGCAGATCTGCCGCGGGCTAGGGAGTTCAACTTAGTCAGAGGATCGCCATCGCATTCGCAGGCGAACTGACCCCTCCGCTGAGATGCAGGGGTACAGAGACGAAGAGGAATTCCCATCGCCCCAGGCGCTTGCACATTTCGCTAAGCGTTTCCAAGTCAAGTAGCTCGAACATTGACATTCCGAGTGCGGGCAGCAGACGACGGTGCAGAGAACCAATATCACGGGCGCCGGGCGCGCACTCCACAGCGGGGTTGTCTGCTCCCACCGCGGCGATTCGGTGATCCCACAGCCACGCAGCCATGGCCTCATCTGCTCTCAGGCCGTTCCAGCTCGAGGGGGGCCTCCGATTGGACGCCGGCAGCTGCAGATACCCTGGCGCCCACCCCGTCCGAATGAGCAGAACATCGCCTGATTGGATCTCGACCCCCTGCGCATCGGCCACGTCGTTGAGCAATTTGGTGTCGTACATACGCCCGTCGAATGGTGTGAGGCCTTCCCCGCCATCGCTTTCAGCGATATCCAGTAGGACACCGCGAGCTGCGATACCTCGCGATGCGACATGCTGGATACCGATTCGCTCGCGGGCTTCTGCGAGTTCAAGGAGTCCGCCGAAGTACCCGAACTCACGGGCACGAACATGCGCAAGGCCGTCGAGTTGAGAAGAGGCCTGCGGGTTGAACGAATCAATCAGGTCCTCGGCCTCATTACCGGTCGGCTGCAGCACTGTATGGCCAATGGGCGCCCGCCCGAACAGCGGTGGATCGAAGGCGTTGATGGGGAGGTTCAGAGGGATTGTAGCGCCGGCCGAGACGAGCTTGCCCGCCCGTACGATGTCCTCCGGTTCAACGAACGAAAGCGTCCCCATGGGCGAGGACAAAACGTCCCAGGAATGCCTGATGTCGAGTCCCCCAAGTTTCGGAAGGTCCGAATAGGGTGGCAGTATGTTCACTGCGCGTCTTCGATATCAGGCAGACCGTCGTCACGGAACCGCTGGATCGCGCCCTTGAGACCAAGTTCTTTGATCCAGGCTTGGGCGAGAGCCACCTCCGGAGTGAGGTGAAGCAGTGCATCGGTCTCAGCACCCGTCCGCGCATAGCTCAACAGTCCGTCCATTTCGGCCGCTCGATTGATCGCCTCCTTTTTTAGCCGGAGGAGGTTACCCGGCGTCCTTGCAATCGAATAGGCCAACTCGCGCACGTAAGTCTCGAGTTGATCGGCGGGGACTGCCTCGGTGGCCCAACCCCAATCCACGGCCTGCGTGCCCGAGATGCGTCGACCTGCATCGAAGGACATCAGCTTCGCGCGTTTCGGTCCCACCAGGTGCACCCAGAGAGGGGAAAGATATCCGCCACCGATCGGCAGGGAGGGAGATGACTGAATCGATGCGTCATCGGCGACGATCGTTATGTCGCATAAGGATGCCAATTGGGTGCCGCCGCCAATGCAGTGCCCGTGGATTGCCGCGATGACCGGCTGCTCGTGGCGCCAGATTCGGGTCCATAATTCGATATTGGACAGCAGCCTGTCGCGGTCACCCACGGGCCCGCGTGCTGAGGCGTACCCTATCTCTTCGGAATCTGGGGACACGTCGTAGCCGGCGCAGAAGGCACGTCCGGCGCCGCGTATGACCACTACCCGATTCTTCGTACCCCGCAGGCTCTGCAGCGCACTGTCGAGATCGGTCAACAGTTGATCGTTCATCGCGTTGAGACGTTGTGGCCGGTTGAGTGTGATCCACGCAACTGGGCCATCGTGCTCTAGAAGTATGCATTCATATGACACAGGTGACTCGCAAAGGTCGGAACCCGTCTCCGGGTTGAGATGGTGCCCTTGACTGAGTCGCATAATAGAGCCAGTCGGAGTCGGGCCAAGGTGGCCACAACAGGCAGTAAGAAGGGGAACAAGAATTACACCCTTCAGGTTCACAGTTCATCGGCATTAAGAACTAATCAAACAACCGATTGGTATTATCGTAAAAAGGTAATGCTTGACCGTCAACGGTCCGGGTCCTGCCACGAAGGCCTACAGAGATTAGCGATCGGGGTCTGTTCGGGGTCGCTCGTGGATTCAGCAACCCCGAACGCGTAGTTCACGGACAGTTGCGTAATCCACCGACAATCTCTTGTGCCGTGAGCATATGGCGCAGGTAGTAGTGCAGACCCATCTCCCAGGTGAACCCCAGTGCACCGTGCACTTGGAGGACGAGTTCGGCCGCATCAATACAGCGCTTGACGACGAACTCCGTAGTCTGCCGTACGCCTTCAGTGGTCCGACTTGCTCGAATGACTGCGGTGTCAGCCTCTTCTACGGCGATCAACGCATCTGCCAGATGATGTTTGACTGCCTGGAACGAGCCGATAGGTCGACCGAACTGCTGGCGTTCCTTCGCGAAGGTGACACCGAGTTCAAGCATTCGCCTCGCAGCTCCAACTGAGCTGGCTGCATAGACGACGGCGAGCTCCCGAGCTGCAGTTTCCGAGAAATCAGTCAGGATCACATCCACTTCCAGACCACGAGCACAAAGATCCAGTCCGGCTGGGCGACCTTCCGGAATTTCAATGAGTTGACCAGAATCGCCGCCAAGGGCTGTAACCACACGCAGGCCTGCGAACTGTCCAAATGGGACATACCGCTGCTTTCCAGGCCCGAGGGTCGAAGTGGGTAACGCGAAGGACACGGGACCGTCCCAACTTCGGGCTATCTCCGAGTGACGTTTAGCGATCACAGTTTCCAGGTACGGTAAGGGGATCAGGCGAGTTCCCCATACTTGAGCGATGGCGACAATATCTCGCAGTTGAGCTCCTTCCCCATCGTCAAGGATCCCAACGAGGTCCCACCCCCCTTCCTCAAGCGCGTTCCACGACAAAGGCGATTCGCCTTCGGCGTAGGCGGTGATGCTTGTTCCAGCGGTGGCCCGTTCGATGATGTCGCTTATCGCCTCAGACGCAAGCTCGCCAATTTCTCCGGCCTTTGTATCAATGAGAACGTTCATCGCGGCAGCCCCAAAACTCGTTCCGAAATGAGGTTACGCTGAATCTCATTCGTGCCTGAGTAAATTGATACAGCCTTCGACTCGAAAAACTGGTAGCGCCAATGCTCCCTGTCGGCAGGAACGTGAGCCTCGAAACCCACCCGCGCCACGACTTGCCATAGCTCGCTCCATAGAACCTTGAGGACTGATACTGCCCGCGCGAATGCCTCACCACCCATGCCCTCAAGATCAATCACCTTGGCAAGATGCCAGCGTAGAGTCTCGGTGCGCTCGTCCAGTTCCTGCAGTGCGTTCGCCAATTCCGGCCGATCGCCGCAGGTGCGGAACAGCAGGTCCAAATCGGATCTGATTTCGACATACCGGGCAGCAGCCTCGGAGCCACCCCGTTCATCACCGAGCAACTCCATGGCTATTTTCCACCCGTCACCTTCATTCCCCACACGATCTCGTTCCGCAACAAATACGCCGTCGAAGTGTGTCTCTGCGAAGTGGATGGCGCCGGAAATCTGCCGGATGTCGTTGATGGACACGCCCGGTGCGCGCATGTCCACAAGGAACATGCTCAGGTTCTTGTAGCGCGGTGCATCGGGATCAGTGACTGCCAGAACAAATATTCGGTCGGCGTGCTGGGCAAACGTGGTCCAGGTCTTGCGCCCGGTGATTCGATAGCCGTCACCGTCTCGCACTGCGCGGGTCCGCACGCCAGCAAGGTCAGATCCGGCGTCCGGCTCGGAGAAGCCTTGGCACCACAATTCCTCCCCGCGCAACAAGGGCGGAAGATAGCGTTCCTTCTGCCAGTCGGTTCCGCTGCGAACCACCATGGGGGCAACAAGCGTTTTGCCAACGCGCGAGAAGCCGTCGGGAGCCTGCGCCTTGGCTGCAAGCACGTGAAATATCACGTCCTCGGCCAGACCTAGGCCCTGGCCACCAAAATCTTTGGGAAAAGCTATCCCCGCAAATCCTCCGCGCCACAGCTGAAGGTCCCACTCGCGCCGGATTGCATCTGATTCCTCGCCGCTGAGAGCACCTCGGGACTCCCGCCACTCAACGGGCACCGCAGTCTGCAGCCATTCCTCGGCACGCAGCGCAAAATCGCTTAAGTCCGCGTCGCCTGCACAGACATCATTATTCACGGTCGTCATGGTGCCACCTTTCGCTTACAGCCAGGCCCGCGAACACTTGGTTACTCGCGAGCTCTACAAATCGATCGTTTGTTTGGTAGCATACCGTATTGCAGGCCCAAGCTGGCAAGTGGGCGGACTTTATCTTCGATCGGGAGGCGATCGGGGTACATGATGGTTGCATTCGACCAACATGCTGCTTGACGCGGAAATCGGATCATCGCATTCGTTCGATCGCTTTCACACCAGGACCAATGCTCGGAGGGCAACGATGACCACCACACAGACACTCCTTAACCCCGCCGCATACAACCTCGGCTCTCTCGTGCGAATTGGTGCTCAACGGGCGCCTAACCGCATTGCGATCCGCATGCTGGATGGAATCGGCGTCACTTACGCCGAGCTCGATGACAACACCAACCGCATTGCGAACGCGATGCTGGGCGCGGGCATTTCGTCCGGGGATCGTGTAGCGATCTGGATGGAAAATGACATCCGCTATATGGAGGCATATTTGGCCTGCCTGAAGGCCGGTATGGTGGTCGTCCAATGCAATGTGCGGCACACATCCTTCGAGGCACAACACATGCTCGACGATTCCGGAGCAGTCGCTCTCTTCATCGACGACAGTACGGCAGAGCGGGTCGAGGCACTCGAAAACCGCGACTCCATTCGGCTGACGGTGACGACAGGGGCCAATCGCGATGCCGCCACACGCGGGTACGAGGGATTTCGCGCTTCCGGACAGCCGACCCCTCCAACGCCAATCAGCCCTGCTCCCGACGACCTGGCTGTTCTGGCCTACACAAGCGGCACCACAGGTCTCGCTAAGGGAGCCAGGTTGACCCATCGTTCACTTCGCTCGATCGTCCAAACTAATCAAGTCGCAAACCGCTACAGCATCGGCAGCACCCAGATATTTGCGCTGTCACTATCGTCATCCGCGGGTATTCCCGCCCATGTGTTGCCCCATCTGGCAGTAGGTGGCACGACGATCCTCATGAGCAATTTCGACACACCGCGACTCGTTGATGCGATCGATCGGCACCACGCGACATTCACTACTCTGCCTGGTCCGCCGATCGTCGACTTCTGCACCATTGTTCGCGAGCAAGGGCTAACGCTGCCATCGCTGCAGAGTCTGCTCCACGGCACGGCCAAGGCACCAGAGGAACACCTGGAACTCCTCGTGGACGCCATCGGCCCCCGCTTGGTCGAGGGGTGGGGCATGACGGAAAACTCGGGAGGACTCGTGGCTGCCACATCGGCGTTGGACTACTCAGAGCGCCGACCAGGAATCTTCTCATCGACCGGCCGATCCGTACCGGAGACCGTCGTCCGACTCATCGACGAACACGGAAACAAGCTCCCTCACGACGGCAGTTCCGTCGGTCAGCTGATCGTCCGCTCCGGCTCTCTTGCTGACGGGTACTGGAACAACGAAGAGGCGTCAGCGAAGGCATTTCGCAATGGCTGGTATCACACTGGCGACGTCGGCAGAATCGACGAGGAGGGGTACATCGAAGTACTGGACCGTCGCACCGATCTCATCATCTCCGGCGGCATGAACATTTATCCGAGCGAGATCGAGCGTGTCCTGCTTCAGATTCCGGGCGTCATCGAATGCGCCGTCGTCGGCGTCCACCACGAGAAGTGGGGTTCCACACCCGTCGCATACGTCGTTCGGGCTTCGGACGTATCGCCGTCTCTGGGCGAACTCGAGGCTGTTTGCAGACGGCAGCTCGCCTCCTACAAGCAGCCAAGTCGAATCGAGTTCACGTCGGCTCTCCCCCGAAATGTTGGCGGGAAGGTCATGCGCCATCGACTCCGGTAGAAACCAGCACTAACAACATAACCTGACGGCGACCCCCGAGCAGCTGACACGCGTTCGGCTGGCCTCTGCCTGAGTGGTCCACCCCGTAAGTCAGCCCTGGTGCTGGCTTGCGACAATCATGAGGAGAGCAGTCATGCGACTTGCAACGATCAGGCTAGAAGGCAGCACCGCGGCAGCCCGAGTAGAGAACGGGCTATATTACGTACTCCCGTACTCGGACGTTCGAAGCGTCCTGGAATCGAGCGGGGACTGGCGGAAGACCGCAGAGACCGACATAGGTCTCGTGCTCGATGAACACCAGGTGGATCTCGCGCCTGTTGTACCGAATCCGGAGAAGATCATCTGCGTCGGCCTGAACTATCAAGACCACGCAGCCGAGACTGGACAAATGATCCCGGAATTCCCCACCCTCTTCGCCAAGTACTCGCGGAGCCTCATCGGCGCGTTCGATGAGCTGGTGCTTCCCGATGCTTCCGACGCGGTCGACTGGGAAATTGAGCTCGGCATCGTCGTTGGCCGGCAGGTACGCAGTGCCCCCCCGGAAAAGAGTTGGGATGCCATCGCCGGGTATACAGTCGTCAACGACGTCTCTATGCGCGACTGGCAAGTTCGAACGTCGCAGTATCTTCAGGGAAAGACTTTCGAGTCGTCGACTCCGATCGGACCACACCTCGTATCGCCGGACGAAATCGACCACGCACGTGACTTGGAAGTGCGATGTGACGTCGACGGGGATGTCGTGCAGAAGTCGAGCACCTCAAAGCTGATTTTCAACCCCGCAGAGATCGTGTCATACATCAGTCAATTCATTACGCTCGTCCCCGGTGATGTTATCGCTACGGGAACACCCGGTGGAATCGGAGCTGCGCGCAATCCCGCCCGCTTCTTGGAAGCGGGCCAGCGTCTCACCTCCACCATCGACGGCATTGGTTCGCTCTCCAACCCCTGCACCCGCAATATTGGACAGAACAGAAAGGTATAGCAGTGTTCATCACAGCTCTAAGACTCATTTCCCGCGTCGACCGGACCCGGCTCTGCCCCTCCCCCGGATCCCAGCCGTTCGGGCTGTCATGAGCATCCACACGGTAAGCGGTACCGCCGAGGAAGCATCAATTGGCTTCACCCTCATGCATGAACATCTGTTCATGCTGTCAGTGGGCATGTACGAGCGATGGCCGCACCTCCTTGACCGCGATGCTGCCGTCGCGGCCGTTGCAGCCAAGGTCTCTCGGGCGAAAAGTCTCGGTGTGAAGACGATCGTGGACATGACAACGCCCAACATGGGACGGGATCTGTCGCTGTTGACGGAAGTTGCCCGCCTCACCGATGTGAACATCGTCGCCGCTACCGGGGCGCACCCTCACGAACCGCTGCCGCTCTATCTGCAGGGAGTGGTTGGAGATGCTGCGGATGGTATCGATCCAGACCGGCTGGCCGATCTGTTCGTTCACGACATCGAAGTGGGCATGGATGGAACCGAGATCAAAGCGGGAATCATCAAGACCGGCTCCGACCCAGTTGTGGACGAAAACAACACACGGCTTTTGTTGGCGGCGGCGCGCGCTCATCTGCGCACGGGTGCTCCGATCTGTACCCACACTCACGCGGGCAACCAGGTGGGTCTCCAGCAACAGGACGTCTTTGCCAACGCAGGTGTCGATCTCCGTCACGTGATAATCGGACACTGCGGCGACAGTACGGACCTGAGTTATCTCACAGCTCTGGCAGACCGGGGCTCGTATCTCGGGATGGACAGGTTCGGCTACACCATGCCAGGACGTGCCACTTTGACAACCTCCCAACGCGTAGAGGTTGTGGCCGAGCTCTGTCGCCTCGGCTACGCATCCAAGATGGTGCTTTCCAGTGATTCAGTCACCTGGAGCGATGTCATCTCAGGTGACTACTTCGCCGAGCATCTTCCGGATTGGAACTTGGCGTACGTGCCGAACACCGTTATCGATCACCTGAAGGAAGCGGGAATCTCTGACGACGATCTGTACCAGATGACGCATATGAACCCCGCAACGGTTCTCTCGGGCGGACGGGGCGGTTCCTAGAGCGGGACTACATTTCCCGCGATGGGGCACACCTCATGGGGCACAAGGCTGGCCCAGTATCGCCTGCGGCTGCTACCAACCACTAAGGAGACCAGGAATGACCGTCCAAGAGCTGGAACCCATCGAAATTAGAGTCCACGACAGGGCCTCAATGGACCGTTGCCTCGCCGCTGCGGTCGACCAGATGATCGACAGCGCCAAGGGGCAACGGACGCATGGCATCCTACTGACCCGGCTTGGCGATGGGCACTTCATTGTCGCTTTCAGCAGTGCAGTCCCCTTTGGCCACACGGACCAACTCGATCTCCGACACCAAACCGCCTAGTGGACTTGCCGACACGCTTCCTGTACTTCGAACTATTCGGGCTCAGGGCCGCTCTGTCGGGACCACCGCGGGTGCAATTCCGACGACGGCGAGGTGCGCAGGCTCTTCCAGGCCCGTTATGCGCTCTCGACCGCGGGCTCGTTCCTACGATCCGTCACCTGCGGGCACTTCCGCCAACTGGATGCGGTCGACTCCAGGTTCTGCTGAACCTGGCCGGCCCGGGCCCCCTCGGCTTCAGGCCGGCACGGGCGGATATACACTGGTGGAGGTGGACGCCACGATCGTCGAAGTCCACGAATACCAGAAGCGGGGCTCGGGCTACGGATATTCCGGAGCGCTCGGGCTGAACGCGCTCCTTTGGTCCCGATTCGGCGTTCTAAGGACGCACCGCGGCCAAAGCCGGCGCCGTGATTTCCATCGCAGCCTCATAGACCCACCATCACACGGCCGATCGCGGGAACAGCCCAGGACGCCTGCAAACCCATCCAGTACAGGGACGCGGTCTTCGACGAAAATGCTGACCGGTGGCTCTCCACTGGTCAGCATCGCTGAAACCCTCGCTTCCTCCGTCGGGATCTTCTGCCACCGCACGGACCATCGGACCCGGAGAAGGCCTTCTGGACCACCTTCAGCCAGGACTCCACCCCTTGCCTCTGATGCCGCCGGAACGAAGCCCATCGGAAACATCACCTATTTGCGCACCCGTGAGGCCTGACGCTACCTGACCACCGTCATCGACCTGCACACCCGCATGGTCATCGGCTGGACTATGACCGACCACAACCGTGCCTCCCTTACCCGGACGCGCTAAGAAATGGCCAGTAACACCTGACTCTGATGCTGATGCCACTTCCCGCAGCGAATACAGTCTCGCCAGCCGCTAGGCCGCCCGACGGGCGACCGAGCGCTACTTCCGAGGTCTTCGATGACCGCAGGCCGCCCCACACCAACAACGACGGCGGGGCACCCGCCGGGAACAGCAACAGCCAACTACAACAGATGAACTGTTAAGAACAGACACCCCAGCCATGCACTCGGCGCGCCTGGCACACCCGCCAGTCGTCTAGGGCACGAGAATGGCGCGTCCAACGACCCGCCCGCGGTGAAGATCGTCCAGCGCATCAAGAGCGGCATCGAGCGGATACTCCGAGGTGTGAAGGGTGACGAGACCCTTGGCCGTAAGAGTCATCAGCTCGACCAGGTCTGTGTAGGTGCCGACCAGATTCCCTACCACGCTGATTTCTTTCGAGATGACCTCGATGGTCGGTAGCTCGATTGCCCCGCCATAGCCGATCACGTAATGCGATCCCTGGTTGCGCAGCAGCTGCGGAGAAATCTTCTCTGCGCCCGACTCCCCGACGTAGTCGAACACGACATGCGCCCCGCCCTCGGTGATATCCCGCACTCCATTCCTCACCGCGTCGTCCGTTGTGGCGAGGATCGTATGGTGGGCCCCCAGTGTCCTCGCCAGCTCAAGAGCCGATTCACTCCGATCCACTACGGTGATCTCGGTGCTAGTGATCGCAGCCAGAGCCTGCACCCCGATGTGGCCCAGCCCACCGGCGCCGAACACAACGGCGTGCGAGCCGGGGAATAGCCCGGGGGCGGCTTTTCTCACCGCATGGTAGGCCGTTAGGCCGGCATCCGCCAAGGCCGCCACCTTGCTGGGGGTGAGCGAAGGGTCCAACTTGACCACTGCCCGGGCGTTTGTCCGGATCAGCTCGGCCATACCGCCGTCTGCGTTGATGCCGGGGAAGCTTGCACGCTCGCAATGCGAGTCCTGTCCGATGCGGCATGAGGCGCAGAGCCCGCAGGTCACGAGCGGATGCAGAATCACCAGGTCTCCCGGCTTTACATTGTCGACGGCGCTGCCCACCTCCCGCACCCAACCGGCGTTCTCATGCCCGAGGGTATATGGCAGATCGGGTTTCTGGATCTCTGCCCATTGACCCTCGATGATGTGTAGATCCGTGCGGCAGACGCCTGCCGCGCCAATCTCGACGATCACATCCCAGGGACCAGAGACCGTTGGCTCGTCGATCTCATCCATCGAGGGTGCTTGCTGATATCTGTGGAGACGAAGCGCCTTCATTTTCCTACCTCACTGTCGATCACGTGGTGACCACGCTAACAAACAAGTGGTTGGTTGGCTAGCGGGGGCTTGCCACCCGCCCTTCCGGAGCAAGCGCCCCTTTGACGGGTCCAGTTTTGAACCAATCTGGGGCCACATTTCAGGATATAGCCGGGCATGTCTTCAGATGTGCCTTGCAGTATCAAACATATGATTGGTAGATTGCCTTTGACATGCAGTATTCAATACCGCGACGCAGCTGTCGCGGGATAGAGAACGAGGGTCGAGATGTACTCCAAAGACGGGGAAGATTATTTCGTAGTGGACTCCCATGTCCACATGTGGGATGGCTCGGACGAGAACCAGCGGAACATTCACGGAGCGGAGTTCATTGAGTGCTTCTACGCCTACCACCGAAACCTCTCTCCCGAGGAGTACGTGTGGGATTTCCGCAAGTATCAGAAGTACACCGAACAGAATTTCATGACAGACATCTTCGAAAATGGTTACGTCGATCACGCGATT
This sequence comes from Arthrobacter sp. NtRootA1, assembly GCF_019976975.1. Taxonomy (GTDB): domain Bacteria; phylum Actinomycetota; class Actinomycetes; order Actinomycetales; family Micrococcaceae; genus Arthrobacter; species Arthrobacter aromaticivorans. The sequence continues at coordinate 2,211,584 of NZ_AP024630.1, read as the reverse complement.
TTCAACCCGGCGGCACTCCCAGCGTTCTACAAGAACGGATTCAGTCGCGACCTTGCTCAGGACATGGCTCGCCGGTCGCCGGAGCGCCTCACCTACAACCATAATTTCGATCCTCGATTTGGTGAGGCAGGGCTTGGCCGTTTGGAGGACGCCGCCCACGAGTTCGGTCTAAAGGGCGTCAAGGTTTATACGGCGGAGTGGCATGGTGAGAGCCGCGGGTTCAAGATGAGCGACCGCGAAACCTACCGCTATCTGGAGAAGTGCCAGGAGCTCGGGATCAAGAACATCCACGTTCACAAGGGACCGACAATAAAGCCACTCGACCGCGACTCGTTCGACGTCGCTGACATCGACTACTGCGCCACTGATTTCCCGGATCTGAACTTCATCGTCGAGCACGTCGGCCTTCCCAGACTCGAGGATTTCTGTTGGATCGCGACGCAGGAGACCAATGTCTATGGAGGACTCGCAGTCGCGATGCCCTTCATCCATACCCGACCGCGTTACTGGGCTCAGATCATCGGCGAGCTCCTCTACTGGATCGGTGAGGACAAGATCCTGTTCGGTTCCGACTATGCCCTCTGGCAGCCCAAGTGGCTGGTGGAGAAGTTCGTCGACTTCCAGATTCCGGAAGATATGCAGGGCGAATACGGCGAGATCACGGTGGCACAGAAGAAGAAGATTCTGGGCCTCAACGCCGCCGCACTCTATCCGCACATAGAGGTGCCCGAGCACCTCCGCTTGAATCCCGCAACGACCGAAGCCGAACCCGTGGGCGCGCTGGAAAAATGACCGCGACAAGCACGCGTTTTGGCTTGATCGAAGACCGAGCATGGCGGGCACTTTCCACCGTCACTGACCCGGAACTGGATGAGCCGCTCACGACCCTCGGATTCGTCGGGAAGGTAGAGACGGACGGCAGGGTCGTCACAGCCACCCTCAGACTACCGACGGCCTTCTGCTCCCCTAACTTCGCGTTCATGATGGCGGCCGATTCCGCTGATGCCTTGCGGACGGAGTTTCCCGAAATGTCCACTCGGGTTGAGCTTGAGGGTAATGCTGACTCCGAGCGCATCAACTCGGCTGTGGCCGCGGGAGTCGGATTTGCCGACGCCTACCCGGACGAAGCATCAAGCGGCCTGGACGACCTTCGCGCCATCTTCCGATCGAAGGCCCACCTCGCATCCCTTGAGCGCGTGATCGCGAGACTCGTATCCATTTATGCGGTCGTCCCAGAATTGCTGCCGTCGATTCGGCTCAAGGATGTGCCGCCTATGCAGGAACGAGAAGCTCTGGTGCGGCGCCGAAGCGATCTCGGGATCAGCATAGACGACAACGCGTTCCTCCTCGTCAACGCCGATGGTTCCCCCTGGGACACCACCGACCTGGCAGTTCAAATAAGGTTCGCCAAGGCAACACGAATCTCAATCGAGGGAAACGCCCACTTCTGTCGCGGTCTACTACGCACTCGGTATAACGAGCCTACACACGCCTGAGCCCATAGGCCCGTGAAGGGTTTGTCCTCCCGTTGGTGTTGTCGGCTTCGACCTTGCCATTCGTGGTTGTCAACTTCAACTTTAAACTGACCGCTGGCAGCAGAACGGAAGGACGGCTTCTCCAAGATTGATTCGCTACGAGCATCTATTAGCTTGGAGCCGATCTTGGCGTCCTTTGCCCGGGAAGGAATCAGGCACCAGCGGGCTATCAGCAGACGCCTGTCGATTGTGCCCTCATCCAAACGCTCTGCCACGATCGGCACGTTTCTGGGTCGGTGCCACGTTCCAGCTCCGCCGTGGTGGGGTGCCTTCAATTTCCTTTGCCTCGAAGTGGCTCAGAAGGTCACTCGTTTGCTTTGGACATCACGTATCTGCCGCATATGAGCCCATTCTGCCCACAAAACCGTCAAACCTGGACCGGCCGTCACACTCACGTCTTCTGTGTCCCGAGCTCCCTGCCTCAAGGGCTAGCGAGAAGCAGGGGACACGGAATCTAATACTTCCCCTGGATGTCACTAAGGTCGAGAACCCGGATCAGGTGAAGAATCTGATCCGGGTTCTCTTCCCCTAAATGGGAAATGCAGTAGATAAGCATAAATACCGGAGCCGTAGTGACCTACGTTGTGCTCACGACTTGGATACTTTTGCCTTCTCTGGAGCATCCGGAATGTGAGCACTTTCGGAGGCTAACAGGTCGTTTGAGGCATTTGCTGCCGTGAATGCGGATTCTATTGCACCGTCAATCCAACCGGCCCATCCGGACGCCAGATCAGAATTGGCGAAGTGAACGCGCCCGTGAGGTACTTGAAGCTGGTTGGAGTATTTCATGACCTGGCCCGGCCGGTAGGCCATCCACGTTCCCAAAGAGAACTCGTCCTTGTTCCAGTCGTGCGAGTCCAGTGCGAGGACCGTTGCTTCAGGGAGGAATTGGCGCACGGCGTTGGTAACGGCATCCATGTCTGTTGCGTCAATGTCTGCTTCCGCACTGGCGAAGCAGCACAGGTAGGTCCCGTCATCGGTTGTGTATTCCGACGCAATCCACTTGAACGTAGTGTCCATCCCGATGCCGTAAAAGTCCTTTTCCAACTTGGGCACGAGTGCCCAGACTTTTACGGACTGCCCTGCCTGCTTCTCGGTGGCCATGGCCCGGTGGGCTTGGGGCAGTTCGGGTACGAAGTTGATTCGTTCCCAGGTGTTGACAGGAGCAGTTACGATGACGGACCTTGCGAGGATTGTCTGGCCATCTTGGGTGAGGACCCGCACTTGCGAATCTTCGTCCACGATCGATTCCACTGCAGAGCCGTACCGCACGTCAGCATTCGCTTCGTGGAGGATGTGCTCAATAAGATTCTTCGTTCCTCCCACAAATTTGTCGGACAACAGGGTGTACCACCCCACGGAGCTTCCGAAACCGCTCACCCAGGAAATAGCGTGAAGGGCTGAAAGCTCTTGAGGGTAAGCCCCGAAGTAGAACGTAGGCCACGCAAGAAGGAAGTCCCGCGTCTTGGCCGGGACGTTGAGGGCGTCGACGTATGCCGAGAATGGGATGTCCAAGTCTTCCAGGCCAGTCTGCCCGAGGGGTGCTTCGTAAAAGCGGATTCGTTCGGCATCCTTGTCAATCTGTACGATGGCATGCTCCAGCGCCGCCCATTCGTCGGCTGGGATCGGAAATCCAGTGTTCAGCATCTCGCCGTCGAGGCCCCAGCCAAAGCTTGATGCTACCGGGCTTTGAAAGGTCTGTACCTTATAGCGTTCCAACTCCGCCTGCACGAACTTCTGCTGGTCGGGGGCAATCCAGGTTCCGCCGATTTCGACTCCCTGATCTGTTCCCTTGAACTTCCTGTACCAGGTACGCCCGCCGAGGCGGTCGCGCCCTTCGAGCACAAGCACGGATTTCCCATCAGCCCTTGATTCGCGGGCTGCGATTCGCCAGCGAATGGATAGCAGCACAGGGGCCAGCACGATTCGGTGCTAGCGTCAGGCCGCACTACACCTCAACCTGTCGTCAGATCCCCTCCGAAATAGCGTCAGACTAGCGCGCATGTCGCCGATATCTGGGCGGCTTACGCCCAAGGCCATAGACCCTAAGCTGACAAGTCGACCGCGACGAAAGGTAGCTGACGAAAGGTAGCTAAAGCCTCGCCGCCCACCGTCGCTCGGATGCAACTGCTAACAAGACATGGGACCAAGTGCCGACCCCAGCCTCTGAGCTTTGGCGCTTAGTCATGCCGCCGATGACCGCACGCGGAATGAACACGTGAAAGCAAGAAAGCGAGCAAACCGTGGCCACCAACAAAGCAGACTTAAACGTGCACACTGTACCCACCACCTTTGGCCGGACAAACACGACGAGTCGGCAGGCGGCAGGAAGCATCGTTGAACCGGATCCGGAAAAACTCTTCAAAAATTTCCGTGAAAGTCATGTCATCGGCACACGCGACAACCATGAAGCAGTGAACGGCCAACAGCAACCACCGCAACACCCGCAAAGGAGGGCTGAATGACCCCAAAACCCAGCTGGCGGAGCGCCCACCAGCCAAGGCACTGAACCCGCTCCCCCACCCAAAACTGAACAGGCCGAACCCAGCGGCCAGGCACCACCCGGGACCTCAAAACAGAGGGAAATGTCAAGCTTTGTACACACATTAAAGCAAAAACCCCTCTGACGAGGGGTCATGCCGTGCCCGAGGTGGGACTCAAACTGCATTCAAGGCCTTGGCAACACTGGGAACACCTGAAACATCGCCAATCCGAGCCAGTCCGGCCAACGTACGACTGAGACCGAAGCCCAAAGTGTGGACATTGATGCTCCTATTGTTGTCAACGGTTGTTGAGCCACGCGGCCGCGCAGGTTACCGTGGCCGCCGCTCCGGCCTCAAGGGTCGCTCCTGCGATCGCTGCGCGACGGCCATGCGGCCGCCCTTGACCCCGGGGCTTGCGCGGCCATGGTCAGGCAGGCAGCACGCGGGCCAACCCGGGATCCGGCATGTGCACGGTTGCCGGGGACTGGCAGTTGAGCCAGGTTTCGTAGCGTTGGTGGAAGTCGTTGTCGTGGGTGAGTCCGCGTTCGAGGCGGGACAGTGCGGTGGGCCAGACGTGGAGGGCGTCGGCGGCTTGCTGAAGGGTCAGCTGCTTGGTCGTGCGTACCGTCCGGAGTGTTCCGGCGTCGGGGCCGGGTCGCGGGTGGAGGAGTTGGTCGTAGATTTCCCGGGCGACGTAGCGCTTGAGGCAGCGCATGATTTCCTTGGTGCTCTTGCCTTCCTGGTGTCGCCTGGCCACATAGGCCCTGGTCCTGGCGTCGTATCTCATCCGCACGAGGACCACGCGGTGGATGGCTTTGTTGGCCTGCCGGTCGCCGCCGCGGCTGAGCCGGTGACGGGCGGTCTTTCCCGATGATGCGGGGATCGGGGCGACGCCGACCAGTGCGGCGAACTTCGCTTCGGAGCTCACGCGTTCGGGGTTGTCTCCCACCGTTACGAGGAGCTGGCTGGCGACGTCGGTGCCCGCCCTGGAGATCGCGGAGCATCGGTGCGTGGAGGGCGAGGATGGCGTCGAGTTCGGCGTCGATCAGTGCCAGTTCCTGGTGCAGGTGCCGGTAGCGGACGGCGAGGCGTTTGAGCACGGTCGCGGTGCTGGTGAGTGGCTCGGAGGCCGGTCCGGCGGGCCGGGTCTTTTCCAGCGCGGCCATCAAAGCGGGACTGGTCATGGCCCGGTATCTGGCGCGGATCGTTTCCGGTGCGGTCACCAGGATCGCCTTGACCTGGGCCATCACGGCGACCCGGGCGCGCATTGCGGTGGCGCGCTCGGCGCGCAGTACCCGCAGCGATTCCACGGCTCCGTCCCGGGATTTCGGGGTGGCGCCGGCGTGGCCGGACAATACCGATTCGGCGGCCTGATAGGCGTCGAGCGGGTCGGATTTTCCCTGCAGCCGGCGGGCCTGCCGGTTCGGGCGCATCACCTCGACGACGTGAATGCCCTCGCGGACGAGTACGCGTGAGAGTTCGGCACCGTAGCTGCCGGTCCCTTCCACGCCGGCGGCGAGGACCGGACCGAACTCTGCGATGAACTCGATGATGCCCTGGTAGCGGGACCCCGCGGCAGGGAATTGCCTGTCGGCCAGGTGCCGGCCGGTGTCGGTGATGAGGGCGACGTGGTGGGTACCGGCGTGGGTGTCGATCCCGGCGATGACTTCCAGATGTTCGTTTGCCATGATGAAACTGCCCTGACCTTTGCATGCGATGAGAAAAGGGCACGCCGGCCGGGTGGGCAGACAAGACAGTAATGGGACTCTTCGGAACAGGCTCCTATAAGGTCATGTCCACCTGGCCGCCGCGTTTAGTGCGGTCGTGTCGCGGCGGACAGATCAATGTCAAGACAAACCCCTCACAGGGCGTCAGCCACACTTAGAGCCACGCCGCGACACAACCAATTTCATCATTACTGTCCACACTTCCTTTTTGCCCCATTCACGTGACTCTTGAGACCGGCCGCACTCCCCCAGCCGCGCGAGCAGTGGCCACATCACCGGAAGCAAGCTCGACTATGCGGAGTCCCCTCCGGATGGCGATGCCGGGTCCTTCCGCAAACGTTCTCAGCCCTGCACTTGATGCTGCAGACTGCGGAGGTCCAGTTCAATTTCGCGGCCGTTAACGTGCACCACCATCTTTGCGTCTTCTACGCCCGCGGCTGACAAATAGTCCATAAGCGTTGACAGAAGCATGTCTTCGCGGCGCTCTGTCTTCGAAACAACACTCTGATCTATTCCAAGCCTCTGGGCCAAGTCATCCTGTGTCAGTTCTGCGGCCTTGCGAATTGTGGCTAGGTTAAGGGCGTAAATACGGTCCTCGCGTGCGGAAGCTTCCCGAATTTCGGCTACGCGTTCTGTCATACCCGGCTTTGCCAGGATACGTCCGAGCCGGTCATCGCCCTTCCTAAATGTCTTCCTCACCATTTTCATCAACCTCCCCTTCTCTGATCCATTGATCGATTATTTGGTCAGCTCTGCTTCCCACACTGTCGTAGAAGACATCGCCCATGTTGGCTTTATCACCTGAAAACAGGGCCACCACCGCTGTGTTCTCATCGGGTGGAAACCAGACGATCAATCGGACGGCGATCCCGTGATGGTACGGGTGAGAAACCCGCCATACTTGGTACCTCTTCGCCTGACGCACCGTTTTGAGTGTCGGAGTCTCTTCGGCGGGTGGTGCGCTCAGGCGCCGCAGATAGTCCATCTCTGCGGCTACATATTCGAATACAGCCTTAGCCCTCTCATCACCGCTTTCGGCCTCCTCTTCGAGTCGGTCCAGCTGCTCGTCAAAGCTGTCCGGCCAGAAAAGTTCCATAGGCAATTATGACTTTGAAGGCATATGCATTGCAAGTCATTCAAAGAGCCATCTCCGAAGGCACAACTCGCACTGTCAGCCGGTATAAAGGGACTACATCTTTGGTCAGCCCATCGCCCTCCTTCTGAAGGAGGGGCCGCTATTGGCCCGAAGGTTCACCTGGGAGAGCCGCACCACTTGGACCGGGACAAGCGGGTCATCACCAGTATACTGACCTTCCGTTATCGCTTACCTTCCGCGTCAGAACTAGCGGGCTCCCTGTGACTCGGCCCATAATGTCACCGCTCGCCGTTACCCTGACCTGTATGGAAGTCGAATTCGAGCCAGGCCGCCCGTTTGACGATGCCGCAAGTGACCTTATCTCTGATAGGGCTTTGACTTCGGCCGGCTTCGCCCAGCGGGTGAAAGCGCTTGCGACGACGGCACCGCTGCATGATCTTGACGCCCGCAAGGCCCAAGTACAGTCAGCCGACTACACCGTGTACCAGATGGCCGAGCTCGCGCTGCACGCCATCGACCTAGTCACCATCGCGATGGACTTCGACACCGGTGCCCGCCCCGTGTCCGTGCTGAAAGATCTGGCCGCCGGTGTCACCGCACAAGCTCCAGACCGCGCACTCGCGGAACATCAGCGTGTTGCGAGCTGGGTGCTGGAGAACCTCCTCAACGTCGGATCTACTGACCGCGGGTTCCGCACCGTATATGGCCTGACCGGGCCGGGCGGGTACGAGCGCCGCACCTTCGACTTCAAGCTGCTTGAGGAGACGCGCGGCCTCGACGGGGACCTCTACCTGCGCGCGTCGAACGAAGCTGTGAATGTCCTCGTCGGCGCGCTCGAGGTTGACCTCGAAGCCGCGCATATAGCTGCCGACGTCCGCCTGGATATCCTCATAAAGCGTGGCCGGCTCAGCGAAGCACAAGCCGCGGCGCAAAACGCCCGCTACCGCACCATCCAGTACGGCGAGATGCTCCGGCAACGGCTCGAGGCCACCAGCCGTGATGTCCGTAACGTCGACTGGGCCCAGGCCATGCCGGCGTTTATCGACGAAGCCCTCGCCCACATCGAAGGCCGCTATCGGGCCGAAAACGCCATTCTGGTCAACCTCACCGAAGTCCGCGACACCGCCGACACCCCCGCCCGCAAGGCGCACGCAGCGCGTCTGGTCGACCTCGTAAGTGACTGCCTCCGCCGCCACGACCAGCTCCAAGCGGGCCTCCAGACCGCCGGCCGCCGGTTCCGTGCCGAACAGGACCGCCAGACCTTCGCCCCCGGACCGATCCGGGCCGCCCTTGACCTGCATGCCCAGCTGCTCCAGCCGGTGCTAACCCGTCCCGTCGCTGAAGCGGACGTGCCCCTGCTGCGCTTCTTCAGCCCTGCCGCCGGCCTCATCGTCCCGCACGCGCTGCGTCTGGTCGACCTCTTCGAAGGACTCATCACGCCGCCGGCCGAACGAGACCCCCTCGGCGGCCTCATCGAGGATCCCGAAATCGAGCTCGACGAGGAACCGCCGCGGTTCCCAGGCGCTAGCTACGAACATCTTGCATCCCTCCTGGATCTCGACCCCGCTGCGCCACAGCGCCTGTCCGGGCTGCTGGCCGACGCACGCGCACGTCAGTCCGAGGACCCCGACGCTGAAGACCTGCCGCTGCTGGTCGTGGTCCGAGTCCTTGCCCTGGCTGCGCAGGAGATCGGTGTCGCACGACGCCACCACGACGCAACTGTGCTAATCGCCCTTGATGACGGGACCGTGCTCCAGGACCCGGCGTTCGCCGGCGCCGATCTCCTGGTCGCCCGCGCCGAGGTCCTCCAGACCCGGTCCGGCGACACTCAACCTATCGTCCTCGAAACCGCCGACGGCAGCCACTGGGCCAGCGATGGGACCGAGACCATTGATGCCGGCCCCACGAACGTAAAACCGGAGGGGAACATGAACAGCAACATGATCCAGGAGAACGCACCATGAGCTCAACCGGTCAGACCACTGCCAGCTCCGTCGGGGCCGTCGCCGATGCCTCCCGTTTGGTGGCGTTTGCGTTGCGCCCCAAGCTGCGCCCAGCGCGCGACGAAACCTACGCCGAACTCGTCCGCCGGTTCCACCATGATGACGGGTTCGCCGAACTCGTCAAAGCCATTTGCCTGGGGCTGGATCTCGTCATCCTAGACGCGGACGACCGGCACGGTCTCGTCGTCGCCAGCAGCGAGGAAAGCGTCTTCGCAGTCCGGATGACTGACTACGCCCGCCGCTCCGGTGGGGAAGGCAAGGCCGCAGAACGCGTCCTGCACGCACTCGCGCATCTCGGCGCCGCCACCCTGGCCTATCCTCGCCCCGCCGACCTTTCCAACCCTGCCTACGTGGGCCGCGTCACCGTCAACGGCGTCGAGGCGTTTGTCCGTGAAGCCTGCCGCCGCCTCAGTGAGGCCGCCGCCGAAGCCGGCGACGACGTCGATCCGTCAGCGGATACCCCCGATCTGGAAACAGCTTGGCGGGTTTACCAGCGCCGTGCCGCGACACCCGGCTCCGGCGACGGACGCCGGGTGGCGTCCTCGACCATCGGCATAGTTGGCAAAGCTCTCACCTTCCTGGCCGACCAAGGCATGCTTGTCAAGCGCAGCGAAGAGGACGGCGGCACCTACGCCACCACCAGCCGGTACCGCATCCAGGTTGCCGAGGCCGGCAGCCGCATGTTCGCCGAGCTACTCTCCCTCGGCATCACCGAGATCACCGACGGCACCGGAACGCTTACGCCCGTCGAGTGGACCGACCAGACGGTGAGCCAGCTGTGACCACCACATGTACTGCCACATCCATCGCGACGATCCGCAACATCCGCTCCGGGAGCTGAACGCCACCATGTACGAATTGAACCGAGCTCGCCTAGTTAGCATCGGCCCCCGCGGTGCCCGCTACTCCGATGTCACCATTGACCTGTCCGGCCTCGGGGAGCAAGTCCCTCCGCGGAGCCTGTTCGACGCCCTCACGCGGCGGCCTTCGCCTTTCTCGCTGCTGCTGCTGGAGAACGGCGGCGGCAAGTCGGTCCTGCTCAAGCTGCTGTTCAGCGTGGTGTTGCCCGGGCGCCGCAACACCGTCGGCGGCGCCTCGCTCGACAAGTTCGTCCTCGACGGCGACACCGGCCATGTAGCGCTGGAATGGATGCACGTGACCACCGGGGAACGGCTCGTGACCGCCAAGGTATACCAGCGGCGAACTCGCAGCGGTGACAAGTACCCGGTCGCCGAGGCCTGGTACTCCTTCCGGCCCAGCCAATCACTAGACCTCGAGACGCTTCCGGTCGCTCACGACGGGCACCGACGACGGCTCGAAGGGTTCCGCGAGGCCGTGCAGGAAGTAGACCGGCTCGAGGCGACCACCGAGCTAAATTGGCTCGGCGACGACCAGGGTCGGTGGCGCGCACACCTGCGCGAGCGCGGTATCGAACCGGACTTATTCGACATCCAGCGCCGGATGAACGTCGACGAGGGCGAAGCCGCCAAGGCGTTCAAGTACGCCTCCTCCAGGGAGTTTGTCGACTGGCTGCTGACGACCGTCACCGATCCCAAGGACGCCTCCTCGGTCGCCGAGACGTTCAGCCAGTGGGCAGCGAACCTCGCCGACCGCGAGCAGATGCTGCTAGAGCGCGACTTCCTCGAGGGGGTCATCGCTTGCCTGGACCCGCTCTCAGTCGCGTACATCGCCCACCAGGAGGCCGCACACGACGCGGCAGCCGCTCTCCGTGGCGCCGAAACCCTGGCCGTTGAGCTCGACCTGCGCCTGCGGTTCGAGCGGGAGAACGTGTCCCAGCTGTCCGCAGAATACGCAGCCGCACAGACGGCCGTCGTCACCCGGTCTACCGAGCGTGACGCCGCCCGCGCGCTCCTCAACGAGGTCCGCCGCCAGACGCTCCAGCTCGAGCTTGACGAAGCCGAGACGCAGGCGACAGACACCAAGGAGCAGCTCATTGCCGCCGACCTGGAGCTGCACGGATGGCAGACCATCGCCGCCATTGAGGAACGTGACCAAGCCATCGCGACCGCCGACGATCTGGCCAAGCAGGTCGCGGCCGCCGACGATGACGCCGCGCCCGCGCTGGCACGACGCGACGAAGCCGCTGGCCGGCTGCTTGCGAAGTACCTGGCCGAGGCCGATGCCAGTGACCGGGAGGCTTCCGACAACGACGCCCAAGTTGCCGCCGCCAAGCAGGCAGCGGCCGACGCCGATGCTGCCCGCAGCCGTGCGCTGGGGGCCGCCGCCGCCGCCAGTGAGCGGCACCGGGCGGCCGTCCAGACGGTTGGCGCGGCGACTGATAGGCTCACCGCCGAGGCCGCTGCCGGGCTGGTGCCAGCCGGGACCACGCCCGGGCAGGTGCCCAACGTCGTGGAGACCGCCCAAGGCGTCCACGCCACCATCGTCACGCGCCTCGCCGAGGCCAAGCACAAAGCCGCCGCCGCGGAAACGAAGGTGAAACGAGCCACGGGCGCGGTCAAGGAAGCCGAGAAGGAGCTCCGGACCAGAACCGCCGCCGCCGACAGCACCTCCCGTGACCTGCGCGCAGTCGAGGACGAGGCTACGCGACTGGGCCATCTCACCGTGCTCGCAGAGGCCGCCGGAGCAGAGTCCGCCCCCACCAAGGACAACAGACCGGAGTCCGGTGACGCGTTGAGCGTCGATGAGCTCGAGGAGTCATGCGACCGACTCCTTGCCCAGCTCGCCCGCGACATCGTGGACCACACCGAGCACCTCGATGAGTCGCGGACAGCCCAGCGCGAGGATGCACGGGTTGTCGAGGCGCTCGGCACGGGCGGGCTGCTCCCTCCGCGCGAAGAAGTCGAACGGGCATTGGAGGTCCTGGACGCCGCCAGCGTCGTCGCGCACGCCGGCTGGCGCTATCTGCACGATGCCGTTCCGGCCGCACAGCGCATTGAGCTGATCGCCGAACACCCCGCCCTGGCTGACGGGGTGGTGGTCATCGACCGCGACCAGATGCCCGCAGCACGTCAGGCCCTGACCGAGGCGCGGCTGCTTCCGGCAGCGGCAGTCGCGGTCGGGTCCGGCGCCGATCTGCTCAGCATCAACGCCAGCATCTCAGAGGTCGACGCACCCGCCGTGCGGGACGGAGACGAGTGCTCGGACGTGTTCGTGGTAGACCCGACCCCGGCATTGTTCGACGAGGAGTCCGCCGCCCAGCGGCGCGAGGAACTGCGCGAGCAGATGACCCGCCGAGGCGAGCAGCTCCAGTTCGGCGCCGAGCAGCTGGGCATAGTAACCACCGCATGCAGCGACCTCGACCGATGGCGGAATTCGAACCCTCCGGGACACCTTGCCAAGCTCCGCGAGACTGCAGCCGACGCCGCCACTCGCGCAAGCGCCGCGCAGGAGCGTCTCGACGCTGCCGAGGGAGACCTGGAGACGGCCACTGCCGATCACGAGCGGGCGGATTCCGACGTCGAGCAGATAGCGGGCCAAGAGCGGCGCGCCTCAGAACGCGCTGCGAAGCTGGAGGGCCTCGCCTACCTCGTCGAGTCCGCCGCCCAGGTGCAGCAGCTCCTACCAGAGCACGAGGCAGAGGTCCACCGGCAAAACGCAGCCGCCAGCGACGCACTCGACCGCCGTGAACGTGCCCAGCAGACACAGGAGGAACACGCCCGTCTGGCTGAGCAGGCACGTGGGCAGGCTCGACGCCACCGGGCCGCCCGTGACGAAGTGCCCTCAACAAGCGGGCAGCCCTCGCAGGAAGTTCCGACGACGTCACTGGCTGACCTGCGGGCGGCAGCAGCCGCAGCCCAGCAGACCTACCTGGCCGCAGCCGTCGACGCCGACCTGCGCCGCCGCGCCGAGGAGGCCGCCGAGAAGGTCCAGTCAAAGCGCTCTGCGCTTGCCCTGCGCGACGCCGGGCACGTCGTCGAGGCCGAACGGCTCCGCGCGACACCAGCGGGTGCCGACCGTGCGTCGTGGAGCGTCGGCGCCGACAACGCACGCCGCGCCGTCTCGACGTTGCGGGCCGAAGCCGACCGCCTCGGCAAGCGCGCCGGGCAGCTGGAACAGGCGGTTCTGGATGCTTCTCCGACCGAGCCTGGCCGGCGATCGTGGACCAGCCTTGGCGAACAATGGCAGCCCACCAACCCCAGGCATGGCCGTGAGCTCCAGGTCGAAGCGCAGCAGGAGTCCCGGCAGGCTCAGCAGCGCCTCGACGAAGCGACCGGCATCGTCAGCAAGCTCGAGCAGCAGCGCCGGGCAGCTGACGACGCCGCCCGCGGCATCAACGAGGCGCTGCTGCCACTGGTCACCCTCCTGGGAGGAGTCCCTGAGGGTGTCCCAGCAGGCGTTGCTGCGACGGCGTACACCGCCGACGAGGCCGCTGCCCAGCAGGCTGCATCCGTCGCGGTCGACAGACTGCGTGACACCAAGGACCGGCTCGAGAGCTGCCGTAACGAGCTCGCGGACGCAGCCCAGGAGCTGGTCGCGTACGCCAGCCTGGCCCGGTATGAATCGCTGGCCACCCAGGCGCGGCGCAGCATACTGGAGTCGAACCGGAACACGCTCCCGGTACGTGCTGCCGAGTGGTCCATCTCTCTCCAGGCTCGACTGGCGACCCTGACCAGCGACCTGGAGAACGCCAACAGGCACCGCAAGACCATCGTCGACCGGCTCAGCGCGCTGGTCGACCAGGCCCTCAAGACCCTACGCCGGGCCACCAAACTGTCCCGGTTACCTGAGGACCTCGCTGAATGGGGCGGACGCCCGTTCCTGCGGATCGCGTTCAGCGAGCCGGACCGCACCGCGATCAGCGTGCGCGTCGGAGAGGTTGTCGACCGGGTCGCCAGTGAGTACGCTTCCCGCGCTGTCGGCACACAGTCCCGCAGTATGCGCCGCGACGGGATGGCGCTGTTGCTTAACGCCCTCAACGCCTCGGTTCCAACGGGGTTCACCGTAGACGTCCTCAAGCCAGACTCCGTGCTCCGCGACGAACGGGTCAGTATCGAGGAGATGAACGATGTGTTCTCGGGCGGGCAGGAGCTGACTGCAGCCATCGTCTTGTACTGCACTCTGGCTGCTCTCGCCGCGAACGAACGCGGCCAGATGCGGTCCAAGCACTCCGGCGTTCTCTTCCTCGACAACCCGATCGGGCGCGCGAACGCCTCCTACCTGATCGACCTGCAACAGTCCGTCGCCCGCTCTCTGGGTGTCCAATTGATCTACACGACAGGCATCTCCGATGACCGGGTGCTCGCCGCGTTCCCGCTGTGGGTGCGCCTGCGCAACGACGCCGACCTGCGCGCCGGGCTGAAGCACATTCGGGTCGCCGAGGTCATGCGCCGCAAGCTGCCAGCCCCATACTCTGACGGCGAACTTGCCGCCAATGGGGACCAGAACGGCGGTCCGTCCGCGCCAGGCACCGTCACCGCGACCCGTGTCCACCGCCACCCGGCCACTCCTGCCCGCGAAGTGCGCGACGCCGATGAGCCGATGGAGATGCCGTGACCGCTAGGGACAGTCGTCAACCCGGCCAGCCGGGAGATGGCACTGCAGTGCAACTGAGCCCGCGCGCCGTCCGGCTGGGGACCCTGCTTGAGCGTGTCACTGGGCGGACAGTAACCCTGACGGACCTGTGGCCCTTGTGGGCCACGGCCGACCCCGCTTCCGCCGGACGGCCCGACCGGCGGGCTGGGCTCGCGCAAGCCATCGAGCAGCTAGCGGCAGCCGGGCTGGTGACTCCATCGAAGAAGCAGGACATCCACGCCTGGCCACACCTGCCGTCCAGGCTCACGCTGGCGCCGCCGGCGCCCTCTGAGTCCGCGGCTGCACTCGCCCGCACCGTCGCTTGGCGCCCTGAACTTGCCTGGGTGCTGCGCACCCGCCTGACCTTGGGGCAGGTCGCCCAGCTCCGCCTGGTCAACAACTGGCTCCGAGACCACGGCCGCGAAGCCGACGTCATACCGCTGCGCGAGCGATCGCTGGAGGTTCTCGGGCACGAGAAGGCGCTCGATGGCCTCCTGACCACGAATGTGTTCGCGCCGGAACGGCTCAGCCTCACTCTGCTGCGAACGTTCCGCACCCACCCACCCCTGCCCGTCGTTCGAATCGGAGACGGGCCCGTACTGCTGGTGGTCGAGAACGACAACACCTTCCACAGCATTCGTACTGTTCTGGCGCCAAATCCGGGGCCCGTCGGCCACGTTGCATGGGGCGCCGGAGGCGCGTTCGAGGCTTCCGTGCGGTCGGTCGGCGACCTGCCCGGCCTGGAGCGTGTGCGGTACTTTGGCGATCTAGATGCCGCCGGATTGCGCATCCCTCGCAATACCGCCGAAACCGCGGCACGAGAGAGGCTGCCGCCCGTTACCCCGGCGCTCGATCTGTATCGCGCCCTGCTGGGCAGTGGCATACGCCAGGGCGGCCAGCCACCCCTCACCGCTGAACAGACTGGCGCCTTCGTCGGATGGCTTGAGGACGCAAGATTGATGCTGGAAGCCGCCGACATGCTGCGCTCCGGCATTCGGGTGCCGCAGGAGGCGCTCACACTCAGGTCTTTGGCCCGTGACCGCTACTGGCTGGACGCACTGTGACGTGAGAGGCGCCCGAGACCCGTTGGGAACGATGGCATCTCAGCGGCAGTCCTTGCGTTGTGGCGTGACTAGTCTTTCGGTTGGGCCCGACATAGCGCCGCGCCCGCTACCCTGATGGGATTGAGCCAAGGGCCCGCCGTGATCCCTATGCGAAAGATGCCAATCCCGTCACGTTGAACCACACCCAAACCTGACAGCCCGACGGTCTCGAGACAGCACAGCCCCGTCACCCTCGTCGCTGGAATGCAGCTGCTCACCAAGAACGAGACGAAGCGCCGGGACAGCACCATGGGTGCTTGCCTTGTCATGTCGCCGAATCCGGCGGGCGAAATGAACACATGAAGGCAAGAAAGAGAGCAGACCGTGGTCAGAAACAAAACAGACTTAAGTGTGCACAACGTGCACACCTCTCTTGGCCCGACAAAGCAAGTATTCGGCGCCGTGCTATGCCGGAAATCTCATGGCTGAAACCGACGAGATGGAAATCTGCGGAAGTCATGTCGTACCTAATCCCCTAGCCCATGAACAGGTGTAGGCCGCCCCAGACCTACCGGACAGAACCGAAAGAAGGAACTCGAATGACCGCAGCATAGAGCCAGCGGAGCGCCCACCAGCCAGGACGCCAACCCCGCTCCCACATCCAAACTGAACAGGCCGATTCCGGCGGCCAGGCACCAGCCGGAACAACAAGTCAGCGGGACTTGTCAACGTTTGTCAACAGTTAAAAGCAAAAACCCCTCTGACGAGGGGTTATGCCGTGCCCGAGGTGGGACTCGAACGCGATTCCCGGCCTTGATATTGCTGGGAAGTCGCGGAAACCTGCGGAATCCGGGCCAGCCCGGCGCTTGTACGAGGCAATCCGAGGCGAAAGGTGTGCACATTGTGCACACCCTCTTTTTCCATGGAACCAGTGCCACGCAGGACGTCCCAGACGGCGCAGCGGACGGGTAGCCGCCCCGAATCGAGGGCTAGATGTAGTGGAATTTCAAGGGCCGGACGGGGGCAAGAATCCTCCATAGTGCCACCTCCTTTCACACTTCTATGGTTCGCTCAAACACTCCCGACATGACTTAATCCGATAACTCCAACGACCGCTCTTTCACCGACGTCGGCCTGGACGTCTCTCTGACCAACTCACCAGTCACTACTAGGGTTCTGGAAATGCCCTTGATCGCGCTGCTGCGATCTGCTTCCTCATGTACAACAAGCAGAAAACATCGCACGCCTAACCTGGCTTGAGCTGCCCGATCTTGGTTGCCATGACATCCTCGAACGCCGAAACGCCACGGCGAAGCTGTTCCGGCAAACGACGCCGGTTTCGCCAGCAGAAACGGGACTGTCTGAATAACGGTGTGTGGGGTTCGGCCTGATCCGAAGGAGACGGCCGTGTCAGAATCCGCGACCGAGATGACAGGGATGATGATCGATCCTGTGACGGGAGAAATCATTGACCAGAAGGAGCTTGCGGAGCGGTTGCTCGCGCAGGCCAAGGAACAGGGCGTGAGCCTGGTGGGCCCTGGCGGACTACTGAACCAGCTCACGAAGAACGTCCTGGAAGCGGCACTGGACGCGGAACTGACCGAGCACCTCGGGCATGAGCATGGCCAGAAACCGGTCGCCGCGAACATGCGTAACGGCACGAGATCAAAAACCGTGCTGACCGAGATCGGCCCGGTTGAGATTGAGGTGCCCCGGGACCGGGACAGGTCATTTGAGCCGATGATCGTGCCGAAACGGAGACGGCTTTTGGACGGGATCGACGAGGTCGTGCTCTCGCTCTCGGCACGTGGGCTGACTACCGGGGAAATCGCCGCGCATTTCGAGGAGGTTTAGGGGCCAGAGTTTCTAAAGACACCATCAGCCGCATCACGGAGAAAGTCGCAGCCGAACTGGCCGAATGGTCCTCCCGGCCGCTGGATCCGGTTTATCCGGTGCTCTTCGTTGACGCGATCGTGGTCAAGGTCCGTGACGGGCAGGTACGCAATACCCCGTTCTATGTCGTCATGGGAGTAACCGCGAACGGGGAACGGGACATCCTGGGTATCTGGGCCGGTGACAGTGGCGAGGGTGCCCGGTTTTGGCTGCAGTTCTTCTCCGAGTTGAAGAACCGGGGTGTGGAAGATGTGTTGATCGCTGTCTGCGACGGGCTCAAGGGCCTTGCCGGAAGCGATCACGACCACATGGGAACGCACGATCGTGCAGCAATGCATCGTTCACCTGATCCGAAAAAGCTTCCGCTATGCCGGCCGCCAACACCGCGACGGCATCGTGAAGGCACTCAAACCCGTGTACACCGCCCCGTCCGAGCAGGCAGCCAAAGACCGGTTCGCTGAATTCACGGCAGAGTGGGGACAACGGTATCCGGCAATCGTGCGGCTTTGGGAGTGCTCCTGGGCGGAGTTCGTGCCGTTCCTGGAATACGACGTCGAGATCCGGAGGGTTATCTGCACGACGAACGCGATCGAATCGATCAACGCCCGCTACCGCAGGGCCGTGAGGGCCCGAGGTCACTTTCCGAACGAGAATGCTGCCCTGAAATGCCTGTATCTGGTCACCAGATCCCTTGATCCAACGGGCGGCGGAAGAGCACGCTGGACCATGAGGTGGAAGCCCGCGCTCAACGCGTTCGCCATAACGTTCGCCGGACGGTTCGAAAGAAGCATCAAACAATGAAAACCGCCGGAGCCCACACACCGTTTATCGGACAGTCCCGCTCTAATCGAAGTGATCGTGGGCCTAACCAACGCGAGAGTCGATGAGGATAGATCCGAGTAGCCTAAGGCGATCGCTATCGACTAACTGACGAAACGATAATTATCGGCATTCAGAGCACGGGAGTGGAAGCTGCTGCGTTAACTCGTCCTGAAGGATCTTTCTACGTTTTTCCACGTCAGCTGTAGGCCAATGCTTGCCTGCTTCAGATAGCGATCGGCATGCCGAGCGCATTGTCATTTGCAGTTCGTCCGAGCCAAGCTGCAGCGAGG
This sequence comes from Arthrobacter sp. NtRootA1, assembly GCF_019976975.1. Taxonomy (GTDB): domain Bacteria; phylum Actinomycetota; class Actinomycetes; order Actinomycetales; family Micrococcaceae; genus Arthrobacter; species Arthrobacter aromaticivorans. The sequence continues at coordinate 2,193,199 of NZ_AP024630.1, read as the reverse complement.
AAGCCGGGGGCAGCCGGACAGGTAAATCCAACACAAGCCAGTTCCGGACGCGCTTACGTGTAATTATCTGGAGCTGCCATAACCAGACCAACCAGAAATGGGCCATCAGGTAGAAGCGCTATGGATGTGAAAATCATCAACGAATAAACTGAGCCACGGGCTAGGTGAGTCACTGAAACAGTGCCTCGCCTACTCGAATGTGGACAAGTCCTCGCTATCCCGGCCGCGACGCTAGCTACCGTCCCGCAGGTTGGAGGGTGGTTGCCTCGTCAGGTGGATCATGTCGAACGTCGCCACACAACTCCCGCCCAGTGGTGCTTGTGACAGGAACCCGACATGGACGTGGTTTGGCGTGCCCAACCTGAACAAGCGGACGAAGCTCCACATCTTGCCGTCGGCGGAGTAATGGAAGGCCCAGGCTGGCCCTATCCGGCTCACGCGGAGGTGGACCCATGGCTCTGCGACAACAGTCGAGTTGCCGTCGTCGGAATAGTTGTTTGTTACAACGCTGACCACCATCGCCTCGCCCTGGGGAGAATGCTCGAAACAGAGCTTGGCCCAGTGGTCTTGATCCACCCACAGGCTCAGCGCCCCGGCGTCGAACGTCGTCCGGGGTGCCTCCACTCTGACCCTGGCGGACAGCGAAAAAGATGTTGGCGCGGTGAAGCCAAGTGCCGAGGCCCGATGTTGCTGCTGCCCGCCGAGGGAATCGTTACTCCAATCGACTCCCGGCGCAGCTGTCAGGGTCAGCGTCGCAGATGTGGGCTCGTACTCCGCTTGACCTTCGACGCTCGTCCAGGTCAGGGGTGGGAGCCCTGCTGCTTCGAGGGTCATGTCCATGCTCCTTGTTCAGTTTTCCGCTGCGCATGTAGCGAGCGGGGCGGCGGTGTGGGAGAGCCTGCGGTGCTGAGGCGCCTGCCAGCGGGTTTTTAGTTTTACTGCCCGGACAAGTCGGATAAGTTCCGCCCTACCGGGCCCGTTGATTTCCGGGCGACGAGGCGGGATGGCAGGGCTGGTCTGGGAGGAAGTACGAGGTGCTCGATCTGGGCAAGGAGCTGTTCGACAGCGTTGCGGCCTTGGGTGGCAAAGTCAACCCGGAGTGTGGTCAACGGCGGCGCGAAGTAGGCCGCTTCGGGGATGTCGTCAATGCCGGTCACGCTGACGTCCTCGGGAATGCGGTAGCCGCGTTCAGTCAGCGCAAGCATCGCACCCAGAGCCATCTGGTCATTTGCGGCGACCACAGCGGTGACAGGAAGGGGCCCTTTGAGGCTCATGATGGCGTCGTACCCGGATTTGGCCGACCAGTCGCCATACAAAACGCCATGGGAGCCCAGTCCGTGCTTTGCCACAGCGCGCTCATAAGCCCGGACGCGGTTCCGCGCGGCTGACCACGCAGTGGGCCCGGCTATATGCAGCAGCCGCAGATGTCCCAGGCCTGCGAGGTGGCTCAACAGGGCAGGCAGTCCCACGGACGTGATCTCGGATGGATGCCCACCACGGGCGTCATCTTCCTCGGCAGCTATGTACGCGGGTACACGGAAGTCCGCCGCTTCGAAAGCTTGCGTCATTTCATCGGTTGATGACAGCGCCAGGACGCCGGCGAGATCATGCTGCATGATCAGCTCCAGGGCCTGGTTGATGGCGTCCCGGTTGCTCATGTCCAGCGTGACGATGTCCAACAGGTAGCCCGCCTCGCGAGCGGCAATGCTGGCACCCTGGGCGATCTTGCTGGGACCCACTTGGTCAATTTCATGGGTCAGGGCACCGATGCGGTGGGATCTGCCGGTCGTCAAGGAGCGTGCAGCAAGGTTCGGCCGGTAGTCCACTTCATGGAGGGCCTTTAGGACCCTTTCCCGTGTTTCGGGTCGGATTCCTTGGTACCCCCGCAGGAAGCGGCTGACCGTCTGGTGGGAGACCCCAGCCAGCCTCGCCACGTCGTAGATCGTCGGGGTCTTCGTAGGGTCGACATCAGAACGGTCAGTTGGGTCTTCGGATCCAGCTTGATTCATGCCTTTAGGCACTTCCAGTTCCATACGGGCCCCCTGATCCGCCCTTCCGGGCCTTGGTGCCGAGACGTTCGGTCTCGTGCGTACTGAAACTACTTTACCGGCAACATCGCCGCGGAAGCGCGATGTTTGTTTCCGGTAACAGAAAATTCCAAATAGCCTTGTTTCCGGTAACATCCTCCCGTAACGTACCTCACATACCTTTCGAGCACGACAACGGAGTACACGTCTCAATGAACCTTCGCCCTTCAGTTTACGAACCGTCCGGACTGCTGTTCGGTGTTGCCTATTACCCTGAGTACCACCGCACGGATCGATTGCACCAAGACCTCGATTTGATGCACGACGCAGGGATTAATGTCATCCGTGTAGGGGAATCGGTGTGGTCAACGTGGGAACCCCGTGACGGCGAATTCGATCTTGAGTGGTTGGCTCCGGTCCTTGATGCCGCCCAAGAGCGCGGCATCAAGGTCGTCCTTGGGACCCCGACCTACGCGGTTCCGCCTTGGCTGCAGGAGGCACACCCTGAAATCGCGGCGGAGCGCCGCTCCGGAGAGCCCATAGCGTGGGGCGCCCGGCAGGAGGTTGACTACACTCATCCCGGCTTCTTGTTCCATGCTGAGCGTGTCATCCGTGCCGTACTGGGTCGCTACGCTGGCCATCCAGCAGTCGTAGGTTTCCAGGTAGACAACGAACCTGGACTGGAGATTTTCCACAACCACGGTGTTTTCGTGCGCTTCCTACGATGGTTGAAGGCACGGTACCAGGACGTCGAGACCCTCAACCGGGAATGGGGTTTGACGTACTGGTCCCACCGGATCGGTGATTGGTCAGAGTTGTGGCGGCCGGACGGAAACACTTTCCCGCAGTACGACCTGGCGTGGCGGCGGTTCCAGGCGGAGCTGACCACCAATTTCATTTCCTGGCAGGCAGGGCTGGTCCGCGAATATGCCCTCCCCGGACAGTTTGTCACCACTTGTCTTCAGTACCCGCGCCGGGCGCTGGATGACGAGCAGTTGTTCTCCAATCTCAACATCGGGGCCGGCAACCCGTACTACGGCATGCAGGACCACTTGGACGCGCACGAGCAGCTTGCGCAGCCGAATTACTGGACCACGACGGGCGTCGCGGGGCTGTTCCGCCAAGCGGACCGGATGTATTCATCCAAGCAAGCCCGGTACCTCGTGACGGAAACCAACGCCCAGTCCATCGGCACGGCAGACCAGAACTTTCCGTCCTACCCGGGGCAACTGAAACAGTCTGCCTTCGCACTTATTTCCCGGGGCGCCGCCATGGTCGAATACTGGCACTGGCACACACTCCCCTACGGCACCGAAACGTACTGGGGCGGGCTACTGCCCCACAGCCTCAAGCCAGGCAGGGTCTACACCGAAGTGGCGGAAATCGGCGCCGAACTCAAGCAAATCGGGCTGGCACTCGACGGCTACGAACCAGACGCCGACGTAGCGATCCTGTGGTCGAACCCCAGCCGCTACGCGATGCAGTACATGCCGCCCCTTCACCGTAACGGTGCCCCTGATGAGGAATCCTACGAACGCATCGTGGACGCTTTTCACCGTGGCGTAATTGGCGCCGGGGGCCAGGTCCGCATCCTCCACATCAGTCAATCCCATGCCATCGGCGCTTCGGAGCTTGCCCGCAAGTTTCCGATTCTTGTTGCCGCCGGCATCTATATCACCACCGACGAGGACCTGAACCTACTGCGCGACTACGTCAAAGAAGGCGGGCACCTCATCATCGGACCACGCACCGGCTACGCCGACGAAGAAGCCCGGGCGCGGGTCGCAGTAGCACCGGATAAGCTCAACGACCTCGCAGGGGTCTGGTACGAGGAGTACTCGAACCTGGACGGTGCTGTCCGCGTTGTCCCCAGCCCCAACGGGCTGGTCCTGGACGAATCGGCTTCGGCGGAGGCCTGGATTGACGGGTTGAGATCCGAAGGCGCGAGCGTCCTCGCCCAATACGACCATCCGAGGTTCGGCGATTTCCCGGCCGTCACCACGATGTCCCAGGGCAGTGGCCGGGTCACTATGGTCGGCTGCGTTCCTTCTCCGGGACTGGCACGGGGAATCTTTGCCTGGGCGGCACCGACTCCCGTCGCCACTGAACTTGCCGGGGAGGTCAAGCTGCCCTTGTATGTGTCCTCCGGCACGGTGGCCGGAGGGAGCCGTGCATGGTTCGTTTTCAACTGGGGATGGGACAAGCAGGAGATCACCTTGGCCCTGCCCGTCTTCGATCCTGTCTCGGGCATCAGCCACGAGGCGGGCACAATTCTCTCACTTGACGCGTGGGGCACCAGCACGTTCGTCAGCCGGTGAGTATCCGGATCATTGATCCACCAACAACCAAAGAAAGAGCCACGATGAAGAAGGCGTCAAAAACAGCGGCGGCCATGGCCGTGCTGGCCGGTATCACCGGATTCATGATCACCGGCTGCTCCCCAGCCGGCACATCCCCCGCACAGTCAGCCACGGCCATGTCGCAGGAGGACTTCGACAAGGCCATGAGCACCCCGACAAAGCTCACGTTCTGGACCTGGCTTCCGGACGTCCAGAATGAAGTAGCCCTGTTTGAGAAAAAGTACCCCCAAATCGACGTCACAGTCGAGAACGTCGGACAGGGCGGGGAGCACTACCAAAAGGTTCGCACCGCCCTGCAGTCCGGCGACGGTGCCCCTGACGTGATCCAGCTTGAATACCAGTACATTCCCTCATTCAACCTCACGAACTCCCTGCTGAATCTCCGCCCGTACGGGGCAGACGACATATCCGGTGACTACGTGGATTGGGCCTGGAAGCAAGTCTCGAACGACAAGGGCGTGTGGGCCGTCCCCCAGGATGTGGGACCGATGGGCAACCTCTACCGGACCGACATCCTTGAAAAGGCGGGCATCACCAAAGCACCGGCAACCTACGAAGAGTACGCGGCCGACGCGAAGGCCGTGAAAGAAAAGACCGGCTCCTACATCTCGAACCTGCCCACCAACGACCCCGCTCAGGTGATCGGGCTCTTGTGGCAGGCGGGCGTCAAGCCGTTCAGCTATGACGGTGACAAAACGGTCGGCATCAACGTCAACAGCGCCGAGGCCAAAAAGGTGCTCGCCTACTGGCAGGACCTGATCCAGAAGGACCTCATCTCGGTGGACGCAGATTTCAACGACCAGTACTACCAAGGTTTGGCCAGTGATAAGTACGCCGGCTGGCTGACCGCAGCCTGGGCGCCGATCTTCCTCCAAGGCACGGTTGAAAACACCGCCGGAAAATGGGCCGCAGCCCCGCTGCCGCAGTGGAGCGCAGGTGAGCAGGTCTCCGGAAACTGGGGAGGCTCCTCTGACGCCGTGCTGAAGACCACAAAGAACCCGATCGCCGCAGCCGAACTGGCCAAGTTCATCAACCACGATGAAGAATCCACCAAGATGTTCGCAACCAAGCAGTTCCTGTTCCCCGCCGCCAAGAGCGTGCTGGAAGACTCCTCCTACACTGACCAGAAGGTCGCGTTCTTCGGCGGCCAGCAGGTCAACAAGCTGTTCGGGCAGATCTCAAACACCGTAGACACCGACTTCCAATGGCTTCCCTTCACCGAATACGCCTACTCGCAGTTCAATGAAATTGTCGGCACGGCCATCGGCGCCAAGGGCGACCTGAACACCGCCCTGGACAAATGGCAGGAAACGCTCGTCTCCTACGCCAAGGACCAAGGCTTCACCGTCAAGTAACACCCTGCCGGGAAGCGGGACCCTGTCCCCGCTTCCCGGTTCCCAAATCAGCCCCAACAAGAGGATTCCAGTGGCAAGCGACACCATCATCCCGGCCACCCGGAACGCAGGATCCACCGTCCGGCGATCCACATCCAGCCGCCGCACCCAGGTCACAGCGGCCTACCTGTTCGTTCTCCCGTTCTTCATCGTGTTCATCGCGATGCTCGTCATCCCCCTCGGCTACGCCGGGTACCTGAGCCTGTTCAAGAGTCAACTCATCGGTGGGCTTTCCTTCGCCGGGCTTTCAAATTACGTCGAGGCCCTCACCGACCCTGAGTTCCTTGCAGGGATCGGCCGGATGGGCGTCTTCCTCCTCGTGCAGGTTCCCATCATGCTGGCAGTCGCCCTGTTCCTTGCCCTCGCCCTGGACAGTGGCAGGGCCCGGGGCTCGAAGGCCCTGCGTCTGCTCTACTTTGTGCCCTATGCCGTTCCGGGAGTTGTGGCCACCCTCATGTGGGGCTACCTGTACGGTCCCGACTTCGGCCCCTTCGCGCAACTGTTCCACAGTTTCGGCCTCGAATCGCCCAACTTCCTGGGCCAGCAATCGATCCTTGGTTCGATGATGAACATCGTCACCTGGGAGTTCGTCGGCTACAACATGATCATCATGTACGCGGCGCTGCGCGGAATCCCCGGGGAACTCTACGAAGCCGCGGAAATCGACGGGGCCAGTCAATTCCGCATTGCCTGGAACATCAAGATCCCCGCCATCCGACCAGCCATCATCCTGACCGTCATCTTCTCCATCATTGGCACGTTCCAGTTGTTCAACGAACCCAGCCTGCTGGACGCCATAGCACCCAACGCCGTCACGAACGGCTTCACCCCAAACTTCTATGCCTACAACCTGGCGTTCGTCAACCAAGACGTCAACTATGCTGCCGCGATCGCGTTCCTTCTTGGCATCGTCATCGCCATTGTCTCGTACGTCGTTCAATTGCAGACCCAGCGCGGCGAACGACGGCAGCGAAAGGCCAGCAAATGACAACCATGCACATCACATCAGACACCACCAACGAACCTGCACCCCCGACGACACCGGCACCCCGCAAAAAGCTCCGCCCCCGGGAAAGCCAGCGCAGTACGCTCCTCACGGTGCTGCTGTGGCTGTGCGCCCTGTACTTTATCCTCCCCCTGTTCTGGTTGATCGTTGCCAGCACCAAATCCAACGCGGACCTGTTCTCCACCTTCGGACTCTGGTTCGGCAAGACCTTTGAACTCTGGAACAACCTCGTCTCCGTCTTCACGGTACGGGACGGACTGTTCCTGCAATGGGTCATCAACACAGTGCTCTACGCAGGTGTCAGCGCCGTCATCGCCTCCATCCTGGCAACAGCAGCCGGATACGCCTTCGCGAAGTACCAGTTCCCCGGCGACAAACTGCTCTTCAGCATCATCCTCGGCGCGATCATGATCCCCCTGACTGCCCTGGCGTTGCCCACCTACTTGCTCTTCAACACGGCCGGACTCACGAATACCCCCTGGGCCGTCATCCTGCCCTCCCTGGTCAGCCCCTTCGGCGTCTACCTCATGCGCGTCTACGCCGCCGACGCTATCTCGGATTCACTCATCGAGGCCGCCCGCGTCGATGGAGCCGGTGAATTCCGGATCTTCTGGCAGGTCGGCTTCAGGCTCTTGGGTCCCGGCGTCGTTACAGTCTTCCTCTTCGCGCTCGTCGCTACCTGGAACAACTACTTCCTCCCCCTCATCATGCTCAACAGCTCATCGCTATACCCGCTGACCGTCGGACTCGCCCAGCAACAGGCCGCCAGCGCAGCCGGAGGCGGAGCCCAAGCCCTGTTCTCCACCGTCATCACCGGCTCACTCGTCAGCATCGTGCCCCTGATCATCGCCTTCCTGGTCCTCCAGCGCTACTGGCAAGCCGGCCTCACCACAGGCGGCGTCAAAGAATAGAAAGGAATCACCCATGACGGCTGCACCAGCAACCATCGACATAAAGGTAACCAACCCTGCGGCGTTGGACGAACAACTCGACAATGCCCACCAGTCACTCCAAGCTCTGGCCCTGCACACCAGAACCCATGGAATTCTCGTCACCCGCCACGCTCCCGGCAGATACACCGTGCAACTCTCTGACCAGGTCCCCTATGGAATAACGCAACAACGAATGCTTTGAAAACCCGAACATGAGTTTCGTGAATCCCCTACCAGACACGGTACCGCCAGCCGCCGTCGCCACGATGAAGACGGCGGCTGGACAGTCATGTTGCCTCGTTGAGGCCGAACAGCTTGCTTCGGCAATACATGCATCGGTGTCAAAACCACGGGCCGTCCCCCAGTTGAAGAACCAACTCCCACCCAATCCGTCAAAATGATGGCGCCCTCCCCCGATTCCAAAAACCGCCGCGTCACCATCAAGGACGTTGCCCGAGAAGGTGGCGTGTCAACGCAGACTGTTACCCGGGCGATAAACGACATGCCGGGCATTAACATTCACACCAAAGACCGGATCCGCAAGCTCGCCGAAGAACTCGGCTACACACCAAGCCGCTTTGCCAAAGGGCTTGTGCAAGGTGCCGGGACGTGCGTCGGTATGGTGGTGCCCGAATTAACAAACTCCTATTTCCCCGCCGTCGTTTCCAGCGTTGTCCACCACGCCACCCGACGAGGTTGGCAAATCACGCTCAACGAGTCCGCTTCCGATCCAGACACTATGATGCTGGCAATCGAGCAAATCGCACCACAGGTTGACGCAGTCATCGGATGGTCAGGCAGCGGACTTGCGACCTGCCAAAGGGTTTTGGGAAGGCGCCCGCTGGTCCTCTTGGACCACCCGGAGTACCCCGGTGCCGCCGGAGAAGTGTCCTTTGACTACGTCCATGCGGCCCAGCTCACGCTCAGCCATCTCATCAGCCAGGGACGAACGAGAATTTCCTACCTCGATTCCGCTCCCCCTTTAGGACTGTCGGTCCGTGCACAAGCGTTCGCTCGGCAAGCAGGTGAAATTGGTGTTCCCGTAACCTTCCTCAATGCCGAAGGCTCTGCGGAGGGCGCACGAACGGCGGTGTCCTCCCTCATGGAAACGAATCTTCTTCCGGATGCCCTCATTACCTTCAACGACGTCATGGCCATTGGCGCAATGAAAGCCATCGCCGCCGCCGGTAAATCGGTTCCGCGAGAGTGCTCCGTCATCGGAATGGACGGCATAGCTATAGGTGAGTTGTTGACGCCGGAACTCAGCACACTATCGCTCGATTTCAACGAGGTTGGGGCAACAACTGTTCAACTTGTCGAGGACCTCCTTGACGGAAAGATCTCCCCCGGTGCTATGGAAGCCAAACGAACCCTGAGACATCGCATGGTCTACCGGCAATCAAGCTGATTACACGCTCCGGCCGATGGCCGTGTGCAGCGTGGGATCTCCTCAGCCCGCGAGGGAGCCCAGAAGTTCGGGCATAGCAATGGGCGCTCGGGGCTGGAGGGTAATCGTTCTGCTTCAGCGTTTTGCCGGACCTGTCGATTTCCGAACGATCAGACTTGACGGGAGGCTCGGACTGTGCGGCAGCACACGGTGCTCTATCCGTGCCAGGAGTTGTTCGACGGCGATGCGGCCTTGGGTCGCGAAGTCAACCCTGAGTGTGGTCAGCGGCGGCGCGAAGTAGGCTGCTTCAGGGATATCATCAATGCCCGTGACGCTGACGTCGTCGGGAATACGATAACCGCGTTCAGTCAGCGCAAGGATTGCACCTAACGCCATTTGGTCGTTTGCGGCCACAACAGCCGTAAACGTGAGCGGACCCGACAAGGCCATGATGGCGTCGTAACCGGACTTGGCCGACCAGTCCCCATCGAGGACACCCTGGGAGCTCATCCCACACTCCGCAGCTGCCCGCTGGTAAGCCCGAACGCGGTTGCGTGCCGCGGAATAAGTGGTGGGCCCGGCGATATGCAGCACTCGCTCGTGACCCAAGCTTGCGAGGTGCCCTACCAGTGCGGGCAGCCCTACAGAAGAAAGTTCGGAGGGATGCCCTCCGCGGGCGTCATCGCTCTCGGCAGCTACGTATGCCGGTACTCGGAAGTCGGCAGCTTCGAAGGCCTGAGTCATCTCGTCAGTGGATGAAAGCGCCAGCACACCGGCCAGATCGTGCTGCATGATCAACTCCAAGGCTTCGTTAATCGCGTCACGGTTACTCATGTCGAGTGTCACGATGTCCAGCAAATACCCTGCCTGACGGGCGGCAAGACTGGCCCCCTGCGCAATCTTGCTGGGGCCGACTTGGTCAATCTCGTGCGTCAAAGCACCAATACGGTGGGATCGGCCGGTCGTCAATGAGCGGGCAGCAAGGTTCGGCCTGTAGCCCAGTTCTTGGAGTGCGTTGATGACCCTGTCACGGGTTTCGGGGCGTATTCCTTCATAGCCCCTAAGGAAACGGCTCACCGTCTGATGTGACACGCCGGCGAAGCGGGCCACATCGTAGATTGTTGCGGGCTTGGACGGATCGAGACCGGGTTGCTCCAGGTCTTTGGGCAAATCCAACTCCATGTGTAACCCCCAGAAACATCGGACCCTTCCGGGCCTCTGAGCCGAAACCTTGGGTTCAGCGTATCGCAGCCAGTTTACCGGAAACATCGCATCGAATGGGACGCCATGCCTTCAGTGGCACAAAGTTCTGCAGACTCTTGTTTCCGGTAACACTGTCTTGTAGCGTTCCTCACAGTCCTTCATGGTGCCAACGAAACACAAGGCTCCATGAACGCATCCCCACCTTCCCGATCGTCGCCGTGTACAACGGCGCCTCGGAATCCGCGAAATCGGTGAATACACCAAGGCGGGGCCAAACAGTTGCCACCAACCCCAAAGGAGGGGCTATGAAGGAAAGAAGGCTGGTGAAGGCTCTTGGAGTCTTCGTTGCCGCAGTGTCACTTTTGTACCTGCCCGCGATCAGTGCCCAGGCCTACGCACCCGAGGGCGGGGTTATGTACCAGGTTCCCGCCGATCAGCCCTGCCTTAAAGGTCGCGGCAACTGTGCCATTTATGTGAAGTCGACCCAGTTGCCGAGCGGGCGTCTGGTGGCGACGTTTGAGAAGTCAACCGTCGTTGCCGAGTCTCAAGGGGCTACCGGACAGACGCTCCCCGTCTATAAGAGCGATGACCAGGGAACGTCATGGCAGCCGCTGTCAGAGGTCAAGGCACCGGCTTACCTTTCCAGCGACCCTCAGTTCGCCAAGTACACCAGCAACTGGGCGAGCCCCTACCTTTACACGCTGCCGCAGGATGTTGGAAACCTCACGGCGGGTACTCTCCTGCTGGCAAGCACCGTGACTGGTGAGGACGCCTACTACAAAGAGCACAAGGCCGCCGATCCGAACTGGGTGCCGACAAATGACGGAGACCGCAAGGACATGGCGCTCGCGCTCTTCTCGAGCACCGATGGCGGAATGACGTGGAACGTCCTGAACGTCATCGCGACGGCTGGATGGCAGGGCGGCAGCGCTGGTGCGACCGGAACGAATATCGCCGCGGAGAACACGGCCCGGCAGGTTGACCCCATCTGGGAGCCGTTTCTGATGGTGCATGCCGGCAAGCTCGTGGCTTACTATTCCGACGAGAATGACTATCTGGGCTTTGATCCGGTCACCGGCGTGCCGATCCTTGACCCGAACAACGCCGCGGCCCCGGACTCGGAGGGTCAGATTCTTGTCCACAAGACCTGGGACGGCACCAGCGCTTCCTGGAGCGCGCCCGTCGTGGACGTCTCGGGGTCCACGCAGAACATGGGCAGCGGCAAGACCGAGATCGGCGGCGGACGCCCCGGGATGACCACGATCGCCCAGACCACGGACGGCAAATGGTTACTGACATACGAATACTGGGGCGGCGGAACCAACGTCAGGTTCAAGATTGCCGATGACCCCCTGCAGTTCCGCTCTGCCAGCGATTTCGACGGCGAAGAGATCACCGGACTACCGGTAGACGCAGGTTCCCACTCATTGGCTCAAGGCGGCAGTCCCGTTCTAGTCACCCTCCCCGACGGGCGGATTGCCTACAACGCCGCGGGCAGTGGAAACGTGTGGGTCAATAACAGCGGTCGCAGCGACGGCGCTTGGACGGAGTACCAGACACCGGTCGGATCCGGATACACCCGCAACCTTCAATACGTGAACGGCACCGGCCGGATCGTCATACTGCAGGCGAGCTGGGGCGGCGCCGGCAGCCAGGCCGCGATTCGCTACGGCGAGGTGGACCTCGGAAAATCCGATGGCACCTACTACAGGGTGGTAAACCGCAAAACCGGCCAAGTGATGGGCACGGGAAACAACACCAATGACGCGAACATCGGCAACGCAGACGTCCCCGACGTCGTCCTTGAACCGACAGGCGCGGCGCAGAACCCCGATACCCAGTACTGGCACATGGTCACCAAAGCCGACGGCAAGAAGACACTCCTGAATAAATCCGGCGGACGCGAGGCCTCCATCTGGACCGGAAACGCGACGACAGGGCAACGCATCGGACAATGGGTGGACAACAAAGCGTCAGGCAGTTGGAACGTCATTGACAACGGCAACGGCTACTACCGCTTCCAGGCAGCGAAGAACACGAACGTCTACCTGACCGGTTCCACAGCCGGCTCACCGCTGACACTCCAGAACTCTGCGACCGATGGTTCACAGGAATGGCAGCTCGTTGCCGAGCAGCAACCGCAGGCCAAGGCAGTCCTGGGCGCGCAATCAGGGAAATGCCTAGACCTGAAGTCGTTCGATCCCCGGGACGGCGCGGTCGTGGACATCTATACGTGCGACGGCGGCACGAACCAGAAGTGGACTCTCGACGCCTCAGGGCAACTCGTCAACGCCTCGTCCGGGAAATGCCTCGATGTGAGCGGACAATCAGTCGCCGATGGTGCCTTTGTGCAGCAATGGTCCTGCACTGGCGGAACGAACCAGAAGTGGAGCTACAGTCCTTTGACCCGGCAGCTTATCGGGCAGCAGTCCGGCAAATGCCTCGACGTCAAAGAAGGAAGCACAACCAACGGATCCCCGGTGGTGATCTGGAATTGCAACGGCCAGACCAACCAGAAATGGACCATCAGGTAGGAAAGTCCTGAATATGCAGACCCGTTAGCCGATTGGTCTGGAACACCAGTGGGCGAGGCACTACAACAGTGCCTCGCCCATTTCGTCTAGGCTTGCGGATCAACGTTGCCGCTGGCGGGTTCTTCGGTTATGGCACGAAGGCGGATGGCCATGTACTGCCGGCCTGGTAGATCAATGCTGAACCTACCCTCATAAGTTTCGGGGAGGGTCTCAATTGTCATGTTCCAGGTGTCTACGATGTCGATCTCGAACTGCACACCGGAGGGCTTTACGAAGCGTCGGTACCGTGGCTGGTTGAATCCGAGATATATCAATTCGTACTGATCCTTTATCCCGGCGCTGGGTGCATCCCCGTAACCTTTGAGGGGTTCAAGGTGCTTTTTGGGGCTTTCTTCCATTACGCGCTTTAGGAATCCAATCCTGTCCGGGCTCGTTCCATGCAGCCGTCCACCTTTGGCCCACCAGAGGATGTCGTTCGGAGCGATGTATGTTTCCCCGTGACCGACGTAGCCCCCGCGCACCGCGCCCTCCCAGCAACGGCGCGTCATTTCCTCACCTGTAATGTTGCCCCAGCCTTGGTCGATATTCCCTTCATAGGCACATTCGTCGATGACTACGGGTTTATGCCACTCCTGCCGCCACGTTGTTGTCATCTCGGCGGTTAAGTAGGCATCTATACGTTGGATGCTGCAGTGCGTGATCCAGGGCCTTGAGTGGTCATACATCTCCCTGCAGTTGTGGATCGAGATGAGGTGGTTGTTCGGGTCATTCTCTTGCACCAGAACAGCAAAACGTTCCCAGTCCTCGACGGTTTTCTCGAAGAGGAGGTCGAACTCATTGGCTAGGGACCACCAAATGTTCCGGTGAGAAGCCAGCCTGGCAGTTATGTACTTGACGTACAGGTCATCCGCCGTGGCGTTCATGCGCGAAAAGCCCCATCTGTCGTAGGCGTGGAACAGGATCAGATCGGCCTCGACGCCCAGCTCTTCAAGTTGTTCGATTCGCCCTTCCAGACGGTGATAAAAGAGTGGGTTGGGTCGAAAATAGTCGAATCCGTCCTGGAACGACCCCTCGTAGGGGTAGATCTCAGGCTCGTTTTCGTTGAACATGTACGACTTGGGAAACACGCACATTCGCACCTTGTTAAAGGGGCCGGAAGCAAGAGTGAGCAGAGTCTGCTCCTCCAGTTCGCTGCCTTGGTGGGTCCAGGCGTAGGATGTCGTGCCAACCGGAAGGTACGGGGTGCCGTCGTCGTATGCGAAGTGGAATGTGTCGGCCACGCGGACGAGTCCGCGTGATTCCGGGAGCGGGGCAGCTGCCGTAAAGCTTCCCGAAATGGCGTCCAAGGACTTGGCGTTGCTACGGGTTGTGAACGTCCACTCGCCTTCGGCGGGGACGAGCAGACGAATCCGATATGTGCTGTCGCCGTCATAGAAGCCAGAAACCGTCAGCGTTTGATTATCCGAGGTGAACTCCGCTGACAGTTCGACGTCTGTAAACGGATTGCCATGGGACGGGCCGTGAAGTCGCACCTCATACTTCTCCCATTTCCGTCCTTCGGCTGCGTACTCTGGGTGGCGGCCGGCGAGGACCGGTGATCCAGAGTCCTCGATGGCAGCGAGCGGTTTCCGCGCTATTGTCCGGTCCACCGATGGCGAGGGCTGCAACGCCTCGATCATCGCTAGAATTTCATCCCTCTTCGCCGGGTTGTCGCGCAGGGATTCCTCTGTGCCAAGTATCAGGCCCAGTTCGTAGTGGTACAGCGTGTGCAGGATGGGGTTTGCTGTCAGCTCAGGGATGTGGTTGGCAATGATCTGGAAAGCCGCGGGGTCGCGAATAACGTCGGCGAGCAAGGTTGCAGCGTTGAAGTGCGCCATGGTTGCCTTTCTGCGGAGAAAGTGTGGAAGTCCTTCATCGGCTGTAGGAGTGGTGGTCTGTCCAAACTCGACTGCTACGCCCGGGCAGGGATCCAGATCCGCATCGTGGAGGCTCCCCGCTCCGCCCAGGAGTGGTAGCGGACTAACGGCACTTCAGCAGCGATTCGTTCGTTGGCAGCGCTTGCGGCAGTTTCTGAGGCGAACGGCCATTGGCTCTGTCGTGCAGGCGTTCGCACCACTGTGCTCAACGTGAGGTTGACTGTTCCATCGGAGTAGGTCAGGCCGGATGAGACGTCTACCAGAACGTCTTCAAGCGCAACGCTTGAAGGCAGATCGACGGATTCCAATGCGAAAACCTCTGGCCCTCGTTCAATTGCCACGCAGCCGCGGACTGCATCTATCCGATCATCTGGCATCGTGAACCGTGGCTCCATAGGCAGCTCGAGGAGCAGCTGCTGACCGGGTTGGAACGACCGGGTCACAGTCGCCATTCCGGGTGCCACACGTTGCACACCCTCTCCTGCAGCAATGGTTGCACCGTGGGCCCAGTCCGGTACCCGTAATGCCACGGTGAAGGGGGTCGCCGGTGCTTCGACGATGGTGACTTTGATACTGCCGCTGGCAGGGTAATCCGTCTCGATGGCAAGTTCGACGGGGCCAGAAATGATGTCAGCACGGATCCGGGAGGCAGCATACTGGTGGATCTGAACGCCTGTCTCATCCGATGTAGCCAGGTAGGATCCGAGGCTGGCCAGCGTCCGGGCAACGTTCGGCGGGCAGCAGGACACCTCAAACCACGCCTCCCGGCCACTTGATCCGCCTCGGATGCACACCCCGTCTTCGTTCAGCGGGGCCTCGCCTACGCTGGTTCGTTGGTGCAGCGTGTTGGCGTAGAAAAACGATCTGCCGTCGGGGGCAGGTGACGTCGCCACAATGTTGTAGAGTGTCCGCTCGATGAGGTCTGCGTACTTTGCCTCTCCGGTGGCTAACAACAGCCGCCAACTGAACATCACCGACGCAACGCCCGCGCAGGTTTCGCAGTACGAACGGTCCGGGGGGAGCACAAAGTCGTCCCCAAATGCCTCGTCCATATGGTGCGAACCCATGCCGCCGGTGATGTACGTCCGTCGGGCGACAGTGTTATGCCACTGTTGCTTCAAGGCATTGAGCAGCTCTTGGTCATTGGTTTCGACAGCTACATCTACGGCGCCAGCGGCCAGGTAGAGCGCCCGAACTGCGTGACCACGAAGGACTGTGGCGGCCCGCACGGGAACGTCGTCCTGCCAGTATGCTTGGCCGAACTCAATAAGTGGCAGTGTCCCTGTACCGCGGCGCTCGATGAATATCTTCGCCTGATCAAGGTAGCGACGCTCCCCGGTGAGCCTGGATAGCTCAACGAGGGCGGATTCGATTTCGGCATGACCGCACACCTTGTTGAGGCCCGAGGAACCGAACATAGTGCACACGTGATCAGCGAGCTTCATGGCTACAGCCAGGAGCTTCTCTGTCCCTGTTGCACGGTAGTTGGCGACCGCAGCCTGAATAAGGTGACCGAAACAGTAGAGTTCGTGGCCCCATTTGAAATCGGAATAGCGGGGCTGCTGCCAGGGGCGGCCAAAAAGTGTGTGGAGGTACCCATCTGGATCCTGCGCTGCTGCCAGTTTGTTGATGAACGATTCCAATGTCCCGTCGAGGTCAGATTGCCCGGTGCGGGCATGCTCCCAGGACATAGCTTCGATGAGTTTGTACACCTCGGAGTCCGCGAACTCGCGGCCGCGGTGTTCATATCTTTCGCCGGTCGCCGCTTTTTCGAGGTTGCCGAGCCATTCCAGACGGGTGACCCAATCCGTTCCGTGGGGGATGATTGCCTCTTGGTTCAACTGTTGCCGATCGCCCCAGAAGCCTCCCGCCAGCTGGACCGCAGTCAACGGTAGCGGTGAGAAGGTTCCAGTGCTTGGTGTCACCGGCGCAGCGTAGTGAAGTTTCTCGTCTGTGATTTGCATGTAGTCTCCTTTGCCCGTGGGGCTTTAGTCTTCTGGGGTGTTGATCGTGCGACGCAAGGTCAGCGGCGAGCCGAGCGGCTCCATGCACCGGGGCCTGCCGGAGGATACCGATAGCGCCGGCGCGTCAGTAAATAGTCATCGCTATGCCATCTTTGCAAGGTCGGTCAGCTCAACAGGGAACTTCGGTGGCAGGCCTGCCGCGTAGAGTTCGATCTCGTCCAGAGCGTAAGCGGCAAGGCGGTGCAGTTCGGTCCCCATTGAGCCTGCGATGTGCGGGGTCAGCAGGACGTTGGGCAACCCGTACAGCGGATCTCCCGTGGGCAGTGGCTCGGGGCTTGTGACGTCAAGATAGGCGTTAATTCGGCCCGTGATGAGTTCGTGTCGCAAAGCCCAGGATTCGACCAGTTCACCTCTGGCCGTGTTAATCAGTGTCGCTCCGTCTTTCATGGCTGCAAGTTGTGCCTGCCCGACCATGTTGATGGTCTCGGGCAGGACGGGTGCGTGAATTGAGACGATGTCACTACCTGCCATCAGATCGTCGAGTTGGACGCGAGTGGCGCCCAGTCTTCGCGCTTGTTCGTCCGAAAGCGTCGGATCGTAGAGGAGCGCGTCGAAGTCGAAGGGCTGCAAACGATCCAAAACAAGGCGCCCGATGGTCGAAGCCCCGACGATGCCCACTACTCTGCCGTAACTCCCTGTACCTGGAAACTCCAGCTCCCGGTCAATCTTGGCCTGGCGCTGAACGTAGAGGTGGCTTGCTGCCAACGCTGACTTGCCCGCGAGCAGGATTAGCCCGAGCGTGAACTCAGCCACAGGCAGCGCGTTTGCCTCGGCGGCCGTGGTGACGCGGATCCCTTGTTCCCAGCATTCGGGCATGACGTGGCCTTTGACGCTGCCTCCAGCGTGGGTGACCAGCCGCAGCCGCGGCATTCTGCGCAGGACCTCTTTATCGATGACCGGTGAGAACCATCCCGTGAGCAGGACATCAACGTCTTCAAGATAGTCGTCCTGGACACGAGAGAAGTCTTGAATGACATGGCTGAAGTCGCAGTCTGCCACGGCTTCAAGTCTGGCCCGCAGTCGCTTGGAGAACAGCGCGTCCCGCAGCTCGATGTCCTGCATGGCCAGGGCAACCTTGGGTCTGAACCGGGGGTCTCCTGGCGTGTCAGAGCTGTGCTGTACTGCACTCAATTGACGTCCTTTTCACTTTCTGTGCTGGCGAACCCATTTATCGAGTGCCGTTCTGCCGGCCCATGGCGTCCGTGGTTGTTATTGGAAGTAAGAGTCATGCTGCTACCGGGGTTGTCTTTCAGCTCATGAACTCGACGTGTTCGTATTCGGCACTCCATGAGTGTTCTGCCACGTCGCTCGTTGCGATCCCCGTGAAGCATCCGGTGAAACGAAGTAGTCCGGCATGGTCGTCGCTGAGAAAGCTGATGTCCAATGGCTCGCCCAAGGGGTGCCAGAGTTCGCCGTCGTGGGAAGCAGCCGCGCTCACGGTTCCTTTGTGGAACGTGATTTCCAGGTGCACGGGGCCGCTCTCTCCGGGGTCGAAGCCCAGCATCTGCCCGTATTCGCCGTTATGGTCACGGCGTTCGACGGCAAGGACCCTCTTTCCTTCGTCCGTGGCTGTCACATGCCAAAAGACATGCCCGATTGTGTCGTAGTACGCGGCGACACCTGCACGGTGGGCTGGCTCATGAGGGTCGGCATGGACAACAGCACGAAGACGGGCGTTCCGTTCGGTGACGGGATGGGCGACCAGCGATTGCTTATCTAGCGAGCGGAGTGTGTCGCGGCCGGTGAGGCGCAGAACTTGGCTATCTGGATTGTCTATGGCCCAGGTGCTCCAGGTGTCGGTCGCAGGGACTCGTAGCGTCAGCCAGGTCTGGCCAAGAGTGGCCGGTGAGAGGATGCTGCGATATCTGGACGGTGGCTGGGGTTGTCCCTTGGTGCTTGCGGGAGTGGGCACATTCAGGGCGGGCCAATGTCCGCCGTGGGCCAGCCGGAGCCATCCATCATCGGTCCATCGAACCTGCTGAAGGCATGTCTCGCGCCCAAGCGGGCAAACGGCTCCCTCGTTGGCCTCTACCGGTCGGGATGCCAGATGGATCATGTACCAGTCGCCGTCGTCGGTTACGAGCAGTTCGCCGTGGCCGGCCTTGTGGAACCCAAAGGAGACCCCGTTTTTGCCGTCCCGTGCGACGGCGATGGGGTCAAGGTCTCGGGTGGTGAGGACGGGCTGGTGATCAGCCTCGTAGGGCCCCCAGACGTTGCGTGATCGTGCCAGACGGATTCCGTGGTTCCAACCAGTTCCACCCTCGGCGAGTAGGAGGTAATACCAGCCATCGCGGAAGTAGAGGTTGGGTCCTTCGGTCAGTTCCTCGGCTTGGTAGATGATCCGTGGCGTGCCGATCCTGGCCAGGGTGGCAGGGTTGAGTTCTTGAAGTTGGATGCCACCAAAACTTGGATGTCCAATGCGGTGGTCCCAGCGCAGGCCCACGAGGTAGAGCTTTCCGTCGGCGGCATGGAACAGCGAGGCGTCGAATCCGCGTGAACCAACGTACACCGGGGTGCTCCATGGCCCCTCAAGTGAAGGTGCGGTAGTGACGTAGTTGTCGACGTCCTTTGCTTTGCCAACGGTCCTGACAATGGTGAAAAGGAGCCAGTACCGGCCGCCATGGAAGTAGAGGGAGGGTGCCCAGATGCCTCCCGAATCGGGTATGCCGCGAAGATCCAGTTGGGCAGGATCGGTAAGGGCGTACCCTGCCGGGTTCCATGACACGAGATCGTTGGACGTGTGGAAGCGAACCCCGGGGAACCATTCGAACGTGCTGGTCGCAACTACGTAGCGGCCTTCGGCGTTGATGATCGACGGGTCGGGATTGAAGCCCGGAAGGATTGGATTGCGGATCATGGTTTCTTCTCCATGGAGACTTGATGACATGCTCCCCAGCGCAGTTCCCGGCGTTATGGGCTGTGCTGTGGTTAGGGAGATCCTGGCTGACGTCGTTGCAGAAGTACTGTGGCCCGGGACGTCCCGGGCCACAGTGGGCTTAGGACTTCTTCAAGTAGGCGTCGGCCTGCTTTTCCATTTCTGCCTGGAGCGCCGGAAGGCCGGCGGAGTCTGCGGCCTTCTTCAGCTTGTCCAGCTGGGAATCCACATCGACCAGTCCGTAGTAGAGCGGGTTGGCGAACTCGGTGACGACATTGGCCAGGGCCGCCAACTGCTGTTTGACCGGGGTCGCATCCGGGATGAAGGATGCGAACGGGTCGGTGGTGAAGTTGTCGTAGTTCTGGGCCCAGTCGAAGATCTTCTCTTCCGTGGCCGAGATGGAGGCAGATTTGCGCTCCAGCGACGTTCGCCACGCCAGGGCGTAGCCGGGAAATGAGTAGTCGCTGAGTTGCTTGAACTTGTCGTCGCCGACTGCTTCCCAGTCCTTGCCTTCGACGCCGTAGGAGAGGAGATCGTGGTTTTCCTTGATGGAGAGCCAGTCCTGCAGCTGCAGGGCTCGGTCAAGATTGCCCGACTTGGAGCTGACCACTACGAGGTTGTCAGCCTGGAATGTCTGGTTCGGTTTTGCGGACAGACCGCCCTTGAGCGGCATGATGTTGCCCAGAGCCGCGCCCGGGACTGCCTTTTGCAGCGCCGGAAGAGCGGCACTGCTGGTGCCATCGGTGATGGCCCAGGTGGTGGCGAACTTTCCTGCCGTCCATTGACTCTTGATGGTGGCCGCGTCGGCGTTGAGCGCATCCGCGTTAATGATTCCGTCCTGGTGGTACTTGCGGATTCGGCGGAGAGTGTCGACCACGCCGGCGTTTTCCCAAAAGGGCACGGGCTTGGAGGAGCCGCTTTGCTTGGCGTCCTTGTCGAAGATGAAGAACACACCCTTGCCGCTGAACGCGAAGGCGATTGTGTCCGGGTTTTCCCAGGACTCGGCATTGAACATTGCGGTGGGCGTGGGAACGGCCAGGAGGTTGGTGTTGCTGGCATTGGCGCCGAATGGCACGACGCCGTTGCCCTTCTCCTTTACGGCGTAAAAGAATCGCTCAAGCTGGTCGTAGTCTTCAATGGTGCTGAAACCGAGGTTGTCGGCGAGGTCCTGGCGGATTGCGAAGTGCTGTACTCGCGCTGCACTGTTGACCTGCGGGATGCCCCACAGTTTGCCATCCCAGGTGTTGGATGCAAGCAGTTTTTCGGGCAATGCCGCGTTGAGGTTCTTGTACTTGGAGATTTCCTGGCTCAGGTCGGTCAGCGATCCGCTTTGCTGCAGTTGGGCCATGTTGAGCCATAGCGCCTGCAGCGCGGTGTCAAAGTCTTCTCCTGCGGTGAACTTCAGCAGCGCCTGCTGTTGGTAGTTGGACCAGTTGATGAATTGGGCGTCGAAATTGAAGCCGAGGTCTGACTGAAGTTTGGTGTTGACCTTGTCGAGGACTTCCTTCCAATTGCCAGGTGCGGCGCTGGGCAGCACGGCTTTGGAAGTTGTTCCCTTGACAGCTCCTCCTGCGGACGATCCTGAGGTGCCGCAGGCAGCGAGGCCCATGGCTACCCCAAGCCCGCCTGCCAAACCGAGGAAGCCTCGGCGGGAGAATCGGTTGTTTTCGAACATGTTGCACTCCTTTGTGGCGTCCCGGGGCGGGACTTTTGTAGTTGGTTAAGCGATGCTTTTACAGCTGGAGATGAAAGGTTCCTAGCCCTTGGTGGCGCCGAGTGTCAGGCCTTTGACGAAGTATCGTTGCGCGAACGGGTAGGCCAGAAGGATCGGTCCGATGGTGACTACGGTCAGGGCGAGCCGCAGTTGGTAGATCGGAGCTGCTGCTGCGCTTGCGCTGGGCAGTTGCGCGGCGCTGGTGACGTTGGCGATGAGGTTCTGCAGCATCAGTTGCAGCGGATATTTCTCTGGATCAGAAATGAACAGCAGCGCGGTAAACCATTCGTTCCAGTACGCGACGGCGTAGAACAACCCAATGACGGCGAGGATGGGTTTGGAAAGCGGCAGCACGATCTGGAAGAAGATCCGCAACTCCCCTGCCCCGTCCACCTTGGCCGAATCGAGGATCTCTTCGGGCAGCTGCCGGAAGAAGCTGACAGCAACGAACACCAGGAATGGGGCCATCATGTGCGGAAGAATCACAGCGAACCAGCTGTTCTGCAGGTTGAGGACCTGGGTGACCAGCAGGTAGAGCGGGACCAGGCCACCGCTGAAAAGCATGGGCAGGTAGGCGAAGACAGTCAGCGGTCGACTGATCCGCGGCATGCGTCGTGCGATGACCCAGGAGAGGGCGGCGGTGGCACAAAGAGAGAGAGCCGTCCCGACAATGGTGATGAACAGCGTGGCCGCGTACCCCTTGAGTAAAGCAGTGCCGCCGAAGATCGCTTGGTAGGCCTCCAGGGAGAATTCGCTGGGAAAGAAGCTGTACCCCTTTTGGGCAAGCACGGATTCCTTGGTGAAAGACCCGGCGATGATCATCCACAGCGGAATGAGTGAGAAGAGCCCGAAGAGGCTGACTCCGATGTAGCTCGCAACGGTAAAGGGTTCCGGTTTGGGCTTGGCCGTTTTGCTCGAGGTGTTCGAAACTCGGGATGTCCTGGTGAGTGCTGACATAGTGGAGTCCTGTGTTGTGGCTGGTTTTTCCGGGAGCGGTCCCGGCTGAGGATTCGGGTGGGCCGTCTTGGCGCGTGTGCTGGTCACAGGATCGTCGTCTCTTTGGAGTACTTGCGCTGCACGAGGACAGCAGCGGTAATCAGGATGAAGCCGACAATGGACTGGAAAAGGCCGATGGCCGCTGTGGTGCCGAAGTCACCAATGGTGCGCAGCGAACGGAAAACGTAGGTGTCGATGACGTCAGTGGTCGAGAACAGAGTGCCGTTATCGCCCACAATCGCGTAGATGGTGCCGAAGTCACCGTAGAAGATTCTCCCCACGCCAAGGACGAGAAGGATGGCCGCAGTGGGTCGAAGCAGGGGCAGCGTGATGGATACGGCCATCTTTGTACGACTGGCGCCATCGAGCATGCCGGCTTCGTAGACTTCCTCAGGGATGGAGGTGATTGCTGCCAGGAAGATCACTGACATGTATCCGCCCATTTGCCAGACTTTGACGATGGTGAGGATCCAGGGCCAAGGGCCAGGTTCCGTGTACCAGCTGACCTGAGGGAGATTGAAAATACCCAACATATCGTTGACTGCCCCGCCGTTTCCCTGGGCACCTGACAACAGGACTTGCAGCATGATGCTGATGACGATCGGGGAAACGAAGTAGGGAAAGAAGATCGCTGACTGCATGAACCGCTTGAAAAAGCGGGCCCTGAGCTCGTTGAGCATAACCGCCAACAACAGCCCTGCGGCCAGTGACGCAGCCAGGAACAGGACATTCAAGACCAAAGTGTTGGTAACAATCCGTGGAGCATCACCGCTGGCGATGAAGTACTTGAAGTTGTCCAGCCCGTTCCAGGGGCTCCCGAAAATCCCCTTGCTCACACTAAAATTCTTGAACGCTACAACCAGGCCAGCCATTGGCGCATAGCTGAACACGAAGAACCAGATGATCCCTGGTGCAGCCAACAACAGCAAGGCCCAAGAGCCCTTTCCGGCTTTGCGGGCCGGTCCGCGCGTCTTGGCCGGTTGGCCCGGGTCCTTGATGGTGGCGACACCTGTCATCACAGTCCCTGCGGGCGGCTGTGTGGTGTCAACCGTCAGATCGTTGTCGCGGGTAGCCACGCCTCTGCGCATGACACCCTCCCTTCGATTGTTCTTGCCGGCCAATATGCGACCCGCTCCTTGGTCATTCGGAGCCAGCCCGGATTCTTGGCCCGTTGGCGAAACTTGCCCCTCCTGCCGCCATTTCGGCGGGGCGGAAAGTTCTTGGTGATGAGATCTCGCTCACTGATATCGATATCAGAATAGGGCTTGCCTCCCTGTCGCGCAATAACCCCCCGCCCATTCGTTCAAGGTCGGTCTGCGAATGGAGCCGAAGGGTATCAAGCCTTGGGATTGATGACTTGATATCGATATCATAAACTGGTGTCCAGTAGTTCTACCTCGACAGGAGCCCTGTATGAAGATCCACACTGAGAGTCTGGGAACAGGCAGAGCTCTTGTTCTTGTCCACGGGTGGGGCTCGTCACACGCAACTTTCGACCGCCTGCAGCCGGCGTTGGCAGACATGACTCGCGCGATATCCGTTGACCTTCGGGGATTCGGCGCGACAGGCCCGGTCCGGGGAAGGCATGGCATCAGCGAGATGGCCCAGGACTTGGCCGAGTTGGCCAGCGAGACGGGCCCAATTATTGCCCTGGGCCACTCCATGGGCGGCAGTGTTGTCTCCCACCTGGCGCTGGCCAGACCGGATCTTGTCGCTGGCCTGATCGTCATCGATCCTGCGTACGGGGCTGATAAAGAGGAGTGCCGGGGGCTGCCCCAGCGGCGCCGGGACTTGGCCGCCTTGGGTTCGGCCGCGGCGGTGCGGGACCTCAGCGAGGCCTACTCCCCCACCCTGCCGGCCAGTGACAAGGAAGCCATCCGAAAGGACCTGGAGGCAAGTGACGGGCGCGTGCTCCTGGAGTCTTTCGACGGCATGTACATGACTCCGGACGCCTTGGGTCCTCTGCCGCAGGCGCGGCTGTGGCTTCGGAACCGTCCCGGTCCGGTTTTGGCAATCTATTCGACGGAAAAGGCAGCGGCTATTGAGGCCGCAATCTCTCCGGCCTCGACGATTCGTGTGGCCCCTTGCCCAGGGCATTTTGTTCATCTGGAGCACGAGGATTGGACTGTTCAAACGATCAGGGAATGGCTGACCGCAACTGGGCTGGTTGCCAGATGACCTTTCGCGAGCCGTCTGCGGTGCGCATACGGCTGCAAAGCAGACGTGACGTTAAGATAACGATACCGACGTCCCTGATCACTTCACCCGTTCAGGACCTGCCCGAACCGGGCGTCCCGAAAGTTAGGGCATGCCATGCTTGAAAGCAATAAGAGCGCCGTCATGGCGGGGGGGTCCAGGAGCCCGCGTGACGGAAGAGCACCTGTCATCGCCGATGTGGCAAGACTGGCCGGGGTCTCCGTGCCTACCGTCTCCCGTGTCCTAACAGGGAACATTCCTGTCAGCGAGGAGAAACGCCAGCGGGTCCTTGACGCCATCGAGGAACTGCAATACCGGCCGAGTTCACTCGCTCGGGCGTTGAAATCAGGCAAGCGGCGAATGATTGCCATCCTGACCGCCAGCACCGAGTTCTACGGTTATACCCGCACTATCGCAGGTATTGAGCGGGCCGCACGTGAATCGGGCTACTCTGTCGTCATTTCCACGGTGAAGTCACCTGACCCCGATGACGCGCTGGCGGCAATCGGCCCGGCGTTGGAGCAGCAGGTTGCCGGTGCCATTGTCATTGACTTCGATCCGGCCGGCGCGGAATTGTTGCGACAACTGCCCGCGCACGTTCCCGCGGTCGCAGCGTCCGGGTTTTCCAAGGGCCAGCCGGGCCACCCTTACGCATTCATCGATGAGTACTCGGCCGGTCGCGCCGTCACCGAATATCTCCTGGCTCTGGGCCATCCAACCGTGCATCACCTGGGGCTTTTCCCGCTTACGCAGTTCTCCGGGCGCTATCAGGGATGGATTGATGCCTTGGCAGATGCCGGGCTGACCCCGCCTCCAGTGCTGCCTGCGACGAGGTCCGTGCACTCTGGTTACGAGCAAGGACTCCGGATCGCCGATTCTCCGGAGATAACGGCTGTTTTTTGTTCCAACGACGGGCTCGCCCACGCTGCCCTGCGCGCGCTTCATGACCGCGGAGTCAACGTTCCTGAACAAGTGTCGCTGGTCGGGTGGGACAACCAGCCGTTCACCGAATTCACTTTGCCGTCACTGACTACCGTGGAACCTGGGTTCGGGGGCCTTGGGGCGCGGGCATTCTCACTTCTGCTTCAGCGGATTTCGGGTGCCGGAGACATCAAAGACACCGTAGCCGCACCCAAGCTCATTCTCAGAGACTCCGCTACCCGCCCGTCAGTGGCCGGCAGGGACGGCTGATCACTCGTGGAGGGCGCTGGTCGAGGCTCTGACCACCAGTTCCACCGGCAATACTTGAGGTGAATCCGGGCCGCTGTCCGTGATGAGCATCCCGGCTCGTCTGCCGAGTTCGCGGTAGGGCACCCGGACCGTTGTCAGGGCAGGCGTCAGATCGCCCATAAAGGGCATGTCATCAAAACCCACCAGGGAAACATCGTCCGGCACGCTCAGGCCGTGGTTCCTGAAGACCCGCAGCGCCCGCACCGCGATTTCATCTCGTGCCGCTATGACCGCGGTGAAATCTGCCCCTGTCGAGACGAGGTTCTCCAAAGCGGCTTCGCAAGGCTCCACCTCGAAGGTCGACGCCGGGATGATGGCCGGGTCGAGGTCCAGGCCGGAGTCCTTCATCGCCAGCTCGAATCCTCGAAGCCGTTGTTCAGCAGTGCTGTGGCCCTCAGCGGCGCCAAGGTAGGCGATGCGCCGGTGCCCCAGGGCCGCCAGGTGTTCGACGGCCGCCCGTATCCCGCCGATATTGTCGTAATCGACGCTCTGCAGCCCCGGGACAGAGCTCACATGTTGGTGTCCGCATAGGATCAGCTGCGTGTCCGTCGCCGACAGGAATTCCTGGTATTTCCGCAGCCGTTCTTCGTAGTCCTGGCCCGTCGGACTGGCCCCGACCAGCAAGACAGCTCTGGCGCGCTGTTCGCGCATCTGCTGCAAGGCCTTCATTTCACCGGAGGGATCTGCGTGGGTGGTGATGATGGTCAAAAGATCACCCAGTTTGGCGACTTCTTCCTCGACGCCTTGTGCAACATCTGCAAAGGTTGGACCGACCATGTGGCTTACCAGGAAGCCGACCGCCCGGCTTCCGCGTCCCTGCATGGATTGAGCCAATCCATTCACGACATAGTTGAGGTCCGCCATTGCTGCCAGAACCCGTTCCTTGGTCTGCTCGTGGACCGCAGGGTTCTGCGCGATGACGCGGGACACGGTCGATGTGGACACGCCAGCCCGCTCGGCGACGTCCTTCATGTTCACCACACCGGAACGCATGGGTCCGCGGCCGCGCGCTTTGGATGCAGTGGTCACGTCAGCGGTGGGTACGGGTGTGATCGTCGATTTCACGTGTTGATCCTAGCAATGGGGTGCCCCGTCCGGACGAGGAGGAGTCTGCGCGGGGCACCCTGAGCCCTAGCGGCGCCGCAGCACCAAAGTAGTCCCGGGGGCAACCTGCAAAGCCGTGTTGGGCTGGACCTTCTGTCCCGTCACAAGATTCACAGCGACACCGAATTCTGGAGAAGGGGTCACCGTGTAGGACTTCGTGGCCGATGTGTTCATGGCGATCAAGTACGGACCGTAGGTGCACTCGTAGAAATCGGCACGGCCGGCAAACGGGCTTTCCGTGCCGACCGGGATGGTCGGGGCGTCGCTTGGGGCCGCTGCCAGGGGCAGCTCCTGCCCTGCAAACGCTTGTTCCAACGCCGGTCCTGGAGGAGCGAAGCCGCCACCAGGGATCCCGGGCATGTCCGCGTTTCCGAACTCCCAGTTAACCCAGTTTGGTTCTTTGTGCGTCCGTCCGTCGGGGATGAACTGCACGTTCTGCCAGACCGTCCCGGAACGTTCGATGCCGTCCGAACCAATAAGGTGTATGCGCGCCAGCCGGTTAACGCCCCATCTGGCGCGCCAATACAGGGAGGCGTAGAGGATCTCGTTGCCGTTTTTGACTGCCAGTACACCGTTTTCTTCGTCGCTGAAGACAAAGTCAGGTTGGTCAGGCATCATAGGCAGCCGGACCTTGCTTGCCGGAGCGCCACTGACGTAGGCATAGTCATCAGCCGCGCTCAGGAAATGCAGGAACGTGCGGGCCTGCATACCCATGTCGTAGCCGTCCTTCAAAATGTGGAAGAACTGGTTGTCGTCCAAGGACTGGCGGGCATAAGCCGTCAGATCGGGGTCCTTCAGCAGTGCCACGACCTTAAGGGCGTGACCATCCCACTTATTGCCTTCGTCGTACGCGACGCGGCCGGGGTACTCGGTGTCACGCCATCCAACGATAGCTTCGTACCGAACGGCTTTGTACCCGTCACTGTCCACAGCCGGATAACGGAAAACCATACGGGATTTGGTCATGGTCACGAGATGCTCGCGGAGTTTCTGGTCGTCCACACCACCGATGCCAATGACAGCGTCGAACATCAGGGCAATCCAGTCCTGCAGTTCACCGTAGTTACCGGCGAAGCCCAGCTCGCGGGAAATACCCTTCTTGGAAACCTGGAAGTAGGAGCCACCAAGGGGTTTCTTTGGCGTACCGTCGGCGTTCTCGGGGCCAAGCCAGGGCTTGAGTCCGACCGACTGGTATATGTACTCCCGGGCTTTGGTCTCTCCCCAAGCATTTTTCGAACCGACGAGGCTCAGCCCCCGGTCGGCGAGGTAAAGACCGATGGCACAAATCATCGCCTGATTGGTGTACTGGGGGAAGTTCTGCCGCCAGTATTCGCGACTCTCCAACAGCATCGTTGCCCAGGCATCACGCCGCAGCACAGGAGCCAAAGCAGAACCGGCGGGAACTTGCAGAGTCAGATCGTCAAACCATGCGGTACCTGCGCCGTCAACACGGACCTGCACTTCGGCCTGTGTTGCATTGGCCGGCGTGGCAAGGCTGGCCGTTACCTGGTGCCAGTCATTGGTTCCGGCTGCTGCATAGTATTTGTTGTCACCCCCGACGAGTTTGCCGGCAGCATCAAAAAACAAAACATCCAAGTAGGCGCCGCCGGTTTTGACGCCCTCTGTCTTGACCCATGTTCCGTATGAGTATGTTCCCGGGCCTACAGGGATTCTGGCCGTGGGACCCAATCCCACGACGCCGCCCGTAGCGGGCACGGTTACCTTTCCTGAAGCGCCGCCGGTGCGGGAAACGGTCGTATCCCGGGAGGCCACGCCGCTGCCTGTCCAAATCGTCTGCTTCCAGCCGCTGGGCAAGGCACCTCCGGCCTCGAAGCCGGCGTTGGTGATGACTCCCGGGGAACCTGCGACGGGTTCATCCAGAAGCTTGACAATCTGTTCCTTGAGCTGAAGCATCACCAGGCCCAGCCGTCCCAAGCCCATCCACTGCTGGGTGGAGTCGCGGATGATCTTCGGATCCGTGCGGGAGCGCCAGTAGATGGCGTCCATGCTGCTGGCAACCTGCGCCGGAACCGCAGGATTCTTGTAAGCCTTGCTGGCTTGAACATCGTAGGCGCGTGCCAGGAACTCCAGATACCACAAATCCAGCTGCGGAACAGTCCGGCCGGCCTCAGAGTCAGCCTGTGCAATGACCTTCGCCATGACGGTATCCAGAATTTCCTTACCCGGCGTGGGTCGGAGCGTCTCCGGTGGGCGGGTACCCACCACGTCATCCAGGGCGAGGTTGAAGAACGGATCGGAGTGCGTGTACAGGCTGTAGATTCCGCGGGTTGGTGCTTTCATTGCCTGGTAATACGTATCCGCCGTTTGTGCGTACCCGGCTATGGATCCCATGGAACGGATTTCCACGTTAACCGTGGATTTGCCAGCTGTGGCTGTGGCAGGAAGGGGGAGCGTGTGGAGGAAGAAACGCCCCGGGCTTCTCGCATCGTGGCCCGCAATGTCCAAGGGGTCAACGGCACCCAAGTGGTAATGCCCAACCTGCTTTCCGTCAACGAAAAGCTGCAGTCGGCCCATCTCTTCCCCAAGATCCGAACCCCACAGTTTGATCGTGACGTACGTTGCGCCCTTCGGCCTGCAGGCCATGGACGCAGCAATCGTGCCGCCCCAGAAGCCGCTGGCCGGGTTAAGGACGCGGGCGTTCTGCCCCAACCCTCCCGGGACAATGTCAGAAAGGTTTGCTGTTACCTTATGTGCTGTTTCGGAGGCGGGATCTCCAAAAACGAGCACATCCAACGCGCCGGACTTGTTGGTGGCCGTCGTATCCCGGGGATTCGGAGCGGCCTGAGCAGCAGGAGCACTCCACAACCAACCCGCCGCGGCAGCGCCCGCGGTGCCCGCCACCAGTTTCAGGATCGATCGTCGTCGCATGTCAGGGAACATCGATGTTCTCACTTTCAACAAAGGAAAAGGGCGTATTCGCCAAACCGTGATGCCGGTCACAGGGAATCTACTGGAGTCAAAGAACCTTTGCAACTAGTTTCAGAAACTAGTTTCAAAGCCTCGACACGTAATCGTTGCTGCTGCTACCTTTGCCTGAATCGACGACCCTCTGGGGCGTCGGCTTCTATGAACGAAGGAGTTCACAATGGGACGACTATTCGCTGAGCCCTGGGTTATCGGCACAATCATTGCCGTCGCTGTCCTGCTCTTCGCGGCCCCGAGACTGCCTGTCATGGCCCGCAACATCGGGCAATCGATGCGTATCTTCAAATCAGAGGTCCGCGAGATCAAGAATGAAGGGGCTGCCATGGCCGCTTCCGCGAGCTTGGTGAACCCCGAAGAAGTGCGCCCCCAGGCAACCGGAGAAACAACCCGCACCGAGAGTGACTAGCAACTGTCAGCGAAACGGAATTTGGCATTATTCTGACACCAGCGGACCACGGCGGCAGTTGCCGTTCACCGTGGCCGACGCGCCGAATCCCTAGGCGGGCATAACCCACTAGCCAGTTGACCGA
This sequence comes from Arthrobacter sp. NtRootA1, assembly GCF_019976975.1. Classification (GTDB taxonomy): domain Bacteria; phylum Actinomycetota; class Actinomycetes; order Actinomycetales; family Micrococcaceae; genus Arthrobacter; species Arthrobacter aromaticivorans. The sequence continues at coordinate 2,162,825 of NZ_AP024630.1, read as the reverse complement.
ATCACGGTTATCGGCTTTTAGAGTACGGGAGTAGAAAGTAGCTGCAAGAAGTCCCGTCCATGCCTTGGCATGCAGTGTTTCCCTAAGTCAGTGTCTGGCCGCGAGGACCGGCATTGGTGCCCGTCGCGCCCAGCGCGAATGACTGGCGCTCCAGTGGAAAGACGCGTTCGCCGTCCGTCGCCCAAGGTGGCTCCCTCACGGGCATTCATGAGTCGTTGCAGGTCCTGAACTACTTCGGCCAGGGCTTGTGAGCGCAGTGCTGGGACGCCCTGTGCGGCAGGCCTTGGGCGACGATCGGCTCTCGTGCGGTGATGGCCCGACTCTGATAATGAAGAACTCGGGGCGGAACCAGTCCCCGCCGGCGCCGCCAGCGGGTCGTGGAACCTAAGCTCCACGCCCATGGAGTCTTTATCGTTCATTATTCCCCTGGGGTTAGGGCGTCGAGGGCCTGCGGGGCCTTCTCTGCCGGTTGGATGGGAAAGGGGGGCCTGTGAGAGGGAAGTCCCCTCGCCCCGGAAGTCCTAGTCCGTCTCCGGGCCAGTGCAGAAGTGGCAATCGTCATCACAGCGCTCGTCTTGCCGGAACGAGCGCTCGGCGAGTGGCCTGTATGGTCGCATCTGGTTCCTCATAAGGGTGGGATCGGAGTTGGTTGGTCTAGTAGTGCACTGATTGGGTTGTCAGGAACTCTTCAATGCCGTGGGCGCCCCGTTCCCGGCCGAATCCGGACATCCGAAAACCGCCAAAAGGCGCGTCGGGATGGGTCGGTGCGCCGTTTATGGAGACGCTCCCGGTCCTGATTTGTGTTGCGACCTTGCCGGCGTCTTCGGCAGTCGGACCCCAAACTGCGCCGCTGAGCCCGTAGGGTGAGTTGTTGGCAATGGCAACCGCTTCGTCAATGTCCACGTAGGGTACGACGGCAAGGACGGGACCAAAGACCTCTTCCTGGGCGAGTTCGTCGTTGGCGCCGGTGAGGAATGCTTCGGCGGGAACGAAATACCCTTCTGGGTCGCCGGATATGGGACCGGACGCGAGCACTTCCGCCCCGGATGCTTTCGCAGCCGTTGTCATGGCAAGAACCTTGTCACGTTGCGCTGCCGTGGCCACAGGGCCCAATACCGTTGAGGAGTCCTCAGGGTTACCAACAGAATAGCCCGCCACCCGCGCTCGGAGGGTTGCTGATACTTGATCCAGTGCCTCTGATGGAACCAAGAGCCGGGTGAGTGCGGCGCAGGTTTGTCCGGAGTTTTGAAAGCTCTTTTCGAGTGTGTTGCTGACGGCATTCCCGAGGTCGGTTCCCGGGAGAACCAGGCTGGCAGATTTTCCGCCCAGTTCGAGGGAGACCTGCTTGATAAAGCCGCCAGCCACTCCTGCGATCCTTGCCCCGGCGCGTGTGGAGCCGGTGAAGGAGACGAAGTCGATGGCAGGGTGGCTGATCAGCGCCTCACCGGTTGTTGGGCCGTCCCCGAAGACTACGTTGAAGACGCCCGCCGGCAGACCGGCTTGAGCAGCAACATCGGCCAGGATTGCGGCATTGCTAGGCGCCACCTCGCTGGGTTTCAGCACCACCGTGCATCCGGCCACGAGCGCTGGAGCAACCTTGGATGCGATCTGGTAGAGCGGGTAATTCCATGGGGTGATGCAAGCGACCACACCTACCGGGACTTTGTGAACCTGGGTTGCATCCAGCTGCTCCGTGACCATGGCTTCCGGGCCGAGACGCGCGGCGCTGCGGAAGCTGTGCACGGCGGGGGCCACTTGCATGCGGACGCATTTGTGGCGGGGTGTGCCCACTTCGGCGGTAATGCCGTCTGCCAGCTCTTCCGCCTTGGCTTCGAGACCGTCAGCGATCCTCGCGACGATCGCAGCCCGCTCCCCTACCGGTGTTGCGCTCCATAACGGAAATGCCCCGAGCGCGGCCAGGCTCGCGCGCTCTACATCTGCAGTGCCCGCTGCGGCTACCTCCCCGATGAGCTTGCCATTGGCGGGGTTGTACACGCCCATGACGTCCGAGCCAGTGGCCGGCTGCCAGTGGTTGCCGACGAAGATGCCTTTCAACTGCGCAGTTTCAGCCATTGTCCTTTTCCTCTAGCGTGTATAGAATCATATAGGAAAGTCTATAGGAGAACTTAGGATAGGTAAATATGCAAACCCCTGCCACCGAAAACGGATCCGGCCCGACAATCAGGGCAGCCATTGATGGATTGCCGCCCTACAGTGCGGGGCGCAGCGTCCGCGATGCAGCCGGGGAAGGCGCTGTTCTGGAATTGCTGGGCTTGGCCGCTAACGAGGGCCCGTATGGCCCCTTCCCTTCTGCGGCAAAGGCGGCCCTGGAGCAGGTGGCCAAAGCAAACCTTTACCCCGAGTCGGGGTTCCGAACCCTCCGCGCTGAACTGGCACGGATGCTCAACGTTGACATCACCGAGGTCGCTGTCGGTGCAGGGGGCATCGGACTCATCCATCACCTGTCGGTCGCATTGCTCGACGAAGGCACGAACATTGTGCTCTCCACTCCGACCTTCCACGCCTACGCACTCGACGCTCGGAAGCAAGGCGCGAAGACGCTGAGCACGCCGGTCCGTGCGGATGGCAGCTATGATCTCGAGGCCATGCTCGGCTTGATCAACGACGCCACCCGCATCGTCTACGTCTGCAACCCCAACAACCCCACCGGTGGCATCGTTGGCCGCGACGAATTGCTCCAGTTCATCCGGGACGTTCCGCAATACGTCACTATTGTGGTGGACGAGGCCTACTTCGAATACGCACAGTCGCAGGAATACACCGACACGGTCGCGGAGTCCGCTTTCAAGCGCCGCAACCTCGTCACGCTCCGCACTTTTTCCAAGGCATACGGCCTGGCCGGTTTGCGCGTGGCCTACCTCGTTGGCTCCCCGGAAATCATCGGTGCCGTCCAGAAGGTGCAAAGCAACTACGAAGTCTCCAGCGTCGCCCAGGCCGCAGCGCTGGCGAGCCTGAACGAGGAAGCCGAACTGGTCCGCCGGGTCGGCCTGAACAAGCAGGGCCGCGACGCTCTCACGAACGGTCTCCGCGACCTCGGCTTCGAACCCTTGGATTCACATGCCAACTTCGTCTACGTCAAGGTCGGAGATGCCAAGGCATTCACCAAGGCACTTGAAGGTGAAGGCGTCATCGTTCGCCCGGGAAACGCCATGGGAGACCCTGAAAGCGTCAGGATCACCGTCGGAACACCCGACCAAGTCAGCGCAACGATCGCCGCCCTCGACCGGGTGGTTACGAACGCTGCCAAGCAAAGCGCCTAGGCCATTTCTTCGGGGAAGCGTGAGTTAAACCTCAGTCGATCGCATAGGATTAGCTATACGGAATCGCGGGCTGTTATGAACTCCCCCGACCGTTGCGGGATAAGGCGCACCCCACGCCTCGAATGTTGTCGTTACCGCTCCGAGAGGGAGACATGTCAGTTACAGCACCAGCCTCAGCCACCCAGTCCAAGGTCGATTATGCCCACGAAATCCTGCGTAACCGCATTGTCGGCTCGCAGTACGCCGCGGGGCAGAGGCTGATCATTGACAATCTAGTCAAGGATATCGGGGTCAGCCAAGCACCGATCCGGGAAGCGTTGAGGCGGCTTGAGGCCGAGGGGCTGGTCGAGTACGGCGCGAACTCCGGTCCCTCCATCGTGCAGCTGGACAAGACCCACTGGTTCAATCTTATGGAGATGAAGGCAGTCATGGAGGCGTACGCGACCCGCGCCGCGGCTCCCTTGCTGACGGCTGAGGAGATCGCTGCATTACGGGAGACCAACGACAGCCTTCTGGGTGCCCTGGAAGAATTCGACTTCGAATCCTGGACCAGCTTGAACCGGCGGTTCCATGAGATGATCCATGACCGTTGCCCCAACGCGCTGCTTATTCAGGAGCTTCAGCGCCTGTCCCAATGGACGGACACGGTCAGCAGCCTGGTGTTTGCCCGGGAACGCGGCATCATCATTCAGACCCTGGGCTTGTCAGCGGGCAAGGAAACCATTGGTTTCCATACCCGGATCATCGACGCCATCGAAAACGGGGAAGCTGACGCCAGCCTCGAAGAGATCAGCCGAGAGCACACGTTGGTCCTGGTCCGCCGTGTCCAGGAGAAGCTGAATTCCCGTCCGGCAGCATGACCGATAACAGGGTGCTCTAGCTCGAGCGAAGCCAAAGAAGAAAGGTGGTACAGGCCGGTCGGCCTGTACCACCTTTCTTTTGTTCCGGGATTTGGCTAGAACCTGAACCAGGAATCGGTCCGCTGCAACAGTTCATCTGGAGACAGTGATGCAACGGGGTCAAGCGATGCGCTGACCTCTTCCTCCGTTGCCCAAAGCCTCTCCGAGCTGTTCCCCAGGGAATAGACGGATCCGGTGACTTCCATCAGCTCGTCCGGTTGGACTAGCAGGACATGCCGGTGCCGTAGGACATGTTGCATGAGTCCGGCGTAAAGACCGGGGTCATACCCGGTGGAGGTTGAACCGGTGATACCCAGCTCTCCTGCCGGACCACGAAGGGAGTTAGTCAGTTCATCAAGAAGGTCAGGGGAAGCGTTGTTGCTCTCGTAAGTGCCCTGCCCGGCTTCCATGTCAGCGGCGCGTTGGCGTTTGAGTGTGAGTTGCAGTTCCTTGGTTGGGGCCACCAGGACGAAGAGGGTTTCTGCGCCTGCCAATGGTTGTTCAGCCTGGTCATCGACGATGTGGGAGAGCTCAGAGAACCTGCCTCCGATATGGGGGGCCTCCACGATCAGCAGTTGCTCAAGCCCGGCGTGGTTACTGAACCACTTCCCCACCGTGGTTCGAACCCAGGAGCCCATGGCCAGGCGGATCCCCGAGTGGGTGACGCCGTCGATCTCAGGGAAGAGTGCCGATGCGGTGGGGTGGGAGTCCCAACTCTCTCGGGAGACGTCCCATTGCAGGAGACTGCTGTTTCGTCCGGCAGCGGCTGCGGCAGCGGCTATTTCCCGAACCAGCAGGCTCTTACCCGTCCCGGGCAGGCCCACGACCACGACGCAGCGGAGAACTTCGAGCTTTGTCCACAGCTCTTTCAGGTATGGCGCTGGTGGGCTTTTCAGTGCCTTGCTCACCGGAACTGGTCCACACTGGTCATGTTTCCCACCACGACCTCGATGACGGTTGGCCGGCCGGACCGGAAGGCATCTTCGAGGACCGGTCCAAGCTCCTGCGGGGAGGTGGCACGACCGTATGACGCTCCGAAGGACGTGACGAACTGTTCGAAGTTCGGGTTGACCAGGTCGGTGGCAATCACCTTGCCGCCGTAGAGGTCACGTTGCATCTGCTGGACGTTGCCGTACTGGGAATTGTTGAACAGGACAGTGACCAGACCGATGTTGTGCTGGACCGCTGTGGCCAGCTCGGTTGCTGCGAACATGAAACCGCCGTCTCCCGTTACGGACAGCACACGGGTGTCCGGCTTGGCCACCTTGGCTCCAAGAGCTGTGGGAAAACCGTAACCGAGCGTGCCCATGTAGCCGGTGGAGATGAAGGTACGGGGCTTATAGACGGGGAGCAGGATACGGCTGGCGAAGCCGATCTGGGTCAATTCGTCAACGAAGACACCGTCGACGCCTAGTGCTTCGCGGATAACGGCAAGGTATGCCGTCTGCTGGTCAAGAACGGCGCTGCGCTCTTTCCATTCCTTGTGGACCAGTGTCATCTGTTCGGTGATGTCCGCGTTCTGGATGCCCCGCTTTTCCAGACCTTCGATCAAGACCGGAAGGTGCGCTTCAAGGCGGCCGGTAATCGCCGCGTCGGGCTGTCCGTAGCGTCCATGGACGGTTTGGTCGACGTCGATGCGGATGAGCTTACGCTTGCCCTTGCCCCATCCCTGAAGAGCAGAACGGGCGCTGCCTCCGAGGGCGAGGACGACGTCCGTTTCGGCCCAGAGTGGCTTTGCCTCGGGGAGGAAGACGCTCAACGGGTGTCGGCTGTCAACGATTCCACGTCCGGTGCGGTAGCCAACGACCGGGGCCTGGAGGATCTCGGCGAGCCTGGTGACTTCCGCGGAGACGTCCTGGGCGCCGTTGGCCACGAAAATCATCGGGTTCTTGGCCTCGGCGAGGATGTTCAGGGCCTTTTCGATGCCTTCTTCGTCGATGATGTCCTCGGGCGCGTCGGCCACCGGGACGGTATCGGAGACCGGAGCTCGTTGTTCGAGCACGTCCATGGGGACTTCCAGCGCTGCCGGGCGGGGACGTCCTGAGTTCATGGCACGGATCGCATCGGCGATTTTCTGGCCGGCCTCAGCTGGATGGGTGACACGGTCGTAGTGCTTGGTCAGCGACCGCAGCATCCCTGGCTGGTCGGGGACTTCGTGGAGCGTTCCCATTTCCCGGCCGATCATTTTCTGAGAAATTTGACCGGTAAGGAACAGCATCTTGGCGTTCAGGCCGTAGGCCGTGGCGAGGGCTGCCCCCGCGTTGAGCGCCCCGGGGCCGGGCACGACGTTGCAGATGCTCGGCTTTCCCGTGGCCATGGTGTGTCCAAGTGCCATGTAACCGGCACCTTGCTCGTGGCGGGTGTGGATGATGCGGATGTCATCGCCGGCATCGTAGAAGGCGTTGTAAAGCCAGTCGTTCTGAACGCCGGGGAGCCCGAAGACGGTGGTGAGTCCGTTGGCCTTGAGGCTGCTGACGACGGCCTCGCCGCCGGTGTTGTAAGTGGTCATGGGATTACTTTTCTCCTGGTTGTGGAAGTGGGATGCGTAGGAAGTCTCGGCCGACCCAGACCTCGCCGGTGAATTCGGCGGCTGCTTCGGCGAGGATCTCTTCGTCCGAAGCAGGGCCGAAGGTCCCTACCGGGCTCAGCAGAAGCCCTGAGACCCCTGCAGCGGCAGCGACCTGTCCAGCGCCCTTGGGATCGCTGTGGACGCTTCGCATCCGGGGCAAAACGAGAGTGGCCCGCTCAGCACTGAGATAGTCCGTGGCGTTTGTGAGGTAGGTCGTTTCATGGATCAACAGGTCACATCCGCGCGCAAGGGTGCTTAAGGATTCGCTAGGCCTTGTGTCGCCGGAGAAGCAAACGCTCCGTCCTGCCTGATCGATCCGGTACCCGAAGGCAAACTCGACAGGCGGGTGTTCAACCATCGCGGCCGTGACCGTGACAGAGCCGTCGTCGAAGATTTCAGGGCCCGTAATTTCATGCACGCGCACAAACTCGCGCAGGTGCCTGCGGCCTTCATCGTTCATGCGCGACTGGATATCGAAGTCGAACGCTTCGTAGTGCAGTTCGAAAAGACGGGCCACCGGTGGTGGGCCAATGACTTCGACCGGTGCACGCAGTTGTGACCATGCAAGGTGCAGGAACATGGCCACATCTGCGACGTGGTCGATGTGGTGGTGCGTGATCAGAATCCGGCGAAGGCTGCCAAGGTCCAGTCCGGCGCTAACGAACTGGCTGATGGTTCCGTTACCACAGTCGACGAGAGAGATGTTCTGGTCCACCACCAGGGCATGAGAGACGGGCCGTCGGCCTGGCTTTGGCGTCGGGCCGCCAGCTGAGCCAAGCACGACAAGCTCGTTTCTACTGGCCGTCTGCTTAGGGGCATTCGCCTCACCCATGTGCGGCATCGTTGCGTCCGGGCTCACTTTGAATGTGCTGGGACGCGTGCGGGTTCAGCCGATGCGCCGATGAGGTTCTTCCTGAAGGTCTCGGGCAGCTTCCACATCGCGATGAGTCCGACAGCGCTGATCACGATCAGGTAGAACGCCGGCATCAGTTTCAGGCTGGTCGAAGCAACGAGGAATGCCGCCACGTAGGGTGCTGTGCCGCCGAATAGGGCGTAGGCAACGTTGTAGCCCAGGGAAGCTCCGGAGTAGCGGACCTCGGTCGGGAAAAGCTCGGTCTGCGCAACGACTACGGCTACCGAGATGGCTGTGCCGGGAACGATGGCCATGATCTGGCCGACAATTGCCCCGACAAGGCTGCCGGAACCGATCAGGAGGAAGGCGGGGACGGCCAGGACCATGAGGCCGACGGTGCCGCCGATGAGGAGAGGCTTACGTCCGATCCTGTCGCTCAGGAGTGCATAGAACGGAATCATGGCGGCGGCCAGCAGCAGGGTTACCGAGGTGGACAGCAGCGCGGCGCCGGAGCTGAGTCCGATGGTGGAGATCAGGTACGTGGAGGCATAGGTCTTGGCTACGTAGGACGCGACGGCTTCCACCATGACGATGCAGATGAGAAGAAGGAGCGCCTTCTTGTGATGACCGAACAGCTGCTTCATCGGAACGCGCTGGTGTTCGCCCTCTTCCTTGGCCACAGCAGCCTGGAAAGCGGGGGTTTCTTCGACCTTGAAGCGGAGGTAAAGGCCGATGCCGGCCAAAGGCAGGGAGAGCAGGAACGGAATCCGCCAGCCCCATGCCATCAGCTGGGCCTCACCCAGTACGGCGGTCAAGCCTGCCACGAGGGAGGCAGCCACGACGAAGGCCACGATGCCAACTGCCTGGATGCTGGATGTCCACAATGCGCGGCGGCCTTTGGGGGCTGACTCGGCCAGGAAGGCCGCCGCGCCCGAGGTTTCACCGCCGGCAGACAAGCCCTGGAGCAGGCGGAGGCAAATGAGCAAAATCGGAGCGAAAACTCCAATGGCTTCATAAGTGGGCAGCAGGCCGATGGCAGTGGTGGCACCACCCATGAGCAGGATGGTGGTGGAAAGCACCGCCCGGCGTCCCAGCCTGTCCCCCAGGCTGCCGAAGATGACCGCTCCGACAGGACGGGCAAGAAAGGCTACCCCGAAGACAGCCAACGCGGACAGGATGGAGGTGGTCGGATCGCTGCTCGGGAAGAAGACCTTACCCAGCACCGTGGCGAGGTAACCGTAGACTCCAAATTCGAACCATTCCACAGCGTGCCCGAAGCACGCAGCAAAGATAATCCTCGGCTTGGGGCGAGGCAAAGTGTTGGTTGGGGTGGCCATGGATGGCCTTCCTTTCTGATGCTACAGCCCCGTCAGGAGCGTGTGGCCTGGCGGGCTTTTGAATTGTTGCTGTCGTTGTCGTCTCGGGCGGAGTGGCCCTTGCCCAAGTGCTCGGCGAGTGTGAAGGCTGCCGTTAGGGCTGGCCCCAGAGACGCTCCGGAACCGGCATATCCCGGACCCATGAGTGCCGCCGCGTTTTCGCCGACAGCAAAGAGGCCCTCAATCGGGACTCCGTCGTGGTCGAGGACCCGTGAGATATGGTCCGTGACCAGACCACCCTTGGTCCCGTTGGCGCCAAGGACAACGGGAACGGCGAAGAAGGGACCTTGGTCGATCGGACCCAGGCAGGGATTGGGGTGATGTGCTTCGTCGCCGTTAAACCCGTCATGCGGATTATGACCCCGGCCGAACTGCTGATCGGTGCCTGCTTCGGCCATACGATTCATCTCGGTGACGGTGGTGATCAGCCCGTTGGGGTCGATGCCGGCCTGTTGTGCAAGCGTTTGGAGATCTTCGGCTTGGATGAACTCATCTGGAAGGGACGCATTGGGTCCTACCCCGGCAACTGTGCGCCGACTCCGGAAGGCGGAGTCGAAGATCAGCCATGCTGGTTGGTTGGGGAATCGGTGGCTGGTGGGATCGAACGTGAAGAAGGCCTTGCCGAGGTCGTTATAGGAACTGGCTTCATTGACGAACCTCTTCCCTGCCGCATTTACGAGAAGGGACCCCGGGTAGGCCAGCTCCCGCACAACATTTCGGTGCAAAGGGGCTGAGTCGATGGATTCCCCGGCGATCGACACGGCAGCGGTCCACCATGCCTCGCACATGCTTCGCAAGGTACCCCCCAAAGAGGTGCCCAGCCTCAGCCCATCGCCCTGCGAGCCAGGTGCTGCGGTGGGAGCAATGTCGACTGGTGGCAGGAATGCTGAGCGAAGGGCTGCATTCCGGGCAAACCCACCTGCGGCGAGCACTACGTTGCCTGCGCTGATCTGCCCTTTGGCGGTATCCAGTACGAAATGGCCGCCCTCTCGTCTGACGGCGCGGACCGCGGCCTGAACTTGGAAGTCCACGCCGCGGCGGAGCGCAGCCTTTACCAATCCGGCAACAAGCCCTGATCCTTGGGTCCGCACATCATTGGCTGTGCGTTCACGAAGGACAGGTTCGGGGATTCCGGTGCGTGACTCCGGGCCGGTGATCGGACCTCGTGTCGGCGACGTCCGGACGCGATGACGCCACTCACCAAGTTCGTCCGTGGTCACCGGCAGCGGTTCCACGGAGCGCCCCCAGGCCGCCCCGTCCCAGTCGGGGTGGTAGTCGGGACGGTCGATGCTGACTATCGGCATTTCAAGTTCGTTTTCGAGGTAAGCGATGAACCGGGGGCCGTTGACCACGAAAGAGTGCAGTGCAGCCTCAGAGGTCGTTCCCAGGGACAGGCGCCGGAGGTACTGCAGGGCTTCATCAACCGAATCTTCCAACCCCGCCCTGCGCATGGCGGCAGAACCCGGGATCCACATCTGGCCGCCGGAGAGCGCAGTCGTCCCGCCGAGGAACTGCGTCGATTCCAACACGGTGACCGAGAGACCACGATCGGCCGCGGCACAGGCCGCAACGAGCGCGGCTCCGCCTGAACCGGCAATCGCCACATCGTAGAAGAAGCGATTCATAGGTTTCACGCCCCCGTCCATGGCTGCGAGGTCGACGGATAAACCATCATGCTCGTTGCGGATCTCATCGGGCTTGTTCTCCTTCGCGGCTGATTACGGCCAAGCAGATAGTTGTCTGGATCACCGGGCCGTGACGACCATCATGCTATTGGAAATCCTATAGGAGATCCTTCAATAATGAAATCGGGAGGAAAATGGAAGGTCCACTGTCACGAACCACCCCTTCCATACAAGATATGAAATCGTATGCAATAGGTATGGTCACGAACGGGGTGGTGGTCAATGGACTGAGCGTTTAGAGCACCAGAATCTTGGACAGGAAGTCCCGGGCACGCTGGGTTGTGGAGTTCTCGAAGAAATCGGTCGTCGGGAGGTCTTCGAGGATCTTGCCTTGATCCATGAAGACAACCCGGTCGGCTGCTCTTTTGGCGAAGCCCATCTCGTGGGTTACGCACAGCATGGTCATGCCATCTTTCGCCAAACCGGTCATGACGGCGAGCACTTCGTTAACCATTTCGGGGTCAAGGGCTGAGGTGGGCTCGTCAAACAGCATGACCTGGGGGTCCATAGCAAGGGTACGGGCGATGGCCACCCTTTGCTGTTGGCCGCCGGAGAGGTTCTGCGGGTACTTGCTGCTGTGCGCTTGCAGACCAACGCGTGCCAGAAGCTGGGCGGAGCGTTCCATGGCCTCGGCCTTGCTTCGACGGAGAACCTTGACCTGCGGCAGGGCGACGTTCTGCGCGGCGGTCAGGTGCGGGAACAGTTCGAAGTGCTGGAAAACCATGCCAACTTCCAGGTGGAGCTTTCGGGGAACCTTTTTCCCAGGATTGAGGGTGAATCCGGCGATGTCGATCGAACCGGAGTTGATGGGTTCCAGCCCGTTGAGGGTTTTGATGAATGTGCTTTTGCCGGAGCCTGAGGGGCCGCAGATGACGACGACTTCGCCCTTTTCTACCTGCAGGGAACAGTTCCGCAGCACTTCCACGTCTCCGTAGGACTTGGAGATGTCCTTAACAGTGATCATGTGTTGTCCTTTGCTTGGTCGGCGGGACTGGCGCCCGCCCGCCGCCCGTCTTAGTGGTGGAGGGCCCGAAGGAACTCGATGAACCGGGGGTGTGTGGGATTGTCGATGGTTTCTTTGGCAGGTCCGTCTTCGGCGATTTGACCGCTCTCCATAAAGATGACCCGGCTGCCGACTTCGCGTGCGAAAGCGAGTTCATGGGTGACCACGATCATGGTCATTCCTTCGGCGGCAAGCTGCTTCATCTCCTCCAGAATGTCGATGCGGAGTTCAGGATCAAGGGCTGAGGTGGCTTCGTCAAAAAGCATGACGTCTGGTTCCATGGCCAAGGCCCGGGCAATGGCCACGCGCTGCTTTTGTCCGCCTGAGAGGGCGCTGGGGAAGAAGTCGGCTTTCTGGTCCATGCCCACTTTTTTCAATCCTGCCCGTGCGAGCCGTTCAGCTTGGTCACGGTTGATGTTCCTGGCCCGAAGGGGGCCAATCATGGCGTTTTGGAGGACCGTCTTGTGGGGGAAGAGGTTGAAGCTCTGGAACACCATGCCCATGGACATCCGCCATTGCGCAAGGGCCTGGGCCTCCGCTTTCCGGGCTTTGAAATCAAAGAAATCGATCTGGCTGTTTGACCAGGTTTTGCCTTTGAACGTGATGGACCCGGTGTCCGGCGGGGCGATGAGGTTCATCGAGCGCAGGAGTGTGCTCTTGCCGCAGCCACTGGGGCCGACGAGAACTACCACTTCACCCGGGTAGATGTCGAGGTTGATGCCTTTGAGGACTTTGACTTCCTTGGCAGTGCCGGCGTTGTAGGTTTTGGAGACCTTCCGGAGGGAGATGATCGGCGTCTCTTCCGGGGTGGCGCCAGGGTCTAGCGCTGTCTCCGGCGCGGAAGTTATTTCGCCCTCTGCGGCGGTTCCGGTGGTGAGGAGTTCTTCGCCGTTCTTAACCAGCGGATCGTTCATGGCCTGTGACCCTTTCATACTGTGAGGCCGCCGTCGGCCGTGAAGGCGGCGCCAGTGACGTAGGAAGATTCGTCGCAGGCGAGGAAAGCAACCAGATTGGCGATTTCCTCATAGCGGCCTTCCCTTTTAAAGGGGACGATTTCGCGTACCCGGGCCCGGCGCTCTGCCATCATTTCCTCTGAGGAGATGACCTTGCGGTCGGCCATGAAGTTTTCGAGGATTCCCGGGCAGACGGCGTTGACCCGAATGTTTAAGTCTGCGAAGTCACGTGCTGTGACTTTCGTCAGCTGCAACAGGGCGGCTTTCGAAACGCTGTAAGCCGCTTCGTTGGTGGAGGCCTTGAAGGAGGCAATGGACGCCGTATTAACGATGACTCCACCTCCTGCTTCGATCATTGAGGGGATTACCCGTGAGGTCATCAGGAAGGCCGAGCGGAGATTTACTTTCATGGTCAGATCCCAAACAGCCAGGGGCGTATCCACGACGTTTCCCGTTGGGTTGATGCCTGCGTTGTTGAACAGGATGTCGATTCGCCCAAAGGCCTCTAGTCCTGCCTGTACCAGCCCGTTGACTACGGTTTCCTCGGATACGTCGCCTGCGGAGGTGAGTACGGTGGATCCGTATTCTGCCCGGCATTTCGCTGCGAGGGTTTCCACTTTTTCCTGATCCAGATCGGTGAGAATCAGGTTTGCGCCCTCGGAGGCAAAGCGCCGGGTGGAGGCCTCCCCCAAGCCGCCGGCAGCTCCTGTGATGAGGACTACCTTTGATTGAAAACGCATGGGAACCTTCCGTATTTGATGGTGACATGTGGTCTACACAGGGCAGTGGGTTTGTTTCAAGCTTCACGACGGCCCGGTTTGGCTGTCGGGAAGCTGATAGCTAGTCGGGCAGGGTCACGGGATGCGAAGCTTCCGTTCGACCCAAGAACTGAAGATCGTCATGATGAACACGACAACCACGTACATGAGCCCGACCAGCGTGTAGTACTCGAAGTACTGGAACGTCTTCGCTGCTGTGTGGCTGGCCCGGTACATGATGTCGGCGACGCCGATGACGCCGATGATCGAAGAGTCTTTAAGGATGATCGTCAGCTGGCTCACGAGGGAGGGAATGGCGACGCGCACGCCCTGGGGCAGGATGATGTCCGTGTAAGTGCGCGTGGTGGTCATGCCCAGAACTGCGGCCGCTTCGCGCTGACCTGGGCCGACGCTGGACAGTGCCGAACGCAGGATCTCTGCGATGTAGGCGCTATTCAAGATGGTGAGGCCGATGATGCCGGCCATAATGGGTGGGATGGACACTCCCGTGAAGGCCGGAAGGGCGAAGTAAATGAACAGAACGTACACGTAGGCCGATAGTGACCGGAAGACCTGCGTCAGCGTGAAGGCCACCTTCTCCAGCCAAGATAACCCGCTTTGCCGCATGAGAGTGAGTATCAGCCCACCGATGCAAGCCAGGCCGAACGACGCGAAGGTCACTGCCAGAGTGACGTAGATTCCTTCGGATATGGCTCCAGTGGACCCCAGGACTGGACCCCAGGTGGCCCAGAGTTTATCGAACCATTCGCTCATTTGATCCGCAGCCTCCTTTCGGTGAGGGTGAAGACGAAGGACGCTGCAAACGCCATGAGGATAAGGATTACCGCCAAGGCACCGTACGCCTCGAAGGGTAGGAACAGCCCGGTTGAGATGTCCTGGGCAACGAAAACAGCTTCAGCAACGCCGATCACGGCCGCGTAGGTGGCGCCTTTGAGCTGCATAACGAAGACGTTGCCCAACTGGGGCAGGGCTATCCGGATAGCCTGGGGGAAGAGCACGGCCGTGTACGCCTGCCATCGAGTCATTCCAAAGGATTTTGCCGCCAGGGCCTGCCCTTTATCCAATGCAAGGAAGGAGGACCTGAAGACTTCGGCCGTCACGCCGGAGGTGGCAAGCCCGAGGGCAATGATCGCGGCCGCCACCGCAGGAATATTAAATCCGGCCAGCTGCGACACACCGAAGTACACCCAAAGCAGCAAAACGTATAACGGGGCCCCGCGGACTATCTGGACGATGATGTAGGAAACCGTTTTGGAGAACTTGTTTCCGCGGGACATCGAGGCCAAGCTCAGTCCGATGAGAACAGTAAGCACAAAGCTGGCCACGGCAATGTAGATATCAACCGCTGCCCCGGCAAGGAACAGGTCATACCGGCTGAGGACTTCGCCCCATTTCATATCAGGCATTTTTTCCTAAGTGGTTATTCGGTTGCCGGGATCCGGCTAGACCTGAGAGAGGGCGCCGCCCGGGCCAACCGTGACGACCGGGAGCTTGAATTCGCTCCGGAGCGCATCCCCAACCCACTTGTTCCAAAGTGCTGCGATCGTTCCGCGTGCGGCTTGGTAGCGCAGCCAGTTTGAAATCCACATCTGCGACTTGACGTCGCCCTGGGGCAGCAGGAAAGTGTTGAAGTCAACGTACAGAGGGTCGCCCGGAAGAACGCTCAGCCCCGGATTGTTCCGAATGCCGTTCATGACATTGAAAATGGACGCGAGCGTGACATCGGCCCGACCGGAAGCTACTTCAGCGATCGCGACCGTGGCGTCCGCCAGTGCGACGAAGGTGGCCTTGGGATAGCGCTGGGCGCCGATGGCAGCTTGAGAGGAGCCCTGGATCACGGCGATTTTGATTGCAGGGTCATTCAACTGTTCGTCTTTTTCGAGCGTGCTGCCCGGCTTGCGCACAGCATAGATGGGTGCGTAGTTTGCAGGAATGTCGGCGAACAGTCCCTCGTTGGCTCGCGCGGGCAGGTTCGTGACTGGTTCCAGCATCTCAACCTTGCCCGACGCCAGGGCGGGTACCAGTTGCGCGAAGGGCATTTCGGTGAAGTTGATCTTGATGTCCTTGTCCAGGTCGGCCATCATCAGCTTCACCATCTCGACGCTGAATCCGTCCGGCTCCCCCGCCGAGTTACGGAACTGCATCAACGGCGTTGAGAACTCCCAGCCCAGATTCGCTTCCTTGGTCCGGCGCCATTTATCGATCAGTGCCTCCTTGTCAGCGGCGTTTGACCCTCCCCCGCCGGATCCCCCATCCGCAACGGGAATGAGTCGCGTCGCTCCAAAAACAGCGGCACCGGCTACAGCGCCGGCGATCAGGCCTCGACGGCCAGGATGCTCGCTCGACTTAGTGGTCGCGGTTTCCTGGGAGTCATTCTCGGTCTTGTCGCTGATGGCCATCTCAAGTCCTTCCTTGTGGGGACGCGCCCACCAAGGGCCACGTCGATGTGATGCAAATCATGCTATCTCATTTCGTATAGGAAAACCTACAGGTTCATAGTGGTATTTGGAAGTTTCCGGCAGATTGCCGCTTGATGACGATTTTCAGCCGTCGGAGGCCGGGGAACTGGCAGACGGGATGCTGGCCAAGGCGAGAAGCTTTGTGTTTGCTTGCGAAGGTGTACCGACTGGTATGCGCACCCCCGTCGGGTCACCTACATAGGGCTGCGCAAGCACGCCTCGGAACGGCAGCCTTCTGGCGTAGGCCATAGGGTCGGGGTTCTTGGATTTCCACGAAGTTCGCGTGGGGCCGGTAGTAATCCAGCCCGAGCGCGTCCAGACCATGCTGCAGGTCAAAAAGACTGCGGCGGTTCAGCTCCACTCTTCGCTCAAGCTCATCCCTATCCTGCTGGCTTGCCTTCGCCGCAGCTTGAGCCACGGAGGAGATCCGGTCGGTGCTCTGAAGCTTCTGGATGGCTGAAATTGGTCCTGGCGGACCCGCGATGTAGCCGATGCGAAGCCCGGCCATGCCGTAGGCACGGGAAAAGGGCCGCAGTGTTACGAGATTTGGGCGGCGGAACTCAATCTCTTTGATCGTGTCGGGGAAGTGCCCTTCGCGGATATACTCCATGGAGGCCTCATCGACGACAATCCATATGGACTCCGGGACTACCTCAACGAACCGCAGCAGGTCATCCCGACCAACAATTGCCCCGGTCGGGTCGTTGGGGTTACGGATGTACACCAACCGTGTCTTGTTGTTGATTGCTGAGAGCATGGCCAGGAGGTTACTCGCGCCGTCGGTCCTGAGCGGGACCTGCGGCGCGACCGCCTCTTGCTTCAGGGCCTCGCGCTCATATGCGGCGACCGTAGGGCCGGAAGTGACGATGTTGGCTCTTTCATCAAGGAGGGCAACAGACAGTGGTGGATCAGGCTCCTTGCGCCAGCGCCGGCGGCCACATGCTCCAAAGGACTGTCGAAATGGGTGGCCAATTCCTGACGAAGTTGGCCATGGCCTGCCTCGGGGTACGTGTTGGCGGAGCTGACTTCTTTCATCGCCGCGGCCAACGCCGACTCGAAGGGGCCCAGTGGGCTTTCGCGCGCTATCGGAGCACGCAGGATCATCCTGAAACCGTTTTCCTTCATGAGCTTTATGTCTAGTTGGAGCCACGATCAACGTCCCGCCCTGAGCGGTACGCCGAAGGGGGTCAACACTGTCGGGGCAGCTACCGTGCCTTTGCCTCGTAAGTAGAAATTCTATTCACGTCTTGTCAACGGACTGCCGATCAGCGGATTGTTGGACCAACAGTCCTGCCGCGCACGTCCTCCTCAAACAACAAGTGACGCAACAATTCCTCGAGGATCAACACCGGAAACTTCTCGTACTCGGCAAGCGTATAAATCCTGACGGTTCGGTGAGCCGCCGATAACGGCGCATATGTCGCGCCACCGTACGACCAGCACCTCTTGCCCGTAGGTCCCGTGAGTGCCTGGGACTACTAAACGCATCCCGCCGGGTTGCGTTCGACGCCCTGGCGCGTTTGGACAGCCAGACTCCTTCCCTGGCAGCGACCTTTTGCCGTCGCATGAAACCTGGACCGTCCACGGTCATGGTGCCGCGGCTATGGATCCGCATGAATTACCAGATGCATATCCGCTGTAGGGCTTTCTGAATAGCCGCACGCTTCGCTGAGCCTATTGGTGGCGCCGCGATCGGCACTTTGGTCCCCATCGAGCGGCCACCACTGAGAGTCACGTGAGACAACGGACAAGGGAACAGGACAATGAATTCGCTTACCATCAAGGACCCCGCCGACATGCTCAGCTTCATCGGCCACACCCTCGGCTTCTGGCCCACAGCGAGCCTCGTCTGTATCACCCTCGACAACGACAAAGTCGGCGCGACCCTCCGCATCGACCTCCCCCAATAACCCGGCTTGGAGGTCCACTTCGCTCGAACAGTCGCCGCCTACCTCACGACGGATGAACGAGCCAACGGCATCGTCTTCGCCCTCTACACCAATGAACTCCCGGAACCAGGAGAAGCTCGTCCGCACCGCAAGACCATTGCCGCCCTCACCGGAGTCCTCGCCCAAAAAGGCATCACCATCCGCGACGGCATCTACGTCACCAGCACAGCTGTCTCCCCCTACGACACCCCACCCGGACCCGACATCGCCATCCCCCTCAGCACCACCGAATACTCACAAGTCAACGCCGAATTCATCTACCGCGGCAGCACCATCGAACCTTCGAACCATTTGCTCCTCCCAGCGGCGACCCACAAGCAAGAGCACGCAACCGCCGTCGAACACCACAAACAAACCATCCTCAGCCGGCCGCCAGCGAATGCCACCCACGACGGACACCAACTCTGGACCACAATGCTGGAGACCAAGGACTACCCCACCGACCAAGACGTCCTGAAGCTCATCGCCTACTTCCAGTTCCCGCACATCCGCGACCGGCTCATGGCAGACATCCCCGGCATCGACGAACCGCCCGAACGCATCCTCTTCGCCCAAACCACCACAGCACCGGACTGGTCGCGCATCGAATGGGCCAAACAACTCCTCACCCACACCTACACCCTCACCGCCCCAGAACACGCAGCACCCATCCTCACCACCATCGGCTACATCAACTGGTGGGAAGGCAGAGGATCCAAAGCCCACCAATACCTCCAACTCGCCCTCGACACCGACCCCGGATACCGCTTCGCACGGCTCACCGACCACATGCTCGGCGCAGGCATCATCGCAGGATGGAACACCAACAAAACCACCGCCTGCAAGAACAACCTCGACATGCCATGAGCCCCCGTCTTGCTTAGCTTTACGGAACATCCGTTATCGGCGTTCGAAAGTTCTCGGAGGTGGGAGACTGGCGCTCATCTTTGGTTCACCCCGCTCCACGCGCATTTTCGAACTTACCCCTCGTTTGGTAGCGCGTAGGACCGGCCCTCGACAGTCCATCAGTCAAGATGTATCGCTTATCATGCTCATTGACGCGTGACAATTCGCCGTGCTCCACTTATTGCTCAACATACGGACCCTGCTGCGAGGGCCGTTTATCCGATGAGCGCGGCACACACTGGAATGGAGAGCTGCAAATGACACTGGCCAAGAGGATCGCGCTTCACATTTCCCGCCTGCAAATGGGTCAAGGGCAGGAAATGCGGCGAACACAATTTGCGGAGCTGGTGCCGCAGCCAAGTTCTGTGGTCATGCTGGGTGACAGCATCACTGAGGGTGGTGAATGGCATGAATGGTTTCCAAACCAAAACACCATCAACCGTGGAATCGGCGGGGAAACTGCCGAGCAGGTTCTCGCCAGGACTGACACAGCAATCAATGCGCCGCGTGCAGTCTTCATATTGATAGGCACCAACGATCTTGTGCTGAGATACACTCCGGAAGAGGTTGCTGCCAACGTATCAGCCATCTTGCGACGGATTCAGGCGGCCACCCCCGGCACAAGGCTCTATGTTCAGAGCATCATGCCCCGCGGCCCCCGCTGGCGGCAAAGCATAACGATTACAAATACCCTGCTCGCCGTCGTAGCAAGACAGCACGATGCGGAGTACTTGGACCTTTGGCCAGCACTCGCCGATGACAACGGGAACCTTCGGCGCGGGTTTTCACTGGACGGATTGCACCTGACTGGAGCCGGCTATCGCGCGTGGTGCGATGAGCTCGATCCTCACATGGCAGAACTGGCCACGTCGCCGGCAGTCGGCGCGTAACTCAGCCTTGCTGGGCCAGTGATTTTCTCGGAGTTCTGCGGACGGGACATAGGACTGGCCCGGCGGGTAGAGCCGGCAGGAACTTACACGGTACAGGTGTGCTAAGACCGTTCACCGTGCTCGCGGAACGGGAAGCTCACCCTCGCTACGGAC
Source organism: Arthrobacter sp. NtRootA1 (assembly GCF_019976975.1). Classification (GTDB taxonomy): domain Bacteria; phylum Actinomycetota; class Actinomycetes; order Actinomycetales; family Micrococcaceae; genus Arthrobacter; species Arthrobacter aromaticivorans. The sequence continues at coordinate 2,143,091 of NZ_AP024630.1, read as the reverse complement.
AGCAGAAAGGGACAAATTTTCCTCACCTCGCTCCCCCACACCAGACGACATCGAAGGAATCGTCTCCGTCTTCGGCCAGGCACTCGACCACCTTCAAGGCCAGAAGTGAAGCGAAGAGATGCGACAGCCCGGCGCGCACAAACAGAACAGCAATTCCCGATGACAGGTAGCCATTGCCCGGAAACGTCCTGGTGGCGACCGGTCCTACCTGGCACAGTCGAAGCGCGAATTATCCGAAAAGAGGACTTGATGCCTCCAGTCAACGGAACCGGGGTGAGCTGGCCTAGGCTGCCCTTCCCCTGAATTTGTTCAGATCGGAGTGTGCGCGCAACTCAGTGTGGCCCCTGGGCAGAAGAAAGGCAGGAGGGGAGCCTTCGGGCAGGGCACCATCGAAGGGCTTCACAAATATGATTCGTTTCAATTATCGTTGACACGCGACAATAGAGCTGCTTTTATGTAATTCCCATCACTTCCAGGAGTCTTCATGAGCAGTACGCCAATAATTGCCGGCTTCTACCCGGATCCTTCAATATGCCGGTGCGACAGCATGTACTACATCGCCAACTCCAGCTTCGAGTTTGCGCCAGGAGCTCCGATTCACGGCAGTGCCGACCTGACAACCTGGACGCCGATAACTAACGCACTCAGCAGGGAGAGTCAGCTTAATGTTCGTATGGCTCCGCCCAGCACTGGTGTCTACGCCACGACCCTTCGCTATCACGGCAAGTTCTGGTTGGTAACCACGAACGTTCTCGAGTACGGACGGGGACAACTGCTTGTGTCAGCCGAAGACCCTGAGGGCCCCTGGTCTGATCCCGTCTATGTCGAGGGAGCTGTCGGCATCGACCCGGATTTGTGTTGGGACGAAGACGGCCTCTGTCACCTGACGTGGGTGTCATCTGTTCCAGGCCTCCAGGGCATAGCGAGCGTGCCTGTTGACCCAGAAACCGGAGTCATGCTGTCCGAACCCAGACTTTTGTGGCAGGGTACTGGTCTGGCCCATCCTGAGGGTCCGCACCTTTACCGTCTGAATGGATGGTGGTATTTACTGCTGGCCGAAGGCGGAACTGAGCGGGGACACGTCGCGACCATCGCGCGATCTCGAACCCTGGACGGTGCTTTTGAGCCCTCACCAAGCAATCCCATCCTGACGCACCGCAGCACGAGTGACCCTGTGCAAAATACGGGGCACTCGGATTTGGTGGAGTTGGAGGATGGTTCCTGGGCGGTGGTATATCTAGGTGTCCGGCCGCGGGGCCGTAGCCCTATGTTCCATGTCAACGGTCGCGAAACGTTCCTGGCGGGCGTTGCATGGATCGACGGGTGGCCCGTTATTGATGAGGAGAGATTCACGCCAACGCCTCCTACGCACTCCTTCGTTGACAATTTTGACTCCCGGAAATTGGATCAGCGGTGGATTTCGCCGAACGTGCATCTCCAGGACTTCATCTCAAGTCAGACGCCGGCCGGAATTAAGATCGATGCGCCTAAAGAAGATGAACCTCAAGGCATGCTTCTGGCCAGGGCGCGCGATAGGGAGTGGATTGCAGAAGCGACCATCGACGTAAGTACCGGTTCCTGCCGGTTCCTTCTCAGAATCGATAGTGCCCATTGGTACGGACTCGTGGTTAATGAAACGAGCGCCGAAGCCGTTGCAGCTATCGGCCCCTCCATCGCCTCTCTGGGCCACCTGGCCGTAGAGGACAGCCGCAATGTCACTCTGCGGATTACGGTTCGTGAACCGGGAGAAAACCCGCTTTATCCAGCCCACGAACCGGACCTTGTTGAGCTTTCCATCCTGACGGCGGGCGGAGACGAACAAATCCTTGCCACCCTGGACGGTCGTTACCTGTCAACGGAAGTAGCAGGTGGTTTCACCGGACGAACCTTCGGTATCGAGCCGACAGCGGGCGCGATTGTCGCCAAACGCATTTCCTATCTAACTTTGGAGAACGCAGGCACCCCCGGGTGTGAACGTGAACTTCAAGCATCCGGAGCCAACAAAACTTAGCCCACCCAAAGAACAACACCAGCGCCGCGACCCCAGACCGGACTGCGCGGTGTGATGTCAAACCGGGCAACTCCCTGCGGTCCAAAGGGGAAGCCAAGTAAGGGTGACGCCGGGAGTTAGGCCTTTTCCGTGTGTGCCTTTGTCCTGAGGTGCGCCCCCCGACGGGTGCCGCCGATACCACGTGTCATACCGGGGGTGTCCCCTATCCATGGGACCTCCCGCACGCTATTGACACGAGTCAATTACAATGTTCATATAGTCCGGTGGTGGCAGTTGCCGCCCCCGAATTTGGATGTCAACGGAGCCGTCATGAAAGATCAGTCAGAATCCACCAGCCACGTCGTTCCGGGCTCGTTACCCCAGAGCTTCACCGCCGAGGCCTTGGCAGAGCGCCCAGAAACCCGGGATTCAGTCGGAGAAGCGCCTGCTATCCCCAAGGTCGGGGCGTGGTTCACCACCGTTTTCGCGCTGACCTATTTCGGGTTTTTCCTTGTCTTGCTCATGCCTACATTGTTCAGCCTCGCGTACAAAGTGCAGCTGATAGACCCCGGGACCAAAGAGGCGACTCTTGGTCTCATTATTGGCATCGGCGGCTTCATTAGCCTCGTGACAGGTCCAATTTTTGGTGTCCTCAGCGACGCCACCCGCACACGGTGGGGACGTCGCCGGCCCTACCTCATTGGGGGTCTGGCGCTCTCACTCGTAAGTGCCGTCATCATCGCGCTAGCATCAGACGTCTGGGTCATTATCATCGGATGGATCATCGCCCAACTCGGCGCCGGCTCAATCAGCGCAGCCCTGAATCCTACCCTCGCCGAACGCGTGCCGGACTATCAGCGCGGCCGGTTGGGTTCCCTTAGCGGCGTGGCAGCATCAGTTGCCGGAGTCGTGGCAACTCTGGCGGGCAGCTTCCTGACGAGCAACCTGTTGCTCCTTTTTCTGGCGCCCGTGGCAGTGTTTGCCGTCGCGGCGGCACTGTGGCTGGTGACCGTGCCCGATGCCCCTGCCCCCAAGGAAGCCCGCATCGGTTCGCTGATGGACATTTTCCGTCACCTCGCCTTCAACCCTAAAAAGCACCAGGACTTTGCATGGGTTTGGGTGGGAAAGTTCGCACTCAATATCGGATTCTCCTTCTTCTCGACCTACCAGTTCTACTTCCTGTTGGACCGCATGGGCTTCACACCCGAGACCGCAGGCCAGCAGATGGCAACGGTCGGCGGCCTCAGCCTTCTCGGGACGCTCCTGTTCACCCTCGGCGGCGGCTACCTGTCTGATCGGTTGCGGCGCCGCAAGCCATTTATCTACCTGTCCTCGGCAATGATCGCCGCTGGTTCCATCGCGATTGCCATCTCCCCAGACTTCCTCACCTACATCATTGGCGGTGTCGTGCTGTCAGCAGGTATCGGAGCCTTCAACTCGGTAGACCTGGCACTCGCAGCAGACGTTGTTCCGAAGGGGAACGAGAACGGCAAATGGATGGGCATCTACTTCCTCTCGGGAAGCCTCGCCAGCACTGTGGGCCCCGTCATGGCACCCCTGGTCCTGGCCGTCGGCGGTACGGGGGCTAACTACACCGCGCTGTTCATCGTTGGCGGCCTTCTCAGCCTCGGCGCTGCTATCACTGCTGCCCGGGTGCGTGGGGCGAGATAACAATCCATCGAGGCGCGGACATCGGTCCGCGCCTCCTTGAATAACCATTTCCGGCACCCAGAACAAACGTTTCTTACTGGGCGCCTGACACACAGCGAAGCAGGAGAAAGGCTCTCGATGACTAGCAACGTTACGGAACCTCCCGGCACCGACCGCGACGAACAAGGTGACGGAAAAATACGCCGATGGCACGGTACCTTTGTCGGCCCGGCGAAAGCCTCGGACGCTGATGATCCGGCAGCTTACTTCCGGAGGGAATTCGACCTTGCAGAACGTCCTATTCGCGCTACTTTACGTGTAACGGCACTCGGTATCGTGGTCCCGTACGTCAACGGCACAAGGGTGGGAGACGAAGTTCTCGCACCAGGGTGGACGTCGTACCGGCACCGTCTGGCCGTGAGCACCTACGACGTAACTTCGCTTGTTGTCCCCGGCGCCAACGCGTTCGGCGCCGTTGTCGGTGAGGGCTGGGCGGTAGGGCCTCTGACATGGGACAACCTGCGCCACAACTACTCGGACCGGCCGGCGCTCTTTGCTCAGGTGGAACTTGAGTATCCTGACCGGACGGAAGTCATCGCAACTGACGGCAAATTCCGGGTGGCATCCGGAGGGGTTCGTGCAAATGGGATCTATGCGGGCGAGACCTACGACGCCCGAATGGAACCCGAGGGCTGGACACAAGCCGGCTTCGAGGATGTCGAATGGGCGGCGATCGAGCCAGTCGACTGGCCCCTGTCATCCCTGGTGGCTGCTGATTTCCCACCCATCAGGCGCATTGAAGAACTCGCACCTGTCGAACTCCGCGTCACCGACGCCGGGACAACAATCGTTGATTTTGGTCAGAACATCTCAGGATGGGTGCGAATCAAAGTCTCTGGCGAGGCCGGCACAGTGATCACGCTCCGCCATGCTGAGATCCTGACCCCGTCCGGAGAGCTGGAGCGGGAGACGAACCGTACTGCTGAGGCGACCGATCGATACACTCTTAGCGGTGAAGGCGAGGAAGTGTGGGAGCCGCAGTTCACCTTCCACGGCTTCCGATATGCAGAGGTCGAAGGATGGCCCGGTGAGCTGGAGGCAGACGCACTTCAGGCCGTCGTTGTTCACAGCGATATGCCACGCACCGGCTGGTTCGAAACTTCCGACGAACTCGTTACGAAACTTCACCAGAATACAGTCTGGTCGATGCGCGACAATTTTGTTGGCGTCCCAACGGATTGCCCGCAAAGAGACGAACGAATGGGCTGGACCGGTGATCTGAACGCCTTCTCGTCGACCGCAACCTACCTGTATGACGTGCGGGGGGTACTGGGGTCCTGGCTCGCAGATCTGGCCGTCGAGCAGAAGGCAACCGGCGACGTTCCTTGGACCGTCCCTGACGTTATGACCACACCTTCTGCGCCCACAGCCCTTTGGAGCGACGTAGCCGTGAGCTTGCCCTGGGAGCTGTACCAGGAGTACGGCGACGCGGAAATCCTACGCAGCAGCTACGAATCGATGACCAGCCTCATCCGCCAGATCGGTTCGCTGCTGGACGAGCAGGGGTTATGGACTGCGGGTTTCCAGTTTGGCGACTGGCTGGATCCAGACGCACCTGCCGCCAATGCGGCGGGGGGGAAGACGGATCGTTATCTGGTAGCTTCGGCCTACCTTGTGAAGACCACCAAGGAAATGACAGAAACTGCGGCAGTACTTGGCTGTCGGCAGGACGAAGCCGAATTCCGTGCCTTGCACGAACGCGTCCTCAACGCATTCCGCCGCGCATACGTCACACCGTCCGGCCGCGTTGTCAATGAATCTGCAACTGCCTACGCCTTGGTCATCATGTTTGGCATCCTCGACGAAGACCAAAAGCAGGTGGCCGGCAACCGCCTGGCAGAAATCGTCAAGAAGGCCAAGTACCGCATATCCACCGGTTTTGCGGGAACACCCCTCGTTACAGACGCCTTGAGCAGCACAGGGCACCTGTCGGCCGCCTACCGGCTGCTGCTGGAAAAGAAATGCCCCTCATTCCTTTACCCGGTCACCATGGGTGCAACCACTATCTGGGAACGCTGGGACGCGATCCGTCCCGACGGTACTCTGAACTCGACCGGGATGACTTCCCTGAACCATTACGCGCTTGGTGCCGTGGCCAGTTGGCTGCACCGCGTCGTGGGTGGCCTGGTACGCCTGTCGCCCGGGTGGAAACACATCCGCGTTGCTCCGCAGCCCGGAGGAGGACTGACATGGGCCAGAACAGCGCATGAAACTACGCGGGGCCGCGCCGAAGTCATGTGGCAGGTCGAATCCGATGTAGTGACGGTGGAAGCGCAAATACCTGCAGGTTCGACAGCAACAGTCATTCTTCCCCTGCATCCGGAAAATGCCGTCGAAGACGTAAGTTCGGGCAACCACAAGTGGCAGTACCAGGCTGCTGAGCCGTACGGCCAGCGCCCGTCGTTCACCCTGGATTCACCGCTGATGAAAGTGGCCGAGCATCCGGAGGTCTGGGATGCCGTGCTTCGGGCAATCACCAAGCACCTCCCCCACTTCCCCGTTGAAACGACAGAGTTGGACTGCAGGCCAGAGTCTCTGAACACCATTCTCGAGAGTATGCCGGGAGCCCCAGCAGGTCTCAGGGGTGATCTTCAAGCGGCACTGGCAGGCTGAGTCATCAAAGCTGCCACCGTCGAACCACCACTGGTTCGACGGTGGCAGCTTCGGCGTCACGAAAGATCATGAGGCCAAGCCTGGATGTCACTGAATGCCACCGATATCCGATGCTTTGCGGTGTCCTTGGCGCAGGTCGGCGAGGTAAGGGACCGCTCTTTCGCGCAATCCCTGCAGCCGAAACTCTCGGGCCCAATCTCTGCGAATCAAAGAGGGATTTGTGCCGGCCAAGGTAAGCCGAGATATGAGAATCACCATTGAGAACGCAGTCCTTCTCGAGCTGCTATCCCAACATAGGAAGCAAGAAGCCAGGGCCCAAGGCATTGCCTAAAAATCCTGGCGACCGTCACAGGGACAAATGCCTTGGCCGATGAGCCTGTTGCTATCTCGTTGAACTGCCTACGCGTGTGCGGGACGGTGCGACGAACGACCCGGACGCTTTCACGCTTCGCCGATGTCCATCCCCAGTGGCCAAGCGGGAGGGACGCTGGCTTTGTCGAGAAAGCGGAAGCAGCTGCACTGCGCGCGGTGGGCAGCTTCGATTTCTCATGGAGTACCAATGCCTGCTCGCAGGCAGCAGCGGCTAACGCAGATCGCGTTCGGTGTTTTATTGCCTTGGTGACGTTCGGGACGAAGAAAGGTTCGGGATGCGTCGTCGCAGGCGAGAAGTGGGGAGGAAGACGCTCCTCAACAAAGCCGAAGCTGAAGGTTATTAGCCGCCGAGTGAGGGGCCAGCCTGAAAGCGACCGCCTGCAGCCCCCAGGTTGCCACGACTGCCGAGGGGCCCGGTGTCGAGGCGAGCGTTTCATGGTCTTAGTCCCGGACCGGCGCCACGAGTCGACCGACCCCTTCGCAGGGTGAACAGTCCCCTCATGCGTCCATTAGCCGGTGACCGCAATCAGTTGCCAGTAGCGGCGGTCACCGGATGGTCGTCCCGCAGCGTTACTTCCATGATCTGCGGGACCGGGATGACCTTCACGTAGCGGTGGTCAACCTTCTCAGTTGCCCTGCGATGCAGGATGCCGTAGTGCTTAAGCCAGAGAATTGCGCCATCCGCGGTGACTCTATCTACGGTTCCCTGGTCCACAAGCCGGTCATTGTCGCAAACCTCCACCTCCAGGCCCTGCGAGAACGGTCCAGTCGTCAACAGGCTGCCAGCCTGCGTCCGACACCCTCACAAGACCGACTTCATTTGGCGCCCGATGAACGCGGTCGCAATACGGGATGACATCCGCGAGGCTGCGTCGAGTATTTTGGCATCCGTGCCGACCAGCACTCGGAAGCTGCCCCTCTCCAGGCCTTGGATGATCTTGGCCGCAGTTGCTTCGGGCGTGGTGGAAGGTGCTTTTCTGCCTTTGGGGTCGATCGCTTTGACCCCTGAATTTCCGCTGATGTCAGTGCTGATGTTTCCCGGGAAAACAGTCGTAACTGCAACAGCCGTGCCGCTCAATTCCTGGTAAAGACCCTCACTGAACTGCTTAACAGCAGCCTTTGTCGCTCCATAGAATGTTTGGCCGGCGAATGGGAGCAAGGCTGAGAGGCTGGATACGTTAAGGATGGCCGCTGCGGGACGACGCCGTAAGGCCGGCAGGAACGTCTTGCACATGTTCACGGTGCCCCAGAGATTTACGTTCATCACACGCTCAAAGTCTTCAAATGACAAGTCAGCCACAGGCACAAAGCGATGAATGATGCCCGCTACATTGATGAGGCCGTCGACGTGGCCGTGGAGGCTGGTGACGTCTTCGAGTAGCGCTGCGACGGCCTGGCGGTCAGTCACGTTTACCACGTGGGTGCTTAGTGTGCCTGTTCCGGTTGCCAAGGCCTGTGTACCTTCGAGCGCATCGGCGTTCAGGTCGACGGCGGCAACCGTTGCTCCCTTTCGGAGGAGCCCCAGCACTACTTGGCGGCCGATGCCGTTGCCGCCACCTGTCACTACGAACGTTTTGCCGTGAACCTGCATGTCGCTGGCCTTTCTGTCGAAATGAATTAATGTTGTTGGATGCCCTATCAGGACATTGGTCTCTGATATGTGTCCCAGGGCCGCCTGCGACCGGGGGCGGACGTGTCGCCGGCGATTTCGGGGCGCGCCTGTCCGACGTTCCCCTTGCAGGCCGTGCCCTTGCCCGGCCCCCGGTCTTGTAGGGCGGGAGGTCAGTAGGTGTAGAGGCTGAACCTAACAATTCCCGCTTCAGGGAGTTTGGTGGGGATAGCCCTGTCCGACATCGGAGGTGTGCCCACGAAAGGGAAAGGAACCAGGGTCCCCGACGCAGTTTCATCACCGTTGAGACGGCGGGTGACTATCAGTTCACCTGCCTCCAGCCGATACTCGGCTGCCGAAAGGAAGGAAACTGGGGCTCCTTCGCCGGCAAAGGGCGTGACCCAAAAACCGCGACCGATGACGAAAGCCCCGTCACCGTCCTCAATGACCAACCCGTAGGCAGGGTAGGTGGGCAGAGCCGGGCTCCAGTCGGACTGGGTGTTAATTTGAAGCGCTGTTTCGCCGAACTGGAACGAGGCTGACGGAGTCTCGTCGTTAAGCATGAAGCCTTGCATTCGGGCTTGAGGGTTCGTACGAATAATGGCAGCCGCCGCCGAGAGCAGGTAATAGGCGTCTTTGAGGCCTGCGCTGCTGTCCGCGTCCGGGTTAATGTCGTCGACACCAAACGGGGATACCCCTAGTGCACGGTGGCCGCCGACTGCGGAGAACATTTGTGCGATGCCGACACTATCGGCCCGCAATTCGGGTATGAACAGCCGGCCTTTCCTGGCGGAGAAGGCACTGAAGACAGGCTCGGCGTCATCTACGTACGTATCAGGGGCGAGAAAATCCAGAGCTGGGGCCAGCGAATCCCAGATCGGGGCAACCGGGGCGACCGGTCCGCCGCTCGGGTACTCACCGGGGCGCTTGCCGCCCGCGAGTGCGACGGGCCCGTCCAGGACGCTGTCTGCATCCAGCCAGGCATTTACGAACAATGGAACTCTGTGGTTTTGAGCTCCCGAGGAGGCGACAGCATCAACGTAGGAAGCATATGCAGCTGCCATAAAGGCCTCGTCCACACGGTCTCCTTCACCGAACACCTCCTTCCAGGTGCCTTCGGTTCGGGATCCGTTTTCTTGCCAGTTTTGATGGACCGGAATGCCGGAATCAGCCGAGACGGCTTCGATCACTGCAGCGGGTACGCGCCCTTCAAAAGCCGATTGCGCTGCTGGCGAGTGGTCCCGGGATGCTCCGAGAAGTCCGACTTCGTTCTCGACCTGGACCATCAGGACGGTGCCGTCATGGTCGGTGTCAGAGAGCCGCTGCATAAGCGCGGCAAAGGCCCGGCAGTCAGCGGCCTTCGCCTCGAACGAGAACGGGGAAACGTGCTCGATGCGGCGTCCGTCAGCCAGTTCAGCCCGGGGGAAGCGCATTATGTCCTTCTTGACCCAGTGCGGTGCATAGGTGGAGGCGGCGTTCTTCCACGAACCAAACCACAACGGAATCAGCCGCAGTCCGAATTCGTGCGCTGTAGCGATCATCGCGTCGATGAGGGTGTAGTCGAATTTGCCCTCTTCCGATTCGAAGAGATCCCAGGCCACCGGGGCAAGTACCGTGTTGGCGCCAAGCAGTTTAACGGTTCCGAAAGAACTCGCGATCGCTTCAAGGGTGCTTGAACTGGAGTTGTGCACTTCGGCGCCGACGATCAGGAACGGCTGGCCGTCGACTGCCAGGTAGGGGCCTGTCCACTGGGCTACGACGGTGCTTGGAGTTTGATGCATGTTGGTTTCTTCCACTAATAGGCTCCATTGGCGAAGCCCGAGCCTGGTACGGATTTTGGCGTTCGGTCCTACCTGAAGCGAGAACCTTCTTGGCCAGTGCGATTGGATGCCTGTTCGGGATCGCCCCGATAACTTTCGGCTGGGCTTTCCATTCCTGGTGCTCAGGATTTCAGGCCGGGCGGCGGCTGTCGCGCATCAAGTGCGCCAGGGTCTCCTCCGGAACCGGCATCCCGGAAATGTTGATGAACTGGGTCATGGTCATGGACGACAGCATGGCCAGGTGTTCGGCAGAGACTTCGACCGAATTGAATCCGAGTGCTTCCATGACGCGGTTGCCCACTTGGGGGTGTTCAAACCATTCACCCATGGGGGTATTCATGGTGAGCTCGGTGAGGATAAGGTCGCCGGTCAGCGTGAGGCTCTCGTCATGCAGGATGGTGTGGGCATCAGTGCCAATTTGAATCCGGTATACACCTGGGGCGACAACCCAGCGACCATACTGGATGTCCCAGTAGGCGAAGGCCCGTCGTGGAAGGTCGATCGTGACAGTCTTCGTTTCGCCGGGATCGAGGTGCACCTTATCGAACCCCCGCAGTTCCCGTGCCGGACGTCGCACGGGGCCGGCTTGGGTTGCGACATAGACCTGAACCACGTGCTTGCCCGGCCGGTCTCCGGTATTGCGTACGTCGACGTTGACTGTGACGTCTTCACTTGGTGTCACTGTCACCCGGGGGGCTGAAGTGGAAAAAGAGGTGTACGAAAGGCCGTGACCGAACGGGTATCGGATAGCTGTGTCGAAGGTGGCGAAGTAGCGGTAGCCGACCATCACGCCTTCGCCGTACCTGACGTGCCCGCGTTCGCCTGGGAAGTTCAGGCTACTGGGGTGGTCCTGCAGCCGCAGCGGGATGCTTTCCGCCAGGTGCCCGGAAGGGTTCGTGCGGCCAAATAGGATATCGGCAATTGCGTGCCCACCTCCCTGCCCCAGCAGGAAGCCTTCGAGGATGGCATGGACGTCGTCATGCCACCCCTCCAGAGAGACGACGCCGCCATTGGAAAGGACGACTATCGTACGGGGCGCGACGGCAGCTACCGCAGCGATCAGCTCCGATTGGGCCGCAGGCAAATCGAGGTTTTCGCGGTCCATCCCTTCGGACTCAGCCACTTCGTCCAGGCCAGCAAAGATCACCGCAATATCGCAGTGACGGGCCGTATCAAGGGCCTCCTGCCGCAGCGTGGCGTCTCCATCACCGCCGATCACGAAACCCTGTGCATAGGTCACCGCTACCTCATGCTCTCCTGCGAGGGCATGTATAGCCGTAAGGGGCTGGTCCAGGTGGGTGGCATTGACATGCGCGCTGCCTCCGCCCTGGTAACGGAGCTTGGCCGCGAATTCGCCGATGACTGCGAGGCGGGTGCCTGCCCTAAGTGGCAGGGTTTGAGCCTCATTCTTCAGTAAGACCGCGCAGTCGGCTGCAAGCTCTCGAGCAATGCGATGTTGGGCGGTGTAGTCGATATCTGTCGTTGATTCGGGAACGTACTGGGCCAGTGCGGCAATCCTGGCGATACTCTCATCGAGCTCATGTCCGTCCAACTCGCCCGAGCGCACCGCTGCCCGAACATCGTGGTCATGCGCGGCGCTACCTCCTGGCATTTCGAGGTCCAATCCTGCCCGAAGGCTTGCCACACGGTCCGTTACCGCGTTCCAGTCGGATACAACGACTCCGGAAAAACCCCACTCATTACGAAGCACCTCGGTCAGCAGCCAAGGGTTTGCCGATGCAAAGATTCCGTTGATCTTGTTATAGGCCGCCATGACGGTCGCTGGTTGCGCTTCCGTGACAACCCGTTCAAAAGCCGGTAGATAGATCTCCCGAAGCGTTCGCTCATCAACGTCCGCGCTGATCGTCTGCCGGTTCGTCTCTTGGTTGTTCGCTGCAAAGTGCTTGACCGAGACTCCCGGGCCTTCGGACTGGAGGGCCTTAACGAAGGCGGATCCCAGTACACCGGTGAGGTGAGGATCCTCCGAATAGTATTCGAAGTTTCGTCCGCACAACGGGGAGCGTTTTATGTTAATTCCCGGACCAAGGACAATGTGTACGCCTTGGGCGAGGGCCTCTTTCCCGATGGCGGAGCCCAAACGCGCCGCTATAGCCGGGTCCCAACTGGAGCCAATCGCGACGCCGGGAGGGAAACACGTGGCTGGATCGCTTTCGAACATTGCGAGGTGGTCGTGGCGTCCTGACTGATGGCGCAACCCGTAGGTTCCATCGGCCAGAGTCACTGCAGGATGGCCCAGTTCGTCGATGGGCTCGGTTTCCCAGAAATTCTGCCCGGACAGCAGGGAGGCCTTTCGGTCGGCAGGCATGCCGGCTATTTCAGTCATGGCACTGGTATCAACAGTGGCACCGGTCTGGGCTTGTGTTTGATTGTTCATTGACAGAGCTTTCCGAGGTCGAGGTTATGGGTTAGCTGGTGAGCGCGCCTGCGGTGAGGTCGGTAGATTCTTCCAAGGAACCGGTCACGATCGCTTCAACAACCAGGTCGGCGGCACCCAAGGTTTGTGATTGGGCACTGACTGTGATGAATCCTGGCTTTCCGGTGGGGCGGATGACGGCCAAGGCCCGTCCGCGGAATGTCGTGCGGGTGTTGCCCGTGAAGGCCTCTTCGGAGGCGGGCGCTGCAGTTCCGAAACCGATGAGTTCTCCGGGCCCGGTAACGTCCAGAACCACCTGTTCATCCGCGAGCATCTCCACCACTCCACTGCCGTCGGTGATAGCAATGTCGGCGAAGAGAAGATCCGCACCGTCCGCGATGACCGTGCCGGCGCTGCTCGTGACGCGTAGTCCAAGTTCTCCGCTGGCGCTTCTGAGCTCTGTGCGCGACACTTCAGAACCATCGCGGTACCCAATCGCGGTCAGATTCCCCGGTTCGTAGGGAACGGTGAATTTGGCAAGATATCCCTGCTTTCGCCCAGCCCGTCTGCGGGCTATGCGGCGGCCGTTGAGGAACAAGGCGACGTGGTCATCTGCGGAGTACACTTCTACTTCTGCCTTGCGTCCTTCGCATCCTCGCCAGGACCAGCTTTCTACGGCGTCGGTAGTGCGCCACGCTGATCTCACCATGGCAACGCCACTGCGGTCTACGGGTCGTACGCCGATGGCAGGAGCCTCCAGGCAACCCCATGCTGCCTGGGCGAGCCGCAGCGTGATGTCCGGTTGCCCGATAAGGTCGAACATTCCAGGACCTGCAATTAGGTATGGGAAGGGTTTAGCTAAGCCGGCGCGTTTTCCGGGCACCCACACGGCTACTCCGGCCTCCCCCAGATACTCCCAACCCGCCCAGACAAAGTCGCCGATGACCGCGGGGTTTTCCTGTACGAGGTGCCAGGCACGTGCAACATCGCCGGGCAGGGTTTCGGAACCAAGGATGACCCGCTCCGGGTACCGGCGCACGTCCCCTTTGTAGCGGCCCAGGCCATAGTTGTAACCAGCCACATCCACCGCCGCGAAAGCGTCTCGGGTAGCCCTGTCCGCACGGGGAAGCCGTGAGACCAGATCCATCATGCGACCAATCTGGTTGATCATCGCATTCGCCTCGGTAGACCCCGCCATGGAGGATTCGCCCTCAACCGGAGATGAATCTTTATAGGGGGACTTATCCATGGACACCAGGGTGCTCAGGAAAAGGTTGGTAGCCAGGGTCACCGGTCGGCCAGGATCAATGGAGTGGAGGTATTCCGTAATCTCGCGGGTAAGCGCCACACCTTCGGCCGTGGCAGTCTCCGGGATCTCATTGCCGGCGGCGTACATGATCACGGAGGGGCGATTGCGGTCCTTCTCGACCATACGGTCCGCGTCCTCCCGCCACGTTTCCCGGAAACGCCACGAGGCATCGTGCTTGGTTTTCGAAACTACCCAATAGTCGGCCAGCTCATCGAGCACATACATGCCCAGTTCGTCGCACGCATCCAGCAGGTGCCTGGACATGGGATTGTGTGCGCTGCGGATTGCATTGAAGCCTGCCGCCTTGAGCAGCCGGACGCGGCGGTACTCTGCTGCCCTGTAGGTTGCGGCTCCCAGGACCCCGTTGTCGTGATGGATGCACGCACCACGCAGCAGGACAGTTGTGCCGTTGATCCGCAGCCCGTAATGGGTGTCAACGGAAATTGTCCGCAGACCCACCATTTCGCGTCGTTCATCAACGACCGAGCCATCCAGTTCGAGGCGCGCGGCAAGTTCGTAGAGGTGCGGCGTTTCCGCGGACCAAGCGCGCGGGTGGTCGATGCGCAGGACCACAGCACCCGTGCTCCCCCCACCGGCGCCGGCGGCAACAACTTTACCTCCGTGCGAAAGCTCTATAACGACCTGGGTATCGCGCGCGCCGGCGCTCACCAGCCCGTATTCGACCTCCACAATTGCCGCCTCATTTGAGGTCGTTTTCGTCCGCAACTGCAGACCGTCCGCAGCGAAATGGACCGCTGGCCGAAAGACAAGTGACACCGCACGGTACAGGCCTGACCCCGGGTACCATCTGCTTGCAGGTTGGGCAGAGTTGTCGACGTCGACAAGGATCTCATTATCCTGGCCCCACAGAACATGATCGGTTATCGGCAGTTCGAATTCCGTATAACCGCTTCTAAGCGTCCCGACAGGTGTGCCGTTCACCGAGACAGTGGAATCGCCCTGAACGCCCTCAAACCGCAACGCAACGTTAGGCGCCGGGTCCACGCCGGCGCGCCAGGTTGTCCTGTAGGCGTACCGGCCGCCTGGATAGTAGGCAACTTCAGCGCCTCCTTCTGCATCAGCCCGGCGCTGTTCGTGAATCATCGCATCGTGAGGAAGCCGAACTAAGGACCAGCTGTCGGAGGATCGGACGGAAAACTCCCAAACGTCCAGGTTCAACATCTCTGTAACACGCGACGCCAGGGTCATCTTTGTCCTTCCGGTTGCCGGCACTGAAATCCGCAGCCTTGCTATTGATTCAGACCAGCGAAACACAGCAATTGACGCGTGTCAATGGCCCTTTCGGCACATTGACGCGCGTCAAAAGAGGCAGTACCCTCACTATGAATGACAAAAAGGTCCGCGTTTTCCAGAACGCGTCACCGGATGCACTGGATCCATTATGACCAACAAGCTTCTTCCCCGGGCCCGAGTACCGGGCACCCCAGGGACCTTCGGCGGATCCCCGCTGATTCTCCGGATCCGCCCCCAGTAGCGGATCCCTTCCCTGCCTCGGAGTGCAGCAAGACGCGTTGCCTGCATACCTCGCGCTTCGGCTAAATACAGAACAGACCTACCGGCAAGGAGCCAACCATGTCACGCAGTTTCCCCGACGGTTTCCTTTGGGGGGCAGCGACAGCTGCCCACCAGGTGGAAGGCAACAACATCAATAACGACTTCTGGAAGCTCGAGCTCGACGCAGCCGAGCATGGTGTGGAATTCAGCGGTGACGCACTCGACAGCTATCACCGGTATGAAGAGGACATGCGACTCCTGGCTGAGGCAGGGTTCAACACCTACCGCTTCAGCCTTGAATGGTCCCGCATCGAACCCAGCCCAGGCAGGTTTTCACAAGCCGAACTGGCCCACTACCGGCGGATGATTGAGGCGTGCCAGCGTCTCGGACTTCAACCCGTGGTGACCCTGCACCATTTCACACATCCCCTGTGGTTCGACGAGCAACGATGGTTGGCCGATGACGCTGTGGACCTCTTCACCCGCTACGTTGAGCAGGCCTGCACCATCCTTGATGGCGTCGAGTGGGTATGCACCATCAATGAGCCAAACGTTCTTGCCATCAACCATGGCATGCAGCGCCGTCTGGCCGTCGCAGGAGAGGTGTATGACCCGGAAGAGAGCTACCTCCCGGACCCGGAAATCGGCCGCGTACTAATCCGCGCACACCAGGCCGCGGCCAAGATCGTTCGCAGCAGAAGCACCGCCAAAGTCGGTTGGACGGTCGCGAACCAGGCCTTTACGGTGACACCCGGTGCTGAGGACAAGCACACGGAGATCCAGTACATCTTCGAGGACATGTACTTGGAAGCGGCAAGGGGTGATGACTTCATCGGCGTTCAGTCATACACAAGTCAGCCTATCGACGCCGACGGAATCGTTCGCCACCCGCCCCACCCCGACAACACCATTACGGGTTGGGCATATCGGCCGGATGCGCTTGGCATCGCGGTACGGCACACCCGTGCGGTCCTGCCGGATACACCCATCGTGATCACCGAAAACGGCATTGCCACGGCAGACGATGATCGCCGGATCGCCTACATCAATGAAGCTCTGCACCACCTTCGCGACTGCATGGACGAGGGTGCGAACGTACTCGGATACATCCACTGGAGCCTGCTCGATAACTTCGAGTGGGGCCGCTGGGCACCCACTTTTGGTCTCGTTGCAGTGAATCGGGAGACTTTCGAACGCATTCCCAAGCCGAGCCTTCATGTCCTGGGCGCCCTCGCGACGGCGAATGCACTGTGACCACCACAGCCAACAGAACCCTCATCAATGAAAGCGACGTCTTATGACTTCCGAAATGCACCCCTACCAAAATCCGGCATTGCCCATCGATGAACGGGTGCAGGATCTGCTGGGCCGAATGACGCTCGAGGAAAAGGCTGCCCAGACTGCGTCCCCCTTTGGATCAGCCGTTGATGTCCACAACCCGCCCCCGACCGGATGGGGCAGTGCGACAGCGGCCCTGTCGACGCTGGGCCTTCCACCCCGAGAAGCCGCAGAAAAAGGCAACGAACTTCAGCGAAAGCACATGGAGGATACCCGTCTGGGCATCCCTGTCCTGCTGGCCGAGGAAGCGCTCATCGGACTGAAAGTGCGGGACGCAACTACCTACCCCGACGCCATCGCCCAGGCTGCCACCTGGGAGCCCGAACTGGTCGAAGAAATGGCCCGGGCCATTGGCGCGCAAATGGCGCGCATCGGAGTCAGGCAGGCTCTTTCCCCGTTGGCTGACGTGGCACGCGACCCGCGGTGGGGACGTGTGGAGGAGACCTACGGCGAAGAGCCTTACCTTGTAGGCTCCATGGCAACCTCCTTTGTCCGCGGGCTGCAGGATACCGACCACCATGCGCCCGTCATCGCGACACTGAAACACTTTATCGGTTACGGTGCCAGCGACGGCGGGCGGAATACCGACCCGGCGCAGATCGGCCCAAACGAGCTCAGGGAAGTCCATGGGGTGCCCTTCGAAATGGCGATCGGCGCCGGCGGGGCCAAGGGCGTCATGCCCGCCTACAATACACTCGACGGTGTTCCGGTAACTGGTTCCAAAAAGTACCTGCAGGACCTGCTGCGCCGTGACTACGGATTCAAAGGTCTTGTGACCTCCGACCTCAATGCGGTGTCCCAGCTCTACACCAAGCACGGCACCGCTGCGGACAGCAGCGAGGCCTTTGCCCAGGCCCTGCGGGCGGGCGTTGATTTGGACCTGGACAACGCTGTCAACTCCGAGCGGATCGTTGAAGCTGTCAGGAGCGGGGTGCTGGCTGAAGCCGATCTGGACCGGGCAGTTTCCAACGTCCTTCGGGCGAAATTCGGGCTCGGTCTATTCGAGCAGCCCTACACGAACCTGGATGAGGTTCCCGAAACCCTGGATACACCGCACGAACGGGCATTAGCCCGTACCCTGGCCGAAAAGGCCGTCGTCCTACTACAGAATAGGCCCGTTGACGGAGCTGATCCCCTGCTGCCTCTCGACGGGAAGGTACGTACAATTGCGGTGATCGGTCCCAACGCTGACCGCCCGATGGGCCAGCTCGGAAACTACAGCTACCAGGTGCTCGACAGCATGACGAAGCGCTTCGCCCTGGCCGCTGACCCCCAGGCGCGCCTCGAGAACGCAGAGGCAGCGACGGCCGGCGCGGACGAGGCAAAACTGCTGGTCGAGTCGGTTCCCGTGGTTACCTTCCTTGAAGGCATTAAGCGTCGTGCTGGCAACGACAGCACGGTTCTCTACGAACGGGGCTGCCCCATCGCCGCAGAAGACAGAACCGGGTTCGACGCAGCAGTCATCGCAGCACAGTCAGCAGATGTGGCCGTAGTCGTGGTCGGGGACCAGGCAGGTATTGGTTCCTATGGCACCGTCGGTGAGGGAATCGACAGCACGGATTGCACTCTGCCCGGAGTGCAGCGTGAACTGGTGGAAGCGATTGCAGCAACGGGTACCCCGACCGTCGTGGTACTCAGCCACGGACGCCCCTACGCACTGAAGTGGATGACGGAAGCCGTGCCGGCAATAATTTCCTCCTTCTTTGGCGGTGAAGAAGCTGGCAACGCGCTGGCCTCGGTGATCTTCGGTGACGTGAACCCCGCCGGACGGCTGCCGATGTCCATGCTGGAGTCCGCTGCCTCGGCCCCGCTCCCCTACTGGCGAACACTGCAGCCAAGCTCCTACTTCAACGGGGAGACAACCGCAGTGTTCCCCTTCGGACATGGGCTCAGCTACACCCAGTTCGCCTACCGGGATCTGGTGGCGGAGGCGCACGAAGCAGCAACCGATTCAACAATCCGTCTGACGTTTACCATCACCAACACCGGAAAACGCGCGGGCGAGGAAGTCGTCCAGGTGTATGGCCGGGATGTGATCGGCAGCACCGCCCGGCGCGGGCGGGTCCTGGTCGCTTTCCGGAGGATCTCCCTGGACCCGGGAACGGCCGCAAAAATCACCGTGAGCGTCCCGGCAAGCATGTTGGCGCTGTGGGATGCTGAACAGGGCTGGGTTGTGGAGCCGGGCCTCATCCGCTTCTACATAGGAGGCTCGTCAGCCGACACGCCCCTGCAGACCAAGGTAACGCTGACAGGCAGGGACCACCTTCCGGGACCGAACCGCCAGCTTTTCAGCACCGTGTTGGTGGAGACCGGGTCGTACGAAGACTTTGCCGCCCAGATCACGGCAGCGAAGAATGTGGACACCCTGGACGTTGCCCCCGTGACGGCCGAAAGCACGATTCGCGACTGGCTCGACCACCCTGTTGGCGGCGAGCTGCTGCGGGCAATGATGGGCGGGGCAAGCGAAGAGATGCTCGCCCCTGCAATGGGAATGACCCTCGCCCAGATGGCCTATTACAGCCAAGGGCAGCTACCAGAATCAGTAGTCGATGATTTGGTGGCGAAAGTTCAGAACGTTGGGACGCGGGTCGTCATCTAGCAAAGGCACTAAAACAAGTGGGAGCCGGTCCGAAAGGACCGGCTCCCACTAGTTTCCACTGCGATCCCGGATACAGGATAGCGGCGGCAGATCTCCGGCCTGCCCGCACCCCGAGAGGCTATACCTGGGCTATTCCGGATTTAAACGCCAGCGCGACAAGCTGTCCACGATCCCTTGCACCCAACTTTGTCATAGCCCGGTTGAGATGCGTTTTGACCGTTAACGGCGAAATGTGGAGTTCGCGGGCAATGGCAGGGTTGTCCATGCCGGTGGCAGCAGCAGCCACCATGTCCCGTTCCCTGGGCGTTAGCTGGCCGACGAGCCGAAGCAACTGCGGATCGGGCGCGGCCGGCGGCCGTTGAGCTGTGGCAGAGATGTGGCGGATGGCTGCGGACGCCGCAGTTGTCGACAGGGTCGTTTGCCCCGCGGCGGCGTCCAGAACAGCCGCGACCAGTTCGTCCGGGCTTGCGCCCTTACTCAGGAACCCTGATGCCCCGGCTTCAAGGGCTCCGATGACGTCCCTGTCGCCGTCGAACGTTGTGAGGACGAGAACTTTGACTTCCGCGAGGGTCTCATCGCTTCGTATGGCACGGGTTGCGGCCATGCCATCGAGAACAGGCATTCGCAGGTCCATGAGGACCAGGTCGGGCTTCAGCTGCCGGGTCATGCGGACAGCTTCACGTCCATCCGAAGCTTCGCCCACAATCGTGATTCCCGAGTTCTCCAGGATGCCGCGCAGGCCCGCCCGGATCATGGATTGATCATCAACGATGAGTACCGCCGTCATTCCCTCTCCTTCGTCTTGATGGCTGGCACAGTTACTCTAAGCAGGAAGGTACCGTTTTCATCCCGCGTATACAGGTCGCCGCCTGCGGATTCGGCTCGTTCCCGCATGCCTATCAGGCCATAGCCGCCCTGACGGTCACGACCGGGCCTGTAGGTGTTCGAAATGGTCAGGACAACGGATCCATCTTGCGCGTCGAGTACAAGGTGTGCCCGCCCGTTTCCGTGCCGGTGGGCGTTGGTAAGTGCTTCCTGGACCGCACGGTACAGCGCGGCCTCCCCCGCTGGAGAAACACCAGGCAGTGATTTGATGGTGGCATCGATTGCAAGGCCCAGCTCCCGTGAGCTCTCCAGCAGGGCCGGGATGCCTTCAACGCTGGGGATGGGTCCGGCATCATCCCGATGGCCGGCGGAACGGAGAATGAGGAGTATGTCTTGGAGTTCCCTTAGCACGTTTCTGCTTGCTGCCCGCACCTGTTCGAGTGATTCTTTCGCACGCTCTCGGTCCTGATCCAGCGCCTTTTCAGCGGCGCCTGAATGGACGTTGATAATGGCGATATTGTGTGCCACGGCGTCGTGCAGATCCCTGGCGATTCTGATTCGTTCCTCGCCGAGTCTGCGTTGGATTTCGCTGTCCTTCGCCGCGGCCGACGCAGCGACCTTATCCCGGAGAGCAGAAATTGTTTCGTTGTGGGATCGCAGAGCGTATCCGGCTGAAGCGGCAGCTGCCGTCCATACAGGCAAGCTCAACGACACCACGTCAAATGGTGCGAGCCGCAAGAAGACCAGACCGCCGACATAAAGGGTGCAGGCGTGTAATACCGGAAGAGCAACCGAGGCCGCACCGGAACGGCGTAGCGTGAGCGAGAAAATACAGACCTGGGCTATGACCCAGACAGATATTACTGCTCCGGGAACGCCTGCCACCAAGGCACTGGCAATGATTGCCGCGCCAGTGGCAGAGGCCGGGAACTTCCGACGCAAGGTGGCAGCGATGAGCATTGCTGCCACCAGGACGACGCCTTCATAGGTTCCGGCCGTTGCTCCTCTCATGAGTTCCGACAGGAAAGCTAGGACGGCAGCAGCATCGAGCGCAACCTCCCACCGAGAACCCGGCCGGGGAGTGAGAGTCATGTCAGCGGCGTCCGATGGGGAATGGCTCGGCGTCGGTTGCGTCCTGTTCGGCATTATCGGTGCCCCTGGCTTCCTGATGTTCCACAGTATTGAGGTGGTGGCCCTCGACATCAAGTCCTACCAGGCGTGCCGGCCACGATTTGGGCATCCACCACGCGGAGCGGCCCAAGAGAGCAAGCGCGGCGGGAACAATAACCATCCGAACGATGAAGGCATCGGCAACGACACCCACGGCCAGGGCAAGGGCTATCGAACCGACTAGGGAAGAGTGACTCAAGGCAAACCCTCCAAAGACCGCTGCCATGATGCCTGCGGCGGCGACCACCACGCCGGCGGAGGTTTTGAAACCGCGAAGAATTGCCTGTTTGGGATGGATTCCCTGCCCGTATGCCTCCTGGATCCGCGTTACAAGAAACACCTGATAGTCCATGGCAAGACCGAACAGGATGCCGGTCAAGATAATCGGCAGCAGGCTGAGCAGAGGATTTCCTTGCGGAGCCTGGATCGCGTCCCCCAGCCACCCCCACTGGAACACTGCGGTGGTCGCTCCCAGTCCCGCGCCCAAAGACAGAAGGAATCCAGCCGTGGCAACAACGGGAACAAGCACGGAACGGAACAGGATGACCAGCAGGATCAGGGAAAGGCCGACAATCAGGGCAACGTAAAGTCCTAGGGCCTGCCTGAGCTGCGCGTCCGCATCCAAACCCAGTGCGGTGGCTCCGGTGACGTACAGGTTGGCTCCGGGAAGGTTATGTGCTTCGGCGCGGATGTCCCGCACCAACTGCATGGTCCGGTCATCGAGGGGACCAGATTTGGAAATCACGGACACTATCGCCGCGTCTCCGCTGCTGGCCACGCCTGCGGGCACCGCCAGCGCCACGTTGTCGATCCCTGCCAGGAACTCCTGAACTTCGGGGATTCTTTCCTGCAGGCCGCCTCCAGGGGTTTCAACGAGGACCACAAGGGGGTCCTGTGAGCCCTGCCCAAATTTGTCGCTGACGATCTGGTAGGCAGCCCGTTGCGTTGATTCCGGGTCTTCGCCGCCAGGTACTGAAAGGGTTGTTTTCATCGACAGCAACGGCAGGGCCATTACGATGAGCAGCAGGGTGCCGCCAACCACTGAGACAAGAGGCCGGGTCACAACGAACTGCGCCCAACCGGAGAGGAATCCCGGCACCCGTGTAGGGACACGTGCCGATTCGGCAGCGGAAAGTTGCCTGCGGTCCCGCTTGGACAGAGCCCGAAGACCCATGAATGACATCAAAGCAGGCAGCAACGTCAGTGACAACAGCACCGCCACACCTACTGCAAAGGCCGCGGCCAGACCCATTTCTCCGATGAACGGAATGCCAACAACCGTGAGTCCGGCCAGGGCGATGATGACAGTCGCCCCCGCGAACACGACTGAAGAACCTGCCGTGCCAGTGGCTCTGCCAATGGCCGCGTCAACCGTACGGCCCTCGCGCAGCTCCGCACGGAAGCGGGCAAGAATGAAGAGGCTGTAATCGATGCCAACAGCGAGGCCAAGCATCACAGCCAAGATCGGCGTGACATTGCCAATGGGACTGATAGACGAATACGCAAGGATTCCGAGAATCCCGGTTGCGACGCCGATCAATGCGCTCAGCATGTTCGCGCCCGCCGCGACAAGGGAGCCAAAGGTCAAGACCAGGACAAGAAAAGCAATGCCTGCCCCGACGGCTTCAGACGGTCCAAGGATCTCAGGAATACCCGAGGCAAGGGACCCGCCCACCTCGGCCGTCAGCCCTTGCCCGCGGACCCCTTCCGCAACTTCGGTGACGTTATTATGCACAGTCTCACGCTCTGAGTCCTCTAACCCTTCAAGGGATACCTGGATGACCGCTGTAGTGCCGTCGGCAGAAAGGAACGGACGCGCCGGATCCCGTGGGTCCAGCACTTGGCTGACGTTGGGAAGGGAACGCAGCTGCTCGATTGCCCTAGTCAGGGAATCCGCCGGCCCAGGGGCCGTCAGCCCGGTCCCGGCAGGCGACTGCACCACAAGCTGCAGTTCGCCAGAGCCGGCGGGTGTGGACGGGAAATGGTCTTCCAGCAGGCCCATGGCCTTGCTGGATTCGGTGCCCGGCACGTCGAAGGCACCGTCGCTAAATTTCATCCCGCCCAATGCAACGACCGAAAACACAGCCAGAAGACCCAGCCATACCGTAATGGCAGCGATACGATGACGGCCCGCCAGCCTCCCAATACGGGCAAGAAATGCAGCCATGCGATAGTCCTAACAATTGATGGAAAGGGTGTGTCTTGAAAGCCCTTCACCAATGATCTGAGGACAGCACCTTATGGACATCCGTCGAACGCAGGTGCGTTGGTACTGCATTGGCAGTAGGAATTAGTCCTACCGCCGGGTGGTGTCTCCTTGGATGACTGTGAAACCACGCGTGTACTCATCGGTTGCTTCAGGCGGGATCCGCAGCTCCCGGCCGGAGACGATGTGGCCGACCAGTTCGCGTACGTTTAGCTCCAAGTCCATGCTGATAGACGTAATTGTCGGAGTCGAAGCGCGGGCGATCACAGAGTTGTCGACCCCGATAATTCCCATCTCCGCGGGAATGCTGACTCCTTCTCGAAGAGCGGCCCCTAAAATCGCCAAGGCCACCTCATCGTTGTAACACGCTAAACCAATCCTTCCCGCCGGAAGGCTGCCCACTGCTTTCAAAGCTTCGTCGCTGGTAAGGCCAATCTCCAAGGTAGGCAGAACTTCCATAGCGTGAAGGCTGCCATATTCGAGCACTCCCTTCTCGCGTTCCGGAGCGCTGTATTGCTCCCGTATCGATCGCGGGCGGACAACGGCAATGCGCTTGTAGTCCTGGCCCAGAAGATGCTCAGCCTGAAGGCGGCCGATAGTCACGTCAGCCGCGGCCTGGAAAGCCTGGGATTGTCCAATCACGTAAATACCCTGTTTTTCGAGGCGCTCAATGTCTTCAGGCCGGAGCGGAGCCATTGTCACGATCGAGTGAGGACGCAGCCCAAGGACCGCGTCTTGAAGGGTATCGTCTGATGACGAAAGCCGAAGCAGGTTCGTCAGGCCTTCCTTCGCCAACCCTTCTGTCAGGAGATCCACGAATTCACGAACGGTCGGCCCGAAAGTGATGTCCGGTATGAGCGTGATGACGATGTCGCTCTTACCACGGACCAGTGTTCGTCCAGCCAACGACGGGCGGTAACCCATAACCGCCGCTGTTTCTCTAACCTTTGCGACCGTTTCTTCGGAAAACAGGTGGGCACGGCCGTTGAGAATCTGACTCACTGTAGACCTAGAAACGCCTGCACGAAGGGCAACGTCAGCACTGCCTGTCATAACAGCTTCCCCTCTCTTCCCTGCGCCAGGACCTTTTGGGCGGCCTCATTGACACGCTTCAAAGACATGCCCAGCCTACCGCAGTCCCCCCAAGATACAACTATTGACGCGTGCCAATGTGGGTGTTTACCTTGATAAGGGCCTGCTCGGCCATCCCCCAATACGCGCATAACCCGAGTCCGTCGGCTGCTTTGCCGCGGCAAACTGGAGGCCCGATGCCTCACCCTTATCCCCAGGTCCTGGACGTACAGGTCAAGGACGCGAATACGAAAGACACAGCTATCAGCACCGCCGTTCAGGAACTCATCCCAGAAGCGATTAGGAGCCGCAGAGGTATCTCAGTTACCCGGTACAGCATCACTGAATTTCAGATTGCGGTCGACCTGTCCGTACCATGCGGTGAAATCCACGAAAGAGTCAGGTTCTGAGAGCCGACGAAAACCGGCTCCAGACGAATGGCCCGGAGCTGAGACCACCACTGAGAGCGATCGGACGGATGCTGACGGGCCTCCTCTTTTGGCTGTCAGGACCGTACAGGCTGAGGTCCACCTGCCAGTGAACTCCTGAATCTACTGGCCAGATTCCATGAAGGGCCGCGCGGCCGCAAGTGCTGGGACCACGCGGCCGCGGGAGGCTAAAAGTCACCGGCCGGAATACCGACAGGCACAGAACGAAGGTACTGCGGATGCAGTATCTGAAATACCACAGCTGCGGGCTTACTTCCTGCGGCTTGGGCGAGAGGCTGTAACTATCCCAACCGCAGGTGAAACCGAACAGCAACAACGTCGTCGCCCCGCAGATACAGGAGCCGATTCCTTTGACATCAACAATTCAGCAGCCGCCACCGGCAACCGCGCCGTTTCCGACCAACCGGTGCCCGTTTGATCCCGACCCGAGGTACGAAGGTATTCGCACCTCGGACCCCGTACTGCGCGTCGACACTCCTGCAGGCTTCGATGTGTGGCTCGTCAGCGGCTATGAGGATGCGCGTACAGTCCTGGGCGACGCCGAGACCTTCAGCAATGTAGACGCCAGTTCATCCCACCTGATGGGCGACAAAGACAACCTTGGCGCACCCCCGCCACCGGGCGTCATGCTCAGGCATGACGGTGATTCCCACTCCCGGCTCCGGCTCCGCCTGGCCCGGGAGTTCATGGTCAAGCGGATAGCGCGTCTCGAGCCATTCATCAGGGACCTCGTCGCTACGCACATCGACCGCATCGGCCAGCAGAAAGGCCCGCTCGACCTCTACCGCGAGTTTGCGCTGCCCGTCCCCGCTTTAGTGATCAGCGAGATCCTCGGAGTGCCCGAGGGTCAACGATCCGAATTTGAGAACGCTACGGCCTCTCAAGTCGATTTGAGCCTGCCTCTCAAGGAACGCCAGGCGGCAGCCATCCAGAGCGCGGGCTTCTTCGCGAACCTCATCCAGTCGAAACAGGAGAATCCCGGTGACGACCTGCTCAGCCGACTCATCCTGGAACCCACCGACCGCCCCATGGATGCCGCAGAGCTCCAAGGGCTAGCGCTCCTGCTTTTGGCCGCAGGTCATGACACCACGGCAAACATGATCACTCTTGGCACCTACGCCCTCCTGCAGCATCCGGACCAAGCTGGAAAGCTACAGAATCCGGCTGTCATGGAAACAGGCGTCGATGAGCTGATCCGCTATCTCACCATTGTGCACAACGGTGTCCTGCGCAAAGCGGTCAAAGACACCACCATTGCCGGGCAGACAATCCGCGCGGGCGAACATGTGGCTGTGGTCCTTGAATCGGCCAACAGGGATAACCGGTTTATCTCTGATGGTGACCAGCTGAACCTTGAAAGGCGCTCTGCCCATCTCGGCTTTGGGTACGGACCGCATCAGTGCCTCGGGCAGCATCTTGCACGCCTTGAACTGCGCATTGCACTCCCCGAGTTGTTCCGCCGGCTATCGGGCCTGAGGGTTGAGACCCCGGAAACGGACATCCCTTTCAAGAACGACATGCTCGTATACGGGATCAAAAAGCTGATGATCAACTGGGATGAGGTAATTTCATGAACTTCGACATCAACGTAAGCAAGTGTGTTGGAGCCGGCGTGTGCGCCATCGCGGCACCCGAAATCTTTGACCAGAATGAGGACGACGGCATTGTCGTCGTCCTCAACGCGCACCCTCCCGCCGAACAGGAATCGAAGCTGCGGGACGCAGCGGTGCGTTGCCCGGCAGCTGTCATCACCCTGTCCCAGCAATGAGCCGTATCAGTCACCCCACCCCCAGGACCGTAATTGTGGGCGCCTCGGCAGCTGGGGTGAGCGCGGCCGAAGCCCTGCGCACGCGGGGATACGATGGCGACATTGTGCTCGTGGGCGCGGAAAACCACGAACCATATGACCGGCCACCCCTGTCCAAGCAGGCGCTGCATGATCCAGTCTCAGTGGGAGCACTGACCCTGCGGCCGCCCAACCACCTCCAGAACCTCGGCATTGACTTACGCCGCGGAGTTGCTGCGGTCCACCTCGACAGCCGTCACCGGAAAGTGCTGCTTGAAGACGGCACAGACCTTGAATTCGAACGTCTCATCATTGCCACGGGAGTCAACGCCAAACATCTTCCGGCAGATAACAACATCTCCGGTGTCCACACGCTGAGGACAGTCGATGACGCGCTCCACCTTCAGGCAGCGCTCTCAGCAGCGTCACGTCTCGTTGTAATCGGAGGAGGTTTCCTCGGAACTGAAATCGCAGCCGCGGCAATACAACGAGGAGTTGAAGTCGTTCTGGCAACCAAGGCCCCAACACTTCTGGAGAACGCGCTCGGCAGTGAAGTGGGGCAGCAACTGACCTCCCTACATCAAAAGCAGGGCATCCGCCTTCGCACGGGCAACGACGCGCTCGTGCAGTCCCTACGAACGAACGGACATAGAGTCACAGGCGTACATTTCGCATCCGGCGGGACGGAAAACGCTGACCTGGTTGTTGTGGCGATTGGGTCGGAGCCAGCAGTGGACTGGCTCCGAGCCAGCAGTCTCACCCTGTCCGACGGTGTAGTTTGCGCAGCTGACTGCTCAGCCGGCGACGGAATATATGCAGTAGGGGACGTCGCCAGGTGGCACAATCCACTCTTCGATCTTTCAATGCGCATAGAGCACCGAACCAACGCTGTTGATCAGGCCCTCCACGTCGCTGATCGAATCCTCGCAGGAGACAGACTTCCCTACACAACCGTCCCGTACTTCTGGTCGGATCAGTACAAAGTCAAACTTCAGGCCCACGGCTACCTCCGCGACCACGACGAAGTGCAGATTCTTCAAGGGAGCATCGAGGAGGGGAAGGTAATCGCGATTTACCGCAAAGGGGGAAGGCTAACCGGCGTGTTGGGAGCCGGCGCAGCCAAAGCCGTCCGGCAGTGGCGCGCGCACATCGAATCCCGCACCACTTGGGCTCAGGCGCTCGAAGTAGCGCAATCGAATTCGTAAGATTACCCGACCACAAACTTTGGTAACCAGAGCCAGGAATGTCCCGACTTGGCCTAAGCTCCTTCGCCGACTCACCGCTAATCAGGAGTTCGTGCGTAGCCAGGCTTCCCTGCCGGAATTAGGAAGTTAACTGCCTTACGAACTCCGCGGGGGAGCCCTTCGCGAAGTCGGAGCAGCAATCACCGGATATCCTTTCGGTGGCTACCAATCGAGTTCATCAAGGCCGTCGTCAAGCCGATTCAGTGCGCGATGGTGGCCTGAAGTGCTGCACCGACTATGCCGGCATCATTGCGGAGCGTGGCAGGAAGGACTGGGATTCCCAATCTGAGGTTGGGTAAGTAATCGTTGGCGCGCTGTGAAATGCCTCCGCCGATGATAACGAGTTCGGGCGAGAGCAAAAATTCCAGGTGTGACAAGCATCGCTGCAGCACGTCGCTGTACTCCTTCCAGGAAAGTCCGTCCCTTTCGCGTGCCAATGCTGAAGCCCGCTTTTCGGCCGCAACGCCGTCGACTTTCAGGTGTCCGAACTCGGTATTGGGGACGAGCTGACCGTTGAGGAACAACGCAGATCCAATGCCAGTCCCCAGCGTGATGGCTAGGACCAAACCGTCTATGCGCATGCCAGCACGGTAACTGATTTCGGCATGGCCTGCGGGATCAGCGCCGTTTACAGCCGGTACCGGCCGACACAGCCGGGCGCTTAGGAGTTGGTTGATGTCAGTGTTCAGCCAGCTTTGCTCCGTGTGCGCCGCAGAGTGCACAACTCCATGCCGGATTATGCCGGGAAATGTCACACCTACCGGTGCGACGCAGCCGGAGCCTGCGGGTGGACTGAGATACAGTCGATCACCAAGGAAACTGCCGCGGCTACTGCTTCGGGGGTCGCCGGGTGCGGAGTCGGTACGGTCACCGAGGAGTTTTGCCTTGATTCTTGTCTACCAGCCCTCCTTTGATACCCGTGCCTCCAATGTCAACGCCGATAAATGCAGTGTTCGTGTGCTCTGTACGTAAGGAAGTGTGAAAACCGTGCGCTAGCGTATCGCCGGGGACTGCCGTTGCGGCCCCGGCAACCTTTCTGCCGAGATCGGTAGCCCCCCACTAGTCTTTGCTGCTGAAGGCGGCGTCGAAGCTGGTTTGAGAGGCGGGGAAGTCGAACTTTTTGAGGGCGGCGAGGGCTTCGGGGGCGCCATGGAGGCGATCCATGCCGGCGTCTTCCCATTCGATGCTGATCGGGCCGTTGTAACCGATTGCGGTCAGGGCGCGGAAGGAGGATTCCCAGGGTACGTCGCCGCGTCCGGCGGAGACGAAGTCCCAGCCCCGGCGGGGGTCGCCCCAGGGCAGGTGGGAACCCATGACGGTGTTGCGGCCGGTGGGGCGCAGCTTGGTGTCCTTGCAGTCCACGTGGTAGATCCGGTCTTTGAAATCCCAGATGAAGGACACGGGGTCGATGCCTTGCCACATGAAGTGGGAGGGGTCCCAGTTCAGGCCGAACGCTTCGCGGTGGCCGATCGCTTCGAGGGTCCGGACGGTGGTCCAGTAATCGTAGGCGATCTCACTGGGGTGGACTTCGTGGGCGAAGCGGATGCCGTTTTCGTCGAAGACGTCCAGGATTGGGTTCCAGCGGTCGGCGAAGTCCTGGTAGCCGGCGTCGATGACTTTTTCCGGGACGGGCGGGAACATCGCGACGTACTGCCAGATGGAGGAACCGGTGAACCCGACGACGGTGTCCACGCCCAAAGCTTTGGCCAGGCGTGCGGTGTGCTTCATTTCTTCGGCGGCTCGTTGGCGGACGCCTTCGGGGTCCCCGTCACCCCAGACTTTGGACCCGACGATGGCTTCGTGGCGGAAGTCGATGGGGTCATCGCAGACGGCTTGGCCTTTGAGGTGGTTGGAGATGGCCCAGACTTTGAGGTTGTACTTGTCCAGGATGGCGAGTTTGTTCTCGACGTAGCCGGGTTCGTCCCAGCGCCAGGCGTCCAGGTGGTCTCCGGAGACGGCGATTTCCAAGCCGTCATAGCCCCAGCCCGAGGCAAGGCGGGCGACTTCCTCGAAGGGCAGGTCGGCCCACTGGCCAGTGAACAGGGTGTACGGGCGGGGCATGTCAGGCTCCTTGCGTAGCGAAGGTTGGTTGTAGGACAGGCGTGACAACACCGCGGTTGTCGGCCGATTCCTCGATGACGGCCAGGACACGTTGGATCTGCAGTCCGTCTTCGAATGACGGCGAGGGCGGGGTCTGCTCCTGGATGGCGGTGAGGAAATCCCGGATCTGGTGGGTGAAGGTGTGTTCCCAACCGATGATATGGCCCTGCGGCCACCACGCCGCCAGATAGGGGTGCTCGGGTTCGTTGACTAGAATCCGGCGAAACCCCTGTTCGCGGACTGGAACGGTAGCGTCCAGGAAACGGAGCTCATTGAAGTTTTCCAAGTCAAACGCGAGCGAACCAGCAGTGCCGTAGATCTCTATGCGAAGGCTGTTCTTTTGGCCGGTCGCGACTCGAGACGCCTCAACTGACGCACTGACATCCCCCGTCAGTCCAAGTGTGGCCCAGACAGCATCATCTACCGTGACATCTTCGGGGCCGTGGGGCCCGGGACGTCTTGCGACGAATGTCCGCAGTGTTCCGGTGGCCTCGGTAACTGTCTCATTGGTGAGATGTTGGATTTGGTCGATGGCGTGGGAGGCGATGTCGCCCAGCGCCCCGGAGCCGGCGGTTTCCTTGCGGAGGCGCCAGGTCATGGGGGATTCGGCGTCGGAGAGCCAGTCCTGGAGGTAGGCGGCCCGGACGTGGCGGACGGTGCCGAGCCGGCCTTCGGCGATCAGTTCGCGGGCCAGTGCCAAGGCGGGGACGCGGCGGTAGTTGAAGCCGATCATCGACTGGACGCCGTTCGCGCGGGCGGCTTCCGCGGCTGCGGTCATGGCTTCTGCCTCGGCGATCGTGTTCGCCAGAGGCTTTTCGACGAGGACGTGTTTCCCGGCAGCGAGGGCGGCAACAGCGATCTCGGCGTGCATCCAGCCCGGAGCGCAGATATCGACGACGTGGATGTCGTCCCGCTCAATGACCGAGCGCCAGTCGGTGGCGGACTCTGCCCAGCCGTACTTGGCGGCGGCCGCCGCGACGGATCCGGCGTCCCGGCCGACGAGGACTTTCTGCTCGAAGGCGGGGACGTCGAAGAAGCTGGCCACGTTCCGCCACGCATTCGAGTGGGCCTTCCCCATGAAGGCATAGCCGATGGCGGCCACACCCAGCGGGGCAGATGCTGGGCCGTGTGCCGGGGCAGGCGTTTGGTCGGATGGGCGGACTGGGGTGGTCATGGTGGTTCCTCGCTGATTCTTAGAGTGTGGCGGTTTCCGGCGCCCAGTCCTCCGGGACTGGTTCGGAGGCGGGCGCGTTGCTGGTGACATCCACGAACGAGCCCGACTCCACGGATTCGGAAATCGAGACCATCGTGTCCAGCACGTGGTAAGCCAGTTCGCCGGTGGCGCGGTGCGGAGTGCCTGAGCGCAGGGCACGGGCCATGTCCAACACGCCCAAGCCGCGGCCGTTGGCCGGTCCGGTGGCGGGGATGATCTCGGGTTCTTCCGCCCCGGGCCGCCAGAGCCTGAGGTCGCCGTCGAAATAGTTCGGGTCCGGCAGCGAGAGCGTGGCCTCGGAGCCGGTGATTTCCACGAATCCCATTCGCTGGCGGGGGGACTCGAAGGAGAACACGCTGTGCGAGGACGCACCTCTTTCGAACTGGGCCATCGCGGAGACGTGTGTGGGGACCTCGACGGCGAACTCCTCCCCGGCCTTCGGACCGGAACCAATGATTCGGGTCGCCTTCGCTGAGGAGCCGACGGCGGCTACCTTGCGGACCGAGCCGAAGGTCTGGACCAGGGCCGTCAGGTAGTAGGGGCCCATGTCGAACAACGGGCCGGCGCCGTGCTGGAACAAGAACGCAGGGTTCGGGTGCCAGGACTCCGGGCCCGGGGTCTGGAACGTGGTCATGCCGGTCAACGGGGTGCCAATGTCCCCGCGCTCGATGATCCTCCGAGCGGTTTGCAGGCCCGCACCGAGGAAGGTGTCCGGCGCCGTGCCAAGCCGCATCCCCGCAGCGTCGGCTGCCTTCAACAGGCCCAGTCCAGACTCGCGGTCCAGGGAGAACGGCTTCTCCGTCCAGACGTGTTTGCCCGCGTTGACCGCCGCGGTGGCGACCTCGACGTGGGCTGCCGGGATGGTCAGGTTCACGATGATTTCGACGTCGGGATGGTACAGCGCCTTTTCCGGGCCGCCCCACCCGGGGACGCCGTACTCCTTGGCGCGTGCCTCGGCGGCGTCCTCGAAGAGGTCGGCGATGACCAGAACCTTCAGGTCCGGAAAAACCGTGAGGTTGTCCAGGTACGCCTTGCTGATGTTGCCTGCGCCGATGACGCCGACGCCCACCGGCCCCCGAAGGGAAGACGAGGTGGACGGACTGGATGCTGCGGGGATGCTCACGCGTTGGCTCCTTCGGTAGCGCCCGTACCGGCGCTGGCCGCGTTGCTGTTCAGGAAGGCCAGGCTCTGCGCGATGCCGTCGAAGATGTCGCCGGAGTAGTCATCGAATTCCACCACGCCAACTTCGAGGGATTGTGCCGCGGCGATCACCTCCAGGACCGGGACGTTGCCCTGCCCTGCTGCTTTTTGTGCCTTGTTGTCCTTGTTTATGGGACCGTCTTTGATGTGGATGAACTTCACCCTGTCGCCGAGCTTTGTGAGGATATCCACGGGGTCGTGGCCGCCCACGGCCACCCAGTAGGTATCCACCTCCAGGATTACCGCGGGATCGAGGTGCTCGGCGAGGTATTCCAGCGCCGTTCGCCCGTCAACAATGGACTCGAGTTCCCACTCATGGTTGTGATAACCCACGCGAATGCCATACTCGGCGCCCTTCTTCGCAGCGGCGTTGAGCTTGGCCGCAGTGGCCTGGATGGTTTCGGCGTTCTGCCATTGGTCCGCTGGCTGGTAAGGGTCAATGACGGTGCTGATGCCCAGTTCCTTCGCCGCGGTAAAAATTTCATCCTGGTCCTGGGACAGCAGCGGCGCATGGCCGGAGGGCGACGTTAGGCCGTTGTCCTTCAGCGCGGCGCCGAGCTCCTTGGCCGTAGCGACGAAGTTGTAGGGCTCAACGTGGGTGAAGCCGATCTCCGCAACCTTCCTGAGAGTTGCGGGGAGGTCTTCGGAGATAGCATCCCGGAGGGTGTAGAGCTGAATTGAATAGGACATTGTTCTTCCTTTTGCGGGTCGTTCTGAAACATCGGGGTTAGCTGTTGTTCCGGGGAACCCCGGAAGCCTGTTTCGGCTGTTACGGGGCGTTCTTTCAGTCTTTTGATGTGCGGATTGCTGCCCCATCCCTTGACGGCTCCGTGCATAACGCAAGCGACGAGTTGCTTGCCGGGGATGAAGAACAGCACCAGCAACGGCACGACCGAGATGAGCACGCCCGACATGATGAGGGCGATGTCTTTGAAGAATCCGGTGTGCAGGAGTTGCAATGCGACAGCTCCAGCACGACCTGTCGGCCCATGCCTTTGCCGCCTCCCGTGACGACGAAGACCTTGTCGGTAACGTCCATGTTGTTCTCCTTTTGACCAGGTGGGGGTCCAAATACTTCAGGAAGAGGCGCCCGGAGCTTGCGGTTCCATCCACCGGCGGGGATTTCGCGGTGGTGGCCAGGGGCATCCAGACGCCGTCAACATTGTGTCGGCCGAGCACGGTGTCGCGTCAGGTGAAATCCCAAACGCCCGGCTTCGGTTGAATCTGTGCCCAGGAGAACAAGCCGACCGTGGCCATGGTGACTTCGGTTTGCTGCATGTGGCGTATGTCCTCGTGCAGGAGGACATACGCCACATCGGGGTTGTAATCCACGCCGTGGAAGATCACGGCATTCCTAATCCTTACTCAGGTTGGCCACGAGGGCGTCCTCTGTGTGAGTAGTAGGCGCCCGGCTCTGATCGGGCCTGCTGTCGAGTGAGAACTCGCGCAGGGTTGGGATGGTTTTTGATGCGCAGAGTTGAGAGAACCAGTGGGAGCTGAGTTTCGGGGTCCGCTGGAGGGTGTCGTAATCGACGTGAATGATGCCGAATCGCGGTCCGTATCCGGCGGCCCACTCGAAGTTGTCCAGGAGTGACCAGACCAGGTAGCCAACAACGTTGGCCCCGCGGTGGCGGGCGCGGTCAGTTGCCGTGACGTGTTCGATGAGGAAGCGGGTACGGTCAAAATCTAGGACAACGTTGTTGCCATTCAGCGAGGTGACGGTGTCGGGAAAAGCTGCTCCGTTTTCCATCACCATGATCGGCAAACCAGGATGTTGAGCAGAAAGTGCCACGAGGTGGTCTTCGAGGCCTTGGGGTTCAATCCCCCAGTCCATCCCGGTCCGCTCGAGGTCTCCTCGTCGAAGGAACTCAATTCTTTCCGAGCCCGGGAAGGCGGTGCCGCCGTCTTTTTCGGTTTCCGGGTCATAGGCGGGGTTCAGGCGCACATGCATGACTTCGTAATAGTTCACGCCCAGGAGATCGATCGGTTGATGACTGGTTTCCAAATCCCCGGGAAGGACGAAACTCCAGTCCGTGAATTTCCGTGTGTCGGCGAGAAGGTCGGCAGGGTACTGCCCGTTCAGCATGGGCCCGGTGAAGACGCGGTTCGCCACCGCGTCGAACAGGCGCGCAGCTTCTGCGTCTTCCGGGGTTTCAGCGGCTACGCGGAAGATGTTCAGCGCCACAGAGATTCGCGCGTCGATCCGGGTGATGGTTCGCCGGAGCGCTTTGACGGCAAGTCCATGCGAAAGGTTGAGGTGGTGCGCTGCGATGAGCGCATCTTCATGGCTTGTTCCACCGGGTGCAAACGCTCCACTGCCGTATCCGGAGAAGGAGTTGTTCCAAGGCTCGTTGTGGGTCGACCAGATATAGACGCGGTCACCGAGAGCAGCGCCCATGATCTCTGCGTACTTTTCGAAGGCGAAGGCGGTCTCGCGTTCGCGCCAGCCGCCGTACTTGTCTTCCAGCGCTTGTGGAAGGTCCCAGTGGTTGAGCGTTACGACCGGTTGGATTCCGCGCGCCAGCAGACTGTCAACGAGGCGTGAATAGAACTGTAGGCCCTCAGCGTTCACCTCGCCCTCACCGGTCGGCATGACACGGGACCACGAGATCGAAAACCGGTAAGCGGTTAGGTTCAGGGCCTCCATCAACCCGAGATCCTCCTCGACACGGTGGTAGTGGTCGGCGGCGACGTCTCCCGTGGCGCCCCCTTCGGTCTTCCCTGGAGTGTGGCTAAAGGTATCCCAAATGGAGGGGCCCCGTCCCCCTTCGGTTGCGCCGCCCTCAATCTGGTAGGCGGCGGTCGCGGCGCCAAGAATGAACGAGGGCGGTAAATCGATGTGTCCGGTATCGAGGAGACCGTGGTACATGGTCAGTCCTTTCGCGTCGGTGGTGTGACCGCGTTGGTTCCGATGCAGCGGCTGGTTCATGGCAAATCCGCGGTGAGGGTCAGAGACTTCGATTCAGTCAGGTATGCCCTGCTGTCCGTCACGTCCGCAGTTCCGCCGGTAACGTCCAGCAGAGTGCGCAGTGGGCGGTCGTCCGAAGACGCGCCGACTGAAATGGACATTGGGCCTGGCTCAACGATCCACCTGCCTTCAAGCGAGAGGTAGGCCAGGAGCGCCAGCTGCAGGGTGAAGACCAGTGTTGCTTCCTGGCCAGGCTCCAGCGTGATGCGCTGGAAGCCGGCAAGTTGAAGCGCAGGTCGTGAGATTCCGAGTGCTTCGTCCTCGACGTACAGCTGGACCACTTCGGTGCCGGTGCGGTTGCCGCTGTTGGTCACCGTGACCGTCACCTCGACCTCTCCGTCCGTGGCGACTGATGGCGTGCTGAGGGCCAGTGCTGAGTACGTGAAGGAGGTGTAGGTAAGACCGTGCCCGAACGGAAACAGTGGTGTGGCGGCCTCATCGACATATCCGCCATGGTCGTCGCCTTCGCGGCGGCGGTAGCCGCTGCCGAATCGTTGGCTGGAGTGGATTGGTACCTGACCGCTTGATCGCGGCATGGTATACGGGAGTCGTCCTTGCGGCTCGCTGGCGCCGGTGAGAACGTCCGCGACGGCACGTGTGCCGAATTCGGAGCCAAAGTATCCGAGCACGAGCCCGTTCAGCTTTGGTTCGATGTCGCCCAACGCGAGGGGCCTGCCTGAGAAGAGGACGCCCACCATCGGTGTGTCCAGGGCGTGGAGCGCATCGACGAGTTTGCGCTGTGATTCGGGAAGTCGCAGATCGGAGGTGTCTGCGCCTTCGCCTTCGGTTCGCTCGGCGAAGAACCAGCGGGCCAGTCCGCCGAGTGCCAGGATGATGACGTCCGCGCCGCGTGCCGCGTCAACCGCGGCTGGGATTTTGTCGATGCCGCCGTCAACATCGCAACCTTCGGATACCGCTATCGTCGCGTTCGGCAGTGCGGTCCGCAGGGCCTCGCTGAGCGACACGGCGTCGTACTGGGCTTGTGCGTATTCGTCCTCGCCCATTGCCAGGAGGTCGCCGATCTCGCCTTCAACGTAGGAGTTATCGGGCTGGAATGTACTTTCATCCACTCCGACCATGGAGCTGGCTACTCCGCTGCGCAGAGCGCGGGTCAGGGCGATGAATGCGGGAAACGTATATGGTGCAAATGCGGTACCCACCGCATCGGCGTGAGGACCAATGATGGCTATGCGTTGTGCATTGCCGACGGGCAGGACACCGTCGTTCTTTAACAGCGTGACCGACTCGTGCGCCAGCCGCGACGAGAGCTCGCGGCCCTCCTTGGCAATTGACATCACCGTGACCTGATCGGTGGACACATACGGATTCTCGAACAGGCCGAGCTCGAACTTGTGAGTGAGGACCCGCAAGACCGCCTCATCTACAAGTGCCTCACTGATCTCCCCGTCCTGGATGGCGGAGATAAGGGCTTCCCCGTACCCGAAGGGAGCCGGTAACTCTACGTCAATGCCAGCGCGAAGTCCCAGCACCGCTGCTTCGCGCGCATTGCTCGCGGCCCGGTGGTGGACGACCAGGTTCTCGATTGATCCCCAGTCGGAGACCACTGTCCCCTCGAAGCCCAGTTCGTCCCGCAACAGGTGGCGGAATATCCGCGGGTCAGCCGCAGCGGGCACGCCATCCCAATCGGAGAGGGAATTCATGACCGAATCCAGGCCGGCCAGTGTGATGGCGGCAGCGAACGGACGCGCATAAACCTCCCGGAGCTCTCGCTCGCCTAGGGTCACGGACGCCATGTTTAGCCCTGCGTCACTCATCGCGTAACCAAGGAAATGCTTGCCAGTGGCAATCACCCCATCCTTCAGTGACGCTCCACGCAGGTTGCGGATGAACGAGACTCCAAAAGCGCTCACGAGGTGGGGATCCTCGCCATACGTCTCGTGTACTCGCCCCCACCTTGCATCTCTTGCAACGTCAAGGACCGGCGAAAGCGCGTGGTGGAAACCAACCGAGCGCATCTGCCGGCGTGTCAGGGCGGCCATCTCACCGACCCCTTCTGGATCCCACGTCGCCGCAAGGCCGATCCCTGTGGGGAACGAGGTAAATGACGGTGCGTTGACACCATTCAGTGCCTCGACGTGCATGATGGCGGGAATCCCCAGACGGGTATTCTCTACCAGGTATCGCTGAACCTCATTATTGAGCCGCGCGACCTCGGCAGCAGTCCGCGGGAATCCCCCCATATGGGGTTCCACGTACCCGATCCCATCACCGAGCTTGGTGGCGGCGATTCCGGGGCGAATGCCATCTGCGTCGAACAGCATCGTCGGCACCAGCGAAGATAGTTGTGCGACCTTCTCGGAGATTGTCATTCGTTTGATCAGATCGACGGCCCGTAAGCGCGCTTCCTCCACTTTTTGCTCCTAAAGTTTCTTGCTGTGTGGCTCACCGAGGTGGCCTCTCGCTTGGACGGTGATCAGCCCGAGGCATCTGCTGTCGTGGTGTGGCGGCCGGGCCGGTTGCCAACGTCGGGGAGGAGTCGCTACCGGCCGCCGACGTATCTACTTGGCCCGGACTTCAGCCCTTGACTCCGGAGGAGACGGTGGAGCGGACGAAGTAGCGCTGGGCGAAGAAGAAAATCGACAGGACGGGCAGGATGTACAGCACGGCAGCAGCGGCCTGCACGGTGGGAATGGTGTTTCCGTTAGGGTCCTGATACCACGCGGTGATGGCCACCGCGAGGGTCGTGTGGTCCGTGTCCAACAACAGTGCGGGTCCAATGTAATCGCCCCAGGTCCACGTGAACGACAGGAGGAACGAAGTGATCAGCACCGGGCGGGAGAGGGGAAGGAAGATCTGGACGAAGATTCTCAGCCAGCCGGCACCATCCATAATTGCCGCGTCTTCGAGTTCGCGCGGGAGCGACGAGAAGAACTGGCGGAAGAGGAACACCATATACGGTGATGCGGCCAGCCCCCACAAAATCCAGGGCCAGTAGGTGTTCACCAGCCCGATTTGCGAGAAGAGAACGTACGTTGGCAGCAGCGTCAGAATCTGCGGGATCATCATGGTTGAGAGCAGAACCAGGAACAGGGCCTTTTTCCCGGGGGCCCTTAGCCGGGCGAAACCGAAGCCGACCGTAGCGCTCGATATGGTGATCAGCACCGAATACGTTGTCGCGAGGAATAAAGAGTTGGCCGTGTAGGCCAGAAAGTCCATTTGGGTAACGGCGTCGACAAAGTTGTTCCATTGCGCCTTATCAGGCAGGACCTGGATCGGAAACGAGGCCCATTCAGCGGGTGTCTTCAGCGCCGCAAGTATCAGCCACAGGAATGGGCCGATAAAGAACACCGACAGGAGCAGGATCAAAATGTAGAGGATCGCCGGGGGCCGCTTGTCCTTCCGGACCTTTTCGGCTTTCCGGATATGTTTGGCCTCGGGTGCCAGCCCGGCGGGTGTTTCACGCTCGGTCGTGGTCATCTGGTTGCTCCTTCTTTCTCGGCTTCCGTGTCGACTTCGTAGTACACCCATGACTGGCTCGAGCGCAGGAAGAGCAACGTCAGACCGAGGATGATGAGGAAGAATATCCACAGCATTGCCGATCCGTAGCCGAAACGGTTGCTGAGGAAGAACTCCTTGTACACCTGCACCATGTACAGGTTGTTGCTGTCCGGCACCCCACTGACCTTCGAGATCCCGGCCGAGCTGGTCAGGAGCAGGGGCTGGATGAAGACCTGCAACGCCGCAATTACGCCCGTGATCACCTGGAAGAAGAGGATGGGCGAAATCATCGGTACTGTCACGTGCCGGAAGACAGACCATCGTCCCGCGCCGTCGATGGTGGCCGCTTCCTCGAGCTCGGCCGGAACGCCCTGAAGAGCGGCGAGCATGATGATCATGCCTGCGCCCAGACCCCAGAGCATCAGGATCACCAGAGCGTAGAAGGCGGTAGGGTCCAGAAGCCACGCGATCGGCTGGATGCCGACGACCCCCAGGATGGCGTTGAGGATTCCTGAATCCCTGTTGAAGACAAGCTTCCACATGATTGCCATGGCTACAACCGGGACGACTGAGGGCAGGAAGAACAGCGTCCTCCACAGTCCCAATGCCCTCAGCCGCCGGTTGATGATCATCGCCAGGCCAAGAGATCCGCCGATGGTCAGCGGGACAACGATGGCAGTGAAAAGCAACGTCCTCAGCAGCGCCATCCACGCCTCGCCGTCAGTAAACAGTTCGACGTAGTTATCCAGGCCAACCCACTTGAAGCGGGGAGAGCTGCCGTCGAAGTTGGTGAGGCTCACAAGCAACCCGAACACCATGGGCAACGCCGTCAGCAGCACGAAACCTATTACCCAGGGCCCGACGAATGCGTAGAACGCTTTCTTGGGGTAGCGGGACCACTTGCGTGCCATAACTAGTTAACCAATCTGCTTCTTGCCCTGCGCGAGGGCTTTGTTCAATTCATCCGTGAGCGCCGCGCATGCCTGATCAACGCTCATTTCACCCTTGATGGCTTTCTCGAGGTACGTCTTGAACGTGCTCTGCATCAGGTCCACGGAGATGTAGGGCGAATCGGGCAGGGGCTTCGCATACTGCAGTTCGTTCTGCGCGACCTGGTACGCCTGCTTCTGGAATGGAAGATCCTGCGGCAACTTATCGCTCAGCGACTTCAGCCCCGGAAGGCCCCAACCACTCGCGGCACGCTCCTTGGCCGGCGTGCCGGCCATGTAATACTCCATGAGCTTGAAAGCTGCATCCTTGTTCTTCGCCTTCTCCGGGATCCACCAACCCTGCCCGGAGAACGTCGGCGCGACGCGCGTGTCCCCCATTACAGGTGAAGGAGCCATCCGGACAGTCTGCAGCGCATCGGGGGCGGCGAAGTTGCCGCCATACCAATAGCCATCCTGACTGATCGCCATGCGCTGTGCGGCGAAGGTCGAGTAGTCAGAGCCGTCCGGAAGCGGGTTCAGGGACGTCGGGCCCACCCCTGATTTCCCGAAATCGACGTACCACTGGAAGGCGCGCTTGGCGGCAGCCGAGGTAAAGTCGATTTTGGTCAGGTCCTCGTTGTACAGCTGCCCACCTTGCTGCATTACCATCGCCGACATGGGCTGGGAGAGGGACCAGTCCCATTCGACGCCCAGTCCGAAGGTCCTCGTTGTTGTGCCCTCGGTGACAGTGAGCTTTTTGGCGATGTCCAGGAGGTTGTCGTAGCTGGTTGCCTCGGTGTCACTCAGGTAGGGGACGCCGGCTTTGTCGAAAAGGGCGGTGTTGTACCAGAGTGTCGAGTCCTGGCTCCAGTCTTTGACGATGCCGTAGAGGGGACCTTCGCCGCTCTTGGTGCCGTTCCAGCGGAAGCTGTTGTTGACGGGCTGAAGGTCGTCTTCCTTAAGCACCTCACTCTTCTTCAGGTATGGGGTGAGGTCCGTAGCCAATCCCCGCGCGTTGAAGTTGGCGCTGCCGACGGCGGCGCCGACAGTAATGTCGGGCGGGTTGCCCGAAGCAAGC
This sequence comes from Arthrobacter sp. NtRootA1, assembly GCF_019976975.1. Taxonomy (GTDB): domain Bacteria; phylum Actinomycetota; class Actinomycetes; order Actinomycetales; family Micrococcaceae; genus Arthrobacter; species Arthrobacter aromaticivorans. Next base: position 2,102,144 of record NZ_AP024630.1, on the reverse strand, counting down.
ATGGTGTTCAGTCGGGTCGCATCGAACAGAACCTGGTTGATCTTGATGCCAGGGTTGTTCTTCTCGAACTCGGCAACCTGTTCCGCGCTGAGATCCTTGGCTCCGACCATGACGGTCAAAGTGGTCTCCCCCGACTGGCTGCTGGCGCCACCGCCGCCGGCGGTGCACCCGGCAAGTAGGGCTGTTGCTGCAATGAACGAGCCTGCGACAAAGGTACGCCGCTTGAATGTTGCTGCTGGTTTGGGCATGTCTACCTCCTTGTGACATGGGGCGCCCGGAACCGGGTCGCCTTGGTGATCGTGATCATCATTACACGAAAACGGAACAGTTGCTACAATTTTGTTTAAGAAGTTTCAAAGGACCGGTGTTGTCCAAGGCGCCGGCGATAGTTAGTAAGGTCACTAGCATGAGTGAACAGAAGAGTCCCGGTGCCAGGGGCCCGTATGCGAAGTCGGCGCAGCGATCGAGTGACATCCTCGATGCCGCCGCCACTGTGTTCGCCACGAACGGCTACCATGGCGGTTCATTGCGGGACATCGCACGTGCCCTCAACCTGAGCCTTACCAGCATCGTCCACCATTTTGGGTCCAAGTACGAGCTTCTCGAGGCCGTGCTCGAGCGGGCCGACAGGACCACTTCTGGGAACGAGGAGTTCGACTTCGATGCCGTTTGCGCGGAGCGGGGGGTCGCGTCCGCCACATTGGAGCGGGTGGAGTCAAGCATCGAGCGGCCTGAACTGCTGCGCCTCTTCGCTATTCTGGCAGCGGAATCCTCCACCCCCACGCACCCTGCGCATGATTGGTTTGTCGCCCGTTACCGGCGCAAAACGGAAGAGCTTTCGGCCGCCTTCGCCTACGACCAGGCCGCAGGCAGAATCAACCCGGCCCGGGACCCACACACCCTCAGCCGCCTGCTCATTGGCACGTGGGACGGCATACAGCTGCAATGGCTCATCGACCCGACCGCCGACATGACCAGATCCATGAGGGCGTTCTTTGAATGGGCCCTTCCGGAATCGGTGAAGGATCTCCCCGGCGTTCCGGACCGACCTGCCGCCCGGTAACCTGCCCGATCCTTCTTTACCCCGCTCCAGTGCCGGGTGGTTAGTGCGGCCTTAGCGGAACCATAACTCCGAAAAATGTAACAGTCGTTCCAATTTCGTCGTAAGGTGGGCGATGTCGCTTGTGCTGTCGCGACGACATCGTGACCCCTCAACGAGGAGATCCTTCCATGAGCGGGCCGGAACCGGGCAGCGTGCGTGTGGATCGCCCGCACGGCTCGCAGGGGTAGTGGTGAGTTCGCTGCGGGACGGGTAGTGAAGTCCATTTCCACGATCACTACGGCAAAGACACTGCCGGACGTGCCCTCGCCTTCTCACTAAAAGCGCACTAACTCGCTCCGATCTCGGGGTTCGGCGCGTCTTCGCCGAAACGAAGAATCAAACCGCCCATCCAGGAGAGGATCCACATGACCCACTTAAATCTGGCAACAACACCTGACGGAATCCAGTACCGCGACCTGAACGGGAACGGGATCATGGACCCCTTTGAGGACCCGCGGAGAACACCCGAAGAGCGCACCGAAGACCTTCTCAACCGGCTCTCGTTAGACGAAAAAATCGGCCTCTTGTTTCAGACCGTCATCGAATCAGAACCAGGCGGCTCCTTGCTGGAGACAGCCGGGCACATCAGCAAATCACCAACCTCGGTAGTGGTTCTGGCGAAGAAGATGACCCACTTCAATGTCCACGGACTCGACGACGCACGCGAAGCCGCCCGGTGGAACAACGCCCTGCAAAAACTCGCAGCTCAAACGCCTCACGGAATTCCCGTCACAATCTCCACGGACCCTCGCCACGCATTCGCCGAAAACGTCGGCGTCGGATTTTCCGCAGGCCCGTTTTCGCAATGGCCGGAAGGGCTGGGCCTGGCCGCGATCGATGAACCTGAAACCACCCGCCAGTTCGCCGAGATCGCCCGCGCCGAATACACTGCGGTCGGAATCCGTGCTGCGCTTCACCCGCAAATCGACTTAGCCACCGAGCCCCGATGGGGGCGCCAACTGCAAACTTTCGGTTCCCGCCTCGATCGGGTCATAGTCCATACGGCCGCCTACCTGGATGGCTTCCAAGGCGCCACGCTCGGTCCCGGCAGCGTGTCCTGCACGACTAAACACTTCCCGGGCGGGGGACCGCAAAAGGACGGCGAGGACGCCCACTTCCCCTACGGCCGCGAACAGGTGTACCCGGGCGGCCGATTCGAAGACCATCTGGCACCTTTTAGGACTGCCATCGAGCATGACACCGCGGCAATCATGCCGTACTACGGGATGCCGGTGGGTCTTGAAATAAACGGGCAACCGGCGGAAGAAGTAGGTTTCGGCTACAACCGCCAGATACTTCAGGAACTCCTGCGCGAGGACCTCGGCTTTGAAGGTGTCATTGTGACGGACTGGGAACTCGTCAACGACAACGTTATTGGCGACCAGGTCCTACCCGCCCGGGCCTGGGGAGTAGAACACCTCGACGCCCGGGGCCGCATGTTGAAAATCCTTGAAGCAGGAGCGGACCAGTTCGGCGGCGAAGAATGCGTCGAAATTCTCCGCAGCCTGGTCGATGAAGGTCTCGTAGCGGAATCCCGGATCGACGCTTCGGCTCGACGACTGCTGCTGGTGAAGTTCCGGCTCGGGCTTTTCGACAACCCCTTCGTCGACGAAGATACAGCGGCCCGCGTCGTTGGCAGCCCGCAACACCGTGCCGCGGGCGAGCTGGCGCAATCACGCTCCGTTTGTGTCCTCGAGAACAAGCTCCACGGAACTGAACCGACCCTTCCCGTTGCACCGGGCCAACGTCTCTACATAGAGGGAATCGATCCCGCCATAGCCGGCACGCTCGGAACTATCGTCCCCACGCCGGAGGAAGCAGATCTAGCAATTATCAGAATCACTGCACCATTCGACGCCAGAGACGACCTTTTCCTCGAATCATTTTTTCACCAGGGAGGGCTCGAATTCCGGCCCGGCCTCATCTACCGATTGAACGCGATATCCTCCCGCATACCCCTGATCGTGGATGTCGCCCTTGACCGTGGCGCCATCCTTACCCCGATCTCAACGATCACATCCGCGCTCACGGCCAGTTTTGGAGTATCCGATTCTGCATTATCGCGGGTCCTCAGTGGCGAAATCACACCAGTCGGACGGCTGCCAATCGCACTGCCAATGGCAATGAACGACGTCCGGACCGTCGCTCCGGACACTGGCCTCGCAGCCGATAAATGTCTTTACCCGGCCGGACACAAAGCACCTCTGTAAACAGCTCCCTCGGGGCCACCCACCCGTTCACCCCGACGCCCCACCAGTCCAAGGGCTCTTGACCCCGGCTCCCCTGCAAACCGCTGGATGCTGCATCAAGCTTGGCCCACGTCCGCCGTAGCGCCCCTCGCTTCGCCTCGCACCGCCGCACTCGATGCGGTGAAAGGAACACATGGAAATCACGACCGGAGAGCTGGAACAGCCCGGCATGCTGGAGGTACAGGTCAAGGACGCCTCTGAGGTGGATAACGCTCTGGAAGAGGCGATATCCGTCGTGCAGAAGGCCGCACGCAAGCACCGGATAGGGATCCTCGTGACACGGATCGAGACGGGCAGATATATCGTGCGTGCTCATCCCGCTGTCCCCTTCGGGTTGATCCGCCAGCGACACGACGACGCCAGCAGATAGACCCCAAGGCAATCGGCATACCCGGAAAGCACGTCCGGAACACGGCTGCGCCGACCCCGACGACACAGACAATGGCGGGTTCACAGGTTCCGCGCTGAACCTCGGGAGGCAGATCAGGGGCCTCTTCCTCCGGATCGGGCCCCCTGACCCCCGCGCCTTGCGCAAGAACCCCACGCATGTCTTCAGCGCTTCAAATCAACGTGCGCAGGCAAGCAAACAAAAGAAATTGTTGCACCCGTCACAATTTCGGGTTACCTTTTCACCACCGAAGCAGAACTCGGTGCCGCCGCCTTACCGGGCCGCGGCGGAATAGCACGGCTGCCCCCACCCGGGGTCAGAAACCATCCCAGCGCACCGGAAGCTGGCTCGTATTTCGAGCAGTCACCTTGCGGCCGAACGCGCTGTTGGCAGTCACTTACTCGAAGGAATTCGCCCCAATGAAGACGCGAAAAACTCTAGCCATGCTCGCCACGGTCAGTCTTGGCCTGACGATGTCGGCATTCGCCAGCCAGGCTGCAACCGCCACGACGACGCCAAGCCCAACCTCAGACGCGCTTCCCGCAGTGGGGGCCGAGGGTGGCATAGGCTCGCTCCGGGAGGAGGCCGTGAAGGCTGGCCTCATCATCGGATCCGGTTCAATCAAGGGCATGACATCAACGGCCGATGGCCGGCCCTCGAACTACCTGGCAGAACCTCAGTTCGCGGAGGTGCTGGCCGAGCAGTTCAACAGCCTGTCCCCCGAGAACGACCTGAAGTGGCAATTCGTTGAGCCGCAAGAGGGCATCTTCGACTTCGAGGGCCTGGACCGACTGGCAGCCTTCGGTAAAGCGAACGACATGCAGGTCAAGGGCCACGGCCTGATCTCGGGTTGCTGCAACCCCGATTACCTTGTATCTAAGGTCAATGACCCTGTCGCGTTCCGCGCCGCCATGGTCAATCACTTCAATACGATCATGAAGCGCTACAAGAACAAGATGGACCGCTGGGACGTCGTAACCGAGGCGCTGGAGACGATGGGTGGGGGCCTTCAGCACAACGACTTCTACAACGCCCTCGGCCCAGGCTACATCGCAGACGCGTTCCGGATCGCCCATGATGCGGACCCGAAGGCCAAGCTGTTCCTGAACGAAAACCTTGTGGAATCACTCCCAGGGAAGCGGCAGGAACTGTACGACCTCGTTTCCGGTCTCGTTGCCGACGGGGTGCCGATCAACGGCGTGGCCTTGCAGATGCACGAAACACTCCAGGGGCCTCCGCCCGGAGCCATCACCGAGATGACCAACTTCTTCCACGGGCTGGGACTCGAAGTCTCCATCGCGGAACTGGACGTGCACACATACGACCCCGTCTCCCAAGCAAAGATCTACGGCAACATCGTCACTGAGGCGCTCAACGCCGGCATCAAGGAAATCAGCGTCTGGGGCTTCACGGACAAGCACCTCTACACATGGCTCCCGGGAGCGAAACCGTGCCTGTTCGACGAGAACTACAACCCCAAGCCGGCGTACTTCGCCGTTCGTGATGCCCTGCGGAACTACGTCGAGAAGACGGAACCACTCAAGTACCCGCTCGGCAAACTACCCAAGCAGCATGTCGGCAAACCCTCCAACACCAGCGACTTGCAACTGTAGTCCGAAAATGGACGCGGCAGCTGATTGTGCACCGGCCGCCCGGTGACACCCGTTGTGGTGCGTGGTCGCACTAACGCACCACAACGAGTGTCCTTCCTGCACAGCGGTAGAGCATCCAAGGGGTGACGGCGCCCGGGAAATCTCATCCCCTCGTAGTAGTAAGCCTTCAGTCGAGTCGGCCGGCAGCGAAATGGGAGCTAGGGTCTAGTCGACGCTGGGAACCCACGCCGTGGCCAGGAAATTGGAATCCGTCCGCCGCCATCCAATGACGCTCTCCGGCCCGGGTAGGACTCCCGCCGGGGCTCACCCTGGTAACGCGCAGGTTGGAGAGGTGCGACGACGGTTCTCCGGACTCTCCGAGCTTCAGCCCCGCGCTATGCACACAGTCCCGTGCCGCGGCCAAAGCATAAGTATCAGAGGAAGCGTCTTGGCCAGAAGCCCCCGCCTTGGTTATTTACACCCCAAACTGACGTCAAGGTGGTCTGACGTGGGGCGGACTTGGCTAGCGGCGAGACTCTCATATTTATCAGGGGTCCGACCAGTCAGGATGTGTGCATGCCTACCGAGCGGCTCGAAGTGGACTCATCAAGTCCGTGTTCTTTGGGCTACTTCCCTGTTCGCGGGCCCTGCTCCATCTCATTTTCTTACCATTCGACTGTCGGGATGAGATGGAAGAAGATGATGAGCGGCCGTCCGGGAAACCGAATTCAGTTCGATTCTGACGCCAGCGCCGGCACCGTGACTGTTCTATTCGAAGTTGGTGACGGTACTGGAGTGCACTTCGCCGGTGGCCTGATCGACGTCGAACCGCCGCAGGGTCCCGCGCCCGGCGGCCTCAGCGGTCAGTTGGGCGAGTTTCAGCGCGTTGGCGGCGCGGTCGGACTCCGCCCCTGTCAGATAGCAGTGGTCGATGACGGCGTCCGGGACGATCCTGCCGCCCAATGGCCGGGTTGTTCAGCCTTCCGGACCACCATCGTTGCCGCGCTCGTTCGACCGCGCTGGACCGGCTGGTCTCGACGTCGACCACATCGACTTCCTCGGGAGCTTCGTGCGGCCTAATGGCTAAGAATCGCAGAATATTTGTAAAATGGGATGAGTTCTCTCTAAGTCATCCCTGCATTCGGTGACCGTCAGTAGTGCTAATTGTCGCTACGGCGTGGAGCGCCTTGGCGATGGTTGGTGGGGCGAATGTTGGCTTGAAACACTCGCCGCACGAAACCGTAAGTGGTCCAGTTCAGCCTGCACATGGCTTTGCGGGGGAGCTAACGACTTCGCAGTGCAGGATGCCAGCCGGGGAAGAGCGCCCGGACCTGTCGAGATACGATCCGGGTACTCTTTCCAATGGGAGCCGCAGCGGAAGAGGGCTAGTGCTGGCATTCCCGTCACTGGTCTGCCCTACGGGGTTGGTACTTTCGCCTGCTTCGGAGGATTGGGAATGTGCATGCGCTCGGAGGCCAGCATGAGGTTCGACGCATTTGCTGCCGTGAATGCGGATTCTATTGCACCGTCAATCCACCCGGCCCAGCCGGAGGCCAAGTCTGAATTGGCGAAGTGAATGCGCCCGTGGGGTACTTGAAGATGGTTGGAGTACTTCATGACTTGGCCTGGCCGGTACGCCATCCACGTTCCCAAAGAGAATTCGTCTTTGTTCCAGTCGTGCGAGTCCACCGCGAGGACGGTTGCTTCGGGGAGGAATTGGCGTACGGCATTGGTAACGGCGTCCAGGTCCGTTGCATCAATGTCAGCTTCGGCGCTGGCGAAGCAGCAAAGGTAGGTCCCGTCATCGGTTGTGTATTCCGATGCAATCCATTTGAATGTGGTGTCGATGCCGATGCCGTAGAAGTCCCTTTCCAACTTGGGCACAAGTGCCCAGACTTTCACGGACTGTCCTGCTTGCTTTTCGGTGGCCATGGCACGGTGCGCGTGGGGGAGTTCGGGGACGAAGTTGATTCGTTCCCAGGTGTTGAGGGGGGCGGTTACGATGATGGACCTGGCGAGGATCGTCTGGCCGTCCCGGGTGACGACTCGTACCTGCGTACCCTCATCCGCGATCGATGCCACAACCGTGTTGTAGCGCACCTCGGTTTCAGCTTCGGCGAGGATGTGTTCGATAAGACTCTTCGTTCCCCCGACGAATTTGTCAGTCAGCAGGGTGTACCAGCCCACGGAGCTTCCGAAGCCGCTCACCCAGGAGATGACGTGAAGGGCGGAGAGCTCTTGAGGGTAGGCGCCGAAGTAGAAGGTGGGCCAAGCCAGAAGGAAGTCGCGTGTCTTGGCCGGGACGTTGAGGGCATCAACGTAAGCCGAGTACGGTATGTCCAGGTCTTCCAAACCTGGTTGCCCAAGGGGTGCTTCATAAAAGCGGATGCGGTCTGCGTCCTTGTCGATCTGCACGATGGCGTGCTCCAGCGCGGCCCATTCGTCGGCTGGGATGGGGAAGGCTGTGTTCAGCATCTCACCGTTGAGGCCCCAGCCAAAGTTTGATGCCACGGGGCTTTGGAACGTCTGGACCTTATAGCGTTCCAGCTCCGCCTGTACGAACTTCTGCTGGTCGGGGGCAATCCAGGTGCCGCCGATTTCAACTCCCTGGTCTGTTCCCTGGAACTTCCTGTACCAGGTGCGTCCGCCGAGGCGTTCGCGGCCTTCGAGCACAAGCACGGACTTCCCGTCAGCCCTTGATTCGCGGGCTGCGATTGCACCAGCGAATCCACATCCAACGACAACGACATCAAATGACTCCATTTTGGTCATCTCCTCTTTGTTCTTACTTCAGCGACGAGCCAGCCCGTCAACACACTGTTCACGGCGATTGTTGATCGGACGTGGCAGCCTGGCGGGGTTCCGGCTGGTGGTTTTGAGACCACAGATGGCCTCAACTTTTGGGTTCATAGTTGGCAAACACTCATAGTTAAGTCCGTCTGCCGTTTGGCCGATCTGCGACAGCCTTGCTGCAGCGGCGTGCTGGCTAGTAGTTCGCTGCATCTTCGCGAAACAGGTACACATAGACTGATCTATCTATGACCGAACTTCACGTGTTTCCGCACGCCGAGTTCGATCTCTCGCGGGGCAGGGCCAAGGAACCAGCGTGGCCCACACCCATCCAACAGTGATCTCCTTCAGTAGCTCTCAATGTGATTCACCTTACGCCTAGGCGAGGACCCTTCGAATAGTACGTTTGCAAGAATTTCAGTGCCATATCCGGCATGTGTACCAAGTTCTTCGCAGTTGGGTCCACGGTGGCTTTCTGACCCACCGTACTCAGTGAGGCGCGGTCATACGATGTGACAACTTTGGCCCTTGATGCCGATGTGGAAAAGCGGGACGAGTATCGACACGCGCTTCTATTAGGGCCGCATCCGTGACAGGAGCCTTCTTGGGCACGTCTGGTTGGCTGATTTCTTGTACCTGCGCATGACTGAGGGCCAGGCAAACGCTTGCGCGTCGACACTGGCCCTTCAGCGGGAGGTGTTCGTTGATTTGAGAGGCCTCGAGGGGCAGCTGGCCGGGTTAGGCTCCCTGCCGGCCGATTCGGGCGTAGACCCCGGGGTTCTTTCTGCGATAGATCAGAGCGAGAGCGATACCTGCTATGAGCGAACCATAGAACAACGTCAGAAGTATGCCGGCCAGGACCTCATTGCCCCCGATCAAAAGGGCTATGTTCTGCGTGCCGATCACGGCCACCACGGCAAACCCGATAGCGGCCAGACCTGGGGCCAGCAAGCTCCTCCATACCCCCACCTGATACTGCGGATTCCGGCGGAAGTAGACGATGACAGCAACGCTGGTGAGAAGCATCAGGAGGATCAGCGGATAAGCAGCGATCCCTTCGAGAATGCCGAACAAGGACGTTCCATCTACTCCGGCAATTGCCAGTACCGCGATGAAGACCAGAGCGACAAGACTCGTGGCAAGTGAGGCCACATGGGGGGAACCATGCTTCACGTGGATCCTCCGTAGGGATGCATGGAATACGTGGTCCATGCTCAGGGAGTACATGTACCTGGCACTGATATTGTGCGTGGCAATCATGGCCGCGAAAATGCTGGTGCAAACCAGGGCCAGGACGACATCGAAGGCGATCTTGCCAAGGTAAAGTGCGACAGCCCCGGTGGCGGTTCCGCTCGGGTCTTCTGCAGATGCGGCAACGACGCTGCTTGCCCCCACTCCGGTGATAAGGGCCCAGGCACTGATCGCATACATGGATCCCATGGACAAGATGGAGATGTAAGTTGCCCGCGGAATCGTACGTTCTGGATTGCGCGCCTCTTCGCGGAAGACTGCCGTAGCCTCAAAACCGGCGTAACACATGACGCCCAGCAGAGCAGCCAGGCCCACGTTTCCGGAGAAAATGTTCGACAGCAGGAAAGGCGCGGCGCTCACACCCTCGGGGCCGCCATTGACGAACGAAGCCACGTCGAAGGCAACGATGATGACAACTTCGAAGATCATGAAGACGGTCAATATTTTGGCCGAGAGGGAGATTTCGACGTAACCGAGCACTCCGACGATGGCGATCAAGACGAAGGTGTACACCCACCATTGGATGTCAGGTCCAGAGAACACGTCCGTGACCAACGACTCCAGGGATACGCCACCAAATGCGAACGCGCCTGCGAGGAAAAAGAAGTAAGCCAGAAGGGCCAGGAACGATGCGCCGAGTCCGAGCGGTTTGCCGAGTCCTGCAGTGATATATGCGTAGAACGCACCTGGATTGGACAGGCGCCTGCCCATGCTCGTGAATCCGACAGCGAAGCAAAGCACCAACGCGCACGCCGCCAAGTATGTGACGGGGGTTCCGAGTTGATTCCCGGAGCCGATGATGAAGGGTATCAGGCCCACGAAGACAGTAAGAGGCGCATTGAAGGCCAGGACGGTGAAGACAATCCCCGATGTTGTCAGATTGCCGGTAAGCCGTTTCGTCGCCACTTCCCCAGGCGGCGATTCAGGGATTTCTTTCTGTTCATTCACAGTTGTCATTTCTATGCTCCAAAAATTATGGCCGGGGTAAGCCGGGCCTTGCTGCGGAGGGAATGCAGTCGATGCCGGCATGGCCGGCCGGGCTGCGTCTCGACATGTTGTGTGCGCTGCCTACCCGTACGCTCCTCAGGATCAGCTGATGCTCGTGTTCTCTAGGTCGGCACCGACGCCGTTAGTGGTGTACCGGCTGATCGAATGTGCGCTGGGTCTCATTTCTTACATCAAGAACACCACCTGACCTACAGCAGACCAATAGTGGCAAGTTACATATCTTTGATTTTTTTCATACGGATGTCTAAGGCTAGCCGTGCGTTACGGCAGACCTGGTTCAGGCCACGGGTTTGGGACTTCGGCGCTGGGACATGGGAACGATCCCAGAGTGAAGGGCTCGTGTGTCGAGGCTGGATGGCTCCAACATTTCTTTGCCACGGGCTCACCCCCTCCACTAAATCGACGGATCCGGCATTGATATGAAAAGGATGATCTTTTGTGGCATTTTCAGCATCGCTGCAGTGGTCTTGCTCGCGTAAGTTCGAGTCTGTTCAGCTACCGGATATGGCTTGTCTATCCGATGCTCTCTTGCCAATTACCCGAGGGCGCTTCCTGGCCGCCCAGGTGCGCACCGAAATCCTCTAGGAGTACTGTGGAGCACGTCACCACCCGCGAAGTGATTCTTTCCCTCAGCTGCCAAGACACCGTGGGCATCGTCCACGCCGTCTCAGGCTTCCTGGTCGAACACGGTTGCAACATTCTCGCCAGCCAGCAGTTCGATGACTCGTCCATCAACCGGTTCTTCATGCGCGTCCAAGCTACCTACCCTTCCGAGGTCGCCGTTGGTGAGCTGAAGGCGGCCTTCCAGACGACGGCGGACAAGTTCGGCATGAACTGGACCATGTCCGACGCAGCCGACCGGCCCCGGGTCGCACTCCTTGTCTCCAAGGCTGAACATTGCCTGAACGACTTGCTGTTCCGGTGGCGGTCCGGGCAACTCAAAGTCGATTTCCCTTTCATCGCTTCCAACCACCAAACACTCCAACCCGTGGCCGAAGCGCACGGTATCCCCTTCTTCCACATCCCTGTGACACCCGAGACCAAAGAGGCAGCAGAAGAAAAGCTTCTTGCCTTGATCGCCGAACATCAGGTCGATCTGACCGTCCTGGCCCGTTATATGCAGGTCCTCAGCGATGACCTCTGCAGCGAACTTGCTGGCAAGGCCATCAACATCCATCACTCTTTTCTTCCCGGCTTCAAGGGTGCCAAGCCCTATCACCAGGCGTTCGACCGCGGCGTGAAACTGGTCGGCGCCACCGCTCATTACGTGACCGCCGAGCTTGATGAAGGGCCCATCATCGAGCAGGAAGTGCTTCGGGTTGGACATGACTACAGCCCGGCGCAACTGGCAGTCACCGGACAAGATGCTGAACGGCTAGCCCTGGCACGTGCCGTGCAATGGCATGCCGAACAACGGGTGCTGCTGAACGGCAACCGCACTGTCGTTTTCAACTAACAAATCACCCTTGCGCCCCTCGCGGTGCACCGATCAAACAGAAGTGAGAATTCCTATGGACCGCCTCGTCGACCGCTCCATCAGCGCCAAAGCCTTCACCGAGACCTCCCGCGATCCGCTTCCGCCCCGGGTCCGGACCGTCATCGTGGGAGGTGGGATTGTAGGAAGCAGCATCGCCTACCACCTGGCTGCTGCGGGCGAGAGCGACATTCTCTTACTTGAAGGCAATGTTCTCGGCAGCGGCACCTCCTGGCACGCGGCAGGCCTCGTAACCGGCGCCCGAGGATCATCCACAATGACCAAGCTCTCAAAGTACGGCTTGGAGTTTTACACCCAGTTGGAGCAGATGTCCGGGATTGACGTGTCCTTCCAACGGTCCGGTTCCCTCAGCGTCGCCCGCACGCCCGGCCGCGTCGATGAACTCCTCTACGCCAAGGACGTAGCTGAACAGCAAGGCGTCCGCACGGAGTGGCTCACAGAAGACCGTTTCCATGAGGTGTGGCCGTTGGCCAGCCACGCAGGCGTCCTGGGTGCGCTTCTGCTGCCGGATGACGGACACATCAACCCGGGCTACGCCACCATAGCCTTCGCCAAGCTTGCCCATCAGTTGGGCGCCCAGATCCGTGAGAGTGTCACGGTCGAGAAGATCCTGCGTGAGAACAACAAGATTGTTGGCGTCCTCACTGACCAGGGCGCCGTCCACTGTGATCGTGTGGTCCTCGCCTGTGGCTTGTGGACCCGGGATTTGGCCGCAACAGCTGGCGTTCACGTGCCGCTGTACGCAGCCGAGCATGTACACGTCAGGACCGGGCAGATCGATGGAGCAGCGCCGCAGCTGCCGGTATTCCGGGACCTGGACAGCAGCTACTATTTGCGCCATGAACAAGGCCGGCTGCTGGTAGGTGCTTTTGAACCCGACGGGCTACCCCGCCCGGTCGAGGATATCTCCACAGCAGGCTTTGCCGAATTCGACGCCAACTGGAACCACTTCGCTCCCATCCGGGCGAGGGCTGAAACCACGGTGCCCGCCCTGGCGACAGCTGGCTATGACCGCTTTCTCAACGCTCCCGAGAGTTTCACCCCCGATGCAAATTTCGCCCTCGGAGAGACCGCTGAGGTATCGAATCTGTATGTCGCAGCCGGTTTCAATTCCCAAGGCATCATTTATGCCCCCGGCGTAGGCAAGGAACTCGCAGAGTGGATTATCTCAGGGACGCCCCGTTTCGATTCATCCAGCGTAGACGTGCAGCGGTTTTCCCGGCACCAGAATAGCCGTAGGTACCTCAAAGCCCGCACCAAGGAAGGGCTTGGTCGGCTCTATGCCATGCACTGGCCAAACCTTCAAATGGACACAGCTAGGAACGTACGCCGCACTCCCCTGCACTCCAGGCTGGCCGAACTCGGAGCATGCTTTGGCGAGGTCAACGGTGGGGAACGCGCCAACTGGTACGGAGACCCCGGCACGTATCCAGCCTACGACTATAGCTACGGCCGCCCTGGCTGGTTCTCCCGCGTCGCGGAGGAACACAAAGCCGCCCGCGAAGGAGTCGTGCTCTTTGACCTGAGCCCCTTCGCAAAATTCGAGGTGGCCGGGCCTGACGCGCTGGCTGTATGCCAGCAAGCCTCTACCGCCGACGTCGACGTTGAGGTGAACAAGGCGGTCTACACCCTGTTCCTCAACGACGCTGCAGGAATCGAGCTCGACGGCACCATCACGCGCCTCGAAGAGGAACGCTTTCTCGTTGTCACTCCCTCCTTTACACAGCAAAAGACCCTTGCCTATCTGAAGCGACTGGCCAAGGGCCGGGCCGCCTCGGTGTTCGACTGCACAGCAGGCCTGGCCACGATCGGAGTCATGGGACCGAAAAGCCGGGAACTGCTTTCCCGGATTTCACCGGAGGACTGGTCCGACGACGCCCAAGGATACACCCATGGCCGGACCGTTGAAATTGCCGACGGCTACGCCTACAGCCTGCGGGTCAGCTTCGTAGGTGAACTCGGCTACGAGCTGTACCCCAGTGCTGATCTTGCAGTGAACATTTTCGATGCCCTCTGGGACGCCGGCCAGGACTTGGGCATCCGTCTGGCCGGATACCACGCCCTCGATTCGCTCCGAAGCGAAAAGGGATTCAGGCACCTTGGACACGACATCGGCCCCATTGACGATCCCTACTCGGCCGGTCTTCGCTTCACCGTTGCCCTGGATAAACCCGGCGGCTTCGTTGGCAAAGAGGCGCTGCTGAAACTCGACCCCGCCACACCCGAGCATCGCACCGTGTATCTTGCCATCGACGATCCCGAACCGGTCTTTGTTCACGACGAAACCGTCTATTGCAACAACATCCCCGTCGGCCGGATGACCAGCGGAAGCTACGGCCACACACTTGGCCGTGCGGTAGGCATTGCAGCAATCGACCCCGAAACGGACCTTACCGGTTCATTCGAAGTCCAATGCAAAGGCCGACTGTACCCGGCCACCGTCTCGCGCCGTCCGTTCTATGACCCCAAGGGTGAACGTCTGCGCGGCTGACACCCGAGGCAGTCCGCAGTTCCCCTCAGGGAGCTGCGGACTCCCCCTTCAAGGGCCCGGACAGCGGAGCCCTATGAGCCACACGAAAGGACTGACCATTGTCAGAGAATCTGATGGAACGTGAAACATCCGTTGCCCCGCGCGGCACGGGCCGCCTTCTCGACGGCAAAGCAACCGCAGCAAGCATCAAGGCAGAACTGGCCGGATGCGTCGCTGCGCTCAAAGACGCCGGCATCGCTGTCGGGCTAGGCACCGTTCTGGTCGGAGACGACCCGGCAAGCCACTCCTACGTAGCCGGAAAGCATCGCGATTGCGCTGAGGTCGGGATCGAATCCATCCGCCGGGATCTTCCTGCCGACATTTCACAAGAAGACCTCGAAGCAGTCCTGTTAGAGCTCAATGAGGACCCTGCCACCACCGGGTATATCGTCCAGCTTCCCTTGCCGGCACACATCGACCAGAACGCCGTCCTGGAAAAGATCGCCCCCAACAAAGACGCCGACGGGCTGCACCCAACCAACCTGGGCCGACTCGTACTGAACGTCGGAGAAACCATCGATTCACCCCTCCCCTGCACACCGAGCGCCATTGTCGAGCTGCTCGAACGGTACAACATTGCCCTGACCGGGATGGAAGTGCTCGTGATCGGGCGCGGCGTAACTGTCGGACGGCCCTTGGGCCTGTTGCTGACACGTCGTGCCATCAACGCCACTGTGACCTTGGCACATACGGGCTCAACTGACTTGGGCAGACTGATCGCCCGCGCGGATGTTGTCATTGCCGCAGCGGGCGTGCCCGCTATCGTCAAGACCCCCCAGCTCAAGCCAGGAGCGATTGTTCTGGACGTGGGAGTGTCTCGGAGCGTTGACGGGGCCACCGGTAAGTCCAGGCTGCAAGGTGATGTCGAGACGGGCGCCGAAGCGGTCGCCAGCTGGTACTCACCGAATCCCGGTGGTGTTGGTCCCATGACCCGGGCCATGCTCCTCGTCAATGTCGTGGACATAGCCGCACGAACAACTCGGAACGGACAGTAAACCAGAAGGGATTCGTCGTCGGCAGGCGAAGCTCGCAACAAAGCTCACCCACATGAACCCTGCGCAAGCCCACGACGAACAGCGACGGCTCAAGAAAATTGAGGTCGTCGCAACAGATGCCCCGCCCCTTAGGGAGCGGGGCATCTCTCGTCTCTGCCCGAGCCTGCTGCTGTGAAGAGGCGTTTAAACCGCTGCAGCGCCGGCCGTTCCAAGGCCGGCGCTGCAGGTTCGGACAATCAGATTGCGTAGAGGGTCAAGGGATCGTCTCGCAGGTGCAGCGACCGCGACCCCGGTTCGTTGCGGAGCCAGATAATGCTTCCCTCCTCAAAAAGCGTATCCACGAGTGCACGGGAGACTTGGCCATCACCGTTATCCACTTGAACCGGTTGACCCGGGCTGAGGTCCGTCCAGTCGGAGATCTCGTTGACCAACGGGCGGTTCACTGTGCCCATTTCTTCCCCTTCGTCCCGGTCGTGTCAGGGCCGATCCAGACGGTCTTCATGTTGGTGAATTCGCGGATGCCTTGGCGGCCGAGTTCGCGTCCATACCCCGATTTCTTGATGCCACCAAAAGGAAGACGCGGGTCAGAGACCACCATTCCGTTGACGAAAACCGCTCCGGCATCCAGTCGGCGCACGACTGCCTTTGCTCTGTCCGTGTCTCGGGTCCACAAGGAAGCGGCCAGTCCGAACTCGGTCTGGTTGGCCAGGGCGATTGCTTCTTCGGTGGACGAGACGCGGGTGATAGCAGCTACCGGGCCAAAGGTCTCTTCGTCAAAGGCGGCGTGCCCCGGAATGACCCGGTCGATGATCGTTGGCGGGTAAAAATACCCGGGGCCCTCAGGCAGTTCTCCACCCAGCAGAAGCCGTCCTCCTGCCTCCATGGTGCGCTGGACCTGATCGTGAAGTGTGGCGCGCAGGTTTTCTCGGGCCATGGGTCCCATGTCGGTGGCAGGGTCCAACGGATCGCCAAGGATAAGTTCCCGAGTCTGGATCACGAACTCGGCAACGAACTCGTCGGCGATCTCTTCATCGACGATGAAGCGTTTGGCGTTGATGCATGCCTGTCCCGCGTTGGTGAAGCGGGCCCTAACAGCGGTCCGTGCGGCGTCCTTGATATCCGCATCGGATAAAACGATGAACGGATCGGACCCACCGAGCTCCAGGACCTGTTTCTTGAGGGCCGCTCCGGCCTGGGAAGCGACGATGGCGCCGACTTGAGTGGAACCGGTGAGCGCGACCGCGGCGATCCTGTCGTCAGCGATAATAGCAGCGACCTTCTCTGGTTCGATCAGGACCGTGGCACAAAGACCAGGGGCCAAACCCGCCTTGTCGAGAATGTCCTGTACGGCCAACGCTGAACGGGGCACGTTGTTCGCATGCTTGAGGATCGCGCCGTTCCCGGCCACTAGCGCCGGGAGCGCGAAGCGGAAGAACTGCCAGAAAGGATAGTTCCATGGCATGATGGCCAGCACGACGCCCAGCGGCTCGTAGACCACACCGCTTTCCTTGACGTCGGCGTCTATGCTTTCGAAATCCAAGAAGCTGACGGCGTTTTGGGCGTAGAAGTCCGCGGCGACGGCGGACTTTTCAATCTCGGCCCGAGCCTCGGAAATAGGCTTGCCCATCTCCAGCGTGATCAGGTGCGCGTATTCGTTGACGTTTTCACGCAGGATCTTGGCTGTGTTCCGGAGGATCTGTACGCGATCCTCAACGGGCACCAGCCGCCAGGCCTTCTGCGCGTCAAAGGCGGCAGTAAGGATCCCGTCGATCTGGAAGTATGAGTGCGTATCGAACGTTTGAAGTTGTTTGCCCGTAGCCGGGTTGATCGTGGAGATCATGGGATTCTTCCTTTGGGAAAGGGGATAAACGTCCCGGTGTTGAACCAGTCCGGGCAGCCGTGGGGAAAGTACTGCCGCCGTGTTCTGAATAGGAATTCCAGTCAAGACACGGCGGCAGGAGGTTCTGGATTCACCAGCACCGTTGCACCTGGAAGGTCATCCATCCAGTCCTGTCAACAAGTTTGAAAACTTGTTGTCGTCCGATGACCTCACTTGTTGCGGGGTCAGGCTCCAGCGGCTACGTAGCTGTGGGAGTTCTGGACGGCAGCTTCTTCGCTGCCCTGTGCACCATGCCAGGCTTCCTTGTCCTTATAGGGGAACCACCAGAAGTCGTGGCTGGAAGCTGCCGGATCGATCATGACGAGTTTTGTGTGACGGAAGGTGTCGAGCCCTTCGGCGCCCAGCTGGCGGCCAATGCCGGACATTTTGCGGCCACCGAAGGGTCCTGCATCGTTGTCGAGGATCGGCGCGTTGACCCACACCATGCCGCTAACGATTTCGTTGGTGGCTCGGGTGATCTCTTCGATGTCCTTGGAGTATAAGGTAGCGCCGAGACCGAAAGGCGAGTCGTTGGCGATCTTCAAGGCCTCTTCGAAGCTTGAGACCTTATAGACCGGAGCAACGGGTCCGAACACCTCGGTGGTGAAGATGTCCATGTCCGGGCGCAGGCCCTCCAGCACTGTGGGCGCGTAGAAGAACCCGTCCTGCAGCTCCCCGCCGAGGTTCAACCTGTTTCCGCCGATGGTGACGGCGGCGCCTTGCTCAACGGCCCGGGCGACCAGCTGCTCTACGCGGGCAACCTCACGTGCGTTTTCCATCGGGCCGAAATCGACCTTGTCGAGGCCGTGGCCGATCCGCAACCGCTTCACGTTAGCGACAAACGTTTCCATGAACTGGTCGTAAACGTCCTCATGGACAAGGATCTTCTCGGCAGAGGTGCACACCTGGCCGGCGTTGAAGAAGGACGCAAAGGTAGCCGCGCGGGCTGCCACGTCAATAGGGGCAGACGGCATAACCAGGAAAGCATCACTGCCCGAAGCTTCAATCAGATGCGGCTTGAAGTGCTCAGCACAGGCCCGTGAAACAGCCTGGCCGGTCGCTACACTTCCGGTGAAGGCAATCATGTGGGTGTTCTTGTGGGAGACGAGCTGCTTCGCCGTGTCGGCACCACCGGAGACACACTGGACCAACCCAGTAGGCAGGTTCCGGAAGACCCGCATGAAGGAAAGAGTCGTCAGGGAGGCGTTTTCCGAGGGTTTGACGATCACAGAGTTGCCCGCTGCCAAGGCAGCTGCCGCGGACCACATCAGCAACAGAATGGGGAAGTTCGCAGGAAGGATGCTCACCACCGTGCCCATGGGCTCCTTCAAGGTGTAGTGGGTCTGGCCGACAACAGAGGTGCCCAGAACCGAACCAATCGAGTGCCGACCGAGTTCTGCGTAATAGTCCACTGCAGAACCCGACCAAGCCATTTCGTCAGAGCTTTCCTTATACGGCTTGCCCGTTTCACGGGTCAGCAGTTCAGCAATTTCGGGTGCGAGCTTCTTCATCTCCGCTGCCACTTTGTGCAGCATCTCGGCACGATCCAGTGCCGTATAGGCGTACCATGCCTTCTGCGCAGCGTTGGCGGTAGCAACGACGGCTTCAATGTCGTCGTGGCCGACCTCAGCCATTTGGCCAATGACTCTATTGTTGGAAGGGTCCACGACATCGCGGCCCTGCGATACGGGGATGTACTCTCCGTTATGGAAGAAGGTGTTGCTAACTCGAGCGAATTCGAGATTGGCATTCATGAGTGGTTCCTTACATTGTTCATTGGTATAGGCAAAGAGTGGTTGGGGCGCTGCCGGCGGCTCTACTGTGCCCGGACGATCGAGTAGGACTTGACGAGCTCTGTTTGCACGCTCCAGCGGCCCGCCCAGCCTTCAGGGAGAGCCACAATTGTCCCCGCCCGCAGGTTGGTTTCGTGCCCTTGGTCATCGATAGGTTGACCCTGGCCGTCAACGATGTGAATGAACTCTCTGTAGCCAGTCAGCTTGGTGGTGAATTCACCAGGAGTGACCTTCCAAAGGCCGGCTTCCGTGCCAGGGTCGCCGTACAGGACCAGAGTGCTTGCCGAAGGGGCACCGGAGAGGACGCGCTCCGGGCTTATAGGCACCTGCTCGGGCCACTGGATATCGTCTGTAGTTGCTACGGCCGCGTTCATGCGCTGGCCGCCTCAATTTTGAGACCCTGGACAGCATTCCTGATCCTGACCGCCGCTCGTTCGCCGCTGCGGAGTGCGCCTTCCATCAGGCCGGTGAAGTCAGGATCAGCGTACTCGCCGGCGAAGAGGAGGTTGCCTACCGGGCGTTCCAGTTCTTCCGAATCAGTTCTTCCTCCGCCTGGGGCGAAAGCTGCATAAGCGCCGCGGGCGAGAGGATCGTTGCGCCAAACCGTGGCGACGGCGTCACTCTCACTGAAGTCCAGTTCCGGGCGAATGTGCCGTGCATGGGTTATCCACGCGTTGAAATCCCCGTCGCCTTGTGCCCGGTCCAAAGCGCCGGGAGAGCCCATAAAGGAATTGAGCACAGGAGTGACCGAACCGGTATTGTCCTGCGCAGTCCATGTCCAGAAGCGGCCGTTCGTTGACATCACCGCGCTCGTTGCCGGGACGGATCGCAGCGGGAGGTGAAGCTTGGCCGCATCCCCTTGCAGTACCCGGTTCAGTGCGCTGGTCTTCCATTCCGGAACCGACAGGGCAAGAGTCGCTTGGTCCCGCGCGATGGACAATGGGAGCGCTACGACGGCGGCGTCGAAAGTCGCGCTGCCTGCCGATGTTTCCACGAGGACTTCTTCGCCGAGGTCTGTAACCGCGTGAATGGTTTCCCGGTAGTGCACCGAGTCGCCGAGACGGGCAGCCAAGGCTTTAGGAAGCTCCTGGTTTCCGCCGCTGATCCTCCAACTCGGACGCGGCTCGAAGGATGCAATGTGCTCAAGAGTGTCAGCGCTGACGTGATCTGCCGCGACAGCGGTGGAGATTTCGATACGAGCGCGAAGTGCATCCACGAGCCGATCATCGCAGTCCAAACGTTGCAGGACCTTTTCTGCGGATGGTGGTGAGGGGTAGGTTCGGGCGATGGCGGCAGCTGCTCGGCCTGCTTCTACCACGTCTTGCGTGCTGATGTCGGGGGTGTCCGCCAGAGCACGAACGTAGTAGCTCATGCCGGTGTCAACCAGGGACAAGCCGGTCAAATCAAGCAGGCGCCGCATCGTCGTGTAACCATGCAATACGAACTCGGCGCCCCGTTCGATAACGCAGGGTTCTTCGCGCCCGGCCGTGATTGATTCTGACCAGACGCGCCCCCCGGACCTGTCCCTGGCCTCAAGAACGGTCACATCGAAGCCATCGGCTCTTAGCTGCGTAGCAGCTGCCAAGCCTGCAAGTCCAGCTCCCAAAACCGCGATGCGGGAACCCTGACGAAGGGTGCTCATGATGCAACGTTCATCGTGTGGACCAAAGCCGTTCGCGCTTGGCCACCGATTCGCCATACTGCGGTCCGCTGCATGGAGAAAGGTGCAGTATCTGGTGACATGTCGGAGCCATCTCCTTTGACGATTCTATTTATTGTGTGACTCACACTAGTAACCGCAACGCAAGAGAAGTATGGTACAGACGTAAGAAATTTGATGCTTATTAGTGTTGCAGTAAGGTTTTTGCATGGAACAGTCAGTGTTGACCGTCAACGATCTCGTTAGCACTCAAAGCTTGGGCACCCGCGTACTGGCCGGAGCCGCCGGCTTGGAACGCCAGGTTCTCTGGGCGCATAGCTGCGAACTTAACGACCCGGCAAGGTGGCTCGGTCCGCATGAATTGCTGATGACCGTCGGGCTCTGCGTCCCGCATGGTGCCAAGGAGCAGAGCACCTTCATTCAAAGACTCAATGAATCCGGGCTGGCAGGCGTCGCACTAGGTGACCACCCCAGCCTGCCCCCGTTGACACAAGAACTCCTCGACGAGGCCGACAGATTAGGATTCCCGGTCCTGCTGACAAACGAGGAAACACCGTTTGCCGCGATAGGGCGCACGGTTGCAGCCGCCACGGCCACCACCCAGACACTCCAGGTCCTCAAGCTGAGCAAGCTCTACCAGCTCTCGACCTATGCCCATGCGGACCCAGAACGCCTGATGGACGACCTGCAGGCACTCTTTAGGTCCAGGCTCACCGTACTTGACACCCAGACCGGATTGACGATCATACAAGGACCACCATTGCCCACGCTGACATCAACGGCACGGCAACGCTCTTATACACTTCCTGGTGAGCGTGGCGTGAAGTTAGTAGTTGCAGAATTCCCCGGGGAAGAGGTCAGCAGCTTCCTGCTCATTCACATCCTGCAGGTCGTTGACGTAGCCGTAAGTCAACTTTTGACCACAATCCGGGAAAGGGCCGATCGCTCTAAGGTCATGCTTGAGGCGATTCTGGAAGGACGGATACCTGAGAATATCGACGACGTCCTCAAACCGAATGCGATGGCGGAGGGATACAAACTAATAGCCATCAAGACCGAAGACGGTCCGAAAACAGCGAGGGCAGTCTCGATTGCTGCCCTGCCTGTACTCGCGGGAACAGGGCGGCACTCCTATTTCCTAATGGTGCCGGAACCGGCCCTTCCGGATATACGCAAACTTCTCGAAGATCTCGGGATCCGCGCCGCAGCATCCTCGACATACCTGGACATCCGAGATGCAAAAGTCGCAGCCGAGGAAGCACACAAAGTCCTGTCCTCCGGCGGGACGAACGACAACTGGGTCGACTTCACCGGCGTACCTGTATCGCTTCTGGCAAGATCCAGGAAAGAAGCAGACAGTATTGTCCGGCAGGTACTCGGAAGCCTTGCAGACCTGGACCCGAAAACGACGGCCCTAAGGGAGACCCTCTTTAGCTTCCTGAAGAATGACCGCCGCTGGAACGAAACTGCCGCTGAGCTGGGCATCCATCGACAGACACTGTCTTACAGGCTTGCCAAAATAAAAGAGACAACGGGGCGGGACACCTCTACCTCTGCAGACTTCGCTGCCCTTTGGCTGGCCTACCAAGCATGGCTTTCCTACCCACCAAGCGCTGCACAACAACGACCAGCGCTTCGCCGGTAAAGGCCCCAGCTACTGCGATCGCCAGCCAGCTGCCCCGTAATCCCTAGCTTGCTCCTCGTGGCTGACCTTCCCCGAAAAGACGGGCCTGTTCGACCAGTTCCGTCATCCAGGGTCGATGGCCCTGTCGAAACGTCAGACCCTCAGGCAGGCCTTGAACGGTAGCCTGGGAACCGATGACGTCAATAGTGATGGGACCTCTGCCCGTCGGTGCGTTGATGATGTGCAGATCGCCAAATGACTCCGGAATAGCCGGGTCCATCCACAAGCCCCCTCGGGAAACATGGGCGTCGTAGCGCAGCAGGCTCATGACCAGGTGTATCGGCGTCGTGGCAGCCCACGCCTGGGGCGAACAAGCGGCGGGATAAGGTATGGGCTGCGGAAATTCATCCCGACCGAATCCGCAGAACAGCTCCGGAAGACGGCCATCCGAATACTCAGCCGCCTCAAACAGAGCTACGGCTATACGCTGTGCCTCGGCCACGAATCCATATCGCACGAGGCCGGTGGCTATGATCGCGTTGTCGTGCGGCCACACGGAACCATTGTGGTAACTCGCCGGGTTGAAGGCCCCCATGTCACTCGCCAAAGTCCGTACCCCCCAGCCACTGAACATTTCTGGCGACATCAGACGGTCGACAACGAGGGGCGCCTTATCCTTATCCACGATCCCCATCCACAGGCAGTGGCCCATGTTCGATGCGCAAGCGTCAACCTGCCGCTTCTTTGCATCCAGCGCAATCGCGTAATAGCCGCGATCCGGCATCCAGAACTGTTCGTTGAACTGCTTCTTGAGTCGCGCAGCCTTTTCCGCCAACTCGGACCCCAGAGAGTCATCGCCGGCGTCGTAAGCCATCCAAGCACGCGAAAGATATGCGATATAGACGTAGGCTTGGACTTCGCACAGTGCTATGGGAGGTTCCGCGAGAGTCCCATCGGCGAAGTTGATGCCGTCCCACGAGTCCTTCCAGCCCTGATTGATCAGTCCCCGCTCGTTAAGGCGCTCATATTCAACAAAGCCGTCACCGTCTTTGTCACCGTAATCGCGAATCCAGGACAGCGCGCGATCCGCATGCGGCAGCAGGGCAGCTACCGTATCGGAGGCAAAGCCCCAACGACTAAGCGCCCCAATGGTGTTCACGAAGAGGGGCGTGGCGTCCACACTGCCGTAGTAAACGGATTTACCACCCAATGACAATCCACTTGAGACACCGAGCCTGACTTCGTGAAGAATCTTTCCAGGTTCTTCCTCCGTCAGCGGGTCTACAGCCTTGCCCTGGCGATCGGCAAGGGTCTGCAAAGTGCCAAGGGCGAGAGAGGGGTCCACAGGAAGCGCCATCTCAGAAGCCCACAACGAGTCACGTCCAAACAGCGTCATGAACCAAGGGGCGCCAGCCGCCACAACAACCCGCTCCGGTTGATCAGGATCTTCAATCCTCAGAGCGCCCAGATCGTCATAGCTCCGCTGTAAAGTGCGTTCAACAGAACTGTTGCCCATACGCATTGCCGGGATCTTGGCTACCCACTCCTGTCGGCGGCGATCCTGGGGGGATAAGCCCTTTTCATCCGATCCTCTGAACGGTATTGACTCCCTTCCCTCAACTGCGGGGACAACGGTCAGTCCAGTGGTCCAGGAATCGCGCGGTGAAACGACCGCCTGATAAGTCACACTCCGAGGCTCGACGACAGCACCGGCGGTATTAAGGTCAACGCCCCTGCGGACCTCTTCCCAAGCCGCCCGAATTTGAAGTGAATTTTCGTTCGCTTGGTGGGTTTTGTCCCAGCGGTGCTGAATCCGCGCCTCCTTAACCTCGAAAAGATCAGCAAAATCCGCTTCTACGCTAAACCGAATGACACAATGGAACGGCTCCGACGAATAGTTGCGCACTGTGATCTGCTCCAACATTCCCTCACTCACCTCCCGCAGTCGTTCGACAATCAGAGAGCTGTCCGCATGGCCGTCGGTTCGAGGGACACGGCAAATAAACTGGGCCCTATAGGGTTCCTTTCCCCCCGCTGCCAGAGGCTCAAGAGCCAATCCGTTAATCGTGAGATTCCAGCAGGAGATGATCCGCGTGTCATGGACAAACAATCCGTGCGGAAGTGCCGGATCCATGTCCCCATTCGGAGAAGAGATACAGAAGGACGAACCCTCCACCAAGGTAACGGCTCCGGATCCGGGCGTACCTGCCAATGTATCGGCATTCCATCCAGCCACGTGCAGTCCCTTCAACGGCTGGTCAGTTGGGTGCCAACGGAGAACCTTCGAGTCCCGCTCAAGCCTTCGTCCTTCGTCGCTAAAATCGACGCTACGCCTGACTTCCTCCCGGCACCATAGCTCGATGAGGTGCGACTGAGGCTGGCAGTTTCCCCAGGACAAGATGGCATTCATGTGGGCATCCGACCCGCAGCGAGGGCCAGCCGCCGCACGAGGTTCGTTGTCCTGGTCGAGATGCTGTGGATGTGGCGGTAAGTTCCCACATGGGAGGTGAACGACCGCAAAGTCCCACGGCTAAACCCGTAATACATGGGAGCTGGCTACACTCCAACCGGACGTCAGACAGGGGCGGAAAGCTCGCCAAGATTAGGGCCGGAGGCGGGGCTTTCTGGACAGCGGGTGGAGAAGCTCTTGAATCCAAGCCTGACGCTATGAGGTCAGCGCGACAAATAGGTGCTTATCGGCCTATCAGCCTCAGACGTCAGCCTATGGCATCCCCGGCGCCTGCTGGTCCAATTGTGGACCTAAAGCCGAGGTAATTGGCTCAGCTGCTCGACAATACGACATCGTGCCGCCGAGCAGCACTCGTTCATACGTGCCACAGTCTGTTTACCGCTTTTGAGACAGGCTCGTAGCATTGTGCGCTCGGGACGTGGACAAGTGCTCTGGTAAACGATGATCCATTTCGCATTGGCGCTAGCTGGAGTCAGTCATGGCTTGTTCGAGCCGTCGCCGTGTTCGGGCGTAATTCCAAGGTCAAGCATTTCCAGCACGTCGCGGAGGGAGTCCCACAGATCCCAGTAATGGCCCGCGTAGAAGAATTCGGCCATCTCCGCGGGGCGGGCTGCTTCAAGCTCCTCAACAACTCGGGCTGCATCTTTTACTTTGATGAGGTCTTCATCACTGAGGATGAAATGGTGCTCAGGCTTGGCCATGGCGGGCTCCCTCGAGTTGTGTCAACCGGTGGCTGTTGACTCGTGCCACGGCTGCAACTTGTTCGTTGCGTGCAGTGAGCGAGATTTCGAAGGTTCGTATCCTCGTTGAGCGCAGTCATATCCGATTCGTCGATCATGGTGTTAGTGAGAGTGGTGTCAGGTCCTACCTTCGCTTCCGAATGGCAACCGATGACGGCTGATAGTTTGAGTTCGAGTTTAGGGATCTGTTCACGGAGTCACCTGGTGATTGCCAAGCTGTTGGCAGACCGTCCTGTTCATAGTCCTCATCTACAAGGCAGTTGTAGCAACCATGCCCGGTGTCCTAATAGCGGAGCAACATTAAAACACGCTAGCTTACTAAAGCCGGGAGCTTTGAACCCTTGCAATCCGCTACTGTAAAACGACTCTCAAAGAAACCCCTGTCCCCTGCCCTTCGATCTCTTTGACTACGTCGGCATACTGACAACAGGTGGCGCTGCGAGCAGTACTCGCCGCAGGTGGCAGCACGCCTGCCACCTGGGCTGCCTTTCGCTTCACACCTCTGGCCCTCGACGGCACTGCGTGTCTGTACCCCCCGGGGGGGAATGCGCTCGCACGTGACTGAATCCGAAACATGCGTCCCAAAACTATGGCCCTGAAAGCCATAGGCGCGTCGCCGACGCCTGCAGGACCAATGACCCGCAGCAGTCATGACCAGTCCGCGCAGCAGAAGTAGCGGCCGCAGCTCATGTCGTGAGCGCTTGTCCGTGCCCATGAAGGTGTGAGCCCGAAGTACCCAAAGGCAGGGCGGACACCATGAAAACTATAAACCGATATAAGTGTGCACAAAATGTGCACACCGTTTGGCAGGACATAACTGCCCACCGGACAGACTCGGGCACCGACGCGCACTCAAGACACCAAACAAATCCCGAGGCAATCTCCTCCAAATCATGTCGACACCACAACCAGAATCCATGAAGTGTTGAGCGGCCAACAGGGGCCGCCGGAACACCCAGGAAAGGACACAAATTGACCGCAGATCCCAGCAAGCGGAGCGCCCACCAGCCAAGACGCTGAGCCCGCTCCCACACCCAAACCGAACAGGCCGCACCCGGCGGCCAGGCACCAGCCGGGACGATGAGGCAGAGGCACTTGTCAAGCTTTGTACACACTTAAAAGCAAAAACCCCTCTGACGAGGGGTTATGCCGTGCCCGAGGTGGGACTCGAACGCGATTCCAGGCCTTGCTATCACTGGGATCCCGCGGAAACAAGCGGAATCCTGGCCAGTCCGGCGGCTGTACGATCCGGTCCGGGGCGATAAGTGTGGACATTGTCCACACTCTCTCTTTGCTCATTTGTTCCACGCACACGCAGCTGTGCTCCACTTAGCTTCTGAGTCACAGGCCGTTTCTTTCCCGATCAAATCTCCAGAACGTTCTCGTTTCCATCCAATGGCACAAACCTCCGGTGACTGCTGTCGACGTCGAGAATATGCCCCAACCTCTTCGCGATCCTGGGAACAATCCAGCGGTCATGGATTTCAATATGAGGATACGCAGATGTAATCCGGTGCTCGATGTTGTCCAACTCTTCCAGGTCATGAAGCCACAGAAGGACGGCCAGGTTTGCCTGCCCTGTCACCAAGGCGCAGAACCTGGCCTGATTCAATCTTGTCAGGGAGTCCACCACCCGGTCTTGGTCTGTCCTGTTGACGTTCAGCCACAACACAGCCGCCGCAGACCAACCCATCAACTGCTGCGCGAAATCCACCTGCCAACGAACCCAGTCGGCGGAAAGCACCGCGTCAATGTCCCGCGCTACAACAGCAATTGACCTGCCCGTCTCGGCTTGGACCTCGGCCGCTGTTCGTCGGGCATCGGTACGCAGGGCCCTAATAATCTCCTGGTAGGACGCTTTGCGTTCCACGTTCTTCGCCGGGGGCCTCAAATTCTCGAGGGCCTTCACCTGGGCAGGGCTAAGCGCCTGAAGGCGCCAGCTTGAACCTTCGAAGAACACCTTGCGCAGGTAGTGGGTCTGGGTGGCAATTATCCCTGGGATTGACGCTATGTGCTCATCAACGTAGAGATCTGTCTCGACAAGACTGGGAGTCGAGATCAGCACGAACAAATCCCGCGATCCAGACGTGCAGTTGACACTGAAGATTGGGGGCTTGTCTGCCAGCTCCTCGATAACCTCACTGCGACGGCCGGACACGCAGCGAATCTCTACGAGCGCGGAGACACCACCATTGCGCGTCTTCGGCGCACCACTGTCATAGCACGTCATCCATGCCCGTCGTTCGGAAATCAAAGTGCTCCACCGCCGGGAGATCGTGGAAGCATCCACCGCCAGCACCTTGCTGAGCTGGGCCCAGGAAACTCGAGGGTGGATCTGCAGTGCGTGAATAATTTGGAAATCCAGAGCGTCCGCCATGAACAGGATCATGCGCCGATATAGCCATTAATAGCAATATCTTGCACGTGTGTGACATAAAACACCCCTTACGTGGCGGCTCACCTAGGCTTGAAAGCACATTCCTTGGGCCTCGGCTTAAGTACCCCATCTAGGAGAGATCGAATGCACCACCGCGCGTATTTTTCAGTCGCCGCCGTTACCGCGGCCGCCTTCGTAATTTCCGGCTGCAGTGGCGGCGCCAACAGCGACGCATCGGCCACGACGGACACCGTGAATATGTCTCTCACCACCGATCCCTCATCCTTTGACCCCACGCTCGCACGAGGTGCGGATGACTACACAGTCGCTCCGCTGCTTTTCGACACTCTCCTTCGCAAGGACGACGGTGGAGCGTTGGTCGGGGGGCTGGCCAGCAAGTGGGAAGCCATCGATGCGTCCAACTACTCGCTCCAGATCCGGGGCGATGCGAAGTGTTCAGATGGAACACCCATCACCCCGACCGTGGTGGCGGCTTCCCTCGGCCGATTCGCATCGCCGGAGACCGGCTCATCCGGCCGGTCCCTCGCATTTGGAGCCGCCAAACCCACCTTCGCCGCGGACGACGCCTCAGGCACCGTCAAGGTGACGTTGTCAGCCGGTTGGTCTGACTTCCTCACGGGACTGGCTCTGCCTCAATCAGCCATCGTTTGTCCGGCCGGTCTCACTGACCTCAAGGGCTTGTCCGCTGGTACGGTGCAGGGCGCCTTCTCTGGGCCCTACACCCTGAAGTCTGCCCAGCCGGCCGTCAAGTACGAGTTCGCGCTCCGGGACGACTACAGCGCATGGCCCACGTTCAGCAAACCTTTGGAGGGCACTCCGGCCAAAAACCTGGTCTTCACACCGATTAGCGAGTACTCCACAATCGCCACCCAGTTACTCGCTGGAAGCTTGGACATCGGAGGTGTAGCCGACGAAAACGTTGCCCGTTTTAAGGACAACGATGGATTCACCCAGCAAAGCGCCGCGAACAACACTACGTACATACTTTTCAACGAACGCCCGGGCACCGCTTTTGCTGACAAACCCGACCTTCGAAAGGCAGTCGCCCAGACGATCGACCCGAAGGCGTTCAGCGATATCATCAGCGACTCGAGGGGAAAGCCGATCCTGTCTGTCGGATCGGAAAACATCAAGTGCGTCAACACGGACACCTCCCTGATCACGCCTCTTGACCCTGCGGCCGCAGCCAAGGTTCTGGCCGGAGTCAAGATCCGCATTGTGGGCACTACCTTCCTGACGGAAGGAAACGAGTACGTAGCCGAAGCCCTCCGCAAAGCAGGGGCCGACGTGGATGTTAAGTCACTGGATAACGGTGCATGGTCCGCGCTGACGGGCAAGGGCGGCACGGAGTGGGATATCAACGTCCAAGGCGACAACAACCTGATGGGCACCCTGCCTTCTTCTCTGCTCCGGGTGATGGGTCCACCTGCTGAGTCGGGCGGTCGCAACAAAACCGGTGCCGTCAACGACGAAGGTTACGCGGCCCTCACTGCAGGCATGAACGCCGTTGATGCGGACGAACAATGCGCCGCGTTCAAGAAGGCGCAGGCTTCCTTCCTGGAGCGTGTCGACGCCGTCCCCCTGGCCACGCTGCCTTTCGTCACCGTCGCTGCCAAAGGATTCAGCATTCGCCAGTTTGGCGAGTACATGGACCCCGCCACGATCCGGATCAATAAATAGCAGTTCCGTCCCAGTTTGAAAGCAGCTTAGAGATGACTGAATTCACAAACCGGGGGGTGCAGACTTCAGAGGCCGTTGTCCTCGAAGCATTTCCACCACCCAACGCTGTGCGGAGACCGTCCAGGGCAATGCATCCTTGGCTGTCATTCGCCATCCGGCGCGGAGCGAGCCTCATCGTCACATTCCTGGCTTTGGTGGTGGTGTCTTTCCTGATCGTCCAACTCATTCCTGGCGATCCGGCATTCGCCATCGCCGGTGCCAACGCCGACCTTGCCGACGTTGAGCGGGTTCGTCAGGAACTGGGCCTCGATCTTCCCCTCGGTCAGCAGTTCATGACCTACATCGGCCAAGTGTTGTCCGGTGATCTGGGAACATCATTCATATACCGCCAGCCTGTGTCCACCGTCATTTTGAGCCGTTTGCCCTTCACAGCAACCATTGCAGTCGCAGGCATTGTCACAGTCCTGTTGATCGCCGTCCCGCTGGGCATGATGGTTGGACTGCTTACCCGGTCCGGCAAGCGAAGCTGGTTGGATACCGGGTTCGGTGTCATCACGGGCTTCCTGGATTCCATCCCGGGATACATTGTGGCTACCTTCCTTGTGATTCTCTTCGCTTTGGGCATTGGAATTTTCCCGATGCTTCCACCCGCATACTCCACCAGAATGGTGGCTGAATCTTTCGTGCTCCCGGTGGCCGCACTCGTCATAGGCCCGATTTGCACCGTGTCCAGAGTGGTGAGGCGCGAAACTGCAGTCGTCCTGGAAAACGACTACATGCGGACAGCGCGAGGATGGCGACTTCCGGCATCCAAGCAGTACGTGAAGTGGGCGCTTCCCAACTTGCTGACCACGACGCTCACGCTGAGCGGACTGATCTTCAGCGGAATGATAGGCGGAGCCATTGTTATCGAGTCCGTGTTCGCACTCCCGGGTCTTGGCACGGGAATCATCAAAGCAATTCTTGACCGCGACTATCCGGTCATTCAAGGCATGGTCATCGTCATCGGCATGATCGCCGCAGCGATCAATTTGCTGGTGGACGTCGTGCTTGGCCTCATTGACTCCCGAAATCTTGGAGGTAGCCATGCAAACGCGTAGCAGACGCACTACATGGAACGCAGGGCTGGTTTCCGGCCTGCTGCTCTTCCTGGCCATAGTCGTAATCGCCGCCATCGCGCCTATCGCCTTCGGAAGTGCCGCGGAAGAATCCGGAGCACGCCAAGGGCCATCGGCAGACCACTGGCTTGGAACCGACACCGCCGGACACGACATGCTGCTCCGCAGTCTGGTCGCAACCCGGCTGACGCTGCTCATGACGATCGGCGCCACAGCGATCGCGGTCGTGGCAGGCGTGCTGCTGGGTACCGGCGTCTGGCTCATGAGAGGCAGAACCAGGGAGGTGTGCCTGAGAGTGATCGATGGCATGGTGGCCTTTCCGGCCCTGCTTTTGGCACTCGTCGTAGCCGCGGTCCTGGGGGCAGGAGGCTCCTCCGCCGTCGTGGCAATCGGCATTGCCGGCATCCCGTACTTCGCGCGCCTCACCGGCAACCTGGCGGCCAAGGTGTCCCAGCAGGACTACATCACCACCGCCCGCCTGCTCGGAGTCAAGAACACCCGCATCGTGCTGAAGCACATGCTGCCGAACATGGCCGAGCCCCTACTGGTTCTTTCCGCATCGACGTTTGCACAGTCGCTCACCGCAATCTCCGCACTTTCGTTCGTAGGCTTGGGCGTGCAGTCACCAGCGTATGACTGGGGCAAGCTCCTCAATGAAGCGCTCCCTTCGCTTCTGGCGGGCCGCCCTTATCAAATGGTGGGTCCGGCCTCTCTGATCATCATCACAGGCATCGCAGCGATACTCATCGGCGACGGCCTTGCCGCCATGGCTAATCCGCGGTCCTCTACCAAGCGTGCACCTGCACTGACCGTTCCCAGCGGAAGTGTCCTACAGCAGGACGACGACAGAAGTTACGTGGCCACGATTAAAGACCTTCAGATCTCCGCAGGAGGGGTGCCATTGGTGAAGGGGGTTTCCCTGGGAATCAAAGAGGGCGAGATTCTCGGAATCGTGGGTGAAAGCGGCTCAGGCAAAACGTTGACAGCCATGGCACTGGCAAGACTACTCCCGGACGGCCTCTCCTCGCAGGCGTCGAAGTTGACTGTTGATGGTCTGGACCTCCTTGGTGCAGTGCCCGCACGTCGCATGGCTGAGACTGTTGCGCTGGTCTACCAAGACCCAGGCTCAACATTCAACCCCTCCCTGCGCATGGGGACGCAACTCACCGAGGTACTGACAACGCACAAGAACTGGACAAAGGCGAAGGCCCGCCAGCGAATTCTTGAATCACTCCGCATGGTCAGAATGACTCAGCCTGAGCTGCGGATGAAACAGCACCCCCATGAGCTGTCAGGTGGCATGCGGCAGCGGGCAATGATCGCCGCCGCTCTGTCGAATGAACCCCGATTGATCATCGCTGACGAACCCACCACGGCCCTGGACGTCACTGTGCAGGCCGACATTCTCCGGGAGCTCAAACGCATCAACAGGGATTACAAGACCTCCATGATGTTCATTTCCCACGACATAGGTGTCGTTCGAGCCCTCTGCGACCGGGTTCTCGTCATGTATCGCGGCGAGATCGTAGAAACAATCGATGCCTCCAACCTCACCGAGGTACAGGTTCAGCATGAATACACCAAGGCCCTGTTGGCTGCAACGCCGGACATGAGCGATCCATTGCCTGTACGCCAGCGCGCCGTCCCAGTCTCTACAGACTCTACCGAGGGAGTGCTCCATGTCTGAAGCCCAGGATGTCATCCAAATCAAGGACCTCGATGTGAAATATGGCTGGGGACGGAACTCGGTCCAAGTCCTTCACGGGGTCTCCCTAAACGTTCCCGCTGGGTGCACGGTGGGCGTCGTAGGCGAGTCAGGATCAGGCAAATCAACGCTCGCCAAGACCTTGGTTGGGACTCTCACGCCAACCCGCGGGACTGTGATGATCGACGGCGTGAATGTCTCGTCCGTGCGTGGCGCTGAACGCCTGAAACTCAGGAGGAAGGTACTGCAGATGATTCCGCAAGATCCCTTCTCCTCCCTCAACCCACGGCACACCATCGGTGAAGCCCTGGCCGAAGCCTTGGACCCCCGCCATGCAAACGTGAAAAAGCACCGCGGCGTCATCGCCGAATGGCTGGAGCGAGTCAAGATTCCCGCGGAAGCTATGTACCGGTACCCCCATGAATTTTCCGGTGGGCAACGGCAACGCGTGGCCATTGCACGTGGCCTGATTCCCGAGCCCACCGTAGTGATCGCGGATGAAATTACATCAGCCCTCGACGTATCAGTCCAAGCCGAGATACTCAGTCTGATCGCAAACCTGCGGCGGGATCTGAACCTGACAATGATCTTTATTTCCCACAATCTCGCGGTGGTTCGGCAGGTCAGCGATGAGGTGGCCGTCATGTACCAAGGCCAAGTGGTGGAACATGGCCGCACGTCGGAGCTATTCAGTAGCCCTCAGCATTCTTACACTCAGTCGCTGCTCAGGGCCGTACCTGGAACCCCCGAATTTTCCATTGATCCTGGAATCACGGAGCCAACGTCGCACGAGAATCGAGCAATCGCATGATCAACGCATCCAACGTCCACGGGGTCCTACCACGCTTCGGACACAACGACGAAAGCCTTCTGCGTGCTGAACTCGAGGAAATCGGGGATGTCCTGCTGGACATAAGCCATGCTATTCACGCGCATCCTGAGACGAGGTTTGAGGAGTACTTTGCCTCGAAACTCTTGGTGGACAAGCTCAACTCAGAGGGCTTCCTGGTCACGCAGAGCCTGGCTGACCTGCCGACGGCCTTTCGTGCAGAGTACACAACCGGTGAAGGGGGCCCCACGTTGGCGTTCTTCTGTGAGTACGACGCCTTGGAAGAGATCGGGCACGGTTGCGGTCACAACATAGTCGCCGCAGCCAGCATTGGCGCAGCGTTACTCACGAAGGACTGGTTGACTCAAAACCCGGAATGGACAGGCCGGATAGTCGTCATCGGTAGCCCCGGCGAGGAGGGCGGAGGTGGAAAAGCCCTGCTCCTGGACAGTCAGTGCTTGGACGGTATCGATGCTGCGATGTTGATCCATCCGGAGGGCTACACGTTGTCTGCCATGACCACGCTGGCCCGTTCCATGCTGGACTTCAACTTCCGCGGCAAGGCCGCACACGCAGCTGTAAGCCCGGAAAAAGGTATTAACGCTCTTGACGCATCCGTGCTGACTCTCACAGCCATAGGTTTGCTGCGTCAACAATTGCCCTCGGATGTCCGGGTGCACGCGATCGTCACCCATGGTGGTGATGTGCCCAACATCATTCCCGAAACTGCTTCCATCCGCGCATTCGTCCGAGCCCCGGACACGAAACTCCTCATGGAAAACCTCGTTCCCCGGGTGACCAACTGCGCCAAGGGAGCCGCCTTGGCCACGGGAGCAACAGTCGAGATCACATCGTCGGCGCCGCCGTATGCCGCCATGAAGCCGAATGCAGTCCTTGCCCGTTTGGTCGAGTCAAACTTCGTTCGAGTGGGCCGGACGCCCGAGCCGCCCCTCACTGAAGTTTTGCCTGGGTCGACTGACATGGGAAACGTCAGCCAGTTCATACCGTCAATACACCCCGTCATCGAGCTGGAGGCGGGCATTGGTCTCCACAGCCGGGAAGCTTCGGCTCTTGCGGGCAGCTCACAGGGAGATCGGGCCGTTCTGGACGGTGCTTTGGTCCTGGCCATGACAGCAGTACAACTGTTTAGTTCCCCGGACCTGGTCCATGAAATGAAGGCCTCCTTCGCTGAAGGGAACGCGTCGTGAAACACAAAGCGCTGATCCCCTAGGTTCCCGCCCTCAGTAGCGGCCTGGTCCAGTCACTTCCGTGAGCTGGCGAACCCTGCCGCGCGCTCCTTCCTGCCCAAATTCCCCCTTGAACCAGCCGGATATATCGATATCGCAGGCACTGCAACGACTAAAAGGCATGAGCAATGAAACCTCTGGAACCACAAGCACAAGACCACGAAACAGGCCAGACGATGACATCAGAGCTGAAAGTGGCTGGCGGTGAACCATGGATTGGCTTGGCCGATGCATTTCCACCCGGTGAGCGCACTGTACCCGCCATGCTCCTGGCCCAAGCAGCCCTCTACGGCGAACGAACATTGTGCTCCTTTGACTCTGCAGACGTTTCCTTCAACCAAGCAGTCTCACTGGCCCAACGTGGGGCCGCAGCCCTTGAATTCGCCGGCGTCAAAAAGGGTGACCGCATCGCACTCTTCTGCGGAAATCGTCCCGAATTCCTCGAAGTGTTCCTGGGAGCAGCCTGGCTGGGCGCCATCACAGTCCCCTTGAACACAGCGTCCAAAGGGGCACAACTTCAACATATTCTAGGAAATTCCGAAGCCCGCCTCCTCATCAGCGAATCAGAATTTCTCAACCGGCTGACGGCTGTTTCCATCACCGCCACGAAGCTTGAGCGCATCCTGACCATCCCCAACGACGAGGACCACCCAGCCCTGGACACGCCGCTTGAGACAGCACGGTGGACCATCCCGCAGCAATCCGTTTCCAGGCCGTCCGAAATACACCCAAATGAACCGCTGGCCATCCTTTACACCTCCGGGACAACTGGCCTGTCCAAGGGCGTTCTCTGCCCCCACGCCCAGTACTTCTGGTGGGCCGCGAACAGCGCCAAGGTCCTGGAACTGGAGGAAGGGGACGTGTTACTGACAACCCTCCCGCTCTTTCATGTCAACGCATTGAGCGCCTTCTTCCAGGCGCTGATCACCGGCTCCACGCTCGTCATCAAGAAACGGTTCTCCGCGTCCGGATTCCTCGAATCCCTGCGCGACAGCAAAGCAACGGTGACGTACCTCCTGGGCGCAATGGTTCCCATCTTGCTATCGACCCCCTCCACGGACCGGGACAGAGAACACCACTTGCGCACAGTCCTCGCACCAGGAGTGCCGGCAGCGGCCGCCACCGCCTTTGCCAGCAGATTCGGGGTGGAGCTCATCGATGGTTTCGCATCCACTGAGACCAACTTCGTCATTGGATCGCCGTCCAGCCAAAAGCGGTTAGGAACCATGGGGAAAGTCCGGCCGGGCTTCTACGCAAAAGTCGTCGACGAACTCGACAACGAGCTTGAACCAGGCGTGCCCGGTGAATTGATTCTCCGGGCCGAGGACCCTTTTGCCTTCGCCACGGGCTACTTCGGGATGCCGGACAAAACGGTGGAAGCATGGCGGAACCTCTGGTTGCACACCGGCGACCGCGTTATCTGCGATGAGGACGGATACTTCCGCTTCGTGGATCGGATCAAGGACGTCATCCGCCGGAGAGGTGAGAATATCTCCTCCTACGAAGTTGAGCAGGCCATTTCCCTTCACCCATCAGTGAAGACGGCCGCAGTGTTCCCCGTCCAGTCGGAACTCGCAGAAGACGACGTCATGTGTGCAGTGGTTCTTCGTGACGACGCCTGCCTGTCTGCCGAGGAATTGTTGGATCATTGCCAGCAACTGATCTCCTACTTCTCGGTTCCGCGCTATGTCGACTTTGTCGAGTCACTGCCGGTTACCGAGAATGGCAAAATCAAGAAATTCCAACTGCGCGAAGCCGGAATTACGCGGACCACTTGGGACAGGGAACAGCACGGATACATCGTCAAGCGTTGACGACTGATGTCAGAGCCCATTCCCCATCTAAGAAAGTTGCAGCATGCCCTCCCCACGAATGAAGTACGACGGCGTCGCCGTCGCTGTGCCGGTCACAGTTCCGTACGAGAGGTTTTCGGACAAGTCAGCGCAATGGTGGATCGCCCGAGCGCTCAAGATGCTGCTGGACGGTTCCGGGCTTGGGAAGGACCAGATCGATGGCCTGGCGTTGTCCAGCTTCACGTTAACGCCCGACACCCCGGTCAGTGTCACCCAGCACCTTGGTTTGTCTCCTCGGTGGTTGGACGGAATCGCCCTAGGTGGTGCTTCCGGGGTGGTGGCATTGCGGAGGGCCGCCCGGGCAGTCCAAACCGGGGACGCCAGCGTAGTCGCCTGCGTCGCCGCGGATACGAATCGCCCTGAATCGTTCCGAAGCCTGGTAACCAGCTTCAGCAGGTTCGCCCAGGACGCGTCCTATCCCTACGGCGGCGCGGGCCCCAATGCGAGCTTCGCACTGCTCACCGACTACTACATGCGCACCTACGGCGCCACGGCGGAGGACTTTGGAAAACTTGCTGTCTCGCAGAGGGCGAATGCTTCCGCCACACCGTGGTCATTGCTTCAAAAGCCACTGACGCTAAAAAACTACCTCGACGCGCGGCCCATTGCGGATCCTCTCCGACTTTTCGACTGTGTGATGCCGTGTGCGGGCGCCGAGGCGTTCCTGGTCATGCGGGACGACATGGCCCAAGACCTTGGTATTCCTCACGCCCGCATCATGGGTACTATCGAACGCCACAACGCCTTCTCCGAAGACGTGGTCCAGGACAAGGGTGGCTGGTCAGTGGATGCCGCTGAGCTCTGGTCCAGCGCTGGCGTTGGACCAAAAGATACCGACTTCGTCCAGACCTACGACGATTATCCTGTCATCTCGATGCTCCAGTTTGAGGATCTTGGTTTCTGCGGTAAAGGCGAAGGACCGGACTTTGTACGGGCCCATGATTTCGGGGTTGGTGGCACCTTTCCCCACAACACCTCTGGCGGGCAACTCTCTACAGGGCAAGCCGGAGCAGCCGGAGGACACTTGGGATTGGTGGAAGGCCTCCGCCAACTCACCGGCGCTGCTCCAAACCCAGTCCACTTAGTGAACGGAATCGGGCTGGTTTCGGGATTCGGAATGATCAATTACGATCGCGGCCTCTGTTCCGCGGCCGCCATCCTCTCAAGGAGCAGCTCATGACGACACTCAGCGATTCGCGCCCCCCGCATGCACGCAGCGCGGCAGCAGCGGGGCTGATCCGCGGCGCCGCAACCGGGCGTTTCATCCTTCAACGATGCCAGGACTGCAGCAACGTTCAGTACCCACCCCGGGACGCCTGCCATAATTGCCTCGGCACCGAATTGGCCTGGGAAGACGTTGACCGCCAAGGCCTCTTGTCGGCGAAAACCACGATTCAGGCAAGCAACGAACCTTACTTCCAGAAAAGACTGCCGTGGACAGTTGGCATTGTGGCCTCAGCTGAGGGTCCCTCCATCGTGGCGCACCTCTTGCCAGGTTGCGTGGCAGGCGAACCAGTAGTGATGGATCTCCGCTTGGATGCAGCCGGACGCGGCGTGGTGGTGGCCCAGCCAGCTACCACACACCTTGGCTCCTTGGCCGCAAACTCCAGGCCTTTGGAGGATGACTTCTTTCAAGACCCAAAAAACAAGCGGCTGCTGGTTACTGACGGATGCTCGACGCTGGGCCACTTCGTCATCGCCGGTCTCTTGAGCCGTGGCGTCACCACCGTGACCGCGGGCTGTCCGGGAAGTGACGGCATCTGCCCGGAACACGAGCAGAGCGACCGCGTGAACTGGGTCAGAGTAGCCACAGATTATGCCTGGCCATCCGAGGAGTGGTATCTGGCCGCCCAGCTCCCGAACCCGAAAGGTACTGGCGACGGTCATGCTTTCGACGCCGTCTTCGACACCACGGCCTGAAGATGCCACTCCCCTGGCAAATCAACTTCACACCAACTCAAACCCGCCTAAGCGATAGGAGAACAATGTCTGTTCTGGCCGGGCTCACAGCAGCCCTTTCGACTGGCTCGGTGGAAATCATCGACCTCACCACCCCGCTCAGCTCCGAAACCCCCATCCTGAACCTTCCGCAACCTTTCGCCAATACGGTTGGTTTGTCGGTCTCGCCGGTGAGTAATTTCGACGACGCCGGACCCGCCTGGGCGTGGAACGACGTCACCGTGGGAGAACACGCCGGGACGCACCTTGACGCTCCGGTGCACTGGATTACGGGTAAGGACGGCAAATCCGTCGACCAGATCGAGCCACACCGGTTGGTGGGTCCTCTGGTGGTGATCGACAAGGCTGCCGAGGTAGCGACGGATCCGGACTTCCTGTTGGAGCCGGAGCATTTTGAGCAGTGGCAGTCCGAGCACGGGCTGTTTCCGGAGAACTGCTGGGTGGTTTTCCGGACCGGTTGGGCGGCCCGTGGCGCTGACGCTGCGGCTTTCGTCAACGCGGACGACGCCGGTCCCCACACTCCCGGGGTCTCTGCGGCAGGTGCCAAGTGGCTGGCCGGTAACGACTCGATCAGCGGTTTCGGCGTGGAAACGGTGGGTATCGACGCCGGACAAGCTGGTTCGCTGGACCCGATGTTCCCCGTGCATTCGTTCCTGCTGGGCGCGGACAAGTACGGTGTGACCTCGCTGCGGAACGTGGACCGGCTCCCGGTCACGGGCGCCACCTTGCTGGTAGCCCCGCTGCCGATCGTGGGCGGGACGGGCAGCCCCAGCCGCGTGTATGCGCTCGTGGAAAAGGGCGAGGTGGAACGGGCATGAGCGGGCAGGTACGGGTTTCCACCCTGGTAGGCAGGACGCTGGCCAAACTCGGCGTGGGGTATGTTTTCGGCGTGGTGGGCTCCGGCAACTTCGATGTCACCGGCACCCTCATGGCCCAGGGCGTCCCCTTCACGGCG
Source organism: Arthrobacter sp. NtRootA1 (assembly GCF_019976975.1). GTDB lineage: Bacteria > Actinomycetota > Actinomycetes > Actinomycetales > Micrococcaceae > Arthrobacter > Arthrobacter aromaticivorans. Next base: position 2,062,834 of record NZ_AP024630.1, on the reverse strand, counting down.
GCCCGGCATGAGGGCGGCGCCGCGACCATGGCCGATGCCTACGGGCGGATGTCCGGGAAAGTTGGCGTGGTCACCACGCATCAGGGCTGCGGGCTGAGCAACGCAATCACCGGGGTCGGTGAAGCGGCCAAAAGCCGGACTCCCATGATCGTGCTCACTGCTGATACGCAGGCCGCTGCGATCCGGTCCAACTTCAAGATCGACCAGGACGGCCTGGCACGCAGTGTCGGGGCCGTGGCCGAGCGGATCCACTCCCCCGCGACAGCCGTGGCGGACACCGTCCGGGCGTTCCGGACGGCGGTGAACGAACGCCGCACCGTGGTCCTCAGCCTGCCGCTGGACGTCCAGAGCGGGACCGCCGAGGACGAGGTGGGTGCCGTCGTCGTGCCTCAACCGCTGAAGATCCGCCCGGACGCCGCGGCGGTCCAGCAGCTGGTGGCCCTGATCTCCGCCGCGGAACGTCCCGTCTTCGTCGCCGGCCGCGGCGGCAGGGGTGCACGCGACGAAATCCTGGCCCTCGCCCGGCACGCCGGCGCGCTGGTAGCGACCTCCGCTGTGGCCAGTGGCCTGTTCAACGGCGACTCCCACAACCTCGGCATCTCCGGGGGTTTCTCCTCTCCTCTCACCGCGGAGTTCATAAGCGGCGCGGACCTCATTGTGGGTTGGGGTTGCGCGCTGAACATGTGGACCATGCGGCACGGGCGGCTGATCAATGCCGAGGCGAAGGTAGTGCAGATCGACGTCGAAGACACCGCGTTGGGCGCCAACCGGCCCATCACCCTCGGCGTCCTCGGTGATTCGGCGCTGACCGCAGCCGATGCCCTGGCAGCGTTGGCGGACGCGCAGCCTGAACCGGCGGAAAAGTACCGCACCGAAGCCAACGCCCTGGCCATCAAGCAGGGCTCGCGGTGGCAGGACGTCGAAACGGAAGACCTCTCCACCGCCGAGTCCATTGACCCGCGCGTCCTCACCCGGGAGCTGGATACCCTGCTGCCCTCCGAACGGATCGTGTCCGTGGACTCCGGCAACTTCATGGGCTATCCCAGCCAGTATTTGGCCGTGCCCGACGAGTACGGGTTCTGCTTCACCCAAGCCTTCCAGGCAATCGGGCTGGGCCTCTACACGGCCATCGGGGCGGCCGCTGCCCAACCCGGCCGGCTGCCTGTCCTGGGCGCCGGCGACGGCGGCTTCCTCATGGGCATCAGCGAACTCGAAACCGCCGTCCGGATGAAACTCCCCCTGGTCTGCATCGTCTACAACGACGCCGCCTACGGAGCCGAAGTCCACCACTTCGCGTCCGGGCACTCCGAACAGGACCTCTCCAGCGTGGTGTTCCCCGACACCGACATCGCCGCGATCGGACGCGGGTTTGGGGCTGAAGGCGTCACCGTCCGAACCGTAGCCGACCTGGCCGCCGTCGAGCCTTGGCTGGCCGCCTACCGCGCCGGAACGCAAACCAAGCCACTGGTCATCGACGCGAAAATAGCCTCCGACGGCGGCTCCTGGTGGCTGGCCGAGGCGTTCCAAGGCCACTAACGCCCGGGTATAAGCCTGTAACCGTGATCGAGGAAGGGCCGGACGCTGCCAGCGTCCGGCCCTTCTGTTTCGTCTCAAGCCCTTTCGGGGCGCAGGTCACATAATTACGGATGCTCCCGCAGGAGTGTCTCCAAGACGTCGACCGCCAGTGGAATTGTTCGCTCGTCTGCATCGAAGGTCGCACTATGATGCGGACCAGGGCTGGACGCACCCACCATGAGGTAGGCTCCGATGCCGCCATGGAGTTGAACGTGGCGAATCATCAAATTGGCATCATCGCTCCCAGCAAATGTTTGCGTCCGATGGACTTTTCCGACCTTGGGATGCTTGCTAAACGCGTTCACGAGGAGATCGATCATCTCCTCGTCAGGACTGATGGTCGCAGACTGTCCCATGATGGCAACGTCGTGTTCCACGCCCTGCGCCAGGCTTGCTCCGGCAACGATCTCCCGTATCCTGGCAGTGACCTCCTCAACGACCTCGTCGTCGGTTGCCCGTGCCTCGCAAGTCATGGTTGCCGCAGCCGGAACAATATTCACACCATCACCAGCGATCAGGGTGCCAACATTCACTCTGGTGTCAGCGGTGCTGAACCGAGGAATCCCCATGATTCCGATAGCCCCGGTTGACGCAGCGATCAGGGCGTTCCTGCCCGCTTCCGGCATTCCAGCAGCATGGGAGGCACGGCCCGAAAAATTCACCAAAAGCTTCCGTGTCGCCATCCCGCCGGTGAAACTTCCCACGACTTCTCCGAAGGGCATCCCGCCTGCAACGTGAATCGCCAGCATATGGTCAATCCCGTCCAGAGCTCGCGCGTCAATCATCGTTTGAGCCCCACGGACTCCCTCCTCAGCCGGCTGAAAGAGCACACGAAGAGATCCTGCGAAACCGCGGTCCGAAAGCCTGTGCAGCAGCCCAACCCCAACCGTCGTGTGAACATCGTGACCACAGGCGTGCATGGCAGCAACGGCTGAGTTGAAACCTTCGTCAGCCGGATAGTGGCCCAGGGCAGAGGACTCGAGCATGGGAAGAGCGTCCATGTCGACCCTCAGACCCCACGTGGGGCCGGCTCTGTCACCCGCCAGGTCAACGATCAGGGCGGTGCCATTATCGCGAAAGTAGGCAGCTCTTTCGGGCCTGACTCCGGATTCGACGGCCAGGTCCGCCCACGTTGCCAACGTGTCTTTCGTCGGTAGATTGATCACCCGGCTTAGATCGCTGGCCGCCACGCCTGATATGACGGTTACAGGCAGCCCAACCAAGGAAGCTTCAACCCTGGCAGCCGTGCCCACTTCCGCGAACGCTGGTTCAGGATGCCTGTGTAGTTCGCGCCTGAACGCAATCAATTGCTCATTGTTCAATACGTATCCCTCCATCAGCGGTGATAATGCACTCGCCCGTTCATTCCACGGCCTATGCCCAACTGGGGGGATTAAGAAAGAGACTTGAGCCATTTGCCGCAAACTTCAATGCTCTCCTCGGCCGTGGGGCGGTTCCCCTTGTCCACCTCGATGACGGTCCAGCCCTCGTATCCAGAAGGCAGTGCGTTGAAAATCGCGTTGAAGTCCGCGTCACCAGTGCCCGGCTCCGTCCAAAGAACCCTCTGGATCGCGCTCTTGTAATCGAGCCGCTCCGACCTGGCCACGCTGGCCGTGTCCATGAACAAGTCTTTGATGTGGACACCTGAGATTCGATCAGCATAGTCAGAAAGAAGGGACGTAACATCAGCGCCTGCCCACGCCAAATGGCCCGTGTCGGGGCCGAACTTCAGCGTGCTTGAAGGTATGGCCTCCAGTACCGAGCGCGTCTCGGATTCCGTTTCTATCCATGTCCCCACGTGAGGATGAAGGGCTGGAACCACCCCGGCTGCGTTTACAACCTCAGCCGCCGTTCCCACGTAGTCGATAATGACGTTCATCCTGTCATCCGAATACTGATGCCCGACAGCCGAATGCTGATCTACGCGTGCGCTACCCAAGGCCATACCCAGCGCGAGAAATGACAGCTCGCTGCCTGCGGCAGCGTTCGCCTCCGCTGTGGCCTTACTACGCCGCAGGTGTTCCACGCGAAGTTCCGGGTCATCTGACCACCGGAGCCCAACATAGCCCGGTCCCGCCGCGAGACCGGCGCTCTCAAGCTTCCTGCGATAGGCGTCCGGGGACAGTCCCGGTGGCACGGAGCAGTGTACGTATTTGAAGCCCTGAGAAGCGATGTATTCCAACTGCTGCTCCAGCGGGGGTGCGATGCTTGGATCGATCCACCCATCTTCAGTGGCCACGTATTGGAGTGGGTTCAGGGCAATGCGGTCTTTATTGATGTTCATGTATCTTCCCTCGGAGTCTCGCCTAACTACTAAGGCTTTGGGGACGTTTAACGTCGCTTCCCCATCAATATAGAAAGAAACTAAGATTGTTCTCTAGATGCCGTACTTAATTTGATATCGAACAAAGGTTTTTGGCTGTGCAGACTCATGGACATGACGGGAACAGTGGGCTGATTCTCGATCCAGTGATCAAAGGCAAAGCCACCAGCCGTGCCGGCATTGCCCGCGTCACCGGGCTTGCGAGATCCACTGTCGGCCAGTACGTGGACCGGATGATCACACAAGGTCTCCTTGTCGAAAGCGCCGAAAAAAACCAGGGCACCGGGAGACCTTCAAGAAAGTTGCAACTGGGCGACAAGGCCGGGGTGGTGGCCGTCGTCGAGCTTGATGTGACCTCTGCGCAAATAGCCGTACTCGACTTGCGGTCGACTATTCTCGGGCGGTCGTGGATATCCATCGCCCAGGACGCACAGGTGGAGGAAACCACTGCGCGCATTGTTTCCAAGGTGATCGATACGGTTGACGATGCCGGGAGAAAAGGTGATCTTCGGTGGCTTGTGCTCGGCGCGCCTTCTCCCGTAACCACGGTACGAAATGTTGCAGAATCCGTTTCCAGATCCGGCTACTGGTGGGATAACGTCCCACTAAGCGCTGCGATTGCACTCCATACAGACGTACCTGTGACCGTGGAAAATGACGCCAACCTGAGGGCGATCGCCGAGTCTCCGGAAGCTCGCGAAACCGGTCCCATGATCTACGTCCACCTTTCCTCCGGGCTGGGAGCCGGAATCGTGGGGGCCGATGGCGAACTATATCGGGGAGCCGACGGTGTCGCAGGGGATATAGGCCACATGAGGATCGGAAACAGGTCTGGGAAACTGTGCGCCTGCGGACGTAAAGGATGCGTCGGGGAAAGAGTTACCCGACTCTCTGTTCTTAGAGATGTGGGGCTTCTCCATGATCAAGATCAAAGCTCCGGCATGGAAGCACTGAGACTCCGGATTCGACAAAGTGATACCGCCGCGCTGGAACGGATTCGAGAGTATGCATCGCTGACCGGAGAGCTGATAGCGACCGCTGCCAACTTCTACAATCCCCGGACCGTCATTTTGGGCGGCGAGATGGCATACCTGGGGGACGAGGTTCTCTCGGGAGTGAGGGCTGGAATATATGAGCACTCCTTGCCCATCATCAGCCGTGGCCTCTCCGTCAAACTGTCAACACAGCGAGCGGACGGAGCTTTGATCGGGGGCGGCCAGTTAGCCGCCCGGAAAGTATTAAACAAGATCACCGCGGGTCCCTGATTTCGGCGGCCGAAGCTCTTTTTCAAAGCATATGGATGTCGGGATGGCGTGATCGTAGGGAGGGTAGGTCGGTATCTGTCTATATCCGAGCTTTCTATACAGAGCTTCAGCTTCCGGCTGCTTACCCCCTGTTTGCAGGATAACGCGGGGGGGCGCCGGCACATGCAGCAATCCTCTCGAGTTCAGTCATGAGTGCGGTCGCTGCGCCCGTACCTCGGGCTGCGGGGTCAGTAATGACCCGCTTGACCTCCCATTCCCCGTTCAACCGGCGAAGGGCGCCGTGCCCTATGGCTTCGCCGACAGCATTGATTACCAGCACGTTGGCAATGAAATCCTGCGGTGGCACGGACAAGGCTTTTCTCGCTGCTTCTGAAAGCTGGTGCTCTTTTTCGGTGGCATACCTGGCCAGAAGCTCGTTCGTTAACAGGTCCCGCAAACGGGCTGCCCGGGGGTCCTCGAAGTCAACCAACTCCGGTGTCAGTGCCGTAGGATCGCTGGTCATTCTTCTTCTCCTGATGTGTGCCTTGTCGACAGTCCTTGTTGGGTGCGGCCGCTAGAGCGACGAGGCGGCGCGTTCAGTCACCTCGAATTCACCCTTGCTGGCCCGCGGGGTCCACGTCGGCCGCAGAAACGAGGGGGCCCAGCATCAGGCTGCCCGGCTTGAATTCTTCGCCGCATGCTGCGCAGGTCAGCACCGGTTTCAGGTCGGCACCGCAAGTGTGCCGGTAGGAGGCGCGGGGTGTCTCGTCGCGCATCCAGGTACTGCTCCACGCCGCGAGCGAGATAAGAATCGGAGCAACTTCAGTCCCGGAGGTTGTGAGGTGGTACTCATGCCGCGGGGGACGCTCTGAATATTGGACGCGCTCAATAACGCCGTGGTTTTCCAGAGTGCGGAGCCGGTTTGTCAGAGTATCGCGTGAAGCGCCGGTGTTGCGGGCTATCTCGTCAAAACGATGAACGCCCAGGGACATCTCCCGAAGGGCCAGCAGCGCCCATCGCTCACCCAGCACTTCGAGCCCTGTTGCGATAAAGCACGCCCTGGGCGCGTCCCTGGACGTATTGGTTGGTGTCATGACTTCCCTGCCTTCAGCACTTTCTTCAAGCATACAAGTTAGTTGGAAAATCCAACCCACTGGGCTACTCTGACTTTCGAAGGCTGCGGCAACCGCGTCGCCGCCCTGTCTAAGCTCAGGAGAATTCATGCCACACCTGTCGGGTGCCGTCGTCCTTGTCACCGGCGCTAATGGAGGACTCGGGCGCGAGTTCGTGGAACAGGCCCTCGCTCGTGGAGCTGCGAAGGTGTATGCGACGGCCCGCCGTCCCCAGTCATGGCACGATTCCCGCATCGTCCCTCTCGCTCTCGATGTCACCAGCCCTGCCTCGATCCGGGCCGCCGTCGCGCAAGCTCCGGACGTCAGTCTTCTGATTAACAACGCCGGCATTTCCGTGGAATCGGACACACTGGCGGGACTCCCCGAGGAGGATTTCCGTCGGGTCATGGAGACCAATTTCTTCGGGCCGGTCGCACTGACCCGGGCCTTCGCCCCCGTGCTCGCCGCCAACGAGACGTCCGCAGTCCTCAATATCCACTCGGCGCTTAGCTGGATCGCACTCACCGGCGCCTACAGCGCATCGAAGGCCGCGTTGTGGTCGGCAACCAACTCCTTCCGGCTGGAACTGGCCCCCCAAGGGACGCATGTCACCGGTGTCCACGTGGCCTTCATCGACACGGCCATGGCTAAGGGCGTCGACGCCCCAAAAATCTCTCCGGAGGAAGTCGTACGCAAGTCCTTCGACGGGCTTGAGCAGGCAGAGTACGAGGTCATCGTGGACGACACCACCGCCAGAGTGAAGCACGGCCTCGCCGGTCCGATCATGGACCTGTACCCGGGCCTGACCAGCACCGCTGCGGTGTGACCGGGCAAGCCCCGACGCTTCCTTCAGAACCCAGAGAGATACATTGATGACTTCCAGCACCTCCGCTGAGCGGTCGGAAACCTTCACTTGGACGGACCAGGCGATGGCCCTCCAACAACTGCCGCTACTAACCGGCATGGACTACTTCTCGGACCTCCGCGACGGCAGCTTGGTCCCATCCAGCCCAGTGTCGGCCCGCAGCGCTGCAGCGACAACGGTTCTTTTCATCGGGTGCCGTTCGCTGGGACTCCCTGGGGTGCCTCCCGAAGTGGCACACGCTTAGAAGAACCGCTGACCCTAATCAACAGGTGCGTCGGGCACTGTAAGTTGATGGCATGGTGGAAAGCGAACATCTGTGGGCTGCGCGGATCGAGAGGTGTTTCGGCGCGGTCCGGGCCTGGTCTCTACGAATCACGGCTCCTGATGAGGTGGAGGCTGGCAGTTCACTTGCCGGCGATGACAAGGACCTGGTTACGGCTCCCGTGCGGACAGCGGCCTGGTCTGGTCTCCTGTCGGCTGTCGACCATCTGGCGCTGATGGCAGACCTCCCCGGCGAGGATGGGCTTAGCATGCGGCCTACCTCGCTCTACACTCCGGCGCGGGCCGCCCTTTTGGGAGCGTCCCAGGCTGTGTGGGTCCTAGGTGGCGGCACCAGGGCGATCCGCAGGGCCCGGGCCCTGTCCGTTGCCGAAGATGAGCGTGCGCAGCACCGCAAATTCCTGTGGGACTACACCAACGATGCGTACGCGAAGGCCAACTTCAGCCACCAGCTCATAGAGGAGATGAACGACCTGGCCGCCCGACTGACGGCTGAAATCAAGCGCATCCGCGCGCTGCAGAAGGAACACCCGAAGATCGATTCTGACGCCACGACAATGATGCGAGATGCGGCAGAGCACCTGTCCAGGGGCAGTTCAACGGAGGACCAGTGGATGCGCTTCGCCCTCGCGTACGAATGGCGGGTCGCCAGTGCCGCAGCCCACGGCCGGTCCTGGCCGGTGTTTGTCCGCAGGACGGGGAAGGCCAAGGCTGCCGGCGGTGAGTTGCGCAGTCTCACGACAACGGCCGAGGAGCTCGGCAAAGCCGTCGGAGCGGCAACTCTGATGACCAGTGAAGCATGGCGTCTTCGGGATCTCCGGCGGGTCAACCACCCCTGAGCCCACAGGCCTCCAAGCCCCCAGGCGGGCCTTGATGCGGTGGTGGACCCTCAAACCCCGGCGTACCTCGGCGACCCGCCAACCATGGACTGGCCCGGAAGTCCGGCATCCGCCACGTCCAGAGCCGTATGCCTGGCTGCCTCTGGCCAATAACGGCGCATATGACCGAACTCAACTACTCGTACTGCTCCTCCTGGGTACATGGAACGTGACCACGAGAACTAGCTGTACTGTCCCGGTTGGTTGATGACACGGGTTTGGAATTGACGCAATAAAGAGGACCTCCGGGTGTCGTGTGGAGCTAGTCGAGAGCAATCACACATACCAGGAGGTCCTCGTGTCCCACTCTAACGCGATCCTTGCCCCCTGCCGGCCGCCTGAGGCTGGCCCGGTGCGTGGTCGATGGCCACTGGCCTTTGCGCCGGGCCGCCGAACGGTTCAACGTTTCGGTACCAACGGCGGCCCGCTGGGCCAAGCGCTATGTCGAGCTCGGCGAAGCCGGCATGCAGGACCGTTCCAGCCGGCCACTGAGCTGTCCGCACCGAAGTGCGGCGCGGACAGAGCGCAGTGTTGTTGGTCTACGGACATCCAAACGTCGGGGCCCGCCAGGATTGCCTACCACCTGCATCTGAACATCTCCACGGTCCACCGCATCCTCCACCGCTACCACTGCCCGCCGCTGCGCTTCACGGACCGTTCAACGGGGATTAGGATCCGCCAGGAACGCGCCCGCCGCTATGAGTACGCCTGGCCAGAGGAGATGATCCACGTCGATGTGAAGAAGCTCGGCAGGATCCCCGATGGTGGAGGCCACCGCAGCTTGCCGGGCAAGCCAATGCCCGTGCCCGGAATCTCGCTGAAGGAACCCGCGAGAACCGGGGAATGCTTCGTGGGTACACGTTCATTCACCACGCCGTGGATGATCACTCCCGCTACGTCTATTCCGAGATCCTGCCCGACGAGACCAAAGAGACCGCCTCGGCCTTCATGGCCAACGCGATTGCCGCGTTCGCCGCCCACGGCGTGAAGATCCAACGCGTGCTCACCGATAACGGCGCTTGCTACCGATCCAAGGCCTTCGCGCAGGTCCTGGCCGACGCCGGCATCAGCCACAAACGCACCAGACCCTACCGACCCCAAACCAACGGCAAAGTCGAACGCTTCAACCGCATCCTCCTCGAAGAATGGGCTTACGCCCGGCCCTACACCTCAGAAGCCGAACGACAGGCCTGTTACCCCGATTTCATCAAGCACTACAATCACACCAGGCCACACACCGCGCTCAAAGGCGCCTCACCAGCCAGCCCCGTCAACAAGCTACCGGGTTAGGACAACTAGCCTTCTACGCTACCCACTCATCTCCAACGCACCGTCTCGGGTCCTTGCCGACCTCGTCGGCGATTGCTGCCGAAAAAGCAAGCTTGGCTCTCACGAAATCTGCAAATGACTCGCTAGTCACGACATCGATATCGAAGACACCGTTGACCGACCTGCTTTTTAGTTCTCGACGTGTGGTAACCCACGGCTTCTTTGCGACTTCAGGAGTGTCGGCCGAAGCATCGACAACAAACAAATCTGCACTGATGAGTACGACGGGGAAGCACAGATCGACCATGACCCATTTATCTCGATGACCCGCAATTCCCGAGTAGTACTCGGTAGTGACCGCACCCTTCTGAGTCGCTCTAAGTGCCTTGGCCAGAGGATAAACCAGAGATGTGAATATGCCGTTGTTGTTCGCACTCCAGCCGCCACCCTTTACGCGATCGAGTCGTGTAAGTTGCGTCGCTCGAAAGTGATCCTCACCGTGGCCAAGTGCGACATTGTCGAACCCAAGGGCTCCCCAAGCTGGCGCGTAAGTAGTCGTGTTTCCTTCACGTTGAACTGGGAAGTTCTGCACAGGCAACACATGCTGAGTTGGATTTCTTTGCAAGTGGTACTCAGGCAGCACATGGCCTATGGCCGCATATGGTTGGCTACTTTGCTTACATTCAACCAGAAACTTGACTCCAACGATGATTTTGTTTGCCTCATCGCGGAGCATCTGCTTGTACGCCCAAACGTCCAATTCTCGCGAGACGGAGGGGTCGTCGGCGTCTTGATAGGCCCAACCAGACCTCGGGTGAACCTCATGCTCCTTGAGGATTCGCAATGCGTGCTGTTCTAGCAGCCAGCCTGCGGACTCTACTGCAGACAGCAACTCTTCGTTGGTAGGTGAGCTCACGAGAGAATGATATTTGAGAATCACCGCCATTGGTGTATTTCCAGGATACATATGCTTCCGATATGCGCTCCGGCCGCTGACTCAGGTTTCGTTACAGCGATGAGAGGCAGTCTCATCCTCATGGAGGTTTCTCTGACGGACTTGCTTGCGGTCCAAGCTGGATAAACGCATTGGAATTTGGCGGCTGTCGTCATGTCGCTGCGTTTAGCACGGTGCATGAAAGGCCATAAGTAACAAAGCTGTTTGTCATTCTGATATCCGATCATCGCTGGCAGGATTCTCCGCGCAACCTAGGCGCCAAGGGCGCTGGCCCGCACCGGAAACGTCACTCGACGCTAGTGCGCCGGTCTGTCCTCCCAGGCCCTTCCGACCCTGCCTGGTCCTCCAAGTTGCACTCCAGCCCCCAGACCGGCCGACAGGTCCCCGATCAGAACGGCCCACAGAAGAACGGACAAAGGCAAGGAAAAGGACAATGAATGCGCTCACCATCAAGGACCCGGCAGACCTCCTGAGCTTCATCGGGCATACCCTCGGGTTCTGGCCCCAAGAAAGCCTGGTCTGCATCACCCTGGACAAGGGCAAGGTTGGAGCCACCCTCCGCATCGACCTTCCCCGGCACCCCGGGACAGAACTCCCCTACGCCAAGACGGTCAGCAGTTACCTCACCAGTGACACCAGCGCGACGAGCATCGTGTTCGCCCTGTACACCTCCCAGCACTGCCAACCAGGACAACCGAAGCCATATGCAACGACCATCGCGGCGCTCACGGGAGTGCTCGCGGAAAACGGCATTACCATCCGCGACGGGATTTTCGTCAACGACGACACCTACTCCCCCTATGACAGCGAGCCCGACCAGGACATCAGTCTTCCCATCAGCTCCACCGAGTACAGCCGCGTCAACGCGGAGTTCATTTACCGCGGCAGCACCATCGAACCAACCAACCAGATCGTCCTCCCAGCGCCCACCCAATCGGCAGACCGCGCCTTCGCCGTCGAAGAACGTATGAACACCATCCGAACCCAAGCACCCCATCAAGCCGCCCTACAAGCGAGTCAACTTTGGACTGGCATGCTCGGCAGCAATGACTTCCCCACAAGCGAGGACTGCACTCAACTCATCGCGAACTTCCAATTTCCGCACATCCGCGACCAGCTCATGGCCGACATCCCCGGTATCGACGAACCTCCCCAACGCATCCTCTTCGCCCAAACTGAGACTGCACCTCAATGGTCGCGGATCGAGTGGGCCCAACAACTACTCATTCATGCGTACACGAGAACCAGCCCACAACACGCAGCACCGATCCTCACCACGATCGGCTACATCAACTGGTGGGAGGGCCGAGGCTCCAAAGCGCACCAATACATGCAACTCGCTCTCGACGCCGACCCCGGCTACCGGTTCGCACGCCTCTCCGACCAGATGCTTGGAGCTGGAATCATCGCTGGATGGAACACCAACAGAGACACCGCCTACAAGACCCGACTCGATATGCCCTAAGCCCCGCTGTTCCCCTCTTTGGAAAAGTCATCACACCCACGAATGGGTAGGCAGGTGACTGTTTTAACTACCCTAGGCTAGCGTAATCGGCGCCTAGAGCGAGGCGCCCCCGCAGATCACGTAGTTTTGGCCTGTGATCGACTTGCCATGCGGACTCAGGAGGAAGGCTGCCAGGGCGGCCACGTCCTCTGGGTCCACCAAAGCACCCAAAGCGGGCATCCGTACAGGGGTGGCGGCACGGCCAGGATCATTCAGCATGGGGGTATCCGTGGGGCCGGGCGAGAGAACGTTGACCGTGATTCCACGGGGTGCCAACTCCTGCGCCCACGTCCGTCCCAGCCCCATTAGAGCTGCCTTGGTGGCAGCATAGTGGCTTTTCCCCGGCATCCCCGTGGAGGTACGGCTGCCCAACAGAATGATCCTGCCGCCGTCGGGCATTCCTGGAACCAGTGCGTTGGCCAGGACGCTCGCGGCAGCGACGTGCACGGTGAACATGCCCGCCAGGGCTTCCGGGTCGAGGTCGCCCAGGTGGGCGGTGCGTTGGTAACCCGCGGCGTGAACCAGCGCATCAACAGGCCGCAGCCCGGCCAGTGAAGCGCCAAGGGACGCAGGATACGCGAGGTCGGCCTGCAGCCACTCGAACTTTCCGTCAAGCTTGGTGGCCGTCCTGCTGAGGCCCGTCACGGACCAGCCATCGACCAACAAGCGCCGCGCAATGGCCTGGCCGATCCCAGAGCTGGCACCCGTGACCACCGCATGCTGATCAACCGTCATTGATCGTCCCATCCTCCAGACCGCCCGGGGTCAGGGTTCCTTCGTAGGCCCACTGCGGATCCACCCGAACGAACTTGATGGCCTGCCGGAAGTACGTGTAAGCGATGTTCAGGGAGCCGTCCGGGCCCTGGTGGATGGACGGGTAGGAGTATTCGCGGTTGAGGCCGTCCCGGGAGTTGTTGGACAGGCAGTACCCGTCGCCGACGTCGAGGTTCCGACGGATGGGCCAGGACCGGCCGGAGTCTTCGGAAATGGCCAGGGTCATGGGCGACCGGGGCGTTCCCCAGAAGGCTTTCCGGGCACCGTCGTCAACAACAGAGGCATCCGGCTCGGCCACCTGCCCCTGCTCCTCGGCCAGGCCGTCATCGTCGATTTCGTCGTACAGCGAGAGGCGCCGTTCGGTGTTTTCACCGGCCCGGCTGTGGTTATAGACGAGGGCGAGGCGGCCGTCCGCCAAGGCAGCAAACTGGATGGACGAGTTGTTGTTCGGCAGTTCCGTGGGGACTGGTTCGCTCCAGGTGGTGCCATCGTCTGTGGAGCGGGACTCGTAGATGGAGTCCGCCCAGCGGCTACGGAAGAGGGCCAGCAGGGAACCGTCGGAAACGGGCTGGATGTTCATGTGCACGCAGCCCAGGCTCCCGGGCAGGACGTGTTCGCTCCAGGTGGCGCGGGCGTCGTCCGAGATCATCACCGCGCTGTCGTCGCTGTTACCCACCCACTTTTCGCCCGGTGTGGTGATGCACCGGAAGATCGGCACAATCATCCGGCCCGAAGGCAGCACCACAGGGAGCTGACGGACAAAGACGCCCCCGGTTTGGTTGGCAGGGAACAGGGTTTCAGGCTCGCCCCAGGTGCGGCCTCCGTCGGTTGACGTACGACGGCGGACCTCGGCCGTGTCCTGGTTGCCCGCCTTTTGGGCGGTGTAGAGCAGCCAGAGGGCGCCGTCGGGGGCCGTGAAGAGGATGGGGTTTTGCTCTGAGCGGGTGGGGTCATTGGATAACTGCTGCGGTTCGGACCATTGGCTGCTTCCGGGTTCCAGGGTGGAGAACCAGATGGAGATGTCAGGCACGCCTTCCTGGGTGCCGCCGAACCAGACGCAACCGAGGCGGCCGTCGGGAAGGGTGAGCAGGTTGGCTGCATGGCTTTGGACAGTGGGGGCGGGCAGGTAGGCGAATTCAATCCCGTCCAGGCTTTTGACGGTGCCGTCGGGCGTGATGTCGCTGTAGTGGTTGCTGATGGTGTTCTGCATGGGCTAGCCCTTCTGGGTTCCGGCAGCGGAGGTCGCGGCGTCGAGGTGGGACTTGGCGATCTGTTCCAGGTGCGTCAGGTCCGAGGCGATGGTCGTGAAGGTGTAGCCCTGCTGCAGGCGCTGGTTGGCCACGGTGCCAGCCGGGGTGTGGATTCCGGCGGCAATGCCTGCGGAGGCTGCGGCTTCGGCGATGGTTTCCAGTGCGGCGTTGAATTCGGTTTCGACGGCGGGGTCGCCCGGGAAAGCGCCACCTACGGCGATGGCCAGGTCTGATGGCCCCACGTAAATGCCGTCGAGGCCAGGAGTGGCGCAGATTTCCTTGACGTTGGCCAGGCCGTCGGGTGTCTCGATCATGGCGAAGACCAGGGTGGCGGCGTTGGCATCGGCCGGTTTGGGTCCGATCCGGAGGGCGGAGCGCATCGGTCCGTAGGAACGGCCGCCCATGGGCGGGTTTTTGGCGGCGGCAACGGCAGCGGCCGCATCCTCGGCGGTGTTCACGAGGGGGACGATGACGCCCACGGCACCGGCGTCGAGTGCCTTGCCGATTGCGGTCAGGTTGTTGTCCTCCACCCGGACCATACCGACGGCGGTGTTCCCGGCGTCGATGGCCATCAGCCCGTTGAGCACCCCGGAGTAGCCGAGGAGACCGTGCTGAGCATCAAGTGCAACGTAGTCATAGCCGAGCCTGGCAATACGTTCAGTGGCGACGGGTGCGTCCAGCACCGCCCAGTACCCTACCGCTTGTTCCCGTGCGCGGACTTTGCGGGCGAATTCAAGGGCCAGTTCGGATGTCATGAAAATTCTCTACCTTCAGTTGCGGTGGCGTGTGTTGGTCAGCGGTTGTAGGCGGGCATTGGCCCGCGCAGAGAGGTCCCGACGGCGTCGCATGCTTCAACCACATCAGCTGGCAGCGGTCCGTTGGCCACGGAGGCAATGTTGGCGCGGAGCTGTTCCACCTTGGAGCCGCCAAGGAGCATCGACCCGACGCCGGGACGGTAAGCGAGCCAGCGGAGTGAGAGCTCGGCCAGAGAAATTCCGGCCCCGTCCGCGATCCGGGACAGTTCCTCGATCGCGGCGAAGAGTTGGCGGTCCCAGTACCGCTGCGTGTACATGGCGGCAAGCTTGGAGTCACCGTAGCGGCCTTCGGTGGGCTTGGCCTCGAACTTGTGCTTGCCTGTGAGCAAGCCACCGCCCAGGGGGTTGTAGACCATGGTGTGCACGTTGTGCGTGGCGGCGAATTCGAGGTATTCCTCCTCAAGCCTGCGTGCCACCAGGTTGTAAAGCTGCTGTGCCACAATCGGACGGGGAGCCCCCACCTCGCGGGCAGTGTGGACTACGTCTGCGATTTGCCAGGCGGCGAAGTTGGAGACGCCAAGCGAGCCGATCTTTCCCTCGGCCGCCAGTTCCGCGATGGTGGTGAGCGTGGCGGACAGTGGGGTGGCCCGGTCCGGCTGGTGCAGGTAGAAGAGGTCGATGCTGTCCACGCCAAGCCGGCGCAGGCTCCCTTCAACGCTGGCGCGAAGTCCTGCCGGTGAGAGCGGTGAATTGGAGCCGTGATCCGCGTGGGGCATCCCCGCCTTAGATGCCAGTACAACGCCTTCACGGCGTCCTTTGAGGATTCGCGACAGCATTTCCTCCGTAGTACCCCCAACGTAGGCGTTGGCGGTATCGATAGTGGTGATCCCGGCGTCGAGGGCTTCTTCCACCATCCGCCCGGCGGTGGCTTCGTCCGCGGTGTCGCCGAAGGTCATGGTTCCCAGGACCAGTCGGGAGATGGGGAGCTTCAGGCCATCGAGGGTCTGTTCGGGTTGCGTGCTCATGCGGTGGTTCCTTGGTTAGACAGTGCCAGGGACCGGACCACGTGCCGCGGTTTGAGTCCCTGCATATTGGACGGGTCCAGGGCGGCCCGCCGGAGTTTGCGCGTGTAGTCCTCGGTTGGCGAGGTCAGGACTGAGGCCGTGGTGCCGTGTTCCACCAATTTCCCGCGTTGCATGACCATGACGGTATCGCTGATCTCCTGCACCACGCCCAGGTTGTGGGAAATGAAGACGTAGGTAATGCCGGTTTCATCCTGGATGGACTTCAGGAGCCGAAGGACCTGGGCTTGCACGGAAACGTCCAGGGCGCTGGTGGCCTCATCGCAGACCAGGAGTTCGGGCTTGGAGGCAAGTGCGCGGGCGATGCCGATGCGTTGGCGTTGACCACCGGAGAACTCGGACGGCCTTTTGTCCAAGGACCTTACCGGCAGCCCCACCTGGTCGATCAGTTCCGCGGCGGCTTTGAGGCGCTGGTCCTTGGAACGGACCCCCTGCAGTTTCAGGGGTTCGGCCACGATTTCCTGGGCCGTCATGTGCGGATCCAGCGAACCGTAAGGATCCTGGAACACCATTTGGAACTTGGAGCGCATGGGCCGCAGCCTGGCTTCGCTCATGCCGGCGATGTCCGTTCCGTCCAGCTCGATGCGCCCGCTGGTGGGTGTAACCAGCCGCATCAACGCTTTCGCCACGGTGGACTTGCCGCAACCGGACTCACCCACCACCGCGATCGTCTTGCCCTTGTCCACAGCGAAGGACACATCATCCACGGCGCGGAAGGTCCCGCCGGGTACGTGGTAATCCACCACCAGGTTGTCGACGGCGAGGAATGGCTTAGTCATTGCTGGCTCCGCTCTTGGTCAGGGCTGGGTCGGTTGCCGCTTGGGCATGCGCGCCGCCGGAAGTCTCGTCCCAGGGGCCGAGGACCGGCACGGCGGCCAACAGGGTCCGGGTGTATTCCGTGGCCGGGTGGTCCACGATTTGCTGGACCTCCCCGGATTCCACGAACGAGCCATCCTTCATCACATGGATGCGGTCCGAGATGAGACGGGCCACACCAAGATCGTGCGTGATCATCAGGATGCCTATGCCACGCTGTTCCTGAAGCTCCAGCAGCAGGTCCAGGATGCCGCCCTGCACGGTGACATCCAGAGCCGACGTCGGCTCGTCGGCAACCAGCAACTGCGGTTCGCTCGCCAACGCAATGGCAATCAACACACGCTGGAGCATTCCACCGGAAAGCTGGTGCGGGTACTTCTTCAGCTGCTTGTCCGGCGTGGGAATGTGCACCTGTTCCAGCAGCCGGATGGCCCTGGCCTGCAGCGCGTTCTTGTCCTTCGCCGGGGCGGCGCCGGCAATCCTGATGGCTTCGAAGAGTTGGCTCCCGATCGTGTGGACCGGGCTCAACGCCGTCATAGGGTCCTGCGGAATCAATGCCAGCGTCCTGCCGCGCACCTTGTCGATGGCCTTCGGATTGGCGGAAATGTCGACGCCGTCAATCACCACTGTGCCGGACAGTACCGCGAGATCTTCTGGCAGCAAGCGCAAGATGCCCATCGCCGTCGTTGATTTACCGGAACCGGACTCACCGATGATGGTGACCGTCTCGCCGCGGTGGATGCTGAAGGTGACGCTGTCAACGGCGCGAACGATGCCGCCGTCGGTAATCAGTTCAACCTGGAAGTCGCGGACTTCAAGGAGCGGCTGGTCCTTCAACGCAGGGGACTCTTTCGGGGCAGCGTGTTGTGCAGTCATGTCAGGCACCCTTCTTCTTGCGGCGGGGGCGGTCGCGGAGTCCGTCACCCAGCAGGTTCACGCCAACCACCATCAGCACGATTACCAGGCCGGGCAGGGTGACCATCCACCAGGAGGTGGTGATGTAGTCCTGGCCGTCGGAGATGATGCGGCCCCAGGTGGCGAAGGGCCGCTGCGGCCCGGCGCCGAGGAAGCTGAGCGCGCTTTCCAGCAGCACGGCCTGGGCCAGCAGGAGCAGCACCACGAGGGTTGCCTGCTTGATGACGTTGGGAATGATGTGCCGCAGGAGGATCTGGATGCGGTGCAGGCCGAGGATCCGTGCTGCGGAAACGTACGGTTTTTCGCGTTCCACTAGCACCATGGAACGCGTGAGCCGGGCGACTTCAGGCCATTGTGCGATGGCGATAACAAACGTGATCACCGGGATTGACGGGCCGAACAGGGCAACCACCAGCAGCAGCATCATGAGCAGCGGCAGGGACATCTGGGCTTCAAGGATGCGCGAAACGATGGTGTCCACCCAGCCGCCGAAGTAGCCGGCGGCCGATCCGAGAATGATGCCGATCGCACCGGAGACCAGCACTGCCAGCAGCCCGATGGTCAGTGACACTTGGCCGCCGTGAAGCACCCTGGAGAGGAGGTCGCGTCCCAACTGGTCGGTGCCGAAGAGGTGCCCATCGCTCAACGGTGGAAGCCGCCTGGCGGAGAGGTCCTGGAAATTGGCGTCAGGGAGCGGAAGGACTTGGGCCAGGATAATGGGGATGATCACCAGCAGGGTGCAGACTGTGCCGACGATCAGTTTCCACTGCGATGCCTTCCGACGGCGGGTGGCACCTGCCTTGGCGATGTCGGCTTTGGTGACTGCGCTGGGACTGGGCCGCCGGGCGGGAGTGTCCGCTGGGCTTCCTGGAGAAGCGGGGGTTGCGGTGTCGCTGAGGCTCATGCTGTTGCCGCCTTTCCAAGACGAACGCGGGGATCCAGGAGCGGGTAGGCGAGGTCGATGAGCAGCTGGACGGCGACCGCCAGCAGTGCGGTGAGCAGGACCGTGGCCTGGATGAGGGGGTAGTCGCGGGTTTCGAGGGCCCTGACAATCAGGGAGCCGACGCCGGGCCAGGCGAAGACCACCTCCACTACCACCACGCCGTTGAGCATGGCGGCGAAGCGGGTGCCCAGTGCGGTGAACACGGGGATGGCTGAGTTGCCCATGGCGTAGCGCCAGGTCAGCACGGAGTTACGTACGCCGCGGGAGCGGGCAACCATGAGGTAGGGGGCTGCGAAGTTGTTGGTCATCTCACGCCGGACCATTCGTGAAATCAGGGCGATCTGCAAGATGGCGATGGTGATGGTGGGCAGGACCAAACCGCCCCAGGTGGCGAAGCCGGAAGCCGGGAAGATCGGGATCAGCACGGCGAAACCGGCGAGGAGCATGATGCCGGTCCAGAAGTCGGGCATGGACTGACCGGCGATGGTCAGCACGTTCACGCCGAATTCCCGGCCGGTGTCCGGGCGGCGGGACATCCAGACGCCCAAGGGGATGGCAATGACGGCGGTGAGCAGGATGGACGCCGTGGCAAGGGTCAGTGTGTAGGGCATCCGCTCGGCAACCACCTGGATGGCGGGTGCCTGGAAGGAATACGACTGGCCCAGGTTTCCCGTGAAGAGCTGCTGCAGGAAGATCCAGTACTGCTCCAACAGAGGCCGGTCCAGGCCGAACTGTTCACGCACCCTGGCGAGCTGCTCAGTAGTGGCCAACGGTCCCGCGTAGGAAACGGCCGGATCACCAGGGGCCATGCGGATCAGGATGAACACGGTGGAGACGGTGAGGAACACAGTCAACAGGCCCTGTCCCACACGTTTAAGGATGTAGTTGGTCATGGCTTAGGCCTCCAGCCGTGCGTCGACCAGCGGGTATGAGTTGGTGGGTGCCAGGTTGATGCCGGTCACCCTTTCGCGGTGGGCCAGGACGGACTTGGGCACGAATGCCCATGCGCAGGGCCAGGTGTCCCAGATGGCCTGTTGGGCATTGGCCAGGAGTTCTTGGCGGCGAGTCGCGTCCACTTCGGAAGAGGCTGCCTGAATTTTTGCCTGCACCTCCGGGACAACGTAGCCCTGGTACGTATCGCGGGTGGCTTCCTTCTCGGGAGTTCCCGCGTACATGCCCTGCATCATGGTGATGGCCAGGCCCGTGGGACTGCTGAAGCCGTTGCCCAGCAGGTCCCAGTCGCCTTGCTTGCCCTGGCGCCAAGCGAGGATGTTACCGCCGGGTTCGAACTGCTGGAGTTCTGTCTTGACGCCGATGGCACCGAACATTTCCACCAGGGCCTCCATCACGGAGGTATCGGAGGCGAACTCGCCCGTTTCCCAGATGATCTTCAGGGTGAGGTCCTTGACACCCAGCTCAGCCAGGCGGGCCTTGGCCTTCCCAGGATCGTAGGCGTAGGTGCCGGTCTTGTGGTAACCGGTGAGGCTGGACGGTGTGACGCCTTCGGCCTGGCTAACGGAGTCCACCAGGACATCTTTGACCAGCGCTTCGCCGTCGATCGCCCAACTGAGTGCCTCACGGACCCGGACGTCGGCCAACGGGTGGCCGGCTGGTTTGCGGAAGTTGTAGAAGATCTGGTTCAAGCGGAGGCTCGAGGCTTCTTTGAGTTCGACGCCGGGAAGTCCGGCCAGCTGCTCCCGGGAGTCGGGGGTGATCGAGTCGATGATGTCCACCTCGCCGCTGCGCAGGGCAATGACACGGCTGGACTCCTCCGGCAGGAAGCGGACTTCAACGTTCTCCACCGCTGGCGGCGTGCCCCAGTAGTTCTCGTTGCGGGCCAAGCTGTAGGTTCCGGCGCCGCGGTTGAATTTGGTGACCTTGTAGGGCCCTGTTCCCACGCCTTCCTGGAGTTCTTCAGGCTTGTTCTGCGCGGCGGGGGTTATCAGGATCATGCTCATCAGCGAGTCCAGGATGGGAACCGGATTCTTGGAGACCATCTTGAAGGTGCGCTCGTCAACGGGCACTACCTCGGGAAACTCGGGGAAGAAGCCGGCCACGAAGGAGCCTTGGACCTGCTTGTACATTTTGAGGGCGGTGGCAACGTCTTCGATCCGGACCGGGCTGCCGTCCGAGTAGCGGATGCCCTCACGAAGCGTGACAGTCCACTCGGTGGGGCCGGTCATGTCGAACCGTTTGGCCAGTACCAGAACCGGCTTGGTTTCCGGGCCGATGGCTGTGAGTCCTTGGCGGACGGAGCGCTGAACGGTCACGGCCGCGTCGAACTGGTTGAGCTTGTTGTCCAGACTGACGAGGGACCGGTTGAGGGCCAGCGTCAGGGTACTGGGGCCCGGTAGGCCGGTGGGGCCTGCGCAGCCTGCGAGGCTGCCCGTGCCCAGCAGAAATCCTGCCGCGGCACCGAACTGCAGGAGGCGGCGACGGGAAATCTCACTTCCTTGAGGAAGAACGGTCATCGTTGACCTCTCGGTTGGTCGGGGGTTCGGCTGCCGGCCGGATGGCTGCGCCGATGTTATGTCCATCACTTTGCCATCCTTGCGCTAATTGCGCAACCCTCCTAGCGCGTTTCGCGCAACTGTGTCATGATGTTTGGAAGCAGACCGCAATAACAGCGGCCTGCAAGCAGCCCGCCGACAAGAGAGGAGCACCGTGGCTTCCATATTTGTTCAGGCCGATGACTTCTCCGGCGCCGCCGAGGTCGGTTCCTGCTTCGCCCGGCATGGGCTGACGGTGCAGGTTCAGTTGGCAGCGGACGCATCCCTGCCAACCAGCACCGGGACGCTGGCGCACGACGACGACCCTTTCGTGGGCGGGGACGTCACCGATGTTTTGATCACCGATACCCACTCGAGAGGGCTCCCCGAAGCAGCGGCCGAGACCTTGGTGGCCGAGGCGTTCAGCAGCCCTTCAGCCCTGGCAGCCGCCGTAGCCTTCAAGAAGATCGATTCGCTGTGGCGCGGCAATGTCAGAGCTGAAGTTGGGGCCATACTTCGGCTCGGTTACAGCGCTCTGGTGGCGGGATCACTCCCCCAACTTCAACGTACCGTGCTTGGCGGAGAGCCCTTTGTTGCGGGTATTCCCCTGGCGCAAACGGACCTTTGGCAGGCCGAGTCGATGGCACCTCCCAGCAGCATCCCGGCCCTCCTGCGGCCCGAAGCTCCGGACTCAGTACACACAATGGACCTGGACCTGGTTCGCTCGCCCGAGCTGCCAACCAGGCTGGCCTCCCTGCTCGACGCACAGAAACCAGTGATGCTGGTTGCCGATGGCGAAACCGTCCAGGACCTCCATCAAGTTGTGCAGGCCCTGCTGATGCTGAACACTTCTGCCCTGAAACATCGCGTCGTCCTGGTGGGCACGGGAGGGACTGCGGACGTGCTTGCTGAGCAACTCACCGCACAACTTGCGCGAAATGCGCAATCTACGCGTCTAGCTGACAAAACCACCACGCAACCCGAGCAGCGCAACAGAGCAGTACTCGCCGTCGTCGGCTCTGCCTCAGGTGCTGCGCAGTCGCAACTGGTTCAACTGGAAGCACGCAGCTTCACAATAGTCAGACTGGCCCCCCTCTCACCCGAAGCGGCCAGCGACGCGCAGCTCGAACAAGTAAGGCTCGCACTGCAGTTGGGTACAGATGTCGCCTTGTCCGTTGAAACTTCGGACGTGGACCCACGCAACGCTCCGGCCATCGTCCGGGGACTCTCGCGTTTCGCGGCGGCAGCCGTCACCGGCACCCGCGCCGATCCAGACCTGATCCTCACCGGTGGCGAGACCGCCCGGGAAGTCCTGGACGCCGTCGGAATCCGCAGCCTGGAACCGCTCAGCGCGGTGCAGCATGGCGCCGTCCTGAGCCACGCAGACAACGGAACCCTCGTGGGCACCAAACCGGGCAGCTTCGGTGACGACCTTGCCCTGATACAGCTTTACGACGAAATACGAGAGCTGCGCGGCCAGGCCGCCCGCACTCCCTCCACTCCTTCTCCCCGCACGACTTCCAAACAAAATGGAGCAAACATGACAACCGCCGCACCCGATAACAATGCCCTTCCCCTAGTTGCCGTCACCATGGGTGACGGTGCCGGTGTGGGACCCGAAGTGGTAGTCGCTGCTGCCCTCGATCCGCAAAGCAATGCCGAGTGCCGGCCCGTAATCATCGGCGACGCGTTGCGGCTCCGACAAGCCTCGGATGTCCTGGACATCGAGGCTGACATCCAGGTGATTGAAAACGTCGAGGATGCAGTCTTCACACCGGGCAGGGTCAACGTCATCGACCTCGCGCTGCTGCCGGAGGACCTTGCATGGGGACAGTTGTCGTCAACGGCCGGGCACGCCGCCTATGAGTACATCCGCGTGGCCTGCGAGCTGGCCATGGCGGGACGGGTCCAGGCCATTTGCACCGCCCCCTTGAACAAGGAAGCGCTCCACGCCGCGGGGCACATTTTCCCCGGCCACACCGAAATGCTGGCCCAGCTGACCGGCACCGAAGAGGTGTCCATGATGCTTTCCACGCCCAAAATCCGGGTAATCCACGTGACCACCCACATCGGGCTGATGGATGCTATCCGCAAAATCGAACCCGGTTTGGTGGAGCGCACCATTCG
Source organism: Arthrobacter sp. NtRootA1 (assembly GCF_019976975.1). Lineage (GTDB taxonomy): Bacteria > Actinomycetota > Actinomycetes > Actinomycetales > Micrococcaceae > Arthrobacter > Arthrobacter aromaticivorans. Next base: position 2,039,679 of record NZ_AP024630.1, on the reverse strand, counting down.
CCGCGGACACGAGGCACTGGTCCGCGCCGGTATCCCTAACCCCAAGATCGGCGTCTGCGCCATCAACCCGCACGCCGGTGAGAACGGCCTGTTCGGCCAGGGCGAGGAAGCCGAGAAGATCGAGCCCGGCGTGAAGGCAGCCCAGGCCGTCGGCATCAACGTCGTGGGCCCGTTGCCAGCCGACACCCTGTTCTTCCTCGCAGGCCGCGGCGACTACGACCTCGTGGTTGCCATGTACCACGACCAAGGCCACGGACCCGTGAAGGTGCTTGGCATCGAAGCTGGCGTGAACATCACCGTCGGCCTGCCCGTGATCCGCACGTCCGTGGATCATGGCACCGCCTTCGACATCGCAGGCAAGGCCATCGCCGATTCCCGCAGCATGGTCGAAGCCCTCCACCAGGCAGCTGAGATGGCGACGCGTCCCAGCCTGGCCGTTTAGAGGGCCCGGTTGCAAGTACCCGGCGGTTAGCATGGTTACCAATGCCACGGGAAGGAGGCCAAGGATGCTCTCGGCAAGTGCAAGGCGCGAGGAAATCTATCACCTTGCCGTGACTACGGGCTTGGCGTCCGTGGAGGAGCTCTCCACACGCTTCGACGTCACAGCCTCCACCATCCGACGCGACCTGGCGCTGCTCAACTCGCAGGGACGGCTGGCCCGCACGTACGGCGGGGCCATGGCCTTGGGGGCGCACCCCGAAGCTTCGCTGCGGCAACGCACCGGCGAAGCGTTTGAGCAAAAGCACGCCATCGCGAGATGGGCCGCATCTGAGGTTCTGGCCGGGGAAAACATACTGCTCGACGCCGGGTCAACAGTGGGCGCGTTAGCTCACGAGCTGCGCGGGTTCGTGAGATTGTCCGTAACCACTCCCGGCATTAACACCATGCAGGAACTCGCCGACTCAGAAGGCATCGAAGTCGACTGCCTCGGCGGTCGTCTGCGCAGTGTCAGCCAGAGCTTCGTGGGTCCACTGGCCGAGGTAGCGCTGGAACGAATGAGCTTTGACCGTGTGTTCCTCGGCGCCGACGCTGTTACCGCCGAAGACGGGATCTGCGAGGCAGACCACGCCCAGACGCGCCTCAAGGAACTCATGGCCCGGCGAGGCAGCAACGTATACGTCTTGGCAGACTCCTCCAAGCTGGGAGTGCGTCCTTTCCACGCTTGGGCGCGGCTGGCGCTTCCCTGGACCTTGGTTACTGACGACGGCGCTGATCCCGAGCAGGTGCGCAAGTTCACTGACACAGGGGTTGGGGTGCAGGTGGTCGGGATTACAGGGGAGCTCGGGTAGGACAATGGCACGGTTCACGCTGATGACAATGAACCCGGCCAAGACATAAGCCTCCCCATCAGCGGCCCCGAATACAGCCGGTTCCAAGCCAAGTTCATCTACTCGGCAGCGCCATCGCAGCCACCAATCGGATTACACTGCCGCCAAGAACACATCTGGCCGCCGACGAAAGACACTCTGGACCTGGTCGCGTATTTCGAGACATCGACCGTCCGCGATTAGCTCGTGGCTGACATCCCGAGGCATGGACGACCGCCTCAGCATATTGTCTTTGCACATTCTCGCAGCGCGCCACATTGGTCGCGCATCTAATGGGCTCACAACTACTCCTGCTCGCCTTCACCCGGACGATGCTTGCCACAACTCGCAAGGGATTTCGACGATGTCCAAGTACCGTCAAAGCAGTGCGGCCGGAGAGGCCAGCCGTCATGCCTGCGCATGGGTCACATTGAGGACGCAACCACGGCGTCGTGTTCAACAGTGCAGCCGAACGGAACGAGGGGGGAAATTTGCACAGAGAAGCGGTTGAAGTCGTGTCGGGTCACCAATACGCCACCGGCCTGACTCGAGTACGCGTGGAGCTCAGCAGCGGCGACCGCGGCGGTGATTTCTTGCTCCGCCTCCATAGCAGACGTGCAACGAAAGTCGGCGAAGACCAGGTCAGGGCTCATTATTTTCAATACTTCCTCGGACTATACACGCGGCAGCGGTGCTCCGCGCGAATGTGTTAAATGGATTTAGCCAGGATCCGCTCAATCACTCGTTGTTGTCAAGGCGGAACTTCCCACGCGCACTGTAAAGACTTGCCAGACCTTTTTGGCCCTGCACATAGGCGCCTCCAGTCGACCCTCGCCCGTCGGGGGCGAGGGTCGACTGACGATCGCCCCGGATCCCACGCCTCCTTCGAGAACTCCAGGACACAACCGGCGTAGCAGTGTTGCTCACATCACGACTGGCATGGGCTCCCGACTGCGTAATGCACTGTGATAGCCCCCAGTCGGACAAGTGCTGAGCGGCCACCCCCGGCGGGATCTCCTAATGCCCATCCCCCAAGGATCCTCCGAAGGATTGTTCCCCCTAACAGGTACGTGACCGTAGCGACGTTTGTTGACTCCGAGCGCACCCCTAACCCCTTCGCGGCTTCACGGAGGGTGATCCTGAGGTCTTGACAGGCCAACAGCGCGAACTTAGCTTTGATAAAAGGATTTAACACCGACGACGCTTGACTATGAGGTCATCAAAGCCGGCAGGTCCCGATTTCCATCCCGACGTTGTCTTGGAGAAAAATTCAATGCATCTGCACTTTCGATCTGTTCATGGTGCCCGTGTGCACGGGATCGGGGTGGCCGCGGTCCTTGGACTGAGCGCCGCCTTGTTCTCTGCTCCACCTTCGGCGGCTGAGGATCTTCCGCCCGCACCCGCCACGACAGCTGTTTCAGGAGCGACGATCATTGGGCAGAAGTGGCTCACTGAGCGCAGCCTGGAGCTGACGGTCAATTCGCCTTCGTTCACGGCACCGGTCCAGGTGGAGGTGATGCTGCCAAACGGGTACGGCGAAGATACCTCCCGCAACTGGCCCGTCACCTACTACTTGAACGGGACGCATCATGACCAGACTTTGTTCCGCACAGCTTACAACGGTGAGGCCCTGACATCCTCTTACGCCTCCATTATTGTCTCGCCTAGTGGTAACGCGGGGTACTGGAGTGACTGGTTCAACAACGGCGCAGGGGGCCCGCCGATGTACGAGACGTTCACGACCCAGCAGCTGATACCGCTGATCGATGCGAACTTCCGCACCCTGAAGGACCGCGCCCACCGCGCCGTCCTCGGAGATTCGATGGGCGGTTACGGCACGCTGATGCTTGCTGCCCGGCACCCTGATCTGTTCGTGGCAGCGTCCAGCCTTTCCGGGGCCGTGGATACCAACTGGCTCCCCGGTGCCGCCGTGCACACAGTCAGCCCCGTCCTGGATACGGCGATCCCGGATTCCATCTACGGACCCCGGGCAACGAACGAGGTCAACTGGCGCGGACACAACCCTGTGGACATCGCGGCAAACCTGCGCACCGTGGATGTCCAGCTCTACACCGGCAACGGCGTGCTGGGCGCAAGCGAGGTGACCGACCCTACCGCCCCATCCGGCTGCGCGCTGGAGTCGGGAATTATCCTGCCGGAGACGCAAAGCCTGCACAACACCCTTGTTAGCCAGGGCATCCCGCACAAGTACGCCACCTACGACTGGGGCTGCCACAGCCCGGCGATGTTCAAACAGGAGATCGCAGAGACACTGCCCCGGTTCACGGAGGTCTTCGCCAAAAACACACCGGCGCCAGCCACCTTTGATTACCGTTCCCCTGCACCGGCCTTCAATGTCTTTGACTGGTCAATCACCGCCGATCCGGACCGGGCCGCAGAATTCCTGGACCTGCGTAGTGCCAGCAACACCGGACTCACCATCACCGGCAGCGGCACCACCAGGATCACCACGCCCCCTATTTTCCGCAGGAACAAACCCGTCACGGTACTGGTCAACGGCGCGCCCACAACCCTCAGTTCCGACAGCACCGGCCGGATCACCGTCACCGTGGACCTCGGCCAACCCAGCCAGGACCAGCAGTACACCCTCGGCGCCACAACCAACCTGCGCACCAGCGTCATTAGCTTCCTCCGCTAACAACCCTCACACCCACTGGAACCCGTTCCTGTTGATTGGTGGTGAGTCCAGATACGTGGCGGAAGGGCGTGTCCCTCGCCCTTCCGCCACTCGTAACAACGAACATCATGTCCTTCCCAATGTCGCTTAGGAGAATATTCAATGCATCTGCAACCTCGTTCCGTTAGTAGTGCCCGCATGGGCATTCTGGGGATAACGCTAAGCGCTGTCCTGTGTCTGAACTCCACGTTGGTGTCGGCCCCGGTTTCGTCCGCCGCGGATCTACCGCCTGCACCCGCCACGACAGCTGTTTCAGGAGCGACGATCATTGGGCAGAAGTGGCTCACTGAGCGCAGCCTGGAGCTGACGGTCAATTCGCCTTCGTTCACGGCACCGGTCCAGGTGGAGGTGATGCTGCCAAACGGGTACGGCGAAGATACCTCCCGCAACTGGCCCGTCACCTACTACCTCAACGGTACATACGGTGACCAGACCCAGCTCAGAACAATGTTCAACGGGGAGGCACTGACTGACTCCTACGATTCGATCGTCGTGTCGCCAAGTGGGAAGTCGGGGTACTGGAGTGACTGGTTCAACAACGGCGCAGGGGGCCCACCGATGTACGAGACGTTCACGACCCAGCAGCTGATACCGCTGATCGATGCGAACTTCCGCACCCTGAAGGACCGAGCCCACCGCGCCGTCCTCGGCTTTTCGATGGGCGGTTACGGCACGCTGATGCTTGCTGCCCGGCACCCTGATCTGTTCGTGGCAGCGTCCAGCCTTTCCGGGGCCGTGGATACCAACTGGCTCCCCGGTGCCGCCGTGCACACAGTCAGCCCCGTCCTGGATACGGCGATCCCGGATTCCATCTACGGACCCCGGGCAACGAACGAGGTCAACTGGCGCGGACACAACCCTGTGGACATCGCGGCAAACCTGCGCACCGTGGATGTCCAGCTCTACACCGGCAACGGCGTGCTGGGCGCAAGCGAGGTAGCCGACCCGATCCCGTCGGGTGCCTGCCCAGTGGAGTCGGGAATTATCCTGCCGGAGACGCAAAGCCTGCACAACACCCTTGTTAGCCAGGGCATCCCGCACAAGTACGCCACCTACGACTGGGGCTGCCACAGCCCGGCGATGGTCAAACAGGAGATCGCAGACACACTGCCCCGGTTCACGGAGGTCTTCGCCAAAAACACACCGGCGCCAGCCACCTTTGATTACCGTTCCCCTGCACCGGCCTTCAATGTCTTTGACTGGTCAATCACCGCCGATCCGGACCGGGCCGCAGAATTCCTGGACCTGCGTAGTGCCAGCAACACCGGACTCACCATCACCGGCAGCGGCACCACCAGGATCACCACGCCCCCTATTTTCCGCAGGAACAAACCCGTCACGGTACTGGTCAACGGCGCGCCCACAACCCTCAGTTCCGACAGCACCGGCCGGATCACCGTCACCGTGGACCTCGGACAACCCAACCAGGACCAGCAGTACACCCTCGGCGCCACAACCAACCTGCGCACCAGCGTCATTAGCTTCCTCCGCTAACAACCGCTTGTGACGCTGAAACACACGCCGTTGGTCTGACAACACGTGGTGGCTGGGCTCAGCCCCTGAGCCCAGCCACCACGTCAAAGACCCAATTCCTCAACTGTCGATAGTCCTTTGCCCGGCGTAATGGCCCTGGTTGCACCACAGAGGTCAGCACGCTCACTTCGAAGCGTCGAAAAAACCGTGGGCGGAATCCACTTGGCCCTGAGCAGCACCAAGGCCAGCGTGATGAACACAGGATAACCAGTCCCTGCCTAACCCTAGTCTCCGTAGTCCGGCAACCGAGCTACTCAGGCGAAGGAACTCCTGAACCCCGCAACGTGGACCGGGTTCTTCCAGGCCTCGGTTCTTCTGTTTGCGGCAGGGCAATCAGATCGTGTTCAGGCCCGTAGGCGAAGAGAGCCGCGGAGCTGCACCGGCATTGTGACGAGGTGTTCCCTTTTCTCTGCATTCGGGTCCAGAAGCAGCTGTACAGCCAACTCGCCCATTTTCCTGAAGGGCAGGCCTACAGTTGTGAGCTGGGGCCGCATGAATGAGGCGAGCGGGTCATCGTCGAAGGACACTACTGAAACGTCCCCGGGTACTTGCATGCCGGCCTCGGCGAGGGCCTGGTATGCGCCGAAAGCCAGCCGGTCATTCAGACAAAGGAGTGCACTGAATGGCACCCTGGCGTCGATCAAGGTCCTCACCGCCGTGTACCCAGCCTGAGGATCCCAGATAGAACAATCTATCTGGGCCAGCGGAACAACGCCATGCTCGTCAAATACGGAGAATATGCCATCGATTCGTCGGGATACTGCTGGCGTGCTCGCCGTGTCGTGGGCCGCGGTTCGCGAACCCCCCACAAGCGCAATCCCGTCGGAAAAGGCGTTGTCAAGGAGTAGCCCGGCCATTGATCTGCCACCGGCATACTCATCAGGAAGGACGCTGCAGGCGGGTTCCCCCGAACTGGAAGCGTTGAGAAGGACGAGAGGGACGGAGCGGGCAGCTTCGGGGACGTTAACCGGTTGAGACCGGACGGTCGCATATACGATTCCCTCTGGCAAACGGTCCAGCAAAGCGTTAATGGCCGCAGACTCATCACTGGGTTCCAGGTGCTCGACCCCAGGTTCAGCTATAGCCTGAGGCACCATCGGGTCCTGCCCCGTCTCGGTGATGAGCAGCACGTGTCCGGTCTTGCGCGCCTCCAGCATCGCCCCATGAATCAGCTGGCCACCAAAGCCTGCCAACGTGATGAAGTCCGACACGAAGCCAATTGTTTGGCTTTTTGTCCTTAAGCTGCGGGCTGCCATGTTAGGTCGATAGCCCAACTCACGTGCTGCACTCCTGACCCGTTCGGCAGCATCCGCCGAGAGCCGGCTGGGCTTGTTATTCAGAATGAGCGAAGCCGCTGTGGGGGACAGACCTGCACGACGGGCAACGTCGATCAGTGTGGGGCGCGCCAATGTCCTTCTTCCGGTCGGCTGGGCCGCGATTTCGGGAACTCGACAGTCCTCTCCATCGCGGCAGGTCCTACTATTATGTGCGACGTTTAGCGTTTCAAGTCCGATTATCACGTCGCGTACGACCGCAACTTCGCGGACTATGCGGTCGGAGCTACTCGAAACAGTGGTGCTCACCTGCCCTCTTGACTGTTCTTTCTATGGTCGCCACGAAGTCGGGCCAGAGAGGTCGGGCAATTTCGTGTCCCAGCCCGGGGTATAGATGCAGTTCGGCCTGAGGAATTTGTTCGGCGATGCGAACTGAACCCTGGTGCGAGATGAGGGCATCGTCCCGTCCGTGGATGAGCGCCACGGGCACTGTGATCTCTGGGAGCCTGTCACTGATGTCAGGCATCTGCCGCACGGCTTGACGCTGGCGGGGTACGCCGGACTGGTCAGGATTGCGGTGGTACATCTGGCTGGCGAGCAGGCGTTGATCCTCTTCGTCGTAGTCATATGCAGGCGACGCCGTGTCCCTGTTACCCGAAAGGAACACCTCAATGGCTTCGGCTTGCGTCTGGGGGATGACGACGTCGCCCTGAAAGACGCGCTCATTGACCTCGGCGATGGTCGGGGTGGTGTAGAAAAGTACCAGGCCGGCGACCCGGTCCGGATGGTTGAGGGCCACATGCTGGGCGATCAAGCCGCCCATTGATTGTCCGACAACGGTCGCCTTCTCAAGGCCGGCTGAATCGATGACGTCCCGGACGTCGTCTGCCATGTCCGCGATCGTGTACGTGGCGCCTTCCGGCTCGTGCCGGGAGAGTCCAATGTCGCGGTTATCCATGCGCAGGACTCGCAGGCCCTTGGCAGACAGCATGGCGCAGAACCCTTCCCGCCATCCGATGAGCTGGCCGGTGTATCCCTCGAGGAGAAGGACTGGAGGGCCGTCGGGGGGTCCATGGCTATCCCAGTACATGCCGGACGGGGTGGTTGGCATCTACTGAATCCCTGCCTCGCGCGGCAACATCAATCGGCCGTCCGCGACGTCGACGGGGATCGGGTCGCAAATCCCGCCTACGAAGGGACCTGTGCTGTCCGGGAGTTCAAAGGCCAGGAAGACAGGGCTTCCGTGGTGGTCGATGATGCGTCCGCTGTAGAGACCGGCGTCGCTGAGGTTGCTTGCGCGGTCGAGTGCGATGTTCCCGTCCCAAGGGGCGACCCATGTACCGGTAGTTGCCCCGGCAAATCGTCGGTCCTCGGAGATGACCTGCTCGTGGGCGGAGAAGAGGATCAGGTCCTGCCCGTTGAGAGCTAGTTTTTGGAAGACTTCGAGGTGGGCGAATCCGTGGATGGGGTCAGTGAGGGGTGGTTGCACTGTCCAGGTCAGCAGGTCCGGGGAGGTGGCGTGGGCGACGACGCCCCGATTTATGGATGCGCCCGTGTTGGCCCGTGCTGTGATGAGCATGTGCCATTGACCGTTGTTGTCTCGGTAGACCCATGGGTCACGCCATGCCTCTTCGGGCCAGTCGGAAGTTCCGAGCGTCTCGTACCAGCGCGGATCAGCGTGGAGTGCGAAAGACGGGTCCTTGGTCCAGGTGTAGAGATCCGTTGATACCGCCATGGCGATCACTTCGATGTTCGTGGTGTTATCTGGAGACGGGAAGGTGGAGCCTGTGTAGAACATCCGCCACATACCATCATCGCCGCGGACGATGGATCCGGTCCATGTTGCGGTCGCGTCGACTGCCCCGGGACCTCCCGGGACCAGAACCGTGCCGTGTTCTGTCCACGTACGCAGGTCCGTGGAGGTCGCATGCCCGATGGTGGCGTTGCGGTGCCGAAGCTCAGGGTCACCGAGCGACTTGGGCGCCTGGAGGTAGTAGAGGTGGTGGATGTCGTCATGCTGGATGTGCCAAAAGTCCCAGATCCATCGGTCATCGGGTGTGAGGGCCAAGATACGTCCTAACTTGAGCTGTGAACCGGCTAAGCCCGAGTGGCGGAGCGGTGATCTGCGTGCCTGGTGAGCTGCGCTATGGCCTCATCACGCCAGGCGACCGCTTCGGGGAGAAGTTTGGTGAACTGCGATGACCCGTGGATGTGGCCGGCACCCACTGTGAGGGTCGCCTGGTTTCCTGCGGCGGTGAGCCTGTCGACATAGCGGGCCCCGTCGTCCTGCAGGGGATCGTACTCGGAGGTCATGATGTGCGCAGGCGGCAGCCCAGAAAGATCCCCGCTAAGGAGTGGGGAGGCATACTCATTCGTCGCGTCCTCCGGCGTCGCCAGGTAACCCTCGATGCAGGCCTGCAGCTCAGTTCTGGACAGTGGGTACTCGCCCGTCCCGTACTTCTCGACTGAGGGGCTGCTCGCGGTCAGATCCAGGGCGGGTACTTCCAGGAGTTGGAAGGTGATCGCTGGTCCGTTTTCGTTCCGGGCCTTCAGCGCGACAGCTGCAGCAAGGTTCGCGCCTGCTGATCCTCCGCCGAGCGTGAGGCGGGTTGGATCGGCGTCGTACTTTCCGGCGTGCTCGACAATCCATTCCAGCGCGGCATAGGAGTCGTTGAGCGGGACCGGGAATTTATGCTCGGGGGCCAGACGGTACTCGACGGCGACGCTCACATATCCGGCGATGGCGGTTCGCTCGCGGCACAGGATGTCAACGAAGGGGTCGTCGATGGTGCCGAACATCCATCCACCGCCGTGGTAGTAGAGGTGGATAGGGTGTGGTCCTGGAGTCGCAGGCTGGTAGATGCGGACGGTGATGTGTCCGCCGTCGACCTCTATCTGGGCGGTGCTGACGGCACCGACGTCACGGGGCTCTTCAGCGAGGGCGGCCGCGAGGGCGGCAGCCCCTTCATTGCCAGCTTTCCGCTGGTCTTCGAGGCTCATCGTCTGGGCATCCGCCTGGGCAGGTATATTGGCGAGCATCGCTTGGAGGGCTGGGATAACGGGCATGAGGAAGTGTCTTTCTTGACGCGGGCCGGGACGTGATACTGCAGGAGGTTGAATCAGCTGATGAGAGAGGTGCGGCTGGGTGCCGGCACGGCCGATGTTGGCCGTTGCCGCTGACGCTGCACGACGGGGTCGGCGATGGGGGCAGCCAGGAGGAGGGCTTTAGTGTAGGGGTCGGCGGGCTGGGTTGTAATCTGCTGAGTGGGGCCGGATTCCTTGATCGTGCCGCGGTAGAGCACAGTGACTTCGTGGCAGATGTGCTTGACTACAGACATGTCGTGGCTGATGAACAGGTAGCTCAGTCCGCGCTCTCGTTGCAGATCGGTGAGGAGGTTCAATACTTGGGCCTGAACGGAGAGGTCCAGCGCGCTGACAGCTTCGTCGCAGACGACGACTTGTGGGTTAGTGATAAGCGCCCGTGCTATGGAAATGCGTTGCCTCTGCCCGCCGGAGAACTGGCGGGGCTGCCGCGATGCGGCATCCGGTTCCATGCCTACGGCCGTGAGTACCTCCGCCACACGCGCGTCCACATCGATGTCGCCGAGCATGTTCTGCGCCTTCAACGGCTCAATGAGGCTCCGCCCTACGGTGAAGGAAGGGTTCAGTGAGGTATTCGGATCCTGGAACACGGCTTGAATGGACCGCCCGAGTCCCCGCCGGCGCCGGCCGTTCAGGTGGGTGATGTCCTGACCCAGTAGCTCTATGCGTCCGGTGGTGATAGGCACGAGCCCCAGGATGGCTTTGGCCAGCGTTGATTTTCCAGAACCCGACTCTCCTACCAGCCCGACGGTTGCCGCGTGGGGGATGCGCACGTTGACGTTGTCCAGCGCGGTGAAATGCTGGCGGCCCTTCCGGTAGCGGACGGTGATGTTTTCGGCGACCAGCACCGGGTACGACGTGTCCTTCATCGGTCCAACACTCCTTCGCTGGCAAGTTCTTCAGCACGGATGCAACGGGTGACAGATCCCGGTGGGACGACACGCAGTGGCAGGGGCCCGTCGAGGCAGGCTTCGGTGGCGAACGGGCACCGGCCGGCGAATCGGCAACCTGTCGGGCGGCTACCGGGTGCGGGCACGCGGCCCGGGATTGTTTCCAGACGTTTCCCGAGCGGCGAGACGCTGGGATCAGCGGCCAGGAGCGCTGCGGTGTAGGGAAAGCGGGGAGCCTGGAACACCGTGTAGACATCGCCCATTTCGACGACCTCACCGGCATACATGACGACCGCCCGGTCTGCCATGTCAGCGACGACACCCCAGTTGTGGGTGATAATGAGCACGCTGAGCTTGGTGGATTGCTGGAGTTCACGCAGGAGGTGCAGGATTTCTGATTGCACCGTGACATCAAGGGCTGTGGTGGGTTCGTCGGCGATGATCAGCCGGGGGCGGCCGGCCAGCGCGAGGGCTATGTTGATGCGTTGGGCCATTCCACCGGAGATTTCGTGCGGGTAGAGCTTCAGCACACGTGCCGGGTCCGCGATCTGTACCTGCTGTAGCAACTCGTGGGTGCGTTGCTTGAGCTTTGCGGGCGAGAGTTTCTCGTGGCGGAGGATGACTTCGCGCAGGTGGCCTTCGACGGTGTGGGTCGGATCGAGACTCCCGAGTGCGTCCTGGGCGACGTAACCGATTCCTCCACCGCGTACGGCTGCGTATGCCTCCGCTCCCCTGGAGAGGAGGTCAACGCCGTCAAAGATAACGCTGCCCCCGTCAACGTGCAGTCCAGGCGGCAGCAGCCCGAGGGTACCGAGGGCCGTGACGGATTTCCCGCATCCGGATTCCCCCACGACAGCGACGATCTCTCCCTGAGCCACGGAGAAGGTCGCGTCATCGACCAGTGTCACACCGTCATCGACGCTCACCCGCAGGTTGCGCACCTGAAGAAGGTGGTTCTTCGTGTCGAGGTCGAACTGATTGGCAGCCGGGGTCACGGTCTTGGCTCTGCGGCGGCGCCACCGGCGGCCTGCCGGCGATGCTTCATCGGATGTGGCGTCACGGATGGCGTCACCGACAAGTCCGAAGGCCATCACCGTGAGGATGATGATCAGTCCTGCTGGCACCAATGGCCATGAGGTAAGCGATATGACCTGGGATGCTTCACCGATCATCCCACCCCAGGTCGGCCGGTCTCCGTCGCTGAGGAGCCCGAGGAAGGCAAGCGCGGCCTGAATCACCAGGGCGGATCCGACGAATACCGAAGCCTGAACGAGGATCGGGCCCAGCGCCCGGCGGACCAAGTGTGTTGCCATGATGTTTACGGGTTTGACACCGGCGACCGTTGCGGCGGTGACGTACGCTTCTTCCCTGACTACGAGGGTGACGCCCCGGACGACGCGGATCAGTCCGGGTGAACCAAGCACACCGAGGGTGATCATGGCCGCGATGGGGCTCGATGAAAAAACTGCCAGGACCACCAGAAGGATGATGACCGCCGGGATGGACATAGCGATTTCAGCGACGCGACTGATGACGCTGTCAATGCGTCCGCCCCGGTAGCCGGCGACGATGCCCAGCGGGACGCCGATGAGGAGGAATACCGCCAAAGCGATCAGGGCATAAGTCAGGGACGGAACAGCGGCATAAAGAAGCCGGCTCAATATATCGCGGCCCAGCGCGTCCGTTCCGAGCCAGTGGGCGCTGCTGGGCCCGTTGAGAGTGACCAACAAATCCTGCTGTCCGGCCTTGAACGGAGCGATCACGGGTGCGAGGACACCGAGTACGAAGATCAGGAGGATGAAGATGCTGGCGATGACCCCGAGAGGCTGCCTTTTCCATGCCTGACCGAGCCAGCCTTGCCGCCGGGGTACCGCGTTAGGTAAGGCTGCGCTGGAGCGCTGGGAAGATGTCACTGTCATTTAACTCTCACACGTGGGTTGAAGTAGCCGTACGCGAGGTCGACAATCAGGTTGACGACGATCGTGATGAGCGTGAAGTAGACCACGACCCCTTGAATGAGGGGCAGGTCGCGGGACGCCGTGGCCTGAACTGCGGTGCTTCCGAGTCCCGGGATGGCGAAGATGGATTCAATGGCGACGGTGCCGCCCAGGGCTCCGACGAAGACGAGCCCGATCACGGTCAGGATCGGCACGGCCGCGTTGCGCAGGGCGTGCCTATAGATGATCGAGTTCTCTTTCACGGCAGCCGCCCGCAGGGTACGCACATAGGTCCCGTCAAGTGCCGTTGCCATCGAGTCCCGCGTCTGCTTGGCGATGCGTGATAGCGCCGGCAGGGACAGGGTGATGATCGGCAGGATAAGGGATGTAGCCCACATGCCGGGATCCTCGGCGATCGGGACGTAGCCGGTAGGCGGAAGGAGTTTGAGCTGCACGGCGAAGATGACGACCAGGACCAAGCCCAACCAAAAGTCGGGGATGGCCAGGGCGAGGATTGAGGAGGAGTCAACTACTCGGCCGAGGACCCCGCGGCGTGCCGCCCTGACGCCCATGGCTATCCCGATGATCGAGGCCACGAGTGTGGCCCCGATGATCAGGGACAGGGAGGGTTCCAGCCGTGCGTTGAGGAGCTCCGTGACCGGCTGTCGGCTGATCAATGATGTTCCCAGGTCCCCGTGCAGCGCACCGGTCAACCAGTTCCAGTACTGCTGCCACAGGGGCAGGTTCAGGCCAAGTTCCTCCCGCGCGGCCGCGAGCTGAGCGGCAGTGGCGTTGGGTCCGAGCAGGGCCCTGGCCGCGTCGCCGGGAAGGAACGGGACAAGGACGAACGAGATCATGGACGCGATGAGCGCCAGTGGAATCGACAGCGCCAGGCGGCGCAGGATCAACCTAAGCACGGTTTTGTTTCTTTCTTACTTGGCCGGTCGCAGATCGGTGAAGAGCGGGACGGCGGCATTTGCTGATGTGGCGTCGAAGCCGGTCAGGCCGGGAGCGAGGTAGTAGCTCAGTGGAGCGCCGACGACCGGGATGGTCCACGCTTGGTCCATCAGACGTTCGTTGATCTGCTTCTGCAGCTCAACTCCGGATTTTTCATCAGCAGCCCGGTACTTGTTGTAGAGCTCATCAAGCTTCGGGTCGGAGGTCTTGAACCAGTTGAATGGACCGGCCGGGTTCACGAATCCTGCGTAGAGGGAGTTCATGTCCGCCAGCCCGTAACCGATCACCGCTGCCGGGTATTTCCCTGACACCATGGCCGTGAAGTAGTCGGGGGCGGAGGCCTGGGTGGTGAGTTCGAGTTTGACGCCCACCTTCTCGAGCTGGCCGCCGACGGCCTGGGTGAGTTTGTCGAGGCCTGCTAGCGAAGTGGTAAGAACAGGGAGTGTGAAGCCGTCCGGGTATCCTGCTTCGGCGAGCAAGGCCTTGGCCTTTTCGGGGTCGTACGGGTACTTCTCGGTGAGCTCTTCGCTGAAGGGGGCCTGTCCCTTCAAGGCGTACTGGGACAGTGCGAGGTCCTCGGAGCCGTAGAGTGCTTTCGCGATCGTCTTGCGGTCCACGGCCATGTTCAAGGCCTGCCGGACCTTGAGGTTACCGAGGGGTTTCGAAACTTTGCCTTCACGGTCAGCGAGGTTGATTCCGGACAGTGCCTGCGGTGGTGCGATGACCTCCAGACCTGCAGCCCGGGCTGCCGGCAGCGTCGTGGCATCCCCCAGGGCGGCCTGCACCTGGCCCGCCTGCATGGCCTGGATGGTGGAGGACGGGTTGGCGATAACCCGGACAGTCACGGAGTTGAAGTGCTGTCGCTCGGGGTTCCAGTATTTGGGGTTTTTCACGAAGGTGTAGTGGTCCCCGGCGACTGTCTGGGCGGAGTCCAGCATGTAGGGTCCCGCGCCGGCTGTTGCGGCGTCAAGCGTCGCAGGTTTGTCCAAAGACGCAGGGCTGATCGGGTAGCCCGCGCCAAAGGCCTGGGCGAAGTAGAAGCTCAGTCCGGGATCAGGGCGGGACAGGGTAAGCCGGACAGTTAACGGGTCGGTGACCTCAACTTTTTCCACCGAAGCCAACAGGGTGGAGGGGGTGCCGAGAGTCTGGGCACGACTGTAGTCCAGGTTCTTCTTCAAAGCTTCGGCATCCAAGGTGCTGCCATCGCTGAACGTGAGGCCCTTTCGAAGGGCGATTTCGTAGGTCTGGTTGCCCTCCCCTACGTAGCCAAACTTTTCAGCAAGTCCAGGTGAAAACGTGCCGTCACCATTCATGACGACCAGAGGATCGTAGGCCCACTGGTACACCGCCGCGTAGGCCGGATCTCCCACCGCTGGATTAAGCGACGGCGGAACTACCGAGGTCGCGAAGGTGACGGTGTCTTTGGTGTATGGCTCAGCTGTCGCGCCCGTCCCGCCTCCGGTGCCGGAGCAGCCGGACATCGCAACGCCGACAACCAGGAAGCCCGCCAGCAGCACACCACCGCGGACTGGTGACGCTGAAGACTTGCCGCCGCTCCCCTGAGTTCCCGCAGCGAAGAAGGTTTTGATGCGACTGCGCAGAGTCTTTCTTGTGATCGCGTCCTCTGCTGACGCCCCCTGGCGTTGGCAGGCTTGTGGGGAATCAATGCCCTCGGCACTGCTCGCTCGCACATTGTCCATTTCTATCCTCCGTTGGATCTCATACCCGGCGATGTTGCCGGGTAAATGGATTTAGCAATACGATTACACGTGCTCCACATCACTGTCAAGCCCCACATGGAATAAGTTGGAATCAATGGTCGAAGGCGCTCCGGGAGGAGCCTCCAGGGCGAAGAATCATATGCTCGAGGTGCTCCCCCACTGGGAAGGAATCGCCATCGAGGGCCATCTCGACGGCCCGGCGGCCCATGTTCTCGAAGGGCAAGGCGACCGTAGTCAGCTGCGGCCGCAGGAACGAGACGATGTCATCATCGTCAAAGGAGACGATGGATACATCATCGGGAATCCTCAGACCCGCCTGCCGGATGCCTTCGTAGGCGCCGGCCGCGAGGGTGTCGTTGAGTGCGACGACAGCACTGACGGGTGGGTGCAGGGTCACCGCCCTGGTTGCTGTATCCAGGCCGGCCTCAAAATCCCACACCGGTCTTTCAAGTGGCACCTGGACGACTTCCACGCCTGCGTTCGAAAATGCCGAGAGAAGACTTTGGATGCGCCGCCGCACCGGGACCGTCCAGTACTGCGGATCTGAGGTCCCGAGGATGTGCACCCGGCGGTGACCAAGACCGGTGAGGTGCTCGGCCGCTTGGCGTCCACCTCCTTCCTCGTCGGGCAGGACCGAGAGGTACTCCCCCGGGCCGGCGCTACCATTGAGGACAACCAAAGGCACAGGCACCCGGTATTCGGGCATAATGATGCTCCCTGTGACCGTGGCGAGAATCAGCGCATCGACCTGGCGGTCCAGCAGTACTTCTATTGCGCGGTCCTGTTCCTGGAGGTCACCTTCAGTCTCGGTGACGAACAGGGTGTAGTTCCGCTCCCGGGCAGCCCGGAGTGCTCCGCGGATCATCGGACCGGCGTAACGCGTTGTTGCAATAAGATCGGAAACGAATCCGATGGTGGCAGACTTCTCCGTTCGCAAGCCCCGCGCCATGAGGTTGGGCCGATAGTTCAGCGCTTCAGCAGCTGCGAACACACGCCGCCGGGCATCGTCGCTGAGCCGGGTGTTTTCCCGGCCGTTCAGGATCAACGAGGCTGCCGTGGGGGAAACGCGTGCCCGCTCGGCGACATCAGCCAGTGTGACGCGGGGACTCTTTGGTTCATTGCGTCGGGTCATGCGGTACCTCGACGAATGCCTTGACAGACCTTAGTTGGGACATGAGACTAGTATTCGCTAAATGCTTTTAGCTTCCAAGTGGAAGCGCACTTGTCGTGGGAGGCACCTAAATGCTCAACGTCAGCGGGGATGTTGCTTCGGGGTTTGGTCCTGTTGCGGATGCTTTCAAGGAGAACTTCGACAACCACGGCGACGTTGGCGCTGCATGTGCCGCGATCATCGATGGGAACACCGTCGTCGACATCTTCGCTGGAGACGCCCGCCCAAACACGCCCTGGACAAGGGATACGCGCAGTGTCGTGTTCTCGGTCAGCAAGGGCATCACCGCCATCTGCCTCATCATGGCCTCGCAGCAGGGGTCTCTTGACCTTGACCTGCCAGTCGCCCAGTACTGGCCCGAGTTCGCAGCTCATGGCAAGGACCGGGTCACAGTCCGTCAGCTCCTCGCCCACCGAGTCGGCCTCGTTTATCCAGCAACTACCCTGACTTCAGGGGATATCCGCGACTGGACACCCACGGCCGATGCGCTTGCCGCACAAGCCCCTCAATGGGCTCCCAATGAAACGTTCGCCTACCACCCCCTCACCATGGGCTTCCTGGCAGGCGAGGTTCTGCGTCGCACGACGGGCAAGAAACCCTCGGAGTGGCTCGCAACCCACATATCCAAACCCCTGGGCCTGACCATGACCTTCGGCGGTGACGGTGATAGCCCGGATTTCGCCCCAATTCTTCCTCCTCGCGTCGAAGAAGCCGCGCCCTACCCGCCCGAAATGCAAGTCGTCGCCGAAAGAGCACTGACCATGTCCGGCGCCTACGATAAAGATTTTTTCAGGGGTGCCAACAGCGAGTCCTTTCTGGGAAGTGAGAGTCCCGGGGCAAACCTCGTCGCCTCTGCCCGAGACCTGGCACGCCTCTATGCCGCCACAGTGAGCGACATTGACGGGACCCGCCTGCTCCATGAGACTTCCATCACCCAAGCGGTTCGGCCGCTGTCCAAGGGCCAGCCGTTCTATGGGACCGACGAGGGAAACATCTGGGGCACTGGCTTCATGCTCCACTCACAACGCCGCTACATGGCCGGACCCGGCAGCTTCGGCCACGACGGAGCCGGCGGCCAGCTGGCCTTCGCCAGCCCCAAACACCGCCTCGGGTTTGCCTACCAGACCATCCAGGCAGGACCCCAAAACGACCCACGCGCCGAATTGCTATCGCAGGCCCTCCTCAAATGCCTGTAAGCCGGCCAGTCCACTAGAGCTCGGAACCTACCGGGAAACTTCGGGGTCTGGCATTGTCCGTCGGTCCTGGACATCGAGGGCTAAAGAGGGAATCCGTTCACTTCTGTCAAAACAAGACAATCTGCAGTACGCTAGTTCCATTCCAAGTACTCTCGCGGCTCGCGGTTTGTGCCCCCTGCCAGAGCTCCTGCCTGAGGAGAATGCAGGCCGCTTCATACATTCTGGAAACGTCACCATTCAAAGGAGAATCGATGCCCCTTCAAGCCCCGAGCGCCGAGGACTTCATTGCCCGGTACAGTGCTCCCGACGCCTGCGCTGCCGATTTGCTTTGCGACAGCCATGATCCGGACGCTGTAGCGTTCTCCGTCATTGAAGCCGACTTGTCCAGTGAGGACATAACATACGGAGAATTGCGTGAGCGGTCAGAACGGGGAGCTGCAGCCTTGGCTGAACTGGGTGTAGGCCCCCATGATGCCGTGGCAACGCTCATGGGAAAATCGGCCGATCTGGTGG
This sequence comes from Arthrobacter sp. NtRootA1, assembly GCF_019976975.1. Lineage (GTDB taxonomy): Bacteria > Actinomycetota > Actinomycetes > Actinomycetales > Micrococcaceae > Arthrobacter > Arthrobacter aromaticivorans. Next base: position 2,021,380 of record NZ_AP024630.1, on the reverse strand, counting down.
TGATGCTCCTGGCCATTTGGCGCCGAGGTGCGGTCCATGTACCCCTGTTTACGGCATTTGCATGGCCAGCAATTGAGATGCGCCTGACATCGTCGAAGGCAAAAGCCGTCATAACGGATGCCGACCAGCGCGAGAAGATTCAAGACACGTCGGCGGCCGTCATCGTGGTTGGGGAGAATGCCGCAGCGCCCGATCACGCCCTCACCCCGCTCCTCGCTGCTCAAAGGCCGGGCATCCCTGCCGAAGCCATCGGGCGGGACGGCACCTTGGTGCTGATCTTTACGTCCGGTACCACAGGCTCGCCTAAAGGCGTACCAGTCCCCCTCCGCGCTTTGGCATCCTTCCGGCAGTACATCGAACTCGGCCTGGACGTCAGTGAAGATGACGTATTTTGGAACGCCGCAGACCCCGGTTGGGCCTATGGCCTCTACTACGGGATCCTAGGGCCTCTGGCAGCAGGCCGGCGCAGCCTGTTGCTGCACGCAGGGTTCTCCCCTGAACTGAGCTTTGACGTGCTGGAACGCTTCGGCGTCACCAACTTCGCCGCGGCGCCCACCGTATACCGGACCATGCGATTGAAGTCTGAATCCGGGGTGAGAAACATTCGACTGCGTCGGGCATCCTCTGCCGGGGAACCGCTGACACCGGAGGTAATCACCTGGGCTGAGGAGACCTTCGGTATCCCGGTCAGGGACCACTACGGCCAAACTGAACACGGCATGATGATTGTCAACGCCTGGCACGATACCGTAAGGGACGACCTTCGGCCAGGTTCCATGGGCCGCCCCCTCCCCGGTTGGTGTTGCGCAGTGCTCCAAGACAGCAGCGATGAAACAGCCGCAGCCGGCGAAATGGGCCGCGTCGCGGTCGAGGTCGCCGGGAGTCCCCTCATGTGGTTCGCCGGCTACAAAGATGCCCCGGAAAAAACTGCTGAACGGTTTAGCCCCGATGGGCGATGGTACCTCACCGGAGACGCCGGTAAGGTAGACGAAGACGGAAACTTCTTCTTCTCATCGCGCGATGACGATGTCATCATCATGGCCGGCTACCGCATCGGGCCCTTCGATGTAGAAAGCATCCTCGCCAGCCACCCGTCCGTACAAGAATGTGCTGTCATTGGCGCCCCGGACGAACTCCGTGGTGAAGTCCTGGAAGCGTATATAGTTCTTACCGAGGGCACCACTGGCACCGCAGACCTGACGGTTCAGCTTCAAAAGCTCGTCAAGACGCAGTTCGCGGCACATGCATATCCCCGTCAGATCCACTTCGTAGATGATTTGCCAAAAACGCCCTCCGGGAAGTTGCAGCGGTACGTCCTGCGTAGGCAGCGCGCTCTGGGACGTTGATGGGAAGGGGGCCAGAGTCAGAGCCAGCTTGCTTGGCTCTGACTCTGGCCCCACATCGCGGGCTACCCAGCTGAGGACCGGAAATGCCGTGGCCCCTCTGAGGTCGGTACGACTACAGAAGTAACTAGACAGGAACAGCAGGCACCAGAAGATGGCGGCCTTACCTAGCGCTGACGCTTCTGGATCTTGCTCTACACGGTAGGCGGGACACCCGGATCCTTTCGCTCCCAGGCGTCAGAGCGATGAGTCTTCAGCGACGGTGGCGCTGCCTAGTAAGCACGCGCCGCAGTGCTGCAGAAACAGCGTCACTGAATCCTGGTTGTCGAGGCTTGCACCCGGCCAGCGGGCGTCATCGGTGTGTGAACCGGGGCTCCCGCTTCTCGGTGAATGCGGCCATGCCTTCCTTCTGGTCTTCTGTTGCGAACAGTGCATGGAAAAGCCGGCGCTCGAACAGAACTCCTTGTGCAAGCGTTGTTTCGAAGACGGTGTTCACGGCTTCTTTGGCAGCTATCGATATCGGCTTAGACTTGCTCGCTATGGTCCCCGCTACACCCAGTGCCTCCTGAAGCAGTTCGGCGGCAGGCACGACCCGCGAGACAAGCCCGGCCAGTTCGGCCTCCGCTGCGTCCAGCTGCCTGCCGGTAAGGACCATGTCCATGGCCTTTGCCTTGCCGACGGCCCGCGTCAGCCGCTGTGACCCGCCCATACCGGGGATCACCCCGAGGTTGATCTCGGGTTGGCCGAAGCGGGCGGTGTCGGCGGCAATGAGAACGTCGCACATCATCGCCAACTCGCACCCACCTCCCAGGGCATAACCCGCGACTGCTCCCACCACAGGGGTGCGCACCCGGGTGAAGGCGTCCCAACCCGCGAACCAGTCCGCCTGGTACATCTCCGGGAACGTACGGGCAGCCATCTCCTTGATATCAGCCCCGGCGGCGAAGGACTTCGCCGACCCAGTAAGGACGATGGCCCCGATATGCGGGTCCGTGTCCATTGCCACTGCGGCCGATACAACCTCACGCAGTGTCGACACGCTCAAGGCATTCAGCGCCTGCCGTCGGTTGAGGGTAATGACACCCACCCTGCCGTGACGTTCAATGAGGATAGTCTCGTAGCCTTGACCGATAGTCTCTGTCTGTATCATGTAAGTCCTCCTCCTTGCGGCGGATCAACCGCGGCAATGGGCCGGCAGAATAACGCCGAAGCGTCGCTGTTCATCACGGCCTGAAGGTTGATCATCGTTCCCAGCCGAAAGGCCGGGAACGTGTGACACCGATTTTTCTTCAGGGCATCGTGTTTGTGGGGTGGCTGCAAAGCGCACCCTCCGAAGACGGCCTCAGACGAAGGCCGAGACTCCAGTAACGGCACGGCCCACGATGAGGGCGTTGACTTCGTAGGTGCCCTCGTAGGTGAAGATAACTTCGACGTCGCTGAATATTTTGGCCATCTCGTGGTCGGTGACGATGCCGTTTCCACCCAGCAGCGCCCGTCCTAGCGCTGCCGATTCCCGGGCGAGCGAGGTAGTGGTGGCCTTCACCATAGCGGCGTGGGGCATGTCGAAGGTCCCCTCTTCCTGGAGGCGGGCAATCTGAACCATAAGGCCCAGGCTTGCAGTGGTGTGGCCGAGAATCCGAGACAGGGGCTCTTGGATGAGCTGGAAGCTCGCCAATTGTTTCCCGAACTGGTGTCGCGACAGAATGTAGTCCCGTGCCACGTCAAAAATTGCCATTTGCACGCCGGCTGCCTGCCAACCGACCCAGGCGCGGGAGTTGCGAAGCATGGAATTGGCAGCCGCAAAGCTCTGAGCCCCAGGCAACGCATTGGCGGCCGGGATGCGCACCTCGTCCAGAACGATGTCCGCATTCGGCATGATCCGAAGTCCGGTCTTGTTCTTGATCCTGCTAGCGGAGAACCCGACGCGATCGGTCTCTACGAGGAATCCCTTAACCTGCCCATCGGCGACATCACGCGCCCAGACGACGGCGAAATCAGCGATCGTACCGGCCCCGATCCAGCGTTTTGCTCCATTGATCACCCAGTCATTCCCGTCACGCACCGCGGTAGTGGCCAGACCACCGGCGACGTCCGAACCGTGCTCCGGTTCGGTGAGTGCAAATGCTCCCAGGGCCTGGAAGTTGCGCAGCCGTGGCAGCCACCGCGCCTTCTGCTCCTCAGATCCCAAGACGTCGATCAGGCCTACGACCAGCTCATTATGAATGCCAACCAGGGCGCTCAAAGACAGATCGGCCCGCGCCAGCTCGGCATGAACCAGGCCGGTAAACAACCGGCTGCCCCCGGAGAGCTCAAGGTCCCCTAGCCCATGCGCTGCCAAGTCCGGGAGCAATTCGGCAGGAAACTTTTCCTCATTCCAATAGTCGCCAACCACCGGGCGGATCTGCCTCTGCAAAAAATCCCGGACCACGCTCAGACGTACCCGTTCATCGGGTGAAAGCAGATTTTGCACCGACAGGAAATCAGCGTGTGGGCACACAATGCCCAACATCTTCTCCACCGTTGAGGGCACGGTGTGTGTAACCGGGGTCATGAGGGTCCTTCCCAAATGCCAGCCAAGCGGACGCCCAGCAGACTGGAATAGATACTGTCGTTCGTACGATAGTACGCACAACGGTCCTTTCTTGGCTATGCCGGACGACCCCTTTATTCGTGCCACGGTGCTGACCATCCGCGTGGTACGGCTGAATATCGAGAAGCGCGCGCAAAATGCCACCAAGGAACGGCGACGCGAAAATGGGTAGGGGCTGCGTTACGGATCCGGACCTTCGCGATCCCCCACAGCATCCCGCCGCAGTCGCCTCATCGCGCCTGGGATCAGCCACAAGGCTCCCTTGCCGGAAAACCCGGGATCATGGTGGCCCCGCGGGTCGCCAACGGACGCGGCGGCGCATCCCGAACGAACGCCTCTGCTGTTCTCAAGTCCAGATGCTCAACGGAACAACAACTGCATTCCGCCAAACCAAGTTTTGATTTACCTCAAACTGCGGGTCATGCTAAACGCCTATTCCCGCTGTCAGGATGGTTGCCAATTCGCGATAGGCGCCAGCGTCGTCCAGGCCGGCATGACCACGAACAGATCCCTGCTGTATGCGCATCATCATGGTCGCCGCCAAATCTCCGGCGAAGGCCGCATGGACCTGCCGAAAATCACCTTTGATAACGCCCTCAGTGATCAGGTCCTGGACTTTTTTCGCGGCTATGCCGATATTCTGCTCGTATACTTCACGGGCGGGCGCAAAGGCGTTCAGGTCCGCCATGAACTGTTCAGAGGCAATAGATAGCGCTTCGCCCACTGCGGAGACGTAGGCCGTGATCCGGTTTCGGGAGCCGGTCGTGGCAGACAGCTTCGCGTCTACGGTGTTGGTTTCCCGCCGGAAGAAGTGCACCGTCGCGGCACGGACGAGCTGCTCTTTGCTGCCCGCCAGCGTGTAAAGGGTCGATTTTGAGCACCTGAGACGCGTGGCTATTTCGTCGAGCGTCAGATGCGCAAACCCCTCGGCCAAGAATAGGTCGACCAACTCATCAAACAGTTCCGCGCGTCGGACGGTGCCAAAATTCAGTGCGCTACGTTGTTGCTGCATACCTTCGATAGTACTGCCGGACTACTTGCGTTCCCCGCGCAGCGCCAGTACTGTGGCCTGTAATCCAGTACTGCTCCACGTAGCTGTGGAGTGACTTGTTGTGTCCCAACTGAACGGAGAAGGTCTCTACTGGTTCGCTAAAGCATTCAACGGAACAGCAAGTGGATCACTCCTGACGCACTACCTCCCCATCGCTTCGAAAGGCATTTCATGCGTACCTCTGTGATCGTGGCTGGAGCACGCACCCCGATCGGGCGCCTACTCGGATCCTTGAAGGATTTATCCGCCGCGGAGCTCGGCGGTATCGCCATCAGCGCCGCTCTCGCCAAGGCCGCTATTGAACCGGGGCAGGTGCAGTACGTCATCATGGGCCACGTTCTCACAGCCGGGGCAGGACAGATGCCGGCCCGGCAGGCCGCCGTCAAAGCGGGGATCCCCATGACGACCCCCGCGCTGAACATAAATAAGGTATGCCTCTCAGGGCTTGAATCGATCATATTGGCAGATCAGCTCATCCGGTCGGGCGCTTTTGACGTCATTATCGCGGGTGGTATGGAATCAATGAGCCAGGCACCCCACCTACTACCGAATTCCCGGACGGGCTACAAGTACGGTGACGTTACGGTCCTGGACCATATGGCGCTCGATGGCCTCCAAGACGCTTTTACGGATCAGCCGATGGGATTGCTGACGGAAGCCGGTAACGACAAGGACGTTATAGCCCGGGAAAGTCAGGATGCGTTCGCTGCACGCTCCCACCAGCTTGCGGCACGCGCCTGGGACAACGGTATCTTCAACGAAGAGGTCGTTCCCGTAGAGATTCGTGGCCGCAAGGGCGAAAGTACCTGGTTGCGGCGAGACGAAGGCATCCGCCCCGAAACGACTGTTGAGAATCTATCGAAACTGCGCGCTGCCTTCCGTGAAGGCGGAACTGTCACTGCCGGGAACGCATCGACCATTAACGACGGGGCCTGCGCCGTCGTGGTCATGAGCAAACAGCACGCCGAGGCGGAGGGCCTGACGTGGCTGGCCGAAATCGGAGAACACGGCATGGTCGCCGGCCCGGACTCGGGCCTGCAGTTACAGCCGTCCCGCGCCATAAGCAAAGCCTGCGAGTCAGCTGACATCTCACCCGCTGACCTGGATGTAATCGAGATCAATGAAGCCTTCGCTGCAGTAGGCATTGCCTCCACCCAAGAACTCGGAGTCGACCCTGACCGCGTAAATGTCAACGGCGGCGCCATCGCGTTGGGTCATCCGATCGGAATGTCTGGGGCAAGAATAGCGCTTCACCTTGCCCTCGAACTTCAACGCCGCGGCGGCGGCACCGGCGCAGTCGCCCTGTGCGGGGGCGGCGGCCAAGGCGATGCCCTGATCCTGCACACACGCTCAAAAACACCCACCAGCTGACCGTAATATGCCTCATGCCCTTAGGAGAACTTCGTGAACGTCAACGGAGCCGTTGCCCTGATTACTGGAGGAGCCTCCGGGCTCGGCCACGCTACCGCCACTGCCTTGCACGGCCAGGGTGCCCAAGTGGTACTGGTAGACCTGCCTTCATCGGACGGTGAAGTAGCGGCAAAGGCTCTTGGAACCGGCGCCCACTTCATGCCTGCCGATGTGACATCAACCGAAGATGTCGGCTCAGCAGTAGATTTCGCTGCCTCATTGGGAGCTTTGCGCATCGTCGTCAATTGCGCCGGCATCGTCGCTCCCGGCAAGGCTCTGGGTCGTAACGGGCCTCTGCCACTTGCCGATTTCGAACGGGTGGTGCGCATCAATCTGAGCGGCACCTTCAACGTGATCCGTCTTGCCGTGGAAAAGATGGCGGCCACCGATCCCTTAGATGGCGAACGCGGTGTCATCATCGACACAGCTTCAGTAGCCGCCTTCGACGGTCAGATCGGCCAGCCCGCATATGCCGCCTCCAAAGGTGGCGTCGCAGCACTGACTTTGCCGTTAGCCCGCGAACTGGCCAGTCACCTCATCCGAGTAATGACCGTGGCCCCCGGCATCTTTGAAACCCCCATGATGGCCGGCCTACCCGAAGACGCCCAACTATCTCTCGGTCAGCAAGTCCCACACCCTTCGAGACTCGGGAAAGCCTCCGAATACGCTGCTCTGGTTACCCACATCATCAATAACCCCATGCTGAACGGCACTACCATCCGCCTTGACGGCGCGATTCGAATGGGACCCAAATAGCCGGTCCCCCCAAGGGCAATGTCTGAGGGGTCCACGCGCAGGCCCTGACTGGCACGATGGCCGTCGAAGCGGTCTCGCCCGCACTCGTGAAATAGGAGCAAAACATTGGCGGCGGGAAGCAGCGCCCCCTTGCGACTGCTCAAGACCGCACTGATCTCGGTGGGGCGCCGGATGATCACCCGGATCATCACCTATCGCAACGAAACGGCGCCCCACCGTTAGCCGCGGTCGCACTCAATCGCCCTCCGGCAATTGATTGCAAAACCTTGCGCAACCGGACAGAAATGAAGAGAGGTTTGCTGTGCCGAGGCGGTTCGGTCTAGATGCTCGATGCCTCGAAAATGCCAAGTCAATTAGTGGGCTTTAACTGAAAATTGGGTTAGTCTTTGTTAACTGTGATGTTCATCACGCATGAATCCAAAGCACAGCTGTCTTGCAGGCTCAGAAACCCGCCACCCGGGTCTGAAGCTCCGACCAAGGCCACCAACTGAGGGGCAGCGACACCAAGGCACACCAGCCGGCTGCTGTCTCCTTGAGTACTTCCCATTCCACCTAAAGGCTTTCTCACCGACGACCCTTACGAGAGAACGGATGCATCTTGCGTGATGTGACTAGGGCAGCGTTGCCGGGCACCGACACCGCTCCTCCCAATAAGTCAAAGCTGGTAGGGTGCAAGCCCGCCCCGAAACAACCCCGCTCCATCTGCCATGGCATTGGAGCGCAGGCATGAGGTCTTACGAGAAGGGCGCGCTGTTGCCACCCCTTCTTTCCGAAACGATTGGCCGGTCCTTTGAACGGACCGTTGCTCTTTACGGCGACAAGGAGGCCTTGGTCGAAGCAGCCTCCGGACGGCGCTGGACCTGGGCCGAGCTTGACCGCGACGTCGACGATCTGGCCAGGGGGCTGATTGCAGCTGGTCTGGAGAAGGGCGACCGGTTGGGCATCTGGGCACCCAATTGCGCCGAGTGGACACTGGTCCAGTACGCCACAGCGAAAATCGGTGTCATCCTGGTCAATATCAATCCCGCTTACCGCACACATGAATTTTCTTATGCCATCAACCACAGCGGTTTACGGATGCTTATCGCCGCCTCAAGTTTCAAGGGGAGCGACTACAGGGCCATGATCGAGGAAGCCACGGATGAGACGCGGTCCTTGAAGAGGGTGACATATCTGGACACCAATGACTGGACCGATCTCATTGATTCGGGCCGAACCCTGGAACAGGATGTCGTGGTCCAGCGACTGGCTGCCACGAAGCCGGATGATCCAATCAACATCCAGTACACCTCCGGAACCACCGGGTATCCCAAGGGGGCCACTCTCAGCCACCGCAACATCCTCAACAACGGCTATTTCACCACTGAGCTGATCGGCCTTGGGCCTGATGATCGGCTCTGCATCCCAGTGCCCTTTTATCACTGCTTCGGGATGGTCATGGGCAACCTCGGTTGCACCGTCCACGGAACGACCATGGTGATCCCATCGCCGGGCTTCGACGCTGCAGCAACCCTCCGTGCCATAGCTGAGGAGAACTGCACCGCCGTCTATGGTGTGCCGACGATGTTCATCGCCATGCTGAATCACCCCACGTTCGGCACCTACGACCTGTCAAGCCTGCGCACGGGAATCATGGCCGGATCTGTCTGTCCGGTCGAGGTCATGCAGCGCTGCATCAAGGACATGAACCTGACCGGCATCTCCATCGCGTACGGCATGACCGAGACCAGTCCGGTCTCTTGCCAAACCCGGGCCGATGACGATCTGGAACGCCGCACGGAAACGATAGGTCGGGTTCACCCTCACTTGGAGGTCAAGATCATTGACCCGGCAACAGGCGTCACCCTCGAGCGAGGTCAACCGGGCGAGTTCTGCACCCGCGGCTACTCCGTGATGATGGGGTACTGGAACGATGAGGTCAAGACCCGGGAGGCGATCGACGCCGACGGCTGGATGCATACCGGGGACCTCGCCGTGATGCGGGAGGACGGCTATTGCTCGATAGTTGGTCGGATCAAGGACATGGTCATCCGTGGAGGAGAAAACATCTATCCCCGCGAAATCGAAGAATTCCTTTACAGCCACCCGGACATCGAAGACGTCCAGGTCATCGGGGTACCGGACGAGAAATACGGCGAGGAACTTTGCGCCTGCATCAAAATGAAAGCGGGTGCGAAGCCTCTCGATGTCCCAGCGATACGCGCGTTCGTTGACGGCAAACTCGCCCGCTACAAAATTCCGGCCTACGTCATAGTGGTCGACGAATTTCCTACCACTGTGACAGGCAAAATCAGGAAGATTCAACTCCGCGAAGAGGCCTCAAGCATCCTGCAGCTGTGACGCTCCAGCTCCGGCTGGCCCGGCTTGGGGGCGTCTTCGCGCCTCCTCCGGCGCCGCTCCGCCCCTCCCAAATCGACGAACACAGCACCCTGGTCGATCTCGCCACGGACGGAATCAAAAGTGGGCAATATTCGACGGCGGCACTCCCCATAGGTTTTCGGCCAGTCCAGCTCGCCTACCGGGACACGGACCGGTCGGTCAGAATCCTGGCCAACTCTCGCCGGATCGCCGGGCGGCCTCGTCAATTGGGATTGGTCGTACGGCACTAACAACTGATCTTCCGTTACATGCAGTGACGGGTTTCCGCGGCATCTGGAGATAATTCATGCAGCCCAACGCCTATTTCCGCCCCGACGATCGGGAGCTGCTCCGCGCAGCCTTGCGCCAGCTCTCCGGCAGGTTCCGCTCCGCCGTACTCTTCGCCGGGCTGGCCAGCAGCGACCAGATGCAGCTGACGGATTTCCTGGGCACCGCGACGTCGAGCCTGCACCACGTGGTTGTCGTCCCCGGCGCGGGCCTCGGCGGCCGCGTCCTCACGCAACGGCAGCCGTTCCTCGTAGAGAACTACATCGCCTCCAAGGGAATCACTCACGAATACGATCTGGCCGTCCGCCGGGAGCTGCTGACTTCGGTGGCGGCCGTTCCCGTGGTGGTCCAGGGCACGTCGCGGGCGGTACTGTACATCGCCAGCAGGGACCGCTCCCCGCTGGGGGAAAGCGTTGTGCGCGAGGCTACTGAGGCGTCCACAGAGATGGCAGAGGAACTCCGGGTCCGGGACGAGGTGGACCGGCGGGTCTCGATCCTCGATACCGCCAGGGCCGAACCTGCTCGGACCGTGGACCGGAGCTGGCTGGAGCATGTTCGGGAAGCCCACGCCGAGTTGCGCTCCCTGGCCGGTACCGTATCAGACCCTGAGCTGGCACGGCAGTTGGACCTCATCGGCGGTCACCTGGCGCCACCTCCCGCGCACGCAGTCCATCCGACTGTGCGGCTGGCCCGCCGGGAGCTCGATGTCCTGGCGCAGGTGGCGCTCGGCTGTTCGTACCAGGAAACGGCGGATCGCCTGGGCCTGAAGGCGGTGACCGTTAAAAGCTACCTACAAAACGCGATGACCAAGCTGTCCGCGCATAACCGGCTCGAGGCCGTGTCCAGCGCCCGGCGGCTGGGCCTTATTCCGTAGCGCGGGGCTGTCGGTTCTTCGTCGACAGCCCCGCTCCCCCATCTGCAGTCTCGCTACGGCTCAGTTACCTAGGGCCGGGGGACGAGCCCGGTTATTTGATGCCGTCAGTGTGCTCCGGAGGGGTTTGCGGCTTGCCGTCTTGCAAGCCCCGGTTTTCGCGGTTGGGCAGTGCCAGGGTGCAGAACACACTGAACACGCCGAGCCCGGCAAGCAGGACCCCGATGGACCACGCCCCGGACGTGCCGGCCAGCTGGGCGGCCACGAGCGGCACAATGCCTCCGCCGACCACGCCGGCAAGGTTGTAGCCCATGCCGGCGCCGGTGTAGCGGTACCGGGTGTCGAAAAGCTCCGGAAGCAGTGCCCCGGCGGGCCCGTAGGCGATGGCGAAGATCACCAGGGTGACGGTAAGCCCGAGGCCGAAGGCGAAAACGGTGTTGGCACTGAGAATCGGGAACAGCACGAGGGACCACGGCACGGCGAGGATGCAAGAGGTGGCGATGACCTTCTTGCGGCCGAAGCGGTCAGAAAGAACACCGGAGGCCAGGGTCGCGGCGGCGACGAACAGAGAGGCGACGATGCCGGTGCTCAGCACCTCCACCCGGCTTAGCCGCATGCCCGAGGTGCTCGTGGCATAGCTGGTGAGGTAAGCGGTGCCAATGTAGAAGAAGGCGAAAAGGAGCGTCAGGGAGCCGCCCGCAAGGACTATTTCGCGCGGCTGGCGCTTGATTGATTCAAGGACCGGCAGCTTGGCGCCGGTTTGTCCTGCCTTGGCTGCGTTCTTGAAGACTGGGGTTTCCTCGATGCTCAGCCGTACCCATAGACCCACGAGTACGAGCACTGCGCTGAGAATAAAGGGGACCCGCCAGCCAATAGTAATGAAGGCCTCCGATTTGTCCCCCAGCGTCAGGTTGGTGATGAGGAACGTGCCGCTGGCAAGGGCAAAGGCAACGGAAGGGCCGATCTGCGGGAATGAACCGAAGAGCCCTCGTTTTCCCTTGGGAGCGTATTCGGCCACGAGGAGGGTGGCGCCAGCCCATTCGCCGCCAACGGCGAGGCCCTGCACGAAACGGAGTACTACCAGCAGGATCGGGGCAACCACGCCGATCGAGCTTGCGTCCGGAATGAGGCCGATCATCACAGTGGCGATGCCCATCATGAGCAGCGTGGTGATCAGGGTTCTCTTCCTGCCAATCCGGTCTCCGAAGTGGCCGAAGATAATCGCGCCAACGGGACGGGCAAAGAAGGCGACGGCGAATGTGCCGAACGAGGCAACGGTGCCGGCCGCGGCTCCGAGAGCGGGAAAGAACACCACGGGGAAGACCAACGCCGCGGCGGTGCCATAGATGAAGAAGTCATAGAACTCGATGGTGGTCCCGGCGGCGCTCGCGAAGGCGACCTTGCGAAGTGTTTTGGGGCTGGGCGGCATTGACAGCCCTGGCGGCGAAGTCGGTGAAACTGAGGTCATGGCAATCTCCTTTGATGTCAGCCTCGATGGCGTTTGTGACTTAGCTCACCGTAGCGACAGCCGTGAACACCCAACTACCTCCCAAAGGAGGTAGTTGGAAATGCAGGACCGTCCGGTCCCGGGAGGTCGGCCGAACAGAACCGCTGAACTACCTGCGCACCCGACGGATAACCAGAGCCGGCCCGCGATCTCTATGGAAGGCAGGCCGGCGTCTCGGGCTTTAGGGAAATTCGGGAAAAGCGTAGGTTGTGCAGGGAGCTGAGCACGCGTCCTGCCCATGGCGAACTTGGGCCAGTACGTGAATCCGGGACGGGCCCATCTAAGCCTCGATCAACCGCCCAAAAGCCCCAAGGCCCCGTACCACACAGGTGAAGCATTCACGTGGTGAGGGTAGCGGCGCAGCATCGTGTCGTAGTAGTCCTTTGGCGAACCTGCGGCAGCCAGCGCGTCACGGGCATCAAGCAGATACTGCCTCGTCGCTTGAATGTTGGAGGGATCGTCCCCAGCCCCCGGCGCCTTGTGCCCGGCCACAACGTACTTGGGCGAGAGCGCCTCGATCTTATCGATCGCCTCCAGCCATTGCTCCAGCCCTCCGTCACCTGACTCGAGGACGTATTGATGTGCTCCGTTGTAGATTGCATCACCTGCGACGACCAGCTCGATGGATGGCACCCAAAGTGCCGTGGTGCCGTCCGTGTCTGTGTGGCCCAAATGGATCGGCTCCAGCCTCTCTCCTTCCAGCTCCAACCCAACTTCGGGGACCACTTCTGCAACCAGTGATGCCGGAGGGACTAACCCTGGTAGTGCCGGGTCCCACACCGCCGCGCGGCCCTCGACTACCTCTGTGGCCATCTTTGCCAGAGTGCTCTCCGTCGCGTAAACGGCTGTGTCCGGAAAGGCTTTGAGAAGCTCCTCCACGCCGAGCCAGTGATCCCCATGGCCGTGGGTGATGTACACAAAGGCCAGTCGCTTGCCGGAATCCTTGATCCAGTTGCGAGTCCGTTCGATTTGGCCATAGGTGTATGGCGCATCCACGAGCACAGCGTCACGTTCACCGGTGATGAGAGTCAACGTCAGCGGAGACGTGACGAAAGACTCGCCGGACGGAAGCCGCCCATCCCCTGCCCTCGGAGTGCCATCCAGCACAAGCGTCTCGTAATGCAGTTGCGTCATCGACTTGCTCCTAGCTCAATTGATGAATCAAATTGTGACATAAGCATAGCATTTATGCTTGCATCATCGGGGGGCTTTGAATGTACCAGACTCCGATCCAAGGCGGACTCCGGTTCCTCCGGACGGCCATGGAAGGAGGACCTAGCTTGCCGCATTAACGGTACGAGAAGGCAGCCCTCATAGGGCTTGCCTTCTCGCCCTCGGAATCAGCTGGAAACGCTCGTCCTGCGGCGCCCCGACCACCGCAGTGCGGCAATAGCGATCGCGCCGAGTATCAACGGGAATCCGAGCGTGAAGTAGATCTGTCCGATACCCCAGCCAGCGGCAAGCATCGTGCCTCCGAAGAATCCGCTGACGATTGATCCGGCTTTCCCGAAACCGTGCATCCAGGACACGCCGGTGGCGCGGCTTTCGACAGGGAATACCTCGTCAGCAGTGCTGAAGGCGTTCATGCCGCTGTTCAGACCTACGACTGTGAAACCGATGATGGCGCTGACTCCGATGAGCACCCCTGCCGCAAGGCTCACCGACGCCATCACCCATACCGTTGTGGCGGCCAGCGTGAAGTACAACCCGATGACAAGGTGCCTCCCGAACTTCGACATGAGGTACCCGATCGATAGGGCGCCCACGACCCCGAGGATGCCCATCAGCGCAACCGCGAGTCCGGCGACGGCTGCGCTCGCTCCGATTGCGCTGGCGATCAAGGGCAGGTAATTGAGGAAGATGTAGACCACGCCTGCAGTGACGAAGTAGCAGAACCAGACGACGATTGCATCTCTGATGTAGCGGCGGGACAACAGCGTTCCGATGCTGCGTGGCTGAGATACCGTGGTCACGGGCGCTATGTGGGCGAGATCTGTAGTTTTGAAGTCAGGAACGATCTTGACGAGGACCTGATCCAAACGGGTCCGGTGTCCCCTCCGCGCCAGGAACGCGACCGACTCGGGCATTCCCCATGCCAGCAGTGGGACGAGAATCAGCGCGAGGATACCGCCGACGCCCAACAGCGCACGCCAGCCCAGTGCCGGAATAAGGGCGCCAGCAAGGGCACCCGTAACGACGGTACCGAGCGGGAAACCGGCGAAAGTGATGCCGACGATGTTCGTTCTGCGTCGGGACGGCATGATCTCGGCGACAAGGGTGATCACCAGGGGCATGACCGCTCCGAGGCCCAGACAGGCGATAGTCCGGGTAGTCCCGAGCATCAACTCATTGGTTGCCAGCGCACCACCGAGCGTCGCCAGACCGAACGCTGCGGCCCCCACAACAACGATGGGCTTGCGTCCGAGGCGGTCGGCGAGCGGGCCAGCGACCATTGCGCCGAGGGTCAGCGCGACCACGCCGACGGTCACGATGGTGGTGATGGTGGTCAGCGAGGTGCCCCACTCGGCGATGATCTGCGGGTAAACGAAACCCCACATCTGTACTTCGATGCCTTCGAGCATCATGGCGAGGAACGCGAGGACGAAAATAATTACGCGCCGCCGTCCGAATGGTGCGGCATCAAGGAGAGACTGGACGGAGGTGGGAGTGTCAGCATCAGGAGTGCCGATTTTCGCATCGGTATTGGACATGGGGGTATCACCAATCTCGGCGTTGAGCCGGTGAAGAGTCGTACGGCACCATTGCCGTACTCCACGTGGGTTTGAAGAACTTAAAACTGGTCCCCCCGCGCCTGGCGCGGGGGGACCTGGCGGCGAGCGGTGGTAGTGCCTGTTCCTCCTTCGGCGTCGAGACCGCTGTTGTGTCTAGTCCCCGGCGACGGCGCCTGAAGCAGACCAGGCGGCCGAGTCGACGGCGGCGAAGTCATCGCTACGGCCGTCGAGCCTGCGCATCCGTTGGCTACTGCGGCGCAGGAGTTCGTCGGGTTCCAGCGGAGGTACAAAGGTAGTGTCTGTGACGCTGAACTCTGCCGCGAGTCGACCGATGGGTGAGAGCGCTGGGATGTCTATGCGGCCGGACGGGAGATAGAGATCATCGCGCACGTAGAAGCTGACGACGTCGGCCCACACCACATTGCCGAGGCCGTCAGGGGAAGAGAATATTTGGAACACTTTGCATTCAAGCGCGATCGGCGCTTCAGCGAGGCGAGGCGGTACGACGGCGGATGAGGGCGTGGTCTCGAGTCCCAGGACTTCGAACTCGTCCACATCGGATGGGTAGTCGACAGCAGACAGCTGCACGTCTGCGGCTTGGGGGAAGGTCGCCATATTCGAGACGAACTCTCCGGTGTCGCGGATATTGATGAAGGTGTCTTTCAGGTTTACACCGTCCGCGCGGGGTTGGAACGTAAGGGAGACTCTCGGGGGTTTGCGCCCGACGACAGTGAAGAACGAGATCGGGGCCAGATTGCCGATGCCGTCTGTCGAAACGGTGCTGACCCAGGCGATGGGCCGAGGAATGACGCTTCCGATCAGCAGTTTGTAGTTCGAAGCGGCATCGAGGTCGTTGGGGTCAATGTTCATGTGGGGTTCCTCAGCATCCTTGGAAGTTCATTGCGGGACGCGGTGCGCCCGCTTGGAGGGCGGAACGGGCCGCCAGTAAGGCGCGCGAAGCGTCGTCAGTCTCGAACAGCGGCACACCGAGATCGACGAGTGCAGCGTCGGCGGCCGAAACGCCGCCGGTCTTCCACTCGCGCAGGAGTGTCTTGTGAACCCCATGGGCGCGGGTGGGGCCAGCGGCAAGACGGCGCGCGAAGGCTGTTGCCTCGGCGAGCAGTTCAGGTTCGGGGACAACTCTGTTGAGGAGCCCGGCGTCGTGCATGGTGGCAGCGCTGATCAACTCCGAGGTCATCGCCCACTCCATGGCCCGGGCGTAGCCGACGCGCTCGGCTACCCGATAGACGCCACCCAGCAGGGTCACGATTCCGATCGTCTGCTCCGGGTGCCCGAAACGTGCAGTGTCTGCGGCGAAGATGATGTCTCCGCGGATCGCGAGCTCAAGGCCGCCACCCAGGCAGTAGCCTTGGACTGCGATGACGACCGGGACATTGAGGGACTCGAACCGGTTCAGTACGGCGTTGCCGCGTCCGATGCTGGTCCTCAGCTCTGCCTGGGAGGCTTCCGGCCAGGTTGAGATCTCGCCGCCGAAGCAGAAGTCAGGGCCTTCGGAGGTGACCAGCACCGCGCGGGTGCCATTCTGGTCGAACTTGTCCAGGGCAGCAGAGAGGTCTTCGATGAGCTCGTCGTCGATGCGGTTTTGCGGTGGGTTGGAGAGGGTCAGTGTTGCTAGCCCATCTTCAAAGTCTGCGCGTAGGTGTGGCATGTTTGATCTCCTCAGGGGGTGGCGGCGTGGCCAAGATGCGTGCTGAACCACATGAGAGCTGCATCGCTGGATTCGTCAAACTGCACGTCGTAGGCGTCGAAATGACCGCCAGGCAGGAGCACCAGCTCCTTGGGCTGCAGGGCCCGCTCGTAGGCTGCCAGCTGGATGTCAGCCGGAATAACGGTTTCGGCAGTTTCCACAATCATCATGAGCGGTGTGGGCGAGACGCGTCCGATCCAAACGCCCGGCTCGTAGAGGCGGGATGCCCGGTTTGAACGGAGGGTGACAGTGTTGTTCATTTCGCCCGGGGGGACCACGTCACGGTGGAAGCGCACTGCGTCCGGGGAGGTGAACAGGGCAGCGGAACCAGGGCCGTCACCAATCGTATCCACATAGCGGGGCTCAGCGCCGGCAGCCCGCGCACGTTCATCCTCCAGTGCGGTAAGTTCAAATCCTTCGACCCGCTCGGGCGCTACCTTACGCTGCCACTGCTCAAACCCACTGATCGTGGGGACCTGCGCGACGGCGCACTTGATGCGCACATCGGTCGCGCCGAGAACGATACTGTGGCCACCGGCAAAGCTCGTCCCCCAGACGCCGATGCGTCCGGCGTCGACTTCCGGCCTTGTCTCCAAGTAGGTGATCGCGCGACGCCAGTCCGCAATCTGGCGCCATGGCTCGACGTCGTTGCGGGGAACACCGTCGCTGGCTCCAAACGAGCGATGGTCATGCACCATCACCACGAATCCGGCGTCCGCGAACTTGCGGGCGTACCGGTCCAGGCCCATTTCGCGAGTGCCGCCAAACCCATGCGCCATGGTGATCGCAGGTCGTGGGCCCGGTTGCTGGGGCAGGTAGAGCCAGGCGCGCAGCGTCAGGCCATCGTCGGTTAAGAACTCGACGTCGGTGCGTTCGGTCATGTTATTTACCTTCCGTATAAGTGAAGTAGTCAGGAGTAAGGACGCCGGCCAAGGTAGGCCCGACTTTGGAGGCGATCTGCATGACGGCACCCAGCGGACGGTGGTGGATAGCAATCTCGGCGATGAGCCCCGCTTCGTCACGCTTGAGGATGGTGATGCCCTTCATCGCGAAGCCCCCGAACGCGGCGGCCCGCCATTCGAGATAGGTGCGTTCGCCGTCCTGGACCTGGTGAACGAACTCAAGTGATTCGTAAACACCACTGACCGCTGCCATCACAGCCTTGATCTTGTCCTTACCCTGGACGGGTTTGGCCAGGGCACTGGCCTCCAGCCGGACGTCGAGCGCCAGGGCCGCGGCGAAGCCTTCTTCGCTCTTTTGTTCGAAAGCGCTCTGCCACGCCTGGGCGGGACGCTCGTTCGTGGATTCAGCGTTCACTGTGTCCGCAATCTTGGCCGCCACCACTGCCGGGTTTTCCACGTGCGGCCAGTGGCCGGCGTCGGGAATGCTGGCCTCGGTCGCGTCTTCAAAGCGAGGTGCGACGTACGAGGAGACGATTTCAGTGGTGACAAAGGGGTCGTTGGCTCCACGCAGAATGGTGACTGGACCCCGGTAGCCGCTCGGTCCACTACCGTCAGGATGCCCCTCGTTCCAAG
Source organism: Arthrobacter sp. NtRootA1 (assembly GCF_019976975.1). Lineage (GTDB taxonomy): Bacteria > Actinomycetota > Actinomycetes > Actinomycetales > Micrococcaceae > Arthrobacter > Arthrobacter aromaticivorans. The sequence continues at coordinate 2,003,231 of NZ_AP024630.1, read as the reverse complement.
CGGTTGCGGTCGCGGCGATGGTGGTGGGTGCTACGTTCAAGGCAACGGCGGAGAGGCGGTCCAGCTCCGCGTCCGGGAAGGACGTCGACAAGCTACGCCGAAACCCTTTTTGTCCTTCCAAGGAAAGATCGGGCTGCTGGAAAGGCGCGATCTGCTCCGCTGGCAACTGAGTGCCGGCGAGGGGAATCGGGTTGATAAGAACGAGGGCACGAACCCGATCACCCAAGCGCGCGGCGGCAAGCTCGGCGATCTGGCTGCCCATGCTGTGCCCGACCAGGACAACCTCACCGTCGACTGTGTTGAGCTGGGCTGTCAGATCATCTGCCCAGCGGTTCAAGGTGTAGGGCCCTGCGTCAGTGGTGCGGTCGCCCATTCCGGCAAGCGAAAGAGCTAGGGCGGGGATGGACCGCTCCTCGAGTCCGGTTCGGACATCGGCCCAGATTTCGCCGTCGTCCATGTAGCCGTGGACCAAAACGACTGTCTGCGGATGGCTGGCAGGGGTACTCATAATATGTCTCCTTTGACAATGGCGTTGCGTGAATCGAGTGCGGGTCGATGTGTGTCAGCTTCCATCCGCTCGTTCATGTGACATAAGCATAGGCTGCTTGCCCATGTCACGCAAGGCGATTTTGTGATGTCGCCTACAGAGGTCGCGGGGTTTATCGCAAGAAGAAGTTCAGAAGGGCATCGGCGCGCCTGCCGAAGGGTGCGCGCAGGAGATTGAGGGCACTCCAGCGGCCTTGTACAAAAATGCCCTTGGGGTGGCTGAGCGCCCGGAAACCTTCAATCCCGTGATACCTGCCCATGCCGCTGTCGCCGACACCACCGAAGGGAAGGTCATCCTGCGCCACGTGCATCAGGGTTCCGTTGACCGTGACGTTGCCGGACGTCGTGCGCTCCAGGACCTTGCGCCGGTCTGCGTCATCCCGGCCGAAGTAGTAAAGCGCGAGCGGGCGCGGCCGGTCGTTCACGTAGTCAATGGCTTCATCGATGGTCCCGTAGGAGAACACCGGGAGGATGGGGCCGAAAATTTCTTCCTCGGAGATCCGCATCTCATCGGTAACGCCCAGCACGATTGTGGGCGCGAGGGTATGGGGGCGGCGGGAGGCGTCGCCTGGCCGGTGCCCGACCTCGATAATCCGCGCCCCGCGAGCCCGCGCATCGTCGAGCAGCTCGAGAAGATCAGAATATTGCTGCTCATTGACGATTGAGGTGTAATCCTTGCTCGTCGGGCCATTAGGGTAGGCCGCCTTCACCAGCCGATCGTAGCTGCTAACAAAGGTGTCGACGTCGGTTGCGTGCACCATCGCGTAGTCAGGGGCAATGCACGTCTGCCCGCCGCTGAGTAGCTTCCCGAAAACTATGGAGGAAACCGTCGAGTCCTGGACGCGGCCCTTCGCGACGATCGTTGGCGACTTTCCGCCAAGTTCCAGCGTGACCGGGACAAGGTTCTCGCTCGCCGCCTTCATCACTGCCTTCCCGACCGCCGTGCTCCCGGTAAAGACCAGATGGTCGAATGGCAAGGACGAGAACGCCGCTCCGTCACCTGAGACCACAGCCACCTGGTCCTCCGGGAAGTTCTCGCCGATCATCGACTCCAGGAGGGCATTTGTCGCCGGGGTGAACTTCGAAGGCTTGAGCATTACACGGTTGCCGGCTGCGATCGCGGTGACCACGGGCATAAGCGAGAGGTTGACAGGGTAGTTCCATGGCGAGATGACCCCGACGACGCCGAGCGGCTGGTACTCGATGTAGTTGCTTCCTGCACGCATCGACAAACTGATGTGGCGACGCGTCGGTCGCATGAAACGGGGAAGACGCCTTAGGAGGTAGTCAATTCCTTGGACGACGCCGAGCACTTCCATCATTGCTGTCTCGTGTCGGGATCGATTGCCGAAGTCGGCGTTGATGGCGTCCTCGATGTCAGCGCGGCGGGAGATTAGCGCGGCCTTGAGCTTCCTCAGGTCGCTTCGCCTCGCAGCCAAAGACGGCGCGCCGGCGCGCAAGAATGCGGAGCGCTGAGTGCTAAGGAGCCCTGCAAAGAGTTCGCGGTCCGTGGGCGTGGTGGTCGCCGAGTTGAGTGTCATGGAAGTTCCTTCGAGCCGTTGATTAGTGTGTGGATGCCAGTTGCCGGCGTGCGAGGCCGCCCATTACCCGGGCGCCATGGCGGCGCGTGAGTACCTTGGTAAGGAGGGCGAGCGGCCGGCCGTTAGTGATGACTGAAGGGGGCGCGGAGCGCCGATCCAAGGTTGCGAGGGCCTTGTTGACGACAGCCTCAGGGGTCAGACGGCTCGAGCCGAAGTCGGCCGTTTGGCTGCCGGCAGCATCGAAGAACTCGGTGTCCATTGCGCCCGGGCAAACGGCGAGAACCCTCAACCCCGTGCCCTGGGCCTCCGCCCACAGGCCTTCGGTGAAGTTGAGGACGAACGCCTTTGTTGCGCCATACACGCTCATGTAGGGCGTCGGCTGAAAGCCGAGCAGGCTTGCAACGTTGATCAACACGCCGTTTTTGGCCGCGGCCAGCGGCTCGAAGTACGCGTGACTGAGGTCGACGAGTGCCCCGACGTTCAGCGCGATCATGTCCTGAAGTCGCTCAGGGTCCTCGCTCTCGAAGGAATTGTGAGTGCCGAAACCAGCATTGTTGACCAGCCCGGTTGCGTAGATGCCCCGGGACTCGAGTTCGGCACGGAGTTCGCGGCCGGCGTTGGGGCGACCCAGGTCCCGGGCCACGGTGGTCACGGTGACGCCGTGGATGCGGGTCAGTTCCTCTGCCAGGCCCTGAAGACGGTCGGCCCGTCGGGCGACAAGCACAAGATTCGAGCCGCGACCAGCTAGCTGACGCGCAAACTCGGCGCCAAGCCCGGAGCTTGCGCCGGTGACGATGGTGGTCTGTTTGGAATAGTCGATTTTGCTCATGCCATACATCGTACGCACATTTCTGCACTCCGTGCAACTGATTGCTCACCGTAAATACCTGTACAATGAGTGCATGGTCCAGAAGTTGTCGCCCATCCGTGAACAGACGCGCACTGTAGTGCGCTCCCTATTGGCCCGTACGGCCTTCGAACTTTTTTCCGCCAAGGGATACGACGCCACCACTGTCGACGAGGTTGCGGCGGCGGCCGGAGTTTCCCGCCGCACTTTGTTCAACTACTTCCGAACCAAGGAAGATCTTGCACTTAGCGGCCTGTCCGAACAGGGCGAAATGATCGCCGCCCGGTTCGCGCAGCGCCCGGCCCGCGAGGATGCCTGGACGTCCCTGCGCGCTGCATTTCATGTGCTCGAAGAGATCGAGTCCAGCCCCGATCGACGCCTGGAGGTAGTCACACTGCTCTTCGGCAACGAATCACTGCGCGCCGGACATGCCGAAAAGCAGGCCCGCTGGCAGGACCTCCTTTCCCCCTTGGTCGAACAGCGCCTGAAAGCCTCCGACCACCGGGCATTCGAGGCGCGAGCAATCACCGCTACGGCTATCACCTGCCTGCAAGTGGCGTTTCACGAATGGGTGCAGCTGCGTGGGCGGGTCGATGTATTCGACCTTTATGACCGCGCCCTGCGTGCGGTCCGCCCATCCGCCTGATTGCACCCCCGCGATAAAATCGCCATCGGCTACTGCTGATGACAGGAGCTTGTATACTATCCCTATGTCACTACTGGCCAGCCAGCGATACACAGACCGCGTCGTCGCGAGTCCCCTCGTCTTGGTCCAAGAGATCCTGAATACCCGTTCGGCCGGCAGGCCCCTTCAGCCGGACCTGCTGTCAAGCCCTTCATCGGCAAACGCCTGGCTAGCGGCCGCGCTGAAAGAATGGGCACGACTCTCCGGTATGAATGCCCCTGTTATCGAGGTTGATACCGCCGGACTCGTTCGCCTGCAGCAACTGCGTGACAACTTACAGTTCCACCTCAACGGAGCCGGCGTACCTCCGGACTGGGCCCCCCAGGACATACGCGGGTCCCTCGCGGTGACCATGGACAAGTCGGGGGCGGTGAAGATTGTACCCAAAGGCAAGGACGTCTCTTGGGTCATCTCGGCGGCTCTCTATGAGATTAGCCGCGAAGACCAGATGGATCGCTGGCGGCGATTGAAGCTGTGCAAGAACGAGAAATGCTCTGTCGCTTTCTATGACAACACGAACAACAACAACAGCGTCTGGCACGACCTGCAGATTTGCGGTAACGCCGCCAACCTGCGTGCATCCAGGCGTCGCCGGGCGGCGATGAGCGCGTAGCGAAGAACGCTGAAGGAAGTTTCTCCCCATTCAAAGAAACCCTTCCCAGGCGAGGATCGTCCTTGTCGGTTTCGGAAGATAACTGCAGACTTCCCCATGGATCAACCGGAGCTTGGCGGCACTCCATAAGGGAGATCGCCCCGGTCGGCGCTTTGCACGGCTGGAGCCCCGGCACGGAACACGGCGGCCAGGCGGATCTCCGTGCTTAAGCCCGTTGCGGTTATACGGCGCAGGAAAGGCAGGGATGCCGTATACGCCTCAGGAGCCGTTCGACCGTTTCTGAGCTCAATCGGGATTGATTCTGGCAGCCATTTTCAACTGCCGCAAGCTCATTCGGCTCCAGGTTTGTTTCGATGTGGACGATGGGCGTCCGGTTCGCAAGGAATTCGGGTGCGGGACACAGATTTTGGCCCGCGATCACTATCCCCTCGACTCTGTGTTCCAGGAACATGGTGACGGTCTTGCCGTGTTGTTCCGGGTCTTCGCTCCATTCCCCGATCAGCACGGCGAATCGATGCTGGGTGGCGGCCCGGACAACGGCGCTTGTAATAGAACCGAAAACCGGAAAGTTCTCGATGGGGACTGCAAGGCCGATAGTCATTGTTCGCCCGCCGGCAAGTGATCTCGCAACCTTGTTGTGCTGGTAACCCACTTGCCTGATGGCTTGCTCAACGCGCCTTCTGGTTGTCGGGTTGACCGGCACTATTCCGTTCACGACGCGCGATACCGTCGCCCCGGAGACCCCAGCGACGGCCGCGACGTCATTCATGGTTGCCATGGTTTCCTCGATTTGACGGCTTCGGCATGGCCTGTTCTAGGTGCGCTACCGCGGCTAGAGCCGCGACCTCCTGAACTGACAGCAACTGGAACTGATAGCTGCGGCTGACCACCCCAATTCCAAAGCAGTGGTTCCGTCAAGGCCCTTTCCCATTTAGGGGGTGAGGGTTTGTGCATGGACACGGTTCAGGGTGTCGAGTACTTCTTTGCGCCAGGCCCGGGCTGACTGCATGACCTTGGTAAACGCGGCCGAGCTATGGATGTGTCCGGGCTGCAGCGAAGACGTTGCGGGCACTCCCGCCTGGAGGAGACGTGCGGCATATCGTTCGCCGTCATCACGCAGCGGGTCGAACTCGGCGGACATGATATGTGCCGGGGGAAGACCTGCAAGGTCAGGGGCGAGCAGCGGCGATACGTACGGCTCGGTCGCTTGGTCAGAAGAGGTCAGGTAATGACTCCTTACCATGTGGAGGACATCCCGGGTCAGGTCGTAGCCTGTGCCAAAGGTTTCTTGGGACGGGCTTGAAAAGGTGAAGTCCAGAGCGGGGACTTCGAGCAGTTGGAATGCAATGGCTGGCCCACCCTCATTACGGACCTTCAGGGTAAGGGCGGCGGCCAGGTTCGCCCCCGCGGAGCCACCCCCAACAGTGATCAAGTCAGGCCGCACACCCAGTTCCTCCGCATGTGCGCCGACCCATTGCAGGGCCTCATAGCAGTCGTTAAGCCCGGTCGGGAAGGGATGTTCGGGTGCTTTGCGGTATTCGACTGCAACGACAACGCAATCGGCTTCGACGGCACGCTCCCGGCAGATGATGTCGATGACCTTCGTATGGATTGACCCTGCGATAAATCCACCGCCGTGGATATAGATGTGTGCCGGGTGTGGTCCGTCGCTGTGGGGGTGGAAGATGTCCAGGGCGATGCTGCCGCCCTGGACCGGGATGGTCACGGTGCTTTTGGACCGGACGTCCGGTCCCGGTTCACAAAGCTGATCGGCCATTGCGTCGGCGCCGGCGTTTCCCTCCGAGCGGTAGGCAGCGAAGTTGTCGATGTGCAGCGGCGTGGGTGGAAGTGCGGCAAGGAGGGGTTCGAGGAACGGATCCAGTGGCATTTGTTTAGCCTTTTCAGATTTGGATAGGTGGTTAGAGGCAGTCACGCAGGGCACGGCAGAGGTCTTCTGCGCGGTAATCAGGTTCGCCGCCTGGACGGATGGTTTGGTATCCGAAGGCCACGCCGAGTTCGGGGTTGGCAAAGCCGAGTTGGCCGCCGGCTCCGTCGTGGCCGAAGCTTCCCGGGCCTGCCATGGCTCGAGCGGATGAATCGATCATGAATCCCGTGCCCCACCGGTGGCCTGCGTCCACCCCGACGAACGGTGCACCTTCAGAGAGGGGAAGGCGGGCGTCACTGACGGTGTCCGGTCCCAGGAGCTGTACCCCGTCGACGTCGTTGATAGTGGCGGAGTAGAGCCGTGCCAAATCGTGTGCGGTCCCGACGAGGTTCCCCGCAGGCATTTCGTAGGACAGAAAGTCCGGATGGTTGGCTGTAGTGAACAGGTTCATCCCGTCGATGGCACCGTTCATTCCCATGATCCGTTTCACCAGGTCGAGGTCTGCGGGGGCTGCCACGGCAGACGCTTGATTCGGCAGTGGGTCGCTCAGCGGAGCGAAATCTGTCGCATCGGGATCCGCGCCGAAGGTCATCGACAGCCCGAGTGGGTCGGCGATCCGGTCGCGAAGCCATTCGCTAGGGCGTTTTCCCGTGGTGCGGCGGAGCAGTTCTCCGGCAAGCCACCCGATTGTGAGTGCGTGGTAGGCGAATGAGGTACCGGGAGTCCAGAGGGGTTTCTGAGCAGCGAGGGTTTCCGTGACTGGAGTCCAGGCACGGAGGTCCTCGATGGTGAGCCGTTCCTCCGGTGCGATCAGCCCGGCCTGATGGGCCAGCAGCTGGCGAACTGTGACGGTGTCTTTGCCGTGCACCGCGAACTCTGGCCAGTACTGCGCTACTGGGGCGTCGAGGGTGAGATGCCCTTCCTCAACGGCCATAAGCAGGCAGATGGTGGTGATGCCCTTACTGACCGAAAACAGGACGCTCCGGGTGTCGCGAGTGAAGGGTCCGCGCTCGGAGCTGCCGGCCCAGAGATCCAGAACGAGCTCGCCGTGCACATAGATGGTGCAAGCGGCTCCGGTGTCTCCGCGCTTGTCGAAGTTGGCATGAAATGTGTCGGCGACTCCGCGGAAGCCGGCGGCGACATACCCATCGGCGTGGATCGTTGTCATTGTTTAGCCTTTAGTCTCTTGGTTTGCTTTGCCCGGCGGTTAGAGGATGGCCTGGCGGGTACGGGCCGGGTTGTCCAGCCCGTACCAGGGGTAGGGGTTCAGACGGCGACGTGTTCATCGTCCACTGGTGCGTCCTCGTGGTCGAACTCGTTGACGACCCTGTCGCCGCGGAAGCCCCACCAACCGATCGCCACACCCGCTGCAGCAATTACTGCCATGCCAATGAAGAAGGTCTGGGGTGATGCGGCGATGAGTGCCGGGACGGGCGCCAGGAGGAGCGCGGGAACGACGCGGGCGACGGCGAAGATGAAGCCCTGTCCGGTGGATCGAAGCATGGTGGGGAAGGCTTCGTTAGCCCACACCCGGAAGATGGGTTCCCCGCAAAACACCCCGCCTATGCCGGCCAATAGAATGGTTGTGACCAAAGACGCCAAATTGATGCCGAAGACCAGGGGTACAAGGTAGCCCGCGACGAAAAGCACACCACCGGCGAGGAAGAAGGTAAGCCGGAAGCGGCCATCAACGATCCGCATAAAGAACAGTTGCACGAGAACGGCGACAGGAAGCAGCAGAAGGATGAATCCGGAGAAGGTTTCCACCGGCACTCCGCCAAAGTTGGCACCGATGTATGCAGCGTAGGAACCAAAGAGCTGGACGGGGACGCTTACGAGTGTGAAAAACGCGATGAGGATCAGGAACGGGAACCGCAGTGGTGCCCTGAGCAGATCCTTCAGATGCGTACGCTGTGCACGGACCGTCTGGACGCCCCGGCGATGCTCGTCACGCGCTGTCTGCCAGCTGGTCGACTCGGGAATGGTCAAACGCAGCAGCAGCACTATGAGGGCGACCACAACAATCAGTCCATAAATTGCTTGACCACCAAACCTTCCCATGCCGCCGGTCAACATGGCGACCAACACGACCGCGCCGATACCGACGCCCCAGAGCAGATTCGACATCACAAGGATCTTGCCACGGTTCTGATCCGTCGCGGCTTCCGCAATCGTGGCCAAGGACACCGGAATGTCAGCACCTACCGCCAATCCGAGCACGCTCAGCCCAGCCAACAAGACCCAGAAATCCGTGCCAAAAGTCGGTGCCAGCGAGCCCAGCACGATCAGCATCATCGTGACAATGAATACGCGGCGACGGCCGAACCGGTCCCCCAACCGGCCACCGAAAAGTGCTCCGATGGCGACGCCGAAGGTCAAAACGCTGGTCAGTACGCCGATCTCTGTGGGGGTCAAGCCTAAAGCTTGCTGATAAATGACCAAGGCAAATCCATTGCCTGTCAGCGCGGCACCATCCACGAAGGACGCCATTCCCGCCACCACTCCAACCCACCAGGGGTTCACGGCCCGCTTCTGCACCGCCGTTGATTCAGTCATTGTCTTCTCCTTTGAAGGGGCCAAGGGCCCGGAACCCGCGTCCCACGTCCAGTGGAAGCGCTGTAAATCAACGGTAATCCAAATTTGTCCACTATGGCAAGTATTCATGTTGGCAAACTTTCGCGCTAAGCTGGAAAAGTTGAATCGGCGTGCCAAACGCCGCCAAGGACCAAGGAGTGCCGGTGGCAACCACGAAGCAGCAGTCAGGTACGGGCCAGGCAAAAGCCAGAGGACCCTACGCGAACGGGCAACAGCGCCGCGATGAATTCGTGAGCCGCGCCTTTGAGGTCTTCGCTACCCAAGGCTTTCAGCGGCTGTCGCTCAGAAAGATCGCCGAAGAGCTCGGCGTAAGTCACGCGGCATTGAGCTACCACTTCCCTTCCAAGGAGGACCTGCTGCAGGCCGTGTTCGAACGGCAAAGCGAACACGACCGACCCATCCTGGAAAAAGCATTGGCCGAACGCGGCCTGCTCGACCTCCTCCCGGAACTCGTGCGCGAAAACGAGGCCATCCCCGGCCTGATCCAGCTGGATGCAACGATGCAAGCCGAAGGAATCCGCCCGGACCACCCGGCCCACGCCTTTACCCTCCAGCGAATCAACCAGTTCAACAGCGACATCCAGCGCGAGCTCGAACGTGAGCGCGACATGGGCAGGATCCGGCCCGACCTCAACCTTGAAATCACAGCGCGACAGCTCACCGCCATGCTCCGCGGGCTCCAAGTGCAGTGGCTGTACGACCCGACCATCGACATGGCCGCCCATGTCACCGAATTTCAGGCCCTGCTCCGCCCCTAACAGACGTAGTCACTACAGCCACCGCAAGCCTTCCAGTCCTTAAGCCAGCCCTACCGGTGCAGGAGATTCCCGAAGCTTCCTTGATTCGACATAGGCATGAGTGATATGACTGTGTCATAGGAGTCTCCTATTTTTTTGATTCGAGGAGTGCAATGGAGCAATCAACGCTTGACTATGCAGTACATATCGCTGGCGGGATGCCGACCACCAACCCGGATGTCCCGCCGGATCTGCAGGTCCGCGACTGGTCCCCTACAACGAGCACCTTGATTTTTGGCGAGCGCCAAGCGCTCCTTGTTGATCCGCTTTTTACCCGAGCCCAGTCCGCCCGCCTGCTTGCATGGCTCTCTGAATTGGGGAAGCCTCTCACGTCGGTCTACATCACCCACGGTCACGGCGACCATTGGTTCGGCTTGGGTGACTTACTCGGCCAATACCCCTCCGCCCGTGCCGTTGCCTTGCCGGAGGTGGTTGATGAGATGCGGCAGCAATCTTCCCCGGAGGTGCTTTCGTCTTTCTGGCGGCCGCTGGTTCCCGATCAGATCTCGTCCAACATCGTCTTGGCCAATCCCCTTGCCGATGGCGAAGAGTTGAGGGTTGATGGAACCCTGGTCCTTCCTATAAGGCTTGACCACACGGATGGGGATAACACAACCTGCCTGCATGTGCCCGATCTCCAGCTTGTGGTAGCGGGAGATGCCATCTACAACAACGTTCACCTCATGCTGGCTCAGTCCGACGCCGACGGACGAAAGTCCTGGCTAAGGGCGCTCGACACAGTCGAATCCCTGAAACCCCGCCGGATCGTCGCGGGTCACAAGGACCCCGCCTCGGACGATGATCCCCAGCACATCGAACTTACGCGACAATACATCCTCGACTTCGAAGCAGGCATTCGAAGCACCGCGACAACTCTCGCTCTGTACGAATTCATGATCGAACGCCACCCCGACCGCGTGAACCGCGGAGCACTGTGGGGATCCTGCAGAGCCCATAAGGGCCAATAGGGCAATTTCGCCTCGCATCAATGGCGGCAGTGCAAAAACTAGGCGACCTCAATTCATGCCACCATCCGTCACGAGAAAGTCCGGAGCCCGGTACCGCCTAGCTCGGCGGTACCGGGCTCCTGGGACGGCCGATGGACCTCCTGTCGAAGGTGGAGCCGACTTGGCTTCACCTTCTCAGGAGGTCCCCTTGCCGGCCAACCAGACCCGGCTCAACCCGCAGCCCGACAAGACGTCTTCACCTCCAGTGTCGAGGTCTCGGACGGAGCGGAGTGGCTCAGGAAAGTCGCACACCTGGTCGAACGGAGCATTCGTATTGCCCGACAGTAACGGTTGGTCGGCTACAAAGGCTCCGAAGAAACTGGTCTCCTTTTTATCGACCACGTTTTTTGGTTGCTGCCACGATAGTGCCGGCAGCAACCGAGAGGATGAATGCTGTGGCCAACGCCAAGATGACCCACACATAAACATCCCGGCCCGGTACATTTGATGCGGTGATCCATCGGACGCCGTAGTTGGCTGTCGCGGCAACCGGGAACGTAAAGACCCAGAACAGCGGGCCGAAGCGCACTTTGCGATACTCGCCGATGAGAAGAAGTTGCATCAGCAGCATGACCACGAGTACGCCCGTGAGCATCATCTGGGGAGCGCCCATGGGTCCCGGATGCGAAATCATCCACGCAAGGCTGCCGGTGGCTGGCGCGGAAAGGTATGCCGAGAGTCCGGGCCTGGCTGGTCCCGCGATTTCGCCCGCGGTCATCAGGCGGACAGTAACGATGGTACCTACGACAAGCCAGAAGAACGCGCCCACGCCAAAGGCCGCCAATGCTGCATCATGGGCGTTCGCACTTGAGAAACCGATGCTGGCAACGAAAGGTCCCGCCACGACCGGCAGTAGGTATCCGGGATGTATTGACTGCATCGGGACACCACCGGTGATCCACCGAACCAAGAGTTGCGTCACGACCACCGTGAGGGCGGCAATAAAGACCAGCGACATCCAGCCACCAAACCCTGGCAGGTGTTCGCTGTAATGGACCGAAAGGAGAATGCCCACTATCGGGATGAATGCGGCGAACGGACCCGACGCTTCGTGCCTTAGGTCGGCGCGGAAAGCGCCTTTGCGTCGCAACCCTCCAGTGATGTATATCGCCGTCAGGGTCAGCCAAATGGCTCCTGCTGATCCATAGAAAACCTCTTCGGGCCAGCGCGGAATCTCATAGAACGATCGGGCCGCCGACCAAACACCACCAAGTCCCGCCAGGCCCAACGGTATTCCGAACATGCTAAGAGGGAGCATGCCCGCCGCCCTGACCGGCGCGACGGAAGCCTCCGAAGGCCTAATTCCTGCAGCTGTGATCGACATCGTGTCCTCCTCGGAGCCTGGCACAGAGCAGGCATTTTCATTGTTTGCGCAGACGTCCCGGGAGTGGAGTGTTACGTCAGCAGGGGGTAAGCTCACGTTACAAGCTTTCTTTACGAAAGTAAATTAGCTTGCTTCAAGCAAGTAAACTCCAAGGAAGGAATCCGATGCCCCGCACCAATTGGTCGCAGGACAAATGCCCCATCGCGCGGGCGGCGGACGTATTGGCGGATCCGTGGACGTTGCTAGTACTCAGGGAGGTCTTCATGGGCAATAATCGCTTCGATGGCCTCAAGAAGGAACTGGCAATAGCAGACAACGTGCTCAGCGAGCGGCTGCGGCGTTTGGTCCACGCAGGGGTCCTGACCGCCGATCCCTATAGTGGCGGGGCACGACCCCGGAAAGAGTACCGCCTGACGCAGGCGGGATCAGATGCCTTGCCGGTTCTCCATTCACTCCTCGTATGGGCCCAAAAGTACACTCAGTCGCCCACTGGAAAATCCATGCATATCATCTGCACAAACTGCGGGTCTGACTCCGCTACCGGTGTTTGGTGCCAAACATGTCGGCAGGAGCTGGACGTCACCACAACGGGATGGCAACACCCCAGGTCGCCGTCAAACCTCGTACGGCTGGCTCCCACGGTGACCTGACGTTCGCAACTGTTACTGACCGGACATAACCGCCTGCCGATCCGCCTCAGCGAGCGAGCCCTTCACATTGCTTGGGAGGACCGACGTGCCGGACTTCAGGAACTTGCCAAATCAACCCGAGTTGTCGAAACAATAGGAGCCGCAGTGAACGAGCGCAATAAGTTGATCTCGTGGGCCGATCCCGCCCCCGGCGTGGATGCAATGCCGGGCATGAGTGGCCTCGAATACCTGCACTCGATGATGGGCCAAGAGCTGCCACCACCCCCAATGGGCCAGCTGCTAAATATGACACTGGTCGATGCGGCCCCAGGAACGGCAACCTTCACCTGCCACCCTGACGAATCCCACTACAACCCAATCGGATCCATCCATGGAGGGCTTTTATGCACCTTGCTCGATTCCGCATTGGGCTGCGCTGTGCAGACAACACTTCCAAAAGGCGTGGGCTACACCTCCATAGAGATCAAAGTGAACTACCTCCGCCCTGTTCGAGCTGACAGCGGTCCTTTGACCTGCGTAGGTGTCGTTTCCAAGCCCGGCAGCCGGGTTGCTTTCGCGGATGGCACTGTCACCGATATCAACGGCAAGCTGGTCGCAACTGCTACCGGGTCTCTTCTCGTCTTTCCGATCGACTAATGTCAGCGATTCGGCCCCGTGTGAGTCGAGATGGCGCAACGTCAATCATTCCGCTGATCGAGCCTACGAGTAGTGCCCCCACCCTTTTGGATGGGGGCACTACTCTGTGTGCTGGGTGCTTGGCAGTGTTAGCCGGTCACGAAGTTGAGGATCAGTCGAATGGACAGGGCGAGCACTGCGAGCAGGCCCACCACGCCAAAGAGGTTCTGCCACCACTTATTACGGAGCGGACCCATCAGGTTGCCGCGATTCGCCATCACCACGATCAAGGTCGCCAGCAGAGGTGCGACCAGGATTGTCAGCGCCTGGGCGATAACGATGACCTGCACCGGTGAGGTTTGGAAGATGACGGTGATGGTGAGGCCGAACGCGAGGATGATCGCGCTGATCAGTTTCTGCGTTCCGGAAGTGACGCCCTTGGTGCCGCGGCGGTTGAGTGCGTCCGAGAGCATCGTGCCACCAGCGGTGCAGTTTGCGGTCATCGCAGAAAAAGCGGCGCCGGTGAACCCGATGGCGAAGATCGCGGTGCCGACCGGACCGGCTAGGGGTTCGAAAATGCTGCCGAGTTGACCCATGGTCGCGGCGACTTGGCCCGTGGCCCCGAGTACGGAGGCTGCTACGACGATGACGAGTGATGTCATGATGCCGGGGGCGACGATGCCGGGGATCGTATCGACCATGGTGATGTCGCGGTAGTCTTCCTCACTGCGTGCACGTTCCTTCGTGCCGTATGAGGTGTAGAAGGCGGCGTTCACCGAGAAGTTGGTGCCGACCAAGGCGATGACCAGCAACCAAGCATCGCCAGGAACGACGGGCATCAGCCCGGATGCTGCAGCGGCCCAGTCAGGGTTCGCGATGAAGGCCGATGTGACGAAGGCAATCGCCATGATGCCAACCATCACGACGAGCACCTTCTCGATCACCCGATAGACATTACGGAACAGAAGAATCGTGGCGACGAGGGCGGTGCCGATGATCGTCCACATGACCGGCGATCCCCCAAGCAGCATTGACGCGCCCAGGCCCAGGCCCACGGCGTTACCGACCGAGAAGCACAAGGTAACCAGGAAGACGCCGATGCCGGCGATCACCCCGACCTTCTTTCCCAGGTGGTCCTTGATCGACTGGATGAGTGAGACGGGTGACTTGATGCCCAAACGCACGCTCATATCGGTGAGGAAGATCATCAGGATGGTGGATACGATGATCACCCAGATCAGGGTGTATTGGTAGCCGCTGCCAGCTTGCACGGCGGTGGCGAGGTTGCCCGGTCCGAACTGCCAGGCACCGGCGACGAAGGCGGGGCCGATGAGGGCAAGTTGAGTCCAGAATGATCGACGGGTCTTACGGGCCTCGACGCTGGCCTGAACGTTGCTGGTGGTCTGATGCCCACTCAGGGCTGGCTTGTTCGAGGTGCTTGGCGTCTTCGTGTGCTCAGTCACGGCGCGCCCTCCTTCCACGGGACTATTCTCCCGCTCAGTCTTCTTTGACTTTTTCATATCCGACCTCAGTGTCGGGGTGGGCGGCTACCGAAGTGGCCCTTTGCTTGCGTATAGACGCGAGCAGTGGTCGAACCAGGGTGTGCGCGGTGCAAATTTGGCCGCGCACACCCTGCGGTTGGTCAGGCGCTGACGGCGACCTTGCCGATGTTTGCGGCAGCGAAAGCCTCCGCGATCTCGGCATCGGCGCCCTGGGGCAGGGGCAGGAGCGGGGTACGAACTGTGGCGTGGTCCAGGATGCCCCGGTTCACCAGGCCCCACTTCAACGCGACTGTGCCTTCCATGTGGGAGCCGCGGTGGTACACGTTCTTGGTCACCGGGAGCAGCCGCTCGTGGATGGCGTGGGCGCGGGGGTAGTCTTGGGCCTTGCCGGCCTCGATGAGATCGACGAGCAGTTCGGGGGCGATGTTGCCGTACCCGACCAGCAGACCGTCGACGTCGAACATTGTCGGGAGCAGGTATTCGTCATGGCAGGACAGGATCTGTAGCTCGGGGAACGCGGCCCGGAGGGCGGGGATCTCGGTGTACCAACGGCGCATGTTCCGGACACCGTTCTTCGTGGCGAACACGCCTTCCTGGCCGGCGATCTCCAGCTGGGTGTCAAGGTTGTAGCTCGCCTTGGTGTTGTCTGGGTACTGGAAGAGGATCAGCGGCAGACCCGATTCTTCGTAGATTTCCTTGTAGCGCGACTGGGGTGCGCCGTCCTGGTATCCGAAGCGCAGCCACCCGTGAGAGGGGTAGACCAGACCGGCCGACGCCCCTGCTTCGACGGCCTTCTTTGCCTCGAGAGCCGCTGTCTTGTTGCCCTCCTTCGTGATGCCGGCCACCACAGGGACGCGGCCATCGGTTGAAGCAACGAATGCGCGGATGACGTCCAGTTGCTCCTCTTCAGTAAGGAACGTACCTTCGCCGGCGTGGCCCAGGACGACAAGGCTCTTCACGCCCTCGATCGACCCGAGCCACGAACCCAACCGTTGGATCGCAGCGAAGTCGATAGCGCCGTCTTCGGTGAACGGGGTGACAGGTGCGGGGCTGAGCCCGCGGAGATCAAGAGACATCGTTTCCTCCATTGGTTCGGTGTTCTTTCAGCAGTGGGAACGTTCGCGGGAACGTTTGCAGGAACGATTGCAAGTATGTGTCGCGGAATGGGATGATGTCAAGGATGAATCTGAAAAGCGTCCCAAGCGGGCGTCAGTTCAAGAGCGAAGCGAGGACGCGCATGGAGTTGGGACCGACAGGGCGTCACTTCGTGACGTTGCGGGATGTGGCTGAGGCATCCGGTGTCAGTATCTCCACCGTCAGTCGCGTCCTTGACGACCGGACCCCACCCTCGCGCTCCGAGACCGCACAGAGGGTGCGCCAAGTCGCCGAAGCACTCGGCTACCGTCGCAACATATTTGCCTCAAACCTCCGCCGCGGCGCGACGGCAACAATAGGGGTGCTGGTCCCCCGACTGACTGATGCCGTCATGGCACTGATGTTTGAGGCTCTGGAGCGCGCCGCGCGTCGACAAGGATACTTCGCAGTCGTCGCTACTTGCGGTGATGACCCCGCCGAGGAAAGCCGCGCCACCGAGACCCTGCTCGATCGAAATGTGGACGGGCTCATCCTCGCAACCGCGCGCCTGGACGACGCCCTGCCCGCATCCCTACGCCAGCGCAGCATCCCGCATGTGCTTGTCCTGCGCACCGACCGAGTCAGCCCCTCATCCCTCGGTGACGACGAAGCTGGCGGCTACCTCGCCACGCGACACCTTATCGACCTCGGACACCGGGACATCGCCATCGTTACCGGTCCCTGGTTCACATCCAGCGGGCAGGACCGACAGCACGGCGCCCAACGAGCGCTCCTTGAGGCCGGAATTGAGCTTCCTCCAAACCGCGTCATCTCAACCGGATATGGCGTTGATGATGGCATCGAAGCCGGACGCCAGATTCTCGGCAGCGACGAGCGTCCTACCGCCATTTTCGCCGCAAACGACAACCTCGCGATCGGCGTAGTCAGCGCAGCACGTGCCCTCGGCGTGATTCCGGGCGAGCACCTATCGGTCGTCGGCTATAACGACATCCCGCTCGCCTCGAGGCTGCCAACGCCGCTGACCAGTGTGCACACGCCGTTCGATCAGATCGCAAGCGCAGCCTTCGACCTGCTACTTGGAGAAACTGAACCCGGAACAGTCCGAACGACGCTGCCGACCCTCATCCCCCGCGCATCCACCGCGCCGCCTCGCTGAGCGCCAGCCTCGCTTGCGTTCGTCCCGGTTGAGACTGGTTTTGCTGCCGGGTCAATCCAAAAGGTACTGCCCGGTGAGCGGAGATAATTTATGTCCCGGGCACGTTCTCGCGCGGATTGGTGACGACGTCCGGGCTGAGGCCGCAGGTCAGCAACTCGCCAACGTGACCCGGAACTTAGCCGAAGACGTGGACGATGGTGCGGGATATCCCGGTGTGTTCGACGACTCCTGGGATGGGGAAGGTCTCGCTGCGTTGGGGGATGAGTGGCGGGTGGAGCAGGGTGCCCCCTCCGGCAGCCTCGTCGCCGTTAATCCGCCGTGCGCTAACCCAGGTGCCCGCTACGAGGGTGCCCTCTTCCATGTGGAGGACCTCGACGTCCTTGTGTTCGGCTACAGCAAGAAAGCGGGCGTTGAAGCCGCGGCCTGCGGCAATGAATTCGTGGGCTCCGATCTGGAGGACGATCCCGTAAGCCCGGGTGCCTTCGTTGGTCTCCCCGAACGGCGCGGCGCGTTCAACCTTGAGGAGCAGATCACCAAAGCGATGCACCATTGAAGGCGCATCATCTTGCAGATGAAAGCCGTGGGTGGAGAGACTGCTGCAAAGGAGTGGCTCAACCGCAGCCAGCAATTCATAGACGTCCTTGAGGTGCCTGATGTGGCTGTCTTCGGCAGAATCAACTCCAAAGGGAGCAACACCTATCGCGTGATGCTCTCCGACTATGGCCATGACATCGCCTGCGCCATGCTCGTCGCGCCTCATTTCTGGCACGAACAGACCACCAGAGGACTGCAGATAGTCCGAGCAGATTTTCGTGACGTCCCCGAAGTAGATGTCCGGGGTCAGCAGATCAAGGCTCGGTGCCAGAGCACGCCAGATCCCAGCAACGTGCGGCAGGGGCCCACCGCTGGGGTAAATGCCCGGGATTTGACCGCCGGACAGGTCCATGCCCGGGATGACGATGTCGCTGTCGAGCCAGGTATTTGTGAAGAAAGGCAGGGACGTTTCGGCGCGGCCGGCCGCGGCCACCGTTTCCACGTAACGTGCCATGCCGGCGGCCATGAAGGCTTCCTGGACGTGGATACTGTTTCCGAATGCAGTCTCCCAACTGGTGGCATTCCCGGAGAAATCGGGCAGTCTGGCCAGACCACCGTTCGCGGACAAGTCGATGATTGCCAGATCGACAGGGCTTTCCCATGCCTTGGTTGCGGCAGCGGAGAAGTCACGTGGGGTTCCCAGAACGCCGGTTTCGTTTTCCACCTGAACCATGATCACCGTCCGGTGTCCGCGGTCGATGTCCTCCACCGTCCGCATCAACTCACGGAAGGCGGCAGCATCAGCCTCAGCGGTTTCCGAAGCAAACGGGCTAAGCGTAGACATCAGCTTTCCGTTGCTGTCAACGCAACGGGCAAAGCGTCCGCGGTCCGTGCGGACCCAGGCTGGAACGTAGAACGACGCCCCGTTCTTGTAGCCGCCAAACCATAGAAGCACCACCCGCAGACCGGCGTTCCTGGCCTGCTCAACGATTGCCGTCACGAGTTCCCTGTCGAAAACTCCCTCCGCCGGTTCGAACTGGGCCCAGTTGACGGGCACGAGGGCGGTGTTCGCTCCCAGCCGCACCACCGATTCCAATCCCTTGCTGACTCCGGGAACGTGAGTCGCGGTTGAATTGTGCAGCTCCGCGCCGCGCACAAGGAAGGGTTCTCCGTCCACGAAGAGACGGGCCGGCATGCCGGACAAGGACGGGACAGCTGCCATCTGGCTCAGCGTGTCCTGCACGAGGATGTGCTCCATTACAAACCTCCGAAAGCTTAGGTTTTTAAAACTATAGCGGTTGCACGGTTTTTAAGTTAGCGTGTTTTCTGTTGGACACTAGTCCTGATGCAAAGGAGCATTTTGATGGCAATAACTTCGCCGGCGCCAAACCAGTCCCAGACAGCACGGCCCACTCATCGGCTGGGGCGCCTGGGCCCCCTTCTTTTCCTCGCACACGTTGGCTGGATGCTTCCGCTTGCGGCCACGGGAACCCTGATCCCTGCCCTGATGATCGAAATCAACGAGGCCCAGAAGGTTGCGCTGTACGGCACCCTGGCCGTGGCAGGATCAGTTGCATCCATGCTGGCAACGATTGTGTTCGGGGCCCTCTCGGACCGGACCCGCAGCCGCTTCGGGCGGCGCAACCCGTGGATTGCCACGGGAGGCATCTTGTTGGGTGTGGCGGCCACATTGATGTCGTTCACGGGCAACTTTGCTCTCTTGGTGGCGCTGTGGGTTATCTTCCAGATTGGGCTGGCCGTCGTTCTCGCGCCACTGTTCGCTGTCTTGCCGGAGCGGGTCCGCCCGGAGAACCTGGGGAAGGCATCCACCCTGATCGGACTGGGCCAACTGTTGGCCCAGAGCGCAGGAGCGGTTGTCGGTGGCGCTTTTGTCACCGTCCCCAGAGAAGGCCTGCGGTGGCTGCCATGGCTCATTGCGATAGCGATGGTTGTCTTTGTCTTGCTTTCCAAGGAACAGGACAACCGCTCCGTCGCCCGGGAACCTCTCTCCCTCATCGCGCTGCTGCGCGGTTTCGTACCTCCGAAAGACCGTGACTTCCTGCTGGCACTGGGCGGCCGCTTCCTCCTCATGCTCTCGTTCATGATGGTGCTGCTGTACCAGCTCTTCGTCCTGACTGACTACATCGGCCTGGATATGAAAGAGGCCGGCGCGGTCATCGGCACCGGCGGGTTGGTCATGGCGGCCGCTTCCGGGTTGGGGACACTTATAGCCGGCCCGTTGTCCGACAGGATCAAGCGCCGCAAGCCCATCGTCATCGCCGCTTCCTTAGTCTTCGCCGCCGCTGAACTGCCGCTCGTCTTCAGCGCCGAACTCCCTGCCTTTTATGCCTTCCTGGCAGTCGGTGGTTTTGCTTACGGCATGTACATCGCCGTTGACCAGGCGCTGCTCGCCCAGGTGCTGCCGGATGCTGAAAACCAAGGCAAAGACATGGGAATCCTGAATATCGCCAACACAGGGCCGCAGATCATCGCGCCCATCGTCGCAGGCGTGATCGTTTCGGCCATCGGGTTTCAGCTCGTCTTCGGCATAGCAGTTGTTTTGGCTGTCGTCGCGGGGCTCGTTCTCATCCCTATCCGACGCGTCAAGTGAGGGGCCAAGGGAGAACCGTTGTGGGGCTTTCCGTTCCCCGGCGTAGCATTGCCGGGGTGACCAGTTCCCCCTCACGCCCCTCCAGGCGCAGTGCCCCCCGTGGGGCGTACGCCAAGACCGAAGCCCGCCGTAAACAAATCATTGAAGCCGCCACGGAAGTGTTCGCGACCAATGGATACAACGGAGGATCTCTGCGCCAAATCTCAAAGGATCTGTCGTTGAGCTTCACCACCGTCCTGCACCACTTTCCCAGCAAGGAACTCCTGCTCCAGGCCGTCCTGGAGCACGCAGACCAGACCCTGTTGGAAGAATTTGAAGAGCGTCGCGGCGCCGAAGGACTGGCCAGGGCAGTAACTTGGGTGGCCGGGGTGAATCTTGGACACCCGCAGTTGCTACGCCTTCTGGCGGTGCTGAGCGCCGAAGCGTCATCCCCGGGCCACCCGGCCCATGACTGGTTCAAGACACGCTACTCAACCATCAGGCAAGCCTTTGCGAAAAGCATCCGTGATGACCAGGCCAGCGGGCGCATCGATGCCGCCTGCGATCCAGACATTGCAGCGGCAACAATTGTCGCCAGCTGGGACGGGCTGCAGCTTCAATGGCTCATTGACCCGGGCTTCGAGATGATCCCACTCCTTCAGCGCGCGATCGAGAACGCCTTGGGCCAGAGCAAGACCACGTAGCCCCTCCACGCAGCCAACGGCCAACACCTTCGCTCCCGGCAATCCAAGCAAAGCAGGCGCCCGGGCCCAGAGGAATGCGCCCCGATCCTGTAAATTCCGGGAAACAACACACGCCCAACAGGAAAGCCTGCAGGCCGCGACTTCGGCGCGGCAACCCCCGGGACCAGATCGTCATGGCCAGCCCCGCCAGCGCCGCCCCCCAAGGACGGCCGGCCCATCCGGGCCCCCTCCCCTAACCCCTAATTCCACCGCCAACGAGAACAAGGACTCTTATGCCACAGCTCCGCCCAGGCTTCCTTTGGGGAGCCTCCACTGCCCCGCACCAGATCGAGGGCAACAACGTCAGCAGCGACTGGTGGGCCCGCGAAGGCCTTATGCCCGGCATGGAGCCGAGCGGCGACGCCGTCGACAGCTACCACCGCTACCCCGAGGACATGCGCCTGCTCGCGGACGCCGGACTCACCGCCTACCGCTTCGGCATCGAATGGGCGCGCATCGAGCCCCGCCCGGGTCAGATCTCGCGCGCTGAACTCGCGCACTACCGGCGCATGATCGACACCGCGCTCGGGCTCGGCCTCACCCCGGTGGTCACGCTGCAGCACTTCACCACCCCGCAGTGGTTCGCGGAGGAGGGCGGCTGGATGAGCGAGGCCGCCGTCGACCGGTTCCGCAGCTACACCGAGACAGTGTCCTCGATCCTCGACGGCGTCCCCTATGTGTGCACAATCAACGAACCAAATATGCTCGCATTAATTGGCACCATGATAGCGGCGATGGAGTCGGGTGCGGCCGCTGAGTGGCAGAGCCCCACGGTCGAAGGAATCGAGGACCGCGCCCAGCCCCTGCTTCCCGCGCCTGATCCAGAAATAGGCCGCCGCCTGGCCCAGGCGCACTCCGCCGCCCGTGAGGTTCTCCGACAGCGGACGAACGCGGCTGTCGGCTGGACTGTCGCCAACCAGGCCTTCTACGCCTCACCCGAAAACCAGGCGAAGCTGCAGGAAGAGCGGTGCGTCCGTGAGGACTTCTACCTCGAAGCCGCCCACGGCGACGACTTCATCGGCGTCCAGTCTTACGCCACCCAAGAAGTCGGCCCGGACGGCCCCATCCCCCACGCCGCAAGCCCCGACAACACCCTCGTGGGAACACCGGTGCAACCATGGGCGCTCGGCGATGCTGTGCGGCATACCTGGGAGGTCACCGGCGGCGTGCCGATCCTCGTCACAGAAAACGGCATCGCAACAGCCGACGACGAGCGCCGCGTCGAGTACACGCGCGGTGCCCTCGAGGGTCTCTACGCCGCCATCGACGACGGCGTGGACGTGCGAGGCTATCTGCACTGGACCCTGCTGGACAACTACGAATGGGGCCACTGGGAGCCCACCTTCGGCCTGATTGCCGTTAGCCGGGAGACGTTCGAACGGACGCCCAAGCCGAGCCTCGCCTGGCTCGGCAACGTCGCCCGGTTCGAGGGCGCACTCGACGCGGCAAGTGATCGTGTCCCGGCTCAATAGCCCCAGCAGCCGAAACGTCCTCCGGGCCTCGCTGCGTTGAGGCTCGGGGTTCTCATGACTTGCGACCCAGGCACCGTGCCGTTTCCACCACCCGGCCCCTGTTTTTAAGTACGCCCTAGTCTGACGTCAGGTGGTTGCCGGAACGGCGTCAGGTTAGGGTGCCAAAGAGGCTTTCTGGGCAGCACTTGGTGGGTAGTCTTAGAGTTCAATCTGACAATTCTGGCAGGCGTACGGACAGGCATCTGCATGTATTGCAATGCGGTCGGACGATGAACCGTGTCGCCGAAAAGCAAAGTTTCTCTGGGGAAACGACACGGCAAGCAGGGCTCAAACTTGTTCGAATCCAGCGACTGACGGGTGCCCACATCTAGTTCACGGGCGAGTTTTGCCCGCGTGGCTGTCTTGCCAGCCTCCCCGGGGTTGGGTCTCGAGGATGACCAACCAGTCGTTGCGACGGGCGTGTTCGGCGAAGACGTTGGGCAGGGCGGTCGTTCCAACTCCTCGAAGCCTGGAAAGCACCATGCCCATATCCCCCACCGTGTTGGACTTTGACCAGGCGACCAACAGGTCTAAGGCATCGATCTCACTGTCGCGACCCACAAGCCCGGGCGCGCTGACACCGGAGCCCGGGTTGAAGGGATTCGTTGCTGGGTCCCTGCGACCAGAAATCACGGTCTATAACGACTTATAACCAAGGTTTGTTATAAGTCTTTATCTTTCGTTAGCGATCCTCGGTGGTGCTGGCGGGGTGCCTGGCCTTGGATCTTCACTCCATCCGATTCCCTGCCAATCCGGGGATGGGTAAACGGTGGTGTCACAGCTTGTGGCACTGTTGGCAGCTTCATCTCACGTGGTGTTTCTGGGGTTGGTCTTATTTCGTGCGGTCGTCCAAGGCGCACGGCCAATTGCGCAGCAGCTTGTTGCGCAAATGCAGGAGATTGGTGTCCTTCAAGCACTCTCTGCCAATCAGACTTTTGAGCGACAGAGTAGTTGGCCCTTGCCCGCCTTCCCTCTAAACTCCAGAAACGTCAAGGGGCGCTTGCATTGCCACGAGCAAGAGACCACAGCAGCGATCGCCCCTCTCAGAGGCCCCACCTTCCTTCACACCTCTGGCATCCAAGGCCCGGTGCTCCGAATATGAAGCCAATCGTCATGCACGCGGACCATGACTTCACCATGAACGTTCGTGAACAAGAAGAATTCGACCGCATCCAACAACGCGGGCACGGAGACCTGCCTAGACCGCGTCGACCGACTCACCACCGAACTCAGGTCTCAATCGACAGAACTCGAGCGCCTCCACGCCATCTACGACGAACTCGATGCACGGAACGGGCTCCTCCACAACGAAGTACTCCGACTGAAAAGAGCCCAGCGCACGAACGTCCAAAACCTCGCACACGTGGCGGCAGCCCTGGTTCACGTGTCGAAAGTGAAGGGCGTGGCCCTCGACCCAACCACCATCGGCATCCTCCGCCGTCGGGGCTGGCTGCCCCGCAAGACCAGAAGCGGGGCGCTTCGTGCATGACCATGTCCATCGCCCGGCTGTCCGTGAAGTCCGGGCTGAAGTACCTCTTCCAGTCGACAATGCTCGACGACGCCCGCCCCACTCCTGAAGACACGATCAGCTACTACCTGGCCACCGGCACACCGCAGGGTCGCTGGATTGGTCGCGGGCTCGACGGCATCAACCGAACACCCGGACAGACAGTCACGGAATCCGACGCGAGGTCAATCTTCCAAGGCGCCCAGCACCCCGATACAGCAACGCCCCTCGGCCGCGCTTACGGCGAAGCCACCATCACCGAAAAGAACCGCGGACAAACCACGAACCGCGCCGTTGCCGGTTTCGATCTCACCTTCAGCGTCCCCAAATCAGTCTCGGCACTCTGGGCCCTCAGCCCACGCCAACTCCAAGAGCAAATCCTCCAAACCCACCAGGAAGCAGTGGAAGCAACGCTCCGCTGGTTGGAGGACTTGGTCATCAACACACGCGCCGGCCGAAACGGCATCGCTCACCTCGGAACACGAGGAGTCATCGCAGCGGCCTTCGACCATTGGGAATCACGAGCCGGCGACCCGCAACTCCACACACACGTCGTGATCGCTAACCGTGTCCAGCGCATCACCGACGGCGCCTGGACGACACTCGACTCGCGAAGCCTCTTCAAGGCGGTCGTCGCCGCCAGCGAACACTACAACGGCCTGCTCTTCGACGCCCTGCGACGAAACCTCGGAACCGGCACGGACATCCGCTCACCAGCCCGCAACACCCACAACCCAAGCCAACAACTGACAGGCATCGACGACGCCCTCATCCGCGAATTCTCCAACCGCTCGCGACTCATCGACGTCGAGACCGACCGACTGGTCAACGAATGGACCGCCGAACACGGCACCCGCCCATCGGCAACCACCACCGTCAAGTTGCGGCAACAAACGACTCTTTCCACAAGAACTCCCAAAGAGGTCACCCCCACTCCCCTACGTCAGCTATCTGCCAGTTGGCGGGATCGTTCACGGACCAAAGGCTTCGACCCCGAGCGGGTCGTCGCCACTACCATCCACCGATCGCACAACCGCCCCTTCCGCGTAGCTGACTTCGCCCCTGACTGGATTGCCGCCGTCGGGCATTTGACCCGTGCGCGCGTCGCCGCCAAGCGGTCCACTTGGAATCACTGGAACCTGATCGCAGAAGCCGAGCGCGTGTCCGCTGAGATCCGTTGCGCCTCGCCGGAGGACCGTAACGCGATGATCGACGCCATCGCCACAGCTGCGGAGCTCCAGTCGGTGCCGCTCAACGAATACCGCTACAGCCTCCCTGCCGAGGCTGCCGACGATCTCCGTTTTGCGAACCGGAGCGTCTTCGATTTTCACGGATCGCGCCTCTACACGGATGAGGCGACTCTCTCCTTCGAGGACCAGATCCTTGCGGCAAGGAACGACGACGGCGGCCCGGCTGTCTGCCCGGATGTCGCCATGGCGTCACTCGCCTCGTACAGAAAAGATGCGTCAGAACTGTACGAAGACCAACGGGCTGCCGCAGCCGAAGTCCTGCTGAGCGCCCATCGACTGGACGCCATCGTTGGCCCCGCAGGCACGGGCAAGACCACAACCCTCGGCGCAATCAAAGCAGCTTGGGAAGCGCAGTTCGGTGCAGGCAGCGTGGTCGGATTGGCTCCCGCGGCCGCGAGCGCCGAGGTTCTTGGCTCGGAGTTGGCGATGGCTGCTGAGAATGTCTCTAAGTGGCTTTACGAGTCCGTGGGTAGCGGAGCAGCGCAAAGGAGTTCGGCCTTCTTTGACGCAGAGTCCCGGCTCACCTCGCACGGGACGACGAACGCTACGAAGTCTCTTCTTGAGCAACGGGTCATGCGGTTGGCGGCGGAGCAGACTCAATGGACCTTCAGGGCGAATCAGCTTGTGGTGGTCGATGAAGCGTCTATGGTTTCCACCCAGCAATTGGCGGCGATCGTGGCACAAGCTAGACACGCTCAGGCGAAGATGTTGTTGGTCGGCGATCCAGCGCAGCTTGATTCCATCGACGCTGGCGGCGTTCTTGGCTGGCTCGACAGGCAGGGTAAGGCGGAAAGGTTGAGTTCGATCTGGCGCTTCCAGCACGCCTGGGAGGCGTCGGCTTCTGTAGGTCTTCGTGCAGGTGACATCTCCGTGCTCGCGGACTACGAGCATCACGGTCGGATCAGTCACGGCACCTATCTGGACATGATGGACCGTGCGTATGCCGCTTGGCACGCCGATGTCCTTTCAGGGCACACTTCGGTCCTGATTGCTCCCGACAACGAGACAGTTAACATGCTGAACGAACGTGCCCAGGCTGACAGGGTGATCCTGGGCGTCGCCGATGCAGAACATACACTCATGCTCAGGGATGGGCTGCAGGCGGGTCGCGGTGACATTGTCATTGCCCGTCGGAATGATCGAACCCTTGTGGACGACCAAGGCGCATTCATCCGTAACGGAACTCAGCTTGAGGTGCTGAGCGTCAGCGTGCGTCACCGATCCTTGCATGCTCGTCGGACGGATACCGGCGCAACGCTCGAACTCGGCGCCTCGTATCTGGAGTCATCCGTAGAACTTGGCTATGCCACCACGGCCCACCGATCTCAAGGCATCACGGTGGACTCCGCCCACGTCGTCGTCACACCGGGCCGGCTCACCCGTGAACTCCTCTACGTCAGCATGACCCGTGGCCGATTCTCCAACACGGCCTATGTCAGCGAGAACGACCCCGACGAAGACGAAATCCTCGACCCGAGCGCTCGATCCAACTGGCGGGCGATACTAGGCGAAGTCCTCGCCGCGGAAGGCGCCGAGCGAACCGCCCACGAGGTCCGCGACCATGAACGCTCCCACGCGGACAGCCTTGAGCGACTCAACCGCGAGTACGACTACCTGGCCCAAATAGCCGCGAGCGCCGATTTGGCGAGAACTCTCGAGCCCCTTTCGCCCGGCCTGGCTGACACACTACGAGCCTCGCCCGCATGGGGAGCGGCAGTAGCTGCATGGCGCCGGGCGACAAACACCAATCGCCCAGGAGCGCATCGCGTACTCTCCGAATCTCTCGGGTCAGGTGCCACGGCCAATGACCTCACAGCAGTGATCCACTCACGCCTTCGCCGCTACTGCCCCGCGATACCCCACACAACCATCGATCCCATGACAGAACAGCTCGTCATCGAACGTGACGACTTGGAAAAGGCTCTGGATCAAGTCCGACGGCGGATTGGGAACCGTACAGATCTCGTCGCCAAGGCTGCACTACTTGAGGAACCAGAGTGGAAGACAGCCCTTTTGGACGAACTTGGAGCTCAAGTGGATTCGTACTCGATTGCGGCCCTGGTTAGCGACGTTGCAGTCTACAGAGACCGTTGGGGTCTCCACGACTCCCCTCTCCCTCTCGGTGCATCTCCAGCCGATTGGGAGTGGGAACAGCGCTCGCAATGGGAACACCTCCAAGAGGTAGTCCAAAGAGCGGCCCAGCCACTCCTAGCGACGCCAGCCATCATCGACTTCAACAAAATGCAAGCCCAGCAAAGCCTTACCAGCACGGGTTGGCAGCTTTAAACTGGGAAGTGGAGAAAAGGCATGCAAGTAAATCCAGTAATCAAACCGAAAGTTGCGACACCTGCCCTGATCGTCATAAGCGCGGTGACGCTGGCACTTGCTATCACGCTGGCTGCAATGACTTCTTCGTTTCCCACCACCGGCTGGGTCCTAATAGTAGTCGCAGCCTCAGGTCCCATCCTGTCCTTCGTCTGGTACAGGCGCATACACGACAACCGCGCGTGGAAGACTGCAAGCCAGGCGCAATGGCAGGTACTGGAATCCTTGAAGAACACCGCCACAACCACCACGGAGGTGGCCGTCCTCAGTGTTGACTCCCCTCAGCCGACCGGAGCCTGGATCACCATCCGCTGGAATCGTTTCGGCTACGTCCAGCCTGCGTGGATCGAAGCACTCCCCGAACCGATCTGGCCTGGCTCCGTACTGCTAATCCGACCGGACCCTGAACAGGTGCGCCCCGGCACCCCGTGGCCAGCAACTTACTCGATTGCAGCCGACCACGTCCTCACGTGGGCGCCACAGCTCTGATCGGTAGGAGCTACCCGCAACCGTGAGGTACGCGTATCCATTAGCTCCACACAAAGGCAGTGCGTGCTTCAGAGCGGCCGCCCTCGCCACGACTCTTGGTCCACCCTCTTGATCTGCCCGGCCGGGAACCATTCGACGTGATAGACCCGTCGGTCATCCACCCACTCCACCAACCCAAACGACCTCGTGTACTTGATGGCCCGACCATAGATTTCGCCCACGCGGACCAACGGCTGCTTACCGAGGTCGAGCTCAATGATCTTGCCGTCGTCCGGTTTGGGGTGATTGTCGTCGGCCTCGATCTGGGCCATCATGCGTGCGAAAGCGATGGAGTCTTGCTTCGGTCTCATGGATCAAGATTAGAACATATATTCGAATGCGTGGATTCGACCCAAGACGCCGAGCTGCCCACGTCGCCACCATGCGACGTGGGCAGCGAGTTGCAGGAGCGGATCAGGCAGACATCTCACTCCCCGGCGTCCTGCCAAAAGGGGACGAAACCACCGGGCTTTTGGTCGTCACGTTGTATACGGGCCAGCCAGTCTTGGTCGTTGCCTCCGGACCGGTCGCCTCCACCGCGGCTTCTGGTTCCGTGACGGCACGTGCAGAGCGCTGATAGGTGGCCGTCCCAAACCGAAGGTCAGGACCAATCGTGTCAGCAATGATGCGTCGTGCCTCCCGGCGCTCGCCGTCCTTGTCGTACGACCTGAATTCCAGTTCGCCCGAGACGGTCACAGGATCTCCCTTCTTGAGCGATGTGGCCGCGTTTTCCGCCAGCATGCGAAAGGCCGAGACGTTGTGGAAGACCGGCTCCCCGTCACGCCACGTGCCGTCCGGATTCTGGATGCGTTGGTTCACTGCGACCCGAATCTTAGCGTGCGGAGTTCCGGACTCCCCGATCGTGAGCTCAGGGTCCGCGACAAGATTGCCAGCGATGGTGATGGGAATCTTTGTGTTCATGTTCGATCTACCTTCCTTCGCCGACAGGCCTCTCCCATCGGACATGTGATTGGTTTCAGGGACCGGCCAGCTCCGGGCCGGACATTGAGGCGCCCGGTCCAGGCACGCCAGCGTAGGTGGAAGAAGCCGTCACAAGCGGCGAAGCGCTTGCAGCCGCGAACTTGCCGCCAAACCCCGGGGGATCCGAAACAGCAAGGATGTCCTTCGTTGCCGCCGTCACCCGCCCCAGCACGGACTTGGCGATGTCCACGCGCGACGTGGGAGCACGCCCCTCTTGCAGCTCCTTCTCGGTTCTGATGACCGCGTCAGCCCACCCAGCCAGATACGTGGCCGACTGCGGCCCGCGGTCAATGCCATGAGCACGAAGGACTGTATAGGCCACCGATTCGGCCTCCACTTCGGCCAGGCCGCGATGGTTCGCGCTGCTGCCATAGAGCCGGCCAACACTGTCCTCCGGACCATGCAACAGGACGTGCCCTAGTTCGTGGGCAAGGACCGCCACCCGCTCCTCGCTGCTCATCCAAAGACCAACCTGGATCCGACGGGCATCGAAGTCCGTGTAGCCACTCGTATAGCCGTATTGGACGCCTGACACCTCAACCCTGAAGCTGCGTTCCTTCGCGACATCACACAGGGACCGCCAAAGGTCGTCCAAGCTTTCCCCTGATTCAATGCCCCCGCGCGGTACCAGGATCGGCGTTCCCTCGGTTTGGGTAACGTCGAAGACGGCCTGCCCCCGCCAACCCGTGACGACGTTCTTCCTGCCAAGGCTTACCGCATCGACCGGAGCGGCCTGGGTCACAGGCAGCAGCTTCCGCTGACCATCGGCCATTTTCAGCTCCTGCATGGACGCAGTCCGTGGTGCGATCACCCAGAGTGCATGCTCGCCACGCAGCACGGTCCGCCCGTGACGCGCCCACTCTTTGTAGCCGGCAACGAGCGTCGGTTCGTCGGCGCCACGCTGCGCCATCTGCGCCATCAGCAGGGCGACGTTGCCCCCTGAGTAACGCCACAAAGTGGCCGAGGCGTCGAGCAACACCTGCCATCGAGCCGGCGACTCTATAGCTTGCTCAAGGGCAGTGTGAAGGCCTTCGGTGAGACTCGCTATGCGCTCTTCAGGTGACATTCGAACGCTCGGCGGAAGGCCGGCGTCGTCCGTCCCGCCAGGCAGGTGAGCGTTCGATTCAGGTGCAGCGGCCATGACAGCCATCCTTCGTACTTCTGAGTCAGCCCTGAGAAGGGATCTCCTATCCATTTCCTGCCCGGGCAAGGACGTCATGACCTGATCAGGATCCAAACTGATGGGCGCTCAATTTCCAGTCATCGAAAGCCGGTTCCGCTGGTACAACTCTGGTGACCGGCTCCTTGTGGCTCTGCAGCCCGACACACCCTGCGGTTCTGGTGTGGGTTCGGAGACGCTCGACGGCGTGTGGGAGCCTTTCGTGGAAGGCCAACGGACCAAAGCCCGAGTCATCGGGAGTGAAAGAAGCCATCTCGGCCCGCTGCAGCGCGTAGAGCTCGGCCGCCACTTCCGAATGCCTCCACCAGCAATCCGGAACAACAGAGGTGGTCAGCTGATAGGTGGCGACGAACCATCGAACCCATTCAAAGAGGCTCTGCCACACAACTTCAGCCTGTTCCGGTGACATATCCCGCCATCGGCGAGTTACGCCCACCGTGCGAGGCGACGGCTGAAACGACGAACGGAACAACTCCGCCGTCAGTTCATCGTCAAGGTCAGAGACGCGGCCAACTTCGAAGTCGGAGTCGTCCGCCTGAGTGTTCATGAGTCAGCCTCGCTGTTCGATTCCTGACGATTCAGGTGACCCGCAGCCAACTCCCGCTCCGTCTCAACTTTCGAACGGCCCAGTTCAGCCGCGTCCTTGCGTTTGTGCCAGTCGCGCAGGTCCAGCAGAATCGGCCTTGTTCGCCGACCGAGCATGAGAGCAGTACCAACCGGAAGTCGACGGATCTCGTCCAGACGGATCACCGGAGTATCCCGGATCTGTTCTCCGTCCTGGCGCCCTTGAGCGGACCAAGACCGGGTGTTCATGATGAGGCTGCGCTCGCCGAGCAGAGACGCCAGCGAGCGCAGGTCACGTTCGTCGGACCCTCCGCCGAAGATGACCTTGATGATGGCGGAGTCCCAAATCGTGGCTGCCTCCTCGATCGACCATCCACTGCGGGCTTGCGACAAAGACTGCAGGACCACCAACGTAGAAATCCCAATCCCTCCGCCATCAGAGAGCACAACTGGAAGCCCGGGCCAGGGAGACAGGTTAGCTATCTCATCAAGGATCAAAGACAACGGCGGATCCAGTCGCCCGCCGGCCGAGACGAACGCCATTTCGCGAGCAGCATTGTCGATGTCGTCGATCAATGCCGAGAGATATGGACCAGCTGCAGCAGCTCCGGAGCGGGTGCCAATCAGGTACAGAGTCCCTCGCTGCCTAATGAAGGCCTTCGGGTCGAACTCCTGGGCTTCGTCCTGCGGATTCAGCGCCGCCAATACTCGTGGCGAGGACAACGGGGCAACCGCTGCAGAGACTCCGATCCACGAGTTCGAGGTATTGCGCGGATCGTCCTCCAGTATCCCCATTAAGTCTGCCTGCCAACCGAGTGCAGCTCCCGTGCGGCCGAGAACGTCCAAAGCCTCGCGTGCCAGCACCGGGCTGGAGGACCAACGGCGGAATGCGGCAATACCTTCCCCCGACAGAGCCGCCGCATGGAGGAGACACTGCAAGACGATCAGCGAGCGCTTCTGCCACGCTGCGTTCTCACCCTTCATCTCGGTATCCGCCGTAATGACGAGGGCTCGACGCGTTGCGATATCAGGATCCCCACACCCACGGACAGGCGACCATCGAAGCGTGGACGGCAGCCCCGACATGCCTTGCGGATCGAAGACCGTCACAGGCCGCCCGTCGCTCATCCGGGCGCGCATGGTCACTACCAGGTTGTCGGCACGGGTTGACGTTGTGACCACCGCACCTGGCGCGTCGAGGATCGCGTTGATGACCACATACAGGCCCTTGCCTGACCTAGGCGCGCCCTGAATAACCATCGACTCCTCCGTCGAGACGTGGATGGTCACTCCCCGCGAACGCCCAAGCGTCCACGAGACGTCTTGGATACTCGGTCGACTCAGCCCGGGACGGATGTACAGACCGCGGCGTCGAACGGCTCGGGAGCCAAAGTCGCGAACAATCTCCGCCCTTCCAGCCACGCCGTCCCTGCTCAGAATGTCCTGCCGGAGCCACGCACCGGATTGTTTCCACATCCTCCAGCCCAGCACTCCTCCGACGGCGAGCGCCGCAACCACGGCAAGCACGCCACCCACGATCCACCAGACTGCAGCCAGGTCAGGCGCACACTCCCGCGAGATCCAGTCAACGCGGCCAACCACCAGCCCGACGCCCGCCACCGGATTGAAGAACGACGGCGGCCTGCCGCCACACTGCCGAGGCGTTACCACAGAGGCGGCGGCCTGGACGAGAAAGCAAAAGACCACATAGCCGGCAATCGCCCACAGACCTACCGACACCATCGGATTCGTACTCCCTGATCGAGTCCTCACAGGTGCATCCGATCATCGGTACCAAAGACCTCGAGTTCGTCGGTCGTCACTCTGTTCGCCACGATGAACGACCGATTCCCTACCTTCCAGAGCCCGACACCCTTGGGCAGGTTCTCGACATGATCGCATTCGGCTTCCGTGAGGCCCAGAGCCTCCTTGGTCAGCCGCATGGCGTCGTGCTTCTGCCGGTAGATGATGCGAGTGTCCGCCTCCGTCAGCAGCCCCAGCGCTTTCTGCCGGTGGCCACTGGTGCTGTCGCCGATCTCGTTGAGGTCCGCCACCTTGTGCATGATCAGCAGATTGGCAATTCCGTAGGTGCGCGCAAGCCGCCATTGCTCGCTCATCTTCGCCAACATGTAGGGATCGGCGAGCATCCGCCAACCCTCGTCGTACACCACGAGCCGCTTGCCGCCGTCGGGGTTTGTCACCGCTGCCTCAAGCCAGGTGGCGCTGCAGGCGGCAGCCAAAGACAACGCCTGCTCCGAGGCGCCGATCAGAGCCGACGTGTCCATCACCATCATTGGCGCGTCGGCATCGAACGCGACCGTCGAGGGAGCATCGAACATGCCTTCCAAATCACCCGAGACTGTCCTTCGCAGCGAGTGGCTGACGGCTACGCCCCCGTCCCTACCAACCAAAGCCAACGTCTCCGGGGATGGCCGCAGCAGGTGATCCAGCACCATGGGGAGCGTGGGCGTCGAGTTCTCCGCAGTCGTTTCCATCAGCGCCATGTCCAAAGCCGTATGTTCAACCGGATGCAGCGGAGTGCCCTGCCGCATGAGAGAGACCAATGCCACGATCAGTTGCCGACGCCGCTGCCGGACGACAGCCTTCCACTGGGTGTCCGACAGTGAACTGGGCCGTGGGCCGGCGTCCAGAGGATTCACACGAGCCGTTCTACCAGGACCGACGGAAATGACCTTGCCGCCCACAGCATTGGCAACGGAAACCCACTCACCCTTGGGGTCCGAGGCAACGGCAGCCTTTCTACCCAAGGTTATGGAGCGCGCAACCAGCGACTTGCCGCACATCGACTTGCCAGTCCCCACCGTGCCGATGACGACGATCGATGGACCACTAATGATCCC
The DNA here is from genome assembly GCF_019976975.1 of Arthrobacter sp. NtRootA1. GTDB lineage: Bacteria > Actinomycetota > Actinomycetes > Actinomycetales > Micrococcaceae > Arthrobacter > Arthrobacter aromaticivorans. Next base: position 1,969,799 of record NZ_AP024630.1, on the reverse strand, counting down.
CTTGTCGTAAAGGATCCACGGATCGTAGGAGAAGGCGCCTGAGCCAAAGACATCCGTTCCGATGTAGGTTCCTTCATGGCCCAGGCCGGACTCCGTTATGAACGGGTAGGCAGCCGCGAACGTCATGGTCGATGCTCGATGCGGCGCGGGCCGCAAGCGATGGGGACCCCACAAGGAACTGACTTCCCGACTCCCCCAGTCACCACCAAGGCTCTCGCGGTCCGGCTGTCCCGCCGTGTTGTCCGCGTCGCTATGGAACAGCCGCCTTCTCGGTAGCGTCGTGTCCCTAGCGGCCGCCCGCTTGGCGGCCTTCCGCTCGGACCGAGTGCCCGACGGCGTGTAGGTCACCTCTTGGTTCTTGAGGCTCATCGCAATCCCCGCCCCAGGGGAAGTCCACCTGCAATGAACGCAGCCCATTGCTGACCAGCGAGCAATCGCAGCTCAACGAAGGCGCCTGCGGCCGCTGATTCGAGTTCATGTCGATGCCGGGCAAGGTCTTCCAAAGACTCGGCGGTTATGGTGACGAAGGCCGTGGGTCTGACATCGCCGTGTCCTGCGACGATCTCCTCTTCCCGCTGAGAAACCTCTTCTTCCTCAGCACGTTGCTCCCGCGTCGTCGGACGATCGAAACGCGCATTGATCCGCCGTCGTGTTTCGTGAGCCTCCTGGGCGGAGCGAATGTCGCGCAGAGCTTCGATCGTCGGCACAGTGCGAATGACCTGGGTAACGGTGTGCCTGAAGTCGCCTACGTAGACGAGCGGATGCAGGAAGCCCGGATAGACCTTTTGGCGCGGCCACTCAGCCACCCAGAACGTTTGATGGAACCCGGAGTCCGTTCGCAGGTATGTCCAGTGTTCTTCGACGGCCATAGGGCCAGAACTGTGACGAAGTGGCTGCCCCTCGTCTCGAGACTGATGCTCCGCTTTGGAGGATTCACGCGCGAGGGCCTCGGGGTCGAAGGCTCCACGTAGGACGCCAAGCAGTTTGGACTCCGAAAGCCATTCATCAACCCTGACACCATGAGTTGCCAGCGAGGTCGTGATCGCACCAACCTCAAGACGCAGCAGCCGTTCGAGCCCGTTCTTCCCGCCGCCCACTTCTTTGATCCGTCGTCGCGACTTGGATGTGTCCACGACCAGTGACAGCAGCACATCGTGGCTCATCGCCGAGCCGGCCGCAGAGATTAGATCTTGATAGGCAACTTGCCCCCACGAGCTGCGCTCGCCGTCGGCAACTGTGACAGTTCGATCGTAGAAATCTTGAAGCGCGGACGACGGGTACGGGACCGTGTAGTCCTGGACAGCGATCCTGGCGATGTCCGATCGTTGGGCGAGCCCCGCTTGCACCCTGGACCACGCCTGCGCGGCCCAAGCTTTGTCATCGTCGTCCAGCAATGCGAAAGAGCGCGTGCTGCACCGAAGCACGACGATGGCTTCTTTGCCCGGGGCGTCGAGGATCGCACATTCCCCACGGGAAAGTGGCTGAACCTTGAGGTTTCCTAAACCGCCGGGAAGGGCAAGCTTTCCAGCCCTTACCGGGCGCTCTGGCCGAGCCAAGTAGCGAGTCTGCCCTAGAAGACTGCGCACGAAGAACAAGACGATGAGGCTGCCCCAGATCGGATACGGAATCCGCGAGTACTGCAGCACCCCGATAAGGACTAGAGCCACCCACACCGGTGCTGTCACTATGAGGCCGCTGGGACCGCCCGCAGCCGAGGCAATGATCGCCACGAGAATGCCTGTGGCTACCAGCGCAAGCTGATACCACTTCAACCCCATGAAGATTCCGCGGCGTTCATACCTGGGAAATTTGACGGGTTCCAGAGCCTGCGATTCATCACTCATTGGACTTGTCCGGAGGTAGTGGCCTGTAGGTGTCCTTGTGCTTGATCGGCGGTAGTTCGGTCGATGGCAAGGCACTGTTCGGAGCCCTGACTTCAGGTGCCCGCGTTGTTGGTTGGGTGCCCGGGGACGCTACCCTGCCCGGGCCAGCTCCAGCACGGTTCGTGCTCGTGCTCGTACTCACGTCGTGGTCAGTGACCACCTGCCCCCTTACGACTGAGCTGCTGGAGCTGGAGTTTGAACTACCCGACGACGACCCGTCCATGAGGGTGACGTCGCCGCCCGAGCGGTGTACCGGCGTCGTACTTGTCAGGCTCCGTGGCAGCGGAAGGGAAGGCGGGAGAGCTCTGGTGGGGATATCCCGTCGGCTCGAGGGAATAGGACGCGCAATTGAGGAACGGGCCACCATGGACGCGATCGTCAGGCGACCGCCGAGCTGCCGGCTGAATTGTCGCGTTGCAACACTGTTGCTCCGCGACAGGACGTGGCCGCCGCCCGCGGTTTGAGCCGCTGCGGCCAGTTCCCCGCCCGCGAAGCTGACAAGACGAAGCGCCATCAATGGTGCTCCACAGGCCAGGACCATCCCGACCGTTCCGGCCGCCAGCCCAGCGAAGGACTTCGAATCGGCAAACAGTTTGATGGCGGTTGCCAGGACAGTTGCCGCCAGAGGTTTAGCAAGGAGAAGGGCGACGACGATTTCGCACCAGCGCCCGGCCCATACCTTGGATTTCTCCCAGGGAAGCATCATGAGGGCGACGGGCGCCACTGCGGCAAGGACTGCCAGCGCGAACGTCCGGAAAATCATCGAGCACATGAGGATGAACGCCAGGATCCACACCACGACGACGGCCATGACCGTGACCATCGCACCTCCAACTGCACCGCCCTGGTTGCCGGGCGCGAGGGAGACGACATTCCATTCTCGGTCTGAGCCCTGAGGGGCCCGTTCAAAGCCAAACAACCGCATGAAGACGACGTAAGGGTCTGTACCGATCGATCCCAGGAGCGCAGCGGAAGCTTGGTCGCTGGCCCTCGTCAGTTGCCGAATAATGTAAACGGCGGCCGCCACGAGCGGAACGGCTGCCCCTGCCCCGATCAGTGCACGCAGGAGTCGCCGAGGTTGTTGGCTGAGCAGCCCTGACAGAAGTTGGATGGTCATCACCACGACCAGCGGGGTCATCATGACTACGACCCACCAGTTGGTGAGTCCCCCGATGGCCGTCCACTGGGAGTCGTCGACGTCGGAGACGGTGAAGGCACCCGTAATGAAGCCCCACATCCACGAGGCGATGTTCTGCAGGACGTTGGCAAAGATGGATGTGATGGAACCTTGGATGCCGTCGTTCGCTTGAGATACGAGGCCGCATCCTGGCGGCCACCAGCCATTGAGGTCGCAGTCGACTGGCATGACGGCTCAGAATCCGAGCGGGAATGCCGTCTGTGACCAGAGGATGTAACCGTTGATTCCGCCCAGGATCGCCGCGACCGGGCCCGTCCAGAGCAGTATCACTCCACCGCCGGAAGCGAGCCGCGACGATTGACTAAGCTTGCCGGCCAGGAGCATCGCGGCTCCGATGATCGCCACGATGGCGATGACGATGAACGCGCCGACGAGGATGCCCCCGCCGATCTGCTTCAACGACTCAAGAAAAGGGAAATTCGCGTTTGGTGTGATCCCGGGATCCACCGCTGCCAGAAACATCTGGTGCTCCATCCAGTCGTCTTCCAATGGAATGAGCTGATTGGGCTCACGACTTCATGGATGGGGCGGGTGGCAACGACATGACGCACACAACAACCCAAGGTACTGGCCGAGGGTGAAGGACTACCTCCGCCCCACGGCAATCGATGCCCTAGTTCCTAAGCCGGCGTACACCGCGCCGCCCCGGGCTAGGCGACCGGGCGCAGAGCGACAGTTGCTGTTGATGTCTGTTGCACGAGGCCGTGATCGAATGGTAGAAATTGAGCGATCTCCCGAGAATTGTCCCTCGTTAGCCGGATTTAGTGTGTCGAGGGACTTGCCTGTTGCCACGGACGACAATTGTGACCACGTGCCGGGGCGCCGCGTTGGGAATAGCCACCGCATCGACCCAAACGGACTCCCTAAGAGAAGGAACTCCCTGTGCGTGGTCGGTTAGGTCCAATATTAGGGCAATAGACAGCCTAGGTCCTGCTGCGGAATAGGCAGCGGCCTGTCCCCCATAGTTCGACGCAACTGACTGCCGTGACGAGTCTTTCAACTCGCGCTTCACTTCGACCACAAATCGATGTTCTTGGGCGATGGTGATGTCAGCTCGCCCGGAAGCAATGTCTCTTTCCTCCATTCGAATGTGTGGTCGAAGAGAAGAGCTGGATAGCCAAGAGTACGCGTCTTTTTGCAGGAAGTCCTCAGTAAACGGCTTCCCGTCAGACGGGGGAAAGAGGTATCTAATCTCGTCCTTCCAGCTCTCCCGACTTGCGTCGACTCGGTCAGCAGCAAAACGGAGGAGGTTGGTAAGAATGTCGAGAAACTCTTCGCGGACCGTCTCAATTCTCACGAAGTCCTCGCAAGTAGCGAGTTCAGCGACCACCTTGGAAATCAAGTCATCGACGATTGGATCCGACTCACGAGAGAGAGCCCGTGCCCGGGCTTCAGCCTTTTTGTTTAGCAGTGCTAAGGCAGTGGGCGCCCGCTCGGCAAGCTCAATGAAACCATCGGCTTCCGGTGACCCGAACTCAAGGCCAAGCTCGCTAGCAAGTGACGGTGCCACCGACCAAAGTTTTCCCGGCGTATCACTTCCATTGGTCGCTGAGGAACTCGTGGCCGCCAATATGGCCTCCGCTGCATCCCTTTCTAGCGGGAGTAATTCGTCGGCATGGAGTACATCCTTCAAGTGCCCAAGAAGGCCCTCCCGCCGGATGAATGCTGCCTCAATTGTGGGTTCAAGGACTTTCCGTATGCCCTCCGGGGAGATCACGGTTAGGGAGCGGGAGGCCTGATAGGCGGCCAGAACCGACTGCAAAGTATCGATCGGCTTGATCCATGATGGCTTTCCGAGAGGCGCGATGACTTGCTGCAAGCTGGCGCTGAGACGGTACCACTCGATTTCAGCTTGCGCTCTTGGCGCGGCCCACTCACCTAGCCGTGCTCGAGTCGAAAACGCGGTCCTTCGCCAGAGTGCGACATGCAGTTCTTCCCAGCTTTCGGACGCTGATGCCGGAAGCCTGGGCGAAGAGATAAATGCCAAAACAATGTCCAGAGCGGCGCGAATAAGCGTGGCGTCGTCTCTCCCCTCCTCGCGACGTTCTACACCATAGAAGGCGTCCCGTGCATGCGCCAACTTTCCCACGATCTCCTCTAGCGTGCTTGCCTCCAAGGCGTTCCGAAGCGCCAACTGTCCAAGCTCGAACATTGCATCGCTTTTCGATACCTCATGGGTGACGAGGGATTGAAGTACCGGATCCAGTTCATCAGCATTCCACTGCTCCTTGGCCATACCTGCTAAACGGGGCAGTCTCTCGAGCAACTCATCGCTATCGGTTTCCACGTCGATAGAGCAGAATAATCCCAGTGCCTTGAATTTTGCGGCTGCCGATACGAGCCCCATGCGTGTGAGCGTTTGGAGATACGCATATGCTTGGAGACCGCCGTTATTACGAACTTGTTCGAATCGGGATTCCAAGCCATTAGCGATCGCCCGTTCTTGAAGTTTGATGAGGTACGGTGACGATAACGCGACATCGGACGCCTCCGCGAAAACTAACCGGACTAATCGAGGTAGTGCGTTAGCCGCCTCCTGTAACAACGTCGGAGCATGAACATCGTGTGCGCGAGCTGCAGCTTCTGCCAAGGCAATGAACTCAGGCGCACAATCTCGGGCGCACAAAGTAAGCACATCTTGATCCGCAAAGTCCGTTGGTTCCACCGACTGGTACAGTTCGTCGCCGAAGCTGACAAGAGCGTCCAGATCTGCCGGATCTGGGACAGCCTCTCGTTTAAGGGCCTTTTCCATACGCATTTGGTCATACCTCTCTGGTTTCCGCGCAGACATCAAGCCATACCTGGAGAACAAGTCAGGAGCAACGCATCACCACAGCGGGCCGCCATCAAGTCTTGAGTAGATCGATTCATCCGGCAGATGTCCCAAGACGGCGTCTGGCTCCGCGGAGGCGATAACAACCTGCAAACCGGGTAGTTCGTCTTTCAAACCGTCGAGTTCCTTGAGCAAAGTCGTCTCATCTTCGGTGGCAAGCTCGTCAGCTCCGGGCGAGTCCAGCAAAACCAGCCCCGGATGTGATCCAACTCCCGACTTTTGGCCGACTCTAAGAAGGGCGATTACTACGGCGACTCGCAAACGGAGTCGTTCACCACCACTGAGCTTCTTGAACGGCGTAGGCACCCCGGCGGTTATGACCTGCATGCCGCCGTTCCGATTCAGCTCGACGGAGTCCAAGTTGTCGATGCCGAATTCCCGACCCATCTTTGCGATTTGAGCGTTCAGATCCGCAAAGATGTCCAGCGCGGCCTTATGGGTGATCTGGTTGAGTGCCTCGCAGGTGGCGTCGACGACGCGTAGTGTCTCGGGAGTCTCATCTGCGTATGCGGTTGATGGCATCGACTCAAGTCGCCCCTCGAGGCGGGCCAACTCCAGTTTGAGAGCCTCTCGTTCGGCACGTTCTTGCGAGGCACTCGCTAATGTCAGCTCATTCGTGAGGTTCTGGAGAGTATCGCGCAACGCCTGCTCGTGCTGATTTGCGTTTTCTAGGCTTTGTTGCGCCGCTGCCTCTGCGGCTTTCAGTGCCACCAGGGAGTCTTCGGTCTCCTCCGGTTCTAACTCCTCAGCTGACTCTGGTTGCACCGGTGGCAGTTCACGAGCACAAACCGAGCACTCGTGTTCATCGACTTCGCGTTGTTGGCGACTGACCCCAATGGACTGTTCACAGCGCGGGCAGTGCTTTGGGGAAAGGCCATGGAAGAGCAATTCAGCTAGAGCTGTTTCGCGTTGATTGTTGACCCGCAGTTCCTCTGCTTGACGTATTTCTTTCGCTTCATCGAACGTTATTTGCGTAGCTCGTCGCTCCGCAGAAGCTGTTCGCCAGATCGCTTCCGCGTCCCGTACATCGCCGATGATGGCCGCATATGATCTTGCACTTGTCGTCGGAAGCGCCGCAAGTTGCGCTTCCACAGCACGGAACGATTCGAGTGTGGTTTGGCGGTCCGAAGCCCTCGCCGCCGCGTCCTCGGACAGCCGTCTCCGCTGGTTTGCTTGGTCCTGCTGAAGTACCTTTTTTAGAGTCGTTAGTCGGATCTGCTCACCCATCAGGGGGACGTTGCAGAACATCTGCAGAATTCTCGCCGGAAGCGCAGCAAAAACGGTGTCCCCAAAAAGGATGTCGGATCCGGCCCGCGGAAGATATAAACCTCCGAAGTAGGCCGGCCAAGTGTTCTCCCGCGCATCTCCATCTGCACTCCCCTTGCGCTTTTGAAAATTAAAGATTGGATCGAGGCCTAAGGATGCCATCATCAGCTGATCTTGAAATTCCTTGAAATCCTCTGTTGAAAGGTCTTCGGCCAGGACATGAACTCCACCTGCAGGAACCGGCTCCCCGTCGAGGAAAGAAGCCAGCGCCTCTGCTTCGTTTGCACGGTAGACGTCTGCGCGATGACCTTCTTCACTCCGACGAAGGCGAACCGCCATAGGCTGTCCGTTAATGGCGTATTCCAAAACTATTCTCTCGAACCATGGCCGCACGTCGTCCCGGAGGCTCCTCGGGCTACCGCGCAGCGCCCAGGTAATGAGCTCAAGGACTGACGACTTCCCACGAAGGTTTGCGTCAGTAATAAGCGCCGTCACTCCGTACTGGAAGGTAAAAATGGCCTCAAATGGCCCGTCCCATTTCGTATTGACTCGTTGCCCACTGAACGACAACCTGCGAATGTCGATCGATCGTCGCGGCGGAGCTGTTGGAAAAAGCGAAACCCCTTGCGCGCTTAGAATCGTCTCCACTCGATCCACAGGAAGCCTAATTTTTTCGCTGATCTGTTCGACAATCTGGGACGCTGTGGGGATCAATTGTTTTCCTCTCTTGTGCGCCGAATGAAATCTAAGCGTTCGCGCGCCTTCTGGGCGATGCTGGGAATTCTCATTCCGTGCGGGGTTTCCAAGTACTCCTCGACGATGTATTGACGATCTTTCAGCTGCGTTGCTCCTTGCCCGTCAGACAGGGCAACAACGAGGGCAGCGCGGGCTGAATACCATCCAAGATCGGCATAATCTGAAGCTATCTTTGCGGCAAGCTCACGCCCCGTTCCCAGAAGGAAGTAGTCGGTTCGGGTGATATGGCCAATCCGCCCCTTCTTCCGCCGCACCACTAGATCTGCCTGCCGCAGAACGGAGAGCGCGTCTTCCAGGTCCTCATATGCTCCGAATAGGTAGCGGAGCATGGGATATCTTCGCAGTTCCGGTTCCTCACTATCGAGAATTTCGGCGGCCATCTCAAACAGCGTTTGATCGTGGTGTAGTTCGTAATCGTTGAGCAGTTCCATCGCTAAGTAGTCTGGGTTCCTAACCCAGAAATCTAACTTCTGCAGCCGAACTTGGGATCGAACGACCCCCACAGCTGACTCCAGTGCAGAATCGTCGGCAAGATCCGAGGGTGTGGTCGGTTCGGCCGCTTTGTCGATCAGCATTAGGATCCGGACAACATCTTGCATGCGTGTCGTTGGACCAGCCATCAATCTCCCCCGCTAAGTTTTTCCGCGAGCCCCTTACGGACCACCACCCCTAAATGAAATCACAAGATTGGTACGAACCTCGGCCATTTGCCCTTTATGTAGCAGCTCAGAGCCTGTAGCTTTCCGGATTGCTCTCGACGACTCGAGTTATACGAGCTTCCCGCCCGGTGTGCTGAGAGGAAAGTCTGCGCAGGAGTACTATCCGGCAGCATGTGGAGCCGTTTCATATGGGCGGGGAATCACGTAGATTGTGTTGTCCCTACGGCCTATACCGTGAACGTTTCGTGCCACGACACCACCCGGTTCAGCACCAACCTCGGTCCCTGTGTTGTCAGCTGAAGCGCATCTGCGTGTGGCCAAGGGTGGTCCTGGTGATCAGCCATCCGTCTTCCGATGGTAGATTCCTCGAGCAGCGGATTGACAGTTTCGTTCTCTACCTAGCCCAGCAACACGAAGAATGCAGAACCGGGGTTCCAATCAATTGGATGTAGCAGCGTCCCAGCAGACGGATTCAGCGCACTGTACATGAGCCCGTCCCCTGCGTAAATGCCGACGTGTCCCCAGTTATACGGACCTTGGGGATTCTGCACAACCAGGTCGCCGATTTGTGGGGAGTCCGTGATCCGCCCTACCCGCCACTGCTCCACCCGCGGAAGCTCAATGCCGACCTGTCGGTATATCCACTGAACGTATCCGGAGCAATCCCATGCCTTGAACGCTGTGCCGCCCCAAACGTATGCGCCGCCGACCCCCATCTTGGTGAAGCGAAGAATTTCCTGGCGGATCTGGCTTGATTCTTCAGCTGGGACGACGTCCGAGCCCGCGGCGGGAGCGTCCGTGCAAACACGAGCAGGCGCAACCCCGCTAAGGGCATCCACGATCGCTGAAGCTTGCGGCTCCCACCGGTCATACAGCTCTGGGAAGACCGCAACCTGCACCGCCTGTGCAGCCTGTCCTTTGCCCATGGAAGCCCACCCGGGGATATCCAACAACCCCCGCGGGCTTCCGTGATTCGGCCCCGACATCCCTCCATAAAAAGCTCTAGCGTTGTAGGTGACATCCATCAGCTCCTGCACACTCCCCCATCCGGCGGCAGGACGCTGCTGGGCCGAGCCGACGGAGTCGTGATCGCTACCAACGCCGTCGTGCGGAAAGTTGAAGGACTCTGGCACGTTGATATTGGCCAACATCCGCAAGCTAGACTCTTGCAAGGACATCATGATGGCGATGACCAGTGCCTCTCGAGGCAAGCCGAGTCCTTTGCCGACCGAGACGTAGCCCTCGGCGACATTCACTTGGGCCGCCGAAAGCCCTGCGACTCCTACGCCGGTTGGCAGGTCGAGCACATCGGGGCCGCCACCAGCACCGGCCTCAGCGCCAGCGAAACAGGCGACGGCCGCCGTCGGACGATCCCCCACCAAAACAACCACCACCGCGCTGGCAACCACAGCAAATGCGAGCACGACCACCGCAAGGAAGGCTCCGACCAGCCTAAAGAGCGTGTGTCGTCGGCCGAGAATGACGGCAAGCCCGAGATGAGGCATCAGTAAACGATCCGGTCGGATGACGCGTAGAACGCGACCATCACGCAACGATCAGCAGGTGCTGTCGGAGCAGGAGGACAGTTAACCATGACACTGACGGGTGCGGAGTACGAGCTGGTACTTGCCGAGGTGTGGTCCTCGACCGAGAGTCGCACAGTGCAGACATGCAACCCCGGCCACGGAGCGGGCCGTTCGCGCACCTTGACCAGCTGTTCGTCGCACGTCAACGACTCCGATTTCGCCTCACGAAAGGCGCCTTGGCCCGCCAAAGACACGAAGGATCCAGCGTTTACGCCAGTTGCCTCGAACTCTTGAACCAGAACGGTCCAGGGATTGGAACCATCCGGAAGCAAGACCCAAAGAGTGCGCATCCTGCCGTAGACCTCTGAGTAGGTCGAGGTCCTGGTATCCCAAGTGTAGATAGCCTCGGCAGCAGCAGCGGCAACTGCCCGAAAGTCCGTCGGCCCGGGGGCAGGTGAAACAGACGGCTTCCTCGTTCCCGAGGGTTTCGCTGAGGGACGTGTGGCGGACGGAGATGTGGTCGGCGCAGGATCCGACGAAGCATCTAGAGTAGCCACTGGCGGCGCCCCTGTGGCTGGCCCTTTGGACGGCAGTGCGATTAGCAGAGCCAATGAGCCAACAAAGAAAATGATCGCCAGGCCAAAGACCCATCGACCTAAACGTGTCCGCACCCCACTTGCCTTGCGAATGCTCATGATCACCACCTAAGAGGCATTGGATGTCAGCTGCGGAGCAAAGGCATCCGCCGATTAGAAGGAGGCCGACCTGCGGACTACGCGCCAAGCGGTTTGGTAGAGCCGTCGCGCGGTGCCGATCTGCACAGCAACATAGCGATCGGTGACGCCCAGGTCCCGGGCCAGCCGAGCAATCGCTGTTTGCCGTTCTGATCCGTGGATGTCGGGAAGAACTATCGCGTTGGCGACCTCACGCAGGAGGACACTTGGGAGGCACTCAACCGCACGCTGACAGAGTTGGCCAATATCGCCAATGCTGCCCGGGGTGACATCGAGTGCCAGGCTGACTGTCTTCGCCGTCTGGCGCACAGCAGTCACGGCGTTCCATCGACGACGGTCGTGAGGCGTTGGGAGCGCATATTGGCGAGGCGCGGTGAGGCTTTCAACGGCCATCCGCCACGTTGGCGTTGACACAGCTTCTCGAGTCAACTGCAGGACCATAACCGCCCACTCATGGTCGATGATCTCCTGGTTTTCGGGATTCTCCTGCGCGATGAGGATCGCTGAAAGCCGGCCCCAGGAACCCAAGACCTCGTCGCCCGTGGGGTCGAGCAACAGAGGCAAGGTCTTGTGGTTGAGCTCGCGGCGGGCGTGGGCGGCGCAGATGTTCGACGTCACGCCCTGGACCCATGCTTCAAAGGGGACACCAGGCAACGCGCGGTAGCTCCCCCGTGCTACTCCATTCCAGACAGCCACACGGATGTCCTGCAGGACGTCGTCGACATCGCATGCGCGTCCGATATGAGCCAAGTGAGAAACGACGTAGCGCCGCACCCCTTCAACCGCTCCCATCATCTGGTCAACGGACACGGACAGCCTCGGTTCCGGCGGACCAGTGAGCGAGATGTCCACCGTTCCGGGGCGTGACTGCAGGTGTTCGGCTTGCTCGATGTTGTCGCTTAGGCTCACGGCCCTCACCGCTTCAAATAGCTACTGTCCTCTAACGTCCGCCGCGCCGCGGCCACGTTGTCGTGGCCGAGCCAACTCAGACCACCAACGAAAGCATCTAAAATTTATTGTCGAAGATACTTTAAGTATCGTCAAGAGTGCACTTCTTACTTTTTTCATGTTGTTGGGCAAGAATTGAGCCATGCCACGGATTACGCAACCTCACGACGACGCCTGGTCACCCGACGTCGAGGCAGCCGTGGCCACCTTTGGAAATAGGGCAAGGAACGAAATACTGAGGTTCCTCACGGCTTTCGGCCCCGCGACACGCGGCGACATCGTGGATTCCGTCAGCGCTGGCGAACCCAGTGTGGCAAAGCATCTGGTCGCCCTGGAGCAGGTGGGGGCGATCGTCGTCGACGTTCCAGCCGGGCGCCGCCACGGCCGTTCTCCGCGGTACTCAGCGAATCCCGCTCGCATCAAGGAGCTGCTGGACGCTCACCTTCGCTATGTCCTGGAGGAATAGCTGCCGCCCTTTCTCCATGTGGGTGGAGATCGATGTCTTTGTTCAGATACTCGGAGATAGCGCGCAACGTCTCCGGGGAGACATCCCCCAGCGCCCTGACGGCAAATGACTTCACTCGGGCCGCCCTCAACGACTTCACAAACTCCAACTGTGAATCGATGCGTTCGGGAATATCGCTTTCCACACCGTTCAGCAGATAGGAAGGATCGACGTCGAACATCTCACAGATGGCGGTGAGCAACTGAGGATCGCTGACCAAGCGTCCCGTCCCATCCTTCATGTAGAACCACCTGGCCCGTGAGATTTTGACGCCCCTAGCCTGGAGTCCGGCCTCAACTTCTCTGAAGGTAACCGGCGATCCCCTCTCGGCAACAACGACGTCCAACAGGAGGTTCAATCGCCGCGCGAGCGTTGCCTGCGGTGGCTCGCCGTTGCGGCTAGCGTCCTTCGCCGGCATGCTCCACCTTTCGATTGCCTGTCTGACCGAGACCATGGCTCCTTCGCCATCAGTATTCCGCGAGCGCCGTACCGACACAATCATTTGCAGTTTGAATCTGTTGTGCGGAGGACCGCAGGCGTATCCTGTCGTTGTAGACCCGTCTACAGCTTCCAACCTTCTCACCCCGAGCCGTGGTTTGCATGTCGACATCCATCCTGATGAACCGAACACGCACCCAGATACTCCGCTTCTTGATAAGGAGCGGGCCGGCCACCCGTACCGTCTTGGCTTCAGAGCTCCAGACTTCGAAGGCCACCATTCGACGTCATCTCATGCTCCTCGAGTTAGCCGGCCTCGTTCATGACTTGGACGGTGAGCGCTTCGCTGCTCGGCCCGCGCTTATTGAGAGCCAGCTCATCGATTTGGCCGACCAATACTCCGTGCAAATGCCTCCTACGACTCCACCGCTTGTTCAGGACTAGCGTCAGCCAACGCGAGGCGGAACCAGTCCTCAACGGAGTGCTCCCACTTGTCGGGGTCGAAATTCCACTCGAGGGAGTGGCCCACGGACTCAAACTCCACCAAGCTGACGAGGTCGGGCCGCACCGTCGCAGCCCTCTTGGATGCTTCAAACGGGGTGGTGTCATCCTTCCTGCCATGGAGGATCAGGATCGGCTTCCTCAGCTCCCCCGCCCGCGCTAGCCAATCCAGGGCATCCAGGTGTATCGGTTCGGCGAGACCGGTCACCCACCGAAGCGCTTTCGACTGAAGGATGGCGAACCCCAACTGCACGAGCGGACGTGGCAGCCCGGCGGCCTTGGCGTTCGCGAGCAACGTTGAACGCCAGTCAAAGACGGGGGCGTCGAGAACCATCCCTACTATTCGAGGAGCGTGCGCTGAAAGGGCTGCCGCTTGTAGGGCTAAGGCCGCACCCAATGACCACCCGAAGATCACGATGCGCTCAGCGCCTTCGGCAACGGCATAATGGATAGCCGCTTCGACGTCGCACCACTCGGTTTCGCCGAGTCGGTACCGCTTATCGGACGACGGCGGTGCGTCGCCGTCGTTTCGGAACGAGACAACCAGCGAGGTCAGTCCCAGACGTCTGGCGACTGGTATGCCTCGAAGACAACCAGCTCTCCTGCCCCCCATTCCGTGGATATGGATCGCCCACATCCGAGCCCTGTCAGAAGGAGGCGAGTCGAACCTCCAGGCCGGAGCCACGCCGTCGTCGACGGTAATCTCAACGTTTCGGTATGGCAGGCCTAGTTGTTCGGGTTCGGAGTAGACGTAACCACTCCAGATCCCTGCCGCCGCTTGTGCAAGGTTTCCGGAGTCCACGCGCTCCACCACGCGGGTGAGTGAGCCTCTGTCCGGGCTCAATTCAACCACTGCTCCCAAACACGCATGCCCGGTCCCCTTCGCAAACCATAGACTGTGCCGTCCAGGGGCCTTGGTGTGCGTGGTTGCCGGCAGTTCAATGAGAAGTTGCCCATCTCTGCCGGGGTACACGGACCGAATGGAAAGGTCCTCGAGACGGCTGCATTTGGGCACGACTACTCGGCGCGCAAAGTACGCAGATCCGCAAAGACCCGCCAGCAACGCGACCAATCCCACGGTCAGCCCGGCGTCGACAGCCAGACGCCTATAAGCCAGCGACACCGTTCCCGCCCTTCTGCTTCTTCCGGTCGTCAATCACCTGACGGAGCTTCTCCAGCGTTTCTGGAGAGATCCCCTGCAGCTGTCGGGCGGCAAAATTGCGCACACGGGACTCACGCAAGGCCCGAAGAAGCTCCAACTGCGCATCCACTAGCCGCGGAATCTCCCCGGCTTCGTCAAGGAGGTAGTCTCGGTCCACACCGAAGAACTCAGCTAGATTTCTTAGCAACGCGGCATCAGTAGCCAGTGAACTATCGCCGCTGCGCATGTACGCCCAACGGGATCGCGACAGCGGGGTCCCCCGCTGACTCATGTGCCTACTGATCTTTGGATAGGTCAGAGACTCTTCTCCACCTGCTTCGTAAAGATCTAGGAGCAAGTTGAGCTTCCGGGCCAACCTTGACTGCGGCGACTCGGAGACGTTGGCACCCTCCGTCATAGCGCCCGCTCCCCTCTTTGCTTACGCGCCTTTGTTTCCCGCTCAATTGGTCCAGCCAGATAATTCTCCGCAGCACTCAAGACTCTCAGCTCGCGGATATCCAAAGAACTGGCTAATCCTGGCTCCACGAGGAGAGCGTCCTGCACCTCCACTAGCATCCGATGGAGTTTTAGTGCCGGAGCCTGCTGTGCTAGGTCTTCAACTCCAAGCTGTAGACGAACGTCCTGCCGCAACCCGGCCGTCTTGTCCCAGACTACTCCGAGGCCACGAACCAAATCGTCCTCAGTCGCCGCGTCCTTAAGGCGAAGAATGCGCCGCGCAACAGGAGGGATTGCCAGGCCCACACACAGGAAGGCCAGTGCTGCAACCACGGTCGCGTCGTAAGCAGGCGATACTGCGCGCATGGCGTCGAGCCGCCCCTGCAGATGCAGGGTGTCCATGACCAGCACTAGCGATACGAGCAGAACCGCTAGCGCGCAGCCGACACCGATGAACGTGAATGCCAGACGGTAGTAGGGCCTCGACATGCCGGGTCGGAATCGGAAGCACGTAGCTCCGGTGACACTGACCACATAACCGATGTAAACGAACTGGATGGCTGAGTACAAGGCAGCTGGGAACTGATCGCCGTAGTCCAGCATGAAACGCGTCGAGCTTCCATGCGTGGAGATGAAGCTGAAGCTGAATGCGAGCCCCACAATCACGGTGCCCAGGAGAACAGTGCCAGGCGTGTGTCGCCGCCAGCCAATATCGTTCGGGGTCGCTGCCCGGATAATTGCCCTTGAGAGGAAGTAGATGCCAACGACCATGGAGACATTTGCCAAAAGGTCTACGTAGTTTCGGCCGCCGATTGCTGCGTCAAGACTCGAGTAGACCGGGTCGACGTTCAGCGTGAGTGCCACAGCAATCGTGATGGCCGCAATCAACACGCTGTGGTCCGTCCGACGGCGCACTCCGGGAAGTAGGCAAACGACCAGCAGCCAAATCAAGGCCGCGACCGTAATCTGGATCATCCGAATACCCTCTCGAACGACCTCGGTTCCCTGGCGCTGTTCCTGATCGCTGCCGCGAAGAGGTCCGCGAGTGATTCCGCAGCCGCCTCGAGCTCATCACTAAAGCTGGTTCGTGCCAGAACACGGCGGACTAAACCTGCCGGAAGGTTCGGGAACAGAACGCCGACGTAATCCACCGGAACGACGAGTTCATCGTGCCGTAAGACCATATGCCCCAGTTCGTGCAGCACGAACTGCTGCCGGTGCAGCCCAGACGGGCTGACTGCGTGCAGGATGACTTCGACTTCGTCCGTCGAAAGCCACAATCCGCACACGGACCCGCCGTTCAGAAATCCCGCCGCCGCAATTTCGATGGGACGTTGCCGGACACCTTCGACCACACTGACGAGGCGCTCCAAGCTCAGGTGAGTCGGTAGCGCCAAGGAGTCAAAGGCACTCGCGGCGCGTTGGGCTGGCGATTGTCCAGAGTGATATGGGTTGCATTGCATGGGCATTCCCGGTCATGCTCGTCCCGGTTCGATGATGGCCGAACGCTACTGCCAATGGCCAAGCACGAACCCTTAGGACCCATTGAACTCCCTGCCTTTGGACATGTCCAGAGACGCCCGATAGTCATCGCCGAACTTCAACAATCATGTCATTGGAGACCCGGGCAACTGCTCCTGAGGCACGGAGCAAATTACCTATGTCGGACCCTCAGACAGTAGATCCGTGGAGTTCCGGCGAAGAAGCCCGCGCGCACGTGAACGTCGGACGAACCATCAGCACTGGCCAATCGCTGGACCACAAATGGAACTACCATCCTGGAGAACAGCCCGGCAAGCGGCGCGGTGGAAACATGCTAAGGCAATATTGGGGTGATTCCCTCATTGGCTACCTAATGATGAACAACTTCGTACTGGGTGTAACGCCCAAGCGCAGGGATAGCCCTGATTGCCTACGTCGAACTAACGTAATGCTGCGCTCAGGCCATGGTGCTCGCCGATGACTACTGCCCACATAGGGAACAAATCTGACTCGGCGTTCCCGCTCGTCGCCGATCGAGCGTACTCTCGACCGCGGCATTGTTTCTGACCTCGGTTTCACGATGCGAAAGTGAATCAGGCAGACTCTCCAAAGCCTGCTGCCATTCGACGGTCATGCGTCCGTGCTGATCCCCATCGCTTGGTGGAGTATCCGAACCGCCGCGCGACGGGCGGCGAAGCTGTTCCTGGTTGTCCGTTTTCCGGAAACCGAGCCACTGGGCGTGACAACTCCTGCGCTGGTCCAATCCGTATTGTCCCAGGCGAGCAGGTCTGCACCGTCACCTGACTGGATCCTTCGGAAGGTTACTTCCGGGTCGAGGCGCTGTGCGTACATAGTCGACATCGTGCCGATCATGCCGTAAATCGCGACGGCGCTGGAACTAATAGTGCTGCGGCGCTGGTCCTGTCGTGCCGGGGTTGAGAGCTTTCCGAATTCGGGGCGGACCTTCACAAGAGAGTCCCACGCACTGACGAGCCATGCTGCCTGTGCTTCGAGGTCGGCAGCAGTTACGGGCCCGCCGCTCCATAACGTCTCGATCGCTCCGCTGATAGTGTTGTAGGCACAGAGCTTGTGGGAACTGGCCGACACCGAGTTGGAAAGGACTTCCACGTTGTCTTGGCCTAAGTGTTCGCTGCCATTAACCAAACGTCGCGCTAACTCCTGTTCCTTTGTTTCGGAGTATGCATATTTGGCTGTCGAATCATTAACCTTGTCACCCCGGGTGTTGTAGATCGTGGCAACCTTCTTGGCCATGGTGTCATCGAGCATCCAGATCCTCACCTGGAACCGGGTAGATAAATCAAAGCTTCCAAGCTGATTGTCTGCTGCCGCCAGGATGGATTTGATCCGCGAAAGGGAATCAACCGCGCAATCAAGGACTCCGGACGTGATAGTCAGGTTCGTTTGCCCTGCCTCATCGTCGTACCATGTAGTCACATCCGACTTGCTGGGGTCTAGCCTCACGGATATGTTGCCAATGATCGCGTCGTTGGCGAGGAGTTCGCTGGTCCACTTGTTGACCTTCGCTTTCGTCTTACCGCGAAGGTTTGCCTGCATATGTGCTGGCCGAATATTACCCGTGAGCGCAAGGAGTCCACTGCGGTACAGGTCGACGATGAAAGCGCCCGTCATCTGACACTCCACATGCACGCCGCCAGCATCATCTACCTCGGCGATGTTGTATATCTCCAGGGGCAGCGTGAGCCCTTCGGTTTCCACTTGGACAGACATCCTGATCATTCCTTCTTCAGTTACCGAGTTCCCCACCCCAAAATTACGTCTACTACGTGTATTTATCAATAGCCACGTGTAGTTCATGATCTGTACGTGCCCCTTGTGGCAACAATGTCCCCACCGGAGGCCCCCTAGAGCTGTTAGGGGGCGTGTTAGTCCGCCGCTTTCTGGACAATCACATACAACGTAACGAGGCTGCCGTTCAGCCTCCAGGTCCCCGGGATTCAGCGAAATTTCACTACAGGAAGCGCCAGAACAGACGTTCCTGATAGGTGACACCTTGTGCCGGTCCCCGAACCGGCTCTGGGAAACTGGCCCTCCATTAGACTTCTGTTGCCCGGACGTAGAACGGACTCGCCTGAGGAAGGGGGCCAGCCAATCAACTGCGGATAGACGGCCGCTGCTGATCCGCTGGCAAAGCGCTGGCAGTCTGATGGCGATGAGCGCTGGTGTGCGACAAAGGCCCGAACCAAGACTTTGACAGTCGACGTGCTTGCGGGCCAGGTGCGACGATGTTGGCTGCGGGCGAACAGAGCCCGCTTCGTCACGGGAGCCCATTTAGGATTTGGGCATGACATACCCCGCGAACGTTCTCAGCGTGATGATCGCTTCCCCTTCCGACTTGCCGCAGGCCCGTGACGCTGTCGAAGAGGCCATCAGAAGCTGGAACGTAGCGCACTCCCGCAACCGCCAGATTGTTCTGCTGCCGTGGCGTTGGGAGGACAATGCGGTTCCCACCCTGGGAAATCGGCCACAGGCGCTCATCAACGCCCAGGGTGTTGATCAGTCCGACATAGTTATCGCGCTCTTCGGCAGCCGTCTGGGCAGCCCCACCGGCGAGGCAATCTCGGGCACCGTCGAGGAGATCGAACGTGCCGAACAGCAGGGCAAGCACGTCCACGTTTACTTCTCGAATGGCCCGCTGCCCAACGACGTGAACGTCGAACAACTGGGCGCCGTGCGTGAATTTAAGAATGCGCTGCTCAAGAAAGGGCTTCTTGGAGAATTCAGCACGCCCAACGAACTGAGCCATGAAGTCTGGAAGGCAATCGAGTTCGACTTGGCGCAACTTGACCTCGGGACGGTTAACACCCCGAAGCCGATCACGGGAGTGGACCTGCTTGTGCAACCTCGCGACGCCCGCGAAGCGAAAGGGCTGAGCCGGCAGGGCAAGCAGCAATACACCACCCGCCGATGGCTCGAGATCACAAACAGGGGCGGCAAAGACGCCGAGAATGTCCGGGTTGAGGTTGCCAACCCGGACGCGGGCCTGGTCCTGGCTCGGGGCGAAGACGGCCCAATAACCATCCACCGGGAGCAGATGCGCAAATTTCCAATAGCGATGATGTTCGGCTCCGGCCAGCCCATAGTCCGGCTGCTGTGGACCGAGGACGGCAGAGAACAGTCGAAGGAATTCCACGTCGGATAACGCCGGCGGGCCCGGACCGGCCTAGAGTTCTTCGGAGACTGGGTCCGGGCGGGCATATGGCCGCAGGCAATACTATCCCGTCCCACGGAACCCTCAGCAACACTCGGCATAGGCAGCACATCGTGGGCGTGCGGAAGATCTTCGCGCAGCGGCCCGGCAGGGCGGCAGCATCACCGGGTGCGTCGCGCGGGCCGGTCATTGCTGCCGCTCAGGTAAGCCTCCACTTCTGAGAGGCTCAATATCGGAAATTCAGCGTTTGAGAGCCGAGCTGACAACAGACGTTCATCAACGATGACCAGCGGGGCCACAGTCCAACTGCCCTTCTGCACCGTTATGCCCAGTTGGGTGAGGGTTGTCGGGATGTGCCGCCGGACCCAGTCCGCGCGCAACGCAAGCCGCTTGACCGCTGCTTTGTCGGACAGCAGTAAATTGTCGATTTCATTGGCGAGTTCGGCAGGAGTCCGTGCGACTTCGAAGTCTTTGGCCTCGACGACGTAGATTTTCCGGCGCCGCTCATGGACGCCGATAGCGTCAATGTCCCCCAGGTCGGCGCCGTCGATGTTCCTGAAGTCGTGCCGGCCAATCTTGCTCAACCGGCTCCTGACACCGCTGAGCCCGACTGCCCTGAGCCTGTCGGCGACCGTCAGCTCAAAAGAAGCACCTTTAGCGCTTCTGATCTTGTTTAGGGCCGCCTTCATGGGCTTGGTCTTGGCCTGAAGCCTGCCGGTCCTGTACTGTTCGAGCCAAAAAGATGCTGTCTGCCAGAGCCGCCGGCGCCCGGAAACCAACTCAGCCTCGCCAGATGAAACTCGACGCAGGAGTGGGCGCCTGAGATAGGAAAGGTCCCGGTTGAACCGCCAAGGAAACACGCGGGTACCGTTTTTCCAGTATTCCTCGGCAGTGGTGGCCGTATGACTCAAACTGGTGGCGGCCAGCAGGGACTCTACTTTCGTGTCGACCCAACCGAGTTCTGACTTCAGTATCTGGCGAACGTCAACCTCTCGCACCACCACCACGTCGTTGAAAGTACCGGCATCCCCCAGCGCGATGATCTGTCCACATGCCTGGGCAAGGTCGGTGTAACTGAATCCGAACTCACCTTCCGCTAAGACGTCTGCCTCTTCCAGCGGATCCGTGCTGTCATCGCCACCCTCCCGGAGACCGCCGACAGCAACCGTGAACGTATCATGGGCCCTGGTGTTTCCGTAATGAGTAAGGGCGCTGTGATACTGGTCCTCGTCCCTGGAAATTCCAAGCCGACCGGACTCCAGGACTCCGATTTCGGCGTCCGAGATGTTGTGCCGCAGGGCGTCCGAGAGCATGCCCTTGTTGATGATTTCGCTGCCCAGAGCCAACAGATTGTCGTAGGTCTCGCCGGTCAGTGGCAGGTTCCCGGAAGGCGTGAATGCTGTGACGTATTCAATAATGAACCGGCTTGCTAAGGATGAAGCCACCGCTGTGCTTTGGTGTTTCTGCACTTGGCCATCCTGGGGTTCGAAGCATGCCAAGCGGGCACGTAACTGCGCGGGCTCACGTGCCGTTTCGGAAGCCAGAGCTTCATCTAAGGTGATCAGTCGCTCCAGCAGACCCTCGGGGCTCAGATCGCCCACGGTTTCATGGAGGTTATCCATCAACCATCTGTTCACGGTGTCGTTGAGAAAGTGTGTGCGTTGATCAACGTCAACAGGACCGGGCACGAGCCCCAAAACGCCCGTCAAATAGTCGCCCAGATTGTCTAGCAGCCTGGCCACCGGCGCGGACTGCAGTCGGCGCGCCTCAGGTAAGCTGCCGGGGAGTTCCACCGCGTCCGCCCCCGCACCGTAGAGATGGATCATCTGCTTGGGCCCAGCAGGAGCAACTTCTTCCAGCAATTGCTCCCGCACAGCCCGATCTCCCGCCTGCACAGGCACCAGGGCTTCGAGCAACGACTTCACCATTTCCCGGTCGAGGTAGTTCGTGGGGGCACTCTCGCCGGCCCGTGGAGGTTCCCCGAAACTTAGCCTCAGAAGCCCTGAAGACTCCTCGACCACCGAAATCCACGGCTTCTCGGGGGCCGAGGCCTCACTGTCCGGTTCGCGCAAGCTCACTTCGATTTCGACGGCCCTGCCATCGACGAAGCGCGGTGCGAGCAACCCCGGGTTGGCCATGAGCAGTTGCCATACCCAGAACGCCACCGCCTGGCCGAGATCGTAGGTGGAGGCCGGTCCGTGGCGTTTGTTGGTCCGTGCAAGACGAACCCATACCTGGACTTCGCCCATATCGACGATCATGGAGGAGCGGTTGGATCCGACAACCAGATGTACTGGTGATGAACTGCGGCCATGGATTGCGTACGCCTCAGATAGGACCCTGGCTTGGGGGTCGATCACCCAGTGACGATTGATTCTGGTGTGATTGTCGATCCGGAGTTTCTGACCATAACCGGGATCGAAGCTGATCATTCCCGGTCTGGGACCATCGTCAATGTAGAAGCTGTCGCCATGTTCCCGGTAGAACGCGTACACGTCGACGGCTGAGAAGTGCAGCACCCGGACTTCCCTTTCTAGCCGATCCCACGAAACCGCGAAGTACCAGAGCGTCATCCGGTCAGTTCCTGGGCTCTGGAGAATCACTTCGAGATCATCAAATGGCAGGAACAACGTCGGTGCCGGGGTATCGGAATTCGGGATCGCGAACATCATGTCCCTGCCCACGCCTTGGTAGACCACGATGCGTAGGGTCTTTTCCGGGGCGGAGTCACCGGCCGCGAAGAGTTCGTGGATCCGCTGGGAAAGGGCAGGTGCCTTCCACGGTTGAAAAATGGTCAACCTGTCATATTCGGTGAGATCATCCACCAGGCAAATAAGGTCGAGTGTCTTATCTTGGTCGAAGATTCCGACGCTCCGGATGTAGCCTTGGCCCGACTCGGTCACTCCCAGGGGTTCGTCACACATGCCGGATAGCAGCGACCAGGCACCGTGCGCGGTAACCTCGCACAGGGCCGCGGCCAAGTCCTCCGAGCAGCCCCATTCATGGCTCTCACTGATGATGTGATGGTTCAGGCAGGCCATCAGATGCCCCGGTGAGGCAAGGACGAGGGTGCTTCCGGATCTGATCAGCGGCTTGAGAATAATGGCATCGTCAATCACTTCCCCCTGACGCCAGGCAGGCAAATCTGCTGCATCCTGAACGAGCATGTCGTCGAGGTACTCGCGCACATGGTCGGGCAGACTAGCCCACAGCCGGTTCGCTTCGAACCGAACGTTTTCCGACAGAACAGCAAGCCCGTCTGCGCTTGGAACGGTCACCCCGCGACCACGATCCAGTGTTATGGACCCACGCTCCAGGCCCACCGAAACGCAGAGGCTATGGCTGAGGTCAAGGACGCACCTGGCCAGAGCCTTGACGCGGACAAGATAGCCCTCTGGGAACACGCCTTGGACCGAACCGCTTAGCGCCGCAAGCAAGGCTGCCGAGATGCGTGCCCCTGCGCCCTCAGAGATCCCTTCGATGACCAGCCGAGGACCGCCGGTATAGGGGACCTCTGCAACGTAGATGCCCTCATATGGGTCTTCCTGGGAAAGCACGCTAGAACCGGACACGAAAGGGTCCGCCAGCAACTTTTTGATCAGTGACGACGAGAGCCGTCGAGCCCTCGGATTTTCCGGAAGGCGGGCCGCGGCCGCAGCCAGTCGTTGCAGGCGGGTCAAAAAATGGGCATTGGAGGGAATCAGCTGGAGAGTGCTGGCCGCTGCCAAGAGCGAGGGACCGTCCACGTCTGCCCAGGCCCCGCCTTGAGGTGGAGTCGTTGAGACCGGCGCCTGCACCATTTGTTGCAGCAACTCGGCAGCCTCGGCCTGTGTGAAAGCATTGTCCTGCATGATTGAACTCCCCTTCGACGAAGCTAGCTTTTCACATGGCCATACTGCTCGCCATTCAACGCGGCCAGTGCAACAACTCTCCCTATAAGCCACCTCCCAGAATCCATACGCGTTTCACGTACTGCTGGTTGTCTCTATCAGCAGCGAAGCCAGGCGAGAGCCTCGGCTGACGCTCCAAAGCTACTTTTGTTCGACCTGCTCGAGGCGAGAAGTGTAAGGCCTGGCATCGGACAAGCTGCGCGATGTCACCCAACGTTTGCATGCTCATCATGTCCTTCCGCGCATGGATGGAAATGAACTCCCGGTGCACAAGACGAGATCGGAGCGACATGGACTTGGAGTTCTTCGAACCAGCTGAAGCTGCGGCTCTCATGCGTTGCAGCGAAGGATGGCTGCGTGATGGCGCGGCGGCAGGCCGTTTCCCGCACGCTTGCTGGGGCAAAGGCAAGATAGTGTTCACCTCGGAACACATCGCAGAAATAGCCAGGCTCAGCGAGATCCTGCCTAATTCCCATCCGTCACCTTCGGCGCACACTGCCAGTACGAGCAGCACCCGCCTCATCGGCACACGAGCTCGCAACCGTCTCGTCTCCTGAGCGATCAGGGCGGCTTCAGCGCATAAACGCCGCAACCTGCCGTTCCGTCGCGTCGGCACCAACCTGCAGCGCCTCCGGCATGAGATGCCCGTAGACCTGCTCCGTAGTCTTGATGGAAGCGTGCCCCAGCCGTCGTGAAATCGTAAAAATGGGTACCCCGTCTTGGATCAACCACGACGCATGCGTATGCCGCAGGTCGTGAATGCGAGGTTCCTTCCGGAGCCCGCGAAGCTGAGCAGCCTTCACCGCAGGTACCCAGTAGTGGTGCCAATACAGCTTGTGCACGATTCGCTCCCCCTTGGGAGTGGCGAAAAGCAGGTCCTTGCTCGGACGCCCTGCCACCAAAGGAATCAGCAGGTCCACCAGCGCGGGGTTCAGGCCGATCGTTCGTTTGCCGGCACCTGTCTTCGTTGGCCCGATATAGAACTGGTTCCGCCCGTCACGTTTCCAGGCCTTGTTGATTCGCGCCGTCGCCGGTTTACCGAGAAGGTCAATATCAGCGACAGTCAACGCCGTGGCTTCCCCGAACCGTGTTCCTGTCATCACGAGGAAGTTCGTGAAATCGCGATACCGCTCCCCCATGCCCTCCATGATCAAACCGAACTCCGCATGGGTGAGGAACATCATCTCGTCCTCGGCCTTCTCCACGCTCGGCAACTGGACTCCCCTGCACGGATTCCGGTTGATGTAGCCGAGCATCTCCGCCGTGTTCATCGACGCAGAAATCAGGCCATGCACGTTCTTGATCGTCTTCGGCGAGCGTCCCTTGGCAACCATCGACTTCACCCAGTAGGCGATCATCCTGTAGTCGAGCTTGTCGACGGGGACGTGGCCGATGACGAGTTTCACATGGAGATCCAGCATGGTCTGATACGTCTTCACAGTGCCGCTGGACGGTCGAACCAGAAGGTCGATGTGCTCCTGAATGACGTCAGCCACGGTCGGGATGCGCTTCGAATTGTCGAGGAGTGCCTGCTGCGCAATTTCGAAGGATTGACCGTTCGCATCGAGCAACCGCTTCAGAGTTTCGGCCTCGTGCTCGGAGTCGACAGTGATGCCCTGTTGCTTCCGGATTTTGGGGTCACGCCAGACCACCATGAACGACGATGAGCCGTCTTTTTTGACGCGTTTCCGGATACTAGCCACACAAAAATGCTAGTTCCGTGTCAACAGATTTGGGGGTTTTGTCAACAGTCAGGGGCCATATAGGCCCCTGACCTGCGACAACATCGTGCCCGAGGTGGGACTCGAACCCACACACCTTTCGATACCGCATTTTGAGTGCGGCGCGTCTGCCAATTCCGCCACTCGGGCGCGGATTACCGGGAAGTTAATTCTCGCTGACTGCCCTCATTTCTGTGAGCAACGCGATCCGTTCCCAGCACGCGAAACTACTCTACATGCAGATAGGCTAAATCAAAGAACCGGGCGCGCGAGTGCAACAAAATCATGTGCCGCAGCGGTCCACACTAAGATGGACATGAACCCGCCGAACCTTTTCAAGGAGATCCCGTGACCGAACAGACGGAGTCCACACCCGCAGCCCAGCCGGCCCGACGCGTTGTCGTAGCCGAGGATGAGACCCTCATCCGCTTGGACATCATCGAGATCCTGAAGGGCGAAGGGTACGACGTCGTCGGCGAGGCAGATAACGGCGAGAAGGCCGTACAGCTGGCCGAAGAGCTGAAGCCGGACCTCGTCCTCATGGATGTGAAGATGCCCGTTATGGACGGCATCTCAGCGGCAGAGAAGATCGTCAAGGCCCGCATCGCCCCCGTTGTCCTGTTGACTGCTTTCAGCCAGAAGGAACTCGTGGAGCGTGCCCGCGACGCCGGTGCCATGGCCTACGTTGTGAAGCCGTTTACGCCGGCTGACCTCATCCCGGCCATTGAGATCGCTCTGTCCCGCCACGAGGAGATCAAGGCGCTCGAAAACGAGGTTTCAGACCTTCAGGAGCAGTTCGCCACGCGCAAGCTCGTAGAACGCGCCAAGAGCCTCCTGACCACCAAGATGGGCCTGACTGAGCCGGAAGCTTTCCGCTGGATCCAGAAGACGTCCATGGACCGTCGCCTGAGCATGCGTGAAGTTGCCGAAACGATCATCAACCAGGTCAACTAGCACCAAGCAATAAACGACGGCGGCCGGTCACCCAAGCGCGAAGGGTGACCGGCCGCCGTCGTGCCCGTCCAAGTGACGAAACAACCCAAAACAAAGCGGGCCCCGCCAAACGGCGGGGCCCGCTTTCAAACCGAGGAACTTAGTCCCTGGTCTTGCTCTTCTTTTCGGGCCACGGACCCACAGGTTCCTTGCGCGAAGCATCAACCTTGGACGTATCGGCGAGGTCGCCCACCTTATGGACCTTCAGCGAGTTCGTGGAACCGGCCTGTCCTGGAGGGGAACCGGCAGCGATGACAACGAGGTCGCCTTCATCGACGATCTTCATGTCCAGGAGGCTGCGGTCCACCTGTGCGGTCATTTCGTCGGTGTGGCCCACGGAGGGAACCAGCACCGGCTGGATACCCCAGGTGAGGGCCAACTGGTTCCATACGTGCTCAACGGGCGTGAACGCGAAGACCGGCTTGACCGGACGCAGGCGCGACAAACGGCGTGCCGAGTCACCGGACTGGGTGAAGGTACAGATGTACTTTGCGTCCAGCTGGTCGGCGATTTCGACGGCGGCACGGGTGATGGCGCCACCACGGGTCTTGGGCTTGGTGCCCAGCGGGGGGACGCGCTCGAGGCCGTGTTCTTCGGTGGACTCGATGATCCGGGCCATGACCTTGACGGTTTCGATGGGGTACTGGCCAACGGAGGTTTCGCCGGACAGCATGACTGCGTCGGCACCGTCGAGAACTGCGTTTGCGCAGTCAGAAGCCTCGGCACGCGTCGGACGCGGGTTGTCGATCATGGATTCCAGGACCTGCGTTGCCACGATGACCGGCTTGGCCCAGCGGCGTGCCAGTTCAATGGCGCGCTTCTGGACGATCGGCACCTCTTCGAGCGGGAGCTCAACACCGAGGTCGCCACGGGCAACCATGATGGCGTCGAACGCGTCGATGATTTCGTGAAGCTGGTCCACGGCCTGGGGCTTTTCGATCTTGGCGATCACCGGAACGCGGCGGCCTTCTTCGTCCATGATCTCGTGGACGCGCTTGATGTCCGAGGCGTCACGGACGAAGGACAAGGCAACCAGGTCCGCGCCACGCTTGAGGGCCCAACGGAGGTCATCCTCGTCCTTTTCGCTCAGAGCGGGGACGTTGACGGCGACACCGGGCAGGTTGATGCCCTTGTTGTTGGACACCTTGCCGCCGACGGTAACGGTGGCGACAACCTTGACGTCGTCTACCTCAATGGCGCGAAGTGCAACCTTGCCGTCGTCGATCAGGAGGGCGTCGCCCACGTTGACGTCTTCGGTGAGGCTCTTCAGGGTGGTGGAGCAGATGTCCTTGGTGCCGGGGACATCTTCGGTGGTGATGGTGAATGTGTCGCCGACAGCCAGCTCATGCGGGCCGTCGACAAAACGGCCAAGGCGGATCTTGGGACCCTGGAGGTCAGCCATGATGGCCACGGGCTTGTGCAGCTGCGCCGCAGCCTTGCGGACATTCTCGTAGGTGTTGTCGTGCACGGAGTAGTCGCCGTGGCTCATGTTCATGCGGGCAACGTCAACGCCGGCTTCCAACACTGCGAGAGTGTTGTCGTAGCTGGAGATTGCCGGGCCGAAAGTTGCCACAATTTTCGCGCGTCTCATATACCTACCCTAAGTAGTGTGCTGCTGATTGAGTTAAAGATCATTCCTACCGGCGCTATAAGACCGCGATTGCCCGATCGGTGGGGGCGACCGGTGCCGGAAGGATTGTGCTTCCCATAAGGAACTTGTCCACTGCCGCCGCGCACGCACGGCCTTCGGCAATGGCCCACACAATCAGGGACTGGCCACGTCCGGCGTCACCGGCAACAAACACACCCTCGGTGTTCGTCATGTAGTAGCCGTCGCGGGCTACGTTGCCCCGACCGTCGAATTCTGCACTGACCTGCTCGGTGATACCGGCCGGTTCAGCACCGGTGAAGCCCAGGCTCAGGAAGACGAGGTCGGCGGGAATGATCCGCTCGGTGCCGGCCTTCGGGAGGCGCTTGCCATCCACGAATTCCGTCTCGGCAACCTTGACTCCGGTGAGCTTGCCATTCTCGCCAACAAATTCCACGGTGGACGCCAGGTACGTGCGTTCGCCACCTTCTTCGTGGGCGCTGGCGACCTCGAAGAGTGTGGGGAACGTCGGCCAGGGCTGGTGGCCTGCGCGCTCGAGAGGCGGCTGCTTGCCGATCGCGAGCGTCGTGACCGAGGCGGCCTGGTGACGGTGCGCTGTACCGATGCAGTCTGCACCGGTATCGCCGCCACCGAGAATGACCACGTGCTTGCCCCGGGCGTCGATGTGATTTTCGGGGCTCTCCCCCGCCACGACGCGGTTGGAAGGAACGAGGTAGTCCATGGCGAAATGAACGCCTTCGAGGTCACGGCCCGGAATGGGCAGATCGCGCGGAACTGTGGCCCCGGTAGCAATCACCACGGCGTCGTAACGGCGGCGCAGCTGTTCCCAAGTAACGTCCGTACCGACTGCGACGCCGGTGCGGAAGCGGGTACCTTCGGCCTTCATCTGCTCCAGGCGGCGGTCAACCTGGTCCTTCTCCATCTTGAAGTCGGGAATGCCGTAGCGGAGCAGGCCGCCGATCTTGTCGTCGCGTTCGTACACGGCAACTGTGTGACCAACGCGCGTCAGCTGCTGGGCAACTGCGAGACCTGCAGGACCGGAGCCCACCACGGCGACCGTCTTGCCTGTGAGGCGCGTCGGCGGAAGGGGGTGGACCCAGTCGTTGTCGAAGGCTTCATCGATGATGGAAACCTCAACCTGCTTGATGGTCACAGCAGGCTGGTTGATGCCAAGCACGCAGGACGCTTCGCAGGGTGCCGGGCACAGACGGCCGGTGAACTCCGGGAAGTTGTTCGTGGCGTGGAGGCGCTCAATCGCTTCCTCGCCCTTGTCCCGCCACACGAGGTCGTTCCATTCAGGAATGAGGTTGCCCAGCGGGCAGCCCTGGTGGCAGAACGGCACGCCACAGTCCATGCAGCGGCCGGCCTGGCTCTTCAGGACGCCCTTTTCCTGGGCTTCGTACACTTCCTTCCAGTCCATGATGCGGACCGGAACGGGACGGCGTGGCTGCGTCTCGCGCTGCCGGACTTTCAGAAATCCGCGTGGATCAGCCACCGGTTACCTCCAGGATTCGAGACCATACTTCTTCGCCGTCGGGGTCAAGGCCCTCTTCGATGGCGTCGAGACGGGTTTGCAGGACTGCAGCGTAGTCGCGTGGCAGTACTTTGGTGATGCGGGCGGCGGTGTCGTCGAAGTTCTCGAGCAAACGGCCGGCCAGGACGGATTCGGTTTCTTCGGCGTGCTTGGTGAGCAGGCCATGGACGATGTCGCGGTCCTCGGCGTCCAGCTCCAGGAGCTGAAGTTCGCCGGAGTCCAGCGCATCCTTGTTGACGCGCTCATGCTGCAGGTCCAGCACGTAAGCGGTGCCTCCGGACATGCCGGCACCGAAGTTGCGTCCGGTACGGCCAATGATCAGGGTTTGGCCACCGGTCATGTACTCGCATCCGTGATCGCCGATACCTTCGACGACGGCGGTCGCACCCGAGTTACGCACCAGGAAGCGTTCACCAACCTGGCCACGGAGGAACATCTCGCCGCTCGTTGCACCGTAACCGATGACGTTACCGGCAATGACGTTGCGCTCGGCCTGGAACACATTGGTACGGTCCGGGCGGACAATGATGCGTCCGCCAGAGAGGCCCTTGCCAACGTAGTCGTTGGAGTCTCCGTACATGCGCAGCGTGATGCCGGCAGGCAGGAAGGCACCAAGTGACTGGCCGGCGGTGCCGTTGAGCGTGATGTCGATCGTGTCCGTCGCGAGCACGTCGGTGCCGAACGTCTTGGTCACCACATGGCCGAGCATCGTGCCCACGGAACGGTCCGTGTTGATGACGTCCAGCGTGATCTTGACGGGCATGCGGTCGCTGAGCGCTTCGGCGGCCATGGTGATGAGCCGCTGGTCGAAGTGCTTGTCCAGCTCGTGGTTCTGGGTGGTCATGTTGCGCAGCGGCACGTCGTCGTCAAACTCAAGGCCATGCAGGATCGGATCCAGGTCCAGGCCCTCGGCCTTCCAATGGTCGATCGCTTCGCGGGTGTCCAGTACCTCGGCGTGGCCGATCGCCTCTTCGAGGCTGCGGAACCCGAGCTCTGCCAGGATTTCACGGACTTCTTCTGCGAGGAACTCGAAGAAGTTGACCACGAACTCCGGTTTGCCGTTGAACCGCGAACGCAGTTCCGGGTTCTGGGTGGCAACACCAACGGGGCAGGTGTCCAGGTGGCAAACGCGCATCATGATGCAGCCGGAGACAACCAGCGGAGCCGTTGCGAAACCGTACTCTTCGCCACCCAGCAGGGCGGCAATGACCACGTCACGGCCGGTCTTGAGCTGGCCGTCCACCTGAACCACCACGCGGTCGCGGAGTCCGTTGAGCATGAGCGTTTGCTGGGTCTCGGCCAGGCCAAGTTCCCACGGCACGCCTGCGTGCTTCAGCGAGTTCAGCGGCGAGGCGCCGGTACCGCCGTCGTGACCTGAAACAAGCACGACGTCGGCCTTCGCCTTGGTCACGCCGGAGGCCACGGTGCCGATCCCGACTTCCGAAACCAGCTTCACATGTACCCGGGCCGAAGGGTTGGCACGCTTGGCATCGTAGATGAGCTGCGCGAGGTCTTCGATCGAGTAGATGTCATGGTGCGGGGGCGGGGAAATGAGTCCGACGCCGGGCGTGGAGTGGCGGGTCCGGGCTACCCATGGGTAGACCTTCTGGGCCATCAGCTGGCCACCCTCGCCGGGCTTGGCGCCCTGGGCCATCTTGATCTGGATGTCGTCAGCGTTGGTCAGGTAGAGGCTGGTGACACCGAAGCGGCCGGAAGCGATCTGCTTGATGGCAGAGCGGCGCTCCGGATCCAGCAGGCGGTCAACGTCTTCGCCACCTTCACCCGTATTGGACTTTGCGCCCAAACGGTTCATGGCGATGGCAAGTGTCTCGTGGGCTTCCTTGGAGATGGAGCCGTAGCTCATGGCGCCAGTGGAGAAACGCTTGACGATGCTGGAGACGGGCTCCACTTCCTCGAGCGGCACGGCCGGACGGACGTCGCTCTTGAACTTCAGCAACCCACGCAGGGTCATCAAATTCTCGGACTGGTCGTCAACGCCCTTGGTGTAGGCCTTGAAGATGTCATAGCGACGCTCACGGGTAGCGTGCTGCAGGCGGAACACAGTCTCCGGGTTGAAGAGGTGCGGTTCACCGTTACGGCGCCACTGGTATTCGCCGCCACCCAGGAGCGGGCGGTGCGGGTGCTCGATGCCGCCCTCGGGGTACGCCATCTGGTGCCGTGCCGAAACTTCCGCCGCAATAACGTCCAGGCCCACGCCACCCAGTTGGGAGTGCGTACCCGAGAAGAATTCGTCAACGAGTTCCTGCGAAAGGCCCAGTGCCTCGAAAGTCTGGGCGCCGGTGTAGGAAGCAACAGTGGAGATGCCCATCTTGGACATGATCTTCAGGACACCCTTACCGAGGCCCTTGATGAGGTTATAAACGCCGTCTTCCGGAGTCACGCCCTCAACGTCGCCGTTGGAGATCAGCTGTTCCACCGATTCCATGGCGAGGTAGGGGTTCACTGCGGATGCGCCATAGCCAATGAGCACGGCAACATGGTGAGTCTCGCGGACGTCGCCGGCCTCAACCACGAGTGCCGTCTTGGTGCGGTTGGCACTGCGGAGCAAGTGGTGGTGGACGGCGCTGACCAGCAGGAGCGACGGAATGGGTGCCCATTGCGCGTTCGAGTCACGGTCGGACAACACAACGTACTGCACGCCACGGTTGATCGCGCCGGAAACCTGCTCGCAGATCTCTGTCAGGCGGGCACGCAGTGCCGCTTCCCCACCCTCCGGGCGGTAAAGGCCGCGTACCTTCATGGCGATGCGGTCGCCGTCGGCGTTTTCGATGTTCGAGATCTTGGCGAGTTGATCGTTGTTGATCACGGGGAACGGCAGGGAGATCTGCGGCTGGCGGACCTGCTTGCCATCCAAGAGGTTGCCGTTGGGTCCGATGGCGCACTTCAGCGACGTCACCAGCTCTTCGCGGATTGCGTCCAGCGGCGGGTTGGTGACCTGGGCGAAGGACTGCACGAAGTAGTCGAACAGCAGGCGCGGACGCTTGGACAGCACCGCAACCGGGGTATCGGAACCCATGGCACCCAAGGGCTCGGCGCCCGTACGGGCCATGGGGCCGAGCAGGATCTTCAGTTCTTCGGTGGTGTAGCCGAAGGTCCGCTGGCGGATGTTCACCGATGCAGCGGTGTGGCGTACGTGCTCACGCTCGGGGAGCTCGTTGATGTCGATCAGGTTGTCCTTGAGCCATTCGGCCCACGGGTTGGCTGCTGCGACCTCGGCCTTGACCTCGGCGTCGTCGATGATGCGTCCGGCTTCGGTGTCCACCAGGAACATCTTGCCCGGGGCGACGCGACCCTTCTTGACCACGTTGGAAGGCTCCACCTCGATGACGCCCACTTCCGAGGCAAAGACGATCAGGCCGTCTTCGGTGATCCAGTAGCGTCCCGGGCGCAGGCCATTGCGGTCCAGCGTTGCGCCAACGAGGTTGCCGTCAGTGAAGGAGACGGCGGCGGGACCATCCCACGGCTCCATGAGCAGCGAGTGGTACTCGTAGAAGGCGCGGCGTGCAGGATCCATGGTGGCGTGGTTCTCCCACGCCTCAGGGATCATCATCATGATCGAGTGCGTGATCGGCCGGCCGGAGAGCCAAAGGAGCTCGGCTACTTCATCGAAGGAGGCGGAGTCCGAGGCACCCGGGGTGCAGATCGGGTACAGCTCTTCAGGGGTGTCGCCGAGCAGCGGGCTGGCCAACTGCGACTGACGTGCACGCATCCAGTTGCGGTTGCCCTTGACTGTGTTGATTTCACCGTTGTGGGCGATGGTGCGGAACGGCTGCGCCAAGGGCCACGAGGGGAACGTGTTCGTGGAAAAGCGTGAGTGGACAATGGCCAGCTTCGTCTTGAAGCGCTTGTCCGAAAGGTCCGGGTAGAACGGCTCCAACTGGGCCGTCGTCAGCATGCCCTTGTACACAATGGTGCGCGAGGAGAGCGACGGGAAGTACACGCCGTACTTGTTCTGGGCGCGCTTGCGGATTCGCCAGGCGCGGGAGTCAAGTTCATTGCGCTCAAGCTGCTCGCCGGTAGCGGATGCAAAGAAGGGCTGCGAGAAGTACGGCATGCATGCCCGTGCCATGGCACCCACGAGGTCTGCGACCACGGGCACTTCGCGCCAGCCAAGGACCGTGAGGCCCTCGTCCGCTGCCAGTGCCTCGATCCCGGCCTTGGCCGTCGCTGCTTCGCGCGATTCAGCAGGAAGGAAGGCGGTGCCCACCACGTACTGTCCCGGGGCGGGCAATTCGAATTCGGTGACGGCCCGGAAGAACTCGTCCGGAACCTGCATCAGCAAGCCCGCACCGTCGCCAGTACCTTCATCGGCGCCCACGGCGCCGCGGTGTTCGAGATTGCGGAGGGCAGTCAGAGCCGCTTCCACGATGTCGTATCCCGGTTCCCCGCGGAGCGTGGCAATAATTGCCAGGCCGCAGGCGTCCTTCTCCTTGTCCGGGTTGTAAAGACCCCGGGCCTCCGGAAGCGCAGCAAAGCGCTTGAATGGAGACATGGCACCCTGCGGTTCGATATTTTCGGACCAACCGGGGTTATGAAGATGGGTCATGGGAGACGTCCTTCCTCGTGATCGTGCGTATGGAAGGGACAACGTTGGCCCCACCTTGCATGCCCTTGTGATGGGCACAACAAAGCGCTAGTTATTGGAATTGTAGGCCAGCCAATCAAGCGCAACTAACAGTTACGCAGACCGCTGGCCCCGGCTTGACCAGTGAACATCGGTATGCTGCGATCCGGTTTCCGGGGTGCCACGACGCTGTGGACTGGGCCCTACGAGCGGTGACTCTGTTGCCCCTTTGCCGAAAGCGACTACTTGGTGTCGTCAGCTTCCAGCGAGGATCCGGGGGCCTTCCTTGCGGCAGTCGCAGCAGATTCCGATTCCGCCTTGGACGGCGTGTCCTTTGCGGAATCTCCTGCTGCATCCTGCGGCTCGTCAACGTGGCCCGGATCGCTTTGGTTATCTGGGAGATTACCACGGGAACCACTATCTGAGACAGATGGGTCCACATCATGACTGGTGACGCTCGTCACGGATGCCTCATCTTTGGCGGGCGTCGCGTCAGGTTCCCGGCCCGGCAAATAAGGGGTGTCCGGCTGTGGACGCCCTCCCCTGCCGAGAACAACGAAGATGACCAGCGCCGCAACAAAGACGAAGATGCTGGTCCATACATTCAGCCTGGTGGTGATCCCGAAGAGGCCTATTTGCTCGGCATCGTCGATCCTGAGGGCTTCGATCCACACGCGGCCAAGCGTGTAATACATCGCGTAGAGCCAGAACAGGCGCCCGCGGCGGAAGCGGAACTTCCGGTCCAGCAGAAGAAGTATGGCAACGCCCAGGATGTTCCACAGGAATTCATAAAGGAACGTCGGATGGAAGAGAGTGTCAGCGGGCATGCCCGCTGGGAAGTTGGCGTTGGCAGGGTCAATCTGGAGTCCCCACGGCAACGTGGTGGGGGCGCCGAACAGTTCCTGGTTGAACCAGTTGCCCCAACGGCCGATCGCCTGGGCAAGCAGCAGACCGGGAGCCGCGGCATCCAGGAAGGCCGTGAGCTTGACGCCTGCCCGTCGGCACCCGATCCAGGCGCCCACAGCACCCAGCAGCACGGCACCCCAAATACCTAGGCCGCCTCGCTGTATCTGGGGAATCAGGGAGAGGTCACCCGTGCCGTCGAACCCAGGGCCAAAGTACGCATCCGGGGACGAAAACACGTGGTAGAGGCGGCCCCCGATGATGCCGAAAGGAATCGCCCAAATGGCGATGTCCCACAGGCTACCCTCGGGGGCTCCACGGCGCTTCCATCGGGCAGACGTCAGCCACAGGCCGATGATGATGCCCGCCAGGATGCAGAGGGCGTAAGCGTGGATACGCAGCGTCCCCCACGGCAGTGGAATGTCGAAACCGGACCACGATGGGCTCGGGATGCTCAGTGGAACCATTGCCGCTGCGTGGAGGACGGTCTGCATTGGGCTTCGCTGTTTCCTTTTTCCTAGGCGTCTGCAGCTGCGCGGCCCAAGCCGGCGCTGAGGTTCTTGGTGAGTTGGCCGACGGCGTCAACGCCGCCGTCGCGGAGGGCCGCCACGAGAGCGGTGCCGACGATCACGCCGTCCGCATACTCAGCTATCTCGCGGACATGATCCGGATTGGAAACACCAAGGCCGACGCAAACCCGTTCAGCACCTGCAGCGTGGGCACGTGCCACGACGTCTTCGGCGGTGCTGCTGACGGACTGGCGTGTGCCGGTCACGCCCATGATGGAGACGGCATATACGAAGCCCCGGCTGGCCTTGACAGTCATATCCAGGCGTTCGGGCGTGGATGACGGGGCCACCAGGAAGACCCTGTCCAGTCCGTACTTGTCCGAAGCCTCGAACCACTCACTGGCTTCATCCGGAATGAGGTCCGGGGTAATAAGGCCTGCTCCCCCGGATTCAGCGAGGCGGCGGGAGAACTCATCCACGCCCATGCGCATGACGGGGTTCCAGTAAGTCATGACCAACACGGCGGCGTCAGTAGCGGCAGTGATCCCTGCAACGACGTCGAAGACATTGGCCACCCGGAAACCGTTGTTGATTGCTTCCGTAGTGGCAGCCTGGATGACAGGTCCGTCCATCACGGGATCGGAGTAGGGAATACCGATCTCGATGAGGTCCGCACCGTTCCGTGCCAGGGCAATGCCTGCATCGATGCTGTCCTGGACCGTGGGGTAGCCCGCCGGAAGGTATCCGACAAGGGCTGCCCGGCCCTCGGCCTTGGCACGGTCGATGGCGGCAGCGGATTTGCTGGCGAATTGTTCAGTCATCAGTTCTGGTCCTCGGTTACGTCCACGGCTGCTTCGGAGGTGCGCTCTGCAGGACCTTTGGGCTTACGGGTGGACAGCGTGGTGCCCTTGACGTGACCTTCTTCGTCCAACATGTTGAACCAGGCGGCTGCCGTTTCCACGTCCTTGTCCCCGCGACCAGACAGGTTCACGATCACGGAGATCTCCGAGGGATCCTCTTTGCCCTCGGTGAGGCGCTTGCCCACCTTGATGGCACCGGCAAGCGCGTGCGCGGACTCGATAGCGGGGATGATGCCCTCGGTCCGGCACAGGAGGCTGAAGGCGTCCATCGCTTCAGTGTCAGTGATGGGCTCGTACGTCACGCGTCCGATGTCCGCCAGGTACGAGTGCTCCGGTCCCACACTGGGGTAGTCCAGTCCCGCGGAGATCGAGTGGGATTCGATGGTCTGGCCGTCTTCATCCTGCATCAGGTAGGAACGGGCACCATGCAGCACACCGGGACGTCCCAGGGAGATTGCTGCGGCGTGACGCCCGGTCTCAACGCCGTCGCCGCCGGCTTCAAAGCCGTAGATCTTCACGGAAGCGTCGTCCAGGAAGCTGTGGAACAGGCCGATGGCATTGGATCCACCACCAATGCATGCACAGATGGCGTCGGGCAGCTTCCCGGTCTGGTCCAGGATCTGGGCGCGGGCTTCCTCGCCAATCACTTCGTGGAAGAAGCGGACCATGGCAGGGAACGGGTGTGCTCCGGCAGCCGTACCCAGCAGGTAGTGGGTGGTCTCCACGTTGGAAACCCAATCCCGGAGGGCGTCGTTGATGGCGTCCTTGAGTGTCTGCGAACCGTTGGTGACGGGAACAACAGTAGCCCCGAGCAGTTGCATGCGGGCAACGTTCAAAGCCTGGCGGCGACAGTCCTCGGCACCCATATAGACAACACAATCGAGGCCCAGAAGCGCTGCTGCGGTGGCACTGGCAACGCCGTGCTGGCCTGCGCCGGTTTCCGCAATAACCCGCGTCTTGCCCATGCGCTTGGCCAGGAGCGCTTGCCCCAGGACGTTGTTGATCTTGTGGGAACCGGTGTGGTTGAGGTCTTCACGCTTGAGGAATATCCTCGCGCCGCCAGCATGCTTGGAGAAGCGCTTGGCCTCTGTCAGCAGCGACGGACGTCCGGAGTAGTTCTTGTTGAGGTCCTTCAACTCCGCGAGGAAATCGGGATCGGCCTTGGCTTTCTCGAACGTGTCCTGGACTTCGTCGAGTGCGGCGATAAGTGACTCGGGCATCCAACGGCCACCGTAATTACCGAAGTACGGCCCGCTTGCGTTGCGCAGCGAATGGCCACCTTGCAGGAATGCGTCGGCCGCATTCTCTTCCGAGCTGGCTGTTGGCGCGTCCACCATCAGTCTCACCGTCCTGTTCCAGTTAGTTCATCGGGTAGTTCCACGTGCCACAAGGCAGCCGCAGGCAAATGCCAGGGCTGCCTCATGGCTGTCGCCTTGCTTCAGGTACTGCCTCAGTTCCTGACGGCGATGGCGGCAGCTCCAGCTGCCTTGAATTCGGTGATGCGTTCGCGCGGGGTTGAGTCGCTGACCAGCGCCTCCCCCACCAAAATGGCGTTGGCGCCGCTCGCGGCATAGTGCGTGACGTCCTCAGCCGTCCGCACGCCCGACTCCGCAACAATCACTGCCTCAGCCGGAATCAAACCGGCCAGTGAACCGAAAACTGAGCGGTCGACGTCGAGCGTCTTCAGGTTACGGACGTTGACGCCGATGATCTTGGCTTGCGCTGCAACGGCGCGCTCAATCTCCTCTTCGGTGTGCGTCTCCACCAGCACGTTCATGCCAAGCTCATGGCTGAGGGCGCTGAAGTCAGCCAGTTCCGAATCAGACAAGGCAGCAACGATCAGCAGAATGAGATCCGCACCATGGGCGCGGGCTTCCCAGATCTGGTACTCGTCCACCGTGAAGTCCTTGCGCAGCAAGGGAATATCGACGGCGGCACGTACGGCATCGAGATCTGCCAGCGATCCGCCGAAACGTCGTTTTTCGGTAAGGACGCTGATGACCGAAGCTCCGCCATCTGCGTACTGCACCGCGAGGGACGCGGGATCGTCGATTGGTGCGAGGTCGCCCTTGGAGGGGCTACGACGCTTGATTTCAGCGATGACCTTGAGATCGTCACGATTCGAGGAGGGACCACCCAAGGCGGCCCAAGCGTCGCGCGCGGGCGCTGCGCCTGCAACGCGGTCCTTCAGCTCAACGAAGGACACAAGCCGACGGCGGGCCTCCATGTCCTCCTTGACACCGACGATGATGTCGTCAAGAACGGTCACGATTAGTGGCCGTTGTTCTGCAGCTTGCTGCCACCCACTCCGTAGCCGGCCTTACGCATGGCCCAACCTACGATGAGGCCGGCCACCATGACCACAACGCCACCGATGAAGATGGGGGTGCTGGCGATGACGAAAGCAATGGAGGAAATCAGGGCGCCGACCAGCATCACAATCACGCAGGTCCAGGCAGCCGGGCTGTTACCGTGGCCGATGGCATCAGCGTGGCTGGCCATGGTGGAGGTAGCTTGGTTTGCGGACACTGTGGTTTTGCTCATGTGGAATCTCCTCAGGATGAATACTGCTTACATTCTGCCATTTATTGACGGCGGCCGGGACATCGTCCGACGTCAGGACCGGCGCCGGCGCTCATATTGCGCCAGACCGGCCCGAAAGATTGCTGGACGGCCTAGGTTGGGTCTTCACCCCGGGAAAGACTGTCCCAACTGTCGATCTCGTCCACTGGTCCGCTACCGCGTTCCTTGACGGCAGCGGCGTCGTACTTGGTCCGGGTTTTCCAATGCCGTCCCGCCAGCGGCAAGACCACCGCACAGACGGCGAGCAAGGCACCGGCCACGATTGCCAGGACTGGGAAGACCGTTGTGGCCACGCTCGCCTGACCTCCCGAGATGCCGGTTGCCGCAGCGATGGAACCCTGGGCTGCGCCGAGGGGATCGGACAGGACCGTGGCGGCTGCCAGGATTATCCCGGCAGCGGACAGGCCAAGGAGGCCCCCGATGATCCAGCGGGCGATCCGTCCTGCGATGGAAGCCGCCAACCCACCGGCAAGCGCTACAAGTGCCAGTGCAGTAACGGCCGTGGCTGCCTTGCTGCCCTGAACGTGGAGGTCGCTGTTGGAGGCAGCCGTGGGATCAAGACGTACCTCGATCCAGGTCTGGGTGGTGGTTCCAAAGACGGCGAGTGCCAGGAGCGCCGTGGCCAGAACAAGCGTTGACTTCCGTGCCCAGCGCGGCGGTGTGGTTGCTTTGGGTCCCGGTGCTTCAGCGGTCATGAGGCGGGGGTCCC
Organism: Arthrobacter sp. NtRootA1; assembly: GCF_019976975.1. Taxonomy (GTDB): domain Bacteria; phylum Actinomycetota; class Actinomycetes; order Actinomycetales; family Micrococcaceae; genus Arthrobacter; species Arthrobacter aromaticivorans. Next base: position 1,930,387 of record NZ_AP024630.1, on the reverse strand, counting down.
GCCGTCGAGGATTCCTGCATCCGGCACCGTCTCGGCGGAAATGTTCTGCAGTGAACCGGCCGTGTGCACGGCCCGAAGCGGCGCGGCGGCTTTGTTCACGGTTTCAAGTGCTTCCGACGGCTTGTGTGAGTCAGCAACAATCCCGCCTCCGGCCTGCACGTAGGCACGGCCTTCCCGCAGCAACGCAGAACGGATGGCAATCGCCATGTCCATGTCACCGGCAAAGTCCAAGTAGCCCACGACGCCACCGTAGATACCACGGCGGTGGGGTTCGAGTTCGTCCAGGAGACGCAAGGCCCGAGGTTTCGGGGCACCGGAAAGGGTACCCGCGGGGAACGTTGCCTTCAGGACGTCGTAGGCTTTGGCATCCGGAGCCAACTCTCCCACCACGGTGGACACCAAGTGCATGATGTGGCTGAACCGCTCCACCTCCATGAACTGGGTGACGTCAACCGTTCCGGCCACGCACACCTTGGAGAGGTCGTTGCGTGAAAGGTCAACCAGCATGAGGTGCTCGGCCCGTTCCTTCTGGTCGGCCAACAGTTCCGTGGCCAGGGCTTTGTCAGCTTCAACAGTCTTGCCACGGGGACGCGATCCCGCGATGGGGTGCGTAATGACTTCCCCACCCGTTACCGTCACCAGCGCTTCCGGCGAGGAACCCACGATCGAGTACTCGCGGCCGTCCGCATCTTCGAGGCTGAAGATGTACATGTACGGGCTCGGGTTGGTGTTGCGCAGCACGCGGTAAACGTCCAGGGGGTCTGCCTTGCACTCCATTTCGAAGCGGCGCGAAATAACTACCTGGAAGACCTCGCCATCGACTATCGCCTCCTTGCCGCGATCGATGGCTTCCAGGTACTTGGCCTCATCCCAGCGTTCCTGCACGCTCGACGCAAAATCCAGTGCGGCCGGCTCCAGCACCGAGACCGGCTGGGCAACAGGTGTACTGACCTGGTCCAGCAGCGCTTTAACCCGCGCCACGGCGTCGTGCCAGGCGTCATCCACACGCTCGGAACTGTTGTCGAAGTTGATCGCGTTGGCAATCAGGAGGACAGTACCGTCCACATTGTCGTGCACTGCCATGTCGGTGACAAGGTTCAGGGCCATCTCAGGCAGTTGGAGGTCGTCTTCCGGCGGTGCCGTCAGCTTCTCCCAATGGCGCACGGCTTCCCAGCCCAGGAAACCGACGAGGCCGGAAGTAAAGGGCGGCAGCCCTTCAAAACGATCTGTTTGCAGGGCGGCGATGGTGTCACGGACTGCTTCCACCGGATTGCCAGCCACGGGCACGCCGACTGGTGGCTCACCGATCCAGTGTGTCTGGCCATCCTTGGTGGTCAGCGTGGCGCGGGACTTCGCACCAATGAAGGAATAGCGCGACCAGGCCCCGCCTACGGCTGCCGACTCAAGGAGGAACGTTCCGGGCTGGCCCTTGGCGAGCTTACGGTACAGGCCGATGGGGGTCTCGGCGTCGGCCAGGACTTTGAGTCGGACAGGGATGACACGGCTGTGGACGGCGAGTTCGCGGAACTCTTCCAGGCCCGGGCTGATGATTCCAAGGTCCTGCATGGCTATTGTTCTCCGCCTTTGGTCTTAGGTGGTGCGTCAGGGAAACTAGGGGATGCCTTAATCGCGGTGGCCCGTTACGACCGAAAGGTCGCGCCCGTCGAAGCAGGTCCGGGTACCGGTGTGGCAGGCTGCGCCGATCTGGTCCACACGGACCAGGAGGGCATCGCCGTCGCAGTCAAGGGCGACTGACTTCACGAACTGTACGTGCCCGGAAGTGTCGCCCTTACGCCAGTATTCCTGGCGGGAACGCGAGTAGAAGGTCACTCGTCCCGTGGTCATGGTGCGGCGGAGTGCCTCGTCATCCATCCAGCCCAGCATGAGGACCTCGTGGGTATCGTGCTGCTGGATGATGGCGGCTACAAGGCCTGCGGAGTCGCGTTTAAGGGCACTGGCGATCTCCTGCGGCAGGGTGTCCGCGGGGTCGCTGGAGAGCTCCACGGCGGGAGATGGACTGGGGGCGGACTGCTCTGACATCAGATCAAGTCTAGTGCCTTTGATGGGAGCCGTATTCTGCGGCGGTTCCACTGCGCAACCTTGCCCTGATCGTGCTAGTTTCACAAGTGATGCATTTCGTCGATCCTTCCCGAGAAGTACTGGCCGAAACCCTGCTGGCGGCCGGACCTGACTCCCCCACGCTCTGCCAAGGGTGGCTCACCCGGGATCTTGCGGCGCACCTTTACCTGCGCGAGCGCAAAGCGGCCGTGGGCATTGGCCTCCTGATCCCCAGCCTCGGCAAGGCTTCGGACAAAGCGACGGCCAAACTTGCCGCCAAGCTCAAGACCACTGACGACTACGCGGAACTCGTCAAAACGTTCCGCGCAGGTCCCCCAGCCCTTTCCCCTTTGAAGATCAAGGCGCTGGACGAAACGTCGAATCTCATTGAATATTTTGTCCACACCGAGGACATCCGCCGCGCAGGCGACCGTTGGGCGCCCCGGGCCCTTGACGAAGCGTACTCGGATGCATTGTGGGATGAACTGATCAAGCGGGCGGCTTTTCTTTACCGCGGCGTGGACCTCGGCATCGTTCTGGTACGGCCTTCGGGTCCCCGGCACGTGGCCAAACGCGCTCCAGTGTCGGTAGCGATTGTCGGCGAGCCCGGCGAGCTGCTGATGCATGCCCACGGGCGCACAAGCCAAGCCCTCGTCACCTTCGAAGGCCAGCCGGACGCCGTCGCGCTTCTGCAAACCGCAGACATCGGCCTTTAAACCACCCAACGCGGGGATCCTTCTATGGTTGTCAAGGGTGGCGTGGGTCCGTGTTTGTGGCGTTAAGGGTTCGGTAGGTCCGTCGGGCGAGATAGCGTTTCACGCACCGGCGGATCTCCTTTTTGGTTCGTCCTTCGGCTTGTCGTTTGTGGACGTATCCGATGGTGGCCGGGTCGAAGGTCATTCTGCTCAGGGCGACCATGTGCAGGGCTTTGTTCAGGGTTCTGTCGCCGCCGCGGTTGAGTCTGTGCCGGACGGTGTTGCCGGAGGACGCCGGAATCGGGTTGACCCCGGCTAGGGACGCGAAGGCTGCTTCTGAGCGGATCCGTCCGTGGTGGGACCAGGCGGTAAGGCAGATGGCGGCAGTGACGGGACCGAAGCCTGGTTCCTGCAGGAGCGGGGCGGCTTCGCTTATTTGGACCAGTTCTGTGATTTGGCGGTTGTTGGTTTTGATGTCCGCGTCGAGCTCGCTGATGCGTTTGGCTAGCCGGACCCCTTCGGACCGGGCGACGGTCAGTGCCAGTGGTTCCTCCCGGGAACGCCACCGGGACGCCTCGGCGATCTGTGCTCCGGTCAGGGGTTTGCGGGCATCCAGGCCGAGGTCGTTTACGCGCAGGAGGGCGGTCAAGGCGTTGACCGCCCGGGTACGGTCGGTGGTCATGGCTTCCCGTGCGCAGACCAGGACCCGCAAGGCGGCGCGGACCCCTTCGTTCAGCCGTGGCTGGCGCAGCTGCTGCTCATCCAAGGGCAGAACGGCTGCGGCGATCCGGTGCGCGTCGAGCGGATCGGATTTACCGGTTCCCTGACGTGCATCCATGCGCGCGGCTTCGGCGACCTCGTAGCCGGCGGCGCCGACCGCGCCGGCCAACAGGGCGCCGTAGGACGCGGCTCCTTCAACGACCCATAAGGCAGCCAGGTCAGCGCCGGTGTGGCGCGCGACCCAGGCGATGGCACGGTTGATGCCTGCCCCGGTGGTCGGGAAGGCCCGGGTGGCAATCAATTCACCGGTGCCTGCGGTGATGATGGCGTAGACATGGTTTTTGGCGTGCGTGTCGACGCCGACGACAAAAGGACGGGAATGCGCGACGATAGTCATGGCGGTTCTGGCGTCTTCCTCTATTCGCGGATGTGGTCAGGGCCGTAAAACGGCCGGTACCGGTCCCGGGTAGAGGTCACTTCGGAACAACACTGTGACGAGTCACGCCTGAGGGCGGACAACCTTCTGATCAAGTTACCGAGGTGGGCCGGGCGGTACCGGCCGCTCCACCCCGCGGACGGACAGATCCCACTCAAAGGCACCCTCTACAGGGCCAGTCACTTACAGAGTCACACCCGCGAGGCAGAACGACTACTACCACTCTGCCAGCCAGTCCCAGACCAGCCACCCCAATCCTCACAGTCACTTACGGCCCATCATCCGTGCGGTGATGGGCCCTAAGTGACCCCGCGTTGCTTTTGGCGGAGCTACCGGACTTCGAAGCCAGCCTCGCGAATAGCCGCTTTGACTTGGGCGATCATGTCATCCGGACCGAAGTGGAACACCGAAGCTGCCAGCACGGCATCGGCTCCGGCTTCCACGGCTGGAGGGAAATGCTCAGGCTTACCGGCACCACCGGAGGCGATGATGGGAATGTTGACGGCCCCGCGGACAAGGCGGATCAGTTCAAGGTCGAATCCGTCCTTGGTACCGTCCGCGTCGATCGAGTTCAGCAGGATTTCTCCCACACCCCGGTCCGCGGCTTCCTTGGCCCAGGCGATGGCGTCGATTCCCGTCCCGGTCCTGCCACCGTGGGTGGTGACTTCAAAACCGGACGACGTCGGGGCGTCGCCTTCGCGGGTTCGGCGTGCATCCACGGAGAGCACCAGGACCTGGGAGCCGAAGTGGCGCGTGATTTCATCGATGACCTCAGGCCGGGCCACAGCGGCGGTGTTGATCGATGCCTTGTCAGCGCCGAAGCGCAGGAGCTTATCGACCTCCGCCACGCCCCGGACGCCGCCACCCACGGTCAGAGGGATAAAGACTTCCTCGGCCGTGCGGCGAACAACATCGAACGTGGTTTCACGGTTGCCCGATGATGCTGTGACATCCAGGAACGTCAGTTCATCCGCACCGCCATTGTCGTAGCGGTGGGCAAGTTCCACTGGGTCTCCGGCGTCCCTCAGGCCCTCGAAGTTGACGCCTTTGACCACGCGGCCGGCATCGACGTCCAGGCAAGGAATGACGCGTACGGCTACAGCCATGTGCTGCTCCTTAATTCTGCTGTGCGCTGCTCAGGAATTCTGCGGTTCGCTGCTCAGGCGATCCGGTCAGATACGGCAGGCGTGGATGCTGCTGACCAGGATGGCGCGGGCGCCAAGATCGTACAGCTCATCCATGATGCGGTTGGTTTCCTTCTTGGGGACCATGGAACGCACGGCCACCCATTCCGAATCCCGCAGCGGGGAGACGGTGGGCGATTCAAGGCCGGGGGTGAGCGCAGCAGCGTCCTCCACCAGGTCCTTGCGGATGTCGTAATCCATCAGCACGTACTGCCGCGCCACAAGGACGCCCTGCAGGCGACGGATGAGGACGTCGATTTCCTTGGCCGTGCCATTCGCGGCACCACCGGGACCTGTGCGCTTGATCAGCACGGCCTCGGACTTAAGAATGGGATCGCCGAAGATTTCCATTCCGGCTGCCTTGAGGGTGTTGCCCGTCTCCACGACATCGGCGATGGCGTCCGCGACGCCGAGTCGCACTGATGACTCGACGGCGCCGTCCAGCCGGACCACCTTGGCGTTCACGCCCCGATCCGCGAGGTAATCGCGCAGGAGCCCGTCGTAGCTGGTGGCGAGGCGCTTGCCTTCGAGCTGTTCGACGCCGGTGAAGTCACCTACGGGGCCGGCGAAACGGAAGGTAGAAGGGGCAAAGCCCAAGGGAAGCAGTTCTTCGGCTTCCACCTTTGCGTCCAGCAGGAGGTCGCGTCCGGTGATTCCGACGTCCAGGGTTCCCTGGCCCACATACACCGCGATGTCGCGGGGGCGCAGGAAGAAGAACTCAATGTCATTGTCGGGATCGACCATGACCAGTTCGCGGGTGTCGCGGCGCTGGCGGTAGCCGGCCTCGGACAACATTGCAGAGGCGGCTTCTGACAGGGATCCCTTGTTGGGGACTGCTACACGGAGCATGGGGAGACTTTCTGTTTGGAATGGAGGTTTTCAGGCACTTCGGCCACGCAGCTGGCTCCGCTTATTGAAGACGGAGTGGCGTGGCTAGAGATGCTTGTAAACGTCTTCCAGGCTGAGGCCCTTGGCGAGCATGAGGACCTGCAGGTGGTACAGCAACTGGGAGATTTCCTCGGCAGCGGCGTCATCGGATTCGTACTCGGCGGCCATCCAGACTTCGGCGGCCTCTTCGACCACTTTCTTACCGATGCCATGGATTCCGGAGTCCAGTTCGGCAACCGTACGCGAGCCTGCCGGGCGGGTCGCTGCTTTCTCACTCAGTTCTGCGAACAGCGTCTCGAAATTCTTCACGCCCTACAGACTACTTGCTTAGGGGCTGGCACCGCTTGTTGGGGCGTTGCATGACGAAGGGGATGTGAGTGAAGACACACCCACATCCCCTTCAACGCCTGCTGACCCAGTGTCAGCTGTACCGCTTCAGTGTCAGCTGTACTGCTTCAGCGTCACTGCCGTGGCAAGGGCCGCGGTGACTGCCTCGTGCCCCTTGTCTTCGTTGGAACCCGGGAGGCCTGCGCGGTCCAAGCCCTGTTGCTCCGTATCGCAGGTCAGGACGCCGAACCCGACCGGAACGCCGGTGCGGACGCTGACATCGGTGAGTCCCGACGTCGCGGCCTGGCATACGTACTCGAAGTGCGGCGTTCCGCCGCGGATAACAACACCGAGGGCCACGACGGCGTCGAAGTGCGGTGCGAGCCGGGCCGCGGCAACCGGGAGTTCGAAGCTGCCAGGGACGCGCAGCAGGGTGGGCTCGGCGATGCCGGCTTCCTTGGCCGCGCGAAGTGCACCATCAACCAGTCCATCCATGATCTGGGTATGCCAGCTCGCTGCCACAATGGCGAGCTTGAGCTGCGAGGTTTCCTCGGGCTTAAGGGTGGTGAGGTCGATAGTGGGTGCGCCGTGTCCGCTCATTGTTTGCTGGGATTCCGTTCAGTCTTGTTCGTTGTCAAAGGGGCTTCGGGATGGGGTCTTTCCGTTGCCGACAGACTCGGTTTCGAGCGTCAGACGGTGATCCATCCGGTCTTTCTTGGTCTGCAGGTAGCGAAGATTCTGTTCACGCGAAGGAACCTCGGTGGGAACCATTTCCACCACTGAGACGCCGGCCTGGGCCAGGCGGTTCTGCTTGTCCGGATTGTTGCTGAGCAGCCGAACCTCATGCAGGCCCATCTCGGCCAGGATCTGACCCGCGGCGCTGTAAGAGCGCGCGTCTACCGGCAAGCCAAGCTGTTCGTTGGCCTCAACCGTGTCGAAACCGGCTTCCTGCAGCGCGTAGGCCTTGATTTTGTTGGCCAAACCAATGCCGCGCCCTTCCTGGCCCCGCAAGTACAGGAGCGTCCCACCTTCAGCGTGGATGAGCTCCAAGGCAAAGGCCAATTGCTCGCCGCAATCGCAACGATAGGATCCGAAGACGTCGCCGGTGAGGCATTCGGAATGCAGGCGAACCAGTGGTGCCTGGCCATCCTTGGGCGGGTTGGGGGAACTGACGGCAAGATGTTCCACGCCCGTGACGTGATCCGTCCAAGCCTGGGCTACAAAGTCCCCAAAGGCGGTGGGCAGCTGGACAATCGGGCCGCCGCTCACCGGGTGGGGTGTGGGCTCGGTGTCGTCGCTGCTGCGCGTTGTCGATGCGGTCATCGCTTCTCCTCGTCTGCCACTGAAACGTGTGCCGTCTGGGACTCTACCGCGTCAACGTATGCCACCAGATCCTCAATGGAGATAAGGGGGCATCCGTGTTCCGCGGCGAAATCGCGCAGGCTGTCCAAGCGCATCATTTCACCATCGTCATGTACCAACTCAGCGATCACACCCACCGGAGCAAGTCCGGCAAGCCGACACAGATCCACGGCTGCTTCCGTGTGTCCCGGGCGTTCACGCACTCCTCCCTTAACCGCCCGCAGCGGGAAAATATGCCCGGGGCGGGTGATCGAGGACGGAGTGCTCTGCGGATCGGCGAGGATCCGGGCCGTCAATGCGCGGTCCGTGGCCGAAATACCGGTGCTCACTCCGATGGCGGCATCGCAGGAAACAGTGTAGGCAGTGCCTTTGGCGTCCTCATTGACTGCCACCATGGGCGGCAGCGCCAGGGCATCCGCACGTTCCGCTTCAAGCGGAACGCATATGACGCCCGATGAATACCGGATGGTCCACCCCATAAGGGCGGGAGTGGCATGTTCGGCAGCGAAAATGATGTCGCCTTCGTTCTCGCGGTCTTCATTGTCCACAACGATGACCGCGTGGCCGGCAGCCATCGCCGCGATTGCAGCTTCCACGGGATCCAGGCCTGTACGACCCGTCGCTGTCGAGATCGTCTTGGTCGGGGTGCTCATCGCGCAGCCTCCTGGTTTCCGGACGTTTCCGCGCTGGCCGCTTCCACGTTGGCCGTTTCCTCGCTGGCGCGGTGCGCCGGGGAGCCCTGCGGAGCGAAGGACAGGAGCCTCTCGGTGTACTTGGCAAGTACATCCACTTCCAGGTTCACCCGTGCACCAACAGGCTTCGCCCCCAGGCCTGTCTCCTCAAGAGTCGTAGGGATGAGGCCTACTTCGAACCAAGGCGACGCTTCAGCTGCGGCGCTCACGGCCGTCACGGTCAGTGAAACACCGTCGACGGCGATCGACCCCTTCTCGGCGATGTACCGTGCCAGCGGCCCCGGAACGGCAAACCGCAAACGGTCCCAGTTGCCCAGCGGTTCACGTTCCAGCAGCTCACCCACGCCGTCAACGTGGCCTTGGACCACGTGGCCGTCGAGGCGCCCACCAGCAGGGACGCACCGCTCAAGGTTTACGGTATCGCCCGCGGCCAATTCGCCGATGGTGGTTCGGACCAGGGTCTCCCCCATGACGTCGACGCTGAAATCCTGGCCGTCAATCCGGGTTGCGGTGAGGCAGACTCCATTGACTGCGATGGAGCCTCCCAAGGCTAGGCCCTCGGTGCTGGTCGGGGCTTTCAGCCGCAACGTCGCGCTGGCATCGCCGTCGCGGTCAATACCCAGGACGGTGCCCTGTTCGGCAACGATTCCGGTAAACATCAGTGTCCTCCTGTGACGTATTCCGCAGCTTCACTGCGCGGAATGGAATTCTTGGTTGTGCTGGCCGCTGGTGTAGTGGCCGCTGATCTCATTGACCGCAAGTGCAGCCGAAGGTCGTTGCCGAGGTTCTGTACAGCCCCGCCACCGGCATCGTCCCAGGCCCAGTGTTGGGCATCGGCCAACGTGGTAATGCCGAGGTCGTTCAGCGCAGGCGTTCCGGATCCTAAAAGGGTCGGAGCTAGATAGACGATCAGTTCGTCCACCAATCCAGCAGCAAGGAACGTACTGAGGATGCTGGAGCCGCCCTCCACCATGACGTGCCGGACGCCTTGGTGGAACAGTTGGCTGAGCGCTTCCGCCGGATCCCTGGTTTTGAGGTGAACAAAAAGGCCGTCGGTTCCGCGTACCGCCGCATCTTCGGGAACATCCCTCAAACCCATGACGGCGCGGAGTGGCTGGCGCTCAGCCAGGCTGCCGTCGGATGCCCGGGCCGTCAGACGGGGGTCGTCGATAAGTACCGTGCCAGTGCCCACCAGGATGGCATCGATGAGGCCACGCAATCCGTGATTGTCCGCGAGGGACTCGGGACTGGAGATCCACTGGCTGGTACCGTCCACTGCGGCGATGCGGCTGTCCAGCGTCTGGGCAATGTGCAACGTGACGAACGGACGTTTGGTTGCGACGGCGTCAAACCATTCTCTGTTGAGATTAAGCGCTTGGTCGGCGGCGAGCCCGGATTCGACGTCGACTCCCGCTGCTTGCAGGGTACGGGCGCCGCCCGCTGCGGGATCGTGGGGATCATCGACGGCGTAAATCACCTTGGAGATCCCAGCCTCAATGATGGCCTGTGCGCAGGGACCGGTGCGGCCCACGTGGTTGCAGGGCTCCAGGGTGACCACCATGGTGGTTCCTGCGAGATCCACGCCCTGACGGCGTGCCTCAAGAATGGCATCTGCCTCGGCGTGGGCTGTGCCGGCTCCCCGATGGTAGCCAACGGCGAGCTGTTCTCCACCGGGACTGAGTACAACGGCGCCCACCAACGGGTTGGCTCCACGCGGCCCGCCCAAGGCCGCTGCCAGGGCCACATCCATGGCCGCAGTCTCGGCGGTATTGAAAAATTCTGGATTCAGAGTCACGGAGCGACTCCTACAACAGCAGGAGCGGTGGCGGTCGTGGCACGTTCGCGCTTCTCTGCCCGCCACCACACGAAGAAACCGGTCAGCGTAAAGAATCCATAGAAGAGATACATGACGGCACTGGCGTAGTACCCGGCGCTGAAGAGCAAGGGAACGCCGACTATGTCAACGGCTACCCAGATGAGCCAGAACTCCGTCCATCCCCGGGCCATACCGTAGGTGGCCAGCAGGGACCCTGTGAATGTCCAAGCATCAGCCCATACGGGCGGGTAGGAACCCAGCGCATCGAAGAGGGGTGTCAGGGCGGCCGTTCCAGCCACCATTGCCGCAAGGAGGGCGATGCGGACTTTGTTACTGGCCCAGCCCGGGACGATTGCGCGTCCCTGGGTGCTGCCTTGGCGGCCTTGCTGCCAGCGGTACCAGCCGTAGACGGCGACGGCTATGAACATGATCTGCCGTGCGGCCTGTCCCCATAGGGTTGCGGGGGCGGCTGCACCGAAAACGTTGCCAAGGAAGACCGTGAGCAGGAGGATATTCCCCACGATGCCGACAGGCCACGCCCAGACTTTGCGGCGCATTCCGCCGAGGGCGCTGGCGAGCCCAAAGATGTTGCCAAGCACTTCGCGTAAAACAAGCGCAGATCCTCCAACGGGAATCTGTGCTTCGAAGAGCCATCGCAGAAAGTCCATGCCGTTCCTTCCCAGTAAGCCGCGATGGCTCCGGGGGTGTACGACAGCGCACTGCGCGGCGTCCCTCAGGACGCACACAGCATGACTGTACGTGCTTCTCCCATCCAGACTTTAACTGTCGGTACCGGAATTCCACCGGTTCAACCGTTTGCCGGCGGTCTCCAATTACTTGGATCCCAAGGCGCGCGGGTCGCGGACTATAACCGCCGGTTCGGACTTACACCGACCCCGGAGCACGTATGTGTGTTGCTATTCTGCCACAACTGCGGAGATGCCTGAGCTATTCCCCGCAATCTTCGTAACATCTGATGACGGTCGTCACGGGTTCGCCGAGCCGCCCGCCATTGCGGCCTTGGACCCGGCCGCACGGAGCCGATCGATTGCCGCGGCAGGGTCTTCATCCCCGTACACAGCTGAGCCTGCCACGAAGACGTTTGCGCCCGCTTCAGCTGCGCGAAGGATGGTTTCCTCAGTAATCCCGCCATCCACCTGAATGGCCACGCCGATTCCGGATCCGTCAATGGCTGCGCGGGCGCGGCGGATCTTGGGCAAGGTGATGTCCAGGAAGGACTGGCCGCCAAAGCCCGGCTCAACGGTCATGATCAGGAGCATGTCCAGTTCGCTGAGCATGTCCAAATACGGCTCAACCGGAGTGGCGGGCCGCAATGCCATACCCGCTTTTGAGCCTCGCGCCCTCAGCTCACGGGCAAGCTTGACGGGCGCCATGGCAGCCTCGGCATGAAACGTCACCGAGGCAAGGCCAGCGTCCGCATAGGCAGGTGCCCACCTGTCAGCATCTGAAATCATCAGGTGTGCGTCCAAGGGCACCGGGCTGACGGCTTGGATCCGCTGTACCACCGGCAGGCCAAGCGTCAGGTTGGGAACGAAGTGGTTGTCCATGACATCCACGTGCACGGCATCGGCATTGCCGATGCGCCGCAGCTCCGCCTCAAGATTGACGAAATCTGCGGACAGGATGCTCGGGTTGATACAGCACTGAGACAAGGCAGCCCCTTTGGGTCAGTTGTTTTATCGATTGTGGTCAAACGAGGGTCGGCTAGGTCTTTTTGGGAGCTGGGACTTTTGCTGAGCTAGGGCTTTTTGCGGATGAGCGCCATGAACATGGCATCCGTGTGGTGCACGTGCGGCCAAAGCTGGGCCGTTAGCTCGTGCCCGGCCCCCAGGCCTCCGGTGAGGCTGACAGCGTCCAGCGCCTGACCGGCGTCGAGCATCTCAAGGTCATCACGCTTTCCCACGACGTCACCCACAACGGCCGTGGTTTCCGCCGGGTGCGGTGAGCACGTCACGTATGCCACCACCCCACCGGGCTTGACGGCATCGATGGCTGACGTCAGCAGTTCACGCTGCAGCGGACCGAGGTCCGCGATGTCCTTGGGTGCCCGGCGCCACCGCGATTCGGGACGCCTGCGCAAGGCACCAAGACCACTGCAGGGGACGTCCACCAATACACGGTCAAAGGATTCGGGCTGTTCGCCGCCAAGCTCCCGTCCATCACCGGTCCGCACCGTCCAGGATTCGCCAGGCACCGCAGACAGCGCCTGCTGGACCAGCTTGGCGCGGTGCGGGGCGGGCTCGTTGGCCACCAAGGTGGCACCATCGCGGTGAGCCAACGCGGCAAGCAACGCAGCTTTACCTCCCGGACCTGCGCACAAGTCCAGCCAGCGCTCTCCGTCCCGGGCAGGGGCACCGAGATCGACGCTTGCAACGGCGCGGGCTACGAGTTGTGAGCCAACATCCTGAACGCGGGTTGTGCCCTTCCGGACGGACTCGAGCCGGCCAAGGTCGCCACCGGCCGACAACGCGGAGTCCTCTACCAGCTCTCCGGCTGTAGCCCCATTCTCGAAAGCTTCATCAAGGTTCCCCAGCCCTGGCAGAGCCACCAGGTTAACCACAGGCGCGGCGTTGTCTGCCTCCAGCAGGGCGTCAATCTCGGTTTTGGATCTCCCATGGTTCACCAGCGACTGGCGCAGTGCGCGGACGATCCATTCCGGGTGGGCGTGACGCAGCGCAGCAATCCTGGTCTCGTCAGTCTCCTGCTCCAGCAGGATGTCCAGCCACTCAACCAGGGTGTGCGCGGTGACCTTTCGCAGGACGGCGTTGATGAGCGCCGACGGCCCGGCGCCGATGACTGCGCGGGCCAGGCCCACGGTTTGATCCAGCGCAGCATGGGCGGGAACGCGCATGGAAAGCAGCTGATGTGCGCCGATGCGTAGGGCATCCAGAATCGCCGGATCGAGTTGCTCGAGGGGCCGGTCCACGCAGCGGGCCAGTATGGCATCGTAGGTGCCCTGTCCGCGCAAGGCACCGTAGCTCAGCTCGGTTGCAAAACCGGCGTCGCGGCGGTCCAGCCGGTGTTCCCGGATTCTGGCGGGAAGGACAAGATTCGCGTACGCGTCTTCCGAAGCGACGGCACGGAGGACTTCGTAAGCTACCAAGCGCGCAGGATCAGCACGCCGCGTGCGTTGGGATGGAGCGTTATTGGAGTAGCCCCTCTGGGGGCCCCTGTTTCGTTCCCTGCCCTGGGCATTGCGCTTGCTCTCGCTGCGGCCTCCACGATTGGCGTGCCCGCCACCGTCCCGGCTCCCGCTGTTGTTGGGGCCTCGCCGGCCGGACTCGCTCATTGAAATACCACTTTCTCAGGTGCAGCCAAGCCGCGGGCCCAGTCGGCCGGCGACATCATCTTTTTGCCGGCGGGTTGAATCCGCCCCAATTCCACTGCATGGGAACCGGTGCCTACCAGCACTGATTTTCCATCCACGCGGATGGCTCCGGGAGCAATGTCCTTGACGTCGGGCCGGAGCCCCACGGGTTCAAGCTTGATCCGTTGACCCCCCAGCGTTGTCCAGGCGCCGGGCTCGGGCGTAACGCCACGCGCCCTTCGATTCAGGGCAAGGGCCGGCTGCTGCCAGTCCAGCCGTCCGTCCTCGAGCGACAGTTTGGGGGCCAGGGAAACCTCGCCGGTCTGCGGCTGCGGTGCCGCCTGACCGGCGTCAATGGCGGACAGCGTCTGGCTGAGCAGGACGGCCCCACTCAGTGAGAGACGCTCCAGAAGATCGCCAGCAGTGTCATCCGGCCGCAGGGTTTCGGTTAGCGTGCCAAAAACGGGCCCGGTATCCAGCCCTTCTTCCAGTTGGAAGGTAGCCGCCCCAGTGACGTCGTCCCCTGCGATGATGGAGCGCTGCACGGGAGCGGCGCCACGCCACGCGGGCAGAAGCGAGAAGTGGAGATTGACCCAGCCATGCCGCGGAACGCCCAGGGCAGCCCGAGGCACGATCCCTCCATAAGCAACGATGGCGGCTACATCTGGAGCAATTTCAGCAATTCGAGCCGTAGTGTCAGCATCCACCTTGGCAGCGCGAATGACCTCGATACCAAGTTCTTCTGCTCGGGCGGCAACCGGTGAGGGTGTGAGGACACGTTTGCGTCCCAACGGTGCGTCCGGGCGGGTCAGGACTGCAACGACGTCGAACCCGGCCTTCACCAAGGCGTCCAAGGATGGGACGGCGACTGCCGGAGTTCCTGCAAAGAGGACCCTCACTCGGGAGCCCCGAAACTGCCGCCACCAAAGCTGGAACCAACAGAGCTTGCCCGCTTGGATGTGGTCTGCTCAGTCACAGCGTGGTAGTTGGCGTTTCGGATGGCGCGCAGCGCGGCTTTTCGGTCTTCGCCCTCAAGCCTGTCTGTATAGAGGACGCCGTCCAGGTGATCATTCTCGTGCTGGAAGCAACGTGCCAACATACCTTCGGCCTCAACCTGGACAGGATTGCCATTGAGATCCACACCCGTGGCGCGCGTTGCGCGGCGACGGCGCACGGGGAAACCAAGGCCTGGTATGGAGAGGCAGCCCTCAACTTCGTCCGGTTGGAAGTCTTCACTGTTTTCCAGGACGGGGTTAATGATGTGTCCCTCTTCACCACCAATGCGATAGGTGAAGACGCGCTTACTGACGCCCACCTGGGGAGCGGCAAGGCCAGCTCCTTCCACGTCCTCCATGGTTTCCATCATGTCTGCTACCAGCTTGGCGAGCTCCGGACCGAATTCAGTGACGGGATCGGCTACGGTGCGCAACACCGGATCCCCAATGATTCGGATACTCAAAATTGCCATCTGCTGTCAGTCCTCACGATCGTCACACTCTGGTCCGGCTGTTGCGGAGCCTAAGCCAGTTTAGTTGAGTGCAGGCTGCTGCCGCTGTCCCTGGCCCCAGCGCCTGCCGGCACCAGCGACGCGGACTCCACTGACGGTGACACGAACGACGGCGGCGGGACGGGCATGAGTGCCTGCCCAGCCGCAGTTACATCGGCTGACATCTCCCAGACGCGCCTCAATGCACAGAACTTCCACCAATGATGCTTAAGGACGTCCGGGTTGGCTCGTTGAGGCCTAACTTCCGTTTCTCCGATGGCGACGGCAAGCAGCATGGGATTCTGACCAAACTTCCACGGCTCCCACTCCCCCGCTACCGGGTCCACGAGGCTTTCTTCTGCCTTCATCCCGGCCACGAGCTGCATCACGACTTTGTCATCGAGGGCCTTGACCGTGCCATCGCGGGTGGTGCCCTTGGTCTTGTAATCGATCAGGCAGATGCGCCCGTTAATCCGCGCAACGAGGTCCAGCGTGCCGGCATAGCCAACCGTCTTGTTCCAGACAGTGATTTCCGGAGCCAGCGGCTCCACCCTGTACAGCTCCCACCATTCGTCAAAGCGGGCTGCAAAGGCCTGCTCACCGTGGGAGGCAAGCTCATCGCGGCATTCCTGCATCCGATGCGGACGCCCCAGCGCGCGCAAGGCTACCTGCTCGCAGTAATTGTGGACGCGATCGCCTCTTGCCGCAGCCTGGTCCCTGTAGGCCTCAGCTGCTTTGGAGGCCTTGTTGACCGCCTGCCGGATCTTTGCAGGGCTGCCAAGCAAGGCTGGAAGTTCGGGATCTGCGGCCAAGCTGCTTGCTCCCATATAACTGAACCAACCGTCCAGAGAGTGCGCCTGCTGCCCTATCACCGTGGTGATGGAGGGGACAGAGAATTGCTCTGTTGTGGAGCGGGCGTACATACGTCCGTAGTCGGTAGCGTGGGCAAGAAGCGGAGCTGTCATATAAAGACTCTGACACAGAGCACCGACAGAATTCCCCTCAGCTGCCAGGCGTGCCTGTCCTGGCAGCGCCAATCCAACCTTCGGTGGGCCGTTCCCCAAAAATCATGGCCGCTTGTTCAGCCGGCAGGCGGGCGAGCTTTGCCGCAAGGATGGGTGACGTTGTGGCCAGCTCTTCGAAATCGGGTTTGACGTCTTCGGCGTCCTTTGATTCCTCCATGCTGTTGCTGTGCAAAGGAAGACAGGTTCGTGACGCCGCTCTGGGCTCTGACAGTCCCACGGCAGGGCAGCAGTTGACCATCACCCAAGCTGCGGCAGTTATGCACGGCGTGCAGGGGAATGCAAGTGGGGAAGAGCGCGTGGTTGGCGTTCTTCCCCACTTGGGGTTGCTGCGGGGGCCGCGGGTAGTGGCGCCCGTAGTGTTGTGTACCGGTTGGTGGTGTTTACCGGTGGTGGTGCTGGTTGGTGTTGGTGTTAGTTGTTGCTGGTGCGGCGGTTGCGGAGGAACATCAGGGCTGCGCCGGCGACGAGGAGGGCACCGGCTGCGTAGAGGATGCCGGTTCCGACGCCACCGGTCAGGGGCAGTTCGAAGCCGCTGTTGGAGGGGATGTTCTTTACTTCCAGGTCGATCCCGACCGTGGTGGTGGTGCTGTTGATCAGGAAGGACACCGGCTCGGCGAGCAGTTCATAGCCTGTCGGGGCGGTGGTTTCCACGAGGTAGTACGTGCGGTAGTCGGGGCTTCCGGGTGCCACGGCGGCGCCGTTGGCCCAGTCGGAGTACCGCAGTCCCGAGATCGTGAGGGTGCCGTCAGCGGCGACGGTGAAGACCGTCTGGCCGTTGAGGTCTACAGGGTTCGTTCCAGCCTGTGCGTCGGCTTCGTTGGTGTAGACGGAGAACGCGGCACCGGCCAGGGCTGCACCGTTTTCGTTGACTTTCTGCAGGGTCATTTCGCCCCACTTGGTCACGACCGGGGGCGTGACCGTCGGGCCGCCGGGCTCGCGCGGTGCGATGGTGAAGCTGGCAGCGTTCGGGTAGACGAGGGCTTCGTTTTCGATTTCACCGATGGTGTTGACCGTGGTGTTCACGATGACCTGCACGCGGGTGTCGGTGTGTGCTGCCAGTTTGGCAAGACCGGCGTCGGTGAAGATGACCGAGACGGTGTTGGTGGCGGCGTCGAAGGTCACGGTGTAGTCCGTGCCCTCGGTGAGGGGGGTGCCGTCAACGAGGGTCGCGGACGCGCCGATGTAGGTCAGTTTCTGGTCCAGGACGTCCACGATCTTGTAACCATCGATGGCGGTTTCGTTGGGGATGTCACCGGTGATGGTGAAGTCGATCTGGTCCCCGAGCTTGACGTCCGGGGCGTCCGTGACGGTCTTTTCAGCACCCGTGATGGAGTTCTTCGGGTAGACGTGGACGTCGTAGATCCAGTTGTCTTTGTTATCCGGGTCCGTCAACGGCACGGAGACCAGGAACGGGGCCGAGGGTGTCACACCGGCGGGGTAGTTCGTTTCCGTCACCAGGTACAGGCCCACCGGCAGTCCGGTGAAACCGGCGGTCCCGGCAGTATCGGTGGTCTTCGCCTGGGCGGTGCCCAGGGTGTACCCGGCGCCGATGATCGAGGCTTCGGCGTTGGCCGGGTCGAAGATGCTGGAGAGGTTGTGCGCCGCGTCCCAGCCTGCGTTGGTGGACAGGTCAATGGTGTTGACCTGCTCGATGGTGAACTCGATCCCGGCCAACGGTGTCAGGTCGGTGGTGTCCACGGACGTGCCGTTGTTCGGCAGGCCCGTGGGGGTGGCGGGGCGTTCGAACTTGTGGACCGTGATGGAACCGGTCGTGTCCCCGTCAACCAGGGGCGCGGCCGAAGCCGGGGCCACGGAGAAGGACATTGCCAACACCGCCCCGGCGATCGTGGCGGCGGCGGTCTTCCAAAGCCGCCCGGAATTGTGATGACTCACTGTGTTTTCCTCTTTCATAGTGATGGTGCTGATGCTCGGAAATGAACATGTGGTACCGCGGCCGCGCAGGATTGCTGTGACCGCGGAGATCTGGATGGACTGCCCTAGATGGACTGTTGCCTCCGGCGGCCCTGTATTGCCACGGCCAGGGCGCCCAGCAGCAGGGCTGATCCTGCGGTGGTGAACGGCCACCAGCCGATGCCGCCGGACTCCGGAAGCTTCAGGGCCGGCACGTCCCGGACCGTGAGGAGGTAGATCCCGTCACCGTCTGCATCCGTGGAGCTCACTACCCCGCCACCGGAGCCCTGCCCCGCGGAGCCCTGCCCCAGTGAGCCCTGTCCCAGGGTCACGGCGCCGTTGGTGGCGATGGTGAACTGGACCGGTTCGGCAAGGAGGCTGAAGCCAGCCGGGGCAGCGGTTTCTTCGAGCCAGTACGTTCCGGGCTGGATTCCTTCAATCTGGAACCGGCCGGTTTGTCCCGTCACGGCGGTGACGGCCGGGCTGGCCAGGACAGCTCCCGGCGCGCCGCCGCTATCGGCGTGTACCGCCCAGGCGGAGCCGGCCATCGGGACCCACGTACCGCCGGAGGACTCCCCGGTCTTCTCGATCAGTACTTTCGCGGGCGTCCGGTGGGTGGTGGTGCAATCAGGACCCGGCGCCCCGCCGGAGCTTGGTGCACAGGTCAGCGGTGGGGTCGTGGTGGAAGTGCCCGTCACCACGTTCACCAGCTGCGCGTTCCACGCACCGGCGTTGACCACCACGCTGTACGTCAACGTGGCCGTCTGCCCGGCCGGCAAGGTAAACGCCTGCGTGCTCAACAGGGTGGACGGCGCCACCGGATTCGCCACAACAACCGGTGATCCCGTTCCAATTGTCAGGGTCGCGGAACCAGGCACGAACGTCGCATCATCGAGCACGTTGCCCAGGTCATCCTTCAAAACAACTCCCGCGATGGATCCGCTGGTGCTGGTTGCGGTGACGGTGTACACGATGGTTTGGCCCGGGCTGACGGACTGGTTGGCGGGAACTGTCCCGTTGACGGTCGCCGTCTTCTTGACGGTCCAGGCAGGCGGCGCTGTTACTTGGGCATCGTCTGTTGCGGTGACCGGAGTGCCCAGTGGTGGGTTGCCCGTGACTTTTGCCGTATTTGTCAGCAGGCCGGTAGTGACGTCGGTTTGGGTGACCACATACGTGGCAGTGGCTGTCACGGACTGGCCCGGCAAAAGGATGCCCGGAAGGCCGGGCCAGCTATACGAGAGCGCCGACATCGTGCCGCTGCCGGAGAACTGCGTCTCGGTGATGACCACGCCGGACAAGGTCACGTTTCCCGTGTTCTTCGCCACGAACGTATACGTGGCCGTTTCACCGGCCACCAAGGTGGTCTTGTTCACCGTCTTGACCAAGGTGATGGCCGGAGCGGCGGCAGGAGCAACGGTGAAGATGTAGTCTTCCACTTCCCCGGAACTGGATGCACCGATCGGGACCAGGACCTGGGCGGTGGTGTAACCGATCCGGAACCGCGCATACGTCGTCCCTGCCATCACCCCGGTAGGGACAACCCAGGTCAGCGTGGCGGTCGTGGCGCCGGCGGCGAACGCGGCACAGGCCCGCTCAGCAGTGTTGTCGAACAACCCGTTCTTGTTCAGATCAATCCACCCGCAGGTGGTACCGGGCTTGCTGGCGCCACTGATGGCCACGGTCGTGGAGTAGCTGGTAGCACCCAGTGACATCGGTGCCAGGACCACGCCGTCGTCCATCTGGTCCAGCAACGCCGTGGCACCCGCGTTCGGCGATGCCGTGCCGTTGGCCACCGTCGCGTTGTCCTCGGTGACATTCGCGCCCAATGTCACATCCGAAAGATCCGCCCGCGCCGCGTTGCCCTGATCGTAGGAAGCAGGCGCGTCACCGAAATCCTGCGGGACCGTCATCGCCATGACGAAGTTGTCCGCGTTATGGTTTGGATCTTCGGGGTCGTTGATCGTGTATGGCGGAAGTGCGCTGGTGGTCTGGACGAAGATCGCGCTGATATCGAACGTCAACGAGGTCACAATGCCATTGATACGGACCGATCCACAGGCCGCAGTCGCTTGGGCATTCACGGGCTGAGGATTGTCCGTTTGGGTGGTCGTCTCGCACCGAGTGCCCGCGTTGTCGTTAGTGGCCGTAATGGCATTTCCCGACACGCTAAGGTTCCCGCCCGAGAGCTTAGTCATGGTCAAACCCGTGGTTGCGAGATTCAACACGGCGTGGAGCTGGGACTGGCGGTCGACAGGTCCTTTCTTGTTTTCGTACCAAGTCACGTTTCCACCGATGCCAGTGATGTTGAGCACAGGATTCCTCACGGGCTGGCTAAACGCGATCGTGACCGTCCCCAAGCCGCTGCAGGGACCGGTTGCCGCGCAGTTATTGACCGCGTTCGTTGCGAATTCAACAGCCGGGGCCCCGGTCCCTATGTTTTGTGAGAAATCAGAGGCCACAAATCCACGGCTGCCCATCGTTGACTGCCCCACGAGGTCAGTCAGTCCGGATTGATCGTAGGTGGCCGTAAGACCGGATCCTGGCATCGTCAAAATAGCCGCTCCGCCGGTAACGTCTGCCTGGTTGGTTGCTACTTCGTAGGCGTGAGCTGATGGACTTAGGCGGAGCACCCCCATTGAAAGTGCGCCACAAACGACCACTAATACGGCGACGAAGGCTGTTATTTTCCCAAGCAGATACTTCAAGGGATTCTCTCCAATGAACAGTGACCGACAGACCCCACAGCCGACGGCCAAACATATGTTGCGGAGACTGACCGGTTGCGTCCGGCAAGGTCGGTCTCCAGTCAAAGGAGTGCGGGAATGGAAAAGTTCATGTCGCAGAAATCGAAAAACTCTTTGCGGGAAAGCTCTCGGGGCTCCTACAGGGAAGGAGGCGGGCCGGAGCTAGGACCTTGGATTCAGCAAGGGGAAGGATCCGCTCTGGCTGACCTTCATTGGCCCCTTCGTCGCGAGTTCTCAACCGACTGGGCGTGACAACTTCATCAATTGCGCGCAGGCTGGTCCGATGGGGGAAATGGAGCATGGTCAAGCCGATGGGCAGCGGGGCGAGGCACGGTCGGCGTCGGTCGCCGTTGCGGTCCTCTATGTAGCCAGGGTCGTTACTTGTCTCATGATCATCGGCGGGCTCGGCCTGGCTATCTGGATGTACGTGTGGCTCCGGGAAGTGATCGCGACGTACCCAGCCCAGCCTGACAATGACGTAACACGCGGGTTCTTCATCGGCATGGCCGGCGGCCTTGGAATAGCGGGACTCTCCGTCCTGGCTCTTGTGGGATTGAGCCGCGGAAGGCGCTGGGGCGGCATTGTTGATGTGCTCCAGTGGGTTGTCATTTGGCTCCCCTTCTGGTTTGGCCTTCAACAGTTCTCAGCTGATGCCTTCGCAATCTCCACGGCCGTATCCGTGGTGGGTTCGCTGGTCGGCGTGCTGGCATTCGTTGTACGCGGAGACCATGGTGATTCAACCCCGGCAGAACTGGCAGCGATGCCGCGTTGCAGTCCTACGTGACTGGCGGCTCCCAGTTCGGCCCTACCTGAGATTGCGCCTGTCACCATCGTGTTCATCTAGGTAACAGGCCGGAATCCCATGTTCTCGCTGATTTTCAGGCCTGCCCACTTCAGCTCCTCAATCAGCTCGGGAAGTTCGTCGGGTTTGAACCTGAAGGACGGGCCCGAAATACTTACGGCCCCGATGACAGTTCCGTGGTGGCCTCGGACGGGAACGGCAATGCCATTAAGGCCGTCCTCGAGTTCACCATGCACCGTCGCATAGCCAGCTTTCGCCACCAGGTCAAGTTGCTTCTCCAGCTCAGGCCGAGAAGTTATTGTCTGCTTTGTCACCGCAGGCATACCCACTTCATGGAGCGTGCGGTCGCGCTCTTCCATGGACAGTGAGGCCAGAAAGACCTTCCCACTGGAAGTGGCGTGAATCGGCGTCAGTAGGCCCATCCAGTTCTTGGCGCCCAACGTGGATGGCCCGAACGCCTCGTCGATGTTAACCACATGGCTGGAGCTCAAAACCGCCAGGTTTACGGTTTCCCCGAATTTAGCGGCGAGGGCTTCCAGGATGGGCCGCGCCTCCCTGGCCAGGTCAAGCCGCATAGGGATCGAATTGGCCAGGTGCAGAATGCCAAGCCCGAGCTGGTATTTCCCCCTCCCGCTGCTCTGTGCCATTCCTTGTACTTCCAAGGCACGGAGAAGCCGGGAAATAGTTGATTTGTGGACTCCCATTTCTTCGGCGACTTCCGTGACGCCGGCGCTACCGTTGCGCGCCAGAATTTTGAGAACCGTGATCGCGCGCTCAACTGATTGAAGACTTCCCCCGTGAAGATCCCCCTGGGCATTTGTGTCTGCGTCACCGTCACGTACTGGAATTGCCATGACTTCATGGTCTCACCGCGTTCAAGATCCGCGGCGCATTAAGTGACCTTCTGGTACCTGCCTGAGGCGGCAGGAGTCGTTTTTGTTGCTGGCCGCGGACTAACCGCGAGTCTCGTGTCGCTCTAAAAGAAACACTCCCCTCACTTCCTCGAAAACCTTGACCTACGCCGTGATCGGCGCCACACTGATTTTAGAAGTTGCGGAGAGCGCAACTTCGTACATATAGCGAACAGGCGGTCGATCGACCTATCGGTCGCTGCAACCGCCGAATTGTTACCGGAGCGCCGGCCGAAGACCAAAGATGCCTACCGGCGTCGGGTCCTGCCGGAACTCCCTGTCACACCGGTCCATGATTGCCAGTTACGGCGACCTTGCGCTGTCCGAGCGAACTATGGACTGGCCACCTGCTCCGCGATGAAGCGAACGAAAGGTTGCCGCCGTCCGCCATGTTCTTGGACCTCGCGCCCTCTTTACCTGGCGAACGAGGACCGGCGATGAAAGGCCTGATCGAAAGAACGTTCCTGAACGCCCTTGCCCGTTGAGGCACAGCGATGCAAGGGGCGCCCCCAACACCAACTTTGAGGATCATTTTCATGAGTTTTGCTGCTGTTGATGATGCACCTGTCCGCAGGTTCCACCGCAAACTTACTGCTGCCTGTTCCGGCGGCCCCTTACTCGACGGTTATCTCCTGGCCATCATCGGGATAGCGCTGCCCGGAATCACCGGACACATGCGGCTGGATACGGGCGTCGAAGCAACTATTGGCGTTGCCTCCCTGATCGGCATGTTTTTCGGTGGCCTCATATGCGGCCCGCTCACCGACCGCATCGGCCGCAAACCCATGTACACCCTGGACCTGCTTGTGCTCGTCGTCGCCTCTGCCCTGTCGGTAGTCGCCAGCGAAGCCTGGCAACTGATCGCACTGCGATTCATCATCGGCGCCGCCATCGCCGCCGACTACCCCATCGCTACGGCACTTCTTTCTGAATGGCTGCCGCGGAAACGGCGCGCCGGAATGTTCAGCGCTGTGATCATCATTTGGTACATCGGCGCTTCGTTGGCCTACTTGGTGGGTTACCTGATCAACGAATCCATGGGTAGCGACGGCTGGCGCTGGATGCTGGGCAGCGGCGCGATCCTGGCCCTGATCGTTTTCCTGCTGCGCATTGGCACCCCGGAATCACCCCGCTGGCTGGTAGGCGCGGGACGTGTGGAGGAGGCACGCCGGGTCATCGAAAACTCCCTACATGTCCGCGTAACCACCGAAGAACTGACAGGCAACCTACCCCGGACCGTGGAAGCCAGGGGCAACATCGCGGACCTTTTCCGCGGAGTCTACCTGCGCCGCATGCTGTTCATCATCATCTTCTTCACCTGCGCCATCATTCCCCTGTTCGCACTGCTCACTTTCGGCCCACAACTTCTGGGTTCCCTGGGAATGGGGGCCGGGAACCTCACCAACCTCGGGACTGCGGTCATCAACCTCGTATTCGCGCTCGGGTGCTTGCCAGCGATGAAGCTCCTGGAAACCATCGGCCGGCGAAAGACCATCATCTGGTCCTTCGGGCTCATGGTGCTCCCGCTGATCGCGCTCGGCCTATGGACCGACGCACCGGGTCCCCTCATTGTTGCCTTCTTCTGCCTGTACGCTCTCTTCTCCGGTGGACCCAGCATCCTGGAATGGGCCTACCCCAACGAGCTGTTCCCCACCAGGATCCGTGCCGCCGCTGTCGGAGTCGCGGTCGCCCTGACACGATTCGGCGCGGCAGTGGGAACCTTCCTCGTCCCGGTATCACTGGTCACCCTCGGGACTTCGGCAACCATGTTCATCGGCGCCGGCATCACGTTCGTCGGTCTCCTTGCCTGCCTGGCATGGGCCGAAGAAACCCGCAGCCGCTCCCTGGAAGAGACCGGCGCCATCCAGCTTGTGCCCTCCCCACCAAGCACGGCGTCCAAGGTTGACTCCCAAATCTGACCAGCCGGCACCACCGACCAACACACACTGCAGACCTACGACAGGAGCAAAATCCCATGACTGAAATCCGCGAAATACTTCCCATTCCAGCGCAGAGACGCCAGCCAGTCACTGCAGCGATGGGTATCCACCAGCAGGAGGCAACTTTCACCCCCGTGGCCCCCCTGCGAGCGCCGGATGGCGCCCCGAACGTGGTCCTCGTCCTCATTGATGACATGGGCTTCGGCGCCTCAAGCGCCTTCGGCGGTCCCTGCGACATGCCAACAGCGGAGAAACTGTCCCATGAAGGGCTGCGCTACAACCGATTCCACGTCACAGCACTGTGCTCGCCAACCCGACAGGCCCTCATGACTGGAAGGAACCATCATTCAGTAGGAATGGGCGTGACGACCGAAATGAGCACCTCCGCTCCGGGTTACACCGGTTTCCGTCCGGCCAGTGCCGCCACCATCGCTCAGACGCTGGGCCTGAACGGCTACAGCACAGCGGCATTCGGAAAGTGGCACCAGACCCCTCCCCGTGAGGTCAGCCCTTCGGGGCCTTTCGACCGCTGGCCGGTCGGAGAAGGATTCGATAAGTTCTATGGCTTTATGGGTGCCGAAATGAACCACTGGTACCCGCAGCTCTTCGACGGAACAACCCCAGTTGAACCGGCCCGCCGTCCCGAGGATGGTTACCACCTGTCCGAAGACCTCGTTGACCAAGCCATCAACTGGGTCCAGACACACAAGACACTCACCCCTGAGAAACCGTTCTTCAGCTACATCGCCTTCGGCGCCACCCACGGGCCTTTCCATGTGGCACCCGAATGGAAGGACAAATACCGCGGCAGGTTCAACGACGGCTGGGACGCACAGCGTGAGGCAACCCTAGCCAGGCAGAAGGAACTGGGTATCGTTCCCGAGTCTGCCGAACTCAGCCCATGGGCTGAAGTCGTGCCGCATTGGGACGAATTGGGCCATACAGAGCACCAAGTGGCCGCTGCCTTCATGGAGACCTACGCCGGATTCGCCGAGCACACCGATGCCCAAGTAGGGCGCTTCGTTGACGCCTTGGAGGAGACAGGGGAACTCGACAACACCCTCTTCATCTACATCCTTGGGGATAACGGCGCTTCCGGAGAGGGTGGCATCGAGGGCACCATGCGCGAGCACCTCGTCGGTCACGGCTTCAAGGACGACACGGCGACCATGGCCCAGGAGCTGGATGCGCTCGGTGACGCGACCACCTACGCCATCTACCCCGTCGGGTGGGCCCTGGCGATGAACACCCCTTACCAGTGGACAAAGCAGGTCGCTTCCCACCTCGGCGGAACCCGTGACGGCATGATCATGCGGTGGGGTAACGGCATCAGGCAGGGCGGCGGCGTGCGGCACCAGTACCACCACGTCATCGACATCGCCCCTACCATCTTCGAAGCGGCCGGGATCCCCCACCCTGTCACTGTCAACGGTGTGACTCAGCAACCCATCGAAGGCACAAGCATGGTCTACACCTTCAACGACCCTGAAGCCGAAGACCGCAGACGCACGCAGTACTTCGAGATGTGTGGTAACCGCAGCATCTACCATGAGGGCTGGACCGCCGTCACCCGCCACGGAACACCATGGGAAATGGTTCCCGAAGGGCTCCCCTCCTTCGATGAGGATGTCTGGGAGCTCTACGACATCAGCAACGACTGGAGCCAAGCCCACAACCTTGCCGACAAGTACCCGGAAAAACTCCGGGAGCTGCAACAGCTGTTCCTGATCGAAGCCAGCCAGTACAACGTGTTTCCCCTTGATGACCGTGTCACGGAGCGGGAAAACCCTGAGGTTGCAGGACGGATTGACCTGCTCGCTGGCCGAACGACGGTGACCTACCGCGACGGCATGGGGCGCTTCACCGAAGAAACCACGCTGAACGTGAAGAACCGGTCCCACAGCGTCATCGCCCGGGTGGATGTTCCCGAGGGAGGAGCGGAAGGTGTTCTGATTGCCCAGGGCGGGCGCTTCGGCGGCTGGTCCCTCTATGTAGCGGAGGGGCGTCTGAGCTACGCCCACAACTGCTACGGCCGGAACCTTTACATCGTCCGCTCCGACGACCCCCTCGCCCCTGGCCCTCAGGAACTCACTATGGAATTCCATTACGACGGCGGCGGGATCGGCCGAGGCGCCGAAATACGTCTTGCAGCCGACGGCAAGGTCATCGGCAAGGGCCGAGTCGACCAAACCACCGCCTACTACTTCTCCTTCGACGAGACGCTGAATGTCGGCATCGACCGCGGCACCCCGGTCACCGACGACTACCTTCCAGTGGACAACGGGTTCACAGGCACTCTGCATACAGTGCGCATCGACCTCAACGAAGACGAGGACCACCACGAACACCTAACAGTGGCCGACCGTCAACGCATGGCATTGGCCCACCAGTAAAGAAAGACAGGACAAACCAGGCTATTTCCACGCGAAGAGCGGACAATGCCCGCTCTTCGCGTGGTAATGACCTTTGGACAAGGTAGGACACCATGTCTGAAACGCACCTTGGCGAACAGTCAGCCGTCCGCGGTGCACCTCCCCTATTGACCTCATATGCATGAGTTGCGCCAAAGGAGCGTCAGGGGAATATTGGCTTGTCTTCTGGAATCGCCAATCGAACCTTTTATCCCTGGGCGACTTGAAGTGCACGAACTTCAGTTGTGACCGGCGCACCATCGCAATCAAGTCCTGCGTCGATCAATATTCTGTAATGCTCAATTTTGCTGTCCAAGGCTGCCTCCGCCTGGTCGAGCTTGCGGCGCCGTTCCTCCAGCAGCTCACGGGCGTGTGCCAGGAGACTTACTCTGCGCCCGTGGCTCGCCGCACCTTCCATAACCAATTGGACGAAGTCCTTCATCATGGCTGTCGGCATTCCCGTAGCACGCAGTGATGTCAGCAGCAGTACGAGAT
Organism: Arthrobacter sp. NtRootA1; assembly: GCF_019976975.1. GTDB lineage: Bacteria > Actinomycetota > Actinomycetes > Actinomycetales > Micrococcaceae > Arthrobacter > Arthrobacter aromaticivorans. The sequence goes on along the minus strand of NZ_AP024630.1, from coordinate 1,903,156 downwards.
CGCGCTCCTGCGGACTGTAGCGCCGCCGGCCGGAGGCGCCACGGCTCACTGTGGGAAGGATGCCTTCGCGTTCATACCAGCGAAGTGTGTCCGTGCTGAGCCCCGTCAATTCCGCCACCTCGGCAATACCAAGCTCTGTATCGACACTCATGATCGTGAGTGTAGCTCTTGGAGTGCACTCCAGGAGCACCCCCTCAGAGTCCAGCGTCCTGGAGCTTGCGCTGGAGTGCACTCCAACTTCTAGAGTCAGGAACTCCCCCACACTCGACACTAATAGGAGAACAATGCGTGCGCTCGTCGTCACACATCACGACCGTTTTGATGGTCTCAGCCACACCGAAGTCCCCGCGCCACGACCGGGACACGGCCAGATCAGCATAGATGTCGAATATGCCGGCATCGGCCTCATCGATGCCCTCTGGGTCACCGGAGCCATGCCCTCCGGTGTCGGGTTCGTGCCCGGCCTCGAAGTCTCCGGAACTGTGCGCGGGCTCGGTGAAGACGTCAGCACCTTCAGCGTCGGCCAACAGGTCGCTGCAATACTCCCCGCAGCGGGCGGATTCGCCGAAGTCGCGTGCACCCCGGCATCACTCGTCTCGGCTATCCCACCGGGGCTCAGTCAAGACCTCGCTTCAGTCGTGCCCATCAACACTGTCACTGCACACCTGGCTCTGACCACTGTGGCAAGATTCACTGCAGGAGAGAGCCTGCTCGTCCATGCCGGGGTCGGCGGCTTGGGATCTCAATTCGCCCAGGTTGCCCGCGCACTGGGCGCGGGCCGTATCGATGCCGTTGTTGGCACTCCGGCCAAACAAGACACCGCCCGGGAGTTCGGCTTCGACCAGACCTATGTGCGCAGAGAACTGAATTCCATACCAGCCGATACCTACGACGTAGTCATTGATCCAGTCGGTGGCGCCGCCACTGAGGATGGATTCAGGGTTTTGCGCGGCGGTGGACGCCTGCTACGCGTAGGCAATGCGTCGCAGTCCCCCGACGTGGCGCTGAGTTCCATGGCCCACTGGCTCGAGAACAAGTCCACAGTCGGCTTCAACGTCGGGGCATGGCTGGCCCAGCACCGCGAGCAAGGCGCGTCCTCACTGCAATGGGCCCTCGAAGCCGTGGCACGGGGCAAGGTTCGAGTCGATCTAACGAGAGTCGGAAATGTAGATCAGATTTCAGATCTCCTGGCCACCCTGGAACGGGGTGACACCACCGGCAAACTCGCCGTCCGCATGGGATGAGCGCACCCGCGAACTGACAGCCGCTACTATGTCACTCACTACGTGGGAATGGTGCCCCTGGTGTTGATAAGCCAGGGGCACCGTCCGCATCAGGGCTGGTTCGGTTCAGTGGGCCGCTCTACTCTGTCGATGCGAGCAATCCCTGGGGCGCGATCCCTTCAGCTTTTGAATCCCTATGATGTTTTCGATGGAATTCCGGGCAAGCGGAGGAACACGGCTTTTAGAGCTCCGCCGACGAAACAGATGGCGGCGTTGATGCCGATTGACATCTGGATGCCCTAGTCGTCCGTCGTCAGTTCAAGGAGGGGTTGGCGGGGACTTCCGGCAGGCAACTACGTTGAGCTCTATCTGGACGGGCAACATCGTCGTTATGGATGGGGATGGTCTCCTCGGTCACGTCGATTAACGGCATCGATCATTCGCGAGAAACTTTAGCGCGTTACCGTTCAACTAGACGTCTTGGTGGTCCGAACCGAAGAGGTATTCGCCGAATAACCGCGAATACTGACCAGCGAGGGAGCCTTGCGAGGCGGTCAGGGCAGCGACCAATCGACCGTCACTGGTGGGCAGCTCGGCGATCGAGTTCAACCCCTTGCGGTGTCTCGTACCTTGCCGTGAGACCCCTGGGGAGAAAGCTGAAGGAAACGCGGGCACCGTCCTCAACGTTCCATTGCGCCGTTGTGGTGTCCTTGAAGTACGCCAGCTTTGGCTCCCCCCACCTCGCTACACCCTCACGAACCATGAGCGTATGGACATCGCTGAGGAAGTCGGTGGACTCCGGAGTCACATCGCGGATTGTGTCCGACGTGTCGAAGCTCAAATCCATCATCACGTTTTTGTAGTCAATGGTCATGACATCAGCGGTGGTGAAGTTGGACACCGTGTTCATAAGGTAATGCGTGTCGTTCTCGACTTCGATGGTCCAACCGAACCGGTCCGCAGCACGTTTTTGGGCCTCATCCTGGGACATCGGCCACGGTGCAGTTATCCAGAAGTCGATGATGTCGCAGAGCTCAGCGGGAGGCATTGACTTCCATGTCACGCGTTTGGGCCTCTTTCCAGGTTTTCGCTTTTTGCTCTTTCCAACCAGTCCCTCCAAGCGGAATAGCTGAAAAGATTGATGTTGTATCCGGCCGCGACGGCAGCGCCCTCCAACGTCTCACCTGCCCGGAAAAGAGGCCGCCCATCCGCGGTCTCGATTGACTTCACGATCTCGGCGTCCGTGGCATTAAGCAAGTGAATCAGGGAGTAGGCTGCGCGGAAGGTCTCTGGGCCTCCGATGAAATGCACCCAATGACGGCGTCCCCAACGAATCTCCGTGCCGTTGGCCCCGACTGTGACATTAACGCCGGGTGCATCTTCAAACGTCGCAATCTGCTTACCCGGCCACAGCATCTCCCTCACCATTTCAAGGACGAAGGGGTGCACAGTGTCAGCCCGGGCAACTACCGTGGTGTGGTTGGGGCCGGCCATCCAATGGCGCAATTCCAGAGTGCCGTCGTCGTTCAGCGCAATGACCTTCGACATCACTCTCCGGCCCCTGACTTCAAGAACTCCGTCAGGGTGCGTGAGCAGGCCAAGCTTCACGCAAGGATTGATTGCCGCCATTGTGGGCGTGCTAAGAATTTCCTCTACCAGAGGGTGGTCGAGCGAGCTGACCCACACGCTGGGACGTGGCTCTGCAGTCGCATCGCCCTTTGACCTGACGTGATTGGACTCAAGCCCAAGCCTCGGAAATTCCAGTGAATCAGCCCCAAGATCCATACGCGCCACGCGTTCTGCGGACCACGTCTGGCCCAGTGGAATCTGCTCGGCCTCGCGCCAAGCCCGATAACCCATTTCATCAGGAAACGCTATGCCGTAGGAGTTCCGCAATGCGGCGACGCACCGCTCGGCCAGCTCGCGGTATTCCGAGGTCAGTGCTGGAAGTGGGAGTGACGAGGACCAGTTCGGCTGCGTGGCACCCGGTGCCTGCCAAGCCGCGACGCGCAGCACGGATTCGTCTGCACCACCCACTACATCCGTCCCGGGAGCCTCGGCATCAAGACGGTCGGCCTGGCCCGAAAATTGCACATATCGGGTTGGGTATAAGTGTGAGGTGATGATCAGGTTGGTCCGATCCGATACACGGCGCAGCGTCGCCGCGAGCCGGTCGCGGAAGTCGTTCCAATCGAAGTCCGCCTGGTCGCGTGGCTTCCGCTGCATCCAAGGCATTGGAAGTCGTGTCCTCACGGTGCTGAAGTGCAGATCCGGGTCGTCTTGAGGAATTGTCTTCAGCCGGTAGGGGTCCCGGGGATCAGATCCTTCGAACCCTTCTTCCCCCGCCGACGGTTCCCGCGTAGCAACCAGGAGTCCCTGGGAATTTCTGAAAAAGATTTCGACTATCAGGCCTCGATAAGTGCCGCGATGTTTGATGTCGTGGCACTCCAGTTGCTCCTCCGGGCCGATCTCCCGAATGAATTCCCGACGGCCCAGCGGCGTGAACCCAGCGGTTGGTTGATCCGTCCACAGCGCCCAACCGTCTCCCCGGGGCCGCAGCCGATACTCGACGCCACCAAGAACGGCGTAACTCCCGGGTTTGATGAAATCATCTCTCATGTGGCCTTCTTCACCTTTCCTGACGTCAGTCGTAGCTCACCTAGCAATGACCCGGGAGACGTCCATGTCCCCGTTGTAGAACACCCACACAAGCCAGGCGGACGGCTCCATCTGCCGTGTCTGGGCGATGGTGGCGGGTGTGATCCCTCTGCGTTCCAACTGCTCGAGTCGGCTACTCCAGTCTTGGAGGACCGCGTTGCTGGCAGCCGGGCCTTGGCGTGCCGAAGCAGTACCGGCAAGGCGTTCCGCCTTCGCTGGCAGGTGGCGCCTTTGCTCCGTGCGAGCACGTGGACCTAGGACCCGACTATGTCCCACCGCCCGTCGGCGAATTATATTGAGCCGCCACGCAACGAGTGCCAGAAGTGCAAGCATCACCGCGATCGCAGGCAACCATAAAGAAACCTGCCCAGACGTAAACCCACGTTCATCGCCTGCGCCCGACACCAAGCGGAAGCAAAGAGACCCGCGACCGTCAATCCGACGAGCATCGTGCACACGCTTCCATAACGTGCGGCAGGCCTTGCGGCCACCGGAAGAAGGAGCACCACGGCAATCAGAGGAACCCGATATGAGCGGCAGGTACGGCCACCGAGGCTGCATGTACCGCGGAGATGGAGGCATTCTTCCGCCCTCCCGCACCGAACATCACAGCTGCGGTCAGTGCAGCCAACAACCCTGTGCTGAGAAGGACTCCCCACACGCTCTGCCACAGAATAGTTCCACCTGTAGTGGCATGCTTGGGCCGCTCCGCACCGTTCGCACCCACCTCCGGGAGCATCAGGTCTAGCAAGGAAGCCGCGTTCGCCCCGGACAACAACTAGAGCGTGCCGGGGCAAACGCGGCATGCTACTTGACCGTAACGGTAGTCTCGGCAGTTTCCTTCTTGGCGTGATCCAGCTTCCCGTCCGCGCCCTGGGGATTCATGGTCGCCTCGATCTTCGCTTCCTTACCTGCAGCGTATGCGAAGTTCTCAGCAACGTTGAATGACTCCCCCGGCTTCAGCACAAACGGGTCCTTCTCCTTCAGCTTGATGCCGGAGCTGGTGAGGCCGTGCTTCTCGAAACCATCGCTACTGGAGTCCGAGGGCATGCCGCCCATGTACTTCCAGTCCGTGTACTTGGCGGACGGAGTGATGAGCGAGTGGCTCAACGGAATGTCCGCCGACGAAGTGTTGGTGACCACGTAGTTCAAGTAGACAATCGGGGCACCCTTCTTCAGAAGGTTTTCCTTTGTGTCCGGATCCACGAACATGCCGTCCTTGGACGCGACGTCAGTGGCTGTCTGGTAGATGTCCACGCTGAAGCTGTCGCCCTTGAAGCTGCCCAGCTTATCGCCCGTGTTGGTGACCGGCAGAGCCCAAGAGGCCACCTTGTAGGCACCTGGGGTGGTCGCTTCAGATGACGAAGAAGATGCGGATGCGGAGGACGATGTTGAGGCGGACGCCGCTGTTTCACTGGCCGAGGGTGATGACGAGTTCGAAGACTCTGCGCTTCCCCCGCATGCGGTGAGCGACACCGCTATCAAGGCCGTGGCTCCCATTCCTAGAAGTGTCTTCTTGTTCATTGATTCCCCTAAGTAAGGTCCTGTGTTCATTCGGAGAACGGGAACGCCGTTTTTTGGCTGGTTGAGGCCCCGCCTGCGATGACCATGCGCCCGTCCTAAACAAGAAGTGGCTCCCGGTCAGGTTCTATGACGCGTTTATCGACACCAAGTAGTTGTGACAGCTACGGAAGATGATGCGAAAACTGGAATCTGTCACCGCGGAAGGGGCACGTACTCCAAGACCTGCCCTGGCAGTGCCTGCCATCCAAGACCGGTGCGCAAGCGTCATATAGTGGGCCGCCCACAGTGTGGCTACTTGATGAGTGCGGCGAGTTGATCCAGCAGAGAACCCGCGGGTGCCCCGGACAGCGGCTATGGGCTGCGTGGTATCAGCCTGGTACCTAGCGCCCTGCGAAGTGACCTTTGATCTGGGCACATATGTCGTTAGGGAACTCATTCGCGAGTCCCACGCAGGTACCACGGAGCCGTCGAGAAAGCCCCAGAAACGCAAAAGACCCCCGGAGATCCGGGGGCCTTTCTTGGTGGGCGATACTGGGTTCGAACCAGTGACCTCTTCGGTGTGAACGAAGCGCGCTACCACTGCGCCAATCGCCCGTGTGCAACCCGCATCAAGTGGCCGGTGCATACAGAAGACTAGCCCACCGTGGCTGGAATGCAAAACGCAACCGGACCGCCCTCCCGCAGACGAATCACAGGCTTGGAATTACAGCCATGAAACTCCCGAAGAGCCCCGTAAATTCAAGGATCCGAGCCCCTTAAGAAGCAAAACCAACCAGCCGATTTGGAGTTTCAAGCAACCTCCTATAGAGTTTTTACTCGTCGGAAAGCGACGGAATGCCTACTGGGCAGGCCGGCGCAACGGCACTGCGGACGTAGCTCAGCTGGTAGAGCACCACCTTGCCAAGGTGGATGTCGCGAGTTCGAATCTCGTCGTCCGCTCGCAAGGCACTGTCAAGGCAAGAATTCCTCGGAATCTGCTTACACGGTGGGTTGGCCGAGAGGCGAGGCAGCGGCCTGCAAAGCCGTATACACGGGTTCGAATCCCGTACCCACCTCGGTGAAAACCATGTCTTCCAGCCACGGCTGGATGCATGGGCGATTGGCGCAGCGGTAGCGCGCTTCCCTGACACGGAAGAGGTCACTGGTTCGATCCCAGTATCGCCCACCAGAACAAGGCAACTTGTTTGTTGTTGAAGGCCAGGCTCTTGCAGGGCAGACAACATGTGCGGACGTAGCTCAGCTGGTAGAGCACCACCTTGCCAAGGTGGATGTCGCGAGTTCGAATCTCGTCGTCCGCTCTCCTTTCATAAGGACCCGGAAACGGGCGATTGGCGCAGCGGTAGCGCGCTTCCCTGACACGGAAGAGGTCACTGGTTCGATCCCAGTATCGCCCACCAGAACAAGGCAACTTGTTTGTTGTTGACGGCCAGGCATTTGCTTGGCAGACAACATGTGCGGACGTAGCTCAGCTGGTAGAGCACCACCTTGCCAAGGTGGATGTCGCGAGTTCGAATCTCGTCGTCCGCTCCAACGAAAAAGGCAGCTCCTCGGAGCTGCTTTTTTTATGCCCACGCGGAGCCAAATGCCATTCATCATTTGAAGTAACTGATACACCTAAGAAAAAGTCGCTTTATCTAATGTGATTCGTCTCGCACAATGTAATGCGAGCTCATCACCGTTCCACGCCAACTGGCAGGAGTACCCCATGAATCAACAGACGGCTTCCCAATCCGTCATGAGGCGCAAGCCCATCGACGACATCGAGGAAGAAAGCAAGCACAGTGGACTCTTCAAGAGTCTTGGCCTCTGGCAACTGACGGCCATCGGCGTCGGCGGCATCATCGGCGTCGGCATTTTCTCGCTGGCCGGCCTGGTAGCCCACGGCGACGCAAACAATCCGGGCGTGGGCCCCGCAGTGCTCGTATCGTTCCTGATCGCCGGACTCGCTTCCGGCGCCGCCGCTTTGTCCTATGCGGAATTTGCCGGCATGATCCCCCGGGCAGGTTCGGCCTACACCTATGGTTATGTAGCTTTGGGCGAGATCATTGGCTGGTTCATTGGCTGGGATCTCCTGCTTGAATACATCGCCATTGTCGCCGTGGTGGCAATCGGCATCTCCGGCTACTTCGATGCCTTCTTGTCCGGCATCGGGATACACATGCCCACCTGGATGACGTCCACAGTGGATGAAGGCAAGGGCGGCATTATCAACCTTCCGGCGATCCTGGTTTGCCTCCTGGTGACCTGGATCCTCAGCAGGGGAACCAAGGCTTTCGGCCGCTTCGAATTGGTGGCTGTTGCCATCAAGGTGGTGTTGATCCTCTTCATCATCGGGTTGGGCATTTTCTACATCAACACTGAGAACTTCAATCCGTTCATGCCCAGTGGTTTCGGCCCGGTCTTTGCCGGTGCAGCCACGGTATTCTTCGCTGTCTTTGGTTACGACGCCATGAGTACAGCCGCGGAAGAAGCCAAGGACGGCAAGAAGCACATGCCCAAGGCGATCGTCCTGTCCCTGATCATCGCCATGCTGCTCTACGTGGCAGCTACGCTCGTCCTCACCGGCATGCAGAACTACAAGGACATCGATCCCAAGGCTGGTTTCGCATCGGCCTTCACGGGGGTTGGTCTGCCTATCATCGCCACCATCATTTCGGTTTTCGCTGTCCTGTCCATCCTGACCGTGATGCTGACCTTCCTTCTGGGCGTTACCCGCGTTTGGTTCTCCATGAGCCGCGACGGCCTGCTGCCGGGATGGTTCGCCCGTACCGACCGTCACGGCACACCCCAGCGGGTCACCTGGATCGCGGGCATCGCCTCAGCGTTCCTGGCCGGCGTTTTCCCGATCAAGGAAGTTGCAGACCTCACCAACATCGGCATCCTGGCAGCATTCGTTGTGGTCTGCATTTCCGTCATCGTCTTCCGCTACAAGAAGCCCGACGCTCCCCGCACATTCCGTTTGCCGTTGATGCCGGTAGTTCCCGCCTTCGGCGTGCTGGCCTCCGCGTTCCTGATGTCCCAGCTGCATTGGGAAACCTGGCTACGTTTTGCCGTCTGGCTCATTGTTGGCTTGATCATCTACTTCTCCTACGGCCGTAAGCACTCACTCATGAATCCGGACAGCCCACGCCACTTTGAGCTCAGTAAGCCCTTGGCGTAGCGCGCCTGGAATCCTTGGCACACCCTGAATCCAGTGTTAGGGTCGGACGCGGAGGAGCGAACTGGCTCCGCGAAGGAAGGGAGGTGCCCGTGGGTTTAATTGACGACCTGAAGGGTAAGGCTCAGGGTCTCATTCAGGGCAACGAAGAAGCCATTCAGAATGGCATCGAAAAGGCCGGAGACTTCGTCGACCAGAAGACAGGCGGCAAGTTCGCAAGTCAGGTTGACGCGGTTCAGAATGCCGCTTCCGACTTCGTGGCTACAACAGACGGTGACGCCGCACAGGCTCCCGTCGCGGATGAGCCTAAGCAGCTGTAGCTGCCTGAGCCCGCCGTACCAGATACGTCAAGGGGGCACCGGTCCCGCCGAGAGGCGCCACCGGTGCCCTTGGCGTTTAACCGGTAACCGGGTTTCCGTCCGGTATTTTGGTCCTTATGCCATCAGCCTCTTCCACAGTCCAGCGCCCCTCCCGCCAGGACACGTTAGGGCCGCCCATCACCGCTGGCATCGTCACCGCCCTCGTCGGTTTCACGTCCTCCTTCGCTGTGGTCCTTGCTGGACTGCGGGCTGTGGGAGCCAACCAAGCGCAGGCCTCCAGCGGCCTCCTGGCCCTTACACTGACGTTCGGACTGGGCATCTTATGGCTTGCATGGAGATCCAAAATGCCAGTAACCCTGGCGTGGTCCACCCCGGGGGCGGCGCTCCTCGCCTCGGCAGGAATGGTCGACGGCGGCTGGCCGGCAGCGGTGGGTGCGTTCGTCGTCGTCGGGGTGCTGATCGTCCTGACGGGGTTACTGCCCAGCCTTGGCCGGCTGATGACGAAGATACCCACACCGCTTGCGCAGGCGATGCTCGCGGGCGTGCTCCTCCCCCTGTGCCTGGCACCTTTTAAATCCCTGGGAGAAGTGCCCTTGCTGGTTGGCCCGGTGGCCCTTTGCTGGTTGGTGATGATGAAGTTCGCGTCGCGCTGGGCGGTCCCGGCCTCACTGGTGGTGGCCCTCGCCGTCATCGGCATCCACATCGTGGCGAACGGAGTTCAGATTCCCGGAGATGCCCTCTTGCCGCAGCTCGAATGGACTACTCCAGCGTTCACCCTGGAGGCAGCGGTGGGGCTGGCCCTGCCCCTGTTCATTGTCACGATGGCATCGCAGAATATTCCCGGCGTCGCCGTGCTTAAATCCTTTGGCTTCACAACGCCCTGGCGGGCATCGATGGTGGTCACTGGAGCCGGAACCATTGCGGGCGCTCCGTTCGGAGGCCACGCCATTAACCTTGCTGCTTTGAGTGCAGCGTTGGCGGCCGGAGAGGAAGCAGGGAAAGACCACGGCAGGCGCTGGATCGCGGCATTCGTGGCTGGTGTGGCCTACCTGATGCTGGCAGCGTTCTCCGCAGCCCTTGTCACAGTGGTGGCTGCCGCACCCGCCGGCTTGCTTGAAGCGGTCGCAGGCCTGGCGTTGCTCGGCACGCTGGCCTCAGCCATCTCCTCCGCATTGGCAGTTGCCGAAGAACGCGTACCCGCGTGCATCACTTTCCTGCTTGCCGCCTCAGGGATCAGCTTCGCAGGAGTGGGTGCGGCATTCTGGGCGTTGGCGGGAGGCATCCTGGTCCGCTGGTTGCTGAAAGACCGGGAACCGCTGACGCCTTCACACAAGTAAAGCCGGAACCGAATCAGGCAGGTTCGTGGTTCTGTCCCTCTCGGGCAAGAGCCGTGAGCCTGGACACGGCACGGAAGTACTTCTTCATGTACCCGCCGGTCATCATTTCTTCGGTGAAGAGTTTGTCGAAGGGGACGCCGCTGGCAAGAATCGGCACATCTTTGTCATAGAGACGGTCGGCGAGGACAACGAAGCGGAGGGCCACTGCCTGCTCGGTAATGGTCTCGACGTCGCGCCACACCACGGCCTCGACGCCGGAGATCAGCTGCCGGTAGCGGCTGGGATGGACGCCAGCGAGGTGGTGCACAAGAGTGCGGAAATCATCCACGGCAACTGTTTGTCCGTCAAACTCGGCGTGCATGCGGTGCTTGAGCTCTTCAGTCTTCAAAGGTGACGGAGCTGCGGGCAGGCCACGGTGGCGGAAGTCTTCGCCGTCGATCCTGACGACGTCGAACTGGTCGGCAAGGACCTGGATTTCACGTTGGAAGTCCACGGCTGCGAAGCGGCCTTCGCCCAAGGAACCCGGCAGTGTGTTGGAGGTAGCCGCCAGCTTTACGCCGGCGTCGGCCAGTTCGCGCATCAGGCGGGACATCAGCACAGTGTCGCCGGGATCATCGAGTTCGAATTCGTCAATGCAGACAAGCTTGTAGTTGCTGAGGGCTTCGACGGTCTTCCGGAACGAGAGCGCGCCTACGAGGTTGGTGTATTCAACGAACGTACCGAAGGCCTTGGGACCCGGAGACCGGTGCCAAAGGGAGGCCAAAAGGTGGGTCTTGCCGACGCCGAAGCCACCGTCGAGGTAAATGCCGGCACGGGTGGCGGGGGCCTTCTTGGCGAACAACTTCTTGAAGAGGCCACCGCCGTCATCGGCCCCCACACCGTCAGCGAATGCCGAGAGCAGCTTGACCGCATTGGCTTGGCTGGGCTGGGCGGGGTCCGGGCGGTAGCTGTCGAACGATACCTCTCCAAATCGCGGAGACGGGTAGAAACCCTTGAGGAGTTCCTCCACGGAGACTGCCGGTGTGCGGGCAGCCAGTTGTTCGATCTGTACCACGGTGGTCCGTTCTTCAGTATTTGGGTCCCCAGCAAGAATACCGGCATCGGGCGTCCCGAAAACGGTGACGTGACCAATGCCATGTTTCACCATGTGACCAGCGGGGAAGCATTCCGCGCGGCCCGTGGTTAGTGTTGGAGCACGCCGGGCCGGCAATTGATGCAGCTTCCAGGGCCTGGCTCCGCCCGTTGTCAGTGAAAGGCCATCACCATGTCCTACCCCGTTGAACAAAACGAAAAGTTCGCGTCCTACGCGAACCCTGAACGACTCGTGTCCACGCAGTGGCTTGCCGAAGCACTTGCCGATGACGCCATCGCCGATGGCAAGCTGGTGGTTGTGGAGTCCGATGAGGACGTCCTGCTGTACGAAACCGGCCACATTCCCGGTGCCGTAAAGATCGACTGGCACACGGACCTGAACGATGAAGTGACCCGCGACTACGTGGACGGCGCCGCATTCGCTGCTTTGGCAGCATCCAAGGGCATCTCCCGTGACACCACCGTGGTGATCTACGGCGACAAATCCAACTGGTGGGCCGCCTACGCCCTCTGGGTCTTCACGCTGTTCGGACACGACGATGTGCGCCTGCTCGACGGTGGCCGCGACAAGTGGATCGCTGAAGGCCGCGAATTGACCACGGACGTATCGACGCCTGCCCCGGGCACCTACCCCGAAGTAGAGCGCAACGACGCTCCCATCCGGGCCTTCAAAGAGGACGTCCTGGCTCACCTGGGCAACCCGCTGATCGACGTCCGCTCCCCCGAGGAGTACACGGGCCAGCGCACCCACATGCCCGCGTACCCGGAAGAAGGCGCACTGCGTGGCGGCCACATCCCTACGGCTGCTTCGATTCCGTGGGCCCGTGCTGCAGCTGAGGATGGCACCTACCGTTCCCGTGAGGAACTGGAAGCCCTCTACCTGGGCGAAGCAGGTTTGACGGCCGGCGACGACGTCGTGGCGTACTGCCGCATTGGCGAGCGGTCCAGCCACACCTGGTTCGCGCTGAAGTACCTGCTGGGCTTTGAAACCGTCCGCAATTACGACGGTTCCTGGACCGAGTGGGGCAACGCGGTCCGCGTACCCATCGTCAAGGGCGCCGAGCGCGGTTCCGTGCCGGCAGCCTTGGTCCGTAACTAGCAATGCAATCAGCGCCGTTGTGCGTAAGCTGGAAGTGATGAGTACCAACACCTTGCCCGCCGCACTGGCGGAAATCGTCGATGACTTCCAGGCACTGACGGAGCCTGACCGCCTGCAACTGCTGCTCGAGTTCTCCCGTGGGTTGCCGGAACTTCCGGAGCGCCTCAAGGACCACCCGGAGCTGCTGGAGCAGGTTGTGGAGTGCCAGTCACCTTTGTTCCTCACGATCGAATCCGAGAAGAACAAGGACAATGCCGAAGGCCCGCGCGCCTACCGGTTGTTTTTCAAGGCTCCGCCCGAGGCTCCCACTACGCGTGGATTCGCCGGGGTGCTGCACGAAGGACTCGATGGGTTGACGGCCCAGGAAATCCTGGACGTTCCGGATGACATGCCGGAGTTGCTGGGATTGACCAGGGCCATCACTCCCCTGCGTATGCGCGGCATGACCGCCATGCTGGGCCGTATCAAGCGGAAAGTTGCAGCCGCAAGCCGCTTGGAACACTAAACAGCTTCTGTAAGCAAAGCGGACTTTCTGCAAGGCAAAGCTGAGAGGCGTCCTGGCACATGGCCAAGAAGATGGCATCACAGGGAACGCCGGCCACTGCAGCACTAGCTGCGGCCGGCGTTTCCTTCGTGCTGCACCCGTATTCCCATGATCCCTCGGCCGCCAGCTATGGGTTGGAAGCTGCCGAAGTCCTGGGCATCGATCCCAAGCGGGTTTTCAAGACATTGATGGTGGAAGTCGAAGGCAAACTCGCCGTGGGCATCGTCCCCGTTTCAGGAAACCTGGACCTCAAGTCAGTGGCGGCAGCCCTGGGTTCGAAGAAGGCAGCCATGGCCGACCCCAAGGCGGCAGAGCGTCGTACCGGCTACGTCTTGGGCGGAATCTCCCCCTTGGGCCAGCGCCAGCCCTCCCCTACCGTCCTGGACGAGTCCGCATTGTCCTATGACACCATTCTGGTTTCCGGTGGGCGACGCGGCCTCGACATCGAAATTGCCCCAGGGGACCTGATTCGACTGACCAAGGCAGTGACGGCGCCCATCGGCGCCAAGGGCTAACGTCGCCCCGGGTAAGCTCACCCAGCCTGCCCGTTACACACCCTCTGACTGCCCAGGGTTGTTCCGGGGAGCCAACTGGCGCTGCAGCCACGAGCGAACCAGCCGTTCCCATTTCTCCGGGTCAACGTTCCACTCCTTCGTGTGCCGCGCTCCGTGGAACGGTTCGAACGTCACCATTTCAGGGTTCTTCTCTGCAAGGCTGGCGGAAGGTTCAAAGGGGACGTAGTCGTCGTCGACACTGTGTATCAGCAGGGTTGGGGTTCGTAACTCAATGGCTCGTGCTTCCCAGTCCATCGCTTTGAAATCCACGGGAGCGGAAAGTCCAGTGAGCCTGCGGCCCAGCGGATGTCCGAGCATCAGCTGTCCGTATCGGCCTACGTTATAGGGGATCCTGTTCATCTCTGCATGGTGGGCCATCACGTTGACCCAATTGATCACTGGCGCGTCCAGCACCAAAGCACGGATCAGGTGCCTGTACTTGGATAAATCGGCTGTTTGGAGGCTAATCGCTCCACCCATGGACCAGCCGAACAGGACCACTTCCCGGGCGCCATGAGCCATCGCATATTCGATAGCGGCTTCCACGTCCCGCCACTCCGTGGAGCCCAGGCCGTACCGCCCATCAAGTGCCGATGGCGCAAGCCCGTCATTCCGGTACGAAATCAGCAGGCTGTCCAGTCCCAACTCCCGCGCGGTCCGGACAGCTCTGAGGCATTCAAGCCTGGTGGCACCCCGGCCGTGCACCATGATCGCCCAGATGGGCGCGTGGGCAGCTGCATCCGCCCGGACCAGCCATGCCGGCGCCTTCCCGACGTCGAGGTCAATCTCCACGTCATCGGCGGCCAGGCCGATGGCCGCGGGATCCGGGTACGTTGCGCCGCTCCACCATCCCCGGCGGGCTTCAGCGAGGTTGCCACTGTAAACCTCTTCGACCTCGCGCAGCACCGTTTGTTCAGCTGGCGAGTAGGAGACGATCCTGCCAATCCTGGCATGGCCTTTTCCGCCCTCGAAGAAGAGACTGAACACGCCGTCGATGGTGGTGTCAGGGGTGGCCGCAAGGATGACCTGCAGTCCCTTGTCGCTGCGGATGACGGCGAGAACCTCCTGGTCCTCATGACGGGCAGCGGGCGTAATGACGCGGCGGGCAAAATACACTGCGAGCGCGGAAGATCCGGCACCGACGAGTCCTGCGAGTGTCCCTCCGGTGAGGATTCCGGCGATGGCCCATTTGGTTCGCACGGACATTTTCTTCTCTGCAGCCTCGCTCGCTGACCGGGTATTCAATGCCATGGCTCCATTGTCGCCGTTCCCTGGCCGTCGTCCATGCAGGTGGGGGGCGCGCGGCGGATTGGTTGCCGGGAATGCTCTGGCAGGAATTGAGTGCCGAAAATCTGCGTCGTCTCGTTCGGCGGGACTACGCTGTAGCCATGAGCGATCCCATCGTCATCCTGACAGAAGAGCCCCTTGGTCCCGACGACCGCGTCAACATCGCCAAATTGGTCGACGGCGGCGACGCACCCTTGGTTGTCCTGGTCCCGGCCAATACCGAGCGACATCTCCTGGTTGATTTCCTGGAGAACCTTTCCATGCTCGATATTGCCAAAGCGTTCCGGGAACTTGGTGGCCAGTCCCCCAACCCGGATGCTGAGAGGGCGGAGGCGTCGGAAACCTTGGCAACGTCGTTGGCTGCGCTGGAAGGTTTGGGCGGCGGTGTCACGGGGGAGATTGTCGACGGCGGTGCCGTGGCCGGCTTGGTAGCGAAGGTCCGGGCCTTGGATGCCGCGCAAGCTGTGGTGGTAACACGTCCGCACGCAATCGCGGATACGTTCCACACGGATTGGGCCAATAAGGCGCAGGACCAGTTGGGCCTTCCCGTTCTTCACTTGTATGCGGGTTCGGGATTTATCGGCGACTCGTGAGCGTTGCATAAGACATGAACACTCCTGAGAACACCAGCAAGACCACCGGCGTGCCCTTGGAGAAGTCCGATGCCCAGTGGCGTGAAGAGCTGACTCCGGATGAGTACCGCGTGCTGCGTCAGGCCGGTACTGAGCGGCCTTACACCGGCGAGTACTGGGACACGCATACCGAAGGCGTTTATCAGTGCCGCGCTTGTGGCAGCCAGTTGTTCACCAGCCACGAAAAGTTCGATTCCCATTGTGGTTGGCCGTCCTTCTGGGCGCCGTTAGCCGAGGGCACGGTGCGTTACCTGCATGACCGCACGATGGGGATGGACCGTGTGGAAGTCCGGTGCGCGAACTGCGACTCGCATTTGGGTCACGTGTTTGAAGGCGAGGGCTACGGCACTCCCACGGACCAGCGGTTCTGCATTAACTCGATTTCGCTGCGGCTTGTGGAGTCGAAAGAGCCGGTTGAGTCCAAGGACCCGGTTGAGTCCAAGGAGCCCGCTGAATCCGAAAGGAAGTAGGCAGCTTCCGGGCGGGCCCACATGCGGGGCCCGTCCCGGAAAGCGCATTGCTACATCTCGGACGCTTTGAAACAACCCTTTGCACCAGAGTTTCTTACGCTCAACCCTTTTTTGGATTAGCTAAACTTTTCGGTTGCTACGCTCACATCAGAAGCAAGAACCACTTCTGAAAGGACGAGCATCAATGACCATCACCGCCACCGCCGCCCTCCCGCGTGTCACTGCCGACAACGCGGAATGGACTGCGCTCAAGGCCGCCGCCACCGCACTCCAGGCATACCAGGAGCAGGACGGCTCCATTACGGATCCGGCTGCCCACCATGAAGCTGCCCAACTGGTGGCAACGATTTCGGATGCCATTAACGCGCTGGCCCCGCACTTCGCGCATGACGCCCGGTACCTTGAACTGTTGGTGGAAGACTTCAGCCGCTGGGTCCAGGGAGGCTTTGGAGTTCCGGACTTCCTTGACTCCCTCCAAGCCTTCCAGCCCCAGAAGCAGCGGGTGGATGGACTCCAGCATCTGGTGGTCTTCCCGATGTACACCCAGAACGGCAGCACCAACCGGCTGGTCGAAGCTGTCTTGATCGAGGTCATTTGGCCGGAGTTCATTGGTGGACTGGAAGCTGGCGAGTACTCCAACAAGTTGTTCGTTCCGATCCGTTTTGTGGATTTCACACCGGGCTACGACACCAATTCGGCAGTCCTCTTCCCGGAAACAGTGGCTGTCCGCGAGACGCCGACGTTCACGTGGGGCGCCATCTTTGCAGACCGCGAAGCGGCCCGCTTCCGCCGCGTACTCAAGGCTGCGGCTGCCACCACGTCACTTGAACTCCCTGCGGACGCCGCGGAGCTCCTTGAAGACCAGGAACTCACCCAGCGCACCTTCGTCATGTGGGACTTGATCCACGACCGCACGCACATGCGCGGCGATCTTCCCTTTGATCCGTTCATGATCAAGCAGCGCATGCCGTTCTTCCTCTACTCTTTGGAAGAGCTCCGATGCGACCTGACGGCCTTCCGCGAGTCCGTACGCATCGAAAAGGACGAGAACGCCGATCCTGATGCCCGCAAGCACGCCAAGCTCGTGCAGTACGCTGTGATCTTTGACCGGATCTTCCGGTTCGCCATCACAGGCAGCCGGGTCCGTAATTACGACGGCCTTGGTGGTCAGCTCCTGTTCGCGTGGATGCACCAACACCACGTGCTGCACTGGACGGACAGCAAGCTCAGCATCGACTGGGATGAAGCAGCAGAGGTAGTTGTGGAACTTGGTGCCAGGATCGAGGAGCTGTACTGGCGTTCCATCGATCGCCCGAAGGCCGCCCACTGGCTTGCGGCCTATGAACTCATTTCCGGTACAGTAACTCCACACCCGGCGTCGATCTGGGCCAAGGGCCCTGAAGCCCTGCCTTTGAACGGTGCTCCCCGCGGCCTTACCGATCAAGTCCTGGACGATGAGTTCCCGCTGTCCATGTTCTACGAAGCATTGGAGAAGAAAATGCGACCTGTCATCGAATCCACCACCGGCATCACTGGCGCGACGGCGGCCTGATGAGCCCACTGACAGTCCTCGTGACCGGCGGCAGCAGCGCGTCCGGCGTCGCCGCGGCGCGCGCTTTGGCGGCCGCCGGTCACAGGGTTTTCACTATCGGTTCGGACGACGTCCGCATCAAGACCGCAGCCTTGGAGGCCGGAGATGGGGTGACTCCGCTGGTTTGCGACCTCGCAAGCCTTGACGCCGTCGGCGAACTTGCAGAGACGATTCGTCAACTCGGCGTCGACCGGGTAGACGGCGTCATCCATCTTGTGGGCGGCTGGCGCAGCGCGACCGGCATCGAGGACCAGTCCGACGACGACTGGGAGTCCCTTCAAGAGGGCGCGATTACCACCCTGCGCAACGTCTCGCGCGTTTTCTATCGCCAGTTGGAAGAATCACCCCGCGGCCGCTTTGCCATGGTTTCATCCACTGTCGCGTCCGCACCCACCGCCGCCACAGCCAGTTACGCAGCTGCCAAGGCCGCCGCGGAGGCCTGGACCCTCGCGGTAGCCGACGGTTTCCGGCAAGACCAGTCAGGAAACAAGCAAGCCCCGGCACCCCAACACAGCGCCGCCGCGATTTTCGTGGTCAAGTCCCTCGTCGATGCCGCCATGCGGCGCGAGCACCCGGAGCGGCGGTTCCCCGGCTACACGGACGTCGAAGAACTGGCCGCTGCCGTGGTCGAACTCTTTAACGAACCGGCGGCCACCCTCAACGGCCAGCGCATCCTGTTGGCCAAATAGACTTGAAAGCGTGAATGAACCAGTGACGAGCACAACAGAGGCGCTCCATAGCGCCACCGCCACAAACGGCCACGGCCAACTCCACGACCCCTCGGTTCGAGGCTTTGCGTCGGACAATTATTCCGGAGTCCACCCCGAGGTCCTGTCTGCTCTGGCTACCGCCAACGGAGGCCACCAGGTCTCCTACGGCGAGGACGTCTACACCGCCCGGCTCCAGGAGGTCCTGGAACAGCAGTTCGGCAGCGGCATCGAAACCTTCCCGGTCTTCAATGGCACAGGCGCCAACGTCCTGGCCCTGCAATCGCTCCTCCCCCGCTGGGGTGCCGTCATTTGCGCTTCCACGGCGCACATCAATATGGACGAGAACGGGGCGCCCGAGCGGGTTGGCGGTATCAAGCTCCTGCAGGTACCCACGGAAGACGGAAAGCTCACGCCTGCATTGATCGACCGCGAAGCCTGGGGCTGGGGAGATGAGCACCGCGCCCAGCCCCTGGTTGTCTCCATCACCCAGACCACAGAGTTGGGCACGTGCTACACACCCGAAGAAGTGCGCGCCATCGCCGATCACGCCCATGCCAAGGGCATGAAGTTGCACATGGACGGAGCACGGCTGGCAAACGCCGCAGCTCACCTTGGAGTCCCCCTACGTACGTTTACGCGCGACGCCGGTGTGGACGTCCTGTCGTTCGGCGGTACCAAGAACGGACTGCTTTTTGGTGAAGTCGTGGTTGCCCTCAACCCCGAAGCCGCCGACGGCCTGAAGTTCCTTCGGAAAATGAACATGCAGCTGGCCTCGAAGATGCGCTTCATCTCCGCGCAGTTCATAGCCCTGCTTGAGGACGGCCTGTGGCTGCGGTCAGCTGCCCACGCCAACGCGATGGCAGCACGCCTGCGCTCGGCCATCGAGGGTATCGACGGCGTGGAGCCCACCCAGGCCACGCAGTCGAACGGCGTCTTTGCGATTCTGCCGGCCGGAGTCGCCGACCGCCTGCGCTCATCCTTCGCCTTTTACGATTGGGACGCTGCCCGAGGTGAAGTCAGGTGGATGTGTTCCTTCGATACCACGGAGGAAGATATTGATGCCTTCGTCGCCGCCATTAAGCGGGAGATGGCCAGCGATTTGGCGGCCAGCTAACAAGTGAACAAGGAATTGTCCGGGGCGGCGAGCCTACAGGGATTCGCCGCCCCGGACGCATAATCTGCGATGGTGAACGCCCTCGCCCAGGTTCCCTCGGAATTTCTTTTCGCCTTGGGAACGCTACGAAAAGCACAATGCCGCAGCGAATTGCGGTTGGACGAAATCCCCGCGCCCGCCCGTCTCGCACCATATGCGGTAGCCCTTGGAGCGGAAGTCTTCAGCCCCACGGCAGCCACCCGGCAAGTACCGGTCCATGGCCCTGCAGCCAAAGCCTTCGCCGAAAAGCAGAACGCCGGCCCTCCGGATGAAGAGGATGAGGAACTGGCCACGGGCCGTTTCATCCTGCTGTACGATCCCGATGGATCAGCCGTTTGGGAAGGCGAATTCAGGATTGTCACCTACATCCGCGCCCAGATGGATGCCGAAATGGGAAACGACACCATGCTGGGTTCCGTGGCCTGGACCTGGCTGGTGGAAGCCCTCGAAAACCATGCTGCCCAGTACCGGGCTGCCGGAGGGACCGCAACGAGGATTCTCTCGGAGAGCTTCGGTACCCTGTCCGATCGCCCCGACACGATAGATATCGAATTGCGCGCCTCTTGGACCCCTGCCACGGCCAATGTCCAAGCGCATCTGGAGGCCTGGTCTGACATGGTTTGTACGTTCGCCGGACTGCCGCCCCTTCCGCCTGGGGTCACTGGACTACCCAACAGGAGGCTCAATTGAATGCCCTGAATTCGTCCGCAAGGGCCTGCAGCAGCAGGACTCGGTAAGCTTAAGCCACCATGACCCCTGAAAACCTGGATAAAACCACAGCCGGCGATCCGGTTGCTGATCCCACGACCCACATCAAAGTTGAAGGCTTCGACAGCCACATCCCTGAAGTCATCGATCTCGATACCCCGCGCGAAGGCGTGCCACTGGTCATCGATACCTTGGCAGGCCTGGAGCGATGTGCCGCAGCTATTGCGGCCGGAACCGGTCCCGCCGGCGTCGATGCTGAACGCGCTTCCGGATTCCGCTACGGCCAACGCGCATTCCTGGTACAAATTCGGCGCGAAGGCGCAGGCACCTGGTTGATCGACCCCGAGCCCTTTGACAACCTGGACATCGTCAATGACGCTCTGCGGGGCGTCGAATGGATCCTGCACGCAGCCACCCAGGACCTTCCGTGCCTTTCGGAGCTGGGCATGTGGCCGGACAAACTCTTCGATACCGAACTCGCGGCCCGTCTCGCCGGACTTCCCCGCGTAGGGCTCGCTGCCGTCATCGAACAACTCCTTGGATTCGGTCTCGCCAAAGAACATTCCGCGGCAGACTGGTCCACCCGGCCGTTGCCGGAACCCTGGCTGCGCTACGCCGCCCTCGATGTCGAAGTCCTGGCTGAACTGCGCGAGGAACTTATCGAACTTCTGGAGGCCGACGGCAAGCTCGAATTCGCCGAGCAGGAATTCGCAGGGATCCTTGCTGCTGGTATCGCACCGCCCCGCGTGGATCCATGGCGGAAGACATCCGGGCTGCACCAGATCCGTGACCGCCGCCAGCTGGCCGCCGTTCGGGAACTGTGGCAGGAGCGTGATCAGCTTGCCCGCAAGCGTGATGTCGCTCCCGGGCGGCTCATCCCGGATTCCGCACTCGTCGCGGCAGCCAAGGCGCTTCCCACCACCGTTCCCCAGCTTCTGGCTACCAAAGGCTTCCACGGCAGGTCAGCCCAGCGCGAAGCCCCGAGATGGCTGCGCTGCATAACAACAGCCCGCACGCTCACGGACTTGCCTCCACTGCACTTGGCCACCAATGCCCCACCCCCGCCGCGCGTATGGGCGGACAGGGATCCGGCAGCTGCAGCACGTCTTGCCACAGCCCGCCCTGCGCTCCAAGCAAAGGCTGACGAACTCAAGCTTCCTATCGAGAACCTGCTCACCCCGGACTACCTCCGGCGCGTGGCGTGGCGGCCGCCGTCGGACGTCTCCCTGGAATCGGTGGCCGATGAGCTACGCTCCCTGGGCGCGCGGGAATGGCAAATCTCCTTCGCCGCACCAATCCTGACTGAGGCATGCCTGAACCCCAAGCCATTGCCCGGCAAGGAGTCCAAGCCGAAGGAAACGCAGCAATCCAAGGATTCTGACTGAATCACTACCCCGCTCACAGGTCCGTCACGCGAACTACGGTTCGACGCGGCGGGCCTTCTGCGTCCCGGGACACGCCTGGCATTCATCGCACGCTGGTTCCTCAGTACCTTGCAAGCTAAGTTACTCACGAGTAACATTGACATCAATGCCAAACGGAGTTCCTCCCTACGGAATCCGGCACCATGTCTCAACGAGGAGTTAACACATGAGTCCATCACGCAATGCTCAGAGGAGCGTCCGCGACGTCGTGTTCGTGGATGGTGTGCGGACACCCTTCGGTAAAGCCGGCGAGAAAGGCATCTATGCGGGTACGCGCGCTGATGACCTCGTCGTGAAATGCATCCGGGAACTGATGCGCCGCAATCCGTCATTGCCTGCTGACCGCATTGACGAGGTAGCCATCGCCGCGACCACCCAGACGGGCGATCAAGGCCTCACCATTGGCAGGACGGCGGCCCTCCTGGCAGGCCTTCCCCGCACGGTGCCTGGCTTCGCAATCGACCGCATGTGCGCCGGAGCCATGACAGCAGTGACGACGACGGCGAGCGGCATCGGCTTCGGCGCGTACGACGTCGTCATTGCCGGCGGCGTGGAGCACATGGGCAACCACCCTATGGGTTCCGGCGCTGATCCCAATCCGCGGTTCATGTCCGAGCGGCTCGTGGATCCAGCAGCACTGAACATGGGCAACACGGCCGAGAATTTGCACGACCGCTTCCCTGACATCACCAAAGACCGAACGGACGCATACGCGGCCGCGTCCCAGGCGAAACTGGCCGAAGCATATTCCCGCCAGCAGATCCAGGAAGACCTTGTCCCAGTCGCCACCAAGAAGCCAGGGCAGGGTTGGGCACTTCACACCCAGGATGAGCCGCCCCGCCCAGGAACCACGGTAGAGGATCTCGCCGAACTGCGAACGCCATTCCGGGCCCATGGGCGGGTTACGGCGGGCAACGCAGCAGGCTTGAACGACGGCGCGACGGCTGCGGTACTCGCTTCGGCAGAAGCCGCTGCGGAATTGGGCCTGCCGGTCAAGATGCGCTTGGTTTCCTATGCCTTCGCGGGAGTGGAACCTGAAGTCATGGGAATCGGCCCCGTGCCAGCCACGGAAAAGGCCCTCAAGAACGCGGGCCTCACCATCGAAGACATCGGACTATTCGAGATTAACGAGGCCTTCGCCGTGCAGGTCTTGAGCTTCCTTGACCACTTCGGCATCGCTGATGACGACCCCCGGGTCAACCGCTACGGCGGGGCGATCGCCGTAGGACATCCGCTCGCTTCCTCAGGCGTTCGGCTGATGAACCAACTGGCCCGGCAGTTCAAGGAAGACCCCTCTGTCCGTTATGGGATTACCACCATGTGCATCGGCCTGGGGATGGGTGCCACAGTGATCTGGGAGAACCCGAACCACGCTGACTTCGAATCATCCGTCCAGGCTTCAGGCCAGACCACCACAGAAGGAGCCGCCGCATGAGCGCCACAGAATTCCAGAAGCTCGCCTCCCTCTTTCCTGACGAGATCGTGACGCATTCCTACGTTCAGGACATCCAGCTTCCAGGCGGTGCAGGCACCTTTGCGTTAATCACCCTGGACAACGGACTGGACCACTCCAAACCCACCACCTTGGGTCCAAACACGCTGGTGGAACTGGGCGAAGTCCTCGAAGGGCTCAAGGAGCGCGCCGCCAAGGGCGAAATAGTCGGAGTGGGCGTGACCGGCAAACCATACTTCCTGGTCGCTGGCGCAGACCTGTCTGCCGTGAAGACCCTCAAAGAACGGGATCACGGCCTGTGGATGGCCCAGCTCGGACACTCGGTCTACTCCACCCTGGCCAACCTCGGGGTGCCCAGCTTCGCCTTCATCAACGGCCTTGCCCTTGGCGGCGGCCTGGAGATCGCCCTGCAGTCCACCTACCGGACCGTCTCCACCGGCGCAGGCGCCCTCGCACTGCCTGAGGCATTCATTGGCCTTGTTCCGGGCTGGGGCGGCGTTTACATTCTTCCCCGCCTGATCGGACCCGAAAACGCCGTCAAGGTTATGATCGAGAACCCGCTCAGCAACAACCGCACACTGACCGGCCCACAGGCATTTGAGCTCGGTCTTGCCGATGCCCTCTTCGAGCCGGCAGACTTCGTGGAGCAGTCCCTGGCATGGGCTGCCCGTGTCATCGCCGGCGAAGAAACACCAGCGCGGAAGAACGCCGTCGACCCCTCGGACGAGGACGTCGCCCGCCGCTGGGCAGCAGCGGTCTTCGCAGGGCGAACCTTTGTGGAGGCGAAGACCTCCAATGCCTCGCCTGCGCCTGCCAAGGTGCTGGACATCATGGAAGCAAACCGCACCATGAGCCAGGGCGAGTCGGCTGGACTGGAATGTGAAACCCTTGCTGGCCTGATGCAGACGGATGAGTTCCGCTCCACCGTGTATGCCTTCCTGGACCTCGTCCAGAAGCGCTCCAAGAGGCCAGCAGGCGCCCCGGACCGTAAGCTGGCCAGGCCTGTCACCAAGGTGGGTGTGCTAGGCGCGGGGCTCATGGCAAGCCAGTTGGCCTTACTTTTCGCCCGCCAACTCAAGGTGCCTGTCGTGATGACCGACATTGATCAGGCCAGGGTGGACAAGGGCGTTGCGTACGTCCACGCAGAAGTCGACAAATTGCTGGCAAAGAAGCGAATCAAGCCCGACGCCGCCAACCGGACCAAGGCGCTCGTCACCGGTTCGGTATCCAAGGAAGTCTTCGCTGATGCCGACTTCGTCATCGAGGCCGTGTTTGAAGAACTGAACATCAAGAAGCAGGTCTTCGCGGAAGTGGAAGAGATCGTCTCCCCCGAGTGCATCCTCGCCACCAACACTTCCTCGCTGTCTGTTACCGCCATGGCCGAGGACCTCCGCTACCCGGAGCGGCTGGTGGGCTTCCATTTCTTCAACCCTGTTGCCGTCATGCCTCTCCTGGAAATTGTCAGGGCGCCAAAGACTGACGACGCCGTACTTGCTACGGCTTTTGAACTCGCCAAGGGCCTGAAGAAGACCGCCGTCCTCGTAAAGGACGCGCCGGCGTTCGTCGTGAACCGCATCCTGCTCCGCCTCATGGGCGAGGTTATCGCCGCATTCGACGAAGGCACCCCGGCAGAGGTGGCAGACACTGCTTTGCGGCCCATGGGCCTGCCAATGACTCCCTTCACCTTGAGCGCCATGGTGGGGCTACCGGTTGCACAGCATGTGCAGGAGTCCCTCCATAATGCCTTCGGAGACCGTTTCCCCGTTTCACAGAACCTGCAAAAGCTCATCGACAACGGCGTCACGTCCCTCTGGGCCCCCGGGCCCGATGGAGAGCCCGTCATCCCTGCTGAGACCCTCGCCATCATGTCCTTCGGTAACAACCCCTCTACACGCGAGGAAGTGCTGCGGCGAACACAGGATGCACTGGCCGAAGAAATCGGACTGATGCTTGAAGAAGATGTGGTTGCCGGGCCAGAGGACATCGACCTCTGCGTCATTCTGGGCGCCGGCTGGCCCATGTTCCTGGGTGGCATCACTCCCTACCTGGACCGTGTCGGCGCCTCTGAACGCGTCAACGGGAAGCGATTCCTGGAACCGGGCGTCGCCTCCGCACCAGCCTAAAGCGGCAAGAGAGAAGGGCAGTGGCCGGAGCGAAAGCCCGCGCCACTGCCCTTCCCCTTCTATGAGCCTTTTACGGTCTAGAAGAGTGCCACCTTGGGAGCACGCGGGAAGATCTCGTCCAGTTCCTCGCGCTCCGCCTGGCTCGGGATCCAGCACACTGCTTCCGCGTTCTCACGAATCTGCTCCGGACGCGTCGCTCCAGCGATGACACTGCTGACGCCGGGTTGGGCTGCCAACCACGAGAACGCCAGCTGGAGTTCGGTGATGCCCCGTTCCTTGGCGAACTGGCCAAAGCGGCCCAGCTGCTGCCAGTCAGCATCATGCACCAGATTGGTCCGTGTGTGGCTCAGGCGCGAGCCCTCGGGGGCATGACCGGCGGAGTACTTGCCGGTGAGCAAGCCGTTGGCCAGGGGGAAGTAAGGAAGCACGCCAAGCGAGAAGGCGCCTGCCGCCGGAAGAACCTCGAGCTCCGCGCGGCGGTCCAGCAGGTTGTAGTGGTTCTGGGTTGAAATGAAGCGAACCCCTCCAGACTGCCGCCCAACGTACTCGGCCTCTGCGATCTGCCACCCTGCGAAGTTCGAGTGTCCGATGTAGCGGACCTTGCCGCTGCTGACCAGGACATCCAACGCTGCAAGGGTTTCCTCGATGGGCGTCTGTGGGTCCGGGGTGTGGAACTGGTAGAGGTCGATCCAGTCTGTGCCCAGCCTGCGTAGGGAGGCTTCCACTGCCTTAAGAATGTAGCGCCGGGAACCACGCGCCCCAAGGTCGTTGCCATTGGCCCCGTGCATATCCATGCCAAACTTGGTACCGATGACGACGTCGTCGCGATGTCCCTTCAGCGCTTTGCCAAGCATGGCCTCGCTGAGGCCAGGCTCCCGGCCGTAGACATCTGCGACGTCGAAGAAGGTGACGCCGGCGTCGATCGCAGCATGAACAACGGCATCCGTGCCTTGCTGCGACTCGGTGGGAGTGTTGGCGCGTCCCAGGTTGTTACAACCAAGCCCTACAGCTGATACGGTCAGTCCGGAGTGGCCAAGGCGTCGATATTCAGTCATGGAACCCAGCCTATAACGCTCTTCCAGTGGCTATGGCCGACGTTAAAGCGAGCCGAAAGTGATGCCGGATTCCTCCATTGCCTCCTCGAGTTGGGCTATGGCTACCGGTCCCATACCGTGGAGCTTGGAGGCCTTCTGCTCGCCATACTCGGCCAACTGTTCCAAGGTTTCGATGCCCTCATGCGCAAGCGCCCGTTTTGCCGGGGCCGCAAGGCCTTTGGGTAGCGGCGTATGCCCGGGCCAATTGCTCTTGGACGACATGGAACATCCCTCCTGAGTGCGTTGGATCCTACTTAGAGGGTAAAGCCCACACCTTGCTTGGGCGAGTGCTTCAGGCGGAATGCGGTGGGGTCGCTGTGCGGAGCCGCTG
Organism: Arthrobacter sp. NtRootA1; assembly: GCF_019976975.1. Classification (GTDB taxonomy): domain Bacteria; phylum Actinomycetota; class Actinomycetes; order Actinomycetales; family Micrococcaceae; genus Arthrobacter; species Arthrobacter aromaticivorans. The sequence goes on along the minus strand of NZ_AP024630.1, from coordinate 1,876,672 downwards.
CGACGGAGAGCTTGGTGAAATCCAGGTCCTCATTGCGAACGCAGATCTTGATGGCATTGACGGCCTTGTTGACGTCCGGGCAAAGGCAAAAGACATTCAGTCGCGAATTTCCGATCTCCGTGCGGTCCACGATTCCCAGTCCTCGCCAAGCCAGTTCACCAGTCAGCGCCGCCTTCGCCTTGCGCTCGAAGTGACGGTCACGTTCGGTGCCGTCCTTGGTCTTCAGGGCGAACTGTGCCACCACCCAAAACTGCTCGGACTCGGGGATCTCGGCGAATCCGTCCTCCTCACACTGGGCAGCGAAAGCCGTCATCAAACCATCTACGGAAGAGTCGTCGTCGACGTCTGTTTCATCCGTCTTGCTTTGGTGGCCCACCACACCGTGATTGATCACGAACTGCTGGTCGTCCTCGTCGTACCAAGCTTCACGGAAGTGAAGTACTCCCTCATCGTCGCGCTTGTATGCCCGGATAATGCCGCTCATGTCCGTCCTTTCCTGAACCACTCTGCACTGGTGTTGCTGGTGCCCTCGACGTCGAATGGAGCCTTCATGGCGTCCACTGCTTCACGAAGGGCTGCGCACTCCGCACGCATGGTTTCCACGGTTTCTGCGGGATATCCCATGCCTACCCTGTGGTCCTCAAACTCATCCTCGTCATCGACGAACACACCGTGGAGGGTGGAGCGGATGACGTCCAGGTCCATATCAATCATGTGGAACTCGGTAACGCCCGGCTTGATGGTGTTCCATCCATGACCGGTTGCCAGGTCTACGTAAACCCGGAAGTCACCCGGATACGTGTCGTCATAGAAAGTGGCTACGAATTCGCCGGTCCGCGGTACCAGCAGGACCGCATCCGAGGCTGTGTAGAAGGCAGCACCGGGACGCGAACAGAACTCCCCCGCGCGTTGGAAAATCCACCACCCGTGGATGTCCTCACCCAGGTAGCGGCCCGGCACAACCCAGTGTGCCTTGCCATTCCACTTCCTGTTTCTCGCCACCACGAGGTCGCCGGGCTGCAGTGAGCCCGGCTCGCGATCGGAGCTCACAGCTTGGGCAGACTGCCGGTGGTGGGGTGTTCCTGACCTGGCAGTGGCCGTGCAAAGGGGACCTTTGTACCCAGGACCTGGGCTACGACGTCGTGGGCTATCTTCTGGGCCGTCAGTCCGACGCGCTCCAGGACCTGGCTCCTGGATCCGTGCACCAGGAACTCAACAGGCAAGCCAACCTCGTTCAAAGCCGTGTCAACGCCGGCTGCGCGCATTTCCTGGCGGATGCGCGAACCCACGCCGCCTGCACGGACGCCGTCTTCGATGCAGATGACCAGGCGATGCCGGGCGGCAAGGGCGATGATCGATTTGCGGACGGGCAGGAGCCAACGGGGGTCAACCACTGTGGAGCTGATTCCCTGGGCGCCAAGACGGCCGGAGACATCCAGGGCGAGCTCGGACATGGCGCCAACGCTGATGATGAGGACATCGTTTTCGGTGGAACCCTCGGGACGGCGTGCCAGGATATCCACGCCGTCATGGAGCCGCTCAATGGCCTCCACTTCAGAGCCAACGCTGCCCTTGGAAAACCGCACCACTGTGGGGGCGTCATTGATGGCGACCGCCTCGCGCAGTTCTTCCCGGAGCCGGGTGGCGTCGCGCGGGGCCGCCAAATGGAGTCCGGGAACAATCTGGACCATCGCCATGTCCCACATCCCGTGATGACTGGGACCGTCCGGCCCTGTAACACCTGCACGGTCCAGGACAATCGTGACCCCTGCCTTGTGGAGTGCGACATCCATCAGCAACTGGTCGAAGGCACGGTTCAGGAAGGTTGCATAAACGGCCACCACCGGGTGCAGGCCACCGTACGCCATCCCCGCAGCAGACGTGAGTGCATGCTGTTCGGCGATACCGACGTCGATAACGCGTTCAGGATGGCGCTCCGCGAACTTGTGCAGACCGACAGGTATCAGCATTGCCCCGGTGATACCGACAATGTCAGGACGCTCATCAGCGATGTCGGCGATTTCCTCGGCGAAGACCGAGGTCCAGGACCTGGCGCCGGGCCTTTCGGTCGGCTCACCCGTCTCTGGATCGATGATTCCTACGGCGTGGAATTGATCGGCCTCATTGGCAAGGGCCGGAGCATATCCATGGCCTTTTTCGGTCATCGCATGCACGATCACCGGGCCACCGTAGGCCTTGGCCGTGGTGAGGGCGTGTTCCATGGCCTGGAGGTTGTGTCCGTCCACCGGACCGATGTACTTCATGCCCAGATCTTCAAACATTCCCTGGGGCGCCCACCAGTCCTTGATGCCCTTCTTCATGGCGTGCAGGCTCTTGTAGGTGAACTGACCTACGGGACCACCGTTCTGGAGCTTCTTCTTCCACCAGTCAAGCATCCGCTCATAGGCCGGCGTCGTCCGCAAGGTGTCGATGGTGGGGCGCAGCGATGCCAGGTAGTCGGCAAAACCGCCCACAGTGGGTGCATAGGAGCGGCCGTTGTCGTTGACCACAATCACCACGCGGCGCCGCTTATCAGCCGCAATATTATTGATGGCCTCCCACGTCATTCCGCCAGTGAGGGCACCATCACCTACAACCGCGACGACGAACCGGTCGCCTTCGCCGGTTAGCTGGCGGGCCCGGGAAATGCCGTCCGCCCAGGACAAAGACGAGGAAGCGTGGGAGCTTTCGACGATGTCATGCTCGGATTCTGCGCGGTCGGGGTAACCGGAGAGGCCACCCTGCTGCCGGAGCGTACTGAAGTCCTGCCTGCCCGTGAGGAGCTTGTGGACATAGGACTGGTGCCCGGTATCAAAGACAATGCTGTCCCGGGGAGACTCGAAGATGCGATGCACAGCAAGCGTGAGCTCGACGACGCCGAGGTTGGGACCCAGGTGTCCACCCGTAGCGGCTACGTTGGTAATCAGGAAGTTCCTGATCTCGCCGGCCAGCTGTTCCAGCTCTTGGCCGGATAGTTTGGCCAGGTCCTGTGGATCCTTGATGGTTTCCAAGAGTCCCAACGGCCCTCCTTAGGGTGAATGACGTGCCTGTTAACTTTAGCGCGTGCCCGGGGCAGGCGTTTCGCGCCGGCGCGAGGAATGAATTGACGTCCGGAGACGCAGGAGCCCCGGCTGGTCGGGCGACCAGCCGGGGCTGCCTGGTTTGGAGAATCAGCTGAAAACCAGCCGGCTCGCTATGCTGCGGAGATCTGCCGCAGGACGTACTGCAGGATTCCACCGTTGCGGTAGTAGTCCGCTTCACCCGGGGTATCGATGCGCAGGACGGCGTCGAAGGACTTGGACGTGCCGTCCTCCGCCGTTGCCGTTACCTTTAGCGTCTTGGGCGTGGTGCCGTTGTTCAGCGCCGTGACGCCTTCAACCGCGAAGGTCTCCGTGCCGGTCAGGCCCAGCGTTGCAGCGGACTCGCCGGCGGGGAACTGCAGCGGAAGAACGCCCATGCCGATGAGGTTGGAGCGGTGGATGCGCTCGTAGCTCTCGGCAACGACTGCCTTGACACCCAGGAGTGCAGTGCCCTTGGCTGCCCAGTCACGGGAGGATCCGGAACCGTATTCCTTGCCTGCAAGGACAACCAGCGGCGTTCCCGCAGCCTGGTAGTTCTGCGCGGCATCGTAAACGTAGGCCTGGGGTGCGCCTTCCTGGCTGAAGTCGCGGGTGAAGCCACCCTCGACGCCGTCCAGGAGCTGGTTCTTGATGCGGATGTTGGCGAAGGTACCGCGGATCATGACTTCGTGGTTACCACGGCGGGAGCCGTAGGAGTTGAAGTCCTTGCGCTCCACGCCGTTTGCCAGGAGGTACTGGCCAGCGGGGGTGTCCGACTTGAAGGAGCCGGCCGGGGAGATGTGGTCCGTGGTGACGGAATCGCCCAGCTTCAGCAACACACGGGCGCCCTGGATGTCCTGGACGGGGTCCGGCTGTGCCTTCATGCCCTCGAAGTATGGGGGCTTGCGTACGTACGTGGAGTCCTCGGCCCAGGCGAAGGTGTCGCCTGCAGGCGTGTCGAGTGCCTTCCAGCGCTCGTCGCCGTCGAAGACGCCCTCGTAACCCTTGGCGAACATGGCTTCGTCGATCGAGGAATCGATGACTTCCTGGACCTCGGTGGGGTTCGGCCAGATGTCCTTCAGGAAGACCTCGTTGCCCTCGGAGTCCGTGCCCAGGGCATCGGTGTCGAAGTCGAAGTCCATGGAACCGGCCAGGGCGTAAGCGATGACCAGCGGCGGGGACGCCAGGTAGTTCATCTTGACGTCCGGGTTGATGCGGCCTTCGAAGTTGCGGTTGCCCGAGAGGACGGCCGTCACGGAGAGGTCGTTGGCCTGGATAGCCTCGGAAATTTCCGGTTCCAGCGGGCCGGAGTTGCCGATGCAGGTGGCGCAGCCGTAGCCCACGATGTAGAAGCCGAGCTTCTCCAAGTACGGGGTAAGACCGGACTTCTCGTAGTAGTCCGTGACAACCTTCGAGCCCGGAGCCACGGAAGTCTTGACCCACGGCTTGGCAGTCAGGCCCTTGTCAACAGCGTTGCGTGCAAGCAGCGCAGCGGCCAACATGACGGACGGGTTGGACGTGTTGGTGCAGGAAGTGATCGAGGCGATCGACACGGCACCGTGGTCCAACTCAAATTCACGGCCATCTGCGGTCTTCACGTGCACGGGTGCGGACGGACGGCCCTGCGCACCGTTGGCGGCGGACACAACGCGTGCCGTTTCCGTGGTGTGCGAGTCGGCGTGGGTGAAGGACGGAGCATCCGAAGCCGGGAACGATTCGTCCAATGATTCGTCCACGCTGCCGTCTTCAATTGCGACGTAGTTGTGGATGTCCTTGCGGAACTGCTCCTTGGCATCCGTCAGCTCGATGCGGTCCTGGGGACGCTTCGGACCGGAGATGGAGGGAACAACCGTTGAAAGGTCCAGCTCGAGGAACTCGGAGAAGCGCAGCTCGCGGGAAGGATCGTGCCAGAGGCCCTGTTCCTTGGTGTAGGCCTCCACAAGGGCGACATTCTCTTCGGACCGGCCGGTCAGGCGCAGGTACTCCAAGGTGACATCGTCAATCGGGAACATAGCGGCCGTGGAACCGAATTCCGGGCTCATGTTTCCGATGGTGGCGCGGTTCGCCAGCGGCACAGCGGCAACGCCTTCACCGTAGAATTCAACGAACTTGCCCACCACGCCGTGCTTGCGCAGCATTTCGGTGATGGTCAGCACGACGTCCGTTGCGGTGGCGCCGGCCGGGATGCTGCCGCTGAGCTTGAAGCCCACAACGCGCGGAATCAGCATGGAGACGGGCTGGCCAAGCATGGCAGCCTCTGCTTCGATGCCGCCGACGCCCCAGCCCAGGATGCCCAGGCCGTTGACCATGGTGGTGTGGGAGTCGGTTCCAACGCAGGTGTCCGGGTAGGCACGCAGCACGCCGTCGATCTCACGGGTCATGACGGTGCGGGCCAGGTACTCGATGTTGACCTGGTGGACAATACCGGTTCCCGGGGGAACAACCTTGAAGTCATCGAAGGCCGTCTGGCCCCACCGCAGGAACTGGTAGCGCTCACCATTGCGCTGGTATTCGATCTCCATGTTGCGCTCCAGTGCGCCGGAGTTACCGAAGGCGTCGATCTGGACGGAGTGGTCGATGACCATTTCGGCGGGTGCCAGCGGGTTGACGCGCTTGGGGTCGCCGCCAAGTTCCTTCACGGCCTCGCGCATGGTGGCGAGGTCTACAACGCAGGGTACGCCGGTGAAGTCCTGCATGATGACGCGGGCAGGGGTGAACTGGATTTCCGTGTCGGGCTCCGCATTGGGGTCCCAACCGGCCAGGGCGCGGACGTGGTCAGCCGTTATATTGGCGCCATCCTCAGTCCGCAGGAGGTTTTCAAGCAATACTTTGAGGCTGAACGGAAGGCTGTCTGCGCCCTCTACGGAGTTCAACCGGAAAATTTCATAATCGGTGCCGGCTACATTCAGTACGCCTTTGGAACCGAAGCTGTCCACAGTGCTCATGGCAGGACTCCTCTCGCAACAGTTTCATCTTTGTCGCGTGGTTGGCCGCTAGCCAGTTAGGCGCACCTTACTTAGCCGGGCGGCACTCTCAGTTGGTCAACCCCTGTCCCCCGCGCGGAACCATGCGGAGCGGGGCTGCTATGTGGGACTACTATGCCCATCGTAGTGGCATCGATCACGTTCAAGCACGGCTGCACGGCAGCTCCACTAAATGCGGCACCCCACGTATCGCCCGCCATCCGGTGGCGTGGCGGGCGATAACCGGCCTAACCGGCGGGAACGATGAGGCTGACGGTCTCCAAGTGATGCGTGTGGGGGTACAGGTCGAATGCCCTCAATGACTCCAACCGCCAACCGCCTTGCTGGAAGTAACCCAGATCACGTGCAAAAGAAGCCGGATCACAGGACACATAGGCAATTGCCCGGGGATGTGAGGCCATGAGTTGGTTTACCACCGCTTTTCCGGCCCCCGCGCGCGGTGGGTCAAGGACCAGGGAATCGAAGTTCCGGGGACGCTGGTGCAATACCCGCTCCACTCGTCCCTGCACGATCTCAACGTGGGATTCTCCGTGCAGGTTCTTGCGCGCGTCACGGCTGGTGCCGGGCGATCCTTCAACGGACAATACCGAGCCCGTAATGCCTACCGCATCAGCCAAAGGAGCCGTAAACAGGCCGGCACCGGCGTAGAGGTCCGCCACCGCAGCACCGGGTTGGAGATACCCTCCGCCTGCGAGGTAGCCGGTCACCGCGTCCACCAGGGTCTCCGGCGCGTCCTTATGAATCTGCCAGAAGCCTTCGCCCGTCACACGGTACTCATGCCCTGCCGCCGATTCCTGCACCCAGGTCCGCCCCCGAAGTTGCAGCACCTGGCCCTTGCCGGGATCGAAGCTCGCTACGGAGACGTCATTCGGCAACTGCGAAAGGACGCTGTGCAGCCGCTTGGGACTGGTCGTTTCCTCCGGCGCCAGCAGCACCAGCGGCCTGGAGCCATTGGCAGGCGTCGCCACTTCTACGCGTGCTATCCCGCTGAGATCGAGGTCCCACAGCTTGAGGTCGTTGATTCCCGGAAGCGCCAACGGCATCTCCCGGATGGGCACCACGACGTCGGAACGGTGGGCGTGCATGCCCAGCCGCCCCTTGGGGGTCACAGCAAAGCTGGCGCGCGTACGCCAGCCGAGTCCGCCGTCGTCGTTCGCACCTACACCCTCAACCTCCACCCCAAGGTCCAGGCCAGCGAGTCTCTTGAGCTGTTCGGACAGCACTTCAGCCTTAAGGGCGCGCTGCCGCTGCAGGGAAATGTGGCCGAGCTCGGCACCGCCCACGGGCGGATTTCCGTGCTGCCAGGCCGTCAGCGAATCCGCCGGCTTCCAGAAGTGCGGCACGCGGTCCGGCGAGGCTTGCAGGACCTCCACGACGTCGGCACGCCAGAATCGGGACGAGTCGCCGGAGTCGGTCAATCGAATCCGGACCTTCTCCCCTGGAATGCCGTGGCGTACGAAGATGACGCGACCCTCGTGGCGTGCGACGAAATGGCCGCCATGCGCGACAGGGCCAACGTCAACGGTCAGCTCGGTGCCGGGTGCACCTTGGCCTCCGCTGGTGTCAGTGACGGGTGAAATGCTGTGGGAGGTCATTGGGTATCCTGCAGTGCCTTTGCTTCTTCGGAGGACTTTAGCTGCCACGGAACGCTGGCAACCATGACTCCAGGTTCAAAGTGGAGCCGCGTCTTGATTCTGAGTGCCGTCTGGTTGTGGACCAACTGCTCCCACCATTTGCCCACGACGTACTCAGGGATGTACACCACGATCAAGTCGCGGGGTGAGTCGCGTCTCATGTTCTTGATGTACTCCATGATGGGAGTCACGGTTTCACGGTAGGGGCTGGCCAGTACCGTGAGCGGTACTGGAATTTCCAGCTTCTCCCAATCCCGGACGGTATGTTCTGTCTCTTCGGAGTTGATATCCACGGTGACCGCGTCGAGTCGCGAAGGCCGCGAGGCCCGGGCATAGGCCAGGGCACGCAAAACAGGCTTGCGGACGTGCGAAACAAGCAGTACGGCGTGGACACGGGTAGGCAATGCGCGCGGCGATGAATCCTCGTCAACTGCCAACTCCTTGGCAACATTGTCATAGTGTGCCCGGATACTCCACATGATGAGGAACAGCACGAACATTGCCAGAAGGGCGATCCAGGCACCTTGCTCAAACTTGGTGATCAGGACGATGACCAAGACCAGCCCGGTCATGCCGAAGCCCACCATGTTGATGGTCCTCGACTTGATGATCCTGCGGCGGACCGATTTGTCCCGCGCCAGTTTCAGTTCACGCCCCCAGTGGCGGACCATGCCAAGCTGGCTGGCGGTGAAGGAAATGAAGACACCCACGATGTACAGCTGGATGAGCTTGGTGACATCAGCGTTGAACGAAAGGATGAGCACCAGCGCTCCGGCAGCCAAGGCCAGCACACCGTTGCTGAATGCCAGCCTGTCGCCGCGGGTGCGGAGCTGGCGGGGAAGGTAGCCGTCCTGCGCCAGGATGGAACCCAGGACAGGAAAGCCGTTGAAAGCGGTGTTGGAAGCGAAAACAAGAATGACGCCGGTGGCAGCCACCACGATATAAAACGGGATGGAACCTGCCCCAAAAATGGTGTCTGCGATCTGGCTGATGGCCGGGTTCTGGATATAGCCCTCGGGCAACGGCTTGCCATCAAGAAGGAACTCTTTGGCGGGATCCAGAACAATGTGGACCTTCGTGGCGTTGGCGAGGTAAAGGATGCCGGCCAGCATGGCGGCCGCGATCGCTCCCAGTAACAGCAGGGTTGTGGCAGCGTTCTTGCTCTTGGGCTTCTGGAAATTGGGCACGCCGTTGCTGATCGCCTCCACGCCCGTCAAGGCCGCGGCGCCCGAGGAAAACGCACGGAGCAACAGGAACGCACCGGCAAGTCCAACGAGACCTTCATCGAAGCCGGCCTGGGGCACGATGGTGAAGTTGGCGGACGGCGCCTGGCCCAGTTGTCCCGTAAGGGCCTGGAAGATGCCCACGAGGGTCATGCCCAGGATGGACGCCATGAAGATATAGGTGGGGACGGCAAAGACCGAGCCGGCCTCCTTGATGCCACGCAGGTTGACCAAGGCGAGAATGATCACGCCCACAGTCGCGATCATCGCCTGTTGCCCGTGCAATGAAGGGATCGCCGTGGTGAGGTAGGCGGCGGCGGACGACATCGACACCGCAACGGTCAGGACGTAGTCCACCAGGAGCGCCGAAGCGACGGTGAGCCCGGCATATTTGCCCAGGTTGACGTTGGCGATCTCATAGTCGCCTCCGCCCGATGGGTAGGCGTGCACATTCTGCCGATAGGAGGCAACCACTGTGAGCAACACCACCATCACGGCCAAGCCGACGAAGGGGGAGAATGCCACGGCACTGACACCGGCGAGAGCAAGGGTCAGCAGGATTTCATCCGGCGCGTAGGCCACTGAAGACAGGGCGTCCGAGGCGAAGATCGGCAAAGCGATGCGTTTGGGCAAGAGGGTGTGGGATAGGCGGTCATTCCGGACTGGCCGGCCCACCAACACACGCTTCGCAGCATTCAGTATTGTCAACACTTTCGCAAAACTACTCTGAATCCCCATCGATGTCATGACGGCGGTCTCCGCCTTACGTCCATCGCACCGGTAAAGTCTTACGCAGCGGCACGGTAAACACACATAAGGAGACACGGTGGCTCACTTCGTGATCATGGGTTGCGGCCGTGTTGGCGCAACCCTGGCACACACTTTGGAAGACGCCGGCCATTCGGTGGCCATCATCGACCAGGACGAGCGGGCGTTCCGTAGGCTTCGCAACACGTTTACCGGCCGCAAGGTCACCGGCGTGGGTTTCGACAGGGACACACTCAAGCAGGCCGGAGTGGAAGAGGCTTACGCATTCGCCGCAGTTTCCAGTGGTGACAATTCCAATATCCTGGCCACCCGGGTAGCACGTGAGACTTTCCATGTGGCACACGTCGTGGCCCGCATCTACGATCCCGGACGCGCCGAAATTTACCAGCGCCTCGGCATTCCCACCGTAGCTGCCGTGCGCTGGAGCGCCGACCAGGTCCTCAGGCGCATCCTTCCCGAACAGCACCTCGCCGGCGATTACCGGGAGCCATCCGGGCGGCTCGTCCTGGCAGAGGTGGACCTGCACGAGGGGTGGATCGGCCATAGCCTGACGTCCATTGAAGCTGCCGCGGGGATTCGCGTCGCCTTCCTGACCCGTTTTGGTGAAGGCCTCCTGCCCCTGCCGGGCACGGCCTATCAGGAAGGCGATACCGTCCACGCAATGTTGAGCCTGGACAGGACCTCGGAGATCAGCCGCGTCCTCGCCAAAGCACCGGCCAAGGAGTCTTAGTGAAAGTTGTCATCGTTGGCGCAGGCAGCGTCGGCTCGTCCATTGCCCGTGAGCTCCTGGCCCACAACCATCAGATCCTGCTCATCGACCTCAAGCCTGAAGTCATTGGCCGCAGCGGCCTTCGGGGTGCGCGCTGGCTGGTGGGCGATGCCTGCGAACTCAGTACCCTGCAGGACGCCAAACTTGAGGATGCCGACGTCGTGGTTTCCGCGACGGGTGATGACAAAGTGAACCTGGTGGTGTCCCTGCTGGCCAAGACGGAATTCGCCGTAGGGCGCACTGTTGGACGCGTCAACAACCCCAAGAACGACTGGATGTTCAATGACTCATGGGGTGTGGACGTCGCCGTCAACACTCCCCAGCTAATGACTGCCCTGGTTGAGGAAGCCGTGGAAATCGGCGACATCGTCCGGCTGTTGACTCTGCAGACCGGCGTCGCCTCGATTGTGGAATTCACCGTTCCCCACGACTCCCACGTCATTGGGAGCACAGTGGGCGCAATCGAATGGCCGGAAGACGCCACCTTGGTAGCCATCCTGCGCGATCAGGCACCCATCACCCCAAGCCGGGACGATGTCCTCGATGGTGGCGACGAGCTGTTCTTCGTCACCACCATCCAGGCAGAGGACGGCCTGCGCGCCCTGTTGTCACCGGCGTCGATGGCAGGCCAAGGGCCCCGCGACGGCGATGCCAACGTTGCGGATCAGGCCGAGGACGACGGCTTCGACGGCTGAGGTGCCGGCTTGGTAACAAGCCAGGCCACCCACAGGCCAAGGATGTACAGCGGTGCACCCATGAGGAGCCGGGTAGTAGCCAAGGCCGTCAGGCCTGGCTCACCCAGGAAGTACAGGGGCACCTGCACCACCAGCCGCAGCGCCAGCACCGCCACAACAATCCAGGTGCCAAGCTGGTACGCCCGCAGGCGTTCGGGATCCTTGCGCCATTCGAGACCCTCATTACGGACGAATCCGAACAGCAACCCGGCAAGGGGCCACTTGAGGACGATGGAAAGCACCATGCCCGCGATATAGGCAATGTTGGTGAAGAAGCCGAGAACGTAGAAGTCCTCGGCCTTCCCTGTAGTGTTGGCCAACCAAGCAGAAATCCCGACGCCGACCACACCGGCGAGTGCCTGCGTCAACGGGCGTCGTTGGATCAGGCGGACAACAGTGAAGATTGCCGCCGTCGCCAGCGCCGCCACCAGGGAAACCGTCAAGTCGCGGCTTACAGTGAAGGCCACAAGGAAAACGAGGCCCGGGAGGATACTCTCCGCGATGCCTTGCACTCCCCCGGCAGACTTCAACATGTCTACATGGCCGGCACTGTTGCGCTGAAGCCCTGCCTTCTCTGCATAGCCCGCAGCCAAATCCGCGACCCCCGGGGTTTCGACCGCCGGGGTCTTGGCTGATCCTGTGGCAGTGGCTTCACTCTTGCCTGGCGTAGGCTGTGCGGAATCCTTCGGCTCTGATCCATTGGCCACGGTCATAGGTGCTCCTGACGGGAAAGTATTTCGTAGCGTGGATTGAACATCGCAGGCAGGCCGTCCACTTGCGTCACCATGCCGTTCAAGCGCAGTTCCACTCCTGCTTCAATCCCGGGTACACGGTTCCTGCCCAACCAGATGACGCGCAACCGTGCATAAGGCCTTTTAACTCCCCCGCCACCAACAGAGGGCTGGAAACTGTGCTCCAACGCATCCACCACAACTGCTGAAAAGAAGGGTTGCTCACTTGGCGGCTGATGCGTGACAGACTCGATGAATCCAGTGCAGGTGGCCCTGCCGCGGGCAGGGAGATCACGAACCCCCACTGGCGGAGACTGCTGGCCTGCCGGTCCTGGCGAGCCGGGCTTATCAGCCAATCTGGGTGATCTCCGGTCCCCGCTCCGGCTGCTGCATGGCAGGACCGCCTTGCTGTGCACCGGGATCGGGAACGTGGGATGGAGCCTGGGCGGCAGCGTCCTTGGGCAGACGCAGCTGCAAGAGTTCGCGCGGAGGCATCGGATTGTCGCCGCGGACAACCACTACTCGCCGGAAGAGCTCCTCCAAGGCAGCCGCAGCGTCCCGATCCAGTGCGGCTTCGCCGCCGAGGACACCACGCAGGAACCACCGGGGACCATCCACGCCCATGAAGCGGGCAGCGCGGAAACCCCGGCTGCCGTCCGTAGCTTCCGCGGGGAGCTTGGCGACGAGTTCCGTGCCAAACGTTCCAGCTACTTCTTCTGTCTCGCCACCCTGGCTGGCTACGGATTGGCCGATCTGCTCGCGGATCTCGTCCCACAGACCCTCCGAACGCGGAGCAGCGAACGCCTGGAGCTGAAGGCTTGAGCCAGCCAGGTCCATGGTCACAGCCACCACGCGCTGGGTAGCTTCTTCCACCTCCAGCCGCAGCTGGAGTCCGTCGGAGGGTGCGATCAGCAGAGCGCCGAGGTCCACGTATCCGTCGCGGTCCTCGATCTCATCGATGTCCCAAGGACCTTTGCCAAGCCGGAAATCACCCTTGGTACCGGACGGGCCGGTTGCAGGGGCTGTTGCCTCAGCCGCGTCGTTTTCCTCGACGGTGCCAGCGGTTTCCAGCCGCTCGGCCTTGGACTTTTTACCGCGCCCAAAAAGCATTGGGTTGTCTCCTTAGTAGTGGTCTATCCCCAAGTAAACCGCAACCCCGTGGGTTATCAGGCCACCGGTGCGTTGAATCCGCCAGTGGAACCAAAGCCGCCCGTACCGCGGGCGGAGTCGGATAGATCATCAACCATCACGAAGCGTGCGTACTCGACGCGCTGAATCACCATTTGGGCAATTCTATCGCCGCGCTTGAGCTCAATGGCCTGGTTTTGGTCAGTGTTCAACAAGGTGACCGCGATTTCGCCGCGGTAGCCTGCGTCCACAGTCCCGGGTGCGTTGACAACGGTGAGGCCATGTTTGGTCGCGAGTCCGGACCGCGGGTGGATCAGTGCCACAAAGCCATCCGGGAGGGCAATCGAAACGCCCGTCGGAACCAATTTCCGTTCCCCAGGGGCAAGTTTCACGTCCTCGCGGGCCCGCAGGTCCGCGCCGGCATCGCCCGGGTGCGCGTAGGACGGTGCTTCCAGCCCGGCGTCGAGCATTTTCAGCTGAACGTCCAAAGTGGGCGCGCCATACGCTGCGGTGGTGTCATTACTGAATACTGCGGTCTCGTTGCTCACAGTGGTTCATTCTACGTGGGGCACATCCATGCGGGCACTCCGGGCATATAGCCGGTCCAAGGGCCGATAAGCTGGACCCATGCCTACGTCTGACCAGTCCGCCCCCATGCCTGCCCGGAATACCGCCTCCGAGGTGCTGTTCACCGAGAAATTATGGCCGACCATCTGGATCTGGGTTGTCGTCGTGGGCCTCTCGAGCGCTGGAATCCTGATGTTCGCACCCATCAGTGCCGCCGCGGGCATCATCGCCGCGCTAGTGCTTCTGGCCGTCATGACTACCCTGTTGGTGGTCACAACACCCACCATCACCGTTACGCGGGACAGCCTTAGGGTGGGACGCGCCACTATCGACCGCAAATTCGTCGGCACCGCCGAGGCCTTCAAAAAAGGTGAGGCCACCGCCGAACGTGGAACCCGCCTCAATGGCCTGGCCTACATGTGCTTCCGCGGGTGGATCGATGCCGTAGTGAAAATCGAGATCACCGATCCCGCCGATCGTACGCCCTACTGGCTGGTGTCTTCGCGCAGGCCGGATGAACTCGTCGCTGCGCTGGGCGGGAATTAGCGACTGGGCGGGCACTAACGCTGCGCACGGCCGGCACCAGTTCCGCCCCGTGCCTGGCTCCTGAAGGCGCTGATACTGCTAGCTCTCGCATTCCGTGCAGTACAGGTGTCCGTCCCTCTCGGTGGCGATCTGGGAGCGGTGCTTCACAAGGAAGCAGTTGTAGCACGTGAATTCGTCAGGCTGTGGTGGCATGACTTGAATGAGGAGCTCTTCCCCGGAGAGGTCCGCTCCCGGGAGCTCGAAGCCATCGGCAAGATCGGTCTCATCGACATCCACCGCGGAGGATTGCTTCCCCGACTGGCGCGTCTTGAGTTCCTCAATCGAGTCCTCACTGACGTCTTCCTCGGTCTTTCGAGGGGCATCGTAATCCGTGGCCATGGTCCTTCTTCGTCCTCCGTACTTGCTCCGGGTAGGATTCCGGCCTGGCGGATTTTACTGCCCGCCGCCGGTCTAAGGGTGTAACGCCGGACGCCCCGGATTTGTGCCCGATATCGGCCAGATTGTCCTCCCATGCCCGGCGATTGTCCAGAGGCGGCAAATTGCGCTCGGATTGCGGGGAAGGATCCGCCCGGCAATCTGCCATTTTCGCCGGAATATCACGGCACGCCCTTTGTCCTAGTAGGAAAAGGGCAATGGGGGTGGCAGAGTTTCGAATGTCAGTTATGCCATGTGGTGGAGGGTGTTATGCAGGATCTACGGCTGGTAGGCGTCCACGACGACGGCGGGCATCTGCTCCTGAGCGGACCCGGCGGTGCGATGTTCCAGCTTCCGATCGACGAGGCACTTCGTGCCGCGACGAGCAGGACCCCCGCCCAGGTCGCTGCGCGGGCGTCAAACAGCCCGATTGCCATGTCCCCCAGGGATATTCAGTCCAGAATCCGCAGTGGAGCCACGGCGGCTGAAGTAGCGGAGTTGTCCGGTCTGCCCCTTGCCAACGTGCAGCGCTACGAAGGCCCTGTCCTGGCCGAGCGTGAGTACGTTGCGCAGCAGGCCAGAAACATTGAAGTAGCTTCTCCGGCCCCGGGCCAGGACATCTATCGCTCCGCCTTTGGCGACAATCCAGCGACCCTCGGCGAAATGGTGGCCCACCGCCTGTCCGCGCACGGCATCGATTCTTCAACGGTTGAATGGGACTCCTGGCGCCGATCGGACGGTTCCTGGACCGTCGTCGCGCGCTTTGAAGCGGTCCCCGGTACGCACGGAAGCATCGGCGAGGAGCCACCGGCGATGTGGACGTTCAGTCCGCAGCGGAAATCCCTGCATAACGCCAACCGCTGGGCTCAGCAGCTCAGTGAGTTGGAGCCTCTGGACGGGCCCGTTCCGGCACGCCGGCTTGCCGCCGTCTCGGACCGCCCTTTCGACTTCGAGACCGACGCCGAAACCGCGGCGCGCGCGTCTGCGAAGGAATCCGACAGCCTCCTGGAAATGCTCCGCTCACGCCGGGGGCAGCGCCTGGGCGTGGACGAAGACGGCGACGACGCCTTGGCCGTCCTGCTCAGCAACGTTCCGGCAGCCCACCCACGTTCCGGCGTTGAAGATCAACACCCGGCCGAGGAACCCGCCGGGGATCAACCAGAACCGGAAGCTTCTCCTGTGGCTGAGCCTCCGCGGAAGGAAGGACGTCCGTCCATGCTGTCCCGGCTAAGCCTCGCGCCCCAGAACCATGACTCAGACGACGACGACTCACTGAAGCTCCACGACGGCGTCAGCACGGAGACGCGCGAAATCACCGTTGTCGCCAGCCCATTGCGGCCCGTCACTTCCTTAACCGATCGCAAGCCGGGGGCGGCCAGCGCTCCTGATCCCAAAGATGCGGATCGAATCGATTCCGGGACCACCCAGACGCAACGGGCAGGGCTGGATGAACTGCTTGGTGGAGCCACCACCCCGCAAGCACAGTCTGATCGTGCTGCATCGCATTCAGAGACAGCAGCAGAGGACAAGACATCCCTTGATGCCGGGGACCATAACACGCACAAGGACACTGAGGCAGCCGTAGAGCGCCAGCCCTCCCGTCCAAAACGGTCAAGTATCCCCAGCTGGGACGAGATCGTCTTCGGCGCCCGCGGCGACTAGCGCCTGCCGCGCCGACTAGCCTCCACCGCGGCCACTACTCCCTAACGCGGCGTCAAGCCAGTGCCGGAACCGGCTCCCGGCCAGAGGCAGGCATCGATGTCGAACGGAAGAGTTTGGTCTCCGCCGGCCATCAGGTTGGCCCCGTGGGCTGTCACGCGGCGCATGTAATGGCGCCGGCACAATGTCTCATAGCCAACCACGGGTTCGTGGCCAACAACTTCCCCTGCATGAACTTGATCGCCCACGCCCGGGAGATCACCGGCAGTCCGGGGAGCAACATCGCCAACCATGACCTGGTCCCCTTCCACCACCATGATGCCGTCTACCGTTCGGGCATTTTGAGTTGCCCTGCGCCCGCACCAGCACAGTGCCTCGACCTGCAGTACCTGTACTTTGTCGGCGAGCTCGATCAGACGTTGGGAGCCGGGAAACAGGGTGGTGCGAAAGTCCGAGGTGATCCCGAACGCGAAGACGTCCACCTCCATCTCATCCACCAGGCGCGCCAACTGCTCCACTTGGGCAGCGGAATAGAACTGGGCTTCATCACAGATCAGGTAGTCCACGCGGAGCCCACTGGTCCGGCGTACAACCACTTCGTCCCAGAAATCAGTATCGGTCCGGACCTCGACGGCGTCGGTCTGGAGGCCCAACCTGCTGGAGATCCTCGAATCACCGGCACGGTCATTGCAGCTGAAACGTACGCCGCCTCTGCCCCGCGCACGGTGGTTGTAATCCATTTGCAGAGCGAGAGTGGACTTACCGCAATCCATGGTGCCGGAAAAGAAGACGAGTTCAGCCACGTTTTCCCTTTTTACCGGCCGCGGGGAAGCAAAGGAACGGCACTTCGCGTTCCGCCTTAGTCAAGGAACCATGCTGGCCGACTACTTCCAGCGATGCTGGACGGACCCTGCGGGTATCGTAAAGGGCCAAGGTATCCCGGGCGGCGATCATCACATCACCGATCCGCGGTGCCACCTCTGGTTGGACATCACCGAACAAGCCAGCGCCTATCGCCTGCTCGCGGGTGAAGGCCCAGATGCGTTCGCCAAAACGAGTACGCCACGCCGAGATCAGGGACTCGCGCTGCGGATCGGTAACGTCCGGTTCAAGGTAAAGATGAACCATGCGGGGCTCGCCTGCAGTGTGGCGGACCCCTGCAACGAGTGAAGCATCAGCTGAGTAGTCAATGCGCTGGGACTCGGGAACGTCCAGCATTCCGTGATCCCCGGTCAGGACGATGGTGGTTCCCGGGGGCAGCGTGGCGGACAGTCTCTTGACAGTGGAGTCGAGCTCTTCAAGTTGGTGTTCCCAGCGGTCGGACTGGCAGCCGTAGCGATGACCGGCTTTGTCCAACTCGTTGACATAGAAGTACATCAGGGAGCGGCCACCACCGGACATTGCCTCTGCTGCGGCGGCTGTGCGCGCATGCAGGCTTGTGCCGCCCACGAAACGGCTGCCCCGGAGGGCTGCCTGCGTCATCGGGGAACTGCCGAACTGCGGGAGGCTCACGGTGACGACGTCGGCTTCGGCAGCTATGCGTTCGAACACGGTAGCGTGCGGCTGCCAACGCGCAGGGTCCACGTGGGCGTCCCAGTTGCCAAGCAGGTTCACGACTTTGTCCTGGGAAGGATCCAGGACGTCATAGCCCACCATGCCGTGCTGCCCGGCGGGAAGCCCTGTACCCAGGCTTGCCAGTGAAGCCGCGGTGGTGCTGGGAAAAGCCGAATCAATCCAGTTGGGGACGCTGCCCTGTCCGCCGGACAGGATGGAACGCAGGAACGGTGTATGCGAAGCCTTTTGCTTGAGCAGGCTGCGGCCCAGGCCATCGGCGAGGACTACACATACACGTTGCGCGGCCGGCAGGTGAAGCTGGTTGGCAAATCCGGGGATGCCCATGCTCGCGGCAGCACTGGTGAAGACTTCGGCGATCGATCTGCTCCCAAAAAGCGGGGGCGCAGGGAGGTCGGAGGCCGGCGCGGTACCGGACGTTGGCTGCGTGTGCTCCTGTGCAGTCACCCTCAACGCTGGTGTCCGCGGCTCAAGCGGTTGCTGAAGACCCCCGAACGTGGCCGCGGCGCGGGGATGCCGGTGTGTGGGACGGGTGTGGGATTTGCCGTGTTCACGGCACGAAGGGCGCGCGCGAAGACCTTGGCGTCCTGGACCGCTTGGAGGCCGTCCGCTTCGGCACTGATGCGCAGGACGATGTCCTCCTGCGCGATGGTTCCGGTGTATCCGTGGTCCGCTTCGCACTGCGGATCACCGCAGCTTGCCGGGCCCATGTCCAGGCGCTGCCCACCGGACCAGGCAATGGACACCGTCATTTCCCGAACGGGATCCGACGGCTTGTAGTCCTGCGGCTGCGAATACATGTAGCTAAGGACCACAGAACGGATCTGCGCCACAGGTACTGACTCCGTGGAAATCTGGGCGACGATCTGTTCCCCGGCTTCATCCAACTGCTGATCGTCAACGTGGGTGATCACCAACATGTCTTCCGTGAGCACCAGCACGGTGATGTGACGGCGAACTTCGGCGCGATCAAAGTGCGTCTCAAGGTGCACCAGGTGTGACAAGCAATCGCGGCCATCCAAGGCGTCATCCACGACGTCGGCCACCAGCCGGGGGTAGAAACCAGCCTGTTGGAGCGCTTGGTCCAGGCTCTGTCCCTGCAAGCTGTGGTTATGGGCGCTGTGGGGCCCGGCATTGGACGGACGGGACTGAGGCGTCGGAGACTGGGTGCTCATTCACCCATTTTCACAGATCCACTGGGGACTTCCTAACTGCCGGCTTCGCCACTGGGCTGGTCGCTGGCGTGCAGGAAGCGCCTATCCACGCATTGCCCTGCGAGCGCTGTCGGTGCGCCTGGCCGCGTTTCCTATCCACACATCGGCGCCCAGAATCGTTGCACCGGCAGGGCCGGCGAGCACAGGGTTGAACTCCACCAAGGCAATTCCGGGGTGGTCATCCTTGAGTTTGGCCAGTCTGGCGGCGATGTCCTCAAGGGCAGGCACGTCCACGGCGGGGAGGCCTTGGTAGCCGAACAGTTTTCTGGAGGCCCGCGGTGAGCGGATGAGGTCGTGCAGGTCAGCCGCGGACAACGGTGGGACCCGGTGCGCCCAATCGTCCAGCAGATTCACTGCATCCCCTGCCAAACCGAATGACACCACTGGGCCCAGCAAGGGATCCTCCATGGCGCGGAACGTGCACGCCTGGCCTACTGGGGCCATTGCCTGAACTTCAAGGGATGGCGAACCATAAGGTTCCAGTGCCCGCTTCATTTGTGCGATGTTCTGCAGCAAGGAGTCTGCATCCTGGATGTCCAACCGGACGCCGCCCAGGTCCAAACGGTGCCTCAGGGCGGGATCTGTGGTCTTCAGAACCACTGGCCAGCCCACTCGTTCGGCTGCTTTAACGGCGTCCTCCGGTGTTCCGAAGCCGATTGTCGGCACCACGGCAATACCGTAGCCAGCGAGTAACTCTGCGGCAGCACCGGCGTCGAGCTTGCGGAGTTTCTCGCCTGTCACGCCGGTCAGCATCCTGGCCAGGGTTTCCTGGGTCCCTTCGGCGTCGCAGCCACCGGGCTCGACAAAAAGGCCTTGGTCGCGATCCAGCCATTGGGCGTAGCGGACGATTGCGGCCAGGGCGCCTACGGCGGCACCTGCATTTGAATAGCAGGGCAGTAACGCACCATCGGCGCTGCCTACCATTCCTTCCACGGGGATGGAGGGGTCCAGAATGCCTGTGAACACAGCCACCACAGGCTTGCCGGCCTCCGCCGCGCACTCGGCCAGGACTCCGGCCAGCGCTTCTACTGTGAGTCCACGCGCAGGCAGGAGTGCGGCCACGATGGCGTTGACAGATTCGTCCGCGAGGCTTGCCTGCAGGCTCGCCCGGAGCGCTGGAAGGGCGAGCGACATGCCGGCGTCGAGGTCCACGTCCGTCACCATCCGGTTGACATCAAGCCCAAGGGGTCCCGCACTGTCAGCGACGACCTTGGCCAAGGCGACGGAATTGGAGTAGACAGCCAGACCGGGGCCGGCGGGCAATGCCTGGGAGGAGACGATCTGGGCGATGTCCATCAATTGCTCGATGGTTCCCACCCTGATGACCCCTGCCTGCCTCATCATTGCGTCCACTGCGGCGGCGGGTGCCTGGGTGGTCCGGACTTCATGTCCGGGCGGAAGGCGGAGGCCCGTGACATCGGATTTTGCGACGATCACTGGTTTGCTCCGGGACAGCCTGCGGGCAAGCCGGGAGAACTTACGGGGATTCCCGATTGACTCGAGGTAGAGCCCCACAGCGGAAGTATCGGCGTCGTCCTCCCAGTACTGCATGGCGTCGTTGCCCGAGACATCCGCGCGGTTCCCGGCGCTGAGAAATGTGGACAGACCCAACCGGCGCCGCCTGGCCGCCGCGTAGACGGCAACACCCACGGCGGCAGACTGGCTGAAAAGGCCCAGTCCCCCGCGGGGTGGCATGCTCGGAGCCATCGAGGCGTTCAGGGATACAGCAGGATGGGTGTTCAGTATCCCCAGGGACTCGGGCCCAATCACCCGCATGCCATTGGCCCGGGCGCGCCGCACCAACTCATGTTGGCGCGCAAGGCCCCTCTCGCCGTCATCGGCAAATCCGGCGGTTGCCACCACGATTCCCTTGACGCCTGCTGCTGCGCACTCGTCCACTACTTTGGGAACTTCCTCGTAGGGAACTGCGATGATCGCCAGCTGCACGGGCCCGGGGATCTCCGATAAGCGTGCAAAGGAGATCATACCGGCGAGCTCGAAGGCCTCCGGGTTGACCGCATAGACGGGGCCCTCAAAGCCACCCTCAATAATGTGTTCCAGGAGTTGGTAGCCGACTGTCCCCCACTTGCGGCTGGCCCCAATGACGGCCACCGACGACGGCGCCAGTAGGTCGCGCACGCTGCGCGCCTCTGCGCGGTGCTCACGCGATTCCATGACGGCCCGCGATTTCTCGGTGGGGTCGATATTGAACTCGACGCTCACCACGCCGTCGTCAAACTGGCGTTTGAGGTCGTAGCCGGCGTCGGCGAATACCATCAGCATCTTGCGGTTTTCCGGTAGAACCTCGGCTGTAAAGCGGCGGATGCCGTTTTCGCGGGCGGCAGCCGCCAGGTGTTCAAGGAGGATCGAGCCGATGCCGCGCCCCTGATGGGCGTCGGAAATGTTGAAGGCGACCTCCGCCTCTGTGGGGTCATCGAGCCGGTCGTAGCGGCCAACGCCCATGATTTCACCGCCGATGGTGATGACGAATGCCACCCGGTTCACATGGTCCACTTCGGTGAAGCGCCGCACTTCCTTGCCGGAAAGCTTGGGCTTGAAGGAGAAGAACCGCATGTAGATGGAAGCCTGCGATTGCCCGGCGTGGAAGGCCTGCAGGGCATCGGCATCCTGGGGCCGGATGGGGCGGATGTGGGCTGTTCCGCCGTCACGCAGGACGACATCGGCTTCCCAATATTCCGGATAAATGCCGACGTCGGGCTGATCCACCATAGGCTTAGCCTAGCTAAAACATCCGCAGTACATCTTTAAGGATCCACCGACCCCATGGCCCGCAGCCAAACTTCCGCACGCAAAGGCGAGCCCCTCGGCGACTTCACCGAGAACATCGTCGACATCGACGTCACTTCCGAGATGGAAGGCTCCTTCCTGGAGTATGCCTACTCGGTGATCTATTCGCGCGCCCTCCCGGACGCGCGTGATGGCCTGAAACCGGTTCAGCGCCGCATCCTGTACATGATGGCGGACATGGGCCTGCGTCCGGACCGTGGCCACGTCAAGAGTGCGCGCGTCGTGGGCGAAGTCATGGGAAAGCTCCACCCGCATGGTGATGCCGCGATCTATGACGCCATGGTGCGTATGGCCCAGGACTTTTCCCTCCGCCTGCCGTTGATTGACGGCCACGGCAACTTTGGATCGCTCGACGACGGTCCTGCCGCCCCGCGTTATACGGAGGCGCGCCTGGCCGCCGCCGCGCTGACGATGACGGACCACCTTGACGAAGACGTGGTGGATTTCGTCCCCAACTACGACAACCAATTGACGCAGCCTGACGTCCTTCCTGCAGCGTTTCCCAACCTGTTGGTTAACGGCACTACGGGCATTGCAGTGGGCATGGCCACCAACATGGCTCCGCACAACCTTGTTGAGGTCATTGCCGCCGCGCGCCACCTGATCGCAAATCCTGATGCCACGCTGGATGACATCATGAAGTTCGTCCCGGGTCCGGACCTTCCCACGGGAGGCCGCATCGTGGGCCTGGACGGCATCCGTGACGCCTATGCCACGGGCCGTGGTTCCTTCAAGACACGCGCCAAGGTGGAAGTGGAGCAGCTGTCTGCCCGCCGCACAGGCCTCGTGGTGACGGAGCTGCCCTACATGGTGGGCCCGGAAAAGGTCATCGAAAAAATCAAGGACGCCGTCAACGCCAAGAAGTTGACCGGCATCAGCGATGTCGTGGACCTCACGGACCGCAACCATGGCCTGCGCCTGGTCATCGAGCTGAAGAACGGTTTCAACCCCAACGCCGTCCTCCAGCAGCTGTATCGCTATTCGCCCATGGAAGATTCCTTCGGCATCAACAATGTCACCTTGGTTGACGGCCAGCCGCAGACTCTTGGCCTGCTGCAGCTCCTGCAGGTTTACGTGGACCACCGTCTGAACGTGGTCCGGCGGCGGACGGCGTTCCGGTTGGGCAAGAAGAAGGACCGCCTGCACCTGGTGGAGGGCCTGCTGATCGCGATCGTCGACATCGACGAAGTCATCCAGATCATTCGCTCCTCTGATGAAGCGTCCGCAGCCCGTGAACGGCTGATGTCCATCTACGACCTCACCGAGATCCAGGCCAACTACATCCTGGAACTGCGCCTACGGCAGCTGACCAAGTACTCCCGCCTTGAATTGGAGAAGGAGCAGGACGAGCTGCGCCGCGAGATCGAAGCCTTGGAGGCCATCCTTGGCTCCGACGAGCTGCTCCGCGACCTCGTTTCCGGTGAGCTTGCCGAAATCGCCACCAAATACGGTACTCCCCGACGCACCGTGCTCCTGGAGTCCGAGGCCGTCTCACCCACGGTCGCCGCGGCCCTTGCAGCTGCGGTACCGGGACCCAAGGGCAAGGCCGCAGCCCTTCCGCTCGAAATCCCGGACGACCCCTGCTGGGCCCTCCTCAGCGTATCCGGACAGATCGCACGGACAACCAACCAGGAACCGCTGGCCGAGGCTGGTCCGCGGGCGAAGCACGACGTCTTCCGTTCTGTGGTGAAGACCACGGCCCGTGGCGAGATTGGCGCCGTCACTTCCCTGGGCCGGATGTTGCGCCTACAGGTCATGGACATGCCTGTCCTACCCCCTGTAAGCGGCCTTCCAAACCTGGCCGGTGGAGTGCCGGCCAAGGATTTCATCACCCTGGTCAAGGGCGAGACGTTGGTTGCGTTTGTTCCGTTGGATGCCATCCTTGCCATCGGAACCGTACAGGGCGTAGTGAAGCGTGTTCAGCCGGAGTACCCGCTGAACCGTGAGGACTGGGAAATCATTTCCCTTAAGGACAAGGACACCGTTCTTGCCGTGGAACCCGCGCAGGAGGACGACGTCGAACTCGTCTTCGTGACCAAGCAGGCCCAATTGCTGCGGTTCAGTGCGTCGAACGTGCGTCCGCAAGGCCGGACCGCCGGTGGCATGGCGGGCATCAAGCTCGCCGATGGCGACGAAGTCATCCACTTCGGTACCGTCCGCGCAGACGATCCAGCCGCCGTCGTTGTCACTATTGCAGGAACCAATGGCGCGCTGCCGGGCACGGCCCCGGGGACCGCGAAGGTGACGGCATTCGAAGAGTATCCGTCCAAGGGGCGCGCCACCGGCGGTGTCCGCGTGCATCGCTTCCTCAAGGGCGAAGACACCCTG
The DNA here is from genome assembly GCF_019976975.1 of Arthrobacter sp. NtRootA1. Taxonomy (GTDB): domain Bacteria; phylum Actinomycetota; class Actinomycetes; order Actinomycetales; family Micrococcaceae; genus Arthrobacter; species Arthrobacter aromaticivorans. The sequence continues at coordinate 1,852,534 of NZ_AP024630.1, read as the reverse complement.
CTCCTTGCGTGGGCCGGACACGGGCCGGCAAAGGCGTCATCGGCCGCCGGTGTTGCCAGGGCACTGCCGCACGAGCACGGCCGCAGGGACGGGTCGGGCGTGCCGCTGTCCCAGCCAGTGGAGGCGATCGGTCCGAGCATGGCCTGGGCTGAAACGTCAGTGTCTGCCGAGTAAGCCAGCGGCCAACGACGGCACGGGAACAGTAACAAGGCCGGCGGTTGCAGACCGCCGGCCCTGCTTCTTGCCTTAGCCTGGCAAGCTGCCCCTGTCAGGCCACTTCCGGCTGGGTTAGCCGTTTTGGTTGATGCTCAGTATGTTTCCCTCTGAGTCCAGGAACCAAGCTGCTGCGCTTCCGTCCGGCATCGTAGCAATGCCGTTTTCAGTCTTCAGGCCCGGGAAATCGTAGTCCTCGAACTTGACACCCTTCCCGCGGAGTTCTTCCATCGTGGCCGCGACGTCACTGACCATCCAGCCCATCTGGGTATTCTTGGCGGTCCCTGCGTTGGATGTTTGGTAGATGAAGAATCCGGTCCCGTCTCCGCACCTGTACTGAAGGTTGTCCTCGGCGTCTGGATTTTCTGGTTCGAGTCCGAGTTTCTCGCTGTAGTACGCGCGGGCCCGGGCAATATCCGATGCCGGAAGAACGGCACCCACTTGCTGATCCTTGAGCATGTTTTTCTCTTTCCGACTCTCTCCCCGGAGCGAACTTTACTCCTGGGCGGCAACGAAGTCAGTGGCAAACAGATGCAGGTTTTACCCCTTGCCTGAGATTGCCAGCGGTGACCCCTTAGACTGGCGACATGCCGATCATCCCTGACGAAAAAGACTGGACATGGGTGCTTTCAAGGCCCTGCCCCGAATGCGGCTTTGACGCCTCCACCGTGACGCCTTCCACTGTCCCGGGCACTGTGCTCAATATGCTTCCGAGGTGGCGCGCCGTCCTGCGCCGCGAGGACGTCGCAGTACGCCCGAACGATCACACGTGGTCTCCCCTGGAGTATGCATGCCACGTGCGCGATGTCTTCAGCCTTTTCGATAAGAGGCTGAACCTGATGCTGAGTGATGACAACGCCGAATTTGCCAATTGGGATCAGGACCAAGCGGCCATCGACGGCGAATATGGACGTTCGGACCCCCGGACCGTCTCTGACGAGTTGATCGCGGAAGGTGAGCAGATCGCGGAGTCCTTCGCACGGGTGGTGCAGGATGAATGGCAGCGTACAGGGCGGCGAAGCAACGGTTCTGAATTCACTGTGCTCACGTTCTCGCAGTACTTCCTGCACGATGTTGTCCATCACCTCCACGACGTTGACGGCTAAGCGCGACTGGCTATAGCCTCTTCTCCCACGTCATGCTCCGGTTCACGGGGCTGTAGCCCATGCGCAAATAGAGAGCCAGCGCGCCCGTGGGATTGGCGGAATCCACATCGAGTGACGCAATGTCCATGCCTGCGTCCGCGAAACGCCGCAGGGCGTCGGCCAGAAGGGCTTGCGCTATTCCCCTTCCACGGAAGGCGCGCCGCACACCAAGGAGTTCCGTATAGCCCTCCTTGAATCCCCTGTCCGCTGCAGCATCGGCATCGTAGCTGGCGAGTTGGTATCCTGCTACCTCGCCAGTCGCGGAATCAACCACCACGGCGCTCCAATCGGGCCGTGCTGTGGGTTCCTCAACGGTGAACCGCCATGATTCCTCGTCGCGTGGCTCGCTTCCCCAGTGGTCCCTGAAGGCATCGTTGTGGGCAAGGCGAACCGGTTCGTGGAGGGAGGCGTCCAATGTCCGCAGCTCAAGTCCCGGTTGGAGGCTGGTGTCGGGCGCGGGTACGGACAAAGGCCGGTGCATCTCATTGAACCAGCGGACGATGCCGTAGCCCTTGGCTTTCAGCAGTTGCGCCTGGTGACGGTGCTGTTCCTCGGTCCTGATGCGAAGACGTGGCGGGGCGGTGATGGCTCCTTCCGCGGCGTCGGATTGGAACCGGATGCGTGTCTGTGCCTCTTGCCAGGCAAGGACTGCTGAGCCGATGCCTCGGCGTTGCCAGTCCGGGTCCACGCAGCCGATGCCGAGCGCCTTGTCCCCTCCTGGGTTCTTCGTGATTCTCCCGTACGCGCGGGCAACGCCATCCGCATCGAATCCCAGAAGCGTGTTGGTCCTGGGATCATTTTTGGTGGACTCCAGGACGTGGACGAGGTCGCCACGCTTTTCGAACCAGACAGGATGCTCGACGGCGGCAGTCCGGGCGATCAGTTCCGCCCAGTTGTCGAGGTCCGCAGTTGTGGCAGGCCGCCACTGCAAGCCCGTTTGGCTGGCATCGGGCTGAATCAGGGGTGGAACCTCAGAAGGCATGCCAACAGGCTACTGGGGAGTAGGCACTCTCACCAGTTCAGCCGCGCTGGGGAGTTCAAGCCTGGCATCGGCTGGATCGATGTCCTCAGGGTTGTGCGTCACCAACACCACCGTGACGTTCCGCAAACCTCGGCGAAGGGTGGCCATCATCTCGCGTGCAGCTGCAGCGTCAAGGTGCGCCGTAGGCTCATCCAGCAACAGCACACGCGCGCCCGTCAGGAGTGTCCTGGCCATCGCGAGGCGCTGCCGCTCACCACCGCTGAGGAATGCCCCGGCTGATCCAATACGCGTGTCGAGCCCTTCCGGCAAAGAGTCCACCAACACGTCAAGTCCCACGTCCTTCAAGGCCTGGTGCATTTCCTGTTCGTTGGGCTTCTTCGCCGCGGGCCTCGCCAGGAGGAGATTACCCCGGATGGTGGAGTCGAAGAGGTGGGCTTCCTGCGGACACCACGCCGCTGTCCCTGTGAGCATTGCCCTGCCTTCCTTCACAGGAAGGAAGCCCAGCAGGACGGAAAGAAGCGTCGATTTGCCGGCTCCCGACGGGCCGGTGACTGCCAGCCATCGGCCTGGCCCGGCCTCAGCGGTAACTCTTGAGAACACCGCGGGGCCATCTGGCCATGCTGCGGCAATTCCATTCAACTCCAGCCCCGCCTTGCCATCGCGGTCAGGCAAAGGGTGCGTACCGGCGTCGTGATCTGCGTTGTCCGCATCGGCGGGGGCGGACAACGCGCCGGTAGCTGCTACCCGCCCCAGGACGTCTGCGAGCGCAGGGCCTTGGCGGACGGCGGAAACGGTTGTCGCAAAAGGCTCCACAAGGGCCAGTTGCATGAGCACAATCACGGCAACCAGGGCAGGAGCGGCGGAACCATCCTGAACGGATTCAGCGCCCAGGAGTGCCGCCCACAGGGCAGCGAACGAGCAGGCCAGGACGGTGACGGCCTGGCCGAGACCTTCCGCCCAGGCAGAACGTTGCGCCGAAACAGTAGCGGCACGATCCTTGTCCCTGAGTGCGGTCAGGATGCGTCCGGCCACCCCGTTGGCGGTTAGTTCGGCGCGGGCATCGAGGGCGGCCGCAACACCGCGGAGCACCACCGAGCGCAGCTGTTGTTCGGCCTTGGCGGCGTTCCGGTCAGCGAGTACGGCAAGGAGCGGCGCAACAATGAGTCCCGCTACGGTGGCAGAGGCGACGGCGGGCACGGCAACGGGCAACACCATGGCAGTCGCGACGATGGCCGCAGCGCCGACGCCCGCGGCAGTCAACGGCGGGAGCGCGACCCTCGGGAGAAGGTCCCTGAGCCTGTCCACGTCGTCCACGATCGAGCCCAGGACGTTGCCACCCTGCAGAAGACGGCGAAGTGAGAGTGCACGGCGGCTCAGGGTGGCCCAGAGCGCCCCGCGCAGGCGTGTCATCGCAGCGAAGACGGCGTCGTGGGTCAGCAGACGCTCGCAGTAGCGAAGGACGGCCCTGCCGATGCCGAAGAAACGCACACCAACGATCGCTCCCAGAAGGTAGAGAATGGGTGGCTGTTCGCTGGCCCGGATGATGAGCCACCCTGACAGGCCGGACAGGGCGACCGCGAAAAGTGCGGCGAGGACTCCCACCAAGCCCGCCGCGGCGAACTTGGCCTGAACAGGCCGGAGGACCAGTGCGAGCCGTTCCACGTTGGGAAGCCATCCCTGGTTGAAGGCTGTGTGGAGGGCCCCGTTCTGCGCTTTCAGGCCGCCTGCGTTCGCCTCGGCTGTGACAGCAGGGGAGGACTGATACGTGGTGGTTGAACCGACGGCCGGGGTAGATGCAGCACTTCGTTCCGCTACGTCAGCGGGCCCCTTTGCTGCGGTTAAGTGCTCCACCCGGACAACGTGGTCGGCGAGCGCCCTGGTGCCGGAGTCGTGTGCTATCAGGATTACGGTGGCAGAGCCTCTAAGGGACGTGATGGCCGAGCGGACAACGCTGGCTGAGTAGTGGTCCAAATGTGCGGTGGGCTCGTCCAGAAGCAGCACGGTAGCACCGGACTCGAGCCGGGCCAGACCACGGGCAAGGGCCACGCGCCGCAACTCCCCCGGGCTGAGTTCGGCAGGGTGCTTGGCGGCGAGGTGGTCCGCTGAGACCCTCCGCAGGATGCTCGCCACAGCGTGTGCGGTATCCGCTGTCCGTTCCCGGCCAAGGTACAGTTCCATCTCCTCCTGCACGGTGTCGGCCACCATTACAGGGTGTTGCGGCACCCAGGCCACGGTACCCGTTGCTACGCCGGTTACGGTGCCGGTCACGGATGCGCTGGGGCCCGGCCCGATATGGCCGGCCAGGGCACCCAGGACTGTGCTTTTTCCGGCGCCGCTGTCTCCATCCAACGCCGTGACCGAGCCTGCGGGGGCGGTGAAGTCCAAACGCTCGACGGCGGGTGCGGACCGTCCCGTATAGGTCACGGTGAGGCCTTTGACCACGATGTCGGCCAGCCCAGCGTGAGACGTCACGTTGTCGGTAAGACGCTGGTGAGTGGGGGCCTTCAACACGGTGTTGGCAGTTTCCAAGGCCGCCCTGCCGTCATCGCTGGCATGGTGTGCGGTACCGAGCTCACGCAGGGGCAGGTAGCAGTCTGGAGCGAGGATCAGTGCCAAAAGCCCGGCTTCCAGGGCCATGTCCCCCGCAACCAGCCGTACGCCGATGAAGACCGCTACGACAGCGACTGAGATTGTTGCTATGAGTTCCAAGGCAAGGGCTGAGAGGAACGCCGTCCGGAGCGTGACCATGGTGCGGCTGCGGTACTGCTCGGAAATGTCTTCAAGTGCTTCGCGTTGCTCGCTGGCCCGCCCCAAACCCACGAGCACAGGCAGGCCTTTGGCAAGTTCAAGGATGTGCCCGGACAATCTGCGCAGCGTGGTTTGGGCGTCCCTGACGCTATCTTCCGTGTGGCGGCCTATCAGGATCATGAACAGCGGCACCAAGGGAACGGTCAAGACAATGACAACGGCGCTCACCCAGTCGGCAAACAGTATCCGGGCGCCGATGAGCAGCGGAACGGTGGCGCAGTTCACCAAGGCCGGCAGGTATTGGGTGTAGTAGTCATCCAGTGCGTCCAGGCCCCGCGTGGCGAGGATCGCCAGCCCGCCGTCGTTTGTGCCCTCAACAGCACTTGTTCCACCCGTGTCCAGTGAGCGCTTGAGAAGTTGCGACCGCAATTCCTCCTTGACCCCCAACGCGGCACGGCGCGACGCAACGCCTTGGCCCCAGACGGCCAAGGACCGTAGCACCGCTCCAACGGCCCCCCACACCAGCCCGCTGGTCCAATCGGAGGGACTTCCGGCCAAACCGGCCAGTGCACCCGCCACCGCCTGCGCCATGAGCACCAGCGAAAGTGCCTTGAGGGCTGAGAGCAGGCCTATTCCGTAGAGCGCGGATCGCGTGGCCGGACTGGAGGGGAACACGGGCTTCATGACGTGGCTAGGCTCCCGGGTTGGAAGGGCTGGTGTTTTCCTTGGCAACCAACACCTTGGCGGCGATGGCTGGAAGGAAACCGTGGGCTTCGGGAATGTGCGCTGAGCTGACACGGCGCCGGAACACCCAGTATGTCCAGGCTTGGTAGGCAATAACCAAGGGAAGTCCCACCGCCGCCACGATGCTCATCAGGCCCAGCGTGTAGTCGGAGGAGGAAGCATTGGAAATGGTCAGGCTGAACGCGGGATCCATGGTTGAGGGGATGACCACCGGGAACGCGGCTCCGAAGATCGATGCCGTGGCGCACACCACGAAAGCTCCGATCGCGGCGAACGCCCGGCCCTCGGACCCGTTGCGGGCCCACTGCCAGGCCAAAACAACTGACGCCACTCCAGCCACCACAATGACCCAGGTCCAGGCCTTGCCGCTCAGGAACTGCACCGCAACCATCCAGGCGAGCATGGGCAGGACGGCAACCGGCACCAGCCGCACAAACCAGCGGCGGGCACGCAGCCGCACCTCGCCGTCGGTCTTCAACGCCAGGAAGGCCAACGCGTGAACCACAGCGAACGCGACAACCCCGAAGCCACCCAGGAGGGCGTAGCCGCTGAACCAGGCGAACGGGCCGCCGCTGCGGTCCCCATTGGCATCCAGTGGCAACCCGGTGGTGGTCAGGGCCAGGGCTGCGCCGATGCCAAAGGCGGCCACAAAGGATCCAACGGCGATTGCCCAGTCCCACGTGGTGCGCCAGCGTTCAGTGTCCACCTTGCCCCGGTATTCGAAGGCGACCGCGCGGAAGATCAATGCCACCAGGACGCACAGGAGCGGAAGATAGAGCGCCGAGAACAACGAGGCGTACCACAGGGGGAAAGCTGCAAACGTGGCTCCGGCTGCAGTGAGAAGCCACACCTCGTTGCCGTCCCAGACGGGGCCGATGGTATTGAGCAGCACGCGCCTGTCCGTGTTGTTCCGCGCAAACAGCTTCATGAGCATGCCTACCCCGAGATCAAAGCCCTCGAGGAAGAGGTAGCCGGTCCACAGTACTGCGATGGCCACGAACCAGATGGTTGGCAACAATTCCATTGTCTGTTCCTCTGTTTCTAGTAAGCGAACGCCAGGACGTCGTCGGCTTTGTCGGGGCCGGGTGCGCCGTCGTCGTCCTTGCCACGGTCCTCGCCCTTGGTGTGGGCGAGTTCGGGCATTGCCGAGGCGACGCCGCCACGGACGTACTTGACCAGGAGCTTGACTTCCACCACCAGCAGGACCGCGTAGATGGCGGTCAGCACAACCAGGGAGGTCATGAGTTCGCCGGCACTGACACCGGGTGAGACGGCAGCAGCGGTGAACATGAAGACCTGGTCAATGCCGTTCATATCAGGGTTTGGGGCTACGACGAAGGGTTGCCGGCCCATCTCCGTGAAGATCCAGCCAGCGGCGTTGGCCCCGAATGGTGCCAGGATTCCGAAGACGGCAAGGCGCATGAGCCACTTTGACCCAGGGATGACGCCCTTGCGGGTAACCCATAGCGCTATCAGCGCTGCCAGGGCGGCGACGCCACCGAAGCCGATCATCATCCGGAAGCCCCAGTAAGTGACCTCCATGACGGGCACGTACTGGATTTCCTGCCCGGCCCGGTCACCATAGAGCGGGTTGTCCGGCAAGTGCGTGCCGTACTTCTCCTTGTACTCACCAAGCAGGCTGTTCACGCCCTTCACCTCGGTGGTGAAGTCGCCTTTGGCGAGGAAGGAAAGGATCCCGGGCACTTCGATGACAGCCACAATGTCGTCACAGTTCTTGGCGCCCAGGTTGCCGACGCTCAGTACGGAAAAGCCGGTGCCGTCGTGGCATGCTGCCTCCGCGGCAGCCATTTTCATGGGCTGCTGCTCGAACATGAGCTTGCCCTGCAGGTCTCCGGTGAGGGCGGTGCCGGCAAAGGAGATCATCGCCACCACGGCGCCGATCCGAAGGGAACGGATCCATACGGTGTAGTCACCCTTGTCGCGGCCCGGGATGTTGGCCTCGCCGGCGACCAGCCGGCCGTCCGCGCCAATTACGTCAATGCCGTCATGGCGACGGCGCCACAAGTGGTACCAGGCGATGCCGAGCAGGAAGGCACCGGCAACACCAAGGGCACCGAACAGAGTGTGCGGTACGGCAACCAGCGCAGTGTTGTTGGTAAAGACCGCCCAGGCGTCCGTCATGACGGGCCGGCCATCCACCATCTCAACGCCCACAGGGTGCTGCATCCACGAATTGGCCACGATGATGAAGTAGGCGGAGAAGACGGAACCGATCACGGCAATCCAAAGGCATGCCAGGTGGACACCGCGCTTGAGTTGCTTCCAGCCAAAGATCCAGAGTCCAAGGAAGGTGGACTCGACGAAGAAGGCCAGAAGGGCTTCGAGGGCCAGCGGTGCGCCAAAGACGTCACCAACGAACCGGCTGTATTCGCTCCAGGCCATGCCGAACTGGAATTCCTGGACGATGCCGGTTGCCACACCCATGATGAAGTTGATGAGGAAGAGCTTGCCCCAGAACTTGGTCATCCGGAGATACTCGGGCTTTCCCGTGCGGTACCACAGGGTCTGAATGACGGCCACCACCAGGCCAAGGCCGATGGTAAGGGGCACCATCATGAAGTGGTAGACGGTGGTGATCCCGAATTGCCAGCGTGCGATTTCCAAGGCGTCCATGGCTGTCCTTTGTCCGGCGGCCCGAAGTGCGGTGCGCTTACTTCTACGTTGCGTAGAAAACTATTGTTCTACACAGTGTAGAACAAGTAGCCGAACCACATGCCCATTCTTCAAGTGGCGTTACGCACCTGCAAGGGTGAATCCACATCCGCGGCGCGCCGATAGTTCTACCTCACGTAGAATGAAGGCCTGAAAAGCGGTAGATTTATTGTGGAATGTTGGATCATCGCTCCCGGGTTGCGGCTTTTGCCACCGGGACGCGGAAGGTAGGGAAGTATTGATGGCGAGTCTTGGGGAACTGGAACGGGCAGTGATGGACCTGCTCTGGGCGGGTCAAGAGGCTGCAACTGCCAACACCCTGCGTGATCTTCTCGCGCAGGACTCCGAAGCCGGCGACGGCACAGCAGGACACCAGGGCAAAGACCTGGCAGTGACCACCGTCCTGACCGTGCTCTCCAGGCTGGAGAAGAAGGGCCTGGTGGAACGCGAACGCGGCACCCGCCCACACCGCTACCAGGCCGTTTCGAGCCGTGCTGACCACACTGCGGAACTCATGCACGAAGTCCTTGGCTCAGCTCCCGACCGCGAAGCAGTCCTTGCCCGCTTCATTGGCTCAGTCTCCGAAAGTGAAGCCGCTACCCTGCGCAAACTGCTCGGCTACAATTAGCCAGTATGTTCTGGACCTCATACTTCCTGGCGGTCCTGGCTTTGATACTGGCGTGGCCGGTACCCGTTTTGCTTTCGCGCGCGCAATGGCCTGCCCGCTCCCCATTCACCGCAATGGTCCTCTGGCAGGCCATTGCCCTCGCAGGTGGCCTGTCCATGATCGGCGCAATGCTGGTCTACGGACTGGAACCGACCGGTGACAACCTCATTGCGGGTCTCAGGAGCCTGGCCGGCATGGTTTTCAACAATGAGCCAACCACAGTGCTGGGCTTCTGGCACCTCTTCGCCCTGTCTGCGGCCGCACTCTTAACGGCGCACTTGGTGTTCACCCTGCTGTTGACTTACTACAAGATTGAACGACAACGCGGGCGACACCGCGAATTGCTCACGCTTCTGGCATCACCCTCGGACGACGGCCCGGGCACCGTAGTGATCAACCACGACTCCCCTGTGGCCTATTGCCTGCCCGGCGGCGCACGTTCGGTGACAGTATTGTCCGACGGCCTCATGGCCGCCTTGGAACCTGCGGAGTTGCGGGCTGTGCTCATCCATGAAAACGCCCATCTTTCCCAGCGTCACGATCTCCTGCTCTGGGCGTTCGCAGCATGGCGGCAGGCACTCCCCTGGTTCCCCACCACACGGCTTGCCCAGACAGCCGTGAACTCCCTGATTGAAATGCTTGCGGACGACGTCGCGCTCAGGACCGAAAGCAAAGGCACGTTGATCAAGGCCATCGCCATAGTCTCCAGCGGGTCCTCAACGCCAGGGCCGGGCGGCCAGCCACTCAGCCCGCGGGCGCTCAGCGGCGTGGGCGCCGTCGTCGAAGGCGGCAGCATCAGCGCCACCGGCGGGGCAGATTCACCGCGTACGACGGCGTCACGCGTCAGCCGCCTTCTCTCACCAGAGCCTCCGCTCGCCACCGCTCTTCGCGCCCTGGTCTTGGCCACGTCCGCCTTGCTCCTCGCCGTACCCACGGGACTCCTTATTGTCCCGGGGATGCTTGGTTAAGGACGAAAGTTTCCGCAGGGGCACGGTGCTGGATCCTTTAGGGAAGAGTGGCGTCATGGACCAACGACGAATACCCCTCCAAAGCGGTCACGACCAACGCCCATTTGCCTTAGATTGAGAGGCGTGAACGACGACAAGTCACGCCTGAGTGCAGACATATCCCCCAGCCGCCGATGGCCCCTCTATGCGGCCGGCTTCACCACCGCATTTGGAGCCCACGCCGTGGCCGCCGGACTTGGCGCCGAAAGCGCGGACATCGGTTTGAGCCTGCTTGGCCTGGGCGTCCTGTTGGCCCTGTACGACATCGCGGAAGTCTTCCTCAAACCGGTCTTTGGGGCCGTCAGCGACCGCATCGGGCCCAAACCCGTGATCGTCGGAGGGCTCCTGGCCTTCTCAGCCGCGTCCCTGATCGGATTGTGGGCCGACGAACCGTTCATGCTGGCCGCAGCGCGTCTTGGCCAAGGCATGGCTGCCTCGGCATTCTCGCCGGCATCTTCTGCAGGCGTTGCCAGACTGGCAGGCAAACATACCGGGCGCTACTTTGGCCGCTATGGTTCATGGAAGGGCCTTGGCTACGCGATCGGTCCTCTGTTGGGCGCTGTCGCGATCATCGCAGGCGGGTTCAGTCTGCTCTTCCTTATCCTCTCCTTTGTGGGCTTGGCCGTAGCCGTCTGGGCGATCATCACGGTGCCGCGCTTGGCTCCCCTGCCCCGCCCCAGATACACCATCATTGATGTCTGGAAGCAAAGTACCGAGCGATCATTCCTTGGACCTACCGTGGTGTTGGCGGCCTCTACTGGCGCCTTGGGCGCAGCAGTAGGCTTTCTCCCGGCGCTGGCCGCACGCGAAGGGCTCGGCACCGCCGGCAGCGTCGCCGTCGTAACGGTATTGGCCTTGGCGTCATCGCTGGTCCAGCCAAGGATCGGACGATTGCGGGATCGGGGAGTCCTCGCAGACCGGCCGGGCATGGTGGCCGGTCTGCTGGCCATAGTCCTTGGCGTACTCATCGCCGGCCTTCTACCCGGAGCACTGGCTACGGACGGCGCCATGTATCGCGCCGTCCCGATCTACTGTGCTGCCGTTTTTATCGGCTTGGGAATTGGCATTGCCACCCCACTGGCATTCGCGCACTTGGCCGATGCGACTCCCGCGGAACGCCTCGGCCGCACGATGGGTTCGGCTGAACTTGGCCGGGAGCTTGGCGACGCCGGCGGTCCCTTGTTGGTGGGAGGGGTTGCCGTAGCCGCGGGTCTCCCTTGGGGCCTGGGTGCGCTGGCTCTGGCGGTAGGAGCAGCGGCCTTTGCGGCACCGGCTTCCGCGGCTTCCGCCTCCGTCACGAAAACGGGCCGGAAACCGCGGGTCTGAACCTAGGCGTCGATGCGTTCCCGGTCCAGCGTCGCTGCCCCTGCGATGATGAATTCCTTACGAGGCGCGACGTCCGAGCCCATGAGGAGATCGAAAACCTCTTCAGCACGCTGGGCACTGTCGATACCCACCTTCCGAAGGGTCCGGTGGCGCGGGTCCATAGTGGTCTCGGCGAGCTGCTGTGCGTCCATTTCGCCCAGGCCCTTGTAACGCTGGATGGGCTCCTTGTAGCGCTTGCCCTCCTTGGCCAGATTGGCCAGAAGAACATGCAATTCTGCCTCGGAGTACGTATAGATCATCTCGTTGGCCTTCTGGCCCGGATTGATGACCTCCACGCGGTGAAGGGGCGGAACTGCGGCGAACACCCGACCCTCCTCGACCATGGGCCGCATGTAGCGGAAGAAGAGCGTCAGCAGCAGCGTGCGGATGTGCGCGCCGTCGACGTCGGCATCCGTCATCAGGATGACCTTGCCGTAACGCGCTGCATCAAGATCGAAACTCCGACCTGAGCCTGCGCCGACAACCTGGATGAGTGCAGCACATTCTGCGTTGGAGAGCATGTCCCCTACAGACGCCTTCTGGACATTAAGGATCTTGCCGCGAATAGGAAGCAGGGCCTGGAAATCCGAAGACCGGGCCAGCTTGGCAGTACCGAGCGCGGAATCGCCCTCAACGATGAAGAGTTCGGATCGCGCCACGTCATCAGTGCGGCAGTCGGCAAGCTTGGTGGGCATCGAGGAGGTTTCCAGTGCGTTCTTTCGGCGCTGGGTCTCCTTGTGCACCCTGGCCGAAATGCGCGACTTCATCTCCGCCACGATCTTTTCCAGCAACAGCGCCGACTGTGCTTTGTCATTGCGGTTGGCAGAGGACAACCTGCTCGAAATTTCCTGCTCGACCACCTTGGCGACGATGGCGCGAACAGCCGACGTGCCGAGGATTTCCTTGGTCTGGCCTTCGAACTGTGGTTCGGCCAAGCGGACGGTGAGCACGGCGGTGAGGCCGGCCAGGACGTCGTCTTTCTCGATTTTGTCGTTGCCTGCCTTCAGCTTCCTGGCGTTCGTTTCTACGGCCTTGCGGAAGGTTTTCAGTAGGGCTGCCTCGAAGCCCGCCTGGTGCGTCCCGCCCTTGGGGGTCGCGATGATGTTGACGAAGCTGCGCATCGTGGTCTCGTAACCGATCCCCCAACGCAAGGCAATATCGACTTCGCAATCGCGCTCAACTTCGGCGATCTTGCTGTGCCCGTTTTCGTCAAGGACAGGGACAGTTTCTTTGAACTTCCCCGAGCCGTGGAGGCGCCACACGTCAGTCACTCCGGAGTCGGCCGCGAGGAACTCTACAAATTCCGAAATGCCGCCGTCGTGGTGGAAGACTTCCTCATGCACACCGTTCTCACCGGGGGTGCCCGCGAGCTTGCGCTCATCGCGGACAGTGATCTTCAATCCGGGGACCAGGAACGACGTCTGGCGTGCACGCGATGTGAGGTCATCGTAAGAGAACTTGGCATCGGGAGTGAAGATCTGGCGGTCGGCCCAGTACCGCACCCTTGTACCGGTGACCCCGCGTTTGGCCTTGCCAACTACGTCCAATACAGAGTCTTCAACGAACGGCTCAAAGGGCGCGTTGGGGCTGGGCTTGGCGCCGGAATCAATGAAACGTCCCGGCTCACCACGGCGGAACGACATCTGGTACGTCTTGCTGCCACGATCGACCTGAACATCCAGCCGGCTGGACAAAGCGTTGACCACGGAGGCGCCCACGCCATGGAGGCCGCCGGAGGCCGTGTAGGAACCGCCGCCGAACTTGCCGCCTGCGTGCAGCTTCGTGAAGACAACCTCGACGCCGGACAGTCCCGTCTTCGGTTCGACGTCAACAGGGATGCCCCTGCCGTCGTCATGAATCTCGACCGAATTGTCTGCATGCAAAATGACTTTGATGTCATGCCCGAAGCCGGCCAGGGCCTCATCAACAGCGTTGTCGATGATCTCCCACAGGCAGTGCATAAGGCCACGGGAGTCGGTGGAACCGATGTACATGCCCGGGCGCTTGCGAACGGCTTCCAGGCCCTCCAGGACAGATAGATGCCGGGCGTTGTATTCAGAACTCGGTGCCACTCGCGGTGTGCTCCTTCGGGGTATATCTCAAGGCAAACACTGCCCATCTTAGGCTAGTCGCGGTCCCCCATCGGCACCGGTTGCCACTCCCGGAAACCGGCATTCTACTTCGTTACGTTACGCACATGTGATACGCGGACAGCGAAAGTGATCCATCCTTGCCATGGTTCTGCTCCGAATACTGGTTATATGGATGTACAGAACTACTAAGGAGGCCGACATGACAACAGCAGTTGCAGACCGCACACTGAACGCAGCTGACCGATGCGATCGTTGCGGGGCTCAAGCATATGTCCGCGTTGTACTCGAGTCCTCCGGCGGTGAGCTGCTGTTTTGCGGCCACCACGCACGCGCAGTTGAGGCCACGCTTCGGCCCCTGACCTCCGACTGGCACGATGAGACCGAGCGCCTCAACGAGAAGGCACCCGTTCCGGTCGACTAGACAGGGCTGACGGTAAGGCTGGACACTCTCCTGCCACATCACTTCGAGCAAGAACAGGGCTCCTCCCATCCGGGAGGGGCCCTGTTTAGTTTGAAGCCAGGATGCCCCAAAAAAAGGTAACGGCCCGATCGGATAGTCCGATCAGGCCGTTAACGTTTGTGAGTGGACCTCTTTAATCCAGGTAGTCCCGCAGGACCTGCGAGCGGGACGGGTGCCGCAGCTTGGACATGGTCTTGGATTCGATCTGGCGGATGCGCTCACGCGTAACGCCATAGACCTTGCCGATTTCGTCTAAAGTCTTAGGCTGGCCATCGGTCAAGCCAAAGCGCATTGCTACGACTCCGGCCTCACGCTCGGACAGTGTGTCCAGAACCGAGTGCAACTGCTCTTGGAGGAGCGTAAAGCTCACGGCATCAGCCGGAACAACAGCTTCAGAATCCTCGATGAGGTCACCGAACTCGGAGTCGCCATCCTCACCCAACGGCGTGTGGAGCGAAATCGGTTCACGGCCGTACTTCTGGACCTCCACGACCTTCTCAGGCGTCATGTCCAGTTCCAGCGCCAATTCTTCAGGCGTGGGTTCACGGCCCAGGTCCTGAAGCATCTGCCGCTGCACACGGGCGAGCTTGTTGATGACTTCCACCATGTGCACCGGGATGCGGATGGTGCGGGCCTGGTCAGCCATGGCGCGGGTAATGGCCTGGCGGATCCACCACGTGGCATACGTGGAGAATTTGAAGCCCTTGGTGTAGTCGAACTTCTCCACCGCGCGGATGAGGCCCAGGTTGCCTTCCTGGATGAGGTCCAGGAAGAGCATGCCACGGCCGGTGTAGCGCTTGGCCAAGGAAACGACGAGGCGAAGGTTGGCTTCGAGCAGGTGGTTCTTGGCCCGCTTGCCATCGTGGATAACGAATTCAAGTTCACGCTTGAGCTTCGGGTCCATGGAACCGTCGTCGGCGTTGATCTTCTCTTCAGCAAACAGGCCGGCTTCGATACGAAGCGCCAGATCGACTTCCTGTTCGGCGTTCAGCAAGGCGACCTTACCGATTTGCTTCAGGTAGTCCTTCACCGGGTCAGCCGTGGCACCGGCCGACATGACCTGCTGGACAGGGGCGTCGTCGTCATCGGCGTCCGAGTAGACGAATCCGGATCCGGAGGGCGCTGCCTTGTCTTTGCCGGTTACGGCGCCGTCCTCGACATCGTCGTCTCCGACTTCAACTTCCTCAGCTGCTGCGGGATCGAAATCCTCGTCCTCGACAGCCACTTCTTCGGTGTCGGCCTCGGGATCCGAAGACTTGTTCGCGGCTTCAGCCGCGGCCTTGGCGCCGGGCTTGGGTCCACGCTTCTTTGGTGCCGGCTTGTCAGAGGTGTCCTCTGAGGCCTTGGTGGCAACACGTGTCGCCGCACGCTTTGCCGAAGTGGCCGCCTTGTTTTCCTCAGCGGACAGTTCGGCCTGGGCGGCGGGTTCCTTCTCGACGGAAGACGGGGTCACAGAAAACCTTTCTAGCGGCGGTCTGTGGAATCACCATGCGGGCAACACCACTATGACCCTGTCAAGTCCGCGATCAATTTCAAATGCGATCGCCGTCTGCAGAGTCACTATGTACAACTGCCAACGACACCGTAATGTTCCCGGATTCCGGGCCCATTACGGGCATTCAAACGCGGACCCAACCGGGTCTCGGCATCCATTGTCTCACGGTTTTATGAATCCCACGCTTGATGAAGCGTAATGGCTATCGAAGAGATCCTTTATAGGTCCCCCAGGCGGACTCGGGACGACTTGCCCAGTCGCAGATGCTGCCGTGCCCCAGAATCTCGTCCAGCAATGCGGCGAGCCTGTAACCGGGGCTGGCCGAATTGGCATGCATAAGGCAAGCGTGTGCAGAGGACCCACTCCCCTTGCACCAGGCAATCCAGCCTTGCAAGGTCAATGCAGCTGCAGCAATTTCCCCCATTTCTCCTTGGACGTACAGGTACGACAAGACGCGCTGCAGGGCATCAAGCTGCCCCCAGTCGGGAATAGCTGGTTCAATGCCTAGAAGGATGTCTGCGTAGGCATAGATGCTGAGCATCCCGTTTGATTCAAGGGCCGCCCCAGCCCCTTCATGGGTGTCGGTTGGGGGCAATGCCAACTCTCCGGCGTCGAAGGGAAGTGGCTCAGAGCCATCATCGCTACTGCACAATCCGAACGCTGCTGCCCCTGCCTTAGCGGAACCGGTTCCGGCAGCCGCCATGATCATGACAGCGTCCCGCCATCCGGGCACAGCAAGGGTGGACCTGAGGAAGCCCGCGAGTTGCGGCGTGAGCAAATCTACGGTCTCGCTGTCGGGACGGATGCGGGCATTGTCCAGCACCTGACGCCACACCGCCAGTACGGCATCAAGGCACCTCCCACTGCGCCGTGACGTTCGCATCCGTTGTGCAAAATCCGACTCGGCTTCCGACACTGCGGGATCGAGGGCACCCGGACGTCCCGGAACGGGCGGATTTTGCTTACTCCTTGGAGAAGCTCCGATGGTACTGCCTCGATAGACCATCTCTGCGCTGAGCCGGCTGTTCCGGATTCGTTCTATCGGCAGGCCCGGCGCCGGGCAGCATTCCTGGTCGAAGCAGAACGCGCCGCGCCAATACTCAGGACCAACCAACCACGCATCCCGGACAGGCAAATCAGCGTGGCCAAGTGTTTCCTGAAGTTCAGCCAGCAGTGGGAGTGTTTTGGTGACAACCATGCCGTCCTCCCAACCGTCGCCGGTGTAAAGGGCAAGCACCACGCCGTCGGCAAGGGTGTCCGCCGCTAAGTAATGAAGTACGTGCTCCGCAAAATCAGCAAGCATGCGGTTAGAAGCCCGGGCAGGCAGGTCGACGCGGAGAGCGGCTCCGAGCATTTTCCCCTGCATCGTGATGGCCACAAGGCTGTCCTCAGGCCAATAGCCCAACAAATGCGGGATGTAACCCAGGATGTCTTCTGGTTGATGAATGCTCAGCGTCTCTTTGGTGGTCATGCTTCAAGCTTGGGCAACACCACTGGCTGAAAACAGAGACCATCACGCTTATGTGGATAAAGGTGGCCACATAAGGACAAACCACGAAAATGCCCTTACCCGGAGGTTGGTGCCTGCAGTTATTCCTTGCTTCCTTCATCAGACTGCGCACGTGCCGCACGCCGGCGCTCGATCCTTTCGCGGCGCTGCCGGGCCAAGGCTGCAGCCAACGGAGGCACGTGGACGCCCTGCTCGGCCATCTGCAACCGCACCTTCCGTCGGGTCAGCATGATAAGGACCGTCCCGATGCCCAGCAGGACAAACTGGACGCTGAGGGCTACACGGAACGGATCAAGGCCGTACAAGTCCCCGCCTGAGAATCCGCTCGCGTTCAGGACGTCCAGGACCAGGCCAATCAGGTAGATCGCCACCAAGGCAGCGATGAACCCGCCCACGTTGACGATGCCTGTCGCGGTACCAATACGGTGGGAAGGATTGAACGTCCGCGCGAAGTCGAAGCCAATCATGGAGCCCGGGCCGCCAACTGCCAACACCACCACCAGGATCACGAGGAGCCACAGTGGCGCCCGGTCAGGAAGGATGAGCACTGCCGCCCAAGCCAACGCAGTAGACGCAGTGATCAGCAGGACCATGGCTGAGCGGCGCATTGGGTGTTTGGAGACGAACCGCCCAAATCCAGGCCCCGAGACGATTGCGGTTGCCACGAACAAGGCCATCAAAGCCGAGACCGTCCCCGCATCAAGCCCCTGGGCAGAGAGGAGGAACGGATAACCCCATGTCATTGCAAAGAGGTTGCCACTGAACTGGACGGTGAAATGGCTCCACAAGCCAAGCCGGGTGCCTGGCTGCTTCCAAGCGCGTGACAAGGAGACTCCGGTAGCCCGAAGTCCCTGCCCGGTCTCCCGCGGGGGATGCCCGGGAGGCTGGTCCCGCAACAGCACGAGGACCAGGACGACAGCCAGCACGGACATCGCCGCGAGTGACATGAAGGCGGGCGTCCAGCCGGCAGAGTGAAGGAGCAAGGCGAAAGGCACCACGCTGAAGAGTTGGCCCAACTGCCCGCACATTCCGGTCAGCTGGGTAACCACGGGGACCCTGGCCGGACTGAACCACAAGGGAACGAGCCGGATGACGGAGATGAATGTCATGGCGTCACCGGCTCCCACCAGGACACGCCCCAGTACCCCTCCAGGAATGCTATCGGCGAAGGCGAGCTGCAACTGCCCCAGTCCCATCAGGATGGCACCGCCGGCAATCATGACCCGCGATCCAAACCTGTCCACCAGGACGCCGACCGGGATTTGCAAGCCGGCGTAGACAAGCAACTGCAAGACGGTAAAAAAGGAGATGGCCGAAGCACTGGCATGGAAGCGTTCTGTTGCTTCCAAACCCGCGACACCAAATGAGGTTCGCTGTGCTACGGCCACCAGGTAGGCAAAGACGCCGATCGTCCAGATGAGCCAGGCGCGGGGAGCAGTCACTCCTCAATTATGCCCGCGAACGGTTCAAAGCTGATTTATTGAGGCGAGTCTTTACGCGCCAGATATGCCTCCACAGCCGCTCCGATGTCCTCGGCGTTGGGCAGTTCGTCGTTCTCATCGGCGAGCAACGAACGCCGGACGATGCCCTCGGATTTTTCGTCGTACCGGGCCTCCAGGTTGGCGACTACGGCCTGCACTTCCTCGGAGGCTTCAATCTGCTCCGCAATCTGCCGGCCTACTTCCCGGCCGGCTTCCCGAAGCCGGTCAGTGGGAAGCATTAGGGATGTGGCCGCGCCGAGGTACTCCAGCCCTGCCACCGCCGCTGGAGGATATTCGGCCTCAGCCAAATAGTGGGGCACGTGAATGACATAGCCAGCAACATGGCGTTCGGCCTCGGTGAGCCGGAGTTCAAGGATATGGCCAATGGCGGCGGGGACTTCGACCGTTGGCTTCCAGCTCGAGATACCTTCGATGAGCTCGGGCCGGTTGCCGTGAACGGTTACTCCCACCGGGCGCGTATGCGGTACGGGCATGGGAATGGAGTGAATCCAAGTCACCAGGTTGACGTCGAGTTTCTCCACGATTCCCACGACGGCACGGGAGAATCGCTCCCACTGCAAGTCGGGTTCGAAGCCGGCGAGCAGCAGGAAGGGCTGGCCCAGGCCGTCCGTGAGCTTGTAGAGCGCCAGCTTGGGTGCCTGATAGTCCTGCAAATGGTCTTCGACGAAGCTGATGTGGGGGCGCCGTGAGCGATAGTCGATGAGCTGGTCGGCGTCGAACATGGCTACCACCTCAGCGTCGAGTTGGTCCAGGAGTTCCGCGTTGATCTGCCTGACTACATGACCGGCATCGGCAAAGCCCGTGAAACCCATGACCATATTCAGCCCCCGCAGTTCCGGGCTGTGGAAAATCTCGATGTTGCTCGCATAGAGCGCCTCGGGGTCCAGGAGGGAGCCGGATATCCGTTCAAACACGGCATGTTCCTTTCGCAGTGGCAAAGTTCGGTGCCCCCATGCACCCCTGGTCATGGCGTCGCTGACGCCATGACTGCGGTGTGGGGACTCTGTGTCTCTTTGTACAACGCTGCACGTCCAGTAGGCATTCCTGCCGTTGGTGTGCCGCAGCTCTCATTTAATTGCTGTCAGCAGCCTGCGAGAGACTACGATCGAAACGGGCCGACGTCCTTTTGCGACGCTTGACCTGAAGACCAAGGCCGCCGTCGGAACAGGACGTCGGGCGCGTACCGGGGCAGGCCCGCCAAACATGCGGCCCCGCCATGCAATGCAGAGAGAAGTGAGGAAACATCCTCGTGGTCAAGACTACTGACATCATCCTCGGCGTCATCGCCAAGGACCTGAAAAAGTCACCCAGCGACGCACTTGTGATCGGAGTTGCCCAGGGCTCGGACGGACCAGTGCTGCTGGAAAACCCGCTGAGTGCCAAGGCCGCCGAATCCGTGGAGGGATCACTGAAGCTCCTTGGAGTCTCGGGTGCGCCCGACCAAGCGCACCGCCTTCCGGGTTTGCCGGAAACGGGCTCAGGGATCCTGGTCCTGGCAGGCGTGGGCAAATTGTCCGAGGACGGCACCATCCCTGAAGAAGCGCTGCGCCGGGCAGCCGGGTCCGCTGTCAGGCAACTTGCCGGAGTCCCCTCAGTGACGTTGGCGTTCCCGACGACGTCCGTCACCGACGTCGCCGCAGTCGCCGAAGGTGCCGCCATGGGCGCCTATTCCTACACCGAACACCGTTCCAGCAAGGACGGGCTCAAGGATCCGGTTGCCAAGGTTCTGATCGTCACCGGCGTTGACGCCAAAGCTGCCCAACCTGCACTTGACCGTGCAACAGTCGTGGGCAGGGCCGTCAACGCAACGCGTACGCTCGTGAACCAGCCGCCCAGCCACTTGTACCCCGAGTCATTCGCCGAATCTGCCAAGGAACTCGCAAAGGGTCTTCCCGTAAAGGTGACGGTCTGGGACGAAAAGCGCCTGGAAAAGGAGGGCTTTGGCGGCATCCTCGGCGTTGGCAAGGGTTCAACCCGTCAGCCCCGCCTGGTCAAGGTCGAATATGCTCCGGCAAAGGCCACCCGGAAGATCGCGCTCGTTGGCAAGGGCATTACCTTCGACACCGGCGGTATCTCCATTAAGCCCGCCCTCGGCATGGGCGACATGAAGAGCGATATGGCGGGCGCCGCCGTCGTTCTTAATACTGTCCTTGCCATCGCCTCGCTCGGCCTGCCTATCAAGGCAACCGCTTGGCTTTGTATTGCGGAGAACATGCCGTCCGGCGCCGCCCAGCGACCCGCTGACGTCCTTACTGTCTATGGCGGAAAGACAGTAGAGGTCCTGAACACCGACGCCGAGGGCCGCCTGGTCATGGCCGATGGCTTGGTGGCCGCGAGCTTGGAAAAGCCGGACGCAATCATCGACGTCGCAACACTCACAGGTGCCCAGCTCATCGCACTCGGATTGCGCACGGCAGGAGTGATGGGTTCCGATTCGGTGACGGCAGCGTTGAAGTCCGCCGCTGACAGGGCCGGCGAGCTTGTCTGGCCGATGCCGCTCCCTGAGGAACTGCGTCCCAGCTTGGACTCCCAGGTGGCGGACCTTGCCAACATTGGCGAGCGTAACGGCGGAATGATGACAGCCGCTGTCTTCCTGCGTGAATTCGTAGGCAAGAACGGCGACGGCCAGCAGATCCCCTGGGCCCACGTCGACATTGCCGGCCCATCGTTCAACAACGGCAGCCCCTACGGGTACACGCCGAAGCAAGGAACCGGATGCACAGTCCGTACCTTGGTGGCCTACGCAGAGGATCTGTTGGCAGCCTCCGCGTAAGTAACCCACTCCACCGCGGTTGGAACGGGCAGTGCGGGTAGAGCGGATGCGTCCGCGCTACCCGCACAACCCCGGAATTATGCGGTGTGTAGCGCTGTGTCACAAGTGAACGTGAGTCTGGACACAAGCGCTCCACAAACGCCCGTGGAGGGTGGAGCATGGGTAGGTGGTTCGCTAAGGTGAACTCGATAGTCACAAATGCAAGAGAACTTAGGTGCTGGCATAATCACGGCAGAACAAGTTCCAAAGACCCGATGACACGCAGTCCCGTGTCATCATTCACGCGAGGGAGCGTTTTAGTGGCCGATCAGGCAACTGCGCAAGAATTCGACATCCTGGTACTCGGTGGCGGCAGCGGCGGCTACGCCACCGCTTTGCGGGCCGTACAGCTTGGGTTCACCGTTGGCCTTGTGGAAAAGGCAAAGCTCGGCGGAACCTGCCTGCACAATGGCTGTATCCCCACCAAGGCACTCCTGCACTCGGCTGAACTGGCCGATCACGCACGCGATTCCGCCAAGTACGGCGTGAACGTCACGCTCGACGGCATCGACATGTCTGCCGTGAACGCGTACAAGGACGGCATTATTGCCGGCAAGTTCAAGGGCCTCCAGGGACTCATCAAGTCCAAGGGCATCACCGTCATCGAGGGTGAAGGCAAGCTTCAGGGCAACAACACCATCGTCGTGAACGGCACCGCGTACACGGGCAAGAACATTGTCCTGGCAACCGGTTCGTACTCGCGCTCCCTCCCCGGCCTGGAAATCGGCGGCAGGGTCATTACCTCTGACCAGGCCCTCACCATGGACTACATTCCCAAGAGTGCGATCGTCCTGGGCGGCGGCGTCATCGGCGTCGAATTCGCTTCCGTTTGGAAGTCCTTCGGCGTGGACGTCACCATCATCGAAGGCCTGCCCTCCCTGGTTCCCAACGAGGATGCCTCCATCGTCAAGAACCTGGAACGCGCCTTCAAGAAGCGCGGCATCAAGTTCACCACCGGCATCTTCTTCCAGGGCGTGGAACAGAACGACGACGGCGTCAAGGTCACCCTTGTGGACGGCCAGACTTTCGAAGCCGAGCTCCTGCTCGTGGCAGTCGGACGTGGTCCGGTCACTGCCAACCTCGGTTACGAAGAAGCAGGTCTCACCATCGACCGCGGCTTCGTTATTACCAACGAGCGCCTCCACACCGGTGTTGGCAACATCTATGCAGTCGGCGACATCGTCCCCGGCGTCCAGCTCGCACACCGCGGCTACCAGCAGGGCATCTTCGTGGCCGAGGAGATCGCCGGCCTGAACCCAGCGATCGTCGAAGACATCAACATCCCCAAGGTCACCTATTGCGAACCTGAAATCGCAACGGTCGGCTACACGGAAAAAGCCGCCAAGGAGAAGTTCGGCGACGACCAAGTACAGACCCAGGAATACAACCTTGCCGGCAACGGCAAGAGTTCCATCCTCGGTACCGGTGGCATCGTCAAGCTCGTTCGCCAAAAGGATGGCCCCGTCGTCGGCATCCACATGATCGGCTCCCGCATGGGTGAGCAGATCGGTGAAGCCCAGCTCATCGTGAACTGGGAAGCCTACCCCGAGGACGTGGCCCAGCTGGTCCACGCCCACCCCACCCAGAACGAAAGCCTGGGCGAAGCCCACCTCGCCCTCGCGGGCAAGCCGCTCCACGGCTAAGTCTTTACCCAAGACAAACGGGTAGGGTGCATGCGGCGGAATCTGCCGCATGCACCCTGCCCGGACCAGCAGAATTCATCCGCACAAAAGATCAATAAGGAGAACGGGGACGACATGTCTGAATCCGTTAACTTGCCCGCCCTCGGTGAGAGTGTCACCGAAGGAACCGTCACCCGCTGGCTCAAGCAGGTTGGTGACCGGGTAGAGATCGACGAGCCGTTGCTCGAGGTTTCCACCGACAAAGTAGACACCGAAATCCCTTCTCCGATCGCTGGCGTCATCGAAGAAATCCTCGTCGCTGAAGACGAGACTGCAGAGGTTGGCGCCCCCTTGGTACGCATCGGCGACGGCTCCGGCTCCGCCGCACCGGCTACTGAGGAAGCACCCGCCGCTCAGGAAGCACCCGCTGCTGCCGAGCAGACTGCTCCCGCAGAAGAGGCTCCCGCTGCCCCGGCTGCTGAGGAACCCCAGGCCGAAGCTCCTGCCGCTTCCGGTGGCGAAGGCCACGAAGTAACCCTCCCCGCCTTGGGCGAGAGCGTTACCGAAGGCACGGTCACCCGCTGGCTCAAGGCTGTCGGTGACACCGTGGAGGTGGATGAGCCGCTTCTTGAGGTTTCCACAGACAAGGTCGATACCGAGATTCCTTCCCCGGTTGCAGGCACCCTGCAGGAAATCCGCGTCAACGAAGACGAAACCGCCGAAGTTGGATCGGTTCTGGCTGTTATCGGCTCCGGCGCGGCAGCCCCCGCCGCTGCTCCGGCTCCCGCGGCTCCTGCCGCTGAAGCTCCGGCCGCTGCACCGGCACCTGCTGCCGCACCCGCTGCTGCACCTGCTCCGGCTGCTGCCGCACCTGCCGCTGCACCGGCACCTGCTGCCGCACCGGCTCCCGCTGCTGCACCGGCAGAAGCCGGCTCGTCTTCCGAGTCCGGTTACGTCACTCCCCTGGTGCGCAAGCTGGCAAACCAGCAGGGCGTCGACATCGCATCTGTGTCCGGCACCGGCGTCGGTGGCCGCATCCGCAAGCAGGATGTCCTTGCCGCTGCCGAAGCCAAGCAAGCCGCAGCCGCGCCGGCCGCAGCGCCTGCTGCAGCTCCTGCTGCAGCTCCTGCCGCCAAGTCCGCAGCACCCGTTGTTGCTTCCTCCCTGCGAGGCACCACCGAAAAAGCTCCGCGTATCCGGCAGGTCATCGCACGCCGCATGCGCGAGTCGCTGGAAGTCTCCACCCAGCTGACGCAGGTGCACGAGGTCGACATGACCAAGATCGCCAAGCTCCGCCTCAAGGCCAAGAACTCGTTCCAGGCCCAGAACGGCGTGAAGTTGACGTTCCTCCCGTTCATTGCCAAGGCTGTGGCGGAAGCACTGAAGCAGCACCCCAAGCTGAACGCTGCCTACGACGAATCCAAGCAGGAAATCACCTACCACAACGCCGAACACCTGGCGATTGCGGTAGACACCGACAAGGGCCTGCTGGTTCCGGTCATCTCCGACGCCGGAAACCTCAACCTCGCAGGCCTCGCCGGCAAGATCGCTGACGTCGCAGGACGCACCCGTGATGGAAAGATCGGCCCGGATGAGTTGTCCGGCGGTACGTTCAGCATCACCAACATCGGTTCTGTTGGCGCCTTGTTCGACACCCCGATCATCAACCAGCCGCAGGTCGGCATCCTGGGTACGGGCGCAATCGTCAAGCGCGCGGTCGTGGTGGCCGACGAAAACGGCGACGATTCGATTGCCATCCGCTCCATGATGTACCTGTCCCTCACGTACGACCACCGTCTGGTGGACGGCGCGGACGCTGGCCGCTTCCTCCAGACCCTCAAGGCCCGCCTTGAGGAAGGTGCTTTCGAAGCAGATCTTGGTCTCTAAGCCCAAGCGTTAGCAGGGACCCTCCTCACCGAGGGCGCTCTGGTCAACCAGGCGGGGCAGGCTCCGGGGAAACCCGGTAGCCTGCCCCGCTTCGTTGTTGTCCCAGACCGTTTTGTCCGCCGCGCTGTTTGCCGGCCTAAGCGTGGCTTTGCTACGGGACGTAGAAGCAACTGGATAAGCTGGGGCCATGAGTATTCTCTTCAGCATCCTGGTGTTCTTGCACATCGTCGGCGCGGCCATGATTGTGGGCTACTGGATCGCCACCATCAAGACGCCTACCGTCCACCCCCGCCAGCGGGATGGCGCATTCCTTCAGCTGCTCACGGGCATTGCCATGATGGGCCTCCTGCCACTGATGCCGGATGCCCATCCCAACTACTTCAAGCTCGGTATAAAGTTCGCCATCGGCGTGGCTGTTGCTGTTCTGGCCGTCATCGGCTCCCGCAAGGTCAAGAAGGGCGAGCCAGTCTCCACCGGCCTCGCTCACGGCGTTGGCGGACTGGCCTTGGTGAACATCGCCATCGCAACACTCTGGAACTGAAAGTACGCGGAAGCAGCCCATCCGCCTTTGCCGGGCGGGTAGGCTGCTTTCTTCAAGGCAAGCTAGGGGTCACAATCCACTGACAGCGGAATGACAGTGCAGCGCAGCGCGCAAATCCATAGGATTGATCCCGGTGGCATCCGGCGATGGCTGGTTGCCGACGCACAAACGACCCCAAGGAGTGGACATGGCAGCAACACGCACCGCACACACGGTTTGGAACGGCAACCTGATCGAGGGCGCTGGCAACACGACGCTGGATAGCTCAGGCTTGGGCACCTTCGATGTCACTTGGAAGGCACGCACCGAGCAGTCCGGTGGCAAGACAAGCCCGGAAGAACTGATCGCTGCAGCGCACTCCGCGTGCTTCTCCATGGCCTTCAGCAACGAGCTTGCACAGGGGGGCTTTACCCCTGAAGAAATCCAGACCAAGGCCGACGTGACCTTCGTCCCCGGCACCGGTATCACTGGCAGCCACCTGACGATGACCGCCAGGATCCCCGGCATTTCCGAAGAGGATTTCCGCCGTATCTCCGAAGCGGCAAAGACCGGTTGCCCTGTTTCCGGCGCGCTGGCCAGCATCGACATCACGCTGGACGCAACGCTGGCCTCGTAGCGTCGGGCACCGCTTCACAGCACTAAGACAGCATCAAAGCAAAGGCCCCGCTGCCTCTCCCGTCAGGGAAGGCCGCGGGGCCTTTCGCTCGTTCCCAGCTCAGCGCACTGGAACTACGCAAAGTTGGCGCTGGGCTGCTAGCCCTGTTGCGGACGCGCGGGCAACGGCGCGGGCCGCACCTGGCTGTAGCCTTCACGCAACGGCGGGCGGTCCGTAGGTAGCTCCTGGATCATCTCCTTGAGGGCACCAATGCCGTACTCGAGTTGCGGGTCGCTGCCTGCTGCATAGGCATGCGGGGGGAAGAGCACCTCGATATCCGGCTCCACGCCACGGTTTTCAACATCCCAGCCGATCCCACCGCCAAACCACGTGGCGTAGCGGGGCTGCGTCACCCCGGTACCGTCGGCCAGCGCAAAGCGGTTGTCAATCCCCACAACGCCACCCCAAGTCCTTACGCCAATGACCGGGCCAATGCCCCTCAGTTTGGATACTTGGGTGATGATGTCGCCATCTGATCCAGCAAATTCATCTGCCAGGATAATCACTGGACCCCGGGGAGCATGGTGCGGGTAAGTCCGCGGCTTCTCGCCACGCGGCATACTCCACCCAGTGACCTTCCGGCCAATAAGCTCGGCCACGAGCTGTGAAGTGTGGCCCCCACGGTTGCGCCGTACGTCTACGATCAACCCGTCCAAGGCAGTTTCCGTATCGAGGTCACGATGCAGCTGTGCCCAACCATTGGCCATCATGTCAGGGATATGCAGGTAGCCGAACTTACCGCCGGATGCCTCCCGTACCGTGCGCCGGTTGGCCCGGACCCAGTCCTGGTAGCGCAACCGCTCCTCGTCCCGGATGGGGACAACGGCAACGCGGCGCTGGGCACCCGCAGCTGCGCCATGTCCTGGGCCATTCAAGAGTGTCAATTCAACGGTTCGTCCCGCTGCACCCACCAATTGCATGGCAGGCGTCAGGGCAGCGGAAAGCTCGACGCCGTCAATCGCCAGGAGGACGTCGCCCACCTTCGCATCCGCGCCCGGACGCGTTAAGGGCGAGGTTGCCAGAGGATCGGAAGACTCGCCAGCCAGGATTCTGGTGATCTCCCAGCCTTTGCTGCCGAGCTGAAACTCAGCGCCAAGTCTGCCTTGACCATTGCGGCCAGGTTCAGTGACAGCTGCGGGCCGCACATAGGCATGCGAGGTTCCCAGTTCGCCGTGGATCTCCCACAACAGGTCCACGAGGTCGTCATGGGACCCCAGCCGGTCCACGATCGGACGGTAGCGTTTGTAGACGGAATCCCAGTCCTGGCCAGCCATGTCCGGCGCCCAGAAGAAGTCCCTCTGCAAGCGCCATGCTTCATCAAAGGCCTGCCCCCAGGCAGCCACGGGATCCAGGATTACACGGATCCTGTTCAGGTCCACTTTGACCAGTTCCCCGGATTCCTCGTCCACCTTGCTGTCTGACGGGACCGACATGATCTGCTTATCAAGGACATAGACAACCCTCTTGCGATCACCTGACAACCGGTAGCTGTCCACAGCAGCGACGAGGGTGGTTTCCTTGCGCTTGGCAAGGTCAAAGCGCACCAGGGCTGGGGCTGTCTTCTTATCCTGCAGAGTGCCCTTTCCTTCGCCGGTGACACCGGAAAGCTCAGTATCGAGCCACAGCAGCGCCCCGTCACCGGCAGCGAGTCCAGAGTAGTTTCCCTGTGGCACGGGAACCGTGATGACGCGGTGTGCAAGGCCTTCCGCGTCCACGCGCACAACTGGCGCGTCGCCGTCGTCGTGCTTTGCCGTTGTGGCTTGTACGTCCTCAAGGGTGTCCACGGACGGCCCAAAAGGAGACGGCGTATCAGCGGCCAGAGCCAGCAGGTACGGCTTGATGGGGCTCGGGAAGGAAAGGTCGAACGAATGGCCGTCATAGACGGGGTCGAAGCTCCTGTTGGACAGGAACGCCAGGAACTTCCCGTCGGGGGTGAATCGGGGTGATTCATCGCAGAAGCGTCCGTCGGTGGCATCGATGATGCCGGTGCCGGATGCCGAAGGCCTTGCCAGGCGAAGTTTGCTTCGGGAACCGAAGGACGTCACCGGCTCGGACCAGGCAAGCCACTGCGAATCAGCAGACCACGACAATTGATCCACGCTGCCTTCGCCGATACTGACCAAACGAGTCAATGCCCCGGAGACAGTGTCAGCTACGAAAACGTCTCCAAAAGCCGTGCCGATGGCCAGCCAACGGCCATCGGGGCTGGCCTCCAGTGCGCTCGTCCTTGTTGGTGCAGGGAACTCCAGCCGGAGATCGTCCGCTTGGTCTTCCCGTGTGGCTGCGACCTGTACCGCCGTTTCCCCCACGGTGTCTGGTGAGGGGTCCGCATGGGCGGCTTCATCGGAGGGTTCGTCCATCTCGCCCATATTCACCGATTGGTTGACTGGCTGGTTTGCGGCGGAACCTTGCCCCAGGACGTTGGCTGCAGAGACCGGCTTAGGAAGACCGTCGGCATCACTTGAAACAACAGCGGGTTCCGCGGCCTTCGGCACCTCAACAACTCCGGACAAGCGCGCGGCGATGCGCTTGACGTACAAAGCCTCCACTCCCCCGTGGTCGGCCACATAAGCGATCCGACCATCCGTCAACGGCCGCGGAAGGCGGGCCCGGACGCCCGGCGTCACTTCGACCACCCGCGATGGGCCGTCCTTATGGCGGAGCCAATGGATGGTGCCATGTGCCTCTACCGCACTGGCTGTTCCTGCAACGTTCGGAAATACGTCGCCCAAATGCTCAGATGCTTTCAGTGGGGCGGGACGCCGCGCCGGTGATGCAGAACCGAGCGTGATCTCCAGCTTCACAGCTTCAGCATCGGCATCGAGTGAGGGCAGGATCCAGAGCTCACCGGCCGATTCGAAGATAATCCGCTGGCCGTCCGTGCTGGCGTGCCGAACATAGAAATCCTCATGGTCCGTGTGGCGGCGCAGTCCTGAACCATCAGGAAGAACGGAGTAGAGGTTTCCGTAGCCTTCGTGGTCTGAAAGGAAGGCGATGCGCCCCTTGACCCATAGCGGGTCAGTCAGGTTGCCCTCAATTTCGGGGATCAAGCGTTCGAACTCACCATTGCCGTCTGCGTCGATCCACAACTTTCCGGCAGTGCCACCCCGGTAGCGCTTCCACCAAGCCGGTTCCCGGGAAAGGACACTCGCCAGGACAACGGGCTTCTCGTCACCGATTTCTGGTCCGAAGGCAACGCCCTCCACCGGTCCGAAAGGAAGTTCGACGGCGGCACCTCCCTCCAAGGGAAGGCTATAGGCGTACGTGTGGCGGCTCTCGGACTGCTGGAACGCGCTGGTTACCAGGACGTTCCCAGCAGGCGTGAAACCCTTGACCCGGGTTGTGGTGTGTCCAAAGTAGCTCAGCTGCTTATGGCCGCCACCGTCGACGTCCGCGGTGACAACCTCCGGTGAGGTACCAACAACAGCAGTCCACACGAGCCGCTTGCCATCGGGAGTGAAGCGTGGGTTCCTTGCCGGCATTTGCTGGGACGAAACACGCCAGGCCCGGCCGCCTGAGACGGGGGCGATCCAGATGTCGTCTTCGGCCACGAACGTGACCAATTCGCCATGCACATGCGGGAAACGGAGGTAGCTGGAGGAGGTCATTGTTCGATCATAGTCAAGAGGCACGGTGTCAAGAGGCACCCGCCCCGCGCTTCGCACGCTGTTTCTGACTCATGCGTGGGTCGTGATGAGATGAGTCATGCGAATCGTAATGTCCGGAGCCTCAGGGATGATCGGGACGGCAGTGTCGGAGCACTTGAAAAGTGCAGGTGACGACGTCATCCGGCTGGTGCGGCGGCCTGCAATGACTGACGACGAAAGGACATGGGATCCAGCCGCGGGAGACTTGGACGAGGCTGTCCTGGAAGGCGCGGACGCTGTGGTGAACTTGTCCGGCGCCGGCATAGGCGACCGCCCCTGGACCAGGCGCAGAATTGCTGTCATTCGTGACTCGCGCCTTCAGACCACCCGGACGCTGACTGCGGCCATGCGTCGCCTTGGTCAGCCTAAGTTGTCCTTCGTCAGCCAGTCAGCGTCCGGCTACTACGGCGCCTCCCGGCAAGGCCTCCTCCGCGAGGACTCGGGTCCAGGTGCGGGAGTGCTGGGACCGCTATGCGTCGAATGGGAGCAAACTGCCAGGACCGCTCCATCCAGCGTGCGGGTGGTGATACCCCGGACCGGAGTTGTCCTCAGCACTTCCGGCGGTGCGCTCGGACCGTTGCTTCCCCTGCTCAAGGTTGGGCTTGGTGGACCCTTCGGAAATGGGCGGCAATTCTGGCCGTGGATCACCCTTGCCGACGAAGCCGCTGCCCTGGCCTTCCTCCTCAAGTCCGATCTGGAAGGTGCGGTCAATGTATGCGCTCCGGAAAGCGCAGACGTCAACACGATCGTCCAGCGGCTTGCAAAAGCGTTCCACCGCCCAGCCTTCGTACGAATCCCCCGGCCCGCCCTTCGACTTGTCCTTGGCCAGCTTGCTGACGAACTGGTCCTGGCGAACCAAAGAATGGAGCCGGCAAAGCTTGCCGCCGCTGGATTTCACTGGCAACACCCCGGGCTCGATGAAGCCATGGAGTGGCTGACGGGCAGCCCTTCCAGCTGAACCGTTCCGAACCCCACGCCGCTACCCACGCCAAGGAACATCCCTGGCAGTACTGCTAACCGGGACCGAGAATGTCCGAGATGCTCCACTGCCCTGCCAACCTGACGAGGACGAGACGCAACTGTTGGGGCTCACCTGCGGGCTGGGACTTCACCAAACGATCGGAGCTGTCCCGCTCCTCGTAGCCGGAGGTCGTCGCAGTCAGGGCAACGACGGCGCGATCAACCTCGTGGGGGCCCAGCACCGATACACTGCTCAAGCTGGTGGTGAGTCCGGCAAAGTGGATACCCTCAGCCCCTAACTGCTGCTTCAACGTCTCATCCGCCGCTTGGGCAGGTGAGCCTGCTGCGTTGACGTTTGCAAGCAATTCAAGACGATCCAGCCCCAGCGCCATATCGCGCACGGCCGATAACGCGTGCACGGCGATTATCGGATCCTCAGAGCGGAGCGCCTCCAAGTGCGTGTCCGGAATGGGCTGGTCGGCTTGGGGAGCTTGGATCGCTGTCCCGGAACTTACTACGGACGTCGAACCCGACGCGGGCTCTTGGACTCCCAGCCAGAAGGCCCACCCAACCGCACCAACCGACACTCCCGCAGCCACCAGCAAGCCGACCCGAATGGCTATACGTGGCCCACGCTGCGGTTTCCTTTTTCGCGTTCGCCGTTCGGGACGCGGAGTCATTACTGTCCGCAAGGGCCGGAGCCGCAACACAGCCGAAGTCAATGGACTCCTGCGCTGAGGTCGTCCCCCGGCCTGCCGCCGCGTAAGCAGCTCCGGAATCACCGAGGAATGGACGGACCCAGCCAAATCCACAGGCTGTGCCGCAGCGCTGCGATAAATAGCTGTTCCCAGCTCCCGGGCGGTGGGACGCGCCCGGGGATCAGGATCCAGTCCCGCTTCAAGGGCAGCGGCAAGCCCTTTGGGGACATCGGGGACCAAGAGAGGCAGTGGTGGACGGTGCTTGGGGATCTCCGGCGCCATGCCCGTCAAGCAATACCACCCAAGCGCCGCCAGCGAATAGACGTCCCGTTCCGGCTGCAAGGCTTCTCTAGCTCCATCACCAGGGCCGGCCTGGGCGGAAACAGAAGTATCAACAAAGCCGTCGGTCCCGACGTCGAGGCTTTGATTCTCCTCCCCCACAACGCCAGCCACTCCAAGATCCGTCACCAGAGGCTTACCTTGTGCCGTAAACAACACGTTGCCTGGGGAAATATCCCCATGCGCCGTTCCCTGGGCATGCAGGTAAGCCAAGACCTGGGCAACAGGGGTCAGTACCGTCACAGTTTCCCCGACACTCAGCTGACGTCGCGCCTTCACCAGGTTCGCAAGGGAACCTCCTGGCGCGAAATCCATCACCAAGCCCAAACTGCCCCGTGCTTCGCCGCCCAGCTCCACCACATCATGAATCCGGATGAGGTGTTCGTGCCTAAGCGCCGACAGGATCCGAACCTCACGGAGGGCAGTTTCACGATTGGCTCCCCGCTGGCTGCGCTGATCCCCCTGGAGCGCGCCTGTGACGCATTTGATGGCGAACCGGGCATGGTCCTTGTCCCTGCTGGCGAGCCAGACCGTCGAGGACCCACCACTGCCCAGGTGGCGTGATGGCGTGTATCCCGGTATGTGCGGGACCGACGTGGCAGGAGCATCCGTAGTTTCCATATCCAAGGTCTACCGGATGATCCGATTTCCCGCAGAAGTTATCCACAGGCAGCTCCGGGTTGCGGGGCAGGAAAGCTACGCCGACGGATGCGACTGAGAGGTTCACCACAAAATCATGGTGAGTGACCTGCTGGGTCTAAGCTTGAACCCATGACTCTTGAGTTTTCACAACTGGGTCTTGCCCCGGATTTCGTTGATTATGTGCAGGGCTGGGACCTACAGCGCGAGATCCACAACAAAGTTGTTGCCGGCGAGAAGAACAGCACCGTCCTCCTCCTTGAGCACTCCGCCGTCTACACGGCTGGCAAGCTCACCGAAGACCACGAACGGCCCTTTGACGGCACCCCTGTGGTCGCCGTGGATCGTGGCGGCAAGTTAACGTGGCACGGCCCGGGACAACTCATCGCCTATCCGATCCTCAAGCTCAAGAACCGCGCGGGAATCCGGGACTACGTCGAGCGGCTCGAAGCAACCATGATCGCCGTCATGACGGACTATGGAATCCCAGCAGTAACCGTGAAGGGCCGGGCAGGCGTATGGATCCTCGCCGATGACAAGGGTCCGGACCGGAAGATTGCCGCGATCGGCATCCGCGTCCTTGACGGTGTCACCATGCATGGTGTCGCCATCAACTGCAGCAATGACCTCGCGCCGTACGCGCAGATTATTGCGTGCGGAATCACCGACGCCAGCGTCACCACCATGTCGCTGGAGACTGGCCGGACCATCAACCCGGCAGACATCGTTGACCGCTTCGTGGAAGAGTTCCGCAAGCATGAAGAAGCACTCGTTTCCACCCCAGAAGGAGCACTCCAGTGACCCTGGCACCTGAAGGCCGTAAGTTGCTGCGCGTTGAGCAGCGTAACTCGGCTGTCCCGGTTGAACGCAAGCCCGAGTGGATCAAGGCCAAGGTCCAGATGGGGCCGGAGTTCGTCGGGTTGAAGAACCTGGTGAAGAAGGAAGGCCTGCACACGGTGTGTGAAGAGGCCGGCTGCCCGAACATTTTCGAGTGCTGGGAAGACAAGGAAGCGACGTTCCTGATCGGCGGGTCCGAATGCACCCGGCGCTGTGATTTCTGCCAGATCGATACCGGCAAACCCTCCCCGGTGGACATGTTCGAACCCACCAAGGTGGCCCGGTCCGTGCAGGCCATGCAGCTGCGCTACGCCACCGTCACCGGGGTGGCCCGTGATGACCTGGCCGATGAAGGTGTCTGGCTGTACGCCGAAACCGTCCGCAAGATCCACGAACTGAACCCCGGCACCGGGGTGGAGCTGTTGATCCCGGACTTCTCCGGCAAACCCGAACACATCGCCGCGATCTGCGATTCCCGGCCCGAGGTGTTCGCGCACAACGTCGAGACCGTGCCCAGGATCTTCAAGCGGATCCGACCGGCGTTCCGGTACGAACGCTCCCTGGATGTCATCACCCAGGGCCGGGACCTGGGCATGGTGACCAAGTCCAACCTGATCCTGGGCATGGGCGAAACCCGCGAGGAAATCTCCGAAGCCCTCCGGGACCTGCACGCGGCCGGGTGTGATTTGATCACGATCACCCAGTACCTGCGCCCCTCCGAACGGCACCTGCCCGTGGACCGGTGGGTCAAGCCCCAGGAATTCGTGGACCTGCAGCACGAGGCAGAGGAAATCGGCTTCCTCGGTGTCATGTCCGGGCCCCTGGTGCGATCCTCGTACCGGGCCGGGCGTTTGTGGGCCACCGCGATGCGCAAGAAAGGCTGGGAAATCCCCGCCGCCCTGGCCCACATCGAGTCCTCCGGCACCACCCGCCAGGAAGCCTCCACCATCCTCGCCGCCCACGCCTGAACCCAGGTCGGCAAACACTTCACCAGCAACACCATGAAGCAGTACCGAAAGGGCCGGATGCCAAGCGTAATGGCGTCCGGTCCTTCGACGTACATCACGTAGAATTAAGGCACTATGGCGAATTCCTCTGATTCCAGCAAATCGACCCCCTCGGCCGACGCCCCCAAGCGTGGGCTGTTCCAGCGCAAGCCCAAGGAAGCCAAGGCCAAGAAGCCGAGCCAGCTGAAGCAGATCGCTGAAGTCTTCAAGATGACGCGGCGCAATGATCCCCAGGTCGTGTGGATCATGCTGCTGGCATTCCTGGCGGTAGTTGCCGTGGCCTTCCTCATCGGCTACCTCTTGGAAAACTGGGTTACCGGTCTCATCATCGGTATTCCGCTGGGTCTCCTGGCCGCCGTTTTCATCCTCTCCCGTCGCGCAGAGAAGGCTGCCTTCGCGCAGATCGAGAACCAGCCTGGTGCATCCGGCGCGGCCCTCGGTACCCTACGTCGCGGCTGGGTCACCCAGGATCAGCCGGTAGCAGTTAACCCGCGCACCCAGGACGCCGTGTTCATGGCAATTGGTCGTCCCGGCGTCGTTTTGGTCAGCGAAGGTCCCACGCATCGTGTCAAGCCGTTGGTGGAAGCCGAGCGCAAGCGCCTCTCGCGCATCCTGCCCAACGTCACCATCCACGTCCTCGAATCCGGTCGCGGCGAGGGCCAGGTGCCATTGAACAAACTCGCCAAGACCATGGGCAAGATGAAGAACGAACTCACCAAGGTGGAGGTCAACGCTGTTTCCAAGCGCATCAACTCCCTTGGTACCCGCCTGCCGATCCCCAAGGGCATTGACCCCTATAAGGCGCGTCCGGACCGCAAGGCTGCACGCGGACGCTGATTGTCCCTGGGCGCTTGAATGCACCAACGAAAAACCGCCCCTGTCTCGAAGGAGACGGGGCGGTTTTTTATTGGTGTTTGCTAGCTTATGGGGCTGGGTCCAACCGGTGAGGAATGAAGACGCTACATCCGGATGAGGATCGTGTTCATTGCTTTATCGTGAAGTCCGCGCTGGTCCGGATCAAAGATGACTGCGGGGATGACCAGGCACAGGAGCAAGGTACGCACAACCGCAGCAAGCGGGCCTGCGGGGCCTCCCCCCAAGCGGACCACATGAATGCCGGCAATCCTGTGGCCGATGCTGTAGCCGAGGGTGCCGATCAGCAAGATCTGCTCCGCGGCAAAAATTGCGAGCGTTGCCCACTGGTTGCCGCCAAAGGCGAAATTGCTAATGACAAGTGCAATCGTCCAGTCGATCACTATGCCTAGGATTCGTCGCCCAGCCCGCGCCATGGAGCCTGGTCCGGACTCAGGAAGGCCGAGTCTCTCACCCGGATATTTGGAGATGCCGGACGTGTCCGGCCCGCTCAGCCAGGAGCCTATGTCTTTTCGATCAACCACCCTCCAAGCCTAACGGCTTGGG
The DNA here is from genome assembly GCF_019976975.1 of Arthrobacter sp. NtRootA1. Classification (GTDB taxonomy): domain Bacteria; phylum Actinomycetota; class Actinomycetes; order Actinomycetales; family Micrococcaceae; genus Arthrobacter; species Arthrobacter aromaticivorans. The sequence goes on along the minus strand of NZ_AP024630.1, from coordinate 1,816,867 downwards.
GACGGAGAGACCGACGACGAAGGCCACCTTTCATGCCTGCCCTTGCGCATGTATGGCGCCAAAGTGTTCGCCCACTGGACCCGCGTGGACCTGACACCGGAAAGCCGACTACCGTTTACACAACAGATCATTCTGTAACCTGCCCGAAACAATACTGACACTCCCGGGAAATCCCATCTCCCTAAGGTGGTATGAGTTGCTAGCCACCGCGGCAAGGGGAATTTTTTGTGTCTCCGGGCCTCCGGCATGGGCTGGCTCACGCGGCCTTCCGGGCCTGTTACTTGATATGCATAAGGAGCATAGATGTTCAAGACTGCGGACGAAGTCCTCAAGTTCATCAAAGACGAAGACGTCAAATTCGTCGATATCCGCTTCACCGACCTTCCGGGCGTCCAGCAGCACTTCAACGTGCCGGCGAAGAGCGTAGACCTCGACTTCTTCGTGAACGGTCAACTCTTCGACGGATCTTCCATTCGCGGCTTCCAGGGCATCGCTGAGTCCGACATGCAGCTCATCCCGGATGTGACCTCGGCTTTCATCGACACTTTCCGCATCGAGAAGACGCTTGCGCTGAACTTCTCCATCGTGAACCCCCGCACTGGCGATCCTTACCACCGCGACCCCCGTGGCGTAGCCGAGAAGGCTGAAGCTTACCTGGCCTCCACCGGTATCGCAGACACCGCGTTCTTTGCACCCGAGGCCGAGTTCTTCGTCTTCGACAACATCCAGTACCAGTCCTCCCCGCAGGGCAGCTTCTACAAGATCGACTCCGAAGAAGCCCACTGGAACACCGGCCGCAAGGAAGAGGGCGGAAACCTCGGCTACAAGACCCCCGTCAAGGGCGGCTACTTCCCGGTTTCCCCCACCGACAAGCAGGCTGACCTCCGCGACGCCATGTGCGTTGAACTGGACAAGGCCGGCCTCGAGGTCGAGCGCTCCCACCACGAAGTTGGCTCCGCCGGCCAGGCAGAGATCAACTACAAGTTCACCACGCTGACTGCAGCTGCTGACGACCTCCAGAAGTTCAAGTACGTCATCAAGAACACCGCAGACGCATGGGGCAAGTCCGTAACCTTCATGCCGAAGCCAGTCTTCGGTGACAACGGCTCGGGCATGCACTGCCACCAGTCGCTGTGGAGCAACGGCGACCCCCTGTTCTACGACGAAAAGGGCTACGCTGGCCTCTCCGACACCGCCCGCTGGTACATCGGTGGCCTGCTGAAGCACTCCTCCGCAGTCCTGGCCTTCACCAACCCGACGGTCAACTCGTACCGCCGCCTGGTCAAGGGCTTCGAAGCTCCGGTCAACATGGTCTACTCGCAGGGCAACCGTTCTGCTGGTATCCGTATCCCGATCACGGGCTCCAACCCGAAGGCCAAGCGCATCGAATTCCGCGCTCCGGACCCCTCGTCCAACCCGTACCTGGCCTTCGCTGCCCAGCTGATGGCCGGCATTGACGGCATCCGCAACCGCATCGAGCCCCCGGCTCCCATCGACAAGGACCTCTACGAGCTCCCGGCCGAGGAAGCCAAGGACATCCCCAAGGCTCCCGGCTCGCTGGAAGAAGCCCTCGAGGCCCTGCGCGAGGACAACGAGTTCCTGCAGGCTGGCGGCGTCTTCACCCAGGACCTGATCGACACCTGGATCGAGTACAAGTACGAGAACGAGATCCGTCCGCTGTCACTGCGCCCGAACCCGTACGAGTTCGAGCTCTACTACGGCGTCTAGCAACACCGGCGGCTAAGCAAGGCTTAGCCGCAGGGAATCCACAGAGATTCCAAAATAAGGAGGGCCGGCAACAGGTTAAAAACCTGTTGCCGGCCCTCCTTTATTCGTGCCGCTGCCTACTACTCGGATTCTTTGCCCTGATCCCGGTCGCGGATGTTCTTTCCGAACTCGTCCAGTTTTTCCCTGACGGCCTTTGCGGCATCAGCAAGACCTTTTTCGGCTGTGCTCAGAGGATCCAATTGGAGGTACACGTCCCGATCAATGGGGAGGTCATACTCATCCTTCAGATGCGTACCGCCGGAGACGCCATCAAGCGATAGGTACACAAGGGCCTCAGTTCTTGCGATGCCCGCAATCGTCCCAAAGACAACAGTGAAATCATTGGGCTGAAAGCTTATGGACTGGCCCACATGGCGGCGATCCAACTCTCCAGCAGGAATAGCCTTCTCAAACGAACTTCCGTTGTATTCCATGTACTTCTCCTAAGCATCGAGAGTAGTTACGGAACCGAGTCTATAAGGCTTTTCAACGGACGAACCAGCACCTTGTCTTTGGTCTTTAGTGCCTGGTTTTCGGGACTTCTCCAGGTTGTTGGGGAGCTGCGCAGTCCGCGCAAAACACCCGATCGGTTTCTTCACCGCAGCACTGACAGCGGTGAACCAGTGCCGCTTGTTCAATCACATAGGTTGTCATAGCAAATATCGTGCCTACCAGGGGCAGGTCAGGGCACGAGTAGTGTGTACTCGTTTTTTACCCTTCCGGCACAGCAAACTACTTGGTTCTGGAGGGGCCCAGCCCCTCCGGGGCACCAGCAGCCAACAGTGAATGGCCCTGCGCTCCCCCATCATCTTGCCGCCATTCGGCGTCAGCAAAAGTGGCGAAACAGCGGCGGCAAACATAAACGTCGCCGCGGCCATGCCGGGAGGACCAGTGCGGCCCGGCCTGCTCGCAGCGAAAGCACAACGCATCTGAGAAGGCTGCACCCTCTGAATCCCGACTGACTGTCACGCGAGAATCCTAAGGGACAGCAGGCCCGGACGAACAGACCCAGGCCGGGTTCCTGTCGCCCGGAATAGTGCTACTGCTTCCCGTACTTCTTATGTACCGCCTGCTTGGTGACCCCGAGGCAAAGTGCGATTGCCTCCCACGACAAACCGGCCTGCCTGGCTGCACGTACAAGGGAAGCCTCGGCCCTGCCAACCTCCTTGTGAAGTTCAGCTACGGCATACAGCGCTTCTGCAGGACCCATGCCGTCCATCGATCCAACAAGTGTTTTCATTCTGTCCACCTCCATGACGTCAACCATAGTTGACATCCAGGATCGTCGTCAACGACCGTTGACAACAGCTCCCCGGGGACGAAGCGTCAGCATCCTCAAAAACCCTTGTACATGATGCGCTGCGGGCCTGAGTTGCCGCCGAGGTACCGCCCGCAGTCAACGAAGCCGGCCTTTGCATAAGCTGCAAGACCCGCAGGGTTGCGCTCGTTAACAGAAAGCACGACGCCGGCCTGGCCGCCACCCTGCCTCGCCGTCAACTTGCGAGCCTCCTCCACGGCAGCCTTGGCCGCCAGCACACCGAGGCCGCGGCCCTGGCTTTTCGAGTCGATGAGGAAACCCCTGAGAAGCCATGCGGAGTCGTCGTCCGGCCATCCTGCAAGGCGCGCCGCTCCCCATTGGAGTGTCAGGACGCCCACACCCTCCCCGTTGGCCTCGATCACATAGGGAGAGCGGGATTCTTCTTCAAGACTGATCAGCATCATACGGAGCGGGTCGCCGACGAAGTCAGTTTGATCAGCCGCCAAGGCCATTTCCGCCACCGCGCCCAATTGGATGGCGCGCGCGTCATCGTCCAGCATTTTGAGCGGTATAAGCCAAACGCTCGCCAACGCAGGACGATCCCGAGGGAAGACGTCCAGCTCCGGGTCATCATCGGGCATTCCAGGCCTCAATTACCGTAGAACTCTTTTTCGAAGACAGCCCGGGCACGGCGACTCAGGCGCAGGTAGTCCTCCTCGAACTGTCCTGCGGCTCCAGGCGCGTAACCACACCAGCGCGCCACAGCTTCAAGATCCCTCCGCGACGATGGAAGTACGTCCGATGCCCGGCCTGTCACGATGACGTTCGCCGAGCGGATGCGGCTGGCGAGCTTCCACGCCTCACGTAAGAGTCCGGCGTCGTCCTTGCCAACAAGCCCAAGGTCCTCGGCCGCGGCAAGGGCCTCCAGCGTGGACGTAGTGCGCAACGCAGGCTGCTTGCCCGCGTGCTGCAACTGGATGAGCTGGACAAGCCATTCAACATCGCTCAATCCACCACGGCCAAGCTTCACATGGCGGGCCGGATCAGCGCCTCGAGGCAGCCGTTCCGATTCCACGCGGGCCTTGATGCGCCTGATCTCCCTGACATCCTGTTCGGCGAGCTCAGCCGGGTAGCGGATGGGATCAATAAGCCGAAGGAAGTCCGCTGCCAAGTCGTCTGAACCGGCCATGGGACGCGCCCGCAGCAACGCCTGCGCTTCCCATATCAGTGACCACCGGCGGTAGTACTCGGCATAGGAATCCAAAGACCGGACCATGGCGCCGTTCTTGCCTTCGGGCCGCAGGTCTGCGTCCACCATCAACACCCGCTCGGCCATGATGGCGGGCTTGAGCGGCTGGGTGAGAAGGCTGGAGACTTTGGCGACTATCGCCGTCGCCTGCTCCTGAGCTTCCTCATCGCTGAATCCAGGCCGGGCGCGGTGAACATACATGACGTCAGCGTCTGAGCCGTAGCCGATCTCGCGGCCACCCTGCCGGCCCATGGCCACCACCAGAACCTCCGTTTTCAGAGGATCGGACTGGGTAGCGATGGCTTCAGCCACGTGAAGGGCTCCGAGCACGGCAGCCCGGTCTGTTTCGGCCAACGCCAGTCCCACGGCGTCCTGGTCAAGCAAACCGGCACTATCGGCAATCGCGGTCCGCAGAATCTCCCGGCGACGGATCAACCGGATGAGGCGCATGGCACTCTCCGGATCCGGATGCCGGGACAATTTAGACCGGATTTCCTGCCATTGCGCCTCAAAGGGGATGGGAGCCAGGTCCTTGTCGCTGCCAAGCCACGCCACGGACTCCGGTGAGACTTCCAGGAGGTCCGAAATGAGCCGTGAATTGGCCAGTACCTGGCAGAGGCGTTCGGCTGCCGCCTGGGAATCACGAAGCATCCCCAAATACCAGTGCGTGGTGCCCAACGCTTCGCTGACCCGTCGGAAGGCAAGGAGCCCGGCGTCGGGATCCACGCCTTCGGCAAGCCAGCCAAGAAGAATGGGCAACAGTTGCCGCTGCAGTGCCGCACGTCGGCTTACACCGGCAGTCAGCGCCTCAATGTGACGCATCGCGCCCTGGGGATCGAGGTAGCCGAGGGCGGCAAGACGGCCCTGGGCTGCTTCCGGGCTCAGTTTGGCGTCTTCGCTGCTGAGTTTCGCGGCGGTATTGAGCAGCGGCCGGTAGAAAATACGCTCGTGCAGTTCCCGAACGGACCGTTTGGTTTTCTGCCAGGTCGCCATCAGCTGGTCAGGATGGGGTCGCTCAAGCGAGAAGGGCCCCAGGACAGCCTTCGCCAATACCCGCTGGGCATCCTCCGCCACGGGCATGAGGTGCGTTCGGCGCAACTGGAACAATTGAATCCGGTGCTCCAGAAGCCGAAGATAGCGGTACGCGTTGTCGAAACCGGCGGCGTCGGCACGTCCGATGTAGCCGCCGGCGGACAATGCCGCGATGGCCGAGGTGGTGTCGCGGCAGCGAAGGGACTCGTCCGACTTGCCGTGAACCAGCTGCAACAACTGGACGGTGAATTCGACGTCGCGCAGCCCGCCACGCCCAAGTTTGATCTGCCGCTGTTCCTCGGCAGCCGGAATGTAATCCGTGACCCGGCGCCTCATGGCCTGGACGGACTCGACGAAGCCATCACGGCCGGCAGATGCCCACACGAGTGGCTCGACGGCCTTTTCGTATCGTTGGCCGAGCTCGCGGTCGCCGGCAATCGTCCGGGCCTTCAGCAGCGCCTGGAATTCCCAGCTCTCAGCCCACCGGGCGTAGTAGCTCAGGTGCGAGGGCAGCGTCCGCACCAGGGGCCCTGACTTTCCTTCCGGGCGAAGGTTGGGATCTACTTCCCACAAACCCGGTTCAGGTGCCGACGAGGAAATCGCCCGCGAGATGCCGGACGCCAAGGCGGTGCCGATGGTCGCGGCGCGGGCGTCGTCCAGTTCCTCTGCCTCGATGACGTAAATGACATCGACGTCGGAAATGTAGTTCAGCTCGCGGGCACCACATTTGCCCATGCCAATGACTGCGAGCCCGACGTCGGCAACCTCCGAGGCGTCAAACTGGGCAGCCGCCTCGGCCCGGGAAACGGCAAGGGCAGCTTCAATGGCGGCCCCAGCGAGGTCTGCAAGCTCTGCACCCACGGCGGGCATGAAGTCTTGCGGCGACGCAGCGCAGAGGTCCTTGATGGCAAGCTCCGTTAGCCCGCGGCGGTACGCCGTCCGCAGGGCCGCGTACGCCGGAAGCCCCGTCAACCCAGCCACTGGACGCTGAGCACCGGGCTCGGCCTTGACCGAACGAAGAAGCAGGGACCTGAGCTCTTCGCTTGATGCCGGGAGTGGCTCCGGGCTTACCCGGACATTAAAAACGTCCAGATGCTCCGGCCTGCGCATGAGGAACTCACCCAGCGCCTCCGATGCCCCCAAGAGCCGGTACAGGGATTCGCTCGTGTCCGGGTCAGCGCCAGCCAACTTCTTGAGGCCGGGGTTCTTCTCAATCAGCCGGACAAGTGATTGCAGCGCGGTATCCGGGCTCGCCGCCAAGGAGAGCCCGGCGAACAAGGCGTCCTGTTCGATGCCTTCAAGTTCCGGGGCAGCAAGAAAACGCTCACCCTTTTCCAGGTCACTGAATCCGGCTGAGATGAGCCGACGTGCAAGGCTCATTGGCCCTGCCTACAGAATGCCGAGGTTGCGCTGCAGCTCGTACGGCGTGACCTGGAGGCGGTAGTCCTGCCATTCCGCGCGCTTGTTGCGCAGGAAGTGTTCGAAAACCTGCTCGCCCAGGATCTGGGCCACCAGCTCCGACTCCTCCATGGCACGGATGGCATCGTGGAGGCTGGCAGGCAGCGGAGCGTGGCCCATGGCTTTGCGCTCTGCGGAGGTCAGCGACCAAACGTCATCTTCGGCAGCTGCCGGAAGTTCGTAACCTTCCTCGATACCCTTCAAACCGGCGCCCAAAAGGACGGCATAGGCAAGGTACGGGTTGGTTGCGGAGTCGATGCCGCGGTACTCGATGCGCGCCGACTGGCCCTTGCCGGGCTTGTACAACGGCACACGCACCAACGCGGAGCGGTTGTTGTGGCCCCAGCTCAGATAGCTCGGTGCCTCACCGCCGCCCCAGAGCCGCTTATAGGAGTTCACGAACTGATTGGTGACCGCGGTGAATTCAGGAGCGTGCTTGAGGATACCGGCAATGAATTGGCGGGCAGTCTTGGACAGCTGGAACTCGGCGCCGGCTTCGAAGAATGCGTTGGTGTCCCCCTCGAAGAGCGAGAAGTGTGTGTGCATTCCGGAGCCCGGGTGGTCCGTAAACGGCTTGGGCATGAACGTGGCATACGTGCCCTGCTGCAGGGCAACTTCCTTGATGACCGTGCGGAAGGTCATGATGTTGTCCGCAGTCTGCAGGGCATCCGCGTAGCGAAGGTCAATCTCGTTCTGGCCCGGCCCGCCCTCGTGGTGGCTGAACTCCACCGAGATACCCACCGATTCCAGCATGGTCACCGCGGTGCGTCGGAAGTCCTGCGCAACACCACCAGGGACGTGGTCGAAGTAGCCGCCCTCGTCAACCGGGACGGGCGCACCATTGGGGCCAAGCTCCTTTGACTTGAGCAGGTAGAACTCGATTTCAGGGTGCGTGTAGCAGGTGAATCCCATATCCGCGGCCTTGGCAAGGGTCCGCTTGAGGACGTTTCGGGGATCTGCTGCTGAGGGTTCCCCGTCCGGCGTCAAGACATCACAGAACATCCTGGACGTTTGTTCGGTCTCACCGCGCCAAGGCAGGATCTGGAAGGTTGAGGGGTCAGGCTGTGCCAGCATGTCCGACTCAAAAACCCGCGCAAGGCCCTCGATCGCTGAGCCATCGAATCCCAGGCCCTCTTCGAAGGCACCTTCAACTTCTGCCGGCGCAAGAGCCACGGACTTCAGTGAACCCACGACGTCGGTGAACCACAAGCGTACGAAGCGCACGTCACGCTCTTCGATCGTCCGCAGAACGAACTCTTGCTGGCGGTCCATAGGGCCTCTTTTCCGGTTCGGTGTCCATGCCGCAGTTCCCAGTCATTGAAGCCACGGCAGCTCAGACTTCACTCTACTAAGCATTCGGTGGGAATGCCGCCGCAGTAGCTGCGCGTAACACAGCGTTTACAAACGTGACCCTTGGCACACTGCTGGCAGGCGTCGTCGGCACGGCTTAGGCTCTATCCATGGCCCCAAGCAACCTTCCTGAGTCCACCACGCCCGCCGAAGTCCCCGCGCCCTACGGCAACGGTCCCGCGGCGGCCGCCCAGGCACCGTCAGTTGGCGCCAAGAAGCAGGTCAGCAGGGTGCGCATCCATCACCTTCAGCAGGCCAAGGACAACGGCGAGCACTTCGCTATGCTCACCGCCTACGAGCAATACACCGCTGAGATCTTCGACCAAGCCGGAATCGAAGTCCTCCTGGTGGGCGATTCCGCCTCAAACAACGTCTTCGGCAACGAGACCAGCCTTCCCGTCACAGTGGACGAGTTGCTGCCTCTGTGCCGGGCGGTGAGCCGTTCAGCCAAGCGCGCCCTGGTGCTGGCTGACCTGCCGTTTGGCAGCTACGAGGTTTCAACTGAGCAGGCGGTCGCCACCGGCGTCCGTTTCCTCAAGGAAGGATTGGCCCACGCGGTCAAAATCGAGGGCTCTGCCTACTATGCGGAGACTGTGAAGGCCATGGTCCAGGCCGGCATTCCTGTCATGGCCCACATTGGATTCACTCCCCAGAGTGAACATTCGCTGGGTGGCTACCGGGTCCAAGGCAGGGGCGATGACGCCCAGCGGCTCATCGATGACGCTGTGGCCTTGCAGGACGCAGGCGCTTTCAGCGTCCTCATGGAGATGGTGCCCGCAGATACTGCTGCTGCCGTCGATGCCGCACTGCGCGTACCGACTGTAGGCATCGGAGCCGGCAAGAGCACCACGGGCCAAGTGCTGGTCTGGCAGGACATGGCCGGACTGCGAGGGGGCAAGATGGCGAAGTTCGTCAAGCAGTATGCAAACCTTCGCACGACGCTCACGGATGCCGCCGCGGCCTTTGGAGCGGATGTCAGATCGGGAGAATTTCCCGGACCTGAGCATTCCTTCTAGCTACGTCCTGGCGACCTAGTCATCGTCCTGGGCGTCCCAGGCATCGTTGCGTTGCTTGACCTTTTCCAGCGCGTGCTCCGCTTCTTCCCTGGTCTTGTAAGGGCCAATCAGCTGTGTCCAATCGGACATGGCGTCCTCTTCGATCTCATGCGTCTTGACGTTGTACCAGTACTCCGTCACGTCTCCTCCTCGTCCCGGTTGCCCTCAAACGCGTAACGTTGGCGGAGTCACGTGGGCCCAGCCGCGCTTTGTTACTTACGTCTCTTGTGTGCCTTATATGATCAATCTATGCCTTCTCTTGCTTCGACCGCACCCATCGGCACGCTAACTCCGGGAATCATCAGCCCTGAACGGCCCGTCCCGGCGTCGATCCCCCGCCCCGAGTACGTCGGCAAGAAGGCACCCAGCAAGTTCACCGGCTCCGAAGTGAAGTCAGCGGAGACCATCGAGAAGATCCGTATCGCCAGCAGGATCGCTGCCCAGGCCATCGTTGAAGTTGGCAAGCACATCCAGCCTGGCGTGACGACGGACCAGTTGGACAAGATTGGCCATGAGTTCCTTGTGGACCACAATGCCTACCCCTCCACGCTGGGCTACCGGGGCTTCCCGAAGTCCCTCTGCTCTTCCCTCAATGAAGTTATCTGCCACGGCATCCCCGATTCCACGGTGGTTCAGGATGGAGACATCCTGAACATTGACATCACCGCTTTCATCGGCGGAGTCCATGGGGATACCAATTACACTTTCTTGGTTGGCGACGTGGACGAGGAATCCCGTTTGCTGGTTGAGCGTACGCAGGAGTCGCTCAACCGGGCCATCAAGGCCGTGGCCCCCGGCCGCGAAATCAACGTAATCGGTCGCGCGATCCAGTCCTACGCCAAGCGCTTCGGCTATGGCGTAGTTCGGGATTTCACTGGCCACGGTGTTGGCGAGGCGTTCCACACAGGCCTCATCATTCCGCATTACGACGCAGCCCCGGCGTACAACACCGTGATCGAGGCAGGCATGGTCTTCACCATCGAACCCATGCTGACCCTTGGCACCATCGAATGGGATATGTGGTCCGACGACTGGACGGTTGTTACCAGGGACCACAAGCGCACGGCCCAATTCGAGCACACCCTGCTGGTCACCGAGACCGGCGCGGAAATCCTGACCCTTCCCTAGCTTTCCGGAAGGTCAACCGCAGCCCCGGGCGGCTGCGCCATGCCCACCCCTCCTGCCATGATCGGAATTGCATTGTCCAAGAAGGATGAGAAGACCCACAAGAACGCGCCGCTGATCGGAATCGACATCGGCGGAACGGGCATCAAAGGCGGCATCGTCGACCTCAAGAAGGGCAAGCTGATCGGCGAACGCTTTCGCGTTCCCACGCCACAGCCCGCCACTCCCGAGGCAGTAGCCGAAGTTGTGGCAGAGATCGTCAAAGAGCTTTCCAGCCGCCCCGACGCCCCTGCCGCGGATTCCCCGGTGGGTGTCACCTTCCCGGGAATCATTCAGCACGGTGTGGTCAACTCTGCCGCAAATGTGGACAAGTCTTGGCTGGGCACCGACATCGATAAGAAGTTCACTGACCGCCTAGGCCGCCCCGTCGAGGTCATCAACGACGCCGACGCCGCAGGTCTCGCAGAGGCTCGCTATGGCGCCGGCGAGGGCGTGGACGGCACCGTCCTGGTCATCACGCTCGGCACCGGCATCGGCTCCGCCTTCATCTTCAACGGCCAATTGGTGCCCAACGCCGAGCTCGGTCACCTTGAGGTTGACGGATTCGACGCCGAAACCAAGGCGTCAGCCGTGGCCCGCGAACGCGATGGCTTGAGCTGGGACGAGTACGGCGTCCTGCTCAACCGCTACCTGCAGCACGTCGAGTTCCTGTTCTCCCCGGAACTTTTCATTATCGGCGGCGGCATCTCCAAGCGCTCGGATGAATATTTCCCGCACCTGCAATTGCGCACCGAAATTGTCACCGCCAAGTTGAAGAACGACGCCGGCATCGTGGGCGCTGCCCTTGAGGTCGCTCTGCACCACAAGCTCGCCAAGTAGCTGAGGTTGCCTGTGGACTACGACGCCATGCCCGGAATCGCGATCGTCACGGGTGCCAGCCGCGGAATTGGCGCGGCAGTTGCAAACGCGGCGGCACGTTCCGGGTATGGCGTAGTGGTCAACTACTCGTTGGACGCCGAGGGTGCTAATGCAGTGGTTGAGGACATCCACGCGCAGGGAGGTAGGGCGCTGGCCGTGCAGGCCGACGTCAGCCAGCCCGCCGACGTCGGGCGCTTGTTCGATGCGGCCGCAGCTTGGGGGCCATTAACAGCCGTCATCAACAATGCGGCCATTACGGGCAACCGCATCGGAACACTGGCAGAGGTGCCTGCCGAGACCGTGCAGCGCGTCATGGACGTGAACGTGGCAGGCATGATTTTCATGTGCCAGGAAGGGGTCCGAAGACTCTCTACCGACCACGGCGGTCCAGGTGGTTCGATCATCAACATTTCCTCGACCGCAACAAAGGCCGGTTCCCCCGGGACATGGGTTCACTACGCGGCGTCGAAAGGTGCGGTGGACGTTTTGACGGTGGGCCTGGCCGCGGAAGTGGCAAAGCAGGGCATTCGTGTCAACGCTGTGGCTCCCGGCAGTACCAACACCGGACTCCACGCAGCCGCAGGAATGCCCGACCGCGTAGAACGGCTCAATCCAACCATTCCCATGGGCCGGGGCGCTGAACCTGAAGAGGTGGCGGCGGCTGTGATGTGGTTAATGTCCGGCGAGGCCGGCTACATTACTGGAGCAGTCCTCCCGGTGTCCGGCGGCCGCTAAAGCTGGCTTTTCTCGGAGCCTTTCGCTTCCTTGGCCCCGGCTTTGGCGTGGGCCTCGGCCTCATGCCGCAGCAAGGATATTGCGGATTCGAAGTCTTCGAGCGACTCGAATGCTTGATAGACGCTGGCAAACCGCAGGTACGCCACCTCATCCAGTTTCCGCAACGGACCAAGAATGGCAAGGCCTACTTCGTGGGCGTCGATTTCAGCGGCACCCGAAGAGCGGATGTTCTCCTCGACTTCCTGCGCCAGCATGGCCAGATCGTCTTCCGTGACAGGGCGGCCCTGGCACGCTTTCCGCACACCGCTGATGACTTTGATGCGGCTGAACGGCTCCCCGACTCCCGAACGCTTGATGACGGACAGGCTTGTGGTTTCCACCGTGGTGAAGCGTCGCCCGCACTCAGGGCATTGCCGGCGGCGCCGGATGGAAGTTCCGTCGTCAGCCATGCGGCTGTCCACGACGCGCGAGTCAGGATTCCGGCAGAACGGACAGTACACGCTGGGCCTCCCCTGATCAGCTCCGGCCCGCGTTACACCGGCAGGGTGCCGGAAACGCAAAGGTGCCGGAAGATTCTCTTCCGGCACCAGTTTACGTTCGATGACACCGTAATGACAAGCTTGTAATTACTACATGTAGTAGTGATGACCCGCATATGTAGTGGTCAGGTCCCGTTTAGCCTGTGAGGGTTCTGACGTCAGCTTCGTCCGTTGAAGCGGATCCTGACCGCATCCCCATGTCCTGGAAGGTCCTCGGCCCCGGCCAAACTCACGATGTGGCCACTGACTTGCTCCAGAGCCGTACGGTTGTAGTTGATGACCTGCACTGCGCGCAAGAAGGTGGTGACGTTCAGCCCCGAGGAGAAGGCAGCGGTACCGCTCGTGGGCAGCACGTGGTTTGACCCTGCGCAATAGTCGCCAAGGCTCACGGGGCTGTAGTCCCCCACGAAAATGGCTCCGGCGTTGCGGATCCTCGCCGCCACCGCCGGTGCGTCCGCCGTCATGATCTCAAGGTGCTCAGCGGCGTAGGCATTGCAAACCGCAATCCCCTGTTCCAGGTCATCCACCAGCACCACACCCGATTGCGGACCGGAGAGTGCCTCAAGGACGCGTGCGCTGTGCTTCGTAGCGGCTGCTTGCCGTGCCAATTCACCCACGACGGCGTCCGCCAGGTCAGCGGAGTCCGTCACCAGGACAGAGGCGGCCTTGGGATCGTGCTCGGCCTGGCTAATGAGATCGGCAGCCACCAGTGCGGACTGGGCAGTGGAATCGGCCAGGATAGCGATCTCGGTAGTTCCTGCCTCGGAATCGATGCCAACGACTCCCTTCACCAGCCTCTTGGCAGTGGCGACGAAAATATTGCCAGGTCCCGTGACGAGATCCACAGGCTCGATAGGAGATACTCCCTCCGAACCGGGGACGCCGTAGGCAAACGAAATGATCGCCTGGGCACCGCCAATCGCGTAGACCTCATCGATTCCCAGCAGCGCTGCCGCCGCGAGGATGGTGGGGTGCGGAAGTCCGCCGAAGTCCTTTTGAGGCGGCGAAGCCAAGGCGATGGATTCGACACCTGCAGCAACGGCGGGAACAACGTTCATGATCACCGAGGAGGCCAGAGGCGCGAGACCACCCGGGACATACAGCCCAACACGCCCCACCGGAATCCAGTTCTGGCTGACAACCGCGCCATCAGCCAAAGCGACGTCAACATTGGCTGGACGCTGCTGATCGGCAAACTGCCTGGCCCGGCTGATCGACTCTTCCAACGCGGCGCGGACACTGGGATCAATGTCAGCCAAGGCCTTGGCAAGCGCCTCGGCAGGTACCCGCGGGTGGGACTGTTCAACGCCGTCGAAGTTCCTTGCAAGTTCGGTCAGAGCGGCAAAACCGCGGCTGCGAACGGCTCCCATAATGTCCAGGACCCTCTGCTCCGCATCTGCCATCGTCTGATGCTTCGCCCTGGGTACAGCAGCGCGCAGTTCAGCCAGCGAGAGGTGGCGGCCGCGGAAATCGATACTGCGGAAATTCAAGGATGCAGCGGCAGGGGCGGAGGTATCCGAAGAAGTGGTCACCCGGCTATTTTACGGGCTTCCTGGAAAGAACCCCGAACAGCGCCAGTACAAACGTCACGAACGCCATAGCGCCGGGCCACAAGACGAGGACGGCGTAGGAGCGAAGAGTGAAACCGTAGTCGGCACCCAGGGAAGGGTCCGGAGCGGGTCCCCATAGCTGCGCTGCAACCAAGCCAACCACCCAGGCAATCGCTGCGCCGGCCGCGCCCCCTGCCAGTGCCAACGCCAACCGCCTGCCGGCCCCGGTTCCCTGGAGCTTTCCGTCGAGCATCAGGCCGGTGACACACCCGGCCACCAGCATCAGCCCGGCAAGGACCAAATCGCGCGGCAACCACGAATCCGGGTTTGCAGGATTTGCCAGTTCGGGGTTCCCCGATACCAGGTTTCCCCCTCCCGGCGCCAGAATCCACCAGAGAATGCCTATGACTACCCCCGCAGCCGCGGGTAGGACAAGCCACAGGGCGTCCCGCGAACGCCAGGGAGTTGCGGCGTCGGGCTGGATTTCCGCGGGAACGTGCACAGTGGGCTGAGTCATGGAACTCACATTAACAAAGGTTCACGTGTGCCCATTAAAATAGAGAAGTGGGGCACAGGGAGGAATACCCTGAGAGAAAGACGCCCCCGACCCCAGTTCCAGGAGATTCATCAACGTGGCAAGCGAACTATCCGGCTTCGAAAAGACGTTCAGGGAAATGTTCCGCCGCCATGCCGCCGGGGTGGCCATCATCACAGCCAACCTCAATGGCAAGCCCTTCGGCTTCACTGCCACCTCCGTTGCATCCCTGTCCGCCGAACCGCCACGTTTCACCTTTAACATGGCCCGAAGCTCAAGTTCCTGGCCGGCCATCGCCAATGCCAACTACATTGGCGTGCACATGCTCGGACTGGAGAACCAGGCGCTGGCAGATCGCTTCGCGAAGACGCGGGACCGCTTCGAGGGTGATCACTGGGAGCCAGGTCCGTTCGACGTCCCCATTCTCAAGGACGTCGCAGGTTGGCTGGTGGGAAAGATCCAAATGCGGTTGTCGTTTGAGAACAACGCTGTGGTGGTCGTGGAAGTCGTGGACGGCCAGGTGGGCGACGACGGCGCTCCCCTGCTCTATCACGGTGGCGGTTACAGCCAGCCGAGGCCACTGGACTACGAAATCTAGCCTCCTCCAGCATTCCGGCCTTCCACTGCGCTAGTTATCCAGGCAGGCCGGACCCAACAGGACTTTCAGGTCGCCAAAGAGCGATGGGCTGGGGTTGACCCGCATGTGCACGGGAAGCCCCATGACCTCAACTTTCGTGTCCCCCATGAGCTTGAGCCGGACCTCGGAGTTGCCCCGATGCGTCCGCAGCACATCCCGAAGGTCAGTAACCACTGCTTCGGTGGCCTTGAACGTTGGAATAGTGATCACCACCGGTCCGTTCACACTCTCACTGAGATCCGGCACCGAGAGTTCCATGCAGTTCAGCGTCACGGCTCCGTCGTCCCTGCGCTGGAGGCGGCCCTTGACCACCACGATCAGGTCTTCAGCCAGGACGGAGGCGATGGGCCCGTACACCTGGCCGAAGAACATGACCTCCATGGAGCCGCCCAGGTCTTCAATCTCGGCACGGGCGTAGGCGTTGCCACTGGCCTTGGCGATCCTGCGGCTCAACGAGGTGATCATGCCCGCGATGGTGACTATCGCGCCGTCGTGCGGTCCGTCTTCGGCGATGATCGAGGTAATGGACTGCTCGGCATGCTGGCTGAGGACGCCTTCCAAGCCCTGCAAGGGATGATCCGAAACATACAGGCCCAGCATGTCGCGCTCGAAGGACAGCTTGTCCTTCTTCTCCCATTCAGGAAGGTCCGGAATTTCCGTAGTCAGCGAAGCTTCAGGTTCCTGGTCCTCGAAGCCGGCGAAGAGATCGAACTGGCCGATTGCCTCGTTGCGCTTGAGGGTGATAACGGAGTCGATGGCCTCTTCGTGGATCATGGCCAAAGCACGGCGATGGTGTCCCAGTGAGTCGAAGGCGCCGGCCTTGATCAAGGATTCGATCGTGCGCTTGTTGCAGACCACTGCAGGGACCTTCATCAGGAAGTCCTTGAAGGAGGTGTAGCTGCCTTCGGTGGTCCGCGCAGAGACCATGGCTTCCACCACGTTAACGCCGACGTTTCGGATGGCCCCCATACCGAAGCGGATGTCCGTTCCCACAGGGGTGAAGTTCAACGAGGATTCATTGACGTCCGGCGGAAGAACGGTAATGCCCATCCGGCGGCACTCGTTGAGATAGATAGCCGATTTGTCCTTGTCGTCACCGACGGAGGTGAGCAGGGCAGCCATGTACTCCGGCGCATAATGGGCCTTCAAGTAGGCAGTCCAGTATGAAATGACCCCGTAAGCGGCCGAGTGCGCTTTATTGAAGGCGTAGTCGGAGAACGGAAGCAGAATGTCCCAGAGCGTCTTAACGGCGGCCATGGAGTAGCCGTTGTCCTGCATACCTTGGGAGAAGCCGGCGAACTGCTTGTCCAGCTCCGACTTCTTCTTCTTGCCCATGGCACGGCGAAGGATATCGGCTTGGCCCAGCGAGTAGCCGGCAAGCTTTTGCGCCACCGCCATAACCTGTTCCTGGTACACGATCAGGCCGAATGTCCCGCCCAGGATTTCCTTGAGCGGTTCTTCCAACTCCGGGTGGATGGGAATTACTTCCTGGATCCCGTTTTTGCGCAGGGCGTAGTCGGTGTGGGCGTTGGCGCCCATGGGTCCAGGCCGGTACAACGCGAGAACTGCGGAGATGTCTTCAAAGTTGTCAGGCTTCATGAGCTTGAGGAGGGACCGCATGGGTCCACCATCAAGCTGGAACACGCCCAAGGTGTCACCGCGCGCCAGGAGCTCGTACGACGCAGCATCGTCGAGTTCCAGGTTTTCCAGGTCCAGTTCAATGCCGCGGTTCATCTTGATGTTTTCCAGGGCATCCGAAATGATCGTCAGGTTTCGAAGGCCCAGGAAGTCCATCTTGATCAGGCCGAGGCCTTCGGACGTCGGATAATCGAACTGGGTGATGACCTGGCCGTCCTGGAAACGGCGCATGATAGGGATGACATCAATGATGGGATCCGAGGACATGATGACGCCGGCCGCGTGCACGCCCCACTGGCGCTTCAGTCCCTCAATACCCAGCGCGGTCTCGAAGACTTTGGCGGCCTCGGGATCCGTGGCGATCAGCTGGCGGAAATCTCCTGCCTCGCTGTAGCGCTTGGACTCGGGGTTTTGGATATCTGCTAGCGGGATGTCCTTGGCCATGACGGCGGGCGGGAGCGCCTTGGTCAGCTGCTCTCCCATGCTGAACGGGTAGCCAAGCACGCGGGAGGAGTCCTTGAGCGCCTGCTTGGTTTTGATGGTTCCATACGTGACGATCATCGCCACGCGCTCGTCGCCGTACTTCTTGGTGACATAGTCGATCACCTCGGAGCGGCGGCGGTCATCGAAGTCGACGTCGAAGTCAGGCATCGAGACACGGTCCGGGTTGAGGAAGCGTTCGAAGATCAGGCCGTGCTGGAGCGGATCAAGGTCAGTAATACGCATGGCGTAGGCCACCATGGAGCCTGCACCGGAACCACGCCCCGGACCAACACGGATCCCGTTGTTCTTGGCCCAGTTGATGAAGTCGGCGACCACCAGGAAGTACCCGGGGAAGCCCATGGAGGTGATGACCCCGAGCTCGTAGTCAGCCTGCTTGCGCACCTTGTCCGGCACGCCCTGCGGATAGCGGTAGGCCAGCCCTTTGTCCACTTCCTTGACCAGCCAGGAGGTTTCGTCCTCGCCCGGCGGGCAAGGAAAGCGCGGCATGTAGTTGGCGTCAGTGTTGAAGGACACCTCACAGCGTTCTGCAATGAGCAGCGTGTTATCGCAAGCATCCGGGTGGTCGCGGAAAAGCTCACGCATTTCCTGCGGGGATTTCAGGTAATAGCCGCTGCCGGAGAAGGCAAAACGGGACCCGCCATTATCGTAGGTGGGCTCAAGGAGCGTGGAACCGGACTGAATGGCCAGCAGTGCCTCGTGGGCCTTGGCATCGTGCTCGTGTGTGTAATGGAGGTCGTTGGTGGCTACCAACGGAAGGTTCAGGTCCTTGGCCAGCCGCAGGAGGTCCCCTGTGACACGGCGTTCAATGTCCAGGCCATGGTCCATCAGTTCGCAGAAATAATTCTCCGCACCAAAGATGTCCCTGAACTCTGCCGCGGCCTCCAGCGCTTCGCGGTACTGGCCAAGCCGAAGGCGGGTCTGGACTTCACCGGACGGGCAGCCCGTAGTGGCAATGAGCCCCTCGGAGTACGTATTGAGCAGTTCCCGATCCAGGCGGGGCCACTTGCCGAAGACGGAATCCAACGAAGCAATGGACGAAGCCCGGAACAGGTTCCGCATGCCCACGTTGTTGTAGCTCAAGAGCGTCATGTGGGTGTAGGAACCACCACCTGAGACATCGTCTTTGCGCTGGCTCTCATCTCCCCAGCGGACGCGTTCCTTGTCACCCCGGGCCGTACCAGGGGTTACGTAGGCTTCTACGCCGATGATCGGCTTGATGCCCTTGTCCGTGGCCTTGCGCCAAAAATCGAAGGCACCAAAGAGGTAGCCGTGATCAGTGGTGGCCAGGGCGGGCATCCCCAGGCGTTCGGTTTCATCGAACAGCTCACCCAGCCTGGCCGCTCCATCCAGCATGGAGTATTCGGTGTGGGTGTGCAGGTGGACGAACGAATCATTGCTGGAAGTCACCACGACAGTCTACCGTCCCGCCCCTGACAAAATGCGGAACCCTTGGACCGGGCCGGCCCGGAAGGATGGCCTAGGCTGAGCCCGTGGCCAGCAGGTCCAACGCGTACTGAAGGTCCGCTGGGTAGTCGCTGGTGACTTCCACCCACTCGCCGGTCCGCGGGTGCGTGAAGCCCAGTTGCCGTGCATGAAGCCACTGCCGGGTCAGTCCCAGGTTTGCCGCGAGGCGGGGATCAGCACCGTAGGTGAGATCGCCTGCGCAAGGATGCCGCAACGCAGAGAAGTGGACCCTGATCTGGTGCGTCCGGCCCGTTTCCAGGTGCACCTCAACCAACGTAGCTTTACCAAAGGCTTCCAGGACTTCGTAGTGGGTCACTGAGGGCCGGCCATCTTCGATAACCGCAAAGCGCCAGTCGTGGCCAGGGTGGCGGCCGATCGGGGCATCAATAGTGCCCTCAAGCGGATCCGGAAGTCCTTGGACAACCGCGTGGTAGACCTTGTCCACCGTGCGCTCCTTGAACGCCCTTTTCAGGACCGTGTAGGCATGCTCCGTCTTCGCCACAACCATCACGCCGGAAGTGCCGACGTCGAGCCTGTGGACGATGCCCGCACGCTCGGGTGCTCCCGACGTCGAGATCCGGTAGCCGGCTCCAGCGAGGCCGCCGACCACCGTGGGTCCCACCCAACCAGGCGATGGATGCGCCGCCACTCCCACTGGTTTATCGATGACAACGAATTCCTCGTCGTCCAGCAGGATCTTCAGGCCTTCCACAACTTCCTCCACGACTTCCAGGGGATCCGGCCGCTCGGGAACCGTGACGTCCAACACCGCGCCCGCAACGAGCTTTGCTGACTTGCCGAGGGCCGTACCGCCGCTGGTGACGTTGCCTTCGGCAATAAGCAGCGCCGCAGCCGAACGGGAAATGTCGAGCAACCGTGCAAGCCCGGCGTCAGCGCGCGCACCTGCAAGCTCCTCAGGCACCACAACCGGCTCACTCACCGACGATCTCCTCGCTGGAGCCCGGAGCCGGCTTGGCTGGTTTCTTCGGTGCTGCCACTTGCCGGGTGCCATCCATGCCCACCCCACGCAGGGTCAGCAGGCAAATGATGACAACGCCGGACACCACAGCTGAGTCGGCGATGTTGAAGATCGCAAAGTTCGGTACCTGGATGAAATCCACTACATGGCCCATGGCGAAGGACGGTTCACGGAACAAGCGGTCGGTCAGGTTGCCCAATGCACCGCCGAGCAGCAACCCCAGCGACAATGCCCACCAAGCGGAGCCGAGTCGCCGCAACTGGAAAAGGATGGCAACGGACACCCCGGCCATGACGATCGTGAAGATCCAAGTGACGTTCTCACCAATGGAAAAAGCCGCCCCTGAATTCCGGATGTAGTACCAGTGCAGCAGTGGTGGCAGCACTGGAATGCGCTCACCTTCTGTCATGGTGCTGGTCACCCAGAGCTTGGTGAGCTGATCAAAGGCATAGGCAAAAACTGCAAAGCCGGCAAAGAGCCACAGCATTGCAGGACGCCATTTCCGGACGGGAAGTTCCGGCAGCGATGCGTCGTCGGTGAGGTCGTCGGTCATAATGCTTTCGTTCGTGGAGCGTTGCGGGCTGCTGGCAGGGTGTTAACAGCAAAAGCCGGTGGCGGAGGAGTCCCCAGCCACCGGCTTTCAGAATACTTGCTAAACGTCAGCGGTTGCTTCGCCGACCTCGGGGGCAGCGACGGAACCACGGGCGTCGAGGTCGCGCAGCTGGCCCTCGATGTATGCCTTCAGGCGTGAGCGGTAGTCACGTTCGAAGCCACGGAGCTGCTCAACCTTGCGCTCCAGGACCGAACGCTGCTGCTCAAGGGCGCCAAGGATCTTACGGGACTTCTCCTGGGCGTCGTTGACTAGGCTGGAAGCCTCGATCTGCGCCTCGGCGATAATCTTTTCCTTCTGCTGTGCACCGTCGGCAACGTGTTTGTCGTGCATCTGCTGCGCCATGGCCAGCAGGCCTGCAGCGGACTCAGCGGTAGGCGTAACACCATTGCTGGGGGCCGGTGCCTTGGCGGCGGCAGCCGCAGCGGCCTGCTCGGCTTCCTTCTTCTTGGCAGCCTCAGCAGCCTTCGCTTCGGCTTCCGCCTTGGCCTCGGCTTCCTTGTCCACCTTGGCCGGAGCCGGAACCTTCTCGACGACCGGAGCCGCAGCAGTTGCCGCGGGCACAGCCGAGCCAGCTTCGCCGAGCTTCTTACGAAGTTCGTCGTTCTCCTGGTTCAGGCGGCGCAGTTCAACCACGATCTCGTCGAGGAAGTCATCTACCTCGTCCTGGTCGTAGCCTTCGCGGAACTTGGTCGGCTGAAAGCGCTTGTTGACAACGTCTTCTGGCGTCAAAGCCATCTGGTCACCTCGTTGGTCTAGTTAGTCAGTAGGCCTTCCGGCCGTTCAAAACTACGGTACCTAAATATCATCTGGTTCCTCCAATTCAACACCATCGTGTTGAATTGGAGAATTTGCGGCCTTCGGACCCTCACGAGCCCCCCGGTTCCGCGGTACAGCCTCACCGCGCAGCTACGCCAGGCCGCTGCTCACCGCCATGGCAATACTCACGGCGATAATCAGGATCAGGAAGCCCAGGTCCAAGGAGATTCCACCCAGTTGCAGTGGCGGTATCAACCTGCGAAGCCTCCTCAGGGGCGGGTCCGTCACAGAGTAGACAACATGGGCTGTTACCAACGCCACACCGCGGGGCCGCCATTGTCGGGCGAACATCTGGACCCATTCGAAGATCAGCCTGATGATAAGGGCAATGAAAAACAGCAACAACACAATATAGATAAGGCCGAAAACAATGCCCACGAGTTAGCTCAGATCTCCCACTTGTTCCGGAATGCCGATCAGTCCCTGCTCTTAAAAAGCCGATCGGTCCTTACTATTGCAACACAGATGCCAGGCAGGTTGACCCGCCTGGCATCCTCGTAGCGATGGTTCTTAGCTCTGGTTGAAGAAGCTGGCCTGCGTTTCGCTGGCCTTCTTGTCGTCCCCGATGACTTCAACATACGACGGCGACAACAGGAAGACCTTATTGGTTACCCTCTCGATGCTGCCATGGAGGCCAAAGACCAACCCGGCCGAGAAGTCCACCAGACGCTTGGCATCTGCCTCGCCCATGTCGGTAACGTTCATGATCACGGGAATGCCATCCCGGAAGCTCTCGCCAATGATCTTGGCGTCGTTGTAAGAACGCGGATGAACTGTGGTGATCTGCCTCAAGCCCGAGGCATCTTCGCGGCTCGACGCCGCACGCTTAATGGGTGTCACGGGTGCGCGGTATTCCTCTTCGGCGTCAACAGTGGGCATTTCACGGACAACTTCCCGGACGGGTGCAGGCGCTCGGCGCTCTTCCCGGTCCTGTGCCTGGGGGCGTTCTTCGTCGTGGTGCGCGACGGCCTGCTCAGATTCGTAGTGTTCATCGCCGTCGGCGAGCCCAAGATAGATCATTGTCTTGCGCAGAGCGCCAGCCATGGTGCACTCCTATCGTTTCTGCAGTAGGCGGGCCGCCATGACTTGACATATTGGAACCCCGGCCCGTCATTCCAATACTTTGACGCTACCCCACGGCCGGACGCGAACCGAGAATATCGGAGCCAATTCTCAGGTGTGTCGCCCCAAACTTGATAGCCGCCTCAAGGTCCTGGCTCATCCCCGCCGATACCCCTGAAGCCTCCGGATGATTGGCGCGGACTTCCGCGGAAACAACCGCAAGTCGTTCAAAGGCCGCTTCAGGATCGGCGCCCAGCGGGGCCACGGCCATCACGCCAGCAAGCTTCAGTCCGGGCGAGGAAGCGATCTTTGCCGCCAGGGATTCCACTTCCGAGGGGCGGGCACCACCGCGGTGCGCCCCGGCGTCGTCGTCCAAACTCACTTGGATGTAGCACTCAAGGTCATGGCGCCCAGTGAGGTCCTTTTCACGGGCGACAGCCTTTTCAAGTGCCTCGATCACCTGGGGACGATCTACTGACTGCACCGAGTAGGCGTATTTAGCCACTGATTTCGCTTTTTTGCTCTGCAACTGGCCTATGAAGTGCCAGCGGACGTCCAGATCCGCGAGTTCGGCGCTTTTGCCTGCAGCCTCCTGGTCCCGGTTCTCGCCGAAATCCCGGACGCCCAGCGTAGACAGTCGCCGGACATCAGCTGCCGGGTGGAACTTGGTCACGACGATCAGTCCTGGCAGATCCACACGTCCCGCCGCAGCCGTCGCCGCGGAAATCCGTGCCTGAACAACCTCAAGCCGCCGGGCGAGTTCAGTGGTGCGGGCGTCCGAAGCTGCAACGCCGGACAGGGCGTCGTCGTGTCCAAGGCTAGTCATGCGTCCACACCAAACCTGCGAATCGCCCCGTACGGGAATCCCGCCGGTAGGAAAAAAGGGACTCATTTTCCAAGGTGCATTCCCCGGAGTACTCAACGATGACGCCAGCTTCGGCCAGCTGGGCACGAACACCGGCAGGAAGGTCCAATGCCGGCGTTCCCCACGACGTGCTCGACCAGGCAGCAGGTGCCACCGCGGCAACTTCGTCGCGAAGCTGCTCGGGAACCTCATAGCAGGAGCCACAAATAGAAGGCCCCAGCCAGGCACTGATATTCACGGCACCGAGTGTGCGCATCTCGTTGACGGTTGCGGGAACAACGGCCGAAGCGACGCCCGGACGTCCTGCGTGCGCGACAGCGATGATGGGACCGCGATCGCCTGCATCTCCAACGAGGACCACGGGAACACAGTCAGCCACCATGACGGACAATGGCTGGGCAGCTTGGTTGCCCGAAGGCGTTGAAACCATTGCATCCGCAGTGGGACCGGGACCGTAGCTCGAAATAAGCGCGACCTCATTGCCATGAACCTGGTTCATGTACTGAAAGCTACGATTGCCCAGGTTTGCGGCATCGTCCAACCGGGCACGACGCGCGGTCACATCGCCGGGGTTGTCCCCCACATGCAGGGCCAGGTTCCCGGCGCCTGTGTCCGTGAAGGCAACAGAAACGCCGGGCTGTACTTCATTGCGCCACCAAAACACCGGATATCGACTCTCAAAGCCCGCTTACTTCAGGAAATCGGGGACGTCGAGGTCATCCGAGCGGCTGCCCGACAGGTCCGGCTCCACAACGGCCGGAAGGTCGACGTCGAAGCCTGAGTCCGCGGGAAGCGCCGACGGACGCTGCTGGCCCCAGTTGCTCAGCCCTGCGGCGCCGATGCCTGCAGTTGCATGCTGCGGCGCGTTTGCGTTGGACGGAGCCGTGCTTGGCGCAGCAGGACGCTCGGCAGGCACGGGGTTCTGCGCGGGACGCGACTGGTCCATGGACGGTGAGGTTGCCTTGACGTCGTCGAATCCGGCGGCAATGACAGTGACACGGGCTTCGTCGCCGAGGGCGTCGTCGATGACCGCACCGAAGATGATGTTCGCCTCCGGGTGCGCCACTTCCTGCACCAAGCGGGCTGCCTCGTTGATTTCGAACAGGCCGAGGTCTGAACCACCCTGGATGGAGAGCAGCACGCCATGCGCGCCGTCGATGGAGGCCTCCAGGAGGGGCGAGGCGATGGCCAGCTCGGCAGCCTTCACTGCGCGGTCTTCGCCACGGGCGGATCCGATACCCATGAGGGCGGAGCCGGCACCCTGCATGACGGACTTGACGTCGGCGAAGTCGAGGTTGATGAGGCCCGGGGTGGTGATGAGGTCCGTAATGCCCTGGACACCGGAAAGCAGTACCTGGTCAGCTGAGCGGAAAGCGTCCAGGACGGAGACGTTGCGATCGCTGATGGACAGGAGTCGGTCGTTGGGGATGACGATCAGGGTATCGACTTCATCACGCAGGGCGTCGATACCGGCTTCGGCGGAGCCAGCACGACGGCGGCCCTCGAAAGTGAAGGGGCGGGTTACCACGCCAATGGTCAGCGCACCCAGGGAGCGGGCGATGCGCGCGACAACAGGGGCTCCACCGGTGCCGGTGCCACCACCTTCGCCGGCCGTAACGAAGACCATGTCAGCGCCGCGGAGAACTTCTTCGATCTCATCGGCGTGGTCTTCAGCGGCCTGCTTGCCGACCTCGGGGTTGGCTCCGGCGCCAAGGCCGCGCGTAAGCTCACGACCGACGTCGAGCTTGACGTCGGCGTCGCTCATGAGGAGCGCTTGCGCGTCAGTGTTGATGGCAATGAACTCGACGCCCCGGAGGCCGACCTCGATCATGCGGTTGACTGCGTTCACGCCACCGCCGCCGATGCCGACGACCTTGATGACGGCCAAGTAATTCTGCGGTGCTGCCACGTTTCGTGCCCCTTGCTTGTGTCCTATAGCGAAACTGATCGAGTCCAACTTGAATCCTTGGACCTTAACCCTCTAGTTGAAGGTTATAGTTATGTCAAGTAACTCTACTGCGACGGTATTTCCTCCGCTTCGGACATGCAATGACCGCTTGCGCGTGTCGCTTGATTGTCGCGAAATAAGGTCCCCGAGGCCCGCAGGTTACGTGCTCAATGCTCTTTATTTGGTGAATGGATGCCGGGGCACGCTGACGTCGTAGACGTTCACGGGAACTTTGGGATCCGGCGGCATCTTCAGTAGTGCCTCAAGCGCCTTCGCCTTCAGTTCCTTGTCCTCGGCATTGCCCCACACTACCGTCTTTCCGTCCACCAGTTTTAGCTCAACGGCATCAGGAGACGCAGCAGATGCGGTGGACATCCTGGCGAGCACATCGGCCGGCAAAGTGTTCAGGACAGCTGCAATTGCTTTGAACAACCCAGTGTTGGTGGCACCTGCGCCAGCGTCGATCAGGGGCAGCGCCACCGCTGACTGATCCTGCGTGGCTCCGAGCTGAACTCCATCTACATCCACCATCACGAATGAATCGCCTTGCTTCAACAGGGCCACGGGTACGCGCTCATTGACGTGCACCAGCAATTCCGACGGCGGCCTTGCCTCCACAGTTGCCGAACGCACCTGGACCAGGGGCTTCAGGAGCTCATTGACTTCCTGCTCGCTCACCTGCGGCAGCGGCTTGCCCTCCATTCCTGACAAGGCCTTCTGCACGTCCTCAGGAGTCAGCAGCTTGGTGCCGTCCACTGTGATGGTGCGGACCGCGAGCACGGGCGAATAGATGGCACCCGCTATGAGCACCGCGACGACAGCCGTAACGATGGAGAGCGTCCACAGCAAGAGCCTGCGCTTGCGTTTGCCCTTCGGCTCCGGAAAGGCAATGACATTGTCCGCGCTGTTTTTTGGGGAAGGCTCAACGGACCGCTGGGCGGTGATGACGCTTTCCGTGGAACCACCGGCCGGACGGCCCTTATTCTCCCGGCCGGAGTCTGCGGCGGGCTTGAAGGTTGGCTTGCGGGTGCTAGCCACCCAACGCCTCCACAATCACCGGGCCGTAAGCAGTGACATCGCCGGCTCCCACGGTCAGCACTATGTCACCCTCACCAGCGGCCGCCACAATAGCTTCCACAGCTTCGTCACCGGAGACCAGCCGCCCTTGGGAGAGCCGGTCAGCAATCAACGAACTGGTGACGCCGGGGATGGGGTCTTCACGGGCAGGGTAGATGTCCAGGACCAGCGCCGTGTCAGCAGCATCCAGAGCCGATGCAAACTCCGCAGCGAATTCCCGGGTCCGGGAAAACAAATGCGGTTGGAAGAGAACGTGGACCTTGTTGCCGCCAGCCACAGAACGGGCGGCGGACAAGGCGGCACGCACTTCGGTTGGGTGATGGGCGTAGTCGTCGTACACACGCACACCCCTCCCCTGCCCTTTGAGTTCAAAGCGCCGGGACGCGCCAGTGAAGTGTCCAAGCGCCGTAGCCGCCGTCACTGGCGCCACGCCAAGCTCCAGTGCGACGGCGAACGCGGCAGCGGCATTCAGCGCGTTGTGCCTTCCGGGGACCTGCAGGTTCAAGGTATAGCTGGCTCCATCAACCGCTACCGACACATCACCCGGCCCGCCGTCGCCTAGGCGGATATCGGCGTCGTCGCCTGTCCCGTACGTCAGCACACGCGTGGTTCCCTTGGCGGCCGTCCGCTCCGCCAACGCGCGGGCGCCCGCGTCGTCCGCACATGCCAGGAGGAGTCCGTGGGGCGGCAGGAGCGCTGCGAAGTTATCGAACGAGGCGAAAACAGCTTCAGCGGTTCCATAGTGGTCCAGATGGTCCGCTTCCACATTGGTGACGACGGCGATCAGTGGACGGTAGTTGAGGAACGAGCCATCCGACTCGTCCGCTTCAGCCACGAAGATGTCCGAGGATCCGTGGGCCGCGTTGACTCCCAGCGCCGGGACGTTGGCGCCAATGGCGAACGACGGATCCAGTCCTGCTTCCTTGAGCAGGACAGCAACCATGGAGGTGGTGGTGGACTTGCCGTGCGTACCGGCGATGGTGACCACTCTGTGGCCGTCCATGGTCGCAGCGAGTGCCTCGGAACGATGCAGCACGGGCAAACCGGCCTGACGTGCCGCAGACAACTCAGGATTGTCCGCACGGATTGCGGAGCCGGCAACAACAGTCTGGGCGTCCCCCAGATTGCCGGAGTCGTATCCCACGGCAATACGGGCACCTGCTGTAGCCAGGTCATGCATGACCGGAAGGTCCTTGGCGTCAGTACCACTCACGGGAACACCGCGGGCCACCATGATCCGGGCGATGGCAGACATTCCCACCCCGCCGATGCCGATGAAATGTACTCGTCCGAGGGACTCAAGTGGTGCAATCGGGTGCGTCATGCGGCTACCGCTTCCAAGACAAGATCAGCCATGCGCTGATCGGCGTTTCTGATGCCAAGGGCCTCGGACCTGCGGGCCATTTCGTCCAGCCTGCCGCGATCCGATACGAGTGGAATGAGTTCTTCCTTGAGCCATTCCAGGGTGAATTCTTTGTCTAGGACCATCAGCGCTCCGCCAGCCTCCACCAGGGCAGCTGCATTAAGGGCTTGCTCACCATTGCCGATGGGCAAGGGCACGAACACCGCAGGAACCCCTACAGCTGCCACTTCGCTGACCGTTGCGGCTCCGGCCCGGGCGAGCAGGATGTCTGCAGCGGCGTAGACATCCTCCATTCGATCCACGTACTCCACCTGCCGGTACCCGTCAGCGGCGAGGAGTCCGCCGTCGTTATCCAGAACAGCCTTGCCGGTACCGGTGATATGCAGTGTCTGGATCCCCGCAGCTGCCAGCGCGGGCAAGGCAGCAGCGACAGAACGGTTGATGCTTAGTGCTCCGGAGGACCCACCAGTCACGATCAAGGCAGGACGGTCCGGATTGAGGCCCAGCGAAGCCTTGGCAGCAGGCGCGGCCATAGAGCGGTCCAGCCCTGAGATAGCGCGACGCATCGGCATTCCCACGTGGCGGGCGCCGCGCAGGCGCGTACCGGCAAACGCCACGGCAACATGGCGGCTGAACCGTGCACCCACGCGGTTTGCGAGCCCCGCCTTCATGTTGGCCTCATGGATCACGATGGGCGTACCGCGCCTGCGGGCCGCTAGGTACATGGGAGTGCAGACGTAGCCGCCCACACCCACCAGGACATCGGCCCGGGCCTCATCAAGGATTCGTTCCGCTTGCTTGACGGCGCCCCGCAAGCGCCCCGGCAGCTTCAGGAGATCAAGGGACGGTTTTCGTGGCAACGGGACGCGGTCAATAGTGGCGAGCTCGTATCCGGCCGCCGGGACAAGCCTGGTTTCCAAGCCCGACGGCGTGCCGACAGCCAGGATGGCAGCTTCCGGACGCTTTTCCTTGATTGCATCCGCGATGGCCAGCAAGGGACTGACATGGCCGGCCGTGCCACCGCCTGCAAGCACGACGGACAACGGCTTGGACGCATGGGGGGAATCTGAAGTCATGAAGTGCTATTTACGCTTTCGTGCGGTCTTGGACAAACGACGCGGCAAGAGCCGGGGACGCTGCTGTGGTGGCAACTGTCCGCGGGCCAAGGACAACACTACGCCCACGCCGCACAGCGACATCACCAAGGCCGAGCCACCTGCAGATATGAAAGGCAGCGGGACACCGATCACTGGAAGCAGCTGGGTCACCACTGCCATGTTCATGCTTGCCTGTCCCAGGAGCCACACCATAATGCCACCAGCGAGCGTGCGCTGGAACGGATCGGTCTGCCGGACAACGACGCGGAAAATGGCGATGCCAAGGATAGCGAACAAGACCAGGACCACAAGGGTGCCCACCAGTCCCAGTTCCTCGCCGATGATGGCAAAGATGAAGTCGTTGTGGGCCTCAGGAAGCCAGTTGTACTTTTGCCGGCTCTGTCCCAGCCCAAGTCCGGTCCAACTGCCCTGCGCCAGCCCATACATGCCGTTGGTGGACTGATAGGTGAAGTCGGAATCTGCGGTGCAGGAATCCCCTGCCATGCCCAGCCAGGCTGTCACCCGGCAGATCCGGTTTGGACTGATGATTGTCATGGCTGTAGCGCCAAGGGCGCCGGCGACGCCCGCAATTGCCAGCATCTTCGTGGGAACCCCGGCAAAGTACAACCCCGCGGCCACAATGGCCATGACAACGATTGCGGTGCCCAGGTCGTTGCCCACGAGGATCAGCCCAAGGACCAGGCCAGCCCCTGGGACCACCGGTATGATCACGTGCATCCAGCGATGCAGGTACTTCTCCTTGCGCGCCAGGACCGCCGCTATCCAAACACAAAGAACCAGCTTCGAAATTTCCGAGGGCTGGATGCTGATGCCGCCGATGTCGATCCAGTTCTGGTTGCCCAAGGTGCTGCGACCGAAAACCTGGACAAGTACCAGCAAGACCACAACGGCACCGAGTCCCCACCAGGACAGCCTCTTCATCCAGCTGACGTTGGTCCGGGAGATCAGGTACATCGCCACAAGTCCAACGACGCCAAACATCGCCTGCTTCAATGCATCGGCGTACGGAGACTTACCTTCGGAGATCGCCTCCACACTGGAAGCAGAGAGCACCATCATCACACCGATTGCGGTGAGGGCCAGGGCGCATCCAAGAATGAGGTAGTACGTGGAGCTGTTGGGCGCTTTGCTCTTGCCCTCCAGGCCTTCCCAGAAGGAGCGGACGTGGCCCCGAAGCCGGGCTGGTTTCTTGCGGGCAGCCGGCGAAGCCTCGGCTCCGACGTCCCCGGAAGCCTTGCCGCGGCTGCGGGTGGGCGTGCTGACCATTGTTACTCCTCGGTGGTCTTTGCCTGCCCTTCCACGAGCTCGCGTACTGCCTGGACGAAAGCGTCGCCACGGTGAGCGTAGGAAGAGAACTGATCCATGGATGCAGCCGCTGGAGCCATGAGCACGGTGTCACCTGGCTCCGCCACGCTGGCCGCTGCCCTCACAGCCTGGGCCATGATGGTCTCACCAAAAATCGGCGAGGAGGCGTTCCCGTCTGCGGTCTGCACACTTTCAGTGTCGCCCTTGGGCTGGGCTATCACGGGGACATCCGGTGCGTGTCGCTGGAGGGACGCTTCCAAGGCCTCCGTGTCAGTACCGATGAGCACTACGGACTTCAAGCGGGGAGCGTGTTCCTTGACGAGGTCATCGTAATTGACGCCCTTGGAGAGCCCCCCTGCGATCCACACCACATTGTGGAAAGCTGAAAGAGCGGCCGACGCAGCGTGGGGGTTGGTGGCCTTTGAATCGTTGATCCACAGCACGTCGTCCTGTTTGGCCACGAGCTGGATACGATGCGCACCGGGCAGATAGTTAACCAGGCCCTGCTTCACGGAGGCAGGGTCAACCCCATAGGCACGGACGAGGGCCGCGGCGGCCAAGGCATTGGCCACCATGTGGCGAGGTGCCACTGGCCCAAGATCGGCAATGGACGCGAGTTCGGCGGCTGAGTTTTTCCGCTCTTCGATAAACGCGCGGTCAACCAGCAATCCGTCCACGACGCCCAGCATGCTGATGCCAGGGGTGTTCGTGGTGAATCCGACCGCGCGGCAGCCTTCAACGACGTCCGCGTTCTCTACCATGCGTTCGGTTTCAATTTGATCGGCGTTGTAGATGGCAGCCTTCTGCGTGTTCTCGTAGACCTTCGCTTTATCGGCAAGGTACGACGCGTACGAGCCATGCCAGTCCACGTGGTCCTCGGCGACGTTCAGGCATACGCTGGCCACCGGTGACAACGAATGGCTCCAATGCAACTGGAAGCTTGAGAGTTCCACCGCAAAAGCGTCGTACTCCACCGGATCCCTGAGCGCGTCAAGGATAGGCGTACCCACGTTGCCCACGGCAATGGCTTTGAGTCCGGCCGCCTGCAGCATGGACTCGGTCATCCCTACCGTGGTGGTCTTACCGTTGGTGCCGGTGATGGTGAGCCAATCAGCGGTCTTCCGGCCAGCCCGTTCGCGGACGCGCCACGCCAATTCGACGTCGCCCCATACGGGAATGTGCTTGCGTTTGGCAGCGGCCAGCAGGGCTTGGTCCGGGCGCCAACCCGGCGAGGTCACAATGAGCTCCGGCTTCTCGCCGTCAATGAGGGGAAGGACCTTCACGGCCTCTTCGCCCAGCAGCACATCCACTGCACCCACGATTTTCAACGTGTCGGCCTGCGCCTTTGCTTTCGCCGTGGTCGAGGCATCCACCACCACAACTTTTGCACCGAGTTCGATGAGGGTGTCAGCGGCAGCAAAACCGGACACGCCAATTCCGGTCACCACCACCCGCAAGCCACGCCAATCAGCATCCCAGCTGGTGAGATCCTTCAGGCGGTCGTTGGCCGACGGCGCGCTCTCCTGGCTTGCGTTCACAGCAGCACCACCCATTCAGCGTAGAAGATTCCAAGGCCTGCGGCCACGAAAAGCCCGGCAAGGATCCAGAAGCGGACAACAACCGTGACCTCTGCCCAACCCTTCAGTTCGAAGTGATGTTGCAGTGGGGCCATCTTGAAGACCCGTTTGCCACCTGACAGTTTGAAGAAACCCACCTGGATGATGACGGAAAGGGTGATCAGGACGAACAAACCACCGATGAAGGCCAGCAAAAGTTCCGTGCGGGACAGGATGGCGAACGCCGCGACAGCGCCTCCGATTGCCAGGGAACCAGTGTCTCCCATGAAGATCTTGGCCGGTGATGTATTCCACCAGAGGAAGCCCACCAAAGCAGCGCTCAGGATTGCCGCCAGGAGCGCCAGGTCCATGGGGTCGCGTACTTGATAACAGCCGCTGCCCGCCTCACGGGGCGAACCACAGGCCTGGTTGTTCTGCCAGATCCCCATGATGGTGTACGCGCCGAACACCATGATGGATGCTCCCGACGCTAGGCCATCCAGGCCGTCTGTGAGGTTCACGCCGTTGGTAGCCGCCGTGATGATGAGGTTGGACCAAACGACAAAAAGAATTGCGCCCAGGATGGTCCCACCGAAAGCAAGATCAAGCCAGGGGATGTCACGGACGAGGGAAATCTGCGTGGAAGCCGGACGGAGCCCGTCCTCGTTGGGAAACTGCAGCACCAGAACGGCAAAAATGATGCCAACGGCGGCTTGCAGGATCAGCTTGGCGCGGGCGTTCAGGCCCAAACTGCGCTTGTTGGAAATCTTGATGTAGTCATCCAGGAAGCCAACGAATCCCATTCCTACCATGAGGAACAGCAGAAGCAGCCCCGATGCGGAGGGCCCCGCGGACCGTGGATTCATCATCCACATGATCAAGTGGGTCACGAAATAGCTGATCAGAACCGCAGCAACAACCACGGTTCCGCCCATGGTGGGCGTGCCGCGCTTGGTGTGGTGCGAGGTTGGGCCATCATCGCGGATGAACTGCCCATAGCTCTTGGCCACCAGGAACCTGATGAACAGGGGCGTCCCTATCAGGGCTAACAGAAGGGCGACGCCGGCGCCGATCAAAAGTGCAATCACAGCAGCTCGTTCCCTTCGCTTGCGACATCTTCAGCCGCGCTTTCCCCGGTGGGCTCGGCCCGTGGGGGTAATGCTATCCGATCGCCCAAATGCCTCAGCCCCACTCCATTGGAGGACTTGAACAAGACCAGGTCGCCGGGTTTCAGCTCCCTTTGCAGGAGTTCGTAAGCTTCCTCGGCGGTCTCCGTGAACGAACATTCGTCCCCCCACGAACCTTCCTGGATGGCCGATATATAAAGGGCCCGGGCTTCGCGTCCCACCACCACGAGTCTGGAGATGTTCAAGCGCACAACCTGCGTTCCCACGGCAGTGTGCTCGCGGATGGAATCCTCGCCGAGCTCCAGCATGGCGCCAAGGACGGCCCAGGTCCGCCTGCCCTGGCCGAGATCAGCGAGTGTGCGCAGCGCAGCCCGCATCGACTCAGGATTGGCGTTGTACGCGTCGTTGATGATGGTGACACCGTCAGGGCGTTCGGTTCGTTCCATGCGCCAGCGGCTGGCCGCGGACTGGGAACTAAGCGAGGAAGCAATGTCTGCCGCCGGGATGCCCGCGGCAAATGCCGCAGCAGCGGCAGCCAGCAGGTTCGTCACGTGATGGCCGCCGATCAGGCGGCTTCGGACAGGAACGGAAGGGCCGCCGTCGGGCAGTACAAGATCAAACTCGGGGTGGCCTTCGGCGTTGACCACAACGTTGCGGGCTTCCACGTCTTCGTTCGTCGCGGGAGAGGCACTGAAGCCCAGGACTTTGGCCCTGGTGCGGGTCTTCATGGCGGCAACGCGGCCGTCGTCCAGGTTCAGGACGGCCGTGCCGTGCTCACTGAGCCCTTCAACGAGTTCGCCCTTGGCCGTGGCGATGTTTTCGACACCGCCGAATTCCCCGGCGTGGGCGGTGCCCACCACCAGCACCACACCAATATCGGGCTGCACCATCCCAACGAGGTACTTGATGTGCCCGATACCAGTGGCTCCCATCTCAATGACGAGGTAACGAGTGTCCGTATCGGCAGCAAAGACCGTCAGGGGGACCCCAACCTCACCGTTGTATGAGCCCCGCGGAGCCACCGTGGGCCCGGCTTGGGACAACACGCCGGCGAGTAGGTCCTTGGTGGTGGTCTTGCCGGCGGAGCCGGTAATGCCGATCACTGTAAATTCCTCGCCGCGCTGCTCCCGGGCAGAGCGGATGCGGCGGACTGCTTCGGCAGCAAGGGCTCCCATGGCGAGCACCGCATCATCAACAACGACGGCGGGATACGGCTTGCCGTCGGCGTCGGTGACATCGCGTTCGGCCAGCACCAGGACGGCACCCCGCTCGAAGGCAGCGTCAACGAAGTCATGACCGTCTGCGTGCTCGCCGGGCTTCGCGACGTAAAGCGAACCAGGAGTAGCTTCCCGGGAATCAGTGACGACGGAAGTGGGCGCGATGTCCCCGTCTCCGGTTAAACGGCCATGGGTGATGTGGGCGATCTCCGCCGCAGTAAGTGCAATCATCTCGGTTTAGGACTCTATCCGCTGGTCCGTTGAAACGCTGAATCCCCTGGATGTCAAGGCGGTCCGCAATTCCACTCTGTCGTCAAGAGCCAGGTTGACGCCCTTGACCTCTTGCCATACCTCGTGGCCTCGACCTGCAATGAGGATAGTGTCCTTCGGGGTGGCATACTCCACTGCGAGTCGAATGGCGGCATCCCGCGGCGAGGATTCGATGATTTCACAGGTCAAGTTCGCTGCCTCACGGGCGGCATAGGCACCTGCCAGGACCTGTGACCGGATAGCTGCCGCATCCTCATCGTGGGGGTCGTCGTCGCTGATGATGACAATGTCCGCCAAGCGTGCCGCGATGGCGCCCATCGTAGGACGCTTGCTTTGGTCCCGTTGCCCGGTAGCCCCGAACACCACGATCACGCGGGAGCCTTCTTCACGGGACCGGACGGCCTGCAGCGCGCGGGCCAAGGCATCCGGATTGTGGGCAAAATCCACCACAGAGGCCGGCGCCGCGGAGATGAGCTGCATTCGTCCAGGGACGGCCACGGTAAAGGGATCATGCGCCTCGAGTGCGCCCTGGAGGGTCTCTACATCGATGCCTGACGACAGGACCATGATCGTGGCCAGGGCCGCGTTCGCCACATTGAAGTCACCCGGCAAGCCAGTGTGTACGCGCAGGACGCGGCCGTCTGTGTGCCGTAGTTCAAAATCGGTGCCGAGTCCGCGGGCGGTGGTTGAGGCAACGGACCAATCGGCAGGGGTGCCTCCTGTCGTTGCGGTAAGTGTTGTGACCGGAATGTCCGCTGTTCGCGCCAGGTTGCGGCCCCACTCGTCGTCGACCATCACCACTGCGTGGCGTGCCCGTCCTGCGGTGAACAGCTCAGCTTTGGTGCGGAAGTACTCTTCCATGCTGCCGTGCAGGTCCAAGTGGTCCTGGGTGAGGTTCGTGAACCCGGCGACGTCGAACATCACGCCATCCACGCGGTGATAAGCAACGGCGTGGGAGGACACCTCCATGGACGCCGCCTCCAGCCCACGTTCCCGCATCAGGGCAAGCAGTGCATGGACGTCAGTGGATTCCGGTGTCGTCAACAGGCTCGGAATGGGATCTCCCCCGGCCAGGATTTCTATTGTTCCGATGAGCCCCGGGGTTTTTCCCAAGGCACGGAGCAAGGAGTTGATGAAGTACGTTGTGGTCGTCTTACCGTTGGTCCCGGTTACTCCAAACAGCGTCGGGAACCCGCCGTCGTCCGGCTGGCTGCGGTAGATCAGTGCAGCCAAACGCCCGACAACGGTGCGCGGCTCGTCGACGATCAGGACAGGTACGGGTTGCTCGCCTGCCAGGGCAAGCTGCCGTGCCCCGGCATCGTCCGTGACTACGGCGACGGCGCCAGCCTCTACCGCCTGTGGGACGAAGTCGGCACCATGGCGCGAAGCCCCGGGAAGTGCCATGTAAAGGTCACCAGGTTCAATGGCCCGGGAGTTCAGCGAAATCCCCGTCACTCCCCTGGTGTCGCCGTCCGCCGGGACGGCCACCCCCAGGGCTTCTGCGAGGGTCGACAAAGGCACTGCAGCCACAGACGCCGGGCGGAAGCCGGATGTGCCGGTCTCCGGCGTCTCGGCGTGGGAAGCGGCCTCATTGTGCTCTGACACGTGGTTCTCCGTTGATGCTCGGTGGAACGACCGGCTTGGGGCCAGCGGCGCCCAGCCGGTAGTGATGGATCAAATTCTTTGGCCGAAACAGACGCCCAAGAAGCTTACTTGACGAACTGCGGCAGGCGCGCAGGGGTGCCGATTGATGGCGGCACGTTGTAGGTCCTGAGGACCTGGGACATGACGGAACGGAACACGGGACCATTGGTGATGCCGTAGATATTCCCCTTGGGCCGCTGCAGGACGACCTCTACGATGAACCGCGGGTCATCCATGGGCGCCATGCCCACCATCGAGGCCGTATACCCGTCAAAGCCGGCGAGTCCATCTTCGCGGGGTGCCTGTGAGGTACCCGTCTTGGCGCCCACCCGGTAGCCATCAATGGCCGCGTCCTTGATCTGGCCCTCGGTCACTGCGCTTTCCAGGATGTCCCGCATTTGTTGCGCTGTTTCCTTGGACACCACCTGCCGGGACTCCTTGGCCGGAACCTTCTGCTCTTCCCCCTCGGGGGTGATGTAGCTGTCTATGAGCCTGGGCTGCAACATCACGCCACCGTTGGCAATCGTCTGGAAGGCCCGCACGGTCTGCAGCGTGGACTGCGAAACTCCCTGACCAAACAGGACCGTGTATTGCTGGCGTTCATCCCACTGATCAGGCTTGGCGAGGATACCGGTCGCTTCCGCGGGGAGGCCGATATCCGTTTGTTCGCCAACACCAAACTTCTTCAGCCATTCGTAGCGCTGCTCTTTGCTCAGCCTGCTTCCCGCCATCACGGTTCCGGTGTTCATGGACCAGCCCAGGATTCCGGCCAGCGTGCGTTCTTCGGTGCCGTGCTCGAACGCATCGGTGAACGTCTGGCCGTCAATGGTGTAGGACGGCGGGATAGTGAAATGGTCCAGCGGAAAGGACTTGCCCTCCTCGATTACGGCAGAGGCAGTGATCATTTTCTCGACTGATCCGGGCTCGTAGGCGGCCGTCACAGAACGCACACCCCGGTCCTTGGCATCAACTTTCCCGGGATCGTTGGGGTCCGGGGCATTCGTGTCGGCCAGGGCAATAAGGTTGCCCGTCTTGGTGTCGATCACAATAATCGAACCCCACTCGGCGTTCATCTTGTTGACCTGGCTTTGGATAGCCTGCTGTGCAAAGTACTGGATGTCCGTGTTGAGGGTCAGCTTGACGTCGCTTCCATCCACGGCCGGCGTGAGCTCGTCAGTGGCAACGGGAATCCTGAGGCCATCGGCGCCAATCTCGAATACGCGCTTGCCCTCGGTACCTCGGAGGACCTGGTCCTGGGTTTGCTCGATGCCCGCCTGGCCTGTGGTGCCGTCCTGAAGGAAACCCACCACTCCGCCGGCCACGCTGCCGTTCGGATAGACACGCTTACTGACGCCTTCGGCGGCAACACCGGGAATGTGCAGCTTGGAGATGCGGTCTTCAAGCTCGGGTTTCACATCCTTGGCCACCGTGAAGTACTTTTTGTCACCAGTGAGCGACTCCCTGACCTTGGCGGGATCGGCCCCCAGGAGCGAAGCCAGTTCGGAGATACCCTGGTCCCGCGGGATAGTCTCTACTTCTTCAGTCTTCTCGTTGTAGCGCTTGAACTCAGCGGTGGCGGTGTTGAGGACCTGGTCCACAACAATGTTGTAGCGGATGACACTGCTGGCCAGGACAGTACCGTTGGCGTCCAGGATCCTGCCGCGTTCGGCCGGCAGTACCTGTGGCGTGAGACGGTTCGCAAGGGCAGCCTCGGCCATGCCACCGACGTCAAGGCCTTGCACCATGAAGAGTTTCCCGCCCACCACCAACAGCAGTGTCAGCATGATGCCAAGACCAACCCGGAGCCGCTTCCTCGCCGCCGGCACCTTCGTCTTTTTTGATTTGCCGGGGTTTCGCGCCACGTGGATTCCTTGCTGCTGGCCTTGCGTCGGTGAGCTTGTGGGCTAGTGCCCTGGTGCCTTCTGCTGGGGAGCGGGAACGGATCCCCCGTGAAGCTCCGCAGGCGAAGACGCGGGGGTTGCCGGCTTTGCAGCTGGCGCGGCCGGTGTAGCCGCGGGCGCTGCAGGGGTTGCCGGTTTGAGGTTTTCCAACGGATCCTTGGTAGTCACCGAAGGCACCACATCAAGCTGGCCGGCAACGGCCGGAGGGGCAATCACGGCCGCGGGGTTGTCTCCCTTGACAGCCGGGGTTGCCTTTCCGGTGACCGTCATGGTGTTCACATCGATCTGGCCCTTGACGGTGGACTGTACCATTCCCAATTCTGCAGCCTTTGCGGCCAGATTCTGGGGAGCCTCGAAGTTCTGCTTCTTCTGTGTCAGGTCCTGGTTTTCCTTGTTCAGCGTGGCTGCTTCTGCTTTGAGCTGTACCAAGCGGTACTGGGCTGTGGATACAGAAATGTTAAGGACGAGCACCGTCAGCAGGGCGGCCGCCATCACCACGAAGCACAAGACCACAAAGGGAGTGCGCCGCTTCCCGGGGGCGCTTCGCACAAGCGAAAGCGGCGTACGCGCCTTCCGGCCGACGTCGGGCTTGCCGGCTGGGGCCGGGAGCGCCCTGGCCGTGTTGCCTACCACGGAGGGCAGTGTCTTCGCTGCGGCGGTGCTCATGCGACTCTCCTTGGCTTGATGCGCTCCACGGCCCTGAGTCGGGCAGACGCCGCGCGTGGGTTCTCGGCAATTTCTGCGGCCGTAGGCACTTCCGTGCCTTTGGTCAGCGTTTTCAATTCGGGTTTATGTTCTTCGAGTTCAACGGGGAATCCGAGCGGTGCTGAGGACTTGGATCCGGCCTGGAAAACAGACTTTACGATCTTGTCCTCCAGGGAGTGGTAGGACATGACCACAATCCGCCCGCCCAGGGCAGTCGCTGCGACAGCGGCTGGAATAGCCCGTTCCAGGACGTCGAGTTCTTCGTTGACCTCGATACGCAGTGCCTGGAAGGTCCGTTTGGCCGGGTGGCCACCGCTCTTGGCTGCGGCAGCAGGTACTACACCGCGGATTTGCTCAACGAGTTCTCCGGTGGTGGCGAATGGCTTCTCGGCCCGGGCAGTGACGATCCTGTTCGCAATCCGTCCGGCAAACTTCTCTTCGCCCCACTTGCGGATGATACGAACGAGCTCTTCTTCGCTGTAGTTGTTGACGACGTCTGCCGCGGTTTGCCCCCGGCTGGTGTCCATGCGCATGTCCAGCGGAGCATCGTAGGAGTAGGCGAAGCCACGCTCCCGTTCATCCAACTGCAAGGACGATACTCCGAGGTCCATGAGGATGCCGTGGACTTCAGCGATGCCGAGATCGGCCAGGACGTCCTCGATTTCGTCATAGACCGCGTGAACCAGATCCGTGCGGTCCGAGAAGGGTTCCAGCCGCGCGCCAGCCAACGCCAAGGCTTCCTCATCGCGGTCGATCCCCACGAGGTGCAGATCAGGGAAGCGTTGCAGCATGGCCTCGGAGTGGCCGCCCATCCCAAGCGTCGCATCGATAACGATCGGCGTCTCGCCACGGCTCCGGGCTGCTTCGAAGCCAGGGGCGAGCAAGTTGATGCAGCGGTCCTTCAGGACGGGCACGTGGCGCTCAGATGTGGGCTTTGCCGCGTCCTGCTCTTCCACGTTGCCTCCTCTTTCCTCAATCGCTTGCATTCAGTTCCTTGGACCGGATCCCCATCCGCGCCTATCGTTCCGCCGGCCTGGCTCAGGGGAAGTTGAGTCAGGAAGACAGTTCGATGGGCGGCTGGAGATCCCATCCAAGGACCGGGGCCAGGGCCCCATTTCCGGTTAGATGAAACCGGGGAGGTTGTCATCGTCGGTCTCCGAGAAGGCTGCTTCCTTCTCGGCGAGGTATTCATTCCAAGCCTCGGCATCCCAGATCTCTGCGCGGGTACCGGCACCGATAACTGCCAATTCCCGGCCGAGCCCTGCATAGGCCCGGAGCGCCGGCGGAATCGTCACGCGCCCCTGCTTGTCAGGTACCTCGTCAGAGGCCCCAGACAGGAAAACCCGAATGTAGTCACGAGCCTGCTTGGAGGACAGTGGTGCCTCCCGCATCGATTCGTGAATGCGCTCGAATTCCCTCTGGCTGAAGACGTAAATGCAACGTTCCTGACCCCTTGTGAGAACCAGGCCCTCGGCAAGTTCCTCACGGAACTTCGCGGGAAGTATGATCCGGCCCTTTTCATCAAGGCGTGGGGAATGGGTGCCAAGAAACACCGGCCCACCGCCCCTCAGTCAAGGTGCCCGTTCATACCCAACACTGCCAATACCCTCTTATGCGCTCCACTTTACTCCACAAAGCCCCACAGTCAACGCACGATGAGGTGTTTCTCCACCACTTTGAGTTTCCGAAGGCGCGCTATTGCACAGATTCAAGGGCGTGGTGGGAAGTGGAGGGCAAAGGAACGCCTGGGGCATGACTCTATGGGCGGCCGAGGGAATCAGGCGCGGGATGATCGCGTTGCGGATCCAGAGTGGGCTGGCAACCTCGAAGGGGGTGGAAAGTGGAGGACACAGGGTTAAACGCAAAAAGACCCATAAAGGGTCTTTTGTGTCGCCTGCAACCCAGGGGCATGCACCATTTGTCGGCGCAGGCTATCGGCGCAGCTTATTAAGGAATCGTCGCTTGGAAAGGATCCAGGGCCGGGCTAATGCTGGCGGACACTCAATTGTCGTCGCGGCGACGCTCGTCCCAGCGCTCCTCAAGATTGCTCATGAACGAACTCTTGGACTTTGACTTTCCGGCTTTCGCTTTCCGGGTCTTACCGAACGCCGCGCCCCTAAGAGTCGCAAAGTAGACACCTGCGCCCATCACTACGAAGCCGAGGACACCAACGAAAATCTGTTGGAGTGACACGCCGACCAGCAGCAAAAGGATGCCTGCGATGGCACCAAGGACACCAATTATCACGTGCCGGGTTGACCAGCTGCGGATGGGATCCGAACCCATCGTGTTGGCAAACTTCGGATCGTCCTCATGAAGCTGCTTCTCAAGTTGCTCAAGCAGCTTCTGTTCATGCTCCGAGAGGGGCATCGCGACCTCCTTTAGTCAGCCAGCGTCTGGACGAATCGCGGCCTGTGCGTCTGTTTCCAAAACGATCGGGCCACGAAAAGCGTTCCCAAAAAATTTCCGCTTTATTAGCGGACATCCTGGGACCGACTGCTCAGGAAACAGCTGTCCAGACGATCTAAATATCTGTACTAATTAGGATAGTTTGTCAGGCGCTGTTCTGAAAGACGCTCGGAGGGCGCCTGGGCGGGCATCGCGGGGGTCATTCGACGTCAGGAGTCTTGCGCGGATCCAGGAGCCTGGCCGGGAGCAACGTTTTGGAGCCGAAGCGTTCCGCAACGCGGTCAAGGGCCTGCTCCGCGGCCCTCCAGTTGTCATCGCGTCGATCAAGGCTGAGCTGCATGGACGCTTGGCCGGCCGGTTCCAGTTGCTCCGCACGGACACCCACAAGACGAACGCTCATGGATCGTGGCCCCAAGGATTCCAGCAGTTGCACGGCAACCTGGTAAATGAGCTGGGCGCTGTCAACGGGAGTATGCACGGTCCGGCTGCGGGTCACAGTGGAAAAATCGGCGTATCGGAGTTTCAAGGCTACGGTTCGGGCCAGCATCCCGGAACTGCGCAGCCGCGCTGCCGTGCGATGGGACAACCTGAGGAGCTCCCTGTGCAACAGGGCGTCGTCTGCCGAATCTGTGGCAAAAGTCTCCTCCGCCCCGATGCTCTTTTCCAGCCTCGTAGGAGTGACCGGCCTGGGATCTATTCCCATCGACAGCCTGTGCACGTGCTCTCCGCTGGCGCCAAGGACCTTTTTCAGCGATGCCACAGGCGTAGCCGCTACGTCGGCCACTGTCCGGATGCCTAGGCGTGCCAGCACCTCGGCCGTCTTGCCGCCGACGCCCCAGAGCGCGCTGACCGGCAAGCTGTGAAGGTACGGGATAGTGTCCTGGGCGTCGATCTGGAGGATGCCATCCGGCTTGCAACGGGTGGATGCGATCTTGGCCACAAACTTGGTTCCGGCAATCCCCACTGAAGCGGTGATACCAAGTTCAGACCGAACACGACGGCGGACGAGATGTCCGATGTCCAAGGGAGATCCGAGACGGCGGATAGCCCCACCAACGTCGAGGAACGCCTCGTCAACGCTCAAGGGTTCCACGAGGTCCGTGATGGAGGCGAAGATCTCCATGAGCTGCGCCGAAACCTCGTAGTAGAGCTTGTGGCGCGGGTGGATGATGACAGCGCCCGGGCACATCCGCATGGCAATGGCCATGGGCATTGCTGACTTCACACCTGTGGCCCGGGCTTCGTAAGACGCCGACAAGACGACCGAGCGCTCAGCAGGGAAGCCTACGATCACGGGCTTTCCACGCAAGTCCGGCCGGCTACGCAGTTCCACGGAAACGAAAAAGGCGTCCATGTCCACGTGCAGGATGCTGGTTCGCCGCTGTTCCCGCAGGGCGTCGTGCGCGCTGCGGGCTGGTTCGCTGGCCGCGCTTTGGGCGCTACCGAATGCTTCCTGCCTCACAACGGCAATACTATGCCCGGCCACTGACTAAACTGGAGGCACAGTCCCCCGTCAGCCCAAGGAAGGATACCCCTGTGAAGCTCTTTGGAACTCCTCGATCGCGAGGGTTTGCCCTGCTCGCAGCGAGTGTCGCCCTGGCGGTTTCCGCCTGTACTCCGCCCACCAGCAGCCCCGCGGCCCCATCCGCATCGGGGAACTCCTCTGATTCCTCCACGGCCGCGCCCTCTCCCCCAGCCTCTGCATCATCCTCGTCACAGGCTCCCGACACGTCCGCGTCAGCGGGACCCGTGCCTGGCGCAACGGCCACGGTGGGCGCCTTGGTCCCGGGCTTTCCGGAACAGCTCATCCCGGTGATGCCCAAGACGTCCGTGCGCTCCAGCAGCTTTGACAAAAACGTATCTCCTGCCACCGTTGCCCTCGTAGGAACGGTCAAAGCTCCGCCGGAAAGCGTGGTGGATTACTACAAGACCTCGCTTGAAGCACAAGGGTTCAAGGTTGTTCCGGGCCCCGAAGCCGTAGGCAACGTCACGTCGATCGACTTCATCCGCGGTGACGGTGAAACGGTCAACGTCTCGGTGAGGCAAAAGGAAGGCGTTTCCACGTTCACCATCGGCGCCAACGTGGCGGCCGGGTCAGTCAAGTGACGCCGGTTTCCCAACTCCACACGGAGCAAG
The DNA here is from genome assembly GCF_019976975.1 of Arthrobacter sp. NtRootA1. GTDB lineage: Bacteria > Actinomycetota > Actinomycetes > Actinomycetales > Micrococcaceae > Arthrobacter > Arthrobacter aromaticivorans. The sequence goes on along the minus strand of NZ_AP024630.1, from coordinate 1,773,942 downwards.
TCGAGTTTATTTCCGGCGTAGCCGGGAAACTGAATGAGTTCCTGGCGGTCCAACAGGACATGATGGCTACGATTTCCCCGGACGTCGCTCCCCTCATGGGGTCAATATCAAACCTCGTCACAGGCGGAAAACGGCTTCGTGCGCTGATGTGCTATTGGGGCTGGCGGGGTGCGGGCGGTCCCGCCGCTGACGCGGACATCCTGACGGCTGGCTGCGCTTTGGAACTTTTCCAAGCCGCGGCCCTCATCCATGACGACATCATTGACCGTTCCGATACCCGGCGCGGGGGTCCCAGTGTGCACCGTCGCTTCAGCCAACTCCACGAGGCGAATGGATGGGCCCTGGACAACGAACGCTTCGGCCATGCCGCGGCGATCCTGACCGGGGATTTGTGCCTTTCCTTCAGCGAGGAATCCTTCACGGAAATCGGCCCCAGGGCAGCCGCAGGAAGCGAAGCACGCCGTATTTTCAACCTCATGCGGGCCGAGGTAATGGCCGGGCAGTACCTGGACATTCTCGAGGAAGTAGCCGGTCCTGTACGTGATCGCGCGGGTTCCGTGGAGCGCGCCACCTCGATTATTCGCTATAAATCCGCAAAATATTCCACCGAGCACCCTCTGGCACTGGGTGGAGCGTTGGCAGGCGCATCCGAGGATCTGTTGAAGGCATACTCGGCATTTTCACTGCCCTTGGGCGAGGCGTTCCAATTGCGCGATGATGTCCTGGGAGTTTTCGGGGACCCGGAGACAACGGGAAAACCTGCGGGCGATGACCTTCGCGAGGGCAAACGGACAGTGCTCGTTGGATTTGCCATTAACCTGGCTCCCACGGATCAAGCCACGTATTTGGACGAAATGCTGGGGAAACCGAATCTGGGTGAGGACGAAGTTTCCACAATCCGCAACATCATGGTCGACTGCGGAGCGCTTGATGCCACAGAAGCCCTTATTGACGATCTGAGTGACAAAGCCTTCGCCGCCTTGGAACAGCTGCCGCTGGAAGAATTACCGCTCACAGCATTGCGCCAACTGGCTGAGGCAGCTGTGAGCCGGGCTGCTTGACGGGGCTTTTTCAGGCGTGGGACGACGACGGCGGTCAAGGACCGCCGTCGTCCGCTGTTTAACTGCTTATGACGGAATCCAAGCTGCCGGCTAACCGGCTACCAGGCGAGGGACTGAGTTACCAGGCGAGAGACTGGGCGCGACGCCGAATCTCCGTCTTGCGTCCTTCGCGCAACGCATCCACAGGCCGTCCCCGCAATGAATCGTCAGGCGTAAACAACCACACGATGAGTTCTTCGTCGTTATAACCAGCATCGCTAAGAACCGCAATGGTTCCCTTCAAGCTGTCTACGACGTGTCCATCCTGAATAAACAGCGCCGGAATCGAGCGGATATTCCGCTCTCCCCGCCTGATAGCCACCAGCGCACGCTCATCCAACAGTCCATGGACTTTGGTGATGGAAACTCCCAACAGCTCGGCGACATCCGGCAGCGGCAACCAGTCGGAAACAAGGCTTTCTACATTACTCACGGAACAAGGTTGCCACGCCGGGCTGCCAGTCGCCTAGCCGGAGTACGACGGCGGTCCCGCGGTGTGGGAGAAAGTCGCCTTTTCAGAGGGATGAATTCGGCGAAGAGATTTCCAAAGTGCAGGAATTGTTGTGCCGAATGAATAAGTGTGAGAGATTCACACTGATCACACTTGCAACATTGATAACATCAGTCACATTGGCAACACTGGTAACAGCGGCAACACAAACTATTCCCGCTGCTGAGATGAGGACACACTCCATGACGACGCCCCGCTCGCCGAAACGAACCATGAGCATGCCGGTAATTGCGGCAACCACGGCTGCGCTTCCCGCCGTGGTTTTGTCCTCGCTTGCCTTGGCCCAGCCAGCCACGGCCGCACCGGCACCCCAGCCCCGCAAGATTCCCGCTACGCTCGCTGCAGCCATGAAGGCCCAGGCCACCAAAGTGGGCACTGTGATTCCCGCCCAAGCGGTTCCGGCAACGCTTCCTGCCGCGCTGCGGCCCATGGCTCCGTCCGTACCGGACACATACAAGATCGTCCGCGGAGACACCATCAGTGCCATTGCACGCCGCTTCAACCTGGACACATCCGCTGTCCTGCAGTTGAACAAGCTCACTGCAACAACGCTGATTTACCCTGGCCAGACCATCAAACTCATTGGCACTGCCCCGGCCGCCCCTGACCAGGCGCCCGCACCCGCGCCGAGCGCACCTTCAAATGCCACCACCTACACAGTGGTTCCGGGCGATACGCTGGGCGCGATCGCGGCCCGGCACGGTGTCCCCCTGTCCAGCATCTTCAGCTGGAACAATCTCAGTGGAAGCTCCATCATCTATCCCGGCCAGAAGATCAAGGTCAGTGGCGGCTCTGCACCTTCGGCTCCCCCTGCTCCTGCCCCCGCTCCGGCACCCGTGGCCGCTCCCGTAGCCAGTACGGGCTCTTACACCATCAAAGCGGGCGATACACTGAGCTCCATTGCATCGCGTCACAACGTTTCGTTGTCAGCGCTGATGAGCGTCAATACAGTTTCGGCAACGACGGTCATTTACCCCGGACAGAAGCTCACCATCCCCGGCAGTACGTCACTGCAGCCTGCCGGGGACATTAAGCCCCTGGTGCCGAGCTCCTTCCTCGGCTTTACGTACCCGCCCGCTGTTGTCAGCTCCGCCAACGAGAACAAGGCGCTGCTGAACGCTTCGCCTGTCCCAAGCCGGGATGAAATGAAGACAATCGTCGCTGATACCGCCCGCCGCATGGGAGTCAGCCCCTCATTGGCACTTGCCTTCGCCGAGCAGGAATCCGGCTTCGACCAGCGCGCGGTCTCACCCGCCAACGCCATTGGAACCATGCAGGTCATTCCGTCCTCGGGCCAATGGGCATCCGATTTGGTGGGCCGCAAGCTCAACCTCCTGGATCCATATGACAATGCCACGGCCGGCGTCGCCATCATCAGGGCACTCATCGCCACAAGCAAAGACCTCGACAACGCCATCGCCGGTTACTACCAGGGCCAGTACTCGGTCAGCAAGTACGGCATGTACGACGACACCAAGCGCTACGTCGAATCGATCAAGGCCCGGCAACGTACTTTCGGCTAGGCCGTACCCAAGCACCTTCGGACGAGGCCCGGATCCTTCGCGGATTCGGGCCTCTTCCCTGCCTCGTTTAGGATCATATGGTGCAGGAACCAACGCAGGACCACCTCATCGGGACCACGGTGGACGGGCGCTACCACGTCCGCTCACGCCTTGCGAGGGGTGGCATGTCCACCGTTTACCTGGCCACGGACCAGCGCTTGGAGCGCGACGTGGCCCTCAAAGTCCTGCACCCGCACCTGGCCAATGACGAGACGTTCCTGGAACGGCTTAGCCGCGAGGCCAAGGCCGCCGCGAGCCTGTCCCATCCCCACGTTGTCAGCGTGCTGGACCAGGGCGAAGACGGGCATATCGCGTATCTGGTGATGGAGTATGTCAAAGGCCATACGCTCCGCGACGTCATCAACCAGCAGGGTGCACTTCCACCGCGTCTGGCCCTCGCTCTGATCGATCCCGTCATCGAAGGTTTAGCGGCAGCCCACGGATCAGGACTCATCCATCGGGACATCAAGCCCGAGAACGTGCTCATAGCCGACGACGGCCGGATCAAGGTGGGTGACTTCGGCTTAGCCAGGGCTGTCACGGCCACCACAAGTACTGGCGCCTTGATCGGCACGGTGGCGTACCTCGCTCCCGAGTTGGTGCTTGGCAAGCCCGCTGATGCCCGCAGCGACGTCTACTCAGCTGGCATCATGCTGTACGAAATGCTCACAGGCAAGCAGCCATATGCTGGTGAATCCCCGATTCAGGTTGCTTACCAGCACGTCAATGCCGCAGTTGGCCGCCCCTCCGAGGCTGCTCCAGGTCTTGCCGAGGACCTGGACGAACTTGTGCAGTGGTGCACTGCTGTGGACGCCGAAAACCGGCCCGTGGACGGCTCCGCCCTGTTGTCGGAACTGCGCCACATCCGGACCACGCTAAGCGACGAGCAACTGGACCACAGGCAGCCGTCCTCCCGGCCTCTCTCCACTGCCGCTTCCGTTGAGGCAGCCGCCCCGCGGGAGAATCCCACCGAGGCCCTTGCCACGACAGCATCGCCCACCGAGTTCATCCCACACCAGAGCAACCCGACAACCGTGATGGCAGCGTCTGCGCGGCAACCACGCAACGCCGGCCTGGCCCTTCCCGGTGTAGACGATGACCTGCGCCAGCCTGGCAAACGGGAGCAGAAAAAACTGGAGCGGCAACAGGCTAAAGACCAAACCAGGGCTGCTGCCACCCCGGTGCGGCCCTTGCGTGAAGGCAATCCCAGGCGACGCGCCGTTATCTGGACAGTCGTGATCGTGATCCTGGCGCTGCTCGCAGGATCTGCCGGCTGGTTCTTCGGCATGGGGCCTGGATCTCCAGGCACCGTTCCCGATGTCAAGAACAAGACGGTAGCCGAAGCCCAACAACTCCTGCGCACAGCGGGATTCCAGTCCGAGCCCAAGGACGTATTCGACGACGACGTCCAAGCCGGACTCGCCGTCGGAACTGAACCCAAATCCGGGGAAGTGGTACGTAAATTTCAACCCATTGCCCTTTTCGTTTCGAAAGGCGCACAACTCTTTGCACTGCCCGGGCTGACAGGCGGGACCCTGGATCAAGCAAAGACCGCCCTGAACGCCGCCCAAATGACCCTCGGCAATGTCACCGAGGCTTTCGACGAAAAGATCCCCGCGGGCAGTGTCATCTCCCAGGACCCTGCCCCGGGGAAAGAAATCCGCCACGGTACGCCGGTATCCTTGGTTGTTTCCAAGGGACCCCAGCCCATCCCCGTTCCCGATGTTCGGGGTTTGCCGCAGGATGCTGCCGTGAAAGCAATACAGGATGCCGGGTTGAAGGCCGTTGTCGCTCCGGAGACAGTCAACGACAAATCAGTTCCCAAGGGTGCTGTTGTGGCGCAGTCCCCTGGCAACGGCACGCTCGTCCGCGGCGAAACGGTGACCCTGACGGTCTCCAAGGGACCCAAGCTGGTGAGGGTTCCCAGCTTTATCGGCAAGCAGGCCAAAGATGCTCAGAAGGATCTGGAAAAACTGGGTTTCGACGTGAAAATCAATGCAATTCTGGGCGGCTTCTTCGGAACTGTGCGAGACCAGAATCCAGTAGACACCGAGATCCCGGAAGGCTCAGTCGTCACCCTGACCGTGGTCTGATCCAGGACAAAAACAGAAGAGGGGCGGTCCGGATCGATCCGGACCGCCCCTCTTCTGTAGAGTTCACCATTCCTACCGCTTGGACAGGGCTCCTGCGACCAGGAAGGCCATCTCAAGTGACTGCATGTGGTTCAGGCGCGGATCGCAGACAGACTCGTAACGGTCCAGGAAAGCGTCCTGGTCGATGGGGTCTGCACCGCCGAGGCACTCAGCGACGTCGTCGCCGGTCATTTCGACATGCAGGCCGCCAGGAACCGTGCCCAGGGAGTGGTGTACCTCGAAGAAGCCACGTACTTCATCGATGACGTCGTCGAAGTTACGCGTCTTGTACCCGTTTGGCGAGGTGACCGTGTTGCCGTGCATCGGGTCCGTCACCCACAGGACCTTGGCGCCGGAAGCGGTAACGCGCTCGACGACGGCTGGCAGCTTTTCGCGGATGTTGGTGGCCCCCATACGGGTAATGAATGTCAGGCGCCCCGGTTCGCGGTTCGGGTCCAGCTTGTCGATAAGGCGGAGGGCATCGTCGCCGCTGGTAGTGGGGCCGAGCTTGACTCCAATGGGGTTCCGCACACGGGAAAGGAAGTCCACGTGGGCATGATCGAGTTCGCGGGTCCGCTCGCCGATCCAGAGGAAGTGGGCGGAAGTGTCGTACGGCAGGCCCGTGCGCGAGTCAATGCGGGTCAGCGCGCGTTCGTAGTCGAGCAGCAGTGCCTCGTGGCTGGCGAAGAACTCAACCCGCTTGAGGGCCTCGAAGTCAGCGCCACAAGAGTCCATGAACATGATGGCACGGTCAATGTCACGGGCAAGGGACTCGTACCGGGCATGTGCCGGGTTCTCAGTAAAGCCCTTGTTCCACTGGTGGACCAGCCGAAGGTCCGCGAAGCCACCCTGGGTGAATGCCCGGATCAGGTTCAGTGTGGATGCCGACGTATGGTAAGCCTGCAGCATCCTGCCGGCGTCGTGCGCGCGGGACTCGGGCGTGAAGTCGTAGCCGTTGACGATATCTCCGCGGTACGCGGGAAGCGTCACGCCGTCGCGGGTTTCATCGTTGGACGAGCGTGGCTTGGCGAATTGGCCGGCCATGCGGCCCATCTTGATAACCGGCATCGCCGCACCGTACGTGAGTACGACGGCCATCTGGAGGATCGTCTTGACGCGTGCGCTGATCTTGTCCGCCGTAGCGGCCTCAAAGGTTTCTGCGCAGTCTCCCCCCTGCAGGAGGAAAGCCTTGCCCTGGGCGGCCGCAGCCAAGCGCTCCCGAAGAACGTCAACTTCGCCGGCAAATACCAAAGGCGGAACGACGGAAAGTTCCTTAACGGAGGCCTTGAAGACTTCAGAGTCAGACCACGTGGGCTGCTGGGAAATCGGCAGGTCCCGCCAGGCGTCGAGACCGGGGTAATTTGCAGCCCCACTCTGGGCGGTGCTGGCGAGTGGGTCTACTACGGGGGGTGCGGTGTTCGCGGTTAGCTCAGTCACCCTTAAAGAGTAGTAGCCTCCGCCAAAGTTGGGGCACTGCAGGCGTAACTGTCCCTGCCGGATGCGTCACAGTCCCCCGCTGGCTGCTCCCCCGTCTTCCTTGGGTCCGTCCTTGTCATCAGCGATGTCCGAGGGAGCCTCCTCGGCTGCTTTTACTTTCCCAACAGTCCCGGGTCCTTTGCCATCCATCCGGGCCTTGACCACAGCTGCATACTCGTCCACATACTCCTGGCCGGAAAGCCGCATCAACTCGTACATGATTTCGTCGGTTACGGCCCTTTGAATGAGCCGGTCATCTTCCATGCCGTAATAGCGGCTAAAGTCCATGGGCTGCCCAAAGATCACACCGATACGCCTGATGCTGGGCAGCCTCTTGCCAATGGGCTGGACCTTTTCCGTGCCAATCATGGCCACCGGCACTACAGGGACACGGGTCTGGAGAGCGAGCCGGGCAACACCCACCTTGCCGCGGTAGAGCTTGGCGTCCGGACTCCGGGTGCCTTCGGGATAGATTCCCAAGAGCCCGCCGGAATTCAGGACGTCCTTCCCGGCCTGCAGCGATAGCTCGGATGCGGCTCCGCCGGAACGGTCCATCGGCAGTTGGTTCGTCAACCTGAAGAACAACGCAGTCAAGCGGCCCTTAATGCCCTTGCCCGTGAAGTATTCGGACTTGGCAAGGAAGATCACGGGCCGATCCACCATCAGGGGAAGGAAGATGGAGTCCGAAAAGGACAAATGGTTGGACGCCAGGATCGCCGGGCCGTTTTCGGGGACGTTGTCCAGCCCTTTGACCCATGGCCTGAACAGGAGTTTGAGAACAGGACCAAGAAAGATCCTCTTCATGACCCAATAGAACACGTTTGTCCTCTCACGGCCGGTTTACGGGCGTCCTTCCGGCCAAGCCGGCGGCACTCAACAGCAACCCTACTCCAGTGAGAAATGTCGGGAAGAGTGACACGATGGAGCCATGACGGAACGCAACCAACCAGCCGCGCCGCTCGCCTTCCACCATCCCGGCCATGGAGCCAACGCGTCCACCGGAGTGGCCATCTGCCACGGGTTCACGGGTAGCCCGTTGAGTGTACTGCCTTGGGCCGAGTATCTGGCCGGGCAGGGCTTTTCCGTCTCAGTGCCGTTGCTTCCCGGCCACGGAACCAGCTGGCACGATCTGGCCACCACACGCTGGCAGGATTGGTACAGGACCTTTGAGCGAAGCTATCTGGACCTTGCCGCCCGGACTGAAACGTGTTTTGTGGCAGGCCTGTCAATGGGCGGTGCCGTTGCCCTCCGCGTCGCTTCCCTGCACGATGTTCCGGGTCTGGTCCTGGTGAACCCGGGGTTGAGTTTCTACGACCGCCGGGTCAGGTACGTCGGAGCACTCAAGTACGTCATGCGGACCACCTCACCCATTGAGGAAGAAAAGCCGACGGCGGCCCCCACCGAGGACGGTGACTACTCAAAGACGCCTTTGAGGTCCGTGCACGAACTGAAGAAGCTCTTCCGCCAGGCAACCCGCGCCCTCCCACAAATTCAAGCACCGGCGCTTGTCTTCAAATCTTCAGTGGACGGTGTCATCCCGCCCAGTTCCGTAGCTATGATCAGCAGGCATATGGACCCATCACGGCTCAAAGTGGTGACCCTCCCGGCGAGCGGGCATGTGGCCACGTTGGATGTGGATGCACCCACCATCTTTGAAGAATCGGCGGAGTTTTTCCGTCAGCATGCCGCGGACAGAGTAGCCTCAGAGTCATCATGAAAATGCTTCCCGATTTCTCCCCGTTCCTCAGCAACTGGACTGGCTCAGGCCCCCGGGTTGGCGTCGTCATGTCACACGGGTTTACGGGAAGCCCGCACAGCGTCCGGCCTTGGGCCGAGCACCTGGCCGCGGCAGGATATGCCGTCAGGGTTCCATTGCTCCCCGGGCACGGAACTACCTGGCAGGATATGGCGACGCGTTCATGGCGTGAATGGCACCGGGCCGTTGACGATGCCTACAGGGAACTGGCAGGCGAATGCGATTTCGTCTTCGCGGCCGGACTATCCATGGGCGGAACACTGGCCCTGCGCATTGCGGCGACACGGCCCGTGGCTGGCACCGTTGTGGTCAACCCGGGCCTGGTACTCGATGACCCGCGGGCTGTCATCGTTGCGGCCCTCAAGTACGTCATGAAGAGCACTCCGGCGATCGCCAATGACATCTTGAAGCCGGACCAGGACGAAGGGGCATATTCCCGCACTCCGGTTGCAGCGGCCCACGAGTTGAAGAAGATGTACAAGGATACTGCCGCGCTGCTGCCCCGCATTACTTCGCCTGTGCGGGTCTTTCGCTCCACGGTGGACAACGTCATCTCCAACGCCAGCCTCGAGTTCCTCCGTGCACGGGTCCAGGAGCCCGTTGACGTCACCTACCTCAGCAACAGCCATCATGTTGCGACCCTGGACAACGACGCCCCTGAAATCTTCACGGGAACTGTCGACTTCATCCAAAAGACCATGGCGGCGCTGGCCGGCAACGGGTCTTCCCTTGAAAAGGACAAAGCCGATGAACAGGCCTGATCCCAACTCTGCCGATCAGAGCGCCAACAAAGATGACGACGCCGTCTGGTTGGATTTAGTGTCCCGGCTGGAAGCGACGGAATCCTTACCGCTCGGAGAGGCCTCCGAACCGGGTCGGCCGGAAATGGGCCAGACAGGAGCCGGGCCAGCCAGGGAAGACGCCCCAAAGGTCTTTAGGGACTTTGATCCGCTGGGACTGTCCTCTCCCGCCACGGCTCCAGCGTCCGATGCCCGGACGCCACAAGGGGAAAAGGAACAATCAGACGGCAGGCCCCTGGGTCCCCGCGATTTCGAGGCGGACGACGACGACGGCGCCTTCGTGCCCGAGGAGCCTCCCAGCCTGGTGGGAACCGATCCGCTGACCATGCTGGCATGGATCGGCGCTGTGGGCGGCCCCCTCGCCCTGCTTTTTACGGCGATGTTTTGGCGTTCGGCACCGTTGCTGGCCATCCTTGGCATAGTGGTGGCCTTTGCAGCTTCCGTGGTCTACCTGATCATGCGGCTACCGCATGAGAAAAACGAGGACGACGACGGCGCCCGCATCTAGCTGCGCACCCGCTTGATTGTGGTCTTTCCTAGCTGTAGGCACGGCCGCTGACCCTGGAAAGGTCAGCAGCGCCGATCATGCCTGCACGGGGCCCAAGAGCGGCGAGCTCAATCCTTGCCATCGGACGGAATCCACGCCCCGTCAGGTTTCGGGCGAACGCCTCGCGGGCCGGTCCGGCAAGCAGGTCCCCTGCGTCGCACAGTCCGCCGCCGATCACGAACATGCCGGGATCCAGTGCCGCCGCCAGGTTGGCCAGCCCCAAGCCCAACCATTCACCTTGGTCCGCCAACAGTTCCCTTGACGTAGAGTCCCCGGCAAGCGCCAACGCGGTAACTGCAGCACCGGTAATGCTCTCTGCCACACCGCCTGCCCGCTCAAGGAGTGCGCGGCCTTCGGGCGAGTTGGTTCGCACCAATTGGCGGGCCTCACGGCCAAGGGCGTTGCCTGACGCGTATTGCTCCCAGCAGCCACGGTTGCCGCATTCGCAACGGTGCCCGCCGGGGAAAATGATCTGGTGGCCAAATTCGCCAGCCACGCCGTAACGACCGCGTTCAACCCGCCCGTCCATCACCATTGCACCGCCGATGCCCGTGCCCAACGTGATGCACACCAGGCGGCTCTCACCCTGCCCGGCGCCAAAGCGCCACTCCGCCCAGGCGGCCGCATCGGCGTCGTTCGTTAGCAAAACCGGCCGCCTCAACAGCTTCTGCAGGCTTTCCCTCAGGGGCTCGTTGCGCCAGGCAAGATGCGGACTGAACAGGACGGTACCGCCGTCGAGGTCCATCCAACCTGCCGCGCCAATACCCACCGAGGCAATCCGGTGGTCCGCGCTGAGTTCGTCAACCAGTTCCACGATGGTCTGCTCCACGGCCCGGGGATCGGCGCCGGGCGTGGACCTGCGTGCCTCGGCAAGGATCCGGCCCTCGGCGTCAACTACGCCGGCAGCTACCTTGGTGCCACCGATATCGATGCCGATGGCCAGCCCACGCCTGCCCAAATGGCTCCTGCGTCCAGCCCAGGGAACGTCCTTCAAGGCAGCGACGGGTGGCCGGGGCCGGGCACGGGAACTGGACCGTAATGAAGGCATCCCAACATCCTATTCTGCCGGGCCCAGGCAGAATGCCGTCGGAAGCGCTGGACGGCGCCAAGTTGCTCGAAACGGACGGTCATCCGTAAAGTTACTCGCCAGTAGGTGAAATAGGACACACCTCCGCGAGTGGGCATACTAGAGTGAAAGCAGCCCCTCGCGGCCCGTGCATATCAAAGGAGCTACCGTGCGTGAATTCAGTGTTCCGCCTCTTGTCAATGTTGCCCCTGAAACCAACATCACGGACCTCGTCGTCCGCGAAGCCGCCAAGGCTTCCAACCCTGCACTCTTCGCCAAGCTGGACAGCAATGCCCAATGGCAAGACATCCGTGCCACGGATTTCCTTGCCGACGTAAAGGCCTTGGCAAAGGGCCTTATCGCCAGTGGTGTGGGCGCCGGCGACCGCGTCGGCATTATGTCCCGGACCCGTTATGAGTGGTCGCTGGTGGACTTTGCCATCTGGTTCGCAGGAGCTGTTTCCGTCCCGATTTATGAGACCTCTTCCCCATCGCAGGTGGCCTGGAACCTGGGCGATTCCGGTGCTGTGGCCGCTTTTGGTGAGGCCGCCCACCACGAGGACATCATCCGTCAGGCCGTCGCAGCTGAAGACATACAGTCAGTGGCCAACGTCTGGCAGCTTGAGGGTGCCGGCCTTGATGCCCTTCGCACCGCTGGCACCAGTGTCACCGATGAGGAACTGGAGACGCGCAGGTCCGCCGCAGGCCTGACAGACCTGGCCACCATCATCTACACCTCCGGAACCACAGGCAGGCCCAAGGGCTGCGAACTGACCCACGGGAACTTCGTGGAGCTCTCGGAGAATGCCCGTGCGGCACTGGGCGAGATCATCAACGAGTCGGCGAAGACCATCATGTTCCTCCCGCTGGCCCACGTCTTTGCGCGCTTCATCTCCGTCCTGGCCGTTGCAGGGGGCGTCAAAGTTGCCCACACTCCGGATATCAAGCATCTGCTGGCCGATCTGCAGAGCTTCCAGCCAACGTTCATCCTTGCTGTGCCGCGTGTCTTCGAGAAGGTCTACAACTCGGCGCTGACCAAAGCCGAGGACAGCGGCAAGGGCGCCATCTTCCACCGTGCAGTGGACACGGCGATCGAGTACTCCAAGGCGCGCCAGGCCGGTTCCCTGGGCCTGGGGTTGAAGCTGAAGCATGCGGTGTTCGACAAGCTCGTCTACGGAAAGCTCCGCGACGCCATGGGCGGACATGTGGCGCACGCTGTCTCCGGTGGCGGCCCCTTGGGCGAACGCCTGGGCCACTTCTTCCAAGGCATCGGCCTGCAGATCCTGGAGGGATACGGCCTGACGGAAACCACGGCACCCATCTCGGTCAACACACCCTCGATGATCAGGATCGGCACCGTGGGCGCCCCACTTCCTGGCAATGCAGTCAAGATCGCGGACGACGGCGAAATTCTCGCCAAGGGTGTCTGCGTCATGCGTGGCTACTACCAGCGCGAGGATCTTACCCAGGAAACTTTTGCCGACGGGTGGTTCCGCACCGGGGATATCGGCGAGCTCGACAGCAATGGCTTCCTCAAGATCACCGGCCGCAAGAAGGAAATCATCGTCACGGCAGGTGGAAAGAACGTGGTTCCAGCGCTGCTGGAAGACCAGATCCGTGCAGACGCCCTCGTTTCCCAGGTCCTGGTAGTGGGCGACAACCGTCCGTTCATCGGTGCTTTGGTGACCCTGGATGAGGAGGCGTTGCCGGGATGGCTGGAACGCCATGGCCTCCCAGCAGGTACCACCTTGGAGGAAGCTGCCGGGAACCCGGTAGTACGGGCTGCCATCCAGGACCTCATCAGCAAAGCCAACCAGTCTGTCTCCCAAGCCGAGGCGATCAAGTCGTTCCGGATAGTCCCTGCGGACTTCACGGAGGCCTCGGGCCACCTCACTCCGTCGCTGAAGGTCAAGCGCGCGCAGGTCATGAAGGACTTTGACGCCGTGATCGAAGAGATGTACTCGGCGCCCCGGCCGCAGTAGTCACGACGCACCGCAAACGAAAAACCCCTTCCGGAATTCCTCCGGAAGGGGTTTTTCATTGGTGGATCGTTAGCCGATCACCAGCAGCAAATCGCCGCCCTGAACCTGCTCCACCGAGGAGATGGCCAGGCGGGAGACCGTGCCGGCCACCGGCGTCGTGATGGATGCTTCCATCTTCATTGCCTCGATCGTGGCAACGGTATCGCCGGCGTTGACCACGTCGCCTGCCTTGACGGTAACCGTGACCGCCCCCGCGAACGGGGCTGCAACCTGCCCGGGCTGCGCTGGGTCGGCCTTCTCTGCGGCCTTGACGTTGCTCACCACGGAACGGTCGCGGACAACCACCGGACGCGACTGGCCGTTGAGCGTACACATCACTGTACGCATGCCCTTCTCGTCGGCTTCGGACACGGCCTCAAGCTGGGCGATCAGCCGCACACCCTTCTCCAGCTCGATGACGTGCTCAGCGCCGCGCTGCAGGCCGTAGAGGTAATCGCGGGTGTCCAGCACGGAGATGTTGCCGTAGGTCTCCACGCTCTTGAGGTAGTCCTTGGTGGGACCTGCGAAGAGCAACCGGTTCAGGGTGTGCTGGCGGGTCTTCGAATCACCCTTCAGCGCAGCGCTGTCCTCTGAACTGATCTCCACGTCCCGGACCTTGACGCTGCGACCTTGGAGGGCCTTGGTACGGAACGGCTCGGGCCAGCCTCCCGGGGGGTCGCCGAGCTCGCCGGAGAGGAAGCCGATGACAGAATCCGGGATGTCGTAGTTCTGCGGATTCTCGTTGAAGTCTGCGGGATCCGCGTTAAGCCCAACGAGGTGCAGGGCAAGGTCACCCACCACCTTGGAGGACGGAGTCACCTTGACCAGGCGGCCCAGGATGCGGTCTGCCGCCGTGTACATGTCCTCGATGGCTTCGAACTGCTCCCCCAGCCCCAAGGCGATGGCCTGCTGGCGAAGGTTGGACAGCTGGCCCCCAGGGATTTCGTGCTGGTAGACACGGCCTGTGGGACCCGGCAGCCCGGACTCGAACGGCGCGTAAACGCGTCGGACCGCTTCCCAGTAGGGCTCCAGTGCACCGACGTTGGCAAGGCTCAGCCCGGTGTCGCGCGGTGTATTGGCCAAGGCCGCAACGAGAGCGGATGCCGCAGGCTGGCTGGTAGTGCCTGCCAGGGAAGCAGAAGCGACGTCGACGGCGTCGACTCCAGCTTCCACGGCTGCCAGGAGTGTTGCGAGCTGGCCACCGGCGGTGTCGTGCGTGTGCAGGTGCACCGGGAGATCGAAGCGCTCACGCAAAGCCGAGACGAGCTTGGCAGCCGCAGCGGGACGCAGGAGGCCTGCCATGTCCTTGATGGCAAGGATGTGGGCACCGGCGTCGACGATCTTCTGGGCAAGGTCCAGGTAGTAGTCGAGGGTGTACAGGTCCTCGTTTGGGTCAAGGAGGTTGCCCGTGTAGCAGAGTGCGACCTCTGCGACGGCGGTTCCGGTGGCACGCACGGCCCGTATTGCCGGGGCCATCTGGTTGACGTCATTGAGGGCGTCAAAGATGCGGAAGATGTCAATGCCGGTAGCCGCGGCCTCGTTGACGAACGCCTCGGTCACCTCTTCCGGGTAAGGCGTGTAACCAACGGTGTTCCGTCCACGGAGCAGCATCTGGATACAAGTGTTGGGCAGCGCCTGGCGCAAAGCAGCCAAGCGGTCCCAGGGGTCCTCGCCAAGGAAGCGGAGCGCGACGTCGTACGTTGCACCACCCCAGGCCTCCACGGAAAGCAGCTCGGGCAGCAACGCAGTGACGGCCGGGCCGGCAGCCACGAGGTCGCGGGTACGGACACGGGTAGCGAGCAAGGACTGGTGGGCGTCACGGAACGTGGTGTCCGTAACGGCCACTGCCTGCTGCTCGCGCAGCGCTTTCGCAAAGCCCTCAGGACCGAGCTCCAGCAGCTTCTGGCGGGAGCCGGACGTGGGTACCGGGCCCTCGACGACGGGCAGCTTGTTGGCGGGATCGGAGTGGACCGTCAGCTCGCCGTTGGGCTTGTTCACCGTGACATCAGCCATCCAGGTCAGCAGCTTGGTGCCGCGGTCCGCGGAGATGTGCGACTTGAGCAGCTCAGGCCGCTTGTCGATGAAGTCCGTGGCTACATTGCCGGCGTTGAAGTCCGGATCGGCCAGCACGGCCTGCAGGAATGGAATGTTTGTTGACACGCCACGGATCCGGAATTCGGCCAGGCCGCGCCGCGCACGGGCAACTGCAGCCGGGTAATCGCGTCCACGGCAGGTCAGTTTAACGAGCATGGAGTCGAAGTGCGGGCTGATCTCGGCACCGGAGTAGACGGTGCCGCCGTCGAGACGCACGCCTGCGCCACCTGCAGAGCGGTAGCCGGTGATCTTTCCGACGTCCGGGCGGAAGCCGTTGGCCGGATCCTCCGTGGTGATGCGGCACTGCAGCGCGGCACCCTTGATGGATACCGTCTCCTGGCTAAGGCCAAGGTCAGCGAGGGTCTCCCCCGAGGCAATACGCATCTGCGCCTGCACGAGGTCCACATCCGTGATTTCTTCGGTCACAGTGTGCTCAACCTGGATGCGCGGGTTCATTTCGATGAAAACGTGCTGGCCGGCGCGCTCACCCTCGGTGTCCACCAGGAACTCGACCGTTCCCGCGTTGACATAGTTCAGGGCTTTGGCGAAGGCCACAGCATCACGGTAGAGCGCCTGGCGGATGTTTTCATCCAGGTTGGGCGCGGGCGCGATTTCCACTACCTTCTGGTGGCGGCGCTGCAAGGAACAGTCACGTTCGAACAGGTGCATGACATTGCCTTCGGCGTCCGCCAGGATCTGGACTTCGATGTGGCGCGGGCGCAGCACCGCCTGCTCGAGGAACATCGTGGGATCGCCAAACGCGGCATCGGCCTCGCGCATGGCGGACTGCAGGGCCTCAGGAAGAGCTTCGCGGGTCTCCACGCGACGCATTCCACGACCACCACCGCCGGCAACGGCCTTGGCGAAGATCGGGAAGCCGATTTCGTCGGCTGCCGCAATCAGCTCATCGAGGTCCTTTGAAGGCTTGCTCGACTTCAGCACCGGGACACCGGCCTGGCGGGCAGCTTCCAAGGCAGCGACCTTGTTGCCTGCGAGCTCCAGGACCTCCGCGGGCGGACCCACGAAGGTGATTCCCGCGGCCTTGGCTGCACGCGCCAGGTCCGGGTTTTCCGAGAGGAAACCATAGCCGGGGTAGATGGCGTCGGCGCCGGCTTCCTTGGCGACGCGGACAACCTCCTCGACGTCCAGGTAGGCGCGGACGGGGTGACCCACCTCGCCGATCAGGTAAGCTTCGTCGGCCTTCTGCCGGTGGATCGAGTTGCGATCCTCATGCGGAAAGACGGCTACGGTCTTGGCGCCCAGTTCATAACCAGCGCGAAACGCCCTGATCGCGATTTCGCCGCGATTGGCCACCAGAATTTTCGAAAACATACTTCTCCTGCATCATTGCGGGTGGATCGGTCGGTGGTCACAGTGTGTAGTGCCGCCAGCATCAAACACAAATCTTTGTGGCAACCATCACAATGGAATCGTCATCTGGGCTGTATATGCGTGCGCGCGACTCCCCCTCGTGCTAATGCCCGCAGCATCCTCCGGCGCCCGGGCGCGTAGAAAGCGGGATTCCACGGCCCCGCCCCATATGATGTTGGAGGGGCTTCGGCAAGCCCCGGCTCCGGCGGTCCCGGAGCGGAAAACAGCGCGATACGGCAACCGGCGTTAGGTTTTGGGTTTTCAAGTGCAAGTAGTCAGCATCAGCAGCCTCAAAGGCGGAGTGGGAAAGACGTCCGTGACCACCGGCCTGGCGTCCGCGGCCCTCGCGGCCGGCATTCCAACCCTCGTGGTGGACCTCGATCCCCATGCGGACGCGACCACGGCACTCGGCGTCCAGCGAGGCGAGCAGTTGGACATTGGCCGCATGCTCAAGAGTCCCCGGAAAGCCAAACTCCCCGAGAACGTCGCCAGCAGCAGCTGGGTCTCCAACGGTTCCAGTGGCGGCAAGCTTGACGTGGCTGTCGGTTCGGCTTTCACGGGCATCTATGATCGCCCGGACCTCGGCCGACGGGACCTTCGCAGGCTTTCGGCCGTTCTTGCAGGGACCACCAACTATGAACTGATTCTTGTGGACTGCCCTCCCTCGCTCAACGGGCTCACGCGCATGGCATGGAGCGCGAGCGACCGCGTAGTACTCGTGGCCGAGCCCGGTCTGTTCTCCGTGGCCGGCACGGAACGAACCATGCGCGCCATCCAGTTGTTCCGGCAGGAATTCGCTCCCCACCTGGCGCCAGCGGGAATCGTCGCCAACCGCGTTCGCACTGGGTCAGCCGAGCACACCTTCCGGCTGTCCGAGATGGAGTCCATGTTCGGCGAGCTGCTCCTGACCCCGCACATTCCGGAACAGGCAAATTGGCAGCAGATCCAAGGCGCAGCGCACTCCGTGCACCACTGGCCAGGCGATTCCGCCAAAAACTCCGCAAAACTTTTCGACGCCCTCTTGCAGAGCCTGCTTCAGGGCCAAACCAGCTCGCGGGCTCGGCAGCAGCGCTAACCCGGAACACACCAGCCATACAACGTGAAGAAGCCGCCCCCTGTATCCGGGGGCGGCTTCTTGCGTTACTAAGGCTTCTTGACGTTACTCAGAGATCCAGTCCGCCGTTTTTAGCCGATGCGGCGTGCAACGCGCCGCTTACTCAATTCGTCGTCCGGAAAGGACTGCTCTGCGGCGTGCTCGCTTGGAAGCGCGGCAAGGCTTCCCTCGACTTCCCGCCATACACGTCCCACCGCTATGCCAAAGACACCCTGTCCGCCTTGCACGAGGTCAATGACTTCGTCGGCAGAGGTACATTCGTAGACACTGGCGCCATCGCTCATCAGCGTAATCTGCGCAAGGTCTTCAACGCCACGCTCGCGAAGATGCTCAACGGCGGAGCGGATCTGCTGGAGGGAAACACCGGTATCAAGCAGACGCTTGACTACCTTGAGCACCAGAATGTCGCGGAATCCATAGAGACGTTGCGAGCCGGAGCCCGCAGCACCACGAACGGCCGGCTCCACCAAGCCCGTGCGTGCCCAATAGTCCAGCTGACGGTACGTGATACCTGCAGCCTTGCAGGCAGTCGGCCCGCGGTAGCCCGCGTCCTCGTCCAGCACTGGCAGGTCCTCTGTGAAGAGCAAACCTTGGGCGCCGGATGCGGGCGCAGCAATGCCGGTCGAGGCCTGCTTCAGCTCGCCTGCTTCGCCTTTCGGACTCACGTGACCTCCTTGTTCTCAGTTCCCTTGGGGACGGTGCGTACCACTGATCACAACGCCGAAATTCAGCCGTGTAATTCCCACAAGTCGGCACCTTCCAGTGTGACTTGCGCGGGCAGTGTATGCAACGGGAACTTGATACCTTCGACGTTAGGCCCGGGAGGGCCCTAGGTCAAAGACCCCGGGCCCAAAATCCGGTCGTGTCGAAAGTTTCACCCTCAACTTTAGGCTTAGGGTGATTCAGCCTTCGAAATCCTCAGGTTCCACGTCGTCCAGGAACTCCCGGAAGCGCCGCATTTCACGTTCCTCGTCCACACTGGGATCCGGCTCTGAATCTTCGCCTTCATCATGCTCAGTGATCCGGACGCCGGCTTCCTCCATCACTGCATCAGCGCACCAAATGCGGCATTTGGCCCGCAATGCAAGCGCCAACGCATCGGAAGCGCGCGAACTAACTACCGTGCCGTCGTCGAATTGCAGCTGCCCATAGAAGATGTTGTCTTCAACCGCCACGATGTTGACGCTGATGATTGAGTGCCCCAGGGACTCCACAACGTCAATCAGGAGATCGTGGGTCATGGGTCGCGGTGGAACAACACCCTGCTGGGCCAGGGCGATGGCACTTGCTTCCGGTGTTCCGATCCAGATGGGGACGTGCCGCTCCCCCTTGATTTCGCGAAGGAGGACCAAGGGCTGGTTGGACGGCAATTCGATCCGGACGCCGACAATTTCAACTTCGATCATCAGGAGTCCATCCGGGAGATACGGTCGTGGACGAGCGCCCTGTGCAGCGTCAGGCATAGTTCGCTGATTTCACGCGCTGCCTCGGCGGCCCGTGCTTGGGAGGCTGCGTCACGCCTGGACGTCAAGGGCGCAACCGCTCTTTCCACCAGGCCGAACTCACGCTCGGCCGCAGCCTGGAACGGCCGGAGGTGGCGAGGCTCCAAACCGTGACCCTCCAACTGGACGCAAGCACGTGCAACCTGGAGGGCGTGTTCGTCGAACTTGCCGCCAACGTGGCTGATCAGCCCGAAGCTCAGGAGCGACTCCAACAAGGGCACACTGGCACCCGATTCGGCCCGGAGTTGCTCCTCGGTCAGGGCGCGCGCACGGCCTTGGATTTCCGCAGCCATCTCCGACGAAACCACCCGGGGCGAAACCGTGACGCCCGGAGGCAGGTTCTCTGGCCGCTCCCCGCGATCAATCGCGTCCAGGTAATCCTTGATGACTTTCAGCGGCAAGTACTGGTCGCGCTGAAGTGCGAGGACAAAACGGAGCCGCTCAACATCACTGTCCGCGTACTGCCGGTATCCTGCGGGGGTCCGCTTTGGATTAATGAGGCCCTTTTCCTCAAGAAAGCGGATTTTGGACGCGGTCATCCCAGGGAAGTCATCGCTCAATTGAGCCAGGACTTCCCCGATGTTCAGGACCTGCGGTCCGCGACGTTCCGGCTGGGCCATTGCCACAGGCAAGTACCCCGGGGTCAGACTTGGCCCGCCGGGCGGCCAGGGCTCAAGTAGTAGGTCAGTCGGAACTTGCCGATCTGGACCTCATTGCCACTCTTCAACTGCACCCGATCCACGCGGTCGTGGTTCACGTAGGTTCCGTTGAGGCTGCCCATATCCACGAGTTCGAAGCCCGTGGGGGTTCGGTGGAATTCCACGTGCTTGCGGGACACCGTGACGTCATCCAGGAAGATGTCGGCGTCGGGGTGCCTGCCGGCCGTAGTGGTATCAGCATCCAGGAGGAACCGGGCTCCTGCGTTTGGTCCGCTGTGCGCGATGAGCAAGGCAGAGTCCGGCGGCAGGGCATCAACGGACGCACGCTCTTCGGGTGCAAGCCTGGGTGCAACGCTGGGCTCGTCCCACGTTGGCGTGATGCTGATCGAGGTGGTCTCCGACGTCGGTTGCTCTTCCGCGCCCTTCCCGACATTGGCTTGATTCTGTTCGCCGCCAACCATGGAATTTCCTCCTCATCCGCCAGCAGTTCCAAACCCTGCCAGCCACTTCCGCCTCCCGGTACCGCCGGGCAAATCGGTTGCTGGCCCGCCTTCCCGCGTCCTTGACTAAAAGAATGCAGCCGGGCGGGCCAGATAACTTTAGCCTACCTGTTGTTCGTACTCCGATGCACTGAGCAGGGAATCCACTGCATCGGCTTCTGCCAGCTTTACTTCAAAAAGCCAACCATCGCCGTAAGGATCGGAGTTGATCAGTGCCGGATCCTGGTCCAAAGAATCATTCCGGTTAATGACTTCTCCGCTAACCGGAGCATAGATATCGCTGACGCTCTTGGTGGATTCAACCTCGCCAACAACTTCATTCCCGGTGATCTTGGTCCCGGGTTCGGGCATCTGGGCGTAAACAACGTCACCCAGGGCGTCCTGCGCGAAGTCGGTGATACCAATCCGCACCACGCCATCGGCGTCAGGGGCAGAAACCCACTCATGCTCTGCGGTGTAGGAAAGATCGGCTGGAATATTGCTCATGGGTCGCCTTTCATCGGGACATTTACGGATCTCGACGGCGGCCCGGGCATCCGGCCACCGCTGAAAGTATAGGCACAATTCCCCTGTGCCTGATGAGGTCTCTGCCATGATTGACCCATGACTGAACAAGCACAAGTACCAGCTCGGAAAAAACGCAATTGGGGCGTAAAAATTATTCTGATCCTGGTGGCATTGCTTGTCGCTGTGGCTGCCTACTTCATCCTTGGCGCCATTCTGCCGCGTTGGTGGTCCGACGTCGTAGCGGGGCAGATCCGGCGGGACCTCGGCGCGAGTGTACTGGTGGGTATGTTTTACGGCTTCGTCTTTACCTTCATTCCCCTCGTGGTGGCGTGGCAGGCAACCCACAAGGCTGTCTCCTGGCCTTGGAAGATCGTCATCCTGTTGGCCGCCGTCGCCATCGCAACGCCGAACCTGCTTACGGCCGGCATTGTGTTCGGTTCCACCGAATCTGCGCACGCCGGCCAGCGAACCTTAAGTGTGGATGCCGGCTTCTTCACCACGTGGACCGCGATCTCGGCCGTGGCGGCTGCAGTGATTTTTGTGGTGGTGACTGTTCTTTGGGCCCTGTGGCGTCGGCGGGGTAAGCAGATGAGGACGCTGAAGCAGGCGGAGAACGAACGCACCCGCGCTGCCAAAAGAGCAGAGCAGGAAGCCCGGGACAGCACTCCTCAGGCATAAGCGGCCCTGAGACGCTGAAAAGCCCGCCGTGGAACGTTCAAACCGTTCCACGGCGGGCTTTCACTTTCCCGTGGACATCGTCAGGACACGGGCGCACCCTGGGGTTCGCGTTCGACGTCGGGCGTGGTCTTTGCTGTGGCAATTCCCTTGCGCTTGGCTGCTGCGGCGGCAGCAAGCATGACCAGCAACGCGGCCACAGTAATCGCGGCTCCTGCCCAGATGGGCGAGGTGTAGCCCAGACCAGCCGAAATGGTGACCCCTCCGAGCCAGGCGCCCAGCGCATTACCCAGATTGAACGCGCCAATGTTGGCACCGGATGCCAGCGTGGGAGCGGAGGAGGCAAAGTGCATCACGCGCATCTGCAGCCCGGGGACAGTAGCGAAACCGAAGCCGCCCATTAGGGTCAGCGAGACCAGGGTTGCGATGCTGCTGGACGCGGTGAGGGCAAAGAAGCCCAGGACCAGTACCAAGCCGGCAAGGATAATCACGAGTGATCCGTCCAGGTTTTTGTCGGCCGCCTTCCCACCAAGGAAGTTGCCGACGAACAGTCCGCCGCCGAAGAGCACCAGCAACCACGGGACGGCGCCCGGCTCAAACCCGGAAACTTCCGTAAGCGTGAAGGCTATGTACGTGAACGCGCCGAACATGCCGCCAAAGCCCAAAATCGTCACCAGGATGGAAAGCCAGACCTGGCCGGATTTGAAGGCACCCAGTTCGCTACGGAGGCCCTTGGTTTGCTCAGTACTCCCCCTGGGCACCATCAGCGCGATACCAAGCAGTGCAAGCACTCCTATTCCGGTGATGGCCCAGAACGTCGAACGCCAACCAAAGTTCTGGCCGAGGAGAGTACCGAAAGGAACGCCAAGGACGTTGGCAGCAGTAAGTCCAGTGAACATGATGGCAATGGCACCGGCCTTTTTGCGTGCGGGAACCAGGCTGGCTGCCACCACCGAGCCGATTCCGAAGAACGCACCGTGACACAACGCCGCAATGATGCGGCCCACAAGCATCGCCGTGTACGAGTCGGCGATGGCGGAGAGGAAGTTGCCGAGGATGAACAGAACAAGCAGTCCAACAAGGACGGGCTTGCGCGGAAGCCTGGTAACGGCGGCAGTCACCAGGAGGGCACCAACCGTAACGCTCAGCGCATAGCCGGAAATGAACCAGCCTGCCGAGGCCTCGCTCACCTGGAAATCTGCCGCTACTTCAGGCAGAAGGCCCATGATGACGAATTCGGTTAATCCGATGCCAAATCCGCCAAGGGCGAGGGCGATCAACCCTGCGGGCATATGGAACTCCTTAAATGGGTGGCTCCCAAAAGCAAAGTGGATGTGCGCCTCGGGGAACCCGTAGAATAATAGTTGCAGACGCTGTATATATAGTTGCACACGCTAGATAATTGCGCAAGCAACTACTTTCGGTCGCCTGCACTGACACGCAAACCAAGGCAGGAGCACAACAGGCATGGGCATCAAGGATGACGCCGTAGAAGTACGGGCACAGGGTTGGCGCACCCTCGCTGCCCTGCACGGAAGCATCGAAGCAGAACTCGAGAAAGCCCTCCAGGCTTCCACCGAGCTCTCGGTGGTGGAATACACGGTTCTTGACGCCCTGAGCCGCCAGGACGGGTGGCACATGCGCATGCAGCAGCTTGCCCGCGCCACGGCTCTTTCCAGCAGCGCAACCACCCGCCTGGTCAACCGCCTGGAGGACCGGGGGCTACTGACGCGGATCCTCTGCGCGGATGATCGTCGCGGGATCTACACCGAACTAACGGTCGCCGGCCAAAAGCTGCTTGAGGCGGCAAAGCCTGTGCACGATGAGACCCTGGCGTCGGCCCTGGAAGCCGCCGAGCAGGTTCCGGAACTCGAACCCCTGGTGCGCGCACTGGGAGCGCTGCAGAAGGCCTAGGCAGGCGCAAAACCCGGTCTTGTTCGCTGAACTCGCCGTACAACGTCGAGTTCAGCGAACAAGAGCACACTTTGTTGGGGTTATAGGACAAAACGTGTGTATTGGTTGGGCCTGCTTTCCAGCGCTGGCGGGCGAATTCCGGGATAGCTAAGCTTTTGGAGCTTAGGGTGGCTGGGGTGCTTGCATATCTGGGGAATGTTTGGTCTGCGGCCAGACGCTGGTACGGAACGGGAAAACGGCAGCGGGCAAACAGCGCTACCGGTGCCTGAACTGCGGGGCGAGCCGTTCCGGTCAACGTCCGGATGTCAGCCGTCGCGCTGAGCTGGAGGCGTTTCTTGGTTGGTTGTTAGGCACTTCAGGCCAGTCGTCGCTGACCATGTTCGGCACGGCCCGGTCCTTCCGACGGCGCACGGCCTGGTGCTGGAACATCGCCCCGCGCATTCCCGTGACCGGGGAGGTCCATGACCAGATCCAGGTCGATGGGATCTTTGTCGGGTCGTGGTGCTGCCTGATCGCTGTTGCCGGTGATTACGTGCTTGGCTGGCAGTGGTGCGACACCGAGAAAAAGGCCGCGTGGGCGGCGCTGCTGCAACGGTTCCCTGCCCCTCGCGTGGTGATCACTGACGGCGGTTCGGGGATCGCCGCAGCCCTGTCGGAGTGCTGGTCAGAAACCGCGGTCCAACGGTGTCTGGTCCATGTCCAACGCAATGTCCGGACCTACCTGACCAGCCGGCCCCGAACGGATGCGGGCAAAGCATTGCTGCGGCTGGGACGGGCGTTGACCAGGATCAAAGCCCCCGCCGAAGCAGCCGCCTGGCTCGCGGGTCTCAATGACTGGCATCAGGAACACGGGCATCTGGTCAAGGCCCGCACCTACCGCACCGCTACGGCCATGGCTCCGGGATGGGTCCGGGCCAACCAAACCTGGTGGTACACCCACGACAGACTCCGCAAGGCCTACCGGCTGCTGGAACGACTCGGCCAAGCCGGGACCCTCTTTACCTATCTGCAGGCTGAATACACCGGACTGGATATCGCCTCGACGACCAACCGGATCGAAGGAGGCACCAACGCGCAACTCCGATTGATCCTGCGGGCCCACCGGGGCATGAGCGAGGACCACCAAAAACGCGCCATCGAGTGGTACCTCTACCTCCACAGCGACCAACCCCGGCCCCCGGCGAAGCTCATCGAAAACCGGCACTACAAACCCGGCAGGACCAACGCCAGCACAACCACAGAACCGGAGCCCGGCCCCGAGATCTACAGCACCGGCCTCAGCCCCGATGAAGGCCTCTGGCACCGCGCAGGCTGGGCCGGACGATCATGACACACCCGGGATTTACACACGTTTTGTCCTATAACCCCTTTGTTGCCGATAGCCCTGAGCCGGGGCCACTCGCTCGTTAACGACCAAAGGCCGGAACCCCGCGTTTCCGCGTGATTCCGGCCTTATTGGTCGGGCTGACAGGATTTGAACCTGCGACCCCTTGACCCCCAGTCAAGTGCGCTACCAAGCTGCGCTACAGCCCGCTGGTTCCACCGTTCTCCGCCCAGGTTTTCCTCCGAAGAGTCCAACCTAAGCAGTCCGGCCGAACCACCTCCAAAAGCTTACACGAAGTTGGAGGTTGCCAACGCCATCAGAGCCAAAGTCGGCTGTGATGCCCGTCTCATTTAGCGCTTCTTGCCGCGCTTCTCACGAACGCGCATGTTGACCTCGATGGGCGTGCCTTCGAAGCCGAACGTTTCGCGCAAGCGGCGGGTGATGAACCGGCGGTATCCGGGATCCAGGAAGCCGGTGGTGAACAGCACGAATTTCGGCGGGCGGCTGGATGCCTGGGTGCCAAAGAGGATACGTGGTTGCTTGCCACCGCGAACCGGGTGCGGGTGAGCAGCAACCAATTCACCTAGGAAGGCATTCAGGCGGCCAGTGGGGATACGGCGGTCCCAGCTTTCCAGCGCCGTATCCAAGGCAGGAACCAGGCGGTCCTTGTGCCAACCGGTCTTCGCGGAAATGTTCACTCGCGGAGCCCACTCAACGTGGGCCAGGTCCTGCTCAATTTCACGCTCGAGGTAGCGGCGGCGTTCGTCGTCCAGCAGGTCCCATTTGTTGAACGCGAGCACCAGGGCACGGCCGGATTCAATAGCCAACTGCAGAATGCGGACATCCTGTTCGCTGAGGACCTCGTCCACGGCGAGGAGCACGACGGCGACCTCCGCCTTTTCGAGCGCGGCCTGCGTACGCAGTGACGCGTAGAAATCGGCGCCCTGTGCCATGTGCTGACGACGGCGGATACCTGCGGTATCCACGAAGCGCCACGTGCGGCCGCCGAGCTCAATGAACTCGTCCACGGGGTCCCGCGTGGTGCCAGCCAGGGGATCAACCACCACGCGCTCGGAACCTGCCAACTTGTTCAGCAGCGAGGACTTTCCTACGTTCGGACGGCCGATCAGGGCGATGCGGCGCGGTCCACCGGAACGCTCCACGCCCTCCACCAGGGAATACTCGGGCAGGGTGTCCATAACGTGGTCCAGGAGGTCGGCTACGCCGCGGCCGTGGAGGGCGGACACCGGGTAAGGCTGGCCGAAACCAAGGCCCCACAATGCTGCGGAGTCAGCTTCCTGTGCGAAGTCATCCACCTTGTTGGCCACCATGATGACCGGCTTCTTGCTCTTGCGCAGCATCTTCATGACGCCTTCATCCGTTGCAGTCGCGCCAACGGCGGAGTCCACGACGAAGAGAACAGCGTCGGCAAGCTCAACGGCCATCTCGGCCTGCTCGGCTACACGGGCGTGGATGCCCTTGGCATCGTGTTCCCATCCGCCGGTGTCTACCAACGTGAAGTTGCGGCCGTTCCAACGTGCGGAGTACATAACGCGGTCGCGCGTAACACCCGGGGTGTCCTCAACAACAGCTTCACGGCGTCCCAGGATGCGGTTGACCAAGGTTGACTTGCCCACGTTGGGACGGCCAATGATGGCAAGCACCGGATCCAGCTTGAGGGGACCTTCGTCGCCTTCGTCGTCGTAATCGCCGCTAAGCAGAGCAGCGTCGTCTTCGTCGAGGTCGTAATCATCCAGGCCCGCCCGGAGGGTGGCCGCACGGAGTTCGGCCTCTTCATCGTCCAGGGCAGCCAGGTTCTCAGCCACCTGGTCGGTGCCGGTGGGCGTGTATTCGTCGTCGCCGGCTCCGTGGAGGCCGGATTTTTGAGTCGTATCGCTCATTGCACGTTCCTTAATGGTGGTCTGCCGGCGTCCCGGCTACTTCTGTTTGGCGGTGCTGCTGTGTGGATGGTCCGGACGGAGGTTCCTGGGGAAGGCCCTGCCCTGTGGTCCTGACTGCATCCTGGACGTGTCCGGCCAGTGCATCGCGGATTGCCGCAGCCGCCCTGTCCATTGAAACACGCCCCGGTTCGCCCTTCCGGCGCTGCACCGTGAGGGGTTCGCCGAAGCTGACATACAGCGTACGGCGGGGTTTGGGTATGTGGTCGCGGTGCTCATCGCCTTGGCGGGTTCCAAGGATCGCGACGGGGATCACGGTGGCCCCGGAATTAAGAGCCAGCCAGGCGACACCATTGCTGATGCTGTCAGCGGAGCCGCTCCCCCGGGTACCTTCGGGCAGGATCCCAACGCAACGGCCGGCGTCGAGCAACTGCTTGCCCACGTGCAGTGCGCTGCGGTCTCCGCTTCGGTCCACGGGAATCTGCCCTGATCCCTTGAGGACGCGCCCCAGGAATCCACGGAACATCTCTTTCTTGACCAGGATGTGCATGGGACGCGGCGAAGCGCCGAACATCACGGGACCGTCCAGGAAGCTGATGTGGTTGCCCGCAAAGATCACTGGACCGGCGGCGGGTATGTTGCTCTTGCCCGACACGACCGTCCGATAGATGACGTGATCCAGGATCCAGCCAACGGGACGGCTCCATATGCGTGTCCACTTGGCTGGAAGGCCGAGCGCAAGAAACTGCTTATTAGTCGCCATAGATGACCTTGCTAACGATCGCCAGGGCCGTTTCCACTGTTTCCTCAAAGTCCAGGTCCGAGGAATCGAGCGTCACAACGCCGTCAGCCGCTTGGGTGAAGTTCACCACCGTGGAGTCCTTGGCATCGCGCTGGGTCACCTGGGCGGCAAGCTGTTCCTTGCTTTGCGTCCCGCCCAACTGGATACCACGACGCCGGAGCCTGGCCTCTTCGCTTGCGGTCAGGAGCATGCGGACCTCGGCGTTCGGGGCAACCACAGTGGTGATATCGCGCCCCTCCACCACCATCCGGTGATGGTGCTGGTCGATGAGCTGGCGCTGGCGGCGGATCAACTCCGTGCGGGCACCCAGAGTAGTAGCGACTGCGCTTACGGAGGACGAAATCAAAGGATCACGGATTTCATCGGTAATGTCCGTGCCGTCCACGGCCACATATTCGGTAGCGGTGCTGGTGCTGATTTCCAGGGGCATGACCTTGGAAGCCTGCTCCACCGCAGCGCCGTCCTGGAGGTCGAGTCCTGTTTTGAGGCAGTACCACGTGAGTGCGCGGTACATCGCACCGGTATCCAGGTACGCCAGCTTCAAGCGCCGGGCAACTTCCTTGCTGACGCTGGACTTGCCCGACCCCGAGGGGCCGTCGATCGCGATCACGAGCGGCTTGCCGGGGCGTGCGACTGTCTCCGGCCCAAAGAATTCACGCGTCATTACTGGAGTACCCGCCATCCACGGTCGGTCAAGGCTTCAACAAGGAGGTCGTGCTTGCTCGGCAGGACTGAGAGCTCCACCATGCCCACGTTCTGGCCCGATGAATGATCGAGCCGGAGGTCTTCGACGTTCACGCCGATCTCGCCAATTTCGGTCAGGAGCTGCGCGATCTGGCCGGGCTTGTCATCCACGAGGATCGTAAGCCAGGAATACGCTTGTGGAGGCCCACCGTGCTTGCCCGGAATCCGGGCCTGCCCCGCGTTGCCTTCACTGATGAGCTGGGCGAGATCCAAACGCGCTCCGGGTGCACCTGGCGCTTCCAAAGTCCCGATCAAGCGATTCAGGTCCTCACGAACGCCGTGCAGGATGGAAACAACCTTTTCCGCGTTGCCACCCAGTATCTGCACCCACAGGGTGGGATCACTGGCGGCGATGCGGGTGGTGTCCCGCAACCCGTTTCCCGCCAAGGACAGGGCATGCAGGGGTGTCCCCTGCAAGCGGCTCGCCAGAAGCGAAGACATGATTTGGGGCAGATGCGATACCAAAGCCACCGCTTCATCGTGCTCATCAGCAGTGAACTGGGAGACGATAGCCCCCAGGTCCCCTGCCAGCGAACGTGCCGTTTGCAGTGCGTCGGTGTCGGTTTCCTCCATTGGGCAAACCACCCACGGCATGGACGTGAAAAGCTCGCCCCTGGCTGCAACCGGCCCCGACTTTTCCCGGCCCGCCATCGGATGGGTCCCCACGTACCTGGCCAGATCCACGCCGCGCTCCCGCAATTGGGACTGGATCGTGGCCTTCACGCTGGCAATGTCAACGACGACGGCGGACGGGTAGTCTGCCAGGGCCTTCTCCACGACGTCTGCCGTCACGTCAGGCGGTGCAGCGACAACAACCAACTGAGGTTGCTCGTCAAGCTCAGCCAACGGCCGGCCAGCACCAATGTCCACCGCGACCGCCTGGTTAGTCGGCGAGGGGTCGAAAAGGAAAACGGGAACGCCACGTCCGCGCAGGCCAAGGCCAATGCTGGCTCCAAGCAGGCCTGTACCGAGAACGACGACCGGGCCATCGAGATGGCCCCGGCCGTGCGAGCGGAATGCCGACATGCCTTAGAGCCCCACAGATGCCAGTAGGTGACCGACTTCCTGCCTACCGAGGTTGCGGATGCTTCCTTGGCGCTGGTCTCCCAGGCCAATGGGACCGATCTTGACACGGACAAGACGCTCCACCGGGAAACCAACAGCATCGAACATACGGCGAACGATGCGGTTCTTGCCCGAGTGCAGGACAACCTCAATGAGGACGTGGCCAGGGGTGGAGTCAACAAGCCGGAAGGAATCCACAGTTGCCAAACCGTCTTCAAGCTCGACGCCGGACTTCAGCTGCGCGCCGACGCCTTGCGGGAAGGGTCCGCGCACCTGAACCAGGTAAGTCTTGGGCACCTCATACGAAGGGTGGGTCAGGCGGTTGGCGAGTTCGCCGTCGTTGGTCAACAACAGCAGGCCTTCAGTGGCGACATCCAAACGCCCGACGTGGAAGAGCCGTTCACCCTTGGCGTTCTTCAGGAAGTCGCTGATGCACGGCCGGCCCTCGGGGTCTTCCATGGTGGAAACAACGCCCTTGGGCTTGTTGAAGACCATGTAGACGAGGGTTTCGTCGAGCTGGATGCGGATACCGTCAACGTGGATCACGGCGGTTTTGGGGTCGACACGCATGCCAAGCTCGGTGGTGACCTGGCCATCGACCTCGACGCGGCCTTCGAGGATCATTTCCTCACACACGCGACGTGAAGCGACGCCGGCCTGCGCCATGACTTTCTGCAGGCGCACGCCATCGACATCATGGAGGTCCGACTGCGGGACTTCCTGGCGTGGACCGCGGTTGCGGGCGGGCTTGCGGATGGGGCCCAGGTTCTGGCCGAAGCGTTCGCTGCCAAAGGCCTTGGAGCCGTATTGCTTGGCGGGCTTCGCCTTGGGCTTCAACGCACCAGGCGTTCCAGGAGCCTTGCCGAAGCCGGGCTTGTTGGAGCCTGGCTTACGGAAGGGCTTGGCAGGCTTGGAGGCCTGACGAGCGTCGTAGCTGCCAGCAGTTGTGGGGTTGTCCGGATCGAAGGGAGCCGCTTCCCGAGGCTTGGCAGCCTTGAAGGGACGGCCTTCGCCCTGGTTGAAATTGCGCTTTCCAGCGCCGGCGCTTCCGCCGCGGCCGGAGAAGCCGCCGGCGTTGGAGCGGCCTGTGCCGCCCCTTGCCTCATTGCGTCCAGAACTGTTGCGTCCCGAACCGTTACGTGGTGAACCCTGGCGTCCCGCCTGTGTCATGACCCGTCCTTGTTAGTAATAGCCGGCATTCGGTGCTGCAATCAACACTAGCCAGCCGGGCAGACATCGTCTGCCCCTTGTTGCCGTGGCACCGTGCAGCGGTGCCGTGAATCAGTATGTAGTTCTCGTGCGTTGCCGGCTTACATCCGGCTGGCGTCGTAGTACTCGTCGATCCCTTCCAAACCCGGAAGGTGCGGCGAGAGCTGGGGCAGTTCTGCCACCGAGCCGATTCCCATCCGTTCCAGGAAGTATGAGGTTGTCCTGTACAGCACAGCCCCTGATTCGGGATCGTTCCCGGAGTCTTCGATCAGACCACGCTGGGTTAGGGTCCGGACCACAGAATCGACGTTGACGCCTCGAATTGCAGAAACCCGGGCCCTGGAGACCGGTTGCCTGTAGGCGATGACCGCCAAGGTTTCAAGCGCTGCCTGAGTGAGCCTGGTGGTCTGCCCCTCGAGGACGAACCTGCCCACGATGTCCGCAAAATCAGACCGTGAATAGATCCGCCACCCACCAGCGACGTTCCGCAATTCAAAACCCCGGGGGGCAGAGCTGGCAACGGCAAAGCCGACAGCATCCACGTCCGGGGCTTTAACAGTATAGCCGCTATACTCCCGCTGCAGGTCCTGCAGCAAATCCTCGACGACGGCGACCGTTACGTTCAAGCCCGCAGCCAACTCCTCCGAGGTGGCCGGCTCGTCGATGACCATGAGCACAGCTTCCAACGCTGCGCGTGCCCCGCCGGGCAAAGTTTCAAGCTCAGCAAGGCCGGCTTCGGCCATGTCCTGCTCAGTCACTCGCTGTCCCTTCGCTCGTTTCCTCGTACTCTTCGCTCAGGTTCGAACTGTCCCATTCGGCGACGTCTCCGCTCCACCTAACGGTCAGCTCTGCCAAGGGACCTGCCTGTTCGAAGGCCACAACCCTGTCCCGGAACATCTCCAGCAAGGCCAGGAACCGGGCCACGACAACGAGGGTTGTCTCGGCGTCCGCTATCAACGCGCGGAAGGAAAGCGGGGCTCCACGTTGAAGCCGGTATCCGATGATCTCTGCCTGCTCCTTGACGCTGACCGGTGGCGCGTGGAGGTGGTCCAATCCCACCTCTGCAGGCGCCGCGTCTTTCGGTTTCAGCGCCTTGGCGGCAAGCTCCGCAAATTGTTGGGGGGTGTGCCGCCACACGAGTTCCGGCAGCAGCGCCGCGAAATGGCCTTCCAGAGCCACCTGGCGCGGGTATCTCCGGTCTTCTTGTTCGAGCGTTTCACTGATGAGACCTGCTACCTGCTTGAACGCCTTGTACTGGAGCAAGCGGGCGAACAGCAGATCCCGGGCTTCCAGGAGCGCAATATCTTCCTCATCCTCTACTTCGCCAGCGGGAAGGAGCCGGGCAGCTTTCAGGTCCAGGAGCGTGGCGGCAATCACCAGGAATTCGCTCGCCTCGTCCAACGCCCAGTCTTCCCCCAGTTCCTGGAGGCGGCGGATGTACTTGATGAACTCATCGGTGACCGTGGCCAGCGCCACCTCGGTGATATCCAGCTTGTGCTTGGATATCAGGCCCAGCAAGAGGTCGAAAGGCCCCGTGAAGTTTGCGAGCCGAACCTCAAATCCCGCCTTACGGGCGTCGGAAGCGCCGGCGTCGGGTGTTTTTTCCGGACTTTCCGCCTCGGCGAGTGACCGTCCCACGTGTTCGCTACGGCGCGCCGCCGCGCGAGATAAGTTCCTTTGCGAGGCGGCGGTAGGCGTCTGCACCGATGTGGTTGCCGGCATAGCTCGTAATAGGCTCAGCGGCGACGGTTGCGTCCGCGAACTTGATGGAACGCTTGATGACGGTCTCGAAAACTTTGTCGCCGAACGCCTCCACGAGGCGCGAGATAACTTCGCGGCTGTGCAGGGTGCGGGCGTCGTACATGGTGGCGAGGACCCCGTCCACCTGCAAGCGCGGATTCAAACGGTCCTGCACTTTCTCGATGGTTTCCACGAGGAGCGCTACTGCGCGAAGTGCGAAGAACTCGCAGATCAACGGAATGATGACGCCGTGGGCGGCTGTCAGCGCGTTGACCGTCAGCAGGCCCAGCGATGGCTGGCAGTCGATCAGCACGACGTCGTAGTCATCTTCAACCCTCTTGAGCGCGCGGTCCAGGACTTGCTCGCGCGCCACTTCGTTGACCAGTTGAACTTCAGCCGCGGAGAGATCGATGTTTGCGGGCAGAAGGTCCACGCCTTCCACTCCGGTCTGCTGAATGGCATCGCGGATGTCCACTTTGCGGTCCATGAGGACGTTGTAGACGGTGAGGTCGAGTTCGTGCGGATTGGCGCCGAGCCCGGCAGATAGGGCACCCTGTGGGTCAAAGTCCACCAGGAGCACACGCCGGCCGTATTCCGCGAGCGCCGCCGCAAGGTTGATGGTGGACGTGGTTTTGCCCACGCCGCCCTTCTGGTTAACCATGGCAATGACCCTTGCAGGGCCGTGGGAGGCAAGCGGAGCGGGTTCCGGAAAGTCGCGGTGAGGACGGCCAGTGGGCCCCATGATGGCGTCTTCCAGATCGAGCTCGGTGTCTCCCAGCGTAGCTGTTCCCCGTTCGCTGCTCACGTATCTAACCACTCTTTCGACGACGATCTTCCCTGCCGCTGTTCCCCTGGGTACAGCGCTGCTACCCACCTAGGCTACAGCCCCCGACACGGCATTTCGGGGAACTTGACTTTCGCTGATCTTTGAGCCTTTACCCTCTAGTTGAGGTCGAAGGTTAGGAGCTTGGGCCTTGTTTCTTTGGCTTGCTCGGCGAACGGCAAAGGACCGACACCCTGCATGGGTGCCGGTCCTTGTTGCTTTGTATCGCGTGAAGCCGATCCTGCTAGATGGCTGCCTTGTGGCGGGTTGCAGGTTCCGGAACCGCCTCAGCCTCCGCGCCGTGGGCGATCATGGTCGTCTCGTCGAACGGTTCACTGCCGGAGAGGACACGCTCCACCTGGCCGTTGTCGATTTCCTTGACCCAAGTGCCGATCAGAACGGTGGCAACGGCGTTGCCGGTGAAGTTCGTCAGTGCACGGGCTTCTGACATGAAGCGGTCGATGCCAACGATCATGCCCACGCCGCCCAGGAGCTCGGGCTTGTGTGCCTGCAGGCCAGCGGCAAGCGTTGCAAGGCCGGCTCCGGTGACGCCTGCGGCGCCCTTGGAAGCAATGATCATGAACACCAGCAGCGAGATCTGGGCACCCAGGTCCAGCGGCGTACCCATGGCGTTGGCGACGAACAAGGAGGCCATGGTGAGGTAGATGGCCGTGCCGTCAAGGTTGAAGGAGTAGCCGGTGGGTACCGTCACGCCGACGACCGGCTTGGAGACACCGAGGTGTTCCATCTTGGCGATGAGGCGGGGCAGGGCTGCCTCGGAGGAGGACGTGGAGAAGATGAGGAGGTATTCCCGGGCCAGGTACTTCATCAGCTTGAAGATGTTGACGCCGGCCACCGCACGGAGCAGGGAGCCAAGGATGACCACGATGAACACGGCGCAGGTGATGTAGAACGCCAGCATCAGCGTGAACATGCTGAGGATTGCCTGGGCGCCAGTGGCACCAACGACGGCGGCGATCGCACCGAAAGCGCCGACTGGAGCCAGCCACATGATCATGATGAGGATCCGGAAGACAAGGCGCTGTCCGTGGCCGATTGCGGTGAGGATCGGGGTGCCCTGCTTACCCATCTTCTGGAGCGCGAAGCCCACAAGGATGGCTGCGAGGAGCGTGGGCAGGACGGGAATGTCGCTGGGGATGATGCCCATAAGGAAGTCCACGGTGCTGTCCGTGGCCGCTTTCTTGTTGGGATCGTACGGAGTCAGCTTCAGGCCTTCACCCGGGTGGATGAGGTTGCCGACAACGAGGCCGATAGCCAATGCGAAGGTCGACATGGCCACGAAGTAGCCGAGTGCGAGTCCGCCGACCTTTCCGACGGTGGCAGCTTTGGCGATGGAACCGATGCCAAGGACGATGGTGCAGAAGATGACCGGAGCGATCATCATCTTGATGAGCTTGATAAAGCCGTCCCCGAGCGGCTTCAGGGACTTTCCAACCTCAGGGAACAGCAGGCCGACCACAGCACCGAGCACTACGGCCAGGATGACCGCGATGTACAGGTAATGCGACTTGTCGAGCCCCCTGCGTCCACCGGTGGCGGCTACTGCCGACTCTCCTCGTTGAGAGGTCATGGGATTCTCCTTCTGGATACTGTGTAAGGCGCTGCGGTCCTGCACTTGTGTCCAATCCGCTGCCCTTGTGTGATATCCATCATTCAGCCACGGGT
This sequence comes from Arthrobacter sp. NtRootA1, assembly GCF_019976975.1. GTDB lineage: Bacteria > Actinomycetota > Actinomycetes > Actinomycetales > Micrococcaceae > Arthrobacter > Arthrobacter aromaticivorans. The sequence continues at coordinate 1,739,345 of NZ_AP024630.1, read as the reverse complement.
GACACACATCACCGTTGCGGTCATATTGGTCATGGGAGGCCTACTTGTTTCATCGCTGGAGCATCGCGCGCCGCTTGTTCGTGGCAAACCTGCTGTTCGTGCTGGTGCTGACGGCTGTCTTTGGTGCGTTCTCGGTACTGGAGGCGCGGGACAGGGCATACGAGGATGCGGGCAGCCGGATGCTTGCGATCGCAACGTCCATTGCCAACAACCCCCTCGTATTGCAGGCGGCGGCAACTTCTGATCCGTCGGCAATATTGCAGCCCTATGCGCTGGAGGTCATGAAGGACGCCGACGCGGATTTCATCACCATCATGGCTCCCGACCGGACCCGATGGACCCATCCACGTCCCGAAGAGCTGGGCAAGCCCTATATCGGCACGATCGAGCCTGCCCTTCGAGGTGAGACTTTTACTGAAGTCACTGCCGGCACATTGGGGCCCTCCGTCCGGACCATCGTGCCTGTGAAGGACTCCGGTGGAACCGTCAAGGCCTTGGTGGCTGCAGGCATCACCGTAAGAACAGTGGATACCGATGTCGCCGAAAGGCTGGGAGTGATTGGCGGCATCGCGCTGGTGGTGTTGTTCTTTGGCTCCATAGCCTCCTGGCTGCTCGGACGTTACCTGCGATCCGTGACGCGGGGCTGGGGTCCGGAACAGCTCGCGCAGCTCTTCGCCTACTACGAATCAGTCCTGCACTCCGTCCGGGAAGGCGTGATCCTGATCGATACCCGGGGAAAAGCCGTGATGTACAACGATCAAGCCGCGGAGTTGCTGGGGCTGGAACCTTCCGAGGCCGACCGCTCCCCCGAAGATGCTCCCAAGCTGTCCGACCTCCCCTTCGACGGCAGCCTGCGAGCGCTTTTCGAATCCGGCAGGCCGGCCCACGACGAAATCCATTTGACTGGCTCACGGATCCTGGTGGTAAACCAAGCCCCTGCCGTGGGCCCGGTTCCTGCCCGCAGCCGGCAAAAGCCATCGGTCTATGGCACCGTGGCCACCATTCGTGACCGCACCGAGATTGAGTCCTTGGGAACCGAGCTGGAAACAATGAAGACTCTCTCGGATGCGTTGCGGGCCCAGACCCATGAACACGCCAATCGCCTCCACATGATTGTTTCCCTTCTTGAGTTGGGCCGCACGCCGCAGGCGCTGGAGTTCGCCACGAAGGACCTGGAGCTCAGCCAGCAGCTCACGGACGACATGCTTGCTTCGGTGGATGAACCGGTGATGAGTGCTTTGGTGATGGGCAAGGCCGCCGAAGCGCATGAGCGCGGAGTCGAACTGGTGGTTCGGACATCGGGGAGTTCGGGTGTCCGTGGTCTGGAAATCCAGGACCTCGTGACGATTCTGGGAAACCTCCTGGACAATGCCATTGATGCAGCGGCGTCCGGTGAGATGCCCCGAAAGGTGGAACTGGACGTCGAAGCCGGTGCTGCTGCTGTCGAATTCACCGTTCGGGATTCGGGACCCGGCATTGATCCTGAATCGATTGATGACGTGTTGCAGTACGGGTACAGCACCAAGTCGTCCCAAGACGATCCCCGCGGAGCCCATGGCCGCGGGGTTGGCCTTGCCCTGGTGCGGCAGGCTGTCCAGCGGCTGAACGGTACTATGACCATCAGCAATCCAGGCGGCGCCCAGTTCCATGTTGTGCTGCCCGCACCCATTCCCGAGGAAGAGAAGGCATGACAGACATCCGCGTCCTGGTGGTCGAGGACGAGCCCATCGCCTCGGACGCCCACTCCATTTACGTGGGCAGGCTCCCAGGGTTCACGCTGGTGGGAACGGCTCCGGATGGTCAGTCTGCACTGCGCATCCTTGGCGAATTCGCTGCCTCCGGCTCGCCCGTGGACCTGGTCCTGCTTGATATGAACCTGCCGGACCTCCATGGGCTGGATGTTGCCCGACGCATGCGCTCGGCGGGAGTCTTCGCCGACATTATTGCCATCACAGCCGTCCGTGAACTGAACATCGTGCGCAGCGCCGTTTCCATCGGCGTCGTGCAGTATTTGATCAAGCCATTCACTTACTCAACCTTTGCCGACAAGCTGAACAGCTACCGCACTTTCCGTGACCAATTGGCGGGCTCGGTGTCCGGCATCTCCAAGGCCGGTGCTTCGCAGAACGATGTGGACCAGGCCTTCGCGAGTCTTCGGGCACCAACGGAACTACCACTGCCGAAGGGTCTGTCGGGTTCCACACTGGAGTCGGTAAAGGATTTTGTCCGCGCCCGGCAACAAGCGGTATCCGCGAGTGAAGTCATGGATGCCTTGGGAATGTCGCGGGTCACGGCCCGCCGGTACCTTGAATACCTGGCCGACGCCGGGACGGTTACCAGGGCGCCGCGGTACGGAACACCAGGCCGTCCGGAGAACGAGTACGGCTGGAACCGGGGCTAGCCTTCTGCCGTAGGAACGGCTCCCGCAGTAAGCTGGAGCCGAACCCGTGGAGAGCCCATGTCCCAACAGCTGCAGCAACTTTCCGAGGCCCGCGAAGCCTTTGCCCGTGGGGAATGGGACGTGGCACGCCGAAGTCTGGAACGTGCAGCCGCGGACGCTCCCCTCAGCTGGCCGGACCTTGAGATCCTGTCCCGTTCCGTCTGGTGGCTGGGAGACGTTCAACGCTCCATGTCCCTCTCAGAGGAGATCTTCCATCGCTTGGATGACGAACACCAGACGCAGGCCGCGGCCCGGACGGCACTGACGCTGTCCATGCAGTGGGGCATACGCGGCAACCTCGCAGTTTCTTCGGCGTGGCTCAATCGTGCGCGCCGGCTGCTGGAGAATATGCCCGAGGTGCCCGAACACGGCTACTTGCTCTATCTGGAGGCCAATGACGCAATGAACCTGGAAGGCGATCCGGTCCCGGCCCTCGCCGCCTCGGTTTCCCTCAAGGAGATGACCCGGAGGCACGATTCACCCGAATTGGCCAGCTTTGGGTACATGTTGTCCGGCTTGGCGGCGGTTCGGACAGGACAGTCCGCGCGAGGATTCCAGGACTTGGACGAGGCCATGCTGCCTGTGATGGCGGGGCAGGTTCCGGCAGAGTGGGGCGGAGACATTTACTGCTCCATCATCCACCTCTGCTACGAGATGGCTGACTTTGCCCGGATGCGCGCGTGGACTGACGCGCTGGCCACGTGGTGCGCCGGACTTTCCCAATCCTTCATGTACAGCGGGATATCGCGCGTTCACGAACTTCAATTGCTCGGCACTGAGGGCAATTGGGGACAGGTTGAGGCTGAGATGCCCCACGAAGCCGAACGCCTCCGCAACGCTCACGGCTGGATCGCTGCCGACGGCTACTGTGAACTGGGTGAGATCCGTCGGCGCCGGGGCGACGTGGCCGGCGCAGAGTCCGCCTTTGCCCTGGCCCGCGGGCTCGGGCTGGATGCGCAACCAGGCCGTGCCCTGCTACTTGCCGATGCCGGAAAGACAGACGCCGCCATAGAGGCGCTTCGGGCTGCCTTGGCGGACCGCGGAACACTGGGGAGGGCCAGCCTTCTATTGCCCCTGGTGGAACTGCTGGCTCCCCGGGATCCCGGCGCGGCTGCCACCCATTGCCTGGAGCTCGAACAGACCGCTTCTTTCTACGGGACCCCCGGTTTCCTGGCCTGGGCGCACCATGCGCGTGGTGCCGTGCTGATGGAGGAGCGGCGTTGGCCTGAGGCGATCAATGAGCTGGAATCCGCAGCACAGACCTACCGCTCCCAACACATGCGCTACGAACTGGCACGGATCCACGAACGCCTGGCAACTGTCCGGGGTGCCCTGGGTGAAACCGGCCGCGCAGAGGCCGAGCGCGCCACCGCGGCCGCCATCCGGAACCAGCTCGGCGCCAAGCACATTTCCTGGACCCGGCCTGCCCAAGAGCCCGGCGGCCTGACGTCCCGGGAAGTGGAAGTACTGGGCTGCGTCCTGGCTGGTTCCAGCAACCGGCAAATTGCCAAGTCGCTGACTATTTCAGAAAAAACAGCCGGACGTCATTTGGCCAACATCTTCACCAAGATCGGCGTAACTTCCAGGACGGCCGCCGCCGCTTGGGCGCACCAGCACGGGATCTCCGAGCGGCCTGGAGCGTAAGCTGGCGTTCGCTCGGGTCCTGCATGGTTCGACCCACGCCCGCCGAAAAAATGCAGAAAATGCCCGAAGAAGCTCGTAGGGACACGAATCTACCGTGGGGATTGGGACAACAGGCCGGAGCCGCCGGCCCCCTGAAAACCAAGGAAATACCATGGAGACCACCCAGCCCGGGAAGTATGAAACGGCGACGATGCCCGGAATGTCACTTGAAGAAGCGAGGCAGGAAGCCACCGGCAGGCTGATTGACATCCTGAACAGCTCATCCATCGGACTGCTCATTGCCGTGGGCCATCAAACCGGCCTGTTTGAGACCCTTGCCTCGCTGCCCCCTGCGACAAGCCAACTTATAGCGGACGCTGCAGGAGCACATGAGCGTTACGTCCGCGAATGGTTGGGAGGGATGACGACCGCAGGGTTCGTGCACTTCGAACCCAGCGATTCAACGTACTACCTTCGTCCTGAATTTGTTCCGGTTCTCTGCGGGACCGGAACGGAAAACCTGGCCCGTACACTGCAGTATCTCCCCCTGATGGGTGAGGTGGCTCCCAAGATCGTCAAGGCGTTCCGGGACGGCGGTGGAACAAACTACGGTGACTACCCGCAGTTCCACCACATCATGGCCTCCGAAAGCGCTGCAGTGAATGACGCCTCGCTTTTGGACTCGATTCTCCCGTTGACTGGCTGCGAAGGTGCCTTGCAGGCAGGAATCGCCGTGGCGGATATTGGCTGCGGCGAAGGGCATGCAGTAAACCTACTGGCCAGCACTTTTCACCACAGCACTTTCACGGGATACGACTTCTCTGACGAGGCGCTGACTGTGGCGCGGGCCGAAGCGGCAGCATCGAAGCTTCCAAACGTCCAGTTCACGCTCAGGGACGTAACCCGGCTTGAGGCAGAAGGCCAGTACCACCTCGTAACAGCCTTTGACGCCATCCACGACCAAGCCCATCCTGCCCAGGTCTTGCGAAACATCTACAAGGCACTGAAGCCCGGAGGAACCTTCCTCATGGTGGACATCAACGCCTCCAGCAACCTGGAAAAGAACGCCGACCTGCCGTGGGCCTCCTTCCTCTACACCATCTCCACTTTCCATTGCATGGCCGTCTCCCTGGGGCAGGGCGGGGAAGGCTTGGGAACCGTGTGGGGCAAGGAACTGGCAGCGGCGATGATCCGTGAAGCTGGCTTCAGCAGCGTGGAAGTCAAGGAACTCGAGGAAGATCCGTTCAACGTTTACTACGTTGCCACCCGCTAGCAATGTATACATAAACAGACAGTTGTGTCCCTATTGCTGTAAATTGCCGGGTTTATGTATACACTAAAGTCATGCGCGCCAGTGATCGGGCCTACGCGGCTCTCCGTGAAGACATCATTGAGTGGCGCCTGCGGCCGGGAACGGTTCTGGCCGAAGTAGAACAGTCCGAACGGCTGGGTGTCTCCCGGACGCCGGTCCGGGAGGCGTTGGGCCGGCTCACCGCAGAAGGACTGACGACGGCGGCAGGTGGGCGCGGCGTCGTCGTTACCGATATTTCCCTGGACAGCATCGATGAATTGTTCGAGCTGCGCGAAACGCTGGAGGTCAGGGCAGCAGCTCTGGCTGCCCAGCGAGGAGAGCCGGGCGTTTTTGCCGAACTGCAGGCCCAACTCCTGAGGGCGCCGGATCTGCTCAGCGAGAAGGATCCTGCACGTCACGAGTATTACGCGTTGGTTGGCCGTCTGGATGAGGCTATCGACGCGGCGATCTCCAACTCCTACCTGGCCAATGCCATGCGGAGCCTTCGCGTCCACCTGGTCCGGGTGCGCCGGCTGGCCGCCGATGACGCCGCCAGGCTTCACGCCGCGGCCGCCGAGCATGCCGCCATCGCTGAAGCGATCGCCGCAGGCAACCCGCGGCTGGCCGAAGCCGCCACCACACTTCATCTGCACCGAAGCCTTACCCACGTCAAGGCCGCTCACGTGGCCCGCTAGAAACCCTCATTAGAAGGAGCACCATGGTCAAGAACAACCACGTCCGTGTTTACAAGTCCGAAGAGAACCTGCCCCGTGAGGAGCAGTTGGCCCACAAGATCGCTGTGGTCGCCGCCGACCCCGTAGAGGTCACCCCCGAGGTGACGGATATGGTGATCAACCGGATCATCGATAACGCCTCGGTGGCCATCGCGTCGTTGAACCGGGCACCGATCGTCGCAGCACGTGCCCAGGCATTGACGCATGGGCCGTCCGCGAACGGCAAGGGTTCTGCCGTGTTCGGTATCACGGAGCGGGTGTCCCCGGAGTGGGCTGCCTGGGCGAACGGCGTGGCGGTGCGTGAGCTGGATTACCACGACACGTTCCTGGCCGCGGATTACTCCCACCCCGGGGATAACATCCCGCCGATCCTGTCCGTCGCCCAGCACGTGGGTTCCAACGGCAAGGACCTTGTCCGGGCCATCGCTACCGGCTACGAGATCCAGGTGAACCTGGTCAAGGCCATCTGCCTGCACAAGCACAAGATCGACCACGTGGCCCACCTTGGCCCGTCCGCCGCGGCCGGCATCGGCACCCTGCTCGGCCTGGACGTGGAAACGATCTTCCAGTCCGTGGGCCAGGCCCTGCACACCACCACCGCCACCCGCCAGTCCCGCAAGGGCGAAATCTCCACCTGGAAAGCCCACGCCCCGGCGTTCGCGGGCAAGATGGCCGTCGAAGCCGCGGACCGGGCCATGCGCGGACAAACCTCCCCGGTGCCGATCTACGAAGGCGAAGACGGCGTGATCGCCTGGATGCTCGACGGACCGGACGCCTCCTACGAGGTTCCGCTACCGCTGCCCGGGGAAGCCAAGCGCGCGATCCTGGACACCTACACCAAGGAACACTCGGCCGAGTATCAAGCCCAGGCGTGGATCGACCTCGCCCGCAAGCTCCACAAGGAACACCCCGAAACCACCGACCCGGCGAACGTGGCCTCGGTGCTGATCAGGACCAGCCACCACACCCACTACGTGATCGGTTCCGGCGCGAACGACCCCCAGAAGTACTCCCCCACCGCGTCGCGGGAAACCCTGGACCATTCCATCCCGTACATCTTCACCGTCGCGTTGCAGGACGGCGCCTGGCACCACGTGGACTCTTACGCCCCAGAACGTGCCACCCGACCGGACACCGTGGACCTCTGGCAGAAGGTCACCACCGTGGAGGACCCGGAATGGACCCGCCGGTACCACTCCCTGGACATCGCCGAGAAGGCCTTCGGCGGTTCTGTGGAAATCACCCTCACGGACGGAACAGTGATCACCGACGAGATCGCCGTCGCCGACGCGCACCCGCTCGGTGCCCGGCCGTTCGCCCGCGAGCAATACATCAACAAGTTCCGCACCCTCGCGGCCGGACTCGTAGAGGAAGCCGAGATCGAACGGTTCCTCACCGCCGTCGGACGCGTCACCGAACTCGGCGAAGGCGAACTGGACCAGCTCAACATCACCGCAGCGCCCGGCGTGATCAACCTCGAAGCAGCTCCGAAGGGACTGTTCTAGATGCTGTACTCCACCACCACCCCCGAACAGAAACGACTCAAGCTCCGCGAGCTGCTGAACTCCGGCACCGTGCAGCAATTCCCGGGCGCGTTCAACCCGCTCTCGGCCCGGCTGATCGAGGAAAAGGGCTTCGCCGGGGTCTACATCTCCGGCGCGGTCCTGGCCAACGATCTGGGCCTGCCCGACATCGGTCTGACCACCCTCACCGAGGTCGCCACCCGCGCCGGGCAGATCGCCCGCATGACCGACCTGCCCTCCCTCGTGGACGCGGACACCGGCTTCGGTGAACCCATGAACGTGGCCCGCACCGTCCAGGAACTCGAAAACGCGGGCCTGGCCGGCTGCCACATCGAGGACCAGTTCAACCCCAAACGCTGCGGCCACCTCGACGGCAAAAACGTCGTGGACATCGACACCGCCACCAAACGCATCCGCGCCGCAGCAGACGCACGCCGGGACCCGAACTTCCTCATCATGGCCCGCACCGACATCCGCGCCGTCGAAGGAATCCAAGCAGCACAAGACCGTGCCCGCGCTTTGGTCGACGCCGGCGCCGACGCGATCTTCCCCGAAGCCATGGCTGATCTGAGCGAGTTCCAGGCCATCCGCGACGCTGTGGACGTGCCCATCCTGGCCAACATGACGGAATTCGGAAAGTCCGACCTCTTCACCGTGGACCAGCTCCAAGGCGTCGGGGTAAACATGGTCATCTACCCCGTCACCCTCCTCCGCATTGCCATGGGCGCTGCAGAGCGTACGCTGGAATCGATTAAGGCTGCGGGGACCCAAGAGGCACAAGTGGAAAACATGCTCACGCGTGCGCGCCTCTACGAACTCGTGGATTACGAGGCATACAACCAGTTCGATACCGGCGTTTTCAACTTCCAGGTTCCTGGCATCCGCTAGGTCCGGGAATCACCAAGGGGACAGCAGGCATTCCGGCAACCCGGGGCGCTTGCACTATGAACGAAGGAGTTCAGCATGGCTGCTGAAGACATCAAAAAAGGCCTTGCCGGCGTCGTGGTGGACTACACCGCCGTCTCGAAGGTCAATCCGGACACCAACTCGCTGCTATACCGCGGATACCCGGTCCAGGAACTGGCCGCGAAGTGCAGCTTTGAAGAGGTTGCCTACCTGCTATGGAACGGCGAACTGCCCGACGATGCCCAACTGGCTGAATTTGTTGCCCGCGAACGCGCCGGGCGTGCCCTGGACCCGGTGGTCAAGTCAGTTATTGACACGCTGCCCACCACCTCGCACCCCATGGACGTGTGCCGAACGGCTGCTTCCGTGCTGGGAGCCCGGCACGAGCTGGCCGAAGATTCATCCCCCGATGCCAACATGAAGAAGGCTATCGATCTCTGGGCTGCGATGCCTGCCGTGGTCGCCTACGACCAGCGCCGCCGTCGCGGCCAGGACGTTGTTGAGCCCCGGGAGGACCTGGACTACTCGGCCAACTTCCTGTGGATGACGTTCGGCGAGGAAGCAGTAACCGAGGTTGTGGAGGCATTCAACGTCTCGATGATCCTCTACGCGGAGCACTCCTTCAACGCCTCCACCTTCACAGCCCGCGTGGTCACCTCCACACTCTCGGACCTGCACTCGGCCGTGACCGCAGCTATTGGCGCCCTCAAAGGCCCGTTGCATGGCGGGGCCAACGAAGCCGTCATGCACACCTTCGACGAGATCGGCATCCGCAGCGAAGAATCCATGGAAGAAGCCGCCGTACGGGCCCGGGCATGGATGGAAGACGCCCTGGCACAGAAGAAGAAAGTCATGGGCTTCGGGCACCGCGTCTACAAGCACGGCGACTCCCGCGTGCCCACCATGAAAGCGGCGTTGGACAAGATGATCGCCCACTACGGACGGCCCGAACTCCTGGGACTCTACAACGGACTCGAACAAGCCATGGACGAAGCCAAGGCCATCAAACCCAACCTTGACTACCCCGCCGGACCCACGTACCACCTCATGGGATTCGACACCCAAACGTTCACCCCGTTGTTCGTTGCCAGCCGGATCACCGGCTGGACCGCCCACATCATGGAACAGTTCGCCTCGAACTCCCTCATCCGACCGCTCAGCGAATACAACGGACCGGAAGAGCGGCACGTGCCGTAGCTTCCTGGCACTTGGTAGCGGTGGAAGCATACGACGGCGGGCCGGTCACCGAAAGGCGACCGGCCCGCCGTCGTATGCTTGAAAGCCTGTTTTCTAGTCGGTTCCGACCCAATCAATGGTGTGAACTTCGGCAACGCTCTCGTTATCGGCAGCCAAGTCCACTCGAACTGCGATCCGCTGCCCCGAAATCATGGCGGGCAGCCAATGCTCGGCGTCGGCCCACATGCGTTCCACCGGTAGCTTGGACACCGGGAACCATTCAGGCGCAATCTCGTCGCTCTCGGACGGTTCGCCCACCCAAGCACGCGTCAGGTACACGGTGGTGTACATGTTCCATTCGGGCCTGGCAGGGAACACGAAATCGATGATGCCGGCGGGGATCAGGTCTGCGGCTTCGACCACCACGCTGATTTCCTCCATGACCTCGCGGCACACGGCCTGCAGTGCCGTCTCCCCCGGCTCCACATGCCCACCCACGCCCACCACTTTCCCACGCCCAAAACCGGTCTTCTTGGTACCGAGGAGTACGTGTTCCCCGTCCACGCCGTCACGGAGGAGGAAGCACAGTGTCACATGGGCTGCTGTCATGCTGCCTACCTTAACCCGATCACCTGTACCAGTGGTGCCATTGCCACAGTCCGCCCAATTGCTACAGTGAGCCCATGAACGAAGGTGGGGGCGAAGCGCGTGCCGGGACACAGGCACAAGCACAGGCCGTCAACCATGAGGTGAAGTCCCAGGCCGGCGAAGATGTCGAAACAGCTCCTTTGGCCGAGGCCCCATCACACACCAGGGCCGGGCAGGAGCGCGACGCCTGGCTGCCCCGCTGGGTGGTGGCGCATCCGCTCTACGCCGGCTGGGCCTGGACAGTGGTATGGGCCGGACTCATTGTCCTGGATGAGGTGGTGGATCTGGCTGGATGGACTTGGTATTTGCTGGTCCTGGCAGCTGCCCTGCCAACGCTGCTGTCCACGCTGGCCGTGCTGCACGCCACCCCTCGCAGCCACCTCAAGGCAGTGGACGCCACTGTCCTGGGCCATTTCTTCGTCCGCTTCCACGCCCTGGTGGTCGCCTTCATGGTGTGGGCTGCCTCCGTGGTGATGAGTGCTTCCATCTCGACCACGGTGCAAACCGTCATCGGCGACTCCGAAAAGGAGGTGACCGCACTCGGCTTCAACCTCATGCTGGCCTCGGTCCCCCTGGTGCTCTCTGTCCTGTGGATGGCGTTCATCGTGCGGTGCGCCTGGTTCCTCCGCCGGCTGCGCGGTTGGCGGCAAATACCGTTGAAGACGCGGGTACCCAAAAAGTTCCTTAAGGGACAGCCGCGGTTGAAGCGCGTGGTGGTGGGGCTGGCCCACCCAGGGCTTTTGCTCGTGGCCGGTTTGGGGACGTCACTGCTGGCATTGTTCGTCGATGCCGTGGAGCTGACGTTCAGCGTACTGGAATAGCGGCAACGTCAGCCGAGCGCCCGGGGATGGGCAGCAGCGTAAACTTCCCGCAAGGTATCGGCGGTGACCAAAGTGTAGACCTGGGTGGTGGTAACCGATGCGTGCCCCAACAGCTCCTGGACTACGCGTACGTCCGCCCCGCCTTCCAGAAGATGCGTGGCAAAAGAGTGCCGCAAGGTGTGGGGTGATACATCCTTGGTGATGTTTGCCTTCTCTGCAGCAGCTTTGAGGATTGTCCAGGCACTTTGCCTGCTGATCCTGCCGCCACGGGCGTTCAGGAACAAGGCGGGAGTGCCCTTGCCCTTGGATGCCAGCAGCGGCCTTCCGCGGACCACATAGGCTCCGACGGCGCGTGCACCGTAAGAGCCCAAAGGAACCAACCGCTCCTTGGAACCTTTGCCGAAGAGCCTGACTATTGCAGGTTCGCCGCCGGCGTGCTCCAGGGATACGTCGTCGACGTCCAGCCCTACGGCCTCGCTGATGCGCGCACCGGTGGAGTAGAGAAATTCAAGCAACGCCCGGTCCCTCAGCCCCGTCGCCGAGTCCGAACCCGCAGCTTCTAGGATCCGCGTTACTTCACCAACGCTGATGGCTTTCGGAAGCCGTTTGCCCGGCATCGGCGGGTGGACATCACTGGCGGGATCCGACGTCGTGGTTCCTTCAAGGGCCCAAAACTTATGAAGTCCGCGAACGGCCACAATGGTCCTGGCGGCGGAGCGGACGCCGAGGGCCGCAGCGCCATCGGAACCGTCGGACAAGGCTTGGGCAAAGGCGGTGACATGATGCCGAGTGATGTCTCCGGGCCGTTTCACGCCTTGGCCAGCCAGGAAGTTCGAATAACGGGCAAGGTCACGACGATAGGCAGCCAAGGTGTTGGCGGCCAAGCCGCGTTCCACCCCCACGTGCTGGAGGTAGTCCGTAACTCCGCGATCGATGCGGTTGGCAGTACGGGTTGCGGCCTCGGCCATTCTCAGCGCTGGCTCGGGTGCGCGGGCCACGGCGCGTCGGCGGGCCGCAGGCTGGAAAAGCCATCGGCCTTCGCGGCGGCGGCCGCAAGGATTCCCAGGACCGCGGACGGATTGTGCAGGCGCCCTTCAAGGACGGCTTTCACGGCATCGTCGAGCGGAATCCAGTGGAACTCAATTTCTGACTCTTCGTCCGTGCGGACATGCAGGTCAGCCTCGGGAACAGCGCTCAATCCACGAGCCAGATAAATCCGAACAGCCTCGCTGGAGGATCCCGGAGAGTTGAAGAAGTCCACCAGGACATTCCACGTGGCCGCAACAAGATCAGCTTCCTCGGCGAGCTCCCTGGCGGCGCCGGCCACGAACTCCTCGCCCTGAACGTCCAACAAGCCGGCCGGGATTTCCCAGAGATCCATACCAACGGGGTGCCTGTACTGCTTCAGGAGCAGGATTTCCCCGTCAACGTTCATCGGCAGCACGGCCACCGCCCCCGGGTGGTCGATGTAGTCCCGGACCAGGGTGTCCGTGTCCTCGCTGAGCTGGAAGGCGTCGCTGACCACATCCCAGATACGGCCTTCGTAGACCTTGCTGGTGGACAAAAGACGGCGCGGGCTCGGCATATCCGAAACCTGCCTTGAGGTGCTGGGGGTTTCAGAAATGCCGGGCATCGCGCCGTCCTTCGTTAGTGCTTGCGTTTTACCTGTTACTTGGCAGCTACCGCACGGGCGCCGGTCTTGGTCCCCACGACGCTGCCTTCACGACGCTCCAAAGCTGCCTTCACGAGGCCTGCGAAGAGCGGGTGCGGACGCGTCGGGCGGGAGCTAAGCTCCGGGTGTGCCTGCGTAGCAACGTAGTATGGGTGCACTTCGCGGGGAAGTTCAACGTACTCAACCAGCTTGCCGTCAGGAGAGGTACCCGAGAAGATCAAGCCCTCTGCCGCGATTTGGTCACGGTACTTGTTGTTGACCTCGTAGCGGTGGCGGTGGCGTTCGCTCACTGAAGTGGCACCGTACGTCTCTGCGACAACGGAGCCCTCGTCCAGCTTGGCTTCGTAGAGGCCCAGGCGCATGGTGCCGCCGAGGTCTCCCTTGCCTTCCACAATGTCCAATTGTTCTTCCATGGTGGCGATGACCGGGTACTTGGAGTCCGGCTCAAACTCGCTGGACGAGGCGCCTTCCAAGCCAACCACGTTGCGCGCGTATTCGATCACCATGCACTGCAGGCCCAGGCACAGGCCCAAGACCGGGAGCTTGGATTCGCGGGCGAACTTCAGTGCACCCAGCTTGCCTTCAAGGCCACGGATACCGAAGCCGCCCGGTACGCAAATGGCGTCGACGCCGGCGAGGGACTTGGTGGCGCCAGCGAGGGTTTCGCACTCGTCAGAGGGAACCCAGCGGATCTTGACTTTGGCTTCATTCGCGAATCCACCTGCGCGGAGGGCCTCGGTCACCGAAAGGTAGGCATCCGGAAGATCGATGTACTTGCCAACCAGGGCGACTTCGACCTCATGCTTGGGGTTGTGGACAGCTTCGAGCAGCTTGTCCCACTTGCTCCAGTCAACGTCCTTGAACGGCAGGTCCAGCGCACGGACGATGTAGGAGTCCAGGCCCTGGGAGTGCAGCGTCTTGGGGATGTCGTAGATGCTGGGTGCGTCAGCAGCATTGACCACGGCATCGATATCGACATCGCACATGCGGCCGATTTTCTCGCGCATCGCGTCCGGCACTTCGCGGTCCGAACGGATCACGATGGCTTCGGGCTGGATACCGATGGAACGAAGGGCTGCCACGGAGTGCTGCGTAGGCTTGGTCTTCAGTTCCTGGGAAGGACCGATGTACGGAACCAGGGAAACGTGGAGGAAGAAGACATTGTTCCGGCCGATGTCCTGTCGCACCTGGCGGGCCGACTCAAGGAAGGGCTGCGATTCGATGTCACCAACCGTGCCACCGATTTCGGTGATGATGACATCCGGCGCGTTCTTGCCTTCGGCGGGAAGGCGCATGCGGCGCTTAATTTCATCCGTGATGTGCGGGATGACCTGAACGGTGTCTCCGAGGTACTCACCACGGCGTTCCTTCGCGATGACCGTGGAGTAGATCTGGCCCGTTGTGACGTTGGCCGAACCTTCGAGGTTTTCATCGAGGAAGCGCTCGTAGTGTCCGATGTCGAGGTCGGTTTCGGCGCCATCATCAGTCACGAAAACTTCGCCGTGCTGGAAGGGATTCATCGTGCCCGGATCCACGTTCAAATAGGGATCGAGCTTCTGCATAGTTACAGACAAACCGCGTGCCCGCAGCAGGTGGCCGAGGCTGGAAGCCGTCAGACCCTTACCGAGCGAGGACGCCACACCACCGGTGACGAAGATGTGTTTGGTCGTCTTGGACGAGCCCGGGAACCGGGAATTTACACGGGAATTTGATCGCTGCACCACGGAATTCGAGCTTATCATCAATTACGCCTTCCAAGCGTCCGTCCGGATTCCCCAAATGGTCAATGGTTGCCCAATACCATGCCTGCAATCAAGAGCCGGGCGGGGCCAAGTGCACGGATGTGATAGTGGTCGCAGTCCGGCGCCAGCCGTCTGGCCGGAAATTCCTAGGCCTTCTGGGGAAGCAATTTCGCGTCGTCCAACAATTCCTGCGCGTGCGCCTGGGCAGATTCTGAGTCTTCCTGCCCGGCCAACATACGCGCAAGCTCCTTCACGCGCTCGTCGTCGTCCAGCAGTTGCACATCGCTGGAGGTGAATCCGGTGGACGTTTTTCCGTCGGCGCCCCGAACTGAGGTTTTGGTAACCCGGATGTGCTGGTCAGCGAAGGCGGCAACCTGTGGCAGGTGCGTCACAACGAGGACCTGGACGTGGCGGGCCAACATGGCCAGCCGGCGCCCGATCTCGACGGCAGCCCGTCCGCCGACTCCGGCGTCCACCTCGTCAAAGACGAATGTCGGCACAGGATCCACCGCAGCGAGGACTACCTCGATGGCAAGCATCACCCTTGAGAGTTCACCGCCGGAGGCTCCCTTGCCCAGTGGGCGCGCCGGAGCGCCGGAGTGTGGCTGAAGGAGGAAGGCGATCTCGTCCGTTCCCCAGGGGCCAAGCGATCCGCTGTCCTCGATTTGGATGATCAACGTGGCATCCGCCATGGCCAATGCCTTCAACTCCGCACTCACGCGGGCCGAGAGGTCCTTGGCCGCCTTGAGCCGGGCCTTGCTGATCGCTGCGGCTTGCTTGCGCAGGGTAGCTTCGGCCGAAGCTACCTCGGCATCCAAGGACTCGATGCGGCTTGAATCGTCCTGCAGTTCGTCCAAACGCACACGGGCCGTGGCCGCCCACTCCAGCACTTCATCGATGCTGGGGGCGTACTTGCGGATCAGTTTGGCCAAGGCCGCGCGGCGTGCCTCGATTTCAGAGAGCCGCTCCGGGCCTTCGGTGTCCAATGCGGCTTGGTAGCTGGACAAGTCAGCGGCGATATCGTTCAGCAGGAAGCCAACTTCGGCAAGGCGTGCAGCAGCGGCCCCCAACGCCTCATCATGTTCTGCAACATGCTCCAGCGTCCGCTTGGCGGCATCCACCATCGATGTGGCATCACCGGCATCCCCGAATTCCTCTGCGATGAGCGACTCATGTGCAGCCGCGGCCGCCAGCCGGAGTTCCTCAACATTTGCAAGCTTCACGGCTTCAGCTTTGAGGGTCTCATCCTCACCAGGCTGGGGATCCACGTCATCGATCTCTTTGAGCGCCGCGTCCAGCGACTCCGCCTCACGAAGCCGTTCCCGCGCTTCGCTGCGAAGGGTCTCCAGTTCCGCCTGAATGGACTTCCAGTGGTTGTACAGGCCCTGGTACTCCTCCAGGCCCTTGGCCAGCGGTGCACCAGCGAAGCGATCCAGGGCGTGTCGCTGTGCGGTAGCGCTTTTCAGCCGGATCTGGTCCGACTGGCCATGCACCACTACCAGGCTCTCGCCAAGTTCGGCCAGAACCCCCACCGGTGCCGCCCGTCCCCCAACGTAAGCCCGGCTGCGGCCATCGGCACCAACGGTGCGGGCCAGCAGGAGTTCAGCGACGCCGTCGAACTCCTCCGCCTCACCGCCGGCCTCCTTGGCCCGCTCCACTGCGCTGTGGCCTGGATCGAGCTTCAAGACGGCCTCCGCGGAGGCAGATTTGGCGCCGCTCCGGACGGCACCCGCATCCGAACGGGCACCCAGGAGAAGCCCGACGGCGGTCACCACCATGGTCTTGCCAGCACCGGTTTCACCGGTAACGACGCTGAGGCCGGGACCTAGCGGGAGGGCGGCATCAGTAATGACACCGAGGTCACGGATTCGGAGTTCTTCAAGCATGCTTCACTTCGCATTCGTGGGGTCGGATGGCTCACCGTGCCCCGGGTTCAGGGATGTTTCAGCGTTGCCGGGGCCGCTGGTGTCCGCGGGACCGCCCGCCTCCCGGGGAGTGGGCAAAGGAGCCGGTGAAAGGGTTCGGATCACGGGGATGGGGCCGGTGTGGACTTCCCCTGACCGGGGAGCCGGACCCCGCCAGCCGTGGATGGGGAGCTGGAACTTGCGCACAAGCCGTGCTGAGAAAGGAGTCCTGTGCGTCCGTGCCAGGCGTACAGGCGTGGCTGAGCGGGTCACCTCGACACGTGCTCCCGGAGGCAAGTCGACGGAACGCCTGCCATCACACCAAAGGACTCCTAAGGCATCGGTCCGGTTCATGATTTCCACGGCCAGCTTCGATCGCGGAGACACCACCAAGGGTTTGGCAAAAAGGGCATGGGCGCTGATCGGCACAATGACGAGCGCTTCCACTTCAGGCCACACCACCGGCCCACCAGACGAAAACGCGTACGCAGTTGATCCCGTTGGCGTCGCAAGGACCACGCCATCACAGCCGAACGACGTCAGCGGGCGTTCATCCACCTCGGTAACGACTTCGAGCATCCGTTCCCGGTTGGCTTTCTCGATAGCGGCCTCGTTCAACGCCCAGGTATGCCAGATCTTCTGGCCCTTGATCCACACCTGGACATCGATGGTCATGCGCTCTTCAACGGTGTACTGGCGGCTCGCGATCCACTCGACCGTCTGGGCCAGGTCAGCACGTTCGCTCTCTGCAAGGAAGCCCACGTGGCCCAGGTTGACGCCCAGCAAGGGAACGTCCACCTCCCGGACCAGTTCCGCCGCGCGCAGGATGGTTCCATCGCCACCCAGAACCATCACCAATTCCACGTCTTCCAAACTCACGTCGTCATGGAGGATCTCAATGGGGGTATCAACGGCACCAAAGAAGCGCTCGACATCTGCCAATTCTGACTTCTGGAGGACCGGAACCAGGCCCGACGAGTGCAGCTGCGTACAGGCATCCCACGCCGCCCGGAGCGATTCCTCCCGCCCTGTGTGGGCAAGGACAAGTACATGCCTGCTCATCGGGTTCTGCTTTCTAGTCGTTTGGCCAGAGGTTCTTTATCAATGCAGCAACGTCCTCGTCCCGCTCTTCGATCTTAGGCAACACAGCGGACATCCTGCGCTTCATCCACAGGAAGTACTCAACATTTCCGTCCTGGCCCGGGAGTGGACTTGCCGCCAGGCCAAGAAGTTCCAGCCCGGCATCAACTGCAGCGCGGGCCACTTGGGCCACCGCCCGGCGTCGTTCATTCTCGGAAGATACGACGCCCGTGCGGCTCAACCGCTCTTTGCCGACTTCAAACTGCGGCTTGACCATCAGGACAAGGTCTCCGCCAGGTTCCGTGCAGGCAGCAAGCGGGCCCAGAACCAACGTCAGGGAAATGAAGGACAGATCGGCAACGGTCAGGGCCACGGTGCCGCCGATCTGGTCCGGCGTCATATACCTGACGTTCAATCCCTCATGAACCACCACCCGGGGATCATTGCGAAGGGGCGGCACCAGTTGGCCGTGCCCGACGTCGACCGCCACCACTTGCGAGGCTCCTTGCCGGAGCAGCACATCAGTGAAGCCGCCAGTGGAGGCTCCGGCGTCGAGACACCGGCGGCCGGATACTGTGACCCCCGGAAACGCTGCCAGCGCGCCAGCAAGCTTGTGCCCGGCGCGGCTCACGTAGATGTCCTCAAGGTGGGATTGCACCTCCAAGTCTGTACCGGCGTCCACTTGCTGGGCCGCTTTGGCGAAGACAACCCCGCCTGAACTCACCTTGCCGTCGCTAATGAGCTTGGCAGCATGCGTCCGGGACCTCGCCAGCCCACGCGCGACGAGTTCCTGATCAAGTCTTGCCATTCGCTAATTTTCGCCTTCCGGGCGGGTGGCAGTGGTATCCCGGTTGGCAGCGGTCGGCAGGCCAGGCTCGGCATCCAGAGCCTCCATGAGGGAATCGTGAATTGCTGCGTACAACCCGGCATGATCGGCCACCGGAGCGCCATGAACGGCCTCCAGCAAGCTGAGGGCACGGTCCACCGGGGCATCGCCGGTGGAATCCAGAGCCTCCGGCCAGTGCGCAGCGGTCCGTTCAGCCTCAGCTTCCGTCACATTGTTGGGCTCAGTCATCGCACCAGTCTAATGAGTTCGCCATTCCAGCTCCGGCGCTTGGGGCACAGCGGTGTCCGGAACCGCAGCCCACCAAGCGGCGCACGCCGCCCGCCACGAGTCGAGGTCATCCTTGTGCCCCGTGAGCGTGACCTTGCCGTCCTCAGCAATTGCTGATGCTGCACCGCAACGGTAGGTGCCGGCGTCGCTGACGATTTCCGGGTAAGGATTGTAAAGATCACCCAGATCGGCCAACAGGTAATCGGGACGCTCTTCCGTCCGTGCTGCCAGAATCGTTAGCGCGGTATCGACGCCGGTGAGTACCGCCGCCGTCGCAAAACCCGCCCGATTGCCGCCCAGGATGTCCGTGTCCAAACGGTCCCCCACCACCAAAGGGCGAGCGGAGTTCAGCCGCTTGGCAGCAGCGTGGAACAACGGTGCTTCGGGTTTCCCGGCCACCAACGGCGTCTTGCCCGTTGCGGCCGCAACTGCGGCGACGAGAGTACCGTTGCCAGGAGCCATACCGCGTGCCTGCGGGATGGACATATCCGTGTTGGTCGCGAACCATTGGGCGCCACCGGCAACAACATAGGAGGCCTCAGCGAGGTCCTTCCAGCCGATCTCCGGGTTGAAGCCCTGCACAACAGCCACCGGCGACTCCGCTGCACTGTGCACGGGCTTGAGGCCCACGAGTTCGATCTCGTGGGCCAACGCCGCACTGCCAGTGATAAGCACGGGAGCCCCCGCAGGCAGCATGGAAGCAAGCAACTCCCCCGCAGCCTGCGACGAGCTGACCACCTGGTGATCCTCCGCGGGCGCACCAAGTTCCCGCAAATGTGCGGCAACCTGGGCGGGAGTACGCGAGGCATTGTTCGTCACGTAACCCAACCCGACGCCTACTGTCTCCAGTCGCTGCAGCGACTCCACAGCCCCGGGAATGGCATGGGGACCTGCATAAACCACACCATCAAGATCGGAAAGTACAGCGTCAAAGGAGGAAATGAGTGAATCAGCCATGCTGGGAGTCAGTGCCCTGTTCCTCGGCGGGTTCCGCGTGGGAAACGGATTCGTCCGGCTCTTCCTCTGTTTCTTCTGCTTCGGCTTCGTCAGCCTCTTCTGCTGAATCGATGTCCGATTCGGCGTCGTCAGACTCGAAGTAATCCGACTCGACATCATCAATGTCAACGTCGTGTTCGGCATCTGCGGCAGCAGCCTCAGCGATCACCGATTCGCTTTCGGACCTAACGACGTCGGAATCCTCGCCGCGCTTCTCGAAACGCGGCTTGCGCGCAGCTGCTGCTTCTTCCTGCTCGTCCCAGCCGAGGTCAAGAATTTCCGGCTCGGCGAAGTCGCCAACACCCAAGGCATTCTCGGCAACCACTGCCTGACGAGCCCACTTTTCGGCTTCCTCAGTGCGACCCACAGCCGTCAATGCTTCCGCATACGCACGGAACAGGCGGGGGCTGTAGGAGAACGCACGGTTAATGTCCAGCTGCGGGATCTCAAGTTCGGCAACGGCAGCATCAAGCTGGTTGAGGTCCGCACGGGCGCCCGAAGCCACAATCGCCAGTTCTACCTTGCCCGGAGCATCCAGGTCCTGCGCTTCGGGAGAGCGGACCATGTCCAGTGCACGGTCCGGGCGGCCAAGGCCACGCTCGCAGTCCGCCATCACGGGCAGGTGAACGTTGGACCCGCTGATGCGGCGGTACGTACGGAATTCGCGGAGCGCTTCGCCATAGTGACCGGCAGCGTACGCCGTCAAGCCAACAGCTTCCCGGACAGCCGAGAGCCGGCCACCCCTGCGGCTGGCAGCCAAAGCGTGCTGGAAGGCCAACTCCGGCTCGATGTCGATCAGACGACCGGCCATGACCAGGTGCTTGGCAACCCAGCCTGCGCTCTGCTCTTCGAGGGTCTTGATCTGATGCCCGGTGGCGCGGTCAAGTTCCTTACCCGTGACATCCTCATCGATCTCGGGAGAACGCTCGCGGTCAGGACGGTTGGCGCTGCGAATGTCCTTCGCGTTGGGAACCCGGGCCGGACGCTCTTCCCAGGAGCTCGCGCGGTCACTGTTGAAGGGACGACGCCCGCCCCCACGCTCGGGACGGTCACCGAACGGCTTACGCTCGCCACGGTCACTGTTGTAGGGACGACGCTCATCACCATCACGACGCGGGCCATCAAAGTTCCGGGGGCCACGCTCAGGGCGGCTACCGAAGGGCTTACGGTCACGATCGCCACCGAAGGAACGACGCTCGCCTCCACGCTCGGGACGGTCACCGAACGGCTTACGCTCACCACGGTCATTGTTGAAGGGACGACGCTCACCATCACGGGCCGGACGGTCACCGAACGGCTTACGCTCACCACGGTCATTGTTGAACGGACGACGCTCACCATCACGGGCCGGACGGTCACCACGGTCACCAAAGGGCTTACGATCGCCACCGAAGGGACGACGCTCACCATCGCGGGCCGGACGATCACCGAAGGGCTTACGATCACGATCGCCACCGAAGGGACGACGCTCACCATCACGGGCCGGACGATCACCACGGTCACCAAACGGCTTACGATCACGATCGCCGCTGAAGGAACGACGCTCGCCATCGCGGGGCGGGCGGTCGCCGAACGGCTTACGCTCGCCACGGTCATTGTTGAACGGACGACGCTCACCATCACGGGCCGGACGGTCACCACGATCACCAAAGGGCTTACGGTCACGATCGCCACCGAAGGAACGACCCTGCTCGTTGCCGTCGCGATTCCCCCTGGAACGGAATCCGCGGGGATCTCCACCGGAGTTGTTGTTGGGGCGGAAAGAACCGCGGTCACCGCGATTCCCGCCAAAGTTTCCGCGGTTGCCGTCGCGATTGCCGCCGTTGTGCTCAGCCATGGTGGATTCCTCCTGTTGCGAGCCGACCACTGGCGCGTGCGTAGTCGCTCATAACCCTTATTTCGTTGTCACGCCGTCTGCAGCACGGGGCTGCCGACTCGTATGTCTTATGCAATTCTAGGCGACAGCGCCTCAGGCGCCGAACGTCAGGGCAGCTCCACGGGCGTCCCGTGGCCAGTCTCACAGCGCTGTTGGCGATGCAACTTCTGGTGGTTAAAGTGGGGAAGCCCCGACCGTGGTGGTCGGGGCTTCCCGTTAATTGTTGTCCGGCGGTGTCCTACTCTCCCACACCCTCCCGGGTGCAGTACCATCGGCGCTGTGGGTCTTAGCTTCCGGGTTCGGAATGGGACCGGGCGTTTCCCCCACGCTATGACCGCCGTAACCTTGTTACCCGACCCCGCTCGTGCCGGTTTGTGGTTCCGGTTGGGGGTGGGAAGACTGTGTGTGGTTACAACTTTGTGGTGTTGTTATTCAGTTGTGGTTTGGTTCCTGGAACGGTTGTTGTTCGGGAACCACATAGTGGACGCGTGCAGTGTTGTGTGTGGTGTAAGTTGTTGGCCTATTAGTACCGGTCAGCTTCACGAGTCTTTGGTCCTCGCTTCCACATCCGGCCTATCAACCCAGTGGTCTGGCTGGGGGCCTCTCACACAAATTGTGTATGGAAATCTCATCTTGAAGCGAGCTTCCCGCTTAGATGCTTTCAGCGGTTATCCCATCCGAACGTAGCTAATCAGCGGTGCACTTGGCAGTACAACTGACACACCAGAGGTTCGTCCGTCCCGGTCCTCTCGTACTAAGGACAGCCCTTCTCAAATTTCCTGCGCGCGCAGCGGATAGGGACCGAACTGTCTCACGACGTTCTAAACCCAGCTCGCGTACCGCTTTAATGGGCGAACAGCCCAACCCTTGGGACCTACTCCAGCCCCAGGATGCGACGAGCCGACATCGAGGTGCCAAACCATGCCGTCGATATGGACTCTTGGGCAAGATCAGCCTGTTATCCCCGAGGTACCTTTTATCCGTTGAGCGACGGCCATTCCACAATGTACCGCCGGATCACTAGTCCCGACTTTCGTCCCTGCTTGAGATGTCTCTCTCACAGTCAAGCTCCCTTGTGCACTTACACTCGACACCTGATTGCCAACCAGGCTGAGGGAACCTTTGGGCGCCTCCGTTACTTTTTAGGAGGCAACCGCCCCAGTTAAACTACCCATCAGGCACTGTCCCTGACCCGGATCACGGGCCGAAGTTAGATGTCCAAAGTGACCAGAGTGGTATTTCAACGATGACTCCACCCGAACTGGCGTCCGGGTTTCAACGTCTCCCACCTATCCTACACAAGCCACTCCGAACACCAATACCAAACTATAGTAAAGGTCTCGGGGTCTTTCCGTCCTGCTGCGCGTAACGAGCATCTTTACTCGTACTGCAATTTCGCCGAGTTTATGGTTGAGACAGCGGGGAAGTCGTTACTCCATTCGTGCAGGTCGGAACTTACCCGACAAGGAATTTCGCTACCTTAGGATGGTTATAGTTACCACCGCCGTTTACTGGGGCTTAAATTCTCAGCTTCGCCCGCAAAGGGGCTAACCGGTCCTCTTAACCTTCCAGCACCGGGCAGGAGTCAGTCCGTATACATCGTCTTGCGACTTCGCACGGACCTGTGTTTTTAGTAAACAGTCGCTTCCCCCTGGTCTCTGCGGCCCACACCCGCTCACGGAGAGCACGTCTCCATCACGGGGCAGGCCCCCCTTCTCCCGAAGTTACGGGGGCATTTTGCCGAGTTCCTTAACCATAATTCTCTCGATCGCCTTGGTATTCTCTACCTGATCACCTGTGTCGGTTTGGGGTACGGGCGGCTAAAACCTCGCGTCGATGCTTTTCTTGGCAGCATAGGATCACCGGATCCCCCCAAACGGGAGTCCCATCAGATCTCAGGATCGTGCTCGAAGCACACAGGAACGGATTTGCCTATCCCTGACCCTACATCCTTGGACCGGGGCAACCATCGCCCGGCCCGGCTACCTTCCTGCGTCACACCTGTTAATACGCTTACCTCCCGGGATCAGGTCCCGCGCTCGGCCAAAACCCACACACCACAAGGGTGGGCGGGCAGGCTCCGGGCGGTTAGTATCCCCCGCTTGGCATGGGCGGTTTTTCGCCGGTACGGGAATATCAACCCGTTGTCCATCGACTACGCCTGTCGGCCTCGCCTTAGGTCCCGACTTACCCAGGGCAGATTAGCTTGACCCTGGAACCCTTGATCATTCGGCGGACGGGTTTCTCACCCGTCTTTCGCTACTCATGCCTGCATTCTCACTCGTGTAGGCTCCACCGCTGGTTTCCACCGCGACTTCACTGCCCACACGACGCTCCCCTACCACTCCACACCCCTGAACCACGAAGGCTAGGGTACCGTGTGAAATCCACAACTTCGGCGGTGTACTTGAGCCCCGCTACATTGTCGGCGCGGAATCACTTGACCAGTGAGCTATTACGCACTCTTTCAAGGATGGCTGCTTCTAAGCCAACCTCCTGGTTGTCTTCGCAACTCCACATCCTTTCCCACTTAGCACACGCTTAGGGGCCTTAGTTGGTGGTCTGGGCTGTTTCCCTCTCGACTATGAAGCTTATCCCCCACAGTCTCACTGCTGCGCTCTCACTTACCGGCATTCGGAGTTTGGCTGACGTCAGTAACCTTGTAGGGCCCATCGGCCATCCAGTAGCTCTACCTCCGGCAAGAAACACGCAACGCTGCACCTAAATGCATTTCGGGGAGAACCAGCTATCACGGAGTTTGATTGGCCTTTCACCCCTACCCACAGCTCATCCCCTCCATTTTCAACTGAAGTGGGTTCGGTCCTCCACGACGTCTTACCGTCGCTTCAACCTGGCCATGGGTAGATCACTCCGCTTCGGGTCTAGATCACGCCACTACACTCGCCCTGTTCAGACTCGCTTTCGCTACGGCTACCCCACACGGGTTAACCTCGCGACGTAACACTAACTCGCAGGCTCATTCTTCAAAAGGCACGCCGTCACCAGAATCAGACTGGCTCCGACGGATTGTAAGCACACGGTTTCAGGTACTGTTTCACTCCCCTCCCGGGGTACTTTTCACCTTTCCCTCACGGTACTGGTCCGCTATCGGTCATTAGGAAGTATTTAGGCTTATCAGGTGGTCCTGACAGATTCGCACGGGATTTCTCGGGCCCCGTGCTACTTGGGATCCTCTCCAGGCGGCACACAACATTACGGTTACGGGGCTCACACCCTCTCTGGCCGGCCTTTCAAGACCGTTCACCTATGCCTGCACTACACACCCCACCGGTCCGGCAGAACCAGTACGGAAAGTCCCACAACCCCGCCCATGCAACGCCCGCCGGCTATCACACATGAAACGGTTTAGCCTGATCCGCGTTCGCTCGCCACTACTAACGGAATCACTCTTGTTTTCTCTTCCTGCGGGTACTGAGATGTTTCACTTCCCCGCGTTCCCCCCACGCACCCTATGTGTTCAGATGCGGGTCACACAATCACCCTGCGGCGTTGTGCGGGGTTTCCCCATTCGGACATCCTGGGATCAACGCTCGGTTATCAACTCCCCCAGGCTTATCGCAGATTCCTACGTCCTTCTTCGGCTCCTAATGCCAAGGCATCCACCGTGTGCCCTTAAAAACTTGACCACACACAAACCAAACATACGTTCAGTCATGCATCATCTATTCGAGAGAACCACGACCACAAGGGCCAGGTTCATTCATAAGAAATTGCTGTAAGAACACACACACAAATGCGTGTGTGTCCTAGATGCTCGCGTCCACTATGTAGTTCTCAAACAACAACCCCGTCAACCACCCCCACCACCACAACCCACACCCAAAGGCGGGGCCGACCACGGCAGTGAAAGGACAGAAGCAGGAACAAAAGAAACACCAGAAGTGCCCCCCTGCATTGCTGCAAAAAGGTCCTGTTGCCTCAGGACCCAACAGTGCGCCAAACACAACCCCCTACAACCACGCCCCGGCACGTTCCCAGCACCACCACACCCCCACAGGGGAAGCAGCAGCACCGTACTAACACCAGGACACAACCAGCAAGGCCATGCCAAAAAAACTTTGATTTGTTGATATTCCACCCATGAGCACCCACCGCAGAACAAACGCCTGCGCAATGGGCAACACTGACAACCACCACCACCCCATGCAGGGCAACAGCAAGTTGTTAGCAGCTCCTTAGAAAGGAGGTGATCCAGCCGCACCTTCCGGTACGGCTACCTTGTTACGACTTAGTCCCAATCGCCGGTCCCACCTTCGACGGCTCCCCCCACAAGGGTTAGGCCACCGGCTTCGGGTGTTACCAACTTTCGTGACTTGACGGGCGGTGTGTACAAGGCCCGGGAACGTATTCACCGCAGCGTTGCTGATCTGCGATTACTAGCGACTCCGACTTCATGGGGTCGAGTTGCAGACCCCAATCCGAACTGAGACCGGCTTTTTGGGATTAGCTCCACCTCACAGTATCGCAACCCTTTGTACCGGCCATTGTAGCATGCGTGAAGCCCAAGACATAAGGGGCATGATGATTTGACGTCGTCCCCACCTTCCTCCGAGTTGACCCCGGCAGTCTCCTATGAGTCCCCGGCCGAACCGCTGGCAACATAGAACGAGGGTTGCGCTCGTTGCGGGACTTAACCCAACATCTCACGACACGAGCTGACGACAACCATGCACCACCTGTAAACCGACCGCAAGCGGGGCACCTGTTTCCAGGTCTTTCCGGTTCATGTCAAGCCTTGGTAAGGTTCTTCGCGTTGCATCGAATTAATCCGCATGCTCCGCCGCTTGTGCGGGCCCCCGTCAATTCCTTTGAGTTTTAGCCTTGCGGCCGTACTCCCCAGGCGGGGCACTTAATGCGTTAGCTACGGCGCGGAAAACGTGGAATGTCCCCCACACCTAGTGCCCAACGTTTACGGCATGGACTACCAGGGTATCTAATCCTGTTCGCTCCCCATGCTTTCGCTCCTCAGCGTCAGTTACAGCCCAGAGACCTGCCTTCGCCATCGGTGTTCCTCCTGATATCTGCGCATTTCACCGCTACACCAGGAATTCCAGTCTCCCCTACTGCACTCTAGTCTGCCCGTACCCACTGCAGAACCGGAGTTGAGCCCCGGTCTTTCACAGCAGACGCGACAAACCGCCTACGAGCTCTTTACGCCCAATAATTCCGGATAACGCTTGCGCCCTACGTATTACCGCGGCTGCTGGCACGTAGTTAGCCGGCGCTTCTTCTGCAGGTACCGTCACTTTCGCTTCTTCCCTACTGAAAGAGGTTTACAACCCGAAGGCCGTCATCCCTCACGCGGCGTCGCTGCATCAGGCTTTCGCCCATTGTGCAATATTCCCCACTGCTGCCTCCCGTAGGAGTCTGGGCCGTGTCTCAGTCCCAGTGTGGCCGGTCACCCTCTCAGGCCGGCTACCCGTCGTCGCCTTGGTAGGCCATTACCCCACCAACAAGCTGATAGGCCGCGAGTCCATCCAAAACCACAAAAGCTTTCCACCACCATGACATGCGCCAGATGGTCATATCCGGTATTAGACCCAGTTTCCCAGGCTTATCCCAGAGTCAAGGGCAGGTTACTCACGTGTTACTCACCCGTTCGCCACTAATCCCCCCAGCAAGCTAGGGATCATCGTTCGACTTGCATGTGTTAAGCACGCCGCCAGCGTTCATCCTGAGCCAGGATCAAACTCTCCGTTGAAAACAAAAAATCAAACAGACACAACCACACCCACCGGAAATAACGGCAAGAACGCGGCTGCACAAAATTCGAAACCAGCTGAAAACCAGACCACCACACACGGGGGTGCGCAACGGCCCGGCCATAATTTCAACCAATCAAAAAACAATCGGCATCAACAAACTTGGCACACTATTGAGTTCTCAAACAACAGGTCACTATTCCAGAGCAGTACCAACCAAAACCCAAAGGGCCTCAGAATCGCTCCGGAGCAACTTTTCAAACTTACCCGAACAACCAGATCTTTGCAAATCAACGTTTCCGCAATTACCGATCCAGTCCCCGGCCCCACCATCACAGGCACGCTCAAAAGCGGACCATATTCCAGGCTGTTATCAAAGGGGGTCGGCCCCCGCGGTTCCCAGCACCAGGCTGTCTCACTCGCGGCGACTCAGAAGACATTACACGCCCACAAGCCCCGACACAAATCCACCCCCACACCACCCAAAACCCCGCAAACACACGCCAAACACCCCCACCCAAGACCCAAAACCAACCCAAAACCACCAAAACAACTTTCCGTGAAGCCCGTCACACCAACCAAACCCCATCACCCCGCCCGCCAAACACCAAACCCAGCCACCGCCGTCGAACCCTGCCCCCCGCCCCATCCCGACAGAACCTGAGACAACAAACCCCAGAACCCGTCGCGATGTGAGAGAAGGATGCTCGAGAACAACGACGATGTGAGCGAGCAACCGGCCCAAACGCGGCGGGAAGTGAGCGAGCAACTTTCCCCAGCAAATCACCGCTTAAACGCAGAAAAGGCCGGCAACCATAACGGTTGCCGGCCCTTTCAGGTAGAGCGATGATCGGGAAAATTAGGCTGAAACCTCAATGGTCGCCAGGTTCTTCTTGCCGCGTCGAAGGAGCAGGTACCGGCCATGAAGGAGCTCGTCCTGGGCGATGACGGCGTCGGGATCGGACACCTTCGTGTTGTTCACGTAGGCGCCGCCTTCCCCTACGGTGCGGCGTGCTGCCGACTTGCTGTCGGACAAACCGGAGGCAACGAGCAAGTCAATGATTCCGAGACCATCGGCGCCGATTTTCGCTGACGGAAGTTCCGCCGTCGCTGATTCCAGGGTGCGCTCGTCCAGAACGGTGAGGTCGCCGTTGCCGAATAGAGCTGCGGAAGCGGCGATGACCTTTTCGGTTGCGTCGATGCCATGGACCAGTGAGGTGACCTCGAACGCAAGCTTCTTCTGGCCTTCGCGTGCAAAAGGGCGCTCGGCAACAGACTGGCCAAGCTCTTCAATTTCTGCCCGCGACAGGAACGTGAAGACCTTCAGCCGGTCGACAACATCGGCATCGGCCGTGTTCAGCCAGAACTGGTAGAACGCGTACGGACTGCACATTTCGGGGTCCAGCCAAATGGCGTTGCCCTCGCTCTTGCCGAACTTAGTGCCGTCCGAGTTGGTGATGAGAGGCGTACCCAGAGCATGGACGCTCTTGCCCTCCACCTTGCGGATGAGTTCGGTGCCGCTGGTGAGGTTGCCCCACTGGTCCGACCCGCCGGTCTGCAGCGCGCAGCCGTAGTCGCGGAACAGCTGGAGGTAGTCCATGCCCTGCAGGATCTGGTAGCTGAACTCGGTGTAGCTGATGCCCTCGTCGGAGCTCAACCGCGACGCGACAGCATCCTTGCGCAGCATGGTGCCCACCCGGAAGTGCTTGCCGATTTCACGCAGGAAGTCGATGGCGCTCAGCGGGGCAGTCCAGTCCAGGTTGTTGACCATGCGCGCCGCGTTGTCGCCCTCAAAGCTGAGGAAACGGCGAACCTGGCCCTGAAGGTAGCCGACCCACTCCGCAACGGTGTCCTTCGTGTTCAAGGTGCGTTCCGCCGTCGGACGTGGATCGCCGATCAGGCCCGTGGATCCGCCAACCAGGCCGAGCGGCTTGTGGCCGGCCAGCTGCAAGCGACGCATGAGAAGGAGCTGCACCAAGTTGCCCAGGTGAAGCGACGGGGCGGTGGGATCAAAGCCACAGTAATACGTGATCGGGTCCCCGGCGAGCAGCTTTTCCAGTTCCGTTTCATCGGTGGAAACGTGGACAAGGCCGCGCCATTTGAGCTCCTGCCAGATGTTGGCAAAGGCGGGATCGTTGTGCTGGGACTCGATGTTGTTTACGTGTGACACGAGATCTAAGTTAGCAGGATTGTTGAGCCGGCTTTTCCTAGCGTTCGATGCCGGCAGGGAGCGGCGCCGCGGCGATGAGCCTGAGCCGCTGGGTGGGTCGGGTCATAGCAACGTAGAGGTCACCCACCTTGCCGTGCTCATGGTTGAGCATTGCTGCCGGTTCCAGGACGATGACGCCATCAAATTCCAGGCCCTTCGCTTCCTTGGGACTGATGACCACGATGTCCTGCTCGTAGCTTCCGGCTCCAGTGCCGATACGACGGCCATAAATCCCACGAAGTGCCGCAGCCGCCTCGGGCAGCAGCGGCCCGTCGGCAATCACAGCGAGCAAGCCGCCGTCGATCGCTTCGACTTCCTCCGGCAGGACCTCGACCAGGCGCGCAACGATGCCGTCCGCTTCGACTCGGTCCACGATGGGTGACCATTTGCCTTCGCGAACCGCCTTGGGGGCGGAGACCACAAGGCCCGCGCGGTTGGCCATCCGGACAGCGGCCTCCGCGATCTGAGATGGCGTGCGGTAGTTGACGGTGAGTTCTTCAAGCTGCCAGCGGTCACCGAACGACGGCGCCAGCGCGCTTTGCCACGAATTGGCACCAGCCGCGGCACTCGTCTGGGCGATGTCCCCCACGATCGTGAAGGACTTCAGGGGGCAGCGCCGAACGAGGAGCCGCCACTGCATGGCCGAAAGTTCCTGCGCCTCATCAACCACGATGTGGCCGAAAGCCCAAGAACGGTCGCTCGTGGCACGCTCGGCTGCGGTGAGCCGGTTCTCACGTTCCTGGTTCTGGTCTGCCAGTTCTTCGGCGCTTACCAGGACATCCACGCCCATGGCTTCCATGTTGGCCAGGGTCTGCTTGGCGTTGGCGAGATCGCGGGCGCGGTCGGCTTCCTGCTGGGCCAATCCCCTGCCCGCGGCAGGATCCAGCTCACCGAGCAGCTCGGCAGCTTCGTCCAGGAGCGGCACATCCGCCTCGGTCCAGGGAGCATCTGCTGGCCGTTGCAGGAGGGATCGCTGTTCCGGTGTGAGGTGCGGTGTACAGGCTTCGAGGATGGCGGGCTTGCTGAAGAGCTCGGAGATCAGCTTCTCCGGTGTCATCGGCATCCAGCACAGGTTCAATGCGATACGGACGTCCCGGGCAGACCGGACGTCTTCGGCGAGGTAGGCGCGATCGGCGTTATTGCCGATGTTCGATTCCTCGACGAGGTCCGTTAGTTGCTCCGTGAGCTCACGGAGGAGGATCTTGACGAACGTCAGCCGGGCTTCGTTGTGGGGTTTGCCGGTGGCCCGGGCCTTTTCCCGTGCGCGGCGGACCTGGCGGACGGTCAGCGTCAACTTGCGGGAATCCACTTCGAGAATGCGATCTTCTGCTGGGGTACGCTGCCGGTTTGCTACAGCGTTGGCCACCACCGTGGCCATGTCGAGCTTGCCCTTGAGCGCAGCGACGTCAGGATCTTCCTCGGGAACAGCGTGAATTCCGGGCATGAGTCGGCCAAGACTGGCCATGACGACGCCGGTCTCGCCGAGCGAGGGCAGCACACGCTCGATGTAGTGCATAAAGGACGACGACGGTCCCACCAGCAGCACGCCGGCACTCTTGAGGCGATCACGGTGCGTGTAAAGGAGGTAGGCCGCGCGGTGCAGTGCCACTGCGGTCTTACCAGTGCCCGGACCTCCCTGCACAACGAGCGCGCCCGAGATCGAGGACCGGATGATCCTGTCCTGCTCGGACTGGATGGTTCCCACGATGTCCGACATGCGGCCCGTGCGCTTGGAATTCAGGGCCGCAAGGAGTGCGCCCTCGCCTTGCAGGGAATCGTTGTCCGCGAGCATCCCGGCATCCAGGACATCGTCCTCGATCGCCTTCACGTCGCGGCCTTGCAAGATCAGGTGCCGACGGCGGCGCACACCTTGGCGGTCGAACGCGGTGGCCTGGTAGAAGTGGCCGGCTTCGGGGGCGCGCCAGTCAACCATGAGCCGCTGGAGATCGGCCGTAGACAGCCCGATGCGGCCAATGTACTGAGCCTCACCTGAGTCCAGGTCCAGGCGGCCGAAAACCAGACGGTCATCGACGGCGTCGAGCTGGGCAAGGCGGTCCTCGTACAGTGCGGCGAACGCGTCACGTTCCGAAACGTTTTGCATGGTTCCCACTGCACCGGCCTTGCGCACCTGCGCCAGCTGGGCGCGCTTTTCTGCGCGCAGCTCATCGAGCCGGGCGTACAGCCCGGCAACGTATTCCTGCTCGTGGACCAAATCAGCGTCGTGCATCGAACCGTAACCCCTATCGCAAAAGACAGACCTACCATTCTACAGCGATTTTGGTAAACATGTGGGGTGCGGGCCATATCGCGGACCAGCGTCCCAAGTCAGGCCCGGTTGCTCTGTTCAGGCCCGGTTGCGAGGCCGCGCCGCTTTGTACCGTGAAACCGTCGGGTCATCTTCGATCCAGAAACGCCAGGGATAGTCGGTACTTCCACCTGGCCCAGCCACTCCAACCCGCGGTCCGCTGGCCACTGCCGCCGCCGGCGTCCCAGGCAACCACAGGCTGAACGGTGACGCGAGCGCGTCACGGCCGGTGTCCGCCGTCGTAAGTCCCAGTGCCGAGGCGAGCCGCGCCGGTCCACTTGCCAAATCTTTGTGGGCTTTGGAGGCAGGCCTACGTAGGGTGGCGAGCCCCTCCCCTTCGACAATCTCCCCGGCCCGCAGAAGCAACGCCGACGGCGAGCCTCCGGGACCGCAGACGATATTGGCGCAGTAGTGCATTCCGTAAGTGAAGTAGACGTACAGGAACCCCGGCGGTCCGAACATGGGCGCGTTACGGGCAGTTGGTCCGCCGAAAGTGTGCGATCCAGGATCGGGGTGTTCGGAATCGCGGGGGCCCATATACGCCTCCACTTCCGTGAGTCTCACCGCGACAGGTCCAGCCTCGGAGTGGTGGGTGAGCACCGCGCCGAGGATCAGTGGAGCGATGAGACGGGGGTCGCCCTCGAGGAACTTGCGTACTTTTTCGGGATCGGTGACTCCCTTCTCCATGGACGAGCTCATGCCCAGACCCTAGCAAAAATCGTGGAACGGCCATGTCCGATTTCCGCTAGCAGCGGACGTGGACTCCTGACAGGATGAATGTATGGACTTCTGGCAGCGCTACCGGGCAATTGACGCCCGCGACACCCGCTTCGACGGACAATTCTTCACAGCCGTCAGTTCGACGGGTATCTACTGTCGGCCGTCCTGCCCCGCCCGGACGCCGAAGGCCGAGAACGTCACGTTCTACGAGACCTCGGCCGCTGCCCACGAAGCCGGGTACCGCGCTTGCAAGCGATGCCTTCCCGAGGCCGTGCCCGGAACACCGGCCTGGAACATCCGATCTGACGTTGCCGGCCGTGCAATGCGTTTGATCAACGACGGCGTTATCACACGCGAGGGGGTCGACGGCCTGGCGCACCGTCTGGGCTACTCGGCGCGCCAGCTCAACAGGATCCTCAGCCACGAACTCGGCGCCGGTCCCCTCTCGCTGGCGCGGGCAAGCAGGGCCCAGACTGCCAGGACACTGCTGGTCTCCACAGACATGCTCCTCGCCGACGTCGCCTTCGCTTCCGGCTTCAACAGCGTGCGGCAATTCAACGACACCATTGGTGAGGTGTTCGCGATGACGCCGACGGCGTTGCGCGCCACAGGTGCGAGATCGGGAGTTCGCCGGGGTGCTGCCGCGCCGACTGCGCTGACGCTTAATCTGCCTTACCGGGAACCATTTGATCCAGGCATCTTCGACTTCCTGGCAGTCCGTGCGGTGCCGGGAATTGAAGTGGCACGTACGGAGGCCGACGGAACCAGAAGCTACGGCCGAACGCTCCGCCTCCCCCGAAGCACCGCCTCCTTCTTCGTGGTGTACAACCCCTCGACGCCGGGCAAGCCGTTGCAATTGACGGCCACTGCCGTGGACCTGCACGATCTTCCTGCCTTGTTGAGCCGCGTCCGGAGATTATTCGACCTGGACGCGGACCCGCAGGCAATCGACGAAGCCCTCGGCATGGACCCTCGGCTCACGGGTCGCATTAAGACGATTCCCGGAATTCGCGTGCCGGGTGCGGTCGACCCCCAGGAATTACTCATCAGGGCAATGATTGGTCAGCAAATAACAGTTGCTGCTGCTCGAACGGCACTGACTCAGTTGTCCGTCGTTGGCTCCCTCGCGGGGGCGCCTTCGCCCGGGCTGGAACGGCTGTTTCCGACGGCGGCTGAAATCGCCGAACACGGACGCGAGCTGCTGCGGGGACCCCGCCGTCGCATCGAGTCCGTCATTGCTGCGGCCGCAGCTATGGCCACGGGGGCCCTTGAGTTTGGCTATGGCGACGACGTTGCCGCGCTGGAGCGCAAGCTACTGCCGCTGCCAGGAGTTGGGCCATGGACTGTAGGGTACGTCGCCATGCGGGTACTCGGAGCACCGGACGTTTTCCTGGCTAATGACGCGGCAGTTCGCAACGGGTTGAGAGCACTCCCGCCTGGCGCTGACCTCAGCCCTGACTTCGGGGAAGTGAGCCCTTGGCGGTCATACGCCACCATGCACTTGTGGCGGGCGGCAGCAAAGCCCAAAGATTCGTAGCTCCCGTTTCCTCTCGCACATCCCGGCGCCCTTCCGCGATTCCTCTCGCACATCGCGGCGCCTTTTCTCGGTTCCTCTCTCACACCCCAACACCTTTTCGCGATTCCTCTCTCACACCCCAACACCTTTTCGCGATTCCTCTCTCACACCCCCAACGCGGCAGCAAGTGAGAAAGGAACCTGGAAGGGAGTGTCCGTTTAACTGTGGATTCGGGTGCTGGCGTTCATGTGATTCTGCCTTCGAAGGTGATGACCTGGAAAACACCGCGGAAAGTGAGAGAGGAACCGGGAAAACACCGCTGGAAGTGAGAGAGCGTCGCCGAAAACGCTTCAGGATCTGGGAGAACATTTCCATAGGGACAACGACTCGTAGCTCCCTTCCTCTCCTATAACCCGGCTTCCCCCATAACCCCGCGTCGGCTTCAGCCGCGAGCCGACGTCGTACTCTTTCCCTGAAACGTCGGGAAGTGAAAGAAGAACCGGCAAAACGCCGCAGGAAGTGAGAGAAGAACCGGCAAAACAGCGCAGGAAGTGAGAGAGCATCGCCCTAGCGGGCTGCGGGTAGTCCTGCGGGCCATGGGAGTAGGTCGGGCAAGTCGACGCCGTCGGCAGCCGCGGTAGCTCGCAGGCTTCCCAGGCTCGGTTCGCGGCCGGCGAGCCATGCAGCAATATCCGTAAGCATGCCCGTGATGGCAATCGATGTACTGCCGGTGCCAATGACCTGCTGGGGCAGTCCCGTGGGCTGCAAGACAAATTTGTACTTCTCCGGAACGCGCGCTTCGAGGAAAGTGAACAGGTGCTCGCAGAAGGGGCGGCTCCAGGTTTCCGGACCGTAGCCCAAGCCCACGTCCGAAGCGTGGATGGTAAGTTCGCGCCACAGCGCCAGACCGCCGTCGAGGACGGTTCCGTTCCGGTAGCTGATGCGTGCTTCCCAGTCGTCCGGTTCCAAGGCGTCGAACGCGGCGAGTGCGGACTCCAGCGCAGCGGTAACACTTGCCGTGTGCTGCGCGAGGCTGTGCCCGGCGGCCAGCTCGATGGCCTTGTTACGGCCCTCCATGCCGCCGTCGTACAGTTCCACAGCCTCACCGCGCCGAGCGTACTCGAGCTGGCGGGCCATGGCGCGAGAAATCCCGGCAATATGGGCAAGGACGTGGCCACGTGTCCAACCTGGGAGCTCCGACGGTTGGGTCACGGAGGGCTCGTCCAGTTTGGTCAGGATGCGGGTAACGATGTCGGCGGCTTTGTGAAGCTCTTCGGGCAGCGCCCCAGTGGTGATCTGAGTCATAGCGCCATGCTAACGCACCCCTTAAAGCCCTGTGGGACAGCACGTGATGTGCCATCCCACAGGATTGATGGTGCGTTTAGCCGGCGTAGCTGCGCGCTGCGTCCAGTTCTGCCTTGAGCGCCACCAATTGGCGTTCGACGGCGGCCGGTGCAGTTCCGCCCTGCGAGTTGCGGCTGTTGAGCGAACCTTCGGTGCTGAGCACGCTGCGGACCTCGGGAGTCAAGTGCTCCGAGATCGCTGAATACTCTTCATCTGTCAGGTCCCACAGTTCAACGCCACGGCCTTCGGCCTGCTTGACCGCGGCGCCTGAAAGCTCGTGTGCTTCACGGAAGGGAACGCCTTGGCGGACGAGCCACTCTGCGATGTCCGTGGCCAGCGCAAAGCCCTGGGGAGCCAGCGATTCCATGCGCTCGGTGTTGAACTTGAGGGTCGCGATCATGCCGGACACTGCCGGAAGCAGCAGCTCCAAGGTGTCGGCGGCGTCGAAGACCGGTTCCTTGTCCTCCTGCAGATCGCGGTTGTACGCGAGAGGCAGGCCCTTGAGCGTTGCCAGCAGTCCGGTCAGGTTGCCGATGAGGCGTCCTGCCTTGCCGCGCGCGAGCTCTGCAACGTCCGGGTTCTTCTTCTGCGGCATGATCGAGGACCCAGTGGAGTACGAGTCGTGCAGTGTCACGAAGGAGAATTCCTTGGTTGCCCAGAAAATGACTTCCTCGGATATCCGGGAAAGATCAACGCCAATCATGGAGCAGACCCACGCGAACTCGGCGAAGACATCGCGGGAGGCGGTGCCATCGATGGAGTTGTGGACGGCCGAGAAGAAGCCCAAATCGGCTGCCACGGCCTCGGGATCCAGTCCCAACGACGAACCCGCCAGGGCACCCGAACCGTACGGCGAAACTCCCGCACGCTTGTCCCAGTCCTGGAGGCGCTGTACATCACGCAGCAATGCCCACGCGTGGGCAAGGAGGTGATGGCTCAGCAATACCGGCTGGGCGTGCTGCAGGTGCGTCCGGCCAGGCATGGCCACACCTTGGTGTGCCTGGGCCTGGTCCACCAGGGCATCAATGGTGGCAAGGACCCCACTGGCAATGATCCGTGCGTGATCGCGCAGGAACATGCGGCCGAGCGTTGCCACTTGATCGTTGCGGGAACGGCCGGCACGGAGCTTGCCGCCCAACTGTGTTCCGGCACGCTCGATCAGGCCACGTTCCAGCGAACCGTGAACGTCTTCGTCACTCTCTGCTGGCAGGTAGGCGCCGCTGGCAACGTCCTCATCCAGCTGGGTGAGGGCAGCAAGCATGCCTTCAAGTTCGGCGTCGTCCAGCAGTCCGGCCTTGGCC
This sequence comes from Arthrobacter sp. NtRootA1, assembly GCF_019976975.1. GTDB lineage: Bacteria > Actinomycetota > Actinomycetes > Actinomycetales > Micrococcaceae > Arthrobacter > Arthrobacter aromaticivorans. The sequence continues at coordinate 1,702,681 of NZ_AP024630.1, read as the reverse complement.
AGCACGCGGGCGTGAGCCTTGGAGCCAGCGATGTCGTAGCGGGCAAGCCGCCAGTCAAAGTGCGTGGACTTGCTCAGTGCGGCCAGCGCATCGGCGGGGCCGCCGGCGAACCGGCCGCCCCACAATGCGCCTTCGTTTGTCGCCGACGTCATTACTCGCCTGCAACCCGGAGGTCGCGGCCCGAGGCAACCTTGGAGGACATGCCCCACAGCTCGATGAAGCCACGCGCCATGGACTGGTCGAAGGTGTCGCCCGTGTCGTAGGTGGCGAGGTCGAAGTCGTAGAGCGAGGTCTCGGAGCGTCGACCGTTGACGATTGCCTGGCCGCCGTGGAGAACCATGCGGATGTCACCGGAGACGTACTTCTGGGTGTCCTCGATGAAGGCGTCCAAGGAACGCTTCAGCGGGGAGAACCACTGTCCGTCGTAAACCAGTTCTGCCCAGCGCTGGCCAACCGTGGCCTTGAAGCGGGCCTGCTCGCGCTCAATGGTGATGTCCTCTAGGTGCTTGTGCGCAGTGATCAGCGCCATGGCACCCGGAGCTTCGTAAATTTCGCGGGACTTGATGCCCACCAGACGGTCCTCGACGACGTCGATGCGGCCAACGCCTTGTGCGCCTGCACGGCGGTTGAGTTCCTGGATGGCCTGCAGCGGGGTGACCTTGACACCGTCGATGGCTACCGGAACGCCAGCCTGGAAGGAAATGGTGACCTCATCCGGAGCCGGCGGGAATTCCGGGGTGGCGGTGTAGTCGTAGATGTCCTTGGTGGGGGCGTTCCAGATGTCCTCGAGGTAGCCGGTCTCGACGGCGCGTCCCCAGACGTTCTGGTCGATCGAGTACGGGTTCTTCTTGGTGGTCTCGATCGGCAGACCCTTTTCCTCGGCGAAGGCGATGGCCTTGTCGCGGGTCAGGGCGAGGTCGCGGACCGGTGCGATGCACTTCAGGTCCGGACCGAGGGTCTGGATGCCAACTTCAAAGCGAACCTGGTCATTGCCCTTGCCCGTGCAGCCGTGAGCGACGGTGGTGGCACCAAATTCGCGGGCAGCCTTCACCAGGTGCTTCACGATCACCGGACGCGAGATAGCCGAAACCAGCGGGTAGTGGCCCTGGTAGAGGGCGTTGGCCTTCAGCGTGGGCATGGCGTATTCGTTGGCGAACTCATCGCGGGCGTCGGCCACGTAAGCCTCGACGGCGCCGCAACCCAGGGCGCGCTGGCGGATGGTCTCCAGGGACTCGCCGCCCTGTCCGACGTCGACGGCCACAGCGATGACCTCGGCGCCGGTGGCTTCACCGATCCAGCCGATGGCTACGGACGTATCAAGGCCACCGGAGTAGGCCAGAACAATGCGCTCAGTCACGAGAGTGCTCCTTTGTTGTTGCTTGGTTCATTTGAAATCAATGCTGTAAAAGTCATGGGCCGCGTCCACGGCGGTTAGTTTCCGGGTCCGGCTTCCTCGGCCAGTTGCAGGAAACGAGCCGCGAGTTCCGCCCCGCCGTCGGGATCCCTGGCAACCAACAGCAGAGTGTCGTCGCCTGCGATCGTACCCAATACCGACGGCATGACGGAGTGGTCGATGGCCAGTGCCAGGAAGTTCGCGGCCCCAGGAGGGGTTCGCAGGACCACAATATTGCCCGATGCCTCCGCGGTAACGAGCAGTTCTCCGCATAGCCGGGAAAGCCGTGCGTCCAGAATTTCCTGAGTGACGCCGCTCTTGGCATTGCGGTCACCGCCCTCCCCCGGAACGGCGTAGACCAGGGCGCCTTCCTTGCCCCGAACCCTTACCGCGCCAAGTTCCACAAGGTCGCGGGACAGCGTGGCTTGGGTGACCTGAACGCCGTCGTCCGCCAGCAGAGCTGCAAGCTCTGCCTGGGAACGCACGGACTCACCCGTCAGGATCGCGGTGATACGCGCCTGACGGGCAGTCTTGGTGGCCGGGCTTGCGCCCGGAACCGACGGATTCGTGGACACTAGAACGTGCTCTCCCCAGTGCCCTCAACTGGAGAAAGACCGTCAACGAATGCCAGGCCGGAGCGGTGCATCAGCCAGGCCATGAGGGCCTTCTGGGCGTGGAGGCGGTTCTCCGCCTCGTCCCAGACGATCGACTGCGGGCCATCAATGACGCCGGCCGAAATCTCATAACCGCGGTAAGCCGGGAGGCAGTGAAGCACCACGGCGTCGGGCGCGGCCTGTGCCATGGCGGCCTCGTCCACGGAGTAGTCGCGGAACAACTGCATCCGGGCTTCCTTCTCGGCTTCCTGGCCCATGGACACCCAGGTATCCGTGGCCACGACGTCGGCGCCCTTGAGGGCCTCGGCCGCGTCGCTGGTGATCAGCACCGAGCCGCGGGTCTCAGCGGCGCGCTCTTCTGCAGCGGCGACGATGTCGGCTGCCGGCAGGTAGCCTTCGGGGCCGGAAATGCGGACGTGCATCCCTGCGGTCACGCCGGCAAGCAGGTAGGAGTTGGCCATGTTGTTGGCGGCGTCACCGAGGTAGGCCATGGTCAATCCGGCCAGCTCGCCCTTGTGTTCCTTGACCGTCAGGAGGTCGGCCAGGAGCTGGCAGGGGTGGTAATCGTCGCACAGGGCGTTGATGACGGGCACTTTGGAGTTTTCGGCCATGGCCACCAGACCGGAGTGGGCCCCGGTACGCCACACGATGGTGGAGACCATGCGCTCCAATACCTTGGCAGTGTCCTCCACGGATTCCTTGTGGCCGATCTGCGCTTCACCGGGATTGATGATGAGCGCGTTGCCGCCCATGTCGGCAATGCCGGTGGCGAAGGAAACACGGGTGCGGGTGGAGGTCTTGTCGAAGATGACAGCCACGGTCTTGCGGCCGTTGCCTTCGGCGGCAAAGGGTTGGACGCTGTACGGCGCCGCCTTCATGCGGACAGCCAGTTCAAGGACCTCAGCCTGCTCAGCAGGGCTCAGGTCGGTGTCCTTCAGGAAGTGCCGGGTGCTGGTGGAAGTTGTCACTGTGCGTCCTTAGCGGTGGTGGCGGTAGCCGTTGCGATCAAGGAAGGGAGGGCGGCAAGGAACCGGTCAGCCTGTTCGGTGGTCAGGATGAGTGGTGGTGCCAGACGGATGGTCCGCGGGCCGGGGCTGTTGATGATGAACCCGGCGTCCAAAGCGGCCGTGACCATTGCCGGGGCAATGTCGGCTGTCAGGTCGATGCCTATCAGCAAGCCCTCTCCGCGGACTTCGGCAACACCTTCGACGGCGGAAATTCCGGCACGCAGGTACTCCCCCACAGACTGCACGTTCTGCAGCACGCCCTGGCTCTCGATGGCGTGCAGCGTGGCAAGGGCAGCAGCCGTGGCCACCGGGTTTCCGCCGAAAGTGGTTCCGTGCTGCCCGGCGGTGAGCAGGGCCGACGTCGCACTTCCAAACGTGAGGAGGGCTCCTATCGGGAAGCCGCCACCCAGGCCCTTGGCGAGGGTAATGGCGTCCGGAACAATTCCGGCGTCCTCGCTGGCCAGCCACTTGCCGGTGCGGCCGATGCCGGTCTGGACCTCGTCCAAAATCAACAGGGCGCCAGCCGCCGTGGTGGCTTCGCGGGCTGCCTGCAGGTATTCGGCGCTCAGCGGCCGGACGCCCGCTTCACCTTGGATTGGTTCCAGGAAGACGGCTGCTGTGGATTCGTCGACGGCGGAGCGCAGCGCTTCAATGTCACCGAACGGGATATGGACCACGCCGCCGGGCAGGGGCTCGAACGGTGCCCGGTAGGCTTCCTTGGCCGTGAGCGCGAGGGCGCCCATGGTGCGGCCATGGAAAGCGCCTTCAAGGGCGATGATCTTGGTGCGTTTGGCGTCGCTGTTCCGGCGGGCCAGCTTGAACGCTGCCTCGTTGGCTTCCGTGCCGGAGTTGGCAAAGAAAACCTTGGAACCCGCGGGAGCATTGGTGATGGCCAGGAGCTTTTCGGCCAACGCGATCTGCGTGGGGCTCGTGAAGAAGTTGGAGACGTGTCCCAGCGTGGCGAGCTGGCTGGAGATCACCGAGGTGACGAAGGGGTGGGCGTGGCCCAGCGCGTTCACGGCGATGCCACCGAGGAGATCCAGGTATTCCTTGCCGTCGGCGTCCCACACGAGGCACCCCGCGCCGCGGACCAGGACCCGCAGTGGGGTGCCGAAGACACCCATCAACGACGAGTTGTAGCGGGCCAGCCAGTCGGCGCCTGAGCTGTGGCCGGTGATGGCGTCTGCCGGGGTTTCCACCAGTTCTGCTTCGTTAGCGGTCATGCGGTCACTTCCTCGTCAGGAACAACCTGCGTGCCAATGCCCGCGGTCGTAAAGGTTTCCAGCAGCATTGAATGCGGCAGCCGGCCATCCACGATGTGCGCGCGTTCCACGCCTTCGTCGATAGCCTTCAGGCACGCAGCCATCTTGGGGATCATGCCCGACTCGAGCCTGGGCAGCATTTCGCGGAGTTCGGTCGCCGTCAGCGATGAGATCAATGACGATTTGTCCGGCCAGTTCGCATAGAGGCCCTCGACGTCGGTCAGGATGACGAGTTTCGTAGCGCCCAGCGCCGATGCAACAGCTGCGGCCGCTGTGTCCGCGTTGACGTTCAGGACCTGGCCGGTAGTGGGACCGGAACCGTTGCCGTCGTCGAGGATTTCCGGGGCGACCGTCGAGATCACAGGGATGCGGCCGGCGTCGAGGATGTCCTTGATCCCGGCGGGGTCCACGCCTACAACTTCGCCCACTAGGCCGAGGTCGACTTCCTCGCCGTCCACCACCGTGCCCGTGCGGACTGCGCGCAACAGGCCGCCATCCTCGCCGGACATACCAACAGCGTACGGACCATGGGAATTGATCAAGCCCACCAGTTCGCGTCCCACCTGACCGGTGAGGACCATGCGCACCACGTCCATGGCTTCCGGAGTGGTGACGCGCAGTCCACCCTTGAACTCGGACTCGATGCCAAGCCTGCCCAGCATGGAGTTGATCTGGGGGCCGCCGCCGTGGACCACCACAGGGTGGATGCCCACGTGGTGGAGGAACACGATGTCCTCGGCGAAGGCACGGCGGAGATCATCGTTGACCATGGCATTGCCGCCGTATTTGATGACCATCGTGGTTCCGGCGAAGCGCTGGATCCAGGGCAGGGCCTCGATGAGGGTTCCCGCTTTGTCCTGGGCGTCAGACATGGATGTGGTTTCCCGGGTGTGCGCAGTCATAGTCATCCGCTCAGCTCGAGTATGCACTGTTCTCATGCACGTAGTCGTGCGTGAGGTCATTGGTCCAGATGGTTGCCTCGGCGTCGCCGGCCTGAAGGTCGATGTCGACGTGCACTTCACGCGGTTCCAGGTCAACCAGGTTACGGTCCTCGCCGATGCTGCCGTTGCGGCAGATCTGCACGCCGTTCATGGACACGTTGAGCTGGTCCGGCTCGAACACGGCATCCGTGGTGCCCACTGCGGACAGCACCCGCCCCCAGTTGGGGTCCTTGCCGAAAATGGCGGCTTTGAAGAGGTTGGAACGTGCAACGGCACGGCTAACGATCTCGGCGTCGCGTTCGCTGGCTGCGTTGAAGGTACGGATAGCGATATCGTGGCTGGCACCTTCGGCGTCGCCAATGAGCTTACGTGCCAACTCCGCGCAGACCTTCGTGATGGCCTCGCTCAGCTGCTCCGCTGAGGGCAAAGCCTCCGAGGCGCCGGATGCCAGCAACACCACGGTGTCGTTGGTGGACATGCAGCCGTCAGAGTCCGCGCGGTCAAAGGTGACCCGCGTGGCATCGCGGAGGACGACGTCGAGCTCGTCCGACGGTACCTGGGCGTCAGTAGTGAGGACAACCAGCATCGTTGCCAGGCCGGGGGCCAGCATGCCGGCACCCTTGGCGATGCCGCCAACGGTGAATTGCTTGCCCTCAGCATCAGTTCCCGTGAAGACAGCTTCCTTGGAGACGCTGTCCGTAGTCATGATGGCTGTTGCAGCAGCCGAACCGCCGTCTGCCGAAAGCTCGCCGAATGCGGCTTCAACGCCCGGAAGGATCTTGTCCATGGGCAGTTGCTCACCGATGAGGCCAGTGGAGCAAACCACGACGTCGGAAGCTGAGACTCCCAGTACTTCCGCCACTTTCTCGGCCGTGGCGTGCGTGTTCTGGAATCCCTGCGGACCAGTGCAGGCGTTGGCTCCACCGGAATTAAGGATCACGGCGTCCACGCGTCCGTCGCTGACCACCTGGCGTGACCAGTGAACGGGTGCAGCGGCTACACGGTTTGAGGTGAAGACAGCAGCAGCGGACTTTTGCGGACCGTCGTTCACAACAAGGGCCAAGTCCGGGTTGCCGGATGCCTTGATGCCCGCTTTGATGCCGGAAGCCCGGAATCCCTTGGGTGCGGTAATGGTCACGGTGCAACTCCCTGCAGGTTCAGGCCGGCGGTTTCGTCCAGGCCGAGGGCAATATTCATGGACTGCACGGCTCCGCCGGCAGTTCCCTTGGTGAGGTTGTCGATGGCGCACGTCACGATCACACGGCCCGCGTGCTGGTCAAAAGCCACCTGCATGACGGCATGGTTGGAACCCTGCACCGACTTCGTAGTGGGCCAGTGGCCTTCCGGCAGGAGGTGGACGAACGGTTCGTCGTCGTAGGAGTCCGCCCAGGCTTGGCGCAGCTCCGCGTAGGTAACGCCGTGACCAACTTTTGCAGTGGCCGTGGTGAGGATGCCACGGCTCATCGGCGCCAAGGTGGGAGTAAAGGAGACGGTCACCGGCTCCCCTGCAGCGTTGGATAATCCCTGCTCGATTTCCGGCGTGTGCCGATGGCCGCCGCCAACACCGTAAGGACTCATGGAACCCATGACTTCGGAGCCGATCAGGTTGACCTTTGCGGCCTTGCCGGCACCGGAAGTACCGGACGCAGAGACAATCACGACGTCGTCCGTCAGGAGGAGATTATTGGCGAACCCGGGGGTCAAGGCGAGCAGGGCCGACGTCGGGTAGCATCCGGGAACGGCGATGCGCTTGGCACCCTTGAGGGCGTCGCGCTGTCCCGGCAATTCAGGGAGCCCATACGGCCAGGTGCCGGCATGGGCGGAGCCGTAAAACTTTTCCCACGTAGCCGCATCCTGCAGGCGGTGGTCCGCCCCGGCGTCGATGACAACCGTGCCTTCCGGCAGTTGGGCAGCGATCTCCGCAGAAGCGCCGTGCGGGAGTGCCAGGAAGACGACGTCATGCCCGGACAGGTTCTCCACAGTGGTGTCTTCCAGAATCCGGCTGGCCAAACCGTGGAGATGCGGCTGCAACTCCCCTAGTCTGGAACCGGCGTTGCTGTGCGCAGTGATAGCACCGATAGTGACGTTCGGATGGCCTGCAAGCAGGCGCAGCACTTCTCCCCCGGCGTAGCCGCTGGCACCGGAGACGGCAACAGAAATAGTCATAGCTCCACTGTACAGCAAAACTATTCATGGTTGCCGATATTTATGCATGCCGTCTTCTGCCAAGTGCAAGGCGTCACATAGGTTAGTGCCGACAGCGTATGCTTAGTGGAGGGTGATCCAGACCGTGCAGTCCGAACGTCGGCTGCAGCGTTGCCCGTTAGCGATACGGGGCACATATATGGCACCCACGTCCACCGCTGAGCGCCCCAAGACACGCGCAATTCAGCCAAACCCCGTTGTTCAAAGCTATTCGGAGCTCCTTAAGAGCGTGAAAGCTGCCGGTCTTCTCGAACGGCGCAGCGGGTTCTACATCTGGCTCTTCGTAGCCCTCATGATCCTCATGGCCGCCACCTGGACAGGCTTCGCCCTCTTGGGTGATTCCTGGTTCCAGCTCCTGATCGCAGCCGCCGTGGGTATCTTCTGTACACAGTTGAGCTTCCTGGCCCACGAGGCCGGACACAAGCAGATCTTCGCTTCCCGTCGTGCGAACGATTGGTCAGCCCGCCTCCTGGCAACAGGAGTCGCAGGCATCAGCTACTCCTGGTGGGAGCAAAAGCACGGTGCCCACCACAACCATCCCAACGTCATTTCCAAGGACCCTGACATCCGGAACAACGCGCTGGTCTTCTATGAAGATGCAGCCGCCGAACGCAAGGGACGCCTGGCCTTCCTGACCAAGAAGCAGGGCTGGTTCTTCTTCCCGCTCCTCACGCTCCTTGGCCTGAGCCTGCAATTCGACTCACTTCGCTTTGTCTTCGGCAAGCAGAAGGTCCGCCACCGCTGGGTGGAGACGCCTATCCTGGTGGCCCGTCTCACCGCTCTTCCGGTCCTCGCATTCACCTTCCTGCCCATCGGTATGGCCTTTGCGTTCCTCGGCGTGCAGATCATGGTGTACGGCTTCTACATGGGTGCTTCGTTTGCCCCCAACCACAAGGGCATGCCCGTCCTTCCCAAGGACAGCCGCGTCGACTTCCTCAACCGCCAGATCCTTACCTCCCGCAATATCTCGGGCGGACGCTTCATGGACTTCCTGCTGGGCGGACTGAACCGGCAGGTGGAACACCACTTGTTCCCTGACATGGCCCGGCCCCACCTTCACAAGGCAGCAGGAATCGTCCGCGAGTTCTGCACGAAGCACTCCATCCCCTACACGGAAACCACGCTGATTCAGTCCTACGGGATAGTAGTCAGCTATCTCAACGACGTAGGCCTGGCAGCTGGCCGCGGCTTCGACTGCCCCGTGGCTTCGACGCACGGACGCTTCTAGGCCTCCACAACCAAGGGCGGCATCCTTCATAGGATGGGTTCTGGAACCGGGCACCGGAAGGACCGTCCCGGAGTAAGGAGCCACCATGACGCACGCCATCGTTGCCCAGCAGCCCGGAGGACCTGAAGTCCTCGAATACGCCTCCGTGGAGCCTCCCACACCAGGTCCCGGGCAGCTGCTGATCAAGGTCGCAGCTGCCGGGGTCAATTTCATAGAGACCTACCAGCGCCGCGGCACCTACAAGGTTGACTACCCGTTCACCCCCGGCGCGGAAGCCGCCGGAACGATCGAAGCGATCGGTGAGGGCGTAGAGGACTTCTCGGTAGGTGACAGGATTGCCACGGCGGAGGCTTCGAAAACCTACGCTGAATACGCCGTCGTGGATGCTTCAAAGGCGCTCCCTGTCCCGGCCGGAGTCGACGACCATACGGCGGCTGCCCTGCCGCTGCAGGGAATCACCGCGCACTACCTCATGAACTCGTCCTTCCGCGTGGAACCCGGCCATACGGTGCTCCTGCACGCAGGAGCCGGCGGCGTGGGACTGCTTCTGACCCAGCTCCTGAAGGCCCGCGGTGCCAGGGTTATCACCACAGTTTCTTCGGACGAAAAGGCCGACCTCTCCAAGCTCGCCGGCGCGGACGAAGTCCTTCGCTATGAAGGCTTCGCGGACAAGGTCCGCGAGCTTACCGACGACGAGGGGGTGAACGTGGTGTACGACGGCGTGGGCAAGGATACGTTTGACGACTCCCTTCGAAGCCTGCGGATCAGGGGTGCCATGGTGCTCTTCGGCGCCGCGTCAGGGCCGGTCCCCCCGTTCGATCCCCAACGCCTGAACTCCGGCGGGTCCCTGTCATTGACCCGCCCCACCATGGGCCATTTCGTCCAGAACGTCCACGAGCGGCGTTGGCGTTCAGCTGAGATCTTCGAGGCCGCAGCAAACGGTACGCTGGCGGTTCGCGTCGGCGCTACCTACCCCCTGGCCGAAGCGGCCCAGGCGCACCGGGACCTTGAAGGGCGTCTCACCACAGGAAAGCTCCTCCTGCTTCCCTAATCGCCCCGCTCAGGGACCGGTCAACGCCGAGACCGCATCCAGCTACTTGGGCAGGCAAGTGAAAAAATCCCCGGAACCAGGAGGTTCCGGGGATTTCGTCGTATAAGAAGGCGTTATCGCTGGACTGCTCCGAAGCGCTCGGCAGCAACTGCTACTGCACCGGCCCGGGCTTCAGAAGCCTCATCGGCTGTCAGCGTACGGTCAGCGGCTCGGAAGCGAAGGCCGAAGGCCAAGGATTTCTTGCCTTCCTCAATGCCCGGTCCAACGTAGACATCGAACAATGCGACGTCTTCAAGGAGTTCGCCTGCACCTTCACGCAGCGCGGCAAGCACGTGGTCAGCCGGTACGTCCTGCGGAACCACCAAGGCGACATCCTGCGTCGCGACGGGGAATCCGGAGATGTGCTTGGCCACAATGACGTCGGCAGCAGCTTCGAAAAGAGCCTCTACGTTGACCTCGAGGGCCACAGAGCGGGCAGGCATGTCGTGGGCTGCGAGGAGCTTCGGGTGCAGCTCACCGGCGTAGCCCACAACGTCGCCGGATCGCAGCGCGAGCTGGGCGGCACGTCCCGGGTGATACGCCTGGTGGCTTCCCTGGCTGACTACAAGTTCAACGCCGAGAACGTCGGCGATGAGCCGGGCTACATCCAAAGCATCGGCCCAGTCCCAGGCACGAGGCGTGTGCGTTGCCGCCGCCGGCGAATCATGGCCAGTCAAGACAGCGGCGATGTGCAGCGGCTGGTGCGGGACGCCGTCGTACAGTGCATCCAGTACCTCATCCGAAGGCTTGACGCCCAGCGGTGGGATGGATTCGGTGCCGAGCCTCTCGCCGGGGAGGAAGACCGAACCGGCCTCGTAGAGTGCCAGGTCACGGAAGCCGCGGGAGTGGTTGCGGCGGGCAATCTCGATCAGTCCCGGCAGGATGGACGTACGGAGGTAACCGTGTTCCTCGCTGATGGGGTTCGCCAGCTTCAACGCCGCACGTTCTTCGCTCTCTTCAGGCACACCGAAGGTGTCATTGGCGGCCTTCGAGACGAACGGATAGGACAGGACTTCCGTGAGTCCGGCGTCTGCCAGTGCCTGCACAACGCGGCGCTTCTGCTGTTGGCTGCGGCTCAGGCCACGGCCGGGAGGTGCCACAGGCAAGGTGGCCGGAATGTTGTCATAACCAACCAGGCGGGCAATTTCCTCGGAGAGGTCTTCCTTGGTGTCGAGGTCGTTGCGCCAGCTTGGAGCTGTTACCAGATAACCAGTGGCAGTCTTTTCCACGGCAGCGCCAAGATCCACCAGCGACGTGGTGATTTGCTCTTCCGTGAAGTCGATCCCAATCCGGGCGGCAGCGAACTCTGCCGGCAGTTCGATGGTGACGGCGTCAGGCGCGGTTCCGACGTCGGTGCCGGTCTCGTCGGCGGTGCCACCAGCGAGTTCAACCAAGAGGTCCACGACGCGCTGGGCGGCGATATTGGCGACGTGCCAGTCAACGCCGCGCTCGAAACGCTTGGAAGCCTCGGACGGGAGCTTGTGCCGACGACGCGAACGGGCGATCGATACTTCATCGAAGTGAGCAGCTTCCACCAGGATGTTGGTGGTGGAATCTGAAACCTCTGTGTGGGCACCGCCCATGACCCCGGCGATGCCGATGGCTCCGGAGTCATCGGTGATCAGCAGGTCTTCGACGTCGAGCGTGCGCTCTTTGTCGTCCAGCGTGGTGATCTTCTCCCCCGCAACGGCGCGGCGAACCACGATGTCGCCGGCAAGTTTGTCGAGGTCGTAGCAGTGGTTCGGCTGGCCGAGTTCAAGCATGACGTAGTTGGAGATATCAACCGGCAGGGAGATGGAACGAACGCCGGCCAGGCGAAGACGTGCGGACATCCACGGCGGGGTGGGACGGGAAGCATCCACGCCACGCACCGTCCGTGCCACGAAGCGGTCACAGCCCGGCTTGCCGTAGATGGGGGCGTCGTCGTTGAGCTTGACGCCGTACCCGCCTTGGAGGCTGGCCGGAGCGTTGACCTTGGAGGCCGGGTCAACGAAGGATGTCCCGGTGGCGTGTGCGTACTCGCGTGCCACACCGCGAATGGAGAAGGCGTAGCCGCGGTCCGGCGTGACGTTGATTTCTGCAGCCTGGTCATAGAGACCAAGGAGTTGCATCGCGTCCGTGCCGATTTCCGGATCCAGCCCGATCCGTGAGAGGACCAGGATTCCATCGTGGTCATCGCCGATACCCAGCTCGCGGACGGAAGCGATCATGCCCGCAGACAGGTGACCGTAGGTCTTCCGTGCCGAAATCCGGAAGTCGCCGGGCAGCACAGCTCCGGGAAGCGTGACAACAACTTTGTCGCCTTCCACGAAGTTATGGGCGCCACAAATGATGCCCTGCACGCCGGAAGGATCGATTCCCTCGCCAGTCAGGGTCTGGTCCTGCCCTTCAGGGACAACACGGACCTGGCACCAGTTGATGGTCTTGCCATTGGATTGCGGTTCCTTGACCAGGCTCAGCACCTGGCCCACCACAATGGGACCCGTGAGTTCATCCGTGGGACGGTGGACTTCTTCTTCTTCAAAACCGACCTTGACCAGGTCCGCCATGACATCTTCGGCCGTAGCATCGGCCGGAACCTGCGCAAATTCACGCAACCAGGAAAGTGGGATACGCACTGTTAGATCTCCATCCCGAAGTGCTCGCTGAAACGTACATCGCCCTCGATCATGTCGCGCATATCGCCGACCTCGTTGCGGAACATGAGCGTGCGCTCGATGCCCATGCCGAAGGCAAAACCTGAATAGACGTCCGGATCGATGCCGGCAGCCCGGAGGACATTGGGGTTGACCATGCCGCAGCCGCCCCATTCGATCCAGCGGGGACCACCCTTGGCGCCGGGGTGCCAGATGTCCAGCTCAGCAGACGGCTCGGTGAACGGGAAGTAGTTCGGGCGCAGGCGAATCGAGGCTTCGTCGCCAAACATCTGGCGGGCGAAGTGCTCGAGCGTTCCACGGAGGTCGGCCATGCTCAGGTTCTTGTCGATCGCCAGGCCTTCGAACTGGTGGAAGACAGGCGTGTGTGTTGCATCGAGTTCATCCGTGCGGAACACCTTGCCCGGGCACAGCACGTAGATGGGGACTTCGCGCTCCAGCATGGAACGCACCTGCACAGGTGAGGTGTGGGTGCGCATCAGCAGATGCGCCTCCGGAGGCTCCACGAAGAACGTATCCTGCATTTCACGGGCCGGGTGGTCAGGTTTGAAGTTCAGGGCGTCAAAGTTGAACCACTCGGACTCGACCTCGGGGCCTTCGGCAATCTCCCAGCCCATGCCGACGAAGATGTCCGAAACACGGTCCTGCAGAGTAGACAGAGGATGACGCGCGCCGGCCCGGCGTCGACGCGGAGCAGCCGTGACATCAACGGTTTCCTCCACCAGGATCCGGGCGTCGTTCTCGGCTTCCAGGACTTCGGTCCGCGCTGCGAGCGCTTGGTTGACCCGGCCGCGCGAGGACCCCATGAGCTTTCCGGCGGCAGCCTTGTGCTCCTTGGCGAGGCCACCGATTTCACGGTTGGCCAGGCTCAGGGGCGACTTCTCTCCGGTGTGGGCGAGGCGGACAGCCTTGAGTTCTTCGAGGGAGGAGGCGGCCGCAATCGCGGCGATCGCATCCTCAACGGCGGCGTTGATGGCGGCTTCATCCAGCGGATTCGGGATGGCAGCGCCTGGCAAAGTGTCAGTCATCTACTGTTCTTAGCTACGAGTCGGGAGCGGCCGGCATGGCTGGCCTGCAAAACGAAAGGGCAGTGCTCACCGCGGACGGCAGACACTACCCTTCAGTCTAGTTGAAGCTCACAGGCGGAACTTAACCCCGTCGGCTTACTCCCGTCAGCACCCTAAGTACCCGACGTCGGTGGTGCGGCAGGTGGAGGAGGCACCTGGCCGTCGTCGGGCTTTGGTTCTTCCGCCTGCCACTGCGGATGCTGCGGCGCTTGTGGCTGAACGGGATGCGCCCCTGGCGTGTAACCCTGCCCTGCCCAATTTTGCTGGGGCGGCTGGAATCCTTGCTGGCCGGCCTGCTGAGGCTGGTTGTATGGAGCCGCCCCTGCGGGCGCCAGTGCCTGCTGGCCAGACTTCCTGCGCAGCAACACGAACAGGAGCACCAAGGCTGCGGCAATCACCAGTACGGCTACGAGCACCCATATGATCCACATTGGAACGCCGGGACTGGCCTCAGCCTTTGCCTGGACGGTGGTTTCGTTGATGGCGAGCATGTCGAAGGTGGCCGTATTGCCGTCCACCACAGCCCCCTTTGCCTCAACAACCTTGCCCGGGAACGTGAATTTGACGGTTGCTTCGTCGAAGATGGATTTGGCCATTCTGGCTGCGGAGGGATCGCTGCCGCCCGAGCCAGTGACTCCGCCCATGGTGATGACGTAGAAGTCCCCATCCCTCTTCAGCTCGAACGGCGATTCCGAACTCGATGCTTCGGCAAGCTTGGCCGGATCCAGATTAACCGCGCTGATCCGCTTCCCTTTGTACTTATCGTCCTCGTAGTCCACGACTGTGGAGCCCTCGGGGATGTCCATGTCTTCACTGCCGTTGCCATTGGTTTCCATGAATTCGTCGAAGGACCTCTCGCCCAAGACCGACTTTTGGATGGCGTAGACAACCTCGTAATCGAGGCTCTTTTCGTTGTTGACCTTCACCGCCATGTTGACCTTGAAGCAACCGGTCAGAGCCACCATGACTGCGATCATCACACCGACGACGCCGATGGCGCGTTTGACGTTCATTTTCCCTCTTCCCCCTAGAGTGCGTCGGCACCAGGCGCGCCCGGTGCGTGAACAGCGTATCCCCGCCGATCCTGCCGTGCCATACGCCACGGGTCTAGCATGTCTTCATGACTCCCGGGCAGCGACTAAGGCAAGTCGCAAACTTCCTGAACCTAACCACTCCGCTGGGGCTCATGGTCGCGCGAGCCTCCCGATCACGCATTTCGCGTGGGCCCCGCGGGCTGCTGATAGCAGCAGGGTACGCATGGAAGCTTCCACACGCCGGAGCGTTCACCGTGGGGAACGTCGTCCTCTACCGTGCAGCCCACGGCGTGGCAGGACGCAATGAGCTGCTCCTTGCCCACGAGGAACGGCACAGCACTCAGTACGCCTATTGCCTGGGGTTGCCGTTCCTCGTTTTCTACGGTGTCGCCGCCGGCTGGTCGATGCTGCGCACGGGCAATCCGGCGTCGAGGAATTTCTTTGAGCGGCAGGCCGGACTCGCAGCAGGCGGCTACATTGACCATCGAATCGAGGCCGAAGCATGAAACGCACGATTACCGTTACGGGAACGGCGAGCGCCAAGGCAGTTCCGGACCTGGTGACGCTGACTCTGGGCGTCGAGACGCGGAGGGAGACTGCATCCAAGGCATATGACGACGCCGGTAAGGCGGCCGCCGCCGTCGCCACCAGTTTGCGGGCGGCTGGCGTGCAGGATGCGGATCTACGCACCAGCGGCTTGAACCTTCGAGCAGACCTGGTGTGGGTGGAGGGGCAAGGACAGAAGGTCGCCGCCTATGTAGCGTCCACTAATGTGCGCGTCGGCATCCGATCACAATCGCAAGCGGGTGCCACCATTGCTGCGGCCGTGGCCGCCGGTGGGGACGAGATCCGGATCAACGGGATAGAGCAAGGATTTGCGGATACCTCTCCGGTCACCAGCCAGGCGCAGGAAGCAGCGTGGCAGGACGCGTTTCAGCGGGCGGAGCAGTACGCGTCCTTGGCGTCCGCCCGGCTGGGCCCGGTGGTTTCCATTTCCCAGCAACCTCTGCCGGGCTCCCCCATTCCGATGGGTGGACTCCTCAGGGCCTCCGCTGCTGAAGCACTTCCCATCGAGGCCGGCGAGTCGTCCGTGGCGGCAAGCGTCACTGTGGAATGGGAACTCTTGAAGCCCTAGGTCCATCCACCGGGGCCTGAACTGCCGTCCGCACCACCACTGCGATGCCGGCAGCCATGGCCTCGAGCGGCATGGACGGCGTCGCGCTCCCCACGGACACCTGCTGCGGAAGGTAGGGAAGATGGACAAATCCTCCCCGGACACCGTCCTTGGTTGCGAGAGCATGCATCAGTGCATAGAACACGTGGTTGCAGACGTAAGTTCCCGCGGACTGGGAGATCTCACCCTTGATGCCTTCGATCTGAAGATTCCGTAGGGCGGCTTTGATCGGCAGCGTCGAGAAGTAAGCTGCCGGGCCGCCAGGAACCACTTCCTCGTCGATGGGCCGCTTGCCCTTGTTATCCGGGATGCGGGCGTCATCGCAATTGATGGCTACACGCTCCAGCGAGACCCTTTCCCGCCCTCCCGCCAATCCAGCGCACACCACGACGTCCGGTGTCAGGGATTCGATGGCTGCCAGCAGGACTGTCGCCGCTTCACCGAACACGCAAGGCAGCTCTAAAGCTTCCACCATGTGCCCCTCCGAACGAAGGATGTCGCGAGCGCGCTGGACGGCCTGCCAGGAAGGGTTAACGTTCTCTTCGCCAAACGGTTCGAAGCCAGTCAGCAGAATCATGGGCCAACCTTAGCAATGTCCGGAATCGGCATTCGAGGTCCTTGACATTTATTCGAACATACATTCGAATGGAGTGCATGAGATGGGACGCACAAGCACTTTCGCCGACGCGTGGACCGGCGTCCGAAAGCGTTGACAGTATGGCTCTTGGCCCTGCCCCGGCCATGGACGCCCTACTGCCGCTGGCCGGGTTTGTGCGTTCCGTCTCAACACCCGAATTCTCCGGAGTCACCTTCCATGAGGTCACCGCAAAGTCAGTGCTCAACAAGGTGCCTTCGGGTTCCAATATGCCTTTCGAATGGACAGTGAATCCCTACAGGGGCTGCAGCCATGCCTGCGTCTATTGCTTCGCCCGGAAGACGCACACCTACCTGGAGTTCGACGCCGGACGCGACTTCGACTCCCAGGTGGTAGTCAAGATAAACGCGGCAGAGGTCCTTCGGAAGGAACTGGCCAAACCCTCCTGGGAACGGCACCAAGTTGCCCTCGGAACCAACACCGACCCCTACCAGCGCGCCGAAGGCCGATACGCGCTGATGCCGGGGATCATCCGGGCACTTGCCGATTCCGGCACACCGTTTTCAATCCTGACCAAAGGCACGTTGCTTGCCCGGGATATTCCCCTGCTCAAGCATGCGGCTACCCAGGTACCCGTGGACCTGGGTATCTCGCTGGCCATGACCAACGAGGACCTTGCAGAGATTGTTGAACCCGGCACCCCATCCCCGAGGGCCCGCCTCAAGCTCATTGCGCGGCTACGTGAGGCAGGTCTGGGTTGCGGAGTCATGGCTATGCCCATCCTGCCTTGGCTCACGGATTCAGACGAAGCCCTTGAGTCCTTGTTCTCGGAACTAGCCAACGCCGGCGCCACAGGCGTCACTGCAGGAGCCCTCTACCTTAAGCCGGGTACACGTGAGTGGTACATGAAGTGGCTCGCCGCCCACCATCCCGAACTTGTAGGACGGTACCGTCGCTTGTACGGGCAGGGATCGTATGCGTCAAAGGAGTACCGCTCCTGGTTGTCGGCCAGGATCAATCACTTCAAAGCCAAGCATGGCTTTACCGGAACGCAAGGCTTCAGCCACCGCAATGCCCGGTCAGCCACCACCCCGGCCTCGGGCCCGGAGCCTGCAGTTGGGACGCCGCTGCCAGGGCAAGAACCACTTTTCTAAGCTGCTAGGCCCGTTTTCCAAGCAGCTAGGCCAGTGCAGTCACGCGTTCCAGCAACGCCCGGACTATAGGGAAGTCAGCCGGGATCCAGGCCAGGCCAAGAGCTTCTTTGTCATCAAGCAGGGATACCCAGCGCAGCTCGTCGTGATCCTCAAGAGCACGAGGTGTGCCTTCAGCGAGTTCCGCCAACCAGACACGCATAGCCGCGCGCTCATTGAGGGGCCACCCCGCGGCCTCACCAGACTCCAGCTCCGCCCCCAGCCGGACCGTAACTCCCAGCTCCTCCGCGAGCTCCCGATGAAGGGCAGCTTCGGCCGACTCGCCCTCCTCTACTTTGCCGCCGGGAAATTCCCACATTCCGGCGAACTGCGGGGGTGCAGTGCGGCGGGCTACAAGGAGTCGGGCCGGGGCGTCCAGGGAGTCGACGACGGCGGCGCCCACCACGTTTATCAGTCCAGTCACTGAAACAGTCTATGGGTGGCGCGTAGCATGGGCATCGTCACATACCGACGTCAAGTCGCGGTCACGGGACTAAGCTTGTTATCGGATTTTCTCCACCTTTTCCCAGCCCTCAAGGCACCTCACGAAGCAGGCTCATGACTATCACTGTGTCCCCACCCGCCGTCGCCAAAACAGCAAGGCGCCACCTGGGCTTGGCCATCCTCGCGCTGGCCACGGGCGGGTTCGCCATCGGCACCACCGAGTTCGCCATGATGGGTCTTCTCAAGGAAATCGAGGAAGGACTGGGCATCAGCACTCCCGAGGCCGGCAACCTCATCTCCGCCTATGCCTTGGGCGTTGTCATCGGAGCGCCCGTCTTCGCCGCATTCGGAGCCAAGCTTCCCAGGAAGTACCTGGCGCTGGGGTTGATGCTGTTCCTCTCCATCGCCAACCTGACCTCTTTTATTGCTCCCGACTACGGTTTCATGCTGCTCTCCCGCTTCGCTTCCGGGCTCCCCCACGGCGCGTTCTTCGGTGTGGCTGCCGTCATTGCTGCCGGCTTGGTGGCACCCACAAAACGCGGTTGGGCCATCTCCATGGTGATGGCAGGCCTCACCGTCTCCAACGTCATCGGCGTGCCTGTGGCCACCTGGGTCGGGCAGACCTTCGGGTGGCGCCTTCTCTTCATCATCGTGGGGGCCATCGGCCTGCTGACCGTGGTCATGGTCTGGAAATTCGTCCCCTTCGAAGCAGCGCACCCTGAGGCGAGTATTCGACGCGAACTCGGTGCCCTCAAGCGGCTTCAAGTATGGCTTGCTTTACTGATCGGCATCATCGGCTTTGGTGGGTTCTTCGCCGTCTACACCTACATCGCGCACACCATGACCGGCGTGGCAGGGATACCCGAAAGCCTCATTCCGGCAGTCGTGGCGCTCTACGGACTCGGCATGGTTGCGGGCAACATCATCGGTGGCCGCATCGCGGACAAGTCCGTTATGGGCACCATCTATTGGGTCATGCCGGGCATCGCCGCAGCATTGGTGGTTTACGCCATTGCCGCCCACTGGGCTTGGTCCGCCTTCATCATGGCCTTCGTCGTTGGCGGCATAGGCTCCATGCTCACGCCAGCGTTGCAGACCCGTCTCCTGGATGCCGCTCCAGGCGCTGCCTCGCTCGCTTCGTCACTGAACCACTCCGCCCTCAACATTGCCAATGCACTGGGGGCCTTCCTCGGCGGGACCGTGATTGCCTGGGGTTGGGGCTACGTGGCTCCGGCCCTTGTGGGTGCCGTCCTTGCCATCCTCGGCTTGGGAGTTGCCATCATCAGCGGACTGCTGGAACGCAAGAAGCCGCTGGCTACCTCATGAATCGCTAGAGCGTGATCCAACTGCTGGATACCGCAACAAAGAAAGATGGGCTCTTCAGTTTGAAGAGCCCACCTTTGGTTAATGCTGACTTTGGTTAACGCTGACCTGACTAAGCCTGGACGCGCTCAACATCGGGTTCAAGGTAGATGACCCGGGCGATCGGTACCGCCGCCCGGATCCGCTGCTCGGCGTCGTCAATCACACGGGCAATTGCTTGACCGGTATCGGCGGCGCCCATGGTGATCTTGGCTGCAACCAGCAGTTCCTCCGGCCCCAGGTGCATGGTCTTGAGGTGGATGATCCGGGTGCCATCCGACTGCAGTGCCTCGGTGATGCGTGCGACGTCGTCTTTGGTGGCCGATTCACCCAGCAGGAGCGATTTGGTCTCGACCGCAAGGATGACAGCAATCGCGACAAGCAGCAGGCCGATCATGGCCGTACCGAAGGCGTCCCAAATGCCATCGCCGGTTACGAGGGTCATGCTGACGCCGAACAGGGCGAACACCAAGCCAAGCAAGGCGCCGAAGTCTTCCAGGAGGATGACCGGCAGCTCGGGCTGCTTGGCGTTGCGGATGAACTTGGCCCACGTCTGCTTGCCACGGATATGGTTCGACTCCACGATGGCGGTTCGGAAGGAGAACGACTCGGCGATGATGGCGCCAACAAGGACAGCCAACGGTACCCACCAGAAGTCGCCTTCGATGCCATGCGGGTGCTGGAACTTCTCCCACGCCTCGTACAGGGCGAAGAGGCCACCCACGCTGAACAAGACGATGGACACGATGAACGCGTAAATGTACCGTTCGCGGCCGTAGCCAAAGGGGTGCTCGGGGCTTGCCGCACGCTGTGCGCGCTTGCCTCCTACCAGGAGAAGGATCTGGTTGCCGGAGTCGGCCACTGAGTGAATGGCCTCAGCGAGCATGGACGATGACATCGTCAGGACGAATGCAACGAACTTCAGGACAGCGATGGTCAGGTTCGCGGCGAGGGCCGCCACGATCGCTTTGGTACCGCCACTTGCAGCCACGAAAGCTTCACCTCTTCGGTTTTGGGAAAGTTTGGAATGGGCCAGGAAGAGTCGTCATCGTGACGATCTTGCAAGAAATACCGTACCGGGCGTCAGGCTGTTTCTACATTCCCGACCCGGGCGCCCTGCTGCGAACGGGCGCTGGCATAGAGGCAAACTGTGGCCGCTGTGCCTAGGTTCAGGCTCTCGGCCGCGCCATAAACAGGGACGGCTACGCGGTGATCCGCGAGTGCCAGTTCTGCATCGGACAGCCCTTGCGCTTCGTTCCCGAACAACCAGGCTGTGGGTGCCTCAAGGGCGTAATCCGAGGCTACATCGCCGTTTCCGAGCCTCCGGGCAGCATTCTCGTCCTGGAGCTGGTCCAGGTTGACAGTCCCGTAGCCGTCTGCAGCCAGGACCCCTATGCCCTGTTCCCGGCAGCGCGCGACAAGATCTTCAACGTCAGCCCCCAGGACCACGGGCAGGTGGAACAACGAACCGGCCGTGGACCGTACCGCCTTGGGGTTGTATATGTCCACGCTTGAGCCGGTCAGGATCACGGCGTCGGCACCTGCGGCGTCGGCCGCGCGCAAAACGGTCCCTGCGTTGCCGGGGTCCCGGACCTGGCACATGACGGCGATAAGGCGAGGACCGGCGTCGAGCACCGATTCGAGGCTGACATCCACGAAACTACACACGGCAACAATGCCCTGCGGGTTGACGGTGTCCGCCATGGCGGCCAGGACGTCGTCGCTGGCCAGCCGAAGATGTGTTCCTTCTGCAAGGTCCGCGAGTTCCGGGAGCCGCTCCAGGCATGCCTCGCTCGCAAAGACTTCATGCACGACGGCGGAACCGCCTGCCGCAGTACGTTCCCGGTGCAGGGTCAAAGCCTCGCGAACCGCCTGTGGACCCTCAGCCAGGAAACGGCCGCGCTTTAAACGGGCCGGGCGCCCGGCAAGCTTTGCAACGTCCCTCACCCGATCTGCTCGGGGGTTGGTCATCGGAAAGTCTTGCGGGCGCCCGGTTTCGTTCATACAAAGAACTTTAGTGGCAGTTGCGACTAGTTCTTGATCTGCTGGCGGGCTTCGCCGCCGGCCGGCTCGAAGCCAGCAGCCTTTGCAGCCTCAACCGTGGAGAACCAGTATTCTGCAGCAGTGTTCTCGTACCAAGTGGAACCCGGTACGTGGTACTTCTTGGACTCGGCGTTGCCCTTGATGGCGTGGCCTTCCGGAGCACCTTCGCCGTCAACGGCAGCAATAGCGCCATCGATAGCGGGCTTCTCGGAGACAGAAGCCTTGACAGCCGTTGCGGTAGCAGCAGCGGGAGCAACCTTGGCAGCCTTCGGTGCGGCAACCTCGGCCTTGGCAGCCGGAGCAGACGTGTCGGCCGGGAGGGCAGCCTTGGCAATGTTCACCAGAGCGGCGAATGCGTTGGCGTCCGAAACAGCCAGTTCGGCCAGCATACGGCGGTCAACCTCAACCTCAGCGGCCTTCAGGCCCTGGATCAGGCGGTTGTAGGTGAGGCCGTTGGCGCGGGATGCAGCGTTGATGCGCTGGATCCAGAGGCGGCGGAAGTCGCCCTTCTTCTTACGGCGGTCGCCGTAGCTGTACACAAACGAGTGCAGCAGCTGCTCTTTGGCCTTGCGGTACAGGCGCGAACGCTGACCGCGGTAACCCTTGGCGCGTTCGAGGATAACCCGGCGCTTCTTGTGGGCGTTTACCGCCCGCTTCACACGTGCCACGTGCGTACTCCTTCAGAAATCTTTATCCCAAGCTGCTACTGCCGGAGATCCGGCCGGCCTGAGAAGGCTTTTGGTGTAGTCGGCCGCTACCGGATGGCAGCAACCAAAGAACTTGGAACTTAGACGCCGAGCATCTTCTTGATGACCTTGGCATCGCCCTTGAAGACGATCTTGTCGCCGGCGAGGCGACGGGTCAGCGTGGAGGACTTGTGCTCCAGGTAGTGGCGGCGGTTGGCCTGCTGACGCTTCAGCTTGCCGGTGCCGGTCAGCTTGAAGCGCTTCTTAGCACCGCTGTGGGTCTTCATCTTCGGCATGGGGACCGATCTCCTTACGTATCCACGGACAAAGTCCGCAGTTCTTTCGTGCAGCCGGCCTACGAGGGCCGGCGTGCTGGTTGCTTGCCGTTGGAGGTCAGGACCTCCGGGGCGTTGAACTAGTTGGTCTTGCGTGATGCAGGCTTCGGCGCAGCCTTGGGAGCTGCGGGCCGAGCTGCCGGCTTGGGAGCTGCCGGCTTGGCGACGGGCTTCGGAGCCGAGGGAACTGCAGGCTTCGGGGCAGCTGCAGGAACAGCTGCCTTCGGAGCTGCCGGTGCGGGAGCTGCCTTGGGGGCCGGTGCTTTCTCCGCCGGTGCAGCCTCCACAACCGGGGCTTTCTCAACCACGGGTGCTTCTTCGACTACAGGAGCTTCCTCAACAACCGGGGCCTCTTCGACGACGGGTGCTTCTTCAGCTACCGGTGCTTCCTCGGCTTCTTCAACAACCGGTGCCTCTTCAGCAACGGGGGTTTCAGCCTCGGGAGCGTCCACGGCTTCCTGCTTGGGCTCTTCTTCGGAAGCGAGCAGGCCTGCGGGCAGAAGGTCGCCCAGGGTCTGCGTCAGCGGAGCCTGGTCACCTGTGGTGTCCACGCGTCCGGATGCCTTGGCCTCGTTCTGGGCCTTGGCTTCGGCACGCTGGGCTGCACGCCGGGCTTCTGCCTTGGCTTCGGCCTTGTTCTTCAGCGGGCCGATCACCATGACCATGTTGCGGCCATCGATGCGAGGGCTGGATTCAACAATGCCCACCTCTGCGACGTCTTCAGCAAACTTCTGAAGCAGGCGGATGCCCATCTCTGGACGCTGCTGTTCGCGGCCGCGGAACTGGATCATTGCCTTGACCTTGTCACCTGCACCGAGGAAGCGAAGTGCATGTCCGCGCTTGGTTTCGTAGTCGTGCTTGTCGATCTTGAGGCGGAAACGGATTTCCTTCAGAACCGTGTTGGTCTGGTTCTTGCGGGCCTCACGCGCCTTCACGGCAGCTTCGTACTTGTACTTGCCGAAGTCCATCAACTTGCAAACAGGAGGCTTAGCCTGCGGGGCAACTTCAACGAGATCGAGATCGGATTCGGCAGCAAGACGCAGGGCGTCCTCGATGCGGACGATTCCTACCTGTTCGCCGGCAGGGCCGACCAGCCGCACCTCGGGGACGCGGATACGCTCATTGATTCTTGGCTCGCTAATGTTAAAGCTCCTGTGGTTGTGGTGAGTTTCACCGGCAAATAGAGAAGGCCTCCAATTGCTGGTGCAATCGAAGGCCTCAAGGATCGGGTGTGCTCCTTTGAAGGGTGCACGCACTCCAGAGGCTACGCCTCCGGGTGTCCGACCAGTACCCGGCAACCTCTTGTTCCGTGAAGGAATCCTGTTCCCCGAAGGGAAAACGGCTGACGCGGGTGGGAGAGAACTCCGCTTGCAAACTGAAAATCAATTCTACAGAAATAACCCGCCAAGCGCACATTGCACGCGGCGGGAGCATTTAATGCGAATAACGACTTCCAGTCGGTCTGTGACAAGCTTACCAGTATGAGCACTGAAGACAGCAATTCGCGCAACTCCTACTCCGAGGACACAGCCACGGCCACCGCAGCCGACGCCGGGGTTTCCCAGCAGATCCGTGACATCGCGGAAGTTCCGGCAGTAGAAGTCATCACCACCGGCGCGGTCCACCTGATGAGCGCCGCCGCTGTGAAAGTCGGCCTTGCCGATGACCCCAACGCAGAAGACCTCAAAGACCTCGACGAGGCCCGCAAGCTCATCACTGCACTGGCTGGCCTCGTAACGGCGGCAGCCCCCGAAATCGGTTCGCAGCATGCCGGGCCCTTGCGTGATGGACTGCGCTCCCTCCAGTTGGCATTCCGCGAAGCCTCCCTTATCCCTGACGCACCGGGCAAAGGCCCGGGCGAGAAGTTCACCGGGCCTGTGAACTAGCCAGGAACTGCCCAAAATACCTACGACGGCGGCCCGACCACATGTGGTCGGGCCGCCGTCGTCGTTAGTCACTGGTATTACGGCTCAGTGGGTTTATGGATCACTGGGATTACGGCCCCGAAGAATTAGCGACGCCGGAGCTACACCCGGGCGCGCCGACGCCTGGACATGAGGGCGAAGCCCGCGATGCAAAGTACGACTCCTGCAAAGCCGACGGAGGCAAAACCTCCGGACGGCCCCACAGTGTCAATAAATATCCCGGCAAGGGGCGCGCCGAAGGCAATCCCGGCCGTCAGCGCGGATCCGTACCAGCCCATGGCCTCGCCGCGGCGTTCCTCATCTACGAGGTCCGCCACCTTTTCCGATGACGCCGACAACACCGGAGCGCAAAGAAGGCCAGGGAGAATCGAGAGCACCGCCAGCGTCCAGGTATCGTGTGCGAAACCCATCGGGATGGTGAGCGCGGCCATGCCCAACAACAGCAGCATGGGAGAGACCGAACGATTCATTGCGCCGTAGATGAGTCCGCCCACAACCGATGCCGCACACCAGAAAAAGAAAACGATGCCGATCTCGTTTTGGTGGCCCCCGCGCTCCAACAGGCCAACAATACTGACATCCGAGCCGCTAAGTACCATCCCCGATCCCGCAGCTACGGCGAAAAGTGCCGCTACGGAAACCGTAAACCAGGTGAAATTGCGGGCCACGCGCTTCCGAAGTCCAGCTGTGCGGGACGTGGCTGCCGGCGCCATTTCAGAGGCCGCCTCCTGCACGTGGCCTGGCGCGGAGGCCACCATTGCCGCCTCGGCAGCGGCAAGGTCCGCAGCCGCCCGTGCCGCGGATTCCTCCGGACTGCAATTGGCATCGCTGCGGGTGGGAGGGTTGAACCAGATCAAAAACAGGCCAGCCACGGAAACAGAAATGCCCACCGCGGTAAGCCCCACGGCCGAGAAGCCGCTGGTGGCGACGATCGCGCCAACGGCGGGACCTATCATGAACACGAACTCAGTGGCGATGGAATCGAGCGCAAACGCCGAGCGTCGCTGGTCTCCGTCCACCATGACGCCCAACGATTGACGAACGACGCTAAAGATCGGCAATGTGAACAAGCCACCCACGAAGACCAAGGGAAGCAGCCAGGCGTAAGGGACGTGCGGAACAATGGACCAAATCACTGTTTCCGAGATGACGGATGGGATCAGCGCCTTACGCAGGCCCACCATGTCCACGCGCCGACCACGCCAGGGCGCCCCCAAGGCAATGCCTATGGTCATGACGGCGGCAGCGGCACCCGCGGCGGCGTAGCCCTCCCCCAGTGACAGGACAATGTGCAACGTCAGGAGCACGCCCGCCGCCGAATGCGGAATGCGGGCGATCATGCCCACCAGCAGGAGCCGCCGGACAGGGCGAATGGACAGCATCTCTTTGTAGAGAGCGAAATTCACGGGCTAATTCCTCTTGTTCCCCCAGGGCAGTCCCCGGTGGACGGGTACTGCCGTTAGTGCCGCCCAGGCTCCTGTGCCGCACGTTGCAGTTTTACTTCAACGGAATCGACGCCCTCGGCAAACGATTCCACCTGTGCCCACGCCTCGTTCAGGTCAGCCACCAGCGATTGGACGGCGGCGGCATCGAGTCCGTCCTCAAGGAAGAGCACTATCCGCAGTTCCGGGCCAGCGCCTCCGCCCGGGACCGTGCGGCCGTCCGCAGTCAGGGAGGCGACACCACCACCGGCCTGTGTTTCGAGCCGGCGCACCGCCGGAAACGCCTCGGCCTGTGAAGCGAGAGCAGACTCCAGTTGATCATCAAGGTATGACGGCGTCCAGTCCCGCTGCTGCGCCAACGCCCACATGGCTGGCCGCCGAACCACGAAGGTGAACGCCGAACCGGGGTCCAGCACCAACAATTGTGCGCCTTCGGAAACAGCCGAAAGGGCCGCCCTTGCCGCATAAACAGCTACGGGCCGGGCCTCTGCATGCCACGATTCAAGAGCGGCGGCCGTGGTGAACACCGGCATTGCCTTCCGGCCATCAGGCGCCTTAAGTGTGACTAATGCCATATCGGCCTGCTTGTCCGCGTGCAGCCCGTCAACGCCTTCGGCTTCCTCGGCGAGCTGGGCTACCACGGGAACGAAAACCCGGGCGGTAGCGAGTGAAGCCAGGACCTCCGCCTCACTGCCCGTCCCGTTCAGCAGTGCATCAACGGCGGCGAGGTAACCGGGGTCGGCACTGCCGTCGTCGTCTTCGAAATTGTGGATCCTGGCATCGTCACCAGTCAGGCTCCGGCCTTCCCAAGGTTGCCCCGCCGAGTCGGTAGCACCGCCGGCGCCGGCCAGGGCAGCGGCAATATGGCCTGGAAGTTCGCGTCGTCCGGCATCGCGGTTCCCCGGGTGGTTCTCCGGGCCGGAATCTGTGGGACGTGAAGCAGCCATCAGCGACGACCGGCTACATCCAGGGCTTCGGGCAAAGTGAAAGCGCCTGCATAAAGGGCTTTGCCAACAATCGCACCCTCGACGCCCAAGGGCACGAGTTGGCGGAGCACGCGAAGATCCTCAAGGCTGGAGATGCCGCCTGAAGCCACCACGGGTTTGCCCGTTTTCTGCACCATCTGGCGCAGCAAGTCGACGTTCGGTCCCTGCAGCGTTCCGTCTTTGGTGACATCGGTGACCACGTAGCGTGCGCAGCCAGCGTCCTCCAGTCGGGCAAGAACTTCCCAGAGGTCGCCGCCTTCTTTGGTCCAGCCACGACCAGCCAGAGTGGTACCACGGACATCGAGGCCGACGGCGATCTTGTCGCCGAAGCGGTCAATGGCGCGCCGTGTCCACTCAGGGTTCTCCAATGCTGCCGTACCGAGGTTCACCCGCTCCACGCCCAATTCCAGGGCGCGTTCCAGCGACTCGTCATCCCGCAGACCGCCGGACAACTCAACCTTGACGTTGAGCTGGGAGACGACCTCGCTGATGAGGTCCGCGTTGTTGCCGCGGCCAAAAGCGGCGTCGAGGTCCACCATGTGCACCCACTCAGCACCGGCGTTCTGCCAGTTCAAGGCAGCTTCCAAAGGCGTGCCGTAGCTGGTTTCCGAACCTGCCTCTCCTTGCAGCAGACGGACAGCCTGGCCATCAACGATGTCGACGGCGGGGAGGAGTTCCAGAACGGACTGGGCAGAGGTGGTCATGTGTGTCCTAGGAGTTGATGGGGACGCGAGGCGTTCAGTTGCCCGGCAGCGTCAGGAGATAGGCGGCAAGCAGGGACATCCCC
Organism: Arthrobacter sp. NtRootA1; assembly: GCF_019976975.1. Lineage (GTDB taxonomy): Bacteria > Actinomycetota > Actinomycetes > Actinomycetales > Micrococcaceae > Arthrobacter > Arthrobacter aromaticivorans. The sequence goes on along the minus strand of NZ_AP024630.1, from coordinate 1,675,217 downwards.
GCCAGTACATAGAAGGAAACGGAAACCCACAGTGGCTTCTTCTGCTGGTGGAAAGAGATACCTCCACCCACCAGCACGCCGGCAAGGCCCATAAGCACTACAGACCACACTTAGGCTGCACCACGATCGTCCGCTGCCGGAGCCTGTGCCACCTTGGATGCAGGCTTGCGAAGCCCGTCCACCCAGTTGCGCAGGAGGCGTGCCCCGGCGTCTCCGGATTTCTCGGGGTGGAACTGCGTTGCGCACAGGGGGCCATTTTCAACAGCAGCGATAAAGCGGGCACCGTGCTCGGACCACGTCACCAAAGGTGGAGCCATCCGGGGCTGAACGACGTCGAAGTTCCAATCCTGCACGCCGTATGAGTGAACGAAGTAGAAGCGTTCCTGCTCGACTCCTGCGAAAAGCTTGGACCCTTCAGGCACGTCCACCGTGTTCCAACCCATGTGGGGAACCACGGGGGCGGGCAGGAGTTCAACCTTGCCCGGCCACTCAGCCATGCCCTCGGACTCGGTTCCATGTTCGACTCCCGCTTCGAAGAGCACCTGCAGCCCAACGCAGATTGCCAGGACCGGCCGTCCACCCGCAACGCGTCGGCCAATCATGCGGATCGCATCGACGGCCTTGAGTTCCCTCATCACTGTTTCAAAGGCACCCACGCCGGGGACCAGCAGCCCGTCGGCATTCAGCACGTCCTCAGGCTTGGAGCTGAGAACCACCTCGGCGCCTGCCCGTTCCAGGGCGCGAACGGCCGAACGGACATTGCCTGAACCGTAGTCCAGCACCGTAACCGTGGGCTTGCCTTCCGGCGACTCCGGCTTGACGGTAGCCGAAGCGTCAGTAACCGCACCGTCCTTCAGGATTTGCCCGCTCATAGCGCGCCCTTGGTGGATGGGATGCCCTCGACGCGGGGATCCGACTCCACTGCCGAGCGAAGAGCCCGGGCAAAGGCTTTGAATTGGGCCTCGACGATGTGGTGGGGATCGCGGCCTGCAAGAACGTTCATGTGCAGGCAGATACCGGCGTGCAATGTGATGGCCTCAAAGACGTGGCGGGTCAGCGAACCCGTGAAGTGGCCGCCGATCAGGTGGTACTCCTGCCCTGCGGGTTCTCCTCCGTGCACCAGATACGGGCGGCCCGAAACATCCACGACAGCGTGCGCCAAGGCTTCGTCCAAAGGAACCGTTGCTTCGCCGAAGCGGCGGATTCCGGCTTTGTTGCCCAAGGCAGTACGCAAGACCTCACCAAAAGTAATGGCCACATCCTCAACTGTGTGGTGGGCATCAATGTGGGTGTCACCCGTGGCTTTGACGGTCATGTCAATCAGGGAGTGCTTGCACAACGCCGTCAGCATGTGGTCATAGAAGGGAACCGTGGTGCTGATGTCCGAGACACCGGTGCCATCCAGGTTGATCTCCACCAGGACGGAGGATTCGCTGGTGGTGCGCTCCATGCGCGCAGTGCGGTCAGCGGACGGCTTGGCGCCGGTTTCGCTCATTGGGACGTCCTTATACACGAAGAATGGGGTGGGTCTATTGACAAGTTTAGTTGGGTTGGGACGCAGGACTGTCCAGAAGGGCTTCCAAGGCTTCAAGGAAGGCCGTCGTTTCCTTTTCTGTTCCCGCTGTCACGCGCAGGTGCCCCGGAATGCCGACGTCGCGGATCAGGACTCCCGCATCCAGCAAGCCCTGCCAGATCGCGTGCGGGTTCGAAAGCCCACCGAAGAACACGTAGTTTGAGTCCGATGCCGCCGGCTTGAGCCCCATTCGGAGGAGTTCGGTCACAATCCGGTCCCGTTGCACCTTGATGTCCTCGACGTCGGCCATGAGCGCTTCGCGGTGATTGAGGGCGGCCAGGGCCGTGGCTTGTGTGACGGCTGAGAGGTGGTAGGGCAGCCGAACGAGCCTGATGGCATCGGTAACCTCAGGCGCGGCGGCCATGTAGCCCAAGCGGGCACCTGCCAGGGCAAAGGCCTTGCTCATGGTTCGCGAGACGATCAAACGTTCGCGCCCGGGAAGCAGCGTCAGCGCGCTTGGCGTGTTGTCGTGCGCGAACTCGTGGTAGGCCTCATCTACGATGACGATCGCCTGGCTGGCCTCGCCGGCTTCGTACACGGCTTCTACGACGTCCAGGCCCAGTCCCGTTCCCGTGGGGTTGTTGGGCGAGCAGAGGAACACGATATTTGCGCCAGTCTCCTTCACTTGGGCAGCAGCAGAAGCCGCATCCAGGCCATAGTCGTCAGCTCGCACTCCACGGACATACTCGGTGTCCGTGCCACTGGCAAGCAGCGGGTACATGGAATACGTGGGAGGGAATCCCAGAGCTTTGCGCCCCGGACCGCCAAAGGCCTGCATAATCTGCTGCAGGACCTCGTTGGAGCCGTTGGCTGCCCAGATGTTCTCCGCGGAAAGCCCGTGTCCGAGGTAATCGGCAAGGGATTCACGGAGTTCCGTGAATTCGCGGTCAGGGTACCGGTTCAGACCGGTGGCCGCAGCAGCAACAGCCTGGGTAATCGCCTCTTGCACATCTGCCGGCACGCCATGGGTGTTCTCGTTGACGTTGAGCAAAATGGGGACGTCAAGCTGCGGCGCGCCATAGGGGCTCAATCCACGCAGGTTGGTCCGAAGGGGAAGGCGGTCAAGTCGCTCAAGCTGGTCACTCACCAAGACAGTTTAAGGTGCCGGTGCGACTGCAGAGTAACTGTGACGCCAGAGACGCCCACCCATAGGCCCACGGCCGCTCAATTGGCGGGAACGAACAGCTGCTGGCCGGGCTGGATGCGTCCCCCGCGGAGATCGTTCAACTGAATGATTTCTGCGATGACATCACGGGGGTCCCGCTCCGGCGCGGCCGCACCGGCGATGCCCCACAAGGACTGCCCGGGCTGGACAGTAACCGTAACGGCCACCGGCGGCTGAAGCTGGCCTTGGGAATCAGAAGCTTTAGCCGGGGAGTTAATGAAGCCGGCGAGGCTCAGCAGCGCGGCAAGGAGCAGCATGATGGGGATCCCGAAGAACACGATCCTGCCGCGTTGGGTCAGCCGGAGACGCGCAGGAGCCGGAGTGTTGCGGAATTCATGGAACGTGGAGATTGCGGACATGAGCTGAGCCCTTCTGAGCGATTGCCTGCATCGGATGCCCGTTGCTGGCTGCCAATTCCTTGTGTTCGTTGGACCCGGCCTGAATATTCGAACACTTTCTTCGAACATTCGAACCCTGCTCAACTTTTATAGAACACATATTCGAACCTTGCTATGACATTTTTAGCACTTATCAACGAACGGTGTCGAGACTCGCTAGAACGAATGTTTGATAAACGCCTGTGCCTGGCCTAGGTTTGAGTGAAGAAACAGGCACTGTTTCAGTGGAACAGGAGGGTCTGACATTTTTTCAGATCCAACATCCCCGGGCTCACTCCAGACGGTGACCGGGCGGAACGGAAGGGCATTGGCGAACATGGCAGCGAAAGCCACCGGCGGCGGGGTTCCCCTGCGGAGCCAACAGCCTCAAAAGAGTCCCAAAAGCCTGACTGTCCGGCAGAAGAAAATCCTGGAAACCATCCAGCGGTCCGTCAATGACAACGGGTATCCGCCCAGCATGCGCGAAATTGGCGACACCGTTGGTCTCGCGAGCCTCTCCAGCGTCACGCACCAGCTCTCCCAGTTGGAGAAGCTCGGCTACTTGCGCAGAGATCCCAAGCGCCCCCGCGCCATGGAAGTACTTATGCCTTTGACCCTTGACGGCGGGACAATTCCCGGAGTGGAAGCAACTACTACCCTCCGCAGTGCAGGCGGACTCGCCGTGACGGAGTTGGCCAGTGCCAGCGACACCGCGATGGTGCCCCTGGTGGGACGCATCGCAGCCGGTGGGCCCATCCTCGCTGACCAGACGATTGAGGACGTCCTGCCCCTGCCCCGGCAACTGGTGGGCCACGGCGAACTGTTCATGCTGAAGGTCGCTGGGGACTCAATGATCGATGCCGCCATTTGTGACGGTGACTGGGTAGTTGTCCGCCGCCAGAATGACGCCATCAACGGCGACATCGTGGCAGCACTCCTGGATGACGAAGCCACGGTAAAGACTTTCCGCCAGCGGGACGGCCATACCTGGCTGCTCCCCCAGAACACGCAGTACGAACCGATACTTGGAGACCAAGCCACCATTATGGGCAAGGTCGTCTCGGTCCTGCGCTCCCTCTAGGGCGTTCGCCTACGTTTTCTTTGCGCCCAAGCGTTCCAGGACGCCGCGCACCACGTTGCGGTCCGTCGTAGCCCAAAATGGCGGCAAAGCGGCCCGTAGGAACCCGCCGTACCGTTCGGTGGAAAGCCGTGAGTCCAGGACGGCGACCACGCCTTTATCGCCGGTGGAACGAATGAGGCGTCCTGCTCCCTGCGCAAGACGAATTGCCGCGTGCGTAGCTGACACCGCCATGAACCCGTTGCCCCCGGACTGTGCAACGGCTCGCGAGCGTGCGGTCATCAGCGGGTCATCAGGCCTCGGGAACGGAATGCGGTCAATCACCACAAGGCGGCAAGAACCGCCAGGGACGTCGACGCCCTGCCACAGGGACATCGTGCCGAAGAGGCAGGTGTCCGGCTCATCAGCAAATTGCTTCACCAGTGCTGCCATGGTGGATTCCCCCTGGCAGAGGATGTCCACATCCAGCCGTGGGCGCATCGCGTCTGCAGCTTCCTCGGCCGCCCGACGTGAGGAGAAGAGGCACAGGGCTCCCCCACCGGATGCACGGATCAGGTCTTCAAGCTCATCCAGTGCCTCGGGAGAAGTGCCCCTGCCGGGCTTGGGCAGGTGTTTGGCCACGTAAAGCACACCCTGCTTGGGGTAATCAAAAGGCGATCCGACGTCCAACCCGGTCCAGCTAGGCGCCCCATCTCCAATGAGCCCCAGGCCACCTGCTGCGGGCTCAAAGGCAGATCCAATAGCCAACGTGGCCGAAGTAAGCACCACAGTGTGCCCTGCGAAAAGGCCTTCCCGCAGCCGGCCGGCAACGCTTAGCGGGGCGATGTTGATCAGTGCCGGCGCGGTCTCGTCCGGGTGCGAGTACCCTTGCTGGGGATCGAAGGTGCTGTTCCTGGAGAACCACACCACTTCGCGGTTCTCCTTGGCCGCGAGCATCCGCTCGCACAGTTCCAGAATGAGCATGAGCCGTGAGCGCGCAAGCTGCCTGCCGCCGTCGACGGCGTTTGAAGAGTCAGTCTTCGAGTCAGATAACGCGGCGCGGGTGGCATCGCGCAGTTGATCCAGGCAGTCCAGTTGTTCGTCGTTGAGCCCGTTGGGCAGCAAACCATTGGGAACTCCTGCAATGGCCATGTCGAGTCGATCGGCTGCCGCGTTCAGGGCGTCTACGGTAATAGCGGTGTGCTTGCGCGCGCTCGAAGCCGCGGCATGCACCATTGCCACGGACAGCTGACCGGTAACGGCCCCCGTGACCCTGTCCTGCAGCTCATGCGCTTCGTCAACCACAACGACGTCGTACTCGGGCAGGACAGCAAGCCCTTCGAAGGCACTCACGGCCAGCATGGCATGGTTGGTCACCACGACGTCGGCCTCAGCCGCCCGGGCCCGTGCCTGCTCGCTAAAGCACTCCTCGGCAAGTGGGCATTTTTGCGCTCCCAGGCACTCCATGGACGTCACGGAGACCTGCCGCCAGGCGCGGTCGGTAACGCCCGGCATCAGTTCATCGCGGTCGCCCGTGGCCGTCTTTTCGGCCCATTCACGCAGGCGGACCACTTCCTTGCCCAATTGCGACGACGGGCCGCCAACCGCCGCTGCAAAATGCGGCACGCTGGTGTCCTCACCCAGGGAAAAAAGTTGGCCCTCGGACGGCTCTTCGCTGGGGAAGCCGCCCTCCAGCTTTTGCAGGCAGACATAATTTGCCCGGCCCTTGACGAGTGCCACGTTCACGGGACGCTCAAGGGCCGGGCTTATGGTCTCCAACAGCCGGGGCAGGTCCCGGCCCACAATCTGTGTTTGCAGGGCCAAGGTAGCGGTGGACACAAGCGTCGGTTTGTCGCTGTCCATGGAATGGGCGATCAACGGAATCAGGTAGGCCAAAGACTTACCCGTTCCCGTTCCCGCCTGGACCAGCAAATGCTCACCGGACTCGATCGCCCTGGTGACTTGCCGTGCCATCTCGTGCTGGCCTGAACGGCTTTGACCGCCCATCCCGGCAACAGCTTTGTCCAACAGCTCGAGGGTAAACTTCTCCCCCACTGACTCGACGACGTCCGCCGCCACCTTCTCAACCATTGCTGACGAATGACTCCAGCTCGGCGGCCAATCCTTCACGAACCATGGCCACCACGCGGGTTCCGTTTTCCTCGTGCTCGAGGCTCAGGATTTCCGAATCGGAGTTGTGCAGCTTGTTGACCATGTCACCGCGGTCATACGGGATCAGCACCTCGAGGCGGACTCCCGGCCGGGGAATGGACCGGCTGATCTCTTCCAGGAGTTCAGGAATGCCCTGGCCCGTACGGGTGGAAACCACGGCGTGCCGCGGTTCCTTTTGCTTCAGGCGTTCCACCACGAAAGGATCCGCTACGTCCACCTTGTTCAGGACGATGATTTCCGGAACCTTGCGGGCGTCGACCTCGGTGAAGACAGCACGCACTGCCGCGATTTGCCCTTCCGGGTCCGGGTGGGAGGCGTCCACGACATGCAGGATCAGGTCTGCGTCCGCGACTTCTTCCAGTGTGGAGCGGAAGGCTTCCACCAGTTGCGTAGGCAACGAGCGGACGAATCCAACGGTGTCCGCCAGCGTGTAGCCGATACCATCCGGCGTCTGCGCCTTCCTGACCGTCGGGTCCAGGGTGGCGAACAGTGCGTTTTCCACCAGCACTCCAGCATCGGTCAGCCGGTTCAGGAGCGAGGACTTTCCAGCGTTGGTATAACCAGCGATGGCAACCGAAGGTACGGCATTACGACGGCGGTTGGCCCGCTTGGTCTCGCGCGCCGGCTTCATGGCCGCGATCTCCCTACGGAGCTTGGCCATGCGCGTCCGGATCCTGCGGCGATCGAGCTCGATCTTTGTTTCACCTGGACCACGGGAACCCATACCGGCACCGGCTCCACCCACCTGGCCACCGGCCTGGCGTGACATGGAGTCACCCCAACCACGAAGCCTGGGGAGCAGGTACTCGAGCTGTGCGAGTTCAACCTGTGCCTTACCTTCACGACTCTTTGCATGCTGCGCGAAGATATCCAGGATCAGCGTGGTCCTGTCCACCACCTTGACCTTGACGATGTCCTCAAGTCCGCGTCGCTGCGAGGGGGAAAGCTCGGTGTCGACCACCACGGTATCGGCTCCCGTGGCAGCCACGATGTCCTTGAGTTCCTGGGCCTTGCCCGAACCAAGGAACGTTCCCGGATCCGGCTTCGTGCGGCGCTGAACCAGGCCGTCAAGGACCTCGGATCCGGCAGTCTCTGCCAGTGCTGCGAGTTCGCGAAGCGAATTCTCGGCGTCAGCCAGGGTGCCTTCTGTCCACAGGCCAGCCAGGACAACGCGCTCCAGACGCAACTGCCGGTATTCAACCTCTGTGACGTCTTCGAGTTCGGTGGAAAGGCCGGCGGTACGGCGGAGGGCCCGGCGTTCGGCCAGGTCTTCCTGCTCGCCGTCGTAAATGCTGTGTTCCTGGTCAAGCGTGGAGATCGCTTGTGCCCTGCCGAAAACGCCTTTGGCGTCATTGTCATCGGATGCCTGTGCGGGTACATCCTTGGAAAGAATCCGGTCAATGACGGCCTGGATTTGTTCAGGACTCATGTCCTGGGCGTCGGAATCGGATCCGGAGTGCTTCTGGGTGGTCATGGTCTCCTTAGACTGTTCGGCATATCCAGAATAGTGCTGTTTGGTGTCCAATGGGACGGTATTCGCGCTGGGCTGACGGGCTTCGGCCATAGACGGCCTCCTGTGGTGCTTGAATCGAGCGGGTTGGTCCGCGGGAGGTCCTGTCCTGCAGGAGAATTCATCGCCAAACCCTAAGCCAGGCGCTAACAGCAGATGGCTGGGCCACTGCTTTCGCGACAGCTGGGGGGACATGTTCTACTGAGCAACCGCGATCCACCAACAATGGGAGGTGCGGAGTCTGCCGGACGGAACCTGCGGGCGGAATGGCCATGCGCTGGGCTGATATGCCAAGCGGGCCTGCATCGCGGGCAGGTGCCTTGCCGACGTGGTGGCCGGCTCGGGCTGATTACTCAAAGATCAAGAACATGCCTTCAACATTAGCAGCACTGTCAAACCGTCCTGGCCCGAGGGCAGTTTCCCAAGCCGACGATAGCCAACTAATCTGGCAAATTATGGAGTCTGCACACTATTTCAGCGCCCAACCGGCCGGTCCGTTCACCCGCAAGCCCCTCACAGTGGAACTGGCTGGAGCTACCCGTCACGTGCAGACCTCGTCGGGTATCTTCAGCCCTGACGGTGTGGACAAGGGTACCAAGGTACTTTTGGCCGAGGTTCCACCACCTTCGCCCCGTGGCAACCTGCTGGATATCGGGTGCGGCTGGGGCCCTGTTGCCCTCACCATGGGGCTCATGGCGCCCTTGGCACAGGTCTACGCCGTGGACGTCAACGAGCGCTGCATCACCCTGACCAATGAGAACGCGGTTGCCCTGGGTTTGAACAACGTGAAGGCCAGCCTCCCGCCCGAGGTAGACCCCGGCGTCGAATTCGACACCATCTGGTCCAACCCGCCAATCCGCATCGGCAAGGACGAACTACACACGCTGCTCCTGACGTGGCTGCCCCGGCTGGCACCTGGCGGCAATGCGTGGATGGTGGTTCAGAAGAACCTGGGTTCGGACTCCCTCCAACGCTGGCTGGCCAACGAACTGGACAAGTCCTTCACGGTCTCCCGGGAGAGCACCTCCAAGTCCTTCAGGATCCTTCGGGTCAGGAAAGCGTCCCACTAGCCACGATGACTGCAGGGCCGCTCAGCTCAACGTGTTCGCGGCCGTCCTCCCCCGGGAAGAACCTGACGTCCACCACGCCACCAGGAACGTTGACATGCCAGGCATTTGGGGCGCTGCTGCCAGCCCAATGACGGATCGCGACAGCGGCGGCACAAGCCCCGGTGCCACACGATTGGGTTTCGCCCACTCCGCGCTCGTGGACGCGCATGGTGATGGTTCCCACGCCGTCGTGAACCAGCGGCTCTGCGGGCACCACAAACTCGACATTGGTGCCATTGGCAGGCTTGGGATCCACTACCGGCGCGGTGAACAACTTCGTGGCGGCGAGCTCGCCAAGCTCCGCAAGCGCTACCACCGTGTGCGGGTTGCCCATGCTGACCGAGAGCCCGGGCCGGGCCACCTCCAGACCGTCTGCGCTGACCAAGGCATCCATGGCTTTGCTTTGTGCTTCTGCGGGGAAAATGAATTCCCAAGGGCCCATATCCACGGCATAGCCGTCGGCCGTGCGCACAATCTTCTTAATGCCGCCACGTGTTCCGATGGTCAAGGACTGGCCCGGCCCGAGCTCAACCAGGCCTTGGGCGATCAGGAAATGCACGAACACGCGGACGCCGTTACCGCACATCTCCGACAGCGAGCCGTCGCCGTTTCGGTAGTCCATGAACCACTCGGCGGAGGCGTCCTGCTCGAGCAGGTCGCGGCCCTCAGGCAGGTAACGGGATGGGACAGCGCGGATAAGACCGTCACCACCGATCCCCCGATGCCTGTCGCACAGCTGTGCTACTTGCTCGGGAGAGATCTCGTGGGCATCACCGGGATCAGCAATCAGGACGAAGTCATTGCCCGTTCCATGGCCCTTGGAAAACGCCAAACCGGAAAGGCTGGCAGCGGGCACGGGGGCACCGGCAGCGGCGGACTGCTGGGCGGGAACTGCGGCGGTTTGATCCATGGGACTAGGCTACCCGCCGGGCAGGTTCGGCCAGAAATTGCTGTATGGAGTGCCAGCCCTGCTACGCCAGCGCCACTGCCTTGGACACAAGGTCCGGGTCCTGCCAGTCAAGCCAGGTAATGCGGGGATCGGCCCGGAACCACGTCAATTGTCGCCGGGCGAACTGCCTCGTGGCCACAATGGTTTCCTCAGTTGCCTCCGGGACGCTGGCTTCGGCGTCGAGCACCCTGAGGAACTGAGCGTATCCCAAGGCACGCGAGGCTGTCTTGCCGCGCCGAAGCCCAGCTGCATCAAGCCGTTCCACTTCCTGCAGCAATCCCGCATCCACCATGCGGTGTACGCGGAGCGCCAGCCGCTCCCGCAGAACCTCCCGGTCCACAGACAGGCCAATCTGTAGTGCCGGCTGGAAGTACTCGCGTTGCGGCATGAACGAGCTGAACGGCCGTCCCGTCATTCCATGGACCTCCAGGGCCCTGATCACCCGCCGGGCATCCCCCAGACGGCCGGCCGAGATCGGATCCACCTTTTCAAGCCGGGCCCGCATCGGCGCCAGACCGAAGGTTTCCCATTCGTCCTCAAGCCGTTTTCGCAAGACGGGGTCCGTGCCGGGGAACTCCAGTACGTCCAGGGCGGCCCGCACATAGAGGCCGGAGCCGCCCACCATGATGGCGCGCTTGCCCCGGGCATGGACGTCAGCAATGACGGCGCGGCATTCCGCTTGGAAGTCCGCCACGCTGGCTTCCTCCGTGACGTCCTTTATGTCCAGCAGATGGTGTGGCACACCCTTGCGCTCGTCCACAGTGATCTTGGCCGTACCGATGTCCATGCCCCGATAAAACTGCAGGGCATCAGCGTTGATGACCTCGCCATTGAGGGCAAGGGCCAGCTCGACGCCCAGATCCGATTTACCCGAGCCGGTTGGGCCGACGACTGCGATTACCGGCGGCGCGGCATGGGAGGGAGTCATTCGATCTCGAAGAATGGGCGTCAGGCGCCGCGAACAGGCAGCGACGGCATGCCCAAAGACACACCTTTCTTGCCCGGGGCCGAGCCCGCGCTCGGAACACCGCAGGAGTCTGCCTGCGAACGATCCCAGGCGTCTCCTGCCCTTGACCGGCGCAGCATGTAATCGTCCAGACCGGCAGGATCGGCGACCAGGTGGAATGCCGCGGCTTCGGTGATGGTCACGGTGACAAAGTCGCCGGGGCGTGGGGTTTCCGCACCATCAGGTACTGAGAAATGAACGAGTCGCTGATCCTTGGACCGGCCAGACAACCGGTGCGTTTCCTCTGCTTTGCGGCCGGACTGCGCCGTCACCAGAATTTCCACACGGCGACCCAGTTGCTTGGCGTTCTCCTCCGCGGCAATACGGTCCTGCAGGGCCGTCAGCCGTTCAAAACGTTCCTGGACCACTGCTTTGGGAAGTTGCTCCGGAAGCTCGGCAGCAGGCGTACCAGGCCGTTTGGAGTACTGGAAGGTGAAGGCTGAGGCGAACCGTGATTTCTCCACGACGTCAAGCGTCGCTTGGAAATCCTCTTCGGTTTCTCCGGGGAAGCCAACAATGATGTCCGTAGTGATGGCCGCATTGGGGATCCGCTCACGCACTTTGTCCAGGATGCCAAGAAACTTGCTGGAGCGGTACGAGCGCCGCATATCCTTCAGGACCTTGTCCGAGCCCGATTGAAGGGGCATGTGCAACTGGGGCATCACGTTGGGTGTCTCGGCCATCGCATCGATGACGTCGTCCGTAAACGCGGCAGGGTGCGGGCTGGTGAAGCGTACGCGCTCAAGGCCTTCGATGTCCCCACAGGCACGGAGAAGCTTTGAGAAGGCCAAGCGGTCACCGAATTCAACCCCGTAGGAATTCACGTTCTGGCCCAGCAACGTGACTTCCACGGCGCCGTCGTCCACCAAGGCCTGAATTTCCGCCAGGATTTCTCCGGGACGCCGGTCCTTCTCCTTGCCACGGAGCGACGGCACGATGCAGAACGTGCAGGTGTTGTTGCAACCTACTGAAATCGAGACCCAGCCGGAATACACGGAATCGCGCTTGGTGGGAAGGGTGGAGGGGAAGACGTCCAGCGATTCCAGGATTTCGAGTTGGGCCTCGTTGTTGTGCCGCGCCCGCTTCAGCAGTGCCGGAAGTGCTCCCACGTTGTGGGTGCCAAACACAGCGTCAACCCAAGGAGCCTTCTTGACGATGGTTTCCCGGTCCTTCTGGGCGAGGCAGCCACCAACGGCGATCTGCATGCCAGGGTTGGCTGCCTTGACCTGCCGAAGCTGGCCAAGGTTTCCATAGAGCTTGTTGTCGGCGTTTTCCCGAACGGCGCACGTGTTGAACACCACGATGTCAGCGACCTCACCCTCCGCCGGCACGTAACCAGCGTCCTCAAGGAGGCCCGCCATACGTTCGGAATCGTGGACGTTCATCTGGCAGCCGAAAGTCCGGACCTGATACGTCCTCGGTTCAAACGGGGAACGGGCATCCGTCACGTGGGCATCAGCATTTGTTGCCAATACTGATGCCGAAGGCGTGGTTTCTGCTGAGGGGGAAGGAATGGTCAAACTCACTACTCAAGGGTACCGGCTTGGGCAAGTACCTCGCCGACGATCCGGAAGGCCATGGAAGGGGCATATCCCTTCCGGGCAAGCATGGATGCCAGCCTGCGGGTGCACTTGTCACGTTCTGCACGATCGGAGAGATCCACGCCCGGCCTCAGTTTGCGCTCAACAAGCTCACGGGCGGCGATTTCCTCATCTTCATCGCTGAGCTGCGAGAGTGCTTCCTCGGCATCATCGAGCTCGATACCTTTCTCCGTTAGCTCACGGCGAATGGCACTTTTTGCCAGCTTTCGGCTTTGGGAGCGGCTACGCACCCACATTCTGGCAAACTCAGCGTCGTCAATGAGCTGGACTTCCTCGAAGCGGTCCAGCACAGCCTCAGCAACATCCAGAGGGACATTCCGCTCGGCCAGCTTGCGGAACAGCTGCAGCCGACTCCGTGGCGCCATCGTCAATTGCCTCAGGACGATGGCGCGGGCCACGGATTCGGGATCAGGCTCAGGATCGCCGGAGACGGAGGACTCCGGGTCCGGCCCGGTTCTAGCCGTCAACGGCCTTCAGCTTCGGGGAATCTTCCTCCGGCTTGACACCCACGCCAAGCTTTTCCTTGATAAGGCGCTCAAGTTCCTGTGCCAGCTCCGGATTATCACGCAGGAAGCGCCGTGAATTCTCCATGCCTTGGCCCAACTGATCGCCGTCGTACGTGAACCACGAACCGGATTTCTTGATGATGCCGTGCTCGACGCCCATGTCAATGATGCCTCCCTCGCGGGAGATGCCCTGGCCGTAGATGATGTCGAATTCAGCAATCTTGAAGGGCGGGGCCATCTTGTTCTTGACGATCTTGGCCTTGGTCCGGTTACCGACGGAGTCGGCACCTTCCTTCAGCGTCTGAATGCGACGGACATCGATGCGCACCGAGGCGTAGAACTTCAGAGCCTTACCACCGGTGGTGGTTTCCGGCGATCCAAAGAAGACGCCGATCTTCTCACGCAACTGGTTGATGAAGATGGCGGTGGTCTTGGTCTGGCTTAGGCGACCGGTGATCTTTCGCAGGGCCTGGCTCATGAGCCTCGCCTGAAGGCCGACGTGGGAGTCGCCCATCTCGCCCTCGATTTCAGCACGCGGGACCAAGGCAGCCACGGAGTCGATGACGATAATGTCCAGTGAGCCGGAGCCCACCAGCATGTCCATGATTTCCAGGGCCTGCTCACCAGTGTCAGGCTGCGACACGAGCAAAGCGTCTGTGTCCACCCCAAGCTTGGCGGCGTAGTCGGGGTCAAGGGCGTGCTCGGCGTCGATGAAGGCCGCGATGCCACCGTTACGTTGCGCATTGGCTACAGCGTGGAGCGCAACTGTGGTCTTACCAGAAGATTCCGGGCCGTAGATCTCTACGACGCGGCCACGGGGCAGGCCGCCAATGCCAAGGGCGACATCCAATGCAATGGATCCAGTAGGAATGACTTCGATCGGGGCGCGGGTGTCATCACCCAAGCGCATGATGGAGCCTTTGCCGAACTGCTTGTCGATCTGGGCAAGCGCTGCTTCGAGCGCCTTCTCACGATCCGGGGTTGCCGCCATGGTTCACACCTCTGATGCTTTCTCGCTGTGGAGTGGCCTGAATGGCCGCTTTCCTGTCATGTCAGACGCTATTACGGCTCCCTGACATTTTTTGAAGCCGACGTGGGCTATGTGGATAACCAACCCTCGGATTGCTTGTGGAATGCGTCCTTCAGGAACAATTTTCCTCTCACAGGAGCATATCCCCATCCGAACAGATATTCGAACAATACAGCGGGCGTGTCACCACCACAGAGCTGGAAGTCCCTTGGCACACATGGCCGGACTTCAGTTGGCCGCAGGCTTGATGTCCCTGCCGAGCCTGCGCTCCATGGGGACATCCTGGACTTCGCAAATGGCCAACCACACTTCCCGTGGCTGGTAGCCGGCGGCAAGCGCCTCTACGGCGGTACGCCCTCCCACGCCGGCCAGCACCAAGGAATCGGCCAGGACGCGGGAATAGCCTGCCCCAAATTCATCGTCCATCAATCGCCAGAAGTCACTTGCCCTCACGGATAGAGTCTCTCACGACGCCGGACTCTAGAATGGTTGCCATGAGCAATCCTCTCCAGAGCATGCCCCCCGAGGCCGTGCCAGGTGACACCATAGACGACGCCCTTCAGCAGGTGGAACACCAGCTGAGCCTGCTCTGGCGCCGTGCCCGTTCCATCTCGCATCAGTTGTCCCGCCAGGTCCACCCGGACATGGAGCCTGCCGCGTACGGACTGCTGACCATCATTCGCCGCGAAGGCCCCATCCGCCTGACGGACCTTGCCTCGTGCATCGGCGTAGGCAAACCCTCAGTCAGCCGCCAGATCGCATTTCTGGAAAGTATCGGCCTGGTCTACAAGGAGGCCGATCCGCAGGACGGACGGGCTCAGTCCATCCGCCTAACGGAAAAAGGCGAAGAGAAGATGCACCAGGTCCAGGACGCCCGCCGGCAGGTATTCCGTGAGCGACTCGGTGAGTGGCCGCTGGAGGATGTCCAAACCTTGGCCGACTACATGGGCCGACTCAACGCCGTCTACGGTGACAGCGTCATCAAGGACGCCACCCTGAAGGAGACCGAGTCCGGGGAGACTGCCAATCCCGCAGAGGACTGACCCGCGTCCCAGCCCCGCTTTGGACCACAGGGCAGGACAAACGAATGGTCACCAGACGCGAAAGGCCCCCAGCCGTAGGCTGGGGACCTTTTCTTAATAATTCCTGGTCTGGGTGTGACCTCTACCGGGCTCCGGAGAGCATGCCCTGCGGGAAGTCGTCGGTAAGGTCAAGATCGCGACCGTAGCGCTGGGAGAATTCCTGCGGAACGGTATCCGGAACAGCTACGCCCTCCGCAACGGCCACGCGGTCGCTGACTTCGCGGAGCATGCTGGACAACGGAACGTCCAGGGCGGTGCAGATAGAGGACAGGAGCTCGGAAGAAGCCTCCTTTTGGCCGCGTTCAACCTCACTCAGGTATCCGAGTGAAACACGGGCGCTGTGCGAGACCTCGCGGAGGGTGCGGCCCTGACGCTGGCGGACATCGCGCAGTACATCACCGATCTCGTGGCGTAGTACAACCATTTTGCGCTCCTTCTGTTCGCTCTGTGCCTGCTTAGCCAAGCCCACATCCTTCCAGCGGACAACGCCGTTTACGGATACGGGCTGCTTTACCATCTGTATCGCCTTGCTCCCTCGTTCATCCGGTTCGCTGGCTGGCGGACCGGTGTGGTTTTCTACATCCTAGGCGCCCCGGCTGTTCCGAAGCGACACAATGACACAACTATTGGCAATGAGTTTTTGTTCCCGACTACTTTACGAACGGTAACCAACCCCTTCCAGTGCATCAATCAGGCGCGCCAGCGCAGCTTCACAGGCTTGTTGCCTGATACTTTGCCTGTCCCCAGAAAAGCTGAATTCAAACGAACCCGTGCCAGTACTCGTAGCGACGCCGACGAATACGGTTCCCACGGTTTTACCGTCATGGGGCTCCGGACCAGCCACCCCTGTAGTGGATATTCCGACGTCGGCCGTACAGGCGCGCCTGGCGCCCTCGGCCATCGCCGCAGCTACGGCCCCATCAACCGAACCAACAGCAGCAATCAGCTCCGTTGAAACGCCGAGGACGGAGGCCTTCACGGAGTTCTGATAAGCAACCACGCCGCCCTGCAACATTCCGGACGCACCGGGCGTGTTGGCCAGGCTGGCCGCCACCATTCCCGCGGTCAGCGACTCCGCCGTGGCCACCGTCAGGCTCTTTCCCAGAGCCAAGACCACTGCCGCCGTCGCTAGCTCTGCCGCTTTGGCAGCGTCTCCGGGGTGACTCATGCGCGGCGTCCCGCGGCACGAAGCCGGAGCGCCTGGACGACGTATTCCGCTCCAGTCCATAGCGTGATGGCAAGGGCGGCCATCATGACCCAGAAGGCCACAACAACCAGCCACGGTGCGATCGCCTCGAGCGGCAGGATATACAGGAAGATGGCCACTGTCTGGATGACTGTTTTCAGTTTTCCGCCGCGTGAGGCCGGCATGACGCCATAGCGGATCACAAAGAACCTCAGTGCCGTGATGCCCCACTCGCGGACCAGGATGAGGATAGTCACCCACCAGGGCAGTTCCCCGAGGATGGACAAGAGCACCAGCGCTGAACCGATGAGCAATTTGTCCGCAATGGGGTCCGCAATCTTGCCGAAATTGGTGATGAGGCCACGCGCGCGGGCGATATCGCCGTCGAGCTTGTCGGTGTAGATCGCCACGGCAAAGGCCACAACAGCCGCCCACCGCCAGATACCTTGATGGTTGTCATCCGCCACGAGGAACCAGACGAAAAACGGAACCAGGACGATGCGGAGCATCGTGAGGATATTGGGAAGGTTCCAGACGTCGGAGCTGCTGGAAGAGGCGTTGTCACCTTCGGCTGTAGTCACCCCTCTAGGCTACCGTCCGGTGAGCGACCAGGCGTCCTCGCCGCCCTCGTCCTCGTCATCGGAGACGTCCGCGCCGTCGAAATATTCAACAGCTTGGGTCCGGTTGTCCAGGTCCGCTGCCACCAGGTCCTCGGCATAACCGCCGACGGCGATGTTGGAGTTCGCGTTATCGCTCAGGGCCGCAGTGTGGGCGTCAGGCGCAGCCGGGGATTCCTGTCCCTTCATGGCGGCAAGCACGGCAGCGAGGTCATCAGGCTTGACCAGGACGTCCCGGGCCTTGGACCCTTCGGAGGGACCCACGACGCCGCGGGACTCCAGGAGGTCCATAAGGCGGCCGGCCTTGGCAAAGCCGACACGAAGCTTGCGCTGCAACATCGAGGTGGAACCGAACTGGGTGGTGACCACCAATTCGGTCGCCTGAAGAAGCACCTCGAGGTCGTCTCCGATGTCGTCGTCGATCTGTTTCTTGGGGGCCTCGGCAGCGACGTCGTCCCGGTACACGGCCTGCAACTGGCCCTTGACGTGTTCCACAACTTTGTGGATTTCTGATTCCGTCACCCAGGCACCCTGCACACGCATGGCCTTGGAAGCGCCCATCGGCAAGAAGAGCGCATCACCCTGGCCAATAAGCTTTTCCGCGCCCGGCTGGTCCAGCACCACGCGGGAGTCCGTAACGGACGAGGTGGCGAACGCCATGCGGGAGGGCACGTTGGCTTTGATCAAGCCCGTGACGACGTCCACGGAAGGTCGCTGCGTAGCCAATACCAAGTGAATGCCCGCGGCACGTGCCAGCTGGGTAATGCGGACGATCGAATCTTCGACGTCGCGTGGAGCCACCATCATGAGGTCCGCGAGCTCGTCCACGATGACCAGCAAGTACGGGTAGGGCTTGATGACACGCTTGGAGTCAACCGGCGGAGTGACCTTTCCTGCCCTGACCGCCTTGTTGAAGTCATCGATGTGCTTGTAACCGTAGTTGGCGAGATCGTCATAGCGGGCGTCCATCTCGCGAACCACCCATTGCAGGGCTTCTGCGGCCTTCTTGGGATTGGTGATGATCGGCGTGATCAGGTGTGGAACGCCTTCATACGCAGTCAGTTCCACGCGCTTTGGGTCCACCATGACCATGCGGACTTCGTCAGGCGTAGCGCGCATCAGGATCGAGGTGATCATCGAGTTCACGAAGCTTGATTTACCAGCGCCTGTAGCACCGGCCACCAGGAGGTGGGGCATCTTGGCCAGGTTGGCGACGACATAACCACCCTCAACGTCCTTGCCGACACCCATGACCATGGGGTGGTCCGTGCGGCGTGCGTTCTGGCTCCGCAGCACATCACCCAGGGAGACCGTTTCGCGGTCTGTGTTGGGAATCTCGATACCGATTGCGGACTTGCCGGGAATGGGGCTCAGAATGCGGACGTCGCTGGATGCCACCGCGTAGGAGATGTTCTTGGACAGCGCCGTTACGCGCTCCACCTTGGTGCCGGGAGACAGTTCGATTTCATAGCGTGTCACCGTGGGGCCGCGACTGAAGCCGGTTACGGCGGCATCGACGTTGAACTGCGTCAGCGTGTCCGTCAGGGCGGCCACGACGGCGTCATTGGCCTCGGTGCGCTCCTTGGGAATGGAACCCGGCGTGAGGAAGTCAGAGGCTGGCAGGGTATACGTGACGTCCCCTGCCAGGGACAGTTGCTCTGTGCGCTGCGGAATTGGCGTGGGCGGCGGAGGTGGCGTTGCCGGTCTGGCCGGCACCTGGGCCGCTGTGGGTGAGGTCATCTCAGGGGTGAGGACCGGAATGGCCTCGGTGGGGTTGTCGATGCCGGGAGCAGCGCCCAAGCCTTGGGCAGCCTTGATCTTTCCCACCGCTATCTCGGCCTGGGTGGGGCGGCGTACGCCCGGCGGAACGCGGGGTGCAGACGGTTGGGGAGTTTCGTCGTCGTCGACTATTGCGTGCTCAAAGGCCTCGTCACCGACGTAGCCTTCCAAACCGGCGTCGGTCTCCTCATCCTTGCCGAAGAGACGCATCCGCTTCTTCTTCTTGGGCTCTGCAACAGCCCCGTCTTCATAGAGGTAGCTGCGATCATGGGCATCCTTGCCGGACTCGGTGTCCATGAGGTCCACGCCCATGAGGTGCTCGTAGGCGGAGCGGATCCTGGAGGGGATCGCTCCGAACGGCGTGGCTGTAACGATCAGGACCGACACGAAGGCCAGCAGGCTGTAGACAATCACCGGGACAATGGCATGAATTGCAGCCAGTGGGGACGCCGCAAGGAAGCCCAGCATTCCGCCCGCCCTGCGCAGTCCATCGAAGCCGTCAGCCACGGTGGGCTGGCCGCCAATAATGTGGGCCAAGCCGGAACCGGCAAAAGTCATGATCATGAAGCCGATGCCAACACGGTTGTTGCCGCGGCCATCCTGCGGTTTGCGGAAGAGGCGGAAAGCGCAGATGAAAAGCATGAAAGGCAAAACAAGCGACATCCAGCCGAAAGTGCCATTGACCACACTGTAGACGGCGTCAGGCAGCCATCCTGTCAGACCCCACCAAGCGAATGTTGCAATGCCGATTCCCAACACAAGGTTGAACAGGGCTGCGCCGTCGCGGCGATCGGCGGGATCGAGATCGCTGACGTCGTATCCGATCCGGCGGACTCCCGCACCCACGACGTGGCCAATACCCTGCCAGGCGCCTGCGAGCATGCGCAATGGCAGCGGTGCATGGGGCTCGACGGCGGCCGGCTGCTTGGAGCGAGCGCTGCTGCCCCGACCGTTCCTGGGCGTGGCTGCACTGCTTTTGGATGCAGCTGCGCCCCGGCCTGTGCCGCCGGATTTACTACTGGAGCTGCCTCGTGGCGTGGAGGAAGTACGGGTCGCCATGATTGCCACGCTACCCCAAGGGGGCCCGAAATCCGCGGATTTCAGGCCCCCTGGGGTGCATGTTGCCGGTGGACTACGCTTCCAGGACCACCGGAATGATCATGGGACGGCGGCGAAGCTTCCGGTTCACCCACGTTCCGATGATCCTGCGCACAACCTGCTGCAGCTGGTGGTTCGTGTGGTCTGCGTGGTTGAGCACAGCTTCTTCCAACGCGGCGTTGATCTTGGGGATGATTTCGTCGAAGACGGCGTCGTCCTCCGCCACACCGCGTGCATGGATTTCCGGTCCGGAGACGATCTTGCCGGTGGTCCGGTTGATGACGGTGATGATGGAGATGAAGCCTTCGTCGCCCAGGATACGGCGGTCCTTCAAATCCGCATCGGTGATTTCACCCACACTGGAACCGTCCACATAAACGAAGCCGACTTCTACCTGGCCAACGATGTTGGCCTTGTGGTCCTTCAGGTCGATGACAGTGCCGTTGTCGCTGAGGATGATGCCTTCGGAGGGCACTCCGGATTCTTCGGCAATGTTTCCGTTGGCAATCAGGTGACGGGTCTCACCGTGAACAGGCATCGCATTGAGGGGCTCAAGGATGTTGTAGCAGTACAGCAATTCGCCGGCGGCTGCGTGGCCGGACACGTGAACCTTGGCCGTCCCCTTGTGGATGACATCGGCACCGAGCTTCAACAATCCGTTGATGATGCGGAACACGGCATTCTCGTTGCCTGGAATAAGGCTGGAGGCCAGGATCACGGTGTCGCCCTGGCCAACAACCACGCGGTGGTCCCCGTTGGCCATGCGTGAGAGTGCCGCCATGGGCTCACCCTGGGAGCCGGTGGACATGAGGACCACGCGGTTATCCGGGAGGTTGTCAATGTTCTTGATGTCCACCAGGATCCCGTTGGGCACATCAAGGTACCCCAGCTTGGCCGCGATGGCCATGTTCCGAACCATGGACCGGCCGACGAACGCAACGTTGCGGCCGTGCTTGGCTGCGGCGTCCAGAACCTGCTGGACACGGTGAACGTGGGAAGAGAAGGAAGCCACGATGATGCGCTTCTTCGCCTGCCCGAACAACCGGTCAAGGGTGGGGCCGATTTCCTTCTCGGCGGTGGTGAACCCGGGAACGTCGGCATTCGTGGAGTCTGCCATGAAGAGGTCCACTCCTTCTTCGCCGAGGCGGGCGAAGTGACGGAGGTCCGTGATGCGGCCGTCCAAGGGCAGTTGGTCCATCTTGAAGTCGCCCGTGTGCAGGACGGTGCCGCCCTCGGTGCGGATGAAGACGGCCAAGGCGTCCGGGATCGAGTGGTTCACTGCGATGAATTCACATTCGAACGGGCCGAACTGCTCCACCTGGCCCTCGGTAACGGTCAGCGTGTACGGCTTGATCCGATGCTCCTGCAGCTTCGCCTCTACCAGGGCCAGCGTCAACTGGGATCCGATCAGCGGGATGTCGGCCTTGAGGCGCAGCAGATAGGGAACAGCACCGATGTGGTCTTCGTGGCCATGCGTGAGCACCACACCAACAACATCCTGCAGCCGGTCCTCGATGTAAGAGAAGTCGGGAAGGATCAAATCAACGCCGGGCTGAGTTTCCTCGGGAAAAAGTACGCCGCAGTCAACGATCAGCAACTTGCCGTCGATTTCGAAGACCGCCATGTTGCGGCCTATCTCCCCCAGTCCACCTAGCGGAACGATCCGCAGTGTGCCTTGCGGCAGTTTCGGCGGAGTAACCAGTCCAGGAAGGGCTGTTTGGGTCATATTGTGCTTCTTTCCGGCGGAACCGGCCTAGACGTTGAAGTCCATTCCGGCTTCCGCCAAATCCCCGCGGATGGTTTGGATCTCGGCCTCGTCCGGCTCCACGAGGGGCAAACGGACAACCGAGTTGGGCAGGACTCCCTGCCACTTGAGAATCTGCTTGGCGGCTACAGCGCCTTGGACCCGCGTCATGGTTGCACGCACCACGGGTTCCAGTTCAAAGTTGATGGCCCGCGCCTTGGCAAGGTCATTGGCATTGACAGCGTCAATGAGTTCGCGGAATCTCCGGGTGGCCACGTGCGTGGTAACGCCCACGAGGCCTACTGCCCCCATGGCCATCCACTGAAGGGTGAGGCCGTCGTCGCCGGAGTAAAAGACCAAATCAGTCTCGGCCATGACGCGGGTGGCTGCGGCGAAGTCCGCCTTGGCGTCCTTGACGGCCACGATGTTTGGGTGCTTCGCAAGCCCGATCATGGTCTCCGGCGCGATGGCAATGGACGAGCGGCCCGGGATGTCATAGAGCATGACCGGCAGGTCCGTAGAGGACGCAATCGTCTCAAAGTGTGCCCGAACACCGGCCTGGCTGGGCTTGTTGTAGTAAGGAGTGACGATCAGAAGGCCGTCGATGCCAATCTGGGCCGCGCGCTGGGACAGGTGCACCGAGTGCGCGGTGTCGTTGGTGCCGGTTCCGGCAATAATGGCAGCTTTGCCCCCCACGGCTTCCTTGACCGCACGGAACATGCCGAGGTTTTCTTCGTCAGTAAGGGTTGAGGTCTCTCCAGTGGTACCGGTGACCACGAGTCCGTCGCAACCGTCCTGGACCAGCTTCTCCGCCAATGCCGCAGCTTGGTCGTAGTCGACCTTGCCATCCTCGGTGAACGGGGTGACCATGGCGGTCAGCAGGGTACCAAGTGCGGGAATTTGCGCGCGGGAGTCAGACATAAGAAAAACGTTACCCTGTCACGGCCATGTTCCGGGAATAGGTTCCGCGTGATGGTCGTCATCGGCGCTGCTGACTATGCGGGCTTGGGCGTCCTCGCCGTGCCCTCCGAGCAATATTGCGCCACCGCTTTTTCCTTCAACTGTTCCGCCCAGGCAATCAAACGCTGCGAAGCGCGGACGTAGTCGAAGAGTTCCCTCGGGGTGAGGGCCTCAAGGTCTGTTTCAGCCAGGCGACGTGCAAGCTCAGCACCTGGCGCCTGCTCGGCCAGGACCGTTCCCTCCCGGCGCCACTGGACATCTTCCGGCGGTTCGCCTGCCACGAGTTGCCTGAAAAGGAAGTCGACAACGCCTGGACTCATCGCCCTCATGGGTCCGTGGAGGCCTTCCGGAGGCTTTGGAGCATCATTCATGAAGCCATGTTATTCGAACATATATTCGAAGACAAGGCCGGTGAGCCAGCCTCACACGTCCTACATACTGGTTCCATGCGGGAGACGACTGTGCTGGTCGAGGGCGAAAGTGACCGGCTCGCGGTGGAGACACTGGCCGTTCGCCTTGGCCATGACCTGATGGCTGAGGGCGTGTCTGTGGTGCCGATGGGAGGCGCGACCAACATCGTCCGTTTCCTTGACCGCTACGGCCCGAGTGGCACTGACCACCGCATACTCGGACTATGCGATGCAGGCGAAGCGCAAGGCATCGCCCGCGCGCTCAGCCGCGCAGGCCTAAATTCCGGCTCCTTGTCCGAGAACGGCTTCGAAGTTTGCCACGCGGATCTGGAGGACGAACTCATTCGCTGCCTTGGGGTTGATGCCGTGCTCAACGTCATTGCGGCCCAAGGAGAGCTCGCCTCATTCCGTCTGCTCCAACGCCAGCCCTCACAGCGCGGCAGACCGGCATCGGCGCAGCTGCGCAGGTTCTTCGGGGGACGCAGCGGCAACAAAATCCGATATGCGTCCCTGCTGGTCGACGCACTGCCGGCAGGACAGGCACCCCCACCACTCGCCCGCCTCGTGGGATCACTTCCGCAATGAGCCAGCTGCCGGGAAAATGCTTCCGGCCCTCTTCACAGCACGGCCACAGTCCCTTATGAGACGATCGCAGCATGACTTCGCAAGAGACGGCGCCAGCCCGGAAGGTGCCCAGGGGACGCAAAGTCTCCACCCGCCTTACGGGCATAGATGCCGCCCGCGGCCTGGCCTTGCTCGGAATGATGGCCACCCATCTGATGCCGACTTTCGGTCCCTCCCCCCAGTGGGAACCCACTTGGGTGGGACTGGTTTTCTCGGGCAGGTCCGCTGCGCTGTTCGCAGTCCTCGCCGGGATCGGGTTGGCACTCACCACCGGAAAGCAGGAGCCGCGCCAAGGCCTGGACCTCTGGGCGGCGAGAAGCGGTGTCGCGATGCGCGCGTTGGTGATTGCCGTCGTCGGGCTGACACTTGGGGGCCTGGACGTCAATATCGCAGTGATCCTGGTGCACTATGCCGTCCTGTTCCTGTGCATCCTGCCGTTTCTGGGATTGCGGCTGAAAGCCCTCTTGTTGTGGGCGCTCGGCTGGGTACTGGTGTCACCGGTGATCGCCTACCTCGTTCGGCCCTGGCTGCTCGACGCAAACCCTCCCTTGCAGTTGGGGCACAACCCAAACAGCGAGGACCTTGAGACGCCGGCACGCTTGGTCGCCGACTTGTTCTTCACGGGCTACTACCCCGTGTTCCAGTGGATCGCCTATTTGCTGATCGGACTGGCGATCGGCCGTTTGGCGCTCACGACGGCGAACGTCCAGTTGCTGCTGTTCACCTGCGGAATCGCCGTGGCCGCCTTGGCCAAAATCGTAGGAACCCTGGCGATGGAGGTATGGGGCGGCCGCGCCGCACTGGAAGCACTGCCCGGAACGCGAGGACACCCGCTGGAGAGCATGCTCCAAGTGAACCTGACCGGCTTGCAGCAGGTGGATTCGTGGTGGTGGCTGGCAAGCGCGGCACCACATGCAGGCACCACCCTGGACCTGCTTCATACCGGTGGGGTAGCTGCCGCCGTCGTCGGGCTCTTCCTGATGCTTGGCACCCTTGCCGAACGCATCAAGGTCAACTTCCTCATACTCCTCAGCGGTCCGGGCGCCATGACCCTTACGCTGTATTCACTCCATGTGTGGGTGGTCTCAGGTTTCCACAACAAGCCACTGCCAGCGGGGTGGACTGCCGAAGGAATGTATTGGACGCAGGCGCTGGCCGCGGTAGGCATCGGCGTGTGCTTTGCCCTCTTCCGACGCCGCGGACCACTGGAGTGGCTGGCCCACCAGGCGTCGCGCCTGGGCAGTTACCGCCCGGCCGCAGTGGGCTGAGAGCGGAACAACTTTACGGCGTCGCGCATTGAAGCGCGGGCACGTTTGCGATCACCGGAAGCGTCGTAGGCGCAGCTCAGCCGGAACCAGGAACGCCAATCCCCGGGTGCTGACTCCGCCTCCGCACGGTACTTTTCGAACTCCGCGTCAGCGGCAGCACGCACAATCCGGCCACCGGGCGTGCGCGGCAGGGTGTCCACAGGCAGGCCACCCTCGGCCTCCAAGACCTTGGCCATCTGTTCGGTCCGCGCCCCGAACAACAGCTCCCGAATGAGCGCCCAAGCGCCAATCATAGGCAATACGAGGTAGGCAGCGCCGATGCCCTTTGCCACCAGATTGGGATCACCAAGCAACAGGATGGAACGCTGGAGGGACACCACCAGGTACAGCACCAACAGCAAGGTGATGGCACCAACCCAGATTTTGGTGCGGTTTTTCTTCACAGACTCCCAGAGAGTTCCCATGATCTTAAAGCCCCAGGTCCAAGTAGCCATCCAGGCCCACGGTCAGGCCCGGGTGGTCCGCAACTTTGCGCAGCCCGAGCAGGACACCGGGCATGAACGAGGCACGGTCGAAGGAGTCATGGCGCAGCGTCAGCTGTTCGCCAGGCCCCCCGAAGAGCACCTCTTGGTGGGCCACCAGCCCGCGGAGCCGCACGCTGTGGACACGGACACCCTCCACGTCGCATCCCCGGGCACCGTCCAAGGACGTTTCCGTGGCGTCAGGACTTGCCGGGACACCCGCTTCTTGCCTCGCCTGGGCAATCAGCTGTGCAGTACGCACGGCCGTACCTGAAGGAGCGTCTACCTTATTGGGGTGATGCAGTTCAATGATCTCCACGGACTCGAAGTACTGCGAAGCTTTCGCCGCAAACGCCGAAGCCAGTACTGAACCCAAAGCAAAATTCGGGGCGATCAGGACGCCTGTTTCCGGTTTCTGTTCCAAGAGCGTCCGTAACGATCCAAGGCGCTGCCCATCCCAACCCGTGGTCCCAACCACTGCATGAATGCCGTGTTCGACCGCGAAACGCACATTTGCCTCGGTGGTGTCCGGAACAGTCAGGTCCACAACATACTTTGCACCTGCATCGAGCAGTGTCTGCAGGGAATCGCCGCGACCGAGAGCCGCTACCAGCTTCATATCGTCGGCTGCTTCAACAGCCTTCACGGCTTCAATTCCCATGCGCCCATGGGCGCCCAGCACTGCAACAGCAAGTTGTTCGGTCATGCCTTTAACCCTACCGCCGGGCCGGGCCGGGGCAGGAACCGTGACTCCCCGCTTACTCCCCCGAGCCGTCCCCGCTTACTCCCCGGCCCCGACCCATTCCACGGTGCCGTCGCTGAAGAACTGTTCCTTCCAAATGGGCACCTGTAATTTGACCCGGTCCACAAGTTCCGAACAAACGGCAAACGCCTGGCCTCGATGGGCGGCCGCCACGGCACACACCAGCGCGGGATCACCTATCTCCAGCATCCCGATCCTGTGTGCGGCCCAAATCCTGACGGGTTGCTCTGCTTCGCCGGAGTGCTCGGCCACCAACTGCGCGACTACGTCGGCCATGATCCTGTGCGCCGTGGGATGCGCGCTGTAGCTCAGGCGGTCCACAGGCTTACCGGAATCGTGGTTCCGCACGACGCCGCTGAAGCTGACTACTGCCCCGGCCGTGTCAGACTCCACCGCGGCAATTGCCTGGTCCACGGAGATAGGCTCGGCGCTCAGGACCGCGCTAACAACTTCAAAGTCTGTTTCAGTGCCCATGGCTTCCTTCCAATTGATCGCAAAGGTGCCCGATTACCGGATCCAGGACAGTCAAGCCGTCCATGACACCCTTCGGGGAACCGGGCAAGTTAATGATGAATGTCTTTCCTGCTGCTCCTGCGTGCCCACGACTCAGCATTGCCATGGGCGTCTTCGCAGCGCCCGCCCGCCGGATACCTTCCATAATGCCCGGGATCTCACGATCCAGCAGCGGCAAGGTTACTTCCGGCGTCCGGTCGTCCGGGCTCAGGCCCGTTCCGCCACTGGTGATGACGACAGCGGGCTGCTGGGTCAGAAGCGCTCTCAAAGCCGCGCCGACAGGCTCGCCGTCGGGCACCACCATGGTGGGGAAGGCATCGAAGCCATGCTCCTTGAGCCAGTCCAGGATGACGGGGCCGGTTTCGTCGGCGTAGATTCCCGCCGCCGCACGCGTGGAGGCAATGACGACGCCGGCCTTCCGCGGCCCGTGGGCGTTTGGTTCGCACGCACTCATGCTTGGGCTCCTTCCGGGGCCGAACTGCCCCGGTTCCAGTCACCGTGCTTCCAATCGCCACTTTTGCCACCGCTTTTTGCCAGCACCTGAATGTCTGTCAGGACCGCATGCTTGTCCACGGCCTTGATCATGTCGTAGACGCTCAGGGCGGCTACGGAGGCAGCGGTGAGGGCTTCCATTTCGACGCCGGTGACACCGCGCGTCTTCACGGTAGCCAGTACATCGATCGAGTCAGCTCCCAACTCAAAATCGACGGTGACTTTGGAAATCGGCAACGGGTGGCACAGCGGGATCAGTTCGGGTGTCTTCTTAGCGGCCATAATCCCTGCCACGCGCGCCACTGCGAGCGCGTCGCCCTTGGGAAGTTCGCCAGCGCCGAGAAGGGCCAGTACTTCCCTGGTGCTGCGCACCGTGGCCGTGGCTGTGGCCTCACGGGTGGTGACTGCTTTCTCTGAGACATCCACCATCTGGGCAGTACCGTCTTGACGTAGATGGGTCAGGCCGCCGGTGTTGCCGGACGTGTTCGTGGGAGTTTCATTCACAGCATCCATACTTCCACTTCGCTTCCCTCCGCGAGTTCCGTGACGTCGCTGGGGATGTGCACCAAGGCGTTCGAGCGCGCCAAGGCGTGCACCAGGTGGCTTCCTGCGCCACCCTCCATTCGGACGGAGCCGTCAGGCAGCACCGTTCCGCGGCGGACTTGATGCTTGCCCTCGGGTGAATGCAGCGGTTCCACCAAGCGCGCCCGCTGTACCGGTCGCGGTGCGGGGGCGCCGTGGATCTGCGAAAGGGCAGGGCGCAGGAACATTTCGTAGGAAACGAGGCAGCTCACAGGATTTCCCGGAAAACCGAGGAACGGAACCCCTTCAAATCGGCCGATTCCTTGTGGGCCTCCGGGCTGCATGGCCACCGGAAGGAAGTCCACGTGCTGGCCCGCCATGGCTTGCCGCACTACCTCATAGGCGCCTTTGCTCACGCCGCCGGTGGTTACGATGAGGTCTACCCGGTGCTGGCCGTCTTCGCTTGCCAGATGACGATTAAGGACTGCGCGCAACCGCGCGGGGTCGTCGTCGGAGATACCG
The DNA here is from genome assembly GCF_019976975.1 of Arthrobacter sp. NtRootA1. GTDB lineage: Bacteria > Actinomycetota > Actinomycetes > Actinomycetales > Micrococcaceae > Arthrobacter > Arthrobacter aromaticivorans. The sequence goes on along the minus strand of NZ_AP024630.1, from coordinate 1,647,061 downwards.
GTCCGTACCACGTCAAGCCCCGATTGACGCATGGATGCTTCCAGGAGCGTTCCGTTGGAGTCGTAGATCTTGCCAGGAGTCAAGCTCTGGCCCGGTTCGAGAACCTCATCGCCTGTGGTGACCAGCAGAACACGCATGGGCTTGCGGACTTCCGCGGAGGTTAGCCCGAGCGCGGCCAACAGGCCAAGCTGCGCTGGTCCTAAGAAGGTCCCCGCGGGTAGGGCCAGGTCTCCTTCGCCGATGTCACTGCCGATGTGTCGGACATAGGTGCCCGGAGTCGTCGCAGGCAGCAAAACGTCAACGTCCTCCGCCTCTGGGTTCGGGAACGTGCTGGGAAGTGCCCGCTCAATGGGAACCACGGCGTCGGCACCCTCCGGAATCATGGCACCGGTCATGATGGGCGCGGCAAAGCCTGGCTTCAACGGCTCAGGAGCCGCCCCCGCCGGAACAGGTGCCGCTACCCGCAGCTTCGCGCCGTCGTCGGGAATGTCGGCAGAGTTGACGGCAAAGCCGTCCATTTGAGAGTTGGCGAAGGGCGGCAGGGAAAGTGGCGCGTGGAGGTCCACGGCCAGCACCTTGCCCAGCGCCTCGAGCAACGGCAACTGTTCAGTCGCCGTGTTCGCGGCCGGACCGCTCAGTAGTTCCACCACGGCGTCGCGATGGGCAGCAACGGATCTGGGCAAGGACATCCTCCTGTGTGTCACGCTCGCGCCCGGAGATTATCCGGACGTACCCAGAGTAGGGCCTTAAGTGACCTTGACGTTGATGGTGTGGTAGCCGGTGGCGCCGTCGGGAGCCACAGGGGTCCGGTCTTCGCTCTGCGGTTTGCCGGTAGAGTCAGTGGCTCGCACCTGGACTTCATAGGTGCCGGGTGTGAGATCAATGCCCAGCTGCCACTGGTACCAGGTATCGGTGGATATCCCTGGTGCGAGCGCCGCCTGCCGCCAAGGGCCGCGGTTCACGCGGAGTTCCACGTGGTCCACGCCGCGATGCTGGGCCCAGGCAACGCCGCCAAACTGCACTTTTCCGGCTTTGACCGTGCGACCACTACGGGGTACGTCAATGCGGGACTGCGTCTTGATGGGGCCGTGATCACTCCAGCCTCGGGGAGTCCAGTAAGCGATATCGTCAGCAAAACGGGTGACCTTGAGTTCGGTGAGCCATTTGGTTGCCGAGACGAAGCCATAGAGTCCCGGCACGATCATCCGCACTGGGAATCCATGTTCCAGGGGCAGCGGCTCACCATTCATGCCAACCGCAAGGAGGGCGTCGCGGTCGTCCGTGAGCGCTTCCAGGGGCGTACTTGCTGTCCAGCCATCGTTGCTGGTGGAAAGCACCATGTCTGCCCCTGGTTTGGGGCCCGCCATGGCCAGGAGTTCCCGTACAGGCCAGCCAAGCCACAGGGCATTACCGATGAGGTCGCCGCCCACTTCATTGGACACGCACGCGATAGTGATGTGCCGCTCCGTCATGGGCTTGGTGAGGAGCGTCGCGAAGTCGAGTTCGACCTCGCGATCCACCATTCCGGTCACCTTCAATTTCCACTGTGGAGGGTCGATGGCCGGAACCGTCAATGCGGTGTCGATACGGTAGAAGTCAGGGTTCGGTGTCACCAAGGGACTGATCCCTTCCAGCGGCAGCGAGGCCCCTGCAGGGATAGCCTGCGGCGTCGTCGATGGAGCTGGCAGCGTCAAAGAGCCCCTGAAACCGGAAGCTACGGTTGTGGCCCGCGTAAGGATGCTGGTGACCACTCCCCCGACAGCCGCCGCAAGCGATGTGGCCCCCAGGGCGTTCAGGAAGCTCCGGCGTGCCAGAGGCGCAGGTTCCGGGTGAGGTGAGGCACCGGCTGGAGCTGATGTCACCACGCCGGATGACGCTTCACGTGCCGGCGCCCAGGTGCCTAGCCGTCGAATCAGCGTGCGGAGCAGCAGCATGGTGACGACGGCGGCCACGATGGGAGCGAAAGCGGCCTGCGGTGTTGTTTGGGCCCGGGTCAGGACGGCGCTTAGGCCCGCCGCGCCTGCCAAGGCCGCCAGAACTAGTCCGAGTCCGGTTCGACGCCGCTCCAGAATTCCGGCCAGGGCAGCCAGAACCACAGCCACGATCAGGATGGAAGCTACCAGCACGATCTTGTCCGCCGTGCCGAAGAGCTGCACGGCAAGGTCCTTCACTCCGGGAGGAACGGAATCGATGACGGCACCGCCCAGTGCCGTCACTGGCGAAACGAGGGGGCTGAGGAACCCGGCGCTCAGTTCGCCTGCTGCAATGCCTGCTGCCCCGGCCGCCACCCCGGCAACCGCAGCCCAGAATCCAGGCTTTCTCATGCTGCGCCTCCTTGGCGATCCACGACAGATGCTGCCGGAAGGGAGCCCGCCGGAAGCGACAGGGCAAACCGACAACCGCCGTCGACGTTTTCCACCTTCACAGCTCCCCCATGCGCCTTGACGATGCCGGCCACCATGCTCAATCCGATTCCTGCTCCGCTGTAGCTTCCCTGCGGTCCCGCCGGGCTCCCCCGTGAAGGGTCCTTCTGCCAGCCGGTTTCGAACAGGTGGGGAAGGTCCTCCTCAGGGATGCCCCCGCAGTGGTCCTGCACTGCGACCACGGCGTTTCCATTGTCCCGCCCGACGCTGGTGTGTACGTCCGTGTCCGGCCTGCTGTAAATGATCGCGTTGAGCAGCACGTTCCGGATCGCCCTGGCCATGCTGGGTCCATCGGCTACGGCCATACACTCGCGGTCTCCCCCGCCGGTGAGCGTAATGCCACGTTGGGCGGCCAGCGGCGCGAGATCGGATAGAGCATCACTGACAAGGTCATAGAGGTCCAGTGACTCGGCGCGCAAGCGAAGGCTTCCAGCCTGGATCTTGGACAACTCCAGAAGATCGTTGACCATGGCAGTCATTTGTTCCGTCTGCCCGATGATCTTCCGGTAGTACTCCGGGATATCGGCCACCATGCCGTCCTCAAGGGCTTCGGTCATGGCGCGCATGCTGGCAAGTGGAGTACGGAGGTCATGTGAAATCCACGAGACGAGTTCGCGCCGCGCGGTTTCAATGGCGGCTTCCCGGGCACGCGATTCCGCAAGGTTACGGCTGCTGGCCTCCAGTTCCTGGGCCAGTTCAGCGAGTTCCGAGGTCATGGCAGGTTCGGCCCGCTTTCCGTTTTTACTGCTGTGGTCCAGGGTTTCGCCCCGGCCGAGTTTCCTGGCTGCCGCCACAAGGCGCGCCGCGTTCCGGGATACCCCGGCTCCCAGCACGAGCGATAAGGCCACCGCTACCGCCGAAGCCATGGCCAGGATGTACCACATGACCTCAAGGTCCCTGGCAGAAATGAACATGGCGTTGAATGCACTGACCATGCCTGCCACGAGGACAGCCACGGTGGCCACCACTACGAGGCAGATCTGGGCCAACACAGAGGCGCGGCGAAGGACGCGCAGCAGCACGAGCGTGATGGCACCGATGACCACTGCCCATAGGAGTACCCAGGCAAGGATGGTGGCAAGCTCAGTGCCCTCCATGGCCATCCCCCTTGGCGTCGAACCTGTAGCCAACGCCCCAAACGGTCTTTAGGAGCTCAGGTTTGGTGGGGTTGACTTCGATCTTCTCGCGGAGGCGCCGTACGTGGACGGTCACGGTGGAAAGATCGCCGAAGTCCCAGCCCCAGACTGCTTTGATGAGTTCTTCCCGGCTGAAGACCTGGTTGGGCCGGCGCAGCATGAAGGCCAGAAGATCGAATTCACGCACTGTCAACGTCAGCGGCGTTCCAAAATGAGTGACGGTCCGGGACGCGGGATCCAATTCAAAGCCTGCCAATTCGACAGGGGGTTCGGGGGAGAATTCCTTGACGCTGCGGCGAAGCACGGACTTGACGCGAAGGACAAGCTCCCGCGGCGAGAACGGCTTGGTGACGTAATCGTCCGCGCCCATTTCCAAGCCAAGGATGCGGTCATCTTCGGTTCCCAGGGCCGTAACCATGATGACCGGTACGCTCATGCTCTGGCGGAGTCGACGACACACTTCCACACCGTCCAGTCCTGGCAACATGCGGTCCAGAATCACAAGGTCCGGCTGTCGGGTTGCAGCGAGCCTAAGCGCCGAGAACCCATCCCCGGCTACGTCAACCTGGAATCCGGCTTGCAGGAGATAGTCGCGGACGACATCAGCAATGGTCTGCTCGTCTTCGACGAGAAGGATGCGGCGATTACCAGGCTCTGCCGCTGATGATGCCGATTGCATGGTCACGCTTTCAGCATAGGTACGCGGGAGCTGCCCGGCACCGGATACGGGTCACTTCCGGGGGAATGTCCGCATTCCGTAAGAACTGGCTACGGCACGGGACATGACCGCTACCTTCCCAGGAACATCCGAACACTGTCCGCTGAGTGAAACGAAATGTAGCCGGTATCACTGTTCAGGCCAGGGTGGCGTAGCCTGAATTCATGAGTGTTCAGCTAGGCATGCCTGTGCCTCCTTCGGGCAGCGCTGCAGGCGGCCCGGTTCCGCCGCCGCGTCCGGCTGGCACGCCCACCGGTTTGTGGGACCGCTACGGACGCCGGGCGACTGATATGCGCCTATCCCTGACAGACAAGTGCAATCTCCGCTGTACGTACTGCATGCCTGCTGAAGGGCTGGAATGGCTCTCCAAGCAGGCGGTGATGACCAAAGACGAGATCATTCGGATTGTGCGTGTAGGCGTTAACGCCCTGGGCGTGCGGGAACTGCGGCTTACCGGCGGTGAGCCCTTGGTCCGTGCGGACCTGGTTGACGTCATAGCAGGCATCCGGAACGAACACCCCGAACTTCCCATTTCGATGACCACCAATGGCGTGGGCCTGGACAAGAAAGCGGCCGCCCTCAAGGCTGCAGGACTCACCCGGATCAACGTCTCCCTGGATTCGCTCCACGAGGAAACCTTCACCAAGCTCACGCGCAGGCCTTTCCTGGACCGTGTCCTCGCCGGCGTGGACGCCGCGTGGGCCGCCGGTCTCGGCCCAGTCAAGTTGAATGCCGTGCTGATGCGGGGCATCAACGATGCCGAGTCACCGGACCTCCTCGCTTGGGCCTTGGACCGTGGCTACGAACTTCGCTTCATCGAACAGATGCCGCTGGACGCGGACCATGGTTGGACCCGGCGCAACATGATCACTGCAGCTGAAATCCGCGAATTGATGTCAAAGGACTTTGTCCTCAGCCCGGATCCACGCGAACGGGACGGCGCCCCTGCCGAACGTTTTGAAGTACGACGCCGGGAGCAGGCAACGGGTGAAGCTACAGGGGCGGTCCTCGGTACAGTCGGGATCATCGCCTCGGTGACCGAACCGTTCTGTTCAGACTGCCGCCGCACCCGGATCACTGCTGAAGGCAAGATCATGAGCTGCCTGTTCTCCCGTGAGGAGTTCGATCTCCTCGGACTGCTTCGGGAGGGTGCGACGGATGACGAGCTTGCCCAACGTTGGCAGGACGCCATGTGGGTCAAACCCAAAGCCCACGGCATGGACCACACCGGTCTCGGCGCACCGGACTTCGTGCAGCCGGACCGCAGCATGAGCGCAATCGGAGGCTAAACCCTTGCTTGTACGTTACTTCGCTGCCGCACGCGCCGCTGCGGGTGTCGAGGAAGAGATCCATCCGCTCCCGGAAGGATCCAGCCTCGAGGCTCTGCTCGAAGCTGCCCTCGCCGTCGAACGTCCGATGCCTCCGGAGGGGACACCAACGCTTGCCCGCATCGTGGCCCGTAGCAGCTTCCTCAGGAACGAAGTAGCGGTTCGAGACGCTTCTGCTCCTCTAGGCGCCGAGGACGTTATCGACGTCCTTCCTCCATTCGCAGGCGGCTAAACAGCACAGTCAACAAACCCCGCGCGTCCTGCAGCGCTTGGCCGTCAGGTTTTCCGGAACACGCTCTTGAGCAAGGGACTGAACTCGGCCGTGCCCTCGAGCCGTAGTTCCGCGGTGTGCACCAAGACGCCATCTTCAACACGGAACGCGTGCCGGGCTACGCCCTCCGGCGTTCGCCGTTCCACTGTCAGCGTCCCCGCATGCCATGTACCTCGCACAGGGGCAGTTGGCGGCCGGCCCATGCTGTCCACGTAATACCAGAGCGTTTCCCCATGGGCAGGATCCACCGTGAACATCCCGTGCCCTTCGAAGTGCGTTCCATCCGGCTCACGGTGTCGGTAGCTCTGCACAACGGCGTAGCCCCCGGCCGCTTGCGTGAAAACGGCTTCGGCCTCCGCAGTCCGCGCCGCACCCCAAGGAGACTGTGCTATCTCCGTGATGCCCCGCCAATGTCCGATGAAGTCTTGCAGCAGTTCTGCGGCATGTCCTTTTGGCGGCAGATCCATCACGACTCCAATGTGAGCAGGGCAGCATGATCCTGTGATCATGCTGCCCTGCTTACAGTGCGGGAGTCCAGAGATGGCGGACCAGCTGGACGCGCTGCGTCCTAAAGACCGAAGGTCTCACTTTCTTCAAACGGCCCGACGACGGTGATGGTGCGGGGAGCTGCGGCCAGTTCCCGGGCGAGTTCCTGGACTTCGTCCACAGTGACTGCCTTGATCCGGGCCAATGTCTCGTCAATATCCTGGAACTCCCCGGATACGAGTTCCGCTCGGCCGAGTCTGGACATGCGCGAGCCCGTGTCCTCGAGGGCGAGGACGATGCCGCCGCTGAGTTGTCCCACGGCCTTCCGGAGCTCCTCCTCCGTGATGCCCTCCTTGGCGAGCTTGTCCAACTCAACACCAAGAAGATCAAGCACCTGGCGCACTTTTGACGGCGTGCAGCCTGCATACATGCCGAAATAGCCGGCATCGGCGTACGCGGCGGTGAAGGAATACGTGGAGTAGACCAGGCCGCGCTTCTCGCGGATCTCCTGGAAAAGCCTGGAGGACATTCCGCCTCCCAGCACGGCGTTGAGCACGCTCATGACGAATCGGCGATCGTCCGTTGCCACGATAGTGGGGCAACCCATGATGATGTTTGCCTGCTCCACGGGACGCTTGACCACCTGAAGGCCGGATGTGCCCGTGATCACGGCACGGTTGGTGGCCCTACGATCTACGGGAGCTGCATCCGGATCCAGCTGCCAGCCGGCTGCTTCCAACGCCTTCTGCACGAGATCGCAGACGACGTCATGGTCCAAACCGCCAGCCGCGGTAATAACCAGTTCTTCCGGACGGTAGTAGCGCTGGTAGTGCTCCCAGACCGAGTCCCTGGCTACTGCCTTGATAGCGTCCGGCGTTCCGCCAATAGGACGCGCGAGTGGGTGGCTGCCGAGTACGGCTGCAACAAATTTTTCGTGGGCTACGTCTGTTGGGTCATCGCTGTCCATGGCGATTTCTTCAAGAATGACGTCCCGTTCCTGTTCCAGCTCCGCCGGATCCAGGACAGCACCGGTGATCATGTCCGCTATGACGTCTATGGCCATCGGCAGATCCGAATCGAGCACGCGGGCGAAGTAACAGGTACTTTCTTTGGCAGTCGCAGCGTTGGACTCGCCACCCACCTCATCAAAGGCTGAAGCAATTTCCAAGGCGGTACGACGCTTGGTGCCCTTGAACAGGAGATGTTCCAGGAAGTGCGTAGAACCGTGCTGACCATCGGCCTCATCGCGGGAACCGACTGCCACCCAGAATCCGATGGTGGCCGAACGCTGTCCGGGCATTGCCTCGGTGAGGACGCGGACGCCGCCGGGCAGGACCGAACGCCGTACGACGGAACCGCCCTCGGCACCATGGATCAGGTCGCCGCCGGGAAGTGTCTGCTCCAAAGGCAAGGGTACGACAGTCATTAAGACCTTTCGGGTAAAGCCAGAGGGGCCCGTGGACCTTTCAGCCCACCGGCCCCTCCGGGTACTGCTTACAGACTACTCTGCGGAAACTTCGGCTTCTTCCGCAGCTTCCTCGGAGGCTGCGCCTTCTTCCTCGGCAACCACCGGGGAGAGGGAAAGCTTTCCGCGGTCGTCGATCTTGGTGATCTCGACCTGGACCTTCTGGCCAACCGAGACGACGTCATCAACGTTGTCCACGCGCTTGCCGTTGGCAAGCTTGCGGAGCTCGGAGATGTGCAGCAGGCCGTCCTTGCCCGGGGTAAGGGAAACGAAAGCGCCGAAGGTGGTGGTCTTGACGACCGTGCCCAGGTAGCGCTCACCGATTTCCGGTACCTGCGGGTTGGCGATGGCGTTGATGGCGGAACGTGCTGCGTCAGCAGACGGACCGTTGGTGGCGCCAATGTAGACCGTGCCGTCATCTTCGATGGAGATGTCCGCGCCAGTGTCTTCCTGGATCTGGTTGATCATCTTGCCCTTGGGGCCGATGACCTCGCCGATCTTGTCTACGGGGATCTTGACGGCGATGACGCGGGGGGCGAACTCGGAGAGCTCGTCCGGGGTGTCGATCGCTGCGTTGATGACCTCGAGGATGTGGAGACGGGCTTCGCGGGCCTGCTTCAGCGCTGCGGCCAGCACGGAAGCGGGGATGCCGTCGAGCTTGGTGTCCAGCTGGATGGCCGTGACGAACTCGGACGTACCGGCAACCTTGAAGTCCATGTCGCCGAATGCGTCTTCGGCGCCGAGGATGTCGGTCAGGGCTGCGTAGCGGGTCTGGCCATCAACCTGGTCGGAAACCAGGCCCATCGCGATACCGGCAACAGCTGCCTTCAGCGGGACACCTGCGTTGAGCATGGAGAGCGTCGAAGCACATACCGAACCCATGGACGTCGAACCGTTGGAACCGAGGGCTTCGGATACCTGGCGGATGGCGTACGGGAATTCCTCGCGGGAAGGCAGAACCGGCACGAGGGCGCGCTCTGCGAGGGCGCCGTGACCGATTTCGCGGCGCTTCGGGGAACCGACGCGGCCGGTCTCACCGGTGGAGTACGGCGGGAAGTTGTAGTTGTGCATGTAGCGCTTGCGCGTTACCGGCGACAACGAGTCGATCTGCTGTTCCATCTTGAGCATGTTCAGCGTGGTGACACCCATGATCTGGGTTTCGCCACGTTCGAAGATCGCAGAACCGTGAACGCGGGGCAGAACCTCTACCTCGGCGGTCAGCTGGCGGATGTCCGTGAGTCCACGGCCGTCGATGCGGACCTGGTCCTTGAGGATGCGCTGGCGGACAACGTGCTTGGTGACCGAGCGGAAAGCTGCGGACAGCTCCTTTTCACGGCCTTCGAAGTTGCCGGCGAGTGCACCCAGGACTTCGTCCTTGAGCTCGTCGGAAGCGTTGTCGCGCTCCTGCTTGTCGGCGATCTGGAAGACTGCAGCCAGCTTGTCGGCAGCAGCGGCTTCCACAGCTGCGTAGACGTCATCCTGGTAGTCCAGGAAGACCGGGAACTCGACGGTCGGCTTTGCTGCGCGGGCCGCAAGATCGGCCTGGGCTTCGCAAAGAGCCTTGATGAACGGCTTTGCGGCTTCGAGGCCCTCGGAAACAACTTCTTCGGTGGGAGCAGTTGCACCCTGTTCCTTGATGAGGTTCCAGGAGTTGTCCGTTGCTTCGGCTTCAACCATCATGATGGCGACGTCGTCCCCGGCAATGCGGCCGGCAACAACCATGTTGAACACGGCGTTCTCAAGCTGCGAGTGCTTGGGGAAGGCAACCCACTGCGAACCCTGTTCGTCGGCGATGAGGGCAACGCGGACGCCACCGATCGGGCCGGAGAACGGGAGGCCGGAGAGCTGCGTGGACATGGAAGACGCGTTGATGGCTACGACGTCGTAGAGCTCGTCCGGGTTGATCGCCAGGACGGTGACGACGATCTGGACCTCGTTGCGCAGGCCCTTCACGAAGGCCGGGCGCAGCGGGCGGTCCATGAGGCGGCAAGCCAGGATGGCTTCCGTGGACGGGCGGCCTTCACGGCGGAAGAACGAACCCGGGATACGTCCGGCAGCGTACATGCGCTCTTCGACGTCAACCGTCAACGGGAAGAAGTCGAAGCCTTCGCGCGGCTGCTTGCCTGCGGTAGTTGCCGAGAGAAGTGCGGTGTCTTCGTCGATGTAGACCATCGAAGCGCCGGCAGCCTGCTTGGCAAGGCGGCCGGTTTCAAAGCGGATGACACGCTTGCCAAAACGGCCGTTGTCAATAATCGCTTCGGAGAACTGGATTTCGGGACCCTCCATGAGAGTCACCTCCGTTTCTGATTTAGCGGAAGTCCGCCGCATCAACCCAGGCCTCTTCTTTATTCCTGGCCTGTACGACACCCGGTCATCGATCGAGATCCACGGGCAAATCGTCGCCGATTTCTTCCCGGGAATCACTACCGAGGACCGCGAATGCGCGATGCGGTTGATTCCTTTTTTAGTTGTTTTTGAAGAAGGCGGCCCGTTCCGCGAGGGACCGGGCCGCCCCCAAAGGCAGACTAGCGGCGCAGGCCGAGGCGCTCGATAAGCGAACGGTAGCGGGCGATGTCAGTGTTCTTCAGGTAGGAAAGCATGCGCTTGCGACGACCAACCATGGCCAGCAGACCGCGCTGGGTGTGGAAGTCGTGCTTGTGCTCCTTCATGTGCTCAGTCAGATCCTTGATCCGCTGGGTCAGGACTGCAACCTGGACCTCGGGCGAACCGGTGTCGCCTTCAGAGGTTGCGTATTCCTTGATGATGGACTGCTTTACAGCGGCGTCAAGTGCCACGTGAACTCCTAGAGTTGTGCCGTGCCTCCCGATGCAGCGCCTCGCTGACGGGTTGCTTCCGATGCGTCTCCGCACACAAAAACAGGTCCAGCCGCCACGGACTGCAGCCGGATCCAGTAACAGTTTACCGGCAGGTCAGCATTGTTGTCGAAATACCGCTAGCGCTGGGTCAGCAGCTCGTGTGCCTGGGCTACATCCAGGCACATCTGCTCCACCAGGGCCTCGGGCCCGCGATATGCCACCATGCCGCGGAGGCGCTGGGTAAATTCGACCGCAACAGTCTGGCCGTAGAGGTCAAAGTCCTCCACATTCTCCTCGGGACGGTCAATAACGTGGGCCTCCACTTGACGGCTCACACCGTCAAACGTGGGGTTGGAGCCGACGGAAATTGCAGCGGGCCACCGCGTTCCGGACTGGTCTATCAACCAGCCTGCATAGATACCGTCCGCTGGTACGTACCCTGTGGAATCATGCGAAAGGTTCGCGGTGGGGAAACCGAGGTTCCTCCCGCGGGCAGCTCCATGAACTACCTCGCCGCGCATGCGGTGGGGGCGTCCCAGAACGGCGGCAGCCGTTACGACGTCGCCTTCGGACAAGGCTTCCCGCACCCAGGTGGAGGAGCAACGGCGGTCGGAATCGCCGTCGTCGTGGACCGGGAAGCCACCTGCGCCATACTCATTGACCACCTGGACGCCAAAGCCCAACTGCTCGCCGAGTTCCTGCATGGTGACGACGTCACCCACATTCCCTGCGCCGAAACGGAGGTCGTGGCCCACCACAACGTGCTCGGCATGAAGGGCATCGAGGAGGATTTGGCGGACAAACTCGATGGGTGTCATGGAGGCAAGGTCCAGCGTGTACTTCATGACCAGGACAGCGTCCACGCCCGTTTCGCCGAGGGCGTCCAGTTTGTCCTGGAGACCCATGATCAGCTCCGGGGCGGATTCCGGGCGGTGGACCTGGGCCGGGTGGGGATCAAACGTCACGGCCACTGAAGGGATATGGTGCCGTTTGGCGGTGTTTGTCAGTTGCGCGAGAACATGCTGGTGGCCACGATGGACGCCGTCAAAGTTCCCGATGGTAACGACTGTTGGTCCGAAGTCCCCGGGGACTTCGGTGGGATCGTTCCAGATGTGGACCATCAACCTCGCCTTTTACTGCAGATATTCGTTCCGCCCGGCAACCTCCCGGCGCCGGAACATTCTAAGGTTACCCGCTGTGGCTGTTCGCCTTGGACGGCCGCCTCTTGTTCAACCACAGGAGTCCAAGGATGGGCAGCACGAGCGGGACGAAACCATAACCGCGCCCAAACAGCGACCACACAGTGTCATGCGGGAAGGCCACCGGATCGAACAGGCTTATGGCTCCAACCACCAGCACGCCGAGGAGTTCCACGAGAACCGCGGCCAACGACACTTTGAACCACGTTCGGCCCGGTTTTGCCAGTGAGATGGTCGCTACGACATAGACGACGGCGGCGAACGCGGAGAGGATATGCGCCAGCGGAGCTTCGGCAAACTTGGTGGCAATCTGATAGCCGGCGCGGGCAGTGGCCGAGAGTGCGAAGACGGCATAAACCGCGATCAGCAAGCGTCCCGGGCCGGTGTTCCGCGTGTCCTTTTGGGGTGTCCGGCCGGCATTTGCCTCAGTCTCGGTTCCAGTCATGTGTCGTTTTTCCTTCAAGGTCAGTACCAGATCTGATTCATGCGGGCGGCCATGACGAGCGCTGTGACGCCCACCGCCGCCAGGACGAAGTTGCTCCAACGGGTCCGTTCAAGGATGGCCCAGTACACGGCCCCCAGCGGAATCATCAACGCCGTGATCAGGTATCCCCAGAACTCCCAGGCTTCACCGGCCATCCGTTCACCCAGGGCGACCCTGACAATCGAGCCAACCAGGTAGACCAGCAGGGCCAGCTCTACAGCCAGCACGGAGAAGATTGTGACGTCGTTTGGCGCTTTCTTCATCAAACCTGCCACGACACACGCGATCGTGGAGACCAAACCAACAATAAGGATCGAGTAGAAATAGCCGTCCATGCCTACTTTTCCTCGCCTACTGTGGCGGTTCCCGTTCCGGGGGCAAAGACCAGTACAGGCTTCGCGAAACTCCCGGTATCGGCCAGCAGGGCCACCAGCTCCCCCGACGGCGCGAACGCTGCGGCAGGTTTCTCAGCGGTGGCAGCAGCGGACGTTCCCGCACCGGGGCCTGCGGCGATGCGCCTGCCAAAGGAGATCTCGGTGGTTTCTTCGTCGCTCAATTCCCGGTTGGGCATCAGGGAACGTGCGGCAACGGACATGTCGAGGACTTCGAGTTCCCCGGCGAGTTCTTCCAACGTCCGCGCTTGCTCGATCGTGTAAGGGCCCACCTGGGTTCGCCGCAAGGCAGTGAGATGTCCTCCGACGCCCAAAGCGATGCCAAGGTCACGGGCCAAGGCCCGGATGTAGGTGCCGGAAGAACACTCAACGGTGACCTCGACGTCGACTACCCGGCCGCCGTCGATCCTTGTGATGGAGTGGATATCGAAGCGGTGGATCGTGACAGGACGCGCCGCAAGCTTGACTTCTTCGCCGGAGCGGACGCGGGCATAGGAGCGTTCACCGTTGACCTTGATAGCACTGACGCTGCTCGGTACCTGCTGAATGGGACCGGTGAGGGCTGCGACGCCCGCTGCAATGGCGTCCTCACTGACGTCCGCCGCGTTGCGCGCCTCCGTGACTTCGCCTTCGGCGTCATCGGTGATGGTGGTCTCGCCGAGCCTGATGGTAGCCGTGTACGTCTTGGACGTCCCCACAATGTAGGTCAGGAGCCGTGTGGCTTTGTTGATCCCCAGTACCAGCACGCCGGTAGCCATGGGATCGAGCGTGCCCGCATGCCCCACTTTCCGGGTGCCAGCCAGCCGCCGCATCCGGCCAACCACATCATGGCTGGTCCATCCCTGCGGTTTGTCAACGATTACCAGTCCAGAAAGCACGCTTACCAGTATATGGGTGGCTAGGATAGCTCCCATGCCTGAGCTAGCCGCACACGTCCGCGACGTCCCCGTGAACCAGATCCGTGAAATCACCGAGGCCGCATGGACCATCCCAGGGGCGATCGTGCTCAGCATCGGCGAACCGGGCTTTGCACTCCCACGGCACGTCCTCGACGCCGGAATTGCATGCCTTGAACGGGACGAAACCAACTACACCCCGAACGCAGGAATCCCAGCGCTCCGCGAAGCCTTCGCCAAGAGGTTCCGTGAGCATCATCACGTGGATATCGGTGCCGAACGCGTCTACGTGGTGGACGGAGCCCAACAAGGCCTGCACTTCGCCATGAGCCTGCTTCTCTCCCCCGGGGATGAAATCCTCCTGCCCAACCCCGGCTACCCCACCTTCGCCATAACCAGCCGACTCCTGAACGCAGTCCCCGTTCCGTATCCCCTGTACCCGCATAACGACTTCCAGCCGGACATCGAGGACATTGAAGCCCTCATCACTCCGCAGACCCGGGTCCTCATGCTGAACTCGCCATCCAACCCCCTGGGCGCAGTCATCAGCGAGGACGCAACCCGGCAGCTTGTGGAACTCGCCGTCCGGCACGATCTCTGGATCCTCTCCGATGAGTGCTATGAGGCCTTCACCTTTGACGTCCCGCATGTCAGCCCTGCCCGGTTCGATAGCGACATCCCCGGTGAGGCGCGCGTCTTCACGTCCCTGACGCTGTCCAAGACCTACGGACTCACCGGCCTCCGGATCGGAGCCTTGATCTGCCCGCCGGGCTTGGAAAAGAAAATGAACAATGTCATGGAAGCGATCGTTTCCTGCGTTGCTTCACCATCGCAGTATGCCGCTTTGGCCGCGTTGACCGGCCCCCAGGACTACGTGAGCGAGGCGCGAAACCACTATAGGAGCAACCGCGATGCCGCCTCCGCCGTCCTGGAAAGCAAGGGCATTCCGTTCCTTGGCGCGCAGGGGGCCTTCTACCTGTGGGCTGACGTTTCCCACGTCAGTGGCGGCGATATCCGGGCCTGGGTCCACGCCTTTCTGGCCGATTCGGGAGTCGCGTTCGCGCCGGGCACTGCCTTTGGGTCGATCGGCGAGGATTGGATCCGGATTGCGCTGTGCGGCGATCAGCAGGGACTGCTCGACGGCGTCAGCCGGCTTCCTGCCCGGGCGTAAGAGCCGCTAGTAGTCGGTGCGTTCGGTGTTGTTGCGCCAGGCTTCAAAGGGCTCCTCGGAGGCGGCTACCGGCGCATGTTCTACGGGAAGCAACTCAGGCCGGGTCCCAGCGAAGTACTCGTAGAACACTGCATCATCGAAACCGGCCCTGGCGGCTCCGTGCCGGTCCGCAGCGAAATACACGCGGCCAATCCTGGCCCAGAGGGTTGCCGAGAGGCACAAGGGGCATGGCTCGCAACTGGCATAGAGCACCGAGCCGCTGAGATCGAAGTTGCCCATGTCCGCTGCTGCCCGGCGAATTGCCACCACTTCGGCATGCGCCGTCGGATCGTTGTCCCGCGTTACCCGGTTCACGCCCTCATGGACGCTACCGTCCGGGGTGACGACAACAGCGCCAAACGGCCCACCGCCGTCGGATACGTTCTGGACAGCAAGCCGGATGGCCCGGTTCAGGAATTCATCATGGTTCAGGAATTCATCATGCTGCGGTGCATTGTGCGCGGACATGCTCCGATACTAACGAGCATGGACGGCAGAAAGGCCGGTTCCTCAGGAGGAACCGGCCTTTCTGCAAGAAAACTTCTAGCGGTTGGCGTCTTCGTCGAGTTCGTCATCGTCCGTGAGGTCGATGTCTTCTTCGTCGAAGTCGTCTTCGTCGATTTCTTCGGAGCCCTCGCCCTTGTAGGGGTCAGCCTCGCCTGCGTGCTTGGCGCCGGCAGCCAAAGCGGCTACCTCGGCGTCGCGACGCTTTGCTTCACGGAGCAACTCCTCAAGGTTCGATGCGTTGACCGGAATCTGGTCGGCAACGAACTCAAGGGTGGGAGTCAGCCGGACGGTGATGTTGCGGCCGACTTCCTGTCGCAGCACACCCTTGGCCTTCTCCAATGCCCTGGCGGCGTCGGCGTGGGCTATCTCGTCACCAAAGACGGTGTAGTAGATGGTGGCGTGCTGAAGGTCGTTGGTGACGCGGGCGTCGGTGATCGTGATGGACTCGACGCGCGGGTCCTTGACCCTGCGGCCGAGGGCCTCGGCGACGACGACCTTTATCCGCTGCGCCAACTTGGCAGCGCGTGCCGGATCGGCCATGGCTTCCTCCTGGAAAGTAGAAACGGGTGCGGAACGGGTCCGCCGGGGCTACCCGACGGACCCGCTCCAAGCGGAACCTAGACGCGCGGCTTTTCGCGCATCTCGAAGGTCTCGATGATGTCGCCTTCGGAGATGTCGTTGAAGGAGCCAAGACCGATACCACACTCGAAGTCAGTACGGACTTCGGTTGCGTCATCCTTGAAGCGCTTGAGCGTCTCAACGGTGAGGTTGTCACCGATGACCTTGCCGTCGCGGCTAACGCGTGCCTTGGTGTTACGGCGGATGATGCCCGTGCGGACGATCGAACCGGCGATGTTTCCGAACTTGGAGGAACGGAAGACTTCGCGGACTTCGGCAGTACCGAGCTGGACTTCTTCGTACTCCGGCTTGAGCATGCCCTTGAGGGCCATCTCGATGTCATCGATTGCCGCGTAGATGACGGAGTAGAAGCGCATGTCCACGCCTTCACGGTCAGCCAGTTCAGCGACGCGCTCAGCGGGCTTGACGTTGAAGCCAATGATTATGGCGTTGTCCACCGTTGCCAGGTTGACGTCGTTCTGCGTGATGGCACCCACACCGCGGTGGATGACACGGAGCTGAACGTCGTCGTCTCCGACATCGATCTTGAGCAAGGCATCTTCGAGGGCTTCCACGGCACCGGAGACGTCACCCTTGAGGATGAGGTTGAGGGTGTCGATCTTGCCTTCAGCCACGGCTTGGTCGAAGTCTTCCAGGCTGATGCGCTTGCGACGCTTGGCCAGTGCGGCGTTGCGGTCTGCAGCTTCACGCTTCTCGGCGATCTGACGGGCCGTACGCTCGTCCGGGGTCACCAGGAAGGTGTCACCTGCACGCGGCACGTTGGACAGGCCGAGGACCTGGACCGGACGCGACGGCAGTGCGACATCGAGGGCCTCGCCGTTCTCGTCGAACATGGCACGGACGCGGCCGTGGGCCGTACCGGCCACGATCGTGTCACCCACGGCCAAGGTACCGGACTGCACCAGGACGGTGGCCACGGAACCGCGGCCCTTGTCCAGGTTCGCTTCGATGGCAATGCCTCGAGCGTCCTTGTCCGGGTTGGCGCGCAGATCCAGGGCGGCATCGGCCGTCAGCAGTACGGCGTCGATCAGTTCGTCGATGTTGAGGTTCTGGCGGGCAGAAACCTCAACGAACATGGTGTCGCCACCATATTCTTCAGGAACCAGGCCGTACTCGGTGAGCTGACCCTTGACCTTGTCAGGGTTGGCGCCTTCCTTGTCGATCTTGTTCACTGCGACGACGATCGGCACGTTGGCTGCCTGGGCGTGGTTGAGTGCTTCCACCGTCTGCGGCATAACGCCGTCGTCGGCTGCAACAACCAGGATCGCGATGTCGGTGACCTTGGCACCACGTGCACGCATGGCCGTGAAGGCCTCGTGACCGGGGGTGTCGATGAACGTGATGTCGCGGGCCGTGCCCTCATGGATGTGGCTGATCTGGTAAGCACCGATGTGCTGGGTGATTCCACCGTGCTCGCCGGCCACAACATTGGAGTTGCGGATGGCGTCAAGCAGGCGGGTCTTACCGTGGTCAACGTGTCCCATGACGGTGACAACCGGCGGGCGGGCCTCAAGGACATCGTCACCCTCGGCGTCAAGCTCGTCCTGGATGTTGATGTCGAACTGGTCAAGCAGCTCGCGCTCTTCGTCTTCCGGCGAAACAACCTGGAGCTTGTAGCCAAGTTCGGCGCCAAGCAGTCCAAAGGTGTCTTCGTCGAGGGACTGCGTAGCCGTTGCCATCTCACCGAGGTGGAACAGAACGGTCACGAGCGACGCGGGATTCGCATCGATCTTCTCTGCAAAGTCCGTGATGGAGGAACCACGGCGCAAACGGATGATGGTTTCGCCATCGCCACGGGGTACGGACACGCCGCCCAGCGACGGAGCACTCATCTGCTCCAGTTCCTGGCGCTTTGCACGCTTCGACTTGCGCTGCTTGCCACGACCGGCGCCGCCCTTGCCGAAGGCACCCTGGGTACCACCGCGACCGCGGCCACCCTTGCCAAAGCCACCGCCGGCCGGAGCGCCGCCACCGGTACCTGCACCTGGTGCGCCACCGGGACGACCCGGTCCGCCACCCGGACGGCCTGCGCCACCGGGACGACCTGCGCCACCGGGAGCGGGACGCTCAGTGCGGTTGGGCATCATGCCCGGAGTAGGCCGGTTTCCACCGGGGCCACCAGCCGGACGCGGAGCACCACCGGGACGGGGTGCACCGGGACGCGGAGCACCCGGACGGGGACCACCGCTGCCTGCTGCGGGACGGGGACCACCTGCACCTGCTGCGGGGCGGGGACCACCGGGGCGTTCGCCATCATTGCGGCCACCTGCACGGGGCATGCCCTGCGAGGTCGCAAACGGGTTGTTGCCCGGACGCGGCGGACGTTCGCCGTCGCCACCACGGCCGCGGGGCATGCCCTGGGACGTGGCGAAGGGGTTGTTGCCCGGACGGGGACCGCCGGGACGCGGGGCCTGGCCACCTTGGCGGGACGGAGCCGGAGTTTCTGCCTTGGGAGCAGGCCGGGCACCGGGCTTTGCCGAGAACGGCGTGGACGCAGCTGGAGCCGAGGGCGCTGCCGGGGCAGGCGCCGCAGGAGCAGGTGCAGCGGGGGCAGGTGCCGCCGCGGCGGGTGCTGCCGGAGCCGGAGCCTTGGGTGCTGCGGGGCCCGGAGCCGGAGCGGCCGGACGGGATGTTGCGGGAGCAGCCGGAGCCTTGGGGGCGGCTGCAGGTGCGGGGGCAGCTGCCTTGGCAGCGCCTGCACCGGGGTAGGCGTCGCGAAGCTTCTTCACGACGGGGGCCTCAATGGTGGAAGAGGCGGAGCGAACGAATTCGCCCAATTCCTGCAGTTTTGTTACTGCATCTTTGGAAGTAATACCGAGCTCTTTGGCGAGCTCATGTACGCGGACCTTGGCCACATTTCTCCTGTCTCGGTCCGCACCGAGCCAGGCACGAACCGTCTACTTCTTACTGCGGGCCCCTGCCGCTAGCGCGACTGAAAGGCCCATTGCAGAGCGCAACAAAGTTGTCATCGTTACGCACTCATCGCTGGGAACTCATCGGGTTTCCATCAGTTTTCTGACCCGCTTTCAGGTTTGGACGGTTTTCCTGTGGCAGCCGGGGCCTCCACAAGTGGCGCGCCTGACATGAAGTAGCTTTCGACGGCGCCTGTTTCAGTAGCGCCCGCAAGGGCCCTTCCGAAAGCACGCCGCTTGATTGCCAATGCCAAGCACTTTTCGCTGGGATGCAGCCACGCACCCCTGCCGGCCATCCGGCGTCGAACATCGACAAGGACAGTGGACGAACCACCACCTTGGGCGACCAGCCGGACAAGCTCGGACCGGGAGCCTTGCTTCCGGCATCCGATGCACGTACGAACAGGGCCGTGGCCGGGTTCAAGCAGTTCAGCCACGACGTGTCCTTACCTGCCTCTGCAAACTTGCAC
This sequence comes from Arthrobacter sp. NtRootA1, assembly GCF_019976975.1. GTDB lineage: Bacteria > Actinomycetota > Actinomycetes > Actinomycetales > Micrococcaceae > Arthrobacter > Arthrobacter aromaticivorans. Next base: position 1,627,709 of record NZ_AP024630.1, on the reverse strand, counting down.
TGACGGCCGAGACTGCACATGCAGATAAGGCACGTCAAAGCGCGCGGATACCGGACGTAAGCCCGGTTCCATCTATTCTAGCCCCCCGGCCCCGGACAGCCGAAACCGGCCGCACCGCCAGCGCGGCGCGGACGGCAAGGCCGCTGGAACGATCGCTAGTCGACCTTGGCCGGGGCGGCGTCGGACACGATATCAATCCGCCATCCGGTCAGCTTCGCAGCGAGCCGTGCGTTCTGGCCTTCCTTGCCAATGGCCAAGGAGAGCTGGTAGTCCGGCACTACTACCCGGGCCGAGCGCGTTGCCTCGTCCGTGATAGTGACCGAATTCACCCGGGAGGGTGACAAGGAGTTGGCGATGAAGGTCGCAGGATCCTCGCTGAAGTCCACGATGTCGATCTTTTCGTCATTGAGCTCAGTCATGACTGCACGGACACGGGAGCCCATTTCGCCGATGCAGGCGCCCTTGGCGTTGACACCCGGGGTATTGGCTTTAACCGCAATCTTGGTGCGGTGGCCGGCTTCCCTGGCAAGTGCAACAATCTCGACTGAACGATCCGCGATTTCCGGAACTTCCATTTCGAACAACTTACGGACCAGGCCCGGGTGCGAACGCGACAACGTAATGGACGGGCCCTTCGCCCCACGGTGGACATCCACCACGAAGGCACGAAGCCTGCTGCCGTGGATGTACTTCTCGCCAGGGACCTGCTCCGGTGGCGGCAACAGGGCCTCCACCGATCCGAGGTTCACCTGGATCATGTGCGGGTTGTTGCCCTGCTGGATCATGCCGGCGACGAGTTCGCCTTCGCGACCCTTGAATTCGCCCAAGACGTTATCGTCCTCAACGTCACGAAGACGCTGCAGGATGATCTGGCGTGCCGTGCTCGCAGCGATGCGGCCGAAACCGGCCGGGGTGTCCTCGAACTCCCCGATGGCCTCGCCGTCGTCGTCGATCTCCGTTGCCCAGATGGTCACGTGGCCGCTCTTGCGGTCCAGTTCGGCGCGGGCCTTCTCGAAGGCACCGGGCGTCTTGTGGTAGGCCACCAGGAGCGCTTGCTCGATGGTGGGAATCAAGAGGTCCAGCGGGATTTCACGCTCACGCTCCAGGAGTCTCAGTGCGCTCATGTCAATATCCATTAGGCCTCCTCGGAAGGTCCATTGTGTTCGTCTGCCAGCCCGGCCTCGTGGAGGTGGCTGAATTCAATCTCGACTTTTCCGTGGCGGATCCTGTCGAAAGGAATAGTGATGGGGTCGCCCTGTTTGGGCTTCATGCCCTTCTTGACCTCGTGCTCCGGAATGAGCGTCACGCCGGCGTCATCTACTGACGCAATCCGGCCAAGGACGTTCTCACCCTGGATCACGTTGACCCTGACCATGCGGCCGCGGGCCCTGTGCCAGTGGCGTGGTTCCGTTAGCGGACGGCCTACTCCCGGCGAAGAAACTTCGAGGTCGTAGGGACGGCCGTCGTCGTGGGGATCGTTGTCCAGAATATCGGACAACGCACGCGAGACATCTGCGATGGCGTCAAGGCTGACGCCTCCGGTCTCCTCCTGCGGAAGATCCACGACGACGTGGACCGTGCGGTGTGAACCGGCGACGTGGATGGAAACATCCTCGAGGTAGAGCCTGTTGGCAAGGACTGCCGGTTCGAGCAGCGCCTTTAGCCTGCGCTCTTCCGGGTTGTGGATGGTGGCCGTTGAATCCGACTCAGTACGGTCTGTTGAAGTCGTGGCTTCCGAGTCACTCACGTTGCCCGCCGCCTCCCGATAGATGTTGTTGTGACTACTAGCCTAACGATTTTCGGCAGCACATGGTGCACGGTCTTTCCCTTGTCTGCCCGTCCACATGACACCATGGTGTGTTGTGGACGAGCAGACAAGGGAAAAACGACAATCTCCAGCTTGGGGTCGGCTCCTTCTCATTTCCGTGGTTGCGCTGCTCGTTGCTGGCACGGGAATCGTACTTCTACCGCGGGATTCCGGGACTCCTCCTGAAGTTTCGTTCTCCGAATCTGCCCTCGCGGACGCTTTCGCCGATACCAAGAGCCTGCAGGAATCGGCTGCTGGATTGATGGCAGCCGCAGGATCCGGTTCCCAAACGGCCGCACTGGACAATGCTGTGACATTGCTGACAACACAGTCCAGGGCCCTCCTTCCACCTTCGGCCGCAGCCAGCGCCATGGTCGGTACTGCTGATCCGACTGGCTCCTCCGCAACCTCGACGGCAAGCGATAAAGATGGCACGGCCGCGAAAGCAACGCCTGCTTCGGTCGTGGCTGGCCTGACCGCCAGCGGCCGCCAACGACTGGACGACGCCCGCGAGGCCGACGGCGGGACCGCCCGGCTGCTCGCCGCCGTCGGATCCGCCCAACTTCTCCAGGGCGAAAAACTGGCTGCGGTGTGGCAGGTGCCGGTACCGTCGCCGACGTCGAGCGGTAACCCGCCCACCACAACATCTGCTGTGCACCAGTGCCCTTCCGTCAGCCCCACCCCGGATGCAAGCGCTGCCACTACTGATGCGGCTCTTGCGGCCACTGTCCGCTCCGAACAGGAAGCCGTCTACATCTATCAGGTGGCGCTGAAGCGCTTGGACGCTGGCGCAACTGCCCAAGCCGCCAAGGACCTTGCAGTGCACGAGCGTCTGCTTCAACAAGCCGAAGCCCTGACCCGCCGTAATTGTGGCGACGTCCCTACGCGGGAGGCCGGATACAGGCTGCCTGCGCAGTTCGCTGAAGACCCGGCTGCGGGCTTGGGGGCTCTGGAAACGGACTCTCTGGAGGGATTTGGCGACCTCATCGCGCTTTCGACAGGAGAGACCCGGGCCTGGGCTGCCAGTAGCCTGCTGGCCGCCGTCCGCAGGAGCTTGGATTGGGGTGCCACGCTTGCCGCCTTGCCGGGGTTGGAGCTCGACGTCGATGACTTGCCTCCCCTACCGACGCCCACCCGCAGTGAGTAAAAAGGGCGGATGGGATAGGCGAGCCTAGCCATGCTGGTCAAGGCGGCCCGCCAGTGCTTGGCTTGAAGCATGGCTTCCGCAGAAACTGCCACCACACACGAGAACGAACCGCACCGTGATGACCTTGCCCACCGGCTGAACTGGCTGCGCGCCGGAGTTCTGGGTGCGAACGACGGCATCGTCTCCGTCGCCGCAATCGTCGTCGGCGTGGCCGGTGCCACCACCAACACCGGCAGTATCCTTGCTGCCGGCACGGCTGGCCTGGTGGGCGGAGCCATTTCCATGGCGCTGGGCGAATATGTATCCGTCAGCAGCCAGAGCGACACGCAGAAGTCGCTCATCGAGAAGGAACGCCGGGAACTCGCCGAGCAGCCGAAGGAAGAACTCGAAGAGCTCGCCGCGATCTACCAGGCGAAGGGGCTCACCGCGCCTACCGCTCGGACAGTGGCGGAAGAACTGACGAAGCATGATGCCCTTGCCGCCCACCTGTCCGCCGAGCTCAATATCCACGAAGACGACATTGTCAGTCCTTGGAACGCCGCCCTTGCATCGGCAGTGGCGTTTACCTTGGGCGCCGTGCTTCCCATGCTGGCCATCCTGCTCCCTCCCCCCGCAATGCGCGTTCCACTGACGTTTGTTGCCGTCCTGCTGGCTCTCGCGATCACGGGAGCCGTGGGGGCTTGGATTGGCGGGGCGCCCAGGTTCCGCGCTGCAGCCCGGGTGGTGTTGGGCGGAGCCTTGGCGCTTGCAGCCACGTTCTCGATCGGAACCCTCTTGGGCGCCAGCGGCGTTTTCTGAGGGTACTGCCGCCGTGCAGAGCTAGGCTGATGGCGTGACCCTTCACGCCATGATTCCGATTCCGGGCGACCTGCACGCCCGATACAACCGCGATTCTGCGGGGCGGGACTGGCTGGCGAGCCTTCCGGGGCTTATCCGTGAGGCTTTGGACCGTTGGCAGTTGGCCGTGGACCTCGCCCCCGGTGAAGAGCCGTGGAACGGACACGGAGCCTTGGTTGTGCCCGTTCTCCAGCACGGCAGGCAGGCTGCGCTGAAGATCGCATATCCGCATGAGGAAGCACTTGTAGAGCGCCATGCCCTGGCCCTGTGGGGTGGCCGCGGAGCTGTCCGTCTCCTGGCTGCCGACGCCGCCAGTTGTTCCATGCTGCTGGAACGCCTTGACGCGTCCCGTTGGCTCCAGGATGCTCCCATGGATGAAGCCCGGCAGGTCTGGGGTGAGATCATGCGCGAGCTTTCAATTGCCCCGGATGATCGTCCCGAGTGGCGGGGATTCGACCACATCGCTGCCACGGCCGAGCGCTGGAGCGACGAAATGCCTTCGGAGTGGGAGCGGCAGGACCGCCCCTTCCCGCGATGGTTATTGGAGGCCGCGCTGGAAGTGTGCCAAACCCGCGGTGCTGTTGGCCGCCGATCCGGCAGGGACGTCCTGGTGCATACCGATCTCCACTTCATGAACATCCTCGCTGCCTTGGGCGCGGACCGCCGCAACTACCTGGCCATCGATCCCCAGCCGCAGATCGGTGAGGCCGAATTTGCGGTGGCACCTGTTCTGTGGAACCGGATCAAGGATTTGTCAGATCGCGATCCGGCGGCTGCCCTGCGGGAGCGATGCCGGGACTTCAGCCTCGCCGCCGGCCTTGATCCGGAGGTCGCGCGACAGTGGAGCATTGCCCGCGAAGTGAATAATGCCCTGTGGTCCGCGGGAAAGCGGGGACACGAAGGCGATCTGGCCCGTTCCCTGTGGGTGGCCAGCTCACTGGCGGGCAGGACGCTCGAAGGACTTCCAACAGCAAAGGATTTGCCGGAGCCCGGGGACGCAGTCAGCTGACGTTGTCGTTCCAGACGTCCACGCCGAGCTTGATGATCAGTGCAGCGACGACGATCAGGAACACGATCCGTACAAAGCTGCTCCCCCTGGCTACGGCTGTCCGGGCACCTAGGTACCCGCCCGCCATGTTCGCCAGCCCCAGCACCAGGCCCACTCCCCACAACAAGGAGCCGTGGGGGAGGAAGAAAATGAGGGCACCGGCGTTGGTGGCCATGTTGACGATCTTGGCCTTTGCACTGGCTTCAAGGAAGGCGTAGCCCATGGCCGAGACCAAGGCGATCACGAGGAATGATCCTGTACCGGGCCCGATCAGGCCATCGTAGAAACCGATCACGGCACCGATCAGGCAGGCCACCACATAGTGCTTGCGCCCATCGTGCCGCAGAGCCGTCAGCTCGCCTGCGCTGGGGCGGAGTGCCGTGAAGATCGCGACGGCGATCAGCGCCAGGACAATGATGGGCTTGAAGACGCTGGCCGGCAGCGATGCAGCGAGGATGGCACCGCCAAAGCTCCCCGCCAGCGCAATCACCGCCATGGGTATTGCCGTCTTGAGGTCCGGTCCCACTCGCCGGTAATAGGTTGTGGCACTGGTGGTGGTGCCGAAGATGGAACCCATCTTGTTCGTGGCCAGGGCCTGGACGGGCGTGATTCCAGGCACCAGCAGCAGTGCGGGGAGCTGGATCAGCCCCCCGCCTCCTACTACCGCGTCAACCCAGCCGGCTGCGAATCCAGCCACCACAATCAGGATGATGGTGGTGAGCTGGATTGTCTCGAAGCCGGAAATCACCGGTTACGAACTGCGTTGACCACGTAATCCACGGCCTTTTCCACCGAGATGTTCTCGGCTTCACCGCTGCGACGGTCCTTGATCTCCACAACGCCGTCCACGAGCCCACGGCCGACGGCCAGGATGGTCGGCACGCCGACGAGCTCGGCATCCCCAAACTTGACGCCGGGAGAAACCTTGGGCCGGTCATCAAAGATGACGTCGAGGCCTGCAGCCTCGAGTTCCGCCGATAGCTTCTCTGCAGCTTCGAAAATTTCGTCACCGCGGCCCACAGCCACAACGTGGACGTCGGCAGGGGCCACCGTCCGTGGCCACACGAGGCCGCGGTCGTCATGGTTGGCCTCGGCAAGGGCTGCGACGGCACGGGTGACACCAACGCCGTAGGAGCCCATGGTGACAACAACCTGCTTGCCGTTCTGGTCCAGTACCTTCAGGTCCAGCGCCTCGGCGTACTTGCGTCCGAGCTGGAAGATGTGGCCCATTTCGATGCCACGGGCAGTTTCAAGCGGTCCGGAGCCGTCGGGCGCCGGATCCCCTGCCCGGACGTCGGTGCATTCGATGACGCCATCCCAGGTGAAGTCGCGGCCCGCTACCAGCCCGAAGACGTGCTTGCCATCAATGTTGGCGCCCGTCACCCAGGTTGTGCCGGAGACGACGCGGGGATCCACGAGGAATAGCAGCTTGGAAGATCCTTCCAGGCCCAGCACGGCTTCCTCCAGGGACAAACCAGGCCCGATGTAGCCCTTGACCAACCATGGCAGCTTCTTGAGGTCTTCCTCGTTGGCTGCCTCCAGGCCGATCTCGCCGGCAATGGGAAGGAATGATCCAATGTTCGCTTCCACCCGCTTGAGATCCACGGCACGGTCACCCGGAACGCCGAGGACGACGATCTGGCGTTCGCCGGTGGGGAGAGTCACGGCAAGCACGACGTTCTTCAACGTGTCGGCGGCAGTCCAGGCGCCGCCGTCGGCCTCGCCGCGGGGTGCGAGCTGGTTGGCTGCGTCAACCAGAGTCTCGATGGTCGGTGTGTTCGGTGTGTCCAGAACCTGCGCTGCTGGTGCGTCCGTGAAATCAATATCCTCAGGGACAACCGTGGTGACGGCCTCGACGTTGGCGTAATAGCCGCCGGCCGAGCGCACAAAGGTGTCCTCCCCGATCTCCGTGGGGAAGAGGAATTCTTCGCTCTTGGAGCCGCCCATGGCGCCTGCGGTGGCAGCAACCGGAATGACTTCCAGCCCCAGGCGTTCGAAGATCTTCAGATAAGCAGCGCGGTGGGCGGCGTAGCTCGCGTCCAGGCCGGCGTCGTCAACGTCGAACGAGTAGGAGTCCTTCATAATGAACTCGCGGCCACGGAGGAGGCCTGCACGGGGGCGCGCTTCATCGCGGTACTTGTTCTGGATCTGGTACAGGCTCAACGGCAGGTCCTTGTACGAGGAGTACAGGTCCTTGACCAGGAGGGTAAACATTTCCTCATGCGTGGGGGCCAGGAGGTAATCGGCACCCTTGCGGTCCTGAAGCCTGAACAGGCCCTCTCCGTACTCGGTCCAGCGGTTGGTGGCCTCGTAGGGTTCCCGCGGCAGCAGGGCCGGGAAGTGGACTTCCTGTGCGCCAATGGCGGACATTTCCTGCCGGATGATTTCCTCCACCTTGCGCAGGACGCTAAGTCCCAGTGGCAGCCATGTGTAAATGCCAGGCGCGGCACGGCGGATGTAACCGGCCCGGACCAAGAGCTTGTGGCTGGCGACCTCGGCGTCGACGGGATCTTCGCGCAGGGTGCGAAGGAACAACTGGGAAAGGCGAAGGACCACGGGTACGTATCCGTTTCTATGGCAGGTGTGGCAAAAACAACTGTCTACTAATCTACCGGCTGCCAGCGGGCGGCTCCGCACAGAGAAGAGCCACGCCGTCGCGTCTGGAAGCCCCTGGCCAAAGATCGGCTGGTCATCCTGCGATGGCGTGGCTCAGCGGCCGGCCGGCCGCAGACTCTGTCCGGGGACTAGTCCCCCGTTCCCTCCAGCGGAACGGGATCGCCTGCGACTGGGAAGCATTGGTGACTGCCGAGCTCACGGATGGTGCGGCTGCCAAAGGCAGCCTTCAAGGTCTTTGCCATGATTCCCCCTGTAACCACCCGTGCCCCATCGACACGGCTTGGGAAAAACCTATGTGATAGCGGACACGTTTTCAAGGATTTCGATGGCAAAGGCCTATTGACCGCACCTTTGGCCAGACTTAGCGTTAATTCAGCACTTGGTGAATTACTCGGGGGTTACCGGAGGCAGCCATGTCTGAAGCAGCAATAGAAGCCACGGGCCTGCACATCTCCCGGGGCAGGACAAGGATCCTGAGGGGCCTGGATTTCGCCGTGGCCAGCGGGCGCATCACGGGGCTTCTCGGCCCGTCAGGAAGCGGCAAGACAACACTCATGCGCGGCATAGTGGGGGTCCAGCGGATCACTCGTGGATCCATTAGCGTCCTCGGCCGTCAAGCAGGCAGCGCACCCTTAAGGCACGACGTCGGGTACGTCACCCAAGGTGCCAGCGTCTACTCGGACCTCAGCGTCGAAGCCAACGTCAAGTACTTCGGAGCCATGCACAAGGCATCGGCGACGGACGTGGCGGAGTCGATTGCCGCCGTCGGGCTCGAATCGTTTGCCAAGCAGAAAGCCGGGAACCTCTCGGGTGGGGAGTTCAGCCGCCTGTCCCTGGCATGCGCGCTGGTGGCACACCCTAAGCTGCTGGTCCTGGACGAACCGACAGTGGGTTTGGATCCGGTACTGCGTGCGGAGTTATGGGAGCGGTTCGTTGACATGGCCGCTGGCGGAACAACGCTCTTGGTTTCCAGTCATGTGATGGAAGAAGCGTCGCATTGTTCCTCGCTGCTGCTTCTGCGGGACGGTCTGCTGCTGGCACAGCTCACACCCGCCGAGCTCGCGGAGCGGGGACGCAGCAACGACCTTGAGCGGGCGTTCCTGAACATGATCAAAGACGCCGAACGTGGCCCGGACAGCGGACACCCAGCAAAGAAAAGCCAGGTGGCATCATGAATCTCCGGATGACCTTTGCCACCACCGCCCGGGTCCTGGATCAACTGCGGCACGATCACCGCAGTGTGGCGCTCATTATGGTGGTCCCTGCGCTGCTGCTCACCGCCGTCTATTATCTTTTCGAAAACGAAACACTGCCCCCGGGTTTTCCTCGCACCTTCGACCGCGTTGGCTTGATGATGCTGGCGATCTTCCCGTTCGTCGTAATGTTTCTGGTCACGTCCATCACCATGCTGCGGGAACGAACCTCCGGGACCTTGGAGCGGCTCCTCACCACACCCATCCATAAAGCGGACCTCTTGTTCGGCTACGCCATTGCCTTCTCCATCATGGCCGCGCTGCAGTCCCTGGTGGCGACGGCAGTTGCATATTGGATCTTCAATCTCGACATCAAGGGCAGTCCCGGGTTCGTCGTGATGATCGCGGTCATCAACGCTGTCCTTGGAGTGGCCCTGGGGCTGCTGTGTTCAGCCTTTGCACGCACCGAGTTTCAAGCCGTCCAGTTCATGCCGGTAGTGGTGGTGCCACAGATCCTGCTCTGCGGACTCTTCGTGGCCCGTGAGCAGATGAACGACGTCCTCGAGGCCATCTCCGGCGTCCTTCCCCTCACGTTTTCTGTTGATGCCCTTCAGGAGATCGCAGGAAACGTCGATGCAACTGAAACCCTGTGGCAGGACACCTTGGTGATGGGCGGAATAGTGGTGGGAGTCCTTGTCCTTGCCTCCTTGACGCTGAGGCGGCAGACCTCATGAGCCTGGAACCGCTGCGCCGCGGCCGTCGAAGCGGGAGCGACCATTCGCGCGAAGCCATTCTGGTGGCGGCCCGGAAGTTGTTCGCAGAGCAAGGGTTCGATGGCACGAGCCTTCGGCAAGTGGCGCGGGAAGCCTCGGTGGATCCGGCCATGGTGCATCACTTCTTCAAAGGCAAAGACGAATTGTTCGCCTCCAGCGTAGAGTTGCCTGCCGACCCTGACGAGGTCCTGGCAGGCGTTGAAACCCTGGAACCGGAAGCGAGGGCAGAAGCACTTGTCCGTGCCGTAGTCCGGTTGTGGGAGAGCCCGGCGCAACCCGGCTTGGTTGCATTCGTCCGGGGAACCATCGGATCCAAGGCCAAAACAGCACTGCTGCGGGAGACCGTGAGCCGGACCATCCTGTCCCGGGTCATGGTGGGCGTGCAAGGTCCTGCTGAGGAAGTCCGCCTGCGTGGCAATCTGGTGGCGACACAAGTGGTGGGACTGATGCTGCTCCGCTATGTGATCCGACTCGAACCTCTGGCGAGTGCTGATCAGGAAGAAGTAGTGAGCCTGGTGGCACCCACCATCCAGCGGTATCTGACCGGGAACCTGGACTCCCCCAAGTAAGTGCCTGCTAGAACAAAACCGTTGCGAACGTACCGACCTGCTCGAAGCCGACTCTTTCATAAGTGGCACGCGCTTTGGCGTTGTAGTCATTGACGTACAGGCTCGTTACGGGCGCAAAGGTGCGTGAGAGATTTACGACGGCGGCCATGTAGCCAGCACTCTGGTGGTGTCCACGCATCTCCGGATTCATCCATACGCCCTGGACCTGCGTGACGTCCTGGGTAACTGCACCCAACTCTGCCTTGAAAACAACGGTCCCGGCAGCGTCGATGTGGACCAGGGAATGACCTTGGCGGATGAGCCCCGCAACACGCCTGCTATAGAAGTCCTGGCCGCCCAGGAACGGCGAGTAGCCAACTTCTTCTTCGAACATTGCGGCGCATGCGGGCAGAATGCGTTCGAAGTCCGTCATCGTGCCGAAGGTCAGCAACGGATTGGCTTCGATGGCCGGACCACCGGAAATAGTCAAAAGGGGCTGCCTGGAACGGACTTCGTGCGCGAAGTGTCCCAACTGCTCAAAACGGGAGTAGAGCGCCAGCACTGTTTCGGCCGGTCCGAAGATGGAGGCGTACCGCCTGCCGGATTGGTGGGCCGCCGTAGCCACATATCCGGTGAGCCCTGGGTCCAGCTGCACCGGGACCAGATTGGCCCCCGCCCAACAGGCTCCAAGGAGGGTGTCGTCGTCGAACACGCCAAAGACGCTGGCGCCTCCGCTGGTGGGCGCTGCCGTTCCTACGCTGTCCAGATGCGCCAGGATGAAGACGTTGGCAACGGGATCTTCGCTGGCAAGCGCGCGAAGGGCCAAGGTGTCGGCACTGCCGAGCACCCTGACCCCCAGGCCTGTCTCGTTACGAGACGCTAACCACGGGGCTACCCTTGACAGCATCTTCGCCATCGGCCTCCCCCATCTCTTCAGCGATACGCATGGCCTCTTCGATCAGTGTCTCAACAATTTCGCTTTCAGGCACTGTCTTGATGACTTCGCCCTTCACGAAAATCTGGCCTTTGCCGTTTCCGGAGGCCACACCGAGGTCTGCTTCACGGGCTTCGCCCGGGCCGTTGACTACACAACCCATGACGGCCACGCGGAGGGGGATTTCCATCCCCTCAAGGCCAGCGGTCACTTGCTCAGCCAAGGTGTACACGTCCACCTGGGCACGCCCACAAGACGGGCAGGACACAATCTCAAGCTTGCGCGGGCGCAGGTTCAATGACTGCAGGATCTGGTTGCCAACCTTGATTTCCTCCACGGGCGGCGCCGAGAGGGAAACGCGGATAGTGTCACCGATGCCGCGGGACAGCAGTGCCCCGAAAGCGGTTGCAGACTTGATGGTCCCTTGGAAGGCCGGACCGGCCTCGGTCACGCCAAGGTGCAGGGGCCAGTCGCCCTTCTCGGCGAGCATCTCGTAGGCAGCCACCATGATGACGGGGTCGTTGTGCTTTACAGAGATCTTGAAGTCGTGGAAACCGTGCTCTTCGAAGAGCGAGGCCTCCCAGACAGCCGACTCCACCAGTGCTTCAGGAGTGGCCTTGCCGTACTTCTTCATGATGCCCGGCTCCAGGGAACCAGCGTTGACGCCAATCCGGATGGACGTGCCGTGGTCCTTCGCGGCTGCCGCGATTTCCTTGACCTGGTCATCGAACTTCCGGATATTGCCGGGGTTCACACGGACCGCTGCGCATCCGGCTTCAATGGCCGCGAAAACGTACTTCGGCTGGAAGTGGATATCTGCGATCACGGGGATCTGGGATTTGCGGGCAATGATCGGCAACGCCTCGGCGTCGTCGGCTGACGGACAGGCAACGCGGACGATGTCGCAGCCCGAAGCCGTCAGTTCAGCGATCTGTTGAAGCGTGGCGTTGATATCCGTGGTGGGCGTGGTGGTCATGGACTGCACGCTGATGGGTGAATCGGAGCCAACGCCAACAGAGCCCACCTTGATCTGCCGCGTCTTACGGCGCGGGGCAAGGACGGGGGGTGGGGCGGCTGGCATTCCCAGGCTGACCGAGGTCACGTGGACTCCTTGGGTTTGGGGTGGATCGTTGTGGTGGAGGACGCCCGGGCTAGGACGCGTGGGCAGCCAGGACGCCGATGATGGGGTCCCATCCGGTGGTGCGGATGCCGGCTATGACTCCGGCTTCGGCAAACGGATCCTGCTTCAGGAGGTCATTGAGTTCGGCTTCATCTGCTGACTTGAAGATGAGCAGAGCGCCGGCACCGTCACCGTAGGGTCCACTCGCAAGCAGCGTGCCATCCTCTGCGAGGTCGCCCAGCCAGGCCCGATGCGCCGGGCGGGCTTCGTCGCGGAGGGCGCCGGATTCGGCGACGTATACATACTCAACAGCGAAAACAGTCATGAAGCTAGCCTATCCCGCCGCGTCCGATGATCCGCCATCCATTCCAGCTCACGCTGCCGGCTCCAGCCCACCCTGGGGGCCCGGTGTGGGAATCTCAGCCAAAGATATTCACCGGCTTGACGATGTCCGCGTAGATCAACAACGCGCCCATGGCCATCAGTAGCGCGGCCACCACATACGTGGCAGGAAGGAGCTTTGCGATATCAAAAGCACCCGGATCCGGCTTTCCCCTCAGCCTGGCCACTTGACGCCTGGCCCCCTCATACAGCGCACCTGCCACGTGGCCGCCGTCGAGAGGCAGCAGGGGTACCAGGTTAAAGATGGCCAGCGCGAAGTTCAGGCCAGCAAGCAGACCTACCAACGTTCCGATTCGTGCTTGGAGCGGTACCTCTTCCATCGCAGCGACTTCGCCGGCCACCCGACCGACGCCAACCACACTGATGGGGCCGTTCGGATCCCGGGGTTCCTCGCTGAAGGCGGCCTTCGCCACACCCACCACGCGGGCAGGCAGGTTAAGGATTACTCCCGAAATCTGCTTGATGTTCTCCCCCGCCATGGGAAGAACCGACGACGCCGGCTGGGGAACCAAGGCGCTCTGCGCGCCGATTCCCAGGAAACCAACCTCCTGGTACTTCAGCACGCCATTGGCGTCCTGCTCCTGGCGTCCATCGGCACCCACAACCGGCCGCGAGGACAAGACTGGGGTAACGGTGGTGGAAACTTCCGAGCCGTTGCGTTCAACGGTGATGGGTACCTCCCTACCCGCCGAGGCCCGGATCCAGCCGGTGAGTTCATCCCAGCTGGTGACGGTTTTGCCGTCGAAAGTCTTGACGGTGTCGTTCGGCTGCAGCCCGGCAGCTGCCGCGGGCGTTGGCTTGCAGTCCGCTGAATCAGGATCCACCGTTTTCCCCGCAGCGACCTGGCACTTTGAGACGTCCGCGATGGTCGTGGTGGCCGTGGCAACGCCAAAACCCATGAGCAGGATGGCAAGGAGAACCAAACCGATCAGCATGTTCATGGCCGGACCGCCGAGCATGATGATGATCTTCTTCCAGACCGGCAGCTTATAAAAGACCCTGCCTTCGTCCCCGGGGCCTACTTCTTCGTGCGCGACGGAACGGGCCTCGCTGGCAAGTGTCTGGAACATACCCGTGCTGGAGGGACGTACCCCACCATCTTCTTTGTTGGGCGGGTACATGCCGATCATGGCCACGTAGCCACCCAACGGAAGGGCCTTGAAACCGTACTCCGTTTCGCCCTTCTTCCTGGACCACAAAGTGGGTCCAAAGCCAATCATGTACTTGGTCACGCGCACCTTAAAGAGCTTGGCGGGGACCAGGTGGCCAACCTCGTGCAAGGCAATGGACACTGCGACGCCAAGGGCGACGAAGACGACTCCGAGGATGAAAAGAAGGACGGGACTCATGCCGACGGGACTGCTTCCATAGGGTTTTCTTTGCTGGGTTTCTTTACTAAACGGCGCTGTTGGCTAAACGATCGTGGGTGCGTGTGCGTGCCCAACTCTCAGCATCCAGCACGGACTCCACCGTAAGCTCCGAAGAACCTGAATGTTCACTGAGGACGGACTCCACCGTGTCCACGATGTCCGTGAAACGGATGCGACCGGCGTGGAAAGCCTCCACGGCTTCCTCGTTGGCCGCGTTGAAGACGGCAGGATAGGTGCTGCCCTGCTTCGCGGCCTCTTTAGCGAGCTCCACTGCCGGAAAGGCAACCGAGTCCAGTGGTTCGAACGTCCAACTTGTGGCTTGGGTCCAGTCGCATGGCTGGGCAGCCTTGGGAACCCTCCCCGGCCAGCCCAGCCCCAGGGCGATGGGAAGCCGCATGTCAGGCGGCGACGCCTGGGCGATGATGGACCCATCCACAAACTGGACCATCGAGTGGACCACCGACTGTGGATGGACCACGACGTCGATCCTGTCCAGGGGTACGTCGAACAGCAGATGCGCCTCGATCACTTCAAGGCCCTTGTTAACGAGGCTCGCCGAGTTGGTGGTGACCATGAGGCCCATATCCCAGGTGGGATGCGCCAGAGCCTCGGCCGGTGTGACATCGTGAAGCTGCTCACGGCTGCGGCCCCGGAAAGGTCCGCCGGACGCCGTGAGAATCAACTTCTCCACCTCCTGCTCAGTACCCGAACGCAGGCACTGGGCGATGGCCGAATGTTCGGAATCGACAGGCACAATCTGGCCGGGGCGGGCAGCTGCTTTCACCAGTGCACCACCGACAATCAGCGACTCTTTATTGGCGAGCGCCAAGGTGGCACCGGATGCCAGCGCGGCCAGGGTTGGCGCCAGGCCAATGGAGCCAGTGATGCCGTTGAGAACGACGTCGCATTCCACTTCGGCGATGCGGGTGGACGCGTCCGGTCCAACGAAGATTTCCGGGGAAAAGTTGCGCAAACCAATTCGGGCCGCCGCGGCGTCAATCAGGTTCTGCAATGCTTGTGGATCGCCGTGGGCAATGCCTACGGCCAACGCCCGCGTGTGCACAGCTTGATGGGCAAGCAATTCCAGGTTCCCACCGCCGGCGCTCAGGGCCACCACTTCGAAAAGGTGCGGGGCGCCGTCGACGACGTCAATCGCCTGTGTGCCGATGGAACCGGTGGACCCGAGGATGACGATCTTGCGCTGCTGCATTGCTTAAGTATCCCAGCAGCCGCAGAAGGGTGCGAACGTAGCACCCGGGTAAGTGGATAACCTGCTTGACCACTTCTTTCCCGCGCGTAACGTGGAATTGTGGAGTGGCTGGTCTGGTCTGGCGCGCAGGACTGGTTTGACGCGCGAAACTACGAATTCGCGCGGCAGGTATTGCAACGCGGTACTGCCGCCCTTTATCTGGTTGCGTTCCTCTCCACCATGAACCAGTTTCCTGCACTCCTTGGCGAGCACGGCCTGCTTCCCGTCCCGTCATTCCTTGACATAGCGCGCCGCCTCGCCCGGCCCACTCTCTTCCAGTGGCGGTACTCGGATGCCTTGTTGCGCACGGTCTGTTGGGTGGGAATTGCCATGTCCGCCTTGCTGGTGTTGGGCTTACCGCAGCTGGGCCCACCGTGGCTGCCGATGCTGGCGTTCCTCACCCTCTGGTTCCTGTACATGTCGATCGTGAATGTGGGCCAGACGTTCTATGGCTTTGGCTGGGAGATACTGCTGCTGGAGGCTGGTTTCACCGTAGCTTTCCTTGGCTCGGACCAGGTTCCGCCACCCACCACCATCCTGATCCTGGTTGCGTGGCTGGTGTTCCGGCTTGAGTTCGGTGCGGGAATGATCAAAATCAGGGGCGGCCGTGAGTGGCGCGACCTTACGGCGATGTTCTATCACCACGAGACGCAGCCGATGCCCGGACCGCTGAGCCGGCAGGCCCACCTCCTCCCCCGTCCGTTGCACAAAGTGGAAGTGGTGGGAAACCACTTCGCGCAGTTGGTGGTTCCGTTCTTCCTGTTCGCGCCCCAACCGCTGGCCAGCATCGCGGCAGGAATAATCATCGTGACGCAGCTTTGGTTGGTGGGCAGCGGTAATTTTGCCTGGCTGAACTGGATGGCGATCGTTCTCGCCTTCGCGGCAGTGAGCGATCCGGTGGCGCATGCGGTTCTTCCCGTTATCCCGCTCGAGTGGCACACAGGTGCCGAAACTCCGGTGTGGTGGCTCGTCGTCGTACTTGCCGTGACGGTCCTTTTGCTGGTCCTCAGTTACCGCCCCCTCCTGAACCTCTTCTCACGCCAGCAACTAATGAATGCGAGCTTCAACCGCTGGCGCCTGGTCAATGCCTATGGTGCGTTCGGTACTGTGACGAAGCAGCGGATCGAGATCGTCGTTGAAGGCACTATGGCTGAAGAGCCAGATGCAGCTGACGAGCACTGGCTGGAGTATGGCTTCAAAGGCAAGCCCGGGGACGTGCGCCGCCTCCCGCGGCAGTGGGCGCCGTATCACCTCAGGCTTGACTGGCTCATGTGGTTCCTGCCGCTGCGGACCGTCCACGAGGGGTGGTTCTACACCTTCCTGGAGAAGCTGTTGGAGGCAGACAGGCCCACTCTTGGGCTGCTTCGCCATGACCCGTTCGACGGCGAACGCCCGCGTTGGGTGCGTGCGCGCAGCTATCTTTACCGTTTCGCCAGCCGTGCGGAGTTCCGTGGCACGGGTGAGCGTTGGGTGCGGGTGTTACTGTATGACGCCATTCCGCCGGTCTCACTTACGCCTCGACGGCGGCGGCTCCTTTAGCGTTGCCTAACCTGGCCCCGGACGCCCGCACGCCCGGACACGGGCGGTGGCGCTGTGGATTCACGGACCACCAGATGCGTAGCCAGCTCCACCCGGCGGGAGTCGATGTCCTCGCCATGGACCTGGCGGAGGATGAACCGAAGGGCCGAACGGCCCATCTCCTGTAGTGGCTGTGACACGGACGTCAGGGGTGGAACGGATTCTTCCGCTTGGTGTGTGCCGTCAAAACCGACGAGGCTCATGTCCTCCGGAATCCGGATGTTCTGCCTTCGCGCTTCAGCCAGGACACCCAGCGCGATGCTGTCACTTCCAGCGAATATTGCCGTGGGCGGATCCTCAAGTGCCAGCAGGGCCTTCATGCCTCGCACACCGTTCTCGGGCCTGAACGCGCCGGAGGAAACATAGTCGTCGTCCACGGTGATGCCCTCTGCCATGAGGGCCGCCATATAGCCGTGGAGCCGCGCCTGGCTGCATTCCGCCGTGGCCGGTCCGCCTATATAGGCGATCCTGCGGTGTCCCAACCCGAGCAGGTGGGTAGCTGCGGCCTTGCCTCCGGCCCAGTTGCTCGCGCCCACGCTGAAGACGTCTGCCGGTGGCGGGTTGAGGGGGTCCACCACCACGATCGGGATCCGGCGGCGTTGGAAGGCTTCCAACTGTGCGGAGCCAAAGGCGGAAGTGACCACGATCATTCCGCTGCGGCCTTCGTCGATGATGCGTTGGGCACGCTCCTCGGGTCCCAAAGGTGACGCCGTTTGCCTGCTGGTCACCGAGAGGATGACCTCCATGTCCGAGACCGCAGCGTGCTCCATGACCCCGTTGAGGACTTCTACGGAGTAGGCCGAGTTCAGGGAGTCGAAAACCACCTCAACGGACTGCCGGGCCGGAAGGCTTTTGCGTTGGAGGGGCGACTTGTATCCGCTGCGCTGCAAGGCCGCCAACACGCGTGCCCGGGTTTCCTCGGCCACGTCCTCCCTGCCGTTCACCACCTTGGAAACCGTCGGCGCTGAAACACCCACCTCTTTGGCCACGGCTGCCAGTGTGAGCTTAAGCGGACGTTGCTCGCGTTCCATGATCCCCCTGCTTTCGAAATATTTCGGCTTGCTTCGAGTATGGGGGACGGGGGTGGAAAGCTCAAGATTGCTGCAGTTACAGGCCGACAAGAACAAACGCGGCCCTTGACGTGTGATGGAATGCACTTTAGTTTAGACCGTGACCTAAACAGCATTCGCGAAATATTTCGGTATTTTTCGATACGTGGTCACTCCTTTTGGGAGATGGGCACCGCAAGGTGCCCAACGAGGCGACTACACATGGAGAAGCAATGAAGCAGTTCCAATCATCACGGCGTTCTTTTCTGGCTCTAGCGGCAGTTACACCCTTCGCAGTCATGGCAACCAGTGCCTGCGGTACGTCCGGACCGGGCAGCGCGAGCGGAGGAGGCGCCAGCATGTGGTTCCTCTCCGGTGAGCCGAACCAGACCACCATCCAGAAGGCCGTCGATGCTTTTGGTTCGTCGAATCCCGACAACAAGATTGCTGTCACGTACTTCCAGAACGATGCTTACAAGACGAAGATCAAAACCGCGATCGGCGCCGGCCAGGCCCCAACCATCGTTTATGGATGGGGTGGCGGGACGTTGAAGACCTACGCCGAGGCCAACCAGGTGGAGGACCTGACCAGCTGGTTCGAGGCCAACCCGGATCTAAAAAACAAGTTCTTCCCCGCTTCCTTCGGTGCAGCCACCGTCAACGGCAAGATCTACGCCCTCCCCAACCAGTACGTGGCGCCTATCGTCCTGTTCTACAACAAGGAGCTCTTTGAAAAGGCCGGGGTGCAGCCACCCAAGACCTGGGACGACATCATGTCGCTGGTAAAGACCTTCAACGATATGGGCGTTGCCCCGTTCTCCCTGGGCGGTCAATCCCGCTGGACCTCCATGATGTGGCTGGAATACCTGCTGGACCGCATCGGAGGGGCCGACGTATTCAAGGCGATTTTCGAAGGCCAACCCAATGCCTGGATGGATCCGGCCGTGATCGAAACGGGTACCAAGATCCAGGAACTGGTATCCGCCGATGGCTTCATCAAGGGCTTCTCCTCCATTACGGCGGATTCGAAAGCGGATCAAGCGTTGTTGTTCACGGGCAAGGCAGCAATGTTGCTTCAAGGCTCCTGGACGTACGGACCCATGAAGAAGGAAGGCCAAAACTTCGTCCAGGACGGAAAACTGGGCTTCGTCACCTTCCCGACGATCCCGGGAGGCAAGGGAGATCCGAAGAATGGCGTAGGCAATCCCGCCCAGTACATGTCGATTTCGGCCAAGGCCACCGACAAGGAAAAGGAAACGGCTAAGAAGTTCTTCAAGGACGGCATCATGACGGAAACGGTCATCGACGCCTACATCAACTCCGGTTCGGTCCCGATCGTCAACGGAATTGAAGACAAGCTCGCAACGTCCCCGGACAAGGACTTCCTGAACTTCGTCTACGACCTCGCCAAGAATGCCCCGAACTTCCAGCAGTCATGGGATCAAGCCCTGAGCCCCACTGCGGCCGAGGCCCTGCTTAACAACATCGACCAACTCTTCCTGAAGTCGATCACGCCACAGCAGTTCGCCGAGAACATGAATGCCACCCTGGGCAAATGAGCTCAACAACCACTCACAGGGCTGCCACTGCATCGCGGAAAATCGAGCAGACCGGGCAGCAAAAATCTGCCCTTGCATGGCTGACGGTGCCGGCTTTGATCTTCTTCGTGGTGTTCGCACTTGCGCCACTGGTAGGTGTCCTCGTTCTGAGCTTCGCCAACTGGGACGGCATCGGCGCCATCGGAGCAGCCGGTCTGGAGAACTGGTCCTCGGTTCTCAGCGATCCCGGACTGTACAACGCACTAGGCCTGACTTTCCTGATCATGATTGTCTCCTGGCTGGTTCAGACTCCCATCAGCCTTCTCCTGGGAGTCTTCACGGCTGGCACGCAGCGTTACAGGGCTGCCCTGGCGGTGTTGTACTTCCTGCCGCTTCTCCTCTCCTCCGCGGCAGTTGCCATCGCGTATAAAGCACTGTTGGACCCTAACTTTGGCCTGGCGGTGGGGCTGGGTTTGCCCTTCCTGGCACAAGACTGGCTCGGCGTCCCACAGTTGGCATTGGGCTTGGTCATCTTTGTGATCGCCTGGCAGTTCGTGCCCTTCCATACGCTCATCTACCAAGGTGGTGTCCGGCAAATCCCCAAGTCCCTGTACGAGGCTGCACAGATCGATGGTGCGGGAATCATCAAGCAGTTCTTCCACATCACGCTTCCGCAGCTGAAATACACCATCATCACCTCGTCCACCCTGATGGTTGTCGGATCGCTGACGTACTTCGACCTCATCTTCGTCCTGACCGGCGGCGGACCGGGCAACTCCACCCGCATCCTGGCGCTGGACATGTACTTGCGCGGCTTCCGGGCCAACCTGATGGGCCCGGCAAGTGTCATCGCGGTCATCCTCGTCGTCATCGGCCTTGTCCTTGCCTTGTTCCTCCAGCGCCTTGGGGGCAAGGACAAGCAGGGCAGCCAATTGGAAGGTTTGTAAGGTGAGCACTGTCCTTCAAAGCGATTCGAAAACCGCTCCGGCCACTCCCCCGGGCCATTCCATCAAGGCCAAGCAGAGCCTCGGTTCACGGGTGAAGCGGCTGAACATTCCCGGAGGCCTTGGCGGTTGGATATGGCTGGCCATCATCATTGTGCCGATCTACTACATCGTCATCACCAGCCTGAAGACGTCCGAAGGGTACTTTGGGCAGAATCCGCTGGCCCTCCCGACGGCACCTACCTTGGAGAACTACCAACTGGTTCTCGAGGCCAACTTCGCTACGTACTTCATGAACAGCGTGATCGTCACGCTAGGCTCCGTGATCCCCACGGTATTGATCTCCTTCATGGCTGCCTTCGCGATTGTTCGTGGCCGCGGCCGTTACCTGAAGTTTGTGAACGGCATGTTCCTCATGGGCTTGGCGATTCCGCTCCAGGCAACCATCATTCCGATCTACCTGATGATCATCCGGCTGAACCTGTACGACAGCCTCCTTGCCATCATGCTTCCCTCCATAGCGTTCGCCATTCCTTTGACGGTCCTGATCCTCTCCAACTTCATCCGCGATGTCCCGAACGAATTGTTCGAGTCAATGCGCCTGGATGGCTGCAGTGATTGGCAAACGATGTGGAGGTTGGCGCTGCCCTTGACCCGTCCGGCGATCGTAACCGTGGCAATTTACAACGGCCTGCATGTCTGGAACGGATTCCTGCTGCCCCTGGTACTCACCCAAAGCCCGGGACTGCGTGTCCTCCCGTTGGGACTGTGGACTTTCCAGGGCGAGTTCAGTGTCAACATCCCCGCCGTGCTTGCCTCCGTCGTCCTGAGCACCCTGCCAATCCTGGTGATTTACGTCCTCGGACGCCGTCAGTTGGTCAGTGGCCTTACCGCAGGCTTCAGCAAGTAGCCAGCTGCTAGCCAAGTGCCAAGTCAGACAAGAAAGGACTTTCACATGTCAGAACCGAAACGCCTCCGCGTGGGCATGGTGGGCTATGCCTTCATGGGCGCTGCCCACTCGCATGCCTGGCGGACGGCCCCGCGATTCTTCGACCTCCCCCTGGTACCTGAACTGACTGCCGTCGCCGGCCGCAACCCGGACGGCGTGCGTGCGGCTGCCACGAAGTACGGCTGGGATTCCGTGGAAACCGACTGGCGCCGCCTGATCGAGCGCGATGACATTGACCTCATCGATATCTGCACCCCCGGAAACACGCACGCCGAGATCGCCATCGCCGCCTTGGAAGCGGGCAAGCACGTGCTCTGCGAAAAGCCACTGGCCAATTCAGTGGAAGAGGCAGAGAAAATGACGACGGTTGCCCAGGCGGCAGCCGAGCGCGGCGTACTCTCCATGTGCGGATTCAGTTACCGCCGCACTCCGGCTTTGGCCTTGGCTAAACGGATGGTGGAGGAAGGGCGCCTGGGCGACATCCGCCACGTCCGGGCGCAATACCTGCAGGACTGGCTCAGTGACGCGGATGCGCCGCTCACGTGGCGCCTGGACAAGTCCAAGTCCGGCTCCGGTTCACTGGGCGATATCGGCGCCCACAGCATCGACGCCGCACAGTGGATCACCGGCTCCACCATCACCGGCGTCTCGGCCCTGCTGGAAACCTTCGTGAAGGAACGCCCCGTGGGCGGTGACTTCGTGGGCCTCGGTGGGCGCGGCGGTTCGGACGCTCCCAAGGGCCCGGTCACAGTGGACGACGCCGCGCTGTTCACCGCTCGGTTTGCCGGAAAGCACGACGACGGTGCTGCCGCCGGCACCGATTCCGGCGCTGTTGCAGGGCCCATCGGCATCTTCGAAGCCACGCGTTTTGCCCTGGGCCGGAAGAACGCAATGCGCCTGGAGCTCAACGGGACCAAGGGCTCACTGGCTTTCGACTTCGAGGACATGAACTCGCTTCAGTTCTACGATTCTGCGTTGGAACCTGATGCCGGATTCCGCAAGATCATTGTCACCGAACCGTCACACCCGTATACGGGCAATTGGTGGCCCACCGGGCACGGCCTTGGCTACGAGCACGGATTCACCCACCAGGTGGTGGACCTGGTGAATGCCATCGGCGCCGGGGAGCAGCCCTCGCCGTCGTTCGCTGATGCCTTGCAGGTTCAAAAGGTGCTGGCCGCCGTTGAGGCGAGCGCGGGCAACGCGAGCCGCTGGCAGAACGTCTGAGAGGAATCATCATGACCCGACCCATCACCCTTTTTACCGGCCAGTGGGCCGACCTGCCGTTTGAGGAAGTAGCGCGCCTGGCTGGCGAGTGGGGCTTCGACGGCCTGGAGATTGCCTGCTGGGGCGATCATCTGGATCCCCGGCGCATCGTCGAGGACGACTCGTATCTTCAAAGCAGGCTGGACATCCTGGAGAAGCACAGCCTCTCGGTCCACGCGATCGCCAATCACCTCACCGGACAAGCAGTGTGCGATGACCCCATCGATGAACGTCACCGGGACATCCTGGCCCCAGACGTGTGGGGCGACGGCGATCCTGAGGGCGTCCGTCAGCGTGCTGCCGAAGCGATGAAGACCACGGCACGTGCGGCGGCAAGGCTTGGCGTGAAAACCGTCACGGGGTTCACTGGCTCGTCCATCTGGAAGTGCGTTGCGATGTTCCCGCCGGCTTCAGAAGGCATGATCGAGCGCGGCTACCAGGACTTCGCAGACCGTTGGAACCCCATTCTGGATGTCTTTGACGAGGTAGGAGTCCGTTTTGCCTTGGAAGTCCATCCTTCGGAGATCGCCTACGACTACTGGACGGCCAAACGCACACTGGAAGCGATCGGGCACAGGGACAGTTTTGGCCTGAACTTTGACCCCTCCCACTTCATCTGGCAGGACCTGGACCCGGTGATGTTCCTCCAGGACTTCGCGGACAAGATCTTCCATGTCCATGTGAAGGAGTCCGTGCGCCAACTCAATGGACGCAACGGTCGCCTTGGATCCCACCTGCCCTGGGCGGATCCGCGCCGTGGCTGGGACTTCGTCACCGCAGGCCATGGCGACGTGAACTGGGAACCCATTTTCCGGACGCTCAACTCGATCGGGTATGCCGGACCCACCAGCGTCGAATGGGAAGACGCGGGTATGGACCGGCTGATCGGCGCTCCGGAAGCGTTGGACATGGTCCGCCGACTGGCTGCTATCCGGCCCCCGGCAGCAGCTTTCGATGCCGCCTTCGCCGCCCGCTGAACGCGCTTTCGAAGAACCACCAGACTCACCCGGACGTTTACGAATACAAAGGAAAACATGACAACCAAGAGTAAGACCGCACTTGTGGTTCGAGGGGGCTGGGACGGACACCAGCCGGTGGAGGCCACCGAATTGTTCCTCCCCTTCCTCAAAGAGAACGGCTTTGAGGTCAGGGTGGAGGAATCCCCCAAAATCTACGCGGACACTGAATACATGGCCGGAGTGGACCTCATCGTGCAGTGCATGACGATGTCCACCATCGAAAAGGACGAGTTCGAGGGGCTCCGCACGGCGGTCGAAAATGGCACTGGGCTTGCCGGATGGCATGGCGGGATCGCAGATTCCTACCGCAACACCTCGGACTACCTGCACTTGATCGGGGGCCAGTTCGCCTGCCACCCGGGCAAGCACGAGGACGAACGGATCGGCGAACAGTCGGATAACTATGTTCCCTACACGGTGAACATGCTCCCGGCCGCAGCAGAGCACCCCATTACGCAGGGAATCGCCGACTTCGACCTCGTCACCGAGCAGTATTGGGTTCTGGCCGATGACTACATCGATGTCCTGGCGACCACTACGCAGAAAGTCCGCGAATGGGATCCGTGGAACCGTGAGGTCACCTCCCCCGCCATTTGGACCAGGCAATGGGGCAAGGGAAGAATTTTCGTCTCCACTCCGGGCCACCGCGTGGAAATCCTCCAGGACAGCAACGTCCGCACGATCATCGAAAGGGGCATGCTGTGGGCAAGTCGCTAAATGTAGGAATCATTGGCTGCGGCGCCATCATCGCCCAATACCTGGCAAACTTCCGTCGGCTGGATTCCATCAACCTCGTGGCCGTCGCGGACCTCGATCCCGCCCGCGCCCAGGCAGTTGCCGACTCCTACGACGGCGTCCGTGCATTGGGCGTGGATGAGCTGCTTGAGGCGGACGACGTCGAACTTGTCCTCAACCTGACCATCCCGGCAGCGCATGCTGAGATCGCGCTCAAGGCAATCGCGGCGGGCAAGTCCGTTTATGGCGAGAAGCCGTTGGCTGCAACCACGGCCGAGGCCCGGCAAGTACTTGAGGCGGCAGATGCCGCAGGAGTGGCTGTGGGTTGCGCTCCGGATACTGTCCTCGGCACCGGTATCCAGACCGCCCGAAAAGCGATCGACGACGGCCTGATTGGCGCTCCTGTTTCGGCGACAGCCACGATGGCCACACCAGGGCATGAGCGCTGGCATCCGAATCCGGACTTCTATTACCAGCCCGGTGGCGGGCCGCTGCTGGACATGGGCCCCTACTACGTGTCCGCGCTGGTCACGTTGCTTGGGCCCGTCGTGTCGGTGGTGGGCGCAGCCAGCCATACGCGCAACGAACGCACCATCGGTTCAGGTCCACGCCAAGGGCAAAAAGTACCGGTGGCTATCGATTCCCACGTTACCGGTGTACTGGTCCACGCTTCCGGAGCACTGTCAACGCTGTTCATGAGCTTCGACGCCGTCCAGACAAAGAGTCCCAACATCGAAATCCACGGGGAGAAGGGTTCGCTCGTTGTTCCGGACCCCAACCACTTCCACGGCGATGTTCAGCTGTTCGAGCTGGGCGCCGGGGACTGGAAAACGCTGCCCGTATCCGCTGGCTACGTGGACGCCGGCCGCGGCTTTGGCATCGCCGATCTGTCAGCCACCCCGGTGGGACAGGAGCCCCGCGCCGGCGGCAAACTCGCGTACCATGCCCTTGAGGTCATGGAATCTGTGCTGGAATCCGCCAAGACAGGAAAGGCGGTAGCTATCCAAAGCACCGTCAAGCGTCCGGACATGGTGGAACTGGCAGAACTTTCGACGTCGGTACGCGCCTAACGTTCCGGCCGCCGCCAAACATCCCGCCCGGCCACAAATCCGGCCCTGTTCGCTCACCTCGCCGTTCTGCGGTGTGTTGGGCGAACGAGGGCCGGATTCGTCGTTAGTGACGAGCGCGGCGCAGTGTTGCCTCGGCGTGTTTGAGGATGGGGCCATCGATCATCTTGCCCTTGAACTGGAAGACGCCCGTTCCGGCCGCGGATGCTGCATCGAGAAGCTCGGCGGCCTCTGTCACGGCTTCCGGCGTGGGTGCGTAGGCTTCCCGCACGGTTGCCACCTGGCTGGGGTGGATGCACGCCTTTGCACCGAAGCCGCTGGCCACCGCGTCAAGGGATTCCACAGACAGGCCCTGGAGATCGGGGATGTTCACGTACACGGAATCGATGGCTTCCTTGCCAGCGGCTTTGGCTGCAAGCAGCACAGCGGACCGTGCGTGCAGGGCCACGGCCCGGTAGCCGCCGTCGTCGTTCCGGCTGGACAGACCGCCCAGGGAAGCCAGCAGGTCCTCGGCGCCCCACATCAAGGCAACCACGTTGGGTTCCGCGGCGATAGCTGAAGCATTGACGATGCCTGCCGCCGTTTCACAGAGTGCGATCACGCGGTAGCCCTCAAGTGCCCTGAGCTGCGCGGCACTCTCCGCCTTGGCGAGCATGACAGTGCGGTAGGGCGTGTGCGCCAGGCTGTGCAGGTCCTTTTCGAATTCCGCGGAGCCCACCGGATTGACGCGGATAATCGTCCGGCTCGGGTCCAGCTCAGCAGTGTCTCCTTCGGATCCGAGCTGCGCGAGGATCGCGCCCCGGGCCCGCTGCTTGTCCCCCGGAGCCACGGCATCTTCGAGGTCCAGGATCACGGCGTCCGAGCGCTCCGCCGCCTTGCCGAAGCGTTCGGGCCGATCAGCAGGGCAAAAGAGGAGTGCCGGCCCCATGATGAACGGTGTAACCGCACCGCGGAGGGAAGAGGCGGGAGAAGACATAGAGGGTTCCTTGCTGGTGGAATGCTGACAAGTGCGGAAAACAGCCTAGGACTGTGCGGCGTGTGCTTCCTGGGTCCACATC
Source organism: Arthrobacter sp. NtRootA1 (assembly GCF_019976975.1). Lineage (GTDB taxonomy): Bacteria > Actinomycetota > Actinomycetes > Actinomycetales > Micrococcaceae > Arthrobacter > Arthrobacter aromaticivorans. Next base: position 1,601,462 of record NZ_AP024630.1, on the reverse strand, counting down.
AAGCAGGTCCGCGTGGCAAGTGCCACCACCACTCCGTCCTGGTTCCTGCCAGTATGTTGCATAGTCACCACACCCTGGCCAGGACGCGAGGACGACAACCGTTTGGCGGTGATCACCGTTTCCGTGTACAGGGTATCCCCGTGATAGAGGGGGTGGGGAAAGGTGACATCCGTCAGCCCCAACTGGGCGATGATGGTGCCCTGCGTCAGCTGGGTCACCGACTGCCCCACCATTGTGGACAAGGTGAACATCGAATTCATCAACCGCTGCCCGAACGGCTGCGCGGAACTCCATGCTGCGTCCAGGTGCAGCGCCTGGGTGTTCATGGTCAAGGTAGTGAACAGGACGTTGTCCGTCTCCGTCACGGTTCGTCCGGGTTTGTGGGCGTAGATCACGCCCTCTTCAAGCTCATCGAAGTACAGTCCACGCTGCTCAACAACACGCGTCATACGGTGAGTTCCTGGTCCTCTTCGAAGAGTTCGGCCCCGGTGGCAGCCACGACGTCGTCCAAAGTGACGTTGGGGGCCAGCTCGCGAAGGACCAGGCGCGGCTCACCTTCGTCCTTGACGACGTCGATCACGGCGAGGTCGGTGATGATCCGGTCTACGCAGCCTTTGCCCGTGAGGGGCAGGGTGCAGTCCTTGACGATCTTGGGCCTGCCGTTGCGGTCCACATGCTCCATCATGACGATCACCTTCTTGTCACCGAACACGAGGTCCATGGCCCCACCCATGCCCTTGACCATCTTTCCGGGGATCATCCAATTGGCCAGATCGCCGTTGGCGGCCACTTCCATGGCACCCAGGACCGCCACATCCACGTGGCCGCCCCGGATCATGCCAAAGGACGAGGCCGAATCGAAGAACGCGGCGCCTGGTTTGATGGTGACAGTTTCCTTGCCGGCGTTGATGAGGTCCGGATCAATCTGGTCCTCGGCCGGATAAGGCCCGACGCCAAGGATGCCGTTCTCGGAGTGGAGGATCACTTCAACGCCCGCAGGAATGTAGTTGGGGATCAGGGTGGGCATCCCAATCCCCAGGTTCACGTACTGGCCGTTGGTGAGTTCATGGGCTACCCGCGCAGCAAGTTCGTTGCGGGTCCAGCCTTTGGCTTCGTGATGGTCGACGTCGGCACGCCGGTACTCATGACGCACGGCTTCGGGACGGGGCGGGATGTCCTGGTACGAGTTGTCGTTCACTGTGCTGCACCTGCCTGCCGGGTCGCCTGGCCAGTCGCTTGGCTCGTGCTCAGAGCCACCGTCCGTTTCTCAATCCGTTTCTCCGTTGTGGGAGCCACCACCACTCTTTGCACGAAAATGCCCGGGGTATGAATGTGTTCCGGGTCCAGCTCGCCGGTTTCCACGAGCTCTTCGACCTCGGCAATGGTTGTCTTGGCGGCCATGGCACAGAGGGGGTTGAAGTTCATGGCTGTGGCGTGGAAAACGAGGTTGCCATGGCGGTCGCCCTTCCACGCATGGACCAGCCCGAAGTCCGGCGTCAGTGATTCTTCCAGTACGTAGTCGGCGTCCTGGAAGGTGCGCACTTCCTTGGGGGCCGAGGCGATCGCAACGTTCCCTTCGGCGTCGTACTTTTGTGGCAAGCCGCCCTCGGAGACCTGCGTTCCCACACCGGCCTTCGTATAAAAGGCGGGAATGCCGGCGCCCCCTGCGCGTAGTTTCTCGGCAAGGGTGCCCTGCGGGGTGAGGACCACCTCCAGTTCGCCGGCGAGGTACTGCCTGGCAAACTCCTTGTTTTCACCTACATAGGAGCTGATGGTGCGGCGGATCCGTCCATCCTTCAGGAGGATTCCGAGGCCCCAATCGTCCACGCCACAGTTGTTGCTCACGGTCTCCAGGTCGGTCGTGCCCTGGCTGTGGAGCGCGTCGATCAGCGATACGGGGATGCCGCATAAGCCAAAACCACCGACAGCGAGCGAGGCGCCGTCCGGGATGTCCTTCACCGCTTCCGCAGCGCTGGCAACAACCTTGTCAATCATCCTTGATCCTTCCCGTACGGTTACAGACCCAGCTCGCGGGCGATGAGCATCAACTGGACCTCAGTGGTGCCTTCCCCGACTTCAAGAATCTTGGAGTCGCGGTAATGGCGCGCCACTGTGAACTCGTTGATGAAGCCATAGCCACCGAACACCTGGGTGGCGTCCCGTGCGTTGTCCATGGCTGCCTCGCCTGCGACCATCTTAGCGATGGCCGCTTCAGTCTTGAACGGCTTGCCAGCCAGCATTCTCGCTGCTGCATCGTAATAGGCCAAACGAGCCGTATGGGCCCTCGCCTGCATCCTTGCGATCTTGAATTGGATGGCCTGGTACTTGCCGATGTTCTGGCCAAAGGCGCTGCGTTCCTTGGCGTACTTCACCGAAAGGTCCACGCAACCCTGGGCCGCCCCCGTGCCCAAGGCGGCAATGGCAATGCGACCCTCGTCAAGGATCGACAGGAAGTTGGCGTATCCCCTGCCCCGCTGGCCCAGGAGGTTCGCTTCAGGAACCCGGACATTGTCCAAAGTCAGTGGATGCGTGTCCGACGCATTCCAGCCCACCTTGTTGTAGGCCCTCTCAGCCTTGAAGCCCGTGGTTTCGGTGGGCACCAGGATGGTGGATATTTCTTTCCTGGGACTGCCGTCGGAGTTTTCCGTCTTGCCGGTGACAGCAGTGACGGTCACCAAAGTGGTGATGTCCGTGCCGGAGTTCGTGATGAACTCCTTATTGCCGTTGATGACCCATTCCCCGTTGTCTACGTGGGCGTGGGTCTTGGTACCACCTGCATCGGAACCGGCCTCACGCTCGGTCAACCCGAATCCGGCCAAGGATCGTCCCGATGCCAACTCCGGAAGCCAGCGCTCCTTCTGTTCCTGCGTGCCGAAACGGTACACCGGCATGGCGCCGAGTGACACGCCAGCCTCAAGCGTGATTGCCACGGACTGGTCTACCCGGCCCAACTGCTCCAAAGCCAGCGCCAAGGCGAAGTAGTCTCCGCCCATTCCACCGAACTCCTCCGGGAACGGTAGGCCGAACAGCCCCATTTCCCCCATCTGCTTGACCACTTCATAAGGGAAGCTGTGTTCTTCATCGTGTTTGGCAGATACGGGTGCCACCACTTCGTCGGCGAATTCGCGGACGGAATCACTAAGGTCCTGGTATTCCTCGTTAAGGTCAAAACTGCTCATGGCTGGACTTCCTTGTCTGACGCTGCGGGTTTGTCTGTCTCTGCGCGCCCTTCGAGAGGGTCTGCTGCGTGAATAGTGGCGAGTACCTGGTCGGCTTTGACCAGATCGCCCGGTTTGCTGGTGAGGTGGACGGTTCCGGAAACCGTTGCCACCAATTGGTGCTCCATTTTCATGGCTTCCACCGCCAGGAGCGGCTGCCCCTCTTTGACCACGTCTCCGTTGGCCACTGCCACGGAAACCACAGTTCCGGGCATCGGCGAGCGCACCTCCGGATCTGCAGCACCTTCTTCGCGCTGGATGCCTGCCAGCATCCTGCGAAGACGTTCGGCGCGGTCCAGGACTTCCAGGTGGCAGGACCATCCGTCGTTGCCAAGGTAGATCCCGCGGATCCCGCTCGTCCCGGACGGTGATAGGCCAACCGCATAGGTGAGGGGACCGCCGTCGATCTCCAGGACGATGCCGTCCCCGGTCCGTTCCACGGCGTTGACTTTGGCCGAACGGCCCGCGTCAGGGCCGCCGTCGATGGTTGCCGAGAAGATGCCGGAGTCCTCAATCAAAGCAACGGTGGAGGTGCCGCCGCCGGGCAGGCCGAACGTGGCACTCCATGCGCCGCGGGCGCCCACCCGCCACGAGTCCGGCGAACTCCAGGTGTTGCCGGCGTTTGCAGCAGCCCCAGGGTTTGCCTTCTTTTCGAACCACAGCGTTAGGGCGGCGGCGATCAACTCGTTGGCGCCTGCGTGCCTGAACTCCATGGACGGCAGCTTGCGTTCGATCAGCCCCGTATCCAGGTGGCCGGCGCGGACGTCGGGATCATTGATCAGCAGCCGGAGATATTCCACGTTCGTGTCCAAGCCCAGGAGGGTGTACCTGCCCAAGGCGGCGTCCAAGGTGTCTAGCGCAGCGGCGCGGTTTTCGCCCCAGGCGATGACCTTGGCCAGCATGGGATCGTAGTCGCCGGTGATCTCAAGGTCCTCGCGCATGGCGGAGTCGATCCTGACGTTCGCATTGGAGCGTTGCTCGCCGAGCACCTTGGGATCCGCCCCGCCATTCTCGGCCAGCGCAACAACGCGTCCCATCGAGGGCATGAAGTTCCGCTCCGGCACTTCGGCATAGACCCGCGCCTCCACGGCGTGGCCTTCAAGAACGACGTCGGACTGGGCAACGGTGAGCAGCTCACCGGCGGCGATGCGCACCTGCCATTCAACGAGGTCTATCCCGGTGACCATTTCGGTGACGGGGTGCTCCACCTGCAAGCGCGTGTTCATCTCCATGAAGAAGAACTCATCGGGATGTTCGTCGGACACCAGGAATTCCACGGTGCCGGCACCGCTGTATTTGACCGAACGTGCTGCGTTGCAGGCTGCTTCTCCAATGCGGGCCCGTTCGGCCGGGCCGTCAGCCAACGATTCAAAGAGTGCCGAAGGAGCTTCCTCGATCACTTTCTGATGGCGGCGCTGGAGGGAACATTCGCGCTCGCCCAGGTGGATGACGTTGCCGTGGTTGTCCGCGAGGACCTGGACCTCGATGTGGCGGGGTGCCTTGATGAGCCGTTCCAGGAACAGCGTGTCATCACCGAACGCCGAAGCTGCCACTCGCCGGGCGGTCTGCAGCGTTGCAGCCATGTCTTCGGGCCGCTCGACGATGTGCATTCCTTTGCCCCCGCCACCTGCCGAGGGCTTGATGAGCAACGGAAAGCCTACCGACGCAGCAGCCTCGATCAGTTCCTGGTCCGTGAGGCCGGGTACTGCAATTCCGGGTACGCACGGGACGTCGTAGGCCATGACGTGGTTTTTGGAACGGATCTTGTCACCCATGACCTCGATGGCGTCAATGCCCGGCCCGATGAACGTTATCCCGGCCGCGTCAAGGGCTTTGGCGAACTCCACATTCTCGGACAAGAAGCCGTAGCCGGGGTGGACCGCCTCCGCACCGCTGCGGCGGCAGGCATCGATGATGGCGTCGATTTTCAAGTAGCTCTCCGAGGGTGCCGTGCCCCCGATGGCCACTGCGGTATCGGCAAGGGCCACGTGCTTGGCGTACTTGTCCGCGTCCGAATAGACGGCAATGGAGCGGATGCCCATGTCCCTGAGGGTTCGGATCACGCGGCAGGCGATCTCACCGCGGTTGGCAACGAGGACGGCGCTGAACGGACGGGACGCCGCGGCGGCGGCCGATGCTGTGGTGGTTGGCAGAGTCATAGTCACATCCTGAAGAGACCGAAGGAGGTCTCGGGCAGTTGCTGGCGGGAGACGACATCCAAGGCCATGCCCAGGACCCGACGGGTGTCTGCGGGATCGATGATGCCGTCATCCCAAAGCCGTGCGGTGGAGTAATAGGGGCTGCCTTGTTCCTCGTACTGCTGCTTGATGGGAGCCTTGAAGGCCTCTTCTGCCTCGGCTGGCCATTCCTGGCCGGCGGCCTCGAACTGGTCCCTTTTGACCGTTGCCAGGACACTGGATGCCTGGTTTCCGCCCATCACTGAAATGCGGGCAGCTGGCCACATCCACAGGAATCGCGGCGAGTAGGCCCGCCCGCACATGGAGTAGTTTCCGGCGCCGAAGGAGCCGCCAATGACAACGGTCAGCTTGGGGACCCTCGCTGTTGCGACCGCTGTGACCATCTTTGCGCCGTTCTTGGCGATGCCGCCTTGCTCGTAGTCTTTGCCCACCATGAAACCTGAGAGGTTCTGCAGGAAGATCAGCGGAATGCCGCGTTGATCGCAGAGTTCGATGAAGTGGGCGCCCTTAAGCGAGGACTCACTGAACAGGACCCCGTTGTTCGCCACGATGCCAACGGGGTGTCCGTGGAGATGGGCAAATCCGGTCACCAGCGTGGTGCCGAAATTTTTCTTGAACTCATGGAATTGGGAACCGTCCACGAGCCGGGCGATTACTTCGCGGACGTCGTACTGGGCGTTGACGTCTGTGGGGACCACGCCATAAATCCCGGAGGGGTCGACGACGGGCGGCAGGACGACGTCGAGCACGTCCCACGCCGGCGTGGCTGGCTTGGGCAACGTGCCAACGATGTCCCGGACGATTTCCAGCGCGTGTTGGTCGTTCTCGGCCAGGTGGTCCGTAACACCGGAAATCCTGGAGTGCACGTCACCACCGCCTAGTTCCTCAGCGGTGACAATCTCACCGATGGCTGCCTTCACCAGTGGCGGCCCTCCGAGGAAGATGGTGCCCTGATTGCGGACGATCACTGTTTCGTCACTCATGGCCGGCACATATGCTCCGCCGGCCGTGCACGAACCCATCACCGAGGCAATTTGCGGAATCTTGGCTGCCGACATGCGCGCTTGGTTGTAGAAGATGCGGCCAAAGTGTTCTTTGTCGGGGAAAACCTCATCCTGCTTGGGCAGGAACGCTCCCCCGGAATCCACAAGGTAGATACACGGAAGCTTGTTTTCCAGGGCAATTTCCTGAGCCCTGAGGTGCTTTTTTACCGTCATGGGGTAGTACGTGCCGCCCTTGACCGTGGCGTCGTTGGAAATCACCAGGACGTGCCGGCCATGGACCAACCCAATACCGGCAATCACTCCTGCGCCCGGCGAATCATCGTTGTACATGCCGTTGGCGGCCAGGGGCGCTATCTCCAGGAAGGGGCTGCCCTCGTCCAAGAGGTAGTCAATCCGCTCGCGGGGCAGCAGTTTGCCTCGGGCAACATGACGCTCCCTGGATTTCGCAGGCCCTCCGAGGGCTGCCACGGCAAGACGTCCCTTCAGTTCCCCCACGAGGGCCAGCTGTGCTTCCTGATTGGCTTCAAAGGTGCCGCTGTCGGGCCCTGCCAAGCTGGCGATTGTCTCCATCGACCACTGTTCCATTCCCGGCCCCAGGCCATTTCGGTTAGTGCCACGTAACTGAAATTTAGGTTAGTCTTTATTAACTGTGATGTCCAGCACAGTGGGACCGTGCAAACCCACATCCCTGGCAGTGGCACCAAGGAGGAGAACGTGACCGGAGGCCCGGAAACAGGCACTGTCCGCAGCGCAGCCCCAGCAAGCAACCCAGCCCCGGCAGGCAACCCAGTTCCGGCAACGCAGCGAGGCCAAGCCAAGGAACTCCGAAGGCTCGCATTGCTTTCAGCGGCCGCGGGACTCTTTGCAGAAAACGGCTTCACGCGGGTTTCGCTTGAGGATCTTGGGGCGGCGGCAGGCGTCAGCGGGCCTGCCGTTTACCGGCACTTCCCCGGCAAGCAGGCCGTCCTCGGCGAGCTTCTCCTCAGCGTCAGCCGCGATCTGCTCGACGGCGGCCTCCGCGTGATCGCGGAAGCGGAGAACCCCATGGATGCACTGAAGGGCTTGATCCAGTTCCAGGTGGACTTTGCGCTGAGCGACCCGGACGTCATACGTGTCCAGGACCGAGACTTCGGGAGCCTCAGCAGCACCGACCAAGCCGAAGTCCGGTCCCTGCAACGCGCCTACGTTGAAACGTGGGTGGACGTCCTGGCCCGCATCCACTCCGACACGGATGTCGCCGGCCTCCGTGTCCGGGCGCATGCAGCCTTCGGCCTGATCAATTCCACCCCTCACTCCGTCCGCCATCACGGACGAAAGATCGCGGTAAAGTCGGCCAGGCCCATCTTGGAGCAGATGGCCTTGGCTGCGCTGACAGCAGCCTGATTGTTAACTCTTTTTGGGGAGATTGGGACCGCCTTCCAGGTGTTCTCTTTAAATGTCAGACCCCGATGAAATGATTTTGATCATGGAAGATACGGAGCAGCTGACAACACTTAGGACGGAACCGTCCCCTGTTGTCGCTGCCCTGGCCGCGGTCCGGTCGCAGCGCTTCTTGAGCATGCCGGACTTGGTCAAGGCCGGGTTCAAGGGTTCGACGGCGTCCATGAGCGGGATCGGCCATTTCCACGGCGGGTTACGCAATGCAGGTGGGCTGGGCAACAGAGCTGCGCTAGGCAATGCAGGTGGGCTGGGCAACAGAGCTGCGCTAGGCAATGCAGGTGGGCTGGGCAACAGAGCTGCGCTAGGCAATGCAGGTGGGCTGGGCAACAGAGCTGCGCTAGGCAATGCAGGTGGGCTGGGCAACAGAGCTGCGCTAGGCAATGCAGGTGGGCTGGGCAACAGAGCTGCGCTAGGCAATGCAGGTGGGCTGGGCAACAGAGCTGCGCTAGGCAATGCAGGTGGGCTGGGCAACAGAGCTGCGCTAGGCAATGCAGGTGGGCTGGGCAACAGAGCTGCGCTAGGCAATGCAGGTGGGCTGGGCAACGACCCTGCGCCGCTCAACGGCAAGGCCGAGTTCGGCCGGGCCTCAGGGCCCGTCGGCGCCAAAGCCACGGGTAGAGCGTCAACAGGCGCCAAAGCCACAGACACCGGGCCAACAGGCGCCAAAGCCACAGACACCGGGCCAACAGGCGCCAGATCCACAGACACCGGGCCAACAGGCGCCAGATCCACAGACACCGTAGACGCCTCGGCCTCCACCGCCGGGGAGATCCGTGACCCACAGTGGAAAGCTTGGACCGGCCATGGTCCGGAGCTTGCCCAGCCGAGCCCCCATTTCGAAAACAGGCATCCCAATCATCCGGCTACCGGACGGGATCTGACGGCTCTTCTTGAGCACGGCGCGGCTCTCCTGGACCCCTTGCAGTTGTCCGCAGCAGCCGATGCGGCGCGGCTGTGTGGCTTTTTTGAGGCCGCCGACTTTGCCGGCAGGGTCGAGGAGATCTCCCGATCTTTGGAGTACTTGCAGGTTGTCGCGGCGCAGGCGGTGGAAAGGACCCGGAAGGAAGCACAGCAAACCTCGCCGGGGTCGTCGGCTGGGGCGGCGCCCGAGTGGCGGACCGGTTGGACCGAAGCGGCCACGGATGCGAGGGTTACGGCAACGGACAGCGTCGTGGATGACGGGTACCGGAGTACCGCAGAGTTCCTTCGCGCCCGGTTGCGGATCAGCATCGGGGAAGCCCGTCGCAGGCTCGCCCTCGCACCCGATGTCCTTCCGCAGGCCGGAATGGCCGGGCAGGAGATCCCGGCCCGGCGCGAAGTGCTGGCCGAAGCCCTCTACTCAGCTCTTGTGCCTTCCCGGTCCGCGACGATCATCAGCACCGCACTGGACAAAGTCCGGCAGCTCACCGATGACGGCACCATCACCCGGATGGAACACGCCCTTACCGCGACGGCCATTGAATCCGACCCGGACTTTGTCACCAAAATTGCCAAACGCTGGGTCGATTCGATCGACCAAGACGGTCCCGAACCGTCCGAAGAAGTTCTCCGCCAACTCCAGGGCGCATTCCTCCGGCGACGACGCCGCCACGGGCTCCACCACGTCGAAATCTTCGCCACCGCAGAACATACGAAACCCTCGCCACCGCCATGAACACCGCCACCAACCCCCGACTCACCCCCGCACACAACCCAGCCACCGGCGAAAGCAACGCCACCGGGGAAAGCGACGAGAGCACTGACGGGAACGGCGACGGTTCAGCACCAGGAACCGTCCACGGCAGCGACAGCGGGAACGCCAGCGGGAATGAACCAGCGGGCCCGGAGCTGGACCGGCGTTCCCGGGCCCAGAAACTCCTCGACGGCCTCGTCGGAGCCTGCGCCGTCGCCATGACCACAGGGAAACTGCCCTCCAACGGCGGACTCCGACCCCAACTCACCGTCACCATCGACGAACGCGACCTCTTCGAACGACTCACACGCACGGCCCCCACCCCAAGCACAGCAACACCAGCCGGTGCTGCCCCCACGCCACTCCGCGAAGCCACCCCAACTGGTGCAGCAAGGACCACACCACCCGGCTCAGCAGACGCAGCCACCCAGACCACAGGCACAGGACCTGGCCCGCACCACTCCCGGCTCAGCTCCGGCACCGCCACCTTCGCCGGCCCGATCCACCCCAACACCATCCGCAAAATCGCCTGCGACGCCGACATCCTCCCCGTCCTGCTCGGAACCGACTCCCGCATCCTGGACATCGGCCGCACCACCCGGATCTTCCCACCCCACATCCGCAAAGCCATCACCGCCCGCGACCAAGGCTGCGCCTTCCCCGACTGCACCATGCCCGCCCCCTGGTGCGAAGCCCACCACATCACCTACTGGTCACACGGCGGCCCCACCTCCACCGACAACGGCACCCTGCTCTGCAGCCACCACCACCACCTCATCCACAAAGAAAACTGGACCATCACCACCACCACCGGCGTGCCCTGGTTCACCCCACCCCCACACATCGACCCCAAACAAACACCACGACGCAACCACCACCACACACCCCTCAGAACATAAACCTGCCCGACAACGATGCCGGGTGGGGCCAGAGGGCCGCCCAAGTACTGCGGAAGGGTGCGGAATGCGATGCACAGATCGGGTGCCGGCTGCCTGCAGGCGTGCACAGACGGGCGCTAGGCCCCTGCCTGCAACCTGCACAGTCAACCCGTATGTTCTCGGGCTGTTCAGTATTCCTAGGACTCACAGGGCCAGTTTCAGGGGCTGTGCGGGGCGGAAGTGGAGCCTAGGCTGAAGCTCGAACCCTTACTGAATCCATAAAGCAACAGGGTTGGTACCAGCCACTATCAAGGAGCGCACCATGAGGATTGCCGTAACCGGCGGAAGCGGAAAATTGGGCAGGAGCGTGGTCCGCCGACTGACACAGGACGGTCACCACGTGCTCAACATGGACCGCGCAGGCAAGAGGGGCCGCGGCTACGTCAACGTAGACCTCCGCAACTATGGCCAGGTCCTGGACGTCGTCCTCGGCCTGGACGATCAACACAGCGGCTTGGACGCGATCGTCCACTTGGCTGCCATCCCCGCACCGGGGTTGGCTCCGGACGCCGCAATTTTTGAAAACAACATGCTCTCCACCTATAACGTCTTCCAAGCAGCCCGGCGAGCGGGCATCAAGAAGGTGGTTTATGCCTCCAGCGAGACAGTCCTGGGGCTCCCTTTCGATATCGACCCTCCCTACATTCCCGTGGATGAGGAGTACGCGGCCCGGCCTGAAAGCACGTACTCCCTGGTGAAACACCTTGAGGAGCAGATGGCCATCCAGCTCACGCGCTGGGACCCATCGTTGAGCATCACTGCACTCAGGTTCTCCAACGTGATGGACCCCGAAGACTACGACGCCTTCCCGTCCTACGACTCGGACGCCACCCTGCGCAAGTGGAATCTGTGGGGCTACATCGATGCCCGCGACGGCGCCCAGGCAGTAGTCCGCGCCTTGGAGAAAGGTGCGCCCGGTTTCGAGACCTTCATCATCGCCGCCTCGGACACCGTGATGAGCCGAAGCAGCGCCGGGCTTGCCGCCGAAGTCTTTCCCGACGTCGAGGTTGTCAAGGAACTGGGCCAGCACGAAACCATGCTGTCCATCGACAAAGCCCGGCGGCTCCTTGGCTTTGAGCCGGAACACAGCTGGCGCGATGTCCACTCCAATCGGACAACACCCACAGAAGACTGAACGCGCGACGACCCACCCCTGAGCCGCAGTTTCCTGCAAGCACTCGTAAAGGGGTGGGCCGGCGCAGCTTCCTAAGTTCGTGAAGCTAGACCATAGTTAACACCATGGCGGGATCGGACAGGATAGCGCCAAGGTCCGCCAGGAATCGTGAACCCTGCTCCCCATCCACCAAGCGATGGTCGAAGGACAAGCTCAGGGACATCACCTGCCGTACGGCGATCTCATCATCTACCACCCACGGTGCCTTGCGAACGGCACCTAAGGCCACAATGGCAGCCTCGCCCGGATTCAGGATGGGCGTCCCGGCGTCGATCCCGAACACTCCGATGTTGGTGATGGAGATGGTGCCGCCCGAAAGATCTGACGGAGACGTCTTGCCGGCACGTGCGGTATCCGTGAGTTCCGACAACGCTGTAGCAAGTTCCCGCAGGGTCAGGTGGTCGGCGTCCTTAATGTTCGGTACCGTAAGACCCCGGGGCGTAGCAGCCGCGATGCCAAGGTTGACGTAATTGAACTGAATGATCTCCTGGCGTGCCTCGTCCCAGCGCGAATTCAACGTCGGGTTGGTCCGTAGCGCTATCAGGACCGCCTTGGCCGCAATAGTGAGCGGAGTGAGCTTGTAACCCTCGAACGCTTTGCTTGCCTTGAGTCGTGTCAGCAATTCCATGGTGGCAGTCACATCGATCGTCAGGAATTCCGTCACGTGCGGCGCGGTGAATGCGCTCTGCACCATGGCCGCAGCTGTGAACTTCCGGACGCCCTTGATGGGTGAACGCGTTTCCCGCTCACCGGTGGCTGCCGGCCCTGTTGGTACCGCGCTTGTGCCTTCCGCCTCACCCGTGAAGTTCTGTACGTCCTCCCGCGTGATGAGTCCCCCTGGACCGGTGCCGGGAACCAATTGAAGGTCGATCCCAAGATCGCGCGCCAGCTTACGGACCGGCGGTGTGGAACGCGGACGCTCAGCCGTGGCTGCCTCAGGGTGAGAAGTTGCCACCGGCTCCCGGGCCGCTTCCGTGGGGCGCGCCTGTGGCGTTTCGCCTTGGACCTGGGCGCGGACCCGGCGTGTCGGCCGTCCGGTGTGCTCGACGACGGCGCCATACCCCACCAGGTTCGGCTCACGTTTGGCGGGGCTTGCGGCCGCCCCGCTCGCCTCGACTGGCTGCGGGCCGCCGTTTGATGCAGACCCGCCGTCTGATCCAGATCCACCGTTCGATCCAGATCCCCCAGTGGGCTGAGGTTCGCCAGTGGACTCAGGTTCGCCGGCAGCCTGATCTCCAGCGGCAGGTCCGTTGCCCCCAGTGGAGGCCCCGGCGTCGTCCACTTCGAAGGAGACGATCGGTTTGCCGACCTCCACCACGGAACCGGGCTGCTCGTGCAGGGCCGCTACGACGCCGGCGAAAGGCGACGGCAGCTCGACGACGGCCTTGGCCGTCTCAACCTCCGCGATGACCTGATTGAGGGTAACGGTGTCCCCCACTGCGACCTTCCAGCTCAGGATTTCCGACTCGGTCAGGCCTTCGCCAAGGTCCGGCAGCCTGAATTCCTTGATCATGGTGGCGGTCATCCTTCCAGTCCACTCAGGGAGTTGGGGCGGCCCAAAGTGCGGTCCACGCCATCCAGAATCCTGTCCAGGTCCGGCAAGTGGTGCATTTCGAGCTTCGAGTAGGGATAGGGAACGTCGAAGCCGGTAATGCGGACGGGCGCCGATTCCAGGTAGTTGAAGCAACGCTCGGTAATGCTGGCGGCAATCTCCGCTCCGAGGCCACCGGATTGTCCGGCCTCGTGTGTGATGACCAGCCGGCCCGTCTTGCGCACGGATGCTTCCACCACCGGGTAGTCAACTGGAGCCAACGAGCGTAGGTCGATGACTTCCACGGAAACTCCTTCATCAGCCGCAGCCTGCGCCGCATCCTTGGCAGTTTTTACCAGGGGGCCGTATGCCACCAGGGTGACGTCCGAACCGGCGTTGACCACAGCTGCCTTGTCCAATGGCATCGCGTTGGAGAGGTCGAGGGACTCCTCGACGTCACCCTTGTCGTGGTAGCGGCGCTTGGGTTCGAAGTAGAGAACGGGATCATCCGAGGCGATGGCCTGCTGGATCATTGTGTATGCGTCCTGTGGGTTGGACACCGCCACCACCCGAAGCCCTGAAGTGTGGGTGAAATAGGCTTCCGGTGATTCGGAGTGGTGCTCCGGGGAGCCAATGCCACCACCGAAAGGAACCCGGATGGTGATGGGCATCTTGACCCGTCCCTGTGTCCGGTAGTGCATCTTGGCCACCTGGCTGACGATCTGATCGAAGGCAGGGTAGATGAAGCCGTCGAACTGGATCTCGCACACTGGGCGGTAGCCCCGGTAGGCCAGGCCCACGGCGGTTCCTATGATGCCCGACTCGGCCAGGGGCGTATCAATTACCCGGTGCTTTCCAAAGTCCTTTTGGAGTCCGTCCGTGACACGGAAGACACCTCCGAGGGAACCAATGTCCTCGCCCATGAGGACGACTTTGGGATCGTTTTCCAGGGATTTGCGAAGGCCGGCGTTGATGGCCCGGGCAAATGTGAGCTTGGACATCAGAGTGCACCTTCCTCGACGGGCTGGTTGAAACTTTTCAGGTAGCGCGAATAGTGATCCTTCTGGCGTTCAATCCAGGAATTGGGTGTGCTGTAGACGTGGTTAAAGACGTCCAACGGCTGCGGATCGGGCATGTTGACGCAACTGGTGCGGAGCTCGGCGGCGACGGCGTCGGCTTTGGCTTTGACCCTGCCTTCCAGTTCTTCAGTGAGCAGGCCTTTGGCGTCGAGGAGCCGCCGCAGACGAAGAATAGGATCCCTGGCAGCCCAGTCCTCCAGCTCATTCGGGTCCCGGTACCGCGTGGGATCATCGGCAGTAGTGTGCGGGCCCATGCGGTAGGTGACCGCTTCGATAAAGGTTGGGCCGCCGCCGCTGCGGGCACGGTCCATAGCCCAGCGGGTAGCGGCCATGACGGCGAGAACATCGTTTCCGTCAACACGAAGGCTGGGGATACCGAACCCTGTTGGCCTGTCGGCCAATTGAACGTGGGACTGCACCCGGACAGGCTCGGAAATGGCCCAATGGTTGTTCTGGCAGAAAAAGACCACGGGAGCCTGGAAACTGGCCGCAAACACCATGGCCTCGCTCACGTCGCCTTCGCTCGTGGCGCCATCCCCGAAGTAGGCCAGTACTGCCGTGCTGGCGCCGTCCAACTGGACGCCCATGGCGTAACCGGTGGCGTGAAGGCTCTGGGATCCGATGATGATTTGGGGTGTCGCCATGTTGATCCGCTGGGGATCCCAGGAGTAGAGGGCGTTTCCGCGCCATACCTGGGCGATCTCTGATACATGCGCGCCGCGGATGTAGGCTACTCCGCTTTCACGGTAGCTGGGGAAAACAAAGTCGTCATCCCGCAAGGATCGGCTTGAGCCGATCTGGGCTGCTTCCTGCCCAAGCAGCGGAGGCCAGAGGGCCAGTTCTCCCTGCCGCTGGAGGGCTGTTGCTTCGGTATCGATGCGGCGGATGACCGTCATGTCCTCAAACAAGGAGCCCAGTTGTTCATCGCCAATGTCCTTGATCCAGAGATCAAATTCCGGATGGCTGATCCGTTCGCCTTCCGGCGACACCAACTGGAGGAGGTTGCCCCCCGTCCGCAAAGGATTTTGTGCACTTTGTCCGGGGCGCGGAGCGTCATTTTGCACTCCCTTGCCCGCCTTATCCGTCAACACAGGTGATCGCAACCTTCCGGCTAGTTTTGCCGGCCCTGCTGGACTTGTGATCCAGCCGCAGACCGACTCCCTGGCTCCTTCGCCAGGGTTAATTGTGACCCTACTCACAAGGCGCATCGGGTACAACTACCCTCAAAAAACTTGAGCATTCTGCCATATTGAGTGGCTCCGCGCCGTGCTAATCTTGCGCATTATGCAACCCTTGGATGGCACTGACACCCGGCTCCTTTCTGCGATGGCAAAGGATCCCAGAGGAACCGTTGTGGCCCTCGCCCAAAAACTGGGCCTTTCCCGCAACACGGTGCAGGCCCGCATGGCGCAACTCGAGAAGAAGCATGCCTTCCTCTCCTTTGAGCGGCGCATCAACCCCGTTGCCCTCGGATATCCGCTCACGGCTTTCATCAGCGTCCATGTCCAGCAACAGAAACTCGCCTCGCTGGCGAAGGAACTTGCGGACATCCCCGAGATCCTGGAAGGTTTCGGCCTGACCGGGTCAGCCGACCTGCTGTTGCGGGTGGTTGCTTTGGACGCGGAAGACCTCTACAGGATCAACGGCAAGATCCTGGCCTGCGACGGCGTTGACCGCACCGATACCGCCTTGGCGATGCGGGAAATGATTCCGTACCGGGTGCAACCCCTGTTGGGCCGGCGCTCTGAAGGCTGAAGCCCGCTTTCACCTGCCGTTATTACCCTTTTGGCCCTTGCCTGTGGAACTGTGGATGCGATTTGATTCAGATGGACGCATCGGGGGCCGGCCAGCGGTTTCCGGCTACGTGGTGGCGCTGCCGCAGGCTGCCGAAAGGGGCACTACAGTGAGCAACCCACAGGAACCGAATGGCCGCGACGGAACCCAACGCAGCGGAAGCGAATACGGCCAGAACCCGCCACCCGTCCCACCCGGCCCCGGGTACCCCCCACCGAACGGGACTCCACCGCAGTGGCAACAGCCGCCGTCGTCCGCTGGTTCCCAAGGCCAGTACCCCCAGGGTCAGTATGCGCCGGGCCAGTACCAACCGGGCCAGTATCAACCTGGCCAAAACCCTTATCCACCCGGCCAGTACCCGCCCGGACAGTACGGCCAGCAGTTTCCGCCGCCGGCCAAGAGCAGGAAGGTGCTCTGGATTGTCCTGGGCATTGTGGCAGGAGTGATCGTGCTTGCCGTCGTGGGAATCCTGGTGCTGGTGAACGTGGTGGGCGGCGCGACGTCGAAGGCGAGGTCTTTGGCTGACGAGTTCACCAACCTGGTGGTTTCAGGGCAAACCGAGCAGGCCTACGACAACTACCTGCACCAAGCATTGAAGGACGAACTGGATAAGCAGTCCTTCATCGACGGCATTGCCAGCCTGGAACTTGATGACTCATGCAAGCCCAATTACAGCTCCGTGAGCGTGAACTCCGAGAACGGCAATAACAAAGCGGATATCACGGGAACCTTGCAATGCAGCGGAAAGAGCATCGACCTCAAGTACGTTTTCGAGGGCACCAACGATCTCAAAATGAGCAGCATCCGCCTCCGTCCATAACGGCGGAAAAAATATCCCGGTTTCCACCCATCCGCATCAACGCATGGTCCGAATCACTGTTTGAGAGCCCCGCCCGGGGTTCCACAGGACGGCCGGGAAAGCCCCGGCCATCACCGGAAGGTTCGGACCAATGCGTACTTCGCCCAATCGCTTGATCGCCACCATCTTCGGAGCCGTATACCTCTTGGTAGGCGTGCTCGGATTCTTCGTCACCTCGGGAACCGGGTTCTTCGCCACTGAGGGTGCCAATCTGATCATCTTCGCGGTGAACCCGCTGCATAACGTTATTCACCTGGCCATCGGTGCCGCCCTGCTCTATGCGGGCATGAACGGTGTCACGCTTTCCAAATCCGTCAACACGGCTGTGGGCGGCGTCTACCTGCTGGTGGGTATCCTCGGGCTGTTCCTCGTTGGGACTTCACTGAACATCATCGCCCTGAACGGGGCAGACAACGTGTTGCACCTTGCCAGCGCCGTGGTGCTGCTGGGCGTTGCCCTCTCCCAGGACAAGGCCGTCGTCGTCTCCGCCCGCGCCTGATCGCGGAACCACGTAACCCAAAGACTGAGTCCAAGGAGAGCGCCATGGCAGGAAAACAGCACCCCACGCTGAAAGCAGCCACCCTGTTGTTCGTCTACTTCGCTGCCATGGCTGGCAGCATGGTGGATCTTTCCATTGCCGCCGGGTACCTGACAGCAACGGGTGCACCTGGATTGATAGTTTCCGGAGTGGTGGCCCTCGCATCCGGACTCGCCTTCCTGGCTTGGTCTTTATGGGGGCTCCACCGGAACTCCCTTGTCTTTCCACGGCTTGCGCTTCCCGCCCTGGCAGCGGCAGCCGCGGCCCATATCGCCGTCGTCATATGGAGCGTGGCAACTCCTGGGCGCTCGCTTGATGTGAGCCATCTTGCCGCCTTTAGCCTGTCCCTGATGGCACTTGGCGGGGGCGGTTGGCTGCGGCGGCAGCACAAGACCAACGACGGCGGCGCCCACGGCCTGCCAAGGACCGGGCGGCTTCTGGCAGCCGCGTTCGGAGCCGCCGTCGTTGTTGCTTCAGTGGCCACGCCGGGATTGGCGGCATCGATGGCGGGCCAGCACGCGGTACCCCATGGGGAGCACGCCAAGGCTCCTTCCGAAGGGACACATCCGGGGTTAACTCCAAGCCGCCACCACTAAGTGACGTCCCCGGAACAGGGCGCTCCATCAACATTGCCCACTGTTGATGGAGCGCCCGCTTCGTGGATCATGGAGCCATGGATCCCGTTGAGGCGCTCGAAGAAATCTCCTTTTGGTTGGAACGCGGCCAAGCCCCCTCCTTCAAGGTCCAGGCCTTCAGGAAAGCGGCCGACGCCGTTCGGCAGCTTCCGCCCGACGAGTTGGCCAGGCTCATTCGGAACGGAAGAGTCACCAGCCTGAAAGGTGTTGGGGACCGAAGCGCGGAAGTCATTACCCAGGCTATGGAAGACAGGGTGCCCGATTATCTGGCCGACCTTCGCGAGCGTGGGGCCGAATCCTTGGCGTCCGGCGGCGACACCCTCAAGGCAGCGTTACGCGGTGACCTGCACAGCCACAGCAACTGGTCCGACGGCGGCTCGCCGATTGAAACCATGGTGGCTGCCGCCAAAACCCTGGGCCGTGAATACCTTGCCCTCACTGACCACTCCCCCAACCTGACCATCGCCAACGGCCTCAGCGTAGAGCGCCTTGAAAAGCAGCTCGGTGTGGTGGAAGGGATCAACGCGGATCAGGACGGCTTCCGTTTACTCAAAGGCATCGAAGTGGACATCCTGGAGGACGGGACCCTGGACCAGACGCCGGAAATGCTGAACCGGCTGGACGTGGTGGTGGCCAGTGTCCACTCAAAGCTGCGCTCGGACAAGAAGACCATGACCAAGCGGATGCTCGGCGGAATCAGTGATCCACACACGAACGTCCTGGGGCATTGCACTGGCCGTCTGGTCCAAGGATCCCGCGGCACCCGGCCTGAGTCCGAATTCGATGCCGTCAAGGTCTTCACTGAATGTGCCGAGTGGGGTGTCGCCGTCGAAATCAATTCACGGCCGGAGCGGCAGGACCCTCCGGACAACTTGATTAAGATGGCTCTGGACGCCGGCTGCCTGTTCAGCATCGACAGTGATGCCCATGCCCCTGGCCAACTCGATTTCCTCCAGTACGGCGCCGAACGCGCCGAGTCACTTGGCGTGCCGAAGGAACGGATCGTCACCACATGGCCACTGGAACAGCTGAAGGAATGGCTCAGCCTCAAGAAGTGATTTAGCGTTGGCATGCCTGAGGGCTCCCCCGCCGCTTGGCAGAAGGAGCCCCCGTGTTTGGCCTTAATCCTTGCTGAACTTAGTGGTCCACCGCTTTCTCGGCGCCGATACCTGTCAGCGAGCGGACTTCCATCTCCGCTTGCTTGGCCGGATCCTCGAGGCGCTTGTCCAGGACAGTCCCCAGCCAACCCAGGAGGAAAGCAAGAGGGATGGACACGATGCCAGGGTTGCTCAACGGGAAGAACGCGAAGTTGGCTCCCTGGATCATGGAGGTCTTGGCGCCTGAAACCACGGGCGAGAACGTGATGAGCAGAATGGCAGAGGCCAGGCCGCCATACATGCTCCACACGGCGCCCTGAGTGGTGAACCTCCGCCAGAACAAGGAGTAGACGATGGTGGGCAGGTTCGCCGAGGCTGCCACGGCGAAGGCAAGGGCCACCAAGAATGCGACGTTCTGGCCGTTGGCGAAGATGCCGCCCAGGATGGCCAGGATACCGATGACTACTACGGTCCGACGGGCTACCTTGACCTCTGTAGTGGCGTCGGCTTTGCCCTTTGAGATGACGTTCGCATAGATGTCGTGGGCAAAGGAGGCTGCGGCGGTGATGGTCAGTCCAGCCACGACGGCAAGTATGGTGGCGAACGCGACTGCTGAGATGAAACCGAGCAGCAGCGGACCGCCGAGGTGGAAGGCCAGCAGGGGTGCAGCAGAGTTAACGCCACCCGGGGCCGATTTGATGGTGTCCGCTCCAACCAAAGCTGCAGCACCGTAACCCAGCACCAGCGTGAACAGATAGAACAGGCCGATCAGCCAGATCGACCAGACCACGGACTTGCGTGCTTCCTTGGCGGTGGGAACCGTGTAGAAACGCATCAAAACGTGTGGGAGGGCAGCTGTGCCCAGCACCAACGCCAAGCCCAGGGACATGAAATCAAGCTTGGACGTCTCCGTCTTGCCATACTGCAGGCCCGGGTTCAGGACCGCCGGGTTGTTGGCGGCTTCGGCCGCGGAGCCGAGCAGGTTGGAGAGATTGAAGCCGTAAATCGCCAGCACCCAGGCAGTCATGACTGCGGCTCCTGCGATCAGCAGGATGGCTTTGATGATCTGCACCCACGTGGTGCCCTTCATGCCACCGATGAGGACATACATGATCATCAAGGCGCCGACGACGATGATCACCAAAGCTTGTCCACCCCAGTCGCTGATGCCCAAGAGGAGCGAAATCAAGCTGCCTGCTCCCGCCATTTGGGCGAGGAGGTAAAAGAAGCAAACTGCAAGGGTTGAGAGGGCGGCCGCGATGCGGACCGGCCGCTGGCGCAGCCTGAACGACAAGACATCGGCCATGGTGAACTTGCCGGTGTTGCGCAAGAGTTCGGCCACGAGGAGCAATGCCACCAACCAGGCGACGAGGAAGCCGATTGAGTAGAGGAACCCGTCATATCCGTTGATCGCAATGGCGCCCGTGATCCCCAGGAACGAGGCCGCGGAAAGGTAGTCGCCGGCAATCGCTGTGCCGTTCTGCGAACCGGTGAAGGAACGGCCTGCCGCATAGTAGTCGGCCGCGGTCTTGTTGTTCCTGCTTGCCCGGAAGACGATCACCATTGTGACCGCCACGAAGAGGGCGAAAATGCCCATATTGAGGAGCGTCGTGTCCTTCAATGCCGCGACGTTGACCGCGGGGACAAGGGTGCTGATGTGGTTTGTGTTCATTTGGCTGCCCCGCGGATCACATTGCCATCCTTATCGAACTGGTGGCCCTCGATCTCATGGCGGATACCAGCCGCGATCGGGTCCAGCTTCCTGTTGGAGTAGCTCACGTACCACGCCGTGATGCCGAAAGTGGTGACGAATTGGAGCAGCCCAAGGATCAGGCCAACGTTGATGTTGCCCCAAACTTTAATGGACATGAAGCCGACGGCGTAGTCGGCCAAGAGAACGTAGGCGAAATACCAAAGCAGGAACGCCACTGCCATCGGGAAGACAAAACTGCGGTGCCGCTTTCGCAGCGTCTTGAACCGTTCCGTTTGCTGGACTTCCTGGAAGTCCACGGACGCTGTTACGTCCTGGGGTTGGGCCTCATTACCCATGGTTCCTCCTGATTGTGATGTGTCCACATCAGCTCCACACGCCTTGCCAATGTGACTGCAATCACTATCCGTCGGCCTGTGCCGGCGGTTCCAGAGAACAAGCGGCCAGCGTCGCCCAGCGGTCAGGATGCTGCGCCGAACGGTGGGATGTGAGAGAACGTTGGGAAAAACCCGGTGGGATGTGAGAGAAGGTTGGGGGAAACGGCGCAGGAAGTGAGAGAGCATCGGGCTACGCTGGCTCTATGCCTGACTCCCCACTCTTCACCGCAGCCGCGATCGCCGTGATCGTGCTTGCCGTCGCCGTCGTCGTGGGTGTTGGGCTGAAGGTGATCCGTTCCTTCCGGGACCTTGGCACGGATGCTGAGCGGGCCACGTACAACACACTCCATGCAGCCTCACGTGCGGGACAGCATCTGCGTGGCGGCCTGCACGCGGCGGGCGCCGCCAAAGCCAGTAGGCAGCTGCGAATGCTCCTGGGCTGCGACGCGTTGGCCATCACGGATACCGATTCGGTCCTTGCCTGGGATGGGGTTGCCGAGGAATTGCGGCCTTCCCTCATGCGCCTCGCCTCGGACGTCCTGGCGACAGGGCGGACTGCCGTGGTGCCCCACGCCGGGCCTCCGGCGCCCGCAAAATCCGAGCACGGCCACCACGAATTCAGCGCCGTTATTGCCCCCATCCGTGCCGGTTCCAAAGTGGTCGGATCGGTGGCAGCACTTGCGCCTGCAGCCGGAGCCGGGCTGGTAAGGGCAACCAGCGAAGTGGCTGACTGGATTGCTGCCCAGCTCGAGCTGGCTGAGTTGGAGGCTTCCCGGACCCTGCTGATGGAGGCCGAAGTCCGGGCGCTTCGTGCCCAGATCAGCCCGCACTTCATTTACAACTCCTTGAACGCGATCGCTTCCTTCATCAATACGGATCCCGCCCGGGCAAGGGAGCTCGTGGTGGAGTTCGCCGACTTCACCAGGTACTCCTTCCGAAGGCACGGCGACTTCACCACCGTGGCCGAGGAACTGCGCTGCATCGACCGCTACCTCCTTCTGGAACGGGCCAGGTTCGGCGAGCGCGTGCAGGTCAGCCTTCGGATCGCACCCGAAGTGCTGAGCACGGTCATACCGTTCCTTAGCCTGCAACCGCTGGTGGAGAACGCGGTCCGCCATGGCCTTGAAGCGAAGGAAGGTCCTGGACATATCACCATTTGTGCCAACGATTCCGGCGCGTTCGCTGAGGTCACCATCGAGGACGACGGCGTGGGGATGGACCCGGAGCACCTGCGGTCCGTACTTGCCGGACATACAGACGGCGAGCACGTGGGTTTGCGGAACGTCGATGCGCGCTTGCGGCAGGTCTATGGGGACGAGCACGGCCTCGTCATCGAAACAGCCCCTGGCGAGGGGACGCTGATCACCATGCGGGTCCCCAAATCCCAGCCGGGACATGACGCCTGACACACGGGGCTAATCTTTAATCATGATCAACGTGCTCGTCGCTGACGACGAACTGCCTGCCGTGGAGGAGCTCGCTTTCCTGCTGGGGCAAGATGCGCGCGTCGGCACTATCCATCGAGCCTCGTCCGGGGGCGAGGCTTTGCGGATTTTGGAACGGGAGTCCGTTGACGCCGTGTTTCTTGACATCCATATGCCGGCCCTTTCCGGTTTGGACATCGCCCGCGCCATCGCGCGCAGCAGCAGCCCGCCCGCCGTCGTGTTTGTCACCGCTGATGAAGACTGCGCGCTTGAAGCCTTCGACCTCGCGGCCATCGACTATCTCCTCAAGCCGCTCCGTGCCGAACGGCTGGCACGTTCCGTGGACCGGATCAGCGAGCTGATCAAGGACGGCGCTCCTGCTCCCGAAATGATCACGGTGGACCTGGGAAGCACCACCCGCATGATCCGTCGCGATGATGTCAGCTATGTGCAGGCGCAGGGCGATTACGCCAGGTTGCACACGGCCGAAGCCAGTTACCTGATCCGCGTCCCGCTCAGCGACCTGGAACAGAAGTGGGCCGAAGCCGGTTTCATCCGGATCCACCGCAGCTACCTGATTGCCTTGGACCATGTGGGCCATCTGAAGCTCTCTGCGACCGCCCCCAGCGTAAGGGTGGCCGGTGCGGAGCTGCCCATTAGCCGGCGCCACCTGCCATCGGTGCGGGACAAGCTGCAATCCACCCGCATCCGGCCACAAGGATGACGCGCGTTCGGGTCACGGCACCACGCCAATCAGCGAAACCAGTTCCCCTCCGTTTCCCCTACGGTGGCGAAGTCCCCGAGGATTCGGACGTGGGACGCGTTTTCGTCCGTTCCCTTATCCGCTCTCAGTTGCGGCTCGCCCTGGTGGTGGCGTGCGGCTTCCTGCTGATCCTTGCCGCGTTCGCCATGTTGCTGGTCTTCGGGCCAGGGGTGGCTGAGACCAGGATCCTGGGCATTCCGCTCGACTGGCTGTTGCTGGGGCTTGGGATCTATCCTGTGATCGGCCTGAGCGCCTGGCTCTACAATCGTGCGGCCGCCCGCAATGAAGCCCGATATCGGGACCTTGTGGAGGACAAGTGAACCCTGCGGTTGGCCTGGTCGCCTTTCTGGCAGTTTCGATCACGACGGCGGTCATCGGCTTCTATGGGCTGCGCATCTCACGCACAACGGGAGACTTCTACGTTGCCTCACGCACAGTCCCGCCGTGGTGGAATGCCTCAGCGATTGGCGGCGAATATCTGTCCGCCGCGAGCTTCCTCGGAGTCGCGGGACTGATCCTGCTATCCGGAACCGACGCCTTGTGGTTCCCTGTTGGATACACCGCGGGCTACCTCATGCTGTTGCTTTTCGTTGCCGCTCCCCTGCGGCGGTCCGGCGCGTACACCATCCCTGACTTCACGGAGGCGCGCCTGGATTCGAGGATGGTTCGGCGCGTCACGAGCTTGGTGGTGGTGGCCGTCGGTTGGCTGTACATCGTGCCCCAGCTTCATGGCGCTGCGCTCACCATCCGCATCACCACGGGACTGCCGTCGTGGGTAGGTTCGACGGCGGTGGTGCTGGTGGTGTGCGTCACGGTGGTAGCGGGTGGGATGCGGTCCATTACCTTCGTCCAGGCTTTCCAGTATTGGCTCAAGCTGACTGCGTTGGCCGTTCCTGTCATATTCGTGCTCCTGGTGCTTGCTGGAAACGACACCCCGCACCAAGCCCAACTTCCCGTCAATCCCACTGGTCAGCCGGCCACCAGCGCCTACCAGAACATTTCGCTCATGGTGGCACTGCTCTTCGGGACATTGGGCCTGCCGCACGTCCTGGTCCGGTTCTACACAAATCCCGACGGACAATCGGCACGGCGCACCACCCTGATCGTCCTTGGACTTCTCTCGGTCTTCTACCTCTTTCCCACGCTTTCCGGGGCGGTGGGCAGAATCTTCGCCCCGGAACTCGCGCAGTCCGGACAAGCCGATGCCCTGGTCCTGCTGTTGCCCGGCAAGCTCGTGGGAGGAACGGCCGGTGAACTCCTTTCAGCACTCGTAGTCGCCGGCGCCTTCGCCGCATTCCTGTCAACCACGTCCGGGCTGGTGGTTTCGCTCTCAGGTGTCATCAGCCAGGACCTCTTTGGAGGAAGCGTCCGTGGATTCCGCCTCGCAGCGCTGCTGGCCGCCGTCGTGCCTTTGGGTTTTGCTTTCACGACAGACACCCTTGCCTTGGCGGGGAGTGTTGGACTCGTCTTTGCCTTCACGGCCTCCACCATTTGTCCCGTGCTGCTGCTGGGAATCTGGTGGCGTGGGCTGACTGATGCCGGCGCAATTGCAGGGATGGTGACGGGTGCGCTGCTATGCGGCGGGGCAATGGTGATTGGCACTGTCATGGGCCAGGGCAACGCTCCTGCCTGGCTGGCCCAACCGGCTGCATGGACCGTACCCGCTGCTTTCGCAGTGACTGTGGCCGTCTCCGTCTGGACCAAGAACCGTGTGCCGGCTTCCGTGAACCGCGTGATGTCCCGCCTGCACGTTCCAGAACGGCCAGTGGCCACCGAACGCTAACAGACTGCAGGGGAACCGGCCGCCTGTTGTCCGCGCATAGGGCAAGGTGGACAATGACGCCATGTCCGAAGAACCGGGTACTGCCAACCCCGAACCGCCGGTGAATCCGACTGCCCCATCCCCGCCGGAGGCTGAGCAACCAGCGGTTTCCTTAAGCATCCGGGCCCAGTTGCTGGCCACCGAACACTGGAGCCTGCTTGCTTCAAGGAGCACCACCCAAGGTGAGGTCCTCACACGCATCAGCATGTTCCTGACCTTCACGTCAGCCAGCCTGCTGAGTGTGGCCCTCGTGGGTCAGGCAACGCAATTCTCCGAAGCCTTCAGGGCATTCGCCCTGACCATCCTCACCATTGACCTTATGGTGGGGCTCCTCACCCACATACGCGTCATGAGCGTCGGGATGGAGGATCTGATGTACGTCATCGCCATGAACCGGTTGCGGGCCGCATATGTGGACCTGGACCCTGGCGTGGCGAGGTACCTTATGGCTGGATCCCACGACGACGAGGAAGGTTCGAAACGTACCTACTACTTCTTCGGCGGTAGGAAGGACTTCAGCCAGGTAGCTGGCAGCAGCATGGTATTCATGGCGACCGTAAACGCAGCCCTGATCGCCTTGTTGGTGGGCTCGGCACTGTTGGTTGCAGGACTGCCAGCCGTTGTCGCGGTGAGCGTTGCCGTAGTGGCAGCACTGGCTTTTTTCGTTACAGCGCTGGCCCGTGGAAGGCGCCGCTACCTCGATGCATGGAAGAACAACCCACCCATCTCTCCAACGCCACGGTAGTTTTCCGGACTTCCTAGTCGATGGCCGCCATCAGTTCAACCACACGGTCAAGGAATGCATCCACCTGGGCTTCTTCGTAGCCTTCATCCCCCTTGGCTGCGCGGAAGACTGCACGGCGAACCGTGTCCACGCTGAGGGCCTGATCGTGCTCCAGGTAACCGATGAGTTCGGCACAGAGTGCATCCACGTCCTGGACGTTGTAGCTGCGGACTTTCTTCTTGGCCGGGCGGCGGAATCGTTCGCCATCGGGCCGGTGCAGCCTTCCGCGAAGGATGCCGGAGAGCTTACCGATCTGCCGCAGCCAGGCTTCCTCGCCCTTCTGGCTGATGAGATCGTCCCGTTCCCGCCGTGCGAAAGCGTCTTCAAGCCGATCCAACGCGGCGTCGACGCTGTTGGCGTCGTAGCCACCCTTCACCGGGTCAAAAGCTACATCCCGTACATCCGTGCTGGCCACTTGATCGGCGGCACCCACAGGGTTCTCGAAAGAAGCCCTGGCACGGCTAAGGAACGCATCCACTTGCTTGGCGTTGTAGCCATACTTGCTGCGCTCAACGCGATCGAACGTTGCGGGAATCTGGCGACGAATATCCAAAGCCACTAATTTTCCTTCATCGGGTTGTCAGACGCCGCTCAGCAGCGCGAACAGAACATAGGCTACAGGGGCCGCGAAGACGATCGAGTCCAAACGGTCCATGACACCACCGTGGCCGGGAAGAATGCTGCTCATGTCCTTCACGCCAAGTTCGCGCTTGACCATGGACTCGGCGAGGTCTCCCGCCGTTGAAGCAGCAACCATGCCGGTAGCCAGCACCAGGCCAACCCACCACGGTTTGTCCAACATGAGGACACACGCGAGAACACCAATGATCATGGCTCCCGCGACAGAACCTGCAAATCCTTCCCACGACTTTTTGGGACTGATTTTCGGTGCCATGGGGTGCTTCCCGAAGGAGGCGCCCACGATGTAACCGAACGTGTCATTCGATACGACCAGGAGCAGCATGGTGGCAATCTGCCAGGCTCCCCCTGGAATGCCGTCGGGCCATAAGCCCACTGGAGTCGCGCCACCGCTTGCATGCAGCGGGAGCGCTGCGAAGCTGATCAGGAACGGTACCCAGGCGAGAGTGAAGACACCCGCAAAAACGCTGCGGGGAGCCCCTGCTGCACTCTCGATGGAGCGCCACAGCAACACTGCGACGCAGCTTGCCGTCATGGTGAACAACAAGCCTTCCAAACCGCCAAAGTAGGCGGACACCGGCATCACCAGCGTGCCGATCATCACGGGGATGATCGGCATCCTGGTTCCTTGGGCCTCAAGGGCCCTGAAAACTTCCCAAACGCCCAGCACCGCAAACGATGTGGTGAGCAGGACGAATCCAAGCGGAAGGAACAGCAATCCCCCAAGAACGGCGAAAAGCATGGCAAGCCCGACGCCGATGGCAGCCGGAAGATTGCGGCCTGCCTTCGGCGTCGGGTTCCCCCGCAAACGCCTGACGCGTTTGCTCGTATCGCGTGTCGGGACCCTCCCAGCGGGTGCCGGCTCTGCCTGGTTCATTAGACCTCGAGCAGCTCGGCTTCCTTGCGCTTGAGCAGTTCGTCAATGCTGTCGACGTGCTGCTTGGTGATGGCGTCGAGTTCCTTCTCGCCGCGCGAACCTTCGTCCTCGCCGGCGTCGCCGTCCTTGACGAACTTATCGATCGCGTCCTTGGCCTTGCGGCGGATGCTGCGGATCGAAACCTTGGCGTCTTCACCCTTGCCCTTGACGATCTTCACGTATTCCTTGCGGCGCTCCTTGGTGAGCTCCGGGATGGTGACACGGATGATGTTGCCGTCGTTGGAGGGGTTGGCGCCAACTTCGGAGTCGCTCAAGGCTTTCTCGATGTCACGCAGTGCCGTCTTGTCGTACGGCGTGATGAGGATGGTCCGGGCGTCCGGAACTGCGAAGGATGCGAGCTGCTGCAGCGGGGTGGGTGTTCCGTAGTACTCCACGATCACCTTGTTGTAGAGCCCGGGGTTCGCCCGGCCCGTACGGATCGAGGCGAAATCTTCCTTGGCTACCTCAACCGCCTTGTCCATCTTCTCGCCGGCTTCGAGCAAGGTCTCTTCGATCACGGGTTTCTCCTCAGAAAATAGTCGCTGCCCAACTGCGGGCGGCAATGCACGTTACAGGAATGCACAGTAAAGATCCGCCACGAGGGGCGGACGGTCCTAGAAATATCCTAGCCGCTGCTAGGGAGTAACCAGGGTTCCCAACGTTTCACCCAGGATGGCGCGGGTAACGTTGCCCTCGCCCTCCATGCCAAAGACCACCATGGAGAGGTTGTTGTCCTTGCACATGGTCATGGCTGTCTGGTCCATGACACGGATGTCCCGGCGCAGGGCGTCGTCATAACTGAGGACATCAAGCTTTTCGGCGGAGGAATCCTTCTTGGGATCAGCGGTGTAGACGCCATCCACACCGCTCTTTGCCATTAGTACGACGTCGGCGTGGACTTCGAGCGCGCGCTGTGCAGCTACTGTGTCCGTGGAGAAGTACGGCAGGCCGGCACCTGCACCGAAGATGACTACGCGGCCCTTTTCCATGTGGCGGATGGCCCGGCGCGGAATGTACGCCTCTGCCACCTGGCCCATGGTGATAGCGCTTTGGACGCGGGTTTCAACGCCCGCTTGCTCCAGGAAGTCCTGCAGCGCGAGGCAGTTCATGACCGTGCCAAGCATGCCCATGTAGTCCGCGCGGGAACGGTCCATGCCGCTCTGGGATAGTTCGGCTCCGCGGAAGAAGTTTCCACCGCCAACCACAATGGCTACTTCAACGTCAGGGACGGCAGCAGCGATCTGCTTGGCAATAGCGCGGACGGTTTCAGGATCGACGCCGAGCTTGCCTCCGCCGATGACCTCGCCGGAAAGTTTCAGAAGTACACGGCGGCGGGTCTTCTCGGGCTGGATTGCAGTATTGACGGTTTCCATGGTGCCTTCCCGTTGGTGGACTCTGGCTAGATTATCGTGCTGTGGGTCCGCGCAGATACTACCCGGACGGGTGCATGAAAAAGGGGCGGCCACCGAAGTGACCACCCCTTTTCATGAATTACTAGTTTCCGACGCGGAAACGGGATACTGCGGTTGCCTTGACGCCGGCTTCTTCGAGGACCTGTGCAACGGTCTTCTTGGAATCCTTGGCGAATGCCTGGTCAACCAGGACCTCACCCTTGTAGAAGCCCGTCACGCGGCCTTCGACAATCTTGGTGAGTGCAGCTTCCGGCTTGCCTTCAGCCTTGGCAGTCTCTTCAGCGATGCGGCGCTCGGACTCGACCAGTTCGGCCGGGACGTCTTCGCGGGTCAGGTAGTTCGGAGCCATGGCTGCCACGTGGACGGCGATGTCGTGTGCTGCGGTGGCAGCGGCTTCGCCTTCACCGTCAACAGCGAACAGGACGCCGACCTGTGCAGGAAGGTCCTTGGAGGTCTTGTGCAGGTAAGCGTCAACCGTGGTGCCCTCAACGCGGGAAATACGGCGGACAACAACCTTTTCGCCGAGGACAGCGCCCTCTTCGATGACGACCTCGGACAACGGCTTGCCGTCCACCTCAGTGGCCAGCAGGGTTTCGAGGTCGGCAGCGCCGGACTCGACTGCAACGTTGAGGACCTTGTCAGCCAGCTGGATGAACTTGTCAGCCTTGGCGACGAAGTCGGTCTCGCAGTTGACCTCGATCATTACGCCCACGCCGCCGGTAACCGTGGCAGCAACCAGGCCCTCAGCGGTAGAGCGGCCTTCGCGCTTGGTAGCGCCCTTGAGGCCCTTGATACGGATGATCTCGATGGCCTTCTCGGCGTCACCGTTGGCCTCGTCAAGAGCCTTCTTGACGTCCATCATGCCGGCGCCGGTGCGCTCGCGCAGGGCCTTGATGTCAGCAGCAGTGTAGTTCGCCATGTGAACCCCTCTGTCTAGAAAGTTGTGTGTTTACGGACTGACAGGACGGCAGCCCAC
This sequence comes from Arthrobacter sp. NtRootA1, assembly GCF_019976975.1. Classification (GTDB taxonomy): domain Bacteria; phylum Actinomycetota; class Actinomycetes; order Actinomycetales; family Micrococcaceae; genus Arthrobacter; species Arthrobacter aromaticivorans. Next base: position 1,571,461 of record NZ_AP024630.1, on the reverse strand, counting down.
CGTGTGAGCCGCCATCCTGTCAGATGCCCCCAATGCCGTTTCCGGCCTCAGGGAAGGTCCAGATTTACTTGGCTTCTTCGGCTTCGCCAGCTGCAGCTTCAGGAGCCTCGGCAGCCTCGGCGGCCGGAGCTTCTTCAGTCTTGCTGCCTTCGAGGAGCTCGCGCTCCCACTCGGCCAGCGGCTCTTCCGGAGCCTCGGTGGTGCCGGTTGCGCGCTGGTTGCGGGCAATGAGGCCCTCAGCAACGGCGTCGGCAACAACGCGGGTGAGCAGGTTCACGGAGCGGATGGCGTCGTCGTTGCCCGGGATCGGGAAGTCAACTTCGTCCGGATCGCAGTTGGTGTCCAGGATGGCAACAACCGGGATGTTCAGCTTCTTGGCTTCGTCGACAGCAAGGTGTTCCTTCTTGGTGTCAACAACCCACAGAACAGAAGGAGCCTTGGTCAGGTTGCGGATACCACCGAGGTTGGACTCAAGCTTGGTGAGTTCGCGCTTGAGGAGCAGGAGCTCCTTCTTGGTGTAGCCGGAGCCGGCGACGTCCTCGAAGTTGATCTCTTCGAGTTCCTTCATGCGCTGGATACGCTTGGCGACGGTCTGGAAGTTGGTGAGCATACCGCCCAACCAACGCTGGTTCACGTACGGCTGGCCAACGCGGGTAGCCTGCTCGGCAATTGCTTCCTGAGCCTGCTTCTTGGTGCCGACGAACAGGACGGTGCCGCCGTGGGCGACAGTAGCCTTGACGAACTCGTAGGCGCGGTCGATGTAGGACAGCGACTGCTGGAGGTCAATGATGTAGATGCCGTTGCGCTCCGTGAAGATGAAGCGCTTCATCTTCGGGTTCCAACGACGGGTCTGGTGTCCAAAGTGGACGCCGCTGTCAAGCAGCTGGCGCATAGTTACGACGGGCATGCCGGCGCTCCTTCCGGCAGGTCATTCATGAGAGAGCCCATGGGGCTGCTCTTACCCTGCCAATAGTTGACGGTTGTTTAGCCTTTGCCCGGACGGGCGCGGCTCCTGGCATCCATTGCACTTCTCATCCGGAGTGGGGCCGAAAGGCTCAACCGGACCGCAAGAGGCACAATCCTCCGCAGCCTAAAGCCAAGAGGCTTCGCTGGTGGAGGGCTGGATACGCGTAGTCAGCTCTGGACCCTCACATATCTGAATGAGACATGTTCCTGAATTAGCTTGAGGGCACAGCAAACTGCTCCACCAAGTGTACTACAGCGGCACCACTCGTTTGACCGCCCGAACGCGGATGTTGTCCACATAGGACAGCCCGGGGATGGCACGGCAGGGCGCGAGCAGAAAGCCTTGGTGCATGCCCATTATGAAGCTCTCCATATCCACTCTTGTCCTCGCCGTGACCATGGCCGGAATCCCCGGGGCGACGCCGGCGGACGAGCGATGGAGCTGGCCCCTCTCCCCCAAACCCGCCGCCCTTCGGACGTTCGACCCGCCGGACAAGCCGTGGCTAAGCGGACACAGGGGCGTGGACCTCGGGCCAGCGTTCGACGGCGCTCCGGTCACCGCGCCGTCCGATGGCGTGGTGACCTTTGCCGGAGTCGTGGTTGACCGTCCGGTCCTGACGATCGATCATGGCGGGGGCTTACGGAGCAGCTTTGAGCCGGTGACCAGTGATCTAAAGCCCGGAGATACCGTGCGCAAGGGCCAGGCAGTTGGCTCCCTGGCCCCCGGACACTGCAGCGCCACCGCTTGCCTACATTGGGGCGTCCGCCGTGGCGAGGATTACGTCAACCCTTTGGGATTCGTGGAGGACCTGAGGCCATCCATTCTGCTACCGCTGGAATAGCCGCGATGGAATAGACCGCATCGGAACAGGAGTCAGGCACCTACACGATGGCCGAGACCCCGGTGATAGCCCGTCCAGTCACCAGGGTGTTGATCTCGTGCGTGCCTTCGTAGGAGTAGATGGCCTCGGCATCGGAGAAGATCTTGGCCATTTCGTAGTCCGTGACAATGCCATTGCCGCCCAGGATTCCGCGGCCGAGGGCAACACTTTCCCGCATGCGTGCGGTAGTGAACGCCTTCGCCAAGGCTGACTGCTCGTCCTTTGCAACCCCGGCATCCTCAAGTTGTGCCAAACGCACCATCATGCCCATTGATGCGACTGCATTGCCCAGGATCTGAACCAACTGGTTCTGCACCAACTGGAAAGCCGCCAGGGGCTTGCCAAATTGCTGGCGCTGCACCGCGTAGGACCGGGCCACATCGAAGGCAGCGAGCTGGAGCCCCACGGCTTGCCAGGCTACGGCGAGCCGGGTCACCTTAAGGACTTTGTTGGTGTCGCGGAAGCTGTTGGCGTTGGCCAGCCTGAAGAAGTCTGGCACCACGACATTGTCCAGAATGATGTCCGCGTTCTGAACAGTACGCAGGGAGATCTTGTTCTCGATCTTGCTTGCCGAGTAGCCGGGCAGCGAGGTGTCCACGAGGAATGCCTTGACCTGGTTGTCTGCCACATCCTTGGCGTAGATGACCACCCAGTCGGAGAACGTGGCGTTGCCGATCCATCGCTTGGCTCCGTTGAGGATCCAGTGGTCCCCATCGCGCCGTGCGGTGGTCCGGGTGCCACCGGCCACATCCGAACCACCCAGAGGCTCGGTCAAACCGAACGCACCGATCTTCTTCAGGGAGTAGATGTCCGGAAGCCAGGCATCCTTCTGCTCCTGGGAAGCAAGGGCTTCGATAGAGCCGGTGAACAGGCCATCATGCACGCCCATGAACGTCGCAATGGAAGCATCGGCGCGGGTTACTTCCGCATGGAGGATGCCAGCGAACAGGTTCGAATATCCCTGCCGCCGCACGGGGCTGACGAGGTCGATTTCCGCCAACTTGGGGATGAGCTCCATCGGAAACTCGGCGCGATTCCAGCAATCCACGGCAATAGGCTTGACCTCGCGGGCCAGGAACCCGCGAACCTCGGCCAAGCGGTCTTGCTCCTTGCCCGTCAGCATCTGCTCAAAGGCGTAGAAGTCACCATCGGCATAAGGGAGATTGTTGGCATCGAATGCAGCGTTGGACATATGCGCTCCTTCAAGGGTGGTCACCTGCGACCACGTCACGGCCCCGGAAGTTACCGGCGAGTAGTAAGTTACTGATCAGTAACATACCGCAGTTGCACGGTTTACCGCAACGCTGGAGTTACCTCTCCCCGATTCCAAATCCTCTGATCGCACGGGACACTTCTGTAACGTCGCTAGTGCAACGCCGCACACAAATTTGGGGGAAGTGCAGATGATCAATCCACGGAGCGAAGCCATTTTTGTCCGCAATCGTAGCCAGAACGGCTTTGATGACAAGACCCCGGAGCTGGTGGAGTACCGCGCTGCGGGCGCGTTCACCTATGTAACCTTCAGTTCCGGGAAGACGTACAGATACTCGGCGGACAACGTCATTATTCTTCGAAATCCCTCACCCATATTCCTCAGCCCCCACGACGCCGTCATCGTGCGTGGCAAGGTTCTCGACGCCGTCACAGAGGTCCTCCGTTTCGATTCCCCTCAGGGGCCATGGTGGCGCGTTTTTCATTTGGGCGACTCTGGGCCCTGCTTTCAAGCTTGTAGTGACAGTGAGATAGCAATCTCCCGGCCATCCGAGGAAGAAATACAAGCCCAGGTCGTGCTTGATTATTGGCGGGATGTTGCATCGAAGCTGAGCGTAGACGATCCGCTGCGCGGGCAGTACGAGAACTTCAGGAGCGTCCCCAAAGGAAGCGCGCTGGATGTGCTGCTCCAGCGCCAGCCCCTGGTTTCCCCGGAATTGGTTCAACAGCACCTGATACTGCCTTTCTCGTCAAACATCAGCCAACGAGAGGCTCTCCTGAGAGGACTCGGCCATCGCATATCGGTGATCGAGGGCCCACCCGGTACGGGAAAGACCCAAACGATACTGAACCTTGTGGCCAACATCGTTACGGTTCCGGGGCAGACGGTTGGAATCGTCTCCTTCAACAACGCCGCCGTGGAAAATGTCCGGGACAAACTCGCCGAGGAAGGCTACGGATACCTCGTGGCGGACCTCGGCCGGAAAGAGAAAATTACCGAATTCTTCGCCAAGCAGGAATCCAGGAACGCCAGGGTCGATCAATTGGTCGGCAGGCCCTCCGGCGAGGCGCCGCCGTCAGAGTATGTGGCCGAACTCGACAGTCAATTGCAGACGCTTCAAGGGACCGCAAGACAGCTGGCCATATTGAGGCAGGAGCTGGACGCGTACCAACTTGAGAGGCGTCATTTCCTGCTGCAGGCAGACGCCCGTGAGGTGCCCGCCCTGGAAGGCGTCCCGCTGCTGCGTGGCCCATCCGGTCGGATCCTGGAATTCCTGGCCGAGACGGCAATTACACCCGCCAGATCGGGGCCACTCCGTAAACTTTTCCAGCGTCTTGGACTTCGCCTCCGATATGGACCACTCGGACGAATCGATCCCAACGACACCGATGTCGTGGTGCGGCTTCAGCGAGCCTATTACGACAGCAAGATACAGGAGCTTGAACAGAGTATCGATCAAGCGGATCGGCTGCTGGCAAACAAGGACTACGGACGTCTTGAGGAAGACCACCGGCGGGTTTCCAGACAGACCCTTGAGGCGTCTCTCCACCGCCGCTACAGCCGAACGCGCAGGCGGATCCATTCAGAGGCCACCTACAAGTCAAACTTTGCAGGATTCACCGCTGACTATCCGGTAATCCTGAGCACGTGCCACTCCCTGCGACGAAATGTTCCCGCCGGCCAGCTCCTCGATTATCTGATCATTGACGAGGCTTCCCAAGTCGATCTGCTCGCCGCTGGACTGGCACTCTCCCGCGCCCGGAACGTCATCGTGGTCGGGGACCTTCAGCAACTTCAGCACATCGCCGATGAGAAGGCTTCAAGAAACTCCACGCGAGCCCCGTCCACCAGCGTGGACTACAAGAAGCACAACATCCTGTCCTCAATCATCGAGCAGTTCGACGATGCCCTTCCCCGCACTATGCTTCGGGAGCACTACCGCTGCGATCCGGCGATCATCGACTTTTGCAACAGGAAGTTCTACGGCGGGAGGCTGGTCCCCTACACCTCCAGCGGGCCGGGCGGTCAGCCCTTGGTGGTAGTCAGGACGGTGGAGGGGAACCATATGCGCCAGCACAGCAGTGGGGGTCGCACCAACCAGCGTGAGGCGGACGTCATTGCCAAGGAGGTCCTTGGGCGATACTGCTCAGGTATCAGCAATGACCAGATTGGCGTGGTGACCCCGTATCGACGGCAAGTGGACAAAGTAGCTAAAGCCCTTCTTAGTAGCATCCACGCCGATACAGTCCACAAGTTCCAAGGGCGGCAGAAGGACGTGATCATCATGAGCACAGTCCTGGACGAGACAAGCAGCGGACACCAAGGCGTCAGCTTCGTCGACGACCCGCACCTCGTCAATGTCGCTGTCTCCCGGGCAGTGAAGCGGTTCGTACTTGTAACGAACAATGAGATGCTGCCAAAAAGCCGGCACCTTCGAGACCTCGTGCAGTTTATTCGCTACCGAAATCCGGAGGATGGTGTTTTCGACAGCAACGTCCTGTCCGTCTTCGACCTCCTGTACCGAGAGTATTCAGCGTTGCTACGCCCCTTGGCCGGCCGACTCCGAAACGGCTCCACGTTCGCTTCGGAGAATATTATCTGGACTCTCTTATCGGAGGTCCTCGAGGATGAGGAGTTCTCCGACTTAGTTATGGCGCCACAGGTCCTGCTGAAGAATTTGCTTCGCGATCCTGCGGTGCTCACATCCCAACAGGCTTCTTTTGTCCAGAACCGGGCAAGCCTGGACTTCGTGGTCTATAACCACGTCACCAACCTGCCGGTCCTGGCCATTGAAGTTGACGGTTTCGCATTCCACGAAGACAACCCCGTTCAACACGTCCGGGATGAACTCAAAGATGCCATCTGCCAGGCGCATGGGATTCGTCTCCTGCGTTTGCCTACGACGGGAAGCGGGGAGGAAGCCCGCATTCGCTCGGAATTATCAGCGGCAGTGGGTTGAACAGCCGAAACGCAAAAGAGCCGTGGCTGACGTATGAAACGCCAACCACGGCTCCCGTGTAAAGGTAGGGCTACTCGGACTTGAACCGAGGACCTTAGGATTATGAGTCCCGCGCTCTAACCAGCTGAGCTATAGCCCCGTGACGCCCCTCCGGCCGCTAAGAAGCAGCAGTTGGGGCAAATGCACTCTAGCAATACTAATAGCTACTGAAGAGTGCTTTTGTCACACCACCATGTCCTCGTAGGAAGCCCCGCGGTAGAGGTCCTCGAATGTCTGGAGGGTGCCGTTGATGCTGTGCGGCTCTACCATCTCGCGGCTCACCTTGCCCATGGCATTCAGTTGGTCCTCGGGAAGCTCCACAAGCTTGGTGATCTTCGCTGCGAGCTCCGTGCTGTCGTTCGGTGTGAAGAGGTATCCGTTTTCGCCGTCGCGGACCAGGTGCGGGAGTGCCATGGCATTGGCCAACAGCACAGGAGTGGAAGCAGACATGGCTTCGAGCGTCACCAACGATTGAAGTTCTGCAGTGCCTGGCATGCAGAAAATGTCGGCCTTGATGTAGGCCTCGCGCAGTTCTTCATCGCTTGCCAGTCCAAGGAATTTCACCCGGTCCCCCAAGCCAAGCTTTGCCACCTGTGCTTCCAAGGCAGGGCGGACTTCCCCGCCGCCCACGATCTCGAGGTGGACGTTGAGTTCGCGCGGGGTCTTGGCGATGGCGTCGATCAGGACATTGACGTGTTTCTCTTCCGCAAGCCGTCCCGCGAAAAGAACAGTGGGATTGGCGTGGGGTTCTATCGTCTCGCCCGGCTGCAGCTCATAGGCTGCGGAATCAATGCCATTGGACAGGGGCAGGACCTTACGGAGGAACGCGTGCTGGTGCATGGCCTTGGCCGCCAGCGGTGTGGGCGTCGTGACGACGTCGGCCTGGCCCATCACCTTGCCCATGTCCTTCCAGGAGATGCGCCCCACGATGTCCTTGAACCACTGCGGGAACGGAAGGAACGGGTTCAGGTTTTCAGGCATGAAGTGGTTGGTGGCAATAATTCTGATGCCACGCTTCACGGCCTCGTAGAGTACGTGCTCGCCAATCATGTAGTGGCTTTGAATGTGCACTACGTCCGGTTGGACTTTGTCGAACAGGAGACTGATTTCCTTCTTGATTTCCCAAGGGAAGCAGATGCGGAAGTATTCGTGCGTGAACACCCCATGCGAGCGGAGGCGGTGGACGGTTGCCTCGTCACGGAACTCGGTGTAGCTCTTGCCCGTGTCCGGACGGCAAGCCAACACGTGCACGTTGTGTCCGCGCGCCGTCATTCCCTTGGCCAGACGGTAGCCGAACTGCGCAGCACCGTTTACGTGCGGCGGGTAGGTATCCGCCGCGATCAGGATGGTAAGGGGTTTGTTGGTGTCGGGAATGGTCACGTGGAGAACTCCTGATGGTCACGGTGCGGAACAGCCTTGAACGGGTCAATGCTGTGGTGTCGCCGGGTTGCCGGACCGCTGGGAAGCGGTGGCGCAAGTTAAAGCTTTGCCTAGGCCTTCCGGCTTGCAGCCGCCTTCGCGTCCTTCTTACGCTTGGTGACTTCCGGATGGTGCCGGCTCAAGGCAATAACCCCCACGATAGCAAGGGAAGCTGCAGCGGCCATGCTGATTGCCATCACAGGCTGGACATCGGGACGAAGCTCACCAAGGATAACGATGCCAATGGCGATGCCCACCATGGGGTCCACCACAGTCAGTCCGGCAATAACCAGATCCGGAGGGCCGCCTGAATACGCGCTCTGGACGAACCAGGAACCAAGGCCCCCGGCGGCCGCGATGGCAATGAGCGTGTACCACTGCACATTGAGCAGGAACAGGCCGTTTGGATCCAGCAGGTGCTTGCCGATGATCCGGGTCAGGACGGCAACGAAGCCAAACAGTACACCCGCTCCCAAGATGTATATGAAGGCGCTCATGCGGTGTTTGAACACCACCGCAAGAGTGCCGAAAAGCCCCACAGCCAGGGCCAGGAGCAGCACGATTGTCAGTTCGTCTTCAGCATTAACGTGATGGTTTTCCTGCGTGACGTTAACTGCCAGGAGTACGAACAAAGCGGATCCGGTGACGCAGGCGGTAATGGCAACCACGGTGGCGCGGTTGATGCTCAGGCCTTGGTCCTTGGCGTTGACCACGGTGGTAATGACCAGTGCGATCGCACCAATGGGCTGCACCACCGTCAGGGGTGCCGATACGAGGGCGATCGCGTTCATCACCATGCCAAGGCACAACAGCAAGAGCCCAAGCATCCATCGTGGATTGCGCAGAAGCCGCAGGAACCCGTTGGAGCTCAGTGCCAGTCCGCCGGTATCGGCCTTTACCGCGCTTCCCTGGCGTTGGGCACCAATGGCCAGGAAAAAAGCGCCAAGTACGGCAAGGAAAACCGCCAGCCACACCATCAGCCGTGTCCGCCGTCGTTGGCCCGCAGTTCTTTGCCTTTACGCAGGATGGCCCAGTAGTAGTTGTAGGCCGCAATCCAGTGGCCCAGCAGGCCGAGGCCGAGGAAGACCCAAGCTGCGGCGAAGTAAGCGTCGGTGTATGAAACGGGCAATTTGGAAAGTACCAGCAACGGCGTGCCCACCAGCAGGAGCCCTGTGCGGATCTTGCCGATGATGCTGACTGGAAGGTCCGGATGGCTGCGGAAGTAGATCAGCGAGGCAATCGCAAGAATGGCGTCAGGCACAACAAGCGCGGCCAGATACCACCACTGCACGACGCCGGCGATCGCCAACGTGATCGCAACGGCTATGAGCGCGGCCCGGTCCGCCATGGGGTCCAGGATCCTGCCCAACTTGGACGTTTGGTTGTAGCGGCGGGCGATATAACCGTCCACCCAGTCCGTGCTGCCCATAATGACCAGGACGAGGACGGCGAAGCCATATTCCTTCTGCCACAGGACCAACCACACAAAGAGCGGGACGCCCATGAAGCGCAGAACCGTGAGCACATTGGGAACAGTAAAGACGAGGTCGTGGTCCACCTGGGGACGGTCCGGATGCGAACCAGCACCGATGAACCTCATGGTGTCCCCCTTTCCTCTTCTCCAGTGTGTGCGGTACCGCGGCAGGCTTCTACTTCTTCAGCAGCTTCCGCAGGGCAACCACGAACACCACAGCCGCGGCGGCGAAAGCAACGAGGTCCTTCCATCGGGAAGCAAGGCGACCGGTGAGGTCCTCGGGAACGGCCTCGCCAAGGTCAGCGAACTTCGCGGAAGCAAAGTCCTTTCCCTCCTGGAGTTTCATGGTGGCTGTTCCCAGCAAAGCCTGGCCCTGCTTTTTGACGTCCAACTGCTCGCCAAGTTCATCGCGCACGCCGGTGAGGTGTTCGCGCCGTTTGTTCAGGCGCAGGCGGAGTTCTGCCTCTGTGGGCGCCTTGGCGGCGTCCGCTTCCTTGGCAGCTTCCTTTGCAGCCTTTTCTGCCTTCGCCTTCTCGGCGGCAGCTTCCTTGGCGGCTTTCTCCGCCTTGGCAGCGGGCGAATTGGGATCGAGGATCGATTCATCGAAGGCCGAGCCTTCCTTCGCAATTCCCAGATCGTGCTTGAGCCCGCGGATGGTGTCTTCAGGGATCAAAGGCATGGCCTTCTTGAACTTGGCGACCCCGATCAAGGCTCCGAGCGCGACGATCACAAGAAAGACCGCCGCAACGATCAACGCTGCAAGCCAGCCCGGCATGATGGTAGCCAAACCAAGAATCGCGGCCACCACCAGCGCGATGACCAGGAGCGCCATGAAAACAAGGGCTACGCCAAAGAAGGCACCGGCCACCCCAACCTGGGTGGCCTTGCGCTTGAGTTCCACCTTGGCAAGGGCGATCTCATCGTTGAGTTGCCTGGGAGCCAAACGGGCAACGAGCTTGAGGGTCTTCGGCAAAGTACGGATGGCTGGTCGCGTGCTGGTCCGGCCGGTGTGACGTCCACTCATTGGGTTCCGCCTAACTGCTTCCTCTGGGCATCGTGTCGGGCGAACGCGGCCGGAAAAAGATCGCCGCGGGCACCTGTCCTCAAAACTATCATTCAGGTTCCGGCTCAACTTTCGCCGATGCCACCGCGGCGCGCCTGACGTAGCTGCATAAATATGATGTGACGGCCATAGGATAGATGATCGTGACCAATCCCATTGCTCCGGGCGATTCCCTGAGCCGACGCGAAAAGCTTGTCTACATTGTCCTTCTCGGTGCCCTGACTGCCCTGGGGCCCTTCACTGTGGATCTCTATCTTCCTGCGTTCCCTGCATTGGAGGAGAGTTTCGGCGTATCAGCCACGGCGATCCAGCTGACGCTGACCGGCACCACCGTTGGGTTTGGCCTTGGACAGTTGGTGGTTGGTCCCTTCAGCGACAAGTTTGGCCGTCGCCTGCCCTTGATCCTCGCCACCGCCCTGCATATTGGATCATCGTTGGGCGCTGCGTTGGCTCCGGACATTGGGTTCCTGTCCCTCTTCCGTGTGCTCATGGGTATCGGCGCCGCGGGTGGGGGCGTCGTTGCGATGGCCATGGTCCGGGACTTGTTCCACGGCTATTCGATGGTCCGCATGTTCTCCCGGATGTCCTTGGTCAACGGGCTGGCCCCGATCCTGGCCCCAATCATCGGTTCGCAGCTGCTGCTGGTGTTCCCGTGGCCCGGCATCTTCTACTTCCTGGCCTGCTACGGCACGTTGGTGATACTGGCCGCGATCTTCTTTATTCGCGAAACCCTGCCGGCGGAACGGCGCGGAAAATCCACGGTCACGGTGCGGCAGCGGTACAAGACCGTGCTGACGGACCGGATATTCGTGGGCATGTTGATGGTAGGCAGCCTCAACTTCGGTGGTTTGTTCGCCTACCTCTCCGCCTCCACCTTCCTTTTCCAGAACATCTATGATTTCTCTCCCCAGGAATACGGCCTCCTCTTCGGCGTCAATTCGCTGGGCATCGTGGCGGGCGTCCAGATCAGCTCAAGGTTGATCCGGCGCGTGGCTCCCCAGTGGATCGTGGCCGGAGCCACAGTGTTCATGCTGCTCATGGCGGCCCTGATTATCGTGCTCGATCTCCTGCACGTGGGTCTCTGGGGCATCCTGATTCCGCTGTGGTTCTACATTTGCGCTACGGGCTTCCTGTTCCCCTGCGTTCAAGTCCTCTCCTTGGCGAACCATGGAGCCCAGGCGGGGACGGCGGCATCGCTCCTGGGCGCAGCACAATTCATGATGGCGGGCATCGTCCCCCCTGTTGTGGGCTGGCTGGGTGTCGATTCTGCGGTACCCATGGGCGCGGTCCAGGCTGTCTGCATCACCGGAGCGATCGCCGCACTGTGGCTGGTGGTCCGGCCCCGGACTGTCCCGTCAATTCATTAGTGACTGTCCCGTCAATCCACTAATACGGCATTCCCCAGAACTGGACCATAGGCTGTGACCATGACCAAGAAACCGCACCGCAACGGTAGGGGCCTTTTCCTCGGGGCCGTGCTTGGCGCCGTCGTCGGGGCGCTGTTGGGCCGCCTGGCCGGGAGTGCACTGTTCGGGGCGATACTTGGCGCCGTCATTGGAGCGGCCCTGCTGTACCGGGTGAACCCTGGCCCCTGGAATAGGGACTAAAGTCCCCGTGTAAGCCCTCCCCTTAGGCCGCCTGGCAGGGCAGAATGGTGGCCAGCCGGGGGTTTCCCCCGCTTCGCCGGTGAAGGGGACATCACATGAGTGCGGCTGTCGGATATACGGGCACTGTTTACGGCCTGGCGGCCATCCGGCGGCTGCCCCTGACTTTGGGACTCGTGCTGTTCCTTTGGGTTGTCGGCGCAGTTACGGGGAGCCTTATCGCCGGACCCAACGAGGCACTCCTGGAGCAGGTCGGGCTGGGTTTGGCGCTGGATGCGGGGCCGGGTTGGTCCATCTTCACATCATCTTTCTTTGCCTCATCCTTACTGGACTATCTGGCATGCAGCGTTTTGATCCTGGTCGGCGTGGGTATCGCCGAGCGAACCATGGGTCCATGGCTGGCGCTGGCAGCATTTATCTTTGGTTCTGCCCTGAGCGCCTTGGTGCTGATGGGGCTGGTTGCTTTTGGAACGGACAACAGCGACCAATGGCTGAGTTTTCTTGGTGGCGAGTACGTTGTGGGCGCCTACGGTGGTGCCGCCGCTGCGTTGGGATGTTCGACGGCGGCACTGGAGGCACTCTGGCGTCGTCGCCTCCGGACATGGTTGCTGGCCGCCACGCTGATGTTCGCGTTGTTTGTAGGCGTCGCACAAACACTCCAGGCCCTTGCCGGCGCTGTCATCGGCATTCTGGCCGGTTGGGCCGTCCAAACCCTGGTGCTGCGGCGGCGTGCGGGCTCCCTTCATTCCTCGAGCCTTCGTGAGACCCGGTTCCTTGTGGGCACCGTAGTTGGTGTGTTCGCCCTGGGGCCATTGCTCACGCAGTTGACGGGCACGTTGGAGGTCGGGCCGCTTTCTGTGGTTTCCGAGGTGATGCTGCAGGCAAGCCCCAGCGTGGACGAAGTGAAGGAAGCCTGCGACAACGACAAGAGCTGCGTCACGTTGCAGAGCGTTGTGGGCGTGCAGAGTTTCGGCGCCACCATCCTCACAGTTATCCCGGTGCTGTTGCTGCTTGTCTGTGCTGAGGGACTGCGCCGGGGTCGCCGCCTCGCTTACAGACTGACCCTGGTCATCCAGCTCTACCTGGCGTTCGTGACGAGCGTGGCAATCCTGCAGTACGTGACGGATCCGGAAGTGACACTGGGCAATGACGACGTCGGTTACCTCCTGCTCTATGCCGTTCCCGCCATCCTGGCGCCGCTGATCATCGCGGCCCTGCTGCTGGTCAACCGCCACAAATTCCGGGTGGAATCCAGCGACGCCGGATATCGCGTCCTGGGCCGGACAACCCTCATCATGGCTGCTGTGGCGGCGGCGCTCTACGTGGTCTTCTGGTTTGTAGAGGGCAACCCGAACCGCTCATCCTTGTGGGACCTCGCAGGCCAACTGACCCATATCCTGGTGCCCTTCCCCGTTCCGTTCGTCGTTGAACTGCCGCAGGGATTGCTGAGCACTGTTCTTTACGGACTGGGCGGGGACGTCATCTGGCTCTGCATCCTTGTGATGGTCCTGAACAACTTCCAGCGGTTCCGGACGCTGGCAAAAGACCCTGCCGCGGACCTGGGACACACCCGAGAATTGCTCCACGACGGCGGGGGGACCTTGTCCTGGATGGCACTGTGGGACAACAACCAATACTGGTTCACGCCCGACAGGAGGGCTGGCCTCGCCTACCAGGTGCACAACGGAGTGGCCCTGACGGTGGCGGGTCCATTCGGGGCCCGCCAGCACCACACCGAGGCTGCGACAGGCTTCCTGGCCCATTGCGCGGCACTGGGCCTCACACCGTGCTTCTACTCGGCCACGTCGGAGCTTGACGAGGCTCTCCTCCCCCGCGGCTTCCGCAAACTGGAGGTGGCGGAAGAAACCCTGCTGAACATCCAGGCCATGACGTTCAAAGGCAAGGAATGGCAGAACGTCCGGACCGCTCTGAACAGGGCTGAGAAGCTGTCCATCAAAGACCACTGGTACCACTACGCGGAGATGCCACCGGGAATCCGTGCACAACTTGCCGAGATCTCGGAAGAGTGGGTGGCGGACAAGGCCCTGCCCGAGATGGGGTTCACCTTGGGCGGACTCGATGAACTGAAGGATCCCGAAGTCATGTGTTGCGTGGCGGTGGACGACGATGGCCTGGTCCATGGGGTCACAAGCTGGCTGCCGGTCTTTACCGACGGCGTGGTGTCGGGGTGGACCTTGGACTTCATGCGCCGCCGGACAACTGGTTTCAAAGGGGTCATGGAATTCCTGATCGCCTCTGCCGTGACGCACTTCAAGGACGACGTTCCCCACATCTCGTTGTCAGGCTCCCCGCTGGCCAACACAGGGGCCGCGACGGACGACGGTGACCACAGTGCCTTGGATCGGGTTCTGGCAATGCTGGGCAATGCACTGGAACCCATGTACGGCTTCAAGTCCCTGGCAGCCTTCAAATCTCGGTTCCAGCCCGAGCACCGCACTCTGTACATGTATTACCGGGACCCACTGGCCCTGCCATCGATAGGCCTTGCTGTTGGCTCGGCGTACTTGCCGGGGTTGTCCCGGGCACAGAGCGCAGGATTGCTACGGCAAATGGTTGCCCGGGAACCCGCCGCATGACCGCGGGACAGACACAACAGTCATGAAAGGGCTCCTGGAAATCGAAATCAGCGGCCCGGTGGTCATGACGATAGCCGTGGTCATCGGCGTCGGGCTTTTCCTGTTGCTGTTCCTCAGGCCGTCTTCGCGCTGGGTCATCACCGCGGTGGTTGGCATTGTGGTCACAGCAGCGCTCGGTTGGTTTACGGTCTGGATTGTGGAGGATGTCCTGGACGTCTTCCACGTGGGCCTGACACCTCGCGTGTGGTTCTGGGTGATCACCGGCTTCGCTGCCCTTGGACTGGCCGTGGTTAGTTTTCGCCACAGTCCCCGGTGGCGGAAAGTGGTGGCGGCGATATCGATTCCTGTGTTCCTCCTGGTCACTGCGCTGGGCGTCAACATGGAGTTCGGGCTCAACAGGACCCTGGGCTCAGCGCTGGGGATCTCCACTGAGGAAGCCATCCGACTGAGCAAGCCGGACCCGGACGCTCCCATCCCTTCCGGGCCCCTCTGGCAGAACTGGAAACCGCCAGCCAACATGCCAACAAAGGGCGAGGTAGGAACGCAGGTCATTCCAGCCACCGCCTCGGGTTTCAACGCCCGCCCTGCCGGGATCTACCTGCCGCCGGCTGCCTTGACGGAGAACCCACCCCGTTTGCCCCTGTTCGTCCTCATGATGGGCCAGCCCGGCCTCCCTGACCCCCAGTACGTTTCGGCCGCGTTGGACGAATTTGCTGCGAAGAACAACGGCTTGGCGCCCATCGCGATCGTGGCCGACCAGATCGGACCAGATCAAGACGACACTCTGTGCCTGGACACAGCCAAGTACGGAAACGTGGAGACGTACATCAACGTTGACGTGGTGAACTGGGCCAAGGCGAACCTGAACATCCTCCCGGACCGCGATCATTGGACGATCGCCGGGTACTCCAACGGCGGGCAGTGCGCCATCTCCTTTGCGCTCAAATACCCGAAGATGTGGGGCAACGTGGTGGATATCTCCGGCGAGGAGTTTCCCGGGGCGGAGGACCCTGCAGGCAACTTGGCGGAGATCTTTGGCGGCAACCAGGCGGCCTATGACGCACAGAAGCCCATCAACATCATGAAAGGTAAGCAATTTCCAGACACCACTGCCGTTTTCACCGTGGGCTCGGATGATGTGACCTATGTTGCAGCTGCGAAGGCTGTCTCCGCAGCTGCAAAAGCTTCGGGAATGACGGTGACCTATTACGAGGTGCCAAACGGCGGGCATGTAGGCATCGCCTTGAACGCCGGACTGACCAAGGGCTTCGAGGTGCTGTATCCGAGGCTTGGTTTGTCCGGCTAGGCAGGCCCTGTTGCCGGCCCGTCCCCGGCGATAAAGTTGAGATGTGCCACATTGGCAAGAGCTGCAGCCGCTTCCGGCACCTTGGCAGCGACGGGATGAACGCATCCTGCCGCTGTGGTGGGACCGCTTGTGCTCTGTGACCAGTCCCCAGTCTGCGGCACTCTATGCGGCAGGCCTTTTCACGGATGATCGCCGCCGGCCCATCGCCCAGTGGTACAACCCCGAAGCGGACGCCGCGTTGCTGGTTGCCCCGGAAACTTCACCCGAGTGGCCGGTCCAGCGGTTTGGAATCTTCTATGCGCCTCCGGCCGGAGGTTTCACGCGCGTTTACTCCGCCCCCCATGAATGGCATCCACGCGAACCGCGGACACCCCCCACCGAACAGGAAGCCTTCCTGGCAGCCGTGGCCGAAGCCGCACGGTTCCTCCAGGTGGAGATGGATTTCGTGTAAAAAAGTGGACCCCGCACCAGTACGAAACCGGTGTGGGGTCCTTGCGCTCCTCCGACTGGACTTGAACCAGTAACCCTTCGATTAACAGTCGAATGCTCTGCCAATTGAGCTACGGAGGAATGAAGCGGTTATGACTTTAGCAAAGGTTTTATGCGAATGCTAATCGGGCGGACATACCCCTAGGGGGTATAAAAATACCCCCGTTCCGAAACACCGGAACGGGGGTATTGTGCGCTCCTCCGACTGGACTTGAACCAGTAACCCTTCGATTAACAGTCGAATGCTCTGCCAATTGAGCTACGGAGGAATGAAGCGGTTACTAGCTTAACAGGGCCCCGCCGGAAAACGAAATCGAGCACCAAGGCCCCTTCCGGCGACCTTCCGCGCGGACGGTCAGGAGTCTGAACGCAGGGCTCGGCGCTGCATTTCCAACACCATCAGTTCGCGGTTCAGACGCTGGAATTCCTCGGGAAATGCGCTTGCGTCAAGACGCTGCAGCTGGCCCATCTTGTCCGCTTTAATGCGGGTGATCTGCAGTTCGAAAAGCCTCGCCAAAATGTCCCGGCAATACCGTTGCATGGCCTCCGGCGTACTGGCCGGCAAAGGAGTTACCGCCAACTCGGAAACCAAGGGCCGAAGAGGCTCCGGAACTTCCTGCCGGACGTGCTCCACCCATGCCACGGGATCAGCTGCGTGGGCCAGTCCTGTGGCACGCACGGCTGCGTGCACCGCCGCGTACGCCGGAGTAGCGAAATGGGACGCCTCAAAGCGCTCCCATGCGCCGTCGCCCAGGACTGAGGGCTCCTGGAGGACCACTTCCAGCGCTTGGCGTTCCATCCCTGCCACGGGGTCCCGAGGATCAGGACGGTTGAAGACCTGACCGCTCGACGGCGGGGCTGCCGCCGTCGAGGATTGCTCTGCAGTACCGGGCGGATTAGTGCCGGACGGAGCAGCGCCGGATGCCGCGCGCTTGGCTGCCGCCCCAACGTAACGGCTGACTTCCTCAATCGGCATGCCCAACCAGCCAGCGAGTTCGCGTATGTAGGCGGGGCGGATGGCGGAGTCGCGGATTTGTGCCACAACGGGCGCGGCTTCCCGCAGCGCCGCGACGCGGCCTTCCACTGTGTCCAGGTTGTGCCTGCGGAGCGAGGCACGGATCGCGAACTCGAAGAGCGGCTTCCTGCTCTCGATGAGTTCGCGCACTGCGGCGTCGCCCTTGAGTTGACGAAGATCACACGGATCAGCGCCGGTGGGCTCCACTGCGACGTACGTTTGCGCGACGAATCGTTGGTCTTCCTCGAAGGCGCGGAGGGCGGCCTTCTGGCCAGCGGCGTCTCCGTCGAAGGTAAAGACCACCTCTCCCCCGGTGCCGTCGTCCGAAAGCAGGCGCCGGGCAATCTTGATGTGTTCGGTGCCGAACGCCGTGCCGCAGGTTGCCACCGCCGTCGTGACTCCTGCAAGGTGGCAGGCCATGACGTCGGTGTACCCCTCAACCACTACGAGTTGCCGGTCCTTGGCGATGTTGCGCTTGGCGATATCGATCCCGTAGAGGACCTGGGACTTTTTGTAGAGAGTGGTTTCAGGAGTGTTCAGGTACTTTGGACCCTGATCGTCCTCATAGAGCTTCCGGGCGCCGAAGCCGATAGTGTCGCCGGCGATGTCCCGGATGGGCCAGATGAGCCTGCCACGGAAGCGATCGTAGATGCCCCGGTTTCCTTCGGAAAACATGCCAGTCAGTTTGAGCTCAGCATCGGTAAACCCACGGCCGCGCAGGTGCTTAAGGAGCGAATCCCAGCCCTGCGGCGCATAGCCCACGCCGAAGTGCTCGGCGGCCGCGCGGTCAAAGCCCCTGCCATCCAGGAAGTTGCGGCCCTCGGCGGCTCCGGGGGTCAGCAGTTGGGCCCGGAAGAACTCGTCGGCGATCTTATGGGCATCCAGGAGGCGCTGGCGCTTGCCCACTTCTTCGCGGCTCGGACCGGTGCCGCCATCCTCGTAACGCAACTCGTAGCCGATTCTGGCGGCCAGCTTTTCCACTGCCTCGTGGAAGGAACTGTGGTCCATTTTCTGGACGAAGGAGATGGCATCTCCGTCTTCGCCACAGCCGAAACAGTGATATCTACCCACTTGGGGGCGCACAGTGAAGGATGGTGAGCGTTCGTCGTGGAAAGGGCACAGTCCTTTGAAGCTACCCAAGCCAGCACTCTTCAAGGTGACGTAACCGTCAACGACTTCCTTGATATCCGTGCGCTGGCGTACTTCGTCGATATCTTCACGTTTGATCAAGCCAGCCACGTGACCATCCTAGCCGCTTGGCGGTGCTACCAAAGTGACGGCAGGCTCCCCACCAGGCGCTCATACATAGCCAGCGCTGAACCATCCGTCAGCGACGCCACCTGGTCAATCACTACCCGCAGCCGCGCGCCGTCGTCGGCCGCGTCACGCCAGTCAGCAGCGAACATCGGCTCGAGGTGGCGGTCGCCTGTGGCGTTCAAGACGCCGACCAACGCGTGCAGGACTTCGCGTTGGCGTTCGTAAACGGGCTGGCGGTGGTCCGTGGAAATGACGAACGTGGTGGCCAGGCCTTTCAGGACCGCGATTTCGGTCACGGTGTCCTCGGGGACCATCAGCTCGGCGCCATAGCGGGTCAGGTTTGCCGGGCCAAAATGGTCCCTTGTGGTTTCCATGGCGCTTTGGCAGAACCGGCCGATGAGCTGGCTGGTCATGTCCTTCAGCGCAGCCATGGATTTCCGGCTGCCATCAGCCTCGCGGACCCACACTTTGGTGGCCTCAAGCCGGGCAAGGGCAGCGTCAATGTCAGCCGGATCGTTGTGCGGGAGGTACCACTGCTTGGTGTAACCCACCACGCGGGCACGGTGGTCCGGATTCTCCATCCACTTCAGTTGGAAGTGGCCTGCGACAATTGCGTCTTCGACGTCATGGACCGAATAGGAAATATCGTCCGCGAGATCCATCACCTGGGCCTCTATGCAGGAGCGGTTACCCGGAGCGCCCTCACGCAGCCATTCGAACACGGGAAGATCGTCTTCATACGCGCCAAATTTGCTGGTGCGGTGGCCATGGATGACGGGGGCGTCGACGGCGGACCACGGGTACTTGGACGCAGCATCCAGGCTGGCGCGGGTCAGGTTGAGCCCGGCGGGCCTGCCGTCCTCGGCAAGGACTTTCGGTTCCAGACGCGTCAACAACCTCAGCGTCTGCGCGTTGCCTTCGAAGCCACCAATGGTGTGCGCCACCTCATTCAGGGCAGACTCACCGTTATGGCCGAACGGTGGGTGCCCGAGGTCATGGCTAAGGCACGCAGTATCCACGACGTCCGGATCGCAGCCCAGTGAACGGCCAAGTTCGCGGCCGACCTGCGCAACCTCAAGGCTGTGGGTCAGACGGGTGCGGACGAAATCGTCCGTATCCGGAGCAACAACCTGCGTTTTTGCGCCCAGCCGTCGCAGGGCCGAGGAATGCAGGACCCGTGCCCGGTCGCGTTCAAAATCGGAGCGGTACGTAGTCTTCCGCGGTTCTTCCACCCACCGCGCAGAATCCGCTTCCGTGTAGCCCGGAATTGCCAGCACGTAGTCGTGCGGTGTTCCAGTGCGGCCCAGCATCGCTTCGGTTCCCATGGGTATCTGCCTCCTTCAAGCGCCGTAGTAGTGGTGCCTCTTGAGCCAGTCTTACACGCGTGAAGCTAGCCGCCTGACACGTCCAGCTCTGCTGCGGAGATTTCGGCACTCTGTTCCGCGTTCAGCTGACGGCTCACGAGCCAATCCTTGGGCAGCGCGGGCTTCTTCGGTGATCCGGCACGGCCGCGCGGACCCTCGGAATCGATGCCCGGATACGGCAAATCCATATCCAACTCTTCAAGGAGTCCGCGCAGGACCTCGAGGGTGGGAACCGTGGCCAGCTTGGCGCGAAGCTCCCCGCCAACTACGTACCCCTTGAAGTACCAGGCCATGTGCTTTCGGATTTCCCGCAGTGCCTTGTACTCATCGTTGCCGAAGGTCTCCACCATGAGCTCCGCGTGACGGTAGACGCCTTCGGCGACCTCCCGCAGGCCCGGACGGTGTCGCTGCTCGCTGCCTTCGAACGCAGCCTGCAGATCACCGAACAGCCACGGACGGCCCTGGCAACCACGGCCTACCACAACGCCGTCCACACCGGTTTCCCGGACCATACGGACAGCATCCTCTGCGGACCAGATGTCACCGTTTCCCAGCACCGGAATGTCAGGCAGCGCCTCACGAAGGCGGGCGATGGCGGACCAGTCAGCCTGGCCGGAATAGAACTGGGCTGCGGTGCGGCCGTGAAGGGCGACGGCGGCCACTCCCGCATCGCGGGCGATCCGTCCGGCGTCGAGGTACGTCAGGTGGTCCTCGTCAATCCCCTTGCGCATCTTGATGGTGAGCGGGATGCCACCCTTGGAGGCTTCCTTCACTGCCGTCTGCACGATCGACGTGAAGAGATCGATTTTCCATGGCAGCGCGGAACCGCCACCGCGGCGGGTGACCTTGGGCACCGGGCAGCCGAAGTTGAGGTCGATGTGGTCAGCCCGGTCTTCCTCGACGAGCATGCGGACTGCCGCGCCGACCG
Organism: Arthrobacter sp. NtRootA1; assembly: GCF_019976975.1. GTDB lineage: Bacteria > Actinomycetota > Actinomycetes > Actinomycetales > Micrococcaceae > Arthrobacter > Arthrobacter aromaticivorans. The sequence goes on along the minus strand of NZ_AP024630.1, from coordinate 1,550,887 downwards.
TTACGGGGTCAACACCGTAGAGCTGCACGGACCGCACTTTCTCATCCTCGTCGTGCGAGATGATGCGCAACGATTCCGGAGTCCGTTCCACCAGCGCACGCGAGGTAACCATCTCGGCCACGTACAGGCCACCACCGTATTCACGGCAGAGCCTGCGGAAGGCTGAGTTGGTGATGCCCGCCATGGGGGCAAGGATCACGGGAGTGTCCACGGTGATCCCACCGAGCTGCAAAGGCGGAAGCTCAAGCTTTGGGGCAGGGGGCGTTGCTACTACAGTCACCCATCCATTGTTGCAAATCAGGGCAAATCGGCCCCTCCTGCCGCCACGGACCGTGCTCCTCCGGCGTTACGAGGCGGGATTTTCCCCATCGCCGCGGCGCTCCGCCTCACGCTGGGCACGGCGGCTCCCCGGGCGGGCAGGCTTGCCGACGGCGCGCGGAGACCGGCCGCCGTCGAGCGTTTCTACCCGGCCGGAACCCACGACGGCGGCCGCGGCTGCGAGCGTACCGGTATCGTCCACGTCGTCCGGATTCACGGACAGAGCGGGCGCCGGGACTGCATCCTTCACGCCTGTGGCCTTGACCACCAGGACGGCTATCAGCGTGGTAACCGGGATGGCGAGCACCAGGCCGATGGAGCCCACCAGTGTCCGGATGACTTCTTCGGACAACTCCGCACTGGTCAAGGCCTCGGCAAGCGGGCGGTCGTAAAGCATCACGATGATGAGGATCGGAAGGGCGGCACCAGCGTACGCGAAGGCAATGGTGTAAACGGTGGAGGCGATGTGGTCCCGGCCAATCCGCATCGCCGAGGAGAACAGCTTCCGGGCACTGGTGTTCGGGGCCAGTTCGTAAAGTTCCCACACCGCAGAGGATTGGGTAATGGTGACATCGTTGAGGACGCCGAGGCCTGAGATGATCAGGCCGCACAGGATGATGCCGGAGATTGAAATCTTGTCCGACATGTTTATCAGCGTGGCAGCGTCATGGTCGCCGACGCCTGCAAGGTTGGCAGCATCCGTGGCCCACGCAGCCAACAGCGCTGTAATGCCCAACCCGAAGATGGTTCCGAGCAGGGCCGTGGAGGTCCTCGCCGAGAAACCGTGGGCGAAGTACAAGACCCCGATCATGATCACTGTGGAACCCACCAAAGCCAGCATGAGTGGAGGCTTCCCTTCCACCAGTCCCGGCAGGATGAAGCTGACCAGCACGGCATAAGCGCCAACCAGGCCAAGGAGGGCCCGGAAGCCACGCCAGCGCGCCACAGCGATCACTACTACCGCGTAGAGCACAGCCAGCAGGGCAATCGGCAGGCTCCGCACGAAATCCACAAAAACGTACGACGGCGAGCCGTTGCCTTGCGATGCGCCCTGGACACCGGAGAGGTTCAGATATCTGATCGAGTCCCCCACATCCACGCCGTGGGACTTGGCGACGTCGGGATTGATCACTACCTTGACGACTTCCCCGCCCTTGTCCGGCTGGGTGAAGGCAAAGGTGCAGTCGGATCCGCCGGACTGGCCTGCACCGGTTTGACCCGTGTCAGTCGGGCCAGTATCTGTTTGTCCTTGCGTGGATTGTCCGGTTTGTGTGCAGCTTTCCTGCACCACGCTCTGGATCTTTCCGGTATCGAACGTCACCCCAGGGGCAGCCTGGTAGGGACTCGCAAAGGAGATACCCTCCCGGCTGCCCGAGGGCCACATGACCATCATGGCGATGACAGTGAGCACTCCAAGTGGAACCAGTACCGCAGCCAGGAGCCAGTTGGCGCGCTTCCGGGATGCAATCGCCTGCGGAGTTGGCTCGGAACTTTCAGAATGACCGTGGGAGTGTCCGTGACCCATCAGCTGCAAAACCTCATGGCTTCAAGCCTAGCCGGATCACCCGCAAGCCTTCCCTCAGGCGGGCTTGATGTTCTGGTTCACGTGGAAAAGGTTGCCGGGATCGTACTTGCTCTTGACCTGCACCAGACGATCCCAGTTGGGGCCGTAATTATCAGTGACCCGGTTCTGGTCCTCGGTGTCCATGAAGTTGATATACCCGCCTGTCGCTGAATGTGGTGCAAGAGCTGCCGCGTACGCACGCGTCCAGGCAATGTTGGCTTCGTTATCGGTCGGTTCCATCCACTGGGTGGCGATGACCGGCGCAAACTTCATGTCCCGGTGCGCAAAAGCTGTGTCGTTGACGCCAACGCGTGAGACGGCGCCGTCGATGGGGTAAATGTGGACAGCCGTATTGACGCTGGTGACCGTCGCGCCATGCTCAGCGTGAGCTTGGATGGCGCCATCACTGAGCTCGGGCAGGAAGTTCGCCTTCCAGTAGCCCTGCATTCCTTTCTGGTTGAGCGCGTCGAAGGCAACGTTCAGGGCTGGGTAGGGCATGGGAGCTACCAGCGAGCCGGCAACCGGTGCAGCATCCAGGAATGGCTGCCACCGTGCTTCGCCTTCTCCCATATCCCCCGTCCACATCCCCACCACCACACAGACAGGCTTGCCGTGCCATTCTTCGGGAAGGAACGGAACGGGCGGACCTTGGTGGAATCCCAGAAAGGCGCCAAACTCCTCCGGCGCATTTGCGATGTATTCGCGGTAGAACCGCGCAACGGTGTCCGTATGCTCTGCGCTGTAGAGAATGACTCCGGCATGGACCATATCAACGGGGTGGAGCTTGAACTCGAACGAGGTCACCACGCCAAAGTTGCCGCCACCGCCCCGGAGCGCCCAGAACAGGTCCTCGTTTTGGTCTTCGCTGGCCACCAGGAACTTTCCATCCGCCGTGACCACATCGGCTGAAATGAGGTTGTCGCAGGAGAGCCCGTACTTACGGGCCAAATATCCTATGCCGCCGCCCAGGGTCAGTCCGGCCACTCCTGTGGAACCGACGATCCCGCCAGTGGTCGCCAGTCCGAAGGCGTGGGTTGCGTGGTTGAAGTCAGCCCATGTCGTTCCGCCTTCGGCCCTCGCAGTCGAGCTCTCCGGATCCACGCGGACCCCCGTCCGGTTGACGAAGTCAAGGACCAGGGCGTCGTCCCACGTTCCAAAGCCTGGCGCACTGTGTCCGCCACCCCGGATGGCCAGGGGCATGGAATTCTCCCGGGCAAAGTTCACCCCCGCGATCACATCCGCCACCTGGGCAACTCGGACGATGCCCGCGGGCCGCTTGTCCACCATGGCGTTGAAGACTGCACGTGCCGAATCGTATTCAGGGTCTTCGGGAGTGATGAGCTGCCCACGCAGCTGGTCCCGCAGCCCGTCCAAGGACGTTCCATTCATTGTTGTTACCGCCGCTTCAGAGCAGAGACCGGAGCTGTTCCACAAACGCCGCTTCCCTCCGAGTGTGCCGGCGCGTGGCTTACGTCGCCTTCCTACTCCTGCGCCGTGGCCGCGTCAAGACCCTTTCACCATGAATGCGAGCTGGGCTTAAAGCGAGGATCCCGCCCTGCCCATCGGCGATGGGCAAAGCGGGATCCGGACCTGCAGATACGTGGTCAGTCGCTCACGATCAGCGTGTCAGCGCCACGAACGTGGGCCTTGCCCGACTCCAGCAAGGGCGCCAGGACGCTGCGCAGTGCCGTCATGGATTCGTCCACTTCCAACAGCACGGGGTGCTGGTACGCAATAAGCGCCAGAAGATCCCGGACGGCAGACTCTGCGTCGTCGGCGGACAGCTTCGGATCGTGACCCAGGAAGACATCCGAGGGCTCCTCGGAGTTGCCCTGGGCGTAGCTGATGGCGAAGGCCTGGATCTTGCCTTTTCTGCTGGCCGGCACTCCCTCACCAAAGGCACTTGCCTTCGGTGCACGAAGCACAATGGCCCCGTGCGCCCCCGTGAGATCGTGAAGGAAGAGCCGCTGCACAGTAGCAATGCTGAGCTCACCCGGGCTGTCCCAGTGATGGACGGCTGAGTAGTAGCTGCCCACCACTTCGCTGAGTTCCACGGATCCGGTGGCGAGGTCCTCCACCCGTTCAGAGGCAGCTTCTTCAGAACCATCGCCGAACCGCGGCAGCTTCAGCGGCTCAGGCTCCACCACAACCAACTGTGAACGCTGGATGGGTCCAAGACCTGCAGCCTCGGCGAAAGCGGCCCCGGGCGTGGCCGGCTCAACTTTGGTGCGGAGCTTGGAAACGCCCGACGGCGAGTTCCCGGCTTCGCGGCGCAGCATGGTCAGCAGGGTGGCTCCGACGCCGTTCCGGCGATGGTCCTTGGCAACCTCGATATAGGCCCACAGACGTTCAGGGTGCAGCGAAGCCTCGTGGACCACGCCGGCGGCAACGGGGATGCGAACGCCGTCAACGACATCCTCTGCGACGATGCAGCGACGCCAAGGCTGGTTGCTCGACGGCGCCAAAGCAGCACGGAACTGTTCTGCAGGCAGGGTCTCCGGCCCGCCCCAGATTTCCAGGAGGGCGAGGTCGTCGCCTTCCTTCCACTCGCGGTACTCCAAAGCCACGGTTAGGCGCCGATCAGACGTGCTGCCAGATAAGCCTCAACCTTGTCCAGGGACACGCGTTCCTGGCTCATGGTGTCGCGCTCACGGATTGTCACGGCCTGGTCTTCGAGGGTATCGAAGTCCACTGTGATGCAGAACGGAGTTCCGATCTCGTCCTGGCGACGGTAACGGCGGCCGATGGCGCCGGCGTCGTCGAAGTCGATGTTCCAGTTCTTGCGCAGCTGGGTGCCCAGCGCCTTTGCCTTCGGGGACAGGTCCTCGTTGCGGCTCAGAGGCAGGACGGCTGCCTTGACCGGCGCAAGCCGCGGATCCAGCTTCAGGACCGTACGGACGTCGACGCCGCCCTTGGCGTTGGGAGCTTCGTCTTCGGTGTAGGCGTCAATCAGGAAGGCCATGAAGGAACGTGTCAGGCCCGCCGCGGGCTCGATCACGTAGGGGGTGTAGCGCTCGTTGGTGGCCTGGTTGAAGTAGCTCAGGTCCGTACCGGAGGCCTTGGCATGCGTGGAGAGGTCGAAGTCCGTACGGTTGGCGATGCCCTCGAGCTCGCCCCATTCGGAGCCTTGGAAGCCGAAGCGGTACTCGATGTCCGTGGTGCCCTTGGAGTAGTGGCTCAGCTTCTCAAGCGGGTGCTCGAAGAAGCGGAGGTTTTCTTCGCGGATGCCCAAGCTGGTGTACCAGGACATGCGCTCCTTCATCCAGTACTGGTGCCATTCCTCATCCGTGCCGGGCTCGACGAAGAATTCCATCTCCATTTGTTCGAACTCGCGGGTACGGAAGATGAAGTTGCCCGGCGTGATCTCGTTGCGGAAGGACTTTCCGATCTGGCCAATGCCGAACGGCGGCTTCTTCCGGGAGGTGGTGAGGACGTTGTTGAAGTTCACGAAGATGCCCTGGGCCGTTTCCGGGCGCAGGTAGTGCATGCCTTCATCGTTGGCCACCGGGCCAAGGAAGGTCTTCAGGAGGCCGGAGAACTCCTGCGGCTCGGTCCACTGGCCGCGGGTGCCGCAGTTGGCGCAGGCAATGTCCTTCAATCCGTTCTCGGCGGGACGGCCCTTCTTTTCCTCGTACTCTTCCTCAAGGTGGTCAGCCCGGTAGCGCTTGTGGCAGGAAAGGCACTCCACCAGGGGGTCAGAGAACACCTCTACGTGGCCGGAGGCTTCCCAGACCTGGCGGGGAAGGATGACTGAGGAGTCCAAGCCTACGACGTCTTCGCGGCCGCGCACCATGCTCTGCCACCACTGGCGCTTGATGTTTTCCTTCAGTTCCGCACCAAGGGGTCCGTAATCCCACGCCGAACGCGAGCCACCATAGATTTCACCGGCCTGGAAGACAAAGCCCCTCCGCTTGGAGAGGGAAATGACCTGGTCAAGGACGGATTTTGCTGCCATGGGTACTCCATTTGTTCTACAGGGCCGCTGGGTGCGGTCCGCGGTGGTTTGGCCCCGGACTCCGGACGTGGTGACCGGCGGGGTGCTGGGGGAAAGTTTGTTGATTCCTACCCTACCGGCCTTTGGCACCTGGCCTTCGCGCGAAGGATCCCTTTGGCCAGGGAAGGCTGGCCACGACGATCGCCGCGAGGGTCAAGAGCGTGCCCAGCACCGTGGGCAAGGCGACCACCGTCCCGGCAGTGGGGATCACGACGTCGAGCACCAGCGAGCCCACCAGCTGCCCGGCAATCATGCCAAGACCGGTAATCAGCACACCAAGGCTCCGCACCAGAAGGGCTGCCAGGCCGATGGCGATGCATCCCAACGGTCCGGCGACGTAATACCACCACTCGGAGGGAAGGGGATTCCCGGCCCCGGCTACCGCAAGCTTGATCAGCAAGGCCACCCAGAGGACGGCGGAACCGGCCAGGAAATTGACGAGCGTGGCCGCGATGGGGGTGCCGTAGTGGACGGTGGCGGTCCCGTTCATGGCCTGTTGGAAGCTCATGAGGAAACCCGCCACCAGAGGCAGGATGACCGGCAGCACCAAAGCTCCGACGTCGTCCGTTCCGCCAAAGCGCGGGGACACGGCCCAGGCGACCGCGGCCACGGTGAGCACGCTTCCCACGACCCGCACGGCGGTGATGGAGCGTTTGCCGCCGGGAGCGATGCCCATCCGATCCACCAGCAGGCCGCTGAGGGTCTGTCCGGTGACGGTGGCGACGGTGAACAGCGCGACGCCCAGCAGGCCTACCGTGAAGGACTGCGCAATGACGAAAAGGGCGCCAACAGCCCCGGCCATGACGTAGAAGGGCGGGAAGCTGCGGTTGCGGACCGCCGGAAGGATGCTCTGCAGCCCCGACCTGCCTTTGGGCGTAAGGACCGATATCGCCGCGATCACCAACAGGCCTGTGGTGAAGCTCACCACAGAAGCGGCAATGCCGTCCTCCAGCTTGATGGCGAGCGCCCCGTTGATGCGTCCTTGGAGCGGCAGGACCAGGCCTGTGACCAAGGCAAGCGGGAGCCCGAGGGCAAGCGGAATGGTGGGACGGTGGGAAGGATTCGGCACCGTCACCACACTACTTCAGGCATCATTGCTCTATGAGCAACCCGGAAATCGAAGAGATCCCCATCCGCGACGACATGATCCGCCTCGGCCAGCTGCTGAAGCTCGCCAACCTCGTGGAGGACGGCGTTGAAGCAACGGAGCTCATCAAGAACGGCTTGGTCAAGGTCAACGACGAAATCGAAGACCGCCGCGGCCGCCAGCTGCACGCCGGAGATACCGTTACCGTCAACGGCCAGACTGTCCGGATCACCACCGCCTGAAGCAACGCGGGGTCACTTAGGGCCCATGGTGAGGCCATTTATGGGCCGTAAGTGACCCCGCGTTGCTTTAAGACGCGAGGACTTTGTGCGTCAGGAATTCTCCTACATGGCCGATTTCCTGCTGATTAATGCCATGCCACATGCCCGTGTAGAGCACCTTGGTGAGGTCCACGTGCTTGCGCACCCATCCCATGGTGTATTCGATCTTGTCCGGAGTGATGACGGGGTCCTGCTGGTCGCGGCCCCAGAACATCGGCAAGGTGCCGTCCAGTTCGGCATCGCGGAAGGCGGGGTCGTCGCCGGCGTCCACCACAAAACCCGAAAGCCCGACGACGGCAGCGAAGTCCGTGGGACGGTACCGGAGCATGGAGGTCGCCATGGCCATGCCCATGGAGAAGCCGAGAAGCGTCACTGAAGAATGATTGGCTCTGACCGTATCCAACCATTCAAGGGCATACTCCGCGGCAAGCTTTACTGCTTCCAGCGAGTAATCGATTGACGCGGTGAGCGGGAACCAGGTGAAGCCGGGGCCCATGGGCATCGGCGCGCGCAGGGAAGCCACCACAAAGCCCTCGGGAAGCAGGCCGGCGAGGCTGAAGAGATCGTCCTCATTGGAGCCGTAGCCATGCAGCAGCACCAGAAGCGGTTTGCCCTCCCGTTCAGCTTCGTCATGGGACCACAGGACAACGGGCGTGGGGAATGCAACGGCTTCAGTCATGGGTCTATTCTTGCAGTTACTGATGGGTAACAACCTACGGTGGCGTAGGTTCGCAGGTTCAAGGCAGGATGGAAAGCGTGAGTGACGTCAATTCATTGGTGAAGCCGGGCGAACCGGTTCAAACACACCCTTGGAGCCGTTACGTGGCACTGGGGGATTCGTTTACGGAAGGTATCGGTGATCCCGAGCCGCAGAACCCCGGCGGCTTCCGCGGATGGGCTGACCGTGTAGCGGAAGAACTGGGCCGCGGTCATGAGGATTTCGCTTACGCCAATCTTGCTATCCGTGGGCGGCTGCTGCAGCAGATCGTGGATGAACAAATTGCTCCTTGCCTGGAACTCCAGCCGGACCTTGTCTCGATTTCGGCTGGCGGCAACGACCTCATCCGGCCCGGTGGCGACCCGGACCTGTTGGCGGAGAAGCTGGATGCCGCAGTCCAGGAACTGGGCTCCGGTGGTGCCACTGTTGTGTTGTTCAACGGACCGGACACTGCGTCCTCGGTGTTGGGCCGCATCCGCGGCAAGGTGGCCATTTACAACGAAAACCTTAGGACTGTGGCGGCACGGCACGACGCAATCATCGCGGATATGTGGTCCCTGACGCAGTTGGCCGATCCCCGGATGTGGGACGAAGACCGCCTGCACTTCTCACCGCTGGGACACCACACCATCGCGATGATGGTCCTGGAAGCACTGAACGTCCAGCACACCCTCGAACCCCTGGTGCCGAAGCCCCTGCCGGTCCGCACCTGGCGTGAGGCCCGTTCCTCGGATCTGGTGTGGGCCCGTGAGTACTTTGTTCCCTGGGTTATCCGCAGGTTGCGGCATCGATCCTCCGGCGACGGCATTACCCCCAAACGCCCGACGCCGGGACCGGTCTTTGGTCCCACCGGCACCATGCTGCCGCGTGGCTAGGGTGAGGGGCGCTTGCAGTGTTGACGCGCGGAAAGAGTTCCACGATGCACGCTGACATTTCGCTGGCGCCGGGCGATGTTGTGCGCCTTCGGCTCCGGCGGCAGCAGTTGCGGAATCCCTACGGCGAAACCATTGATGACGTGCTGCGAAACCTCCTCGCGGTGCAGTCGCAGGAATTTCCCTATGCCAGGTGGAGCGTTGCCCAGCGGGCACTGGGGAGCAGTGGCCAGCGGGCACTAGGGAGCACTGCCGATGACGTTGAGCAGGCGGTGACTGACGGCAGGATCCTCCGGACGCATATCCTGCGGCCGACGTGGCATTTTGTGCACCGCGACGATCTCGGCTGGTTGATGGGGTTGTCTGCGGATCGCCTGCATCAAGGCAACAAGGGAATGTACAGGCAGACGGGAGTTGATGAGCACGCCGCCGCCCGCAGCGGGCACATCCTTGCCGAGGCGGTGGCCGGTGGAGCCCACAAAACGCGCGAAGAATTAGCCGGGGTACTGGAACAGGCAGGCTTTCCTGGCAAAGGGCTTGGCTTCGTTTACCACCTCATGCACGCGGAGATCAGCAAAATCCTGGTGAGCGGCGCCCCGGTCCGTTCTGCAGGGGGTGCACTGAAACAGACGTACGCCTTGTTCGACGAACGTGTGCCCGATAATGGCAGTGCATCGTTGACGGGCGACGACCGGGAATGGGCTTTGGGCCAGCTGGCCCTGCGGTACTTCACCAGCCGGGGTCCTGCCACCATCAAGGACTGTGCCGCGTGGTCGGGACTGACCATGAAAGATGTACGGCTTGGCCTACAGATAGCTGAAGAGTCCATGCCTGGCGCCTTGGCGACTGTGGCAATTGACGGCCTGGATTTCTACTTACTAGCCGAAGACGTGGAAGCACTTGCAGTGACTTCCCCGCCAACTGATGATGGGCCGCTCCTCCCCCGTGCCGATCTCATCCAGTGCTACGACGAGTACGTGATGGGCTATTCCCAATCGAGGCATTACCTCGGCGGAAGGGCGCCCTATTTCCCGGAGGGCGATGCTCCCATTCACGTGGTCTTGCTGGATGGCAGGTTGGCCGGATGGTGGCGCCACGGCTTCTCCGGCGGGATCTGCGAACTCGACATCAGGATGAACAGGTCGGTCACAACAGCCGAACAACAAGCCCTGGATGCAGAAGTGGAACGCTACGGGAGGTTCCTGGGCATGGAGACAAAGCTCGTGTGAAAGTGCGGGACTAAGCTGGGTTAAGACCTAGGAGGCCTGCACCGTGAACAATCTGATCTTCTGGATCATCGTCTGCTCGTGGCTGATTCCCATGGGGATCCGCCTTTACAACCGGTCCCGGGCCCGCCGGCTTCAGGACCGTAATTTCCCGGGTCGGAACTATCCGGGCCCCGGCTATCCTCCGCAGAATCTTCCCGGACCGGGTTACCCGCAGCAGAATTATCCGGCACCGCCATATCCCACCCAGAACTACCCGGGCTATCCCGGGGAACCCACCACCATCCGCCCTGCCGATGCCCCACCGCCGCCAGGACCGGCGTCGAACGCTTCTTCACCTACGTTTCCGAGCCACAGCGGCTCTGAGCAGCAAGGATTCCGCGCGCGAAAGCTCGCCGAACTGGACCTCAAGTTCAGCAACGGCGAGATCGCGATGGAGGACTACATGAAGCAGCGCGGCGACATCATGAACGGCTGAGCAGGCTTAGGCGAAGAAAGCCTCGCGTAGTTGGGCTGACAGCTGCCCGATTTCGGTGAGGAAGCCATCGTGTCCGATGGGGGCTTCGATCACGTGGACGGGCACATTGCCTGGCAGATTTTGCGCCAGTTCCAATGACTGGGCCGGAAAATAAAGGCGGTCGGAGTCGACGGCTGCCACAAAGAATTCAGCAGTGGCGGTGGCCAAGGCTTCCTGCAAGGTGCCCCGGCCCCGGCTGATGTCGTGGGACATGAGTGCCTCGGTGATGGCGATGTAACTGTTCGCATCGAACCGGCGCACCAGCTTGGTGCCTTGGTGGTCGAGGTAGCTTTCCACCTGGTAGCGGCCACGCTCCCCGAGGACCGGAGCGGCCAGGGGCGTCTCTTGGTGCTGGGCTTCCCGGCCGAAACGGAAATCAAGCTCCAGCGATGAACGGTACGTGATGTGCGCTATCCGTCGGGCCAAGGCAAGGCCCGCCTCCGGTGTTGGTCCACCGTAGTAATCGCCGTTGTTGAAGTTCGGGTCTTGGCGGATGGCGAGCGTCTGCGACTGGGCGAAAGCGATTTGCTCGGCCGTGCTGTAGGCGCCGACAGAAATAACCGCGCACCGCTGAACACGCTCAGGGAAGGTCACCGCCCATTCAAGTGCCCGCGCCCCGCCCATGGAACCGCCAAGGACGGCGTGCCATGCCTTGATCCCCAACGCATCCGCGAGGCGGGCTTCGGCCACCGTGCTGTCGCGCAAAGTGATCAGCGGGAAGCGGGATCCCCAAGGCCGCCCGTCTGGCGCCTCGGACGACGGGCCTGTACTGCCGTAACAGCCGCCCACAATGTTGATGGAGATGACGAAGAACCGGTTGGTGTCGATCGTCGCACCGGGGCCAACGAGTTGCTCCCACCAGCCTTCCTCATCGGTGGCACCGCGGGCCACGTGTGTGCTTCCCGTCAGTGCGTGCTGAACCAGGACGGCGTTGGACGCATCCTCGTTCAGCTGACCCCAGGTTTCGTAGGCAAGCACAACGTCCGGGAGAAAACCGCCGGCTTCAAGTTCCAGCGAACCTACGCCGGCGTACTTGACCGTCCCATCTTCTTTGCCTGGCTTGGGGGGTGCTGTAGCAGTAATGGTCATTCCTTTGACACCTAACCTCGCGCTTGCCTGCCGCCTTGCGTGCGACAGGCCAGGTCTTCACCCGGGGCACCCCACCGCGGAGGAGGGTTGCCGGCCAGCAAGCCGGGGCTGTCACTGGCACTCATGACCTAATACGTAGAGTCTAGGAAAAATACCGCTGTTTTGGCGAAGAATGTGACAGCTGTGTGACGGTTTGGGGCCGCTTCGTTCAGGAACACGCACTGCGGAGGGCCGCCCGGCGAATTTTCGTCGACGGGCGGCCACGCCGCGCAGGGGTGGTCTTAACGGCTCAAACTTAACGGCTCAAACGCGAGGTTCAGCTGCCGTAATCGGACGCCCCCTAAGCGCCTTTGGCAGCCCGGAAACCGGCCTCAAGATCAGCAATAATGTCGTCCACGTGCTCTATTCCCACGGACAGGCGGACAAGGCCTGGATTCACGCCCGCAACCAGCTGCTGTTCGGCCGTGAGCTGGCTGTGGGTAGTCGACGCCGGGTGGATAACCAGCGAGCGGACGTCACCAATGTTGGCAACATGGGAGTGCAACTCCAGGCCATCGACGAATCGCTTACCGGCCTCGACGCCACCCTTGATGTTGAATGCCACCACTGCACCGGTACCCCTGGGCCCGTACTTGCGGCCACGGTCGTACCAAGGGCTGGACGGCAGGCCCGCGAAGGCGACTGACTCGACGTCGTCATGGGCTTCCAACCACTCAGCTACTTTGGTGGCGTTCGAGACGTGGCGCTCGACCCGCAGGCTCAGGGTTTCCAGCCCCTGGGCGATGAGGAAGGCGTTGAACGGGGAAACCGCCGAACCCAGATCACGCAGCAACTGCACACGTGCCTTGAGAATGTAGGAGAGGTTGGCTCCAAGCGCGCCGTCCTTGCCAAGGTCACGGGCGTAAACGAGTCCGTTGTAGCTGGGGTCGGGAGTATTGAATCCAGGGAAGCGCTCCGGGTCCTTGCCGAAGTCAAAGTTTCCGGAGTCCACGATCACGCCGGCGATCGCCGCGCCGTGGCCGCCCAGATACTTGGTAGCCGAGTGCACCACGATGTCCGCACCCCACTCGATGGGACGGATGAGGTAGGGGGTGGCAAGCGTGTTATCCACGATGAGCGGCACACCAGCCTCATGCGCGGTGCGCGAAATACCCTCGATGTCCAGCACGTCTTGGCGCGGATTGGACACCACCTCGCCGAAGAACAGCTTGGTGTTGGGCTGCACGGCGTCGCGCCACTGGTCCAGGTTGTCCGGATCCTCCACGAACGTCACGGAGATACCGAACTTCTTCAGCGTGTGCGCCAGCAGGTTGTAGGTGCCGCCGTAGAGGCTGGGACTGGCGACGACGTGGTCTCCGGCCTCGGCAATGTTCAGGATGGCGAAGGTTTCCGCTGCCTGTCCTGAGCTAAGGAGCAATGCGCCGAGCCCGCCTTCGAGGCTGGCGATCCGTTGCTCCACGGCATCTTGTGTTGGGTTGCCGATACGCGTATAGATAGGGGCGAGCTCGGCCAGTGCAAAGCGGTTGGCTGCGCTCTCTGCGCTCGGGAAAACGAAGGACGTGGTCTGGTAGATCGGAAGCGACCGCGCTCCCGTGGCAGAGTCAGGCTCCTGGCCTGCGTGGATCTGGCGGGTTTCGAAAGACCATCCTTGGGACATTGAATTCTCCTCTTAGTGGCGCGCGGATTTGCCGTTGATCGCTGTAGGCGTGGGCTGGGGCCAGTCTAGGAAGCGCCCGGGGACTTGGACAGTTTTGTGACGAAGGCAGTATTTTTCAGTCTTTACGCGACCGGGCGTGGCGCGTTCCGGTAGCGCGGAATAACGTCCCATGTTAGTTAGGCTCGCCTTAGCTGAGACCCCGATCACAAAGTGCCAAGATGAAGCCATGCGCATGGATCACGTCTCTTACGCTTGTGAACGAGATGGCCTTTTGGCCACTACCGAACGAATTTCCGCAGCTCTGGGAGTGGACGCAGTCCGGGGCGGAGTGCACCCGCGCTTCGGCACCCGGAACATGATCATTCCCTTGGCGGATAACAAATACCTGGAAGTCGTAGAGGTCCTGGACCACCCTGCTTCTGACAAGGCACCCTTTGGCCAGGCAGTCCGCGCACGCTCGGCGGCTGGCGGCGGTTGGATGGGCTGGTGCGTCGCCGTTGACGACCTCGCCCCCTTCGAGGAACGCCTCGGCCGCTCCGCTGTTCCGGGCAACCGCAAGTTCCCGGATGGCCGCGAACTCGTGTGGCAGCAGATCGGCATTCTCGGCTTGATCGCCGATCCCCAGGTGCCGTACCTGCTCAAGTGGGAGGGCGATCCCTCACTGCACCCGTCCAAGGTCTACGAGAGTGACGTCAAGATGTCCAGCCTCACGATTGCGGGCTCGGCGGAACGCGTTACCGAATGGCTGGGCGAACCCGTGGAGAAGCCGCTCGAGGACGTCGCTGTCCAGTGGATGGCCCCGCACGGTACGCCTGGCATCATGTCCGTCACTTTCGAAACCGCATCCGGCGCCGTCACCATCTGACGCACGCCTTCAAGCTTCGGCCGCCATCAGCGGGTGCCAACGACGTCACCCACCGATGGCGGCCGAATTTCTCTTTAAGGGTCCACTAGCTTTAAGGGTCCCTACCCCAGGCCTATAGCCTTGCCGAAGAGGCTGAAGCCAACGAACGCGACAATGTCCAGCAGCGCATGTGCAATGACTAAAGGCATCACCCGCTTCGTCTTTGTATAGATCCAGGCAAAGACCAAGCCCATGGCGAAGTTGCCGATGAACGGCCCGAAGCCTTGATACAAGTGGTAGCTGCCACGAAGGGCCGCGCTCACGACGATGGCCAGCGGCGTTCTCCAGCCGAATTTTCCGAAACGGTCCAAGAGGTATCCCACGACGATCACTTCCTCAACGATCGCGTGGCGAATCGCGGAGAGAACCAACACAGGTACTGTCCACCAGTAAGCCTCCAGGCCGCTGGGCACAATGGCGGTGGTGATTCCGAGGGCGCGACCGGCCGCGTACAAGCCAAGTGAAGGAATGCCAATGGCGGCTGCGAGTCCCAGTCCGTGCAAGAGGTCCTTGCCGGGGCGTGCGAAGTTGAACCCCAGGCGGGCAAAGCCACTTGCACTTTCCCGGCCACCTTGGGCATGCGATGACAGGAAATAGAGCACCAGGACCACCGGCACCAAAGCGAAGATGATGTCCAGCAGTTGGTACGTGAGATCGAAGTACTCGCGGGTGCTTTGGGACCTGTTAAGCGTCGACGTTGCCTCGGACAGCGGCGCGCGCGTCATCTTGTCCAGGAGCTGCACCACGGAGTACACAGCGGATTGGCCCAAAGACAGGCCCAGTACGATGAGTACTTCGGCGCGCAGGCGGCGGCGGGAAGCAAGGAGCATGTACCTATCTTGCCTGTAGTTCCTGCCACTTTGCCGTGAACTGCGCACGTTCCCGTTCCACCCTTAGGCAGCCCCCTATGCTTGGTGGGATGAGTGCCCCAGGGAGAATCTTCATGATCCGGCACGGCCAGTCGGCCGCGAATGCCGACACGTCAATCTACAACCGTGTGCCGGACTACCGCATTCCGCTGACCGAACACGGAATTGAACAGGCCCGGATAGCGGGCGAAGCCCTTCGGCGGAAGCTCGACGGCGAGCAGGTCTGCGTTTATGTCTCCCCCTATTTGCGGGCGTACCAGACTCTTGAGGCGTTGGACCTGGGACCGCTGATCGAGCGCGTGATCGAAGAACCCAGGCTCCGTGAGCAGGACTGGGCCAACTTTCAGATTGCCGGGGAGATCGAGGACCAGAAGGAACTGCGCAACCTTTACGGCCACTTCTTCTACAGGTTCCGCGAGGGCGAGTCAGGCTCGGATGTCTACGACCGCGTGTCCTCGTTCATGGAGACCCTTTACCGCCATTGGGAAAAGCCGACGTATGCCCCAAACACCCTGTTGGTCACTCATGGACTGACCATGAGGCTGTTCTGCATGCGCTGGTTCCACTGGACTGTTGAGTATTTCGAATCGCTGAACAACCCTGACAACGCCGAACTCCGAACGCTGATAAGGACCGACGACGGCCAGTACAGTCTGGACAAACCGTTCAGCCAGTGGGTGCCAAGGGATGTTGACGATTCAGTGCTTCACGCGCCGAGAATGCGTTTCTAGCACTTGTCACGTAGTTGCAGGATCGCTTAGGTGGCAGGTGCGACGATGACTTCCGTGCCCTTGGCTTCAAACGCGGCCTTGTCCTCGGCGCTGATCCCGGCGTCCGTGATGAGGTGCCGGAAGTCATACCCGGACATGGCCGCAAAGGAGCGGCGGCCTACCTTGGAAGAGTCAGCCACCACGTAGGACTCAGTGGCACGGCGCGCCATGACGGTGTTCACCATGGCTTCGCCTTCATCGGTGATGGTGGGGCCGAGGTCCGGGTCAACACCGTTGACCCCGATGAACGCAATATCCAGGGCAACCTTCTGCATGATGACGTCGGTGTAGGGCCCCACGAGCTCATAGGAGCGCGGATTCAGGATGCCCCCGGTAACCATGATCTTGATGTTCGGACGAACGGCGAGCTGCGACGCTATGTTGATCGCATTGGTCACCACCGTGAGGGTGGGCCTGTTGGACGGCGCGTTGAGGTCCTCGCGGGTGGACAACAGCTGCGCCAGCGCCGTGTTGGTGGTTCCCCCGCTCAAGCCGATCACCGCGCCGGGGCGGATCAGGGCCGATGCCGCCTGGGCGATCTCCTGCTTGGCCACGGCGTGGTCATCACGGTTATAGCGGCCCGGGAGATCGTAGGCTACGGATCCGGTGGTTGCGCCACCGCGGGTACGGCTGAGCAGTCGTTGTTTCGCAAGGCTGTCCAAATCCCGGCGTGCCGTGGCCGGTGACACGCCAAGCCGCGTCACGATGTCCTCGACTTCCACATGGCCGGATTCGGCCAGGAGGTCAAGGATGGCGGTCAGCCGATCGGTGCGGGTCATGACGAGCCTTTCGCGGGGTCTGGCTATTTCGCTTTGGCGAACAGCGTGAGCAAACGTGCGGATTCCTGCACCAGTGCGTCCCGGCCGGCCTTGATGTACTTCCGGGAATCCACCACTGCAGGGTTGGCATCGAGGTACTCACGGACGGCGCGGGTGAAGAACCCGTTCAAATGTGTGGATACGTTGATCTTAGTCATACCTGCGCCGATCGCAGCTACGAGCATCTCGTCTGTGACGCCGGAAGAGCCGTGCAGGACCAGCGGTTTTCCGACCGCAGACTTCAGCCGCGTGATCAGGTGCAGGTCCAGTGCGGCGCTGCGTTCGGTCATGGCATGGGAGGAACCAACGGCCACCGCGAGCGCATCTACACCCGTTGCTTCAACAAACGCCTGCGCCTCCGCAGGGTCGGTCCGGACACCGGGTGCATGGGCGCCGTCCTTGCCTCCAACTTTGCCGAGTTCAGCCTCCACGTAAACGCCTCGCTCATGGGCGTAGCGGGCTACCCGTTGCGTGGCTTCGACGTTCAAGTCATAGGGCAAGTGCGCGCCGTCGAACATGACGGAGCCAAAGCCCAGGTCCACGGCCGCGATGGCGAGGTCCTCGGATTCGGCATGGTCCAGGTGAACGGCAACGGGCACTGATGCGTCGCGGGCGATCGCCAAAGCCGCCACCGCGATCGGTTCGAGTCCACCGTGGTACTTGGCGCAGTTCTCCGAAATCTGCAGGATCAGTGGAACTCCCGCGGTCTCGGCACCCGCCACCAGCCCCTCCGCTGTTTCCACATGGATGACGTTGAACGCACCTTGGCCCGTACCGTTGGCCGCGGCTCTGTCCATCAATTCCCGCGTGCTGACAAGGGTCACCGGGTCTCCTTCCATGTCACGATCAGTTGTTCTTCAAGTTCCTGGTACCTCGGCGAAATTTCGCCTGCTGCAGGCATGAGCACTGCCGCGGCGGACCAGGCGGTGGCCCGGCGCAGAATCTCGCGGGGTTCGGTAATGCCTTCGGCGAGGGCGACGGCGGCAGCCGCCACACCGGCGTCGCCCGCCCCTGTGGGGTTGCCGCTCAGCGGCGCGGGGAGGTTAGCGCTCCAGTACCCGCCGGGTGCTGCGTGGTCGAAGGCGAGCATTCCGTCCGCGCCGGCGCTGACGAGGACCGTGCGGGCGCCCATGGCAATGAGCGAGAGCGCAGCTGCTTCCACTCTGGACTCCCCCGTGGCTTCCGCGAGCTCGTGGTGATTGGGTTTCAGGACATCCGCCCCGGCCTGGGCAGCGGCGATGATTCCGGGTCCTGAGGTGTCAATGATGGCCGGGATGCCGGCGTCGTGTGCCAGCTTCACCAGGGACGGGTAGAAATCCGCCGGTGCATCCGGCGGCAGGCTGCCGGACCCCACCAGCACAGCGGCGGGAGCTTCTCCGTCGTCGCCGCGTATGGCTTTAACGACGGCGGCGGTCAGCGAGCGCCAATCGTCCGGCAGGAGCGCCTGGCCTTCCTCGTTGAAGATGGAGGTCTCGCCGGCGAGGGTGTCTACGAGCGCGATACTGCGGCGTGTTTCGGCGGCGACGGACACCAGCGTGTGGGGCACCCCGCTCGTCCAAAGTTCAGCAGCCAGGGTCTGTCCCGCGGCTCCTCCGGTAGGAGCAATGGCCAGCACGGGATGGCCTACTTGGTGAACCACCCTGGCGACGTTGAGCCCTTTGCCTCCGGCGCGGCTGATGGGTGTGGGAACCCTGTGGCTGGCGCCCTCGGTGATTCCGTGGACGGTATAGGTCATGTCGATGGCCGGGTTCGGGGTGACGGTGACGATGCGGGTTGCGGCGGAGCCGGTCATCGCGCACCATCCAGGAGTGCGCGTGCGTTCAACGCTGCGCCAAGGAGCCCGGCGTCCTGGCCAAGCTGGGCTTGGATGAGGCGTGGGCGTCGTTGGAAGTCCAGGATCTGGTCCACCCGCGCCCGGAGCGGTTCGAGGAGGTCCTCGCCTGCTTCGGCCAGGCCTCCCCCAATCACTACGGCTTCAGTGCCGATGATGTTTACGCATTGGCAGATGGTGAAGGCCAGGGCGTCCACGGCGTCTGCCCACACGCGGGCAGCCACGGCATCTCCCTTTTGGGAGCGGAGCAGGACATCCCGGGCACCGTCTACCGTATTCCCCGACTTCCTGCTGTATCGCTTGGCGATGGCGCCTGCCGAACCCACGGCCTCAAGGATGGTGGCCCCGGTTGCTTCAGTTCGTGTTGCTTCAGTTCCAGTTGGTTCTGCTCCGGCGTCGGGGTCCGGTACCTGGGCATGGCCGAGCTCGCCGGCGAAACCACCGGCCGTGACGGGCACGCCACCGGAGAAGACTGCGGCGGCAATTCCAGTGCCCACCACCATGACCACGACGTCGTTGAACTCCTTGGATCCGCCAAAAGCGTGTTCCACGGTAGCGGCGGAGCGGACATCGTGATCGAACGCCACGGGAAGCCCCAGCCTCTTTTCGGCTTCAGCAGTGAACGGGAAGTTACGCCACCCGAGATTTGCGGAGTAGATCCCGATTCCTCCCACGGAATCCACGATGCCGGGGACGATGACCCCCGCTGCTTTGGCCGGGATGTCCGGGAACTCGGATGCGAGCTCATCAGCGAGCCCTGCGAGCCTGTCCAGCACGGCTTCCGCTGGATTCAATGGATCCAGGGGCGTGGGGACGCGACGCATGCCAAGGACGTTTCCGGATGGATCCACGAGTCCGGCCTTCACATCGGTACCGCCAACGTCGAAGGCCAGGACTGCTGATTCTGCGTGCCCGAGAACCATGGCGGGCGCCTAGGCGGAGGGGTCAAGGATGACGGAGCGCGTCAGGTTCCGGGGCAGGTCCGGGTTGAGGCCGCGGACGCGCGCACGTTCCAGGGTCACTTTGTGGACGCGGGCCAGTTCAGCCAGCGGGTGCTTGTCCGTGTGGAGGTAAAGGGCACCCGTGGCCGCCATGTCCTTGCCAAGGCCCTCGGGCTGTGCGCCAAACAACCAGGTTACGCGTCCTGGCGCCGCGATGGAGATGGGACCATGGCGGTATTCCATTGCAGGATAGGACTCGGTCCAGCCCTGCACGGCTTCGCGCATCTTCAGTCCTGCCTCGTGGGCCAGGCCAACAGTCCATCCGGTACCGAGGAAGGTGAATTGCTCAGCATCCAGCAGTTCCTGGGCCACGGGACCTGAGACTGCATCCCTTGCGTCTTCGACCGCTTGCTTCAGGTCAATCCCAAGGCTGGCGAGCAAGTAAACCAGTGCCGAGGTTGCGAAGCGGGTCTGCACCACGGATCGCTCATCTGCGTACGGGAGGCCGATCACGGCGTCGGCCAAGTGAACGATTGGAGACGCCGTATCGCCAATGATGGCAACAGTGGGGACGATGCCCTTCAGCCCGGCCAGAATCTCCAGCACCTCAGTGGTGGTGCCGGACCGCGTAATGGCCACAACGGCGTCGTACTGGCGCTCCGGACTGTTGCTGTTCAGGAAAGCCTCCGACGCCGCAAAGGCATCCGTCACGCCTTTGCCCGCCGATTCACGGGCGGCAGCATAGCTCTGGGCCATGAACCAGGAGGTGCCACAGCCGATGACGGCGATCCGCTGGCCGTCGGCGGGAAGCATCTGCTCAGAAGCGGCCTGCTCGATGGCCCGCTGCCAGACATCGGGCTGTGATACCAGCTCTTCTTCCATGAAGGCGCCCTGTGTGTTCTCGCTCATCGTGTGTTTCGCTCCTGCTCAGTCAATGACGTTTTATGATCTACAGAAACACTAAACGATCAGTTTCGATCTCACAAGGATCATCTACTGGCGTGGAACGGGCAATTGGGCACGCCAATGGTGAGAACGCTGGTGACGTGCTGCAGCGGAAAGGTGACGAGGAGTATGGAACGCCCAGCTTGTTCCCTTTAGCCGATGATGGGCCGTTCTTCGGGCAGGTTGAACAGGCGGGGGCGGGAGGATAGGGCCAGTGCCGAAGCTACCGTGACGCTCCCGATGCGGCCGGTAAACATCAGAACCATGAGTACCCACTCAGCCGATGGAGGGAGGTTGTACGTGATTCCTGTGCTCATCCCGACTGTGCCGAAAGCCGAGATGGATTCGAACAGGACCTTCTCGAGGCTGTAGTCGGTGAACACGAGCAGCAGCATGGTTCCAGTAATGACTGCGCCTATGCCGAGCAGGGCTACCGAAAGGGCCTGCCGTACCGAGGCAGGGCTAATGGATCGGTGGGCTATGGTCACATCGTCCCGGCCGCGGACTTCATTCCAGATGGCGAATGCCAGGAGGAGGAAAGTGGTGATCTTGATTCCCCCTGCAGTTCCAGCGCTTCCCCCTCCGATGAACATCAGAATGTCGCTGACCATCAGCGTCTCCGGTGCAGCCACCCCGTAGTCGATGCTGTTGAATCCCGCGGTGCGCGGGAACACGCTTCCAGCGAGGGACCCGACGATCTTTCCGGGGACGGACAGCGGCCCCAGGGTTTCGGCCCGGTTCCATTCGAACGCGGCGAACAACACGAAGCCGGCTATGAGCAGGAAGACCGTCCCGAACACTGTGAGCCGCAAATGTACCGTCCAGTTCCGGACCCGCAGTCCCCCGCCGTTGAGCAAATGGATGAGTACGGGGAATCCGAGGCCACCGGCAATGATGGCCAGGCAGATCGGTACCAGGATGTAAGGGTCCTCGCGGAAACTGATGAGGTTGTCGCTGTAGAGCGCGAACCCGGCATTATTGAAGGCGGACACTGCGTGGAAGACTCCATGCCACAGGGCAACGGCTGGGTTTGGGTCGTAGGCGAGCCAGAACCTGACAGCCAGGATTGCTGCCGTTACCGCTTCAAAAACGACCATGATCCTGGCAACCCGAAACAGCACGGAGCGGACATCCCCGAGGTTGAGGGTGTGCGTTTCTGACTGCACAACAAGCTGCCCGCGCAGGCCGATGCTTTTACGCACGAGCAGGGCAAGCAGGGTCGCAAGGGTCATGATGCCGAATCCGCCAACCTGGATGAGCGCCAGAATCACGACCTGCCCGAAGGGTGTCCAGTAGGTTGCCGTGTCGACGGTAATCAGGCCCGTGACACACGTCGCGGACACGGCGGTGAACAGGGCCGTCATGAACGTCTCTGGATCACTGCCATTGTGGGAGATGGGCAGCATCAGCAGGCCTGCGCCGAGGAGGATGACCGCCAGGAAAGCGATGGGTACTGAGCGGACTGGATGCAAGAGGGCGCGACTGAGGACGTTCTCACGGCGCGTCTGTGGGTCACGGTGCTTCCAGAACGTGCGTGCGTGGCCGCGGCCCAGCAGGTGTTCAGGGTTTGGGATGCTGTCCGGAATGTCCTTCCGGGCCGAAGTTGTCACTGCCTCGTCTCTCTGTTTGCTCACGTGATCTCCGGGAGCGTAGCACCGGAGAAAATGTGGAAACAGGAAAATCGGGAATCCTTAACGGTTCCTTTACGCTGGCCCAGGTTCATGCCAGGAACGGAACTACACGCCAACACGGGGAATGCCCGCGGCAACGTTTGCAGCCTCTTCGTAGCTGGAGGGCAACTTTTTGCGGAAGGCGGCATCAGCGTCCGCACGGAGTACGTCGGTGGCCAGCACCCGTACGTGAACGAGCTCGTCGTAGGATTCGCTGCAGCCCAGGACATCTCCACGAACTTTGGGTCCGTGAGAAAGCGGGTCGGGAGATACCTGGAAAATGATCCACCAGGTGTCGCCGGCTTTATCCCTGAAGAGGTAACCCCCCGGAGGGCGATACGCTGCGCCGTCTACACCGCGGCCTCCGTAACCCTCCACTGAGTCCGGCGGCGCAGCGAACCTCAATCCGCCGTCGAAATCGTCTCGATGCGGGCCCATGCGCGAACACCTCCTTGGTCAGCCGACGTGGACCCACGGGCGTTGGGTGACATCGGGCACTGCCTCACGCAGCACCTCCCTGGTGACGGGAGCGATTTCGCCCTCGCCCAGGAACAGGAAGCGCAGGAGATTGGTGAAAGGATTTCCTTCGGTCCACCGGAAGTAGATATGTGGCATGAGCCCGGTGACGTCCCGGATGTGGAGCAGGACGGACGCGATCGTGTTGGGTACCACGGGTCCGTGGACCTCCAGGATCCGGTAACCGTGCCGCGTCACACCGTGTACTTGTAGTTCCGTTTCGAAGTCCGATGAATCGTCGACTATCACTTCGAGGAAGATGGCTTGCTGTTCCAGCGGCAGATGGCTGACCTCGATCGCTGAGGTGAGCTTGTCCCGGTACGCTGCGGCGGTGAGCCGGAGCGGTTCGTGGGCAATGATCGCGATGGGGCCTTCGAGGGTGTCGGACATGAACTCCAGGGCTTGGCGGTCCAGATGGACGCGTGTGGCGTGGAGTTCGAAGGAGCGGCGGATGCGGGAGAGGAGGGAAATCACGATGATGCCCAGAATGAAGACTGCTGCAATCCTGATGCCCTCGGGCCGTTCGAAGATATTGGCGATCGTGGTGTATGTGAACACCAAGGAGATGATGCCAAAGCCCATGGTACGTTTTCGCTGCCTGCGCCGGCGTGCAGAGAGCGTGACGGCAACGGCTGCCGAGGTCATGAGCACAAGAACGCCGGTGGCGTAGGCACCGCCCTGGGCGTCGACGTCGGCTTCAAAGAGGAAGGTGATGAGGAAACCGACGAGGGTGAAGACGAGCACAAGGGGGCGGACAGCCTTGGCCCAGCCGGGGGCCATCCCGTAGCGGGGCAGGTATCGCGGGACGAGGTTGAGCAGTCCTGCCATGGCGGACGCCCCGGCGAACCACAGAATGGCGATGGTACTGATGTCGTAGATACTGCCGAACCCCACGCCGATGTACTCGTGGGCGAGGAACGCCAGGGCGCGGCCGTTCGCCTGTCCACCGGGTTGAAATTCCTGCTCCGGGATCAGCACGACGGTGATGAAACTGGTGGTGATGAGGAATCCACTCATGATGACAGCTGCGGTAGTGAGCATTCTGCGGGTTCCGCGGATGCGGCCCTCCGGGTTTTCCACCGTATCGGCCTCGTCTCCACGGACCTGGGGCATGACGGCGACACCTGTTTCGAACCCTGACAGACCGAGGGCAAGTTTGGGAAACACGAGCAGGGCGATTCCCACCACCATGATCGGGTCCCCGTGCGAGGTCCAGAGCGCGTTCCACCAGCCGCCCATGGCCACCGGGTGCATGAACACCTGGGTAAGGGTCACCACTACGACCACGGCGTTCAGGCCTAGGTAGAGAACGACGAGGACGACGGCCACTCCGATGGCTTCCTTGAAGCCGCGGAGGAAGACGGCAGCCAGCAGCGCCAAAAGGAAGAGTGTGACGAGGATGTTCTGGCCCTGCAACCAACCCGGGGCCACCGGGTTCTGAATCAGGTGCGCGCTTGCGTCCGCGGCGGAGAGGGTCATGGTGATCATGAAATCCGTTGCGGCGAATCCAAGCAGGATGAGGACGAAGAGCTTGCCGCCCCAGCGTGGCAGGAGCCGTTCAAGCATCGCGATGGAGCCTTCGCCGCGATGGCTTTCCCGGGCCACGCGACGGTAGACCGGCAGGGCACCGAACAGCGTGACGGCGATGAGGACCAGGGTCGCCAATGGCGAGATCACACCGGCGGCCAGAGCGGCGATGGCCGGCTGGTAACCCAAGGTGGAGAAGTAGTCGACGCCGGTTAGGCACATGACCTGCCACCATGGATGCTTCTTCTCGTTGGCGGCGGTTATCCCGCCGGGACCCTGGTGGGTGCCTTTGCTGTCCTGTAGCCCGAACAGCAGCCAGTTTTTCAGCGCTGCTTTGCCGGCCGGCTTGGGGGCCGATGGGTCGGCCGGGGGCCTGCTCAACGTGGTCATTGTTTCCTTTCCGCGCGGAACAACGCACCGCGGTCACAGCCGAAGCTAACACCCACGGAACGCATCAAACCGGGAAAGGCGTTTCTATTTACGAATCATTTACGCCGCGTCCGTACACTCCGACTGTCCCCTAAGGACATGCGCGACGCGGCCGGTTATGGCTCGAACCGGTACCCCATTCCGGCTTCTGTGAGCAGATGCTTGGGACGGGC
Source organism: Arthrobacter sp. NtRootA1 (assembly GCF_019976975.1). Lineage (GTDB taxonomy): Bacteria > Actinomycetota > Actinomycetes > Actinomycetales > Micrococcaceae > Arthrobacter > Arthrobacter aromaticivorans. The sequence goes on along the minus strand of NZ_AP024630.1, from coordinate 1,526,171 downwards.
AGGGTCGGCTTCAAGTTTGCGACGCAACTGTCCCATGTAGACGCGGAGGTAATGCGTTTCTCCGTCGTAACCAGGACCCCAGATCCTGGCCAGCATCTGCTGCTGGGTAATGAGTCGCCCCGGGTTACAGACCAGCAGTTGCAGGATGGCCCATTCGCGCGGGGTGAGCCGCACTGGAGAGCCGTCGCGTGTCACTTTCTTCTTTTCGAGGTCCACTGCGAAGTCCCCGACGTCGACAACCACGACTTGTTCGCCGACGTCGGACGAGCCCAGACGGCGTTCGGCGACGCGCAACCGCGCCAGTAGTTCATCCAGGCCAAAAGGTTTCGTAACGTAGTCATCCGCCCCGGCGTCCAAGGCACGGACTTTGTCCACGGACCCTTGCCTGGCGGACAAGACAATGATCGGCGTGCTGCTGGAACGACGGATCGCGGTGATGACGTCAACGCCGTTAATATCCGGCAGTCCAAGATCCAAAACGATAAGGTCCGGATGGCTGCCCGAGGCATGCTGCAGAGCCGTGGTGCCGTCCAGTGCCGTGAGCACCGTGTATCCCTCAGCGCGCAGATTTACCTGTAAAGCACGCAGCAGTTGTGGTTCGTCGTCTACGACGAGTACGGTCCTCATGGCTCACTTCGTTCTTCACTGCCGGGTGCGTGATGCGGGTTCCCGTCGCCGGTGGAAAGAGGCAGTCGGATGACAACCGTCAATCCCCCTCCCGGTGTCGGTTCAGCACTTAGCTGGCCGCCCATCGCTTCGGTAAAGCCCTTCGCAACGGCCAGTCCCAGTCCTATGCCCAGGCCAGCCGGCGCGTCGTCCAGCCTCTGGAACGGCTCAAACATGGCAATCACGTCCGCGGCGGCCACACCTTGGCCGTGGTCTACGATCCTCAGTTCTCCGCAGCGGCGCCCTTCAATCGTCGCCACCCCTGCTCCATTGGCCGGTCCCACGATGGCGATATCCGAGCCCGCCGCGTATTTCAGCGCATTCTCGACGATATTGGCAATGACGCGTTCCAGCATGCCCAGGTCGGCATCAATGGCTGGCATATCAGGAGCCAGATCGATGCGGATGGCTCCTTCCGGCAGTCCCCGCAGCGCGTCTTCGATGGCATCGCGCCATGTCACCGAGGATGTGAGCGGGGCGGTGGACCCGCTGGAGATCCGTGACATGTCCAGCAGATTGCCCACCAAGGAGTCAAGGCGGTCCGCGTAGGAGTCGATGGTATGGAGCATCTCGTCCCGTATATCTTCGGGAAGCCGCCGTTTCTGGCGCTGCAAGGCGGTCACAGCCAGCTTGATTCCGGCCAACGGTGTCCGTAAGTCATGGCTGACGGCATTCAGAATGGACGTCCGGATGCTGTTGCCCTCAGCCAGTTTCGCGGTCGCCTTCAGCTTGAGCTGGAGTGCATGACGTTGCCGGAGTAAAAGCAGGTGGGTCGCGTGGGCCGCCAGCAGCCGCCGCTCGCCGGCCGTGAGGGTCCTGCCGGAAACCACAAGAGCCGTCCGGGTATCTGCCATCTCGTACGCACCGTCGCCTGATTCAGCCGAGCCCGGAGGCTGTGGCGGCGATTCACCTGACTGGGCCTGGAGCTCCCAGTCGTCGCCTGTGCGGGAAGTTCTGGTAAATAATCCCACCGTGCGGACCTGGAAGGTCTCACGGACCTTATCCAGAAATGCCGCAATGGTGTCGTCCTGCACCAGGGCGTTCCTGGCCAGGTCCAAGAGTGTCGCAGCCTCGGCACGGGCATAACTAGCCTCCTGAGCCCGCTTGGCCGAGAGGCCTACGACCAAGGACACAGCAATCCCCGCCCCCAGGAACACGAGCACGGCAAACAAAATCTGTGGGTCATTGATTCTGAAAGTCCCAACGGGTTCGGTCTCGAAATAATTCAGCAGCAAAGAGTCCAGAATCGCGGCCAACACAGCAGGCCAGAGACCACCGATGAACGCCACCGCCATCACCCCGGTCAAATGCACCAGGACATGGGTAGCAAAGTTCAGATCCGGGGCAAACGACATCACCGTCGTGGTCAGCACAGGGATGAAGACCGCTAAAACAAAACCCACCGCGGTCCTGGCCCGGCCCAGCCCTCCTGAGCGTGTGCGAAGAATTCCCCTTGCCATGTCCCCCAGTCTGTCAGCTATTTTCAACCTGTCTCTAGACGGCGCGCACGCCTGCCCTCCACACCGAATGCGTCAGAGGAATCCCAGGCCGGTACGCCAAGTGCGTGGCCGAGGGCGCCTTCAGCATGTGAAGGTCCGCGCGATGACCGACGGCGAGCGAACCCACCGCGCGTTCGCCGTCGACGTCGTTCCCGGACTCCCGGCCCAACGCCAGAGCGCCGCCGTACGTCGCCGCCCGAACCGCCTCGTGGACGCTGAGGTGCATCTGAAGGACCGCCGTGGTCACGCAGAATGCGATGGAACTCGTGTACGACGTACCGGGGTTGCAGTTGGCGGCCAGGGCGATCTGGACGCCGGCATCGATCAGCTCCCGGCCCGGCGCGAGCGGCTGTCGAGTGGACAAGTCACAGGCAGGCAGGCAGGTTGCCACGGTTCCACGGACGCCCCTGCCCGTAGCCGGGTCCCAGCCCGCCCAGGTTCCCGCGAGCGCGTCAATGTCCTTCTCCGACAGATAGTTCACGTGGTCCACGCTGGCGGCCGCGAACTCCACGGCCAACGCAACGCCTGGCCCCTCGCCCAGCTGGTTGCCATGCACGCGCAGTCCCAGCCCGGCATCCCGGGCAGCCGTCAAGACCCGGCGCGACTGCTCTTCCGTGAAGGCACCGCGCTCGCAGAACACGTCCGCCCAGCGCACGTGGGGCAGAACGGCGTCGAGCATTTCACCGCAGACCAGGTCCGTGTACTCCTCCGGATCGGACCCGGCCGGCACTAGGTGCGCGCCGAGGTAGGTGACCTCGTCCACCAGGGCAGCGGCGATGCGTGCACTGCGGGCCTCGTTCTCCACGTCCAAGCCGTAGCCGGTTTTGCTCTCAAGGTAGGTAGTTCCCTGCGAGACGGCTTCAGTGACGCGATCCCTCACCAGCCTCGTCAGTTCATCGTCACTCACGCTTCGCGTGGCACCAGTGGTGACGGCAATCCCGCCAGCGCTGTAGCTCTGCCCGGCCATCCGGGCCTCAAACTCGGCTGTGCGGTCTCCGGCGAAAACGAGGTGGGAGTGCGAGTCGACCCAGCCAGGAAGGACGGCGCGGCCCTCGGCGTCGATCTTTGTATCGGCCACGGGAGCGTCGTTGCTGGACCCGATCCAGGCAATGCGCTCGCCTTCGAACACGATCGCGGCGTCCTTGAGGACACGATGCTCCAGGTCCTGGGTCATCAGCTCGCCGATGTTGGTGATGAGAGTGCTGTTTTGTCCTGGACTGGTGATTCCGCTCATGTCCCTATTGTTCAGCGCCGGATGGACCAACGAACGGCTGCAAGCTGCTCAGCTGTCCGGGATTCCGGACTGTCCGCCTCTACATTCCCCAGGATGAGGTCTGCGGCAAGTTCGGCAATGGCCGAGGACGTCTGGAATCCGTAGCCGCCCTGTCCGGCCAGCCAGAAGAAGCCCTTCGCTTCGGCGTCGAAACCAACCACCGGGATTCCGTCCGCAGCTTCTGTGCGCAACCCCGTCCACGCCCGGTCCACTGAACGGATGCCCAAGGATGTTAGGGAGTTGAGCCTGCTGATCAGTTTGTCCACATCGCCGGCATACGGTTTGGCGTCTTCTGCCCCGCTGGGCACTGTTTCCGACGGAGAGATGAGCACTTGGTCGCCCTCGGCGCGGAAGTAGAACGAGTGGTCGGCCGCAGCCACCATGGGCGTTTGCCGCGTCAGCGATTGCTCGACGTTCACAATCGCCGCAGTCCGGCGATACGGCTGCAGTCCGAGCTTCTCCACGCCGCTGATGACGGCCAACTCATCCGCCCACGCGCCCGCGGCGTTAACCACGACGGCGGACTGGAAACCTTCCGTTCCGGCACCCACCTGCCAGCCGCTTCCGAGGCGCTGGGCGGAGTGGACACGCGCACCGGTGATGATGTCGGCTCCTGCGGCCTCGGCCCTAATCCGGTGATCTTCCAACAAGGCAGGTGCGTTGCAACCAAACGAGCCATTATCCAACCCTGCCGCCGTGAACGACTCCGGCTTCAGGACCGGGCAGAGCTGCATGGCTTCTGCGTGGGTGATTGTCTGCATGTTGCCGCTGGCCTCTGCCCGGACTGTTTCCTCATCGCCAACCAGCATGAAGCCGCGCGGTGTAAGGACCGGCTCAGGAAGTTCAGCGTCGCGCGCCCTCATCATTTCCAAGGTTCGGACGGTGAGTTCCTGCACCACGGGCGGCCCGTAACTCGGAATCAACTGGCGGGCTGAGCGCGAGGAGGTGTGGAAGGCCAACGATTGCTCGGCCTCTACCAGTGCCACCGTGCACTTCCCTGCGAGCGCGGACGCCAGGGAAAGCCCCGCAATGCCGCCGCCAACGATTACCACGTCATAATTCGAAGCCATGGCTCCATCCTGTCAGAAGGCACGAGGGGTGCACAGATCGATGCTCTCTCACATCCAACCCCCAACGGCCCGATCTTCTCTCACATCCAACCCCCAACGGCCCGATCATCTCTCCCTTGCGTCAAGAAAGTGAGAGAACGTCCGGTGAAAAGCCGCAGGATGTGAGAGAAGATCGGGGACGGTTAGGCGACCGCTGCGCGGCTCTTCACGAACGCCTGAACGCAAGCTTCGACGTCATCGCTGCTGTGCGCGGCTGAAAGCTGGACGCGGATGCGGGCTGCTCCCTTCGGCACCACGGGGTAGCTGAAGGCCGTGACAAACACGCCGTGGCCGAGCATCTCGTCAGCAACCTTGGCCGCGACCACGGCGTCACCGAACATCACGGGAATGATGGCGTGCTCACCCTCAAGGAGCTCGAAGCCTTCCTCGCTCATGCGGCGGCGGAACAGGGCTGCGTTCTCGAAGAGGCGGGTGCGGAGCTCGCCGGATTCCTGGACGAGCTCGATCGCCTTGATGGTAGCGGCCACGATGGCAGGCGCCAGGGAGTTGGAGAAGAGGTATGGGCGGGCCTTCTGGCGCAGCATCGCGACGATTTCGCCGCGGCCTGAAACGTAGCCGCCGGAGGCGCCACCCAGGGCCTTGCCGAACGTGCCCGTGTAGATGTCCACGCGGTCAGAAACTCCGGCGTGCTCAGGGGTACCGGCACCGGTGGGTCCCATAAAACCGACAGCGTGGGAATCGTCAACCATCACAAGGGCGTCGTGTTTCTCGGCGAGATCGCAGATGGCTTCCAGCGGCGCGAGGTATCCGTCCATGGAGAACACACCGTCCGTGACGATGATCTTGCGGCGGGATCCCTCGGCCTCAACCAGCTTGGCCTCAAGGTCAGCCATGTCCTGGTTGGCATAGCGGAAGCGCTTGGCCTTGCTCAGGCGGATGCCGTCGATGATGGATGCGTGGTTGAGGGAGTCCGAGATGATGGCGTCTTCAGGGCCGAAGAGGGACTCGAACACGCCGCCGTTGGCGTCGAAGCAGCTGGAGAACAGGATGGTGTCCTCAGTGCCCAAAAAGGCCGAGACACGCGCCTCGAGTTCCAGGTGAAGATCCTGGGTGCCGCAAATGAAGCGCACAGAAGCCATGCCAAAGCCGCGCTCGTCCATCGCGGACTTGGCTGCGGCAATGATGTCCGGGTGGTCGGCGAGGCCAAGGTAGTTGTTGGCGCAGAAGTTCAGCACGTTGTTGGCTGGCTGGCCGAGCTGGCCTGCGGCGATGTGGCTGGCCTGGGGGGAATCGATGTGGCGTTCGGTCTTGAAGAGGCCGGCGCCGCGGATCTCGTCGAGTTCGCCTTGGAGTTGGTCTTTGATGGCTGAGTACATGGTGTGCTCCTGAATACGTCGGGAATGGTTCGGTGGCGGCGGGGTTACAGTTCGGTCCAGTCGAGGACTACTTTGCCGCCGGTTCCGGCGCGGGCGATCTCGAAGCCCTTCTCCCAGTCGGCCGCAGACAGCTTGTCGGTGACCACTGCGGAGATGTTCCGGTGCAACACGGGGTTGGAAGAAAGCATGGCGCTCATCGCGTACCACGTCTCGAACATTTCGCGGCCATAAATGCCCTTGAGCGTGAGCATGTGGGTGACCACCTTGCCCCAGTCGATATCGATGGACTGGCTGGGAAGTCCCAGCATGGCGATCCGCCCGCCGTGGTTCATGTTGTCGATCATCTCAGGCAGCGCCGTGGGGTGTCCGGACATTTCCAGGCCGATATCGAATCCTTCGCGCATACCCAGCTCCCGCTGTGCGTCGCGGACGCGCATTTTGGAAACGTCGACGGCGAGGTCAACGCCCATTTGACGGGCCAGTTCCAGCCGCGGAGCGGATACGTCAGTGATGGCGATCTTGCGGGCGCCGGCGTGGCGGGCGACGGCAATGGCCATCAGCCCGATGGGTCCTGCGCCGGTGATGAGGACGTCTTCGCCCACCAAGGGGAAGCTGAGGGCTGTGTGGACAGCGTTGCCGAAGGGATCGAAGATGGCGCCAAGTTCCGGCGTCACGGATTCGTCGTGGTGGACCCAGACGTTGGTCTCCGGAATAACCACATATTCGGCGAACGCGCCATCGCGCTGCACTCCAACGGATACGGTGTGGATGCACATCTGGCGGCGTCCTGCACGGCAGTTGCGGCAGATTCCGCAGACCACGTGACCTTCGCCGGAGACCCGGTCTCCCACTTTGACGTCACGGACATCCTCGCCGACTTCCACCACTTCACCGTAGAACTCGTGGCCCGCAATGAGTGGCGTTTCGATGATGCTTTGGGCCCAGGCATCCCAGCTCTGGATGTGGAGGTCGGTACCGCAGATGCCCGTGGTCATGACACGGATCTTGACGTCGCTGGGTCCCGCCTCGGGCTCGGGACGGTCAACGAGTTCGAACCCTGCGTGGGGTCCGGATTTGTAGAGAGCCTTCATGGGATTCCTCACTGCTGGGCTGCTTCGCTGCTGCTGACTCCATTACAGCGCCGCTAACGATTTAGCACAACTAGATTCTTCTCAATCAACGATTTAGGATTTACTAATGGAAATCCACCAGTTGCAGATGCTCCGTGAACTCGGTGACCTCGGGAGTGTCAAAGCTGTGGCCGAGACTCTCATGGTCACCCCATCGGCCGTTTCGCAACAGCTCGCGCTCCTGCAGAAATCGGTGGACGTCCCGCTGACACGCAAGGAAGGCCGCGCCCTGGTGCTGACCGACGCCGGTAAGGTGCTCGCCGAAGCCGGGGCCGCCGTCGTGAACGCCATGGCGGATGCGCGCGCAGCGATCGGTGCCTTTCACGACGCTCCCGATGCGCCTGTGAGCGTCAGCGCCTTCCACAGTGCGGGGCAGGCGCTGTTTGCACCGTTGGCTGCGCTGTTGGCGTCCGACGGCGGAAAGTCGCCAAGGCTTCGACTCTCGGATGAGGATGTGGCCCAGGAAGATTTCCCGGGTTTGGTTGCCCGCTACGACCTCGTCCTGGCACACAGGATGGATAACAGCCCGCCGTGGCCCGAAGACAAAGTGGCCGTGGTCCCACTGGCGGACGAACCCCTGGACGTCGCCCTACCCGCGGATCACCCACTGGCCTCCCGGCGCGAACTGAAGCCGTCCGACGTCGTGGGCGAAACCTGGGTGACCAGCCGCGACGGCTACTCCCCCGCGGACGTGCTCGCCGCCGTCGTTGCCGTGAGCGGACGGCCTGCCGAAGTGCTGCACCGGATCAACGACTACTCAACCGTTGCCGCGCTAGTGGCGGCGGGCGGCGCGATCGGACTACTGCCACGGTTCACGGCACGGCGCGTCCTGGACGCGGGCGTAGTGCTGCGGCCCCTTTCCGGAGTGAACTCGGTTCGAAAGATCGACATCCTCGCCCGCCCGGAAACGTTGAAACGGAAATCGGTCATGACGGTTTGCGAGTCACTTCAAACCGTCATGACCGAGCTTATCGAGCTATCCAGCAGGGCCTAATCCCGGATCAGGGCGGGTTGACCGGCGTCGAAGTATGCCACGAGCCCGTCGGGCAGGGCAGGGACGTCCCGCGCACACCCGTCGCCGCGCAGCGATTCGGCGGCGAGGATACCGGCCACCACTGCCTGCCGTGCAGCCACCGGGCTGGTTTGCGTCGGGCCACCCTGGGCGGCGAAGCGCAGGAATTCCTCGATCAGGCGCGGGTCTGCGCCCCCATGGCCTCCGTCACCGTCCTGGATGGTATGCACCTCGTCCGGTGCCGCGTAGCCGGAAGTGCGGCTGGTCCAGACGTTGATGGTGTTCCCGGGGCCGTCGCCGAAGTTCTCGATTCTGCCCTTGGTGCCGATGATCGTGTAGTTGCGCCAGTAATCGGGAGTGAAGTGGCACTGCTGGTATGAAGCAAGGACGCCGTTGTCCAGGACCATGTTCATCATGGAAATGTCCTCGACGTCGATCACCTCGGCCAGGTCTTTCTGCTCCGTGGGGGGCCAGTTGTCCACCGAGAACCATTCGCCCATGCGCTTGCCGGCGTTATTGCCGCGGTTGGTGACGTTACCGTAGACGGCAAGATCGCCGACGGCGGCAACCCGCTTGGTGTACGCGCCGGCAAGCCAGTGGATCACATCGATGTCATGCGCACCCTTTTGGAGGAGCAACGAGGTGACATTGGCGCGCTGGGCATGCCAGTCCTTGAAGTAGTAGTCCCCACCATCGCCAACAAAGTGCCGGCACCAGATGGCCTTGACCTCACCGATCGTGCCCTCCTGAATGATTTGGCGCATCTGTACTACAACCGGCATGTGCCGCATGTTGTGCCCAACATACAAGCGCGTTCCAGTCTCGTACGCCGTCTTCAGGATCAGGTCCGCTGCCTCCACGGTGATATCCAGCGGCTTTTCGCAGAAGGTCGCAATGCCGGCCTTGAGCGTACGGACTGCGACGGCGGCATGCTGGTTATCGGGGGTTAACACCAGGACTGCGTCAAGGCCGCTGGCGAGCAATTCCTCAAGATCGTCCGTTATGCGGGCTGACGGAATGCTCGCCGCGGCGTCCGCCCGTCCCCTCTCGCTCACGTCACAGACGATGGTGACTTCAGAGCCCTGGCCCGGCTTATGGGCGTGCCTCCACAACCCGGAGCGCAGACCGAAACCCACGATGCCGACCTTCAAATCCTTTTCCATGAGGTGCAATTTCCTTCTGCTGGTTCGTTTAATAAAGTCTGGTTGCGGAGCTGCGGTGGGGTGCCGATTCACGCACGAACAAGTGCCACGGGAAGTCCAGGACCGCAGGCTCGCTCTTGGCGTCAGGCGTAGTGGGCGACGTGGCCCGCTGCAAAAGAAGCCGGGCAAGCTTGCCGAAGAAATCCACGGGGCCCACCGTGCTGAGGGACGGCGACATCCGCTCCCCCTCCACCGTGTTGCCCACACCGATGATGTCCACGTCCTCACCGACGGCGAGCCCGATCCGTTGGGCCGCATTGATGGCTGCGACGGCGGCGAAATCCGTGGTGGCGTAGATGGCAGTAGGCCGTTCCGGCAGGCTGAGCAGCCGTGTTGTGGCAGCATATGCACCGGCAGACGTGCCATCGAAGAGGCCCACATAGTCTTCGTTTTCCGGAATGCCGGCTTCCATCAAGGCCTCTGAGTAGGCCCGGTAGCGGGTGCCGCCAGAGGCACCGGCAGCCGTGGCCGGAGTGAGGCAAGCGATCCTCCGATGGCCGTGGAGGAGGTGCTCCACGGCCATGCGGCAACCCGGTCCCGCAATTGACCTGATGACGTCAAAGCCCTCGGGTTCCAGCCCTTCGTCGAAAACCACCAGCGTGGTCCCGTGCTCCGCGAGCTTCCGCAAGGCATCGCGTTGCCCGGCGCGGACTGCATCCACGAAGACGGCATCGGCGCTATGAGTGCCAAGGACCTTCACCCAGTCGGCGTCGCCGAGGATCATCGGCGTAATTCCCAAGGGAGCAGCCGCCTTTTGCACCGCCTCGATGACGGACAACGACCAAGGATCGGACAGCATCGTCAAAGACAGGATGACGGTGTTCGTCCGCCCTGTCCGGATAGCCCGGGCTGCCTGGTTGGGGCGGTAGCCAAGCCGCTCCGCAACAGCCTTGACCTTCTCCGCCGTCGGGTCCGAAACTCCCGGTCCCGCATCGCCCCGGCGACCGGATAACACATAGGAAACCGTGGCCGTGGAAACACCCGCGAGTTCGGCCACCATACGGATGGTGGGCCGGACTCCCGTGTTACTCGCTTTTGCCATGATTTCCCCCTGCTTGTGATGCCGTCTAATATCTGATTTCGTCTTATTTTTGAGGCTAGCTCCTGAACACCGGAGCGGCGGGATCCAACGCGGCCTGGTATTCGTCGCGCATCTTGTCGCCACCTTCGCTCTTCCAGCGTTTGACCGCGTCCTTGAGTTCATCGATCTTGGCCCGTCCGGTGATGATGTCCACTACCTTGTCGCGGAGCTGTTTGGTGATCTTCGCCCCCACCTTGGCGTTCGTATCTGAGTAGGAACCATTCGTGGGGTTGCGCCATGCGAGCTCCAGCAATCTTTCTTCCTGTTGGCTGACATAGCGGGTGTCGTCGTCGAATCCTGGATTGAAGATGACGTTTTCCGGGCTGGACATGATGTTCAACGCCGAAACCAAACCAGGCGCATTGGTGGTTCCAGTCTCCGTACGCACCGGGTTGCCCGAGCCATCCAAGGTGTAGTCCTGGCCGAGCTCGCCGAAGTTCTTCTGCATGTACTCCACGGTGCCGAACGGTGCAGACAGGTAGTTGATGAGGGCCAGAAGTTCGCGGACCTTGCCTTCCCCAGCCTTCTTGAACGGTGTGAAACCCACCGTTCCATAGCCCATGTCGTACGTTGGCTTGACCTTGCCGTCCGCGCTGAACGGAATGAGGATGTCGAACTTGGCGGTCTTGTTCAGTGCCCGGTAGCTGCGGAGGTCATGGGGACCCACCACAACCTGCGCCGCAACGCTGCCATTGGCAACGCGGGAACGAATGTCCGTGGCCTTGGAGTCCGGATAGAAAACGCCCGCTGCGAACATCTTGGCCGTGAATTCAACGCCGGCCATGTACTCGTCCGTTTCGTATAAATGCGTCAGGGTACGGTCCTTATTGACGGCCCAACTGTTCGGAGCACCAAACCACTCGGTGACCATGTGCAGAGCATTAATATAGGCGGGCTCAAGGGCATACTTCTGATCACCCGGACGCGTCAATTCCTTGGCCTTGTCCAGGAACTCGTCCGCGCTCGCAGCCTCGAAACCACCTACTTGGGCCCATACATCATGGTTGCCCAGGTACACCTGACCGAACGGAGTGCTCGGGATGGGCGCCCCCCAGATCTTGCCGTTTACGACGGCGGTCTTCCAGGAATCGGGCTTCAGCGCGGCGAGGTTGGGGTACTCAAGCACTGCGTCACCGGAGAGGTAGGGCGTCAGGTCCTGGAACTTCGCCTCGAGCATGGGGCCGACATTGGGAATTCCCTGGTTCGGCGGCACCCACATCATGTCCGGCAGGTCATTGCTGGCCAGGACAGTGGCGAACTTGGCCGGATAGCCGTCTCCGATGTCCTCGGCGATCTGCAGTTCGAGGTCGCCGCCGAGCTTGGTGTTGAGGCGTTGCCAGAAGGGGTTGTCCTTCAGCCCCGGACTCATGGTGTCGAAGGTTTCGGTCAGACCGGTCACCTTGCCCTTAAGCGGCGGTGTCTTCACTGACTGCACAGCGGTGGGCAGCTTGAAGTAGCCGGCCTGCAGGCCTTTGGCGTTACCGGCAAGATCCGGAGTCACGCCTGTGAATTCCTTGTAGGTGGGCAGCTTGACCGAAGCGGAGGCAGCTGCTCCTCCGCCGTTCGCGGCTCCGCCACCCCCGCAGGCAGACAGGCCGACGGCGGTGACGGCCAGGCCCGCGAGGCCAAGGAAGCCGCGACGGCTGAATCCAGCCTGTCCTGAGGTAGTGCTCGTCATGGCATAACCCTTTCTGGTTATTTACTGGTAATTGATGCTGTGCTTGTTGCCGCTATGCCGTGGCAGCGGCTAACCCTTCACTGCGCCGGTGATGACGCCCTTGGCAAAGTGCTTTTGAAGGAACGGATAAACCATCAGGATGGGAACCAGCGCCACCACAACTACAGCCATCTGGATGGATTGCGGGGGCGGAGTGGTGGTAATTCCGAGCTGGTCTGCCGCCCCGCTGCCCTGGACTACGAAGTTGCGAAGCAGCAATTGGATGGGCCATTTGCTGTGGTCATTGATGTAGAGCAGTGCGTTGAAGAACGAGTTCCAGAAACCAACGGCATAGAACAAACCGACGACGGCGATGACGGCTTTGGACAGTGGCATGACGATCCGCCACAGGATCTGCCAGTCGTTGGCGCCATCGATGCGAGCGCTTTCGATCAGTTCGCCCGGGATGTTCATGAAGAACGAGCGCATCACCACAAAGTTGAAGGCGCCGAATATGCCCGGGAGGATTAGCGACCATAGTGAATCCAGCAGCCCGAGCTGTCGAATCATCAGGAAGGACGGGATCAGGCCCGGAGCGAACAAGAGCGTGAACAACACCGCGAGTACCACAGGGCGGCCGAAGAGGACTGACCGGCTGGTGGCGTACGCCATGGTGATGGTGACGAACAGCGCAAGGATGGTGCCCACACCAGTGATGAGCATGCTCACACCGAGGGACTGCAGGACCATGGGCCCCTTGAAGATCGTGGCGTAAGCCTCCAAGGTGGGCCGCTCAGGCCAGAGCACAAATCCACCGGCCTGCACGAGTTGTTCAGTGTCCGCCAGGGACGTGGACACCACCAGGAGGATCGGCGTCAGGATGGACAGGCTGAAAAGGACGAGGACCACGGCCTTTACCGTTTGGTACAGAGGTGAAGGGCGTTCCTTCCATACGGGTCGTTTGGGGTTGTAGCTCAATTCCCGCGGTTTCCTCGTGAAAAGTGTTGTTGCCATGGGGTTCTCCTTGTGCAGCAGCCGCGGGGGCTCAGCGTGCTTGCTTAGCAAAAATTCCGTCTTCGCCGAAGCGGTGGGCGAGTTTGTTGGCGCCGTAGATCAGCAGGGCACTGACCACACCCTTCGCCAGGCCCGCTGCGGCACCTGAACTCCAGCCGCCACCAACCACACCCGTGTAGTAGGTAAAGGTATCCAGCACTTCCGCTGCCCCTGCGCCCACGGCGTCGCGTTGGAGGATGAACTGCTCAAAACCGACGGAGAGGATGTCGCCAATCCGCAGGATCAGGAGGAGTACGATCACGGGCCTTAGCCCAGGCAGGGTGATGTGCCACATCCGGCGCCAACGTCCCGCGCCGTCAGCAGCCGCTGCCTCATACAAGGAGGCATCGATGCTTGCCAGGGCGGCGAGGAAAATGATCATGGCCCAGCCGGCGTCCTTCCAGATCATCTGGATGACCACCATGACGGGGAAGGTTTCCGGATTGGTCATGAACGGAATCGGATCCATGCCCATATCGCGGAGCAGGTTGTTCACGAAGCCCGCACCGCCCAACATCTGCTGGAAGAATGCGATCACCAGGACCCAGGACAGGAAGTGCGGCAGATAGGCGATGCTCTGGAAAATCCTGCGGACCCGCGTGCTGATCAGGGAGTCCACAATCAGTGCAAGCACTAGCGGCACCGGGAAAAGGAAAACCAGCTGCCACGCCGCAAGGTAGAGCGTGTTCCAGAACGCATGGATGAAGTCGGGGTTGCCGAACAGGTCCACGAAGTTCTGCCAGCCAACAAAGAGGCTGTCCCCGATGCCGAGGTAGGGCTGGTAGTCCTGGAACGCGATGACGTTGCCCAGGATCGGGATGTAGAAGAAGAGCAGCAGGAAAGCAACACCCGGGAGCATCATCAGGAGCATCTGCTTATCGCGCCTCAGCCTTGAGCGGAAGCTTTGCTGCGGTGCCCTGTTACCCTTGCGCCTCGCCCTGCCGGATTTACCGGGCAATGGCTCCGGGACGCGGTGCGCTTCCGGCAAAGCCGGAGCTTGTTGCGTCGTCGAGTTCATGCTGTCTCCTCAGTGCTGGGGCAAGGGCCATCAATGTTTGCTTGAAGAGTGTGATTCAAAACACCTTCGTTAACCGTTTAACAAACCATAAACGACCACGTTCATGTTTGCAAGATCATGATTGAAACTGACGATAGAAATCAGTTTTGATCACTGTCGGGCAGTGTGGCCGACGCCACTAAGATTGATGGAGAACCGCAGAGGGAAGGTTGAAATGGCAGATTGCTGCAGCCCGGGCGCCGGCGCCCGGGAACACACCAAACCCGGACTGACGCTCCCCCTACGCGCGGCGGGCGGACACCGGAACCCGAGCACCGGCGTCGTACATTCGGGCAACGACGCCGCGACAGCGGGTCATAACGACGTCCGGATCCCGTCCGGGACCTTCGCCATGGGCGATCCTTTCGGTGAAGGCTACGACGGAGATGGCGAGACGCCAGTCCACGAGGTGTCCGTTTCCGGATTCACCATCAGCGCCACCACCGTCACCAACGCCGAGTTCGCGGCGTTCGTGGATGCCACAGCGCACCGCACGGAATCGGAAGAGTTCGGGACCTCTGCGGTGTTCCATCTTGCCGTCAAGGCCGAGCCACGCGACATCCTGAACCGGGTCAACAACGTCCCTTGGTGGCTCAATGTCCGTGGCACCGACTGGGCCCATCCGGCCGGACCCCTCTCCCACTGGACGGACATCCCGGACCATCCAGTGACGCACGTGTCCTTCAATGACGCCATGGCCTACTGCGCGTGGGCGGGCCGACGACTGCCCACTGAAGCGGAATGGGAGTATGCAGCACGGGGCGGTGCGGCCGGGCAGCGCTATCCATGGGGCAACGAGCTTCACAATGACAGCGCTGAAGACAGCGCCCGGCACAACTGCAACATCTGGCAGGGCGAGTTCCCCGTGCGTAACGACGTCGAGGACGGCTACCTCACTACGGCACCGGCCAGGTCCTTCGCCCCCAACGGTTATGGGCTCTACCAGACCAGCGGCAACGTCTGGGAGTGGTGCAGCGATTGGTTCCTGCCCAAGTACTACAAGACGTGCCTGACCGCCGGAACCGTAGAAGACCCCCAAGGCCCAACGATTGGCCGCGGACGGGTTATGCGCGGCGGCTCATACCTGTGCCACGACTCCTACTGCAACCGTTACCGGCTGGCCGCACGGAGTTCCAACACGCCTGACTCGGCCAGCGCCAACCTCGGATTCAGGACAGTGGCTCTCTAAAGGTTCCGGCTCCGACGAGGAGAAACGTCAGTTGATGATTTCGCCGCGCTCGTCAGCAAGTATTGCTGCCAGGCGTTCCTTCCACGCTCGCAGCGCCCCGGGCTCCAGGCGCGTCCAATCGGTGACTTCGCTGAGGACCCTGAGCGGCGCCGTGCTGCGGTATGACCGGGTGGGGTTGCCGGGGAATTTCTTATCTGTCACGTTCGGATCGTCCTCGAAGGCGCCGGTCGGCTCGACGACGTAAACGCGCGGCTCAGTTTCACCGGCCGCGAGTTCGGCAGCCAGTCCTGCGCCATCCCGCAGAGCTGTGAAGTAGATGTGGTTCATCACGACCTCGGGCCGGTAGTTCGACCTGAAGCCCGCGCTCAGGAGATCACCTTCCCGAAGGTCGGCTTTTGTGCCATGAAAGAACGGACCTTCGTCCAACGGTTGATTCACAGTTACACCCTAATCGCAGAACTCACCGAGTCACTGGTTAGGGTCTGGTGCTGTGCGAACTCCAGTCAAAGCACCTTGTGTCCGTGCCCCTTGAGATGCCCTTTGAGGATAGCCGGAAGCTCACCGACCACAATGCGCTGTGCCGTCACGGTGTCGCCGTCCTTGGTCCCGGCAATCCTAACGGTGTCGCCGGCCTTGAGATCCCCCGCGGTAGCTGAAGGCAGCGTGGGCTTGCCCTTGCCGTTGCGCAGTTCTGAGACCGCGGTGGGCATGCGTGAGATGCGGGTCCCGGAGTTGATCGCGTACCTCTGCGTGAAGCCATCTTCGCTCTTGACGGTGATGGCAGAATCACTCACGGACTCGATCTTGCCTGTCTGTGTGACCACAGTGCGGAAGGTGCCGTCCTGCTGTTTCACAACGTGCTCGCCATGGATCCCCTGGGCTCGCCCCTCTGGGCGCTTGGCGCCGTCAGATGCGGAGGGACTTGGTGAGGCAGTAGCGCTCGACGGCGATGGGCTCGGTTGGGTGCCTGCCCACACTGCGGCTGCCCCGCCGCCGGTCAGGGCGACGGCGATGCCGCTGGCGATGAGGGCCTTGCGAAGGCCCGGCGTGATGGTGGCCATGAATCAATTGTGCGCCCGGCCGGACAAAAAAGTAGCTGGCAGTTGGGGTTGTTCTGAGCGCTCAAAACAACAACAACTGCCAGCTACTTGGGTGCTTAGGCCTGGACGCCGAGCTTCTCCAGGATGAGCTCCTTGACACGGCCGGCATCGGCTTGGCCGCGTGTAGCCTTCATGACTCCACCCACGATTGCGCCAATGGCTTGGAGCTTGCCGCTACGGATCTTCTCCGCAACGTCAGGCTGCGCAGCAAGTGCGGCGTCGATGGCTTCCAGCAACGGACCGTCGTCGGAAACCACCGCAAGGCCGCGCTTTTCAACGATCTCGGCCGGTGTACCTTCGCCGGCAAGAACGCCGTCCAGGACCTGGGTGGCCATCTTGTTGTTGATCTTGCCGTCCTCGACCAGCTTGTTCAGCTCGACGATGACCTGCGGTGTGACACCGAGGGCCGAAGGATCGACGTCGGCAACCTTGGCGCGGCCAACGATCTCACCCATCCACCACTTCCGGGCAACGTCTGCGCTGGCACCGGCCGCGATGGTTTCCTCGATCGAGTCCATAACGCCGGCGTTGACCACGTCGCGGAACTCCAAATCCGAGTAGCCCCAGGCTTCCTTGAGCCGCTTGCGGCGTTCGGCCGGCGGCTCCGGAAGGGTGGCACGAAGCTCCTCCACCCACTCACGGGAGGCGACGACGGGAACCAGGTCCGGCTCGGGGAAGTAACGGTAATCGTCGGCGTCGGACTTGGCGCGGCCCGACGTCGTCGAACGCGTGTCCTCGTGCCAGTGGCGCGTCTCCTGGATCACCGGCTGGCCGGAGTCCAGGACGGCAGCGTGGCGCTGGATCTCGTAACGAACGGCGTGCTCGACGGCGCGCAGCGAGTTAACGTTCTTCGTCTCCGAGCGGATGCCGAAGCGTTCCTGGCCGTGCGGGCGCAGGGAAACGTTGGCGTCGCACCGGACGTTGCCGCGTTCCATCTTGGCATCCGAAACACCAAGGTTCTTCACGATTTCGCGGACCGCGGCAACGTAGGCCTTGGCCAGCTCCGGAGCACGGCTTCCCGCACCCTGGATCGGCTTGGTGACGATTTCCACCAAGGGAACACCCGAACGGTTGTAGTCCACCAGCGAGTAGTCGGCGCCCTGGATGCGGCCCGCGGAACCACCCATGTGGGTGAGCTTTCCGGCGTCCTCTTCCATGTGGGCACGCTCGATTTCGACACGGAAGACCGTGCCGTCCTCAAGCTCGATGTCCAGGTAACCGTCGTACGCGATCGGCTCGTCATACTGTGAGGTCTGGAAGTTCTTCGGGGTGTCCGGGTAGAAGTAGTTCTTCCGGGCGAACCGGCAGTACTCGGCGATCTTGCAGTTCAGGGCAAGGCCGATCTTGATGGAGGACTCCACAGCCGTCTTGTTCACCACCGGGAGGACGCCGGGCATGCCGAGATCCACCTCGTTGACGTTGGTGTTCGGCTCATCGCCGAAGACGTTCGGGGCGGAAGAGAACATCTTGGTCTTGGTATTGAGTTCCACGTGGACCTCGAAACCCAGAACAGGATCGTACTTCTCCATGGCCTCTTCGAAGCTCAGGGTTGCGTCGACGGACATTAGTTTGAACCTCCGGCGGAGTTGGATGCGGCACCGAGAGCAGGTGTCTTCAATTCAGGAGCCTGGGCAAGGAGCGGGCCGCCCCACTTTTCTTCCAGAATGGATTCAAGCACAGCACCCACACGGTACAGGCGCGCATCCTGGCGGGCAGGGGCCAGCAACTGCACGCCAACAGGCAAGCCGTCCTCATCAGCCAGGCCGCCGGGCAGCGACAAGCCCGGGATACCAGCCATATTGGCGGGTATGGTGGCGACGTCATTCAGGTACATGGCCAGAGGATCGTTCGCCTTCTCCCCCAATTTGAACGCTGTGGTGGGAGCCGTAGGCGAAATGAGGACATCCGCGTTGGAGAACGCGGCGTCGAAGTCGCGCTGAATGAGTGTGCGGACCTTCTGCGCCGAACCGTAGTAGGCGTCGTAATAACCAGCGCTCAGGGCATAGGTCCCCAGGATGATGCGGCGCTTGACCTCATCACCAAAGCCGGCGGCGCGGGTCGCACCCATGACGCGCTCGATCGTCATTGGGCCGTCCTGGGGCAGGGCACGCAAGCCATACCGAACGCCGTCGAATTTGGCCAGGTTGCTGGACGCCTCGGACGGCATGATCAGGTAGTACGCGCCCAGGGCGTACTTCAGGTTGGGGCAGGAAACCTCAACGATTTCCGCTCCGGCATCCTTGAGCAGCTGAAGGGACTCGTTGAAGCGGTTCTCGACGCCGGCCTGGTAGCCCTCGCCGTGCAGCTCCTTGATGATGCCGATCTTCATGCCGGCAACATTGCCCACGCGGGCAGCAGCAGCGAGGTTGTCGAACGGATCGGTCAGGGACGTCGAATCGAACGGGTCGTGGCCACCGATGACTTCCTGCAACAGTGCCGAGTCCAGCACCGTGCGGGACACCGGGCCAATCTGGTCCAGCGAAGATGCCATGGCAATCGCGCCGTAGCGGGAAACTGCACCGTACGTCGGCTTGACGCCGACGGTTCCGGTGACAGCACCGGGCTGGCGGATCGATCCACCGGTGTCCGTGCCCAACGCCAGCGGCGCTTCAAAGGCAGCAACGGCGGCAGCCGAGCCACCCCCTGAACCACCAGGAATGCGGTCCAGGTCCCAGGGGTTCCGGGTGGGCCCATACGCCGAATGCTCCGTAGAGGAACCCATGGCGAACTCGTCAAGGTTGGTCTTGCCAAGGATCGGCATCTTCGCAGCACGGAGCTTCTTGATCACCGTGGCGTCGTACGGGCTGTGCCAGCCCTCAAGGATCTTGGAACCAGCCGTCGTCGGCTGGCCAATCGTCACGATCAAGTCCTTAACCGCGATCGGCACACCGGCCAGGGCATGAAGTTCCTCGGCCGCGGCGCCACCAGCGGCGCGCGCAGCGTCAACCTCGGCCGCAACAGCCAGGGCTTCTTCGGTATTAACGTGCAGGAAGGCGTTAATTTGGCCGTCCACGTCAGCAATACGGTCAAGGTGCGCCTGCGTCACTTCAACAGCGGAAACCTCGCGGGCGGCAAGCTTCGCAGCAAGATCGGCAGCGGAGTGGCGAATGAGTTCGTTCTTCAGCTCAGTCATAGTAATTAGTCCTCATCCAGGATTGCCGGGACCTTGAAACGGTTCTCGTAAGCATCCGGAGCACCGGACAACGCCTGCTCAGCCGTAAACGTGTGGCCCACGACGTCCTCACGGAACACGTTGGTCAACGGAATCGGGTGGGACGTGGCCGGGACATCCTCCCCGGCGGCTTCGCTGACGGACTTCACCGAATCCACGATGACGGCAAGCTCAACCGCCATCCTGTCCAGCTCTTCGGCACTCATTTCAATGTGAGCCAGACGCGCAAGATGCGCGACGTCGTCACGGTTGATCGCAGCCATGGATCTCCCCTGCAAAGTTCAAATGGTTTTCCGAACCAGTCTACTTGGCTTGGGTGAGCCGTCGTACGCCGCAACACAACAACGCGGGGTCACTTAGGGCCCATCCAAGGTGTCTGGATGGGCCGTAAGTGACCCCGCGTTGCTTGATGGGGGTTGTTTAGCCGATGCCGATTGCTCCGGTCAGGACTCCGACGGCCAACATGACGATCGAGATGACTGCCGTGCGCCAGAGGACCTTCTTGTGGTGGTCACCCAGGTCTACCTTGGCCAGCGACACCAGCAGCAGGATCGCGGGGACCAGCGGGCTCTGGAGGTGGAACGGCTGGCCGGTGATGGAAGCCCGGGCCATGTCCGCTGCGCCAACACCATAGTGGGCTGCGGTTTCACTGAGGACCGGCAGTACACCGAAGTAGAAGGCGTCGTTGCTCATGAAGAACGTCATTGGGATGCTCAGCACACCCGTGATGACTGCCATGAACGGACCCATGTCCGCGGGGATGATCTGGACGAGCCACTCGGACATTGCTTTGACCATGCCGGTGCCGTTGAGGACACCGGTGAGGACTGCAGCGGCCATGACCATGCTGACGACGGCGACGATCGACGGTGCGTGGGCGATCAGTTGGGCGCCCTGGTCCTTGACCTTGGGGAAGTTGACCAGCAGTGCGATGGCAGCGCCCACCATGAAGACGAATGGGAGCGGGACGATGTTCGCTACCAGGGTGACCATGACGGCGACAGTGAGCCCAAGGTTGAACCAGAACAGTTTGGGGCGCAGCGTGGTGCGGTTGGGATCCAGTGCGGTATCAGCCATGGCGGTGTCGTGATCGTCCACCAGCTCTTCAGTACGTTCGAGAACCGCGACGCCGGCGCGTCCGCCGGTTACCGGCTTGGGTGCGGTTGTGGTTGAGCCGGTGCGGCCAAAGCCGAAGCGGCCCTTGCTGGCGCCCGAACCGCCGCGGCCATTGCCGCCGTCGAACGCGTCAGAAGGATCTGCGACGTCGCCCCAGATTTCGGGGGCGGTGGTGCGGAGGCGGTTACGTTCCTGCAGGCCGAGCAGCCAGGAGAAGACGAGTACAACGATGAGGCCAACGATGAGGGACGGGACCATGGGGACGAAGACGTCGTTGACGTCCAGCTTCAGTGCTGTTGCAGCGCGGGCTGTGGGTCCGCCCCACGGGAGGATGTTCATGGTGCCGTTGGCGAGGCCAGCCACACAGGTGAGGACAACGGGGCTCATCTTCAGGCGCAGGTAGACCGGAAGCATGGCTGCGGTGGTGAGGATGAAGGTGGTTGAGCCGTCGCCATCGAGGGAGACTGCTGCAGCGAGGATCGCTGTGCCCAGGACTACCTTGGCGGGGTCGTTGCCGAGCTTGCGCAGGATGAACTTCACCAGGGGGTCGAACAGCCCGACGTCGATCATCAGGCCGAAGTAGATGATGGCGAACATGAGGAGCGCGGCCGTGGAGGTCATGGACTTCATCGAGTCCATGACCATAGGGCCAATGCCCAAGCCTGCCCCTGCGAAGAGACCAAAGATGGTGGGGACGATGATCAGCGCCAAGACGGGCGTCAACTTTTTGGTCATGATCAGGACCATGAATACCGCAATCATTGCGAATCCAAGCAAAACCAGCACGGCCGGCTCCTTACTACTGTGAATGGCACCACTTCGATGTGATGCGCACTACAGACGTTATAGTGGCGCCCGTCACGGGCTGGGGTTTCCGGGAATTGTTGGGAATACTGATCATTGCGAGCGTTTTGCGCATTGTGCTCAGTGCTTCAATGGAGCTGGAGGAAAGGAGTAACGGTGCCGCGCTTTACCAAGGTCAGTATGCGTTTCTCCACCCAGACGCTCCTCCTCCAACTGGGGGTAGTTCTTCTTGTAGTGCTCCTGAGCGGGGCAGTCCATGCATGGCTGGTCTATGAACGGATCGGCGACGAAGCCGAAAACCAGGCACTCACGCTCGCCCGCACAGTTGCGGCTGATCCCAATATCCGGGAAGACGTGCAGGCCATCAGCAAAGAAGAAGGAACGCCGCCAGCGAGCGTCCTGGCCGCCGGTCCGTTGCAGGCAGCAGCAGAAGCCGCCCGGATCCGTACTGGCGCACTCTTCGTGGTCATCACGGATGAAACCGGACTTCGGCTTGCCCACCCGGAAATTGCACGCCTCGGCGAACGCGTCAGTACCGATCCCTCGGTGGCGTTGGCCGGCCAGGAGATCACCACCCGCAACACCGGAACTTTGGGTCCCTCTGCGGGGGCCAAGGTCCCCGTGTATGCGCCCGCATCCGCACCTTCACCCGCGTCTGCATCTGACGCTGCGGCCACCCAGGGACCCATCGTGGGCGAAGTCAGCGTCGGCTACTCCATGGAGTCCCTGAGCAAGAGCCTGGCACAGGACATTGTGCCCATCGCCCTGACCGCCGGCGGCGCTCTCCTGGCTGGTGTCCTCGCTTCATTCCTGCTTCGGGCCCGCTTGCAACGCCTCACCTTGGGCTTGGAACCAGAGGAGATCAGCACCCTCGTCCACGACCAAGTGGCAGTGCTCCAAGGCGTGGACGAGGGCGTGATCGGGATCGCAGCCGATGGACGCATCTCCGTGTTCAACGCCGCTGCCGCCAGGCTTCTGGACCTGCCCGACGCCACCGGCCAGGACTGGACTACGGCCAACGTTCCCGGGCAACTTAAGCAGCTCACCCGACCCGCAGCCCGCGACGCCGAAGCCGTGGAACTGGTAGCCGGCGGACGGGTCCTGGTGGCCAGCGCCCGAAAAGCATGGCACCGCAAGGAAGACCTCGGCTGGGTGGTCATGCTCCGAGACCGCACCGAACTGCAACAACTGACCCGCCAGTTGGACGCCGTGGGAACCATGTCCACCGCCCTGCGCGCACAGCGCCATGAATTCGCCAACCAACTCCATACGATTGCTGGCTTCATGAGCATCGGCCAACACGAGCAAGCCAAGGAATACCTGGCAAGGATCTCCGCCACTGGCCCCCTGAAATTCCCTGTAGAGCAGGCAGAGCTCCTTCAGGACACATACTTGCAGGCATTCGTGGGCGCCAAGAGCGTGGAGGCGTCCGAACGCGGAGTGGCGCTCCGGATCGGGCCTGAAACGTTGGTCCGGGGGCACGTGGCCGATCCGCAGGACGTCACCACAGTGCTCGGCAACCTGATCGACAACGCCGTAAGTGCCGCCGTCGCCGGTTCCGCTTCGGAGCGCTGGGTAGAACTTGAGTTGCTTGACGATGCAGGCCAGGACAGCGGAACCCTGCATATCGTCGTTGGCGATTCCGGAGACGGTTTGGGTGGCCTGGAACCCGAGGAAGTCTTCGCCGAAGGATTCACGACGTCGGAACAACCCGTACGCCCGGGGGCTGGACAAGGTTTGGGCTTGGCTTTGGTGCGGCAGTTGGCCCGGCGCAGGGGTGGGGACGTACGCGTCTTGGAGACCGGCAGGAAAGGCGGCCCCGGAGCTGTCTTTATGGCGACAATACCTGGCGTAATGGGACGGGCGGCCGACGGCGGCGCTGAAGCCCCAACCGGCACGGCATCTGGCACGGAAGCCGGTACGACTATGCGGGAGGACAGCAGTGGCTGAGGATTTGAGGGTGCTCATTGTGGACGATGACTTCCACGTTGCCAGACTGCACGCAGCCTACGTGGACTCGGTGGCCGGATTCATGGCGCTCGCTCCGGCCGGTTCCGTGTCCCAGGCTCTGCAGGCGATCCACAGCCTGCGTCCTGACCTGGTGTTGCTGGACGTCTACCTGCCGGATGGTTCAGGGCTTGATTTGCTGGGCCAGCTGGACATCGATGCCATCATGCTGACAGCGGCCTCTGACGCCCCGTCCATCAGGGTAGCGATGCGCCGCGGCGCCCTGGGTTACTTGTTGAAGCCCTTCACCGCGGAATCCTTGTCCCAGCAGCTGAGGTCCTATGCACGCTATCGCCGGATCCTTGGGCAGCAAACGGGTGTTGATCAGACAACGATTGAGCGTGCCAAGCGGGCACTGATCCCAGGTGACGTGACGCCCGCTCAAAAACCAAGGTCAGCAACCGAAGCCGCAGTCCTGGAATCGCTGCTTCCCGGCGAACAGTACTCAGCCGCCGAAGTCGCAGACCGGGTGGGCGTTTCCCGGGCGACCGCGCAGAGGTACCTGTCCTCGCTGGCCGACGATGGCGCCGTCGAAATCCAATTACGCTACGGAAGCACGGGCCGCCCGGAACACCGCTACGGCATTCCGGGCTAACCCGGCCAGGTAGGTAAGCGTCCGGGTTACGCGGACTTCTGCGCGACGAGCTCGATCTCCACGAGCATCTTGGAATCCAGGAATGGCAGCACGTGCACCAAGGCCAGGGTGGGACGGATCTCGCCGAAAACCTCACCGTGGGCGCGTCCGGCGTCTTCCCATTTGCTGATATCCGTCAGGTACAGCTTGGACTGTACGACGTCCTCGTAGGAGAACCCTGCTTCTTCGAGGACCGCTCCGAGCTTCTCAAGGATGTATTTGGTTTGCGAGTAGAAGTCATCGCCCACTATCCCATCAGGTCCGGAAGCCGCCGTAGCAGAAATGAAGAGTGTGTTGTCCACCTGGACCGCGCGGGAGTATCCAAGGGTCTGTTCCCAAACGGAACCCGTGCCATATGTCTTGCGCATGCCGCGCCTTCCTGATCGCTGTGCCCGTTCCGGTTGTACAAACCTAGCGGGGTTTACGAAAGGAAACTTTATGGCTGCGGGAGGTCCAGCCTGTAAACGAACAGCTTTATGTCGGTGCCGGGGACGAACCAGTCGCGGTGCGGAGCGCGGGCAAAACCGGTCCGGGCGTAGAGGGCGTTGGCACTCTCCCACGTGGCTCCCGTGGTGAGGGAGACAGCACCGATGCCGTCCATCGCTTTGGCTTGCTCGACGACGGCCTGCACCAAAGCGCGTCCGGCGCCGGAACGCTGCACCGCGGGATCTACCACGAGGGTGCGCAGTTCCAGTTCGTCGTCCAGGCCGATGTCGGAGAAACCGCCACCCGCTGGTGCTGCCGTGACGGAACCGATCACCTGGCCGTTCCGTTCCGCGACGAAGATATCGGCGTGCTCCGCCCGCGCTGCCACGTCTTGGAGTTGCTGCAGGTACGGATGGTCCGCGCTGCCGTAGTACCCCGCCGTGACGTATGAATCCTGCGTGATGCGGGCAACGTCGTCGTAGTCTTCGGGCAGGGCTGGGCGGACAGTAATCGACGAATGCACTTATCAATGGTAGTGGCGGGCTCGCCGCACCACGCGCCAAACAGCCCTTTCCGTGACGGAACTATCAGTCCGGCGTTGAATTCCCGACGGCGGATTGTTGCGTCACGTTGATCCCTGGCCCGCCGTTGGGCTGCTTTTTGTGTTAATTTCCGTGGCTCTGGATTGAGTCCTGTGGCTCGCCATTAAGCCCGGTTTCGCGCTGTTGCGGCCGCATGTCGAGGAGCTGGCGAGGGGTGTTGTGGCCGTGCTTGAGTTGCCACACCCTCACCTGGATCAAAGGAGAAACCCATGTCCACGCCACAGCGCAAACTCCACCTCAACGCTTTCCTCATGAGCACAGGCCACCACGAGGCCTCCTGGCGCCTGCCTGAAAGCGACCCCCTTTCCTCCACCAAAGTGGAGCATTACCAGCACCTGGCCCGCACGGCCGAGCGCGGAAAGCTAGACTCGATCTTCTTTGCCGACTCCCCTGTGCTGTTCGGGGAGGTCGGGCGCCGTCCAGCGGGCAAGCTTGAGCCAACCGTGCTACTGACCGCTCTCGCTGCAGCCACAGAAAAGATCGGCCTGATCGCCACTGCCTCCACCACCTACAACGACCCCTTCAACCTGGCACGCCGCTTCGCGTCGGTGGACTGGGTCAGCGGTGGCCGGGCAGGCTGGAATGTGGTGACGACGGCAGGACCTGACGCTGCGCGCAACTTCGGCGTGGATGACCAGCCCGCCCACGCTGTCCGCTACGAGCGGGCTGCCGAATTCATCGAAGTGGCGCAGAAGCTCTGGGACAACTGGGAAGACGACGCCGTGATCGCCGACAAGGCCGAGGGAGTCTGGGGTGATGACACCAAGATCCGCGCAATCGAGCACGAAGGCACGCATTTCCGTGTCCGTGGCCCGCTCAACGTACCCCGTTCACCACAGGGCCACCCGCTGATCGTTCAGGCCGGGTCCTCGGAAGACGGTAAGAAGCTCGCAGCCCAGTACGCGGAAGCTGTTTTTACCGCCCATCAAACCCTGGAGGATGCACAAGCTTTCTACGCCGATTTGAAGGCCCGTACCTTGGCCGTGGGGCGCGATCCGGAGGGCATCAAGATCCTGCCGGGCATCGTCCCGGTCATCGGCTCAACGGAAGCAGAAGCGCTGAAGCTCGAGCGTGAACTCGATGAACTGATCAAGCCGGACTATGCCCGTGAACAGCTGGCAAAGACCTTGCGCCTGGCACCGGAGGACTTGCCACTGGACCAGCAGCTGCCCGCGGACCTCCCCTCCGAGGACGAGATTGAGGGAGCCAAGAGCCGGTACACGCTGATCGTGGAACTGGCCCGCCGTGAACAGCTTACGGTCCGGCAACTGATCGGCCGTTTGGGCGGCGGACGCGGGCACCGCACCTTCTCCGGCACACCGGAGCAAGTGGCCGACGCCATCCAGGACTGGTTCCAAGCCGGCGCCGCCGATGGCTTCAACATCATGCCGCCGGTCCTGCCCTCGGGCCTGGAAGTCTTCGTGGACCACGTGGTGCCGATCCTTCAGCAGCGGGGCCTGTTCCGCACCGAATACACGGCCTCGACCCTGCGTGGACACTACGGGCTGGCCCGGCCTGGAAACCGTTTCTCCGGCTCCGCGGTGCAGCAGCTCACATCCATCGGCTCGGCTTTCTGACAACCGGCTAGCTTCCGCGTGCTCAGCGCTTAGGCCAACTCCACAACGGGCCTTCGAGGAAACCGAGTCCCTTGATCCGGGTTTCGCCGAGGTCCTTGTAGAGCTCGTGCTCGTGGGCGGCTCCACTTTCCCGGAGCGCCCTGAGCAGTGCTTCGGAGTGCGTCACCACGATCATCTGGCTGTTGGCACTGGCTTGGACGATGAGTCCAGCCAGTGCCGGCATCAGATCGACATGGAGGCTCGTTTCGGGTTCGTTGAGGACCATCAACTCCGGTGGCCGCGGAGTGAGCAGGGCAGCGGTCAGCAGCAGGAACCGCAACGTTCCATCAGAGAGTTCTGCCGCCTTCATGGGCCGCAGCATGCCAGGTTGCCGCAACTCCACACTGAAGCGGCCGTCGCTCACGGCAATCTCCAGGCGGCTCCCCGGAAAAGCGTGATCGACGGCGGCATCGAGCTGCCGCTCAAATCCCACTTCACGCAGGGTCTGCAGCGCCGCCGCCAGGTCCTTCCCGCTATGGTGCAGCACAGGGGTTCTGGTGCCAAGCTGTGCTTGCCTGGCGGGCGCTTCCGCATCTGTCCGGAAGTGATCGTAGAACCGCCAGGAACGCACAGAGTCCCGGACCCGGAGAACTTCGGGAGCCCTGTCCTGGTCCGATACTTCGGTCAACATGCTCTGGAAAGTGTCCAGCCGCCGCGAAAGCTCAGTCCAGTCCCCATCAGCTCCCCGCAGCTTCGCCAGGCTTCCTTTACGATCCACCAACAGGGAACCTGGCCTTGCCACCGGTCCGGAAAAGATCTGCTCGCGCTTGATCTCAGGATCCAGGCTAAAAGCCGAAGGGCGGGGCCTGCCTGTTTCCTGATCGAATCCGGCGCCACTGGACACTGGCATGCCCAAGTCCACGAGGTAGCCGAAGTCGTCCCCGGAATACCCCAGTTTCAGGTTGACGGAGTCCCTGCGGACCGTGCCTTGAACGGGAACTTCACCACGCCGCATCGCCTCGCTGATCGACTCAGGGCCGGCCCAGAGCGTGGACGCCAGCCCGCCATCCCTGGCCAAGGATCCCACCACGTTTCCGGAGTCACCCCCGGCGCATTCGGCCAGCAGGCGCAGCGCACGGTAGAGGGAGGATTTCCCGCTGCCATTCGCCCCCGTGACCACGTCCAGGCCATGGAGCTCAACCGCCAGGTCCCGGATGGAGCGGTAGTTGGCGATGGCGAGGGTCTTGATCACGGGAACAGGGCGTTGATCAAAGGGGGAATTTCCCGGAGAGTTCCAGGGCGCCTGCGCACGTCCACGCGGCCAAGCGATCCTCGATGGTTGGGCCTCCGTCGAGTGGGCTCTCCAGCCGTGGCCTGCGCACCCAACAGCCCGCTTCCTCGGCGATCAGGGCGCCGGCAGAGAAATCATGCTCGTTCAATCCGCGCTCCCCAAAGGCGTCGTAGGTGCCGTCTGCCACCAGGCACAGATCCAAGGCCGCGGAACCCAGCCTCCGAACATCCGCGAAGCCGTTCATCAGTTCAGCGAGGCCTTCCGCTTGATTGGCGCGGGTATCGGGATCGTAACTGAATCCTGTGGCAAGGATGAGGCCGGTGCGTCCGGGCACGGGGCCAGCCAAGCGGGTTGTCTCCCCAGCGACTTCCAACCAGGCGCCCTTGCCCCGGGCGGCCGAATAGACCCGTCCCAGGGCCGGCGCATGAACTACTCCCGCCAGCCAGACGCCGTCGGCATCTGCGACGGCCACTGATGTGCCGTAATAGACGATGTTGCGGATGAAGTTGGTGGTGCCATCAAGGGGATCAATGGACCAGCGGTAACCCGAGGGTTGCTCGGGCCTCGTGGTCCCGTGCTCCTCGCCCGTAATGGTGTCATTAGGCCGTGCCGCCAGGATTGCCTCGCGGACTGCGTTCTCTGCTGCGACGTCGAACTCGGTCACCCAGTCGCCGGCGTCGCCTTTGTTGGATATTCCCAACCCGGCGCCGCCTGTGCCCGCGGCAGATCTCCGGGACAGGACAGCCGCGCCCGCAGCAGCAGCGCGTTTCGCCACGGCGAGCAACTCGATGGCGTCGGTCATTCTGCCTCTGCTTTCACTGTCTCTGCAGCGTCGGCTTCGGATTCAAACTCGGCCCCTGCCTCGGAGTCAGCATCGGCCTCGGAGTCAGCGTCGGCATCCGCCTTTGCCGGGCCGTTCGCCAACAGCTCGCGGAAGCCGTCCTCATCCAAAATCGGAACACCGAGCTGCTCGGCTTTATCCAGCTTGGTCCCAGCACTTTCACCAGCCACGAGGTAGCTGGTGTTCTTGGACACCGATCCGGAGGCCTTCCCGCCACGGATGATGATGGCTTCCTTGGCCTCGTCCCGGCTGAAGTTGGGCAGCGTCCCCGTGACCACGATGGTGAGTCCCTCCAGGGTTCGCGGCATGCTGGTATCGCGTTCGTCTTCCATCCGCACGCCGGCAGCGGCCCAGCTGTCCACGATCTCGTTGTGCCAGTCCACAGCGAACCATTCCTTTAGGGCTTCGGCGATGGTGGGTCCAACTCCGTCAACATGCGCAAGCTGATCTTCAGTGGCGTTGCGGATCGCGTCCATGCTGCCAAAGGCCGTCGCCAGGGCACGGGAGGCAGTGGGTCCCACATGGCGAATGGACAAGGCCACGAGGACGCGCCACAGGGGCTGCTTCTTCGCTTTCTCCAACTCGGCAAAGAGTTTTTCCGTGGTTGCCGTTGGCTTCGATGGCGACTTTGCCGTCCCCCGTGAGTAGAAGTACGGAACAAGCTCATACTGGCCCGTGCCTACGCCCTTGGACCTCTTCTCCCGGCGGATCATGACATTCGCCAGATCCTCACGCTTCAAATTGAACAGCCCGGCTTCGCTGGTCAACGGCGGAGTCTCCGGCTCCGCCGGCTGCGTCAAGGCGATCGCCGCTTCCCAGCCCAGGGCCTCGATATCGAACGCACCGCGGCCAGCCAGATGGAAAACACGCTCACGCAGCTGTGACGGGCAGGACTTGGCATTGGGGCAACGGATGTCCACGTCGCTTTCTTTTGCCGGTGCCAGCGGGGTGCCGCAAGACGGGCACTCGGTGGGCATCACGAATTCGCGCACGGGTGGATCCTGTTGGTCGCGCAGCGCCAGTACAGGTCCAACGATCTCGGGAATCACATCACCGGCCTTGCGGAGAATCACGATGTCGCCGATCATGACGCCCTTGGCCTTGACCACATCCTGGTTATGCAGAGTGGCCATTCCCACGGTGGAACCCGCCACCTTCACCGGCTCCATCATGCCAAACGGCGTGACGCGCCCCGTGCGGCCCACGTTGACGAGAATGTCCAAAAGTTTGGTGTGGACTTCCTCCGGCGGGTACTTGTAGGCGGCGGCCCATCTGGGGACGCGGGAGGTGTAGCCGAGGGCACGTTGTGTGGCGAAATCGTCAATCTTGACCACGATGCCGTCGATTTCGTGGAGGAGATCATGCCGGTGCTCGCCATAATGGGCGATAAATTCCAGGACGCCTTCAAAGGAATCCAGAACTTTGAAGTAGGGGCTGACAGGCAGCCCCCAGTCAGCCAGCAACTTATAGGTTTCGGATTGGCTCATGGCATTAAGGCCCTCCCGGGCGCCGATACCGTGAACGAACATGCTCAAGGGACGCTTTGCTGTTTCTGCCGGGTCCTTTTGGCGGAGCGAGCCCGCAGCCGCATTGCGTGGATTGGCGAGGGGGGCTTTGCCTGCGGCAACCAGGGCTTCGTTGAACTCCACGAACGCCTTGGAGGGAATGAACACTTCCCCACGAATTTCAACTTCCGAGGGATAACCCGAGCCGCTGAGCTGACGCGGGATCTCCTTGATGGTGAGGACGTTATGGGTGATGTCCTCACCTGTTGTGCCGTCACCTCGGGTGGCCGCCCGCACCAATTTTCCGTCCCGGTACAGCAGGTTCACGGCGAGCCCATCGATTTTCAGTTCAGTCAGCCAGGCGATCGGCGGGACGCTGTCCCCGAGCCTCGCTACTGAAGATTCAGCCTTGCGAACCCAGGCTTCGAGCTCCTCGAGGGAAAAGACGTCGTCGAGGCTGTACATCCGCTGCAGATGCGCGACGGCGGTGAAGGCAGCCGAGACTTCGCCGCCAACTTCCTGCGTGGGCGAGTCGTTGGAGACGAGTTCCGGGTGCAGCGCCTCGATTTCTTCCAGGCGACGGTACAGTTCATCGAACTCGGCGTCGGAAACCGTGGGCGCGTCCTCTTGGTAATAGGCATAGCGATACTTGCGAACGAGGTCGGCAAGTTGCTCATACTCGTCCCGCAGGCTCTCCGAAGGAGGTGTTCCCTCTTCTGCGACTAAGGCCGCAGCGCCAACCTGGGTTGTGGTGTCGACCGGATCTGGATTCTCTGGTGTGCTCACAGGTCTATCTTGCCGCAACCCACGGACATTATTGACCCATCGGGATGTGAGCCAACGCCCATCGATTCCTAGCTGCGGTTCTCCGGCGGCATGGCGATCTGCAGCTTGCGTACCTTTCCACGTCCCACGATGTACCCACGGCCCGGGATGAAGTCCTTGCTGATCCTGCCCAGCGATGTGTTCAAGAGGGTATCCCCTTCCACATCACCAGGGTTAAGCAACAGTCCACGCCTGCCCGACTTGAAGGGTTGGGCCAGGGACCACGCCTGGGACCATGTGGACGTTTCGGACTCACCGACCACCCACTGATCGGCCTTGATGGCAGCCGTGACCAACCGTCCCACGCCCGATTCCGCCAACGTGTCCGTGAACTCCGTCAGGCCCTCGATGAAGATGGCCATGCTGCCCGGGTTGTCCGTGGCTTTGTCGATGAGATCATCCACCACGTCCGAGACCTCGTCCGGCCCCACCAGGGACCTGCTCCAGATGTTCAGGGAGGCAACCGCGGAGCGACGGGACCCGATGTAGATCAGGTCTGTCCGCGGGTTGGACCGCCGCAGGGCGTACGCCAACGTGACCAAGGCAACTGTGCGGCCGGCACCCGGCGGCCCCGCGAGCAAGAGCGAACCCTTGGCAGCGATGGTGGCTGAACCCAGGGTCTCGTCGTCCACGCCAATAACAGGATTGTCCGGGGCGCCGGTGGGCAGGATATCCAAGTCCACGAGTTCCGGAAGCCGTTGTATCTGTGGCGCCTGCTCCAGTCCCTGGCGCACCATGGCCTGGCTGAGTTTGGACACTTCGCGGGCCTGCAGCGCCAGGTTCGAGTTACCACCCAGCACGGCCAGTTGGACTTCCAGCCCATCGAGCAATCCGCGGCCGGGAGGCGAGGCTGCGTTGAGGACGTCCTTGGGCACATCGAGCGTCATGTAGTCGTCTTCGGAGCTAAGACGCAGGACCAATCGTTTTTGGATCGAGGCAAGGAGCGACGCCGGTACAGAGTTGGTTCGGTCACCGCTCACTACCAGGTGGATACCCAGGGGACGTCCATCGGTTGCCAGTTGGAGGAAGATGTCCCAGAGTGCGGACAGGTTGCTGTACTCATAGCCTTCACGGAACGCGGACATACCGTCCACCAGGATGAAGATACGCTTTTCGTCCGGACGGTTTGCGAGTTCACGGTATTCAACAATGGTGGAGGCCCGGACCTCGGCGAAGCGCGCGGCACGGTCATCGGCAACCTCCTTGAGCCAGCGCAGAAGGCGGCCAACCCGCTCGACGTCGTCACCGTTGATGACCTCCCCCACGTGCGGAAGTCCTTCCAGCATCTTCAAACCTGAAGAACCACAGTCAATGCCATACACGTGGACGGGCCCACCACGAGGGGTGACGGCGGCGGCGATGGCGATTCCGCGCAGCGCCGCTGACTTGCCCGAACCACCCGTACCGTAGACGGCCATGTTGCCGTCCTTGTCCGGTTCATAGAACACGGTGGGCTGGTCCTGGTGTGCGGGGTCATCGGCCACGCCCAGCAGGAGTCGCTCGTCCGTGCGTGGGTTTGGCAATTTGGAGAAGTCGTAGGTCATGGCGAGTTCGTTCAGCCACGGCTTGCGTGGAGGTGCAATCGCCAGGAAGTCCGCGGCGCGGATGATGTTGCCGGTCATTCTGGCGATGTCGTTGGGGCCAGCGGGTTCTTCCTCCACAGTTGTGGCAGGCGGTGGCTCCCACGAGGGACCGGATCCGAAGGCCATCTCAACGATGTCGATCCGGGGGCGCTGCGGCTTCTCGGTGGTCCAGCCACCCGCATATCCGGTCTGGAACCCCTGGATGCGGCCGGGGCCGGTTTTCGCCGCACCGCGCCCTGGAATGGAAGGATCGAAGTAGGCTGCCGTGGGGACGCCAAGAATGTCCACCGCATCCACTTCATCTGCCATGCGCAACGCAACACGAAGGTTCGTGTTCGCCCGCAGGTTGTCCTTGATGACGCCCGCAGGGCGCTGGGTGGCGAGGATCAGGTGCAATCCCAGGGAACGTCCACGGGCAGCGACGTCCACCACACCGTCAACAAACTCAGGGACCTCAGTTGCCAGCGCCGCGAATTCGTCCACGATGATGATGAGGTACGGCGGTGCCTCGGGGTCTGCTTCCCGCTGCAGCGCCAGCAGGTCCTTGGCCTTTTTACGGTTCAGCAGGCGTTCACGATAGTGAAGCTCGGCCCGCAACGAGGTCAGGGCCCTGCGGACCAGGTGCGGAGACAAGTCGGTGACGAGCCCCACGGTGTGTGGCAGGTGCAGGCAGTCGGCAAAGGCAGCACCACCCTTGTAATCCACGAAAAGGAAGCTGACACGGTCCGGGCTGTAGGCTGCTGCCATTCCCATCACCCAGGACTGAAGGAACTCTGATTTACCTGCGCCGGTGGTTCCGCCCACGAGGGCGTGGGGTCCTTCGTTCTTGAGGTCCAGGTAGAACGGTTCAACGCCTTTGGAGCCCACCAAGGCACGCAGGCTTCCGTTGTCCTTCCGGTTGGGCACCGCCGTGGCATGGACTGAATTGTTCTCCTGCCAGCGTTCGGCAACGGCCTGCGGGTTGTCCATTAGTTCCTTGCCGATCAAGGTGGCGTAGGAAACGGCACGCGGGAGGTCCGAATCGTCCTCGAGCGGATTTCCGACATCCACCAACGGCGACATCATGCGCGCCAGCTGCGTGGCAAGACCAGCGTCGAGGCTTTCGCAGCTCACAGGGTAGGTGTGGCGGCCAAGCCGTACCTGGCCGGTAGTGGTGCCGTGATCGCCGTCGACGGAGAGGAAGTCCCGGCAAGCAGCAGGCAGGGACTGCACATTCGCTGCCACCCACATGACGTGCACCCCGAAGTCCGGGCCGCGTTCCACCAGCCGCGTCAGCCGTCCCCGGTCCACCGGTGTATCGTCCTCAACGACCACCAGGACAGCAGGTACCACGGGGCCGGGAATCTCTTCGTGCTCGTCCTTGAGCGCGGGGCGTGGCTGCGCACCGGGCTCTTTGGCCTGGGCCTCGCGCTGCTCCACAAGGTCTTCCAGGCGGGAGAGCAGCGAGGCGCCGGCAGCAGGGCCGGCGGCCAGATGGTCCCCGGAGAGCGGGCTGTGGCCGGAACCAACGTGCGGGAGCCACTGCAGCCAGTCCCAGCGCTCACGCGAGCGGGCCGAGGTCAGTGCAGTCAACACCACCTCCGCGGGCGAGTGGAGTCCCACCAGCTGAAGCACCATTCCGCGGGCGACATCGTCCACCACGTTGCGGTCCCCTGCCACGCCGAACGAACCCGAAGTACGCAGCTGGGACACGATCGGCACGCCATCAATGACGCGGACCTGCTGCAGGCATTCCTGGATTTCCCTCATGTAGCGGGGTTCGGTTTCGTTGGCCCCGGGTTCGTCGAACTGAATCCGCGAGGGCGAAGATCCGAGTCCGAAACGGACACCAAGGAAATGCTGATGCTCAGGACGGTTGGTCCACAGGAGCGGGCCGAGTTTGTAGATCGCATCGACGGTATCGCTGACCGATGGCGCTTCCTGAAGCCGCACGGCCCGTTCAATGTTCTGTTGCCGGTCAATGTCCTCCCGGAACGCCAGCATTGAAGCCTGGAACTGCTTATGGCCTTCCTTCGCCTGGCGCTTGCTCTGCATCTTGTGATCCACATAGTGGCCAACGATGAACAGCGGCATCATTGCCATGAAAAGCACCGAGAGCAGGTTCTGGGTGAATGCGAAGAGGACGCCACCCATCAGCAGCGGCGCGATCAACATGATGTACGGGAATGGTTGGTGTTCAGGGCGTTTGGGCCCAGCCGGCGGCACACGTTTGGGAGACTCAAACCTCGGCAGCACACGCGGCGAGCGGTTGAAATCGACCAGCGGCGATGATGGGCCGCCTCCATGGTTCCGCGACAGTGAAACAACCCCAACGGTGGTATCGCCCAGGGTCACCGTATCCGAGGATTCAAGCGTTGCCCGGGTGACCGGCAAACCTTCCATGAGGAGTCCGTTGGCCGAGTTCGTGTCCACGATCTCCACAGTCTCGCCAACGGTGATGCGTGCGTGGCGCTTGGACGTCAGGGGATCCGAGAGGCGGATGTCGGCGTCCCTGTCCCGGCCGATGTAGCTGGTGCCGAATGGCAGCGAAAATTCGCGTCCGACGTCGGGCCCTGACATAACGCGCAGGGTCGCCGCGGCAGGTCCACGGTTTTGGCCGTTGGTACCGCCGTTGCCGTTCGACGCAAACTGCTCGCTCACCTGCGCAAGCGAAACCTTGGAACCGGGCCGCAGGCCGGACTCGAGCAGGTTGTCCGAGGGGCTGAGGACATGGCCGGACAGCCCGCCGCCAACGAACGCTTCGTCCACGCTGATGGACAGGTTCGACGGCGGTTCGGTGCCCTTGCGCGCGGGGTCGGCAGCCCACAGTTCGGTGGCGATGTCCGCCACCGTGGCACGACCATCCACGGTAACGGCGAGGTCCTTTGCTTCCGCGGGGTCTCGCCGCAAGGTCAAGCGGAACTTCATGCTTCGTCTGCTCCAGTCATGGTTTCCAGAAGGTACAGGTCCGCGGCAGTCACCAGGTGTGAGGTCACGGCGTGCTCCACCAAGCGGGCGCGGCGGTTGGTGGCGAGTTTGCCGGCGCCACCACGCAGGCCCACGACGCCCACGCGGTCCAACTTGTCGCAGACGTTATCCAGCTTGCGATTGAAGCGGGTCAGGGCCCAACCAAGCCTCTTGGCTGCCTGCGCCGAGGACGGAATAGCGCTGAACCCGGTGCCATCCCGGCGCAGCATGGGCTCAGCGAGGGCGACGATCAGTGCTTTCTGCGAGTCCGTAAAGACGACAGGGCCTATGGTGGTGTCCCCCGCCTGGTCTTCGTCCCTGGCTTCATGCCGGAAAGAGGGCGTCTTCAAATGCACGGCGAACTCATAAGTGGTGGGCCCAGCGGTGAAGATGACATTGGTGTGGCTGAAAACGAGCGGAATCCGGGCGCCGGGAGCCAGCCAAGCCTGCATGCCGCCCGATCCGTCCGCGACGGTTGCAGAGAGCATGCTGCCTACGTTGCTCAGCCACCACATGCCGTCATAACGTGCAATCTGCAAAAAGCGCCGGTGCAGGTACGGGTTGTCGTCGACCTCCAGGTCGCCTTCCCGACCGATGTCAAAGACGTCTTCGTCGGATGGTTCGTACCATTCGCCACAGAAATCTATTGCTAGATCCCCCATGATCTGTGCCTCCTCAGTCGGCTGTAAGTGTGTGTCATGCGGCCGCTTCTAGTCCACGCAGGCGATGGAACCCTCGCCCCCGGACGAGGCACTGCCATCAGCGCGGACAATAATCACCTGGATGCAGAGTGGCGATTCCGTGCCATAAGCCCGTGCGCGAGGCTCCTTTTCGGAGGTGCTGTAGTCACTTTCGGTGAGGACGACAGTCCTGTAACGCCACTTGTAGGTATCACCGTCCTTGGGCTGCGGGTTCTTCCACTTGAAATCAGCGAAGTCCGGATTTTTGGGGTCCCGGGTGCCGATCAGCCCCTCTACATCCGGAACCCCGCCATCGCCCAAAGCATCCACGGGGGATTTGCTCCCGCTCTCCGTGGGGACAACCTTCGGCTGCGCCTGGGCACCCAGCACCACACCCACAACAATCGCGACAACCAAGACTGCGGCGCCCGTCGCCGCCAGCCAGAGATTGCGTTTGCCGTGGTCGGCAACTGCGGCTTCCTCCGGGCTGTCGGTGGGGGCCTGCACAGCGTAGCGGGCCACCGTCGCGTCTACTTCATGTTGCCGGCCCGAAGGCTGCCAGCCGCGAAGGACCGTGGACTCGGCGGGGTCGGGTTCAGGCGTGCCAGGCTGAGGAGCGTGGAACGGCGGATAGGTGTGTGCCGAAGGAACCTGCGGTGGCTGCGACCGGGGAGGTGACGGCTGCGGGTGTGCGCTGCTTCCTGGAACAGTGGCGCTTCCTGGAACAGTGGAAGGGAAGGTCCGTGCCGGGAACGTGGGAGCCGAGCCGGTTGTAGCCGTCCCGGGCGCGTCCGGATCAATGGACGCGATGCTCCTGACCCTGGTTTCTTCGTAGGTGTCGTCCGGGTGCTCGTCGCCGTGCGCTTGTTCTTCGAGCACCTCAAAGGGCGTCACGGACAAGTTCAGCTCTGTCTGGATCCGCTGCAACGCCAAGGCAAAAGCGTGGGCCGAGGAATAGCGGGATTCCGGGGACTTCGCCATGGACGTAGCCAAGACGAGTTCCAGCGACTCCGGAACGTCGGCACGGCCGAGCCTGGGCAGCGGCGAATTGGTGATGCGGGAGATCAGTTCCCGCTGCGAGTTGTCCTGGCCAGGAAGAACAAACGGTGAACGACCCGCAAGAAGCGTGTACAGGGTGGCACCGAGGGCCCAAATGTCCACTGGAACGCCGTCAACTGCCCCGCCCCGGAATTGCTCCGGCGGTGACCACGGGATGGACATACCGGCGTCGTCCTCGGTATCGGCCCCAATGGTCCCGGAAATGCCGAAGTCGGTGAGGGCGGGACGGTTGTAGTCGGTGACCAGGATGTTGGCGGGCTTAATATCCCGATGCACGATGCCAGCCCTGTGCGCGGTCTCGACGGCGGATGCCACCTGGATGCCGACGGCCAAGACCTCATCCACGCTGAAGCGCTGGCGGCGGTAGCGCACATCGAGGCTGGGCCGGGAGCAGTACTCCATGGCCAGGTAGGAATGGCCGCTCTCCGTGATTTCCGCCTCGAAAATCGTCACGATGTACGGGTGCGAGGACAACTGCGCCATCAGGTTCGCTTCGGACTCGAAACGGCGGCGTGCACCCTCGGTCTTCAAGTCGGACAGCAGCACCTTGACGGCTACTTTACGGCGCGGCCTGTCCTGCTCGTACAGGTACACGTCAGAGAAGCCACCTGAGCCCAGCAGGCTTACGTACTTGAAGCCGGGAATCGGTGGAGGCGGCGCGGGGGGCCTCTTGGAACTCAAAGAATCTCCTCGAAACGCAATGAAATGTCGTCGCCCAATTCAGCGATGTCGCCGTCCAAAAGGATGGCCATCTCGTTTTGGGCGAGTCGGCGGGGTGCTTGGCCTTCTCGAATGAGCACGGTTCCGTTCGTCGCTTTGAGGTCGCACAGCATGACGTGCCAACCCTCCAACCGAACCTCGACGTGTGAGCGGGAAATGTCCCCTCCGGGGCTCTCCACCTGGACCAGTCGCGGCATGGTGCCCCCTTGCACGCGGGACACTGACGGCTGCCTTCCAATGATGAGTGACTGGTCCAAATCGATCAGCTCACCAGTGGATAACCGCATCCTGCCCAAGCGGGGTCGCGGGACCTGAAGCGAATCACCGGATAGCGCGAAACCACACGTGGCACATTGAGAGTACGTGGGCGGGTTGGCATGACCTTGGGAGCACACCCGCGCTAAAACGCTGGGACCGTTGCCGGCCGGGGCATCCTTCGGTGCAACGCCGGGCTCTGCACCTTGTGCGTCCTGGCCGGCGATGCTGCTCTTCATGATCGTCTGGCCGTCATGGTCAGCATCCTCTGCCGCGGGGACGCTATCCAAGCGCGGACTATTCATGGGCATGGTGGGCCGAAGCGCTGGCATCGACGCCAAACCCGCCGGGGCTGACTCCCATCCCGCCGGAACCTGAGGCGCAGGCCGGTTGCCATTCGCTGAAGTGGAAGGGGCTTGTGGCGGAGCAATCGATTCGGCCCGGCCCTCAGGGGCGGGTACTTCGCCAGGGCTGCGCAGCCAGGGAACGGACTCGATCAGTGCAGGCACATGCCCGACGCCGGATCCACCGTCCGCTGCCTTGTCACTGCCTGCTTCGGCCGACCCAGGCGCGGGACTTGGTGCCGAAGCTGACATTGGTGCTTCTGACGTGGGTGTTTCCGAGCCCGATGTTTCTGATGCCGGAGTTTGTGCCGCAGGGGCATGGGCCGCCGGAGCATCGTGATCGTCAGATTCGTCGTCCACGCGCACAGCTGCGTCTTCGATGTTGCGCATCACCGTCTTGTCCCACAGGTGGTCATAGTTGGTGGTGGTCTCCAGCGAAGGAATTATGGGATCCGTGGTGCTGGTGTGGACGGGAACGCCCGAGGATTCTTCAGCGCTTTCGGGCTGTTCAGTGCTCTCGGGGTGTTCAGTGCTCTCGGGCTGTTCAGTGCTCTCGGGCTGTTCGGGCTGTTCAGTGCTCTCGGCATGACCTTCGGAATGTCCGGGCGAGATGGTGAGACCCAGGTCTGCGTCGGCGTAGCCAATCATGGTTTCATCGGACACCGCAGCCGGCGCCGGAACCTTCACAGCGCCGGGTTGGAGCACCACCTCGAGGGAGGCAAGCAGAACCACGCCCTCCCCCAGCGGCAAGCTGCCGTCCGGCGTCGAGGTTTTACCAGCTCTTGCTGGGATACCAAGGTTTCCCGGGACGGAAGGGGAACGCGTTCCCGAGGCTATCCGCAGGCTGTACGAATCAGCCCCAGTGAGCCGGCGCTCCGTCCAGGTAGTCACGTCCCGTCCAGAGAGCACCTCGTCCCCGGCGGACATTTTCACGACGAGTTCAAGGTCGCCGCGAAGAAACACGCGCAGCGCGTCCTTGGAGTCGATGATTCCAAAGGGTGGGATGCGGCTGAGGGAAACCCCGAAAGCCTCGGTCACTTCGTGGAGGACCTCATGGGCTTCAGGCGCGGACGCGAGAAGTTCCCACACCGAATCGATCAGGGCAGGCGACGTGTCGGGGCCCAACAGCACCACAGTGCCCTGACGCACGACGCCGAACCAGTCACCACGCTGGTATCGGGCGTGGGGTGGGTTGTTACTGCTTGCCATCTACGCCCTCCTCCTGGTCAGTTCCTGTCACCCAGGCCCTGGGGAGGGTGTCCTCCTCCACCTCTGATTCGCTCTCCGGGCGCGGCGCGGTGGTGGCGATGCCGGCGTCGTTAAGGACGTTCTTGGCGTCAACCACGATCACCGTGACGTTGTCCCGTCCGCCGCTGCGCAGGGCAGCCTGGATCAAGGCATCCACGGCGTCCTGAGGATGGGCCACGGTGCTGAGGATGCGGAACAGATGGTCATCCCCCAGTTCGCCGTTCAGCCCGTCGGAGCAGACCATGATCCGGTCCCCCTCCTGAATGGGCAGCAACCAGAAGTCCGCCTCGGTCTCGTCGCCAGTGCCCAAAGCGCGGGTGACCACATGCCTGCGCGGATGAACGGCCGCTTGCTCGGCCGTGATGTCACCGGAGTCCACCAGTTCCTGGACTTCTGAATGGTCCACGCTGATCTGGGCGAAATGACCCTGGCTGAGGCGATACGTCCGGGAATCCCCAATGTTCATGACCAGCCAATAGGGAACGCCCATCTGTTCCACCACCACGACGCCGGAGAGCGTAGTCCCCGCGCGCGCTCCTGTGGCTTCGCGGATGCTGGCATCGGCCTTCAAGAGGCACTCCTGCAGGTCCGCTGCCGAAGCCGAACGGACCCCTGCCGCCAGGACAGGGGAACTGCCCAGGGTGCGCACACACACGCCACTGGCGATCTCGCCTGCCTCATGGCCCCCCATGCCATCGGCCACCGCGAAGACGGGATCCGATGCAATGAAGGAGTCCTCGTTCAGTTCGCGGCGCAGTCCGCGGTCCGTCCCGTATCCATAGCTGAGTTGAAAGGAGGATCCAGCGGCGTTGGCATCCGCATCGGCGGGACTGGCCGGCTGTGAGTTCATGCTTGTCCTAGGTGGAAGGAACGGTCCCCGAAGTGAACGGTGGAACCTGGTCTGACGAAAACTGCTTCCCCCGGATGAAGCCGGGTCTGGAGGCCATCGGGCGTAGTGACGGCACTGCCATTGGTTGAGTTGCGGTCTGTAACCCACACACCATCGCCATCAACCCGGAGATGCAAGTGGGTCTTGGAGATGGACCTTCCTGGATCCGAAACGGCCAGCAACTGCTCGGCAGCTTCCCCAGGCTGGGGTGCCGGATTGCGGCCAACCAGGACGGTTCCACCGAGTTCCACATTCTGGCCGTCGTCAACACGGATCCGCAGCACGGCCTCCGCCCGGGCAGTTCCGGGCCGCATCTGCGTCCTCTCCACGTCATCGTCCGGGTGCGCAGGGGCAACAGGATCTGGCTGCTGAACCGCCTGCGCCGTCCCTGCCGGAGCCTGCTGTGAGTGAGTCCCAGGACGCGGGGCAGCAGGAGGACGCCACTGGTTGGGATTGTGGGAAGGTTGCGCTGTTGGCATTGGGGCTGGGGTGGGTGCTGGAACAGGGTTTGCCGTTGCTGGTGCGCCGGACGTTGCTGATGCCCTGGACATTGACGGCATGGGTGACACCACTGGCTGCACGGGCGGTAGCTCGACGGGCGCGAAACTGTAAGGCCCCTGGATCCCTCCAGTAGCAACCGGGTTGCGGCCTGCGTGGACATCGAACACCAAGGACTTCGCAGCTTTGTCATGCCAGCCACGCAGCTTGCCGTTCTTGTCCCAGGCATTGGAAACAACCACCAGGACGGCCCAAACCACACCTAGGACCATGAGCGGGAGGGCGATCCACAGGACCAATCCAAGCAACCCAAGCCCCAACAGCACGGCGCCGAGGATTGCCCCCAGCAGGAGGAGCCCGCCCGTGAGAATGCCACGGACAAAGACCACACCCCCGCCCGGAGCGTAGCCGTCGGCATCGGCACTTCTGATGCCCATCAGTTGATTACCAATGGTGTTTCCAGACCGGGCTTCGATTCCAAGAAGTACAAACACGTACACGACCGTGACACCGAGGCCGATGCTCCCCAACAGGACCAGCAGAGCGGTGTCGTAGACGATAAAGCCGTTCCGCCGGGTTTGGGTGATGCCCGCGATGCCAAGTGCGAAGGTGGTCGCCAGGACGGCCACAGGTCCCAACCAGTCCAGCACTGCCGCACCGAGGCGTTTTCCCGCGGATGCCGGTACCAGGTCGAGCTGTGTAGTCATTGTGGTCCCTCCCCCTGGCCCCGGATGTACGTTTGCAGCTGCTTCACGTCCCGGCTGCATCGGTGCTGTTGACGCCGGCACTACCGAGATACTACCGGCATCGGGCAGGCCTTGCCGGGTTGCGAAGTCGAGGGCGGCAGCCTGGGCACGGTTGACGTTGCGTTCCTTCCGGGCTCCACGATTGGTCAGCGGCGATCCACAATGAGTACAAAAAGCTGCGCCGGGACGCACCGGGTGTTTGCAGGCCGGGCACAGCTCAGCTTCACTACTCATCAATGCTGCCCTTCTTCTTGAACAGGTTGCCGGCGGTGAACTTGCCACCCTTCGTGGGGTCCGGGGGTGTCTGTTCCCGTCGGCGCAGCGCGGCCCTGCCATCGGAAAGCAACGATCTAGGCGAGAACCTGGCCTGCTGCCTCTTCCAGAAACCAACGCTTCCGGTGATGTCCTCAAGCGAGGAATCCACGATTTCCCAGTACTCCTTGACTTCTTCCTCGCTGGGTTGACCCGCTCCGAAGACTGCGGCGTCAGCCCTGTGCGCCAGCATCGTGGTGGTAGTTCCGGTCACCGGGAATGCCTCCGCGATGACGGTGGCCGATTCCCGCCGCGTGGACTTGTTGTCTATCGAGGCGCCCATGTCGGTGGCAAGGCTCAACACTTCGTTCCACCCACCGCCCACCCGCTGGGCGGGGTGGCCATCACGAAAACGTGCCTTCCGGCGTCGTGATTTAAGCAGAAGGATCAGCAGGAGCGGCACGGCGAGAATTCCGAGCGGAATCATTGCCACGCCGATCGCGGCCAGCAGCGGCCCCCAGAACAGCCACGGGTTGTTTTTCTTCTCGTCAGCATCCAAGGCATCCGGGGTGGAGTCCGGCGGGAGGTCCGCGGGCTCCTGCGGCGGGGGCGGCGGCTGCAGCACCTGCGGCTTGGGCTTGGACTTGTTCTCGGGGTCCGGCGGGATGGGCACGTTGTCCTTGGGCGGGGT
This sequence comes from Arthrobacter sp. NtRootA1, assembly GCF_019976975.1. Classification (GTDB taxonomy): domain Bacteria; phylum Actinomycetota; class Actinomycetes; order Actinomycetales; family Micrococcaceae; genus Arthrobacter; species Arthrobacter aromaticivorans. Next base: position 1,483,116 of record NZ_AP024630.1, on the reverse strand, counting down.
GGGATCGAACGACACCCAGCCGACGCGGTCGAAGGCCACTTCCACCCAGGCGTGCACGTCCTTGCCCGTGATCTTGACGTCCCCTGCACCGTTTTCCGGGCTCTTGGGATCGGGATAGAACCCCATGACGACGCGCGAAGGGATGCCGAGGTGACGCAGCATGAGCGACATAGCCGCAGCGTATTGTTCGTCATCGCCCAGCATTTGCTTGGCGGAGAGCAGGCTGCGAACGCGTGCTGCACTGTGACCAGGCAAACTCGGCAACTGGCCGTCAGCCACGAGGCCGTTACTGAACGCCCCGCTCTTCTGGAAGTGGGCTTCGATCTGCCGAACACGGTCGATTGCCGTGGGAGCGTCAGCCGAGAGCTCGTTCGCCTGCGAGGCGACGATCGGCGGTACTTCCTGGGCCTCGGGCAACGTGAGCTTGGCGAAGTCGTACTGCGTCAGCTGGCCATGTTCAAGAGTTCCCGGATCAGAAACCTGGACCGTGTAGTTGTCGCCCTTTGCCAGGCCCTTGGTGGTCACTGCGGTATCGGTGCCGGCGTTGAAGTACAGTCCCGACGCCGCCCCGGAGCTCTCCAGGAAGCTCATACCTGTGGTGTGGCGGCCTCCCGGGACAAAGTATCCCTGGTAGTCCTCGATGTTGATTTCCAGCGTGTAATTGGTTCCGGCTACGGGGCTTCCCGTATCGGCCAGCGTGTTCAGCGAACGGGCATCACCCACCTTGCTGAAGTTGCCGGAACTGTTGGGATCCATGGTGTAGTTCAGGCCGTTAAAGGCATCCAGCGCCGCGAGTCGCACGCGTGCGTCCTTGGGTAGGCCCTTCACAGTGAACAGCGTGTGGTCTTTCTCGTCCTTCACGAAATTCCGGAAGCTCGCAAGCGGCGTGATGTAGTCGCGGGGGTCGAACGGCGGAACGATCGTGTTGCGCAGTACCTTCCGGTCGTCGCTGGCGGTCACCAAAGGCGAAGCGACTGCGGTGATCCCGACGGCGGCGACCACCACGGCAGCAGCAGTCCCCAGGCGGCGAAGCTTCCCGCGGCGGGCCGCACCGGCGTCGGACTCAGCCCTGTTGGCCGAAACGGTCTTGGTGCTGCTCTGCCGGAGTGCGTCACGGCGGAACGTCGCCCAGACAATCGAGACAATGGTCAAGGACACGCCGCGCTCCACATTTAGGAAGCCCGCGCTGGTACTGAAGGCGATGCCGGTGACGAAAAGGACCAGCACCGGCAACAGCGGCCAATACGGGCTCTTCAGACGCCAGGTCAACAAGCCCGCAGCCAGTGCTGTGATCAGCGAGCTGAGGAACGGCACAATGAGCATGCCGTTGGCCGTGCCCACGGGCACGCCCACCGTGAGCATGTCCTTCCACGCAAAGACGATCCCCAGCAGCAAGATCCGCAGCGAGTCCAGGCTCGGCAGGAACCCGAGGACGGCTGAGTCGGGCACTGCCAGTGCCGAACCGAACAGCATGTACGCGCCGAAACCCAGTGCGGTGGTGATCAGCAGTCCCAAGCGAAGGTGCGCGTTCAGGATCGCGATGCCGAGTCCCAGGAAAATGCCGCCCAGGCCCGCGATGATGTAATGCGGATCGCCACCGAAGCTCAGGCTGAAGCCAAGCACGCCCAGGAACAGCAGGACCACCAAGGCGCCGCAGTCCACGGCAAAATGCCAAAGGGGTCGGCCATCGGCGAAGACCGAGCCAGCGCTGGCGCGCCTGGCGCCGCTGGTGTCCCTGCGGCGTGCGCGAAGATTTGGTGCGGTGCTCATGCTGCCGCCTTTCTCAGCACGATTGCCAGGTCATCGAGGTCGCCAACGGTGAGGACCGTCAGGTCTGCAATGTTGGCCCGCGACGGCGCCGCTCCGGGTTGGACGCGGACGGCCAGGCTGCGGACACCCGGCGGAACGGACGCCGCCGCGGTGCGAAGCTGCGTGGCCGTAACATGGCTCCCCACCACGAAAAACACCACGGATGCGTTGGGAACGGTGTCCGAGAGGTTCCGGGCGAGGTCGACGGCGGTCTTCCGTAGGGGTGCCCCCACAATCCTGGTCATGTCGTCCAGCAGGTTGCGGCCAGTTTCACAGCGGAGCGGTCCCTTTTGCGTCAGGACGTCCAGCTCACGCTGCTCCCGGATGGCTTGTCGGCCGATGGAGGCGGCAACGGAAATGGCCATTTCGAATTCGGATTCGGAATCGTACTCGTCGGTGTTGATGGAGAGCGAAATAGCCAGGTGCGCTCGGCGCGTTTCCTCGAACTGCCGGACCATAAGTTTGTTGGTGCGGGCCGTGGTCTTCCAGTGAATGTGACGGCGATCGTCCCCGGGAACGTAGTCGCGCAGTGCGTGAAAGGACACATCGGCACTGGAAAGTTCCGTGGTGGGCATGCCTTCAAGGTCTCGGATGAAGCCGGCAGCCGAGCCTCCCAACGGTACCGTGCGTGGGTGGACGAAAAGGTCCACCGGCTCAGTCCAGAGCACGCGCCGCCGCAGTAGATGGAGCGGGTCAGCACGCACGGATCGTACGGGACCGACAACAATCACAGCGCGCCGCGCCGTCGGAATGGTGAAAAGGTCCTCATGTACCTGGGCCGGCTTCATGCGGGGCAAGTGGAAGATAGCGGTCGCGGCGCCCACCGGCAACTCCAACGCGGCAGGCAACAGCGGCCTGGCCGAAGCATTGGACACGGCGATGCTGCCCACTGCGTCGTCCCCCACCGCCACGCGGGTTCGGGCCAGATCCAGGACAACGCCGTAAGCCGAGCGGCCCACGATGAAGCCCACGGCCAACACAAACAGCAGGAAAGCAACCATCGCGGCAGACTTCGTCTCTTGCCACCCCCAGGCCTGCCCGGCGATCCACAGCCCAATAGCCGCAGCAAGGACCACCCAGCCGAGCACGCTCACCACGGAAAGGACAGGCCAGGCGAAGCGAAGCCACAGCTCCCGCACCTTGGCCCATGCCGGCGCGACAAACTCGCCCGCCGTTCCCACAGCTTCAGCCCATACGGCCGAGGGATGGAGTTTGCCGGGTTTCTGGATGCCGGGCTTGCGCTGCCAGGCACCGACTACTTTGTTAAGCGTTCGCACAGCCCTATGCGCTCGCGCGTTGCTGCGGGGCGGCGACGTCGGCCAGGACACGCGTGAGCACGACCTCCGGCGTCGCGCCGGAGAATTCGGCCTCGGGATCCATCACCAAACGGTGCGTCCAGACCACGGGGGCAAGTTCCTTGATGTCATCCGGAAGGACAAAGTTGCGTCCCTGTCCGGCTGCCCAAACTTTCGCGGCGCGAACCATGGCCAAGGCACCACGGACCGAGACGCCAAGGCGGGTCTCGGAAGCGTTGCGCGTCTCTTCGCAGAGCCGTGAAATGTATTCCAGCACTGCAGTGTCCACGTGGGTGGTGGCGGCGAGGTCCGCCATGTCAGCCACGGCCTGGGTGGTGATGATGGCAGTGAGGTCCTTGGAACGGTCCTTCAAGTTGGCCCCTCCCAGGAGCCTTACAGTGGAGGCGTGGTCCGGGTAGCCGATGGACGTTTTGATCAGGAATCGGTCCAGCTGCGCCTCAGGCAGGCGATAGGTACCGGCCTGTTCAATCGGGTTCTGCGTAGCCAGGACCATGAACGGACGGCCTGCCTCGTACGTGGTGCCATCCACGGTGACGCGCGATTCTTCCATGACCTCCAGCAACGCCGACTGGGTCTTCGGCGAGGCACGGTTGATCTCATCGGCCAGGACAATGTTGTTGAAGACCGGGCCCTTGTGGAACTCGAACTTCTGGGTCTTCTGGTCATAGATGGTCACACCCGTGACGTCCGAAGGCAGGAGGTCCGGAGTGAACTGGATGCGGTTGTGGGAACCCTGGACTGTCGCGGCCAAGGCACGGGCAAGGGAGGTCTTGCCAGTACCCGGCGCATCTTCAAACAGGACGTGGCCTTCAGCCAGCATCGCCGTGAAGGTGAGCCGGATCACGTGGTCCTTGCCCAGAACGGCCTGGCCCACGTTGGCAACGAGCTTCTCGAACGTTTCTGCAAACCACGCGGCCTGCTCGTTTGTCATGGTCATTGGGTTCAGTCCTTATCTGGGTATGACGGGTTGGGATGATGTGTGGTGGGCAATTCAGCAACCGCCTGGCCGGGGTCCGTAGAGATCCACCGTGGTGGACTTGACGAACCAGCCGTCCTTGGCAGTGCCCTGTAGCCGGTACCAAGGGGTGCCGTTGCCGTAGATGTCTTTGGTGCAATTGATGGTGATCTTGCCCCAGGAGCGCTCCACCCAGCCGACGCCGCAACTGGCAGGGCTGCCCGGAGTGTAGGAGTCCGGCAGACCGGGCTTGCCCGGGCAGGTGCGGACACTGCTGGCGTCCACCTGGATCTGTGACGCTGGCGGCGGTGGGGTGGGGTCGTCGCCGCTGGTGGAGTTGGCGCTGCCGGCCGGTCCGGCCACAACAGTCACTGCCCTGACCTTCAGGTTGCGTGTGTTGTTCCATCCACCACCGGAGGCATCAAAGCTCGTGGCCTTACCCACGCCGTTCCAGCCGCCACCGTCCAGGCTGACCTCGTAGTGATCCAGGGGCCGGCCGTTCATGGATGGGTTGTTCCACGTCCAGTGCACCTGGCCATCGCCCTTGGCGGACTTTCCACCGTTGACGTTCGGCGCGTTCGGAGGCCCATAGGGGTTCCCCGTGCCGATTGCCTTGGCATCACCGGACATGCCGTTCTTCACTGAAGTGGCAATGATGTTGACCACCACGTTGGTGCCGTTTGGCTGGCCGCCGATGTCTCCGCCGCCACGGCCAATCGGACCCGAACCGTAGGCGGTCTGCCAGCGGTAGGTGATTTCGTTGTCCTGCGAACCATTGCGTTCCGCGGCGGTCAGCGGCGTAAATGCCACCCGGAGCTGTCCACTGGTGCCGGTTGCGGTGACCGAACCGCTTCCTACCGTGCCGGGTTTGCCCGCAGCACGAATAGCAGCCGACTGCTGGCTGACTCCGCTGACACCGGCCTTGTTGGTAGCCGAAACCGTAAAGGTGTAGTCAGCTTCAGCGTTTGCCACGGTGACATTCTGCGATGTCGCGGCTACAGACTGGGAACCCACGACGGCGCCACCCCGGTAGGTGGTCAGCGTGTAGGCAGACACGGGGTCGCCATTATTGTTGGGTGCTACCCAGCTGACCTTCAGCTGGCTCTGGCTGCCAACCGATCCTGCGCCGGACACCGAAGGAGCAGCCGGTGTTGCCGGGACCCCAGCCGGAGTTTCCGCGGCGGAGTAAGGACTCCATTCCGAGGGTTCTTTGGCGTCGTTTCTTGCCAGGACACGGACCTTGTAGGCAACGCCGTTCGTCAGGCCTTTCCAGACGTAGCTTGCACCGGTGAGGTTCTGGATCTGGGGATTCTGGCCCGCAGGAGCCGGGGAGATCTCAAGATCGTAGGACTTGACGGGCGAGCCCTTACTGGCTGGCGGGACCCAGGCTACGGACAACTGCTTGTCCCCGAACTTGAGCGTCGGTGCCACGGGGGTGTCCGGTTTGACGTCGGGTCGAACCTCCGCGGACACCGGCGAGCGATCGGACTCATTGATGGCATTGGTGGCCGTCACTGCGAAGTGGTACTTCGCGTTGTTGGTCAGACCCGTCAGCGTGCAGGTGTTGGCTGGGCAGTCCTGTTTGAAGCCGCCTTCGCCGTACACCGTGTATTTGGTGATGGGCGAACCACGGTCGGCAGGGGCATTCCAGGTCAGCAAGGCTGTCTGGTCGCCGACACTCTGCGCAAGCGGGGTCGTGGGAGCAGCCGGCTTGTCCTTCACCGTGAGCCGGATGCGTGCCGTGGCGTACCGCGAGAGCTCCCCGGTCTTGTCCTGCACTGTGTATGCCACAACCATTGTTCCGGTGAAGCCCGTTGCGGGCGTCACTGTCACGTTTCCACCACTGGAATCCGCCGTACCCTGGCCAGTTTCAGTCACGGCCGAGACGATCTTCAGCGGCGTATCGGGGAACGGGTTCGAATCGTTGGCCAGCGCATTCACTGTGACCGGTTTGCCCGATTGGGCATCGGGTTCCACATCATCATTGGCCACAGGTTTGGGCCGGTTGGATGCCGACAGGGAGAGCTTGTAGGTAGCGAGGGCTTCCAGTCCGCGGCGGTCCTTGGCTTTCACCTGGACTGTGCCGCTCTGGCCGATCTGCACCGAATCGTCAGCGGACACCTTGAGTGTCTTGCCGTCGATGTTCACCCGGAAACCGCCTGGCGCCGCGCCCACCAGCTCGTAGCCCATGTTCTGGACGTCGTCGGCATCGGGATCCGAGGTCAGCTTCTCCAGGTCCAGGCTCGCCGAGTCGCCCTTGGGAACCTCAACCTGGCTGCCTAGCAGCGTGGGCGGATTGTTCTTATTGGGATCCGGAAGCACCTTGGTGCGGATGCTGAGCGTGGACTTCAAGCCGTTGGGATCATCAGGACCGGTTCCATCCGTGACTTCAAAGCTGATGGATCCCGGGCCCACGTATTCCGCGCCTGCGGTGTACTTGATTGCAGTGCCACCGTTGGCAATAGGATCGCTGCCGTCAGCCCCGATGAGCTTGATGCGGTCCGCCTGGGTGAGGCGGGGGGAACGTCCATCACGGACCTTGACCCAGTCGGCCAAATTTACGGTGACGGACTGGCCCGATACCAGCTCCACCACCTCATCCTTTGCCAATGTGGGAACCTGCTGCCCGATGCCCGGCACCCAGATGATGGCCGTGGACTTCTGTCCGTCCACGTCCTCCACGGTGTAGGGCACCAGTTGCGGCTGCTCCGTGAGGTCAACGATGACGTTGCCCTCAGAACCGGGCCGTGCCGTCTCCAACCCAGTACTGATCTTGAGGTTCTCCCCCACACCATCGGGGTCTTCGTCGTTCTTCAGGACGGGCACGTCCACGGCCGTCTTCCCGAGAGTCTGGGCCGACGTCACGCGGTCGTCGCGGGCAATGGGCGCCTGCAGGGGGATATCGTTCTTGACGATCACCCGGATGCTGGCCTGGCCCACTGCGTCGCGGTCGTCGGCGACAGAATAGCGGACGTTCACCGTGCCTTCGGCAGCAGGCGCAGTAATAAGGATGCGGCCACTGGTCTTGCTCACATGGGCGTCCAAGCCGGGGTCAGCTTCGATGCCATCGGCCACGATCCGGATCAGATCACCATCCGGATCAGTGTCGTTGGCAGTGGCATCCACCGCGATCTGCCGGCCTGGCCTGACCTTGACTTCGTCATCCACCGGTGCCGGCTTCTGGTTGTCTTCACCACGCGGCGCCACCCCGACTGTGACAGTTCCCGTGTTAACTGCTCCTTGGCGGTCAATCACTTTGTACCGGAACGTATCGGTACCCGCACCGTCGCCTGCGCCGACGAAATCGATGAAGTTGCTACCCGCCGTCGCGGTTCCCATGCTGGGTGTGCTGTCAATGCCGGTGAGCTGAACCGAGTCGCCGTCGGGGTCAATGCCATCCAACGGAACCGGAATGCGGACGCTGCCGCCAGCCACCACCCGCGCCGTCAGGTTCTTGGGCTGTGGCCGCGAATTCTGGGCGCCTTCCAACGGGAGGATATGGATGGTCACTGCAGCGGCGCTTTTCTGCCCCTGTGGATCCACGGCGTTGTAGATGGCGCGCACGGTCTTGGGAACAGGACCTGCGATAAAGCGGAGCGTGTCTTCGGAAACGAACGCCTTGCCGTCTCCTTCGGCAATGGGCTGGGCCAACACCGGATCAACAGAGAGCTTTTCACCCTGCGGATGTGTGTCGTTGTCCAGGACAGGAATGGTGACGACGTCGTTGACGCGTACGTTCACTTCGTCGGGTTTTGGCTGGGGAGCCTCGACGACGGCGGGGGCCGGCACCGGGACGACGCCCACGGTTCCGGTGGCCGAGGCGCGGCCGTTGGACATGGTATAGCTGAACACAAAAGGTTCCTTGGCTCCGAGGACGTCAGTGACGCGAAGGACGCTGTGGTCGATCACACTGACCGATGCCGAGGAGCCATCGGGCACCGTAACCGACTGGAGGACGAGGACTCCGCCGGAAGGATCGGAGTCGTTGGCCAACGGATCAACCAACACGCTTCCACCCACAGGCAGCAAGGCGACGTCGTGGACGGCAACCGGCGCTCCGGCGTCCTTGCCGGACTCCACGTCCACGCGAATCAAGCCCTGGCTGCTTTGTGGTCCGTTGCTGGCGATGTAGCTCAAATACACAGGGCCCGGGGTGTTGCTGCGGAACGTGAAGGTTCCGCCGTCGGTGACCGGGCCCAGCTCTGCCGGGCCGGCAGCCTCAACATGGGCCACGCGCAAGGCGCCGCCGTTGGGGTCGACGTCATTCTTCAACGGGGAAATGACCAGGTCCTGGCCCACCACTGCTGTGACGTGGTCCGCGTTGACCACCGGTGCGAGGGCTCCCGGCGGCTGCACGTTCACCACCACCTTGCCCGTGGTGGTGGCGCGGCCGTCCCAGACGGTGATGGTGACGTTCTTTTTCCCCGGCGCTGCGCCGGAATCCTGGTACGTGAGCAACCCGTCCCGGCGGACCTTGACCTGGTCTTGGTCATTGTCAGCCTTGGCGTCCAGCAGGACGAGGTCGTCGCCGTCGGGATCCATCCAGTCGGTAAGGATGTTTTGGCTAACGGATTTGCCCTGCTCCACGAGCATCGTAGTGGGCTCGGCACGCTTGAACAGTGGAGGCTTGTTCTCTTCCGGTGCCACGACGTGCAGCGTCACCTTGCCACCGGCGGACAGGCCACGGCCGTCCGCGGCGTTGTAGTCGAAGACCTCCGTGCCGGGCTTCGCGGTGGGAGGGACCTTGATCTGGAAAGCTGAGCCCCCGTAAATGTTCTCCAGCGCACCCGATTTGGGGCCGTTGGCGCCAACCGAGGCGGTGAGCACATCGCCGTCGGGATCTGAATCGTTGTCCAGGACGCTCAGGACGGAAGTACGGCCGGGACGTACGCCGAACTCATCGGGTTTGGTCTCCGGCGGGCGGTTCGGCTTGGTACGGTCCGGTAGGACGTTGATGGTGTTGTTGTCTGCGGATTCCTGGTCTTGGTCATCGGATTGATTCTTTGGCGGGACAACATCGTCCCAGTTGTTCACGAGTTGCATGTTCTGGTTGACCAGCCAGACGCTGCCGGAGTTGATGTCGTTGAGGACTACGAGGTCCCGGTTCACGCGGAAGACGTAGCTGGGCGATGCGCTGGCCTTGGGGACATCGTTTTTCTTATCGTCTGCGTCGTTATCGCAATCGCGGACATACTTATTGGCCCCGGCCCACGCTGCGTGAACACATTTGCTGACCTGCACGGGCGCGGCGGGAACTCCCTCTCCGTCCACGTTGACCGTGGCTGCCGTGGACCCGTCCAAAGGCTGCTTCAGGAGGGCTTTGCGCGTAGCGATGGCTACATATCCGCTGTCTTCGCTGCTCTGCTGGAGCTTGGCTTCCCGGGCGTCCTGTAGCTGGAGCTTGCGGCCACCGGGGAGGAAGAGGTTTCCGGATGCGGCATCCAGCACTACCGGCTTGTCGCCCACAACCGCAATCTGCAGATCGCCGGCGCCCTTGAGCTCGTCCACCTTGGTTACTTCCGAGGCAGCCCGTTCGCCATTGGCGTCCACGGTGGTGATGGTGATTTCGCCCTTGCCCGGGTCCGCCGTGTAAATGCGGTTGTCCTGTCCGACGGCTGACACCATGTTCTGCAAGCCCGTGAGGACTGGTTCGGTGGATTCTTCATCGAAGCCGTTCACGGTGGACGGCGAAAGTGCCCACACCTTTCCACGGGCGGGGTCCGTGACCGAGAGGACGCTGGAACCGTAGCTGACCTGCGAGGACGAGGGCAGTTGCTTGTCGCCACCCAACTTCAGGTTCGCCGCAGAGACCTGGTTGATGGTGGAGCCGGACTCATCGTCCACAAAAACATTGCCGTCATGCTGCAGGACATCGAAGGTGGTGGTTGCCGGTGTCACGGCTCCATCAAGAACCCGGGAGGGATAATTCAACCGTCCCACGGCGTTCTTGGTCTTGCTCACAACCCACACGCCGCCGTCGTTTAGATCGACCTCGGCCGTCTTGAACCCCGGATAGAGGACTGCGCCCGCTACCAGCAAGGCGCCGGCCGCAGTCACAGCAGTGGCAGATACGAGTTTCCTGTTTCGACGCTTTTTCAGCCCCAGCTTGCCGAAGAAAGATGTCACAGCCCCAAAATTCCCTTGTTGTACAGCCGCCCCCAGGCGGCGTCCAGACCAACCGGCATGTGCCAGCAGCCTTGCATTCCGCAGTACCCCCATACGGCGGCGGAATTTTCAGTCCCTAAGACTATCCCACGCACCGGACGAGGAGCCAAGGGAACCCGAGATTGGACTCTCCATTGGCTTTGACAGCCTATGGCCTTCCCCGGGGACGCGGCGATGGGGAGAACTCCCCTCGCGTGGACGGCGGCTAGCATTGCGGCGCGCCTACCCGGCCAGGCTCACCCACCGTGGTGTGGAAGGAGATGATGTAGCGGCCCACGTTCCTGTCCGAACCGTCTTCGATCCTCCACCAGGTGAACATTTGGTCGGACTGGTCGCCTTGGACGATGTAGCACTTCACCACCATCTTCTGCCCGGGGTATTCCCACGGCGGCAGGTTGGCATTCACGCCATCGCAGTCAAAGTAGGGCGTTGGCCGGTAGTTGTCTCCGCCCAACGTGTAGGTGCAGGAACGCTGAACCACCGAGGTGTTCAGAACGCCCTCCCAGACGCCCTGCCGGCCCGATGTGGCACTTGCGCTGACTTGCGGCCCTGGCGTCCCCAGGGAATTGAACGTCTGGACATAAATGGTGCGGGTTTGCTCCCAGCCGCCGGTATTGATCGTCCTGCTTCCGGAAGCCGCAACCGTTTCCCAGGCACCGTTGTCGATCCTGATCTTTGTGGTCTTGACGTCGTTGCTGGACGGCGGGGGCGAGGCCCAGCTAAGCGTTACGGACTGGTTGTTCAGCTCACCGTTGGTTCCAGATGCAGAAGGCGTGCCCGGAGATCCATAGGGCGTAGCCGTTGCAGGGGCACTCGCATCCGAGCTGGGCGCCACCGAGGAATGTGCGGTGATGGTGACGCTGCTTGCCTGGCCGTTGGCGAAGCCGCCCACGGTCTGGCCCGGCTGGATAGCCCCTGACTGGCCGGTACTCGCCGTATAGGTGTAGCTGACTTCATTCGCGCTTGAGCCGTTGCGTTGCGCAGCAGTCAGCGGGTTGAAGTTGATGGTGAGCTGGGTGCCTGCGCCCCCTGTGTTGGCGGGTGTGGCGCTGACATTTCCTACGGTTCCGAGCTTGCCCGTGGCGCGGCGCGGTGCTGACGCGGCACTGACTCCGCCCTTGCCCGCTTTATTCTCGGCCTGCACGGTGAACGTGTAACCGGCCTCGGAGTTGCTGGCGGTGAAGGTGGCACTGCGCACGTTGCCGGGTACGGTTTGTGACTGCGCTGCTCCGCCACCACCACTCATCGTGACGTAGTAGTTCTTGATGGGATCGCCGTTGATGTCCGGTTCAGACCAATCGGCGCGGAGCTGGTTCTGCGTGCCAACAGAAGATACGACGGCGGTGCTGGGCGCCGCCGGGGCGCCGGGCAGCCCGGCTGGGTGGTCTTCCACGGAGTACAGGCTCCAGTCGGAAGGGCCGAGTTCGTTGACAGCCTGCGCGCGGACTTTGTACTTCACGCCGTTGGTCAGGCCCGGCCACGTGTAGCTCAGCCCGGTGACCTCGTTCTTGACCGCAATGCCGCTGGCTGGTGGCGGTGAGATCTCCAGGTTGTAATGCTTCACCGGTGACCCCTCGGTCTTCGCTGGGGTCCAGGTGATGGCCAGGTTCTTGTCCCCAGCCTTGACCGACGGCGCATCCGGTGGCGAGGGCTTCTCGTCCGGGCGGATCTCGTTGGATGGGACGGAGGCGGCAGAATCGCCCACCTCGTTGGTAGCAAAGACCGTGAAGACGTACTTGACGTTGTTGGTCAGGCCGGAGAGCGTGCATGTGGTGGTGGGGCACTCCTGCTGGAACCCGGCTGCCTTGACCGTGTATTTGGTGATGGCTGCGCCATTGTCCGACGGCGGCGCCCACTTGAGCACGGCCGTGCGGCTCCGGACGTCGGTCGCCACCGGGGCAGATGGGGCGTCTGGCTTGTCGCGGACCGTGATTCGTACGCGTCCAATGGCCTGCCGGCTGGGGTCCCCGGTCTTATCCTTCACCGTGTAGCGGACCACCAACACGCCCTTGAACCCGTCCGCGGGCGTTACCGTGATCGAGTCGCCGGAGATGGCGGGCTGACCGGAGCTGGAACCTGTTTCCACCACCGCTCCCACGATGGTCAGTGGTGATTCATTGAAGGGGTTGAAATCGTTCCCCAGCACGTTGATGGTCTCCGACCGCCCGGCGTCGGCCTTATCCACCACATCATCATTGGCTGCCGGGAGTGGACGGTTTGAGGAAACCACCGTCACTGTCACAGCAGCCCTGACAGGCTCGGACCGGCCGTCGGTGACCTTGAGTGGAAAGGTACCACGGGCCCCGGGGTTGCTGGACGGGCCCGGGGTGACTTTGAGGACGGTGCCGTCAATCCGCGCGTCGAATCCGCCCGGCTGTTGGCCGTCGAGTTCGAACTTCAATTTGCCTTGGTCCTGTGCGTCCACATCCTTGGCGAGATTGGCGAGGTCAAGCTCTGTGGCGTCGCCCTTGGGAGCATCGATCGCAGCGCCGCTGAAGGTAGGGGCGTGGTTGGCATTCGGATCCGGGAGTACCCGCGTCATGATGGTGAGGGTGGACTTAAGCCCCTCGGCGTCGTCCGGTCCATTGCCGTCCGTCACTTCGAAGGTCACGGAACCTGGACCCACATAATCTGATCCGGCGGCATACCGCAGCGCCGTCCCGTCGCCCGCGATCACGTTCAAGGGATCTCCGCCCAGGACCTGGATCTTGTCCGCCACGGTGATGCGTGGCGTCCGGCCTTCCCTTACCTTGACGTATTCCTGGAGGGCCAACGTGAGCTCATCCCCGGCGGTGACTTCCACGACGTCGGTCTTGGCGAGGATCGGGTACTGAAGGCCTTGGCCGGGAACCCACATCACCGCGGTTGCCGTCTGGCCGTCGATATCGGTGACGGTATAGGGAATCAGCTGATCCTGCGGGGCCAACGTCACCACCACATTTCCAGCGGTACCCACGCGGGCGTTCGGGTTTCCGTCAGGAAGGGAGATCTTCAGGTCTTCGGCTATGCCATCGGGGTCGGAATCGTTCTTCAGGACGGGTACGTCTACAGCGGTCTTCCCAAGTGTCTCGGCCAGGGTGACGTGATCGTCCTGTGCCAGCGGCAGGTGCAGGTCCGCCGTCGGGCTTGTTTGAACCCGGATAACAGCGCTGGCTTCTGCCTTCTTGTCATCCTGGATCTGGTAACTGATGCTTTCGTTTCCGGCCACACCGGGCGCCGTGAGAACTACCTTCCCCGCAACTGCTTCTACCTGCAGCCCAGGATTCGCTTCGAACGCGGACGCCAAGCCGATGGGATCGCCGTCGGGATCTGAATCGTTCTTGAGCGCATTCACTGCAACCCCGCGTCCGGGGCGGACGTCAATGGCGTCGTCAACGGCGATCGGCTTCTGGTTATCCACGTCAGCCGGGGCAATGCCCACGATCACCGTGCCAGTGTTTTCTGCCCCGATTCGGTCCTTCACGCGGTAGCTGAAAGTGTCCGTTCCGGAAGACTTGCCGCCGGCCGTGAACTCCAGGTATCCGTCCCGCAGGATAGCTGTCCCCATCGTCGGGGCTTTGTCGATCCCGATGAGCTGGACAGAGTCGCCGTCGGAGTCGATGCCGTCCAGCGCAACAGGGATCTTCACGGTCATGCCCGCCACAACGCGGGCCGTGAGGTTCCGCGGCTCCGGTCGGCTATTCGTGGCATCGTCCCGGGCACGAATTCGGATGGTGACCTGCTGGGAGTCCGTTTGGCCGGAGGCGTTGCTGACCTTGTAAATCGCATAGACCGTCTTGGGCTCGTCCCCCGCGATAAAGCGGAGCGTGTTTCCGGCCACGAACATGCGGCCGTCTGCTTCGTCCGGCCGCTGGGCCAGGGCAGGGTCCAGGTCGAGTTCGCCACCGTTGGGATCCGTGTCGTTCTCCAGGACGGGGATCGTTACGATGTCACCCGCCCGGACCGTCACTTCGTCGGGCTTCGCCTGCGGAGCCTGCAGCTTAGTGGGCGCCGGAACCACCTGGACCGAGATGTCACCCGTCGCCGAAGCTTTGCCATTGGAAATCGTGTATTTCAGGGACAGTTGCCCTTCCGCCCGGATGTCGCTGATCTTGACCACCGAGTGGTCAAGGACGGCCACACTCACCGGCAACCCATCAGCCGCCGTTACCGACTGCACTACCAGGACGCCGCCTGCGGGATCCGAGTCGTTGCCGAGGACGTCAACCACTGTGCTCCCGCCGCTGGGCAGGAGGGCGATATCGCGCACGGCTACCGGCGCGCCGTCGCTGTTTCCGGAGACGACGTCGATGCGCACCAACTGCTGGGCACTCGCCGGTCCGTTGGTCACCATATACGTGACGTAATGGGGTCCGACCGCACCGGAATTGAAGGTGAACGTTTGCTGGTCCGGCCCGACCAACGCCGTCGATTGGCCGTCGGGCTGCGCCTGGGCAAGCCGAAGCGCGCCGCCTTGGGGGTCCGTGTCGTTCTTCAATGGGGCGATCACCGTGTCCTGGCCCGCCACAGCGACCACGTGGTCCGCATTCGCGATGGGTGGCAAGGCTCCCGGAGCGCGCACATCCACGCTGATCTGGCCCTCCGTGGTGAGAGTGCCATCCGAGACTTTGACGTTGAGGGTCTTTCGGCCAGGCCCCGCACCCGAGTCCTGGAAGGTGAGCAGGCCGTCCGGCCTGACCCGGACCTGGTCAGCGGGGTCGCTGCTGGAAGCAGCAACGGCGAAGATGTCGTCGCCGTCGGGGTCCGTCCAATCAGTGAGGACAAACTGGCTGGCGATCTTGCCCGACTGAACAACCAGCGCGTTGTTGCGGTTCGGCTTGGGCCGGGGCGCCCTGTTTTCCTCAGGAGGGACGATTCGCAGGTCTACATCAGCAGCTCCCGACCCACCGCGGCCATCGTCCACCGAATACTTGAATGTTTCCGAACCGGAAGCGCCGGCCGGCACGGCAATCTGGAAGCCGGTGCCACCGTAGACGGCTGACAACGCTCCTGACTTCAGCGGCTCCCCCACTCCGACCGTCAGGACGTCGCCGTCCGCATCGGCATCGTTGTCCAGGACCGGAAGGATGGTGGTCTTTCCTGCCCGGACACCGTACGAGTCCGGCTTGGCGATAGGTGGCGTGTTGGGTTTGCTGCGGTCCGGGAGAACCGTCTGCTGGACTTCGTCCGCAGAGTCCTTGTCGGCGTCGTCCGAGGTCTGCTGCGGCGGAATGACGTCATCCCAGTTATTCACCAGCTGCATGTTCTGGTTGACCATCCAGACGTTTCCGGAGTTTACGTCGTTCAGCACCACAAGATCACGGTTGACCCGGAAAACGTACGACGGCGATGCACTCGCCTTGGGGACGTCGGCGCGACGGTTGTCCGCTTCATTGCTGCATTCCCGGACGTATTTGTTGGCCCCGGACCAGGCAGCGTAAGTGCAGGAGCCCAAGTGGACGGGTGCTGCGGGAGTTCCCTGGCCGTCGGCCCCGATCGTTTTGGCTGTTCCGCCATCCAAGGGCTGCAGAAGGAGGGCCTTGGGCGTAGCAATGGCTACGAAGTCAGCTGCTGGACCGCTCTGCTGCAGCTTGGCGTCCCTGGCGTCGTCCAAGTGCACCTTGTTTCCGCCGGGCAAGACAATGTCGCCCGTGGCCTGGTTGAGGACGATCGCCTGGTCGCCCACCGCGGCAAGCTGGATTTCGCCGTCGGCCTTCATGGTGTCATCGGTCCGCACATGCGATTCGGTTGCGTTGCCATCGGCGTCTACCTTCGTGGCAGTGAGCTTCCCTGCTTTCGGATCCAAAGTGTGGATGGTGTCGTCCACACCCACCACCGAGGCGATACCCGCGGACTGCTCAAGCAGGGGCTGGGATTCATCGCTGAAGCCCCCGATGGACGTTGGCGAGACAGCCCAGACTTTGCCCTTGGAGGGATCTGTGACCGCCAATACCTTGGTGCCGAAGCTGACTTCCGCCGCGCCAGGCAGCTTCTGGTCTCCACCGAGGCGCATGTTCGCAGCACTGACCGGGTTAATGCTGGCTCCGCTGGCGTCGTCGATGAAAATGTCGCTGGCCTGCTGGAGAATCTCGAAGTCAGTGCTGGCCGGGGTGACCGCACCGTCCAACGACTTCGACGGGTAGTTGAGCCGGCCTGCCGCGTTCTTGGATTTACTGACCACCCAAACGCCGCCGTCGTTGAGGTCTACGTCAGTGGTTTTGAAGCCTGGATAAAGGATGGCGCTGGTGACAACCACAGCTGCGGCGGCGAGGAACGCTGCCGTGCTCAGACCCTTTGGCCGGCTGAATGGGCGCCTGTTGGAACTGCCCGGTTTTTTGGAACGCGTTGTGGAACGTGTTGTGGAACGGCCCTTGCCGGACACATCAGGCAGAGCCATTCACATTCCCCCACTATGCGGCGACGGGCAAACCCTGTCGCCATACGAGCACGAACCAACCCCAAGACTACCCGTTTTGTCCATCGATTTGCGCAGATGTGACGGGTGGCCTCAGCCCCATCCCTCTCTCACATCCCCACCGCTTTCCCCATCCCTCTCTCACAGGGCGCCGAGGAGATCGAGGTGAAGGAAGGCAGGCTGAAATCTGACTTCGCAAGCATCGGTAACGTCAACGGCCCGGCACCGTGGGATCAAGCCAACGAGGGGTTCATTTTCCGGCTTAGCCGCGCTGTGGAACGCCTGGCCGCCCCCGGTGCAATGAGCCGCTACGAGTCGTCTAATTGGCTCCCGCGCTCAAAAATTGCTTGGCCGCCCAAACAGGACCCATGGCGATGTGAGAGAACGATCCCCAAAAACCCTCAGGATGTGAGAGAAAAACACCCAAAAACCCGCAGGATGTGAGAGAACGTTTAGTCCAGCACCAAGCCCTTGCCGCGGCCGCGAGCCAGCATCACGGGGTGGATCTCGCCGAAACCACGGACATTCTCGGACTTTTGCGGGACCAGCACGAAGCGTTCGTCCTGTCCGAGTGCGGCAGCGGTCATCGCGTCAACCAGCACCGTCCCGGGCTGGGCCAGGGTGGTCAGCCGCGCAGCAAGGTTCACGGTTGGGCCATAGATGTCGCCGAGCCGGGACAGGATGCGGCCCCACACCATGGACACGCGTGCCTGGGGCAGGATTTCGTCTTCGGTGAAGGCTTGTGCCAGTGCGAGGGAAATCTCAGCGCCCGCCGCCGGGGTCTCGGCAATATAGAGAACTTCGTCGCCCACGGTCTTCACCAGGCGGCCGCCGCCCACGGAGATAATCTCGGCGCATTTGTTCTCGAAGCGCTGGACCATTTGGGCCAGCGTTTTCTCGTTCATGCGCCGGGAGAGGCTTGTGTAGGAGACGAGATCGGCGAACCCTACGGCACGGGCCAAAGGCAAGGGGGAATCGTCTTCGTCCCCTTCGCGCCCTTCTTCGCTGGCTTGCAAGCCCGCCTCGGCACGCACGGCAAGCCGCTGGACACCGGCATTGAGTTGACGACGATACGAGTAGACCAGGATCTCTTCCAGGGAATCCACCAGCGCCGGCAGCTGACCCACCAGCTGTTTGCGGGCCACGGCATCGGGAATTCCCTGCTCCTGGACCATGTCTTCAACGAGTGCTTCGATCTGCCAAACCACCATGCGGTCCGTCATCTGGCCGATCGATCGGGTAACGGATATCGCGGCTTCCTCGGTGAGGATCCCGGCACGGACGAGGTCAAGAATTGTGGACAATGCTGCTTGGTCACGTTCGGTGAAAGCGACGTCGTCGTCGCCGAAATTGGGGAAGCCCAAAGCCCTCCACAACTTCCGCGCGGAAAGAATGGAGACACCGGCACCTGCAGCAACTTCACGACGGCGGAGCTTGCGTTCACCGCCAAGCAACCTCGCCTCAAGCGCTTTGATGGCCAGGCGTTCTGCGGACATCACGCCGGTGGGCGGGCCAATGGTCACAGGCGCCTGGACGGGCGCTGGTTCCGTGTCCTCATCCACTGAAGGTTCGGGTACGGCGTCGAACTCCTCGTCCAGGTCCTCGCCGGACTGCTGATCCTCAACGCTCATCTCTTCCACCTTCTCTCAGTTCCCACGGCAACCCATCAGAGTCCGACAGGACTTCACCCTCAAAAATCCCACCGTTGGCCTCTAAAGTTCCAGCACTGGGCAGTTCATCCATGGCGTCAAGAATGTAGCCCCTGAATTTTCCGACCTCCGGCACGTCCGTCAAGACAGCTTCGCCAGAGGGCCCGGTATCCAAGGATATATTCCCGGAGTGCAATGTCCGCTGCAGCAGGTTCTGATGGACCCCCACGCTGCGGACGGTCATCAATGACACTTGCCAGTCGCTGCGGCGAAACATTCCATACTTGGCAATTATCCGGCGGCTCGTCAGGATGAACCTGACTGAACGCCATTTCAACAGCCTCTTGAGGCTGTAAGCCACCAACACGAGCCCAGCAACGGCCACACAAGCGCCGACAAGCCATGGCGTCCATTCCACTGTAATGAATGGGGCGAGGCGCTGTGGATTCCCTTTGATGATCCACGCGCACGCGTAGGCTGCCAGGGCAGGAACCACGATGAAGACCAGCGTTGGCAAGAACAGCGAGCGGGGCTGCTGCCGCGTGATGGTGATGACCTGCTCCCCCGGAAGCAACTCTTTACGCATAACCGCTTTCCGTGGCGCGCAGATGGACCACATCACCAGCCGTCACAACATGTTCCCGGCCACCGTGGTCCACCACCAGGAGCGAGCCGTGCTCGTCCAAGCGTGAGGCGTGGCCCACCAGTTCGTGATCACCGGGCAGGTGCGCGCGCACCTCGCGTCCCAAGGTGACCATTGCCGACTCAACGCGCTTATGCAGCGAGGGCCCGCCTGCCAACCCTGCCGCGGGATCGCCTTCTGAGTTGCAAAAGCTGCGGTAAAGCCGGGTGAAGCGTGAAAGATAGCTCTTCAGCAGCGCGGTGCGGTCCGTCGTCGTGGCCCCTTCCAAGGCCAGGGATGTTGCGGTTGGTACCGGCAATTCATCCTGCTTCAGCGAAACATTGAGGCCGACGCCCAGGATCACGGCGGGGACCGATCCGTCACCCAGTGGCGTCATCTGGGCCAGGATTCCGGCGACCTTGCGTCCATTAACCAGGACGTCATTGGGCCATTTGATTTCTGCCGTAACACCAGCCGTTTCCTGCAAAGCTTCGCGCAGGGCAACGGCGGCAAGCAGTGAGAGCCACGAGTAGGTCTGGGTCGGCACGGGCATGCCTTCGGCTGTGACGGGACGCAGCACCATTGACACTGAAACGGCAGAGCGCTCCGGCGATTCCCAGTGCCGGTCCAGCCGTCCGCGTGCCGCCGTCTGGTGTTCGGCGGTCAACACGGCAAGATCAGCCCATTTTTTAGGCTCCACGGTTACGGCCCTCACGAGGTCCTGGTTGGTGGACCCCGTGGACTCGACAATATTCATTTGGGAAATACCGGTTGCCGACAGGAAATCAGGCTCGAGCAGCGCCTCACGGTTCAATGCCTCACGGTTCAATGCCTCACGGTCCCGTGAGGGCCGGTCTTCCCCGGGCGTGGGGCGGGGTTCGCTGCTGGCAGGCTGTTCGGCATCCATAGCTGAATCCTATCCAGTTGCGGCCCGCAGAACTTGCCCGAAACATGGGAATCCGCTTAGAGGAAGATGTCTGGCACCAGACGGTCCTCGGGTGCGCCAAGGCTGTATGGCGCAAAGTCCTTCACGCCAGCAGCGCTGAGGACTTCTTCGTCAGTGTAGAAGTTCCCCGAACCCGAGACGCCGTCGGCAAGGTTGGCGCCAGTCAGCACTGCGTGCGCAGCGTCGGCCATGATCTCCGGTCCGCGGGCGGCCTTCACCATCTGCTGCCCACCAGGCATGTTCCGGATCGCCGCGGTATCGATCAGTGTGCAAGGCCAGAGCGAGTTGACCGACACGGCGTCGTCCTTAAGCTCTTCGGCGAGTCCCAGGGTGGTGAGGCTCATTCCGTACTTGGCCATGGTGTAGGCCAGATGCATCCCGGCCCATTTTGGATCGAGGTTCAGCGGTGGAGACAGCGTGAGAATGTGCCCGTTCCCGGATTCCCGCAGTGCCGGAAGCGCCAACTTGGAGAGCAGGAAGGTTCCACGGACGTTGATGTCCTGCATGAGATCGTAGCGCTTCATGTCAATCGCGTCCGTGCGCGAGAGGTCGATGGCTGACGCGTTGTTGATGACGACGTCGATTCCCCCAAAGCGCTCGACGGCGGCACTCACGGCTGCGGCGACGTCGTCGTCATTGCGGACATCGCCCACGAGGGGAAGCGCCTGGCCACCTGCGGCGACGAGTTGGTCGGCAGCGGTGTAGACAGTCCCCTCAAGTTTCGGATGGGGCTCGCCCGTCTTGGCCATCAGTACGATATTGGCACCGTCGCGGGCCGCACGCGTGGCGATGGCCAATCCGATGCCACGGCTGCCACCGGACATGATGATGGTGCGGCCCTTGAGCGAACCGCTGGCTGCATAAGGGGTGCTGCCCTTCGGCATAGTCTCTTCGGAAGCCGGGGAAGCATCGTTGCTTGGAGTCATGGAGACACTCTAACCCAAGTATGTTACTCACGGGTAACATACTGGTAGCTTTGGCTTGGGCGCTGAAAATTGTAGGGTTTCTACAGCGGTTCGCGGCAATGGCGTCACTAGACTGGCCAGCGGGGCCTTTTCTTTGTACGGAAGCTACTTAAGTCAGCTACTTGTTTGCACCAGAACTGCGCCAGCGAAAATCAGCTACAGAGCCGGAGACACTTGATGAGCCACGATCTGACAACGACAGCGGGAAAGATTGCAGACTTCCGCGACCGCCAGGCCCGTGCAGAGCAGCCTTCCGGCCCGGAAGCGATCGAAAAGCAACACGCACGCGGTAAGAACACTGCCCGCGAACGCATTGACCTCCTGGTCGATCCCGAATCATTCGTTGAGTTCGACGCCCTCGCCGTCCACCGCTCCACAGCCTTCGGCATGGAGAAAAAGAAGCCCCTGGGCGACGGCGTCGTCTCCGGTTACGGCACTGTAGACGGGCGTCTCGTGGCCATCTACAGTCAGGACTTCAGCGTCTACGGCGGCTCTTTGAGCCAGGTCAACGGCGAGAAGATCGTCAAGGTCCAGGAATTCGCCCTCCGCAATGGCTGCCCGGTAGTGGGCATCAACGACGGCGGTGGTGCGCGCATCCAGGAAGGCGTGGCTTCCCTTGCCATGTTCGCGGATATCTTCCGCAACAACGTCCATGCGTCAGGTGTAGTCCCCCAGATCTCGCTCATCATGGGCCCATGCGCCGGCGGCGCTGCCTACTCCCCCGCCCTGACCGACTACGTGGTCATGGTGGACAAGACTTCGCACATGTTCATCACCGGCCCTGATGTCATCAAGACCGTCACGGGCGAGGACGTTGATATGGAAACGTTGGGTGGTGCCCGCCAGCACAACGCCACCACTGGAACGTCCACGTACCTTGCCTCCGACGAAGCCGACGCCATCGAATTCGTCCGCGAACTCCTGGATTTCCTGCCTTCCAACAACCTCTCAGAGGCCCCGATTGTAGAACACGACCAGGAATTGGAACTCGACGACGACGACCTCGCCTTGGATGGACTGATCCCGGATTCGGCCAATCAGCCGTACGACATGCGCAAGGTTATTGAGCAGATCGTGGACGACGCCCACTTCCTTGAAATGCAGTCGCTTTACGCCCCCAACGTGATCATTGGCTACGGGCGGGTCGAAGGCCACACAGTGGGCATCGTCGCCAACCAGCCCATGCAGTTCGCAGGCACCCTGGACATCTCCGCGTCCGAGAAGGCCGCCCGGTTCGTCCGGCACTGCGACGCTTTCAACATCCCCATCATCACGCTGGTGGACGTGCCCGGGTTCCTCCCGGGCAAGGACCAGGAATTCCAGGGAATCATCCGTCGAGGCGCCAAACTCCTGTATGCCTACGCTGAAGCCACTGTGCCGAAGCTCACCGTCATCACCCGCAAGGCCTACGGCGGCGCGTATATCGTGATGGGCTCCAAGAAGCTGGGCGCGGACCTGAACCTCGCGTGGCCCACAGCCCAGATCGGTGTCATGGGCGCCCAGGGCGCAGTGAACATCCTTTACCGTCGCGATCTCGCAGCGGTTGCCGAGGCCGGCGGCGACGTCGAGGCCAAGCGTGCCGAGATCATCCAGGGCTACGAGGAAGAACTCCTCAACCCCTACCAGGCAGCTCAGCTGGGCTACGTCGACGCCGTCATCGCGCCCTCCGACACCCGCCTCCAAATAATCCGCGGCCTGCGAGCCCTCCGCGACAAGCGGGCTAGCCTGCCCACCAAGAAGCACGGGAACATCCCGCTGTGACCCCGGCAAAGCATCGGGCAGATGAAACCTCCACAGCGGCAACGCCCGAGCCTGCTGCGCCGATGTTCTCGGTGGTCAAGGGAGATCCCACCGCTGAAGAGCTGGCTGCGCTTGCCGCCGTCGTCGCCTCCGTGGGAGTACCCCAGACGCCGGCACCTGCAAAGCCGAACGTTCGTCATTGGGTGCGCCGTCAGCAACTGCGCCTGGACCCCACCCCGGGCCCGGGCGCGTGGAAGCGCAGCCGCGGATAGCATCGCTTCTCCCGGCGGCGGGAAGAAAGTGCAACAACCCTTTCACGTGAGCCGACTCACGGTTAGGCTCTGTGGGTGACTACTGCAAACACGCCTGCACGACCCAAGACCGCCATCGATTCCGTTGCTGACGCGTACACGGAAAAGCTGATCGAACTCAATCCCAGCTTCGCCACCACGTTGGGGTTGCCGGGGCACGAAACCGAATATCAGGACTACTCGCCTGCGGGTGCCGAGGCCCATGCGCAGGCCGCCCGACAGGCGTTGAAATCGTTGGCGGCGTTGGAGCCGACCGACGAATCCGACGTCGTCACCCTGGACGCAATGCGCGAGCGGCTCGGCCTGGAACTGGAGATCCATGAAACCGGCTGGGATGCTGCCGACCTCAACAACATCGCCTCGCCCGCGCAGGATATCCGCGCCATTTTCGACCTCATGCCAACGGACACCGCGGAGCAGTGGGAGCACATCGCCGGCCGCGCCGCTAACGTTCCCGGCGCCATCGAGGGCTACATTTCCTCTCTTCGCGCCGCAAAGGACACCGGCAAAGTAGCCGCCGCCCGTCAGGTCCGGATCGTCATCGAACAGACCGCCCGCTACGCCGCCGAGGATGGCTTCTTCGCCAAGATGGCGGCCGGAGCCACGCTGGCCGGTTCGCCGCTTCCGGCAGACCTGCAGACCAAGCTCGACGCCGGAGCCTCAGCTGCGCGATCAGCCTACGAATCGTTGGGAACTTTCCTCCAGGACGAGCTACTCCCCGTTGCCCCGGAAAAGGACGCGGTGGGCCAGGAACGGTATGCCCTGGCCTCCCGGTCGTTCCTGGGCGCGGCCGTTGACCTCGAGGAGACCTACGCTTGGGGCGTCCAGGAGCTGGAGCGGCTCATCAGCGAACAGGAAAAGGTAGCCGCGCAGATCAAGCCCGGCGCCAGCATCGAAGAAGCCAAAAGCATCCTCAACAACGATCCGGCCCGCCAGATCAAAGGAACGGACGCCCTGAAGGCGTGGATGCAGGAGCTCTCGGACCGCGCAGTATCCGAGCTCGCCGACGTCCATTTCGATATCCCGGACGTCATGAAAACCCTCGAATGCATGATCGCACCCACCGACGAAGGCGGCATCTACTACACCGGCCCGTCCGACGACTTCTCCCGGCCCGGCCGCATGTGGTGGTCTGTTCCCGCCGGCGAAGACACCTTCACCACCTGGTCCGAAACCACCACGGTCTACCACGAAGGCGTGCCCGGCCACCACCTCCAGGTCGCAACTGCCACGTACCGCCGCGAACTCCTCAACAACTGGCGCCGCAATGTCTGTTGGGTCTCCGGACACGGCGAGGGCTGGGCACTCTACGCTGAGCAGCTCATGCTCGAACTTGGCTACCTCAAGGACCCTGGTGACCACATGGGCATGCTGGACGGCCAGCGCATGCGTGCCGCCCGCGTTGTTTTCGACATCGGGGTCCACCTGGAACTACCCGTCCCTGAACGCTGGGGTACCGGAACCTGGACTCCTGAGAAAGGCTTTGACTTCCTCAAATCCAACCTCGACATCAGCGAAGGCCAGCTCCAGTTCGAATTCACCCGCTACCTCGGCTGGCCCGGGCAGGCACCGTCCTACAAGGTTGGCCAGCGGCTCTGGGAGCAGATCCGGGCCGAGCTTGAAACCCGCGAGGGGTTCGACCTGAAGTCCTTCCACAGCAAGGCGCTGAACATCGGTTCGGTGGGCTTGGACGTGCTGAGAAGGGCGTTGCTGGGCTGAGCTTTGGTGTGTCCGGAGGACACACATCCTCGGCGTGCTGCTCCTTCGTCGCTTTGACGCACGCTGCCGGATGTCTGTCCTCCGGCTTCCCTACTGAGAGCATCACCACACTCACGTTGGGAATAAGTTGAGAGTCCCGTAACATTTCTAAACGTCCGTTCGCTATGTTATTTGGGGTGCACCTAGCGTGTTCCTGTGAGCACCTCAAACAACATCACTTCAGCGCCTGGAAAGAACGGCTTCCAGCTCCCCAAGTGGGCAGGATCCTTCGGCGTCCAGATCATCGCAGCCCTCCTCATTGGCCTCGTGCTTGGCCTCATCGCCAAGTACACCGGCAGTACCAAGACCGCCCCCAACGGCCTCGGCGCAACCCTTCAAACGATTGGTTCCAGCTACGTCTCGTTGCTGCAGACCGCCGTCGTTCCTTTGATATTCACCGCCGTGGTGAGCTCCATCGCGAACCTTCGCCAGGTCTCCAACGCGGCCCGCCTCGCCTGGAACACGCTGCTTTGGTTCGCCATCACCTCGCTGGTTTCGGTGCTCATCGGCATCGGCCTGGGTGTGCTCCTGCAGCCTGGTGCAGCAACCGGGATCACGCAGAAGGCCGAGTACGCCGGCAAAACCGGTGACTGGTGGGCATTCCTGATCGGTCTCTTCCCGAAGAACTTCCTCGGACTCGGCGCAAGCTCCACCGTCACCGAAAGCGCCAACGCTGCCACCACGGTCAGCACCTCCGTCAGCTTCAATGTGCTCCAGATCCTCGTGGTCGCCATCGCCGTCGGCATCGCTGCCCTCAAGGTCGGCAAGCAGGCAGAAGCGTTCCTGACCTTCAACGCCTCCGCATTGGCTGTCATCCAGAAGGTCCTGTGGTGGATCATCCGCATCGCTCCACTGGGCACTATCGGCCTGATCGGTAACGCCGTTGCCATCTACGGCTGGGACACCATCGGCTCCCTTGGCAAGTTCACCGCCGCCATCTACATTGGCCTGGCACTGGTGCTCTTCGTCCTCTATCCCGTTCTGGTCCGCGTCCACGGCCTGTCCATCAAGCAGTACTTCTCCGGCGTGTGGCCTGCCGTGCAGTTGGCGTTCGTTTCTCGTTCCTCCATCGGTACGCTGCCGCTCACGCAGCGCGTCGCCGAGCGCAACCTCGGTGTCCCCTCGGGCTACGCTTCCTTTGCCGTGCCGCTGGGCGCCACCACCAAAATGGACGGTTGCGCGGCGATCTACCCGGCCATCGCAGCGATCTTCGTGGCCCAGTTCTTCGGTATCAACCTGGACTTCAGCCAGTACCTGCTCATTGTGCTGGTGTCCGTGCTGGGTTCCGCGGCAACAGCAGGAACCACCGGCGCCGTCGTCATGCTCACACTGACCCTGTCTACCCTGGGACTGCCGTTGGCCGGCGTCGGACTCCTGCTGGCGATCGACCCCATCCTGGACATGGGCCGCACGGCCGTCAATGTGGCAGGCCAGGCGCTCATCCCTGCAATCGTCGCCAAGCGCCAGGGCATCCTGGACGAATCGCTGTACAACGCGCCCCGCAATGGTGCCGCGTTCGCTGACGAGTTCGCCAACGACGCTGCTGCTGCCGAGACAGAGGCGCGCGAACTGGCCGCTTCCAAGGCATAGCACCTGCTGGCTTTTCGCGCCGCGCAATCCCTTGGGGACTTCTCCCCCGGGGATTGCGCGGTTTAACGGCGAAAGCTGGATAGGCTCGGAGCATGTTGATCGTCACCTCCAATGAGATACCCGGCCACCGAATCGACGCCGTCTTCGGCGAAGTCATGGGCCTCACTGTCCGTTCCCGCGATATCGGCTCGCAGATGCTTGCAGGTTTCCGTTCCCTCGGTGGCGGCGAGCTGCCCGAAATGACCAGGGCACTCTACGAAAGCCGACAGGAAGTCATGGCCCGCATGGTCAACGAAGCACAGCAGCGCGGCGCCAACGCAATTGTCGCCATGCGCTTCGACACCTCCGAAATGGGGACCAACTGGACGGAAGTCTGCGCCTACGGCACGGCTGTGTACGTCCTGCCTCTCGGAGAGGGAGAGCCCGGCGCCACGGGACAGTCGGTGTACTTGTTGACCAAGAACGCGGGCCAACAGGCCGCCCAGCCGCAGCAGAACACTCCTCCTGCTCCCCCGCAGCAAACCACACCTCCGCACCAGTTCTGAGTCAGCCGGAATACTTAGTCCCCCATCCCGTCCTTGTTCGCAGAACCCGAACTTGAAAGTCGGGACTCGCGAACAAGGACGGGATTCTTGGTTCCAAGCAGAGTCCAACCCCGTGGCCAGACTCCTTGGTCCACGATTTTGCAAAGATCCGCGGGGCACACCCCCCGCGGAAATATTGCGCAGAGTGCAAAGTTGCACTTAGTGTAAGTATGTGACTTCAACCAGCAGCGAGCCTAGCGTCGCGGAATCCGCCGAACCCAGCGGCCCGTCCCGGCGCGAGCTCAACAAAGCAGCAACCCGCGCCTCCATCGCCACCGCAGCACTTGACCTTCTGCGCAGCAACGGCCCCGGCAATTTCACGGTGGAGGACATCACCGCCAGCGCAGGCGTTTCCCGACGGACCTTCTTCAACTACTTCGCGAGCCTCGAGGCTGCCTTGGCCTCCGTGGCCGACGGCTTCATGGATCGCGCCCTCGAGCAATTCCGGCTGAGGCCAGCGGACGAATCGATCCTCGAATCCGCACAGGCCGCGCTGATGGCCCTCGCTGACCCCATGTCGGTAGCACCCATGGCCGAACTTTTCAGCCTCACCCAGGAGAACCGTTCTCTGGCCCGTTCCGAACTCGAAGCATGGGAACACTGCACGGGACAGATTATCGACGCGGCCCGCAGCAGACTTGGACCGGACACCAGCGAGCTTTACCTGCATGCCCTTGCCGGATCCGTCATCTCGTGCGGCAAGGCGGCCATGACGGTCTGGTTCGCCGAGCGCGGCCCCGACCTATCGTCCGAGTCGCTGGCGGCTCTGCGCCAGCACCTCATCGACGCCATGGGCCTGCTGGGAGCCGGCTTCGCGCCGTCGTCGGACATCACTCTTTCAGCGGCAACTGCCGCCCCCTCCTCCACAGATCGGTTCTGACATGGCCTCGTTCCTCTACCGTCTCGGCAAGTTTTCTTACCGCCGCCGCTGGCTGGTCATCTCGCTGTGGCTGGCAGTCCTGGTGGCCGTGGGAGGTTCGGCCGCCGCGTTCCACGGCACCATGTCCAACAACTTCAGCATCCCTGGCACGGAAACGCAGAGGATGGCCGACAAGCTCAAGGAAGCCCTGCCCAACGCGTCTGGCGGCTCGGCGAGCGTGGCCTTCGACTCCGGCGACTCCGGTTTTGACCAAGCCAAGAAGGACGCCGTAGCCACTGCGCTCACCAAGCTTGAAGCCATGCCGGACGTGCAGGGAACGGTGAATCCGTTCACCACGCAGGACCAGTTGGATAAGGCCGCCGGGGAGATTGCCGCTGGCGAAGCGAAGGCTGCCGAAGGCAAAACCCAACTGGACACAGCCCGCGCCCAGCTGGAGGCGGGCGAAGCCCAGCTTGCGGGAGCGGAACAGCAGATGGCGGCCTCAGGCCTCACACCAGCACAAATCGAGGCCCAACTCGCGCCGCAGCGTGCCGAACTCGCCGCCAACAAAGCAAAGCTCGACGCCGGTGCCAAGGAAGCAGCCGACGGAGCCACGGCATTGGCCTTGGGAAAGCGCCAGCTGGAGTCCTCCCAGGGGATGCGCTTCGTGTCCACTGACAACAAGGCCGCCATCGCCCAGGTCCAATTCAAGACCTCCATCAATGCCGTCGATCCCGCCGTCCGCAAACAAGTTCAGGACATTGTTCAGGGGGTCTCCTCGGCCGGTGTCACGGCTTACGCCAGCAAGGAAATCACCGAGGACGTCTCACAGATCTTCGGAGTCGCGGAGATCGTCGGTGTCGCAGTGGCAGCCCTCGTTCTGATCCTCATGCTCGGCACACTCATCGCAGCCGGCCTGCCCCTCGTCATGGCACTGATTGGCGTGGCTGTCGGCGTCGGCGGAACGTTCGCACTAACTGGCGTGATCAACATGAGCTCCATCTCCCCGATGCTTGCCCTGATGCTTGGGCTTGCAGTCGGCATCGACTACTCCCTGTTCATCGTCAACCGCCACCGCAACCAGCTTCTGGCCGGGATGGACGGCGAGGAATCCGCGGCCCTCGCCACCGGTACGTCAGGCAACGCCGTGCTGTTCGCGGGCCTCACCGTCATCATCGCCCTGGCGGCACTTGTGGTTCCGGGGCTGCCCTTCCTGGCTGTGATGGGTGTTGCCGCCGCAGCGACAGTTGCTGTCGCCGTCGTCGTGGCTTTGACGTTGACGCCCGCCGTTCTGGCTTTGATCGGCCGCAAGCTGATCTCCAAGCGCGCATGGGCCAAGGCCGCCAAGCACAATGCCGAGGCGGGCCACGAAGCCGCGGACCGGGCCCTGGAAGAGAAGCGCAGCAGCAGTGGCTGGGGCGGCTTGGTTACACGGCACCCCTGGCTTTCCCTCGTGGCCAGCGTCCTGCTGTTGGGCGCCTTGGCGCTGCCGGCCTCCCAGCTTCGTCTGGCACTTCCCGACGGCGGATCCGAGCCCGTCGATTCGCAAGCCTTCAAAGCGTACGACCTCACACGCAACAGCTTCGGCGAGGGCGTCACGGGGCCGATCGTCGTGGTCGCTGAATTCCCCGAAGGCCTCAGTGAAACCGATGCCAAGAACAAGCAGTTCGACGTCGCGGACCAGCTACGCGACGTGGAGAACGTCACAGCTGCAGTCCCCGTGGCTTTGAGTGAGGACCGGCGGACTGCCGTCTTCCAAGTCATTCCCAAGGAAGGCCCCGCCAGCGCCAGTACCGTCCAGGTTGTTTCGGATGTCCGGGCCAAGGGCAACCAAATCCGCGAGGACCTCGGCGCGACCATTGGCCTTACCGGTCAGACTGCCGGCAACATCGACGTCTCCGCAAAGCTCGGGGCTGCACTGCCGCCGTACTTGGCGATCGTCGTCGGACTTTCGCTGATCCTGTTGCTGCTCGTCTTCCGGTCGATCGTGGTCCCGCTACTCGCCACCGGTGGTTTCCTTTTGTCGCTGGCTGCGGCATTTGGCGCCGTCGTGGCCGTCTACCAGTGGGGCTGGCTGGGAGCCATCTTCGACGTCGCCAACCCGGGCGCCGTCCTCAGCTTCCTGCCGATCATCCTGATCGGCGTGCTGTTTGGCCTCGCGATGGACTATCAGGTGTTCATAACATCGGGCATGCGGGAGTCCTTTATGCATGGTGAGAACGCCAAACACGCTGTTCGGACCGGCTTCAGCCACGCCGCAGCGGTGGTCACGGCGGCTGCGATCATCATGGTCAGTGTGTTCTCAGGCTTCATTTTCAGTCACCTCACCATGGTCCGGCCGTTGGGCTTCGCGATGGCGTTTGGTGTGCTGATCGATGCGTTCGTGGTCCGCATGACCATCGTTCCCGCCGTCATGTACCTCCTTGGCGAGAAGGCGTGGTGGTTGCCCAAGTGGTTGCAGCGCATCCTGCCGGATGTTGACGTCGAAGGCGCCAAATTGAACCGCAGCGACCGTCCGAAGGCCGGTTCCGAGGAACTGGTCCACTAACGCTCTCTCACCTCCACCCCCGATCTGACCGATCCTCTCTCACATCCACCCCCGATCTGAGCAACGTTCTCTCACATCCACCACCGATCTGACCGACGCGCTCTCACATCCACCACCGATCTGACCGACGCGCTCTCACATCCACCACCGATCTGACCGACGCGCTCTCACATCCACCACCGATCTGACCGACGCGCTCTCACATCCACCCCCGATCTGACGACGTCGGTGCTCAACTTTGCGTGCCGACGTCGGGCATTTCAGCCTTCATGATGAGCAGGTCCGCATGTCACGGGATCAGGTGGTGCCCGGCGTCGCGCTGGATCAGAGCGTTTATGACTTCGGCCGCCGCGTGGCGAGTGAGGGTCGGGGGCGGCACATGGTTGGGCGATGTGCGAGAACATCCCCCCGAAACCGGCAGGAACTGATAGAGGAACCGCCCCAAACCGGCAGGATGTGAGAGAACGACGTACTAGGCTGGGACGGTGACCCGATTGATCCTTGCCTCGCAATCCCCTGCCCGCACCAAGTTGCTGAAGGAAGCGGGAATCCAGCACGATATCCTGGTCTCGGACGTGGACGAGGACGCGGTGCAGGCGCACTACGGCGTGACGGATGCACATGACACGGCGCTGCTCCTGGCCCGGGCAAAAGCTGAAGCCGTCGCCGCACTCCCCGAAGCCGAGGGTGCCCTGGTGATCGGCTGCGATTCGGTCTTTGAGTTCGACGGCGAATCCCACGGCAAGCCCTACACGGCGGAGGTCGCCCGCGAGCGGATGCTGCGCATGAGCGGATCCAAGGGAGTGCTCCATACGGGTCACTGGTTGGTCGATTGCCGGGACACCGCCGCCGATGTGGACGAGGATGAGGATGCGCCCGCAGATGGAACGGGAGCGACAGTGGGCTCCGTGTCCAGTGCCGAGGTTCACTTCGTCGAGATGACCACAAACGACATCGACGCCTACATTGCCACCGGAGAACCTCTGCACTGCGCGGGCTCGTTCACCATCGATGGCTTGGGCGGCGCGTTTATCCGCAAGGTGGACGGTGACCCGCACGCCGTCGTCGGTCTTTCCATCTCTACCCTGCGCGAACTGCTGGTCCATGCGAACGTTGGCATCACCGAGCTGTGGGACGCGCACCAGTAGAAGCGATTTGTAGCAACCCTACAAAGGAACATCTCCTCACACACGGAATCCCCCATCAATATGGGCGGAACCCTCACAATCACGCTAGGCTCCTCAAGGACAGAAGGAGTCAACAACTTGTCAGCTAACCCGGCGCAGCCCATTTCCAGCCCTCTCACCAAGGTCTTGATTGCCAACCGCGGCGAAATCGCGGTCCGCATCATCCGAGCCGCCCGGGACGAAGGCATCGCCTCCGTAGCCGTCTACGCAGACCCGGACCGTGACGCCCTGCACGTCCGCCTCGCCGACGAAGCGTATGCCCTTGGCGGCAACACCGCAGCCGAGTCATACCTCGTCATGGACAAGATCATCGACGTCGCCAAGCAGGCCGGCGCTGATGGGATCCACCCCGGCTACGGTTTCCTCGCCGAAAACGCAGAGTTCGCTGCCAAAGTGATCGACGCCGGCATCACCTGGATCGGCCCCTCCCCCGAGGCGATCTCTGCCTTGGGCGACAAAGTCCAGGCGCGCCACATCGCCGAAAAGGTGGGCGCCCCGCTGGTTCCCGGCACCGCCGACCCCGTCAAGGACGCGGACGAGATCCTGAAGTTCGCCGAGGAATTCGGACTGCCCATCGCCATTAAGGCTGCTTTCGGCGGTGGCGGACGCGGCATCAAGGTTGCCCGCACCATGGAAGAGATCCCTGAGCTCTTCGAATCGGCGGTCCGTGAAGCCACCGCATCGTTTGGCCGCGGCGAGTGCTTCATCGAGCGCTTCCTGGACGCCCCGCGCCACGTCGAGACTCAGTGCCTGGCGGATGCTTACGGCAACGTTGTGGTTGTCTCCACCCGCGACTGCTCACTGCAACGCCGCAACCAGAAACTCGTCGAGGAAGCCCCGGCTCCCTACCTGAGCGAGGAGCAGAACAAGCGGCTCTACGAGTCTTCCAAGGCAATCCTGAAGGAAGCCAACTACCTCGGCGCCGGTACTTGCGAGTTCCTGGTGGGCCAGGACGGCACCATCTCCTTCCTCGAGGTCAACACCCGCCTCCAGGTGGAGCACTGCGTTTCCGAGGAAGTCACGGGCATCGACCTCGTCCGCGAACAGTTCCGCATTGCGCGCGGCGAAGCTCTTGGCTACGAGGACCCCGAGGTCCGCGGCCACTCCTTCGAGTTCCGCATCACCGGCGAAGACCCGGGCCGCAACTTCATGCCGGCACCCGGCACGGTCAGCACGTTGAAGAACCCCACGGGCCCGGGCATCCGCGTGGACTCCGGCATTGAGCAGGGCGACGTCATCAGCGGAAATTTCGACTCCATGCTGTCCAAGCTGGTCGTCACCGGCGCCACCCGCGAGCAAGCCCTCCAGCGCTCGCGCCGTGCGCTTGAGGAGATGGTGGTGGAAGGCATTCCCACCGTCATCCCCTTCGACCTCGCCGTTGTCACGGACCCCGCCTTCGCCCCGGTGGAGGGACCGTTCAGCGTCCACACCCGCTGGATCGAAACCGAGTTCGTCAATAACATCCCCGCTTGGACGGCCAGCGGCGCGGGTACGGAAACTCCCGACGCCGGTGAGCGCCAGCGCGTCGTCGTCGAGGTTGGCGGCAAGCGGCTTGAGGTCGTTCTGCCGTCCGGTTTGGGCGCAAGCGTCGCCGCTGTTTCCAGCGGCTCGGGCACCAAGTCCGGCAAGTCCAAGAAGCGTTCCCGCTCGGCAGGAGCCGCAGCCGCTGCCGCCGGTGGAGATGCACTGACCTCGCCGATGCAGGGCACCATCGTCAAGGTGGCAGCTGCCGATGGCGATATCGTGGCCGAGGGCGATCTGATCGTGGTGCTGGAAGCCATGAAGATGGAGCAGCCATTGACCGCACACAAGTCCGGCACGGTTCGCGGCTTGGCAGCCACGGCCGGTGAGACGGTGGCTGCCGGCGCTGTCATCGCCACGATCGAGGACTAAGAACCAAAACTTAACGACGTCGGCTCCGCACCTTCTGGTGCGGAGCCGACGTCGTTAAGGGCTGCTTAGGCTACGTTGTTCTCGTAGTCCGTGTCCTTGGTCTCGCGCGTCAACCAGAGGGCAATGAACGTGACCACAGCAGCGACGGCCATATAAACGCCCACCAGCCAGGTGCTTCCGTTCGCTGCCGACCATAGGGCGATAGCGACGAACGATGCCGGGGCCGCTCCGATCATGGACGACAGGTTGTAGGCCACAGCCGAGCCGGTGTAGCGGACGTTCGCCGGGAAGAGCTCCGGCAGGATGGCGGCCATGGGACCAAAGGTCAGGCCCATGAGGGTAAAGCCCACAATCAGGCCGACCATCGCAGCCGCCTGGCCCGGTCCAAACATGGTGAACCAGAGCGCGCCGAAGACGAAGATGCCGGCGGTGACGCCCAGCAGGAACTTGCGGCGGCCCCACTTCTCGGCCAAAGGTCCCGAAACCACGGTGAAGATACCGAAGAAGACGACGCCGATAATCAGCATCCAAAGGAAGTCGGACCGGGTGATGCCCAAGCCGGGAACAAACGCCGCAACTTGGTCTGCCGTCATCGGTTTGCCTGCCTTTTCAGCGGCTGCCTGGGCGCCGGCCAAGGTGGGCTTGGTGCCGTACGACAAGGTGAACGTGGTCATGATGTAGAAGAGCACGTACGTGGCGAACATGATGAACGTACCGGCCACCACGGGGCGCCAGTGGCTCTTGAGGGTGGCAGCGAGGGGCAGCTTCTGGACCTTCTCCTGTTCGATCACCTTGGTGAAGGAGATGCTCTCCACCAGCTTCAGGCGAACGTAAAGACCCACAATGACCAGGACCGCACTCAGGATGAACGGAACGCGCCAACCCCAGGCAAGGAACTCTTCGGCGCTCAGTGCCACGTTCATCCAGATGAAGATCACGTTGGCGATGATGAAGCCAATAGGCGCACCCAATTGCGGGAACGTCCCGTAGATGGCGCGCTTACCCTCCGGTGCGTTCTCGGTGGCCAGCAAGGCTGCGCCGGACCATTCACCACCCAGGGCCAGGCCCTGGAAGAAGCGCAGGATAACCAACATGATGGGGGCCAGGATCGCCCACCCCTGCATGGATGCCGTAGGCAGGAGTCCGATCAGGAACGTTGCAATACCCATGGTCAACAGCGAGGCAACCAGGGTGCCCTTGCGGCCGATCTTGTCACCAAAGTGGCCGAAGACGACGGCGCCGATGGGACGCGCGAAGAAGGCAACACCGAAGATGGCGAACGCACTGAGCAGCGCATTGATGTCTGTGGCATCGGGGAAGAAGAGTTTGGGGAAGACGAGCACTGACGCAGTGGCATAGGCGTAGAAGTCGTAGAACTCGATCGTCGTGCCGATCAGGCTGGCGAAGATCACTTTGCCCCGCGAGTTCACTGGCTTGGTGGACTCGCCTTCCTTGGACGTGGCAGTCGAAGACATGTAGTAGCAGCTTTCGTTCACACCGGCCGATGCCCCTCGGAGCCTGCCCGGCGAAGGATTATTCGAGAGTTCAATAATAGTTCCCGCAGTCCATTGACTGGACAACTAAGTCCACGATGCGGACCAGTCGAAAAGTCTCACTCTGTGGTCCGGGCCACATTACCTCACCATTGCCTCACGCACTGGTGACCCGGCCGATAGGGAAATGTCACAGCACGTTTACAAAGGGCGACGGTCCGCGAAACGCGTGAAACCTACCTTGGAAGAACAACGTCCCCCACCAAGGAGGCACTCCGTGACTGTTGACCGCACTGCAGAAGAACTGGTCCCCACCCAGTCCACTGCCACCGCCGTTCCCGCCCTTGAACACCGCCCCGGCCGCTGGATCGCCAACTGGGATGCCGAGGACAAGGGCCAGTGGGAATCCGAAGGCCGGTCCATCGCCAAGCGCAATCTGTACTGGTCGATCTTCGCCGAATTCCTCGGCTTTGTCGTATGGCAGCTCTGGTCGATCGTCGTCGTCCAGCTCCCCGCAGCAGGTTTCAAGTTCGACACCAACCAGATCTTCTGGCTCATCTCCATCCCCAGCCTCGTAGGCGCCACGCTGCGAATCCCCTACACCTTCATGGTGCCGAAGTTCGGTGGCCGCAACTGGACGATCGTTTCGGCACTGCTCCTCCTGATTCCCGCCAGCGGCCTGGCGATCTGTGTTTCCAATCCGGAAACGCCGTTCGGCGTCATGCTCCTGGTTGCAGCCCTCGCTGGCTTCGGCGGAGGTAACTTCGCCAGCTCGATGGCCAACATCACCTTCTTCTACCCTGCCCGCGAAAAGGGCTGGGCACTGGGTCTGAACGCCGCGGGCGGAAACCTTGGTGCCGCCGTCGCGCAGTTGATTGTCCCGATTGCCATCACCCTGCTCGCAGCTGGAACCGTGAACCTGCCCATGGCTGGCATCATCTGGATCCCGCTGATCCTGATCGCCGCTTTCGGTGCGTGGAAGTACATGAACAACCTCACCAGCGCCAAGGGTGACGTAGCTGGATCCGTGGCCGCACTCAAAGAACCGCACCTGTGGGTCATGGCATTCCTTTACATCGGAACGTTCGGTTCCTTCATCGGCTTCGCCGGTGTGTTCCCGAAGCTGATCAAGGACTACTTCCCGGACTTCTCCTCCATTCACCTGGGCGCAGTGGCTTTGTCCCTGGCCTTCCTCGGCCCGCTGGTCGGTTCTCTTGCACGTCCCTATGGTGGCCGCATGGCAGACCGCATGGGCGGCGCCCGCATGACCATTACGTCGTTCGCTTCGATGGCCGTCATCACGTTGATCATGATTTGGACACTCCCGCTGAAGAACTTCTGGCTCTTCCTGAGCCTGTTCCTGTTGCTCTTCGTGGCCAGTGGTTTCGGGAACGGTGCTACCTACCGGATGATCCCGGTGATCTTCGCGACGTCCAGCCGCGCAGCCCGCTCGGGTGCCAGCAGTGCGGCCACCGCTCGGCTGGCAGCCTCGTCATTGGGCCTGATCTCCGCGATCGGTGCCTACGGCGGATTCGTGATCCCCCAGGTGCTCAACGCATCGAATACAGCAAGCGGCTCCTACACCCCGGCGTTCTACGGATTCGTTGGAGCCTACGTCCTGATGCTCGCCGTCTGCTGGCTCTGCTACATCCGCCCCGCCCAGAAGCGCAACACGATCGGACACATCTAGATGCCCAACGGCGCCGATACCCACTGCCCCTACTGCGCGCTCCAGTGCGCCATGACGCTGACCCCGGCTGCTTCGGCCGCCGGGGCAGCGCCCGCGACCTCGTCCGACGCAGCACCGGCAAGCCCTGCCACACCCGCATTGCCCGGTGAAGGTGCCGTGCCCCTGGAAGTTTCAGGGCGCGACTTCCCCACCAACCGGGGCGGACTGTGCCGCAAAGGCTGGACATCGGCGTCGTTGTTGCGTCACAACGGCCGCGTCACCGAACCGATGCTCAAAGGATCCGATGGCGTCCATCAGCCGATCTCCTGGGACCAGGCGCTCATGCTGGTCACCGCGGCTGTGAAGGACACCCAGAAGCAGTTCGGAAACGACGCCGTCGGAGTTTTCGGTGGCGGCGGCCTCACCAACGAGAAGGCGTACATGCTGGGCAAGTTCGCCCGACTGGCCCTACGCACCTCACGCATCGATTACAACGGCCGCTTCTGCATGTCTTCGGCGGCAGCGGCAGGCAATCGCGCCTTCGGCGTGGACCGTGGCCTCCCCTTCCCCGTCACGGACCTGGACTCCGCGTCCGTAATCCTCATGCTCGGTTCCAACGTGGCCGAGACCATGCCGCCGTTCGTACAGCACCTTCAGGGCGCCCGCGACGCCGGTGGGCTGATCGTCGTGGACCCCCGCCGTTCGGCGACGGCAGCGTTCACGGACGACGGCGGCGGCATCCATTTGCAGCCAACGCCCGGTACGGATTTGGCCCTCCTTTTGGGCATCAGCCACGTTGTGGTCCACGAAGGCCTGGCAGACACCAGCTATATCGAGGCAAACACCAAGGGCTATGCCGCCGTGGTTCGCAGCCTCAACGCCTTCTGGCCCGAGCGCGTCCAGTCCATCACCGGCGTCCCGGCCACCCTCATCCGTGAGACGGCCCGACGCCTGGCTCAGGGCGCCCGCAATGGCGGCAGCTACATCCTCAGCGGCCGTGGAGTGGAACAGCACGTAGACGGTACTGACACCGCAACCGCGGCCATCAACCTCAGCCTGCTACTTGGACTGCCGGGCTCGGCCCGCAGCGGCTACGGCACGCTGACCGGCCAGGGCAATGGCCAGGGCGGCCGCGAGCACGGCCAGAAGGCCGATCAGCTTCCCGGCTACCGCAAAATCACCGACCCCGCCGCGCGCGCCCACATCGCCAAGGTCTGGGGTGTGGACGAGTCGCTGATCCCGGGAGCCGGCCTTCCCGCCGTCGAGCTCCTCAAGTCCCTTGGAAAGCCCGACGGCGTCCGTTGCCTCTTCGTCCACGGCGCCAATGTGGTGGTTTCGGCGCCGGACACCAACGCGGTGACCCAGGGACTCCGCAGCCTGGACTTCCTGGTGGTCTGCGACTTCTTCATGTCCGAGACCGCGGTCGAGGCCGACCTCGTACTGCCCGTGACGCAGTGGGCCGAGGAAGAAGGGACGCTGACCAACTTTGAAGGACGCGTCATCCGACGCCGCAAGGCACTTACCCCTCCCCCGGGTGTCCGGACCGAACTGTGGCTGATGGCTCGGCTTGCCGAAATGCTCGAGGCGCCCTCCATGTTCAGTGATGATCCCGAGACAGTGTTTGAAGAACTCAGGCTTGCCTCCGCCGGTGGGCTGGCTGACTACTCCGGCATCGATTACGCGATGCTGGATCGTGGCGAAGCTGCCTACTGGCCATACCCCGTGGGGAGCCAGGGAACACCGCGCCTCTTCGCCGACGGATTCGCCCATGCTGATGGCCGGGCTGTGATGGTCCCGGTCACCCCTTCCAAGCGGGCGGTGCGTTCGTTTGCGGACGACTCACTGGCACTCGCCACTGGCCGCCTGCTGGAGCACTACCAGTCCGGTGCCCAGACGCGCCGCGTGAGCGAACTGTTGGGGTCCCAGCCGCAGGCGAAGCTTCTGATCCACCCTGGAACGGCTGCAGCGCGTGGCATTGCCGACGGCGACTACGCGACGGTGACCAACCAGCGCGGTGAGGTCCTCTGCCGGGCGGAACTTAGCAACTCGGTCCGCCCGGACACTGTGTTCCTCCCGTTCCACTTCCCGGGCCAGGAAAACGCCAACCGCCTCACTGAGGCGGTCACCGATCCCATCTCCGGCATGCCGGAGTTCAAGACCAGCCGGGTATGGGTCCGGCGGGCAGCGTCCACCACAGTGTCAGCGGCTCCAGCCGCCGTGTCTGCCGGATCCGGGCTGCCCCTGCACGCCAAGGAGGCATCATGAGCGAGCGCATTGTTGTTGTTGGATTCGGCCCGGTTGCTGCGCGGCTTGTGGACGAACTGCTTCCCGCGGTCCGCACAGGACTCGTGCAACTGCTGGTGGTCGGACAGGAAGCTGAGGCCGCATACAACCGCGTCATGGTTGCGGAACTTGGCGTCGGACGGACTGCCCCTGAAGCTTTGGCCATGGCTGATGCTGCTGAACTGGAGGCCGACGGCGTTGACGTGCGGTTGGGTGTCAAGGTCAAGAGGATTGACCGCGCACGCCAGCACGTGGTCCTCTCCGACGGCACCAACGAACACTACGACCGCTTGGTGTTTGCCACCGGTTCCCGGCCCGTCATTCCCAACCTCACCGGTTTGAACCCTGATCCGGCGAGCCCCGTTCTTCCAGCCGGTGTCACTGCCCTGCGTGATCTTCGGGATGCCGCGGTACTCCGTGAAGCTGTCGCCGGCGGTAAGCGCGTGGTGGTCCTGGGTGGTGGCGTGCTTGGCCTTGAAACCGCCCTCGCCGCCGCGGAGGAAGGCGCCCAGGCGACGGTGGTCCACAACGGCCCCTTCCCTTTGGGCCGCAGCATTGACCGCGGCAGCGGATCCGTCCTGACGAGCAGCCTCCGTGCTGGCGGCGTCCGGATGGCCGGCAACGCGAGGTCTACTGGCGTGGAAACCGCTGGCCCCGGCGGAAGTTTCTCTGCCCTGCTCCTGGAGGACGGCTCAGCGATCGACGGTGATCTGCTGGTCCTCTCCTGTGGAGTCCGGCCCCGTATCGAGTTGGCCGAGGGCTGTGGGCTCCCCGTTGGCTCGGGGATCCTGGTGGACCACCACCTCAGGACTTACCACGAGCCGCACATGTTCGCGATTGGCGATTGTGCCGAGGTCCGCTGCCCTGACGTTTCCTGCCTTGATTGCCGGACGGCCACCGGCCCCTCCGGCTTGGTAGGCCCGGGCTGGCGTCAGGCCGAGTGGCTGGCTGAGTATTTGGTGGTCCTGGCACAAGACGGCCAGGAAGCCGCGGATGCGTTGGAAGCCCTGCCCACGGAAAAGCCCGGCGTCGTGGTTCTGAAAGCACGGGGCATCAACCTGGCCCTTGCAGGCGATAACCAGGCCGATCCGTGGGACGAAGAGCTTCTGGAAGCCGGGGCCGCTTCTGGCCGGGCACGCCGCCAGATCTCCCAGTGGGCCGATCCCGAGCACGGCCGCTACGTCAAGATGACCACCCGCGGCGGGGTGCTGGAGGGTTTGGTGGCCGTGGGCATGCCCCGGACTGCCGCTGAACTGGTGGTCCTTTTCGAACGTTCCTCAGAACTGCCCGCGGACCGTTCCCTGCTGCTTCGCCTGGACGGCCCGGACCAGTTGGATTCCGGTGCCACCAGCAACGATCCCCAGCGCACAGTGTGCCGGTGTGCCGGCGTCAGCGCCGCCAGCATCGAGGATTCCGTGCTGGAAGGTTGCAGCACTGTTGGCGAGGTCTCCAAGGCCACCCGCGCTGGCACGGGCTGCGGCGGATGCCACGAGGACATCAAGGGGCTCATCGAAAAGCACTTCCAGGCGACTGCTGCCTAGGGTAGCTCGCTCAGTTCGCGGGAAAGCTGCGGGATCGTGGGAAGTTTCCCTGCGTGCTCGCAGGCTTCCCGCGAATTCGTTGCTCGGGCTTGCCTGTTCCCACGAACTCGCACGCCTAGACTTTCGGGGTGAACATCACTGAACCCGCTCCGGGAATCCACTTCGTCCAAGGACCCGCATCCAACTGGGTCATTGTCCGCGATGCCCCTGCGTCCCCGGATGAGCGGGGCTACTTACTGATCGACGGCGGGTACCCGGCGGACAGGGACCTGATACTAAAGTCCATCCGCCAAATTGGACTCGAGCCAGCTGATGCCAAAGCCATGCTCATCACCCACGGCCATGTTGACCACACAGGGTCCGCAGCCTATTTCTCCCGGACGTTCGGCACGCCCATTTTGTGTTCCCCTGAGGAACTCGCCCACGTGCAGGGCAAGGAGAAGCACCAGGTTACGTTCGGTCAGGTGATTATCCGGGCGTGGCGGCCACGTGTTTTCCGCTGGCTCCTCCATGTCATCAAGGCAAAGGCCCTCCAAGCCGAACCGGCAACACGGGCTGAGGCATGGACCCCGGAGAGGCTCCAGAGCCTGCCTGGCCAGCCGGAAGCCATCCTCTTGCCCGGGCATACTCCCGGCAATGCGGCGATCCTGATCCCCGGTGCGCAGACCATTGCCGTAGGCGACACGTTTGCCAGTGGCCATCCGATCAGCACACAATCGGGCCCGCAGATGCTGCACCGGATGTACCACTCGGATCCGGAGACCGCCCTCGCAGCGGCACGCTCACTGAGCACCATCCAGGCCAACGTGATCCTGCCCGGCCACGGTCCGGCGTTGCACATGTCCCTCGCTGAAGCCATCGCGGCGCTGCGTACCTAGGAACGTAAAACGCCCGTTTCGATGGCTCGCTGCGCGTTAGACGGTTCCAACCATCTAGCACGCAGCCAGCCGTCGAAACGGGCGCCACAGGAGCAATGAGCTTACATGTGTACGTGCAGCCGGCGCGCAGCCTCCGAGATGGACCCGGTCAATGACGGGTACACGGTGAAAGCGCTGGCCACGTCATCAACGTGCAGCTTCTGCGTGACGGCCACGGAGATGGGGAAGATGAGCTCCGAAGCGTTCGGCCCCACCACCACGCCGCCAATCACAGTGCCGGATCCCTTGCGGGCGATGATCTTGACGAAGCCATCCTTGGTGTTGCGCATCTTGGCGCGGGCATTGCTGAGCAGCGAGAGCATCACGACGTCGCCCTGGTACTTGCCGGAGGCGAGATCGGCCTCGGAAACGCCGACCGAGGCAATTTCCGGGGACGTGAAGATATTCGAGGCCACCTGGTTGAGCTTGAGCGGCTTCACGCCATCGCCCATAAAGTGCGCAACCGCGATCCTGCCCTGCATGGCGGCCACGGACGCCAACGCGAACACGCCCGTGCAGTCGCCGGCAGCGTAGATGTTGGGGGCGGTGGTGCGCGAAACGCCATCCACTTTGATGTGGCCGGACTCCGTCAAGGTCACTCCGGCTTCCTCAAGGCCGATTCCGGCGGTGTTGGGGATGGAACCAACGCACACCAGGCAGTGCGAGCCCGTGACCACCGATCCATCGCCCAGGGTGACCTTCACGCCGTCGTCGGTCCGCTCAACTGCGTTGGCGCGCGAGCGGGACAACACGTGCACGCCGCGGCGCTCGAACACGCCTTCCAGCAGTTTGGCGGCGTCCGTGTCTTCGCCGGGGAGAACCTGGTCACGGCTGGAAATCAGTGTGACCTTGGAGCCGAGGCCGTTGTAGGCGGAGGCGAACTCGGCGCCGGTGACACCGGAGCCCACCACGATCAGTTCCTCGGGCAGCTCGTCCAGGTTGTAGATCTGGGCCCAGTTGAGGATCCGTTCGCCGTCGGGCTTGGCAGTGGGGAGCTCGCGCGGGTGTGCGCCCACCGCCAGCAGGATGGCATCGGCGTCGATGGTGCGGACGCCTTCAAGGGTCAGCACCTCAATGGTGTTGTTGTCCAGCAATTTGCCGGAACCGATCACGATCTCCACGCCGAGGCGCTCCAGCCCGGCGCGGATGTCGTGGGACTGTCCACGGGCCAGATCCAGGACGCGGTTGTTGATGTGCTTCAGATCGGCGCGGGGCTTGGAGCCGCCACCGTCACCGTCGAATTTGACGCCCAGCTCGTCCGCCTCAGCGACGCGCGTCATGAGGTCGGCGGTGGCAATAAGGGTTTTGGAAGGCACGACGTCGGTCAGCACGGCGGAGCCGCCAAGGCCTGCCCGCTCGATGATGGTGACTTTTGCGCCGAGGGAAGCGGCCACCATGGCGGCTTCATATCCTCCGGGACCACCTCCCAGAATCGCGATACGGGGGGAACTGAAGTCAACTTGGGTGGTCACAATCCTCAATTCTCGCTCATTGCACCTCAGGCTGCCAGTCAGCCCAGCCTCACCCCCGGAGCGTCGTGCGCGTCCCTACCAAATTGCCGCGCACGCAAGGTAGCTTGTACCAGTGAGTAACACTGAGCTGATGAACACAGATCCTTTCGAAGCTGCCCGGGCCGCCGCGGACTTCATTGCCGCCGAGACTGGCGTTGAGTCCCACGATGTGGCGCTGGTACTCGGTTCCGGCTGGGCCGAAGCTGCCGACCTCATTGGTGAAACCACTGCCACCTTGAATGCCTCAGAGGTTCCCGGATTCCACCAACCTTCCGTCGTGGGCCATGTGGGAACCATCCGCTCCGTCCTGACGAAGGAAGGCAAACGCGCCCTGGTCCTGGGCGCCAGGACGCACTACTACGAAGGCAAGGGTGTCCGCTCAGTCGTCCACGGCGTTCGCGCGGCCGCAGCTGCGGGTTGCAAGACG
The DNA here is from genome assembly GCF_019976975.1 of Arthrobacter sp. NtRootA1. GTDB lineage: Bacteria > Actinomycetota > Actinomycetes > Actinomycetales > Micrococcaceae > Arthrobacter > Arthrobacter aromaticivorans. The sequence continues at coordinate 1,439,984 of NZ_AP024630.1, read as the reverse complement.
CTGGTCCTCACCAATGGCTGCGGTGGCCTCAACGAGGATTGGACCCCGGGCACGCCTGTTCTCATCAGCGACCACATCAACCTGACGGCCACTTCCCCGCTTGAGGGAGCCACTTTCGTGGACCTCACGGACCTCTACTCCTCACGCGTCCGGCAGCTGGCCCGCGAGGTGGATCCTTCACTGCAGGAGGGTGTCTACGCCCAGTTCAGTGGTCCCCACTACGAGACGCCGGCCGAGGTCCAGTACGCCAAGCGCATCGGCGCTGACCTCGTGGGGATGTCCACGGCGTTGGAAGCCATCGCCGGACGACATGCAGGAATGGAGGTCTTCGGCATCTCGTTGGTCACCAACCTTGCCGCGGGAATCAGCCCGGTTCCGCTGAGCCACGCCGAGGTCCTCGAGGCCGGCCAAGCGGCAGGAAAGCGTATCTCCTCGCTGCTGGCGGAGATCATCGCCAAGCTCTAAAGGCCTGCTAGCCCTTTACCGGCCCTTGCGTTGGAATCGTTGGACCAACGCTGACCACTACCCCGTTGCTGGACACGCCGTCCGCTGTGGCCGTGATGGTCACCTGACCTTGCACGGGGCCTCCCCGCACCAACCCATTGCTGACAGAGGCGATGATCGGGCGGCTTGACGCCCAAGTAATGACCGGCTTCCCGGGTTTGCCGTCGCTGTACGTGACGGTGGCGGTCAGTTGGACGGTGGCGCCCGGCTCGAGTGCGTGCGGGCCAGCAGGACCCACGACGACGCGAATCACCGCATGCTCCACGGTCACCTTCGATTGCGCTTTCCATTCCGTGCCATCGGCGTCCACGTGCTTGGCTTCGATGAGCACTTGCCCCAGGCCCTGCGCGGTCACGAGCCCGGAGGCGGAGATTGTTGCGACCTTGGGGTTCCCCGTTGACCAGGTCACGCTGGACTCGGGTTTGGTGGTCCCGTCCGTGTACGAGGCTACTGCGATCATTTGGTGCGTCTGCCCTTGCTTGATCGTGAGTTCGGCGGGCTCGATCGCCAGGCCGGAGATCTTGGCCGGCGGTGCAGTGTTGACAGTGATGCGTGCAGTGGCTTCGAACCCATCCTGGGAGGCGGAGATGATGGCCGTGCCCGGAGCTGCAGCGGTGACCAGGCCGTCGCCGTCCACGGTCGCTATGCCTGGATCACGGGACCCCCATATAGCTGTGACGTTGAGCCTCCCCAGTGACCCATCGCTGTACGTTCCCTCGGCGAGTAGCTGTATCTTGCCTCCGGGGTCGGCCTCCGCATCGCCCGGAGTGATGCGCAGGGCCTTCAGCGAGGCCGTTCCCGGCGTGGTGACCGTGAGCTCGAAGCGTCCGGAGACGCCGTCGACCGTTGCTGTCAGGCCGGCAACGCCCGGCGCAACCGCTGTCGCCTTGCCGTCTGCGCTGATTCCGGCCACCGCAAGGTTGTCCGAGGCCCACTCAACGCCGTCTTGCAGCGGACTGTGTGAGCCATCGCTGTAGGTAGCTTCCGCGGACAATTGAAGGATGGCCTCGGGGTGGAGCGAGCTCGCCGGAGCGCTCACGGCGATGGATTCCAGCACTGCCGGTTGCCTGTCGAGAAGCACGCGCAGAGCCACCAGCCCGGCCGTCACGAGCACGGCGGCCACGATCACCACCACCCAGGCTCGAACCAGCCTTCGCCGGATAGTGGACATTCCTTCGCCCAAGGCACGGTCCAGGTCGGCCGGGTTGGTCTTCGCATGAAGCGCAGCCTCGGACAACAACCGCTCCCGCAGCGCGTCCCTCACGGCCGGCCTTCTTCCAACGCCAGGCGATTGGTTTTCTCTTCGGCGGCCGCCAATGATTTGCCGACCTCCAGGGCCGGACGATCAGTCATCCCGGCAATCTCGCCAACGGTCAGGTTTGCGAAGACATGAAGCACGACGGCGACCCGCTCGTCGTACGACAACCTCGCCAATGGACTCTTGCCGTTCTTTGTCTTGGGTCCCTTGGTCCCCTTCGTCTTGCCTTCACGGCTCTGCAGCCAGTGTTCGTGTTTCTTCAGGAGTTCCACGAACACGCACAGCGTGTAGACACGCAGCTGGGGCGTCACTGGCCCCTTCCACGCGTTCGTCGACTGGGACCACGCCGCCTCCAGCAAGCTGCGTGCAGTTTCCGCGTTGTCGCAGAGCAAGTGGGCACAGTACTCCATGTCCCCCTTCTGCCGTTCGAAGACGCTGCGGAGCTCGTCCTCGCGGTCTTTGAGTGCAGGCGCCAGCTTGATGCTGGGGGAAGCTCCCAGCTCGATTTCCCGGATAGCGGGCATGAGGACGGCCACGGCGAAGGTCAGCAGGCCTGCACCAATGGGAAGGGCGGACAAAAGATCCGGAACCAACCAGCCCGCCACGATCGCTGCCACAGCCAGGACCGCGAGCACGAGGCGCAATGGAGTCAGGGAGGACCGCCAACGGCGCTTTGGTAACTCACACATGCAGCACCAGCTCACAACAGGCGGGGTCCGGTTCGCAGGGGTGCTCCGGAATCGCTACCACATTTTACGTCCACCGATTGGACTTTTAGAAGGAGTTTCCCGCCGAGCACTGCCGCATAGGCCAGGAATGGTAGAGCGTCAAGTCAAACGGAGCCCACGTAAACGCACAGTGAATTCTCAGAATAAGTCAGTTTTATTTCGAAACATTTGATCCAGCGGCCAGGCTGTGGCACGCGCGCGCAATGGAAATGTAAACGCTTGCACACATATGTCTGACAAGTGCTTTTGCGTCCGTGAAATGTTGTTTGATTTGGGCCTCACACGTGTTTAGCGTGGGAGTCGTTCCGGTAAGTCGACGTACTGGAACCGCCGCGGCGAGAACCCCATAAGGGACCGCCGCACCTCGAAACGATGGCGTCCCTCGAAGACGCCTTCAGCGGATCGATGGACGCCGGAGTTGATAAGCACTCCACGAAGTCCAACACTCCGCGAGAAGAGCAAGCATGAACACGCACTCAACCCCAACACGGCCGCGCCGCCGTCTGCGACAGGCAGCAGCCCTCGCAGCCGCAGCCAGCGTTGCCGGCAGCATCCTGCTGGTGACCCCGGCCGCCCAGGCCAACCTGCCGGCCGACCCGCCGTCGAGCACCATGCCGGCCCCCACCCCCGGCTTCCCGCTCCCCAGCCTCCACACGCAGGAGGCGTACGACCCGGCGGCCGACTTTACGTCCAAATGGACCCGCGCCGACGCGAAGCAGATCATGGCACAAAGCAACACCAACGTTGCTCCGGGCCAGAACTCCATGAGCCCCGACGTCACCATGCCGGAAATCCCCAAGGATTTCCCCGCCATGAACGACGACGTCTGGGTGTGGGACACCTGGTCCCTGACGGACGAGAACGCGAACCAGATCAGCTACAAGGGCTGGGACGTCATCTTCTCCCTGGTTGCTGACCGGCACGCAGGCTACGGCTTCGACCAGCGCCACTGGAACGCCCGGATCGGATACTTCTTCCGCAAGACCAACGCTGATCCTGCAAAGGACAAGTGGAACTACGGCGGACACCTGTTCCTGGACAACACGTCCATCGGCAACACGGAATGGTCCGGCTCCACGCGCCTCATGCAGGGCAACAAGGTCAACGTCTTCTACACGGCCACCACGTTCTACGACGTCGCTGAGCGCAATGCAGGCGGCGGCGGAATTGCCCCGGATGCTGTCATTGCCAAGGCCCTGGGCAACATCCACGCCAACCAGGACGGCGTGACCTTCGACGGCTTCGAGCACACCAAGCTCCTTGAGCCGGACGGAAAGCTGTACCAGAACAAGGCCCAGAACCCGGGCTTCGCGTTCCGTGACCCGTACACCTTCGCGGACCCGGCCCACCCAGGCAAGACCTTCATGGTCTTCGAAGGCAACACCGGCGGCACCCGCGGTGACTACAAGTGCAAGCAGGAAGACCTCGGCTACCGCCCCGGCGATCCCCACGCCGAAACCTTGGACCAGGTCAACACCACCACCGGCGCCTGGTACCAGACCGCGAATGTTGGCCTGGCAGTGGCCGACAACAAGGACCTGACCAAGTGGAGCTTCCTGCCCCCGATCCTGTCCGCGAACTGCGTCAACGACCAAACTGAGCGTCCGCAGATCTTCATCCAGAACGAAAACGGCAAGAACAAGTACTACCTGTTCACCATCAGCCACCAGTTCACCTACGCGGATGGCATGCGCGGCCCGGACGGCGTCTACGGTTTCGTGGGCAACGGCGTTCGCTCCGACTTCCAGCCGGTGAACAACAGCGGCCTGGCCCTGGGCTCCCCCACGGACCTGAACATGCCGGCCAACGCGCCGGAGGGTCCGGACCCGCGCCAGAATGGTCGCCAGTTCCAGGCTTACTCGCACTACGTACAGCCTGGCGGCCTCGTGCAGTCGTTCATCGACAACGTGGACGGCGTCCGCGGCGGCTCCCTGTCCCCCACCGTGAAGATGAACTTCCAGGGTGGCGTGACGCAGGTTGACCGCACCTTCGGCAAGAACGGCCTCGGCCCGTTCGGCTACCTGCCCACCAACCTCCGTGTTGGCGGCGAAGGCCTCTACAAGTAGGCCGCACTACCCTCGGCCGTAAGGCCACGGCAGGGGTGCAGGCTCCACAAGGGCCGGCACCCCTGCCAACCCCCAACCCCAGGATTTCTCCCCATGACTTACCCCAATCCCCGCCTTTCCCGCCGTCACCTGCTGGCCGCAAGTGCCGCCGTCGTGGTCGCTTTTTCCGCTGCCGCTTGCACTGCTCCAGCACCGGAAAGCCCGACGCCGGCCCCCGCCCCGGGCGGGCACCGGCCATCCGCTTCAGATCCGTGGCGGCCCGCAGTCCACCTGACGGCTGAAAAGAACTGGCTCAACGACCCCAACGGCCTCGTCTACCATGACGGGACCTACCACGCTTTCTACCAGTACAACCCTCGCGGGAACTCATGGGGCAACATGTCCTGGGGCCACTCCACCAGCAAGGACCTGGTCCACTGGGAACAGCAGCCTGTTGCCATGGAGGCGAGCCCGCAGGAGGAAATCTTCTCCGGCTCGATCGTGATGGATAAGAACAACGCCTCGGGACTGGGGACTGGGGAGAACCCACCCATGGTGGCCCTCTACACCAGTGCATATGGAAAGAACGGCGCGCTCCCCCAAGGTTCCCAGGCCCAGTCCGTCGCTTTCAGCGTGGACAACGGAAGCACCTGGCAGAAGTACAAGGGCAACCCCGTCCTGAACCTGGCGCCTACCAACAACAACTTCCGCGACCCCAAGATCACCTGGTACGAGCCCGGCCGGTACTGGGTGATGACCACGGTGGTGGCGGACGCGCAGGTAGTGAAGATGTTCAAATCCACGGATCTTCTCCACTGGGACTTCCTCAGTGATTTCTCCGGGGTCGGTGCCCAAGGCGGACTCTGGGAGGTGCCGGAACTCGTCCAGATGGACGTAGAGGATTCCTCCGCGAAGAAGTGGGTCATGCTGCTGAGCATCAACCCCGGCGGCATCGCAGGTGGCTCAGGCATGCAGTACTTCGTCGGCGAATTCGACGGCACCCGCTTCACGGCCGAAAACGCCGCGCCCGCCGACGCTCCGCTCACCGAATCCCAGTGGCTGGACCACGGCGCCGACTACTACGCGGCCAACTCCATCTCCGGAGCACCCGGCGGCAAGCCCGTGCTCCTTGGCTGGATGGGCAATTGGGACTACGCCCAACACGTTCCCACCACGCCGTGGCGCGGGTCCATGGCAATCCCACGCGAACTCACCCTGGTCCGGGGCCAGAAACGGCTCGAACTGCGATCAGCCATTGCCGGCGTGGCAAGGGAAACACTTGAACACTCAGGTGAGGTGAAGAGCAAAAACCTCACCGTCGGGCCGGAGGCGCAGGATCTTGGCGCCGATTTTGCCAGCCGTACGCAGCTCATTGAGCTGGAAATGGACCTTACCTCTGCGCGGGAAGCAGGAATTCTTCTTCGTCGCTCCGCTGACGGTAGCGCTAGCCTGCGTATCTCCTACAACAAGGAAAAGCGCACAGTAAAGGTTGACCGTTCCAAGGCCGGCACCAGCAACTTCTCCGAGAAATTCAGTCCCTACCATGAGGTTGCCCTGCCCTCCTCCGGCAGCGATGGCAAGGTCCACCTGCGCATCCTCCTGGATTCCTCGTCCGTAGAGGTCTTCGCCCAGGATGGGGCAGCGGTTATTTCGGACACCTTCTTCCCGGACTGGGACAACACGGGATCTTCTGTGTTCAGCATGGATGGGAACACGGACTTCACCGTCCAATCCCGCGCGCTCTAAAGCAACGCGGGGTCAGATACGGCCCATTACGACAGGATTTATGGGCCGTATCTGACCCCGCGTTGCCTTTGACGTGGGCAATGAGGATAGTTTTGTCCCTATGACATCAAGCGATGCCGCCCTTAACCAGCTGCTCACCGACGCCCGCGAATGGGCTTCCCACGATCCGGACCCCACGACGTCGGCCGCTCTCCTTGAGCTCACCGACCTCGCCAGCGGCGGTGACGCAGGAGCAGTCCAGGAACTGGGCGACAGCTTCAATGGCACCCTGCAGTTTGGCACCGCCGGCCTTCGAGCTGCCCTCGGGCCAGGTCCCAACCGAATGAACAGGGTGGTGGTGCGCCGGGCAGCGGCTGGCTTGGCTGCGTTCCTGACCGAAGTGGTGGCCGCAGCTGCGCCGGGTACCCGGCCGCGCGCCGTCGTCGGCTTTGACGCCCGGTATAACTCGGACATTTTCGCGGAAGAGACGGCTGCCATCTTCACTGCGGCCGGGATTGAAACCTTCCTGATGCCGGCAGCGCTCCCGACGCCGTTGCTCGCCTATGCGGTCAGGGCGCTGGATTGCGACGGCGGCGTGATGGTCACCGCGAGCCACAATCCCCCGCAGGACAACGGCTACAAGGTCTATCTTGGCCGGCACGCCGTGACAGAGAGCGGCAGGGGCTCGCAGATAGTGGCCCCGTACGATGCCCAGATTGCGGAAAAGATTGAGGCCGTGGGCACGCTGGAGTCGATCGAGCTGGCCGCGGCTGGCTGGACAGTACTGCCCGGCTCAATCGCCGCGGACTACCAGGCGGCAATGGCGGGACTCGTGGACGCAGAGCACTTCCCCGCCCGCGATCTGAAGATCGTCCTCACCCCCATGCATGGTGTGGGCGGTGAAACAGCCGTATCCGTGCTGAACGCTGCTGGCTTCACGGACGTCACCCTCGTCGCCGAGCAGGCCGAACCTGACCCGGACTTCCCCACTGTCGCATTTCCCAACCCGGAAGAGCCAGGCGCCTTGGACCTGGCCCTTGCGGCCGCGGCGGACCTGGATGCAGACATCGTCCTGGCCAACGATCCCGACGCCGATCGGGCGGCAGTTGCTGCGGTTGACCCCGCAACCGGAGACTGGCGGATGCTGCGCGGGGACGAAGTTGGTGCGCTCCTCGGCGCCCATATCGTCGCGCGTATGGCGGCCGGTGCCAGCGAAGAACCCCGGGCAGGCGTCTTCGCCAACTCGATCGTCTCCTCACGGCTGTTGTCACGCATCGCAGCTGCAGCGGGCTATGCCCATGAGGAAACACTCACGGGCTTCAAGTGGATTTCGCGCGTCCCGGGACTCACCTATGGGTACGAGGAAGCGCTGGGATATTGTGTGGCGCCGGATCTGGTCCGGGACAAGGATGGCATCTCAGCGGCAGTTCTGATCGCGGAATTGGCGGCAACCGCAAAGGCCGAGGGCAAGACGATCTTCGACACCCTGGATGAGCTGTATCTGGTGCACGGGCTTCATGCGAGTGACCAGTTGAGCATCCGCGTGGCGGACCTGGGGCTCCTGGACGCCATGATGAACCGCTTGCGCGTCAACCCGCCGGAAGCGTTTGGAGGCTCCGGCGTCGAGGTTTTCACCGATCTTGCCGAAGGCAGCGAATCCTTGCCGCCCACGGACGGGCTTTTGTACCTCACGCGGGACCAGAGCCGCGTGATCATCCGGCCCAGCGGCACGGAACCAAAGCTAAAGTGCTACCTGGAGGTCATCCAGGCGGTGGAGTCGGCGGCAGAGCTTCCCGCTGCACGCCAAGCAGCGCGGACATCCCTGGACGATGTCCTTGGGGATGTCCGCGAAGCGTTGGGCTTGTAGCCGCCGGAGTCTGGCGGGTTCCTAGAGTTCAACCTCGAGGTAGCCATCCACAAGGCGGGTGGCGAACGTTGCGAGCTTGAGGTCCGGGTCGGTGAAGCACTCACCGGTTTCGAGGTCATAGACCTCTTTGTGCAGCGGCGACGCAATGGTCGGCCGGCTGCCGCGGGATCCGATAATGCCGCGGGCCATGACGTTGGCCAGGGTGGCCGGGTCCTGCTGTGCGACGGCGAAGACTTCGCCGGGTGCGATGCGGAACAACGCTACCTGGCGGCCCTGGATGAGTGCCGCTTCGCCCCAGGCCACTTCGAGTTCGTCCACCGGGCACACACGGTGCCATTCGCCAACGGCGGTAGTAGTCAGTTCGTCGGCACGGTCCAGAATTACGGTCATTTCAGCCCCTCTCACTGTGTCCGGGCGCTGGCATTTTCCACCTTCACTCCCCCGGACCGGGCCACGCTTGCGGCCACTCTTCAAAGCTAGGACGCGGGTGTTTCATCGGGGGTGCGCATTTGTGTCGGGTGCGTAAAAGAGACCTCACACCTGGCGAAATGCGTTCGTGATGCAGAAGTTAAGATCACGAAACAAAGGGGAAACTGAAGCGAAACTGCCCGTCCCTAGGCTGGAGGCACAAGTTGCGGAGATCCGTCTGCAACATCTGCGAAAGGCCCACCAGTGACCGGACACACTTCAAGTACAGAGAACCCGCGCCGCATCGTTGTCGTCGGAGGCGGCCCTGCGGCCCACCGTTTCGCCGACGCAATGTACAACCGCGGTCTTGAAGGCTGGCAGGTTACGGTGCTGACCGAAGAAGCGCACCTCCCCTACGACCGCGTTGCCTTGAGCAAGGCCCTGACGGAAACCGACGTAGACCTCACCCTGGGCGACGCTGCCATGTGGGAGCACGAGGCCCTGACGCTGAAGACCGGCGAACGCGCAGTCAAGATTGACTCCGTTGCCAAGAGTGTCCTCACGGCCGCAGGCAACAAGTACGAATACGACCACCTGGTGGTTGCCTCGGGTTCGGATGCAGCCAGGCTCCCCATCCCTGGTTCCGAGCACACTCACGTTTACCGGACGCTCGAGGACGTTTGGGCCATCAACAAAGCCATTGCAGAGCTTCGTGGGAAGCTGGGCCGCAAGGTTAACGCGGTCACCATAGGTGGTGGCTTGCTGGGCCTTGAGTCCGCTGCAGGCACTGAGCAGCTGGGCGCCACACCGATCGTCATCAACGGTGCGCCGTGGCTCATGAATACGCAGCTGGATGAGGGCGCCGGCCAGGCACTTGGCCGCCTGATCGAAGCGAAGGGCTTCGAGGTCCACGGCGGTGTCTTCCCGTCCGAAGTACTGACGGACGACGACGGCCAGGTCACCGGAGTCCTGATGGCAGACGGCCGCACTATCGATGCGGACCTCGTGATCGTGGCTATCGGTGTGAAGCCGCGCGATGACCTCTTCCGCGCAGCCGAAGGCGAAGAGCAACTGTTCAGCCTGGGCCAGCGCGGCGGCGTGGTGATCAACGATTTCTGTGCCACTGAGGTGGACGGAATCTGGGCCATCGGTGAAGTGGCCAACTTCGAGGGCATGTGCCTGGGCCTCGTTGCCCCGGCGAACACCATGGCCGAAATCGTGGCGGACCGCCTGCATGGCGGGGAGGCGACGTTCCCGGGATTCGATACGGCCACCAAGCTGAAGTTGTCCGGCGTGGATGTGGCGAGCTTCGGTGACGCCTTCGCACGGACCGAGCACTCCCTCGAAATTGTTTACGCAGACCCCGCCCGTGGCGTTTACCAGAAGATCGTCACCACTGACGATGCCAAGACCCTCCTGGGCGGCATCTTCGTCGGTGACGCTTCCCCTTACATGAGCCTGCGCCCGCTGCTGGGACGCGAACTGCCCGCCGAACCCGGCGCCTTCCTGAGCGCTGCCGGTGGCGGCGAGGCACCGGAAACCGAGCTGCCGGACGATGCGATCCTGTGCTCCTGCAACAACGTGTCCGCCGGAACCATTCGGGACACCGTCAACGGTTGCGGTGCCTGCGAGGGCAACGCTCCGGTCCAGGAACTCGGCGAGCTCAAGGGCTGCACCCGTGCCGGCACCCAGTGTGGTTCCTGTGTCCCCATGCTGAAGAAGCTCCTCGAAGGCGAACTGAAGAAGTCCGGCATCGAGGTTTCCAAGGCCCTATGCGAACACATCAGCCTGTCCCGCCAGGAGTTGTTCGACGCCATCCGCGTCCTGGAACTGACCTCCTTCGAGGAGATCATGGCCAAGTACGGCACGGGTGCAGGTTGCGATATCTGCAAACCGACCATCGCCTCCATCCTGGCCAGCCAGCACTCTGCCTACGTCCTGGATGCCGGCCGTGGTTCCCTGCAGGACACCAACGACCGCGCCTTGGCGAACATGCAAAAGGACGGCACCTACTCGGTGGTTCCGCGCATTGCCGGTGGTGAAATCACTCCCAAGGGTCTCGGTGTCATCGCAGCGGTCGCCGAAAAGTACAACCTGTACACCAAGATCACCGGTGGCCAGCGCATCGATATGTTCGGCGCCCGCCTGGAGCAGCTGCCGGACATCTGGAAGGAACTGGTCGATGCCGGCTTCGAGTCCGGCCAGGCCTACGGCAAGAGCTTGCGCACGGTGAAGTCCTGCGTTGGGTCCACCTGGTGCCGCTTCGGCGTCCAGGATTCCGTAGCCATGGCCATCGCCCTGGAACTGCGCTACCGGGGCCTCCGCAGCCCGCACAAGCTGAAGATGGGCGTTTCCGGTTGCGCCCGAGAGTGTGCGGAGGCCCGTGGCAAGGACGTGGGCGTCATTGCCACGGCTGATGGCTGGAACCTGTACGTGGGCGGCAACGGTGGTGCCACCCCGGCACACGCCCAGTTGCTTGCCAAGGACCTGGACGACGAAACACTGCTGAAGTACATCGACCGCTACCTCATGTACTACATCCGCACCGCCGACCGCCTGCAGCGCACCGCGCGTTGGCAGGAAGAGCTCGACGGCGGCATCAAGCACGTTGAGGAAGTAGTGGTACACGACTCCCTGGGCATCGCCGAGGAGCTTGAAGCCGCCATGGCCAAGCACATCGACACCTACGAGGACGAGTGGGCTGAGACGTTGAAGGACCCGGAGCGCCTCCGTCGTTTCCGTTCCTTCGTCAACGCCCCCAACCAGAAGGACGAGTCCATCTCCTTCGTTCCGGAGCGCGGCCAGATCCGTCCCGCGACGAACGAGGAGAAGGGCGGCGTGCTCATCGCCTCCACTATCCCGGTCCGCCGCGAAACTGTCGGCTCAGAACCCGTCGGCGCAGAACCCGTCGGCGCAGAACCTGTCGGCGCAGAGAACTAGGGGAACCCATGCAGCTCACCATTGACCTCACAGGCCGCGACGTCCTTGTCACGGGATCCGAAAAAGCCGCCCGCCAAGCCGTTCGCCGCTACGAGGCTGCCGGGGCCAACGTGTTCCGCCTCACCACCCCTGTCGGCGCACCCGGCGACGGACCGCTACCCGAGCGTCCGTTCCTGGTGGCAGTGGTGGACGACGGCGACACAGGTTGGGAGCCGTTGGTGGAACGCTGCGGCGGCGCCGGGATTCCGGTTGCCTTCGAGCCGGCACCAGGCACCGAGGGTCAGGTGACCCTGGTGGGCGGTGGTCCGGGCGCCCTGGATCTGCTCACGGTTGGTGCGGTGGACGCCCTACGCGATGCCGACGTCGTGTTTTACGATCGTCTGGCCCCGTACCAGGAGCTGGCTGACCTGACGTCCGGCGAGTTGGTGGACGTTGGAAAGCAGCCTGGGCACCACAAGGTCACGCAGCGTGACATCGAAAAACTCATGGTGGAAGCTGCACTGCTTGGCAAGAACGTGGTCCGGCTCAAGGGCGGCGACCCGTACGTGTTCGGCCGCGGCGGCGAAGAAGTGGCCGCCTGTGTTGCCGCTGGCGTTCCCGTCCGCGTGATCTCCGGCGTCACGAGCGCTATCTCCGTTCCGGCTGCAGCTGGGATTCCGGTAACGCACCGCGAGGTCAGCCACATGTTCACCGTGGTTTCCGGACATGCCCCACTGACAGAAAAGGAACACACCCACCTGGCAGGACTCGGCGGCACGATCGTGGTCCTCATGGGCATCGGAACCCTCCCGCAGCTTGCCGCCGGCCTGCGCCGGGCCGGCATGGAGGCCGACATGCCGATGGCCGTGGTGGAGCGCGGCTACCGCCCGGGCCAACGCACCACCATCGCCGATCTAGGTACGATCGAAACGGCAGCCACCGGTTGCAGCAACCCGGCCGTGCTGGTCATAGGCGAGGTGGTCCGGGTGGCTGAAGCCAACCGTAATCATGCCGAAGCATCCGCTGAACTGAGCCGACTCGCGGCTTCGCTCCTTGAAGCCTGAAAGTAAATCAATGACTGTTGCACGTGCCCTTGAAATCCAAGACGTCACAACCGCCACGGACGTTTCAGAAGCTACCGAAGCGCCGCTGGACGGCTTCCGCATCGGCGTCACCTCGCACCGGCGTTCCAGGGACCTCATCGAGGCTCTGGAACGGCGCGGCGCGAGCGTGCTCCATGCCCCGGCCTTGAAGATCGCGCCCGTGCAGGAGGACATGGTCCTCATCGAGGACACCCGCACCATCATTGCCGCCAAACCGGATATCTGCATCGCCACCACTGCCTACGGCATGCGCCGCTGGTGCGAGGCAGCGGACTCCTTCGGCATCGGCGAGCAACTCCTGGAAACACTCTCGGCCTGCCGCATGTTCGTTCGGGGACCCAAAGCCCGCGGTGCCGTCCGCGCGGCCGGTCTCGCCGACGTCGGAATCAGCAGTGACGAAACCACAGCGACCCTTGTGGACATGCTCCTCACTGAAGGCGTCCGGGGCAAGACCGTGGCCGTGCAGCTGCACGGCTACACCGATGTTCGCCAGCTGGAGCGCCTCCGGATGTCCGGCGCCACGGTCCTGACGGTGACGCCATACCGCTGGGTCAAGCCCGACGGCGAGGACAAACTGCCGCGCCTCATCGAGGCCGTATGCAATGGCAACCTTGACGTCCTGACCTTCACCAGCGCCCCCGCAGTGGACGCAATGTGGAGCACGGCACACGAGATGGGTCTGTACCGCCAGCTTATTGAAGCGCTCAAAGGGCCCGTCACGGTTGCCGCCGTTGGGCCCGTCACCGCACAGCCACTGGTCGACGCCGGGCTGACGCCACTCATTCCCGACCGTTACCGTATGGGCGCATTGATCCGCCTGGTGACGGAGCACCTGTCCTTGAACCATGTGCGCCGGCTGGAAACCAAGAGCGCCACCATCGAACTCCGCGGGCGTTGCTTGCGGATCAACGGCGAAGTGATTGATCTTGCCCCGGCCCCGCTCCTGCTGCTCCGGGCCCTGCTCGGCGCCGGCGGTGCGGTGCTGTCCCGTGAAGCGCTCTCGGATCTCCTGGACCTCCGCGGTTCCGTGCACGCCCTGGACATGACTGTCAGCCGGCTGCGTTCCTCGCTTCCGGACGGCAGGCTCATAGAAACCGTCGTGAAGCGCGGGTACCGGCTCCGCGCTTAGGTTCGTTAGGTTCCTTAGCTACGCGCGGGGTGCGGAAAGTTCAGCCACCTGGGCAGGTTGCAGGGGACGTGTCGCGTGGCCTTGAAGGAGAAAGAACAGTCGGGCTGTTTCTTCTACTTCTTCAACAGCGTCCACTGCTTGTGGCAGAGAAGGCGCAGAAACGATCGGTCCGTGGTTGGCCAGCAGCAGGGCATGGCTCGATTCCGCAGCTTTTTGGGCCGTCCCGCCCAAGCCTTGGTCGCCCGGTGCGAAATATGGCAACCGGACCAGCCGTCCAACCCTCATGGCAAAGTAGGCCGTCAAAGGTGGCAGAACGTCGTCGTCATTCAGCTCTGCCAGGCACGATAGGGCGGTGGCGTAAGTGGAATGCAGATGGACTGCGGCATGGTCCTGCGGTCTTGCCCGGTACATGGCCAGGTGCAGGAAGGCCTCTTTGGAGGGACGGGCCCCGGACAGGTGTTCTCCGGTGCCGGAGACCATTGCCAGATCTTCTGTCCTGAGTTCACCCAGGGAGGCGTTGGTGGGAGTGACCAGCATTCCGCCGTCCACTCTGAGGCTAAGGTTTCCCGATGTTCCCCTGGTCAGCCCTCTTTGATGCAGGGACCTGGCCAGCCGGACGAGCTCCTGGCGACTATCCATCGCAGTCATCCCATCCCCGTCATCGGCCGTGGTCCCATGCGGCCGTGGTCCCATGCGTGAAGGAAGAGCCGCGGGTCTCCGAGGTTTCCGGATTTGAGCAGGATGGACAACTCGGCGTCGGTTTCGGTTTTCAGCCATGGCACACCAGGTGTGACCTCCTTGCCGACTCGGGCTGTGGTGATGCCAAGCCTGCGGACCACAGCCCCGGAGGTTTCTCCGCCGGCGACGATGAGCTGCCGGCAACCTAAGCCGACGAGTCCTTCGGCAATCGCGGAAAGGCTGCCTTCGGTTATTTCGGCGGCCCGGTCCTTGCCAAGATGCGTTTGGGCTTTCAAGACTTCCTCTGGAGAAGCAGAGGAATGGATCAGGATGGGGCCGCCCGGAAGATTTTCCTTGGCGAACATCAGCGCTTCGGCCACTACGTCCCGTCCTTCTGCGATGGCGACAGGATCCACCAGGAAGCAGGGGTACACCTCGCGGAACGCCCGGATTTGGGCATTCGTCATCTCGGAGCAACTGCCGGCGACCACTGCAGCAGGGCCACTTGGACGGGCAGCATGCGCCGGGTCCGGTTGTCCGCGGAACCTGCGGGTGGCGGCCAGCCCTCCCACCAGTCCTGATCCGCCGGTGACGAGCGGGTGATCCAGGAGTGCAGCCCCGAGGACTGCGAGGTGACGGTCGTTGAGTGTGTCCACCACCGCGTACCCGGCGCCTTGGCTGCCCAGGGTATCGAGTTCCGACCTAACCGCGGATACTCCTGCTTCTATTGCGCCATAGCCGATGTGACCCACAGGGTTGCTGCTTTGGGCCTGGAGAAGCCGTGGCACGTTCGAATCGGTCATCGGGGTCAGCGGGTGGTGACGCATGGACGATTCCTGCAGGAGGTCCGTGCCGGCGAACAGCACGCCGTTGTACACGGTGCGGCGCAATGCGGGAGTTCCTGGAGCAACCACCGTGATCTGGCCGGCCGGGACGAACTCTTCGCGCAAGGCATCTGCCACTGGGCCGATGTTGCCTTCCGGAGTTGAGTCGAACGTGGAGCAGTACTTGAAGTAGAGCTGCTGCACGCCGCGGGATTTCAGGGCACGTGCCGCGGCCAAAGACTGTTCTACTGCCTCGGCAGCCGGCACACTGCGGGTCTTCAGCGAAATGACGATGCAGTCAACATCGTGCAGCTGCATCGACGCGTCGGGGATACCGAACGTCTGCACCACGCGCATTCCGGCGCTGACAAGGGTGCCGGCCACGTCCGAGGCACCTGTGTAGTCGTCGGCGATGACGCCCAACCAAGTGACATTGGCCTTCGTTGGTGTGTCTGGCATGGTCTGTATCTTTCTCGGTTGACGGCTCTGGTTACGAGTCTTAGGAAGGAAAAAGAGTGCTGAGCTGGCTCATTCCAGAATCTGGCGAAGCCAGCACGAGGGGTCCTTCAGGCTGTCCTTGGGTGTGCTCAATGACGCGGGCCATCGACGCCTGGGCGAGAACGATCACATCGCACTCTGCTGCCAGTTCAATGAAAGCGGCAAGCACCAAGCTGTCATGCATCGAACGGTCACCTGCGCGCAGAGCCTGGAAAGCGCCGTCGACTATTCTGGCCGTGATTTCGGGCTTTTTGTTCCGCCGCTGGGCTGAGTCCCGGACAAGCCGGGTGGTTGGGCCGAGGGTTGCAGACAGGGTCGCGAGCACGCCGATCCTGGCGCCCGATTCGACGGCGAGCCCGGCCATGGGAGTGTCGATGCGCAGGACGGGGATAGAGACAAAGTCCTCTGCGGCGGTTGCGGCTTCGCCGATGGAGGAGCAACTCACCAACAATGCCTGGGCGCCTGATTCCTCGGCGTAGCGGGCATAGTCCACCAAACGGCGCCGAACGTGTCCTGGAGTTGTTCCCCTGGCAATGGTGTCCTGGAGCAAGGACTCATCCACATAGTGCAGGACACGAATGCCAGGGACTACCTCGGAGGCCAGGGCTTCCATGTCCTTAACCAAGCCAGGGACTGTGTGCAGCATTGCAAGGACCGGGGGGTTAGTCATGCAAATCAGCGTATGGCACAAGAAGCTGCTGATTAACGGCGCACCAGACAACGCATTGTTTCCAAGAACGAAAGAAGTGCGGATAGACCCGTCAGCGGGAAGCTAGGACCCCAACCTGGTCGCGAGCCCCTGCCGCAGGTGTTCGATGGCGGCGGTGATCCGGCGTGGTGTTTTGGCAGTGGACGGGTAGAGGGCAAAAATATCGGCGTTGGGTGTCGGGACGTCCGGCAGGACCTGCTGGAGTACTCCCTGACGGATCAGCGGGTTGACGTGCCACGTAGAGCGCATGATCAAGCCAAGGCCCTGGATGCACCAGTCGGTCACTACGTCTCCGTCGTCGCTGATCATGTTGCCTCTGACGTCGACGTATTCTTGCCCCTTCCCGCCAAAGCGCCATAGCGAATAGTCGGCGTTGTTTTCCCGCAGGACGATGCAGTTGTGCCGTTCCAGGTCCCTGATGGTCTGCAGCGGCGGGGCACCTTCCATGTAGCTCGGCGCCGCGCACACAATCCTCCGGTTCGGCGCGAGGAGTTTTCCCTTGAGCCTGGAGTCCGACAATCCGCCGACGCGGACAGCAATGTCGAAATTCGTGCCAGCTATGTTCAGAGGCAGCGGCGAGATCTCCAGGTCTATCTGAATCAGGGGGTGCTGCCGGACGAACTCCCCCAACAGCGGCGCAATGTGCTTGCGTCCGATGCCCAGGCTCGAGTGCACACGGAGTCGTCCCTTGAGCTCACCGTGCTGTACGGACAACGCGTCTTCGAGATCTGTTTTCTGCTGCAGGATAGCCACAGCACCTGTCGCATAGCGTTGCCCCTCTTCGGTGAGGGTCAGGCGGCGGGTGCTGCGCCGTACCAGCGCTACCCCTAGCCGTGACTCGAGCGCTGCAAGCCGTTTGCTGACGGCAGACACCGATTTTCCCCAGTTCCTGGCCGCTTCAGTGAGGCTCTGGGAACGGGCAATCTGTTCAAAAAACTCCAAATCATCGATCGATGTAAGGTCCATCTCCTGCTTCTTTCGTTTTTGGAAACAATGCATTGTCTCACGGCCCCTTAATCACCTTCTTTTTGTGTCGTACGCTCGAGTGACTGGAAGCCACAGCCGAGGTAGCTCCAGCGAAAACGGGACAACGGCGCGCAATAAGGGAAAGCAAGGTAAAGCATGACTGCACTCGAAACAGACGTCGTCGTCGTCGGAGTCGGCTCTGTAGGAAGCATGGCAAGTTGGCAGCTCGCCTCCCGCGGCCAGCGGGTCATCGGAATTGACAGGTTTTCAATCCCGGGGCCCTTCTCCGCCTATGCCGGCGAATCCCGTATCTTCCGCAAGGTTTACGCAGAAGGCGGGCACTACACCCCTCTCCTGCAGAGGTCACAAGACCTCTGGCGTGAACTGGAGAAAGTCACCGGTACCGAGCTACTCAGCACCACCGGCGCTGTCACGATCTACGACGACCACAACCCCCGGCTGGCATCCCTCCTTGCGGCAGGCAAAGACAACGGCCTTGACTACGAGCTCCTCCGGGGCGACGAAGCAAGGGCAAAGTATCCCGAGCACGTAATCAGGGACACGGACGTCACGATCCTTGATCCGGAGGGCGGGTACCTGAAGTCGGAGAAGGCCGTTACGGCCGCCCTGGCAGAGGCCGCCCGCCTTGGCGCACGGTTCCTCGGTAACCGGAAAGCTCAGAGCGTTGAGAAGCATGGTGACCGATACCTTGTCCGGACCGACCAGGAAGAAATCATTGCCTCCCGGGTGATCATCTCCCAAGGCAACGGTGCGGGAGCACTCTGCAAGGAACTCGGCGTCCACCTTTCCGTTCTGCCGCAAATCCTTACCTGGTTTCCCGCTGCGGACCCAGCAACATTCTGCAGGGAAGATATGCCCGTCTTCCTCCGGAGGGCCGAGGAAGACGGGAGGCCGGACAAAGCCCAGTTCTACGGATTCCCCAGTGCTGACGGTTGGACCGTGAAAGTGGTGGCGAGCATATTCCTGGATGAGGTTGAGTCCATGGAGAAGCCTCACACCTGGGACCCCCAGCATTTGAACACCATCCGGGCGTGGGTCCGGGAATTCATTCCTGGACTGGTTCCAGAGCCCCTTCGAGTTGCCGTGTGCGCGGATGGTCACTTACCTGACGCGACCGGGCTGCTAGGGATGGTTCCCGGAATGGAAGGCGTGGTGGCGGCTGCCGGCTTCTCCGGCCACGGCTTCAAGATGGCCTCCGCACTGGGAGCCGTTGCCGCGGACCTCGTGCTGGACGGCACAACGGACACGGACGTCAGTTTCATGAACCCCGCAAGGTTCCTCGGACCGGACGCACGGCTCTCCTCATTGGCTCTGAGTTGAGCTAAGCATCGACAGCCACCTCTACCCCCAAAAAATACAAGATCCTTAAGAACGGACGAATCATGGCAGACACGAACTTCCGGCCGAAGTACATCTCCTACGATGTCTACGGCACCCTTATCAACTTCAACATCTATCCCACCACCCAGCGCTTGCTCGCCGACCGGATCCCCGAAGAACAGTGGCTTGCCTTCAAGAAGGTATTCCGCGCGTACCGGTTCGACGAGGTCAACGGCGACTACAAGCCTTACGTTGAGATCCTTCAGAGTGCCTTCGACCGCGCGTGCAAGCGGTTTGGCATTGGACCGACCCCTGGTGCCGGCGCAGAACTTGCTGAAGCGGTACGCAGCTCGGTCGCCCACGAGGATGTGCCGGCCGCGCTGAAGCTCCAAGGCGACAACTACAAGCTGGTGGCTCTGTCCAACGCCGATGACAGTTTCCTGGACATCAGCATTCCCAAGCTCGGAGCAGAGTGGCACGCGGTGTTTACCGCTGAGCAGGCCCAGGCCTACAAGCCGCGTCTTCAAGCGTTCGAGTACATGCTCGACACCCTGAACGCCAAGCCGGAGGACTTCCTGCACGTCTCCTCGCACCCCCTGTATGACCACATCCCCATGTACAACCTGGGTTTCCGTGACCTTGTCATGCTGGACCGGGGTGCTGAACCCTTCGCCGACGGGTACAACATCGCCACCGTGAAGTCCCTGGACGAGCTCAACAAGAAGCTCGGCCTCTAGACCTTCGCAGAAACCGCCGGAGGGGAACGACGCGTTGAGCGTCGCTCCCCTCCGGCTTTTTTGGAATCGTGACTAGTTCTTGTGCACCAGGTAGATGGCGCCGGTGGTGACGTCCTCTTCGAGAGCCTCCAGCGTACGCCCACGGGTTTCGGGGACCTGGGTGTAGATAAATACCAAGGCGAGGATGCCTACGACACCAAACAGGAAGAATGTTCCCGTGATCCCCATCCCGGCAACAAGTGTGGGGAAGAAGAGACCCAGCAGGGCGTTTGCGATCCACAGGCAGAAGACGGACAGGCCGATGGCGAAACCGCGGACGTGCAGCGGGAAGATCTCGGACAGCATCACCCACACCGCAATGTTCAGGAACGTCTGCATCGATCCCACGAACGCAACCACCAGGAAAAGGATCACGAAGGGCCTGGCCGCATTGCCCACCGGGAGGACGATCGACGCGATACCGATGAGGAAGTGGCAGACCGTAGTCAACGTGAAACCGAGGAGCAGCGTTGTGCGGCGGTTGACGCGCTGCATCAGCGTCAGTGCAATGACACCACCGACGACGGCGATCACACCGGGCGCGATGTTGGCGATGAGGGCGGCGTTGGAGTCGAATCCGGCCTCAACGAGTACCGATTGGCCGTAGTACATGATCGAGTTGATGCCCGTCAGCTGTTGGGCAACACCCAGCCCAATGCCTACAAGAATGATGCGCAGGATCCACTTGTCCTTCAGTGCACCCCATGAGGTAGCCTTCGATGCCCTTTCTTCGTCAGCCAGGTGCTTCACATCTGCCATTTCTGCCTCCGCGCGCTCGTCCGAACGAATGGTCTTAAGCACCGCCAAGGCCTCCGAGTTCCTGCCCTTTGAGATGAGCCAGCGTGGAGATTCCGGCATCCGCAGCATGCCCAAGAACAGTGCGATCGCGGGAAGGGCGGCAACAGCGAGCATGATGCGCCAGACCCCGCCCACTTCGCCCCAGACATTGCCGATGATGGCGTTGACAACGAACGCTGCCAACTGGCCGATGACAATCATGAGTTCGTTCCGCCCGGCCAGGGAACCACGGATTTCGTAGGGCGCCAGCTCGGCAAGGAAAACGGGCACCACTGTGGAAGCACCGCCAACGGCCAGGCCGAGGATCACGCGCCCGATGACCATGACCTCAAAGCTTGGCGCCGAGACACAGGCCAATGTACCCACGAAAAACAGCACGGCCAGGAGGATGATCGTCTTCCTGCGGCCCCAGCCGTCTGACAGGCGCCCGCCGCCGACTGCTCCGGCAGCGGCCCCAAACAACAGTGAACTGGTGACGATCCCTTCGGTCAGCGGTGTCAGTGCGAGGTCGACCGTCATTGGCCTCAGTGCGCCGTTGATGACACCAGTGTCGTAGCCGAACAGCAGGCCTCCGAACGTAGCCACCAGGGCAACAAGGCCCAGCCGCTTTCGATGCGGGCCATTGGTTAGCGGAGGAAGGGCAGCATTGCCGGTTCCTTTGCTCTGCGTTTGCGTAGCAGACATCGGGACTCCTTTGTCATTGTGTTGCAGGCCATAGTCGCCCGCCCTGAAGTACAGACTAACGCGCGAAAGGCTTAAATGTAAGGTCAAACTAACAAATGACATTTTTTCATTCTTTCCCCGTGGGAGGATGAACTATGGCCCCTGACCCCCAGCACCGCCCCGCCACGCAAAGCGACGTCGCGCGCGAAGTGGGCGTTTCCCGGACCTTGGTGTCTTTCGCATTCCGCGGCGCGCCAGGTGTCAGCCACGAAACGAAGCAGGCCATCTTCGAGGCCGCCAAGCGTCTCGGGTACCGGCCAAACGCAGTAGCCGCCGATCTGGCACGCAAGCACCGTTCCGCCGTCGGACTTTACCTGCTGGACATCCGCAACGAGATCTACGCTGATGTCCTCAGCGGCGTCCGAACAGCGCTCCCCCAAGACAGCAACCGGCTCATCCTGAGCGTTTCGCGGTCCGTGGACGGCGTAGATCCCGGCGCGCTGGAATCGCTGATAGAGGCCCGGGTCGGAATTATCATCGCAGCTACGCTGCTGGACTCGGACGAACGCGTGCAGGAGATGGCCCGAATCGTCCCTCTGGTGAGTGTGACGCGGCCCGTGCTCGGCGTGGACAGCGTGTACTCGGATGACTTTGCGGGAGCCAGGGCGGCAACCCAACATCTCCTCAGCCTCGGGCACACTCGCATCGCGCATCTGTCCGGCCCTGTCTACGACGGCCACGTCGTCCGTCGCCGGAGTTACGAGCAAACAATGCGCGACGCCGGGCTCGCACCCCAGACGGTCGCGGCAGAGGACTTCACACCGGACGCAGGACAGCGTGCGGCCGCACAGATGCTGAGCCGCTCCGACCGTCCGACTGCGATTTTCACCCACAACGACCAACTAGCCCTCGGCGTCCGTGAAGCCGCCTACGCACGGGGACTCTCGATTCCCGACGATTTGTCCCTTGTGGGCTACGACAATTCCAGGACCGCCCACCTGCACGGCATCGACCTCACGTCCGTGGATTTGCATGCCGTTGAATTGGGTCGGGCTGCCGGCACAGTAGCCCTGGAACGGCTCAATAATCCGCATGCCCCCATCGCCGACGAACGCCTCATGCCGCAATTGGTGGTGCGCAACTCGACGGCGCCGGTCAGGGGCACGGCTGGTTAGTTGAGTTTCACTTGTGGGTCGGGGTTAGCCGTGAATGGGTTCGCCAGGGCTTCCTGCGCTCTTTGTTCACGATTATCGGCAGGAACCGGACGTAGAGCACCATGCCAATCAGCTCCACAAGGGTTTGGGTCACCACAACCAACGCAGCCAGGGCCAAATGGCCCGGCAGGGCCAACGCGAGCGGAAGGACGACCAGGGAATTGCGGGTCGCGCCGCTGAAGACAACTGCCCGCGTAGCGGCAACGTCGAGCCCCGCAGGTTTGGCGGCGAGCATGCCCAGCGGCACCATGACCACCAGGAATGCTGCATAAATCGGCACCACGGAGAGCAGGGAGCCGAGCTCTTGGCCCACGCCTGCGATCTGGGACCCGACGACGACGGCCAGCGTCGCCATCATAAGCGGCACCATCAACGCCTGCATCAAGGCCATCACGGCCCTCCCCGCGTTTGCTTTCCGGGCCAGGGCCTGCGTCAGCGCAGCCGCAGCCAAGGGGATGATGATCAGAACGACGATTGCTTCAACAAACGGTGCGGGGTCGATGGACGACACCAGTTCGGGGCCGACGAAGAGCAGAAGGTAAAGCGGGAGCAGGAGCATTTGGGCCAGCATTAATACCGGCGCGGCCGCCAGAAGCCGGTGACTCGCCCCTCCAGCGAGACCGCTGAAAACGATGACGTAGTCGATGCAGGGAGTGAGCAGCACCAGCAAGACGCCGACGAGTAAAGCTTGGTCTCCGGCGATGAACCGCGTCAGGCCAAAGACCACCACAGGAACGACGACGAAGTTCAACACCAGCACCGTGGCCAGGAAGCGGAAGTCCCCGGCAGCCTTGCCGATGGAGGCAAAGGGAATCCCCAGGAAAGTCGCGTAAAGCAACAGGCCAAGCACAGGGTTGATCGAATGCTCCAATGCCGGGGCGAGGCCCGGCGCCAAGAATCCCACACCACCGCCAATGACGATGGCCAGCAGGTAGAGGCCAATCTGGTGTTCGTCCATCCAGACGACGAGGTTCTTGGTCTTCACTCTTGCAATGCTAGGCGCGACACCAGCATCAGCTTGGAAGGGAGGTGGATTACCGGGGTAGGCGGTACCGCACGTGGGTGACGAGTTTGGTGCCGGTCACTTCCGTGGGTTCAAGCTTGAGATTGCCCACGCCGTCCAACAACCGCTCGCCCCCACCCAGAATCATGGGCGAAATGTGGAGCCGCAGCTCGTCCATCAATCCTGCGTCAAGGTATTGGCGGGCTGTCTGGGCTCCGCCAGCGATGGCCACATCTTTGCTTCCCGCGGCTTCCCGCGCCTGGGCCAGCGCGGATTCGATCCCGTCGGTCACGAAATGGAAGGTGGTGCCGCCCTGCATCTCCAACGGCTCATGCTGATGGTGGGTCAGGACGAAAACCGGCGCGTGATAGGGCGGTTCCTCACCCCACCATCCCCGCCATTCCTCGTCCCACATATCCGGCCCGGGGCCTGCGAACATATTGCGGCCCATGATGAAGGCACCGGCAGCGAGGATTTCTTCAACCTGGGCCGCGTTGGCTTCGGCCTCTTCGAACATCCATCGGTGCAGGAGCTCCCCGCCGTCGCCAAGTGGCTCCGACCTTCGCTGGTTTGGACCAGCCACGAAGCCGTCCAGGGAGATGGTCAGATCGCACGTCACTCGGCTCATTTGCCCATCATGCCACTGGTAAACCCTGTTAGGCGTTGCCTCCTGACCTTCTTTGCCAGGGAGTACGCCAATAATCAACCTCCTTTGGATGATTTGTGGGCCGGCGAGTGCCAAAGAGGGTCAGGAAGCCACGGCCCGCGCCCTGCCAGACACTGCGCAGCCCTCGCCAAATCATCGGCTGCGGCGGAAACTGGGGCTACACATCTCAGGAGGACCACATGACATCCGTGCTGTTGGAGCGACTCAACATCTTGGTCGGCGAATGGGAGACTACTGCCCCTGGCATGGACGCGGTGGGCCGGACAACGTTCGAATGGTTGCCGGGCGGCGGTTTCCTGATCCAACGCTCCACTGTTGAGAGGCCGGAATTCCCGAATGCAATCTGCACTATCGGCGCTACGGGATCAGACGGCGCACTTCAGCAACACTACTTCGATTCCCGAGGCGTCGCCCGTGTCCTGGACATGACCTTGGAGGGGAACGTGTGGACCCTTTTCCGGGATGGACCCGATTGGCCGCAACGCTACATCGGCCACATCAGCGAGGACGGAAGCACCATCACTGGCCGATGGGAACGGGGAACCTACCTCGGCGCACCGCTTGAGCACGACTTCGACCTGAACTTCACCCGGATCATCGCGTGACATCCGGCGAGCCACGCCGGATCAACGGAATAACTCCACCTCATGGACAGATCCCCGGCCCGGTGGGAACATAAGGGCGATAGTCCGGAGGCACCGCCCGGTCACGCCGGGGCTGCCTTCAGGTCAGCTTTCCTCTGAGAGGAACGGCCATGGGTCGTCTGGGGACCGGGAACAGCGGGAATGCGGGTGCGGAACCCGCACCCGCTCCGGCACGCCACAGTGCACAGCACATCGATACACAAGGCATCGAAAAAGTTGACGCCGTGGTGGTCGGTTCCGGATTCGGCGGTTCGGTGGCGGCGCTCCGCTTGGCAGAGGCCGGACAATCCGTGGTGCTCATGGAACGTGGCAAGCCCTATCCGCCCGGAAGTTTCGCGCGTTCGCCGGCAGAGATGGGCCGGAATTTCTGGGACCCGGACCGCGGTCTGTATGGGCTTTTTGATGCGTGGACATTCCGCGGCACGGAGGGCCTGGTGTCCAGCGGGCTGGGCGGTGGCTCACTGATCTACGCCAACGTCCTCCTGCGCAAGGACGAAAAATGGTTCGTCAACGAGTCCCCCATCCCTGGCGGAGGTTACGAGAATTGGCCTTTCACACGTGCGGACCTTGA
This sequence comes from Arthrobacter sp. NtRootA1, assembly GCF_019976975.1. Taxonomy (GTDB): domain Bacteria; phylum Actinomycetota; class Actinomycetes; order Actinomycetales; family Micrococcaceae; genus Arthrobacter; species Arthrobacter aromaticivorans. Next base: position 1,414,946 of record NZ_AP024630.1, on the reverse strand, counting down.
TCCGTACTACAAGGCCGCAGAAGACATGCTCAAACCGGTCCGTTATCCGTACCATGACACGCCCAAAACCATGGCCATGGAGAAGACCGCCGCAACCCTTGGCCTACCCATCAGCAGGCCTCCCATCGCCGTCACTTTTTCGACGGAACCCACCAAGGAACCCCAAACCAACAGGCCCCTCCCCCTCCCGGCCTACGGCAGCATCCACGGGCCAAACACGGTCCGGACCACCTGCACGCTCAGCGGTGAATGCGATATCGGCTGCAACGCCGGCGCCAAGAACACGCTGGACCACAACTACCTTTCCGCGGCCGCGCATCAGGGGGCGGATATCCGCACATTCCACGATGTGCGCGGTATCAGGCCACTTGCCAGGGGAGGTTACGAGGTCCGCTACGTGGTGCACGATCCCGAGCGCCAAGGCGAGCTCCTGAAGGAACGAATCATTCACTGCCGCCGCCTCATCCTTGGCGCCGGCACGTTCGGCACCAACTTCCTGCTCCTGCGTAATCGCAGCTCCCTCCCGGCCCTGAGCGACGCCCTAGGCACCCGTTTCAGCGGCAACGGCGATCTCCTGACGTTCATCATGGGCGCCAAGACTCCGGGCACCAATGGGTCGCCGCCCGGAGTGCGAACACTCACCGGCAGTCGCGGACCAGTCATCACCACCGCGATCAGGATCCCCGATTCCAACGACGACGACGGCGATGGTCGCGGCTACTACGTGGAGGACGCCGGGTATCCGGCCTTCATGAACTGGCTCATGGAGACCGCCCAACTCAGTACCACCGTCAAACGCACAGCCAAAGTGGCCCGGCAACTGCTCAAGGACAGGCTCTTCGATGCCGGGCGCTCCAACGTCTCCGCCGACCTCGCCGCAGCACTAGGTGACGGCCGCCTATCCTCCAGTTCCGTGCCGCTGCTGGGAATGGGCCGGGACATCCCCGACGGCGTCATGACCCTTCGCGACGGAAGGCTCGCCATCGCATGGACAATGGCCACGTCCAGGGAGTACTTCGGGCGCGTCCGCGGAACAATGTCCGAGATCGCCAAGGACCTCGACGGGGATTTCATAGACAACCCGCTGTGGTGGGCCAAACGTGTCATCACGGTCCACCCCATCGGCGGCGCACCGTCGGGCCGCCACCCGGGCGAGGCGGTGTGCGACTCCTACGGCGAGGTGTTCGGTTATCCCGGCCTGTTCGTGATGGATGGGGCAGCCATGCCTGGCCCCGTGGGCGCCAACCCTTCCCTGACCATTGCGGCTTTTGCCGAACGCGCATGTCGTCACATGCTGGAGAACGCACGCAGTGCCGGACACAGGGGAATAACCCCCGCGGACGCCGCCGGGAGTGACCCAGCCAGTGATGACTTGGCTGGCGCTGCCGAGCCGGCCCACGACGTCGATGCTTCGATGACGCGCGAATTGGCGCCGGACGCTACCAAGGGCAAGGGCGCGCGGGAGGAACGGCCTGCGAGCGCAGCAGGAGGGGGCGCAGCTGCCATGACAGGAGCAAAGAGCCGTGGTTTGGGGCTGCCACAACCCCAAACCCAGCAAGCCGCGGCTATAGACGCCACTACTTCTGTGCGTTTCACGGAGCAGATGCACGGCTGGTTCAGTCCTGGTATCCCTGACCCGGAGAAGGGGCGAAGCCTGGGCAGGGACCGGAGCCGCAGGATCATGTTTGAGCTGACGATTACCGCGGAGGACATGGACGCGTTTGTGGAGGATCCGAGCCACCCTGCGAAGGCGGAGGGGTATGTGCTCGCAGACTATTTCGGTGGCCGGATGCCGGTGGAACGCGGCTGGTTCAACCTCTTCGTGGAAGACGTTTCCGACGACGGCAGGCCGGCCAGGCGGATGCTGTATCGGTTGTGGCTTCGGGACCCGGGCGGAACGCCGTTCACGTTCACGGGCTACAAGCTGATCCATAACGAGGCAGGTCTGGATATCTGGCAAGACACAACAACGCTGTACGCGAGAATCCTGCGTGGCCACGTTCCGCCGTCGGAATCCTCTGAAGTCCAAGAGCCAGGCGAGGAGGACGTCTTCGGTGCCGGCATTCTGTACATCCGCCCGTTGGACTTCGCCAAGCAACTGACCACGTTCCGTGCCGAGGGTCCGGCGCCGGCCGCGGGATTGGCGTCCTTCATGAAATTGTTCGCCGGTGAGTTGTGGGAGGTCTACGGGCGGGGCCTCAAACGGGTCCCGTTCCCGGTCCGGAGCCCACTGCGGCCGCGCAGATGAAGAGCTGGGAGCTTGCGAAGCACCGTGCTGTCCTGGGATTCACGCCCCAGGCAGCGGTTCGCTGGCTCTCGCCGATGTCGCTCGCGCGGACGGCATTGAAGGTCATGGCAGCCACTGTGTTCGCGGACTTCGGAGACAAAAGGGAACTCGAGGGCGGCTTCCCTGCCGATCCCTTGCGGCTGGATAAACTCCCGGTCCCCGGCCAACCAGCCCAGCCGCCGGTCACCAGTCGCGGGCTTCCAACCCCCGGGGAGCTTGACGCATCCCGCACCACAAACCCCGGCGAGCCCCTGGACTTACACGACTCACAGAGCCCCGCTGACTTGTGGCTCGATTACACCGCAGACCTTGGAGACGGCTTCGACGCGACGTACACCGTCGCCCTGCTCCTCGCCCAGGACAAGCTAACCGTTCAAGGCCACGACCTTCCCCGCGGAAGGGTGCTGGTCCTCGGCGGCGATGAGGTCTACCCCGTTGCTTCACCGGCTGCCTATGAGAATCGGATGGCCGGACCATACCGGATGGCGCTGCCAGCCCCTGCGTTGCGCGGCCCCCTGAGCGCTGTAAAACCCGACCGAAGCACGCAGAGCGGGACCCACAACGAGACACCCATCATGCTCGCACTCCCCGGCAACCACGACTGGTACGACGGCCTGACCTCGTTCATCCGCATGTTCACCCGGCAACGAAGCATCGGGGGCTGGCGGACCATCCAGACGCGCAGCTACTTCGCCGTCCGGCTCACGGGGAAATCACCCACGCAAGGCTCCGACGGACCACAGGAAGGTACCCCGGGTTGGTGGCTGCTGGGCCTGGACAGCCAGCTGGGACAGTACATCGACGAACCACAACTGGACTACTTTTACAGGAACGTCACCCTTCAGCTCCAACCAGGAGACGCCATCATCCTGTGCGTGGCAGCTCCCTTTTGGGTTGATGCCGAACACCCGGGGCCCAATGAGTTCCGGCAGGTCAACTTTTTCGAGCAGGACTACCTTCGCCGTCGGTTTAATCCCGAGTCCGGCCTGTTCGAGGCGACGGGCGCCAACGTCCGGCTGTGGCTCACGGGCGACCTCCACCACTATTCCCGCTACGAAGAGCGAGCAGCCGTCCAAGACCTCCCACCTGATCCAGCGGGAACGCAGATGTTCACTTGCGGCCTGGGTGGCGCATACCTTTCAGATGCCCATTGGCTCCCGGAAGAGCTCAACCTTCCGGGTCACGGGAGTGCGCCCGGCGTCTCCTCCAGCATCACCCAACCCGGGAACGCTCACGGCGATCAAGCATCACCCACAACCCGCCACTTCACCCGCATGCCCACGCTCTACCCGGACCAGGCCGATTCCCAGACGCTCGGTCCACGGCTCGCGAACCCCTTCTCTCAATACTGGCTTCCCATCCGCAACCCTGGCTTCGGTTTGTCCCTGGGCATTGTGCACGTGATCGCAGCAGTGACCCTCTGGACAGTCTTCAGCGCGTTCCGCGGAGAATCCTTCGTGGACAGCCTCCGCAGCCTGACCCGCGGAAACACGCTGCTCCTCATCGTCGTCCTGATCCTTGCGGTGCCGCTCCTGCTTGCAGTCCTCTCACTCGTGGCACGGCTACTTGGGCTGGCCAAGGCAGGGATCGTGGTCTTCACCCGCGGCGCGCTCTACCAACTGTCCGCGCTCGCGGTGAGTGCCGCCGTCGTGATCCTGCTTCCTTGGCCGAACGGCTGGCCCGACGTCGTGGTCCTGCTGCTGGCGCTCGCATTGGTGTACCTGGGCGGCTGGGCCGTTGGCAGTGAGGCCTTCGCGCTGTTCATCCTGGCGACGCCCAGCGGGGAGGTCTCTACCTGGAAAATGTCCGGCCAATCCATCGAAGACCATAAAGGCTTCCTACGCCTCCACCTCGCCGCCGACGGCAACCTCACTGTCTACCCATTGGTGGTGGACACAGTGTGCCGCGACTGGCAGCTGGCAACGAACGACGACGGCGCGCGGCTTGTCCCAGAGTCCGGCCTGCCCGCCGTGCGGCTGCTTGAAGAACCCATCACCATCACGCGGAAAGGAACCGCACCATGATCATCACCCGTGCCGAGCACCGGACAGAGGTCATCCCGTTCCGGGCCCGGGACAACACGCCCTTGAGCCTGGTCCACGTGACGTCACCGGTGGAGGTGACTAAAGGGCCAGTCATGTTGGTCCATGGCTCAGGCGTGCGGGCAGAGCTGTTCAGGCCGCCCGTGCGGACCACCATCGTGGACGTCCTGCTGGAGGACGGATGGGACGTGTGGATGCTGAACTGGAGGGCGTCCATCGATCTCGATCCCCTGTCCTGGACGCTTGCCGACGCCGCCGTGTATGACCACCCTGCCGCCGTCGAGCATGTCCTGAACGCCACCGGCGCGGAAACAATGAAAGCCGTCATCCACTGCCAAGGATCGACGTCGTTCACTATGTCCGCCGTAGCCGGGCTGTTGCCCCAGGTGGACACGATCGTCTCCAACGCGGTGTCCCTGCATCCCGTGGTGCCGGCATTCTCGCGACTCAAGATCGATTACCTCACCCCTGTGGTCAAGGTGTTCACTCCTTACCTTTCCCCCGCCTGGGGCTATAAATCGCAGGGCTATTTCACGCGTGCCATCCGCGGCCTGGTCAAAGCCACCCATCGGGAGTGCGACAACATCGTCTGCAAGATGGTCAGCTTCACGTACGGCAGCGGCCGCCCTGCGCTGTGGGCCCACGAAAACCTCGACGACGCCACTCACCAATGGCTCAGCGGCGAGTTCGCCGAGGTCCCTGTGACGTTCTTCGAGGAGATGGGCCGCAGCATCAAAGCCGGGCACATGGTGGCTGCCGGAAACCATCCGGAACTACCGGAAAACTTTGTCGCCGAGGCACCCCAAACCGATGCCCGGTTCGCGTTCATCGCCGGGCTGGACAACCTCTGTTTCCTGCCCGAAAGCCAGCAACGCACCTTCGACTTCTTCCAAAAGCACCGGCCCGGGAAGGACTCGCTCCACCTCATTCCCGGCTACGGCCATCTGGACGTGTTCTTCGGCGAGCATGCATGGCAGGACACCTTCCCGGTCATCGTCGAAGAGCTCAACAAAACCCAGGAGCCAACGTCATGAAAACACTCACCGAACTCGTTACCCCGTTGCTCAAGCTCATGCCTTCACCGGTTCCCCGACGCCAGGAACGCCTCCGCGGCCAGCACGCCCTTGCCGACGGCATCAAGTACGTCATGCCGGTCAATTCGGACGACTCCCCGGTGCTCATGGCGGCCTTCCCTATCAACAAGAAAGCCGCAGCGGCCGCACTCCCCGGCACGGAGATGCGGCCCTTCAGCCTCGGCGGCAAAGGGCTGCTGGTGGTCACCGTGGTCAACTACAAGTCCACGGACATCGGCAAGTACATCGAATACTCACTGGCCATCGCCATCACCCACGGCAGCAGGCCGGCCCCGCCGATTCTCCCGTTGATCTTCCAGAAAACCTTCAAACTGGGCCAGTTCGTGGTGGACCTGCCCGTCAGCTCCGAGATCTCCGTGAAGGGTGGCAAGGGAATCTGGGGCATGCCGAAGCATCAGGCCAACCTCGACTTCGTCGTCACTGATTCCACGGTGTCAGCACAGTACGACAAAGACGGCCGGCTGGGCTGCTACATCGAAATAGAACGGCCGGAACCACTAGCGCTGCCGCTGAAGCTTGCCGCCTCGAACTACTGCGTCTTCCGGAACATGCTCTGGAAATCGGACATCTACTTTGAAGCTACCGGTGACATCGCCCTCGGAGCACAGGCCAAGGCGCGCCTCATCCTTGGTGACGCGCCCGGCGTCGAGCCTTTGAAGAACCTTCAAGTGGAAAGCAAACCTGTGTTCACCGCCTGGCTGCCGCAAGCCCACGGTGTCCTGGACGACCACTACGAAGCCTGGTTCCTCACCGCACCCACGGAATCCGCTGCAGCCGCCCTTCGAGGAGGCGACATGCTGGACAGCGTCGTGAACCTGGGCCAGAGCCAGGAATGGCTGGCACCGCCGGATAGGAGCAAGGTGCCGGGCGCTGCTGTCACTGGCACCATCCCCCGCGCCACTCCGGGAAGCATCCAATGAACTGGCTACTGCTCATCAACGCGCTCTACTTCCTGTTCGGCGCCACCATGTATGTGGGCACCATGTGGGTGCTCAAGTTCTTCCTGTACCCCACATGGCGTTCGCTGGCCCGCGAGAACGTAGACATGCACTTCGGCATCCCCACCCGCGCCGCTACCAAGTTCTTCACCATCGTGGTGCCCATCATGTTCATCTCGGGCGGCATCCTGGTGTGGTCCGAGTGGGGCACCATCCGCGTCGTACCGGCCATCATCTGCCTCCTGGGGATCATCGTCCTGACCTGGGTGGGCCAAGGGATCATCATCCCCATCAACGTTCGAATCCGCGGCGGCGACTTCGCGGACGACGCGGAACTCCGCACCCTGCTGAAACGCTGGATGATGCTCAACGACATCCGGTTCTACGTCTCCACGCTGACCTGGGCCTCGATGGTGTGGCTGCTCGTAGACCGCGGACGCCTCCTGGAGTCCTTCGCATGACCGCCCACCAGCCGGCACAGCCCGTGCCCCACCACCCGTCGCGCCCTGGCGTTTGGGCCTGGGCCACCGCCGATCCGCTGCGCGCCGTCCTCGCAGCGATCGCCATCATCACGGTCCTGACCGGTGCCGCGCAGATACCCTTCGGCGGACAAGTGCTGCCACTGATCGGTGCCGATCCCACCCCCGGTATGCAACAACTCTTCGGCACAGTCGGGATGTTCATGGTGGTTGTAGGCGGACTGCTCCTCCACACCCTGCTCAATGCCGTCCCGTCCCCCGAGGTGGTGCTCTGGTCCGGTCTGCAGAAAACCGGGGCATTCGGCGCCGTGGGGATCGGGGTACTGAACGGCGTCTTCTCACCCGCAGCGCTGCTGGTCGCCTTCTTTGACCTCGCGACGGCGGCACTCCTGTTCGCCTATTGGCGCAGGATCAGCGGGAGCACAGGTTCAGGGGGCACCGCCGGCGGCGGTACCGCCGGAGGAACCGAACCGTGAAACGTTCTCTGGTGCTCGCCGGTGGCGGGATGCGCGTGGCCTGGCAGGCCGGCGTCATGCGGGCGCTCGCCGAGGAGGGCTTGGAGTTCCACCATGTTGACGGCAGCTCCGGCGGGATCCTGACGGCGGGGATGCTGCTGTCCGGAGTGTCGCCGGAAGAAATGTGCACCCGCTGGTCCGGCGTGAACGTGAAGGACTTCGGCTCAGCCCTGCCGGTAGGTGACTACCTCAAGGGTCCCTGGGCGCTGCCCGCTATTGGTGACGCGGACGGAATCCTGAACAAGGTCTTTCCCGCCCTGGGGATCAACGACGCGACTATCCGTGGCCGCGCGGCGGAACCGGGCGCCGTCGAAGGTTCCTTCAACGTCGTGGAGTTCACCGGCAAGCGCTGCCACGCCATCGATGCCACCGCGATTGACGCGGAGCTCATGGCCGCGGGAATGTCACTGCCCATCTTCCTGACACCGCTGCGCCGGGATGGAAAGATCTGGACGGATGCCGTCTGGATGCGCGATGCCAATGTAGCCGAAGCCCTGCGTCGGGGAGCGGAGGAAGTGTGGCTGATTTGGTGCATCGGCAACTCGCCATATTGGGGTGACGGGCCCCTGGAGCAGTACGTCCACATGATCGAAATGAGCGCGATGGGAGCACTTCTCGCTGATTTCGAGGTTGCAAGCGCGGCTGGACGCGAGTTTGTGCTGCATGTGGTGCGTCCTGAACATCCGCTCCCGCTGGACCCGGAATTCTATCTGGGAAGGATCGACGCCGACACCCTGATCGGTATGGGTTACCGGGACGCCCGGGCGTACCTGGACGCCATGACGCCAGCCGGCGTCCCGAAGGACGCCAGTTGCACCGCCATGACAGAACCTGCGGCGGGCGTCCGTTTCAACGACACCTTGCGAGGAGAACTGGACGGCTCACCCCTGACGTTCAAGGCCACCGTCGTGCTGCCCACGGCCGGTTCCACTGTGTCCCCGCAGTTCACCGGATTCCTGGAGCACCCGCACTTCGGCGGCCGCGTCTTTTTCTCGGATGGACGCGTTGAAACGGAAGGCCACGACGTCACCTACCGTGCTCGGATCAGGCTCGACGGCGGTTGGCAGGACGTGTCCTTGACGCGTACGTTGCGGGATGACCCCGGTCCGGATGCCTGGACCGACTCGCGCCAGGCTCTATTGAAGGTGGACGGACTGCGCGTGGGCAGCCGGAGCGCCGACCTGACAATGACCCTGGCCGACGCCGCAGCGCTTCTGGCCTCGGTGGAGCCAGTGGGTGCCCACGGCTTCGTTGACCGGGCTGAGGCCGTGGCCAGCTTCGCTGCCAACGGTTTGCGGGAGTTACTGGAACGGTACTGAACTCCACTGTGATCCACATTATTACCGGCGGGTAAACAGCGCACTACGGATCTGCAAAAGATGGCAACAAGAGGGAAACACCCGCGAAAAACCGGCATCCTACGCTGATGATCAACAGGTCACGCCAGCGAAAGGGCCAAACATGTCCTCCACACCCGTTCACGTTGTCATTGCAGGCGCAGGTCCAGCAGCCCAGGCTTTGGTGCGGCGGCTGGCGGGCAGCGGCTCAGGTTCCCGGCAACGCCCGTTCGATGGCACCATTACCGTGCTCAGCAATCGCGACGAATGCCCCGAGGCGCTCCTGGAACTGGCAGAACTGCCGCAGGTCTCGATCCGGTTCGGGCAGGCCGCGAGTTTCATTGACGCCGACGCGAAGATCGTCACCACCGTGGACGGCATGGAGTTCTCATACGACCAGCTGGTGATCGCTACGGGTTCAGCTCCAAGCCTCCCGCCGGTCGCGGGCGCCGAAGCGGGCCTGAGTTACTCCACCATCGATGACGCCGCGAACATCGGTGAAGCGGTCAAGGACGTTACAAAAATCGTTGGCCGGCGGCCGTTGGGAATCCTCGTGGGCAATGGTCCCGCAGCGGGCCAGGCAGAGGCCGTGCTCCGGGCCCGCGGGGTTCGTCCCGTCCGCACCACCCTCCGCCCGGCCGCCGTCATTGCTTCCGTCGCCGGCGCCGGCATGCCAGCTTCCGTCCTGGCCGGGACCGGCATCGTTTTCGAGGACGGCAGCAGCATGAACGGCGATCTTGTGGTCCTCGCCGAGGAACGTATAGCGCGCAGCGAACTCGCCGAAAGCGCTGGTCTCCTGATTGCGTCCGACGGCGGCATCGCAGTAGGGCGCGACCTCGCCACCTCCGTGCCGGGCATCTGGGCGATCGGCGACGCCGCTTCCTGCGATGGTCTCCGACTGGGCCTTTTGCTTTCTGCCGAGTCCTCCGCGATGCTGTGCGCCTCAGGGATGCTGTTAGGTGCATGGGGCGGCAACCAGCAGCCCGCAATGGCGGCCTAGCTGCCCCCTCCACCTGCCTCTGTGGACAACCGGACTGGCAATCGGACCATGTGGCAAGATGGTCCTTTGACGGGCAGTGACAACCCTGCGGCCATCGGGCCGGCCACGCCCGGCACGGAAGGATCCCATGAGCAAAGAAGCCGTCGCGCCTGCAAGCATCGCCTCGTACATCGACCACACACTGTTGAAGCCGGAGGCCAGCGAGGCCGAGGTTTTGAAGGTGTGCGCCGAGGCCGTCGAGTACAAATTCAAGTCCATCTGCGTCAATCCGATCTGGGTCAAGACCGTCACGAAGGCCCTCAAAGGATCCGGAGTACTGACCTGCTCGGTCATTGGGTTCCCGATGGGCGCCACGCCCAGCGACGTCAAGGCGTTCGAAGCGCGCGGTGCCGTGTTGGACGGCGCTGATGAGATTGACATGGTGATCAACATGGCTGCCGCCCGCGCGAATGACAAGGGTGCTTTGGTGGATGACATCACCGCCGTCGCCGAAGCTGTCCACGCCGGCGAAGCGATACTGAAGGTCATCATCGAGACGTCCATGCTGACCGATGAACAGAAGGTCATCGCCTGCGAAGCCGCCGTGGAGGCAGGGGCTGACTTCGTCAAGACCTCCACTGGATTCAACGGCGGCGGAGCAACTGTTGAAGACGTTGCCTTGATGCGCAAGACCGTTGGGCCCGATGTTGGCGTCAAAGCGTCTGGCGGAGTGCGGTCCCTGGCTGACGCACAGGCTATGATTGCTGCTGGTGCAACACGTATCGGAGCGAGTTCCGGAATAGCCATTGTCAAAGGTGAACAGGGTTCATCGGATTACTGAGGCATCCGCAACCGCCACAGATTTTGAGCCCTGCGGGGCCGAGGAGGAATGAATGTCCAAGAACGCAACAAGCGCCCCAATTGAAAAAGAGAACAACCTCGGCGCAAGCATCGTCCTGTTCCTGGTTGTGATCGTGCTCTTCCTGGGCGCCATCTACTCCCTGTCCTTCCTCACCCTGGACAACCCGTGGCCGATGGCCGTCTGCCTGGGCCTGTTCGCCCTCGCATTCTGGATTCCGCAGACCATCCTTGGCCGCTCGGACTCCGCTGGCGAAAGCTAGACTTCACGCAACATGACATGGCCCGGGCGAATGCCCGGGCCATTCTTGTTGGTTGGCAGCCGTACTTTTTGGCGGAGCCGATGCGCGGCCGGCTAGGGCAGCTGCAGCATCCCGCCCAGCGCAGAGAAAATAGCCGGCCAGTGCTGCCCAGCGAGAGCCCAGCCCGCCGCGCCCATGCCCACCATGGCGTATCCGCTGACAGGAATCAGCACCAGCCACTCGCGCCGTGATCCGGCCCTTCCCAGCAGCGGAATCGAAAAGGCTCCGTTGGCCCGCCAGATGCCGCTGATCAGAGATTTCCGCAGGAATTTAGGTGGCTTGATAACGATCGGCCACAGCAACGGTACGCCGCCTACGGTAATCATGTCCCCGACAATGTGGACCACGACGCCCGTCAGCATTGACAGCGGCAACCAACCCCATTGATCCGGTGCAAACCAGGTCACCAGGCCAGCCATCACCACGGCGAACAGCCAGTTGGTAATCCAGCCCGACTTCGGAAACAGGTTCAAAGCCTTGGCTGCCAGGTTGATCATGAACATGCACAGCAAACCAGCGCCAACCGAGAGCTTCCCTGCCGGTGTAACCATCTGAAATTGTGCTGCCATGGCCGCCAGCACTACAAAGGCCGAGGCTCCCAACAGAGAGTGGGTCCCTTGCCGGTGGCCGCCGCTGGCTTTCTCAATGCCCACCGCAATCACATTGGATAACGGCGGCAGCGAATTCGCTATGGTGCTGTGCCGGTGGTCCCAGTCGCACACCAAGGCTGTGCCCGCCGTCGCCATGGCCCCGATGAGGATGCCAGTCGAGTCCAGCGGGTACCAGCCCAGGGCGTAGGGACCTGTCGAGGCAATAGCTATCCACGCCGCGGCTCCTGACGCGGCGTGGTGTCCTCCCATCATTCGGTTAGCCTGCCTTTACGGGTACGTCTGAGAAGATCGCTTCGATCACGTTGTTCGCCCACTGAAGGATCTCTGCGTCCTGGAGATCACGGCCGCCGATCCTGGCCGTTTTCGGTTTGGGAATAAGCACGGCATCCAGAGCAGGCTTGACCTGGGAACCCGGGTACATGCGGTTCAGGCGCATGGTTTTGGACTCGGGCAATTGCGCCGGCGAGAAGCGGATGAAGTTTCCTTGGAGCGCGACGTCGGACAGGCCGGCTTCACGAGCCCCCACCCGGAAGCGGGCCACGGCGATGAGGTTCTGCGCCGGCAAGGGCGGCTCACCATAGCGGTCCACGAGTTCGGCGAGGACCTCATCGATGGCCTCGTTGGTCACAGCAGCGGCCAACTTCCGGTAGGCCTCCAGGCGCAGCCTCTCACCGGGCACATAATCGTGCGGCAAGTGGGCGTTGACGGGCAGTTCGATCTTCATCTCGGCTGCCTTTTCCTCGGCCTCGCCGCGGTACTCGGCAACAGCCTCGCCTACGAGCCGGATGTAAAGGTCGAAGCCCACTCCCTGGATATGGCCGGACTGCTCCCCGCCGAGCAGGTTGCCCGCACCACGTATTTCGAGGTCCTTCATAGCCAACTGCATGCCGGCACCGAGCTCGTTGTGAGCCGCCACGGCCTTGAGTCGCTCCAGGGCTACCTCGCCCAGGGGCTTTTCCGAGGGATAGAGGAAGTAGGCGTAGGCACGTTCACGGCCACGACCAACACGGCCACGGAGCTGGTGGAGCTGCGAAAGTCCGTACTTGTCGGCGCCGTCAACAATCAGGGTGTTGGCATTGGAGATGTCCAGCCCGGTCTCAATGATGGTGGTGCAGACCAAGACGTCGAACCGTTTCTCCCAGAAGTCCACAATGATCTTCTCGAGGCGACTCTCGGACATCTGCCCGTGTGCCACTTCCACCCTTGCCTCCGGAACCAGCTCGCGGATCTGCGCGGCGATGCGTTCGATCGAGGACACACGGTTATGCACGAAGAACACCTGCCCCTCGCGCATCAGCTCACGGCGGATGGCCGCTGACGTCTGCTTGTTGGTGAAGGGACCCACATAGGTGAGCACCGGGTGGCGTTCCTCCGGCGGGGTGGCCAGGGTGGACGTCTCACGGATGCCTGTCAGGGACATCTCCAAAGTACGTGGAATCGGCGTAGCGCTCATGGCGAGCACATCCACGTTGGTGCGCATTTTCTTCAGTGCTTCCTTGTGTTCCACACCAAAGCGCTGCTCTTCATCCACGATCACCAACCCCAGGTCCTTGAACTCAAAGTCCTTGGACAGCAACCGGTGCGTACCGATCACGACATCGACGGCGCCGCTCTTGACGCCTTCGGCTGTTTCTTTGGCTTCCTTGCCGCTCTGGAAACGCGAAAGGGGCTTCACGCGTAGCGGGAACCCCGAGAAACGTTCGGTGAAGGTCTCATAGTGCTGCTGGGCCAACAGCGTAGTGGGCACCAGGACCGCTACCTGCTTGCCGTCCTGGACAGCTTTGAATGCCGCTCGGACTGCGATCTCGGTTTTACCGTAGCCGACATCGCCGGAAACCAGGCGGTCCATCGGGATTTCCCGCTCCATGTCCGCCTTGACCTCGTTAATGGTGGTCAGCTGGTCCGGGGTCTCCACATACGGGAAGGCTTCCTCGAGCTCGCGCTGCCACGGGGTGTCCGGGGCGAAGGCGTGTCCGCGGGATGCCATCCGGGCCGAGTAGAGCCGGATGAGCTCTCCGGCGATCTCCTTAACGGCCTTGCGGGCCTTGGACTTGGTGCTGGCCCAGTCAGCTCCGCCCATCTTGCTCAAGGCCGGGGTGTCACCGCCGACGTAGCGCGTGACCTGATCCAGCTGGTCCGTGGGAACAAACAAACGGTCCCCCGGAGCGCCGCGCTTGGATGCCGCATACTCCAGCACCAAGTATTCACGCAGCCCACCATCCGAAGACGACGTACCGGTCACCTTGCGTTGAATGAGCTCAACGAACCGGCCGATTCCATGCTGCTCATGGACCACAAAGTCGCCTGCGTGCAATTGCAACGGGTCCACGGCATTCCGCCGCTTGGACGGCATCCGACGCATATCCTTGGTGGAACTGGCAGTGGCCCGCCCCAGCAGGTCCGCTTCAGTCAAGAGGCCCAGTTTGAGGCCGTCAAGGACAAAACCGCGTCCGACGGCGGCAGTGGTCACCTCGATGATGCCTGGCTGCGGATCCTTATCCAGCGAGTCCACGCGTGCACAGGGGATGTCGGCGTCGTCGAACAGCTCAACCAGGCGCTGCGCCGGTCCCGGACCATCAGTAACAACTACCAGGCGCCATTGCTCCCGGACGCGGGAGCCAATGAAGTCCAGCATTTCCGCGACCTCGCCCTGGTAACCGCGCGGTTCCCGGGCATGGAGGTTCAGGACGTCGATGTCCAGCACCAGGTCCTCATCAGTCGCGAGCGAGGTGATGGACCACCAGGAGACCTCGTGTTCCAACGCCGCGGATCGGGTGTCGGTCAGAGAACGGAAGCTCGCAGCGTGCAAGTCAGTGGACGCCTGTGAGGACAGATCCAGAGGCGCAGAGCCGCCGTCGGACGCCGTTGACCAAGCGGCTTCCAGGAACTCTTCGTTGGTAGCAGCGAGGTCGTGCGCGCGGGTGCGTACTTTTTCCGGTTCGATGACCACGCTCAGGGACCCGGCCGGAAGCTGCTCCACGAACGGGACCATGGCATCCACCAGCACCGGGGCCAGGGATTCCATGCCTTCAACGGCGATCCCACCGGCGATCTTCTCGAGCATGTCAGCCGCCGCCGGCATATCGGCTTTGAGCTTGGCTGCACGGGACATGACGGAGGGTGTGATCAGGATTTCGCGGCACGGGGGCGCATGCAGTTCAGTCGGGTGGTGGATCCCGGGTGCAGACAGCGAGCGCTGATCGGCTACGGCGAACCAGCGCATCTGGTCAACCTCATCGCCGAAGAACTCCACACGGATGGGGTGGTCCTCCGTGGGCGGGAAAACATCCAGGATGCCACCGCGAACCGCGAATTCGCCTCGGTGCGTCACCATGTCAACCCGGGCATAGGCAGCGTCGGACAGCGCACGGACAACATCGGTGAAGGAGCGTTCCTGCCCTACCTGCAGCGTGACGGGGACGAGGTCGCCCAAACCGGCGACAATCGGCTGGACCACAGCGCGAACCGGCGCAACCACCACACGCAAGGGTGCCGCCGTCGAGGTTTCAGGGTGGGCCAGGCGGCGCAGGACGGAGAGCCTTCGGCCCACGGTGTCCGAGCGCGGTGAGAGGCGCTCGTGCGGGAGGGTTTCCCAACTGGGGAAAGTGGCCACGGAGTCCGCGGGGAGATAGGAGGCGAGCGCCGCTGTCAGGTCTTCGGCCTCACGCCCGGTGGCGGTAACCGCCAGCACAACAGGCGTGCTGCCGGCTTCAGTTCCTTGGGCAGCCAGGCCATCGGCCATTTCTGCGAGCAGAACTGCCCGCATCCCGGTAGGGGCGCTGATTTGGTAGTCCGTGCTCCGGGCCGAAAAGGGCCGCTGAGCCTCGGTTCGGACGCGCGCAAAAGTCTTGTCCTCCGCCAGTGCGCGGCGCAGACCGTTGAGGCTCATGGCTGAAACTCCTAGGGTGGGTCCAAGGGCAGGCAACACAAATGCCCGGAAATTCGAATGAATGCCGGGTCATTCCAGCCTACCCCTCCCTCCAGCCCAGGAGTTCCTTTGCAGTCATCCCCAAACCAGTCATCGCCAAACCAGGCATCCAAGACCGTCCTTGTCACGGGCGCCACCGGTTACATCGGAGGCCGCCTGGTCCCTCGGCTTCTCGAGGCTGGCCACCGCGTGAAGGTGGTGGTCCGCTCCCCACAGAAGATCGCCGACGTTCCATGGCACGACGACGTCGAAATCATCACGGATTCCCTCTCCGACGCGGGAAGCCTGGAGAACGCGCTCCAGGGTGTGGATGTGCTCTATTACCTCGTTCACTCCATGGCTTCGGGCAGTGGATTCGAGGCGAAGGAAGAAGCCATGGCGCGACTCGTGGCAGACGCGGCCACCCGGGCCTACGTCAACAGGATTATCTACCTCGGCGGCCTGCACCCGGAGAACGCAGAGCTCTCTACGCACATGCGTTCCCGTGAGACCGTCGGACGGGTCTTCCTTGAATCCGAGGTGAATTCCATAGTGTTCCAGGCGGGAGTCGTCATCGGTTCGGGTTCGGCGTCGTTCGAGATGATCCGCCACTTGGCCGATACCCTGCCCGTCATGCCGGCACCCAGCTGGGTCAATAACCGGATCGAAGCCATCGCCGTGCGCGATGTGCTGCACTACCTTGTGGCTGCTGCCACGCTTCCCGACGGCCTGAACCGGACGTTCGATATCGGCTCCCGCGACGTCCTGAAGTACAAGGACATGATGAACGAGTACGCCGTGGAGCGAGGCCTGCCCCGCCGTTTGGTAATCGCCCTGCCGGTTCCGGCGCCCAAGCTCGCCGGCCTTTGGGTTGCACTGGTGACGCCCATTCCGCTGTCCATGTCCTTGCCGCTGGTGCAGTCGCTGCAGCACGACGCAGTGTCGCGGGAGCACGACGTCGATCATTACATTCCGCAGCCCGACGGCGGCCTGACGCCCTACCGCCGTGCCGTCGCCTTGGCTTTGGGCAAGGAACGGGACGGGCAGGTGGAGACTACCTGGGCAAATGCCGGAATCGACGCCGACCCTCTTCCCAGCGATCCCGATTGGGCCGGTTACAAGGTCTTCCTGGACGAGCGGACCTTCCACAGCGACGCGAAGCCTGAGCATGTGTGGACCATCATTGAGGGCATCGGTGGCAAGAACGGCTGGTACTCCCTGCCGCTGGCATGGCGGGTGCGTGGATGGCTGGACAAGCTCACCGGTGGCGCCGGGCTGCTGCGCGGCCGGAGGCATCCGAAAAAGCTGGGCAGCGGCGAAGTGGTGGACTGGTGGCGGGTGGAAGCCATAGACCGCGGACATTTGCTGCGCCTCCGGGCCGAGATGCGGGCGCCCGGGCGTGCATGGCTTGAGTTGGCAGTGGAGCCCGACGGCGGCGGGAGCCTTTACAAGCAGCGCGCCATATTCTTTCCCCGCGGTTTGGCGGGCAGGTTCTACTGGCTGGGCGTGTACCCCTTCCACGGGATCATTTTCCCGTCGATGGCACGGAACATTTCGGCTGCCGCCTCCGCTCTTCAGGAGGCACAGCAGGAAGCGGCCCCGAATGAACGTGAACAACAGGCCGGTTCCGGAGTGGCCTCGGACACCCCGTAGGATGTTGTGAGCTAAAAGAGCTTCACCACCAACATATCCACGGAGGACCCATGGCCCTGAGTGCATCCACCACCCTGCCGCACAGCGTTGACCGAGTAGCGGCCGTATTTGTCGACGAAGACTTCCTGCGTCACACGAGCGAACTGGTGGGCGGCTCCCTGGAATCGTTCACGATCGACGGCGACCCTGCCGGCGCTTTCAGCACCACCACGGTTCGTACGCTCCCGACTACCCGCTTGCCGGATATCGCCCGCAAGTTCGTGGGCGAGAGCCTGACCGTCACGCAGACCGAGCAGTGGGAGGCGCCCGCAGCAGACGGCTCCCGCGCCAGCAAGATTGCCTTGAAGGTCTCCGGTGCCCCGCTTGATGTCACCGCCGTCCAGCGTTTGGTTGCTGAAGGCGCGAACACCCGCATCGAGCTCGAGGGCAATGTGTCCTCGTCGGTTCCGTTCCTCGGCGGCAAGATTGCTGATGCTGCTGAGCCGATGGTTGGCAAGGCCCTGAACATCCAGTCCCAGCAGGCGCAGGCCTGGCTCGAAAGCCACTAGCATGCAGCTCCCTGCCATTCTGGGCTGGGTCCTGATCGTTGCCGGCGTATGGTCGCTGGTTGTGTGGCCCCAGTTCCTGAAGCGCGTCATGAAGGACCCCCGCGCCCGCGACTCCGCCGGCAAGGCCACCAGGTTCCTCACAGTCCACGTGGTCCTGGTCTCCATTTCCATGGTGCTGGGACTCGCGACGGCGGCCATCGGGATCGCCGGGCTCGTCGCCTAGCGCTCGTCCCAGCCCAACTAGGTCGCAGTAGTGCGCGTTTTGAGCCCTCATAACGCGCTCTACTGCTACCTAGTTGGGTAGAATGGAACTTGGTGTGCCGGGAAGTCTGGTCGGCGGTGTCTTTGCGATGCCTGCCCTTAGACCACTCGACCCACAGGAGCCTCCGTGGCCAAACAATCCATGACCACCACCGTCTTCAGCCGCTCCAGCTACCCCGAGTACCGCCGCATCCTCTCGATACTCCGAACAGAGACCGTAGGCGGAGCCCTCCTTCTTGGCGCAACAGTCATCGCGCTGATTTGGGCAAACTCCCCCGCCGCTGACGGTTACTTCGCATTACGCGACCTCAAAATAGGCTATGAGCCCTGGCACCTGCAGCTGAGCCTCGGGCATTGGGCCTCCGACGGCCTGCTCGCTGTGTTCTTCTTCCTCGCAGGCCTTGAACTCAAACGGGAGTTCGTCGCCGGGGAACTCCGCAAACCTGCCCGGGCCGTTGTCCCCGTTGCCGCGGCCGTTGGTGGGGTTCTCATCCCCGCGCTGATCTACGTCCTCTTCAACCTAGGCTCGGCCTCGGAGACAGTCAAAGGTTGGGCCATCCCCACGGCAACGGACATAGCCTTCGCCCTGGCCGTCCTTGCCGTGATCAACACGCACCTTCCCGCAGCCCTGCGGACCTTCCTGCTGACCCTCGCAGTGGTGGACGACCTCATCGCGATCGGCATCATCGCTTTCTTCTACTCCACGGGGATCCAGCCCCTCATGCTCCTGGCCGCGTTGGTACCGCTGGCCCTGTTCACCTTCCTGGTCCAGAAGCGGATCCGCAGTTGGTACCTCCTGCTCCCCCTTGCCGTGGCCACGTGGGGTCTCGTCCATGCGTCCGGCATCCACGCCACAGTGGCCGGGGTGCTGCTGGGCTTTGCGGTTCCTGTCTTCAACAGCGGAAGAAGGGGTGAACCGGCCGAGGGTCTCGCTGAACACTTCGAACACCGGCTGCGCCCCTTCTCGGCCGGATTCGCCGTACCCGTCTTCGCCTTTTTCTCTGCAGGAGTGGCCCTGGGCGGTTTCGACGGCATGCGGGCCGCGCTCACTGATCCGGTGGCCGTGGGAATTGTTGCCGCGCTGGTACTGGGCAAGGCCATTGGCGTCTTTGGCACCACGTTCCTGGTGACCAAAACCACCCGCGCGAGCCTGGATTCCAGCATTGCGTGGATCGACCTCTTTGGGCTGGCACTGCTGGCCGGGATCGGATTCACCGTCTCCCTGTTGATCGGCGAGCTAAGCTTCGGCACCGGGTCTGCCCACAACGACCACGCCAAGGTGGCCATCCTGGCAGGTTCCCTGACCGCGGCGCTGCTGGCCGCCGTCGTGCTCAGGGCCCGGAACCGGCGGTACCGCCTGGTTCAGGCGGAAGAACAGCGAGACGACGACGGCGACGGCGTACCTGACGTCTTCAACCGCGCTTAGCCCCGGGCTACTAGGCCGTTGCCTGGTTCAGCGCGTCCTCTGCAGCAACCCACGAAATCATGGCGCATTTGACCCGGGCGGCGTAGCGGGCCACGCCTTCGAACGCGGCGGCGTCTCCCAGAATCTCTGGATCCGCCTGCACCTTTCCACGCGAACGGAGGACCTCACGGAAGTTGTCGATCACGGCGTGCAGTTCTTCTACCGACATTCCTTCGCCGAGGTCTGTCAACACTGATGCCGACGCCATGGAGATGGAACAGCCTGCGCCGTCCCAGCTGATCTGCTTGACCGTTCCATCGGCAACAGCCAGACGGAGCGTTACTTCATCTCCGCAGACCGGGTTGAGTTGGTGGGATTGCCCGGTTGACGTGCCCGTTGGGGCTTCCGTGTCTGCGAGCCCGCTGCCGTGCCGCTGCTTGGAGTGGTCCAGGATGATCTGCTGGTACAGCTGGTCAAGACTCATGGTGCTGGTTACCCGTTCGTGGAAGTTTGTGGGGAGCGGCTGCGGTGCTGCCGCAAGAATCAGGCCTGGAAATAGGCCCGAACGCCAGACACGGCGTCAAGGAAGGCGTCGACGTCGTCCGTGGTGTTGTAAAGGTACGTACTTGCCCGAGTGGTAGCAGTCAGCCCCAAGCGGCGGTGCAGCGGCTGGGCGCAATGGTGGCCGACGCGGACGGCGATGCCGCGATCGTCAAGGAATTGGCCGACGTCGTGGGCATGGACACCGGCGACGTCGAACGCGGCCAGTCCGATGCGTTCCGCACCGGAAGCAGGACCCACCACGCGGATGCCGTCGATGCCCTCAAGTCCTTTAACCAGTCGCTGACCCAACGTGGCTTCCCACGCATGGATGCGGTCGATCCCGGTTTCGGACAGATAGTTAATGGCTGTGGCAAGGGCAACCGCCTGGGAGATGCGCTGGGTCCCGGCTTCGAAGCGCTGTGGAGCAGGCAAGTATTCGGCGCGTTCCATAGTGACCGTGGTGATCATGGAGCCACCGGTGAGGAATGGCGGGAGGACGTCCAGGAGCTCCTGCTTGCCGTACAGGACGCCGACGCCCGTGGGAGCCAGCATCTTATGGCCCGAGAACACCGCGAAGTCGACGTCCAGGTCCTTGACGTCAATGGGCATGTGAGGCACTGATTGGCAAGCATCCAGGACCACCAACGCACCCACGCGTCGGGCGAGAGCCACGAGTGCGGCAACCGGGTTGATGGTTCCCAGGACGTTGGAGGCGTGGGTGAAAGCCAGCAAGCGGGTCCGCTCCCCCACGATCTCTTCCGCGGCGTCCAGGCGAAGGCTGCCAGCATCGGTTATGGGAATGTACTTGAGTGTGGCTCCGGTCCGGAAAGCGAGCTCCTGCCAGGGGATCAGGTTGGCGTGATGCTCCATCTCCGTGACCACGATTTCGTCCCCGGGGCCGATGGCCAGCTCCTTCAACGCCGAACTACCCCGGCCCTGTGCAGCCCACAAAGCGGCGTTGGACAACGCATAGCTGATGAGGTTCAGGCCCTCCGTGGCGTTGGACGTCCACACGGTTTCCTCGTACTGGGCACCAATAAAGTCCGCGACAGTTTGGCGGGCGTCCTCGAAAACCTCAGTCGCGCTCACCGCAAGCTGGTGCGCGCCACGGTGTACCGCGGCATTGCGTTGCTCGTAGAACTCCTGCTCGGCCTCTATCACGCTCAAAGGGTTCTGCGACGTGGCCCCGGAATCGAGATAGATCAACGGCTTTCCGTTGACCAGTTGGTCCAGGACCGGGAAGTCGTTCCGGATCCGCAGCACCTCCGCATTGTCCATGGCAGGAACCACGGACTGCTGCAGTGAGGCGGGAGTTGATACGACTGTCAAGGGGCGCTCCTTGGAAATCCTTCAGGGACACTCAATTATCCCACGGCGCGACCTCCCCGGAGATGTGCCGTTCAGCACGTCAATGTCCTGCAGTACCGGGCAGCCATCCCAGCGGCGGAGCAACATCATTGTCGAAAGCCCCGTGCAGCCGCTCCATCAGCGTCCAGGCGCGGCGGCTTGCCGCGCCGCGGGTCCTGGCTTCGTAGCCACTGGCCGCCCGGGCGTAACAGAGGGCCGCCTGAGCGAATTGCCGGTCCCCGGAAAGGCTCCTGCCAGCAGATTCAAGCAACCTGGGGTCATTACCCAGCAAAGCCGATGCGAAGGTTCCCGTCGCCGCCGCGCCAGCGCCCTGCAACGAAGCGGCAAGCTCACTAAGGCGGCGCTGCACTACAAGGTCCTCGACGGCGGACCTGCTTGCGTTGAGCATCATGAGGGTCAACGCCTCGGCTTCCATCAAAGGACTTTGCCGGTCATGGAATGCCTCGGCTACCGCAAACAAATGGCCGGGCTTGCGCGAAACCTTGTCCTGGGCTGCCGCCACGAACAGGGCGCTGAGCTGCGGCAACAGGCCTTTGTCAGTTGGGTCGAATGCGTCCTTTGCCGCCACCAAGCTCTGCTGCACCCTTGCCGTGGCCTGCTCCGAATCACCGCACATCGCCGCGGAGTACGCCAGCATCGCCGATGCCAGCTGCAGAACCGGCGGCAGGCCGGCGTCGTGCAGCTCAGCCACAACGGGTTCCAGGGTTCGCAACGCGGCACGGGGAAGGCCTTGGCTGAGCTGGGCATATCCCCGCGCTACGTCCAGGCACCATGCCACCTGCGCTGGCACCGCGTAGGCCCAGGGGCAATCCAGGAGGGCATCCAACTGGCTCCATGACAGGTTTTGCCGCAGGCAGACCACGTGGCGGAGCAGGACGCCTGGCCGGAACATCTCCAGCGCGGGGTCGGCGCCGATGGCGGCCATGGCGGCGGAAGACTTTTCCAGCGCTTGGGGAGCGTCCCCGGAAAGCAGGAGTTGTTCGGCCTGGTGGACATTCCACATGACCCGGGCGGCTGGATCCGACGGTGCCGCCGGCCCATGCGCCCCGCCGTCGGGCTTTAGCGGCATGGGTGAGGCCGCCCCCAGGAGGCTCAATGCCATCAACCGACGTGCAGCGTCGGCCTGCACCTCCGGCTGCGATCCTTCACCCTCCAACTCGCGCAACTCCGGTGCTGCTTCCTTGAGTTGGCCCTCTGCAATGAGTGCCCTGGCGCGGAGCATCCTGGCTTCATCCCGGTGGCCTGGACCGTTGACGCCCACCGAAGCCCTGATGGCCAGCTCAGCGGTGGACGGTTTGTCAGCGGCGGGGGCTGCGGCCAGGATGAGTTCGTCGGAGAGGCTCAGCCCGGAATCGAGGGTCCACGTCATCCACCGCAGCATGGCGGGCGCGGAATCCGCCGTCAGTCCCGGCTCCTCGATGCCAAGCCGGAGCGCCGTGCTGCGGGAGCGGGGAACCGACAGCCGGATGCCCTCACCCCTAAGCCATGAACTCGTACGGACAAGCGGCGGCCTTCCGGGCAGCACCCGGATGTGGCGTGCGTCAAGAAGGTGTTCCACAGCTTTCTGGCCGAAGCTGTGCTCAACAACATCCAAGGCCAGCGGCTCGGCGAGCGCAATAACCTCCAACGCCTTCAATTCTTCCGCAGCATGGTGGGAGATATCGGCCCGGACGTGCTCAACCACCCCGGGCCATTGGCAATGTGCCCGTACGTCGATGGTCCAGTAGCCGTCGCGCTGCACCAGGAGGTGGGCGTTGCGTGCGTCCTGGATCGCGAGGCAAAGGAGTCCCACGTTGAACCCGCACATCGCCGCCAGAAGACTGCTGGCGCGCCGTTGAACCTTTCCGCCCAGTACGTCCTCGCACAAGGCCTGTGCCTCACTGAACGTAAAGGGAGCCAGGATGTGCTGCTCCAGGAAGCCGTCTTCCCACAACTGGTACAGATCCGGCGGAAGCGGGCGCCGGCTGTCGGCCGTAGCTACCAAGGTGGCGCCGAATCCCGGCATCAGCTGCAGTAAAACCGCCAGGGACGCAGGATCGACGAAGTGGATGTCGTCCACGAGGAGGACCAGTGGAGGCCGTTTAGGCTCTGGGTGACGCTTGCTTCGACGCCGTGCAACCGGTGGTGTGTACAGGTATCCTGCTGGACCGAGGCTTTGGGTGAGCGCCCGCAGGACATGAAGTCCCGGGAGGTCCGTTTGTTCGCCTGAGGGCTGTACTGCGGCGCTCAACGCACCGTAGACGGTTGTCTGGAGTTCCGCTTTGCCGGCGAAGGTGCGGACGTCCATGGAGTCTTGTAGTCCTGCTTTGATGGAGAGCAACAAATGGCTCTTTCCAGATCCGCTGTCGCCGATCACAACTATGCCGTTGGTGGAAGGAGAGGGTACTGCTGCGAGGATCAGATCCAGGATCTGTTTCCGGTCCGGGAATGTTGGCGGCCTCAGCCCGACTGTGACAGTGTCTTCGTCCAGCCAGGGGTCCGGCAACATGCGCACTCCAATAGCAGCAGTCCCTTGGTCCGGGAGAATTTAGGCTTTCCGCGATTTTGCGGGATCCCTGGCCTAGAAGCCGGCGACGGCTGGGGGGAGAGTCTCGGTCTCAGAAGACTCTGTCGCCGCCGGCTTCGTCCAGGGCCGGACCGCCTCTCGGCGGCCGGAGCATCGGCTCAAAGAGACCACCGATGCGGTATTTCGATTTGGAATTCGGGGGATGCTTGGGGCTTTCCTTCCTTCCAAGATCAGTTAACCGTGTGCCGGAAATCAGAACACCAGTAATCGGTACTCGATTAGTACGGCGGTTTTCGGGCCCCGATACTCTGTTGTACTCAGTCCTTTGAACGGGCACTACTTGGTCCGGGCAGGGGTAGGGCGCGGGTTACTCCATTGATTGGTGATAATTGGTAAAATACCGCAACCACGTGGTGGTTGCGGGCGTCCGGGGCTACTGAAATGGCCGCGCGTCAATTGCGGACAGCGGCCCCAAGGTCCTCGCGCCGGCGGATGCCCAGCTTGGCATAGCTGCGGTACAAGTGACCCTCCACTGTGCGGACGGAGACCATGAGTTTCTCTGCGATCTGCCGGTCAGTGAGTCCGGAAACGGCCAGCGCCACAATATCCTGTTCCCGCCGGGTCAGTGGCACGGAACGGTCTACGTCGGTGTGGGGGTCGTGGAGCTGTGCGTCGCCCAGGCTGGCCTCGCTGACGTCGCGCAACACGGCCGCCTGCCGCGCCTCGGGCCGTTTGCCCTCTGCGTCAAAGGCAATGGCAGCCCTATCGAAAGCTGTCGCCGCCGGCCCTGGCATGCCTCCGGCGGCCAGCAGGTTGCCAGCGTTGACGAATGCTTCGCCGGCGCCGTTCACTTGGGCGGTCGCCAACGTGTGCCAGCCGCCTGCCCACGCCCCAGCCATTGAGGAGGCAGTTTCCTGGATGGCTTCCATGACCTGCATGTCCCCCAGCTCTGCCCTGAGGACCAGGTTCTGGAGCAGGACACCCGGAAGCTGATGCAGGTGCGTGGAATCAGGGAGGCTCCGCAGTCTCTCCAGCCCTGATCCTTTGTTCACATACTCCTTGGCGGCCAGGGTGAAGATCTCAGCCAGGGCTTCAACATAGGCGCCGCCTGCAGCCGGGATCACCGCTGTATCCACGGACAGGCGTTGGGCCAGTTCATTGTTTCCTGACCGGGCTGCAGCATAGAACGCCAGCGCGTTGCCTAGGCGGCGCAGCCTCTGCGGGTCCTTCACACGGAGGGCCTCCACCGCGGGAGTCAGCGCAGCGCTTGCTTGTTCCAAACGTCCCTGCCGGAGCAAGGACAATCCTTTGATCGCCTGGATATCACCACCGAACGTTATGAGCCCCATGGCGGAGCTGGCTGCGTAGCGGTTCAGGGCAGTCTCGGCTGCCGCCCAGTCCCCGGACTCCAGCGCGGCCAAGGCATAACGGACCAGGATGAAGTCGGTGAAGTACAGGAGGTCGTCATGGTGTTCATCCAGCAACACCAGCGCTTCCCGGCCCATCTCCAATGCCTGCACGGCCTGGCCCTCCACCATCAGGAGCTCGCACTGCATGGCCAGCAGGAAAAGCTGGTTCATGACGAAATCCGGTTCGTCCACGGCCAGACCTGCCTGGAACGTGGCAAGTCCCTCACGAAGCTCCCCATAGCGGCCGTCATGGGCCAGCGCCGCCAATTCCAAAGCTGCCGCATGGCGTCGGATCTGCTGGACCACAGGGTCCTGCGCGCTGAGGCCCGCCACCAGTGCGTCAGCGGCAGAGTGGGCGTCAGCCAGGATGTCGCCCGAGCTGTCCCCCATTGCGGACCTTGCAGCTCCCCACAGCAATCCGGCGCCCAACGGCCCGGACGGATCGGCGTCCAGGAACCCGGCATCTTCTCCGAGCAGTTTCACGGCACTGCGGTAGTCGCCGTCGTTGTATTTGACCATTGCCATCACGGCACGGGCACGGGGGCGCAGCGCTTCGGAGCGAACCTTGGCAGCGGCCTCCAGCGCGAGTGGATTCTGCAGCAGTTTCGCGGCAAGGAACGCTGCCCGCAGCAGCTGTTCGTCGTCGACGTCGGCACCACAGTCCAGCGCCCAACTCACCATTCGGAGCAGTCCCTCCGCCGTGGATGGCTCCGCGGGCAGGTGCTGGACCATGCGCTGGCGGATCTGGAGGCTACGGGCGGGCGAAACGATGTGGCGAAGCGCCTCACCATACATCGGGTGCCACATTTTCAGCGGACTCCCGGCGCCATTGCTGGAAATCACGAGCCTGTTGTCCATCAGCGAGCGCAGCGTATCCCTGCCCACAAGCGCGTCGAGTACGGCCGCGGGGACCGGTTCGGACAAGGCGATGATGTACATCGCCTCCCGTTCAGCCTCGCTGGTTCGCAGGACTCTGTTCCGAACCACCTCAGAGAGGCCCTCGCCGGTGCCGGAGAGGGCCCTCGTGAGGAACCAGACGCCATTTCGACGCACCAGGTTTCCGTCAGTTCTTGAGTCTTCCAAGAGGCAACGGAGCAACAGGGGGTTGCCCTCCGAGACCGCATGTAAAACATCTGTGGTGCTTGCCATGACCGAGCCCCCTAATGTTTTCCCGGCGAGCTCGGCCACTTCTTCCTTTTCCAGCGGATGGAGTTCGAATCGCTCCGCCAGGCCGTCGTACCAGAGCTGGAGCAGGGCAGGAGGAAGTCCTGGCCGAGGCCTGCTGGTCGCCACGAGCCTCGCCCAGCCGGCCGTCACCAATTCGGCCAGAATCTGTGTGCTGGCCTCATCGAGATCATGGGCGTCGTCTACAACCAGAAGGAGCCTTGCACCTTCGCTTCCCCGCCTTTTCTCGAACTGGGACCAAAACTCGCGCAGGATCGCCACCGGCGAGGTGGCTTGTTCCACGGGCAGGTCCAGGAGATAGGGCGCCAGGACACCGAAAGGAACAGCGGACAGCGCGGGACTTCCGTGGATCCGCATCACTACCATTTCGCCGGCCAAGCGCGCTGCGATCTCCGCGGCCATGGCCGTTTTGCCGATGCCGGGATCGGCAAGGAGCAGGACGGCCCCCGCCCCCTCCTGCCTCAATATTTCAGTTGCGAGATCCAACTCCGCGTCCCTGCCAACAAGGTGCTCAGCCTGCATGGGCACGCACCCGGTTGACGGAAACTACACTCCTCGACTCACAGGAGACCATTGAGCTCGCCTCGCGATGAGACGCCGAGCTTGGTAAACACTTGGTACAGGTGCCCTTCGACGGTCCGCACAGACACCCCAATATCCATAGCGATTTCACGATTGCTGACACCCTTTCCGGCCAGTTTGGCAATTTGCCGTTCGCGCTCGGTCAACACCGGCGCGTCACTGCGTGGTTGGATCGGCAACGCCGAAACCGATTGCTCCAGTCGCTCAAGCCTAAGCTGCGCGGTCCTGGCAGCAGTGGTTTCGCCGGCATCACGGGCAAAATCAAGGGCGATAGCCACGCATCTGGCTTCGACAACCAACAAATCCAAGGCCGCTGCGGCATCGGCGGCGGCCAGAAGAGTACGGGAACTCCTATTCAGGGATCCCCGCGCAAGATCACGGGAGATCTCTGCCAACGGGCCCTGGCGGTTTTCGGCAATCTCTTGCAGCAATCTGTACTCGGCGTCCGTGCCCTCCACGGTTGCCCCGAAGAGGCAGATCCCGGCAGTTGTGAAGCGCTGCTTGGCAACGTCCTGATGGACCCTGGCCAGCAGCCGCTGTTTGACGTCCGGGTCCCCCATCCATCGCCCTGCCATTTCAGCGCAGAACTCGGCAACGGACTCGGAGAAATATGTTCCAACACCCCGGCAGGTGCGGTACAGGTCAAGGTAACGTCCGGCTTCGAGTGAATTCCCCAGCTGTGCATAGGCAAAGGCGGTAGCTGCGTAGGCAACCTTGACCATGTTCATTGCCGGCCGGAGCTCAAGCTGGGCGGCGGCGGAACGCAGGGGCTCGATCGCGCAAGAAGGCTTCCCGGCGTAAGCGTACGCAAGGCCCACGCCCAGTTCGGTGATTGCACCCCGGTACTGCAGGCGCGAAGGTGTGGAGGGCGTCCGCCGCATGAGCTCGATGCATTTCCGCCATTGTCCGGACAGCAGCAGCACTCCGAAAGCTTGCCGGGCGAAAGACTCCTCCAACTGCGCCGGCCTGTCATTGTTCCCCAGCTGCCGGGACACAGTGCGTGCCAATTGCTGCGCTTCCAGTTCCCGGCCCATCACGCAGCGGGCTTCAATGAGGCAAAAGGCGGATCTGAGCCAGTGTTCCCGGTCCATAGCCGGGTCCTTGGCCAGTTCCTCTTCCAGGTCCTCGGCCACAGTTGCGTACTCGCCCATATACGTCTGGTATTCGTAGTTGCAAAGCAGGAGGCGGTTCCGGGCCCGCGTGATCATCTCCGGTGGGTATTTCTCCGGATTCGAAACCATGGCCTCCAAGGTTTCACCCGCTGCCGCGATCACTCCGGGCACCATTGCCGAGCGGCCGTCAATCCATGTCATGGCCTGGCATTTAGCCGCCGTTACTTCTGCAAACTCCATTGGGTCCAAAGCTGTTATGTGTGCCTCTGACACCTCATCCAAAGCCTGGGCCGCGTGCAGGGGCAGATCCAGCATGAGGTAGGCAGCCGACCGTAGGCGCTGCCCCGGCACCCATTCAGGATCTTTCGGATCAAGGGAGAGCGTGCATTGGATGGCAAAGTTGGGGTCGTAATCATCCAGGGCCGCCCGTCCTGCTGCCAGCGCGTGAGCGGGCGACGGCGACGGTTCGTCCTCGCAGGCATGCATCCACGCGGCGTAGCTCAGCAAATCCTGCGGAGCCAACCCACCCAGCTCCGGCTCCTTGGGTCCAAGAAGCATCAGCCTCAGCTCGCGACGGCGCCGGGTACTTAGCCAGCCCCGAACAACCTCGCCCACGTAGGCATCGCGAAGGGAAACCCAGTGCTCGCCGTTCCGGTCAACGTTGAGCAGCCCGGATTCCTCCATCTCCACCAGCACTTCCGTGCCAAAGATCGCAGCCAGATCCACCAGAGTCGCGCGCTGCGCGCAAGCGAGGACCTCGACGACGGTCCGGTTGGCCTGCGGTTCGCGCGCCAGCCTGGAACGGACAAAATCCTCCACAACAGTGGCGCCCTCAAGCTTGATCCGGTCCCTGAGCGTCCACACGGAATCGTTGAGGACCAGGTTGCCGGAATGGCGCTGCTGGTCCAGCAGCGCGTGCAGGAGCATCGGATTCCCACCGACGGCGGAGTGGAGTGAGCCAACCAGCGTCGAGGAAACGTAGTGGCCCAGCACCGAACCGAGAATCTGCTTCGTCTGTTCTTCGCTGAGCGTGTTCAGATGGACTTCGCCCAGTTGCTCCTCAAGTACCAGCCGATGAAAATCAGCGGGGAGATCGCTGGAGCGTTGAACGGTGGCGATCACCTTTGCCGTTCCAGTGGCCATCAGATTCAGCAGCACGCCCGTACTCATGGGATCCATACCGCCGGCATTGTCCACGATAAAGACAGTCTGGCGGCCCGCGGCTTCTGTACGGATCAGGGTGGTAATCGCGTGGAGAATGCCCGTGGGCGAACTGACGGCCTCGGACGGCAGTCTCGCCAGGAGGAATCCGAGGCACCCGTAGGGAGTCTGGCCATTGGCGACTGTGTTGCGCAATTGCAGGCTGTGGATTTTGGGGCCCAGCGAGGAAATCACTGCCCGGGCCAAGCCCGACTTGCCGATTCCCCGTTCGCCCGTGAGCACCACACCGTACGATTCCGGGGACTCAAGGTGCTTGGTGGCCCGGGACAGATCCTGGCTCCTGGCCAACAATGACCATGTTTGCCGATCGGATGGACCGCCAACAAGGTCCGGGGCCGCAGCCCTCGCTGCGCCTCCACCGCCTCTGCTTAGCAACTCCGCCGACATTCGCATCCTTCGCTACAACATCCGCGACGGTCCCCCACCGCTTACCTGCGTACCATGCACACTACCTCCGGGCGCCGACAGTTTGTAGGGCTAAGGGCGCCTCGTATCATCAGGCTTTCCTCAAGATTTGCTCAAGATCTTGCGGCATGATGCTTCTGCTGCGCCGCCAACAGCCCCTCATTGACCAGCAGTTCCACGGCGTCGGCCGCCTCATCCAGCAGAAATGGCAATTCCTTCTTCTCGGCCGTTGCAAAATCCCGCAGCACAAAGTCCGCGGTATCCATACGTCCGGGAGGCCGGCCCACCCCTACTCGCACGCGTAAATAGTCCTTTGTTGCCAGCGCCTTGGAGATATCGCGGAGGCCGTTATGACCACCCTCGCCGCCACCTATCTTGAGCTTGACCGTGTTGAAGGGGATGTCGATCTCATCGTGGACAGCAATCACGTGGTCCGGCACGATGTCGAAGAATTTGCTCAAGCCCGCCACAGGACCACCCGAAACGTTCATGTACGTCATCGGCTTGGCCAGCACTACCCGGGGCCCGCCAATCCCCAGCCGACCCTCCACTACCTGCGCCCTGGCCTTGTGGGTCTTGAACTTGCCGCCCATCCGCGACGCCAGCTCGTCAAGCACCATCTGGCCCACGTTGTGCCGGTTGTCGCTGTACTCACTGCCGGGGTTGCCAAGGCCAACTATCAGCCAGGTGTCAGTCATGGTCTCATCCTAGGGAATCTGGTCAGGAAATCCGGTCAGCCAATCCGCTGGGCGAATTTTTCCGGCCGGGTATCGGGATCGCGAAGGCTCGCGGAATTACGCGGGAGGGGAAGAAGAAAGTGGCCGGGACCCAAGGGGACCCGGCCACTCAAAAAGCGTTTGCCTTATGCAGGCAAAGACTACTCAGCCGCTTCTGCGGTGGTTTCTTCTTCAGCTTCAGAAGCGGTCTCGGCGATACGGACCACCAGGGTGTCGCCTTCAGTGAGCAGGGTGGAACCCTTCGGCAGGACGAGGTCCGATGCGTGGATGTTCTCGCCAGCCTTGCGGCCTTCGATGTCAACCTCGACGGCGGTGGGAACGTGGGTTGCCTCGGCCTCAAGGGAAACCGTGGTGGCTTCGAGGCTGGCGACAGCACCCGGAGCAACTTCACCGGAAACGTGGACGGCGATGTCGACGGTAACCTTCTCGCCGGCCTGGACGGTCTGGAGGTCAACGTGCTCGATGATCTGCTTAACCGGGTCGCGCTGGATGTCCTTGACGAGCGTCAGGTGCTGCTCGCCGTCGACGTCGATTGCCAGCAGGGCGTTGGAAACGCGGACGGCCAGGGTGGTGGCGCGGCCGGGCAGGTTGATGTGGATCGGCTCTGCGCCGTGGCCGTAGATGACAGCCGGGATCTGGCCGGCCATGCGTGCGCGGCGGGCAAAACCCTTGCCGAATTCGGTGCGCAGTTCTGCGGTGAGCTTCTGCTCAGACATGTGTACTCCTTGATTACTGTGGCGTCCGGGAAACTCCGGACAAGTCGATCAGCAAGGGCGGAGGTCTGTGGACCTTCTACGCCCGGCGACCGTTGCTGTCCAGCAGCAAGCCCGCCTGTGTCGAAGGAGATGCAGACCCAGTCGATAACGGAGACCCGCAATTCCGGTTCAAAACTCGCACCGGATGTGCTCTCCCTCGCCAAGGTATCCCCAAGAGTTTACCAGCGGATACCTTCATTATTGAAAACGGGCCATCCACGCGCCCGGAGGCGGCGGATGACCCGTCATGTCAGTAGTCCGGCGTCAGGCTTTGCCGTCGAACAGGCTGGTGACCGAACCGTCGTCGAACACTTCACGAATGGCACGCGCGATCAACGGTGCGATGGACAGCACCGTGAGCTGCGGGAAACGCTTCTCTGCCGGGATGGGCAGGGTGTTGGTGACAACCACTTCCCGTGCGCCCGAATCAGCGAGGCGCTGCGCTGCCGGGTCCGAGAAGACGGCGTGCGTGCAAGCGATGATGACATCCTTGGCGCCAGCGTTCTTCAGGACCTGGACGGCGCCGGAGATGGTTCCACCGGTGTCGATCATGTCGTCAATGAGCACGCAGGTGCGGCCTTCAACCTGGCCAACAACGGTCTTGGAGACGGCCTGGTTGGGCACGGTGAGGTCGCGGCTCTTGTGAACGAACGCCAGCGGGGCACCGCCCAGGCGTTCCGCCCACTGCTCGGCGACGCGGACGCGGCCGGTGTCCGGCGAAACAACGGTGATGTTGTCCGCCTCCACCTTGGTGCGGATGTAGTCGGCCAGCAGCGGGATCGCCATCAGGTGGTCAACGGGGCCATCGAAGAAGCCCTGGATCTGGGAGGTGTGCAGGTCCACGGACATGATGCGGTCCGCGCCGGCGGTCTTGTACAGGTCCGCTACCAGGCGGGCGGAAATGGGCTCGCGGCCGCGGCCCTTCTTGTCCTGGCGGGAGTACGGGTAGAACGGTGAAACAACCGTGATCCTCTTGGCAGAGGCGCGCTTGAGGGAATCGATCATAATCAACTGCTCCATAAGCCAGTTGTTCAGCGGGGCCGGGTGCGCTTGGATGACGAACGCATCCGTGCCGCGGACACTCTCAGCGGAACGGACGTAGATTTCCCCGTTGGCGAAGTCATAGGCGTCGATGGGCAGGAGCTCTGTCTCCAGCTCCTTCGCGATTTCCTGCGCCAGCTCCGGATGTGCCCTTCCGGCGGCGAGAATCAATTTCTTCTCGCCGTGTGCGGTAATTTCGCTCATGCCTATTTGCCCTCTTCTGTGGTTGCTGGGGATTGTGAGGAATTGGAGGCGGGGGTCAGCAGGGAATCCTGCGCGGCCTGGGCCAGTTTCGCTGAGACGGTGCCAGGGCGGTTGGCCTGCACCCAGCCTTCGGCGTTTCGCTGTGCGGCAAGGCTAACTGCGAGGGCTCCCGCGGGGACGTCCTTGCGGATGACTGCACCGGCACCGCTGTAAGCGCCGTCACCCACGGTCACGGGAGCTACGAAGACAGTGTTTGAACCAGTCCGCACGCCCGAGCCGATCACCGTGCGGTGCTTCTTCTCGCCGTCGTAATTGGCCGTGATGTTGCCGCAGCCGATGTTGGTGTCCTCGCCAATTTCAGCGTCACCTGCATAACCGAGGTGCGACAGTTTGGAACCACGGCCGATGGTCACGTTCTTGGTTTCGTAGAAGGCGCCGATCTTGCCCGTCTCCCCCAGCACTGTGCCGGGGCGAAGGTACGTGAACGGTCCAACACTTGCGCCGGCACCGATCCTGGAACCCGAGCCATGCGTGCGGGTCACCTTGGCACCTTCGCCCACATTGACGTCGGTCAGCGTGGTATCGGGACCCACGACGGCGTCCCTCGCCACGGTGGTGGAACCGTGCAGTTGCGTATTGGGCAGCAAGCGGACGTCTTCATCGAGCCTCACCGTGGAGTCGATCCAGGTGGTGGACGGATCCACGACGGTCACGCCCGCCCGCATCCAGGACTCGACGATGCGGCGGTTAAGCTCGGCTCCGAGGGCGGAAAGCTGGATGCGGTCGTTGGCGCCCTCAACCTGCCAGCGGTCCTGGGTGACGACGGCGGCAACCCGGCCACCGGCGTCGCGCGCCAGCCCGAGGACATCCGTGAGGTACATCTCGCCCTGCGCGTTGTCAGTGGTGACCTGCGTCAGCGCGTTGCGGAGCACAGAGGCGTCGAAGGCGTAAATGCCGGAGTTGACCTCTAGGATGGTGTGCTCGGCTTCGCTTGCATCCTTGTGCTCGCGGATGCCGGTTACCGTGCCGTCTTCGGCACGCAGGATGCGGCCGTAGCCCGAGGCGTCGTCCAATACCGCAGTGAGCACCGTTACGGCGTTGGCCTGGGCTTCATGCGTTGCCACGAGTTCACTGAGCAATTCGCCGGTCAGCAGGGGAACATCCCCATACGTGACAACCACAGTGCCGGTAAGTTCTGCTTCGGCGTCGAGGGCCTTGAGGGCAACCTCCACAGCGCGTCCCGTGCCGGGGATCTCGTCCTGGTCAACGATCACGGCTTCCGGATCCAGCGCGGAGACGTGTTCTGCCACGCGATCGCGCTCGTGCCGGACAACAAGGGCAAGTTTGAGGGGGTTGATGGAACGGGCGGCGAGGAGGGCGTGGCCCACCATGGAGAGGCCGCCGATTTCGTGGAGAATCTTGGGAGTCCGCGATTTCATTCGCGTCCCGGCACCTGCAGCCAAGACGATGACTGCTGCGGGACCGGTGGTTTCGGGGCTCACGTACTGGCTCTCCTTGCTCGGTTTTATCCCGGGTAACCCGGCTTCGGAATGCTGCCATTCCAACTATGGACCCAGGCACCGTTCGAGCTGTTCCAGGTACAGAGTGGAGCGCATTTTCCGACCGTTCCGCCCATAGGATTCGAACCTATACTCCACGGCTCCAAAGGCCGGGGTGCTGCCATTACACCAGAGCGGACCGTGCATGCTCGCACCCCCAGGCGGCAGGGCCTGACGGTCTCCCGGGTCACCGGGATGCACACACAAGAACCTAGTTTGCCATGACCTTTGCATGGTTCGCGACTTGACCCACTCTGACGGCTCTCCAGATGCCCTTTTACGGCCCGCCCCGATCAGCGGCGCCGCGGGTTAGGGCATGATGGACACGTGAGCAAGCGCACTGAACTTCCCCGGCCCGCAGCCACCCTCGAGCCTCTGGGAGACCGCCCTATACGGTTAAGGATGACGGGACAACAGCGCCGCTCCCAGCTCATCGGCATTGGCCGGGCGCACTTCGCAGCCAAGGGCCTGGACGGCACAACCATTGAAGAGATTGCCGCCAGCGCCGGCGTGTCCAAGCCGGTGATCTACGAGCATTTTGGGTCCAAGGAAGGTCTTTACCGGCAAGTTGTCGAAACCGAATTCCGGATACTCCTGGACTCCATCACCGAGGCACTGAGCACTGAGGCCAAACCCCGCGTCCTGGTGGAGCGCGCTGCACTGGCACTCCTTGGCTATATCGAAGAACGCACCGACGGCTTCCGGATCCTCATGCGCGACGCACCTCCCTCCCAGCCCGAGGGCGCCTTCTCCACGCTGCTCTCCCACGTCACCGCGCGTGTGGAACACCTGCTCTCCGACGAATTCGCCCGCCGTGGATTCAGCGCCGCGGATGGCGCCATGTACGCGCAGATGCTCGTGGGAATGGTGGCGATGACAGGCCAATGGTGGCTCGATAGTCGTGAGCCGGACAAACGGGCCGTTGCTGCACACTTAGTCAACCTGGCTTGGAACGGACTGACCGGGCTGCAGAAAGAACCCGAGCTCCGCTCCGACGGCTGATCCTCTCGCACTTCCCAGCCACTTTCGGGCGTTCCTCTCTCACATCCCCACCGCTTCCAGGCGTTCCTCTCTCACATCCCAACCACTTTCGGGCGTTCCTCTCTCACATCCCAACCGCTTTCGGGCGATGCGCTCTCACATCCCAACCGCTTCCAGGCGATGCGCTCTCACATCCGAACGCCTCCCCCAACCGTTGCGGTCGGACACTACTCGCTGACCAGTGGGGTACACCACGGAATCGCATTGCGACTCCAGGGTCTTGGCAGAAGCAAGCCGCCGCGAGCGGGAAATGAAAGAGCATCCGCCAAGAATTGGCAGGATGTGAGAGAACATCCGGGTCCTTAAACCAGCCCCCGACCGAAACTTCTGCTGAAGCGCTGAAAAGCACGCTGCCGGATGCCCGCCACAACGTTGCTTTCACATCCCGAGTGACCAAGCGACCCGGGCCGCTTTCAACATCGAAGCAACAAATCCACGCCAAATCAGGCTCCACCGCCAGGGGGATACTCGCCCGAACGACGGCTAAAACCCTGTGGGAGGTGAGAGAACGTTCCGCAAAAGCCCGCTGGACGTGAGAGAACGTTCCGCAAATACCCGTCGGACGTGAGGGAACGTCCGGAAAACACCCGCGGGATGTGAGAGAGGGTTTGCAGCAGCGGCGGGCATCCGGAAGCGTGCGTCAAAGGCGAGGAACGAGCAGCACGCGGAGGATGCGCGCCGCTGCGCCGCCGGCTGCCACTCGCCAGCTGTTACTCGCGACGGCAACACCGCTGGCCGCGCCCTACTCGCCGAGGATTTCGGCGGCCTCCAGCCACTCGAGTTCCAGGCCCTCTTTCTCATCGAGCAACTCCTGCAGCTTCGCGTTGAGCTCACCCAGGGCATCGAAGTCGCCGGATTCGGACTTCGCGGCCATTTGGGTGTGGAGCTTTTCTTCCTGCTGGGCTATCTTGCCGAGCTGGCGGTCGATCCTGTTGAGGTCCTTGCGGGCTTCACGCTTTTCGGCCTCGCTGGCGCCGGAAGCAGCACCAGACGCGGATGAACCGCTGGCGGCAGTCGGCGCACCGGATCCGCCGCCAACAGCACCGGAGGCAAGTGCCGCTTCACGCAGTTCAAGGTATTGGTCCACTCCGCCAGGCAGGCCACGGAGTTTGCCGTCGCCCAGAAGTGCCATCTGGTTGTCCGTAACACGCTCCAGCAGGTACCTGTCGTGGCTCACCACAACCAGCGTCCCGGGCCAACCGTCCAGGACATCTTCGACGGCGGCCAAGGTGTCGGTATCGAGGTCGTTGGTGGGCTCGTCGAGCATCAGTACATTGGGCTCCCCTACCAGCAGGCGCAGGAGCTGGAGTCGACGCCGTTCACCACCGGAGAGGTCCGAAACGGGTGTCCACTGCTTTTCCTTGGTGAACCCGAGTTGTTCCACGAGCTGTCCGGCGGTGAATTCCTTGCCACCCACGCTGAAGGAGCGCTTTTCGCGTTCGATGACCTCAATGACGCGAAGGTCCGAGACGTCGTCGAGCTCCTTCACGTCCTGCGTGAGCACGGCGGTGACTACGGTTTTTCCGCGCTTCACCTTGCCGGAACTCGGCTGGATTTCGCCGTTGAGGAGCTTGAGCAGCGTGGACTTGCCGGCACCGTTGACGCCCACCAAACCAAGTCGTTCGCCAGGTGCGAGGCGCAGGGTGATGTTGTCGAAGAGTTTCTGCCCATCGGCCCCGTCGAGGAAGTCCAGGCTCACGTTCTCAAGGTCCAGCACGTCTTTGCCCAGGCGGGCGGTGGCCATCTTGCTGAGGGCGACGGAGTCCCGGGGATCGGGCACGTCAGCAATGAGGTCGTTGGCTGCTTCGATCCGGAACTTCGGTTTTGCGGTTCTGGCGGGGGCACCGCGGCGAAGCCACGCCAGTTCCTTTTTGACGAGCTGCTGGCGCTTGTTTTCGACGACGGCGGCCATCCGGTCCCGCTCGGCGCGCGCCAAAACGTAGGCGGCGTATCCGCCGTCGAACATGTCCACCATGGCGTCGTGGACTTCCCAGGTGTAGTTGCAGACTTCATCAAGGAACCAGCGATCGTGCGTGACCACCAGGAACGCGCCTTGGTTGGCGCGCCAGCGCGTCTTGAGGTGCTTTGCCAGCCAGGCCACGCCTTCGACGTCGAGGTGGTTGGTAGGTTCGTCCAGCATGATGACGTCGTGGTCTTCGATGAGGAGCTTGGCCAGCGCGACACGGCGCTTTTGCCCGCCGGATAGTGCATGCACGTTGGCATGCCAGTCGACGTCCCCAACCAGCCCGCCCATGACTTCGCGGATCTTGGGATTGGCAGCCCATTCGTGGTCAGCGCGGTCGCCAACGATCGCAGCGCCCACTGTCAGGTCGCCGTCGAGCACGTCGCCTTGGTCGAGGTAGCCGACGTTGACGTCCCCGCGTTTGGTAACGCGGCCGGAGTCGGGCGTCGAGCGTAAGGCGAGCAAACGCATGAGGGTTGATTTTCCGTCACCGTTGCGGCCGACCATGCCGATGCGGTCGCCATCCTCCAAACCGAGGGTGACGCCGTCGAGGACAGTGCGGGTCGCGAACGAAACGGTGAGGTTTTCGCCGCCAAGCAGGTGGGCCAATGGGTACTACTTTCTACTGCTGGAATGCGGGAGCTACTAAAGGAGGGTATCGGAGATGATCCGGGCGCCGGGCACAGGTCCGTGGACGGCAACTGCAGTGTGGCCTCGATGGGTCAGCTCTTCAGCGAGGACGCTGGCGGACACCGAGTCCCTGGCAAGCAGCGCGATGGTGGGCCCGGAGCCGGACACCATCCCTGCCAACGCGCCCCGGGCTTCACCCAAGCCGATGGTGTCCCTTAGCTGTGGGGCAAGCGCGATGGAAGCCCGCTGGAGATCATTGATCAGCACCCGGCTGAGGGCCTCGGGATCGCCGTGGCGCAGGGCTTGGAGGATGGTGGGGTCAACGTCAACGGGCTCCGGGATTTCTACTCCTTCGGAGTCGCGGAGGCCGTCCAGTGTGTGGAAGACGTCAGGTGTGGAGAGCCCGTAGTCGGCAAATACCAGCACCCAGTCCATTTGTGCCTTCGCCAGTGCCGGCGACAATTTGTCGCCAACACCGAGTCCGACGGCGGTCCCGCCCAGGAGCGAGAAAGGAACGTCTGCGCCCAGTTCGGCTGCCAGGTGAGCGAGTTCTTCGCGGGAAAGCCCGCTGTTCCACAGGGCATCGCACGCAAGCAAGGTAGCGGCGGCGTCGGCAGAGCCCCCACCCATCCCTCCGGCAACCGGCACGCGCTTGGTGATTTCAAGGTGGACGCCGGTTGGTTTCTCGGAGAGCTCAGCCATGATGGCTGCCGCCTTGTAGGCAAGGTTGCGTTCGTCCAGGGGGATATCGACGCCGTCCAGGTCCAGCGTGCTGTTGGGGCTGATGCTGACGGTAATTCCGTCAGCCCCGGTGCTGGTGGCCGCCACTTCCTCGTACAAGGAAACGGCCAGGTAGACGCTTGCCACGGAGTGGTAGCCGTCGGGGCGCAAAGGACCGACGCTCAGGGAAACGTTGATCTTCCCGGGCGCTTTGACCCGGACAGTCCGGGCATGGAAGCGATCGCCCACGTATGGCAGGCCGCTGGGTTTGCGGGTATTCGGACTCATGCGTCCGCTGGGTGGCGGGCTTCGGCAATCCGGACGTAGGCAGAAATGTCCAGGACCTCGCCCCGGGCTGTGGGATCAACGCCTGCGGCGACAAGGCATCGTTCGGCCTCTGCCGCGCTGCCTGCCCATCCAGCCAACGCTGCACGTAGGGTCTTTCGACGCTGGGCAAAAGCGGCGTCAATGACAGCAAACACCTGCTCCCGGGTGGCGTGCGTGGCGGGTGGGTCATGGCGCGTAAAGGCAACGAGTCCTGAGTGGATCTTCGGAGCAGGCCAAAACACGTTCATGCCGATCACGCCGGCCTTGCGCATGTGCCCGTACCAGGCAGCCTTGACCGAGGGAACGCCGTAGATCTTGCTGCCGGGAGTTGCTGCCAGGCGGTCTGCGACTTCGTCCTGCACCATGACCAGTCCGTGCTGCAGGCTCGGGAAGTGTTGCAGCAGGTGAAGCACCACGGGGACGGCCACGTTATACGGGAGGTTGGCCACGAGTGCTGTCGGCTGAACTGGCAGTTCCGTGACCCTCATGGCGTCCGAAAGGACCAGGTGGAAGTTCTCTTCTGCCTCTGGCCGCCATGCACGAACGGTTTCGGGGAGCTTCCTGGCGAGCACGGGATCAATTTCAACGGCCACAACAGTCTTGGCCGCATCAAGCAGCCCAAGAGTCAGGGAGCCAAGGCCCGGGCCCACCTCAAGCACGGTTTCCCCGGCGTCGATATTGGCGGCTGAGACAATCCTGCGGATCGTATTACCGTCAATGACAAAGTTCTGGCCCAACGTCTTGGTGGGGCGGACACCGATTTCCTCGGCTAACCGTCGGATGTCTGTGGCGCCCATCAAAGGCACGACGGCGGCGGGTTCGGAATTCGGTTCAGTCACCTAGGTATCGTATCGCCTGTGCGGGGTCACGCTGCGTACGCGCAGCCCCAGTCGCTGAGGCCGTTCCTGGCGTAGAGGCGGTTGGCGATATCGATCTGCTGTGCTTTGGTGGCAAGGTTGGCGGTGGGGGCGTAGGCGCCGCCGCCATTGGCCAACCAGGTGGGGCTGGAGAACTGGAGACCGCCGTAGTAACCGTTGCCGGAGTTGATGGACCAGTTTCCACCGGACTCACACTGGGCGATCCTGTCCCACATAGCCTCGTTCGGTGCGCCGGTGGGACCACTGGAAGTGGCAGCCTTGGCAGCGACGGGGCGTGCCTTCGTTCCGACCGCAATCTTTTCGGTAACGGGCTGGGTGGTGACATTGCTGGATACAAGGGTGCGGGAAGCTTCACGGCCATCCACCAGGACCAGCTTGAAGGTCTTCACAACGGAACCTGCGACGCCCTTTTGGGTCACTTTCTCGTCGCCCTTGTAGAGTTCGGCACTTTCGGTGCTGACGCTGTCGAACGGCACTTCCTCAGTGGCTTCGGCGGTCTTGCTGGTGTCCACGCGGGAGACCTTGATCACCATGTCCTGGATGACCGGTGCGTTTCCGGGCTGGGAGACGCGATCGCTGGCGCCCAGGGTGACTCCGGCATCCTTCAGGACGCTGGCGACGTCCGGCGCCGTCGTGGTGGTGCTGGTGTCCTTGCCGTCAGCTACCAAGCTGATCGTCTTGGGTGTGGAGATGGAAACGAAGGAGCCCGTGACAGCCAGCGAAGCGTCCTTCGGCTGGGAGATTTCGGAGGAGCTCGCAACTCCCAATTCACTCACCAGGCCGGCAACATCCGGTGCGTTGGTGTTGACGGTCTTGCGGGCGCCGTCCAATTCGATGGAGACGGCCTTGGCGAGATTGATGTTGACTACCGAACCGTTTTCCACCTGGGTACCAAGATCCGGTGAAACACGGTCTGCGTCCTTCAGCTCGACCTTGGCTGCTTTGACCACTTGGTCAACCGTGCCGCCGAAGGTCTGGATGGAACTCACCTTGCCATCAACGTTCAGGGTGAT
Organism: Arthrobacter sp. NtRootA1; assembly: GCF_019976975.1. Lineage (GTDB taxonomy): Bacteria > Actinomycetota > Actinomycetes > Actinomycetales > Micrococcaceae > Arthrobacter > Arthrobacter aromaticivorans. The sequence goes on along the minus strand of NZ_AP024630.1, from coordinate 1,374,531 downwards.
TGTCTTGTTGTTGCCGACGAAGGCGACAACACCGACCACCAGCGCTGCAACAACCAGCAACTGGGCACCGACTTTGAGAAAGCTGAACTTGCCATCCGTTGTGAAGAACTTGATCACGATTGCCCATAACTCTCAGACCATCCGGGCACGGGGAAAAGCGCAAAAAATAATGCCAGCCGCAAAACTGAGGGGCCAGGCAAAAAGCCTGGTCCCACCTCTGCTGCCGGCATCTGCGCCGCCAAATACATTCAACTAAAGAGCCCGGACGGATCCGGACCAGTTTTCCGAAGGCCTTCCCCGACCCCGGCTACTTGTTGTACACAGTAACCGATCTGTTATAAACGGACCAAGAATTCTGCATACCGGGTATTCAAACGAGTTCACATCCGAAGGGCTTCAAGGCTGACGATCAGCCCCAGGATCCGTAGGCATTTACGGTATTTTCAGCCAGCCTGGCGCAAAGTTCCGAAAGGTCATTTTCTGTCACTTCCGCCATCGAGCGAACTGTGTACGGCACCATGTAGCTCGCATTTGGCCGGCCACGGTACGGGTGTGGCGTGAGGAATGGCGAATCTGTTTCCACCAGGATCCGGCTGGGCTCCGCAATAGACAACGCTGCCCTAAGGTTGCCGGCATTCTTGAATGTCATTGTCCCCGCAAAGGACATGTACCAGCCATTGTCATTGCACGTGCGGGCGAGTTCCTCGCCACCGGAGAAGCAGTGGAAAACTACCCGCTCGGGGGCGCCTTCCTCGTTCAGCACCTGCACTACGTCATCGTGGGCGTCGCGGTCGTGGATCTGCAGCGTGAGGCCAAGCCGCTTGGCGATGTCGATGTGCCTTCGGAAGGAATATCGCTGATGTGCCAGGCCCTCGCCGTGGGTTCGGAAGAAGTCCAATCCTGTCTCGCCGATGGCACGGATCCGCGGATGGGCGGCCAGTTCTTCGATCTCTGCCAGCGCCGATTCTAGTTCCCCCCGCCCGGCGTAGATAGGTGCGTCGTTGGGGTGGATGGCAACGGCTCCCAGCAACCGGTCATCGGCCTGTACCGCTTGCACCGTGAAGCGCGACGATTCCAGGTCGCAACCAACCTGGATCGCCCCTTGGACACCAACCGCTTCGGCGGCATCCATGGCGTCCGCAGCGCCGACTTCGATCAAACCGTGCCGGAAGTCCAAGTGGGTGTGGTTGTCCATTACCGGGACGGGAAGCGGTTCCGGGGCTGGCGGGTACTCTTTGCGGGAATCCGATGCTTCTGTTGCACCGGAGGACGCGCGGTAGGGAGCGGGGGCGAGGGAATTGCACATGTTCCCACCTTAATCGGACCGCGGTCCCCTGCGCTTCGAGACAAATTCCAGTTGGCACATAAATTCGCGGAGCACTATGTCAGGGACGGCCAAAGTCTGGGTAGTCTGGAACGGACAGACGGCCGACACCGGCGTTGGCCACGGCTGAAGGGCAATCCATGGAGTCCAAGCGACAAGTCACCGTTGAACCTTCCCCACTTCAGGGCGAGGCGTACAGTGCGCTGCCCCGGGATGCCGCCTTGCTCAATGGACACAAGCCGCAGGTCATGGACGCCGAACGATTCCACGATGCCAGCGAGCGCATCCTGGCATCCATTGGCAAGGTCATCGACGGCAAGGCGGACGCTGCAAAGCTGGCCTTGACAGTCCTCCTGGCCCAGGGCCATCTCCTGCTGGAGGATGTGCCCGGTGTTGGCAAGACCCTGTTGGCGAAGACACTGGCCCGGACCGTGGACTGCACGGTGTCCCGTATCCAGTTCACCCCGGATTTGTTGCCATCGGATGTGACGGGCGTGTCCATCTACAACCAGTCTTCGCGGCAGTTCGAGTTCCGGCCGGGTGCCGTGTTCGCGAACATCGTGATAGGCGACGAAATCAACCGGGCCTCGGCCAAGACCCAATCCGCGCTCCTGGAGTGCATGGAAGAGCACCAGGTGACGGTTGACGGCCATTCGTACCAGCTGGGATTGCCGTTCATGGTGGTGGCAACGCAGAATCCCATCGAAATGGAGGGCACTTATCCGCTGCCCGAAGCCCAGCGCGACCGCTTCATGGCCAGGATTTCCATGGGCTATCCGGACACGGATGCCGAGATCGAGATGTTGGAAACGCATCAGGCAGCCTCTCCCCTCATCAACGTAACCCCAGTGGTCACAGCGGCCGACGTGGCAGCGATGATTGCAGCCGTCCAGCAGGTCTACGTGTCCACGGCCATCAAGGAATACACGGTGGCGATTGGCCGGGCCACGCGTGAAAGTGCCCGCCTTCGACTCGGCGCGAGCCCGCGGTCCTTGCTGCAGTTGCTGCGCGCCGCGAAGGCCACGGCAGCTTTGGATGGACGCGATTTTGTCCTTCCCGACGACGTCGTGGACGTCGCCGAATCGGTGCTGGCCCACCGCATCATCCTGGACCGCAAGGCCGCGAGTTCCGGCGATACGCCCCAAACCGTCCTGCGGGGCATCCTCGCTTCCCTCCCGGTTGCCCAGGAACCGCCTGGCGCGTGGCGCAGGGACAAGCAAAGCGCATAGGAGACAGCGGGCATGGCACTCGTGGATCGGCTCCCCAAGCATTTGTTCACCAGCCGCGGATGGGGATTGCTCGCCGCCGGTGTGGTCTCGCTGGTCTGCGCTTACATTATGGGCAGACGTGATCTCCTGACTCTGGCCGTCTTCTTGTTCATCCTGCCACTGGTTGCCCTGGCCGGTGTGCGGGTGTTGAAACCCAAGTTCCAGGTGTACCGGGAATTCAATCCCTCCACCGTGGAAACGTCCACGGCCACCACTGTTCGCCTGGCGGTTGCCCGCTCCACGTTCTCCACCGGTCACGTGATCATGGAGGAACAACTTCCTCCACGGTTCGGTGATCCGCCCGCTTTCCGCTTCCCGGCCCGGTCTGCAACCGGCGGCACCAGCCGCTACGAATACCATCTGCGATCCGGCAAGCGGGGACAGTTCCGGATAGGTCCAGTCACTGCAGAGTTCAGCGACCCCTTCGGCTTGTCACTGCGGCGCCATGCGATCGACGACGGCGACCTCCTCACCGTGACGCCGGCCGCCGTCGAACTTCCCGTAACGGGACTCGCCGGGGCGCGTGGGAACGATGGCGTCACAGCTACCCGTATCAGGGCGAACCCCAGCGACGACGACATCATGACCCGCGAATACCGGCATGGGGATCCGATGCGCCGTGTCCACTGGCCCGCCACGGCGCGGCACGGACAGCTCATGGTGCGTCAGGAGGAATCGGTCACCACTCCGGAAGCCACCATCATCCTTGACCAACGATTCGCGGCCTTTGCATCCGGCAGTGGCTCGGTTTTCAGCTCTCACGACGACGACTCCGACCTCGTGACCAGCCCGAATTTTGAGTGGGTTGTGACAGCCGCAATGTCCATCAGCGCGCACTTGGCCGAACGGAACTATTCGCTGCGCGTCCTGGACGCCTTCGGCAGCCCGGCCTTCATCCGCTCGCCGTCGGCACCGGACCCGGGCGTGGAAGAGTTCAGTGGCGTCGCTGGCCTTCATGCCATTGCCGAAGGTTTGGCCGCCATTGAGTTGAGCGGACCAAAGCACCACTGGGTTGACCACCACAGGGCGGGTGAAAACAGTCCGGAACATTCCCGGCGCACCCCTGAACCCAGCGGTTCCATGCCTAACCGCTTTACCGGGGCATCGGAGGTACACGGCCAGGAAAACGTTGATTCCGTCTTCGACGACCGCCTCATGGACAAGCTCGCTGCACATCGTTTGCGCGGCCCGCTCCTTGCCTTGCTTGGCAATCTGACCCTGGCCGAGGCCAAGGCGCTTGCTCCGGCGGCCGGCTATGGCGCCAACGCCTTCGCAATAGTAGTAACGGACCCTCAAAGCAGCACCGAGTCCCGCAACCATGACTTCCGCAACCCCGACTCACGCAACCCGGACTCCCGAAATAAGGACGATGTCCTGGAAACCTTGAGGCAAGGCGGCTGGAAGGCTGTCTCCGTCACGTCGAAGACACCACTGACAGCGGCCTGGTCAGCCTTCGACGAAGGCGGCCTGCTGGTTGCTGCGAGCGCGGCAATGGACGTACGGCGCGGAGCGGCGGTGCCGCGATGACCGCCACGTCCCATCGTGGGTCCCCCACGACGTACCGGGGAGGCCCGTCCCAGCAGGTTCCAAGCGGAGAAGCGCCCGGCCCCACTCCAACTTCACGCCCGCAGGCTCCCGGCCTCTACCCCTGGATCATGGCTGGTTCCGTGGCCGTCGCCGTTCTCGGTGCGGCCCTCTCCCTGAACGGAGTCTTCAGGGGCTGGGCCTGGTTCATGCCCCTGATCACCACCGTTGTAGCGGTGGCCCTGACGCTTGCCATCCTGCGGACCCTCCGTATCCAGCCCTTGGTTACCACGCTGGGCGCCTTGGCAGCGTTGGCCGGGATACTCAGTTTCACGTTCTGCCGGCAGGACAGCTTCCTGGGCTTTATTCCCACCACCGGGACCTTTGCCGCGGTAGGCCGGCTCATCAAGCGGGCCGCCGAGACGGTCGTGTCAGAGAGCGCTCCGGTAGCCCCAAACGCCGGGATTGTCTTCATCACTTGTGCCTGCCTGGGTCTACTGGTGATCCTGATCGATGCTTTGGCCGTCCCGCTATCGATGCCGGCAGCCAGTGGAGTCGGGCTCATTGCGGTCATGGTGGTTCCTGCAACCATCAAGCCGCAAAGCGTAGGTGTCGCAGGATTCGTTGGGGCCACAGTGGGATATCTGCTCATTCTTGGTTGCAGCCATTGGTTCGCCCCTGACGCCAGGCTGCAGTCCGGAGCACCACGAAGTTCCGGCCAGATCAGGCGCTCCCTGGTGACGGGGGCACTGGCCCTGGGTTTGGCATTGGTTGTTCCGCTGGCCATTCCGGGGTTTGAAACCGGCACCTTCCCGCAGGGTTCACGGCTGAGCCCATGGGGTACCTCGAACGGCCTCAATCCGATGATCACATTGGGTAACAGCCTCCGGAGTCCCACGGGGGCAGGACGCATCACGTACTCCACCAGTTCCAGTGCAGCCACCTACCTGAGGTCCGTCACTGTTGACCACTTCGACGGCGAAACCTGGGCACCGGATGACCGCTCCGCCACACGCAGGGCCGGGGTGGACCGGATAGAGCCGGGTTACTCCATCCAAGGTGAAGTCGTGAACGCGGTGACGTCCATCAACGCGGGCTTGTTCACCAGCCCGTACTTACCGGCACCGTTTGCCCCGGTGTCCGTAAATGGGCTGAACGGCCGTTGGACCTGGGATCCGGCCACCCTCAGCATCATGAGCACGGAATCGAGCACACTGGCCCAACGGTATGTGGTGTTCTCGGCCGCACCCAAGATCACTGCACAGGCCCTGTCCCAAGCCACGGGTAAGCCAAAGTCCATTTCGGACGACTTCCTCCGCGTTCCAGGGAACCTGCCAAGCATTGTGCGCCAGACGGCGGAGCAAGTCACGTCTTCGGCAGGCAACAACTACGCCAAGGCACTGGCCATCCAGAAATACTTGCGCTCCAGTGAATTCACGTATTCCCTTCAGGCTCCGGTGCAAAACGGGTATGACGGTAACGGGTTGTCCGTGCTGGCGGACTTCCTGGCGGTCAAGAGCGGCTATTGCGTCCATTTCTCCTCCGCCATGGCGGTGATGGCCCGCGTGGAGGGCATCCCCAGCCGCATCGCGGTGGGGTACGCACCCGGCCGGCTGACGGGCGAGACCGTGGCTTTGGTTGGCCAGGGATCGTTCCCTGAGTACGAGGTAGACGCCCGTGATGCCCACGCGTGGCCCGAGCTCTACTTCGAAGGACTGGGATGGGTGCCCTTTGAGCCGACTCCGTCGCGTGGCGTTGTTCCGGAATATGCCACCGAGTCCTCGGTCCCGGGCAGCCTGAGCACAAATGCTGACGAGAAGGACGTTCCAGGCACCGCAGTGACGCCTCCCCCGAGCACCTTTCCGCTGCCGGGAGGTGACGCGCAAACTGCTGGCTCTGCGCCAAGCGACCCTCTGCCAACGGTTATTGGCACGATTGCGGCAGTGCTGTTGCTGGCTGCTTTCCTTGGCTCTCCGAGGTTGAGCAGGGTAGTCCTGCGACGGCGCCGGCTAAACCCCAAGGAACCAGCGGATCGTGGATCACCGGGGCACCAAGACTCCGCAGCTCTCGCATGGGCAGAGTTGCAGGACCTCGCCACGGACTATGGCGTACCGTCCACGCCCAGTGAAACGCCAAGGCACTTTTCTTCCCGGCTGCGTTCAAGTTCAATCCTGGGTGAGGCCGGGGGTCTCGACGACGCCGCCCATGCCGCCGTCGCTTCACTCACCGCGGACTTCGAACGGCAACGTTATGGTCGCCCCATGGAGGCTGCCTCCCCGGCGGCGGCCAGGATCGCCGTCGTTCGTGAATCGTTGCGGAACAATACCAGCTGGCTGGTCCGCTTCCGCGCCACCTGGTTGCCGCCGTCGCTCATGCGCCGCTGGTTCCACGCACTCGGTGCCCCCTTCCGTGCTGTGGGGTCCCTGTTCCGGCGGACCGGGCAAGGGATTGCCAGATCGTGGCGCGCGCTCAGGGGACTTCTTCCGCAACGCCGCTAAGGCCGCAATCCCACCGTGGGAACAGCAAAGGGCCCGACTCCGGAACTTATGGCTCCGGAGTCGGGCCCTTTGCTTGTCTCTACCGTTCTTGTTGCGAGAGCGGTGGACGGGACGGGACCTGGTTTTTGTACAGGACTAGTCGGCGTAAGGGTCGGCGATACCTACGTACTGGGTGTAGAGGTACTCTTCGATGCCTTCGGAGCCGCCTTCGCGGCCCAGGCCGGACTGCTTGACGCCACCGAACGGCGCAGCGGCGTTGGAGATAACGCCGGCGTTGAGGCCGAGCATGCCGGTCTCAAGCTTCTCGCTGACCCGGAGGCCACGGTTGAGGTCCTTGGTGAAGACGTAGGCAACCAGTCCGTATTCGGTGTTGTTGGCCAGGCGGATGGCGTCGTCTTCGGTGGAGAACGTGACGATCGGGGCCACAGGTCCGAAGATTTCTTCCTGGAGGATGCGGGAGTCTGCGGCGACGTTCTTCAGAACGGTGGGCTGGTAGAAGTAACCCGGACCGTCGACGGCGGCACCACCGGTGACTGCCGTGGCACCTCCTGCTACGGCTTCGGTGACGAGGGCGTGAACGCCATCGCGGGCCTTGCCGTCGATCAGCGGACCAACCTTGGACTCCGGCTCAGTACCGCGTGCGGTGGTGAGGGAGCCGATCTTCGCAGCGAACTTCTCGGCAAAGGAGTCGGCGATGGACACGTGCACAATGAAGCGGTTTGCTGCGGTGCAGGCTTCGCCCATGTTGCGCATCTTGGCGGCGATGGCGCCTTCAACGGCCTTGTCCAGGTCAGCATCCTCGAAGACGACGAACGGTGCGTTGCCGCCGAGTTCCATGGAGGTGCGCAGAACCTTGTCCGCGGCTTCGCGGATCAAGGCCTGGCCTACCGGGGTGGAGCCGGTGAAGGATATCTTGCGCAGGCGGTCATCCTTGATCAGCGGTCCGGTGACAGCACCGGCGGTGGAGGTCTGGATGACGTTCAGGACACCTGCGGGAAGGCCGGCTTCCTGCATCACCTGCGCGAAGAGCAGGCTGGTCAGCGGCGTCAGGTTCGCGGGCTTGAGCACCATGGTGCAGCCAGCGGCTACAGCCGGGGCTACCTTGCGGGTGGCCATGGCCAGCGGAAAGTTCCACGGGGTGATGAGCAGGCAGGGTCCAACCGGCTTCTTCTGCACGAGCAGGCGGTTCTTGCCATCCGGTGCTGCGGAGTAGCGGCCGGACACGCGCACGGCTTCCTCGGAGAACCACCGCAGGAACTCAGCCCCGTAGGTTACCTCGCCGCGGGCTTCTGCCAGCGGCTTGCCCATTTCGAGGGTCATCAGCAGTGCGAAGTCTTCTGCGCGCTCGGTGACCATTTCGAAGGCACGGCGCAGGATCTCGCCGCGTTCGCGCGGAGCGGTGCGGGCCCAGTCAGCCTGGGCGGCAGCGGCGGCGTCCAGGGCGGCGGCGCCGTCTTCAGCACCGGCGTCGGAGATGCTGAGCAGGACCTTGCCCGTAGCCGGGTCCTCAACATCAAAAGTCTTTCCGGATCCCGCCGGACGCCACTGACCGTTGATCAGCAGGCCGGTGGGGACGGAAGCCAGCAGTTCGCTTTCGCGTTCAACCGTGACAGTCATGGCGACTCCTTCGTCTTGGGTGCATTGGAGGGTTGCACCACTAGGGTTCCTTGCCAGAATTGGCTTGAATTACTGCCACGGTACTGCCATGCAAGAAGCAGTGTCTACGCCTTCACGCACTGCCATACGCCCGCCAAATTGTGCAGCTGCACAGGGACGATCAGCGCGCCGCCAGCACTGCCGAATACAGCTCCCGCTTGCTGACGCGGGCATCATCCGCCACGGCGGCAACGGCTTCCTTCAGCCGAATTCCTTGGGAGATGAGCTCATTCACGGCAGCTACATGGTCTTCCGGTTTGCCGGGAGCCTGCTCGGGAGCGCCACCCACAACCACGGCAATTTCACCGCGGACTTCATTGTTTTCTGCCCACTCCAGGAGCTCGCGCAGAGTTCCGCGGATGACCTCTTCGTAGGTCTTGGTCAGTTCACGGCAAACAGCCACCCGGCGTTCCGGGCCAAAACGCTCGTGCAGCGCCCGAAGCATCACTTCAAGCCGATGCGGAGCCTCGAAGAACACCATGGTGCGGCGCTCGTCAACCAAGTCCGCCAAGCGGGAATTCCGCTCGCCCGACTTCCGTGGCAGGAAGCCCTCGAAGCAAAATCGGTCTGTCGGGAGCCCGGAAAGCGCCAGAGCCGTCAGCACAGCGGAAGGTCCCGGTACGGCAGTCACAGTCAGGCCAGCGGCGACAGCTCCCTCCACGAGACGGAAGCCAGGGTCCGAAACTGCCGGCATTCCGGCGTCGCTGACCATCAGGATGGTTTTGCCGGCCCGCACATGCTCCAGCAGTTCACCTGTCTTGGCTACCTCGTTGTGTTCGTGATAGCTGATGACGCGCCCGGACACCTCCACGCCCAAGGCCTGGACCAGCCGATGCAGGCGGCGCGTGTCCTCCGCTGCAACGATGTCCGAGGTCGCCAGGAGTTCGATCAAGCGGGAGGACGCATCGCCCACGTTGCCGATGGGAGTGGCAGCAAGCACAATCCTGCCGATTGCTGTGGTTGCGCTCGTGTTGGTACCCGCGTCCAGTTCCTGGGCCGCGTCCGGTTCATCAACCGCCGATCCATCATCAGAGGGGGCTTCGTCCGGGGTGCTGTGTTGTTCTTCCACCTGCCAAGCCTAATGCCGCGCGCAGTTCAACGCCGCAGTAAGGATGGAACGGTAGCATGGGCGGGTGAGCCAGTCCCCCGTTCCCACCACCGATTCCGGAACCCCCGCAGTGTCGGCACTACCTTCCGGAGCCACGGACGTGGCGGCAAGCAACGGCTCCGGAGAGCCAACCCAGACAACAGCTGTCCGGGCAACTACTTCGTGGCGGCCTCCCTCCGGACAGGGCGATTCAGACGGCAGCAGACTGAGTGCCGGACGCGGGCTGGCGGGCCACCGCTGGATCGCCAGTCCCGCTGCGGCCTTCACGGTGGGCGCCCTGACATCTCGTTTGATCGGCGGGATCCAAAGCTGGCGGGATTACCCGCCCTCGCTGCGTTTATGGTTCTGGTTGATTCCCACCATTACGGCCGTCATCGGCGGAATCCTGCGCTTCTTCCGTCTTGAGGTCCCACACAGCCTGGTGTTCGACGAAACGTATTACGTCAAGGACGCGTATTCGTACCTCGTCAGCGGATACGAACGCAGCTGGCCGGCCAACGCGAACGATTCGTTCAATGCCGGCCATCCTGACATCCTGCTCAACACCCCGGAGTACGTGGTTCATCCTCCGGTCGGGAAATGGATGATCGCCTTCGGCATGTGGTTATTTGGGGCTGACAATCCGTTCGGCTGGCGTTTCGGTGCCGCCCTGACCGGGACGCTCACCGTCTTCCTGCTCTCGCTCATCGCGCTGAAGCTCTTCCGTTCCCACACCCTTGGCGCGGTGGCCGGGTTGCTGCTCGCCATTGACGGCCACCATATCGTGTTGTCGCGAACGTCCCTGCTGGACATCTTCCTTGCGTTCTGGCTCCTTGCCGCCTTTGGCGCGTTGCTGTTGGACCGCGACGACGGCCGGCGCCGCCTCGCTTCAAGGCTTGCCGCCCGTGCGGCTGCTTCATCCGACGGCCGGCCCTCGGCCACGCAACTGTTGACCGGCCCCTGGCTGGGGATGCGTTGGTGGCGCCTGGTTGCTGGGATTTGCCTCGGCCTGGCCGTGGGCACCAAATGGTCTGCCCTGTTTTTCGTGGCGGCGTTCGGCTTGTTGACTGTCTTCTGGGACATGAGTGCCCGCCGCACCGCCGGGATCCGCAGCTGGCCGAGTGCTGCGGTCATCAAGGATGGCCTTCCGGCTTTCCTGACCATTGTCCCGATCGCCGCAGCCACCTATGTTGCCACGTGGACCGGCTGGTTCCTCTCCAAGGATGCCTACTACCGTCAATGGGCGGCCACCAACCCGGCACCCGGGTGGGATTGGCTGCCCAATTCCGTGCGTTCCCTGGCGCATTACCACCTCGAGGCGTACAAGTTCCATCAGGGCCTCAGCGCTGACCATCCCTACGAATCCAGCCCCTGGACCTGGCTGGTCATGGGCAGGCCCACCTCGTTCTATTACCAATCGCCCAAGCAGGGAACTGCTGGCTGCATTGCCGAGACCTGTTCCTCGGCCATCCTGCCCGTAGGCAACCCCGTTGTGTGGTGGGGCGGCACCATGGCCTTGGTGATCCTGCTCTTCTGGTGGGCAGGCCGGCGGGATTGGCGCGCCGGGGCCATCCTCGTTGGAGTCGCGGCTGGATACCTGCCGTGGTTCATGTACCCCGAACGCACGATGTTCATCTTCTACGCAGTCTCCTTTGAACCGTTCCTGGTGCTGGCCCTGACGTATGTTCTGGGGTTGGTGCTGGGCCGCAGCAGCGATCCTCCCTGGCGTCGGAGATCCGGACTCTACATAGTGGGGTTGGTTGTGGTGCTGGCCGTACTGGCCACAGCGTTCTTCTATCCTGTGCTGACCGCCGAAGTCATCAGCTATCAGGAATGGCGGATGAGAATGTGGATGCCATCGTGGATCTAGGAGGAGGATCGTGAGGGAGGCAAGCACGGAGCTTCTGGTCGAGGCCGACGAGAATACCAACGTGACGGACCTCCTTCTGGAACGATGCGCCAAGGACCCGTTCGGCAACCTTTATGCCCATAAGACAGCCAATGGGTGGCTCAACGTGCCTGCCGCGCGCTTCCTCGCGGACGTACAGGCACTGGCGAAGGGCCTCATCGCTGGAGGCGTCAACCCTGGCGATCCCGTAGCTGTGCTGTCCCATTCAAGTTTCGAATGGACCTTGGTGGACTTCGCCATCTGGATGGCTGGCGGAGTTACCGTACCCATTTATGAAACGTCGTCGGCAAGCCAGATCGAGTGGATCCTTGCCGATTCCGGTGCCCGGCGCATCTTTGTGGAAGACACGTCCAAAGCAGACCTTCTTCACACCCTCGTTGAGAAGTCCACGGCCTTGGGTGAGGACCCGGTGACGATCATCCGTATGGAGCACGACGGAGAGGCCCCCAACCTGACCAGCCTCGCCGCCGTCGGAATTGGCATTATGGATTCCGAACTTCAGCGCAAGCGCAGCGCGGCCACCCTGTCCGATGTCGCCTCGATCGTCTACACCTCCGGCACAACCGGCAAACCCAAGGGCTGCGAAATCACCCACGGCAACTTCGTGCTTGTTGCCCGGAACGTCATCCCGTTCCTCCCCGAACTTTTGATGCAGCGCGGCGCGCGAACATTGATGTTCCTACCGTTGGCACATGTCCTGGCGAGGGCAGTCCAGGTGGTCTGCCTTACCGCAGGCGTCACGTTGGGGCACAGCCCAGGTGCCAACGGCCTCATGGCGGACCTCGGTGCCTTCAAACCCACATTCCTGCTCGCAGTTCCCCGTATCTTCGAAAAGGTCTATGCCGGGGCCGGACACAAAGCGGCCATGTCAGGCAAGTCCGGACTGTTCGCCGCAGCGTCCGCCACCGCCGTCGAATATTCGACGGCGGTAGACCTCGCCGCCCGCGGGCAGGGACCCGGACCGGGCTGGTTCCTTGGCCTCAAGCACTCGGTATTCAACAAGCTCCTCTACCCCAAAGTGCGGGAGGTCTTCGGCGGTGCGGTCGGCTACACCGTGTCCGGGGCCAGCCCCCTCAGCCTCCGGGAGAACCACTTCTTCCACGGCGCGGGGATCCCAGTCCTTGAGGGCTATGGCCTTACCGAAACCACTGCGCCCTGTACCGTCAACACGCCAAGCATGTCCCGCATAGGAACCGTTGGCATTCCGCTGCCCGGAACCACCATCCGCGTGGCACAGGATGGCGAGGTGCTGGTCAAGGGAATCGGCGTGTTCAAGGGCTACCACCGGAATGAGGCCGCCACCGCTGAGGCCTTCGTGGACGGCTTCTTCCGCACAGGGGACCTTGGCGAGCTCGACCCGGACGGGTTCCTGACCATCACAGGCAGGAAGAAAGACCTGTTGGTCACCGCGGGCGGCAAGAACGTCGCTCCCGGTCCCCTTGAAGAAAAACTACGGGAGCACCAACTGGTAGGACAGGCAGTGGTGGTGGGCGACGGCAGGCCGTTCGTCGCAGCGCTGGTGGCTCTGGATCCTGAAGGGCTTGAAGACTGGTGCGCCGAGAACAAGCGAGACGCCATGTCCCCCAGCGAAGCCGCAAGGGACGAGCGCGTCCGTGCAGCCGTTCAGTCTGCCGTGGACGAAGCCAACACTCTCGTATCCTCCGCTGAATCCATCCGTAAGTTTGGCTTTATCACCGCAGATCTCAGCGTCGAGTCCGGGCACCTGACGCCATCGCTAAAGTTGAAGCGGGCCGCGGTGGTGAAGGACTTCTCCTCATTGGTGGAGAAGCTTTACGAAAAGTAGCGGCGGCGTCGTTACGCGACGGTGTCCTTGCGGACACCAGAGGTATCGCTTTCGTCGTCGATTTCGGTGGAGGATGCTTCTTCTTCGGCCGCTGATTTGGAGTCCAAGCCACGGCGACGACGCGTTGGCCAGGTGAGGATGAAGGTGACCGTCGCGGCCAGGAACACGAGGGCTCCAATGACGATTCCCGCATCCACCCAGAACTGTCCGGGGAAGAGACGAATGAGCGTGTCGTCCAGGGAGAATGTCCAGGTGCCATTGGCGAAGAAGATCCGGTGGAACTCGGTGAAGAACTGCTGCCAGCTCAGGGCTGCCAACACTGCAAGGCCAATGATGATGACCAACGTGACGATGGAGCCGGCGAAGAGCCCACGCCTGACACCGCCTTCACTGCGCTTACGCAAGTAGGCAATGGCAATGATGCTCAGAAGAATGAGCAGCAGGCCCGCACTAAACGAGGTCAGAATAACCATCTTCACGTCCGCCATATGCGCGACTTCGCTGTCTTTGAAAAGCTTGGCGCCGTCTTGGTTTACCAAGCCACCCAAATACCTGGGCCCTGACCAGTTGCTCAAGTAGTCCACAGCATAGGAGCCGTAGGTCATGCGATCATCCGTGCTGAACCCGTAGCCGTCTCCCGGGAAACCCGGCCGGTTGTATTCAACCCAGAGGAACAGGGGGCTGGTCACCGCCCTGACAGCCAACACCAGGAGGATCACGGGGAAGAAGACCGCGAGCAGTACCTGGAAAATCCGGGGGCCGATTGGCTTGACCTTCGCTGCCTGTTCGCGCTCTGCATTACGCCTGGCAACCTCGTCTTCCGGCGGACGAACCTGGAGGGCAGACGTCGGCAACGGTTCGGAATAGTGTGCGGGTTGGCGACTTGCGGGCGCTTCTGCCACGGTCTCCGCGAAAAGCGGTGGCTCCGGCTCAACGTCCGCAGCCTCGGCAGCCTTCCGATCAGCGCGGCTTTCCGGCTGAACCGGCACGGGACCTGAGGGAGCAGCAGAAGAACCACCGGATGCCTTGGGCTTCATCCAGTCAAAGGCCGGCTCGTCGGGGTCCTCGTGGACGTCCGTCGCCGGATCTTGTGGTTTTTGGCTCTTGTCACTCACAGCGGTTTCACTTCCGTAGGCATCCCACCGGCCTAAGCATGCTGCCGGCACTCTTGTCTGCATTCGAGCCTACAGTCCGGGTTTGGGCAGAGACGAGGAGCCACCCCGCGTATGGCAAGATCGAAACGCAACTGTAAGGTGCAGGCGTGTCCGCCTAGACAGCAATCCCCCGGTAACCGGCGTCATGGCTGTCAAGGTCGCCAGTAGCTCCCGAACGGAATGAACGTCCACCCAGAACCAAGGTGTACGTCCAGAAGGCCGCCAGGACCAGTGCCCCGATCGCGATCTTCATCCAAACAGGCAAGGGGCTTGGTGTCACGAACGCTTCCACCACGCCCGAGATAAGAAGTACCAGGACTAGCCCAAGGGCAACCGTGATCAGCGAACGCCCTTCGTCGGCGACGGCCTGCATCCGGGTCCTGGGTCCGGGCCGGACCATCGACCAAAAAATTTTCAGGCCGGCCGCACAGGCGATGAACACTGCGGTGAGTTCCATGAGCCCGTGAGGAAGGATGTAACTGAAGAAGACATCCAACTTTCCCGCAGAAGCAAAGACGCCGGCAGCCGCCCCGACGCCTTGGGCGTTGAGGAAGAGAATCATGGGCACCCAAAACCCCGTAATTCCGAACGCAACGGCTTGGGCCGAAATCCAGGCGTTATTGGTCCAGACCGCGCCTGCAAACGACGCCGCCGGGTTCTCCGAGTAGTAGTCGATGAAATCGTCTTCGATGTACTGACGAACCCTGTCATCGCTGCCAAATGCGGCCCGCAGCGCCTCGGGCGACGTCCCGATCCACAGGGCGTACGCCCCACTCACCAGCACGAAGAAAACCCCACACCACACCGTCAGCCATCGGAGTCTGTAGAACGCCGCGGGCAGCGCGATGACGAAGAAGCGGGCGAGGTCTTCCATGAAGTTCGAACGTGCCCCGGTGAACCTGGTACGAGCCTGGGCAAGCGCGGCAGACAAGGATGAGGACAAGGCCGTCTCGGGAGCCACTGAGCGGATGAGGGACAAATGTGCGGAGACAGTCTGGTACAGGCGCAATAGTTCGTCGGCCTCGGACCCAGTGAGCCGCCGCTTATGTGCCAAAAACGTGAGCCGCGACCATTTGTCCCCATGCACGGCCGAAAAGGCATCGATGTCCACGGCACCACCCTATCCCTGTCTGCCCTATCCGAGTCTGCCCTGTCCCTGGCTGCCGGGACGGGCGCGGCTAGACTCGTTGATGCGGGCACGTTGTGCGCCCGTCGTGATTGCTACGCACCGGGGGCGGACTTGAGTTCAATCATCACAGGCGAGGCAGTGGTCTTGGAGTTGCGCCCGGCATCCTTCGCCGCCCGCGCGCTGGGGCTCATTCTGGACGTTATTGCCAACGTCCTCCTGTTGATCCTCCTCATCATCCTGATCCTCTCCGCCGCCCGGAATCTCGATGAAGCCGCGGTCCGAGCCATGGTCCTGGCCTGTGTCGTGTTCTCCTTCGTCATCGTTCCCGTCACAGTGGAGACGCTCACCCGCGGCCGCTCGCTGGGGAAACTGGCCGCGGGCCTTCGTGTGGTCCGGGACGACGGCGGCTCCATCAGATTTCGGCACGCGGTCATCCGTGGGCTGCTCGGGTTCCTCGAGATTTACATGACCTTCGGTGGCCTCGCTATCGCCGTGGCACTCTTCAACGACAAGTCCAAGCGCCTCGGCGACGTCGTAGCCGGCACTTACTCCCTGCGCCAGCGCGTGCCCTCCGAGCCGAGGATCTTTCCCGGCGCTCCGCCTTACCTCCAACCATGGGTAGCCATGGCGGACATAGGACGGATCCCCGACGCCACAGCCCGCCGGGCCGGAACCTTCGTTCAGCAGGCATACCTCATGGCACCATCCTCACGCGCCAGGATGGCCGCAGCGCTGGCCTCGGAGCTGGCAAACTACGTCGCGCCGCCACCGCCAGCGGGAACGATTCCCGAGGACTACATAGGGGCGGTCCTCGGCGAGCGACGCAACCGCGAATTTGCGCGCCTTCGCACGGCGGAACAGCGCAACGCCGCCATCGGCGAAAGGCTTCGCAAGCTGCCGTTCACCCAGGGCTGAGGCAACGCCGAGCACTTCCGGGGGGCTGCCGGACGTCAGCCACCAGCCTTTCGCTGGTGTTCTCAAATCCAATGCGCGGGCGTCGTGAGCCTTTCGGGTAGTCGCGTTTCGCGGTTCCCCTGCGCCGCGTTGATTTGCGGCTGCGTGAGGTAGAGGGACCCGGAGAGATTGGCGCCGTGGAGACGCGTATCGCGCAGATCGGCGCCGAGGAGGTCCACTGCGGTTAGGTCACTGTGCTCCAGGTTAGCCCCTATCAGGTAAGCACCGCGGAGGTCCGAGCCGGACAGTTGCTTCTTTGCCAAGTTGGCGCCCATGAGGTCGGCACCCGGGTGGATTCCGCCGTCGGGCATTTCACGGCCCTCAGCCCCATATGAAGCGCGCACCTCCTCGCTGACCTCCATGAGAAGGGCACGCACCTCAGCATGTAAACGCCCGACGTCGGCAGCCAGCACTGCGGACGCCTCGCCTTGGGATGTGGTTTCAATGTCCATGGTCAGCTGGCGGGCTGTTGCAGCCAGCTCCGGATCGAAGGCGCGTTGCTCAGCTTCGGACAAGTACCACAACATTTCGTGCAGTTGCTTGACCACCTTGAAGACAGCGAACATCGAGGACTTGGACTCCGGATCCTTGACCCAACTCGTGCCTCCAAACGTGCGTTGGGAAACCACTTGGCCTGCGCCGAAGCAGTCAAAGACGGTACATCCGCTGAATCCGCGGGGCCGCAAACGTTGATGGATGGTGCAGGAAAAGTCGCTGGCCATGTTCGGGCAGGCCGAGGCAGCGGGTTTATCGATAGCGAAATCAGCCGAGCGGGCAAAGCCAAGGGCGGTGCAGCAGAGGGCGAAGCATTTGCTGCAGTCCGGGCTAAGGGTTGGCGAAAAAGTCATTAGTGCTCCAAGCGATGAAATGGAATCAGGTGGAAGGAGCTGGGAACCCTGCGTGGGTTCCCCTAAGGAAGACTCGTAATCACCACGAAGGGCAGCACAAATAGCAGGTCCGGCCAGATGCCAGAACCGGTAAGGAGAATCAAAGACCGCAAGAAATAATCACTGCCTCGATCTTAACAGCAGTTTCTGTCCCGGGCTGGGAATGCCGGCTACCGCTGGGCGTAGCTGGCCCAGGGGATGTTCCAGTCGCCGAAGCCCTCCAAGGGTTCCACCGCCGGGGCGCCGGTATTCAGGATCTGCACGACGTCCCCGGTTTTCATGTTGTTGAAGAACCAGGCGGCATCTTCGGGCAACAAGCCCACGCACCCGTGGGAAACGTTCACGCGTCCAATGGCGCCCCAAGCGGACTCCAGGGCCTGGTGGACATAGACGCCGGACCACGTGAGGCGGTTGGCATAATCCACCACCATCGGAGCGTAGTAGCCTTTGTCACCGGGTTTGAGGCCGATGCTTCCAGCGTTGAAGTTGGATTTGCGTTCTTGCTCCAGGATCACTGCGTAGCCGGTGGGCGAAAGCCAGTCTTCGCCGCCCAGCGATACGGGTGCGGTGTGCATCAGCTGGCCGTCGAAGTACACGTTCATGGTCTTGGTGTTGTCATCCACTACAGCCACGCGCTGCGGTCCCGTAGTGAAAGTGGAAACAACATCGCCGTTGCCAATCATCTTGTTGCCGAAATCGACGCCCAGGAGCTTCATGTCCACTGTGACCGTGGTTCCCGAGGCCCAGAATGCTTCCGGACGAATGCGGACCTTCTTGTCCGAGTACCAATGCCAGGCCACCGCCTGGCCCGATGAAACGGTGATGGCAACGCGCTTTTCCATCGCGGCCTTGTCAACCACAGGTTCACTGAAGTTGATTTCGATTGGCTGGCCGGAGCCGGCAACTGTGCCGTTGCGAGGATAGATGGAAGCATCTGCTTCGAAAGCAGCCGAGACCGTGGTGAAGGTCTGCGTCTTCTTGATTTCCTTACCTGCTGTATCCACGATCGTGAAGGAATAGCTGTACTGGGTCTTGAACTTCAGGACTTCCAGGGTTGTCCACGTGCTGCCATCCGCGCTGGTCTTCCCCTGCACAGGTGTACCGCCCTCGACCGGCGCCAACACAACGTCCTTGACCTTGCCGTTGACGGCTTTGATCTGGGGGCCAACCACTGGATTCCACTCCACGGCGCCGTCCAGCGGTGTGATACCCAGTTCAACGGGTTTCGCCTCCTGCGTCGGAGTGGATTGGGTTGTTGCCACGCCATTCGGGGTGGAACCGGCCAGCAATCCAGGAACGGTGGCAACGCCAATACCGCCCACGACGAGCGCGGCGCAGACCCCCGCAATGGCTAGGATCTTGCCCGTTTTCCGTTTGGCGACTTCCGTCATGGTTCCTGTCTTCCTGTCCCCCGGCAAGCAATACTGAACACCCAATTCTAGCCGAAAGGCCGGCCACGCTGGTCACGTGTCCGGCCTTTCATCGCGGCTTGAAGCTACCGCTTTGAGGTTACTGCCACCGCAAAACTGAAGTTGGTTTAGCGGCGGTGCTTAGTAACGGTAGTGCTCGGGCTTGTAAGGGCCCGCAACGTCCAGGTCCAGGTAGTCCGCCTGATCCTTGCTCAGTTCCGTCAACTCCACGCCAAGCGCATCCAGGTGCAGGCGTGCCACCTTTTCGTCCAGGATCTTGGGCAGGACGTAAACCTGCTTCTGGTATTCGCGTTCGCCGGCCGGCTGGTCCTTCTTGGTCCAGAGTTCAATCTGCGCGATCGTCTGGTTTGTGAACGAGTTGCTCATCACGAAGGACGGGTGGCCCGTTGCGTTGCCCAGGTTCAGGAGCCTGCCCTCAGACAGAACGATGATTGACCGCTCGGAGTCGGAGCCGGCGTCGAAGACCCACTCGTGAACCTGCGGTTTGATTTCCACCTTTTTGACGCCGGGAACCTTGGCAAGCCCTGCGATGTCGATCTCGTTATCGAAGTGGCCGATGTTGCCCACGATCGCCTTGTTCTTCATGCCCAGCATGTGCTCGGCCATGATGACGTCCTTGTTGCCGGTGGTGGTGATGAAGATGTCACCCTGGGCAAGGACAGATTCCAGCTTGGCCACTTGGTAGCCGTCCATGGCGGCTTGCAGGGCACAAATGGGGTCGATCTCGGTAACTACAACGCGCGAACCCTGGCCCCGCAGCGCTTCTGCCGCGCCCTTGCCGACGTCGCCATAGCCACAAACCACGGCAACCTTGCCGCCCATGAGGACGTCCGTTGCACGGTTGATGCCGTCCGGCAGCGAGTGGCGGATGCCGTATTTGTTGTCGAACTTGCTCTTGGTCACGGAGTCGTTGACGTTGATGGCCGGGAAGAGGAGCTTGCCCTGCTCGGCGAGCTGGTAAAGGCGGTGGACACCCGTGGTGGTCTCTTCGGTGACACCCTGGATGCGGGCGGCGATGCGCGTCCACTTCTGCGGGTCCTCGGCAAGGGTCCGACGAAGGAGGTCCAGAATGAGGACATACTCTTCAGGATCTTCCTCGGTGGCTGCGGGAACGGCACCTGCAGCTTCGAAATCGACGCCCTTGTGCAGCAGCAGCGTGGCATCGCCGCCGTCGTCCAGAATCATGTTCGGCCCCAGCTCCGGGTTGGCGTCCGCTCCCGGCCAGGTAAGGATCTGCTCGGCGGTCCACCAGTATTCCTCGAGCGTTTCGCCCTTCCAGGCGAAGACGGGAACGCCTTGCGGATCTTCCGGGGTGCCTTTACCGACGACGACTGCGGCTGCGGCCTCGTCCTGGGTGGAGAAAATGTTGCACGAGGCCCAACGAACCTCGGCGCCCAAGGCTGTGAGGGTTTCAATGAGGACGGCTGTCTGGACCGTCATGTGCAGCGAACCGGCGATGCGGGCGCCCTTAAGCGGTTGCGAGGGGCCAAACTCGGCACGAAGTGACATGAGGCCCGGCATTTCGTGCTCAGCGAGACGGATCTGGTGGCGGCCTGCCTCGGCAAGGGAAATGTCAGCCACTTTGTAGTCGAAAGTCATGGAAGTCCTTTAGGTGTACCGTGCGGATTGCAGTTCTGGAAGTACGTCAGGCTTTGGGGTGGTGCTGGCCCGAGCTTGCGGCGCTGGAGGCAGCAAGCAGTTCCGGGGGCAGAAGCAGGGGAATGCCGTCCTCGATCGCGTAACGGACCTTTTCACCGTTCTCGGCGGCAGCCGTTGAAACAAGCTCCTCACCCTCCTGGACCAGCGGTGAGCCCGTCACGGGGCAGCGCAGGATGGACAACAGTTCAGGACTGACCTTTGGCATGAATGATGCTCCCTGGATGGCGCGGGTTTGGCGCCGCTGGCGGATTTATCTGCAGATTCCAGCCTACAGCGCAGGAGCATCCCGCAAGGAGCCGCGGACGATTTGAGTCCCCGGGGCCGCACGTCGCAGGGCCAGGACGGACTAGGACGGTTCGCGCAGAATCCGCAGGTGGCCGCGGCGCGTACCTTCAACCACTACCGGCGGCTCCACATGCGGCCGACTGGTACGGGGTGGGGTGTCCGTTGCCGCTGAAGCAGCTTCCCGCACCGCGTTGGCAAGTGCCAGCAGGTCATCCGGGCCAGGCTCCGGAGGTGTTGTTGGCATAGCCAGCCGCAGGACTTCCCAGCCCCGCGGAACCGTGAGGGATTCTGCATGCTGGGCGCAAAGATCGTACGCATGGGGTTCGGCGTACGTGGCCAGCGGTCCGAGCACCGCCGTGGACTCGGCATACACGTACGTCAAAGTAGCCACCGCGGATTGGCGGCAGGCGGACCTTGAACACTGACGAATAGCACCCACAACATCCCAGATTAGCGCCCTTTGGCCCCTACCCTGTGCATTGGCTGGCCGTGGCCGCCCGGAAGCTGCAGTCTGCGCCGGTCACGGCGCGCTGTTCGCCATGATGTCGCGTTGGCGGTTCCTCGGGACTAAAGTCGATATATGCAGTCACAGCCACATGTTCCTGGCTTCACAATCCGGTGGACTGACGCCGAAGGCGATCAGGCAAAGGAACACACCGGCTCGGATGTCCGTGGTTTCCGGCGGCGCCGGAGAAACCGTCACGGCAGAGGACTGCGCGGGGAACTCATGCTCCCCAGTCTTCCCGGCTTCCGGACCCGTGCCGAGCGCTTCGACGACATGGTGCTGGACTCAGCTGAACGCCTCCAGGATATGTGGGGCAAGCAGTTGGATGGCGTGCTCTTCGCCGTCGACGAAATCCCGCCGAACCTGGAGCAATTGGTGGCCGAAGGTACGGCAGCCCCCATGGGCTCCTACACTCCGGGCAACCGCGGTGAAGCACCCATGATCGCTGTATACCGCCGTGTGGTCGAACAGACTGCCGGAACACGGGAAGAGCTCCAGGACTTGGTCCACGACATCGTGGTGGAGTACACCGCAGAAATGCTCGGAGTACCACCGGAGACGCTGGATCCCGTGTACCGGCGTCGTTACCAGTAGACGCGCGGCCCAAAACCCTAGTAGCCCGTAGCGCCTAGTAGCCCACAGTCACGGGAACTTTTTCGAGCCCGGCAGCAGCATCCTGGATGCCCAGCACCGAGACGTCGGCGCGATCCTGCCTACCCAGGATAAGTGCCCCATACGCAGGGTCCCCTGATGCTGAAACCACGTATCCGGCGACCACTGCCTGCCCGGATTTAGCTGGAAGCTCGATCAGCGATGTTGTGCCGCCGGACATGTCCACATCCACGGACTTGCCCACCTTGCCATCGGCTGTCACCGGTGCGTAGCTAACAGTTGCGCGTCCTTCAGGAACACCGAAGCTGAAGAAACTCTGCCCGTCACGGGGCACTGCCACCACATGCTGGCTGCCCAGGCGGGCCGAGGACGGCGACCAAGCGAAATCCGTTGGCTCCTCCGCTTTAGCCCCCCGCGCGATCCGGGTTGAAGCCACGAACGCGACGTCAGAACTCGCGCTCACGGTGTAGCTGCCGGCCGGAACGCCGTCGAGGTCCAACGTAGCTACCGTGCCGCCCTTGACAGTTACTACTCCCCCGTTGGGGAGTTGGCGCTCACCGTTGGCGCCGTACAGCCGGACTTGAACCACGGCGTCCGTGGACCCAGGTACGGCTATTTGAAGCGCGGGAACGGCATCGGTAAAGCCCGCTTTACTGCCCAGCGCCTTGATCGCCGCTGCATCCTGGATGTCGACGCCGGCCATCACCTGGAGGTTGGAAGGCCCGGAACCTGAAGACAGGAACTCCACTCCACCCGGCACAAGTCCGCGCAGCACGCTCTGCTGGATGGTCCCGGCAACGGGTCCACCCGAGCTGCGTACGTGCACTGCCAGTTGGGATTCGCCGGGGGCAAGGCCGGCAAGATTTACCGAGCGTGTTGTCCCTGGCGCCACCAGGAGACCCCGTGCGCCTGGCGCTTGGATCTGTCCCTGGGCGCCGAAGAGGTCCAGGTTGACGGTAGCGGGCGTCTCCGATGCATTGCTGAGGTTCAGGACCGCGGTCCGGCCAAGCGCAGTGTCCGAACCCAGCAGCCAAGCGTCGTTTCCGGGTTTCTGGCACGGAGCCGCTGCCAGGCCACGGAGATCACCGTCCTTGGCTGAGTAGCTCAGATTCGCGGCCACGGATGCTTGTTCGTTTCCGATGGGGTCAGCGCCCACCACGGTAGGTGCGGTCACCGGGCTGATAGATGCAGCCGCTGCCGCCAGGACGGGTGGACCGGAACTGGGCGATGGTGTACTCGTGGGGGTCTTGGCAATTTCCGCAACTGTGTCCCCTGCCAGCGACGTCACCTTACTACCCGGAATGGTGCCTGCGGGATTGCTCAGGACCAGTGCGTTGAGCGCGCTGGTGGCCGTGGTGGAAACCGGGCTGAATTCAGCATCGGTGTCCACCTCTGTTCCCGTGACAAGGCGCGCTGGTTCCGGGCAGACGCCCAGGGAGCGCCCCGCCGGGACATCGGCTTGCCGGATATCCACGGCAGAGCCGCCAGACGGCGCTGGAACCATCGAGGTGGCCGCGACTGCTCCGCCTCCAGCGGCAAGGATCACCGCTGCGGACAAGACCCCTGTGATGATCCCCTTGTTGGAGCTGCGGGCGCTCTTGCTGGAACGAGCATCCTTGGCGGAGTTGCGTGCATCCTTCGCGGAACCGCGCTTCCCGTTATCGTCCACCTGCTTCTTTGGATCCTCAGACACTGCTGTACTCCTTACGGAGGGAGACTTCGTCCCTCGACATGCCGGTTCGCGAGCGGCGGGCGGGCATCGGAACGGCCAGAAGCACTGTCAGTCCGAACACCACGGCCTGGAGGATCCCAAACCAAAAACCCCAAGGGTTGGTGTACCGGATTTCGAGGTGGCCTCCATTGGCCGGAAGTTCGAAAGCCTGGGCCCATCCGGACGTGGTCGATTTCAGCTGGCGCCCATCCATCCAAGCACTCCAGCCGGGATCGGACCGTTCGGCCAGGACCACCCGGCGGCCCTCATCACCCGCCGGCACTGCTGCGTCCACGGACACCTCTTCTGAGGGCAGAGTGCCGATGGCCTCACCTTGGGCGTTGAGAATGCGAACCCTATGGGCCGTGTCTGCAGCAGTGGCGGCAGCGGAATTCCGCGGGGTTACGCGCCACAACCATCCGGCGTCGGTTTGTCCAACAGCAACGAGGCCTGGAACGGCGTCGATCCTGCTGGCGGTCAGCTGGGCTGCGTCATCAGCGGCCTTGAGCACCACAAAACCGGCACCGAGTTGTTCCAAATCGTTGCGAGGGTCTACCCCTGTGCTGGCCACAATGGTGGCCACTGCCCTGCGGAGGGATGCGGTAGCGGCGTCGTCGGTGGCAATCTCTTCCCTGCCGGGTGCGCCAATAATGGTCCTGGCCGACGCGATCGTGGACAAGCTGTCCAGCGTAGTCCCGTCACCACGCATCAGGGAGGACGTAAAGGCGCCCTGCTCGCCGCTGGTGATAACCAACGTTCGCGTACGTTCGGGTCCTTGGCCACGGTCGACGGCGGTTGCCGGCAAGGTGCCGTTGTCCACCGGCCGAACCTGGCGGGCAGAGCCCAAGGATGGCTTGTTACCCGTATCTGACGGAAGGGCGTTAGCGGTATCGGCAGCGACTGGGGCCTCCGACAGGGGCTGCAGGACGTTTTGTCCCGCCCACGCCGCCATCCCGGCCAAAGGTCCACCGACGAGGAGAGCAAGTGCCACGCCTGAAGCTATGCGCCGCAGGGGCGACTTCCAACGGACGGTATCAGGCGTCCTGGTGGGAACGGCGAAGATTTTATCGGCACCGAGCAACGCCGCAGCCAGCAGGAGGATGCCCGCCGCTGAAACGGCCGGTCCAGTGAAGGGACCAACAATCACATTGTTGTTGACACCGGTGGCCACATGGCCCATCAGCCAACTGCTGCCCAAGGTAGCCAGCGCGGCCAACCAAAAGACGCGGGCAAGGGCGGTGCGCTTACCGGGAAGGAACAGCGCCGCTACAGCCAGGAGAAGTACGGGGACGCTGACCAGCAGAGCAAGCACCAGAGCCCAAGGCACAGCGCCAGGCCCGAACATCCCAAGACCTGTGAGGCCGCCGTCGATGTCGAAGGCCAGGGGCTGGCCCAGGAACTGCTGCCACAGTGGTGCAGCGTCGAAACTGAGCGGCAGGCCGGGGTCGCCAAGCAACGAACGGGGGCGGTCAAGAACCGAAATGCCGTAGGGAATGAACAGCGCGGCGCTGGGCAAGAGGGACCACCACATTGTCTTTCCGCGCGTTCCGAGCACCACGGCTACCAGAACCACGACCACCGTGATTGGTCCCAAGAGCGACGGCGCCGAAGCAGTGATTGCAGCCATGGCCAAGCCAGCAGCCGCCGCGGCGGTCCAGGACGGCGTGCCGTTTATACCCGGTTTTCCGAGCACCGGTGCCGGGCGACGCGTGAAGGGTGCCCGTACGGAATGGGCCCGCCCTATCGCCGAACCCGACGCGCGTATCAGCGCCAGCATCAGCAATGGCATCAGGACGTGGGCCACCAAGGCTCCCGGCCTGCCCTGGTTTATGGCTACCAGCAGTGCGGGTGCCCCGGACCAGGCCAGAGCCGCAACAATCCGGAACCGGCGCCGGGTAGTCAAAGCCCCGGCAGCGAACCAGGCACCGATCGCAGAGAGTGGCATCGCCAGGATCAGCAACCACACGGTTGCCGAGTTGCCATCGCCGCCGCCAAACAAGGAAAGAAGCCACAATACGTAAGCGAATGGATCGGCGTGCCCGGGCAGTCCCGCGCCGAGGGAAATCCACCACGAGGAGGCGTTGGCCCAGATATCGGAAGGTGACTCGGACAGCGGGAGGAGCCCCCCTCCGGCCACAATTCCCGTGCGAAGGAGGCCGAAAAGCCCAACGAATGAAACGGCAAACGCGATGAGGGCAGCAACGACTGCACCGGTGCCAACCCACCCGCGTTCGTTGGTGGCCAGGGCGGCGAAATCG
The DNA here is from genome assembly GCF_019976975.1 of Arthrobacter sp. NtRootA1. Taxonomy (GTDB): domain Bacteria; phylum Actinomycetota; class Actinomycetes; order Actinomycetales; family Micrococcaceae; genus Arthrobacter; species Arthrobacter aromaticivorans. The sequence goes on along the minus strand of NZ_AP024630.1, from coordinate 1,348,877 downwards.
TCAGAGGCATCGCCGCTGGGTTCGGGGGCGAGAAGATCCGAGGCCACCGTAGTTTCCTCGCTGGGGCGGATCGCCTCCAGCAGGGAACGCCTGTTGGCACGGACCTCGCGCGACGTCGCTTGGAGGCCCCGGACCACCGAGCGGTGTACACGGCGGGTCCTCGCTGCAATCCGGCGGCCCCTTGCGATAGCGAGGGGCCGCACCAAGCCGGCAATAGTGGCCGTGAACTGGGAGAATCCGTAGCCCGGTTCCTTGACCAGAATGCTCAGCACCAGACGGACAACTGCGCCCAAGAGCGCCCCCACGGCCTGGAACGGCAGGTTCCACCACGGCGTGTGTTTGAGGCGCATGTGAATTTGTGCTTTGCGTGCCGCGGAGGACGTACCCAGGCCATGCGGGCGGTGCTCCACGTGGAACATGCGCGCGCTAGGCACCACCACTACACGGTTTCCGGCAAGCCAGTTGCGCCAGCAGAAATCGACGTCGTCGCCGCTGCCGGGCAAGGCAGGGTCAAAACCCTGCAACTGGTCCCAGACGTCCCTGCGGATCAACATGCCGCCAGAGTTCACGGCAAAAGTGTCGGAGCGGGCATCGTATTGCCCTTGATCTACTTCATCGGCGTCGATCAGCGTGAGCCGTTCAGCCCAACGGCTGGTGGACAGGCCAACATCCACCACGTGACGGTCGTCGTCCCATCCGAGCTGTTTGCAGCCGGCAACTGTTACCGAAGTGGTCCGTTCCACTGCGTGGAGAAGCTCGGCCAAGGCGTCGGGTGCTGGAGCGGCGTCGTCATGAAGGAGCCAGATCCATTGGACTGCACCGGCTTGGACAGCACCGGCCGCTTCTGCGTTTTTGGCCACGTCCTCATGCTGGGCAGCACCTGCGGGAGCAAGCTCGTCCAAGCCCGCCTGGACAGCGGCACCAAAACCAGACTTGGGCTGGACGAATTTGGTGACATTTGCTTGCCCCAAGGCCGCACGGAGCAAGTCGAGGGAGTTGTCCGTGGATCCTGTATCAATGCCAATGGCGGCATCTGCCGAACGAGTCTGGTCCGACAGTGCCGCCAAGGTCCTGGGGAGATAGCTCCCGCCGTCGTGGGCAACCACGACGGCGGTAACGTGTACTTCCTTAAGAATTAGACTGCCCGCTTCCTTAGCCGGCGACGTTCGCGCTCAGAGAGCCCGCCCCAGATGCCGAATCGTTCGTCGTTTGCGAGGGCGTACTCAAGGCACTGCGAACGCACATTGCACGCTCCGCAGACCTTCTTCGCATCCCTCGTTGATCCGCCCTTCTCCGGAAAGAATGCTTCCGGATCCGTCTGGGCGCACAGGGCGTCAGTCTGCCAACCGAGTTCGCCCTCGTCATCGAAGTCACCTTGGCTCGGCAGTCCGATCCACACCGGCTGTCCTGGGATTTCCTGAGGACGACGCAACTCCATGGGAGGGTCGTCCAGGTCTTCGTCCGGCCCGGCAGGCAGGTCCCCGATCAACGCTTCGTGCGCAGCGAGGAGGGCAGTTGCTTGATCCTCCAACGACTGCTGCACGTTCTGGTTGTATCGGTCTGCCGCTTCCGGATCCGCTGGGTCCACGTACCAGTCCCCTGGCACTTCCCGCGAACGGTATTTCACCGACGCATGTTCTGCGACGACTGCATCTTCCTGGATACGCAACGCTTGCCCCATGGCGTCCCTCCTGATTTTGCAGCTGCTGCTTGGATGTATTTCCGATTCCCGGCGGTGTTCCGGAAATCTGTGCAGCGGCGTTGATTACTAATTACACGCGTGTAACTACCCACCAGTCAAGCCGCGCCGAGATAATAATCAAGAATCTGTAGAAACGTGGGATGCGCCACGCCCAACGTTTTCCGCCGTGGCGCAGCTGGCTAGGGCCAAAACGAAAGCCCCTCATCACTTTGCATGAACAAATCCTGACATTCCGCGGAATTCCAATGACGAGCCCCGGATGTCCAACGACTGGACTTAACGGAGGTGTGTTGCATTTCACATTCCCCTGCGGCCCGACGCCCCCACCGTGGCAGGATTGATCCATGAGCATCCCGGCAGCGAACCTGATGACCACCCTGCGATCCGGCCATTCCACGTCCCCGAGACTGACCTGGTACGGCCCTGATTCCGAGCGCGTGGAGCTCTCCGGGAGGGTCTTGGACAACTGGGTCGCCAAAACGAGCAACCTGCTGCAGGACGAACTGGACGCCGAGCCGGGCAAGGCTATCAGGCTGGACCTCCCGGCACACTGGAAATCCTTTGTGTGGGCACTGGCCTCCTGGCAGTTGGGCATGGAGGTGGTCCTCGATGGCACCGCCGCGGACCTGCTGGTAACAGATACTCCCGACGACGGCGCCGGAGCCGGCTTTGAGGCGGTCGTCGCCGTACCGCTCGCGGCACTTGCGATGCGCTGGCCCGGCGAGTTGCCAGCCGGCGTCGTGGATTATGCTGCGGAAGTCCGGTCCCACGGCGACGTCTTCATGGCCCACAACGAACCGGAAGCCGGCCTTCCGGCCGTCCGCGGCAGCGCGGGCCACACCCATGACAGCCTTCTGGACGGATTCGCTGCACCCCAGGAACCCGGCGTCCGGCTATTGGTTCGGGCGGCCGACGGCTTGGAGCCGGGCCTGGCAGCGGCATTGGGCGCGTGGAAAGAAGATGGCTCAGTGGTGCTGGTGCATCCGGACCTGGAAGTGACCGGGCACCTGCTTGAGAATGAGCGCGTCAGCCGATCCTGAGATCAGTTCTTGATGGAGGGCAATTCGCCGGTTGCGGGTCCCGCGCTGGCCGCCTCCGCAGCTGACTTCTCCTTGTGATGGAGCTCCAGGATCTCGTGGTCGTGGGAGTAAGCCGGCTCGGCATCCAACTCTTCGTTGAAGACCCAAAAGCGGTATGCGAAGAACCGGAAAATGGTGCCCAGGACGAGTCCGACGACGCTTCCTGCGATAAACAGCGACGGCTTGTCATTCAAGTCCAGCACGTACTTGGCGAACCACACACAACCGGAGGCAATCAGCAGCCCGACGAAGTTCATGACGGCGAACAGAACGGCTTCACGGACCACGTTCGCCTGTTTGCGGTGGCGGAAGGTCCAGAAGCGGTTGGCTACCCAGGAGAACACGCTTGCAACGATCGTCGCAATGGCCTTCGCCCAGACTTCGCTTCCGTGCATCGGACCCGAAAACAGCCAGATGTAAACTGCCGAGTCAATGACAAAAGCAACACCGCCTACGGCGCCGAACTTTGCTACCTCGCGCCAAAAAAGCGAGGCAAGTCCGCGGATGCGATCTGCAAGTGTGGTGATCATGACCCTCCATGGCCGTTGAAAAGTGGGCCGATGGGCCACATCCATTTTAGCGCCCATTTCCAACCGTTCCCTTTGAGTCCCCTGTGAGAAGGCCGATACAAGGGCCTGCGCCCCTGCGAAACCGGAACAACCCATGGCTGAACCAACGGAAGAACAACATCTACTTGGTGACGTTACAGCGGCTGAATCAGTGTTCCGGCCGCTGGTTCGGTAGGCTGAACCTTGTGACTTTTCCAGTAATTGGTGTTGTTGGCGGCGGCCAGCTCGCACGCATGATGGCCCCGCCTGCTACCGCTTTAGGCTTCGAACTACGCGTTTTGGCTGAGGGCGAGGACGTTTCGGCTGTCCCCGCCGTGGCCAACGCCCCCGTTGGCGACTACAAGGACCTGGACGCTCTCCTTGAGTTCTCCAAGGGCGTGGACGTCCTGACATTCGATCACGAACACGTTCCCACGGAACATCTGCGTGCCCTGATCGACGCCGGCGTGAATGTGCAGCCCGGGCCCGATGCCCTGGTGAATGCGCAGGACAAGCTCGTGATGCGCGCGGCTATTGATCGCCTTGGGCTGCCCAACCCGGAGTGGGCCGCCGTTGACTCGGTAGAAGAGCTGGTGGCATTCGGCGACAAAATCGGCTGGCCCGTAGTGCTGAAGACGCCGCGTGGCGGCTACGACGGCAAGGGCGTCCGCATTGTTGACTCCGCCGATGATGCCGCTGGTACTGCGGATTGGTTCCACGCCATGAGTCCCCTGCTTGCAGAAGCAAAGGTGGACTTCAGCCGCGAACTCTCGGCCCTTGTAGCCCGAACGCCCAGTGGCGAATCGCGTGCATGGCCCGTAGTTCACACCATTCAGGTTGACGGCGTGTGCGATGAAGTTATCGCCCCCGCCCAGAACATTCCACTCGAAGTTGCCGCGGCTGCCGAGGGGGCTGCACTACGGATCGCCAACGAACTCGGCGTTACCGGCGTCATGGCTGCTGAGCTCTTTGAGACCCCGGGCGTTGGCGCCGGCTTCCTCATCAACGAACTCGCAATGCGCCCCCACAACACGGGGCATTGGACGCAGGATGGATCGATCACCAGCCAGTTCGAACAGCATCTGCGTGCGGTGCTGGACTTGCCGCTGGGCGCCACGGATGCTGTAGCGCCGGTATTTGTCATGAAGAATTTCTTGGGTGGAGACAACCAAAACCTCTTCGAAGCGTTCCCCATGGCGTTGGCTTATGAACCGGCGGCGAAGGTGCACTGCTACGGCAAGTCCGTGCGTCCCGGGCGGAAGATCGGGCATGTCAACCTGGCTGGCACGTCCACCTCGGAGGTAGATTCCGTCCGCCAACGCGCCACGGCAGTAGCCAACATCATCCGTGACGGCCGGATGCCCGCACAGACCACCCCCGAGGAGACCGAATGACAGCAGCATCAACAGCCCCGATTGTAGGTCTCGTCATGGGCTCCGACTCGGACTGGCCCGTCATGGAGGCCGCCGCGGACGCCCTGGCCGAGTTCGGCATCCCCTTTGAGGCGGACGTCGTCTCGGCCCACCGCATGCCCACCGAGATGATCCGCTATGGCCAGACTGCGCACGAGCGCGGCCTGCGCGTCATCATCGCCGGCGCAGGGGGCGCGGCACACCTTCCTGGAATGTTGGCTTCGGTCACTCCCCTGCCCGTGATCGGCGTCCCCGTTCCATTGAAGACATTGGACGGTATGGACTCGCTGTTGTCCATCGTTCAAATGCCTGCCGGAGTTCCGGTTGCTACTGTCTCCATCGCAGGGGCCCGCAACGCAGGACTCCTGGCTGTACGGATGCTCGCCTCCGGCACAGACGATCTCGCCAACCGCCTTCGCGAAGACCTGCTCAAATTCGCCCAGGAGTTGAACGACGTCGCCACCAAGAAGGGCGAAAACCTGCGCCACAAGGTGGAAGAGGTATTTTCCCCTGCCAATGCTTCCGCCCGGAGCAGCCGCTAGGAAGGCAGCGGATGACCACCATGCACAAGAATCCGAATCAGTCCGGCGCCGCCCTGACTGATCCAGTCCGCTATCCAGCCGGGGCCAGCGCTCCGGTGCGGACCAAACGCGCCTTCGTGCTGGTCCTCCTCACGCTCTTCATCCCCGGCAGCGCCCAGATCGTGGCAGGTGACCGCAAGCTGGGCCGCGTTGCCCTGCGCATCACCCTCACTGTGTGGGCGCTGGCCTTGCTGACGCTGTTGATTGCGTTGGTGAACCGGAGCATGCTGCTCAGCATCGTCACCCATCCGGTGGGATCGCTGTTCATTATCGTTGTCCTCATTGCTCTTGCTTTGGGCTGGGCCTACCTGTTCCTGAACACCCTGCGGATCATCCGGCCCAACCTGCTGGCACCCGGGATGCGGCCTATCATTGCCGTGGTCCTTGCCATGACAACAGTCCTGGCCAGCGGCTCCTTGGGCTACCTTGCATATGTTCTGAACGTCAGCCGCAACGCGATCGGCAGCATCTTCAACGCCGGCCCTGCCATCGATCCCGTGGATGGTCGCTATAACTTCCTGATGATGGGAGGCGACGCCGGTGATGACCGGACGGGCAGGCGTCCGGACAGCCTTTCGGTCATCAGTGTCGACGCCAAAACCGGTGAAAGTGCCATCATTTCCGTACCCAGGAACCTGCAGAACGCCCAGTTCAGCGAGGGCTCCCCTATGCGGAAGATCTACCCCGACGGCTATAACTGCGGCGATGAATGCCTCATCAACGCCGTCAACACCGAGGTCACCAACAACCACAAGGACCTGTATCCGGGGGTTGCCGATCCTGGCGCGCAGGCCACCCTTGAAGCCGTGTCCGGGACCTTGGGCATCACGGTGCAGGCTTATGTGCTGGTGGATATGGACGGGTTTGCCAAGCTCATCGACGCCATGGGCGGCATCCGCATCAAGGCTGGCGGCTGGGTACCCATCAGTGGTCCCGTCACGGACGAGGCCCACGGGATCCACGGCATGCCCGATGGCTGGATCCCCGCTGGCGACCAGCACTTGGATGGCTTCCACGCCCTTTGGTATGGCCGTTCCCGTGAATTCGTTGACGACTACGCCCGTATTGCACGCCAGCAATGCGTACAGCAGGCCATGCTCAAGCAGTTGGACCCCGGCACGCTGCTGACGAAGTTCGAGGACATCGCCAACGCAGGCACCAAGGTGGTGGAATCCAACATCTCCTCCGCGCAGCTCGGAAGCTTTGTGGACCTTGCCTTGAAGTCCAAGAGCCAACCGGTCAAGCGCCTCACTATCGGTCCACCCGATTTCGATGCCTCGTTCTCCACGGTGCCGGACTTCGATCTGATTCACTCCAAGGTCAAGGAACTGTTGACGTCCCAGGACAGCCCCAAGGCGCAGGACAGCCCCAAGGCCGATGATTCCATGGTGTCCAACGACGCCAACGCGGGCTCTCATGTCGTTGCCGCGGGCCCTGTCCAGGGCAGCTTCCCGGCCGGGATACCAGCGGGGCAGCAGCCGTCGCCGTCGTCCTCTGATTTCACGCCGGTGACCACCACGCCGGACGGTACGCCCATCACGGAAGAACTGCTCAACGGCCTCAAGGCCCAGGGAGATGAGCAAGGCATCCGGGATCTCGTGGCAACCAATGGGCAATGCGCCCCGCTGTAACGCCAGCAGCACCACCACCTCACGTTCAGCGCGACGATAAGGACTTTCCTTCGTGTATCAGATTGAGAATGTTTTGCGACCCTACGCGTGGGGTTCGACGACGGCGATTGCCGGCTTGCTGGGGCGGCCGGCGTCAGGTGGTCCGGAGGCAGAGATGTGGATCGGCGCTCACCCTGATTCCCCGTCCACAGCCATTCATCCGAATGGGGTCACACAACCCCTCGATGCCCTGATCGCCTCGAATCCTACCCACTTTTTGGGAGCCGAAAGCCTGGCCGAATTCGGGCCCCGGCTTCCGTTCCTCACCAAGATTCTGGCCGCGGAGCAGCCACTTTCCTTGCAAGTTCACCCGAGCTTGGAGCAAGCTCGCGAAGGCTTCGCCCGAGAGAATGCCGCAGGGATCTCCGCGGATTCCCCCGAACGCAACTATCGGGACGATAACCACAAACCGGAGATGATTTTTGCGCTCACTCCGTTCCGGGCGTTGTGTGGGTTCCGATCCCCCGCAGCAGCCAAAAGTGTTTTTGAGCACCTTGCCTCAGTGTTGGATTCCGCTGCAGTGGAGGTCCCCGCAATTATCGGCGGCGTAATTTCCGACCTCAGCGTTCCCAACGAATCCGAAGCCCTCAAAGCCGCCTTTACCCGCCTGATTGAGGGCGGCAGCGACGTCTCGGATGCCATTCACGAGGTAGAAGCTGTCCTGCGTGCAGGCGCACCGCAAGAGCCCCACGAAGATGCGCTGGCCGCAATGGTGGGAATCAATGAGGTATTCCCCGGCGATCCTGGTGTGCTCATTTCCTTGCTCCTCAACCACCTTTCCTTGCAGCCAGGCGAGGCAGTGTACCTGCCGGCAGGCAACGTCCATGCCTACCTTCACGGCTTAGGCGTGGAAGTCATGGCTTCCTCGGACAATGTGCTGCGCGGCGGACTCACCCCCAAGCATGTGGATGTCCCCGAACTCGTCAAGACCATCCGTTTTGAATCAATAGGCGTGCCCCGCGTTGAAGCCACCGGCACGGAGTTCGGCCAGGAACTGTACCGCCCGCCTTTCAAGGAGTTCCAACTCCAGCGGATCGAACTCGGCCCGGGTGCCGAACCGGTGCCGCTGGCACAGTCCGGTCCCGCCGTCGTCGTGGTTGTTGCCGGTTCCGTGGTGCTCGACTCGCCCAAGAGCGACCTCCCGCTGCAGCGCGGCGGCGCTGCGTTCATCCCTGAGGTGGAGAACCCGGTAAATGTTCATCCCGTGCAAGGCGCCACCGATACAAGTATTGCCTTCGCAGTGACCACAGGGCTGGGTAAGTGAGCGTGGACTTCTTTCTGCAGTCGCCCGCTTGGGCTGCCGTCCAGCGCTCGCTCGGCCGCAGGGTCCATGAGCAGTCAGGTCCCGGATGGAGCTTCCTCGCGATAGAGGAAAAGAACCCGGCGGGCAAAGTCATCTACGCCCCCTATGGCCCCGTGGCAAAGTCCGTGGATGCCTTCGACGCCGCGACGACGGCCTTGGTGGAATTGGCGAAGAAGGAACGTGCTGTCTTCGTGCGCATGGAACCTGTATCAGCAGGCTTCACAGCGTCCGAGGCCGATGCACTCCTCCGTGCCCGTGGCCTCCAGCCAGCGCCCGTGAACCTGCAGCCGGAGTTGAGCTGGATCGTGGACCTTGAGGGCGATTTCAAGGATGTTCTTGGCGGAATGAAGCCGACCAACCGGAACCTCTATCGCAACATCCACAAGAAGGGCGTGACGTTCCGGGCATCCCAGGATCCCGCGGACATCAAAATTCTCCTGCATTTCCTGCACCTGACGGCAGCACGCAACGGCTTCAAGCCACAAAGCGACGACTACCTCACCCAGGTGGCTGAGTGTTTGCTACCGTCCGGCGCCGGAACGCTGTTCATAGCTGAGCTCGAGGGCGAGCCGATCGCCGCCGCTTTCACCTACGATTCCTCGGACACTCGCACTTATGCCCATGCCGCACTGGATGACACGCACCGCAAGCTCAGCGCTGGTATTCCGCTCCTGGTCAACCTCATGGCAGATGCCAAGGAGAAGGGCCTGAAGCACGTGGACCTCTGGGGCGTGGCCCCTGAAGACCAACCGGACCACAAATGGGCAGGCTTCACATCCTTCAAGAAGTCCTTCGGAGGCCGCGAAGTAGCCTACCCGGGAACATGGGACCTCCCAGTGAACAAACTCCGCTACGGCGCCTACCAACTGGCCAGAAAGCTCCGCGACAAGCTCCGCTGATCTTCACCAAGCGCGCACAAGCGGAACCGCGGCACAAACGCATCGGGGCAGCGAAAAAGCGCCCTATCGCGTCAGCGGCATCAAATCGACGAGGTACGAGGAGATAGCCGCAGAGCGATGGGGCGCTTTTTCGCGCTTAGCGCGCGTCAGTGCGGAGGTTACGGCTTGCGCGCGTAGGTCTCCCACTTGGATGCGTGGTGCTCAGCATCAACGAAGCGCACCGTTCCGGACTTCGAGCGCATGACGATGGACTGCGTCAGCACGCGGTCCTTCTGGTAGCGAACGCCGCGGAGGAGGTCGCCGTCGGTGATGCCGGTGGCTGCGAAGTAGCAGTTGTCCGAGGTGACGAGGTCGTTCGTGGAGAGAACGCGGTCGAGGTCGTGTCCGGCGTCGATTGCTTTCTGCTTCTCATCGTCCGACGTAGGCCACAGGCGGCCTTGGATAACACCGCCGAGGGACTTGATGGCGCAGGCGGCAACGATGCCTTCGGGGGTTCCGCCGATGCCCATCAGTGCGTCCACGCCGGTTCCGGAGCGGGCTGCGGCGATGGCACCTGCGACGTCGCCGTCCATGATGAACTTGGTGCGTGCACCGGCTTCGCGGATTTCTTCCACCAGGGGGCGGTGCCGGTCGCGGTCCAGGATCATGACGTTGAGCTGGTTGACCTTTACGCCCTTGGCCTTGGCGATCAGGTGCAGGTTCTGCTTCACGGGCAGGCGCAGGTCCACCATGTCGGCAGCTTCGGGGCCTGTGACCAGCTTTTCCATGTAGAAGACCGCGGACGGATCGAACATGGAGCTGCGTTCTGCCACCGCCAGGACGGCGAGGGCGTTGTTGATGCCGAGGGCGGTCAGGCGGGTTCCGTCGATGGGGTCCACGGCGACGTCGCACTCGGGACCGGTGCCGTCACCAACCTGCTCGCCATTGAACAACATGGGGGCTTCGTCTTTTTCACCTTCACCGATGACCACGACGCCATTGAAGTGGACGGTGTGAAGGAACGAACGCATGGCGTCGACGGCGGCGCCGTCTGCCTTGTTCTTGTCGCCGAAACCTACCCAGTGGCCACCGGCAATTGCCGCGGCCTCGGTGACACGGACGAGTTCCAGCGCCAGGTTGCGGTCGGGTTCGTCGGTGCCGACGGCGAGCGACGGCGAAATCGTGGAATACTGCTGGGTCATTGGTGCAGGAGACACTTGAACCTCTTCTTCGAGTGACGATTCACGGGACCGGACACGGTTGCACGAGGCAACCTGGGGTCCCTCTATGAACGATCATAGTCGCCGCATGCGTTTGGAGTCGCTGGATGACCACGGCCGGCAATTCCCGCGGTGAGGTTCCCGGTTGTGTGTTCACAGCCGGGATGAGGGACTATGGAGGTGTGAGTGAAACGCAGGACAAGCCCGCTGCCGGCAACCAGCCCAAGGCTGCAGAGGCAAACCCCAACGGCGCCCCGGACGCCATGGATGCCCCTTATAAACCCGTCATTCCGGCAAAAGCGGCCAAGCGCGCCAATGCCTCGGTCATTGGCATGATCATTGCCCTGGTGCTGTGTGTCCTCGCATTCCTTCCCATTGTCTTGATGAACCCTGCACCGAAGGGCGAGGGCTTTCGGCCCCCCGTTGACGTTGCTTCCATAGCCCGCAACGCTGCCGATGTGGCGGGATTCACACCCGTCACGCCGGAAACCGGCGACACATTCAAGCCGAACTACGCCCGTTGGGAATCGGGCACCGGCACGGGCGTGCCCACCTGGGAGGTTGGCTACCTGACTCCCAAGGAAGCCTTCATCGGCCTTACCCAGACCACCAAGGCGAATCCCACGTGGGTGCTGCAGCAGACTGGCAACATGCCAGTAACCGGCACCCGCAACGCCGGTGGCCAGGATTGGGAGCTCCACGATTCCGGCAAGGACAAGCGCAGCATGGTGCTCAACTACCGCGGAACCACGATCATCCTGAACGGCACGGCGAACCTTGAAGAGTTCGCCACGCTCGGCGCCGCCGTGGTGAAGTCCGCGGACCAAGCCGCTGCGGCTTCCGAATCTGCAGCGCCGTCCTCATAAGCACACCAGCGCAATAAGCACACGCAGCGCAACAGTTTTACGGCCCGCCACCTCCGGGCCGTAAAGTAATCAGGTGCCTACATATCTGACTCCCGCCCTTGCCTGGCGCCGCCTCCAAGAGGGCAACGAACGTTTTGTTGCCGGCGAATCGCTGCACCCGAACCAGGACGCGTCCCGACGCTCATCACTCATCGAGAACCAGAACCCCTTCGCTGTCATCTTTGGCTGCTCCGATTCCCGCCTCGCGGCCGAGATTATCTTCGATCTCGGGTTGGGCGACGCCTTTGTGGTGCGCACCGCAGGCCAGGTGATCGACGACGCCGTCCTCGGTTCCCTTGAATACAGCATTGCTGAGCTTCGTGTTCCACTGATCGTCATCCTTGGCCACGACAGCTGCGGAGCCGTCACGGCTACCAAGGCCGCCGTGCAAACCGGAGAGATGCCCGCTGGCTTCATCCGCGATCTCGTGGAACGCATCACCCCGTCCGTCCTGACTTCCCTGCGCAACGACCAGGAAGACGTCAACGACATGGTGGTGGAGCACGTCAAGCAAACCTCAGCGAGGCTGGCCGACAGCTCACGTGTGATTTCGGACGCCATCGACGACGGCCGCGTGGCTGTGGTGGGCCTGTCCTACAAGCTCGATGAAGGCCGTGCGGCCCTCGTTTCCGGGATCGGCAAGCTTTAGTGGACCGTGCTCCGGCCTCCGCGCCGGAGCACGTAGCACTCCCTCCCGGGTTTTCGATGCGACCCCCAATCGCCCTAAGCTAGCCCCATGACTTCCACCACTGAGTTCCGTATTGAACATGACACGATGGGCGAAGTTCGCGTCCCCGTGAACGCCCTGTACCGCGCCCAGACGCAGCGTGCTGTGGAGAACTTCCCTATCTCCGGCAAGACGCTTGAGCGCACTCACATCGAAGCCCTTGCACGCGTCAAGAAGGCCGCTGCACTGGCGAACGCCGAACTGGGGGTGCTCGATGGTGAGCTCGCCGAGGCAATCGCCGCAGCTGCCGATGAGGTAGCCACCGGCAAGTACGACGGCGACTTCCCGATTGACGTCTTCCAGACCGGCTCTGGCACTTCTTCCAACATGAACACCAACGAGGTCATCGCAGAGCTCGCTTCGCGTGCCCTCGCAGCTGCGGGCAGCGACAAGGTGGTCCACCCCAACGATCACGTGAACGCTTCGCAGTCCTCCAACGATGTGTTCCCGACGTCCGTCCACGTTGCCGCCACCTCTGCCCTGATCAATGACCTGATCCCGGCCCTGGAATACCTGGCAGCATCTTTGGACCGTAAGGCCGCGGAGTTCAAGGACGTCGTCAAGTCCGGCCGCACCCACCTCATGGACGCCACGCCGGTAATGCTCGGCCAGGAGTTCGGTGGCTACGCCGCCCAGGTCCGTTACGGTATCGAGCGCATCAACGCAGCACTCCCCCGCGTCGCCGAGGTCCCCCTTGGTGGCACCGCTGTTGGCACCGGCATCAACACTCCTGCCGGCTTCCCGGAGCGCGTCATCGAACTGCTCGCAGCCGACACCGGCCTGCCGCTGACAGAAGCTCGCGACCACTTCGAAGCACAGGCAAACCGCGACGGCCTCATCGAGGGCTCCAGCCAGTTGCGCAACATCGCGATCTCCTTCATGAAGATCAACAACGACCTCCGCTGGATGGGTTCCGGCCCCAACACGGGCCTCGGCGAAATCGCCATCCCGGACCTTCAGCCGGGCTCCTCGATCATGCCGGGCAAGGTCAACCCCGTTATCTGCGAAGCCTCCATCATGGTGTGCGCCCAGGTCATCGGCAACGACACCGCTATCGCATGGTCCGGCACCAACGGCGCCTTCGAATTGAACGTCGGCATCCCCGTCATGGCCGCCAACCTGCTCGAGTCCATCCGCCTGCTGGCCAACACCAGCCGCGTGATGGCCGACAAGATGATCGACGGCATCACCGCCAACGTCGAGCGCGCCCGCTTCCTGGCTGAGGCTTCCCCGTCCATCGTGACCCCGCTGAACAAGTTCATCGGTTACGAGAACGCCGCCAAGATCGCCAAGATCGCCGTCAAGGAGGGCCTGACTATCCGCCAGGCAACCGAGAAGCTCGGCTTCGTCGGCGAGGGCGAGGGCAAGGTTTCCGAGGCAGACCTGGACAAGGCACTGGATGTCACCACCATGACCTCCCCTGCCCACAAGGCTTGACTTCTGGCTTAACACCCAAAGCACGACGACGGCCGGCACCTTTCACACTAAAGGCGCCGGCCGTCGTCGTAAGCCGTCCTCGTACAGGGACTTTGCGTACAGGTCCGGCCCCCACGGTCGCCTGCTGTACACAAACCCAACTCTCTTTTTGCACTTTTTCGACTGACCACCCTCGCGGCTGAAACTCCGGCCAACGCCGGCGCCAAATACCTTAGTCCTCCTCCTGGTACGCCACGGGGCCTTCGGGCTCCGTGGCGAGCCTGATGGCCTGAAGGTTCCCCTCGCTCACATCAGGCAGTTCATCCAAGCCGAACCAGCCAACAGCGATCGATTCGTCATCGTTTACCTGAGCATTGCCGGAGACATACCTGCAGCGGAAGGTGATGTCCAGGAAGTCGCAAACGTCGCCATTCGGAAAGGTCACCGGACCTACAACGCCGACGCCGATGATCCGCTCAGTTTCGGCCACAACCGCCGTCTCCTCGAAGATTTCCCTGACCAGTCCGGGAGCGGGATGCTCGCCCGGTTCAAGGATGCCGGTGATCACTGTCCAGTGGTGATTGTCCGCCCTTTGGCAGAGCAGCACCCTGCCATCGTCGTCGAAGACTACTCCCCTGACCGCCGGCAACCAGAGCGGATCATTCCCGATCTTCTCCCGTAGCTTGAGGATAAATTCGGGTGCGCCCACGGCGTTAGCTTTCCTTGAATTCGATCGTGGCGTGTGGGTTGCTCAACGTGAGCATGCCGTCGTCGAGGTTCCATTGAACAGGCTGCTCAAAGAGCTTGACGGTCCAAGCCTCGTAGCTTCCCTCAAGCTCCCGGCAGCCCATGGCCGAGGCGGCCATTGAACGCGTTGCCCAGACATCTTCCTGGACGGAGACTTCCACATTGAGCACATTGCACGGTGTCTTCACCAGTAGGGTCCACGCCCCGTTGACATGCGTCGAGCTGATCCGCAGCGGTTGTGTCCCAAGCCACGCTACGTCTCCAGTGGCATCGCTCCCGCGCACCGACGTGAAGGTGGAGCAACCCAACGGGCCGCCCTGGCAGAAGGGCTCCGGCTGCTGGGTCATGAGCGCTTGAATGCTGGCCCCAGGGCTTGCACCGGGAACGTTGCCCGATTGCCCGCAGCCCGAGAGCATCAAAGCGCAGGCCATGGCGACACCCGGCACAGGCCAAAAACTACCCCTCTGCACAGCAGCCCCCTCCAGGTGTCTTAAGCGCGTCAAACCATCTGGGCTAAGCATGCCGCAGCCTGGTGAACCCGCAGAATACGGGAAGCGTTGCAGTTCGGCCGCAGTTGGTCCCGGGCGGGGCGACTTGGAAGAATCACGCAGGCAAAAGCACCATGCTCACCAAGGCTCCTGCCAGCATGAAGGGCCCGAACGGGATAGCCGAACCCAGCGTGCCGCGCCTGGCCACAAGGATCACCAGGCTCCACAACCCGCCGAGCAAGAAAGCAGCGAAGGTGCCCGCGAAGACATGGGCCCACCCGAGGTAGCCGAGGTATAACCCAAGGACTCCGGCCAGCTTCACGTCGCCGAACCCCATACCAGGTGGATAGACCAAACGAAGCAGGAAGTAGAACAGCCACAGCACGCCGCCACCGGCCAGCACTCCGAGCCCGGGGATACCGAACAGCGAGGCATCCAGCCCAGCATCGGGGCCGCCAACAAACACCAGAACCGCAGCGCCCAGCAGCAGGACCCCGCCCACCGCGTAGGAGGGAAAGACGATCCGGTTCGGCAGCAGATGGCTCCGGATATCAATAATGGTCAGGCGCACCGCCATCACCAGGAAATACGCGCACGCAAGAACCACCAGCCAGAAGCCCAGCGGGCTGGCGTCCCAGAGGTCGGCGAGTCGTCGGATCACCCTGCAGATGCTATCCCGAATTGGTCCAGAGGCCGGGTTGAACGCGTAGGTAAACTGTGGATATGGCGCGCTACAGTGCAGGTGGATCAGGTTTCGGACCGGACTTCGGATCTGGTTTTGCGCCAGCTAACGGGCATGGCGGCCAGGCACAGGACTTGTCCTCCACATTCCGCAATCTCTGCCGCTCTTCACCGTGGAAGTGGACGAGTCTCCGTTTCGAATACCTCGAACGCCCTGGGACTGGCGCCAATCTGGTCCGTGCATGGCTGAGGCGGCCCGGCGCGCTGCGGCTGGAGACTCCTGACGGAAAGCTGCTGCACAGCACCACGGGCATCAACGATTCCCGTGACGACCTCTACGTCAGTGCCACGCGACGCTCCTGGTTACTCCCTGCCCACTTGGTGACCCCGGTCTATGATGGCGCTGGCTTGGTCCGAAGGCGCCCCGAGGCGGCCTACGGTGAACCGTCCTTTGGCAACGGACGGCTGGCTGCGGCACTGGATCCGGTGGAACTTGCCGGCAATGCGCCCGTCCCCCTGGAGTTCCCGGATTCCAACCCCGTGTCCTTGGAAGAGCCCCGTGAAGTAGATCATGAGGGACGGATGGCCTTGGAAACAGTGGTTACCCGTGGCCGAACCTACGTGCCCTTGGATCCTGCCCAACCCTTGGCCCACCCGGGCCGGACGCTGATCCGCGTGGATGCCGGCACAGGCGTCTGCGTCGCCAGCCAAAGCCTGGACGGCGATACGGCCGGCAAGGGTCATTGGCTGAAGATCCTGGCCGTTGACGAATACATGCTGGACGATCTTTTCCTTGCCGAGTCAATGAACCTGACCGACGTTCGGCGCCATATCTCCTGGGACATAGGCCCCGCCGCCTGACCTTCACATCCACGAAACGTTGTGAACCCGCTATTCCATGGTTGGCCAACAACGTGATAGCGGGTCCACCACGCAATAGGCTGTCACCAGCTCTGTGACTCGCATGGCCTCGACAGCCGGGCTAAGCTACGGCGATGACATCGCTGGCAGACATCTGGCCCCCGTTCGGACTTACCCTCACCACCCCGAGGCTTACCATCCGGCCCATCCTGGATGAGGACATCCCAGCCGCGGTAGCTGCCGCCCGTTCCGGTGTCCACGAGCCCGGCAAGAGCCCGTTCAGCACCCCGTGGGCAGAGCTCCCGGACGACGAGCTCGCCCCGAACATGGCTCAGTGGTACTGGCGCTGCAGGGCAAATTTCGCCAAAGACTCCTGGACCCTGCTCTTGGCAGTATGGCAGGACGACGAATTCCTTGGAGTCCAGGACCTCGGCGCCAAAAACTTCAAGACCCTGAAGACAGTGAGCACAGGATCCTGGCTCAAGCAGTCCGCGCAAGGCCGCGGCATCGGCAAAGAGATGCGTGCCGCCGTCGTAAGCTATGCGTTCGATTACCTGCAGGCGGAAGTGGCCGAATCCGAAGCCGCCTCCTGGAACAAGCAATCGTTGGGCGTCTCCCTGAGTCTCGGCTACGAACTCAACGGCCTCGTCCGCGACGGCTGGGGCGAGAAAGTCGAAGAAGTCCAAAGAGTCCGCCTCACCCCCAAAACCTTCAACCGCCCCAACTGGACCCTAAAAGTCCACGGCCACAAAGGGCTAGCCAGCTACCTCGGGCTCTGAACGGCGACTAAACCGCTGGCCGAGCTTCGGTCCTTCGCACAGGAGCGCATCGCGACGCAACGGACCCGGCGAGGTCGCCCAGCGACCGAGAGGGTCCCTTTGCGCCGTGTCTAAGCGACGGCGAAGGGCCGTGGCCCGGCTAACCGGACCACGGCCCTTCACACTAATCGAACGTTAGATCTACGCCCCTTCGAGCAGCTCCGTCACCAAGGCCGCAATTGGCGACCTCTCGGACCTGGTGAGCGTGATGTGGCCAAACAGCGGATGCCCCTTGAGGGTTTCGACGACGGCGGCCACGCCGTCGTGCCGGCCGACTCGGAGGTTGTCGCGCTGGGCGACGTCATGGGTGAGAACGATCTTGGAGTTCTGGCCGATGCGGCTCATCACGGTCAAGAGGACGTTCTTCTCCAAGGATTGTGCCTCGTCCACGATGACGAAGGCATCGTGCAGTGAGCGTCCTCGGATGTGGGTGAGCGGCAGCACTTCGAGCATGCCGCGGTCCATGACTTCTTCCACGACTTCCTGGCTGACCAATGCACCGAGTGTGTCGAAGACAGCCTGTGCCCAAGGGTTCATCTTTTCCGATTCAGACCCTGGGAGGTATCCCAGTTCCTGGCCGCCTACAGCGTAGAGGGGTCGGAAGACGACCACCTTGCGGTGTTCGCGGCGCTCCAGGACGGCTTCGAGGCCCGCACAGAGTGCCAGCGCGGATTTGCCGGTGCCGGCTCGCCCACCGATGGAGACAATGCCCACTGCGGGATCCATGAGGAGGTCGATGGCGAGCCGTTGTTCCGCCGAACGGCCATGGAGCCCGAAGACGTCACGGTCACCCTTGACCAGGCGGACCTGTTTGTCGGCCCCCACGCGGCCGAGCGCCGAGCCGCGGTTGGACAGGAGGACAAGACCGGTGTTCACGGGAAGTTCAGCGGCGGCAGGGATGAAAACGGGTTCGTGACCGTAAAGCGTGGCGATTTCCTCTTCACCGGCTTCCACTTCGGCCATGCCGGTCCAGCCTGAATCCTTGACGAGTTCGTTGCGGTATTCGTCTGCGTGCAATCCCATGGCGGATGCTTTGACGCGCATGGGAAGGTCCTTGGACACCACGGTGACGTTGTGACCCTCGTTTGCCAGGTTCTTCGCTACGGCCAGGATGCGGCTGTCATTGTCCCCGCCCCGGAAGCCTGCGGGAAGGACTTCCGTGGAAATGTGGTTCATCTCTACCCGGAGCATGCCTCCGTCGGCGCCAATGGGTATTGCGTGGTCCAGTCCGCCATGTTCGATTCGGAGGTCATCCAGTAGCCGCAAGGCTTTGCGGGCAAAATACCCTAGTTCGGGATCGTGGCGTTTGCCTTCCAGTTCGCTGATGACCACGATTGGGACGATGACTTCGTGCTCGGCGAATCGCAGCAGTGCGTGCGGGTCTGAGAGCAAGACGGACGTATCGATCACATAGCTGCGGCCCACTGCAGACGATGCTGTCCGTTCCCCCGATGAAACCCGTTTGGCGCGAGAGGTAGCTGCACTTTCCCCGTCAGAAACCATTGTGGGCAGTTGCTCTGAAATAGCCACATCGACTCCAGCCCCGGGCGGTCGCCCGGCCTAATGGTGAAGCGGCTCGGCCGGAAGGCCGGGCGTGGCCTCCCATGTAACTGGTGCGATAGTTCGCTCCATCTACTGGCCTCCCCGATCAGCGGGCGGTTTTGCCTGCTGATGGGATTAACGTAATCCCGGACACATTCATTTCCGCAATCCTTCGTCGGCAAGTCGCATGTCCGGATCGTTAAATTTCGGTGAACCGGCCCGCTTCTAGGAGCCGAAGCGACGCTGCCGGCCAGCGTAGTCACGGAGGGCGCGCAGGAAATCAACCTTCCGGAATGCCGGCCAGAGGGCTTCGCAGAAGTAGAACTCGCTGTAGGCGCTCTGCCACATCAGGAATCCGGAGAGCCGCTGCTCACCGGAAGTGCGGATGACCAGGTCCGGATCCGGCTGGCCGCGCGTATAAAGGAACCTTGAGATGTCGTCCACCGAAAGTTCATCTGCGACGTCGGACATGGTCCGCCCCTTGGCGACGGCGTCGCGGAGGAGTTCCTTCACGGCATCGACGATTTCACGCCGCCCACCATAGCCGACTGCCACGTTCACATGGATTTTTTCATGGACAGGGGTCCGGGCGGTCAGCTTGTTCAGGCGATCGGCGAGGTAGTCCGGGAGGAGCTCTGGCGCGCCCATGGCATGCACGGAGACGTCCTCATTTTCATCCAGCCGGTCCATGGTGTTGGCGATGATGCCCATGAGCAGGTCAAGCTCTTCGCCGGAGCGGTTCATGTTGTCCGTGGAGAGCATGTACAGCGTCACTACTTTGACGCCAAGCTCCTGGCACCAGCCGAGGAACTCGTGGATTTTGTCGGCGCCGGCCTGGTGCCCCTGGCTGGTCGGCGCGTTGAACTGACGGGCCCACCTGCGGTTGCCATCCACCATGACACCGATGTGCCTGGGGATGCGGTCCTGCTTCAGGGAGCGAAGGAGTTGGCGCTCGTAGAAGCCATAGAGGAAACCGGGCAGCTCCACCGGACTTTCACCTGACTTCCTTGCTCTTACGACGACGGCGCACATCCAAGGCTACCTTCCCGAGGTGCCTCGCAGGTGCATGGCCGGGTCGCATTCACATCCAACCAGAGTTACTTTTCAGTAACTTACCGAAGCGTAGGTTACTCTTTAACGATGGCCGAGCTGCTCACTATCAAGCCCGCATGGCGTGGTTGGATCCACGCCGTTGCCGCCCCCTTCGCCCTCGCTGCCGGAATCGTCCTAGTGGCGCTTGCCCCCACAGCCGACCGAAAAATCACCTCCACGATCTATGCGGTAACAGGCGTCCTCCTCTTTGGTGTCAGCGCTGTTTACCATCGCGGAAACTGGTCCCCGAAGACCCGGCTGGTGCTCAAGCGCCTGGATCATACGAACATCATGTTGGTGATCGCCGGAAGCTATACGCCGCTGGCTTGGTCGCTTCTTGAACGCTCCCAAGCCGTCACGTTGTTGTGGATTATCTGGTCCGCGGCCATCGCCGGGGTGCTGTTCAGGGTGATTTGGACAGACGCTCCTCGTTGGTTATATGTCCCGATCTACATTGCCTTGGGCTGCGGGGCACTCTTTTACCTCCCCCAGTTCTTCGCGGCGAATGCGGCTTCTGCCATCCTCATCTGCGTGGGCGGCGCGCTATACATAGCCGGCGCGGTCTTCTATGCCATTAAGAAGCCAAATTTCAGCGTCCAACACTTTGGGTTCCACGAACTCTTCCATGCGTTCACTGTCCTGGCGTTCGCGGCCCACTTCATCGCCATCATGATGGCTGTGCTCAGCTAGCGCCTGGGGTCATTCGCGCCAGCATCGATTGCACCTCGGCAACGGTTCCCACAGGCCTTTCGCACACCATATCCCGGCACAAATACACTTGTGGCGAGCCGTTTGGCGCACCAGTGCGATGAATCAGCAGCGGAACCTCACCCTCACCAGCCGGGGACGCGGCGTCGTCCTCTTGCAAGGCGACAACGAGGCCGGGGCTGGCGGACTTCAAAAGCGCGCCGTGCAGTTCCTGCCGCAGGGATGAGTCGGGACCAGCGACGGCGGCCTCCACCGGGCCGGCCAGCGCCGCTTGCGCCGTGGCCAGGAGCCAACCGGCAGCGCGGGGCGCGCGCGTGGCCAGTGGAGGAAGCAACCCCAGGATGTTCCCGGCCATGAGTCGGTGATCGTGTGAGCCTGAATATGCGGAATACGTCAGCAGCACTCCGGCAAATCCGGCAGCGCCGCTGGGGGCAGCATTGTCGAATGGATCAAGGGCGGCGCGTTGGCCTTGGGCGTTGAAGACCTGCGCAGACTCCCCGGCTGAATCGGCAAGGTGTCCGTTCTCTACAAAACGCGCTTCCGCGGCCCGAATGAGTTGTTCCGCCAAGCGGTACCAACGCCTTTTCCCCGTCGCGGCATACAGGGAGAACAGGCCCTCAGCGCAGAATGCGTAATCTTCCAGGAGTCCACCGATCCCCCGGGCCTTGGAATCGTGCGAGACCCGGAGCAGCAGCCCTTGCTCGGCATCCCAATGTACGTCCTCAAGGTACTCAGCGACGTCCTGTGCGGCAGCGACGAGGTCCGGTCTGTCCAGCACCGCTCCGGCCTCGGCAAGCCCCGCGATCGCGAGCCCGTTCCAACCTGCCACAACTTTCTCGTCCCGGGCAGGCTGGTTCCGGAGATCGCGGACGGCCAGGAGCGTGGGCCTGACGCGGCGCCACAGCGTGGATTCGGAAGCCGAAAGGGGTCGTCCGGGATGCAACGGAGATCCCAATTCCGAAACCGTTCCCTGGTCACCGATGTTCATCATCCGGGCCACCGCCTCGGCGTCATCTGGCCCGAGGACTTCCAGCAAGGACCCGGGAGTCCAAAGGTAGGCCGCACCCTCATGGTGCACGCCGTCCACCACGGTGTCGGCGTCCAATGATGAAGCCAGTCCACCGCTAGGCAGCCCCAGTGAGGCCAGCATCCAGTCCGCGCACCTGGATGCTGTCTCCGCTGCCTCGCTGGCGGAGAACACCTCATTGCCCCCGAGCCGCACCCAGTGGGCGTAGATACGCAGGAGCTGGGCATTGTCGTAGAGCATTTTCTCGAAGTGCGGCACTGACCAATCCGCTGTGACCGAATACCGCGCGAAGCCGCCGTCGAGCTGGTCGCACAAAGCGGAACTGGCCATCCCGACCAGCGCCCGTCCAGCCATGTCCCGCGCATCCTCCGCAGTCTCCGACCTCGCCGCGGCGTGACGGATCAGGAACTCAAGAACCGCCGACGGCGGGAACTTCGGGGCGGTGCCAAACCCACCGGCGTCGGGGTCTTCCGACCGCGCCAAGAGCCCCACTGCGTCCGAAAGCAGTTGGGCATCAAGTACCTCGGGCGGGCCATCAAGTCGAACCGCCGATGACAGCTGGGCATTGGCCATGTTGGCGGCGAGCCCCCTGGCGTTCTGCTCAACAGCCTCGCGGCGTTCCGTCCACGCCTCGTGGACAGCCTCAAGCACGTTCCGGAAGGAGGGGCGTCCAGGCAGGGGAACGGGCGGGAAGTAGGTGCCTGCATGGAACGCGAGGCCCTCGGGAGTCAGGAAGACGGACATTGGCCAGCCACCTTCGCCGCTGATGGCCTGCGTGGCCGTCATGTAGACGGAATCGACGTCCGGGCGTTCCTCGCGGTCCACTTTGACGGGCACGAAGTGGGCATTCAGGTAATCGGCGGTTTCCTGGTCCTCGAAGGATTCGTGGGCCATGACGTGGCACCAGTGACAGGCCGCATATCCGATGGAGAGGAAGACCGGAACGTCACGGGCAGCAGCAAGCGCAAAAGCTTCATCCCCGAACGGAAACCAATCCACCGGATTGTCCTTGTGCTGCAGGAGATAGCTGCTGTAGGCGCTGGCAAGTCTGTTCACATTTTCCATCATCGCTCAGAGCCGCGTCAGCGGCCCAGTGAGCTGATGACGCGGCTTTGAGCCCCAACCCGTCTGTTGCTTTCTTAGGCAACCCGAACGTCCAACGGCAAGTCCGCCGCGCCCCGAAGGATCCCGGTGGAGATGATCTGCCCGTCCTTGATGACGGTACGTGTCTTGCTTTCGTCCCAGAGAATCGAGGGTTCATGGAAGGGATTCCCGTCCAGCACCACCAAGTCCGCGCAGGACCCGCGGGTGATGCGTCCAAGGTCATCGCGCCGAAGCAGGGCGGCGTTGGTTGACGTTGCCGACCGGAGT
Source organism: Arthrobacter sp. NtRootA1 (assembly GCF_019976975.1). Lineage (GTDB taxonomy): Bacteria > Actinomycetota > Actinomycetes > Actinomycetales > Micrococcaceae > Arthrobacter > Arthrobacter aromaticivorans. The sequence goes on along the minus strand of NZ_AP024630.1, from coordinate 1,326,101 downwards.
GCGCCATACACGCCAAGGGCTTCGCACTGCAGACGGAGTCCGGCCAGTTGCTCATCCTCCAGGTCACCCATGAGGTCTGTTCCGAACCCGATCCGGACCCCGGCATCCCGCGCCAGTGCCACGGCATTCTTCCCCGCCTCCAGCACTTCCCGGTTCTTGGCCGCTCCCACTTCGGTAAGGCCGACATCCTTACCGCGGCGTTCCATGGCTTCGTAGGTCACCAAGGTGGGGACCAGATAAACGTCGTTGTCAGCCATTAGCTTCGCCGTTTCAGCGTCCAGCAGGTTGCCGTGCTCGATGCAGCGGACCCCGTTAAGTACTGAATGGCGAATGGCCTCCGGGGAATATGCGTGAGCCGTGGCGTAGCTGCCCCGGCGGGAAGCCTCTTCTGTTACGACGCGGATTTCCTCCGCGCTGTACTGCGGAACCCGAATCGGATCGACCGGTGAAACGACCCCTCCGGAGGTCATTAGCTTTATGGCGGAGGCGCCTGTGCGGAATCGGTGACGCACGGCCAGCAGCAGGTTATCGGCGCCGTCCACCACCTCGCACATGTGCCCGCCATGGAAGCATCCGCCATTGTTCGCGGCCCGGATATCGCCGTGGCCGCCTGTCTGGCTCAGCGCCGGGCCGGTGAAGAAGTAGCGTGGACCAGGGCACAGACCTTCCTCGATGGCGCTGGCAAGGCCAACGTCACCACCGGCTACGTCACGTACCGAAGTGAACCCGCGGAGCAGTGTCGCCGCGAGACGCCTTGCCCCGGCAAGTGCGGAATAGCTCAATGGCCCAGTCTCGTTCGTGGCGGAAGTCAGGCTGAGTGCGTATGCATGAAAATGCGCATCGATAAGTCCTGGAATCACGGTTCGGCCCCGGGCGTCATGGACAACACCGCTCGTTTCAACCTCCCGCCCTACGGCGGTGATCCGGCCATCCCGGATGCTGATGGAGCCCTCAATCAGGTCAGGTGATTCGCCGTCGAAGATTAGGGCGTTCCGTATTGTCAAGCTTTCCGGTGTTGTCACGTCTGTTTCCTTCCTGTTGTCCCCCGCGGGCGGGCCCCCCAATCGTGGTGCCCGCCCGCGAATGAACTAGCTGGCGGTGGTGAGGGCTTCTTCGAGCAGATGGACGGACCGCCGTGCGACGTCCACGGCTGAGTCGACCGAATTCTGGTCGTAGCTGCCCTCAGGGGCGAGGAAGTTCATGGAACCGATAGTCTGGCCGTTGCTCACCACCGGAACGTTGACGATGGCCCCGCAGCCCAATGACTCGATCATTGCCGAATCAAAGAAGAATGCACGGACCGCTTCCTTATCCACCCCCAAGAACGGCTGCTGTCCCTTGAGCACCTGCTCCAGCCACACCGCGTTCGTGTCCCCGGCGAGGGTCTTCTTCCCACCTACCGGATAAACATCGGGATGGGTGGTGTACACGCGTGCCATGCTGGTGCCATCGTCGGCGATGACTGAGACGGTAAAGAGAGTGACGCCGACTACTTTCCGGGCGTTCGCGTACACGTCGTCGAAGGATTCAAACTGGGAACTCATGGAGTCCTTTCTTTCCTGATCGGAACCTATTTGCTGCTGGTGGTGCTTAGTAGCCGTAGTGCGTCTTGGCGAAGTCCTCGGTGATGAAACCGTTGACGATGTCGTAGGTGATGTCCTCGCGGGAGCGCTTGGAGACGTCTCCGAAGCCGCCACCACCTCCTACGGCGAGGCGGACGACGTCGCCGGCCTTGACCTTGCGGGCGTTCGCTTTCAGCGTGCGAACCTCATCAGCGCGGCCGGGGTTGATCACAACTTCCGGGCCCTGGGCGTCCGATCCGCCGAAGAGCCCCCAGGCCGGGGTCTTTGACCGTTCGAACCAGAGCCCTACCACGCAGTCGGCCAGGAATTCGTATTCGCGTACCACGCCGTTGCCGCCGCGGTACTGGCCGGGGCCGCCGGAGTTGGGGCGGATGGAGTACTCGTTGATCCGGAACGGGTAGCGGGTCTCCAGCATCTCGATGGGCAGGTCCTTGAGTGAGCCGTTGACATTGTTGATCATGGCGGATTCACCATCGGTTCCCTGCCACGCACCCCAGCCTCCAAGTGTGGCTTCCATAGTGACGAAGTTCCGGCCGAAACGGGTGTCGAAACCGGCGGCGGTGATGATCATCGAGTCACCGTGGCTGGCGCTGGCGACACGTTCGGGCATGGCGGGGGCCATGGCCTTGGAAACGAGGTCGATCAGCAGCCCAAGGTGGGAGAAATACCACTGGCACGGGGCTGGAGTCACGGCGCCGAGCACTGAGCCGGACCGCACCTGGGTGGTCATTGGCCGGAAGGAACCACCGTTGGAGTTGGACTCCGGGCTGACGAGGAGCTTGTAGCCCACGCGCAGTGCCGAGACGGCCTGGGCGGCACCACAGTTCACCGGGCCCATGGTCTGGTCCGCCGATCCGGTGACGTCGAAGTCAATGGTGTCGCCGGCTACGGTGATCCGCAGCTTGATCTCAATTGGAGTGTCCAGATTGATACCGTCGTTGTCCAGGAAGCCCTCAGCTTCGTACACCCCGTCTTGAATGTTGCGTACGGTCATGCGCTCGATTTCTTCCGTTTGGCGGAAGATCTCATCCCGGGCGGCATCCAGCTGCTCCATGCCGTACCGGCCCACAAGCTCCTTCATCCGGGTGGTGCCCATCCGGAGGGCTGCGATCATGGCATGCATATCACCAATGGTCTGGTACGGGAATCGCACGTTGGTCCGAATCAGGTCCACAACAGAGGTCTCAACACCTGCCTCGACCAATTTGACCGGCCCCATCCTGAACCCCTCTTGGAAAATGTCGGTCGAGTCCATCGAGCCTCCGACATCTTTAGACCCCATGTCCATCCAGTGCGCACGGGTCGCCGCGAATCCGACAACCTCTCCATCGTCGAAGATCGGCGCAAAAATGGTCACATCGTTCAGGTGCGTGCCGCCCAGGTATGAGTCGTTGAGGATCCAGATGTCCCCTTCCTGCCAGACCGCGCGGCCGTACATTTCCTCCACAGCGATGGAACAAGTTTCCAGGTTGCCTAGGAAGAGCGGCAGGCCTGCGGACTGTCCGAGCACGCGGTGTTCGGTGTCCAGGAGAGCCACCACGCAGTCCCCGCCCTCGTAGAGGATGGGTGAGTAAGCGGAGCGGATCAGGGTGGCGTTCATGTCATCCGCGGCGCTGGTCAGCGCGTTGCGGATGATTTCCACGGTGACGGGATCCAGTGTTTTGACTGCTGCAATTGTCATTTTTGGTGCCTCAGTTTTCTTCGACGTCTTCAGAGCGGATGACCAGGGAGCCGAACTCGTCGACCGTGACGTTGAACCCGGGGGGAACGACGGTGGTGGCGGTCTGCTCCACAATGATGGCGGGACCTTCGAATGTGTGGCCGGCGCCGAGATCGTCACGGCGGACTACGGTGGTGCTGTGCTCAACGTGGTCAAAGACCACCTGGCGGATTTCGTGCTTGAACTCAGGGCCCTGTGCGGTGACGTAGCTCGGAGCTTCCAGCCGTCCCAGATCCCCGACAGCCTGCGTCCGCAGGGTGACGATTTCGATCGGGGCACCAAGGTTGGAGTGGCCGTAGCGCTCGTGGTACATCGCAGAGAAGCGGACAGCGAGGTTGGCAACGAAGTCAGGTGACTCCGGTTCGTCAGCTGATGTCAGCGGAACGTTCAAGGAGAACTCCTGCGACTGATAGCGGACGTCCACGGACGCCTTCGTGGCCCGGCTTTCCTCCGGGACCCCTTCCGAGACCAGTGAAGACAGGCCTTCGACTTCCATGGAGCGGAGGATGCCGGCCATGTCTGCCACATCAATGTCTTCGTCGAGGTAGAAGTAGGGTTCGGAAAAGTCCTTGCGGATGTTGGTTTGCAACATGCCCCAGGCGGAGAAAGCACCGGGGAAGCGGGGAACGACCGTTTCCGGGATGCCGAGTTCCCTGGCGAGGAAGACCGCGTGCATGGGTCCGGCTCCGCCAAAGGCCACGAGGGCGAAGTCCCTGGGTTCGATGCCGCGGGAAATGGTGATGGTCCGGATCGCTTGGGCCATCTGTGAGTTCGCGACGTCGCAGATGCCTTCGGCCATGGCGATGGGGTCCAGGCCGAGCTGGTCGCCTACTGTTTTCAGGGCTGTGATTGCGGCTTCACGGTCCAAGGCGACCTGTCCGCCGGCGAACCAGTCGGGGTCCACGCGGCCGAGCACCAGGTTGGCATCGGTAACGGTGGGTTCTGTGCCGCCGCGGCCGTAGCAAGCCGGTCCGGGGTTGGCTCCGGCGGAACGCGGTCCGACCCGCAGGCCGCCGGCTTCGAGCCAAGCGACGGAGCCGCCGCCGGCGCCGACGGTGTGGATGTTAACAACGCTCATGAGCATCGGCAGGCCTTCCAGGTGCGCCTCCGTTGAGACGTCCGGCTTGCCGTCAACTACCAAGGAAACGTCAAAGGAAGTGCCGCCCATATCCACACCGATGAGGTTGCGGTTTCCCGAGACACCCGCCAGTTCGACATCGCCCATGGCCCCCCCGACCGGGCCGGAAAGCAGCGTCTGCAGCGGCCGCTTACGAGCGGACTCGGCGGTGAGGACGCCGCCGGAGGACTGCATGATGTGCAGCGGTGCTTCCACGCCCCGGTCGGCGAGTTTCTCTTCCAGGTCCAAAAGGTAGTTGCGTACCACCGGCCCCGTGTAGGCCTCGACGACGGCGGAGGAGGTCCGCTCGTATTCGCGCCATTCCTTGGCTGCTTCGTGCGAAAGGGAGACTGTGAAATCCTCCCCGAGTTCCTCGATCAGGATTTCACGGGCCCTGAGTTCGTGCGAGGGGTTCTTGTAGCTGAACAGGAACCCGACGGCGACGGCGCCGTAGCCCTCCTCCGCTGCCCTGCGCGCTGCTTGACGGACTGCCGCTTCGTCCAACGGCACGAGTTCCTGGCCTTGACTGTCCAGCCTGCCACCGACGCCAATGACGTCCTTACGCTCGACCAACGGGGCGGGCTTGCGGTACTGAGCATTGTAGAGCTCAAGTCGGGGGCCGCGGGCAATGTGATAGGTGTCCTCGATGCCGGCCGTGGCCAGCAGTAGTACGCGAACTCCGCGGCGTTCCAGGAACGCATTCAGGCCCTGGGTGGTGCCGTGGACCAGGAATTCGATGTCCGAGAGTTCATCAACTATCGACTCAAGGCCTGCAATGACACCGGCACTCAGGTTGCCCGGTGTGGTGGAGGCTTTCGTAGCCGCGTAGGTTCCGGCGTCCTGGTCGTACGCCACAATGTCCGTAAAGGTTCCGCCGATATCCATCGACACCCTGTAGTTCGGCATGTGTATCTCCTCATGGTTTGGAATGGCACTTTGTGCGTGGAAACACGCTATATACCGGGCCAACCAAGAGGGTGGGCATACTGCACGATTCTGCTGGCGTTGGAAGGGCAGAGTGCATAAAAGTGCTGAGCGCCCAAATGCTCCTATCGGAAAAGTGCAAAGTGAACACCTCCTGAGCACACCTCGTTCGTAGTGTGAGTGCAATCACTCGGCGGGATGCTTGGATGCGCTCTCCGAGTGGAGGCTTGGATGAGCTGCTCCGAGGTGCATTCCTTGATATCCGGACGGTTCTCCGTGCACAGAAGCGCTACGTGCACTTCTTATCCTGTCCAAAATATCGGAGGTCAAGACATGTCCAATATCGACCCACTCATTTCAGAGCCATGGCCCGGGACGGTGAGTCCACCGCGCTCCATGGCCGTCGGGCACGCGTTCCGCGACATGCCTTTCGGGTCTGTCCACGTCAAGATATGCGCGGTCCTCTTCTTCGCCTTCGCAATCGAAGCCTGGGAAATGCTCATGCTCACCTACGTTGCTGGTGATCTGGCTACTAGCCTGCAGGTCGGTATGACGGAGGTGGGAATCGCCATCTCGGCGCTCTTCCTGGGCATGATCCCCGGGTCATTGGTTTGGGGGCCCATCTCTGACCGGATCGGCCGGAAAGCCACGTGTGCGTGGAGCTTCGCCGGTTATGGTGTCTTCACGCTCCTGAGTTGCTTCGCACCGAACTTTGAGACCCTCTCGGTGGCTCGCTTCCTCTCCGGGGTTTTGTTCAGCGGCGTGTTCACTGTGACTTTTCCCTATTTTGAAGAACTGCTCCCGGTTAAGGTCCGCGGAAAGGCCACGGTCTATCTTGCTGCAGGGTGGCCGATTGGCATCCTGGCCGCCCTCGGCACCGCCGCTCTGATCGGAGGGCACGGCTGGCGTTGGGTCATTGCTGTCAGTGCACTTGCCAGCCTATGGGGCATCGTTCTGTACAAGGTCGTCCCGGAATCCCCGTACTGGCTCGCCAGGAGGGGCCGGAACGAAGACGCTCACGACGTCCTGGACCTTCTGGGAGCACGGGGCATCTCCCGTGGCACCATTTTCACCGTGTCGGATGGCAAGAAACAGTCCATCTGGAGCCTCTTCAAGCGGAAGATGGGCCGGATTACGGTCATTCAAGTCCTCATCAACTTCACCTTCTCTTGGGGCTACTGGGGACTTCAATCGTGGATGCCAACATTGCTTGAAGGGCGAGGACTGAGCGCCTCATCAAGCTTTTCCTTCATCGCCCTGAGCGCGGTCCTCATGATCCCCGGATACATGACGGCCTCCTACCTGACCGGACGATTCGGCCGCAAATGGATCTTCACGATCTACGTCCTCGCCGCGGCAGCCGGCGGTTTCTTCTTCGGGACAGCCTCAACCGAGACCGAGATGTATATCGGCATGTTCTCCCTGGCCTTCTTCGCCCTTGGCGCCTGGGGGGTCTGGGACACGTGGATGGGCGAGCTTTATCCCTCGGCCCTTCGTGGCTCAGGTTACGGGTTCGGGATTTTCGGCCAGCGCGTCGCAAATACGGTCGCCCCGAGTCTTGTCGGGTTCCTCCTGGCCTCCGCCGCGGGCGCTACCTCGACAATCCTGTTTATCAACATGTTCTTGTTTGCCACGGTCATCCTCGGCCTGTTCTTGCCCGAAACCGAAGGAAGTGAATTGGAATGATTACCCCCACCGACAGCCTCGACGCCATCTCGGAGACTACCCGAATCCTGTGGATCAACCCGCTCTACACCGATGCGTACAACCGTACGATGGCGGAGTCCTTCCGCCAGATCGTCCGCCCCGGCACCGAAGTTGATGTCGTCTCCCTTGATGGAGAGGGCCCCTCACATGTCGAATACAACGCTTTCGAGGCACTTATGCTTCCACGGCTGTTGCGCACGGTGCGCTGGGCGGAAGAAGCAGGCTACGACGCCGCCGTCATCGGGTGCTTTTACGACCCGGCGTTGCGGGCGGCACGCGAAATCACCGATCGCATGGTGGTTGTAGGCCCGGCGCACTCGGCGCTGAGCATCGCCGGGAGTCTGGGCGAGCGATTCTCAATCCTCGTCGGTCGAAAAAAGTGGATTCCTGAGATGGCCGAGAACGTCCACCGTTGTGGCGCATCAGAGCGTCTTGCCTCATGGCGCGTGCTCGAGATGGGCGTCGATGACTTCCAGGCGGACCCCGCGCTTACGGAAAGGCGGATCATGACCGAAGCCCGCAAGGCCGTGGAACAGGACGGCGCGGACGTCGTCATCCTCGGCTGCACGGCCGAATTCGGCTTCTTCCGAACGGTCCAAGAGGAAATTGGCGTCCCCGTGATCGACGCGACTGTGGCCCCGCTCAAACACGCCGAGCAACTCGTCGACTCCGTCCGTCGGTTCGGTTGGACCCACAGCAAGCGCGTCGGCTACGACGGGCCCACGGTCCAAGAACGCGAGCGGTACTTCCCGGCTCTTGAGCCAAAGCACATGGTGTCAATGACTTCGGTGTCCGCGTAATTCATATCACCCGTACCTCGCTTGCCTTGACGTCCTTGGTCGAGGCAGGCGGGGAACCCTCGCGGCTCACCAGCAATGCGTCGACGAGCACCGCATCCTGCCCCTGACCCCGGCGTCACGAACGCCGGCCAACCCAATCGAATTCAAACGTGGCATACAGCACCACGCATCAACGGAGGTACGGCAATGTCCAGACTGTCCCTATGTATCAACCCCATCAAGCCCAACCTTTCGGTGGTCCAGAAATGAGCAGGTCGGAATCCGCAGTTGTCTTCCGTGAGATAGGCGGACCTGAAGTCCTGGCCGTCGAAGCTGCTTCTCCACGTAAAGTCTCCGAAAACGATGTCCGCATCAACGTCGCAGCATTCGCACTCAACCGGGCAGATCTCATGTTCATCCACGGGGAGCACTACACCATCCCGGTGTTCCCCTCGCGCATTGGTTCCGAGGCAGTGGGAACCGTCACCGAGATCGGCGAGAACGTCACCACCTTCAACATTGGCGACCGGGTAACGAGCATTCCCTTCTTCACCACAACCGACGGCGTGCAGGGAACAACGGCCGTCCTACCGGCAGACTACCTAACCCACGCTCCATCGGAACTTTCGGATGCCGAGGCCTGCTCTGTTTGGATGCAGTACCTCACTTCTTACTTCGCATTCGCCGAAGTAGCCAATCTCGGACCCAAGGACACAGTGCTCGTCACGGCTGCTGCCAGTTCGGCCGGGCTGCGCGCAATCGAGATCGCACGCGCACTCGGGGCCAAGGTGGTCGCTACTACACGGTCGGAGACGAAGCGATCGCTCCTCCTCGAGGCGGGCGCAAACGAAGTAGCCCTCGTGGGAACCGACGACCTCGGCGAGGTCATCAACCGGACCACCGATGGCAAAGGCGTACGGGTCGCTTTCGATCCTGTCGGAGGTGAGTCCCTCGGCACCTACGTCGATCACCTGGCACCCAATGCCGTCATTTTCGGCTACGGAACGCTGAGCGATCTGCAGCCCGTCATCCCTATGGCCGCAATGTGCAGGACGCAATCGGTTTTCCACCCGTACTCAATGTTCAACCACGTCGGACGGGCCGATGAGCGGCAGCGAGGCGTCGACTTCATCCTTGAGCGGATTAGCTCCGGCGCCCTGCGGCCCAGAGTCGACAGGGTGTTTGCTTTCGACCAAGTGCTTGACGCCTACCGCTACATGGAGTCGAACGAACAGTCAGGCAAGATTGTCGTCGAAGTAGCTTAGCCCTGCCACGCCTGGATCCGGGTCCGGGTCCGTAGAACAGGACACGGACCCGGGTCGGACTCAGGCATGGACCCCGGCGGCACGCACTTCTGACACGACTCATGGGAGTCATTTCTGGTTTTCCATGGGGTCTTCGGAGGTCGTTTCCTCGGGCATGGATCGTCTCAGAACTTTGGCGATGAGGTGGACGGACAGTAACTCGGAGGGGACATCCAGCGGGACGCCGAGTTCCCGTGCCCGGTTAAGGCGGGCCTGCAAGGTGTTCCGGTGCAGGTTAAGGGATTTCGCAGCGAGGCTGACTGAACCGCGATGATCGAGGAAGGCGGCCACCGACGTAATGATCACATCGCGGTCAGGGGAGGCCATCAGCCGTGGGAGTGCCAGTTCGGCCACCAGTGCGACTGCGTCCACGTCCACGAAGGTCGTGGCCGCGACCACCCCGAGGCTCGCGAAGCTTAGAACCGTACCGGGCCCCGCTGACCGGGCGGATTCAGCAGCCAGCCGGGCCTCACGCACAATCAACGCCAGCGCCGGGACATCCTCCTGCCATCGGGACAATCCCGCCACCAGACCAAGCTCGGCAAGAGCTGGCCCCAGACGTGTCCTGATGCGGGTTTCGAGCTGAGTCGAGGCATCCTGATCCCCGGCCGGAACGAGCGTCAGCCAACCGCCTTGAACCTCGGCCAAGGGACTTCGTACTGCGACCTTGCGCCAGAGCAGGCGCAACACGGCCGTCAGCTCGGGCCGATGCTCTTGCACCGGCGCGCTGCGGAACCACAGAGACATGTAGGGCTCCCCTTCGCGCCAGCCCAACTGGTTCAGCAGATGCCGGTGTTTTTCCTCGAACTCCTCGCCTGACGCATCAGGGTCCTGATCCAACGCGGCGATGGCCGCTGTGGGAACAGCCCGAGCGGTGCTGAGTAGGTCCTCCGACAGCCAGGCAGCCTTCACTGCAGGGGTTGCCACCTCAAGGATTGAGCCCACCAACCGCAGGTTGTGGACGCCGGAAGTGGGCACGCGGGCCGTGAGAGTGAAGCGGACGGCGCTATTGGCCCCATCGACTTCCACGGTGATGACTTCATCAGTCTCCCGCGGAGGCATTCCGGCGGAAGTCACCACCACGCCGTCGTACTCCAGCAAAACTCCTGCCCCGTCCAGTTCCCCGGAAATGGTCTTGAGAACATCTCCCAGGGTGGTGTCCTTTGCGATAGTCCGGGCGACCCGGGCCAGTTCCGCATCGACCACCGACAGGGCCGCTCCGATCTCGGCCGCCAATGCCAAGGCAAGCGCTGCAGGGTCCCCGTCAGCGACCAGCACGGTGATTCCCAACCGCTCCGCCAGTCCGACCGCCGCGCTGGCATAGGCGCTGCCGGCCACGACGACGGCGCTGGCCCGCCGCTCCCACGCGTGTCGCAGTGCCGCGGACACCAGCCAGCCCCCTGATCCCATCTCCGTGGAGAGTACTACCACAGTGTTTGGCCGCACCTGCCGGATCGCCTCGAGCTGGGAGACGAGAACAACGCTTTCTATCACCCCGCTGGCTGGGGCGAGATATAGCGGCGTGGTGCCGCGGAGGGAGCCGTGCGCCAACAGCCCGGCGACATCGAGCCGGGTTTCGTTTTGCGATCTACGCATGTCGCCGCCTTGGGTGCCCAATCGGAATGCCGAAGGCCTTTGGCTCGGTGAGATCAAGCCCTGCCTCCGTGTACCACTGCTCCGCTGCCTTGATCTTCACGATGTCCATGACGTCGCCCACCTGGACGTCGTCGATGTTGACCACCGTGCCGTGCTCAGAATTGAGCAGCGTGACCATGTCCGGTACGGCTGCTGTTATCGCACCATCCACCAGGACCAGCAGGATCTCATTCTGAATTTCAAGACGGATGATGCGTCCGGTGGTTTCGTCGTCGAGCGTCAAGCTGGACGGCTGCGCCGGCAGGCCGAGGTCCGCAGGCCGGGAGAGGCTTTCGATGTGGCTCACGCGGGCTCTGGCGATGCGCGTGGCGCCGAGCAACTCGGTGAGCAACAGCAGCTTTCTCTTAACCGGGGTGCTCGCGTCGAGGATTTGACCGATCCGGATCATCCGGCTGATGGAGCCGTGGACACCATGCTCCTTCAGCTGTTGTGCGGAACACGGGTACATGGCGGTGGCTGCCCAGCCGCCGAGTTCAGTCACCAGTGCACGCACCAGCGTTTCGGCCCGCTGCGGGTTTTCGACCTCAACCACCGCCCGCTCCCCGGTTACTCCCATCAGCGCGATAGGGCCGATCGCGACGTTTCCAACGTTCAGCGTTGTTTGGCTGATCAAGGGGAAAACGCGTCCCATGGGATCGGAATCGATGACGGGCAGCGAGGACTGCAGCCCAACCATGAGGGGGACGATTCCGTTGATATTGGCGGCGGCGAGCGAATAGATCGCCCGCACCGACCGGCCGAGATTGGCCTCGATGGCGCGGATGCAGCCGAGGAACTCATCGCCCACGGGAGGCATGTCGGCGATGAAAAGGCCCTGCGTTACCATTCCGACCGCCACCACCAGATCGTCGGGGGCAAGCTCGTCGACGGTAATGAGCTCCAATGACCGGTCCTCCATCGCCCGCTCGATCATTTCTGCGTAGACGTAGATGGCCGTCGGGTCTATGGTGCAGGCCAGGAAGTGGGCCCCGGTGCGGAGGTTCCGGACGTCTTCGATCGTGAGTACGGTGCTCATGGGGTGGCGCCCCGCGCCGCTATGGGCAGCACATGTTCCTCGTTGGCAGACGTTTCTCCTGCCGCTTGGACCCGGATTCGAACGATTCCGGGGTTGCCGTAAGGCATGGCATAGACGTTCGATTCAATGATCTGGGTTTGCCCCGGGCTGGCACCCAACTGGACCGCCGCTGAATGGGCGTCCTCTACGGCGAGGTTCTGTACGCGTTGCAGGTCAGCCCGGCCACTGACAGTCTCGAGCCTGTCGATCCACGCCGTCAACGGCGCCGCGGCTGATCCTACCAGTGCGGCGTCCTGCGCCGCCGGCAGAGTGGGCACCAGCCCGAAAGGCAGCGCAGTCTCCTGCCACTCGCGGAGGTCGGCAATCACGGAGGGGATGTCTGTGCGAACGGGATGATGGACGGTGTATGGCTCGAGAATGGCGGCATTGCTGGCGAGGCCTGCGCCAAAACCTTGGCGGATGAGGCTTCTGGCGGCAGGCAGGCCTCCGCGGGTGTGGCCCACCGTGGCCCCGGACTCCATGCAGAGAATAACTTCCCCCTCGGGGATGCCCGCCAACGTGGCCGCGCCAAGGATTCCCATCGCGGGCTCGGCGCGCAACCCGTGCACAGGCGCCAAGGCCAGCCGCGACAGAGGTGCGCGACCGCCGTCGTTCTTTGCAAACGACAAGAGGGCGTCCGGGAACTGGCGCCGGCCTGCCTCCTCAAGCATGGCAGCCAACTCTTCCCCCGTCTCCATCAGGGCACTGTTGAGGATGGCCGTGTAGTCGCGGTTCCGGAAAACGCTGGAATAGAAGTCACTGGAAATACTGATCCGCATATCTCGGTCATTGCTGAGGGTGGCATCGGCTATACGCGTTTCATGGTCCTTTGACGCCGTGGAGCCGACGGCGGTGATCGCCACGTTCCGTACGTCGGTGGAGAGGATGCCGGGAAGATCGGCCAGGAACCCCTCCAGGTCCAACCGGGCCAGGGGACGTCCCCGCAAGTCGTGGCCCCCGGCAACGTGCACGGTCCGGGTCACAGCCGGCTCAACAAGGGGTGGCAGCACGGTCGCGTGGAAGGCGTCCGCGGGGGGACGGGGAGAAATGCGGATGGCGACGACGTCGGCCAGTTTCCGCTCCCCCAGAACCCGTCCGACGTCGGCGGTGAGCTCCGTGATGGCCGACCCGAACTCCCGGCGGAGTCCGGACAACGACGAGTCCAATGCTTCCGACAAGCTACCGGCGTGCACCTCAGTGGCGGCGGAAACTACGCTCCGCCCGTCCAAGACAACGGTCCGGCAGCTCGTTCCCTGCAGCCGTAACCCTACTCTCATTGTTCAGCTTCCTGTCTGGTGCCTATAGCCGTCGCAGCCCGCGACTGGGACGGGGCACACAACTTCGCCGGCCACCGGCACCGCGTAGAACGGGTACTCAGCTCCTACGAAGATATCGTCAATGGCCCGGAGATCGAAGGGGTCTGCAACCACGCATCGCTTTCACGAGCCGGCGCCGGCTTGTCGATGCTCCTTACCACGTCGGCGAGAAGTTGATCCGTGTGACGCCAGCCATCCGACCGCTGCGGCCGAACCCGGAAGCACAGCGCAGGTCGCGCGGAGCACCATCCGGGACCTCGATGTGCTGTCCTTCAGCGTCCTGTCGGTAGACGATATCCGGCCGCCACGGGCCAGCCAGGTCCACCCGCTCGATCCCGGACGACAGCAGCGTCCTTCGGCGACGGTGGTGGGCCCTTCACCCGAAACAATCCACGGTCGTCAGTTCGCTGCTGAGGGATCGGATCCTCACCTCCGAACCGGTCACCGTGCGTTCACGGATATGGAGCGTCAGCCGTATACGGATCGGGACATCCGGGGTGCCGTAGATAGCCTCTCCGTTCGTTGCCAACCACGACCCGACGGCCTCGAGTAGAACCGGACGTTGGCCTCCCCGGGCCAATTGTTTCCGCGTGGGTCAGCGGCTTCCGGGAGCGGCATCGCCGTTCTCATCCGTGGTGCCGGCGTCGCCGCCCGCACTATCGAGGGTTCCGGCTTCCGCGGCCAGACGCGCCTCCTCCACCTGCGCACGGTACCGGACCCGCCGGATGCGGCGAACCATATCCACGATCAGGAACGTGGAAAGGATCACGACGAAGGCGGTGAGGACGAAACCCCAGGTGCCGGGGGTCACCTGGTCCTCGGACAGGCCAGGCCGCAGCGTCCCGGTGGGGTCGGGCGACGGGCTGACGGTCAGGGCGAGGATCAAGTGGTGCACGTTCAAACCTTCTATGGGAGCTAATGCATGTCGGCTGGCCTCAGCGCGGGCCGGGCAGCCGGATGGCGCGCAGCCCAACTTCTACAAACGATAGAAACTGATGGCAATACTTATCTTATCCCCGCAAAGAGATCCTTTTCGGGCAAGTCCGTAGAGACCGTGGACTTGATCAGCGTGTAGTCCTCCCAAGGCCACGCTGTCCGCTGCAATTCAGGAGAAACAGCGAAGAAGAAGCCCATGGGATCGATCTGTGTCCGGTGCGCCCGGAGAGCGTCATCGCGTGCCTCGAAGAAGTCGCCGCAGTCCACCTGCGTGGTGGTCTGGTGTGCCGGGGCAGGAGGAGTGTGGCCCTCGGCGTCTGCTTCAAGCCACGCTGCGAGCCGTTCAGCATAGGGCGACTGCAGCCCGGCCTCTTCCAACGCAAAGTGCAGTGCACGGAAACGTTCGGGGCTGAAGGCACGGTCGTAGTAGAGCTTGCTGGGCGCCCACGGCTCCCCCGTTCCCGGGTAGCGCGCGGCGTCGCCCGCTGCCTCAAACGCCTCCACGGCAACCTTGTGGGCCATGATGTGGTCCGGGTGCGGGTAGCCACCGTTTTCGTCATAGCTGATGATGACGTGCGGCCTGAAGTCCCGGACCAGGCGGACCAGCGGAGCCGTGGCGCGTTCCAACGGCTGCAAGGCAAAGCATCCCGGCGGAAGCGGTGGAAGGGGATCGCCCTCGGGCAGGCCCGAGTCCACAAAACCAAGCCAGCGCTGCCGAATGCCAAGCACGGCAGCCGCATTGGCCATTTCCAACCGGCGGGCACCTGCCATGTCGCGCTTGGGGTGCGGAGCGTCAACCATGCCAGGGTTCTGGATATCCCCCCTGGATCCATCAGTGCAGGTGGCGACCATGACGTCTACTCCCGCAGCGGCATACATCGCCATGGTCGCTGCACCCTTGCTGGATTCATCGTCCGGATGAGCGTGGACGGCGAGCAGCCGCAGCTGCTGCTCGGAACTGCTGGACGCTGTCACTTGACGGCTCCTCTTTCATGGATGGTGCAAAATCAGGACTGTGCAGGAGGCGCCGGGATCCGCACTAAACTGGATAGGTGACTTCAGAGGACCTATCGGCCAACGAACTACCGGCAAGCAACAGCCTAGCCAATCGCTACGGTGGTCAAAAGCGCGGCTTGACCCGTACATCGAAGCGGAACATCGTCATCGTGGCCCTGGTCCTCGGAATTGTGTTCGCAGCATGGGTGGCAACGTCCTCTGCACAAGCCCCGGTGACCTTCAAAGACATCGGCTACAGCACTGTGGATGGCACGCAAGCCGAGGTGGATTACCAGGTCACCAAGTACCCGGGAGCCACGGCCAAATGCGCCGTAAAGGCCATGGATTCCAAGTTCGCGGTGGTGGGCTGGAAAGTGGTTGAGATCGGCCCCAATGAGCCCAAGGACAGTGCAGATGGCGGCAACACAACAGCCCAACGCACCGTGCTGAGAACCGAGTCGCCCGCCGTAGCCGGGGTGGTGGACAATTGCTGGATCGTGGACAGCGGGAAATAACAATCGTGTGACCCACAACTCAACCAGTTTGGGTTCGTCCAGAGGATTTACTACAATGGATGAAACCTTCACCCCGTTAAGTTGGTTACTGAGTTTCACGAGTGGCCACCTCGGCGGGGTCTTTGCTTTGTCAGATCAAAAGGAGAAATCCGTGTCTACCACCAACAGCGCCACAGCAGCTTGGCTTACCCAGGAAGCTTTCGACCGCTTGAAGGCTGAGCTGGACCACCTTTCCGGCGCTGGCCGGGCGGAAATCGTCCAGAAGATCGAAGCCGCCCGCCAGGAAGGCGACCTCAAGGAAAACGGCGGATACCACGCAGCCAAGGAAGAGCAGGGCAAGATTGAAGCCCGCATCCGTCAGCTCACCGCGCTCCTGCGCGATGCCCAGGTTGGCGAAGCTCCTGCCGATGACGGAATCGTAGAGCCCGGCATGTTGGTTGTTGCCCGCATCGCCGGGGACGAAGAGACGTTCCTGCTCGGCTCCCGCGAGATCGCCGGTGACTCCGACCTCGATGTCTTCAGCGAGAAGTCTCCGCTGGGTGCCGCCATCATCGGCCACAAGGAGGGCGACAAGCTCAGCTACACCGCCCCCAACGGCAAGGAAATTCCGGTGGAGATCGTTTCCGCCAAGCCGTACGTCGCCTAAGCAGCACGAAAAAGCCCGACGCCGGTCCACCCCTTTGCAGGGTGGGCCGGCGTTTTTCGTGCTTGCCTCAGATGATGGTCCGGGATTTCGGACGCAACAGGATGGCCGCGATAATCCCTCCAATGGCCCCGCCCAAGTGGGCCTGCCACGAAATAAAGCCCATGACGGTTGGCAGCACCCCAAAGAGGATGCTGCCGTACGCCATGAAGAGGACCACGGACAGAAGAATCTGCCACCAGCTCCTGTTGAAGAAACCCCTGACCAGCAGGAACGCGAAGAACCCAAACACCAGCCCTGACGCCCCCACCGTGATTCCTCCCCCACCAATAAGCCACACCGTCAGGCCCGAACCCAACCAGCTGAAGGCCAGTGCCGTGAGGAACACCCTGATGCCTGCCAGGAAAACCAGGAAGCCGAAGATGATCAGGGGCAGGGTGTTGGACAGCAAATGGTTGAGGTTCGCATGGAGCAGTGGAAACGTCAGGATGTCCAGGACGCCATCCAGGCTCCGTGACCGCAGCCCAAAAGTAGCGTTGAGGCCATGCCTCATCAGCGTGTTCAGGAACTCGATGACGTACAGCAGGATCACGAAGCCGCCCATGAACAGCAGGCCGCCCTTGGCTCGGCCCGCGAGTGTCTCCTTGGCCTCGGCCTTGGATCCGTCAGGCGTTTCGAGCACCATATCTGCGGCTCCCGTCAGTGCACCACGATCGGCTGGAAGCCTTCGGCCCTCAACGCGCCGAGGACCTGCTCGCCGTGTTCGTGGCCCTTCGTTTCCAGGTTGATGGTGATGGAGACATCGCCCATGCTGATGGAACCACCCAGGCGTGTGTGGTCCAGGCCCGTGACGTTGGCGTCGTTTTCGGCAATGATGCGGGCGATCGTCGCCAGTGAGCCTGGGCGGTCGTCCAGCATCATTCGAACCGTCATGAACCGGCCCGCAGCCGAGAGGCCGCGTTGGATGACCTTGAGCATCAGCATCGGATCGATGTTGCCACCGGAAAGCACGACGGCGGTGTTCCCCGGGTTTTCGATTTTGCCATCCATCAGCGCGGCTACTCCCACCGCGCCTGCCGGCTCCACGACCATCTTGGCCCGTTCCAGAAGGAAGATCAGGGCCCGGGCAAGGGAATCCTCGCTCACAGTCACGACATCGTCCACGAGCT
Source organism: Arthrobacter sp. NtRootA1 (assembly GCF_019976975.1). Classification (GTDB taxonomy): domain Bacteria; phylum Actinomycetota; class Actinomycetes; order Actinomycetales; family Micrococcaceae; genus Arthrobacter; species Arthrobacter aromaticivorans. The sequence continues at coordinate 1,308,682 of NZ_AP024630.1, read as the reverse complement.
CGCGGATGATGCTGAAAGGAAGCTGCCCTGGTCGGCCTACGGCGATGCCATCAGCCATGGTCGAAACCTTTTTGAGCGGTACCAGGGCGTCCGCAGCGAGGGACGGAGGATAGGCGGCCGCGTTTTCCGCCTGCACCCCGATGACCCGAATCTCGCGTCCGAGCTCTTTGGCCTTAGCCTTGATGGCCACTGCGACGCCTGCAAGAAGTCCGCCGCCGCCGACGCCCATGAGAATGGTGTCCACGTTGGGGATCTGCTCCAGGATCTCCAGTCCGATGGTGCCCTGGCCGGCGACGACGTCCACGTTGTCAAAGGGGTGCACAAAGACTGCGCCTGTTTCGTTGGCATAGCGCTGGGCTTCGGCCAATGCCTCATCCACGTTGTGGCCGTGAAGGATGACTTCGGCACCATGGCTGCGTGTTGCTGCAAGCTTGGGAAGCGCGACACCGAGCGGCATATAGATGCGCGCGTTGATGCCAAGGCTCTTTGCGGCTACGGCTACGCCTTGTGCGTGGTTGCCTGCGGAGGCAGCTACCACGCCCCGCTTCTTCTCGGCCTCATTCAGGCGCGCCATCCGCACGTACGCACCGCGGACCTTGAATGATCCCGCCCGCTGCAGGTTCTCGCATTTAAAGAAGACGTTGCCGCCCACGAGGCTCCCCAGCGCACGGGACGACTCCACCGGAGTCTTGGTAATAATGCCCTCGAGCAACTCCTGCGCCTTGAGGACATCGTCCAGCGTGACGGGCAGGGTATCGAGGGTATTCACTGACTATTCTCCTTTGTTGGTGTCAACTGCAGGCTCCTGGACGGAGGTGTTATCTGCGGCCTTGGTCTTGCCGGCAGCGCTGCTGCCGCTGCGGGATCCGGCTCCCGGAAGGTGGACTTCCTTGAAGTTGGAGTCGCTATCAGTTTCCGACGATGCGGCTCCAGGCTGCAGCTCTGCCGCGCCCAATCCTTCATCATGTTCCCACGTCCGGCCGGCAATGTAGCGAACCGCCGTGTTTACTACGGCGAGCAGTGGCACTGCGAAGAGCGCTCCGGGAATGCCTGCGAGATAGGATCCGGCTGCTACCGAAAGGATTACTGCGACGGGATGGAGGGCCACAGCCTTACCCATGACCAGCGGCTGCAGGATATGGCTTTCAAGCTGCTGGACAAGCAGGACGATGGCCAACATAATCAGGGCGTTCACGGGTCCGTTCGCCACAAGGGCCAGCAGGACGGCTATCGCACCAGTAACCAGCGCACCCACCACCGGAATGAACGAACCGATGAACACCAGGACCGCCAGAGGAAGCGCGAGGGGGACCTGGATGATGGCCGCACCAACGCCGATGCCCACGGCGTCGACAAATGCAACGAACATCTGGATCCGTACGTAGCTGACCATGGACGTCCAGCCACGGCGTCCGGCACCATCGGCAGCCCTGCGTGCCCTCTTGGGCAGAAGCCGGACCAGGAAGCCCCAAATCCGGCTGCCTTCCAACAGGAAGAAGATCAGGATAAAGAGGGCAAGGACCAAGCCGGCCGCGAAGTGACCGGCGGTACTGCCAAAGGACAGGGCGCCGCTGAGGATGGTGCTGCTGTTGTTCTGCAGGGCGGTGACGGCGTCAGAGACGTACTGGTCAATCTGGTCAGCCGTCAGGTGCAGGGGCCCGGCTGCCAGCCAGTCCTGGATCTGCTGGATGCCTGTCAGGGCCTCCGTCCACAGCTCGCTGAATCCTGAGACAAGCTGCCTGCCTACCAGGGCAAGGGCGCCTCCGATGACTCCAATGAAAGCCAGCACCGTGATTGCCACGGCCGCCCCGTTGGGCACATTCCGCTTGCGTAGCCAGATCACTACCGGGTAGAGGAGTCCGGCCAGGAGGGCGGCGACCATGACCGGAATGATGAGGAAACTGACCTTGCCGAGCAGCCATACCAGGGCGCCGATCATCAACAGGATCAGGCCCATTCGCCACGACCACGCGGCCGCAATGCGCACCCCATAGGGAATGTCTTGGGCGATTTGTTGGTCAGAACGTGATTTGGCGTCCGGTGTTGGCGTCATGAACCCATAATTCCGCAGGCCGCCCCGTATGGGAAACCGGCCCGCCGCGCACATAGCCTAGATGGAGGCGGTAATCCCCCACGTCATGGTCAACGTCTCCCCTGGCGCAAGCCAGCGCAGACCATCTCCGCTGTTAAACGCGTTGGCTGGACCGGTCATGGGCTCAATGGCGACTACTTTTGATCGGCCTGGGAACGTGTCCGTGACGAACACGTGGACATACTGGCAGTTCTGGTCCTGCACGAGTGACACGCTCCGTCCATCCGGCGCAGTCAGCGTATGGCGGGCCACGCCGCCGTCGAACGTCAGGTCCGTCAAGGCGACGTCAATGTCCAAGCTGCCCACCGCCCGACCCGCGGAAAGGTCAAAGTCTCCCTCCACCGCAGCGGTGCTGCGGGGAATCAATCGCTCGTCCGCTACCAGGCGGGTGGCTGCCTTGACGGTCAGGACCAAGTCTTCGACGGCTACCTCACCAAGCCGAAGATAGGGGTGGGCACCCAGGACGACGGGGGCGTCCATCTGGGAATCGTTGACCATCGTCTGTGAGACACGAAGGTCCAGGTTTTCGTCGAGCTCATACCGAACGATGTGCCGGACAAGGAAAGGGTAGCCATGCTGGGGGAAGACGGTTGCTTCCAGCGTCACTGAGAACTCAGACTCGTCCACCAGGGTGTAGCCCGCGTTGCGGAGGAGTCCGTGGCTGGCGTTGTTGCGTGAGACCTCGGTGATATCGAGCTGCTGTTTCTTGCCGTTGAGGTACCAGGCGCCATCCTCCACCCGGTTGGCCCACGGGGCTAGCATGATTCCCGTGGCGCCTGGCGGAATCTCTGCGTCACCGTAACTTTCGGTAAGTTGGACGCCTCCGCGGGAGTACAGCCGAAGACCTGCAGCAAGCTCGGTCACGACGGCGAGCGCATCGTCCCGCCGAAGTTCGAATTGGCGGCCGGTGGCGAAGCGGCGGGGTGCTGCTTCGCCCGGGTTTTGGGCGGCTGGCAAGGATGCAGGGGGCGGAGACGCAGGCATGGCAATACCGTACTGCATGCCTGCCTTTCCCCAAGCAGTAGCCAATGTTAGCTTTTGTTTGAAACTATGCGTTTTTGATTGCTTTGTGGAATGATGGACCCATGAGCCGTATGACCAGCACCCGCCTCGCCGACAACCGTGAGTTGATCTACTTTGACGACCCCGGAACTCCTGAGCGCACCCCGGAATCGCTGGTGGATCACCGCGAGCTTCCAGCAAGGGGCGAGCCTGGCGAGGTCAGGTACGACGCCCTGTCCGGCGAATGGGTAGCAGTGGCCGCCCATCGGCAAAGCCGCACCCACCTCCCCCCGGCCCACCAATGCCCCATTTGCCCCACCACTGCCGATAACCCATCCGAGATCCCCGCGCCGGATTACGACGTCGTGGTTTTCGAAAACCGGTTCCCCTCGCTGGGACCGGTACTGGGCGACATTCCGGAGATCCCAGGTCATGGATTCGCCGGCCACGGCGTCACCGGACCTGCCTACGGCCGCTGCGAAGTTGTGGCCTTCACGCCGCGGCACACAGGGTCCTTCGCCGAACTGGGAGAGACCCGCGCCCGCACCGTCATCGAGGCTTGGGCACAACGCACAGAAGCACTCAGCGCCCTGCCCGGCATCAAGCAGGTCTTCCCGTTCGAGAACCGCGGCGCCGATATCGGAGTCACCCTCCACCACCCCCACGGCCAGATTTACGCGTATCCCTACGTCACGCCCCGGGCCGCCGCCCTGGGCGCGGTAGCCCGCAAATACTACGACGACGTCGACGCGAAAGAAACGCTGGGTGCGTCCCTACTCAAGGCAGAACGCGAGGATGGCAGCCGTATGGTTCTCGAAGCCAAGCATTTCAGCGCCTACGTGCCCTTCGCCGCCCGCTGGCCTCTGGAAATCCATCTGGTCCCCCACCGCAGCATCCCCGACCTCGCTGCCCTGACGGGCGAAGAACGCGACGAGCTCTCCCACGTCTACCTGGACCTGCTGAAGCGGCTTGATGCCCTCTACCCCACCCCCATGCCGTACATTTCGGCCTGGCACCAGGCACCACTGGACCCGGTCCTGCGCCCGGCCGGCCAGTTGCACCTCCAGCTGACCTCACCACGCCGCGCTGCCGATAAGCTCAAGTACCTCGCAGGCTCTGAAGCAGCCATGGGCGCGTTCATCAATGACACCACCCCGGAAGCCGTGGCGGAGCGACTCCGCGACGTCGCTGCAGCCACCAACACCACACGTTTGGCCGACACCCTGGAAGGCACCCGAGCATGACCACCACCACTGACACCAGCGTGCTTTCTGCCCGCTTCCAGGAAACCTTTGGTTCAGTTCCGGACGGCGTGTGGCAGGCACCGGGACGCGTCAACCTGATCGGCGAACACACGGATTACAACGAGGGCTTCGTCCTGCCATTCGCCATCGATAAGACCGCCAAGGTGGCAATTCGCCTCCGCGGGGACTCCACCGTGCGGTTGTTGTCCTTGTTTGGCGGTCACGGCTTGGTAGAGGCGGACCTTTCCGGCATGGAACCAGGATCCGGCGAAGGCTGGTCACGCTATCCACTGGGCGTTGCCTGGGCCTTGAAAGAGCGTGGCATTGACGTTCCCGGTTTTGACCTGCTGCTCGATTCGGACGTTCCGCTGGGTGCCGGGCTCTCGTCCTCCCACGCGATCGAATGTGCCGTTATTTCCGCCCTCAATGACCTCACCGGGGCAGGTTTAGGCGCGGAGGATCTGGTGCTCGCCACCCAGCGTGCTGAAAACGTGTTCGTCGGCGCCCCCACCGGCATCATGGACCAATCCGCTTCACTGCGCGGAGCGAAGGGCCATGCTGTGTTCCTGGATTGCCGGGACCAGCACGTTGACCTGGTCCCCTTCGACGCCGAGGCATCTGGCCTGATCCTGTTGGTCATCGACACAAAGGTGTCGCATTCACATGCCGACGGCGGTTACGCCTCCAGGCGCGCTTCCTGCGAGTTGGGTGCCGAAATTCTCGGCGTCAAAGCACTGCGCGACGTCGGCGTGGATTCCTTGGAGGAAGCTGCTGGCCTACTGGATGAGACAACCCTTCGCAGGGTCCGGCACGTGGTCACCGAAAACGACCGAGTACTCCAGACCGTGGAAATCCTCAACAGCGAAGGCCCGGCCAGTATTGGCCCACTGTTGGACGCCAGCCACGTGTCCATGCGCGACGACTTCGAGATCTCCTGCCCCGAGCTCGACCTCGCCGTGGAGACAGCCAGGGCCAACGGCGCGATCGGAGCCCGCATGACCGGGGGCGGTTTCGGCGGCTCTGCCATCGCCCTGACTCCGGTCGGCCAAGAGCAACAGGTGCGTGACGCCGTCGTGCGTGCGTTCGCTGAAGCCGCTTTCACTGCACCGGACATCTTTACCGTGACTCCAGCTGCAGGTGCCCTTCGCTTGGCCTGACCTCTCAGGCTTACGCCCGTCTTCCTTCCAGATGCCGGGCGTAAGCTGGGGCCATGACTGAGGCTGTCATCGTTTCCACTGCCAGAAGTCCAATCGGGCGGGCCTTCAAAGGCTCCCTCAAGGACGAACGCCCCGACGACCTTGCCACCGCCATGGTGCAGGCCGCACTCGCGAAAGTTCCGGGTTTCGATCCTGCCGCCGAAGATGGAGGCGGCCTTGATGACATCCTGCTGGGATGCGCCGAACCCAGTGGCGAAGCGGGCTCCAACATGGCCCGCGTCGTCGCTGTCCTTGCAGGCCTGGACCGCGTTCCGGCGGCGACCATCAACCGGTTCTGCGCTTCCAGCCTCCAGACTCTTCGTATGGCATTCCACGCCATCAAAGCCGGTGAAGCAAACGCGATCATCTCAGCCGGCGTCGAAAGTGTCTCGAGATACCAGAATTGGGCAGGGGCCGGACAGACCGACGCCGGCAACCACAACCCACTCTTCGAATCCGCAGCCCAGCGGTCAGCCGCCCGGGCGGCGTCGAACATTCCCTGGACGGATCCGCGGCTTGGGGGGAGGCTTCCCGACGTCTATATCGCCATGGGCCAGACGGCCGAGAATGTTGCCACCAGCTACGGAATCGGTCGGGCAGAGCAGGACGAGTGGGGCGTGCTGAGCCAGAATCGCGCCGAAGCGGCCATCGCTTCGGGTTTCTACGCCCGCGAAATCACGCCGTACGCGCGCAAGGACGGCACCCTGGTTGAGCGGGATGACTCTCCGAGGGCAGGAGTGACCTTGGAAGCTGTATCTGCCCTGGAGCCCGTTTTCCGGCCCCAAGGTACAGTGACCGCGGGCAATGCGTGCCCACTGAACGATGGCGCCGCCGCCCTCCTGGTCATGAGTGACTCCCGCGCTCGGGAGCTTGGACTACAACCGCTGGCGCGCGTTGTCTCCACCGCCGTTTCCGCCCTTTCCCCCGAACTCATGGGCATGGGGCCAGTTGAGTCAACGCGGCGGGCGTTGGCGCTGGCAGGACTGACGATTGACGATATCGACCTCGTGGAGCTCAACGAAGCCTTTGCGGTCCAAGTGGTTGCCAGCGCCCGTGAACTGGGCATCGACCCACAGAAGCTCAACGTCCACGGCGGCGCGATTGCCCTGGGGCACCCCTTTGGCATGACCGGAGCGCGCATGACGACCACGCTCCTCAATGGCCTGAAGGAACGCGACGGAACCCTTGGCCTGGCCACGCTGTGCGTGGGAGGCGGCCAAGGAATGGCTGTTGTTTTCGAACGCCTGAGTTGAGGCCTGATTGGGGCCGCGCCCACTGCTTAAACCAGGCCTGTCGTTTAAAGAAAAATGCCCCCGAAGTAATTCGGGGGCATTTTCCTGAACTCGGGCGGACTTAGTCGTCGCCGCGCAAAATCGCCAGAAGCCGAATGATTTCGACGTAGAGCCAAACCAGGGTGACGGTCAGGCCGAAGGCAGCGATCCACGAGTAGCGCTCAGGTGCGCCGGCACGGACGCCTTCTTCGATGCTGGTGAAGTCCATGATGAGCGAGAAGGCTGCCAGGCCAATCGCCAGGATGCCAATGAAGACACCCAGTGGGATGCCTGCAATCGTGATACTCGTGCGCAGGCCGAACGGTTCCTGGACCGCACCAGTCCACATCATGACGAGGTTGATCAGAGCAAAGACCGCGTAGCCGATGGTGGCGATCATGAAGAAGCGCACCATCTTGGGCGTTGCGCGGACCTTACCGCTCTTGAAGAGCATCAGCGTGACGCCGAACACGGCCAGAGTACCGATGACCGCCTGGAGACCGACGCCGGGGAACATTCCGTCAAGAATCCGGGTCAGGCCACCGAGGAAGAGTCCCTCAAGGCCCGCATAAGCCAGAATCAGTGCCGGAGAAGGCTGCTTCTTGAAGGTATTGACCAGTGCCAGGACGAAACCGCCCAGTGCACCGACGATCATGAGCATGGTGGACAGGGCCGGAGCTACGAAGAGCGTGATGCCGGCGCCGACGACCAGGGCAACGAGACAGGCGACGGTCTTCATGATGACGTCGTCGTAGGTCATCCGCCCGGTGTCGGCGGGTCCTGCTGCAGGCTGGTTGTACATCTGCTGCAGTTGTTCGTTGGTCATGTTCTGCTGCGAGGCGGACCAAGCGGACTGGGTGTCCAGGACCTGTCCAGGCGCGCGGCCAGGCGCCTGGTTAAACTGCTGGCCGTACGGGTTGGAATACGGATTTTGCGGAACAGGCGGTGCCTGTTTGGCTCCACGGAAATTCTTTCCGTTGAAGATAGGGTTTCCGCCAAGTGCCATTGCGGGTGTCCTCCTGAAAAGGGCTGAGTGATAATTCACGGTACCAATTACCACGCGCCCAGGGGACAGAAAGTTCCCTTGTTCACCCAGACGAAACTCAACCGTGACACGAATGTGGGAGATTGCTTGTTGCCTATAGCTTCACAGTTGTTATCCGATCGCTATCTTCTGACCTCTATGCTGTGCATTTTTTAGCCGCACTGAGCGGTAACATAGGCCACACATGGGTGACTTAGATCACAATCGAGGCAGCAGGCAAGAACTGTTCACAAGCCCCATGACCGTTCGCACCGGCTGCAATGGCGCAGCCGGGACCACCCCCACTGTGGAGGTTTCCATTTTGAGAAGCACACTGCGCGACCCGTCCATGAGACGGTCCAAGGGACTGCAGAGAGCCGTGGGGGCGTTCTTCGCAGCCCTCATTGCCACCCTGTTGATCGCCGCCCCCTCGGCGGAGGCTACCACCCCCTCGCCTTCGCCATCCCCAACGAATTTCCAGAACAATATCAGCGGCTTCCTCCGCGACGATGCCCGCGCCCCCATACCGGGCGTGAAGATCAAGGCCTCGGGCAACGGGTTCGAAGGGGAAGCCACCTCCGGAGCAAACGGCGCCTGGAGCATAGGTGTCCCCGTGCAGGGCACGTACAGAGTTGAGCTTGATACCTCCACCTTGCCGGAGGGCATCAAGCTGGCCGATGGCCAGGAGAATCCGCGCGATGTCACGTTCAACCAGACGTCCAACCTGTCGGTGATCTTCGCTTTCGGCAAGGGCATCGTCGTCCAGCAACAGGACTTCGGCCAAAACCTCCTCAACCGCCTGGTTGCGGGACTAAGCTTCGGTCTGCTGCTGGCACTTGCCGCCGTGGGCTTGTCCCTCATCTTCGGCACCACAGGCCTCACCAACTTCGCCCACGGTGAGATGGTGACCTTGGGCGCTGTCCTGGTCTTCATGTTCAACGGATTTGGCTTGCCGTTCTGGCTGGCCATCCTGCTGTCGCTGATCGGCGGCGGGCTCTTCGGGTATGTCCAGGATGCCGGGCTCTGGCGGCCCCTGCGGCGGCGCGGCTCGGGCCTGGTGCCCATGATGATTGTCAGCATCGGCCTCGCCCTGGCTATCCGCTACGTCATCCAGTTCTTCTTCGGCGGCGCCACCCAACAGCTGCCCGGAGCCCAAAGCGCAGAGGTCCAGATCGGGCCCATCTCCATCTCTCCGAACAACCTCTGGTCCCTGTTGATCAGTGCCGTGGTGATTGCCCTGATCGGCATCGTCCTGCTGAAGACCCGTCTCGGTAAAGCAACCCGCGCGGTGGCAGACAATCCTGCTTTGGCGGCTGCTTCGGGCATCGACGTCGACTCCGTCATCCGGCTGGTATGGATTGTTGGCGGCGTCCTCGCTTCCCTCGGTGGCATTCTGTGGGCCTATTACCGGCCCGGAGTGACCTTCGACATGGGCTCGCAAATCCTGCTGCTCATCTTCGCCGGCGTGACGCTCGGTGGTCTGGGAACCGTCTTCGGTGCCCTGATCGGTTCTATCGTCGTCGGTATCTTCGTGGAGCTGACCACTGTCTTTGGCCTCCCCGCCGACCTCAAGTACGTCGGCGCTTTGTTCATCATGATTGTTGTTCTTCTGTTCCGACCGCAGGGTATCCTCGGCCGGCGTGAGCGTGTGGGTTAGGAGCGGGCCATGGACTTCGGATTTATTCTTTCCAGCGCCCTTGGCGAATTGTTCAGCCCGACGACGGCGGCCTACGCACTTGCTGCTTTGGGCCTCGCCGTCCACTTCGGCTACTCCGGCCTGTTGAACTTCGGCCAGGCCGGATTCATGGCAGTGGGAGCCTACGGTTTCGCCATCTCCACGCTGACCTTCAAGACCCCGTTCTTCATCGGCCTGCTGATCGCGGTCCTGTGTTCGGTGATCTTCGCCTTCATCCTGGGTATTCCGACACTCCGCTTGAGGGCGGACTACCTCGCTATCGTCACGATCGCAGCAGCGGAAATCGTGCGTTACGTCGTCACTACCAACCAGCTCACCAGCGTTACGGGTTCGGCAAACGGCCTGGCCGCGTTCGAGGGTGGTTTCTATTCCATGAACCCCTTCCCCGAGGGGTCATACATGGGCATGAACAACCGTGACTTCTTCATCCGCGTTGTCGGGTGGGGCCTGGTCATCATCTGCTGCCTGCTGGTCTGGCTGCTGATGCGCAGCCCTTGGGGCCGCGTCCTGAAGGGCATCCGTGAAGACGAGAACGCCGTGCGGTCGCTCGGCAAGAATGTGTACTCCTACAAGATGCAGGCCCTCATCATTGGCGGCATCCTGGGTGCACTTGCAGGCATGATCTTCACCCTCCCCCGCGGCGCTGTCCAACCCTCCAACTACGGCACAGAGCTCACGTTCTTCCTCTGGACCTGTCTCCTGCTCGGTGGCATGGCAACCGTCCTGGGCCCAGTGATCGGAGCCATGATCTTCTGGGTAGTGCTCTCGCTGACGCAGAGCCTCCTTTATGGGCTCATCGAATCCGGAGTCATCACCTGGCTGACCACCGTTCAGGCCGGCCAGCTGCGCTACATCCTGGTTGGTGTGGCACTGATGCTCCTGATGATCTTCCGCCCGCAAGGCGTCTTCGGCAATAAGAAGGAGCTTGCTTTCGCATGAGTGAGACCAACGAACCAATCAGCAACAACCCAATCAATCCGGCTGGCCCGTCCAACACAGGCAGCACCGGCAGTTCTGTCTACGGCGCCATCCCGCCCGACGAGGCAGGCATCGACTACATGACCGATTCACGCCCCATTGCGGTCGGGGAAAACACCCCGGGCTGCAAGAAGCGCGATCCGATCGTCGTAGCCGAAAACGTCACCCGTTCCTTCGGTGGCATCAACGCCGTGGACGTGGAATACCTGGAGATCCCCCGACACAAGATCACGGCATTGATCGGGCCAAACGGTGCCGGCAAGACAACCCTGTTCAACCTGCTCACCGGCTTCGACACGCCAAACACGGGCAAGTGGCAGTTCGAAGGAAACAGCATTGCCGGTGTCTCGTCCTACAAAGTGGCGCGCATGGGCATGGTGCGGACATTCCAGCTGACCAAGGTCATGGGCAAGCTGACAGTCATGGAAAACATGCGGCTTGGTGCCGCCGACCAGCCGGGCGAGCGTCTCTCCAAGGCCCTGTTCAAGGGCATCTGGGGTGGCCGCGAGAAGGAGATCACGGCACAGGCACATGTGCTCTTGGAGAAGTTCAAGCTGGACGCCAAGAAGGATGACTACGCCGCTTCCCTCTCCGGTGGCCAGCGCAAGCTCCTGGAGATGGCACGATCCCTCATGGTCAGGCCGAAGCTCGTCATGCTCGACGAGCCCATGGCCGGCGTGAACCCTGCACTGACCCAGTCCCTCCTGGACCACATCAAGAACCTCAAGGCTGAAGGCATGACAGTCCTGTTCGTGGAGCACGACATGAACATGGTGCGCCACATCGCAGACTGGGTGGTCGTCATGGCAGAAGGAAAGATCGTGGCCGAAGGTCCTCCCGGGGAAGTCATGAAGAACCCTGCCGTGATCGATGCTTACCTTGGAGCACACCACGACGTCGACCTCGGCGATGCAGAAGGCATCAAGGAACTCGAGGCAGAACTTGAGGCTGACGAAGAGTCGGTGGTGGGAACAGAAGACGCAGGCATCCTGTCCGAGATCGTAGAAACCAAGAAGGAGGACGGGAAATGAGCAGCACCAGCGCAATGCCCGCCTCAGCGGATGCCCCGGCAAGCGATTCAGTCGTCAAAGTCACCAACCTGGTGGCGGGCTACATTCCTGGCGTCAACATCCTCAATGGTTGCTCCATCGAGGCCCGCAAGGGTGAACTGATCGGAATTATCGGCCCCAATGGCGCCGGTAAGTCCACCCTGCTGAAGGCGATGTTCGGTCTGGTCAAGGTCCATTCCGGCACCGTGGTAGTCAGGGGTCAGGATCTCACCGGCTTGAAGGCCAACAAGCTTGTCACCCAGGGCGTTGGTTTTGTCCCCCAGACCAACAACGTCTTCGCCACCCTCACCATCGAAGAAAACCTCCAGATGGGCATGTTCCAGCGGCCCAAGTCGTTCGCCGAGCGCTTCGACTTCGTTGCCAGCCTCTTCCCTGAACTGGCCAAGCGACGTGCCCAGCGAGCAGGTTCCCTCTCGGGCGGTGAACGCCAGATGGTAGCCATGGGGCGGGCACTCATGATGGACCCCGCGGTGCTCCTGCTCGATGAGCCATCGGCGGGTCTCTCCCCCGTCAAACAGGACGAGACGTTCCTTCGGGTCCACGAGATCAACCGCGCCGGCGTCTCGGTCATCATGGTGGAACAGAACGCCCGCCGTTGCCTGCAGATCTGCGACCGCGGCTATGTTCTGGACCAAGGGAAGGACGCCTACACAGGCACTGGACGCGAACTCATGAAGGACCCCAAGGTTATCCAGCTGTACCTCGGAACCCTGGCCGACGAGGTCTAGAAGCCGCATCACGCACGCTCGGAGGGCCTTGGGTATAACCCAAGGCCCTCCGTCGTTTTCCGGCAACCCGTTGCCAGGCCCACTCCGCGCCCCAAACCCAGCCCCAGACACGCACACCAGGCCCCACAACACACCCACGTAAAACAAGACCAGGTCCCCTTCCTGGAGAGGAAGGGGACCTGTTCTGTTTGCGGTCTAGTCAGGATTTGGCTTAGAGCTTGCCGAACTCTTCACGGACCGGCTTGTAGGTGTTGTTGTCCTGGTATTCGTAGATACCGATGTAAGCCTCGGTGGGGTCACCGGCGTCGGAGAACGTTACCGGACCCGACTGGCCGTCGTAGTCGATATCCTTGCCCTGGCGAAGCAGGGTCACGCAGGAGGCGAAGTCGGTGCACTTCTCGCCGCCTTCAGAGACGTCCTTCAGCTTGGCTGCAATGTCTGTGCCCTTGGTGCTCTTGGCCGCTTCGGAGGCCAGCGAGATCAGGTTTACGGCGTCGTAGGACTCGCCTGCGTAGCTGTAATCCTTCAGGGCCGGATCGATGGCGAGGAGCTTCTGCTTGAAGGCGTCCTTGGCGAACGTACCGGGGATGGTTCCCTGTGCGCCCTTCAAGGTGCCGGCCTGGAAGTCCTTGCTGTAGTCCGAGGTGTTGCCATCAACCATGAACAGCTGCGTGGGCTTGATTCCCTTGCCGGTGATCAGTGGGACGATGCTCTTTGCCTGGTCGAAGGTGATCAGTGCGATGGCGTCGGGCTTGGCGGCAATGACCTTGTCCACCTGGCTGCTGAACTGCGAGTCACCTTCGTTGAAGAGCTCCTCGGCAACAACCTTGCCGCCAGCGGCCTCGAAGGCCTCCTTGACGTTCTTCTGCAGGCCGGTGCCGTAGGCGTCGTTGAGGACGATCATGCCAACAGTCTGGGCGCCACAGGTAGCCATGTAGTTGCCCAGGACCTTGCCCTGCAGGACGTCAGAGGGGGCGGTACGCCAGTACAGGCCCTTGTCGTCCCAGGTGGTGAAGTCAGGGGACGTGTTCGCAGGTGAGAACTGGATGACTCCAGCGCCGGTGATCTGGTTGATGACCGTCTTGGAAACACCGGACGAGGCTGCACCAATAATTGCGCTTACGCCCTGGCCCAGCAGGGCGGTGGTGGACTGGGTTGCGATGTCGGTCTTGGTATCACCGGAGTCACGGTGCACCACCGAAACCGGAGCACCCAGGACGCCACCAGCATCGTTGACTTCCTTGATACCGAGGTTGACGCCAGCAATTTCGGGTGGGCCGAGGAACGCGAGCGACCCCGTCGTCGGCAGCAGCGATCCAAGTTTCAGAGGAGTGGCGGTAGTGGTGGTCGAGGGAGGTACGGGTCCCGTGTTGGTAGCAGCCTGGCTGTTGCCGGCTCCCGCCCCTGCACTCGGAGCCGGGCAGGAGATGCCTGCGGCGGCGGCGGAACTGGACCCGGTCTGGCTCGGCGTGGAGGACCCACCACAAGCTGTGGCCAGGAGGGCAACCCCAATGCCAAGCGCTGTAAGCTTGGCGGCTCGGGGCGCCGCTTGGGAAAGATCAAACATTCGTTGTCTCCTCGATCGAAAGGTGCGAACTGCCTTTGATGCGATAACTCAGGTGTTCCTGATTAAGACTCAAACTAGTGCAATTGATCCGGGAAGATAAGTGATTCAGGTCACATCCCTATAACACTCGTTGCCTGTGGGGAATCTACGAGCCTGCTGGGAAAAGTCCCCGAAGGATAGCCGACAAATGGAAGGGGAGGAATCCTCCTCCCCTTCCATCCTTGTGCCCCAGGTGGGACTCGAACCCACAACACGCGGATTTTAAGTCCGCTGCCTCTGCCAATTGGGCTACTGGGGCGCCCGCACCATGGTATCCCAGCTACACGCGTTCGAATGGCGCCGCGTAGCGAAAGGTTCCCCGGACGCCGTCGGGCCATGCCGGTAATGGCAGCAACTGGAAGTGATCGCCCCAGGCTGTCTCGGGCGGTTCCACACCCAAGGAAGTGGCCGGCACATAGCCGAAGCGCGGGTAGTAAAGGGGGCTGCCCAACAAAGCAATGGCAGGCACCCCTGCCGCCGTGGCGCGCGAGGCGGTCTCGCGCATGAGGGCCGAGCCGATGCCGCGTCGCTGAAACTGGGGAAGCACGCCGATAGGACCCAACCCCACTAGCTCCAGGTCGCCGATCCAGCCGCGGGTGCTGATGGCGTGGCCAACAATGTCCCCGCCAATCTCAACTACGATGCTCAACTCGGGAATGTACTCGTCGCACTCGAAGAGCTCACGCAGCAAGCCAACCTCCAAGGGAGTCCCCTCAACCGGCTGACCGGTCACCGGAGACACTGAAAAGGCACGTGCCGTCAGTTCCAGGATTTCAGGACGGTCTTCTAGCCGCTCCGTCCGCAGTACCAGTCCCCGGGCCAGCAAACGCAGAACGTCCAACGCGCGGTCGGCGTCCGCTACCGGGACCAGCAAGTGGTCATGATGAAAGCCCGCCAGGACGTTGCAACTGATGCCTGCGTGCGTCAGTGCCGCACTCACGGCGGCCGTCAAACCCACCGCTTCCAATGCTGAATGAATCTGGAGCGTGATCCAGGAAGCCACGAAATCGTAGGCGAGGCCAAGCCTGTCCGCCTCGTCCCGCCGCATCACCACAGTCAAACCTTCGGCCTCACGGACGGCGGCCTCGATGTCGCCTTCCAGCGGCTTGCCATGCGGCCAAAGCGCGTACACGTAGTCACCATCCCTGATGACAGGATGCAGGGACTCCAGAAGGGTCTTCAGATCGGTTTCGCCAGGCATGGCAACAGCTTAAACGACGACGGCCACTCCCCTCAGGGGAGCAGCCGTCGTCGGACGTGCGTACTACTTGGCGTCAGCCGATACCGGAGTCTTGTCCTCGGCAGGCTTTTCCGCAACAACAGGCGCGGGAGCAGGTGCAGCAGCCGGCTTGGGGGCCGGGGTTGCAGCCGCAACGAAAGCGCCACGCGGGTTGTCCAGGTCAATCAGCTGCGTGGTGTCGCGGCCTGCGAAGAAGGCCAGGATCCAGCCGAAGATCACGCGGAACTTGCGCTCAACCGTGGGCATGGCCATGCCGTGGTAGCCACGGTGTGCCAGCCAGGCGAGGCCGCCCTTGAGGCCGATGCGGCCCAGCAGGTTGATGTTGGCAACACCCTTCCACTCGCCGAAGCCGGCCACAGCACCAAGGTTCTTGTGCTTGTAGTCGTGCAGCGGCTTGTCCCAGCGCGAAGCCCAGAGGTTCTTGGCGAGCTTCTTTGCCTGGCGGAGCGCGTGCTGGGCGTTGGGGACGCAAGTACCGTCCGGCAGGCCCTTGCCCGTGAGGTCTGGAACAGCGGCGATGTCGCCAGCTGCCCAGGCGTTCTCGACGATGCCTTCGTCGCCAGCAATACGGAGGTCCGGGAGGACGCGGACACGGCCGCGCGGTTCCAGCGGGAAGTCCGTTGAACGGATCATCGGGTTGGCCTGCACACCGGCAGCCCACACGAGGGTGTCAGCTTCAACTTCACCGGCGGACGTCTTGTCCGGGAGGTTGATCAGCTTAAGGTTGCCCTCAGCGCTGTCCAGGGAGGTGTTGAGGAGGACCTCGATATCGCGGCTGCGCAGGTGCTCTACAACCCACTCGGCCTGGGATGCGGTGACCTCGGGCATGATGCGGCCCATGGCCTCAACGAGGATGAAGCGAACTTCTTCCTGGCGGACACGCGGGTTGTTCTTGACCGCGGCGCGGGCGAGGTCTTCCATTTCGGTGAGGCATTCGATGCCGGCAAAACCGCCACCGACAACCACGAAGGTGAGGGCCTTGGCGCGTTCTGCGGGGTCCGTCATGGTGGAGGCGGCTTCGATGCGCTCCAGGACCTTGTTGCGAAGTGCTACCGCTTCCTCAATGGTCTTCAGGCCGATGCCCTTGTCAGCGAGGCCCTTGATCGGGAACGTGCGGGTGATGGCACCAGCTGCGATGACGACGTCGAAGTACGGAATCTCGAAGGGAGCTTCACCATTGGCCGGAGCCACAACCGCGGTGCGGTTGGCGTGGTCGATGCTGGTGACGCGGCCCTGGATGAGCTCGGTCTGCTTGAGGTGCTGACGGTGGGAGACGACGGCGTGGCGTGCCTCGATGTTGCCACCAGCGACCTCGGGGAGGAACGGCTGGTAAGTCATGTAAGGCAGTGGATCTACGACGGTGACGATGCCACCTGCATTCGCGATCTTCTTCTGCAATTTAAGGGCTACGTACAGGCCGACGTAGCCGCCGCCGACGACGAGAACCCGGGGACGGTCAATGAGCTCTGGGGTGGTTGCCATGAAACCAGAGTACAGCACTTTGTGAAAATCTTCACTAGCTACTTCCGGGTGGGCGGATCCACCGCTTCCAACGTTCCCGTTTCTGCCTCTTCCCCAGCAGTGGAAGGGTTCTTGGCGACCCTGCGCAGCTGAATGAAAGCGCCCACAACGATCACTGCAAAAATGCCGCCGAACCCGAGCACGACGGCAGCCGGAAGGGCGTCATCAACATGTGCAGGAGTGGCGGCGACGGGAACGGTCGGATCTGCCAGGGTGGGTGCCGCGCTTGTAGGACTGGCCACAGGAGCCTCGGAGGGGGTGCTGAAGTCGCCTCGCCGGTGGACGCGGATCCAATCCGCGATCGATCCGAGCGGGTTGGTGCTTGTGGTCTCTACCTCATCCTTCAGCGCTGCCTCTGCGTTGAGCACACCGTAGCCGTAAAGGGGGTCCTTGCCAGGGGCGCCGGCGTCCTTGGCCGTGCTCACAATCCTGTTGATGACCTGCTTCGCACTCATGTCAGGCCACTTGGACCGGATGAGCGCGGCCACGCCGGAAACGATGGGCGCGGACCCGGAAGTTCCAGCCCATTGCGCGTATCCGCCGCCGGGAAGGCCGCCAAGGAGGTCTTCTGCCGGTGCTGCAACGCCAATGCTGATCCCTTGGGAGGAGGAGTCGACGCTGGCCCGGCCATCGCCGTCGAGCCCTGCCACGGTGAGCACACCGGGAATGGTGGCAGGAGCTCCAACCTGCACGTTGCCACCAACCCGGTTGCCCGCGGCGGCGACGATCACCACATCCTTTTGCTCGGCATACAGGAAGGCCGCATCCCAACTTTGAGGCCAAACCGGTGAGGTGCTGCCCAGCGAAATATTGATGACCTTCGCGCCATTGTCCACGGCCCAGCGAACGGCGTCTGGAATCTGCTCCTGGTCCGTCTTGCCTCCGGGGTTCGGTGACCCCAGCCAAGTGGATACTGCCAGGATCTCCGCCTCAGGCGCGACGCCGATGATCCCGTCCGGTCCCCCGGCAGGAGGAACGGTGGGCGAGGCTGAGGGCGACGGGGAAGCTGTGGGCGTGGTGTGTCCGCGCCCGGCCAGCATGGTGGCCACAAGGGTTCCGTGCTCTGTCTTGGCGCCTATGCTTTTCTGTCCGTTGGGCGCTCCGGCTCCGGAAACGTCCGTTCCGCCCACCACGACGCCCTTCAGGTCGGGGTGGTTCCCGTCAATTCCGCTATCGATGATAGCGACCTTGACTCCTGCTCCCTTTGAAACCTGCCAGGCATTCGTGATTCCCGATTCCTTGAGCCAGTACTCCTTGTCCCGCCAGGCGTCCGCCATCGCTGCCGGCGCAGTCAACAGCGCACCGGCCAGTGCTCCCCCGGCGAGCATCGTGGCGAGGGCAGCAGAAAGCAGGCGGTGGCGTCGCAGGGTCATGCGGAGTCCCGGATACTCAGGGCAATCCCATCCAGGATGTCGTGCTCGCTGGAAATTGCACCGCTGACGGAACCGTTGCCCACGGCCGCAAGCCTATTCAGGATTCGCCGCCACACCAGGGCTCCAGCTCCAATGACGTCCACGCGGCCTGGATGCATGTAGGGAAGAACGGCCCGTTCGTCGCGGGTCATCTCCAGCAGGCTGGTGCACGCGTCGCTAATGGTTTCAATATCGAGATAGGCGCCGTGGATCCGGTCCGGCTGGTACTCGCTCAGGCCCAGGGCGTGCGCAGTGATGGTGGTGATGGAACCCGCGACGCCAACCACGGCTGTGGCACGGTCAAGCGGAACGGTCTGCGCAGCAAGGTCAAGTGCGGCGTCGACGTCGGCCTCTGCTGCTGCAATCTGGGCCGCCGTAGGTGGGTCGCTGCGAAGGTGCCGCTCGGTCAACCGCACACAGCCGATGTCCACCGACCGCGCAGCAATCACGCCATTGGCGTCGCCGAGCACGAATTCGGTGCTGCCGCCACCCAGGTCAACCACCAGCACCGCGTCGTCCCCTGTGACCGGCAAAACGCTGCTGGCACCTGCGAAGGACAGCGCAGCTTCCTCATCACCTGAGATAACTTCAGGCTCCACACCCAGAAGCTCCCGGATTCCATCAACGAAAACCTGGCGGTTCCGGGCGTCGCGGGTGGCCGAGGTAGCGGCAAAGCGCACGCGCGCGGCACCGTGTTCACGGATAAGTGCTGCATAGTCCGCGGTGGCGGAGAAGGTGCGTTCCAGGGCCTCCGGAGCAAGTTCTCCGGTAGCGTCTACGCCCTGTCCCAGCCGGACCACGCGCATTTCACGCACGACGTCGGTCAGCGGCCCGGGCGCCCCGTTCGCCGAAGCGTCGGCAATGAGCAGTCGGATGGAGTTGGTTCCGCAGTCAATGGCGGCGACGCGGCTCATGCGTCCTCCACCAATTCGCTGCCGGACCCGGCTTTGGGTTTACGGACCGGCGCCGGGCGCCCTACGATGTCAGGCAATCCTTGAGGACCGTGACGGCTAAGATCCCTCGAGGGAGCCTCGCCTGCAGTGTCCCAGGCGCCATCGCAGTAGCAACGGTCCTTGGTCCACCACTCTGCGATAGCGTCCAAAGCTTCGTCACCCAAGGGGTTGACCCCGGGACCGGCCGCCAAGGAGTGGCCAACCAGGACATGCAAGCACTTGACGCGGGTGGGCATGCCACCGGCGGAGATCCCATCGATTTCCGGCACGGCCCCCGTCCCGGAACGTCCAGCGATGTCATTGCGTGCCTGCAGGTAGGCCTCGTGGGCGCCAAGATACGCGTCCGCAAGCTCCTGATCTGTGGTAAGCCGATCATTCATCTCGTTCATCATTCCGCCCGCTTCCAGCCGCGACACTGCGGAGGTGATGACCGGGTGGGTCAGGTAGAACGTGGTGGGAAATGGAGTCCCGTTGCTGAGCCGGGGTGCCGTGGCCGCCACGAGCGGGTTCCCACATACACAGCGCGCGGGAATCTCCACCACGTCCCGCACCGGCCTGCCCAGCTGGCGGCTGAGGACATCGAGGTCGTGTGCTGATGGCTGGCGGGATTCCTGCGGCACGGCTGCCGTGTTCTCTTCCACTTGCGCTGCCAACCTTCCTGCCCTTTTGGCCATGTCCTGGAAGGACACGACGGCGGCGGGCACCGCGTCTAGTCTGTTGCCGATCGTCTGATTGACTCCCAGAGCGCATCCACCCAGGGCAGGTTTGCCGGGTTTGCGGATGAGCCGGAGCCGGTGCGGCCCCCAGGGGTACCGGCGGCTTCTTCCCCGCCAAATACCCAGTAACCCGTTTCACCCGGCATAACCATGTTAATGCGGTCGCGGGCCTGCTGTTTCACGTAGTTGGGATCCTGCCACCGGGAAAGCTGCTTATTCAGCTCAGCCTGCTCTGCCTGCTTGCTGGCGATCTCGGCCTCCAGGGCGGAGATTTCGGCGCGCTTCTCCAGAAAAATCCGGACCGTGGGCGCGAGCATGATGGTGATGGCAATCATGACCACAGCCAACGCCAGCATCCTGCCCGAGAACGCCTTGGCAGGTACAGGATCGAGATCCTGGGCATCACGGGTGCCGTTGCCGGAGGCTTTGCCTGAAGCTTTCGTGGACGCGGCGGGGCTGTTCTTGGTTGCGGGGCTCTTCTTGGTTGAAGGGCTGTTCTTGGTGGCCGGGGTCTTGCCGCTGCCTGGAGCCTTGGTGGCTGGGCTCTTGGTATTGCCTGCGGTCTTGGAACCGATGGAGGACCTCGTGCTGCGCGGGGTTTTGGGAGCCGAGGGCTTCCTGGTGGCCGCTTTCGGCGTCGAGGATTCCGCAGAGCCGCGGGAGGCGCCGAACTCAGCCTCGATGACGTCTCCACCGGCAGGGTCTGCGCTGTTTGGCGTGCCCACCGGGTTGGGCCGTGCCGGACCGTTGGCCGTGCCTGCGCTGGTTGACCTTCCTGCGCTGTTCGGCCTTCCTGCGCTGTTCGGCCTTCCGAGGGCGTCGGCCCTGGGAACCTTTGGACGACGGGTGGCCATGACACTCCTGTAATGCCCGGTGCTTGCCTGGCGGGTTGCTGCGCTTGCCCTGCGCGTAACGTACGTGTGCGGAACTTGCGTAGGTCCTGCTGTGCCCGCGGCTCCGCAGGCAAGCGTTAAACAGAACCGGTGGCTATGGTCTTTCCACCATAGCCACCGGTCAGCTGTTTTCGCGGAATGCTAGCCCTTGAAACGCGGGAACGCGCTGCGGCCGGCGTAGCGTGCGGCGTCGTCGAGTTCTTCTTCGATGCGCAGGAGCTGGTTGTACTTGGCGACGCGCTCGGAGCGGGCCGGGGCGCCGGTCTTGATCTGGCCCGCGTTGGTGGCAACGGCGATGTCAGCGATAGTGGTGTCCTCGGTTTCGCCGGAGCGGTGCGAGGTGATGGTGGTGTAACCGGAACGCTGGGCCAGGGAAACGGCGTCCAGGGTCTCGGTCAGGGAACCGATCTGGTTGACCTTGACCAGCAGGGAGTTGGCCGTGGCGGCGCTGATTCCCTGCTGCAGGCGGACCGGGTTGGTGACGAAGAGGTCATCGCCAACCAGCTGGACCTTGTCACCGATGGTGTCGGTGAGGGTCTTCCAGCCTTCCCAGTCGTTCTCGTCCAGCGGGTCTTCAATGGAGACCAGCGGGTAGTCGGCAACGAGCTCGGCGTAGTAGGCGCTCATTTCCGAGGCGGTCAGTGCCTTGCCTTCGAACTGGTAAGCACCGTCCTTGTAGAACTCGGAAGATGCAACGTCCAGGGCAAGGGCGATGTCCGTACCCGGGGTGTAGCCGGCGTTCTTGATGGCTTCCTGGATCAGGTCCAGCGCAGCGCGGTTGGACGGCAGGTTGGGGGCGAAGCCACCCTCGTCACCGAGGCCCGTGGAGAGGCCCTTTTCCTGGAGGACAGCCTTGAGGTTGTGGTACACCTCAACACCCCAGCGCAGGCCTTCGGAGAAGGTCTCGGCACCGATCGGGGCGATCATGAATTCCTGGATGTCAACATCGGAGTCCGCGTGCGAGCCACCGTTGAGGATGTTCATCAGCGGAACCGGGAGGACGTGTGCGTTCGGGCCACCGAGGTACTTGTACAGCGGCAGGTCCGAGGAAGCAGCGGCTGCGTTGGCAACGGCCAGGGAAACACCCAGGATGGCGTTGGCGCCGAGCTTGCTCTTGTTCGGGGTGCCATCGAGGTCGATCATGGCCTGGTCGATGCTGCGCTGGTCCGTTGCGTCGAAACCAATGAGTGCCGGCGAGATCTCGTCGATGACCGCGTCAACGGCCTTCTGGACACCCTTGCCGAGGTAACGGCCTTTGTCGCCGTCACGGAGTTCAACAGCTTCGTGCTCGCCGGTGGAGGCGCCGGAGGGAACTGCTGCGCGGCCGATCTGGCCGTCGGAAAGCAGGACCTCAACTTCTACGGTCGGGTTTCCGCGGGAATCAAGGATTTCGCGGGCGTGAATGGCATCGATAAGCGCCATGGATGTGCTCCTTATGGGCAAATTACAGGAATGTGGAGGGAAATTCTCAACGTCCTCGTCGCTACTAGCGTAGTCGAGAGTGGCTTAGGTTACGGAACGGGCTCAAACTCCTCACGTCATGAAGGCTGGGCCTTCCCGTTCTGAAACGATCGAACTGCTGCGCGCAGGGCACGCTCGGCGTCGAGCCCTTGCTCCCGGGCACTGGCAACGACGGCGAGCAACAGCTCACCGAGCGCCTCTTCGGTGTCCGGAACCGCAGGAAGCCCGACGGCGGTTGCCTGGCTTTGGGCGTCGATCGACAGACCCGCACGGGCAGCACGGTCCAGGGACTTTTGCGCCCCTGCCAAGGCGGGTAGGTGCGGTGGAATTCCCTCGAACGGATCGGCACGGCCGGGCTTCTCGGAACGCTTCACGGCATCCCACTTCAGGACGATTTCCTCGACCGTCGCCGGGAACGTGGCCTGCAGCGAACCGTCCGGCTTGAAGACGTGTGGATTGCGGCGGACCATCTTCGCGTTGATGCCGCGGGTTACGGCATCAAAGTCGAAGCTGCCGCGCTCCTCGGCAAGCCGGGCGTGAAGCACCACTTGAAGCAGCACATCGCCCAGCTCGCCGCGGAGCTCCTCGTCCCTGGCCGGCGAATCCCCGGCCTCAATCGAGTCCACAACCTCGTACGCTTCCTCGATCAAGTACTCCACCAAGGATTCATGCGTGAGCGCCCCCATCCAGGGGCAGTGATCACGCAGCGACGCGATCGTCCGGATCAGCTCCGTAATCCCGGCCCCCGACTCGTTAGCCGAGGTTGGCGTAGGCATCGTTGATGTACTCGACCAAAGCTTCACGCTCGTCCAGCGGCAGGAAGGCGGCC
The DNA here is from genome assembly GCF_019976975.1 of Arthrobacter sp. NtRootA1. GTDB lineage: Bacteria > Actinomycetota > Actinomycetes > Actinomycetales > Micrococcaceae > Arthrobacter > Arthrobacter aromaticivorans. Next base: position 1,285,750 of record NZ_AP024630.1, on the reverse strand, counting down.
TCTGCGGCGTTGAGCGTCAGCTCGAGCAAATCATCGAGGTCGTAGTCGAAGGTTTCCACCAGGAGCTCGAACTCGTCCGTCAGCGTGACACCGCTCATGAGCCTGTTGTCCGTATTGATGGTGACGTTGAAGCCGAGCTGGAAAAGCATGTCCAACGGGTGGCTCTCGATGCCTTCGCCGAAGCTGGAGATGGCACCGGTCTGGAGGTTCGATGACGGGCAGATTTCCAGGGGAATTCCGCGGTCGCGTACCCAGGCGGCCACGCCGCCGAGTGTCACCATGCCGATGGTGTCCTCGCCGTCGTCGTCGGAGTTGTCCTCAAACTCCACCGTGATGTCCTCGGCAATACGCACGCCGTGCCCAAGCCGGAGGGCGCGTCCGTCCACGAGGGCCGACTGGATGCTGTCCAGGCCTGCGGCCTCACCGGCGTGGACCGTGGCCGGGAAGTTGTTCTCGGCAAGGTAGGTGAAGGCGTCCTTGAAGCGGGAGGGCAGGAAGCCGTCTTCGGCGCCTGCAATATCGAAGCCGACAGCGCCGTTGGCGCGGTGTCGAACGGCCAGCTCCGCGATTTCCTGGCCGCGGTCGGCGTGGCGCATTGCAGTGATGAGTTGCCCCACCTGAATCTGCTGGCCGCGTTCTTCCGCCGCATCCACGCCGGCTTCGAGGCCATCCTGGACCGCTTCCACCACTTCATCCAGGGTCAGGCCCTTTTGCAGGTGCTGTTCGGGGGCCCAGCGTACTTCACCGTAAACGACGCCGTCCTCAGCGAGGTCTTCCACGAATTCCTTCGCGACCCGGAACAGGCCCTCCTTGGTCTGCATCACGGCAATCGTGTGGTCAAACGTTTCCAGGTACCGCACCAGCGAACCGGAGTCGGCAGATTCGCGGAACCATTCGCCCAAGGCAACCGGATCAGTGGAAGGCAGCGTGTGGCCGACGGCCTGCGCCAGTTCGATGATGGTTGCAGGCCGCAGTCCTCCGTCCAGGTGGTCGTGGAGGGAAACCTTGGGAAGGCTCTTCAAATCGAAGTCGAGGGCAGGGGCGGCATCAACAATGGGCTCAGTCACGTACTAACTGTAGGGGGACCGCAGGTGCTTAGCCAGCAGGCTTGGAGAGGTCGACGCCGGCGACAGCGTTTCGCTGCGGGTCCGCCTTGGGTGCCTCCGCAGATGCTGCCGCCTCACGGGCGTGGTCCTTCTTCTCCGTGTCCTTCTTCTCCAGGTACTTGTGCCACCAACGAAGAACGTGGTCCACAACAATGCCCAGGATCACCGCGAACGCCACGGCAATGCCCACGCCAAGCAGCGGGTTGTTGTGCACCCATTGGCCGGCGAGAATGCCGATGCCGATGGAGTAGCAAACCCACGTGACGCAGGCAAAGGCATCCAGGAAGAAGAATGTCCTGTGGCGGAACCCCGTCTGTCCGGCAACGTAGTTCACAGCCACACGTCCCCAGGGAATGTAGCGGGCCGTGAAGATCAGGACTGCCCCACGTTTGTCCAGCTCATACTGGGCCCAGGCAAACATCTTCTGGACCTTGGGGCGCCGCATCCATTTCCAGCGGTTCAAGCCAATCTTGCGGCCCAGCATGTAGGCCATGTTGTCGCCGGCCATAGCGCCCACCAGTGCCGTGCCACCGAGGATCCACAGGTTGGGTTCACCGTTGTGGAGGGACAGTGCCGAGAGGCCAACGATGGCTGTTTCGCTGGGAAGGATGGTGGCGAATCCGTCAATGAAGAAAAAGACCAGAAGGACCGGGTAAATCCAAGGCTGCCCAGCTGCATGCTCGAGCATTTGGTTCAAAAACTCCACGCGGCGGTAGCTCCTAGGCGAATATGACTTGACACTGTGACGGAAGTCGCTCTTAGTGTCCCATGGCCGGGACGTCGTTCGCTACGCCCCAGCCTCGGGATCACACACTTAACGGTACGCGTGGACTACGCGTTCCGTCGTCAGCCGCCAGACTGATCTCCCGGCGTCGTTCACGTCATACCGTGGGTGGAGGCGGCGCTTCTTCCTCGGCGATATTTGTGCCTTCAGCGATGTTCTTACGGTCCAGCGGGACCGATCCCCGGACCTTGCTGATGATGCGGTCGATGATGATGCCCAGGATCACCGCCACCACAATCGCAATCACTGCGCCCAATAGATGGTTGTGCTCGAACCAGACCCCAAAGAAGTATCCCAGGACCACCGAATAGCTGGCCCACAGGATGGCCGACATTGCGGTCAGCCCAATAAAGCGGCGGTGGTTAAAGTGCGTGGCACCGGCCGTCAGGTTCACCGCCACCCGACCGATGGGAATGAAGCGCGCCACCATGATGAGTGAGGCTGACCTCCGTCGAAGTTCCTTCCCAGCCCAGCGGAAGGCTCCTTGCATACGCTGGGTTCGCATCCAACGCCAACGCTGGATCCCGATCCTGTGTCCTATCAGGTAGGCAATATTGTCGCCTGAGAAAGCGCCAAGTGCTGCCACGACCGCGAGCAGCCACACGTTGGGTGAGCCTCCGCTGCCGGAGACAGCACTCAAGCCCACCACCACGGACTCGCTGGGAATGGGTGGGAAGAAGCCATCGATCAGGCAGCAGGCCAAAACCAGGAACAACACCCACGGCTGCTGGGCCGCGGCGAGGATGAAATCGTTGATGGCCTGCACGGGATCTAAGCCTAGGCGATCCTGTCGATGATCAACTGATGGGCTGGTCGTGAGCCCTCCGGTGCAATCACCACGGCGTCCTGTAGCGCTTCCTTGGCCCGCTCAAACTTCTCAGGAGTATCGGTCAGGAGCGTCATCAACGGTTCGCCGGCCCGGACCAATGCGCCCGGTTTGGCATGAAGGCGCACACCGGCTCCGGCCTGGACCTTGTCCTCCTTGCGGGCGCGGCCAGCTCCGAGGCGCCATGCCGTAACGCCCACGGACAGGGCATCCAGCTCCACCAGGACGCCATCAGCCGGCGCGTAGACCACCTCGGATTCCTTGGCCACCGGCAACGCCGCGCGCGGATCACCGCCCTGTGCTTGGATCATCCGGTTCCAGACATCCATGGCGCGCCCATCCTTGAGGGCAGCCGCGGGATCGGCGTCGTGAATGCCGGCACCGGCCAGCATCTCCTCGGCCAAACGGACAGTCAGCTCGACGACGTCTTCCGGACCGCCGCCCGCAAGGACCTCCACCGATTCCTCCACCTCGATGGCGTTGCCTGCTGTCAGGCCCAGCGGCGTGGACATATCGGTCATCAAAGCCACGGTGTGAACGCCCGCGTCCTTCCCCAAGGCCACCATGGTCTCCGCCAGCTCCCGCGCCCGTGCCTCGTCCTTCATGAAGGCACCGGAACCCACCTTCACGTCCAGTACCAACGAGCCGGTGCCTTCTGCGATCTTCTTACTCATGATCGAGGATGCAATCAGCGGGATCGCTTCGACGGTTCCCGTGACATCGCGCAGGGCGTAGAGCTTCTTGTCAGCCGGCGCCAGACCGGATCCGGCAGCACAAATGACCGCTCCGACGTCCTGGAGCTGCGCCATGATCTCCTCATTGCTCAAGTTCGCGCGCCACCCGGGAATCGCTTCGAGCTTGTCCAAGGTGCCACCAGTGTGGCCGAGTCCACGGCCTGAAAGCTGCGGAACAGCCACCCCAAAGACCGCCACCAGCGGGGCCAACGGGAGCGTGATCTTATCCCCCACCCCACCGGTAGAGTGTTTGTCGCTGGTAGGCTTCCGGCCGCCGTCGGGCGTTGTCAGCGACGAGAAGTCCATCCGCTCCCCGGAGGCGATCATCGCCGAAGTCCAGCGCGAGATTTCCTCACGGTTCATGCCGTTGAGCAGGATCGCCATGTTCAAAGCCGCCATCTGCTCCTCGGCGATAACACCGCGTGTATAGGCGTCGATCGTCCAGTCGATCTGTTCCGGTGTCAGCGTGCCTTTGTCGCGTTTGATGGAGATGATCTGAACGGCGTCGAAGGCTTCAGTGCTTCTCACGTGGTTTCCTCCAGGTTTTCGGGACCAAAGGCGTCAGGCAACACTTGGTCCATGGATTTGATTCCCTGCGTTGTCATGAGCTGCATGCCGGGCGCCCGGAACTCGAAGAGCAGCTGACGGCAGCGCCCGCATGGCATGAGGACGTTCCCTTGGCCATCGACGCAGTAGAAAGCCGCGATCCTGCCCCCGCCGGTCATGTGTAGTTGTCCCACCAAGGCGCATTCAGCGCAGAGGGTCAGACCATAGCTGGCATTCTCCACATTGCAGCCGCTAACGATCCTGCCATCCTCGGTGAGCGCCGCAGCGCCCACCGGGAACTTGGAATACGGGGCATAGGCCCGTTCCATGGCCTGTACTGCAGCTTCTTCCAGTGCATGCCAATCGACGCGCCTTTCGTGAAGAGTCGTCATCGTCAACCCTTCACGTACGGTATGCCGCTTGCGGCAGGTGGCCGCGACCTGCCCACCAAACCTGCGACGGCGAAGATGGTCACCAGGTACGGCAGCATGGCCATGAACTGGCTTGGCACAGGGGTACCAATGATGCCCAGAATCGATTGCAGGTTGTACGCAAAGCCGAACAGCAGCGAGGCGAGGAAGGCACCGATCGGATTCCACCGTCCAAAGATCAGGGCCGCCAAGGCGATGAAGCCACGGCCGCCGGAGATTTCCTTGGTGAAGGAGTCGATGGTCACCAGGGTGAACACGGCACCACCGATGCCGGCGATGGCACCACCAAGCGTCACGTTCCAGAACCGGGTGGCGTTGACGTTGATGCCAAGGGTGTCCGCAGCCTGCGGGTGCTCGCCGACAGCGCGGACGCGCAAGCCCCAACGGGTCTTGAACAGGCCGAACCAGACGACGGCTACAGCCACGTACATGAGGTAGCCCGCGATGGATTGCTCAAACAGGATCGGCCCAATGATGGGAATATCCGAAAGGAATGGAATCGGCAGGATATCCAGGCGGCCAGGGGTGTTGAACTGCTCCTTGTTGGGAACCATGACGGTGCCGAACAGGAAGCCCGTGAGGCCGGAGACCAGCACATTCAAGACAACGCCCACAATGATCTGGTTGACGAGGTATTTGATGCTGAAGACCGCCAAAACCATGGACACTACGGCACCAGCTGCTGCGGCAGCGATCAGGCCGACATAGGGGCTGCCAGTCACCGTGGCAACCAAAGCGGCGGTGAAGGCACCTCCGAGCAGCTGGCCTTCGATGGCGATGTTCACCACCCCCACGCGCTCACACAAGACGCCGGAGAGGGAACCAAACACCAGGGGAACTGCCAACGTCACAGAACCCGCAACCAGGCCGGCGAGGGAGATGGACGGCTGGCGTGCACCGGCAACAATCCAAACCAGCAGGGCGAAGACGAACACCACGGCGAAGGCGATGGGCAACCACTTCGGCGAGCGCTCCCCCCGTGTCCACAGGAAGATGGAGTAACCCGCCATGGCCAGGAGCAGGATGGCCAGGACAATGCCACCTACTTGCCCGGGAATCATCAGCGCCGGTACCGCGAAAGCGTCGCCTGGATCACTGATCTTCATCTCCGCAGTCTGATCCGGACCCATGAGGCCGAAGAAGATCAGCGCTATGAGTGCCAGGACGCCAAGCGAAACAGGGACCTTCAACGATGGGCGAAGTCCAGGCAGTGCTGTTGCTCCCGCCATGGGGGCGGTGGATGTTGCGCTCACTTGGCACCTCCAGCGGCGTTGGCAAGGGCAGCTTTCCGGGCGGCCTTCGGTGTCTTGTTCTTCTTCTTGGGCTCAAGCCGGAAGATCGACCTGATCAGTGGCGGTGCTGCGATGAACAGGACGATCAGTGATTGGACCACCAACACGATGTCGATCGGCGTGCCCGTTTGGATCTGCATCTGGACTGCACCAGCCCGGAATGCACCAAACAGGAGGCCCGCGAAGAACGTGCCCCACGGAGTGCTTCGGCCAAGCAGCGCAACCGTGATGGCATCGAAGCCGATCTGCGCTGCAATGCCGCCGGTCAGCACCTTTTCCGTACCCGCTACCTGGGCAACTCCGCCAAAGGCTGCGAGCGCGCCGGCAAAGGCCATCACCAGGATGGTGGCCCGGGGTACCTTGACCCCTGCTGTTCGTGCGGCCACAGGGTTGGCTCCGACAGCCCGGAACTCAAAGCCAATGGTGGACCGGTTCAACATCCACCACACGCCGTAAGTCAGTAACACCGCCACCAGGAAGCCCAGGTGGAGTCGGGAACCCGGAATGATCACCGGGTAGGCAGCCGTCTCGTCCAGCCGCGGCGAGATGGGGCTGTTATCCCCCGGGCGCCGGAAGGCAGCGGTGTTCAACAGGAAGTCCAGGAGGAACAGCGCGACGTAGTTGAGCATGATAGTCACGATGACCTCGTGCGCACCTGTCCTGGCTTTGAGGACCCCAACGATCGCACCCCATGCGGCGCCGCCGAGCACGCCCATGATGATGACGAGCAGCAGGTGGAGCCCGAACGGCAAATGCCAGGTAAAGCCCACATAGGCCGCCAACGTGGCGCTGATGATGATCTGCCCCTGGGCACCGATGTTGAACAGGCCGGCGCGGAAGGCCAGGGCAACGCCCAGGCCAGCGCAAATCAGGGGCGTGGCCACCGTCATAGTTTCAAGCAGCGGCATGAGTCCTTGGCGGGGGTTGAATACCGAGCCCTGGAACAATGCGACGTAGCTCTTGGTCATGGCATTCCAGAGCGCCAGCAGGAAATCGGTCGGCCGTGCGAAGAAATAACCCGCGGTCTCGGCAACTGTCTTGTCCGTACTTGCAATCAGCAAACCGCCCAGGAACAGTGCCACGATGACCGCCAGGACGGACACGAAGCCGTTGCCCATGACGATCCTGCGCATTGTGCTGCCTTCGTGGTGGCCGGTGTCCCCGCTCTGCGATGACACAGGAACGATCGACGGTTCCAGCGTGCCGCCGGCCGTGTCCAGTGCGACGTCCGCCGCGCGTACTTCCGCGGCGGATTCTTCGGGAGTCTGGTTCTTACTGGGGGTCTGGTCGTTACTGGGGGTCTGGTCCTTGCTGGGGGTCTGGTCCTTACTCGTCATGGGAGCCTCCTTCCGGGCCGACGCCGGCCATCATCAGGCCAAGGGTGTCTCGGGGAGTCCCCGCAGGGACAATACCCACGAGCTTCCCCTTGTAAAGCACGGCGATCCTGTCCGCGAGTTCGATCACTTCATCGAGTTCCGTGGAGATGATCATCACCGGCGTTCCCACGTCCCGTTCGGCAACGATGCGTTTGTGGAGGAATTCGATGGAGCCGACATCCACGCCACGCGTGGGCTGGCTTGCGATGAAAAGCCGCAAGGGCCTGGAGAGCTCACGCGCCATGACCACTTTTTGCTGGTTGCCGCCGGAGAGGGTTCCGGCCGCAGCTCCCGCGGAGGGCGTCCTGATATCGAACTCCTGGATCTTGGCTTCGGCATTTTCTGCAACCTTGGAGGGCTTCATGCTGATACCGCTGGTAAACGGTGCTTGGTCGTAAAGGTCCAGCACCAGGTTCTCGGCAACAGAGAAGGGACCCACCAGGCCGTCCACTGTGCGGTCTTCCGGGACAAAGCCGACGCCGGAGCGCAGCACGTCCTTGACCGGCAGGCCCAGGAGCTGCTTGCCATCCAGCGTCACGGATCCCGTGACGTGCGGCTGGATACCGAGGATTGCTTCCGTCAGCTCGGTCTGGCCGTTGCCTTGGACACCTGCGACGGCGAGGATCTCGCCTTGGGCGATGTCGAAGCTGATGCCGTCCACCACGTTGGTGCCATTGGGGGCCCGGACTGTCAGGTCCTTCACTACGAACGTTGTTTCCTTAGGCTGCGCGGTTGCCTTGTCCAAGGTCAGGCTGACCGGACGGCCCACCATCATGGAGGCAAGTTCGGAGGCCAGTGCGGTGGGAGGGGCATCCCCTACTACTCTGCCGCGGCGGATTACCGTGATGACGTCAGAGACGGCCTTCACTTCGCGCAGCTTGTGTGAAATGAACACGATGGATGTGCCGCCTGCCTTGAGCTGACGCATGATATCCAGGAGTTCATCGGTTTCCTGGGGCGTGAGGACTGCCGTGGGTTCATCCAGGATGAGCACTTTGGCCTCGCGGACCAGGGCCTTGATGATCTCGACGCGCTGCTGGACGCCGACTGGCAGGTCCTCCACCAGGGCGTCGGGGTCGACGTGGAAGCCGTACTTCTGCGATATGTCCCGGATTTTCTTTCGGGTTTCGTCAATGCTGAGGACCCCGCCGAAGGACGTTGGCTCAGCCCCGAGGGCCACATTTTCGGCCACTGTGAAGACAGGAACCAGCATGAAGTGCTGGTGCACCATGCCGATACCGGCGGCCATGGCGTCGCCGGGGCCGCGGAAGTTAACGAGCTTGTCATCAACAAGGATTTGCCCGGCCGTCGGTTCGTAGAGTCCGTACAGCACGTTCATGAGGGTTGATTTTCCGGCGCCATTTTCGCCGAGGAGGCAATGGATCTGGCCCGGTTCGACCACGAGGTCGATGTCTTGGTTGGCGTAGAAGGTCCCGAAGGCTTTCGAGATCCCCTTCAATTCGAGTTTCACAACTCCCACCGTTCTTTGAGTCCGAGGGACGGCCGTACTGCTCCAAGCCATTGGCTTTGAGCAGAAGCCTATTCTTGGGAGGGCCCGCAAGATAGGCGCTGGCCAGGGCAAAAAACGAGCCGCCAGTACCGGCACTCGGTACTGGCGGCGCGTCCAGGAATTGTTTTACTTCTTAGGGCTTGCCGCCGATTCAACAACCAGCTTGCCGGACACGATGTCCGCCTTCAGCTTGTCGAGCTCGGATTTGGTGTCCGCGGAAATTGCCGAATCGAGATCGTGGAACGGGGCGATGGCTACGCCCTCATTGGCCAGGGTGCCAACGTAGGCTTCGTTGCTGAACTTGCCATCCTTGTCGTCCTTCACCACGTTTTCCACCGCTTGACCCATCTGCTTGACCACGGAGGTCAGCATGAGGTCCTTGTACTCAGGGGCGGTGAGGTAGCCATCGGAGTCAACCCAGATGAGCTTGACGTCCTTGCCGGCTGCCTTGGCTTCCTTCAGAGCTGCACCTGCACCCTTGCCCACAGGGCCCGCTACGGGCATGATAATGTCCGCGCCCTGGTCCAGGAGGTTCTTGGTGATCTGCTTGCCGGTGTCCTGCTTCTCGAAGTCGCCCGTGAACGAGCCATCCTGGCTGGTCTTGTCCCAGCCGACCACCTGGACGGACTTGCCCTTGGCCTTGTTGTAGGCCTGGACGCCGTCATAGAAGCCGTCCATGAAGATGGTGACCGTGGGAAGCTTGATGCCGCCGAAGGTACCCACCTTGCCGGTCTTTGTTGCTGAGGCAGCCGCGTAGCCAGCCAGGTAAGCGGCCTGCGCGGTGTCGTAGACCACGGGCTTCACGTTCGCGACGGGGGTCGTGTACGAGTAGTCGATGATTGCGAAGTGTTTGTCCGGGTTCTTCTCCGCGGCAGCCTTGGTGGCATCGCCGAGGAGGAAGCCCACCGTAAAGGTCATATTGCAGCCTGCGGAGATCATGCCATTGAGGTTGGTCTCGTAGTCGCTGTTGGCCTTGGACTCAGCCGACTTCATGGTGATGCCGAGGTCCTTTTCGGACTTCTGCAGGCCTTCGAACGAGGACTGGTTGAAGGACTGGTCATCGAATCCGCCGGAGTCGGACACGATGCAGCCGATGTAGTCGCTCTTGGTGGGAGCGCCGGAACCAGCGCTTGGAGCTTGTCCGCAACCGCTGAGCATGAGGGCGGCCGCACCTGCAGTTGCAATGCCGGCCATTGAACCGCGCTTAAGGGTGGCACGCAGTGGGTTCTTCAATTTTCCTCCAGGAAGAAAGTGAGTCGCGCTACGACGGATGGTCAATGAGTGTCCGTTTCGAATACCCGAGGCAGAAATTCTGTTTTCACTGAAGTTCGCAGCACTGCGCCGAAGCGCCTTGATACCCCCAACACTAGTGGCGTGGACCACACGCAGGTAGCACAATTCAGTCCTCAAGGGCAGATCGTTGACTTTTTGTTACCAAGCAGTAGCCGGGTGTGCAAGTCACACCCGGCCCACGCCTACATCACAGTCGGACAAGCATCTTTCCGGTGTTGGCGCCGTCCAGCAGGTCAATGAACGCCTGCGGCGCATTCTCCAGCCCATCCACGATCGTCTCGTCGTAGCGAATCGTTCCGTCCGCGAGCCAACCGGCCATCTTTCCAGCGAACTCTGCGGCGTGCTGGCGCTGTCCGCCCACCAGGAATCCACGCAGGGTCAGCTGCTTGCCGATCGCCAGCGCGAGGTTCCTGGGCGCAACCGGCGGTTCGGTGGAGTTGTATTGGGCAATGGCACCGCACATGGCAACGCGCCCGCCCACAGTCAGCGTAGCCAGGGCGGCTTCAAGGTGTTCGCCGCCGACGTTGTCGAAGTAGACATCGATGCCGCGCTCCCCCGCAGCTTCACGCAACTGCTCAAGTACGGGACCATCGTTGTAGTTGAAGGCTGCGTCAAATCCGAGCTCCAGGAGCCTGGCAACCTTGTCCGCCGATCCGGCGCTGCCGATCACCTTGCTGGCTCCGGACGCCTTGGCAATCTGGCCCACCATGGATCCCACAGCGCCGGCCGCCCCGGACACGAAGACGACGTCGCCTTCTTTGAACTCGGCCACCTTGAGCAGGCCCGCGTATGCCGTCAGGCCCGTCATTCCCAAAGCGCCAAGGAACGCCGACGTAGGTGCCAAGCCGCTTGGAACCGGGGTTGTCGCAGCCGCGTCGACCACCGCGTGCTCACGCCACCCCAGTTGATGCACGACGACGTCACCCACCCTGTGCGCATCGGACCTGGACGCTATCACCTCGCCTACCGCACCGCCGTCGAGCGCTGCGTCCAGGCGGAACGGCGCAGAGTAGGACTTGACGTCATTCATCCGTCCGCGCATATAGGGATCTACGGACATGAACTGGTTCCGGACCAGGATCTGCCCGTCCTGAAGGTCCGGCAGCACGGAGGCGGCCAGACGGAAGTTCTCCGACGTTGGGCGGCCGACGGGACGCGAGGAGAGCTGAATTTCCCGGGTTTCCGTCGGCAGGACGGTTGTTGCAGTGCTCATGCTGCAAACTCCACGAGCTTGAGGTCAACGGCCATGTTGCCGCGGGTGGCGTTGGAATAGGGACAGATCTGGTGTGCTTTGGCCATCAGTTCCTCCGCGGTATCACGATCCAAGGCGGGCAGGGCGATCTCAAGCTCGGCGGCCAGGCCGTAACCCTCGCGGTCAGTGAGTGCACCGAAGTGGACCTTGGCGGCAACGGCGGAATCGCTGAGGTCAACGCGTTCCTTGCGGCCCACCAGGCGCAGTGCGGAGTGGAAGCATGCCGCGTAGCCGGCGGCGAACAACTGCTCGGGATTGGTGCCCTGGCCGTTGCCGCCAAGCTCGACCGGGCTGGCGAGGGCGACGTCGAGTTTGCCGTCGTTGGTGCGGGCGTTGCCATCGCGGCCTTCGCCGGAGGCCAAAGCCTCGGCAGTGTAAAGAGTCTTCACGAATCTTCCTTTTCTCTTGGAAATCAGTGGGCTTGTGTGGCTTGGAAAAATTCTCAGAGTGACTTCTGCAGTGCCGCAGTGAGTTTGCAGAGCGTCGCATGCAGTTGCCCAATCTCGTCCGGGGACAGGCCGGCGGCCTCCGCGAGACGCTTGGGGACAGCCTGGGCGCGCGTGCTCAACTCCCTGCCGGCGTCGGTCAGGACAACATCCACCCGACGTTCGTCCTCGACGGAACGGTGGCGCTCTACGAGACCCAGCGCCTCAAGGCGCTTCAGGAGGGGCGACAACGTGCCGGAGTCGAGCCCGAGTTCGGCGCCAAGTTCACGGACGCTGCGCGGTTCCTGCTCCCACAGGACCAGCATCACCAGGTACTGCGGATAGGTAAGGCCCAACTCGTCCAGCACGGGGCGGTAGACCGCCGTCGCGGCCTTGGACGCTGAATACAACGCAAAGCAGACCTGATGGCGGAGGCGGGGTGCATCACTCATGAATAAAACGATAGTGCACAATTCAATTGTGCACAACTCATCTAGCGGTACTGGCACCCAACTGAGTCGCAGTTAAGCGCGTTTTGAGAGCTCAAAACGGGCTTAACTGCGACTTAGTTGGGTTTACTCCTGGAGGTCCCGGATGGTGCGGAGCGCGGCCGCCGTCAGGACACGAATGGCGTAGCCAAGGGCGCGTTCATCCACAATGAAGTCGCCACGATGGAGATCATATTCCTCGCCGCCGGGCGTGTGTGTGCCGAGCCGCATCATGGCGCCCGGGAGGTCGGCGAGGAACCATGCAAAGTCTTCGCCACCCATGGACTGGGGCGTCAGGACGACGGCGTGCTCACCGAGTTCGGCCCGCGCCGCCGCTTCAATGAGGGCCGTCTCGTGCTCCGAGTTGACCACGGGAGGAACGCCGCGGGTGTGCTCCAAGTGCACGTCCACGCCGTAAGGAGCGGCAACCTGCTTCACGACGTCGTCCAGCAACTCCCCGGCACTGTGCCAGGCATCGCGGTCAAGGCAACGCATGGTGCCCGCCATGTAGCCAGTGCCCGGGATGGCGTTGGGTGCGGAACCTGCCGAGATCTGGCCCCACACCACTGACACTCCGCTGCGGACATCCACGCGACGGGAGAGCACTGCGGGTACGTTGACCGCAATTTGCGCCAGGGCAAAGACCAGGTCTTCCGTCAGGTGCGGCCTGGACGTGTGGCCTCCGCGGCCCGTGAGCTCGATCTTGATGGTGTCCGACGCCGAGGTGATGGCCCCGATCCGGGTGCCGATCTTGCCGACGTTGATCCTGGGATCGCAGTGCAACGCAAGGATCCGGGGAACGCCCTCCAGCACGCCCTGCTCGATGCAGGACAAAGCACCGCCCGGCATGGTCTCCTCGGCCGGCTGGAAGATGATGCGGACAGTTCCGCCCAGCGGGGTGTTCTTGTGCATCCGCTGCAGCACCAAGGCAATGCCGAGCATGGTGGTGGTGTGGACGTCATGCCCGCAGGCATGGGTGACGCCGTGGTTCTTCGAAGCGAACGGCAGACCCGTTTCCTCGATGATGGGCAAGGCGTCGATGTCACCACGCAGTGCAGTGGCAATAGGACCTTCGCCCACGTCAACCGTCAGTCCGGTTCCGTCAAGGCGGCGCGGCTGCAAGCCGGCAGCTTCGAGCCGCTCCACGAGTTTGTCGGTGGTGCGGAATTCCTTGAAGGAGAGTTCAGGGTGCGCGTGCAGGTCCCGCCTGAAATCGATGAGTCCAGGCAGCAGCTCATCCACCCACGGGCTTACAACGGGTGTCGGCTCGGTTTCAGTCGTGTAATTGCGCACGTCACAACTCTAGCCATCCACGGCCTCCGAAGAACGAAAGCCACCTCTTGGTTACGCTGCGTTCAGACGTAGGACAACCAAAGAGGTGGCTCACGGTATAAGCGATTGCTACAGGACGTCCGTGTCGCCGCTGGCTTTCAGGGCGTCAACAGTGCCCTTGACCAGCTGTGCATGTTCCTTGGTAGTCACCAGGAGGGCGTCGGGCGTGTCCACGATGACCACGTCCTTGATGCCGATGAGGGCAATAACGCGCTTGGTATCGGACACCACTACGCCGCTTGCATTCTCGGCAAACACGCGGGCACCTTCGCCAAGAACGGTGACTTCATCGACGTCGCCCGCGTTGTTCAGGCGGCCGATTGCGGCAAAGTCGCCGACGTCGTCCCAGCGGAAAGTACCAGGCACGACGGCGACATCGCCGGCTGCCGCTGCCGGCTCGGCAACCGCGTAGTCGATCGCAATCTTGGGCAGTGTGGGCCAAACACGGGCGGTAACTTCAGCACGCTGGGGGGTGTCCCAGGCTTCGGCAATTTCCTGAAGGCCCTTGAACAACTCCGGCTGGTTCGCTTCGAGGTGCTGGAGCATGAGCGCTACGGGAGCCACGAACATGCCTGCGTTCCAGACATAGTCCCCTGCTTCTACATATTTGTTGGCAACTTCCTGGCTGGGCTTCTCAACAAACTCAGCCACGGCAAGCGCGTTCGGAGCGCCTTCCACGTTCAGCGCTTCACCGGAGCGGATGTAGCCGAAACCGGTGGAGGGGTGCGTGGGCTTGATGCCGATCGTGACGATCTTGCCCGTGGCAGCGGTGTAAATTGCCTCGCGCACAGTGTCCTGGAAGAGGTCGTCAGGGCTGATCACCTGGTCCGCTGCGAACGAACCCATGATGGTCTCCGGGTCGCGGCGGTGGAGAATCGCGGCGGCCAATCCGATGGCAGCACCGGAATCCTTGGGCTCGCTCTCGAGCACCAACTCGTCATCGCCCACCTCGGGGAGCTGTCGGCATACAGCGGCGCGGTGTGCCTCGCCGGTCACAACGAGCACCCGCTCGCCGGCCAGCGGCTCAAGGCGGTCATACGTGGCCCTCAACAACGTGCTGCCGGAGCCGGTCAGGTCGTGGAGGAACTTGGGCGCAGCGGCACGCGAGAGTGGCCACAGCCGGGTCCCCACACCGCCCGCCGGAATAACCGCGTGGAAGCGGTTCAAGGGAGATTCCGGGAATGTCGCGTCTTCTGTACTCACCGCAACACTTTATCCGACGCGGCGGCGAAGCCCCGCAGGCCGCCGCGCATGTGGCCTTCGTCTCACGAAGCACGGAAAATCGCCGAAATACGGGCAGGAAACATGGAATTAACAACCAGAGAAGCGCGTCCTAAATTGAATAAGCTGGTAGCGAAGCCTAGATTTAGGCGTGAGCTACGAGTGCTCTCGCAGCAGGCGTTCCCCCCGCATGGATCCCATGCCAGCGCCGCTGTGTTGCAGGAAGGTTTAATCAGTGCCGACAAAACCAGCTGGCACCTTGTACCGCGGCCGTGAAGGCATGTGGTCCTGGGTTGGACACCGTATTACCGGTGTAGTGATCTTTTTCTTCTTGTTGGTCCATGTGTTGGACACCTCATTGGTGCGCGTGTCCCCTGAGGCCTACACGGCCGTCATTGGTGCTTACAAGAACCCCCTCATGGCCCTGGGTGAAACGGGCCTGGTCGCTGCGATCATCTTCCACGCCTTCAACGGCCTTCGTGTGATCGCCATCGACTTCTGGAAGAAGGGCGCGAAGTACCAGCGCCAAATGCTGTGGATCGTGCTTGCGCTGTGGCTGGTCACGTTCGCCGGCTTCGCTATCCGCCACCTTTCCCTCGCGCTGGGAGGCCACTAGACCATGACAACGATCGAATCCCCCCGCAGCGGAAAAATCGGTTCGGGCAAGATTGCTCCGAAGTACAACCGCACCGGCTCCAGCCGTGGCAACTTCGAGATGATCGCCTGGCTCTTCATGCGCCTCTCCGGCATCGTCCTGGTGGTGCTGATCTTCGGCCACCTCTTCGTGAACCTGCTCGTGGGTGAGGGTATCCACGCCATCGACTTCGGTTTCGTTGCCGGTAAGTGGGCAGATCCCTTCTGGCAGTTCTGGGACCTCGCCATGCTCTGGCTTGCCATGCTGCACGGAACCAACGGCGTCCGCACCATCATCAACGACTACGCGGAGAAGGACTCCACGCGCTTCTGGCTCAAGGTAGTCCTCTATGCAGCCACGGCTGTCATCATCATTCTCGGCACACTGGTGATCTTCACGTTCAACCCGTGCCCCGTCGTCGACGGCGTTCAGCTGCCTGGCGGCTTCTGCCCGGCCCCGTAGCGGCTTCCTGGCGCAGCCGGCCGGCCCTGCAGGGAACCGGTTGCGCCTGACTTAGCGGAACAGCCTCCGCCGACCATCTGAATTTTTGAAAGAGAGAGCATCTGGTATGCAGGTCCATAAGTACGACGTCGTCATTGTCGGTGCAGGTGGCGCCGGCATGCGCGCCGCGATCGAATCCGGTCAGCGCGCACGCACAGCGGTACTGACCAAGCTCTACCCCACCCGCTCGCACACTGGTGCAGCCCAGGGTGGCATGTGTGCAGCACTGGCCAACGTCGAAGAAGACAACTGGGAGTGGCACACCTTTGACACGATCAAGGGTGGCGACTACCTGGTTGACCAGGACGCAGCCGAGGTCATGGCGAAGGAAGCCATCGACGCCGTGCTGGACCTGGAGAAGATGGGTCTGCCGTTCAACCGCACGCCCGAAGGCCGGATCGACCAGCGCCGCTTTGGTGGCCACACCCGCGACCACGGCAAGGCTCCTGTCCGCCGTGCTTGCTACGCTGCCGACCGCACTGGCCACATGATCCTGCAGACGCTGTACCAAAACTGCGTCAAGCACAACGTTGAGTTCTACAACGAGTACTACGTCCTTGACCTGCTGATCGTCGAAGAAGACGCAGTACGCGAAGACGGTACCCCGTACAAGCAGAAGCGTGTCGCCGGCGTAGTCTCCTACGATCTTGCTTCCGGCGAACTGCACGTTTTCCAGGCCAAGTCCGTAGTGTTCGCTTCCGGTGGTGCCGGCAAGGTCTTCAAGACGACCTCCAACGCCCACACCCTCACGGGCGACGGCATGGGCATCGCATTCCGCCGCGGCATCCCCCTGGAAGACATGGAATTCTTCCAGTTCCACCCGACCGGCCTCGCAGGCCTGGGCATCCTCCTCACCGAGGGCGCACGTGGTGAGGGTGCCATCCTTCGTAACTCTGAGGGTGAGCGCTTCATGGAGCGTTACGCCCCCACCATCAAGGACCTTGCACCCCGTGACATCGTGGCCCGTGCCATGGCGAACGAAGTGCGTGAGGGCCGTGGTTGTGGTCCAAACAAGGATTATGTCCTCCTGGACCTGACCCACCTTGAACCGGCCCACATCGAGGCCAAGCTTCCGGACATCACGGAGTTCGCACGCACCTACCTGGGTGTTGAGCCGTTCACCGATCCTGTCCCCGTGTTCCCCACCGCGCACTACGCCATGGGCGGCATCCCCACCAACATCACCACCGAGGTGCTGCAGGACAACGACACGATCGTGCCGGGCCTCTACGCAGCCGGTGAAGTTGCCTGTGTTTCCGTGCACGGCTCGAACCGGCTCGGCACCAACTCGCTCCTGGACATCAACGTCTTCGGCAAGCGCGCCGGCATCGCCGCTGCGGAGTACTCCAAGACAGCCGACTTCGTCGAGCTGCCGGAGGACCCGGAAGCAATGACCCGCGGCATCCTGGAGGGCCTGCTCAACGGCAACGGCACCGAGCGTGTTGCCCAGATCCGCAAGGAACTCCAGGACACCATGGATGCGAACATGCAGGTGTTCCGTACCAAGGAGTCCCTGGAGCAGGTTCTTAGCGACATCGCTTCCTTCGAAGAGCGCTATAAGAACGTCACGGTCCAGGACAAGGGCAAGCGCTTCAACCTGGACCTCCTGGAAGCCGTGGAGCTCGGCTTCCTGCTGGACATGGCCAAGGTCATGACAGTCGGTGCGCTGCACCGTGAAGAGTCGCGTGGTGGCCACTACCGCGAGGACTTCCCGGACCGCAATGACGAAAAGTTCATGAAGCACTCCATGGCTTACCTGGACAACTCCGTCACCGTCGACTCCTCGGCGGAATCTGTTGCGGGCATCCGTCTCGAGACGAAGCCCGTCATCTTCACCCGTTACGAGCCGATGGAGCGTAAGTACTAATGACGACCGAAATGGCAGAGCCCGCTTCCAAAATCGAGCTCCCGGCAAGCGTTGCGGGCGACGGTGAAATTCCCACCTTCCACATCACGCTCCGCGTTCGCCGCTACGACCCCGAGATCTCGGACGAAGCACGCTGGGACGACTACAAGCTGACCATGTACGGCACGGACCGCGTCCTGGATGCCCTCCACAAGGTCAAGTGGGAGATCGACGGCAGCGTTTCCTTCCGCCGCTCCTGCGCACACGGTGTCTGTGGTTCGGATGCCATGCGCATCAACGGCCGCAACCGCCTCGCCTGCAAGACGCTGCTGAAGGACCTGGACACCACCAAGCCCATCACAGTCGAGCCGATCAAGGGCCTCCCCGTGGAGAAGGACCTGATCGTGGACATGGAACCCTTCTTCCAGTCCTTCCGCGAAGTCATGCCGTTCCTGATCAACAAGGGCCACGAGCCCACCAAGGAACGCCTGCAGTCCGTTGAGGACCGTGAGCGCTTCGACGACACCACCAAGTGCATCCTGTGCGCAGCCTGCACCTCGTCATGCCCGGTCTTCTGGACCGACGGCCAGTACTTTGGTCCGGCCGCAATCGTCAATGCACACCGCTTCATCTTCGATTCCCGTGATGACGCCGGCGACATGCGCTTGGAAATCCTGAACGACAAAGAAGGCGTGTGGCGTTGCCGCACCACCTTCAACTGCTCGGAAGCATGCCCCCGCGGCATCCAGGTTACCCAGGCAATCGCCGAGGTCAAGCAGGCCATCCTGGCCCGCAAGATCTAGTTCACCAGGACCACTGAGGTACTCAAGGACAGCACGACGACGGCGCCGCTCACCACTGTTGGTGAGTGGCGCCGTCGTCGTTAATCTTCGGCACCGTTCCCTGAACCGGGCCTCGTAAATACAAGGAGACCAACGTGTCACGCCCTGAGAAGATCACTTTCACCGGAAGTACAGGCGACGCCTTGGCCGGCATCGTAGACGTGCCTGAGGGCCCTGTCCGTGGCTGGGGCGTGTACTCGCACGGCCTGACCCTGGGCAAAGACAGCCCCGCCGCTGCACGGATCTGCAAAGGGCTCGCGGAGCAGGGTGTGGGCATGCTCCGGTTCGACAACCTTGGCCTGGGCGGCTCTGCCGGGGAATGGTCCGCGGGTTCATTCAGCGTCAAGGTGGCTGACACCATCCTCGCTGCGGAGTTCATGCGGGAGCAGGGCAGGGAGATCTCCTTGCTGGTGGGCCACTCGTTTGGCGGAGCTGCTGTACTGGCTGCTGCGCGCGACATCCCCGGACTGAACGCCGTGGTGACCGTGGGCGCGCCTTACGAGCCAAAACACGTTGAGCACATGTTCGACGCCGAAATCGACTCCATCCTGCGCGACGGCAGCGCCGTGGTTGACCTGGGCGGCAGGCCCATGGAAATCCGCCGGCACTTTGTGGAGGACGTGGAACGCGCTGACCTGCGCGACTGCATCCGCACCCTCCACAAGCCGTTGATGGTGATGCACTCCCCCACCGACAACACCGTGGGCATCGACAACGCCAGCGAGATCTTCCGTACCGCGCGGCATCCCCGTAGCTTCATTTCGCTGGAGGGCAGTGAGCACCTCCTGACGGGCAGGGGACAGGCCGCCCGGGTGGCACGGATCATCAGCGCCTGGGCCGATCCGTATCTGGAGGTCCGCGACGCCCACTGAAGCAACCCGGGGTCACTTAGGGCCCATGTTTCCCCTTGGTAAGGGCCCTAAGTGACCCCGCGTTGGCGTTCGCCTATTTCCCGATGGCCGCTTTGCTCTCACTAAGCCACTGCTCGGCGGCCTTCTCCGGCGTCAGTCGCTTGAAGAGGACATCCGTGTTGATGCGCGCCGTAATCTCGGAGACTGCCGTGGAGCCCGTGGGGCCAATGTAGGTGGGGGCGAAATCCATCTTGCCGATCTGGTCGATATAGGCGGCCTCAACCTTGCCCTGGGGCGTCAACAGGTCCTGGATGGCCGTGCGCATTCCTGCATTGCTGGGGACCCCGCGGTCGCTCTGGATGATCTTGGCTGCGGCCTCATTGTTCACGAGGAAACTGACCAGCTTGGCAGCGGCATCCGTATGCTTGCTGCGCGCGGAGATGGTATAGAACTGCGATGACTGAAGCCAAATGCCCGGCGTGGGCGACTCGCCCGGGAGCTTGAGTAGTTTCAGGTCTGCTCCGGAGGCCTTGCTCAGCGCGGATAGCGAGTTGCTCCACGTGAGCATCATGCCCGCCTGGCCCATACCCATGAGTGTCTGCTCAGTGCTGACGTTGAGCTTCTCCACCGTCTCGGAAGCACTGGGTGCAGCTCCTGACTCGCTGAGCTTCAGGGAGTAGTCGAAGTAGGCCTGCACCGTGTCCTTATCCAGGCCGAGCTGGCCGTCCTGGGTGTAAAGGGACTTGCCGCGCTGGCGGGCATAGGCGTCCAGGGAATCGTGCGTGAGGACAGTCGCTGTTCCATAAGTGCCTTTAGGGCTCTTGGCCGTGATGTCGCCTGCGATCCTGGCGAAGTCCTCCCAGGACCATTTACTATCGTCCGGAAGCGCGACGCCGGCAGCTTGGAAGACGGCCGGGTTCACGACGATTGCCAAGGCATTGGCTCCCGTAGAGACCCCGTACTGCTTACCTTGGACTTGGCCATTCTCCAGGGCACCTTGATCCATGGCGGACAGATCCAGTGAGCCCTTGACCTTTGACAGGTCTAGCAGTGCCCCGCGGTTTGCATACTCGGCCGGGTATGCCCCGCCCATGGTGATGACGTCCGGGGCGTCATTGGCCGCCACCTGGGTAGCCAGCTTGTCGAAGTAGCCACCGATGTCCCCATATTCAGGCTTCACCTTGATATTGGGGTTGGCCGCCTCGAACTCCTTGATGGCTTTGGTGGTCAGCTCCGCCCTGCCTGCGTTGCCCCACCAGGAAAACCGGATCTCCACCGGTCCGTCGTCGGGTTTGTCGGATGTAGGAGCGGAACACCCCGCGGTGAGGCCAAGCATGCCCACAGCGGCCACGAAGGCTAGTGACTTTTGGATGGTTCGAAGAGATTTACGCGCCATTGGGTAAGCTTCTTTCATTCTCAGAAAACGGTTCCTGAAACGTATCAAGAGGGTCTATGCTCGTCAATAGTTATGAGCATGAACTATTTCAGTGGACGTGAGACACCCCCAGAAAGGCGCGGAGTGCAGAGCCAAAACGCAATCCCACCAGGGCCGGCATCCCCAACCCGGACAACAGTGACCAACACCGAAAAAATTGACCGTAAGGCTCTCGCCCAGCGGCACAACGTGCACCAGAGCCGCCTTGACCCCAGGAGTCCAGTGACCGTGGGCAACGGCGAGTTCGCGTTCACCATGGACCTCACTGGCCTTCAAACCATGCCGGAGGCCTACCCCGTGGGAGCCCGGGACGATCTGCCCCCTGGAACACTCCTCGGCACCCAGGCCCAATGGGGGTGGCACTCCACACCGCCCGCCCAACCCTCCGACCTCGCAGGCTCTACAGTCCTCTACGATTCACCCCGAGGGCCTGTGCCCTACGTGGACATGGTGGGTGACATCGTCAACGACCGCGAAACTGACACGTCCTTGGCCGAAACGTGGTTGCGGGCAAACCCGCATCGCCTGGACTTGGGGCGCATCGGCTTCCGCTGGCTGGAGCATGGCACGGCGCGCTCCATCCTTGAGGCTGAGATCACCGACACCGAACAAACACTCGATTTGTGGTCGGGAGTAGTTACCAGCCGCTTCACCTTGGCCGGACACCCAGTCAAGGTCACGACGGCGTGCCATCCCGACCGCGACGAGCTCGGCTTCCGCGTCGAGTCGCCAGCATTAGGGGCCGGCCTGATTGTCGGCATCGGCTTCCCCTACGGCTCCGAGGCGTGGCATGACGCGGCTGACTGGAATAGTCCGGACGCCCACACCACCTCGCTCGGACAACCAACGCCATCCCATCAGCACAGGGGTTCCACCCAGTGGACCGCACTCCGGGAACTGGACGACTCCCGCTATCAGGTGGTGGTTACGGGGCATGACCTTGACGTGGAGCAAACCGGAACACACGACCTCCGCATTGCGCCCCGCCGCGGACAGGCAAACCCCCTCGTTCTCGACTTCTCCGTTGCCTTCGTTTCCGCAGGAGATGGCGGCTGTATCCCGCGAGGCGCCTCCATTCGAGGCCAGGTGGCAACGGCGGTGGGCAGCGCTCCAGAACCAGGCCCCGGCGTCGAGCTTTCACCTGCCCGTAGCGTGGCCGCAGCTTCCGAGGCCCATTGGCCCGAATTCTGGTCCTCCGGAGGGGCGATCGAGCTCGACGCGACCGATGATCCCCGGGCCAAGGAGCTGGAACGCCGTATTGTCCTCTCGCAATACCTGACCGCGGTCAACTGCTCGGGCTCGTTACCGCCCCAGGAAACGGGTCTTGTCTGCAACTCCTGGCGAGGCCGCTTCCATTTGGAAATGCACTGGTGGCACGCCGCCCACTTCGCGCACTGGAACCGTGCGGATCTGCTCCTGCCATCGCTACGGTGGTACTCCACAGCGCTGGAAACCTCCCGTCAAACCGCAAAGGCGCAGAGATTCGACGGCGTCCGCTGGCCCAAGCAGGTCGGACCGGACGGCCGGGAAAGCCCAAGTCCCATCGGGACATTCCTCATATGGCAGCAGCCACACCCCATTCACTTGGCCGAGCTTGTGTACCGGGCAAATCCCAGCCATGAAGTGCTGAAAGAATTTTCGGAGATCGTTTTTGAGTCAGCGGCATTCATGGCCGACTTCGCACATCCCACTTCCCGAGGGTTCGAACTGGGGCCTCCATTGATTCCGGCACAGGAAAGCTACGGCTCCATCCGGGCCAAGGTCACCAATCCCACGTTTGAGTTGGCCTACTGGCAGTGGGCTCTTCGTACGGCGGCTGCGTGGCGGGAACGTCTCGGTCTGGAACCCGTGGAAGCGTGGACTGACGTTGCGGACGCTTTGGTGAAGCCACGTGTGGTAAATGGCGTCTACGCCGCCATCGACGTGGAGCCCTTCACCATCCGCACGGACCACCCTTCGATGCTGTGCGCGCTTGGCGTCCTGCCTCTGACGGACTTGATTGATGCGGACATCATGCGCGCTACCCTGTCGGATGTCCTGACGGACTGGGATTGGGGCAGTACCTGGGGTTGGGACTATCCCGTAATGGCAATGACCGCCGCCCGGCTCGAGGATCCTGAGGCCGCAGTCGATGCCCTGCTGCTGGACGCCGGGAAAAACACCGTCCTGCCTAATGGACACAACCGCCAAACGGACTCGTTGCCGCTCTACTTGCCCGGGAATGGTGGGCTCCTGGCCGCCGTGGCGCTTATGGCAGCTGGCTGGGACAACGGACCGGCCCGCCACGCACCAGGTTTCCCAGCTGACTGGACCGTTGCGTGGGAAGGTCTCGTCCGGGCACCCTAGCCAGACTGATAGCAACCCGGGGTCACTTACGGCCCATAATCCGCCCCAGGATGGGCCGTAAGTGACTGTGAGGATTGGGGTGGCTGGTCTGGGACTGGCTGGCAGAGTGGTAGTAGTCGTTCTGCCTCGCGGGTGTGACTCTGTAAGTGACTGGCCCTGTAGAGGGTGCCTTTGAGTGGGATCTGTCCGTCCGCGGGGTGGAGCGGCCGGTACCGCCCGGCCCACCTCGGTAACTTGATCAGAAGGTTGTCCGCCCTCAAGCGTGACTCGTCACAGTGTTGTTCCGAAGTGACCTCTACCCGGGACCGGTACCGGCCGTTTTACGGCCCTGACCACATCCGCGAATAGAGGAAGACGCCAGAACCGCCATGACTATCGTCGCGCATTCCCGTCCTTTTGTCGTCGGCGTCGACACGCACGCCAAAAACCATGTCTACGCCATCATCACCGCAGGCACCGGCGAATTGATTGCCACCCGGGCCTTCCCGACCACCGGGGCAGGCATCAACCGTGCCATCGCCTGGGTCGCGCGCCACACCGGCGCTGACCTGGCTGCCTTATGGGTCGTTGAAGGAGCCGCGTCCTACGGCGCCCTGTTGGCCGGCGCGGTCGGCGCCGCCGGCTACGAGGTCGCCGAAGCCGCGCGCATGGATGCACGTCAGGGAACCGGTAAATCCGATCCGCTCGACGCGCACCGGATCGCCGCAGCCGTTCTGCCCTTGGATGAGCAGCAGCTGCGCCGGCCACGGCTGAACGAAGGGGTCCGCGCCGCCTTGCGGAT
Organism: Arthrobacter sp. NtRootA1; assembly: GCF_019976975.1. Classification (GTDB taxonomy): domain Bacteria; phylum Actinomycetota; class Actinomycetes; order Actinomycetales; family Micrococcaceae; genus Arthrobacter; species Arthrobacter aromaticivorans. The sequence continues at coordinate 1,261,898 of NZ_AP024630.1, read as the reverse complement.
CCTGGTCTGCGCACGGGAAGCCATGACCACCGACCGCACCCGGGCGGTCAACGCCTTGACCGCCCTCCTGCGCGTAAACGACCTCGGCCTGGATGCCCGCAAACCCCTGACCGGAGCACAGATCGCCGAGGCGTCCCGGTGGCGTTCCCGGGAGGAACCACTGGCACTGACCGTCGCCCGGTCCGAAGGGGTCCGGCTAGCCAAACGCATCAGCGAGCTCGACGCGGACATCAAAACCAACAACCGCCAAATCACAGAACTGGTCCAAATAAGCGAAGCCGCCCCGCTCCTGCAGGAACCAGGCTTCGGTCCCGTCACTGCCGCCATCTGCCTTACCGCCTGGTCCCACCACGGACGGATCCGCTCAGAAGCAGCCTTCGCGTCCCTAGCCGGGGTCAACCCGATTCCGGCGTCCTCCGGCAACACCGTCCGGCACAGACTCAACCGCGGCGGCGACAGAACCCTGAACAAAGCCCTGCACATGGTCGCCCTGAGCAGAATGACCTTCGACCCGGCCACCATCGGATACGTCCACAAACGACAAGCCGAAGGACGAACCAAAAAGGAGATCCGCCGGTGCGTGAAACGCTATCTCGCCCGACGGACCTACCGAACCCTTAACGCCACAAACACGGACCCACGCCACCCTTGACAACCATAGAAGGATCCCCGCGTTGCTTATTCGCGGCGGGGTCCTAGGGCCGCTCCAACCAAGGCGCCCAAGCCGAGGCCAATCAGGATCCCCACAAAGGGAGAGTTGAAAACGAGCTGGCCAACCACCAGCCCTGCAGCGGTTCCCAGGAGGCAAGCGATCCACAACTGGTTGTTCATGAAACCTCCTGGAAGAAAACAACTCTTACGTCTGGGGCGTTGTGCGGCGTGAACCGAGGATCTTCTTGTGCGGGGTCTCCCCTGCCTGCAGGTCAGCCTCGCGGATAGCGGCCCACGAAGCCGAAACAAGATACACCTGGCTTACCAGGTTGAACCAGATCAGAAGGCCGATGATGATGGCGAACGAGGCGAGGACAGGGTTCTGTCCCGCCCGGGCGAGGAGTTCGGTACTGAATAGCTGAAGCACGGTGGTCCCGATACCGGCCAGCGCAACGCCTTCGATGAATGCCCGGCGCCCCAGCTTGAGGCCACCGGCGATATGGAACAACACGGCCGCCGTCGCGCAGTTCAGCAGGAGGGGGACGACGACCTTGACCACGGCCGCCACAGGCCCCGCAACTGCTTCGTCCAATCGAAGGAGGTCGAAGATCCAGGCAGCGGCCGTGCCAAAGATCAGAGATGCGCCAGCACTGACCACGAGGATCACGCCAAGGAGCAGGAGGGTGCCGGCGTCAACAAGTTTCTGCAGGATGGGGCTGCGCTTGAGCGGATCAGCATCCATCACGCCCCGCAGGCCTTCCCTGACACTGGCAATCCACCCAAGGGACGTGAAGATGGTTACCGCAGCCGCGATGACCGCTGTCCATCCAAGCCCTGAGGGATTGAGCAGCGTTTGCGGATCAACCAGTCCCTCGCCGCCATTTACCTGGAGGAGTCCCGGAGCTGCAGAGGCCACGCTGCGAATGACGGCGTCTTCGAGAACCGGGTTGCCTCCCAGGACGATTCCGGCGATGGCGAAACCCGTGGTGAGGAGACCTGTGACGGAGAAGAACATATTGAAGCCGATGCCGGCACTTAGGAGAGGCCCATGCTGCCGGGTGTAGTTCTGGAAGGAGCGCATGGCCCGGTTAGTGTTCAGCCTTGCGAGCAGGACGGCGAGAAGGGCTCCGGCCCTCTTCGGCAGGCCTTCTCCGGCACGCTTGACATGGCCCCAGTCCTGCCGCTTGTGAAGAAGTTGAAGTTTTAGCTTTGCCAGCTCAGTTGGCAGCGGAGGACTTCCCGCCGGTGGATGTTGATTCCGCCTGCTGCGTTTCGTCAGTGTCGCCGCCAAAGTCGAGCTCTTCCCGTAGCTGCCAAATTCCATTGGTGTCGTGCTCGTAAAGTCCCATGCTAACCACTGGGAAGGTTGCCCGGTAATCTCTCAGGACCGTTTCGGCCTCGTCCAGATTTTCCTTGGCGACATCATGGGCCACTGTGACATGCGGGTGGTACGGGAAGGGAAGCAAACGCTCAAGCGGACCCGTCTGGAGCTTTTCGTGCAGTTGCACGCACTCTTCAAAGCCTTCTTCGACGTTGACGAAAACCACGGGCGAAACGGGTCTGAACGAACCGGTCCCGGAGATGGTGATGGTGAATGGTTCCTGTGAGCGGGCAACCTCGCGCACGTGGTCCCTTGTGGCTTCCCAGTCCTGCGTTGGCGTTGTGGTGATGAGCGTGATGTGGGCAGGGATGACCTCGGCCATGGGATCGCCAAAGGATGCCCGCCAGGCCTGCAGTTCCCGCGCAACCTCCGGCGGGAAGCCGAGGATCACGCCAACGCACATGGTGTCACCGGCACCGCAGTCGGTGCCGGTGACAGCGGGCTGGCGCGATTCGTCCCGACCGACGCCTTGAAGGGTATCGGTCTTGACGTTGAGCTGGCCAGCTGCGCACATGAACTTAGCGGACTCCTTGCTCGCTGCGGTAGGCATCCCCGCGGTACGGCAGGAAGCCTACCTTGGAGTAGACATCGGCGAGCGTCGCCGAGGCGATCTCACGCGCTTTATCCGCACCGTGAGCCAGCAACCGGTCGAGTTCGGCAGGGTCTGCCAGGAGTTCGTTGGCGCGCTCACGAATGGGTGCGAGGTGTCCGGAGACGAGCTCGGCGAGGTCTACCTTCAGGTGCCCATACATCTTGCCTTGGTAATCGGCCACGATCTTCTCCACCGGAGTGCCGCTGATAGCCGAGTAGATGGTGAGCAAGTTGGAGACCCCGGGCTTGGTCTCGCGATCGTAGCGGATCTCGGTCTCAGTGTCTGTGACGGCGGATTTGATGCGCTTTGCCACCGTCTTGGGGTCGTCCAGCAAGTTGATGAGGCCCGCGGGCGATTCAGCAGACTTGGACATCTTGGCCGTGGGGTTCTGGAGATCGTAGATCTTTGCCGATTCCTTCTGGATGAAGGGCTCGGGCACCTGGAAGGTCTCGCCGAAACGGCTGTTGAAGCGGTTGGCGAGGTCCCGACTGAGCTCCACGTGCTGGCGCTGGTCTTCGCCCACGGGTACGCCGTGCGGCTGATAGAGCAGGATGTCTGCAGCCTGCAGGATGGGGTAAGTGAACAGGCCGACGCTTGCGTGGTCCGAGCCTTGCTTCTGTGCCTTGTCCTTGAACTGCGTCATGCGGCCGGCTTCACCCATGCCCGTGATGCAGTTCAGTACCCAGGCAAGCTGGGCGTGCTCGGGGACCTGAGATTGCACGAACAGTGTGCACTTCTGCACGTCCACGCCACCGGCAATGTACTGGGCGGCAGTGACCCTGGTGCGGCGGGCGAGCTCGGCAGGATCCTGCGGAACGGTGATGGCGTGCAAATCCGGAATGAAGAAGACAGCATCGTACTCGTCCTGCATACGAACCCAGTTGACCAAAGCGCCAAGATAGTTGCCAAGGTGCAGGGAGTCAGCCGAGGGCTGCATGCCTGAAAGGACGCGCTGCTTGGCGCCAACGGCAAGCTTGGTGGAGGTCACGGTACTCCCGCTGGGCAGTGTGGCGGCTGGGGTGCCGGTTTCAGTCGTGATGGAGCTAGTCATTGAGCAATACTTTCGTGAAGCTTAGAGCCGGTAGTCCACTACCAGCGGTGCATGGTCGGAGAAGCGGGTGTCCCACGAAGGCGCCCGGTCCACGACAGCCGAGAACGCGGCTGCTGCAAGTCCGGGAGTAGCCAGGTGGTAGTCGATGCGCCAGCCTGTGTCAGTGTCAAAGGCCTTTCCGCGCTGGGACCACCAGGTGTAGGGGCCGGCGACATTTCCTGCCAGGCCCCTGTGGACATCCCTCCATCCAATTTCTTCACCCAGGAAGCGGTCAAAATAAGCGCGCTCCTCTGGCAGGAAACCGGCACGCTTGACGTTGCCCTTCCAGTTCTTGATGTCCAGTTCAGTGTGCCCGACGTTGAGGTCGCCCACTACCAGCGCGTGATCGCTGTGCTTGGCCAGCTCGGGAAGACGGGTGGTCATGGCGTCCAGGAAGCGGTACTTGTCATCCTGCTTGGGCGTGCCTGCCTCACCCGAGTGAACGTAAGCGCTGACCACGGACAACGTGGAGTATTCGCCTGCGGTGTTCCTGACGGAGAAATCCGCTTCAACCCAGCGGCCCGCGGTTGCGAAGTAGTCATCGCCGATCCCGATCCGGGTGGCCGTGGGTTCTTCGCGGGAAGCAATGGCAACCCCTGCGCGGCCCTTTGCCTCAGCCTCAGCGTGGAGGATGTACCAGCCTTCGCCGATCAGCGTGTTGACGATGGCATCAGGAGCGCGCACTTCCTGCAGGCAGAGGATGTCTACTTCGCGTGGCTCCAGCCATTCCGCCATGCCGTTCTTGTAGGCAGCCCGAAGGCCATTGACGTTGACCGATGCGATGCGAAGGAAGTCCTTCTTCAATGCCGTACTCACCCGGTCTACTCTAGTCGATGATGGTGCCGGCCACGGGCTCGTCCGAGCCACCTGAGGACTTGATCATGTCCCGGGCATTGGTTGCCGTGATCGCTATGGTTTCCAACGCGCGGTTGATGGTGTCCTGGTTTGCCGCTGCACCCTTGGCACGTTCCTCATCCACAACGCGCACCTGCACCTGGACAATCTTGAAGGAGTGGTCCAGCTTGAGGTCCCGTACCTCATCGGCCTGGCTGCGTTCCGCGACAACGCGGGTGCCGCCGCTGTCAGCCGAGGACGACGACGGCGCGCGGCCGGTTGCCGAGTTGAATGCGGCTTGCGCTTCGCTCAATTTAGCTCCGGCGCGCTTCGCAGCCCTTCGAATGCTGAACACCACGAACGCGGCGAGCGCGAGCCAACCGAAGGCGACCACCGCAACTACCCAACCCACAAAGTCGTTCTGGTTGGCCGCGAAAATAACGGCCACCACGAAAGCGATGATGACTACGGTCATCCCCAGGCCGCCGATACGGAAGCCTTTGAAAAGGCTTCTACCGGACGAGGACGTGGACGGGTGCGGGTCGCCGAGAGATTGCATGAGTCAATTGTCGCAAACCCCCGAAGGTGCCTGCGCCGCTTCCACGGACGGCGAACATTTCATCACTTCAGGAACAGCTGTCGCAGCCGTCCGGTGGTCAGCATAATGCCAAGCGCGATCATCACCAGGTAGTAGCCAACGTGGATGGCTGTTGCCGGGCTGAAGGAGCCCACGCTGATCTGCCGCAGCAGTTCAACCCCGTGCCATAGGGGCATGGCTTGGATGAACCACTGGATGACCTGGGGATAGACGCTGAGCGGGTAGAACGTGGCGCTGAACAGGAACATCGGCAAGAGGATGAAGTTGATCCAGTCCATTTGCTGGAATGTCTTCATGAAGCTGGTGATGCCCATGCCGAAGCTCGCGAAGCCGAAGGCAATCAGCACTGACGCAGGGATGACCAGGATGGCCCACCAGGTTGTGAGAAGGCCCATGACCCCCATCACCGCGGTGAATCCCGTGGCGTAGAGAAGACCCCGCAACAGTGCCAGGAAAATCTCCCCCATGGCTACGTCCAACGGCCCAAGGGATGTGTAGAGCATCCCCTGGTACAGCTTGGCGAAATTCATCTTGAAGAAGACGTTCCAGGTGGAATCGTAGATTGCACCGTTCATGGCTGAGACTGCCAGGAGTGCGGGCGCTATGTAGGCCGCATAGCTGATGTCTTCGCCTCCGGGTCCCTGGACTGTGCCCACGATCGAGCCCATCCCAACACCCATGGCCAACAGGAAGAGAACGGGCTCGAAGAACCCTGACAGCAACACCAGCCAGGTGCTGGACTTCGCAGCCATGAGGCCACGGGCTACCACGGCCTTGGCGTTTCGCGAATAGAGCGGACCGAACTTTCGCTCGCGGGCGATATCAGTTGCGCTGTGGCCGCCAGTCAGGATACTCATGAGCCCATCCTCTTCACGAACTGGTGCCGGACCAGCAGCCAGCCGGCCGTGGCGGTCGCCAGGAGGTACACCACATGCGTAATGGTCAGCAAGGGGTTCTCGTCCATGCCATAGGTGAAGACCCGCCCCAGCTCAGTTCCGTGCCACACAGGCGATATCCAGCCGATCCAGCGGACAGCCCACGGCAGCGTGTCCAAGGGAAAGAACGTGCCCGAGAACAGAAACAGTGGCATGACGATGAACCGCTGCACCAAAGCAAACTGTCCCTTGTCCTGGGTGATGCTGGCGGCATAGGCCATGAGTGGCAGGCCGAAGGACAACGCCGCCACGGTCGCGACCACTGCGGACACCCATCCCCACGGACTCGGCGAAGCCCCGAACATGGCCACCACCGCTAAGTAGACCACCGACTGCAGCAGGAACCTGAGCGTGCTTGCCATGATGTGGCCGCTCGCTATTTGCTGCGGTACCAGGGGCGAGGCATGCGGCCCATAGAACACCCGCCGCCATTTGAAGCCGTCCATGATGGGGTAGGAGAATTCGCCGGAAGCCGTCATGACTGCCGCTGACACCAGCAGCGCAGGTGCCACGAATTCCAGGTAGCTGACGCCACCGAACACGGATTCGCTGTTCGCATCAACAAGGCTTGCCAGCCCCACTCCCATGGCGAACAAGTAGGCCACGGGCTGCCCCACACTGTAGAGCACCACGGACCAGCCGTAATTGCGCATGACCCGGAGCACTTGTTCCGCGTAGAAAAAGGAACCCCAACGCCGCGCCCTGGCGGCCGAGACAGCAGGCGGGTGTGCCCGCAACGGCTGCTCCGCCGTCGTGATTGGTTTGGCGGCTCCATCTCCGGGAGGGCCGCTGGTCAAGGGATCCCTAGTCAACGAGGCTCCTGCCGGTGAGCCGCAGGAACACGTCCTCCAAGGAGGAACGGCGCACCAGGGACGTCATCGGGCGCAGCCCGCGCGCCGAAACCTGCTCCAGGGCGGCCTCGCCGTCGTGCGCGTAGATGAGAACCCGGTCAGGAAGTGTCTCGAGCCGCTCGCCAATGCCTTGAAGTTCGACGCCGATAAGCGAGTTCCGCTCGGACCCAAACCTGAGTTCAAGTACTTCGCGGGAGGAGTGCTCGCGGATCAGGCTGGCCGGCGATCCTTCGGCCATGATCTTGCCCTTGTCCACAACGATCAGGCGATCGCAGAGCTGCTCTGCCTCGTCCATGTAGTGGGTGGTCAGGATCAGTGTGACGCCGTTTTCCTTGAGCCGGAACAGGCGGTCCCAGAGGATGTGCCGGGCTTGCGGGTCAAGGCCCGTGGTGGGCTCATCGAGGAGGAGGATGCGGGGTTCGTTGATGAGCGACCGCGCGATGGTGAGCCGCCGTTTCATGCCGCCGGACAGCGCATCCACTTTGGAGTTGGCCTTGTCCGTGAGCTGCGCGAATTCCAGGAGCTCGTCCGCTTTGGGCCGCAGGTAGCTCAGCGGCAGGCCGAAGTAGCGGCCATAGACGATCAGGTTCTCGCGGACCTTCAGTTCTTCGTCAAGGTTGTCCTGCTGCGGAACGACCCCCAGGTGTGCCCTGACTTCGGGACCATGTGATTCCGGGTCCAGGCCCATGATGTTCAGCGTTCCTGAAGTGCGCTGCGAGACGCCGCCGATCATTTTCATGGTGGTGGATTTGCCCGCGCCGTTGGGGCCGAGCAGCCCAAAGGACTCCCCCGCCGGAACATCGAAGGAGATGTTGTCCACGGCTGTGAGCTCGCCATAGGTCTTGGTGAGGTTCCGCGCGCTGATGACGGTGGGTGGGTTCATGTCGAAGCTGGTTTGCCACGATTCGGAGTGTGTTGCAGAGCCGGTTGCTTCATTGTGCACCCTCAGCAGACTAGTAGCGCCAACGAATATGTGAAAGGGCTCTTGCAGATATTTTTGCAAGAGCCCTCTCATTTTCGCTTCCGTCCAGGTCAGGACGGTGGCTGCGAGCGCAATACCTCCAACCGCTGCCGGAACTCCGTCTCATCAATTTCGCCCCGTGCATAGCGTTCGCGCAGCACGCCCTCAGCACCCTGGGTTGCTGCCCAGTGATGGTTGCGGCGCCAAGCCCGCCGGCCGACGAAAATGAATAGGAAAATCACGAGGATCCAGAACAGCGGGAACAGGAGGAAGAACGGCCAAAACGTGCCGTCACCCCAGGGACCGTGCGCGACGACGGTGGCCGGCAGCTGTGCCAGCGCTCCCCCGAGCGTGGTGGTCTCCCCGACGATTGAAGTCAATGCGGTGAACATGTCAGTGATCCAAACTCTCTCCGCCGTTTCCCGGCGTGAACCGTCTTTCGGCTCTGGTTCAAGTCTGCCCGCGGACGGTCGGCGGGACGTCCGCCGTCGGGAGTCACCTGAAGGCGCTGCCATACTCCCTTGGGAGGCGGTGGTAGCCCGTCAGCTGCTCCAGCCTGGCCTCACCAGCCCTGATTCATACGCGAGCACCACCAGTTGGGAGCGGTCGCGGACCATCAGCTTGGTCATGATGCGCGATACGTGGGTCTTCGCAGTCAGCGGGGTGATGAACAGGCGTTCGGCGATCTCTGCATTGTTTAGGCCCTCGCCCACCAAGGCCAAGACTTCGCGTTCGCGTTCCGTCACCTGTTCGAGGGGAATCACTTTTCCTGCCGCCCGGCTCTGGGACGCCATTTGTGCCATGATCCGCCGGGTGACCGAGGGCGAGAGCAGCGCATCGCCGTCGTGGACCACCCGGACGGCGCGGATCAGCTCCGCGGGTTCGGTGTCCTTCACCAGGAAACCAGCTGCGCCCGCGCGGACAGCCTCGGCGATGTACTCGTCGAGCTCGAAGGTTGTCAGGATGATGATGCGTGTGCCGGACAGGGTTGGGTCGGCAAGAATCCTGCGGGTGGCGGTGAGGCCGTCGTCGTCGGGCATCCGGATGTCCATGAGGATGACGTCCGGTTTGTCGCGCGCCGCCAGCCTCACAGCCTCCCTGCCCGTGCCGGCCTCGGCCACCACTTCCATGTCCGGTTCAGCGTCCAGGAGGGCACGGAAGCCCGCCCGGATGAGGGTCTGGTCATCGGCGAGGAGGATGCGGATCATGGCTGGTTTCCTTCTGCCTGGTCTGTTGTGGGCAGCAGCGCCTCTACGCGGAGCCCGGGCTGGAGTTCGTGCAGCGTGAGCGTCCCGCCCAAGGCGACCGCCCTCTCGCGCATCCCCGTGAGGCCGTTGCCCGGGAGCGCCCCGCCCATGCCCGCGCCGTCGTCGTCTATCCGGACAGTCAGGGCCTCTTCCGCATGGGAAAGATGTACGACGGCGGATTGGGCACCTGAGTGCCTGCCGACGTTGGTCAGGGCTTCCTGGATGATCCGGTACGCCGCTTCCTGCTGGGCCAGGCCGACGAGATCATGGTTCGAGTGGTCCTCGAAACGCACCTGCAAGCCACCCAGCTCCGCGTTCCTCACAAGTTCGGGGATCCTGGCAAGCGTAGGACGGGCCGCCGGGGCAAGCGGGACGTCCTCCCGCAACACGCCCAGGAGTTGCCGGACTTCCGTGAGGGACTCCTTGCTGGCTGCCTTGATGGCCTCCAGAGCCGGCCTGAGCTTCGCGGGATCATCCGAGCCCACGTGCAACGCCACAGATGCCTGGACGTTGATCATGGACAAGGAATGAGCCACGACGTCGTGGATATCGCGGGCGAGCGTGAGCCGGTACTCATCGCGTTCGGCCTTCCGGGCGGCCTCCCGGCGGCGTCGGTATTCCGCGAACCGCTCACTCCGGCGTCGGAATCCCTGCCCTATCAGCACCAAAATAGCGGCCCATCCCACCCCGGCTGAAGCGCGGAGGGGCCAGTTGGGATCGCCGCTGAGTGCGGCCGCGAACACCACTGCGGCAGCCGCGATTCCGGCCCCCACCCACGCCTGCCAGCGCAAACCCGCCGACGACGTGAGAACTATGGCCACCGCCAGGGAGAGCGGAATGGGACCCCAGGGGTAGCCCAGGCCAACATAGGCCCCCGTGGCCACGAGGGCGACGGGAAGCATAACCGCAGGCGCCCGCCTCCGGAACGCCAGTCCCGCAGGCCCGGCCAGCAGCAATAGGATCGCAAGCGCGTCCAACGGCCGCGGGGCGTCCTGATGGCCCGCGGAAAAAAGCGTCCCCGCCACCTGGATGAGGGCCACCGTGATGACGATGAAGCTCGTGGGTGGGCCTGCAAAACGGCGGCCACCAGGGAAACGGGGTTGCATACACCGAGCCTAGCTTTGGTCCCGGGTGTTCGTCGTCGGGTTAACGGAGCAGGGCGACTACTCCCGAAGGAGTAGACGCCCTGCGTTTTCGACTGCTGGTACGCCTCAGGCGATGCCCGCTGCGCGCTCGGCGCTCTCCACAACGTTGGCGAGCAGCATGGCGCGGGTCATCGGACCCACGCCGCCCGGGTTCGGGGACAGCCAGGCGGCGACGTCGGCAGCTGCCGGGTCCACGTCTCCGGTGACCACAGCCTTGCCGTTACTGTCCTCCACGCGGCTGACACCGACGTCGAGCACTACTGCGCCCGGCTTGAGGTCTCCAGCCTTGATCATGTGCGGCACGCCTGCAGCGGCAATCACGACGTCGGCCTGCTTGAGTTCAGCGGGCAGGTCAACGGTTCCCGTGTGCGCCAGGATGACCGTGGCGTTGACTTCCCTGCGGGTGAGCAGGAGGCCGATCGGGCGGCCAATGGTGACGCCGCGGCCCACTACCAGGACGCGCTTGCCGTTGAGCTCGATGCCGTGCCGGCGCATCAGTTCCACACAGCCCTTGGGTGTGCAGGGAAGCGGGGACTTCATTTCGCCACTGACGTTGGCCACCAGGCGGCCAAGGTTCATGGGGTGCAGGCCATCGGCGTCCTTGTTCGGATCCATGGCTTCCAGGATGACGTCCTGGTCAATGTGCTTGGGCAGCGGCAACTGAACGATGTAGCCCGTGCATTCCGGGTTCTCGTTGAGTTCGCGGACAACCTTCAGGAGGTCTTCCTGGGTGATGTCCTCGGGCAGGTCCCGGCGGATGGACTGGATGCCCACCTCGGCGCAGTCCTTGTGCTTGCCGCCGACGTACCAGGTGCTGCCGGGGTCCGAACCCACCAGGATGGTGCCCAGGCCGGGGACGATGCCCTTTGCCGCGAGGACGGAAACGCGTTCGGTCAGTTCTGCCTTGATGGCTGCGGCGGTGGCCTTGCCGTCAAGGATCTGTGCGGTGGACTGTGTCATTCCATCTGCTCTTTCTGGTGGTGACCTATTCAAAGGTTCATGCAACGGGACCCGCCGCCGATGGTGTGGCGGCGGATCCCGTTGTTTCCGGGCCATGCCCGGGTGGTGCTTATGTGCGCTTTTTGCCGAGGGAGCGGCGGGTTACCACTGCTCGTGCTGCGGGTACAGCGGGAAGTCCGCGGCGAGCTTGTCGACGCGGGCCTGGAGTGACTCGACGTCGGTGGCGGAGCCTGCCTTCAGCGCGGTGGCGATGATCTCGGCAACCTCGGTGAACTCGGTGGCACCGAATCCGCGGGTAGCCAGTGCAGGCGTACCGATGCGGAGGCCGGAGGTGACCATCGGCGGGCGGGGGTCGAACGGAACGGCGTTGCGGTTCACGGTGATGCCCACCGAGTGCAGGAGGTCTTCAGCCTGCTGGCCGTCCAGCTGCGAGTTACGCAGGTCCACGAGGACCAGGTGGACGTCGGTGCCGCCGGTGAGGACCGAAACGCCTGCCTCGGCAACGTCGGACTGGTTGAGACGGTCTGCAATGATCTTGGCACCTTCGAGGACGCGCTCCTGGCGTTCCTTGAATTCCTCGCTGCCGGCGATCTTGAAGGCAACAGCCTTGGCCGCGATGACGTGCATGAGCGGACCGCCCTGCTGGCCGGGGAAGACGTTGGAGTTGATCTTCTTGCCGTACTGTTCCTTGGCCAGGATCACGCCGGAACGCGGGCCTGCGAGGGTCTTGTGCACGGTGGAGGTGACGACGTCGGAGTGCGGAACCGGGCTCGGGTGCAGGCCTGCTGCAACCAGGCCGGCGAAGTGTGCCATGTCCGTCCAGAGGAGCGCGCCAACCTCGTCCGCGATGGAGCGGAAGGCAGCGAAATCCAGGTGGCGGGGATACGCGGACCAGCCGGCGATGATGACCTGCGGCTTCTCGGCGATGGCTTGCTCGCGCAGCTTGTCCATGTCCACGCGGAAGGTGTCTTCTTCCACCTGGTAGGCAGCAACCTGGTAGAGCTTGCCGGAGAAGTTCAGCTTCATGCCGTGGGTCAGGTGGCCGCCGTGTGCCAAGGAAAGACCAAGGATCTTGTCGCCGGGGGTGATCATGGCGGACAGCGCGGCAGCGTTGGCCTGGGCACCGGAGTGCGGCTGGACGTTGGCGTACTCCGCACCGAAGAGTTCCTTGACGCGGTCGATCGCCAGCTGCTCCGCGACGTCAACGTACTCACAGCCGCCGTAGTAGCGGCGGCCCGGGTAACCCTCGGCGTACTTGTTGGTCAGGACGGAGCCCTGGGCTTCCATGACGGCGCGCGGGGCGAAGTTTTCGGAGGCGATCATTTCCAGGGTGCCGCGCTGGCGGCCGAGTTCCTGGTCGAGGACTGCTGCGATCTCGGGATCGAGCTCAGCGAGCGACTGGTTGCTGACAGTCGCGGAAGTGGTGGTAGGCACGGAGATCTCCTGGCTAGGCAACGGGTGGTGCTACAGGTCAGGCTACCGGCAGCAGCATTCCCGCGTCCCCTTGATTACGGAGGCATTGGTCACGTGCGTGCAGCGGTAAGACATGACCCTCGGCCCAGGCGTACGATCCGTGGTCTTCGTGATTGCCGCTCCCTGGTGGTAGTCCACCCAACGCCAGTTGCGACCCGTTAACAGTACAACAAGGCGGCACAGGTAGGCTTATCCGTGTGACTGATTCCGCCGCTTTCGTAGTAACACTGTCCTGCCCAGACCGCCCAGGCATCGTCCACGCCGTTGCCGGCGCCTTGCTCGAAGCCGGTTGCAACATCGCCGATTCCCAGCAGTACGGAAGCCCCAGCACAGGCAACTTCTTCATGCGGGTGGAGTCAACCACGACGTCCTCCCAGGACGAACTGGCCGCCGCCTTGCGGCCGGTAGCTGAGTCCTTTGGCATGACGTGGCAGATCAACCCGGTGGGCCAGAAAGTCCGCACCATCATTCTCTGTTCCAAGGATGCGCACTGCCTCAACGATCTCCTGTTCCAGCAGCGCACGGGTACGCTGCCAATCGAGGTTCCGGCGATCGTTTCAAACCACCGCGACCTTGAGGAGCTGGCCCGTTTCTACGGGATCCCGTTCCACCACATTCCCGTGACACCGGAGACCAAGCCGCAGGCCGAGGCCGAGCTGCTCAAGCTCATTTCTGACCACGACGTCGAGCTCACGGTCCTGGCGCGTTACATGCAGGTCCTCTCCAACGAGCTCTGCACGGAGTTGAACGGCAAGGCCATTAACATCCACCACTCGTTCCTGCCGTCCTTCAAGGGTGCCAAGCCGTACCACCAGGCCCACGCCCGCGGTGTGAAGATCATCGGCGCCACGGCCCACTATGTGACCGCCGACCTCGATGAGGGCCCGATCATCGAGCAGGAAGTCATCCGCGTTGACCACGCACGCACGGCTGCCCAGTTCGTGCAGATGGGCCGGGACGTGGAGGGACGCACCCTGGCCCAGGCCGTTCAGTGGCACGCCGAACACCGCGTACTCCTGGACGGCACCCGCACCGTTGTATTCAACTGACTCCCGTCCCAACTGACTGGCAATAGTGGTTGTTCGAAGGGCTCATAGCAACCACTACTGCCAGTCAGTTGGGCGATCTACGCTGGGGGTATGCAAGACCACGAGGCTGACCTCGCCGTTTTCTACGACCGCCAAGCCCCGGTCCCGAACACCCGTGCGCTGACACCGCATCGTGTTGAGTGCCGGGAATGGTTCGTCCGGCTCTTGAAGGACGAGCATCGACACTCCGTGTTCGAGCTGGGCTGCGGGACCGGCGTCGAGGGCCTGGAATTTGTCCGCGCAGGACTGCATTACACCGGCGTGGACCTCTCAGAGGAGAGCATTCACCTGGCGCGGGCGCATGGGCTGGATTGTTCAGTGGCCAGCGGACGCAGCCTGCCTTTTGTTGATGGCGCGTTTGCGGCCGTTTGGACCATGAGCACCCTGCTGCATGTCCCCAACAGCAGGATTCACGACGTCGTCAGCGAACTTGTGCGGGTCAGCGCGGCTGGTGCGCCAATCGCCGTCGGGCTTTGGTCAGGTGAGGACGTGGAAGTTCTAAACCCCGAGGACGTCGAAGAGCCGCGGCGCTTCTTCAGCCGCCGCAGCGACGACACCGTGCGGCGGATCTTCGGAGAGCACGGCGTGATCGAGCATTTCCGGACATGGCCGGAAGGTACGGGTGTGGAGTCCGGACCCGGCGCCGGGAACTGGACGCAGCACTACCAATTCCTGGTTCTGCGCACCCCCTCACCCAACTAGGTCGCATTTGTGCGCGTTTTGAGCGCTCATAACGCGCACTGCTGCGACTCAGTTGGGAACTAAGCTGGCTCCATGGCTCCCTCTTACACCTTTGCCGGGGACACTCCGGCCATCCATGAATCTGCATTCGTTGCGCCCACCGCATCCATCATTGGCAAGGCCACCTTGGCCGAGGACTCCAGCGCCTTTTACGGGGTTTCGGTCCGTGCCGATACGGCTGCCATCAGGGTCGGTGCCGGCTCCAACCTCCAGGACAACGTGGTCCTGCACGCCGACCCCGGATTCCCCTGCACCGTTGGCGAGCGCGTCTCCATTGGGCACAGCGCAGTGGTCCACGGCTGCACTGTGGAGGACGACTGCCTTATCGGCATGAGCGCCACCATCCTCAATGGTGCAGTGATCGGTACGGGCTCGCTGATTGCCGCTGGCGCTGTGGTCCTGGAAGGCACGGTGATTCCGCCACGCTCCCTGGTAGCGGGTGTGCCGGCCAAGGTTCGCCGGGAATTGACTGACGAGGAATTCGAAGGCGTCAAGCACAACGCCGCCCACTACAAGGACCTCGCCGCGGCGCACCGGGACATGCACACGTCTTAAGCAACAATGCGGGGCCTGCTCTGCATCCCCACCGCCTCCCTGACTTCGCAAGCTCAGCCAGGGAACCCGGGCGGCGTGGGCCCTGCGAGTGGTTGGGACGCAGGGCAGGGCCCGCAACGTTGGAAATTAGTCCAGGCTGATCGGGCCGAATTCGTCCAGCAGATCACCCGGACCGGGGTTTTCGGCAGCAGAGGATCCGCCCAAGTGGTTCACCACGCCCCACACGGCGTTCAGGCCCGTGGTCACTGCGCCTTCGGCCCATCCGGCGGTGAAGGACACATCGTCCCCGGCGAGGAAGATGCCGCGTTGGCTTTCCGGCAGCTGGTCCTGCTTGAAGTGGGTGAAGAGCCGCTGCTGGTACCGGTAATGGCCCGGCAGGTTGGCTTTGAAGGCACCCATGAAGTTGGGGTCCGCTTCCCAGGAGACAGTAATCGGCTGCCCCACAATGTGGCTGGCAATGTCCACGCCCGGATAGATCTGTTCCAGCGAGTGCAACATGAGCTTGACGCGCTCTTCGGCAGTGAGTGCAAGCCACTTCAGCGCGTCGTCGTTCCATGTGTAGGACAAGAGGATCACAGCGGGCTTGTCAGGGCCGTCGTCGAGCAAGTACGTGGCCCGGTTGAGGCGGTCGGTGAGCGTCATGGACAAGACTTCGCGTCCGGTTTCCGGATCGATGTCCTTCCAGAAGGGCCGGTCCACCATCACGAACGTCTTCGAGGACTGCATGTAGTGCGAGCGCTCGATCGCCGTCCACAGCTCGGCCGGGAACAGCGCTTCCTCGGTGTGGATGCGCGTGGACAGCAACCACGACTGGCAAGTGGTCACCACCGCTTGGTACGTAGCTTCGCGTCCCCAGTTTTCGCGCACTACCAAATCACCGTTATCGGCGCGGCGGATGTTGTCCACGGCTCCGCGCGGCGAGCCGGAGTGCAGCGACGACAGCGACGTGCCGGCGGGCCAATGCTTAAGGTCCGACGGCGCGTGGTTCCACAGTGCTTCCGGGAGCCTTTGCGCTCCTCCCGAAATGAGCCGATGCTGGTCGTCTGCGTCCGTGTAGACGACCCTGAGAATCTCCAGGATGGAGTTGGGGAAATCGGTGTCCCAACCGCCAGTGCCAAAGCCGACCTGGCCGAACGCTTCGCGGTGGGAGAAGCCGGCTTCCTTGAAGGACTTGCTGGCTGCGATGAATCCGTAGAAGGTCTGCTCGTCCAATTCGGGCAGGAGTGCGTTCCAGAGTTCCTTGATCCGCTTGGTATCGCGGGCTTTGATAGCTTCCTGCATTTCGGCGAACGCAGCGCCATCGTTGATTGCGGCTTTCCAGGCATCGGCTACTTCCTGGAAAAATACCGGTAGCTCAGCTGCTGTTGTGGCGTAGTGCTTCTTACCCGCAAGTTCGATCACTGTGCTGGACGTCGCCGGGGCCATCGGGTTGGGGAAGTCCTGCGTTTCCAAGCCAAGAAGGTCCACGTAGTGGTAGAAGGCTTTGCCGGAAACCGGGAAACGCATGCCACCAAGATCGGCTACGACGCCTGGCGCCGACGGGAAGCTCGCCGTGCGAAGACGGCCTCCGATCTGGTCGGCCTCGTAGATGACGGGCTTGAGGCCGAGCTTCATCAGCTCATAGGCGGTGACCAGTCCTGACAGGCCGGCGCCGATGACGGCCACTTCCGTGCCGTAGCGCTCTTCCGGAATGCTTCCGAGTCCGTCCGGGTGCGCCAGGTAATGGTCATAACTGAAGGGGAAGTCCGGGTTCAGCATGGTGATGGGGGCTTCGCCTGCCTTCGCTTCGGAGGCGGCGACGTCGGCTGTGGGAAGTTCGGTAGCGATGGTCATCAGTTTGCGGCTTTCACAGTTTCCGGGCTCACGGCCCTGGTGGTCAGTTCACGGTAGTCCTCATCGCTGAGCGCGGCTACCTTGGAATTCCGGCGTCCGTAGCCGAAGTAGATGGCGATGCCCACCAGCATCCAAACACCGAACGTGATCCAGGTGTCGGCGCCGAGGTTGAGCATCAGGAAGGCACACATCAGCGTGCCCAGGATTGGGGTGATCGGGTACAGCGGAACCCGGAAACTGCGGTCAAGATCCGGGCGGTTGCGCCGGAGATAAATCACGGCGACGTTGACCAGCGCGAAGGCGAAGAGCGTACCGATGCTCGTTGCGTCAGCCAAGGCGCCCAGCGGGACCAAGCCAGCGGTGAGGGCGACGGCGGTTCCGACTATCAGGGTCCCGGCCACTGGCGTTCCGGTGCGGCGGGAGACGCGGCCGAAGACCTTGGGCACCATGCCATCACGGGACATCGAGAGCAGGATGCGGGTCTGGCCGTAAAGGACGGTCAGCACGATACTGGCGATGGCAAGCACCGCACCGGCAGAGAAGACGAGGGCGATCCACGGCTGCCCAGTGATCTCATGCAGGATCTGGACCAGGGCAGCTTCCGTGCCATCGAACCAGCCCCACGGACGGGCACCGATCGCGGCAACGGAGACCAGGACGTAGATGCTGGTGACAATCACCATGGAGAGCAGGATGGCGCGTGGCAGGTCCCGCTTGGGGTTCCTGGCTTCCTCGCCGGCGGTGGAGGCGGCATCGAATCCGATGTAGGAGAAGAACACACTCGACGCGGCAGCGGAGACGCCTGCTGCACCCATCGGCATGAGGGGCTCGAAGTTCCCGGCGTTGAAAGCGGTGAAAGCGACCGCGCAGAAGAAGATCAGGATGCCCACTTTGATGATGACGATCGCGGTGTTGATCCATGCACTTTCACGGGCGCCCCGGACCAGCAGGATCATGGCAAGAACCACGATCACCACGGCGGGGACATTTACCACCCCACCATCGCCCGGCGGCTGGCTCATCGCGTCGGGCAGGACCTGTCCAAACGCGGCCAGGGTCTCGTTGACGTATTGTCCAGCGCCCACTGCAACAGCTGCCACGGACACCGCATATTCCAGCACCAGGCACCAACCGCAGATCCACGCCATGCCCTCACCCATGGTGGCGTAAGAGTAGGAGTAGCTGGAACCTGCCACCGGGACGAGCCCGGCCATCTCCGCGTAGGACACTGCCGAGAAGAGGGCAGCCAAACCGGCGATCACGAAGGAGATCCAGATCGCCGGGCCTGCCAGCGGCACGGACTCACCAAGGATCACCAGGATGCCGGTACCCAGCGTTGCACCGACGCTGATCATGGTCAGCTGAAGGACACCGAAGCTGCGTACAAGCGGCGTACCGCCTTCGCCGGTTCCGGCCTCGTCGGCCATCTGCCCGATCGGCTTGCGGCGCAGGAGTTGGGCACCGAGGCTTGGCCTGGCCATGCTCGCCGCCGTTGAGTTTTGAGTGTTCACAGGCACAGTCACCCTTGACGTCCCTTCAAAGTAGTTTCGATTTCCCCTCCACAAGACTGGCATGTGAGCCATCTCTCACAATGGTGCAAAATGACCTATAGTGTTCAACCATGAGACGTATTGCACAGTACCAAGAGGGCGGCTCGCTCGCCCTCTCCGGCCAGGTCAGAGTGGATCTGTCCGCTATTTCAGACAACATCAGCGCCCTCAAGGACCGGACAAAGGCGCCCTTCTTCATGGCCGTGGTGAAGGGCAACGCCTACGGTCATGGCCTCGTGGAAGTAGCCCGCACGGCCGTTGCTTCCGGGGCCGATTGGCTCGGCACCGCGCAGCTCACCGAAGCCATTACACTACGCAAAGCAGGCATCACCGCACCGATCCTTTCGTGGCTGTATCTGGCATCACAGACGAGCGACACCATCCTGCAAGCACTCGAAAACAACATCGACGTCTCCCTCGGAAGCGTCCACCAACTCCAGGTGCTGGCAGGCATCGCCGAACGCCTCGGCCGTCCCGCCGTCGTACACCTTGAACTGGACAGCGGGCTAAGCCGCGGCGGGGCGCGGAAAGAGGATTGGGCTGAACTTGTAGCTCATGCCCGGCAAGCGGAACTGGACGGCACGGTGCTGGTCCGCGGCATTTGGACCCACTTGGCCTGGGCCGATGTGCCCGCCCATCCTGGGAACGCCAGCGCTGTTGCGGAGTTCGAAGACGCCGTCCGCGAGGCGCGCGAAGCCGGACTCACGCCTGAACTGAGGCACGTTTCCAGCTCCGCCAACATCCTGGACCGCCCGGAATTCCACTTCGACATGGTCCGGGCCGGACTGGCAATTTACGGCCTCGCTCCCGCAGACCACCTCAACCCGACCGACTTCGGATTGCGGCCGGCGCTCAGCGTCACCGCCCCATTGGTGATGGTCAAGAAGGTCCCGGCAGGTACCGGCGTCAGCTACGAGCACCAAGCCATCACGTATGAACCCCGCTACCTGGGACTCATTCCCCTTGGCTACGCGGACGGCATCCCTAAAGGCATCAGCGGCCGCTCGGTGGTGAACATCGGAGGCCGCAGCGTCCCGGTCATCGGTAAGGTCTGCATGGACCAATTCATGGTGGACCTCGGACCCGACGCGACCGGGATCGACGTCGGCGATACTGCGGTGTTGTTCGGCGACCCGGCCACGGGTGCGGCGAGCGCCGACGATTGGGGCGCTGCGATCGGCAGCCACGGGGACGAAATCATCAACAGGATCGCCCCACGATTGCCGCGCATATACGCCTCGTTGGACGGCGCCTCCATGGACGCCGCCTACGAGTGCCCCGACTACCAGGAGCCGGCCGCCGCCGGGCAGGACAATGTTGCCTGAGCCCGCCACCGCCCGCCTGAGTTTCGTCACGCTGGAACAGTTCCTGGAGCAGCTGCCGCCCGAGTTGAAAATGCTTCACGACGGCGGCAGCGGCGCCTCGCTGCTGCGGTGGGTGGAACCGAGCGAACTGGAAGATCCCACCCCGTATCTTCCGGAGGGCGAGTTCCTGCTGACCGCCGGGCTGCCTTTCCTTGGGGAGGGCGGCTCGGCGGCCAGTGTGGACGCCTATGTCCGGCGACTGGTGGGTGCGAAGGTGGCCGCGCTCGGATTCGGCATCCGGCCCTATTTCGACGCCGTCCCGGACGTCCTCCTCGACGCCTGCCGCAGGCACAACCTCACCCTGTTCGAGGTCCCGGAGTCCGTGCCCTTCGCCGCGATCGGCCTGGAGTTCTCCCAGCTCCTGGAATCGGACAACGCCCGCGTATTCCGGCAATTGGCCGAAACCAACCGCCAACTCATGCGGGCAGTCCTCTCCCCCAGGCCGGAGCACGAATTACTGGCAGCCCTCGTCCAGCGTGTGCCTGTGTGGGCGCTGCTGGTCGGGGCGGACGGGCGGGTGCGGGCGCGCGGGCACAATGCCGGCGGCAGCACCGGCGTCGAGCATTCCTTGTTGGCGCCGCTGCTGGAACGGTTGCTGACCGGCAGCGGGCCGCGCGTGGAGATGGATGGTTTCGAGCAGCCTGGGTCTGCCTTGGTGTTCGGTCATCCCCTGCGCAGTACCAAGGACGCGAACCTTGGGGCGCTGATTCTTGGTTCGGACGCTCCGCTGACGCCTGCGCAGAACAATGTGGTGCAATCGGCGGTGGGTTTGCTGGAGTTGCTGGTCCGTCAACGAACCAGCGGTTCACTTGCTCCGAGCCAGCTTGCCACGGCATTGCTCCTGCATCCCGATACCTTGTCCACCGGCGCCACCAAGCACGTCAACGGACTCAAAGACCTGCTGGCGCAGAGCCTTTCCTCGACGCGCTCCGGACAGATGCGGGTAGTGCAGGGCATCAAGGCCGAATCCCCTGACTGGCCCGCCGGCGACGGCCCAGTCCGCGAGCTACTGCAATGGCGCAGGCTGTTCGATACCAAGCTCGTGGAAATAACCGACTACGGTTTCGCAGCCATCACCCGGTTGAAAGTGGATGACGCGCTGCTTGCCGACGTCGAGAAGCTGGGCTGGAGGCTGGCGATCGGCGAGCCGACCGAACTCACCGGGCTTGCCGCGGCCTACCAGCGGGTGAGCTCGCTGCGGAGCCGCGTGTTGTCCAGCGGAAAGAGTGTCCGCGTGGAGGAAGTGCAATGGTCGGTGACCGGTCTGCTTGGACGCGAGGCGGGGACCATGCTGGCCGAGCGTCTCCTGGCGCCGGTTTTGTCTTTGGAACCTGATCGCCGTGACCCACTGCTGTCCGTACTGCGCGGGTGGCTCAGCGAAAACGGAAGCTGGGACGGTTCCGCCAAGCTGCTGGGCCTGCACCGCAACAGCGTCCGACGCCAAATAGGAGTCCTCGGCGAGCTGTTCGACATGGACCTCAACCAGGCACAGGTCCGGGCGGAACTGTGGATCGCGCTACAGTATGCGGACGAGCTTGTTGCCGGGCCTGACGCTGGCGCTTAGGCGCCCGCCTCCCACTCCCGGTATAGCTCAGGCCGCCGTTCGCGCAGATAAGGGACTTCGTCGCGTGCGGCTTTCACCGTCTCCGTGCCCACTTCCGCGAACAGGAGCGCTGCCGACTCCCCCGCCGCCGCGAGCAACGAGCCATCGGGGCCGGCAACCACGCTGCCGCCGAGGAAGTTGTAGATGTCCTCGTGCCCGCTGTGGTTGGCGTACGCAACGTTGAGCTGGCTCTCCACCGCGCGGGCCCGGATGAGCACCTGCGGCACGTTATCGAATCCCATGGACAGAGCCGTTGGCACCAGCAGGAGTTCAGCCCCACGGGTTGCCGCTGCCCGGACTGCCTCCGGGAACTCGACGTCGTAGCAAATCAGCATCGATGTTCGGACCCCGTTGAAATCCACGACGGCGGGAGGTTCTTGGGCGCCCACGAACGCCTTGCGCTCCTCCGCACCGAAGAGGTGGACTTTGGCGTAATGGAGAAGTTCCTCGCCGTTGCCGTCGATGAGTGTGGCGGTGATGTGCCACGCGTTCTCCGCGGGAGCCGGCGCCGGAAGGCTGTACACGAGTCCGATGTTGTGCTGGCGCGCGATGCCGGAAAGGCGTTGGCGGATGCCCGGCAGCGTTGCCGGATCCAATTCGGCGTGAAGCCGCAGCGGTGCGTAACCCACCGGGAAGAGCTCCGGAGTCAGGAGCAATCCTGCCCCTGCCTGTGCGGCGCGTCGGGCGGCGTCGTCGATCGTGCGCAGGTTCGCCTCAACGTCCAGGACGGAAGCGTTGGCCTGCAGGACGGATAGCAGCATCATTACCACCTTGGTTGCACCGGGTACCGGACCGGTGAGGGCCGGAAGTCTTCTTGTTTCCAGAGTAGGCCCGGGGTCTGACACGTGGAGCGGGGCATTTAGACCCGGAGGCGATCGACACGGGACGCATTGCACGCACACCGCCCCGCAACCTTCCGGGCCACACCCTGCGAGGCCCACTCTGCGCCCCAACCATTCGCAGGGCCCACGCCGCCCGGGTTCCCTGGCTGAGCTTGCGAAGTCAGGGAGGCGGTGGGGATGCAAAGCAGGCCCCGCAACGGGAGGACGGAGCGCCTCTTGCGTTGGAGTATGTCGGGAAAGCTTGACTGCTTGTGTTCACTTCTTGACTACAACGTTGCTTTTGGGGCAATCTTCTTGTCATGCCCGCTACGCAGCGCTCAACGAAGAGCCAACCACGAAAACCCGGCTCGCAGTCCGCGCTCCGGCACCTGAACCAGCAACGGATTATCGAGTGCTTGCTGAGTGGGCCGTCAACGCAAGCCGAACTTTCAAGGCAGACCGGGCTCTCCACCGCCACGGTGTCCAACATCGTGAAAATCATGCAGGACGCAGGCCTCGTTTCCACCGAGCCAACCACCAGCTCCGGACGCCGGGCAACCAACGTGAGGTTGAACAGCAACGGTGCAGTCGCCGTCGGAATCGACTTTGGCCGACGCCACCTGCGGGTGGTTCTGGCATCCCTCGGCTACCACGTCATCGCAGAGGATTTCATCGAACTTCCGCTCGGCCACCACGCAGAGGAAGGGATCGCCGCGGCGGTGCGGCTGCTTGGCCGATTGCTGGCAGAAAATGGCATCGATCCCAGTGCGGTAGTGGGAGCCGGTGCGGGCATCCCGGGCCCTATTGACCGCAGGACAGGGACCGTTGCCCAAGGTGCGATCCTGCCCGAATGGGTGGGAATCGACATCCTTCATAGGCTCGAGGAAGCCCTGAATTGTCCCGTATTTGTTGATAATGACGCCAATCTTGGAGCGTTATCGGAGGTGACTTGGGGACCCCACAGCGGGGTGTCCAACCTGATGTTCCTCAAGATCGGTTCAGGTATTGGTTCGGGCCTGATTCTGAACGGCGTGCCGTACTACGGGAACGTGGGCATCACAGGTGAAATCGGCCATGCAACCATCCACGAGCACGGGCTGATGTGTCGGTGCGGCAACCGCGGCTGCCTCGAAACCATCGCCTCCACAACCACGATGATCGAGCTGCTAGGCAGGGGAAAAGAGACATCGCTGACGCCCCAGGACATCGTCCGGAATTGCCTTGCCGGCGACTCCGCAACCCAACGCGTGGTGGATGATGCGGGCCTTGCCGTGGGGCGAGCACTGGGCAACGTCGCCAACCTGATCAACCCTGAAGTGATCGTCGTCGGCGGGCCCCTGGCAGGCCTCGGCGACCTCCTTCTCAACCCCATTCGCAGGGGCCTTGTTCGCCACGCCGTACCCGTGGTGGGCGAAACAACGCACCTCGCAATGTCGTCCTTGGGAGCACGTGCCGAAGCGCTTGGCGCAGCTGCCTTGGTGTTCCAACAGGCCGGAATCACGGGTAGATAACGAAATCGTTAGCTGGTTCTTGTGTTCAAGTCTTGACGACAAGACACGTGATCCAGTTTACTTTTTCATCAGACAGCTCCGCCGTTTGGGGAGCGACAACGAAGTCATGCATTGGAGGCGTAAGGGCTGATGACAACCCTCGACACGCAAGACGAGCCGATCCTCTTGGAGATGCGCTCGATCACGAAGGAATTCCCCGGTGTGAAGGCCTTGTCGAATGTGAGCCTGCGCGTAAAGGCCGGCGAGATCCACGCAATCTGTGGAGAGAACGGTGCTGGAAAATCCACGCTGATGAAAGTTCTCTCCGGCGTGTACCCACACGGCAGCTACACCGGGGACATCGTGTACATGGCCGAAACGCAGCAATTCAAGGACATCCGCGCGAGTGAAGCTGCGGGCATCGTCATCATCCACCAGGAATTGGCGTTGATCCCGGAGTTGTCCATCATGGAGAACATCTTCCTGGGCAACGAGCCAACCAAATGGGGTGTCATCGACTGGGCCGAAGCCCGGAAGCGCTCCGTAGAGCTGTTGGCCAGGGTAGGTCTCCGTGAGGACCCCGATACCCCCATCAAGGAAATCGGCGTCGGCAAGCAGCAGCTGGTGGAAATCGCCAAGGCGCTGAACAAGTCGGTCCGCCTGCTGATCCTGGACGAGCCCACAGCAGCCCTGAACGAATCGGACTCCCAGCACCTGCTGGACCTGATCCTGGGGCTGAAGGGCAAGGGAATCACCTCGATCATCATTTCCCACAAGCTCAACGAGATCGAACAGATCGCCGACGAGATCACCATCATCCGTGATGGAAAGTCCATTGAAACGCTGAACGTCAAGCGGGATGGCGTTGACGAGGACCGCATCATCAAAGGCATGGTGGGCAGGACCCTCGAGTCCCGCTTCCCCGATCACGAGCCGAAGATCGGTGAGGTCTTCTTCGAAGTGAAGGATTGGACGGTGGGTCACCCGCAGATCCAGGATCGCCTGATCTGCAAGGGCTCCAACTTCTATGTGCGCCGCGGTGAAATCGTAGGATTCGCAGGACTCATGGGTGCCGGCCGCACGGAACTTGCCCGCTCTCTGTTCGGACACTCCTACGGCCGTTACATCAAGGGACAGGTTTACAAGGACGGCAAGCCGGTCAACCTCCGCAGCGTCCGGGCGGCTATCGACGCCGGCCTGGGCTACGTCACGGAAGACCGGAAGTCCCTCGGCCTGAACCTGCTGGATGACATCAAGACCACCACGGTTGCAGCGAATCTCCGTGCGATCAGCAAGTACACGGTGGTGGACGACCGCAAGGAATTCTCGGTGGCAGAGGAGTACCGAAAATCCCTGCGTACCAAGACCCCGTCGGTGGAGGAAGGCGTAGCCAAGCTCTCGGGCGGAAACCAGCAGAAAGTGGTGCTGGCCAAATGGATGTTCACCGATCCGGATCTCCTGATTTTGGATGAACCCACCCGTGGAATCGATGTGGGAGCCAAGTATGAGATCTACGGCATCATCCAGAGGCTGGCGAACCAGGGCAAGGGAGTGATTGTCATTTCCTCGGAGCTGCCGGAACTCCTGGGCCTGTCCGACCGCATTTACACCATTTTTGAAGGCGCCATCACCGGTGTCCTGGACAAGAACGAAGCCAGCCAGGAAAGCCTGATGAAACTCATGACCTCCGCCCGCAAGACGGCCTGACCGTTGGCCCAGACTCACCCCTTCCTGACACAAGGACCAAAACAATGAACGCGCTCAAGAAGCTATTTGGTGGCAATACCCGCCAGTTCGGCATGATCTTCGCCCTGGTGGCACTTATCGTCTTCTTCCAGATCTTCACCGAGGGCCGGACACTGACGCCGGGCAACGTGATCAACCTGTTCAACGGCAACTCCTACATCCTGATCCTGGCCATCGGTATGGTCCTGGTCATTATTGCCGGCCACATCGACCTCTCTGTGGGATCAGTGGCCGCATTTGTGGGTGTTTCCGTGGCTCTCGCCATCCGGGACTGGGGTATCCCCTGGTACATGGGCGTGCTCTTCGGGCTGGTACTCGGTGCCGTGATCGGGGCCTGGCAAGGATTCTGGACAGCGTATGTGGGCATTCCTGCCTTCATCGTGACGCTGGCAGGCATGCTCCTGTTCCGTGGTTTCAACCAGTTCGTGGGCAAATCCAACACCATCCCCGTCCCCAGCGACTTCCAGTACCTGGGCTCCGGCTACCTGCCTGAAATTGGCCCGAACACTGGCTTCAACAACCTCACGTTGCTGTTGGGAATCCTGGCCGCCGCGTTCGTTGTCATCATGTCTCTGCGGGCCCGGGCTACCAACAAGGCACTTGGCGCCGACGTTCCCGAGCTCTGGGTCGAGGTCACCAAGCTGGTCCTGATCTGCGGTGCCATCCTCTACGCCACGTACCTGTTCGCCACCGGCCGCCCCGGAACCTCCTTCCCTATCCCCGGTTTGATCCTGGCCGTGCTCGTCCTGATCTACGGTTTCATCGCTGACAAGACCGTCCTGGGCCGCCACGTCTACGCCGTGGGTGGCAACCGGCACGCTGCAGAACTGTCCGGTGTGCAGTCCAAGAAGGTCAACTTCATGGTCATGCTCAACATGTCCGTCCTTGCAGGCCTCGCCGGCATGATCTTCGTTGGCCGATCCACCGCATCCGGCCCCTTTGACGGCGTCGGTTGGGAACTGGACGCAATCGCAGCCGTGTTCATCGGTGGCGCCGCCGTTACAGGTGGCGTTGGCACCGTGATCGGCTCGATCGTCGGTGGCTTGGTGATGGCCGTGCTGAACAACGGCCTCCAGCTTCTGGGCGTAGGCGCCGACCTCACCCAGATCATCAAGGGCCTGGTGCTCCTGGCCGCCGTAGCCTTCGACGTCTACAACAAGATCCAAGGCAAGCGGTCCATCACCGGCCTGTTGATGAAGAACTTCCAGCGCAACAACGACATCAAGCCGGACGAGACCACGTCCACCAAAGAGGTCATCTCCAAGGAAGCCTGACCGGTTTCCATCGACTCGCTCCACCCCACCCACACAGAAAGTGAACCAAGATATGCGAATGTTTGGTAAAGCAGGAAAGGCAGCAGCAGTCGCTGCCATCGCGGCACTGGCGCTGACAGCCTGCGGCCGCTCTGACAGCGGCTCAAGCAGCAGCACTGCTGGCGGGGAAGCGTTCCCCAAGGACTCGATGATCGGCGTCGCCCTTCCGCAGAAGACCAGTGAAAACTGGGTCCTCGCGGAGAATCTGTTCAACGACGGCCTCAGCAGCGCCGGGTTCAAGCCCGACGTCCAGTTCGCCAACGGCGGCGTGTCCGAGCAGCAGAACCAGATCAGCGCCATGGTCACCAAGGGTGCAAAGGTCATCATCGTTGGCGCAATCGACGGCGCCCAGCTGGGCACGCAGCTCAAGCAGGCCAAGGACTCCGGCGCCACGGTCATTGCTTATGACCGTTTGCTCCTGAACACGGAGAACGTGGACTACTACGTGGCGTACGACAACTTCAAGGTCGGTGTGCTCCAGGGCCAGGCCTTGTTGGACGGATTGAAGGCCAAGAAGCCTTCCGGCCCGTACAACATCGAGCTCTTCGCCGGTTCCCCGGATGATGCAAACGCCAAGGTCTTCTTCGACGGAGCCATGAGCGTCCTGAAGCCGAAGATCGACGACGGAACCCTGAAGGTACTCTCCGGCCAGACCACTTTCGAGCAGGCTGTTACCCAGGGTTGGAAGGGCGAAAACGCGCAGAAGCGTGCGGACACCCTCTTGGCAGGCAGCTACACCTCGGCCCCGCTGGACGGCGTACTTTCCCCGAACGACCTTTTGGCACGCTACATCCTGAACTCGGTCAAGGCCGCCGGAAAGCCGACGCCGGTCATCACCGGCCAGGACTCCGAGGTTGAGTCCGTCAAGTCGATCATGGCTGGCGAGCAGTACTCCACCATCAACAAGGACACCCGCAAGCTGGTTGAGCATGCCATCACCATGGTGAAGGACCTGCAGGCCGGCAAGCAGCTGGAAATCAATGACAAGGATTCCTACAAGAACGGCGTCAAGACTGTTCCGGCTTACCTGCTCCCGCCGCAGATCGTGACGGCAGCCAACGTCAAGACGGCTTACGTGGACGATCCGGTACTCGGCCCGATCACCAAGTAGTCGAGCACGTATTAGCTGAGCACTACTTAACAGCACAGCCCCGGCCCGCAAAAATTTGCGGGCCGGGGCTTTCGCTTTCCCCAGAACCGTAGGCGCTACTTCCCCTCTTGGACCTTGATCACGCCGGGTCCCGAAAAGTTCAGCACCGCATTGCGGACTGCGTCCGGCGATTTCAGCGTCCGGTACCCGTAGTTATCCGAAGGTGACCAGCCGACGTCGGACGTAAAGTCACGCTGGGCCCATTCAGGAACCTCGGTGCCTGACTCAGCCGCAGCGGCTACCGCCTCCGCCTTGCGTTCCTCAAAGGAGCCTTGGGCAACGGCTTCCAGATTGACGGGTTCACCGTTGAACCAGGAACCGGTATCGCTGAACATATTGCCGTTGTAACTGGTGACTGTAATGGATTCATCGGCGTTCGGCCCGGAGTAGTCAAAGGCGTTGTACTCGGAGAAGATCCGGGAATCGTAGCCCGCACCAATGAAGTAGCTGGTGCCGCCCTGCGCCTGACTAATCATGGGATAGTCAGGGTCCTCGCTACTGCCGACGAAGTAGTTGTTCAGGACGTGCACTTGGCCGAAGCGGACCCGGGGACCACGCTGTTGGGTGTTTTCGAAGAGGTTCGAGATGAAGCTGACGCGCAGCTTTCCGCCGTCTTTATCTACATGCTCGTCGCCGGATCCCAGAAGGCTCGTCTTGTCATGGTCCTTGAGTTGGCTGTTGGAGATGGTGACGAAGTCTGTTCCGTCCTTCAAATCCAGAAGGCCGTCGTGGCGGATGACGGGCTCGTTCTTGAAATCCTTGGGCGCCTTGCTGTCAGGATAGCGGCCGTCTGTCACCAGGACATGGTCAATCCAGATGTGGTCCGAGGTTACGGCGGACACGCAGTCGAAGCGGGCGTTCCATGCGCCGTCGCCGTCATCGGGAGACCACGTGGTAAACCAGTCCACGGGTGATTCGATGCTCAAGTTCCGGATGACCACGTTGCTGGCCACGTTCATGATGATGTTGGCTCCCACCAGCCCGGAGTCATCATCCAGTCCCAGGAGCGTGGTGTTGCTCGGAAGATTCACCTCAATCTGACGCTTCATGGCATTGCTGCCCTGTTGGCGCAGTTGCCTCATTTGCTTGCAGTACGGGAACGCTTGGTCGCTCCAGGTCTTTCCGTTGTCCAGGAAGCAGCTCATGTAATTCTGGATGTCGTAGCCAGGAGCGTAGTCCTGCTCGCCAAGGATCTTTCCGTCAGGGGCTTCGTTGCCGTTGATGGTCCCCCGGATGTAGATGATTTTTGGTGCCTTGGGGTCGCCGTTATTCAGCGTGGCCGCCTTGAGTTCTGCCAAGGTGCTGACCACGTGAACGTTCTTCGGCGGGGCATCGGAACCTCCGTTGGTCCCCGGGCCGGCCGGGGTGCTTCCAACGGATGCCCAACCCGTGGGAGCTGAATCGTGTATTGAGACTGTGGGCGAACCGTGCAGATCAACCGGAGCGGCGCTGCTGGCGGGCGCGCTTGCCAGCGTTGCCGCCAGCGCGATGCCGACTACTGCTGCCACCGTGGCTGGGCGTCGCCGTGAAGGGCGGTTCGGGAATCGGGAGTGAATGTGATTTTTCGGGGATGCTGCGGACGTCATTGGCCTGTTTTCCGGCATGCCAAAGAGCACATGCCTGGTAGCGGGAATGGGCGATTCGACTAACTGCTTTTCCTTGCCCTCACTGCGAGAAAGCGCTTTCTCGAGGGCTGTCCTATTATGCCGTTGCAGCTCGCCACGCTGTCAAGAGGTCGTTCGGAATCCGGACCTGCCTGACGTCCCGGATTTTCACAGCGCACGCATAGCTTCGACAGGCTTCCTGCACAGCAGCGCTCAGCATCGTTGGACCTGCAGCCCGCGAGCCAGCGGTCTGCGGAACTCAGCAGGTCCAAAGGAGAAACGTGAGCGTCCTTGCCCGAAGCGTAGGCAATGCCTTCCGCAACAAAATCAGAACGGCCGCGGTAGTCGCTGTGCTGGCCGTAGCGATCGGCCTGGCGTTGGCCATGCTTGTGGCCAACCAGGCCGTGGGTGCCAAGGTCCAGGAGCTCAATGCTTCCGTGGGCACCACCCTGACGGTGAATCCGGCTGGTGGGCAGGGCTTCGAAGGTGGCGGCGAACCGCTCACCGCTGCTCAAGCGCAGACTGTAGCCTCGGTCACCAACGTGACCTCCGTGGTGGGTACCAAGGCGCTGCGCCTCCAGACGGCGACGGCAGAAACAAGCACCACGCAGCAAGGTGGCGGTTTCGGTCCCGGCGGGCAGCAGGCCAGCGTCACTACCAACCTCACGGCAGCCATCGATGCCGGCACCCTCGGCAACCGCAACGGCTCCGCCACTAACACCGGAGGTACAGGTACTACCCAACGAGTACGCACCCTTCCCATTGCGGCCACAGGCATCGGCGCCGAAGTTGACAGCGCCGGCAAGGCCTTGGACATCACGAGTGGCACCGGACTGGGCGACTACACTACGGCTCAGGCAAAAGCGCTGGTGGGGACGACGCTGGCGCAAAAGAACAACCTCACAGCGGGTTCCACTTTCACCATCCAGGACAAGACGTTCACGGTCGCAGGCATCTTCGACGCCGGAACCGCCTTCGGAAACAACGCCGTCTACGTCACCCTTCCAGAAGCCCAAACGCTGGCGGCGACTCCTGACGAACTCTCCACGATGATCGTCACGGTCAACAGCATGGAAAACGTCGACAGCACCAAAACGGCCGTCCAGTCCGCGTTGGGAACCAGCAAAGCCGACGTCACCCAAGGCCAACGCAACCTCGAAACTGCCGTCAGCTCGCTGGATAGCGTCAAGAACATCTCCCTGGTCGCGTTCATTGCAGCACTCGCTACAGCCGGACTCATCATCCTGCTGATCATGGTCATGTTGGTCCGTGAACGCCGCCGCGAAATTGGCGTGTTGAAGGCCATCGGTGCCAGGAATCGCACCATCGGCCTGCAATTCGTCCTTGAATCGCTGGTACTCGTGGCCTTGGGCAGCGTGGTGGGCGCCGCCATTGCATCGCTCGCCAGCGGCGGTATCGCGTCGGCCCTCATCAGTTCAAACACCAGCACGACGGCGGCGCCCACCACCCAGCGCGGCGGCGGCTTTGGCGGGGGCGGCTTCGCCGGTGGCGGTTTTGCTGGTGGAGGCCAGGGCGGTCCCTTCGGTGGGGCCTCTCAACTGCTCACGTCCGTCTCGGCGAGCGCCTCCCCCGGTGTCATTGCTGCCGGCATCGCCGCGGTGTTCGCCGTAGCCATCATCGGCGCGCT
Organism: Arthrobacter sp. NtRootA1; assembly: GCF_019976975.1. Classification (GTDB taxonomy): domain Bacteria; phylum Actinomycetota; class Actinomycetes; order Actinomycetales; family Micrococcaceae; genus Arthrobacter; species Arthrobacter aromaticivorans. Next base: position 1,230,674 of record NZ_AP024630.1, on the reverse strand, counting down.
GGTCCCGGCCTTGCTGACCGCCCGCATCCGTCCCATCGAAGTACTCCGAGGAGAATAGCCGTGATTGTTGTCAAAGACCTGGTACGTCAGTTCAAGTCGGGCGACCGAACCATCAAGCCCGTAAACGGCGTCAGTTTCGAACTCGAGAAAGGTTCGCTGGCTTCCATCGTCGGTAAGAGCGGCAGTGGCAAGAGCACGCTGTTGTCCCTGCTGGGTGCGCTTGATAAGCCAACCAGTGGAGACGTCGTCGTGGATGGCGTTAGCTTGGCCGGCCTTCCGGACAGCAAACTGACCGAGTACCGACGGCGGGACATCGGTTTCGTGTTCCAACAGTTCAACCTGATTCCCAACCTCAGAGCCGTGGACAACGTCATGCTGCCCATGGAGTTCGCCGGTGTCCGGAAGGCTGCGCGGCTGAAGCGCGCCAAAGAACTGCTGGAACAGGTGCAACTCGATCCGGAGAAGCAGTCCCGCCGGATCAATCGATTGTCCGGTGGCGAGCAGCAGCGCGTCGCGATCGCAAGGGCACTCGCCAACGAGCCCAAGCTCATCCTTGCCGACGAGCCCACGGGAAACCTGGACGAGCAAACCGGTGAGCACATCATCGAACTGTTGAGCTCACTGAGCCGCGACCACAACACCACCATCCTGGTAGTCACCCACGACCGCAGCCTGGCGCAGAAGACGGAGCGCTGCTTCCGCCTTCAGCAGGGCCGACTTACGGAGGAGGTCAAAAGCGGATTGCATCGATGACCTTGACGCGCACCGCCACGAGCGCAGGAATGGCTCCGGCGAGTGCGCCCACAAGGACAGCTGCCCCGAAGCCCAGGAGCGCAGCGTCAATGGGGAACGACGGATACTCAGTCAATCCCGGCGCCACCTTTGACTCGATCCACGGGTTTTTCACCACCGCGACGGCCAGCATGACTCCTGCCAGGCCGGCGACTGCGGTGGCAACCACGGATTCCATCATGACTCCGAAGAAGATCCGGCCGGAAGTCGCGCCGAAGCTGCGGCGGATGCCGATTTCCCGGACCCGGTACCGCACGGTGACCATGGAGATGTTGAGCATTCCCACGGCGCCGAGCAGGAGAACCAGTCCGGCTACGCCGCCCACGATCCATTGCGCGGGACCCAGCGGATCCCCATACGCGGCGAAGTCCATCCGGCTTGCCTGCGCGTAGTACCCGGGAAATTGCCCCTGGAGGTCCGTGGAAATGGCTGCGGCCAGGGAATCGGCCTGTTCCTCCCCCACCCACACTTTGAACTCGGACATCTGGGACTGCATTCCGGTCATCGCGGCTCCGCCGGTGAGGATGAAAGCGGCCGGAGGTTGCTGCGGATAGGCATCAGGTACGACGCCGATAATCACCGCCGTGGCGGGGTGCTCACCCGGGATGGTCACAGTCGGACTGGTGGTCAGGTTGGGCATGCCTGCTTGGTTGTAGAACGCTTCGGAGACCACGACGGCGGGTGCGAGCCTTTGCTCGTCGTCGGCAGCGAACCAGGTTCCTTGGGTGAGTGGGACCCTGTGGATGATGCCGTATCCGATGTCCACGATCGTCACGTCCACATTGGTCACGCCACGCGGAAACTGGAAGCCAGCCTGGGTCCTGCCAACGTGGGTGGACGTGGTGATGCCGAAGCGCTGTTGGATGCCTTCGTAGACCTTCTCCAGTTTCGCAGGATCAGGCGTGGAAGGGCCGTTGACGCTCAGTGACAAGGTGGCAACCCGGCCACCGTTGCGCTCGGACTGCACCTTGATCCCTTCACGGACCAGGCCGCCGATTCCCACCACCGATGTCAGCGCAGCCACAGACAGGGCGACGCCAAGGAGGGCCAAGAGGATACGGACCTTGTTGATCCTGAGTTCCTGCCACGCTTCGACTAGCGTGGAAATGAAGCCGGTCATGCGCTGACTCCTGCTGATTCGGCAACTGCCAGCGGGCTGAGCACACCGGAGTCGAGGCGGTAGCAGGCTCGTGCCAGCGCTGCCACATTGGTATCGTGCGTGATCGTGACAAGTGCGGCTGCAGTTTCCGTGGCCACGGTGTCGAGCAACGCCATGACAGCCTGCCCGGTTTCCACGTCCAGGGCACCCGTTGGTTCATCGGCAAGGATGAGCCTCGGCCTGCGGACCAGCGCCCGGGCGATCGCCACACGCTGCTGCTCACCACCGGAGAGCATATTTGGCATGGTGTGGGCGCGCTCGGCCAGCCCGACGCGATCCAGCATGTCCATGGCAAGTTCCCGGCGGCGCCAAAACTCCCTGCCGTGGGCGTAAAACAGGGGCGTGATGACGTTGTCCAGGGCGCTGCGGCCAGGGAGCAGGTTGAATTGCTGGAACACGAAGCCCACTGTGGAACCGCGTAAGCGGGCGCGGGCGTTGCTGCTCAACCGGTCCGCCGGTTGGCCAAGGAATTCCAAGTCACCGGAGGTGGGGACATCGAGGAGCCCCAGGAGGTTGAGCAGTGTCGATTTTCCGCACCCTGAACGGCCGACAATGGCTGTGTGGTCACCGCTCTGAACCTCGAGGTCGATGCCTCGGAGGATGTGGAGCTGCTGCTGGTCCGGCAAGATCACTGAACGCGTGACCGAGCGGAGGCTCACGAGAGTTTCGTTGGTGCTTGTCGCGTCCACGCTTAACCCGCCGGAATGTAGGTGCCCTGGCCAGGGCCCATCATGGGGTTCGGGGCAGCCGGGGCGCCGGGCACGAACTCGAGGACCTGCTCGCCCTCGGTCAAGCCGGACGTCACTTCAACTACGTTGCCATCATTCAAACCAAGCTGCACGGTGCGCTCCTTCGGGGCAGCCCCGCTCCCTCCTGCGCCCGCAATCCAGACGATGCCGTCTTTCACGCTGCCTTTCACCGAGGTCAGCGGAACTGTCACCACATCAGAGGCCACCCCGGCGCTTACCGTCATGGTCGCGCCAAGTCCGGCAAAGACCTCGTGCCCGGCCGGGATAGCGCAGCTGAGCGTTCCTGTTGGCGTGCTGCCACCATCCTGCGACTGGCCTCCCCCGCCACCCGGGATTGCGACGGCCCCGCCGACACCCATGCCAGCACCGCCTCCAGTGGACGACAAACCGCCCGAGGTGCTGCCGCCGTCGTCGGACGCGTTGTTCTTGAGCGTCACCTCGGTGCACTGGAACGGCGCCGGCCCGCCAACCAAAGCGATCTCGGCCGGGCCGGGCTTGCCGAGCAGGCGGTACTGCTGGGCAGCCGTGACCGAGCCGGCGACGGTGTACGTGCCGGGGTCGATCTTGCCGACGTTTTCCCCCACGCTCACTTGTTGGTCGATCAGTGTGGTCAGGGACTGCAGGGTACCGCTGCTGGGGGCAAGGATGTCGAAGTAGTCATACACGGGCTTCGGCGCCGAGGACATTTCGTCCTTCGATGGCTGCGCGGATGTCACAGCGCGTTCCGTTTTGACCTGGAACAGGGCGTCGCCCCTTGCCACAGTGGCGCCTTGCTCCACGAAGACCTTGATGACCTTGCCAGCCGATGTGCTCCGTATGGCTTCAGCGGCGTCGCTCTGAACGGTGCCCTTGATTTCAACGGTATTGGTGACTGTTGCGCGCGTGGCCGGGACCACCGGGATGTCCACCTGCGCCAACGGTGCTGGCCCGGAATCCGAAGGCTTGAGGCCATCTATGAAAGCGATCTTGACCAAAGCCACAGCAATCACTGCGAAAACCACTAGCCAGGCAACCGGCAAAATGACGCGCCGAAAAATACCCATCCCTGCTCCATTTCGGTAACTCCCCACAGAACCTCTGCGAGGGATGACTACCTCAGCCTAGGCGAGGTTTCTCATTACGATGGACATTCGCGTGACTCGGGAACACGGTTCCCGACGTTCCCGGACGAACATGTGCTTGTTCCGTCAAGCTCACGGACAACGAAAAAAATCGTGAACAAGAGCGGCATCCGCGCTGACGGTCAATCTCCCGGCGTCCGGAATGGGTGATCGCGACGTGACAAACGTCGTAACCAAAATTGGTGGTATATTCCCCAGATGGCTGCGTGCCGTGAGCATCGTGACTCACCGTATTTGGGGGAAAATCTTGGTGATGAGCACAAAGCAGGTGAAAACCCGCAGAGATCCCGCGAGCAGGCTGTCATTCTTGGGCGCGGTAATCATTGCGACCTTTCTCGGTGCCGTAGTCGTCGTCACCGGCTCTTCCAATTCGAGGGCGATGTCTACAACTGGGAGCGAGATCCTAACGGCAGTGGCCGTTGCGGGATTCCAAGGGTCGATGGTTGCCATCGTGGCAGCAGTCCTTATGTGGTTTCCGACGTATAGACACATTTCAAAGAAGATGCGATTGGCGCTGCAATTTCCGGTAATGATGGTTTGCGGCACGGCTACTGCCATTCCTGTCGCGATTGCCGACATTGCATTCAATTTGAATCCGGGTTTTACAGGCATATGGGCTGTCTATACCCTTTTTGCCGGTATCTGGAGCGCATCCTTAGCTTGGGTACTAGTTACTATCGTTCCTCGTCGGATCGAAAAAACTCCCTATTTATGGTGGACAGGAGTCCTAGTCCTCGCAGTCGGCGCTGTTGTATATGGAATACGGATGTTTGGGGGCGCCTTTTGGTCCTAGTGGCCAGATGTTTCCCTGGAGCTGTTGCCGGAATGAGAGGATGGCAGTCATGACGCTCCCTATCGCCAAACCGTGGCTTTCCAGCCAGACCAACCAGGATCCCCGGGCTGCCACCGGCCGCCGCTTGCGCTGGGGAGTCGTATCCACGGGCAACATCGCCAATAGTGTTTCCCAGGACCTTTCCCTCCTGGAGGATGCAGAACTCTACGCCGTGAGCTCCAGGACCCAGGCAGCCGCGGACGCGTTTGCGCACACGCTCGGTTTCGCCAAGGCCTACGGGAACGACGGCGGTGTCCCCGGCTACCAGCGGCTGTTCGAGGATCCCGCCGTCGATGTGGTGTATGTGGCCACACCCCACGCACAGCATTTCCAGATCGCCGCGGCCGCCCTGCGCGCCGGCAAGCATGTCCTGTGCGAGAAGGCCCTCACCATCAACGCCCGTGAGGCCACCGAGCTGGTGAAGCTGGCCCGGGAGAACAACGTGTTCTTCATGGAGGCCGTGTGGAGCCGGTTCCTACCGAGCATGCAGCGTGCCTTTTCCATTGCCGCATCGGGGGAAATCGGGCACACCCAGTGGGTCAGCGCAGACCTCGGCTTCCCTGCACCGTACGATCCCTCCGCCCGCATCTGGGCACTCAATGACGGTGGCGGTGCACTGCTGGACATTACCGTCTACCCGTTGCTCTGGGCCCTGGGAACATTGGGCTTCCCACAGTCCGTTACCGCGATCGGCACCCTAAACGACGACGGCGTGGACACCCAGAATGCGCTGACGCTCGGTTATGCCAGCGGGGCCCAGGCACAATTGACGTCGTCCCTGACGGCCCACGGACCGCGAACGGCCACCGTGGCTGGCGGACTTGGGTACCTGCAGACGGTGGGCTCGGTCAACAATCCGCGCGAGATTCTGATCCGGGTTGGCTGGGACGAGCCACGGCACGAACGCTTCGACGTGGTGGGCGTCGGGTACACCTACGAACTCCGTGAAGTGACACGGTGCATTCAACAGGGACTGCTGGAGAGCCCGGTGATGCCGCTGGAAGACTCCATCAACGTCATGCGCTTGTTCGATGGCGTCCGGTCCCAGTTGGGGATCAGGTACCCGAACGACGCTCGGTGACTGCCGTTTTTGGTGAGCCGACCGCGCGTGGTGGGTGCCGGCGTCGGGAGTTAACCCAGCTGTATTAACGCCCTTGGCGTGCTGGCTGCCTTGCCAGTTTCCGGTCCAGCGAGAATGCACCAGGACCGAGGAACACAAAGGCTACCGAAATGGCGAAATAGATGATCAGGAGCTCGGCAGTTACGCCCGCCTTGTCCGTGAGCAGGGGCTTGCCCGCTTCCGTCACGAACCAGATACCGGCGAACAGAATCGCTGCGAGGAAGCCAGCCACCCTGGTTAGCGCTCCGAGTACCAGGAGCAAGCCCAAACCAAGCTCACCGGCAATGACCAGCCAGGCTACTATCTCGGGCTTCTGCACCCCCATGGCAGCAACCGACGCGGCGAAGGCGGCGTGCCCGGCCATGAGCTTCTGGATGCCGTGCACCATGACCAGTGCGCCGAACACCACACGCAGGACAGTGACGCCGCGGGCAGAGGACTTAGGAGAGGGGTGAAGGAATTTCACGGGTTCCAATCTTCCATGCCTTTGGGACGAGCGCCAACCCAAGTAAGTAGCAGCAGATGCCCTTTTGAGCGCTCAAAAGGGCATCAGCTGCGACCTAGTTGGGCGGGTGGGGGCAGAATGGAACCTGATAGTGGGTCAAGGGTGGATGGAGCTGGCATGCAGGTTGACGTCGTAGTTGTTGGCGGAGGAGCAATGGGATCGGCTGCCGCGTGGCAGCTTTCCCGCAGCGGGAAGTCCGTGGTCCTCCTGGAGCAGTTCGAGGCCGGTCACCACATCGGCGCCTCGCACGGCGCCACCCGCAACTTCAACACCGCCTACGCCGAAGGCGACTACCTGGACCTCCTCGCCGAGGCCAAGACCCTGTGGGACGAGCTCGCTGCAGAAACCGGGGCGCCGCTGCTGGACCTGGTGGGTCTTGCGAACCACGGCAACGTGGACCGTCTCCGGACCATCCAGGAGGCCCATCAGGAACGTGGCATCGAAAGCTACTTCATCTCCGCAGACGAGGCCATGGACCGGTGGCAAGGAATGAACTTTGTCACCGACGTACTCTTCGTACCGGGGTCTGGAAGGATCCGTTCGGCCAATGCACTCGAGGCGCTTCGGAAGGCAGCCGAGTCCCGCGGAGCGGTCTTCAAGTACTCGACGCCGGTCCGCGACATCCGTGTAGACGGTGCCGAAACCGTGGTGGTGGTGACAGACGAGACCGAATACACTGCCAGTCGCGTGGTAGTCACGGCCGGCGCCTGGACGAACAAGCTCCTCGGCGAGCACGCCAACCTGCCGCCGCTGGTTGTTACGCAGGAGCAGCCCGCCCACTTCACGCCGGTGGACAACACGCTCGTGTGGCCGAGCTTCAACCACACCCCAGACATGGACGATCCCGCATACGAGTACTGGTACAGCCCTGTCTACGGGATGCTCACACCCGGTGAAGGCGTCAAAGCCGGTTGGCACGGCGTGGGCCCCGTCATGGATCCGGACGAGCGCACATTCCAGCCCATCCCCGAGCAGCTCGACGCCTTGGTGCGATACGCGCAGGAGTGGCTTCCCGGCGTCGACCCTTCCACAGCGGTTCCCATCAGCTGCACCTACACCACCACGCCCACTGAGGACTTTGTGCTGGACCGCTTTGGACCATTGGTGGTGGGCGCCGGGTTCTCAGGGCACGGTTTCAAGTTCACACCGGCTATTGGCCGGGTGTTGAAGGACATCGTCGACGGCGGTGTGGCACCTCAACGCTTCCTGGCCGACCGTTAACGGCAACTGACTCGCAGTTGTGGTTGCCATGAGCTCTCTAAGCAACCACAACTGCGAGCCAGTTGGGAATTAACGAAGCGTCGCGAGGACCTTGTTGAAGGTAGCCGACGGACGCATGATCTCAGCAGCCTTGGCAGCGTCCGGACGGTAGTAGCCGCCCAAATCGACGCCGGGACCCTGGACTGCGTTCAGCTCGCCAACGATGACTTCCTCGTTGGAGGTCAGGGCCTCGGCGATGGCAGCGAAGTCCTTCGCCAGCTCTGCATCCTCAGTCTGCTTGGCCAGTTCCTGTGCCCAGTACATGGCCAGGTAGAAGTGGCTTCCGCGGTTGTCCAGCTCGCCAACGCTGCGGCGCGGGGACTTGTTTTCCAGCAGGAACGTACCCGTGGCGCGGTCCAGGGTGTCGGCCAGGACCTGCGCGCGGGCGTTGCCCGTGGTGGTGGCGAGGTGCTCGAAGCTGACAGCCAAAGCGAGGAATTCACCCAAGCTGTCCCAGCGAAGGTGGTTTTCCTTGACCAGCTGCTGCACGTGCTTGGGAGCAGATCCGCCGGCGCCGGTCTCGAAGAGGCCACCACCGTTGATCAACGGAACGACGGAAAGCATCTTGGCGCTGGTGCCGAGCTCAAGGATCGGGAACAGGTCCGTGAGGTAATCGCGGAGGACGTTACCGGTGACGGAGATGGTGTCCTCGCCCTTACGGATGCGTTCCAGGGTGAAGGCCGTTGCCTCCTCCGGGGACATGATCTCGATCTGAAGGCCCTCGGTGTCGTGGTCCTTAAGGTACTCGTTGACCTTGGCGATGAGGTTGGCGTCGTGCGCACGGCCCTTGTCCAGCCAGAAAACGGCCGGCGTCTGGGAAGCGCGGGCGCGGGTAACGGCAAGCTTGACCCAGTCGCGGATCGGGACATCCTTGGTCTGGCATGCGCGCCAGATGTCACCCGGGGATACCTGGTGCTCGACGAGGACGTTGCCCTGGCTGTCCACCAGCTGCATGGTGCCGGCTGCCGGGACTTCGAAGGTTTTGTCGTGGCTTCCGTATTCTTCGGCTGCCTGTGCCATGAGGCCAACGTTGGGAACGGTGCCCATGGTGGTGGGATCGAACGCGCCGTTGGCACGGCAGTCGTCCAGGACAACCTGGTAGACGCCGGCGTAGGAGCTGTCCGGGATGACGGCGAGGGTGTCCGCTTCCTTGCCGTCCGGGCCCCACATGTGGCCGGAGGAACGGATCATGGCCGGCATGGAGGCGTCGACGATGATGTCCGAGGGAACGTGAAGGCTGGTGATCCCCTTGTCCGAGTCCACCATAGCCAGTGCGGGACCGTCTTCGAGGCCCTTGGTGATGGCTGCCTTGACGCCTTCACGGACGTCCTCCGGAAGGTCTTCCAGTCCGCTGAGGATGGCTGCGAGGCCATTGTTGGGGCTGATGCCTGCGGCTGCGAGCTGCTTACCGTAGGTGTCGAACAGCTCGGAGAAGTAAGCCTTGACCACGTGGCCGAAGATGATGGGGTCCGAGACCTTCATCATGGTGGCCTTCAGGTGTGCGGAGAAGAGGATGCCTTCTTCCTTGGCACGGGCAACCTGGGCCTTGAGGAACTCGTCCAGAGCGTCTGCGCGCAGGACGGTAGCGTCCACAACTTCGCCGGCCAGGACGGGGAAGTCCTTCTTGAGGACCTTGGTGGTGCCGTCTTCACGGACCAGCTGGATGCTGAGGGAATCGTCGGCCTTGAGCACAACGGATTTCTCGTTGGAGCGGAAATCGTTCTGACCCATGGTGGCAACGTTGGTCTTGGAATCAGCAGACCAGACGCCCATGGAGTGCGGGTTCTGACGGGCGTAGTTCTTTACTGAAAGGGGTGCGCGGCGGTCGGAGTTGCCTTCACGCAGCACCGGGTTCACGGCGGAGCCCTTGATTTTGTCGTAGCGCGAGCGGATGTCCGTCTCGGTGTCCGAGGAAGGGTTGTCCGGGTAGTCCGGGAGGGCGAAGCCCTGGGACTGGAGTTCGGCGATGGCAGCCTTGAGCTGCGGCACGGAGGCGCTGATGTTGGGCAGCTTGATGATGTTGGCTTCCGGCCGCTTTGCCAGCTCGCCAAGTTCAGCCAGGGCGTTGCCCGTGCGCTGCTCTTCAGTCAGGAAATCGCCGAAAACGGCGATGATGCGGCCTGCCAGCGAAATATCGCGGGTCTCGACCTCCACACCTGCGGTCGAGGCATACGCTTCCACAATCGGCAGGAATGAGTAGGTAGCCAGCATCGGCGCTTCGTCTGTGTGGGTATAGATAATCTTGGCCATTGGCGGGGTTCTCCCTGAAAGTCTGCAGATTTCAACATCTCTAAACTTACCCGAGTAGGCCGGATTGGCGGCCCTTCGTGTCCGGGATCACTCCTTCGTTACCGCTCGCCGCGGTGCTGAACGCCCGACGGCGACCTTGCCGCCGAAGCTGCCGACCGGCGTCGTGCATTGCTCCTCGGCGTGTGACAAGAAGTGAAAGTAAAATATCACAAACTATGAAACAACTCTTTACAAACTTGTCACACGCCGGGTAGCTTCGATTCCGTCAGTCGGCGGTCGCCATCACTGGCCGCCCCACTCCCTCGATAGGTTGGAACAACGTGACAAAAACCAAGACCCTGGCCACAAGCCTGCTGAGTCTGTCCGCTGCCGCAATCCTTGCCCTGGTCGGAACCACCAGCGCAAACGCGGCCCCCGCCAAGGACATCGACTCCAGCGGCGTTGCGGTCAGCAGCCATGTGGCGTCGGACAACGGCGCCGCAGACTACTGGACCCCGGAACGCATGAAGAACGCCAAATCCGGCGACATCCTCGCCAGCAAAGCACTGGACCGCAGCCGGCTCCTCAACCTCGGAAAAGCCCCCGTGACCGAAGCCCCGGGCGCCCTGAGCAGCGTCGAAGGCCAGCAGGCGTCCACCGACTCCAAGGCCATCAACCTCAAGACGAACCAGAGCGAAACCCCCGTCAAGCACATCGGCAAGATCTTCTTCACCTTGGGCGGAGCAAACTACGTCTGCTCCGGCAACTCCGTGACTGCGGCCAACAAGAGCACCGTGTCCACCGCCGGCCACTGCGTCAACGAGGGACCGGGCGCCTACGCCACCAACTTCGTCTTCGTACCTGCCTACCTCAATGGCTCCGCACCCTATGGGAAGTGGACAGCAAGGGCGCTGTACTCCCCCACCCAGTGGGCATCCAACGGCAACATGCAGTACGACACCGCCTTCGCCGTAATGAACACCCTCAACGGCCAGCGGCTCGCGGACGTGGTGGGCTCCTCCGGCGTCCAGTTCAACGCCGCCCGCGGCCTGAGCTACAAGTCCTTCGGCTACCCGGCAGCTCCTCCCTTCAATGGTGAATCACTCAAGAGCTGCTCCGGCACCGCCACCAACGATCCCTATAACCCGCAGTTCGCCACCCAGGGCATCCCGTGCAACATGACCGGTGGTTCCTCGGGCGGCCCGTGGTTCATCGGCAACAGCTCCGGCGGGTACCAGAACTCGATAAACAGCTACGGCTACGGCAGCAACTCCAACACCATGTACGGCCCTTATTGGGGCTCCGTCATTCAGTCGACCTACACCACCGCGGCCGCTTCTTAACGGTTCTGCTTCTTCACGCCCCGGTTTAACTACGACGGCGGCCGTCCCCATCCCGGGGCGGCCGCCGTTGCGTTGTACTACTTTTGCCTTTGTGGCCGGACCCTTCTAGTGGAAGAAGTGGCGGGCTCCGGTGAAGTACATCGTGATGCCGGCAGCGTTGGCTGCAGCGATGACTTCCTCGTCGCGGACGGAACCGCCCGGCTGGACGACAGCGCGCACGCCAGCGTCTATCAGGATCTGCAGGCCATCAGCGAACGGGAAGAACGCATCCGAGGCTGCAACGGCACCGCGGGCGCGCTCTGGTGCGTTGGTCGCGTCGGCGTTCGAAGCGCCGCCGGCACCTTCGACGTCGGACTCCACCTGCACGCCCAGCGTGTTGGCGCGCTCGACGGCAAGGCGGCAGGAATCCAGGCGGTTGACCTGGCCCATGCCGATGCCCACTGCGGCGCCGTGATCTGCGAGCAGGATGGCGTTGGACTTTGCGGCACGGCAAGCCGTCCAGGCGAAGGCGAGGTCCGCGAGAGTCTTCTGGTCGGCAGCTTCACCGGCGGCGAGGGTCCAGTTGGTGGGGTTATCGCCGTCGGCGTCCACTTTGTCGCTCATCTGGACCAGGACGCCACCGGAAACCTGGCGCATCTCGGAGGGGTAGCGGCCATAGCCCTCAGGCAGGGCGAGGAGGCGGATGTTCTTCTTCTTGGAGAGGATCTCCACAGCTTCGGGCTCGAAGTCCGGGGCGATAACAACCTCGGTGAAGATGTCCGCAACCGTGCGGGCCATGCCTGCAGTGACGGTGCGGTTCGCGGCGATGACGCCACCGAAAGCGGAGACGGGATCGCACGCGTGGGCCTTGGCGTGGGCATCGGCGATGGGATCTGCAGAGTCGGCGGAACCAACAGCGACGCCACACGGGTTGGCGTGCTTGATGATTGCGACGGCGGGCTCGGCGAAGTCGAACGCAGCACGAAGGGCGGCATCGGCGTCGACGAAGTTGTTGTAGCTCATGGCCTTGCCGTGCAGCTGGTCAGCCTGGGCGATGCCAGCCGGGGCAGCCTTGTCAACGTAAAGCGCGGCCTGCTGGTGCGGGTTTTCGCCGTAGCGGAGAACCTCGGAACGCTCCAAGGAAAGTCCGGCGTACGCGGGCCAGTCGATGACGCCGTCGCCGTCTTCGTCCAGGAACTGGCTGGCGGTCCAGGTGGCAACAGCGTTGTCATAGCTCGCCGTGTGCGCGAAGGCCTTGGCGGCCAGGCGGCGGCGCGTGTTGAGGTCGAACCCGCCTTCCTGTGCAGCGGCAACCACTGCGCCATAGAAGTTAGGGTCCGTAACAATGGCGACGGCGGCGTGGTTCTTCGCAGCCGAACGCACCATGGCGGGGCCTCCGATGTCGATCTGCTCAACCACATCGTCCTGTGCTGCGCCGGACTTCACGGTCTCGACGAACGGGTACAGGTTCACCACGACGAGGTCGAAGGTTTCGATCTCCATACCGGCAAGGGTTTCCATGTGCGCGGGGACGCGGCGATCGGCCAGGATGCCGCCATGTACGCGCGGGTGCAGGGTCTTAACGCGGCCGTCCAGCATTTCCGGGGAGCCGGTGACTTCTTCGACTTCCTTGACCGGGATGCCTGCGGCGGCGATCTTCTTGGCGGTGGAGCCGGTGGAAACGATAGCGACGCCGGCTGCGTGCAGGCCTTTCGCGAGCTCCTCCAGTCCCGTCTTGTCGTAAACCGAGATCAGTGCACGGCGGATGGGAACACGGTCAAGCTGCGTCAAGCTCACAAAAGTCTCCGTCTTAGTTCGCGTAGATGTCGCGGGGTGGTGGGATATGGGCAGTTTATCGTGTTTCGTTGGCGGACTGGTTTTGCGTCCTGGTTGCTCCTCCGTTGTCAGGCCTGCTCTGCACCTCATCCCCCGGGATTCCCACGCACACCAGGCCCCACAACATAGGGTTGAGCCATGGAAGCCACCGATGTCGTTCTCGCCGCCGATGTAGGGAAGAGCCGTTGCCGGGTGGAACTGCGCAGGGGCACGGAGTTACTGGGCGCAGCGGACCAGCACGGGTTTCCCGGAGTGCACACCGACAACGGGCCCGCCATCGCTTTCGAGCTCCTCCTTGAGACGGTCTCGATGCTCCCGCCCGGCCTGCCTGTGAGCACGTTGACGGGGATCGGCGCAGCTGTGGCCGGCGTCGAAGCTTCTGCCGAGAAGTCCCGTGAACTCGCCATCATGTTGTCGCAACGCTTCGGCGTCCCGGCAGCTGTCCTCTCGGACGCCACGGCAGCCCAACTCGGAGCCCTCCAAGGCGCACCGGGCACCACACTGATCGTGGGCACAGGCGCAGTTGCCTTCCGGTTCGACGAAGCCGGAATCCTTCATCGCGCCGACGGCTGGGGACCTTATCTTGGGGATCGTGGCAGCGGCCGGTGGATCGGTCAGCGGGGGCTCCAGGCCGTTTTGGAAGCGCACGACGGCGGCCCGGCCACCTCGCTTTCGGCTGCGGCAGGGGCTCTAGTCGACTCCCCGGAAAAGCTCCCGGGCTGGCTTGCGTCCGTCGAAAACCCGTACAGGGCAATGGCCCGGTTCGCGCCGCTGGTTCTGCACGCAGCGGAGGCGGGTGACGCCGTCGCCAATGTCATTGTGGACGAGGCCTGCCGCATCCTGACCCATACCGTGAAGCTCGCGTCCAGTGGTGACGAGGCCAGCTCACGCCGTGTGGCGTTGCTCGGCGGAGTGGTCAGCTCCGGGTTCTTCGCGGAGCTATTGCGCAAGTCCCTCGCTTCGGCTGGGATTGAGGTGGTGGCCCCGCTGGGCGATGGCTTGGACGGTGCTGCTCTCGCTGCGACGCGCCGCGGGCTCATCCAGGAAAGGTACATCCACCGTGACGGAACAAACTGGACAGACTGACGCGGACAGGCTCGCGGGTCTGCGCACGGAACTCGCCGGGCTGGAGACCGAAGCTGCGGCCGAGAACCTGAGCGAGCTGGACATCATGGGCACGGAGGAACTCGTCGCGGCCATGCTTGCCCACACTGCAGGAGTACACGCTGCAGTTGAGGCGGCGAGCCCTGCGATTGTGCAAACGGTCGACGCCGTTGCGGAGCGACTCCAGCGCGGGGGTCGCCTTCTTTATGTGGGGGCTGGAACGGCCGGGCGCCTGGGGGTTCTGGACGCGAGCGAGTGCCCACCGACGTTCGGCACCCCGCCGGGACTCGTCGTCGGACTCATCGCAGGTGGCGTCCAAGCGATCCAGAAGCCGGTGGAGTACGCCGAGGATAACGCGACCGCAGGCGCGCGCGACCTGCACGATATTAACGTGACGGAAGCGGACGCCGTCGTGGGTATTACTGCGTCCGGTCGAACGCCTTACGTGATTGGCGCGTTGGAAGAGGCCCGAAAGAAGGGCGCGTTCACGGCGTCGCTGGCGTGTAATAAGGGCTCGGCGGTCAGCCATCTCGCGGATGTGGCCATCGAGGTTGTTGTGGGTCCGGAGTTCATCGCGGGCTCCACGCGACTGAATTCGGGAACTGCCCAGAAACTCGTCCTCAACATGATCAGCACGCTGGTGATGGTGAAGCTCGGTAAGACGTACGGAAACCTGATGGTTGACCTGCGAGCGACCAACGAAAAACTCCTGGCCCGCTCGCAAAGGACAGTTCAGCACGCGACCGGGGTGGACGCGCATCAAGCCGCAGCCGCATTGGACTCGGTCAACGGCTCGGTAAAAGCGGCCATCCTGGTGCTGCTGACCGGCATCGAACCAGCTCAGGCCAAGAGAGCTCTGGAAGACGCCGGCGGTTTCCTGCGGAGGGCGATCGAAAACCAGAAGTAACCCGAACGGCTGTGTTGGCCTGAGCGCATGGCGGTGTTCGCCCGAGCGCATAAAGTTGCATGCAGGAGGGGAGATGAATACATACACAGCCGTGCCCAGCGGCGAACAAGTTGTGCAGGAACTGCCGTGGCGGTGGAAGGTCCAAGGCAGGATCTTCGTGATCGGTGGCCTGGGGTTCATGTTCGATGCGTGGGACGTGACGCTCAACGGCATCCTCATTCCGTTGCTGTCCAAGCATTGGTCCCTTCAGCCGGCTGACGCTGGGTGGATCGGCACGGCCAACCTGATCGGCATGGCCGTAGGCGCGTTCGCGTGGGGAACCATCGCCGACACGATCGGGCGCAAGAAGGCGTTCACGGCAACCCTCCTGATCTTCAGCATCTTCACCGTGCTCGGCGCCTTCGCCCCGGACATCGTATGGTTCTGCATCTTCCGCTTCATGGCCGGGTTCGGTCTGGGCGGCTGCATCCCGGTGGACTACGCGCTGGTGGGTGAGTTCACGCCGCGCAAGCAGCGGGGCAGAGTTCTCACTGCGATGGATGGCTGGTGGCCCGTGGGTGCGGCGCTTTGCGGGTTCATCTCGGCGGGACTTGTTGCTGCCTTCGGCGACTGGCGGCTCACGATGCTGATTATGGTGCTGCCTGCACTCCTCGTTTTCTGGGTACGGCGCAGTGTTCCGGAGTCTCCGTTGTTCCTGATTCGGTCCGGCCGCCGGGCTGAGGCAGCGGCGGTGATTGATGGTTTGGTGGAGGCAACGGGCGCCTCACCCCGGGCCTACAGCCTGCCGGAACCTCAAGCCGCCCCCAGGCTCTCCCCCGGCAGCGCGTGGGAACAGCTGCGGAGGATCTGGACGTTCAATTGGAAAATCACCACTGCGGCTTGGGCCCTGTTCTTCAGCATCCTGTTGGTCTACTACCTGTCCCTGACATGGATGCCCCGGATCCTCATTGGCGCCGGCTTCGAGGAGTACAAAGCCTTCGTCACCACAGCCGGGATGGCTGCCGTCGGGCTTTTGGGCGTGGTAGCCGCCGCGCTGCTGGTGGAGCGGGTGGGCCGTAAGTGGATCCTCGCCGTCACCGGTCCGCTTTCCGCGCTGACGTTGGTGATCGTCGCGTTTGTAGTGGACGTGCCGCAAGCCGCCGTGTTCTGGCTGTTGGTGTTTGGCTTCGTGGTCCAAGTGGCCATCCCGGTCCTCTACGCCTATGTGTCCGAGCTGTATCCCACTGAGCTTCGTGGCTCGGGCTTCGGCTGGGCATCGACGTTCTCCCGCATTGGCGCAGGCTTCGGGCCTTTGGTGTTCGCATCGTTCTTTTGGCCCGAATTCGGTTTGGCTCAGTCCTTTGCGATGGCCGGCGGGCTGGTCCTGCTCTCGGTTCTGTGGATGGCGTTCTTCGCCCCCGAGACGAAGCAGCGCATCCTCGAGTAAGTGCCCCTCCTTTCCCAACTAGGTCGCACTTAAGCGCGTTTTGAGCCCCCTAAACGCGCACAACTGCGACCTACTTGGGTGACCAACCGCGCTGCTCGAGCGCCCGCCTCACCTTGGCCACCGCGGTAGTCGCCCCCGGGGACATGTGACGCTTAGAGATCCGGATAAGTATCCATCCAGCGCGGCTGAAATCTTCCTCGCGGGCAATGTCCCTCACAATCTGATCGGCCTCCGAATGGCCCTCCCCTTCGTATTCCACCGCCACCCGCCACTCACGATAGGTCACATCCGATTGACGCACGACGCCGGGACTCAACTCCGTGGGCACGTTGATTTCCGCAGTCGGGAGCCCCGCCCGGTCCAGTGCTAGCCGAAGTCGCGTTTCGGGGGCTGAGTCGGCGCCGACGCGCGCCTGTTCCAGTGCAAGACGGGCTTTGCGAATCCCTGGTATTCCCCAGTGGCGATCCAACATTTCTTCCAGGTCATCCACCGTGCAGTAAGGCGCCCGGCGGCCCTCGAATTCGGAACGCGGTATACGCAGCAAGTGATCCGCCACCACAGTGATCTCGTCGATGTCCATCTTCCGCGTGCAGTCCAACCATGTGCGGGCTCTGCTGGTGATGTACAGGCCGTTGAGCGTGGTGATTTCGTCTTCAAAGAACTGGCCCCGATGGCCAATTACGCCTCGGCGACGAGGAATTGCCATGGTGTGAGGGCGCGCGATGTGGATTCTTGGGTCATCGCTGCCTGGCAAGAACCCCGGAAACCCCCACAGCAAAAAGGCGGTCGCGTGGGACGCGGCCGAGAACGGCGTAACACGGGTAACCGGGCGAACGGTTTCAGCAAGGGCGCGCGGAGCATCCGACTGAGGCACCCGAATCGCCCGGCTCGGAGAGACCAGGCTTCGGTGACTCAGCCGCCGTCGGGACACTCCGGCTGCAACGGCTTCCTGCCAGGTGAAAGGCAACGAAGCGAGTGATTCGGGAAGGGGTCGCGGAGTCTTCATGCCCCATGCTGACAAACTTCCTTAGGGGCGTGCTGCGTTATCCACAGGCAGAGCCCGTCGGACGGAATCTAAGTAGCAGCACTGCGCGTTTAGAGGGCTCAAAACGCGCTTAAATGCGACCTAGTTGGGAAGGGAGGCCGCAAGGTCTGCGAGGGTCTGGACCAGCAGGCGGCGCTCCACTACCTTGATGCGCTCGTGAAGGGTTTCCTCGGAGTCGTCCGGGAGAACGGACACGGCTTCCTGCGCAATGATGGGGCCCGTGTCCACGCCGGCGTCTGCCCAATGAACCGTGCAGCCCGTGACCTTCACGCCGTAGGCCATGGCATCGCGGACACCGTGGGCTCCCGGGAAGGACGGAAGCAGCGCCGGGTGGGTGTTGACGTACTTGCCATTGAAGGCCTCGATGAAGTCGGCGCTGACGATCCGCATGAAGCCCGAAGACACCACCACATCCGGGTTATAGGAGAGCACCTTGTCGCGGAGGGCGGCATCCCATTCGTCGCGGGTTTCGAACGAGTTGAAGTTCACCACGAAGGTCTCAATGCCGGCCTCGTCGGAGCGCTCCACACCGTACGTATCGGGCCTGTCGGCACCCACGGCAGCGATCTCGACGTCCAGTTCACCCGACTTCACGGCGTCGATGACAGCCTGAAGATTGGAACCAGTACCGGACACGAGGACAACAATGCGCATTGCACTAGCTTATGGGCGGCTCGCGTAGGCTGGAAAACATGAATCCCGACGTCGGTCCCCGGCCGAGCCAGCAACCCCGCACTGCCGCGGAAAAGTCCGCATTCGGCGTGACACAGATCCTGTTCCGCGCTTTCCTTTTGTCGGCCTTGGGATCGTTTTTCGTGTTCTCCCTGAACGTGAACTACGTGTGGTTGAGCGCCATCCTGACCGTTGCTGGTTTGGTGTTGGGGATTGTGGTCCTGGTCCGGTCGGTGAAGTACAAGCATCCCCGGTTGGTGTTGCTTGGCACCATTTCCGGACTCGTGGTCTCGGCGGTCATGTGTCTGCTGATTCTGACGTCGGTGCTCTTCTTCAAACAAGTCACCACGTATCAGGACTGCGCTCGCTCCGCCCTGACGGAATCGGCCAAGACACAGTGCCTCACGCAGCTTGAAGACTCCATGCCGGGCCCGGTCCGCTAAAGCGAGCACAGCCTAACGAAAAGCCGAGCCGCCCAGGCTCAGGCGTGTTCGTCGTCGAACGCTACTTCGTCCAGGTTCGCCTCGCGCAGCTTCTGGCGGCGTTCCAGCCAGGGCCCCACTGCGTAGCCGATCACGACGCCGATGCCCACCTCGGCGGCCAGCCAGACTGCCGTCCAGAGCGGGTGAGGTCCGATTTCCGTGAGCCGGCCGATACCGGCTGAACCACGCGCGACCCATGCCAAGGCACCGCTCGAGACCCCGGCGACAGCTCCAATGAACGCGCCCAGGAACAACGTCGAGGCCGTGGCTGTGAACCAGCGGGCCTTGATCTTGATGGAGAGCCATTCGTCAAAGTGATTTTCGCCTTCACGGAGGAACCACCAGCCTGCCATGATCCCGGCAACCACGGGGAGGGCAAGAGCCATCGGCCCGGCGTCGAGTTGTCCCGACGGAAGCCCACCGAAAACCGGGACGGCAGGCAAAGGCCCGACGGCGGTGCCCAGCGGCCCTGCATGCGAGCCGACACCGAGCGAGAAGCCAGCCCCGGAGGACCAGGCCAGAGCAAAGACCACGAGGTTGGGAAGGAATCCGAGCTGCGCGATGGTGAGGACGGCCCCGCCCAAGGCACCGGCTTGGAGCCCTTCGTATACAGCGATGATGTCCGTCCAGTGCCACACGATGTCCACGGCCAACAGCACTGCGGCGAGGCAAACTGCCGCCATGGTGGCAACGAACCCGGCCTTCAAAGCTGAGCCCACATACGAGCCCGCCCACCGCGAATGCTGGCTGGTCTTGGCGATCCATGCGACGGCGTCCACCCCGATAAGCCTGCTCCAGGAGCCTGCCTCGCGTCGGGCGCCGACCACCAGGCCGAGTGCGAAAGAGATCAGAGGGATGGTCATGGCGAACCACAGGTTGATGACTACTTCCGGGGTGCGGCACACGAATCCCGTAGCTGTGCCGAACGCGGCGTATACAACGCAGGCGCCCAGGAACGCCTGCCACAACTGGTCCGTGTAGGAGGCGCGTGCAAGTCGTCGTCCCGCCCGCCAGGCAAGCAGGAACGGAATGAGCGTCAAACCTAGGGGAATCAGCGAAAGAAGACCGGTTCCAGGCTGGCCGGCGGTTCCAATGTTGACCTGTGCCAAGGTCAGCGGGACACCGTGGATCAGTAGCCACGCCTGGCCGGCGAGGCGAGCCAGGAAGTCTACGTTCCGGTTCTGGAATCCGTCGGTGGCCCACACCCCAACCAACGGAAGGATAACAACGATGGCTGAAATGAAGGCTGCCTGTGCCGCTTCCAAACCACCCTGTAGCCAAAGGGGCATCGGGAGGCCACGGTTTCCGGTTTGATCAGCGCGCAGTTTCATCGTGTCCTATCGTGCCACGGTAGGCGCCACTCCCCCGGCAGGCGCCCTGTAATACCGCCAATTCCAGCGCTTTTTGCCCGAACCGGCCGTAAAATAGGAGATGTTCGCAAGGGGTGACTGGAGGAGCGAATGAGTACCTCTGCTTCACATGCACGCGGTGTCCACTTCGGGCGGCAAGACATCCAGGTTGTTGGCTTGGGTGTGGGTGCCGTCCTTGCGCTCGTTGGCGTCCTAGGGTTCATTCCGGGCATCACTATGCAGTACTCGGAGCTGCAGTTCTTCGGGCCGGACTCTCACGCGATGCTCTTTGGCGTGTTCCAGGTTTCCATTCTGCTCAACCTCGTACAGCTGGCAATCGGCGCGGCAGGGTGGGCGATGTCCCGCACTGCACATGGCGCACGTAACTTCCTGATGGGCTTCGGCGCCCTCTACATCGTGCTGAGCATTTACGGGCTGAGCGTTGGAGTCGACTCGGCAGCAAACTTCCTTTCCCTGAACAGCGTGGACAACTGGTCTTACATGGTGCTGGGCATCCTGATGATCGCCGCCGGCTGGATGTTCGCCCAGTACTTCACAGACGACAAAAAGGCCCGGAAATAATAGAAGCCGGGAACTAGGAGCGGCCAATGAACAGGTGTCACAACTAATAACAGAAAGTCGTACTAGCAGCTGGTGCAGCCACCTACGGATTCTCTCCAAAGGTTGCACCAGCCTTCTTTGTTAATGCTCGACGGCGGGTGGCTGGGTTAGGCGGGCAGACCCTCAGCCTGCTTGGACGTCGTGGCACAAATGACGCACAAAAGTGCTGGACTTCCCTGCTGCCGCCCAACGAGACTGTGTACACGAACAGGCACATGGCCTATGGGGGTCAACGGATGAGGCCGGTTCACATCGTCTGAAGGGACAAGGTCACATGAACGACCTCTCGGCATTTTTCCCCTTGATCGCCGGCATTCTTGGCGTGATTGTTGTCATCGGTTTCGTGTGGCTGGCAACCAAGGCAATGTGGAAAGTGGCGGAACCGAATGAGGCCCTGATCATCTCAGGGCTGACTCGCGGCACGCTCGAAAATACCGACGGCATGGACTTCAAGATCGTCACTGGCAAGGGCGCCTTGGTAGTTCCCGGGCTGCAAACAGTCCGAACCCTTGCGCTGACGCTGAATGAAACAGAGCTCAAGGTTTCGTGTGTGACGTCGCAAGGTATCCAGGTGATTGTGGACGGCGTGGTGATCTACAAGATCGGCGACGCTCCCCCGTTCATCGCGAACGCTGCGCGGAGGTTCCTTGGGCAGCAGCCGAAGATGGAGAGCCAGGTCTACAACGTGTTTGAAGGGCACCTCCGTTCGATCATTGGCAGTATGACTGTTGAGGAGATCATCCGCGAGCGCGACAAGCTCGCCTCACTCGTCCGCAGTGCCAGTGGCGTGGAGATGGAGAAGCTCGGCCTCGTGGTGGATTCCCTGCAGATCAAGGACCTCCAGGACCCCACGGGCTACATCCAGAATCTCGCCAAGCCGCACATTGCCCAGGTCAAGATGGAGGCCCGGATCGCCGAAGCCACCCGTAACCGTGAGGCGGCTGAGAAGGAAGCGGAAGCTGCCGCACTGATTGCTGATGCCCAAAGCCTGTCCGCCATCAAGCAATCGGCCGCGCAGGCGAATGCTGAACAGGCCCGTGCCAACGCTGCGCAGGCCGGACCGTTGGCCGACGCCACTGCCCGTCAACAAGTGGTGGTCCAGGAAACCGAAGTTGCAAAGCTTGAGGCCGACCGCGAAGAGCAGAAACTGCAGACCACCATCCGCAAGCCTGCCGATGCCAAGGCCTACGCCCAACGCACCGAGGCCGAAGCGAAGAAGGCCGCTGACATCAGCGCCGCCGAGGCCCTGGCGAAACGCATCGAACTCGACGCTCAGGCCAACGCCCGGCGCGTTGAACTAGAGGCCCAAGCGAATGCGGGAGCCGCAGCAGCAATGGCCGGTGCAACCCGCGTGACAGGTGAAGCCGAAGCAGCTGCGACGACTGCCCGAGGAAATGCGGCAGCATCGGCAGTGAAGGCCAAGGCGTTGGCTGAAGCCGAAGGTATCAAGGCCCGGGGCGAAGCGCTCGAGACAAATCAGGAAGCTGTCATCAACCAGCAAATCGCCGAGAACATGCCCGCCATCGTTTCGGCCGCGGCAGAGCCTTTCTCGCGCATCGGACAACTGACGGTGCTCAACGGTGGCGAAGGACTGAACAGCATGGTTGGCGGAATTCTGTCCCAAGTTGGCAGCTTCCTGCCGTCCTTGGCCTCCGCGTTGAAGGGGAACGGAGCGAACCGACCGCCCACCCGACCCGCTCCTGTGAAGTCGCCGCCGGCGAAGGCGTCAGACGCGGCATCAGATGCATAGAGAGGTAAATCGGAGCCTCACCGGCAAGATCGGCAGGGTGACAGGGACAATCGCTCCGGGCACCATTGGCGAAGTCATGCTCCCCTTCCATGGGGGTACCAGTGCATTTTTTGCCTACCCCTTCGACAAGACCAGCGTCTTTCCTGTGGGCGAGAAGGTGCTGGTGATCTACTTTGAGCCTCCCCAGACCGTCTATGTGGATGAGCTTCCGGATGTGTTGCGGGAATCCTGACTTTGGACTTCGGGCCGGGCCGGCCCCCAAAGGAGATGATTCTTATGGCTGCGGCCCGTAGATGAATTCCTTGGCGTGCTTGACGGCCTTCTTAAAGGCATCGTTACGCAGCGAGACCTGCTCGGTGGTGCCGCCCTTGCCGGGTTCGACGAAGGTGGTTGGTCCTGGACGGAGGATCCAAATGTCGCCGGCGGGCGGGAGGTAGAAGACACCGAAAGACCTATGCTCGGGATCTTCGGTCCAAATAGGGACCACCGCCACGGCCGCACCGGTATCCACATTGATCCATTGAGCACGCGGCATGGGTTGCTCGTGCACCTCCGGGTCCAGGAACGGCGCGGTTCCCTTTCCCCAGCGAGTCTCGAACCGCTCGTAGAACGCGGGCATCAAATGGCTGTCGTACGAGCGCCAGGCACTCATATGTATCTCCTTCGGACTTTGGGCGAGGGGTATCCGGGGGTAGTCCTCGGCAGCGGTTCCCAGTGGACCGGGCCGAAGACGAGGGGCTGTTGATCCTTTTGGCGTGCCGCGGGAGATGCCGGCGTCTTATGGATGCGAACTTTGACCGGCTTCCCTGGGGAGCCGCCCGTTGAGGTACCGGTTCGTCGGGCGCGGTCATAGGCGCTCCGCTTCGCCGGATCCGAGAGCACAACGTACGCCTGCATGATGGCGTGCAGTTCCTGGAGGTCGGCCGCCCGGGTGGAGTCGCCGTCGTCGACCTTTTCGCGGGTGTCCGGGTGGCGCGTCCGCAGCAATGAGCGGTAGGCGTGGGTGATTTCACGGGCTGTCGCGCTGGGAGCCACGTTCAAAATCGAGTAGTAGTCGGGCTGGTTGTTGCTCACGGCCGGTTCCGGTGACGTGCTGAGGATTTGGCGATGGCCCCCGGCATGGGCCGGGGGCCATCAATCGGGAGGCAACGTCGGGGACCACGTTTCATCTGCACAACAAGTGCTGTGGCGTGGCGCGAAGCCTGCGCCCAACTATTCCGATGTGGTCGGTCTGAAGCTCCCGGTCCGACGCTCCGCTGGGTGGCCACCCCCGGGTGGAGCTCCAGCGGAGCAGCTGTGGCTAGGCGTTGATCTCCTGCCGTTGGCTGTTGGACTGGATCTCAATGCGCCGCGGCTTTGCCTTCTCGGCGACGGGGATGCGGAGTGTCAGCACACCTGCGTCGTAGCTGGCCTGGACGCCTTCGGTATCCAACGTGTCACCCAGAATGAGCTGCCGGCTGAAGACGCCTTGCGGGCGTTCGGCGGCGATCATCTCGGTGTTCTCGCCCGCAGGCGACTTACGTTCTGCCTTTACCGTCAGGACGTTGCTTTCGACGTCCAGTTCCACCGAATCAGGCGAAACGCCCGGCAGATCGAAGGCAACTATGAATTGTCCCTCCTCCTGCCAAGCATCCATCGGCATGCCGGCAGGCCGTGCTGTTGTGCCAAAAACCTGTTGGGCGAGCCTGTCGAATTCGCGGAACGGGTCTGTGCGCATCAGCATTTGGTTCTCACTCCTTCAGATTTTGATGCGGTTTTGTTGTTTTGCCAGCCTTCCAGATCTGTGTTGGCTGGTATAGATTTTTTATAGCACTGGTGAGAGAGTGGTGCAAGAGGTTTTTTCAAAGATTTTGGAGAGGTTTGCATGGCTGGTGACGCTGACAGCGGGCGGCTGGATCACGACGGCGGACCTGCCCCCTCCGTGCCTAACGGAGGCTCGGGCGGCGGCGCCGACCGGAACGCCATGGGTGTCTACGCCATCTCGGTTGCGGCGGAACTCGTGGGCACCGGGCAACAGAACATTCGGCAGTACGAGCGCAAAGGGCTGCTGACTCCTGAAAGGACCGACGGCGGCACTCGCCGCTACAGCGAACAGGACCTTGCTACGCTGCGCAGGATCGGCGCGCTCCTGGACGAGGGGCTCAACCTGGCCGGCGTGAAGCTCGTGCTGGAGTTGGAAGCCGCAAACCGGGGGCTGACGGAGGACAACCGGGGCCTGGCCGACCACAATCGCGAGCTCCGGGCGGACAACAAAGGGCTGCGGAAGGATTTGAAAGAGGCCCGCACGGAACGGGACGCACAGACCGGTCCGGGCACACACTGAACCCTGCCTCATCAGGCGGGCGGGCCCGGGTCGCTAGCGGACGCGCGCTCTGATGACTGGTGCTATTTCCAGAGTTCCAAGCTTTGCCAGTCCGTAGGAAACCCCATGTTCCCCTCAGGGCAAACGAGTTGCGTTCCGTCGGGGGCCAAAAGCTTGATGTCGAGCTTCCTAACCTGCGTCTTGAAGGTCATATGCCACCCGGAGCCACTCGAGTGTGATCGAAGCATGAAGGCCAAGGCCGCAGCGTAGATGTAGAGCCTCTGATTCGGCTTAGGTGTGGCAGTAAAACCCGGCTCAAGAAGATGATTAAGCAAGTCCCCCTGAGTTTCGTGGCTCCTGAGGGACATCGATCTTTTGAAAGCACGGTTGAAGAGACGTGAGCCATGAGCACAGACATTGCGTAGGTCCACCATCATGCGGAGCACAGCGCCAAACGGGCGCGGGTGGACAAATCCAAACATGCGCGCAACCTCGCGGGCATCCGAAGTCTGCATGAGGTCGAAGAGGAATGGAAGCTTACCGAAACTTAGCACTTCGGTTACAGCCCAAATTGGTACAGCCTGGTGTGGATATTTCAGCAAATGGTGGGCGATAAAGTCCTCATCTTCGCCGCCGGACCGCACTGCGTCACGGCACGTCTCCAACCACGCTTCAAACTTGGTCCTGTCGCCACTTGGCTGATCGCAGATCTGCTCGTCGAGGTATTCCCTGGATACGTGCGCGGCGACATTCTTAGCTGCCAAAGTGTGCGCGATCGCCGCCCTCACTCGTACCTCAAAATCCAAGAGACCCTCGAGGCACACTCGCGCCAGTTTGAAATCAAATGCCTCCAGCTTCATCACGTGCTCAAAGCTGGCGCCAGGAATGTACTCGTCCTGTCTGTACTCACGCTTGCGTTCGTCCACTTCGTCTGGCGAAAGCAACTGCCGGAAAACGTACCGGTACGCGCCGGATCGAAAGTAGCCGACGCGTATCAGAAAATTGAGTGCATCGGCCGCGTTAGGGACGGCAAGTCCGCGGACTTCCAGTTGCCGAATCAACTCATCGCGCTCTTTGAAATCCTTTGTGTACTCCACGCTTCACCGTTGACAGGGAAATGAAAATCGCCCCCTTGAGCCGAGGCTCAGAGGGGGGCGATGTCTGATGTCTAGAATCTATCACGATCGACTGACAAATATCGGGTCAGCTGCGGAGCACGTTCAGCGTGCGGCTCTGACCTAAAGAATTGCGGTCATGCCGTTCCAGCCCTGACCAATAACGCTGCCGATGGGCCACTTCGCCCCACCACTACCAGAGAAAAGCCACAAGGCACCGGACGAGTCGCGAGCCATCACATCAGGTTTGCGGTCACCGCTGAAGTCGCCTGGACCAAACACGGCAGTCATGCCATTCCAGCCTTGGCCGTACTGCACTTGGGGCAGCCAGCCGCCAGCGCCGTTCCCTGGATAGAGCCACAGACGACCACTTGCATCGCGTGCGGCTACATCTGACGCACCGTCAGTGTTGAAGTCCCCTACTCCAAGAATGTCTGTCATTCCAGACCATCCTGATCCAATCTGCACCCGGGTCAGCCACCCTCCCTTGCCATTTCCGGGATACAGCCAAAGGACGCCACTGCTGTCTCGGGCGGCTACGTCGGGGTAGCCGTCTCCGCTAAAATCGCCGACGCCCGTAATGGCAGTCATGCCGTTCCATCCCTGTCCGGCTTGAACCCTCGGCAGCCAACCAGCCGCGCCATTCCCGCCATACAGCCACAGCACGCCGGTGTTATCGCGGGCAAGAATGTCCGACTTCCCGTCCCCATTGAAATCACCCGGGGCGAGAAGGGCCGTCATGATGTTCCAACCCTGACCGACCTGCCGCCGATCGAGCCATCCGGCCGCGCCGTCACCGGGATAGAGCCAGAGCGCTCCGGAACCGTCGCGGGCCAAAACGTCGGCGCTTCGATCGCCATTGAAGTCATTCTTTACCGGTTGTGGATCTGCCGGCTGAATGACAGTCACCGAAGCGCTGCCGCTGTTAGCTACGTACGTAGTACCTGTGTATTCGTGGACGGCCACGGCCACGGGCTGGGCTCCAGTTCGGACGACAACCGACGTGTTGGAAGAATCGATGACGGAAACCCCGCCCCTGCTCAACGTTGCGTAGGTTCTGTGGCGGGTGGAGTCCACTGCTAACGATGTGGGCTGGCTGGGAAGGCTGATCTGGGCGATCTTGCTCCTCGTTGCTGGGTTGACCAGCACCACCGACGAGTTGCCCGTAGCACCCAACGATTCGACATAAACGGTGCCAGTCCACGAGTCGACGGCCACCTTCCCAAACGTTTCGTTGGCCTGATACAGGTTGCTTGCGTGATTGGACTCGTCAACAAGTCCCACTTGGCTCTGCGGGCTGTCGATGAAGCTTCCCGCGAGCGTCCGGTAAACCTCGTTGGTTCGGGTGTTCACAGCATGATCGACGGCGTTGCCTGCACCGAAGACATAGACGGTCTTGTCATTCGTTTGTCCATCGATGACCGTGAGAACGCCATCTGTGGTGACGAAGATCTTGTTTCTCGACGAATCGATAACCACACTCCTCGGAGTGGAGGTGTAGTACGGGATAGTCACCGTCGAATGGCCCGTCCAGGGGTCGATGACGGTGATTCCATTGCTGAAGGCGACATAGATCTTTTGGGTGACTTGGTTGACAGCCACGATGCGAGGATCGGGGCCGGTCTTAACCGTTCCCACCACCGTGGTGCCATCGACGATGGCCACCGAGCCGTCAGCACCTGCCTTGCCTGCAACACTCACATAGGCACGGCTGCTTCCCTGGGTCGCAACACCTTGAGCAATGCCACCTACATCAACTGTGGTTGCTTTTCTCGTGTCCGCGTCGATGACGGACACCCCGCTGTCGGTGGCAACGTAGACATCCCCATTGCCGGCGACGGCAATGTCATGCGGGGCCGTGCCGACCGCAATATCGAACGATGTGGAATCAGCAACTGCCGGCGAGCCAACCAACAACGAAACGGCCAGTGCCCCCACAACGGCGAGGGCCGCCGTCGAGCGCTTTCGGCCCGTTTTCTTCAACCCGGACACAGACGAACCAGACGCGACAGAGTTCATGAGACCCCCAAGAAATGAGACGCGACTGCCGCGTCGATGAGCGGAGTCTACATGGCTGTCAGGAAACTCACAGAATCGCCGTCATCCCATTCCACCCCGTACCGACGCGCGAAGCCCAAGGCCACCTGGATCCGCCTTGCCCCGAGTACAGCCAAAGCTCCCCAGCGGCATTTCGCGCCAAGATATCGGCCCGGCCATCACCGTCGAAGTCGCCGGGGCCAACAAGAGAATTCATGGTGTTCCAGCCTTGCCCGATTGCCTGGCGAGGCTGCCAGCTGCCGTAGCCGTTCGGCGGGTAGAGCCACAGGGCTCCGGCGCCGTCGCGGGCCGCGATGTCTGACAGGCCGTCGCCGTTGAAGTCGCCGACCCCGGTGATCTCGGACATGTCGGACCACCCTGAACCAACCCACATCCTGGGCAACCAGCCACCGCTGCCATCTCCCCGGTATACCCAAAGGGCACCACCACGGTCGCGGGCTGCAACGTCTGTGAACCCGTCGCCGTGGAAGTCAATCCCTTCGATCGCGCTCATGCCCTCCCAGCCACTGCCCACCTGCACCCGCGGTTTCCAGCCTGCGGAACCGTTACCCGGATACAGCCAGAGCAATCCGCCGCCATCGCGGGCGAGCACATCAGCATGGCCGTCGCCGTTGAAGTCGCCGGGAGCAAGCAGTGCGGTCATGACGTTCCATCCCTGCCCGACCTGGAGGCGAGGCAACCAGCCACCCGAGCCGTTGCCCGGGTAAAGCCACAGCACGCCGGAAGCTTCCCTAGCCAAAACGTCGGCAAAACCATCGCCGTTGAAGTCGTTCTTAACAGGTGCCGGCACCGTTCCATCGATCACCGACACGGAGTCGCTGCCATTGTTGGCCACGTACGTTTTGCCGGTGGAGGGGTTCACGGCCGCCGAAACCGGCTCCTGCCCGGTGTACACAGCGGAACTGCTGTTGTCGGCGCCATCAATGATGGTGGTTCCCCGGCCGGACATAGGAACGTAGATCTTGTTGCTCGCTTGATTCACCACGATGTCACGGACAAGCGAGGGTGTGATGATCTGCGCAATTTCAGTCAGGCTCGCCCCGTCAATGACTTTGACGTAGCCGTCTGTTGAGTTGCTGTCCGCCGCCACGTAAATCCTGTTGGTGGCAGGGTTGACAGCCAACATCCCCACCTTGCTGGAAGACTCGTACTTTCCCGTGGTTTTATCGGTCGCGCCGTCAATCACACTCACGCCGGCACCGTACCTGCCAAGCGTGGTGTAGTAGATCTTGTTGGTTGCCTGATTGACTGCGAGGGCGCGAATGCCCCCAGCGCCGATGATGACGTCGCCGGTAACGCTGCCACCAGCGTTGATGACCCTGATGGTTCCGCTGGAGTTCACGTAAACCTTGTTGGTGACAGGGTTGACCACGATGTCCTGCGCACCCCCGGATAGCGGAACACTGGTAACTGCGTTCGTAACACCATCGATGACGGCAACGCCGGAAGCGATACCGACGTAAATCTTGTTGTTCGTTTCGTTGACAGCAACGACACCGGCCCCGGAGCCCACCGGCACGGACGTTACGGCGCGGGTCACACCGTCAACCACGGCAACGGATCCACCAATCTCGCTGACGTAGATCTTGTTTGTCGCCGTGTTCAATGCAACGTCCACAGGCATGTCACCTGAATACAAGTCGCCCCCGTCAGAAACGCCATTGATGACGGAAACGCCCTCAAACGTGGCAACATACGCCTGGTTCGTCAAAGGGTTCACGGCAATTTCCCCAGGCTGGTCCCCCACAGGAACAACGTTGGTCACCGCGTCAGCCAGTGCCGGCGGTGCTGTCGTTGTCAACGAACCAACGGTTCCCACCAAAAGCGCCAGCGCCAGTCCGACGGCGACAGGCCGCACCGCTGCCAGGCGCCGTCGTACGCCCACTCCCCCAAGCGCGCGCGAATGATCCCCAACAGCACCCATTTTGACCCCCAAAAGTCGTGACGCCCCAGCGCGTCCATGCGGGAAGTCTACGCGGCCCTCCAACAGCGATGAAGACTCCTGTTAACCAACTCTTCCTCCACAGGCCACCCGTTCGAACCCCCAAGGCCAACCGCTCCGACCACCGTTGAAACCGTGAGGATCGCAATCGTCGCCGAATCATTCCTGCCACTGATGAATGGTGTAACCCATTCGATACTGCGGGTGCTGGAGCATCTGCAGGCGCGCGGGGATGAGGTGATGGTGATCGCTCCGTCGACGTCGGACACCGATGTTTCGAGCGTCGTCAAAGGTGCGTATGTGCACAGGCTTCCCTCAGTGCCGCTGGCCGGTTACACGAATGTGCGGGTTGCGTTGGGTGGTGTGAATCGGGTCAAGCGAATCCTTGCCGATTTCGCCCCCGACGTCGTTCATCTCGCCTCCCCGTTCGTCCTGGGCTGGCGGGCTGTGCAGGCTGCCGATCAACTCGGGATCCCGACAGTTGCGATCTATCAAACCGAGGTCCCCAGCTACGCTGCCCGCTATGGCGTGCCGTTCCTGGAGAACTGGGCGTGGAACCGCGTGGACAACATTCATCTTCTTGCCACCCGAACCCTTGTGCCGTCCACGTTCGCGCTGAACCAGTTGCGCGGACGCGGCATCCTGCGCGTGGATATGTGGCGCCGCGGCGTGGATACCGCACGCTTCAACCCCGCGAAACGTTCGACGGCGTGGCGCAGCTCGGTAGCACCGGACGGTCACCGGATCATCGGCTACGTCGGCCGCCTCGCCGTGGAGAAGCAGGTGGAAGACCTCGCCGTGCTGTCGGACCTGCCGGATACGAAGCTCGTGATTGTTGGTGACGGTCCGCAGCGGGAAGCACTCCAAACGGCCCTCCCGAACGCGCACTTTGCTGGTTTCCTCGGCGGGGATTCGTTGGCGCAGGCTGTGGCAGGCTTCGATCTCTTTGTTCATCCCGGCGAGTTCGAGACCTTCTGCCAGACCATCCAGGAAGCCATGGCGTCGGGCGTTCCTGTGGTTGCGACGGGCCGCGGCGGCCCCCTCGACCTCGTGGAAAACTCCCGCACAGGCTGGCTGTACGAGCCGGGGAACCTCACCCAACTGCGCGACTACGTGCAGGACCTGATGGGCGACGACGCCAAGCGCCGCGCGTTCGCAGCGGCAGCAACCGCGTCGGTCCAGGGACGGACGTGGCCCGTGCTCAGCGCCGATCTGGTACGGCATTACAACGAAGTCATCGCCGGCATTCCCAGCGAAGCCGGCCCCACTGAATTGACCTCAAGCAAAGGACCCTCCTCATGAAGATCTCCGTGATCGGCTGCGGCTACCTCGGCGCCGTCCACGCCGCAACGCTCGCGTCCATGGGACACACCGTGGTGGGCATCGACGTCGATTCCCACAAGGTTGAGCAGCTCAACAAGGCGCTGGCTCCCTTCCACGA
Organism: Arthrobacter sp. NtRootA1; assembly: GCF_019976975.1. GTDB lineage: Bacteria > Actinomycetota > Actinomycetes > Actinomycetales > Micrococcaceae > Arthrobacter > Arthrobacter aromaticivorans. Next base: position 1,199,535 of record NZ_AP024630.1, on the reverse strand, counting down.
GCCCGGCCTGGACGAACTTCTCAGCGATGGACGCACCACGGGCCGGCTGAAGTTCACCACTGATTTCTCAGCGGCAGCCGACGCCAAAGTCCATTTCCTCTGCGTGGGCACGCCGCAGTCCAAGACCTCTGACACGGCCGATCTCTCCTACCTGATGAGCGCCACGAAGAGCCTCCTCCCCCACCTGGCCAAGAGTGCCGCCGTCGTGGGTAAATCAACGGTGCCGGTAGGCACTGTGGAGACGCTTCGGGCGATCCTGGCCCGACGCTCGGACGTCCTGCTCGGCTGGAACCCCGAGTTCCTGCGTCAAGGCACAGCCATCAAGGATTCCCTGGTTCCTGATCGTCTGGTTTACGGGGTTCCTGGCGGCAAGGGTGCCGCAGCCGGAGCTCCGGTGACAGCCGTTCTGGATGCCGTGTACGAGCCGCTGATCAGCGCCGGGATCCCCCGTTTGGTCTGCAACTTTGCCACGGCGGAGCTGATCAAGTCGGCGTCGAACGCGTTCCTGGCCACGAAGGTCAGCTTTATCAACGCGATGGCAGAGCTCTGCGATGCTTCGGGTGCTGACGTGGGCGAGCTCAGCGAGGCGATGGGTTTGGATCCGCGCATCGGCAACCGGTACCTGCACGCCGGGCTCGGATTCGGCGGGGGCTGCCTGCCCAAGGACATCCGTTCGTTCCGCGCCCAATCGCGCGAGCTTTCCGTTCCGTCCGTGGACCGATGGATGGCCTTGGTGGACACCATAAACCTGGACCAGCGCACCCGTGCCGTGGATGTGGCAAGGGAAATGTGCCGGGGGTTCCTGTCCGGCAGAACGGTGACAATCCTCGGCGCAGCGTTCAAACCCGACACCGACGACATCCGCGACTCCCCCGCCCTGGACGTCGCGCAGCAACTCGCTTCTGCCGGCGCACACGTAACCGTCACCGATCCCAAAGCCATCAACAACGCTTGGATCCGCTACCCGCAGATCCGCTTCGAAGCCTCCACCAAGCGCGCCCTTGAGGGCGCCGAACTGGTGCTGTTGTTGACCGAATGGGACGAATATGTGTCCCTCTCGCCATCGCTTGCGGGTTCACTGGTACGACGCCGGATGGTGCTGGACGCGCGGAATGTACTGGACGCCGAGGCTTGGCGGAGTGCGGGGTGGACCGTCCGCGGGTTGGGGACGGGAGCTTCGGTGGTGGCGGAGGAAATGTTCCTCTAGCCGGCTCGAACTCCCGGGAACATCACGACAAGCACTGCCGTTATCCACATTGTAAGAAACCTTTTTCCTTACAAGGAGGTAGGGCGATGAGGTGGCGTGGCCGGGGTACCCCCAAAGGCCTTGTTGATCTCACACCGGATGTTGGGCTGACTACCAAGGACCGCCCGCACCCGTGGAGCAGGTATGTGGCGCTTGGGGATTCCTTTACCGAAGGGATTGGGGATCCGGAACCAGGAAGCGTCGGAGGGCTGCGCGGCTGGGCTGACCGTGTTGCCGAAGAACTGGCAGCTGACAGCCCGGATTTTGCCTATGCGAATCTGGCGGTTCGCGGCTTGCTGATGCAGCAGATCCTGGACCGGCAAATCGGTCAGGCCCTTACCCTGAAGCCGGACCTAATCACTTTGTCGGCAGGCGGGAACGACATGGTGTTCCATGGCAGTGACCCGGACAAGCTTGCCAGCAAACTTGAGACCGGCGTGAGCCTCTTGGCTGAGACCGGCGCGACGATTGTTTTGTTCACAGGACCGGACTGGGGATCCACCCCGCTACTGGGGCGCAATCGTGGCAAAGTGGCCATCTTCAACGAGGACGTTCACGCTATTGCTGCCCGCCACGGGGCAGTCCTCACAGATCTTTGGGCCCTACGACAACTCAGGGACCCGAGAATGTGGGACCCTGACCGGCTGCATCTCTCCCCGTTGGGTCATCACACCGTGGCCATTGCTGTGCTGGACACACTCAATGTGCCCCATACCCTCCGGCCGTTGGAACCCAAAGAGCTACCGGAAAGCAGCTGGCGTCAAGCACGGGCAGGTGACCTGGCATGGGCAAAGACATACTTCTTCCCTTGGGTGTTCAAACAGCTCCGACCGCACGGTCCCGGGGAGGAACGCCTGGCGAAGCGACCGTCCGCAGGTCCGGTTTTCGAGAGTGAGAAGGCCTCGGGAGCGTCCGCGGCTCTTCTGGAGAGATAACTTTGGGTGCCTCAACGCTGGCCAAGCACGGGGCTTCCAGCAAGGCCAAGGGCGTCTTAACAACGATGCATGTTGGGCGTATTTTATTTGTGTAGATCCGATCGAGGCCCCGCCCGGGGGTCGGTCCGCGGGGCCTGGTAACAAACAGGAGGCACCACGATGAGCAATCTACTTCGTTGGTCGGCCAGTGACATCGCCGATCCTGTCCGTCGGTTCCTTGAAGGAGAGGCCGGCTCCTGGCTCCGTGTGGAGGAATACCGGGACGGCGGATCGATGGTGGTCAAAGCCGAAGTTCCAGGCATCAATCCTGAAAAGGACGTCGATATCACTCTCTCCGGTGACGAGCTGCAGATCCAGGTCCGCCATGAGGAAAAGTCCGAGCATAAGGACAAGAGGGGATACCGCTCAGAATTCCGGTACGGCACTTTTTCCCGAACCGTGAAACTTCCGACGGCGGTCTCCGAACAAGACGTCAACGCCTCCTATACGGATGGCATCCTCGAAGTGCGGATTCCGATGCCGGAGCAATCGGAGAAGCAGGCACGCAAGATACCCATCACCCGCGCCGCTTCTTCGGGGGCCGGCACCAGTCCCAGCACCGGGCCCACCGAAACCCGTTAGACCGTAGCCTGGTGCGTACACCGGGCAAGATCCCCTATTGGCAATTCAATCTTCGGGAGCTCACGGTGGACACCGGAGTGATGACGGCTTATTTCGTCGGTTATCTCATAACGGCAATCACGGTGTTCATTTTTTGCCTGCCAGCCATAGTGCTCTTTGTGATTCTGTTGCTGGTGGCAGGGGCACTTCGGGTGTTGGTCTGGCCACTGGAACTGGTGTTCCGGAAACTGCGCCGGCACCCGAAGGAAACCCAAACTGACCAATCGTGGTTGTTGGGCTCAGGTTAGGAGGAAAGATGATGAAGATCGGACAAGAGCCGGAAACACCGCGCGAAGTGCCGGAGGCCGATGCGCTTGAACAGCAAACGCCCGTCCTCCCGGAGGCTTCTGAGGAGTTCGAGTTAACGAAACCGCTACCCGATGATGCCCCTGAGGCCGACGTCCTGGAGCAGCGTACAGACGTGCTTCCCGGCCGGTCAGCATTTTCACGGCTCGCAGGCGCATCTGAAGCAGAGGCTGCGGAAGCAGATTATATCGAGCAGGCCCTCGCACCCTCCTTCGAAGAGGATGACGACTACCGCGATGACAACGAGGAGTCCGGCTAGAAGCAGCCCCCACACCCTGTGCTAAGTCATAGAAGACTTCTCCTGTTGGGGCCCGTGTGACCGGTGTTACTGTCGCTCCACGCGCCTTTCGCATGGGCGCACTTTAAGGGGGCAACACATTGCACACACAACTTTCGCGCGCCGGAAAACACTCGCTTTTCGGCGGCAAATCGTCAGGGAGTTTTCGCGGTAAAGCACTCGGAATCACGGCCATCGGGTCACTGATGATTCTGCTGGCCGGTTGCGGTTCGGGATCCATGGGAGCTGCTGGATCCGTGAGCAGCACCAAGGAATCGACGTCAGCTTCTCCCTCGCCTACGCCTACTCCAACGCCGAGCCAGATAGCCGGGAAAGCCTGCGCCGCTGAGAAGAACATCCAATCTGTGGCCGGCGAAACGTACATCTGCACGATTGATCAATCCGGAAATCTCGTCTGGCTGGACTCCGCAACAGCAGGAAAGCTTTCTGATCAACGCGCTGCAGACGTTGCGGCAAAAGCCGCGGCAGAGAAGGCGGCAGCGGACGCAGCCGCGAAAGCTGCAGCGGACAAGGCCGCGGCTGATAAGGCTGCCGCGGACAAACTCGCTGCCGACCAAGCAGCCGCTGCCAAAGCAGCGGCAGACCAAGCTGCAGCCGATCAGGCTGCTGCCGCCGCTGCCAAGCCTGCCCCCGCCCCCGCCGTTCAAAGTGGCTGCGACCCGAACTACGCCGGCGCCTGCGTACCCATTGCGTCCGACGTCGACTGTGCTGGCGGCAAAGGCAACGGACCTGCTTATGTCCGAGGTCCGGTGACAGTGGTTGGTTCTGACATTTACGGCCTGGATAACGACCACGACGGAATTGGTTGCGAGTAGTAGCCTGTACAAGATGGTCTATGCACAGATAGTCTGTGCGTAGACCATCTATTTCAGGAGGCAATCATGTGGGACTACGAGCACAGCATTGAGACGAGCGCGTCACCGGAGGCGCTCTGGCGGCTCTGGGCAGACGTTGAGAACTGGGGGTCCTGGAACGCCGAAATTGAACGCGTTGAAATCGATGGCCCCTTCGCGGAGGGTTCGCAGATCCTCATGACGCCACCCGGGGATGAAGCCATCCAGTTGCGCATCGCTGAGGTGGTAGACGGCGAGCTCTTCGTCGACGAAGCACGCTTCGATGAGCTGCTGATCCGAACCGCCCACCGCTTGGACAAGCTCGACGGCGGTCGAGTCCGGGTCGTCTACAAGATGGAGATCACCGGTGCCGGCGCCGACCAGGTTGGCCCCGAGATCGGGCCTGCCATTACGGCCGACTGGCCGGACACCATGGCTTCGCTCGTCGAACTCGCCCAGCGCTGATGCCGCTCAGCCCGGGCGAGAGTCCCGGATTCCTGCTGTGGCATGCCACCCTTCGCTGGCAGCGTGAGATAGCTGCGGCTCTGGCTCCGCTCGGCCTCACGCACGTGCAGTTTGTACTTCTTGCCTGCACCTGGTGGCTCAACAAAGAAGGCGAACATCCCAATCAGCTCGCCGTTGCCCGCCAGGCCGGTACCGACGTAAAGATGGCATCGCAGGTCCTTCGAACCCTGGAGCTGAAAGGCCTAATAGAGCGCGAGGTCGACCCCTCGGACACGAGGGCCAAACGGCTACGTGTTACTGAAGCAGGCTCTGAGCTGGCTCCACGCTCAATCGAGGCAGTGGAGCTCGCGGACGCCCAATTCTTCGAGCCAGCGCCCGCCGGGGAGCTGGTACCGTTGCTGAAAAGGCTGGCGCATCCGAACGACTGATTGCTTGCGTCTGGCTAGCCCTCGCCCAGGCGGCGCTGGACGTCGAGGAGGAACTTGATGCCGGCGTCGGACAATTCACGCTCATACTGGCCCCATTTTTCTGAGCCCCAAAGCCTTAGGCAGAGGAATGCGCTGTGGACGTCCTGCTCCAATTCGCGAGCTACTTCGATGGGTATATCGGCGCCGTTCATCAACCGGAGGCCGCGCTCGTTGAGCGCCAACTGGACTACTTGGGTACTCAGGTTCCATGGTGGGCGACTACCGGATACTTCCCAGTGCAGTTTGAGTTGGGTAACGACATCCAGTCCCGCACCGTCAGGTGATGCCAAACGGTCAGCAATGTAGTGCCACAACATTGCTGGCTTGTTTACCAGTTTTCTACCCGCTGGGGTCAGGACGAGCCTGCCCTTGTCCTTTCGCAGGAGTTTCCATTCCTGCAAGTGTTCGCGGACGATGCGCACTGGGGCAACGTTGTACTCCGTGGAACTGCTTCCGTGCAAGACCACGTGCCATCCCAGTTCAGTCATTGCCCGCTTGACAACGATCGGCTTCAGGTAGCCAGCCGATGTCAGAGGGAATCCATCAAGCTCCGCCTCTTTCAAGAACCAAAGAGCTGGCCCCAGAACAAACTCCATCTCGTCAGGGGTTACCTCGCCTGGCCAGAGCCGCTGCGCCAAACGATTCAGCTGCCCGTTAACGGAATCAAGGTCGAAAGCGCGGGCGTCGAACTTTGATGCCCTCTCCTGCGTTACCAGCTCAAGCCACTCAACAGCTGCCGCATGCTCTGGGTGCTTTGGATCTCCGACCACCCGCACAACGTTGGCGTATCCATACACTCCCCCGGAGTCCTCGACGGGGCCACGCATTGCGCCGCCTGTGCATGTGATCCTCGATTCCTGAACCACAGCTCGCCCCACGACTTCGATTTCGTGAGTCCAGTTGTCACCAAAGTCGTAGTCGTATTCAAGGCACGACTTTCCAGGCTGGCTTGAGTCGAACAACTCGTGCAGTTCAACACCGGCGGCCTCCTCCGCGCCCACAGGCGGATCGTCATCTTCGGCGACCCTGGTGATGATCCGCTTCTTGCCGTACCGGTCATGGCCGGCCACGGCGTAAAGATGCGCGTTCTTCCAATCAAATGCGCATTGAATCGCACTGTGAAGCTCGGCAACCGTGGCGCTTTCCGGGAGAACGAGCTGCCGCCAAATCAGCGGGTCCGTTTCACTGATGGAAATGCGCAGCTCGACGGCGGGAACTTGGGTGGGTGACTCCATGCGCCAATTCTGCCAGCGCCCTTGGAGCAGGGCGCAATCGCGTCCCACCACCTAGTCTGTCCCGGCAAACACTCATTTTTGGATTGATGCACCGCCAAAACCGCGAAATTACGCCTATTTGAACACCTAGAGCAGAGGAACGAACACCTAGACCGCGATTCCCGGCCATAGTCTCCTCTTGTGCCTTCGGGACGGGAAACCCGGTGTCCGGCGGGAACCCCACTCGTCCCAGGCGAAGAAGGCACGACGGCACGGCTCCACCGAAGTACCCCCAGGTGGAGTCGTGCCCAGCCGGCTGCTGGACCAGCCGCTTCTGGATCAGGGCCTATCGAGGGCTGGACAGAGTCCGGCGCAAACGGATCACCCGGAACACGATGCCCACCACGAACATCAGCACACCGAGCCCTACAGACAGTGGCGGCAGCGTAGCAACCAAAGCCACGCAGGCAACGGCTCCAGCCACTTGAAGGGCCTTCGGGTACCGGCGGTCCTCTGCGGGCTGGGTAAAGGCGGCGATGTTTGCCACTAAGTAATAAAGCAGCACACCGAACGACGAGAAACCGATGGCGCCCCTGAGGTCAGCTACGGCAATGATCAGGCAAATTACCACGGCCAGCGTTGTTTCCGCCCGGTGGGGAACCTTGTAGCGAGGATGAACGGCCGCGAGCCAGTGCGGGAGGTCGTGCTCGCGGGCCATCGCCAGGCTCGTCCTGCCCAGCCCTGCGATCAGCGCGAGGAGCGCCCCCAAAGACGCAACTGCGGCTCCGACCCGAACAATCGGAGCAGCCCAAGACATTGCACCAGCAGTGACGGCATCGGCGAGGGGTGTCGGGGTCCCGGAAACACCGTCCGGCCCCAAGGCAGCCAACAGCGTGACGGCTATCAGCGCATAGATGACGATGGTGATTCCCAGGGCGATGCTGATGGCACGAGGTATGGTGCGGCGGGGCTCCCGAACTTCCTCCCCCATGGTGGCAATCCTCGCGTATCCAGCGAAGGCAAAGAACAACAGCCCGGCCGACTGCAAGATGCCGTACCAGCCGTGCGCCAGCAGCCCCTCACCCACAAAGTTGCTGAAGTCAGGTCCGGAACCACCCCAAACGGCCGCCACCGCAATGGCCAGAGCGGTCAGGACGGCGATCACCAAAATTCGGGTAAGTCCCGCTGTGCGAGTCACTCCGTGATAGTTCACAGCAGTCAAAATTACGACGGCGGCAATCGCCACCGGGCGCTCCCAGCCAGCCGGTGCTGCATAGGCCGCGAAGGTCATGGCCATGGCCGCGGCGCTGGCCGTCTTGCCGATCACGAATCCCCACCCGGCAAGGAAGCCCGGCCAGGGCCCAAGCCGCTCACGTCCGTACACGTAGGTTCCGCCGGAGGTGGGGTACCTGGCAGCGAGCTGCGCGGAGGACGTCGCATTACAGAAGGCCACGAAGGCGGCAACCACCAGACCAATAAGCAGCCCGGATCCGGCAGCTGCTGCGGCTGGTGTGAAGGCCGCGAAGACCCCGGCGCCAATCATGGAGCCTAAGCCAATGAGGGAAGCATCAAACGTGCCGAGGCGGCGAGCCAAGGCCGGGGAATTGCTCACGAGAACCCTTCACGCATCAAGGTCTGAGCTCTACCGGTGTCACCGGAGACTCGTACTGGAAGATACGTTCAGCCTAACGTGAGTCAGCGTGCTGCCATTGAATTCCCCACGAGGATGAACAGGCCATTACGCGAGGTTGCACCGGTCTTTCGCAGGGCGTTGGAGATGTGGTTTTCCACTGTTCTCGCGCTGATCCCGAGATGTTCAGCAATTTCTACATTCGAGCGATGTCCCGCCAACGCGGCAACCTCAATTTCGCGTTCGGTCAGAGGTGTCGTCCTGAAAGTGTTGAAGGAGAGTTGCTCGTTGGTTGACGGAAACCTTGCTGCGAACATCGAGGATGCTTCGGCCATGGCCTCCGCCGCTGCTGTGTTCCCTTCCAGAACGTGACGTTTGAGGGCACCTCGAAGGAGCATGCCGATCTGATAGTTGTCGGCGTCCAACTCGTAGTGTTTCAGGAGGAGACCAAGCAGCTTGTGATCGCCTTCCACAACAGCGGTGGCAACGGCCATCATCTGATCGTGAGCCGTCACTCCGCTGTCCCGCAGGATCTTGCGCAGGAGATCCAGTACCGGCGCGCCGGGACATAGGCATGTGCAGAGCAGCGCCGTCATTGTTGCTTCCAGGATGTAGCCGCTTCTCATCTGGCGTTTGATGAGTTTCACGGCCAGCCGATCAAAAACCGACGGCTGGGTAGTCTCTGCGGCAACTAGCTCATGTGCACCCTTGCCGATACCGGGCAACGGTCCAACGTCAGGCACCTCACTCCGTGCTTGGGAGGCGATGGACAGCGACGGTGAGATGGCCGTGGTCGCATGCCGTAGGCCGGCGAGCCGCAGCATGGCGTCATAAAGGACGTCGACGACGAAGCCGGGACGGCCCATGGCAAACACACTGCTCATGAGGTACTCGGCTTCTTCGAAGTAGCCCCGATACAGCAGACCGAGCGCCGCCACGTAGCTACTTGCTACGACGCCGAATTGATCGAGGTTGCGGCGGGCCTCGGCACGCCAATCCAGTGCGAAGACCAAGGAGTCCTCGATCCTGCCTGCTGCAAAGAGCGCGAGGCCGTGAAGGAACGGACGCAGGTGCGGGAAGGTGTCGTCGTCCTCAGCCTTCTCAGTCAGGCTAAGGACCGCGCCCGGGCGAAACCGATACAGCTCAAGCAAGCTTTGGACGAGCCCTTCCAACCCCGGCGATGCAGCCTGCGAGGCTTCGGCAGAGGGCTCTGGCATGGGTGCGACCCGACCATGGGAGGCATTGATGAAGAGGACAGCGGCCTCGGCAGTAGAGGCTTGTTCCGGGTTGTGCTCGGCGAAGCCTTTGAGGATGTCCACAGCCGTACTCACGCCTTGCCCTGAGTAGATTGCAAGGAAAGCCTTTGTGATCGCGAGAAAGAGAATATCGTTGGGGTCGCCGTTGAGCGTGGACGTCTCCTGGCATACGCGGGTTGCCCTCATAACGTTCACCGGCGCTCCCCAGTAAACCCTGAGCAGTGCCGCAGCATTGGTCGCGGACTTGTTCGCTTGCCATCGCTCATAGCGCGTCCGTTCGCGGGCGGCACTGTGATCGTGAAAATGCCGGGCAGTTACGGCGTCATCGTTTCCCTTCTCGAGCCGCAAGGATGCCAACACCCGGGACAGGCAGTCGGCAGTGGTTGAATTGCCCTGCGTGGTTTGAGGCACCCCCTCAAGCGCGCCCGCGATCTTGTTCCGCAAGAGGTGCCGGTCTCTGAGCGTCTTTTGGCCCCGGAAATAGTCGGCAATTACGGGCGGGCTTATCGCCGCGATTGGTCCATTGTGGTGATCGTCCATGACTGACAGGAATCCCCGCCGTTCAAGGCCTTCCAATACGTCGGGCTGTACCACTTTTTGCAGAACGTCCACCCGGGCGGTGCCGAGGATTGCCATGGTGTGCAGGGCGGTGACTTCTTCCGGAGCCAGGTCCGCCAGCAACGCTTCGAGGGTGCCTCTCAGATGGTCGTTCCAGAGGGTGTCACCTGTCATCTGCCACTGACCACCACGCATAATCAGCAGCTCGCTTAACGCCGCGGTCTCCGTAATGCGGACGACTAGCCGAGGGTTGCCGCCGGACTTGGTCAGGATCCTGGCTGTTGTGTCTGCATCTGCAGCAGACCCCAGCACCTGCGTCACCAAGGTGTGTACCTGCTCAAAATGGAGGGGGTCCAGTTGCAGCAAAGCTTCGCGGCCACTGTTCATGACAGCCAGTTGACCTCTTGAGATCGGACCGCTGTCCGGAGCCGTGACGATCAGCGGGCAATCGGACCTGCGCCGAACGGATTCCAGGACCGCCAGTGATTCGTTGTCCAGCAGATGGATGTCGTCCACTATCAGGACGTGCTTTCCAGGCTTAGACAACTGGCTAGCCAGCGCATCGGCCATATCCATGACTCCGCTACGGCCGGGCCGAAGCTCCAAACCCAAACTCTTGATGGCTGCGTACGGAATTGAGCGATGGGTTCGAAGGCCGCTGATGAAGTGGATAGCCATTCCGGTCTTTTCCAAGTTGGCCACGACGTTCCGCACCACCGTGGTCCTGCCGCTTCCGGGTGCTCCAATAATCCGCACGCCTATGCCGCGGCCAACGAAATCGAGGATGCGCTGCACCTCAGAATCGAACACTCGATCCAACCTTCTGTTTCTGTGGATGACCGACATGCGGCTCACTTCGCAGGTTAGATCTCGGAAACGGGACTAGGTGGCAAAACAGCCTTGCACAGGCCGCTTAGCCCCCGTCTAGGTGGTGATTCCGGCAAAAATGAGTGCTCGCGCGGCTCGCCTAGGTGGTGAGCCTGCGTTGAATGAGCTGGCGGGAAGGAGTCGTTTGCAGTCTGTTCGTCCATGGGAGGCCCTCGGTTTCGTAGTTGATACCGATCACGCTACGGACGTTCGAAGGTGAGTTACAGGGATGTAATTAGCTATGTGGATATGTGTTCGAATGAGATTCTTAGGATAGGAACATACCTACTACAAGCGTGGGGACCGCGATCGGGCTGACGCTCTTGCCTGCCCAGATCGCAGCGGAAGCCATCGCCACATTGCTGCTGTGCAGGCACCCACCGTGATGCCGACTGCCACGGCCACGATCAGGTGCTCGGTCCGCCAGTCCTCAGGCGCATTGAGCGCCTGATATGACAACCACATACTGAAGGCCCAGGCGACGCCGGTCACTGCAGTCCATATGACCCCAACTTTGGCCGGCCACCGGGCGGCCCACCATTGCCCCAGGCCGAGTAGTAACCCTCCGAGACCCGCCATTAACGGCCACCCCACAGCGTCCGGAAGCATGTCTCCAAAAGTGTGCGCCACCAGCAAGGCCCCAGTGGTCCCAATGATCCACCGCCAGGCGCGTAATCCGGACCTCCTTAACAGCAGTGCCTGTAGACCACCAACTAAGAGCCCGGTGGCAACGCCGTTCACCAGCGCTCCGGCTGGGTTGGGGTTGAAGGAGTCACCGTTATTGGGCGGCAGGGCACCGGGGAAATGGAACACGACCCCGGACACCGCTACGCTCAGGGCCGTCGTGAGGAGCCATAGTAAAGGAAGGACCCATGGGGAGCGGGTTCCTGATGTTTCTTTGCCCATGCAGCACCCTCTTATCCAGGACAGGCTGGCAAACAGGCCCATCCCGACCCATCATTCTGCGGCTATGCAGTAATTATGGCGGCCGGCGAGCGAAGGGCAAGTGCCCACGGCTAATGCCCCACCTGGGCACAACAAAAAGCAGGGCCGGTCAATGACCGGCCCTGCTTTCTTGCTTATCCGAAGACTAGATAGCCTGGATGTTTACTGCCTGGGGACCCTTGGGGCCCTGCTCGACGTCGAAGGAAACCTTCTGGTTCTCTTCGAGGGAGCGGTAGCCCGAGGAGTTGATCGCAGAGTAGTGAGCGAAAACGTCCTGGCTGCCATCTTCAGGAGAGATGAAGCCGAAGCCCTTTTCGGAGTTGAACCATTTCACGGTACCTGTAGCCATTTTTTCAGTCCTTACTGAAGGTGGAGATTCTCCCGACTTTCGGGTCTCCGGTGTGGGGTGTTCTCCACCGTTACTTCAGAAGGTCGCGATCCAGATGGATTACGGGGACTGCCTGAACTACCAAATGCCAAACACAACAACACCGTCAAGTTTACATAGATCTGAGCAGATAGCTAGTGCGACGTCAGATTAATCAATCCGATGGCCGGATTACCCCCTTTGAGGAGGGCAATTAGCGGTCACGGGGTGACTGAAGCTCCCGGTGTCCATGGCGTGTCCGCGTGCGAGAGCCAAACCATTGCAGGATTCAGGGAGCGAATGAGCTGCTGACCTTCGGTGCGGGGGTTTTCGAGTTCGTCGAAAAAGACCGCTGTGTCACCGGCGATGACGGTAGGTGCTCCGTCTCCGTCAATGACCACGACCTGTGAGCCCCGAGTGTGTCCTGGTGTCTGAACGAGCCGAATTCCGGGAAGAAGTTCGAATTCGCTGTCGACAGTGACGTACTCCATCCCTGGTGGGTCGACCCATTCCGGGATGGTGTAATCGTCCTGGTTGCGGGCGTCGTCAAGTTCCTGACGCTGAACGTAGACGGGTTTGCCCGCGAAGAGGTGGTTACCACCGCAATGGTCAAAATGCAGGTGGGTGTTGACCACAATGTCGACGCTGTCGATGTCGAAGTCCTGCTCGTTCAGTGGATAAATACGTGGCTCCATGTCGGCCACCGCCGGATGAAGCTGAGTCATGCCGGTGTCCACCAGCACGCGCCCTTCGGGGTGGTCGATGACGTGCACATACACCGGCATTGCCTCGCCTTCGGCAAGCAATTCGGCGACACGAATGGCAGTAACACGGATTGCAGCGGGAGGATTCAATTCTTCACCTCAGTCCCACATCAAGGCCGTGATGTGTCCCGGAGGCAACAGATCCTTCTGCCCAGCGCGCGCCGGGATCTGTGGCCATGCTCCAGACTCCCATCGGTCGGCGCGTCCGTCGAGGAGGCAAACCCATTTGTTTGATTTCCGGACTGATTCTCATGTTCTGCGTACAGTGGGCATGGAGGTACAACCCAGGAGGACGAGCAATGCAGATGCCCAAGCCGTCGGATGCCGACAAGGAACGTTTCCGTTCAGTGCTGCCCGACCATCCCGACGTCGTGGTCAAACCCATGTTCGGCAACCTCGGCGCTTTCGTGAATGGCAACATGTTCGCCGGTCTGTTCGGCCCTACCATCGGCGTCCGACTTTCCGAGGCTGACAAGGCCGAGCTCGAGTCGGATCACGAAACTCAACCTTTCGGTCCCGAGGAACGCCCCATGGGCGGTTATGTCGGCCTGCCGGAAGCGTGGAACGACGACGCCGCGCAGGCCGAGCCTTGGGTGGCCAAGGCCTTTGACCATGTTGCAGGTCTGCCGCCGAAGGCACCCAAGGAAAAGCGGTCCAAGAACTAAGGCTTCCTGAGCTCGGCGAACCCTCGCCAAACCTGCCAATAAGTGCTGAGATCAAGCTATGCCCTCCATGAATGGACGAACAGCGCTCGTGACCGGGGCGACAGGCGGCCTGGGTAACGCCATCGCCACTGCACTTGCACGCGAAGGAGCGTCCGTCGTCGTGGTTGGACGTTCAGAAGCCCGGGCAGAGGATGCCATCCGTGATATCCGCGCCACAGAACCAGACGTGGTTCTCGAACCGCTCGCCTGCGACCTCTCAAGCCAGGCCTCAATCCGTTCGGCAGTGGACGAGTTCCTTTCGCGCCACGACAAGCTGGACGTCCTGGTCAACGCGGCTGGAGTATTCCGCAAGGAGCGTCACGTGACCCCGGACGGGCTTGAACTCACGTTCGCCACCAACGTGATGGGCTACTTCCTGCTGACGAATCTGCTCTTGGACGCGCTCAAGCGCGGCGTGGGCGCGGACGGGGCGCGGACTTCGCGGATCGTTAACATCGCTTCCAAGTATTCGGGAGGCCCTTCCACCACCAAGATCGACTTCGACGATCTGCAAACCGCCAAGGGCAATTACAGTTACCTGCGCTCCACTCCTCCAACAATGCTCGGGCGGGTCCTGTTGACGCAGGAATTCGCGGAGCGCCTCCGTGGATCCAACGTTGTGGTGAACGCCGTGCACCCGGGCCTCGTAAAGCACACCGCGCTATTGCAGGACGTCGGCGGACCTTTCCGCTGGATGACGAACACCTTCGGCGCGACTGCTGAGAAAGCTGCCGATACGCCAGTCTGGCTGGCCACCGCGCCGGAGACTGCCGCCGTGTCCGGGAAGCTCTGGGCGAAACGCAAGGAACTGCCGACGCCGGGCATGGGCTCTGATCCGGCCGCGCGGAAGCGGCTCTGGGAAGAGTGCACCCGCCTGTCCAAGATCTTGTGACTTTCCACCGGTGAAGAGCCCTCCCGCACTCGCATCTCCAGGCGTACAGTGCAGCCATGGAACCCATTCGAGTGGTCCTCCTTCCGGGCAGTGTCCTTCCTGCGGGGCCCGCCTATGGTGCGCTGCTCGAGGCCTTGGGCCCGGACGTCGACGCCGTGGCCAAGGACCTGGATCTTTATGAGGGCGACGAGCCGCCGTCGGACTGGACACTCGACACGGAGGTCGACGGCGTCCTGCGCGAGGCAGGCGCCAAAAACTGGGACACGTTTCACCTCGTGGGCTACTCGGGCGGCGGAGCCGCGGCCCTCGCCTTCGCTGCCAAGTATCCCGAGCGGCTGCTAAGCCTCACTCTCTTGGAACCCGCCTGGGCCGGTGACTGGGGCTGGAGTCAGGCCCACTCCCGCTTCTGGGACGAGCTGGGCACGCTCGAGCCGCTGCCTCCGGAGCAGTTCATGGCAGAGTTCATGAGGCTATCGGTGAGGCCCGACGTCGTCCTTCCGCCTCCGCCGGCGGGTGACCCGCCGCCGTGGATGGCCAAGCGGCCTGCCGGAATCAGGGCGTTCCTGAAGGATTTCCGGAGCTATCGTCTGGACCGCGAGCGCCTGGCTTCTTTTGAACGTCCCGTGCTGTATGTGCTGGGCGGCCTGAGCAACCCAGACCAGTACGGTGACATCGCCGATCGTCTGTCCACTGTTTTCCGGGACTACCGTGTGGAGGTGTTTGAGGAACGCCACCACTTCGATCCCCCACACCGGATTGAACCCGGGAGGCTCGCGGGCATGTTGCGCGAGCATTGGCAACGAGCCGAGGGCAGCAACAATGCCGACTAAACCAATAGACACGGTCATCATCGGCGCAGGCCAGGCGGGACTCGCGACGAGCTATTGGCTCACGCAGGCCGGCGTCGAGCACCGGATACTGGAGCGTCGGGATTCCCTGGGTGGCGCATTCCAGGATCGCTGGGACGGGTTCTACATGAACACGCCGAACTTCAGCCTGGACCTGCCCGGCATGCCCTACGCCGACAACGAGCCTGAGGCTTTCATTCCCCGCAACGCAGTGGTCAACCTCTTCAGGCGATACGCGGAGGTGATCAGCGCTCCCGTCCACACGGGCGTGGACGTAACGCGGCTGGCCACTTCGCCTGACGGCGGATTCAGCATTGAGTCGTCGCTCGGCCACATGAAAGCCCGCAAGGTGGTGCTGGCAACCGGCGCGTACCAGGTTCCCAAGATCCCGGCTTTGGCTAACAGCCTTTCCAAGGACATCGTCCACGTCCACACGCACGATTACCGCAATCCAAACCAGCTGCCCGACGGCGCAGTCCTCATCGTCGGGACCGGCCAGTCCGGCGGTCAGATCGCCGAAGAACTGCACGACGCCGGCCGCGAAGTCCACCTCGCCGTCTCCACCTGCCCCGAAGCACCCCGCCGATACCGCGGCCACGACCTCATCTACTGGATGCTCGAAACCGCCAAACACGGCCCCGGCTACGGCATCAACGCCCTCACCCGCGAGGCACTCCCCTCCCCCGCCGCCCGCTTCGCCTGCAACCCACTGCTCTCCGGCACCGACGGCGGCCACGACATCCACCTCCGCGAACTCGGCCGCCGGGGCATGCACCTGCACGGCCGTATGGAGAACATCGACGACGGCGACATCACCTTCAGCGACGACCTTCCCGAACGCCTCGCAATAGTCGAATCCAGCTTCCACCAGCGAATGCGGAAAGCCATCGACGCCTACATCGCAGCCGCGGGCATCGACGCAGAAGAGCAGCCTCCAAGACCAGAGGACGACTGGCTGCCCTCAGAGCCAGCGCGAGTAAACCTGGCCCAGGCCAACATCACGTCAGTCCTGTGGGCCACCGGATACAAACTCGATCTGTCCTTCATCGACATCCCAGTGCTGGACGAGTGGGGCTACCCAAAACACACGGCAGGCGTCACCGAACAGCCCGGCCTGTACGCCGTAGGGCTTCCTTGGCTGACTCGGCACTACTCATCGATCCTCGGCGGCGTGGGGCTGGACGCGGAGTACGTGGCGGGCAAGGTTGCTGAGTGAACAAATAGCCAACTACACCGGGCCCGCCGGAAAGAAGTAACCGACCTGCCCGCTGCTCTGTCGTTGCACGAGGGCCTTTGTGTTCAGCGCGCTAACGGCCTGAGTTGGACTGGGCAGCTCATGTTCCGGCCTTCGCAGGACGTTGGGTCAAACGACGCTGTGCAGTGAGATCCTGATCGCTCGTTGAGACGCGCCGATTTTCATTCCCGTCATACATGGGGAAACACGGTTGCAGTAATCCCCGCGTCATCGCGCATCTCATCGTGCGGGTCTTACGTACGTGATCCAAGCCAGCAACTGCACGGAAGCTGTCGGCGGTTTCACTAGCACGATGATCGACCGGCTGACGGGCGCAGTGGTGTTCAAATGGAAGAATTCGAGGATGACAAAGGCTGCTGCGACTATCCCTGGCCGACTTCGGCCCACCCTTGACGCCTTGGTGTCCGCGTGCAGGGACGACAAGAGGGTGCGCTCAGCGTGGCTCGAAGGCTCGATCGCGCAAGGTGTGGCCGACGACTGGAGCGACATTGACCTGCATCTGTTGGTCGAGGAGTCGGAAGCGTTCGACGCACAAGGCTGGTTGAGCGCGATCGTTCCGCTTGTTCTGGCCGACGCGATCCCCGGGGTGCCAGGAGCGTTGATATGCCTCACGCCCGACTGGATCCACATCGACCTCGTTCTCCACTCAACCACCGAGAATTTGCCGGATTGCCAGCGTGAGGTGCTTTTGGATCGGGCCGAGGAAAGGGTTGCGAGCACGGCCGGGACCCTGCCCGGTCCTGCCGATCCCTACTTCCCTGAACAGCAAGTTCGGATCTTCCTGTACTTCATGGGGACAGCCATCGCTGCCCATCACCGCGACGACCTGATAGCCCTGCTCCATATAACTACGATGATGCGAGATCGGCTCCTGATTCAGTTGATGCTTGCGGAAAACGGGGTAGAGGCAGAGGCTGGAGCCAAGAGGACTACGCGGCGTTTGAATGCCGAACAGATGGACTGTCTTCGTTCCCTGCCTTCCACCGCGGTCAGCGAGGCATCCTTGCTCCAGGCGCTGAAAGTGATCGCAGCCGAGTACCTAGGGAGGGCACATCGGCTGGCACGCAATTGCCACGCTGTGTGGCCAAATGAGCTCGAACTCGCGACCAAGCGCTTGTGGGCCCGCGAGCTCGGCTTCATCCTCTAGCGGCTAGCCGAGCGTTCTTCCTTAAGTTGAACCAGTCCCATCCTTCCGCTGCAGGCATGTCCCTGTGAGGGATCCACTTGCGGGCGGTTAGGGCAGTTCGTTCTCGACAGCTTCCGCCTGCAATCGGCGGCAACGTGCTCACGTCTGCTGAGTAGGACATCGTCAGTTGCGCGCGCCGTCTGGTCCAGTGGTCGAACCTAAATACATTTGAGCCATGACATTGCCTCTTGTCGGAGATGAAATTGTTCATCTCGATTCCGGTACCTTTATGTGGGTCCATTTGACGCGTTTCCTCATCGACCCGGACCAAGACGACCAATCTATTCTTGAGAGCCTGATCGAGAGCCCCGGGTACCAGCACGACTACGCCTCCCCCTTTCCCTCGGCGGCGGAAGTCCGCGCATGGGGAATCCATGGGCGGTGGAGGATTGATGCCATCCACCCGGATCTGTTCGAGCCATCGACGGCCGAAGCGGCGAAGACCGACATCGCCATCTGGGCCAATGACCAAGACTGGACGGACGCGAAATACTCCCAGCCCCACGATGTCATTCAAAGGCTGGAATCCATCGATTCACTCTTGGGCTCAGGCACTGTACTGAAGCTACGCAATCCCCCACGGGAAGCCCAACATGACTACGGCTTCGTCACCGGAAACCTAGGCTTCCACGAGTTCATCGTGATTGATCGCCTTCTTCGCACACTTCACGTCATCGTCGCATCAGATGACTGAACTACTCCGCCTCGTTGTCATCGTTCGCAGAGCCCGAACTTGGAGTCATCGATGGACTCCAGGCAGTGAGCGTTCACCTCTGCCAAAAGGGCCTAAGGACACGAAAAGCGCCTGACACACTGTTTATCCGACGCTACCAAGATTAAACCCAGGCAGCACGGTGAGGGATCCACGATCGCTACGCTGTCTACATGAACGGCACTCGACAAATCAGAAACATGCTCGTTGGCCAGACGATGCTGTCCACTCATTCCTCCGCCTACCTTCCCCTGCCATGATGAGGATCGGTGATCTTCTGCTCCCGGATTACGAGCTTCTCCGGCACACCCCGATGCCCGAGACGGACCCGCTGACGGAGGCAGGCGCGCTCCAAGAAGCGCAACTCCTCGGCGTTAAGTTCGACGTTCTGTCTGGCGTGGCGGGATTGTTGTTTGAGCTTCGGGTGGCCCTCCAATTGCGGGAGACGAACACCGGAGTCCTCATCGCCCATGGTGTCCGCGAGATGACGTGGTCCGGGCCCAGCCGGGACACTCCTTTGACGGCCTGGACTGTTGCGGGCTGCGAGCCGCAATCGATTGACGGACTCTTCGCGTTGCAGCTTGGAATGTGGCCCGCTCCAGGTGCCCAGTTGTCGCTGAAGGCCGAGAGCGCAGCCTTTTTTACTGGGGATGTGCTGGGACTGACGGAGGCACCGCCCAACTACGCAAATCATGACCGCGCGACCCTTGGCTCCGAGGTCGCCGACTGGGACTCATTCTTCGAGCCCATCAGCGCCGTCTTTTTCGACGGTGCATCGGCCGGTCGTGGTGGTCTTGGCAGCGAATGAGCCATTGTCCCGTTGAAGGATCGGCTTACGGGCGGGTGCTAGGGGTAGGGGCCTTGAGGGGCGACGCATGCAGGCCAGCGGTTTGGCCAGTTTCGCGGCCGGCTCAACGGTGGCGGGGGTGGTGCAGCGGGGTTAGAGGACAATGTTTTGATACCTTGGGTTCGCCGTGACGTTGCTGGCCCCAGAGTGGACCAGGGGCGGGAGCTGGCTAGCCTCGGTTGCCACCGGCGTTCGTCGGCGATAGCGCTTGGTGCTGCCCCTTTCCGGCGTATCCTGTTCCACCCCGTAGTGGGCGCGTCCGAAAGACGAGTACAGGCAAGTGTTGCCCGCGGGTGCGGCTGCATGCGAGCGTAAATGCACCAAAGCAAGGCCACATTTTGGATTGGGGGCAGCTCGTGGAGGAGCAGCACAGCGGGCAGCAAATGAGCGACTACACCCCGGGGCCGAAGGCCCCTTGGCAGCCTCCGTTGCCGCCCTACCCGCCCGAACCCATAGATGAGGCCCCGGCGAGGCCGCGGAGCCAGCGCAAGCCACGGCGGATCCTTGCGATAGTGCTGGCATCTCTCGCGCTGGTCGCCCTGGGAACGGCTGCTGGGACGACCGTCGGTTACAACAACGGGTACGGCACCGCCTCCTCCGAGGCGTCGGCCAGGCCGATTCCGACCGTGACGGCGACCGAGACCGTCACCCAGACCAAGACTGTGGCCCAGACTCCCTACCCATGTACTCAGGCCCTCCAGTATGCCGACCAAATCATGGACTTGGCTGTTCAGACCATCAACGCGCTCTCCGATACCAGCAAGGCGCTGAGCACCGGGGACACTGCGGGCATTGTGGCCGCCAATGCCCGCATGCAGTCACTCCAGACTAAGCTCAACGGGCTGGAGGGGCTCCAAACCAGCTATCTGGTAGCCAAGGCCCAGTGCCACTGACGATCCTTGAACGGGCACCCGGTTCTCCGAAGGTTGGGGGGACACGTGTCATATCGTCTCATCCTGGATCGGCCAGCTTCACGGCCATCTATTTCACAGTTGGTTGGGAAGTTGTCGGTACTTATAGGTGACTAAGGATGGTCGAGATATAGGCAATCACGCACGAGTACCCGGCCATGTAGGTAAGTGTGTAGGGCCATCTCGTCTTCCGCTGTTGATCGTGGGGTTGTCCGCGGCGCCCGCTATTGCTGGCAAATGCCATTCTCAAATCTGGAGCCCGCACGCGATAGAGGAACACGGAACCGAGAAGCAGCGCCGATGCAATGAATCCCAGCGCCGGTGTCCCAGAAAACTCGGTCGTCATGATTAACGCTATTCCCACCAGGGCGACTGCTACGTTGCCAAACACATTAATGACGCCAAGAAGCCTGTCCATAGGTGATCCCGGCCTCAAGGAGGGGAAACGGTATCTTCCCCAGTAGGCACCAGTTAAACCGAACAGAGCCACGAAAGTGAATATCAGGATCTTGTTCACTTGCAGTCGTTTCTCCTGTAGTTGTAAGCATCATTTATCTGGCCGGCTATAGGTAGTCGAAGTACCTGATCCACCAGCTCGGCTTGCTTGACAGGAACACCCAAGCGGTCACGCGGCCGTCGTAGGGCTCCCAAAGCGGCGCTTCCGCAACGAGGGTGTAGTCTCCCTCGTCGAGGCACTCATAGATGCGTGTGAGGTCACTCTCGTGAACAAGCGCGTCGAACTCCTCTTGGTCATAAGCCCCCGGGTTCTCAAGCGCCAGGACGGCGAGATTGCCGAAGTTCGAGACCCGGACGACCAGGTTCCCTCCGGTAGCCGTTGCGTCGGCAGGAACGGTGACCTCGGCGTGATACGAGGCGTCCTCGATACTCCGATCCGTCTCACACGTGGTCTGAAAAGCGGTGTTGAGCCGTGCGACGAGGCAGTCGAACTGTCGGCGCGCGGCATTCCAGTCGAATCCTTGCGGCGCCTCCAGGTGCGCTGGATCGTCCAACTTGTACAGCAGAGCCCAGAGTTCCACGCCGTCGATCCGCACCCCGCCAGCCTAGCTCGTGTCCCACTCGGAACCCCATAAGGTGCAAGTCGCGCGTACAAGGATTACCCAACTCGCCGCCAGCCGAAAGTTACTGGAGAGGCTCGCCGAAGTTGTAGAGTCGGGTTCAGCACAGCCGGCTCCCCATAAATGCGGGTGTCCGGCAACGGATGCTTCACCGCACATCTGCTTTCTCAATGCTTGAGTGTGATGTCTGGAGCTGGGTTGTTGGTTTGTACCAAGCGCCCACGTCCATAAGGGTAGAGTTGCCCAATTCGGTTCGAAATATGATGACCCAGTGGAAACAATATGCGGGTACTCACCCCTTCTCGGAAGAAGAACAGGCCGGGTAGCGTGTTCGCACTGCTCATGCCCGATGGATTGTTCTCCTTTGGACGCCTCGTTAACGCGGATGCGAATGCAGGATTTCGGCCAGGTGCGCAGCACGTTGCGATGGGAACCCCTCGGCAACTTTCCTCAGCGGCAAGCCATTAGTCACGGTGCGTCGGGTGAGTTGTAGACGCTTCGGATGAACGAAACGCGTCACCGAGGGAGAAGATCGTCTTAGTCGCCCGATCATCCCCCGGTGTCACACTAATTTGCGCTTCATGCGGATTATGAGAAGCAGGCGGTCACTTCAATCCCACCTGATCGGCGGCGTACTCGGCCTGCGGCGCAGTAAATTGGTTGCCGGCCGGGCTAGTTAGCTGGGCGATCAGGCTCTGGCGGGAGAAACCCAGGCCTGAGGACATGTAGCCCTTCGCCGCTTTGACGGCTTCTGCGTTCCAATCCGCGCCCGAGTTGGCGACAGCGTACTCGGCCTGCGGTTGGGTGAACTGGTTGCCAGCACTAGAAGTGAGCTGCTTGGTAAGCGAAGCCTCCGAGAAGCCAATGCCCGAAGCCAGATAGCCTTTCGCCGCCTTGACGGCCTCCGCGTTCCAGTCCGCACCGGAGTTATCAACAGCCCACTGGGCGTCGGCCTGCGGGAACCCGTTACCTGCACTAGAAGTGAGCTGCTTGGTAAGCGAAGCCTCTGAAAAGCCAATGCCTGATGCCAGGTAGCCCTTTGCTGCGGCCAGGGCCTGCATCTGGGCTGCGGTTCCGCTAGGTCCGCTCGACGTAACGGCGGGCGCGGGAGCTGCAGCGGGCGCCGAGGAACTACCCGTTGGGGATGCGGCAGGCGCTGGCGAACTCGACGACCTGCTGCTGTAGACGTTTACGAAGATGATGCCGAGGATCAGCGCAAGTGCACCGAGAATCACGCCGGCGCGCGCGGCACGCGCTTTCCGCAGCAACCCGATGATGCCTAGGACCAGTGCGACAACACCGAGGAAGATCCCAAACCCTGCCGCTGGCGTAAACGCGAAGATGATGCCGATGACGCCCAAGGCCCGCGCCCAGGTACCTAGCCCAGCTTTCCGTTTCTCCTTCTTCGGCTTTGTCCCAGGAGCCGCGGGCCCCTCAGGTGGCACAGGCGCGGCTGGATTCGTTCGTCCATCTGGGGGCGTGGTGTCGGACATCGGTGGGACTCCTGAACTTCGTTTGCGACTTCACAACCGGGCTATTAGTACCAGTACCGTCTTCCGGCAAGAGGGCGTCCGATTGCACCGAGCAGGAAAAGCACCAGGCCGATAACAGCCAGAATCCACCCAATAGTTATCAGGATTCCAATGTTAAAAATATAACCAAGGATTAGTAGAACAACTCCGAGTGAAAGCACTTCAGTCCTTACCTTGCCAAATATTCGGACCGACCCTAAACTGCAAGACGGTTCCTTGCGCTCGTCCCATTCGTACCACACCGGGTTGTCGAGTGGAATAGGAACCTTACTGACTCGCCAACCAGCAGGTCGCCCTTTAGCGCAACAAGAAGACCGCCAGGAGGACTGTTCCGGTTCTAAGGTTCTCTCGGGGTCCGACGGTACTCCGGGATGGGCTGCCTTCGTTTGTGCATGACAGGCGTCGGTGGCATTGAAAACACCACCCTTTATGATGACACGGAATGCCGGTCCAGATAGCCGTAAAGGCTCTGCACACAAAGGGGTCCCTGACGCTTTTACCCTGGTAACCGCCGGGGGTTTCTTTGCCCGGTAAACAAGTGCTCGATACTCAACGACCGCAGCCTCCCGAGCCCGCCGTCGACGCTCGAAGTCCTAAGCACGATGAGGGATCGTCTTACGTGCGCCTGGTGCTATACCGAGCGATCACGAAACTCAATAGGTGGGATCAAGTCACAACTTGGGGAAGTGTCCCCGCTTGGAATGGCCTGGTTCGAAGGAATGGGGACACCACCAGCATCGATTGTGGGGGCGGCAAATCTGCGGACCTATCGGTGGGGACCAATAATACGAGGCGGGATACTGCCCGCTACACGCACTGCGGGCGATACGTTGGATCTGCGGGGCCGCTCTGGAGGAGCGCGTTGGAGACGAGGGACCACACGTTCGGATCGTTAGGAGATTGATCGTGTTCGAAAGTGTCGAGAGGACAGTAGTCCTGAAGCACAAGGTTGGATACTTGCTTCACCGGCCCAACGAGAGCTTGGCTCGTGTAAGGGGTAACGATCTCGTCGTAACGTGTCGAGATGACGGTGTAGGACGGGCCGGGTACGGTGTCGCCGATCGAGTTGAGCTCGGCCATGAACGCCGACCCGGCATACTGGTCCGCGCAGGCCTGGCATAGGGTGCTGGTTGCGGTCGTGTCGAGAATCATCCCCGCGGGCGACGGCGCGATGAGGCCTTGAGTGCCATGGTTCGACGGCGCAATGCCGACGAGGTGGTGCACATACTTGGCGCCGCCGAGGAAGCCGATGTAGTACCGCGGCATCATCCCGCCTTGGCTGTGCCCGACCAGATCGACCTTCTTCGCACCCGTCGCGCCGAGAACTGATTTCACGAACGTCGCAAGCTCAGCTGCGGACTTCCGAATTGCCCCGCTGGCGGGGAGATCGTTGGCCACCCCGTAGTTGAGCGCGAAGACGCAGTACCCCTGGTCCTTGAGCACTGGTGAAAGCAGCGCCCAGTTCTTGTACATTGTCTCGAACGTCCCCGGGACGAGGACCACAGGATATGGATGAACGCTCGACGGCTTGCACGTCCAGTCATTGGCTCCGGGCGGGTCTGGCGAGATCGAGTCGGCCTGAGCCGCGGGTGCGGCGAAGAGTCCAATCGTGAGCGCCGCAGCGGCGAGGACGGCGGTTAGTCGAAATCGGCGCATGGCCTGCCTTTCTCTTGGCCGCGAACCCCTATGTCCACGGCATCCTTAGTTACTTTGCAGTAACTTACCTGCGGGTTGCAATAGCGTGCCAAGATTTTGAGAAAACGTGCACCCCTCACGCGTGGCCTGCCGCCTAGTAAGCCGATCTTCACTGGGCGGCGCAGCAATCAGCAGCGGACCAGTGTCCAGTAGAAGTCATTAGCGCCGGCCTCGGCGCACCAAGATCAAGGAAGCGAAGGCCATTGCATAGGCTGCCAGGATGCCTCCCAGCATCGTGATGGTCCAAAGGCGAGCCCAGCTCTCCTCGTGGGTGGGCGCATGAGCGGAGCCTTAATCGATTTCGGTCATATCTCCCGCCCCAGGCCTCCCCTCAACCCGAGCATAGCGCTGCATCAACGCACCCTTTGGCGAGGCGACCACCGGCTCAATAAGTTGAAGGCTCGTCGGGACCACCCCACCGGCGAACACCTTCTTCCCACGGCCCAGAAGGATCGGATACACCCACAGATTCAGCCGGTCGAACAGCCGCTCAGCGAACAGGGTCTGCACAAAATCCAGGCTGCCGATCACGTGAATGTTCTCGTGCTTGCCACGCAGCTCACGCAAGGAAGCCACCACATCTGGACCCAGCTGCGAGGAGCTATCCCACTCGAGATCCAACGGCTGGCGCGAGGCCACGTACTTCGGAATCCGGTTGAACAACCGCGCGATTCCACTGTCCTGGTGAGGCCAATACGAAGCGAAGATGTCGTAGGTCCGGCGCCCGAGCAGCAGCGCGTCCATCCCCACCATCCCCGATTCGACCTGCTCGCCAACCACATCGTCAAACAGAGGCGCCTGCCAGCCACCAAACTCGAAACCACCCTCCGGATCTTCCTCAGGACCGCCGGGCGCCTGCGCGACGCCGTCCAGCGTAGTGAACAGGTCAATATGGATCAGTCCCATGTCGGGTTCCTTCCCTGCTGCCCGTCGTCACCCCGGCGACAGGATCAAGTCGAGGCTTCCACGGGTGGGGCTGCAGGGCAATGGGTAACCGTAGAAGGTCGTCGACGGCGGCAGCGCCTTAGGCTGGCTAAGCGCCGTCGCTCATCTTCTCCGCGTCCTGCCGTCTCTCAAGAATTGCCAAGCAACCGTCGCTAGGACCGCGATGAGCACGAGAAGTGCAATGCATCAGAACTCGTCGATCACTTTAGTGGTTTGTAGACCCACACCCCCAACAGCAGGACGGTGGCAGCAATGTGCAAAACGCGGACCTTACAAGCAGTAGTCATTTCAAAATCGGCCCCCTACGATGCCGTCCAAGAAGCCTAACGCCTCGTGTCCCAGTGGTGCCTACGGTCCGGAGACTGCGGCACCAGTGACGTGCAAGTGCGTGCCACGGTCGGCAAACTCCCGAAGGGAGCGCGGCCCCGAGTATGGCGTCAACGCCCTCACCACCCAGGTTCTCCCCTCCCCCGCGCTGCGCTTTGCTCCCAACCCGCTGCTCTCCGGCATCGACGGCGACATCACGGTCGGAGACGACCTCCCCGAACGTCTCGCGGCAGTGGAGTCCAGCGTTAAGGCAAGGCAAATGACGCGTACATTGCGGCCCCGGGTATTGATGCCGAGGAGCAGCCTCCACGGGCGGCGGATGATTGGCTGCCATCGGAGGGGGCGCAGCTAAACCTGGCCAGCTCCGGCATCACGACCGTCCTTTAGGCGACCGGGTACAAACTCGACTTCAGATTCATCGATATGCCGGTGGTGGACGAATGGGGCTACCCCAAGCATTCCGGTGGTGTAAAGGAGCAAGCTGGACTGTGCGTACTGGGGCTGCCGTGGCTGACCCGGCATTATTCCCCGATTGTTGGTGGGGTGGGCTGGATGCGGACTATTTTGCCGCCCAAATTGCCGGTGGCTAACGGCAGGGAGGACGCTCTTCGGGACGGGCTACGGGTCTTTATCGCTTCGGGACGCCACCTGTCTGCAAGAATGCGAGGTCCAGTACCGGGGTGACCCGGACACCCACGGCTTCCGGATTCTGGATCAGCTGCGGGCCGTGCATCCGCAGGTGTCGAGTGCGCTGATGGATGAGGCGACGCTGTTGGAACACCGGATGCTTGGGGCGTGAAAGGTGCACCGTCGAGGGCAGTCTTAAGCCGGCTCACTCCCGAGGAGAAGCGAGTGTTTGACGGCTCGCGCAGGCTCGTGTGGCGACAGGGTGCGGCTGGAGCAGGAGCTGAGTGATTGGGAGTGGGCATTGCAGCAGCTTGACCTTGTCACTGACGCCTCGCCGTGGGTTGATATTGGGGTCCACCGCTTTTCCGCTTAGGAAGCTTCGTTCTCGCGGCAAGCCGGCCGTTGGGACAGCCGGTGATGTGAGTGAGTTGGATGTTGGACGGCGTTTGGGTGAAGAGCAAAGTGCTGCTTCTACCGTCACCGGTAGCTATTCCACGGGACTCTGGCCGTCCCCTTCATTCCCGTTCTTTTCGCGGCCACGCCGGCGCATGGCCCGCTCGGAAATGCTGCTCGAAAGCTTTCCTGTCACTGATTTCGCCTCATCCAACGTTTCTCTGCCGATCCGCCGGGTGGCGTCGAAGCCCTCCGCGCCGGTTTCGATGGCTTTTTCGGTCGCTGACTTAGCGCGATCGACTGTCTCTGCGCTCAAACGCCTAGCCGTGTCTACACCACCTGCGCCAGCTACTAAGGCTTTGTCTTTTAGCTCTGTGGCCGCATCTATCCAGCGTTTTGCCTCAAGCTTTTGCCGTTCTAGGTCAATACCAAGTGTCCCGTGGAAGTCAATTACACCAGTCACTACCTGATTACTGGTCTGAATAACAGCGCGGGAGGCCCCCGGCTGCAGAAACACCTTAGTATTCGCTTTCTCTGCGGCGGCATCCATGCGGGACAACAGTCGCTCGGTGCTTTGCGAAATGAGCTTCAAGCGCTGATGCCGGGCAGCCTTCAGCCCTAGACGATGTTGGTCCAATTCATCCGGAGAGGCATCCAACACACGGTCGAGTTCAAGCAAGGCAACAGCATCTTGAAGCTGGAAACAACGAGCGAGCACGGCGAGCCATTCGCGAACCTTCGGTTCGATTTCAGCGATGGCCTCAGCCACGTCACCCAGTTTGCTCTTCCGTTCAATCTTCTCTGCGAGGGCATCGAGTTGACGTAGCGCATATCCTTGCGTGCTCTTCAAGGTGGTTGATGTTGCTTGAACTTTCGACCATGTAGTTTCCGAGACCCGCCCCACGTGCTCGCGAATGAGCAATGCCTCTTCAATTTCAATGTCCACGCCGATCATGGCAGCGAACACCGCGTCCTTCTGGGCACGCAGAAGATCATCGATCTTCTCATCAATGGCGGCGAGATAATCGGTGATCTCATCCATGGCCTGCTGCATGGCGACCTGTGACATGATTCCGGCAGCACCAGACAGGACGGCTGGGTTGGTGATCAGAGCCCCTGGCACTTTAGCGAATTGAACGATGCCCTTGATCTGCCCGCCTTTGGCCTGCACAACGCCCAGATTAAGCCCGCTCGTAGAACTCTTCATAAGGCCGTATTTCTTGACGAGCTGTGCAGATTCCTCGGTGAGCTTGACCCATCGCCCAGAGTTGGCTGCGATTTCGGAACCAGACTGAACGATACCTGCCGCAGCGCCAATGCCGGGCCAGAGTCTTTGCAGTCCGAGATCCTTTGAGGCCAAGCCCTCGGAGACGAGGAAGCGCTCGACGGCGTTTGGGTCGCCAATGACCGCCAAACCATCGCCATCACTTATTAGTTGAATCTCGTTATCCATTGTGTCCCAAGTCGTCGGCATCAAAAGATCGTTCTCCGGTTTGAGTGTATGTGGGGTACGCAGCTATCTGCCTGACCCAGTCGGCATTTCCTTCACCCTGGATCTGACTTGCCGTCAGCATCGAGCCTTGCGCCATCAGATAGTGTGAAGCAACGTGCATGGTTGCCGTCCAGGAGCGATTCGAGTCCAGCCGAGGACACTACGCAGACGTGATGCTCAAGTACATCCTGACCAAGCACCCCCAGCAACTTCTGACTGAACTCAAGTGTCTTGTCTGTGACGGGTTGTCCTGTGAGGTCCCCGTGAACCAGCAAGGATATTTGACCCGTAACATCCGTCTTGAAACGGGCACCGTGTCGTTGTAAATCCTGCTCCAAGACTGATCGCTTCACGTGTTCTCCGAAAATATGAACCTTGCCGGTTATTGCAACCGTTTGACCCCGGAGCTCAGTTACAACACTCGAGCAGGTGCCAGAATATTTGTACATCTTGTTCCAAACTTTCGGCTTTCAAGCCATTACAACGTGGAAGGACGTCGCAATCTTCACAGATCAAGACTTTGTGTCGTAATTAGTTTCCGGGCAGCATCTAAGAAGTCCAAGCCCGTTGGCACCTCCCATGAAGCAACTCGACATTGACCGAATACTCTGGTTGATGCCTTTAGACGAGATTCATCCGGAGTGAGCTCGCGTACGCCTCCGCCGCTAACTCCTCCACCCGCATCAGAAGCCCCTCCGGCTCCTGCGACAGATCCAGTGGGAATTCCACCACAGACACACCCGTGTTCCGGATTCGGCGAACACGCGGAGCTCCACTCCCCGCATAAACAAGCCAAGCACGCGGCACTCCGAGAGCCGTGCAGTACGCAAGCATCTGATAGTGGTCAGCATTCGGATACGCACCGCTTGCTGAGGCCGCCTTGTACTTGGCATCGAAGATCATCGCCGGCAGGCCTCGGACGGAATGCACCACGTCCACAAACATCCGTACTCGGTCGCTGCTCCGGAAACCGTGTTCCGATTCGTCCATGAATGCTTCGTATTGCCACTCCGTCAGCCCCGCATAAGGCTCGAGCGCCTCCTTCAAGGCAGTGCCTACAAAGTCCTCAAATACAGTGGCCATATTCACTACGAAGGAGGCAACCATGCGATGGCCAACCCCGGCTTCGGCGGACATGTTCTGAAGGATGATTTCGGACAACCTCAGTGCTGGCACATAGTGGCCATTGATTCTGGATTCGGTCCAGGCCGGCAACACGGCCCCATGATTCAAAGTAGAAATACCCTCAAGCTTCGAATCCAGGTGAGAAAAACGTCCCAGGAGCGTGTCCGGCAGCCGAGGAACCTGCATCATCGTCCGAATCGCGGCCCGGAGAATCTGGTTCTCAGCTACGTCAGCTGTGTAGTCGTCGTATGAAACTTCGAGAGGCAGGAGCAGTCCAGGACGCCTGCTCATCTGGTCACCGACACGTATTCGGCCCTTAACCGTCCGTAGCGCCTCTTCCAGAGACACGTAACTGTTCAGTGGCCCACGTTCAAGCGCTCGTTCGCCGTGCCTCGCAAGCGACTCACCCAGTGCAGCAAAGAGATCGTCATCTTCAGCACCAATTACGTTGTCCCTTCGAAAGCCTGGGTCCGCCGCATAACCCAGCAGAAATAGCAGCCGGCTGAGACCCACCTTTTCCTTAGGCTTCACCCGAACCAACAAGCCGTCGATCTGGACTGCCCCAACTTTCCCGGCGGGCAGAATGGTCCAAGCATCCCCATGCGCGGGCACGACGGAAACCAGGCCAGTGTCCCGCAGCGTGGCAGCCACCTCACGGTCCAGCTCGACTGGCTCCGGATACCCCTGCAACTCGTCGAGTACGATTTCTCTCGGCATCAGACGATAGCTTCGTCGCCAAATTCCGACACAGACGAGTCCGGCGCGCTATCAGTGGGTCCGATGTCCAAGCGGGCTTTACGCCGTATGGCCTCAAGTCCGAACTTCTCACGAATCCTTTCCCGACTCAAACGCCCAAAGTACTGCTCCTCAAGCAAAGGCAACAACTCATATTTCCAGATCTCGGCCAGTCCTTGGTCCGTCTCAGCGTGCGGCTTCATGAAGTACGACGGCCCAATCATCAAGTCGCGGTTCGTGGCCTCGATCTCGCTGTTCAACGCATTCAAGAGTTCAGCCCGTAGGGCCGGCTTGCCTGTGGCCTCCAAGAAGCGCTCGAGCATCCCGGAGATCATGCCCTCCTGAGGATGCAACTCCACAAACGCGAACCGTCGGCGAATGGCAGCGTCCACGAGGGCAATGGAGCGGTCCGAGGTGTTCATCGTGCCGATGATGAAAAGATTTGGCGGCAAGACGAATGTCTGTTGCTGGTTGTACTGCAGATTGATGCCTTGGTCGCGATACTCCAGGAGGAAGTACAGCTCACCGAAGATCTTCGCCAGATTGCCCCGGTTCATCTCGTCGATGATCAGGAAATAGGGCTTGTCCCGGTTTCCGTCCAATGACGCCTCAGCGGCGATTCGCCGTAAAGGGCCAGGTTCGAGACTGAAGCCGACATTGGCGCCGTCGGACTTGGCCGGACGGTAGCCCTCGAAAAAATCCTCATACGCGTACGACGGATGGAACTGCACCGTCTTGACATGGTCTCCATGTTCCTCGCCCGCGAGAAACCGTGCGATTTTCCCCGCCAAGTACGTCTTACCAGTCCCTGGCGGACCGTAGAAAACGATCTGCTGGCGTGTCTGGAGCAGGCGAATAACTTCCTGCACGTCGTCGCGCTGAACATGCAGCCTGGTCGCGAGATCGGTGGTTGCCTCGCGCAGTTGAGGTACGACGGCGACCTGCGGCAGTGGGGCCGGCACCGGTTCAGTGCCACTCAAGACCGGTTCGGCTTCGGACCACGCGGTAATGATTGAGAGACCATCGGTTAGGTCAACAACAGAACCTTGCTCCTCCAACAGCCGTGGCATCGGTGCCGGAAGGTCATCATTGGCGATGGGTTCCTGTCGCCAGGCCACCTGTCGCCGCAACCCGGAGGTCTCGTCGTCGGCGTACTCCGCTTCGCCGGTAATGACGCCAAGGTAGAGGTTGCTTTCGAAGGCTGTGAGGACGAAATCGTCCACCTTCATCTGAGTGAGGAAACGGTAGAACTCCTGGGCCCGCACTTTGCGTTCGGCGTAGTCGATGTGCTGGTAGCCGGCATTTACTGCCGCCTGTATTTGGTCAAAGTTGCTCCCCTGGGCAGGAGAGCCGAGGTGTTGAGCTCTGAGAGAGACGAAGACTTGGCCAAGCCATGAGTCCACCATCGCGATGCCGCCTTGGTTCTGGCGAACAAGCCAAGCCCGTCGCCCGGCATCACCGCTCGAAGGCTGCCATTCGCTCAGGTACGGCTCGTCGTACCACTCGACGAATTCGTCAAAGGCACCCTGCTGTGCCCGCCGGATATTGAGAAGGTCCTTTGCAATCTCGATCTCCGTATCGCCCGTCGGCCCTCCGATGATTCCTGCGAAGGCATTCCGGATCTTGATCCTGTGATCTCTGCTGACAACGGGCTGAAGATGATGCGGCCATGCCAGAAACTCAAGGCTGTAGCGGATTGTTGGCCAGTCCTTGGGGACGGACTGTGTGAGGGCAATGAATGCCCAAGGGTCTTCCAGAGCTTTGTCTATGAGGCTTTCTGGCTGCTCCGTCACATGTTCCACAAACCGACTGAGCCAGCCCACATGGTCAGCGACTTGAATGTTGAAGCCCACTCCTCCGTTGAAGGCACCTTTGGCTTGAAGTCCTTCGCGCAGCCCCTCCGGCAACTCAACGTTGCCCTCCGGCACCCAGGACAGGACCTTCTCGACGCGGGCGATCTTCGTCCCGGCCGTCACGTTTTCCAGGGGAAGGACTTGAAGATAAACCAGTTCCGCCGCCAAAAGGACGGTCTCCCTTGCGGCGCCGTCCAGCTGACGCTCCAGCTTGGCCATAAAAGAGCCAGGACCGACGTCGGTGTTCGTGCTCCGACGGGCCAGATCCTTCGCCGCTTCCGACGTCCACGTGTAGGTCCGGCCATCCATGGGCGAAGGTTCCCCACGAAGACCAGCACTGATGATCCGTCGTGCCGGCGTTTCGAGGGGTAGTGCACCGCCAAGCCCGTTGTTTAGAGTCTCTACTTTGTCGCCCCTCCAAGCCCGAAGCGCTTGACTGTCGGGGATGCTCCACTCGTCCGTGGGATCTACATTCATCACGGTCCACATCAGTCCCTGGGCATCCAACCGGTCGCGGACCTTGATTCCATGTTCGGGAGCCAGCCGGACGATTTCGTCGAGCGCTTCCAACAGAAGTTCATAACGGCGAGCGGGGTCGCCGCTGGCGCCTCTGTCATCCCACCCAACCAGTTTTAGAAACTTTTTGGCTGCTCGTGCCCTGTAGGGGGGGAAGTTGTATGGATCCCGCCCCATCAGCAGCAGCGACGCGAAACCTATGATGCCGCCGACAGAAAATTGCTCGGGATTGTATGGGCGAAGAGCAAGTGTGAAATTATTGATGTCCCGGGTATCCAAGTCACCTTCCCACAGCAAGGCGATCACCCGCCACAGGTCGTCTGGGTTTGTCCGGCCCAGGTCAACCAGCCGCATCATGAAGTATTGATTCATCAACCCGGATGAAGAGATGTCCCGCCGAAGCGCTTCGAACCATTCCGGATCCTTTCCGAGGAAGGTCTCCCGTGTCCTTCGGAGCCGCTCTGCAACTGCGATCTTATAGCTGTACTCGTCAGCGTCCAGATCAACCGTCTTAGCGAACACTGCGCCAAACTCCATGAATTGACGCCACTTGGGATCGCTCATGCCGCGTTCCTCCTATGCAGCAACACAGATCCGCGTTCGACACAAGGGGACATCAAGTACTCCATTTTCTGCTCAATCGACGCAACCACAGCCACACCGTGGGCGTGGTCCTTGAGGAACATCACTCAGCGCTCACGGCCATCTACATATCTAGCACCACAATGCGCGAATCCGCGGAGGACACAGGACCATCGGCACTATGACGGCTCAACTCGCCTCTCACGTCGGCTCCGGTCGTTAAGTCCACCTCGCCGTCTCCACCTGCCCCGAAGCACCCCGCCGATACCGCGGCCACGACCTCATCTACTGGATGCTCGAAACCGCCAAACACGGCCCCGACTACGGCATCAACGCCCTCACCCGCGAGGCACTCCCCTCCCCCGCCGCCCGCTTCGCCTGCAACCCACTGCTCTCCGGCACCGAAGGCGGCCACGACATCCACCTCCGCGACCTCGGCCGCCGGGGCATGCACCTGTACGGCCGCTTGGAAAGCATCGACGACGGCGAGGTCACCTTCAGCGACGACCTCCCCGAACGCCTCGCAACAGCCGAATCCAACTTCAACCAACGCATGCGGAAAGCAATCGACGCCTACATCCCTGCGGCAGGGATCGACGCCGAAGAGCAGCCTCCGACACCGGCCGATAACTGGCTGCCCTCCGAGTCCGCGCGACTAAACCTGGCCCAAGCGAACATCACGTCAGTCCTGTGGGCCACCGGATACAAACTCGATCTGTCCTTCATCGACATCCCAGTCCTGGACGAATGGGGCTACCCAAAACACACGGCAGGCGTCACCGAACAGCCCGGCCTGTACGCCGTAGGGCTTCCGTGGCTGACGCGGCACTACTCCTCGATCCTCGGCGGCGTGGGTCTGGACGCGGAGTACGTGGCGAGGCGGATGGCTGAGTGAACAATAGCCTGAGGACACACACTCGGCGCGCCGAACAGAACTAAGCGACGGGGACCTCATGTCTGGCATTGCCGGAGCGGCCGCCGTCGTTGATGACGGCGTCGACGTCGCCGTAGTCGATTGACCCATCCGACGCCTCGACCAGGCCTCCACTGCCGGGTGGCGACGGTCAATTGACGACCAGGTAATCTGACGGCACGGTCGGTTTCTCTCGGCAGTCCTTGACGCGGCCCGGCGGAGCGCGCAGCATCGGTCCCTCCTATACCCATCTCGGATCAGGTCCGCCTCAAACCGGCTACCACTCCAACGACATTGGACAGTAACCGACTTACCGGACCAGTTGGATGGTGCCTACTGCCGTAGAGGCTGAGAACTACCCTTAACGGTCAGCTCGTCAGCTATGTCCCTCGCATCGAAGCGGAACGTACCAAACGATCGAGTTGGGTCACTCGAGCCTATCGCCTGCTCGCCCCGCAGCTATCGCTTCACGGTGCCCGGGCGCACCCGCTAGTCCGTGACCGACGAAGACCTGATTCTCTTCTATATCCGGGGTAAGGAGAGCGTTTCTTTAGGCAGGGAGATCCTGATCGATCGTTGAGACGCGCCGATTTCATTCCAGTCATACATAAGGAACGAGGTTCCAGTAATCGTCCCATCATCGCGCATCTCATCGTGCGGGCCTTACGTACGTGGCCTAAGCCAGCAACTGCACGGAACTTTCGAAGACGGATGTAAACGATGTCATCGCTAGCTGGCGCCGGCGGCCGACCGAGCCCTCCGGCCGCGGCCCTTCACCATAGACCAAGCGGCGGCGGCGAGGAAGGCTGCTGCCGCCCCGCCTGCCACGGCGGGCAGTTCACTCGGGGAGCCGGCCGCTGGTTAGGCAGTCGCTTCCCGGTCCGGGGATGCGGCCATTGCTGTGGCAACTGTGGATGCCTGCGGCTTTGCTGCTAGGGCTGCAGTGGAATACCGGACCACAGAACCGTCCGGGGCCACCGCCAGAAGACCGGGGCCGTCATCAGTGGGGATGGAACAGCCCACTTCATTGGCATGAGAGCGGATCACGGACAGCTCCTGGGTCAGCAGGCTCGTCACATACAGCGATCCGTCAGGCGCGAAGGCTACGTCCTGCTCACCCTCCAGAGCTCTCGGCTAGCCAGAGAGAGTGCACTAGGACTTCGGGAGCTGTGATGAGGGATATGCTGCACCATAGGATCCATCGATGGAGGGGCATTGGAAACCAACAGTAGAAAAGTCTTTGTGGTGCATGGACGCAACGGCAAACTACGGGCAGAGATTTTTCAGTTTCTGCGATCGTTAGGGCTCGATCCGACGGAATGGTCCCAAGCTGTCGCCGACACCGGGCACGCGTCACCGTACATTGGCGACGTGCTCACTACGGCCTTCGATGAGGCGCAGGCAATTCTGGTTCTTCTGACACCTGATGATGTCGCCTATCTGCACGATTCCTTGGCTGACGAGGATGACCCCGAAACCTCTCCCCAACTGCAGCCGCGCCCAAACGTGCTATTCGAAGCTGGAATGGCGATGGGACGCGACGATCGCCGCACAATCCTCGTGGAGATGGGCAGGGTAAAAACATTCAGCGATATTCAAGGACGACACGTTGTCCGACTTGATAACGACACAGCAAAACGACAAGACCTTGCTAATCGGCTGAAAAACGCAGGGTGCGCCGTGAACATGACCGGCACCGACTGGCACACGGCGGGAGACCTGACGCCCCCTGCCCCTGCCGGTGGAGGTCTACCCATGGGCAAGAAGCTGCCCTCCTCCCAAGCATCAAACAAGCCTAAGCTGTCAGCCAGGCTCTCCATGCCCGGAGGCAACAAGCTAGGGAAGATCCTCGTCACCAACCTTGGCCCCGGAGACGTATTTGACCTCGACGTCCACCCAGCAGAAGGTGAAGAACGCGGTCTCTTCCGGGAAGAAGACGACTTTCCGCTGCCCAAGTTGCCGCAAGGCAAAAGTATTGCATCCTTGCGCGTGCTCCCACTTACGATGGCGGACAGGGCTAAGTCGCACTTCAACATTGTGATCACTGGAACGACCATGGACGGCACACCATTCGAGCAGCATGAATTCGTAAGTCAGGACTGACCATGAGCGAAGGATTCGAAGTCTCTTTTACCTACGAACTCCCCGTCGATAGCGATGGGTTTCTCCGGCGACAGTGCCCAACATGCGGCCGGGACTTCAAATGGCATAGTGGACCGGCGAACGAAGAAGGCGAACTCCATCCAGAAGCAACCATCTACTACTGCCCCCTATGCGGAGACTCGGCCCTAAAAGACCAATGGTTCACACCCGCCCAGGCTACCTTCATCCAAGGCCACGCTGATGCGGCAACCATGCAACGACTCGATGAAGAACTATCCGGATTGTTTCGTGGCATGAACAGCAAACACCTGAAGGTCAAGCAGACCGGCCATTTGGACGTACCGGAACTTCCGGACCCGCTGGTGGAAACAGACGACATGGTCATAGTGGTCTCCCCATGCCACTCTTATGAACCCGTCAAAGTCCCCGAAAACCACCCGGGCCCCTTGCATTGCCTCATTTGTGGAGAAGCATACGCAGTTTAGCCGGACCGACGAAAAAACAGCCGCGGTTAGCCATCCCCTACTGTACGTAGCCAACCGCTATCAAGTGACCATAGAACGTTCAGAATAAGTGGTGCGGTCTTTGTCGAGGGGCGCGAGTGTAGATCAAGGGCAAGGACGCCAGCGTCTGGAGCTTCATTGCGGGTCAGTTGGCCACCTGAGTCGTGTCGGCCGAATGGAGGGCGGCGCTCTACCGCGCCGCAGCCTGGTTCCCGGCGCCATCGTCACGGAACAACAGACCAAAATGGATGGCCGCTCCGGGACAGCCGTCGGCACAACCGAGGACGGGGTTCGCACCGACGTCATCTTTGACCCGGCCCCGTGGCTGTTCATCGGCATGCGGGCGGTCAACGTAAAGGGAACCTCAGACTTCCCGCCGGTCCCACAACAGCTTGGACTTCCGTCCGAACCTCAGTCGTAGACTCTGTCGATTGACTGCTACCCACTCCCCAATGGGGTGCACGAGTGGACCCCTAACCGATCTCCGACATATCCCCCACCCCAGGCGTCCCCTCAACCAGGGCGTACCGCTGCATCACCGCACCCTTTGGCGAGGCAACCACCGGCTCGATAAGTTGAAGGTTCGTCGGCACCACCCCCTCGGCGAACACCTTCTTCCCACGGCCCAGAAGGATCGGATACACCCACAGATTGAGCCGGTCGAACAGCCGCTCAGCGAACAGGGTCTGCACAAAATCCAGGCTGCCGATCACGTGAATGTTCTCGTGCTGGTTGCGGAGCTCGCGCAGAGAAGCCACCACGTCAGGACCGAGCTGGGAGGAACCATCCCACTCAAGCTTCAGCGACTGACGCGAGGCCACGTACTTCGGAATCCGGTTGAACAACCGCGCGATTCCACTGTCCTGGTGAGGCCAATACGAAGCGAAGATGTCGTAGGTCCGGCGCCCGAGCAGCAGCGCGTCCATCCCCACCATCCCTAATTCGACCTGCTCGCCAACCACATCGTCAAACAGAGGCGCCTGCCAGCCGCCAAACTCGAAACCACCCTCGGGATCTTCCTCAGGGCCACCGGGCGCCTGCGCGACGCCGTCCAGCGTGGTGAACAGGTCAATATGGATCAGTCCCATGTCGGGTTCCTTCCCTGCTGCCCGTCGTCACCCCGGCGACAGGATCATGACGAGGCTTCCACAGAAGCCGCTGCGAAGGCAATGGTCAGCAGACAACGTCGGCGACGGCGACAGCATCTTGCGCTGTCACCGTCGCCGTGGATGGAGCGTGAGTTGACGAACGAGTGAACCCTGAGCCCTGCACCTTGCAGTCGCAGCTTTGGCTTCATAGGAAGAGTAGACCCCATACGAACTCAGCGCGTTAAAGGTCAAGAAGCCAGCGACCAGACAGCCCATCGACTGCAGGTCCGATACGAAGTTCTTTTCAGCAGGAAAGACATCTGGCGGGTACCACGAACACTGGCACCGAACCTTGATGGCTTTGGCTGCTTCGAAGAAGTCGGGAACCGGGTTTGTGGGAGGGCTTGTTACGATTATGCGGTCAGCTTGAAAATTACTCGTAGTTTCACGACTTGACCACCTCGGAAATCTCTGCGGCAATCCGATTGATCGACTGCTCACGTGTCGATCGAGCCACTTTATCAGCAAGGCTAGGACTAAACTTTAGAACCTCGGCATGTGAAACTCCATGCCAAATTGGTAGAATAAGCTGCTCCCGAGCCATCGATTTTGCCAAAATTCCATCGAGCTCGTACTGCGTCCAGCTCTTAGTGAGAAAACTAGGTGAGATCACAACTACGGAGAATCGACTTTCCGCGATACCTGTATCGATACTACGTCGGAGACCATCGCCGATCCTGAGTTGCACTTCATCAAGCCAGGCTCTGACACCCCGACCGACTAGAAAGGACTCAAGTGGCCGTGCAACCTCCGCTTTGTCCTCACTAGCGTGTGAAATGAATACATCCCAGCTCTTCTTCGACGAACCCTCTTTGTCGATGCTACGCTGCGGTCTACGGCTGATGCGGGCCAGGGTTTGTCGCACCTGCGGCCAGGGTCTGGAGTTTTCGAAATCGCGGCCGATGAGGTCTTTCTTTTCATCAAACTTATGTTCTGAATATGTCAATTAGATCTCCTTATTGTTCTTGTTTTCTTCTTGAATAAACTCGCAGTTAATTTAGACCTAATTAACGAACGATCATGCATTTCTATATTGCTAATCGCGGCTGTGCCTAAAATGCTCAACACCTGTGTGATTGACGGTCCCATGAGGTCTGTTCGTGCGCGCGTTTTGGTTCAAGGAGTGCAGTGTTAGCTGCCGGTCTTGCATTAGTGAGACAGGAGGCAAGCCTGATGGCCCTAACTGTGCTTAGGAAGAAGCAAACAATGAGGCGTGGATAGTCGCCTATGTAGAAGCGTGCTACCTGCTCTAACGCTACAGACGGA
Organism: Arthrobacter sp. NtRootA1; assembly: GCF_019976975.1. GTDB lineage: Bacteria > Actinomycetota > Actinomycetes > Actinomycetales > Micrococcaceae > Arthrobacter > Arthrobacter aromaticivorans. The sequence continues at coordinate 1,160,538 of NZ_AP024630.1, read as the reverse complement.
TCCCTGGACGATGAACAGAGAGGCAATCTCTCTATACCACTCAAGGCCCTGTTCCCCCATGTCAAGATCAAGTGACTGCACACTCTCGGGCGTCACTCCCAAGAGTGTGCAGCCAAATCTTCAGAGGAACCGATGGCTAGCCGACGGAAATGCTGGCAATATACAAGGCTTAGTAGACGCCGTCGCGCTCGTATTCCTGGTACTCAGGATCATCGTCGAAGTCCACTACGGGCTCGGATGGTGTTACCGGGCGATCTCCCGCCGGCGCACCGCTTTGCCGCTTCGCCAGACGACTCCAGATTCCAAGGTCCGTAACAATGTCAGTCAATGCCCGGAACTCTCTGTCGACGTCTAACCCGAGCGAATCAACAAGAGTGACGTTCTCTTCGGAGACTATTCCTTGAATGGCTGTAACAGTGGATTGCACACTTTCAACCGCTTCAATAAGGCGTTGTCGGTAGGCCAAAAGCCGAGTTTCGGGAGCTGCGTCATCGTCAGTCGGCGTTGCCCAGCCGTCCTTTTTGTACCGGAAGAGATCCTCACGGGTCAGAAGCTGATTCTCAGACAGATACTGATCCGATGCATTCTGCCCTTTCCTGAGCAACCGCGGCTCGAAACCTGCCCTAACGTCGAGGATAATCTGGCCCAGCTGTTGGATGCCAGCAATGGATGTGACCATACGCTCTATGATTTGTTGAGGTTCGGGAAGGTACTCTCCACCAACCTTAGCCGTGGATCGAATCAATAACGGACTCGCACCGCCTTCGACAAGACAATACAAACCCAGCACGCCGAGCTCAGCCGCTTCGCTGGAAATCTCACGACTTACGTCATCGAGATTTTGGTTCCGAATTTGCAGTTTTTCTACAGCGTCGTTGACCAAATCGAGAATTGAGCGACGGCTCAGCCTAGCCCCAGAAAGCGTTGTCGTGGCAAGCACCTTCTGCATCGTCGAACGGCGACCTTTGAATGCGGTGTCCTCTTCCTTGCCCGAGATGATCCAGTTTGCGCGCAAGGCAGCGTCTGCGGCTAGGGCCGCTCGCTCTTCCCTGCTAGGTCGTTTACCCGTCAACCCATACACCGCAGAATTTACGGCTAAGACCCTTCTGCGATTCCCTTGCGACACGAGAGTCTCAAAAGCCAGAGCCAAAACTTCGTCGGCAAACAGCGGACTTGCGCTCGGATCCTCATCAGCGACCAACTCGCCGCCCTGCGTGGTTTCCGCCTGGAGCACACTCAAGATTCGTTCATCTGAGAAGCCGTCAAGTTTAGGAAGAAGGCCCTTGGCGTGCACATCATCCAGAGCGATCCTCGACTTCAATGCAAATTTAGTGGTGTCCGCAAATGTCAATGGCGGTTCCAAGTGAATATGGCCGACAAGCGAACGACGCACTTCATCGAAGCTCGGCTGCTGCTTTTCCGGCGTACCGATCTTGGCGTAACCGACAATAACCTGCGCCCGGGGCATAACGCTGGACCGAAGGCGGGCCGCCGACACAGAGGCGGCTTCGCTCTCGAGATCCGCAACACCCGAGTCTCGAAGGGTAATCAATTCTTGACGCAAACGATTTTCCACGGCGTCATCTTGCAGATCAAACAAGACGTCCGAAATGCTGATGCCCGAACCTCGCTGCGCACCAACTGTACGACTAAAGCCGTCAGTTGCGTCGAGCACACCGATTTTGGGGCCGTCACCCAAAGCCAAACGCGCAACAGCCAAAAGTCCTGGGGTCTCGATTCCGCGGAAAGGAATCGACTTCGAGTGTGGATTCTGGTTCCAGATTTTTTGGGTTTGCTGAGTCAACGAAGTGATAAGTTCGTCCGGGTCTGGCCAGCTCAAGCCCAGAACTGGCTCGCCCGGCGTCATCGGTCCATAACGGAGAGCTTTTCCTGACTTCCAAGCTCGTTCACCCTCGAAGCGAATGTTTTCCACCGATGGAAGGATCCGCCAGGTAACCACGTCGAATTCAATGTAGGTGATCTTGAATTGACCGAAACGGCGGCTGCGAGGCGAGCGAATAGCCTCTCGGAGTTGTGTCAGGTCTGCGGCAGACCGAGCGATGGTAGCAGCGTCGAAAGCGTGCAGACCGAAAGAGTCCTGCAACATCTCAGACGCCGCAGCGCGAGCCTTGCCATTCTGCGTTCGAAGTGCTTCGGCGACAGCAAGGTACGGCGTGACGTAACCTGATTCGTCATCGTCGACGTTTGCTTCTTGCCAGGCGCGGGCCGCTGCCCCCGTGAAATTCTTAACAGACATAAAAATAGCCTCCTCGGGCTCCTTTTGAATCACCTTGATCCAAAAAATGGGTTGCCCGCCAGAGGCGAGTACACCCATCATGTCCCCAAACGCTCATCCGGAGCGCCAAAGGGGAGTATGGGATTGTTGCGGATTTCGATATTCGACGTTCCTTTAACCACATCGAGAATCCGAGTGGTTCAAGTATTGTCTGGAAAAAACCTATCAACCAGCCAACAACAATCAATACATTGGACAGGCTAGACCAAGGGACAATAGATGTCAAGTTGGCGCGTTGACTCATGGAAAGGGTCCGCGGAGTTGGACACGTTGCCTCATTGGAAAGGTCCGGTTGGGGGTGGTCGCGGACATCCTTGAGGGATGGGTCTGACGATGAGCCACCGCAAGGCGGTCACTCTGATCAAAGCACGTGCCTGCGCCCGGGCAACGCGTACCCAGAAGGTCCGGATCCTCGGTGAGCTGGTCGAGTTGACGGGTTGGAACCGGGTAATGCCCGGGGCGCGTAGCGGAAGGCGCCCGAGCTCAGCAGTGTGCGGGGCCACCAGCACCGGGGCGAGCGTATGGTCCACAGATCGTGGAGGCCTTGGTGTTGTGCAGTTCTGCTGGCTCCGGTCACTACGAAACACGACATCCCCACCGCACCTCACAAGCTTTCAGTCAGGCACGAAAAGAGGCCCAAAAGCCCAGTGATGCAGATGAACGCGACATTCAACCAATCAAGCCCGGCGCCCTCTTACGGCACATCCTCGCCTTTACCACGGAACTAGCAACAATCGCTCTGCCGCGAGAAGGCCGCACCTGCCACGCCAATCAAACTGCCTGGAACCTCAGCTTGCCGGCCTACCCAGCCGGCAAAACCGCAACAAGTAGCCGGAGGAGTTCAACTGAGGCAACGGGGAATGCCCAGTGATCGCCATCCCAGTAACCTGGCAATTGTTGGCGGCTGCCCTCCGCTTGCCTGCAGCTCGCCATGGTGAGTGCGAACACACGCTACCCACCGCCTGTTCTATCGAGGCGGAGACGAAGTGCTCAATCGATCAAAACGTGAAACCATTTCAGTAATAGGCTGAGCTAGGAGGACCTCTGGCAAACAGCTTGAAAGTAACGGTTCCCACGATGTTGAGATTACGATGCCTTTAATAGCGAGGAACTGTCCGTAACAAGGACTACTGTGGCCCAACAAGATCAAAGGACCGAGAGCCTTTGAAGAGCTCAGAACGATCTACGGGCCTTATTTTGAATAAAAACCCCTTGTCTCCTTCATTCCTAATTAGAAAGTCGACAGTTATTTTGCCACGTCGTAAAAGTCTTACGAACTCGGGGAAAATTGGTTCGGTGGTACGCTCGAGCCCCACAAAACGGAGATACTCTTTCTCGCCCTCCATCCGACTTACGGCATCCACCCATACCGTTTGAGCATGCTTCTGATTAAGTCGCTCTTCTAGTTTGTGGAGTGACCAGGAAACAACATCTTCCGGAGCAAGGGGGTTGAATCGAGCATGAAGAAGCTGTGCATCCTTATCAAGGTGAAGGAACAGCGACTGCGGATTAGCAGAACGAACCGAGAGGGTGCAGGAAAGCTTCCTGCCCTCCGGAGTTTCATACCCAAACGCCTCTAGAATCTTCGTCGATGACTTGATCTGGCTAATATCCCAGTCTGGAACCTGCGCAAAAAGGTTTGAACGCGCATTGGTTATCCGTCCGGCTTTAAGTTCAATACCTCGAAAATCGGGGTTTTTGGAAGAATTCATGGGTATTCCAAGCTCCTGCTCAAGTAGACGTCCTACGGAACTACTACCAGCATCAGGTGCCAGAATAAAGCCGCGGCTACTTAGGTCGCGAAGCTTCACCAGAAGCTCTTCGAAGATCGATGGACCTTTGTCACGCTTTAAAAGATCCGAAATGACTCGATAATCTTCTTCTCGAGAATGCGAGCCGTTGAAGCAAAGGATACGATCGCCCACGATCGCCACAATCAGAATCTGTCCTGCATTAAGTACGTTATCTATCGACCGCAGCCAGACACGCTCATCACCTCTGCTCTTGGCACGGTAAAGAGACATGGACGACGGGACCAGCTCTCCAGAACGCGTTATCACGTCGACAGGTATCAAAACCTTAAAGGTAGGTCCGAATCCCTGCGTGTCGTAGTCGTGGAACCCCGATGACTTCATTAACTCCCTGAAGTCTGTCGTTGCGTCAAGGATCGACTTTCGCATGCCTGTCGCAGTCGTCTTAATGTAACTGAAGCGTATGGACTTCTCTGCGAGGAACTTTACAACACTAGGCGATGGAACCGACAAGGTTGTCCCCATTTACATACTCAAAGGAGTCGAACGACGGTTCGACCGTATCCAAAATCCCGCGAAGCATCTTACCAATCGCCCACGACAGATGTGGAGACACCGCGTTTCCTACCTGCGAGTACTGAGGAACTTCAATCCTCCTGCGGTGAGCCCCTGTTGTCTCCTTGCCGAGAAACTCAAAGTCATCAGGAAATCCCTGGAAACGAGCTAGCTCACGCACTGAAAACACTCGGGGGTCCAATGGATGCACGTAGTCATCTGGAAGAGTGACTACAGTGCGCGCTGGCTCCGCCCAGGCAAGTACACGTTGAGAATGCTTCTTGGTTCTCAGCCTCAAAACCAGTTGCACCATATGTTGTAAATTTTCCGCCAGATGGGTTCCATCAGGAGCATATGCTGGAAAGTCGGCGTCTTGAAGCTGCAACTCTATACGGCGGCGTGCCTCAAGCTCATCACATTCTACCGTTTGACTCAAAATTCGCGGGTTTAGACCCTGAACGGCAAGATACTGATACAAACGAAAGCGAGATATGGTTCGCTCATTGTGACGACGACGAATGTGATTCAACTTATCACCATTTGCTTTGCGCGAAAGTCCCCATCTGTCGTCCGACATTATCTTGATGTACTCTTCATGGTTCTGGGTGAGTCCACTGTTACCGAGAAAGTTCAAATCCGCAATAGCATCACCAACGGTTCGAACTTCACGCGACTTCAAAATTGGCACCGGGACCAAAGCAGGAACTGCATCGTCCATGAGATCCGTAAAGTTAGATTTCCAAATCGAAGATGTTGCTTCGATTTGGACGGACGAGGCTATGTCATCCCTTAGGCCGACTATAAGCAGGCGCGGTCGGTGCTGCGGGGCGCCGTAATGTACGGCATTTACCTGCATGGCCTGAACCACGTAACCTGGCTCAGTCTCGGCCAGGGCCGTCCGTAATTGGTTGAATGAAGACTCTTCTTCAGTATTGAACCGCCGCCCCATACCGACCACGTTCTCGATTACTACAGCACGCGGCCTAGTACGTTCAACAAAGTCCAAAAACTGCCACGGCAATCGATTTCGAACGTCTTCAGGATTTCGACGTCCAGCGAGCGAGAAACCTTGACACGGCGGGCCGCCTACTACGAAATCGAGACCTTCTGACGCCAGTTCTGTCATCGCGTCGTCGTTGCTGAGTAGTACACCAAGTTCATTCACGAATACACGCGATTTGACCTGTTCATGCTCGGATAGGCCAAGGTAGTTCTGCCATGCACGGCTGTCAGACATGTCGCCCACCAGGTTGTGGTAGAACGTCCGGGCTGCCATATCCGACTTCTCCACCGCCAGAATCAGCTCGGCACCGGCCCGCTCCAGACCAAGGGACAGTCCACCGCAGCCAGAGAATAGGTCAACATATTTCATTACTAGTCCATTCTGCCGGATGTCCAACACGGCGTTTTTGGTTGGACACTGGGTAGCGCCTCTTACTGTCTATGGAACATGCCGTCCTGATGACGGCATGTTCCAAGTCTAGGTGGCAGGACAGACAAACTACGTCCGGTTGGAAGTGTGCCGCACTCGTTGAAGGAGTAGGGCAGCCCAGCACTCTTCACTGTGCTTCCCCGCCTCGACCACCGGAACAGATGGATCGGTGCCATCGACTGGTTCTCCCGGCCGACAAGACGAGCGATTAGCATTCATATGTGACCGACTTCATGACTCCTGAAGCGCGGAGTAAGCACATGGCTAAGATTCGCTCTAAGGATACCAAGCCAGAGCTTGTTCTTCGATCGCTGTTACATCGTGCGGGCTACCGGTACAAGCTTCACGACAAGTCGTTGCCTGGCCGGCCAGACCTCGTGTTCCCGGCCCGCAAGAAAGTGATATTCGTGAATGGGTGCTTCTGGCACGGACATGACTGTCCAGTAGGAGCCAGGCTTCCAAAAACCAACACAGAGTACTGGCACGACAAGCGCGAGCGGAATCGGGTGCGGGACCTTCGGCAGATATCCGAACTCCGCGGTACGGGCTGGGAGGTTATGGTTGTGTGGGAGTGCCAAGTTAAGTCCGACGGTAACCATCTTGAAGTGGTGCAGAAATTTCTCGATTCGGGCAAAGGCCTGATCCATCTAAATCGTGAACTAGGACTTTTTATCATCAGTCTTGTCGAGGTAGAGACTTGAGATCGACCAATCGTGACAGGGCAAACCCACCTCTCCATGTCAGGTATTCTTTGTGCGCAACGCCGGAGTGATGGCAGGAAGCCGGCGGCAATTACACGTTCAACCAGGGACGCAGGGCGGCCCTAGCAACAAGCATGCCGCCCACACCCGTTTACGAACATGGCCCCTCCCCACACCAGTGCCCATGCTGGGTGAGCCGGGTTACGCAACCGTTTACGTAACCCGTTTGTGCAAGCCCCGCCAAGAAGAGCACCCAAGGACCCACATGGCCACCATCCGCGACGTCGCCAAGCACGTAGGCGTTTCGCCCGCCACGGTTTCGCGTCGTCGATGGCCTGATGGGCTACTCGGACGAGACTCGACAACGGGTAGAGGAAGCCGTCAGGTAGCTCAGCTACGAAGCGGACAACCTCGCCAGGCGCCTGAAAACCCGGCAAACATCGGTGATCGGCCTTCCGGCACCCATGGTGTCCGACGCCATGGTGTCCGACGCCATGGCCTCCCACGTCATGCAAGGCGTGGAACTCGAGGCCCAGGAGCGCGGTTACGCTGTGATGCTCGGCCGCGCAGGTGCCAAATCGATGTTCGTCTCCGGCTACCTCCGTACACTCCGTACCTAGAGTGTGGCGGGCGCCATCCTGATTTCGGCGGTCATCACTCCAGAATTCCGGCAATTGCTCGGCTCCGCGATCCCCGTCCAGGCGGTCGCCATCCGCGGCGAACAGGGCGCGTGGTCAACGAACGCCAACGCCGCGGCCCACGAGTCCCCGAGGACGTCTCGGTGCTCGGCTTCGACAACGCCTAACCTCTCCGCGTGTCCACCCGCCGCTCAACACCGTCGCTTAAACACTCGAAGACATGGGCAACGGCGTGAACAGCTGTGGACCCGACTCTCCAGCAGGTCCCACACCTTTCCTCCTTCAATCAGCCGGCAGGAATCACCCCAACCCCACCGGCAAATTCCCCACCGCAACGTCCATGATGTTCAGCCCCTCGTCCACCAGCGCACTCCCCTGCGGCAGCGTCACGCTCGAGACCTCGAACGCCGGCGGAATGTCGATCTTCGTGGCGAACACACGGGCCGGCTCATCCACCCGCACAACGGTCGATGACCCACCGATGTAAGCCTGAGTGTGCCGCTGGTGATAGGCCGACGTGGCCACCACAACGCTCGTATCCGAAGCGACCCCGGAGAGCCAGTTCGGCAGAGAAAGCGTCACCTGCCGGCTCTGCCCGTTCGTGAAGTGCACGGTCGCGACGCCCGAGGACACGTTCCCCGTGGAAAACCCCGTCACCAGCAAGGTTCGCCCCTTGCCCGAAACAGCAACTTCCTGCCCGGCAGCCTTCAGAGTATCCGGCGGCCCCACCGCCGTCGGATGCCAAACGGACGAGACCCCAAATGCCGAGTACGGCTTCCCGCTCACCAACCCAGCCGCCGCCAGAGCCTCCTCCGAGAACGTCCTCCGATCAGCCGTAACAGCCCCATTACGCGGATTGGCCGCGTTCGCCACCGACGTCTGGTTCACCAAAGAACCGAAAGGCAGCGCAGCAGGCGCAATTCCAGGCCCTTGGTAAGCACCGATATTCGGTGCCCCAACAGAAGAGGCACCAGAGGTGGGATTCCCGAAGAAGTCCCTGCCGCCGTCGTCGTTAATCGCAATACCAGCACCCAACAAAGGCGACCCGGAAAGCAGCCGATACCCCGGAACTGACAGAGAAGACTGCCCACTTCCGCCAGCAACCAACCGAGGATCCCCCAACACCGAACCAGTCTCACCAGCCGGAGGCAAAATACCGCCGTAGTACGCGTTGTTCGCATACACAGCCGACGCGGCTTTCAAAGCACCGCCCGGCGCCACAAAGAGGTTGTTACGGACCTCCCGCGGGCCGGTCATGTCGTCCAGGAAGACGCGCGACGGGCAGTAGAAGGTGTTGTTGTAGATGTAGTGCTTGCCCGTACCGCTGCTGCTGCCGCCCAACCGACAGTCGTCCTGGGCGATGTTGTACCGCAGCACCACGTTCGCCGCGGTGGCACCGCCGCCGCAGTTCGAGACGCAGTTCAGGTAGAAGCCGCCCGCGTTCCCGTACGAATAGTTGTACTGGAAGAGGCAGGTTCCCACGATCTTCATGTCGCAGTCCCAGGCCGTGGAGTCGTACACAGAGGTGGTGCTGTTGCCCACGACGTTGAACTGGAATACAGGGTTCTTGGAGTTGTACGGCCACATGCCGGCGAAGTTGCCACCTTCATACGGGTGGGCGCCTTGGCCGAGGTTGAGTCCACTGTTGTACTCGATGAGCGGTGAGTCGGAATTGTGGATCACGATCGCGTCGCCGCCCACGTCGTGGATCTTGTTCCGGGCTACGTAGACCTTGGTGTTGTAGCGCTCGGTGGTGTCCGGAGCGGAGATCTTCACGCCACCGCCGGCGGCATCGTTCACCTCGTTGTCAGTGATGGTGATGCCGTCCACGGAGCCCTTGCCCCAGGTGCGCACCATGATGCCGGCAGACTGGGCAAACCCAGCGCCGTTCGTAGCCTTGTTGCGCCAGCCAGCCACGTCTTCCACATGGTTTCCGGTGACCACGATTCCGGCGGTCTGTGCCGTTCCGCTGTTCTCAAAGAGGATGCCCACCCTGCGCACGGGAGTGTCCGACGGGTTCACAACATGCAGTCCGCTGACCGTCCAGTGGCTGGCATTGGTGATCTGGATGGCTGCCACCGCGCCGCCGCCATTGATGGTGGGCTTGCCGCCGTCGCCGTAGCTCGAAAGAGTGATCGGGTGGTCCGCGACGCCGGTGCCCACCGGCGTCAGGGCGCCTGTGCAGTCCGTGCCGGCCCGGAACAGGACCGATTCACCGGCGTTGAACGCGCCGTGGCCGTTGACCTGGGCGATCGAGTTGAACGGGCTGGCCTGGCTGCCGTCACCGGGAGTAGCGGCCGAGCAGTCCACGTAGAACTTCGCATCGCTGATCTGCACGATCAGCGCGCCGATCCTGCCCGTGGTGGCCACATCAAACGGGCCGGTGCCGGTGGCGACGAGCTCCGTCGTTCCGCCTGCGGCTCCAGCAGGCACCACGAAGGTGATGGTCGCAACGCCGGTGGCGTCAGCAACGGCGTCGGCCACGTTTTCGCCCCGGAGGCTCAGGCTCACGGGGCTCAACGGCTGCAGGTCACGCACGACGACGGTAGCCGGGGTCCCTGGGACAAGCGAGTTGAGGTTCGTCCCGGCTGAGCCCTCGAGACGCAGCGGCGCGGCGAGGAATTGGTCGGAGCAGTTGAGCTTCGCATCGGCCCAGTCGGCGTGATCGTTGCCGTTCCCTTCCGGGCCGGGCTCCACCTTGAGCTGCAGCGTGGTCCCGCCCCGGAGATCCACGTTGACGGGCAGGGCATCGTCCGTTCCCCTCCGCTCCCCCGCGAAACGCTCCACGCCGTCCACCAGGACCTTGAAGTCCACCCGGCCGCGGTCACCCTGGGTATCGTCCACACCCACCTGCGCGAGGAATTGCCGGCACTGCCCGCCGAGGTTATACGTAATGGACGACGCCGCGTGGGTTCCGAGGCCCTTCGCATGCACGGTGCCGCCGATGGTCAGCGGCGCGCGATTGGCGTCCGCGAGCGCTTGGCCGCCGTTGCTCATGTCCAGTTCAGCGGGACCCCAACCGTTGGTCATGCTTGACCATGGAACGTCGCTGGCATATACGACGCCGGTGGGCGGTGGAGGCAGTTCGGCTGCGGTTGCTACGGGGCTGGCTGCGACTCCGGCGGCTACCAGCGTGGCGGCTGCCAGGGCCGCGGATGCGGTGGTTGCGGCCAGACGCCTGGCCAAGGTTTGTGGGTGCAAGTGAGGCTCCTCATTGAGTGGGTTTCCTCAAGGAGTCTCTTGTGGTGGCACTGCGAAGAGCAACGAAATGCACAGGATTGAACACGCGGGCTCAGCGCCCTTACAGCCTCACCTTGTAGACGTGGTGGGTGGATTCAACGGGGAAGTCATCCGTGAACTTCCCGTCTTTCACGGCGATGGTGCGGTTCTCGTTCAGCACGTCAACCGACTTGGGAGTGACACCCGTTGGCAGGGTGAAGGTCCGCTGCCCGGTCTGCGCGTCCTGCGTCATCGCGAAAATGTAGCCGTCGCCGTTGTAGCTCTTCAGCATGGTGTCCAGCCCATCACCGAAGTTCCACACATAGCTCTGCGTGTTCAGAACCGGCGCCAAAGCCTTTACTTCCGCGTTGACCTCACCCATGGCTTGCACTTGATCCCGGGAGCAGGCGGTGTTGTGAATGCGGACATCGGCGAGCGCATCTCCGGACATGCACGGGTTGTCGTCCCCACCTCCAGGTGACTGCGTGAACCACACGATTCCGCGCGACTCGTGGATGAGCATCGCCCACACCTGCGCCTTCACCCTGTCCGGCGTCATCTGGTCGGAGAGGTCATGCTCCCCTTCAGGACTAAGCACGGTGGGGACCATCCAGATGGGCGTGTAAACACCCCTCGCGGCGTTGACCTCCTGCATCACCTGCATGGCTTTCGCGTACGCGGACGACGTCTGGCAGGTGGCCGTCGTCGTCGGGTTGTATCCCTGGGGTGTGCGGAGCCGCCAATCGCGGCAGGCACCTGCGTAGTAATAGTTGGACGTCGAGGACACGTCCACGGTCTCCCAATAACGCTTGGTGATGTCCATCGGTGCGTCGTAGCTGATGAGGGACGGAGTCCAGTTGGCGTAGGTGAACCGGCCCTCCTCCTTGGCCTTCAGCTCTTTGATCGTCTGGTTCATGTGGGCAACGCCCTCGTCCCAACCGAACCTGCCATCCACTTCGTCGTCAACGTAGTTACCTGGTAGTTGCGCCCAGTTGTCGGGTGCGTTCTTTGGTTTCATCAGCGAGAACATGCCGTGCTGATCGAACAGGGCATAGTCAGTGTCCGGGTTGAACTGGACGTAGAAGTTGATGCCATGCGCTTTGTCGAACTGCATCTGTTCACCATTCGCGGATGCGTACCAAACTCCGATGGGGAAGAAGTTGGGATCATCCCACCCTGCGGCGTCCGCCTTGCTGAACTTCTTATAGAAATCAGGACCACCGTCCCAGGGAATCCTAGGGAGTTTGGCCAACACCGCCGGGGGCGTTGCGGATGGCGAGCCTGTGGATGACGCGGGCGCCGTGCCTGTGGGGATTGCTGACGGGCTCGACGGCGGGGCGCTGGGGTCCGCTGTTCCGGTGCAGCCGGAGAGTAACAGGACGGCAACCGCTGCTGCCGCTGTGAAGTAGCGAACCCGCCTCATTGCTCCTCGATTCCGTCCCGATGGTGAAACCTGTCTATAGGATGACAGGGCTTTCCTCCAGCCCCTAACAAAACTTCGGCGATCCGGCTAAGCTCCGGTCCATCGCGTGATGGCTATGTTGCTAATGGGGGTAACGGTGATGTTCCGATCAAGGTGGACTACTGATGCGCAGCTCAAAGCGAGAAAGGCCCGACGTCGGCGACGCCCACTTTTGGTTGCGACGGCCTTGGCAACTGCCGCGGTTGTGGTTGCCGCGCTGACAAACGTTCCCGCCCAGGCAGACATGTCCGCAACCCGGGCTTTGAGCGTCCCCAGCAACAACTGGGATTACGTCACCATCAATACCAGCTACTTTCACGACGTTCTTGCCCGAGACGCAGCAGGTGATCTCTGGGTCTACGCCGGCGATGGCCTTGGCGGCTGGAAGAAGCCCCGTTTCAAGATGGGCGAGGGCTGGAATGTCATGACCGCAATCGTCGGTCCGGGCAAGTTCCAAAGCGAGTTCACGGATGACCTCCTGGCCCGGGACGCCAATGGCGACCTGTGGCTCTACCCTGGCACTGGCGCTGGAATTCTCAAGCCGCGCATGCAGGTGGGCGTCGGCTGGAACGTCATGACTGCGTTGGTGGGACCTGGGGACTTCAACGGCGACTACATGGCAGATCTCATGGCCCGTGATGCCGACGGGCGGCTCTGGCTGTATCCGGGAGATCACCACGGCGGGTGGCTCCCCCGGTTCCAAATCGGCGAAGGCTGGAACGTGATGACGGCCCTTATTGGTCGCGGCGATTTCAACGAGGACCGGAAAATGGACCTCCTTGCCCGGGACACCAGCGGCGGCCTTTGGCTTTACCCCGGAAACGGAACCGGCGGGTGGCTCCCGCGGATGCAAGTCGGCGAAGGCTGGAACACCATGACGGCAATCATCGCCACCGGCAACTTCGACAACAATTACCAGGGATACGCGCAGATCATCGCCCGGGATACCAACGGCATACTCTGGCTCTATGCCGGGATTGGAAGCCGTCACCTGGAGCCGCCGAAACAGATCGGAGAAGGCTGGAATGTCATGACCGCGCTGGTCTGATCTCCCTTCGCGTTTCGCTCGCAGCCCGACTGGGCTTGTCATTTCGGAAATTTCCGACATATCATCTTCGAGTGCTTCCTGATGTCTTCGGCGCCCTCGCGAACCCTTCGCGGCGTACCATCCTCGATAGCCTCCGTGAGGGCCCCCTAACGGCGGGCGATCTAACAGGCCGCTTGGACCTCAGCCGCTCTGCAGCGTCCGAGCATTTGGCAGTCCTGCGGGAAGCCGGCTTGATCCGGGAGGAACGGCAAGGCCGGAACAGGATCTACCACCTGGAGGCCTTGGGCCTCCGGGATGCCAGCGATTGGCTGAAGAACTACGAGCAATATTGGAACCAGCGGCTCGACGCCCTGGCCGAACTACTTGATGAGGAAAACACCCCATGACCGAAAACGCCATCCGTCTACAGCGCACGTTCACCCATTCCCGCGAGTCCGTCTGGGCTGCGCTGACAACGCCTGAACTCCTCGCCCGCTGGTGGGCTCCCGGCGACATCGCACCTGTGGTGGGCCACCGCTTCACCATGGACATGGGCGGTTGGGGTCAGCAGCAATGCGAAGTCACCGCCGTCGAACCCGGCATCTCCATCACGTTCGTCTTCGCAGAAGGCACCCTGGACACCACTATCACTTGGGCCTTGGAAGCTACCGAAACCGGCACCATCCTTCACTTCGAGCACGCCGGCTTCAACCTGGACACACCCCTGGGGCGGCAAGCCATTGAAGGCATGGGCAATGGCTGGCCGGGTCTCCTGGCCCGCATCGACCAAGTGTTGGTCAGCGTTAGTTAAGGCTCTTTCAGGAAGGCTTGGTACGGCCCAAGGATAATTTCTCGATAGTGCGAACTGGCCCGTAACTATTTGCCTGTTGACAAGCTGGTTTCTTTTATTTGTGCTAGGAAAGCCTGTTTCAGTGGTCGATCCCCAAGGATATGTTGCCTATGGACACTAGAACTAAATTGATTTGACTAACCCTAAATGGACCCCATAAGTTAGCAATGCACTCACAATGAGTGCAATGCTAAGGGGTTTCATGAATTCACCGATGAGTGGCATCGTCCTCACGAGCAATAATCAAGAGAATTGGCTCAGAACGGACTAGCGCGAAATTATGACCCTGAGACTGGATAACATCTCGAAGTCATTCGGAAACATTAAGGCCGTCCACGAGTTGAGCTTTAGCTGCGCTCCAGGGACGATTACCGGGTTCATCGGGCCAAATGGGTCCGGGAAATCCACCACGCTCAGAATGATCGCGGGCCTGACCCGGCCGGATGCCGGCAGCATTACGATTGCTGGCTCGCCCTTCCACGAACTGCTGAACCCAGGGGAACAGATAGGCTTCCTGCTCGATCCTTCGGCGCACCATCCCGGCAGGTCGGCCCGCGAAACAGTCACTTTGACCGCCGCAATGATGGGGCTACCCAGGCAAAGGGTGGATGCCGTTCTTGAGTCGGTAGGTCTTGCCAGTGCGGGTCGTAGAAAAGTACGCTCCCTGTCCCTGGGCATGCGCCAACGCCTTAGTTTGGCCATCGCACTTCTGGGAAAACCCAAGTACGTCGTCCTGGACGAACCAGCCAACGGGTTGGACGTCGAGGGAATGAGCTGGCTTAAGGCATCCATCCGGCGATTTGCCGCAGACGGTGGTGCCGTTCTCATCTCAAGCCATTTGCTCAATGAGCTTGAGTCCTATGTAGATCGCGTGGTCATCATTGACCGCGGCCGCGTGATCTCCAACTCCTCCATAGGAGACCTGGGAGGAACGGAAGTCACTGAAGTCGATGGCCCTCAGAGGTCTGAAATCAGGCGAGTCCTACAGGCCGAGGGAATTGCACTGGCCGAGGCCCCTCATTCCGCGAATGAGCGAATCTCAGTTATGTCGTCCCCCGAGCACGTCGGTGAAATCCTTTGGAGGAATGGCATCCAAGTGAGCCTACTGCACAGAAAGCCCGTGGAATCGTTGGAAAGTTACTACAGTGAACTGACTTCCCCGGAGTTTGCAGCGGTCTCCAGGACGGAGGAGGGGAAATGAGCGGCATCAGCAGTCCGGTATCGAACCCCATCGGCGTTGCCGTCTACGTCGAAATGCGAAAACTCATCAATACCCGCAGCTCACGATGGCTTCTCTTCAGCATGACGCTTCTCGGCATCCTGATGATCGTCGCGTTCGTGGCCGTCTCAGCAAGCCGCAATGAGCCGATTGACATGTCCATGATGCTTGCAGCCTTGGCCTTGCCCGCTGGCATAGGTGCGCCAATTATTTCGATTCTCGCGATTACCTCCGACTGGCAGCACCGGGACAACGTGAAGTTCTTCGTATTGCAGCCAAGGCGGGGAGTGTTGCTTCTGGCAAAGTACATCGCTGTGGCCATCTTTGGTCTCGCCACAATGCTGGTGATTTGTGCTGTGGCATTTGCCGTGTCGGCAGGCTTCTCCGTTTTCACGAGCTCGGACATCATGTTCGGAAGCCTGAGCAGGAGTGTCTGGCTACTGGTTTGTGCCACCCTGGTTGGCGTCATGTCCGGGGCTGCGGTCGCTTCCGCGCTCCTGTCCACGCCACTCGCCATTGTCTTTGTGCTGTTTCAGTCTTTTGTGTTCGACTCGTTGATTGGCCTGGTCGCTGGCGATGCCACGCCATTTCTTCAATCAGCCACGTTCACCAACGTTCTGACTGAAGGTGGCAACGCTGCAGCTGCTGCATCTTCAGCTGTCCTATGGATTCTTATTCCTTGTGTGATCGGTATCTGGAGAAACCGAACCAAGGATGTTGTCTAATTCGTGTTACGCGGGAATGGAGTAAGTCGATGGAAACCAGCACACAACAAGATCGTGTGATCGCCGAGGCTCAGACCTAATTGCCTCGGCTCTAGGTAACAGGAAGTCTGACGCCAAGGGCTTTCATTCCGGGCCGTATTCCTCTTCGGTTTCGGCGAGTACCTCGGCAGCCGTCCGGCTTCCGCCGTCCGCGAGGCGCCGAAGTTCCTCCACATCGCCACGTTCCGAGGCAAGCTCAATGAGGAGGTCCACGGCGTCGGTACTCCCCCGCGCGGCAAAACGACGCAGTTCCTCAAGGTCGCCCCGCTCAGCGGCAAGTTCCACAAGCTGGTCTATGGCGTTCTGGCTGCCTTGGTCTGCCTGCGCCCGAAGTTCAGTCAAATCATCGTCGGTCATGGTGTGAACATTCCACATTTGCCTGCCGTCCGGAAGTCCGCGTTGCCATATGCAGGATGATGACTTCGATACTGGTGGGCCGCGCCTTCTAACAATGAGCTGGACCCGCGGTTGCGGTAGCCGAGCTGTTGGATGAACCAGAGGAGCAAGGCAGCAAGCGGCTGTCGGCCCTGTTCGGGCCGACAGCCAAGGTATTGCTTAGAGGGTGGTCAGCAGTTGCTGCATCTCCTTGATTTCGGCTTCCTGCGCGGTCACGATGTCTTTGGCCAATTGCACCGCATCAGCATTTTGCCCGCCCGTGGTTTCGGTCTGGGCCATCACCACTGCACCCTTGTGGTGGGCGATCATCTGGGTCAGGAACAGCTTTGCGGCGTCTGCACCTTGGGCTGCTTGGAGTTTCGCCATGTCGTCAGCGCCCATCATGCCTTCCATGCTGTGGCCGCCGGGCATCTGCGTCGACTGGTTCCAGCCGGACAACCAAGAGGTCATTTTCTCGATCTCCGGTCCCTGAGCGTTTTTAATTCGGGTGGCGAGGGCGCTGACTTCATTGGGGATGCCCTGCTTGGCCAGGATCATGTCGCTCATTTCCACAGCCTGCGCATGGTGGGGAATCATCATCTGGGCAAACATCACGTCCGCTGCATTGTGGTCGCCCACAGCTTGGGAGGACTCAGACGCTGAGGGGCTGGAGGAGCTCATGGCGCCGTGATCCATCCCCGGCATGGAGGTCGCGGACGATCCGGGGGTTCCGGTACTGCAACCGGCAAGGGCCAAAGCCGCCGCGAGGGCAACTGCAGACAGGGGCAAGAGCTTTCGGGTGTTCATAAATGGTCCTTCACAAGGAGGGGTGGGCGTCGAGGCGCCAACGCGAAAAGTTTTGGTGATGCTCAGCAGAATCCGCTGGGCAGTGGCTGCCTGCGAGCAGCAGAAGAGCAGGCCCGGTCATCCGGGCAGCCCAACCATGCGGGCAGCCTGTCATTCGGGCGCCGAGGCGACCGTTTATGTCCTGCTGATCGACAATTCACCCGGTGAAGGACTTCCGGGCAGGTAAGACCACAGTGTGCCGGAAGACTCGGCCTGGAACTGGAAGGTGGAAGGCGCTGTGGTTGTGTTGTCCCGAAGCGGCGCAGCCAGACCACCGGTCCCGACTGATGGGATGCACGAACCGCCCGCCACATGCGCAGTTGGGCAGTTCCCGGAGCAGGAACACTGCGCCAGCGGCACCGTGCCTGATTCTCCGCCCATGGACTGCGCCGCGCCCATATGACCGGTGTGGGCGGCGGCATCTCCAGTGGCGGCGACGGCCGTAGGGGCCGAGTCCGCCGCAGTGGTGATGACGCCCGTGTGCATGGAGTGGGGGCCGATCATGATGTGCATACCCAGCAAACCGGCGATCAACGCCAGCACTGCGGCCAGAAGGCCTGCCCTGAGGAAGAATCTGGTTATGGCCGGATGTGGTTCCACAGCAGTCCTTCCTTGTCCGTGACGAGTCAACGATGGTGCCGAGTCAGCGTGGTCGGTTTCAGCCTACCGGCCCATGGCACCCCGCCCTGTTCAGGGTGCCCGGGGCCGGTGGCTCTGCTAACGAACCTCTGCGGGGTTCAGTTTCACACGGCGCAGCAGCTGGGCGTTCAAGGCAACCACGATCGTGGAGACCGACATCAGTACCGCCCCGGCGGCGGGAGACAGGACGATCCCCGCGAAGGCCAGCACGCCTGCAGCCAGCGGCACGGCGATGATGTTGTACCCGGTTGCCCACACCAGGTTCTGCCACATCTTGGTGTAACTGGCCTTGGACAGATCCACCATGGACAGGACGGCACGTGGGTCGTTTCCGGCCAGGATCACTCCGGCCGATTCCATGGCCACGTCCGTGCCGGCTCCGATGGCGATGCCAACCTCAGCCCGGGCCAAGGCGGGAGAGTCGTTCACGCCATCGCCGACCATCGCGACCTTCAATCCACGGGCCTGCAGTTCGGCGACTTTCTTGTCCTTGTCCGCCGGGAGGACTTCAGCGAAAACTTCGTCAATGTTCAATTCGGATCCAACGGCGTCGGCCACCTGTTTGGCGTCACCAGTGATCATGCCAACTCTCACGCCCCGGCTTTGCAGGGCCTGGACCGCCTGCCGGGATTCCCAGCGGATCGCGTCTTCCAGGCTGACCGCGCCCAAGATCCGGCCCCCGTCAACCACGTGCAACACGGCGGCGCCCCTATCCATCCAGGCCCGGGTCGCGGCGCTGAGCCATTCAGGTTCAGTGAGGCCCAGTTCCCGGAGCAGGGCCGGACCGCCTACCTGGACAGTCCGGCCGTCAACGGTTGCCCGCACGCCCCTGCCGGTCATTGAGCTGAAACCCGTCGCTGCCGGCTGCTGGAGTCCCTTCGCGTTCGCGGCCCGAACGATCGCGCGGGCCACAGGGTGTTCGCTATCGGACTCCACGGCCGCGGCCAGAGCCAGCAGCTCCTCGACGGTGGTGCCTTTGGCGGCGACGGCGTCCTTGAGTGCGGGCTCGCCCTCGGTCAGGGTTCCGGTCTTGTCGAACAGGACGACGTCGATGGTGCGCATCCGTTCCAGGGCCATCCGGTTCTTGATCAAAACCCCGGCGCGCGCAGCCTGTTCGGTTGAAATCGCGATGACCAGCGGGATCGCCAAACCCAGGGCGTGGGGGCAGGCGATCACGAGCACGGTGACGGTGCGCGTAACGGCTTCCGGCAGGTTGCCCATCAGGACCCATGCGATGAAGGTGATGACACCTGCGATGGTTGCGAAGTAGAACAGGAATGCCGCTGCCCGGTCCGCCAGCGCCTGAGCCTTGGATGATGAAGC
Organism: Arthrobacter sp. NtRootA1; assembly: GCF_019976975.1. Classification (GTDB taxonomy): domain Bacteria; phylum Actinomycetota; class Actinomycetes; order Actinomycetales; family Micrococcaceae; genus Arthrobacter; species Arthrobacter aromaticivorans. The sequence goes on along the minus strand of NZ_AP024630.1, from coordinate 1,141,441 downwards.
CTGCGCTTCGGCAACCAGACGCTGGATCCCAGCGAGTGCGGTGTCTTCCCCGACGGCGGTGACCTGGACCCTGACAGTGTTATCGGTGGCGACAGTTCCGGCAACCACAGAGTCCCCTGCCACCCGGAGGACGGTCTTGGATTCCCCGGTGATCATGGACTCGTCGAATTCGGCCTGTCCGTCGACTACTGTGCCGTCGGCCGGCAAGCGGGCTCCGGAGCGTACCAGTACAACGTCACCAGCTTGCAGGGCTGCGACGGGAACGGTTTCCACGCCCGCTCCAGTGATGCGTTCGGCCTCGTCCGGCAGGAGGGCCGCGAGTGCATCCAACGCGCCTTGGGCGGAGCCGAGGGCGCGCATCTCGATCCAGTGCCCCAGCAGCATGATGGCTACCAGCAGCGCCAGTTCCCACCAGAAGTCCAAGTCGAAGTTTCCGATCCGCAGGCTGGTCGCCCACGAAGCGACGAACGCGACGCTAATGGCCATGGCAATCAGCAGCATCATGCCGGGTTTGCGGGACTTCAGCTCGCTGAGTCCTCCCCTAAGGAACGGCTGGCCCCCGTAGAGGAAGATTACAGTGCCGAGTACCGGTGGAATCCAGGCCGATCCGGGGAACTCCGGAGGCATGTAGCCCAGAAGGTGGGCGAACATCGGGCTGAAAAACACCACTGGGACGGATAGGGCCAGAGTCAGCCAGAAGCGGTCCTTGAACATGGCCGTGCTGTGCCCGGCGTGCTGGCCGTGGCTATGCACTGCGTGGTCGTCCTGACCCCGCGCAGCGCCGTGGCCCTCATGGCCACCATGGCCACCATGGCCACCGGAATGGTCCTGATGTTCGCTGTGTTCTCCCGAGGTAGCTCCGGGTTGCTGGTGATGGTGGTTGGCGTGGTGTGGGTCAGCTTCGCCGGCCAGTGAAGCCGAATGGATGTGCTCTTTCATGTGTGCTCCTGCAGAAACGATGGCGCGCATCGCCCTCTCAGGCCGCGCAGGCCGTGATGCGTGGACTAGCGGGTCAGGGCGTAACCGGCGTACCTGACAGCGTCATGGACCGCAGCCAATTCGGGGGATCCGGTAATCAGCAGGCGGGAAACTCCGCCGGCGACGAGCTCGATCGCGGCGGCGTCCACGCCGTCCACGTCTTTGACCGCGCGCTTAAGGCGGCCGACGCAGCCTCCACAGGTCAGCCCTTCTACGCCGAGCTCAACATCCGTTGAAGTGGGCGGAACGACGCGCGCTTCCGTGGAGCAGCGACCGCAGCCGGAGGAGGACGTCGCGGTCAGCGGCAATTCAGTGCGGGAGGATATTTGCATGTCAGTTCCATTCCTTTGCAGATTTGCGATGGAGTGCTGGGGTTGAACGGCTGTGAAAGAGGGAGAACCCTCCGGGACATACCACTTCACTGACAACACCATGAATATACCCCTAGGGGGTATATTCATGCAAGGTTCCCCAAGCGTGATACGCCTCTCTCCGAAGAACCGCTTTGAGCACGCCCGTCCTGCGGCTCTTGAGCAGGTGAAGCCTTGGAGGCATCCTTGGAGGGAGAACGTGTTGGAGGCTGCGATGGACTCGTCAGACACAGGCGCACAGCCGGTGACACCGGCCGGGTTGCTGGCCTCGCTGGCTTATATCGACAACGTTGGATTCCATGGGATCGCAACGACTCTCACCGGCCCGGACCCAAAGATCGACCGGAACTGGGCTGCATTAATCCGCAACGCACACATCGCCGTCGCAGCGACTACTTGGCCGGTGGACCTGCAGGCCGCTGCCGACCGGTTCACCCATGCGGCCGAAGAGTTGATCGCTGTCCTTGAAAGGCGGGACACGGCCGCCGTGGCCGAGCCTGCCAAGGAACTCCATATCGCCTACCATGCGCTGAGCGACGCAGGCTGGAGCCATCTTGCAGCGGCTGCGGGAATGAAGACCGAAGGCGACCACGACCACCACGGACACGGGCACTCCCACTAAAGACCGTCCCTGCGGCAGCTAGCTTCGCGTGGCCAAAACCGCGTTGATCTGATCGCGGATCTCATCTCCGACTTGCTCGTCAGTGAGACCACTATTGGCGGAAGAGCTCATGCTGACGAACATGATCGCCGAGATGACGCGGGCAATTTTCCCTGGGTCCCGAGCCGTCAATTGCTCATCCCGGCCCAACACCTCCGCGATGGCGGCTTCCGTGCGGATGGTCAGCGCAAGTGCCTCCGCATGGTGGGGTTCGGTCGGATCGCCGAAGACGATCTCTTTCAAGTAGGTCCGGCCGTTCTCGATCTGGACCCGGTTGCATTTGATGATGGGCCGGATGATCGCCATGATCCCGTCAAGGACAGCTTCTTCCTGTTCCGCGGCGGCGACGCCCGAGTTGAGCGCTTCGGCGTATTTGACGTTGTGGACCAGGAGAAGCAGCTCCGCCTTCGTCTTGGCGTACAAGAACAAGGTTCCCGATCCGACGTCGGCCTTTTCCGCCACTTGCTGGGTGGTGACCTCGTCTACGCCGTACTGGGTGAAGAGCTCGCGGGCCGCGGCGGTGATCCGGTCAAGCTTTTCCTGCTTATTCCGCTCACGTCGGCCAAGGGTCTGGGGCACAGCCTGCATTCAAATACCGTATCAGCGGCCCAGGAATTCGAGGGCGACGGGGACGAACTCCTGGTGGTACTGGAAGATGCCGCCATGCCCTGAATCCGGGTAGATGACCAGTTCACTGCCCGGAATCCGGAGGTGCATATCGTCGGAGAGCCGGGACGGAACCATGCGGTCGTTGTCGCCGTTGGCGATGAGTGTCGGCTGGGTGATGGCGCCCAGGTTGGCCGGTTCCTTGCGGCCCCACTTCTTGATGGCCTTCAGTTGCGTCTGGAAAGCCTTGGTTTTGATGGGTGCGTCCCGATTGGCGGTGCGCTCGTTGAGGCGCTGGATAAATGCCCTCGCGGCGGGCTTGCCCGCGGCATTGCGGTTGAAAAACAGAAATTCCTTCGGGTCCTGCCGGGTCAGCGTGGCTCGCAGGACGTCGTAGTAGGTGACGCGAGCCACCTTGTCGATGCCCTTCCCACCTGCAGGACCTGTGCCGGCAAGGACCAGCTTCCGCACCAACTCCGGGTATTTGACCACCAAAGCCTGGGCAATCATGCCTCCGAGCGAGAATCCAAAGAGGTCTACTTTCTCGTACCCGAGCGCTTTGATGAAGGTCGCCGCGTCCTCAGCCATCTCCTCGATGGTGCCCGGAACGTTGCCGGTTGTGGCACCGACACCACGGTTGCTGAAGGTGATCACGTGGTGCTTCTCGGCGATGGGGTCGATGACGAGCGGATCCCAGTTGTCCATTGTCGCGGCGAGGTGGACCAGGAAAACGACGGGGATTCCACCCTTCTGACCCAGCTCACGGTAACTGTAGGTGACGCCGCCAGCGGTAACTGTGCTGCCCGGCGCGTCCTTGTAAGCGGTGATGACTTTGCTCATGAGGTTTGTCCTGACTTGTTGAGTATTCGGTTTGATCAGTGGCTGACGACTGTTTTGCCGCGAACGCCGCCCTTGTCCAGCTCGGCAAGGACGTCCGGCGTCTGGTCGAACGGGACTACCCGGCCGACAACGGGACGGATTTCCCCGGCATCGATGAGCGCGGCAATCTCCCGGAGCTGGCTGCCGTTGGCGCGCATGAAAAGGAACTCGTAGGTGACGCCGAGACGACGGGCCTTACGCCGGATGCCCGCACTAATGAGCGCCACAGCGCCCTTCATCACGGCGTTTGCTCCGAGCTCTTCGGCAAAGCCGGGATCCGGCGGCCCTGAGATGCCGATTGCCTTACCGCCCGGCTTGAGGACTTTCAGCGACCTCTCCAGATTCTCGCCGCCGAGGCTATCCAGAACGAGATCGTAGCCTTGGAGGATCTCCGCAAAGTCCTCCGTCCGGTAATCAATCACCACGTCCGCCCCGAGCTCGCGGACAAAGTCCGCGTTTCCGGCGCTGACCGTCGTGGCAACCATGGCGCCAAGATACTTGGCCAGCTGGATCGCAATGGAGCCCACTCCCCCGGCTCCCGCATGGATCAGGACCTTCTGGCCCGGGCCAACGTTGCCGCGTTCAACGAGCGCCTGCCAGGCGGTCAGGGCCACAAGTGGCAGGGATCCCGCTTCGTCCATGCTGATCGACGCCGGCTTGATGGCAAGGTCCGACTCTGCCACAGCGATCCGCTCGGCAAACGTGCCGATGCGGTCCTTGTTGGGACGGGCGAACACCTCATCCCCCGGCTTGAAGGACCGTACTTTCGCACCAACACTGACCACGACTCCGGCGAGGTCATTGCCAAGGATCAGCGGAAGCCTGTACGGGAGAACCTGCTTGAACTCCCCCTGCCGGATCTTCTCGTCCAACTGGTTCAGGCCGGCCGCCTTCACCTGCACAAGGACGTCATGCTCGCCGACTACGGGCTCGGGAACGTCAACCTCTTGCAAGGGTTGTTTGTATTTATTGAGGACGAAGGCTCTCATTGGTGCTCTCCAGATTAGATAACTGAGTTGACTCAATTCTGAGTGTACTCAGTTCTTAAGTCAAGAGCGCCTCCTGACCTGTTTTGGTTGGCCGCGGTCACTTTGCCGCTGATCGGGGTTGATTTTGGGCCACTCCTGGCCCAAAAAGGGTCCGGGAGCCACAGGCCTCATGATCAACAGTGCTTCCCAGCAAAAAGGCACGAAAAAAGGAGACACGTTGTGCCTCCTCACTTTCAATCTATACGGCACCGGGGGGCTTGCCGCAAGGCCCAGGGGTTGCTGCAAAATTGAGAGCCGACGCCGGAAGTACGCGCTGTTTCAGACGCGCGGTTCCGGCGCCATCAGCCCAGAAAGGAGCTGACAGCGTGCCTCTCACAACCAGCGCGTTCAACCTTCCCGAGCACCTCGCACCCAAAGCAGATCCAGCCCTGATCGCTGCCGATGAGCAGCACTTCGCAGCCATCGCTGAAAGCCTTGAACAGACCATCTCCCAGCTGTCCGATCAGCTCGATGCCATACGCAAAGCCCCAAGCCGCTTCGGCCAGGAGGCCGTGGAGAAGGACGTTGAAACCCGTCGGCTAACCGGGAGGCTTCGTGCACTGCGTCGCTTCGGGCTGGACCTCTGTCTGGGTCGCGTTGTCCCCGCCGGCGACACGGAACCGCTCTACATTGGCCGACTCGGGCTCACGGACAGTGACGGCCGCAGGCTGCTTGTCGACTGGCGCTCCCCCGCCGCCGAGCCGTTCTTCGGAGCCACCCACGCCAACCCCATGGGCCTGGCAGCCCGACGTCGTTATCGCTGGACCCGGGGACGGATCACCGACTACTGGGACGAGGCTTTCACCGCGGACCCGGCCACGGCAGAACTGCCCGGCGGCACCGCTGCGCTTGAAGATCTTTCGGCGTTCATCGCCAGCCTGGGCAGCAGCCGCTCTGCGCGGATGCGGGACGTGCTGGGCACCATCCAAGCGGACCAGGACGCCATTATCCGCGCATCTTCCCGGGGCGCGTTAGTGGTCGACGGCGGTCCCGGTACAGGTAAGACTGTGGTCGCCTTGCACCGCGCCGCGTATCTCCTCTACGCGGACCCCCGGCTGGGTCACCGCAGGGGCGGCGTGCTGTTCGTCGGCCCTCACTGGCCGTTCCTGGCGTACGTTGCAGATGTCCTCCCCAGCCTTGGTGAAGAGGGCGTGCAGACCTGCACGCTGAGGGACCTCGTGCCTGAGGGAGCCGACGCTGCCCTCGAGGACGACGAGGTTGCCGGTCTGAAATCTTCGGCGAACCTCGTGAAGGCGATCGAGCCGGCGGTGAGGTTCTACGAGTCACCGCCGAAGGAGGGCATGGAAGTCGAGACGCCTTGGGCCGACGTCTGGCTGAGCGCAGATGACTGGGCGGAGGCGTTCGACGTGCCGACACCAGGCACTCCCCACAATGAGGCGCGCGAGGAAGTCTGGGAGGAACTGCTCACCATTTTGGTGGACAAGTTCGATACGGACGAAGTTCCAGAGGACTTGCTTCGGCGGTCCTTTGCGCAGAATCCGGACCTGGTGGACGCGTTCAACCGGGCATGGCCGCTGCTTCATTACACGGATCTCGTGGCCGACCTTTGGCGGGTACCGGCGTACCTGCGTCTGTGCGCCCCTTGGCTCAGTGCTGATGAACTGGGGAAGCTTCAGCGGTCCGAACCGCACGCTTGGACTGTGTCCGATTTGCCCCTCCTGGACGCAGCCCGCCAACGGCTGGGCGATCCTGAAGCGTCCAAGCGAAGGCGACGCCAGAAGGCGGAAGCCGCTGCCGAGCGTGAGCTCATGGACCGCGTGGTGGAAGACCTCGTGGCTGCTGACGATTCCGAAATGCTGGTCATGTCCATGCTGCGCGGCGAGGACATGCAGGAGAAGCTCCTGGACGAGTCAGTGTTGATCGCGGACCCGGACCAGCTCGCGGGACCGTTCGCCCATGTGGTGGTGGACGAGGCCCAAGAACTGACCGACGCCCAGTGGCAGATGCTCCTGCAACGCTGCCCGTCCCGGAGCTTCACGATCGTCGGTGACCGCGCGCAGGCCAGGCACGGATTCACTGAGTCCTGGCAGGAACGGCTGGACCGCGTCGGGCTGAGCAACGTGAACCTGACCCATCTCAGCATCAACTACCGCACGACCGAGGAAGTCATGGCCGAGGCTGAACCCGTTATCAAGGCCGCCCTCCCCGACGCCAACGTCCCCACGTCCATCCGGAGCAGCGACCTCCCGGTCATCCACGGATCCGTTGCAGACCTGGACTCGGTCCTCACCACGTGGCTCGATGCGCACGCCGAAGGAATCGCTTGCGTCATCAGCAAGAACGACGCCGGACGCGGCTCGTCCCCAGCGTCGCCACGCCTCCGCTGGCTTGCACCGGAACTATCGAAGGGCCTGGAGTTCGACCTCGTAGTCGTGATTGATCCGGAGGATTTCGGTACGGGCATCGAAGGAGCCGTGGACCGCTATGTCGCGATGACCAGGGCCACCCAGCAGCTGATCATCCTCACTACGGCTGAGCGGACCCACGGCACCCGCTGAGGAACGCGAGCTACATTCCGGGGATCTCCTGCGCTTCGTGGACTTCGATCTCGCAGCCACCGGGCATGTTCAGGTGCGGGTGGACTTTGGCGAGCTCGACGGCGGCATCCATGTTGTCGGCTTCGATGATGCTGTAGCCCGCCACTTCACGCTGGCTGGGCGACGTGCTGCCATCGGAGGCCACGCGGACTCCGTTGGCCAGCGGCGTGCCGAAGTCCACCAGACGATCGCCCACCTTGGCACCCCAGGCGTTCCACTCCCCCATGACGGCTGCCATGTCATCCGGTGACGGCGGGGCGGCCTCTGCGGGGGTCATGGGTGCGTGATAGATGAAAACGAACTTGGACATGATGGTCCTTCTTTCCTGCTTTTGTTCTTGGGTTGAGGAGGGTTTAGAGAGTGACAGTGCGGCCGGTGAAGGCTACGAGCCGTTCCAGGCTGCTGGCTGTCTCCGCCGTCGGCTGCTCTGGCGCGAAGCTGCCGCCGGAGCGGACCTGCTCGGAGATGGTCTGCCGGGCAAGTTCCGTCACGTAATCGCTGACGACGTCGGACACCTCCACTTGCTGTCCCGTCGCCTTGGCGAAGTCCCAGGCATGGACGAGCAGTTCGAGGTTCAGGATTCCGGCAACCGTGGTCGCCGGCAATTCGGCGAAGCCCATATCGACGGTGCCTTCAAGGCCGCGGTTGCTGAAAGCTTCCAGCGCGGGCTGGGCCAGCTCAGCAATCCGCACCTCCGGGGACTCTTCCCTAGGGTCCACGGGTGCCGCACCGAGCGCACGGCCGATGCCCTTCAGCGATCCTGCCAAGTGGTCCAGCAACTCGCTGACGTTGAAGTCCTCGCATGGCGTTGCCTTCGCTGTGTCTTCAGGAGTGACGTTGCGCAGAACGCCAAGAAGGATCGCCAAGGCTGCGTCAGCCGAGCTCAGCTGGTTGATGGGGTCGGGTGCCCATGCCCACTCGTCGCGGCCAGCGCCGTCCTTCGCTGAAGCCTCAGCCAGCAGACGATCCAGGTAGTGGTTCCAGCCCATCGCGTGGGATGTTTCCTGCTCCTCGGTGAGTCCCTCATGCAGGAAACGGAGGGAAGTACCGTCGGCGTCGGGCTCCAAAGTGATGCTAACGGTCGAGGCACCCGGCGGCAGATCGCCCCCGCCCTCCCAACCCCACGTGAAGACGACGCGCTTGCCCGGTTCGATTTCCTGGAAGGTTCCGGAGGCATTGTGGCCGGGAGTAACGGTCCAGCGGAAATCCCCACCGATCCGGAGGTCCACCCTGGCTGCGACCGTTTGCCAGCGCCGTAGTCGTTCAGGCTGGGTGATGAGGGCGAAGGCCTCGTCGGCTGTGACCGGCAGGTGGATGGTTTTATCGAAACTCATGTGCGTCCTCGCCTTGGAAGTTATTAGTGGTCGGGCTGTTGTTGATGCTGGTTGCCCCGCCGTAGGGCAAGAACGGCGGCATCGGATGCAAGGAGGTCCAGTTCGTTGGTCCAGAACTGGGAAACAAGATCCCGGAGCCTGCCCATCCCCTGGGGATCGAGCCTGTAGTACCTGTTTCTCCCCTCCTTGCGGGCCATCACCAGGCCCGCTTTCTCCAACAACAACAGGTGCTGTGAAACCGCGGATCGGCTGACGTCGAAATGAGCCGCCAAATCGCTGACCGCCTGCTCGCTGCCCGCCAGGAGGTGAAGCAGCCGACGCCGATTCGGCTCGGCAGCTATCTCCAGGGCATCCAACACAAATAATACGTTAGTGATCACTAACGCATTAAGCAAGGGGTGTTGACCTTGTGGGCGGCCAGCAGCATGAACTGGGCAAGGTTCTGCCGCAAACCAAGCACTGCCCTTGTCGAACCGGTGGTGTGGCGGGGAAATGTTCTGCCGGGCATTGCGGGCATGTAGGAGGCCCGGGCAGGAGGGGATCCTGCCCGGGCGGTCTTGAGGTTTACGTGCCTGGTTAGGCTGCGGGGACGCTGTTCTTCCACGCGCTCCAGGCCGCGTAGCTGCCGTCGAGTTCGACGACGTCGTACCCGGCACGGCGCAGGGCGCTGGCGGCCACGGAGTTACGGACGCCCGACTGACAGTACGTCACGATGGTGCCATCGGCGGGGAGCTTGTCCAGGTGCCACATCACGCGGCCGCCACTGAGCTGGTAGGAGCCGGGGATGTTGCCCCCGATGTGCTCGCTGCGGTTGCGCACATCCAGAACCATGGCCGGGTCGAAATCCTTGAGGTCTTCGGCCTGGATCAGCTTGGGCGTGAACGCGGGAAGGCCTTGGATGCCGGTGACGTAGCCGGCGACGTTGTCGATGCCCACGCGTATCAGGTGGTCCCACATGCCGTGCGCCTGTTCCTGATCCCGGGCCAGCAGCACGAGAGGGTTATTGTCCGTCTCCGGGTTGACGACCCAGGCGCCGAAGCTGGCAACGGACTTGCCGGCAGGAACGTTCAGGGACCGGACGACAGTGCCTTCGTGGACCTCGCTGTTGGAGCGGGTGTCGATGAAGGTCAGAGTGTCAGCAGCCAGCCCCGCTGCGACGGTGTCGGTTGACAGCTCAGGCAACGGGGAGCGTTCGCCCATAACGGCAGGGCCTTCACGGTTTTCGCGCTTCATCCGGCCGAAGTAGGCGTGCGCGTCGGGCTGGCCGTCGAGGAGTTCGTCGATGAAGCCCTGTTCATCGTTGGCGGCGAGGTATGGGCCCCACCAGGCGTAGAGACGTTCGTAGCCCACAGTGGATGACGGGATTGCGCCGAGGGCCTTGCCACAGGCACTGCCTGCGCCGTGGGCGGGGTGGACCTGGACGTAATCCGGAAGGGTCAGGAACTTTTCCCGCAGGCTGGCGAAGAGCTGCTTGGCCCCTTCGAAGCGCGTGTCGATGCCGCCGGCTGCTTCGTCCAGCAGGTCCGGCCGGCCAAGGTCGCCGGAGAACACGAAGTCGCCGGAGAGCAGGTAGCCGGGCTGGTCGCTGAACGCGCCGTCGGTCACCAGGAAGGACAGGTGTTCCGGGGTGTGCCCGGGGGTGTGGAGGGCCTTGATGCTGATGTTGCCCAGGGTGATGGTGTCGCCGTCGTAGAGCCGCTCGCCGTCGAACCCGTACTGCCAGTCCGCGCCGCCCTCGCCGGAAACATAGATAGTGGCGCCGGTGGCTGCGGCCAGTTCGCGGGTGCCGGAGAGGTAGTCGGCGTGGATGTGGGTTTCGGTGACGGCCACGATCTTCATGCCGTTCTTCGCGGCCAGGTCCCGGTAGACGGCGATGTCGCGGCGGCCGTCCACCACGATGGCTTCACCTTTGGCCTGGCAGCCAATGACGTAGCTGGCCTGCGCGAGGTCTTCGTCGTAAATGCGCTCGATAAGCATCTGGTGCTCTCCTTCAGTGAAAGGGGATTTGGAGGTTGTTCTGAAACGAGTTTGGATACCCTGCGGGGTCTCATGTAGCGGGCGCTATGGGCATGCTCGACCCAGGGGTCAGGCGTGCTCGTGGCCGGCACCGGCGCGGTACTTGTGGTTACGTTGTGGGTTGTTAGCGGACGGGTTCGCCGGCCTGGCGCCAGGCGGCCATGCCGCCGCGCACGGAGTAGGCGTCGTACCCCTTGTCGGCGAGGAGCCGGGCGGCGGACGCGGAGCGTACGCCGGAGGCGCAGATGGCTATGACCGGTCCGGTCTTCTGGATCCCGGAGGTGTTGGTTTGCAGCCGGTCCAGGGGAATGTGCTTGGCCTGCTGCGCCCGGCCGGTCCGCCACTCCTGGGTAGACCTGACGTCGAGGAGTGTGGCGCCAGCGGTCAGGAGTTCTTTGGCCTGCGCCACCGAAATGGTCTTGTATGGCTTGTTGAAGGCCTTCTTGAGGGAGTCGATCAGTCCCATGGTGTTCTCCTGTCGGGTTGAGTCAGGCGGTGACGGTGCCGGCGGTGACCCATGCCGCGACGGCGAAGATGAGCACCGCGAATGAGATGCGGATGTGTTTGTCGTGCAGCCGACGGGCGAACCGGGCCGCGACGATGGACCCCAGGACAGCAGGGACCGCGAATGCCAGGGTGGTGGCCCAGTCGATGGTGTAGCCGGCGGCGTGAGCGCTAAAGCCGGCGGCGGAGTTGACGAAGATGATTGCCAGCGAGGTGCCGATGGCCTGTTTCATGCGCAGACCCAGGAAGATGGTCAGTGCGGGTGTGATGAGGAAGCCGCCGCCCACGCCGAGCAGTCCGGTCAGGAACCCGACAAGCAGGCCCACGCCCACGGCCTTCGGGGCGCAGGACCGGAACGCCCGGTGTGGCCCGGTGCTGCAGGATCCCTCAGTTTCGCGGGATTTCATGAGCATACGGATGCCCGCGGCCACCATGATCACGGCGAACGCCAGCATCAGGATGTTGGGATCCAGCAGCTTGCCCACGGCCGCGCCGGTCCAGGCTGCCGGGATCCCGGCAGCACCGACCAGCGCAATCACGGGCCAGTTCAGGCCCTCGCGGATGCGGGGCAGCAGGGCGGCAAGCGAGGATACGCCCACTACCACCAGCGAGGTGGGAATGGCCTGGGCGGGGCTCATGCCCACGCCGTACACCAGGGCCGGCACGGCGATGATGGACCCGCCGCCGCCCACAACACCCAGTACGACGCCGACGACGAGCCCCAGACCCAGGGCCGGGATCATGCCGCGGCGTCCTCTACGGCCGTCTGTGCGGGAAGTTGCAGGATGGCGCTTTCGCGAGTGGGTTCCTTGGTTGCCTTGTTCCATGGCAATGCTGAGATGGCTTTGCCCATGGCGCAGGTGTTGGTCGCGGCCGAGAAGGTCAGGCCGGCGCCGATAACGCCGGCAACCGTCCTGATTTTTGGGGAGACGAACTTGCCGCCGGCAAGGCCCAGCATTACGAGGGAGCCTGCCACCAGGCGGACCTGCCGTTCGAGGTCCCAGCGGCCCTTGCCCTTGACCACGTCACCGCCGGCAGCAGCGAACCCGGGTGCCCCGCCGGTGAGCACGTAGGCGGTGTCGATTCCGGCCGAGGCGAGGCGTTGGCGTGCCTCCTCGGCGCGGACGCCGGACTGGCACACCAGGACAACACGGGAGCCCAGCCGGGCTGCGAGTTCGTCGGTGTGCTCGGACAGCAGCGGAAGCGGCACGTTGTAGGAGCCGCGGATGTGCATGGACTCGAATTCGGCAGCGGAGCGGACATCAATGACCACGAGATCCTGGTGTTCTTTGATCCAGGACTGCAGAGCTTCGGGAGCGAGTGCGGTAACGGCTGGCGCCGGGTAAGAAGAAGTCATGACTGGCCTCTCGAAAGGGGTCGGGTGGATACCCCACCGAGTATTACAGATACCCCCGGGGGTAGTCAAAACACCCGCGGGGGTATAGGCTGGAGTGAAAGCTTCAGACGTCCCCTCCTTGGAGAGACCCATGCAACTCAATCCCTCAGAACTGACCCCCGTCATCAACCGACTCAAGCGCGCACAGGGGCAGCTCGCCGCCGTGACCCGCATGCTCGAAGAAGGCCGGGACTGCAAAGACGTCGTCACCCAGCTCGCCGCCGTATCCAAGGCACTCGACCGGGCAGGGTTTGCAGTTATCGCCACCGGGCTTGAGCAATGCATCGTCCAGCAGGACGCGACCATGGACAAGAAAGAACTGGAAAAGCTCTTCCTATCCCTGGCCTGACCACCCCCGCCAGGGCAACGCTTTACCGTCACCAGCGGGCCCTCGCCGACCGCGAGAGCACGACGATGTAGCCGGGTTCATGGATGGCGCAGAGCGGTGTCGGATCCTTCGGTGCACGTCGAAGATCAGATCCCCCTCGCCGAGCTGGCACGGGGCGGTCCAGGGGGCAGCAGAAACCATCGCGTTCATCGAGCGCATGAAACCGGACCGTCCACGCATTAAGCAAGGGGTGTTGACCTAGTGCCTCCCCTGGGACAACTCCCGCTTGCGGGAGCTGCGATGCCGCGGCCCCCTCCCACGCCGTCGTCGTTGTAACAGGGCAGAGAGCGGCAACGCCAAGCGGGAAGCCACCACGGCGGCGAGAGCCACCAAAGTCACAAGAATGGCAATGGTGACCAGCAGCAGCCACAGTTCCGGCATGGGCGAGCCACTAAGAATTTCCGGGGTATTTTCGAGTCCAAGCATTTACTTCTCCTGCAATCCGGGGCGTAACTATTGCAGTGGTGAGTACGAGTGAATGCCGGAACGTGTCGCGGAAGGCCCAATTCTTTGCGTCGGTTGTTTTATCGCGTGTCCGCAGTGGGCTTCCGCCACATCACGGCGAGCACCAACACCAGCACGTTCAGGCCCAGCATCACCAGGACCATGAGTCCCCAGTTCGCTTGGTTCACGCCCGAGCCATATAGAACGCCAATCAGCACAGTGGCAGTGATCGCTCCGAGGTAGCGGCACGTCTGGAAGATTCCGGCAGCTACACCTCGTTCTTCCGGGCGGGCCGAAACGTAGAGCCCTTGGTTCGAGGCCGTGCTCACCATTCCGTAGGGTATGCCCATCATTGCAGTAAGCACGAACACCAACGGCGCCCACAGCGACAACGTGAGCGCACCAAGACCCGCTGCGGCAACAGTCAGAACCAGCACGCCTGTGATCAGGACGGAACGCACGCCGAAACGCTCCATCAGCCGCACCGTCAGTGGCGTCACCACAACCGACAACGCCGCAAGGGGCAGCATGAGCAGGCCCACCACACCGGCGTCGTAATGACCTGCCTCCTGCAGCAACTGCGGCAGTCCGAAGAAGGCAAAGTAGTAGACGCCGCTGAAAACGATGAACAGCAAATACACCAGCAGCAGCGGCCGGTTCCTGCCCAGCAGGCGGAGGTCCAGGAACGGAGGCCGGAAGCGCAGCTCGCGCCAGGCAAAAAGTGCGCCGATCAATGTCGCAGCGCCCAGGAGCCACCAGCGGTAGGCCGGCATCACGTTGAGCAGCGCCATCATCGCGAGCATGAGCGACGTAACAAATGCGAGGATGCCGGGGATGTCGGAGTCGCGGATCAGCGCCGATAGCTTGCCCGTTTCGCGGCCGGAGTCAGCTGGCGCAGCCTTGTGCACCACAACGAGTGCAACCAGCGCGATTGGCACGTTGATCGCGAACAAGGCCTGCCAGCCGACCAGGCTCACCAACAAACCGCCCACCACCGGACCCACGGCAGCGGCCGACGTGTTTGCCATCTGGATCCTGCCCAGCGGCCTCGTCGACGGCAAATTGGCGAGCTTGCTCAGCTGGGTGACCATCACGACGGCCGAGGGATATGCGGTCGCAGTCCCCACAGCCATCAGCGCGCGGGCCACACACACCAGGGCGAAGCTGGGAAGGAACGGTGCGATCGCGCAGGTGACCGCCACCAGGGCCATGCCGAACGTGAACAACCGGCGAGGGCCGAAGCGGTCAGCGAGCCTGCCCATGAGCGGCTGTCCGGCCGCGGAGGCGAGGTAAAACGACGTGATCACCCAGGTGACGGTGGCGACGTCGAGCGCGAAATCCTCCCGCAGGACCACCAACGCCACCGCAATCATGGACGAGTTCAGCGGGTTCAGCGCCGTCCCGAGGCTCAGCGCAGCGATCGCGAGGCCGGGCCGGGGTCTATTCGTCGTCACCCACCCAAGTCTGCTCCATAGTTGCTTCGGGTTACGAAACGCGTTCGCGGGGCGGACATTCCAGGCGGGCCCTACTCCTCGAAGTGCGTCGTAACCTTCCCGGAGGACACTGCGGCGATGATCGACTGGGCCAAATGCCGCAGCTTGATGTTCCGATTGCTGGAGGCAGTCCTCAGAATGGTGAACGCTTCTTCCTGGCTACAGTGGTTCTGCGCCATGATCGCACCCACCGCCAGGTCGATTACCGTGCGTGATTGCATAGCAGCGGCAAGGTCATTCCGGGCATCGCTGAGTTGCGCGATCTTCAGCGCGAGGCGTAGCGACTTGGCGGCGTGCGATGCGAATACCTCGGCGCGTTCCACGTCATCGTCGCTGAATGCATGGGTCCGCTCTGAGTAGAGGTTCAGGGCAGCTCGGGTATCGCCCTCGACCAGCAGCGGCACGCTCAGGATGGACCGAAGCCCCTGATGGGAGGCGGCCTGCACATATTCGGGCCAACGGTGTTCGCGAAGAAGGTCCGGGACCAGCACGGAGGTCAGCTTGTCCATGGCCGTGAGACAAGGCCCTTCGAAGGCGTTTTGGAGTTCGTCCATGACGCGGGCCCGGTCATCACTGCTTGCGGCGGTGGCTGACTTCTTGCGCCGAAGGACTGTGATGCCGCAATAAACAGCGGTGTTGCGGTGTGAGAGGCTCTCTGCCGAGAAAGAAGCCAGATCGCCGAGAAAAGCCTCGACGTCTTCGCTACCCAGGACGAGGTCCAGAAAATATCCATTCTGGAGAGCTTCCTGCTCGGGGCGGGGGTTGACCATGTGGCACGTTCCTACTGACTGAAAAGCGTCCCCAGCAGACAGCAAAGGAGCGAATATCGCCGCCCTCTGCAAAACGGTCTGAAGACACCATATCGTTCAACGATCAACGGTACAAAGTGCGGCACGACATGCGTTAACCAGCAGATTCATGAACCAAATCGGACCCGGTTTGTCAATCCGGGCAGGGTGTCACATCGAACAGAAAGTAAGTAGGCTTACTTTATTATCCGAGTCCGGACACCGGACGATTCGTGCAAAGGAGAACATCTGATGGGCGTTGAAGACAGCATCCGCAAAGCCGCCGAAAACGCGATGGAAGACCTGGCTAGCACGTCTGACCCCGTTGACAAAGGGCAGGTTCCGGAGCCGAACGAGAAGGATGACGACATCCAGGTCCACTCCTCCATCAGCGAAGGTTCCAACGCGATGGACTCCGAATCGCCTGACAAGGCTGCTCAGACAACCCCGCGTCACAATGCGACTGCGAGCGACGCCGGCGAACACCACAACGAGCCAGGACTCGACGCCGGTGCTGGCCAAGGCATGGAAACCGACGACGACCTTCCGGCCTCCACGGGCGACGTCCCCGGACCCGCTGGTCTGCCGGATGGCACCCCGGACGAACTCAGGGCAGACCCCTCCGAAGGTGACCAGGACCCGTCGACGAGCATGGGTCGAGGCTAATCAGGGGTGCGCTCATTGGCCTAGCCCCTGTGGCTTCCTGACCTTGTTTGGGCCGAGTTCAGCCCTTCTGTAGCCTATTTGGGTTGCAAAACGGCCGACTTGGATTCAAAGAAGGTCTGGAAGCCACAGCCCTGCGCTTAGGTTGCAGGGGACGCAGTGGAACCCCGCACTACAAGCTCCGTTCCGAGCTCGATCCGCTGCGGCAACTCCTCGTCGCCTTCAAGATGCCGAAGTAGCGCCCGCATAGCCGTCTCAGCCATCTGCACCACGGGCTGACGGACCGTGGTTAGGCCGGGTTCGATCCATTCAGCTGCAGGGATATCGTCGAAGCCGATGATCGAGAGATCTTCCGGGATCCGCAGCCCGGCAGAACGAGCGGCACGGTAGGCACCGAGGGCTTGGGCGTCGTTGCCGGTGAAGATGGCTGTGGGCCGGTTATCCAGGGCCAGGAGAGTCTCAGTTCCCCGGGCGCCGGATTCCGTGGAGAAATCACCGGGCACCATCAACGAAGAATCCGCGTCGACACCGGCCCGGCGGAGCGCAGCCAAATAGCCGTCCTCGCGGGCTCCGCTGCACTGAAGGTCCTCGCGGCCGCCGATCATGCCAATACGCTTGTGGCCGAGTTTCAAGAGGTGCTGGGTTGCCGAGAAGGCACCGTCCCAGTTTGCAGCACCAACAGTCGTGAGGTCCGGGCCTGGCTGGCCTACGGGATCAATCAGGATCACAGGGATTCCGAGCGCCTTGATGCGCTGGATCTGCTTCGAGTCCAGTTCGTAAACCGCCAGTATCACGCCGTCGGACTTCCGCTCGGCGAGGTTCGCCAGCCACGGCCGAATCCGTGATCCGTCCAGGGACAGGCTGCTGACCACAGTGCCATATCCGGCTTCCTGGGCAACGCGCTCAACGCCCTCAATGATTTCGCACGCCCATTCCGAAGCCATGCCTGGGAACACAAGATCCACCAGACCGGCCTTCTTGCTCCTTTTGGCCGGGCGACGGGCGTAGTCCCGCTTGGCGATGATTTCTTCCACCCGGGCGCGCGTTGCCGCGGCGACATGGGCATGCCCGTTCAGGACTTTGGAAACCGTGGGTACGGACACTCCGGCTTCCCGGGCGATCTCGCCGATCGTCGCCCGCCCAGAGTCCTGCTTGGTCACCATGGAACGCACCCCTTTCGGCCGGGATCACCTCCCCGCAGCAATAGTTTCGGAAAGTTCCCAGGCTTGGATTCGGCCGCACATGCCGTAAATCCTGCGGGTTTTCCGTTCGCCTATCGTAGTCCTCGAGTCTTGCAAGTAGAAACTTTCCATGGACTCGATAGAGTCCAGATTGTCCTTGGTAAGCCCGGCCTGACGCGCCGCTCCATCGTCCACATAGCCGCGCCACGTTCCGGCCCTGCCACTCACCAATCGAACAGCCGCGGCATGAAACCCGGCCAGTGCGGAAACTCCGGATGTGATGACACCATGCTTCAACTCCAGATAGCCCTCCAAAGCCAGGTCACGACGACGACGCGCAGCCGCCTCGGCAGCCGCATCACCGCCGTCAGCGTCCCTTGACGGAAGCGAAGCGGCGCGCGAGTACGCGTCGACGTCCACTAAATGCTCTGGCGGGAACGTCATCACCGCATCGCCGCTCTCAGGCAACCCGGCATTCTGCATGACAATGAGCACTCTGAGGTTCCCGGAATCGTTGATGGCACGGTGCACAGTTCCGGGCGTGAACCAGACCACCACGCCTGGCGTCAGCGGCGTAACAGTGAAGCCGCGCGAATCCAGGGTTTCCAGACGGCCGGTTCCTTCCACGATTACGTATGCCTCCGTCGACGCCGTGTGCACGTGAGGGGATCCGCCGGCCATGCCGTCCTGACTTGGCCAGTTGTAGATGCTCACTTCTGACACTGCAGTCGCGCCGGGAAATGACGTGCACACTAGGCCCAACCATCCAGTGCGTCGCGAGCTGCGCCGGCGAGCGCACTGGCCGAGTCTGCATCGATATCGCCGTCGGAGATCACGACGGCGTACCTGTACTTGAGCGGTTCGCCGACCTTTAGCGGGACTACTTCGCTGAAGAACGGAGCCGAACCCAGGCAAGCGAACATCGATGAGCGGGCGAACCATTGGTTGGGCGCACCCGCGTTGGATTGGTCCTCCACGAACATGACGGTTGACTTCCGGCAGGTGACGTCGTGTTGGCCGGTGAACGCGATCCATGGTGATCGCGTGCCCATGAACTCGTCGGCTCCGGTGCCGGCTTCAGAGCGGAACTCCCCGCCTGCGAAGGACCTCGGACCGCGCCAGAACAGACCGCCGTACCCTGCGTTGTCCCTGCCTTCCGTGGTGGGGCTTCCGATACCAATCTCGGCACCGGAGACATTGGTCATCTCCGTTTCGAATAGGAGCGCCCACGAGTTTCCGGATGGCAGCAATTGGATGGCGAAGCGGCGCTGCTCCCGGATGAGTGGCGTGCCTTGTTGGCCCGGTTCTGTTGGCTGTGAAGTCCAGAGCAAATCCTCAGCGGCGGTAATCGTAGACGCCGATTCCTCGATGTAACTGAAGGCTTCATGGTTCATGGCCCCGTTGTTGTCCAGGTTCGCGTAGCCGGTCTCGCGGGTGTAAGTCGCACCACCCCAGAAGTTGTGCTCGCCCACATTCGGCAACGCCCAAGAGAGTCCCTTGTGCCAGACGTGGTCCCACGGACGGGAGATGGTGACCTCATCGCCGTCCAAAGTGGTGAGGGGATGGAAGTAGGGACGCGGGCTTTCATATTGATCGTCAGTGGGACGGTATGTATAGCTCGCAATGTCCTGGCCGGCTGCCGTGAATGTCAGGGAACGGCCGTCGTCGGCATAACTGAGGGTGGCGGTCTGGGCGGTCTGGGCTGAGGTGGTCATGGGTTCTCCGTTGATTCGGTGCGGGTTCAGGAGCGGGCCGTGGAGGCCAGGACGCGGCTGCCGCGGCCCTCTCCATCCATGCCTGCGTAGAAAGCGTGGCCGGGAACGATCTCCCCGCGCCGCACCGGCTTTCCGGTGAACGCGGAGGCGTAAATTGCGGCAGCGAACTCAAGTGTCTGCCTCGCTGAGTCCGCGCCCGCTGGAAGCGGGAGTCCGGCGTCGAGCGCGTCATACATGGCCAGGAATTGTGCCGAGTGGCCGCTGCCTCGTTCCAAAGGTTCGGCAGTCCAAGCAGCCGTCACTTGGTCCTCATGGCCGGGTGCCGCAGTGATGGTCCAGTCCTTGGTGCCGTAGCCGTACAGGTGACTGAGCTCGATGGTGGCGAACTCGCAGTCGACGCGGATATCCGAGGTTTCCCGGGGCGAGAGCAGGGAGTTGATGACCGTTGCAGCAGCGCCATTTTCGAAGCGAACCAAGGCAGCCGAGAGGTCCTCGGTGGACGTTGCCCGGGCCTGGCGCGAGGCCATGGCGGTGACTTCTTCCCACGGGCCAAGCAGGTGCAGGAGGAGATCGAACTGATGGATGCCGTGGCCCATGGTCGGACCGCCGCCTTCGGCCTTCCAGGTGCCGCGCCATGGCAGGTCGAAATACTCATCCGGCCGGTACCAGAGGGTATCGCAGCGGGCAACGAGCGGACGTCCGAAGGCGTTTCCGCCGATCAAGGCACGTGCTGCGGCCGAGGCATCACCAAAGCGGTGTTGGAATACGCAGGAGAACTGCGCGCCGCCTTGGGCTTCGGCGTTGTTGAGGCGGTCGAAGTCCGCAAGGCTGAGGGCTGGCGGCTTCTCGGACAGGACATGCACACCTGCTTCGAGGCATTCGATGGCTTGATCGATGTGCATCATCGGCGGAGTGCAAAGGTGCACGATGTCCGGTTTGGCTTCGGCGAGCAGGTCCGTGAGGCTTTGGTATCGGCCAGCGATTCCATGTTCATTGGCAAAAGCCTGCAGCCGCGCGTCGTCGACGTCGCATGCAGCCACCAGCTCTGCCCTGTTATCGGTGCGGGCCAGGTTGGATGCGTGCACAGCCGCGATCCCACCCGTTCCCACGATGGCCACTCTGTACGTCTGCATATGAGGGTTCTCCCATAGTTTTTGGCTTGGATAATGTCCGAAAGTTTCTGATCTGTTGTGGTGCAAACTACCCGCTTGCGCACCGCACTTCGTCAACGCTATGAAGAATCTGCTCGTAAATCAACACATTTCCACCCTAGAAACTAATCAGAAGTTTCTGATAGTTTCTAAAAATCGCCAATCAACCCAAGGAGAAGCCTGTGAGCAGCGGCGCCGCTGAACAGCAAGCACTTGCCCGCGTCCCCGGTCCGGACGTCGTGGAACACCTCATCAGCGAAATGACCTTGGAAGAAAAGCTCGCCCAACTGGTAGGCGTTTGGGTCAACGCATCCAGCGACGGCGATTCCGTGGCACCCCTGCAGAGCCAGATGGCAGGCGATACGCGTTCCTGGGACGATGTCATCTCCCACGGGCTGGGCCAGATCACGCGCATGTACGGCACCGTTCCAGTGGACCCATCCGAAGGCGCCCGGCGACTTGCCGCCGCACAGGAACAGATCATGTCAGCCTCCCGATTCGGCATCCCTGCGCAGGTGCATGAGGAATGCCTGGCCGGTTTGGCTGCGTGGAAGGCAACAGCTTTCCCGGTCCCACTGGCGTGGGGTGCCACGTTCAACCCAACTTTGGTCCGTGAAATGGCAGTCAGGATTGGCTCATCGATGCGAAGCCTGGGCATCCATCAAGGCCTTGCACCCGTGCTCGACGTCGTCCGCGATTTCCGGTGGGGCCGCGTTGAGGAGACCATCGGCGAGGACCCCTACCTGGTGGGCACGATCGCGACCAGTTACGTCCAGGGGCTCGAATCCACCGGTATTGTGGCCACACTCAAGCACTTCGTGGGCTACTCGGCGTCGCAGGCAGGCCGCAACCACGCCCCCGTCTCGATGGGCCCGCGCGAACTCGCCGACGTTATGCTGCCGCCGTTTGAAATGGCGATCCGCCACGGCGGGGCCCGTTCGGTGATGCACGCATATACCGACGTCGACGGCGTACCTGCCGCCGCAAACCACGCCCTCCTCACTGGGCTGCTGCGTGAGGAGTGGGGTTTTGCCGGCACGGTGGTGGCCGACTACTTTGGGATCGCGTTCCTTGACGTCACGCACGGTGTGGCGGCCGATTCCGGTGACGCCGCGGCGCTGGCGCTGCGGGCCGGCGTCGACGTTGAACTTCCCACCGTCAATTGCTTTGGCGAGCCGCTGGCCGCACGCGTTCGCGAGGGTGCCGTGGACGAATCGGTTGTTGACTTGGCGCTTCGACGAGTTCTTACCCAGAAGGCCGAGCTGGGTCTTTTGTCGCCGGACTTCTCGGCAGCGCCCACTGCCCTTTCCGGCGCAATTGAACTGGATCCTGCCGAGGACCGGGCGTTGGCCCGTGAACTCGCTGCACAGTCGCTGGTGCTGCTGAGCAACCGACCATTTGCGGGTTCGCCGGCCTTGCCACTTTCCGGTTCGGAAACGCTCGGCATTGTTGGACCGTTGGCTGACGACCCCTTTGCCATGCTGGGCTGCTACTCCTTTGATGCCCACGTGGGGGCTTCCCATCCGGACGTACCGATGGGCATTTCCGTGCCTACAGTTGCTGGTGTCGCTTCCTCGCGCTTCCACTCCGTGGTGAGTTCCGTGACAGGGAATTGTGAGTCAGCCACTGAGGCTGAGATTTCCGCAGCCTGCGAGGTCGCCGCCTCCGTTGATACCTGCGTCGTGGTGGTTGGCGACAACGCCGGGCTATTCGGCCGGGGCACGTCAGGTGAAGGAAACGACGCCGCCGATCTCCGCCTCCCCGGGGACCAGCACCACATGCTGGATCGGGTCCTCAGCGCCTGCGCCGAATCCGGGACTCGTTCCGTGGTGGTGGTACTCAGTGGCCGGCCGTATGCACTTGGCGACTTCGTGGAACGCGCCGATGCGATGGTGCAAGGCTTCTTCCCAGGCGAAGAGGGCGGCGAGGCAATCTGGGACGTGCTGACCGGCGTCGTCAATCCCTCCGGAAAGCTTCCCGTTTCTGTACCCTGCTCCCCCGGCGGGCAACCAGGAACCTACTTTCACTCTCGGTTGTCCGGACCTACCGAAGTCAGTGCGCTGGACCCATCTCCGCTGTTCGGCTTCGGGCACGGTTTGTCCTATACGAGCTTCGAGCTCTCAAACCACCAGTGCAGCGCTCCCGCGATAACGACGGCGGAATCGGTCACCATCAGTTGTACGGTGACGAATACCGGTGCCCGCGCTGGCGCCGAGGTAGTGCAGCTGTACTTGGAGGACCCGGTGGGCGAGGTTGTTCGTCCCGTCCGCGAGCTCATCGGTTACGCCCGGGTAGAGCTGGAAGCCGGCGCGTCCGGCGTCGTGGATTTTCTTGTCCACGCCGACCGGACATCCTTCACTGGGCTGGACCTTGCCCGTGTGGTGACGCCTGGCTTAGTAAAGCTGCATATCTCCACGTCCAGTACCTGTGATGTCCAAACCCATGAGGTGATCCTGCATGGGCCGCGGCGCGTTGTTGGGTTTGAACGGGAGATGCTGACGCCGGTGGAGGTGCGGGTATTGGCCTAATTGCCGTCTGTAGGCTGTGAATGTGCTCCCACTTTCCACGGCCAGACTCCGGTTCCGAGAGATGACGCCGACTGATCTTGACGCTATGGCCGACATGCTCGGCGATCCTCACGTCATGGCGTACTACCCCACTCCGAAGTCACGGGAAGAAGCTGCGGCTTGGATCGCGTGGAACGAAGCCAACTACACCCGCGACGGGTACGGGCTGTGGATTCTGGAAACGCACGACGGCGGTTTCGTGGGCGACTGCGGGTTGACCTGGCAAACAGTAAATGGGCGCCGCGAGCTGGAAGTCGGCTACCACGTTCGATCGGAACTCCAGGGACGAGGCTACGCCAAGGAAGCTGCCCAAGCCTGCGTTGATTTTGCACGGGACGAGGCTCGGGTGGAACGTCTAGTGGCCATCATCCATCCCGACAACATCGCCTCGCGGCGAGTGGCCGAACACATCGGGATGACCCATTTAGAAGACGACCTCGGCGGCTCGATCGTTCGGACAGTGATGGGGATTGAGCTGAACGCCGTGGCTTCCTGACCTTGTTTGAGCCCAGCTCAGTCCTTCTGCAGCCTATTTGGGTTGCACAGTGGCCCTCTTGGATTCAAAGAAGGTCGGGAAGCCACACCCTGAGCATCAAGCGATCCGTGCGTCTGTGTCAGGATCTTGTCGCGCGCCGAGCATTCCAGCGATTCTGCCTTCGAGCGCAGCAACGAGTAACTGCCAAGGAAGTCGAAGAGGGGTTCCACAGGTTCATCCTCCCACTTCCAGGCCCACCTCGTCCGTGGGCTTAGGTTGAGTCAGCGGCGCGTGAGCATGCGAGATTCTTACGCTCAACCCGTTTATTGATAAGCCAACCTGTATCACTCGATAGGCTCCTTCCTGACCAGCTTTTCCCTTTGGAAGGACACACATTGCCAATCAAGAATGACCACACCGACGTGGCATCCGGCACCGAATCCACTCAGCCCCTCAACGTCGTCGTTGCGGGTTCCACCAGTGCCGCGGGGCAAGCGGTGGTCGCCTCGCTGGTTGCCGCGGGAGCCCGTGTAGCCGCCGTCGATCTTGACGCTGCCCGCCTTGAAGCACTCGCTGCCTCCCACGACGGTGTGGTGCCGTACACCTGCAACCTTTCGGACCCGGCATCGGTCGAAGCCCTGGCAGATTCCGTCAGGAGCGAGTTTGGATCTGTGGATGGTCTTATCCACCTTGTGGGCGGATGGCGTGGCGGCGAAGGAATCGTTGGCCAGAAGGACGAGGACTGGGACGTCCTGCACACCAGCATCATGACGACGCTCCGGAACACTTCGCGCGCGTTCTACTCTGACTTGGAAGCATCGCCGCGTGGGCGCTTGGCCATCGTCTCGGCTGTCGCTGCCGCCAAGCCCACAGCATCCGGCGCCAGCTACGCTGCAATTAAGGCAGCTTCCGAGGCTTGGGTCCTTGGTGTCGCAGATGGCTTCGAGGCAGCCCAGTCCGGCCACAAGACTGAGCCCAAGGAACAGACATCGGCCGCAGTTGTGTTCGTGGTTAAGGCGCTGCTGGACGACGCCATGAAGGTAGCGGCTCCGCACCGCAAGTTCCCGGGCTACACCCACGTCAACGAGCTTGGCGACCACGTCTCTGCGCTCTTCTCGACCCCGGCTTCCCACCTCAACGGAGCCCGCCAGCACCTTAGCTAAGGCCCGACGTCGTACCCTGTCGCTAGCATGTCCGTATGGACCAGCGACTGCATTTCATCACATTTGCCACCGCAGATCTCGATCGAGCCCGTTCGTTCTACAAGGACGGGCTCGGTTGGGATCCGCTGATGGACGTTCCCGGGGAGATCATCTTCTTCCAAGTCGGTCCGGGCTTGATGCTTGGTCTGTTCGATGCTGAAAAGTTCAACCAAGACCTCAACAGCGATATTTCGACCAGCAGCACAGTTTCGACGAGCAGCGTCAGCGGCGTGACGCTTTCGCATAACGTCGATAGTGCGGCCGAAGTGTCCAGCACCATCGACAAACTGGTATCTGCCGGGGCAACCGTGGTGAAGCCCGCCCAGGCTAGTGCTTTCGGGGGCATATTCCACGGCCATGTCAAGGATCCGAACGGCATCGTCTGGGAGATCGCGCACAACCCGGGCTGGAGAATCGACGACGACGGCACGGTGGTTTTCGGATGAGTGTCTTCCCGCCCACCTTCGCTGAAGATGTCATCAACCACGACGTCCGGTCCCAGTTCGATGCATTCCTTGACGAGCACCGTCGTGCACTTTACGAGTCGCTGGACGGGTTAACGGAAGAGCAAGCACGGCGCTCGTTGGTCCCGTCGCGAACAACGCTTTTAGGGTTGCTGAAGCACGCCACGTTCGTGGAAAAGGTGTGGTTCGATGAGGCCATCTCATGCCGGTCCCGGAGCGAGATCGGCATCCCCGCCACGCCTGACGAGTCGTTTATTCTCGAGGACACCGACACGATCGCAAGTATTCAGCAGGCACATCGCGAAGCGTACGAGGCTTCGCGCCTGGCTGCTTCGGCTTTAGGGCTGGACGAGCTCGTGCTCGGAAATCGACGTGGCCCGCTCCCCCTCCGCTGGGTGTATCTGCACATGCTGCGCGAGCTCGCACAGCACTGCGGCCACGCGGACATTCTGCGGGAGCAAGTCACCAGCAGATAGCCGCTATTTCCCGCGTTTCCTGGTCCCCAATGAGAGGGAGCTAATAATGTCAGACCCTGGTGAGAGGGTTTATTCATGGGAAGCATTGGGGAGATTCTGGCGCGGCGGGCAGCAGTGACTGGCGCCACGTTGCGCCCCCGACGCGTTCCCCTCGGAAGCCACTCCGGTGCTGCCCACGGGCAGGACGGCTTTGAAAGCCCGACGGCGGCAGTCACCGGTTCGGACAGCCCACGGGCCATGGCGCTGCTTCGCGGCATCAAACCACTGCCCGTCCCCGAGCCCGATGAAACGGACCGTGACGCTTTCCCCGGACTCGGCGTTTCCCACGGGCTTGAGGACGCGCGGGGAATTGAGGGTGCGCGGGGAATTGATGGTTCTCTGGGACTTGAGGGTGCGCGGGGAATTGAGGGAGCGCTGGCTGACAGTGTTGAGGCGTTGGAAGGCCTGCGTTCCTGCACCGTTGCCGGTGCCCTGTCGTTCGGGTTTGCCGAAGCTGCGGGGTTCGCCGGGCGGGTGGAGGAGATCTCCCGCACCGTGGAATACCTGCAGGTCATCGCGGCGCACGCCGTGGAACGGACCCGTACCCAAGCCCAGCAGGCACGGCCCTCCTCCGCGGCGGGCACGGGATGGCAGACAGGCTGGACCGACCCCGCAACCACAGACTGCGGAACCACAGACCCTGCGGCCCCGGCACCAGGACCAAACCCCGCCACCGCCCCCGCCACGGCTGCAGGGTCTGCTGCTGTCGGTGGATCCGCTGCTGCTGGTTTCGATGCTGCTGGAGGTTTCGCCACGGCTGCAGGTTTCGATGCTGCCGGTGGATCCACTCCTGCTGGGTTCGGTGGTGTTGCTGCGGCGGACGCTGCCGCGGTGGCCGATGATGGTTACCGGGACGCCGCGCAGTTCCTGCGGGCCCGCCTGCGGATCGGCATCAGCGAAGCCCGGCGCCGGCTCGCCCTGGCCTCCGAGGTCCTCCCCCGGACCGGAATCGCCGGCCAACACATCCCGGCCCGCCGCGAAATCCTGGCCCAAGCCCTCGAATCCACGCAAATACCCACCCGGTCCGCGAGCATCATCAGCGCCGCCCTGGACAAAGTCCGGCTCCTCACCGACGAAGAAACCCTCACCCGGATGGAACACGCCCTCACCGCCACGGCCATTGAATCCGACCCCGACTTCGTCCTGAAAATGACCAAACGCTGGAACGACCTCATCGACCAAGACGGCCCGGAACCCAGCGAAGAAATCCTCCGCCAACTCCAAGGCACCTTCATCCGCAAACCCCGCCACGGACTGCACCATCTGGAAATCTTCGCCACCACCGAACAATACGAAACACTCACCACCGCCATGAACACCGCCGCCAACCCCCGCCTCACCACCGCACACAACCCAGCCACCGGCGAGGGCAACGCCACCGGGGAAAGCAACGAGAGCACTGACGGGAACGGCGACAGCAACGAGAGCACTGACGGGAACGGGGGCGGGAACAACAACAGCGGGAACAATCCAGCGGGTCCGGAGCTGGACCGGCGTTCCCGGGCCCAGAAACTCCTCGACGGACTCGTCGGAGCCTGCGCCGTGGCGATGACCACCGGGAAACTGCCAGCCAACGGCGGACTCCGTCCCCAAGTCATGGTCACCATCAACCACCACGACCTCTTCCAACAACTCACCCGCACCGCACTGGCCCCAAGCGCAGCCACCCCAGCCGGTGCAGCGACCACCACGCCACCCGGCTCAGCAGACGCAGCCACTGGACCTGGCCCGCACCACTCCCGGCCCAGCTCCGGCACCGCCACCCCAGCCGGTGCAGCCCCCACGCCGCCCGGCACGGCCGCCACCCGGACCACAGGGACCGGACCTGGCCCGCACCGCTCCCGGCTCAGCTCCGGCGCCGCCACCTTCGCCGGCCCGATCCACCCCAACACCATCCGCAAAATCGCCTGCGACGCCGACATCCTCCCCGTCCTGCTCGGAACCGACTCCCGCATCCTGGACATCGGCCGCACCACCCGGATCTTCCCACCCCACATCCGCAAAGCCATCACCGCCCGCGACCAAGGCTGCGCCTTCCCCGACTGCACCATGCCCGCCCCCTGGTGCGAAGCCCACCACATCACCTACTGGTCACACGGCGGCACCACCTCCACCGACAACGGCACCCTGCTCTGCAGCCACCACCACCACCTCATCCACAAAGAAAACTGGACCATCACCACCACCACAGGCGTGCCCTGGTTCACCCCACCCCCACACATCGACCCCCACCAAACACCACGACGCAACCACCACCACACACCCCTCAGAACATAAAAGTGCCTCAGACAGGGAAAGGTCATGATGGGGGTATCGAATGCTGCCTATTCGGCTGTCGCGAACTTGGCCTCAACAAACTTGAGGAGCGGACGGGAGTTCATGCAGACCAGATAGACCAGCAAGCCCGCAACAAACAGGATCAGCCAAGCAGTAGTGGCCATCAGCACGAATCCTGAAATAAAAATGATTCCGGCGCTGCCCAGGGACACCCGCCGCTGCGCACCCAGGGTGTAAAGGGAGAGCCGATAGATGTCGCTGCTACGGAAGGCGAACCGGGACAACAGGAGCAAAGCATTTACCGCAGCGGTAGCCACTAAGACTCCGACGCCCAACAACCCTATCCGGGCAGCGATCTGCACTGGGCTGGTTCCTGGGCCAGATCCCAGGTTCCCGGGCAGGACACTCAGGTTGAAAGCAATGACCGCAAGGAGCGCGAGGTACGGAAGCCAAACCACCAACGCCTGGCCAAAGTTACTGCGGTACGACTTCATAAAGTCGTGGAAAACTCCGGTGTCCTCGTGTGCAAGCAGCCTGTTGAAGGCGTAACAGGCAGCCACGAATGAAGGGCCTGCCAGGATCAGGGAAATCAACGCCAACGGCCCAATGACGCCAACCAGCACCGGAGTGAGCACCAGCAGCGCATTGACGAGAACCAGCAAAGCATCGCCAACCATGATGCCGTACACAGTTCCAGCTGCCTTGAACAAGGTCCCGGATCCAAACTCAGCTTTCGTGGCTGCCATCAGGACTACTTCTTGTCCGCGTAGGCCTTGTATGCCTTGTTTGCGAGTTCGACGTACTTGCTCTGCCCCTTGCTGTCGAGCTCTTTGACGTACGCACCAAACTCGCTTACAGCACGCTGCCCGGTGATGAACTTGAGAGTGTTCTGCTTGACGTGGTCCTTGAGAGGGGTGAGCGCCAGCGTGGCCTGCTCACGATCGACGTCGTTGAAGGGCACAGGCGGTGCAACCGGGCGTGGCTTTTTGGATTTCATGGCCTCTTGGAACGCCAATTCCTCGTCGTTGAATGTGGAGTGCAGGAGTTCCGTCGAGCCGCCGTAGGCGAAGTTTCCTCCAGAGAATCCGTAGTCCACCCGCAGGTCCTTGGTGCCTGCGGGATTGAGACCCTGGAAGTTGATATCGGCTGCCAGCTTCCGTTTGCCGCCTTCCTTGGTAAAGGTTGTTCCCTCAACGCCCCACTTGCTGAATTCCTGGCCTGCATCGCTGTAGAACAACCAGTCGATGTATTGGATGAGAGCCACAAAGCTGTCCTTGTCTTTGACGGACGAGTTCAGCATGATGCCGTTTTCCAAGCGTGTGCCACCGAGGACGTCGCCTGCAGGGCCTCCCGGAACCGTGATCTTGCCGATCTCGAAGTTCCCCGTGCCCAGCGACTGTTCCATGGAGGTGCGGTAGGTAATGACATTCTGCGAATTGGCACTGATCACGAACGACTTACCGGAAACGAACTTTTGGATGGCAGAGTCGTCGGTTTGGGTGAAGCTCTCAGGATCCATCAGTCCTTCAGAAACCAGGGAGTTGAAGTAGGTCACGAGGTCCTTGAACTTCTCTGATCCTGCAGCAAAGCCGAACTCCTTCTTGTCCTGATCGAACAGGAGCCCATCCACCAGGCCCCAACCCGCGGCCGTGCCAAAGGTTGGTGCCGCGATGTTCAGCACACTGTCGCCTTTGAACCTGTCTGAGAAAGGCACGACGTCGGGATACGTCTTCTTGAGCGACCGCAGCACTTCACGGAACTCATCCCACGTCGTGGGCTCAGCCAGGCCTTCCTTCTTCAGTACGTCCTTACGGAAGCACAGAGAATAATCCGGCCACAGTTCCTCGTGCAGTCCGGGAAGAACGTAGTACTTGCCGTCTTCCTGGGTGAGGGCTTCGATCTCTGGTTCGAGCTTCCACTTCTTGACCTTCTCTTGGAAGTGCGGCATGAGTTCCACGTAATCGCTAACTGGCAGCACAGCCCCGGCAGATACAAAAGCGGCTTCCTGCCCGGGATAGGTCTTGGCGATGATCTCCGGAGCGCTGCCGGAACTGATGAGAAGGCTGCGTTTCTGCTCGTAATCACTGTTGGGAACGATGGTTGGTTCCAGCGTGACGTTGTTGTCGCTGGCCATCTTGGTGAAGAGCAGCCAGTCCTTCTTGTACGGATAGGTTGGCTGGTCGGAGAACAGGAAGGTGAAGGACAAGGGCGTCGTCGCCTTGAATGTGTCACCTACCTTGAAGCTATCCATCGCACCATTGCGGGACTTGGACGTATCAACCTTCTCAGCGGCTTCAGAGTCGCAGCTGGTCATCATCAACCCGATGGTGACAACGGAGGCGAGGCCCAGAAAGTCTCTTCTGCGGAACTCTCGTTTGGCGATCATTGGATGTCCTTTCATAAGGGTTATTCCTTGACGGAACCGAGCATCACGCCCGAGAAGAAGTACTTCTGGACGAAGGGGTAGACACAAAGGATGGGAATGACGGTCAGCACGATGGTGACCGACTGGATGTTGGCCGCGATTTGGCCCACGTTTTCCGCGGTCCCGCCGGCGGAGCCTGCAGTAGTGACTCCAGCGATCATGTTGCGGAGGTAGATGGTGACCGGAAAGAGGTCGGGGTTATCCAGGTACAGGAAGGCCTGGAACCACGAGTTCCAGTTTGCGACCGCGTAGAACAGGACCATGGTGGCCACGATTGCCTTACTCAGTGGGAGCACCACCCGGAAGAGGATGCCGTATTGAGTGAGTCCGTCGATGGACGCCGCTTCTTCCAGCTCACGCGGCATGTTTTCGAAGAAGGACTTCATGATGAGCAGGTTGAACACGCTGATGGCATTCGGCAGGACCACAGCCCAGATTGAATCCCGCATGCCCAGCGAACTGATGAGCACGTAGTTGGGGATCAACCCGCCGTTGAAGAACATGGTGAAGACGGCGAGTCCAATGAAAACACTGCGGCCCTTGAGGTCTTTCTTGGCAATGGCGTAGGCGAATGAGGTGGTCAGCACCATTGAAATCGCGGTAGCCACCACCGTGTACAACAGGGTATTTCCGTAGTTGGTCCAGAACGTGGACTCGGCCAGGATCAGTTTGTACGTCTCGGTGTTGAAGCCCATCGGGAACAGGTTGACCTGCCCTGCGTTGATGAACCCTTCGCTGGAGAACGACTGCGCGATGATGTTCAGGAACGGATAGACCGTTAGGAACACTACGAACAGCAGGAACACCAGGTTGAAAGCCCTGAAGATCCGCATTCCAGTGGAAACCCTCATGTCTTTCAGGAGGACACCGCCGGCAGCGCGAGGACGCAGAGAAGGAGCGGACTTGGTTGCTGTCTTGTTCACCACAGGCTCGTTCCTGCGAGGCGCTTGGATATCGCGTTCGCTGAGAGGATCAGCGTGAGGCCGATGACGGATTCAAACATTCCGATCGCCGCCGCATAGCTGAAGTTGCTGGATTCAAGGCCCACCCGGTACAGGTAGGTGGAGATAACGTCTGACGTTGCGTAGTTGAGCGGGTTATAGATGAGCAGGATCTTCTCGAAGCCCACTGCCATGAAAGTGCCGATGTTCAGGATCAGCAGCGTGATGATGGTCGGCCGGATGGCGGGCAGCGTCACGTGCCAGGTCTGTTGCCACCTGTTGGCGCCGTCGATCCTTGCCGCCTCGTACAGTGATTCGTCCACCCGGGTGAGCGCGGCCAGGTAGAGAATCGCTCCCCAGCCCATCGTTTGCCACACCTCTGAGCTGATGTACATCGGCCGGAACCAGCCCGGATCCTGCGTGAAGTTCATTGTGTTGCCGAACAGCGATTCAGCGATCTGGTTCACCGTGCCAGTCATGGAGAAGTTCTGCAGGATCATGCCGGCGATGATCACCACCGACATGAAGTGCGGCAGGTAAGCCACAGTCTGCACGAACTTCTTGAACTTCTGGGATCGAAGCTCATTGAGCATCAGCGCGAAAATGATGGGCATCGGGAAACAGAACACCAACGTCAGGATGCCCAGAACGATCGTGTTCTGGAAGGCCTGCCAGAAGCTGGGGTCGTTGATGAAGAGGGTGATGTATTTGAAACCCACCCATTTCTCGCCGAAGATGCTGCCGCCAGGCTGAAATTGGCGGAAGGCAATGACGTTCCCGGCCATTGGCAAGTACCTGAAAATGAGGAGGTATGCCAGTGGTAGCGCTAACAGTGTGTACAGACGCCAGTCCCGTTTGAGCGCTAGCTTCCAGCTCCCAGGCTTGATGCGCCGCTTTTTCTGCTTACTCGGCTCAGCGCCCGGTACAACCTCGGGTGGAGCGTCCAGCCTCAGTGCCATGGTTTTCCCGCCTTAGCTGTCGATTCTTCAAGGACCGGGACTTCTTCGAGGACCAGGACGCCGTTCGCTGGAAGTTCCACTTCTCCGCGAATCGGCTGTCCACTGATGCGGTCTATCCCGCCGTCGAGCACGTTCACCCGGGATGGCGCATCGTTGTGGTTGAGCACCAGGAGGAAACTTTTGGCGGCGTCGCCTGAACCGCCGGTGCCTGAACCGCCGGCGTCATGACCCAGGTCAGCCGGATTCAAGGCAGTACGACGGCGGACCTGGACTCCCGTAGGCGCCGCTAGTTCCGGTTCCACGCCTGCGCTTCGAAGTTCGTCGTCGAGCAATTGTTTGAGCAGCCCGTCCTCGACGCGGGCCGAAATGTAAACCGCGGTTCCTTGCCCGAAACTGTTGCGCGTGATGGCAGGAGCTCCCGCGAGGCGCCCTGAAGAGTAACTGGCCAAGACGTCCGCCGTCTCGGCGTGCAAGTGCTCTGTCCAGTAACTCGCCGAGGAGGTACCGCCGTCGAGCGTGGAGAGCTTCACCTGTTCACCGTCCCCGGCGAGTGGGTGCATTTCTTCGCTCCACGCGCCCAGCACGTTGCGGAGGGCGCCGGGGTAGCCACCCAAGCGGATTGTGTTGTCCCGGTCCACGATGCCGGAGAGGTAAGAGACCACCAGTCGGCCGCCGTCGGACACGTAGTTTTCGAACTTTTCAGCGGCGGCGTCCGTGAGCAAGTACGAGGCCGGCATGATCACCAGGCTGTACGCGGACAGCTCGCTGTTGGCATTGACGAAGTCCACCGTGATGTTGGCGTCGAACAGCGGGCGGTAGAAACGCAACACTTCCTCGGTGTAGTTCAGGTCCGAGCGCGGCGAGTTGCCCAGCTCCAATGCCCACCAACAGTCCCAATCGAACACAATCGCCACCTTGGCTGCGGACCGTGTGCCCGTGAGGCCGCCCAAGGATTTGAGTTCCTGGCCGAGTTCGCAAACCTCGCGGAAGATGCGGGTGTTCGGGCCAGCGTGGTTCACCATGGCCGAGTGGTAACGCTCGGTTCCACCCTTGGCCTGGCGCCACTGGAAGAAAAGGATCGAATCGGCACCCTGCGCGATGGCCTGGTAAGAGCCGAGCCGCATCTTGCCTGGAAGCTTGGAGACGTTGACGGACCACTGGCTCACAGCGCCAGTCGCTTGCTCCATGACCATCCACGGTTGTCCGTGACGCAAGGAACGCATGAGGTCAAAGTTCAACGCGGCGGCGACGTGTGCATCATCTTCACGGGGATCCGGGTAGATATCCAGAGCTGCGGCATCCTCCTGGGCGGCCCATGCCCAGTAGTCGTTGGTCTTGTAGAAGCGCATGAAATTGGCGACAATCGGCAGGTCCGGGCTGTGGCGCCTGAGGACGTCCCGTTCGGCCTTGAAGTGTTCCAGCATGCTGTCCGAGGTGAAGCGGTGAAAGTCCAGCCGTCGGGAAGGGTTGGACCACGTGCGGGGCTGCGCGGGAACGCGTATCTGGTTCCAGTCCGTGTAGATCTGGCCCCACACGGCAGTGCTCCATGCCTCGTTGAGCTCATCGAGCGATGAGTACTTTCTCCGTAGCCACTGGCGGAACGCCTTCTCAGCCCACGGCCCATACGAGGTAGGCCCGTATTCGTTTCCTACATGCCACATGCGCAGCGCAGGATGCTGTGCGTAGCGCTCCCCCATCTTTTCGGCGAGCGCCAAGGACTTTTCCCTATACACGGGGTGGGAGACGTCAAAGTGTTGGCGGGATCCGAAGCCGAACGTGGTTCCGTCGGGACGTTCCGGCATGATGTCCGGGTACTGCTCCACGAGCCACGCTGGCGGAACGGCATCCGGTGTCGCGAGATCCACGCCGATACCGTGCTGGTGCATCAGATCCATGACGTCGTCCAGCCATTCGAAGTCGAAGACGCCGTCGCTGGTTTCCAGGCGGCTCCAGGAGAAAACAGCGAGGGTTACGAGATTCACCCCGGCCTGCTGCATGAGTTTCGCGTCCTCAAGCCAGACCTCGCGCGGCCATTGCTCCGGGTTGTAATCACCGCCGTAGGCGATGCCGCCCAGTTGTCGATGCAGTTGATGCAGCCGCTTTTCAGCAGCCCGTAAGTCCTCAGGGTCGATGGTCATCTTTGTCCTTCGCTAGGCATTGGTCGCCTGGAAACCACAGTGCGACACAGATCACAGAGAGAAAGTATCGTAAACTTTACGCAATAACAACAGCCCACTACCCGAAACTGGAGAGTAACTTATAGGCTGTTGTTGCAGCCAAAAATTAGGGAATCTCGGACTTTCAAACCTCCATGAAGCCGTAATGCCGCGCAAATAGAAGGCCATAGCTAGTTTTGTTTCCGATGAAAGTAAGAAACTATCGGACTTGACCAGCTCTACTCAGTACTCAACGCCCCAGCGCAGGGTGCAGATGCTCACTCTCAATCGCGACGCGGGCTTGAACTGCCGCCGCTTCGAGGGCATCAAAAACTGGTGCGCCCCGCAGGGTCGCAGCAAGGAAGCCGGCCATGAAGGCATCGCCTGCCCCGTTGGTATCCACCACGTCGGCGGGAACGGCTGGGACCTCATGCTGGGTGCCGTCCGCTTCCAAGGCGACCGCACCTTCCGCCCCGAGTGTGCAGACAGCCAGGCGAGGCCCCCGTGCAAGGCAGGAATGCATGAGCGCCCACGGATCGTCTGTCCTGTCGTCATTCATGAACACCACAGCGGCCGCACGCAGAAAGGGTTCATGGAATGCCGAGGATCCGTCGTAGTCATGAAGGTCCACCCATACAGGCGTCTCGTGGATCTCTTCGCGCTCGAGCAGCATGACGCCAAACTCACTCAGGTCGATAACGGCAAGATCAGCTGCAGCCACCACGGCCGCCGCCGTCGCGAGATCCTCCTCGGCCGGGGCGGACGGCACGGAGACGTAGAGCGATACGCGGCTGCCGTCGTCGGTCATGAGGTTGACGTGGCGCTCAGTTCGGTCGGAGGAAATCTTTTCTACGGTGACGCCGGCGTTGGTCAGTGCGCGCAGGATCTGCCCACCGTCGTCGTCCGCTCCAAGTGGCGAGCACAAACGCACACCGATGCCCAGAGCGGCAAGGTGCACCGCTTTCCCCGCCGACGTTCCGCCGACTGTCTCCCAAGCGCGTCGCGCGAACTGCATGTGCGGGACGGGCTCGGGGAGGTGGTCCAGGAGGATGAGCTGGTTCCACGAGGCCGGGCCGCAGACGGCAACGCTCGGAGTAGCAGGCATGCGACTATCCAAGCACGGTCAAATGCCCCCTCAGCGGAAACAAGACGGCAATTCCAAAACCGTTGACACGTGACCAAATGGTCACCTATTCTGAACCCATGGACGCCGTGTTCAAGGCACTGGCAGACCCCACCCGGCGGGAGTTGCTCGATGAGCTGTTTCGCGAGGATGGGCAAACCCTCACCGCACTCGGAGCCCGGTTCGAGATGACCCGCTTCGGCATCGCCAAGCACCTCAAACTGTTGGAGGATGCCGGACTGGTGGTCACGCGCCGCCGAGGACGTGAAAAGCTGCATTTCCTGAACCCCGTCCCCATCCGGCTCATCCATGACCGCTGGGTGAGCAAATACGCAGAACCATGGGCCGCTGCACTCAGCGACCTCAAATCCAGATTGGAAAGTCCCATGGAAAAGATCTTCGAGATTTACATCAAAACCACCCCGGAACGGCTCTGGGAAGCCATCACCAACAGCGAAATCCGGAGCAAGTACCAGTTCGGTAACACGTTCACGGCGGACTGGACTCCCGGCGGCCGGTTTGAAATGCGGAACGTCAAAGCAGACGAGCCCCTGGGCGAAGGCGAGAACATCGAGGTCGATCCCCCGCGGCGGCTGGTCCAGACGATGCAAGCGTTGTGGGGCGAGGACGTCAAAGCGGAAGGAACGTCGCGGATCACCTGGGAAATCGAACCCGTGGGCGATTCGTGCCACCTCACCGTGACGCACGATCAGCTCCGCGACGGCGCCAACGAACAGCTGTACGGCGGCTGGCCCATGATCCTCTCCGGGCTTAAGACGTGGCTCGAAACAGGCGAAACACTGACAACGCCTGGCTCGCTCATGTACGCCTAGGCACGTTAAACCACGACGACGGCGGGAGCTTCCCGCCGTCGTCGTCGCTATGTATTGCCTCCCGCCAGTTAGGCGACGGGAGCGGTGAGCTCCTCTTCCGAGAGCCAGGCCGCCTGCATGGTGCCCAGCAGGTGCGGCGCGAAGTCTTCGCCGATTTCCAGCACCACGCGGCACCGCGCACCGCGCTGGTCCGGGAAGCCGAGGTACTGTCCACGGAGGTCGCACACCGTCTGACCGCGGCTGGGACCGTTTGTTGTGTCTACCTCCACCCGCACTGTGGGCGCTACCGTCAACTCCACTCCCCTGACGGCGATGGCTGCAGCCAGGGGATCGTGCATCGCCGAACAAGCGCGCCCGAAGATGTCCACATAGAAGCCGAAGTAGTAGCCGAGCATGCTGCCGAGCGCTTGCGAAACGGGGTGCTCGGATGCCAGCAACTCTTGGCGGTGGGTTTCCTCCAGGACGTTGGTCATCGTGACGTCCAGCGGCACCAGTGTCACGTTCCACTCGGCGGCGAGTACTTCCGCCGCAGCCTCGGGGTCGTTGGCGATGTTGGCTTCTGCCACGGGCGTGATGTTTCCCGGCGCCAGGGCTGCGCCACCCATGATGGTGATTTCCGCGATGAGCTCCGGCAGCCTGGGCTCCAGCCGAAGGGCTTCGGCGATATTCGTCAGCGGCCCGATCGCCACAACACGAAGCGCCCCAGCATGCTTGTGTGCCAGCTGCACCAGCAGTTCAGCAGCCGTTGCCTCAACGGGCTCACGATCCGACGGAGCAAGCTCCACCCCGCCGATTCCGTTATCGCCATGGACATGCGGCGCCCCACCGTGGAAGCTACCGACCTGCGGATCATGTGCACCGATCGCCACGGGGATGTCCGGATGCCCGGCCAATTTAAGCAAGTCCAGGGTGTTCCGGGCACCTCCGGCGGCGCTGATATTGCCGCTCACGGTGCCGATTCCCACGAGTTCCGCTCTCGGGGTTGCCAGCAGGTAGGCGAGGGCGAGGGCGTCGTCGATTCCCGTATCGCAGTCGAGGTAGAAGGGGGCGGCGGGGGGCTGGATCATGGTCTCTCGTTTCAGGATGTAGCGGAGTGTTGTGAAGAGGATCGGGGCGGACGCGCGGTGCTGCGTACCGGCGTCGGGCGTTAGATCTTTTCGCCCTTGGGGGCTGTGATGAACAGGCTGACGAGGAAGGCGAGGACGGTGATGGACACCGAAATCCAGAGCGCCGTCGAGTACCCGGCCGCGGTGCCCTGACCGGCGAACGGTGCAACAACCACGACGCCGAGGCTCGCCCCGATGCCGAAGGAGGCGCCGTTGATTCCCGGCAGCGCGGCAGGTGCTTCCTTGGGCGAGAGCAGGACCGAGAGCCCGTTGATCGCAGTGAGAAAGAAGCCGTTGTAGAAGATGCCCAAGGCTGCGATCGCGATGAGGACCGCCACTTGGTTGTCGGCGAACAGCGCTGCAGCAATGGCGCAGGCCAGGCTCGTGGCCGTGCCGACGCGCACGGTCTTGATCCAGCCACGGCGGTCGGCAATCCAGCCGGCTAGCGGGGCCGCGAACACGCCGATCAGGGCTGCCGGAGTCAGGAACAGTAATGCTGCCACCGAGGCCGGCAAGCCGAAGCCATTTTCCTTGTCCTGGCTGATCAGCACCACGGTGAAGTTGATGATGGCGAAGATTCCCGCGAGCGTCAGCACAGTGGTGACGATGACCGGCCATACCTGGCGCGAACGGAGGTGGTGGACTGCCACCAGAGGCGTGGAGCGCTTCTTCTCGATGAGCCAGAACGCGGTAAAGGAAACGATGCTACCGGCGAGCAGGCCAAGCGCGGCAGGTGAGACCCAGCCGGCAGAGGAACCCGTTGAGACGAAGTAGGTGATGAAGACCAGGAACACGGACAGCGAACCTGCGCCCCACCAGTCCATCCGGCCCGGAGTGACAGCGGACTTTCCGCCCGGGACCACTTTGATGACGCAGACGACGGCGATCGCGGCCAGGGCGAGGACGGCAACAAAGATCGACTGGAAGCCGAGAGTTTCAGCCATGAGCCCACCAAAGTAGCCATCTACCCCGCCCACACCGCCGTTAATGGCGGCGATGATGCCGATGGACGTGCCGAAGAGTCGGGCAGGCAAGTATTCGTTAAGGACGATGTAGGAGAGCGCGAAGATGGCGCTCGAGACACCCTGCATGAAACGGCCCGCGACCAGCAGTGGCAGGCTCGGAGCGAAGATGCACAACACCGTGCCAGCGCCCATGATGGCCAGGACCAGGAGCAGTGCGGTGCGGCGGCCGATAAAGTCGCTCCAGCGTCCAATCACCGGTCCGGAGATGGCTCCCGCAAGGAAGAACATGGACTGCACCTGGGCCACAGCCTCGGGCGTCTCGCCAAAGAAGGAACCAATGTGCGGGAGTGCCGGGGTGATCATGCTGGCGTTGAGTTGGAACGACAATACGGCCAGAACCAACGTGGTGATCAGCAGGACTGCCGCACGACCGCCGGGGCGGGTCTCCGACGTCGCTTCTACGGCTTCGGAAGGCTGCGCCTCTACCGCTGTGTTGGGGATATTCACATCAAACTCCTTTGTCCGAGGGCGCAGGCGGCGCCACGAGATGTGAGTTGTTATACAAGCATGTATTACGAGCTTGTGCAACCTATCACATTTTTCCGGTACAGTGTCCGTAACCAAACCCAAGCGAGGCACCCTTGACCGACAATGCCGTCCAGTTCCTGTCCCGACCCATTGCGCCCCAACCCGGCCAGCCCTTGCGCGTTGCGGCATACTCACGCATCGCCGAGGCAATCAGGACCAAGCTCCTCCCTCCCGGCTCGCTACTCCCCACCGAGACCGAGCTGGGCGTCATGATGGACGTCAGCCGCACCGTGATCCGGGAAGCGCTGATGTTGCTGGAGGAAGACGGACTCACCAGGGCACGGCGGGGAGTCGGACGATTCGTGGCTGATTCGCTGCCACGGATCGGCATCGAACACATCCGCCCGTTCGATCAACTCCTTGGCGGGCCGGACCAGGACATCCAGGTCAAGCGCGTTGCTGCGATCAAACAGCCGGCCTCCGAATTTGTTGCCCCCGGACTCGGCGTGGAACCGGGCCAGGACGTCTGGTTCTGGGAAAGCGTGCTGATCCGCAATGGCGACCCCGTGGCACACCTGCAGGAAAACGTGGCAGAAAGCATCCCCGAAGCCGAGGCACTCTCAGAAGCAGCGGAAGGTCCCACCCTTTCGGCTTCCACCCTTTTGGAAGTCCTCAGCGGCTTTCCGGGGGCGTCGCTTGGCCCTGGCGAATGCGAAATCAGCCTGAGTACCGCAGGTCCCAGCCGCGCCAAATTGCTGGATCTTCGGCCGTCTGAGCCGGTTCTGGTCCTCACTCAATACGTCCGCCGCAAGGGTTCCCCGTTCTACCTGGCCAAGTGCCTTGTGGCCGCCAAGGCCGGCCACCTCTCCGTCATCCAGTCCTCCTGAATCCTCCCGAAAAGGTCCCTCCATGAGCTCCTCGCCTCAGTCTTCCGCGCCCATTTTGGCTCCCGCAAACACCGCGCTCACCGTTGTGGGCAGCATCAACCTCGACATCACGGCTACCGCCAGCCGCCTCCCGACGCCGGGCGAAACCGTGGGCGGCGCCGTCCTCCGTCAGCAGCCCGGCGGCAAGGGCGCCAACCAAGCCGTGGCTGCAGCCCGGCTCGCTGGCGCTTCCCGCATGGTGGGGGCAGTAGGGCGGGACGAAGCAGGCCGGAGCCTCCTCGAAGCAATGGCAAGTGCCGGCGTCGACGTCCAGGACATCGCGCAAGTGGATGCCGCGACGGGGACAGCCCTGGTTCTGGTGGACATTGAAGGCGAGAACCAGATTGTTGTGTGCCCGGGCGCCAATGGGCAGGTGTCCGTGGAAGGCGTCTCCTTCGCGGAGGAAGAAGCCGTCCTGTGCCAACTCGAAGTTGACCAGGACGTGGTGCTGGAAGCCGCCCGCCGAACCAAAGGCTATTTTGCCCTCAACGCAGCGCCTGCTGCGCCCATCGTTCCGGAGCTCCTGGAACGCTGCGACCTTGTGATCGTGAACGAGACCGAGTACGCCCTGATCCCTGCCCTTCGCACGGCACCCTTGGTTGCCGTGACGTATGGGGGCGAGGGCTCGGCGATCTTTGAGCATGGCGAACGCGTGGCCGAAGCCCCCGCGGTACGGGTCACGGATATCGCGAACACGATCGGAGCCGGCGATGCTTTCTGCGCCGCCCTTGTCTTGGCTCTCCGCTCCGGACTTGAAAACAGCCATGCTCTGGCCGTGGCCAACGCCGTGGGCGCGGATGCTGTCCGGGATGCTTCGTCACAGCCTGCGTTGAAGTCGTTGGAGCACTACGTTGAGGCGACGCGCACCTCTTTGGCGGTCTGACCTTTCGCGGCCTGACCTTTCGCGGCCTGATCTTTCGAGTCTGGCTAAGGCCGGTTTAGCCCACGATCCGGAACTCGTCGAATTCGCCGGTCGCATCGGAGACGTCAAACTCCATATTCTCGATTCGACCAGGTGCCCGCGCCGAATGGAGCCAACTCACCAGTGCCTCGGCATGGGATACCGGTCCCTCGGCAACCAATTGCACGGATCCGTCGCGATTATTCCGGACGGTCCCCTTCAGCATTAGCTCATCCGCTTTGCGGGCCGTCCAGTAGCGGAATCCCACGCCTTGGACCACGCCGGT
This sequence comes from Arthrobacter sp. NtRootA1, assembly GCF_019976975.1. Taxonomy (GTDB): domain Bacteria; phylum Actinomycetota; class Actinomycetes; order Actinomycetales; family Micrococcaceae; genus Arthrobacter; species Arthrobacter aromaticivorans. Next base: position 1,100,638 of record NZ_AP024630.1, on the reverse strand, counting down.
GATGCGGGCAGTGATCCGTACCTCGTCATCGGCAGAGCGGTTTTCCAGCGACTCAGTCATGGACCCAATCTAGCCCGGCACACCTGCGATACCGAGTGGGGAGCCCGACGAAACCCGCCCTCGTTCGCACTACTCACCGCACAAGGGTGAGTGGAGCGAACAAGGGCGGGTCCGGCGTGCATCAGGCGACCAGCGCGGCAGGAACTAGGTCAGCCCACCACGATGTCGTGCGTCGCGTGGTCGTACGTAAAGGTGACCGTGCCGCCGTCGTGGTTCAACTCGTGGTTGGCGCCATCGCGGACGCCAAACGCGCCATAGTTCTCATCCCACGAACGGTTCAGCGCGATCTTGTACGTATAGAAACCGGCCGGCAGTTCAGCCGTCAGCGTCCACAGCTGAACCAACGGGTTGAACTCCATCTGGACTTCGTCGTACTGGGGAGCCCAGTCTTCCGGAGCTCCCAGGATCTTGTTGAAGTCGCCCGCAATCGCGACGGCGTCCGGCTGGGGCAGGGTCTCGACGGCCGGAGCCGCCGCTGCCTTCGCAGGAGCCTTGCGAGTGGAAGGCTTCTTCGCGGCTGGCGCGTCCTTGCTGGTTGCAGCCTTAGAGGTCGCAGCCTTAGTGGTCGCAGTCTTGGCGGTCGCAGCCTTCGGAGCTGCAGCCTTCTTCGACGTTGCCGCACGCTTCGTCTTGGCCTTGGCGGGAGGGGCCGTAGGCACGGGAACATCGGCTGGTACCGGTGTTCCGGCGTCGAGGGCCTCTGCGAAAGCCGAAACGTCAGGGAAGGCGACAGTCGCCCGCAGTCCGTCTTCCGGGATGGTCCATCCCGAACGCCCCTTGACCAGCCAGCCGGCCTTGACCAGCTTTGCCGATGCCGACGTCAGGGTTTTGTGGCCGCGGGGAATGCCCCCACTGAGAAGTTCAGCCTCATGATCGTTGAAAGGAACGCGTCCGATGGCCTCTGCCAGGACTTCCCCTGCGTTCAGCGTGGCTCCAGACCATACGCCCTCAGCGAGGATGTCCAGTACGGCCTTCAGACGAAGGTTGGTGTTCTCGGCGGTGTTCGCGCCCATGCTTCTCCTTCTACGGTGGATAATCCCTTGCAGTTTGCCAATGAATTGTTAATTCGCGCGACTGATATTGGTAAACACCGTGTGTCGTGACCGAGTATGACATTTCCGCGGCCGGAAGTGATCGACGGGTCTCGCCTCCAGCACCAATTCAGGGTTTATTGGGCAGGCGCAGACGCCTTGACCCACTCCGTCACTTCGTCCAGCAATACGGCTTTCCGGGCGGCGCTGGCGAACGAAGAGCGGATCGAGTTTGCCGCCAAAGTGGCCTGCTCAGGAACCGAGAATTCCAGGACCTTGGCCAACTGCTCGAAGTTGTCGTCTACGTAGCCGCCAAAGTAGGCAGGGTCATCCGAGTTCACGCAAACGTTCAAACCGATGGCAAGCATCTCCGGCAGTGGGTGGTCGGCCAGCTTGTCCACCGCACGCAAACGAACGTTGGATAGCGGGCAAACAGTCAGGGGCACCTGCTCGGCGACGAGCCGCTGCACCACCTCCGTGTCTTCCATGCAGCGGATACCGTGATCGATCCGCTCCACATGCAGCACGTCCAGGGCCTCGGTGATGTAGGCGGGCGGCCCTTCCTCACCCGCGTGGGCGATCCTTCGCAGCCCGGCCTCACCGGCGCGCTGGTACAGTCGCTCAAACTTCGACGGCGGATTGCCCACCTCTGCTGAGTCCAGCCCAATGCCGACGATGGGGGCGTGCATCGCGAGCAACTGGTCCAACACTTCAAGTGCTGATTCCTCGGACATGTCCCTGAGGAACGCAGCTATGAGGAGTGTAGTGACGCCGAAGTCTTCCTCGGATGTCGCCAGCGCATTGGCGACGCCATTGACGCACACCTCAAGCGGGACACCCCTGGATACGTGCGCCTGGGGATCCATCATGATCTCCGCGTGGCGCACTCCTCCGGCTGCGGCACGCTGAAGGTAAGCGCGAGTCATATCGGTGAAGTCCTGTTCAGTCTGCAGGACGGCCATGTTGGCGTAGTACAGATCAAGGAAGGACTGCAGATCCGTAAATTCATACTTCTCCCGCAGTTCCTCGATGTCTTCGTAGGGCAGTTCGATGCCGTTACGTTCGGCCAGGGCAAAGATCAGCTCTGGCTGGAGAGTCCCTTCGATGTGCAGGTGCAGTTCGGCAACCGGGGGCGCCGTCGTCGTCGTTTTCTCGCCAAAAGTTTCCACTCGACAACTCTAGGCCCCATATCCGCACGTGTCCCGGAGCACTCAACTTGGTTCTTCGCCGCGGGACCCCCAAACTGAAAGGATGCAGACTTTCCTCCCTTTCGCCGATTTCCGTGAGAGCGCCGCGGCGCTCGACACCTCAAGGCTCGGCAAACAGCGCGTCGAAGCCCTCCAGGTCCTCCGCGCACTGGTCATCCCGGAGTACGGTTGGCAGCAGCACCCCGCCGTCCGTATGTGGATGGGCCACGTCCCCGCCCTCACCATGTACGGTCTGGCAATGGCCGACGAGTGGATCCAGCGAGGCCACCCGGACAACACCCGCAACAACATCGCTGAGTTCGCACCCCAGGCGGCACATCCGGACTACGCCTCCAGGATCGTCATGCCGCCGTGGCTGGGCTACGAGGACCTGCACCTCAGCCACCGCTCCAAGCTCCTTGGGAAAGATCCCAAGTTCTACGGACCGCTCTTCCCCGGCGTCGAAGAAAAGCTCGAGTACATATGGCCTGAGCCCAAGCACGAGTTCCACCCTGAAGACCCTGACGAGGACCGACTCTGGATCCTGCGGGCCAACGTGGAGGACCTCCGTCCGGAGCAGCTCACCACGGTAAGCATGCCCCCTCACGGCAAGGCAAAGGCCGTTTCCAACGCCGATGAGTATGAGTTCGTGTACGCCGAGGAGAAGTCCCGGCGCCAGGTGGGCGGCCCCAAGAAGCGGCCCGTGAAACAACTGGAGAAGAAGCCCACGCGGAAACGCCAAGCCCAGGAAGCTGCGTTCAACACACTTCCCGGCAAGACCGAAATCGCCGTCCCGTTCGACGGCGGCCAGATCTTTGCCGTCGGCTTGGTCCAGGGACGGCCTATCACGGTTGATGGCAAGTTCGCGCGCAACTTCGAAGTCACGGACGTGGTCAAGCGCTCCGATTTCGATTACCCGGCCCTGCTGCAGGACCCTCGGGTCTTCTTCCCGATCCCCGCACCGGCACAGTAGCAGCGAGGGAGGGCCATGGATTTCCAGCACATCATCGAAGAAGTCGGCCGGTACATGGACTTCGCCGGAGTGGCAGTCATGGTGGTTGGGGCGCTGGTTTCCATCCCGCTCGCGTTGCGCGGGTACCAACCCAAACGCGCCAGTGGGCTCGCACCATTTTCGCCTTACCGCGCCTACCGGCAATTGCTGGGACGGTCGATCCTCCTGGGCCTTGAGCTCCTGGTGGCCGCCGACATCATCCGCACAGTTGCTGTGACGCCCACGTTTGAAAGCGTGGGCGTGCTTGCGATCATCGTGCTGATCCGGACGTTCCTGAGCTTCTCCCTGGAGTTGGAGATCACTGGCCGTTGGCCGTGGCAAAAGGAAAAAGAGCACGACGCCGGCAGCTCAGTTCCGGACGGCTCGTCGGTTCCGTCGTAGGGGTCCGTCGCAGCAAATCCCGGCCTTGTACGCAGATCGCAACCTTGTAGGTGGGGTTTAGCGAACAAGACCGGGATTTGTGGCTCGGGTGAAGGGCTACTTGCCGAGCCCTGCCCGACGAAGTGCTTCGGCCATCGCTGTGTTGGCGGGAGCTTCAGACTGCTGGGGTTTGCCCTGGCGACGATCACCCTGGCCCGGCTGCCCACCACCACGCTGACCATGCTGCCCACCCGAACGCTGGCCTCCAGCATTCCGTGCACCCGGGTTTGCTCCGCCCGAGGAACGTCCTCCGGAACCGCGGCCGCCCCCGGTACCGGGTTCGTCGTCGAGCCTTAGGGTCAGGGAGATGCGCTTGCGCTCGGGATCGGCTTCAAGCACCTTGACCCGCACTACCTGCCCGGACTTCACGATCTCGCGGGGATCCGAGACGAATTTGTTGGACAGCGCAGACACATGGACCAGCCCATCCTGGTGCACTCCGACGTCCACAAAAGCACCGAAAGCGGCAACGTTGGTGACGGTGCCTTCCAGGATCATGCCCGGTTTGAGGTCCGAGATCTTTTCGATGCCCTCCGAGAATGATGCCGCCTTGAACGCAGGACGGGGGTCGCGGCCCGGCTTCTCGAGCTCGGTCATGATGTCCTTGACGGTCGGCAGGCCGAACGTGCCATCCACGAATGCCTGCGGATCCAGTGACGTGGTGGGTCCGCCACCGGCCGCGACGAGGATCTTGCGCGCAACGGAGTAAGCCTCCGGGTGCACGCTGGAAGCATCCAACGGCTCCGCTCCCCCAGTGATCCGTAGGAAGCCTGCACACTGCTCGAACGCCTTCGCTCCCAGGCGGGGTACCTTCTTGAGGTCGCTCCGCTTGGCGAAAGGGCCATTCTCATTGCGGTACGCCACAATGTTTTCGCTCAGCAAAGGTCCGACGCCGGCCACTCGACTCAGCAGGGCAGGAGACGCCGTGTTAACGTCCACGCCCACGGCGTTCACGCAGTCTTCCACCACGGCATCCAGTGAGCGGTCCAGCTTGGCAGCCGTGACATCGTGCTGGTACTGGCCAACCCCGATCGACTTGGGTTCGATCTTCACCAGTTCGGCCAGCGGATCCTGAAGCCGGCGGGCAATAGAGACAGCTCCGCGGAGTGAAACGTCCATGCCGGGGAGCTCGGAAGCTGCCAAGGCCGACGCGGAGTACACGGAAGCCCCGGCCTCGGAAACAACGAGTTTCTGGACACCCTTGGAACCGGCGGCCTCGAGGGACTTGATGAGTTCGGTGGCCAGCTTGTCCGTTTCCCGGGACGCGGTGCCGTTGCCGATTGCCACGAGCTCCACGTTGTACTGCTTGGCGAGGCGGCCGAGCGTGGCCAGTGCCTCGTCCCATTTCTTTGCCGGCGCGTGAGGATAGATGGTATCCGTGGCAACCACCTTGCCCGTGCCATCCACCACCGCCACCTTGACCCCCGTACGGAGTCCCGGGTCCAGGCCGAGCGTGGAGCGGTTGCCGGCAGGCGCAGCGAGCAACACATCACGCAGGTTGGCGGCGAAGACGCGGACAGCCTCATCCTCGGCATCAGCAAACATCCGTCCGCGAAGATCCGTAGTGAGGCGGTCCAGGATGCGACCGCGCCAGGCGAGCTGGGCAGTCTGGGTGAGCCAGAGATCGGCAGGACGGCCGTGGTTGGCGACCCCAAGGCACTTGGCCACAGCGTTCTCGTAGCGGCCGCGGGCTGCGGCCAGGGCGTCGTCGTCGGCGGGGTCTGCTTCGGCGAGGTCCAACTCAAGTACGCCGTCCTTTTCACCCCGCAACAGGGCGAGCACCCGGTGCGACGGCATTCCGGACGGGACTTGCGTGAACTCGAAGTAGTCCTTGAACTTCTGGCCCTCGGCCTCCATGCCCTTCTTGACGCGGGAGACCATCCGCCCCTGCTTCCAGAGCCGTTCCCGCAGGTCCTCGGCCAGGTCGGGGTCCTGGGCCACGCGCTCCACCAGAATCGCCCGGGCACCTGCGAGCGCAGCGGATGCGTCATCAATGGAGTGCTCGGCGTTGAGGTACTTGGCGGCTTCGGTTTCTGGGTCCAGCTGTGGGTTGGCAAGCAGGACGTCGGCCAGCGGCTCCAATCCGGCTTCGCGGGCAATCTGAGCCTTGGTGCGGCGCTTGGATTTGAAGGGGAGGTAGATGTCCTCCAGCCGCGCCTTGGTGTCAGCACCCACGACGGCGGCTTCCAGTTCCGGGGTTAGCTTGCCTTGGGCTGCTATCGCCTCCAGGACGGTCTTGCGCCGTTCTTCCAGCTCTCGCAGGTAGCGGAGCCGTTCCTCAAGATCGCGCAGCTGGGTGTCATCGAGCGTCCCGGTGACTTCCTTACGGTAGCGGGCGATGAAGGGAACGGTGGATCCGGCGTCGAGCAGTTCCACCGCGGCCTTGACCTGCCAGGCCTTGACGCCGAGTTCGTTGGCGATGAGGTGGTGGATGGCAGAATCGGCTGACTGGTGTTGGAGAGATTGAGTCACCCTGACAGTTTGCCTCACATGACCCACAGTTTTCAGGTTCGGGTTCCGGAAAGCCTATGCCGGGAGCGCTGTTAGTGCTGTAGTTGGAGCATGCAGGAACTGCTCATCATCCTTCAGGACGGGTTTGTTTCCGATGACGTGAGCGTGACCGTCAACGGCAAGGAAGCTGTGTCCGAACGGGATGTGTCCACCAAGATGCTGTTGGGAATGGCCGACGAAATCACGGTGGAGCTGCCGGCGAAAGGCGCCACGGTGGGAGTTGAAGTCCGAAGCAGAAAGCTCAGCGCAACGAAAAAGCTCGCTGGTAAACCCAGGAGCCTGATTGTCTCCATAGAGGACGACGAGCTCGTGCTGCGCGAAGGAACGGGCCGCGAGGCGTTCCTCTGACGGGGAGCGCTTCGCGGCGGCTGGATGTACGTGCCGGATCGGCAACTTAGTGTGCCATGTGCTCCTTGGCGGAAATGTGCTCCACCAGTTCGCCAACGCGGTCCTCGGTGTAGTTGCGTGCAATGTCACCTTGGCTGATGATGCCAACGAACTTGTGGTCGCTGATGACGGGAAGCCGGCGAACCTGGTGCTCCTCCATCATCCGAATACATTCATCGATGCTGGCGTCCGCATCAATCCAGTAGGGCTTGCCTTGGGCGAGCTCGCTGGCGCGTACTTCACGGGCGTCCTTGCCTTCGGCCAGGACCTTGACCACGATGTCGCGGTCGGTGATGAAACCGGAGAGCTTGCCGTCATTCCCGCAGATAGGAAGTGAACCGCAGTCCAGTTCCTTCATCTTGCGGGCGGCGTCCTGGAGAGTCTGGTCTTCAGGAATGCACCAGGCATTCGTTGTCATGAATTCACGTACGACACTCATGGGTCCTCCTTCATCGATTGGACTTTATCGACGCGGGGTCCTTCGGGATGGTCCTTTCGGCACCGACGCCGATGATGCCAGCCTACGCTCGGCGGCTGCGGCTGACTAGGCGATCCCGCAGGTTGCCGGGCGGAATTTTAGTCAGCCCCCTAGATATAATCCATTCGGTGGAGTATCCTCCTTTTTGGGTTACACACGGCTTCTGGGCATCGGCCACTCACATCCTTCGGGACTCCCCACATGCATCGCCTCCGCCCTGAACCGTCATGCCGTCCATCTGCTTTCCCCAGTGATGGACGAACGCATTGTTGACTGCTTGCAGAGCGAGAAAGATCCTCCCATGGACACCCCCAACGTCCCCAGTACCCACTACTCCCCTGTCCCCCACCACCCCAATGAAACCCCGTTCCCGACCGCTTTTGAGCCCCACGCTTTTGGGTCCCGCGCTTTTGAGCCCCAACCCAGCACCTTGACATGGCCCTCCGAAGATTGGTGGAGGTGCTGGCGCTCTGCACCCGTCAGCGGCCGTTATGAAGGCAACCAGGCAAGCAGCGGCCCTGTCGGCAGCGCGCTGGACCTCCGCTTGGACGTCGATCCCCGCCAGGGCGTGGAATCCCCGGTGCTGAACAAAGTCAGTGGCGATCTATACAACACCCGCTGGGTCAAAGCGGGTGGCGTCAACCAACTCGTGAAGACCTATGTGGAGTCTTGGATCGTGGACGCGCCGGTAGTCACCATGACCCATGCCGATGCACACATCACTGGAACGGTCCGCTACTGGAAAGGCACGCACCCGGCCACAACCGTGGAAATCACTGTGTCCTGGTCCCACGGGGCCATCACTGGCGCAGTGGCCACGTTCACGGCAGGCAGCGTTGCCGGGCAGCCCTACGCGTGCGCCTACCGTTCGGGCTGCTTCCGGGACGTCAACCTTGAACTGGACTATTGCAGTTCCGTGGATGTCGATCCCAAAGTCCCGATCTACAACAGCCACGCCCACAACAACCGCCCGGCCGATCTCTCCGAGCGGACCCTCAGCATCGAGTCCTCGTACAAAGACGCAGGGGTGGCCGTCACCATCGACCCCGTGCACACGGTGATCGACGACAGCGCCGCGGGCTTCGCCTCCTGGAACGTCGGCGAACTGCACGATGCCATGGAAACTTCGTTCGGCAAGTTCAACTCCGGCTGGCCAGCATGGAACTTGTGGGGCGTGCAGGCCGGCATCTTCGACACTGCCGGAGTGGGTGGCATCATGTTCGACGCCGCTGCGGGCTTTGGCGGCGCAGGTCGCGGTCCGGATCGCCAGGGTTTCGCGATATTCCGCAACCACACGTGGTTTACGAATCTCGTCTCCAATCCGACCACCCAGGACCAAGCGTGGGCCATGCGCCATTTCCTCTACACCTGGGTCCACGAGGCAGGACATGCTTTTAACTTCCTGCATGCGTGGGACAAAGCCAGGCCTGATTCCCTTTCGTGGATGAACTACGACTGGAAATACGATCAGCGCAACGGCACGGACACCTTCTGGGCAAACTTCCGCTTCCGTTTCGACGACGACGAGCTGCTCCACATGCGTCACGGCGACCGGGCCTCCGTGATCATGGGCGGTGATCCGTGGGCTTCGGGCGGACATCTGGAATCTCCTCCGGGGGCTATGACGGTCTCAGGGCCCGGCAGCGATGTGGAGCTGACGCTCACCGGCAAGGACTACTTCGATTACATGGAACCCGTGGCACTCGAATTCCGGCTGCGGAACACCAGTGATGCACCTGTCCCGGTGGACGGGCGGCTCGATCCGAGGTACGGCAACACCACCGTGTACGTCCAAAAACCCGATGGGACCGTGGTGCTCCACGAATCGGTGGTTTGCTTCTACGGGATACCAGACATGGTGATGCTCTCGCCGGCCGCCCCTTCGGGTGGGAGCGACGGCAGCGACCGATACAGCCAGCTCGTCCAGTTGGCCTATGGAACGGTGGGGTTCGTCTTCGACAAGCCGGGCCAGTACTTGGTCAGGGCCGTTTACAGCACGGACGGGCTGGTCCAAGCGTCCAACACGTGGCCGTTGCGGGTGGGCTTCCCCGTCACCAAGGAAGAAGACCGGTTTGCGCCGGAGTTCTTCACCCGGGAGGTAGGCCTGACGCTGGCGTTCGAAGGGTCCATGTCGCCCCATTTGAGCAAGGGACTGGATACCCTGGTCGAGGCTGCCGAGCGTTTCAGCGGTGAGCCTTTGGGCGTCAAGGCCGCTACCGCCGTCGCCCAATCCGTGGGAGACGACTTCTTCCGCCGCAAGGACGACAAGATGGTGAAGCACCACAGCGCCGATCCTGAGCGGGCGTTGGCGCTGACGGATGCGGGCCTGGCCAAGTACCAGCAAGAAGGAGCAGCGAGCAGCAACCTCGCCTACCGCAACCTGGTTGAACTGCGCACGGAACTGCACGTCAAGGCCGACAACCCCGCGGCCGCCAAGTCAGAGGTGGAAACCCTAGCCAAAGATCTTGGCTCCCGAGGCGTCAACCCCACCGTCCTGGCCCAGGTCAAGGAGCTGGTCCCATCAACTCCAGTCCCACCAACTCCGGCGGCCCGTTCCCGCCGGTCGGCTCCGAGGAAGCCTGCCAAATAGTCGTCGGATGACCGTTTGGCATGTGGCTACTCCGCAGCCGGCGACGGCGGCACGCTCCATCGCTCGAAACGTGCGTGCCGCCGTCGCTCCTTTAAGCAGTTGCAGTTATTCCGCGATGTCCTCGGCCCAGAGTTCAGGGTGATCGTCCTGGAAGGTGCGCATCATGTCCACGCAGCGGGGGTCATTGAGGACCACTACTTCAACGCCACGCGAACGCAGGAGCTCGAATTCCCCCGGGAACGTCTCCGCTTCGCCCACCACGACGCGCGGGATCTTGAACTGGATGATGGTTCCCGTGCACATCGCGCACGGCGCCAGCGTGGTGTAAAGCGTCGTGTCCCGGTAACTCTTTTGCCGGCCCGCAGCGCGCAACGCGGACATCTCGCCGTGCGCGATCGGATCGCCATGCTGGACACGTTCGTTGTGCCCACTCGCGATGACCTCCCCAGCGCGGGCCAAAGCGGCGCCAATGGGGATCCCGCCCTCGCTGAGACTCTTTTGCGCGGCTTGGTACGCGGCCTCGAACGCTGGGTCCGCAATGGTGAAGGCTGATTCAGTCATGGGGGCAGTCTAAGTTGCCCGCACGCCAAATTGCCCGCACGCTAAATTGTCGGGGGCCGCTGATAGCTTGGCTTCATGGTCCACTTCGCAGTGGTTCATCCGGCAACAGGGAGTAGGTCACGGTGTTCTTTCTCGATTCGGAGATAGCGGGCGCGCCGCAGGATTTGGTGTTCTCAGCCAGCGATCTTGTCATCGCGGCCACCTGTGAGTACCAGCTCCTCCGGAAACTCGACGAAAAACTGGGCCGCTCCCCCAAAGCCGAATTCCCGGCAGATGCCATGTTGGATCGCACGGCGAAGCTTGGCGATGTCCACGAGCACAGGGTCCTGGACGAGTTCATGGCAGAGTTCGGGCCCTGGGATCCGTCTACAGGACAGGGCGTTTACGACGTCGTTCCCGCCCCCGCCATGGACCGCGCCACCCTTTTGGCCAAGCATGCGGAATCCATCGACGCCTTGCGCTCCGGGGCGGACATCGTGTTCCAGGCCGCGTTCTTCGATGGCCAATTCCACGGCCGCTCCGACTTCCTGGTCAAGCGTCCGGGCGGTCAGTACGCCGTCTTCGACACAAAGCTTGCACGCCATGCCAAGGTCACTGCGCTTTTGCAGCTGGCTGCCTATGGCGATCAACTTCTTCAGGCCGGTATTACGCCGGATCCCACTGTCACCTTGGTCCTGGGCAATCGCGTGCACAGCGATCACCCGCTCGCGGAGATTTTGCCCGTCTTCAAGGAACGCCGGGAACGCTTCCTCCGAATGACCACGGCCCATAGGGCTGCTTCAGGACCCATAGAATGGGGCGACTCCCGCTTCTCCGCGTGCGGCCGCTGCGATTACTGTGCCGAGCAAGTAAAACTGCACCGTGACCTCCTCATGGTTGCCGGCATGCGGATCAGCCGCCGCAAGAAGCTGGTGGAGGCCGGGATCACCACGATCGACCAACTGGCCGAGCTCCCCGCTGTCGGTGATCCCACGCTGCTGCGCCTTCGGGAGCAAGCCCAACTCCAGACCGGCACAGGGGCCCCCGATGGGACGGTGAACTACACGGACAAAGCCGGGGAAGCCAAAGCAGTAAGTTACAAGATCCTGCCGGACAACACCCTCGGCAGGCTCCCTACGCCGGACCCCGGGGACATCTTCTTCGATTTTGAGGGCGATCCCCTTTGGCAGGATCCAGTCACAGGGAAATGGGGCCTTGAGTACCTTTTCGGAGTCATCGAAAACCCCTTGGAGCCTGGCTCCGAACCGGTCTTCCGCCCGTTCTGGGCGCATTCACGAGCTGAAGAAGGCCAGGCATTCGTAGACTTCCTGGAGTATGTTGCCAAGCGCCGTGCCAGCTACCCCGGCATGCATATCTACCACTACGCGGCTTACGAGAAAACTGCCCTCCGCAATCTCTCCCTGACGCACGTGACGGGTGAAAACGCCGTGGACGATCTCCTGAAGCAAGGCGTGCTGGTGGACCTCTACGACACCGTCCGCCACAGCATCCGCGTGTCCGAGAATTCGTACAGCATCAAGAAACTGGAGCCCCTTTACATGGGTCAGCACCTGCGCTCCGGAGACGTGACCGACGCCGGAGCCTCCGTGGTTGCTTATGCCGACTACTGCACGGCTCGAGACACCGATAACCCTGACCAGGCTGCGGCCATCCTCGAAAGCATCAGGGACTACAACGAGTACGACTGCCTCTCGACGCTGGAGCTCCGCAACTGGTTGTTGGCCCGCGCCGCCGAGCGGTCCATCGTCCCGGGCGGCTCTGCCGGCGACGACTCCGGGAATGCGCAAGATTTGGGGGACGAGTCCGATGATTCCCAGGCCGCAGCCGAACCGACGAAATATGAGGCTGCACCGGAAGAAACCGCCCTGCTGGACTACGTTGCCGCGCTGCCGGAAGAGGAAAAGCTGTCCCCCGATTCCCGGGCGATTGCGATTGTGGCCGCGGGCATTGGATATCACCGGCGTGAGGACAAGCAATATTGGTGGGGGCACTTCGACCGCTTGGAAAAGCCAGTGTCCGAGTGGGAGGACGGCCGCGGAAGGCGATCGCGGCTGCGATGTCCCTGGTTGAGCCCACGCGGTTCACCACGAGGTCCTTGGTCAGTTCGTCCTTGCGTTCCTGGCTCAGCGTGCCGCCCATGATGTCGGTATCGACGGGCCCGGGTGAGATCGCATTGACGGTGATGTCGTATTCGCCGAGTTCCCGGGCTGTGGCACGGGTCAGGCCGATGACACCGGCTTTGGCAACCGAGTAGGGAGTCTTGGAGAACGTTCCGCCACCGCGCTGGGCAGAGACCGAGGAGATGTTCACGATGCGGCCGATCCGGTTCTTTACCATGGATTCGACCACTCGACGGGTGGCGTAATGGACACCGTTGAGGTTGATGTTCAGCACGCGATCCCACTCGGCGGGTTCGAGTTCCAGGTAGCCGATGGGCGAGCTGACTCCAGCGACGTTGGCCAAGGCGACGATCTGCGGCAGCTCGGCTTCCAGTTCATCGATCGCTGCCCGGACTTCGGCTTCGCTGGCGACGTTCGCACCCACGCCGCGGGCCTGGACTCCGTATTCTGCAGCAACTTCCTTGGCCGCAGCCTTGCAGGCCGCGTCATCCAGGTCGATGATGCCGATGTTCCAACCTTGGGCGGCCAGGTAGTTCACCGTGGCCCTGCCGATGCCGCGCTCGGAAACGGCGCCTGTGACGATGGCGGTGCGTTCAGCGGGGAAAGTCATGTGTTTCTCCTAGAAAGAGTTAGTTGATGGGTGCCGGGCCAAGCTCTTCAATGAGCTTTTGCATGGCGACGTAGGCCTTGTTCCGGTACGCGATGAGTTCCGGGGTGCGCTCGGCGGGGACGTTGAGGAAACCAGCGCCGGTCTTGGTGCCGAGCTTGCCTGCCTCCACGAGGTCCGACAGGATCTTGGGCGTCGCAAAGCGCTCCGGGAAACCGGTCTGCAGGGACTTGTAGCAGAAGTTGTAGACATCCAAACCGGCCATGTCCGCGATCGCGAACGGACCGAAGAACGGCAACCGGAAGCCGAACGTCGTACGCACCAGGGTGTCGACGTCGTCCGCTGTTGCGATGCCCTGCTCCACCAGCTGTGCAGCTTCGTGGAACAGCGCGTACTGCAGGCGGTTGAGCACAAAACCCGTAACGTCCTTCACGACGGCGGTCTGCTTACCGGCCGCATGGACCAGCTCGCGGGAAGCAGCTACCGTAGCGGCGTCAGTGCCGGCGTGCGGAATAACTTCGACGCCCGGAATGAACGGCGACGGGTTGGAGAAGTGAACGCCCAGGAACCGCTCGGGGTTGGTCACGGCTTCTGCCAGGGCGGCAATGGAAATCGTGGAGGTGTTGGAGCCAATCAGGGCATCCGGCCGGGCCGCGGCGCTGATCCGGGCGAGGGTCTGATGCTTGATTTCCAGGACCTCGGGAACGCATTCCTCGATGAAGTCGGCATCAGCAACGGCTTCCTCGATGTCCTTCGCAGCCCAGAGGTTCTGTTTCAGGATTTCAGTGGATCCCGCCGGGAACAGACCATCGGCGATGAACTGATCGGATTCGACCAGCAGGCGGTCGAAGTTCTTCTGCGCAATCTCGGCAGACACGTCCGCCAAAGCCACGCGCGCTCCGCCGAGCGCCAGGACCTGGGCGATGCCGCCGCCCATGTATCCGGAGCCGACGACGGCGATCTTCCGGGCTGTGCTTTTCGCGGTGCCTTCGCTTGCTTCAGGAGTGGTCATGATCAGACTGCCTTCGTGTAGTTGGGCTCGTAGGAGCAAATGGCGTCCACCTTGGCGGCGGAGGATGAGTTTTGGTCGAAGCGGTGGCCGAGCCACTCCCCTACGAGCTTCTTGGCCAGTTCCAAGCCAATCACCCGCTGACCGAGCGTGAGGACCTGGGCATTATTGCTCAACACGGACCGCTCCACCGAGTAACTGTCGTGGGCGGTCACCGCACGGATTCCGGGGACCTTGTTGGCCGCAATGGCCACGCCAAGCCCGGTGCCGCAGATCAGGAGGGCCCGATCGAACTCACCGTCAGCTACCTTGCGGGCGGCATCGACAGCCACGTGGGGATAGGCCGTGGAATCGTTCGCACCGACCCCGACATCGGTCACTGATGCCACACGCGGGTCGGATTCCAGCAATGCCAGAAGTGCTTGCTTGTATTCAACTCCGGCTTCGTCATTGCCGACGACGATGCGCCAGCCTTGTGTGTCGCTCATTCTCAGGCTCCGTTTCCGGCCGGAGCCGCTGAGGCAGCGCTGGCCAGTAGTGAATCGATGTGGTGGGAGATCCTTGTGGCGATCAGGCCAAAGGAGACTGCGCCGGGATCGGGGTGGCCGAGGCTCTTCTCGGCAAGTGGGCGGGCCCGGCCCTTGAGCGGGCGCAGTTCAGCGGTCTGCGCGGCAGCCATTTCAGCAGCCGCAGCAGCTGCTGCCAGTGCCCTGTCAACGGGAGCACCGCCGTCGAGCTCTGTCAGGAACGCGTCCCGGAACGGCAGGAGGGCGTCCACCATGGTCTTGTCTCCGGGCTCGGCCTTCCCGAGTTCGGTGATGGCCCGGACGAACGCGGAAACAGCGGCCCGGGCGTCGTCCGCACTGTACGTTTCGCGGTTGCCGAGTGCTTGGCCGGCCGCGATGACCGCCGAACCCCACAGCGCGCCGGATGTTCCGCCTGCCCGTTCGCTCCAGGCCTCGCCGGCCGCGAGGAGGATTCGCGCTACCGAAGAGCCGGATGCGGCTTCGCCCGCAGCAGCCGCAGCGTCGACGCCACGACGCATGCCGATTCCGTGATCACCGTCGCCGGCGATAGCGTCCAGCTTGCCGAGCTCGTCTTCGTGTTCGACGACGACATCGCGCACCTGGGCGAGAATCGCTACGGCCTGCCGCCCGAGTTCCGCCGCCGCCGGGGTGGCCTGTTCGACGTCGGCGGTTTCGGCGTCGACGATTGCTGCCTCGGCGCGCGCTGCGCGGGGTGCCATGCTGCCCTTGCGGAAAGCGGGGGTATCGGCGGGCGCTGCCCAATACTGTTCGAGTTCATCGTCCAGCCAGAGCAGCGTCAGGGACAGTCCGGACATGTCCAAACTGGTCACCAGTTCGCCGCATTCCGGTTCAACAACGGTGAGACCAGCAGCGGTAAGCAGCTTTTCGACCTTACCGAACAGCAGGAAGAGTTCGTCATACTTCACAGTGCCCAGGCCGTTGACGATCGCCACAACGCGGTCCCCCGAACCCTCGGGCTTGTCAGCGAGCAGCTTGGAAACCAGAAGCTGTGCAAGCTCGGACGCGGTGGGCATCGGGTGTTCCGAGATCCCGGGCTCACCGTGGATTCCGAGGCCCAGGGACATCTGCCCGGCCGGGACGTGGAACAGCGGATCCTTGGCACCAGGCAGGGTACAACCGTCGAAGGCCACCCCGAGGGACCGGGTCCGGTAGTTGGTCTTGATGGCCAAGCGCTCGACGTCGTCAAGGTTCAGTCCCGCTTCGGCTGCGGCGCCTGCGATCTTGAAAACCGTGAGGTCGCCCGCGATGCCGCGGCGCTTCTCGAGTTGGTCGATCGGAGCGCTTGCGATGTCATCCGTGACGGTGACAGTGCGCGTTTCGATGCCCTCGGCGTTGAGGCGGAGCTGTGCCTGGCCAAAGTGCAGGACGTCGCCAGCGTAATTGCCGTAGCTCAGCAGAACGCCACCTCCGGCATTGGCCGCTTTGGCCACGCGGTATACCTGGCCGGCGGCCGGGGAAGCGAACATGTTGCCGCAGGCCGAGCCCGTTGCGAGTCCGGGGCCGACCAATCCGGCGAAGGCCGGGTAGTGCCCGGAACCGCCGCCGACCACCAACGCCACTTGCCCGGCAGGTACTTCGGTGGAGCGGATCACGCCGCCATCTACCCTGGCAACGTAGCCGCGGTTGGCAGCCACGAAGCCGTCCAGGGCTTCATCGGCAAAGTCTGCCGGGTTGTCGAAAATCTGTGTCATTCCTCAGACTCCTGCGAGTTCCGTGACGGGCTGTTGCCGACCTTGCGCGACCTTGCTCGTGCCAAGTTTGTAGCCCTCGGTCTTCGGCAGGACGTGGCGGCGCAGGTATTCCTGGTTGCTGGCCGTGACGCTGAGCCCGTCGCCACCGTAGTGCTCCGTGCAGAGGATGCCCTGGAAGCCGACCGAGAGAGCAAACTTGAATGCCTCGCGGTAGTTGATCAAGCCGCTTTCCATGGGTGCGGGCATGGTGATGTAGCTGTCGCGGGCCACATCTTCGTCGCGGATGTAATTCTTCATGTGCCAGTAGTTGGAGTACGGCAGGGTCTTGGCCACCATCTCGCGCCAGTCCTCGATGGGACGGTGCAGGCGGATCAGGTTTCCGAGGTCCGGGTTGAGGCCGACGTTGTCCAGACCGATGTCCTGGACCAGCTGTACGGATGAATCAGCGGTGCCGAGGTAGGTGTCCTCGTACATTTCCAGGGAGATGAGGATGCCGGCTTCTGCTGCGTGCTTGCCAAGTTCACGGAGGCGGGACACTGCGTTGCCCCACATTTCCTTGTCGCCTACCGGATCCTTGTAACCCTCCACCGTCCAGAACCACAACTGCTTTTGCTGCTCAGGCGTGATGGCCTGGTGAAGTCCGAAGGAGACAACCTCGCATCCAAGCTCTGCTGCGGCGTCGATGGTGCGGTGGCTGTAGGCGAGGTTATCGGCCCAGTCCGTCTGGTGGATGATGCTGCGGCGGATGGCGGAGATGACCGGCACTCCGATGCCCACTTCGTTAGCCGTCTGCTTGAACTCGGCCAGACGCTCCGTGCTGAGATCGCCCGGGCGGACCCAGCTGTCGGTGAGGTCCGCGTGTGCGAACCCAGCCTCCTTCACTTCCTGGAGGACTTCAGCCCAAACGGAAGCGTCGGCGTCGTTGATGTGCCGCCCCGCGGCGTCCACGCCGGGGAACTGTAGGAGGGCCGCGGTGATGGGCCAATTTTCGGCGGTATACGCCATGATGATCACTCCTTCGTGGAATCCTGTTTCCTATAGGATTTATGAACGAAGCAAAGCTGTCAACCCTTTTCGCGAAACTTCCTAGATCCTATATGTCTTACATATGTCTGTGAAGGGGCTCACTGATCGCACGAAAAAGGCCCGCCGCATTCGCGACGAGCCCTTAGGGAGCGGTGGGTGTTCAGTCTTCAGGCGCGTCAGCCATTGCCCGGCCCCGTACCTTTTCCACGTGATTGATCATTGCCTCGGCCGCTTTCCCCGGGTCCCCACTGGACATCGCGTCGAGCACGGCTTGGTGCTCGGCGATGGCCTGCTCCGCATCCGTGATGCCCACTCCCCCAAACAAGCGGAACCGCTGGATCTGCCCGCCCAGTGTGTTGTAAGCGGCGAGGAGGAACTGGTTCCTGGCTTGCGCCGCGATCAACTGGTGGAAACGCTCGTCAGCCTCGAGGTAGCTGCGGTACTCAGCAAACGTGCCGCCCCGCGGTGCCGTCCTGAGATCCTCAACGGCCTGCTTCAGGGCGTCCAAGCCTTCCGAAGTCATGCGTTCGCACGCGAGGCGGGCATTCACAGGCTCTATCGAAAGCCGTGCTTCCATGAGTTCAGCGAAGTCCTCCCGCGTGAACACGGGGGCTACGCGATACCCTTTCAACGCCACGCGGCGCACCATGCCCGTATGCTCCAGTCGCGCCAACGCTTCACGCACGGGGGTAGGAGAAACCTCCAGTTCCCGCGCCATTCCGTCGATGCTGACGGCTGCCCCGGGTTCGAGCCGACCATCCATGAGCCACTCGAGGAGGGCTTCATAAACGTGGTCGGCCAACACCTGGCGGCTGACGGGAAAGCCCGGGCGGGGAAGAGCCGGCGAAGGTTCAGACATGCCACAAATCCTATAGGAACGCGAGCACCAGCCGACCCCTCTTTCCCAACTAGGTCGCAGCAGCGCGCGTTTTGAGCGCTCAAAACGCGCACAAATGCGACCTAGTTGGGCGGGCACACGCTTAACGCACGACGCCGGCACTCGGGTGAGTGCCGGCGTCGCGGTCCTGCTGGGGTTCTGCGCGGTTAGTTGGCGTAGAACGGGTAGTCCGTGTAACCCTTTGCACCCTCGCCATAGAACGTGGAGGCGTCCGGCTCGTTGAGCGGGAGGCTTTCACGCCAGCGGCGCGCGAGGTCCGGGTTGGCAATGGCGGGGCGGCCAACCACAACACCGTCCGCGAGGCCATCGGCCACCAATGCAACAGCTTCCTCGCGCGTGGTGATTTCACTGAAGCCAGTGTTCACCAGGAAAGTGCCGTTGAAGCGTTCGCGAAGATCCTGGACCAGGGCACCCTTGGGGTCGTGGTGCAGGATGCTGAGGTACGCCAGGTTGAGCGGCGCAATGGTCTCTACGAGGACTTCGTAGGTGGCGCGGACGTCTGCGGCATCCGTCTCGGCGATACCCTGCACGTTGTGTTCCGGGGAGATGCGGATGCCAACGCGGTTCGCGCCAAGTGCTTCAACCACCGCATTGACAGTCTCGATCACGAAGCGCGCACGGTTCTCCGGGGACCCACCGTAGCTGTCGGTGCGAACATTCGAGTTGGGCGCAAGGAATTCATGCAGCAGGTAACCGTTTGCCGAGTGAAGTTCCACGCCGTCGAATCCTGCCTCAATCGCGTTCTTCGAGGCGGTGACAATATCCTGAATGACTCCCGGGAGCTCGTCCGTGCGGAGTTCGCGCGGCACCGGGTACGGCTGCTTGCCGATGGGAGTGCGGACATCGCCCTCGATGGCAACAGCACTCGGGCCCACGATTTCGTGGCCGCCCGTGATGTCCGCGTGCGAAACGCGGCCACCGTGCATGACCTGGGCGAAGATGCGCCCACCCTCAGAGTGGACGGCGTCAGTGACCGTCTTCCAGCCTGCGATCTGCGCTTCCGTCACCAGACCAGGCTGGCCTGGATACGACTGACCGGCCGGCGTCGGGTACGTTCCCTCGCTGACAATCAGCCCAAGGGACGCACGCTGCCGGTAGTGCTCGGCGATCAGTGAACCAGGAATGCCGTCCGCGCCGGCCCGCAGCCGGGTCAGGGGCGCCATCACCAGTCGGTTGGGAAGTTCGAGCTCACCAAGGGCCAAGGGGGAAAACAGCATGCGCAGTTCCTTTCAGAATGAATCAGGTTCACTCTGGGCAACTGTGCGGCGTCTGCAACTATTCCGGATGCGAGGCAGATCACAAGCTGCTTAGCCCTGGCCCCGCAGCCTCATGGCGTCGTCGAAGCATTCGCAAAGGGCCAGCACCGCAACCAGGTGCGCTTCTTCGGCATGCGGCGGGTCAGTGTCAATGCAGATCGCTTCGTTGACAGCCTGGGCAAGGTCCTTGGACTCCTTGCCAGTCAATGCCCACACCCGCGCTCCGGCGGCCTTGGCAGCAGCAGCGGCCTCCCGGAGATCATCCGTGATTCCCTTCGCAGCGAGCAACACCACGATGTCGCCACGGCGAACCTGCCCTCGAATCTGGTCACTGATGCTTCCGCGGGCGCCGTCGTTGCCGCTCTTGCTGACAGATATGGCCTTGAAGGCAGAGCCATCCCTGGGGTCGTGGGCCGCCAACTCGGAGGTGAATCTCTGTGCTTCGTGCGCAGAGCCATCGCTGCCGGCTGCAAACACGCTGCCGCCACGAAGACGTACGCGGGCCAGTTCCTCTCCCCATTCAGCGAGCCGCGACGATTCACGGCGCAAGGCCGCTACCGCTGGGCCGATCTCGCCCAAATGGCCAAGAACAACGTCAACCGCATGCCTGTTCTGCCTTGAATCCGTCGGGCGCACCACTTGGCCCGGTCGCCTTACCACGATGCTCACTTCCTGCCTCCGTTTCACCGTAGGAACTTACACGTTCCTATCTCCGTCCCGCCTCGAACTGTCCCTCACGGAACCGTCCCGCACAGAATCGTCCCGGGTAGAGCCCTCCCGCGTAGCCCGCTCCCGCAAAGGCTCTTCCCTAACGGCGCTTTCCCGTGCCGAGCGATCCCGTGTAAGCCGTTGTTCGCTTGTATTCATGTCACGTGTATCCATGTCACGGTCACGTCCACGATCCGCGTCATTCTCCCGGTCGCGGTCAGTCCTGACATCGGGGTCCACTTTGTCGGCGTGGCGCAGGTGTTCCTGTACGCGCCCGCTGGCTTCTTCGGCCTTCTCCGCATGCCGGTCCGCTTCGCGCCGGAGCCGGTTGGCCTCGACTTCTGCCTGAACGGCTGCTGCCTCAGCTTGTGCCGACTGAGCCTTCGCTTGGTGTGCGCCGAGGGCTTCCTGGTCTGCCTTCTCGCGCAGTTCCCCTGCGCGACGGCGATTGAGTTCGGTCTTCTTCTTGCGTCCAACTACCACTGCAATGATCACAGCTGCGACTACGACGACGGCCAACACGATGATCAATACCAGTTGTCCTGTGTCCATGTGGATTGCCTCCCTCGTGAACGGCTTTGTTTGGGCGCCGCCCCTAGCCCATGCTGTGCTTAGTACCCAAAGTTGTACCCATCCAGTGTTCGTTCGAAACGCTTTCTGATCACGTGGACAGCTATCTCCTACCAGCTTAACACCAATTATCAGGTTACTTACTAAAGTGGGTGCGAAGGTGACCCAGGCCGGTCAGCGGGGGACGCCGTCGTACTACTGCCCAAAATAGGTGTTTTTAGCTACCCGTCGCCTCTGGATGCTCCCTGGCGCGCTTCTCCTCCGGCGTCTCGCCGCTATCGTCCGGGATGAACGCAGGGTCCACCTCCGTAGTAAAGTCACCCGTCCCGGGGGTGCTGTCCCCATGCTTGACGTCGGCAGGTACCGCCTGCTTTGAGGCGTCAGAAGGCGCCCTATCCCCTTTGCTCGATTCGTCCCGCTCGCTCGATTCGTCCCGCTCGCTCGATTTGTCCCGTTCGCTCGATTCTTCGCTCATAGCCTCAATGTAGGCCGGGCTTCAAGGGCTGTCGAGGCTACCAAAGACCTTGTGCGCCGCTGCCAACTCTGCTTCGCTGGGAAGGTCTCCTGCAGCGCGGGACACACCTCCAGCCCCCAAAGCAGGGAGAGCGATTGTGAAAGCAGTGACGTGGCAAGGAAGGCGCTCGCTGAGCGTTATTGATGTCCCCGATCCCACCATCCAGGAACCAACGGATGTCATTGTCCGAATAACATCGTCAGCCATTTGTGGCTCGGACCTGCACCTCTACGAAGTCCTCGGCCCCTACATGCACAAGGGCGACGTCATCGGCCACGAGCCCATGGGAATCGTGGAAGAAGTGGGCTCGGAGGTCCACCGGCTCCAGAAGGGCGACCGGGTAGTGGTGCCCTTCAATATCTCCTGCGGCCGGTGCTACATGTGCAACCAAGGCCTTCAGTCGCAGTGCGAAACCACGCAGGTCAAAGCCAAAGGTACAGGGGCTGCACTCTTTGGATACTCCGAACTCTACGGCTCCGTGCCGGGCGGCCAGGCACAATACCTGCGGGTGCCTTTCGGCGACTACGGGCCCATCAAAGTAGATTCAGACCTCCCCGACGAGCGCTATCTGTTCCTCTCGGACATCCTGCCCACAGCGTGGCAGGCCGTGGAATACGCCAACGTCCCCGAGGGAGGCACATTGGCGGTGCTCGGACTCGGCCCTGTGGGCCAGTTTGCCTCCAGAATTGGCGTCCACAAGGGTTTCCGTGTCATTGGCGTGGATCCCGTTCCCGAGCGCCGGGCGATGGCGGAAGAACATGGCGTGGAGACCATGAACTACAGCCCGGATGTCGCCGCGGAGATCCGCGAGGAGACCCTCGGCCGGGGCCCGGACGCGGTGGTGGATGCAGTGGGCATGGAAGCCCACGGCTCCCCGGTGGCATCATTCCTGCACCGGGCGGTTTCATTGCTCCCTGACAAGCCGGCGCAGGTAGCCATGGAGACCATGAGCGTGGACCGCCTTGCTGCCCTCCACACGGCAGTGGATCTGGTGCGGCGCGGCGGCACTGTTTCGCTCAGCGGCGTTTACGGTGGCCAGGCCGATCCCATGCCGCTGATGACCATGTTCGACAAGCAAGTCCAACTCCGCATGGGGCAATGCAACGTGCGCAACTGGACTGACCAGCTGCTCCCCTTGGTAGAGGACGACGCCGATCCGCTGGGAGTCATGCATCTGGTCACCCACACGGGCGGTCTGGACGACGCGCCTGACTTGTACGAGAAATTCCAGAAGAAGCAGGACGGCTGCATCAAGGTGGTGCTGAAGCCCTGATTTCCTGGAGGATCAGTTGGGCGATAGAGATGGGCGGAGGCGCCTTAGGCGAGGTGCTTTCCGCCGGTAACCCCAATAACCGAGCCGGAAATGTAGCTGGACTCCTCCGTCGCCAGCAGGACATACGTCGCGGCAAGTTCAGCAGGCTGACCGGCCCGGCCGAGGGGCGTGTCCTGCCCGAACTTCACGATCTTCTCCTCCGGCTGGGTTGGTGGTTGCAAGGGGGTCCAAATGGGTCCGGGAGCTACCGCATTGACCCGGATTCCCTTGGATCCGAGGGATTCTGCCAACGAGAACGTCATGCTGTTGATGGCTGCCTTGGTGGCGGCGTAATCGATGAGCGAGGGACTCGGATGGTAACCCTGGATTGATGAGGTATTGATGATCGAGGACCCTGGCTGCAAATGTGGCAAGGCCGCCTTGGTAAGCCAGAAGAGCGCATAGACGTTGCTCTTGAAGGTCCGGTCGAACTGTTCGCTGCTGAGGTCTTCGATCCCCCGGCTGGTAGTCATCTGGAAACCTGCGTTGTTGACCAGAACGTTCAGTCCATCGAATTCTTCGATGGTTTGGGCGATGACTTCCTGACAGAATTCCTCGTCCCGCAGATCCCCCGGCAGCGCCAGGGCACGGCTGCCCGCGGCCTCGATCAATTGGACGGTCAATTCCGCGTCCTGCTCCTCTTCCGGCAAATACGTGAACGCCACATCTGCACCTTCACGGGCGAAGGCAATCGCTACGGCTTTCCCAATCCCACTGTCGCCGCCTGTAATCAAGGTCCGGAATCCCATCATCCGGTGATGGCCCACATAGCTTTGCTCCCCGTGATCCGGCCGCGGGATCATTGCCTCGGTCCAGCCAGGGTAGTCCTGGGTTTGCGGCTCGAACTCCCCCGACGGATACATTGTCCGTGGATCTGAGGCCTCTTCCGGGTCCTCCGCCGGGTTAAGGACGTGGTTTTCCAACGCCATCGCGATGTCCTCGTCGAGGTCGGTTGTTGACTCAACCTGCCCTGAGTCGTCGGTCTGCTCGGATTCCTCTGGCTGCCCTGGTTCCTCGCTCAGCCCGGTCTCTTCGTTCCGCTCATCCTGTGCCATGCCTCATTCTAAGCACCCTGACTTTTCGCGCGCAGCGCCAGCCAGCGTGCCTATTTCCGGGCTGGCAGCACCAGTGCGCCTGACTTATCCGTGGACAAGGCAAGGGAAGAGATGAAGCGGGGTTCGCCGTCGGGACCGTCCTGGCCTGAGCGGAGCATGTCCGGGCGTTCGAACTCAAGGCCGGTGACGTGGCAGAGGAGCTTCTCGTCGCTAGGGTTTCCGTCGGCGTCGAACATGGGCAGGTCGATCCCGTCATCGGTGCGGCGGAGGTAGTAGCGGCCACGCGTGGCCAGAGCCAGGACCGGGGGAAGTACCAAAGCAAGGACGACGGCGAAAATTGGCGAATACGGCTGCACTCCGGCACCGAAAGCCCCAAAGAAGACCGCGATGGACATCCCTGCCGAGACCAGCATGGAAACGAAGCCGACCGGATTGATGGGGTAGAGCATGCCCCGTCGGAACTCAGGAACCTTGGGCGAGATCTTCAAGAGGTACTTGTTGATGGCGATATCGGAGGCAACTGTGACCACCCAGGCCATGGCGCAGTTGGCGTAGAAGCCAAGGATCGTGTTGAGGAATTCGAACATGTTCGACTCCATGAGGACCAATGCGATCACCAGGTTGACCACAACGAACACCATGCGGCCCGGGTAGGTCTTGGTGATGCGGGTGAAGGAATTGGTCCAGGCAAGCGATCCGGAATAGGCGTTGGTGACGTTGATCTTGATCTGCGAGATAACCACCAACACAACGGCCAGGGACATCGCGAGCCAGGCCGGCATCATCTCCTGGTACACGCCCAGGAATTGGTGGACTGGTTCATTGGCGTGCACGGACGCGGCGGGATCCAGCCTGGCGATCAGGTAAATGGCAATAAACATGCCTACAACCTGCTTGATGGCACCAAAAATAACCCAGCCGGGTCCGGCGAGGATTACGGCACGCCACCAAGCACCCTTGTTCTCCGCGGTCTTGGGTGGCATGAAGCGCAGGTAATCGATCTGCTCTGCGATCTGGGCCATCAACGAAAGGCAAACGCCGGCAGCCAGCATCACGGAGGCGAGATTGGTGCCGCCCTCGCCCGAAGCGCCGGTGTAGGCAAAGAAGGCGTCGATGCTTTCGGGGTGGGACAACAGCAGATAGCCGACGGGAACCACCATCAGCAGCAACCACAAGGGCGTGGTCCACACTTGCAAAGTAGCAAGGGTCTTCATCCCGTAGATCACCAGCGGAATGATGATGATGGTGGATACGGCATACCCAAGCCATTGCGGGACGCCGAGGCCCAATTGCAGGCCCTGGGCCATGATGGAGCCTTCGAGGGCAAAGAAGATAAAGGTGAAGGTCGCGAAAATGATGTTCGTGACCACTGAACCGTAGTAGCCAAAGCCTGACCCGCGAGTGATGAGGTCGAGGTCTATGTTGTAGCGGGCGGCGTAGTACGCCAGTGGAAAGCCCGTGGCGAAGATGATCACCGCGGCAACGATGATGCCGAAGATCGCATTCACGGTGCCGTAGGCGATGCCGATGTTTGCCCCGATCGAGAAGTCAGCCAGGTAGGCGATCCCGCCAAGGGCACTGGTCGCCACCACACCGGCGCTCCACTTCCGGTAGGAGCGCGGGGCGAACCGGAGTGTGTAGTCTTCCAGGCTCTCCTTCGCGGCGCTCATCGCGTCGGCGTTCCCCGCCGTCGTAACTCTTTGGGCGTCTGTCAGAAGGTCGCTCATCCGGGCTCGCTTTCAAGATTCGTGGTCGGTGCTTCGTCAACGACGCTAGTCACGCAGCGGGTCAAATCAGTCACAACGATGTTTCACAGCTGTAACTTCTGCACCAGCCGCCCGCGCCCACCAGCCATAAGGGCAGTCCAAAATCCGCTACGCCACTTTGTGCGGACCCCACAAAATCGCGTGCCGCCCCCACGGATACCGTCAAGTCCATGACGACCCAAACAACTCATCGAACCCCAGCAGGCGCTGCCTACGCCATCCTGGACATCGCACGCGAGCAGGTCCTTGAGCGCGGTAAAGGCCTCAACGAAGCCCAGCTTGTGGAGATACTCCAACTTCCTGACGAAGCGATTCCCGCTGCCATGCAGCTCGCCCACGAGGTCCGGCTGAAGCACTGCGGCGAGGACGTCGAGGTTGAAGGCATCATCTCCATCAAGACCGGCGGCTGCCCCGAAGATTGCCACTTCTGTAGCCAGTCCGGACTTTTCGATTCCCCGGTCCGTGGCGTGTGGCTGGATATCCCTGAACTGGTGAAGGCTGCCAAGGAAACAGCCGCCACCGGTGCCACCGAGTTCTGCATCGTCGCAGCTGTGCGTGGCCCCGACATCAAACTCATGAACCAGATCAAGTTCGCGATCGACCGCATCAACGAGGAAGTTGAAATCAACATTGCGTGCTCCCTGGGTATGTTGAACCAGCGCCAGGTTGATCAGCTGGCCGAATGGGGCGTCCACCGCTACAACCACAACCTCGAAACCGCGCGGAGCTACTTCCCCGAGGTCGTCACCACACACAGCTACGAGGAACGGCTGGACACCTGCAACATGGTCAAAGCCGCCGGTATGGAACTGTGCTGCGGCGCCCTGATCGGCATGGGTGAAACCCTCGAGCAGCGGGCCGAACTCGCCGCCCAACTGGCCGCATTGGAACCGCACGAAGTTCCGCTGAACTTCCTGAATCCACGTCCGGGAACGCCGTTGGAAAACCAGGGCATCATGGACGGCAAGGACGCCCTCCGCGCTATCGCCGCCTTCCGGCTCGCCATGCCGCGAACAGTACTCCGCTACGCTGGCGGCCGCGAACTGACCTTGGGCGATCTCGGCACCCGCGAGGGCCTGCTCGGCGGCATCAACGCCGTGATCGTGGGCAACTACCTCACCACCCTGGGCCGCCCCGCCACCGCAGACCTGAACCTCCTGGTGGAGCTCAACATGCCCATCAAGGAACTCCAGAAGACGCTATGACCGCGATAGGCGCCATGCAGGCGGAATACTGCGGGCACTGCGGCGGCACGGTTGCCGGCGCCCTTTTTGAGGACGTCGTTGAAGACGTTGTTGAGGACGGCACCGTCATTGGGGGCGGTACCGTTCGCAAAGGCACCAACGGCGAGCGCCCGACGTCGCACCCCCACTCGACGTCGGACTCCCACCAAGGCTGCCAGCAACGGTTGGCGATGGAACCGCCCAGGTATTGCGCGCAGTGTCGCCGCAGGATGAAGGTCCAGGTGACGCCGTTGGGTTGGTCGGCGGAGTGCTCGCGCCACGGACGGGTGTCCCGATGAGTTCGCTGATCGAGCGGGACCGGGCAAGCCTGTGGCATCCTTACGCTCCGGCGTCCGGGACGCTGCCGCTTTGGGAAGTTGAAGCGGCCGACGGCGTGGCGCTGCGGCTTCGGGACGAGGACGGCCGAACGCATGAGGTGCTGGATGCGATGTCGTCGTGGTGGTCGGTGATCCATGGGTACCGCCATCCTGTGCTGGATGCCGCGGTTCAGCGCCAGCTGGGGTCCTTCAGCCATGTGATGTTCGGTGGACTGACGCATCAACCTGCCGTGGATCTTGCCGAGACCCTGCTGTCTCTTGCACCGCAGGAACAGGGCCGCCAGCTGGAACGGGTGTTCCTGGCAGATTCCGGCTCCGTTTCAGTGGAGGTGGCCCTAAAGCTGGCCGTGCAGTTCCAGACTGCCTCCGGGCGTCCACAACGGCAGCGCTTCCTGACGGTCCGCGGTGGCTATCACGGCGACACGTTTGCCGCGATGGGCGTTTGTGATCCCGTTGACGGCATGCACTCCGCGTTCCCTGGTTTGCTGGCGGGTAATGTGTTCGCGCCGCGTCCTCCAGCCGCAGCGACGGCCACCCCAGCAGCTATCGGTGAGTGGCGGACATCAGTCGAGACGCTGGCCCGTGAGCATTCCAATGAGCTCGCAGCGATCATTGTGGAACCTGTCCTGCAGGGTGCTGGCGGGATGTTCATCTACCCGCCGGAGTGTGTGCGGATCCTCCGCGAGGTTGCCGATGCGCACGGCTTGCTGCTCATCCTGGACGAGATCGCCACGGGCTTTGGGCGAACAGGCGAGTTGTTCGCTGCGAACTATGCCGGCGTCGTCCCGGACATCCTGTGTGTCGGCAAGGCGCTCACGGGTGGGTACATGACGCTGGCCGCAACGTTGTGCACGGGTGAGGTTGCTGGGGTGGTATCCAGCGGTGATGCTGGTGCCCTACTTCACGGCCCCACGTTCATGGGCAACCCGCTCGCCTGTGCCGTGGCCAACACGAGCCTCGGGCTGCTGCGGGACGGCGACTGGCGCGCAGACGTTGACCGCGTAGGCGCAGGGCTCGCGGAGGGCTTGGCCCCGGCGTTGGAGCTCGACGGCGTGAGGGACGTCCGCATTATCGGCGCGGTGGGCGTCATTGAGTTGGCGGACGCGGTGGACGTCGCTGCAGTGACCCGGGCTGCGATCGAGCGGGGAGTGTGGATCCGTCCTTTCCGCAATCTCGTCTATACGATGCCGCCGTACATCAGCTCAACCTCCCAGATCAGGACCATCACTGCTGGCATGGTGGCGGCAGTCTCCGCGGCCGCAGACAGGCTGGAGGCCAGAGTATGAGCCTCTCCATGACCGCTTGGCTGGAGCAACAGGCAGAGGTCCGCGAGCGCCGCGGGCTGGTGCGGACGCCGACAGTGCGTGTCGCGAACGGCCCCCGCGGCAAAGAAAGCGTCCCGGGCACAGAAGCCGGTGCTGGCCGTACAGGCGGACACCGCAGGATGATCGACCTCGCCAGCAACGATTACCTGGGCCTGTCCACAGACCCGCGCTTGGCGGAGGCTGCCACGGACGCGATCAGGCGCTGGGGCACTGGCGCTGCATCATCCCGCTTGGTCACCGGCACCACCGAGCTGCATCTTGAGTTGGAGCACCACCTTGCCCTGTTCACGGGAGCGGAGGCTGCGTTGGTCTTCTCCTCGGGCTACCTCGCCAATCTGGGTGTCACCACGGCTTTGGGTGGTCCCGGAACGTTGATTGTGGCAGACGAGTACTGCCATGCCTCGTTGATCGATGGTTTTAGGCTGAGCCGCTCGGAAGTGCGGGAATTTAAACACAATGACGCTGCGGACGCGGCACGCCTCCTGGAGGGACGGACACAGCCGCGGGCCCTTGTTGTTGTTGAGTCCATCTACAGCGTCGGCGGTGACGCTGCTCCACTACAGGAGTTATTCAACCTCGCCGAGGAACACGACGCCGTGCTGCTGATCGATGAGGCCCACAGCCTGGGCGTTGCCGGCGTTGGCCCCTTCCAAGGGCGCGGCGCGGTGGCGGGCACCAGCCTGGCCGACCATCCGGGTGTTGTTCGCACTGCCACCCTGTCCAAAGCCTTGGGGAGCCAAGGCGGGGCGGTGCTTAGTTCCAGCCTCCTGCGGGAGCACTTGGTGAACCGCTCGCGTAGCTTCATTTTCGACACCGCGTTGGCCCCGCCGGCAGCGGCGGCTGCCATGGCCGCCGTCGGAATCATCCAGCGGGAACCTTGGCGCGCCGCGGCCGTCCATCACAACGCAGCCGCCCTCGCCGCCCAACTGCAACCCACGCTGGGACGCTCAGCCGCCGTCGAGCGTTCTGCCGGAGCAGTTCAATCCATCCCCATGCCTTCAGCGGAGGCTGCCTTGGCTGCGAGCCAGGCCGCGTACGCTGCCGGCGTCCAGGTGGGCTGTTTCCGGCCACCTTCCGTGCCCGACGGCGTCTCCCGGCTGCGACTCACAGCCCGGGCCAACCTCACCCCCAACGACCTCGATCACGCCTGCGCAGTGCTGCGCGACATCCTGGAGCGAACCCCATGAAACTTCCCCGCATCATCCTGGTGACCGGTACCGATACCGGCGTCGGGAAGACCATCACGACGGCGGCCCTCGCCACAGCGCTTCAGCAACGCGGCTGCTCGGTGGCGGTCTACAAGCCCTGCCAAAGCGGCAACGTAGACGGCGATTCGGACTGCGCGGAAGTGGTGCGGCTTGCCGGCCCGCTCACGGCGGAGGCCGGCATTGTCCTGGAACAGCCGCTGGCCCCTGTCCCCGCTGCTGCCTGTGACGAGGTGGTGCTGCCGCAGCTTGCTTCGCATGCCCAGCGAATCCGCGCACTGGCCAACACCCATGACCATGTACTTGTGGAAGGTGCCGGCGGGGTGCTGGTTGAGTTGGACCACGACGGCGGCACACTGGCCGACCTCGGAAGCCTCCTGGGCGACTCGGCTGGTTTCGCCGTGGTGGCGCGGCCGTCGCTGGGCACCTTGAACCACACGGCGCTGACGCTCGAAGCCCTCGATCGGAGGGGCCTGCCGGTGGTGGGTGTTGTGCTTGGCAGCTGGCCTGCGGTCCCAGGTGCAGTGGAGCGAAGCAACCGTGCCACCATCTCCGGCTGGCCCGTTCCGCTGTTGGGGGCCATCCGGCACGAAGCCGCCGCACTGGCCCCTGAAGCGTTCCGCGAACAGGCAGCCTCCTGGCTTGAGGGGGTGCCAGCATGAACACCGTCACCACATGCCCCTACAAGGTGCTGCGCGATCCTGATTCCGTCCGCGAGGTCCTTCACCGGCCTGGCGACTTCAGCCCTGCCAACGCACTTCTGGCCGTGACGCCCTTGAGCGGTCAAGCCCTCCGCATCCTGCAAAAGGCACGCTTCGCCCTTCCACCAGTCCTGGCCAGTAACCACTCCCCATCACACGCAGCTATTCGCAAGGTGGTGGCGGGCTTCTTCACTCCCGCCAAAGTTGCGGCCATGGAACCGCGTATCCGGCAGCTCTCCCGGGAGTCAGCCACGGCCGCAGCCCAACTCCTCCGTTCCGTGGGAAATGTTGATCTGGTGCAGGCAGTGGCCGCGTATCCGCCGGCAGTCATCATGCTGGAGATGCTGGGCCTCCCCGTCCGCGACCTTCCTCAATTGAAGGCGTGGAGCCTGGACTCCCTTGAGCTGTTCTGGGGATGGCCGGATCCCGCACGGCAGCTCGAGCTGGCCCACACCGCGGCGGACTTCTACACCTGGCTGCGCGAACTGGTCCTTGAATCGGTGGAGGCACCCTTGGTTCCGGGCACAACAAACCTCTTCAGGGCACTCGCAGACCACGGGCTCAGCACGCCGGAGATCTGTTCCTTGGGCTACTTCCTGCTCATCGCGGGCCAGGAGACCACCACGCAGCTCATCAGCACCACGCTCTTCCGGCTGGCCGAGGGCTCGCGGGGAATCTCCTGGGACGCGGCCTCCTCCAGCGCCAAAGCCCGCGAGATTGTTCGGCATGTGCTGGCCACCGAGTCTTCCGTGCCTACCTGGCGGCGGGTGGCCGCCCGCGATACCGAACTCAATGGCGAGCACATCCCTGCGGGGGAGGAAATCCTGGTGGAGCTGACCGGGAACCACGGCTTTCCGTGGGCAGCCGGGGTTGACACTGCGGAATCTGCCGGAGAAAGCACAGACCATCCGGGACCCACACCCTACGGCCTGGCCTTCGGCTCAGGAATCCATCGCTGCCTTGGTGCCAAACTCGCTGAGCTGGAGACCGTCGTCGTGGTTCAGGAAACCACCGCGGCACTAAAGGGGGTCCGGCTCGGGAACCCCAACCCTGAGTGGCTGCGGCTACTCTCCTTTCAGGCTCCGCGGACCGTCAGCGTCGCCCGCCCCTAGCCAGCTTGGGTGGGTAGGCTGGACTGTATGGGCGAGAGCCGGGACTTGCTGACGCCGGAGCAGCGTAGCCGAAACATGTCCAGGATCAGGGGCAAAAACACCAAGCCCGAGTTGCTGGTCCGGAAACTACTGCATGCCAAGGGGTACCGCTACCGGCTGCATGGGCAAGCCGGTGGGACCAAGCTGCCGGGCCGGCCTGATTTGGTGTTCTCCGGCCGTCGCAAAGTCATTTTCGTCAACGGCTGCTTCTGGCACTTTCATGATTGCAAGGTCGGCCTGCACTCCCCCACTGCCAATGCGGCCTTCTGGGAGGCCAAGCGCACGCGGACCCGTGAACGCGATCTGGCACAGAGGGAACAGCTGCACGCTGCCGGTTGGGACGTTCTGACGGTGTGGGAATGCGAATTGCGGGACAGCTCAGTCCTCGAAGAACGGCTGACGGCGTTCTTGGAGGGGCCGTTGGAGGGCAGGTCGCCCTATGGCGCCTTCGACCCAGCCCCGGCGGACCCAGTGGAGTCGGAGTGACCGGTGCTGGCATGGGAACCTTGCTCCCACAGCGCATACGCTGACGTTCCACCAATACCCAGAAGCACCGTCAGGCACAACACGATGATGACCACGAGGCCCGCCGAGGGTCGAACACCACCGTTCATGCTGATTTCCATTCCTTTACCCACGCCTTGCTCCCCCGGTTCGGCGATTATTCCATTTCCTTTACTTACTTTCAGGGACTTCGATCAAGACCCCCTCTGAGTCCGCTCAAGATTGGATCAAGCTTTCGCTTTCCGGCGTTGCGATACTTCCCCCGGACCTACATTTGAATCGTGCATCTATTGTTCGGAGGCGGGAGGGGCTTGGTGTCTGAGTATGACGAGTGCACAGACTCACTGGTGGATCCCGCCGTCCTTATCCAGCTTCAGGCAGAACTTGGCGGAGACCGAACCGTCGTTGGCGCTTTCGTCCGCACCTACGTGGAACTCCTGCCATGGCGCGTTGCCCGCCTGCATCACGCGCTGAATAACCTGGACATCGAAGATGCCATGGACGCTGTACTGAGCCTGAAGACCTCAAGCGAGATGGTGGGCGCCATCTGCATGCGCCGCTTGGCCGCGGAATTGGAGATCAGCATCAGGCTCCTCCCCAACGCCAGCCACCTTCAGGAGTTGAGACCGCAAGTGGAGCTGATCGAGGCTTTCGTCTTCGGCACGATCTGCGAGCTCCAACCCCCACTTCCGTAAAGATCTTCACGAAAATAAAGAAAACCATTGACTCGCTAAAAATCTTCACTATAGTTGTGTGAGTTAGCTCACCAACGAAGGATACGGCAATGACTACCGAGACTCCTGCACCGCCGGCCACCAGCGAACTGCTGGCAACTGTGGGGAACAAGGTGCGCACCATGCGCAAGGCAAAGGGCATGACCCTCGCCCAGCTCTCGGACATCACCGGCCTCAGCCAGGCGATCGTCAGCCAAATCGAACGCGGAATGGCCAACCCTTCCTTCACCACCCTCGCCCAATTGGCCCACGGCCTGGACATCCCCGTAGGGAGATTCTTCATTGGCCAGGACCACTCCACCTCACCCGTGGTCCGCAGATCCGAACGACGCAACCTTAAGAACGTCACCCGCGAATCCGTGGGCGAAGCCGTACACGAACTGCTGACTCCCAACCGCGACGGAAGCATCGAAGCGCAGTGGATCAGCACGCCCCCAGGGCACGACACCAGCGCAACCCCTTTTACGCACAGCGGTGAAGAGTTCTGCTACATCATTTCCGGCCGTAAGGACGTCTATCTGGATGGCGTCTGCTACAGCCTCGAAGAGGGCGACTCGATCACCTACTCCTCAGAGATCCCCCACTGGTACAAGAACAGCTACGAAGAGGTATGCGTAGCCATCTGGGTCAACGCACCACACGCGTGGTAACACTGCTGCCCCTCAACGGCGCCAGCGTTTTCCCTTAACTGTCCGGACACGAACCGTGGCCGCTGACAATCCTTGCCACTTTCGCACAACGCGCCTCCTCCAACAGGCGTTCCTGCGTCATACCCTCCCACGCCCTCCGGGGCGTCAGCGTAAGGACACTTCCATGCTCAACACCCAAACGACGGACAACGCCGTCCCGTCGCCAAGCACCAGCCACTCCTCCCCCGCAAAGAACGCAAAATTCACTCCCCAGGTCCGCAAAGGACTGTTGGGCCTGGGACTTGGCAACGCCCTTGAATGGTACGACTGGATGGTCTTCGGACTCCTGTCAGCCTTCATCGGACCGAACTTCTTTCCCAACACCGAGCCGCTCTCCGCCACCCTGAACGCGCTGGCCGTGTTCGCCGTCGGGTTCGCCTTCCGCCCCCTTGGCGGCATACTGCTGGGGACGCTCGCAGACCGGATCGGCCGGCGTCGGGTCATGCTCTTGTCCATCATGCTCATGGCCGGCACCACGCTGATCATTGCCGTCACGCCGAACTACGCCTCCATCGGAGCCTGGGCCGGCATAATCCTGCTGGTGTGCCGCGTCCTGCAGGGTATCTCCACAGGAATCGAAGCCCCGCTCTCCACCTCCCACGCTGTCGAACTCGCACCGGAGGGCCGCGAAGGCTACGTGGCCGGCATCATGTCCTTCTACGTGAACATCGGCATCCTGTTGGCCTCGCTGGTGAGCTTCCTCTGCAGCCTTGTCCTCGGCGGTGCAGCAATGGCCGATTGGGGCTGGCGCGTACCGTTCATCATCGGCGCCGCCTTCGGTTTTGTGGTTCTCTACCTCCGCCGCTCCCTGCCGGAAACCCTCAAGGCCGAGGAAATGGCCACGAACACCCCGCGTGCCGTGTGGTCCGGAGTCCGTAGACACTGGCTTTCCGTCCTTGCCATCATCTTCGTGGTGGGTGCAGCACAGGCCTACAACTACGCCTGGAACGTTGGCCTTCCCACCGCAGCCCGTAGCGGTTTCAAGGAAGATCCCACCGCGGTCTTCGCCCTCACCACCATCCTGGCCGTCATCCTCGTAGTGGGCAGTTGGGTCATCGGCAAGCTGGCCGACGGCAAAGCAATGTCCCGCTGGTTCCTGGTGACCCGCATCCTCGCCATCCCGTCCGTGTTCCTCATGCTGATGTACGTCCAACCGGGCATTGGCGGATTCGCGGCAGTCCTCCTGGGTGGCTCGATCGTCCTGGTCCTGAACATGACCCTTTACAACGTGGTCAGCTCCTCCCTGATGCCCAAGAACATCCGCGGTACCGGCGTCGCCTTGGGCTATGGCATTGGTGTGGCTCTCTTCGGCGGCACCGCGTCCTACCTTCTGGTCTGGTTCCAATCCCTGAACCTCACCTGGGTCTTCCCGGTCTACGTGGCCGTCCTGTCCATCCTCAGCATCGTTTTCTACCTCGCCGCACGCCGCTCCAACGGCATCTTCGTCGGAAAGTAAGGACTCACCATGAACACCCTTGAACTCAGCACTACGACGGCGGACCTCACCGCCCCCGTCATCTCACGATCCGACGTCCTGGTAGTCGGAGGTGGTCCCGCAGGCGTCGCTGCGGCGGTTACCGCCGCCCGCTCAGGAGCCAAAGTCACTCTCCTGGAACGCTACTCATCCTTGGGCGGACTCGCCTCCGGCGGTATGGTCCTGGTTCTCGATGACATGATCAACGGTCAGGAAATCACCGTCACGGGCATCGTCTCCGAATACGTGGAACGTTTGCAGAAGCTTGGCCTGGCAATCGTCCCGCCCGCCGATGACCGCAAGACCTCCGAGGAACTGTGGAACAAATGGGGCCGCTACGGCACCTTCGATTTCCACTCCCACACCAACCCCAAGCCCATCTGCTACGCCGCGGCTTTCGATCCCGATGGCTGGAAGCGCGTGTCCAACGACCTCGTACGAGAGGCCGGAGTGGACCTCCGCCTGCACTCCTGGTTCTCCCGGCCGATCGTGGACAACGGCGTGATCAAGGGCGTGATCTGCGAAACGAAACTGGGCCCGCAGGCGTTCATGGCCGACGTCGTGATCGACACCACCGGCGACATCGACGTCGCCTCCCGTGCCGGCGCCAGCTACGCCAAGGACAACTACCTCACCACGCTGGTCTTCCGTCTGGGCAATGTGAATACCAAGGCAGCCGAAGCCTTCGAACAGGCCAACCCCAAGGAAGCCCGGGCCATCAACCGCAAGATCAAGCGCCTCCTCGGCGGCGCGTGGGAACTCTGGTGGCTCAAGACCCCCATCGACGGCGTGGTCTGGTGCAACGCCCCGCACATGAGCGGATTCGACGGCGTTGACCCCGCGGACATGACTGCCGCCGAGTTCGCCGCCCGGGACCGGATCTCCGAAGCCGTGGAGTATGTCCGCGCGAACCTGCCCGGCTTCGAAAACTGCTACATGCTGGACGTCGCCTCCCAGATGGGCGTCCGCCAAACCCGGCTCCTGCAGGGCGAGTACGTCATGACCAAGGACGACGTCACCCAGCGCCGCCACTTCGCGGACACCGTTGCCCGCGGCCGTGACTACTACTACCCGTACCGCTCGCTGCTGCCCAAGGAAGTGGACCAGCTCCTGGTTGCCGGCCGCCACTACTCCGCCACCCCCGAGGCACAGAAAATGTCGCGCGAGATCCCGCCCTGCATGGCAATGGGACAGGCCGTCGGCGTTGCAGCGGCCCTCGCCGTGGAGAACAACATGTTGGTCCGTGACGTCTCCGCGCTGGATATCCAGCAGGGCATGCGCCGGCATGGTGCAGACCCAGGCGACGTGCCGTCGTCGAACGCTACCGTGGACATCGACTTGAACGCAGTGGTGCTGGCATGAGCACCGTTCTCCTCGACCAGACTGAAAGCACGACGGCGACGCACACCGCCGGGGCTCCGTCACCAACGCCCCTCCCGCTGGATGGCATCAAAATCGTGGACTTCACGCAGGTGTTCATGGGCCCGTCCTGCACCCAGCTTCTGGGCGATTACGGTGCAGACATCATCAAGGTGGAACGTCCCGGCGCAGGCGACATTTCCCGCAATTCCTTCCCGGACCAGGACGGACAGGACAACCCGATCTTCCTGTCCATCAACCGGAACAAGCGCAGCGTCTCGGTGGACACCCGCACCGACGAAGGTCGCGAGGTACTGCACCGGCTCATGGCGGATGCGGACGTAGTGGTCAGCAACTTCCGCTCCGGAGTCATGGAACGGATGGGTTTCGGCTACGAGGACCTCAAAGCTGCCAACCCGGGAATCATCTGGGCCTCGGGCACAGGCTTCGGCCCCGAGGGACCCTACGCCCATAAAGGCGGCCAGGACGCCATCGCGCAAGCCTATTCGGGAGTGATGTGGCGCCGGGAATCCGATGACACCAAGCCCTCCATCTACCCCACCACCCTGTGCGACTACATCACCGGCATGCACCTCATGCAGGGCATCCTTCTGGCGCTGCGCACACGCGAGGCATCGGGGGTGGGCCAGAAGGTGGAGGTGACCATGTACGACTCCATGCTGCACCTGCAGATGCAGGAAGCGTGCATGCAGCTCAACCGCGGCTACGAGGTCAACTGGGGCGCCATGCCGCTGAGCGGGGTCTTCGAAACCACCGACGGCGCCGTGTGCATGGTGGGTGGTTTCACGCCCGATCCCCTGGCCAGGATCTCCGAAGCACTTGGCCTGGACGAGGACCTCACCCAGCGGCCCGAATTCGCCAACCTCGAGCAGCAATTCAAGAACAAGCCGGCATTGCAGGCCATCTTCCGCGAGCGCATCGCCACCAATACCACGGAGTATTGGACACATCAGCTTGAGGAGCAGGGGCTGCTGAATGCCCCGGTGCACACCCTGGAACAGGCGTTGGCCGATGCGCAAACCGAGGCCAACGGGATGATCGTGGAAGCAGAACACCCCGGCGTCGGCACGGTCCGTATGCTGAACGCCCCCATCCGGCTCTCCGCTACCCCGCCCTCCATCCGCCGCGCCGCACCGCGCCTCGGTGAGCACAACGTGGAGGTCCTGCTGGAGAACGGCTTCGACCAAGAGGCAATCGAGCGCCTGCAGCAGCTGGGGGTTCTGCGGTGACATCCGTAATCGAGCGAGTGGACACTGTCACCCTGACCATCGAGAACCACGTGGCCACGGTGGTCATCGATCGTCAGCACGTCCTCAATGCCGTGGATGCCACTACCCATTCACGGCTCAACGAGATCTGGGCCCAGCTTGAGCAGGACCCGTCCGTGCGTGCGGTTGTCGTCACTGGTGCGGGATCCCGTGCCTTCTGCGTTGGTGCTGACATGTCGGCATCGGCCGTGGACAAGACCGGCCTTGAGTACTGGGCGGGACTGGACCCCAACGGCTTCGGTGGCCTGAGCCTGCGCACCACCTTGGACATCCCGGTCATCGCCCGGGTCAACGGCTACGCCCTTGGCGGCGGCATGGAAATTGTGCTGGGTGCCGACATCGTGGTGGCCGCCGACACCGCGAAGTTCGGCTTGACGGAACCTCGGGTTGGGCGATTGGCGCTCGACGGCGGCATCCACCAGTTGGTGCGGCGGATCCCCTATACGCAGGCCATGGGAATGCTGTTGACCGGACGCAAAGCCGATGCCGCAGAGATGCAGTCCATGGGCCTCGTCAACCAAGTAGTTCCGGCCGAAGAGCTCGACGCCGCTGTGCAACGCTGGGTGGACCAGATCCTTGCCTGCGCCCCCTCCTCGGTCCGAGCGGTGAAGCAGATGGTCACCCAGACTTGCCACCTGACGGCCAAGGAAGCCCGCGGCCTGCGACTGCCGGCTCTTATGGCGGCGTTGGACAGCGAAGACTCCGCCGAAGGAGTTCGTGCATTCCAGGAAAAGCGCGCGCCCGTCTGGCCGGGCCGCTGATCCCCCAACCTTCCACGTTCGTCCCGAAAGGAAAGAATCATGCAGCAATATTCCGTGCCCAAAAACACCCGCAAGGACAGCCTGCAACCGGGTGTCTGGGGCGTTGTTGCCACACCATTCCAAGGCAGCACGCTGGACGTGGACCTGGACAGTTTGTCCGAGCTTGTGGAGCATTACGAGGCCATCGGTGCCACGGGACTCACCGTACTGGGAGTCTTCGGCGAAGCAGCCGCACTGACGGCTGAGGAACGCCGGCAAGTGTTGGAAACGGTCGTCGAATGCACGGCGCTGCCGTTGGTGGTGGGCGTGACCGCCCTGGCCACGCGTCCCGCCATCGAGGAGGTGCGGACAGCCCAGGAAGTTGCCGGGGAACGCCTCGCAGCTGTGATGGTGCAGGCCAACTCGGCCAAGCCGGAGACGGTGATTGCGCACTTGGATGCCATCCACCGGGCCACTGGCGCCAAGGTTGTCCTTCAGGATTATCCGTTGGCGAGTGGCGTCAGTATCCCCACACCCGCTCTGATCAGGGTGGTGACCTCTTGCGACTTCGTCATTGCCGTCAAGGCCGAAGCGCCACCCACCAGCGTCGCGATCGCTGAGCTGAGTGCCGGCGTCGAGGTTTCAGTCTTTGGCGGCCTAGGCGGGCAGGGACTGCTGGATGAACTGATGGCCGGCGCAGCGGGCGCAATGACTGGCTTCTCCTACCCTGAGGCGCTCATCGCGTGTGTGCGGGCCTGGCAGGAAGAGGGCTATGAAGCAGCCCAACGCGAACTGCTCCCGTATCTGCCGCTGATCAACTTTGAGCAGCAGGCGAAGGTAGCCCTGGCTATTCGCAAGGAATGCCTGCGTAAACGGGGACTCATCAAGGACCCAGGCGTTCGCGCACCTGCAGCGGGCTTTCCCGAAGCCCTGCGCGGGAGCATGGCCACGCACCTTCGTGAGGCAGCTGCTGCCCTCGAAAATGACACGACCCCTGTAAGGAGCTTGTGATGGATCTGGGA
Organism: Arthrobacter sp. NtRootA1; assembly: GCF_019976975.1. Taxonomy (GTDB): domain Bacteria; phylum Actinomycetota; class Actinomycetes; order Actinomycetales; family Micrococcaceae; genus Arthrobacter; species Arthrobacter aromaticivorans. Next base: position 1,061,567 of record NZ_AP024630.1, on the reverse strand, counting down.
ATTGCGGGCAAGACAGCCTTGGTCGCCGCTTCCACAGGCGGGCTTGGCCTTGCCGTGGCTCGTGCCCTGGCTGCCGAAGGCGTTCGCGTGGCGATCGTGGGCCGTCGTCGGGACCGTGCGAAGGAGATCGTCGCTGAACTACAGGCCGCGTACGGAACCGGTGTTTCCGGCGCTTCCGGTATAGCGACCAAGGGCTTCGACGCCGTGGCGATCGAGGCAGACCTGACCACGCCCGAAGGCATCGAATCAGCAGTCGAACAGACGGTCGCGGACTTGGGACCCATCGACATCCTGGTCCTCAACGGCCCAGGGCCCAAACCCGGTGCCGCAGCCACGCTAAGCTCCGATGACATCGCGGCGGCGTTCGATCTCCTGGTCAAACCGCAGCACGCCTTGGTTTCGCACGTACTCCCGGGAATGCGGGAACGGCGGTGGGGCCGGATCCTGGCTATCGGTTCCAGCGGCGTGACAGCCCCACTTCCCAACCTCGCCGTCTCCAACACTGGACGGGCTGCCCTGGCCGGGTACCTCAAGACACTCGCTGCCGAAGTGGCCCTGGACGAGGTCACCGTGAACCTGCTCTTACCTGGCCGCATCGCCACGGACCGTGTCACCCAACTTGACCAGGCCGCGGCCAAGCGGCGCGGCACCACGTTGGAAGACATCCAGCTCGAATCCCGCAAAACCATCCCCGCCCGACGCTATGGAGAACCTGCCGAGTTCGGCGCGGCTGCTGCCTTCCTGTGCAGCGCGCCGGCGTCGTACATCACCGGCGTCGCGCTGAGGTGCGACGGCGGCCTGATCCGCAGCCTTTAGCCCCCTTCACGAAAACCAAAGGAACATCATGACTTCCACAGCGATTGACACGCAGGCCACCACCGACGCGCAGACGATCACCGCCCAGCACCTCATCAATGGCCAATGGCTCGGAGTCGGGGACACGCAGCGAATGAATCCGGCCCGACCAAGCGAAATCGCAGCACTCTCACCTAGCGGCACCGTCCAGGACGTCGACGCCGCCATCACCGCCGCCGCCGCAGCCCAGCCATCGTGGGCGGCCCTGCCCGCACCAGCCCGGGGCGCTATCCTCATCGCGGCCGGAAACCTGCTCAACGAACGCCAACACGCCATCGCCGAGGACCTGGTCCGTGAGGAAGGAAAGACGCTCGCGGAAGCAAAAGGCGAGGTCAAGCGTGCCTCGGACGTGCTGCGCTTCTTCGGCTCGCTGGGCTGGGCAGCAACGGGCGAAGTCCTCCCGAGCGGCCTGCCCGACACCACCATCACGACGCGTCGCGAACCGCTGGGCGTGGTGGGGCTCATTACCCCGTGGAATTTTCCCATCGCCATTCCTGCCTGGAAAACCGCGCCTGCCCTGATCAGCGGCAACGCCGTGGTGATCAAACCGGCCGAGCTCACTCCGTTGTCCACCACCCACCTGGCACGTGCCCTGCAGGACGCCGGACTGCCCGCCGGCGTGTTCAACGTGGTGCACGGCAAGGGCCGCGTGGTGGGCGACGCGCTGGCCCGGGACCCTCGCATTGCCGGCTTGTCGTTCACGGGTTCCACCAATGTTGGCCTTGGGCTGCAGGAGATCCTCAATGCCCGCCGCGCACGCGTACAGCTCGAAATGGGCGGTAAAAATGGCGTGCTGGTGCTGGATGACGCCGACCCCCGCAAAGCTGCGCAGGTAGTAGCGGCGGGCGCATTCGGCCTGACGGGACAGGCATGCACAGCAACGTCCCGCGTCTACGTGACCCCCGGCATCCGCTCCGCCTTCCTCGATGCGTTGGTTCAGGAGGCCGCCGCCTACACCACCGGTGACGGGCTTGATGGCGACGCCCGGATGGGAGCCGTAGTGAGCAAGCAACAATTCGAGCAGGACCAGGCAGCGGTGCGTACCGCCGTCGAACGCGGGGCTACACTCCTGCACGGACAGTACGACGGCGACCCCAACGGTGCGCTGTTCTTCCCGGCGGCGATTCTCACCGGACTGCCGTTCGACGACGCCGCCGTAACGGAAGAGATCTTCGGGCCAGTGGTGGCCGTTCTCGAAGTGGCCGACTACGAAACCGGCCTCTCTGCCATCAATGAATCCCGCTACGGGCTCACCGCCGGCATCTGCACGGACTCACTGGCCCTCGCGACGGACTTCGCTGACAGGGCGCAGGCAGGGGTGGTGAAGATCAACCGGCCAACTGCCGGGCTGGACCTGAACGTCCCCTTCGGCGGTGTGAAGGATTCCTCCACCAATACCTTCCGTGAGCAAGGCAGGTCAGCGCTGGACTTCTACACCTGGGGCAAGACCGTCTACACAGGCATTTAGTGCGCCATGAGCTACGTGATCGCACAGCCCTGCGTGGATGTGAAGGACAAGGCGTGCATTGACGAGTGTCCGGTGGATTGTATCTACGAAGGTGAACGCTCGCTCTACATCCACCCGTCCGAGTGCGTTGACTGCGGGGCATGCGATCCCGTGTGCCCCGTAGAGGCGATCTACTACGCTGAGGATGTCCCTGGCGAATGGACAGACTACGTCAGGGCGAACGCGGAGTTCTTCGAGGACGTGGGCCGCGATCATCCTGTAGTGATCGCGGAGCCGGTGCGAGTGGGCAGTTAGGCGGCACTGCTCGCGGTACCGGAGCGATTGGACTGCTAGAACTACAAGTGTGAAACCGCCGTGTAGGCCAGGATCGATGACCGGGAGCTTTTGATGAAAGCAATTGTTGTGTCAGATCAGTCCGCCGGAAGGGCCGGGCTCAGGATGGCCGAACGGCCGCAGCCGTCGGCATCGATAAACGATGTCATTGTTCAGGTTCATGCCTCTGGGTTCGTTCCGACCGAGGTCGAGTGGTCCTCGACCTGGACTGATCGAGCCGGTAGGGATCGGACACCCTCCATCATTGGGCACGAGGTGGCCGGGGTTGTAACCGCGCTCGGCTATGGCACGACAGGCCTGACTGTGGGTCAACGCGTGTTTGGCCTTGCGGACTGGCACCGGGACGGCACCTTGGCGGAGTACGTGGCCATGGAAGCACGTAACCTTGCGCCGCTGCCGGGCGACGTCCCCTTCACAGTTGGCGCCAGCCTGCCCATCTCTGGACTGACCGCCTGGCAGGGCTTGTTTATCCATGGCCGCATCCAGTCGGGACAGAGCCTACTCGTGCACGGTGCGGCCGGGGCAGTCGGAACGATGGTGACTCAGCTGGCACGTGAAGCCGGCGCCTACGTCATCGGCACCGGACGAACTGCCGACCGGCAGAAAGCACTTGACTTCGGAGCGCACGAGTTCGTCGATCTCGCCAATGACACCTTGCGGGAAATCGGCGGGGTTGACCTGGTATTCGACGTGATCGGGGGTGACATCCAGAAGCAGTCAGCGGCCCTGATCCGCCCCGGCGGAACGCTGGTGAGCATCACCGGGCCAGTTGAAGCCCGCCCTGCGGATGGGTTGGCAGTGGATTTCGTTGTCGAGTCGGATCGTGCGCAGCTGGTTGAGATCGTCCAGCGAATCCGGGACGGACGGCTGCGGACGAACATCGGAAACATCGGCGAATTCGACGACGCGCTCAACGCCCTTAATCCAGCCGCACGCCGGAATGGGAAGACGATCATCCAGGTGCGTGAGTAATTCAGAAGCCGTACAGGCAATGAACGCCTACCTGAAGCGCCGCAACTGGCGCTTATTCTTCGCGCTCGATCTCCAAGTAGCTGAGACCGCTCAGATCCAGCCAATATCGCGTTGGTGTTTGGACCAATCGCAGCAGCACTCCTTGGCAGTCGCGGCACCGGACCACAATGCCGGGCGCGTCCGTGAAGACCATGGCCTCGCCGAAAGCCCTGACGGAACCACAGTGCCTGCACCGCCCAAGCGCTGCGATGATGTCGATCCGGAAGACTTCGGACAGGGCGCCGGCCGCGGCGTTCCCGTCCACATACGGAATCGGGTCATGGGGTCCTGCTGCAATGTCCGGGTCATCGGACTCGGGGACAGCGAAGTCGTCGGTGCTGGTCACCGGATACCTCCCGTCCCGCCAAACCGCTCGGTCTTGATCGACTCCGGCCGATAACCGGCCATGACAAGCCAGTCCGCAACGGTCTCCACGAAGACTGTCTGGCCGCAAACAAAAACATCCGGGTTCTCCTCTGTCGGGAAGATCCTGCCCAAAAGGCTCTCGGAGGTAAGGCGGCCTGGCGCTGCCGGCCAGCCATCCGGCGTCGAACGCGTGTAGACGTAATCCACCATCAGCTTGGCTGAATCCTGGTCCAAACGATGCAGCTCGTCACGGTAGAGCGCAGCGTCAGGAGCTTTAAGGGAATAGAGCAACCTGAAAGGGGCCACGCTGTTGGATGCCTGGTGGGCGCGGATCATCGACATCAGCGGCACCACACCTGACCCTCCTCCGATCAGCTGCACCGGGTTGGCATTTCCATTCCGCCAGACAAACCAGCCGCCCACGGGTCCCCGGATTTCCAACCGGTCTCCGACCGCCAGGTCCCGGACGAGGTACGGCGAGACTTCGCCGTCGGGCAGTTCATCAACGGTGATTTCCAGATGCTCATCCGCACTTGCCGATGCCACCGAGTAAGACCGGATGGCTGTATAGCCGTCGTCCGCGGTGAGGCGGATATCAATGTGCTGCCCGGCCAGGTATCCCATCAAACCATCCACGCGGAGCCTAATGGTCCGGGCTGTGGCGTTTTCCAGTTCCCCGCCCACCACTTCAGCGACCCGCCATACAGAACTCACGGCAAAGGCCTCACGAGTATCGCTCCTCACGCCAGGGATTGCCGTGGAGATGATACCCATTCGATTCCCAGAAACCGGGAACGTCGTCATCCGTCAGTTCCAAACCATGAATCCATTTGGCGCTTTTCCAGAAATACAAATGCGGCACCAAAAGCCGCGCCGGGCCGCCATGGGCGCGTTCAAGTGGTTCGTGGCCGAACTCCCAAGCCACCCAGGCTTTGCCGCCCAACAGGTCCCACAGCGGAACATTGGTGGTGTAACCGCCGAATGAATGGGCGGTGGCGAAGTCGCGGGTGGTCTCCACCTTTTCGAAAAGCGTGTCCACCGAAACGCCGCGCCACACTGTTCCCAGTTTTGACCAACTGGTGACGCAGTGAATGTCTTGGGTGATCTCTTCCTGCGGCAAGGCCATGAACTCATCCCAGGTCCACGTGAGCCGCTGGCCATCCTCCGCGGTAATGAAAAACTCCCATTCTTCAACGGGAATGAGCGGAGCGGGTCCCGCGGTCAGGACAGGAAAGTCCTGAGTTTCATGCTGTCCCGGAGGCAACGCAGCATTCTCGGACCGCCGTCCACGGAAACCGGAAGAAATAATACCCATGATGCACCTCCGCGATGGAGCTCCATCGGCCAACGACCGTTGATGCCCCAACCATAGGGCAAGCTCCGGGCGTGGTCCAGCAGATCCTTAGTTGCCCTGAGCCAGCGGCGCGAGCCGGTACCCAACGCCGCGCACAGTCTCAAGCCAGCGCGGGTTCTGGATGCTGTCGCCAAGTTTCTTGCGCAGGTTGCCCATGTGCACCTCAACGGCACGTTCGTCGGCATCGCTGACGTAGCTACCGACGTCGTAGGGTTCATTGCGAAGGCGCCGCGCCAGATCTGCCTTGGTCCGCACAATCCTGCCTGTCTCGAGCAGGGCAAGCAGGAGGTCGAATTCGGTGCGTGTCAGCCTCAGTTCCTGGCCGTTCAAGACTGCCGTCCTGGAGCCGGCCGAAACGGCAAGGCCGTTGTGGGTCATCTCCGGGTCGGTTTCTTCGACGGCGGCCTTGGACTCCGACGACGCGCGGGGCCTTCGCATCATGGCCTCGACGCGTGCACGAAGTTCGCGCGGGCGGAACGGCTTGGTGAGGTAGTCGTCGCCGCCGGCCTCGAGGCCCATGAGGGTGTCCAGTTCCTCCGCACGAGCCGTCAACATGATGATGTAGGCGTCCGAGGATTTCCGGATCTGGCGTGCCACCTCGAAACCATCGATGTCGGGCAGGCCCAGGTCCAGCGTTATGACGTCTGGATTCAGTTCGCGGGCTGACGTGACGCCCGCGGATCCAGTGGATGCAACATGGACGTCAAATCCCGCTTGGGAAAGGACCACACGCACCAATTCGCGAATATCCTGGTCATCTTCAATGACCAGCCCCACACGTACTTCACTCATCGCTGCCCCTCAGCCCCTTCGATAACCCTTCGAAGTATAACCATTATGGTTAGGCTGATCTCATGAACCGACTTTCTTCTGCATTCCGGGTGGTTGCGCCGTGACCCGCCCAACCACCTGGGATCTTGGCGAGAAGAAAAAACTCCTGGTTTTCCGGCGCTCTTTCCACGAACACACCCTGCGAATGAGGGTGGTTCTCAGCCAATTGCCGCTGTCCGTCTGTGTGTGCATTTCGGCGATTCTGGTGTGGCTGTTTTTCCCGGCCACGCTCGAAAATCCCATGTTCCTCCTCTTCCTGCTCAGCCAGGCATTCCTGTTGGCGGTGTGCGTCATTGTGCCGTGGCACCGGCTGCCGTTCCCCAGCTTCCTGGTGATACCGATCCTGGACATGGTGTCGATTTCGTTCGGCAGGGAAGGAGGGCAGGAAGCGCTCACGGGGCTCAGTGTCCTGGTGGTCCTGCCCGTCATTTGGCTCTGTGCGTCCGGCCTGTACCCAAGACTGGCCATTGCCTTGTCATTCGTGGGTCCGCTCTGCATCGTTTGGGCTCCCTTGTTCGTCAAGGGCTCCTTCACTGAGCAGGACCTCACCAAGCCCCTGCTCTTCCCGATCCTGATGCTTGGCATCGGCGTGTCCGTGAGCGTGCTGACTCTGAGCATGGTGCGCCAGCAGCGGGCCTTGGAACAAAAGGATGAGGAACTAAAGAAAGCGCTCGACGTCAGCACCAAGCAGGAACGGCTCTTGAACACTGTCATGGAAGCCTTGCCCCTGGGTGTGGTGGCGGTGGATGGCGAAGGCCATGACATCCTCATGAACCGCCGCCAACGGCAAACCCACTCCCTGGCAACTCCTCCAGGCAATGACGATCCGAACGAATCCGAGCTGCTCGTCTTCGACCAGGACAGGACCACGCCGTTGCCCTCTGACCGCCGTCCAGTCCGGCGTGCGGTCCTGGGGGAAAGATTCACGGACCAACTCGTATGGCTTGGTTCCGGAGCAGACCAGCGCGCCTTCACCACAAGCGCCCGCCCCATGGTTGACGACGCCGGGAACTTCGCCGGCTCGGTTATTGTCTTCAGCGACGTCACAGACCTTGTCAATGCCCTGGCCGCCAAGGACGACTTCGTCGCCAACGTCTCCCATGAATTCCGAACGCCGCTGACGTCCATCCTTGGTTACGTTGAGCTTCTGCTGGATGAACCGCGTTCCCTGGATCCCTCGTCGCGCAGGCAACTCGATATCGTTCGAAGGAACGCCGAACGGCTGCTTACCTTGGTATCGGATTTGTTGGCAGTGCGTTCGGGCCAAATGGTCATTCAACCGCACGCGGTGGACGTGGCCGAACTGGTGCGGGGTAGCGTGAGCTCTGCCGGTCCCCGGGCTGCCAAAGCGGGAATCCGGTTGTCCATGGATGTCCCTGAGTCCTTGGAGGCCCACGTGGACTCCTCACGAATAGCCCAGGTCCTGGACAACCTGGTATCAAACGCCATCAAGTACTCCCCCAAAGGCGCAAACGTAGAGGTTGCCGCGTGGGAGGACCAGGATTTCGTGTTCTGCCGCGTCTCCGATACCGGCATGGGCATGACTGAAGAAGAGCAGTCCGAGGCCTTTACCAAGTTCTTCCGGGCCGGCGGCGTACGCAACAGCACCATTCCCGGCGTCGGGCTTGGACTGCCCATCAGCAAGGCGATCGTCGAAGCGCATGGCGGAACCATCACGCTGGAAAGCGAACCCGGCCGGGGCACAACCTTCCTCGTGAAGATGCCCGCCTAGGCGTTAGCGCCCGCTGCCTGCTACTGCGGCATCACGACGGCGGCCGAAGAGGAAGTAGCTCACCGGTCCGAAGAAGTTGATGAACGAAACAGCGCGCCACACCGCCTTCTTTCCCCTGATTCTGGAGTCGGGGGTCTTTCCGATGCTCCGTTGCGCTGCACCCAGCAGGGCCATATTTATGGCTCCGCTGACGATGACCATGATCCGCTGGCCCTTGCTCATATCGCGCCACGATTTCCTGCCAGCCATGATGCCTCCCTCGAGAATTTCCCCTCAGCCGTCGTTCACCCGGCCGTAGTTCTCAGGCTAGTCTGACGCCGTTCGTCCCGCCACAGCCTGACGCACTACTTCGCCCCACGACTGTTCCGCGAGGTCCGCCACGGCAGCCAGGATTTCCGACGGCGGCAGGGACAGGTCCAGCGGATACTCCACGATGTCGATGTCCGTGTTCAGGATCCTGCGCAACTTCATCTCGCCCGGTCCAGCGTAGACAAGCCATGCCGTCGGGACCCGGAGTGCGGTGCAGTACGCCAACAATTGGTAATGGTCCGCGTTCAGTGAAGCGCCGGCATCTCCTGCCGCTGTGTACTTGGAGTCGTAGACCACCACGGGCCTCCCACCCAGGAAGTGCACGGCGTCGGGGCGGACTGTCAGGCGATCCGCGTCCCGGACAGCCTCATTGAGCAGCGCTCCGTACTGGAGGCGCATCTCCCCCGGGTAAACACTCATCGCATGACGCAAAGCCGTGCCCACGAACTCTTCGAAAACCTGTGCCATGTCCACCACAAAGGAAGCCGTCTGCTGCTTCCCTTCGCCGGCCTCGGCGGAGGCATTGCGCAGGATGACCTCCGAGAGCCGCAGAACGGCGTGGTACCTGAGATTCATTCGGTTGGCCCGCCACGGCGGCAGTGGGGCTCCGGACTGCAAGCGGGTGACGGCGTCGAGCTTTCCCTTGAGCTGGCGCAAGCGGCTCAGGACGTCGGCCCGGACGCCCGGCACCTTCCCCATCCGTTCCAAAGCGGCGCGGAGGATGCGGTTCTCAGCGATGTCCTCAGTGAATTCGTCGTAGGACACTTCCAAAGGCACCATCATGCCGGGCCTGCGGGAGATCTGGTCCGAGATGCGGATGCGGCCTTTGACGGTCCGCAGCGATTCATCGATGGTGAGGTAGCCCTGAAGGACGCCGCGGCTCAGCGCGCGGTCAGCCAGCTGGGCCAGTGACTCGGCCAAGGCGCTCCAGAGATCCGGGTGCTCAACCGCTTCTACGGAGTGGTCGCGGAAGCCTTGGTCGCCGGCGTAGCTGAGGAGGAAAAGCAAGCGGCTCAGGCCCAGCCGGTCCTTGGGACGGACCTCGAGCTGGACAGTGGCAGTGCGCACCGCGCCGACTTTGCCAACGGTTTCGATCCTGTAGAGGCCCATGCCAATCGGTGACGCTTTCGCCAACCCACTGGCGTTGATGAACGCAGCGGTTGGGGGGTCGAGCTTGTCAACAACTCCCCGTGAGAGCTCGTCCATGACGATGTGCCGGGTCCCGGCAGCCGTCCGCGCCGTACCGGCACTTGCCGGTGGCCGCCGCGGGCGTGGCGGGACGGCCTTAGCGGGCAGCAAGTCGTCCCAGCAATTGGTCCAGGCCGAAGCGTTCCTCCAACTGGGCACGGTTCAACTGCCCGTGATAGTGCTCCTCCAGCAACGGCATGAGCTCGTACTTCCAGATGCGCCGCAATCCTGTGGGATTCTGGGCAGCGTTCTTCATGAAGTAGGACGGCCCGATCATCAGGTCCCTGTCCCAGTCATCGATGGCGTCGTTGAGGGCGTCCAGGAGATCCGCATTCAGGGTGTCCAGGCCGCGGGCTTGAAGGAAGCGCCGCAACGAGCCCCTCACCGGTTCCACCTTGGGATGGAGTTCGATGAACGCGAAACGACGACGGATGGCGGCGTCCATCATGGCGATGGAGCGGTCAGCGGTGTTCATGGTGCCGATGATGTACAGGTTGTCCGGCAGGCTGAAAGGCTCGTTGGGGCTGTACTGCAGGTAAATCCGGTCATCACGATACTCAAGGAGGAAGTACAGCTCGCCGAAGACCTTGGCCAGGTTGGCACGGTTCATCTCATCGATGATCAGGAAGTACGGCTTGTGCGCGTTCTCCGGCTTGGCAGCTTCCTCCGCGAGCCGACGCAGCGGCCCGGCCACGAGCTTGAAGGAGACCTGGCCGTCGTCGGTTTTGTCCGGACGGTAACCCTCAAAGAAATCCTCGTACGCGTATGACGGATGGAACTGCACCAGCTTCACGCGTTCATCGGTGCTGTCGCCGGCGAGTTCGGCAGCGAGGTGCTTGGCCAGGTACGTCTTGCCGGTACCTGGAGGTCCGTAAAGAACCAGTTGGCGGTTCTCTTCGAGCAGTTCGGCGATTTCCTTCAGCGGCTCAAGGTCCATGTGAAGGGAAGCTGCGAACTCTTCGGTCAACGGCCGGAAACCCTGCTGGACAACCTCGACGACGGCGGTGGGCGGCGCTTCGTCCTCGCCGTCGGTTTCGGCTTCTACCGGCAGGAGTTCCTGCAACGCCTGAATGACCCTGGTGACATCCACGATGATCCCGGGCGTGGACAATTGCCGCTGTGCATGGCGTGGGAGTTCGGTGATGGCGTAACTGTCATCGAACCAGCGGACCTTGCGGCGGATACGCCGGTTGTCCTCGTGGTGTTCGGGCTCGCCAAGGACGACTCCCACCCGGACGCGTCCAGCGTGCTGGTAGAGCGTAAGGTCACCGGGTTTCATCACCGTGAGAAAGGCGAAGACCGCCGTCTTGGTGTCCTCGCGCTCTACATAACCCAGGTGCTTGTAATCCTCGTCCACGGCATGCTGGACCACGCCCGCAGTGACTCCGGCAGTGAGGGAGCGGAGGTGCTCAACGTCCAGCGTGGCTTTCTCTTCAGCAACCCAGGTGGCCAGCAGGTCAGCGTTGTCGTGATGGGTACGCAGCAACCAGGAGCGGCGTCCGGGGTCTCCAACTTTGCGCCATTGGCTGACCAGCTGGCGTGCATACCAATCGATGCGCTGGCCGGCTTGTTCGTCCAGGTGCAACCGGATCCGATGGATGTCCGCAGTCACGTCCTCCTCGGTATCGCCCCCGGCGCCACCAACGAGTGAGGCGAAAGCGTCACGAATCTCCCGGCGCTCCACGTCAGCCACCACAGGCTCGAAGTAGCTGGGCCACACCAAATACTCGATACTGCGGCGCATGGCTGGTTGGTCCTCTGGTGTTCCCACTGCAAGCTCGTGGAACTTCAAAGGATCGGCGAGCGCCTGGTTGATGGTCTCCGTGCTCTGGCCGTCTACATGCGCAACAAAGCGGCACAGCCATTTCAGGTGGTCCCAAATGGTCCAGTTGAACTCGGCGGTGCGGTCACGGATCACGCCGTGGTCCGTCATGCCCTCGTAGAGTTCCTCCGGCAACTCGATCGGCGGCTCCACCCAGGAGGCAGCCTCGGCCACACGGGCACGCTTCACCCTGAGGGACTTGACCTCATGGGCCAGTGGCAGCGACTGCAGGAAGAGCAATTCCACCGCCAGCAGCTTGGCTTCCCGTGACGCGCCTTCGAGGTTTTGCCGAAGATTGGTCATCATGGGGGCCTTGGAATCTTCCACCCCACGCTCAAGGCGTTCCAGCAGTTCTCCGGCGGCGTCCGCCGTCCACGTCAGCGTATGGCCGTCCAGCGCTGACGGTCTCCCTTGGAGTGCCGGGCCCAACACATACCAGGCCGCGTCCTCGATCTCCTTGGAGATTCCGGGGGCGCGGTCAATGGCAGGCTTCACGGAGGGGGTCACCATGCCAACTTACCTTGTTTGACTTAGCCAAGCATCTGGATTTGGAGGGGCACAGGACAGATAGAAGTCTGGTTAAGTGGCGATGTTCGCGCAAACATGGCTTGACGTGAGCCCGTCATTCCCATAGACCTGCAGTACCCGTAACATGCAGTGATCGGATCCGGACAATGGTGTGGACATCCAACACTTTTCGCCGGGCACGGATCCATGTCAGGAGCGGGTTTTGTGAACAACAAACCTCCTGACAAGGGCCCAACCCGGCTCCATGGGCACGCCCGGATTCCGTTAGCGGTTCTCGCGGCGGCGGTCATGCTTGGCTGCTTCCAATCTGCAGCGGTCACCACGGCGCCCCCAGCCACCCAGCAGATCCGGGCAGATTCAACGGCTGATGCACCCTCAGTAGCCAATCGGTCCACGAATGACACTGCCGTTAATAGCACCACCCCTTCGGGAACGGTTGAGCCTGGGCCTACGAACCCCTTGGCCGCGACACTCTGTCAACAAACAGCCTCAGGATTTGGAGTGGCGTCCACCAGCGGCGGCCCTTCAGACCTCCAACTCCGCAACGCTTCGGCCATCATGGTGGCGGGCAAAAAGCTGGGGCTAACACTCGACGTCCAAATCCTTGGGGTACAAGCCGCCCTTGGCGAATCTTCCCTTGAAAGCAAGGACTTCGGTGACGCCGCTGGGCCGGACTCCCGCGGGCTTTTCCAGCAGCGCGCCAACGGCGCATGGGGCTCTTATGCGGATCGCATGGATCCGTTCATCAGCGCAACCAGCTTCTTCCTTGCCCTGAAGGGCATCAAGGACTGGCAGCTTCTGCCGTCCAGCCTGGCCATCCACCTCGTGCAGCGGAACCAGGATCCAGACCACTACACCAAGTACCGGGAGCTGGCACAGGAAATCGTGAGTTTCCTGAATTCCCAGGGTGCATCTACCTGTTCCGGCGGCGGCTCGTGGCAAACATCGGTGGGGAACCCTGAGTCCCGTCATGTACGGCCGGGACCCGGCTCGTTGATGTCCCCATTGCTGAATCTGCGCCCCAGTTCACCTTTTGGGCTACGCACCAATCCGATCACAGGTGCCCCGGGGGAATTTCATACAGGGCAGGACTTCGCAGCGGCCTGTGGCACACCGGTCCATTCTGCTGATGACGGCTACGTGCGCGAGGTGGGCTGGCATGCCTGGGGTGGAGGCAACCGGATAGAGATCGATCACGGCAACGGACTTATCACTACGTACAACCACTTGCAGGCGAGCGCCGTGCGCAAAGGGCAGGTAGTTGAAGCCGGAGAAGTCATCGGATTGGTCGGCTCCACTGGTTCGTCCACCGGATGCCACCTTCACTTTGAAACAATTCTGAATGGCGTGCTGGTGGATCCATCATCGTGGAGCCTGATTCCACTGGATACAGAATCGTCCGTGGATCTACTCAGGCTCACAAGCTTCTCACCAACAACTGGAACGACGCCGGTTGGCGAGGTTCCGGTGTGGTCGCTCGGGATCGCGCTTGGCGAGCCGGGGACGTCAGCCCCCGAGCCGGCTGCGCAGCCCACTCCCTCACCTACGGCGACCCCGACGGCTACTCCCACGCCGACCCCAACTGCTACACCCACGCCCACTGCAACGGCTGAGCCCACCCCCACTGTGAGCACTACGCCGACGCCAACGGCCAGCCCGACCGCCGAACCCACGGCAACTCCGACCACTACGCCCACACCAACTGTGACGGCTACGCCCACGCCGACGCCAACGGCCAGCCCGACTCCTACCGCCGAACCCACGGCATCACCAACCACCACATCCGACCCCACGGCGTCGCCGACTCCAACAGCCACGGTCGCTCCCACCGCAACCATCACAGCGACCCCAACTACCGAGCCCGCTCCTACGGCAACCGTGACGGCCACTCCCACACCCACGGCCACGCCCACCGCAACACCCTGAGCGTGCCCGGCCTTGCCCGCAAGCAGACGAAGGCCGGGCTGGGTTCCTGCTAGCCGGCAGCCGCGATCCTGAACACCAGCGTGCGGGCTTCGGGTTTAAGGGCGAAATCGGGCCACACGTCGGGTCCGCAGGCCCGCGAGCCCAGGCCGTGTTGTGCGGCGTCAAGGTAGAGGAAGCTGTTTCGGCTCTGCGGCAATTCGTGCGGATGGGCCGCGCCCGAGACCTGCTGCGCCGTATGCCGGGACAACGTGAAGCCAGGCAGCCGATCCCTCGAATCTGGAAGTGCATGGAACGTCACCCAAGGATCCGTACCGTTGCGCAGTTCCAGGGATCGGACCGCACTCCTGTGCCCTGTCTCCTGCGGCCGGGCGTAGTTCACATTGAGCTCATCGATTGCCGCCGAGTAGCGGCCCACCAAGGCAGCCCGCATGCTGTCCGGATACGACTCCCGGGGTCCTGTCCCGAACCAAGAGGCTCCGTCCACTGATTTGGGCAGGTCAAACCGCACACCCAGGCGAGGCCACACCATGTTCCAGCCCGAGCTGGGCGCAATGTCCAGGCGCACCCACAGCTCTCCCCCGGATACCTGCCACTGCTCGTCCACGGAAACAGAATGTGCATTGTCCGCGGCGGCATAGCGGGTGGTGACGAACACGCCGTCGTCGGCCTGCACCACTTTCTGGACGCGGGCCGTCAGTCTGTCCAGGCCCGCCTTGAGCCATACACTCTGGTTGGACGGAGCCGGAACCCCGTTGCCATTGTTGAGCCACGGGTCTGCGGCGTCATAGCTGCCGAAACCCGAACCTTGGTCGTTGTCCGTTGGTGCCCGCCACAACTCCAGGCGCGGGCCGGATACCGGCAGTCCACCCAGGGCAACGAGCCGCCCATCCTCGAACTGAGCCGGTCCCAGGGATAGTGCCCCGGCCGTCCCGGTCTCCCCGCGACCAGCCGACGACAGAGGGCGCGGAGCCGTAACGGGACGCCTGGTGGCCGGCGCAGTTAGATCCAACTGCGCAGTGAATCCCAACTGACCAGTGCAATTCAGCTGCGCAGTGGAGATGACATGGCCGGCAGGAGCCCACGCGGTGTCCTTGCGCAGGACAACCTCGACGGTCAGCCACTGTTCGCCGGCCCCCACCTTAGTGAGAGCCCTTAGCGCTGACTCCGGCAACTCCATGACTGTGGAGTTACCAGCGGCGAGTTGACCGCCAGTGGCGGTGACGACGTCGAACGTTCCGGACGCGTTCGGCTCGCCGTCCGTTTCGGTGCGCCAGCGAAGGACGACGTCGGACGCGTCCGCCGAGTGCCGCAGGTTGGCGACTGTGAGCATTGGGTGCCTCACGCCGTCGGTGCCGGCTACTTCGAAGCCCAAACGGAGGGGCGCCACGATCTGTTTATACTCGAACAATCCCGGGCTGGGCGTCGAATCCGAAAGAACCATGCCGTCCATGACGAAGTTGCCGTCGTGGACAACCTCGCCGAAGTCGCCCCCGTAGGCGAAGAACTCCGTGCCGTCAGCGGTGGTGGTGCGGATCCCGTGGTCCCGCCATTCCCACACGAACCCTCCATGCAACCGCGGGTAGCGGTCCACGAGGTCCTCATATTGGTCGATCGCACCGGGACCGTTGCCCATTGCATGCACGTACTCGCACAGGAGGAACGGTTTACTGCGTTGGCGCGCCGATTCCGCGGCGGAGCAGCCAAGCAGGAGCGAGCCGGAATCGTTGCGGCCAATGGCTTCGGTTTCGGGGATGGAAGAGTACATGCGCGAGTAGACGTCGGTGTACGCGCCCGTGTAGTCGCCCTCGTAGTGGACTGGACGGCTGGAGTCGCGCGCGTGGGTCCAGGCGGACATGGCCGCGAGGTTTGCGCCGGTACCTGCCTCGTTGCCCAAGGACCACATGACGATTGAGGGGTGGTTCTTGTCCCGCTCAACGGTGCGCTCCATCCTGTCCACCAACGCCTCGCGCCAGGCAGGATCGTCACTGGGATTTCCGGCCCAGCCATGCCGCTCAAAGCCGTGCGTTTCAAGATCGCACTCCAGGATCACCCAAAATCCCATCTCATCGGCGAGATCCAGCAGTCGCGGGTGCGGAGGGTAATGGCTGGTGCGGATGGCATTGACGTTGAACTGCTTCATCATGGCCAGATCGGCCCGGGCAAAATCTTCGTCAAAGACGCGGCCACGGTCCGGGTGCGTCTCGTGCCGGTTGACGCCATGGAACACTACCCGCCGCCCGTTCACCAGGAACTGGTCCCCCTTGATTTCCACCGTCCGGAAGCCGATCTTCAATGCGACCGTCTCGCCTTGGCTTGAGATCGTCGCCGTGTACAGCCGCGGCACTTCCGCGGACCAGGGTTCGACGGCGGCAATCGCCACCGGGGCGACGTCCGCCGGACTTTCCCACGTGACGTCTACATCAAGTTCGGGAACGCGGAGGCGCACAGGATAGGCAGCGGGAGCGGCCGTAATTTCGGCATCGATGACGCCTGAACCGGAGTGGCCGGTGCCCTCAAACGGGGTCCGCAACCAGACGTCGTCGATACCTGCTTGAGGACGGGCCTGAAGCGTGACATCGCGAAAGATGCCCGGCATCCACCATTGGTCCTGATCCTCGACGTAGCTCGAAGCAGACCACTGGTGTACGCGGACGGCCAGGACGTTTTCCCCGGGACGGACTGCCTCGGTGACGTCGAACTCCTGGGCCAGCCGGCTTCCTGTGCCGACGCCGATCACTGTTCCGTTGACCCACACTTTGTAGCGGGATTCCACTCCGTCAAAGCGCAGGACGATCCTCTCCGCAGTGGCCCAGTCCACAGGAATGGTGAAGGTCCGCCTGTAGTCGCCCGTTGGATTCTCATCAGGCACGTGGGGTGCATCGGTGGGAAAGGGGAACTGGACGTTGGTGTAGATGGGGCGGCCATAGCGACCCTCACCTTCCAGGACCCAGTGCGAAGGAACAGGGATCTCATCCCAGCCGGAATCGTCCAGGCCTTCATCGGCGACTCCCTCTACCTGCTCGCCAGCAGGCAGGACTCCCCTGCCGCCTGGCGTTCCGGGCGCACCGGGCAGAAGACGGAACCTCCACAAGCCGTTGAGCGGGAGCGTGGGAGCGTCACTCCGCAGCCAGGAACGGGCTGGCAGCCGATTGCCGGAGCCCGGGCCAGGATGCGTGATGTAGGAAGTGCCGGCAAACAAGGCCAAAGATGTCGATTCCACGTGGCTCCTTCAAGCGTCCACTACAGGGTTGGGTGTGACCACGCTAACACAAATTTCGAGTACATACTCGAATTTCAGAATTGCAGTCCCCGCCCGCTGTACACTGGCTTGCCATGACCACAAAGGACACGGCTAGCGCCAAGCGGGGACCCTATGCCAAGGCGAAGGAAAAGCGACGGCTGATCCTCGACTCCGCCCACGCCGTGTTTGCCGCGAAGGGGTATCTGGGAGGCTCGCTGCAGGACGTTGCCAACCAAGCGGGCATCAGCCAGACCAGCCTCCTGCATTACTTCCCTTCCAAAAGCGATCTCCTGATGGCCGTCCTGGAGTGGCGCGACGAGCTGACCAAAAGCGCGAATCCCTCCGCTGGGGAAGAGTCGTTTGAGGACGCGGTGATTCGCACAGCACTCCACAATGAGAAGATTCCCGGAGTCATCGAGCTCTACACAGTGCTCTGCGCGGAATCGATCACGAATGCCCATCCCGGCCGTGATTACTTCACCGAACGCTTCGAACGCTTACGTGAAAGCTATACCCGCTCTTTCTCGGCCTTGGCACAGGAGGGCAAGCTCAGGCCCGGCGTCGATCCGGCGTGGGCAGCCATGTCCCTGGTTGCCCTGTGGGACGGGCTTCAAACCCAATGGCTGTTGGCCCCGGACACCATAGACGTGGCAAAAGCCTTGCGCGCCTACTTCGAAGTGGTCCTGCTGCCCGAAGCGTGAGGGTCTACCCAGTTGGCGTCCCAGTCCCCTAGTGCATTCCAAATTGGTAGTTGAAGGGCACTGCTTCGCCCGGACGGACTTCTTCCCAGAGCGCAGCGATGGCATCCTCTCCCTCGCGGAGGTCCGGTATCTCCACCCCTTCGCGCAGGATGGCGGCAGCATCTCCGGCCTTGCCCACCCGGGCCAGTGCCAGGGCCTTCAGGAACCTCAATCGCCCGACGGCGGCGCCCTCCTTAGGCGCCGACTCCAGGTTAGGCGCCGACTCCAGCAGTTCCAGCGCCTGGGCCGGTTGGTCGTGGCGGATGCTGAGTGTCACAGCCTCGGTCAGTAATGCCGTATTGGAGGAGTCAGCCTGCACCCCGCTCCTGAGTTCCTCCAGGCCCTCGCGATCCGCGCCGTCGGCCAGTAACGCCAGTCCCAATCCGCGGTGTGCGAGCGCCAAAGTCCGCGACTGAACGCCCCCGGCAGCAAGCACCTCGCGGTAGGCCGCCTGGGCTCCCTCCAGATCTTGCCGGGCATGCCTCATGGTGGCCACATGGAAGCGCGCCTCAGGACTTTCCTGTCCCTCCAGCAGCTCCTCCCAGTCAGCTCCGGCAACGAAGCTGGGCGCGCCGTCGAACGCTTTTCCCTTCAGCAGCTCCAGCCATGGTTCCTGCTCCGCCGTGATGCTTTCATCTACGAACGGGGTGCCGCTCTCATCAATCCAGCCCTTGCCTGTCCTTCGGCGCCGCGCCCGTTCCACCACTCCCCAGCCACTGCCGTGGAGCAGCATGGTGGACGGCGGGACGTCACCATCGGTGATGGCGTCGGGCAGCATTGCTTCCAGCTCCTCGTGCGCCAGGAGCTCCTCGAGCCGCTGGCCGGCATGGGCCACGGCCGCCTCCCAATCTGATCCGTGGGATGTGTCCGGGTCCAGATGCCCGTTTCCGTATGCTTCCACCCAGGACCATTCCGCACCCGCCGGCATGGACAAATGCTCAAACTGGGTTCTCGCCAGGCCAGCCTGGATCTCGGCGTAAGGGCCGGCAACCGGGCTCAACCACTCCTGCCACCGTTTACCGCCCTGCCCTTGTCCCCAGACGAAAAGCTTCTTGCCCCTCAACCGGCCGGTGGACAGCATCGCCAGCCCATCGCCGTCGTCGTCCGCAGCCACAACCCAGCGACGTTCGGATGGATCAATATCAAAGAAGAAATCGGCGGCATGTGGGCTGTTAACCAACCACGTGCCGTCGTAGCCGTTGTGGTCCGTGGGCCGGACGCGGGTGATGTCCGTGGCGTAGTCGCTGCCAAATGCTTCGTCGGCCGGGGCGATCACCCGGGTGCGGTCCGTCTCCGGAATGGCCGCGTTGCTCCACCAGTACATGGGAACGTCATGGTCGTTGGGGTTGCGGATACGCACCGCCGCAAAGAGCACCGCCGATTCGGCAGGCAACCATATGTCCACTTGGAAGACCACTTCCCGGAGCCGCTCGAACTCCCACACGCGAAGGATGTGTTTGCCGTCCAGGGTGTGGACGATCGCGGTGTGCAGTGGATCGCAACTGGTGGGTGAGTGGCCTCGCGTGCCGATGTTCCACTCCAGACCGCCCGCGAACCACGCCTTTCGCAGCGCGATGTTGGCCAACTGGGGTGCCCCGTGCGTGTGGAGGAGCTGCTTTCCCGTCACTTTGTCGAACAATTCCCAGATACGGCCGCCCAGGGACGGTATGACCGTCGCCCTGAGCTTGCTGTTCTCAAGCACGACGGCGGGCAGCTCCTTGGGTGCCGCCTCCCGGGTATAGCCATCCTGCATGAGGTATGGGAACACGTTGGGCACTACTCCGTAGCGGGCCGCCGCCTGGAGTTCTTCCGGCACGCCCTCCCCCACGGTGTAAGGCTGATCGAGCTCCGCGGCCACCACGGGCAAGGGGTTCAGTGGGCCAATATCTGCCATCGTCAGGGAAATGGTGGTGACAGTGAGGTTGGAAGGTGAAATGGCAGCCATGTCGGTATCCGTTCGTGAGGAATCAACGTCCACACCCACAGTCTCCTCGGAGCGGGAAGCCAGCGCTAGAACTCTCCCATCCGGACTCGAACCAGCCCTGTCCTTAGGACAATGAGCTGACAACCAGTTTCAGGACAGTGGCCGTACCGCCTTCCACGCGGAGGTCGGTGCCCAGGCTCCCGGGGAGGGGAAAAACAAGATCGCTCAGGACAACCCTGCCGTCTTGGGCGAAGACCTCCACGGACTGGTCCACGATAATACGCAGCCTCAGCACACCGCCGTCGAGCTTCACTGGCGCCGACTCTGCCGACGCAAACTTTTCGTGGAAGGCTGTGTTTCCGGAAGTGCGGCGATCCAGGGTGAGTTGACTCGTTACGGGATCAAAGCTGAGAACCGTTGCGGCGCTCCCGTCCGGGGCACATAGAAGCCTGAACGCAATGCTCCGCACCGAGCCGGGCAGGATCTCAGCCTCGATCAGCAGGGCTGATCCGGGCATGGCGTCGGGCAGTTCCAGCACGGAATCGTGAAGTTCCACGTCTTGGAAAGTGCTCTTTGGCACACCTGAGTCCAGGGGCAGCACCTGCGGAAGCACGGGCCGTTGAACCAAGCGCGGCAAACCCTCCACAGTCGCTAGTTCCACCTCGCGGGCAAGGGACATCCCCGAGCGCCACGGGGCCGTGGGCAAGGAGTTGGCATAGTCCCAGTTGTTCATCCAGCCGATCATGATGCGGCGGTTGTCCGGGGTGTTGCTGAAGGAGACCGCGGCGTAATAGTCACGCCCCCAGTCCAGCCACAGGCATTGCCTGAGATCGGTGGATCCGTCAGCATCCGGTGAAACGAGCGAATCGGGATCGGCAGTGAATTGCACGCCATCGAAGTGGCCTACGAAGTACTGCCCTCCCGAGCCACCGGCCACGGCACCAGGATTGACGTTAACCACCAGGACCCACTTGACGTTCTCCGGGTTCCCGTCGACAGGGAGCGGGAACAAGTCCGGGCATTCCCATTCGCCCTCCGACGAGTTCGCGGGGCCGAAAGTACTCAGGTATTCCCAGTCCTTCAGGTTGGCCGAGCGGTACATGACAACCTGCTGATGCTGGGCCTCCACCGCCACCATCACCCAGCAGGCGCCGGCAGATCCCTCGTAGCGGAACACCTTGGGATCCCGGAAATGCGCCGAACCGCGGCCAAGCACGGGATTGCCCGCATATTTGCTCCAGGTCATGCCGCCATCCGTGGAGAACGCGAGGGACTGGGCCTGTGTCCCCTGGTGCGTCGAGCCTTCCTTGAAGGCGCTCGTGTAGATGGCCACCAACGCCGGGTCTTCCTCCGTGCCGAATCCCGAGGTATTGCCGTGGTCCACTACGATGCTGCCGGAAAACACGTCTTCTTCCTCGTCACAGGCGATGGCAACCGGGTGTTCAGTCCAATGCAGGAGGTCTGTTGAGGTGGCATGCCCCCAGGACATGTTGCCCCAGACGTTGTCGAACGGGTTGTTTTGGTAGAAGAGGTGGTAGAGACCGTCGTGCCAAACCAGTCCGTTGGGGTCGTTCAGCCAGGTGTTTCTGGCCGTGTAGTGAAGTATCGGGCGCATCGTTGAGGCGGCGTCTTCGCCGGGACCGGCACGGTGCGTTGTTGTTTCAGTCATCGGAGGTCTTTCGGGAGGGATGCGACGGAATCGCGAAGAACCATGGGGCATGGAAGAACGGTGGGGTGGGTGGCGAACAGCTGTAGGTCGGTTTTCCCTTCGATGGCATCGATCAGGTTTTCCGTTGCCCATGCACCCATCTCATAGTGCGGCAGGGCGACCGTTGTCAGCGCAGGGTATAGGTTTTCGGCAATGAGTTCCTGGTTGTCGAAACCGACGAAGGAGATGTCCTCCGGAATCCTGAGACCAAGTTCCGCAGCGGCCCGGTAGGCACCCATGGCCATGCGGTCGTTGTAGCAGAACACGGCCGTTGGCCGGCTCTCAGGTTTCAGCAGGCGCAGCGCCGCCTGGTAGCCACCAGGCATCTCCGAATGCTCGGACTGGACCAGTTCTTCGTGGAACGGAAGCCCGGCGTCCGCCAACGTTTCCTTGAAGGCCCGCAACCGGGAGTGGGTTGCAGGCACGTCGTCGGTGTTGTTGAGCATCCCGATCCGGGTGTGACCGGCGTCGATCAGGGTTTGCACGGCGGATCTTGCGCCGCCCACTTCGTCGGGGATAACGGAGGAAACAGTGTTACTGATGTCTTCGGAGTCCACCAGGACTGCAGGCAACCCCGCCAGGTTCTTGGGGACAGCCAGCTTCCGGTGATACATCGTGGCGTACAGGATGCCGTCCACTTGCCGGTCCAGCAGGTCCGCCACCTGGCTTTCCTTGGACTCCTGGGAGCTGGTGCTGGTGGAGTTGATGATCATGATGTTGTAGCCCCGGCGCTTGGCAGTTTCCTCCGAGCCCAGGATGATCCTGCCTGCATGCGGCGTGGTAGCGATTTCCTCGCTGATGAACCCGATCATCCCTGAACGTTGCGTCCGCAGGGCTTGAGCCAGACGGTTAGGGCCGTACCCTAGACGGTGTGCGGCTTCCTGGACCCGCTCCCTGGTTCTTGCGCCGACCCGGGCGTAGGCAACATCGTTCAGGACGTGGGAGACGGTGGTGACCGAAACCCCGGCCTCTGCCGCCACATCCTTGATACCCACTGATCTATTGGTCATTGGTCCCCCACGTCCTCATGATGTTGGTGCTGATCCTGCGATCGAATCAGCATGTGCCGCCTGGAAACCGACTGTCGGTGTGGCCCTCAAGGCGTTAACAGCCCTGTCTGCAATAACCTGGGCGTCAGTTCCGGAATCAAGGATCGTGTTCCGGGCAGATCCGGGATCGACCAGGACGGCCGTGACGGCGAGCCCGTCGGAAACACCCGTGGTCAGCAGGGCATCCACCTGGGCGGAGAAGCAGGAGTCACTTGATGTGGAGTGAACGTCCATCGCCACCACGTGGTTGTTGGAGACGAAATTTCCAGCCCCCTTCAGCAACCGGATGATGACCGGCGTCGCACCTGCGGGACGGATGCCCTGCGCGTCGATGACCTCGGAGAAGTGGTTGCCCACCACAGAGTTGTTGCTCCCGCTCACGCAGAGAAGCCCGTACAGATCGTCCAGCCCGTTATCGACTCCCAGGAACGGCGTCCAGGGCTCATGGTCCCGCAGGAAGTGGTTCGTTGCCACCAGGTTCTCGGAACTGTTCGCTGCGAGGACCACCATCCCGGGGTAGAACGAATGCAGACGGTTGTTGGTGACGCTGGAACGCGTGACGCCGTCCAAATGGATACTGCTCGCACCCCTGGGGAAGATGTTGTTCGCGGTTATCAGGAGCCCGCCATGGTTCCTGGCATAGATCGAGTGGCCTTTGAAACCTGCTCCGATCAAATTGTCGGTGATCTTTGACGCCTGTCCCCAACCGCGCAACTCGATACAGCTTCCACACTCAGCAATGAAGTTGTCGTGGATGGAAAGCGCGTCGGCGTTGTGGATCGTGAGGGCGTTCTCAAGGTAGATGAACCCCATCCCCGTCACGCGGAATGAGTCATTGGCGCTCGCCACATAGATACCGGTCTTGCCATTCACATAAGTGTTTTCCGGTGGCAGCTCCGAGCCGTCCGGGGTGAAGTGCAAGCCGTCGATGCAGAAGTTGGAAAACTCCACCGAGCTGATCCGGGGGCTCCCGCTTCGCTCAATGTAGAAGGCTGCTCCCTTGGCTTCGTCGGCGCCCTCCCCGTCAACATCTTCCCCGCCCACACCGAGTGGAAGATCGACAATAATGCGACTTCCTCCGGGCCACAGCTCATGCAGGTCGGGCCACTCGTCTTCGGGAACGTTGAACCGGATGCTTGACGACGTAAAGCCGTGTCCCGAGCCCTGGATCCTGAGGAAGCTGATATCGATCACCACCTGCGTACGGAGGTGGTAGTCCCCGGGTGGCAGGTAGATCACCGCTCCCGGCTTGCCTCCGTTGTTCACATCGGTGGCTGCCTGCCTGGCCTTGATGTCGGCGATGATGCTGTTGATGACTTCGCCGACGTCCTCGGACGGGTTGCCGACCGGCCACGTAGTGACGTCGTAGTAGTTGTTGCTTGACATAGCTTCTGCCCTTTTTGTGGTGTGGTTTCCCGGCCCTTGACGGTTCTTAGCCCTTGACGGCGCCGAGCGTCATGCCTGCGACGATCTTGCGCTGCAGGAGAAGGGTGAGAAGGATGACCGGGATGGAATACACGGCGGCCAGCGCCGTCATGGATCCCCAGTCCAGGCCGAATTGGGTCTGGAAGTTCGCGATGACCACTGGAGTCGTCTGGGATCGGATGGCGGTCATCAGGAGTGCGAAGAGGAACTCATTCCATGATGCAAGGAAGGCGAAGATCGCGGTGACGGCGATGCCTCCGGAAACCACCGGGATCACTACCCGCCAGAGCGCGCCGAGCCTGCTGCAGCCATCCACGGTTGCTGCCTCTTCCAAGTCACGGGGAACAGCCTCGAAGAAGCTGGACATCAGCCAGATGGAAAGCGGCAAGGAGATGGTGGTGTGCGCAATGGACAACGCGATCGGGGTATCCGCCAAACCAGCCGAAGCCATCATGGATGCCAGCGGAATGCCGATTGCTACCGGCGGCACCATGCGGGTGACCAGTGCGGCCATGATGAACACCCGGCCGCTCGGAGTCTTGTAGCGCGTGATGCCATAAGCCGCCGGGACAGCCAGTACCAAGGACAGCAGGGTGCTGATGATCGCGGTCTGGATGCTGTTGATGAATGAAGCCAACACACCGCTACGGCCAAGGGCGTTCGCGTAATTCTCCAGGGTCCATTCTTTGGGAAGGATGGTAGGTGGAACGGCGATGGTGTCGATCGGGGTCTTGAAGGACGTAAACAGCAGGTACAGGAACGGGAACCCGTACAGCACCATGGCTGCAGCGAGCAGGATCCACAGGATGGTCCTGGTGCTGCGGCGTCCAGCCTCAAGGCCTTCACGGTTGACGCCGCGGCGCCTGCGCGGGGCAACATGCGTGGCGGTTGAAACGGAACTCCTGGCACTCACTGTAGGCGCCTTCCCGCCGTCGGGCTTTGTTCGTTCGGCGACGCGCATCAGTTGTCCTTTCCTGGCCGCCAGATGGTGGCCACCGCGAAGAATGCGACGGCGAGCATCGCCAGCAGGTAGATAGTGCCCATGGCGCTGGCCAGGCCGGGATCGCCGAAGCGGATCATGGTCCGGTAGATCAGCAGGCTCATGGTTTCGGAGGCGGACTGCGGGCCGCCGTTGGTTTGAATGAGGATGGTGTCAAAGGCCCGGGCGGCATCGATTCCGCGGACCACCAGTGCCACGGCGATTACCGGGCGGAGGAGCGGAAGAATGATCTGGAACAGGAGCGCCGGTGCCTTGGCGCCGTCCAGGCGGGCTGCCTCGATGAGGTCGCCGGGGATGTTTTGGAGGCCGGCGAACAGCACCAGGCACATGAAGGACGTCGTGAGCCAGATATCGGGGACGGCTACCGAGAACAGCACGATGTTCGGGTCCGAGAGCCAGCCGATCTGGTTGGGGTTGGAGAGGATGCCCGCTTGGTGCAGGAGGGTCCCGATGAGGCCGAAGTTATCGATCATCAGGAACTTCCAGAGCAGGCCGGCCACGATCGGCGCAATCATCAGCGGGTAAAGGAAGACAGTCCGCCAAACCTGGGACTTGCGTCCGAGAGTGGTGAACAACAAGGCCATCCCAAGGCCGAGTGCGAATTCGAGGGTCACTACCACCACGGTGTAAGCCAGGGTCCGCCAGCCGGCACCCATAAAGGCTTCAGAGGCGAACGCTGCCGCATAGTTTTGGAAACCGACGAAGTCACGCGGGCCGCCCGCGATGGGCGAAATCTTGAAGAAGCTGTCTGCGATCAGGCGGAACAGCGGGTAGGCCACAAACACGGCCAGGAACAGCGCCGCTGGGGTCATCAGGTATAGGGCGAAGCGGCGATCGGAGATACGCACGATTTTCTCTTCTGTTTGTTGGGACCGCGGGCGGCACCGGCCGAGTCTGCCGGTGCCAGCCGCGGAGTCTTTACTTGAGGAGGTCCTGGATCTGCTTCTTGGCGTCAGCCAGGAGGGTGGCGGAGTCACCGCCGGCTACAGCCTTCTGCAGGAGCGGAACCAGAACGGTATCCACGATCTGCTGCCACTTGGCTGTTGCCGGACGCGTTGCGGTTGCCTTGCCGTTGAGCGTTTCGATCAGCGGTTTGAAGCTCTCGTAGCCCGGCTGGTTCTGGTACTTCTCAAACGCTGAGATGCGCGAGGCGAGTCCCAGGCTTGATTCCACACCCATGCTGTTGTTGTCGTAAGCGCACTTGATGAACTTCTTGGCGGCATCAGCGTTCTTGGTGGCCTTGGGTACGGACAGGTACCACGGGCCCGGAACACCCGCGACGCCGGCGCTGCCGCCAATCATCGCTGCGGCTCCCACCTTGCCCGCTACGGGAGAGTCCTTGGGGATCTGCCGGTAAGCGTGGGCCCAGAAGCGGGTCATGGCGGTCTTGCCCTGGTTGAACAGGTTCTGTGCCGCGGCCCAGTCAACCTGTGCAGCACCCGGAGGGGCGGACTTGGTGAGGCTGACGTAGAAGTCGAGGGCTTCCTTGTGGGCAGCGTTATCGATGATCACGTTGTTGTTCGCATCAAGGACCATCGGCGAGCCGGCCTGCAGGACGTGGGCAAGCCATTCCGTTTCCACGGCGCCCTTCACATCCGTGCCGTACATGCCGTCCTTGGTGAAGAATTCGGAAATGTCCTGGTACTGCTTCCACGTGGTGGGGGCTGCCAGTTCATAACCGTACTTTGCCTTGAAATCTGCCTTGTTCTTGGCGTCCTCGAAGAGATCCTTGCGGTACAGGATGATCTCTGCGTTGGTCCAGGCAGGCATTCCGATGAAGTGGCCGTCTACATTGGCTTCCTTCACGAGCGCGGGGAAAATGTCCTTCTTGGCTTCATCGGTGAACAGTTCATCGATGGGCTGGACCGCATCCTTGAAGCTGGGGAGCCAGACGGAGTCCAATGCGGCAACGTCGAAGGAAACGTTGCCGGAGGAGAACTCGCTGGAGAGCCGGTTGAACATGCCGTCATAGGGCAGTTCGACGAAGTTGACGTTGAGGCCGGTGTCCTTCTTGCATTGCTCGGCAACGCCCGTGAGCTCGGCGTGGCCGCCTGCTTCCACCAGGACGTTGACAGTGCTGGACGCGCTTCCGGATGTGGGTGCGGGGCCCCCGGCACCGCAACCCGTAGCTGCGAGTGCGACGGCAGTGCAGAGGCCGCCGAGTGTGACGAGCCTGGAGATGGTCTTTCGAGTGGACATCGCTGTCGACTTTCTCTTGGAACGGGATTGAAAGATTTTTGTGGAGTGGAGAATCGTTTTGCCAAAACGACTTGGCAACACCATAGGCGCGTTTTCCCGGGTATGTCAAGCGTCACATTTTGGCTCGTGCGGGATCTTGACGAGCTGGATGGCCCAGCTCTAAAGTCATCGTCGCAGGCAGATAAACCGTTTTGGCATATTTTGGCTGATGCGGCAGGTTTTGGGACCCGCTGTGCCCCTTCCGCTCACGCCTGTTCTTTAGGGCGACGCGTGTTCTTGATGCCTGTTCTTCCCGTCCACCGGTCTCCACCCTTAGGGCGGTCCCTTCCCATCTCTCACCAGCGTCCACGCTTGGTGACCCTATTCACTGGAGAAAGTATGAAACCCGTCCCGGACATCAGCCGACGAAGCCTGCTCCGCGCTTTCACGGCATCGGCAGCAGTTGCCTTTGCTGTGGCGGCCACGGGCAGCGCTGCTGCCGCGGCGCCAGGGCCGGTGGTCGCAACGCCCGACGCCGGCACTCAGCCGCGGGGGCACCGCCACCTTATCGGCGTCCTGTAAAGCAACCGTCTATAGAGCACCCGTCTGTAGAAACACCCGGAACCGCCGGAGGCGTGCGGCAGCATGCGGCTAAGCGAGGCACGAGCGAGCATGCAGAGCACGGCGCCGGCGGTTCCGGACGCACTTGAAGAGAAGCAGCACAGTTCAGTCCCCCAACGATGTGAGGAGAACCAGCTTTGACCACCGTCTACGACGTCACCACCTGGAGCGTTCCAGGGAATCCGTCCGCTACCCCGTACAACGACATCGGGCTCATCATCAACAGCATCATCGCTGACATCAAGAGCCAGCAGACCAGCCAGGCGTCCAAGCCCGGTGCTGTCATCTACATCCCGCCGGGAGACTACTCCTTGAAGACCAGGGTGAATGTGGACATCAGCTTCCTGACCATCCGGGGATCGGGCCATGGCTTCACCTCGTTGAGCATCCGCTACAACGCCGGCAACACATCGGGCTGGCACGAGATCAACCCTGGCGCCAGCCGCGTCAGGGTGGAAAATACTGACGGGAACACGGACGCCTTCCGGGTCTACCGCACAGGTGATCCACGGATTAGCGCAGTGGTGTTCGAGAACTTCTGCCTTGATGGCGTCTCCTTCGGCTCCAACGAGAACGACTACACCAATGGGAAAACGGGCATCCGCTTCGATTCCGCCAACGATTCCTGCCGGGTGGAGCGCATGGGAATGGTGTACCTGGAGCATGGGCTTGTTGTCAGGGATACAGATGCCCTGAGCGTCAGCAGCAACTTCCTTGCTGAATGTGGCTCCTGCGTGGAATTGACAGGATCGGGCCAGGCCTCGAAGGTCACCGACAACCTCATTGGTGCCGGTTTCGTGGGATTCTCGATCTTCGCCGAGGGGCACATGGGCCTGCTGGTCACGGGCAACAACGTCTTCCCCCGGGGCAAGAGCAGCGTGCACTTCAAGGACTGCACCCGCTCCTCCATTACGTCCAACCGCTTCCATGCGTTCTACCCCGGCATGGTGAACTTCGAGGGAAGCTGCACCGAAAACCTCATTGGAGCAAATCACTTCCTGCGCCAGATGGAACCATTCGATCCCCTCAAGCCTTACAACAACGGGTTGGACGATCTGTTCGGCCTGGTGCACATAGCGGGCAGCAACAACACGGTTACTGGAAACCACTTCAGCTACGACGTCGCTTCGGGTTCGGTCACGCCGTCGGGGCAGACGCCCACCATCATCCTGGTGGCTTCCGGAAACAACAACTACATCGCCACCAACAACACCGTCTCGGCCATTGCCGTGCACACCGTAGTCCTGGATGCATCAACCTCCGGATCCAAGGTGCTGGACAGCGGCGACAGCAATCAGGTGGTCCGGTACGCGTCCAACTACGCCTTCAGGGCAACGCCATAGCTGCGCCGCGTCATCGCACGACATGAATATGAATAGCGAATAGCACGACGGCGGGCGTCGCCCCACAAGGCGGGTCCGCCGTCGTCATCCTGAAACGCAAGCCCTTGACGAAAGGTCTGTCAACGATGACAAGACGCGCCAAAGCCCTAATGTCGATCGGGGCGGCCGTGGCACTCACCGCTGCCTCATTCTCCGTTGCCGCCACCGCGCAGGCCACCGACCCGGATCCGGCCACCCAGCAATACCGGCCATACCTGCACTACACGCCGGAAGCGAACTGGATGAACGATCCCAATGGACTCGTGTTCCACAACGGCAAATACCACATGTATTACCAGTACAACCCCAACGGAACACGGTGGGGAGACATGAGCTGGGGCCACGCATCCTCCACCGACCTGATCCATTGGGAGGAACAACCACTCGCTATCCCACGGGGTTTCAACGGATCCGGCCAGGTGATCGAGGAAATCTTTTCGGGATCCGTCGTGGTGGACACCCAGAACACCAGCGGACTCGGGACCCTCCAAAATCCGCCGTTGGTGGCCATCTATACGAGCAATTACACCGCGGCCCACCCAACCCTCGCCGGTAAACAAGCACAGTCGCTGGCCTTCAGCACCGATGACGGGCAGACCTGGACCAAGTACGGCAACAATCCGGTCCTGAACAGGAACACGTCCAGCTTCCGCGACCCCAAGGTCTTCTGGTACGACTCCCCCACCGGTCCGGACTACTGGGTCATGGCAGCCGTTGAAGCTGACGAACACCGCGTCCTCTTCTATAAGAGCAACGACCTGAAGCAATGGAACTATCTGGATGACTTCGGTCCGGCAAATGCCACCGGAGGACAGTGGGAATGCCCTGATCTGTTCCCCCTCGCCGTCGACGGAGATCCAAACAACGTCAAGTGGGTCCTCTCTGTGAATATCAACCCCGGAGCCGTGGCCGGCGGCAGCGGCGGACAATACTTCGTAGGAACCTTCAACGGCACTTCCTTCACCGCCGAGAATATCGCTCCCGCCAGCCAGCTTCCTCCGGGAAACCTTCTTGCCGGCTTCAATGGTGGCAATTACAGCGGCTGGAACGTCCAGAACGATCCGTCAAACAGTTCCGGGCCTTGGGGAAGCGCCCCCGCCTCGGGAACTCTTTCAGGGCAAATGGCGGTTACTGGCACCATCGGCACCGGGTTCGTCAACGGCTTCCACGGTGGCGATGCACCCGTGGGCACTATGGAATCAGCACCGTTTACGTTGGACAAGGACTACCTGAACTTCCTCGCCGGCGGCGGAAAGCACCCCCAGGAAATCGGAAAGCAATCGGGAAACCAAGCCCCTCCGGGGTACCTGCTATTCGACGGCTTCGACTACCCCGGGACACTCACGCAAGCCGGCTGGCAGCTTACCGGCGACTTCCAGGCGGCACTGAACCCCTCGTCGTCGGGCGGTGAATTCGCCATCGGAAAACGGATCAACACTTTCGAAGGCGGCCCGTACCAGGACAACAACGTCGGCACCATCACGTCCCCCGAGTTCTACCTGACCAACACCAACATCGGCTTCCTCCTAGGCGGCGGCAGCCGAACCAACGGGGAACTCCAGGTTGAACTGCTGGTGGGAGGCGTGCCGGTTCGTACCGCAACTGGCTCGAATTCGGGCGACCTGAACTGGCAGAACTGGGACGTTTCCCCATGGTACGGCCAGATCGCCCGCATCCGGATTGTGGACAACGCAACCGGCCCATGGGGCCATCTGACACTGGACAACATGGTGTTGGGTTCAGAGCCGGCGAAGCCCAGGAGCGCCGAAACCACCGTGAACCTTGTGGTCAATGGTCAGACAGTTCGTACCGCCACCGGCAATGACTCCGAAAATCTGGAGTGGAAAGCCTGGGACGTCAGCGCCTACAAAGGCAGCCAGGCCACCATCAAGATCGTGGACAACAACCGCGGCGGCTGGGGACACATCCTCGCCGACGAATTCGTTTCCTCGGATGCCTCCTACCTCGAGCAGCACGATTGGCTGGACTGGGGCAGGGACTACTACGCCACGGTGTCCTTCAACAATGCTCCAGGCGGCAAGCGGATCATGCTGGGCTGGATGAACAACTGGGACTACGGTCAGGACACTCCCACCACCACATGGCGCGGAACCATGGCGTTGCCGCGAGAAGTGGTACTAACCCAGACATCCGCGGGTCCGCGGCTGCGGCAGCAGGTGGTGTCCCAGGCCGAGGCGTTGAAGAACACGGCGGCCGCATATACTGCGCCGGCCCAGGACATCACGCCCGGAACAACCACACTCCCCATCACCGGTGACGTGGTCCAGGTTGACGCCGAATTCTCTCCGGGGACGGCATCGGCGTTTGGCGTGAAAGTCCTCGATAACGGAACCGAAACAACCCGGATTGGCTACGTTCCCTCCACGAAGCGGCTCTCCATCGACAGGACCAACTCGGGCAACGAGGGATTCCATCCAGCCTTCAGTTCAGTAGAGGACCCGCGCGTGGAGTTGATCGACGGCCGGCTACGCCTGCGCCTGTACGTTGATCGTGCATCCGTGGAGCTCTTCGCCCAGGACGGCCTGACCACCATCACGGACCAGATCTTTCCAAGCGCTGGGGCGACCAACATCTCGGTTTTCGCAGAAGGAGGAACCGCACGGCTCGAAAGCATGACGGTAACTCCCCTGAACCAGGCAATGTGGGGAGGCTGACCCCAGCGGTGGAAACTATGCCGGAGGAGCACCGAGTTCCAGCGCGTTGATCTCCGCTCGCGCCATGCGGACCGTTTCCCGGTCAGTAACGGTGTAAGCGGTGGGGTCGGCACCGTCCTGCGTGCCAAGGGAAATGGTTCGTTGACCCAGCGTAGAGACGGTTCTCTTGGCGGACATATGAACTGCGGAGAGGCCGGCTGCGTGCATCGCCGGGATATCGCCAAGCTGCAAGCCCCCTCCTGCCATGATCTCCAGGGCTCCCCCGGCCCGCTCCACCATCTCGGACAGGGTGGGAAGGCCTGCACCTGCTGTGGCCTCGTGGCCCGACGTAAGTACCCTGGTGAAGCCGAGCTCCAGCAAATGATCAAGGGCGGCCATGGGATCCCGTGATTGGTCGATCGCGCGGTGGAAGGTCAACTGCGCATCCGGGCTGGCGTCCCGGGCAGAATCCACCAGGCGTTGAACCGCATGAACGTCGACGTCGCCCTCCGCGGTCAGGGCGCCCACCACTACTCCGTGGGCGCCCTGAGCCAGCAAGTGGCGTACCTCGTGCACCATCGTGTCCACATCCGAGGCGGAGTAGTGGAAATCGCCGGGGCGGCACCGCACCAGAGCGTGGATCTCCAGGCGTCCGTCAACATGTTCCATGCTGGCCTCAAGTAGTCCCTGGCTTGGCGTGATGCCACCAAGTTCCAGGCTGCTGCAGAGCTCAATCCGATCGGCACCTTCGGATGCGGCCGTACCGGCACCCGTCGCGCTCACCACGGCGATTTCAAGTTTCATGGTGAAACTCTACGCGCGGTAACGCTCCAGCTTTTCCTTCTGGTCCGGAGTCAGCCTGAGGACCCTGCCGGTCGCTTCTGCCACGAAGGCCAGGTGCGTAGTGGCTTTGACACAGTCTTCCTTTGTAACGGGGTCCTTGATGACGTAGTGAAGATCAAAGCTGGCACCCTTGATGGCGCCAACCCAAATCTCCACCAAGGCCGGGATGTTGCGGTATTCCAAAGTCCTCACGTAACGGACTTTGTGCTCCACAACCAACGTCATGGTGCCCTCTTCAACGTCATTGAAGAGGGCCGCAGGCGGTTCCATACCCGGAAGGCCGGCACCCCGTGGTGGTCCGAAAGCCGCGATTCGGGCTTCTTCCAGCATGCGTACGATCTGCACATTGTTGATATGCCCGTACGCGTCCATGTCCCCCCAGCGCATAGGTACGAGTACCTCGATGCGCTGGGGGTCAACGGAATCCTGGGAGTGCAACCCGGTGCTCAGGGAATTCGCGCTCAGCTGTGCACCGCCGTCGAGTCATCCACGGCGGTCTCTTCCTCACCGGCAAACTGGGACATGTACAGGCGGTAGTAGGCGCCTTGGAGCGCAAGCAGCTGGCTGTGATTGCCCTGCTCCACGATTTGCCCGTTCTCCATGACAAGTATGGTGTCAGCATCGCGGATGGTGGACAAACGGTGGGCGATCACGAAACTCGTCCGGTCGGTGCGGAGCGCGGCCATTGCCTTCTGCAGCAGCAGCTCGGTACGCGTATCCACCGAGCTCGTAGCTTCGTCAAGGATCAACAGCGACGGATCGGAAACGAACGCACGTGCGATGGTGATGAGCTGCTTCTCACCGGCGCTGACGTTGTTGCCTTCTTCGTCGATGATCGTCTGATAACCGTCCGGAAGGGCTCTCACGAAGCGGTCCACGTAGGTGGCCTTGGCAGCCTCCATGATTTGTTCCTCGGTGGCATCCAGGTTGCCGTACTTGATGTTGTCGTAGATGGTTCCGCCGAACAGCCAGGCATCCTGCAACACCATGCCCACCTTGGACCGGAGCTCGGAGCGGCTGAGATCCTTGATGTCCACGCCGTCCAGGGTGATGCGTCCGGCATTGAGCTCGTAGAACCGCATGACAAGGTTCACCAGTGTGGTCTTTCCAGCACCCGTAGGCCCGACGATCGCCACCGTGTGGCCAGGCTCCGCACTGAAGGAGAGATCCTCGATGAGGGGCTTATCCTCCACGTAGCTGAACGAGACATGCTCGAACTCCACGTGGCCGTCGGTCTTGGCTGGCAGGTGGCGGGTACCCGTCTCTTCAACTTCGTCGTCGGCGTCGAGGAACTCAAAGACGCGCTCTGCCGAGGCGACACCGGACTGCAGCATGTTCGCCATGCCGGCAATCTGGCCCAGAGGCTGGGTGAATTCACGCGAGTACTGGATGAAGGCCGTGGCGTCGCCAAGGCTCATGGAGCCAGAGGCAACCCGCAGGCCACCAACCACGGCAATTCCGACGTAGGACAGGTAGGACACGAAGTTCATGGCCGGGAAAATAACACCCGAAACAAACTGGGCGCCGAAGGACGCCTTGTACAAGGCCTCGTTGCGTTCATCGAAGCGCACCAGCATGTCAGCATCGCGCCCGAACACCTTCACCAGGTCATGCCCTGAGAAGGACTCCTCAATCTGTCCATTCAGCGAACCGGTGTTCTTCCACTGCGCAGCGAAGAGCTTCTGGCTCTTGGCACCAATGAAGCCGGCCATGACGCCGGAAAGCGGCAAGGCGATCAACGCGATCAGTGCCAGTTCCCAGGACACGATGAACATCATCACGGTGATTCCCACAACGGTGAGCACGGAGCTCACCAACTGTGCGAACGCTTGCTGGAGGCCCTGCTGGACATTGTCGACGTCGTTGGTGACGCGGGAAAGGATGTCGCCGCGCTGACGGGTGTCGAAGTAGTTCAGCGGGAGCCTGTTGAGCTTTGCCTGGACGTCATTACGGAGCTGCTTGATGACTCGCATGACAATCCTGTTGAGCAGCCAGCCCTGTGCCCACAGGAAGATGTTGGCCACAAAGTACATCAGGAGGACGATCGAAATGAGGAACGTCAGCTTGGGGAAATTGATCCCGTTGGTGAGTTCCATCTTGGAGACCATGTCCGCAAAGTTCTCTTGGCCTTGCTGACGCATGAGCTCTACGAACTGTTCCTGCGAGACGCCCGGCGGGAGCTGTTTGCCCATGACGCCGCCGAAGATCACGTCCATCGCACTGCCCAGAATCTTGGGCGCAATCACGTTCAGGACCACCGAGACCACCACAAGGCCGATCACGATGTAGACGCCGAGACTCTCAGGCTTCAACAGGCCCATGAGGCGCTTGGCGGATGGCCAGAACTCCTTGGCTTTCTTGGCTGGAAGATTGCCGAACATACCGCCATCGGCTTCGGACGGGACGTACTCCTCATCCACCACGTCATCGTCAAGCACCTCGGTTGCCGCTTCCGCCTCTGCCGTAGCCTTGGCATTCTTTGCGGCTTCTGCCTTGGCAGCCCAGCCACGCTTCTTCTGCTGGTCCTGCTCGCTCATGCGACTTCCTCTACACTCAGCTGGGATTCAACGATTTCCTGGTACGTCGGCGAGGTCTCCAGGAGTTCATCATGCGTTCCGCGATCCACGATGCGGCCGTTATCCAGGACCAGGATCTCGTCCGCGTCTGCAATGGTGGAGACACGCTGGGCGACGATGATGACCGTTGCGTCCCGGGTCTTGGCCTTCAACGCTTTACGGAGCCTGGCATCTGTGGCGACGTCCAAAGCGGAGAAGGAATCGTCAAAAAGATAGACATTCGGCTTGGTCACCAGGGCTCTGGCAATGGAAAGGCGCTGCCGCTGGCCACCGGAAACGTTGGTGCCGCCCTGGGCTATGCGACGGTCCAGCCCTGATGACTTTTCCTCAACAAAGCCCCTGGCCTGCGCCGTTTCCAGCGCCTCCCACAGTTCCTCGTCGGTAGCCTCGGGCTTGCCAAAGCGCAGGTTGTGCTCGATGGTCCCGGAGAAAAGGTACGGCTTCTGCGGCACAGCTGAGACACGGCTGGTGATCTCCGAGGCATCCAGCTCGGTGACAGGAATGCCGTCGAGCAGGACACTGCCTGAGGCGACGTCGTAAAGCCGCGGCAGCAAGGAGACCAGGGTGGTCTTGCCTGCGCCTGTGGAACCGATGATGGCCAGGGTCTTGCCCGGCTCCGCGGTAAAGGAAATGTTGCTCAGCACAGGAGCCTCGGCCCCGGGGTATTTGAAGGTGACATCGCGGAACTCCACGCGTCCCTTCTTCTCGGCCGGAACCACAGGGGAAACCGGATTGTGGATGGAAGGCTCTACGTCCAATACCTCGCCGATGCGGTCTGCACAAACGGACGCACGGGGAATCATCATGGCCATGAACGTGCCCATCATGACCGCCATCAGAATCTGCAACAGGTACTGAAGGAAAGCCGTAAGGGATCCCACCTGCATGTCGCCGGAGTCCACACGCTGACCGCCGAACCACAGCACCGCGGCAGTAGACAAGTGCAGGATCATGCCGATGGCCGGGAACATCAGGACAAAGAGATTGCCGATCTTCACCGAGACCGCGGTGAGGTCCTGGTTGGCATCACCGAAGCGCTTGGCCTCGTAAGGTTCGCGCACAAAGGCACGGACGACCCGGATACCAATGATTTGCTCACGGAGCACACCGTTGATGGCATCAATCTTGGTCTGCATTGACCGGAACAGCGGCATCAACCGGACCACGAGGTAGCCCACCACTGCCACCAGAATGGGTACCGAAACCCAGACCAGCCACGACAAACTCAGGTCCTCGCGGAGGGCCATAATGATGCCACCCACGCACATGATGGGTGTTGAGACCATGAAGTTCAGGCCCATCAGCACCAGCATCTGAACCTGCTGGACATCGTTGGTGCCTCGTGTGATCAGCGTAGGAGCACCAAAACGGTTCACGTCCTGTGCGGAAAAACTGCTCACTTGACGGTAGACACTGCGCCGGAGGTCACGACCGATCGCCATCGCTGTCCGCGCACCAAAGTACACCGCAGCGATAGCGGTGAGCACCTGGCCGAGGGCAACGGCGAGCATCATTGCGCCGGTGCGCCAAATGAAATCGGTGTCGCCGCGGGATACTCCCTCGTCAATGATTTTGGCGTTGAGGCTTGGGAGGTAGAGCGTGGCAATAGTGGACGCCAACTGGAATATGAGGACGGCCACTATCTGCGGCAAATACGGCTTGGAGTAGCGCCGTATAAGGGTGACAAGCATGCCCACGGGTCCTTAGAAAGAGTGCGTGAATGAAGTAAGAGAAGTGTTGCAGCAAGGGCTGACAGTATTAGCCTCCCTACTCTACGAAATCCGTTGCCTCGGCGAAACAACCTAGGGAAAAGATCATCCCAGCGGAGTATTTCGCGTGTCGGATGTGCTCCCGCTGGCGCAGGCACCGCAGCCGGATCAGCCGCTGCACGCAACGAAAGCGCCGGCTGGTCACCCAGCCGGCGCTTTTGGTCCCGCCGTTGTTCGCCACACCCCGCGTAGTACGGCAGGAGTTTCGAACGAGGGCAGGATCCGTGATGTCTAGCTGTACTAGCCCGCGTGCTTGCCGTGGTCCGGCCGTGCTTCCCGCGCTTGGACGCCTTGAAGGAGGAGCAACGCCATTCGCTCCTGCTGCCTGCGTTCGCGCTTGATCTCCTTGCGGAGGGCGGACAGTTCGCTGGCAGTGCGGGCCTGCTGCTCCGCGACCGTCTGCTGCTCGCGCAAACGGGCCTGCAGCTCAACGTTGGCCCGGCTCAGCTGCAATTGCTGTTCGGCCAGGACGTACTGGGTGCGGGACAGTTGTTCCTGCAATTCCTTGACGTCCGCAACTGGCTGGGAGCGTTCCTGGGTCAGGATCCGCGCGAATTCGAGGTCAAGATCGGATCCCGAGTCCGAGCCCGGACCCTCGCCCCTCTCCTGGAGGCGACCTGGAAGGCGACGCCCGGCATTAAGGCGGCTTGCGCCGTCGTCGAACGTTCCCGGCTGAGCGGCAGGGGCGTCAGCGGTATCCAAAGAAGCGGAATCCAGGGAAGCTGTATCCAGAGTCGATGTGTCCAAGGGATTGGCAGCATCACGGGTCCCGGCCGGGACGGTTTCCTTCTCCGGCGCCGCGTCAACAGTGCGCCGCAGCGGGCGTTCCTTGATGAACAGCACAGCCAGGAGTGCCACCACGCTGATGATCGCCGAGATCAGGAAGATCTGGGCGGTGGCGTCGCCGTATGCGGCGCGCATGATGTCCGCGATGGGCGCTGGCATATCGGCCAGGTCCATGCTGGCACCGGACCCACCACCCTGGACCGGAATACCGGCGGCGGCCATCCCTTCAACTGCCAGGTCCTTCACGTGGTTGGACATGATGGCCCCAAGGACCGACACGCCGATTGCCCCACCCACAGAGCGGAAGAATGCAACGGACGCACTGGCGGTACCGATGTCCTTGGCCTGGACTGTGTTCTGCACGGCGAGTACCAGGTTCTGCATCAGCATGCCCAGGCCGAGGCCGAACACACCGGTGTAGATGGCGACGATCCAGAGTTCCGTGGTGTGGTCCATCGTGCCGGCGAAAGCGAGGCCGCCGATCAGGAGCACGGAGCCGCCGATCAGGAACCGCTTCCATTTCCCAAAGCGGCTGATCAGGATGCCCGATGCCACAGAACCAATAAGGTTGCCGGCGATCATTGGCAACGTGAGCAGCCCTGCCTCAGTCGGCGTGGCTCCACGGGCCACCTGGAAGTACTGGCCCAGGAACGTGGACGAACCAAACATGGCGATACCGACCGCGATCGACGCGATGATGGCAAGTGCCGTGGTGCGCTCGGAGATGATTTTGAGCGGAATGATCGGCTGGGCGACTTTGGTTTCCACCAGCACCAGGAGCGCCAGCAGCGCTACGCCACCGCCCACCATGAGCGCTGACTGCCAGGAGAACCAATCGTAGTAGTCCGGGTTGCCGGCGAAGGAAACCCAGATCAGGAGCAGACTCACGCCCGAAGTCAGGAGGATGGAGCCGAGCCAGTCGATCTTGGCGGGACGCTTGACGTGCTGGATCTTCAAGGTCACCTGAAGCAGGATGAGCGCAACCACAGCCAGTGGTACGCAGACGAAGAACGTCCAGCGCCAGCCGAGCGGGCTGTCCACAATGAAGCCACCCAGCAGCGGGCCCCCGGCAGTGCCCACTGCCATCACGGCACCCATGTAGCCGGAGTACTTGCCACGATCCCGCGGCGGAATCATGGAACCGATGATTGCCTGGGCCAGTGCGGTGAGGCCACCCATTGCGATGCCTTGGATGACACGCGCAGTAAGCAGCAGCGGAATCGTCTCGGACAAGCCGGCCATGACGGAGCCCGCCACGAAAATAATGATGCTCAGCTGGACCAGGAGCTTCTTGTCGAAGAGGTCAGCGAGCTTTCCCCAGATGGGCGTCGTGGCCGCGTTCGCCAACAAGGCGGCGGTGATGACCCACGCGAAATCGGTCTGCGTGCCCTTCAGTTCGGACATGATGGTTGGCAGCGCGTTGGCGACAATCGTGCTACTGAGGATCGCCGTGAAGAAGGCCGCGAGGAGACCCGTGAGGGCTTCCATGATTTGCCGATGCGTCATGGGTGCGGCGGCTGTGTCGATTCCCGGCGTATTGCGCCCGACGGCCTGCCCCGAGGCGGCATTCTGAACTGGTGTGGCCATGCGTGGCTCCTAAGCTGTGTGAGTCGTTGTAGTGGAGCCGGCCGCCGTTGCCCGGATTGAGTCCTTGAGGGAGGTCGTGAGTTTGTTGATGACCTGGGAGGCCTCGAGGGCGTCAGCCTCGCTCCAATCCGCCAGGTAATCCCGCAGCCTCACACTGCGTTGTTCTTCGACCTCGCGCAGCTTCGCCGCGCCATCCTCCGTTAGGGCAAGCAGCTGGGCCCTGCCGTCCGCAGG
Organism: Arthrobacter sp. NtRootA1; assembly: GCF_019976975.1. GTDB lineage: Bacteria > Actinomycetota > Actinomycetes > Actinomycetales > Micrococcaceae > Arthrobacter > Arthrobacter aromaticivorans. The sequence continues at coordinate 1,022,127 of NZ_AP024630.1, read as the reverse complement.
ATCAGGCCGCCTTGCGACGAAGCCAAGTTCCTCGAGTTCGGCGACATGCCTGCTCAGGACCGGAGCACTGACACCCAAGCGCGCAGCTAGTGCCGTTGCCCGGGTCTCCCCCTCGCCGATGAAGCGCATGACGCCTTGGACAGCCATCCCGACGTCGGGAACGCGGGCCATGTGGGCGGTCACCACGCAGCGCAGGGTGCGCTGGAGATCGAATATTTGATGCACAAGATCGGTTGCTGTGGCAGAACCGACGGACATGGAAAACACCCCTTTTTTGTTTGCCTAGAGCAACTATAACTCATATTGATTGCTTTGGGAAACTAAAGAAGATTGAACACGCAGTTGTTGCGGGGCCTGCTTCGCGTCCGAATCCAAGGTTTTGGGGCGCAGGGCAGGCCCTACAACGCAGTCAGCCCCCGCACGGCGTTCCGTACGGGGGCTGATTGATTTGGTTGTTTAGTGATCCGTTTAGTCGTCCAGGTGGGTGGGACCGAACATCTTCAGCAGCGTCTCAACCACGACGACGTTGGGGCCATCCGCCTCGAATGACTCCTTGAGCGCGTCCCCCACTTCCTCCGGGGAAACCCGCCGAGCCGGAACACCGAACGACTCTGCCAGCTTCACGAAGTCCGGGCGTGCCAGCTCAGTGGCCGTGGCCTTGCCGAAAGCACCCACCATGTATTCGCGGAGGATGCCGTAGCCGCCGTCGTCCACGATCAGCCAGGTGACCGGGATATTGTGCTGCTTCGCCGTGGCAAGTTCGGAGATGGAGTACATCGAGGAACCGTCACCGGAAACGGCGAGCACCCTGCCGGGCTTGCCGGCGGTTTCCAGGCCGACGGCACCTCCGATTGCCGCCGGGAAGCCGTAGCCGAGGCCACCAGCACCCTGGGCGGAATGGAACTGGCCTTCGCGGGCGTCCCAGCAGCTCCAGGCCCAGTACGCGGAGATGGTCATGTCCCAGAAGGTTTGCATGTCCGCGGGGACGGCTTCACGGATATCGGCCATGAACTTCAGTTCCTTGGCCAGGTCCTGGGATTCCAGGCGTGCCTTGACCTTGGCCAGGGATTCCCTGACCACGTCCTCCGGGCTGGTGCCGTGCCATGACCGCTTCACAGTGTCCGCGGCACCAGCTGCTGCCAGTGCCTCGTCCAAGGCTGCCAGGGCTTGGCCGGCGTCGGCACGGATGCCCAAGCCTGGCCGGTTGGATTCGAGGACGCGAGGTTCGGCGTCGATCTGGATGATGCGGCCGCGGGGTTCGAACGTGAAGTAGTTGGACGTCACTTCACCGAGGGATGAACCGATCACGATAAGCACGTCGGCGTCTTCCAGGACATCGGTCATGTACCGGTCCTCGATCCACGACTGCAACGACAACTCGTGCTTCCACGGGAACGCACCATTGCCGCCAGGGGTGCAAATGACGGGAGCACGCAGCTGCTCGGCAATGGAGAGCAGCGACTTCTCAGCCCGGCCACGGCGCGTACCGCCGCCTGCGATGATCGCCGGACGTTCCGCCGTCGAAAGCCACTTCACGGCCTCGCGGATCAGCTCGACGCGCGGCGGGTTGTCTGCTGCCTCGGCGAGCGCGTCCTCCACCGGCGGGACCATGATCGGATCCAGCAGGACGTTCTGCGGAATCTCGATCCACACCGGACCCTGCGGCGAGGAAATCGCCTCGGTCCAGGCGTCCTGGATGGCCGACGGGATCCCCGAGGCATGCTGGATCAGGCGCTGGCTCTTGGTGACGTTCGCAGCCGAAGCCTTCTGGTCATCCAACTGGTGCAGCATACCCTTGCGGCGCGCGCCCAAGCCCTCAAGCGGAATCTGGCTGGCAATAACCACCATCGGAACGCCGGTGGCATAAGCCTCCTGCAAACCAGCAAGGGAGGTGAGCGCACCCGGACCGGTGGACAGGAACAGCACGCCTACTTCGCCGGTGGCGCGGGAGTAACCGTCGGCCGCAAACGCCGAGTTGTTCTCCACGCGCGAAGACACGAAGTGCAGGTTCCCGCGGCCCATGGCGTCGAAGAGACCCAAAGCGTGCTGCCCGGGGATACCGAAGACCGTCTTCGCACCCAGCGCTTCAAGGGTCTCGACGACGAGGTCCCCACCGTTGCGCTGATCGGTACCGCGCGTTGGCGCGGCAGTGCCAGGATCGAAATCGATCATCGCGTCTCTCCCGCGGTGCCGGTTGCCTGGGCGAGTTCTGCGATGCGTGCACCGAGGGCCTGCTGGGCGTAGCCGTTGGGAGCACCGTGGCGGTCACCTTCCACGGCATTGTCCGCCATGAGGGTTACCAGTTCGTAAGCAACGTGGCTGCCGGCGACACCGGTGATTTCGGCGTGGTCATAAGCGGGGGCAACTTCCACAATGTCCGCACCAACGAGGTTCATGCCGCGGAAGCCACGGATGATCTCAAGCAGCTCCCGGCTGGTGATGCCGCCGGCTTCGGGTGTACCCGTACCGGGCGCATGCGCCGGATCCAGGACGTCGATGTCCACCGAAATGTACAGCGGACGGTTTCCGATGCGGTCGCGGATCTTGGCCACCGTCTCCAGGACGCCCTGGTAGTAGACGTCAGCGGAGGTGACGATTCCGAAGCCAAAGCGGTGGTCGTCGTCGAGGTCCTTCTTGCCATACAGCGGACCGCGGGTACCCACGTGGCTGATGGCCTCCGTGTCCAGGATGCCTTCTTCCACTGCGCGGCGGAACGGCGTTCCGTGCGTGTACTCCGCCCCGAAGTAGGTGTCCCAGGTGTCCAGGTGTGCGTCGAAGTGGAGCATGGCCACTGGCTCACCGGCGCGCTCTGCTGCTGCCCTCAGGAGCGGAAGGGCGATGGTGTGGTCGCCGCCCAGGGTGACGACCTTGCTGCCGTTGGCCGTAAGGTCCAGGGCGTTCTGCTGGATGGTCTCGATGGCCTCGTTGATGTTGAACGGGTTTACCGCCATGTCACCGGCATCCGCCACCTGGATGTTCTCGAACGGGCTGACATCCCAGGCAGGGTTGTACGGGCGCAGCAGGCGGCTGGCTTCACGCACATGGTTCGCGCCAAAGCGGGCGCCGGGGCGGTAGGAAACGCCGGAGTCAAAGGGCACGCCAACAACCGTGACGTCAGCCTTGGAGACCTGGTCCAGGCGGGGCAGGCGGGCGTAGGTGGCAGCACCGGCGTAGCGCGGGATGCGTGACGAATCGATGGGACCAAGGTTCCCGTTGGCCTCAATACGGAGCTCTTCCAAAATGCGCCACTCCTTAGTGGATAGGTCGAGATGAATCAGTAACTGTGTGACACCCATCATACACTCAAAGTTTCCTAATAAGCATCATCTGTTTACAAGTTCTCTTGAAGTTCGAGCCCCTATGAGATGCCGGTCACATCAGGCGTAAAGATTCCATAAAAACCGGGGTCCGTGCGCTGGAGGCGGCCATACGCTCCTTGCGTGAGCAGCACACTGCTGCCCGGAAGGACAACGTGACCACCCTGACGAGGCCGCCGGCCGACCCTGCCGACCGGCACAAAAGCGCATTCCACCTCAAAACATGGCTGCTTGAAGGAATGCCGGATACCTCGGGCAAGCGGCAGGGTCCCCACGGAAAGCCTGCTGAAGCCCACAAACCGCAGGCCTGGTGGAAGGTCATGTGCCTTACGGGCCTGGATTACTTCTCAACACTGGGCTATCAGCCAGCGATCGCGGCCCTGGCTGCCGGATTACTGTCGCCACTGGCCACACTGCTGCTGGTCTTCGTCACCCTGGCTGGCGCACTGCCTGTATACCGTCGCGTTGCCAGGGAAAGTCCTCGGGGCGAGGGTTCCATTGCCATGCTCGAGCGCTTGCTTCCTCGATGGGGTGGCAAGTTGTTCGTCCTGGCACTCCTCGGCTTTGCGGCCACGGATTTCATGATCACCATTACCCTCTCCGCCGCCGACGCGACCGCCCACCTCATTGAGAACCCCTTTGCTCCGCACTTCCTGGAAGGCCAGCAGGTTGTCATCACGCTGGCCCTCATTGCAGGACTGGGCATCGTCTTCCTGCGCGGATTCAAGGAAGCCATCAACGTGGCCGTCGTCCTGGTTGGCGCCTTCCTGGCACTGAACCTTGTGGTCGTCATCGTCTCCATCAGCCATGTCTTCACGGAGTCCCGGGTCATCTCGGACTGGTGGACCGCACTGAACACATCCCACGGTGATCCCATCCTGATGATTGCCCTTGCGCTGCTGGTGTTCCCACGGCTGGCCCTTGGCCTCTCCGGGTTCGAGACCGGCGTCGCAGTCATGCCGCAGATCAAGGGAGACCCCTCCGACACTGAAGCCAAGCCATCCGGTCGGATCAAGGGCGCCCACAAGCTCCTGACCACCGCCGCCATCATCATGAGCTCGTTCCTCATAACATCCAGCTTCACCACCGTCATGCTGATCCCAGCCGCGGAATTCGAACCCGGCGGCAAGGCTGATGGGCGGGCCCTGGCTTTCCTCGCCCACAAGTTCCTGGGCGACGGATTTGGCACGGTGTACGACGTCAGTACCATCGCTATTCTGTGGTTTGCCGGAGCCTCGGCCATGGCAGGCCTCCTGAACCTGGTCCCCAGGTATCTCCCGCGCTACGGAATGGCTCCAGCGTGGGTCCGCGCATTGCGACCACTCGTCCTGGTCTTCACACTCATCGCCTTCATCGTGACGATTATTTTCCAAGCCGACGTCAACGCGCAGGGAGGCGCCTACGCCACGGGCGTACTCGTCTTGATCACCTCCGCCTCCATCGCTGTGACACTTTCCGCGCGGCGAAAGAAACAAGGGGCACAGTTCATCGGCTTCGGGCTGGTTTCCCTGGTCTTCATCTACACCACCGTGGTCAACTCAATCGAGCGTCCGGACGGCCTGAAGATTGCCGCACTCTTCATTCTGGGCATCATGGCAGTGAGCTTTATTTCGCGGATCCGGCGTGCCTTTGAGCTCCGTGCCACTCATATCAAGATGGACCAGACTGCACTCGAATTCACCGCGAACAACGTCGACGGACCGGTCCGGATCATCGCCCATGAGCCTAAACACCTCAGCGCCGGGCGTTACCGGGAGAAGCTCCAGCACGCGCAGCAGGCCAACCACCTGCCCCTGGATTGCGATGCGGTGTTCATCGAGATCATTGTTGAAGACAGCTCAGATTTCGAGCAGGAGCTCCAGGTAGTGGGCAAGAAACGGCATGGCTTCAAGATCCTGGAAGTCCACAGCAACAACGTACCCAACACCCTTGCCGCCGTCTTGCTCCACATCCGCGACGTTACGGGTTTCATGCCACACATCTACTTCCGCTGGACCGAGGGCAACCCGATCTCCAACCTCAGCAGGTTCCTGTTCTTCGGCGAGGGCGAGATCGCGCCGGTGACCCGTGAGGTACTGCGTGAGGCTGAGCCGGACATCACCCGCCGCCCATGGGTCCACGTGGGCTGACTATCCCGCGTTGCTTCCCGACCTTCCGACGCGCTCCTCCCCGGTTGGTCCTCGCCCAGCCTCGTTCCTCCCCACTTCGTCCCCTTTTGTCCCAGGCACGCCGCGGGCAACCCTTGGATTTCCAGGCCCCTCCCTTGGGCGGTGGTTTGAGATCCGGGGGCAACCGGGGAGGAGCGCGGCGGCTCGGAGCACGAACTGGGAGAGGGCGTCCATCCGGCGTTGCCCACATACGGCAAATTGGTCATTTCACGGGACACGGGAAGCATGTGAACTGGCCCGATGGATGCCCTCCAGTACCTCCAGAAAATCGGCGGAGTTGCCCGAACCAGGCAACTGCTGGCCGCAGGCTACTCGCGCGCGGATCTCGCACGCCTTTCAAGCCAAGGGGCACGACAGCCTCGGCGGGGCGTCTTCATGCTTGGGGAACACAAACCAGAGTTGGCAGCGGCCCTCCGTCACAACGCCCACGTCTCCTGCGCCAGCGCCGCCCCGCATTATGGGCTGTGGCTACGGAAGACACCCGATCTCCACCATTTGGCCTGCAACCACGGGCACGGTCTCGGCTTCGTCAGACACAGAACCAACAGGTTCGATCCCCATCCCACTCTCCCCATTGCCGCCGTCGAGGACGTCGTGCTGCACGCAATGGCGTGCTTGGAACCACCCGCATCAACGGCAATCGCAACATCGGCGATTCGCTTGCACGGTGTGCCATTGGAACTACTGAAGGAGCAGTTACGGGGAGACAGGTCGCGGCCTGTTCTCGACGCCCTCAATGAGCTGGACCTGAGTGCGGAGTCCATTGTGGAGGTCGATGCACAGCACCTGTTTCGCACTCATGGCATCGCCTTCAACTCCCAAGTAGCGATCCCTGGAATCGGGCGCGTCGACTTTCTCATTGAGGACTTCCTCATCGTGGAAGTGGACGGTTTCGCGTATCACTCAAGCAGGAAATCCCTACGGAATGACCTTGCACGGAATAATGCCTCCATGGTCAACGGATTCTTGGTGCTGAGGTATCCGCCGGAGGTCATCTGGTTTGAACCGGAGCGCGTGCTTGCAGAAATTCGGGCAGTCCTCAGCCTCCCACGCGACGCTCCTCCCCGGTTCGTTACGCAGTGAACCCGGCCAGGCCACGGGATTCCAGGGCCCACTCACCAAATCCGAACGGCAAACGGCGGGCAACTGGGACGGACCGCGGAGCAGCGGGAAGGTCTAGCGGCTCGCTGCGGGCACCAGAACCCAGAGGACCTCGACGGTTTCGTCCGTGGGATTGACCCACGTATGGGGTTCCCTGCCTGGGAAGGAGAGGGTGTCCCCTTCTTCGAGGTCGTACTCCTCGTTGGTCAGGATCAGTTTGATGCGTCCCTTCACCACATGGAGGACGTCAACATCGCAGTCAACGGCGTAGAGCTCGTTTTCACCACGACCCCGCGGTTCGATGGTGGCCTGAAGGATCTGCAGCCGCCGCTCCGATCGGGCTGTTAACAAGCGCTCCACAATGCCCTGGCCACCCAGGGAAATCCGGGGGCCGTCGTCGCGCCTGGTCAGGTGCGTTTCCGGAGCGGCAAACAAGTCTCCTACCGACACGGACAAGACCTGGCAAAGGGTTACAAGTGAAGCGACCGACGGCGAGGTCAGGTCGCGTTCGACACGGCTGAGGAAGCCTTTGGTTAGGCCTGTCGCGTCCGCCACTTGCTCGATGGTGAGCCGCTGCGCCTGGCGGGCTGCGCGGATTCTGGAACCAATCGCAACGGGAACGTTGCTTGGTTCAACGGGGAGAGCCTTCATTCACGAACCTTTCAGGCCTGTCATTGGGCCCTGTCATTGCAGCAATAGTAGCGGGACCGCGGGCCTCCGGAGCCCTTAACAGCCCGAGGATGACCAAAGCCCCTTGACTGTTACTCCCATCACAACATATCCTCATAGGCAACAAGTGTTGTCTGTGAGGCACAACACGATCCCCAATCTCCCATCATCAGCACGGAGACTTCGGCACTTCCCAGGAGTATCGTCGAAACCCCCAAACTCCGTGCACCAGCTCCAAGGAGCCACTCATGGACTCATCGTTCATAAACATCGCCATTGTGGTGGTGTACCTGCTTGCAATGCTTGCATTCGGCTGGTGGGGCAAGTCCCGCACCAAGAACAACAGCGACTTCCTGGTGGCAGGCCGCCGCCTGGGACCCTTCCTTTACACAGGCACCATGGCCGCGGTTGTCCTTGGTGGCGCATCCACGGTCGGCGGCGTCGGCTTGGGCTACAAGTTCGGCATCTCAGGGATGTGGCTGGTAGTCGCAATCGGCTCCGGCGTCCTCCTGCTGAGCTTGCTCTTTGCTGGCACCATCCAGCGCCTGAAGATCTATACGGTTTCCCAAATGCTGAGCCTTCGCTACGGCAGCAAGGCCACGCAGACCTCCGGAATCGTGATGCTCGCCTACACCCTCATGCTCTGTGCCACGTCCACCGGCGCATACGCCACCATCTTCGTAGTCCTCTTCGACTGGGAACGCTGGATGGCGATCGCCGTCGGCGGTGCAATTGTGCTTGTTTACTCGACCATCGGTGGCATGTGGTCCATCACGCTGGCCGACCAGGTCCAGTTCATCATCAAGACCGTAGGCATCTTCTTCCTGATGCTCCCCTTCGTCATGAACGCGGCCGGAGGACTCGATGGTATCCGTGAGCGCGTCGATGCGAGCTTCTTCCAGATCGACGGCATCGGTGTCCAGACGATCATCACGTACTTCGTCGTTTACACCCTTGGACTCCTGATCGGCCAAGACATCTGGCAGCGCGTCTTCACGGCCAAGACTCCCAAGGTTGCACGCTGGGGTGGAGCGACCGCCGGCGTTTACTGCATCCTTTACGGTGTAGCCGGTGCCTTGATCGGCTTGGCCGCCCGGGTGGCGCTCCCCAACATCGATGTCGCCAACCTCGGCAAGGACGTAGTGTACGCCGAAGTGGCAACGCACATCCTGCCCATCGGCATCGGCGGCCTGGTCATGGCCGCAGCCGTTGCGGCCATGATGTCCACGGCTTCCGGCGCCCTTATTGCCGCCGCCACCGTGGCTCGCGCAGATGTTGTTCCGTTCGTCGCCAGCTGGTTCGGCAAGAACATCAACACCGACGACACCGAAAACCCTGAGCACGACGTCAAAGCCAACCGCTACTGGGTTCTGGGCCTGGGCATCGTTGCAGTGCTGATCTCCATGGCCGCGCAGGACGTGGTTGTTGCCCTCACCATTGCCTACGACATCCTGGTGGGCGGCCTCCTCGTCGCGATTCTCGGCGGCCTGGTGTGGAAGCGCGGAACCGGTATCGCCGCTGCATGGTCCATGGCAGTGGGCTCTGTATTGACCCTGGCACTGTTGATTCTGTTCGCGATTGGAGTCATTCCGAGCGTCGATGGCGTCTACGCCAACGAACCCATCTACTACGGCCTGGCCGCCTCGTTCGTGGCCTATGTCGTGATTTCCCTCCTCACGCCGCCCACCGAACCCGGAGTCCGGGCCGCTTGGGACAAGCGCGTGGCCGGGGCAGTCTCGGAAGAACTGCCGCTGGAGGCCCACCCTGTCAGCAGCCACAACGCCAGCTAGCTGACGCCCAGCCCCGGGTAATGTTCGACGGCGGCGCCGCCCCTTTCCGGCGGCGTCGCCGTTGCGCTTTCCGTCCCGAGTCGCCGCGTTGTGGGGCCCACTCTGCGCCCCATCGACACCCCTTGGCACGCACACCGGGCCCCACAACAACCCACCCACAGTTCTCCAGGACAGCACTCCTCCAGTACAGTGGTCCCAGCTTCAAGAGAGGTGGCGCCAAGCTCCGACTGGCCACACACCAACCCCATGTTCACGGGTGGTTCGGATGAGGAAGCGGCCCGCCCCGGACCAGAGACAACCGAGCGGGCAAGAGCACTCCCTAAAGGAGCAGTCCTTGCCGTACCAAGGTGTAGTCAGCCCAACTCAAACGACCCCCACCAAATCCGAGGCGCCCACCCTTCCGGTGATTCCCGGCGTCGACCTTGTCCGTGGGACTGTGACCCTGTTCCTGAACGGTGGCCTGACCCGGTTCCGGCACCCTGAAGCGCAGCTGCTGGCGCGTGCTCTTGCCCAGGCTGTGCGTCCATCGCGGTGGTGTGCATCGTCGAGGACGTTAACGGTGACTGTTGCAGCGCTGGGGCGTCCGGCCGGACTGGAGCGGCATTTCACCTTCGATGAGGAGGGCCCTGCCTAGAAGAAAAGAGTCCTAGAATTCTTCGTCTTCTTCCCCGCGGAATTCTTCGGTTTCATCCAGGGGGACAACCCGCTCGTCGTCTTCAGGGACGTCGATTTCCTCCACCCAGGGTTCGTCGACTTCCTGGTCTTCGCTGTAGTCGTAGGCGGGGTCTGACTCGATGGTCTCCCGTTCCGGGTGGTTGGCGTGCGGTTCGGTGGTGTCCATGCTGCAACCTCCGTCTGGTGGGCTGGCAAGCAGCCTGCTGACCGAGTGCGGGGAGGGCCCCCGCCCCTGTCCTTCCATCTGAGCACTGTGCCTGAAGAGGGTCAAGGCAACCGCCAACATGGACCCAAGGAAAGGCTCAAAGCAGAGGATTGCACCTTCGTAAATTAAGGCATGCCGAACATTCCAACTAAGGAATACCGGCCAAAAATCCGCGCCAATAAGCGGTACAGTGGGCGTGCAATGGGGCCGCAACTACCCCACCCAGCACAGGAGAAAAAGTGCAGAAGCACCAGGAATCCCACGGTTCGTCGAGCCCCGCTCCGGACCCCGCCCCCGGATCCGGAACACCGCCCCAACCAGCCCGGCCCACATCGGCGGACATCAGGCGGTGGCGTCAATACCTGGCCGACGAGCGAGCCGAAGCCGCCGTCTACCGGGAACTCGCCCAACGTCGTGACGGCGAAGAACGCCAGATCCTGCTCGCCTTGGCCGAGGCAGAAGGAAGGCACGAGGCACACTGGCTGAAGCTCCTCGGAGAGCACGCTGGAATGCCGAAGGGGGCGTCCACCCGGAGCCAGCTACTTGGCTTCCTGGCCCGGCACTTCGGCTCGGTGTTCGTGCTCGCCCTGGCCCAGCGCGCGGAAGGCCGTTCCCCCTACGGTGCAGAACCTGCCGCGACTCCGGCCATGGTTGCCGACGAACAAATCCACGAAGAAGTTGTCAGGGGCCTCGCCACCCGTGGACGCAACAGGCTCTCCGGTACCTTCCGCGCTGCCGTTTTTGGGGCCAACGACGGCTTGGTGAGCAACCTTTCACTAGTCATGGGTATGGCCGCAACGGGCGTTCCCAGCCCCGTGGTCCTCATGAGCGGTGTTGCCGGATTGCTGGCCGGGGCCCTGTCCATGGGTGCCGGCGAGTACGTTTCGGTCCGCTCGCAACGGGAGTTGCTTAACGCCACGCTACCCACGCAGGCTACCCTCACGGCCGCCCCTTCTTTGGACATCGAACACAATGAGCTCGTGCTGGTGTACTTGGCCCGCGGCATGACCCGTGAGGCCGCCGAGCACCGAGCCGCCGAACGCATGGGACTCTTCAGCTGCGACTGCGATCCCAGCCTCTCCTTGCAACCGGAGAAGGAGCAGCCCGCCGATGACCACGAAATGGTCGGCTCTGCCTGGGGTGCTGCGATGTCCAGCTTCTGCTTCTTCGCCTCGGGTGCGATCGTGCCCATCCTTCCGTTTATCTTCGGCATGACGGGTGTGGCGGCACTGACAGTAGCCGGTGTTCTGGTGGGCATCGCGCTCCTGGCGACTGGCGCCGTCGTCGGGCTGTTGTCCGGGACCTCACCGCTGAGCCGTGGCTTCCGGCAGCTGGCGATCGGCCTGGGTGCCGCGGCCGCCACTTATGGGCTTGGCCTCGCGTTCGGAACGTTGATCGTCTAGGCGGTAATGTTGGTTCGTCCTCCGCGCAGCCCCGCGTGACCGGGGCGTAGGGAATGGAGAACCGTGGATTCGGAGCAGCCGCCGTTGCGCGCGCCAAAACACCGTCGTGCGGGCACAACCCTCCGAGTTCTTCGCGGCGTCCTCGTGGCTGGTGTCGCCGCCGTCGTGGCTGTCCTGGTCAGTGGTTTGCTCCACGGCGATCCGCGAATCATTGGCCTGTTTCCGGGTGTGGCCCTGCCCAATTCGTCCAAAAGCGAGCCGATCCAGCAGACCCCGGCCCGGCCCCTGGACGCGCCGCCTCCAGGAATCGACGAGGCGGACGCCCCGCTGGCATCGCCGCCGCCCCCAGCCAGCGCCAGCGATTCGTACAAGTTCCTGGCAACCAACGACGACGGCACTCCGGTTGGGTACTCGCCGTGCCGTCCCCTGCATTACGTGGTGAATGCCGCCACTGCGCCTGAGGGTACGAATGCCCTGCTTGCCACCGCAATCGCCAATATCTCCGCGGCATCCGGAATCCAGTTCATCAACGATGGCAGAACCGATGAGTTGCCTACCGCTAAACGCGAACCGTACCAACCGTCCAAGTACGGTGACCGGTGGGCACCCTTGCTGATTTCGTGGACCACGCCCGAGACGGCTCCGGCGCTGGCTGACACCGTCATCGGTACGGGCGGCAGCACCATGTACTCACTCAACAATGGTCCCAAGAGCTACATCACGGGCAGCCTGGAGCTCGACACCCCGCAAGTGGCTGAGCTTCTGGCCGAGGAAGGCGGTTCGGACTACGTGCTGGCAGTCATGCAGCACGAACTGGGGCACGTCATGGGTCTGGATCATGTCGATGATCCGGTTCAGCTGATGTACCCGGAGATCGGCGCTCCTGACGGATTGGCTGCTGGCGACCTGAACGGTCTTCACCTCCTGGCCTCGGCTCCTTGCCGCAAGGACATCTGAAGCAACGCGGCTTCTCATGAATCGCCATGGACTCGCGGCCCCATGGGCTCTATCCTGACGGAAGCGGCCGACGGCGGCGCCCCACCGTCCGAGTGGGCCGTCCCGTGAGGGGGTTCGATGGAACCTTATGGGTCGCCAGAGTGGCCAGACCCCTATCCCCCGCCGCCTTACCAGCAGCACGCCAAGCCGCCGGCCCGGCCCCCCATCAAGCACAGCAGCATCGCGGCCATCCTGTTCCTGTTTGGCGTTCTCGGTTTGGTCTGCGCCGGCGCATATTTCAGCGGCGAGCTGCAACAGTTCTGGTCCGATTCCACGACGCAGAGCCAAGCGCCGCGGCCCGGGCTGGTTCCCTTTGGCCAACGTCAGGATCCGCTGCCCGGCTTCGAGGAAGCCGACGCACCCCTGGGCACGCCTGCGCCGTTGCAGCGGACCAGCACTTCCTACAAATTCCTGGCCGTCAAGGAGGACGGAACCCCCCTGGCATTCTCCCCTTGCAGGCCGATCCACTACGTGGTCAACGCGGATCTGGCCCCAACGAGCTGGTATTCCATGGTGGAGGACGCCGTTCGGCAGGCCAGCCTCGCCTCCGGACTGCAATTCATTTACGACGGTCCGACGTCCGAAATCCCCACGAGCAACAGGGCCGGCTACCAGCCCGCCACCTACGGTGACCGCTGGGCGCCTGTGCTCATTGCCTGGACCACGCCGGAGCAGGTGCCGCGGCTGACCGGACAAACTGTGGGCCTGGGCGGAAGTTCCTCCATCGGCCTGAGCAACGGCTATAAGGCCTACGTGACCGGCTCGGTATCGTTGGATGCACCGCAGTTTGCCGGGATCATGGACTCACCCCAGGGCAAGGAAGTGGGCACGGCCGTGATCATGCACGAACTCGGACACGTTCTAGGCTTGGACCATGTGGATGACCCCCGCCAGCTGATGTACGACCAAGCCTCGTGGGTTCGCGAATACGCCGCCGGGGACAAGACGGGCCTTGCCCAACTCGGCTCGGGCCCCTGCAGCAAAGACTTCTAGCCCCTGCAGCAAGGATTTCTAGCCCGCGGCCACCACTGCGAGCGCGTCCTCCACAGTGTCCACCAGGAAGATCCTGTCTGCCATGGGCCTCCCTGCCGCGAGGCTCCGCAGCATCGCCCATGCCGGGTAGGTGTGTTCCCAATGGTCGCGGCCCACCAGGACCATGGGAGTGATGGTTTCCGGGGCTCCGTAATAGTTTTCGCAGGCGTCCTGGAAGATCTCCTGCACTGTTCCGGCGGAACCGGGCAGGAACACGATCCCGCCGTTGCACAGCTCCAGAAGGATCGCTTCCCGGATCGCGTTCGCGAAGTACTTGGCGATGTGGGTGGCGAACAGGTTTGGGGGTTCGTGCCCGTAGAACCAGGTGGGTATGCCCAGCGTCGCTTTGCCTTCGGGGTAACGTTCGACGACGGCGGCTGCGTGCCGCGCCCAAGCCGTCACCGATGGCCTGAACCCCGGTATGGAAGCCAGCGTTTTCAGCGCTGCGGTGGAATCGGCGTCGGGCAGTCCGCTGAGGTAGGCGCCCATGTTGGCTGCTTCCATCGCGCCGGGGCCACCGCCGGTTGCCACTGTGAATCCGGCCTGCGCGAGCAAGCGACCCAGCCGCGCGGCGTCGGCGAATTCCTTGGTTCCGCGCTGCGCTGCGTGTCCGCCCATGACGCCCACGAGTTTGGTACCTGCCAGGTCACCGTCCTGCAGCAGTTCGTCCAGGGCGTCGCCGATCGCGTGGTCGTGGAGGGCTGCGGCGAGCGTTGCGTCAAGGCTTGCCCGCTTTCCCGGAAGGATGCTCCACTGGTAAATCCTCGCGTCCAGGGTGGCTTCATACTCGGTAGTGGGAATGTCTTCGTAGAGTTCCCTTGCCGTGTAAAGGGTGCCGCGATACGGGTTGAACGGCACGCCGCGCATCTTGGGAAAGATGAGTGCGCCGCGGCTTCGCAGGCTCTCCTCGATGCCGTCGTCGAAAGTGCATCCCAGGAAGATCGCGCCCTGCGGGTCCATCATTTTCAGTTCCCGCGAACGTCCGCGAAGGTCCAGCGACTGCGCGTGCCAGCCGTGCATGGATCCTGCCCCGGAGGTAACCAGTTTGTCGAAATGAACGATGCTTTCGACGTCGAGCGTCCGTGGACTTGGGTTCAAGGCACCGGAGGGATTCATGGCATCAGCGTAGTAGTGCTAAACGACTTGAGTCCCGTTTACGCGCAGGGCGATGTTCCGTTGCATGATGAAGCATGAAGACTTCAGATGAGGGCGGCGCTGGCGCCCGGCCGCGTATCGGAGTTCCGATTCGCCTTAGCAGCTCGGACAATCCCGACGCCCGCGTGGGCGAAGCCAACCAGCTGTTCACCCTTATTGTGGATTTGCTCCGTGAAGCGGGTGCGCAGCCCGTGTTGCTGACCCCCGTTTCGGCGGACAGCGCCGGGCGTCTGGCGTCCGTCATGAAAACGCTCGACGGCGTGCTGCTGCCCGGTGGCGGGGACTTGGAACCGCGTCTTTATGGGCAGGACCCGGAAGATTCGGTGTATGACGTCAACCCGGAACAGGACCATCTGGACATCGACGTCGCCCGGGCCACGATCGACGCCGGCCTTCCGCTGCTGGGGATCTGCCGCGGCCACCAGTTGTTGAACGTGCTGTACGGCGGGACGTTGATCCAGGACATGGCACCGTCGGCCGTCAACCACAACGGACTGAATCCCGACGATCCCACGGCCGGTGAGTGGGCATGGCATGACGTTGTGCTTGCACCAGGATCGAAGACCGCCGCGCTCTATGGCGCGCCGGAAGGGACCTCCATCAAGATCGCCTCGGGGCATCACCAGGCGGTGGCCAGGGTGGGTGAAGGCCTGGTGGTCGCGGCGATCGCCGACGACGGCACGGTGGAAGCGCTTGAAGATCCTTCCCGTTGGGTTGCCTCGGTGCAGTGGCATCCGGAAGCGTCCCAGCTTCCCGATAACCAGCGGCTGGCGCCTTTTAAAGCGTTCGTGGAAGTGTGCCGGAACCCTACCCAGGCTGGCCCCGGAGGAGTACAGTAGCGCTCACTGCATCGCTTTCAGCTGCACTGAAAGCTCGGCAAGCGCATAACTCCATTCGAATGACGTCCCGTGGGCGTCGTAAGTTTGCCGGCTGGGGGGCCCAACATCTGCTCAAAGGAGCATGGTTGTGGACCGTCCAAAATACGTCCGTCGTCCCTATCGGCAACCCCATTTCTTCAGCTTCCTAAGCTTGATCCTTGCCCCGGCTTTGGCCTTCGCGGGACTCGTCGCATTTTCGATCGCCCCTGCGTCGGCGGCCGTTCCGCCGTGCGCAGGAACCGGCGGGGCCATGCAGATAGTGGCTCACACGGACGATGACCTGATTTTCCTCAGCCCGGACTTCATGAGGGACATCCAGGCCAAACGCTGCGTCCAAACGGTGTTCACCACCGCGGGCGAGGCCGGTGAGGGGGCTGCGTACTGGAAGAGCCTGGAAGCTGGAATCAGGGCCAGCTACTCCAAGATGGCAGGAGTGTCTGATTCGTGGACCACATCCGACGCAGGGGTTCCCAACCGGCCCCTGACAATGCAAACCCTCAATGGCGCACCCAACATCTCGGTGGTGTTCATGCGGCTCCCGGATGGTTTCCCGAACGGTGACGGCAGTGCGGCGTACAACGACCAGAGCATCCTCAAACTCTGGGATGGACGGCTTTCCTCCATCAGGCCCGTGGATAACGCAGCCACGTTCACAAAGTCCCAGTTCCAAACTGCCTTGAATCGGCTGGTTGCCAACTTCCAGCCGACCACGTTCCGCACACAGGACTGGACCGGCAACTTCAACAGTCCCTACGACCACAGCGACCATTGGGCGACCGCAAAATTCGCCCAACTGGCTACGCGCAGCTACACCGGCCCGCATACCTCCCTGGCCTACGACGCATACGTGATCGACGAGTACCCCCAAAATGTGACGGGTGCCGAACTCACCACCAAGGTGGACACCTTCGTGCGGTTCGCGGATTTCGACATGTATATCTGCAGCAGTCCTGGCGAAGGATGCCCCGACTCCCCCTACGATGAGTGGCTGAAACGGCAATACATCACAGCCATTGAGTGGGTGGGCAACGCCGCCAAGTCGGCAGGGACCACCGTCACGGCGTCATCCCAGAAAGCAACGGCCCAGAGCCCCGAGAAAGCCCGGGATGGGTATGCATGGGGCACCCCCATGGACGCAACGCGAGAATGGGTGACGGCCGGCGAAAAGGCGGGCAGCTGGATTCAGTACAACTTCTCCCCTACAAGGACCATTAACTCGGTGACCTTGTTCGACCGGCCGCTCCTCTCTGACCAGGTGACCGGAGGAAACCTGCTGTTCTCGGATGGAAGCACCGTGGCCGCCCCCGCACTTCCCAACAACGGCTCCGGGCTCACCATAAACTTCCCGGCAAAAACCGTGAGCTCTGTGCGTTTCAACATCACCTCAGTCAGCTCCACCACCACCAACGCCGGTTTGGCCGAGTTCGAGGCCTACCTGGGAACGGACAACGTTGCCCCCGTGGTCACTCCGACGCCTCCGGGCGGAACATACGCGGTGGGCCAGTCCATCACCCTCACCGCCAATGAGACGGCGACGATCTACTACACCACGGACGGTAGCAACCCCACGACGGCGAGCAGCAAGTACGCCAGCCCCATCCCGCTGAATGGCCCGATGACCCTGAAGTACTTCGCCGTTGACGGCGCCAACAATTCCTCGGCCGTGGCCACCCAGACGTACTCCACGGGCCCGGATATCACCAAACCAGTGGTGACAGCCAGCCCTGTAGGTGGGGCGTACGCCGCAGGCACCACGATCACCCTGTCCACCAACGAGCCAGCGGAAATCCGCTACACGACGGATGGCACAGATCCCCTTACGGCCGGACTGGTTTATACCGCGCCAATCACGTTCAATGGGCCTGGCCCCATGACCCTGAAGTACTTTGCGAAGGACACGGCTGGAAATACCTCCGAGGTCGCAACACAGACCTACACGGTTCCGCCGGACACCACGGCCCCTGTGGTGACGGCCAATCCCACCGGACGGGCTTTGGCCAGCGGCGCCACGATCACGTTGACAGCCAACGAGCCTGGGGCGGCCATTTACTACACCACCGACGGCAGCACCCCCACGGCCACTGAGTCTGCGTCCAATATCAAGTACTCCACCCCGATCGTGATGGGCAGCTCCACGCTGACGTTGAAATACATCGGCGTGGACACGGCGGGCAACACCTCGTCCGTTGGTACCCAGACGTACACTGTTCCCGCAGCCGGACCGCCGTCGGCCCATGACTTCAACGGCGACGGCCGCGCTGACGTCCTGGCGGCTGACACCGCTGGCAACTTGTACCTTTACCCGGGCAACGGCGCGGGCGGGCTCTCCCCCAAGCAGCTCGCTTTGGCTGCGCCTGCCTGGTCATCCAACACGGACACCATCACCCCCGGCGACTTCAACAGCGACGGGAAGCCCGACCTCCTGGCACGATCCGGGGACGTCCTGTGGTTCTACCCCGGCGACGGCGCTGGCAGCTTTGGCGCGCGGAAGCAGGTCAGCACCGGTTGGAGCACCATGACACAGCTCTTCTCCCCAGGGGATTTCAGCGGTGACGGAATTCCCGATTTCATGGGACGGCGCAGCAACGGCGACCTCCGTTTGTATGAAGGAAATGGTGCTGGAGGACAGCGGACTCCCTACACAGTCGGCTGGGGTTGGGGCGTCATGAACGCTATTTTCAGTACCGGCGATTTCAACGGTGATGGCAAGGCAGATGTACTGGCGCGGCGCACTGATACAGGCGCATTATGGCTATATCCGGGCAATGGTTCCGGGGGATGGCTGCAATGGAAGCAGATCGCGACGGGCTGGGGCACGCGCACTGCGCTGGCCGGACCACGGGACCTTGACGGCGACGGTAAGAACGACGTCGTAGGCCGCATTGGAGACACTTTGTGGCTCTATCCCGGATCGGGAAGCGGAACGCTCAGCAACGTTCCGCCCGTTAGCCTCGGCTCGGGTTGGCAGGCCATGAAGGTCATCGCCTGATCAGCCCCCTCTACCTGGCGCGGGTCGGAGTTTTCCCCCAGACTCATCCGGCCCGCGTCAGCTACGTCCGATCCTCTCTCACATCGGGGCCCTTTTTGGCCGGTCTTCTCTCACATCGAAGCCCTTTCTGACCGGTCTTCTCTCACATCGAAGCCCTTTCTGGCCGTTCTTCTCTCACGTCCCGCGCGCGGTAGGTCCCGACGTCGGCACCCAAGTCAGGTGCCGGCGTCGTGGCTTTCCTGAAACAAGGGAGAGAGGAATGCCGATAATCCCGCAGGATGTGAGAGAAGATCAGGAAAAAAGCCGCAGGATGTGAGAGAAGATCAGGGGGCGACGCGGACGGGGACGCCGGTTTCGAGGGATTCCTGGGCGGCGTCGGCCACCTTGGAAGCAGCGACGGCGTCTTCGGGTGTGCACGGATTCTTGCGTTCGCCGAGGACCAACTCCACAAAGGCAGCCATCTCGGAGCGGTATGCCTGGTCGAAGCGTTCGGCAAAGGTCTTATGGGAGATCCCTGACGGGAAGGCAACCCCTGGCTCAGCTGAACGGACCGCCATCTGTTCATCCATGCCCACCACCACCGAGCCATCAGAGCCCTGGAGTTCCAGCCGGACATCATGCCCGGCCCCGTTGTATCGGCTGGCGGAGACCGTACCTACCGTGCCGTCGTCGAACGTAACTACCGCCAAGGCTGTATCGACGTCGCCCACCTCACCGATTGCGGGGTCGCCATTGTTGGATCCCTTGGCATAGACCTCCACGATTTCCTTGCCCGTGAGCCAGCGAAGGATGTCGAAATCGTGCACGGAGCAATCCCGGAAGAGTCCGCCGGAGGTTGCCAGGAACTGGACAGGCGGCGGGGTCATGTCGCATGTGAGGGCGCGGACGGAGTGGATCCAGCCCAATTCCCCGGCTTCATAGGCCCGCTTGGCTTCCAGATAGCCGGCATCGAATCGGCGTTGGTGGCCGATCTGCACGGTTCCGCCTTTCTCCCGGATGTACTCCAGGACAGGCAGGGACTGGGCAACATTCACAGCCACCGGCTTCTCGCAGAACACCGGAATTCCGGCATCTACGCCGGCGCGGATGAAGTCCGGGTGTGTCGCCGTGCCGGTGGCGATCACCAGTCCATCCACACCCGAGGAGATCAGCTCAGCCACCGACCCCACAAATTCCGCCTCAAATTCGGCGGCCACGGATCGGGCGTGTTCCTCCGCCACATCGGTCAGCTTGAGTTGGACCTGGACACCCTCCGGGTTCAGGACTTGGTTGAGCGCGCTGATGTTCTTGGCGTGCATTACGCCAATCCGGCCGACACCCACAAGGCCGAGGGTCACTTGCTTCATCATTATCTGTCTCCGTCAGTGCAGCAGAAGTTGAGTCTTAAAGAGGGATTCTTGAGGCGACACTAAACCTTGTCAGTTTGTCCTGTCAATTAGCACTAGCGGTAGAAGCCTTCAGTGCCGCGTCGGCATCCTTAAGGACCTTTGCCGCAACTTCAAGTCCTTCGATGCGGCCCAGGGAAACGTCCTCGTGTTCGATGTTCACCAGCATGTCGGGATCAACCTCATGGAGGGCCCGGAGGAACTCTGTCCAAAAGGCCGTATCGTGTCCACGGCCCAAGGCCACAAAGTCCCAGGCCGAGTTCCTGGGCCATTCGTTCGCCCACTCGTCGCCGCCCAGGTTGGTGCGGTTTTCCTCGGCTGAGAGTCGTCGGAAGCTGTTGTCCAATACTCCGTACAGGGCAGCGTTGTCCTTGTTCACGCGGACGTCCTTCGCGGCCGCTTGGAACACCAAAGGGCCAAGTTCGCGGACCACGGCTACGGGGTCCATCTGCTGCCAGAACAGGTGCGAAGCGTCCAACTCGACCCCAACATGCGTGGCTCCGGTGAGCTCGACGAGCTTGTAGACATCAGCGGTGTTGAAGACGAGGTTCTGAGGGTGCAGTTCAAGCGCCACTTTGACGCCATGGCCAGCGGCGAGGCGGTCCATTTCCTTCCAAAACTTTGCCGCCACGCCCCACTGGTAATCCAGCACGTCCAAGGCGGCGGAGTTCCAGGCATTGACTACCCAGTTGACGATGCTCGCCCCAGGCTCGCCCCCAGGAAGGCCGGACATGGTTACCACCCGGTCCTGTCCGAGGCGGTGGGCGAGGCGAATGGAACGGCGGATGTCTTCGGCATGCTTCTCACCGATTTCCCGCTTCGGATGCAGTGGATTGCCGTTGCAGTTCAGGCCAGCGATGGAAACGCCGGTGCCCTCGAAGATCTCCAGGTAGTCGTCGCGCGCTGCGTCGCTTTCCAGAATCTCGTCAAAGGTGGGGACGTGCACGGCGGGCAGGAACCCGCCGGTGTTGATCTCGATGCCCGTGAGGCCCAGATCGGCAATGACCTTCAGTGCTTCCGGGAGCGGACGGTCGTGGAGGATCGCGTTGTAGACGCCGAGTTTCATAGCGTGATCTTCTTTCCGTTGTTCAGGGCGGATTCAGTGACGGCACTGAGGAGTTCCATGTTGCGGACACCTTCATCGAAGGTGGCACAGCGGGGCAGGGATGCCTCTTCGCCAAGGCCTGCGACCTCTTCGAGGAATGCCCGGGCCTGGTAGCCGAAGGCATCGTTCTGGCCGAAGCCAACTTCCGGCGCGTCCATTGCCAGGCCACCGGCGATGTAAGGGTGTCCCGGCCCAAGGGAGACTTGGCGGTAACCGTTCTCATTGCCGGATCCATCATTAAGGAACAGCTGGATCTCGGAGGGGCGGCGCTGATCGAACTTGGCGGCGCCGTTCTCGCAGAAGACCTCGAACTGAAGGCCGTTGGCATGGCCGGCTGCAACCCGGGAGACTTCGAAGCTTCCGGCGCCGTTGGTGAACTCCGCGTTGAAGGCTGCATAGTCGTCATTCTCGACCGCTTCGAACGTGTCGCTGACGGCCACGTGATCGTGACCCATGACGGCGCCCAGCGGAAGGGGCCGCTTGGCAATCGCTGTTGCGAGCCGGCCACCGCTAATTGACTTGATGTCACCGCACAGGAATTCGGATACATACGTCAGGTGACTTCCGACGTCGGCCAGCGCACCGGAGCCGGGCCCGCCCTTGTATCGCCAGCTCATCGGAGCCGAAGGGCTGAAGCCATAGTCGGTCCAGTACCGGCCACTGAAGTGCAGGACGTTCCCGAGAACGCCATTCTGGATGAGATCGCGGATGTAGGCAATGCCCGGGGTGCGGCGGAAGGTGAAGCCGATACGCGCCAGGGTTCCCCCGGCCTCAGCAGCGCGGGCGGCATCTGCCATCGCGCGGGCATCGGCCAAGGTGTCGCTGAGCGGCTTCTCGCACAGCACGTGCTTGCCGGCGGCGAGCAGGCCTTCCACTACCTCCCGGTGCAGCGAGTTGGCGATGACGACGCTGACTACATCAATGTCATCGGCCTCGGCGATTGCCTGCCAGGACGTATCGTTGCGCTCGTATCCAAAGCGCCGCGCAGCCAGGGAACCAAATTCGGCATTCACGTCGCCAATGGAGACGAGGCGGAGCTGTGGCAGTACCGGGCTGTAGAGGGCAGATGCTGTGCGGTACGCGGCAGCATGGGCCTTACCGGCCATGCCTGCACCGATGACGGCGACGCCGAGGCTTTCAGCCATTGATTTCTCCTTTGAAATTTCGCCATGCCATGAGGCATTGAACGACGTTTTGTAGCGCTACAATTTTTGCACTGGGTTTGAGCGTAACTATGTCTATATGTCCTGTCAATCCTTAAGGGACTATCCTCGAGGACAGACACGAAAGGCACACCGATTCCGTTGAACAGCGCACAGACCCGCCGCCCCACCCTCTACGACGTCGCCACCCAGGCCGGAGTCTCGCCGTCGTTGGTTTCACTGTTCCTCAAGGACCCGGGGAGGATCAGCGAAAAGCGTCGGGAGGCCGTCCAAAAGGCCATCCGCGATCTTGGCTATAGGCCCAGCCGCGCTGCTACCACGCTGGCGAGCAGCCGCACCAAAAGCATCGGGCTGGTCATTGACGACTACCGGAACCCCTGGTTTGTAGACCTCCTCCGTGGGATGGAATCCGTCCTTTCAGACCTCGGCTACCAAGTCACGCTCGCGGACTCCAGGCCCGGGGCGAACCGCATCAAGGAAGCCACGGATGGCCTGCTGGCGATGCACGTGGACGCCTTGGTCCTGGCCGCCGAGCCCAGCGAACCAATGCTCGCTGGAACATGGGTCCCCACCGTTGTTGCGGGATGGCGGAACGGCGTCCCGGCAGGTGCAGACCTGATAACCAACGACGACGACCGCGGGGGCATGATGGCAGCGGACCACCTGCTGGCGTTAGGCCACAGCCGCATCGGCCACCTGTCCGGGTCCGACGGCGCGTCCTTCCACCGGCGGGCCGGTTACCAAAGCACGTTGGAGGCTGCCGGCGTCGAAGTCGTGATCGGTGAGAGTGAAGGAACGTCAGAAGAAGACGGGTACGGATCCGCTTGCTGGCTCCTGGATCACCACCCCGGCACCACAGCCATCTTCGCAGCCAACGACACCATGGCGCTAGGCGCGTTCGCCGCCATCAAAGCCCGTGGACTTTCCGTGCCCAACGAAGTTTCGGTGATCGGGTACGACAACTCCCCGTTGGCCAAGTCGCGCTTCCTGGACCTCACATCCATCGATAACCGAAGCGACGTTGTGGGCGTGGACGCAGCGCGAAGGCTCCTTGCCCGTATCGACGATCCGACATTGGAGCCGGAGCGCAAGCTCATCGAACCGACGCTGGTACTCCGCGGCACGACGTCGGCCGTTCGCTAGAGGGAGCCGTTCGCTGGAGCGAGCCGTTCGCTAGAGGGCGCTAGAGGCGCCGGACACGACTCCGCCCGGAGCCACGAGGCGCTCCGGGCAGAAGTCCGCCGAACAAACCTAGTGCCGCTTCGTGGCACTTTCCGGCGCAGCATCAGCCACACCCGCTACTTCGGCCTTGACCTCCTCAAGCGCATCGGAATGCCCACCGAGCTGCTCCAGCTCATGGGCCAACTCCGCGAGTTCTGCACCGCCGGCCATTTGGGCCGTCAGCTCATCCAAGGTGATGTCCTTCTTGTCGTAGTAGCCGATCGACTTGCCGCGCTTGAGCAGCAGGAAGCGGTCACCCACAGGGAAGGCGTGGTGCGGGTTGTGGGTAATGAAGATAACGCCGAGGCCGCGGTCGCGGGCCTGCAGGATGTACCGGAGCACCACGCCGGACTGCTTCACGCCAAGTGCTGCTGTGGGCTCATCCAGGATCAGCACCTTCGCGCCGAAGTACACGGCCCGGGCGATGGCGACACACTGGCGCTCGCCGCCCGAGAGCTGACCGATGGGCTGGTCAACATCACGGAGGTCGATGCCCATCTCGGCCAGTTCCTTCAGCGTGATGTCCTTCATTTTCTGGACATCCATGCTCTTGAACGGACCGAATCCGCTGGTCAGTTCCGAGCCAAGGAAGAAGTTACGCCAGATGGGCATCAGTGGAACCACAGCCAGGTCTTGATACACGGTGGCGATACCGGCGTCGAGGGCGTCCCTTGGCGAATTGAACTTCCGGGCATCACCCATCACCTGAAGGGTGCCTTCGTCGTGCTGGTGCAGGCCCGCGATGATCTTGATCAGCGTTGATTTGCCGGCGCCATTATCGCCCAGGACGCAGGTGACCCGGCCGTTGTCCACCGCCATGGTTACATCGCGCAGGGCGATGATGTTGCCGTAGTGCTTGCCTACTCCCTCGAGCGAAAGCAGGTGCACGGGTGTGTGCGTCAACGGGTCCTTCTCGTTTTTCAGCAATGTCTGCTGGTCGATCTGTTGTGCGTTCATTGTTCCGGCCCCTTACTTGAGCTCTGCCCGGCGCTTGACGATCAGGTTCACGATGGTGGCCAGCAGGAGCATCAAGCCCAGGAAGAACTTGAACCAGTCTGGATTCCATTGTGCGTACACGATGCCCTTGTTGGCCATGCCAAAGATGAAGGCACCGATAGCGCCACCCACGGCCGAGCCGTAGCCGCCTGTCAGGAGGCAACCACCGATGACGGCAGCAATGATGTAGAGGAACTCGTTGCCAACACCTTCACCGGACTGCACGGCATCGAAGGCAAAGAGGTTGTGCATGCCCAGGATCCAGCCGCAGAAACCAACAGCCATGAAGAGGCCGATCTTGGTCTTGGTCACCGGGACGCCAACTGCGCGGGCAGCATTGGCATCACCGCCAACTGCGAAGATCCAGTTGCCAACGCGGGTGCGCAACAGGATCCACGATGCCACTGCCACAAGGATGATCCAGAAGAATACGGTGATCTTGACTTCAACGCCGCCGATGCTGACGGAGGAGGCGAATACCGCTCGTGCCGATTCGAACCCGTCCAGCTTGGAGATCGACGGCGAGGAGACGCTGCCACCGATAAGGCGGGTCAGTGCCAGATTGAGGCCGGTCAGCATGAGGAAGGTCGCCAGGGTGACGATGAAGCTCGGAAGTTTGGTCTTGACGAGAATCCAGCCGTTGATGAATCCAATGCCCAGCGAGACAACCAGTGCCAAAGTGACACCCACCCATGCATTCAGTGAGAAGTTCCAGCTGAAGAGCGAGGCGGTCAGTGCGGAGGAGATCACGGCCACACCCGTGGAGAGGTCGAACTCACCGCCGATCATCAGCAGGGAAACCCCTACCGCCATGATGCCAATGGTCGAGGAACCGTAGAGCACGGTGGCGAGCGCGTTCGGCTGCGTAAACGTCTGGGAAACAGACGCGAAGAAGATGAAAAGGACAACCGCTCCGACCAGTGCACCGACTTCGGGCCTCGCCAGGAACTTTTGGACCGGACTACGGCGTCCGACCCGTTCGTCGCCAGGGGCCGAAGCCCCCGCCGGCGGCAGAGTTGTTGTATTTGCCATAGGAATGACTCCTTGTTGGTCAGGCTGCGCGGCGGTTCCCCGCCGCGCAGCCGGATGCCTGGATCTAGCGGACGCCTTGCTGGGCGAATTTGAGGACATCGGCGGCGTTGGCCTTGTCCACGATGGTCGGGCCGGTCAGGACGGGCTGGCCGCCGCCGATCTTAAAGCCGCCGCGCTTTGCCTGCCACAGGGCATCAACGGACATGTAGCCCTGAAGCCATGGCTGCTGGTCAACCGTGAAGATCACTTGGCCGTCTACGATCTTTTGGGCGAGATCGGCATTGAGGTCGAAGCTGGCCACCTTGGCCGAACTGCTGGCGTCGGTGACGGACTTGAGCAGGGTGAGGGTGATGGGGGCGCCGAGACCGATGATCACATCGGCATCTTTGGACGCCTGGAGTTTCGCTGTGGCCGTTGACTGGACCGCGGTCATGTCCTTGCCATCGACGTAGAGGATCTCCGTTGCCGGCACCTTGGCCTTCACACCGGCGCAGCGTGCTTCCAGGCCCACATGGCCCTGCTGCTGGATGACGCAAACGGGGTGCTTGTAGCCTTCTGCAGCGAGCCGGGTGCCCACCGCCTCGCCTGCAAGCTGCTCATTCGATCCGAAGTGCGTGAAAGCGCCCAGCTGGCTGGATACGGATTCACCCGCGTTGAGGCTCACAACGGGGATACCCGCAGCGGTGGCCTTTTTCAGGACATCCTTCAAGGCGTCCGGGGTTGCCAGTGTGACAGCAATGCCGTCCACCTTCTGATCAATGGCCTGCTGAACAAGCTGGGCCTGGCGTCCGGCTTCGGGATCGCTGGTGTACAGGAGTTCTACGTTGTCCTTGCTCGATGCTTCCTCTGCGCCCTTGCGGACGATATCCCAGAAGGTGTCCCCAGCTGCTGCGTGCGTAATGAGGGCCACCTTGATGCGTGCAGTGCTGGCTGCCTGCCCGGCGCCTGCACCTCCCCCGGAATCTGCCGGTTTGCCGCCCTGGCTCGAACAGGCGCTCAGGGCCACCAATGGAACCACTGCTGCGACGACCGCCGCTTTGCGCCACGAGAATTTTGCCACCGTTATCTCCTTTGATGTCAGCTTCGGGCGTCCGGGGACTCGTGCCCGGATCGCCTGCTACCTCGATCATGGTGACTCGCCTCACACTTTGTCAATACTTTGTCCTGACATTAGAATGTTTTGACGTAAGTTCCTCGAGTAGATGCCGCCACCACATGCCTGGAAGTCACTTCCTTGACCAGCCCAGCACGGCTGCTATTATCAGAAAAAACCAGTATGTCCTATCAAGAGAACATGAGCGGACATACTCATCCATCCGACCGGGCTACTGATTCCTTGGCCGGGCTTCCGCAGGCTAGGAGAAACCAGTGGCGAACCAACTCAGCCTCAGCATCGACCGTTCGTCCCCGGTGCCGCTCTATCACCAAGTGGTCCAGGGAATCGAAGCCGCCATCCACAGCGGCGTCCTGGAACCGGGCAGCCGGTTGGACAACGAAATCGACCTTGCTGCACAGCTCAACCTGTCCCGCCCCACCATGCGAAAGGCCATGGACGAACTGGTCCGCTCGGGCCTCCTGGTCCGTAAGCGCGGCGTTGGCACGCAGGTGGTTTCAAGCCAGGTCCGGCGGCCGCTGGAGCTCTCAAGCCTTTTCGATGACCTCAGTAATAACGGCAAGAAGCCCACCACGGATGTGCTTAGCTTCTCCCACGTGGAGGCCGATGCCGCCACACTCACCGCGCTTCAGCTGCCGGCCGGGTCCAAGGTCTACCACTTCACCCGCCTCCGCAAAGTTGGCGGCAAGCCCCTGGCGCTCATGGAGAACTGGGTCCGTGACGACATCACCAGCATGGACGAAGCCCAGCTCTCCAGCGAGGGACTCTATTCCATCCTTCGACGCGGCGGCGTGAATTTCCGATTGGCATCCCAGCGCATCGGCGCCATGATCGCCAATGACTACCAGGCTCCCCTCCTCGAGGCCGAAGTTGGTTCGGCCCTGGTCACCATGGAACGCACTGCGGTGGACGACACCGGACGCATGGTTGAAACGGGCCACCACGTCTACCGCGCCGATTCCTACAGCTTTGAAATGACACTCGTACAGCGCTAACGCAAGGACACAAATTTATGGCCAACTGGGTCTACCCGCTGGGAACAGCCACTGACGGCAAATGGGACATCTCGCTCGGCACTTCCGATTCCACCCTCGCGATCGACGGCTGGGCCCATACGGGACTGAAGGTTGCGACGCTCGGACCTGGTGCCGCCGTCGAGCTTCCTGCCGCTGGGGAGGAACGCATTGTGGTTCCGCTGAGTGGTTCGTTTACCGTAACGGTCGACGACGACGCGTACAGCCTCGCGGGCCGGCATTCGGTTTTCCACGGGCCAAGTGACGTCCTGTACACGGGTATCAACAGGGCCGTCACCATCAGTTCGCACGACGGCGGAAGGGTGGCGGTCGCGACCGCACCGGCGAAGGCCGGCTACCCTACCCGCCTGGTCACGGCAGCCGAGACCCCCGTAGAGCTGCGTGGGGCGGGCAACTGCTCCCGGCAGGTCCACAACTTCGGCACACCGGCGGCGCTGGAAGCTGATCGCTTTATTGTTTGCGAGGTCATCACACCTGCCGGCAATTGGTCCTCCTACCCTCCCCACAAGCACGACGAGGAGAAGGAAGGCGAGACAAGCCTGGAGGAGATCTACTACTTCGAAACGCGCGTCGCCCCGGACTCCCCTGCCCCTGCGGACTCAGACGCAATAGGCTACGCCCGCGTCTACGCCTCCGATGACCGGCCCATCGATGTCTCAGCGGAGGTCCGCACCGGTGACGTGGTGTTGGTCCCCTACGGCTGGCACGGACCGGCGATGGCAGCCCCGGGCTATGACCTCTACTACCTGAACGTCATGGCAGGCCCCGGACGCGTACGCGACTGGCTCATCAGCGATGACCCCCACCACGGCTGGATCCGCCAGACCTGGGACGCCCAGGGCGTGGACCCGAGGCTCCCGTTTACCGCCTGACGCATCGATGACAGAATGCCCCTGTGATTCTCGGTCACAGGGGCATTCTTGGTGTTGAGCGCTATTTGGCTTGGGCGATGTAATCGTTCATCGTCTTGAGCTGGTACCTGGAAACGTCCTCGGCATTCTCGTCCTCTGCGAACACCGAAGAAACCATGACGGTGTTCTCCTTGTCCAGGAATCCGATCTCCTTCAAGCCGCCGAAGAACTCGTCCCAGTTCACATCCCCATCACCGATCTTGAGGTGCTGGTGGACGCGGACAGCGTTGCCCGGCGGGTTGGTGATGTACCTGAGTCCGTGTGAGGCGTGGTGGTTCATCGTGTCAGAGACGTGCACCAGGCGGAGCTTGTCGCCGGCCGCCCGCATGATCTCCAACGGCTTGTTGCCCATATGGAAGGTGTGGGAGGCAACGTAAACCATGCCGATGTTCGGGGAGTTCACGCCCCGGATCACGCGCAGCGCAGCCAGTCCGTCTTCCACGAAGTCGTCCGGGTGCGGATCGATGAGCACATCCATGTCTTCGCGTTCGATGATCGGCAGCAGTTCCTCCATGGAGCGGTAGAAGGCGCGTTCAGACTCCTCAGCCTTCTCCGGACGGCCGCTGAACTCCGTGTTCATGGTCTGAACGCCGAGGTCTACGGCGATCTGGATGGCCCGCTTCCAGTAGCGGACCGCAGCTTCCCGGGCGTCCTCATCGGGTCCGGACCACCGCAGGACCGGCAGGACGGAGGCGATTTCGACGCCGGCGTCCTTACACGCTGCCTTCAGCTTGCCCACAAACTCGTCATCAGCCTTCGGGTGGTTGAAGAACGGGATGAGGTCCGCGTGAGGCGTCATCTGCAGGTACTTGTAGCCAAGATCTGCTGCCACGCGCGGGAACTCGAGCAGCGTGTGGCTGTGGTGGAACGGAGTGGGGTCAAGGGCAATCTTCATGTCAGTGCCCCTACTTGTAGAGATCAGGCTTGGTGTTCAACTGCACCTTGACCTTCTCGCCCGATTTCTGTGCCTCGACTCCGGCCTCGCAGCAAGCAGCGGTGGCATAACCGTCCCAGGCGGTGGGACCGCCGATTTCGCCGCGAAGGGCGGCATCAACCCACGCCTGGATCTCGACGTCGTACGCTGCTCCGAAGCGCTCCTCAAAGCCCGGAGTGACGCTGCCGCCCCACTTACCAGCGGACTGGATGTACGGGCCGCTGTCACCGCCGATGCTCACGATGCCATCCTCGAAGGACGCCTGAGTGGCAACCTGGTAGCCGAACTTGGCGTTGACGTAAATCTCGACGTCGGCCAACACGCCCGATTCAGTTTCAAGCAGCACATGCTGGGGGTCGTGCTGGCCATTGGGGGCGTTGCGCGTGGGCTTACCCAAGCGGACCTGCACTGAGGTAATTTCCTCGCCGGTGAAGTAACGGATGGCGTCGAACTCATGGACCACGGAGTCGTTGATCAGCATCTCGTTGGTGAAGCCTTCAGGCGTGCTTGGGTTGCGGTGCTGGTGGTGCAGCATCAACAGTTCCCCCAATTCACTGTTGCGGATGATCGAACCCAGTGCCGAGTACTCGGCATCAAAGCGGCGCATGAAACCCACCTGAATGCGCTTGTGGCCCAATGCCAGTTCAGCCTGGACAACCTTCCACGCGCTTTCCGCATCCGGTGTCAGCGGCTTCTCACAGAGGATCGGGAAGTCCTTCTCCAACGCCTTGTACAGGATTTCCTCGTGCAGGAAGCCCGGCGTGGCGATCAGGACGGCGTTAACGTCTCCATTGTTCAGCGCCTCATCGGCACTGGACAGCGCCGCAGCGCCGTCGATTCCTTCAATGGCAGCCTGCGCGCGGGCAAGATCAACATCGACGACGGCGGCTACTTCAGCGCCGTGGATGCGGGTGCTCAGGCGCTTGATGTGGTCGGCACCCATGCGGCCTGCGCCGATGACGGCAACGCGGAGAATCTTTGTCACTTTTCTATCCTTCGTGAGGTTGGTTCTAGTTACTGGACCAGCGTGCGGGAGCTACTGGACCCGCGTGCGGGAGCCGCAGGAAAGCAGGTAGTTGCGTGTTCGCTTGGCGATGGGCATCGGTACATCGAACGCTACCGGGTACATGTCCTGCTCCACGATGCCGAAGATCGGCCGGTTGAGGCCTTCCACAGCTTCAATAACAGCGCGCAGGTCCGGGAGGCCGTTCGGCGGCTCGGTCATGACGCCGGCGAGGTTGGCAGCAGCCCAGGTCATATTCTTCTCGTTGACCTCCGCAAGGATCTCGGGGTTGATCTGCTTGAGGTGCAGGTAGCCGATCCTGTCCGGGTAATTCTTGATGAGCTCCAGGCTGGAAGCGCCACAGTACTCCGCGTGGCCCGTGTCCAGGCATAGGTTCAGGTATTGCGGATCCGTTGCGGCCAAGAGGGTTTCGATGTCCTGTTGCGCGCCAACGTGCGAGTCAGCGTGGGAGTGGAACTGCTGGTGCAGCCCAAAGTCCTCCAACAGGACCTTGCCCATCCGGTTGTGGCCTGCGAAGAGATCAGCCCACTGCTCGTCGGTCAGTTCGCCGTTCTCTACGGCCTCGCCCGTGACGTCGTCCCGCCACATCGCGGGGATAACCACAATGTGTTCACCACCCATGGCCGCAGTCAGTTCGGCCACCTTGCGTGCCGGTTCCCAGGCCTCGTCGTACTGCTTGGCACCACGGTGGAAGGCCGTGAACACCGTTCCGGCAGTGACCTTGAGATCGCGCTGCTTGAGCTCTTCTGCCAGCCGGGTGGGGTCGTTCGGCAGGTAGCCGTAGGGACCCAGTTCAATCCATTTGTAGCCGGATTCAGCTACCTCATCCAGGAACCGTTCCCACGGAGTCTGCTGGGGGTCATCGGCAAACCACACGCCCCACGAGTCAGGGGCGGTGCCGATGATGAGCTTGTTCTCGACGTCAGTCATGACAGCAGTATCTTTCTCAGTTGGAGGGGAAGTTGTAGGAGGCGCCGGAGGCGTGGGTGGGTTCGGGCCAGCGGGAGGTGATGACTTTGCCGCGGGTGTAGAAGGACACGCCTTCGGGGCCGTAGATGTGTTTGTCGCCGAAGAGGGAGTTCTTCCAGCCGCCGAAGGAGTGGTAAGCCACCGGGACGGGCAGGGGCACGTTGATGCCGACCATGCCCACGGTCACGGAGCGCTGGAACTTCCTTGCTGCGGCGCCGGAGGAGGTGAAGATCGCGGTGCCGTTGCCGTACGGGTTGGCATTGATCAGCGCGATGCCCTCCTCGAGGGTGTCCACGCGGACCACCACCAGCACGGGCCCGAAGATCTCCTCGGTGTAGGCGCTCATTTCGGTGCTGACCTGATCGATCACGGTGGGGCCAACCCAGAAGCCCTCTTCGTGGCCGGGGACGACGAGGTCGCGGCCGTCCACCACCATCGCAGCGCCAGCCTGCTCTGCTTCGGTGACGATCCGTTCGATGCGTTCCTTGGAGGCCGGGGTGATGACCGGACCCATCTCCGCACCGGGCACTGTGCCGTTGTTGACCTTCACAGCCAGGGCACGTTCCTGGACCTTCTTCACCAGCAAATCAGCCGCGTCCCCGACAGCGACAGCGACGGAGATCGCCATGCACCGCTCCCCCGCGGAACCGAACGCCGCGGCGGCGAGGTGGTCAGCTGCGTTGTCCAGGTCAGCGTCCGGAAGCACGATCGCGTGGTTCTTCGCCCCGCCCAGGGCCTGGACCCGCTTGCCGTGCTTCGTGGCGGTTTCGTGGACGTACTGCGCAATCGGGGTCGACCCAACAAAGGAAATACCGTCCACATCCGGGTGCGTCAGGAGCCCGTCAACGGTTTCCTTCCCGCCATGCAGGACCTGGAACACCCCATCAGGCAAACCGGCCTGCTTCCACAGCTTCGCGAGCAACATCGGTGCGGACGGGTCCCGCTCGGAGGGTTTGAGGATGAACGCGTTACCCGTGGCGATCGCCATCGGAGCCATCCACAACGGCACCATCACCGGGAAGTTGAACGGGGTAATACCAGCAACCACGCCCAGGGGTTCACGGAAGGAAAACACATCAATGCCGGTGGAGACCTGGTCCGAGTAGTCACCCTTGAGCAGGGACGGGATGCCGCAGGCGAACTCGATCACTTCCAGACCACGGCCAATCTCACCCTTCGCGTCGGAGAGGACCTTGCCGTGCTCGGCCGTGATCAACTCGGCCAACTCGTCCACGTGCGCGGCGACCAGTTCACGGAACTTGAACAACACGCCCGTGCGCTTGGCCAGGGAAATATCACCCCAAGACTCGGCAGCCTTCTTCGCCGCAGCCACCGCAGTGTCCAGGTCAGCCTCATTCGCCAGGCGCAACTCCGCCGTGACCTGCCCAGTAGCCGGGTTGTACACGGGCCGGGTCTGTTCCCCCACCCCCGTGGACTCGGCTCCATTGATGAAGTGGTTAATGGTGGTCAGTGTGGTCGTCGTCGACATATGCGGACTTCCTTTGGTCTGTAGCTTGAAAGGCTGGGGTCTATGTATCTGAGAATCAACCGAGCAGCTTGCGCTGGCGGTTCTTGTGGTCGGTATACGTCTCGTAGGCCTGCTGGGTGGATTCGAGGTCCGAGACCTGGGAGACGGGAACGTCCCACCAGGATTCCGAGCTGGGTGCATCCAGCAGAGGATCGGACTCGACGTGGATGACGATCGGGCCGGTTTCGGGGGCTGCTTTGGCTTCCTTGATGGCAGCGCCGAGGGATTCGATGACGTTCTCGCCCGGTTCGATCCGGATGACCTTCGCACCCAGGGATTCGGCGTTGGTGGCCAGATCGATCGGCAGGTGCTCGCCGGCGTCGAAACTGTGCTGTTCCTTATCCAGCACCCGGTACTGCGTACCGAAACGCTGGGAGCCGAGCGACTCGGACAGTGAACCGATGGAGGCGTAGCCGTGGTTCTGGATCAGGACCACGATCAGTTTGATGCGTTCGGCGACGGCGGTGACCAGTTCGGTATGCATCATCAGGTAGGAACCGTCCCCCACCATCACCACGACGTCCCTGTTTGGACCGCCGGCAGCGGCTTCGGCCAGTGCTGCGCGTTTCACGCCCAGCCCGCCCGGGATTTCGTAGCCCATGCAGGAATAGGCGTATTCCACGTGGTAGCCGAACGGGTCACGGACCCGCCACATTTTGTGCAGGTCCCCGGGCAGGGAACCCGCGGCGCAGATGACCACGTCCTGGTCATCCATGGCCTTGTTCGTGGCTCCGATGATCTCGTTCTGGGCCGGCAACGGCGTGAAACGGGTCTCGAACGCCTCATCCACGATCGCGTTCCAGCGCTTCTTCTCCGCCGCGACCTTCTCTTCAAGGTCAGCACCCACACGATAACCGCCCAGCGCCTGGTTCAGTTTCACCAGGGCCTTGCGGGCATCAGCGACCACGGGGATGGTGGTGCCGTGTTTGTAGGCATCGATCGGGGCCACGTTGATGTTCACGAACTTCACGTCCGGGTTCTGGAACGCGGTGCGGGACGCGGTGGTGAAGTCTTCGTAGCGGGTGCCAATCCCGATCACCAGGTCCGCCTCGGCCGCGATGGCGTTGGCCGCCGTCGTGCCCGTGGAACCGATCGCACCCAGGGAATGCTTGTGATCCCACGGGAGGACACCGACGCCAGCTTGGGTGTTGCCCACCGGAATGCCGGTGAGCTCGGCAAAGGCGGCGAGTTCCTCGTTGGCGTAGGCGTAGAGCACGCCGCCGCCGGCGATGATTAGCGGGCGCTTGGCGGCACGGATGGCCTCCACTGCGCGGCGGATGTCCTCATCCTCGGCCTCGGGACGGCGAATCCGCCAGTCACGCTCGGCCAAGAACTCTTCCGGAACGTCGAGGGCTTCGGCTTGGACGTCCTGCGGCAGCGAAATCGTCACCGCGCCCGTCTCGGCCGGGTCCGTCAGGACACGCAGGCCGTGGTGGAACGCCGAGAACAACTGCTCCGGGCGGGAGACCCGGTCAAAGAACTTCGACAACGGACGGAAGGCATCATTGACCGTGATGTCGTACGCATACGGCAGTTCCAACTGCTGCAACACCGGGTCCGCTGCACGGGTGGCGAACGTGTCGCTCGGCAGCAGCAGCACCGGCAGCCGGTTCGTTGTAGCCAGGGCGGCACCAGTCAGCAGGTTCGAGGAACCCGGACCAATGGACGTGCTGATCGCGAACGTCTGGCGCCGGCGGGTGTGCCGTGCATAGCCAACAGCCTGGTGCGCCTGGGCCTGCTCATTGCGACCCTGGTAGTACGGCATGATGGACGGGTCCGCTGCCTGGTACTGCTTCAAAGCCTGACCAACGCCGGCAACGTTGCCGTGCCCGAAGATACCGAACATGCCCGGAATCAGGCGCTCACGGTACTCCTGGCCACCGATGGAATCCACCGTGTACTGCTTGGAAAGGAACTCGACCACGGCCTGGGCCACGGTCATCCGACGGGTTGCTGTTCCTGTTGAGGTCCGCATGGCGGGGCTACTCCGATACTTTCACTGGAATACGGTCAGACGAAGCGGGCTCCCCCGCAGCAGGCCCAGTCGCGGACCCGGTCGCAGGTCCAGCGTTGTTCAGCAGCGAGGCGGCCGTCGCGACGGCACCCGCCACATCGCCGTCGTGCGGGTACAAAAGCGTGCGGCCCACCGTGAGGCCGCGGACGCCCGGCAGCGCGAGGGCGGCCTGCCAACTGGCGAAGACCTCGTCTTGGGAGCCGTCAGGGTCACCACCCAACAGCACGGTAGGAAGCGTGGTGGAGGCCATGACGCGCTCCATGTCCGCCACCACCGGCAGTTTCATCCAGGTGTAGGCGCTGGTGGAACCCAGGCCCTCGGCGATGCCGACGGACTTGATCACGGCGTCCGCGCGGAGATCGTTGCGGACCTTGCCATGTGCGTCACGCACCGAGAGGAATGGCTCCACCATGGCGATGAGCTTACGTTCGGCCAACGAATCGATGGCCTTGGCGGTCGCTTCAAGCGTGGCCACCGTGTCCGGGTCACCCAGGCAGATCCGCGTGAGCATCTTGCCGCCATCGGCACCGAGTGCCTGTAACGCGGCAGCTGTGTGTCCGGTGAACCGGTCATCGAACTCATTGACCAGACCAGCCAGGCCACCACGGTTCATCGAGCCGAAGATGAGTTTGCCGTCCAAAGCACCCAGCAGAAGCAGGTCATCCATGATGTCCGGTGAGGCAAGGATGCCATCCACGGCCGGGTTGGCGAGGGCGATCTGCAGCCGGTCCAGAAGGTCCCGGCGATCGGCCATCGCCATCGGCTCCGGCCCAACGGACAGGGCGCCGCGCGCCGGATGATCTGCCGCAACAATGAAATTCTGGACACCGTGCTTCAGCCCCGGGTGGCGACGACGGGTGGCAGCCGCGCGTGCGACGGCTTCCGGGTCCTCGAGCCGGATGCGGCTCAAGTGCTCATAGCGGCGGGGGTCATCGTTCAGGCTCAACGGACTGCTCCTTCTGCGAACGTTGGTGCTGCGGGCGCAGGGGCCGCGGCAGGGGAAGCTCCCGGGATGGGCCGGCCGCGTTCCGCGAGCAGCGAGGTGACCTCATCCGGCGTCGGCATCGCATCCGCGCAGGACACGCGGGAGGCAACGATCGCGCCGGAAGCGTTGGCGTAATCCAGAACCTCGGACAGGCTCCAGCCGGACAGCAGCCCATGGCAGAAAGCCCCGCCGAAGGAGTCACCCGCGCCCAGGCCGTTGACGGTTTCCACCGGCACAGGGGCCGAGACGACCCGCTCGGTGCGGGTCTTGGCCATGACACCTTCCGGGCCGAGCTTCACCACGGCAATCTCGACGCCGGCGGCCAGCAGCCGGTCCGCCTGTTCGTCGGGCGTACCCTCCCCCACTGCTACAGCGCATTCCTTGTCGTTGCCGATCGCAACCGTAACGTGCGGAAGGATCCGGGCAACTTGCGTGCGGGCTTCCTCTTCCGAATCCCAGAACATCGGCCGGTAATCCAGGTCCAGGATGGTGAATTGGCCTTCCTTCAAACCAGTCCGGGGACGGGCTTCGTG
The DNA here is from genome assembly GCF_019976975.1 of Arthrobacter sp. NtRootA1. Classification (GTDB taxonomy): domain Bacteria; phylum Actinomycetota; class Actinomycetes; order Actinomycetales; family Micrococcaceae; genus Arthrobacter; species Arthrobacter aromaticivorans. Next base: position 985,801 of record NZ_AP024630.1, on the reverse strand, counting down.
AGCTGCGATGTGCGCGCTGCGGCTGGGTTCCTGGCAGAGGCCGGTCACCGTGGACCAGAAAATGCCCGCGTCCCTAATGGCATCCAGATCCAACTCTTCGGCTTTGATCTGCAGGTCCGGCGCCGTGGGAAACCGTCCATAGAAGTACAGAGGGAAATCTTCCGGCGGCTTGATCGCGCAGAAAGTCACCGCCGTCGGGTACTCCTTCACGGGGGAGACAAAGGAATCATCAACGTTGAACTTGTGCAGTTCCCGGTGCAGGTAGTTCCCGAACGCGTCATCGCCGGTCCGGGTAATGACACCGGCACGGCGGCCGTGGCGCGCAGCAGCGACGGCCACATTGGAAGGCGAGCCTCCCAAATACTTGCCGAAGGACGTCACGTCCTCCAGGTCCACCCCAATATCGTTCGGGTAGATATCAACGCTGATGCGCCCGATCGTAAGCAGTTCGTGGGTCACGATGATCGTTGACCTTTCTCTTGTGAACTCTGAACCTTTGAGCGCTGGGCCCCAATGCCTTGCCACCCCTTCAGTGAGCGGGGCCACATGACTACTTTGCACCACATTTCATGTCCTGTCAAAGGTTTGTACTGACATATTTACAACATGACACGGACTGCATCTACTTGCGCGGGATGGCCAATTCTCCAGTGACATACTGACTGCGCCCGAAGCCGAAAGACCAGTCGCCGGGCGAGTTCTCCATGTAGCCAATGAAGACATCCTCGCCCTTGACGCCAAGCTCGCCAAGCCCTTCGGTAATGGCTTCAAAGAGTGAGCTCTTGGCCACCTGGGTTCGTCCACCCTGCGTGAAGATCTGGATCATGACCACCTCAAGGCTGCGCTCAAACCCCAGTCCAGCGTCCTGGGCCACAATCTGCCCATTCGGGTGCTCGGTGATGATGTGGAAGTAGTCCCGCTCAGGGATTTCATACTCAGAGACGATTGCATTGTGGATGGCCCGGCTGATGGCGGCCAACTCCTCCGCCGGCCGGCCCTGATTGACGTCGACTCTTACCAATGGCATCTCGCGCTCCTTCGAAGTAGTTTGTCCTGACATACTAACAAATAAAGGCCTTGAAGGTACAGGGCCCCGCAACGCGCGTTAAAGCACGACGGCGACCCCGCCGCCTTCCGTGGGAAAGGTGAGGGGCCGCCGTCGTGCTTGCCTTAAACAGCAACGCGGGGTCACTTTGAGCCCATTCCACACTCGGGAATGGGCCGTAAGTGACCCCGCGTTGCTTTGGGTACTAGAGCGTTGCGAAAACTTCGCGCAGCAGCTTAGCGGTTTCGGACGGCGTCTTGCCGACCTTCACGCCTGCAGCCTCAAGAGCTTCCTTCTTGGCCTGCGCGGTTCCTGCGGAGCCGGAGACGATGGCACCTGCGTGGCCCATGGTCTTGCCCTCAGGAGCGGTGAAGCCTGCAACGTAGCCAACAACCGGCTTGGTGACGTTGGCCTTGATGAAGTCAGCAGCACGCTCTTCAGCGTCACCACCGATTTCGCCGATCATGACGATTGCCTTGGTCTCCGGGTCAGCTTCGAACGCAGCCAGGGCGTCGATGTGCGTGGTGCCGATGATGGGGTCGCCACCAATGCCGATGGCGGTGGAGAAGCCGAGGTCGCGGAGTTCGTACATCATCTGGTAGGTCAAGGTACCGGACTTGGACACGAGGCCGATGGGGCCCTTGCCCGTGATGTTTGCAGGGGTGATGCCAACCAGGGCTTCGCCCGGGGTGATGATGCCGGGGCAGTTCGGTCCGATGATGCGGGTGACCTGGTTGCCCTCGGCGTCAACCTTGGACTGCGCGAGTGCCCAGAACTCGGCGGAGTCCTGAACCGGAACGCCTTCAGTGATGACTACAACGAGGCCGATACCGGCTTCGATGGCTTCAACCACGGCGTCCTTGGTGAATGCCGGCGGAACGAAGACGATGGAGACGTCGGCGCCGGTTTCAGCGATGGCTTCCTTGACGGTGCCAAAGACGGTGATTTCCTTGTCGCCGTGCAGGACCGTGGTGCCGGCCTTGCGGGCGTTGACGCCACCAACAATGTTGGTGCCGGCCTTGAGCATCAGTGCGGTGTGCTTGGTGCCTTCGCCGCCGGTGATGCCCTGAACGATGACCTTGGAGTCTTTGTTGAGGTAGATAGACATTGTCGCGTCCCTTTACTTAGCTGCGTTGGCGAGCTCGGCGGCCTTGTCGGCGCCCTCGTCCATGGTGGCGGCCAGGGTAACCAGCGGGTGGTTGGCCTCGGTCAGGATGCGGCGGCCTTCCTCGACGTTGTTGCCGTCGAGGCGAACGACCAGCGGCTTGTTCGCAGCGGATCCGAGCTCAGCAAGTGCACCCACGATGCCCTTTGCCACAGCGTCACAAGCGGTGATGCCACCGAAGACGTTGACGAAAACGCTCTTGACCTGGGAGTCACCCAGGATGACGTCCAGGCCGTTGGCCATGACCTCCGCAGAAGCTCCACCACCGATGTCCAGGAAGTTGGCGGGCTTGACGTTGCCGTGGTTTTCACCAGCGTAGGCAACGACGTCCAGGGTGGACATCACAAGACCGGCGCCATTGCCGATGATGCCTACTTCGCCGTCCAGCTTGACGTAGTTGAGGTCCTGCGCCTTTGCCTTGGCCTCGAGCGGGTCAGCTGACTCCTTGTCCTCGAGCAGTGCGTGGTGCACGTGGCGGAAGTCGGCGTTTTCGTCGAGGGTGACCTTGCCATCGAGGGCAATGATGTCGCCTGCGCCGGTGCGGACCAGCGGGTTGACCTCAACCAGGGTTGCGTCTTCCTTCTTGAAAACGTCCCAGAGCTTCAGAATGACGTCGGCCACTTTGCCGCGCAGTTCTTCAGCGAAGCCTGCGGCTGCGACGATCTCGTCAGCCTTGGCCTGGTCAATGCCCACAGCGGGATCGATGGCGATCTTGGCCAGGGCCTCGGGACGCTCAACAGCCAGTTGCTCAATTTCCATTCCGCCTTCAACCGAGCACATGGCCAGGTAGTTGCGGTTGGCGCGGTCCAGGAGGACCGAGAAGTAGAATTCCTCGGCGATGTCCGCACCCTGGGCGATCATCACCTTGTTGACGGTGTGGCCCTTGATATCCATGCCCAGGATGTTGGTGGAGTGCTCAAGCGCCTCGTCGGCAGTCTTGGCAACCTTGACGCCGCCAGCCTTGCCGCGGCCACCAACCTTAACCTGTGCCTTTACGACAGTAACGCCGCCGATCTTCTCGGCAGCTGCCTTTGCTTCTTCAGGAGTGTGCGCCACGATGCCGGCGAGCACGGGTACACCGTGCGCTTCGAACATATCGCGCGCCTGATATTCAAACAGGTCCACGGTTTAGTGTCCTTCTACGTCGAAGTAGTTTTCTGTTCAGCCGGGAACCGCGATGACCGCGATAGCCAGCTGCGGAAAGTACGCGGTAACAACCAGGATTGAAGCCGGTCACATTGCGTAAGGTCCTCTCGGAACTTTAGCCCTTTGAGGAGTCCCGCCAGCTACACACTACCTGTTAAGTGAGTAACCTTACACTTCTATCGGCTGTAGAAAACCCGCAGAATGACGCGGTTTTTTGGCCGTTCATCGTCTGCTCGACGGCGATCACGACGCCGGTTCCAGGTTCCCGCTGACCGTTTTCCCGCCGTCGGAAATCAGCTCGTAGCCCGCCCGGCTGACAAAGAACGCCACTCCACCGGAGACATTTCCGCAGGCAACGCCGTCGTTATAGGCGGAGCACCGAAGGCCGTTGCGCTCGATGTTCTGCCCGTCGGCCAACTCGCGCAGCTTGGAAATGGGGCCGCTCCGGCTGCCTTTGGGCCCGAACTCAGACTCCATTTGTGTTACGCCGGAACGACATGAGCCGTAGACAGCCTTATCCGGCGTCAGGAGAACCGTGCCGCCGAGATAACCCAGGCCCGTTCCGGCGCAGTCGTCTGCGACGTCGGTTAACTCAGGTTTGGCGTACTTCGCCAATTCGCAGTGCACCACCGGCACCACGGCAAACTTGTTGTTGGCCGCATCAGAATACGAGTTCGGCTCGTACGGAACGTTGAGGTGACCGCCCCTGGAAGAGGTCATGGCACACACGATGTTGCGGTCCGGCGTCACAAATGCGGTGACGTCCTCGCCGGCGGCCAAGGTGGTCTGCTCGGTAACCGGGACCTGCTTGAGCTGTTCCAGCGGAGGCAACGGCGCCGGCGGAACGTAGTCAGGGTCCTTCGTGGAGAACGAGCAGCCCGAGGCCAACACCATGAGCAAAGCGGCAAGAATCCCCAATACAGTCCGTCGCATGCCACCAATTATGCCGTTATGCGTCAGGCATCGATTTTGGTCAACGGCGCGTAGCGCAATAGCAGGCGCTTCTCACCGACGTCGAACTTCACCTTTGCGACGGTCTTGTCGCCCGAGCCCTCGACTCCCAGCACAACGCCGTTGCCGAAGCTTGTGTGGTTGACCTTGTCCCCCACCACCACGGAAATGACTTCCTTTTGCGGCTGCACCCGGTTGCGTGCGACGGCGGCCGGGACGTCGGCGTCGAAACCGGCGGTTGGGCTGGCGGCAACCCCGCGTGAGGTGCCTGCGCCCCAGAAAGAGCCGCCGTAACGGTTGGAGCCGATGGGAGCATTACCCCAACCGCCCCCTGCCGCTTGCCGGCTCATGCCCTCACGTTTCCAATCCACCAACTCGGCGGGAATCTCCTCCAGGAACTGGCTGGCGGGGTTGTACTGGCTTTGGCCCCACATGCTGCGGACCTCTGAGCGCGTGACGTAGAGCCGTTTGCGTGCGCGGGTGAGGCCCACGTAGGCCAGGCGGCGTTCCTCCGCCAGTTCCTTGGGATCCGTGGCCGAGCGCTGATGCGGGAAGATACCGTGCTCCATGCCGGTCAGGAAGACCACCGGAAACTCCAGGCCTTTGGCCGTGTGCAACGTCATGAGCGTGACAACGCCCATGCGCTTGGCTTCGGCCACCGCGGCGTCAATATCCCCGCCGGGAGCATCAGGAATTTGGTCGGCGTCGGCCACCAGGGAAACCTGCTCCAGGAACTCGCCCAGCGAACCGTCCGGGTTGTCGCGTTCATACTCGCGGACTACGGCCACCAATTCGGCGAGGTTCTCCACGCGGGACTCGTCCTGGGGATCGTTGCTGGCGCGCAGGCCGGCAAGATATCCGGTCTGCTCGAGCACTGCCTCCAGGGCAGCGGCAGCACCAGATCCGGAAGCCACCTCAGCGAGGTCATCCAGCAGCTTCACAAAGCCCAGGACTGCGTTCACAGAACGTGTTGCCATGCCGGGCGCTTGGTCGGCACGGCGGGCCGCGGCCATAAAGGACGTCCGATCGCGTTCAGCCAAGGCAGCCACGGCACCCTCTGCGCGGTCGCCAATCCCTCGCTTGGGTTCATTGAGAACCCGGCGGAGGTTGACGTCGTCGTCAGGGTTTACCAGAACGCGCAAGTACGCCAGGGCGTCCTTGATTTCCTTGCGCTCGTAGAACCGCGTGCCGCCCACGACTTTGTAGGGCAGGCCTACCCGGACCAGCACGTCTTCAATGGACCGTGACTGGGCGTTGGTGCGATAGAAGATGGCGACATCGCCAGGACGCAGCCCTTCCTCGTCCTGAAGCCGGTCGATTTCCTTGGCAATGAACTGGGCTTCGTCGTGCTCGTTCTCCCCGACGTAGCCCACGATCTTCTCGCCGTCTCCCTCTGCCGTCCACAACCGCTTTTCCTGGCGGTTGGGGTTCCGGGAAATTACGGAGTTGGCGGCGGTAAGGATGTTCTGCGTGGAGCGGTAGTTTTGCTCGAGTTTGATGGTGCGCGCGTTGGGGTAATCGGCCTCGAACTCCACGATGTTGCGGATGTCCGCACCACGGAAGGCGTAGATGGACTGATCGGAATCTCCCACCACGGTGAGTTCGCTGGGTTCGACGTCGGTATCGGTTCCCAAGCCAACGATCTCCCTGACCAGCGCGTACTGGGCGTGGTTGGTGTCCTGGTACTCATCGACCAGCACGTGCCGGAAGCGACGGCGGTAAGACTCGGCGAGCGCGGGGAATGCGCGGAACATGTAGACGGTTTCCGCGATGAGGTCATCGAAGTCCATGGCATTGGCTTGGCGCAGGCGCTGGGTGTAGCCCTTGAACACCTCTGCCACGGCTTGTTCGAAGGGGTCATTGTGGTTTGCCGAGGAGACGTAGGAGTCGGCGTCGATTAGCTCGTTCTTGAGTGCGGAAATCTTGTGCTGGATGGCCTTGGGCGGGAACTTCTTGGGATCAAGGTCCAGGTTCTTGGACACAAGGGTGATCAGGCGCAGGGAATCCGCGGAGTCGTAAATGGAGAAGTTCGAGTTCAGGCCCACGTTGGCTGCCTCGCGGCGCAGGATGCGCACACAGGAGGAGTGGAACGTGGAGATCCACATGCTCTTGGCTCTGCCACCTACCAAGGCCTCGATACGTTCGCGCATCTCCGCGGCGGCCTTGTTGGTAAAGGTGATGGCCAGGATTTCGCCGTGGTGCGCACGCTTGGTGGCAATAAGGTAGGCGATCCTGTTGCTCAGCACACGGGTCTTGCCCGAGCCCGCGCCCGCAACGATCAGCAACGGACTGCCGGCGTGCTTCACGGCTTCTTCCTGCTGCGGGTTCAAGCCTTGGAGGAGGGCGTCGGCGGATGGCAGCCTGCGTGCCTCCTGATGACCCCAGGCGCCGGAAGCAGGACTTTCGTTTGTGCCGCTGCTGGACCCACCGCTGCCCTCGCCGAACCGGGCACGGGAAGCACCGCCGCCGGCGTGCGAAAGCTCCGGGGCAGCCTTGGTTGCGGCTTTGGAGCCTGCGTTGAAGGGGCCGTCTGCGTAGGGGTCGAACAACATATCCATGGTGACTACCAGTCTAGGCGGTGCCTCTGACACTCAAGGGCCACCCCAAAGTCAGCCCCGCCCAGGCGATCAAAAACTACGCAAACTGCGGTACAGAGGTGAGGGCGCCACTCAGCTCGCGGACCGCCGTCGGGCCTCCTGCGATGAACCAGTTAAGGCCGTTGACCTGCACGACGGCGGTGTCGCCGCCTGCAGCGCGGACGATCGCCTTGCCGGGGAGCCAGTCCCACTCCGGGCAGCTGTGCTGGAACCAGCAGCCGAGCTCGCCATCAGCCACCCGGCCGAGGTCGCACGAGCCTGACCCGAACATCCGAAGGGATGCAGCAGAAACAGCGGCGGCATGCCAGGGCATGGCAGTGCGTGGGTCCGCCAACCAGGTGGGGTGGATGTAGGTTGCCGCGCAGATTTGGCCCACGGAGAGGTCTCCGGAACCTGAAATGCGTTCGCCATTCAGGCTGGCCGGATGCTCCTCGCCGCCCAGCCAGAGCTTGTCCAGTTCGGGCTGGTAGATAGCCCCAAGCAACACGTCCGGGTCCGCAACCCGGTTGCCGCCGCGATCTGAGTCGTCGCGCTTAAGGGCAATGGCCGAGCACCAGTACGTGGAGCCGTGAAGGAAGTTGTATGTTCCATCCACCGGATCGATCACCCAGGTCCGGCCACTCGTGCCGGCAACAGAAGCGCCTTCCTCGCCCAGGATCCCATCTTCCGGGCGGCAGCGTCGCAATTGTTCCAGGACGTAAGCCTCGGCCGCGTGATCGGCTGCCGTGACGACGTCGGACACTGACGTCTTGCGCGTACCCTGTAGTCCGCCCATCCGCATGAGCAGCGCCAGTTGGCCTGCTTCGCGGACCAGTGCGCTGGCCAATTGGTAGTCATCAAGTGATGGATCGAGTTCAGTTGCGGTGTGCCTGCCGGTGGTCATGGTTCCAGCTTATGTGGCGGGATAATGAATGACATGGCCAAGACACCAGCGCAGCGCATCAAGAAGCACGGAGCCAAGGCAGTGGTCCCCGAACACTCCCTCCCGTCCGTGATCAATCCCACCACGCGGAGGACCCCCGAGAAGGCGCAGAGCAACTCCAAGCTGATCGTCATCGCGGGAGTTGTGGCCAGCCTGTTCCTGTTCTGGTACCTGCACCTGCTCACGCTGAACCAGATGACGCAGCTTTCAGGTGGCCTGGCCATGCCGGATTCGCTGATCGGTGGGTTCTCCCAGGACTATGTCGCTCAGCTTCGCGCCGCGATGGACGAGGCCGCCCGGGGCCAGCTGAACTACGTCCATAAGACTGCGGGCACGCTCTTTCCACTGATCTTCAGCTTCAGTTGGCTCCTGCTGATCGGCACCAACGTTGCGCGCAAAGCGTGGCGCTGGGCAATGTGGGCCGCTCCCCTGCTGTTTGCGGTGGCCCACTTGTGGTCCAACGTCGCCATCGATTCCATGCTGGCTATGGAAACGCCCGACGCCGGTTCGGTTGCCCTGGCGTCCACCCTCACCATTGCGTCGTGGGTACTGTTCCTCATCAGCCTGCTGTGCGGTGCGGCGGCGGTGTTCCTGGGATTGAAGAACGCAAAACAGCCCTGACAGCTTTCCGTTCCCTTGTGACGCGGTGAGCCACTACCAGGCCCACCAAGGACAACCCCAGGATGATCGGATACGCCATGGTGCGCTCGATGGCGCCCGGCTCCTCGACCCGCAACTGCACCGCAAGGACGTAGATGGTTGCTCCCAAGGAAACTACTCCGAACAGCAGCACTATCCACGACATCTGCGTATGCCCCCGCCACACGAGGCCAAGTATCACCAATGACAGCGGTCCGGCGATGAAGTACAGCCCCGCCCCGGTCAGATGCAGCGCGAGGTCAGTGTCCTCGGGGATCAAGCCAACCATCGCCTGGCCTATGCCCGCCACGAGGATCAGTGCCCTGACTCCCCAGGCTGCAATCCAAGGAAATGCCGCTGCGGGTGATGCCATGCTTGGCCGGATCACCCGGGCACCCGGTTCAGCCGCCACAGAGAGGACCGCCGAGCTCAGCAGCACTGCCCCGAGCACCATGGCAACCCCTTGGAGTACGAACGAGGCATTCATCAGCCAATTAAGCGGCGAGCACACCTCGTAACCGTTAAAGGGACCACAGTGGGCAGCGCCAAGGTCACTGATGACGTGGGCACGCCGGTCATAACCTGGATTGCCTTGCCACACAGCCATCGCTGTGGCTTCCACAACGAAATAGTGGATGAGGGTGATCGCGGCCCAACCCCCAATCAGCTCGCGCCGGCCAGCGAGGTCAGGCAGAAGTCCCCGGTCCCCGCCGAGCGGACCACGCGCCGTCGTCATAGCGCCAGAATAGTCCCGGAGTACCGATGGTGCACCCGTTCAGTCAGCGCTGCCTGAGTCGGTTGGCTTTCCGCACGGTGCGCACCCGTTGGGCGATGACCAAGCCGGCAGCAGCCAGGCCGATGGTCACGGGGTAGCCCATCAGCCGTTCCAGTGTTCCGGGCTGGGGCACCTCCATTCCCGTGATCCCCCCAACGATGAGCGCTCCGATACACAAGGAGCCACAGGCTGCGATGAACCAGCTCATCGGGGTCTGCCGGAACCAGAGGATGCCTAGCAGCAGCAATGCGAAGCCACCACCAATGAAGAACATCAGGGCGCCCGCGAAATGCCATGGGGAGCCGACATCCTCTGGCACCAGGCCAACGATTACCGTCCCGCCGCCCGAAACACCCGTGAGTATTCGGATGGCCACAGCCATGATCCAGGGCTTGGCCAAGACCCTGGTCCGGGGTTCTTCGTCGGCCGTGGTGGCGTGGAAGCGCTGGGCATGCACGCCCGGACGCGCTGCCACGCACAAAAGCCCTGCGGTCAGGAACACCGCACCAAGGATCAATGCAAGGCCCTGGACAACAAACGAGGCGTTCATCAGCACATGGAGTGGTGAGCAGACGGCCCGGTCCTCGTAGACGCCGCACGAGGCAGCACCGAGGTCGCTGATGAACCCGGTAGCTCTGCTGTAGGGCTCCGGACCGGCCCAGGCCTCGATAACGGCAGCCTCGGCAACGAAATACTGGACCACGCTCAACTGGGCCCAGCCGCCAATGTTTGCCCGTGTTGCGCGGACATCCGGAAGGAATGTGCCGGTGGTTTCCGGTGGTGTCGCATGCCCTCTCATGACCGCCAGCCTAGCCGTGTTCGGGCACCGGCCCGGCAGCTTGTATGCTTGTAGTCGTGTCCGGCCATGGAGCTCCGTAACGGGACTCCGGGCGATGGACACGCAGGCCCTCGTAGCTCAGTGGATAGAGCACGGCTCTCCTAAAGCCGGTGTCGTTGGTTCGATTCCAATCGAGGGCACTTGAACCACCAGCAGCCCCCACAGGACTTGCGCGGCTATTTGGCTGGCGCGTGGAATGTGGAGCGGACTCTCCTGGACCGGGCCTCCGGCACCCGCGGAACCTTTACCGGCGTCGTGCGTTACACGGAAGGGCCCGACGGCGGCCTCCAGTACCGCGAAGACGGAACCATGCGCTGGCCCACGCACACGGGCGCGGCGTTCCGCGAATATCTCCTCAAGCCAGGCCCTGAACCGGATTCCATGGACGTTTTCTTCCCCGACGGCCGGCCCTTCCATGTCATGAGCTTCGCGGAGCAGGCCAACCAGGACAAACACTGGTGCGACCCCGACGACTACTACGTGAACTACACCTGGGAGGGGCTGGATGCATTCAGTTTCACGTGGGATGTCCGCGGTCCTGCAAAGGATCTGCTGCTTGAATCGCATCTGGTTCGAATCAAAGCCGGGAGGCAAGCGTGAGCGTTACTGATGTGATCGTGGTCAGCGCCGTGTGCGTTTACAACAAGGAGGGCCAGCTCCTGACCGTCCGCAAACGGGGCACGGACAAATTCATGCATCCAGGCGGCAAACCCGAGGCCGGTGAATCCGCCGCGGAAGCTGCAGCCAGGGAATTGTTCGAGGAAGTAGGCATCGAGGTAGCCCCGGAGGACCTCGAACCCCTGGGCGCTTGGCTCGCAGTGGCTGCCAACGAGGCCGCAACCAACATCGAGGCCACAGTCTTCACGGCTCCTGGAACCTGGGAAGCACACCCTTCGGCCGAGATCGCAGAGATCCGTTGGCTGGACCTCGCAGCACCGCTACCCGGGGACCTCGCACCCCTGCTGACGGACCACGTTCTCCCTGCGCTCGCCTCGCCTAAGTAGGAGGTCACCCAAGTAGGTCGCATTTGTGCGCGTTTTGAGCCCTCAAAACGCGCACAAATGCGACTTAGTTGGGCTCCGGGACAGCTTCCTCGGCCACTGCCGTGGCTTCCGCGAACTGGGTCCGGTACAACTCGGCGTAGCGGCCGTCGGCAACAAGCAGCTCGGTGTGGGTGCCGCGCTCCACGATCCTGCCGTCCTCTACCACCAGGATCACGTCCGCGGCACGGATCGTGGACAACCTGTGGGCAATCACGACGGCGGTACGCCCCTCGAGTGCTTCCCCCAAGGCCGCTTGGACTGCGGCTTCGTTGGTGGAGTCCAGCGCGGCGGTTGCCTCGTCAAGAATCACCACGCGCGGCTGCTTGATGAGCAAGCGGGCGATGGTGAGCCTTTGCCGTTCGCCACCGGAGAGCCGGTAGCCGCGCTCCCCTACAACTGTCTCAAGGCCATCGGGAAGGGACCGGATCATGGGTTCCAGGCGTGCCCGCCGGAGCACCTCCCACATGTCCTCTTCCGTGGCATCGGGCCGGGCGAGGCGCAGGTTGGATGCAATGGTTTCGTGGAACAGATGGCCATCCTGGGTCACCATGCCCAGTGCGTCGCGCAGGGAGTCAAACTGAAGGTCCCGGACGTCCACGCCGGTGCCAGGCCCGCGCCCACCAAGGCGCACCGCTCCGGAGTCGACGTCGTACAGGCGGGACAAGAGTTGGGCCACCGTGGACTTTCCTGCGCCGGACGAGCCCACCAAGGCCACCGTCTGGCCCGGCTCAACGCGGAAGCTGACACCGTGCAGCACTTCCTCGCCGCCGCGTGTGTCCAGGGTGGACACGTCTTCCAAGGAGGCAAGGGACACTTTGTCCGCCGACGGGTACGAAAAGCGGACGTCGTGGAATTCCACGGCCACGGGTCCGGACGGAACGGCTACGGCGTCCGGCTTTTCCGTGATGAGCGGCTGCAGGTCCAGGATCTCGAAAACCCGCTCGAAGCTGACAAGTGCGCTCATGATTTCCACGCGCGCGTTAGAGAGCGCGGTAAGCGGCGCGTAGAGACGCGTCAGGAGAAGAGCCAGGACAACTACGTCGCCTGGTGCCAGTTGGCCACCAAGGGCAAGCCAGCCGCCCAATCCGTAAACGAGGGCCAGGGCCAAGGCCGAGACCAAAGTCAGCGCAGTGACGAAGGTGAACTGCAGCATGGCGGTGCGGATGCCGATATCGCGTACGCGGCCGGCCCGGGCAGCAAACTCCCGGGATTCCTCGTCCGGCCTGCCGAAGAGTTTTACCAATGTGGCGCCGGGAGCGGAGAACCTTTCGGTCATCTGCGTACCCATGGCAGCGTTGTGCGCGGCTGCCTCGCGTCGGAGGTCTGCCAGCTTGGAGCCCATGCGCCGGGCAGGTATGAGGAAGATTGGCAGCAACACCATGGCCAGAACGGTGACCAGCCAGGACGTGTTGAGCATGACGATCAGAGTCAAGGCGAGCGCCACCACGTTGCTCACCACGCCGGACAAGGTACCGGCGAAGGCTGACTGCGCCCCGATGACGTCGTTGTTCAAGCGGCTGACCAATGCGCCGGTGCGTGTCCGGGTGAAGAAAGCGACGGGCATGCGCTGCACGTGGTCGAACACGCGCGTCCGGAGGTCCACGATGACGCCCTCGCCGATGGTGGAGGACAACCATCGGGTCACCAGTCCGACTCCAGCCTCGCCAACAGCCACAATCGCAATGAGGACGGCCAGCCAGATCACTGTTCCGACATCTGCCTTGGCAATGATGGCGTCAACCACTTGCCCGGCAAGCACAGGCGTGGCGACGGCGAGGAAGGCGCCTGCGATCGAGGCAATAACGAAGGCTATGAGCTTGCCCTTGTGGGGTGCGGCAAAGCCCAGGACACGTTTCAGCGTCTCCTTCGAGAAGGGTTGCGAGCCGCTCTGGGCACGCGTGATCTTGTGCAGCGAGCTCCAGGCAACGCCATCCATGCTCATGGTTACTTCTCCTGGCCGGGGATGTGGTGAAGCTCCTGGACACGGCCGTTTTCCAGGTGCCAACGCGAATCGAGCCGCACGTTTTCCAGCAAGCGGCGGTCGTGAGTGACGAGGAGGAGCGCACCTTCGTAGCTTTCCAGCGCCTCTTCCAGTTGCTCGATCGCAGGGAGGTCAAGGTGGTTGGTGGGCTCGTCAAGCACCAACAGGTTCACGCCCCGGGCCTGCAGGAGGGCCAGCGCAGCACGGGTTCGCTCTCCCGGCGACAACGAATCAACGGTCCGCGAAGTGTGGTCCGCTTTGAGGCCGAACTTGGCCAGCAGCGTGCGGACGTCCGCACTGTTCCAGTCCACCAGCACGGCTTCGACGGCGTCGCCAAGCTGCCGTCCGGCGTCGAGCAGTCCGCGGGCTTGGTCGATTTCGCCGATGGCGACCGACGCACCCATGGAGGCCTCGCCGTCGTCGGGTTTCCGGGTGCCCAGCAGCAAGCGCAGGAGAGTGGACTTACCTGCGCCGTTGGGCCCGGTGATGCCGATGCGCTCACCGCCGTTGAGTTGCAGGTTGACCGGCCCCAGCGTGAAGTCGCCTTGGCGGACCACCACGTCACGAAGGGTGGCGACGACGGCACTTGAGCGGGGTGCCTGGCCGATGCTGAACTGCAGTTGCCATTCCTTGCGCGGCTCCTCCACCTCGGTGAGGCGGGCGATGCGCGACTCCATCTGGCGGACCTTCTGTGCCTGCTTTTCGGACGACTCGGTACTCGCGGCCCTCCGGATTTTGTCGTTGTCAGGGTTCTTCTTCATCGCATTGCGGACGCCCTGGGAGCTCCACTCGCGCTGCGTGCGTGCACGGGACACAAGATCGGCTTTGGTGTTGGCGAACTCTTCATAGCGTTCGCGGGCGTGGCGCTTGGCGACCGCACGTTCTTCGAGGAACGCTTCGTAGCCGCCGTCGTAGACAGCCACGGAATTCTGCGCTAGGTCCAGTTCCACAACGGTGGTGACGCAGCGAGCCAGGAACTCACGGTCGTGGGAAACCAGAACCACTCCTCCACGCAGGCCCTGCACGAAAGCCTCCAGCCGGGCCAGGCCATCGAGGTCCAGGTCGTTGGTGGGTTCATCAAGAAGGACAACATCGAAGCGGCTGAGCAGCAGGGCTCCCAAAGCAACCCGGGCAGCCTGCCCGCCGGAGAGGCCTGTCATGAGGGCATCGGTGCCAAGCTCAAGGCCAAGATCCGCCAGTACAGCAGGAATCCGGTCCTCCAGGTCTGCAGCACCGGATGCCATCCAGCGGTCAAAAGCCAAAGAGTATGCGTCATCCGTTCCGGGAGCCCCGGAACCAAGGGCCTCGGCGGTGGCTTCCATCTCCGCAGTGGCCTGGGCACAACCAGTGCGGCGCGCAATGTAGGCTGCGATGGTTTCGCCTGCGGTGCGCTCATGTTCCTGGGGCAGCCAGCCAACAAAGGCGTCCGACGGAGCCAGATTGACGGTCCCCTCCTGCGGCTGGTCCACGCCGGAGAGGATGCGCAGAAGCGTGGATTTGCCAGCGCCATTCGCGCCCACCACGCCCACCACATCACCGGGAGCAACGGTGAGGGAAAGCTTCGAAAAGAGCGTGCGGTGGCCATGACCACCGGAAAGATCCTTGGCCACCAGTGTTGCAGTCATTCTCTATTCCTCTCGCAGCGCCATCAGGCGCTCGCGTCTACATCACCAGCGCGGTAAAACAAGCGCGGGTTCACCTACGAAACGCGGCCACACTGCCCGTGATTCCCATGGGCATGGAAAAACCCGCTGGTCCGGACTTGGGGGGTGTACGGACCAACGGGTTCAAGCATCAAGCATAATTCAATGTGGCGTCGGCGTAAAATCAATCCGTACCTTCGCTCCGGCTCCTTTTTGGATCGGCCCGGACTTGCCCGTTTGAAATACCCCAGAAAGCCCTCCATGCCCTTACCGTCCAAGGCGTTCCAACGCTGGCTTCACGGCGTTGCACCCAACGCCAGCACAGCGGACGTCTGCAGGATTTCCGGGATAAAACGGACAACGCTGGCCCAACAACTGGTCCGCGGCAAGGTGGCAGAGTCAACGCTGGTCAGCATTAGCCGGGGCTATCACATCAGTCCTGTGGAAGCCCTGGCCACGTTTGACCTCTATGCAGATCTTCGGGGCGATCCCGTCCCGCCCACGCCTGATGAACTGGTGAGCCAGATTGCAACCATGGATTTGCTGCGCGCGGTAGTGGAACGCAGTGAACCGGGATCCGTCTCTGTCGCAGGACTGTCGCCAACACCGCACCCCACCGCGGTGCGCAACTGGGTGGATGCAATCGACGACGGCGAGTTGCGGCACCGGGTCAGCGAAGCCACCGGCATCGCACCACAGAACTTCTCCGCCCACCTGACCGCCAACAGGCTTCCTCCAGAGCTGGCCATCGCAACCTCGCGGGCCGCCGGCGTCGGGCCAGCGGGCGGGCTGGTTGCTGGAGGGCTGCTCACAGAGGCCGAGGCCGGCTGGTCCCCCAATGGGCGGCAGGAGGCCCTGGACCGGATGACCTTGGGCGAACTGGTGACCCTCGCCGGTGAGAGGCTTCAGGCGCTGGGCAAGACCTTGCGCCGTCAAGAACAAGACCATGAACGAACTGAACGAATTTGGGAGAACCTCGGATGACGGCTGTCCTGCCTTGGGCAACCTTGCTGGTGTGCCTGGCAATCACCATCGCACGGATTCCGAGCCTGCTCAGGGGTGAGAACCGGGTAGTTTTCTACATTTTCGCGCTGATCACCCTGGATATCCTCCTCAGCATCGAAGGCCCGTACCTTGCCATCGATGCCCTGCTCGGCGGAGTTAACGTCACCAACCTGATCCTGCGTTTCCTGCTGTACGGTACGTTCCTGCTGATGGGCATCAAGATTGCCATGGGCTTCGCTTCCACGTCAGCGGAACGAGCCATTCGTGGCCCTTGGGGGCTGGCAGTCCTGGGAATCACGGTGGCATTGACGACGTTTTTCTTTGTCATCACGGACACCCGCGGTTCCACGGCGGGAATGACAGGGCTGACCTGGGGACCATCCATGGAGGCCTATGCGGCCCTGGGCCGCTTCTATCCTGGATACGTATCAGCCTGTTTGCTGCCCGCCATCTGGCGGACCATCGTGGGCCGCTACCCAGCGCTGCTGCGTGCGGCATCGGCCCTGCTGTTTGTTGGCCTGGCGTTGCTGTTGGTGTCTCAACTCTTCCCACTGATCCCGCTGGTGCACCTGTGGCTGCGTTCCCTGATTAACTACTCCGCAGTGCTGGCGACCGCCATTGGGCTGGCCGGGATCTGGTTTTCCAAGGCATTTGCCCGGCGCAAAGCAAGACGCACAGCGTAAGACTTTCACAAAACTATTAGATCGTGGCACAATCATGAATGTGTGAACGCGGTTGCAGCCTGGCACCGGAATCAGAGAACGGGTTTCCGGTGAACGTGGCGCCCACGTGATCACAATTGGGGGGATGAGTGGTGGCGGGCTGTTGGGGACCGCCCCCACTCAGCCTTTTTAACCACACCTTCAGTGGGCGTCCAAGCCTTCCCTTCCGGGAATCCGCGTTTGCCCGTGACTAAGATGGCTCCATGACCAGCCTTCGCTCCCGCCGTTCTCTTTTCGCCGCTACCTTGGCCGCCGCTGCCCTTGCACTCTCTGCCTGCGGTGGCGGTTCCACTCCAGCCCAGTCCGGTGGCGATACATCCTTGTCCGATGTGAAATCCAAGGGCGAACTCGTCATCGCAACGGAAGGAACCTACCGCCCGTTCAGCTTCCACGCCGAGGGCGCTGGTGAATTGACGGGCTTCGACGTTGAGATTGCCAAGGCCGTGGCTGAAAAGCTGGGAGTGAAGGCGAGCTTCCAAGAGACGCAGTTTGATGGCATTTTTGCGGGCCTGGACGCCAAGCGGTTCGATACCATTGCCAACCAGATCTCCATCAATGACGAGCGTAAAGCCAAGTACGAGTTCTCCAAGCCCTACACCGTCTCCACCGGCGTTGTGGTGACCAAGAAGGACAACTCCAGCATCAACAGCTTTGCTGACCTCAAGGGAAAGACCACCGCGCAGTCGCTGACCAGCAACTTCTACAAAATGGCAGTGGAGGCCGGCGCCAACGTTCAGGCAGTCGAAGGCTGGGCCCAGTCGGCCACCCTCGTACAACAGGGACGCGTGGACGCAACGGTGAACGACAAACTCACGTACCTGGACTACGCCAAAACCACCCCGGATTCCGGTTTGAAGGTGGCCGCCGAAGCGCCGGACAAGACCGAGAGCGCCCTCGTGTTCCGAAAGGGTTCCACAGAGCTGACCAAGGCTGTAGACAAGGCGCTGGATGACCTCCGGGCAGATGGAACCCTGGCAAAGATCTCCGAAAAGTACTTCGGTGCGGATGTCACCAAATAAATGAACTGGGACCTCATCTGGAGTTCCTTCGGGCCGATCATCACCGGTGCCGTAACGGGCACCATCCCCCTTACCCTGGCCTCCTTTGCCCTGGGCCTGGTGTTGGCTTTGGTGGTTGCGCTGTTGCGGCTTAGCTCGAATTGGCTGCTGTCCGGCATAGGTCGCTTCTACGTCTCGGTCATCCGGGGTACTCCCCTGCTGGTACAGCTGTTCGTGATTTTCTTCGGCCTTCCCAGCATTGGCATCCGGCTGGATCCCTGGCCGAGCGCCATCATCGCCTTCTCCTTGAACGTGGGAGGCTACGCTGCAGAGATCATCCGGGCTGCGATACTTTCGGTCCCCAAGGGCCAGTGGGAAGCCGGCCACACCATTGGGATGTCCCACCCCCAAACCCTGGTGCGCATCATCCTTCCGCAAGCGGCACGCGTGTCCGTTCCGCCGTTGTCCAACACCTTCATCTCCCTGGTCAAGGACACCTCGCTCGCATCACTCATCCTGGTTACTGAACTCTTCCGCAATGCCCAGCAAATCGCTGCGTTCAGCCAGGAGTTCATGGCCCTGTACCTGCAGGCTGCCCTGGTTTACTGGGTCATCTGCCTGGTCCTTTCCACTGCGCAGTCCGCTGTGGAAAGGAGATTGGACCGCTATGTCGCCCACTGATGCACCCCAACAGCGCGAACCACGCGTTACGTCAGTCCTGAAGGCCCGGAACCTCGCGAAAGCCTTCGGCAGCAACGTAGTGCTCCGCGACATCGATATCGACATCCGCCGCGGCCAGGTGGTGGCCCTCATCGGTCCCTCAGGTTCGGGCAAGACCACTGTTCTGCGCTCGCTTAACGGCCTTGAAATCCCCGACGCCGGTACTGTCACCTTTGGCGGCACCGGCCGGGGCCCGGGCTCCGGCCCGAGCAGCGAGACCTCCGATGACCTCTCGATCGACTTCGGCGCCAAAGTAGGCAAGAGGGACATCGCTGCGCTGCGGGACCGCAGTGCCATGGTGTTCCAGCACTACAACTTGTTCCCGCACATGACGGTCCTGAAGAACATCATCGAGGGTCCCGTGCAGGTCCAGAAGCGCCCGAAGGCAGAGGCCATCGCCGAAGCCGAGCGATTGCTGGAGCGGGTGGGCCTGGCTGACAAGCGGGACGCTTATCCGTTCGAGCTCTCAGGCGGACAACAGCAGCGCGTGGGCATCGTCCGCGCCTTGGCGCTCCAGCCCCAACTGCTGTTGTTCGACGAGCCCACGTCGGCGTTGGATCCTGAGCTCGTCGGAGACGTCCTGGGCGTCATCAAGGAACTCGCCGAGGAAGGCTGGACCATGGTGATCGTGACCCACGAGTTGGCCTTCGCCCAACATGTTGCGGATGAGGTTATCTTCATGGATGGCGGCGTTGTAGTGGAGCGTGGCCCAGCTGCCGAAGTGCTGCGCGCACCCCGGCAGGAACGGACCAAGTTGTTCGTGAAGCGGCTCCAACACGACGTCTAAACCTCTTGGCGCAGGTCTCCTAGCGCTGTCCAGCATTCGGGCGCGCCCAGCCTTTATCGGGCGAACCGCAACGTGACCAATTGGAACGGGCGCAGGACCAGCTCGGCTGCGTCCTGCCCCACAGTCACTCCAGGGGCCTCTACCGGCCGTTCCAGCAGGTCCGTGGCCAGGACGCCCTGAGCTTCAAAATTCGCCCTGACTACACCGGCTGAGCGTTGTCCCAAGGATTCGTAAAGACGCACAATGACGTCTCCGGAGCCATCTTCAGCCAGCTTCACTGCCTCCACTACCAAGGCAGGGTTGGACACTGACAGCAGGGGTTCCACTGGCTTGCTACCAGTGACATAGCGGGGCTTCAGGTTGGTGCGGTAGCCCTCCTCCACGGCATCCCCTATTCCCGCTCCAGGCCTGATGGACAGTTCAAGGGTGTGCTCGCCGCGGTCTGCCTCAGGGTCCGGGAACCTTGCGGAACGCAACAGCGAAACACGGACGTTGGTGGTCGTCCCTCCGTCTCCGCGGACAGCCCTGGTGACGTCGTGCCCATAGCTGGAGGAGTTGCTGACGGCCACGCCATAACCGGGCTCGGCAACGTGGATCCAGCGATGGGCGCAGATTTCGAACTTCGCAGCATCCCATGATGTGTTCGTGTGGGTCGGTCGGAACACATGGCCGAACTGGGTCTCGGAGGCCGAGCGGTCCGCACGAACATCCAGTGGGAAGGCTATCTTGAGCATTTTTTCGCGTTCTTGCCAGTCCACTGTGGTGGAGATAACCAGCGACTCCGCACCGGCGTCGAGCGTTACCCGTTGCGTGATAGTGGAGGCACCAACCGTACGCTTGACCACCATGACGGCGCCTGCCTCCGTGCGCTCAAGATCGATGGTTTCCGCCTGGGTCACTTGGGTGACGTTGCGCCGGTAGAACTCCTCGATATCCCAGGCGTCCCATTCATTTGGAGTATCCCTGAACAGCTCAAGCAGGTTGCCGGGCTGACCGGGGACCATCGCCTCACGGCCGGTGGCGTGGTCCATGAGTGAGGTCAACAAGCCGTCACTGTCCAAGGCAGCGCGGATGATTCCGTTGTCCAGGATGTAGCCGCCGTCCTTTTCGCGGGCATCAACAACTGCCTCCGGCTTCACGGCTTCCGCAGCGGCCAGCGCCGGCACGCCACCCCTCTTATGCGGGGCAGCATTGAGCAGGAACTGCCTGTCTCCCTGGCCGACGAGCGCTTGGGCTGCCTGGCCGATGATGGCCTCAAGGTCGCGGGCGATCGCCTCGTAATTCCGCTCGGCGTCCTGGTGGACCCACGCAATGGAGCTGCCCGGCAGAATGTCGTGGAATTGCTGCAAGAGCACCAACCGCCAGAGCCTCTTGAGCTCCGTTTCGGGATAGGCGTAGGCGTCGCCCAGGCGCACTGCAGCCGTGGAGCACCACAGTTCTGCCTCGCGCAGCAGGTGCTCGCTGCGCCGGTTGCCTCGCTTCGTCTTCGCCTGGCTGGTGTACGTTCCGCGGTGCATCTCCAGGTACATCTCGCCCACCCACACCGGGAGGTTCCGGTACTCGGCTTCGGCGGCCGTGAAGAAGTCCTTGGCCGTGCCCATCCGGACCTTGGGGGAACCTTCAAGATCCGCCGTGCGGTGTGCAGCCGCCACCATTTCGCGTGTGGGACCACCACCGCCGTCGCCATAACCGAAGGGAACCAAAGACATGGTGCCGCGGCCGTGGTCACGGTAGTTGCGTTCCGCGTGCGCAAGTTCGCGCGCATGGAGCTCAGCGTTATACGTGTCTACCGGCGGGAAATGGGTGAACAGCCTGGTGCCATCGATTCCTTCCCACGTGAAGGTGTGGTGCGGCATCCGGTTCACCTTGTTCCAGGAAATCTTCTGCGTAAGGAACCAACGCAAACCCGCGGACTTGACGATTTGTGGCAGCGCTCCTGAGTAACCGAAGGAATCGGGCAGCCAGGCTTCCTGGCACTCCACGTCGAATTCCTTCAAGAAGAAACTCTTGCCTTCCACGAACTGGCGGGCCATGGCCTCGCCACCAGGCATGTTGGTGTCCGATTCAACCCACATGCCACCGACGGGCACGAACTGCCCGGCCCGGACCTTTTCCCGAATGCGGACAAAGAGCTCAGGGAAGAATTCCTTGATCCAGGCCATCTGCTGGGCTGAGGAGCACGAGAAGACGAAGTCGGGGTCCTCGTCCATGAGGGCCACCACGTTGGAGAACGTGCGGGCACACTTGCGGATGGTTTCACGGACGGGCCACAACCAGGCGGAGTCGATGTGCGCATGACCGGTGGCCACGAGTTCGTGGGCCGAAGCATAGGCGGGACGGCTCAGTACTTCCGCCAACGCCTCGCGGCCTGCGGCAGCCGTCCCTGCGACGTCATCCGGATCCATGATGTCCAGCATCCGTTCCAGGGCCCGCAGGATTTCGTGGCGGCGCGGCAGGTCCATGGGGAGCTCGTGCATGAGCCCGCTCAATGTCCAAACGTCCTGGTTGAGTTCCCACACCGTCTCGTTGAGTTCGGCAATGGCAATCCGGCCCAGGCGATACCGGGGTTCGTCGCCGGACGTAGCCTTATCCCCCAAAGGAGTAGGGGCAAATGACCAACCCTGCGCCACATCCGGGTTGGCTGCCGCTTCTACATAGAAATCCACGGACAGTCCGCCGCCGAGCAGCTTCAGCGGAACGTGGTAGTTACGCGGTGAGATCGCCTTGATGATGCTGGCATCGGCCCGCCAGGCCGTGCCTTCACATTGGAACCCCGGCACGTCGCTGTTGAAACCCAGGTCCACGATGATTTCCACCGCCGTCCCCTCGGCTGAACCCCAGCCTTCTGGAACTTCGCCCTGGAGCCTGAGCCACTTGGTGCTCCACGGCTTACCCCAAGGTGCGCCCGGCTCCTGGGGCGTGAAGAGCTGGCGAATGGCCTCCGCTGCGGGCACGGGTTCTCCCGGCGCGTCCCAGCTGCTGAGCTGCAGTGGGACGGACCTACCGTAAATGGCCGGAAGAAGGCGTTCCCGAACGAATCGATCGAGACGCTGTTCAGTGATCCGGCGGTCGTCGTGCAATTAAATCCCCTTAGGCATGGGCTGGTGGCAAAGCGTCATGGCCGGCTGGCGAACCGGCATATGATGGACGGCGTTAGTAGTGGACACGGCGATTCCAATCGATGGATAAAATCTACGTTGTTCCAGCTCAATAGCCAAGTGATTGAGGACTATCCGCAGTGAATGGGGCCCTCAGCCCGCCTCCACGCCTACGATCCTGTCCCTCCCTGCGTAGACATTCAGGCTCGCACCGCGGCTGAAGCCCACCAACGTGATACCCGTTTCGTCCGCGAGCTCTGCCGCCAGGCTGGACGGAGCGCTGACGGCTGCAAGGATGGGAATGCCCGCCATGGCCGCTTTCTGGACGAGCTCGAAAGAAGCCCGGCCGGATACCTGAAGAACTGTTCCTTTCAGGGGCAGCTTGCCTGCCCGCAAAGCCCAACCCACCACTTTGTCCACGGCGTTGTGGCGACCAACGTCTTCCCGCAGGCACAGCAGCTCGGAAGTACCGTCGTCGTGAATCCTGAAAAGGCCGGCAGCATGGACGCCACCTGTTTTGGCGAAGACAGCCTGCCCCTCACGCAACCGGTCCGGGAGGGCAGCCAGCGCCTTTACGGGGACCGTGACGTCATCATCCTGGGGGCTGTGATGCGAGGACTTCCGGACGGCGTCGATCGAATCAGTGCCGCAAATGCCGCAGGAGCTCGAAGTGTAGACGTTACGGCCGGTGTCCGGACGTTCGACGTCGGGTCGCAGCTGTGCGTCCACGACATTGAAGGTCTGTACGCCGTTCTCGTCCTCCCCTGCGCAGAAACGCTCCGAGACCAGTTGCCCCGGCTCCCAGATGATGCCCTCCGAGACAAGGAACCCGGCCACCAGATCGAAGTCGTCGCCAGGGGTCCGCATGGTCACAGAGAACGACATATCACCAAGACGGATCTCCAAGGGTTCCTCGACAGCGAGGACGTCTTCCTTGTATCGGACAGGGTGTTCCAGGGCCTGGGGCGATCCGTCCAGAACGAACTTATGAAGCTTTCGGCGCTGGGTCACACGTCCCACGTCAGGATCCGTTCTCCTCTGGGTGCTTGACGAACCGTACAGTCATGGCCTTGTAACCGGGTGTGTTGGATTCGCGGGCCACAAGCTCCCGGTGCACCAGGGCGTTGGCCTCCGGGAAGTATGCGGCAGCGCAGCCCTTGGCCGTGGGGTATGCGATCAGCCGGAACTTGTTGGCTCGCCGCTCCGTGCCGGCAAAGGTGGAAATGACGTCCACCAGGTCACGGTCCTTGAATCCCAGGCCAGCGAGGTCTTCCTCGTGGACCAGAATCACCCTACGGGCATCCGAGACCCCGCGGTAGCGGTCATCGAGGCCGTAGAACGTGGTGTTGTATTGGTCGTGACTGCGCACCGTCTGAAGGATCAAATGGCCCTCTGGAGCTTCGAGGTACTCAAGCGGACTTACCGAGAACCGTGCTTTGCCGATGTCGGTGGCGAACGTACGGGTATCCCGTGGCGGGTTCGGGAGGACAAAACCGTTCTTCGTCCGGACCCTGGCGTTGAAGTCCTCGAACCCCGGGATAACACGTGAGATGTGGTCCCGGATCACGTCATAGTCCTCTGCCATCGCGCGCCAGTCCACGCCGTGGTCATCCCCGAGTGTCGCTTGCGCCATGCGGGCCACGATGACGGGTTCGCTCAGGAGGTGCTCTGAGATCGGAGCCAGCCTGCCCTGCGTCTTGTGGATGACCGACATCGAGTCTTCTACGGAGAGGAACTGCTTGCCCTTGGGGTGTTTGTCGTCAGTGTCCGTACGTCCCAGCGTGGGCAGGATCAGTGATGTCTTCCCGTGCACCACGTGGGCCCGGTTCGGTTTGGTTGAGATGTGGACGGTCAGCCCCGCGGTCTTGAGTCCGGCTTCCAAAGCTGCTGTGTCAGAACCGGCTGCAGCAAAGTTGCCGCCCATGGATACGAAGACATCCACGTCCCCCTTTTCCAGGGCGTGCTGGGTTTCCACGGAGTCGTATCCGTGATCGCGCGGCATCCGGAATCCGAACTCCCTGTCCAGCGCGGCAAGGAACGGTTCACGTGGCTTCTCCCAGATGCCCATGGTGCGGTCGCCCTGGACGTTCGAGTGGCCACGTACGGGGCAGGCGCCGGCTCCGCGCTTGCCGAAGTTTCCCTGGAGCAGGAGCAGGTTGATGATCTCCTTCAGGGTGTCCACCGAGTGCGGCTGCTGGGTCAGGCCAAGCGCCCAGCAAATAATGGTTGCCTTGGATTTGGCCATCAGTCCGGCCACAGTGACGATTTCCTCGCGCGACAAGCCCGTTGCGCGCTCCGTTTCCTCCCAGTCCAGCTGGGACCGTGCCTTCGCGTACGCTTCAAAGCCCTCAGTCTGTTTCCCGATGAAGGACTTGTCCACCACAGTCCCCGGATTCCGCTTCTCCTCCTCCAGGAGCAGGTGGCCCAGTGCCTGGAACAGGGCAAGGTCGCCACCGACCTTGATCTTGAGGAACTCGTCAGCGATGGTTGTTCCGCCGCCGATCACGCCGTTGAGTGACTGGGGGTCCTTGAAGTTCAGCAGCCCGGCTTCCGGAAGGGGGTTCACGGCAACGATCTTTCCGCCGTTGTTCTTGCAATCCCGCAACGCGGACAGCATACGGGGGTGGTTGGTGCCGGGATTCTGTCCCACCACGAACACCAGTTCGGCGTGGTGGATGTCTTCCAGCGAAACGGTTCCCTTCCCGATGCCGATGGTCGGATTCAGCGCGCTGCCCGAGGATTCGTGGCACATGTTGGAGCAGTCCGGCAGGTTGTTGGTGCCCAGGCTGCGGGCGAACAACTGGTACATGAACGCAGTCTCATTGGCCGTCCGGCCGGAGGTGTAGAAAACACAGCGATCCGGCGTGGTGGCATTGATATGCTGCCCGATCAAGGCGAAGGCATCAGTCCAACTGATCGGGGAATAGTGGGTATCCCCCGGCTTTAGGACTACAGGCTCGGAGATCCGGCCTTGGCTCCCCAACCAGTACTCGGTCTTGTCTTCAAGATCGGCGATGGAATGTTCAGCCCAGAAATCGGCCCCCACCGTCCGGGTGGTGCTTTCCTCGGCGATGGCCTTGGCGCCGTTCTCACAGAATTCCGCGGGACTGCGGCGTCCCGTGATGGATTCTGGCCAGGCGCAGCCCGGGCAATCAAAGCCGTCATGCTGGTTAACCCTGAGCATTGAGCGGACCGTGCGGGCTACTCCTGCCTGGGAGTAGCCCCTTTCCAGGGCGACAGTGACAGCTTTGAGGCCTGCCGCAGCCTTCTTGGGCGGGTGGATTTGCAGGTCATCTTCATTGATGTCCTGTTCGGGAGCATGCCTGTTCATGAGTCCATCATTGCAAGCCGGGGCACCCGGTTACCACCTGCGTCCAGCCCGGGAGCCTCAGGCTTCCAGCGCACTCCAGTCAACGGGACCGGAAGGAGCCTTCTTTTGTTGCCGCGCTGGCGCCTTGCGTTGTTTTCCTTCAGCCGATTTGGGCGAGGGCAAAGGCCTACCCCATGGCAGGGGAAATGCCGGAACCAATTCGCCCATTTGAACGCCGTGCGGCGGCACTACCATGACGCCATCTGCTCCTGCCAGCCCGCGCATCATCCCGGGTCCTGCATGCTGCGCTGGCGAAGCCAATCCGTAGACCAGTTTGAAGGGCATCAGACGCGTGCGACCCGGATCGGCGTCGATCATTGAACCGCTGGGAACCTCGCCGACTTCCTCCAGCTTCCCGTGGCCGAGTGCTGCGAGGAGCGGGCCTCCCACCGTGAACAACGCCATCATGGCGGCCAATGGATTCCCGGGCAGGCCCAGGACGAAGCGCCCGTCCGGAAGCTCCGCCAACACGGCCGGGTGCCCGGGGCGCATGGCAATGCCATCGATCAGCAGCCGGCCGCCCAGTTCAGCCACGGCTCTCCTGAAGTGGTCCGTCCCCGAGCGTCCGGTCCCGCCGGTACTAATAACGACGTCGGCCGGCGGCTCCGCTGCGGCATATGGTTCTGCGGGTTCAGGCTCGGTGTCCTGCAAAGCCGCAAGCCAGTCGTCGTAGTTGTCGCCTACCTTAAGTTGCTCCCCGGCAATGCCACCCAGGAGTTCGACGACGGCGCCAAGCTGAGGTCCGAAGGTGTCACGCACCTTGCCCGGTACGGGAACGCCCTGCGTCACCACTTCCGCGCCGGTCAGGAGGAATCGCACCAAGGGTTTCCCCAGGACCTCGAGCTCATCCAGGCCGGCCAAGGCGGCCAAGGCAATGTGCGCAGGATTCAGCATGGTTCCGGCTTTGAGCAGCACGTCCCCTTCTGCAGCTTCTTCGGCAGCCTTGCGGATGTGCTGGCCATTGCGTGGCTCCCCCGGCTTCGCGGCCCCGCCGAGCGCAAGTATCGGAAGGCCGTCGTCGTCGGTGGTGATAACGCCGCTTTCGGTGCGCAGAACAGCCTTGCCGCCTGGCGGAATGAGGCCCCCGGTAACGATGGGACTGGCCTGGTGTGGAGCGAGTCTGTGGCCGGGCTCAACAAGAATCCATGGACCCGTTCCGTTGACGGCCCAGCCGTCCATGGCGGAGGACGCATAGTGCGGCATGTCCTGTATGGCGACCGCATCCGAGGCAAGCGTCCTTCCCAAGGCGGCCTTGAGCGGCACGGGGCTTGGCGGGATAGGAGCAGCGACGTCGAAGGCGCGCTGCCGGGCCTCATGCCATGTGTGTGCCGCGTTGTGGCCCTGTCCGGGGGCCTCGGTCATTCCGTCTCAGTCCCGGGCTCCAGGTATTGCTTGGCAACCTGACGGGCCAGGTCAAGGGCAGCGCTCATGGCGGTATCGTCCGCCGCTTGTCCGATCCCCCTGGCCATACCAGCAGCGTAACCAGCGATGAACGTAGTCAGGGGCGCGGCAGGCCGCACCACGGAGTGCGCGGCAACTCCTGCCACTGCGAGGACATCATTGATGTCCACTTCAACGCCCTCAAGCTCAAATGCCTGCAACAGCGTGCGGCACCAGTCCTCGAGCGTCTCTTCCTGGCTCTTCATGTCCGCCTCCTGCTCGTCGTGTATGCCCAGGGCCGCAGCGTCCTCCCACGTGTCCACATCATCGGTAGACCCATCGGGAACGGTAACGGCCAGCAGGTTCAGCCTAGCAAGCAGCCGGAACACAGAAGAGTTCGTTAACCCCGAAGTTGCAGAAGCTGCGGCAACTTCCCTTTCCAACGCCCGGGTGCTGTAGATCCCCAGGAGAGGCTGTTGCCGGCCATCGGCTGAGACGGCCATGGCGCCTTCCACTTCAGGGTGGCCACGCAATCCTTCCCATAGGGGCCCAATGCCCCTGGAAGCGTGCGGCATGTCGCACGCCAGGACGAGCGTCCACGCCGCTGGGCTGACTGACTGCTGAAGAGCGGCTGCCTGATGAATAGCCGCCGCCTCATGAAGGGCGGCCAGCCCAGCAGCAATCGCAGCGGCAGGGCCCGCGAAGGCCGGCTCCTCCTGGGCGATAAGAACTCCATCAGGCAAGACGCCGACGATACCAGGGGTGTCCGGACCAACCACCACCACACCGGAAGCCCCCCGCGCCGCCTGCAGGGCATGAGAAAGGAGGCTGGCACCGTCGAACGTTAATCCGGGCTTGGGCACGCCACCGAGGCGGGTGGCCCTGCCACCCGCCAGAATCACAGCGTTGAACTCCATCCGCCCAGATTACCCGGACGGCGGGAGCGCAACAGAAATCGATCAGGCGGCGGATTCCGGCAACAGGAACGGGTCCCAGTCCGGCGCAGGTTTCTCGAGTTCTTTGATCTGCCACATGGTTCCTGTGGGCACGCCAGGTTTGAAACGAAGTTTCCAACCCATCTCGGCGAGCGTGTGGTCACTCTTGGCGTTGTTGCATTTCAAACACGCCGCAACCAGGTTTTCCCAGGAATCCGCGCCGCCCCTGGATTTGGGGTGGACGTGGTCTATGGTGTGGGCTGTTTTCCCGCAATAGGCGCAGCGATGGCCGTCGCGGCGGAGGACCCCGCGGCGGCTCACGGCAGTGATCCTGTTGTACCGGGGCCGGATGTAGCGATTAAGAAGAATCACGGATGGTCTCCCGAGAATCTCCTGTGGCCCGACGACAGGCTCGTCGCCTTCGGCCACCACGCTAGCTTTTCCAGTCAGCACAAGGACCAGCGCCCGGCGGAAGGTTACTACCGCCAGCGGTTCATATCCAGCATTCAGAACGAGTGTGCGCATGCACGTACCTCTTCACGGCCGCACCCGTCAGGGGCACGAGGGCCGGCTGCCCTCTGCTTGTACGGGCTGTGGATCGACAACACAAGGGTAAGCACTTATATGCCGTATCAACGAATTTTTCCGCCGTTTCGCCTGCGGTGTTGGCGAAAGTTCATGTGCGGGACACTTTTGCTGAGGACGCGGAAGTTCGCTAGAGCCACGCAAACGGGGCCGGCGACACCTATATTTGGGCGTCGCCAGCCCGTCTGAGTGGCAGCGACGTAAATGGGTGTCACCACGAGGTTGAGTCGCCACGATAGTTAAAGCAGAACACCCCGCCGGCCTGCGCCTGCGGGGTGTTCTGTGGAGTATTTGATCAGCCGTTGACGCGGATGAAAACCGGGCCGGAGCCAACGTTCACGCTGAACAGTGCCGTGGTGGATCCGTTCCATCCACCGTGGACTGCCATGCCGTTGCCGACGTAAACAGCGATGTGCGCCATTCCGCCGAAGCCACCGTTGGCATAGTAAGCGAGGTCGCCGGGCTGGGCTTCAGCTGCACTGACCGTGCGGCCGAGGGAGAGGTAGCCGGCCGGCCAATCGTGGAAGTGAATACCGACTGCGGCCAGCGAGTTGGTCACCAGCATGGTGCAGTCCTGCGTGACGCCGAGCTGTGCGTAGGCCGCTGCAGCGATAGCCGCACCGAGGCCGCTGGATGCAGCAGGCGCCTTGGCTGCAGACGCATCCGAGTTGACCGCCAAAGTAGCGGTGCCACCGGCTGCCGGAGCTTCCTTGGCTGCGGCCTTCTCGACGACGGGAGCCGGGGCTTCCACAGTCTTGACCACAGGGCGCTCGTAGGAGATGGCAACGCTGGAATCGGCAGCAATGGTGGCCTGGGCAACTGACTGCACGTCAAGCGCAGACGCAGATGTAGATTCCCGCTGGACGTTGGTGTCGGCAGCATTTGCAGCAACGCCGCTGGTCAGGACAAGGCCCGATGCAGCTGCGATCACTGCTGCCTGACGGCCAACGCCACCGGCGTTGTCGCTGACAGCCTTGGCAATGACGGCAAGTGAGCTGGTCTTGGGGGCCTCAGCTCGATGCCGTGCAACCTTGTGTGCACTGGTCATGATTACTCTCTTTTCGTATCCGCGCACGCTGGGATCGCACGCGGGTAATGGGCTGCCAGCACTTGGGGGGCATGCTGGCTTACCCCGAATGGGATTTTCTAGCGGAGGGTGTAGAACGAGGATGTGCCAGTGGAAGCCACGGAGTGCAGAAGCGTGCCCTGGCTGGGGTTCAAAGCGCTGATCATCATGCCGTTGCCGACGTAGATGCCCACGTGGGCTCCACCGTTCTGCACGACGAGGTCGCCGGGGGAAGGGGTGCTGGTGGAGGTCATGATCGTCCAGGCATTGACGCGGGGGATGCTGATGCCGGCCTGGGCGTAAACCCACTGGGTGAATCCGGAGCAGTCCCAGCCGTTTGGGGAAGTGCCGCCCCAGACGTAGGGGTGGCCGATGCCGGTGTAAGCAATTGCTGCAAGTCCTGAGGCCGCGGCGCTTGAAGCGGCATCCTTGGCGCTGGAGGACAGGGAAGCGAGGGTACCGTTCGCTTGGCCTTCGGTTGCCGTGCGCTGGGAGGCCCGCTGAACCTTGGGAGCTTCCTTGGTAGCCACAACGGGGCTTTCGAAGGAAACCGTTGCGGTGGGCTCCGCGGTAACAACTGCGGTGGCGACCAGCTGCTGGGTGCTGGAGGATTCTGACTTGGAGACGTCGGTGTCAGCGGCCTGGGCCGGGAGTCCAACGCTGAGAACGAGCCCCGAGGCTGCGGCCAGAACGGCAGCTTGGCGGCCTACGGTGCCTGCATTGGTTGAGACAGCCTTGGAAAGGTTGTTCAACGGGTTCGTGCGAACCAATTCGGCGCGATGGCGCGCAGGGGTAGTGCGTGATGACACGAAGGTAGCCTCTCCCAATGCCTGCGAGGTGAGCTGTCGGATTCGGATGGGAGTCATCCGGCCGCGCCGCTTCAAGGAAGCTTTTGCGACTTAACCCCAAGGTCTTCTGACTCGAAGACCAAAATTGGTTCCCCCGCCCCTGCCAGACGATTTTTGCGAACGGACCTTGAGTGGTGGCAGAGCTAGGCAATCCACTCAAGTGCATCGGCCCCCTAAAAAGCCGATGCGCTTTAGACGGTACAACAGATGTTCGTGAATGTCACATTCAGGTCACGGGGCGTGTCATGAATGCGATAGACAACCATCAACTTGCTTACAGCCAGCCCATGGGATCTACGACTTCGCCGTTTACCTGGACCTCGAAGTGCAGATGGCAGCCGGTAGATGCTCCTGTGGTGCCGCTCAGCGCGACGGTATCGCCGCGGCTGACAGTCTGCCCCACCTTGACATTGAAGGACGACAGGTGGTTATACGTGGTCTCAAGGCCGTTGCCGTGATCAATCACGACCCGGTTGCCTCCGCCGTACTCATGCCACCCGGCGAACGTGACCTTGCCCGCAGCTGCGGCGTGAACAGCGGTGCCGCACTGGGCTACGAAGTCCTGGCCACGGTGGAAGTCGCCGGTGCCGCCGGTAAGGGGGCTGACACGGTAGCCAAACGGCGATGCCGTGACCAGCTTGTCCAGCGGACTTCCCAAGGTGCCAAGTGAGGAGGCGCGCTGTATGCTTCCCGCTGACTGGGCGCTCAACAACTGCTTGAGCTTGCCGTCCGGGTCAGCGGCGGTAGCGACTGCTGCACGACTGAAATCGATTTTGGCAGAGGCTGCTGCAGAAACTTCGGGCTGACTGCCACCGGGCACGGAGAGGGCCGACTCGGCCTGGCCGGACTCGGACGTGGCCATGACGGGGCTTGTGGCAGGCAGGCCTACAGTCAGGGCAAGTCCGGTGGCGGCAAGCGCGACACCGGCCTTCTGCCCGACACCACTGGCTGCGGCGAAGTCGGCTACCTGGCGCAACGGGCTCTTACGGCGGCGCACCTGACGCGGGGTGTCGCGTGGCCGGATCTCCATTGCGGCGCGGGCTGGCCGCAGCTCAGCAGCGGGGCCGGACGCGCGGCGGCGGCCCCTGACGTTCTGCGATGTCAAACTCTGTTCCTCTCTGGAAAGCCTGCGAAGTTAGCTGTCGGATTCGGGTCAGAGAGTTCAAAGACCCGGTCCGCACGAAGCGCAAACGGCACACAGGTGTCCCCGGAAGGACTTGCGTTAGTAGGCACTTCTGCTGCGGACTTCACCCCAAGGCTGCTTCTTTAGGCAGCCGCTTGTGGTTCCCCCGCCTCTGCCAGTAGTTGATGACACACCTGATCTGCTGGCAGAGCTCGGCTCCAGATCAGGTAACGCTTTGGTATCGGCGCTAGTAGATAACTATAGGCGATTAAAGCCCGCGGTAATAAATTCGTTATCTTTCCAAACGACCGTGTTGTGGGTGTCCCCATAGCATCAGTCGCGGAAATCCGCAGGTCACGCGCGCGGCAGCCACCCCAAAGTGAGGTTTGACACTCCCGCGGTCCGGGAAAGTCAGAGTCAGTTGACGGCGACGAAGACGTGCGCAGCTACCTCGGGAGGCAGCTCTAGTGCTCCTTCAATGCCGGGAACGCGGACGGAGATGTACTCCCCCACCCGCTCCAAGGAGACACTCGCGCCGGGACGAATTCCGCCTTCATCGAGCTGGGTGAGGAGCTCGGGCTCAACCTGGATGGGTTCAGCAAGCCGGCTGACCACTACACGGGAATCGGCAGCGTACCCGTCCATCGCATGCAGCAGGTTCACGTCCAGGCGGGCAAGGGGCTGGTTGGCGAGACCGCCAAGGGCTTCCAAACCCGGGATGGGGTTGCCATACGGTGACTCGGTGGGGTGTTCCAACAATTCATAGAGCCGCCGCTCCACCCGTTCACTCATGACGTGCTCCCAGCGACATGCTTCGTCATGAACGTACGCCCAGTCCAGACCAATGACGTCCGCCAGGAGCCTCTCGGCAAGGCGGTGCTTCCGCATGACTTCGGTGGCCCGCTTGCGCCCAACCTCGGTCAGCTCCAGGTGGCGGTCGTTGGACACAATCACCAGGCCATCGCGCTCCATGCGTCCAATGGTCTGGGAAACCGTGGGACCCGAGTGCCGCAGACGCTCCGCAATGCGTGCTCGAAGAGCCACGATGTTCTCTTCTTCAAGCTCCAAAATGGTCCGAAGATACATCTCAGTGGTATCGATCAGATCCGTCATCCAGCTCAGCTCTCCTCGAACGCATTTCTTGCGTAATCTCCACCGTACCGCGTCCCAGCCAAGGTGGACGGTGTCCAACCGACACCTCAGGAACGTAACCCCAGCCTAGCTTATTTGGAATTACTCTGGATAATTTTTCCCTTGGCCGCAATGCCTGTGGTGCTCCGGCATTCCACGTGGCGGACTATGACAACCGAAGATTCCTGACGGTGGGTCCGGTCAGGCAGAATGAGGGAGTCGAAGGGGCAGCCGATGCCACCTGCCCACCTCCCCCTCTCTAACCGATACCCATTGGAGCCACACGTGAGCGACAACAGCATCACTATTCCCGCCGACCTGCTGCCCAAGGACGGACGCTTCGGCGCGGGACCGTCCAAGGTCCGCCCGGAACAGGTCCAGGCCCTGTCTGCCGCATCGACCACCATTCTTGGCACGTCCCACCGTCAGGCGCCGGTCAAAAACCTGGTGGGTTCGGTCCGCGAAGGGCTCAGCCAGTTCTTCCGTGCACCTGAGGGCTACGAGGTTGTCCTCGGCGTCGGCGGTTCCACTGCTTTCTGGGATGTAGCGGCTTTTGGGCTGGTTGAGAAAAAGGCCCAGCACCTGTCCTTCGGTGAGTTCGGTTCCAAGTTTGCCGCGGCCACCAACAAAGCCCCCTTCCTGGACGCATCCTCCATCATCAAGTCCGAGCCCGGCACGCGGCCGGTCTCCCAGGCGGAGGCTGGCGTTGACGTCTATGCCTGGCCCCAGAACGAGACATCAACTGGTGTTGCAGCCCCCGTCAAGCGCGTCGAGGGCGCCGACTCTGGTTCGCTCGTCCTGGTGGACGCTACCTCGGCCGCCGGCGGGCTGGACGTGGACGTCGCCGAATCGGATGTCTACTACTTCGCCCCGCAGAAGAACTTTGCCTCCGACGGCGGCCTGTGGCTGGGCCTGTTCTCCCCCGCGGCGTTGGAGCGCGCCGCCCGGATCAAGGCCAGCGACCGCTGGATTCCGGACTTCCTGGACCTGCAGACCGCTATCGACAACTCCAAACTGAACCAGACGTACAACACACCTTCGCTGTCCACGCTTGTGACTTTGGACACGCAGGTACAGTGGCTCAACAGCAATGGTGGACTGGACTTCGCCAGCAAGCGCACAGCAGACTCTGCCAGCCGCATCTACTCCTGGGCCGAGGCTTCCGAGTACGCCACACCGTTCGTCGCGAAGGCTGAGGACCGCTCCAACGTCATCGCCACCATCGACTTCGATGACTCCATCGATGCTGCGGCAATCGCCAAGATCCTGCGTGCCAACGGCGTCGTGGACACCGAGCCGTACCGCAAGCTTGGGCGAAACCAGCTTCGTATTGCCACTTTCGTCGCTATCGAACCGGACGACGTCTCAGCCCTGCTCGCCAGCATCGACTACGTCGTGGGCGAACTCAAGAAATAAAACTGAAGAAGTAACTGCCGCGGAATTCCACGCAAGGGCAGGAAACGGCGCCGTCCCGGTTCTTACCGGACGGCGCCGCTGCCGTTAATCGCCCAGGCGGGCGTCGTCATCGTCATCGTCAGTTTCGGGATCGGATGCTTCGGCGGCGTCGTCTTCATCAGCCTGCACTGATTCCTCGGACACTTCCTCTACCGTCTCCTCCACCAAGGGAGTCTCGTCTTCCGGGCGGACGCGCTTTGCCCACGGGACCCATTCCGGGGCCAGGATGGAATCGTCAGAGGGCAAGAGGCCGAGCTCGCTCACTGTGACGATCTTTGAGCGGGAATTGCGGGTGATCACGGCATACCACTGCCACCCGCCGTATCCCGCGAGCTTCGACTCGAACAAGTGCGTGACCACGCGGTCGCCCTCGGACTTTGCGCCTACGTGGGCACCTACCTCGCCGGGGCTCGCGATAGTTTCCACCGCTTCCCGCGCGGCGTCGACGGCGGCGGCCAGGAACGCATCCGGCTTACCAGTGCGCCACACGGGGATGCCGGCCCGCGGCTTCGCTGCGACCGGCTTCCGCGCAGGGGTGTCGCTGTTTTCCGGGGCTTGCCCGATGACAGTACTTCCCCCGGTGACAGGGACGTCGGCGGCGGAAGTGACGCCCTCAGGGTTGGCCTGCGCGTCCCTTCCGGCCTGTGTATCCTGTGCGGATTCCGAAGTCATGGCGGTTCCTAGGCTTCCAGCTCGTCGGCAACCTTGCGCAGCGCCATACCGATGGCCTTGGCCTTGTTGCCTTCCGGGTACTTACCGGAAGACAAAGTACCGGACAAGTTATCCAGCACGGTCACGAGGTCCTGCACCAAAGGCGCAAGGTCCTTGGCGTTCATGCGCTTGGCCTTGGCGATGGAGGGCGTCTTGTCCAGGACCCGAAGGCCCAATGCCTGGGCACCGCGACGGCCGTCGGCCACGCCAAATTCCACACGCGTACCGGCTTTGAGCTCGGTTACGCCTGCGGGCAGTGATGTCTTGGGCAGGAATACTTCCTGACCGTCCTCAGCCGCGAGGAATCCGAAGCCTTTTTCCTTGTCATACCACTTGACCTTGCCGGTGGGCACGTAATCAACCTTCTTCGTTCTTGCTTTGGAGACACGTCGCACCGCCACCGCATCCGCAGGGATTTGCGGGATCGAGGGAGGACAGCACGGTCCGTGTTGGTCTATTACTTCAAGGTTATCCTGCCGGACCACCTATTCATGCTTTGCCGCCGCTTTGCGGCGCCTTTGCTTCACGCTTTGCGGCGCCTTTGCTTCACCCTTGCAGCGCCTTTTGCCCCAGGACTTGCTGCACCTTTCACTCAGGCGTTGCTGCACCTTTCCTGCACCCTGACTGCACACCGGCCCGGATGGAGACCGCCCAGTAGCCAACAGCTCTGGTTCGTGTGGCCCTGCTGCTAGCGTTAGGCGCATGACTTCCCCGGGTTACCGCCGCCCCTTCATGATCGTTGCCGCCGTGATCGCCATCCTCTCCTTGGCTGCAGTGGGCGCGGTCATGGCCATCGCCTTCAACGGCGGAGTGGCGCCGGTGTGGATCACGTCCACCGCCCTTTATGGGCTGCCGGTTGCCTTCATGCTTGCCGTAATCCTGGTTTTGGATGCCGTCCGTCAACGGCGCCGGCAATAGCGATTCAAGCGCCGTCAATAACGAATCAACCGGGCCGGCTTTACCTGGGCCACGCACGAGTGGCCCGGTGGCGGTAACGTTGGATTGATGTCCCTAATTCGCGCGCTCAGCAAGGAACTGGAAGCGCGCAGCGACAATTCGCTGCGGGCCTTGTTTGCCGCGCGACCTGACCTGATTTCTCCCATGGCCCCGGACTTCGCTGCCTTGGCGGCCAGGGCAAGTGCGCGAGTAAGCGTGCAACGCGTGTTGGAGCGCCTCACGAAGCCCGAAATGCAGGTTCTGGAAACTCTCCACCTGTGCACGAATGCCGATACTGGCCACAGTGTTTCCGCCGCCGGACTCAAGAAGGTCATTGCCGGTTCCACTCTCTCTGCGCTGGAACCCATTCTCGCCAAACTCCAGGAGTTGGCGCTGATCCACCGGGCCGATCCGCCGGCGGCATCAAATTCACAGCCAAATTCCCGGCAACGGTTCTACCTTCCAGTTGGAAGCCTGAAGGATGTGATCGGCATCTATCCGGCAGGCTTGGGCCGAAGCTACACCGAGTTGGTGAGGTTGCAGCCGGCTTTCGCCCAACGCGTGGTCCAGCTCGTAGCCGAGCTCCATCACTGCGGCCTGGACATCCACCCCGCCAGCACGCCCATGGACGCCGCCTTGTCCCTACAGCGCTGGACGTCGAGTCCAGAGACCGTGCGCGCGATTCTGGCCACGGCGCCCGAGAGGACCCTCGGCTTGCTGGACAAGTTCGGCAGCTGGGCCATGGGCGCGGTCCCCCAAGCTCAACGACGGGCCTCCGTGACCCACGAAAGCGCCGACGTCGGGCCTGTCGACTGGCTGCTGGCCCGCGGCCTGTTGGTTCCCTTGGACGCCGGCCACGTCGAATTGCCGCACAGTGTCGGCATCGCCCTTCGCGGTGGTGCGATCATTGACGACTTCACCCTGAGCCCTCCGGTTCCGGAACTGGGTCACACGAGTGCTGCCCTCCGGCGCAATGCCGCGATGGGCGCCATCGCCGAGACACTACGGCTCACCAGCGAGGTGCTGTTCTCAGTCCGCGAGCAGCCATTGGCAACCCTCCGGAGCGGCGGCGTGGGCGTGCGTGAGCTGCGGCGCCTTGCAGAATCCATCCGGTGCGGCGTCCACGAAACTGCCCTCCTGCTTGAGTTCTGCGCACTGGCCGGCCTTGTGCGGCTGGACGTTGACAGTTCCACGTGGATCCAGCCGCCATCGTTGGAATGGCTCTCCCTGCCACGACAGGAACAGTGGCTGTGGCTGGTGAACGCCTGGTTAGCCAGCGAGCGGGCACCCTCCATGGTGGGCCAGCCCCTCCCGGGGTCGACCTCCGGGTCGCCATCCCATCCAGGTTCGGCCGGCAGCACCATCAATGCATTGTCTGCGGAGGCACAAAGGCCCGATGCTCCAGTGGTCCGGCGCAGGATTCTGGAGATCCTCAATGAACTGACGGTTGAGGCGGCCGCTCCGGATGGCAAAGCACCTGTCCTGGACGCGCGCGCGGTGCTGCAACGTGCTGAATGGACGCAGCCCCGGATGTCCCGCCGGTTCAGCTCCCTGGTGAGGGGGATCCTGGAAGAAGCCACTTTGCTGGGCTTGATGGGGTCCGGGGCCTTCACACAGTTGGGGTCTGCCATCGCGCTCGGCCATCCGGAGGAGGCGATGACCCTCCTCGGCGAACACCTGCCCGCCGCGGTCAACCACATCCTCCTTCAAGCGGACCTCACAGCCGTGGCACCCGGTTACCTTGCGCCCGAGCTCAGCGAAACGCTGCTGCTCATGGCTGACGCCGAAGGCCAGGGCCCGGCGTCGATCTACCGTTTTTCCACGGCAAGTATCCGCAGGGCCCTCGACGCCGGCCAGGATGCGGAATCGCTGCTGGCGTTCCTCCGCGAGCATTCAGCCACCGACGTGCCGCAACCGCTCGCGTACCTGGTGCAGGACACAGCCTCCCGACACGGACGTTTGCGGATCGGTTCCAGTGCCAGCTTCATCCAAAGCGACGACGAATCGGCCATCACTGACCTGTTGCAGGAGGCCCGCACGTCTGCGCTGAGCCTGGTTCGGATCGCGCCCACCGTGCTGACGTCCTCCGCCAGCCCCAAGGAGACTGCACGTGTGCTTCGCGAGCTGGGACTGTCCCCTGCCGTCCAGGACTCGGAACCCGCCGTCGTGCGCTTTAAGCGGACGGCAGCAGTGCCAGGCAGCGCGCGTCCGGTCTACACGGCACCGCGGACGGCCCCACCGGACGACGACGTCGAAGCTCAACTTTCGGTCCTGCGGCAGCACCGAGCCGTCCCGGCTGATGCGACAGGGGAAGCCTCTACGCAGCTCGGCTTGGAAACGCTTCAGAAAGCCATCCGGCTCAAACAGGCCGTGACCATGAACGTGGTGGACAGCCTGGGGAACGCAAACACCGAAACCGTGGTGCCCGTCTCCGTCTCCGGTGGCCGCGTCAGGGTCTTCGATCCCGGCAAGGAAACCGAACGCGTGCTATCCATCCACCGGATCATCGATGTAGAACCAGCAGGAGAGCTGCGCAAGTGAGGATTCAAGAGTGACCGACGGTCCACTGATCGTACAAAGCGATAAAACCATTCTGTTGGAAGTCGACCACGAGCTCGCTACAGAAGCCAGGCACGCCATTGCGGCATTTGCTGAACTGGAGCGCGCTCCCGAGCACATGCACAGCTACCGGCTGACGCCCCTCGGGCTCTGGAACGCCCGCGCCGCCGGACTCGACGCCGAGCAGGTGTTGGATACGCTGCTGAAGTACTCCCGCTTCCCGGTCCCGCATGCATTGTTGATCGATATCGAAGAGACCATGTCCCGCTATGGCAGGCTTCGCCTCGAAAAGGATCCACAGCACGGTTTGGTGATGCGTACTGACGACTACCCCGTACTGGAGGAAGTCATCCGCGCCAAGAAGATCGCCCCACTCCTTGGGCCCAGGATCGATGGCGAGACTGTGGTGGTTCATTCCTCGCAGCGAGGCCAGCTCAAGCAGCTGCTCCTCAAGTTGGGATGGCCGGCCGAAGACCTCGCCGGGTATGTCAACGGGCAGCCGCACCTGATCATGCTCGATGAAACAGGATGGCAGTTGCGCCCTTACCAAAAATTGGCAACCGAGAACTTCTGGGCCGGCGGCAGCGGCGTCGTCGTTCTTCCTTGTGGTGCGGGAAAGACCCTGGTGGGCGCGGCCGCCATGGCGACGTCCTCCACTACAACGCTGATCCTGGTCACCAACACGGTTTCGGCACGTCAGTGGAAGGACGAACTGCTCAAGCGGACGTCCTTGACCGAAGATGAGATCGGCGAATATTCCGGTGCGGTCAAGGAAGTCAGGCCCGTCACCATCGCCACCTACCAGGTACTCACAACCAAGCGCGGTGGACTTTACCCGCACCTTGAACTCGTGGACGGTCATGACTGGGGCTTGATCATCTACGACGAGGTGCACTTGTTGCCCGCCCCGATCTTCCGGATGACGGCGGACCTGCAGGCCCGGCGACGGCTCGGGCTTACGGCCACATTGGTTCGCGAGGATGGCAGGGAGGGCGAGGTCTTCAGCCTGATCGGGCCCAAACGCTACGACGCTCCATGGAAGGACATCGAAGCACAGGGCTACATCGCACCGGCCGATTGCGTTGAAGTCCGTGTCGATTTACCACGCGACGAGCGCGTGGCCTACGCCATGGCCGACGACGCCGACAAATACCGGCTGTGCGCAACCTCCGAGACAAAGACCCAATTGGTTGAGCAGCTCGTGGCGGCGCACAAGGGTGAGCAATTGCTGGTCATCGGCCAGTACATAGACCAACTGGACGAGATCGCAGAGCGGCTGGATGCTCCCTTGATCAAGGGGGAAACCAGCGTCAAAGCCCGGCAGAAACTTTTTGATGCCTTTCGCAAAGGCGAAATCCAGACGCTCGTGGTGTCCAAGGTTGCCAACTTCTCCATCGACCTCCCGGAAGCTTCAGTAGCCATCCAGGTTTCGGGTTCCTTCGGGTCCCGCCAGGAGGAGGCCCAACGACTGGGACGCCTGCTGAGGCCCAAGCAAGACGGCCGTTCCGCGCGGTTCTACTCCCTCGTTGCCCGCGACACCCTGGATCAGGACTTTGCGGCCAAGCGCCAGCGTTTCCTGGCTGAACAGGGATATGCGTACCGGATCATGGACGCCAAGGATGTGGGCAAGGACGCTGCCACAGACGAATAGCCGTTAGGCCATTGCTATTTATCTCCAGCAATTTTAGGATTCCAAGTGAAGCTCTCCGCCCTGAAGGGCTGCCCTTGGTCCAGGCAGCCTGGCGGCCAGTCGTCGGCAGTGGGGGTAGCCCGCAGCCAGGGTGCCGACGATTCGTAGGCCTTGAAGAATCTGTGTCTTTTTTACCAGAGGATTCCCTATGCGTAAGACCCTCCTGGTCCTGTCGGCAATCATCCTGCTATCAGGGCTTGCCCAGCTCTTTTTTGCCGGCTACTTCCATTTCCAAAACAGCATTGAAGCCCAGCACGAAGCGGGCGTCTATCACGTAATGAACGGCCAATACGTGCTGCGCTATTCGGCACTGTTGGCTGTGATTGTCGCGGCTATTGCCAAAGCCGGATCCCGGACTATTTGGCTTGCCGCCGGCATTTTCCTCATGACGTGGGTGCAGCTGTTCATCTTCATCATCGGCGGGATGCTCACTGGATCGTCCGAAGATTTCATCACGCCCTCCGGGTCGTGGGTGGCTGCCATCCACCCCGTCACAGGACTGCTGATCATCTTCATGTCCTACTGGTTGTTCAGGCGTGCCCGTGCGCTTGCACTCAACCCCCAGCCCCTTCCACCCAAGGCAGCAGCATCGGATGCTTCCGCCTCGTCCGCTACGGCGTGATCAGCGGCAGCTGTGAATATTTCACAGCTATTGGCCGTCGACTTGGTGCTGGCCGTCCTTGCCGCCGGCGCCTGGATAGCCGCCGCCTGGATGGCCATTTCTTCTACAGCTGACAAGAGGCCAGCCAAGCCACGCGTTGTCGACTTGGCACTTCTTCTGTTGGGCCTGGGCGTCGTTGCCACGGCGGCGCGCTACGCCTTGCTCCCCGCTTTGGCGGCGGGCAGTTGGTGGTTTGCCAGCGAACGCACAACCATCAGCCTGCCTCTGACCGCCATCCCCGCGGCTTGGGCCGCGATGGCCGGTGTTCCGTACTTGCTGAGGAGACGGAACACCGGCCCACCACGTTCAAGGGAGCTGCCCGGACGCGTTGGCCGAACCCAGGAATGGGCTGTTCTCGCCATAGTGTCGGCCGCGGCTTCGGCTATTGCCTCACTCGCACTGACCTTCGTCCTCGGCCCGTTCCCCGCCCCGTGGACGCTGGCGGTTCTCTTGTTCCTGGTTGCAGGGACTGTGATGATAGCCAGGCTCGCGCTGTTCCCTCCGTTCCAGCGTCCGCCCGCTCCTCCCGCTCGTGCCGGCGGGAGCGTCTCACCCGGCCGGGGTCGCCTGGTTCGCAGGCGCACGGTTGGCAGGCGCACGACGGCGGCGGCTGCAGTCGCCGGACTCATGGCCTGCACCGCTTTAGGTTCGGGAGTCTTTGCCTGGCTGGGTAGCCGGTCCGCCGATGGCGCGGTGATTACGGCCGCCGTCGGTCATCACCGAGGTGTCCCCACTGCACCCGTGGTGGCCCCAATTCCGGTAACCAGCCTGGTGGGCGACCTCCCTGACAAAGCCGTGGTCCGGCACTATGAACTCACTGCCCGCACGGAACACATAACCTTGCCCTCCGGGGAATCCACTGATGCATGGACCTTCGGAAGCCTCCCCGGGCCCGGCATTGAAGCGCAACTGGGCGAGGTTATGGAAGTTGTGCTTAGGAACCAGGACGTGAGCGCTGGCGTGACCTTGCACTGGCACGGTTACGACGTCCCCAATGCCATGGACGGCGTGGCCGGGGCAACCCAGGACGCCGTCATGCCCGGGCAGTCCATGACCTACCGGTTCCTTGCTGCCCAAGCTGGCACATATTGGTACCACACGCACCAAGACTCGGCCGAAGGTGTCCGCAAGGGCCTCTACGGCACATTCGTCGTGCACAACCCCACACTGCCGCGCGCGGACACTGACATTGTGGTAGCGGGACACGACCTCGGCGGTCTGGGGTTGCTGGGCTCCTCAGACCGTAGCAGTATTCATGAGGCCGCTCCGGGCTCGAGCGTTCGCGTTCGTCTCATCAACACTGATTCCCTGCCACAGCGTTACCTTGTGGACGGAACGGCGTTCAAGGTTGCGGCAGTGGACGGAACGGAGGTGAACCAGCCTCAGGAGGTCACGGGGAAGCTATTAAGGCTTGGAGCCGGAGGAAGGATGGACGTCACGTTCACAATGCCCGAATCCGAGGTGACGCTCCGCTCTGACTCGGCGGCCAGCGCCGTCGTCGTGGTTGCCCCGTCCGGCTCGGGCCCGGCCAACTCGGCTGGGGAAGGCGCCCATACCGCAGGGAAGGCAGACGACGTTTCGGAGAACGCGGCCGACGTCCCGGAGAAGGCACAGCCGGGCGTCTTTGCGAGGACCCCCGTCCTGGACCTGTTGCACTATGGCGAACCTGTGGCTGGCACACCGGCACCCGCAGAAAATGTCCGGGAGGAAGTACTGGTTTTGGATCGCCAGTTCCGCTTTGTTGACGGAGTTCCGCGCTA
This sequence comes from Arthrobacter sp. NtRootA1, assembly GCF_019976975.1. Taxonomy (GTDB): domain Bacteria; phylum Actinomycetota; class Actinomycetes; order Actinomycetales; family Micrococcaceae; genus Arthrobacter; species Arthrobacter aromaticivorans. The sequence goes on along the minus strand of NZ_AP024630.1, from coordinate 943,516 downwards.
CGCGTTTACGGTGAACGGCGCAGCCTATCCCTTGGTGCCATCCATTGAGGTGGCCGAAGGGGACACCATAAAAATGACGATCGTGAACCGCACCGCGGAGCCACACCCCATGCATCCGCACGGACACCACGTTCAAGTACTCAGCAGGAACGGCGTTGCCCCAAGTGGGTCGCCGCTGATCCTCGACACCGTGGACGTGCTACCGGGCGACGTATGGGAGCTACTGCTGCACGCGGACAATCCGGGCATCTGGATGGATCACTGCCACAACCTGGACCATGCTGCAGAAGGAATGATGATGATGCTGAAGTACGAAGGCGTGTCGTCTGACTTCGTACACGGCGGCCATGCCCACAACCGGCCTGAATAGGACAGCTGGCGGAATAGTACAGCTGGCGGGGCGGACGTCCGGCGTACGGCCTCAGGCAACCATGCGGCTGGCGTGCGGGATTGCAACGTGATCCACGACTGCCCAGCAATCGGCGTCATGGAGCTGCGCGCTGGCGAAGCGCTCGGCTGATGCCAGGTCCGGAAATTCCTCGCGCCTGATGTGGCCCGAGTCTGTATCCAGGTACGTCACGTGGAACTCGACGTCCGGGGCTTTTTCATTGTGATGAATGCTGATGGGGGCTGCTTCTTTTGCCATGTTTCCAGTGTGGAATGGGGCACCGACATTTTTAGGAGCATCCGTGGGCGTGTTCGGATCTTAACCCTTGTCTTAACTCTTAGGGCCGTTGCTTCCTGACTGTCTTTGATGTCCGGGACACTCGAAGGCAACTGAAATGGGTTGCCCGGAGAAAGCGCTGGCAGCAAAGCAGGTCACGACCCATCACCTGGAACGTCTGGACTAGGGCGTCCGAAGGTACTCGGCGGAGACTTCGCGCACTACCGAGCTAAGGACGTCGAGCACTCTCGATGCCGTCTTCCAGCGCTGCCAGTAGAGCGGAACATCAAAGGGGCGCTCGGGGGCGAGTTCAATCAAGCGCCCTTCAGCAATGTCCGGCCCACATTGAACTTCCGGAATCAATCCCCATCCCAAGCCCAAGCGAATGGCGTCGCCAAAGTCCTGCGAAGCCGGCACGTAGTGTCGCGGCCCCTTCTGTTGTGCTTTTGAAGCATTCGGCCACGATTCCACGAAGGCCCACTGATAGGTGTCCTTACGGTCGAAATCCACGGTTGGTGCCGTATTGAGCTTGCCTCCGTCCACCCCATCTGCAAACCAACGATCAACAAAGACTGGCGCTGCCACTGCCCGGTAACGCATGACCCCGAGGCTCTCCACACGGCAACCCTGCACCGGGTCCGGGGTGGCCGTGACTGCGGCCATGACGGTCCCCGAACGCAGCATCGAGGTGGAGTGTTGTTCGTCGTCGCGGTGCAGGTCAAAGGTGATGTTGAGGTCGCTGGGTACACGGGCAAGTGCTTGCAGGAACCAGACCGCAAGCGAGTCCGCATTCACCACGATTGGCACAGCCAGCTGCGGACCATCCGTGCCCAAGCCCAACTCAACGCTCGCGTCTGCTTCCAACTGGGCCACTTGGCGGGCAAGGCGAAGCACCACTTCGCCTGCTTCTGTGGCCTGCGCCGGATTGCTCCGCTGGAGCAGGACCCTTCCGGACGATTGCTCAAGCGCCTTCAAGCGTTGGGACACCGCCGACGGCGTGATGCGGAGCCTGCGCGCAGCTGCATCCAACGTGCCTTCCGAAAGGACGGTGGCGAACGTCAGCAACTGCTCTGAGGGAAACTGCGACATAAGAAAATCTTACGGCACATGCAAAACATTAGCTGGTCTAAGTCTCCTGCCGCCCATAGTTTCTAAGGGTGACTTTCTCTGACTTCTTCAACTCGGCAGGTCTCGGCCTTGTGACGGGTCTTGGCCTAATCGTTGCTATCGGCGCCCAAAACGCCTTCGTGCTTCGGCAAGGAATCCTCGGCAAACACATAGGTGCGGTGGTCGCGGTTTGCGCACTCTCAGACGCCATTCTTATCGCTGCCGGGGTGCTTGGCACTGGTGCACTGATCGCGGTCGCTCCTGCCGCCGTCGTGATTCTGCGCTTTGTGGGAGCTGCGTTCCTGGTGGCTTACGCGGTGCTTGCTGCCCGTCGCGCTCTTCGCCCGCAGTCGCTCGATTCTTCCGATACGCCGTCCACCGATGCCGACACCAAACGTGGCCTCGCCGCGGTCCTCACCACCGTCCTGGCGCTGACGTGGCTAAACCCGCATGTCTACCTGGACATCGCGCTTATCGGTTCGCTGGCCAGCGCCCAGGGCAGTCCTTTGCAATGGTGGTTCGGCGCCGGGGCGATGCTGGGAAGCGTCCTCTGGTTCTCCTCCCTGGGCTTTGGTGCCAGATTCCTTCGCGGCTTCTTCGCGCGGCCCACGTCTTGGCGAATCCTGGACGGCGGGATCGCTGTCACCATGGGAGCCCTCGGCGCAGGACTCGCACTGGGAGCCTAGCGGCGCGCCAGCCTTCTCACATCAAGCATCCAGATAACTCACAGAAACTGGGAGCATCATGGGTGTCATGAAAAAGAACGGCCCCGAAGCCAAGCTCCTTGTCGTCGACGACGAACCCAACATCCGCGAGCTTCTCTCCACGTCCCTGCGGTTTGCAGGTTTCGAGGTCGTTGCCGCATCCAATGGGCGCGAAGCCCTGGCCGCCGCCGACCTTCATGCCCCCGACCTCGCAGTCCTGGACGTCATGCTGCCCGACATGGACGGCTTCACGGTGACGCGTCGGCTCCGTGCCGCGGGCAAACACTTCCCTGTTCTGTTCCTGACGGCAAAGGACGACACCGAGGACAAGGTAACGGGCCTGACTGTGGGCGGGGACGACTACGTCACCAAGCCATTCAGCCTTGACGAAGTAGTGGCCCGCATCCGCGCCGTACTGCGCCGGACACAGCCCCTTGAGGACGACGACGCCGTGATCCGGGTGGACGACCTCGAACTCGACGACGACGCCCACGAGGTCCGCCGCGGTGGCACGGTCATTGAGCTGTCCCCCACCGAGTTCAAGCTCCTGCGCTACCTCATGCTGAACCCCAACCGCGTTCTCTCCAAGGCACAGATTCTCGACCACGTGTGGGAATACGACTTCAACGGCGACGCCTCGATCGTTGAGTCGTACATCTCCTACCTGCGCCGCAAGGTGGACATCGACCCCGATGCCGCAGCCCTCATCCAAACCAAGCGCGGAGTGGGCTACGTGCTGCGAACGGCAGAGAAGCGCTGACGTTGCTGCAACGCTGGAAATCGGCGTCCCTGAGGTCGCAGCTCGTCGCCATCATCATGGGGCTGCTCCTCCTCGCGCTGGCCGCGACGGGTGCTGGCACGCTGACGCTCGTCAAGAGCTACCTGCAAGGCCAGGTGGACGACAAACTCAAGGCCGCCGTCGCGCTGGCCCAGGACCAGCAGTCATTCGACAAGCTGTCCGAGCCGAACCCTGCCGTACCCACGGACTACTCGCTGACCCTGTACGTTCCAGGGCTTTCGCCGTACGCCTTTGGCGGCATGCAAGACGACCGTCCGGCGATCGCGAACATTACTCCTGCCGAGGCCAAAGCGCGTGGCAATGCACCGTTCCAGGTGCGCGGCACCGCCGGTAGCAACTGGCGTGTCGTCGCCGTGGGCGTCGTGGCCAACGGGCAGAACGGCGTAGTGATTATCGGCCTGCCGCTGACGCCCGTGGACAAAGTCATGGAACACGCCGTGCTGGTGGTGGTGGGCGTTGGCCTGCTGACCCTGGTTCTGGCGTTCTTCATCGCTACTTGGACTGTGGCACGATCCTTCAGGCCCCTGGCAAGGGTGGAGAAGACAGCCGCAGCGATCGCCGCAGGCGACCTCTCCCGACGCGTGGAAATCGACAACCCCCATACAGAGGTGGGCCGGCTTGGCGCTTCATTGAACGCAATGTTGGCCCATATTGAGGCCTCCTTTGCGGCACGCGCCGCTTCGGAAGCCCGGATGCGCCGCTTCGCCGCGGACGCTTCCCATGAGCTCCGGACCCCCTTGGTCACCATCCGGGGTTTCTCTGAGCTTTACCGCCACGGCGCGCTGGCGACTCCCGAAGACGTCGCCACCGCCATGGGCAGAATCGAAAGCGAAGCCAAGCGGATGGGGTCCATGGTGGAAGACCTGCTCCTCTTGGCCCGGCTGGACGAGCAGCGGCCGTTGCAGCTCAAGCCGGTGGACCTTCAGTTGTTGGCGCACGACGCCGTAGTGGATACCAAAGCCTCATCGGGCAACCGGAACATTACGCTCATCGGGCTCGACGGATCGTCCCCCACCCCAGCCCCGGTCCAGGGGGATGAGGCCAAACTTCGGCAGGTAATCGGCAACTTGGTGGGCAACGCCCTCCGCTACACGCCAGAGGGCACCCCGATAGAACTCGCAGTTGGTGTTCGGACCAGTCCTGAAGGCGCGTTTTCGGTCATCGAGATACGGGATCACGGGGCCGGCATTCCGGAGGCTGAGACCAACAAGATCTTTGAACGCTTCTACCGTGCCGATACGTCCCGGACCCGTGAAACCGGCGGCAGTGGCCTCGGACTGGCCATTGTGGCTGCCATCGTTGGCTCGCATGGGGGCAGCGTCCGGGTGAAAGAGACCGACGGCGGCGGCGCAACTTTGGTGGTCAGCCTCCCGTTCCGCGAGGAGCCCGCGGAGCTGATATCCCAATAACGCCGATATGCCAGTCATGCTGGCGTCCCCAGCGGCGGCGTTACCTCTAGCGGCCCTTCAACAGAGCCGTTATCCACATAGCGACGAATGGTTGTTCCCCGGCCCCAGGCGGCTGCCTAGGCTCAATGTTGTGGCCACGCACACCGCCGCGACCAGCGGAACATCATCGTCGAAAGGCATTACCCATGAGCGTCATTTCCGTCGACACTGAGCTCCTTCAGCTCAAGTCGTCCAACGTCAAAGCAACCGTTGACCGCATCAGCACGGACGTGCAAGCCATGAAGCAAGGACTGGACGAGCTTCAAGCCACGTGGAAAGGTTCCGCTGCCACCAACTTCCAATCGCTTGTCTTTGAATGGTCCCTGACGCAAAACAAAGTCGAGGGCTCACTGGCGTCCATCAACATGGCTTTAGCGTCGGCGGCCGCAAGCTACCTCGAAGTGGAGCAGGGCAACACCCAGCGGTTCGCCTACTAAGGGGCTCCACGGTCAAACTACACACGAGGTCCAGCTACCTATAAGCTCCTGCGGGGCCGGCTGTCTTCCCCCTGTGCAGCCGCCCCGCAGGTCATCAAAGCCCGTTGCTTGCTTCCTGTGCTTGCCTCCTGTGCCTCCAGTTGGGTCAGCTTTCGGGGGTTCCCTGATGGAATCGGAGCCGCCACTGGCCTCGGTCCAGCAGCCAAACGGAACTGCGGAGGGCCGAACCTGAATGCGCGAAACTGCGGTAGTTCAGCAGGATAGTGTTCTCACTCAGGCGATCGGCGCTAAGAACTTCCAACTCAATGGGTTCGCCTGGGTCCTCCTCAAGGGCGACCATCATGGCGTCCCGGGTCCAGAAGCGACCGGAGCTTCCAATCTCGGCAAAGTCGGGATGAAGCAATACTCCAATCCTGCCGATGTCAGTGCGCACGTCGGGGCGCAGGAGCTCGCGCTCCAAGGCAACCACGATTTCCTCTGCGGGCACCTCCCGGGCGGACGCATCCTCGTCCAGTTCACTGAAGAGATCCGGCTGGCCGAAGATACCCGACTCCCCAAACAGCGTGGGTTCGGAGTGGGACTGGAAGCTGAGCCCAGCTCTGGTCTGGGGACCTGTAGCGGTTGTGGGAACGGGAGCGGTTGTGCGAACTGGGCTGGTGCTCGTAACGCTGCCGGCGGCCGCTGCGGCAGGAACAGGCTCGGCCAAGACTTGGCCTGAACCCGTATACCCTGGTCCGATTGGAGCTGCCGTGCCCTGCTGGAAGGCGGTGGCTACGGCGCGTGCGCGCTCGTCTGCTGCCTCGTTGAGGTCATGTCCGGCGTGGCCCTTGACCCATTCAAATGTGTATTTGCGCCCGACGATTGCTTGGTCGATGTCCTTGAGGAGGTCAACGTTCAGGACGGGCTTTCCGTCAGCCTTGCGCCAACCCTTCCGCTTCCATCCGGGCATCCACTTGGTGATGCAGTTGATGACGTACTGGCTGTCGCAAAGGATCAGCAGTTCTTCTTGCGGTAGGTGGGCGGTGGAGCGGAACAAGTCCAGGACAGCCATGAGCTCGCCCATGTTGTTGGTGCCGTGGGGCCAACCTCCTGCGCGCCAACAGGAGTCGTCAACATACCAGGCCCAACCGGCCGGCCCAGGATTGCCGAGGGCAGAGCCATCGGCGGCAGCAATAATCGTCATGCCTTCAATCCTGCCAGACCACACAGACACTGAAAGCGTGCTAGTGCCAACTGGGGACAGCACCTCCCGCTACGGGCCCTCATAAGAGCCCGATCTGTCCCCTATTTGGTTTTACACCTACTTGGTTCTTAACGCCGACTGCGGTCCCCACCAAAATGGTGAGGACCGCAGTCGTTTGCTCTAATGCGTGACGCTACAGCTTAGGAGGCTTAGAAGCCGCCCATGCCGCCCATATCGTCGCCACCGGCAACCGGAGCGTTCTTCTCAGGCTTGTCGGCAACTACAGCCTCGGTGGTCAGGAAGAGACCAGCGATGGAAGCAGCGTTCTGGAGAGCCGAGCGGGTGACCTTTACGGGGTCGTTGACGCCAGCAGCCAGCAGGTCTTCGTAGACACCCGTGGCAGCGTTCAGGCCGTGGCCGGAAGGCAGGCCGCGAACCTTGTCGGCAACAACGCCCGGCTCGAGGCCAGCGTTGAAGGCGATCTGCTTCAGCGGAGCATCGATGGCAACCTTGACGATGTTGGCACCGGTTGCTTCGTCACCCTGGAGGGTGAGGTTGGCGAATGCCTTGGCGCCAGCCTGGATGAGGGCAACGCCACCACCGGCGACGATGCCTTCTTCAACAGCAGCCTTGGCGTTGCGGACTGCGTCCTCAATGCGGTGCTTGCGTTCCTTGAGCTCAACCTCGGTTGCGGCACCGGCCTTGATGACTGCAACGCCGCCGGCCAGCTTGGCCAGGCGTTCCTGCAGCTTCTCGCGGTCGTAGTCGGAATCGGAGTTCTCGATCTCGGCGCGGATCTGGGCAACACGGCCTGCGATCTGCTCGGCGTCGCCGGCACCTTCAACGATGGTGGTCTCGTCCTTGGTAACAACAACCTTGCGGGCGGTACCGAGGAGTTCCAGGCCAGCGTTCTCCAGCTTGAGGCCAACTTCTTCCGAGATGACCTGGCCACCGGTGAGGATGGCGATGTCGGCGAGCTGTGCCTTGCGGCGGTCACCGAAGCCGGGAGCCTTGACGGCTACAGACTTGAAGGTGCCACGGATCTTGTTGACGATCAGGGTGGCCAGGGCCTCGCCCTCGATGTCTTCAGCGATGATCAGCAGCGGCTTGTTGGACTGCATGACCTTCTCCAGAACCGTGACGAGTTCCTTCACGTTGGAGATCTTGGAGTTCACGATCAGGATGTACGGGTCCTCGAGGACCGTTTCCTGGCGCTCAGCGTCAGTGACGAAGTAAGCGGAGATGTAACCCTTGTCGAAGCGCATGCCTTCGGTGAGTTCGAGCTCCAGGCCGAAGGTGTTGGACTCTTCGACCGTGATGACGCCTTCCTTGCCCACCTTGTCCAGGGCCTCGGCAATGAGGCTGCCGATTTCCGGGTCGCCGGCGGAGATGGAAGCCGTAGCTGCGATCTCTTCCTTGGTCTCGATCTCCTTGGCGGAGGCGAGCAGCTCGGAGATGACGGCCTCAACGGCCTTCTCGATGCCGCGCTTCAGGGACAGGGGGTCGGCGCCGGCGGCAACGTTGCGCAGGCCTTCCTTGACCAGTGCCTGGGCGAGAACCGTAGCGGTGGTGGTACCGTCGCCAGCGACATCATCCGTCTTCTTGGCAACTTCCTTGACCAGCTCAGCACCGATCTTCTCGTAAGGATCGTCCAGCTCGATCTCCTTGGCGATGGAAACACCATCGTTGGTGATCGTGGGGGCGCCCCACTTCTTTTCGAGGACGACGTTGCGTCCACGCGGGCCGAGGGTGACCTTGACGGCGTCGGCGAGGATGTTCAGGCCCCGCTCGAGGCCGCGGCGTGCCTCTTCATCAAATGCAATGATCTTGGCCATAACGGCGGTAGTCCTTTCGGGACAGTCGTTAAGAAGGAACCTGTCAGATGGAGTGCCCGCGACGGACGGTCCTTTGCTTGCGGCCTCTGTATGCCCCGCGCTCCGAACCTCACCCCACCAAGGTGTTTCTTGATCCTCCTCCGTTTCGAGAGCCGTCCACCGCCGGCGTAAACCGGGCCGCAGTTAGCAGTCGAAGCGTAGGAGTGCTAAATCAATAATTAGCACTCGACCGGGGAGAGTGCAAGCAGAAGTGCCACTTTGCGCTATAAACAAAGGGGTTTCAGCCGTTAGCTGACGTGACGGCCGAAGGGACTATGCCACGCGGACGCTTTCGGCCTGCGGACCCTTCTGGCCTTCGCCTAATTCGAACTCCACCCGCTGGCCTTCCTCAAGAGCGCGGAAGCCTTCCATCTGGATAGCGGACCAGTGCACGAAGACGTCGTCGCCGGAGTCATCCACAGTGATGAAGCCGTACCCTTTTTCGGCATTGAACCATTTGACGGTTCCCAAAGCCATGATGCCCACACTTTCACAGTAGCCAAGACCGGTTGCCGGGATCTCCGGACCGGAATCAATCCACTGTAACCACAGTCACTATCCGCGCGCTGCCGCGGAGGGGTCCAGCATGACTTTTGTTATTGAGGCTTAACCGAGTTGCCGCTTTGAAGGCTTGGAACCCGGTGAAAAACGGCTGAAAGTCAGCGAAATTACTGGTAGCCAGGTCCCACAACAACAACCAGCGGCTGCTGTATTTCGGGAGATTCAACAACCGCAGAAATACCCAGAAGCTTGCCGAGCGCTTCTGCGTTCGTCTTCTGACCGGGCACGTTGTAGAAGACCACGGAAGACTGCTGCGGCAGGCCTCCCCAGTTCCCCACAGTTCCCAGTGTCCAGCCGTCGCCTTGGACCAGCCCTGCGACGCGGCTGGCAAGCCCGGCCGTAGCCGTGCCGTTGTAGACGGCTACAGCGACGGTCTTGTCCACGGGCGCGGAAGAAGGAGTTGCCGAGGTCTCGCCCGAGGGTGTGGTACCCGGGCTCGGCTCACCGGAAGCGATGGGGGCGTTGCTTGATTCGGTAGGTGCAGCAGACGGGGAGGTTTCGCTCTGCTGGGGCGCCGGCGTCGAAACGCTTGTGGACGCACCGGGGGCCACCAGGCCAAGCCGCGGAAGTATCAGGAAAGCGACGAGTCCCAGCACCAGGGCGACGGCTCCTACGGTCAGTACCGGCCACAAATTGGGGCGGACCGTCTCTTGGGCGTCACGGTGCACACCCTGCCGGGAGCTGTTCTGTGGGACCCGGTCGAATTCATCCTTGGCAAATTTGGTCATGGTGAAGCCTTGTCCTTGCTGGTTGCTGCTGACTATCAGCCGGGCGATTTACGCGTCGGACCCCAAACGGCGCGCTGTCCGCGCACGTTGGCGCGACGTACGTAGTCTACGCAATCTCTTCACAAGCATTGGATCGTGGGCCAACGCATCTTCCGTATCGATAAGTGCGTTCAGGATCTGGTAATAGTGCGTGGCGGAGAGATTGAAGAGCTCACGGATCGCCTGTTCCTTGGCGCCGGCGTACTTCCACCATTGCCGCTCCAACGCCAACATCTGCTGATCACGGTCACTCAAAGGTGAGTCGCTGCGGGTCTCTGCCGCCAGGTCTTCAAGTGCCAAAACGGTAGACTCCGGCGCCATTGGTTCCGGTGCTGGTTCTGCCACGGCACACTCCTTGACGCTGATTGGGGGAAAATGTCCTACCCCCATGTTACGGGCGAATAACAACGCTGTCATTCGCACCGCCGATGCCATGGAGGAGACAATGACAGGGTGACTGGTGAGGATGCACTGTTTGACCTGGAACCTGCCGGCGTTGCCGACTCGGGCTTCGCCGAGCTTGTTGACCAACCCCTGGAAGAGCTCATGGCCGCGGATTGGGCGGACGCGTTGCGCCCCGTGGAAGGCCAACTCCGTGAAGCTTTGGCCTTTGTTGCCGCTCAGGCTGCCCAAGGGATCCAAGTCCTTCCTCAAGCTACCAACCTTCTCCGGGCTTTCTCCCGGCCACTGGCTGACGTCAAAGTACTCATCCTTGGCCAGGATCCGTACCCAACCCCGGGACACGCCGTCGGGCTTTCCTTTGCCGTCTCGCGGCATACGCGGCCGATCCCCCGAAGCCTGGCAAACATCTATCGCGAACTCCACGAAGACCTCGGGCTGCCGCCACGCATCCACGGCGACCTCACAGCTTGGACGGACCAAGGCGTACTGCTGCTGAACCGCGTCCTGAGTGTCGCGGCAGGGAGCGCTGGCTCACACCGCGGCAAAGGCTGGGAGGCAATCACGACGGCGGCCGTCAGGGCGGTAGCCCATCGCACCGACGACGCGGGACGCCGGAGTCCCGTGGTAGCGATTCTGTGGGGGAAGGACGCCGAAGCGGTCATGCCACTGCTGGATGGCACCCCGGCAATCACTTCGGTGCACCCGAGCCCCCTTTCGGCATCCCGTGGTTTCTTTGGTTCCAAGCCGTTCAGCCGAGCCAACGAGCTGTTGTCGGCACAGGGCGCAGAGCCCGTCAATTGGGAACTACCCGTCTTGTAACCTTCGACTCATACCCAGGTGACACCCAACGATTTAGCTTAGGCTTGCCTACATGGCTGCTCTCCCCGTCACCTCGTCCGCCACCCGGAACACGCGCCCGCAGGTTAACCTGACCGTCCTGCGCAAAGAATGGCTCTCACCCCACATGGTGCGGATCGTCGCTGGCGGCCCAGGGTTCAGCGACTATGCGAACAACGAATACGTGGACCGATACGTCAAGATCGTTTTTCCGCAGCCCGGCGTTGATTACCAACTTCCGCTGGACCTGTGGGCCATCCGCGAGACGATGCCACGTGAGCAATGGCCGCACACCCGGACCTACACCATCCGCTGGGTCAACCTTGAAGAACGGGAACTGGCCATTGATTTCGTAGTCCATGGCGACGAGGGCCTGGCGGGGCCTTGGGCAGCGGCAGCCGAACCTGGGGACCCGCTGATTTTTACCGGCCCCGGTGGTGCCTACAACCCCGCGCCCGACGCCGATTGGCACCTCTTCGCAGGCGATGACGCCGCGATTCCAGCCATCGCAGCGTGCATAGAGGCACTTGCCCCGGAAGCCCGTGGATTTGCGTTCCTCGAGGTGGACAGTGCCGAGGATATCCTGCCTATCTCTGCTCCTGCCGGCCTGGAACTCCGTTGGCTGCAGCGCAACGGAGTGCCGGCCGGATCAAGCGAGTTGTTGCTGGACGCGCTTCGCGACATGCAGTGGCTGCCCGGCCGCGTAGACGTCTTTGCGCATGGCGAAAGGGGCTATATGAAGGGTCTGCGCCAGATCTTCTTCTCCCAGCGCGGCTTGGAACGTTCGCAGGTTTCCCTCTCCGGCTACTGGGCCCAGGGCCGGGTAGAGGAAGTTTTCCAGGCAGAGAAGAAGCTTCCCGTAGGACAGATTTAAAAGCCGGGACTGATCTAGCGGCCAGAAGTGATCTAGCGCCGCCGTACCCTGCGGCGCTCGTTGCTGGACAGACCCTTTGTGAGCGGCCGCGCCAAGTTGTCCCCCAGCACGATTCCTGCAGCAACTCCCAGGACGATCGCGCCTGCATTCAGCATGCCTCCGGCACCCTGAAGAATGTCCGCTTCCTCGATGGTCAATACATACATTGAACGGAATATAGTCAGGCCGGGCAGCAGAATGAGCGCCGCCGGAACAGCAACCACAAGTTGGGGAGCACCAAGTTTTAGCGCTACTACCCGAGCCAGCAGGCCGATGGCCACCGCCGAAACTGCCGGCGACAAGCGGTCGCCGAACCCTGCAGTGGTAGCCCCCCACAAGACGAAGAAGCCGACCAAGCCGACCGCCGCCGTCGGGAGTAACAAACGCATCTGCGTCTGTTCGGTGACGCCGATAGCCACTACCGCTATCGCAATCAGAATGGCTTGGCCCCACAAAGGATACGCATCCGGGAATGTTTGGGTGACGTCCAGGACTGCGCTGCCCATGAGGGTTCCGACCACGACGGCGACGGCGATGCCAGCGACGATCGCGCCGAAGGTGAGCAGCGTGGAGAGGAATCGTCCTGCTGCCGTGACGGGGAAGCCGTTGATGGCGTCCTGCACGGAGGACACAAGCCTCCCTGTTGGAAGCAACAACAGTATCCCGCCCGCAACCACAATGGACGGAGCAATGTCCGCGCCCGCCCAACGCAACATGAGCGCGATGAATGTAACCAGGAACGAGCACGACATGGTGATGAAGAAGTCCGGGGTGCGCCACCGGCTCAGTTGTCGCGCAACCAGGCTGATCAGCAAGTTGGAGCCAAAGGCCAAGGCTGAAGCGCCCGGACCGCCGCCCAGTACGCCCACGAACACCGCGGCGAAGACAGCGAAGGCAACCGTGACCATCCAGCGAGGGAAGGGCTTGGCACTCCGGACGATGTCATTCAACCGACGGACTGCCTCGTCGCGGCCAACTCCCCCGGCCACAATGTCGGTGACCAGTTGATGCACTTGGGCGAGGCCGGCGTAGTTGTTGGTCCACGAGCGCACCACACGCAACAACGTGATGGGGGTCTGGTCCTTTGGCGCATAGTTGATGGCCACCGACTGGTTGGTGATGTCCACTTCAACGTTCTTCAAGCCAAGGGCGGCAGTCACCGCAATCATGCTGGTCTCAACTTCAAGGGCGCCTGCACCGTAGCGGAACATGACTTCGGCCAGATGCAGGGCGAAGTCGATGGTCTTGCGCGCTGAGGCGTCGACGCCGACAACCTGGATAGTTGGGTTGGCGTAGGGACTTCCCGCGAGCCGGTCCACGATGTTCATGGGGGCTGTGGGCGGGCTATCGCCCTGCACCAAGCGCATCAGCATGCGTTTGGCATTGGCGTTCTGCCGGATTTGCGATGGCCGCATCGGCTGGGTCTTGGGCAAGCCGTCAGTGTGAGGCCTGCCGCCGGAGCCCTCAGGGCGTTCAGTCACGCAGTGTTCCTCCCTTGGCTTCGTTGATTAGTTCTTCCCCCGGAATTTACTCAGCAGGTTTCCAGGCTCCGGCAATTTTGCCAGGACCGTCTTGGCGGCAGCTGCAAGCTTCCTGACCGCCTGGTAAGCGGTGAACACTGGCACGTTCACTGGTGCAACGAAGTCGCCCACCAGTTGGACCACTTCGCCGCCGAAGCCCTTCTTGAATTCGTAGCCGCCGTGACCGGTTTCATCCTGGCCCTGAATGCCGAACGTGCCGTAGAAGTTGTAGCGGGAGTAGCCATTGTTGAGCGCGTGCAGCATCATGCCCCAGTAAAGCGACGTAGCTCCGTTGAAGTAGATGTAGTCCTGGACAGTACCGCCGATCACGCACACGATTTCATCGCCGGAGCAAGCGAAGTGGATTGCCGCCACGGTAGCCACGCCCACCGAGTCGGGGAAGCGTTCAATATCCTTGAGGCTTCGCTCGTAGCTGTCCACGAGGTCCTGGACCACCTTGATGCGGTTGGCCTTCTTCTTGCTCCCGGTTTCCTCGACGTCGCGCTTGAGGTCCGCGAGCGTCTTGGCTTCGGCATCCAGACGCTCAGTGATCGACGCCCGGTATTCGGGGATGTTGATCTTGGCCATCATGAGCTTCGTGAACTCATCCGAGGTATTGCGGAGCAGTTGCTCGTAGTAGTCACGCTCGCGGTAGGTGAAGCCCTTTTCGTCGCCGGCAGTGCTCAGCGCGTTGTAGAAGTCGTCCAGCGTTTCCAGGGTGGCCTGCTCCAGGTAAACGCCGTTCTTTTCGGCCTTCCGGATGGCCTTGCGCGTGCGGTAATTCATGCCCATGATGAGCTCTTCAGAATCGACGATCCCGTCCAGCTTCTTGACGAACATCCAATTGATGTTCGCGAAGTTCATCTCAAAGCCCTGGTGCTTGAAGCCCAACCCTGCCAGTACCTTCAGCAGTGGACGGTTGTCCTCAACCTCCGGGTGCTCGGCGCCGTCCTCGTCGCGGGCGATGTACTTGACGTTCGGTGAGATCCGCAGCTCAGCAGCCTTCTTCGAGGCCGCATGCTTTTTCAACTGCTCGACGACGAACCGCACCGCTTCGGCGTCGTTGTAGTCCAGCAGTGGTCCCTTTGCGCAGTCGCAGACCTTGTAGCCAAAGCGGTTGGCGGTGTAGACGAGCTTTCCGGCGGCGATCAGGCTGCCACCGCGGGTCACACCAAAGAGCTCCACCTCCTGGCCGCGGGCACGCTGGAAACGCGCCAGGTCCACGGACTGGATGAAGCTGCCTTGCGGGTGTCCCTTGGCAAATGTCTCGAAATCAGCGTCACTGAGAATCACGAATTCCATGCCGGTTCCAGCCTCGATCGGAGTCAAAGAAATTACCTCACCTAGATAGATTTGCGCCCGTTGGTGGCCGGGGCGGGCCTGAAGTGTGTTGGGTTGGTGCCGGTTCTCAGTAGAACTGTCCGCCGGTTCGCATAGTTTCCAGCCGGCGGAAGACGCGCTCTGCACCCTTGAGCCACAGCTTGTAGCGGATTGGTCCCAGGACAAGGTCATAGCAGCCGACGAAGTCCGTAACGGTCTTGGTGAAACTCGTTTTGAACAAACCCATGCCGAATAGAGGGTGGGTCTTGTCCTTGATCCGGGCGGCAGGCGGCGTGCCACAGAAATCGTACTCAACGCAGCCCAGATCCTGCATCCGCTGGATCGCAGCCCACTGGACCAAATGCGAGTCACCGTATTGCTTGCGGTTCTGCGTGGAGCCGCCATCCTTGTAGGTTGCCTTGGAACCATAGTTGATAACGAAAGCTCCGACGCTGGGTGCGCCGTCCTCGTAGACAAAGAAGAAGTGCCCTTGGCCCCGGCTGCAGAATTCGTGCCAGAAACGGGAGTAGTACTCGTAGCTCCGCAACGGCATGGCACCCTTGGCGTTCACTGTGTCCTGCATCAGGGCGTAGAGCTTGCGGTAGCTGTCCTCGCCAGGCTCAGCCGGAAAGACTTCGCATCCTTCACGTTCTGCCCTGCGGACCGCGTTGCGGGCCCGCGATGAGATGCTGCGGAGCACTTCATTGGCCGGGGCCGAAATATCCAGCAGCGCTGTTGAGTCGTTGGACTGGATGTTGGGGGCTTTCATCAGCCCGGCGGCCGCGAGCTGAGCCGTCGCCTCGCTGGATGCAACGATGTCTGGCTCGATCTTGATGGAGAACACATTCATCTTCTGCTCACGTGCAAGTGCAGCGATTGAGCCAAGCATCGGCTTGATGTCATCAATGGAGGAAGCGTCCGGTCCCTTGATGAGGTACCAAAGGCGGCCAAGGACAGGGAACTTCTTCTCAAGGAGAAGGTTGTAGCTGGAATATTCGGCGGTCTCCAGAACCAGGCGGCGGACCAACCAGCCGTTGCCGTCCTTGACTGCCGCATATGCGTCCGACTGCAGCATGTTGCCGCCATTGGGGTTGGCTGTGACGTGCTTGTCCCAGTTATCGATTTCCTCGGCGGTGGCAAAGCGGGCGGTAAATTCTCGCAAGGTGGCCGTGTCCAATCTCAGGGTTTGGTGCAGTGTTCAAATCGGTGCTCAGAAGCAAGTGCCCATGCGGACATGCAGCCTCAAGTCTATCGGGCCGAGGAAAATAGCCCGACTCCCGGTGAGTTGCCCGTTCGAACTACGCGCGAATAGCTTGGGCCGGATCCGCTTTGGACGCCGCAATCGCTGGATACGTCGCAGAAAGAACACCAGTAACTGCGCCAGCGGCAACTCCGGTCCACACTGCTTCAGGCCCCAGCACCGGTGTCCACTGTTGGCTCAGGCAAAAGGCCAGAACTCCCAGCACTCCGAGCGTTCCCCCAGCCAGTCCACCGCCCAATCCCACAAGCAAGCCCTCGAAGATAAACATCCGGCCAATGCTGGAGCGACTCATACCGAGGGCCCTCCTGAGTGCAATCTCCGATCTTCGGGTTTGCACAGTCAGATACATGGACGTAGCAGCGCTAAGACAGGCGAGTGCCAGCAGCAGCCACGAGATGACACTGATCAATACGCCCAAGTCATTGTTGACTCCTTTTCGGAGTGAGCGAAGGTCGGCCACGGTATTTACTGTGAAGTACTCGGGATGGGTGGCGTCGAGGGCTAAAGGGATGACGTCGGCCAGTGGCGCTGGAAACCCAGGGAGGGTGCGGACCACAAATAGTGGGTTGTCAGAAGCAGTGGATGGGTAGGCGCTGATTCCCAGGATGATGCTGTCTGCAAGAACCGGGTTCCGTCCGGGCTGCTGTACTATGCCCACGACTGGAACGGGCTGCCCACCGATCCAAATTTTCTGGCCCGGACCCGCAGAAGGAATCCCTAGACGGGCGGCCGTATCGTGTCCCACTATTGCTACGGGCTTTCCAAAGGAATTGTCCAGGAGAGCTAACGCAGAAGCAGGCTCAACTACGGCCTGGCTAATGTCGAGGAAGGTCGAGTCCACGGCCAAGAGTGACCCTGCGAAGTCGTCCTCCTGGATTCCCCTATTTGGCTGAAAGCGTGTGGGGCGAAATTCAGAAGTCGCCAACTCCACGCGCAAACCAACTGCGACGACTCCGTGAAGATCCTCTACCTTCCCCTTCTGACCTCGCAAGGCTGCGATGTCAGCGTTCGCGGGCTGCACCCCGGGTGTGCTTCTAGAAGCTTGTACTTCATCCAAGGCGGCTTCGGCCAAGCGCTCGGAAACCTGTGCGGACGCGCTTTGGCTAAGGCCCACCGAGGCAACCAGTCCGCCCGATCCCAGCATGAACGCAAGAATGAGCAGCAGGGCCTTGCCTGCCTTAGAGGTAAGGGATGCCAACGCATCATAGGCATCATCCATCAAGAGATTGAGACGTCTACACAGTGAGGTTGGGGAGAGAACTTCAGTTGGATCCGGGCGGCCGCCCATGGGCTCGTGAACAGCGGCCAAGGCAGGGGAACCCAGCCCATCGGGCTTCTCCAGTCGTCCGTCGTCGATGACAATCTGGCGGTCTGCCGCGGCGGCGACGATCGGATCATGCGTAATGACGACGATTGTCACCCCGGTTCGATTCAAAGCCTTGAGATCCGCGATGACGCTCTGAGTATTGACGCTGTCCAGATTGCCCGTGGGTTCGTCTGCGAACAGGATCCTGGGCTTCGTCGCGAGAGCACGAGCCAAGGCAAGACGTTGCCTCTCCCCTCCAGAGAGGTTCTTGCCGAGCACGCCTGCCCTGTGGAGCAACCCAACGCGCAGCAGGGCCTTAGTTACTTCCAACTCCCGTTCCACGTGGCGGACGCCTTGCACACGAAGGCCGAGCGCTGCATTCCGTGCGGACGATTCATCCACGATCACATGCGAGGCTTGGAAGACAAACCCGAACATTCGCGATCGCAACCAGTCGCGTTGCTTCTCTGCCATCCGTGATACGTCTGCACCGTTGATCGAGTACTTGCCATCCGATGCACGGTCCAACAGTCCAAGAATATTCAGTAGCGTTGATTTGCCGGATCCTGAGGGACCAATGATCGCAACGAATTCACCCTCGCAGATTTCAAGGTTGATGTCTTGAAGGGCCGCAGTAGGTAAATCGGCTCCTCCATAGAAGCGCCCGATGCCTTCCAACCGGAGCAGGGGAATCCTGCCGGGGCTTGGCGCCAGCATGTTCACGACACGTCGACCGTTGTTCCAGGTTCCAGCTTCGAAGTCTCGGCCAAGGCGGCCCAGCCATCGCGCTGCCCCGTCACGGTCACGTCAATTCTTTCCGCCGATGTGCCCTCACCGGCGTCCTTTTCCGAACTTGGCACAGTCACGTACGTCCCGATGTCATCCTGCTTGATGGCGGTCAGCGGAACTGCCAAGGTCTCCTGGACCGGCTCCTTAACGCTGACAGACACAGGCTGACCCGGCTTGGGTTTGTTGGGATCATCCGGAACGGATGCGATGATGTCCATTCCGGGAAGCGTCCCCTTTTCCGGATTGCCTTGGTCGAAAACCCCGATGCTCTGAATGACGCCCTGAGCGTTGTACCCACTGGCTTCGAGCGCGACGGCCTGGCCAACTGTGAGAGCTTCAGCCTGGGTGATAGACGCCCGTCCCACGACCACGTCCGGGGCCGTCTGCGCGGTAGCTACCAAAAGATCGTCCGTTAGCACGGCTCCTGAAGCAGCGACGCTTGTCACCGAGCCCTCATCACCTGGAATTTGAACAAACTCCCTCCACCGGACCATAGCCTTCTTGTCGTCGGATTTTGGTGCTGGCTGGTCAACGTCACGGTACAAAGCCGCCACGGATTCCTGGGTGGACTTATCAAATACTCCGGTTGTGCTGGGCCGATACCCTATGGATTGAAGCCAATTCTGCAAGGCGGAAACGTCCTGGCCGGTGTCACCATCCTTCAGGTCCCGATACAACGGGACGGAGGTTGATATCACAATGAGTGGACGCCCGGACACAGTCGCAACGATCGTCCCTGGCCTTAGCGTGTCGCCAACAGCAACCAGCATGCGGGTGATGACGGCGCGTTCAGTCCCTGGAGGTACTGATGCTGTGACGCCCACCGACGTTCCTGGAGTCATGCTCCCGGGAACGATCAGTGTGCTCGCCAAGGCCCTGCGCTCCACTGTCGCAGTCACCTGGACTGGAGTGTTGACGGCGTCGAGGGCCACAGACTGGGGTGACTTCACGTAGCTTCCGGCAAAGAAAGAACCTGCCATTCCAGCCGTGACTATGACCAACAAGCCAATGATTCGCCGGAGTCGCGGAACACGCGGGACCTTAACTTCCTCGTCTTGTTGCAAAGGCATCAAGCGGCACCTTTGCCATGTTGCCGCAGAATCGTCCTCGCTTTGGCCAGAGCCTCGGTTTTGTCATCAGCGAGCTTGTTCATAGCGGCTTGGTTGGCGGCAATCAGGGCAGATTGATACTGCGCTCGGATATCCGAGATGCGTTGCATTACCTTGGTTTCCTGCTTGCAGTTCGCATCTTGTATAGCTGTCCTGATTTCGCCTTGCTTGTCCGAAGGGTATGAAGGCACCCAGGCGTCCGGTGAGTCCTGCCGCATAGAAATTCCGGCATCCTTGAGGCACGCAATCCACTCGTCGCGTGATTCCCTCCAGTCAGGATCCCGCTCAGATAACGCATTTGAGTCATTGCTAATGTTTGTCAGCAATGAGTCTTCACCGGCGATTCTGCTTCGGAACGGAGATATCTGACTCGACACCGTTGCGTTATCGCATTCAAAGTATTTCTTGACGTTTACATCCACTGATTCCCTCGTCTGGGAATCGTAAATGCCCGAGACAATACGGATGATCGGCTTGTCATATCCGTATTTTGCCGCAAGTTCGGGAACCCAAACGCCATACGACTGATCGGCTTTGACCGTCAGATCCCCGTGCTTCTCTGGCATCGTGACACCGGCGTTTTTCATGCAATCCTCTATGAGATACATATTGGCCGCCGTTATGACCATTGATTCGTCGGGCGTCGCTTCATACGCATCCATGGGCAACGAAATGGTCGCCGTAGCCGGATCCAGTTTTGCGTGCACGCCGGCATATGCTGCTCGGTCCACGGAAGGCAAGGACGCGGCATCCACTCCGCCAGGCTGCGAGTTGGCGCTGCATCCGGCCAATGCAACTACCAACACGAGCACACCCAGTGGATGCCGCGCCATTTTGCCTCCCCCAACTCTTCTATGCAGTGCGATAGCTGTATCTTGCGTGAGGCGGAATCAGTAGGCTTCGTCGTGACTCGAGATGCGATTGTCCCAGTTGCCGCCACCGGGGTAGGCAATGTCGGCCAGATAGCTGATTGCTTGCCCTTCCTTCATGTAAAAGGAGTTGCCGCCGAAGTTCAGGTGCTCGTAGAACATGACGTACCTGTAGGCTGGATTCGTGGTGTATCCCACAATGTTTGATGTCGGATCATTAGCAGCGTCACCGACGTAGGTTGCCGCGTAGTTGTTAGAGTACTTCGTTCCATTCCATACTGAACTCTGGAACAAACAGACCTTACCGTTGGCGCAGGTCTGATCAGCCCCGGCATTTGCCGGGCCCGCACCCACGCCAATTGAAACCGGAATGACTACGGCCGATGCGGCCAGAAATTTGGCAATTTTCCTCATGTCACCAGTCCATCTCTCTAGTAGTGAAATTCTGGCTACTCGTGCATTGTAAACCCGGTCCACAATGGCGCCCCCCAGCAGAACCGAAAATACAGAGCCGAGGGTTGAACGTCAATCAGGATGATGATTCCGGCAATCAAAACCGAAATATTTAGAGATGTATAAGAAATAGTCATCTTTGGGCGTCACGAAGCTCATGGCCGCGACACGTATAAAGGGGGCGTTCGTGTCCTTACAGCCGGATCTGATCAGGGCTCTCCAACTTGATGGCTTTCGGTTGCTTCCCGAGTTCCCGCTGGCCGCTGGCCAGCCGGTCCGCGTTGGCGAGTCTGCTGAGACTCAGTCCGGTCAGGTCTGCGATCTGGCCGATGGGAACCTGGAAGGTCCGGAACGGTCCCAAGGGCGGCGGTTCGCCTTCCAGGAGCCGCTGGTCGATGGCTCTGTTCAGCTCAACTTTGCCGAGCAATGGAGACTGGTCCAACACAAAGCCCGCGGCGGCGAGCTTGGCATCGTTGGTCCACGCTGCGATTTTCCAGAACTTCCGCGGAACCTGTACGCCTCTGTAGGGAAGGTCGTCGTCGAGAAGTACGGGTCCGGTGAACACCGAAAGCTTGGCGTCGTACGCGTCCGCGTGCTCCAACACGTGGTCCTCGAGCCCCACCCAAAGTTCCTTGCCTTGGTTGAAGTCGTCCACCTGCGGTGCCGCGTTGGTAAAGACGAAGGTGTCCTGATTGGCTTTCTTGGCCGTGGCCTCGTCACCCCAGACGGGATCCAGGCGCCGCACAAGATGCCCGCGATCGAAGGCATTGTTCTTGTAGACGTCCGGCCCGGCCTGCTGCTCTTTGGGGATCCTGTCATCGAAATGCCATGTGCCCTCGCGAGCCAGCGGACTCAGTTCCTTACCGTTGATGTTGACGCCGACTATCGCCGCGAGTTTCCGGGCAGCCCGGAAACGCACGGAGAAGTGGATGTAGTCCAAAAGAATCGTCGTTGCCGACGGACTGGGCAGCTCAAGGCGTGCCCGCAAGAAATCCCTGTCGTATCCCCCGCTCATGGATACAGCATGGCACTAGGGACTGACAGTAAACAGACTCAGCATTCGACGACGTTGACGGCCAGGCCGCCCATCGCGGTTTCCTTGTACTTGGAGGACATGTCCTTGCCCGTCTCACGCATGGTCACGATCACCTCATCCAACGACACCCGGTGCGTCCCGTCACCCCAGAGCGCCATCTTCGCGGCGTTGATCGCCTTCGCCGCCGCGATCGCGTTCCGCTCAATACACGGAATCTGCACCAACCCCCCGATCGGATCACACGTCAACCCCAGATTGTGCTCCATCGCGATCTCCGCCGCGTTCTCCACCTGACCCGGCGTACCACCCATCACCTCAGCCAACCCGGCAGCAGCCATCGACGACGCCGAGCCCACCTCACCCTGGCACCCCACCTCAGCACCCGAAATGGACGCCTGCTCCTTATACAACACACCCACCGCACCCGCGGCGAGCAGGAACTTCACCACCACATCGTCCTTGTCGACCTGCGTGGCCTTATCCATGCCCGGGGCGTAATTCAACGCGTAATACAACACCGCCGGGATGATCCCCGCCGCGCCGTTCGTCGGGGCAGTGACCACCCGGCCACCGGAAGCGTTCTCCTCATTGACCGCCAACGCGATCAGGTTCACCCACTCCTGCCAATACTTCGGATCGTTGCGGTCCTTGTCCTCCTTGAGCAACCGCTCCAACCAATCAGGAGCACGACGCCGGACCTTCAACCCGCCCGGCAACACACCCTCACGCTTGAGCGACGTCTCAACACACGCCTCCATCACATGCCAGATATGAAGGAGCCCCTCCCGGATCTCCTCCTCGGACCGGGACGCACGCTCGTTGATGAACATGATGTCGCTGATCCCCAGGCCCTTGGACGCGCACCTGCCCAGCAACTCAGCAGCCGTCCGGAACGGCAACGGCAACTCCGCCTTCGTCTCCTCCAACTCCGCCCGCGCCGCGTCCTCCTCACCCTCCCGGACAATGAACCCGCCACCAACCGAGAAAAACGTCGCCTCCCTGAGAACATTCCCCTCCGCGTCAGACACGGCAAACTTCATCCCGTTCGTATGCCGCGGCAACACCGTCAACGGATGCAACACCATATCCTCCACCGCATACGGCAACTGAACCCCAGCACCAACCTCGCCCGAGGCACCGGCAAGATTCAGCACACCCGTCTCAGCAATCGCCGCGAGCCGCTCCTCCACCTCATCGGGCAGGATCAACTCCGGATGGTAACCCTCAAGGCCCAACAGAGTCGCAGTCATCGTCCCGTGACCACGGCCAGTCGCCGCCAACGACCCATACAAATCAACCCGCAACCCAGCGACCGAGCCCAGCACACCGGACTCACGCAACTCAGCAGCGAACACCGCCGCAGCCCGCATCGGCCCCACAGTATGAGAACTCGACGGGCCAATACCCACAGAGAACAGATCGAAAACACCAACAGCCATAGCCGTGATCCCTAACAAAGCTTGAAAACGGTCCACCAGATGGTCCTGGCGGATGGTCTCCCCCGCTCGTGGCGGAAAGCGACCGAACAACGACGCCGGGCGGCCCCTTTTGGCGGCAACCCGGCGTCGCAAATTATTTAGTTCCTACAATCCCACGCTACGCCCATCGCGTTCCATTTCGGGGCTCAGCTGCCAAACATGCCGCGCGCACGGCATTCTCTGCAGCAAGCCAACGAATCGGAGGAAGCAAGCACGCACGGAGGACGTCGGCCCCCACGGGCCACACAGGTCTTAGCCCAGGTCTCCGCCGTTCTTGGAGGCGTACTCCTCGGCCGAAAGCAGAGGGCCCTCAGACTCAGCGGCGACCTTGAACAGCCAACCAGCGCCATAAGGATCGTTGTTGATCAGTGCCGGATCGCCCACAACGGCGTCGTTGATCTCGGTGACCTCACCAGTGACGGGCGAGTACAGGTCAGAAACACTCTTCGTGGACTCAACCTCGCCACATGTCTCGCCCGCAGTGACGGCGGAGCCAACCTCAGGGAGGTCAACGTACACAATGTCACCCAGCGCGTCGGTGGCAACCTCGGAAATCCCGACGGACACCAGGTTCCCCTCCCCGCGGGAAACCCACTCGTGCTCGTCGGAGTACTGAAGTTCAGGCGCTACTTTGGGCATTCTGTTTCCTAACTATGGTTGGTCAAAAGCTGTGGCTGGGTTGGGTGGTGGGGCACCGAATTCCTCCGCGTGCTGCTCCTTCGTCGCTTTGACGCACGCTTCCGGAATCCGCTGCCCCACCACGCGGCCCTCGCGGGGCCAGCCTCCGGCAGCATGCGTCTAAGGGAGCATCGCATCCGCTCAGCGGGTGCATCTCCGACGGGGGCCACGCCGTCCGGGTCCCCTGGCCGAGCTTGCGAGGCGAGGGAGACGGTGGGGAGCATGCAGAGGAGGCGGGACTCGCCGGGCAAAAGGCGACTAACTAGCGAACTCGCTTGTAGAACGGCAATGCGACAACTTCGAACGGCTCAGCTTTTCCTCGAAGGTCCACGTCGAGTTGAGACCCGACCTCCGAGAATTCGACGTCGACGTACGCCAACGCAACCGGGTAACCCAGCGTGGGGCTGGGCTGGCCGGAGGTGACTTCGCCTACCACTGCCCCATCCTTGAGGACCGGGTAGTGGGAGCGTCCGGCGCGGCGGCCCAGGCCTTTGAGCCCCACGAGCTTGCGCCCGCTGGTGGAGCCAGCGCCGTCAGCCTTGAGAGCGGCGAGGGCGGCCTTGCCGACGAAGTCGCCTTCTTTGGAAAGTGCGACCACGGGACCGAGCCCTGCCGCGAACGGGTTTCCTTCGCGGGACAGCTCGTTGCCATAGAGCGGCATCCCGGCTTCCAGGCGCAGGGAGTCACGGGAAGCCAGTCCTGCCGGAACCAACTCGCCCTCTTCAGCTACCCCGGCAATGGCCTGCCACAGTGCTGCAGCGGACTCGTTGGCGACGAAGATTTCGAAGCCGTCTTCACCGGTGTATCCGGTGCGTGCCAGAAGCAGTTCCTGGGTGCCGCCGTCGAACGTGAACGGAACTTCAACCGCCGCGTAGTACTTGAGGTCGGTGACCAGGCCGTGCTGCTCCGCAGGGACGAGGCGCAGAAGGATCGCTTCGGCAAGCGGCCCCTGAACTGCAATCAACGAGGTCTCCGCGGAAGCGTCCTCAACAACCACGTCAAAACCGGCGGCACGTTCCAGCAAGGCGGCGGCGACAACTACAGCGTTACCTGCGTTGGGCACAACGAGGAACTTCTCCGCACCACGACGGTAAACAATCAGGTCGTCGATGATGCCGCCGTCTTCCTGGCAGATCAGCGAGTACTTCGCCTTGCCTTCGGCCATGGCGGAGATCTTGCCGACGAGCGCATAGTCCAGGAACGCTGCCGCGGCCGGTCCGGTAACCCAGACTTCGCCCATGTGGGAGAGGTCGAACAAGCCGGCGGACTTGCGGACGGCGTGGTGCTCGGCCAACTCGGAGGAGTACTTGAGCGGCATCTGCCAGCCACCAAAGTCGGTGAAGGACGCGCCGAGTTTCTTGTGCTCTTCGTAAAGGGCTGTGTAGTTCTCAGTCATACTGCGTACCTTCTAGTTCTCGAAGTCTTCGATCGGTGGGCAGGAGCAGACCAGATTGCGGTCCCCTGCAGCTCCATCGATACGTCCGACCGGCGGGAAGTACTTGTCCTGCTTGAGGTGGTGGACGGGGAACGCTGCCTGCTCACGCGGGTATGCGCGGTCCCAGTCAGAAGTTACGACGGCGGCAGCCGTGTGGGGTGCCTTGCGCAGCGGCGAGTTCTCAACAGTGAAATCGCCAGTGGCGACCTGCTCGATTTCGGCACGGATGGTGATCATGGCCTCGATGAAGCGGTCGATCTCCACGAGGTCCTCGGACTCCGTCGGTTCCACCATGAGGGTTCCGGCAACGGGGAACGCCAGCGTGGGAGCGTGGAAGCCGAAGTCGATGAGTCGCTTGGCAACGTCCTCGGCCGTGACGCCGGTCTTGGCCGTCAGTTCACGGAGGTCCAGGATGCATTCGTGAGCCACGAGTCCGCCCTCGCCGGTGTAGAGCACGGGGAAGTGCTCGTTGAGCCGGGAAGCAATGTAGTTCGCAGCCAGCAGCGCTGACTTGGTGGCTTCGGTGAGCCCCTGGCCGCCCATGAGCTTCACGTAGGCCCAGGAAATCGGGAGTACGCCAGCCGAACCGAAACGGGAGGCCGAAATCGGGACGTCCTTGCCTTCGGTCCAGGAAGCAGCGTCACCAGGCATGAAGGGCGCCAGGTGCGCCTTCGCAGCAACAGGACCAACACCGGGTCCGCCACCACCGTGCGGGATGCAGAACGTCTTGTGCAGGTTCAGGTGGGAGACATCCCCGCCGAACTTGCCCGGCTGTGCGAGCCCAACGAGCGCATTGAGGTTTGCACCGTCAATGTAGACCTGTCCGCCGGCTTCGTGGATAGCGTCGCAGACTTCCCGGACATCGGCGTCGTAAACACCGTGCGTGGACGGGTAGGTGATCATGATGGCCGAGAGGGCGTCCCGGTTGGCCTCGATTTTGGCCGCCAGATCGGCGTGATCGATGGTGCCATCAGCGGCCGTAGCCACCACGACAACCTTCATGCCGGCCAACACAGCCGAGGCTGCGTTGGTGCCGTGCGCAGAAGCAGGAATCAGGCAGACGTTGCGCTGGTCATCGCCATTGGAGAGGTGGTAGCCGCGGATCGCGAGGAGTCCGGCGAGCTCACCCTGGGAGCCGGCGTTCGGCTGGATGGAGACTTGGTCGTAACCAGTGATTTCGGTCAGCTGGGACTCAAGATCCTTGATCAGTTCACGCCAGCCCTCGGTCTGGGAATCCGGAGCGAAGGGGTGGATGGAGGCGAACTCCGGCCAAGAGATGGCTTCCATCTCGGCCGTGGCGTTCAGCTTCATGGTGCAGGAACCCAGCGGAATCATGGTGCGGTCCAAGGCCAAGTCACGGTCCGAGAGTTTGCGGATGTAGCGCAGGAGCTGGGTTTCGGAGCGGTGCGTGTTGAATACCGGGTGCTGCATGAAGTCGCTCGAACGCTCAACGGAGGCCTCCAGTGCGAAGCCCTCCACGGCTTCGGTGACCGAAGCGCCGAAGACATCCAGGACGCCGCGAACAATCTCCGATGTAGTGGTCTCGTCAACAGAAATGCCCACGAGATCAGCGTCAATGCCGCGCAGGTTGATGCCCTTGGCCTCGGCAGCAGCTACGATTTCGGCAGCCTTGCCAGGAACGCGGACCGTAATGGTGTCAAAGAAGGATGTGTGGAGGACCTCGACGCCGGCAGCCTTCAGTGACGCCGCAAGGGTGCGGGCGTGACCGTGGGCCGTTTCTGCGATTGCCTTCAGGCCTTCGGGGCCGTGGTAGACGGCGTACATGGATGCGACGATGGCCAGCAACGCCTGCGCGGTACAAATGTTGGACGTGGCCTTCTCGCGGCGGATGTGCTGCTCGCGGGTCTGCAGCGCCAAGCGGTAGGCGGGGACACCGGCGTCGTCCTTGGAAACGCCCACCAGACGGCCCGGCATGGAACGCTCGAGACCCTTCTGGACGGCCATGTACGCGGCGTGCGGGCCACCGAAGAACAGCGGAACGCCGAGGCGCTGGGCAGAACCGACGGCGATGTCAGCACCTTGCTCACCCGGAGGGGTGAGGAGCGTCAGGGAGAGCAGGTCTGCTGCGACCGTGACCAGTGCGCCGCGTTCCTTGGCCTCAGCAATCACAGAGGAGTGATCGAACACGCGGCCCGAAACACCGGGCTGCTGCAGGACGACGCCGTTGATGACGCCCTCAGGGAGGCCCAGCGAAAGGTCAGCGACCTCAACCTCGAAGCCGAGCGCCTCAGCGCGGCCCTTCACGATGGCGATGGTCTGGGGGAGGCAGTCGGCGTCCAGGACGGTCTTCCCGTCGTGGGCTTCCTTGTTCTTGTTGGCCCGGCGCATCATGAGGACGGCCTCGGCCACGGCCGTAGCTTCGTCCAGCAGGGAGGCGTTGGCAATCGGCAGGCCCACGAGGTCCTGGACCATGGTCTGGAAGTTCAGCAGAGCTTCCAGACGGCCCTGCGAGATTTCCGGCTGGTAAGGCGTGTACGCCGTGTACCAGGCCGGGGATTCGAGGATGTTCCTGCGGATAACCGGCGGCGTGACGGTGTCGTAATAGCCCTGACCGATCATCTGGACGGCAGTCTTGTTCTTGGACGCAAGCTTGCGCAGCTCGGCCAGCACCTCAACTTCGCTGAGCGCGTTTTCAAGGGTAAGGGCAACGTCCTGGCGGATGTCTTTGGGAACGGCCGTATCAACCAGCGAATCAACGGTGTCGTAGCCGACCGTCTTGAGCATGGTGTCAATGTCGGCCTGGCGGCGGGCGCCAATATGCCGATCGACGAAGGTGGTGGAGGCTGAACTAACCGTCACGAAGGAACTCCATTACTTGGGCGGCGTTTGGGTACGCCACAGCGGCTCGGGTTCCTCCCCGCTCTGTATTGGACCTGAGAGTTTCCGCGTGTTGCTTATACAACGATCGCTTGCACCTTCGGTGAGCACAGCATTTCGTCCGCGCCAACGGGCGCGGCAAAAGGCCTGCTACTTTCCAGAGTTGCCTCGCCGCGGCGGTGCGTGGGCCTGAGAGATTCCTGGGGAGGGTTTGCTCCTACGGCGCCCGCATCACTTGCTTGCAGGACTCTCCCGCCGCAGATCAAAGGCATATTCACTTGTTTGCGTGCCCCTGTAAAGACGCACCACAAGGCTCAATTGTCCTACGTCGGAGGCGTCGCCGCAAATGGGTGGCCCGCTACTTGCGGAGCCGGTCCAAGACTCCGAGCAGGATCTCGACGTCGGCCTCCCGCCCGGCGTTACCGCCCTCCTGTCCGCCTTCGAACATGGCATTGAAATACAGGCCGTCACCCATATAGCTGACCGCCTTGGCAACCTCCGGACCCACATCCTCGGCCAGAACGTCCTGCCACTGTTGTTGAATGCCGGCAAACCTGCGACGCGTCTCCTCATGGGCGACTTCTGCCAGCCGTGTGGCCGCCACGAACGCCCGGTCCATTGGGGTCCCGGCCCACAGGGAGGTCCGAATGAAGTAGGCAGCGCTGCCATCGGGCGCAGTCTTCATTTTTTCGATGTCTTCCTGGGCCAAACGATCCAAGCGCTCCAGCAGGGCGCCGATCAGCGATTCCTTATTGGGAAAGTGATAGAGCAGCCCACCCTTGGACACCCCTGCTCGCTTGGCAACGGCGTCGAGTGTGGCAGCACGCTCCCCCACCTCAATAAGTAGGGCTTCGAAGGCATCCAAGACTGAATCCCTGGCAACTGGTTTTCGTGGCATGTGTCCATCATTCCCTAAAGGCTTACGGTGATTCCATTTGAAACTGTACCGTCTGGACGGTACAGTAAATGACATGTTCACTCCGTCCTCAACCCAAGCACCCCGCTCCGCTTACCCCGTCACGGGCAAGGCAGCACCGTGGCGCGACTGGGCGGCACTGGCACTCCTGATGTTTCCGGTGCTGCTGGTTGCCGTCGACAACACAGCCCTCACGTTCGCCCTGCCTGAAATTGCCCGCTCCCTGGATGTGGGTGGCGTGCAGCTCCTGTGGATCATTGACGCGTACCCGCTCGTGTTGGCAGCGCTGCTGGTTTCCATGGGCAACCTTGGGGACAGGATCGGACGACGGCGGCTGCTCCTGATCGGCAGCACAGGCTTCGCTGCGGTTTCGGCTGCTACGGCGTTCGCGCCCTCCGCGGAATGGCTGATCGCCGGCCGCGCTGCACTTGGCGTGTTCGGCGCCATGTTGATGCCTTCAACCCTGTCCTTGATCCGGAACATCTTTGCTGATCCGAACCGCCGGCGGCTCGCGATCGCCGTCTGGGCCGCCGCTTTCTCCGGTGGTGCCGCCCTTGGTCCGATCTTTGGTGGTTGGCTGGTGGAACACTTCTGGTGGGGTGCCGTCTTCCTGGTGGCGACCTTCCTCCTCCTTCCCCTCCTCGCCTTCGGCAGGGTCCTCATTCCCGAATCCAAGGACGCAAACCCTGGCCGTGTAGACGTGCCCAGCATCGCGTTGTCCGTGATCGCGATGGCTCCCTTCGTGTACGGGATCAAGGAATTCGCCATCCACGGATTCGGGGCGTCGGCAGCGGCCTTCATGGTCTTCGGCCTGGTGATGGGCATTCTGTTTGTCCGTCGCCAGCGGCAACTCGAGAACCCGATGCTGGATGTCCGCCTGTTCAGCAACAAGGTGTTCAGCACTGCGATCGTTGCCAACGTCCTGTCCTTGTTTTCCATGACGGGCTTCATCTACTTCTTTGCCCAGCACCTGCAGCTGGTAGAAGGCCAGTCCCCCATGGAAGCGGGCATCGCAATGATTCCGGCGCTCCTGGCAACCGTCGTCGCCGGCCTGGTGGTGGTCCCGCTGGTAAAGCGAATCCGGCCCGGGTTCGTGGTGGCCGGCGGACTTACCCTCAGCGCTGCGGGCTATTTGGTGGTAGCTGCGGGTGATCACAGCAGCGGACCTGTGTTCCTCTTGTCAGCTTTGACGATTCTGGCCGTCGGTGTGGGAGCAGCGGAAACCATCTCCAACGACCTCATCCTTGGCTCGGTGCCGGCCGACAAATCCGGAGCGGCGTCCGCAATTTCCGAGACTGGCTATGAGCTGGGTTCGCTCCTGGGAACGGCCGTGCTGGGCTCTATCCTCACCGCGTCCTACCAGCACAACCTCGTCGTCCCGGAGGGCTTGTCCGCGCAGGCGGCCGGGAAATCGGGAGAAACGCTGGCCGGTGCAGTGGATGCTGCCGCCACACTACCCGCTCCGCTGTCGGATGCCCTGACAACCGCCGCCCGGGTAGCCTTCGAATCCGGCGTGCACATCACTGCGGCGATTGGGCTGGTACTGATGGCTTGCGCGGCAGTGCTTGCCGCCGTCGTGCTCCGCCGAGTTCCCAAGGCGCACTAAGTCGGGTTCCCAAGGCGCACTAAAAGGTGTGCCGTCTTCGGAAATCAGTGGCCGTCAGTAGGTGCAGCCTTGCCATCTACGGCGGCCACCAGCTGGTCAATCCGGTCCAGGGCATCGCTGAGCCGGCCAACCGTACCCCACAATTCAGGGTGCTTTTCCTTGATTTCATCAAGGGTCGCCCCTGCGGATCTGAGCGATCCGAGATCAAAGCTCACGTTGGTTCGGGCTCCTGCGATGGCGGCCCTGAGGGCTCCAAACCCGACCACTACGTCGGCAATGAGCGCTGGATTCCCGTTGCTGGCCAGCCATCCCAGGTCCTCAATGGCTTCTATGGCATGGTCCCCGAGCACAGCGGACGCCTTGGCAGCATCGACGGATGCACGGTGGATTGCTTCCTCCCGCTCCGGGCCAGGATCAAGCCGGAAGGCCGCACCGAAAGCCTTTGATGCCGTTGCGTCATCGTCAGCCAGCTTCAGGGCGGTTTCGCGGAGGGAGCGGGCCCGGGCGTGCAGCTCGGCCAACTGCTGCCCGGGCGCCTCCGTATAGCCAGCAACCATGGAGGCCAAGGATGCGGCAATGGCCAGCATTACGCCGGTTCCTGCGCCTCCACCAGGTGATCCGCTGGACTCTGCCAGAGCCTTGGTCCAATCCTCAACTGTTGAGCCTTGGGTCGTGATCTCTTGTGAAGATTCCATGCAACCAAGTTTGCCTGAAACGCACACGTGTGGGTCGGCGTCGTTGTCTGATCACGTGGATACACTGGCCAGACCCTGCGGCGTCGACCTGTTAAGGAAAATTCCCCATGAGCATTGACCTTGAAGCCCTCTACCGTGACCTCCACACGAACCCGGAGCTTTCCTTCCAAGAGGTCAGAACAGCCGGGATCATCAGCGGACACCTTGAGGGCTTGGGGCTTCTGGTCCACCGCTCCGTGGGGAAAACAGGGGTTGTGGGAGTCCTGGACAATGGCCCCGGACCCGTGGTGATGCTTCGTGCCGACATGGACGCGTTGCCCGTCCAAGAGGCCACCGGGTTGGACTACGCAAGTACGGCAGTCGGCGTCGATCATGAAGGCCGTGAGGTGCCGATCATGCATGCGTGCGGGCACGACGTACATGTCAGCTGCCTCCTCGGAGCCGTGGAAGCGTTGGCCGCAAAGCGGCAGGACTGGCAGGGCACCCTGATCGCAGTCTTCCAGCCAGCCGAAGAATGGGGTGGCGGTGCCCAGGCCATGGTGGCGGGTGGGCTCTTTGACCTGGTCCCCAAGCCGGACGTGGTCCTGGGCCAGCACGTCGCGCCCTTTCCTGTCGGATGGTTCGGCATCCGTCCCGGCGTGGCCATGGCCTCAGCGGATTCGCTCAACGTGACGTTGCATGGGCGCGGCGGCCACGGCTCCAGGCCTGAAACCACCATTGATCCAGTGCTCATGGCCGCGGCAACCACCATGCGCCTGCAAGGAGTGGTGTCCCGGGAACTCGCCGCAAGCGATTCTGCGGTAGTTACGGTTGGGCAAATCCATTCCGGAACAAAGAACAACATCATTCCCGAGACCGCAACGCTTGGCCTCAGTATCCGATCCTTCAGCGAGCCCACACGGGAGATAGTCCTGAACTCGATCGAGCGCATCGTTCGAAGTGAAGCTGCCGCCTCAGGCTCCCTCAAGGAACCCGACTTCCACTATGAGGAGCGCTTCCCGCTAACGGTCAATGATGAATCGGCCGCCGGAAGGATCGCTTCAGCGTTTCGCGATAGGTTTGGCGCCGCGAGGATCATAGACCCCGGCCCCGTCTCGGGCAGTGAAGACGTCGGGGAACTCGCGACGGCGGCCGGCGCGCCGCTCGTCTTTTGGTTCCTGGGCGGGATCGAGGCCACGCACTTCAAGGACTGGGCGACCACGGGCCGCCTCCCGGAGGACGTTCCGTCGAACCACTCGCCCTACTTTGCCCCGATCATCCAGCCAACACTGGCCCTTGGCACGGAAGCACTGATCACAGGCGCCCTCGAATTCCTGGACGTCCCTAAGCAGACAGCAGGAAACCCCGCTTAACGGGCAATTCACCGCCGCGCGCGGTGAATTGCCTTAAAACGGGGTTCTGCCCAGACCGACGCCTAGACTCTTTCGCGAATGCGGTCGACCTTCGGTTCTGAAACCTCAAATTCCCTGCGGCGACGGGCCAGGAAAGTCCACAACGTTCCTTCTGTCTGCGGGCTCTTTTCGGCAGGGGCCTCAGATGCCTGATCCTTGCTGGTCTCAGGCTTGTGCATCTCGGGCGTACGCACGGAGTCCTTCTTCGTGCGCCTCTCATAGCCCTCATAGTACGAGTAGCACATACCCAACCTCCTTAGTGGCTGTCCTTTAATCGTCCTCGCACCCGGACCGTAAGTCGACTGCTAATTAATGCAACTCACCGTGAAACAAGGCCTTCAACGCGGCTGGCCGCCGTCGCTACCGCCAGCCTGGTTTCAGCCATCATGAGATCCGCATTGATGACTGCACCGGACATGTTTCCCGCCGCCGCGGCAGCCACTACCTGGCCCATGGGATCGGTGACGTTGCCCGCTACCCAAACGCCCGGCACTGATGTGGTTCCCCCTGGGGCAGCCGCTTCAAAATGAAGTCCCACTCCCTGGGGATGTTCCACTGGCTCAATGCCCAAGGATTCGAGCACCCTCGAACGCGCCTCCATGCGTGGACCAGCCACCACCGCTTCAACGGGTATCACCGTCCCGGATTCCAGGACGACGCCGCTCAGAGCGTCGTCAGTGACTTCCAATGACCGGACCTTGCCTTCCACCACGCTGATGGATCTGGCCGCCAGTTGTTCCCACTGCTCTTCAGTCGGTTCAACGACGTCGTTCAGGAACAGCGTGACGTTGGGGCTCCACTGCCGGAACAGCAGGGCCTGGTGCAAGGCCATCGGTACAGACCCC
Organism: Arthrobacter sp. NtRootA1; assembly: GCF_019976975.1. Lineage (GTDB taxonomy): Bacteria > Actinomycetota > Actinomycetes > Actinomycetales > Micrococcaceae > Arthrobacter > Arthrobacter aromaticivorans. The sequence continues at coordinate 910,275 of NZ_AP024630.1, read as the reverse complement.
AGGACGCCGATCGCCTTGTTCCGCACTTCCCAACCATGGCAGTACGGGCAGTGCAGGACGTCCCTGCCCCAGCGTTCCCGGATGCCATTCACGTCCGGCAGGATGTCCGTCAGGCCCGTGGCCACCAGTATTCGGCGCGCCCCTACCGTCCGACCGTCCGCCAGGTCCACCTCAAAGGCGGGCTCGGAAGCATTGGTGGGATCCGGCGTCGGACGCGCCGCCACAGCCAGCCCCGAAACGATGTGGCCGCCGTAATGCAGGACTTCAGCCCGGCCAAGCGCCAAGAGTTCCCGGGGGCTGAGCCCGTCCCGGGAAAGGAAGCCGTGGACTCCTGCGGCAGGGGCGTTCCGTGGCTCCCCGGCGTCGATGACCAGAACGGACCGCAACGCCCTACCCAGCGTGACCGCGGCACTTAACCCAGCTGCGCCACCTCCCACAATGACGACGTCGTACTGTTGTTCCATTTTTGCCTCCTGTTCGCTTTGTTGCGGGGCCTGCTCTGCGCGTTATTCCCAGGTTTTGGGGCGCAAAGCGGGCCTCACAACGGCCTAATTCAATGCTCAGACGCACACATCGAAAGCAGCAACAAATTTTGCCAGTATGGCAAACTGAAGCAATGACTCCGGATTTCAGCAAAATGCTCGACGCCGTCGGCCCTCGCCTCCGGGCGCTGCGGACCCAACGCAATGTGACCCTGGCGGAGGCTTCGGCGGCCACAGGCATTTCGGTCAGCACGCTTTCCAGGTTGGAGTCGGGACAACGGAAGCCCACGCTCGAACTACTCCTGCCCATTGCCCGGCTTCACCAGATCCCCCTCGAGGAACTCATCGACGCCCCGGAAACCGGCGATCCGCGGATTCACCTCAAGCCGCACGTGCACGAGTGGGGCACAGCCTTGCCGCTGACACGTCGAGCAGGCGGAATCCAGGCATTCAAGATGGTCCTGCCGGGCGGCACGGGGAAGGAAGTTCCCGATCCCCAATCGCATGAGGGCTATGACTGGATGTATATCCTCAACGGCAAACTCCGGCTTGTCCTGGGCGAGAACGACTTCATTCTCAAAGCAGGTGAGGCTGCGGAGTTCGATACGCGGACGCCGCACTGGTTCGCCAGCGCCACCAACGAACCCGTCGAGCTCCTTACGCTCTTTGGGCAGCAGGGCGAGCGCATGCACGTCAGGGCGCGGCCCAAGAGATAGGTACCTCCCAAGCACGGATAAATGAAGGTAATTCATTTTTGCCCCTTGCATCCGGCCGTGACTACCGCCATACTAAATGAACGCTATTCATTTAGTGACTGTCGTCTCACCGGAGTACATACCCCATGATTGAAATTACCCGCCTCGAAGCCCCAACTTCCCTGGCCCGCACCGAGCCGTCCACACGCACCCCTCTGCGGGTCGGCGTCGTTCAGCACCGCTGGCACGCTGATGAAGCAGTCCTGCATGCCGAACTGAACGAGGGAATCGAACGCGCAGCCAAGCTGGGAGCCAGTGTTGTTTTCCTGCCTGAACTGACTCTCTCCCGCTACCCAGCAGACACCCGCCCGGAGAACAACCCGGCCGCAGGTATCCGCCCTTCAGACATCGCCGAAGACCTGCTCACTGGCCCAACCTTCACGTTCGCCGCAGCGGCTGCCAGGACCTACGGCGTCTCGGTGCACGCATCGCTCTACCAGCGGGCTGAAAACCCGGACGGCACGGACGACGGCTTGGGACTCAACACCGCCATCCTCGTCTCCCCCGCTGGCGAGCTCGTGGCCCGCACCCACAAACTGCACATCCCCGTCACGGCCGGATACTACGAGGACAAATTCTTCCGCAAAGGCCCGGCCGCCGAGGATGCCTATGCGGTCCACGCTCCTGCCGAACTCGGCGGCGCACGCCTTGGCATGCCCACCTGCTGGGATGAATGGTTCCCGGAGCTCGCCCGCATGTACTCCCTGGGTGGGGCCGAAATCCTGGTCTACCCCACTGCCATTGGCTCCGAACCGGACCACCCCGACTTCGATACCCAACCGCTCTGGCAGCAGGTCATCGTGGGTAACGGCATCGCCAACGGCCTCTTCATGATTGCCCCGAACCGCTACGGCAGCGAGGGCACACTGAACTTCTATGGTTCGTCCTTCATCTCCGATCCGTACGGCCGCATCCTGGTCCAGGCACCCCGCGACGAATCCGCCGTCATGGTGGCCGATCTCGATCTGGACCAGCGCAAGGATTGGCTCACGCTCTTCCCGTTCCTGGCCACCCGCCGCCCGGAAACGTACGGCCGCCTCACCGAGCCCGTGAACCCCAACGCCCCGCTCGGCTGCGCAGCAGAAGCCACGCCTTACCAGGCTGTGTCCGCATGAGCGCCTGGCGGATGCCGTCCGAGACCGCTCCCCAGGACCGCGTCTGGATGGCCTTCCCCACGGGCGGCTACACCTTGGGTGACACGGAGGAAGAGGCCCACGCTGCGCGCTCCACGTGGGCTGCCGTTGCCAACGCCATCCTTGAGTTCGAGCCGGTCACCATGGTGGTACACCCCGACGACGTCGACACCGCCGGGCGTTACCTGGACCCTCGCGTCGAGGTACTGACCGCTGAACTCAACGATGCCTGGATGCGGGACATCGGGCCCTCTTTCGTGCTTGATGCCAACAAGCAGCTGGGTGCCGTGGACTGGATCTTCAACGGATGGGGCGGCCAGGATTGGGCTGCGTGGGACAAGGATTCCCTCATCGCGGCGGAGATCAGCGCCCGCGCCGATGCCCACCACATCCCATCGGGCATCGTCAACGAGGGTGGCGGCATCCAGGTTGATGGCGAAGGCACCGTCCTGGTCACCGAGACCGTACAGCTTGACCAAGGACGCAACCCGGGCCTGACCAAGGCCGATATCGAAGGGGAACTTGCCCGCACCATCGGCGCCACCCACGTTCTCTGGCTGCCCCGCGGCCTCACCCGTGACTCGGAGAAATTCGGCACCCGCGGCCACGTGGACATTGTGGCAGCGATCCCGAGCCCCGGCACGCTGCTGGTCCACTCCCAGCAGAACCCGGAACACCCGGACTACAACGTCTCCCGGGAAATCATCGACTTCCTGCGCACTACCCATGACGCAGCAGGCCGGGACTGGAACATCATCGAAGTTCCCGCCCCGGAAACCCTTACCGACGACGAAGGGTATGTGGACTACAGCTACATCAACCACCTCGTGGTCAACGGAGGGGTCATCGCGTGCAGTTTCAATGACCCCATGGACGAGAAAGCACTCCGCCTCCTCGCCGACGCCTACCCCGGACGCCGCGTAGTCAGTGTTGACGCGCGCGAACTCTTTGCCCGGGGCGGCGGTATCCACTGCATTACGCAGCAGCAGCCTACGGCCATCTAGAAAGGGCCTTTCATGAGCCAGACAATCCGTAGCACGGCCGACGGCACCAGCCCGGCCGGCAAGTCGCACGACATCAGCGGCAAGGGACTGAAGACGGGGCAGTTGGGGCTCCTCGCCGTCGTCGTTCTTGGCATTTCAACCATCGCCCCGGCGTATACACTTACCAGCGCGCTCGGTCCAACCGTCAACGAAGCCGGGCTGCAACTGCCCGTGATCTTCCTTATCGGGTTCATTCCAATGATCCTGGTGTCACTGGCATACCGGGAACTCAACGCCGATTCCCCGGACAGCGGCACAACCTTCACGTGGGTCACCAAAGCTTTCGGTCCCTGGGTGGGCTGGATGGGTGGCTGGGGCCTGCTCGCGGCCAACATCATCGTCCTGTCCAACCTGGCAGGCGTCGCAGTGGACTTCTTCTACCTCTTCCTGGCACAGGTTACTGGCTCCCCCGAGCTCGCGGACCTCGCCTCGGACAAGGTACTGAACGTTGCCACCTGCTTCGTCTTCGTTGCCTTGGCCGTGTGGGTGAGCTACCGCGGCCTGCACACCACAAAGATCGTCCAGTACGGGCTGGTGGGCTTCCAACTGCTGGTCCTGGGCCTCTTCGTGGCCATGGCGTTCGCCAACTGGTCCACCTCCGAGACCGCCATTCCGTTCAGCTGGGACTGGTTCGATGTCACCAAGATCGAGACGTTCGGCCAGATCGCGGCCGGCATCTCCCTGTCGATCTTCGTTTACTGGGGCTGGGATGTTTGCCTCACAGTGAACGAGGAAACCGCCAACGGAAAGAAGACCGCCGGCCTCGCAGGCACCCTGACCGCCGTCATCGTGCTGGGCATTTACCTCCTAGTCACCATCGCCACCATGATGTTCGCAGGCGTCGGAGACACGGGAATCGGCCTGAACAACGAGGAAAACCACGCCAACGTCTTCACGGCCCTCGCGTCACCGGTCATGGGTCCATTCGCAATCCTGATGTCCCTCGCCGTCCTCTCCAGCTCGGCGGCTTCCCTGCAGTCGACGTTCACCTCGCCATCGCGCAGCCTGCTGGCCATGGCGCACTACGGCGCCCTGCCTGAGCGCTTCAGCCACATGAGCAAGAAGTTCTCGACGCCGGGCTTCGCCACAGTCGCGGCCGGCGTCCTGTCCGCGGGCTTCTACGCCGTGATGCACGTGATCAGTGAGAACGTGCTTAACGACACCATCCTGGCCCTTGGCTTGATGATCTGCTTCTACTACGGGCTCACGGCCATCGCCTGTGTCTGGTACTTCCGGAACAGTGTGTTCTCCAGTGCCCGGAACTTCTTCCTGCGTCTCTTCTGCCCGCTGCTGGGTGGAGTCGGCCTGTTCGTTGTCTTCCTGCAGACCGCGGTTGACAGCTGGGCCCCGGAGTTTGGAAGTGGCTCGGAAATCTTCGGAGTGGGGCTCGTGTTCGTGCTCGGCATCGGCATCCTTGCCCTGGGTGCGGTGTTCATGCTGATCATGTCCCGCGTCCGTCCCGGCTTCTTCCGCGGAGAGACCATCCGCAAGGACACCCCTGCCCTGGTGGTCCCTGAGTAGCTCCTCAACGCGACGACGCGGGAAAGCGGTCAGTTCGCCGGAAATCCGGTATATATCAAGCTGTTTGTGACAGCTGGGTGGTTTTTCTGTGGTTGATTCCGGCGGTGGGTGGTATTCCTGGCGCGGTGGGTCTGCGGTGGTATCTGTGCGGGTTGCGGGCGTAGCAGGCATCGAGGGTTTGTTGTCGTTGCCTGCGCGCCTGCTCGATCAGCCCGTAGTGGACGGTGTCGGGGGTGTAGAAGTTCAAGCCGCTGTGCCTGTGATGGGCGTTGTAAGCGGCAAAGAACTGGTCCATGTAGTCCCGGGCGTCTTGTAGGTCCCGGAACCGTTGGGGGAATCCCAGGTCGTATTTGACGGTTTTGAAGAGCGCTTCGGAGTACGGGTTGTCGTTCGAGACCCGGGGCCTGGAGTAGGACAAGGTGATGCCAAGCGCCCGGGCCAGGTCCACGGTGGTCCCGGCCCGCATGGGAGCTCCGTTGTCGGCGTGCAGAACCAAGGGCCGCTGGTGAGTCGTGTCCACGGCCTCACGTATGAATGTGGAGGCAAGGGCCGCGGTCTCGTGGTGTTCGACGCGGTGGGCGATGACCTTGCGGGAGAACGCATCGATGATCGCGTAGAGCTTGTAGGTGTGTTTGCCCGGGCCGCGGAGCATGGTGATATCCCAGCTCCAGAGCTGGTTCGGGCCGGTGGCTTCCACGACGGGTTTGATCCGCTTCGGGCTGGTGTTTCCGCGTTGAACACGCCGGTCACCGTTCTGTCCACGCGCAGCAACGAGACGGTGCGCTGTTGCGATGGAGAAGGAGCAGTGTCCGGTATCGAGCATCCGGTAATAGGCCTGGGTGACCGAAAGGTTTCCGTAGTCCTCGGAGTTCAGAGCGGTCATGAACTCCTCAGCTTCGGCTGAGGTAATCCGGTTCGGATACGCCCGGTCGGCATGGGCGATAGTGATCCCGGCCGCTGCCGGCGGGCTCAGATACCGGTACCACGTGGTGCGGTGAAGCCCAACAACCGCGCACGCCTTCACAGCTGACCAGCCAGCAGCGACCAGATTCCCGACAAAGGTCAGGGCAATGTCTTTCCAGATTTTGGGTTCAACCAGTCCGGGCGCTGCGGCTCCGGATCCTTCAGTTCGGGGTCCGTCGCCGCTGCGCTCCTGGCCATGGCATCCAAGAGCGCGGAAGCTTTTCCCAGGATGTCCACCGCGGCCTCGGACTTGGCCAGCTTGGCCTTGAGGATCTCGTTCTCCTTCAAGACCTGCTTCAGTAGCCGCCTGTCTCCTTCTCTCAAACGCTGGTCCTCTTTTCCGGTCATGGCCCGGGATCTCAACTCCCCGGCCTCACGTTGCCTGCCCCAGAGCCGGATCGTTCCATCGGTGATACCAACAGCCCTGCAGAACGCGATCTTTGATCCACGCTCCAAACACTTCTCATACTCATCCAGAATCATGTGTTTCTGGGCCAAAGTGAAGTGACTCCGCTTCGAAGCACGCAAGGGGACAACAAAATCCATGACGGACCTTTCCCCGCCCCGTGTGTCAGGCCGCTACGGACAGCAAAACTGTCACACAACAGCCTGACACACAGGGAATCTCCGGACGAGCTGGCCGCTTTCCCACGTTCTCGCGGTTAGCCGGCTAAGCAATCACCAATGGTGGGCGACGTCCACCACAAGGCGCGAACCGCCGTCGGGCCCGTCCAAAGTGAAGACACGGAACGGAAGCCGGGCCCGGACACCCAAACCGATGCTCGTGGTGCCTTCGAAGCTCCCCGCGTAAACCACCTGCCGGAATGTCTCATACCCGGAAACGTTGGACAACTCCGCCTTGGCTGCGGGAGCGTACGTGAGTTGGCCGTTCTGGTCGTAGGACGGAGCCGTCACCACAACCTGCAGGTCAGCATCACCGAGCACGGGGATTGGATAGCCGGTTGCATCCTGAATCACTACCGGGACGTACTGCACTGAATAGCCGGCCACCTTGCCGGTCATGTCGATCACCAAACGGTCGTAACAGGACTGCTGGCCCGTACGGACGTTGGTGACGTTGGCGGAGCTCATGTCGGGGTCGGCCTTGGCCAGCGAGCCCCACATGATCCCGCAATATGGCGATGCCGAGGCTGGTCCCGGTGCCACCAGACCGAGTCCGGCAGCTGCAAGGACTGCTGCCAAACCCGCTCCAAATTTCCTCATTTTTTGTGCCCCCTTCAGGCGAAGTTGATACTTCAACAGTAGGAGCGACTTGGGTGTTTGGATGGGTTGTGGCCGCTTCGGCGCACAACCGTTAAAACGACTACGGGGTGGTCACGGGAGAGTCATGGAAGCGGGGTTTTACGCCTTTTCACGGACCAGATTGTGGGTGTTCGTGCACGGGTTCGTAATCGAAGATAACGACACCTGGGCGTTACAAAGAGTTGCGGACACGCAAAAGCCCCATCCGGCCATTCATTGGCCTGACGGGGCTTGAACGTTTTGCAGTACCCGGGATTAGCCCTCGCAGTCCTTGCAGAACTTAAGGCCGTTCTTTTCCAGGGCAACCTGAGACCTATGGCGGACCAGGAAGCAGGAAGAACACGTGAATTCGTCAGACTGTTCAGGTACCACCACAACGGTCAGTTCTTCACCGGAAAGATCGGCGCCCGGGAGGTCGATGCCTTCCGCTGTGTCGTTTTCGTCGATGTCGATGACTGCAGTCTGGGCACCGGTGCCGCGGGACGCCTGAAGAGCCTCAAGCGAGTCCGCGGGAGTCTCTTCTTCTGTCTTGCGGGGCGCGTCGTAATCAGTAGCCATTGGGTTCGCTTTCGTTGCTGCATAGTGCCATTTCAGGCACCTCAGTGAAGCAGTTTAGGGCATAGCATCCGCATTGGACGAAAAGTGTGCCCAAAACAACATTCAGCAGCTTTCAAGCCAACCTTTAGGGGTTACGGCGGGCCATTCCCGAGTGGGATTGAATGGCCTGCGCACTGGCGACCCTAACTCCGCTTAGCGCCGGCAACCACGTCCAATCGGCTGGCCGCCCGTGACCCTCTCGGTCCCCAGGATCCGTTGCCGGTTCCACACAATCCAGGACGTATGCGGCCTCAATCCATTGGCCGATCTTGGAGCCAATCTTCGCGCCTTGCCTAGCCAACCAGGATGCTTTCATGCGGCAAAGGTATCCAGCAGTCATGTGGGGCCGGTTTCTGCAGCGTCACGGGCTTGTTAACTTCTGCACTTAGTCCTGCAGGGCCTGCTGCACGACGTACTCCGCAATCGCCATCGACGACGTAGCCCCCGGCGACGGTGCATTCCGCACCAAAACCGTGTTCCGGCGTCGTGAAATCACAAAATCATCCACCAAGGAACCGTCAGCGTTCATGGCCTGTGCGCGGACGCCTCGCGTGCCAGGAAGAATAGTTGCACCCTCCAACGACGGGACAAAGCGTACGGCCTCCTGAATGAACTTCTTCCTACTGACCACGGTCTGGAATTCGCGGACAGCCGAGGGCACATTCTGACGGGCAAAATTCCAGAAGCCAGGAAACAATGTGTAATTCAGGACGTCGCGCACATCGATGTCCTTCCAGGAATAGGCCTCGCGTCCGAACGAGATGAATGCGTTGGGGCCCAGCATCATTTCGCCGTCGATCCTTTTGGTCAGGTGCACTCCAAGGAACGGATGCTTGGGGTCCGGCACCGGATAAATCAAGCCCCTGACTTTTGTGCGGGTTTCCTTGCCGAGGAGGAAGTACTGCCCAAAGAACGGGACGATGCGCGGCGTTGCAGGTTCTCCAGTGGCTTTCGCCAACCGGTCCGATTGAAGGCCGGCGCAGGCCACCACAAGATCGTAGTGTTCGCCCCCGGCCTTCGTGTGGACCACGACGCCGCTCCCCTGCTGTTCCAGTGAGGTGACTTCCTGCCCAAGCCGGATCTGCCCGCCCGCTTGACGGACGTCGTCGGCGAGCGCATTGGTGACAGCCGTGTAGTCCACGATCGCCGTTTCCGGCGAGTGCAAGGCAGAAAGCCCGACGGCGTTCGGCTCCACCTCGCGTATTTGGTCACCCCGCAGCATGCGTGCGCCCGGCACCCCATTGGCCGTTGCCCGCGCGAAGATGTTCTCCAGTCGCTTCGATTCTTCGGGGGTCTGGGCGATCACCAACTTGCCACAGGCCTCGTACGGCAGATCTTTGGCGGCGCAGAATTCCTGAAGCAGGGCAACTCCCCGGCGGCAGAGCGTTGCCTTCAACCCGCCGGGCTCGTAGTACAGGCCAGCGTGGACTACGCCGGAGTTGTGGCCGGTCTGGTGCTTGGCGAGCTGGTCTTCCTTCTCGTAGACGGTGACCTGGACGCCGTCGAGTTTGTTGGCCAATTCCCGGGCCACAGCCACGCCGATGATTCCGCCGCCAATGACGGCGCAGCGCTTGATGCTTTTCGGTTTGGTATCACCGGTCACGGGAACTCCTCGTCGTTGGGGATTGGTCCGCATCACTCCACAGCATTCCATGGAGTGGTTCGCCGGGCACGTAAAAGGGGCGGCACTTGGCGTGCCGCCCCTTTTACGTGGTGCGTGGATTGCTAGACAGCGCTGGGCTGGTCGAAGCGCTGGCCGGCCGGGTTGGACGGCAGGAGAGCGAGAACCAGAATTGCAAGTCCGCCAACGAACGGAATGAGGCCGAGCAAGGCGAGCCAGCCGCTGAAGTTGCCATCGTGCAGACGACGGACCAGCAACGAAATGGACGGAATGAGTACGGCCAGGTAGAACGCAAAGATCAAAATAAGCCCGACAACTGCGCCCGGGCCGGGAACTGCCGTTCCGTTTGCCGAGACCGTAGAACCTGCAGCACCGAGGATGCCAGTAAGGAGCTGCAGTACAAAGCCGATGACACCCAACGCGAGGGCCACCCACCAGTACTCGCTGCGGCTCGCACGGCCGGTGAAGGCGGTGTACTTCTTGAAGAAACGCTTTACGGCGGCGCCGATTGGTGCGCCATAGTAAGGGGCCCACAGCGGCGGTTCGCCGGTCTGTGCGCCATACGGCTGGGTGTGCTGTGGCTGTTGCTGGTAACTCAAGGTGTTCCCCCGGGGTTAGGTGTGAATAATGCAATGAGACCTAAACTCTGTGAAGAGTCGTTGCTCATCGTAGTGGTCTCCGCGGTATTTATGCAGGTCGATGGACAAAATTAACCGGGATTTAGCCCGTTGACGGATTATTTCGGCCCAATCCCTCTCTCACATACCAACCCTTTTGCGGCGACGTTCTCTCACATACGCCCCCGATTTTGAGGCATGCTCTCTCACATAAAACCCCTCGAGGTTCGACGGCGGCACTATCCAACCGTCGCCGTCGAACCTTATGTAGTAGAACGCCCCGAACGGGTCAGGACGCGAACTGTTTCCTGAGTTCGGCCTTGCGGATCTTCCCGCTGGCAGTCCTTGGCATTTCCTCAACGAAAACCACGGACTTGGGGATCTTGTAGCGGGCAAGCCGGCCTTCCAAATACGAGCGCAGCTGTTCCTCTGTCAGGGAAGCACCTTCGAGCAGTGTCACGATGGCTCGCGGAACCTCCCCCCACTTGTCATCGGCAACGCCAATGACGGCAACACTCCGCACCTCCGGAAGTTCAGCGATCAGAGCTTCCACTTCGGCTGGATAAATGTTCTCTCCACCGGAAATGATCATGTCCTTGATGCGGTCCGAGACGAACAAGAAACCTTCGTCGTCCTGGAAACCCATATCGCCGGACCGGAACCAGGACGAACCCGCATAGCTGTCAGCCGTTGCCTCAGGCCTGTTCCAGTACTCCTTGATGACGTTGGGCCCCGAAATCTGGATCTCTCCCACGGCCCCAGCCGGAGCGAGCCCACCGATCGGATCCGCAATCCGCACATCGGTGAAGAAGTGCGGCAGGCCTGCGGAACCGGCCTTCTCCTGCGATCTGGAGACTGGCAGCATCGTGGCGCCGGGAGCTGTCTCGGTCATGCCGTAGCAACTCGTGAAGCCAATGCCCCGCTCTTCATAGGCGTCCAGTACCCTCTGCGGAACAGCGGAACCACCACAGGTGAGCTTGTCCAGGGAGCTGAGATCCGCCGTCGACCATTCCGGATGGTCGCAGAGCATCTGGAAGGTGGTGGGGACCCCATTGAGGGTAGTGACTTTGTGCTGCCCGATCAGCTTGAGGACGCGACCGGCGTCGAACTTGGTCTCGAGTAGCACCGTGGCGCCTTTGAGGAGCATGGGCAGCAGACCCATGTCCAGGGAGGCTACGTGGAAGAGAGGGGAAATCATGAGCGCGACGTCGTCCCGGTTGAGGTCCATGTCCACCACGGTGTTGATGCAGTTCCACGTGATATTGCCGTGCGTCAGCAGTGCACCTTTCGGCTTGCCCGTGGTGCCCGAGGTGTAGAGAATCATGGCGCCGTCGTCCAAAGTCACGGCCACATCCAGCGGCGTCGCAGCTGCCGCGTCAATCACCTCGCCATAGTGCTCGACGCCGGATGGCAGCTTAACGGCGGAACCTTCCGAACCGCCGTCGGGCGCCACCACAAAGCGGTGTGTGACGGCAGTGTCCACCACGGACGCCGCGGCTACGGCTTCCAGCGACGCTGCGCTGATCAAAAGACGCGCCCCCGAATCCTGCAGCTGGAACTGGAGCTCAGGGGCGGTGAGGCGTGTGTTCAAGGGAACGAAGATCGCACCGACCAGTCCGCAGGCAAAGAAGGTCTCCACAAAGGAGGGGTGGTTCTCGCCGAGGTAGGCCACGCGGTCCCCCTTGGCCACGCCCCTGGCAACAAGAGCGTTGGCCAAGCGGTCCGTACGGTTGGCGAGGTCGGCATAGCTCAGTGCCTGGCTGCCTGAGACCAGAGCCGCTTTGGGGCCCGACTTGGCACGGCGCCGGTGCAGCCAGGATCCAACTCCGTTGTTGTCCATGGTGCAGTACTCCTAACTGACCGAAGAAAGGTCGTTGTTCTTAGACTCTCGCGTGAGCAGGATGAAGACAATCGACACCACTGACATGGCAGACAGGAATACCACCACAGGGATGATGCTCTGGCCGGAATCCTTGTAGAGGCCCGCAACGATGCCGGGCGTGAAGCCAGCGCCGATCAGGGTGGCGAGCTGGTAACCGACGGCTGCACCGGTGTAGCGGTTGGTGGTACCGAACTGCTCGGACACAAACGCAGCAAGGGGTCCATAGAGGGATGAGTGCAGGATGAGTGCCACGGTGAATGCAAGGAAGATCAATGCGATGTTGCCGGAGCTGAGCATTCCGAACATCGGGAACAGGTACAGGATGAACAGGGCCAGTCCGGTGACCATGATCGGGCGGCGTCCGAAGCGATCGGACAATCTTCCGCCCAGTAGGACGAAAAGGATGGAGATGGCCGAGGCTCCCGCGAAGGCATAGAGCACGCCCTGCTGCGGTGCGCCCTTGGAGACCGCGTAGGTCACGGAGAATGTGGGCAGTACTACTTGCAAGCCGAATCCTGCGGCGCCGGCAAACATGATCATGATCAGCGCCTTGGGACGCCGCAGCACTTCCAGCAGAGGGATTTTACGCTTGGTGCCCTGGGCGCTTTCCTTGGCGACGGCTTCGGCGAAGATCGGGCTTTCGGAAACACGCAGCCTGACAAACATGCCAACGATCAGGAGCACGAAGGACAGGAGGAACGGCACACGCCAGCCCCACGCGAGGAACGCGTCCTGAGGAAGGGCGGAAAAGATGCCCATGACGACGGTGCCGAGGACGGCCCCTGTTGGCGCTCCTGCGTTCACGAACGATGCCGCGAAGCCGCGCCGCTTGGGGTCGGAATGTTCCAGCGCCATCAACGCGGCGCCACCCCATTCGCCTCCGACCGCAATGCCCTGGCAGACGCGCAGGACCACGAGGAGCACGGCGCCCCAGGGACCGATGACGTTGGCCCCGGGAATCAAACCGATCAAGGTGGACGCAATGCCCATCATCGCCATGGAAACGATCAGCATTCCCTTGCGGCCGATGCGGTCACCGAAGTGGCCGAAGATGATGCCGCCCAGGGGCCGTGCAACGTATCCTGCAGCGAAAGTGGCGTAGGCGGCTACGACGCCCACCCATTCGTCTGTACCGGCAAAGAACACTTTGGGGAAGGCGACCGCCGCGGCGGTGGCGTACAGCAGGAAGTCGTAGAACTCGATGGTGCTGCCCAGATAGCTGGACAAGATGACCGTACGCGCTTCTTTACGCTTCGCGGCCGTGCTCGCAGTTGCGAGTGCAGTGTGTCCTGACATGGCTGTTCCTTGGGAGAGGAGGGATTTGGTGTGGTGCTTTTGCTTATTTGTAGAAGCGTGCGAGGAATTCGGCCACGACGGCGGGGCGCTCCTGGCCTTCGATTTCGATGGTGGCGCTGACCTTGATCTGGGCGCCGCCTTTGACTTCGGTGACGTCGGCGATGGTGCCGTTCATACGGACCTTGGAACCGACCTTGACCGGCGAAGTGAAGCGGACTTTGTCCAGACCGTAGTTGACCTTGGTGGTGACACCGTCGACGTCGAACAGCTCACCCCAGAATGGGATGATGAGGGACAAGGTGAGGAAGCCGTGCGCGATGGGGGCACCGAAAGGGCCGTCCTTGGCGCGTTCGGGATCGGTGTGGATCCACTGCTGGTCGTCAGTGGCGTCAGCGAACAGGTTGATCTGTTGCTGGGTGATTTCGCGGTAGTCGGTGGTGCCGAGGTCCTTGCCGGACATGGTGAGCAGGGTGTCGAAATCGACGACGAGGTTGGGCATCGGTTGCCTCCTGATAGTTGTGTTTTGGTTTAGCGGGTGAAGGCACTGTCGCCGGTGAGGGCGCGGCCGATGATGAGGGCGTTGATTTCGTGGGTGCCCTCGTACGAGTAGACGGCTTCGGCGTCTGCGTGGAAACGCGCGACGTCGGCGGCGAGCGTGATGCCGTTGCCGCCCACCACTTCGCGTGCCAGGGCGACGGTTTCGCGCATCATCAGGCTGGTCTGCATCTTTGCCAGCGCGGAGTCCTGGTCCCGGTAGATGCCCCAGCCCTGCTGTTCGGTCAGCCTCACCACCAGCGAGAGAGACGCGGTGATGTTGCCGAGCATCCGGGCAAGTTTCTCCTGGATTAACTGGAATGAGCCCAGCGAACGGCCGAATTGTTGGCGTTCCTTGACGTAGGCAAGCGCGGCTTCGAAAGCACCGGCTTGGATGCCCGTGGCGATCCACGCAACGTCCGAGCGCATGGCCCGGAGCATCGCTGCAACGTCTTTGAACGAGTTCACGTTGTGCAGGCGCATGGCCTCCGGGACCCTCACGCCGTTCAGGGTGATATGCGCGTTCTGCATCATCCGCAAAGAAGTCTTGCCGTGGATCTTCTCAAGCCTCACGCCGGCAGCCTGCCGGTCCACGAGAAACGCTTTGACCTGCCCGTCGGCGACGTCCCGGGCGAACACGCACAGCACATCGGCCGTTGAGGCGCCCCCGATCCACCGCTTGGCGCCGTCGAGGACCCAGGTTCCGCCGTCGGCCCCTGTACCGCCGGCCTCTCCTGCAACGCCTGCTTCATAGCGTGCGGTGGTGGAGAGCCCGCCGGCGATGTCCGAGCCGTGTTCCGGTTCGGTCAACGAGAACACACCCTTGAGCGAGAAATCCACAACCCGGGGCATCCACTCGCGCTGCTGTTCCTCCGAGGCGCCCACCCGGATCGCGGTCCGGAACAGCCCGGCTTGGGCCGTGTACCAGGTAGCCAGCGAAGCGTCAGTGCGGGCGAGTTCGAAGATCCGGAACCCCTGGTAGATCCCCCGTGCGGCCTCGTCCAAAGGCTCCATCAAGTCAAGATCGATCAGCGGCTGCGCCAGTTGTTCGGGGAACTCGCCCCGTTCCCAGTACTCGGCCAGCAACGGCTTCGCTTCGGCGTCCAGGAAGTTCCGGAGCTGGGCCAAGACGGCGCGCTCCTCGGCGGTGAGGAGGGCTTCGGCGTCATACCAATCCGCCGCAGAATACAGCCGTTGGTCCAAGACGGTCGTGCTCATGTCAACCACCCAATCCGAGCAGCCGAACCGCATTTTCCTTGAGGACCTTCGGGCGGACCTCGTCCTTCAAAGGCAGGTCAGCAAACGCGCCCAACCATTTCTGCGGGGTGATCAGCGGGAAGTCAGTGCCGAATAAAACCTTGTCCTGCAACACGGAATTCGACGCTTTCACGAGGGACTCCGGGAAGTACTTGGGCGACCAGCCGGAGAGGTCGATGAACACGTTCGCCTTGTGGGTGGCGATTGAGTTCGCTTCATCCTGCCAGGGCACCGAGGGGTGGGCCATGATGATCTGCAGGCCCGGGAAGTCCGCGGCAACAGCGTCCAGCAGCAACGGGTTGGAGTAGGCCAGCTTGATTCCGTACCCGCCGGGAAGTCCCGCGCCCATACCGTTCTGGCCGGTGTGGAAAATGGCCGGCAGCCCCAGCTCCTGCAGCGTCTCCCACAACGGGTAGAACTGCTCGTTGGACGGATCGAAACCCTGCAGCGACGGATGGAACTTGAACCCGCGGGCACCGAGCTCCACGGCTTGATGCTTCGCCCCCGCGATCGCTTCCTCCCCCGTTCGCGGATCCACGGACCCGAACGGAATCAACACATCATTGTTCCGTGCTGCACCCGCAATCAGTTCCGGGATGCTGTTCGGCTCGTGCTTGAGCTGGGTCCGCGCGTCAACCGTGAAGACGACGGCGGCCATGTTCAGCTCGCGGTACACCTCCGCGATCCTGTCCAGTGACGGCGTCCTGTCCTCGGACTTGAAATACTTCGCCGAGGCCTCCGTCAGCGCTGCCGGGAGTGAGCCGTGACCGCAACTGTCCACTTCCAGATGGACGTGCATGTCGATCGCGTCCAGCGCCGAAGGGTCGACGCCCAGTTCGTAACGGGCCATGATCAGCGCGCCTGTGCAGGTTCTGGCTGCAGCTCCGCCGGCAGTGGCAGGAATTCCTCACCGTAGCCCTGAAGGTTTTCGTTGCTGAAAAGGTCCTCAGCGTTCTCGCGCAGTGCGTCATAGCTCCAGCCGCCGTCGCGGTATTCGGTGGTCGCCGCCGTCGGATGCGTCCACACCTGCAGCCGGTCACCGCCAGCTCCAATGGCCTGGCCCGTAATCCCCGAGGCCGCATCAGAGGCGAGGAAGGCAATAAGCCCCGCCACATCATCGGCGGTCCCAAAACCAAGATCATGGCGGAAGAAGGACGGCATGGCCTCACCACGCTCGTCGGCCTCAACGGCCTTCTGGAAATACGGGACGGTCTTGGTCATCGCCGTCGCCGCCACCGGGATCACCGAGTTGACGGTCACGCCGGCCTTCTTCATTTCCAAAGCCCACGTGCGGACCATGCCCACGATCCCGGCCTTCGCAGCCGCGTAATTGGTCTGGCCGAAGTTGCCACGCTGGCCCGTCGGCGAACCAATCGTGATGATCCGGCCCGGAACGTTGTTTTCCTTGAAGTACGCAAAGGCCTCACGGACACAGGTGAACGTTCCGCGGAGGTGGACGTTGACAACCAGGTCGAAGTCCTCATCGGTCATCTTCAACAGGCTCTTGTCCCGCAGGATTCCGGCGTTGGTCACCAGGATATCCAGCCGCCCGAATGCATCAACGGCACCGGCCACCAACGCTTTCGCAGCCTCCGTGCTGCCCACCGGAACCACCACCGCGGTGGCCCGGCCGCCGTCGGCCTCAATCTGCGCGACAGCCTGCGCCGCGGTCTCCGCGTTCACATCGTTTATAACGACGGCGGCACCCTGACGGGCCAGCTCCCTCGCGTAAGCGAGTCCAAGACCCTGTCCACTCCCGGTGACGATTGCAACCTTGCCGTTCAAACTCATGGCGTGCTCCTTCGCATGCAGTAACCGGCGGGAGCCGGTGGGGCCGATCCCACTGCCACGTGAGATCCTTGTCATGATCAATGAGATTACGGATCATTGAAAAAGTCAACGATTGTTTTTATTTACTATTGGAGTTGCCATGGGCACGCAGAGCACCAAAGCCGAAACCCCCCGCCTCGCGGCAGCGAAGATTGGCAATGACGTGGGGCTTCTTCTGGCAAAGCTGCATGCCACAGGATCACTGCTGAACAACAAAGCCCTGGCGGATTACGGTCTTCGCGAACGCTCCTTCTCCGTGCTGACCCTCGCCTGCAGTGGCCTGGAACCCACACAGCGTGAGCTGGCGGATTTCCTGAGCCTGGATCCGAGCCAGGTAGTCAGCCTGGTGGACGACCTCGAACACCGCGGCCTGGTCAAACGAGCTCAAGGCAAGCAGGACCGCCGCGCCAAGATCATCGTCTCCACAGCTGAGGGCCGCCGGATCCACAACAAGGCGCGGGCTGCCCTCGAGGTGTGCGAACGGAGCCAGCTCGAAGCTTTGAGTGAAGAGGAGAATGCCCAACTCAGGGAACTGTTGAAGAAGGCGCTGTGGGGATAGTTACGGCCCCGGTCCGAATGCGGTCCAAGCGATAATCGGGCCCGACGCTACGTCGCCAAGGCGCCCGGTGTTGGTGAAGAGCCCGGCTGCCAGAGCCGAACGGGCTTTCGCCAGAGAACTGGACGTTTGCACCGCTTCCGGGCGAGGTGGTATGCAACCGTCCATATCGCGGATGTGGGACATATGTCAGGATCAGAGTTCGCACTCGGCCACATCGCTTTGAATCCCTTTCAAGCGGCTTGTTACCCCGGAATGGACCATGAATCTGCCACTCTTTCACGACCCCCTCAAGGGCCGCGTCACCGTCGACGCGCCCGTGCGTGATCCCAGGATTGGACGCGATGGCGCGTTCCGTCGCGACGCCCGGACACGGATTTCTCCCAGAGCCGCCCGACCCTCCACGCACGCAGCAAAGTCGACACGGCAGCGCGAGGTGGCCAAGGTTGCCGAAGATCTCCAGGCGTTGATCGCCAGGACCACGCCTCGGCCATAAGCACGTTCTCGCGGACTACCATCCACAGCATGAGTATCCGCATAGGTACATCTGGCTGGAGCTACGACCACTGGGAAAATGTGCTCTATCCACCGGGCCTGCCCACGGCCAAGCGCCTGGCCCACTACGTGGCCCGGTTCGACACGGTTGAGCTCAACGCGAGTTTTTACCGTTGGCCGCGGGACACCGCATTCAAGAGCTGGCATGATCGCCTGCCTGCAGGATTTGCGATGTCGGTCAAGGCGCCCCGTGGTCTCACGCATGGGAAAAAGCTGTACAGCCCTGAAGTGTGGGTGGAACGCATTACCCGCTGCTGGCACGAACTGGGTGACAAAAGAGCTGTGCTGCTTGTCCAGCTTCCTCCTGATTTTGCCCGCGATGATGCCCGCCTCGATTACTTCCTTGCAGCCTTACCCCAATGGATTCGCGTGGCGGTGGAATTCCGGCACGATAGCTGGGACCACCCTGACGTCTACGCGTTGCTTGAACGCCACGAGGCAGCTTACTGCGTCATGAGCGGCGCCAACTTGCCGTGCATCCTTCGGGCCACGGCACCGTTCGTTTACATCCGGCTTCACGGACCGGATACTGAGCACCTCTACGGCGGCTCATATTCGGACGCGGATCTTCGCTGGTGGGCGGATCGGATTCGTGAGTGGAACAGCACGGGCAAGGACGTGTACGCCTATTTCAACAACGACGGCGGTGGCAACGCCGTGCGCAACGCCGATACTTTGCGATGGCTGCTTGGGAATGGCCGACTCGCTAACGGCGAGCCATCCGGCGGGTCTTAGCTCAGGCGACCCCGCACGATTTCGCTGACGGTCTTGCCATCGAACCGTCCTGCAACCTTGGCGGTTACCGGCTTCATCACGGCGCCGATTGAACGCATTGAGAGTTCCTGCCCGTCGGCTTTAAGAGCGGCGATGGCTTCGTCGACGATGGCTTCCACTTCTTCGCGGCTTAGCGGCTTGGGGAGGTATTCCTCGATGATCTCAGCTTCCGCAACTTCGGCGGCTGCCCTGTCTACTTCCCCGGCTTCGGTGTAGATGCGTGCGGTATCCCGGCGCTTGGCAGCTTCCTTTTGAAGCAGTGACGTAACCTGCGCATCGTCCAACTCGATGGGCGTTTTGCCCGACTTCTCGCGGGTGCTGATCTCACCCAGGACATTCCGCACGGTGGTGAGCGCTGTTTTGTTGCCCGCCTTCATGTGGCCAACGACGTCTGCTTTGAGGCGGTCCTTCAGTGACATTGTGCTCCTTGATCGGGGTTGCTACTTGCCATCGTAGTCAGTCTCCAAAGTCGACGCTGACCGGAATGAGGGTCTGAAAATTTTCCTTGCGGAGCATTTAGTAAGCATGCTTAGCTTATTGTGCCGCTGGAATTCCTTGAAAGAAACCGGTTGGCTCACCGATCGCACCGAGGAGCCTTAGCGCTACATGGGAGGGACAACCATGCATCTGAACGAACGGGAGCGCAGGGCGCTGCAGCAACTCGAACGGGAACTTTTCATTCAGGATCCGGGCTTGGCCCGTCAACTGGAAACAGGGATCCCCGCGCGTCGCACCTATGAACCGCAGGCCCGCCACGTTCTTGCTGTAGCAGTTGGAGTGCTGATGATGCTGTTGGCCATACCAATCAGTCCGTCCCCCTTGGGATATTGTGGCTTCCTTCTGATGGCGTGGGGATTAGTGGCACATCGCGTTCAGAAGGCCCGTTCCGCTTCCGACTGAGCCTATTCCTTTTCCAGGCCCGCATCGGTTGATGGCGCCGGACGTACTTCGGGAAGAGTCAGCCCGGAGAGCTCCTTCTCGGTTGGGCCACTGACCACCACCTGCGCGGGACTGTGCAGGAGATATCCGTTGAGCCAGGAAAATAGTGCCCGGACTTTCTGCTGGACTCCGGACAATAGGGCCAAATGGACCAAGAGCCAGGACAAGAAAGCGAAAAGGCCCTGCAACTGGATTCGTTTGCGGCCCAGTTCTGCCACGGCAGCACCCCGGCCCACCATGGCCATATAGCCCTTGTCCACGTACCGGAAGGGAGTACGGCTCCCACCGGCTAGGTCTGCAAGGATATTGGCCGCCGCCCACTTTCCGGCCTGTTGGGCTACGGAGCCGAGCTGGGGCAACTTCGCGCCAGTGGAATCGGTGATGTTCGCTGCATCGCCGATGACGTACACACCATCCACATCCGGGGCGGTCAAGTCTGGACGGACATCGACACGCCCACCTTTGCCCTGTGTCAGCCCCGAAGTGCTGATGAGGTCTCCCGCTTTCAAGCCGCCTGCCCAAACAACGATCTGCGCGGGGACAAAGCTCCCGTCAGCCAGCGCCACACCATCGGTTCGCACCTCGGTAACGCCCACTCCCATATGCAGTTGGACGCCCACCTTCTGAAGACGTTCGGTGGCGTACCGCTGGGACTTCGTGGAGAACATGTTCAACACGCTCGGGACCATGTCCACCAGATGCACGCGGCAGCGGGCAGCGAGCTGAGGAGAGAAGTACTTGCGGACCATGTATTTCACGTTTTCTGCCATGGCTCCGGCCGTCTCCACGCCAGTGGGCCCTCCTCCCACCACTACCACATCTACCAAGCCTTCGGAGTTTCTATCGGCGTGGTCCAGCAGCCGGGTAATGGCGGTGCCCAGTCTGGTGGCGTCCGTGACGGAGTACAGCGGAAAAGCATGTTGCCCGGCGCCTGGGGTGTTGAAGAAGTTGGGAACTGCACCTACCGCAATGACCAGGATTTCCGCCTGCAATGTCACGCCATCGGCGGTAGTGACTGACCGTTGCGCAGTATCAATAGAGGCAACACTCGCCGTCAGGACCCTGACAGTTTCATAGCGGCGGAAGACGGAGCGCAGCGGGCGCGTAATGGCGGAAACCCCGATCTGGGAAGTAGCCAGTTGATAAAGGAGCGGTTGGAACTGGTGGTAGTTGTTCGAGTCAATCAACAGGACGCGTACGCCCTTCCGGCCGAGTTTTTTGGCTGCCGCAACGCCTGCAAATCCGGCACCCACCACGATGACTTGGTATGTGTCCTCCATGCGAGCAACTTACTTCACCATGGGTTCCGGCAACAGTACCGGCGGGTCCCCTTATGTCTTTCATGCTCGACGGCGGGTGGACGGCCAGCGCTGGGACGGCAGCTCGCCGTCGTACGTTTATTCTCTGGTCCCGTGGGTACGCAGTGGGTAGTGTTCTGCATTCGGCGAAGCGCGCGAAGGAGTTGGTTTTCTTGAACGACGACGGCCTGACAGAGGCGGTGCAGGAGGCCGGGGCTGTTGAGTTGCTGCTGGTCCGGCATGGAGAAAGCGAAGGCAACGTGGCCGCAACGGAAGCCCGGCTGGCGCGGGCTGAGGTCATTGACGTCCCCGCCAGGGATCCGGACGTCAACCTCTCGGATACCGGCCAGGATCAGGCCAGGGCACTGGGAACTGCGTTGTCCCGGATTGCGGAGGAGTTCTGTCCGGACACGGTGGTCTCCTCCCCCTATGCACGCGCCCTTCAGACAGCGGAAATTGCCGTTCAAACAGCTGGGTGGTCCCTGAAAGTCCACACGGATGAGCGCCTCCGCGACCGGGAATTGGGCATTTTGGACAGACTCACCCGCTTAGGCGTGCAAACGCGTTACCCCGATGAAGCCGAACGGCGCCTCTGGCTGGGCAAGCTGTACTACCGGCCACCGGGCGGTGAATCCTGGGCTGATGTGGCGCTTCGCCTGCGATCCGTCCTGGACGAGCTCAACAATCTGGGAAGAGGACACCGCGTAATGCTCGTTTGCCATGATGCAGTGATCCTGCTGGTCCGATACGTCCTGGAGGGGATGTCCGAGCGGGAGATCCTGGACCTCGCCGCCGGAACGACAGTCCTGAACGCATCGATAACCCGGTATGTGCGCCCCTCTGGTGCTGGACCGTGGACGCTCGAGAGCTTCAATGTGGCCGACCATCTCACCGAACAGGGAGTTACGGTCACCGAGCATGCCGGGGATGCCAGTGTCCACCCACAGTGATTTCAACGGCGCCACGGGCCCCACGCAAGTAACGCCATCCCTTCTGCGCGATTGGCCGCTGCCGGCTCCTGGCGAAGACAAATACTCACGCGGCGCTGTGTTGATCATCGGCGGTGCGCGGACTACTCCGGGCGCCACCGTCCTGGCTGGCATCGCCGCCCTCCGCGCGGGGGCCGGAAAGATTACGTTGGCAGTCGCCGAGTCCGTGGCGGTGCAGGTGGGAGTAGCACTCCCGGAGTGCGGGGCGGTGGGCTTGCCGGAGACTGCCGATGGGTCCGTTACCGGTGAGGGGCTGGACGTCATCTCAAGGTATTTGGAACGGGCAGACGCCGTGTTGGTCGGGCCCGGCTTGGATGATCCGGACCTGGCAGGGGAATTGCTCACCAGGTTGTTGGAGCGGGAGGAGCTCAGAGGCGAAGATCCTGCCATTGTCCTCGACGCCTTCGCCCTCGGCGGGCTGGTGAAGCTAAAGGGGATGCTGGAACCTTGGCGGGGCAGGTTGATCCTCACTCCCAACCCGACTGAGGCGGGAGTCCTGCTGGGACGGGACGTAAACCACCTCGAAACTGACGTGGCCGTCGTCGCCGAACAGTACGGCGCAGTGGTTAGCTGCCAGGGCGTGATCGCACGTCCACCTGGAGAAGGCTCAGGGGACCCTGAACTGTGGAAGATCACCACCGGATACGGAGGCTTGGGTACCTCAGGCAGTGGAGACGTACTGGCCGGTGCCATCACTGGCCTCCGGGCGCGTGGAACCAGCGGCGCACAGGCCGCCTGCTGGGGAACCCACCTCCACGCCGCCGCGGCCGACCGCTTGGCCAGCAAGCTGGGCCCGCTCGGGTTCCTTGCGCGCGAACTCGCCGACGAATTGCCCGCCCTGATGCTGGAGCTGAACACCTGAAAGTTATGCAGGTTTCAGGAGTTCATGCTCCATAACAGCGCTGCGGGAGAGCGTCTTGTACCCTTCCTGCTCGAACAAGACGGTGATGACGTCGTCCTCATGCCTCATCACCAAACCCGGGCCCCATTCCTTGTGAATCACAGCGGACTGCAGCGGGAATGGATCGCTTTCGCCAGCCCGCTGTTCATCTGAGCCGCGCTCTTCCTTTGTGTTGTGAACACCATTGCCGGTTTTGGAAGCAGCGGCGCACACATCACAATTGCCGCACGGCTCCGAAAGTTCCTCACCGAAATAGCCCAGCAGGAACTGCCGGCGGCAGCTGTCCGTCTCCGCATATGCGCGCATCATCGACAGCCGGGACTGGTCAACGCGCTGCCGGGCCTCGGCCAGTTCGACGGCGCGGGCCACCAGGGCGGATAGTTTGGCTTTGGATGCCAAGCGGATGCCGCGCTTGCCTGTGGTGACAGCGCCGGCTTCCTCCAGCTGGTTGACGAGCCCGGTGAGGCGACGGACGGGGAATCCGGTCAGCTCCGCGAGCGCGCTCTTCGGGGCAGGAGCGCCTGCGGCTTTCAGGATCTTCAAAACTGCCAGGAGCGAATCCGGGTCCGGTGAATGCGCGCCGAAGAACTTCCGCAGGCCGAGATCCTCTTCGCGGTAATACAGTGTGGCAGCAGCCGGTTTACCGTCGCGTCCTGAACGGCCGATTTCCTGGTAGTAAGCATCCAGGGACTCCGGAATGTCGGCATGGACGACGAATCGCACATTGGGTTTGTTGATACCCATGCCGAAAGCTGTTGTGGCAACCACGACGTCCAGCTGATCGTCCAGGAACTCCTCATGGATACGCTCCCGGTCAGAATCAGATCGACCGGCGTGATACGCCTCCGCGCGGAGTCCTTCCTTTGCCAGTTTGGCGGCGTACTTTTCCGTGTCCTTGCGGGTGGCGGCGTACAGCAGCCCCCGCTCTCCCCCCTTGGCCAGGGAGGCAACCTGCTCCAGGACTGCTTTTCGCTTGCCTTTGTCTTCTTGATGGCGGACCACGTCAAGGCTGATGTTGGGCCGGTCAAAGCCCCGGACGAGGATCAGCGGGTCCTTCATGCCGAGTCGTTCCAGAATTTCATCGCGCACCGGAGGGGAGGCTGTGGCCGTAAGGGCCGCCACTGGAGGGTTTCCCAATCGTTCGCGGACATTTCCAAGATCGAGGTAGTCGGGGCGGAAATCATGGCCCCAGGAGGAGACGCAGTGGGCCTCGTCCACAACGAACATAGTGATGTCCAGTTTGGCGATCCGGTCCACCGTCTCCTGTTTTGCCAACTGCTCCGGGGCAAGAAACAGGAAAGTGGCTTTGCCGGACTCCGCTGCCTCCCAGGCGTCCTCCACTTCCGCGTCGCTACGGGAGGAGTTAATGGCGACAGCAACGCCGTCACCCAACTGCCCGTTCAGCCCATCCAACTGGTCCTCCTGCAAAGCAATCAAGGGAGAAACCACGACGGCGGGGCGCCCGGTTTGGTTGTAGAGGTACCTGGCTGCCACTTGGTAGGTGGCTGATTTGCCGTAACCAGTGGGCATGACCGCCAGGACGTCGCGGCCGCCTGCGAGCGCGTTCATGGCTGCGAGTTGGCCGGGGCGGAGCTTGGGAAGGGAAAAGGAAGACGCCGCAAGGGCGCCCAGGTCTGGATCATCGGACATTGGAAAACGGCTCCGCACAGTGGGTGTTGCGGCCGCTTGCTTCAGCCGAGGTAACCAGACTAACGCGGGCCGGGACCCGGCGTCGTGCGCTTCTTCCTGCTTGTGGATAACTCTGGCCCCTACCGGGAGTCCGGCGTCATGGCGTCATCGCAGGTGTAGCGGTAGCTTTGGAATACTTTTCCTTCGAAGCGGGCGAGGTACCGGAGGTACCGCTGATGCAGGGCTTGTCTACAACCTTGGTTCTGATCGCTCTACTGGCTGTGGCGGCGCCCTTGGCGGTCCGCTTCCTTGACCGGGTGGTCAAAGTGCCCCTTGTGGTGTTCGAGATCGTCCTCGGAATCCTGTTGGGTCCCAGCCTGTTGGGATGGATCGAATCTACGCAGTTCACGGATACACTGGCCGATTTCGGGCTGGCGATGCTCTTCTTCGTGGCCGGCAATGAGATTGATTTTGCCGATATCCGTGGCCGTCCCGCTATCCGTGCCACAGCCGGTTGGGTGATCTCGTTGGCCGCAGGCGTTGGCGCAGGCTTTCTGCTGGCCCCAACGCCGGAGGCCGCGGTCATCATCGGGGTGGCGCTGTGCTCCACGGCGTTGGGGGCACTGCTGCCCATCCTTCGCGATTCCGGTGAATCAAGATCACCGATGGGGATCGCCGTGACGGCATTGGGGGCAGCTGGCGAGTTTGGTCCCCTGATTGCAATCTCGCTGTTCTTCAGTGGCAGGCAGTTGGGACCGGCTACGGCGGTGCTTCTCGGATTTGTCTTCCTGGCCGGCATTGCGATTTTCCTGGCCTCCAAGGCGAGGCACACGCTCTTCCACTCGCAGGTCACCCGGACCCTCCACACCAGCGGCCAGTTCGCTGTCCGCTCCATCATGTTCATTCTCACCGTGCTCGTGGTGCTGAGCATGGTCCTGGGACTGGACATGTTGCTGGGGGCATTCGCCGCAGGCGTCCTTTGGAAAGTGGCCATTGCCCGTGCACCCGAACGGGACCGGAAGGTGATCGAAACCAAACTCGACGCCGTCGCGTTCGGGTTCCTTGTGCCCATCTTCTTCATCGATACCGGCATAGATTTCGATCTGGGCGCACTCACGTCCAGCCCCTCAGCCCTGGCAATGCTCCCGCTGTTCGTGATCCTCCTGCTGATCATCCGGGGCCTGCCATCGATGCTTGCTGCCCCGCCGAGGTCCACCTTCGCCGAGAAACGGGCAATCATGCTGTTCGGGGCAACAGGCCTGCCGATCATCGTTGCCGTCACAGCCATTGGCAGGGATCAGGGGTTCATTTCAAGCGGAATCTCATCGGCACTCGTCGGAGCGGGCATGCTCTCTGTGCTCCTGTTTCCGCTGCTGGCGCTTCGACAGGGTCAGCGTGGTGGCCGGAGGGCAGCGGAGGCCCGGGTCGCGCAAGAGGAAGTCCCTTAGGACAGCTCTCACCCGTCAACTCCAACCAGGTTTCATCGTCCGGGGCCTTTCGCCCCTACGGCACGGATGGGTCACGGCTGATACTGGGCATGGGCCTCTTTTCGGACCTAATGACGGAGCCGGTTCCACCGGTCACCATGAAAGGACACAACGATGGCACGATGCGACGTTTGCGGAAACGACGCTCCGAGGACTTTCACGGTCACGAGGGGTGACCAAAAGGGCACTTTCGACAGCTTCGAATGTGCCATCCACATGATGGCGCCGGCGTGCGAACATTGTGGCTGCCGGGTGTTGGGACACGGCGTCGAGACCGACGAAGGAATCTATTGCTGCGAGCATTGCGCGCGCGAAGCGGGAGCACAGCATCGGGAAAGACCCCATGCCAATACTGACCTCGTTGCCCCGGCCAGCCCACCGTCTGAAAGCCGGGAGGAATGACAGAAAACATCACCGTATGCCCGCACTGCGCTAAGCCAAACAGGGTTCCATCCAGCGCCAGCGGCCTGCCGCGATGCGGGCACTGCCATCAGCTGTTGCCTTGGATCCTTGCCGCCAGCGACGGAGACTTCGCCGAAGTCGCCGAAGGGGCAACTCTTCCGGTAATTGTCGACTTCTGGGCGGTCTGGTGCGGCCCGTGCCGGACAGTCAGCCCGGTGCTCGATCAATTGGCGCAGGAACGGGCCGGAACGGTGAAACTCGTCAAAGTCGACGTGGACAACTCGCCCCATCTTGCCAGGCGTTTCGGCATTCAAGCGGTGCCCACGCTCATGATCCTGATCGGCGGAAAGGTCCTCGCCCGCCGCGCCGGGGCCGCACCGGCAGCAGCCCTGCGCTCATGGGTTGATGGCGTCGTTTCCCAAAATCGCATGGTCGGCAAGAATAGCTGAGTCTGCAGGATCGGCTCCGCGATGGACTGGGAAAGATGCGAATCCATCCGGGACTTTGTGCCCTGTTGAGTGACCCTGGCCGCAACGTTCCGCACGGTCGGGCTGTCCCTTCCGGCCACGCCAATCGAGCGCTGCCGCAACGGGCGACCCCGGCGGCCGGGGGCCTCGGTCATCGACGAGGACATGCTGGTCTTCCGGACAGGCAGACATTCGCCCCCTAAGCGCTTTGTCCTTCACTCCCAGTCAACGCTTACAAAGGTACGCACGAGCCGCCAGGTTCGAGCGCCGGTCGGTGCGGGGCTGCTTCAAGCATTCGTTTGTGGAGATAATGCCGTCAGGCGGCCGGCACGGGTTTCCGGAGGAAAAGACCTACGACCAACGCGGTCAGGAGGCACAGACCAGCGTTCACCCATATCGCCGTCGTTACGCCGCTCAGGACGGCCGGGGCCTCGTTGTTGCCGATGGAGAGAATCTGGGCAGTGAAGATGGCACTCATGATCGGGATACCCATGGTGATGCCGATCTGCTGGCTCATGGTTGCCAGTCCGGTGGCCAAGCCTTGTTCTTCATTGGACAGGCCGGAGGTTGCGGTGACCATGAATCCGACGATGACGACAAGGTTGGCGACACCACCGATGAAGGTGGCCACTAGCAGCGGACCGATGGAGGCGGGATCGGCCCTGAGCAAGACGAGGGCACCGGTAGCGATCGCCTGGACGATGAATCCGTAGATGATGGCCTTCTTGTTGCCGATCCTGCCTATGACCTTTGGCCCGAGGATGCCACCAATCACGGTGCCGAGGCCAAGGACTGCGAAGGCCAAGCCGGCCCCGAGTGGGGTGTAGCCAAGCACCTGCTGCAGGTACAGGGTCAACAGGAATACCAGGGACGTTTCGGTGGCAAAGGCTAGGATGCCGGCAATGTTTCCCCATGCAACGGTAGAGCGCTTCAGAATCTCCAGCGGTACCAGCGGCGAGGTTGCCCTGCGTTCGACGGCCATGAACGCAACGACGAGCACGACTGCTACGGCGAGCGAGCCCAACGTCAGGGGATCAGTCCAGGAGTGTTCGGCAGCATGGGTAAGACCGAAGACCAAGGCCAGTAGACCCAGGGTCACCGTGATGGCGCCCGGAACGTCCAGTTTCAACCTGGTGGTGGGCTTGCTCTCGGCGAGAACGATGGGGGCGATAACCAGTACTGCGATAGACACCGGCACGTTGACGAAAAACGCCCACCGCCAGCTGAGCAGGTCGGTCAAAAGCCCGCCGAGGATGGCGCCAGTTGTGAAGCCCGCAGCCATCAGCGAGCCATTCAGGCCCAGCGCTTTATCGCGCAGAGGGCCCTCAGGGAAGGATGCCAGCAGCAACGACAGGGCGGAGGGAACAACGATGGCCGTCGCGGTGCCTTGGCCTACGCGAGCAATGAGCAGCAAGGCCGGGTCAGTAGCCAAGCCACCAGCGAGCGATGCTGCGCCCAGCAGGGCCATGCCGAAGATGAACATTTTGCGGCGGCCGACGACGTCCGCGACACGTCCGAACAACAGTGTCAGCCCGGCGGCGCAGAGGGCAAACGCCGTCGCGATCCACTGGAGGTTTTCCAAGCTGAATCCGACGTCGGCGCCGATGGCCGGGAGTGCGACACCGAGGATTGAGAAGTCAACGGCCAGGGTAAAGCTCGCCGCGAGCAGGACAATGAGTGCCAGCCGCTGTCGGCCTGTCATCCGTCCCGCCTGTGCAGTTGTCGGTTTCGCTTCGGTTGAAAGTGGGACACCTTGGCCCGTGGTGACATCCGGTTGAGTGGTCATGACGGCGATCCTTTTCTGGAGGGGGTAGCCGCCCGTTGGCGGCATCTTCACAACTCCACCGTCACGGAATGTCCCGGGAACAACCACACCCCCTCGTGCCTACCCCTGGCAGTGACAGGACACGACCGGTGAACACCGGCAGAATGAGGCTCATGAGTAGTCACAGTGAACTTGGGGAGTTCCTTCGCGTTCGAAGAGCTGCCTTACAGCCTGAGGACGTTGGCCTTCTGAATTACGGTATCCGCCGCGTACCTGGCCTCCGCCGGGAGGAACTCGCCATGCTCGCCGGCGTTAGCAACACGTACTACACCCGACTGGAGCAGGGCCTGAGCAACAACGCCTCCGAGGCCGTCATCGAGTCCATCGCGCGCGCCCTCGACCTCAGCGCAGACGAGCGTGCGCACCTGTTCAATCTTGCCCGGTCCGGGACCACCAAGCGGCGCACCGTGACCAAGCCGGACAAGGTAAGACCTGGCATTCTGAGACTCATCCAGTCAATGTCCGACATACCCGCGGTCGTCCTTGGACGCCGGAGTGAAGTGCTGGCATGGAATGGGATGGGTCATCGGCTTGTGGCTGGTCATTTGGACTTCGCAGCGCCCAGGACGCCTTCAACGAGGCCCAACATGACGCGAATGTTGTTCCTCGACCGTCACACCCGTGAGCTTTACACACGCTGGCAAGAAGAAGCCACCCGCGCTGTAGCATCGCTGCGGCTGGTTGCCGGCCGCTCAGCTGATGATCAGGAACTGGCTTCGCTGGTAGGCGAGTTGACCGTGAACAGCGATGAGTTCGCCAATTTGTGGTCACGGCATCCTGTTGAGAACTGCATGTCCGGCCTCAAGCACATGCACCACCCCGAAGTAGGCCACCTGGAACTCAATTTCGAGGTCCTCACCCCGCCTGATGAATCCGGCCACCGCATCCTGATGTACACCGCCGATCCCGGGACCCCCGCGGCCGAAGCACTGCAACTGTTGACTTCCAGCGACACTGGTTTGGGCGGGGAAGCAAGGTACGCAAGGGCCACGCAGACGTTCCAAGCAACGCTATGACTTCCCGGAAACAAAAGCCCCTCCAATCCGGGCAAAATCGCCGGAATGGAGGGGTTGGTGGAGCCCCCTGTCGGATTCGAACCGACGACCCCCGCTTTACAAGAGCGGTGCTCTGGCCAACTGAGCTAAGGAGGCATGCGCCGAAATCGACGCTAGATAAGGTTAGCCCAGACCCTCCCCCGCACGGAAATCACGAAGCCGGCCAGCCACCCCAGGTTGAACGCAAGGCCCAAACCCAGGGTGACCAGCCGCCGTCGAAAGTTCCTAAAACCTAGCCCTTGGCGTCAACTGCGGTCTGGATCTCAGCGTTCAGGTCCGTGGATCCGTCCCACTGCTTGCCGTCGATAAACACGGTGGGGGTTCCTGTGATGCCGATGGCTGCCGCCTCTTGCGTGGCAACCTTCACATACGGCCGGTACTGCTTGCTATCCACACAGGAGTCGATGTTCGCTGCGCCTACCTCCTTGGCCATGGACTTGAGGTCGTTGTCCGAGATGCCGGCGCTGCCTTCGGCAGGCTGGCGTTCGAAGAGGAGGTTGAAGAAGTCGGCGTACTTCTCAGGGGAAGAGTTCACCACGCACGCTGCAGCATTTGCTGCGCGTGAGGAGTAGTTGGTGGTGGACTGCTGGTCCAGGAAGCCAAGGGGGCGGTACTCGAGGGAAATCTTGCCTTCGTTGCGGAGTTTGGTGAGCGAATCACCGTAGGTTGTCTCAAACCGCTTGCAGACCGGGCAGATGAAGTCGATGTACGCGATCACCTTGACGGGCTTGCCGGCCTCGGGCTCACCACCGGGAACAGAGACAGTTGCAGGCTTGGTTGCCGGGGCCGAAGGGACATCTGCCACGTTCACGGACGAGGCATCGGACTTTACGACGTCGGAGTTGGCCAGCAATGTTACGCCACCGTGCACGTTGCCATTCGCGGGAGTAGGACCTTGATCGGCGATCGGTGCGCTTTGCTGAATGCTGGTGGTCACTACCAGTGCGATAACGGCAAGGATCGCCACCACCGCCACCACGATGCCCCACCCGATCAGGAGCTTGTTGCGCTTTTCCTTTTTCAGCTGTGCTTCGCGGATTTCTCGCGCTTTCTCCCGTGCCTGGGCGGTGCGTTCAGCCTTGGAGAGGCGGGGTTCGTTTGCGGGGCTCATCAGTTCCTCGGATTACTCGACGTCGTAGTGCATAGCTAGGGCAACGGGGCCAGTTTACGGGAGCAAACTTGAAGATTCGGCGCACGCGCAAAGACCCGGTTGTTGAACGATCAACTGCCGCACATGATTCCGCCGGTAGGCTGGGAGGTGAGTCACAGCAACCCCAGGGAGCAGTAATGCAGGATTTGGCAAGCGAAAAACTCAAGACGGAAGACGGCGTTAGGGCCTCTCCCACCAGGAAGCCAACGGCGAGCAAGTTCGACTTCATGGTGGTGTCCAACCGCCTGCCCGTTGACCGCTGCAGCACGGATGGCAACGGCGATGGTGGCGGAGGCTGGCGGCGCTCCCCGGGCGGCCTGGTTACTGCGCTTGCACCGATGATGACAAAGTCCGACGGCGCGTGGGTGGGCTGGCACGGAGCCCCGGATGAAACCGTGCGTCCTTTCAGCCACGAAGCGATGGATCTTGTCCCGGTCCAGTTGAGCAGCCACGACGTCGAGCTGTATTACGAGGGCTTCTCCAATGCGACCATCTGGCCGCTGTATCACGATGTCATCGCCCCACCGGAGTTCCACCGCACCTGGTGGGATTCGTACCGCCAGGTCAACAAGAAGTTCGCAGACGCCGTCATCCGCCATGCCGCGGACGGCGCAACTGTGTGGGTCCAGGACTACCAGCTCCAGCTGGTTCCGCGCATGCTCCGCGAGGCACGGCCTGACCTGAAAATCGGCTTCTTCAACCACATTCCTTTCCCGCCGCCGGAGATTTTCGCCCAGCTGCCATGGCGCCGCGAGATTATTGATGGCCTGCTGGGTGCGGACCTGCTGGGCTTCCAGCGTCCCAGCGACGCCGGCAACTTCATGCGCTCTGCCCGCCGCTTCCTGGGCGCCAGCGTCAAGCAGCAACAAGTGCACGTAAAGGGCCCGGACGGCGAGGTCACCCACATTGCCCGGGCACAGGCCTTCCCTATTTCCATCGATGTTGACCAGATCCGGGAGTTGGCAGGGAGGCCGGACATCATCGAGAGGGCCAAGCAGATCCGCAAGGACCTGGGCAATCCGAAGACCATCCTTCTTGGCGTGGACCGCCTTGACTACACCAAGGGCATCGGCCACCGCCTGAAGGCCTTCGAGGAACTCCTGCGCGAAGGCAGCATCAAGGTGGAGGACGCCACCCTGATCCAGGTAGCGAGCCCCAGCCGGGAACGCGTGGAGCAGTACCGGCTTCTGCGTGAAGAAATCGAAGGCACCGTTGGCCATATCAATGGCACCTACGACACCATCCAGAACACTGCCGTCCGCTACCTGCACCACAGCTACCCCGTTGAAGAAATGGTGGCGCTGTACCTCGCCGCGGACGTCATGCTGGTCACGGCGCTGCGCGACGGCATGAACCTGGTGGCCAAGGAGTATGTGACGGCCCGTTCCGAGGACGACGGCGCGCTGGTCCTGAGTGAGTTCGCCGGCGCTGCCGACCAATTGAAGCAGGCGCTCCTGATCAACCCGCATGACATCGATGGCCTTAAGTCCGCCATTCTCCGGGCGGTTAACCTCTCCCCCAAGGAAGCCCGCCGCCGCATGAAGCTGATGCGCAAGCAGATCCTTGACCACGACGTCGATCATTGGTCAGCGGAGTTCCTGGCCGCCCTCGAGGAGAAGGTAGTGCGCGATGACAGCTGAGCAAACGCCCCTGTCTTTGTCCCCGGAACTGTTGGACGCCATTCGGCGTATCGCCGGCACGGAGCAACTCCTGGTGGCCTTGGATTTCGACGGCACCCTCTCCCCAATCGTGGACCATGCCGATGACGCCCGGCCCCTTCCGCGTTCGGCTGCGGCTTTGGAAGCCCTTGCTGAACTGCCGCGCACGACGACGGCACTTATCTCGGGACGCGCCTTGGACAGTTTGCGCCTGGTCGCCTCGCCTCCTGTGAACACGTTGCTGATTGGCAGCCACGGCGCGGAGGTATGGCTGGGCGAAGGGTCACTGGGCTTGGAGTTGGATGATGAACAACGTGCACGCCTCGCTTCAGTACGTGACGTCCTGGCCGGCATCGTCAACATCGCGCCGGGGACGTTGCTCGAGGACAAGCCCGCCGGAGTCGTCCTTCACACTCGGCTTGCCGACGACGACGTTGCCGAAGACGCGGTAGAGGCCGCCATGCGGGTTCTGCGTGAGCATCCCGGAGTGTACGTAAAGACCGGCAAACGCGTGCTGGAGACCTCCGTTGTCCATGCCTCCAAGGGCGAGGCAGTGGAGTTCCTCCGTCAAGCAACAGGCGCCACGGCCATTCTGTTCGCCGGCGATGACGTGACGGATGAGGACGCCCTGGGCAGGCTGATGGGCGAGGACGTCGGCATCAAAGTCGGCCTGGATTTCACGCAGGCAGAGTACCGGGTGGAAGCCCCGGTGCACGTTGCGGAACTGTTGGAAACGCTCCTGCGGGAGCGCCGCCGAGTCACGGCGGAAGCATAAGCCCCGTCACCGCGGAAGCATGGAGCAGGATCAACATCACATGTGACGTTCGTAACATTTAGGTAGTAAGTCCAAAAGTCTGACATACTCTTGGACGTGATGTGACGCACAGTACCGTGCGACGTCACACGATCCTCCCCGGCCAATGGCCGGGGAGTTCAACTGAAGAAAATGAACCATTCACAACGGATCGTCCGGCACGTACCTGCCGGTGAAGGGATTGATAACTGTGGCTACAGTTACTTTTGATAACGCTACGCGTCTGTACCCGGGCACAGATAAGCCCGCCGTCGATAAGCTCAACATCGACATCGCCGATGGCGAATTCCTGGTCCTCGTTGGACCTTCCGGTTGCGGTAAGTCCACCTCCCTGCGAATGCTCGCAGGACTTGAGGATGTGAACGCCGGCCGTATTCTGATCGGTGACCGCGACGTCACGGATGTTCCGCCGAAGGACCGCGACATCGCAATGGTCTTCCAGAACTACGCTCTTTACCCGCACATGACTGTTGCGGACAACATGGGCTTCGCGCTTAAGATCGCAGGCGTCTCCAAGGAAGAGCGCGCCGAGCGTGTTCGCGAAGCCGCCAAGCTTCTCGACCTCGAGCAGTACCTGGACCGCAAGCCGAAGGCACTCTCCGGCGGTCAGCGCCAGCGTGTTGCCATGGGCCGCGCAATCGTCCGTAACCCCCAGGTCTTCCTCATGGACGAGCCCCTGTCCAACCTTGACGCCAAGCTCCGTGTCCAGACGCGTACGCAGATCGCATCCCTGACCCGCCGCCTCGGCGTCACCACGGTTTACGTGACGCACGACCAGGTTGAGGCCATGACCATGGGTGACCGCGTCGCAGTCCTCAAGGACGGCCTGCTCCAGCAGGTTGACACCCCGCGCAACCTCTACGACCGCCCGCAGAACGTCTTCGTCGCAGGCTTCATTGGCTCCCCCGCCATGAACCTGCTGGAACTGCCGGTCGTCGACGGCGGCGTCCAGTTCGGTGGCACGGTTTACCCGGTCAAGCGCGACGTCCTCGAAGAAGCACACGGACAGACGGTCACCGTTGGTTCACGTCCGGAAGACCTCGAGACGGTCGGCCACGGCGAAGGCCTGCAGGTTGAGGTTGACGTCGTCGAAGAACTCGGCGCCGATGCCTACGTCTACGGCCACACCATCCTGGATGGCAAGAGCCACGACATCGTTGCCCGTGTTGACGGCCGCCGCCCCCCGATGAAGGGCGAGTCCATCTTCGTTCATCCGCAGTCCGGCCACGTGCACCTGTTCGACACCAAGACGGGTCTGCGCCTGGGCGACTAGTCCCCACCGGCACCTGAATCCGCATCGTGACAGCGGCCCGACCCTTCCCGGGTCGGGCCGCTCTCGCGTTAACCATTCTGCAGAAAGAACGGCATGAACACGACGGATAACCTGATCCCCCGGCCCGTACACGTCGCGCCATCGGACGGTCAGGCCTTCACGCTTGCGCCTACGGCACGGATCGCGGCAAGCCAGGCAGCTGTCCCGGTCGCGGAGCAGCTGGCGGTGCTGCTTCGCCGCGGCACTGGTTTCGCTCTTCCCATCGTCGAGACGGCCAATGCCGGCGACATCACCTTGGATTTAGTTGAAACGCTCGACGGCGGTCCGGAAGCCTACCGGTTGACTGTCACCAATGCCGGTGCCCGCCTCGCGGCAACAACTCCCGCGGGCCTCTTCAACGCAGTCCAAACACTCCGCCAGTTGCTCCCGCCTGCCGTTGAACACTCCCTCACAGGCGCGGACGATTCGAACACCAGCACCGACGGCACCTGGGTGATTCCCGCCGTCGAGATCAGGGACGCGCCCAGGTTCGCCTATCGCGGACTCATGCTCGATGTCGCCCGGAACTTTTTCACGGTCGAAGAGGTGAAGCAGCAGATAGATGTCATGAGCCAGTTCAAGCTCAATGCCCTGCACTTGCATCTTACGGATGACCAAGCCTGGCGCATCGAGATCCAGGCGCCCAAGGAGAATCCGTCGGACTTGGACTATGGGAACCTCACCGCTATTGGGGGCGCCGTGAACCACCCCGGTATCGGCCTCACTCCCGGGCACTCAGGTTTCTACACGCAGCAGGACTTCAGGGAGATCCAGGCGTACGCCGCTGCGAGGAACGTGCTGATAGTGCCGGAGATCGACCTTCCCGGACACGTCAATGCGGCCTTGGCAGCGATCCCGCAGCTCAACCCGGATGGTATGGCCAAGCCCATGAATGCGACCGGCGAGGTCGGCTACTCCACCTTGGACGCAGCACTGCCTGCCACCTACGAGTTCGTTCGTGAAGTGCTGGGCCAACTCGCTACCATCACGGATGGTCCGTACCTCCACATCGGGGGCGATGAAGCCCACGTCACCGGCCACGACAACTACGTCACCATGGTCCGGGAGTTTGCCCGGATCGGAGCGGAAACCGGCAAGACCGTGGTGGGTTGGAACGAATACGCCGGCGTCGAACTCCCGCAGGGGTCCGTGGTGCAGTACTGGTTCGGTGATTTCTCCCCGGTTGTCCAGCAGGCCGAAAGCGGCAGCTCCAAGGTCATCATGTCC
Organism: Arthrobacter sp. NtRootA1; assembly: GCF_019976975.1. GTDB lineage: Bacteria > Actinomycetota > Actinomycetes > Actinomycetales > Micrococcaceae > Arthrobacter > Arthrobacter aromaticivorans. Next base: position 874,443 of record NZ_AP024630.1, on the reverse strand, counting down.
CCGGCCGCGAAGACCTATCTGGACCAAAAGTACGATCCCAGCAGTCCCATCGGCCTTGAGTGGGTGGACGGCGGGCCGTTCACGTGGTCCGAGTACTACCACTGGAATCCCGCCCAAGGTGGCCTGCAAGATGACAAGGTCCTCGGCGTCGAAGGCCCGCTGTGGACGGAGACCGTCCGCAACAACCAGCAGGCCTATTGGCTCCTGTACCCCAGGGCAGTTTCCCTGGCGGAAGTGGGCTGGTCGCCGCAGGACGCGCGGGACGTTGGTGACTTCCGACGTCGGCTTGGTGCCTTGGGTGAGCGCCTCGCAAGGCAGGGCGTCACGTTCCAGGCAGCACCGGACATCCAGTGGTCTGCGATGCCCGAATATCCCTTTACCGCAGCAATGAACGCCAACACCGGCGAGTACGGAACAATTGAGGCATGAGCGAGCAAAACGGAGCCCAGTGGCACGACGAACCGACCGACTACGGGCAGATCGGCAAGCTCCCCAGGACTGAGGCGGCCAGCGCGCAAGACACAGCACCACCGGCCAGCGTCATCGGTTCCCTTAACATCACCGCCGCCGCAGCGGATCCGGAACTGTTGGACCTGCCGTGGCACATTGCGCTCGAGGACTGGCCGGCCGAGAACCTCGCCGCCCTCCCCCGCGGTATCTCCCGGCACATCGTGCGTTTCGCGCACTTGGGTGGATCGGTCATTGCCATCAAGGAAACGTCCGAGCACGTTGCCCGCCACGAGTACCACATGCTCCGCAAGCTGGCTCGGCTGGACGTTCCGTGTGTCGAGCCCGTGGCCGTCATCACCGGCCGGACCACAGCCGACGGCAAACCCCTGAACCCGGTGTTGGTCACCCGGCATTTGAAGTTCTCCATGCCATACCGGGCACTTTTCTCGCAGATGCTTCGCAAGGACACGTTGACGCGCCTCATCGACGCCCAGGCGTTGCTGCTTGTCCGCTTGCACCTCATTGGCTTCTATTGGGGCGACGTCTCGCTTTCCAATACGCTGTTCCGTCGCGACGCCGGCGCGTTCGCTGCGTACCTTGTGGATGCCGAAACCGGCGAGCTTTACCCGGACCTGTCCATGGGCCAGCGCGAGTATGACCTGGAGATCGCCCGCGTCAACATCGCTGGTGAACTGATGGACCTCCTGGATGGCGGGCTCATCGAGGAAAAGGTCGATCCGGTGGCTACCAGTGAGCTCATCATGGACAGTTACCGCAGGCTATGGGCTGAGCTGACGGAAAAGGAATCCTTCGAACTCGGCGAGCGCTGGCGCGTGGGCGCCCGCATCCGCCGGCTCAACGAGCTCGGCTTCGACGTCGAGGAATATGCCATCAAGACCACGGCGGATGGTTCAACCATCCAGCTGCAGCCAAAAGTCGTCGACGCCGGCCACCACCAACGGCGCTTGCTGCGCCTCACCGGATTGGACGCCCAGGAGAACCAGGCACGCAGGCTCCTGAACGATATGGACCAGTTCAGGGCGGACAACAACCCTGACCTGGACGAGGAAATAAGCGCCCACGCATGGGTCAGCCAGATCTTCGAACCGATCGTACGGTCTATTCCCCGGCACCTTGCCGGGAAGTTGGAACCAGCCGAAGTAGTGCACGAGGTCCTGGAGCACCGCTGGTACATGAGCCAGAAACAGGATCGCTACATCCCGCTGGCCGAGACTGTGCAGTCCTACCTGGACACTGTGCTGCAGCACCGCAGGGACGAGGCTGCCATCATGTTGAACCCTGACACCGAGCTGCTCAAGATCCTTGAGGTTGAGGTGGAGGAGTCAGGCCGGTACGACGAAGTGGACGAGTACCCGGACGCGGACGACTAACTCAGGGTTCCAGGGTCTCCGCGAGGCCTGCCAGCACGGGTTCCCGGCCGAGCTCAATGTGCGTGTACGCCAGCGAGTAGGCCAGGTCCGGCCGGCCTTTCAGGATGGCGTTGCACAGCTCTTTGTGTTCGTCCCGTTGGAGCTCGTTGCTGCGGTTGTGTGCCAATCCGAAGATCCAGCGCATGCGGCCAAACAGCGGCTTCACGGACTCGATGAGCAGCCTGTTGCCGGAGAGACGTACGATTTCGGCGTGGAGCTCGGCACTGATCAGCGCGACGTCGTCTGCGCGGTCCTCGTCGATGGCGGCGTTGGAGGCTTCCATCAGTTCCTCGAGCCTGCCACTGGAATGGCCTTCGGCAACGCGGGTGGCAGCCATCCTCGCGGCGAACGTTTCCAGGCAAAGGCGGACGTCGAAGAGCTCGTTGACGTCGGTGAGCGTGAGTTGCCGGACCACTGCGCCGCGGCGCGGGAAGGTGGCCACGAAACCGTCCTTCTCCAGGCGTTGGATGGCTTCGCGGACCGGGATCCGGGAGACGCCGTACATCTCGGACAGTTCCCGTTCGCGCAAACGCCCACCCTGCGCGAAGGTGCCCGTGACGATTCCCTCCAACACCAGTTGGTAGACGTGCTCCGCGCGGGCCTCGTCATCGCGGCCATTTCCGGTTTCCGGCATCGCCTCAGCCACTGTCAAACTTCCCTTCATGCCAGCGTCCGCTCCATTCGCCGGCCGGCGCCGGTCAGCGTTCCAACCGAGCATACACGGGTGGAAACAGCTCGTCGGAGGGGCGGTTCAGGCCATCCCTGAGTGTGTAGGCCTCACGCATCCTGGCGAAGAGTTCCTGGGCCTTTCCCCGCCAGTAGTCCAGGTCCACTCCCTCTATGAGGCCGTCGGCCATGATGGTCCGGCCGGCCACCACTGAAAGCACTGCCTGGCGTGCTGTTCCGTTGAGCGTGAGGGTCCTTAGTGGGTCCTCGTGAACGCCGTCGCGGATGTCTCCCAGGGAGAAGGCCACCATGTCTGCCTGGGCCCCGGGCTCCAACCGGCCGAGATCGGTACGTCGCAGCGCCCGGGCTCCTCCTAGCGTGGCGGCGTCGAAGTATCCGGCGAGGTCGCCGGCGTCGTTGCTGCCTGCCAGGATCTTGCCCAGCTGCACGCCTGCATCGATGCCCCGGACCAGGTCCGGCGGGAAGGAGTCGGTGCCCAGGGAGATGTTGATGCCGGCTGCTTTGTATGCGTTAAAGGAATCCAAGGTGCTGCCATAGCGCATGGATGTCAGAGGGCAGTGGATGATGCTGGCGCCGCTGTCTGCCAGCCGGGCAAGGTCGCCGCGATCCTCTCCGAAAACGGCGGGGTTGCGGTCCGTGTAGGTGGCATGCGGGATCAGCAAGCGTTCGTTGAGCATGCCCACTTGGTCCAGGAGCTCCAGGGGCGTGACGCCATGCCGGTCCAGGATGAGTTCCCGTTCCACGAGGCCTTGGAGGGAGTGCAGGCGAACCAGGACGTCGTGCTCTTCTGAAGCCGCCGCCGTTGCTTTGAGCAGTTCGATGTCCAGGGTCTCGATGCGGCATGGAAGCAGGACACCGGTGATTAGCGGGTCGTTCAGCTCTGTCGCATGGTCAATGAAGCGCAATGCGTCCGCCAGCCCCTCACGGCCACGGCCGGCGTCGAACATGACCGAGCGTTCGCCGTTCTTCAACACCACATTCACGCCCGAGCGGTATGCGGGCCCAAGGTAGCCACGCAAGCCGAGCCGTCGACTGGTCTCCGCCATCCCCACGAGTTCCTCAAAAGGCTCCGCCCACTCGGAATGGACCTCCGATGCAATCGGCATGTAGGTGGTGATGCCATGAAGGACCAATTGGATAAGGGCGTACTCGCGGATCTGTTGGCGTTCCTCAGCGGTAAAGACGTCCGCGCGGCGGTTGCGGAAGTAGTCCTCGGACCATTGGTGCCCCTTTGCCTGCTCCGGCCCGGCCCAGCTGTCCAGGATGAGGTGGTCGATGTCGGTGAGGGCATCGAGGTCGATCAGCCCTGGCATCAGGAGTGCGTCACCCAGATGATGTTCTTCAGTCACCGGCCCCGTGTAGTCATGGCCGACGTACTCAATGGTGTCGCCGCTATAGACCACGCAGGCATCCTCCAGCAGCACGTGCTGCCCTTTGTTGTGCCCCAGGACGTAGCGGGCAGTTGCCTTTGTGGGCACGTGAACTCCTTTGTTCGAACAAAATAGCTATCTGGTATTCCAAACAGTACATTATTTGTGATTTACATCGCATCGATCCTGATCTAGTCTAGTTTGGTATACAAGAATCGCGGAGTCAGCTCCCTGGATCATGAAACGAGCACAAGCGTTGACCCAGCTACAGTCCATCGAACCGAATACCGGCAGTCCGCCGCCCACTCCGGCAACCTCGCCTGAGGGCAAAGCAGCCGCACCCGCCGAGGCACGCTCCCTGCTCGCCACGGCGTGGATGAGGATCCGGCGGAGCAAGATCGCACTCCTGAGCCTGTGCGTCGTGGTGGCCATCATGCTGTTCGCCATCCTTGCCCCCGTACTCAGCGCGATGTCTGGCAATGACCCCTTCACGTCCAACACCAGCCCCGAGGTACTGGACGACTTCCAGACGCCTGGCCTGCCGCTTCCCGGCTATATGTATCCGTCCGACGAGCACTGGTTGGGCGTTGAGCCCGGCTTGGGCCGCGACCTTTTCGCCCGGCTCGCCTACGGTGGCCAGGTTTCCCTCACCATCGCCCTGCTGTCCACTGCCGTTTCCGTAGTTCTAGGAACAGTACTCGGTGCGGCTGCGGGCTACTTCGGTGGTAAGACGGACGCCGTCATCAGCCGCATCATGGACCTGTTCCTCGCATTCCCGCACCTTCTCCTGGTGCTCTCCCTGACGCCCATCCTGCAATCCCGGCTCCGGGATACACCGCTGGGCGAAGGCAGCTTCCTGCCCATGGCCTCCCTGGTGATCATCCTCGGATTCTTCGGGTGGGCTTATCTGGCAAGGATTGTCCGCGGCCAGGTCCTGAGCCTCCGGGAACGCGAGTTTGTGGAAGCGGCCCGCTCCTTCGGTGCCTCCCACTTGAGCGTCTTGTTCCGCCAGATCATCCCCAACGTCATGGGAGTAGTCCTGGTGTACGCCACCATGTTGATCCCCACCAACATTTCTGCTGAAGCAGCCCTTTCCTTCCTGGGCGTCGGCGTCAAGGACCCCACACCGTCGTGGGGCCAAATGCTGAACGCGGCGCAATCCGGCAACTGGTACCTCAGCGATCCGTGGTTCCTTGCTGTTCCGGGCGTCATGCTCATTGTCACCGTCCTGGCGTTCAACCTCCTGGGCGACGCCGTCCGGGACGCGCTGGACCCCAAGGCTTCCCGCCACTAACTTCCAACATCTCCCTCCACCCAACCCCTTCAAGAGGAGCATCATGAAAACCCCCACGAGAGCACTGGCGCTTTCCGTGCTGATTGCCATGGCCGCAACAGGCTGCGCCGCCGGCCAGAACCAGCCCGGCAACACCAAGTCCGCAGAATCGGTCACGGAGCTGGCACCCAACGTGGTCAAGACCGGCTTCAACACCAAGGGCGGCAACCTCAACGTCCTGATGTCCTCGGACTTCCAGACCCTGGATCCCGGCAACAGCAACTACGTCCAGACCGCCAATGTGGGCCAGTTGTACTACCGGACCCTGACCATGGCCAAGGAAACCGCAGGGCAACCCCCAACAGTGGTCCCTGACCTCGCAACGGACACCGGCAAAGTTTCCGACGATGGCCTCAGCTGGACGTTCACGCTCAAGGAAGGCGTTAAGTTTGAGGACGGAACACCCATCACCTCCGCCGATATCAAGTACGGCGTGGAACGCACCTTCGCGCAGGATGTCTTCACCCAGGCGCCGCAAGAGTTGAATTCAGCGCTCGACGCCGGCGGGTACAAGGGGCCGTACAAGGATCCTTCCGCGTCGCTTCAGGCGGTTGAAGCGCCGGATGACCGAACCATAGTCTTCCATCTGAAAAAGCCGTTCGCTGAGTTCCCTGCGTTGGCGTCCCGCTCCAACACGGCGCCGGTACCCAAGGCCAAGGACACCAAGCTGGACTACACCAACCATCCTGTGTCTTCGGGGCCTTACATGGTGGAGTCCTACAACCGGGGCAAGTCGCTCAAACTGGTCCGCAACCCGCACTGGGACGCCGCCACGGACCCCAACCGCACTGCCCTTCCGGATACCTTCAGTTTCTCCCTCTCCACCTCGCAGGCAACCATCAGCCAGCAGCTGTTGGCTGACTCGGATCCAAATGCCATTACGCTCGATTCCAACGGCGCTCTGCAGACCTCGGATTCCGCCAAGCTGGCCGATGCCAAAGTCAAGGATCGCGTCGCATCCGGCCTCCTGGGCTGCAACGATGTCCTCAGCCTGAACACGGAAAAGATCAAGGACCCGGACGTCCGCAAGGCAATCGCCCTGGCTTTGGACCGCCAATCAATCCTGGTGCAGTACGGCGGACGACGCTTTGGCGAGATCACGCAGAGCCCGCTCAACTCCAAGATGCGTGGTTACGTCGAGACGGAGCTGGAGCTGGATCCTGCGGGCAAGCCCAAGCTGGAAGAAGCCAAGAAGCTCCTTGAAGGCAAGGACTACCCCAAGACCCTCACGTACGGCTACGCCAACAACCGCGACGCCTTCAAGAACACCGGCACCGTAGTCCAGCAAAACCTCAAGGCCCTGGGCATCGATGTTGAGCTGGTGGCCATTCCGGCGCCGAACTACTACTCGGTCCTAGCCAGCGAACAGCTTCCGGACATGGGCCGCTCCGGCTGGTGCGGTGGCGCCGATCCGGCCTCCGTCCGTACTTCAGCAGACCCCTTGCTGGGACCGAACAACGAAGGCACCAGCTACGGCTTCTCCAACACCTCCCGCTACTTCGATCCCGTAGTTTCCAAGACGATGTTTGATCTGCGCAACACGGACGGCACTTCAGAAGAGCTTGGCAAGAAGTGGTCCGAGGCGTTCGGCACTGCCCTGAAGACGTACCCCATCGTCCCGCTCATCCGCAGCCACACCAACAGCGTGGTGGGATCCAACGTCCGCAACGCCCAGGTGGGCTACTTCTTCGGCGGCATCGACCTCTCGATCGTCGGCGTCGAGCACTAACCGGACTTCGACAACACATCGGCATAGTCCAGAAGGAGAAGCGGGCCGCCTGCTCCCAGCGGGCGGCCCGCAACCACCACTATGATGACTTTCATTCTTCGCAGGACCGGATCGTTGGTCCTGCTGCTCGCCGCAGTCAGTTTCATCACTTTCACGCTCTTCCAGCTTGGCCCCTCGGACCCCGCGGCCGCCGCCTGCGGACAGGAATGCACTCCTGAACGCGTGGCCGAGGCCCGCGTTGCCCTGGGCATGGACCAGCCCTTCTTTGTCCAGTACATCGACTACATGCGTGGCCTCTTCTCGCCCCGGATGATCGGTGCGCCCGGAGCCCAAACGCTCTGTGAATGGCCATGCTTGGGCAAGTCTTTCCAGACCAATGAGAGTGTTGCGGACATCATCGCCCGATCGCTCCCCTACACGTTCTCCATGGCCATTGGGGCACTCATCCTGTGGACCATCACCGGCGTCGGCTTGGGCCTTCTCGCCGCGCTGCGCAAGGGTTCGCCAGTGGACAAGTTCATCGTGGGCGCAGCGTCGGTGGGCGTATCGCTGCCCATCCCGGTTACGGGCCTGTTCCTGCTGCTTCTCTTCGTCAACCAGCTACACCTTCTGCCGTTCACAACCAACGAGATCAATAGCCCCTTTGGTCCACAGGGACCGGGCGCATGGGTGGCGAACTACCTGCTGCCATGGATCGCATTGGCCGTGCTGTTCAGCGCCTCCTACATCCGTGTCACCCGGACCAACATGATCGAGACATTCGGCGAGGACTTCATCCGCACTGCCCGCGCCAAGGGCCTGGCACCACGGACCGTGACGTTCAAGCACGGCGTCCGCGCCGGGATCACGCCCGTTGTCACCATGCTTGGCATGGACATCGGATTGCTCCTGGGAGGTGCCGTCCTCACCGAGCAGATCTTCTCCGTTCCCGGCCTGGGCTTCACCGCAGTGCACGCCGCAATTTCGGGTGACCTGCCCGTCACCATGGCCATCACCATGTTGGCCGCGTTCTTCGTCATCGTAGCCAATGTTGTGGTGGACCTCGCCTATGCCGCCATCGATCCCCGAGTGAGGCTCCAATGACCCACACACCACTCACCCAACCGCTCTCCCGGCCTGCGCCGGATCACGGAGCGAGTGCCTTCCTGGACGTCCGCAACCTCTCCGTGAAGTTCCCCACGGACGACGGTCTGGTCTCCGCCGTAAACGGGATGGACTTCACCCTGGAGCGGGGCCAGACCCTTGGCATCGTCGGCGAGTCCGGCTCAGGAAAGTCCGTCACCAGCCAGGCCCTCATGGGCCTCCTGAAGGGCACCTCGGCCCAGGTCACGGGCCGGGCGATGTTCCAAGGCAAGGATCTGGTCACCCTCCCGGAATCTGCCATGCGCCAACTCCGCGGCCGCAACATCGGCATGATCTTCCAGGATCCGCTCTCCGCGCTGCACCCGTTCTACACTGTTGGACACCAGATCGCGGAGGCGTATCTGGTCCACAACAAGGCCAGCAAAAAGCAGGCCCGGACAGCCGCCGTCGACATGCTGGGAAGGGTGGGTATCCCCAGTCCTGAGCAGCGTTTCGACGAATACCCGCACCACTTCTCCGGCGGAATGCGCCAAAGGGCCATGATCGCCATGGCACTGATCTGTGAACCGGAGCTACTGATCGCTGACGAACCCACCACCGCGTTGGACGTGACAGTGCAAGCCCAGATCCTGGACCTGATGTCTGAGCTCCAGGAAGAAACCAATTCTGCGCTCATCCTCATCACGCACGATCTCGGCGTCGTGGCCGAAGTATGCGACGACGTCCTTGTGATGTACGGCGGCCAGTGCGTCGAATCGGGTCCCGTGGATGAGATCTTCTACGACACCCGGCACCCCTACACTTTGGGCCTGCTCAATTCGATGCCCACCCTGAACGGCTCCGCGAGCCAGCTGAACCCCATACCCGGTCAGCCGCCGTCACTCCTTGACCTGCCCCAGGGCTGCATCTTCAGCGCCCGGTGCCAGTACGCCGAACTGGTGGGCGACGGCGTCTGCGCCAAGCAGCGCCCTGAACTGACGGTGGACGACGGGCATGGCAAGCGCTGCCATCTGAGCGGGCCGCAGATCATCACCATCCGGAATTCGCGTTAGGACCCGCCATGGAACATCAACCAATTCTCCAGGTGGAGAACCTCCAGAAGCACTTTCCGCTCAAGGGCGGCCTCCTGCCCGGGGCTCCCAAGCGATCGGTCAAAGCGGTCGACGGCGTCTCCTTCAGTCTCGCTCGAGGCCAGACTTTGGGACTCGTGGGTGAGTCCGGTTGCGGCAAGTCGACCACGGGCCGCATGGTGGCACGGCTTATGGACCCGACAGGGGGCCGAATCGTGGTGGATGGCGTCGACATCAGCCAGCTTCGCGGGCGGGACCTTTACAACTTCCGGCGCAAAGTCCAGATGATCTTCCAGGACCCGTTCGCCTCCCTAAACCCGAGGCAGACAGTGGGTACAGCGATTGCAGCTCCCATGGTGGCGCAGAAGATCAATCCCCAGGGCGGCCTGAAGAACCGGGTCAAGGAACTACTGGACCAAGTGGGGCTCAAACCTGAGCACTATAACCGGTTCCCGCACGAGTTCTCCGGTGGGCAGCGGCAACGCGTCGGAATTGCCCGGGCCATATCCCTGAACCCATCGGTAATTGTTTGTGACGAGCCCGTATCCGCTTTGGATGTCTCCGTTCAAGCCCAAGTGGTGAACCTGTTGCAGCAGATCCAGCGCGACACCGGAGTGTCCTATATCTTCATTGCCCACGACCTCTCCGTGGTCCGGCACATTTCCCACGACGTCGCCGTGATGTACCTTGGCAAGATCGTGGAACAAGGACCGCGGGATGAGCTCTTCCGGAACCCCTTACACCCTTACACCAAGGCCCTGCTCTCTGCAGTTCCCCTGCCGGATCCCCGCGCAGCACGCGGGCAAGTGAAGATCCGGCTCCGGGGAGACCTCCCATCACCGGCCAATCCGCCCAGCGGTTGCGTCTTCCGGACCCGCTGTCCGCTGATCAGCACTCTTCCCGAGGAACAGCGCCAACGCTGCATCAACCAGATTCCCACGCCTGCCCAGCCGGCTGCGCCCGCCTGCCACCACACAGGTATGGCAGCAACGGTCCTGGCCGGCGTGCAATAGATGCAGGCAACAGATTCACGAGTAAAGGAGCATCCATTGAATACCCTGATCCGCGCCGTCCGTCCTTGGGGGAACGCGCTCAGCGACGTCACTCTTGTCGCGGGAGAAGCAGGCGGCAAGATCACCGCCGTCGAACCGCATGACCCTGACCGCGTCGTTCCCGAAGGCGCGACCGTTGTGGAAGGCCGCGGACGCTTACTGCTGCCATCGTTCTCCGATGTGCACGTGCACCTGGATTCCACCCGGATCGGCCTGCCATTCCGCGAACACACCGGCGGTCCCGGTGTATGGACCATGATGATGAACGACCGGCAAAACTGGCGCAGTGCCGAGGTGCCGCTGCAGGATCGTGTCAACGACACCCTGGGCCGGATGATCGCCCGTGGTACTACGCGTGTTCGTTCTTATGCTCAGGTGGATGTGGACTGCAGGCTGGAGCGTTTCGAAGCCGTTGCTGCTGCCAAGGAGAAGTTCGCCGGTCAGGCCTGGGTGGATATCATCGCGTTCCCGCAGGCTGGCTTGCTCCTTGAAGACGGGACGGTGGAGCTCATGGAGGAGGCGCTGAAGGCCGGCGCCAACGTCATGGGCGGGATTGACCCTTGCACTTTGGACAGGGATCCGGCGAAACACCTGGACATCGTGTTTGGCTTGGCTGAGAAGTACCAAGTGCCAATCGACATCCACCTCCACGAGCCCGGCGAACTGGGCGTCTTCAGCACCGACCTCGTTCTGGAACGCACGCGGGCGCTCGGCATGCAGGGCAAAGTCACGATGTCTCACGCCTACCAACTGGGCAGCGTGAACGAGGCCACTACGCGCAGGCTCATTGATGCCTTCGCGGAACTTGACGTGTCCATGGCTTCGGTTGCCCCCGCTGCCGCAGGCCAGCTGCCCATCCCGCTCCTCACCGAGGCTGGGGTGCGCTACGGATTGGGCGAGGACGGCCAGCGCGACTACTGGTCCCCCTACGGCAACACGGACATGCTGGACCGCACCTGGCAGCTGGCATTCACCCATGGCTTCCGCAAGGACGAGTTGATCGAGCACTGCCTGGCCATCGCCACTATTGGCGGGGCGAGCATCCTTGACCCCAGCGCTACCCGGCTGAAGGACACCGCCCACCGTCCCGGCGTCGACGTCGGAGATCCGGCCGAACTGCTCCTGGTGGACGGCGAGACGGTAGCTTCCACGGTGATGGACCGGGGCAAGGACCGCACCGTGATCCACGCCGGCAAGGTGGTAGCCGACCAACTGGAACTGCTCTAGCTGCTACGAAACCCGCTCTTGTCCGCGCTCTTGACCGTAGAACGGTCTGAGTGACGGACAAGGGCGGGTCTCGGCGTTAAGCGCTACTCGCCCCTGGCTGTGGGCGCATCGTCCAGCGGCGTCCACCAGGTCACAGGAGGCGTCACCTTGAAACGACGCCCGGACACGTCCGACGGTACAATGCGGATGAACTGGTCCTTCTGCCCCGCTTCCCAAGGAAACAGGAGGAGACCGATGGTATCCAGCACGTCCTGCGTCAGCTTCACTGCGGAAGCTTGCCCCTTGACCACCACGCTCCAGGCCACTCCGGTTTGCGCATCGACACCGTCAGCCTCGATCGCAACAGGAGCGTCACCAAGCGCTGCATGAAGCTTGGTGCCCTCGCCGGTACGGAAGACCATGGTCCCGTGGTCCACCTTGTAATTCACCGGAAAGATGTCCGGGTGGTTGTCCACCCACACGGCAAGCCGGCCCACGGAAACTCCACGGAGGAGTTCCCAGCATTCGTTGGTCTCCAGGACTTCAGTGGCGGCAGTGTTGTCGCCAGACTTTGAGTTGGTCATATCGCAGAGGATACGCCGGAGCATAGCCCGCCGACAGTCCTCGGCGACCCTCGCGCGCAGCCATAGTTTAGAGCCCGACGACGGCTGGCCGGGTTTCGTCGTCAGCGTTCCTTCGCTGCGGCTCGGGCAACAGCCCCACCGGCTCAACATTCACCACGGGTCCACGTATGGCCAGGAAGCCCGCACCAGCCAGAATCACCGCTTCGGCCGCGAGCGCCCAGAACGTCACTTCCCAGCCTCCGGTCCACGTATGGAGTAGTCCGGCCACCAGTGGACCGAGCGAGGCAAGCGCGAACCCCAGCCCTTGGCTCATGGCCGAGAGCTTTCCCGCTGTCTGCGGACCGGAGGAGCGGATCACTACCAAGGCCATCGCCAGGCCGAACCCGGCGCTCTGGACTATTCCCAGGATCCCCACCATGACGAACTGCAGGCCGGCTGGCGCTGCGAGGACTCCCAAGAGTGCAAGGGCCACTGCCAGTCCGAGGCCAGGTGCCATGATCCGCAGAATGGCTGGACGACCGGCCAGCACGGGAGCCAGCAGGCTCGCGGGGAGGCCCGCCAGGCTGAACCACGCCAACAACGCGGCTGCGTCCGCCGATGACAGCCCCTTGGAGACGAGGTAAACGGCCAGCCAGGACGTGATCGCGAAGTAGAGCATGGCCTGCAGTCCAAAGAAGGCCGTCACAGCCCAGGCTGTGCGTTGCTTACGCAGGGGTGCGACTTGCAGTGGCGACGAAACGGCGCCTGCCGCTGACCCGGCTTTGCCAGCGGAAGTACCTGCCGCCGTCGACCGTCCTCCGGAGCGTTGGATGAGGCACGCTCCCAACAGTGCCGGGATGGCCCACACCGCCAGCGCCCAGGCGAGGCTCCCACCGAAAGCCTCGGCAAGGGGCTGGACCAGCCCTGCACCGAGCGCAGCTCCGAGCCCAAAGCTCATGGTGCAAAGTCCGGTCCACCAGCCGGAGCCGTGGTTCGTTTTGACGATCTGGGGAACGAGCACGCTGGCCGTCATGATTGCCATGCCGGCAAGGAACGTGCCGGCAAGGAGGAGCGCCGGTACAAGGACCCTGACGATCAACGCGGCAGCGAGTACCAACAGTGCAAGCGCCACGGCAGGCCCCGTTCCGAGCCGCCGGGCAAGCCAGGGCCCGATCGGCCCTGAAACCCCGAAGGCCAACACCGGCAACGTACCCAAAACAGGCAGCAGAACCGGATCCAGCTGAAAGGCCCCCGGGACCTGGTTCATAACACCGGCAATGGTGGTGATGGCAGGCCGAAGATTGATCGAAACCAGCACCAAAGCCAACAACACCAGGACGCGGAACGCCCGCCCAGAATTTCCGGAGCCACCACGGCGCTGTTCTTCCACGTCATTCTCCTCATAGTAACTCTGGTATACCAAACAAGACTACGAGGAGCCAGACACAAAGTAAACCCAGCAAACATGCCGCGTCTTATGCGACCTGAAATGAGTAGGTGACTATTTGGAATACCATCCCGGACGGAGAGTGAGGGCCGCAAGGGCGGGGCCGAAACGCGACAGCGCGGACGAGGGGACGAACGCAAGGGCCGCAGGACCGAAACGCGGCAGCGCGCGTCTAAGGGAGGAACGACCGAGCGCGCAGAGCGTTTCGGTCCGGCGGCCCGCCCTGCAGGCCGCCCCAGCGCAGCGGCCCGCCCAGCCCAGCTGCCCTAGATAGCTTTCCCCGGATTCAAGATCCCTGCAGGATCGAACAACTCCTTGATCCGCCGCTGCAATTCCCGCACAGGCTCAGGCTGCTCCAGTCCCAGCCACCGGAGCTTGTACTGCCCCACGCCGTGCTCGCCGGTTATCGTGCCACCCATTTCGAGACCTACCCGGATCGATTCATCCAGTGCTGCGTTGAGGCGTACCAGGGCGTCGGCGTCCGTGGCGGGGTCCACCCTGTCCATCCAGAACGTGGGGTGGAGGTTTCCGTCTCCGGCGTGGGCCACCACTTTGAGGCGGACTTGGAAGCGGTCAGCCATGGCTTCGAGTTCTGCCACGAAGTCCACCAACCGGGAGCGTGGAACAGCGATGTCCTCGCCCACCCTGAATTCGTCGTCCATTTCCACGCCGCGGCTGTTGCGGCGTAGTTCGACCAGCATTTCGGCTTCTTCGCTGGCTTCGGTGGTGACGGTGGCTCCGCCTTCGGCGAGTACTTGCCGGACGACGTCGGCCTCGGCGGCTGCTCCAAAACCGTCTGTTTGGATCAACAGCAGCGATTTGCCGCGGGTTTGCAGGTCTGAGCCGTTCATCTCATCGAGCTGTGTGAGTGTCCCGTTGTCCAGGAGTTCCATGATGGCTGGCTGGACCCGGGCTTTTCCTACTGCCAACACGCCTGCGGCGGCGCTGCGGAAGTCTTGGTAGAACGCGGCGATGGTGTGGACTTCGCGTGGAAGGTACTTCAGGCGGACCGTCACGCCCACAACGATTCCGAGTGTCCCTTCGGAGCCCACCAGCAGCGCAGTGAGGTCGTATCCGGCAACGCCTTTGAACGTTTGGTGGCCGGTGTGGAGCAGTGAACCGTCGGCCAGCACAACGTCCAGCGCAAGGACGGAATCCCGTGTCACACCGTATTTTGCGCAGCGCAGTCCACCGGCGTTTGTGGCTACGTTGCCACCGATGGTGGACATCTTGTAGCTGGCTGGATCGGGCGCGTACATGAGACCGTGTTCGGCGGCTGCGGCATTCAGTTCGGCGTTGATGACGCCAGGTTCGACGACGGCGGTCTCGTCGTCGTGGTTGAGGTCCAGGATGCGGTTCATTCGTTCCAGGCTGAGCACGATGCAGCCTTGGGTGGCGTGAGCGCCTCCCGAGACACCCGTTCCGGCACCACGCGCGACGATTGGCACCTGGTGGGCGGCGCAACTTCGAACGATGTTTTGAACGTCTTCCACGGATTCGGCCCAGACGACCGCGAGCGGCAGGTGCCGCTCCAGCAGCGGTCCTTGATCTACGGAATAGGCCGTGCGGGTGGCTTCATCTTCGGCGATCTGGCCGGGCCGAAGTCCGCCTGCCAGGCTCGCCAAGAACGCGCGCTGCGTATCACTGTGGCCGGCGACCGTTTGCTGGTCAGCTTCCTGACGGCCGACTGTGCGGCCTTTGATGCTTTCCTCTGTTGTTCCGGCCATAGCCGTTTCGTCCGACAAGGTGGTCCCTCCACATGAGCTCCGCGGACACGCCAAATCGGCAGTCTTCGCAGGGTTTTCAGTGATCCCAGTCTAATCAGCGCCGCCCACCACCGTGGGAACGCAGGTTCCGGGAAGGGACCAGATACCAGCAGAAATGCCGTCTGCGCACAGCAGTACATCGCCGTCATTCCCCCAACTCGTGGAGATGTTCCCAAAGCTGTGCAGGGGTGGCGCGAACAACGATTCGAGTTGCCGCTGGGAAAGGACGGCGTTATCTACGCAGACCCGGGCAGAGTCGCGGACGGCCATGACCAGAACTGCGGAGTCAGCGGTCTCACGCACGAATACCAGGGCGTCCCCCTCGGCGTGGATCCAGCGCAGCCCGCCTTCGGTGAGTGCCGGCAGCCCGCTCCTGAGCCTCCCCAGAGCCGAGTAGAAGGAACGCATATCCTTGACGGGGTGGCGGCTGGATTTTCCTTCCTGCCAGTCCCATGGCATGGGTGTCCTGGAGTCCTCGCCGTTGAAGCCTTCAAGGCCGAACTCGTCTCCCGCGAACAACACCGGAACGCCTGGCAGGGTGAAGGTGAGCAGAGCGCCAACTTCCTGGCCGCCGTCGAGCATCACTGTCGCGGCGCGTGCGGTGTCATGTGTGTTGAGGGCATTCATCGTGTTATTTAGCACACCCCAGCTAAATCCCGCAGCGAGGTCCTGATGCGTGGCCAGGAAGGTTTCGGCCTCGATCTTGTTGGGTCCTGCCTGGGGCGAGCCGAAGAAGTTTACGTGCGGTGCATCCCCCGCAAGCCAGGACCACAGTGGCCGGGTGAGGTTGGAGTACGTCATGGCACCGTGCCAGTGCTCACCCGTGAAGTCCGGCGCGGCATCGGAGGTGGACTCGGCAAACAAAGCTGCGTCCGGGTTGATCTCACGAACCCGCTCGGCGATGAGCCGCGCAACCTCGTGATTCAGGTCCACGGCGCCAAGGCGTCCGGTCATATTGCCAACGTCTATCCTCCAGCCGTCCAGGTTGAAGGGCGGTTTGAGCCACCGGGCAACCACCGAATCGTCGTCAGTCACGAAACGCCGCCGGAGGGCGTCCGAAGACCAATTAAGTTTCGGCAGCGACGGCACACCCCACCACGACTCGTACCTCGAATGGTCCTCGCTGAAGTAGTAGTACCCTGCCTCCTCTGAGCCCGGATCGGCGAGAGCCTTCACGAACCAGTCGTGTGCATCGCCAGTGTGATTGGCGGTGAGGTCACCCATCACACGAATGCCCCGGGAATGCGCCGCCTCCACCAGCTCCACCAGCGCTTGGTTCCCGCCAAGGAGTGGGTCCACGGAGTCGAAGGTGGAGGCGTCGTAGCGGTGGTTGGAACGGGCCGGGAAGAATGGCGTCAGGTAGAGAACGTCGATGCCCAGTTCCTCGAGATGGTCCAGTTTCCCCGTGATTCCAGGCAGGTCGCCACCGTAGAACTGAATGGGCGTTTCCCGCCCGGTAGCCACCACTGGTTCTTCCCACGAGCTGCCCACAGCCCAGTCCGGGAGGGGGTGCGCATCCGCCTGGGCAGAGCGGGCGAAGCGATCCGGAAACACCTGGTACATGGTGGCCTGATGCAGCCACTGCGGTGCGGGAGCAAACGTGGTGAGGCGGAAGTCCGCTGCATCAGCAACATCCCGGTTGAAAAGCCCTTGGGCGTTGAGGTTCCAGTAGTGCCGCCCACTTGCGCTGTTGCTCTCGATTTCCAGCAGGAACCGGTACTTGGCCACGGGATTGGCCACGAGCATCGCCGTTTCCCACCAGTCCCAGCCATCGATGCTGCCGAGCCGGACCGCAGCGTCGTACCGCGGCTCGCCGTCCTGTACGGAACGGACCCAAACCCGGGACGCAGAACCCCACTCCTGCGGAACCCGTAGACGAAGCCGAACAACCTCGCCCAGTGAAATCCGTCCGGGAGCATGACCCGAAAGATAAAGGGCGGATCCGTCGTGATGTGGAACGGCAAGCGACATAGTCATCCTTTCACTGAGCCAGCCGTAAGGCCGCTGACGATGTACTTCTGCAGGAAGAGGAACAGAGCCATGACCGGGATAGCCGCGATGACGGCGCCAGCGGCGAAGACGCCCCAATTCTCGGAACGCTGCTGTGCCACGTAGGAATAGAGCCCGACGGCGAGTGTCTGGCTATCAGGATCGGTGAGGACAACGCTGGCGATCACGAATTCACTGGAAATACCGATGAATGCCAGCAGTCCAACAACGGCCAGGATGGGAGTGACCAGGCGCAGGATTATGCCGAAGAAGATCTGGACGTGGCTGGCACCATCGATCTTTGCAGCTTCGTCCAGGGACTGCGGGACCGTGTTGAAAAAGCCGTACATGAGGTACGTGTTCACGCCCAGCGCGCCGCCGAGGTACACCATGATGAGCCCCAGTTGGCTGCCAAGGCCCAGGGCGGGGATCACCTGTGAGATACCGCTGAGGAGGAGGAAGATTGCGACGACGGCCAGCAGCTGCGGGAACATCTGCAGCAGGAGCAGGGTCAACAGTCCCACTCGTCGGCCTTTGAAGCGCATGCGGGAGAATGCGTACGCGGCCATCGCCCCCAGGAAGACTGTGGCGGCGGAGGTCACCAGGCCCACCACCAGGGTATTGAGGAACCAGCGCCCGAAGGGACGGCTCGGATCGCTGAAGAGCGCAGTGAAGTTGCCGGTATCGAACCTGGAGAACAGACCGTTGGAGCCCACCAAGGTGCCGTTGGAGTCCAGCGCCGCCGACAAAACGTAGAGCAGCGGGAACACGGCGAAGATGGTGGTGACGATGCCGACGGCGTGCCGCCAGCCTTTGTCCTTGAACCAAACCCCAAAGGGACGCCGCTTTGGCACCAACGGTGCGGGACCGCCGTCGTGCGCCTGTTCAATGCTGGGGAGGGTGCGTACCTGTGCCTCGCTCATTAGTTCACGTCCTCGAGTGCTTTGGTCTGCTTGAAGCTAATGGCCGAAATCGTGGCCACGATGATGAAGATGATGATGGCGAGCGCGCTGGCCAGTCCGTAGTCGCGCCCTGTGCCTTGGCCGAACGCCACCTTGTAGACCAGCGTGATCAGGATGTCCGTGGCTCCGATATCGCGATCGGTGTCTGCAAAGCGCGGGCCGCCACCGGTCAACATGTAAATGACATTGAAGTTGTTGAAGTTGAACGCAAAGGAGGAGATCAGCAGCGGTGCCACCGAGACCAGGAGCAGCGGCAGCTTGATGGAGCGGAACACTCGCCAAGGGGATGCTCCATCCATGCGGGCAGCCTCATCAATTTCTGTTGGCAAGGATTGGAGTGCCCCGGTGCATACCAGGAACATGTACGGGAATCCGAGCCACACATTGACCACCAGCACGCTGATTTTGGCCAGGACAGGGTCCGTGAGCCAGCCAATATGCGCCCCGCCCAGCAGTGTCTGGTTCAGCCACCCGAACTCGGGGTTGAGGATGCCCGACCACACCAGTCCAGACAGGAATGCCGGGAAGGCGTAGGGCAAGATCATCAGGATCCGGTAAACCTTTTTGCCGCGGAGGTCCTCACGGTTGAAGGTGATGGCCAGGAACAGCCCCAAGGCGAACGTCAAGGCAACAGAGGCTACCGAGAAAGTGAACGTCCAAAGGATGACGCCCAGCAGTGGGCCGCGGAGGCTCGGATCGGTGAAGGCCCGGGCGAAGTTCGCCATGCCGACGTCGATCTTCCAGCCGGTGGCCAACGTCTCTCCGTTAGCGTCCGCGAAGGCGCCCTTGCCGTTGTCGCGGTAGGCCGTGCCGGTGTCGCTGTCAGTGAAGGTATCGGTGGCGGTGTCGTAGCGCAGCGCCGGCTTGAACTGGTAGGCCGTGCTGCCATCGGCGGTGCGCAGGGTTCCATCAGCGGGGTTCTCTGAGACGGGAACGGTAATCTTCAGAATTTCCTGCTGGTTGGCCACGATCTCCTGGAACTTCAGTGTTTCGTAGCCAGGAAGGGAGTTGGCCTTGCCAGTGGAATCCTTTCCCGCCCCTGATACCTCAGTGAGTGGCTCATCGGTGCTGCCTATTTGGGCTTTGCCGGAGGGGTCCGTAAACAACAGGTAGAACGTATCGCCCTTGGTCAGCACGGCCGCCTTGTATGCAGGCGAATCCGGGACGCGCTTCTGGGCGGTCAGCTGGATGGCCGCGATGGCGTCTTCCTTGGTGCTGTTATGCCCGTCGCCATAGTTGGTGAAGGCGATATAACCGCTGAAGAACACCACCAGGACCTGGAATACCAGCAGGAACAGCACACCCGGAGCCAGATACTTCGCCGGAAGCCCACCCCTGCGCAAATAGATCCAGTTAATCGCCAGCACCACCAGCGAGGAGACGGCGAGCGCGGCCCATGATTGGCTCAGGAACAGCATCATCAGCACGTACACGGCAAAGGCATCCACCAAGCCCAACAGGACGATCTTGAGGATGGTGCCCTTGATGGAGTCGGGGCCCCGGAGGCCGTTCCGGATAGTCCGGTGGGCCGCGTCCTGGTGGGCAACCTTCGGGTGGGCAGTACCGCGAGGCGGCTGCACCGGCGTCGTACTGGCTGCGCTGGCTGGCGGTTCGTGGAGATCTGGCTTTGGCATTTTGGATCCTTGGAGTAAAGCAGTTTGCGACTGGCACGGGCCGGACGGTGGGCCCGGGGCCGGGCGGGCACCGTCCGGCCCCGGGCAGACCGGTGGAATCACCGGTTTAGGCGTCAGCCGCCGATCTTGGACTTGATGCTCGCGGCCATCTTGGCCCACGCTTCAGCGGGATCGCCCTGGCCCTTGATGATGGCCAGTTCCGTGGCGCCCCAGTCAGCCCAGACGGCGCTCATTTCGGGAATAGCCGGCATGGGCACGCCGGTGGCGCCGATCTTGCCGAAGGCCTCCACTACGGGATCGCTGGCTGCCTTCTCAAAGGATGCCTTGAGTGCTGGCGGGCGACCGCCTGCCGTGTACATGGAGTCCTGGGCGGACTCGGAGGTGAGGTAGTTGGTGACGAATTCGTTGGTGGCCAGGGCGTTGGCGCTCTTAGCGCTGATGAAGAAGCCGTTGACGCCGATGAAGGGCTGCGCAGCCTCGCCACCGGCCGTGGGCAGCTCATCAACTGCGAACTTGATGCCCTTCTTCTGAACATCCGGCACGTTCCACGGGCCCGTCAGGAAGTACGCCGATTCTCCGGCAAGGAATTTCTCCTTGGCGATGTCGCCGGTGATGTTGGAGTTG
This sequence comes from Arthrobacter sp. NtRootA1, assembly GCF_019976975.1. Lineage (GTDB taxonomy): Bacteria > Actinomycetota > Actinomycetes > Actinomycetales > Micrococcaceae > Arthrobacter > Arthrobacter aromaticivorans. The sequence goes on along the minus strand of NZ_AP024630.1, from coordinate 854,048 downwards.
ATGATTTTCTCGCCGGCATCGCCCCAGGCGGCCAGCTTCTTGGCGAATTCGACGCCGGCAGCGTCACCAATGAGCAACTGCTTGGCATCGTAACCGCCGTCGGCGTTCTTACCGAAAACCTGCGAACCCATGGATGACTGCAGCGGGTACAGGTGGTAGGGATCGCCCTGTTTGGGATCCATGCCCACCAGGAACGGGAAGGTGGCTTTGCCCTCTGCAACGGCCTTCTTGCCGTTGGCCACTACCTCATCCAGGGTGCTCGCCTTGCTGTCCACGATGCTGGTGTTGCGCAGCAGGGCAATATTCTCGATCGCGTACGGTACGCCATAGACGGCGCCGTTGTAGGTCATGGCCTTGATGGAGGAATCCTGGAACTGGCTGGCTTTGTCGCCTAGTTCCACCGGTGCGATCACACCGTTTTGAACAAACTTTCCAATCCAGTCGTGCGGTCCAACGATCAGATCGGGGCCTTGGCCGGTTGGAACCTGCGTGATGAAGTCATCGCGGACGGCAGCGAAGTCCTTCACTACGAGCTTGACTTCGATGCCGGTGTCGGACTTGAACTTTTCGGTGATGTCCTTCAACGCGGGCGATCGTTCGGCGTCTACCCACATGGTGATGGTGCCGGCGCCGGCTGCCTTGAGGTCCTGCTTGGCGGCTTCCGAACTGGGAGCGGTGGAGGCGCTGCCGCCACAGGCGCTCAGGGCCAGGGCTGCGACCACGGAGATCGCGCCGGTAGCGAAAACGCGGCGGGTGGTCTGAGTCGCGAGGGTGTTGTGCACCTTCATTGGTGTCCCTTTCCTTATGTGCTTCGACGGCGGGGCTCTATGCCCAGAGGCAACGTCGGTGATGTGGCTCACAACTGCAAGCGCTTCCAAACAGTACATGCTGAAACGATGATTGGTAAACCCCGATACTCCACAGAGCTGTCATGGAAGGGTCATTTTGACTGAAAGCGTTTCCAATCTGATGCCTGGTCTCCTACGATGTGTTCATGTCTGTTGATTCATTGCTCCCAGTTGAGGCGTCCGCGCCCGCTGCAGCTCTCGCTAGATTGACGCCCATCCACGAGGCCTCCGCAGCTCACGGATGGTGGCGCTCCGCAGTCATTTACCAGATTTATCCGCGGTCCTTCCGGGACCTCAATGGCGACGGAATCGGCGACCTCGCCGGTATCACCCACGAACTCGCCCACCTCGCCGAACTGGGCGTGGATGCCGTATGGCTCTCGCCGTTCTATCGCTCACCGCAGCGGGACGCAGGCTATGACGTGAGCGACTACTGCGATGTCGATCCGCTGTTCGGAAGCCTCGCGGACTTCGACGCCCTGATCTACGAAGCCAACCGCCTGCACCTGCGGGTCATTGCAGATCTTGTTCCCAACCACTGCTCCGACCAACACGCCGCCTTCCAAGCGGCACTCGCGGCTCCGGCCAACAGCCGCGAGCGGGACATGTTTATCTTCCGGGACGGCCAAGGACCTGACGGAAACGAACCTCCCAACAACTGGCAGTCCCACTTTGGCGGCCCGGCCTGGACCCGCATCACGGAACCGAATGGCCAGCCCGGACAGTGGTACCTGCACCTCTTTGATTCCTCTCAGCCTGATTTCAACTGGGACAACCGTGCCGTGCACGCCGAGTTTGAGCGGGTCCTCCGCTTCTGGCTGGATCGCGGAATTTCCGGTTTCAGGGTTGACGTGGCCCACGCGCTCGTTAAGGCCGCCGGCCTGCCCAACTGGGGTGGACGCGCGGATGGCAACAGCTCCGATGGCTACCCCGGCCACGAGGCCCCTATGTTCGGCCAGCCCGCTTTGCACGATATCTACCGGCGCTGGCGCTCCATCCTGGAGGAATATGGCCCCGATCGGATCCTCTGCGCCGAAGCCAACGTCGATCCCCTTCCCCGGCTGGCACAGTGGGTCCGGCCCGACGAGATGCATCAGGCCTTCAATTTCCCGTACCTGCACGCCGGCCTGGACGTGAACCGCCTGCGCCACATCATCACCGACTCGCTGGTCTCCCTGGACTCGGTTGGCGCGCCCAGCACGTGGGTGCTGTCCAACCACGACGTCGTGCGGCACGCCTCACGCTTCGGTTACGAGGGACCAGGTCCCCGCGATGGCGACGGCATCGGTCCCGACGACGTACAACCCAATGAAGAACTCGGACGACGTCGGGCTGCCGCGGCCACCATGTTCATGCTTGGCCTCCCCGGTGGTGCCTACCTGTACCAAGGGGAAGAGCTTGGGCTGCCTGACTCCACAAGCATTCCCGGGAGCATGCGCCAGGACCCCACCTTCGCCCGGACCGGCGGAGAAAGAATAGGCCGCGACGGCTGCCGCGTGCCGCTGCCATGGCGTTCTTCGGAGTTGCATGCGGGTTTCGGAGATGGCCAGGATCCCTGGCTGCCGCAACCAGAGTCCTGGGCCGCATTGGCGAGGGACAAGCAGCAGGCGGATCCGGCGTCGCACCTTAATCTTTACCGTGAGATGCTTGCCCAACGCGCCGAGCGTCGGCTGGGCCAGGGTTCCCTGGCATGGGTGGAGGACTACTGCACCGAATCCTCGCTCGCCTACCTCAACGGCGACACCTTGGTGATCATGAACGTGGGTAACCAGCCCCTGCCGTTTCCCGACGGCAAGGTCATCCTTCGCAGTTCGGCGGCAGGCGTCGCCCATTCCATGGACTCCGATCTGCAGGGCACGGATCTACTAAGCTCGGGGGAGAGCATCTGGCTCACAACCAGCTAACTTTCCCACCGAGGAGCAGCATGACCGGCATCAAGGACGTAGCCGAGCGATCGGGACTCTCCGTTGCCACGGTTTCACGCGCGCTCAGTGGCAAAGGCAACGTCTCCCCCGCCAGCCGGGAACGGGCACGTGCCGCCGCAGCCGAGCTTGGCTTCGTGCTCTCCTATCACGCCTCGAGTCTGGCGTCCGGCCGTACGCACAACGTTGGCCTGGTGGTGCCCTCGGTGCACCGCTGGTTCTATTCAGCGGTGATCGAGGGTGCCTCCGCTGCGCTCCTGAGTGCCGGATACGACCTCACGCTCTACAACATCGGCGAAGACCCGCAACACCGGCACAGCGTGTTCAACGACTTCCTGCTGCGCAAGCGCGTGGACGCGGTCATTGCAGTCTCCTTGGAGCTCAGCGAGGACGAGATGCAGCAGCTCCTTGCAGTCCATCGGCCCATCGTCGGCATCGGCGGCCCCCTTCCGGGGGCGTCGACCATCCGGATCGATGATTCCGCGATCGCACAGCAAGCCACAAACCACCTGATCGGCCTGGGTCACACCAAGATCGCCCACATGACCGGCGAAGAAGCATACGATCAGGACTTCCAGCTTCCCGGGACACGTCGCGGTGGTTTCGAGAAAGCAATGAACGACGCCGACTGCCAGGTTCGGCCCGAATGGATCGCTTCCGCTGACTTCACTATCGAAGGCGCTTACGCCGCTGCCCGACAGTTGCTGGGAGGCGCACCAGAGCGACCAACGGCAGTCTTTGCTGCATCAGATGAGATGGCCATCGGCACCATTCTTGCTGCGCGTGACTTCGGCCTGCGAATTCCAGAGGACCTCTCGGTCATCGGCATCGACGGACACGACCTCGGGAAGGTCATGGGCCTCACCACCATCGACCAGGACGCAAAGGGGCAAGGAGCACTGGCCGTGCGCACTTTGCTGGGCGCCATCAACAATGGCCTGGACCTTGTACCTGCCGATACTGAACACCCCACCAAGCTCGTGGTTCGTTCGAGCACGGCCGTCCCCAGGAGCGACGCCGCCTAGGCCGGCCCCCCCGGCTACCGCCTAAAACTTCGGCTGCTGCTTCAAGACCTTTTCCATGACCAGTTCCTGCTTGGACGTGTCCTGGGGATACGGTCGGCTGTCCCCTGTGGTGCTGAAACCGTGCCGCCGGTAGAAAGCCAACGCCCTCGTATTGTCCTCGTGGACGCCCAACTCCAAGAGCTCGGCACCCAGATCGATCCGGGCAGCCTCGCAGGCCTGGTGAAGGAGCTCATCCGCCAATCCCAAACCTCGATGTTCGGGGGCAACATAGACACTTATCAGCATGGCTTGAAGTGGCTTCTTCGGGTCTTGAGGATGCTTCAGGACAACCCTCATCAGCCCACAGAACGGGCTTCCATCCACGCCACCGTCAGCCACCAACGTCACGCTGGAATCGCCGGCCATAGCCGCAGTCCGTTCCTGCCATTGCGGGTCCGTTTGCCGCCGCGCCGCCTCCAGGCTTTCGACATAAGCCATAGGCGTATCCGTTAGCATTTCCAGCCGGACTTTCCTCAGGAGAGACCAATCTTCAGCACGAAGTCTCCTGACTCTAGGCAACGGTCCCGCCCATGAACCGTACATAGCGTTCCAGGACGCGAGGCCAACCTTCCGCATACGATTCCCGGCTGGCAGCAGGATCCTCAGCACCTTCCCAACCGTCGTGAACCAACCGTACCTCCGTGCCACCCTCCACCGCCCTGAACGAGACCCTCAATTCCGTGGACCAGAGGGGCGTGCTCGCCGGATACCAGCTTGCATGGAAGGACAGCGGCGGCTGCCAGTCATCGATGGTTCCCCACACCGAGGTGCGACCGTCCTCGGCCGTCTCCAGGATCAGGTTTTCCTCGAATTCCACGTGTGATCCCGCGCCGAACACACTCTCCTCTTCAAGGGGCCACCACAGATGAGGATGGTCCGTAAACCCCAAAAAGGCATGTGAAACGCTGGCTGGCACCACCACTGTCACCACCAAGGGTTCAAGATCGTTGGTGTCCTGTGACGAGGGCTCAGGCTCCGGCTCGGGATGACTGAAAATACTGTCCATGACCACCAACTCTACCGGTGCCTAAACACGCAATTCCCCCATCAACCATGTCCACACCGCGTGCTGGAGGATGGCTTGGTTGCGCAGCCCGTAAGCGCGGTGTTAGAGTCCCGTTGATCGTGATCTATCAACAGGAGGTGAGACCCATGAACGCAGTATCCGAAATGGGTGCTCCCCCGCAGGACACGATCTCGCGACTCAGCTAGTCGCCAACGGGAGCGCCACAGAGGCAATTCGCGAAAGGCGACTCCCATGAACACAACACCTCTTTCTGCCCAGGAAAATCCCGCCACGGTTCCGAAACAAACAGCCGGAAAAGCGCTTGTGCTTGGTGGCGGTGGATCCACGGGCAATGCATGGCTGATCGGCGTGATCGCCGGAATGTTCGATGCCGGAATGGATGTGACCACAGCCGACCTGACTGTCGGCACATCGGCTGGCTCCACCGCCGCGGCACAGATAGCTGGCGCGAGCCCTTCAGAACTGTACGCAGCTATCCTTGCGGCACCACCCCAGCCACAACGACAACGGCCGCCGGAAGCCAATGCAACGCAGTCCGGTCCAGCGCAGCACGTGGTGGACCATTTGGAAAGAACACGAAAAATCATTGAAGCCTCTACGGATCCTGCCGATATGCGCCGAAGGATGGGCGCTGCAGCGCTTGAGTTCGCTGCCAGTGCGGACGAATCAAGGCAAAGCCAGTGGCGTGCAACCGTCGCCGCCCGACTCCCAACTTTGCAGTGGCCGCAACGAACCGTACTCATCACTGCAGTGGATGCCAGGACGGGTCAGCCCGTCCAGTTCGACAGTCACAGCGGCGTAGAACTGGCGGATGCCGTAGCGGCCAGCTGCTCCAGTGGGTTCGCCTACAGCATCGGTGACGGCCGATACATTGACGGCGGGTATCGAGCCAACGCCGAGAATGCGGATCTTGCAGCGGGATACGCCCGCGTGCTGGTGCTCTCACCCTTTGGGGGGAGAACACGGACTCCGCTGGAGTGGGGCATGGACCTCGCCACGCAGGTCGACGAATTACGCGCCGGCGGCAGCCGGGTCGAAACGATCTTCCCGGAGAGCAGGGCCGAGCACATGTTCGGGGCCAATGCGATGGATGCGTCGATGCGTCCGGCGGCTGCCCAGGCCGGTTACGAGCAAGGCCGCGCCCTTGCAGAGCAACTCGATGGGTTCTGGAACAGCTAAATGCGCGTTAAATGGGGCGAGCCCCGGCTGTGGTGGTCGGGGCTCGCTTTGTGTTGGTTAGATTCGTGTCGTTTAAATGTGGGAGACCCCCCGACCCGGTGTGGGTTGGGGGGTCTCGACCTAATGTGTGTCCGGCGGTGTCCTACTCTCCCACACCCTCCCGGGTGCAGTACCATCGGCGCTGTGGGTCTTAGCTTCCGGGTTCGGAATGGGACCGGGCGTTTCCCCCACGCTATGACCGCCGTAACCTTGTTACCCGTCCCCCGGTTTTGTCCGGGGTGGGAAGTCTTGTGTGGTTACAACTTTGTGGTGTTGTTATTCAGTTGTGTTGGTTCCTGGAACGGTTGTTGTTCGGGAACCACATAGTGGACGCGTGCAGTGTTGTGTGTGGTGTAAGTTGTTGGCCTATTAGTACCGGTCAGCTTCACGAGTCTTTGGTCCTCGCTTCCACATCCGGCCTATCAACCCAGTGGTCTGGCTGGGGGCCTCTCACACAAATTGTGTATGGAAATCTCATCTTGAAGCGAGCTTCCCGCTTAGATGCTTTCAGCGGTTATCCCATCCGAACGTAGCTAATCAGCGGTGCACTTGGCAGTACAACTGACACACCAGAGGTTCGTCCGTCCCGGTCCTCTCGTACTAAGGACAGCCCTTCTCAAATTTCCTGCGCGCGCAGCGGATAGGGACCGAACTGTCTCACGACGTTCTAAACCCAGCTCGCGTACCGCTTTAATGGGCGAACAGCCCAACCCTTGGGACCTACTCCAGCCCCAGGATGCGACGAGCCGACATCGAGGTGCCAAACCATGCCGTCGATATGGACTCTTGGGCAAGATCAGCCTGTTATCCCCGAGGTACCTTTTATCCGTTGAGCGACGGCCATTCCACAATGTACCGCCGGATCACTAGTCCCGACTTTCGTCCCTGCTTGAGATGTCTCTCTCACAGTCAAGCTCCCTTGTGCACTTACACTCGACACCTGATTGCCAACCAGGCTGAGGGAACCTTTGGGCGCCTCCGTTACTTTTTAGGAGGCAACCGCCCCAGTTAAACTACCCATCAGGCACTGTCCCTGACCCGGATCACGGGCCGAAGTTAGATGTCCAAAGTGACCAGAGTGGTATTTCAACGATGACTCCACCCGAACTGGCGTCCGGGTTTCAACGTCTCCCACCTATCCTACACAAGCCACTCCGAACACCAATACCAAACTATAGTAAAGGTCTCGGGGTCTTTCCGTCCTGCTGCGCGTAACGAGCATCTTTACTCGTACTGCAATTTCGCCGAGTTTATGGTTGAGACAGCGGGGAAGTCGTTACTCCATTCGTGCAGGTCGGAACTTACCCGACAAGGAATTTCGCTACCTTAGGATGGTTATAGTTACCACCGCCGTTTACTGGGGCTTAAATTCTCAGCTTCGCCCACAAGGGGCTAACCGGTCCTCTTAACCTTCCAGCACCGGGCAGGAGTCAGTCCGTATACATCGTCTTGCGACTTCGCACGGACCTGTGTTTTTAGTAAACAGTCGCTTCCCCCTGGTCTCTGCGGCCCACACCCGCTCACGGAGAGCACGTCTCCATCACGGGGCAGGCCCCCCTTCTCCCGAAGTTACGGGGGCATTTTGCCGAGTTCCTTAACCATAATTCTCTCGATCGCCTTGGTATTCTCTACCTGATCACCTGTGTCGGTTTGGGGTACGGGCGGCTAAAACCTCGCGTCGATGCTTTTCTTGGCAGCATAGGATCACCGGATCCCCCCAAACGGGAGTCCCATCAGATCTCAGGATCGTGCTCGAAGCACACAGGAACGGATTTGCCTATCCCTGACCCTACATCCTTGGACCGGGGCAACCATCGCCCGGCCCGGCTACCTTCCTGCGTCACACCTGTTAATACGCTTACCTCCCGGGATCAGGTCCCGCGCTCGGCCAAAACCCACACACCACAAGGGTGGGCGGGCAGGCTCCGGGCGGTTAGTATCCCCCGCTTGGCATGGGCGGTTTTTCGCCGGTACGGGAATATCAACCCGTTGTCCATCGACTACGCCTGTCGGCCTCGCCTTAGGTCCCGACTTACCCAGGGCAGATTAGCTTGACCCTGGAACCCTTGATCATTCGGCGGACGGGTTTCTCACCCGTCTTTCGCTACTCATGCCTGCATTCTCACTCGTGTAGGCTCCACCGCTGGTTTCCACCGCGACTTCACTGCCCACACGACGCTCCCCTACCACTCCACACCCCTGAACCACGAAGGCTAGGGTACCGTGTGAAATCCACAACTTCGGCGGTGTACTTGAGCCCCGCTACATTGTCGGCGCGGAATCACTTGACCAGTGAGCTATTACGCACTCTTTCAAGGATGGCTGCTTCTAAGCCAACCTCCTGGTTGTCTTCGCAACTCCACATCCTTTCCCACTTAGCACACGCTTAGGGGCCTTAGTTGGTGGTCTGGGCTGTTTCCCTCTCGACTATGAAGCTTATCCCCCACAGTCTCACTGCTGCGCTCTCACTTACCGGCATTCGGAGTTTGGCTGACGTCAGTAACCTTGTAGGGCCCATCGGCCATCCAGTAGCTCTACCTCCGGCAAGAAACACGCAACGCTGCACCTAAATGCATTTCGGGGAGAACCAGCTATCACGGAGTTTGATTGGCCTTTCACCCCTACCCACAGCTCATCCCCTCCATTTTCAACTGAAGTGGGTTCGGTCCTCCACGACGTCTTACCGTCGCTTCAACCTGGCCATGGGTAGATCACTCCGCTTCGGGTCTAGATCACGCCACTACACTCGCCCTGTTCAGACTCGCTTTCGCTACGGCTACCCCACACGGGTTAACCTCGCGACGTAACACTAACTCGCAGGCTCATTCTTCAAAAGGCACGCCGTCACCAGAATCAGACTGGCTCCGACGGATTGTAAGCACACGGTTTCAGGTACTGTTTCACTCCCCTCCCGGGGTACTTTTCACCTTTCCCTCACGGTACTGGTCCGCTATCGGTCATTAGGAAGTATTTAGGCTTATCAGGTGGTCCTGACAGATTCGCACGGGATTTCTCGGGCCCCGTGCTACTTGGGATCCTCTCCAGGCGGCACACAACATTACGGTTACGGGGCTCACACCCTCTCTGGCCGGCCTTTCAAGACCGTTCACCTATGCCTGCACTACACACCCCACCGGTCCGGCAGAACCAGTACGGAAAGTCCCACAACCCCGCCCATGCAACGCCCGCCGGCTATCACACATGAAACGGTTTAGCCTGATCCGCGTTCGCTCGCCACTACTAACGGAATCACTCTTGTTTTCTCTTCCTGCGGGTACTGAGATGTTTCACTTCCCCGCGTTCCCCCCACGCACCCTATGTGTTCAGATGCGGGTCACACAATCACCCTGCGGCGTTGTGCGGGGTTTCCCCATTCGGACATCCTGGGATCAACGCTCGGTTATCAACTCCCCCAGGCTTATCGCAGATTCCTACGTCCTTCTTCGGCTCCTAATGCCAAGGCATCCACCGTGTGCCCTTAAAAACTTGACCACACACAAACCAAACATACGTTCAGTCATGCATCATCTATTCGAGAGAACCACGACCACAAGGGCCAGGTTCATTCATAAGAAATTGCTGTAAGAACACACACACAAATGCGTGTGTGTCCTAGATGCTCGCGTCCACTATGTAGTTCTCAAACAACAACCCCGTCAACCACCCCCACCACCACAACCCACACCCAAAGGCGGGGCCGACCACGGCAGTGAAAGGACAGAAGCAGGAACAAAAGAAACACCAGAAGTGCCCCCCTGCATTGCTGCAAAAAGGTCCTGTTGCCTCAGGACCCAACAGTGCGCCAAACACAACCCCCACAACCACGCCCCGGCACGTTCCCAACACCACCACACCCCCACAAGGGGACGCAGCAACGCCGTACTAACACCAGGACACAACCAGCAAGGCCATGCCAAAAAACATTTGATTTGTTGATATTCCACCCATGAGCACCCACCGCAGAACAAACGCCTGCGCAATGGGCAACACTGACAACCACCACCACCCCATGCAGGGCAACAGCAAGTTGTTAGCAGCTCCTTAGAAAGGAGGTGATCCAGCCGCACCTTCCGGTACGGCTACCTTGTTACGACTTAGTCCCAATCGCCGGTCCCACCTTCGACGGCTCCCCCCACAAGGGTTAGGCCACCGGCTTCGGGTGTTACCAACTTTCGTGACTTGACGGGCGGTGTGTACAAGGCCCGGGAACGTATTCACCGCAGCGTTGCTGATCTGCGATTACTAGCGACTCCGACTTCATGGGGTCGAGTTGCAGACCCCAATCCGAACTGAGACCGGCTTTTTGGGATTAGCTCCACCTCACAGTATCGCAACCCTTTGTACCGGCCATTGTAGCATGCGTGAAGCCCAAGACATAAGGGGCATGATGATTTGACGTCGTCCCCACCTTCCTCCGAGTTGACCCCGGCAGTCTCCTATGAGTCCCCGGCCGAACCGCTGGCAACATAGAACGAGGGTTGCGCTCGTTGCGGGACTTAACCCAACATCTCACGACACGAGCTGACGACAACCATGCACCACCTGTAAACCGACCGCAAGCGGGGCACCTGTTTCCAGGTCTTTCCGGTTCATGTCAAGCCTTGGTAAGGTTCTTCGCGTTGCATCGAATTAATCCGCATGCTCCGCCGCTTGTGCGGGCCCCCGTCAATTCCTTTGAGTTTTAGCCTTGCGGCCGTACTCCCCAGGCGGGGCACTTAATGCGTTAGCTACGGCGCGGAAAACGTGGAATGTCCCCCACACCTAGTGCCCAACGTTTACGGCATGGACTACCAGGGTATCTAATCCTGTTCGCTCCCCATGCTTTCGCTCCTCAGCGTCAGTTACAGCCCAGAGACCTGCCTTCGCCATCGGTGTTCCTCCTGATATCTGCGCATTTCACCGCTACACCAGGAATTCCAGTCTCCCCTACTGCACTCTAGTCTGCCCGTACCCACTGCAGAACCGGAGTTGAGCCCCGGTCTTTCACAGCAGACGCGACAAACCGCCTACGAGCTCTTTACGCCCAATAATTCCGGATAACGCTTGCGCCCTACGTATTACCGCGGCTGCTGGCACGTAGTTAGCCGGCGCTTCTTCTGCAGGTACCGTCACTTTCGCTTCTTCCCTACTGAAAGAGGTTTACAACCCGAAGGCCGTCATCCCTCACGCGGCGTCGCTGCATCAGGCTTTCGCCCATTGTGCAATATTCCCCACTGCTGCCTCCCGTAGGAGTCTGGGCCGTGTCTCAGTCCCAGTGTGGCCGGTCACCCTCTCAGGCCGGCTACCCGTCGTCGCCTTGGTAGGCCATTACCCCACCAACAAGCTGATAGGCCGCGAGTCCATCCAAAACCACAAAAGCTTTCCACCACCATGACATGCGCCAGATGGTCATATCCGGTATTAGACCCAGTTTCCCAGGCTTATCCCAGAGTCAAGGGCAGGTTACTCACGTGTTACTCACCCGTTCGCCACTAATCCCCCCAGCAAGCTGGAGATCATCGTTCGACTTGCATGTGTTAAGCACGCCGCCAGCGTTCATCCTGAGCCAGGATCAAACTCTCCGTTGAAAACAAAAAATCAAACAGACACAACCACACCCACCGGAAATAACGGCAAGAACGCGGCTGCACAAAATTCGAAACCAGCTGAAAACCAGACCACCACACACGGGGGTGCGCAACGGCCCGGCCATAATTTCAACCAATCAAAAAACAATCGGCATCAACAAACTTGGCACACTATTGAGTTCTCAAACAACAGGTCACTATTCCAGAGCAGTACCAACCAAAACCCAAAAGGCCTCAGAATCGCTCCGGAGCAACTTTTCAAACTTACCGGCTGGATCTCTCGGAGTCAAATCGGCAAGCTTGACTTGATTTTTCCTTGCGGTTTCTTGTCAGCTTGGCGATCTCCACTCGGGGACCAGCGCGGGTACTAACTATACCCCTACTCCGCCGAGATGGCAAAGCCACTCAGAGAGGGCTCCGTTGGTATCTCAACGACACACCCAGACGGAGTCAGGGAGGGCCCGAAGCACTCCGCTCCGGACCCTCCCTGCTCTTGAAGAAGTACTCGGGTCTTCAATCACAACCCGGCTCGTTGAAGAACTACTCGGCCAACGTGAACCAGGACGCGCCAAGCGGCGGCAGTGTCACCGTCAATGCCGCCGGCTGGCCATCAGTCCCCGGTGAGGCAGCCTTCAGTGTTCCAGCGTTGATGACGCCTGAGCCACCGTAGGTCTCGGCATCGGTGTTGAGGACCTCAACCCACTCCCCTGCTTCCGGTACGCCCAGAATGTAATCGTTGTGCGGGCCACCGGAGAAGTTGACTGCGCACACCAACGGCTTGCCATCGTTGTCCCAGCGAATGAAAGTCAGCACGTTGTGGTCGGCGTCTCCACCGTTGATCCACTGGAAGCCGCCGGGTTCGTTGTCGCGTACATGCAGTGCAGGCGTTGACGTGTAGAGGCCGTTAAGGTCCCGGACCAGGAGCTGGAGTCCACGGTGGGCCGGGATGTCCGCCAGGAACCAGTCGAGTCCGTACTGCTCCGACCATTCGGCTTCCTGGCCGAATTCGGTACCCATGAATATGAGCTGCTTACCGGGGTGTGCCCACTGGTAGGCGAAGAAGGCGCGGAGGTTGGCCAGTTGCTGCCAACGGTCACCGGGCATCTTGCGAAGCATTGATCCCTTGCCGTGCACTACTTCGTCATGGCTGATGGGCAGGAGGAAGTTCTCCGAGAAGGCGTAGACCATGGAGAACGTGATGGTGCCATGATGCCAGCGGCGGTTGATGGGGTCTTCGGAGATGTATTTCAGGGAGTCGTGCATCCACCCCATGTTCCATTTGAGGCCAAAGCCGAGCCCGCCATGATTGGTGGGTGCCGTGACACCTGGGAACGCGGTGGATTCCTCAGCGATGGTGACGGCCCCGGGGTGCGTCTTGTAGACGGTCGCGTTGACCTCCTGCATGAAGGAAATTGCTTCGAGGTTCTCGCGGCCGCCGAACTTATTGGGTTGCCACTGTCCTTCCTCGCGCGAGTAGTCCAGGTAGATCATGGAGGCCACGGCGTCTACGCGGAGTCCGTCAATGTGGAATTCTTCGAGCCAATACAGTGCGTTGGCCACCAGGAAGTTCCGCACCTCGGTACGTCCGAAGTCGAAGATCAGGGTGCCCCAGTCCGGGTGCTCGCCCAGGTTGGGATCTGAGTGCTCGTACAGGGCTTCGCCGTCAAAACGGGCCAGTGCCCAGGAGTCTTTGGGGAAGTGCGCCGGGACCCAGTCCAGCAGGACACCGATGCCTGCCTGGTGCAGGGAGTCCACGAGGAAACGGAACTCGTCCGGGTGCCCGAACCTGGACGTCGGCGCAAAGTAGGACGTGACCTGGTAGCCCCAGGAACCACCGAAGGGGTGTTCTGCCACGGGCATGAATTCCACGTGGGTGAAACCAAGCCATTTGACGTAGTCAACAAGTTCCTTGGCCAGTTCCTTATATCCCAGGCCAAGGCGCCAGGACCCAAGGTGGACTTCATAGACGCTCATGGGCGAGTTGTGCGGGTCCTTCTGGGCACGCGCGGCCATCCAGTCGGCATCCTTGAACCGGTAGCTGGAGTCGACCACACGCGAGGCCGTGAGCGGCGGAACTTCCGTACCAAAGGCCAACGGGTCCGCCTTCTCAACCCAGTGGCCGCCGCGGGTGAGGATCTCAAATTTGTAGCACGCCCCTGCTACAACCCCAGGAATGAAGACTTCCCAGACACCGGACGAGCCGAGGGAACGCATCGCGTGGCTACGGCCGTCCCAGCCGTTGAAATCCCCCTTGACCCGCACCGCTTGGGCATTCGGGGCCCAGACAGCAAAGGAAACACCGTCCACGTCACTCAGCGAAGAGCGGTAATGCTGGACGTGGGCGCCAAGGACGTCCCAGAGACGCTCGTGCCGGCCTTCGCCGATCAGGTGCAGATCCACCTCACCCACGGTAGGCAGGTAGTGGTAGGGGTCATCAATGGTGACGGGTTCGGCGTCGTACACCACTTCCAAACGGTAGTCCGGCACGTGGCCGTGTTGCAGCGGATCCAGGACAGCGGCCCAAATGCCGTTGGCCTCGTGCTCCATGGCAGTGCGTCCGGCCTCCGTCACCACCGTTACCGATTTGGCGAGGTGCTTCACGGTCCGGATAGTGACGTGGCCGTGATCGTCCAGGTGGGCGCCGAGCACGGAGTGTGGTGCGTGGTGGGCTCCAGCTGCCACGCGGGCCAAGGTCTCGGAGTCCACATGCAGGGGAACTCGGGGCCGTTCGGTGCGTGCAGAGCCTGTCATTTCATTACCTTCCGCTGTAGCTGCGGCGTGCTTGCCGCGGCTCGTGTTGTCGAGGATTTGCCGTGATGCGTTGACCGGAATGGACAGCCAGTCCGGCCGGTTCCGCAACTCATAGACCACCTCATATAAGGCCTTGTCCAGCCACAATGCCACAAACAGCGGCGAGCGGCGGTCAATGGTTCCCGGCATGACTTCGCTGTACCCCGCCAGGAACGCGGTGGAGCAGTCATCCGCCCATGTCGCGGGGACCTTGGCTTCCGCGTTCTCACGGACTGCGGCTCCTGCCGCGTAATCGAAGGAGCGGAGCATTCCCACAACGTCCCGCAAGGGGAGATCGGGAGTGTTGCGCTCACTAATGGTCCGGAGGGGCTCGCCTTCGAAGTCCAGGATGGCCCACCGGCCCGGCGCCTCATTCTTTCCGGGAACCTTGAGGATCTGGCCAAGATGGAGGTCGCCGTGGACGCGCTGCAGCTGGCCCACATCGCGGGGATGCAGCGTGGCTAGCAGTTCTTCGAGGTTGCCCTCATAGGGCCCGACGGCGGAAGCCGCTTCTGCCCATGACTGGCGGACACGCCGGGCCAGGGTCCCAATGATGTCGGCGCCCTGCGTCTGGCCATCCAGCGTGCCGAAAGTTTCCGCGAGCCTGGCGTGGACCGTCGCGGTTGCAGCACCGAGTTCGTGGGCCTCTTGGGTGAAATCGGCACCGGCTGCAGCGGCCTCGACAGCCAACCTCCATGCATCCAATCCCCCCAGCAGGAATTCATGGGCCACCGTGAGCTCGCCCGTGGCCGAGCCACTTGGGCCCTGACCATCCCAGGAACCGGTGATCCAACCCAACGTTGCGGGAACCTCGGTTGTCCCTGCTGCCGTCAGCGCAGAGCCCAACTCCACCTCGGGGTTCCTGCCGGCTGCCAACACACGGAAGATCTTCACGATTGCCGTTGAACCGCCGTCGTCAATGATGACGGACGTGTTGGACTGCTCGCCGGACAGCACGCGGACTGAGGTGGGTCCTTCCGGAAGGGCCACACGGCCCCTGGTGAGGTGTCCCGCGGCGAGGCCGTCATCCACGGTGTCCTCCCGGCGCATGAGATCCAGCCACGCCGTGATGAACTCGGTGTCGTACACGGCGTCGTAAACCAGTCGCAGTCCCAGTTCCGGATCCGTGATCTCCCCGAGCAAGGCTGCGGGAGCGTCCGGCAACGGCTGGCTTCTGAAGCTCAACGGCACCTGGACGACGTCGGTCCGGGGACCGCCGTCGGCCGTCCGGTACGTCACGGCGAGCAGTTCAACCTGCAATCCGGCGATACCTTCCGGGTATGGGAGTTTAAAACCGCCGACACGCTCCAGCGTAAAGTCGGGGCTCTTCACCGGGAACCAGCGTTTGGTGGGAAGCCAGCTCCGGAGAAGACTTTCGATCGAGGGGTTAAGTGTTCCCTTTTTCATCTCATCCTTTGGTCGACACCACGGGAATCGCCTGGGTAAATGGCGATGAGGGGTTGGAAAACGCCGAGCGCAGCCGCAGCCAGTAGAAGTTGTGGCTACCCAGCATGACTGTCAGTTGGCCGTTGTCCCCAACGGCCGGAAATGTTTGGCCACCGAAAATATCCCGGAAGCCCCTGCCGGCATATTCCGGCAGATCCAGGATCGCGGCCACCGGGTGCTGCGAAAGGTTGAAGACGCACAGTATGGTTTCCGCGTCCTCGCCTTCAGGGTTGCCCGCCGGCAGTTCCCGGACATAGGCCAGAACTACCTCGTTGTCCGCTTCGATGTGGCGGAAACTTCCCAGGCCGAACACGGGGTGGTTCTTGCGCACGCTGAGGATCTGCCGGGTCCATCGCAGCAGGGAGCCTGAGTGCGCGGCCTCTGCTTCAACGTTGGCCATGCTGTAGTTGTAGACCAGGGACTGGATCACCGGCAGGTACAGCTTGCCGGGGTCCGCGCCTGAGAAACCCGCGTTCCTGTCCGGGTTCCATTGCATGGGGGTGCGGACGGCATCGCGGTCATCAAGCCAAATGTTGTCCCCCATGCCGATTTCGTCCCCGTAATAGAGGAAAGGGCTACCTGGCAGGGAGAGCAACAGCGCATTAATGAGCTCAATCTCGGCGCGGGAATTGTCCAGCAGCGGAGCCAGCCTCCGCCGGATACCAATGTTGGCGCGCATCCTGGGGTCCGGTGCGTACCAGCCAAGCATGGCGGCGCGGTCGTCCGCGCTGACCATCTCCAGCGTGAGTTCGTCGTGATTCCTCAGGAAGGTCCCCCACTGGGCACCCTTGGGAATCTCCGGAGTCTCCCGCAGGGTCTGGATGATCGGAGCTGCCTTCTGGTCCCGCAGGGCATAGTAGAGCCGGGGCATGATCGGGAAGTGGAAGGCCATGTGGCATTCCGGGGCTTCCTCGGTGCCGAAGTACTCCACCACCTCATGAGGTGGCTGGTTCGCCTCGGCGATGATCACGCGTCCGGGGTAGTTGGCATCCACCATCCGGCGCAGGTCTTGCAGGAAGGCGTGGGTCGCGGGCAGGTTCTCGCAGTTGGTGCCTTCCTCCTCGAAGAGGTACGGAACGGCGTCGGCGCGGAAGCCATCGATTCCCTGGTCGAGCCAGAACCGGATGACGTCATAGAGTGCCTCAATGACTTTGGGATTCTCGAAGTTCAGGTCCGGTTGGTGGCTGAAGAAGCGATGCCAGAAGAATTGGCGCCGGATGGGATCGAAGGTCCAGTTGGATTCCTCCGTGTCCACAAAGATGATGCGCGCATCCTGGTATTTCTCGTCCGTATCGCTCCAGACATAAAAATCGCCGTAGGGGCCCGTGGGGTCCTTCCGTGATTCCTGGAACCATGGGTGCTGGTCCGAGGTGTGGTTTAGCGGGAGGTCGATGATCACCCGGACGCCGCGGGCGTGCGCCTCCGCCACGAGGCGCTTGAAGTCGCTGATGGTGCCAAACTCGTCCAGCACCGAGGTGTAGTCGGCGATGTCATAGCCGCCATCACGCAACGGGGAATGGAAGAACGGCGGCAACCAGAGGCAGTCAACGCCCAGCCATTGAAGGTAGTCCAGTTTCTCGATCAAGCCGTGGAAGTCACCGGAGCCATCCCCGTTGGCATCCGCAAAGGCCCGCACCAGTACTTCGTAGAAGACTGCCTTGCGGTACCAGTGCGGATCATGCTGGAGACCGGGGGCATTCAGCTCGAAGGTGTTCTTCGGAGTGAAGTACTGGCTCGGGTTTTGCGGAGAAAAACTCACTAAGGCTGCCTCCGGATGCTCAGGATGTGTGCTGGCTCCACGTGTGCGTCGAGCCTGACGTAGTTGTGTTCACCCCACCACCAGCTTTGCCCGCTGATCAGGTCATCCACCAGGAACCGGCCGTCCTCGTTGAAGTCCGCAGGGTCCAGCTGCAGTGCCGCCAGGTCCAGGGAAACCGTGCTTTCGCGGGCGCTGTGCGGATCCACGTTAACAACGATGATCAACGTGTCCTTGGTGCCGTCCGGCAACGTCTTGTGCTTGGAGTAGACGATCGTTGCGTCATCGGTGCTGCTGTGCAGCGTAAGGTTCTGCAGGTCGCCCAGGGCAAGGTGGTCCTTGCGGATGGTGTTCAACCGAGTGATGTACGGAGCCAACGTACGGCCGGACGCGGCAGCGCCTTCCCAGTCCCTGGCCTTGTACTCGTACTTTTCGTTGTCGATGTACTCTTCTGCCCCCGGCCGTGCCACGTGTTCGTACAGCTCGTAACCGGCGTACATGCCCCAGACCGGGCTTGCCGTAGCGGCAAGGACAGCCCGGATGCGGAAGGCCGCGGGACCGCCGTACTGGAGGTACTCCGTGAGGATGTCAGGGGTATTCACAAAGAAGTTGGGCCGGAAGAAAGCCGCGCTCTCGTGGCTGACCTCATGGAAATACTGCTCCAGTTCGGTCTTGGTGTTCCGCCACGTGAAGTACGTGTACGACTGCTGGAACCCTGCCCTGCCCAATGCATGCATCATGGGTGGACGAGTGAAAGCCTCCGCCAGGAAAACTACCTCGGGATTCTTTTTGTTGATCTTTCCAATCAACCATTCCCAGAACCACACGGGCTTTGTATGCGGATTGTCCACGCGGAATATCTTCACGCCATGGCTGATCCACAACTGCACCACCCTGAGGATTTCCTTGGAAAGGCCCGCAGGATCGTTATCGAAGTTCAGGGGATATATATCCTGGTATTTCTTTGGCGGATTTTCGGCATAGGCGATGGACCCGTCCACACGGGTGGTGAACCATTCCGGGTTGGACGTTACCCACGGGTGGTCAGGGGCTGCCTGCAACGCCAGGTCCAGTGCAACTTCGAGCCCCAACTCCCGGGCGTGGGCAACAAAAGCGTCAAAATCTTCAAAAGTGCCCAAATCCGGGTGGATGGCATCGTGGCCACCGTCCTTGGAACCAATAGCCCACGGCGAGCCCGGATCCTGCGGGCCTGGTGTCAGCGTGTTGTTGCGGCCTTTGCGGTGCTGGAAACCGATCGGGTGGATCGGCGGCAGGTAGATGACATCGAAGCCCATCTCCGCAACCGCCTCCAGGCGCTTGGCTGCGGTGCGGAAGTTGCCCGAAGTCCAGATACCCGTGGCGTGATCCAACACCGCGCCCTCGGAGCGGGGGAAAAACTCGTACCAGGAACCGCGGCCGGCGAGGTCCCGTTCCACCTGGAGCGGGAACGGCTCGGAAACGGTCACCAACTCACGTATCGGAACGCGTCCGACGGCGGCCAGCACCTCCGGGCTGAAACCGGCACCAAGGCGCTCCTCGGCAGATTTGGTGGTGTCGGCAAGGACGACAGACGCAGCACGCAAGGTGCGCTTCTCCGCAGCGGTGCGACCGGCGTCGTCCTCGGCTGCCTCAGAAAGCAGGGCGGCGCCCTCGGCGAGCATCAACTCGACGTCAATGCCGGCGCCCACTTTCACTTCAGCGTTGTGGTGCCATGTTCCGTAGCGGTCATGCCAAGCCTCAATGACGAACGACCACGCGCCTGTGCCGGAGGGAGACAGCAAACCCTCCCAGCGGTCCAAGCCTTTCCAGCGCTCATCCTTGGCCGGTGCCATGCGGACCCGCTGGCGCTCCTTGCCCTTGGGATCGAGCAGGACGGCAGAGACGCCGAGCTGATCATGTCCTTCACGAAAGACGGTCGCGCCGATGGCGAGATCCTCACCCGGAAGGGCCTTCGCGGGGAACCGGCCACCCTCAACCACCGGCTGGACAGCCGTGATGGGGAACCGGCCGAAGCGCAGTCCGGCGGTGATGTCCGTTTTCGTCTTGGATTTCAAAGCGGTCATGGTTCGCGAGGTATTCGTCACAACCACGACGTTAGCGACAAAAATCCAAGAATGCTAAGCACACGAGCCATCTTCGCGACTCAAGATGACTTTTACCTAAAAGAAACCCAAACCAGTTCCGACTGCCATGTGAGTCCGTTAGTGTGGCGCTCGTGAAGGCAATTCGAAGATTTACAGTCCGTACCGTCCTCCCTGAGCCCATCCGGCCGTTGGCCCGTTTGGCGACCAACTTGCGCTGGTCCTGGCACCGGCCCACCAGGGAACTTTTTGCGAGCCTTAACCCGGCTCTTTGGGAGGCCGCGCAGCATGACCCCATCGCCCTCCTGGGGTCCATCAGCAGGGAGCAACTGCAGGACCTGGCCAACAACGGCGAAGTCGTTAACCGGGTACAGGAAGCAGCAGCCGATCTGGACCGCTACCTCAGTGAGCCGCGCTGGTACCAGGGCCTGGGTGAAGAAGCCCCGGCTTGCATCGCCTACTTCTCGCCGGAATTCGGCATTACCGAGGTTCTTCCCCAGTACTCCGGTGGCCTGGGCATCCTTGCCGGTGACCACCTCAAAGCCGCATCGGACCTCGGTGTCCCGTTGATCGGCGTCGGGCTCCTTTACCAGGCCGGCTACTTCAAGCAGTCCCTGTCCCGTGACGCCTGGCAGCAGGAAACGTATCCGGTGCTGGACCCGGACGGGCTGCCGTTGACGCTTCTGCGCCAGCCCTCCAAGGACGGCGTTCCCGGCAAACCGGTGCACATTTCGCTTCCGCTTCCCAACGGCCGCGAGCTTCACGCGCATGTGTGGCGTGCCGACGTCGGACGCGTTCCGCTGCTGCTGCTGGACTCCAACGTCCCCTCCAACGACGAAGCCGCGCGCGGCATCACCGACCGCCTGTACGGCGGTGGCGGCGATCACCGACTCCAGCAGGAACTGCTGCTGGGCATGGGCGGCGTCAAAGCCCTGCGCGTCTACCAGGAACTGACGGGCACGCCCGCGCCGGAGGTCTTCCATACGAACGAAGGCCATGCAGGATTCCTGGGAATCGAACGCATCCAGGAAGCGATGTCTGACCCCAATGATCCCCTCACCTGGGACGAAGCCCTCGCAGCGGGACGTGCATCCACCGTCTTCACCACGCACACCCCCGTACCGGCAGGCATCGACCGTTTCGAGGCCCTCCAGATCAAGCACTTCTTCGAAGCCGGGCTCGCCCCCGCGGTGCCCGTGGACCGGATCCTGGAACTCGGCCGGGAAAACTACGACGGCGGCAACCCCTCCGTCTTCAACATGGCAGTCATGGGCCTGCGCCTCGCGCAGCGTGCCAACGGGGTAGCCAAGCTGCACGGCGTGGTTTCGCGGGAAATGTTCTCCGGTCTCTGGCCAGGATTCGACCACTCCGAAATCCCCATCACGTCCGTGACCAACGGCGTGCACGTTCCAACCTGGGTGGACCCAAAGATATCCTCCTTGGCACGGCAGCAGTTCGGTGCAGAAGCCGAAGCCCTGGGCCGTTGGGACCTCGCCTACAACGTCAGTGACGAGGACGTCTGGGGGCTCCGCAGGGAACTGCGCACCCAGCTCGTGGACGACGTCCGCCGCCGCTTGCGCGCCTCCTGGAAAACACGAGGTGCCGCCGACGCCGAGCTTGGCTGGACGGACAGCGTACTGGATCCGGACGTGCTGACCATCGGCTTCGCCCGAAGGGTGCCCACGTACAAGCGGCTCACGCTCATGCTGCGCGACCCCGCGCGTCTGAAGGCCCTCCTGCTGAACCCCAAACACCCCATCCAGCTGGTCATCGCAGGCAAATCGCACCCGGCAGATGACGCGGGCAAGAAAATGATCCAGGACCTGGTCCGGTTCACCGACGACCCCGAGGTACGCCACCGGATCGTGTTCCTCCCGAACTACGACATCGCCATGGCCCGCACCCTCTTCCCCGGCTGCGACGTCTGGCTCAACAACCCCCTGCGGCCGCTGGAAGCCTGCGGCACATCCGGGATGAAGGCAGCCATCAACGGCTCGCTCAACCTCTCCGTCCTGGACGGCTGGTGGGACGAAATGTACGACGGCGAAAACGGGTGGGCGATCCCCACAGCCAACAACGGCGCATCCGCCGATGAACGCGACGACATTGAAGCTTCCGCACTCTACGAGCTGCTGGAAACCCAGGTGGCACCGCGCTTCTACGGGACCACCGTGGCCCAAGGCGCCGGCGCAGCAGGACCCTCCGAATCCAGCCGCGAGACCGTGCCCACCCACTGGGTGTCCATGATCAAGCACACCCTGGCAAACCTGGGCCCGGCAGTCTCAGCCGAACGCATGCTCCACGACTACGTCAACAACCTGTACTGCCCCGCAGCAGTAGCCGGGCGCCGGGCCACCGCTGAATCATTCAAGGAAGCCAAGGAACTCGCGGCCTGGACCTCCAAGGTCCGCAGCGCCTGGCCTGAGGTCGTAGTGGAACACGTCGACTCGGTTGGCGTGTCCGAAGAACCCCAGGTCGGCGACACCCTGCAGGTCAACGCGTACGTGGCCCTTCACAACCTGACCCCCGACGACGTCTCCGTGGAGGTCGCGTTCGGTCGTGCCGAGGAATCCGATGAGCTTGAGGACATCGTCGTAGCGGAACTGGACTCCCTGGAGAACCTCGGCGGCGGGCGCCACCTCTTCCACGGCGACCTCGTCATCAACCGTTCAGGATCCTTCGGCTACACCGTCCGCGTGTTCCCGAAGCACTCGGCGCTGGCTTCCAAAGCAGAACTGGGATTGATCGCGAACGCGTAAACCCAACCACACGACATCCGCCGGATGTCAGTCATCCTCCGCGTGCTGCTCCTTCGTCGCTTTGACGCACGCTTCCGGATAACTGACATCCGGCGTTTTGTTTGGACTCCTTAGCGGATGGCTTATGCAGTTCAGTTTTCGAAAACCGCGATCACTGCGAGGTCGCGGCCTGCGTAGCGCTCGGCGTCTTGGAGGATTTCGCAGACCACGCCGAAGGAGCGGTCGGTTCGGTAGGCCGCTGGGACTTGCCAGATCATCGTGACAGGAGTGCCGTCGTCGTCGGACAGGGCATCAGCGAAGTCATGCAGGGAGTCATTGAGGGCGTCCAGATTCACGCCGTAGTACTCAGGGAAGTCCAGGACCTGGCCAAAGACCTCCAGGACGCCCGATTTCGTTGTTGCCGGCGGGACGAGGACGGTCCTGCGCCCGGCGTCTGCCACCTGGTCCTGAAGTTCTTCGATGGTCCAGGTGTCTGCGGAATAGATCTTCATGGGCTCCTACTTGCCTTCGACGATGAACTTGAACGAATCGTAATGGTCAGCGGTGTAGTACTTGGCCGTGTCCTTGCCAACAATGATCCGGCGGGCGCCGCGGTCCGACTCGCCAGGCGTAGGGACCGTGTATTCCTTGTAGAATCCGCTGGACTTCTTGGGCAGGAGTCCCTCGAAGTTACCGAAATTCACGCCGTCCCTGTCATAGGGATAAGGCCCGCCTTTCGCAATCAGGGCAAGCGTCCGTTGCGCTTCCCTGGGAAGCTGCGAGGCGTTGATCGTGGGCAGCGCAGAGGGGTTTGCCACGGACGGCGGGGTTGACGCGGAGCCAGGCTCCGCCGTCGTGGTTTGGGTGCTTGACGTTTCCTGGGTGGCGGTCAGCGGGCCGCCCACCATTGCGACCACAAGCGCGACGACGGCAATCACCAGGGCTGCGAAGGCCAGCAGCTTGCTGCTGCTCCGTTTCATGCGGGGAACTCCTAGGTGCGGTAAATGTTGATGGTGTTGGCCTGCAGGATATCCCGCTCGCCCGACGCCACCAGCGCACCTTTCCGGCGTTCATGCAGCACCGAGGTTGTGAACCGGAGTTCGAACATACGCTTGCCGATGCCCGTTTCACTGAGGATCTCGGGGAGCACCATCTTCACGTCCTGGTTGCTGCCGTTCACCACTATCAAGCCACGGATTTCGCTGTCCTCATGACCCATCAGGAGCTGAATGGAGCGCGCGTTGGGATCATTCCAACGCGCGGGCGTCATGCGCTTTCCCTTGTCGTCGAACCATTGCAGGCTGGAATCATTCGCGTGGGCGGGGAAGCTCTCGGGCTGGTGGCGCAGGAACCACCGGCGAAGCCTGACAAGCTCCCTGGTGGTTTGGAACATGGCGTTGGCTTCCTGGGTCCTGCTCCAGTCCAGCCACGCCGTCGGGTTGTCCTGGCAATAGGCGTTGTTGTTGCCCTGCTGGGTCCGGCCCAGCTCATCGCCGGCGGTGATCATGGGGACGCCGAAGGACAACAATAGAGTGGCCATGAGGTTCCGAATGGACAGCGCGCGGGCCGCCACGATTTCCTCGTTCTCGCTGCGGCCTTCAAAACCATGGTTGTAGCTGCGGTTATCTCCATGGCCATCGCGGTTCTGCTCACCGTTGGCCTCGTTGTGCTTTCGGTCGTAGCTCACCAGGTCCTTGAGCGTGAAGCCGTCGTGTGCCGTGATGAAATTGACCGAGGCCAAGCGCGTGCGGCCGGACGGCGCGAACAGGCTCGCCGAACCCGCCATCAGCTCAGCCAGCGACGCGACTGAGCCGCCTTGGCCGCCGGCCTCAATCGCGGCACGGTCTGACAGCCAGAAGCGCCGGACGCCGTCGCGGAAATGATCGTTCCAATCGGACCATCCCTGAGGGAACCGCCCTGTCTGCCACCCGCCGTAACCCACGTCCCAAGGCTCGGCGATGAGCTTGACCTCTGACAGGACCGGATCCTCGGCAATGGCCCGCAGGAAGGGATGGTTGGGATCGAATTGGTTGCCGGCGTCCCGGCATAATGTCACGGCGAGGTCGAAGCGGAAGCCGTCCACGTGGAAGTCATTCACCCAATACCTCAGGGAATCCAAGGCAAGGTCCACCACCACGGGATCACTGAAATCCAGGGTGTTGCCGCACCCGGTGGTATCCAGATACCTTCCATGCGCATCGTGCCGGTAGTAGCGCTTCTCCGCGAGGCCGCGGAAACTCAGCGCAGGCCCGTCCGGTCCCGCTTCCGCGGTGTGGTTGTAGACCACGTCCAGGATGACCTCGATGCCAGCGGCGTGGAGCAGCTTGATCATGCCCTTGAGCTCGTCCTGCACAGCGTGGGGACCGGCGTTCCGCGCAGCCTCAGTGGCGTAGTCGGAGTGCGGGGCAAAGAAGGCCGCGGTGTTGTATCCCCAGTAGTTCGTCATGCCCAGATCCTGGAGGTGTGACTCGTCCAGGTGGAAGTGGATGGGCAGGAGTTCCACCGCAGTGATTCCAAGCTCAGTTAGATGCTGGATCATCACTGGGTGTGCCATGCCGGCATAGGTGCCGCGGAGGTGTTCCGGAATGTCCGGGTGAAGCATCGTCTGACCACGGACGTGGGCTTCGTAGATTACGGACGTACGCATCGGAGTCCGCGGCGGCGCGTCATCGCCCCAGTCGAAATCCGTTGCCATGTGGACGCTCGTTAGGAATTCGCCCCGCTGATCCACTGCACGAGCATAGGGATCCAGCAACAGGGACTGTTCGCCGTCGTCCTCAATATCCACTGCCGGTACTGACATCGGCAGCCCGCCCTCAGGGGGAGCAGCGCGGAAACCGTACCGTGTGCCTGGCGGCATGCCGCTGACGATGCCAAAGTGCACACCGTCCTCCAGATTGGGAAGGGTGTGAACCCGCCAACCATCCCCCGGGGCCTGGTAGGCGATTTCAACGCGTTCCAGGTCCGGAGCAAACACTGCAACGTTGACATTGTCTGTCTGCTGGGTGACGTCATCAAAGAAGTCGGGCTGGGGCTTGCTCAGTCCGATGGGCCTGGGGCGCGAAGCATCCAGGGCGGCTGCTGGGTCCAAAATAGGCATAACCATTGCTTGCAAGTTTAGTTCCATACCTGATGAGTGCTGAGTCGACCGCCCGTGTGACGGCGCGCACCACGTCAAATTTCCGGCAAGCACCGGCCGCGGCCGTCGTTCCCGGCCGCTCACGTGCTGGAACGCTTCAGCCCGGGCAGCAGCACACTTGTATCGGCTCCCCCGAATGTGTCGCTGCGGCTGTGTGTTGGCCGCAGCCTTGCCATACTGGGACTGACAGAACTGGAGGTTCAATCGTGCGCGTTGCACTCGCTCAAGTCATCACTGGCCGGGACCTGGCCGACAATCTGCGGCTTCTGGAAGAGTACGCCCGCCGTGCCAAGGAGGGCGGCGCGGAGCTTGTCGTTTTTCCCGAAGCAATGATGCGCGCGTTCGGTAACTCCCTCCTGGACATCGCCGAACCCCTCGATGGCCCTTGGGCGGGCCGGGTGCGCGAGCTCGCTGACGAACTTCAGTTGGTGATCGTGGCTGGCATGTTCACGCCAGGCTCCGCTTCGGATTCCGGCGGGCGCCGCGTGCGCAACACTCTACTTGCCACCGGACCCGGCGTGGAGACCAGCTACGACAAAATACATCTCTTTGACGCGTTCGGCTTCGCGGAGTCGGACACGGTTGAGGCGGGAACAGACCCAGTGACGTTCGACGTCGGCGGCGTCACCTTTGGCTTGGCCACCTGCTACGACATCCGTTTCCCCGCATTGTTCACAGCCAACGCGTTGCGCGGAGCCGTGGTAAACATCGTGGCTGCATCGTGGGGAGCCGGACCGGGCAAGGCCGATCAATGGCAGCTCCTTTCCCGCGCCCGCGCGGTGGATACCACCACGTTCGTTCTTGCCTGCGGCCAAGGAGATCCTGCTACCCAGGGCATCGAAGCGAAAGGCACCGCGCCCACGGGCGTCGGGTACTCCGCCGTCGTGTCCCCCTTTGGGCAGGTCCTTGAAGCCCTCGACGGCGAACCCGGCCTCCTCTTCGCCGACATCGACCCTGCCGTGGTGGAAGAAGCCCGCCAAAAGCTCCCGGTCCTGGCCAACCGCCGCGACTTCTGATCTTCTCTCACATCCTGCGGGTTTCGGGCGGATGTTCTCTGACATCCTGCGGGTTTCGGGCGGATCTTCTCTCACTTCCCCTCCCAAAGCGGACCGGACCGCTCGAGCCGGAGCCGCCGTCGTCGTCATTCCAGAGAACAGCAAACGCTCCCCCACCAGCATGAAGTGAGAGAGCGTTTGCCCAAAACAGTCAGGATATGAGAAAGCATCGGCCAAAAACCGCCGGGAAGTGAGAGAGCATCCAAGGGCGCCGCTGGGGCCATCCGGAAGCGTGCGTCACAGCGACAGAGGAGCAGCACACGGAGGATGGCGCTTGCGGCGCCTTACTGAGGATTACGCGGAACGCTGCCTCGACACTTCGTACAGCGAGATACCCACGGCCATGGATGCGTTGAGCGATTCCATGGCGGAGTCGATGGGAATCGAGACGATCTGGTCGCAGTTTTCGCGCACGAGCCGGCTAAGGCCCTTGCCTTCGGACCCGACCACGATGCAGACCGGCTCGGTCGCTACGGTGAGGTCGGGCAGCGAGACGTCGCCGTCGCCATCAAGTCCGAGGACGTAGATGCCCATGTTCTTGAACTGCTTGAGCGCGTTGTTCAGGTTGGACGCGCGGGCCACGGGTACGCGGACCGCTGCGCCGGCACTGGTCTTCCATGCCGATGCCGTGACGCCGACGGACCGGCGCTCGGGGACGATGACACCGTGGCCGCTGAACGCGGAGACGGAACGGATGATCGCACCGAGGTTGCGGGGATCGGTGATGCCGTCGAGCGCCACGAAGATCGGGGCGTTGGAGATATGCCCCTTCTTCCACTTGGCGATAGTGGTCTCTGCGAGGTCGTAAGCGTCCTCGTACTCGTACGGCGGGATCTGCAGCACCAGGCCCTGGTGAACTGCGTCCTCGGTCATGCGGTCCAGTTCGGGCTTGCCGGTTTCCAGAAGCGGGATGCCGCGTTCAGCTGCAAGTTTGAGGGACTCCTTGACGCGGTCGTCCATTTCGATGCGGATGGCAACGTGGAGGGCCTTGGCAGGGATGCCGGCGCGCAGCGCTTCCACAACCGAGTTGCGGCCGGTGACCAGCTCTTCAGTTGCGCGACCCTTGGGGCCGGAGCGAGCACCGGTACCCGGGCGTGCTGGACCGCGCTTGGCGGCCGAACGCTCCGAGAGCTGCTTGTTCTTGTATGCCTTGTGGTAGGTCCGGTCCTCGGCTTTAGGGGTGGGCCCCTTGCCTTCGAGGGCCTTGCGACCGTGGCCTCCGGTACCCGTGGAGGGGCCCTTCTTGCTCTTGCGGATTGCACCCGGGCGACCGTGGTTGGCCATTCTGTCCACCTTGCTTGAAATTAATGAGTCTGCATTCCAGTCTACTGACCCAATGCAATTCGGCGGCGGCGGCGGTTTGTCAGTCGCGTTTCAGGCTCCAGGTAGCGCCGTCCGCACCATCTTCGACGACGACTCCGGCGGCCGAGAGTGTGTCGCGGATGGCGTCGGACGCGGCCCAGTCCTTGTTGGCCCTGGCCGCGGCACGAGCCTCAAGCTGCGCTTCCACGAGGACCTCGAGGGCCGCGTGTTCGCGGCTTTGCACGGCCTCCGGGCGCTTCACGGAATCCAGGCCAAGGACACTTGTCATGGCGTGGACGCTGGAGAGAGCGTCTTTTACGGCGTCCAGATCACCGGCAGCCAAGGCGGTGTTGCCGGCCCGAACGGTCTCATGGAGAACGCCGAGCGCTTGCGGGACGTTGAGGTCATCGTCCATGGCGGCCACGAAGGCGGCCGGCATCGCAGCCTGCGCACCCTCGGTATAGCTGTTCGGCTCAGTGGCTTGCTGCCCCACCTTCGCGGCGGCCTTGGCTATGAAGCCATCAATGCGTTCGACGGCGGCGGCTGCTTCCTGCAGCGACGTAGGCCGATAGTCCAACACAGAACGGTAGTGGGCCTGCCCAAGGTAATAACGGACAACCCGGGGCGAGGCCAAATCAAGCATTTCGGCGGGACTCACCGTGTTGCCGATCGACTTGGACATTTTTTCGCCCTCGTACGTGACCATGCCGTTGTGCATCCAGAAATTGGCGAATTCGTCCCCTGCAGCCTGGGACTGTGCCATCTCGTTTTCGTGGTGCGGGAACCGAAGGTCCAATCCCCCACCATGGATATCGAAGCGCGTGCCCAGGTATTTGGTAACCATGGCGGAGCATTCCAGGTGCCACCCTGGACGTCCGGCTCCCCAAGGGGATTCCCATTTGGCGGTGAGGGGTTCGCCGTCTTTGTAACCCTTCCACAGCGCGAAGTCGCGCGGATCCCGCTTACCGCGGGGGTCGGCGTCGGGAGCGCCCTGCATGTCATCGATGTTCTGGCGCGTCAGCGAACCGTACTTGCTCCAGGAGCGGACATCGAAGTAGACATCCCCGGAATCATCCAGCGCGGGGTAGGCATGCCCGCGGTCGATCAGCCGCTGGATCAGCGCGTGCATTTCCGGGATGTGCCCGGTGGCGCGGGGCTCGTACGTCGGCCGCTGGACACCGAGGGATTCGTAGGCGTTCTCGAATTCCTGCTCGTAGCGGTAAGCCAAAGCCCACCACTCCTCGTCTTTCCGCGCCGTCGGCTCGTCAGCCCAGTCCGGGCCAAAGGATTGCTCGGACTTGGCGAGGATTTTGTCATCGATGTCCGTGACGTTGCGCACCACCGTGACGCGGAGGCCGCGGAATTCGAGCCAGCGCGTCAGTTGATCAAACGCGATGGCGGACCTGACGTGCCCCACATGCGGCATCCCCTGAACAGTAGCCCCGCAGTAGTACACGCTGGCCTTGCCCTGTTCGAGGGGAACGAAGTCGCGGACTTCGGCGGAGGCGGTGTCATAGAAGCGCAGGGTCACCGCTCCAGATTAGCCGATGACGCGGCATGACTTGCCTACTTGCAGTATTCGCCGATTTTGTTGAAGTGCACGGTCAACTGCTGTTGCTGTTCCTGGGTGGTTGCCCCGAGCGAGGAAGCGGCGGCTTTGTCCATGATGGCGGCCATCTCCTTGATGGGATCGCCAATTTCCGGAGCCAGCTTGTCTGCGATCTCGTGATAGTGGGCAGCGATCTGCTTGGACTGCTGCTGTTGATTGCCGTCGGGCTTGAAGGTGTCGTTGTTGAGGAACTCGCAACTGGCCTTCACATCCATCTTCGGCGTCGCTGCACAGCCACCGAGCAGGAGGGCTGCAGCCACACTCGCGGATAGCAGCACGGCGGAACGCACGACGCCGGAATGCGCCTTAGTCATTCAGCCCGCCTTCAGTGGAACCCGGCTCGGTTGCGCCGGGCTCAGGGTAAACGAGGGCGGTGGCAACCGCAGAAATTCCTTCGCCTCGGCCAGTGAATCCCAAGCCATCGCTGGTGGTGGCCGTGACGCTGACGGGTGCGTTCGCGGCTTCACTCAGCACCCTTTGGGATTCTTCGCGGCGGGGTCCGAACTTGGGCCGGTTGGCTACGAACTGGACGGCGACATTGCCGATCTCGAACCCTGCGGCCCTGACAATCCGTGCGGCCTCACCGAGGAGCTTTACCCCGGAGGCGCCGGCCAACTCGGGACGGTCTGTGCCGAAGTGGGTACCAAGGTCACCGATTCCACAGGCGGAAAACAGGGCATCGGCAGCTGCATGGGCGACGCAATCGCCGTCGGAATGTCCGGACAGCCCCCGTTCGCCTTCCCAAAAGAGGCCACCCAACCAAAGCGGCTGGGGATCGTCCTCCGGCGCGAACGCGTGCACGTCGACGCCGATCCCTGTACGGGGCAGGACCAGGTGGGTGGGACGGCTTGCAGCTTGCTGAGACGCCATCATCCTTCCACCCAGCGCATTCCAAGGGGGCCCTCGAGGAGGCCCTCGGCGATGATGAGATCCAGCGGAGTGGTGATCTTCAGCGACTGGCTGGCCCCGCGGACGGCGTGGACCGGAACGCCCAGAAGCTCAACCAGCATGGCGTCATCGGTGACTGCGGCGGCCTGTTTGTCATCAAAGAGCTCTGCGGCGTCGTGCGCACGGCGCAACGTGGCGAGCTCGAAACCCTGTGGAGTCTGGACTGCCCTGAGCTGTTCCCGGGGCGCTGTCCCCGTGACAATTTCCGGGGCGATGGCAGAATCCGAAGCGCCAGTCTGGGCCACAGTCTTGATGGTGTCCACCACGGGCATGGCTGGAATGACGGCCTTGGCGCCGGAAGCCAAAGCGTCGGCGACGCGCTGGAACACGCGCTCGGGGGTGAGGGCACGGGCGGCATCATGTACGAGCACGGCTTCGGTGCCGTCCTCCAAAGCAGCCAGAGCGGCGCGGACGGAATCCGCACGGGTGGACCCGCCGTCGACGACAGTCACTTCCGGGCCACCGTCCACCAGTTCAACAGTGAAGTCAGCAATCAGTTGGCGGAGTTCCGCATCCCCCTTGGGTAGGGCCACGCAGATCTGGCGCGCGACGTCGGCAGCGACGACGCCACGCAGTGCGTGCATCAGGATGGTTTCGCCACCCAGCGGAACTTTGGCCTTTGGCATGCCGTAACCGAGGCGTTCGCCCGAACCGGCAGCAACCACGATCACCGCCGTAACAGCGCGCTTGGAAGGAATACTCATGGTGACAAGAGTACTTTGTGGCAAAAAGAAACCCGGCGGCGCTTTCGCACCACCGGGGATCAATTCTTAGGAAGCCAAGACCTCGTCAAGAACGCTTGCTGCCTTCTCTTCGTCTGTCTTCTCAGCCAGGGCCAGTTCTGAAATCAGAATCTGCCGCGCCTTGGCCAGCATGCGCTTCTCACCTGCGGAAAGGCCGCGATCGTGATCACGACGCCAAAGATCGCGAACGACCTCCGCCACCTTGATGACATCGCCCGAAGCAAGCTTCTCCAGGTTTGCCTTGTAACGACGCGACCAGTTGGTAGGCTCTTCCGTGAACTCGGCGCGGAGAACGTCAAATACGTGCTCCAAGCCTTCTTTGCCCACTACGTCCCGGACCCCAACAAGGTCAACGTTCTCTGCTGGAACTTCAATGGTCAGATCACCCTGAGCCACCTTGAGCTTGAGATACATCTTCTCTTCGCCCTTGATGGTGCGCATCTTGATTTCCTCAATTTTTGCTGCACCGTGGTGAGGGTAAACTACTGTCTCGCCGACCTCAAAAACCATGTGGACTTTCCCCTTTCCCGCAGACTAGTCTATCACGATTAAGGCATACGACTGGCACCCGACGGCCCGTCCTGCCGCGCCAATAAAGGGAAATAGGCCCCAAACGAGCTCGCGATACCCCTTGACGTGGGCCAGGAAAGATGCTTCAGCGAGGCAAGTTGCGCGTCGGACCTTCCCCGTCGCGTACGCCATAAAGCCTTCTCGAATCCTTGTTTCGGCTGGTTTGCCGATAGGCTATGGCTGAAAAGTTTCCAATGACTCTTGAGGAGTAGGTGTCGTGCGCAATTCTGCGATGAACACTGTCCAGCGCGGCAAGCTGGCAATTGCGGCGGCTGCAATCGGCGTCGGTCTTCTGTCCGTTACCGGCTGCGGCTTCGTCAACGCCCAGCAGACTTCCCACCAGTATTCAGCATCGGACGGGGTCAGAGCAGATCTCGGCCAGCTGGAGCTGCGCAACATGCTGATAGTCGCTTCCGGCGAGAACCAGCCCGGCCGCGTGATCGGCGCGGTGTTCAACAAGTCCAACTCGGATGCAACCCTGACCATCAGTGGTGCAAACGGATCCCAGACTGAGATTCCCGTTAAGGCAAATTCAGAGACGTACCTGAACAAAGAGGCTGACGCTGCGGTCCTTAGCACCGCTGGCACCAAGCCCGGCGGACTGAGCCCGGTAACCATTCGCAGTGGTTCTGACTCCGCTACCCTCAACGTTCCCGTAGTTGACGGCACGCTCCCGGAGTACAAGGAGTACCTGCCCTCTTCGAGCGCCACGCCGACGTCCACGGCAACCTCGACTGCCACGCCGACGGCCACCGAATCCGCAGCAGCCGGCCACTAGCGGGCACGCTTCAAGTAAGACAACAAAGGAAGGGTTCCGCTGCGGCGGAACCCTTCCTTCGTCGTTGTGCTGATTGAAGCTTTACGGCTCGAACTTGTACCCCAGCCCACGCACAGTGACCAGGTACCTCGGAACGGACGGATCCGGCTCAATCTTGCTACGCAGGCGCTTTACGTGGACATCAAGCGTCTTGGTATCACCCACATAGTCCGAACCCCACACGCGGTCAATCAGCTGGCCCCGGGTGAGCACACGTCCGGAATTGCGCAGCAGCATTTCAAGGAGTTCAAATTCCTTCAACGGCAGTGATACCTGCTCGCCGTTCACGCTCACCACGTGGCGTTCGATATCCATCCGGACGGGTCCGGCCTGCACGGTGGAGGTGATCAGCTCCTCAGGCTCACCCTGCCTGCGGAGCACTGCGCGCACACGCGCCACGAGTTCGCGGGAGGAGTACGGCTTGGTGACGTAATCGTCGGCACCCAGCTCCAAGCCAACCACTTTGTCGATCTCCGAGTCCTTGGCGGTCAACATGATGACCGGCACGCTGGAACGCTGGCGCAGTTGACGGCACACTTCCGTCCCCGGTGTTCCTGGCAGCTGGAGGTCCAGCAGGACGAGGTCGGCACCGTTCCGGTCGAATTCCACCAAGGCGTCAGTGCCGTTATCCACTACCTCGACGTCGAAACCCTCTTTGCCCAAAAGGTAGGACAGGGGGTCGCTGAAGGACTCCTCGTCCTCCACTATCAAAATCCTGCTCAAGCGCTGGCTCCTTGCTCTTGGGCGCCGCCGGCGCCCACTTGTTTATTCGCGTGTTGCGGTTAATTCGCGTGATGCGGTTGCTGGGTGGTGTGCTGGCTTTCGACGGCGGCAACACCCGTCGCTGGTAGCTCCGCGGACCCGGCAGTGGAGGCAGCATGACTCGGGAGGCCGGCGTCGTCGTCCTGGCCTTCCATCTCAGGCAACCGGATGGTGAACGTTGAGCCTTGACCAGGCTGGGACCACACAGTGACCTCGCCACCATGGTTGGACACAACGTGCTTGACGATGCTGAGGCCCAGGCCAGTGCCACCGGTATGCCGGGAGCGTGCAGCGTCCACCCGGTAGAAACGTTCGAAGACCCGTTCCTGGTCCTCCGGGGTCAGACCCTCGCCCTGGTCCGTGACTGAGATAGCGACCACGCCCTCCCGGGTCCGGACTCCGACGCCTACCCGGGTGTTCTCCGGCGAGTAGCGGATGGCGTTGTCGATGAGGTTGCGCAGGGCGGTGACCAGCAGGTCCCTGTCACCGAACACCAGGGAGTCTGAATGGCCTCCCACAACAATCTGGATGTTCTTGCTCTCTGCCGGGAGCTGCGAGCGGTCCACTGCCTCACTAATCACCGTGTTGATGTCCACCGTGTGGCCTTGCTGGGCAACATTTGCGCCCTGAAGCCGGGAAAGCTCAATGATGTCCTGGACCAACGCTGCGAGGCGTCCGGATTCCTTATGCATGCGTTTGGCGAAGCGACGCACGGCTTCTTCGTCGTCAGGCGAGGCTTCCAATGCCTCGGCCAGGAGCGAAATAGCACCCACCGGCGTCTTGAGTTCATGGGAAACGTTGGCCACGAAGTCGTTGCGGATCTCCTCGGTGCGTGTGATCTCGGTTCGGTCATCGGCGAGCAGCAGGATGTACTCCCAGCCGAGCATTGCTGCCCGCACCTGGACCACGATGGTGCCCTTGCCGAGAGGCCCCCGGGGAAGTTCGTACTGTTCCTCCAGAATCACGCCATCGCGGCGAACCTTTGCGGTCATGTCCAGGAGCTGCTTGTGAACCACGGTGTGGCCCCGAACCAGACCGTAGGCGTACGCTGCCGGACTCGCGCGGACCACGCCATCGATCGCATCGACCACCACAAATGCGCGCCCGACGACGGCAAGCACCTCCGCTGCACCTTCCGGAAGCAGGGGTTCGGTAACATCCAGGTCCACGATCCTGCGCTGCCGTTCGCTGATCCTGAAAGCGAGCATGCCAAAGACGCCCAGCGACAGGCCAACCAAGCCTGCAACGACACCTATAAGCAACGGATCCACGTGTCCAGCTTATGCTCTGGAATCACGCCAAAGTGTTGATCCGATGCCAAACGGGGGCGGTTCAACTAACGTTCATCTAAAGGTGCGCAACCGTTCACTGGCTCCTGACACAGTTACTGGTTGGACTGCCAATTGTTTTTGAAATCCGCACCCAGCATGGGACAGGATTTCCAAGGAAAGGACGCCTTAGTGCGCAAGGTTTTTCAGGAGGAGCTCACCCAGGTCGGTGACGACCTCGTCGAGATTTCCAAACTGGTTCACGAAGCAATCACGAACGCCACTACGGCCTTCGAAGGCGCCGACGTCGATCTTGCCCAAGACGTCATCGCGGCAGACGCACGCATCGACTTCCTGCAGAACAGCCTCGACGAACGGGCCATCGACATCTTGGCTTTGCAAGGCCCCGTTGCCAGCGATCTGCGCATGATTGTTGGTTCGCTCCGTATGAGCGCATCGCTGGAGCGCATGGGTGACCTCGCCCGCCATGTGGCGCAGCTGGCGCGCCTCCGCTACCCCGCAACCGTCATTCCGACGTCCCTGACCCAGACCTTCAAGGCGATGGCGCAGCACGACATCGACATCACGGCCAAGGTCACCGAACTCCTCGAGACCCGCAACCTTGAGGTGGCGCGCGACATCCTCAAGATCAACATCGCCGTGGACGACCTCCACCTCAGCGTCTTCAAGGCGATCGCTTCCCCCGCCTGGAACGAGACTGCTTCCACCACGGTGGATGTGGCACTGGCCAGCCGCTACTTCGAGCGCTTCGCCGACCACGGCGTCTCCGTTGCCCGCAAGGTCACGTACCTCGTCACGGGCGAATGGCAGCCTGAGGGCTTCTAGCGGGTCCCCGCATAACCAACGACGGCGGCCGGTCACCTGAGAGGTGACCGGCCGCCGTCGTTAACACACTACGTAGCTGGTGCCGCGGGCGGGCTGCGTCTAAGGGAGGAACGACCGAGCAGCCGCCGCGGCAGTAGCGGAGAACTTACTTCTTACCCTGGTTCGCTACAGCCAGGATCGCATCTGCTGCGGCCTCGGGGTCCAGGTACGTGCCGCCCGGGTTGATCGGCTGGAAGTCTTCATCCAGTTCGTAGACCAGCGGGATGCCCGTGGGGATGTTCAGTCCTGCAATGGCGTCATCGCTGATGCCGTCAAGGTGCTTAACCAAGGCGCGCAGGGAGTTGCCGTGCGCGGTCACCAGGACGGTCTTGCCGGCCTTGAGGTCTTCCTTGATGTCCGATTCCCAGTACGGGAGGAGGCGGACAAGGACGTCCTTGAGGCATTCGGTGCGCGGAAGGGCGTCGCCGAGGTCCTTGTAGCGGACGTCGTGCGCCTGCGAGAATTCGCTGTCATCGGACAGGGGCGGCGGCGGGGTGTCGTAGCTGCGGCGCCATTCCATGAACTGCTCTTCGCCGAATTCGGCGAGGGTCTGGGCCTTGTCCTTGCCCTGCAGCGCACCGTAGTGGCGCTCGTTGAGGCGCCAGTCGCGCTTGACCGGGATCCAGCCGCGGTCGGCCTTGTCCAAGGCCATGTTGGCGGTGTTGATGGCGCGCTTCAGGAGCGAGGTGTACAGGATGTCCGGGAGGATGTTGTTCTCAACCAGGAGTTCCCCACCGCGCACTGCTTCCGCGCGGCCTTGGTCGTTCAGGTCTACGTCCACCCAACCGGTGAACAGGTTCTTGGCGTTCCAGTCGCTGTGGCCGTGGCGCAGCAGAATCAGCTTGTAAGTCATGGTTTTCATCCTAGCCGAGGGGTCCTGTGCCTTGCCGGGCGTTACGTTTCTCAACGCGGGGTCATTTACGGCCCATAAAGCGGCTCCGCATGGGCCGTAAGTGACCCCGGGTTGCAGGATAAAGTGGGGGCCGTGGTGCAAAAAGCGGAACGGGTCAGTACTTCCCGCAGTCGAAGTGGGAAACCTGTTGGCAACGTCACCCGCGGTACCACCAATCCGAACCGTATGCGTCGCTTGGATCGGTGGCTCGCCGGGCCGCAGGCGTGGCGGCTGCGCGCCGCCGTCGACCCTTTGGTTGTAGACCTGGGCTATGGCGCCTCGCCAGCCACCGCCGTCGAACTGTTTGAACGGCTCCAGGCCGTCCGTTCGGATGTGCGCGTCTGCGGGATCGAAATTGAGCCTGACCGGGTGCGTACGGCCAAGGCGCTGGAACGCCCCGGGCTCAGCTTCCACATAGGTGGTTTCGAAGTGCCCATTCCCGGAGACCCCATACTTGTGCGGGCCTTTAACGTTCTCCGCCAGTATGAGGAGGCGGACGTGGCCGGGATCTGGGGCCTGGTTCAGTCCCGCTTGGCTCCGGGCGGCCTGTTCATCGATGGCACCTGCGATGAGATCGGCCGGTGCGTCACGTGGGTGGCCTTGGACCGGGATCGACCCCTGAGCCTTAGTTTCTCGGTGCGGTTCGGCAGTTTTGAGCTGCCCTCGGAAGTGGCCGAGCGGCTGCCCAAGGCCCTTATCCACCGGAATGTGCCAGGCGAACCCATCCATGCATTCCTGCGGGCCATGGACAAGGCATGGCTGGAGGTCGCGCCTCTGGCATCGTTCGGCAACCGGCAGCGCTGGACGGGAATGTGCCGCTTACTGCGCGACGCCGGGTGGCCGCTTCAGGATGGTCCCTCCCGGTGGCGCCTGGGTGAAGTTACGGTGGCGTGGGACGCGGTTGCGCCGAAGTAGCGTTCTTTACCCACGCATTTTTCTACCAGGGTCCGTAGGGACCGACGTTGCGGTTGCCGCCGCTGCCTGCTTCGCGGACTGCTGGACGGACGTCCGCAAGGTATACGCAGGACGCGGTCACTGCAGCAATGCCGAACAGGCCCAGACCGCTACCACCGCTCAAGAGGGTCAATGCGCCGATGGCAAAAGCGACGCCGGTGAGGGCCAACCAGAACGTCTTGGTGCGCTTGGAGGCAGCAACAAACAGCGTCGGCCGGTGGCGCAGGCAATCCACAAAAGCCCACAGTTCAAGAACAACGGCCACCAAGCCAAGGATGAAGTAGACCGCGTTGGTGACAATCGCGATCAAGAATTTTCCGTCCACGCCCCTTAGCCTAACCGTCCAGCGACTTCAGTGCTTGCTCGAGATCGGACCAGAGGTCTTCCACATTCTCGATCCCCACGCTCAAACGAACCAGGTTCTCCGGGACACTGACCGGTTCAGCCGTGTGCCGGCGTCGACGTTCGATCAGCGACTCAACCCCACCCAAAGATGTTGCCGGGAGCCAGAGCTGAAGCGCGCGGACCATTTCGTCGGCAGCCTCGGCGCCAGAGCGGGCTTCGTCTCCTGCGATCTGGATGCACAGGATGGATCCGAACCCCTTCATCTGGTCCTTGGCGCGCTCATGCCCCGGATCCGTGGGGAGGCCCGGATAACGGATGGACTCTACCCTCGGATGAGTGCTGAGGCGCTCGGCGAGCACTGCCGCGGACGCCTGCGAACGCTCGATCCGCAAGGCGAGGGTGCGCAGTCCGCGCAGCGCAAGCCATGCTTCGAACGGGCCGGCGATGCCGCCGTGGATGATGCGGTGGTGGAGGAGCGTGGCCCGCAGTTCCGCGTTGGAGGTCACCAAGGCGCCCAGGACGACGTCGGAATGGCCCGCCAGGTATTTGGTCACGGAGTGAAGCACGACGTCGGAGCCCAGGCTAAGCGGCTGCTGCACCAACGGCGTGGAGAAAGTATTGTCTGTGACCACGGTCGCGCCCACAGCGTGGGCGGCGTCGGTAAGCGCCCGGACATCGGCAATGCCAAGCATGGGGTTGGTGGGGCTTTCCAGCCAGAGCATGTCCGCGGCTTTGCCATCTTCCGGACTGATCACGGCCTTCACGGCCTCCGTGTCCGTAATGTCCACGATTCGTAGGTCCAGGAAGCCCTTCTCAGCAAGTTCCGTCGCCATGACCAAAGAGCCCGAGTAGCTATGGGATGGCATGACAACAACGCCACCGGCAGGTACCAAAGAGAGGGCCGAGCTGGCGGCAGCGAGCCCGGATGCGTACAGCAAGCCGGGCAGCGTAGCGCCTTCCAGCTTGCCCAGGGCGTCCTCGAACGGGTCCCAGGTGGGGTTGGCGTAGCGACCATAGCCGCGATCGCCGTCGCCAAGAGAACCAGTTCCAAAATATGTGGAGGACAGGACGATGGGCGGATTCACCGGCTCATCATGTTTACGCTCGGGGCGGCCCGCAGCCACCACAACGGTTTCCGGGGACAAATCGGCAGCACGCTGATCGGAAAGGCTCATGGTTTCAGGGTAGTCGTGGGCGAGCCTGTGGATGAAAGCGGTTACGGTTTGCGCCTGATCGGTAGGCTAGACAGGTGAGTATTCAGAGCCCCGGTCTTTTCATCGCGTTCGAAGGTGGCGATGGAGCCGGCAAGTCCACCCAGGCTGCCCGGCTCTGCGACGCCCTCGAATCGAGGGGCCTGTCCGTGGTGCGCACCCGCGAACCCGGCGGGACGCCCATTGGAGAAAAGCTGCGCTCCCTTGTCCTGGACCATGGCCACGGCACCATCGACGCCCGCACAGAGGCGCTGATGTTCGCGGCGGCCCGGGCAGCGCACGCCAGCCAAGTGATCCGCCCGGCGCTTGCAGCCGGTCGTGTGGTCATCACGGACCGCTACATTGACTCGTCCGTTGCCTATCAAGGTGCTGGCCGCGGGCTTGGGGCAGAGGGGGTTTTGTCCCTCAACGAATGGGCCACGGAAGGCCTGCATCCGGACCTGACTGTACTGCTCGACGTCGAGCCCTCCGACGGCCGCGAACGTCGCACCGCCGGCGCGGCTGCGGAGGACCGTTTGGAATCGGAACCGGACGCGTTCCATTCCACAATCCGCCATGCCTTCCTTGACCTCGCTGCAGCGGCTCCCACAAGTTATTTGGTGCTCCCAGCCAAAGCCGAAATTGGGACGCTGGCCGCGCAGATCCTCGAACGCGTGGAATCCCTGCTGGTTGAGCGTGGGCTGGGCGAGCGTGTTTCCGGGAACCACCTATGAATGTTTGGGACGACCTCCAAGGCCAGTCGCCGGTCGTTGCCCAGCTCAAGCAGGCAGCGCAGGGCGAAACCGGCCTCACTCATGCCTGGCTCTTCACCGGCCCTCCGGGATCGGGCCGTTCCAACGCTGCCAAGGCTTTCGCTGCCGCGCTGAACTGCGAGCAGGACGACGTCACTTTGCGTGGCTGCGGGGAGTGCGCCGCGTGCCACACGATCCTCGGCGAGACCCATTCGGATGTGACATTCGTACGGACCGAAAAAGTCACCATCACCATTGACGAAGCCCGCGAACTTGTCTCAAAGGCTGGCGACCGTCCCGCCACTGGCCGTTGGCGGATCATCATCGTTGAGGACGCGGACCGCATGGCGGAACGAACCACCAACGTCCTGTTGAAGGCGATCGAGGAACCGACTCCGCGTACTATCTGGATGCTGTGCGCCCCATCGCCGGCAGACGTACTGGTTACCATCCGATCGCGCTGCCGTCCCGTAAGCCTTCGGCTTCCCCCAGCCTCCGACGTCGCCGCACTGCTGGTAAGGCGTGACGGCATTGATCCCGAACTCGCGGACCGGGCTGCCCGTGCCGCGCAAAGCCACATCGGAATTGCCCGCCGCCTCGCCCGGGACGCGGACGCCCGCGAACGCCGTCTCGAAACGGTTCGCATCCCCTTGGGACTCCGTGGGGTTACGGCAGCGGTGATGATGGCCGAGAAGCTCGTCAAGATTGCCACCGATGAAGCCAACAGCTCCAATGATGAACGCGACGCGGCCGAGAAAATTGCGCTCCTGGCAAGCCTTGGCGCACCAGAGTCGGGCACCCTGCCACCGTCCATGCGGAGCCAGGTGAGGCAGCTTGAGGACGACCAAAAACGCCGTGCCAAGCGCTCCATCACGGACTCGCTGGACCGCACGCTGACCGATCTGTTGTCCTTCTACCGGGATGTCCTGATCATCCAATTGGGGAACGCCGTGGAGCTGGTCAACGTTGAGCTCAAGAGCGATCTTGAAGAATACGCCGCCCGCTCCACCCCGGAAGCGACCCTCGCCCGGATGGACGCGATCAACAAGGCCCGTGTCCGTATTACCACCACCAACGTGGCGCCGCTGTTGGCGGTCGAGTCCATGGCGACCAGCCTCATCCAGCAATAGGAGAATCCATGAAGTCCGCACCTCGCCGGCCCGCCGGTACCCCTATAAGGGACCGGTCTGTCCAGCCTGCTGCGGGCAGGAGTGCCAGGCGGCGCGGGTTCGCGGCCCTCTGCTTGGCCCTTGCCTCCCTGCTGGTGCTCAGTGCCTGCTCGTTGCCCTTCCTGCCGACACCTACGGCGAAGCCAAGCACCAGCACTGTTGACCCGTCCATTGCGGCCTCGGCGCCTAAAGGCCTCGAAAAGTACTACTCACAGGCCGTGAAATGGACCTCGTGCGAGGACGGGTTCCAGTGTGCTGAGGTCAAGGTTCCCCTGGACTATGGCAAACCGGACTCCGCCGACATCACGCTGTCCGCCATCAAATTGCCCAGCACGGGCACCAAGAAGGGTTCCATCCTGGTCAATCCGGGAGGTCCGGGCGGCTCCGGCGTCGATTTCGTCAAGGATGCGGGAAACACGCACTTCACCGAGAAGCTCCGCGCCAACTACGACATGGTGGGCTTCGACCCCCGCGGCGTCAAGCGGTCCGCTCCGGTCACCTGCCTGTCTGATGCAGAACGCGACGCCGCTCGCGAGAAAGTATTCCGGAAGGACACGGACCAAGGCCTGGCTGCCGCCTTGGCCTTCAACAAGTCCCTCGCTGAGAAGTGCGTCGAGAAGACCGGACCCGTGCTGGAGCACATTGATACCGTCAGTGCTGCCAAAGACCTGGACGTCCTGCGCGCGGTCGTCAACGATGCCAAGCTCAATTACCTGGGCTATTCCTACGGTACTTTCCTGGGTTCCACCTACGCCTCGCTGTTCCCTGAGAACGTCGGGCACCTAGTCCTGGACGGTGCCGTGGACCCGTCCATCAGCAACGAGGAACTGACTGCGGGGCAGGCTAAAGCGTTTGAAAAGGCCCTTCGCACGTACGTCGACGACTGCCTTCGTCAAAAGGGGTGCCCCCTGAGTGGCTCCGTTGACAACGGAGTCCAGGAAATCAGGGATCTCATCAACGCAGTGGACCAGAACCCCCAAACAGCCAAGGACGGGAGGCTGGTGACCGGGACCGAGTTTGTCAACGGGCTCTTCCTCCCGCTCTATGACAACCAAAGCTGGCCGGCATTGACCCAGGCCCTGGACAGTGCATTCTCCGGTGACGTGTCCCAGATGATGCGCATCGCCGATCTCGGGGCGGACCGCGAAGCCAACGGTACGTACAGTTCAAACTCGGCGTTCGCGTTCCAGGCCATCAACTGCCTCGACTACCCAATGGTCAGCGATACCGCCGGAATGAGGGCTGAGGAAGTTCGCCTCAAGCAAGAATCTCCAACATTCGGCGCATTCTTCGCCTACGGCGGGGTGACCTGCAAGGACTGGCCGTACAAGAACACCCGCACGCCGGCCCCTGTGGACTACACCGGCTCCGCCCCCATCGTCGTCATCGGTACCACCGGCGACCCGGCCACCCCCCTGGAGTGGGCACAGTCGCTGCGCAAACAGCTGGAAAATGCGGCCCTGGTCACCTGGGAAGGTGAGGGGCACACAGCCTATGGCCGCTCGAACTCATGCGTCAGCACCGCCGTCGACGATTACTTTGTGGACGGCAAGCTGCCGCAGGACGGACTGCAGTGCTAAGTCTCCCGTGACGTGACAGGCCTGGATTCGTGTTTCTCCAGCAGGAGCGGGAGTTGCTTGATGGAATCCACGACGACGGTAGCACCCGCTGCGCGCAGCGTCGCCTCGGAGTGGGAGCCTGTGAGGACGCCGGCAATCAGGGATGCACCCGAGCGGACGCCTGAGAGCATGTCTGAGCTGGTATCTCCAATCACGGCCACCTCCCGCACGTCATCGAGGTCCAAGGCGAGCAACGCCGTCAGGATCATGTCCGGGTAGGGCCGGCCGCGGCCCGCATCTGCCGGACATAAACTAAGGTCCGCCAAACCCATCCACCCGAGTGACTCGAGCACCATGTTCTGCGTATGGCGGCCGAAGCCCGTGGCAAGGCACACCTGGATGCCGGACTCCCGCATCCAGATAATGGCATCCTCCGCGCCAGGGATAGCCCGGATACCAGAGTCCTCGATCAACTCGTCATAAGCCCTCTCGAAGACCTTGTTTGCGCTCTCTGCCACCGCGGCGTCGCCGAAGAGGTCCCCAAAGACCGCCATTTTCGAGAAGCCCATGGTGTCACGCGCATAACCGAGCATGCTCTCGAAGCGCCTGCTGCCCGGTTTCACGCCGTGCTCCACCAACGCGCGGGACAGAGCCCGCTCCGTGCGGCCATCGTCGGTAATCGTGGTACCCACCATGTCCACCACGGCCAGCCGTAGCCGGTGGGGAGTGTTGTTCGTATCCGTGGTTATTGCGTCCTCGGTCATTGCGCGGCTCCTTCGGCTGGTTTTCGTGGCTCGATGTAACCGCCACCGTTGATTTCCCAGCTTCCGGCCGCCCGGAAAAGGCCGCCTGAACCCGGCCCGACATGCAGGTGAACATCCCCGCAACGGCCACCACCGCCCTCGTTTTGACCCGGGCGCGGTGCCTCTATTACAGTTATGTCTTGCGTGATCGCCCGGGAAACCGGCGATGAACGCGGTGCTTCCTTAGCTCAGTCGGTAGAGCGTTTCACTCGTAATGAAAAGGTCATCAGTTCGATTCTGATAGGAAGCTCGGTAGAGAACCCCTGGAAATCAAGGATTTCCAGGGGTTCTCAGTTTTTCTGACTGAAGCGATTACGTGTGCCTGCGT
This sequence comes from Arthrobacter sp. NtRootA1, assembly GCF_019976975.1. Lineage (GTDB taxonomy): Bacteria > Actinomycetota > Actinomycetes > Actinomycetales > Micrococcaceae > Arthrobacter > Arthrobacter aromaticivorans. Next base: position 810,501 of record NZ_AP024630.1, on the reverse strand, counting down.
CCGAATTCCGGGCCTCTACTGTTTGCGGCTTTTCGCCCGAATGTTTGACTTGGCGCGGACGTGCATCCGTTCGCCCTGTCCGCCGAAGACGCTGAGGACTTCTGCGGGCTGGTCTCCTGTGCTGCCGAACCAATGAGGGACGTGCGTGTCGAACTCCGCCACTTCCCCGGGTTCGAGGATCAAGTCGTGGTCGCCGAGAACCAGGCGCATGCGTCCTGAGAGGACATAAAGCCATTCGTATCCTTCATGCGTCTTGGGTTCGGGGTGGATCTTCGTGGTGGGGATGACGATCTTCGCGGCCTGCATGCCACCGGGCTGGCGCGTAAGCGGAATGACGGTCCGCCCGTTCGAGCCGGCGGCTTTGAGGCGGACACGGGGGTCTCCGACGTCGGGGGCGCCGACAAGGTCATCCAGTGGCACGCGGTACGCCTGAGCGAGGGGCAGCAGCAGTTCCAGGCTGGGGCGCCGCTGCCCTGTCTCCAGCCGCGACAAAGTACTCTTCGAAATTCCGGTAGCGGCAGCGAGAGCTGTCAACGTAACGCCGCGCTGGGTGCGCAGTCGTTTCAGCCGTGGTCCAACCTGCTCAAGGGCGGCCGCGATCGCTGGTACTGAGTCGGTCACAGGGCTATCCAACGCTTAATTCCCAGAAACACCTAATTCCCGGAAACAGCAACGTTTGTTGTCGCAGCGCAGGATGCCGGACAGCCTTGAGCCATGACTGAATTTGACGTAGTGATAGTGGGCGGCGGAGCGGCCGGACTCTCGGCGGCCCTGGTGTTGTCACGGGCCCGCCGGAAAGTCCTCGTAGTGGACTCCGGCGCCCCCCGGAACGCGCCGGCCCCGCACATGCACGGCTTCCTGTCCCGTGATGGTATGCCGCCGGCCGGGCTGCTCGAAGTGGGCAGGGACGAAATGAAAGGTTACGGGGGCGAGATCCGTGCCGGTGACGTGACCGAGCTGGTGCTGTCGGGCGGATCGGGGTTCTGGGTTCTGCTCTCGGACGGCCAGCGGGTTTCGGCGCGCCGCCTGCTGATCGCCACCGGCCTGCGTGACGAACTGCCGGACATTCCCGGTCTTGCGGCCCGATGGGCCCGGGACGTCCTGCATTGCCCGTACTGCCACGGCTTCGAGGTCCGCGACCGACAGCTTGGCGTGCTCGGCGGTTCTGCTGAATCCGTTCGGTATGTGCAGACTGTGCGGCAGTGGACGACGGACGTCGTGTTCTTCACCCCGCCCGGATCCCTAACACCGCTGCAGCGCTCCGAGCTCGTGGCCCGCGCGATCGGGATCGTCGAAGGCACCGTGAAGCGAGTCCTCGTCGAGAACGACCAGCTCAGCGGAGTGGAAATGGACGACGGACGGATTATCCGCCGGCAGGCCCTGTTCGTCCCTCCCCGCTTCGTCCCTCACAACGACCTCCTAGCCAGGATCGGCTGCGAAATGGATGATTCCGGGTGGGTGGTCCGCGACGGCACAGGGCTCACCACCATTCCCGGGGTATGGGTTGCAGGTAATGTAGCGAACCCCCGCGCCCAAGTCATAACCGCAGCAGGCGAAGGATCCACTTCAGCAATAGCCATCAACGCCGACCTGATAGAAGAGGACACCCGAAATGCTGTCCGCGCCTTCAGCCTGGGCTACTGATCCAAACCCCATCACCAGATGCCCAATGAATACCAAAGGAGCCTTCATGTCCGATCAAGCAACAACCCAGCGCCCCACCCAGACCCCGCCGCCAACCCAACATCAGCTCGCCCTCATGATCTGGCTGGCGGTGTTTCCCACGCTGACCGTCATCAACCTCGTAGTCGGCGACTGGCTAGTAACCCTGCATCCCGTGCTGCGCACCTTCCTTCTGGCTACCGTTGCCGTGCCGATCGTGATCTATGGGCTGATGCCGCACCTTCACCGGCTTCGCGCCATCCTGCTGGCCCGTCTGGTCCGCAACTGAACCCCGGGGCCATCACTGCGCACTGTCATGGGACAGTGCGCAGTCAGGCGCTTCGCGGCCTGTGTGGGTGTGGTGCGGGGCTACACGACGCTCGCGATGATCAGCTTCGACGGATCCCGCCAGATCGCGATGGCGGTGGCCTGCGCTCCCGACCCGACCCGGTTGGCTTCGATGACCCGCAATACATTGCCATGTCTCAGGCAGCCATGAACACGCTCGACACGACCTGTTAGGGACACGAGTTCCGAGACGGCCTTTGCTCCGCCTGAAGTTGGATCGTTCGCCTCCCCAGCGCATCTTTTGAGTATCGGCCTCTGTTCGAGGTTCTCGTCTCGGTTAGTTGACTGGAAGCCCAAAGTGGTTAACGAAGTTTGCCGTTTTCCTGGACTTGAATGGTCCCTCGCATATCCCCGTTATTGCAGAGCAAACTGAGATGCCTGGGCCAACGAGGGTCAATTCTTCAGGTCCAGCCCAACCGTAACGTTGCTGGAAATCGCGTCCGATCTTGACAGTTGCGCCGGTCGCCGTCTCGACGATCAGGTCATAAGCCGGTGCGTACCAGAACCGGCCACCCGGGCTGAGGCCGCTACCGAATGCCGTCCGGTCTCCATAGGACGCGTGGACCGATGACAAGACCGTTCCGTCGGCGCTCTGGAAATTGATTCGATCTTCCCTCACTACCGCCCACGTGCCACCGCTGACGTCGGCAACATCAAGGTTGCTGGCTTGCGGAGCTCCACCTTCGGCCCACCGCCAAACCCACACATTCGCGATTCTGCCTCCTCCGGGCGAGGTTGCATAGTAGACCGCGGCATCGTCTATTGAACCGAAGATCACGCCATGTTCGGGGGGGAGAATTGATTCCCGTGCGGGCGAGGACTTTCCCTGTACTTGGCTGCACTACGACGATGTCCCCGCGGTGTCCGTCTATCGTTTCGACCCAAGAGACCAGGTCATGGCTAGGGTTTCCGACTATTTCTCGGAACTCACCCCACTGATAGCCCACACGAGTGCCGCTGGGTTCCAGCCATGGCTGCCGTCCTATAGCTCTGGCAGCATGCTCCCAGTCTTCCCAAACAATGCCCGACGTCTCAGCATCGACGTACACCACCCCAGTGGAGGTCGTTGTAAACGATGCCACACCAACTGTCGACTCCCATTTGTTTTCCCCCGAATACGGGATTCCCGCATCCGTGTAGAACATGGCATCGGGTCCCCAGTCTTGCCGCGCCCCAACAGCTGGTTCCGGGTCCGAGACCCGGGGCGCGGGAGAGACAGAACCCGGCAGCGATTCCTCCCCCACCGGCTCCTCATAGGTGCAGGCGTTCACCGAAAACAACAATCCCAGGCTGACAATGAGCGCCGCTACACGCTGACACCCTATGTCCCGCCAGTATTGGGACTCAGGATGGAAGCCACCCGCTGCATAGTGGGCAAAACAGTAGTGAGACGGGCGGGCGGCCTTTACAAGGGCTGTCCTGGAAGTCATCGATATCCCAAGCCGCTACTGGGGGCTGCCAGGCCCCGCAGCCGGATGGCCCCGCGGGCGGCACGGTATGCGATGCCGCCGGTTCAAGTCTCCTCCGGCACAGAACCCGTGGCAACGAAGAATCATGGGCGCAGGAATACCCCCTGTCTCGTAACCTCAGCCTGTCGTAGTCGAGGTGACGCGGCAGAATGCCTCGCCGTATACCCCGTCCCCGAATCTTCGAGGCGAAAGAACGGCCGGAGCCCCGACTGCGGCCGAGGCGCATACGCAGCGAAGAACACAGTGGCATCACTCGACAACGCGATGGTGCCACGGAAAGATCATTGGGCAGCGTGCCAGGCACGCCTAGCAAACTGGGGCCATCACAGAGCCTGCAGCATTGGGAGTTCAAGCACCAAGGTGCTCCGCGGTGCCTGAAACATCGGGCGAGCGCCCCCGGATTCTGGCGCGCGGGATGGATGTTGGTTCTCCGCGTCATCTTCTTTCGCGTCATCGTAGCGTTCTGCTTCCTCGGCGGCGGTACATTCGAAATCAAGGACCGGCTCATCCCGGTCGACGCCCTCGCAACCGGACTCTGACAGGATCGCCATGGAGAACAAGAAAATCTTCGCCCGGTCGGACGGATCGCCTTATGATCCGAACCCGGTCAACGTCCGCCAGTTCGAGGAGCAGTATGGGCCCGGAGGTGTCCCCGGAGGATACTCGATGGCGGCCGTCACGCCGCTCCAGGACCCGACAACCATCAGGGTGGCGGCCTGCTTCCTTACGCTCCTAAGCGGTGGGATGCTTGCCCTGGGCGTCTACTGCCTCACCCTTCCTGACGAAGTGGGGACGGGTATCTGGAGCATAATCCTTGGGCTCGCCTCCTCAGTCATGGTCTGGTGGGCTTTCGTTATCGCCAGCCGCCGACGGCGGTGGTTGCAGGCGCAGAAGGCCCGGCAGGCGTGGAGCGCCGAATAGTGAACGAGCTCATCGGGATTGGCGTGGGACTCGGATGCCTACTGGTGATCATGGCAGTGGTGTTCGGATTGAACACCGTCTGGCAACGCAGGCACCGCCGGACCAGGCCGCCGCGGCACCAAGGAGAGCCCCAGTCTCAGCGGGGCCGGGTTTACAAAAACCCGCCGCCCACCAACCATAACAAGGATCAGTCGAGCGGCTGGCCCTGATTGCGTGCTCCGCGAGAAGTGCAAAGTGCCTTCGCAGTTTTCTTCAGTCTGGTCCGGAATGAGAACTTGAATAGGCAATATTCTCATTCTCCAGACACTAGGAGAAAACCGAAGGACCCATCCTCTCAAAGGAAAACCATGCCCTCCCAGACCCAGCAACCCAGGGGCATGCCAGCCGGGGAGTTCGACGCCAACGTGCACGCCGAACTGGGCATCTCCCTGTCCGTTGACGGCGCCGCCTGGGCCGCGGGTCCTACGAGGCCGCCGTCGTGCCGGAGATCGCTGAGCTGGATCCCGTCATCGATTCGCGCACCCAGGCCATGGCCGAGGCGGCAACTCTGGAAATGGTGCGTTTCGATGCCGAGCTGGGACGGGACACCACACCCTTCGCGGCCATGCTTCTGAGCAGTGAGGCTGCATCCAGGTCCCAGATCGAGAACCTGACCGCTGGCGCACGCCAGATCGCCCCTGCTCAACTGGGCGACAGCTCCAGCAAGAACGCGTTCCTGATTGCCTCCAACGTCAAGGCTCTGCAGGCGGCGATCGACCTGCCCGAGAACCTGTCACTGGAGAACATCGCGGTGGTGCACCACGCTCTGCTCAACGCCTCGGACAACAGCATCGCAGGGGAATACCGCGACGCGCAGAACTGGATCCGCGGAACTCCCCGCACACCGCCGAGTTTGTGCCTCCCCACCAGGACAGGTGCTGCCGGCGATGGAGGATCTGGTGGGGTTCATGCGCCGCGACGACGTCCCGGCGCTGACCCAGGCCGCGATCGCTCACGCCCAGTTTGAAACCATCCACCCGTTCGCCGACGGCAACGGTCGCATCGGGCGGGCCAACGTCCGTCCGCAAAGTCCTGAATCTGCTGCGACGGGAACCCGCGGTCGCCGCGGAGATGATTGCAGAGCACACCGGCTCGTCCCTGGAGACGGCGGGCGTCCTGGCCTCCGCCGGCAAGATCCGCGGCACGTGCGTCTGGATGGCCCCTGACATCATCGCAGCGCTGGATGCCTTCGCGGACCGGGCCGGACGGCGCAAGCGGCACTGATGAGAACTCCCTCAAAGGGGTCTGCATCAGGGAACGAAGCCCATCCAGGCCGCGTGGCACCTCTTGGTCGCCGTAGCCATTGCAGCTCCTGCTTCTGCTGGTGCTTCTGCTGGTGCGGCGCGGCAGCGTGGGATCCAGAGCGTTTCACTCGTTATGAAAAGGTCGACGGTTCGATTCTGCCGGGAAGCTCGTAAGTGAACCCTGTAAATCACGGGTTTCCAGCGGTTCTTTGTTGCATCCCAGTGAAGTTGGCCTGTCGGGCGTTAAAGGCGAGTGCCCCACCCCAAGTAAAGGACATTTGGGTGTGGGGCACCTAAGTTAGGCTTCGGGACTAAGTCAGGCCACGCGACTAGGCGAAGTCGGAAACTGCCGGGTCCGGGCCGATGCGGCCTTCGGCACCGCGGTCCAAGCCACTGATGGCCTCGACGTCGGCGTCGTCCAGCTTCACGCCCAAGGCGGCGAAGTTCTCTTGGATACGGGATTCCGTAACCGACTTGGGGATCACCACGTTGCCGATGGCCAAGTGCCATGCGATGACAACCTGGGCCGGGGTGGCGCCATGCTTGGCTGCGATTTCGCCGACCGTGGCGTTCTCCAACAGCTCCCCACCTTGGCCCAGCGGCGACCAAGCCTGCGTCAGGATGCCCTTGGAGGCGTTGAACGCGCGCAGTTCCGCCTGGTTGAAGAACGGGTGCAGTTCCACCTGGTTGATAACCGGAACAACTCCGGTTTCATCGATGATGCGCTGCAGTCCCTCAACCGTGAAGTTGGAAACACCGATGGACTTGACCCGGCCACGCTTCTTGAGTTCGATCAGGGCCTTCCAGGTGTCCACGAACTTGTCCTGCTTGGGCTGCTGCCAGTGGATGAGGTAGAGATCCAGGGTCTCAAGGCCCAGGCGGTCCATGGATTCTTCGAACGCGGCAAGGGTGGACTCATAGCCTTGGTCGGCGTTCCAGAGCTTGGTGGTGATGAAGATTTCTTCGGCGGAAAGGCCAGAAGAAGCAATTGCGCGGCCCACCCCAGACTCGTTACCGTAAATCTTTGCGGTGTCGATGTGGCGGAAGCCCGCTTCGAACGCTTGGCGCACAACTTTTTCGGCTACATCGTCTTCAACTTGCCACACCCCGTAGCCGAGCTGGGGGATGGTGTTGCCGTCGTTGAAAGTAAGTGTTGGTGACGAAGTCATGTTTGCCATCCTGCCAGCAATGGGTTGCCTGAGGCACCAAATATTACAGAGATCAGCTATCCGCTTAACTATTTGCGATCTGAAAATATAGGCGTGCGCTAGTAGTTGCGTACGCCCCCTTTATTGGATCTCTGGAGCCTGCAGTTGGCGTTCGGCGTCGGCAACCTGCTCGAAGACCGACTCCGCACGGCGCCTAACGGACAATGCGCCCACAGGGACGGGTCCAACGGCCAGCCGAAGCATGGCAGCTGCTTCCGCCGTAGTGGCCAAGGAATTCCCAGCCTTGGACAGTGCGCGGTGGACACCGGCGAGAGAACCAGGAACGTCCAGACCATCGCTCGGCGCCCTCTTTTGGGCTTCCACGCAGATGGTTCTCACACGAGGAGACAACTCAGCCAGCTCATTCGCGATCTCCACGAGTTCCTCGTAGAGCTGGTCGTCGTCGACACCCTCAAGGACTTGGTGGTACCGGTCCAATCCGCGGTGAAAGCGATCGTGGGCGCGGCGCCACAGCCCCTTGCCCAGCTCAAGATCGTCTTTCCGCCCTTGCCGGACGGCCCCAAAGAAACCCACGGTCAAGCTCAGAGGTACTGGCCCGGGCCATGGTCCGGATCTTCGGGACGGCCCTGGGCCGCTGCTCCGGGCGCACCCGGTGCGGCGGCCCGCTGGGGTTGACCATTTTCGCCGATGACAATGCCGGGCGCAATGACAGTTCCTGGGGGAAGCTGACGGAGTTGCATCTGTGCCTTTGCGGCCTGCTGTGCCGCGACAGCAGCCTGAATGCCGTGGAAGAGTCCCTCCAACCAGCCGACGAGCTGGGCTTGGGCGATGCGAAGCTCTGCATCCGATGGCGCCTTCTCCTCTGGGAAGGGAAGACTGATGCGTTCCAGCTCTTCGATGAGCTCCGGCGCTAGTCCGTCCTCGAGTTCCTTGATGGAGCGCTCGTGAATCTCTGCGAGCCGGCCCCGGGCAGCATCGTCCAGCGGTGCACTCTTCACCTCTTCAAGGAGTTGGCGGATCATGGTGCCGATCCTCATTACCTTGGCTGGCTCGTCAACAAGTTCCTGGAGGTTCGTGCCCCGGGGTTTGGAATCCTTGACAGGTAGCGCATTGCCCGAATGCTCTTCTGTGGGCGTGCTGGTGCCCTCGTCCAAGGTGGTTCCCTCCACGGGGGTGTCGTCCGAAGCCTCATCCGTGGGCTGAATGTCGTTCAGATCGCTCATCCGTTCATACTCTCATGCGGTTCACGGGAACCTGGGTCCAGGCCCGGATTTTGGACTTCGTTCGTAGCGAAACTAACCGTCAGCAGCAGCGGCCTTGTGGGTTGTTGTCCTGCCGGTCCGTCCGGTCCCGCCAGAACTCGCGTTCTGTCATGGCGGGACCGGGGTGGCCTGTGGCGGTGAAGTGGTCCAGGTACTTCCGGTACGCGTCAGCGCCCATGAGTGAGCCCATGTAGGCGGCGAAGCCCCGGAAGCCCTTGACGACGGCGTGCATTAGTGGTGCCCGGCCTTTTGTGTGCGTTGCCCGGCCGGCAAGGCGTTCCATTCGGCGAGCAACTCCTTCTCTGCCGGGGTCGGGAACAGCCCGGCGGGGGCGAAGACCTTGGAAGCTACTGCTGGATCCTCGTGGTCCTTGCCTCCACCGGCACGGAAGGCCTTGATGGTAGCGATCACTGCCGTGAGGATCACGATGATGCTCAAGACCACGAAGATCACGGACAGCACGCCCTGGATCATAGTGTTACGCACTACCGCCTCCATGGCTTCCACCGTTTTGGCGGTGCCGAACGACGTCTTGCCATCGGCCAAGGCCTTGGAGAACGCCTGGTTGTTGGCAAAGTAGCCCACGGCGGGAACCGGCGAGAAGATCTTGTGGAAGCTTGCCGTAATGGTCACGACGGCGGCAAAAGCCAGCGGGACCGCGACGATCCACAGCCACTTGAACACCCCGCGCTTGGCAACAATAGCCATGCACACTGCCAGGGCAATGGCAGCCAGGAGCTGGTTCGCGATGCCGAACAACGGGAAGAACGTATTGATCCCACCCAGGGGATCCGTAACGCCCAACAAAAGCACCGCACCCCACGCTCCCACCATGACGGCCGTGCACAGCCAAGCGCCCGGGCGCCATGCGGGCTCCTTGAACTTGGGCACGAAGTTGCCGATGGAGTCCTGCAGCATGAACCGGGCTACGCGGGTTCCGGCGTCCACGGCCGTAAGGATGAACAGGGCTTCGAACATGATGGCGAAGTGGTACCAGAAGGCCATCATTGCCGGCCCGCCAATGAATTGCTGCATGATGTGGGCCAGGCCCACCGCCAAGGTGGGCGCTCCACCCGAGCGCGAGATGATGCTCTCCTCCCCCACGTCCTTGGCCGTCTGCGCCAAAACCTCAGGAGTGATGTTGACGTTGGCCAAGCCAAGGCTGTTCACCCAGTGCGCTGCGGATTCCACGGTGCCGCCCGTGAGTGCGAGGGGTGCGTTCATGGCGAAGTAGATACCGCGATCGATCGAGATGGCAGCCACCAGCGCCATGATGGCCACAAAGGATTCCATCAGCATCCCGCCGTAGCCAATGAAGCGGGTCTGGCGTTCCTTCTCGATCAATTTGGGCGTGGTACCCGAAGAGATGAGTGCATGGAAACCGGACAACGCTCCACAGGCGATGGTGACGAACAGGAACGGGAAGAGAGCCCCGGAGAAGACCGGGCCGTTCTCACGTCCCGCGAACTCACTGAACGCCGGGACACTGATTTCCGGGCGGACCACGATGATCGCGACGGCAAGCATCACGATCACACCGATCTTCATGAACGTGGACAAGTAGTCCCGCGGCGCCAGGAGCAACCACACAGGCAGGATCGCCGCGATGAAACCGTAAATGATCAGGCCCCACGCGATCGTGACCTTGTCCAGGTGGAAGAACGCTGCGCCCCATTCGGTACCGGCCACGGCACCGCCACCAATGATCGCTGCCATCAACAGCACGAAGCCGATGATGGACACTTCCATGACCTTGCCCGGACGGAGATAACGCAGGTAGACACCCATGAACAGTGCGATGGGAATCGTCATGCCCACCGAGAACACACCCCACGGGCTTTCACCCAGGGCGTTGACCACTACGAGGGCAAGAATGGCCACGATGATGATCATGATGAGCAGCGTTGCCACCAGCGCCGCCGTGCCACCGATGACACCGAGTTCCTCACGGGCCATCTGGCCCAGCGAACGGCCACCACGGCGCATGGAAAAGAACATGACCAGGTAATCCTGCACCGCGCCGGCAAGAACGACGCCGATGATGATCCAGATAGTGCCGGGCAGATAGCCCATCTGGGCCGCAATGATCGGGCCCACCAAGGGTCCAGCACCCGCAATAGCCGCGAAGTGGTGGCCGAACAGGACGTTACGGTCAGTGCGAACGTAGTCCTTGCCGTCAGCCTTGTACTCCGCCGGAGTCGCTCGCCGGTCATCAGGCTTCAACAAGTACCGCTCAATGACCTTGGAATAGAAACGGTAACCAATCAGGTAGGTACACACCGCAGCGAATACAAACCAGATGGCGTTCACCGTCTCCCCGCGGACCAAAGCCAGCATGAACCACGCCACGGCCCCCAGCAGGGAAACCGCCACCCAGATTCCAATCCTCGCCGGAGTCCACCTGCGCTCCTCGGCATCCAGAACAGCTTCATCAACGGCAGTCGGGGGCAGCGCAGGATCCAGCCCTGTCGCAACTTCTGTTTGGTCAGGTTCTGTATGGTCAGGGGTCATGCCCGTGTCTCCTCCTTGAGAACTGCTGCGGTTGTGGCCGCGGGTGCGCTGAACAGTCAGGGCACGGTAACAATGAGGACAGACAGAAGATGGGGGTGACACAGGAACCCCGGTGGTCTTGCGGTAAGCGGTAGTAGCGCTGCGGTGGGCGTACTAACTAAGCCCTCTGTTTCCCTGCGACTGGACCATGCGCGCCTCGCAAAGATCCAGCCAGCGCACTTCCGCTTCGGCTTGAAAAATCAAGGAATCCAGCACAAGCAGCCATGCCGTATCGGAGGACCGTTGGTTGGCCGAGACAGCCTTTCGCGCTTGCGTATGTTCTTGCAGGGCCCGAACGGAAACTTCGCGCTGTGATTGGATGACGGCCGATGCATCCACGCCCGGCAGCGTCACGGCGAGCGCAAGTTTGATGGCAATTTCATTCCGCGGCGGATTGTCGCGACCCACCGCTCCCTCAAACCAAGCCGCAACTTCCTCCACCCCGGCGTCCGTGATGCTGTAAACGACGTGGCCACCGCCGTCGTCGCCGTCTTTGCTGACAAGGCCATCGCGCTCAAGCCGGTCCAGCGTGGTGTACACCTGACCGATGTTCAGCGGCCAGGCAGCACCGGTTCGGTCCTCGAATTCCACACGCAGCTCATAGCCGTACCGGGGCTGGTCCTGAAGCAGGGCAAGCAGGCTGTGCCGGATGGACATGAGGCTCCTTGCTACTGGGGAATTGGTGGGGGACATCGTGCATTAACGGGGCTGCTGTGGTTGTTAGAGGAGCAGGAGGACCTTTCCTACGTGCTCTCCGGAATCAAAGTATTCATGTGCCTCGCGGACATGGTCCAGCGGAAATGATTTGGCCACCAGGGGCTTGATGCGACCGTCGGCGAGCATGGGCCACACGGACTCGCGTACGGCGGACATGATGATGCCCTTTTCGGCCACCGTCCGCGGCCGGAGGGCTGTGCCTATGACGGCGGCACGTTTGCTGAGGAGTTGGCCCAGATTGATCTCGGCTTTGGTTCCACCCTGCAGGCCAATGATGATCAGCCGGCCGTAGTCGGCGAGCGCTTCAATGTTCTGTTGCAGGTACTTGGCGCCCACGACGTCGAGGATCACGTCTGCGCCTTTGCCTCCGTTTTGTGCCTTGAGGGTTTCAGGGAAGTCTTCCTCGTTGTAATTGATGGCGATATCGGCACCTAGGAAGGCCTTTGCTGTGCCAACTTTTTCATCAGAGCCGGCGGTGGTGGCAACCTTGGCTCCATAGGCTTTGGCGAGCTGAATGGCCATGGTGCCAATGCCGCCGGTGGCACCGTGGATGAGCACAGTCTCCCCGGGTTGCAGCTGGGCCGTCATGATGAGGTTCGAGTAGACGGTTGCCGCCACCTCGGGCAGTGCCGCAGCTGTGACCAGGTCCACGCCGTCGGGTAGCCGCAGTACTTGCTCTGCCGGCACGGCGACCTGCTGGGCATATCCGCCGCCCGATAACAGCGCCACCACTTTGTCCCCCACTGAGAAGGCTTTGGTGACTCCTGGCCCGAACGCGGCAATGCGACCGGAAACCTCCAGCCCGGGAATCTCTGAAGCCCCTGGTGGCGGTGGGTAGAAGCCACGGCGCTGCTGGACGTCGGCGCGGTTGAGGCCAGCGGCCACGACGTCGATCAGTACCTCGCCCTCGCCCGGCACCGGAGCCGGTACGTCACGGACTTCGAGGACTTCGGGTCCGCCTGGTTCAGAAATATAGACGGCTTTCATGACGAACTCCCGGTTTCTTGCTTGTAATCCAGGCCCGGGGCAGGGACTGGAGCACGTGATGTTTTGGAACAGCCAACTCCCTATGAAACACTACTAGGCAGGGAAGGTTGTCCGAGCGGCCTAAGGAGCTGGTCTTGAAAACCAGTGTGCGGTAACCCCGTACCAAGGGTTCAAATCCCTTACCTTCCGCCAGCAAATGCCCCGGGTCTACGAACCCGGGGCATTTTTGGCTTAACACCCGGGGCATCTCGGGCTTCAAACCGGGCCAGAAGTTGGGCTGCCATCCGGATCTGAGAACTGACACCCAGAAAATCATTGAAACTGTCATAGCCCCCGCATAGTGTTCTGCTTGTCCTCGCAACCGCCCATAAACAGCCGTAGCTTCCGCCGCGGAACGAACACAGGAGCCTCACTTATGCCTACGCCTGACATCACCCCCGGCGCCCCGTGCTGGATTGATTTGATGACATCCGATACGGAAAAAGCCAAGTCCTTCTACAGCGCACTCTTTGGCTGGACTTACGAGACGGGCGACCAGGAGAAGTACGGCGGCTACATCACAGCTTCCAAAGATGGACGCATGGTTGCGGGCATCATGCAGAAACAGGCAGACATGGGTGCCATGCCTGATGTGTGGTCGACGTACCTGCGCACGGACGACATCAAAGCCACCACTGAGGCAGCTGCCGCCCATGGTGGCCAAGTCCTCCTGGAGCCCATGGAAGTTCCTGAACAGGGCAGCATGGCCATGTATGGCGACTCTTCAGGAGCTGCAATCGGGGCCTGGCAGTTCGGTGAAATGAAGGGTTATGAGGTGGCTGCCGAATCCGGCGCCCCGGCATGGCACGAACTACTCGCGAAGGACTACGAGTCAGCAGTCAGCTTCTACCAGAGCGTCTTCGGTTGGGAAACTGCCGTCATGAGCGATACGCCCGAGTTCCGCTACACCACGTTGGGCGCTGGTGACGATGCCAAGGCCGGCATTATGGACGCTGCCGGTTTCCTCCCGGACCAGGTTCCGTCCATGTGGAGCGTGTACTTCGCGGTGGACGATACTGACGCCACAGTGGAACGGGCCGTAACTCTGGGCGCTACCGTCCTGCAGGCAGCAGAAGATACCCCCTTTGGACGGCTGGCCACGTTGTCGGACCCTACAGGTGCCGCCTTCAAGGTGATCCAAAGCATGGCGCCTGCCAGCTAACCCGTGCACCTCCGGTTCCTGCGGCTGTCTCCTGACCCGAGGCAGCCGGCAGGATCCGGGCGTCCTCCATCCACCACTGGTCCACTTCCTGTTCATTCCGACGTGTTCTGCTATGCCCGATACCCAGGTTTACCCGGAGTAACTTCCGGCATATCGCCCACTTCACAAGAAAGCGGGCGTAGTCCAAAGAGCCCCACAGGGCCCCTAATGAAAGTTAGAGCGGATGCACAAAAAACACTGGAAAACAGCAGCTGGAGCAGCCCTTTCGGTTGGTTTACTTGCTGCCCCGCTGACAGCCGTTCCCGCAATTGCCGCCGACGATCCTGGATCGCCGCCCGGCAACTCCGCAGTAATCATCAATGAGGCCTATCTAAGCGGAGGCAGCAGCGGCTCTGCTTTCAAGAACAAGTTCGTAGAGCTCTACAACTCCTCGGACACTTCCGTCAGCCTGGCAGGGTGGTCGCTACAGTACCGGTCTGCAACCGCCACGGGAGCGCCCACGGGAATCACTCCCCTCACCGGCAGCATCCCGGCCAAGGGCTATTACCTGATCCAAGGGGCTACGAACAGCGGCACCTCCACGGCACCCGCCCTGCCCACCCCGGATCTGCAGGCCACCGGAACCTTGAACCCGGGTGGAACTGCCGGCACGTTGGTCCTGGCGAAGCAGAGCAACGCAGTTTCTCCGCTCGGCGTGGGCTCAGTGACGGACAATGCCGCCATAGCGGATCTCCTGGGCTACGGCGCATCAAACACTTTCGAAACTTCGGCAGCAACTGCGCCCACGGGCAACACTGACGTCAGAAGCCTCAATCGGAGCAACGGTGTGGATACCGGCTCCAATGCTGCCGACTTCAGCTTGAGCGCCACCATCACGCCCACGGCGTCCGCCGGCGGAACTCCGCCCACTGAACCCGAGCCGGCCCCCGGGTTCAAGACGATCGCCGAAATCCAGGGAACCAGCACGGCAAGTCCGCTCGTCGGCAGCACCGTAACCACCCGTGGCAAAGTAACTGCCGTGTACGCTACGGGCGGTTTCAACGGCTACTACGTCCAGACCCCGGGAAGCGGCGGGGAGGATGCAGGGGCGGCCAGGACGGCGTCGGACGCTTTGTTCATCTACTCCACCGCGACGACGGGAACGGTGCAGCCCGGCGACTACGTGGAACTCACGGGGGTGGTCAGCGAGTTCGCCAACCAGACACAGCTCACGGTTGAGGCTGCCGGCCTACAGAAACTGAGCGAAGCTGCGCCGGAGGTAAAGCCCACTGCATTCGAGATGCCCGCCAACGAGGCGGCGCGCGAAGCCCTTGAGGGCATGCTCGTCGCCCCACAAGGCCCTTACACCGTGACAGACAACTATTCGCTGAGCCAGTATGGCGAAATCGGCCTCGCGGCCGGGACATCGCCGTTAGTGCAGCCGACGGCGGTCGCGACCTATGGTTCGCCAGAATATGCCGGCGTGGTGGCAGAGAACGCCCTCCGTGCCATCAAGCTCGACGACGGCGCATCCACCAACTTCCTCAAGGACGCCACCACCAAGGCCCAGCAGCTCCCTTACTTGACTACATCCGATCCTGTTCGGGTAGGCTCCCCCGCCCGGTTCCGGACCGATGTGATCCTGGGCTACGGCAATAATTCGTGGAAATTCCAGCCCCTCACAGCGCTGACTCCCACGAATGCGGACACTGTGCAGCCTGCAAGTTTCTCCGCTTCCCGCCCGGACGGCCCCGCTGACGTCGGCGGAAACCTAAAGCTTGTCTCCTTCAATGTGCTGAACTACTTCACCACCACCGGCGATCAGCTCAGCGGCTGCATTTTTTACACCGACCGGGACGGGAATCCGATCACGGTCAAGGAAGGTTGCAATGCCCGCGGCGCTGCCAATGCTGAGAACCTCCAACGCCAGCAGAGCAAGATCGTCGCTGCGATAACCAAGGCCGGTGCGGACGTCGTATCCCTTGAGGAAATAGAGAACTCCGCCCAGTTCGGCAAGAACCGTGATGACGCCCTGTCCAAGCTCGTGGACGCCCTCAACGTGAAGGCGCCGGGCGTATGGGACTACGTGCGGACACCCGCAAACGCTCCCCCTCCAAGCGATGAGGATATGGTCCGCACCGCGTTCATTTACAAGAAGGCGGTAGCCGAGCCGGTCGGGGAGTCAATCATCCACAACGACACCGTGGCCTTTGCAAGCGCCCGCAAACCGCTCGCGCAGGTCTTCAAGCCGATCGGCGCGGACGAAGACAAGAAGTTCATCGCGATCGTAAACCACTTCAAGTCCAAGGGTTCCGCTGCCACCCCGGATGACACGGACAAGGGCCAGGGCGCCTCGAACATTGCCCGCACAGAGCAGGCTAAATCACTCCTCGCCTTCTCCAAGGACCTCCAAGCCTCCAAAGGCACGGACAAGGTCTTCCTGATCGGCGACTTCAACGCCTATGCCAAGGAAGACCCCATCAATGTCCTGACCGGCGCAGGC
This sequence comes from Arthrobacter sp. NtRootA1, assembly GCF_019976975.1. Lineage (GTDB taxonomy): Bacteria > Actinomycetota > Actinomycetes > Actinomycetales > Micrococcaceae > Arthrobacter > Arthrobacter aromaticivorans. The sequence goes on along the minus strand of NZ_AP024630.1, from coordinate 794,450 downwards.
TACGCCGACCTCGAAGCTGGTACCGGCAAGCATTCCTACCTCTTCGGTGGCATGGTGGGCTCGCTGGACCACATCCTTGCTTCCCCGGCAGCAGCCGGGATAGTCACGGGAACCGACATTTGGAACATCAACTCTGTGGAGTCCGTGGCGCTGGAATACAGCAGGTATAACAACAATGTCACCAACTACTATGCAGGGGACGAGTTCCGTGCCAGCGACCACGATCCTGTGGTGGTGGGCATGAACTTGGGATCGGATGTGCCGGCCACTGTTGACCTGCAGTTCCTGGGCATCAACGACTTCCACGGCCGGATCGACTCCAACACTGTCCTCTTCGCCGGCACTGTGGAGAAGCTCCGCGCTGCGGCCGCCCCCGGCGCAACAGCCTTCATTTCTGCCGGGGACAACATCGGCGCTTCACTTTTCGCTTCCTCGGTTGCGAAGGACCAACCAACCATCGATGTCCTGAACGCGCTGGAGCTTCGGGCTTCCGCAGTAGGTAACCACGAGTTCGACGGCGGGTGGCAGGACCTGCGCGATCGCGTCATCGCCGACGGTACCAACGCGAAGTTTGCCTACCTGGGCGCGAACGTTTACCAGAAGGGCACCAAGACTCCGGTACTGCCGGAGTACAAGGTCCTGGATATGAACGGCCTGCGGGTGGCCGTCATCGGCACCGTCACGCAGGAAGTTCCGTCGTTGGTGACCCCGGCGGGAATCACGGATCTCGAATTCGGAGATCCTGTTGAATCCATCAACCGCGTAGCCGCCAAGATCAAGTCGGAGAACGCGGCGGACCTGATCATTGTGGAGAACCACGACGGCGCAGCATCGGGCACACCGGAGGGTGCCACACTGGAGCAGGAAGTCGCAGCCGGCGGCCCGTTCGCCAAGCTCGTCAACGAGACCAGCCCTGACGTGGCCGCCATCTTTACCGGACACACCCACAAGGAGTATGCCTGGGACGCACCCTTGCTGGATGCCAACGGCCAATCCACCGGCAAAACCCGTCCCATTGTGCAGACCGGCAACTACGGCGAAAACGTGGGAAGCGTGACTCTCACGGTCGATACCGCTACGAAATCCGTGACGGGCTATAAGGCCGCCGTCGTGGACCGGACCACGGAGACTTCAGAAAGCCTGGCTGCCGCGTATCCCCGGGTGGCGACGGTAAAGGCGATCGTGGATAAGGCACTGGCCGAGGCCGCCGTGATAGGGAACCAGCCTGTTGGCGCAGTGACAGCTGATATCACCACCGCCTTCACGCCGGATCCGCTTGGAGGTGCCCCCAAGCGGGACGACCGCGCGAGCGAATCCACCCTCGGAAACCTGGTAGCGGACTCCCTGGTGGACACGCTCAAGGCGCCCGAACTGGGCGCGGCGGAGATTGGCGTCGTAAACCCCGGCGGCCTGCGCAACGAGCTCTACTACGCCCCGGACGGCACCATCACCTACGCAGAGGCCAATGCGGTCCTGCCGTTCGTGAACAACCTGTGGACTACATCCCTCACTGGCGCCCAGTTCAAGACCCTTCTTGAGCAGCAGTGGCAGACCAACGTTGACGGAACTATTCCCAGCCGCCCCTACCAGCAGCTGGGACTCTCCAAGAACGTCAACTACACCTATGACGCCGGCCGCCCTGCAGGGGACCGCATCACCGGCATCTGGGTGAACGGGACCGTGATGGACCCGGCGAAGCAATACAGAATTGGGACCTTCAGCTTCCTGGCGACGGGAGGCGACAACTTCCGGATCTTCAAGGAAGGCACCAACACGAAGGACACCGGCCTGGTGGACCGCGATGCGTGGATCAAGTACCTCCGTGAGCACAACCCCGTGTCGCCGGACTTCGCGCGCCGGTCAGTTGCCGTGGTTAACACCACCGCCACAGAGGTCAAAGCAGGTGAGCCCATGACACTCGCTATCTCCAAGCTGAATCTCACCTCGATCGGCAGCCCGGCCAACAACACCCTCAATGCGATCTTCGTGGACAGCAAGGGCGCAGCAGTGCCGCTTGGATCGGTTCCAGTAACGGCAGGAGCAGCCACGGTGGACCTCAAGGTTCCCGCTGCGGCAGCTGCAGGTACCGGCACCTTGGTACTGACCGCCGTCGAGAGTGGAACCGTGGTGAAGGTTAGTGTTCAGGTAGCTGATAGCGGGCCCAACCCGCCGCAGTGCACTCCGCCGGTCAAACCGTCTACGTGGTACGACCTCGTGGGCTGGCTCCGCTACGCGTGGGCGTGGCTGGAGTATCAAAAGTGCCTGAGGGGCTAAACAGCCCCTTTCCTTAGGCTGCCCCAGGGGGCACCTCACGGTGATGAATCGTGAGGTGCCCCCCTGGGGTTTGGCAGCTACTTCTTTGCGAGCTCGGGCTCTTCCGCTCGCTTGGCGTCTTTCTCAAGCTCCGCTTGGAACTCCTCGTAGCGAACCAGATGCGCAGGCCGACGACGCAGGATGGACCAGGCCACCCCCAGAATCACGAACCACAGCGGCGTAGCCAGCAGCGCAGCAAAAGTGTCCGGCTGCGTGGTCAGGGTCCAGAGCACGAAGGCAAAGAATGCGAAGACCACCCACACCATCACCACGCCGCCGGGCATTTTGAACGCCGAAGAATCATGCAGGTGTGGCCGCCGCTTGCGGAACGCAAGGTAGCTGGCCAGGATGATGGACCACACGAACACGAAGCAGACAGCAGACACCGTGGTCACCATGTCGAACGCCTTGCCGATGTCCTGCCCTGCATACATGAGAACGACGCCGGACAGCAGCAGGACGCAGGAAAGGAACAGGGCGTTGCGGGGTACTTTGCGTCCTGAGAGCGCGCCGAACACAGCTGGGGCGTCGCCTTCCTTAGCCAGGCCGTAAACCATGCGGGACGTGGAGTAGATGCCGGAGTTGGCGGAGGACATCGCAGAACTGAGCACCACCAGGTTGACGATGGTGGCGGCAGCACCCAGTCCGGCCAGGGAGAACATGGCAATGAAGGGGCTGTGTCCAGCCGCGAACTGGGTCCACGGGGTGACGGACATCAGGATGATGAGGGCGCCCACATAAAAGAGCAGCACGCGGATCGGGATCGAGTTGATGGCCTTGGGCAGGTTCTTCTCCGGGTCCTTGGCCTCGGCGGCCGTGGTGCCTACCAGTTCAATGCCGACGAAAGCGAAGACGGCGATCTGGAAACCGGCGACGAAGCCCATGAATTCATTGGGGAAGAAGCCACCGTGGCTCCACAGGTTGGTGAAGCTGGCCGGTCCGGCGTCGGACTGGAAGCCGCTGAAAATCATGAACAGGCCGACGATGATGAGGGCCGCGATAGCGACGATCTTGATGAGGGCGAACCAGAACTCGGTCTCGCCGAATGCTTTCACCGTAGCCAGGTTCAGGAGCAGCAGGATACCGATGGTGATCAATCCGGGTACCCAGAGCGGAAGGGAAGGCCAGAGCTCCTTGGAGTACCCGGCGATCGCGATGACGTCAGCGATGCCGGTAATGACCCAGCAGAACCAGTAGGTCCAGCCGGTGAAGAACCCTGCCCAGGGACCCAGCAGGTCCGCTGCGAAGTCGCTGAAGGATTTGTAGTTCAGGTTGCTCAGGAGCAACTCGCCCATGGCGCGCATGACGAAGAACAGCATGAAGCCGATGATCATGTACACAAAAATGACAGACGGACCAGCGGCAGAAATTGTCTTTCCCGAGCCCATGAACAGGCCCGTGCCAATTGCACCGCCTATCGCGATCAGCTGGATGTGCCGGTTACTGAGCTGCCGTTCGAGGTGTGGTGAGTCTGCTCGATGCGAGTCGGAGGATGGTGGGCGCTGAATCGTCAAGAGGAACTCCATTGTTCAGGCGGCACTGGGTGCCACGATGATTCGGGTTCCTCCCCGCTCTGTCGTGGACCTGAGAGTTTCCGCAGGAATGGGCCTGCTTGCACCTTCGGTGAGCCCGGATGCCCGGACTGCTTTCCAGAGTTGCCTCGCCGCGGCGGTACATGGGCCTGAGAGATTCCTGGGGAGGGTTTGCTCCTACGGCGCCTGACGGGATGTACCGGCAGGACTCTCCCGCCGCAGATCAAAAGCGCGCACCACTTTGCCGGTGATGCAGCTCACACACTAGCGAAGCGTTGGACTCACCGCAAACGAAGACAGCTAACTGCCCAGAATGCTACGAGCGATTTCGTCGGCATCCCGCAAGGTTCGCTGGCCACTGGCGTAAGCCTTCCCGGTTGCCGGACGCGCCTCCGCAGCAATGGCTGTTCCCCACTGGGTCGCGGACAATTGCAGGCCCAAAACATACATCCCCTGCGTCAGAGAGCCGTTGGACGCCACAGGCCGGTACGGGTGCGGTTCCACATCCAGTCCGGTTGTCTGCACTGGCGTGCCCTCGGCACTCATCATGATTTTGGTTCGCACAAGGCCGTCGGCCATGAGTTGTTCCAGGAGCGGGGAAATATTGATGCCTACTCGGTTGGCTGGCGACATCGCTTCAATCAAAGTGGGCGCCTCCACAGGTCCATCGTGAACCCAAGGCGAGACCGCCCGGAAAACCTTGGCGCTTCTATCCACGCTGAACTTGGGATCGGGTCCAACGAAACCAACGACGCCGGCACGCGCCAAAGCTGCCAACTGCTCAGAACGCAGTGCTGGGGCTCCGCTCGCAAGGCCTTCAACAAACGATTCGAACCATCCCCGCAGTTCAGCGACCCACGATTCGTCCGTGATTCCGCCGTCCGCGACGACAGACTTGAGGATCGCCCTGCCTCTGTGGAGGGCTCCTATGGCCATCTTCACGGGGTCGGCTTCCCCGAGGGCAGAGCGCCGCGCGTCGTCGTCAAGGTAGGCCGTTATTGCCAGGTCCAGCTCCCGGCGGGACGCGAACGTCCGGCCAGCCAACGGCGCAGCGAGCCCGCGGACATTGAGTCGGCGGGAGGCAACCACGTGCTTGTCCACGAGGGCGGCGACGTCACTTTCCCATTTGGCAGTGGTGTGCGCGTGGGGCTGCAAGGCATCCTCGAGGTCCGCGAGGAACTGCGCTGCATCGCGAATGGCGGCGGGCTGCGACCTTGCCAGGGTGGAGTAGTAAGCCCACAGGGCGTCACGATGCAGGAGCGGCCAAAGGTCATGGTCGAATCCTGGCTGGATGCCGGCTGCCCTGAAGCGGTCCACTGCTGCCTCGGTCAGGTAACTCATGGTGATGCTGCTGGGGTAATACCCTGCCAAACCAGCCTTGGCCCGGTACGGGGTTCCGCGCCGGGATGCTGCGATGATCTTGGGTTCCCTGCCTGAGGGCCGGTACTCGAGAACTCCGGCTCCCGGTACGCCGGCTTGCACGAACTTGCCTCCGCGGCCCTCGGTCAGCTGGCCCATGACATCGAAGAAATTCAGTCCCATCCCACGCACCAGGACGGGCTCGTTGTCCGGCACCCGCTGCCAGTCGACGTCGGCCGGCGGTGCAGGCGGGAAATAGAGGAGGCCATGCTCATCGGCGGCCCGTTGGAACGCACGCTGCTCTGGATTCAAACGCGACTCGACGTGCCCCAGCGCGAGGACCACCGAGCCGACGGTGAGCGTAGTGCCGTCGGCCAGTTCGACGTCGAACGCTTGCCCGCCTGTGGTGCCTGAGCTTGCCGGGACCGGGCGCGCCGCTACGGCGGTCGTTTCATGGAAGGTGACCTCCACGCCGTCGGGCATTCGCTGAAGCAGCTCCGCCAAAGTCTGCCGCAGGTACCTTCCATATATGGCCCGGCTCGGAAAATCGTGGGACTCGAGCGTGGCCAACTCCGCCTTTTCGGCGTCATTCAGGCCCTGTCCATCACGACGTCGGGCGGCGCGCCACTGGTCGAAGGAACCGCCCGCGAGGGGCTGCGCAAGCTTGGGATCTTCAGGGATGAGCGTCGGATAGAACGCCTGTGTGTTCATCAGGTACAGCCTGGACTGCTCCGGCTGCCACACATGGCCGGATGCCGGTGGGAAAGGATCTACAACATGGATGTGCAGTGCGCTCCACCCTGGATCGGCCCGGTTCGCACGGCTGGTGGCCCCTGCAGCCCAATTCGCGAGCAGCCGCTCAAGGACACTCGTGCCCCGGGGGCCGGCCCCAATCAGGGCAACACGATTGATTTGCGATTTAGCCACGCTCAAGCCTAACTTCCTGTGACTTGCTTCCAGTTGAAAAGTGTTGCTTGGATGGGGCGATGACCACCACAGAAGCTGATCAGACGCCCCTTCCTGACAATGACACGGATCTGGAGACCACGTCCGGGCCTCGCCACGCTGCGACCATAGCGCCCGAACCCACGGATGAGAACGTGTGGTTGGAGGACATTCACGGCGAAGAACAGCTGGCCTGGGTCGGTGAACAAAACGCGCGAACCGAGGATTTGCTGGAGGACGCAGAGTACGCAGCGGTTGAAGCCGGCATTCTGGAGGTCCTGGATTCCACGGACCGGATTGCCATGGTGAACAAGCGCGGTGATTACTACTACAACTTCTGGAAGGACCAGGAGCACCCCAAGGGCCTTTGGCGGCGGACCACGTGGGAGAGCTACGTTTCCGAGGCACCCGAATGGGACGTACTGCTGGACATCGATGCCCTCGCCGCCGCAGAAGGCGTCGAGTGGGTGTTCCATGGAGCTGGGTTTCTCCGTCCTTTGGACGGGGACATGTACCGCTTCGCGATGGTTTCTCTGTCCCCCGACGGCGGCGATGCCAACCGTCACCGCGAGTTCGACGTCGAATCCCGCACCTTTGTTGACCCTGCCGCTGGCGGATTCGATCTGCCCACGGCAAAAGGCAACGTGAGTTGGCTGGATGCGGACACCTTGCTGGTCTCCAGTACGGCAGAGGGGTTGCCTGCAACCAGTTCCTCGTACGCCCGGACCGGTGTGAAGCTGCGTCGCGGCCAATCCCTCGCCCAGGCAGAGCAGATCTTCGAGATCCCCGAAGACCACATGCTGGCCATCGTCGCCCACGACTCAACGCCGGGCTTCGAACGGACCTTCGCCGTGGATTACATCGACTTCTACAACCGCAGGACGTGGCTGCTCCGCGACGACTCATGGGTTGCGATCGACGTGCCTACGGACGTGAACATCAGCGCCCACCGGGAATGGCTGATGTTCCGCCCGCAGAAGGACTGGGACGTTTCCGGCGTTACCTACGCGGCCGGTTCCTTGCTGGCCGCTGACCTCGAGGGCTACTTGGCTGGATCACGGCAATTTGTGGTGCTGTTTACCCCCGATGATCACACGTCGCTGCAGTCATGGAGTTGGACCAAGGACTACCTGCTGCTCAACCTCCTGCGCGACGTCTCTTCCGAAATCAGGGTGCTGGACCCTTCCCGCGTCGATTCCGACAGCGGCTGGGTTGTCACCGCCCTGGACGCGTGCCCGCCGCTTCACGACGTCAACGCCTATGCGGTGGACGACGAAGACGAATCCGGGGCCGGAAATGACTACTGGTTGGTCGCCACCGGGTTCACTACGCCAACTACCCTCACCCGCGGCACCCTCACGGCTGGCGAGGTTCCTTCATCCGGCGGATCGACTGCCGGGGTGACGAGCCAGCATGCGGTGGTGAAGCGTTCGCCGTCGTTCTTCAATGATGGTGACTATGAGGTCCAGCAGCATTTCGCTGTCTCGGCGGACGGGACCAAAGTCCCCTACTTCCAGGTGGCATCCAAGGACCTGGTCCTGGATGGACAAAATCCCACGCAGCTTTCCGGCTATGGCGGATTCGAAGTTTCCCGCACCCCCGCCTACAGCGGCACCATTGGCAGGGCTTGGCTGGAGCGTCGCACTTCCGCTGCTGCCCTGGCCGACGGTCCCGGCTCGCACACCCGCGGCGGTGTGTACGTTGTGGCGAACATCCGCGGCGGCGGCGAATACGGCCCCTCGTGGCACCGCGCAGCCCTGCAGGAAAAGCGGCACCGTGCCTACGAAGACTTCGCCGCCGTGGCACAGGACCTGATCTCCCGCGGCGTGACCAGCCGCCGTCGACTCGGTTGCGTGGGCGGCTCAAATGGCGGGCTCTTGGTAGGCAACATGCTGACCCAGTACCCCGAACTGTTTGGTGCGGTTTCCTGCGGCGTGCCATTGCTGGACATGCGCCGCTACACCAAACTCTCTGCGGGATATTCATGGATCGCGGAGTACGGAGACCCCGATGTGCCTGAGCAGTGGGAGTTCATCCGTACCTTCTCCCCCTATCACCTGCTTCATGACGGCGTCGAGTACCCCGAAACCTTCATTTGGACCGCGACCTCGGATGATCGGGTAGGCCCCGTCCAAGCCCGAAAGATGGCAGCTCGGATGCAGGCAATGGGTATCCCGAATGTCTGGTTCCACGAAGCACTGGAAGGCGGGCACGCGGGCGCTTCGGACAACAGGCAGGCAGCCGCACTCCAAGCGCGAAGCAACCACTTCCTATGGCGTGTGTTGGCCGGGAGCAACTGAGGTTCCATTTCGATGGCCCGCTGCACGCAAGGCCGTGCGAACGGCTTGGCTGGCAGCGAGTCATCGAAATGGGCAGCGGATCGAAGGCGGTTTTGCACTGAACGGCACGTTCTGCGTATCCTTGGTGGGCTAGCAATAGCAAACGGAGACGTGCCAGAGCGGCCGAATGGGCTTCACTGCTAATGAAGTGTGGGGCACAACTCCACCGGGGGTTCAAATCCCCCCGTCTCCGCGAATGGGTCCCGGTTTTCGAACCGGGACCTTTTGCGTTTAATCCCAAGCCGCCGTAAGTTACCGGCGCTTTGCTCCGTGGCTTACTTCCGCGCCAGCGTGCCGGTGCAGCGTCAGGCTGTCCACTGTGCTGACCAGCATCAGGACAGCCATGGCGATAAATGCCCCTTTGTAGGCCGCTACCTGGTCCGCCCCGAGCACATCCGTTGCCTCGAACAGCCTCAGGAACAACGCGCCCACGGCGATACCTGCCGCAGCCGCCAACTGTACGAGGGTGGCGGAGATGGCGTTGGCCGAGGGCAGCTGCCCCGGGACGATGTCGGCATACTGCACGGAGGCGTAGGCCGAGAAGCCTATGGATCGGAAAGCCCCGCTGAGCAGCAACAACGCGAAAATGAGGGGCTCGGGTGTTTGGGCATTCAGGAACGCACACAAGGCAAACGTCACGGCCGACGCCAACGATGCAAAGACGAGCACCGGTTTGAACCCGAACCGCCTTATCAGGGGTGTGGTGGCAGGCTTGATCCCGATGTTGCCCACGAAGACCGCGGCGACCATGACCCCGGCTTTCAACGGATCCCAGCCAAATCCATCCTGAAACATCAGAGGCAGCAAGAACGGAACCGAGCTGATGGTCAGCCGGTAAATGAAACCGCCCGTGGATGTCGACCTGAAAGTCCTGGTGCCAAATACGCTGAGGTTGAACAGCGGAACCCTTGCTTTGCTCATCCACCAGACGGCGCAAGCCAGGGACACCACGCCGGCAGTCACCACCACAACAGCCAGCAGATTGGATGCGTGTCCGCCCAGCGTTTCCAGCCCCACCACAAGGGAACCCACACCCAAGGTAGTCAGCAGCAGACCAAACCAGTCAAGACGGCGTTTGGCATCAAATTGAGTCCTCGGAACCAATCTCAGTGCCGCAATGAAGGCAGCCAGGCCGAGGGGGACGTTAATGATGAAGATCCAGTGCCACGACAGGAAAGTTGTGAGGGCGCCGCCCACCATGGGAGCCAGAACCGGGGCAAGAAGGCCTGGCCATACCAAATAGGCGGTGGCACGGAGAAGTTCGGACTTGGGCGTGCCCCGCAAGACCACCAGGGTGCCCACGGGAACCATCATGGCGCCGCCCACCCCCTGCGCCACTCGACTCAACGTCAACATGGTCAAGTCGGTGCTTACTGCGCAGAAAAGGGAAGCAATAGTGAACACCGATATAGCCAGGCAAAATATCCTGCGGGCGCCGAACCGCTCGGCAAGCCAACTGCTCAACGGGATCCCCATTGCCACCGTCACCAAATAGGCAGTCATCGTGATGTTGATGTCGGCCGGCGCCGCCCGGAAATCGGCTGCAATGCTGGGGATGGCCGTGGTGAGGATAGTTCCGTCGAGAAACTCCATGAAGAACGTTGCCGCCACAAGCAATGCCAAGCGCGGGCGCCAACTGGTTTCAGTGGCCGCTTCGACGTCGGTGTTGCTCGGTTTTGTGCTCATGGCTCCGGTCCAAGTCTTGTCTGGTGGCCCGCATCGGCAGGCGGGCGTTTTTGCTCGATCCTCGTCTTTGCTCGATCCTATAGAGGCGCGGTGGGAGCGTTCACAACATGACGGTTTTCAGCGCAGTACCCGCCTGCGCGCTAACCCGCCTGAGCCAGGGCGAGCGGTAGCACTGCACCTACCCCGGACCGCCTGAGCGCCCTCGCCGCAACGGTCAGCGTCCAGCGGCTGTCGACGAGGTCGTCCACCAAGAGCACTGGTTGGTCACCAATGCCTGCGAGCGCTTGTGACAGTTCCGGGCCAACCGCCAAACGGTCCCATACTCCCGCGAGCCTGTAAGCGCTGTTCCCGCCACGTGATCCTGTGGGCCCTCCGTGCTCTGGCTGCAGTTGGCCCAGGTAAGGCATCCGCCCTATGCCGGCGATCCCCTGGGCCAGGGAGTCCACAAGTTGTGGCTTGCTCCTTGAGGGAATGCTGACAACGGCCGCCGGGCGCCCCACCCCGCTCCAGGCAGTTCCGCCGTCGGCCCCTGACCATTCGCGCAGCACCTGAACGCAGGCCTGCAGCATAGCGGGGTCCACGGACCGATCGGGTGCCCCCGCAGCAAAGAGCTCGCGGAGCGCACCACCCCAGCCCAAGTCCGTCAGCCTTGCCAGGACACGGCCTTCGGAAATGCTTTCGTCCGGCTTGATCTTGCCTTTGACTCCCACACCCAGCCTGTCCATTCCGCTGGGCCATTGGAGCCGCGGCTCCACCACGATCCCGGCTCGGCGCAGCGTCTGGCCTGCTGCATCAACCGCAGCCGCTGCAATGTCCACTGGGAACCAGCGTCCAGCACAGTTGTCACAACGGCCGCAAGGGGCGGCGGTCTCGTCATCGAGCACCGAGGTGATGTACTCCATGCGACAACCTGCGGTGTCCTGGTAAATCACCATGGAGTCCTGCTCATCCACTCGGGCTTCGGCAATGCGTGCATATCGCTCGGCATCGTAGCTCCATGAGCGTCCGGTAGCCCGCCAACCGCCGCCCACGCGTTCAACTGCCCCGTCAACGGCCAAGACTTTAAGGAGGAGTTCCAGAGGCGTGCGCCGAAGGTCCACCCGGGCTTCCAGCGCCACCGTGGACATGGCGCCGTTAGCCTCACCAAGTACCCTCAGGACGGCGTCGGCCTTTTCGGCTGAGGGCATGGAGGCGGTGGCGAAATACTGCCATATTTCCCGGTCCTCGGAGCCTGGAAGCAACAGGACATCGGCGTTGGCTGCGCCTCGGCCGGCTCGACCAACCTGCTGGTAATAGGCGACCGGCGAGGACGGCGCCCCGAGGTGAATGACGAAACCTAGATCCGGCTTGTCGAATCCCATCCCCAACGCCGAGGTGGCCACAAGCGCCTTGACCTGGTTGTCCTTGAGGAGTTGTTCTGCCCGCTCCCGATCGGCCGGATCCGTCCGGCCGGTATAGGACAAGACATTGTGTCCAGCCTCGGAAAGAAGCCGGGCAGTGTCCTCTGCGGCTGAGACGGTCAGCGCGTAAATGATTCCGCTGCCGGGTAGGTCCGCCAAGTGCGTCAGCAGCCAGCCCAGGCGATCGCGGGAGTCGGACAAGTTGAGAACGCCGAGCCGCAGCGACTCGCGGCCCAGTGCACCGCGGATGGTCAACACTCCGGCGCCGAGTTGTTCCTCGATATCGTGAACAACGCGGGAGTTGGCGGTAGCCGTGGTGGCGAGGACTGGAACCGATTCGGGCAGTTGGGCAATGAGATCGGCGATGCGCCGGTAATCGGGCCTGAAGTCGTGGCCCCAATCCGAAATGCAGTGGGCTTCATCAATAACGAGCAGTCCGGTCCTCCGGATCAGCTCGGGCAACTGGTTCTCCCTGAACGAGGGATTGGTGAGGCGCTCCGGCGACACCAGAAGAACGTCTACCTCGTCAGCTGCCAACTGTGCCAGGACAGTATCCCATTCAAGTGCGTTGGCCGAGTTGATAGCCACTGCCCGGACTCCCGCCCGTGCGGCCGCTGCTACTTGGTCCCGCATGAGCGCGAGAAGAGGGGACACGATCAGTGTGGGACCCGCACCGCGCTGGCGCAGCAACAAGGAGGAGACGAAGTAGACCGCGGATTTTCCCCAACCCGTGCGTTGGACCACCAAGGCGCGGCGCCCCGCGTCCACCAATGCCTCAATGGCCTCGAACTGGCCGTCATGGAAATCTGCTTCAGGGTGCCCCACTAGCTCACGAAGACAAGCCAAAGCCCTCTGGCGGGTAGGGGATTCCACGGAGACAGCGGCATTTGGTGAGGTGTTGGCCATGGACCCAGTATTCCAGCAGCCCCTGACAGCCAGAACCCGTGGCCTTGGCTATGTGGAAAGCGGCTCGCCAGTGGGACTGGTTTTCCACATAACAGGTTCCCCGGTTCATGCTCAATTGCGCTGCCACAGTAGGATTGAGCCCGTGACTAGCGAGCAGAACAAGAACTTCGACCTCTCGGCTTCCTTCAAGGCGTACGACGTCCGGGGCATCGTGGGGGAATCCATCACGGCTGAAATCGTCGAGGCAGTCGGTGCTGCCTTCATCGACGTTTTGGGTCTTGAAGGTGAAACCGTCCTTGTTGGCGGAGACATGCGCCCGTCCTCGCCGGAGTTCAGCCAGGCCTTCGCGAACGGTGCTGCCAGGCGTGGCGCCAACGTCCAGTTGCTGGACCTGATCTCCACAGACGAGCTCTACTATGCCTGCGGTGCCCTGAACGCAGCCGGTGCCACGTTCACCGCCAGTCACAACCCGGCCGAATACAACGGCATCAAAATGGCCAAGGCCGGGGCGCAACCGATTTCCTCCGAGAGTGGCCTGAAGGAAATCCAGGCCCTTGCCGAGCAGTACCTGAACGAAGGCAGCATCCCCGCGGCAGCGGTGCGCGGGCAGATCGGTGTCCGGGACGTGCTGAAGGACTACTCCGAATACCTGCGCCAGTTGGTGGACCTCTCCGGTTCCCGTCCATTGAAGATCGTCGTGGACGCCGGCAACGGCATGGCCGGACTGACCACTCCTGCAGTGCTGGGCAACAAACTCCTCCCGGCCCTGCCGTTCGAGATCATCCCGCTCTACTTCGAACTGGATGGCTCGTTCCCGAACCACCCGGCCAACCCGTTGGAACCCGAAAACCTTCGTGACCTCCAGGCGGCAGTGATCAAGCACGGGGCAGACATCGGCCTTGCCTTCGACGGCGACGCTGACCGCTGTTTCGTGATCGACGAAAAGGGCGAGCCAGTCTCCCCGTCGGCAATCACCGGCATGGTCGCGCGCAGGGAGATCGCCCGAGCCCAGGCATCCGGGGAAGAAACCCCGGTGATCATCCACAACCTGCTCACGTCCAAGGCGGTTCCCGAGCTCGTGACCAAGGACGGCGGCCGGGCAGTCCGGACCCGCGTGGGGCATTCATTCATCAAAGCCGTGATGGCCGAAGAAGGTGCCGTGTTCGGCGGGGAGCACTCTGCGCACTTCTACTTCCGTGATTTCTGGAACGCGGACACCGGCATGCTCGCCGCGATGCACGTCCTGGCAGCCCTGGGCGAGCAGGACGGTCCCCTGTCCGAACTCGGACGCCAGTACGAGCCCTACGTCTCCTCCGGTGAAATCAACTCCGAGATCGACGACAAAGCAGGCGCCGTGGAGCGGGTTCGGGTGGACTTCGAGAACGATGACGTCGAGATCGACCACATGGACGGCAGCACTTTCAGTGCCAAGGACGGCAGCTGGTGGTTCAACCTACGCCCCTCCAACACCGAGCCCTTCCTCCGCCTGAACGCCGAAGCCAAAGACCTCCCCACCATGGAAAAAATCCGGGACCGCGTCCTGGCCCTGGTCCGGGCATAGGGAGTGTCAAACATGAGCGAGCAGCCCATCGACGACACCGGTTCCACCGGGACCATCCAAGAGCGTGAACTCCGGGAGATTCTGGGGACTGCTCTGGGAACTGCCCAGGAGCACATTCTGCAGAACGGCGGCTTTCTCCCCTTTGGCATCACACTTTCGCACGAAGGTGAGGTGCGGATTGTCATGGTTTCTCCAGGAGAGCCGGACGAGGACGGTCACATTGATGCGGGGGCAATGTTGACGGATGTCCAGGAATTACTTCGCCAGGGTCGGAACGACTACCGGGCCGTGGCCATCGCAAGTGACGTCGCGCTGCCCGAGCATGGCTCGGACGGCATCCACGGCACCGCCGAGCACCGGGATGGCGGGGTCATGGCAGCCGTAATCCCCTATGTCCACACAGCCGATGGCTTCTCCTTCGGCGCCCTTGAGCCTGACACCCATGAGCCCTCGCTCTGGGTGGACTAGACCTGACTACGTAAGCTGATGCCATGAAAATCAACGCTTTCGCAGACGTGAGCCTCCGCGCCGTCATGGTGTTGGCGTCCGCCCCTGAGGGTACGTTGCTCACAACCCAGGCTGTTGCCGACGCCGTTGGTACTCCGTATAACCATGTCAGCAAGGCTATGGTCCGATTGCGCAGCCTTGGATTGATTGATGTGGAACGAGGCCGCTTGGGTGGCTCGCGCCTGAACGAAGCAGGACGCCAAGCAACCGTTGGCCAGCTCCTTCGCCACTTGGACAGCCGGCAGGATCCCGCCGAATGCCAGTCCCCCAACCATGACTGCCCCCTCATCACAGAGTGCGCTCTCCGGCACGCAATGAACCGGGCCCGCGAAGCGTTCTATCGTGAGCTCGACATCGTCGTCATCTCGTCCCTGCCCCATGCCCGGCAGATGAATCCGGTCTTCCAAACAATAGGCCTCCGGCCGGAATTCAGGTCCCCCGCAACCCTGCCCTGACGGCATGCGGCCGCAATCGCGTTCAGCGATTTGCACATCTTTTCTACAAGGAGTAGAAATTGAGGTGTAAATATAAGCATCCGAAATGCTTGTATTGTGATGGTTCGAATGACCCAACCGGACCCCTACCCCCAGGAGAATCATGCTCTCGGAAAAATCCCGCCCCATTATTGAAGCCACCCTTCCCCTGGTCGGCTCGCGTATTGGCGACATCACCGCAGACTTCTACAAGCGCCTCTTTGCAGCGCACCCCGAGTTGCTCGATGGACTATTCAGCCGCTCCAACCAGCGCTCGGGCGATCAGCAACAGGCACTCGCCGGGAGCATCGCCGCCTTCGCAACCCATCTGGTGAACAACCCGGGCACGCTCCCGGAAAAGGTCCTGGCCCGGATCGCCCACAAGCACGCCTCACTGGGCATCGCCGAAGAGCAGTACGGAGTGGTCTACGAGCACCTTTTCGCAGCAATCGCGGCCGACTTGGCGGACGTCATTACACCGGAAATCGCCGAGGCATGGACGGAAGTTTACTGGCTGATGGCAGACGCCCTGATCAAGCTTGAGAAGGACCTCTATGCCTCCCAGTCAAACAACAAAATGTGGATGCCTTGGCGCGTGGTTTCCAAGGTAACGGCTGGCAAGGACGCCATGACATTCACCTTGGAACCTGCCGACGACACTCCCGTAACGCCGGCCCTTCCCGGCCAGTATGTGAGCGTCAAGGTCGCCCTCCCTGACGGCTTGCGCCAAGTACGGCAGTATTCACTGTCAGGCGACGCCGGCACCAGCCGGATCTTCACCACCAAGCTAAACGACGGCGGCGAGGTGTCCACCGCCCTGCATACCGCCGTCGAACCTGGCGACGTGCTCGAAATTTCCAACCCCTATGGCGAGATCACCCTCAAAGAAGGCGAGGGGCCGGTTGTGCTCGCATCGGCGGGGATCGGGTGCACGCCGACGGCCTCAATCCTGCGTTCCCTGGCTGAGGCAGGCACTGATCGCCAGGTTCTTGTCCTGCACGCCGAACGCTCCATGGACAGTTGGGCTCTGAGCGGCCAAATGACGGCAGACGCTGCGAGCATTGACGCCGAACTTCAGCTCTGGCTTGAGTCGCCCCAGTCCAGCAACGAAGTGCACCGCGCCAAGGCAGGCTTCATGTCCCTGAGGGAAGTCGACATGCCGGCAGACGCTTCCTTGTACCTCTGCGGGCCGTTGCCTTTCATGAAGAAGATTCGCGACGAAGCGATCGAGGCCGGGATTCCGGCCACCCGGATCCACTACGAAGTGTTCGGCCCTGACGTCTGGCTCGCGAACTAGTCAAAGCAAGAGCCAGGACAAAAGCAACAAGCACGACGGCGGCCCGTCACTTTTCCAGCGAAAAGTGACGGGCCGTCGTCGTTCACTTAAGAACGCCGTTGTCCTTAAGAGGTCTAGCCCAGACGGCTCTTGAGGCCGTCCAGTTCGGACTGCAGCGCCGCGGGGAGGGACTCGCCGAAGTTGGCGAACCATTCCTCGATGGATGCCAGCTCGGTGGTCCATTCGTCGGCATCCACACGGACAGCTGCCTCGACCTCGGCCGGGGTCATGTCCAGTCCTTCAAGGTCGATGCTGTCGCCGGTCGGAACGAAACCGATCGGCGTTTCCACAGCGTCTGCCTTGCCTTCGAGCCGTTCGATGGCCCACTTCAGCACGCGTGCGTTGTCCCCGAAACCCGGCCACGCGAAGCCACCGTCAGCAGTACGACGGAACCAGTTGACCAGGAAGATCTTGGGCAGTCGCTCCGGGTTGGCCTTCGCCGACAGGTTCACCCAGTGGTTCAGGTAGTCGCCTGCGTCGTAGCCGATGAACGGCAGCATTGCCATCGGATCGCGGCGGACAACACCTACGGCGCCAGCTGCAGCAGCCGTGGTTTCCGAGGAAAGCGTGGCACCCATGAAAATACCGTTGGACCAATCGCGGGCCTCCGTGACCAGCGGGATGGTGGTCTTACGACGGCCTCCAAACAGGATTGCCGACAGCTCCACGCCGTCCGGGCTGAAGTACTCCTCGGCGAGCATGTCGATCTGGTCGATCGGCGTGCAGAAACGGGAGTTGGGGTGTGCGGCCGGGGCGTCGGAGTCCGGAGTCCAGGACTCGCCGCGCCAGTCGGTCAGGTGCGCCGGAGTTTCCTCCGTCATACCTTCCCACCACACGCCGCCGTCATCGGTCAGGGCAACGTTCGTGAAGATGCTGTTGCCCTTGGCGATAGCGCGCATCGCGTTCGGGTTGGTTCCCCAACCGGTGCCCGGGGCTACGCCGAACAGGCCAGCCTCAGGGTTGACGGCGCGGAGCTCGCCTTCCTTGCCAAAACGCATCCAGGTGATGTCATCGCCAAGAGTCTCAACCTTCCAGCCCTTGATGGTGGGGTCGAGAAGCGCGAGGTTGGTCTTGCCGCAAGCAGACGGGAAGGCTGCGGAGACGTAGTAGGTCTTCTGCTCAGGCGAGGTCAGCTTGAGGATGAGCATGTGCTCGGCCAGCCAGCCTTCGTCGCGGGCCATCACGGAGGCGATGCGCAGGGCGTAGCACTTCTTGCCAAGCAGCGCGTTTCCGCCGTAGCCCGAACCGAAGGACCAGATAGAGCGCTCTTCAGGGAAGTGGACAATCCACTTGTCCGGGTTGCACGGCCACGCGACGTCGGCCTGACCGGGTTCCAGGGGTGCGCCCAGCGAGTGGAGGGCAGGCACAAAGAATGCATCGGTCTGCGTGATGCGGTCCAGGACGTCCGAGCCGATGCGGGCCATAATCCGCATGGAAGCTACAACGTAGGCGGAGTCAGTGATCTCAACGCCGAACTTCGGGTCCTCTGCGTCCAGGTGGCCCATGACGAAAGGAATGACGTACATGGTGCGGCCGCGCATGGAGCCGGCGAACAGTCCGCGCAGCTTCTGCTTCATCTCCGCCGGAGCCATCCAGTTGTTGGTAAAGCCAGCGTCGCGCTCGTTCTCGGAGCAGATGAAGGTCTGCTCCTCTACACGGGCAACGTCAGCCGGGTCAGAGAACGCCGCGAAGGAATTCGGGAACGTTTCCGGGTTCAGCCTCGTCAGGGTGCCGGCCTCGACGAGTTCGTCGGTCAGCTTCTTGTTTTCTGCTTCGCTGCCATCAACCCAGTGGATGCGGTCCGGCTGAGTCAGCTCGGCAACTTCCTCGACCCAGGCCAGCAGGCGTGCATGCGTAGTAGGTGCCTTCTCAAGCAGCGGCAGTCGCGCCAGATCGCCCATTGCGGTTCCCTTCCTCGGGTTCAGTGGTGTGTCCTAAACGATAGGGGGCGCGGACCAGACCAATTCGTTGTCAGACATCGGACCTTCGAAGGCTGCAAAACGAAAAACCCCTAGAATTCAAGGTTTCAATCTCAGAGAAGGGCGTTTTAAGTGAGGAAGGTCACATAGACCGGTCTAGTTGTGCAGATTACAGCTTTTCGATTTGGAACTTCACATGAACTTCTGTAAAGTTTATTGAGGTTCGAGGGGGTCAGAGAAACAGACCGCCGAGAATCACACGAAATGCGCCCATAGCTCAGCTGGATAGAGCGTCTGTCTACGGAACAGAAGGTCAGGGGTTCGAATCCCTTTGGGCGCACAGATGAAGACCCGCACCGGTTCGCCGGTGCGGGTCTTTTGTTTTCCCGCTCACCCAAGTAAGTAGCAGCAGTGCGCGTTTAGAGCACGCTAAACGCGCACAACTGCGACTCAGTTGGGCCGGCCGCGCGCAGAAACGCAAGGGCCGCCGTCGTACTTTCCGAAAAAGTACGACGGCGGCCCTTGCCGCCAGTGGGAACGCCTACTCCCCCACGGCCTCGCTGATGCGGCGCCGAATGCCGTCGAAATGACGGTTGAGCAGCTCGGCTGCGAGGACCTTGTCTCCCGCTGCAACGGCGGCATAGATATTGCGATGGATTGCGGCGGTCTTTGCCAGGTCCTCATTACCGGCGCCGATCTCTACGTGGATCTTCCGGTACACCTTCCAGAAAACCCCCATGAGGTTGATCAGCAGCTCGTTGTTCAGGGGTTCGAATAGCCGGCGGTGGAACTCGGCGTCGGCGGCCACGAAGTTCTCACCGGCGGCGGCGAGTTCTTCCATTTGCTTCACGGTTTCCTCGATGGACGCGAGCTGCTCCTTGGTCATCACATCGATAGAGGAGCCGATCAGCCCAGACTCCAAGGCCTGCCGCACGTCCACCAGCTGCAAGGCTTCGAGTCCTTGGTGTCGGAGGGAAAGCCGACCCCGGAATGTCAGGCCATCAGCCAAAGCATCGAAGTTGCTGGGCGCCACGAACATCCCGAAGCCATGGCGGATCTCGATCACACCCAGGGCCTGCAGCACTTTCAGGGACTCACGCAACGTATTGCGCCCGACACCGAGGGCGACTGAAAGCTCGTTCTCTGTGGGCAACGGGTCACCCGCCTCGAGCTCGCGCTCAAGGATGAGTTCCATAATGTCCGACTGCAATGCACGCAGCCGGGCCTGTGCACTGAACCGCGCTTGCGGAACGACACCGGAAGTTGTCATGGCGCTCTCCTTGCCGATGCACTCTTCCCAGAGAGGCCTGTGTACCTCGGATGCAGAAGGAGTGCGGTGTTAATATTGAGGCGAGCTTTATGCCCACCACAGATGAGTGACTCGCAACATACAATATCGGATGTCCCACCTCCTTGATAGGTATGTCTTCGGAATTCCTCGAGAATTCCGCCTTCGGGCACCCGGGCAGCGAGGAACCCGCGGGTTTCCAGCTTCCCAGGCAGCCTCACCGTGATCCATTTCTCACTTGACGTCCCCTTGTGACCACCCTTACAGTTTCAATACGAGCATCGGACGTCCTACATCCGATAACCCACGACAGTCGAATGGTGAGGCACCCTATGAGCAAGACCATCAACAGCCTGCCGCTGGTCAATGACGCCAGCCGCCGGAACTTCCTCAAGCTGAGCGGCGCAGTTGGTGCAGCCGCCGCCTTCACGGCGACCCTTTCTGCGTGCGGCGGCGCTGCCAGCACCACCACGGGGAACGCAGCGAACACCGCTGCTGTGAACAAGGACCTCATGATCGAAGCTGGCATCTCCTACGCCCTCTCCACAGGCTTTGACCCGCTGAGCTCCTCGGGAGCCACACCGATGGCAGCCAACCTGCACATCTTCGAAGGCCTCATCGAGCTGCACCCAGCTACCCGCCAGCCATACAACGCCTTGGCAGCCTCGGATCCCAAGAAAATCAACGACACCACCTACCAGGTGACCATCCGCGACGGTGCCAAGTTCCACGACGGCTCTCCCGTCACTACCGACGACGTTGCCTTTTCCTTCACCCGCGTGATGGACCCGGCGAACAAGTCGTTGTTCTCCCAGTTCATCCCGTTCATCCAGGACGTCAAACCCCTGGACGCCAAGACCGTGGAATTTACCCTCAAGTACGCCTTCCCCGGCTTTGGACCGCGTATCTCCGTTGTGAAGGTCGTCCCCAAGGCACTCGCCAGCGATCTGAAGGCCTTCGACGCCAAGCCAGTCGGCTCCGGCCCCTACAAGCTGGTGTCCGCAGTCAAGGACGACAAGATCGTCTTCGAAGCATTCGCCGACTACAACGGCCCCAAACCTGCGCTCGCCAAGGGCATGACCTGGCTCCTTCTTTCGGACGCAGCCGCCCGTGTTACTGCTGTCCAATCCGGCCGCGTCCAGGCCATCGAGGACGTTCCCTACCTGGACGTCGACGGCTTGAAGTCCAAGGTCAAGGTGGAATCCGTCCAGTCCTTCGGCCTGCTGTTCCTCATGTTCAACTGCGCCAAAGCCCCGTTCGACAACAAGTTGGTCCGTCAGGCATTGCATTATGGCCTGGACAAGGATGCCATCATCAAGAAGGCCTTGTTCGGCAACGCCAAAGCCGCCAGCTCCTACTTCCAGGAAGGCCACCCGGACTACGTCAAGGCCAAGAACGTCTATGGTTTTGACACGAAAAAGGCCGAAGACCTGCTAAAGCAGGCCGGCGTCACGAGCCTCGAATTCGAGCTCCTCACCACGGACACCGCCTGGGTCAAGGACGTTGCACCGCTGATCCTTGAATCCTGGAACAAGATCCCCGGGGTCAAGGTCACCGTCAAGAGCCTCCAATCCGGCGCCTTGTACAGCGACCGCGTGGGCAAGGGTGACTACACCGTGGTTGCGGCCCCGGGTGATCCATCAGTGTTCGGCAACGATGCGGACCTGCTGTTGAGCTGGTTCTACTCTGGCGCCACATGGATGGAAAAGCGTGCCTTCTGGACCACCCCTGAGCGCGCCAAATTGCAGGAACTCATGAACAAGGGCTCCCAGGCGTCCGGCGAGGAGGCCAAGAAGGTGGTGGGCGAAATCGTGGATATGGTCTCTGACGAGGTCCCCCTATATCCCGTCCTTCACCGACAGCTTCCCAGTGCGTGGGACGAGAAAAAACTCAAGGGCTTCCAGCCTCTGCCCACCACCGGGTTGTCATTCATCGACGTCGGACGTACCGCCTAGAAACCCGAGTTGCGAGGCCTGCTTTGCGCACTAAATCCCCAAATAGCACGCAGAGCAGGACACCCAACCAAGCAGCACACCCAACCAACCGGAGAACAAATTGGTCACGATATTGCGTCTGCTAGGCCGCAGGCTTGCAGCATTGCCATTGATGATCCTGGGCATTACGTTGCTCGTCTTCCTCGTCCTGCAGGCCGCTCCCGGCGACCAAGCCAGTTCGGCCCTCGGTGACGGCGCCAGCGAGGAAGCCAAGCAGCAGTACCGCCAGGAAAATGGCCTGAACGATCCCCTGGTCCTGCAATACTTCCGTTTCCTTGGGAAGCTGCTGCAGTTCGATCTCGGAGTCACAACCCCGCCGGCGAAGTCGGTGGCATCCATGATCGGCTCTGCGTTCCCGCTGACGCTGCAGCTCACCTTCCTGGGCGTCATTATCGCAATTGTTCTGTCCCTGGCTTTCGGAATCCTCGGTGCCCTCTACCGGGACAAGTGGCAGGACCAGTTGGTCCGCGTCTTCTCGATCGCCGCGATCGCCACGCCCTCGTTCTGGCTCGGCATCCTTTTGATCCAGTGGTTCGCACTCGGCGCCAACCCCATGTTCCCCTCAGGTGGAATTGCGACGCCGGAGTCCGGCTTTGGCGGTTGGCTCAACTCGATGGCCCTCCCGGCACTCGCCCTCGGCATCCCCGTCTCCGCATCACTGATCCGTGTGGTCCGAACCTCCATGGTGGAGGAACTTGACCGCGACTACGTCCGCACCGCCATCGGCAACGGTGTCCCCTACCGCGAAGTGGTTTCCAAGAACGTTCTCCGCAACGCCCTCGTCACCCCGGTGACCGTGCTGGGACTCCGCGTGGGCTACCTACTGGGTGGCGCCGTCGTGATTGAAATGATCTTCGCCCTGCCCGGCATGGGCCAGCTGATCCTCAATGGCATCACCAATCTGGACGTCAACCTGGTCCAGGGCGTGGTTCTCACCATCTCTGTCACGTTCGTTCTGGTGAACATCGTGGTGGACCTTCTCTACCTGCTCATCAACCCCCGAATCAGGACGGTATAGCTCATGCGCAGCAAGCTCGCAGAACGGCTAAGTGCCCCGGGCATTCGTTTCAAGGCCCTGCCCTGGGGCTCCCGTATCGCCCTGCTCTTCCTCGTCATGATCGTGCTCGCGGCCATCCTCGCGCCGGTCATCGCTCCGCACGATCCCCTTGAGACGTTCATCCCGGCAACCCCGCCCGGCGCCGAGCACTTCTTCGGCACCGACCGCTTGGGCCGCGACATCTTCTCTCGCCTGCTCTTCGGCGCACAGTCCTCCCTCATGATCGGCCTCGGCGCGGTTGGCCTCGCCATCCTCGCCGGTGCGCTCCTTGGCTCCTTCGCGGCGACGTCCAGCAAGTCGGTCAACGAGATCATCATGCGGCTTATGGACATCCTCATGGCGTTCCCGGGCATCGCGCTTGCGGCGGTACTGCTGGCCGCGTTCGGCAACTCGGTTCCCACCATCATCATCGCGATCGCCATCATCTACACCCCGCAGCTTGCACGAGTGGTCCGCGCCAACGTGCTCGCACAATATGGCGAAGACTACGTCCGTGCCGAACGCGTGATCGGCGCCGGCCGCTTCTACATTCTGGTCAAGCACATTGTCCGTAACACCGCCGCTCCCGTACTGGTGTTCGCCACAGTGATGGTGGCCGATGCCATCATCCTGGAAGCGTCGCTGTCCTTCCTCGGCGCCGGCGTGCAGGATCCTGCTCCGTCTTGGGGCAACGTGATCTCCTACGGCCGCAACCTTGTGCTCTCCGGCGGATGGTGGGCAACAACCTTTGCCGGCCTGACCATCCTGCTGACCGTGCTGTCCCTGAACATCCTCGCCGAGGGCCTCACGGACGCCATGGTGAACCCGAAGCTCCGCCGCGCCCCCGCGGTGAAGGACGACGACGGCTCCACCGCTGCTGTTGTTGTGGACACCGAAGTTGCCACTTCCGTTGCCCAGCCTTCCGTAGTTGAAGAACACGAGCTCGACGGCGTCCGTGCAGCTTCCGGCGATGCCGTCACTTCCAGTGTGGCAACCTCAGCCGTCCTCACCGATGTGAAGCTCGCCGCCGCCAACCCGCACCTCCTGTTGGACCGCGAACTGGAACTGCTGGCAGCCATCGAGGCGAAGCGCACCGACCGGCTCCCGCAGGTATCTCCGGGTGCCCGCAATGTGCTGGAAGTGAAGAACCTGTCCATCCGCTTCCCGGGCCGGTTCGGCGACATCGCAATCGTGGACAACGTCTCATTCACCGTCCGCGAAGGCGAGACCATGGGCCTCGTAGGCGAGTCCGGTTGTGGAAAGTCCATCACTTCACTGGCCGTCATGGGTCTTCTGCCCAAGACCGCACAGGTCACCGGATCCATCAAGTTCGATGGCAAGGAACTCCTGGACGCAAACACTCAGCACAGCAACCCCAAGGCTTACGAGGGCCTGCGTGGCGAGCAGATTGCCATGGTCTATCAGGATGCTTTGAGCTCGCTGAACCCATCCATGAAGATCAAGGACCAGCTGGAGCAACTCACCAAACGCGGCGGCCGCAAGACACCGGCGGAGCTGCTGGAAATGGTGAAGCTGGACCCTGTCCGGACTCTTGCCAGCTACCCGCACGAGCTCTCAGGCGGCCAACGCCAACGCGTGCTGATTGCCATGGCTCTCTCCCGCTCACCGAAGATCGTAGTGGCCGACGAGCCCACCACGGCCTTGGACGTCACCGTGCAAAAGCAGGTTGTGGACCTCCTCAACGAGCTCCGCGAACAACAGGGCTTCGCCATGGTGTTCGTTAGCCACGACCTCGCGTTGGTGGCCTCCCTGGCCCACCGAATCACGGTCATGTACGCCGGCCAAGTGGTGGAATCCGCACAGGCTTCCGAGCTTCTGCAGAATCCGAAGCACGAGTACACCCGTGGCTTGTTGGGGGCAGTCCTCTCCATTGAGGCCGACGCCGTCCGCCTGCACCAGATCCCCGGCACGGTCCCTTCACCACGGGATTTCGCTGCGGGCGACCGCTTCGCGGCACGCTCATTGCGCGCCGACGCGGATCCCAATCAGAAGCTCGTCCTCACCACGGTTGCGTCGTCCACTGGCGATGATGCGGACCACTACTGGGCCAGCCACTTGAAGGAGGATGCGAAATGAACGCCACGCCCGTGATCGAGCTCAAGGACGTCAAGGTCTACCACCACGCCCGGACCGGCGGACTCTTCCGTCCAAACATCGTCAAAGCCGTGGACGGTGTGGACTTCAGCATCAGCCGCGGCGAAACCGTGGGCATCGTTGGTGAGTCCGGCTGTGGCAAGTCCACCCTCGCTTCAGTGCTTGTGGGACTGCAACCTCCGACGTCGGGCCAGGTCTTGTTCCATGGAAAGCCAGCTATCAAGCGCAACGCTGGCATGCGCAAGCAGTTTGGCCGCTCGGTCTCCGTGGTCTTCCAGGACCCGGCTACGGCGCTCAACCCGCGTATGACCATTCAGGACATCCTCACCGATCCCCTGCAGATCCACGGCATCGGCAATGCGACAACGCGCGCCGCCAAGGTCAAGGAACTGTTGGCCCTGGTTGGTCTGCCGCAATCGGCGGCCGAGGTGACGCCGTCGCAGGTTTCCGGCGGCCAGCGCCAGCGTGTGGCGATCGCCCGCGCACTGGCCCTGGACCCGGACATCATCGTGGCGGACGAGCCGACGTCGGCCTTGGACGTTTCGGTCCGCGCGCAGGTCCTGAACCTGCTGTCGGACCTGAAGACCCAGCTGAACTTGGGCATGGTGTTCATTTCGCACGACATCCAGACCGTTCGCTACGTCTCGGACCGGATCTGCGTCATGTACTTCGGCAAGATCGTCGAGCAGGGCACCGCCGCACAGGTCTTCGACAACCCGAGCAACGATTACACCAAGAAGCTGCTGGGCGCCGCGCCGAGCCTGCTTCACATCTAGTTTTTCCCTTCACAAGTTACAAACAACGGAGATTTCTGTGTCCACTCAGTTCCAGGGCGTCATTCCCCCGGTCATCACCCCCCGCCACGCGGACGGCAGCGTCGACACCGCGTCGCTGAAGAACGTCACCAAGCACCTGATCGACGGCGGCGTGTCCGGCCTTTTCGTCCTGGGCTCCTCCGGCGAAGTCCCCTACCTCACCAATGACGAGCGGGAACTTGTGGTCTCCACCATCGCGGACGCCAACGCAGGAGCGGTCCCGCTCATCGTCGGCGCCAACGAGCAGACAACCAACCGGGTCATCGAGGAAGCCCGAAAAGTGGTGGACCTGGGCGCTGACGCGATCGTGGTGACCTCCATGTACTACGCCATCGGCAACGCCGCAGAGACCGAAACGCATTTCCGCAGCATCCACGAGGCGATCGGCAAGCCGATCTTCGCCTACGACGTCCCCGTCCGCACCCACTTCAAGCTGCCCACGGACCTCCTGGTCCGGCTTGGCCGCGACGGCGTGATTGCCGGCGTCAAGGACTCCTCCGGCGACGACGTTTCCTTCCGCCAGCTGCTGCTCGCGGCCAAAGACATCCCCAACTTCGACATCTTCACCGGCCACGAAGTAGTGGTGGATGGAGCCCTCCTAGGTGGCGCCCAAGGTGTCGTGCCGGGTCTTGGCAACGTTGATCCGGCCGGCTACCGCCGTCTGTTCGACGCCGCGCAGGCTGGCCACTGGGCCCTGGCCGCGCGGGAACAGGACCGCCTGGCCGACGTGTTCGAAATCGTCTACACCCCCAACGGCCGTGTCTCCGGGGGCGCTGCAGGCCTGGGTGCTTTCAAGACCGCCCTGCAGGTGATGGGCGTCATTGAGTCCAACACGATGAGCGAGCCCATGCTGTCCCTCAACTCCGAAGAGACGGCGCTGATCCGCGAAATCCTGGAGCGGAACGGGCTGGTCTAGTCTTCGATGACCGTTTCCCTGACCCATGTGATCGGCGTTGACCTAGGCGGCACCAAGACCGCCGCCGGGGTTGTCTCCTCTTCCGGCGAGGTGATGGTGTCGGAGACCATTCCGACGTTGAACCGGGCTGGTGGCGAGGCAATCCTTGATGCCACTGCAGCGCTGATCTCGGGCTTGGTGGAGCGCGCCGCCGACGCCGGAGTTACAGTTTCCGGCGTCGGCGTGGGCTCTGCGGGGGTCATCGACGCTGCTGCCGGGACCGTTGTTTCGGCGACGGATGCGATTCTGGGCTGGGCTGGAACAAACCTGGCCGCAGGACTTTCCGCCCGTGTGGGTCTTCCCGTCCGGGCCGTCAACGACGTCCACGCACACGCCATCGGCGAAGCGTGGCTCGGTGCTGCCGCGGGGTCCTCAAGTTCACTCATGGTTGCGTTTGGGACCGGCGTGGGCGGCAGCTTTGTCCTTGGCTGGGCTCCAGTTTTGGGGCACCGCTTTGTTGGCGGGCACGTGGGTCACTTCGCATCGCCTTACGCCACGTTTGAGGGTGTTCCGTTGCCCTGCGTCTGTGGTTCGGCCGGGCATGTTGAGGCGATTGCTTCCGGGCCCGCCATCCACGAGTCGTACCTGCGATTTGGTGGTTCGGCCGTGGATGCTGTGGACACGCGCGGCGTGTTTGCGCTCGCCTCTTCTTCCACGCCCGACGGCGGTGCTGCCGCCACTGCCAGCCGAGCCGCTGCCTTGCGTGCCATTGATCTCGGCGCGGGCGCCGCAGGTCAAGCCGTGGGCGGGCTCATCAACATTCTTGATCCTGAAACCGTAGTGATTTCAGGTGGACTAGCCGACGCCGGCGAGCTTTGGTGGGAGCCCATGGAAGCCGCCCTCCGCCAAGAGCTGCTGGCGCCTCTCGCCCAGGTCCCCGTGGCGCGGGCAACCCTCGGCAACACCGCAGCCATTGTTGGTGCCGCGAAACTCGTCCTTTAGAAGAGAGACATCATGATCCTCACCCCCGAAGGCCTCGAAGCCCTCCGTTCCCAGCTGATCGTCTCCTGCCAGGCCTACCCCGGCGAACCCATGCGCGATCCCCGCACCACAGCTCAGGTGGCGGCCTCGGCTGTCATCGGCGGTGCCGCGGCGATCCGCGTCCAAGGGTTAGCCGACATACAGTTCACGCGTGCCGCCGTCGAAGTTCCCGTCATCGGCCTCTGGAAGGACGGGCATGACGGCGTCTTCATCACACCCACGCTCCGGCACGCGCTTGCCGTGGCGAACGCAGGCGCACATGTTGTGGCGATTGACGGTACTCGACGTTCCCGGCCTGATGGTTTGTCGTTCGCGGACACCGTGGCCGGAATCCACGCCGAATCGCACGCACTGGTCATGGCCGACTGTGGCTCCTTCGACGACGCCCTGGCAGCCGTTGATGCCGGAGCGGACCTGGTCGGAACCACTCTGTCCGGGTATACCGGCGAGCGCCACAAGACCGACGGCCCGGATCTGGAGCTTTTGGAGCAGATCGCTGCCGGCGGATTGGGTAAGCCACTGATCGCGGAGGGCCGCATCCATACCCCTGCCCAGGCCCGTCAAGCACTCGATGCAGGGGCATTTGCCGTAGTTGTCGGCACGGCTATCACCCACCCGGCGTCCATCACGGGCTGGTTCAAGGGTGCGATGCACGCCTAGCCCTAAGTTGCGAGGCCCACTCTGGGCCCCAAAACCCACGCCAACCTCGCAGAGCGGGCCTCACAACGCAGAGGTAGCAGTTGTAGGCTTCTCCCATGAATGCCGAGAGCTCCCGTGAATTCGACGTAATCGTGATCGGCGCGGGTGCCGTCGGGGAAAACGTGGCGGACAGGGTGGTTCGTGGCGGACTGACGGCAGTGATCGTGGAAAGCGAACTGGTTGGCGGCGAATGCTCATATTGGGCGTGCATTCCTTCCAAAGCACTCCTCCGGCCAGGCAGCGTGCTCCACGCGGCGCAGGGAATCCCCGGGGCTTCAGAAGCGGTCACCGGAGTCATTGACGCAGAGTCGGCCCTGAAGCACCGGGACTGGTTCACGAACAATTGGCAGGACGGGGGCCAGGTCGAATGGCTGGACAGTGCGGGCATCGAGCTGATCCGTGGGCGGGGGCGCATCACAGGACCACGCGAGGTCCAGGTGGACGGGCTCGATGGCAACAGCTACGCGCTCAAGGCGCACCATGCCGTGGTTGTGGCCACAGGCTCTACCCCTACCATCCCGGATATTGAGGGCCTCAAGGACGTACCGTTCTGGACTACCCGCGGCGCCACTGCGGCAAAAGTCATCCCGCAGCGATTTGCGGTGCTCGGAGGTGGAGTGGCCGGCGTCGAATTGGCCCAGGCTTTTGCCCGCCTTGGTTCGGTGGTGACACTCATTGCTCGTGGTCGCCTTCT
Organism: Arthrobacter sp. NtRootA1; assembly: GCF_019976975.1. Taxonomy (GTDB): domain Bacteria; phylum Actinomycetota; class Actinomycetes; order Actinomycetales; family Micrococcaceae; genus Arthrobacter; species Arthrobacter aromaticivorans. The sequence goes on along the minus strand of NZ_AP024630.1, from coordinate 765,597 downwards.
GAGCAGCTATCCCGAAGAGGCAGCTGATCTGGTCCTGGCCGGGCTGCGCGCCGATGGGGTGACGGTCCATCTCCACACGGATGTGGACAAAGCAGAAAAGAACGACGACGGCTCGGTGACAGTTACGTTCAACGGAGAGGCCGTCACGGCAGACACACTCCTGGTCGCGTCCGGCAGGCATCCAGCATTGGCCAATTTGGGCCTGGAGAATGTGGGCGTTGAGCCGCAGAACGGAAAACCCCTCCGGCTCACTACGGACGCCAGTGGCCTGGTGGAGGGCCCGGCAAGCGATGGCACCAGTGGACTGTGGCTGTACGCGGCAGGCGATGCCGCGGGCAAAGTATTGCTCACGCACCAGGGAAAGTACGAAGCCCGGGCTACCGGCGATGCCATCGTTGCCCGGGCCAACGGTAAGCTCCAGGGCACGCCCCGGCCCTGGACCGCGTATGCTCACACGGCCAACGAGCACGCCATTCCGAGCGTGGTCTTCACGGACCCGGAAGTTGCCTCAGTGGGTCCCAGCCTGGAGCAGGCCCTTCTTCAAGGCAAGCACGTCACAGGCGTTGAGTTGCCCATCGATGTTTCCGGCTCCCAGCTCTATTCCCGCGACTACAAAGGGTGGGCGCAGATCGTGGTGGACGAGGATCGGAAAGTCATTCTTGGTGCTACGTTCGTCGGCCCCGGGGTAGCTGAACTGCTGCATTCGGCCACGATCGCGATCGTCGGGGAAGTCCCTTTGGACAGGCTGTGGCATGCCGTTCCGTCGTATCCCACCATCAGCGAGGTCTGGTTGCGCCTCTTGGAGAAGTATGGGCTCTAGGGCCTATTTGAACTGACCAGTCAGTTCAGTTAGACTTTCAGCAGACACCATTTCTGCGAAAGGCTCATTGTGCTGTCCGTACAGCAACTCCAGATCAACGGCCGCCGGGACGATCTCCTTCCGGCAACGTCACTCCAGGCCCGTCGTGGCGAACTCTTGCTCGTGGCTGGCGAAGGCCAGGATCAGCGGACCGCCTTGGCCTTGGCACTCAGTGGCCGCATGAAACCCAGCAAGGGCGTCCTCAGTTGGGACAACAACAGCAAGACCAAAAAGATCCGGTTGGCGAGCGCCTTGGTCGATTCGCCCGGCGTCAATGAGCCTGAACAGCACCTAAGCGTTCGCGACCTCGTCACAGAGGACCTCTCCCTCATCCCCCGCCGTTACCGTGGTGCGCTGCTCAGCAAGCCGTGGCTGAAGATCAACAGCTTCGAGGACATCGCCGGCCTGTGGGTTGAACAGCTTCCCGCCGGCCGCCGGCTCGAGCTTCTGACCGCCCTCGCCTTGGCAGATCCAGCTACCGACCTCCTGGTGCTCGATTCGCCCGATCGCCACAGTGCCGATCCCGCGGCGTGGTTGCCCCGGCTTGAGGCTTTGGCGTCCGACGCCGGGCGGCCGCTCGCCGTCGTCGCCGTTGTCAGTGCCCTCCCGGACAACTGGGCTGGCCCTGCTGCGGTAATTGGCAACTCAGTCGCCCACCCGCCGGAACCGGAAACCGTTGAAGTGTCCGAGCCGGCACCGGCGACGAACGAGCAAGCGACAACGAGCCCAATCCCGGCCCGTGAGATTCCAGACGAAGCATCCGAACTTGAATTCCAAGACCTCCAAAGGACTGCAAAGTGACTGTTCTGCGGCTCGCCCGCTCCGAACTCAAGCGCATGACCGGCGGGCTCCTGCCCAAGCTGACCATCCTGGCCCTGACCATGGTGCCGCTGCTCTACGGCGCGGTGTATCTCTACGCCAACTGGGATCCGTACGGCAACCTGAACCAGATCGACGCCGCACTGGTGGTTGAAGACACGGGGGCAACCTCCAAGGATGGCACCGAGCTGCAGGCGGGCAAGAAGGTTGCCGACAGCTTGGTGGATGGTCACGTCTTCAACTGGAAGCAGGTGTCCAGTCCGGAAGCTGCGGATGCCGGCGTCCGTTCAGGCGAATACGCCTTCGCGCTGCGCATCCCCACGGATTTCTCCGCCAACCTGGTCTCCCCCGGCAGTTTCGATGCCGCCAACCAGGCAATGCTCCATGTCACTACGAACGACGCCAACAACTACCTCCTGAGCACCATCGTGGACAAGCTCACCACAGCCGTGCATTCAACGGTCGCCAAGGAGGTGGGCGAGGAAACAGCCAACCAGCTCCTCACAGGCTTCGGTACCATCCACGCCTCCATCGTGAAGGCTGCGGACGGCGCGTCCGAACTCGCCACGGGAGTGGGTCAGCTCAGTGATGGCGCTGCAACCCTGCATGACGGGACCACGCAGCTGGTCACCGGCGCCGATCAGCTCGTCACGGGTCAAACGCAACTCCGCGATGGAGCTGTGCAACTCAATGACGGCGCGAGCCAGCTGAGCTCGGGTCTCACTGAGCTGAAGAACAAAACTGCCACCCTGCCTGCCGATTCCAAGAAACTCGCCGACGGTGCGGCGCAAGTAGCCGCCGGGAACGCCGAGCTGAATGCGAAAGTCCAGGACGTCGTCGGGCAGCTGGATGCGGCAGACAAGGGCCTGCGCAATCGTGTTATCGAGTCCAATGCACGGCTGGTTAGCGCTGGCGTGCTCACCCAGGAGCAGGCCGACAAGGTACTGGCCGATTTCGATTCGACTGCAACTTCCGGCCCGGTTACCGACGCCAAGGCCAAGATCGCGGGCGACGCCGCCAAGATCCAGCAGCTCTCGGACGGCTCAGCTGCGGTGAGCGCGGGCGCATCGAAGCTTGCGGCAGCCACACCAACGTTGACCGACGCGATTTCGCAGGCAGCGGCCGGAGCGGGGCAGTTGAAAACCGGGGCGTCCGCGCTGGCCGCTGGCCAGCAGAGCGCACTGGACGGTGCCATAAAGCTCGACGACGGCGCCCACCAACTCAACGACGGCGCCGGACAGCTCGCCACTGGCGCCGTGAAGGCTTCCGATGGCTCACACACCCTGGCCACGGAACTTGCCAAGGGTGCCGGAGAAATCCCGAACCCGAACGATCAACAGAAGAGCAGCGTGTCCAAGGTGATCGCCGATCCCGTCGCGGTGGACAACGTATCGCAGGCCAAGGCAGGTTCTTATGGCGCCGGATTGGCACCCTTCTTCCTGACGCTGGCCTTGTGGATCGGAGTGTTCATGCTGGTGCAGGCGATGCGCCCCATCACCCAGCGCGCGCTGGCATCCAACGCACGCTCTTGGAAAATCGCCGTCGGTGGCTGGCTTCCGTTCTTCGTCGTCTCGGTCCTGCAGGCCACTATCCTGACCCTCGTGGTGAATCTGGGCCTCGGCTTGAACGCCGCCCACCCCGTAGGCATGTGGTTGTTCATGCTTGCCGCCGTGATGGCGTTCAGCGCCATCATCCAGGGCATCGTGGCGCTCATGGGGACGCCGGGCAAGTTCGTGGTGCTGATCCTGCTGGTCCTGCAGCTTGTGTCCTCGGGCGGTACGTTCCCTTGGCAGACTACTCCCATGCCACTTCATGTGGTGCACGAAGTCCTGCCCATGGGCTACGTGGTTACGGGAATGCGGCACCTGATCTACGGCGGGGAACTCAGCATGATCTGGCCAACAGTTCTCGGCTTGCTTGGATACACTTTGCTGGGAGCGGCACTGTCCACTCTCGCCGTCCGCAAACACAAGATGTGGACACTCAAGACGCTGAAGCCGGAGATTGCCGTATGAGTACCACCCAGCCGGCGGCCCCTTCAGAGCAAGGGCCGGCCGCAGGAACCGCGGAGAAGAAGCTGCGCCCCGGGCGCACCAACGCCACCAAGCAGCGCCTCTTCGAAGCGTCGATGGAGCTGATTGGCGAACGTGGCGCTGCCGGCGTCACCGTGGATGAGATCGCAGCCGCGGCTGGCGTGTCCAAGGGGACGGTCTACTACAACTTCGGCAGCAAATCGGACCTGATCGCGCAGCTGCTTCGGCACGGAGTGGACATCATGCTGGTCCGTCTCCAGGCAATCGAAGGCCAAACCAGCGATCCGCTCGAGTCCATGAAGAACATGGTGGGCCAGGCCATGGAATTCATGGACGAATACCCATCCTTCGCGCGGCTTTGGGTGAGTGAAAACTGGCGGACGCCGGGTGAGTGGAGTGCCGTGTTCGCCGAACTCCGGGCAGAGCTGCTCGCCGTCATCGGCTCTGCGGTGGAACGTGTGGCCGCCGGATACAAGGTGGACGAGTCCGTCGTCCGCGGCAGCCTGGAGGCGGCCATCTTCGGGGCCATCTTCGTGGTGGGGCTCGACCGGCAAACCTACAACCCGGAGCGCACCCGCGAACAAAGCGTCGCCGCGGTCATGACCATTATGCATGGATACGTCATCAAGTAGGTTCACCCTCACGTTGTGAGGCCCGCTTGACGCGCTATGAGTCGCTCTTAACGCGCAAAGCAGGCCTCACAACGGTATCCAACTGCAATCTACGACGGCGTGGCGTGGCCCGCTGGTCGGCGATGATTAGACTCATGCGTCACATGGGGAACAGCGGAAAGCTTGCGGTGGTAGCCGCTTTTATGTCCCTCGGGCTTTTGGTGCTCGCGGCCGTGGTCCTCGAAGAACTGGTCCTGTACCTGTTTCTGGGAGCGGTGCTGACCTGCTATTTGGCTTCGATAGTGCAGGTCTTCAACCGGCGGCGATACCTCGTGGTTCTCCTTGGCGCTGCCGGTACCAGCCTTTTCATCGGCTTCAGCATTGCATTCCTGCGCATGTGGGGCCTCGCGTTCAACCAGGATGCCAATGCCATGGGAAGTGCCGTGAGCACTGAGGACTCAGACATCTACTTCTATCTGGCCGCAGTGGCTGGTGTGGGGACGCTGGCTGTCCTGTTCCTCGGGGCGGTCTGGCCATCGTTTGGTTCCAGTAGGGCCAGGCAACCCACGCCGGCAGCCAAACGAAGCACAACACCAACTAAACGAGCTGCCAGCTCACGTCCAGCCGCGCCTGCCAAACGCCCGACTACATCGACGGCACGTCCTTCGGGCGCTGCCAAGGCCGCTCCGGCGAAGCGTCCCGCAGCACCCCGCACGCCTACAGCGGCGGCCAAGCGTCCGGCGTCGGGCGTTTCCACACAACGCAAACCCGCCTCGAAGCGCTAACGACCCCCAACCCCCTGCGTTGCGGGGCCCGCTCTGCGTGCTTCACGCGCGATTAGAGGCGCAGAGCAGGCCTCTCAACGGGAGTTTCCGTGCGTTTTCGTGATGCGCCGAGCACAGCAGTCGCGACTCCGACCAGCAGGATCAGCCCTCCCATAATTTCGGGCGGCGTCGGGATTTCGTTCAGGACCAGCCAGGCAGCCGTCATACCCACCACCGGAACCAGCAGCGTGAAAGGCACGACGTCGGAACTCGGGTAGAGCGTCAGCAGGCGGTTCCAGATGCCATACCCAACAAGCGAGGCGAAAACCGCAGTGTAGATGGCGCTCAGGATGGTAGGCATTTGGAGGTCCGTGATGGTCGCCCACACGGTGCCCGGGCCGTCCACCACAAGTGACAATCCCGCCAAAGGGAGAGGCACCACGGCCCCGGACCACACCACCAGGCCAAGGCCCGATGCCGCTTTCGAGTGCCGCGCAACCACGTTTCCGATCGCCCAGGACAAGGCCGCGGCCAGCACGATCATGAGAGGCAGGATAGGAGCCACGGCGCTGCGCCCCACCGCGACAACGCCAAGACCCGCGAGGCCGAGCCCAACCCCGAGCATCTGCCTGCGGCTGGGCTTCTCGCCAAGGAACCGCGCCGCGATCAGCACTGTGAACAGCACCTGCGCCTGCAAGACGAGGGAGGCCAGCCCTGCCGGCATCCCCAGAGCCATGCCCAGGTACAGCAGTCCAAACTGACCAGCGCTCATGAAAAGCCCGACGCCGATGATCGCTTTCCAGCTCACGTCGGGTTTGCGGATGAACAGAATGAACGGAAACACGACCAGCAGGAATCGGAAGGCGACGAAAAGCAACGGCGGGACATTGCGACCGTTGGCGTGCAGGCCGAGGTCTATGGCGACAAAGTTCACGCCCCAAAGGACAGCGACGAGGACGGCGAGGGCGGAGTGGCGGAGGTTCACAAGAATCACTCTGGCACTGGAATGGTTTAAGCACCAGCGTTGAATTCAGCATGAAACCAAGTAGATTTACTTCATGATCGACATTTCAGCCTTGCGTGCCCTGGTAGCCGTGGAACAGCACGGATCGGTAGTGGCCGCCTCGGACGTGATGGGTTACAGTCCGTCAGCGGTTTCCCAGCAGATCAAGAAGTTGGAGAAGCAAACCGGGGTGGCCGTCCTGGAGCGCAACGGCCGCGGCGTACTCCTTACGGAACGGGGCCTTGCCCTCGCTGGGTATGGGCGGCGAATCATGGGTGAACTCGAGGAACTGCAGGCAACACTCCTCGCCGATCCCTCGAAGCCTTCCGGGCTGCTGCGGCTCGTGGCGTTCTCCACTGCCTGCCGCGGCCTGGTGGGGCCAATGCTCGGACGCATCGGAACCAGCGATTCTGCACTTGAAATCAGCGTGCTGGCGGAGGACCCACGTGAAGCCGTCCAACGAGTTGCATCAGGCGAGGCTGAACTGGCCGTGGTGCACAACTGGAACTCCGTGCCGCTGGTCATTCCCGAGAACCTGGTGCATGAGGACCTTTGCCTGGACCAGGCCGACGTCCTGCTTAACAGCACCCACGCTCTTGCTGGACGGGCCGTCGTCGAGCGTGAAGACTTACTGGACGAAATCTGGGTCAGTACGCCGGCCGGCGCTATCTGCAACGAAGCCCTCCTGCAGATCTTCGCCGGGCTTGGGCGGGTCCCCGATATCCGGGTCTACGATCCCGATTTCTCCACCCATATCGCCATGGTGGAGCAGGCTGTGGCCGTAGCGCTCGTGCCTCGTCTGGGCAGGCCACCCCTGCCACCCGGCGTCGTTGCCGTGCCGGTCGTCAACCCCGTTCAGCAGCGAGCCGTTGGAATCGTGTACCGAAAGACCATGACTGCCAGCCCCAATATCCGGCATGCCGTCCGGCTCCTGCGCGAAGTGGCGGCCGAGCACGAGCTACCTGTACGCCCTGAACCCAAGTAGCTCGCAATAGGGGTTGTTTTGAGCCCCTTCGAAACAACCCCTATTGCCAGTCAGTTGGGCTAGGTGCGCGGCGACGGCGACGGAGCACCCCGCCTCCGCCGCCGCTCCATTCCAACAGGACTTATAGTGCCGCCAAGCTCTGGTTGTCCGCAGTTTGGCGGTGCCAATCCAGAATCTGCTCCCCCGTCATGAACACAGATCTGGCATCGGCCCGGATATGCGCCAGCGCCTGCTTGAAGTAGGTCAGGCGGTGCGGCGCGGCCATGATGTAGGGGTGGATGACCAGCGCCATAACCCTGGCCGACTCCGCCGAGTCCTCGGCAAGCTGGTCAAACTGGTCCTTTGCACGCTGGAGATATTCACGGGCGGGATGGTGCTGGATGAGCATCATTGCCACGTCATTGCACTCCTGCGTGTAGGGGATGCTGGTGATGGGCTTTGTCCGCGTGCGGAGTTCCACAGGCTGGTCATCCAATACCCAGTCACAGACGTACTCGTAGCCCTCCTCGACCAGAATGTCCGGCGTCTCCCAGGTTTCCGTCAGGCCCGGCCCCAGCCAGCCACGCGGGGCCTTGCCGGTGGCTTGGCGGATGGCGTCGGTGGTCAGCCGGATATCTTCGCGCTCGTCCGGCACTTTCTGCATGTTTTTCTGGCCATAGCCGTGGCCAATAAACTCCCAGCCGCGTTCCTTTGCAGCCGCAGTTATCGCCGGGTAGGACGCGACGGCCTTGCCGTTGACGGCCAATGCCACCGGGATGCCGAACTCATCGAGGGCCTTCAAGAGCCTCCAGAAACCCACCCTGTTTCCATATTCATGCCAGCACCAGTTGGGCACGTCCGGTGTGGGGACGCCGCCGGCCGGAGGACTCAGGACAGTGCGCGGCATCGCCTCATCGTCATTCCACTCCTCAATGTTGACTATCACCCAGACCGCTACCTTCTTGCCGTCCGGCAGAAGTCGCACTGGACGATCAACAATCGCCTCATAGTCGATTCGTTCGCTCGGTTTCATGATTCCTCCTGTTCGGTCACTGCGATGCTCAGTTTTGGAAGGCCCGTAATCTCCACGGAGACCTGGTCGCCGGGAACAATGGCCGAAACGCCCGCTGGGGTACCCGTGTAAATCAAGTCACCCGGTTCCAGGGTGTACAGGGAACTAAGCCGGGAAAGGATTTCCGGAACGGACCAGATCATCAGGCCCAGGCTCGTTCGCTGACGCTCTTTTCCATTGACAGTGAGAACCAAGGTTGCGTTTTCCAGGTCCTGCACCGATGCCGCTGGAAGGATCGGGCCGCAGGGAGCCGAACTGTCAAACGATTTTCCTGGCTCCCAAGGACGCGCTTGGGACACTGAATTTCTTTGCAAGTCCCTGCGGGTCAGATCGATTCCGGCAGCGTAGCCAAACACAGCATCGGAAGTATCCTGTGGCTGGCTGTTGCGAAGCCGCTTGCCCACTGCCACTACGAGTTCACCCTCGAACTGGAAGTCATCGGTTGATTGCGGGTAGGCGATGGCCGCGCCGTCCAGTTCGACGCAATCACTTGGCTTCTGGAAGAAGAACGGATCGTCGCGTTCGTCGCCTTCACGCATCTCGCGAATGTGGTCCACATAGTTCCTCCCCACACAGTAGATGCGGCGGACGGGGAATCCGTGCTCGGAACCGGCTACGGGAACAAGGGCTTGGGTTGTTTTCCAAAGTGTTTGCATTGGTTACTCCTGAGTGGTGGCTACGGGGTCCGGAACAGTGGCTGAAGGGGCCAGCCGACTGAAGTCGGCCGTTCGCAGGGCCAAAGCGAGCAGACCGGACGCCAAGGACAGGCCTGTGATCTGGACCAGGCCGGCGGTGCTCCAGTCGGTACTTCCGACAAGAAGGCTGAAGGCCAAACCGGCGAAACCGGCTGCCGTGTAGATGCACGTTGTGAAGAGTCCTGAAGCGCGGGATGAGTGGGATTCATTCATGCTTTTGACCAGGGAAGCGACGAGCCCAACGTAGAGCCCGGAGCTGGCCACCAAGCCAAAGAGGAACGACCATACGGCCTGCCACGCAACGGTTGCGGGTCCTGCGAACAATGCAGCACCACAAACGGCCTGCGCGACGCTCAACGATGTGATGGCAATTTTGGGAGTCAGGCGATCAACAAGCCAACCCCCCAGGGGAGAGGCGAAAGCGGCAAGTCCGGATAACCCGACGGCAAGAGCTGCATCAGCCTGTTTGAAATGCAGGTGCTCGATCAGGAAACTGGCATACATTCCTATGTAGCCAAAATCTATGAGACCGAACAGCAGCGTGATCACCGCCAGGATCAGGGGATTACGGCTGAAAAAGCTGGTTGCCCCGCCTACGTAATGGGTTGTCTCCTGGACGGAGCGCCGTTCCGTGAATGATGATCGGACGAACACCGCAACCAGAAGCGCGGCTACGATCCCGATGGCTCCGAAGGCAATCATCGGAGCACGCCAGGAATCAAACTCCTGGTGAAGGAAGACTCCGAGGTTTGGCCCCACCAGTGCGCCCGTGGCGAAGGCGACGTTTACTGAACCGATCGCGATGCCACGGTGCCTGGGAAAGGCATGCGTTGCCACAGTAAGAATGGCCACCAACTGCAAGGCTTCACCTACACCGCTGAGGACCCGCCACAGCAGCATGTCCCAGAACCCGGCGCTCAACACCGTGAGTACCGTGGCGATGGAGAAGAGGACTGTTCCCATGATCAGGACGTGTTTCCGGTTTACGCGGCGCAGGGCCATACCAGCCGGGATACCCGTAAGTCCCATTCCCAAGGCGAAGAGTGTGGATTGCAGCCCGGCCTCGGGAAGCCCAAACCCGTATTCTGTCCTGACCTCCGTCAGCAGGACCGGGAAAACCATGCGGTCCATTGCATTGACTGAGTAGGCCAGGAGGATAAGCAGGAACATGAACATGGCTCCGGAGGTGCCGAGCCGTTGGACACGCTCCGCTGACGCCGGAGGCCGTTCCTTGGGCACCGCCGTTGAGTCGTTTTGGCTTATCATCGTTGATTGCCTTCCTGATTGTTGCTGATTTATTTGTCCCAGGTTCCGGCTGCCGTTGCGCGCTGGACCAGGGCGTCGCGCCGCTCTGTGGCCGTATCAATGGCTTGGCGGGCCGTCTGTTGTACCAGTTCGCCATCACGAAGAAGAACGCGTCCATCGCTGATGACGGCGCGGATTGCCGCGGAAGTTCCGTGATAGACGAGGCTTTCGGCAGGATCACCCGTTGGAAGCAGCGAGGTACTTGACCTGTCGAAGACGATCAGATCGGCCCGTTTGCCCTGTCTGATGGATCCTGTGATGCCATCGATGCCAAGATCCTTGGCGGCACGGATGGTAGCCATCTCGAGGGCAATTCGAGGAGTCAGCGTTGCCCGTTTGGTGCGTGCGTGCTCAACGGAGAGCAACGCCCGCAAGCTGGAAAGTACATCTGCGTTTGCCGGCATGGCGAGTGTGTCCACAGAAAGTGATGTCAAAACGCCCGCTTCGAGGAACTCCGTGACCACGGGAAAGCCCATGGTGCGCATTTCCGAAAGTGGGCTCACCGAAATCCTGGTTCCTGTCCGGGCAATGGCTTCAATGTCCTCCGCGCTGGCGTGCACGGCGTGAACCACCTGGACGTCCGGTCCGAGCAATCCCTCACGGTCCAGTCTGGTCAGGCCACACGACTGACAACCAGGTTCCCGCATGCAGCGGTCGCAATGCATGGTGATGGGAACGTTGCGTTCCCTGGCACAGCTCCATTCCCGCGCAGCAAGCTCCGTGGAAGTGCGATAGGGTCCCCGCAACGCCACCCCGAAATGGATCCGCCCGTCAAGGCGGTCGGAAGTCCATCTGTTGATGGCATCGTCCAGACCGTCGAAATCCATCACTTCGTCGGCACCCGAGGAATCCCTTGGCCCGTAGGAGAATCGGCCCCTCAACCCCGAATCCAAATGCGCTTGGATGTTCGCATCTATATCCCCCGCACCGCGGACGTTGTGGTCCCAGTTATGGACGGTGGTGATTCCGTTCTGTACTGCTTCTGCCAGGGCGAACCTGGCGGACCAGTAGAAGTCATCGTCACTAAGGTGGGGGGCAAGGCCGCGCTTCACTGAGAAGTAGTCCCGTCCGGGCCCATCCCCCACTGTTCCCCGCAGAAGTGAATTCCACAGATGCCAGTGCGTGTCTACGAAACCAGGCGTCACCAGGTTTCCGGTGCCGTCTATCTGTTCCACCCCGTCGGGGAGGGCGAGGCCCTGCCCGAGTTTTTCGATAATGCCATCCCTGATCAGGATGTCCGTGGTCCCGTCGGGGACGTCCGGGTCAAGGGACAAAATAAAGGCATTTTGCAGTAGCAAGCTAGTGCGTTGAGGAAGCATGATCCATCCAAAGAACGACGAAAATGACAAGGCCAAAAATGACTACACACCGCCGCAGCAGGACATCCGGAATGCGTCGGCCCAGAACGGCACCGATCCATCCTCCGAGCAGTCCAGCGGCGGCCATCACACATGCCGCGGGCCATGCGACAGTCGCGAAGATACCGAAGAAGACAAGGGAAACAGCGCTCGCGACGGCGGACAGCACACTCTTGAGTGCGTTGAGCCGGGGAAGCCGCTCATCGAGGGTTATGCCCAAAACACCGAGCATCATGATGCCCAGCCCGGCGTTGAAGTAGCCACCATAGGTAGCCACACCCAACTGACCGAGACTGCTGGCATGCAGTCGTTCAGCTCTCACGCTTGAATTCTGAACCCCACCCACGCGTGCGACTGCCCATTTGGTCAAGACGGGCTGCGCTGCCAGCAGCAGGGTCGATGCAAGCACCAGCCAAGGAACCACAGCAACAAATGTCGATTCCGGTCCCAGCAGCAGGAGCGCTGATCCCATTGTGGCTCCAACCACGGTGGTGGTTCCCAGGATCGCGACCCTGCGGGCCTGTCCTTTGAGTTCCCTGCGATAGCCCCAAACGCCGCCCACATAACCCGGGAAGGCTGCCACCGTGTTGATGACGTTGGCCGCGACGGGCGGGTAGCCCAGCGCGAGCAGGGTTGGAAAGGTCACCAGCGACCCGCCACCTGCAACCGCATTGATTGCGCCGGCAGCTGTGCCGGCCAAAGCCATAAGGGCTACAGACCCAATGTCCATGACCACCTCCCACACTCAGCGTACGCATTGCATGCAATGAATGCAATAGGAGTTTTCGCATGCCTTGTATACTTAGGTCATGAGTTCAGACGCGGCAGGAACAGGATCAGCACGGTCAACCTACGACGTCCTGTGGGCCAGATTTCTCGACGGCACCTACACCGCCGGGGACCGCCTTCCGGAGGCAGCGATAGCAGAGGAATTGGGAGTCAGCCGCACACCCGTAAGGGAAGCACTGAGCCGCATGCTTGCCGAGGGCCTGCTCACGCCCGCAGCACGCGGCGTAGTAGTTGCAGGTTTGGACCACGACGCCAAACGCCGCCTGTTTGATCTGCGACGCAACCTTGAAGGATTCGCAGCCGAACTGACAGCCGCGCGGGCCCGCGATGGACAGATCGCTCCCGTCTGGTTCGCGCGGCTGAACGACGCAGCAACGGGCTTCGCGAAAGCCATTGAAAGCGGTGACATACGGGAGTCAACGCGAATCAACAGGCAGTTCCACGACCTGATCGTCGAAGCCAGTGGCAACGAATTCCTGGCCGATGCGCATCGCCGGGCCATAGCCAGGCTTGCGGTTTCCACCGCAGCGAATCTCGGCAAGGATGACTGGGCGCACAAGGCCGCCGAACAACACGTAGAAATTGCCCGGGCAATTGCGGACGGAGACGTAGCGTCTGCCCGCTCACTTTCGGAAGCCCACATAAGTGACGCCCAAAAGGTGGCGGATCTGGCGGCCTAAGGTCGCCGGGGGATCAGACAGCCTGGCGGGAAGTCAGCGACGCGGCACTTTGAAGTGCGTCAGACGGGCGTCCTGCCCATCCAGCTCCGCCCATGGCTTCTCAGTCTCCATCACCGTCAAAGCACTGGTTGGGTACCGTGTGGCGGCATCCATATAGGCGTCATGGTCCGAGTCGCGCGAAGCAAGATGCATGGCCAGGTCCTGGACGCCGGGCATGTGCGAGATCACCATCAAGGTGGTGACGGTGTCAGGGACATGGTTGATCACGGTCAACATCCGGTTTGCCGAGGCGGCGTACAAGCCGTCCTCGAGCTTGGGCGTCGGGGCTTTGTCCCCCAACTCATCGCACACCCACGTGCAGGTTTGGCGGGTCCTCAGCGCAGACGAGCACAGAATGAAGTCTGGAACTACCCCATGCTTGAGCAACCATCGCCCAGCCAGCGGAGCCTCACGGTGTCCGCGTTCCTCGAGGGGACGTTCGTGGTCCGGGACCCCCATGGGCCAATCCGCCTTGGCGTGGCGCATGATCACCAGGCGCCTGATGTGATGGTCACTCATTCAACAACCTTATAGCCGTACATGCTCGCGTCCCGTGATAGCGAAAGCGCCCGCCCCTTTACAGGACAGGCGCTTTCGGCTGCAGCAATAGCTAGATCGAGTATTCCGGAGCGGCCCAGACGATGACCTCAGGGTGCTCGTAGAAGCGGTAGCCCTGCCCACGTACGGTGCGTACGGTGTTGGCGAGGCGGCCCAGCTTGGAGCGGAGGCGGCGGATGTGGACGTCGATGGTGCGCTCGTTGGGCACTTCTTCGGCGTTGCGCCACAGGCCCTCAAGGAGTTCGTCGCGGCCTACCGTGCGGGTACCGTTCTCGACGAGGTAGTTGAGGAGCTCAAATTCCTTGAACGTCAGGTTCAGGGATTCGCCGTCGAGGTGGACTTCGCGGCGGGCGAGGTCGATCAGCACGCCGGAGGGGCGGGCTTCCTGTTGCGGTGCCGGGCGGGCAGCCTCGGTGCGCTGGCGTGCGGCGACCGTGGGGTCACCAAAAGTTGAACGTACGACGTCGAGCGCGGACCCGGGTGCCCCGGCCGGTGCGACGGCGACTGCAGCGTAGCTCTCAGCGCCGGTGACCAGCGACTGGGCGTAGGCCCGGATTTCCTGGGCGAGCTTGGCAATGGAGGTGCCGGCCGCTGCCGCTGTCTCTTCGTCAATACCCATGTAGAGCACGAAACCGCGGGCCACGTTGTCGTTGGCGACGGGGCGGAGGCGGTCAGACTGCGCAATGACGGGAGTAGGCGCCGTCATGGGTGCTGGCTCGTTGGTGGGAACTGCCCGCAACTGGCCATAGGAGTTGGGGTTGTAGCCCTGGGGCACATAGCCGGGAGCCTGCTGGCCGTTGCCCTGGGTGGTGGGGGCGTAGCCGGGGCGGTTGCCGAACCCGGGGCGGAGGCCTGCGTTTGAAGCGGCCTTGTTGGCGTTTCGGACGGAGATGTGGACGTAACCGGATGCAACTGACATGGAGTGATTACCTCAAAAGTGAATAGCCGTCATCGCGGCTTCGAATGCTGGTTGTCCCCGCAATGAGTTTGGGGAAGGGCGCCCAACGCTGGGCTAGGGGGCGAATGCCTGAAACTTCTTTGGGGTGGAAAGTTAGGCTTGCATTCGACAACAGCGGGTCTCGTCGCCAGCGGGTGTGCTGGACCAGATTGCTGCGGCTGCAGGTGCTGTTGAGTTCTTGTTCACATTGGAAGTGTGCAACGTAACAATGGCAACACGCAAGTAACAAAGCGCCAAAACGTCCACATTTTGAGACAAGAGGGTCTATTGTGCTGCAGATCACAATTCTTTCACCATGGAAAATGAACGTCATTTCATTCGGTGGCGATGAGAAATATTCGGCTTGGGGTGAATTTTCTTCGGCGGATAGTGCATGATGCCCTCCCTGATTCCCATCAGGCCCAAAACGACGGAATCTCAAGATCTGAAACACTTGCTGTCCAATCCCAAGCGACTCCAAGCTCGAATTTTTCCCCCAAAATCTGCTACAAGCCGTAGAAACGGCACCTGTTGGGGCGGGCGCGCTCGTGAACGCCTGCCGCCGAACTCCCACGTGGCTAGTGTTGACCTCACAGCGTCCTCACAGGACGGGCAAAGGTTCGGCAAACCAGCAGAATGGAGAGTTGTCACATGGCATCCCCGCACTCCATGACGAACAACCTTCCCCAGCTTTCCCACCCGGACGGCTCCCCTATCCGAGCCTTGGTGGTGGACGACGAGCCGAGTCTGTCCGAGCTCATGAGCATGGGCCTTCGCATGGCCGGCTGGTCCGTCGCGGTGGCAGCCGACGGACCGGAAGCTGTAAAGCTCGCCAAGGACTTCCGCCCCGACGTGCTGGTGCTGGACGTGATGCTTCCAGGATTCGACGGCGTCGAGGTCCTCAACCGGATCCGCGCCTTCGCGCCGGAAGTGCCCGCACTGTTCCTCACGGCCAAGGACGCTGTCCAGGACCGCATCGTAGGCCTTGCCGCCGGCGGGGACGACTACGTCACCAAACCCTTCAGCATGGAGGAGGTTCTCCTGCGCCTGCACCGTCTTGTACAACGCTCGGGTGTTGCGGCCATGGATACAGCGGAACTGGTGGTGGGTGATCTCACCCTCAACGTGGACACACGGGAGGTTTCGCGCGCCGGCGAGGACATCCAGCTCACGGCAACGCAGTTTGAGCTGCTTCGCTACCTCATGGAGAACCCCAAGCGCGTGGTCAGCAAGGCACAGATCCTGGACCGGGTCTGGGACTATGACTTCGGCGGGCAGGCCAACATCGTGGAACTGTACATTTCCTACCTGCGCAAGAAAATCGAAGCCAACCACCCGCCAATGATCCACACCGTCCGTGGCGCTGGCTACGTCATCAAGCCTGCGGACTGAATCTTGTCCACCCCTTCAGGCGTAACCCGCAAGACCCAGCGGAACTGGCTCAATCCCTCCACCTGGCATTTGCGCACGAGGTTGGTCCTGGTGGCGATGGCCTTGCTGGTGGCTATTTGCAGCGCAGTGGGAGTGGTTAGTTACGCCTCCATGGACATGTACTTCAACAAACAACTGGACAAGCAGTTGGAGCAGGCCTCAAGCCGCGCGAATGAATTCGGCAGGCCGCCGTCGAGCTTTCCCTCAAGCGGTCGGCCAGATCCACTGGAGGCCCGTGGCCAAGGTGCCGGGACGCTCAACGCGCGGATCGATGGTTCCGCGGTCATCAACTCGGGCTTCCTCAACGCAAACGGTCGCCGCGTGGCACTCTCGGCAGAAGACAAGCAGGTCCTGCTCTCGCTCCCCCGCGACAAGGGGCCCGTTGACCGTTCATTGTCCAACGGCGACTACCGGTTGGTGGCAGTTGAGACCCCCTACGGCGACATTATTGTGACGGGCCTGCCGTTGGCTGACAAGCAAAACGCCGAGGCCTCGCTGGTATGGACCATGGTGCTTGTTTCCCTTGGCGGCCTGGTGCTGATCGGCCTCGCGGGCACTGTCATCATTCGCAGGACCATGCGGCCACTTGAGCAACTCTCGGAGGTCGCAACCAAGGTATCGCGCCTTCCCCTCGACGCCGGTGAAGTGGCACTCGCGGTGCGCGTACCGCCGTCGGCCTCCCATCCTGGAACAGAAGTTGGCAGCGTTGGCCACGCTTTGAACCAAATGCTCAACAACGTTTCCAGGGCCCTGGAAGCCCGTCAGGAGAGCGAAACCAAGGTCCGGCAGTTCGTTGCCGATGCCTCCCACGAACTTCGGACGCCGCTGACCGCCATTCGTGGGTACACCGAGCTTCTTCGTATGACGGAGAACTTCACGGAGGACGGCAGGAAATCGCTGGCGCGGGTCCAGAGCCAGTCGGAACGGATGACCACGCTTGTGGAGGACCTGTTGCTGTTGGCGCGCCTGGACGAAGGCCAGGCGTTGAAAGTCACCGATGTGGACCTGACGCAGCTGGTGATCGAGACCGTCAGTGACGAAAAGGTGATGGCACCGGACCACATCTGGAAGCTCCAACTCCCTGACGAGCCCATTACAGTGCGCGGGGACGCAACCCAGCTGCATCAGGTGCTGGCCAATCTGCTGTCCAACGCCCGCAAGCACACCGATCCAGGTACCACGGTGGTCACAGGCGTCATGCTCTCCGCGGATGGTAGTGCGGTGGTCACAGTCACCGACAACGGGCCTGGTATTCCCGCTGGGTTCCAGAGCCGTATCTTCTCGCGGTTTGCCCGGGCTGACGCGGCGAGATCGGGGTCGGAAGGAACCTCCGGACTGGGCTTGTCAATCGTCGAATCCATCGTCCAGGCGCATGGGGGAAGTGTGGAAGTGACGTCCCGGCCGGGACACACGGAATTCGCTCTTCTATTCCCCACGGCTTTGAACGAACGCATATAACGAATCGGGCAACATGACGCGCCGTGAACGTGATCTCTGTTACCCAAATGTGACTTAAGCCGAAACCTCCTGTACCTTCGAAAGGGTGGGTCGCCCCTAACTGGCCCGCACCCGGGATGCGCCGAGCTCTGCCACTTCCCGGAGTTCCGTTCTCATTCGAGGCAGAGACGGGGGACCCAGAGTCTCCGGGCACAGTACTTTCCTTGCCCTTGGGGTGAAGCCGCAGCTACGCGCGCGGCCGGATGACCTCATCCGAACCCGACAGCTAACTCCGCAGGCGCTGAGAGGTAATCACACATGTCTGAATTCAACGATCAGACGCGCCCTTCCGCGCGTCACCGTGACGAACACACTGCTCCCCTGACGAAGTCGCAAGCCGTTCTGAAGAACGCTGCACGGCGCGGCAAGACCGGGCAACGAATGTCAGTTGTTGCAGGAGTCGTTGCCGCAGCATTGGGCGTTGCATCGCTCGGCCAGGCCGCAAACGCCGCATTCAATCTCCCCGAAACGAGCCAGGCGTCCGAGACGCAGGCTACCGCCCAGGTCAGCAACAAATCAGCGGAAATCTCTGCGTCCTTGGATGCTGCTGCCAAGAAGGGCGCTGCAGACAGGGCTGCTGCAGACCAGGCGGCTGCGGCACAGGCCGCTGCCGAGAAGGCTGCCGCGGAGAAGGCTGCGGCCGAGAAAGCCGCTGCCGACCAGGCAGCTGCCGCCGAGAAGGCTGCCGCTGATGCAGCCGCCAAGCAGGCTGCGGATGCCGCCGCTGCTGCAGCCGCGGCCGCTGCTGCGGCTCCCAAGGCCGTGGACGATCCCGCTGCTGCCAAGGCATACGCCGCCAGCATCCTTGCCAACTACGGTTGGGGTCCGGGTGAAATGACCGCCCTGAACACACTGTGGGAGAAGGAATCCAACTGGCGGACCACCGCGACCAACACCTCCAGCGGCGCCTACGGAATCGTGCAGTCATTGCCGGCCTCCAAGATGGCAACTGCAGGCGATGACTGGCTGACCAACTACCAGACCCAGATCAAGTGGGGCCTGAACTACATCAAGGAACGCTACGGCTCCCCCTCCGCCGCCCTCGCCTTCCACTTGGCCAACAACTGGTACTAAGCCAACTCAATGAGCACGTTTGAGCCCACCCCAGCGGGCTCAAACGTTCAGGGCATGATTGCCGCCCCGTTTTCCGCCGTTCGCAGCAGGGATTACTGCAGCCAACGGCGGGACCGGGGCGGTTTTCGCGTTTAACCTGCCCTCCCAGGTTTAAGAAATCGGACGACGCCGGCTTGCACCTGACGTTACGTCAGGACTTAGCGTTGTGCTCATGACGGGAACAACGGGATCCGGACCGTGGAGCATCGGTGAACTGGCCACAGCGTGTGGCGTCAGCGTGCGGACGCTCCACCATTACGACGAGATCGGGCTGCTGTCCGCAAGCCAAAGGACACCGTCCGGTCATCGCCGGTATTCGGAGGGCGACTTGCGCCGGCTATACCGGATCAGATCCCTTCAGATGCTGGGGCTTCCGCTCGCGGCCATCGGCAAGGCGCTGCAAACGCCCGAGGATGATCCGGAGTCCCTTCGGGGCCTCCTCCAGCAGCAGTTGGTCCATGTGCAGGAGCACGCCCAGCAGCTCCAAGCGCTCCAAAACCGTTTGGGCGAGCTCTTGTCACGCATGGACGGACACGCCATGCCCACCCCTGAACAATTCATGTCAACGTTGGAGATGATCACTGTGCTCGAAAACAACTTCACAGCCGAACAACGCCAGCAACTCGCGGACAAGCGGGAAGAACTCGGCACAGAAAAAGTCGAAGCCGCCAAGCAGCAGTGGGCTGCCCTGGTGGAAGAAGGATTGGCGCACGTCCAAGCCGAGAGGCCCGTCACGGATCCCTCCGTCCAGGAATGGGTGCGCTCATGGGACGGTATCGGTTCCATGTTCCACTCGAGTGAGGACACCAAAGCTGCAGCGCGTGCAGCCTGGCAGGAAAACAGCCAGGCCATCAGCGCGGGACTGCCGTGGAGCGCTGAGCAGTTGGCCGGGCTGATGGCTTACCTGGAAGAGGCGCGCTCGGCCTTGTAACAGGACGTCGCTATGCTTCCGGTTCGGCCTCTGCCGCACCTCGAACGGCTGCGATGGAGGCAGCGACGTCACCTGCGTCCGTGGACCAGTTACTCACCGAAATCCGGAGGATTTCGCGTCCCCGCCATGAGGAACCTGACATCCACACAATGCCTTCGGCCATGAGTCTCTGGGTGACGCGGTGAGTGCGGTCATCGCTGCCGAAGGCGACCGACACCTGCGTGAAAACGACGTCGTTCAGAATTTCCACGCCCGGGATACCGGCGAGGCCCTCCGCCAACGCGCGGGCGTTTCCTGCAAGCCTGTCCACCATGGCAATGACTCCGGACCGGCCCAACTGTCGCAGGGCAGCCCATACGGGAATGCCCCGGGCCCTACGGGACAGTTCCGGAACTTTGTCGAACGGATCACCCAGTCCGGTCTCCGTTGCGATGAGGTAACTCGTATGGACGCTGAAGGCGCGCCTCAGGGCTTCCGGCCGGGAGACGATGGCCAGGCCACAGTCGTACGGGACGTTCAATGTTTTGTGGGCGTCGGTGGCCCACGAATCGGCCTCCTCTACTCCAGCCAGCCGCCCGCGTAGATGTGGGCTGACCGCCGCCCACAAGCCAAATGCGCCATCCACATGCACCCAAGCCTCGCGGTCGTGGGCTACCGCAATGGCTTCGGACATCGGATCGAACGCTCCGGAATGCAGATTGCCCGCCTGCAGGCACACGAGGGAAGGTCCAGGTTGTTCATCCATGGCATCCGCGAGGGCGTCCGGCAGGATCCTGCCTTGATGGTCCGTGTCCACGGGAACGCATGCTCCCAGCCCCAGATAACGCAGGGCGAGGTCCACGGCGGCGTGCCGTTCGCGGCCGGCAAACGTGGTGATCCGCGGCGCCCCGGTCAGGCCAAGGTCCGCGAGGTCCCACCCTGCTTCGTCCATCAGGTATTGACGCCCGGCGGCGAGGCCCGCGAAGTTGGCCGTGGTAGCGCCAGTGGTGAACCCGACGTCGGATCCTCGCGGAAGATCCAATAGTTCCAGGAGCCAGGCCGCGGCGGATTCTTCGATCGCGGCGGCAGCTGGAGTCGCAAACCTGAGCCCGGCGTTTTGGTCCCATGCCGAGACAAGCCAATCTGCAGCCATGGCAGCCGGCAGCGTCCCGCCCATCACCCAGCCGTAGAAGCGTCCGGACTGGATGGCCATCAACCCCGGCTCAGCCAATGCGGCGAGCTCATCTACTACGTCCGCCGCATCCGTTGCTTCATCGGGAAGGCTTGAGAGGAGACTCGAGGCGACCTGATCGGCGTCGGACGCTGGACGCACAGAACGGCTGGGCACCGATGCAAGCCAATCCGTAGCGTGCGCCATGGCCCGCTCCAGTGCAGCACCATACGCCTCCGGCAACGCAGACATGCGCACAGCCTACTCCGGCTTCGCCGGTCGGAACAGCGGTGGCGAACAGGCTAGAGCGTGAGGGTGATGAGGTGACCGCCGTCGTCGTGTTTCACGGCCGTGACCGTCACGGCCGAGTAGTCCGGGATCCGCCACATACCCGGCTCAAGCTGCCCGCCGGCGTCGCCGACCACCACGGTTCGCATCCCGGCGGCGCGGGCGGCTGCGATACCTGCCGGAGCGTCCTCGAAAACCACGACGTCGGCTGGTTCCGCGCCCAGCAACGCTGCAGCTTTGAGGTAGCCCTCCGGGTGCGGCTTGCCCCGCGTAACACCTTCGGCGGTGACGGCGGTCGATGGCATGGAAAGTCCCGCAGCCTTCATCCGGATGTCGGCAAGGATGCGGTCCGCCGATGTGACGAGCGCGATGGCGTCCTCCGGCAGGGCAGCGAGTAGCGCTTCGGCGCCCGGGAGGGCAAGCACGCCGTCGGTTCGCGTGCGTTCCATCTGGCCAAGCTCGGCAGTCAAGGCTTCCAAATCGGCTCCTGCCGGAGCATAACGCCGCACGGTATCGCCCGCTTGCACGCCGTGGGACGTCCGCAGGATCTCGTTGTAATCGAGGCCGTATCGTTCAGCGAACTCCAGCCATACCTGCTCAACGATCGCCGTGGAGTCAACCAGTGTTCCGTCCATGTCGAACAGGACAGCACGGACAGTCAAGGTTGGCGATCGTTCGGCTTGCGCGGAAGGTGAAGTTGGCTCGGCAGGATGGCTCATAGTTCCATACTGCCGCACCATGCAGGGGTGGGAGCGAAGTGTGACTAGCCGTTGGGCCGGTGCGGAATGTACTGCACAGCCCACTTATTGCCGTCGGGGTCCGCAAAATGGACGAAGTGTCCCCAGTCCTGGACATCGATATCGCTGACGTCCACACCGTTTTCTTTCAGCTGGTCGTGCGCCTTTTGGATATCGCTGACCACGATTTGAAGCGACGGCGCCGTCCCCGGAGGGGCATCATTGAGGCCCTCCCCGATGGCAATGGAACAAGCCGAACCCGGCGGGGTCAACTGCACAAAGCGGAGGCCGTCCATGGGACGCTCATCGTAATCGGCGTTGAAACCAACTTTGTTGACGTAGAAGTCCTTCGCGCGATCGACGTCGGACACAGGGACAAACACCAGTTCAAGTTTCCAGTCCATGCGCCACAGGCTAACGGGACTAGCCGGAAAGCGGTAGGGGCGTGCGGATTAGCCGGCCACGCCATAGAGGCGGTCGCCGGCGTCGCCCAATCCCGGAACGATGTACGACCTCTCATTGAGCTTCTCGTCAATCGAAGCGAGGACTACCTTCACGTTGGCGTCCTGCAGTTCCTCCTCCAACTTGGCGAGGCCTTCCGGAGCTGCCAGCAGGCAGATGCAGGTAACGTCCGAGGCGCCGCGCTTGAAGAGGAACTTGATGGCTTCGCGCAGGGTGCCGCCAGTGGCAAGCATGGGATCCAGCACAAAGATCTGGCGTCCGGTGAGGTCCTCAGGGAGGCGCTCGGCGTAGGTGATGATGTCCAGTGTTTCTTCGTCGCGGGCCATTCCCAGGAAGCCGACCTCGGCGGTGGGGACCAGCTTGGTCATGCCCTCGAGCATGCCAAGGCCTGCGCGCAGGATGGGGACCACCAACGGCGTCGGCTTGGTGAACGCCGTGCCGATGGTCTTGGTGACAGGGGTCTCGATCTCGACTGGCTGCGTCTTGACCTCACGGGTGGCTTCGTAGGCCAGGAGGGTGACGAGTTCTTCAGTGAGTTGCCGGAAGACCGGTGAAGGGGTGTTCTTATCCCGCAGAACGGTGAGCTTGTGAGCGACCAGCGGGTGGTCCACGACGAGTGTGCGCATGCGTTCAAAACTATCATTGAGACATGAGCGCCACCGAGCCGTATCACGCAGAACACATGGCTTGGATGGGCCTTGCCTTGGACGAGGCACGGCTGGCGTTGGAAACGGACGACGTGCCGATTGGCGCGGTTGTCTTAGGGCCCGACGGCGGCGTGTTGGGTTCAGGACGCAACGAACGGGAAGCGCACGGGGACCCAACGGCCCACGCAGAGATCGTCGCCATCCGTGAAGCCGCGGCCGCCCTGCAACGCCACGCCCTCGAATTGGGCGAAGGCGGCGATGGATGGCGCCTCGAGGACTGCACCTTGGTGGTAACCCTCGAACCGTGTGCCATGTGCGCCGGGGCAATTGTCCTGGCACGGATTCCCCGCGTAGTGTTTGGCGCGTGGGATGAGAAAGCCGGGGCCGCAGGTTCCGTGTTCGACATCCTCCGCGAGCGCCGGCTCAACCACTGGGTGGAGGTGTACGCAGGCGTGCGTGAGGAAGAGTGCGCAACGCTCCTCCGGGACTTCTTCGCTACACACCGGGTACCGGCAGCGGAGCACCGCTCATCCGCATGAGCTCTATGCAAAGGAGCCAATCATGACAATCGCTTTCAACCACACCATCGTCTACGCCAAGGACAAGCACGCGTCCGCTGCGTTTCTGGCCCGCGTCTTTGGGCTTCCAGATCCACAGCCGATGTGGTCCTTTGTCACGGTTTCCTTGGAGAACGGCGTCACCCTGGATTTCCTTGAGTCTTCGGAAGCCATAGCGCCCCAGCATTATGCCTTCCTGGTTAGTGAGAAGGAGTTCGATGCGATCTTCCTGCGGATCAGCGCCGAACACATCCCCTATTGGGCCGACCCCGCACGCTCCCGTGCGCAACAGATCAATCACAACGACGGCGGCCGCGGGATCTACTTCTGCGACCCGGACGGGCACTTCCTCGAAGCAATCACCCGGCCGTATGGTTCGGGCTAGTTGTCTCCTTGCAGTCCTAGCGCCCGGCAGCAGCGTCCAGGGCGTCGATCCGCAGCTGCCGCGACGCGGATGAGTCCACATGTCAGCCGAACTCCGCCGGCGGAAGTCAGCCAAGCTCCGAGCAGGCGGCGGGCGCCGTCGTCGTCGATACGGCTGCGGCGAAGGCCCCACCTGGTGTAGGCGTAACGCAGCTGGTGACGGCCCTATTCTGCACCCTCGCCGCTGCCGAGGGCTTTCAGGACCGTTGCTGCTGTGGTGTCCCACCCGGGAAGGTTGGACCGCGCCTGGAGTGCCGCAGTTCGCCACCTGTGTTGAAGCTCTTGGTCGGTGAGCCATCTCCGGAAAGCGCTGGCAAGGGTGTTGGGCTGTGTGAGGTCAAGCGCCGTCCCCGCTCCTGTGTTCCCGAGTGCTTCCACGGCACCGGTCCCCTGCCGGACGACAACCGGGACGCCATGGGCCAAGGACTCCGTCACTACCAGCCCGAACGACTCGGACTTCGAGATGAGGATGCTGAGATCGGCTGCGCGCCACTGATCCTCCAACGGTTTGCCGGTTAACTCCCCAGTCATCATGATGCGGTTTTGGAGTTTGTAACGTTCGACGGCGGCCCTCACTTCTGCCGCGTACGCGGGGTCAGGTTGGTCTGCTCCGATCAGGGCCGCCGTCCATGGCAGGTCTTTTAGGGTAGCGAGCGCTCCCACGAGTTCCGTTTGGCTCTTGTTGGGGAGCAGGGCGGCGAGGGCGATGATGTGCGGTGGTTCCGAGCCCTTTGCTGTTTCAGCCGGTTCAACTCCGGGTTGGGCAACCACGATGTTTTCGAGGCCATGCCTTTTTTCCAATGCGGCAGCAGCATGCTCGCTTGGGCAGATAACACCTGAGGCTGCGGCCAGGGCCCTGGCTTCAAGGTCCGCGTGATCGGCCAGCGCCATGTGGGAAAGAATCCACACCCGGGTTCCTGCCCTTACCGCGCCCGCCACTTCATCCGGGGCCCCACTCGCGACCAAACCGTCGGCAATCACTGTGGTGCCGCCGTCGAGCATTTCGGCAAACCGTTGCCGGTCCGCCGCGCTCCCAACCGGCCAGCCGCCGTCGACGATGACTGTCTCTATCCCCACGCCCAGGGCTGTCAGGTGCTCGGCGAGTTTGGCGTTGTACTTGTTCCCGCCGGAGCCGTGCCGGACGTTTCCCGGCACCAGGAAGCGGATGTGCACTTACTTAACCGGGAGCTCCAGTGAATATCCTGCCCACGCATCCGGATTCTCGCGAAGGACGACGTCGATACCGTTGAGGGCTGCTCCGTCGGGGGTGTCCGTGATGTGCGCGGCAACTGCGTCCGCGATGTGCTTCGCCAATGCCTCCGTGGTGGACAACTTGCCCTTGAAGGCTGGGTGTTCGTCGAGGTTCTTGTAGTTCAGGTCTTCAAGAATTTCCTCAAGAATGCCACCTGCAGCACCGATATCCAGGACGATGGCGTCCTCGTTGAGGTCCGCGCGGTGGAAGGTCACCTCGGCGACGAACGTGGCACCGTGGAGGCCCTGCGCGGGGCCGAAGGCTTCCCGGGGAAGGCTGTGGGCAATCATGAAATGGCGTCGGACGGTCAGGCTGAACATGTCTTATTCCTCCGGCTTTGGATAGGCGACCACGTGGCAAAAGCCGCCGGGCCTTTCAAACAACTTAACGAGGCTGGTGGGCAGATTCTGAAATTGGCACTCGCTGCTGAGGAACGTGTCGAAGACCGGATCCTTCAGGATTGCTGCCGCGAGTTCGAGGCGCTGGGCGTTGGTTCTTCTGTGCCTCCTGGGCAACGCCACGGCCCCCACTTGGCTGGAGCGGATGGTGAGCCTGCGCGCGTGGAAATCCTCGCCCAGCGGCAGGGTGACTTCCTTGTCGGCGAACCACGAAAGCTCGATCACGTCGGAATCGTCGCCGGCAAGTTGGAGGCTCAGTTTGAGTCCCTCGTTGGAAGCGGAGCAGTGGAAAACGATGTCGCAATCGTTCTCCGCTTCGTCCGGGAGTGCGAAGTTGATGTTGAGTTTTTCGGCGAGATTTCTCTTGTCCGCGTCTGCATCCACGAGTTGCAGGCGGCCCAGCGGATACTTCCGGAGGATGGTCGCCAGGACGCCGCCCACCAAGCCACCACCGACGACGGCGACGCGGTCTCCCAGCCTCGGCCCGGCTTCCCACAGGGCATTGATTGCTACCTCCACGATGCCCGTGAGCACGGCACGGCGGGCAGGCACGTCCTCCGGTATGGCTGTGAGCTGGTTCGTCGGGACCACGTAGAAATCCTGGTGCGGATGGAGGCTGAAGACTGTCTTGCCGATCCAGGCGTCCGGGCCTTGTTCCACGACGCCGACAGACAGGTAGCCGTACTTTACCGGGCCCGGGAAGTCGCCCTCTTGGTGCGGCGCGTGCATCAAATCAGCCACACGCTCCGGGACCCGCCCTTCATGGACTACGCGCTCCGTGCCGCGGCTGACGCCTGAGTATAGTGTCCTGACGAGGGCTTCCTGGGGGCCGGGGGTTGGTATGGCCTCCGGGCGCAACTCACCGTGGCCCGACTCAGTGACCCAATAGGCCTGGGCCTCGTGTTCTTGTTCGTGCGAGATAGTCATGATGCTTATGAATCTATCGCTGGGCGGGTGCGGGCGGAAGTTGAGTTCACTTGTCGGCGTTTCCCGGGGGTTCGCTGGGGGTGGCTGGGGGCTCGTTTGCGGGCCGTTTTGGGGAACAGGCCCCAACTCCGGTACCCTATTTCAGTTGGTGACGTGTCCGAGCGGCCGAAGGTGCAACACTCGAAATGTTGTTTGGTGTAAAAGCCAACGTGGGTTCAAATCCCACCGTCACCGCCAATGAGAAAGGCCCTGCTTCCCTTTGTTTATGAGGGAGGCGGGGCCTTTTGCTTTGCCCGGAGGCATGCCAGCCGTCTGTGACGAACTCCGCGCGGCTCCTTTAAGGCAGCTGCAACAGGAGCGGATTGACCGGCTTGAACCGCAGCAATCGGATGGTTTGCGCGAGGATGGCGATGCGGAAAATCAAGCTGAGGACGTTGGGCATCTCCCCTGTGGTGGTTACGACGTCAACAACGTTGATGATGCCAAGGACGAGCTCAAGTCCCACCAAGACCAGCGCCGCGACCAAGGGAGCTTTGGAATTGCTGCGCCGGGTGGCAACGTTCCAGATTCCAACGGCCAGCAGGAAAGCCGTCAAAATTACGTTCTGAGCATCTGCCATTATCAGTTCGGCTCTCTCACCCTCGCTGAAAGCAGCGATTTCTGAGCCAGTTCCGCCATACGCCTGCCACAGCAGCAGCACCCACGCCAGGCCGATAAAAATCAAACCGAGGCCGACAACGGTCCGCCCATTGCGGGATCTCTTCGCTTCAAGGACGCCGGTTTCTGTCTTTGATGGAGCAGGAGACTGCGGAAACTGCATGCTCATATCGGACCCCTGAGGATTCCAGGGAGTACACGATGCGCCCCCATCGAGAACAATGTAGCAGCCTGCGTCTTCTGTCCACGGCCCGGACTGTCCAAAGGGGACCTAGGCTTGCCGCGGTCCTGTGGGCGCCTAAGCCTAACTTCCATTTCGTGACGCTAAAAACTAAAGAATTAATCAAATCCAGACTAGATCCCTAAATGCTTCTTGCGATCAAATACAGAGCGCCAAACCCGATTGTTTGAATCGGAGAAATTCATTACCTTTGAAAATCGTGCATGTGGCGCATCAAACACCCTTAGGAGCGTCATGAACTCGCTGGAACAAGCCGAAGCATCTCCGCCACATTTTCGAGCGCCGAAGCCGGCCAGCATGTCTTCAGCGGCGCTCCGAAATCCTTGATGGATCGCGTTGTCCGTTGGATTGCTGGCCCTGGCGTTCCGGGTGTTCGGCGTTCAGCGGGCAAACGATGTATTTATCGACGAGGTTACCTACGCGGACATGGTCAGAGAAATTACCGATGGGCAAATGCCATCAATTCTCGGCAACCCTTTTCCTCCATCCCCCGGCCTCGTATGCTCTAAACGCACCGCGCACGCTTGTGGCTCGAACTAAGCACCGGTTCAGTCTTCGGGCTGGCAATCGTCACCAAAGACATGACTGCTGTGTTCACTGTCGTCCCGCTCGTGGCCGCCACATTCTGGCGTAGAACCGTTCCACTGATTACAACTCTGGGACGATCCTCCCACCCATAAACGGCGGGTACCGGTGAGGAAGCGGGCGGGAGGCTGAACCTATGATGCGCCGCTCTTCCAGCCAACGATTGACATCATCTGGAAGTTGGCCAACGCATCACGAAGCATGCGGTGGCCCTGCTGCTCAAACCGTTGATCGCCGCCTTGGTAAGCCCATGCAGCGGTAGCGACCGCCTCGCGCAGCAACGCAACATTCCAGAGCTCTCTGTCTCTGGGATCTGAACCGTATCCCTCAAAAAAGGCGCCCTCCAAATGAGGATGGGACCGCCATTGCTGCACAGCCAGACGACAGAAGTCAGTGGCGGCCGGCCTGAACTCATACCTGCCAAAGTCGATGATCCTAAGCTCGGTGCCGTCCATCAGCCAGTTACGTGGTTGCCAGTCACCGTGAGTCGGGACGAGCACCACAGGCTTCGGCTGATATCCGCCGAGGATGGCCTGGACTTTCTCAACGTAAGAGCTCTCGATGCGGTGGGGCGTTCTCAGCCAGGACAACGTTTTGGAAACGGCTATCGCTTCATAGTCTGGGTCAGTCTGCGCTGCTTGCTCGTGGAACGCACGCATTAGGCGCCCGGCTTGCTGATACGTTTCCGTGTCATATTCAGCTTCGGTTCCCTCCACGAGGGAACCCTCCAGATATTCGGTCATCAAAATATTCATGGAACGATCCGAGTGAACGAGCTTAGGGGCGCGGTTATACCGGGCCCACACATTCACCGAGAACTCATGGGCTTCTATCTCACGTCCTATGTGGTGATTCAAAGACCCCGCAGCTTTGACTATGTATTTGTGGTGTTCGTGCTCTACTTCAAGGACCGCCGTATCCATGAGATTCCAGGAGAGATCCTTGCGGAGACGAACACCTGGCAGCCAGCGTTCTACGAGTTCGGCTTGGCTCACGCTCAGCCGGTTGCGGTGCCAGGATTCCATCCCAGCAGACTAATGTCTCAGTCCGCACATTCACATGCGTGTTGTCCCACTCCCGCTAGGCTGGTGACACATAGGGCCGCCACAGGGGGATTTCATGCGTCGCCGTATCGCGTTAGTGTCTATTGCCGTATTTTCGCTGGGAATGCTCACGGCCTGCGCCGTCCCTAACAGCCTCAAGCTGAATCCATCGGAAACCACTGTCGAGTACAGATTCCGCGACAGTTCAGTTCCGCCCAAATACCATCGCAGCTACACCATCAAGGCCTCTGACAAGGAAGCCAGCATCACGGTCGATTCCTACGGCGACGTGCTTCGTCAGGAAACTGCTGCCATGCCCGCAGAGACGTGGACCGAAGTGATGGACCTTGCCCGAAGCCTTCCTGAGCGCACCAAGGACATCCGCGCTCCAAAGCCTGGTTGCGCAGGCGGAACTGCGTCGACGATTGTCGTCCGTGAAGGCGAGCAAGAGCGATACTCCCAGCGAATTGAAGATTGCGGCGGAGACCCTGTCACACCACTCACGGACACAGCTGCGCCGCTCGAAGCACTTTTCGACATGAAGGATCTGCTGAAAACCGGCGCATGAGGTTTAGGTTTGCACCACAAGCGACAAAGCTAAGGCGCCGGGACCAACCTCTCGGTACGATTAGCAGCGGAGGCACCAATGTCCAGGTCAATGCAACGAACCAGCAAAAGCACCGATTACGAGTTCCTCACGGTCTGGAGAGTGGCCGGAACGCCCGAGGAAGTGGTGGATGTCCTCGGTAACGCGGGCACCCTCAAGCAGTGGTGGCCTTCGGTGTACCTCAAGGTGACACCCGTGGCCCAAGGCAACGCGGACGGCGTGGGCTCATCGTTCGATCTCCACACCAAGGGCTGGCTCCCATACACCTTGCGTTGGCGGCTCACCGTTACCGAACCCATTACCCTCCACGGATTTGCGCTGAAAGCAGAGGGCGACCTCAACGGCACTGGCCGCTGGACCTTCGAGACGGACGGCCCTGAAGTCGTCATCACCTACGACTGGCGGGTGAGCACCGCCAAGCCACTGCTCCGGAGGCTGAGCTGGCTCCTGAAGCCTGCGTTCTCGGCCAACCATCACTGGGCCATGGCGCGTGGCGAAGAAAGCCTGAAACTTGAGCTGCGCCGTCGTCGTCCCGGTGCTGATCTCAGCCGCATACCGGAGCCGCCAGGACCAACATTTGTCCGCACGAAGGGCCAACTTTCAACGCAATAAGGGCGGAGTCAACATCCCCGCACCCGCGAAAAGTATCCACATAGGCACCAATCCGAGGCCAGTCGGGCTCCGAACTCCCGATAGAATCAAGACGCTGACAACAGACAGCATCCAGCCAGGCGATCGAGGGAGGACTCCGTGCGCTCATTGCAGCCCCGGGCACCCTTCCATGCACTGCGGTCGGGCGCGATCTCGCTCGTTATCGTGCTTCTGGCAGCTGGGGCTCACGTGATCGGCGGCGGGGAACTTCCCGCTATCCCGGTTCTGTTGGCACTTGTCGCATTGACAGGATTGGCCGCGACGCTTGCCACTCGCTTCAAGCTCAACTTCACCGCCATGACGGCATTGCTGGGAACCAGCCAGCTCGCTCTCCACGAAGCCTTCACGGCTTTGAGTCCAGTAACGGCAACAGCTCCAGGGAACTCGCACCACGCTGGCGAACCTCTGAATCCCTTGCTCTACACGGCGACGCCCCACGTCCATGAGTTGGGCACAACTCTGGGCACTGCGATGTTGGTTGGCCACATCCTGGCGACGATCGGGTCTGCCGTGATCCTGGCCAAGGGCGAGGACGCCCTGTGGCAGTTGGCGGCCTGGCTGCGCCCTTTGGTTGCGCTGCCCACCCTATTGTTCAAGCCCGACGCCGGCGCCTCCCCTATCGCCGTCGACGCACCTGACGTCTTCCTGCCCCGCCCTTGGCGGAACCTGAGGCAAGACAGCCGCCGCGGCCCGCCCGCCGCCGTCGTTCTTCCCTGATTCCGCCCGGCACCAGCGCAACGCACTCAGCAGACGCCTTTGGTGACGGGCCACAAACCCGTACCCGCGCCAGTTCCGGCGCCCCGAAAGGCAATCCCATGAAGAAGTCCGCCCTCCGCCGTACCCTGTCCTCGACCGCTGCCGCTGGCGGAACCGCTGCCCTGATGATGGCCGGTCTTGCCGGAGCATCTGCACACGTATCGGCAGATCCGAACAAGACTGCTGCGAACTCGTACGCCTTGTTGACGTTCGGCATCCCCCACGGCTGCGACACGTTCGGCACAACAAAAGTCGCTATCTCGTTGCCCGAGGAACTGACCGATGCCCAGCCCACGGTCAACCCAAACTGGACGGTTGAGAAGGTGACGGAGACGTTGCCAGGGCCGAAGAAGTTGGCTGATGGCACCACCATCACCAAACGGACCAGCCAGATCGTCTACACAGCCAAGGCCCCGCTGGATCCACATCTTCGTGATGCTTTGGTTCTCTCGGTCAAGCTGCCCGACGCCGCCGGCAAGACGCTCTATTTCCCGACGCTGCAGACCTGCGAGCAGGGCCAGACTGACTGGTCGGAGATCCCGAAGGAGGGACAGGACGAGCACGATCTCAAAGCCCCGGCCCCGTCCGTCACCATCACACCTGCCGAAGCCGAAGGTGACCACCACGCAGCAAACGCGGTGTCAACAGAGCAGGCGTCATCGGTAACCGACGACGGATCACAAGCGCGAAGCTGGGCGGGCCTTATTGCCGGTATCGCCGGTTTGGGCCTGGGCGGCGCCGCATTCTTCCGCGGCCGGTCAGCAAAGACAGCAGCAGCCAAAGTCGACGCCAAGTAACACGGTGGTTGGCGTCCGGAATATCACGATCCGGACGCCAATCCGCTTTCCTTGCCGTGGCTCAATTGACTCACGTCACACCCGGCGCAAGGCTGGTGCCCATGTGGACTCAGCGCATCAAAACCGGACTTGTGACGACGACGGCCGCAGCCTCGCTGCTGCTCCTTGCTGCTTGCGGGCCAAGCCCAAGCCCCGCGGGAAGCAGCAGTGCCCCGCCCACCTCATCTTCGGCATCTCCGACGTCGGCCTCCCCCAGCGCGAGCAACTCGCCTTCGCCGTCCGGAACGGTCACCTCCGCAGCACCTGCCGAAGGTCAATGCAAGGCCGATTCCCTGACTGCCGCCACTGATTCCACTGGCGGCGGCGCTGCCGGAAGTATCTACGAAAAATTGATTCTGACGAACTCCGGAACCACGCCTTGCACCTTGGAAGGTTTCGCGGGCGTCTCCCTGACGGCCGACGCCAACGGTGCCCCTATCGGCGAGCCCGCTACCCGTGAAACCACTACGCCGGTCACCAAGGTCGAGCTTGCCCCGGGGAAATCGGCGTGGGCTGAACTGCGTTACACCCAGGCTGGAAACTACGGCGATTGCACCAAAGTTCCTGCTGCTGGTTACCGCATCTACCCGCCCAACGACACTGCGTCACTGTTCGTCGCTGAGCAACACGATGCCTGCAGCAACGCGGGCATCAAACTCCTGACCATCACTGCCTTCCAGGCTGTCTAACCATCAGCCCACGGCTCGGGCTTATTCTGTCTGAGCCGTGGGGCATGATGGAGGAATGCAGGAGCAGCAGGCGTCCATCGGCGCCATAGGCCGTTTCAGCCAAGCAACCAGGGAATGGTTCCTCGGCGCTTTTTCCGCGCCCACTCCCGCCCAGGATGGCGCGTGGAACGCCATCTCTTCGGGCTCGCATGCCCTAGTAGTGGCCCCGACTGGTTCGGGCAAGACTCTTGCCGCCTTCCTTTGGGCGTTGGACAGGTTGCATTCCACACCGTCGGACGCGTTGCCCGGATTGGAGTCCGTCTCCGACGGAAAGGGTCGCGCGAAACGTCCCAAGACCAAGACCCGCGTCCTTTATATATCGCCGCTCAAAGCACTGGGCGTAGACGTGGAGCGGAACCTGCGGGCACCGCTTATCGGGATCACGCAAACCGCCAAGCGATTGGGGCTTCCGGCACCTCTGGTTATTGTCGGCGTCCGTTCGGGAGATACGACGGCGGCAGATCGCCGCTCGCTGTTATCGAACCCGCCGGACATCCTGATCACCACGCCGGAATCCCTGTTCTTGATGCTGACTTCCCGTGCCCGGGAAACGTTGAGCGAAGTAGACACCATCATCATTGACGAAGTGCATGCTGTCGCTGGCACCAAGCGGGGCGCACATCTTGCGGTGTCCTTGGAAAGGCTGGATGCCCTTCTAGCAAAGCCTGCCCAGCGGATAGGCCTCTCTGCTACGGTGCAGCCGCGTGAGCTTGTGGCCCAGTTCCTGGCCGGCCAGGCCCCTGTGGAGATTGTTGCTCCGCCGTCCAAGAAGAACTGGAATCTCACAGTCACTGTGCCCGTGGAGGACATGTCGGACCTCCAAGGGGCTGCGGGCGCATTTGACTCCGGGCCTGCCTCGGGGCTTCAGCCGCAAGCATCCATCTGGCCTCATGTTGAGGAACAGATTGTCGATCTTGTCCTCTCCAAGCAGTCCACTATCGTCTTCGCCAACTCACGCCGCTTGGCTGAACGGCTAACCGCCAGATTGAACGAGATCCATGCCGAGCGGCAAATGCTGGCCGCGGCCGGCGGTGAGTGGGGTGCTGCCGAAAAGGAAGATGATTCGGGAAGCTGGGGCACCGGGCCGGCCGCCAAGTCTGCTGGGACCGCTCCCGTATCCACTGCGACCCCGGCGCATATGATGGCGCAGGCCGGCAACACGAGTGGAGCAGATCCTGTCTTGGCACGCGCCCACCACGGTTCGGTCTCCAAGGATCAGCGGGCCATGATCGAGGATGATCTGAAGTCGGGCAGGCTCCGCTGCGTCGTTGCCACATCGTCGCTGGAACTTGGCATCGATATGGGAGCCGTGGATCTGGTCATCCAGGTGGAGTCACCGCCCTCGGTAGCCAGTGGCCTGCAGCGTGTAGGGCGTGCCGGCCACCAAGTGGGCGAGATCTCCGAGGGCGTGTTGTTCCCCAAGCACCGGGCTGACCTCCTTCACACCACCGTCACAGTGGAACGGATGCTAAGCGGCCAAATCGAACGGCTAAGCATCCCCACAAATCCCTTGGACATTCTGGCCCAGCAAACCGTCGCCGCTACTGCCCTGGGCAGCATCGACGTCGAGGAATGGTTCAGCACTGTCCGTCGGTCGGCCCCATTTGCGAGCCTGCCCCGATCCGCGTTTGAGGCCACACTGGATCTTCTTGCCGGAAGGTATCCCTCCGACGAATTTGCAGAACTTCGGCCACGCATTATCTGGGACCGCCATGCAGGCACCATCGAGGGCAGGCCCGGGGCACAGCGACTTGCCGTCACCTCGGGTGGCACCATTCCGGACCGAGGTCTGTTCGGCGTTTACATCATCGGCACTGAAGTTGAAGGATCCTCATCCGCCAACGCCGATGGTGAAGGCCCCAGCGCCTCCGCCCGCGCCGCGAAAGGTGGTCGCCGGGTTGGAGAACTCGACGAAGAAATGGTCTACGAATCGCGGGTAGGCGATATCTTTGCCCTCGGAGCCACCAGCTGGAAAATCGAAGACATCACCCACGACCGCGTTTTGGTCTCCCCTGCTTTCGGTCAACCGGGAAAGCTGCCCTTCTGGAAAGGCGATTCGCTCGGCCGTCCGGTGGATCTCGGCCGCGCTTTGGGAGCCTTCATCCGCGAACTCTCCGCGGCCGACCCCGCGCCAGCCATGGAGCGCTGCCAAGCGAGTGGGCTCGATGCCTTTGCGGCCGGCAACCTGCTGCAATACCTGGAAGAACAGAAGCAAGCCACAAACATCGTTCCCAGCGATCGGACCTTGGTTGTGGAACGTTTCCACGACGAACTCGGGGACTGGCGCGTTGTTCTCCACAGTCCGTTCGGAATGCCTGTCCACGCGCCGTGGGCTTTGGCCGTTGGACAACGCCTTCAGCAGCGTTACGGCTTGGACGGTTCAGCCATGGCCGCCGATGATGGCATCGTTCTTCGTGTCCCCATGATGGAGGACGAGCCACCCGGTGCTGAGTTGTTCCTGTTCGATCCCGAAGAACTCGAACAGATCGTCACCGCCGAGGTGGGCGGCAGTGCCTTGTTCGCCTCCCGATTCCGTGAGTGCGCGGCCCGCGCCCTGCTGCTGCCCCGCCAAAACCCAGCCAAGCGCCAACCCCTGTGGCAGCAACGGCAACGCTCTGCCCAATTACTGGATGTCGCCCGGAAGTATCCCTCCTTTCCTATCGTGCTGGAAACCGTCCGCGAATGTTTGCAGGATGTTTATGATCTGCCCGCCCTCAAGGACATTGCGGCATCAGTCGAGCGCCGTGAACTGCGCATTGTGGAGACCACCACCCAGCAGCCTTCACCTTTCGCGAAGTCCCTGTTGTTTGGCTATGTAGCCCAGTTCCTCTACGAAGGCGATTCCCCCTTGGCGGAGCGTCGGGCCGCAGCGCTGGCCTTGGATTCCACGCTGCTCAATGAGCTTCTGGGCAGAGTGGAACTGCGCGAGCTTCTTGACGCCGCGGTCATCGATGCCACGGAACGCGAGCTGCAGCGGCTGGTACCGGACCGTCGCGTGCGCGGAATGGAAGGTGTCGCTGACCTCCTCCGGCTCCTTGGTCCGCTCAGCGTCGAGGAAGTGGCGGAGCGCCTTGAAGAAGGGCCGGACGCGGGCTCGCACCTGGCCGCTCTCCAGAAAGCCAACCGGGCGCTGAAGGTAACGATCGGCGGCGTCGAGCGTTTCGCGGCGGTGGAAGATGCCGCCCGGCTGCGCGACGCCATTGGTGTCCCTCTGCCCATGGGCGTGCCGCTCGCCTTCATTGAGCCCGTCCACGATCCCTTGGGCGACCTCGTCTCACGGTATGCGCGCACCCACGGACCATTCACAGCAGCCGAGGCCGCGTCCAGGCTGGGACTTGGCGTCGCCGTCGTCAATACTGCACTGAAGCGGCTCGCTGCCGATGGCCGTGTTGTGGAGGGCGAGTTCCGGCCACATGCCGTGGCGACGGAGAGCACCCCACTGGAGCCGCTGGACTCCGAGCTCATGTCCGTCGAGGCACCGCCGTCAAGCGAATGGTGTGATGCCGAGGTCCTGCGGAAGCTCCGGCGTCGTTCTCTGGCTGCCTTGCGCGCAGAGGTTGAGCCCGTTGACACTGCCGCCTATGGGCGGTTCCTGCCGGCATGGCAGAACGTGACGGCACCCGGGAAATCCCGGAGCCAGGCATTGCGCGGGCTCGACGGCATCATCACGGCGGTTGATCAACTCTCAGGCGTTCCCATCCCCGCTTCCGCATGGGAGCCATTGGTGCTCTCAAGCCGCGTGGCGGACTACAAACCAGCCATGTTGGACGAACTCATGGCCGCCGGTGAGTTGCTGTGGTCCGGGGCTGGGGCCTTGCCCGGAAATGACGGGTGGATCAGCCTCCACGTGGCCGACTCCGCCGAGCTGACGCTTAATCCTGCTCCGGACTTCGAGCCCGGCGACGCCCAACAACGGCTCCTGGACTATTTGGGGGCAGGAGGCGGTTACTTCTTCCGCCAACTCACTGAAGTGACGGGTGGAATGGACTCTGTGTTGAGCGATGATGCCGTGGTCTCGGCGCTCTGGGATCTGGTGTGGGCCGGCCGCGTCACGGGTGACACCTTTGCGCCGGTGCGGGCCATGATCGCCGGTGGGCGCACAGCGCACCGGCAGGTCGCCAAGGCACCTCGGGCCCGTGCCCCGAGAATGAGCAGGTTGGGGCGGTCCCACGGTACGGGCCTTCTGGGATCCCCCGGGCTAACGGGTGGGCGCTATGGTTCTGTCTCCGGCACCGCTCCCGCCCCGCCATCAGCGGTAGGACGCTGGTCTGCGCTGCCTTCGCCCGAACTTGACCCGACCATCCATGCACGCGGCACCGCCGAGCTTCTGCTGGATCGGTATGGCGTGGTCACCCGGGGCTCGGTCATGGCCGAGAACATCATTGGCGGTTTCGGACTCATGTACAAAGTTCTGGCCCGGCTCGAAGAAGCCGGGCGTTGCCGCCGTGGCTACTTCATCGAGCATCTGGGAGCGGCCCAATTCGCCGTCTCCGCAACCGTGGACAGGCTCCGTTCCTTCACCGAAGATGCGCGCATCACCAAAGCAGAACCCGCAGCCTTGGCACTCGCAGCCACGGACCCGGCCAACCCTTACGGCGCCGCGTTGCCTTGGCCGGCGCTGTCCGTCGACGCCGGTTCCGGACACCGCCCCGGACGAAAGGCCGGTGCGCTGGTAGTGATGGTCGACGGCGCGTTGGTCCTTTATGTTGAGCGCGGCGGTAAGACTCTTCTCACCTTCAGCCATGATGACGCCGTCCTGGCGGTCGCTGCCGAAGCTTTGGTAGACGTGGTGCGACGCGGAGCGGTGGACAAACTTTTCATGGAAAAAGTCAACGGTCACGACCTCCTGGACACGCCGATTGCTGCTGCGCTTGCGGCCGCCGGAGCCTACTCAACCCCAAAGGGGCTGCGGATCCGTGCCTGAGGGAGATTCCATTTGGCGTGCTGCCTCGCGCCTCAACGCCGCCTTGGCAGGACAGGTCATCACAGCGTCAGACTTCCGGGTACCGCGCTTCGCCACCCTGAACCTTGCGGGTTGGACAATGACCGAGGTGGTTCCCCGGGGCAAACACCTGCTCATGCGCCTGGTGGGACCTGCCGACGAGGAACCCGGCGCGAGCAGGAAACCCCGCGAGCTGACCATCCATTCCCATCTCAAGATGGAAGGCAGTTGGATGGTCTACCCGCCGGGAGGCCGCTGGACCAAGCCAGGCCACACCGCGCGTTGCGTGCTACGAACGGCTTCCGCTGACGCGGTCGGGTTCTCGCTGGGCATTCTCGAGGTGGTGCCAACCAGCGAGGAAGATCGGATCGTCGGGCATCTCGGACCTGATCTGCTCGGCCCTGACTGGGATGAAGAAGAAGCCCTCCGCCGGCTCCAAGCTGAACCTGACGTCCCCATCGGCTACGCCCTGCTCGATCAGCGGAAGCTGGCCGGGATCGGCAACATCTACCGCTGCGAAGCGTGCTTCCTTTCCGGAATCCACCCCGCATTGCCTGTGGGCTCGGTGCCGGATCTCGCCAAGACCGTCAACGATGCCAAGAGACTCCTGGGCGAGAATCTGGGCCCAGGCCTGCGGACCACCTTGGGTCCCCGGGCGATGAGACCCGGCTACTGGGTTTACGGTAGGGCTCGCCAGCCATGCAGGCGCTGCGGGACACCTATTCGTCGCGATGTCCTCGCAGCGCCGGATGGAACCGAGGAGCGGGACATCTACTTCTGTCCCAGATGCCAACCACGTCAATAGGACTCGAAACCCTTCAGGAGGGTCAACCATCAGGCGGCCGGCGCGGCCTCCACAGCTTCGGTGGGGGCCGGAGCCTTGGCTGGTTCCGGGACCATGAACTTCGGCAGGAGAACCTGCACAATCGGACCGATTGCCAAGGCATAGACCACCGTGCCGACACCAACGGATCCACCCAGCAGGAAGCCCACGGCCAGGACCACCACTTCAATTCCCGTCCGGACAAGGCGGACAGACCACCCCGTCCGGCGAACCAGTCCCGTCATCAGGCCGTCACGGGCTCCCGGGCCGAGGCGTGCTCCGATGTAGCAAGCGGACGCGATTCCATTGAGGATCACCGCGCCGGCCAGCAGCGCAATTTGTCCTCCCAGATGCGAGAACTCCGGGATCAGCCATAAGCCCAGATCAGCAAAGACTCCCACAAGGATGGCGTTTGCCAAGGTGCCGAATCCGGGCATTTGCCGCAGCGGGATCCAAAGAAGGAGGACGAGGAAGCTGACGGCGATCACCACAATTCCGATGCTGAATCCGGTCTTTCCCGAAAGGCCCTGGTGGAAGACGTCCCAAGGGTCAAGGCCAAGCCCGGCGCGGATGAACATGGCCAGGGAAATGCCGTACATCGCCAGGCCGATCAGGAGTTGAGTGATTCTTCGGGTCATCATGGATCCATACTCGCGAAAAACTGGCCTTGTATTCCATAGCCAGTTTGGAATACTGGTCCTATGCCCGGCTCACTGAATCCCACCGCACTCGTCCGCCTCCTGGGCTCTTGGAGCAACGGAGCGCTACCCGCCTACCGTGAGCTGGCCGACGTCGTGCGTTTACTGGTGATGGATGGGCGCATTCCGCTGGACGTCGCGCTGCCCAGTGAGCGTGCGCTGGCGCAGACGCTCGGCCTGAGCCGCACCACTGTCACCGCGGCTTATGCGAGCCTGCGCGAGCAAGGCTTTCTCACCGCCGGCCAAGGCAGCCGGGGCAGGACGAGTATCCCCCACCGCAACGCCCCAGTGAGCGTACCGGGCCTTGCCGCCCCCGAGGGACTCCTGGACCTGGCCTACGCATCGCTTCCGGCCGCCGGAGAAGTTGTGCACCGGGCGTTTGCCGACGCCCTCACTGAGTTGCCGGCGCTACTGCCCGGTTTCGGGTACGACGCCCTTGGAGTGCCAGCCCTGCGTGAGGCGATCGCGCAGAAGTACTCTGCTGAAGGAGTGCCCACTACAGAGGACCAGATCCTGGTGACGTCCGGCGCGCAGCATGCCCTGAACATCGTTCTCCATACCCTCGTCGGGAAGCAGGACAGGGTTCTTGTGGAACACCCCACCTATCCAAATGCACTGGACGCCATCCGGGCGGCTGGCTGCAAAGTGCTGCCTGTGGCGTTATCGCCTCACGCTTCCTCTGGCTGGGAAATCGACGCGTTCGTTTCCACCATGAACCAGCAGCACCCCTCAATGGCCTACATTGTTCCGGACTTCCACAACCCAACCGGGCGCATCATGTCAGACCTTCAGCGCCGCCAGTTGGCACGGGCGGCTGCTTCTGCCGGGACGGTGCTTGTGGTGGACGAGACGTTGCGCGGGTTGAACCTCGACGGCGTCCGCTCGGCGCCGATGTCAACCTTCAGTCCGAGCGTGGTTTCGGTCGGCTCGCTCAGCAAATCCCATTGGGCAGGCCTCAGGACGGGCTGGATCAGGGCGGAGGAGGCGATGATCACCCGGTTCGTGGCAACAAGGACCACCATGGATCTTGGCGGTCCGGTTGTTGAGCAGTTAGCCGCCGCGCGGCTGGTGAGGTCATTCGCAGAACCGCTGGATGCCCGCCTGCAGGAGTTGCAGCACAACCGGGAATCGCTGCTGGCACTGCTCGCTGAACATCTGCCGGAATGGGAAGCGGAAAGACCACGGGGCGGGCTTACCGTTTGGTGCCGCCTGCCCACTGCATGCAGTACCGCCCTCACCGTGCTGGCGCCGGATTTCGGGCTTCGACTGGCGGCGGGACCGAGATTCGGAGTGGGCGGCGCGTTCGAGCATTACCTGCGCGTCCCTTACACCTTGCCGCCGGCGCAGCTGGAATTCGCCGTGGGTGCGTTGCGAGCGGCCCAGGACAAGCTCGACGCTTCTCCCCAACTCCGCCGGACCCTCAAGGCTGGGCGGCCACCCGCCGTC
This sequence comes from Arthrobacter sp. NtRootA1, assembly GCF_019976975.1. Classification (GTDB taxonomy): domain Bacteria; phylum Actinomycetota; class Actinomycetes; order Actinomycetales; family Micrococcaceae; genus Arthrobacter; species Arthrobacter aromaticivorans. The sequence continues at coordinate 725,285 of NZ_AP024630.1, read as the reverse complement.
GCAGTCGCCTAGGCGCTTTTGGCAGGCGCCGCTGCAGCTGAACCCATGCGCTGTTTCGCCGTGTTGCTGCCCGGTCCGACGGGGACATGGGAGGTGGCCTTCGCCAAGCCAAAAAGCGGCATCCCGTTGTACACCACTTCAATGCCCGACGCCGGAACCTGGTACGTCTCGTGCCACACCCCAATATCACCGCTGCCGGCAATCTCCTTCATGAACTTCCGCCACGGACCCAGATGTGGGGAATCACGGTCCGCTGCGAAGCGCCTCAGATGCTCTGGGCTTTCCCAGTAACTGAGCAGGATTGTGGTCCGCCCAAACCATTGCTCGCTGCCAAGCAACCCGGCCTCGGGGTTGGCGGCGAGGTGTCGCATCATCACGGGCATGGCTGATGCCACACGACCCACTTTGCCCATCTTCCACCAACGGTTGGCTCGCATCCCGATCAGGAAGACAGTCACTGTTTCACGCCCGATGTCCGCGGTAAAACGTCCGGGAAAGATCTCCTGTGCCATGTCGCTCCTTTTGGTGGGGAATTTTCGGGATTTCCCAGTTTCGTAACGATGTTATGAAACGATGTTATGAAACACTTGAAGGCATGGCAAGACCCGTCCTTCATGATCAGCACGTCCAGCAACGGCTTCTGGCAGTGACCGCAGAACTTGTGGACCGCGAGGGTCCCGCGCGGGTCACTCTCCGCGATGTTGCCGCAGCCGCAGACACGTCCACCTCTGCGATCTACTCGCTCTTCGGCGGGAAAGCGCAGCTCCTGACGGCCGCCGTCGACGACGGTTTTCGCTCCTTTGGGGAGTCCCAGCAGGCTGCGGCAAAAGACGGACTCCGGGGCCTGGGCAGCGCATACCGCAAGTGGGCCTTGGAGCATCCGGCCCTTTACCGGCTGATGTTCGGTGGTGCACTGGCCGCCTATGTTGATTGCAGCCCGACGCCGGAAGTCGCCTCGGCGTCCATGCTTCCCCTGGTGGAGGCGGTAGTTGCCGCCCAAACGGCCGGGAGGATCCGTTCCGACGATCCCTCCGTCATCGCAATGGCCATCTGGGGGCAGGTGCACGGGCTCGTCAGCCTGGAGCTGGCCCAAGTGGACAATCACGGCACGGATTGGGCGGGAATCTACGAGGCCTCCCTCGAAGCAGTTGCCCGCGCGTGGGCCCCGTAAACGCAAAGTGACTGGCAGTAGCGGTTGTTCCCAGCTCTGGGAACAACCACTACTGCCAGTCAGTTGGGCGGGAAACCCCTACGCATAAACGTTCTCCAAGAACGCGCCCCACGCCTTGGCAGTGAGGTCCGAGTCTCCGGATCCACCGAACTCATGCACGGTCATGCCAACCGGCGCACCGAAGGCGTTCCGGCCGAAGAAACGGTACATGGTGTCCGATGTCCTGAGCCCGAGGAAGTTCCCATTCGAGAAGTCCACCTCCCCGCTCAGCCGGCCCACGCCGTCGACGTCCACCTCAAAAGGTGTGCCGGCGGCAAGACCATCCACGCCCAAAGCCTTTTTCAGCTGCACAAATCCGTCGGGAGTCTGCGATGAAGCAGGCGCCTGGATATCCGTGAAGACCACGGGCTTCCCATCGAAATACTGCAGGTACTGACCCAGGGTGTGGAGGTAAAACTCCGTGTGCTTGCTGGCGCCGTCGTACTGTTCGTCCCAGTTGTCGGCAAAGATCCCGCTGTGGACGTAGTGGAGCTTTGCCCGGCCACCCTCCACAGGCTCCAGGACGTGCTCCAACTGGTTGAACCAACCGTTGGGACCCTCCATCCGCGACACAAGATGGGTGGGATATTCCTCCACCGTTTTCACATCGGGCCACTGATCCGTGGGGAACATCCAGGCCGACGTGTCCTTGGTGACCGCCTGCCACACCCGCTCGGGAGTGCCCGGCAGTTCGGCGTCCGCCACAATTTCGAATTTCCGATTGTCAGTCATTGCCTTGTTCCTTTTCTGCTGATTTTTCCGTTGACGGGGTCTTGAGTGCTGGGTGAAGTACGATGACGAGCCGGTGCTTGCGTGCCCCGCTCGCCACTGCGGCAGCACCGCCGTCGTGATACTTATCGACGAGCCGCGTCACCGCTACGCCCAGCTCTTCTGCGAAAGCGGCGCGTTCCGCGGCTGAACGGAAGGTAATTTCGCCGTCGATCGCGAAGCTTGCGAGCTTCTTTTTGGCGGCGGCAGCACCCGAGATGAGCTTCCCCATTTCCTGGACCGTGCGGGAGGCGAGCGCCAGGAGCCAGAAGGCGGAGAACCTGTCGGCGAAACGCTGCGGATCCGGGGCCACCGAAGCCAGGGCGACGGGTGAGATCAGGTACGAGGCCGCCGTCGCCTGAAGAACGCGTTCGGTGACGTTGCCCTTGCGGCGTTCTTCCACAAGCTCCACCAAGCCATGACGCTCGAGTGCCTTGAGGTGATAATTGACCTTTTGCCGGGGCAGCCCTACCTTGGCGGCCAGTTGAGTGGCCGACCCCGGAACGGCGAGCTCCTGCAGTATGCGCGTGCGGATCGGATCCAGCGAAGCCTCTGCGGCGGCTGCGTCCTCAATCACTTCGATGTCCAACATGCTTCCAGTATGCCTACCGACAATTTTTATTGTCAAGAACTTTTTTATCGTCGGTTTGCAGCTGCGTTGCGGGGCCTGATTTGCGTGCTCCTCGGGCCCAATGCCAGGCAGGGCAGGCCCCACAACGAGAGCCACAGTAGAATTGTCCGGTGATGCAATCCCCCCTTCCCGTGCGCGACGGCGTAAACGCAACCCGCCTGCGCCTCCCGGACGAAGGGCCATGGGATACGGCGATGGACTACATGATGCATCGCTGGGGGCACATCGACCCCCAAGGCATCGAGGACCGCTTCGATGCCGGCGAGATCGTTGGCGAAGGCGGAGTGCGCCTGAACCGAAGCACCAAGCTCGAGGACCACACCTTCATTTGGTATTACCGGACACTCCCTCCGGAGACCCGCCTGCCCGTGGAAATCAACATCCTGCACCAAGACGAAGACATCCTCGTGGTGGACAAGCCGCATTTCCTGCCCACAACGCCCGGCGGCACATACATCCAAGAGTCCGCCTTGGTCCGCCTGCGGAACCTGCTCGACCTTCCGGACCTCATTCCCATGCACCGCCTGGACCGCATGACCGCCGGCATTTTGCTGCTCTCAACCAACCCGGAAACCCGCGGCCGGTACCAGGTGCTCTTTGAGAAGCGCCAGGTCCAGAAAGAGTACGAATGCGTGTCCGCCGCGGCCCCCGCGGACGGCTATCCCGACGTCGAATTCCCTGTGGTGGTCCGCAACCGCATGACCAAGTCCCGCAGCTATCTGCTCGCCGAAGTTATCGACGGCGAACCGAACGCGGAAACGCGCATCGAAAGGGTCAGGACGTTCGACGCCGGTGACGCTACCGATGGCACGGCTACTTCTCCCCGTGCCCTGTACAGGCTTGAACCGCACACCGGCAAAACGCATCAGCTCCGGGTCCACATGGCATCGCTGGGTCTAGGCATCGTCAACGACGCCTTCTATCCGGACCTCCTGGACAAGGCCCCGGACGACTACAGCAAGCCGCTTCAATTGTTGGCCCGCGGCATCACCTTCGTGGATCCCATCACCAAGGAGCGCGTGGAATACCGTAGCCAACTGGAACTCAGCGAAGCCCACGGCTGATCCTGCCCCGGAGGGAGAACCTATTCCTTCAGGTTGGGCCCGGGTCTACCATGATTCTGCTGGGCAGCATCCGGGAGCGTCTCATGGATAGTTTCGTTGAGGTCCCAGGCGATAAGACTGCATCCGTCTTCGCCTACTCTGCCGCTGCGGTAGGCGTGGCAGGGGTTCTTACGCTTGGCGCCATGTTTGCCATTGAAGTGCCCAAGGGCGGCCCCTTCGTGTTTGGGACCATCAACGACGCCACCGGAGCTGTATTCAACGTCCTGGTCATTCCGGTGATCCTCCAAGTGCACAAACGGCTTCCCGAATCCCGTTGGAATGGGCCGTTCAAATGCATCACTGTGGGCGCTTGTGCTGCCGGCGCAGCAAGTTCCGCACTGCTGGTGTTCAAAGTGCTGGACTTCACACCATCTACCGTGGTGTCCGTTGCTGCCATTACCGTCCAGGCCGCATGGTTTTTGGTGGCAAACAACAAACTTCGCAGCGTTGATCGATACCCCCGGGAACTGGCACAACTTGGACGGTTCATCGGGGGTGCACTGCTTGTGGGGCTGCCCGTGGCCGGCCTTGGCTACCTGATACCCGGCCCGGAATGGCTGAAATATGCGCTCATGGGGGCTGGCTTCGTTGCCGGGTCGCCGTCGTGGGTGGCGTGGCCATACTGGTACTTCAAAGCAGGCAGGTTCCTGCGCCATAAAGGCGCGGTCCAACCGGCGGGCGGTGCACCTATGGGCCGTCCCGAACCCGCCTGAACGACGAGCAGCCCAGCGGCCGGTCAGGACTGAAACACAGACCGGAAGACCGCCGTTGTATCCTCGGAAAACAGGACGAACTCCACCAACTCAAGTCCGCTCCCCGTCGCGGCACGTTCTGAAGACGCAGACGAAAACGAGCCCACGGCGTCGAACGCTACTTCCGCGACCTCTCGGGCATCCCAACCATAGATTCCGGCGCTGATCGCCGGAAAAGCGACGGACCGTGCACCCACCTCCACAGCCGTAATCAGGCTTTCCCGGAAGCAAGAGGCGAGCAGAGCAGGATCGGTTTGGCCAGCGCGCCGGTTGGGACCCACAGTATGAATCACCCAGCGCGCCGGGAGCCTGAACCCGGGAGTCACGACGGCGGCGCCGACCGGCAGCCCGTCCGGCACTTTGGTGCGACGAACCTCGCGACAGGCCTCAAGCAGTTCTGGCCCGGCGGCCCTGTGGATGGCGCCGTCCACTCCCCCTCCACCGAGGAGTGACGAGTTGGCCGCGTTGACGATCGCGTCGACGTCGCGCGTGGTGATGTCCGCGTGCATGATTTTGATCCGCATTGCGCCAGTCTCCCGCCGAGCGGCGAGACCGGCAAGTGCGGTACCTTGTGCGAATGGACTTCATCGCCCCCGACACGTGGGGATCCGCGATTTACTTGTGGATCGTTCCCATGGTGCTGGGCGATGCCATCTTCCCGCCGATCCCGTCCGAAATGGTGGTCATCACCGGCGGAGCGCTGGCAGCCGACGGACACGCCAATTTCTGGCTCATCCTGCTGCTTGCAGCTTTCGCGTCCTGGCTCGGAGACATGGCGGTCTACTTGCTGTTCAAGCGGCGGGTGAGCCATGTACTGGACCGCTGGGCGTGGGGCCGGAAAGTCCACCGTGGAATCCACGAGGCCATCGCCAAGGCAGGCCGATCCTCCACTTATGGGGCTATCATCGGCGCCCGGTTCGTCCCTGGCGGCAGGCTCGCGACCTCCTCCGCTGCCGGAATCGCCAACGTCTCCGTCCGCGGTTTCAGCCTCTGCGCCGGACTGGGCGCAGTGCTTTGGGCCGTGTGGCAAGTAGGCCTGGGCTATTTCACCGGATCCGCAACCAAACTGCCGTTCTGGGCCAGCTCACTGATCGGAGTGGGCGTCGGCCTGGTCATCGGCGTAGTGGTGGGGCTGATCGTCACGCGGCGGCGCGGGAACCGCTCCCCTGTTGATGAGCCGTTCGACGGCGACGTACCCCAGCCGGAGTGACCTTTCCCTAGATCGGCGCCCAGCGTCCGCGGCTACGGCGCAGCACGTAGAGGCTCCCGGTCAGCGCAACGCGTTCGACGGCGTCGCGCATCATGGCAGCCGAGGTCCGGGCTTCGTCGTTCTCACCCGAGTAATCGCGGGCATCCACCATGAAGCGGAGGCTGAGCTGCGGGACTCCTCCCACGATATCGAGCTGGTTCGATTCGACATGATGGCGGGTTTCCAAAGCTTCGATGGCCGCCGCCATGACCGACTCGGGAGCATTGCCAGGCTTGAGGCCGGTGATCTTCAACTTGGTCTGGAACGACGGCATCCAACAACCCTAACGCTCAGGCGCAGGTGCTTTAAGCCGGAACGCTCCCCTACCCCGATCGACATTTCGAGGGGTGAGAGAGCGTTCCGGAAAAACCAAGAGGATGTGCGAGAGCGTCTAGCCTGTGTTCCGCAGGCCGGCCGCCACACCGTTGACGGTTATCAGCATGGCGCGCTGAAGGCGTTCATCAATCTCTGCGCCGGACACCGATTCCTCACGCACACGGCGAAGCAGCTCCACCTGCAAGTAACTGATCGGGTCCAGATACTGATCACGGATTTCCAGCGATCGCTTCAGGGTGGGCTGGGCGTCAAGGAGTTCAATCTCCCCGGTCAGTCGCTCGATTTCAGCAACCGTGAGCTCGTACTCGTCCCGGATCATGTGGAACAAGCGGTGCAGTTCCTCAGGAACCAAGGAAGAAACGTAGTGTCCCGCGATTTCCATGTCGGTCTTGGCCAAGGTCATTTCGACGTTGGAGATGACCGAACGGAAGAAATGCCAGCGATCCATCATTTCCATGAGCTGCTCAGCGTCACCGGCTTCCCGTGCCGCTTTCAGGCCTGAGCCCACACCAAACCAGCCGGGAACGATCTGGCGCGACTGCGTCCAACCGAACACCCACGGGATGGCGCGAAGCCCACCCAGGCCAGCACCCGAATCAGGACGCTTGGAGGGTCGCGATCCGATATTCAAGGAACCCAGCTGCTCCACGGGCGTGGACGCCAGGAAGTAGGCCGGGAGATCGGCGTCGTCGATCAATGCCCGGTAGCGTGCAAAGGCAGCATCGGAAATGGTTTCCATAACGTTCGCGTAGCGCTCGCGCTCGTTTTCGGAGGTTCGCGGAGTCCGGTGCAAGGCAGAGCCCTGCATGACGGCTGCCAAGGACAGCTCAAGGTTCTCGCGGGCAAGCTCGGGAAGTGAGTACTTGTCCGAGATGACCTCGCCCTGCTCGGTGAACTTGATTTCGCCCTCGAGCACACCATTGGGCTGGGCCATGATGGCGTCATACGTCGGACCACCACCACGGCCTACGGAACCACCACGGCCATGGAACAGGCGGACCCTCACGCCGTGCTTGGCAGCCACATCGCGCAGCTTCCGTTGGGTCTTGTGGATCTCCCACTGGCTGGTCATCACACCGGATTCCTTGTTGGAATCGGAGTACCCGAGCATGATTTCCTGGACGTCGCCGCGGAGACGGACCAGTTCACGGTAGGAGGGATCCGAGAGCAACTGATCCACAATCTCAGCGGATGCGCGGAGCTCCTCCACGGTTTCCAGCAGCGGTGCAAAGCCGATCTTGGCGTGCGCCTTTTCCCCGAAGAGGTCAATCAAACCGGCCTCGCGTGCCAGCACAGCGGCGGCCAGGACGTCGTCGGCGCCCCGGGTCATGGAAATGATGTATGTTTCCACAACGTCCGGACCGTAAGTGTGCAGGGCCTGGCGGATGCTCCGGAAGACGTCGTAGGTGCCATCCGCGGCGCCGTCGAGCTTGATCGGGTGGCCGGAGAGTGGACGGCGTGAGGCCAGCTCGGCTCCAAGGAATTCGAAACGTTCCTCACGGGTCAAGGAGGCGTATGGCTTCTCGCTACCAAGACGGTCCACGAGCTGTCCGACGGCATCGTGGTGGTAATCGGCATGCTCACGGATGTCCAGGGTTGCCAGGTGAAGGCCGAAGGCTGCGATCGCACGGCGAACACGGGCCAAGGCGCCGTCGGCAACAAGACCCGCAGCGTGGTTCCGGAGCGAGGCTTCGAGCAGGCCGAACTCGGCCAACAGCTCACTTGTGGTGGAGTAGTCCCGCCCGGGCTCATGATAGGTCGAGGCGGAAACTCGGCGGCCCGTATTGATGAGCTTGGCCTTGATACACGTGAGCTTGAGTCGATAAGGCTCCTGGGCATTGAGCTCCAGGATGCGCTTGTCCAGACCGGGGAGGTTCTTGAGGTCCACGTCGATCGAATCCAGCAACTCTTGGTCAGCCCCGAACAACGCGGTGGAGTTGGACAGGACCGAGATCAGCTCGTCGATCAACGCGATGCTGATCCGAACCGCATTCTGGTTCTGCAACTGCAGGATTTCGCGCGTAACTGCCGCGGTAACGTTGGGGTTTCCATCGCGGTCGCCACCGATCCAGGAACCGAAACGCAGCGGCGCGCTGGCAGCCGGCAGGACCACGCCGTGCTCGGCAAGGAGTTCAGAGAGGTCAGTCAGCATCTCCGGCATGGCATCGGTGAGGATGCTGTTCAGGTAATAGATCGCGTTCCGCGCTTCATCCACGGGCGTTGGCCGGACCTGGCGAAGCTCATCGGTCTGCCACATTTGGTCGATGATTTCCGAGAGTTGGCGATCCTGGCGGCGTCGGGCAGAGGTTCCCTCTTCCGTGGGCTGGGCCAAGACGTCAGAGAGCTTGCGGACCTTGTCCAGCACTGAGCGTCGCGAGGCCTCTGTGGGATGTGCCGTGAAAATGGGCCGCACATCGAGCTCGTTCACAACGTCCTGAAGGACCTGCGGGCCAGCCTGGCCGGCAATTTCCGTAACGGCCTTCGCAAGCCAGCCGTCCTTCTCCTGTCGGGTCCTCAGCCCGCGGACCCGGTGGACCTGCTCAGCCGCATTGCTGAGGTGGAAATAGAACGCGAAGGCACGGACCAGATCCGTCGCCTGGTCCAGTGGCAGGGAGGCAAGCAACTCGCGGACCTGGGCTACGACGTCGTGCGCGCTCCATGGACCGGTCGCGTCCGCCCCGCCCCGTGCGGCTTCTTTGGATTCCTTCGTCAGCAGGCGGACCTGCTCCACGAGCTGCAGCAATTCCGGGCCGTGTTGTCGCACCAGGGACTCACCCAACAGGGTGGAAACGCGGCGCACGTCGGCCCGCAGTTCTGCTGCGAGATCGGTGTCTTGATGGGCAGTGTGAACCATGGATACTTACCTTCGGGATCTGGTTTGGCTCGTACACTGCGCTGGATACTGTGAGCCGGGTTACTAATGTTTCCTACGGGATCTTACCCGCACAGGACTCTACTGCGGGAATACGTCTCAGATTTTGGCGTCCCCGGACTGCTGCTTGGCTATCCTGTCGGCCGACGGCGGCAGGACCACCTTCCCGGCGAACAGACTGACCTCTGCGGTGCCGGGGCCGGCTACCAATTTCTCGTGCCTTCGCTGCCGCATCTCCTCGCGGGCTGCCGCGGCCTCAATTTTGGTCGGCGCACCAGTGGACGGCTCGATCATGGAAAGGACACTCCCGAGCGTGCCCGTCGCCCCCTTCGCGGAAACGCCCTTCTGCACCAGCCGCGTGCCAGCCCAAACCGACCCCACAATCAGTGCAAGGCTTACCACTGCCGCCATTACGGATTCCATGCCCATGCGCTCAGGGTACGCCTCGGGATGGGCACCGGACAGACCGTAATTACCGGGCCCAAGCGTTCCGCAAGACCTCCCAATGACCGGCGGTCATGAGGCTTGCGGGCGTCACGGACACGGATGTGGCCCCGCCTCGGGCAGCCTCGCGCAAAGCGGTTTCGAACCTTTCCGGGGAGATCGTGCCGTCATCGGACCAGAGCCCGACAGACAAGGACATGCGGGAGCCCGCGCGGCGGGTCAAGGCTTTTGCGAGATCCTTCGTCTGCGGCGAGCGCTCGGCGTTAATTCCTACGTACTCCCAAACGTGGAGCCGATCGAGCTGCTTGAGCAAGAGGTCGTAGTCATGGCCGCTGTCGGCGCGGTCCGCCGACGGTGAATCCCGCGGCGAGCGCACATCCATCTCCAGCCGGACACCATAAGGTTCGACGGCGGCTCCCACCCTGCGCACGATGTCAGCCATGGCTTCGCTGCGCCACGTGCTGATCCGGGCATCCGATTGGTCGATCCCGCCTTCGCGGTTTCTGGGCCAGTCATCTTCTCCGGTGGTGGCTTTGAAGTCATCGAAGTCTTCACTGCCAAAGGTGAAATCATCGAACATCAATTCCGTGAGATTCACCGCCGTGGGCCGGTACTTCTTCGCGACGGCACCAGCCAAGGAAGCCAGTCGGGCACCGGCCTTGCCGTGCCGCAGGGACGACACACTGGCGAAGGCTTTGGATGGCTCACCAGCGATATTCCGACCCGCCAGGGAGGGGTCCTCACTCAGTGCACGGTCCAACAGGACATCGATCGTGAGGATCACATCACGTTCCTTGCCATTTTTCGCCAATGCTGAGATCGCCTCCCCCACGAAGTCCCTGCCTGTGCGGGAAACCTCATAAGAGATCGCGTCGGTTTGGCCGGACCAGGGAAAGGCCGTCCAATCTGTGCGTCCCACGGAGATCGATACGGCGGTGGCGTCCACAGCTTCCAATCGTTCCGCCAAATCCACAAGGTGCGACGGGTCCTCGTTGATGACGTCCTCAAAGCCAAGATTCACCATGCGGTCCGTAGGACGATGCTCCGGTTCTTCTGCGCATGCAGCGACACCCGTCAACGCAACGCCAAGGAGAACGGAGCCCACCAGGGCAGCACTTAGCCTGGCAACCAGCATCGTGGATCCAAGAGCCTTCATACGCCTGCCTCGTAGCGGGGGCCGGCCTCTGTGGCAGTTACGGAAATAACGCCCGTCCGTTGGAGCTTGTTCCAGACGGCAGGGGTGCCGCGGATCTCCTTGATGATTGCGCTGGCTAGAGCCAGGCCAACGAATACCGAATACAGGGGCCACAGGGGCAGCGTCCATAGAAAGCGAAGGTCCTTCCATGAACGGTTGAGGCCAATGGAGAACACAATCAGAGCCAAGGACACAAACAGTCCCAACCAGCCAAGAATGGCGAGGACTTCAGCGGGTACGGGACCTGAACCGGCAAGGTAGAGGAACGGCAGCACCGCCAAAATGGCAAGTTGCAGCACAGGAATCACCACCATGGTGATGGCGTTGAACAAAAGAAACATGCCAAACAGCCCGTAACGCCGCCGCCCAAGCATCCCGATATGCATCCGGAGCGTCTGGAGCAGGCCCCGCGACCACCGAACGCGCTGCCGCCACAATCCGCCCATCGTTGACGGCGACTCGGCATAGACCAAGGCTGAGGGCTGGAACCTCACCCGGTAGCCGGCCTTATAGACACGCCAAGTGAGCTCAAGATCCTCACCGAGCGTATCCTCGTGAAAACCGCCTACCAGTTGGACTACGTCACGGCGGAAGGCACCTATATTTCCGGAGACGATTGGCAGGCAATGCAACAAGGACAAGGCCCTACGGACCAGGCCTGTCCCGACGTGGCTTAGAACGGCAAGCATCATCGTTTGAACGCGATTCAGGTTAACCGGCCGGTCGTCGCCGCATACCGCTCCCACCTTGGCGTGATCAAAACCCTCGAGCATGCGCATCAGGGTGTCGGGGGCAAATATCCCATCGGCGTCGACAAACATCAGGATGTCTCCATTGGCCTCGGCGATGCCATAGTTGAGCGCAGCGCCTTTCCCTGCATTCGCTTGGGAGAGAAATCGGACCCGATCATACTGATCTGCAAGTCCTGCCATGATGCTGGCGGTGGAATCAGTGGAACCGTCGTCCACCAGAATTACTTCCAAGCGTAAATAGCGGCTGGCAAGTATCGACTCGACGCAACTGGTGATCACCACGGCCTCGTTATAGCCGGGCACGATCACAGAGACCAGGGGCCGGTCAGTGATGACGGAGTAGCGATGCTTGGCAGAGTTGGAACGGTAAAGCCGGTTGAAATACAAGGCCAGTGGAACGTAGACGATCTTGACCACTCCGAAACTGAGAATCAGCACGCCCCCAACCTGGACAAACGCCAGGGCAGCATCAAGAGGTGTCACGCAGGCCTTCCGGTGATTCGACCGGCGACATATCGGTCCAGGACGTTCTCCAGGAGTTCGGGGGCGAACGCACTGTTTGCGCCGAACCGCGCGTTGATCTCCAGTACCACTGGGCTTCCGTCCTGCAGGCGGCGCACGTCCACGTCGATGGGTCCTATCAACCCGAGCGCGGTCACGGCTGAATCAGCCAATTGGGCCACGTCGGCGCTCTCGGCTCCGTCGACCCTCCTGACAGACACGGCATTCCCTACACGCCCCTCTTTGAGTTCCGTCTTCTCCAGCACCACCACAAGATCGTCCTGGCCCGGCTCAGGCCTGTGGCGGAGGACCACGGGCGCGTACTCCGTTCCAGGTGCGAATCGTTGCACAATCCAGGAATCGTCCAAGAAGGACCAGACGTGGGCGGCGTTCCGGCCGCCGTCGGCAGTCTTTTCCAGTACCTGAACCCCGCGTCCCCCGCGGGAAATGCGTGGCTTGACCACTAGGGATCCCCCTAGCCGCGCCATCGCCTGATCGACAGAGGCGAAATCGCCGGGCAACCCGAAATCGGGGACAGCGACGCCTGCATTGGCGAGGCACGTCATGGTGAGGAATTTGTCATTCGCGATTCGAACGGGTGCGGGGTCGGCAATAAGGACCTCGACATTAGGGGCGAAGCCTTGCCGGGCTTCGGAAACCAGGACGAGTTCATCGCTGACGGTGGGCACCACAAGATCGATGCCATGGGCGCCCACAAGTCCCCGCAGTTCCCACAGATAGTCGGGAGAACTGGAGGCCGATACCAAGGAGACCATGTGAGCCGCGGAACCGTTGACCGCTTGCATATCAACGCCCAGGACCCAATGCCCCAGTTCTCTTAGCTGGCGCGCCAAGGAGGAGCCAGCTGGTCCTCCAACGCCTGTTACGAGTACCCGAACCATCAGAACTCCCCTACGGCCGAGCCAAGCAGTCGAACAGGTTCGAAACCCTCTGCATACGTGGTCTTCACTTGCGAGCCCCTGAACGCTGCGAGGCTGCGTACTCTTTCTGCACTCATGTAAGGCTTGCCCTTTTGGTTCCGGTGCATGGCAACGGCGTGAATCTTTACGTCCACATACCCCGCGATATCCACGAAGACGCTGGGATCGAACTGCCGTGTAGATGAGGGACTCTCGAAGCACAGGATGGAGGAGTGCTGGCGGGCTGCCCGCATGGTCGCACTGTGTACGGCCTGATGGTCCTGGTGATAATCGTTACGGGAATGGGTAATCACAACGTCGGGGCGGAAATCGCCCATCACAGCCTCAATCGCCTGGACCATTTCATCCCCATGTTCCGCGAGGCTGGTGTCCGTAAAGTCGTGGACATGCACCTTGGAGGCACCCATGAAATCCGAGCCTGACGCGGCTTCGGTCACACGGATGGCGCTGTCGCCTCCCTTTCCGCCTGAGCTCATCACCATGGTTCGGACTTCATGCCCGGCATCGGCCAATTTGGCGAGGGTTGCACCGCAGGCCAATTCCAGATCGTCAGGGTGGGCTCCTATGGCCAGCACCCTTCGGGGTTGCAAGGCCACACCGTGGTGAATCCTGAAGGCGGGCGCGACAAGAAAGCCCACAATCAACCCCGCTCCTGTGAGCAGGACTACAACCTCAAGCCACGGGCGGTGCGCCGGCTCCATTGCGCATCCCACCAGTGACAGCAGCAACAGGGCGCCCAAACTTGCCATGGCCCATCGGAGGCCATGCGGCGAGCTGAACCTGCGGACGAACCATTTTTGACCGATCGGGACCAAAGCCCAAACCGCCGCCAACGCGCCCAGCAAGCCTGCAACGGCCAACAACGTTGCTTTCATATTTCCCCTAAATTGCACAGATAAAAGGGCGGCTGCCTTCTCAGGGCACCGCCTCTGAGTTAGTGGCCGTCGCAATAGGTTCGTGACGCTGTATCTGGCAATGATTCGTGGTCAGTACTTGTGCACGAATTCGCCCGCTGCAAGACCGCTCCCACTCAAGGAATATGTCAGGACACCGGCGCCCTTTTTACGCTTGGACTGGGCGGACACCTGAAAATGGAGGTCGTTCCGCCGGGCCGAAGCTGTAATGCAGGTGACGGCCGTCCGCCCCTCCATGGAGCAGGACCACCCTTCCGGGGCAAGCAGCGAACTCTCCTGGATCCGTGCATCCATCTCCACTGAGAACACGGCTTTGGCCGGGCCCAGGGACTGTGAGCCGCCGATCCCAAAATCCACCTCCATGGCCGTCATGCCCGCACCACGGTCCTTTGGTATCCGCACCGACGCTGTCACCGCTACAAGTGACGCGGGAAGGGCTGTTGCCGCCGGCGAGGCCGGGTCCGGCGAGGGAACAGACTGTTGAGGCGCCGGCTGGGATTCCACGCCCGACGGTACCGGGGCAGCGACCAAGGGTTCGGCCCCGGCGTTTGACTCCTCGCGTCCAGCGTTTGACTCCTCGGGCCCGCCGTCTGACGGCGCTGGCTCAACCGCGGCTGGTGACACAGGCGATGGCAAGCTCGGTAGCGGGGTCGCCGTGGGAGTTGGGGCGGGGGCCCCTACAAATGACTCCTGACGGGAGGAACTTGTCTCAATGGCCAACTGCTCCACGGGGACATCCGGCGTCAAGCGACCAACGATTCCAACCGCGCCTAGGGCCAGGCCCAAACCGGCCACCGCTACCATGGCCATTACCGCTGGTTGCCCAATAGCCGGCACCACGATCGCCGCCTTGATGGGGACCAGCCCGCCCAGGAAACCTAATCCGGCACCCTTGGCTGCCAAGGTGGCGAGAGGTATGCCAGTTACCAGCGGGATAAGCACAGCCCGCATGGTTCCCTGAACGTCCTTTAGTTCCGAGAGGGCGCCGGTGCATTTCGAGCAACCACTAAGGTGTTGACGCATTTTGCGTTCAGCAATCCTTGAAAGTCCTCCTCGAATGAATGTACCGAGTTTTGATGCGAATCCGGCGCACTCACTGTCCAGTTCTTCCGCCACGTGGGCCTGCAGGTATTGCCGCCTCAGGCCTTCCCGTGCCCGGAGCGCCAGTGCTGACACGGCATTCGCAGACAGACCCAGGAGTGGTGCCACCGCCGCTGGCTTCATTCTTTCCACGTCCAGATACCACAGCACGGCCTGCCACCGTTCGGGAAGGGCGCGAAATGCCTTTGCCACCGTATGCGATTCGAAGGCTTTGACTACGGCGTCGGGATCCGGCAACGTACGGTCAAGAATGGCGTCGTCACTGCTGGGCAGCGACCGCCCGGCCTTCCGGTTCCGATGATGTGACAGGCGGGTGACAGTGGACAGCAGGTACGCCCTGAAGAAGTTGTCCGGCCCCCGTCCCGCAACCAGGCTCTGCAATACGGCTTGGAAAGCCTCGGCCACAACATCCTCGGCGTCGCTTGGATTGTCCACGTTTCGCCGGGCCACTGTGGACGCGACAGACACATGACGTTCATACAGTTCGTCGAATGCGGACATGTCACCGCCACGCACTAACCCGATAAGATGACCGTCGCTCTCAACTCCTGCGCTGGAAGCGTTGTCAGTACCTGTCCCGGATGCCATTTAAGGCACCCCCACAACGTAAAAAATCGTGCCCATATGTACGCAGTGGGCACCAAGCTCAGGTCATGACGCGAATTTGTATAGACTCTTTACCAAAGAGATCCTTATACCGCTTTTCGTCATGAATCCTTATTCGGACGCACTATTCGGATATGACATCGTTCCGGACAAAATCATTCGCTGAATGCACATTTTCCCGACACCTGTTGATGCGCAGATGGCAGACCACCAGCTATCAGCATGGTTGGCGGTTCCCTGCAGACTGGTTCCTGCCCGAGGTCCGGACGGTGGTGACGTCGCTGGCCACCCGGGCCAGTGTTCCACCTCCTACAGCACGGTCCTTGGGCGCGGCGCGAGCCCGGAACGGCGTTGGAATCAGTGAAACCATGACGGACTTCCGCGCCCTCTTCCTTGCAGCAGACCGGAACATGGACATCGAGGCCCTCCAATCCCTGGCTGAAGGATGGGCAGAGGCCGCCGAATCCGCACCGCCGATTTCGTGCACGGACGTTCAGACGGGGCTGGCCACGCAAGCCCATTTCCAGCGGCGTATCCACGAACTCTCCATTTTTGGAACGGCATGTTCCCACCCGTACGCTCTTGCGATCCTGTCACTGCCCCAACCCCTTGAGAGCCGCGGCCATCGCTGGACCCTTCTGGCGCGGCTCGGCGAAACTGTTCAACGGAAGCTGCACGGGACAGGTGCTACGGCCATGTACAAGAACTCCGCTGTCCACGTGCTGTTACCCCTCTCAGCAGGCAATCTTGGGCAGCTCATGGAGTGCAGGACTGCCATGGAAAGCCTGGGTGAAGGAGCTCTCCGGCCCGCGCGCATGCAGTTCTTCCCGTTGGCAAATGCCCCTTCAGAACCAGCGCCTCAGGATTACATTCCCGAAGCAATGTGAGTGAAGCCTGTTGGTGCCGTCACGAACAGCGTCGAGCCGCCACTCACCATGCGACGAGACACGCTTCCGCATTCGAAGGACCATCCAACACATGAAGAATCAGCTCCATCTAAAGTCCGCCTCCCTGGTGGCCGCACTACTGGCTGTTGTGGTGACAGCCTTCGGACTCGCCTGGTCGGCAGGGCCAGCGAATGCTGCCGTGATCCCGGGCGCGGCGGTCACCATCAGCACGGATTCAGTGGTCACGAACCAATGGGACCAAGTAGACCTGACCTGTCAGTGGTCCGTTCCTGACAACTCGCAGCCCGGCGATACCTTCAACCTGCAGCTGCCGCCGGAACTTCGCTGGTTTGGTGCCGCGTCATTTGATCTAGACAACGCCGACGGCGTAACGGTCGCCAAAGCGGCAGCCAACGATGCCGGACAAGTGGTCTTCACCTTGACCGACTTCGTGGCGGACCATCCCAACAACGTGGGTGGGACGTGTAATTTCAGCACGCAATATGCTGTGCAGCCGGGCACCGGCGAAACGACGGAAGTGAACTTCACCGTGGGGTCCACAGTGGTACGCGTGCCTGTCCATGTCGACGGTCCATGCACCCAGGACTGCCATCCCGCTGCCCCTACTTCGGCGGGCAAGTCCATGTGGTGGGCCGACGCTCCGCAAACTGAACTTGAATCCATCTTTTACATGCCTCCAATGCCCTCAGAATCAAACGACGTCGTTGTGACGGACACGCCCGCCGCTGGCATGGAAATCGATTGCGACCACATCACTCCGCGCGTCGGCAGGGTTGTCAACAGCTCCGGAAACATCACCGAGCCAATGGACAACGAGCTATACCCCGCAAATGTCGAGTGCACTCCCCAAGAAGCAACTGTGCGGTGGACGGGCCTGCCCAGGGGTGAACGGGTAGAGCTCTTCGTCGTCACCAAAGTGACGGACAGGAAGCTGGACGTCTACACCAACAGCGGAACCGTAAATATTGCGGGTGAAGAAACCCCTGTCGGTGCCGAAACGCGGCGAACCCGTGCTGACGGAACAGGCGAAGGAACGGCAAGCCCCACGGCAACACCCACACCGACGCCGAGCCCAAGCACCGGAACACCCACAGCAACACCCACACCCACACCCAGCCCGAGCACCAGCACAGCAACACCCACACCCACACCCAGCCCGAGCACCAGCACAGCAACACCCACACCCACACCCAGCCCGAGCACCAGCACAGCAACACCAACACCCACACCCAGCCCTAGCGAAAGCACCGCAACACCCACGCCTAGCCCTAGCGAAAGCACCGCAACGCCTAGCCCTAGCCCCAGCACCACAAGCCCGGTACTTGTAGCCACGGACGAGCCGACTCAGCCCGCAGAGGTTCCGAAACCAGAGCGGCTTGCTACCACGGGAGCTCAAAGCCCGGTGTTCGTCTTCGCAGCCGCTGCACTTTTGGCGTTGGGATCGTTGCTGGGTTTCCTGGGTGTCCGGCGGTCGGCTCGTCGTCAGCACTAAATAGCAAAAGGCCGAGTCCGATGGCACCGACATCCCAATAGCCACGCAAGAATGCAAGACAAGACCGCGAGGACTCACAGGCTCCACCGCGAATGGCGCTCCAAGCGAACGATGGGCCGTGCACACGATGCGCGGCCCATCGTTGTACTCCTCCGGAAGCACGCTCGGGGTTGCACGCTTCCGGGAATGCACCGGTGCGGCGCATAGTTGAGGAGATTGCAAAGCCGCCAACCGCGGCTCACACCTGCCGAGGAGAACCATGAGCTCGCCCACCACTGCAACAGACGCCCAGCTTGCCCGTTGGGAGCGGTTCCGTGCGTCACGGAATGCAGCACTGGCCTCGGATCACGGCTGGCTGACGCTGACGTCGTTTCAGTGGCTCGAGTCGGAGCCGGCAGATGTCGAGTTTGCCCCGGGACTGTGGTCAACGGATGGCACGACTGCAACCCTCACGGCCACCACTGCGGACGGCCTGACCCTCGTTGAGACCGGCGAGAGCGTTGATGGCACAGTGACGGCGACCTTGCAGGATGAAGAGTCCCTCATGTGGGTGCAGTACGGCGGTGCCGACGGGAAGCAGGTGGTGGTGGAGCTTGCGATGCGGGCGGACAAGTATGCCATCCGGACCAGGGACGCGGGCTCGCCCGTTTTTACGGACTTCGATGGGGTTCCCACCTACGATTACAACCCGGACTGGGTGATTCAGGGTCGGTTCGAACCCTATGACCAGCCCGTGGATGTACCTATCGGAACGGCCAACCCTTTGGTGGACGGCGTTCATCGTTCGGTCGGGGAGGTGGTGTTCCGGGTTCCTGGCGTTGCCCATGAAGTCCGCCTCCATGCTGAGGAAGAGAAGCTCGGCGCCTTGAACGTGACCTTCCATGATGAGACCAACGGCGACACCACGGATGAGTGGAGGAAGGTTTTTATCCCCCGCCCACGCCCGGACGGATCCGTGGTGATCGATTTCAACCGCGCCATCAACTACCCGAGCGCTTTTACCCCTTATGGCACCTGCCCGATGCCGGTCCGCGGAAATTCCATTGATGTCCGCGTTGAGGCTGGCGAAAAGATCCCTCAGGAGTAAAGCGCCTGACTATACGATGGCAGAGACCCCCGTTACTGCCCGGCCCACGATCAATGAGTTGATCTCGTAGGAGCCCTCGTACGTGAAGATGGCCTCGGCGTCGGCAAAAATCTTGGCGATTTTGTAGTCGGTGACGATGCCGTTTCCGCCCAGGATGGAACGGCCCAAGGCCACGCTTTCACGCATCCGTGCACTGCAGTAGGCCTTTGCGAGAGCCACTTGTGCCATATCGGCACCGCCGTGCAGGGCACCTTGCGCGTCGCGGGAAATGCCCTCTTGGAGTTGGGCGATCCGCACCATCATCCCCATGCTGGCCACGGCGTTGCCGAGCATGTCCACCAGATGCTGCTGGATCAACTGGAACCTGGCAAGGGGTTTACCGAACTGCAGTCGTTCCACCGCATACTGGCGCGCGACGTCGAAGGCTGCCAGCTGTTGGCCTACCGCCTGCCAGGCAACCATGATCCGCGAGCCGCGCAGCAGATGGTTGGTATCGGCAAAACTGCTGATTCCGCCGAAACGGTCTGATTCTGCAACGTGCACGTCTTCGAAGAGGATGTCGGCGTTCTGCACTGTCCGCAGGGCAATCTTGTTCTCGATCCGGCTCCGAATGATGCCCGGCAACGAGGCGTCCACGATGAATGCCCGCACAGCGCCGTCGCTTTCGTCTTTGGCCCACACCAGCATGTAGTCGCAGAACGTCCCATTGCCGATCCAGCGTTTAGCGCCGTTAATCACCCAGTAGTCACCGCCGTCGGAGGCTGCTCTTTCCACACGCCGGGCTGTTGTCTGCATACCGCCGGCGACATCGGACCCATGCTCTGGTTCGGTGAGCGCGAAGGCCCCTGTGGTACGGAGGTTTGAGGCGTCGTCGAGGTATTTGTCCTGCTGGGCGTCGCTGCCAAAGTCGTAGAGCGACTCAACGAAGAGATCGTGGTGGACCATGAAGAACGTCGCGATGGAGGTGTCTACGCGGGTCATCTCGGCAATGACCAGCCCGGCGAACAGGTGTGTGTAACCGCGCTGGGCCGGGGCACTGAGGCGAAGGGCCGCGAGCTTGGGCAGGATGTGTTCGGGGAACTCGGCTTTGTCCCACCACTGCCCTGCGTAGGGGGCGATCTCGGAGGCAAGGAAGGAGCGGAGTTCGTTGAGTTTCCGCTGTTCCTGGACGCTGAGGAGAGACTCGAAGTCGAAGAAGTCGGCCGTGGGGAGGTCGGCCGCTGAGGCCGGCACCTTACCCACCATGCCGGCGGGTACTGGCCCGCCGCTGTAGTCGCCCATCATTTCAGGCCCATACGGATGGCGCCGTCCAGCCTGATTGTCTCGCCGTTCAGCATGGCATTTTCGACGATGTGTGCCGCTAGATTGGCGTATTCGGCGGCGCGCCCTAGCCGGGCGGGGTGGGGAACCTGCTGGCCAAGGGATTCCTGGGCAGCTGGCGGCAACCCAGCCATCATGGGGGTTTCAAAGATCCCGGGCGCAATGGTGGCAACGCGGATAAGGGAGCGGGCGAACTCGCGGGCAAGAGGCAGTGTCATCGCCGCGACAGCACCTTTGGATGCGGCATAGGCGGGCTGGCCGATCTGCCCTTCGAAAGCCGCTACGGAGGCCGTGTTGATGATGACTCCGCGCTCCGGTCCGCCCAGTTCCGTGGAAACCGGCTCGCTTTCCACCATTGCTGCTGCTGCCAGGCGGATGACGTTGAAGGTTCCGACGAGGTTGATCTGAATGACCTTGTTGAAGGCTTCAAGGGGCAGAACGCCGTCGCGGCCCAGGACCTTGCCGGGCGTCGCGATGCCGGCGCAGTTAACAACTATTCGCAGGGTTCCCAGTGAAGCCGCGGCATCGACGGCGGCCTGCACCTGGGCTTCGTTGGTTACGTCTGCGGGGGCAAAGACGGCCTTGGGATCCGAGCCTCCGCGCGTAGAACCAGTCGCGTTGGCAGAACCAGCACCGTTCAACTCCGCCGCGTAATCCTCACCGGCAGAATTTGGCAGGTCCACCAGCACCACCGACGCCCCGCCGTCGAACAAGCGTTTGGCGGTTGCCGCGCCCAAGCCTGATGCCCCGCCGGTTACCAGCGCCACCGTGCCCTTGATGTCCATCCATCCTCCTTGATGCAGACTCAAATCCGTTAATGCATGTTAACTGGAATTGTGATCCAGCGCACCTCGGACCGCCCGATAGGCTGGTTCAATGCCCACCGAAAGCAACCCCGCCGGCCAGCAACCACCCACAACGGAGGCAGCAGTGTGGGCGATTCGCGCAGACGAGGCCGCCCGTTCCGTCACGCGACTCTTCGGCCGACGGCTGCTTTTCCTCCCAGGCACCCACATCGGCGCCGTCAGCATCCCCTCCCGCGGCATCCGCAGCCTTTTCGGTCCATGGCATTACTGGTGGCAGGCGCACTACGTCGACTGCCTGGTGGATACAGGCCGCCGGGAACTGGCCACCAAGAGAAGGTTCGACGGCGACTCCCACCCGAGCGCGGGACGGCTCGCTTCCCGGCTGGTCACCACCATCCGCCTCCGGAACTTCTTCAGGTTCGTCAACGATTACTACGACGACATGGCCTGGCTGGCACTGTCCACCCTCCGATTGGAAAAGCTGGCCGAGGAGACGCGAAAGCCCGGACGCCGCCGGAATGCCTATATTCGCCGGAAGCTAACGCTCCAATTCGATTCTGCTTCCACGGATGACCTGGGCGGCGGAACATTCTGGAGTACCAAGAGGGACTTCAAGAACACGCCCGCGACAGCCCCGGTTGCCCTGTACTACGCACGAACCGATCACCGTGAGCGGGCCCAAGCCCTGGTGAACTGGCTGAATGGCAAACTCCTTCACCCCGGCCGCGGCCTTTATCTTGATGGACTTCGCATACGGAATGGGGAGATCGTCCTTGAGGACGCGGTCTACACCTACAACCAAGGGCCAATCCTTGGGGCACTCCTGGAACTGGGCGGAGAGGAGAACCTGGAACGCGCCGCCCATCTGATCGAAGCCGTTGCGAGGGAGCTAACGGTGCCGGGCACGCAGGTAATCCATGGCGATGGAACCGGGGATGGGGGCCTCTTTAGCGGCATCCTAATCCGGTACCTGGCGCTCGCTGCCAGGGATCAGCGGCTCCAGGATTCCGCCCGAGACATCGCTAAAGTGCTCGTTCTCAGCACAGCCCAGGCCTTCTGGGATGGTCGCAGGGAGTCCAGCGGTGATCCCAAATCTCCGGGCCTCACCTTCTCCCCCAACCCGTTGCGACCGGCGAGTGAAACGTATCCGGCGGGGACCGCCGTCGAGCTCTCCACCCAACTCCAGGCGTGGATGACGCTGGAGGCAGCGGCCACGCTGGAAACTTAGTCCACGGTAATTACGGCACGCAATAGTTCCGTAATTGTTGTGATCCTCATCACTTAAACCCTCGTAGCTTTGGAAGCATAGGTTTGCCTAACCTACGCTTTTCTCAGCGGGCTCCCCAAACCCGTCCCGCTCACACGGACCCAAGCCCAAACTTGGCAATCTGTTCTTTGTTCGCAGAAAGAAGCCCTCATGAAGCTCTCCAAAAACGCGCTGGCGGGAATCGCCCTGCTCGCTTCCGCCGCCCTTGGCCTCACCGCCTGTGGTTCCAACGCTGGCACTGCTCCCACCGCTTCAGGTTCAGACGCGGCTGCCTCCGGCGAAGGCATCACGGTTTACAACGCACAGCATGAGAGCCTCACCAAGGAATGGGTGGACGCGTTCACCAAGGAAACCGGCATCAAGGTCACCATGCGGCAGGGCTCGGATACCGAACTCTCCAACCAGATCGTCCAGGAAGGTGCTGCCTCCCCGGCAGACGTTTTCCTCACCGAGAACTCACCCGCGATGGCGCAGGTTGAGAATGCCGGACTGTTTGCCGACGTAGACAAGGCGACTCTGGACCAGGTCCCCGCTGAATTCCGGCCTTCCACGGGCAAGTGGACCGGCATCGCAGCCCGCTCCACGGTCCTGGTTTACGACAAGAACAAGATCAGCGAAGACAAGCTGCCCAAGTCGATGCTGGACTTGGCGAACCCGGAGTGGAAGGGCAAGTGGGCCGCTTCGCCGTCGGGAGCCGACTTCCAGGCGATCGTCGCAGCGCTGCTTGAACTCAAGGGCGAAGCCGCTACGGAAGAGTGGCTCAAGGGCATGAAGGAAAACTTCAAAGCCTACAAGGGCAACAGCACGGCAATGAAGGCCGTCAACGCCGGCGAAGTGGACGCCGCACTGATCTACCACTATTACTACTATGGCGACCAGGCCAAGACCGGCGAGAACTCCAAGAACGTCACGCCGTACTTCTTCAAGAACCAGGATCCGGGCGCGTTCCTTTCAGTCTCCGGCGGCGGTGTCCTGAAGTCGTCCAAGAAGGCAGCCGATGCCCAGGCGTTCCTGAAGTTCATTACCGGCAAGAAGGGCCAGGAAGTCCTGAAGACCGGCACCTCATTCGAGTACGCCATCGCCTCGCAGGTGGACGCCAATGACAAGCTTGTCCCGATCAAGGACCTGCAGGCGCCCACGGTTGACCCGGCCAAGCTGAACTCCACAAAGGTCACCGATCTGATGACCAAGGCAGGACTCCTGTAATTCTGTGACCACTGATCTATCGGCTCCCGACCTCCCACAGTCGCCAGGGAGCACGACGACGGCGGGCAAGGGCAAGCGCCCTCGCCCGCCATTCGGCGTTTCCACGGTGTCGTTGTTGGCGGTGTTGATCGCCCTGTTTTCCCTGATGCCCCTGGGCTACGTCATCTTCATGACGGCAGCGACAGGCTGGGACACCGCCGTCGCACTTATCGTTCGCCCACGGGTGGGCGAACTGCTGTTGAACACCATCATGCTGATGGTCCTCACGGTGCCGTTGTGCCTCATTCTGGGTGTTGGCGGCGCCTGGCTGGTGGAGCGCACCAAGCTGCGTGGAAACCGGTGGTGGGCGGTTGCCCTGGCTGCACCGCTGGCCATTCCCGCCTTCGTCAACAGCTACGCGTGGGTCTCGGCTGTACCTTCCCTGCAGGGCATCTGGTCCGGCGTGCTGATCGCCACGTTGTCCTATTTCCCGCTGGTCTATATCCCTGCGGCGGCCACGCTGGGGCGGTTGGATCCGGCGATCGAACAATCTGCCGCATCGCTCGGACTCGGTACCTGGGCCGTGTTCTTCCGGGTAGTGCTCCCGCAGCTTCGTATCGCAATGACCGGCGGCGCGCTGCTGGTGGCGTTGCACCTCCTTGCCGAGTATGGCGCTTTCGCAATGATCCGCTTTGATACCTTCACGACGGCGATCATGGTCCAGTTCCAGTCGACGTTCAACGGCACTGCGGGAAACATGCTGGCCAGTGTCCTGGTCTTCCTCTGCCTGCTTCTTCTCCTTGCCGAAGTCAAGAGCCGGGGCACAGCCCGCTACGCGCGAATTGGCTCAGGCGCCCAAGCGAAAGCAACACGGGCGCCCTTGGGCGGATACCAGGCTCCGGCTCAGCTCGCTTTGCTGGCCCTGACTGCGCTGGCGTTTGGGCTTCCTGTCTGGTTCGTCCTGCGCTGGCTTTCTGCCGGAGGCGCCGAGGTATGGGCCGCCGACGAATTCCTGCCCGCGCTGCTGCAGACCCTCGTGTACGGGGCTGTCGGTGCCGCAGTTACCACGATCGTGGCTTTTCCCATGGCCTACTTGGCAGTCCGGCATCCCAGCTGGTTCAGCAAGATGCTCGAACTGTCCAACTATGTGACCAGCTCCCTGCCCGGCATTGTGGTTGGCCTCGCCTTCGTCACCGTCAGCATCCGCGCAGTCCCCGGCATCTATCAAAGTGCCGGCGTGCTGGTGGCCGCCTATGTCTTGCTCTTCCTTCCCCGCGCACTGGTCAACATCCGCTCCGGGCTGGCCCAGGCACCCAAGGAGCTCGATGAAGCCGCTCAATCCCTTGGCAAAGCTCCGCTGGTGTCCTTCTTCAGGGTGACGCTCCGGCTCACGGCGCCGGCGGCGGCAGGCGGGGCCGCGCTTGTCTTCCTTGCTATCGTCAACGAACTCACGGCCACCCTTCTTCTTTCGCCCAATGGAACCCGCACCCTGGCGACGGAGTTCTGGAGCAAGAGCAGCGAAATCGACTACGCCGGGGCTGCACCTTATGCGCTTTTGATGATCGTGCTTTCCGCCCCGATGACCTACCTTCTTTTCCAACAGTCCAAGAAAGTAGCCGGACAGTGACCGAACAATCTCCCTCCAGGCTCCCGTCACCGCGAGTGGCTCCCTCCATTGTGCCCACCACCAACACGCACTTGGACATCGCTGAGGTCACAAAGAACTTCGGTTCCCAGGCTGTCCTGAAGGGGGTCAATCTTTCGGTGGCCAAGGGTGGAACCACGGCCATTGTTGGTCCTTCAGGCTCCGGCAAAACCACACTGCTTCGCTTGATCGCGGGTTTTGAGCATCCAGACACCGGGACCATTGCGCTGAACGGATCAACGGTTGCGGGCAATGGAGTGTGGTTCCCTGCGCACAAACGACAAGTGGGATACGTCGCCCAGGATGGGGCTCTTTTCCCGCATCTGACCGTGGGACAGAACGTCGCTTTTGGTCTGGATTCCGGAAAGCTCGACGGCGGCCGCCGGGCCGTTGCTTCCCGTGTCCAGGAACTGCTCGAAATGGTGTCGCTGGACGCCTCGATGGCGAAGCGACGTCCGCACCAGTTGTCCGGTGGGCAGCAACAGCGCGTCGCCCTGGCACGTGCGCTGGCCCGCGAACCGGAGCTCATGTTGCTGGATGAACCCTTCTCCGCTCTTGACGCCGGGCTCCGTGTAGCTACGCGCCGGGCCGTTGCCAAGGTATTGAATGCGGCAGGGGTTACCACCATCCTGGTGACGCATGATCAAGCCGAAGCTCTTTCCTTTGCCGACCAAGTGGCCATCATGCGCGGAGGAAAACTGGCACAGATCGGCAACCCCTTTGTGGTCTATACGCGCCCGGCAGACCGCGCGACAGCCGAATTCCTCGGCGACGCCGTGATCCTGGACGCGTGGATGGAAGGATCCCTGGCCACCTGTTCCCTGGGCGGAATTCCGGTCCGCCGGCCACCGGCACAGGGCAAAGTTCAGCTCATGCTCCGCCCCGAGCAGATCCGGATCGCACCCGACGGCCCGATCCGGGGCGTGGTTGTGGACACTGACTACTTCGGTCCCGAGACCACCGTTCGAATACAGCTCTCCGCTTACACCGCGGCTGACGGCGTCTTATCCGGGAATGGCCACCGTTACCCCGGCGGAGGCGAGATCATCACCATCCGGCACTGGAACGCGTCCATCACCAAACCTGGAACTGTGCTCAGCCTTCGCGTGGTGGGCGAGGGTGTGGCGTTCCCGCCCGAGGCATGATTACTTAGGCCCTGACGCTACTGGGGCCCTGACGCCGGACGCTTCTTCTGCGGGTACGGTGCCTCGTGCCGAGCAAGCATCTCCACAAAACCGGCGATCTTGCGCTCCCTCGTGTCTGCCCTCTTGACGAGGTTGGTCCGGTGTATGAGAGCGAAGCGGTTTTGGGACGTCAGGACGTCGAACATGGCCTGCGCCTCGGGAACAGCCGCGATGGCAGCTGCGAGATCATCGGGAACCACTGAATCCGCGGGTCCGGCATAGGCAGCTTCCCATCGCCCGTCGGCTTTGGCAGCGTCCACGGCGGCCCACCCGGCGGCGGTCATTTTCCCTTCCTTGTCCAAGCGGGCAATGTGCCCAACGTTGCGTGCCGACCAGATACTGCGGCGGCCCCGTGGCGTCATGCGCTGGAAGTAGCTTTCGGCGTCGCGGCTCTTGGATTGGCCGTCGATCCAGCCGAAACAGAGCGCCTCGTCCAACGCGGCGTCGTAGTCCAACTCTGTGACGTTCCCGCCCTTTTTGTGCAGGACCAGCCACACGCCAGGACTGTCAACCGCGTGCTCCTCGAGCCACGCCCGCCACTCGGTGGCATCCTTGACGATCAATTCTTCGAGCTCGATAGGCATGGGTTCATTCTGTTGCAAACCGGACGGCATAGGCTGGAGGACGGAAGCCGAAATGCCAGTGAAGCCATGCCAGGAGGACCCATGTTGCGAGCCCGCCCCATCCACTTCACCTCACGCCCGGAACAGTGGGCTGAGCTGCTGGAAGCCTTGGGTCTGGTCTCCACCTTTGAGGACAAGGATTGGTTCGAGTTCGACGCCGGCTCCGGTCGCCTTGCGCTGCGTCGCGTACAGCATGACGCAGCGGCGCACGACCCCGCAGGTCCTCAGGATGGCACCACGGTCTTCGGCGTCGAGGTTGGCGTGCTGGACGAGTTTGCCCGGCGCACGCAGGAAGACGGGACCATCGCAGAGCTCACCGAGGCTTCGCACGGCCAGACCGTTCAGGTCACGGCCCGGGATGGCTTCACATTCCTGGCTGACCCCGCCCAACGAGCCGCGGACGGCACCTGGGCCACGTCGGACAAAGCAGACCCTGCTCTTGCCGTTGTAGCCATCTGGGTGAGTCCCGGCGTCGACGATTCCGCGCAGGAGCTTCGCAACATCGGCGCCCGGCCCCGGAGCTCGGATGACGAATCAGCAACCTTCACAACCAAAAACGGCGGAATCCTGCGTGTGATCCACGGTGCGGCTGCGGAGTCCGGCGACCTCGCTTTTGAATACGACGGCGATCTGGACCCTCTGCTGCTCAGACTCCACGAAGCAGGAATAGAGGCGCGGATCAGCGAGGGCGTGCTGTACGTCGCCAACCCTGATGCTGTGGGCGGCTCCGCGCCGGCGTCAATCGTGGTTGAGCGGACGCCGGACGTGCGCAACCAAACATAGCCAGCAGCTTAATGCGGCAGCACCCGGGGGCCCTGCCACCGAACTTCGGCCTGGGATGGGGTAGAACTTAACCATGAGCGTACGTACACCCGACCCGTATCCAGGCTGGCTTTCCGACGAAGACCTCTTCGAAGCCCGCGGCCGTCTTCCCATGGTTTACGTGGAGGCAGTCCCCGTCCGCCTTGATCCGCTCGGGTACGTCAATGAAGTCGGCTCCCTCCTGCAGGGTGACGCCGACGGCAACATGGTGCGCTACCTCGTCTCCGGGCGTGTCCTCTACCGTGAAACCATCCGTGCAGCCCTGCTGCGGCACATGGAAAAAGACCTCGGCCCCCTTGCATTCCCGCAGCTTCCCATCAGCCCCGTTCCCTTCACTGTGGCCGAATACTTCCCCGCGCCGTCCCAGACGGGATTCACCGACGACCGCCAACACGCGGTGTCGCTGGTCTTCATCATCCCGGTCACTGGGGAATGCGAACCGCGCCAGGACGCCCTGGAACTCACGTGGATGACGCCGCAGGAAGTCCTGAGCGAGGACGTGCAGCAGGAGTTCGAGGGCGGCCGCGGGAACCTGGTGCGCCAGGCGCTGGCTTTCTCCGGCATCGTCCTTTAGCTCGGCATCGTCGTCTAGCTCCGTCGTCGTCCTCTAGCGGGTCCCGACCTCCCTCGGCGGCCGGAGTTTGTAGACTGGACGGCGGACCGCAAGAGAACCAAAGGACTTCCGATGACTCACAGCCCAGCCTCACAGCAATACCGCGAAAAGCAGGCTGGGGACCTGCAACCCGGAGACTTTGTGTTCCTGCCCGGAGACGGGCCCGCCGAGGAAATCGGCACTATCGAGGTCCAGAACGATGATTACGGCGTACCCGCGCTGCTGCTCGTGACAACGGTCGACGGCGCTGCGGTACGGGTCGCTCTGGGGTCCAGTGTGCCCGTGGGGGACGGAGTTTCCGCTGGCTTGGGAACGTCTGACGCTTCCGCAGTTGGTGTTCCAGAATCCGAAGCCGCCACCGGTTCCAGCACCTCCGCGGAAGACGACCTGGACCCTGAAGCTGGGCCCGCCGTCGTCGTCCCGCCGCGCCCGGAGACGCCGCCTGCGCTCGCGCCGGTCCCGGAAGAGCTTGCGCTGATCCCCGAGCCGGAGGGGACGCCTGAAGCTGTGGTCCGGGCCGCCGTCGCCAATCACAAGGGCAAGAACGGCGTCCAGGTGCTCGCCGAGAGGCTGGCCAAGGGTATCAACACCAAGTCTGGAAGCTGCCTCCGGGACCTCAGTAATTTGGCGTTCGATCTCTGCATCGTGCTGCGCGACCCGGATAATGCCCTGAGGGTGGCGGATCTCCTGAACGTGCTCCCCTTTGACGGCAACCCCGACCGCTGGGCGTCGATTGAACGCGCGCTGGCACTCTCCAGTTTTATTTGCCGGGAGGGCGGACAAACCGAACGAGCGGCTGTATACGAGAAATTGCTGCGCGCCCATGAGTCAGAGGAAACGGACCCCTTCAAGGCGCGCATCGCCGCCAAGGTCCGCCAGCGCGCACTGAACGAACCGAATCTGTACGACAAGGAAATCTTCCGCGCAATCGACAACGGCAACCATGAAGCTGAGCGGGAATGGCGCTTCCTTCGCCTGGAATCGCTGCTGTTCCTGCGGGCCCACGGTGGATCCGAAACCCTGGGAGAAGAGGAATTGGGCCGTCGGATCGGCATCGAACTGGATGCAGTGCGCGCCTGAACATTTCAAGACCTGTTTTATGGACGCGAACGGCGGTAGATTCGGGGCCATGACGAACAATCTGAGCGTTGTGGTTAATGCCGACGCGCAGCAGGTTTGGACAATGCTGCGCGAACCCTCGCTGGTGGCTCAATGGCACGGGTGGGAAGCCGATGACCTCGCCGACGAAATCAAACAGATCTACTTCCATCCCGATGTGGTGGAAAATCCGGATCACACCAAGCTGACGGTCCATGGCGGGGATGAATTTGAACTCCATCCCGTTTCCGGCGGCACCGAAGTCAAGGTAACGCGCGCAGCGCTGGACCACGATTCCGAGTGGGCTGAGTGGGACGAGGACATCACCCAAGGGTGGCTCACGTTCCTGCAACAACTCCGTTTCGCCCTTGAGAGGCACCCGCACGGTCAGCGGCGAACGCACTTCGTATCGCTTCCAGGCAGCGGTGGTCCGGCCATCGAGAAGCTGGGGCTGGGCGATCTCCCGCCGGTCGGCGATGACTACTCCCTCACACTTGGCACCGGCGAGAAAATCTCCGGCCGCGTGTGGTTCAAGAGCCGGCACCAAGTGGGCCTCACCGTACACAGCTACGCGGAGCACGGCGATGGGCTGCTAATCGTGGCGGAGCAGCTGCCGATTCCGGAGAAAAGGCCCGACGGCGGCTCCATGGTGATTGCCTCCACGTACGAGTTGGGGGCTCACACCTTGGCGGACATCCGGTCGTCGTGGGACAACTGGAAGGCTGAGAACTACAGCTCCTAGGCGGGCTCCGCAGGTTACCCGCGGTAAAGCTGGCACACTTGGTAGCGTGCCAGCTTCCGCTTTCCTGCCCTCGTCCTCTCCGTCCACTGCCTTGCCGGGTACTTCTTCACGGGCATCCGGGTTCTCCTTTTCGGTGGGCCAGCGCCTGACCGAAACGTGTTCGCCGTCGGACGCGTTGGTCGACGCCAATGGCGGCACTTTCCTGGGCCGAACCGGAACTATCACCACCCCGCACGGAACCATCCAGACGCCCGCGTTTATCGCCGTCGGGACCAAAGCGACGGTCAAGGCCGTGCTGCCCGAGTCCATTGCCGGGCTGGGTGCGCAGGCAGTGCTCGCCAACGCCTACCATCTATACCTGCAGCCGGGTCCGGAGATTCTCGACGCCGCCGGCGGGCTGGGCGCTTTCATGAATTGGTCCGGGCCGACGTTCACGGATTCAGGTGGGTTCCAGGTCATGAGCCTGGGCTCGGGCTTCAAGAAGGTCATCGACATGAAGAATGTGGACACGTCGGGGCCCGATGACGCGGTGGCACCTGGCAAGGAACGGCTGGCACACATTGATGACGACGGCGTGTGGTTCAAGTCGCACCTCAACGGGGACCGGCATCGCTTCTCCCCCGAGATCTCCATGCAGGTCCAGCATCAGATCGGCGCTGACATTATGTTCGCGTTCGACGAGCTGACAACCTTGCAGAACTCCCGGGCGTACCAGGAGGAGTCGCTGGAGCGGACGCGTTTGTGGGCACTGCGGTGTTTGGAAGAACATGCCCGTTTGACTTCCGCCCGCGTCGGGAAGCCGTACCAGGCGCTGTTCGGCGTGATCCAGGGTGCGCAATACGAGGACCTGCGCCGAAAGGCCTGCCGGGACCTCGGGGCCATGCCCTTTGATGGATACGGGATCGGCGGCGCGTTGGAGAAGGAGAACCTGGGCACCATCGTGCGGTGGTGCAATGAGGAACTTCCCGAGGACAAGCCACGGCACCTGCTGGGCATTTCCGAGCCGGACGATATCTTTACGGCAATCGAGAATGGGGCCGACACCTTCGACTGCGTCTCACCCACCCGTGTGGCCCGGAATTCCGCGTTCTATACGCCCTCCGGCCGGTTCAACCTATCCGGTGCCCGCTATAAGGCCGATTTCGGACCGCTGCAGGATGACTGCGACTGTTACACCTGCGGAAACTATTCGCGTGCGTACATCCACCACCTGTACAAGGCGAAGGAGATGGTCTCGGCGACACTGATTTCGATCCACAACGAGCGCTTCGTGGTGAAGATGGTGGACGATGCGCGGTTGGCCATCGAGTCCGGGGATTTCTTCGAGTTCAAAGCTGAGACGCTGGGCCGGTACTACTCGAAAGGCAGGGCGTCGTAGCTTAGTACGGCTAGGCCGCGACTACCCCGTAGCTCGGCTCGCGCTTCTTGATCCAGCCAACAACCATTACGGTGACAGGCACGAACAGGAACTCCACGCCGGTCTTGTAGACGAAGCCCACCAAGACGTAGTTGGCGAACATTCCAAAGTCCGTGATGCCAATGACCGAGGCCGCGATGCTGCAGAAAATCAGGGTGTCCACGAATTCACCCACCACGGAGGAACCCATAAGGCGCGCCCAAAGCGTCTTTTCACCGGTGCGTGCCTTCATCTTCACCAGGATCCAGGAGTTGATGGTCTGTCCGGCGAGGAAAGCCAGCAGCGAGGCAAGGACGATCTGCGGCACGGGTCCAAGCGCCCCCTCGATTGCTGCCTGCTTCGCGGTTCCATATTCGTCGTCGAAGCCGGGCAGCGCGATGATCACCCAGTAGCAAAGCGAGGCGAACACCGAGAGCGCGAACGACGTGACGATGGCTTTGCGCGCAACCTTGAAGCCATAGACCTCGCTCATTACGTCGCCCAGGATGTAGGCCAGCGGGAACAGGAAGAACCCGCCATCTGTGATGATGGGGCCGAGTACCACTCCCTTGGAAGCGCCAATGTTGGACAGGATCAGCACCACGGCCATGATGGCCAACATGATGCCGAAGTATGGGGAGCCGATCGAAGCGAAGCGGGGTGCGGGCTTGCTCAATGTGCTGGAGCCAGAGGGCGAGGTCATGGGTCATCCATTTCGTAGTGGTTCGCGCAGGCGCCCGTGAAGCACGGCGCCCCGCTGTATTAGCACTGTGGTTGGTGAGGCATTCAGCCCGACACCGGTTTTATTGTCCCACCCCCGGATGCTCTCTCACATCCCACACCGTTTTGGCCCATCCCTCTCTCACATAACCGAGGGCTTTTCTGGATCCTCGCTCACATAATCCCCCCGTTTGGCGAATGCTCGTTCATATCACTCGATCACGCCAATGGTCATGAGTGGCGACAATGGAAGTCGAAGTATCGGGGAACCCTGTCCGAGTAGTCAGCGTAGGACTGGCCGAATTCCCGCCGAAGCATCTTCTCTTCCCACAACGTGCCAAAGTGTTCCACCAGGATTCCAGCGGGCAAAGTAGCGAGCGTCCAGGGAGAACCTCTAAAGATCCCCACGCCCGAGTGGATCAGCCACCACCCGAGGTACATCGGATGGCGGCTGGCGGCATAGGGACCGGTGGTGACCAGACCCTCGGGGCGCTCCAACGAAAAGGTGCCGGTCGTTTGGCGCCGACGTTCCGCCACGGCCCACGCGGTAAAACCAACCCCTGCCAGAGCCAAGCCGAGGCCGACGGTTCTGCGCACGGTCCCGGGCGCTTGAACAGGAGCAGGATGCAGACGGTCAAGGGCCGCATCCAGCACCAAGCCAACCACTTGGCCCGGTGGCAGTGGGGTGGTCCGGTAGAGGCTGCCCAAAGCGCGCACTGTCCGGTCGATCGACCCGAGAACGGAGGCCATGCCTGAAGACTAATCGCACCTGGCCCACATCCACCAGCCACTCATTTGTGCTGAAAGGGACTGCCCGAAATCTCGCCCCACAGGCTTCGGAGCAAGCGGCCCTGTGTGAGACCGCATTGCCCCAAAACCGGCGATGATCTGCGAGAGGAACGCCCAAAACCGGTGGTTATCTGCGAGAGGAACGCCCAAAACCGGTGATGGTCTACGAGAGGAACACCCAAAACCGGCGACCACCTGCCAGAGGAACACCCAAAACCGGCGATGATCTGCGAGAGGAACGCCCGAAACCGGTGGTTATCTGCGAGAGGAACACCCAAAACCGGCGATGATCTGCGAGAGGAACACCCAAAACCGGCGATGGTCTGCGAGAGGAACGCCCAAAACCGGGGATCATCTGCGAGAGGATCACTCAAAACCTAAGGAAGTGTTAGGAAATCGCTTCCGGCGTTGGCTGTGCCCTGTATCACCCATAGTTTGGATCATGTCCTCTTCACCCATGGAGGACCTTTCTTAGTCGACGAAGAGCCATGCCCAAGGACGCCATGAGCACGAGCTTCATGGACAGAACGAACTCATGCAAGACACGGCCGCGGCAAAACGCTGCCGTCCAGGAAGGTTCATTGATGAGCACCCAACAAGTTGCGTCCCTCAGCGAGGCCGCACAGACACGCAAGGCCGTGAGCAATATCCTCAAGGGCTCCGCGGGCAACCTCGTGGAGTGGTTCGATCTCTACGTCTATACGGTTTTCGCGGCGTATTTCCAGTCGCACTTTTTCAACTCCTCTGACGATCTGCAGGCTGGCCTTGAAGCGATGGCGGTCTTCTCGACGTCGTTCCTCATGCGTCCCATCGGCAGCTGGTTCTTCGGCCGTTACGCCGACCGCAAGGGCCGCAAGGCCGCTCTGACCCTCAGCGTGACCATGATGTCGGCGGGTTCGTTTGCCATTGCGCTCCTGCCAACCCAGGACGTGATTGGGCTCTGGGCACTGATCCTGCTGGTCTTTATC
The DNA here is from genome assembly GCF_019976975.1 of Arthrobacter sp. NtRootA1. GTDB lineage: Bacteria > Actinomycetota > Actinomycetes > Actinomycetales > Micrococcaceae > Arthrobacter > Arthrobacter aromaticivorans. Next base: position 691,245 of record NZ_AP024630.1, on the reverse strand, counting down.
CGCGTCGTGCAGGGCTTCTCGGTGGGCGGCGAATACGGCACCAGCGCCACCTATATGTCCGAGGCTGCCACTGCCAAGCGCCGCGGTTTCTTCTCCAGCTTCCAGTACGTAACGCTCATTGGCGGGCAGATGCTGGCCCTCCTGGTGCTGGTGATCCTGCAGAACACCATGAGCAAGGAAGACCTGACGGCCTGGGGCTGGCGCATTCCTTTTGCGATTGGTGGCGTCGCTGCGTTGGTTGTCCTCTGGCTTCGCCGGTCCATGGAAGAGACGCTTTCCGCCGATCAGCTCCGCGCCGCGCACGTGAAGGTTGAAGGCGAGGCACAGCCGGGGACCATGAAACTGCTGTTCACCAAGCACTGGAAGCCGCTGCTCATCTGCATTGGTATCACGCTCGGTGGCACCGTGGCGTTCTACACGTACACCAACTTCATCCTGAAGTTCATGAACGATACGTCCGGAATCGCCAAGACCGATACCTCCGTCATCAACTTCTGGGCATTGTTCATCTTCATGTTGCTCCAGCCGGTCTATGGCTTGATTTCGGACAAGATCGGCCGCAAGCCGCTGCTGATTTGGTTCGGCGTTACGGGTGTACTGTTCACATGGCCGTTGCTCTCCACGCTGTCCGGAACCAAGGATCCGTTTATGGCGTTCCTGCTCATGCTGGGCGGCCTGCTCATGGTTGGCGGCTACACCTCCATCAATGCGCTGGTGAAGGCTGAGCTGTTCCCGGCATCGATCCGGGCCCTGGGTGTCGGCCTGGGATATGCGATCGCGAACTCGCTGTTCGGCGGCACGGTTCCGCTGATTGGCGCCGCTCTGCAGAAGGCCGGGCAGGTGGACATGTTCTTCACCTATGTGACTGCCGCGATCTTCATCTCGCTGCTTGTATACATCTTCGCGTTGAAGAACAAGAAAGCGACGCACTTGGACGCCGAGCAGGGAAGCGCCTTCGCCGCGAAGGGCTCTGCCTCGCACGAAGCCGACGAGGACAAGAAGGACCTGGCCAACGCCTAAAACCTGCTGTGCCAGCGCCTAGAACGGCTGGCTTGTGAGGCCCGTTCTGCGCCCTTTGGACACTCCGAGGGGCGCAGAACGGGCCTCACAACGTTAAGCTCGAGTAGCGAACCAGCCCACCAGCCCACCAGCCCCAAAGGATCACACAGTGCACGTGCTCATCGTCGAGGATGACGACGCCATGGCGTCGGCCTTGAGTGCTGCCGTTGCATCCGCCGGCCACAAAGCCACAAGAGTGTCCCGTGGCGAAGACGCACTCCTGGGGCATCGGCACCACGAAGTGATCCTGCTCGATCTGGGACTGCCGGACCTGGACGGCTTGGATGTCCTACGGAAACTGCGCCAGGTAACCCAGGTCCCCATCCTGATCCTGACTGCGCGCGACGACGAGCGCAGTGTGGTCCTGGGCCTTCGATCCGGGGCCGACGACTATCTGGTCAAGCCTGTGAAGCTCGTGGAATTGCTGGCCAGGATCGAAGCGGTGACACGCCGGACCAACCGTGCTGGGCAGGCTGCACCGCACAGCATCGTGGTGGGAAACGTCAGCGTGGACCTCGACCGCCGGAAAGCAGCTGTTGGCGAAAGGGAACTCTCCCTGACCGCAACAGAGTTCGAACTCCTCAGCCTCCTGGCAAGGCACGCAGGATCCGTAGTGACAAGGGAACAGATCCTCGATGCCCTCTGGGGTGACGCTTTCCTCGCAAATTCCCGGTCCTTGGATGTGCACCTCACGGGCCTGCGGTCCAAGCTCCAACTTCCCGGCTTCATCATCAACGTCCGCGGGGTCGGTTACCGCGTCGAGCAGCCGTGAAAATCCGTGTCCTGGCCATCCTGAGCGTGATCTCAGTGCTCATAGTGGTCACCGTGTCCAGCGTGATCCTGACATCGGCCGGCAGGGAGCTCACCCAGGAACTCCAGATCAACCGCGTCACGTCATTGAACCGGTTTGCCCAGCTCGCCAATGACGCTTCGTCGGACAACGACACCACCCAGCTGCAACGCGAAATGGATCGCTATTCCGAGCTCTACGGTGAGGGCATCCTGGTCCGGCTCCAGCAGCAGACAGTGCGCTCAGGGGACCTGAGCGAGGACCGCGCCGAAGTCCGTGACGCCCTGAACCGGGCCAGTTTGAACCTCAGCGACACCACGCTCAGCCCGATCAGGCCCTTCGGATCCGGCACGGAGGTTATCTCGAGGTCCTTCGGCACAGCCAGCCAGGTGCTCGGGGAGGCGGTCCTTGAAGTCAATCCCGAAGCGGCCCGGGAGAAGCTACGGGAGCGGTGGCTCGTCGTCGGGCTTGCGGCGGTTGCGCTCGGGGCGCTCCTCCTGTTGGCAGCGGCCCGCATCACCGGCTGGGTCCTGCGGCCGGTCCATCGACTGAGCCTCGCCGTCCACGAACTTGAGACGACGGGCAAGACGAGCCACCTTCCCGACGCCGGTCCGCCCGAGTTGCGGGAGCTGAGCCGCTCGTTCACCGCAATGGCCAACACAGTGACCGAGAGCATCGATTCGCAGCGCCAACTGATCGCCGACACCTCTCACGAACTACGGAACCCGGTGGGTGCCTTGCGGCTCCGGATCGATCTGCTGCAACTGGCACTGAAGTCGGAGCCCGAGAAAGCCGCCGCGGCAGGCGTGGTTGCTGAGCTTGAGCGTGTGGAGGCAATTCTCGACGGCGTGCTGAAGCTGGCGACGGCGGAACACCGCGCTTTCGAGGGATCGACGCGCGCGGACCAAGAAGCAGAACACAAACACCATTCGGTGATCGACCCGTTCCCAATCCTGCAAGGAGAGGTGGAGCGGGCGATGCCGGCTGCTGAACGCGCGGGTTCCGTGATCACGCTGGCGCAGCCGGAGCAACCGCTCCACCTCGCCTGCAATCCGGACGAGCTAGCGCATATGGTGGGTGAACTTCTGACCAACGCCATCAAGTACGCCCCTGGCTCCCGGATCACAGTGGCAACGAACCAAACAAAAGGAGGGCTCGCCGTCGTGGTTTCCGACGACGGCCCTGGGCTTTCCGCTGAGCAGCGCACCGCATCCACAACGCGGTTTTGGCGGGCGCCGCAGCACAGCAAGATCCCCGGGAACGGCTTGGGCATGACGATCGTGGACCGCCTGGCCCATGCCAACAGCGGCGAGCTTGTGCTGGAAGGAAGACAGCCACACGGATTGACGGCAAGACTTGAATTCCGGCAGCCGTCCGGAGGCGAGGATGGATAGCCGGATCATGCCAAGGCGGGCTGCGCTCAGGGCCGGTCTGTCAGTTGGATTGGCGGGCCTTTTGCTGCCGGTATCAACCGCTTGCACTCCTGACGAGAAGCCGCAAAGGCTGACGGTCGCCGGCGGTGAACCCGGTGGCTTCTACCTGGAGTTCGCAACGTTGTTCGCGGAGTTGCTCCAACGCGAGGGTGTGGCCCAAACCGCCGTGCCGCTGACCACCGGAGGAAGCCTGGAGAACATCCGGCGGGTGTTGTCAGGTGAGGCGACGTTCGCCGTCGCCCTTGCGGATGCAGCTGCCCAGGCTGCGGCCACCCCGCAGCCTGGCGGGAATCTTGTGGCGCTCGGAAAGGTGTACCAAAACTACGTCCACTGCATCGTGCGGGAGGATAGCGGTCTTCGCTCCTTCGCCGATCTCGCCGGAAAGACGGCCGGTGTTGGCGAGGTGGGCTCCGGAACATCGTTGACTGTTCCCCGCATCATCTCCGCAGCCCCGGCTGACATGGGCCTCAAGCAAGTGAATCTCGGGCTGAACCAGGGGCTCGCAGCCCTCCGGGACGGCTCCATTGATGCCCTCTTCTGGTCTGGCGGCGTGCCAACCGCTGCCATCGCGTCCACTGCCAATGAGGTTGGTCTCCGGTTGATCGACTTGTCCGAGCACATCAAGGCCATGCGCGAGCAGTATGGCGTTTTCTACGATCGCGTCCTGATCCCCGCCAAGAGCTACGGGGACGCAGCTGCCACGTGGACCGTGGGCGTGGCCAACCTGCTCCTTTGCCGCAGCGACCTTGCCGATCACGTGGTTTCGGAGACCGTGGAACTGCTAGTGGAACGGGCCCAGGAGCTGGTCCCGAAGACGAGCACGGGCGTGCAGTTCCTCAGCCCCGAGACCCTCATCAACACCGCTGGCGTGCCCCTTCACCCAGCCGCCAAGGCAACGTACCGCCGCCTGCACGGCTAAGGCCGCTGCCAGAATCTGCCGGCAGCGAGGCAACTGGCAAGATGGAAGGCATGACTTCAGCCGTTGCCCCTGCCATTGCCCTGACCATCGCCGGCTCCGAAGCGACCGGCGGCGCCGGCGCGCAGGCCGACCTCAAAACCTTCCAGGAACTGGGAGTTTTCGGCATCGCGAACCTCACGTGCATCGTTTCCTTCGACCCACTGGACAACTGGAACCACCGCTTCGTGCCAGTGGACCAGCAGGTTATTGCTGACCAGTTGGAAGCCACGACGGCGGCCTACGGTCCCGTTTCCGGCGCACCATCTGCCCTGGACACCGTGAAGATCGGCATGCTCGGCAGCCCGGCAACCATCAGCACGGTGGAGAAGGCGTTGGCCGATGGCTCATTCGCGAACGTGGTCCTTGACCCGGTCCTGATCTGCAAGGGACAGGAGCCCGGCCACGCCTTGGACACCGACCAGGCCTTGAAAGCGCAGATCCTGCCGCTGGCCACCTTCGTCACCCCCAACCACTTTGAGGCTGAGTCCCTGTCCGGGCTGACCATCAATGACGAAGAGTCATTGAAGGACGCTGCCATCCGCATCCATGAGATCAGCGGCGCAGTAGTCCTCGCCAAAGGTGGGGTGCGGCTGGAAGGCCCTGACGCCGTCGACGTTTACTACGACGGCGAAACGCTGGAAGTCCTGCGCAGTCCCAAGGTTGGCGACGTCGCTGTGTCCGGTGCCGGCTGCTCCCTGGCCGCGGCGGTGACCGCTGAGTTGGCCAAGGGCGCCACGCCACTGGAAGCTGCCCGCACCGCCAAGGCGTTCGTGACGGCCGGGATCAAGAACCGGGTATCCTCGGGCGCTCCGTTTGATGCCCTGTGGCAGGGCGGGTCCCGCTAGACGGTGTCCGTTAGCGCGAGACCTTGCCCATGAGCGAGGCGACCGGGCGCAGGAACAGCGGGCGAGCCAGGAACCAAGCGGCCGCCGTAAAGACGATTGAGGCAGCGAAAATGCCGAAGCCCCACCAGCTGTAATCGTTGTTCGAGGCGTACATGTGGTTCAGGTTGTTCAGCGCACCCGTGGCCAGGACCAACGTGACGTGGACGATCACGAACGCCACAAAGTAGATCATCACCGGGAAGTGGATCTGGCGGGCGAGTTCGATCGGGTAGAACTTGTTGATCGCTGCCTTCTTCGGCCACGCACCGGACATCCGAAGACCGGTGATGATGGCCAGCGGGGCGGCGATGAAGACGGTGACAAAGTAGGTCAGCAGCTGCAGGCTGTTGTAGTTGTTCCAGCCGTTCTCAATGGGCCAGTTCAGCGAGGCGTACTGCAGCGCTGCGGACAGCGCGTTGGGGAAGACGTCCCAGTTGGTGGGGATGATCCGCAGCCACTGGCCGGTAGCAAACAGCAGGACGATGAAGATGATGCCGTTCAACACCCACAAGGCATCCAGCGTGAGGTGGAACCAGAGATCCAGGCTGATCTTGGACGGCGCATTCTTGGTCTTGATGAACCCCTTGTTGTTCCGGGTCCAGTAAGCCGGCGGCCTTGTGGTGGTCCGGACCTGCCAGCCGGAGCGGATGATCAGAACCAGGAAGAACATATTGAGGAAGTGTTGCCAGCCGAGCCATGCCGGGAAGCCTGTGGGGGTGCCTTCGGGGATCGCTGAGTGTCCAGGGTAGTCCACCAGGAACTGTTGAACGGGTTGCAGCGTCCGGAGCCACTGGGCGATGAGCACCAGGACCAACGCCACCACCAACGCTACGGCGGTAACGACGACGGGTTTGAACCACCTGTTCGACGTGATCCCGGACGACTTGCTTGAAACGGACATCAGGCCGCGTTCCTCTCTGGCTTTGTTTGGCATGCGACCAGTTGGCGCTCTCTCATAGCGATTCAACCAGTTGCAGCGCGACGGTAAAAACGGCACCCGGGTTTCGGGGCGTTTGACGTCAAAAATCGCAGCATTCGGATACATACCGCAACACATATTTCTAGAACAAGCTTCTAAGATTGTTTCCTTTAGTTGATTGATGGTCAAGGGGTTTGAATGCTTTAAGTCGGGGCTTGATGAAGGTACGATTCCAGAAAGAAGCCCGACGACACTCCGGCAAACTGCATGTCGCGGCGAAGGGAGCACCCTTGGTTCGGAAAACATCCAACGCGGCAGTCCCTGCTGGCTCGTGGCAATGGAGCCGGACAGCCGCCACCCGAAGAAACCTCCTGGATGCGGCCAGGGAAGTTTTCTGCGAGCACGGCTTCACCGATGCCAGCATTTCGGACGTCGTTGCCCGTTCCGGCTCAAGCGTCGGCAGCCTGTATCACCACTTCGGGGGCAAGACCGAACTGTTCCTGGCCCTCTGGGATGATTATCAAAACGAGCATGAAAGGCTCGTCGCCGCGGCTGTAGCAAAGGCCAGGAAGTCAGGCGAGAACGATCCGTTGGCACTGTTCAACGTGGGCAGCCGCAGCTACTTCGACTACACCTGGACGCACCGCGCATTGGAGCGGGTGTTCATCGAGGGCGACACTCCCCCGGGGTTCGAGGTACTTCGGCGTGAACGTGGACGCGAGTGGGTTCGGCAAAACTCCGTGCTGCTGGGCGCCAGCGATGACACTCTGGGCAAGCTCACGGTCGCGGTCATCACGGACATCATTACTCTCGCCGGACACGAGGTCGCCTTGAGTTCGTCCAAACGGCAGGCGGACGACGTCGTTGAGGCTGCGGCAGTGCTGGTGGGGCGGCTGGTTCAATAGCCAACGCTCTCTCACATCCTGGCCGGTTCCGGCGGTTCCTCTCTCACATCCCGGCGGGTTCCGGCGGTTCCTCTCTCACATCCCGGCGGGTTCCGGCGGTTCCTCTTGCACATCCCACCCCTCAGCGTGGATCAGCAACCCAACCCGTGAACAACGGCATGCCGGTTTCAACGTGCACAATCTCGTAATGGAACGGGTGGTCGAGGATGATTTCACGATCTGCAATGAGGGCGCTTGCGGCATCCCCGTTGAGCTGGGTCACCGCGGATGCGATGGTTCCCTTTTCGGCAACGGTAATGTTGGCTGCTTGTGCCGCTTGAGTAAGTTGCATTCCCTGTTGGATCGCATCGAAATCGGACTGTGTCGCCAGTGTTTTCCTGAGGCCGAGTGTTTCGAAGACCTTCCGCAGTTCAAAGGTCGTCTTGTGGTCCCATTTGGGTAGGCTGATTTGGACCATGTCCAGCGGCGCGTTTTCCAAGCGTCGGGCAACGTCAGAAAGCACCTCCGCTGAAACCGGAACTGCACCGGCGACACCCGACGCACCGCCGTCGGGCAGTACCAGCCTCATCACGAAACCTTCGGCGTACGGGAGGTCAACGGCTTTCCAGCCCGCGCCTTCGGCGTACGCCATGCTGATGCCTCCGTGCATAGTGGGAACGGAGACGACTTCCCCGCCGGCTTTGGTGAAGGGCTGAGCCGACGTGTCGTTCGGGTCGAAGGGCGTTTGCCAAGCCGCGGCGAAGTAGAGCGCGTTGAGCAAGCTGAAGGTGTTGTCGGGATCGTACTTTGCAGGTGCTTCCTTGATCCTGCCACCCGTGTTGCTGCTGACCCACTGGTCGATGGCAGGTTTGGTCACGGCCTCGTTCTGGAAGGACACCGGGTACACACCCGTGCCATAGTGCTTGGCGAGCGTGGCCAGAAAGTCCTTTCCTGTGGGGATGCCTTTGTCGACGAACAGGCCGTTGGCTGCGTGCATGACAGGTTTGCGCGGCGGGTCGTCCTCGTCCACGCTTCCGGGGTCGCCGTCATACTTTTCCAGTGCAGCGAGTACCGCGTTCATCGCTTCGTCGCGACCCTCGATGGGCAAAGCCAGGGCCGAATCCATCTCAGCGGCAGATTCTCCGGATGCTCCGGCTCGCAGCATGCTGAGCGCGATCAACAGGCTCGCGGGCGACGAAACAACATTTCCATTTGCGGCATCCCCTCCGTCCGCGAGCAGTGTAGCGCCGAGCTTGCGCGCAGAGGCATTCAGCGCCTCGCGTTGGGCAGCGTAATCCGTCGCTTGGACCGAAACCCGCGTAACGCCGTCGGCCTTTAAGAGCCCGACGTCGGCTGGTTGCGGCGCGCAGGCACTGATTGTCTCCGATCCGCTCGCCAACATGGCTGCCGCTACTACCGCGACCACTTTCCGAACTCGATACATGCCGATCCCCCCATTTGATCTTCTCCTCACATGCTGCACGCTTTGCCTTCGGAACTCACGCGATCTGAGAGAGGGATGGCCAAATGTGGCCGGAATGTGAGCGAGCATCACGGAAAAGCAGGTGGGAAGTGAACGAGCATCGGGGGAAACCGGTCAGGATGTGAGAGAGGGTCGGGTCAGCGGGCGGAGTGGGCGGCCAGGAAGCTGTACACCTCGGTTTCGTCCACGCCGGGGAACGCGCCGGGAGGCATGGCAGCCAGCAGGTGCGAATGGGCCCGTGCCGACGGCCAGGCGTTGCCGGCCCACTCGTTCGCAAGCGAGGCAGGTGGCCGCTTGCAGCAGTTCGGGTCCGGGCAGGTAGAAGTAGCACGGGCCGTGGTCTCGCGCCCACGGAACCATTTCACGTGCTGGTACGGCACCCCAATACTCAAAGAAAATTCACCCGCAGCCGAGCGCTCGGTCCGGGCTGTGCACCAGTAAGTACCCGAAGGCGTGTCCGTGTACTGGCTGTATGCGCTGAACTTGTCCGGGACATCGAACACCGCCCGCGACGTCCAGGCCTTGCACGACGGCTGCCCCTCGATTGCGCCCGTGTGATCCTGTGGGAAGGTCACGCCGTCGTTCTCGTACGCCTTGTAGATGATGCCGGACTGGTGTGTCTTCTGGAAGTGCGTGGTGATGCCCAGGTGCTTGGTAGCCAGGTTGGTGAAGCGGTGCGCGGCGGTCTCGTAGGACACAGCAAAGGCATCGCGAATGTCCTCCACGGCGATTTCCTTCGCGGCCTTCGCTTTTTGGAGGAACTCAACGGTGGCCTGCTCCGGAAGCAACAGCGCGGCCGCGAAATAGTTGGTGGCCACTCGTTGTGCCAGGAAATCGCCGTAGTTCCGCGGAGTTTCGTGCCCCAGGACATAGTGGCCGAGCGCCTGCAGAAGCACCGAACGGGGGTCATGGTCCTGGCGTTGGTTCTGCGTCAGATAAATTCTGCGGTTCTTCAAATCGGTCACAGACCGGGTGGAATGGGGCAAATCGCCCACATGGTGCAGGGTGAAACCGAGGTTCTCCGCGATGTCCGCGATGACGTGCTGGCTGAGCGGGCCGGTGGTGTAGCCCACCCCTTTGAGGACCTTCTGCGCCTCCGCCTCATACTCCGGGAAATAGTTACCGCGCTCGCGCATCATGGCACGCAACTCGCCGTTCGCGCGGCGGGCTTCTTCCGGCGTCGCGACCTGCTCGTTGAGTTTGCGTTCGAGCTCCTGAAGCAACCCCACCTGGGACTCCAGCACATCCAGCGGAAGCCGCGAGCTAATGCGGATTTTCGGCAGGTTCAGGGACTCGTACAGGGGTCCACGCTGGTACCGTTCCAGCTCGATTTCCAGGGCCGCGCGGCGGCTGGGCGGCTCGGCCCCCAACAGCTGATCGATGCTCACGCCGAGGGCCGCGGCGAGTTGCTGAAGAAGGCCCAATTTGGGTTCGCGCTTACCGTTTTCGATCAGGCTGAGCTGACTCGGCGCGGTCCCGACGGCGGCACTCAAGTCGTCCAGCGTCAGGCCGGCCTGCTTGCGCAGGTGGCGCACGCGGCGGCCAAGGCTAATGACGTCCAGTTCAGGGGACGTTGTGGAGGACGACGGCGGCGCGACTTCGCGATTCCAGCTCACAGGCGACATTTCTTGAGAATACGCGAAGAAGTGCATTTCTTTCCATAGTTTTCCTCTAGAAAGCCTGTTGTAAGTGCAGAAAAGTAGGTCTTACGAAAAAGAAATACAGACCCCGGGTAAGCCGGCCGATGCAGCAAAGGCGCAGCGGAGGCCGGCCCGGGAGCCCTTGGATATTAGGAGACATGCAATGACCGCATCATTTGAACCAGCAGAATCCGCACAGACTGCAGAGCAGCAGGCAGCAGCGCTGGAACTTGAATGGTCCGCCAACCCGCGTTGGGAAGGCGTCACCCGTGATTACTCGGCCACCGACGTCGTCCGCCTCCGCGGTCGCGTCTCTGAAGAGCACACACTGGCCCGCCGCGGTTCGGAGAAGCTCTGGAAGCAGCTCACCGAGGAAGCACCCACCGGCGGGTACACCAACGCTCTCGGCGCACTGACCGGCAACCAGGCCGTGCAGCAGGTCAAGGCCGGACTCCGCGCCATCTACCTTTCCGGGTGGCAGGTTGCCGCTGACGCGAACCTCTCCGGCCACACCTACCCGGACCAGTCCCTGTACCCGGCCAACTCGGTCCCTCAGGTTGTCCGCCGCATCAACAACGCGCTGCTCCGGGCTGACCAGATCGAATACGCCGAGGGCGTCAAGACCGTTGAGGACTGGCTGGTTCCGATCGTCGCCGACGCCGAAGCCGGCTTCGGTGGCCCGCTGAACGCCTACGAACTCATGAAGTCCATGATCACCGCAGGTGCCTCGGGTGTTCACTGGGAAGACCAGCTCGCTTCAGAAAAGAAGTGCGGACACCTCGGCGGCAAGGTCCTGATCCCCACCCAGCAGCACATCCGGACCCTCAACGCAGCCCGCCTGGCAGCCGACGTCGCCGGTACCCCGACCGTCGTCATCGCCCGCACCGACGCCGAAGCAGCAACGCTGATCACTTCCGATGTTGACGAGCGCGACCAGGAATTCATCACCGGTGAACGCACAGCCGAGGGCTTCTACAAGGTCCGCAACGGCATCGAACCCTGCATCGCCCGCGCCAAGGCCTACGCACCGTACTCCGACTTGATCTGGATGGAGACCGGCACCCCGGACCTGGAGCTTGCCCGCAAGTTCGCCGAATCGGTCAAGGCCGAATTCCCGGACCAGATGCTTTCCTACAACTGCTCCCCGTCCTTCAACTGGCGCAAGCACCTGGACGACACCACCATCGCCAAGTTCCAGCGCGAGCTCGGCGCCATGGGCTTCACGTTCCAGTTCATCACCCTGGCCGGATTCCACGCCCTGAACTACTCGATGTTCGACCTCGCCCACGGTTACGCCCGCGAAGGCATGAGCGCCTACGTCGAGCTCCAGGAAAAGGAATTCGCCTCCGAAGCCCGCGGCTACACCGCCACCAAGCACCAGCGCGAAGTCGGCACCGGCTACTTCGACGACATCGCCACCGCGCTCAACCCGAACGCATCCACCCTCGCTCTGGTCGGATCGACCGAAGAGGGCCAATTCCACTAACCACACCCGACGGCGGGACTTCCGCCGGCCTGCGGACCGGTAATGCTCTGCCTGCTATTCCCCACGTCCCGGTTTCGACCTCGCTGAGCGAGGACGGACCGGGACGCAGGGCCCCTTTTACGCAGGCTGCCGCACCACCGTTCCTCCGGTCTCTCTGGCCCACCTCACGCAAGTGCCGCCGTCGAACATTTTCATAGGAGATTTGAAATGAACAGCTTCACGGACAACTTCACTATCAATGGCATTACTTTGACCGCGCAGCCTATTTGCCGGCAAAACGAGGTCCTCACGCCGGATGCTTTGGAGTTCATCGGCCAACTGCACCGGGCTACTGCTGATCGTCGTCAGGAGCTGATGCAGGCACGGCACGCACGGCGCAATCAGATTTCCAGTGGCCAGGATCCGCGGTTCCTCCCCGAGACCGAGGCCATCCGCAACGACCCGAGCTGGCGTGTTGCTCCCCCGGCCCCGGGCCTGGAGGACCGCCGCGTAGAGATCACGGGCCCGGTGGATAAGAAGATGACCATCAACGCCCTGAACTCCGGTGCCAAGGTCTGGCTGGCCGACATGGAAGACTCCTCCACCCCGACGTGGCGCAACGTCATCCAGGGCCAGCTGAACCTGACCGACGCACTGGAACGCCGCATCGATTTCACCTCCCCCGAAGGCAAGGAGTACAAGCTCAAGCCGGCCGGAGACCTGCCCACCATCGTGGTCCGTCCCCGCGGCTGGCACCTGCCCGAGAAGCACATGCTGATCGACGGCAAGCCCATCGCCGGCGGCATCGTGGACTTCGGGCTGTTCTTCTTCCACAACGCCCGCCGCCTGCTCGCCCAGGGCAAGGGCCCGTACTTCTACCTGCCCAAGATCGAAAACCACCTCGAAGCACGCCTGTGGAACGACATCTTCGTCCTGGCCCAGGACCTCCTCGGCATCCCGCAGGGCACCATCCGCGCCACCGTGCTGATCGAAACCATCACCGCCGCCTTCGAGATGGAGGAGATCCTGTACGAACTCCGGGATCACGCCTCCGGTTTGAACGCCGGTCGGTGGGACTACATCTTCTCCCTGATCAAGAACTTCCGCACCCGCGGACCGCGCTTCGTACTCCCGGACCGCGGCCAGGTGACCATGACCCAGCCGTTCATGCGGGCCTACACCGAACAACTCGTCCGGGCCTGCCACCGCCGCGGGGCCATGGCAATCGGTGGCATGGCCGCAGCTGTCCCGAACCGCAAGGACGAAGCAGCCAACACCGCCTCGTTCGAGAAGGTCCGCGCCGATAAGACCCGCGAAGCCAACGACGGCTTCGACGGCTCCTGGGTAGCCCACCCGGACCTCGTACCGGTCTGCCGCGAAGTGTTCGACTCCGTGCTCGGCGACAGGCCGAACCAGCTGGACCGCAGCCGCGAGGACGTCACCCCGGATGACCGCGCACTGATCGACATCGCCAGCACCGAAGGCACCATCACCGAGGCCGGGGTTCGCCTGAACATCGAGGTAGGCATCCGCTACATCGAGTCCTGGCTCCGCGGCAACGGCGCCGTCGCCATCCACAACCTCATGGAAGACGCCGCAACCGCCGAGATCTCCCGGTCCCAGCTCTGGCAATGGATCCACTCCCACGCCATCACCGATCACGGCGAGATCATCAGCCGTGAATGGGTCCAGGACATGCTGGACGAGGAATACGCCCGACTGGAACGCTTCGACGGAGACCGCTTCGCTGACGCCCGCGCCATCTTCGAAGAAGTCACCTTGGCCGAGGAATTCCCCACCTTCCTGACAATCCCGGCCTACGCCCGTTTCCTCACCGAGGCCCGTGAAGAGGCCACGGAGGAGGAACTCGTCGCCGCCTAGCTGAACTGGTCAGCGACAAACCAAGCCCCGACGCTGGGCTGCCTGCACTCTTCGCAACAAGTGACCCCGATGGTCGGGGAGGCAGCCCAGCAGCGGGGTTTCTCCATGCCACCGCGGGCCCGGAATGCGACCGGCCTCGCACCGATTCGATGGCCAGCTTCACACAAGACGCTTCCTACCGTCTAATGCGCAGCGCACCCCCGAATCGGGTAGGGAAGGACAACCCCGACGGCGGCGCTCACTTACCCCTGTCGGGCCACCCAGCGCACGGACAACGTAACGCACACACAGAACGCGAGCACCGAACCGAGGATCACCAGCAGCGGCACGGTCCAGCCCTCGGACACGCCATGGACGTAGCCGATGACGGTTGGCGCCAGCGCTGCAACCAGATAGCCCACGCCTTGGACGACGGCGGACATCTTCCCTGCCGAGGCTTGATCCCTGGCGAACTTGATGATGGCAATGAACACCACCGTGATGCCGCCACCCTGCGCAATGCCTCCCATGGAAGACCACATCCACCACAAATCAGGCGCCAGGAGCAAGCCCACGGGAACCGTCAGCCATAGCGCACTCAAGGTGACGGCCACCGTCGTCGTGCTGGCGAAGCGGGCCAGGAGCGGCACACCAAGCCCGCCCACAATCGCGAAGATCTGGAACAGTGAGGAGCCTGCGCCGGCCTCGGCGGCGCCCATGCCGAGTTCGTCGGACAGGAAGCTCGGCAGCCACGCTGTGACCCCGTAATAGGAGAACGCTTGACCGGCGAAGCCAAGTGTCAGGCCTGCCGTTAACCAGCCAACTCCTACAACCGCAGTGGACGCGGACCGGTCGGGCGCAGGAACTGCGGCGGGAACCAAGGCGCGGCGGAATCCCACAGTCGGTATCCAGAACAAGATGGCTGCCAACGCCAGAAGGGCACTCGCCGCCAAGGAAAGCCGCCAGCCCACCAGTTCAGCGAGCGGTGCAGTAGCCACAGAGGTGAGGAACGAGCCAATGTTCAGGGCTGCCGTATATACGCCCATCGCCGTAGCTTGACGCCGTGGAGCGAAGTCCCTGCGGATGATGAGTGGCACGGCGATATTGCCGATCGTAATAGCCACACCGATGATGACTGTCCCCACCAGGACCGGCACGCCACCGCCGCTGGACCGGATCACGACGCCGGCCAGTACGCCGAGCAGCGTGAGCATGACGGCAAATTCGGCACCGAGCCGCCGCCCGGCCAGGGACGCCAACGGCGAGGCGAGCGAAAAACAGAGCACGGGGATACCAGTCAGCAGACCCAGTTCAACAGGCGAAAATCCGAGATCGGCCTGCAGCGAATCCACCACTGGGGCCACTGCCACGAACGGCCCACGCATGTTGAGCGCGATCAGGCCGATGCAGGCGAGGATCAACCATCCCCGGGGAACTTTGGCGAGGAACTGGCTCATGGATTGCGCTGGAAGGTGGCGGGAAACGTTTTCATCACCTTCATTGCTATCACGCCGCCACCGGCCATCCGGTCACAAACGGCGCCTATCCCGCTGCTTGGAGCGTGGCTTCAATCACTGCCGGTGAGAGAACGTACTGCGTCACCATCTGGCTGGCGCCCAGGATTGCAGCGCGATCACCGGCCATGGAAATACCGATCCGCAAGTGAGTGGTGGCCAACGGCAGCGAACGCCGGTACACAACTTCGCGAATGCCGGCAACCAGGTGTTCGCCAGCCTCTCCCACGCTGCCGCCGATGACGATCATGGAAGGATTGAGCAGGTTGACCACGGTGGCCAGCACATCGCCGACGTCCCGTCCCGCCTGCCGGAGGGCCTGGATGGCCTGCAAATTTCCCTCGGCTACCAGCCGGAGGACATCAGCTCCCGTGGCCGCTTCGAGACCTTGCGCCTTGAGTTGGCGGGCGACGGCCGGACCTGAGGCGAGTGCTTCCAGGCAGCCGTAGTTGCCGCAACGGCAGAGGACGTCGTCGCCGCGGGGTACCCGCACGTGGCCGAGGTCCCCGGCGGTGCCGTTGGCGCCGCGCTGCAGTTGGCCGCTGCTGATGATGCCTGCGCCGATGCCAGTAGCGACCTTGATGAACAGGAAATTCTCGTGGTCGGGCCAGTAGGCGGTGCGTTCGCCAAGCGCCATGATGTTGACGTCGTTGTCCACCAGAACTGGAACGGGCAGCGAGCGCTGGACATAAGGAACGACGTCGAATCCGTCCCAGCCCGGCATGATGGGTGGCTTGACCGGCCGTCCGGTGGCGTGTTCCACGGGCCCGGGCAGTCCGATGCCAATGCCCGCGAGGTCGCCGGGTTCGCGCCCGGCTTCGCTGAGCAGCTCGCGCCCGGCTTTGATGACCTGGCCAAGCACGATGTCCGGGCCCTCGGCGACTTCCTGCGTCAGCCTGCGTTCGGCGAGGACGCTTCCACCGAGGTCGGTGACGGCGACAATCACGTGGGTGGCTCCGACGTCGACCGCCAGGACGACGCGGGCGGCGGGGTTGAAGGCAAAGCGCGACGGCGGCCTGCCGCCACTGGATGTGGCCTCCCCGGCAGGCCCGACGAGGCCGGATCCGATCAGGGCGTCGATCCGGGAAGCGACGGTGGAGCGGGCGAGTCCTGTGGTGAGGGCAAGTTCAGCGCGGGTCCTTGCTTGGCCGTCCCGGAGGAGCTGGAAGAGGTCCCCGGCACGAGAAAGGTTACCGGCATCCTGCGCGGGGGCGTCTTTTACGCCTTGGTGTCCGGGTGCTGAGGTCATGCAATTAGTGAAGCACGATTGCTTATGCGTGTCATGCAGCAGAAGCTTGTCGGCAATATTTCAACTTTTGCTTGACGCTCGACAAAAGTCCCCCTAGGTTGTGAGGAGCAGCACATCACCCCCTTGGATGCCGGAAATCAACGGCATCAATTTGCCTCCACCCACAACGACGAGGAGAGACAGTGTCATATTCGATCCAGCTCTACACGGTCCGAAAGGCCCTTGAAGAGGATCTGGCGGGAACCATCCAGCGCTTGGCCGACATCGGATTCACCATGGTTGAGCCATACCGTTTCGTTGCCAAGGCCGACGAACTCAAGCGGGCATTGACGGAGAACAACCTCACCGCCCCGTCCGGCCACGCTCCCTTGCTCAGCGATGACCAGGACGCAATCTTTACCGCTGCGCAGCAGCTGGGCATCGGTACTGTCATTGACCCGCATGTCCCGATCGAGCGCTGGAACACCATCGAAGACATCAAAGCAACCGCGGAACAGCTCAATGCGGCCGCCGCCAAGGGAGCCGAATACGGTGTCCGCGTCGGTTATCACAACCACTGGTGGGAAGTTGAATCCGTCATTGACGGCAAAACGGCAATCGAACATCTGGCCGACCACCTCAACCCCGAGGTCGTCCTGGAATTGGACACGTATTGGGTAGCAGTAGGTGGCCAGAACCCTGCCGAGCTCTTGGCCCGCCTTGGTGACCGCGTCAAGTTCATTCACATCAAGGACGGTCCCGTGACCTCGGACCCGTCGAGCCAGCTCGCCGTTGGTGCCGGCCAGATGCCTATTTGGGACGTGTTGGGCGCCGCCGGCTCCCTTGAGGCAGCGGTGGTGGAACTGGACGACTTCCAGGGCGACATGTTTGACGCCGTGGAAGACAGCTACAACTACCTCAGCGCCGGGAAGGTGTCCGCATGAGTAACGCAGCAGGAATGGCCTTTGGTTCCCTGACGTCAGGCCCGGTGGGTTCAGGCCCCGTAGGCGTAGGCATCATCGGCGCAGGTGTCATCAGCAAGCAGTATCTGGACAACCTCACAAGCTTCCCCGATGTTCGCGTTGTGGCGATCGGTGACTTGTTCGAAGAGGCCGCAGCCACCCGCGCCAACGAGTACGGCATCCCCGTGCACGGTGGCATTGATGCTGTCCTCGGCCACCCGGAGGTGGAGATTGTCATCAACCTGACCATCCCCGCTGCCCACGTGGAAGTCGCTACACAGGCTGTCAACGCCGGCAAGCACGTGTGGAGCGAAAAGCCATTCTCGCTGGACCGTGAAAGTGGCCTTGGCTTGCTAAAGGCAGCCGACGCCGCCGGCGTCAGGTTGGGTTGTGCTCCGGACACGTTCCTCGGCGCCGGCCTCCAAACTGCCCGCCGCATGATCGAACGCGGCGACATCGGCACTCCGCTGACGGCACTGACCCTGATGCAGTCCCCGGGTCCTGAATCCTGGCACCCGAACCCCGCATTCCTGTTCCAGGACGGCGCCGGTCCTCTGTTCGACATCGGCCCCTACTACCTGACAACGCTCGTTCAGACCTTTGGCAGCATCCGCAAGGTAGGCGCTTTCGGTTCCAAGTCCCGGGAGGCACGTGTGATCGGCTCGGGCCCCAAGGCCGGCGAGACGTTCGAGGTCACAGTCCCTACTCACGTCAGCTCCATCCTCGAGTTCGAGAACGGTGAATCTGCGCAGAGCATCTTCAGCTTCGATTCCCCGCTCAAACGCGCAGGGTTTGTGGAGATCACCGGTTCCGAAGCCACCATCGCTTTGCCGGACCCGAACAACTTCGACGGCGACATCAGGATTTGTGCGCTCGGTTCCGACGACTGGACAACCGTCCCTTCAGTTGGCTCAACTGCCAGCCGTGGAGCCGGTGTCCTCGAAATGGCCCGCGCCATCCGTGAGGGCCGGCCACACCGTGCCCAGGGTGAACTTGCGTTCCACATCCTGGACACCATGGCCTCCATCGCAGAATCAATCGACAACCGGGCCTTTGTGGATGTGGAAAGTTCTGCAACACAGGTCCCTGCGCTGCCCGAGGATTGGGATCCCACAGCAGCAACGCTTTCAGCCTAGTTTCAGCCAGCACCAGCTCGACGACGAGAAAACCGGAGCATCATGAAGAATCCCATGAAAGTCCTATCGGCAGTTGCCGCGACAGCAGCCTTGGCACTGGGTCTCAGCGCCTGCGGTGGCGGCGGTAGCAGCCCACAAGCAAGCAGCGACACCATCACCTACTGGGCATCGGACCAAGGCAACAGCCTGGACGACACTGCAGCCAAGCTGAAGCCCACGCTGGATCGTTTTACGGAAAAAACCGGAGTAAAGGTACAGCTGGAAGTCATCAGCTGGACTGACCTCTACAACCGCATTCTTACCGCAGTTACCAGTGGCGACGGCCCGGACGTCCTCAACATCGGCAACACGTGGGCCGTGACCCTTCAGGAGACGGGCGCTTTCGAGCCCGTGGAAGGTGAACTGCTGGAGGCCGTTGGTGGCAAGGACCGCTTCCTGAAGACCAGCTGGTCCACCGGTGGCGCAGAGGGCAAGACCCCCACGTCTGTGCCGCTCTACGGCCTGGCCTACAACATGTATTACAACACCAAGCTGTTCAAGGAAGCCGGCATCGAGAAGGCCCCCACAACTTGGGACGAGTTTGTGGCCGATGCCAAGAAGCTCACCAAGGACACCAACGGAGACGGCAAGCCCGATCAGTGGGGCTTCACCGCAGCCGGTGCATCCGTTTCCGCCAACTCGCACCAAGCGTTCGTTCGTGGCCTGCAGAACGGCGGCACCTTGTTCGACGGTGACGGAAAGCCCACGTTCGACAGCGATCCGCAGGTAGAGGGCGTCAAGCAGTTCGTGGACCTGATGGCCACGGACAAGGTGATGTCGCCGTCGGACGCTGAACTGAGCCAAGGCAGCCAGAAGGTGGACAACCTCATCAACGGCAAGGCCGCCATGATGTTTGACCAGAGCCCGCTGAAGAACTTCGCTGCTCGCGACTTCAAGGACTGGGGTGTAGCCCCGATCCCCATGATGACCGCCGGAGCTACCGGTGACCGCGGCACCCAGAGCCACGTGGCCGGTATCAACCTCAGCGTCTTCAAGAACAGCGACAACAAGGCAAATGCCATCAAGCTGGCCGGGTTCCTGACCAGCGACGAAGAGCAGATTGCCCTCAACAAGGCCTATTCCTCCCTGCCGGTAGTCACCGCGGCGTCGAGCGATGCCGCCTTCCAGACCGAAGAGGTCAAGGCCAAGAATGACGCCCTGTCCAACCACTCCCTGCCCATGCCGCTGATCGCCAAGGAGGGTCAGATGGAGACCCTCACCGGCACGGCAATCAAGAACCTCTTTGCCAAAGCGGCAACGGGAACTGTTTCCGAAGACGACATCCGGGCGGCCCTCAAGGACGCCAATAACCAGATGGCCGCGGCCCAGTAACCAGGCCCAGTGAGCGGGGACGCCACCATAAAGTGGTGTCCCCGCTCCGGCAAAGGAGTTTCCATGTCCCATTCAGCATTGGACAGCGGCCCCGCCGCTGCAGGCAGCACCGCTGCCGTTGATCCCGAGCCCGGGAAACCACGGGCCGCAAGCACACCGCCGGTACGTAAACGGCGTCGCTCATTCCTCCCCTACGGCTTGATCCTTCCGGCCGCGATCCTTGAACTCCTGATCCACATCGGCCCGATGCTCCTTGGGATCTGGATTGCGTTCATCTCCCTGACGCAGCTCAACCTCACCAACTGGCTCAACGCACCGTTCGTAGGGCTACAGAACTTCATCAACGGGCTCAACCCGGACAGCACCATCGGCCAGGCCTTCTTCAGCACGGTTGGGCGCACGCTGGGCTACACCATCCTGGTGGTCGGCTTCTCCTGGATGCTCGGCATGGCAGGCGCAGTTTTCCTCTCCTCCAACTTCAAGGGACGTGCTCTTCTCCGTACGTTCTTCCTGGTCCCCTACGCACTCCCGGCCTATGTAGGAACCATTGCCTGGGCCTTCATGTTCAACCAGCGCGATGGTGCGGTGAACCAAATCCTGGTGGACACGCTTCACCTCTTCGGAGACGAACGCCCCTTCTGGTTGCTGGGCGGGAACTCCTTCGGAGCCATGGTGATCGTGAATGTGTGGCAGCTGTGGCCTTTTGCGTTCCTTATGCTCATGGCGGCCCTGCAGAACGTTCCCACCGACGTCTACGAGGCAGCGGCCATTGATGGCGCCACGCTCTGGCAGCAGTTCCGTCGCATCACGTTGCCCATGGTCCGTCCGGCCAATGGGGTCCTGCTCATGGTGATGTCGCTGTGGACCTTCAACCAGTTCAACGTCCCCTTTGTCCTGTTCGGAGCCACTTCCCCCAAGGAAGCTACCCTTATTTCCCCACTGATCTACCAAAACTCCTTCGGCAGTTGGAACTTCGGCCTGGGCGGCGCAATGAGCGTGCTGCTGCTGATCGCGTTGTTCATTGCCTCCGTTTTCTACATCCGCATGGTGCTGCCCAAGGGAGCCGACAATGATTGAGACACGCAACTTCCGGATCCTCAGGAACGTGGTCCTGACCATCCTGTCCCTCTGGGTAGCGGTACCGCTCTTCGTGGTGGTCTCCACCTCGCTGAAACCCCTCAAGGATGTCTCCGGACTCTTCCAGTGGATACCTCGCGAAATCACGGCGTCACCCTACCTGGACATCTGGAGCACGGTCCCGCTGGCCAAGTACTTCCAGAACAGCCTCATCATCACCGTCTGCGCTACAGCCTGCTCAGTGACAGTTGCCGTCCTTGCTGCCTACGCCATTGCGCGGCTGCAGTTCAAGGGAAAGCGTGCTTTCAGCCTGACTGTCCTATCCACCCAGATGTTCCCCGGAATCCTGTTCCTCCTGCCGCTTTACCTGATCTTCACGCAGATCCGTAACATGACCGGCCTGCAGCTTCAGGGCTCCTACCTCGGGCTGATCATCACGTACATGACATTCACTTTGCCCTTCGCCATCTGGATGCTCAGCGGCTACTTCGCCTCGATTCCGAAGGAACTGGAAGAGGCTTCGATGATCGATGGCACCGGCAGGATGGGAGCACTGTTCCGTGTGATCCTCCCTGTTGCCAAGCCTGGCATCATCGCAGTTGCCGTGTATTCATTCATCTCCGCATGGGGCGAGGTTCTGTTCGCATCCGTGCTGACCAACGAGGCCACAAAAACACTGTCCTTGGGGCTCAAGGCTTACGCCAGCGAATCGGATGTGTTTTGGAACCAACTCATGGCTGCTTCGGTGGTGGTCAGCCTGCCGGTCTTGATCGGATTCATCCTGGTGCAAAAACACTTGGTGGCAGGTCTGTCATCCGGGGCAGTTAAGTAGGTTCACTGTTAATAGACCGCAACCGACAGTACGAGCAACACCGAGGAACACCGGGCGATCACCGGGAAGGAAGCCATGTCCTATTCACTCCAGCTGTACACCCTCCGCAACGCCATCCAGGAGGACCTGCCTGGAACCATCAGGAGGGTCGCCGAAATCGGCTTCACGCAGGTGGAGCCGTACAACTTCGTGGCCACCGCTGCCGAACTCGGCAAGGCCTTGAAGGAAAACGGCCTAACCGCCCCATCCGGCCATGCGCCGCTCTTGAGCCAGGACCACGACGAGATCTTCGCGGCCGCTAAGGAACTGGGGATCACCACCGTGATTGATCCTTTCCTCCCTGCGGAACACTGGCAGGACGCAGAGACCATCCAGTCCACGGCCACGGCTCTGAATGCGGCAGCGAAGAAGGGCGCCGAGTACGGCATCGCCGTTGGTTACCACAACCACGCGTGGGAACTGGAGTCCACCATCGAAGGCAAGACTGCCTTGGAGTACTTCGAGGGACTGCTGGATCCGGAACTCGTCCTTGAAGTGGACACGTATTGGGCTGCTGTCGGCGGCCAGGACCCGGTTGAATTGCTGGCCCGCTTGGGCGACCGGGTGAAGTTCATCCACATCAAGGACGGTCCGGCCACCACGGACACCAAGGCCCAGCAGCCCGCTGGCCAAGGAACTATTCCGGTCCTTGACGTGATCGCCGCCGCCAAGTCCCTGGAAGTTGGCGTGGTGGAGTTCGATGACTACTCCGGCGACATTTTTGAGGGCATCACCGAGAGCCTGAGGTATCTGACGGCAGCGGCAAGCGTTCAGGCAGCCGAGGGAACTGTTTCCGAGGAGGCAGGGGCATGAGCTTCACTCCGTCAAACCGCAAGGGTCCGGTGGGCGTGGCCTTTATCGGTGCGGGCAACATCAGCAAGCAATACCTGGACAACCTCACCACCTTCCCGGACATCAAGGTCCTGGTGATCGCCGACCTGTTCGAAGAAGCAGCCAAGGCACGTGCCGAGGAATACGGCGTCCCCGAGTTCGGTGCGCCTGAATTGGCACTGAACCATCCCGACGTCGAAATCATCGTGAACCTGACCATCCCGGCAGCTCACGTCGAGGTTGCAACGGCGGCGGTCAACGCGGGCAAACACGTCTGGACGGAGAAGCCGTTCTCCCTGGACCGGGAATCGGGTCTGGGCCTGCTCAAGGCGGCAGATACCGCGGGCATCCGCCTCGGAACGGCGCCGGACACCTTCCTCGGTGCGGGGTTGCAGACAGCCCGCCGCATCATCGAGCGCGGGGACATCGGCACCCCGTTGACCGGGATGACCACATTCCAGACGCCGGGCCCCGAGTCCTGGCACCCGAACCCTGCGTTCTTGTTCCAGCACGGTGCGGGCCCCCTGTTCGACATGGGCCCGTACTACCTCACCACTCTGGTCCAGACCTTCGGCTCGGTGCGTAAGGTAGCCGCCGTCGGCTCCTCCGCAAAGGCGACCCGGATCATTGGTTCCGGTCCGAAGGCCGGGGAGGAGTTCGCCGTCGAGGTCCCCACACACGTCTCCGCGATGGCGCAGTTCGAAAGCGGTGCGTCCTCGCACAGCGTGTTCTCCTTCGAGTCCCCCCGCCAGCGAATGGGATTCGTGGAAATCACCGGCTCCGAGGCCACGCTCTCGCTGCCGGACCCGAACTATTTCGACGGCGACCTCAGGCTCTGGCGGCCCGGGGCGGAAGAACCCGAGATCATCCCCGCCACCGGACCGGCCAACGGCCGCGGCCTGGGCGTGTTGGACATGGCCCGTGCCCTGCGTTCAGGCACTCCGCACCGCGCCACCGGCGAACTGGCTTACCACGTGCTGGACACGATGGTCTCGATTTCCGAATCCGTGGAGTCGGGCTCGTTCGTAGATGTCACCAGCAACGCGCCCGCCTCCGAACCCGTCCCGGAGGACTGGGCGCCGGAAACCGCCACACTCTAAGAATCAGCGAGGAACCACACCATGACCACCCCAGTCCGCCCATCCGACCAAACGCCTGCCCCGGCACACGGCCCAGCATCTGCCCCGCTGGGTGTGGCCGCCATCGGCTATGCCTTCATGGGGAAGGCCCACTCGAATGCGTGGCGGAACGTGGCCAGCTTCTTCGACGTCCCCGCCTTCGAGCAAAAAGTCCTCGTCGGCCGGGACGCCGAATCCGTCGCGGCGGCCGCCGCCAAGTACGGCTGGGCAGAGTCCGCCACCGACTGGCGCTCGGTCATTGAGCGGGACGACATCCACATCGTCGATATCTGCGCTCCGGGCTGGATGCACGCCGAGATCGCTGTTGCCGCCCTCGCTGCCGGGAAACACGTCCTCGTGGAAAAGCCTCTGGCGAACACGATCGCCGAGGCAGAAGCCATGACCGCAGCCGCGGCCGTCGCCCGCGCGAACGGCGTCCAGTCGATGATCGGCTTCAACTACCGCCGCGTCCCGGCCCTCGCCCTGGCCCGCGAACTGATCGCCGAAGGCCGGCTCGGCACCGTCCGCCACGTCCGGGCCGCCTACCTGCAGGACTGGCTCTCCGACGCCGAATCCCCCATGACTTGGCGCCTCCGCAAGGAAACCGCCGGCTCCGGTGCGCTGGGCGACATCGCCTCCCACGCCATCGACCAAGTCCTGTTCCTCCTGGGCGATGCCGTCACCGAGGTCACGGGCCGCCTGCACACGTTCGTGAACCGCCGCCCCGGAGTGGACGGTCTGGAAGATGTCACGGTCGACGACGCGGCCTGGGCTACGCTGACCCTCGCCTCCGGAGCAATTGCCTCGGTGGAAGTCAGCCGTGTAGCGACCGGCCAGAAGAACTCCCTCAAACTCGAAATCTACGGAGACAAGGGCACCATCCTGTTCGACCTCGAGAATTTGAACGAGCTCGGCTTCCTGGATGCCACTGCCCCTGTCCGCGAGCAGGGTTTCCGGCGGATCCTGGTCAACGAACCCGAACACCCCTACCTCGAAGCGTGGTGGCCGCAGGGTCACATCATCGGCTGGGAACACACCTTCACCCACCAGATCCGCGACTTCCTGCTGGCCATTCGGGACGGCAGCCAGCCATCGCCGTCGTTCGAAGAAGGCCTGAACGTCCAGCACGTCCTCGCTGCCATCGAAGAATCCGCAGCGGCCAAGAGCTCACTGATCCAGCTTTCCCCGAAGCCAACCAGCACCGCTACCGAAGGAGCCTGACATGCCCCGCCCGTACACCCTGTTCACTGGCCAGTGGGCTGACCTGCCCTTCGAGGAAGTCGCCCGGCTTGCGTCGGGCTGGGGCTACGACGGCCTGGAAATCGCCGTCTCCGGAGACCACCTGGACGCCTGGCGCTGGGACGAACCCGGCTACGTCGAGAACAAACTCGCCATCCTGGACAAGTACAACCTCAAAGTCTGGGCCATCTCCAACCACCTCAAAGGCCAAGCCGTCTGCGATGACCCCATCGACTTCCGCCACGAAGCAATCGTCGGGTCCAAAGTCTGGGGTGACGGGGACCCCGAAGGCGTCCGCCAACGAGCCGCCGAAGAAATGAAGCACACCGCACGCCTCGCCAAAGCCCTCGGCGTGGACACCGTCGTCGGGTTCACCGGTTCCTCCATCTGGCAGTACGTCGCGATGTTCCCGCCCGTCCCGGAAAAAGTCATCGACGCCGGCTACCAGGACTTCGCCGACCGCTGGAACCCCATCCTGGACGTCTTCGACGAAAACGGGGTCCGCTTCGCCCACGAAGTGCACCCCTCCGAGATCGCCTACGACTACTGGACCACCGTCCGGACCCTCGAAGCGATCGGCCACCGAGCCGCGTTCGGCCTGAACTGGGACCCCTCCCACTTCATGTGGCAAGGCATCGACCCCGTGTCCTTCATCTGGGACTTCAAAGACCGGATCTACCACGTGGACTGCAAGGACACCAAGCTGCGCCCCACCGGCCGCAACACCGTCCTGGGCTCCCACCTGCCCTGGGGCGACCCCCGCCGGGGCTGGGACTTCGTCTCAGCCGGACGCGGGGACGTGCCCTGGGAATCGTCCTTCCGCGCCCTGGCCGCGATCGGTTACAACGGCCCCATCAGCATCGAATGGGAAGACGCCGGTATGGACCGCCTCCACGGTGCCCCCGAAGCCCTCGCCGCCCTGAAGAAGTTCGACTTCCCCGCGTCGCAGACCAGCTTCGACGCCGCCTTCAGCAGCAAAGACTAGGACAGTACCGACGTGATCCGCACCCTTCAATCCGGCCAGCGCTGCGAGGTGCGGATCGCGTCGGTGACCGGGGAAGCTGAGCTGGTCTAC
Organism: Arthrobacter sp. NtRootA1; assembly: GCF_019976975.1. GTDB lineage: Bacteria > Actinomycetota > Actinomycetes > Actinomycetales > Micrococcaceae > Arthrobacter > Arthrobacter aromaticivorans. Next base: position 665,448 of record NZ_AP024630.1, on the reverse strand, counting down.
ACCACCGACGGGATCCTGCTGGAGGCGCCCAACTGGACCCTGGATGGAAGCTCACTCATCCTCAACGGGGATGGGAAGTTATGGCGTTTGGATCTGGACGCGGGTTCTTTGGAACCTATCCCCCTCACCGGAGTCCAGGACCTGAACAACGATCACGTCCTTGCACCTGACGGTCAGGGCATCTTCGTGTCCGCGAACGACGGCCACATTTACCGTGCTTCACTGGGCGGCGGACCGGCATTGCGCATCACGGAGGACCACGGCTCCTTCCATTTCCTCCACGGCGTCAGCCCGGACGGCAAGGAATTGGCTTACGTGGGGATCGAAGCGGGAGACTTCACGCAGCCAGGTCGCCTGATGACCATAGCGTCAGACGGCGGCGCTACCGCCAGCGTTGAGGTCGGCCGCTTTGATGTCGGTTCAGGACACTGCGACGGGCCGGAATACTCGCCCGATGGGAAATGGCTCTATGTAAACACGGAATCCTTTTCCTCCACACAGGGTCACGCCCAGCTCGCCCGGATTCGCGTGGACGGCACTGGCTTCGAGCGGCTCCTCGCATCCGAAACAGTCGACTGGTTCCCCCATCTCTCCCCCGATGGCCGGTACGCCAGTTACCTTCAGTTCCCCAGTGGAACGGTAGGACACCCCGCGGACCTGTCGGTCGCCGTCGTACTTGTTTCCACGCAGGACTGGGCCACGCCGTTCCATACATGGCCACTTTTCGGTGGCCAAGGTACCCTCAACGTCAACAGCTGGTCGCCGGACTCCCGGCGTTTTGCGTATGTGGCGTACCCGCTTTCTGACTCGACGAAGGACTAAGCACGTGACCCTCAGCAACGGCACCTCCGATGGAACAATCCGCTGGGGCATCCTCGGCACAGGATTTATTGCCGGACTCCAAACGCAGGACCTGAACGAGAACGGCTTTACCGTGCAGGCTGTTGGCTCGCGCTCCTTGGAGTCCAGCAAAGCCTTCGCTGAGCTGCATGGAGTGATGACCGCCCACGGCAGCTATGAGGACTTGGTGGCGGACCCACTGGTGGACGTGGTCTACATCGCCACGCCGCACCCGTTCCATCATGCCAACGCGCTCTTGGCCCTGAACGCCGGCAAGCATGTGCTGGTGGAGAAGGCTTTCACCATGAACGCCCGCCAGGCCCGGGAGATCGTGCACCTTGCCGAATCCAAAGGCCTTGTGGCTCTGGAAGCCATGTGGACCCGATTCCTTCCGCACATGGTCCGCATCCGCGAACTCATCCAGGAAGGCGCCATCGGCGAGGTCCGGAAGGTAGTTGCCGGCCACAATCAGAGCCTTCCGAAGGACCCGGCCCACAGGCTGAATGATCCCGCCCTCGGCGGTGGGGCGCTGCTGGACCTGGGCATTTACCCGATCTCCTTTGCCTTCGACATCCTGGGTGCCCCGGAACGCATTCTTGCCAGTGCCTCGATGACGGCAACGGGCGTGGACCGGCAAACTGCCGCGATATTTGAGTACTCCGGTGGCCGGCAGGCGCTGGTTGACTGTGAACTGGACGCCGCCAGCGCCAACCGCGCCATGGTGATCGGAACAGAGGGCTACATCGACATCGAGCACACCTGGTACAACCAAGTGCCCTTCACCGTTTTCGGGGTCAACGGTGAGGTGGTGGAGCGTTTCGAAGAGCCCGTGAAGAGCCGCGGAATGCAGTACCAGGCGGCCGAACTGGAACGCCTGATCCGCGCCGGTGAGACCGCCGGCACTATCCTGCCCCCGAGTGAAAGCGTGGCCATCATGGCGTCCATGGACGAAATCCGCCGCCAGATCGGACTCAGCTACGAAGCGGACGCTGCCGTTTCAGACGCTGTTGTTTCAGAAGAAGGTGCAACGAAATGACTGAATCTGCCCGCCTTGTCGAGCTCCGCAAGCAGGAGGAAGAACTGGTCTTCGCCAGCTTTGACCACCACGACGCCTGGCGCCTCGGCTCGCTCATTGCCAACCACGCGATCGCTTCCGATTACGGGGTTGCCATCGATATCCGCCGGCACAACCTTGTGCTTTTCCGCTGCGTCCTGCCTGGAGCCACGGCCGACCAGGAAGAGTGGATCCGCCGCAAGTCCGCCTCGGTGCTGCGTTTTGAACACAGCACAGCGCTGCTGACTGAACAATTCTCCGCCCGCACCCACAGCCCTCTCGGAGGCGGCTGGCTTGCCCATGAGGATTACACGCTCGCCGGTGGCTCGTTCCCGATCCGGGTTCGCGGGGCTGGCGTCATTGGCGCGATCACGGTCTCCGGGCTGACCTCGGACGAGGACCACCAGTTAGTGGTCGATGGGATCCGGAATTATTTGAAGACGGTGGCGGGGTAGAGACTAGCCGCCCCGCGCCTTCCGGGTCGCGGCGTCGTTGGCTTTCTGCAGAGCTTCGACCAGTTCGTCCTTGGTCATTTTCGAACGGCCCTTGACGTCCAGTTCCTGGGCACGCTGATAGAGATGTTCCTTGGAAGCGTTGGCGTCCACGCCTCCGGCTGTGGGTTGCGTTGACTCAACGCCCCCTTCTGCGTGCTGATCAGAAGGACCCCGTTCTTCCTTCGCCTCCCAGTGGTCGCCCACCTTCTCGTAACTGTGTTTTACCGCGGCAAAGGCAGTGCGGGCCGCCCGGCTCTCATCGTTGTCGTAGGTCTCCATGGCGGAGTCGTAGGTCTTGGCGAAGGTATCCTGGGCCTTCTGCTCAGAGCGCTGCAGCGTGGATGGGAGTTCGTCTTTGCGGGCATGATCGTTCTTGCCGGTCTTAGGCACGGTACTCACGCTCCTTTGTCAGAAAGCCTGATCATGGACGTGCACCCAGTTTATCAATTGGCCCTTCGGCCAGGCGGGCCGCAACTGCTTGATACCGGCGTTACCGCCCCTTCAGCACATACCTTCTTTCAGGACGCCCGACGCCGTACTTCAGCCTCACTTCCAGCGCACCTTCGTCATGGAGGTACTCGAGGTAACGGCGGGCGCTCACCCGGGAGGTCCCCAATTGCTCTGCAACCTCGGCGGCGGAGACGTCGCCCGGCGCCGATTTCAGCGCGGCCTCCACGAGCTCCAGCGTCTCCACGCTGCAACCTTTGGGCAGCGTACGTTGAGCGGAATCCAGCCCGAATACCCGGTTGACATCCGATTGCTCGGCCACGTCCTTGGAAGCGTCCAGCCCTTGGTAAGCGTTCAAATAGTGTTGCAATCGTTCCTGAAGATCAGCCTGCGAAAAAGGCTTAATGAGGTAATGCACAATGCCGCCGCGCAGCGCCTTGCGAACCGTCTCGGTTTCACGGGCCGCGCTGATCACTAACACGTCAAGGTCCGGGGCAACATCCCGGAGCTGATGCATCAGGTCCAGCCCGTTAATGTCCGGGAGATGGATATCCAACAGCACCAGGTCCGGCTGCAGCCGTTGCGTCTCAAGGATGGCCTGCGCGCCGGTGTGCGCTACACCCACGACGCCGAACCCCGGGGTCCGTTGGATGAACCCTGCGTGGACCTTGGCCACCATGAAGTCGTCATCCACAATCAAGACTTTGATCATGATTACACTGCCCCTTTATTGAATCGTGCGGTGAAGACTGCCCCATGATCGTTGGCTACTGTCAGGTCGCCACCGGACCGATGGCAGATCACCCGCGAGAGCGCCAAGCCGAAGCCGCGGGCATCGCCGGGTCCCGGTTCCTTCGTGGAAAAGCCCTGCCGGAAAATGTCCTCAGCGGAGCCGGAGGGCACGCCTGGACCGTTGTCCCGAACCGTGACTGAAACACCGTCCGCTGAGTTGACCACCAACACACTCACCGCCGCCCCAGCCAGCCCCGTGACGGCGTCGAACGCGTTGTCCACCAAGTTGCCCACCACAGTGGTGAGGTCCCGGGACAGTTCCTCGTTGACGCGCGGGAGCCCGGACTGCGGGTCGATCTGCAGTTCAACGCCGCGCTCAGTGGCCAAACTGGCTTTGGCTATCAAGAGGGCTGCGAGTGCCGGGTCCTGGATGCGGCTGGTCACTTCGTCGTTGAGCCGGGTACGGTCCACGGTGGCGCCGTTGACGAACTGCACCACGGAATCGTATTCGCCAATCTGGATCAGGCCGGAAATGACGTGGAGTTGGTTGGCGAACTCGTGGGCTTGGGCACGCAAGGTGTCAGTCACGGTTCGGGTGGCACCTAATTCACTCTCCAGGGACGACAACTCGGTCCGGTCCCTCAGCGTTGTCACCGAGCCAATGTCGCGTCCACGGGACCTGAGGGCCACCCTGTTCATGACCACCAACCGGTCCCCCACGAGCACCAATTGGTCTGGGTCTGATTGTTCCCGGGTGAGTACCACCTTCAGCGCGCGGTCCACGTGAAGCGAGCCGAGTTTCCGGCCTACACAGTCCGCGGGCAGTCCAAGGAGTTGGCGGGCGCTCTCATTTGCCACGGTAATCCGCTCGTGAGGGTCAAGGGCAACCACCCCTTCCTTCAGGCCTTGCAGCATCGCTTCACGGTTTTCCACGAGTCCGGTGATCTCCCGGGGCTCCATTCCCAGCGTTTGCCGTTTGACGCGACGGGACAGCAGTAGGGAACCCACTACGCCCAGGACACTCGCAACGCCCAGGTAGGTGAGGAGGTTGGGCACCACGTCTTCCAGCCGTTCAAGGGCGGACGGGTAATTGCGGCTGATCGATGCGATGCCGATCATCTTTCCGGAATCGTCAATCACCGGCACATGGGCGGAAAGGACGGCCCCATTTGTTCCGTTGAGGACTCCCGTCCAGGCCCGCCCTTCCATCACCCGGCTCTGGCCCAACGGCAGGGGCCGACCGATCAGCCCTGGGTCCGAAGCAGTGATCACGGTGCCGTCCAGTTTCGCGAGGGCCACGTGGGCGGATCCTGAGACCGTCCGAACGGATTCCGCGACGGCAGGAAGCGCCGAGCCGCCGCGTGGTTCCGCGGAGGGCAGCAATGCGCGCACGGTAGGGTTGTTGCCCAAGGCCTCTGCCGCAGACAAGGCCCGGCGCCCCTCGGTGCGCTCGAATGCGGCAGCCGACTGTGCCAGGGAGATGGCTACAACAGCAACCAAGACCGCCAGGACAATCAACAATTGCAGCACAAGGTACTGCCCTGCCAAGGACATTCCTCTTCGTCGAGTCACTGGTTGGTTCCTTATGTGGCGCCTGCGGGTGGAGCTGCTTGGGGGTGCTCCGCGTGGCGTATCGGAACTATACCCTAAGCGCGCTGAGCACCAGCGGGGCCAGGCCCTATGAGAAGGCAAAGGCGTGAACGCAATGAACTTAAAGATCACTGCGAACACAAGAGTGATGACCGTCACGCCGGGACCTAGCATCAACTCACGAGGGCACAACGCTGATCGCCCTGCACAGAATTTCCATACTGAGAAGAGGAACACCATGCGCCAGATCCGCGCATTGCGAATCGCCGCCGTTGCTGCCGGCATCGCCTTGATGGCCACCGGTTGCGGCGCCACAGGTAAGAGCTCCACTGGTTCGTCCAGCTCCGGCGCCGCAGCCGGCCCGGTCACCGGACTCCAGATCATGGTTCCCAACACTCCCGGCGGCGGTTACGACACCACCGCACGGGCGGCTGCCAAGGTTCTCGACGACGAGAAGATCGCCAATAACACGGAGGTGTTCAACCTCGCAGGTGCCGGCGGCACGGTGGGTCTGGCCCGCGTCGTCAACGAAAAGGGGAACGGGGACCTCACCATGCTCATGGGTCTGGGTGTTGTGGGTGCCAGCTACACCAACAAGTCCGAGTCGAAGCTGACCCAGACCACCCCGCTGGCACGGCTCATTGAAGAGCCCGGCGCCATCATGGTCAGCAAGGACTCCCCGTACAAGACGATCGATGACCTCGTGAAGGCTTGGAAAGCAGATCCCGGATCCATCTCCGTGGGTGGCGGTTCCTCGCCTGGCGGCCCCGACCACCTCCTGCCCATGCAGTTGGCAGGCGCACTTGGAATTGACGCCACGAAGGTCAACTACGTCGCATACGACGGCGGTGGAGATCTTCTTCCGGCCATCCTCGGCAACAAGCTTGGCTTCGCGGCTTCCGGTGCAGGCGAATACCTGCAGCAGATCAAGTCCGGCGAAGTCCGCGTCCTGGCCACCAGTGGCGAGAAGCGTCTTGAAGGTGTTGACGCTCCCACGCTGAAGGAGTCCAACATCGATCTGGTCTTCACCAACTGGCGTGGCATGGTGGCCCCTCCGGGCATCAGCGAGGACGACAAGAAGTCACTGATTGCCGCGCTGGAGAAGATGCACGAATCCGCTGGCTGGAAAGAAGCCCTCAAGACCCACAGCTGGACCGACGCCTTCATCACCGGTGACGAGTTCCAGAAGTTCCTGACGGACCAGGACAAGCGGGTGGCGGACGTGCTCACCAAGCTTGGCTTGGCGTGAGCACTTTAGCAACAGGCCTCAAGGGCCGCGCCGAGCTGGGGGTAGCCCTCCTGCTCGGCGCGGTAGGCGTCCTTGTCTTCCTCGACGCGAACGGCCTGGTAACCCCGTATTCGAAGTCGGACCCCGTAGGGCCCAAGGCGGTTCCCTTCGTCGTTGCCGGCCTTCTGGTGGTCTGCGCAATTTTGCTGGCTATCAATGTTCTCCGCGGCGGCAAGGGCGAGGTGGAAGGCGGCGAGGACATTGACCTCGCACACCCCGCCGATTGGAAGACGGTGCTCCCGCTCGCAGGAGCCTTCATCCTCAACATCCTGCTCATCGACTGGGCCGGCTGGGTCATCTCCGGGACTGTCCTGTTCTGGGGCAGCGTACTGGCACTTGGCAGCCGGCACTATGTCCGTGACGGAATCATCTCTGTTGCGCTCTCCCTGGCCACCTTCTACGGCTTCTACCTCGGCCTTGGCATTGCACTACCCGCCGGACTCCTGGAAGGAATCCTCTGATGGACGTCTGGTCCTCTTTGATGGACGGTTTCGCCACCGCCCTCACCCCCATGAATCTTCTGTACGCCATGATCGGCGTGCTCCTGGGAACGGCCGTTGGCGTTCTCCCAGGGCTCGGCCCGGCCATGACTGTGGCGCTGCTGCTTCCGGTCACGGCCGCCCTTGAGCCCACCAGCGCCTTTATTATGTTCGCCGGCATCTACTACGGCGGCATGTATGGCGGTTCAACAACCTCCATCCTGCTGAACACACCCGGCGAGTCCTCGTCCGTCGTCACGGCTATCGAGGGCAACAAGATGGCGAAAGCCGGACGGGCAGCCCAAGCGCTCGCGACTGCGGCGATTGGTTCCTTTATTGCCGGCACCATCGGTACGGCCCTGCTGGCAGGACTTGCACCGTTGGTGGTTCAGTTCGCCGTGAGCTTGGGCGCACCGAGCTACTTCGCCATCATGATCCTCGCCTTGCTGGCCGTCACCGCAGTCCTGGGTTCATCCCGGCTCAGGGGATTTGCTTCCCTGGGACTGGGGCTGGCCATCGGTCTGGTAGGCATTGACTCCGTTACAGGCCAGCGCCGCCTGACATTCGGCCAGCCGATGCTGGCCGACGGCCTGGACATCGTTGTGGTGGCAGTGGCCATCTTCGCCGTGGGTGAAGCACTGTGGGTTGCCGCGCACTTGCGGCGTTCACCACTTCACATCATTCCCGTCGGACGGCCCTGGATGGGCAAGAAGGACTGGGCCCGCTCCTGGAAACCCTGGTTGCGTGGCACGGCCTTCGGCTTCCCGTTTGGCGCACTTCCCGCCGGTGGTGCCGAGATCCCCACGTTCCTCTCCTATGTCACCGAGAAGCGGCTGACAAAACATCCGGAGGAATTCGGCAAGGGAGCCATCGAAGGCGTCGCAGGCCCGGAAGCGGCCAACAACGCTGCAGCCGCCGGAACCTTGACCCCCATGCTTGCCCTCGGCTTGCCCACGAACGCCACAGCCGCCGTCATGCTCGCAGCGTTCACCTCCTATGGCATCCAGCCCGGTCCGCAGCTGTTCTCCAGCCAAGGTCCCCTGGTGTGGGCGCTGATCGCCAGCCTCTTCATCGGCAACCTGCTGCTCCTTCTGATCAACCTGCCCCTGGCACCCTTGTGGGCGAAACTGCTGCAGCTTCCACGGCCCTACCTCTACGCCGGCATTCTCTTCTTCGCCACGTTGGGCGCCTACTCGGTGAACCTGCAGGCGTTCGACCTGGTGATCCTGCTGGTGCTCGGAGCCTTGGGATTCATGATGCGGCGCTTCGGGCTACCTGTATTGCCCCTCATTCTGGGCGTCATCCTCGGTCCGCGCATCGAAGGCCAGCTACGCAGGACTCTCCAGCTGTTCGCCGGTGACCCCGCCGGGCTGTGGAGCGAGCCAATCGCCGTCGTCGTCTACATCATCGTGGCTATCGTCATCCTCTGGCCGCTGCTCTTCAAGCTGGTCCGCCGCAACCGTCCGGTGCCAGCAAGCGTGGTCCCGGCCCACCCCAGCGAAGTGCTCCTGGGCGAGGACGACGCCATCCAAGCCGACCAAAACAGCACACGGATCCACCACAACAGCCACCACAACAAGGAGAAGCCATGACCATCGTGGTGGGATACGTCCCCACGCCTGAAGGCGAAGCCGCACTGACCCAAGCCATTGCCGAAGCGAAGAAAAGCAACGACACCCTGTTGGTGATCAACTCTTCCAAGGGGGACGCCTTGGTGGATAACCGGTACGCGCAGGAACCGGAAATCCAGACCATCGAGGAGCGCCTTGCCCTCCAAGGCATCCAGCACATCATCAAACAGCCAGTCCGGGGCCATGATGCCGCTGCTGAGGTACTCGACGCGGCCGACGAGCACAACGCCGAGCTGATTGTGATTGGCCTGCGCCGCCGCAGCCCGGTTGGCAAACTCATCATGGGCAGTGTCTCGCAACGGATCCTGTTGGAGGCGGACTGTCCGGTGCTCGCCGTGAAAGCAGACTAAACGCTCGCTTTGACTCCGTGTCCAGCCAATGCCCTTAAGATTCGTTCTTAGGGGCATTAGCTGTCCACAAACTCAGAGAGGGACCACGTGGCAGAGACAATCCGCACAGCAACAGCAGACGACGCCGGAAAGCTGGCCGAGCTTGCGGCCGTCACCTTCCCGCTGGCGTGCCCGCCCGGCGCCTCTGCGGCTGACATCCAGGCCCATCTCGAGAAGACGCTGGCCGAGGCGAACTTCGTGGATTACCTGGCCGATCCGCACATCACAGTTTTGGTGCTCGACGACGACGGACAGCTCAACGGGTACACCATGCTGATTGCCAAGCCGGCAAGCGACCCGGATGTAGCCTCTGTGCTCTCGGCGCTCCCCTCCACGGAACTCAGCAAGTGCTATGTCCACCCGGATCACCACGGCCAAGGAGCCGCATCCCGCCTCATGAAGGCGTCCGTCGCGGACGCTGAGGAAAAGGGCGCGGCAGGAGTCTGGCTTGGCGTGAACAGTGAAAACGCCAAGGCGATCCGTTTCTATGAAAAGAGTGGTTTCCAGAGGGTGGGCACCAAGTCCTTCAAACTGGGCGACACCGTGGAACATGACTTCGTCATGGAGCACACGCTCTAGCCAGCATCCGGGCAGTTAGCCGAACAAGTCCCCAGCCAATGGCGGTCGGGGATCGGAGCGCCGCTGCAGGCCAGCCGGCAATCCCGTCACGGTGCCGTTTCCCGCGGACGCCTGGATCGTGATCCGCGAGCGCCCCAGCAGGACGTTTTCTGCCCTGAACTCCCCGAACGAGTCCGGGAGGATGGGTGCCAGGTGGAGTACTTTCCTGGTGAAATCGGGGTCGAATCGCAGGAGGATGCGAGCCAGCTGAATCGGGGCCGCAGCTGCCCACGCCTGCGGTGAACACGCCGTCGGATAGGGCACAGGCTCCGGAAAGTCCGAGCGGTCAAAGCCGCAGAAAAGTTCCGGAAGCTGACCGCCGAAGTGCTCAGCGGCGTCGAACAATCCGCTCGCCACGCGGCTGGCTTCCTTCACGTAGCCGTAGCGCATGAGTCCGGTGGCCACGAGCGCCGTATCGTGCGGCCAGACCGAGCCGTTGTGGTAGCTGACGGGGTTGTAAGCACCCATGTCCGAACCAAGGGTGCGGATCCCCCAGCCCGTGAACATCTCAGGTGACATCAGTTGCTCCGCCACAAGTGCAGCCTTGTCCTCGTCCACAATGCCCGTCCACAAGCAGTGGCCCATGTTGGACGTGCAGGAATCCACGGGTTTCTTGTCCTTATCCAGGGCAAGGGCAAAATAGCCCTTGTCCGGCAGCCAGAAAGCCTTGTTGAACTCCTCCTTGAGCGCTTCCGCCCGATCCGCACAACGGCGTTCGACGGCGGTATCGCCCGCGGCGCGCGCCAGCAGCGAACGCCCAACATAAGCTCCGTAGGCGTAAGCCTGGACCTCACACAAGGCGATGGGTGTTTCAGCGATCCTGCCGTCGGCGAAGTTGATGCCGTCCCAGGAGTCCTTCCATCCTTGATTGATCAGGCCGTGACTGTTGGGACGTTGGTATTCGATGAACCCGTCGCCATCCCGGTCGCCGTATTTCTCCATCCAGGAGATGGCACGGTCTGCGTGGGGAAGGAGGGAATCGATGATGTCCGCCCCCAGACCCCACCGGCTGAGTTCGCCCAGCAGCGTGACGAAGAGTGGCGTTGCATCGACCGTTCCGTAGTAGGCGGTTCCGCCCAAGGAGAGTCCGGCCGTGACTCCCAGCCTCACCTCGTGGGGCATGCGGCCGGGTTCCTCCTCGGAGTCGACGTCCACTTTGCTGCCCTGAAGCCCGGCCAGTGTTTGCAGCGAGCCAGCCGCGAGTCCAGGGTCCACCATGAGTGACATGTAGGACGCCAGAATCGAGTCGCGTCCAAACAGTGCCATGAACCAGGGCGCCCCTGCTGCGACGGCAGCACGTCCAGGGTGCTCGTGGTCGAAGATCCGCAACGAACCAAGATCGCTCTGGCTTCGTTCCAGGACTTCTTCGACGTTACTGTCCGTGACAGCGATCCGGGGAACGTGCTCCGTCCAGGCCATATGCCGACGGACGCCAATCGTGTGGTGCAGCGCCGTGGTTTCCGTAAACGGTTCGTCCGGCCCCTTTCCATTGATCAGGGGAATGGCAATGACGCTGGTGCTCCATTGGCTACGGGGCGGGATAGTGACGTGGAATGTCAGTCCTTCCGGGTTCGCTTTGGCTCCGGAAGCCCGGAACGCCACTCCCCGGCGTTCCCCGTTCGTGTGAACGGACTCAATATGGAGCTCCTTTTTGCGCGCCGTTTTCTCGGTGGATCCTGCCCTGCTTGCCCTGCCGCCCTTGACGTCGAAGAGGTCGGCGAGGTCGGCGTCGATAAGCAACTCGATCTCGCAAGGCGCCGGCTGGCCCGAGTAGTTCCTGATGGTGAGATCGTCCCGCAGCCCGGCGCCCACATGCCGCTGATGCTGCACAACCAGCGGACTGTCGAAGCGACCATCGCTGGAGCAGGCCCGGCCAACATATTCGGCTTGGAACGCGGTGCGGTTGGTGGTGACCAATGGTTCCCGGAGGGCTCCGTTGATCCTCAGGATCCAACGCGACACGATCCGGGTGTCCTGGTAATAACTGCCTTGGGAGCCTCCGCCGTGAATGTCACCTGAATGTGCGGAAATGCAGAAGGATGAACCTTCGACGACGGTCACGGCACCCAGCTCGGAAGCGCCTGCCTCCGTATCGGCGTTCCAAGCAGTCATGGCCCACGAAGCCTTCCTCGGGAAATGTCCTGCTTATCAGTCACAGGTTGATAGGGGCTTGCCTCTGATTGTCTTGCAACTTGCCGTTACCCGGAAGGCCTCCGGCCTTGAATTCTTCGATGACCGCGGCATAAAGCTCCAGATGGTCCGACGCCATCCGTGCTGCATTGAAATACTCATCCACGGTACGCCGGCACTCCGCACGGCTAAGCCCTTGCACGTCCTGCACAAACCCTGCGAGTTCATTGGTCTGCGCCAGGTATCCCGTGACGCCGTGTTGGACTATTTCCGGGGCGGCACCCATGGGGGTGGACAATACAGGGGTTCCAGTAGCCAGCGACTCGATCATTACCAGCCCGAACGGCTCATGCCACTGGATGGGATTGATCATGGCCATCGCTCCGCCCATGAGCTCGTACTTCTCCGGATCTGAAAGTTCCCCTAGGAATTCTTCCTGTGAACCAAGGACCGGCTCCACGACATCGTGGTAATAGTCCTGCTCATCCTTGGCATGCATCTTTGCGGCGATACGCAGCGGCACCCCGGCCTCGCGGGCAACGGCCACCGCTTCCAGCAGCCCCTTGTCCGGGCACATGCGTCCCACAAAGCACGCGTACCCGCCGGAACCGTCGCCCACGGAAACCGTGGAGAGATCCAGGCCGTGGTGAATGACGGCCGATATTTGCAGATCGGAAATGCGGCTGCATTGGTCATGCGAGATTGCGATGATCCCGGTGTCCTTGGCCATGTCCCGGTACAGCCCTGCGTATCTTGGCGTCAGCGGACCATGCACGGTGGTCACCACGGGTACATCCAGCGGCCGGTGGGCATAGAGAGGTCCGGCAAGGGTGTGGTCGTGGATGATGTCCACGTCCTGCATGCCGGCATATGCCTTGATGACGTGGTGCAGCTCGCTGAGCGTCAACCCCAACTCTTCAGGCTCACTCGGCCCGAAGCCACGCAGCAGCGGAACGGGGCAGGTGCTGTCAGACGCCGCAGCCAGGAGTACGTCATGCCCTGCATCGGATAAGGCACGGGCCAAGGCATCCACAACCCGTTCCGTGCCGCCATACCGTTCCGGGGGGACTGGGAACCATGGTCCAACTATCAATCCAATGCGCATGCTGAAGGCCTCCACAAATATGCGAACCCCACGCACGGGATTCACCTCGTGATCATCGCGGCCCCAGACACACGCGATTCTTGGGGCGAAGAGCGCCCCCACCGGCTAACTGCATAACCTGCTTCACACATTAGGCTGGGCACACCAGCCCCGGCAATGGGTGACGAAAATAACAGACTTTTCCGGAATGCGCGCCAGGCCCTGAAGGTTGACCAAAGCATGAAGATTGAGATCTGGTCCGACGTCGCGTGTCCGTGGTGCTACATCGGCAAGCGCCGTTTTGAGACGGCCCTGGCACAGTTTCCGCACCGTGATTCCGTGGACATCGAGTGGAAGAGCTACCAGCTGGACCCTTCAATCCCGGGACACTATGACGGCACGGAGTTGGACTACCTGAGCAAGCGCAAGGGCATGGCTCCGGAGCAGGTCAAGCAGATGTTCGCCCACGTCACCGAGACCGCCAAGGGCGAAGGCCTGGACTATCACTTCGACAAGGTAGTGGTTGCCAACAGCTTCACGGCCCATCGCCTGATCCACCTCGCCGCAGCCCATGGCCGCCAGGATGCCGCCAAGGAACGCCTGCTCAGCGATCACTTTGAGCACGGCAAGGACATTGGCAACCAGGAGTACCTCACGGAACTTGGCGCCGCTCTGGAACTCCCGGCTAAGGAAGTCGCAGAGCTGTTCACCACCGACAAATATTCGGACGCCGTCAACGAGGACATCAATGAAGCCCGCGCTATCGGCGTCACCGGTGTTCCGTTCTTCGTGATCGACCGCAAGTACGGCATCTCCGGTGCGCAGCCGGCGGCGCTCTTCAGCGAAGCGCTGAACCAGGCGTGGCAGGAAGCCAATCCCCTGATCCCCGTGGGCGCGTCCGATGCCGAGGCATGCGGCCCTGACGGCTGCGCAATCTAGCCAGCCACCCGCCGTCGTACGCGAACCCAACTGAGTCGCAGTAGTGCGCGTTATGAGAGCTCAAAACGCGCTCAAGTGCGACTCAGTTGGGTGCGGCGCTAGTTTTTCACAACCTCAAGCTCGACGACGGCCCAGGACAATGCGGGCAGCGTCAGCCGGAGTTCCGAACCAGTAGCCTTGACGCCTTCCAGCGGCTTCAGGCCGACCCGGCCCTGCTGGTCCTGGGTGTTGGTGGTGAACCTGTCGCCGCCCTCGGGGATCTCCAGGACTTCGGCACGGACAACCTGCCGGGCGTCGAAACCGCGCAGGGCTGCCTCGACGTCGGCCGCTTCCTCCAGCCCGCGATTCGCGAAGAACAGCGCAACGCGCCCTGTTTCCTCGTTCCACGTGGCGCTGACGTCCACAAGGTCCGTGCCGCCGAACCGCTCATTCTCGTACTTGTCCGAGTCCACGGAAAGCCGCAGGATCTGGCCCTTGGCGAGCTCAGCCATCCGGGCGAACGGATGGAAAATGGTCTGCTTCCAGGCCGGCCCGTTCTCTTCCGACAGGATGGGCGCGATGACGTTGACCAACTGCGCCTGGTTGGCGATCTTGACGCGGTCGCCGTGGCGGAGCAGCGAGTTCAGCAGGGTTCCCACCACCACCGCGTCCGTCACGTTGTACTTGTCCTCGATGACACGGGGGTGCTCGCGCCAGCCAGCCTTGATCACGTTGTGAGGCTGGTCCTCAGTGTCCAGGCCACGCTGGTACCAGACGTTCCATTCGTCGAAGGACAGGTTGATGTGCTTCTTGTGCTTGCCCTTGGCCCGGACGGCGTCCGCGGTGGCGATCACTGACTCGATGAAGTAGTCGGTGTCGACGGCGGATGCCAGGAAGCTGCCGACGTCGCCTTCTTCTTCGAAGTAGTAGGCGTGGAGGGAAACGTAGTCCACCTCGTCATAGGTGTGGGTGAGGACCGTTTGCTCCCAGGCACCGAACGTAGGCATCCGGGAGTTGGAACTGCCACAGGCCACCAATTCAATGTCCGGGTCCACGAAGCGCATGGCCTTGGCCGCTTCCTGGGCAAGTCGCCCATACTCCTCGGCGGTCTTGTGGCCGATCTGCCAAGGACCGTCCATTTCGTTGCCCAGGCACCAGAGCTTGATATCGAACGGGTCCTTGTGGCCATTCTTGGCGCGGAGATCCGACCAGTAGCTGCCGCCCGGGTGGTTGGCGTACTCCACGATCTCGCGGGCAGCATCCACTCCCCTGGTGCCCAGATTGATTGCTTCCATGATTTCCGTGCCGGCCTGCTTGGACCAGTCCACAAACTCGTGCAGGCCGAAAGCATTCGTTTCCACCGTGTGCCAGGCGCCGTCCAGGCGGCGGGGCCGGGACTCGCGCGGGCCGATGCCGTCCTCCCAGTTATAGCCGGAGACGAAGTTTCCGCCGGGGTACCGGATGACGGTGGCACCTAGTTCCTTGACGAGCTTCAGGACGTCCTGGCGGAAGCCGTTCTCGTCGGCCTCAGGGTGTCCGGGTTCGTAGATGCCGCTGTATACACAGCGACCCATATGCTCCACGAAGGAGCCGAAGAGGCGCCGGGGTACCTCGCCGATGGTGAAATCGCGATCGAGGGTGATGCGTGCGCGGGACATTTGTCTCCTTGGTTGTGTTTTAGGTCTGGTGATGCGTAAGAAGCGGCCGGTCAGGTGCCGGCGAGTCCCGTCGTCGAGATGCCCTTGATGATCTGGCGTTGGAAGAACAGGAAGACGACGATGAGCGGCAAAGCTGCCAGCAAGGCAGACGCCATGTTCTGCGCGTACTGGACGCCGTAGGCGCTCTTGATGGTTTGCAGACCCACCGGGAGGGTCAGAAGGGAGTCGTCGTTGGTGGAGATGAACGGCCACAGGAAGTTGTTCCACGCACCGATGAACACGAAGATCGCGACGGCGGCCAGGATGGGCCGGGACAACGGCAGGATGATCTGCAGGAAGATCCGGAGACGACTGGCACCGTCCATCACTGCCGCTTCTTCCAGTTCATGCGGGATCTGGTCGAAGAATTTCTTGAGGACAAACACCATGGCAGGGTGAATCACCTGCGGCAGGATGATTGCCCATGAGGTATCGATCATTTTGAACGCGAGCATTTGGTAAAACAGCGGAATCATCAGCACGGGTGGCGGGACAATGATGGCCGCGATGATCACGACCATCAGAACCTTCTTGCCTTTGAACTCGATCCTGGAGAGTGCGTAAGCGATGAGGGCGGAGATCACCAGTGTGATTGCCGTAATGGCCGCGGAGGTGTAGAGCGAGTTCCACGTCCAGAGCGGGATGTTCCCTGCCTGGAACACGTTGACGAAAGCGTCAAAGGTAAAGCCCGACGGCGGAACCCAGCTGATCTTGGACGCTGACGCATCCGCTTCGGACTTGAACGCAGTAACCGTGGCCCAGGCGAACGGGATCAGCCAGAGGACGGCAATGAAGGCGGCGGCCGTGACTGCCGCGATCTTGCCCACTGTCAGTTTTTTGCGCGGCTGCCGTATGACTTGGCGGTTACCGGTGGCTGGGGTCGAACGGGTGAGGGTGGTGATTGCCATGGCTATGCGCTCCTGCGGCGGGTGATGACGAACTGCAGCGCGGAAACCAGCACGATCAGTCCGAAGAAGATGTAGGAGATAGCTGCGGAATATCCCAGCCGGTATCCGGTGAACCCGGTTTCGAAGATGTACTGGACCACGGGACGGGTAGATCCGCCCGGACCCCCGGCTGTCATCTGGTAAATCTGGTCAAAGACCTTCAGGGAAGCCAGGATCTGGAGCAACACAATCATCACGGTGGTGGGCGTGAGCTGCGGAAGAGTAATGGAGAAGAATTGCCGCCAGGCGCCGGCACCGTCCAGTGACGCTGCTTCGTAGTGCTGGACGGGGATGTTCTGCATTGCCGCCAGGTAGAGCAGGAAGTTGAAGCCAACAGTCCACCAGAGTGTCGCGATCACGATTGACCACATGGCCACATTGGGATCGTTAAGCCACCCCACTTTTGCGATGCCGAACTTTGACAGGAAATCGTTGATCAGGCCGAGCTGCGGGTTGTACATCCAGACGAAGAACAACGACACAACCGTGGACGCCAACAGGAACGGGGCAAAGTAGGAGAGCCGCCACAGCCACTGGGCTGGAAGGCCGATGTTCAACAGCGCCGCCATGACCAACGCAACCAGCACCAAGGGAACTGTACTGATGACTGTGAAGTACAACGTGTTGCCCAGTGAACGCCACATGCCGGCATCGGCAAAGGCTTCGGCGTAGTTGGAAAAACCGATGAGAGCGTCGTTGGCGCCTGTCAGGGATTTGCCCGTGAGGCTCATGTAAAAGCCGTACAGAATGGGCCAAACGAGGAAGACGAGGAAGAACACCAGGAAGGGTGCTGCAAATGCCCACCCGTTCAGGGTGTCCCTTCTTCTTCGGAGAGATAGCCCGGACTTGATGCCTGGGCTGGGTGTTGTCCGTGGTTGGCTGGTCTGCCGGGACAGTGTAGAGGAACTCATGAAGGACTCCTTTGTCGCTCGGTGCGCTGGTCCCGGTCAGACCGGATTGGGACGGGATAGAAGGTCGTTGGTGCGGGCCACGAAGCCATCCCACCCGGCGCTTGCTTTGTCACGCCCCAGAAGCACGTTCTGGATATGCTCGGCAAAGTAGGTCTGCCAGTCAGAGCCGGAGCCGCTGAACCACGCCTCGGGATCGTAGGCGATGATGTCCGCCGCGTTGGCGTAGTGGATCTGAGGCGTGAGCTGGCCGTAGGCTGGCGACTGAACCACGGGCTGGAACGCCGGGATATGGCCTGCCTCAGCCCACAACAGCGAACCCTTCAGAACGTCACTGACGAACTTGTACGCATCCTTCCGCTTCACTTCATCCACCACGAGCTGGCGCGGGAGGACGAAGGAATGAGAGTCGGCGTACGAGGCGGGCGTCCCATAAAGAGTCGGGATGGTGACGGCGTCAACCGGCAACTTTGCTTTCTTCATGGTGGGCAGTTCCCAGCCTCCACTGAAGAGCATTCCCGAATCGCCACGGACGAATTCTGCAATACCGGTGTTGATGTCGCCGCTCTTGGCCGCGATGGTGTCGTCGAAGAGCGAGGCCATGAATTCCAGCGATTCGATCGCAGCGTCCCTATCCGCCTCCATCTGCCGTCCGGGCGTGAGGACAATTTCCGCTCCATGCTGCTTATAGAGCGTGTAGAACAGCCGCCACATCTGCGAGCCCAGGTTCAGGTAGCCAAAGGACAATCCATGTGCCTTGGTGACCTTTTGCATCTCCAGTGCCATGGCCTTGAACTCGTTCGGCGAACTGACCTCGTGCAACTGGCCATCGCCTTCCAGGAGCCCCGCTTTGGCGGCGACGTCAGTGTTGTAAAACATGATGAACGGGTGGGAGTCCAGCGCCAGGGAGAAGACTTTTCCGCCTTGCTGGCCCTTTTCCCAGATGCGCGGCGCGAAGTTCTCCGGCGTGATGCCATTCTCCGCCAGCAGCCCCAGATCCCAAGGCTCTATGAGGCCGCCCGGGGCATATCCCGGGACTCGGCTGGCATGCATAATGGCTACCTCTGGAGGTCGGCCCCCGGCAGATGCCATGGCCAGCTTGGTGTAGTACGGCGGGCCCCATGCCAACACGGTGGGGTGCACCTTGAAGCCGGGATTGGCTTGGTTGGCATTGGCGATCATCGTTTGCATCTTGGTACCGTCCCCGCCGGACAAGAGATGCCAGAAGCCGATCTCCCTGACGCCGGTGGCTTGGGCCGCACCTCCACAGCCTGTGAGGCTAGTGGCCAGAAGCCCGCCTCCGAGGAGGGCCGATCCCGTCAATAACTGTCTCCGGGACAACTGTTTCCCGGTCAAAGATTCAAACTGCTTCACCCGTCACTCCTTTGGAAGGGTCCGCTGAAAGGACACAACTGCTGCGCAAATCCGGCTTCGGTGCATCCCCACTGCCGGGTAAAAGGGTGGCCCGGGGGTGACGCGGCTCTCACATTACATCGTTGTAAAAATTGAGGCAAGAGAAATTGTTAGCGCGCACAGTTAAATGTCAGAGACCGCTTAGCGGGTGCTGTCCCGCTCAACAATGGTGTAGTCCACCGTGACGACACGTTGTCCGTGGGTCCTGTCCGCCATGCGCTCAGTGAGGAGGCGCAGCGCTTCGGTGGCGATGGTCCGCTTGTCGAAAGACACGGTAGTCAGCGAGGGAACGGCGTAGCGCCCGTCCGTGACGTCGTCGAATCCGGCCACAGCGATGTCCTCAGGGACACGAACGCCCCTCTTCCACAGCGCATTGAGGGCGCCAATGGCCAGCGAATCCGTGAAGCAAAATAACGCCTCCGGCAGCGGGTTGGAATCCAGATAGCGGGCCAGTGATTCGGCTGCAGATCCAGGCGTCCACAGTCCGCACGAAATCAGCAAGGATTCATCGCGCGGGATCCCGAGGATCTGGAGGGCGGCCTCGTAACCCCGCCTCCGTTGAATCGAGGTGGCAGACTGCCTGGTCTTGTTAATGCCCAACACCGCGATACGCCGACGCCCGGATTTGGCCAGGGCCAACGTCATATCCCGCGCCGCTGCGAAACTGTCCACGTAAACGCGGTCCGCAAGCTCCTGGGCCACTTCACCCAACAGCACAACGGGAGGCAAGGCCACGCCAACCTTGACGGCACTTTCATCCAGCACCACCGGGTTGAGAATTAGCCCGTCGATGAGGTTGGAGCGCGCCCGGGTCATCAGCTCCTGCTCACGCTGCGGATCGGAACCTGTTTCCTCGATCTGGACGCTCCAGCCCTGCTCGTGGGCCACTTCCACAATGCTCTGGGCCATTTCAGCGGAGAACGGAGTTGCCAGGTCCGGCAGCGCCAAAGCGATGACGCCCGAACGGCCGTTGCGGAGCCCGCGCGCGGAAAGGTTGGGAACGTAGTCGAGCTCCTGCATGGCCTGCTCAACCCTGAGCCGCGTTGGAGCGCTGACCGGCACGATTCCGTTCATGACGTTCGAGACGGTTTTCGGCGACACCCCCGCCCGGCGCGCCACATCCTTGACCGTTGCCCGCAACAGTCCCCCTCATGAATTAGTGTCCGGTTCCCACGATGTTACGCGAGTTTGTCTACACCTCATGCTCCCGGGAAGGGGCGGTTTCCAACGATCGTCGCATCAGATTTGCTGTGAACACACATGGTAAGCGGCGAGCTCAAAGGCTACGGGCGCGGCTTGTTGTACGCCATGCTCACAAGAACGGACAGCGCAGTCGGCGAGATACACTTCCGGATGGAGCGACGAGGTTCAGGCGTTACTGTCTGGGCTTCGTCGATTTGATGTTCGGACTGTTCACGGCATGGATAACTGTCGCGAATACGGTTGAGATCAATGGGCAATTCCTGGACTACCAGGCAGCGGGAAAACACGTACCTGTCGGTTGGATCGCAACCGTTGTGGCTGTGATCGTGGGATTCAGTGTGTTGTCCCTTGCGGGCCTCTTCATTGGAATCTGGAATTTACGCGGATTGGGCACGATGAGCCCGGCACCGCTGGTTGCTGCCATCGTCTACTCATTGATGTCCATCGCGATGATGGCGGTGTTCCTCAGCGAATTTGGCGGCACGTTTGGCTTGGTCCTCCTGCATGCTTTGGTGGTCTTCATGACGGTTAGGATCCTTCGTCACGAAGGCATCAAGTCCCTCAGGGACGTTCGCCAGCGAATCGTTTGAAGTACAGAAACCCAGTGGCTAGGCAGTTGGTTTAGCGCTGCCGTCCCGTTGCGGGATCCCTTACCCGACGGTGAATCCAGCGCTGGCGGAGCTGACGTCTCTATTGTGAGCATATGACCGAGCTAGGTCGAGAGGTATCCGTCGAGATCGAGACTTCACAGTCCTGCAGCTTTACGGTCATAAGGGAGTCTTGCTCAAAGACATGCAGGTGGGTTCAGAGAAGGAGCCGGCGCCCGTTGGCGGGATCGCCTATCGGATCAGATGGTCACTTATCGGACTAGAACACGATCGAGTCGAAGACGGCGCGTGCCTCCCTCATCAGCTCCGGATTGATCGATTCGTCGATATGGCTCACCGCGGCGACAGCCCGCTGGCCGTTCAGGTCGACCACCCGGTAGGTTTCGTGTTCATTCCGAGTTAAGTACCAGCGTGAGCAGCGTTGTGTATCTTCTGAGTGGATGCATAACTGACCGCCGTTGCAGGCTGTGATGTCCACGTTGCCCTCGACGGAGTGGTCGAACTCGAAGCCGGAGTAATTGCCTACCATGACCTTGGCGGGAGGGGTGCTTGCCGTTGACGACTGCGCCGCCATCGCGTCAACGAAGGCCTCGGCCGACGGACCGGAATCGGCAAGGGCGCCCCTCCAGGTGCATGCGTCCTTCGCCACATAGTACGCGCGCGAAAGAGTTATGTAGACGGCCCATTCAGCCGGGTGATCCGGGTCGTCCTTGCCCAGGCTGTGGCCGTCGAGAGCAAACCAGCCGTCTGGCACGGTGATCTTGAAAGGTTCCGTGTAGCCGGCGACGGGGACGAGGTATGTGCCGGCGTCGACGTCGCCGCTCTCCGGCAGCGGTGGGACCGTGCCGGTGTCGCGACTCTCTGGCAGCGGCGGGACCGTGCGGGCCTCCGTAGTCGGAGAACTGGCGGACGGGAGGGGGACGTTATCGGGTTCATATTCGCAGCCGCCGAGACATCCAATCAGGGCGACAGTCACCAAGGGCACGAGATGGCGTGACCGCTGAGCGGCCTTTTCGAGCGCTGTCACAGAACTCATTGATCCACCAGCCGCTACAAGGTTCTGTGAGGCCCCGCAGCCGGGTGGCCCCGTGGGCGGCCCGAGATTGGATGCCGTCGCCCCAAGTCTCCTCCGGCAGAGAACCCATGACAATGAAGAACATTTGAGGCAGCTTTCACCGCCCGGGTCTACCTAGCCGGAAAGACCGGCGGTAGGTTACGCGTCGTAACCCTTAGGATTCGAGACGTCTCACTGGCTCAGCGAGCCCGACGGTTGCAGCAGCTCATTTTTGTGACTTTCGGCGATAAGTGGCGGCGCTATTTGGCGCATTAGCTCAGCCCGCTAGCGTGCAGTGGCGCGTCTATCGCTTCGTCGATATCGGTCGCGTTCAGGATGTAGAACCCGGCTACGACTTGACCAGCCGCGTCGTAAGGGCCGTGAGCAGTGCCGGCCAGTCGGACAGTGCGCGCGTGGTCACTCGGCGTGAGCGCCTATTCCGGCTGCCGTGTTCGACCAGTCTCATAATGAAGGGCGCCCTCGTGTTGCAAAGCGAACAATCGGTCGGCAACTTCCTGCGTCTGGGCCTCGCTGGAAGATATAGCGAAGAACCGCGGAGAGATGAAATCAAGAAGGCATCCACGCGCAGCAAGTTCAGATCCTAGAGGCTGCCACCCAGCTTTGGTAGCCGCTGGTTTACGACTCATGTCGGGAAAGAGGTTGACGCCCATTACCCAAAAGCTGTACTGTTTAGTACAGCTTGTACCAATCGATACAACTTAGCTTGCGAAGGAACCCACTATGTCTCGTCCCCCTCTGCCTCCCTATACCGAAGAAACCGCTATCCAGAAGGTCCGTGCAGCCGAGGACGGCTGGAATACTCGTGATCCCGAGCGCATTTCCCTCGCGTACAGCGAGAACAGTTGGTGGCGCAATCGGTCGACGTTTGTGCAGGGTCGCGCCGCCATCGTCGAATTCCTCGCCGACAAGTGGGAGCGCGAGCTCGACTACCGGCTCATCAAGGAATTGTGGGCCTACACCGACGACGTCATTGCCGTCCGCTTCGCGTACGAGTACCATGACGCCGCAGGCCAGTGGTTCCGCGCATACGGCAACGAGAACTGGCACTTCGACAAGGATGGACTCATGACACACCGACACGCGAGCATCAACGACCTCGCCATCAACGAGTCGGACCGCAAGTTCTTCTGGGACACCTCCGGGCCCCGCCCCGCGGATCACCCCGGCCTGAGCGAACTCGGACTGTAATGCCACGCACCCTCCTCGAACGCCCGGACGCCGTGCGCGCCCTCGCCGGTGTCTTCCGCCGGCGAGGGTTTGAGAGCAGCTCCCTGTCTGTCATCCAGCAGGAGGCCGGGATCGGTCGCGGCAGCTTGTACCACTTCTTCCCGGAGGGGAAGACAGACATGGCCAGGGCCGTGCTGGACCAGGTGGGCGACTGGTTCGAGGATGAGGTTTTCGCCCCGCTTCGTTCCGCAACAGACGCCGCTGAGGCGGTCTCGGCCATGACTAAGGCGGTCGCTGACTACTTCGTCTCCCGCGAGAATGTCTGCCTTTTCGCCGCAATGACACTCGGCGAGGAGAAGGAGACGTTCGCCGGTGAGGTCAAGGCCTACTTCGTGGACTGGGTTGACGCGTTGGCCGCCCTGCTGCAGCGCGGCGGGCTTAACGCCGGGGATGCGCACGAGAACGCATTGGACGTCGTTGCCATGATCCAGGGTGGACTCATCATTACCCGGGCCTATGGCGACGAGTCTACCTTCCTGGGGGTCATGGAACGTGTCGAGCGTCGTCTGCTCGCGCACCTCAGCTGACGTCTGGATGCGCCGCCCCATCTCACTTCTTGGAACCCGGACGTCCGGTAAAGGATCGGCTAATGGGCGCGAACTGCTTCGTTGATACCGTGGTCGGATGGGAGAACCGGAACAAACGTGGACCACGCTGGGCCGGCGCGTGTCGCACCAGGGCCGGGTTAGGTTAGTCGAACACACGGTCGTCCTCGCCGACGGATCAGAAGCACGGTACGAGGTCGACGAAAGCATTCCGTTTGCGGTGGCGACACTGGTCGTGGACGGCGACGCTGTCTTGCTCACCCGTCAGTACCGATACCCCATCGGGCGTTGGATCTACGACCTGCCTGCTGGAGCTGGACAAGCAGGCGAGCCGCCACAGTCGGCCGCGCTTCGAGAGCTCGAGGAGGAGACCGGGCTTATAGCCAAGGATCTCCAACCCCTCCACCTCTACTACATGAATCCGGGTCGCTCAGCTTGGCCCGTACACGTTTTTATCTGCACTTCGGGTACAACTGAAGGTCACGCCGACCAGTCTGACCCAGCCGAGCAAGTTCGCCTGGTCCGTAGGCCCGTGCGAGAGCTGGATGCACGCATTGCCAGTCAAGAGATCGTCGATCCGACGCTCATCGTCGCGCGTTCAGCTGCAGCAGCTCAAGGAATGCTGCCACCCGTCCAAGCAATCGCGGCCGGTGAAGGATCCCCTTGTGGGATCCAATGAGTACACGAGCCTGACACCCCTCGGTTCCAGCCTCCATATGCCGAAAAACCTGACAGCAAAGACTCCCTGAATTTCCTCTTGCATCCGAGCCGAGCCCTTGCAATCCCATCAAGGGTCCTCTATCACCCCACAACATTGGTGCGGCTGGGATTCCGCTCGCGCCCTGATAAGTAGCGTCCACAAATAGATCCCGATTCGGACACCGGCACCTATAGATTTTCGGGTCGAAGTCGGAGCTGGGCGTCCGACCGTCCTGGTACCGATCACGGTTCCTCCGTCGCCAACGGCCCTGATCAGATCTGGCTCATCGTCTGGGAAAGCGGCATCCATGGCCGAACCAAACGTTTCTCCTCGGGCGTTCTTTGCAAATGAATGTGCCACTTGTCCCTCGTGGATTCCCCGTGCTGTGAGTTGCAGTCCCGCTCGCAAACGAAACGAATCACAGAAATTTAACGAGGTCAACGGCCTCAGAAACAATGGCTCTCCAAGCGTCCACGCCTTCTCAAACTCTTGACTGTGGCGCATCACACCTTTAGAGTTCTGATATATGAGTCATATGTCACAGTTTGCCGACCTCGACTATAGGTCGTGATCTCGATGGGTCGGCACAAGGGCGCTGGTAACGAAGGCCTTGGCATATGAATCTCGAAAAGCAGTGATACATGACGACGCCGAAATCATCTCGCGTCCCGCGGCCATGTCGGCTGGCATCGAGCCAGCCGGCATCGTCCACCGGGCGCTAAGGGCTGCGGCTGTCCGAGCATCTAAGCAACGGCGCTCTGGTGCCGTCAGCGGTTTGCGCTGAAGCCAGAAGGGAACAAATCTCAATGATCCATCCGACCAAGACGACGGCCTCCGTCGACACCCCCATACCAAAAGAGACCAGCTCCAAGTTCAAACGCCGCTTCATGGTGCGGCTTGTCGCGGTCTTCATCGGCGGGATGTTCCTCGACGGT
Organism: Arthrobacter sp. NtRootA1; assembly: GCF_019976975.1. Classification (GTDB taxonomy): domain Bacteria; phylum Actinomycetota; class Actinomycetes; order Actinomycetales; family Micrococcaceae; genus Arthrobacter; species Arthrobacter aromaticivorans. Next base: position 640,496 of record NZ_AP024630.1, on the reverse strand, counting down.
TACATTCTCGGAATCATCGGCCCTGTCACCGGACTCATGCGGTCAGATCTCCAGCTCGACGCACTATCGCTGGGCATGATCGCTGCAGGCCCACTGGTTGGTATCTTCGTAGGCTCCCCGCTTGCCGGCTGGGCTACTGACAAGTTCGGACGCAAGCCCATGTTCCTCGTTGACATGGGCCTGTTCCTGGTCGCCTCAGCGGCCCAGTTCTTCGTAACTTCCGGAGACGGGGCCGTGATCCAGCTGGCCGCCATCCGGTTCTTAATGGGCGTCGCGATCGGAGGAGAGTACTCAATCGGTGGGCCATTGCTATCAGAGTTCTCCCCTCCGAAGCTCCGCGGGCGTTTGCTCGGGCTGACTCTGATCGCCTGGTACGTCGGTTTCATGATGGCATTCATCATCGGCACGCTCCTGCACGACGCCGGCACCCCCTGGCGCCTAGTACTCGGCACGAGCACGGTACTCGCACTCGTCCTGTTCCTCGCCCGCATGGGCCTCCCCGAGTCGCCGAGCTGGCTCATCACGAAGGGACGGCATCAGGAAGCACTAGCGATCGCACGCAGATACGTCGAATCGCCCCAGATGCACGACAGCATCACCGGAGAGATGGATCTGAGGATGATCCAGGAGGCCGAAGCCGCGAAGAGTGGGACCAAAATCAAGAACGCCTCCTTCGGCATGCTGTTCTCCAGGCAGTACTGGCGCGCCACCGTCTTCACTGCAGGTTTTTGGTTCTGCGCGGTCACTCCGTACTTCGCGATCGCGACCTTCGCCGACGAGGTGCTCAACCAATTCGGCTTCGGCGGCGGCTGGGCCGGTGGAGTCGGCCTGTCCGCACTTGCGGTCGCGGGCGTGGTCACCAGCGTACTTCTGATTGACAAGCTCGGCCGCCGAATCCTCACTGTGCCCGGGCAGTGGCTCTGCGCGGGCATCCTGCTGGTCATCGGAGTCTGGGGGAATGCACCAGCGCTCCTCGTGCTCGTCCTGTTTCTCGCCTTCTCCTACTTCAATGCCGGCTACACCACGATGACCCAGGTCTATCCGGCCGAGGTATTCCCCGGCCACCTGCGTGGCGTCGGCATGGGCTTCGCCGCGTCCTTCAGCCGCATCGGAGCCGCACTCGGCACCTTCGCCCTGCCCTGGGCGATCGCCAACATCGGCATGGGCGCAACCATGGTCGTGGCCGCCGCCGTCGCATTGCTCGGCGCAGTCCTCTCGCAATGGCTCGCGCCTGAGACGAAGGGGCGCACCCTCGCCGAGATCTCAGCAGACTTCTCCCACTGACACCGGGACTGCACGTGACTTCGAGTCAGAGCTAAGAGTCATCATTCTTGCCCTGATTGGGGTAGGCGTGTCTACAGCACAGCTGTAGACACGCCTACGTTCATTTAGACCAACAAACCGGCGGGACTTGGTGACACATCACTGTAAAGTGTCTATATGCCTAGGATCACGGCCGCCACGAATGCTGCCCAACGCGCCGAGACCCAACGCCGTATTCTGACCGCCTTCGGTGAACTCCTCTTTACCCACGGCCTGCCTGGCCTCACCATGACGGACGTCGCGCGCCATGCAGGCGTTGGCCGCACCGCCGTTTATAACTACTACGCAGACATGGAGCAGTTGCTCATTGCGTACGCGCTGGACGAAACCGAGCGTTTCATCGTAGACCTTCGCGATTCGCTGGCAGCTCTTGAAAATCCAGTGGACAGGCTGGCCCTCTATGTCCGCGCCCAGGTGGAGGACCTCAGCCGCCGGCACCTCCCGCCAGGCCCAGCGATGGCGGCCGTTCTTTCCCCGGCCTCGTTCGCGAAGCTCGCGGATCACGTGGGCGACCTCAACCTGCTCCTCCAGGACATCCTGACTGACGGCGTCCGGCAGGGCTACCTCCCGGACACGGACGTCGCCCAGTTGGCGCGGCTCATTCACGGCACACTGTCTGCCAGTGCCGCACGACGCAATCGAACGCCCGACGGCGAGACTCCGGCGCCTGCCCCAGCCTCCGACGTCGAGCTCCAGACGGCGCAAACGGTGCGATTCATCCAGCTAGGTGCGGGAGCGCAGTTCGACGAGGCGGGCAAGCCCGTCCGCGTGGATAGTGCAGTCCCGGACACCTTGGCCGGATAACGCCACAGCAACAGAGCGGCGACACCCAAATCCGGGCATCGCCCACCACTTCGAGTGGCGAAAATCGAGCCGCGCCTCCTACTGAGCCGGGCGGGTGGGGATGATCGGCCACCGGGAGCTATCCGCGATCCTCAGGTCCTCGCGCGGACAGCCGAGCTTGCCTGGAGTTTGATCCACGAGTTGCGGTTCCACCAAGCCTTGATATCCCCGGGTGAGGACGAGGTCCACTGATTCGTCCTCGCGGTTGTCCTGGAAGTAATCCGTTCCGGCCACATTCCGCTGGACGTTGAATGCAGCCGCCTGGCCCTTTACTCCCGAGACCACCACGCCGATCCCCGAGTACGCGGTGTCGCTGTTGTCCACGGATAGGACCTTGTATCCCCGTGCTTTGAACTCGTCGGCAACAGTAGTAGCCAGCCCAGCCCGCGAGGTGGCATTGAAGACCTTGATGTTCACGGTTTCGTTCGGTACGTAGTCGAACGTCGTGGCAGGGCAGAGGCTGGTGGGCGCTTTGCTGGCGATCGCCGTGGGAATCCTTATGACACCGTTCATGATCGCCCAGGCACCAACTGCTCCGGCAGCAATGACACCAACCAGCAGGACAAGGACAATGGCGTGGAAGACGCGGCGCCGGAAACGGCTGCGCTGCGCACGGGCGTCCTCGGCGAACGTCGCGCGAAGCTCAGGTCCGGTCACCACATGGTGCCCGTGCAACTGCGTCACATCTTTGGGACGCTTGGGCTGCCTAGCCATCGATCACCAGCACGCGTGCGTGGATGGCCGTCCTCTGGTGGAGCGCGGTGCGGACTGCCCGGTGGAGCCCATCTTCGAGGTACAGCACGCCCTGATACTGGACCACGTGCGGGAACAGATCCCCAAAAAATGTTGAATCTTCTGCGAGCAATGCCTCCAGATCCAGGGTGCGCTTGGTGGTGACAAGTTCATCGAGGCGAACGGGCCGCGGTGGAAGGGCAGCCCAGTCACGCGGCGCGGAATATCCATGGTCAGGGTACGGGCGTCCCTCGCCCACAGCTTTGAAGATCACCCTGCAAGCCTATGGAAGTTGCTGCGCTAACGGAACTTGTGACCCCCGGCACATGCAGGTTGTGGCCAAACGGTGACTATCGGACGTCAGGCGTCATAGCTGTGATGCACACCTCGGGGACTGACAGAATAGGGGCATGACTCAATCGCTCCAAGGTACCGACCGGACCGCTGCCCATACGGCCCCAGCCCTCGCGCTGCTGCTGGACGTCGACGGCCCCATCGCCAGCCCTGTGACGCGCGACGTCAAGCCGGATATCATCGCGGACCTCGTGGCGCTGGCTTCGGCCGGCATCCCCGTCATCTTCAACACGGGCCGCTCGGACGCCTTCATCAGCGAACAGGTCATGGGGCCGATGATCGAGGCCGGGATGCCGGCCGGGACCATCATCCACGCCATCTGCGAAAAGGGTGCCGTCTGGTTCAGCTACACCGCTTCCGGCCCCGGACCCATCCACGTGGACCACGAGCTCGCCGTGCCCAAGGCATACGGGGATGACATCCGCAGGCTCGTGGCCGAGGAATACTCCGCGCACATGTTCTTCGATGAGACCAAGCGCGCCATGGTCTCCGTTGAGCAGCACGTTGAGGTGGCCAGCGAAGATTACCTGGCCGAGCAAAAACTCTTCGACGCCGATGCCTTGAACATCATGGACCGTCACGGCCTGAACGCAGCCATCCTGGACCACCACGCCCCTGAATCCGATGACACCGTGGACTACCGCCTGGACCCCACCATCATTTCCACGGACATCGAATCCGTCCGCTTGGGAAAGGACCTTGGCGCCAGCCGGGCAGTGGAAATGTTGGCCGCCCAAGGGATCACCCCGCTCTCCTGGCGCACCGTGGGTGATTCCCGTACGGACTACGCCATGGCAGACTGGCTTCACCACAACGACCACGATGTGAAGCACGTGGACGTCCGGCCCGCAGACGGCGTTCCGGTGAAGCCTTACACCATTCTTACCGCCGCTGACCTCGAGCTGGCGGACGACGTCATTCACGACGACGCCGGCGGAGCCTTCCTGCGCAGCTGGCGCGAGGCCCTGGACATCTAGACTCCCGCATTCCCCAGAAACGACTCACAACAGTACGGAGAAAAGCCATCACGCAAGCACAGGTCGATCCGATTTACCACGGCAGCCCCACCGTAGAGGAAGATGCGATCGCCGAGGCGGTCTCACCTGCCGTCGTTGCCCACCTGAAGCACAGGTCCGACGTCGTCCGTCACCGCGGGCGGTACGCCCTGCTTAACGGTGACCTCACGCCCCAGCAGGCAATGGTTGCCGACCTCCTGGCCATCCGCGCCGCTTTGGACGCCGCCGGCGTGGACTTCATCCTGGTTCGCGGCAACGACGAAAGGCCGGTCATCGCGGTCGACTGGGAGTCGCGCAAGGACGTTCGCGAAGCACTGGTTGCCGCCTTCCGCAATGAGCCGTTCTACTCCATGACTGTTGATGCCAAGAAGAAAGCCTCGGTCCTGGTGGCTGACGGCGAACTCTCGGCCAACCGGAAGGCACGGATCTTCCGTCTGTACCGGCCCAGGGTGGAACTCGGCGGCGGGCTTTGGTACGGCCCGGCCCTCGGTGTCCAGTTGGAACTGTGGAGGTTCGAAGGCGACCACCTTGAACTCCCCGTGGAGAATTCCCTGACCCGGCGTACCATGCTGCGCCAGGACGCCGTTCGCGGTACCGTGCAACGGCACGGCCTCACCTGGCCGACCATCGAGAACATGTTTGCGGACCACGCCAGCGACATCGACTTCGACATCGACATCGTCTTCTCGTGGGTGGATGGCAGCGACCCCGAATACATCGCCAGGAGGCGCGCCCAGCAGGCCGGGGCTGTCCTCGGCGAGGGCGACGACCATGAGGCCCGTTTCCGGCAGATCAACGAGCTGAAGTATGCGCTGCGCTCGGTCCACATGTTCGCACCATGGGTCCGCCGGATCTTCATCGCCACCGATTCGCCTACCCCGGCATGGCTGGCCGACCATCCCTCGGTCACGATCGTGCGCAGCGAGGAGTTCTTCGCGGATCCGTCGGTATTGCCCACCCACAACTCGCAAGCAGTGGAGTGCCAGCTGCACCATATCGAGGGATTGTCCGAACACTTCCTCTACTCCAACGACGACATGTTCTTCGGCCGTCCCGTGGGCCCGGACATGTTCTTCACACCCGGCGGAATCACCAAGTTCATCGAGGCTGACACCCGCATTGGGCTCGGCGAGAACGATGCCGAACGCAGTGGCTTCGAGAACGCTGCCCGCGTTAACCGCAAGCTGCTGTGGGAACGCTTCGGACGCATCACCACCAGGCACCTGGAACACACGGCCGCTCCCCTGCGCCGGAGCGTGGTGGCCCAGATGGAGCACGAATTCCCTGCTGAGTTCTCCAAGACCGCGGCCAGCCGCTTCCGTGCGGCGGACAACATCTCAGTAACCAACTCGTTCTACCACTACTACGCGCTGCTCACCGGCAAGGCAGTGACCCAGACCAATGCCAAGGTCCGCTATGTGGATACCACGCTGTGGTCTGGACTCCATTACCTCCCGAAGCTGCTGGCCAAACGGCACATGGATCTCTTCTGCCTCAACGATGGCAGCTTCCCTGAGGTTGAAGCGGACGAACGGGCGGAGCTGGTGACCGACTTCCTGGAGAAATACTTCCCCGTCAAAGCCCCCTGGGAGAAATAGAAGCCCTGGGTCAGTCCCGGTGTCGCGAATGGGAGACGAGTTCCTGCGACGTCGGGGCTGGTACCCGCCGCGAACGGCTCGGAATCCGGATGCCGGCTTCGGTGAGGCGGCGCTGCACTTCGGCCGCGTCCACCGGCTCGCCAACAGTGACGCCACCGGACATGGGGACAACCGAATGCACGATCGTGTGCTCGTAGACGTGCACCATGTTGTAGGACTGGGCACCGTCCCGGCCCCGCTGTCCGCCGGCGCGCACGCCGAGGTCCTGCGTGTAACAGGTCGCCGAGGCAACCGACACCGGGATGCCGGCGAAGCCCGCCGTCGTGGAGTAATGCAGGTGACCGGCCAGGATGGTACGGACATCGGAATTGCGGACGACGGCGGCCAGGGCGGCTTGGCCGCGCAACTCCACCAACACTGCGAGGTCCTGGACGCACGGGACCGGCGGGTGGTGCAGGGCAAGGATGGTGCCGTCCGGGGCGGGAGTGGCCAACTCTGCAGCCAGCCACTGAAGCTGCGATTCGGACAACTCGCCATAGTGGTGTCCGGGGACCGTGGTGTCCAAGGTAATGATCCGGAGCCCATTGACGAAGTAGCTGCGGTCCACGGGATCCTCGGGCCTGCTCACGGCGGAGGCATCCAGGAACGCAGAGCGGAAGTTCGCGCGGTCGTCGTGGTTGCCCATGGCCCAAATGGCCTTTGCTCCCAGCGAATCGCACACCGGCTCAATCATGTCCCGGAGGCGCTTGTAGGCTTGGAATTCGCCCTTGTCCGCAAGGTCTCCCGTGAAAATGATGGCCTCTGGCTTGATCTTGGAGGCAATGATCTGATCGCAGATCTCCTGCAGCCTGGCAGCGCTGTCAACAGACCCGTGGAGCGTGCCTGGACCGGCCACCAGGTGAAGATCGCTCAAGTGCAAAAGCACATGACCTGGTTTGGGGTACTCGGCCTCGATGAGCTCCATAGCTGCCTTAGCGTTTGGTGGGAGACGGTGTCCCCCGTGTCATTCCAGTACTGCCAATCCAACCAGACAGCAAGCCAACAACAGGCTAACTGCTGGCGGAATGTTGGAAAATTACTTTCTCCTTTCGAGATCGACCACTCTTATGACAACGCCTTTTCAACGGCGTCAACCAATTCCTGCGCGTCAGGTTCTACCGCGGAGGGGAACCTTGCAACCAGCTCGCCGTCACGGTTTATGACGAACTTCTCAAAGTTCCACTTGACCTTGACCGGCTGCCCGGATTCATCCCGGGTCAGCTCGGCAAACAACGGATGCTGCTCTTTGCCCAGCACGTTGGCCTTGCTGGTGAGTGGGAATGAGACGCCAAAGTTGCGTTCGCAGAACTCCGCGATTTCCTCGTCAGCTCCGGGCTCCTGGCCACCAAACTGATTGCAGGGGACGCCAAGGACTTCAAGGCCGTCCTCGCGGTACTTCCCGTAGAGCTCCTCAAGGCCCGCATACTGGCGGGTGTAGCCGCATTTGGAGGCGACGTTCACCACCAGGACCGCCTTCCCTTCAAAGCGTCCAAAGTCTGCTTCAGAGCCATCATTGAAGGTGAGGGGAATGCTGTAGAGGGTTCTCATGTGATCGCTTCCTGACGACGTCGTCTGGCGGGATTGCCGCCATCGAGCTTACGGGGAGCTGCCCAAGCCATGAAACGTAGGGGTACCTACTCGCCGGCTTATGACGCGGGAAGGATGAGCGTAGACAACGGCACGATCACGCCGTCCGGCCGCTGGACCATGTCCGGGCCAACGAGGACATATCCAGGCGGAAGGACCACTGCCGGAGTAGTTGATGGAAGCACAGCGACGGGGCTCGGCGCCGGAACAGGAGCCGCCGGCACCGGAGCCACGGGCTCCACGGTCTGAGTGACCGCAACCGGGGCGGGAGCAACCAGCACGGGCTCTGGTGCAACAACCACAGGCGCTGGCTCAACAACCACGGGGGCCGGTGCAACCACGACGGGTGCGGGTGCAGGGGCTACCGGAGCAGGAGCCGGATCAGCGGGCGCCGCTGGAGCGACGGGCGCCACGGGCTCGACGAAGGCTGGCGCGGTGGCGGTGTTGGGAACCGCAGGCGTCGTGCTGGGCGCAGTGGTCGTCGTGCCGGGTGTCGTTGTGGTGGACGTCGGTGTGGGCGTCGGTGTGGAAGTCGCCGTCGGGCTTGGCGTCGCCGTGGCCGTAGGCGTTGGCGTCGCTGTAACCGTAGGCGTTGCCGTGGGTGTAGGTGTAACAGTCTGCGTAGGAGTCGAGGTAGCTGGTGGCGTTTGCGTGGCAGGCGGCGTCTGGGTAGCCGGTGCCGTAGTGCCCGAAGTGGCAGGCGGCGTAGTGCTCGAAGTGCTCGGCTGGGTGGTCACCGGCGGAGCAACGGTCTGTTCGTCGTCGCCACCGATAACGGCCCGATTACTGCTGTCTGACACCGGCACGGCCCACTGCGGCGACGCAGTGACACCTGTTCCAACTCCAGGCTGGTAGTTCACCATGGTGATGTTCTGCAGCGGATCAATCTGCCGGAGAGGCAGATAGATCCAGCCGTTGGGGTTGGTATGCAGGCCGTTGACGATCGTCTCAAAGTGCAGGTGGCACCCAGTGGACCATCCGGTGGTCCCTACCTCGGCGATGACTTCTCCGACGCGCACGGACTGGCCCTGCGTCACACCAATCCCTTGAAGGTGGTTGTAGGTAGTGACCAGGCCGTTGCCATGTTCAATCTCAACACGGTTGCCTCCACCCCAAGGGTGCCAACCGACGGCCCTGACAACACCGGCGTCTGCGGCGTAGACGCGCGTGCCGCATGCGGCGGCGTAATCCTGGCCCCAGTGGAATTCGCCGGGAAGTCCGGTCAACGGACTGTAGCGGTATCCGTATGGAGAGCTCGGATTGAGGACTTCAAGCGGCGCGTAGAGGCTGCCGGCCGGTGGACGCGACAAGCCGGACGAAGCGACCGTCAGGCCGGACGATCCGTCCTTGGCCACAGTCCGGACAAGTGCGCGGTCGAAGTAGACCATGGGCGTGCCGGCCTCTTGGGCCGGCGGCTCGGGCATGGTGTCTATCACTGTGGTTTCGGCTTCCGGCGGCACAAGGCTGCCAAGCGAGAAAGGTCCAACGACGCCTTGCGCCACAGAACCATCCACGGAGCCGGTAGAAACGGAATTTAGGGGTTGGAAACCAAAAGCGAAAAAGGCTACGGCTGCCAGGATTCCGGCGATGAGCATCCGACGAAAGCCGTCGCTGCGCACCAAGTCTACATATCGGTCAGATTCACTATGCTTGCCCACAAGAACACTCCCCAAAGCCAGCGGCACCAAACCCCAGCCTGGCGTGCAAGCACCATTGTTGCGGGAATCAAAATGAAAATAAAGGCTTTCAGGCCCCAGCGAAGCGCAGGGTTTCCTCAGTTTTTGCTCAAGGGATCTTGAGGTTCGGGGAGGACGCCCTACCCGAGGTTTTCCTTGAGCAGCGCACGGTGTTCCACGGCAGCAGATTCATGCAGCGCGCGGCCTGCGTCTGTGAGCTCCAGAAACAGGGAGCGACGATCATCGGCGCACGTCTGGCGGGAGACCAGACCTGCTTTTTCGAGTCTGTCCACCACCTTGGACACAGCGCTTTGGGTCATGGGCGTGCGCTCCCCCAAAGACTTCATGCGGCAAGCGGCGTCCGTGCTTTCGGCGACGAGGTCCAGGATTTCGAACTCGTTCAGGCCGATATCGAACTTGGCTTCCAGGGCGCGGTCGATGGCTCCTGCGGTACGGAAGTAGGAGTCCTGAATGCTGCGCCACTGCTCAACGAGTTGGCGATCACGCGTCGTTGCCATGCCCTGATTCTAGTCCATTCCGCCTTTAGAATCCACGTCATAATATTCCGCGTCATATTCCTTGTCATTCAATGACGTGTCATATAGCTTGGATGCATGACATCACCCACCACCCTTCAAAGATCCGCCGAACCCGTGGTTTCAGCCGTCCGTTGGACGCGCGCCCAGTGGCTCCTGCTGATGGTTGTGTGCACCGTCCTCGCCCTGGATGGGCTGGATGTTTCCATGGTTGGCGTGGCCCTGCCTTCGATCGGACAGGAACTCAACCTCGGAACCGATTCCCTCCAGTGGATCGTGTCCGCCTACGTCCTTGGGTACGGAAGCCTCCTGCTCCTGGGCGGCCGGCTCGCGGACCTGTTGGGCCGCCGTCGCATATTCCTCATCGCCCTGGCGGTGTTCGCCGCAGCCTCACTCCTGGGTGGCCTGGTGGACGATCCCGCGATCCTGATCGCTACCCGGTTCGTCAAGGGCCTTGCCGCAGCGTTCACCGCGCCAACAGGTTTCTCCATCATCACTACCAACTTTGCCGAGGGCCGCGAGCGCAACAAGGCTCTGTCCATCTTCACCACATTCGGCGCCAGTGGCTTCTCATTGGGCCTTGTGGTCGGTGGCCTGATGACCAGCCTGAGCTGGCGGTGGACGTTCCTGGTGTCCGTGCCGATCGCCGTCGCGGTAGTCCTGCTGGGCATGAAGTTCATTCCGAAAGACAAGCCGTCCGCTGAAAACAGCGGGCACGACATCTGGGGTGCCGTGACGCTCGCACTGGGCATGCTCGGCCTGGTCTACACCTTGGTTTCAGCGCCCGAGCAGGGCTGGGGATCTGTGGCAACTATCGCCGGATTCGCAGTATCTGCGGCCATTCTTGCGGCCTTCGCGGTGATCGAGAACAAGGTGAAGCACCCCCTGATCCGCTTCGGCATCCTCAAAGAAGGCTGGGTAGCCAGGGCCAACCTCAGCGCCGTAGGACTCTTCGGTTCTTACCTGAGCTTCCAGTTCATCGTCACCATGTTCCTGCAGTCTGTACTGGGTTGGACGCCCTTGGGCATGGCCCTGGCGCTGCTGCCCGCCGGACTGCTGGTGGCTACGAGTGCACCTTTTGCTGACCGGTTGATCGAGAAATTCGGTGCCACCCAGCTCATCCTCACAGGCCTCACGGCGCTTGGATTGGGCTACGTCCTGTTCCTCCGGGTGGGCACAACGCCCAACTACGCCCTGGACATCCTGCCCTCGGTAATCCTGCTGGGCATCGGGTTCGCCCTGGCCTTCCCGTCCATCAACGTCCAGGCCACCACCGGCATCAAGGACTCTGAGCAAGGCCTGGCTGCCGGTTTGATCCAGACCAGCACCCAGGTGGGAGCAGCATTGGTCCTGGCTGTCACCACAGCATTGGTGAGCGGCCACGGACGGGCGACTGGAACCGTCAGCGCCCAGGCCATGCTGGAACAGTACCGCCCGGGCCTCATCCTCAGTGCCGTCGTCGCCATCGCGGCCCTCCTGGTGGCGGCAGCACCTTCAAGGCGCCGCATCCGCTCCTAGATTGTGCGCGGCTCCTGTCCTTTCGACAGCTTCATGAGGGCAGGAGCCGTGCACAAATTTCTCTGTACAGGTTCCGCGAAGAGCGGTCTCATGGGATGCATGAGGAATTACCTCACCGAGTATAGGTACGACCTGCAACGCACGTTCACGGGAACATCCGGAACGCCACCTGAGTGGGTGCCGCGCCTTGCAGAAGGGAACGACGCCGGATATCACCTTCCCGGCTCGGCCGTCTGGGCTGTGCATGGCTCCATGGCCACCATCGTGGCCGGAATCAGGGTCCTGCTGATGCAGTCCTTGCATCCCGGCGCGCTTGCGGGTGTTTACGAGCACTCCGGCTTCAAGGAGGACCCGCTCGGGCGGCTTGCCAGTACCGTGCGCTGGATCTTCACCGTCACGTATGGCTCCAAAGAGGCCGCTGAGGCAGCAACCTACCGTGTCCGGAAGATCCACGAGCATGTCCGGGGAAGCTATGTGGACGGAACCGGTGCATCCCACCACTACTCCGCCAATGATCCCGAACTCCTCCGCTGGGTCCACGTCACCTACGCGGATTCCTTCCTAAGGGCCAATCGCATCTGGGGCCGCCCGATACCCGGCGGTCCGGACGCCTACGTCCGTGAGTGGGCCCAGGCTGGCCGGCTCATGGGAGTGGAAGACCCACCGCTCACCGAAGCCCAGGTGCGCCAGGAGCTGGAAGCCTGGTATGCCTCGGGGATCCTGCGCTCGGATGAGCGGCTGGCAGAAACCATTGCCTTCATCCGCCGCCCGCCCCTGAGCCCGTTGCTTCAGCCGGGCTACCGGATCCTGTTCGCTGCCGCCGTCGCAAGCCTTGAACCCAAGTACCGGGACATGCTGGGCCTTCGACCTGCCCGGCTGGGTCCGATCCCCCTGCCTGCCGTCACCACCGCCCGTGCTGTTCTGGGCATGGTCCGGCTGGCCCTGGGTTCACACGGGCCCAGCGAACTCGCAGCGCGACGGCGGCTGCAACGCTTGGGATACGCGGTTTGAGATCACCCCGCGAGAGAAGCTCGCACACAGGTGCGGGCTTCTCTTTTTAAAGACAGCCAGGCAGGACGTCGTTATGGACGACGTCCTGCCTGGCTGTCTTTACAATTCCGGCGTGTCTTGGTGGGACTAGATCAGGTGGTCCGAGAGGTGGTTCGGGGTACCGAAGCGGTGTGCCGTAATGGACACGGCCTGCTCGCGCAGGAACGGGAGCATCTCGATGCGGCCGGCCTGCGTCACTTCACCGTGGTAGACAGCAACGTCCGGGCGGCCACCCATGGCTGCGCTCAGCGCGGCGAAGTCGCCACCGATCAAGCGGATCCTGCCGGCGTCGAACTTTGCTGCACGAGCCAGCCACGCGGCGTCGTCCTCGATCCGGACGCTGACGCCCAGGTTCGCGAACACATTCACCACAGCATCGGGAAGCACGACGGCGGTGCTCACCTTGACGGCCGATCCCGCCACTGCACCGGCTGCTACTACGCGCAACAACTCAGCGAGCCGCTCGCCTTCGGACAGGCGGACCGTGACGGGGATCGGGCGGTAGCGGAACACGTTGCGCTCTGCCGTGAGCTCCGAGACGTCCTTGCGGGTGCCGAATTCGGATTCCCAAGCGGCGGCGTCGCTGAAGAGGGCCTGCTGGAGGGTTTGAAGTTCCTCGGCGGTCACGTCAGCGGACTTCGCAGCTGCGAGTACCTGGGCGGCTGCCCCTTGAAGCACCGTGCCACGCTTGGCCTTGGCTTCGGCGGGGAGCCAGCTGCCCAGACCGATGAGGTAGTTCGGTCCGCCGGCCTTGGTTCCGGCGCCAACGGCCGACTTCTTCCAGCCGCCGAACGGCTGGCGCTGGACGATCGCACCAGTGATTCCGCGGTTGACGTACAGGTTCCCGGCCTGGATGGTGTCCAGCCAGACGCCCATTTCAGCGGAGTCCAGGGAGTGCAGGCCAGCGGTGAGGCCGTACTCGATCTCGTTCTGGATGGCGATGGCTTCCTCGAGGGTCTCTGCGGTCATCACGCCAAGGACCGGGCCGAAGAATTCGGTGAGGTGGAAGTACGAGCCACGCTTGACGCCCGAACGGATGCCCGGGGACCACAGGCGGCCTGTCTCGTCCAGGCGCTCAGGCTTGATGGCCCAGGTTTCGCCTTCGCCAAGGGTGGTAAGGGCGTTCAGGAGCTTGCCGTTGGCCGGCTCGATGATCGGCCCCATCTGCGAGGTGGCGTTTTCCGGGTAGCCGACGGTCAGCGATCGGGCGGCATCGATCAGCTGGTTGTGGAAACGTGCACTCTTCGCCACCGAGCCCACCAGGATAACCAGCGATGCGGCCGAGCACTTCTGACCGGCGTGGCCGAATGCGGAGTACACGACGTCCTTAGCGGCAAGGTCCAGGTCAGCGCTCGGGGTCACGATAATGGCGTTCTTGCCGGACGTTTCCGCGAGCAGCGGAAGGTCCTGGCGGAACGAGCGGAACAGCTCAGCGGTTTCGTAGCCGCCCGTGAGGATGACGCGGTCAACGCTCGGGTGTGAGACCAACTGGGTGCCGAGTTCACGCTCTTCAAGCTGCACGAGCGCCAGGACTTCGCGCGGCACGCCAGCCTCCCAGAGTGCGTCCACCATGACGGAACCGGAGCGTCGCGCCTGCTTTGCAGGCTTAATGACGACGGCGGAACCTGAGGCGAGCGCTGCCAACGTGGAGCCTGCGGGGATCGCCACCGGGAAGTTCCACGGTGGGGTTACCACGGTGAGGTTCGCTGGGACGAAGGTGGCGCCGTCGACCTTTTCCAGGTCCTTGGCACGCTCGGCGTAATAGTGAGCGAAGTCGATTGCTTCGCTGACCTCGGGGTCGCCTTGGTCGATGGTCTTGCCGGTCTCGGAGGCCATGACCTCCAAAAGTTCAGCGCGGCGGGCTTCGAGGACCTCGCCGGCGCGGTGCAGGATGGCGGCGCGCTCGGCAGCGGGGCGGGCACCCCAGGCCTTACCGGCATCCACAGCGGTGGCGATGATGCGGTCCAGTTCGGCGGCGTCGGAGACCTTGGTGGATTCCACGATCTTGTTGCCGGCAGTGGACCCGGGGATGCGCTTGAGGATGTCACGGCCCCAGGCGCGGTTTGCCGGGAGTGCCGGGTCCGTGTCCGCCGTGTTGCGGAAGCCCTCCAGTGGGGCCGGCTCGGCTGGCAGGCGGCGGTCCTGCTTGCGGTTGGGACCCGGGACCTCGTCCGTCATGCGGGCCAGGGAGTTCAGGAAACGCTCCTGCTCGCGCTTGAAGAGAGCTTCATTTTCGCTCAGTTCGAAGACCGCGGACATGAAGTTTTCCTGGCTGGCGCCCTCTTCCAGGCGGCGGATCAGGTACGCGATGGCGACGTCGAACTCGCCAGGGTGGACCACCGGTGTGTAGAGCAGAAGGCTGCCGACGTCCTTGCGGACAGCCGTGGCCTGGCCGGTTGCCATACCCAGAAGCATTTCAAACTCAATACCCTCCGTAACCCCGCGCTGCTTGGCGAGCAACCATGCGAAGGCGACATCAAACAGGTTGTGGCCGGCTACACCGATGCGGACGGCGTCGATGTGCTCCGGGGTAAGGGCGTAGTTGATGACGTTCTTGTAGCTGGTGTCCGAGTCCTGCTTGCTGCCCCAGGTCGCCAGCGGCCAGTCATGCAGGGAAGCTTCTACCTGTTCCATGGGCAGGTTGGCACCCTTGACGACGCGGACCTTGATGGGCGCACCACCCTGTGCGCGGCGTGCAGCGGCCCATTCCTGCAGTTCCTGCATGGCACCGAGCGCATCCGGGAGGTATGCCTGGAGCACGATACCGGCCTCGAGGTTCTTGAACTCCGGCATGTCCAGGATCCGCTTGAACACCGCAATGGTCATGCTGAGGTCCTTGTACTCCTCCATGTCCAGGTTGATGAACTTGGGCTTGGGGAAGGATGCAGCGAGCCGGTACAGCGGCGTGAGCTTCTCCACCACGTGATCCACGGCCTCGTCGAAAGCCCATGGCGAGTGCGGTGCCACGGTGGAGGATTCCTTGATGGAAACGTAGTCAACGTCTTCGCGGGCCAGGAGCTTGAGCGTGCCATCCAGGCGGCGCTGTGCCTCGTGCTCACCGAGGACAGCCTCACCCAGGAGGTTCACGTTCAGGTGAACGCCGTCCTGCTTGATTTTGGCGATGGCCGGGCCGAGCTTGGCGTCGGTGGCGTCCACAATGAGGTGGCCCACCATTTCGCGGAGTACCCGGCGGGCGATCGGGATAACTACCTGCGGGACGATCGGAGCCATGACGCCGCCCACGCGGACAGCGCTGCGCATGTACCACGGGAGGAACTTGGGCACCTTCGGGGCCAGCTCGGCGAGCTTGCGGCCGGCGACCGACAGATCCTCAGGGCGGATGACGCCGTCGACGAATCCGACCGTGAAGTCAAGGCCATTAGGGTCCTTCAAGACACCTGCGAGCCGCTGGGCGGACACGTCCACGGGAATCTTGCTGGCTTCAGTAAGCCAGTGGCGGACCAACGCGATGGCTTCCTGTGCCAGTGCATCGAACTGCCCGGAATCCTGGGTGCGCGGGGCGGCGGCAACCGGGAGGGTGCTGGTCATTGGAGCTCCTTCTGAGGCGGAGAAGTTTGTTTGTTTCCATCAGTATGGATCTACAATCACGTTAGGAAAAGCGATCTTTTCTGACGAATATTCATTACCCATTCCGATTCTTTGGAGGCCGCCTTGCTGGACGTCCGCAGGCTGCGTTTGCTGCACGAATTGAAGATCCGCGGAACGCTGGCTGAGGTGGCCGATGCCATGCAGTACAGCCCCTCTTCCGTGTCCCAGCAACTGACCCTGCTGGAGAAGGAAGCAGGCGTCGAACTGCTCCGCAAGGCCGGCCGCCGGGTACAGCTGACACCTCAAGCCGAGATCCTGGTTGCACACACCGCCGCCCTCTTGGAGACACTGGAACGCGCGGAAACCGAGCTGGCGGCGTCACTGTCCACAGTCACGGGAACCGTCCGGCTGGCCGTTTTCCAGTCCGCCGCACTTGCGTTGCTGCCTGACTTCCTCAGCATCATGCGCCAGGAGTACCCGGAAGTGCGCGTTGAAATGACCCAGCGCGAACCCGAGACGGCCCTTTACGAGACCTGGGCGCGCGACTTCGACATCGTCGTCGCGGAGCAATATCCCGGACACGCCGCGCCGCATCACCCGGGGCTGGACCGGGCAACACTGACCAGCGACGCCATCCGGCTGGCAACTCCCCCGTTAGGACTGGGCGGGGAGCTTGTTGCCTCACTGGCAGACACCGCTGACATGCCCTGGGTCATGGAGCCCCGTGGCGCCGCCTCCCGGCACTGGGCCGAGCAGGCCTGCCGTTCCGCTGGCTTCGAACCGGACGTCCGATTCGAAACGGCCGACCTCCAAGCGCAGATCCGACTCATTGAATCGGGAAACGCCGTTGCCCTCATGCCGGACCTCGTCTGGACAGGCCGGACCCGCCCCGTCCAGCTACTGGACCTCCCCAGCCTGCCAGCGCGGACAGTCTTCACGTCCACCAGGACGGCCGGCCGGATCCACCCCGCGATTCTTGCGTGCCGCGAAGTACTGGAGCGCGTGGCCGCGGCGCAGCAAGTGGACGCCGGGCAGCAAGTGGATGCCGGGCAACAAGTGGATGCTGGCTAGCTTCCGAGAACGCAAAAGGCCCCGGTCCAGGGACCGGGGCCAAACGCGGAGAATGGGGGATTTGAACCCCCGAGGGCGTTAACCCAACACGCGTTCCAGGCGTGCGCCATAGGCCGCTAGGCGAATTCTCCTTGCTTCCGAATCGAAAGCAGATACTACTGTACCTGAGAATTTCGGCATCGTGTAATCGGGCCGGCGGGACCTCCAGGCGGGTCGGTCAAAACCCCGCCTTAACGGAAAAATGGACGCCCCCAACGCGCCCATTCTTGCGGTATCACCGTTGAGCTGCCGGGTCCGGCCCCTCGCCCCCAGGCCCCGCAGCTCACAATCTTGAGATTGCCCCAATCGGTGTACATACCCATGGTCCGCTGTGACCCGGAGATATGCAATGGTGTGGACCGCTTTGGAGCCGAAGTTACTGACAGGATGTTCCCATGACGCAGCTCCACGCCCTGGTCGTTTACGTTCCCGAGACCCACACTCCAGCCCTCCTGAAAGCGATCGGGGACGCCGGCGCAGGACGGATCGGCGACTACTCGCATTGCTCATTCACTTCGCCCGGCACTGGCCACTTCACTCCCCTGCCGGGCGCGCAGCCGTTCATCGGCGACGTCGGATCAAGCGAACATGTCCCGGAGACCCGGGTTGAGTGCGTGGTTGAGGAGGACGTGCTCGACGCCGTTGTGCTGGCTCTGCACGCGGCGCACCCCTACGAGGAGCCGGCTTTCATGACATGGCCGGTAAGGGGGTGGCGGTGATACCGGACGAGGTTTTGTTTTCAAGGATTGTCGGCCTTGGATTCCGGGAGTACAGTCGCCCCATTGCCGGAAGTACCTGCCTTGGAGGACCCGATGAAGCTGCGCAAATTCTGGTTGGGGTTCGCTGCCGCACTGCTGTCCATGGGGCTCATGTCCCCGCAGGCTGCAGTCGCCGTCCAATACGACATCGACTCGGCCAACAGTCTCCAGGTTGTGGTCAACAAGCACCGGATACTGAATCCGCCAAGCTATGTCCCGGCGTCACTTACGCGGGTTTCAACTGAACGGCTGCGCTCAGAGGCTGCAACGGCATACAACTCGTTCGTGAAGGCAGCCAAGGCGTCAGGGGTCAACGTCCGGGCCACCAGCGGATACCGCTCCTACTCTCAACAACAGAGTCTCTACGCTGACTACGTCGCGCGATACGGCCAGGAGACCGCCGATACCTTGGCTGCGCGCGCAGGTTACAGCGAACACCAGACCGGCCTGGCCATGGACATCGGCAACGCCAGCGGCGTCTGTGCTCTGCAAGCTTGCTTCGCCGATACTCCTGTTGGACGTTTCGCGGCCACGGACGGTTGGAAATACGGGTTCATCATCAGGTACCCGGCCGGGGCGCAGAGCATCACAGGCTACGAATATGAACCGTGGCATCTCCGGTTCGTGGGCGTGGAGATCGCCACAGATATGAAATCCAGGGGAATCACAACGCTTGAGCGATATTTCGGGCTAGAGGACGCGCCTGACTACCTGTCTTAAGTCCCGCCGGAATCCGGCCCCGACCACCCGTCGTCGAGCGTTTTCCACAGCCCTCTGCGCCGATTCGAACCAATAACCAAGTTCAGGTAAGCTTGTCGACGGCCCCTCATGTGGCGTCATCCTGTTGAACTCCCCCAGGACCGGAAGGTAGCAAGGGTAGATGGGCTCTGGCGGGTGCATGAGGGGTCTCTTATTTAAAATGTCAGTCCCTATAGGTAGGTTTCACTTGTGACTGTTACAACTGCCCTGTATCGAAGGTATCGCCCGGACTCTTTCGCGGACGTTATCGGGCAGGAACACGTCACCGAGCCCCTGATGACGGCCCTGCGGAAGAACCGCGTGAATCACGCCTACCTCTTCTCCGGCCCCCGCGGCTGCGGCAAGACCACCTCCGCGCGCATCCTGGCCCGTTGCCTTAACTGCGCCGAGGGACCCACCGACACCCCCTGCGGCAAGTGCCCCAGCTGTATCGAACTCGCGCGCGGCGGCTCCGGCTCCCTGGACGTTATTGAGATTGACGCCGCCAGCCATGGCGGCGTGGACGACGCCCGTGATCTTCGCGAGCGCGCAACTTTCGCCCCGGTGCGGGACCGCTACAAGATCTTCATCATCGACGAAGCCCACATGGTCACGTCGGCTGGCTTCAATGCGCTCCTGAAGATCGTCGAAGAGCCGCCGGAACACATCAAGTTCATCTTTGCCACCACGGAGCCGGACAAAGTCATCGGCACCATCCGCTCGCGCACGCACCACTACCCCTTCCGGTTGGTGCCGCCCGAGCCGCTCATGAAGTACCTTGAGTTGCTCTGCCACCAGGAGAACGTTCCCGTGGCTCCGGGCGTGCTTTCGCTCGTTATCCGAGCCGGCGGCGGTTCCGTCCGCGATACCTTGTCCGTGCTTGACCAGCTCATGGCGGGCGCAGGACCCAACGGCCTCGACTACGAGCTCGCGGTTGCGCTTCTCGGCTACACGCACGCTTCCTTGCTGGACGATGTCGTGGACGCCGTCGCAGCTGCTGATTCCTCAACTGTCTTCCGTGCCGTTGACCGCGTCATCCAGACCGGGCACGATCCCCGGCGTTTCGTAGAAGACCTCCTGGAACGCTTCCGGGACCTCATCATCGTCCAGGCGATGCCGGAGAGCGCACAGGCCATCCTCCGCGGCGTGCCCGAGGACCAGATTGCCCGGATGCGCAACCAGGCTACAAACCTGGGCGCTGCGGAGCTTTCCCGCGCGGCGGACGTCACCAACACGGCGCTCACGGAAATGACCGGAGCCACGTCCCCGCGGCTGCACTTGGAACTTCTCTGTGCGCGCATCCTGCTGCCAAGCTCCGAGCAGACTGAACGGGGCATTGCGGCCCGGATCGACCGCGTGGAGCGTCGGCTGAACTACGCCGGCGACGCGGGGGTCCCGGCTGCCGCCTCTGGCACACCTTCCGCCGCGGCTTCTGCACCGGCGGTTGCCCCCGTTGCCCAGTCGGCTCCCGCGCAAGCGCCGGCGGCAGCTGAATCGGTCCCGACTGGGGCTCCAGCACCCGCACCAGTTCAGGCACAAGCACCTGCACAAGCACCAGTTCAAGCGCCTGCACTTGCACCTGTGCCGGAAACGTCGTCAACGCCCGTGTCCCGCGAGCAACTTTCCGCGCCCCGCGTCACCACAAATGACTGGCCGGTGGACGAGCCGACGGCTACACAGCGTCCCGGCCAGAATGCTCCCTCGACGAAGCCACCCGCTGCGACGGCCCCTCCCGCCGCACCGCAACCGGCTCCGCAGAGTACACCCGCCCCACAGACTGCACCCGTTTCCCAGCCGGCCCCCACGTCAAAGCCGGCGCCAGCCGCTGGCGGAGACGTCGAAGCACTCCGTCGAGCGTGGCCCGAAGTCCTGCAGACGCTGACCAAGATCAAACGCAGCACCTGGGCCTTGGTTGAACCCAATGCCCAAGTGGCACAGTTCGACGGTCAAGTGCTGACACTCGCCTTCACCACCGGTGGGCTCGCCGGTGCTTTTGGGCGCGCAGATCACTCCGAGAACCTTCGCCAGGCAATCCACAAGACCATCGGCATCGACTGCCAGATCGTCGCAGTGGCTGGCGGCAACAGCTCAGCGAGCTCTGAGCCAAACCCAAAAGCACCTACTAGCCGGGATGTTCCGGCGTCACCTGGCACCGCAGCGCCGTCGGCAGCCCCAGACCCTACCCAGGCGCCTGCCCACGTGCCGGCCGCAGCCCCGAAGCCTGCATCGTCAGTCGACTCTGCCTGGGGCCTGGCCCCCGCTGCCCCTGAGGTAGCAACACCGGTTCCGGCCAGGCCGGAGTTAGCGACCCCAAACGCAGCTATTCCAATCGCAACCATCACCGTCCAGGCAGAATCAACGACGCCGGCATCCTCGCCAGCTCCTGCCGCAGAGGCGGCGGCTTCCGTAGAAACTCCGGCTCCTACCCAGGAACCAGCTGGAGACTACGCCTACCCTAACGAGGATTGGGGTCCTCCGCTCGACGAAGATGCGCCGCCGCTGGACGAAGAACCGCCGATGGATTGGGAACCGTCACCCGCATTTTCCGCCTCGAACAGCACGCCGGCGGCCGCTTCCGGGGAACGTCAGGCTACGTCGGGGTCATCGCAGCCAACGCGTGAGCCGCATGCCGCTGCAACCTCGGCCACTGCAGCTACCACGTCGTCACAGCCATCGGCCTCGCAAGATCCCTGGTCAAGGGCAGTAGAACAGGCACCTGGCACATGGGTAGTTGGCACTGAATCCAATGTGGGCGCCAGGCCCCAGTCACCCATCGAGTCCGACACTGGCGCGTCGAATGTCCCTGTCTATGAACCGGCAGTGGCGCAAGCCCCGGCAAATGACATTCCAGACGCCCCGGCCCCTGCGACCACCACCTATGGCCACGCAACCAACGCCGATCAAAACGGCTCTTTGGGCTGGGACGTCGCCCCGGCGTCGAGTTGGCCCGGCACGGCACCGGCGACCACCCCAGCACCTGCGGCGTGGCCCACTACAGCCACGGAAACCCAGCCCGCTGGCGGCTCCCTTGCGACGCTTGAGGAGGGCACGCCGTCGAGCGCTCCGTCGGCTCGTCAGAGCCTGTACCAGCGCTTGACCAACAGTCCCGAAGCCCAAGCCGGACGGGTGCAGGCGCCCGTGCGGACGCAAGCCAGGCCGGAGCCGGCGCCGGAGGATATCCCCAGCCCGGAGGACGAGACGATCGAGGAATCGAGGGTCTTTGGGCGGGCTGCCGTCGAGCGTATTCTGGGCGGAAAGCTGATCGAAGAGCGCGCCTTGGACGGTTCTCCCCTGCAACCCCGCTGATGACAGCATCAATACCAAACAAACGAGGACATTTTGTACGAAGGTGCAGTTCAAGAGCTGATTGACGAGCTCGGCCGGCTTCCCGGTGTGGGCCCGAAATCGGCACAGCGCCTGGCGTTCCACATCCTTGAGGCAGATCCCGAGGACATGAAGCGGCTCGTTACGGCCATCACCACGGTGAAGGAACGGGTCAAGTTCTGCACTGTGTGCGGCAACGTCACCGAGCAGGAAATGTGCAACATTTGTCGCGATCCTAGGCGGGATCCGTCCGTCATTTGCGTGGTTGAGGAGTCCAAGGACGTTCTCGCTGTAGAGCGCACGCGTTCCTTCCGCGGCCGGTATCACGTGCTGGGAGGAGCCATCAATCCCATTGCGGGCATTGGCCCGGAGCAGTTGCGGATCCGCGAACTCCTCACACGCCTCAACGACGGCGCCATCCAGGAAATCATCATCGCCACGGATCCCAACCTTGAGGGCGAGGCCACTGCCACCTACTTGGCCCGCATGCTCAAGTCGATCGGGATCACCGTCACGCGGTTGGCTTCCGGCCTGCCAGTGGGTGGGGACCTTGAGTACGCCGACGAAGTCACGCTTGGCCGGGCGTTTGAGGGCCGACGGAACGCGCTGACGTAAGGCGGCGCGAGGACAACCAGCGCCCCGGCAGGAGCACCAAGGCAGCAACCGCTGCCTGAATCACGAGGCCAGTGACAGCGACGGGCACCGGAGGCGCAAGCTGATCACTTGATTCCCCTCCGATACACGGAACATCACGGCTCGGTCCATCGGCGGCCCACTGCAAGCCGGACAACACCCATGTCAGTTCATGCTCCTTGGGGAGCGTCTCGGCGGCGATGCTACCGAAGAGCAGGATCGGATTGGACGCTGCCAGCCAAGCAACCCACTCTGTATGCGCCACTTCCACGGGGCGCAGTTGCCCAACGCACTCGTATGCTGTGATCCGTCCTGCATCGTCCCGCTCCACGTTGATGGGCACTGACGCTTGGTCCATCACCGCCGTCCCCGGAATCAGCGCGATGGTAGCCGCTACGTTGCCCAGGCACAGGAATGCCACCAGCGCCGCAGCCAACGCAACACCTGCCGCCGTTCGGCCCGAGCAGGCGCGGGCACCGGCGCCTATGAGTCCAAACAACACAATTTCAAGGACAACAACCACGACGCCGGCACCCGCCAACGCGATCGGCCCGCCGACGGCCATGCCCACGATGAGCAGCAAGATGCCGGACGGCACCGCGAAGGCTGCCCCGCGGAACATTCCGGCGAACAGCACACCTAAGAATGTTCGAACTGTTTGACGGAAGCCCCACACTGCCCCGAGGAGTGCAGAAACGACTGCCATAAAACCGGCCATCAGTATGTACGTGGCGCTTGGCAGACTGGATTCGAACCATCCGTTGGCATCGCCGAAGGCCACCACAGCTGTGGCCATCGCCCAGGCCAGAATCAAGGCGGACGCGCACGCCAACCAGAACCACCACGATTGCAAGGACATGCGGCAGTCAACCCACGCCTCCCGCACAGCGGCTCCAAGAATGCCGGCGATCCCAGGTTGATGGTTCAGCCTGTGTTCACTCCCCGCGGTCCCGTCATGCCGCGGAAACCGGTCGTCGATTACGCCGCCGCCGATCACTTCGTATTCCGATTCGCTGCGCGCCGGCCCCGGGTCCTCCGGGTTCTCAGGAACCCTGGCCATGGCACCACGCAATGCTCATAAAAGGGATCGTACGCCCGGGGACCTGCTGCTGAAACAGACTGTGTGGCCGCCATGTGGTCACAATTCCTACCAGCCCTGCACACGGCGATAAACTGGCCAAATAAGCTACGCAGGCGTGCTCCAATTTCGATTTTGGCATGCCGCGTTCGAACCCTATTGATGCAGTGAGGGTGCGCGCATGACTATGCCCACTACCGAAGTGAAGATCGACGAGCTCTCCGACGGAGCTGCCATTACCAAGCAGCTGATCGTTCAGAAGTTCGGCGGTTCCTCGGTTGCCGATGCTGATGGCATCAAGCGGGTCGCTCAGCGTGTTGTGGATGCGCAGAAGGCCGGCAACGAGGTTGTGGTTGTTGTTTCCGCCATGGGAGACACCACAGACGAACTCCTGGACCTCGCAGGCCAGGTTACGGACTCCGCTCCTGCCCGCGAAATGGACATGCTCCTTTCCGCCGGAGAACGAATTTCCATGGCACTGCTTGCCATGGCCATCAACAAGTTTGGCGCCTCCGCCCAGTCCTTCACGGGCTCCCAGGCAGGCATGATTACCGACGGCATCCACGGCAAGGCCCGGATTATCGACGTCGACCCCCACCGCATCCGCACCGCCCTGGACAAGGGACACATTGCGATCGTTGCGGGCTTCCAGGGCATGAGCCGCAGCACCAACGAGATCACAACGCTGGGTC
Source organism: Arthrobacter sp. NtRootA1 (assembly GCF_019976975.1). GTDB lineage: Bacteria > Actinomycetota > Actinomycetes > Actinomycetales > Micrococcaceae > Arthrobacter > Arthrobacter aromaticivorans. The sequence continues at coordinate 616,342 of NZ_AP024630.1, read as the reverse complement.
GTGGCGGCTCGGACACCACGGCCGTTGCCTTGGCTGCAGCGCTCGAAGCCGATGTTTGCGAGATTTACACGGACGTGGACGGCATCTATACCGCCGATCCCCGTGTTGTGTCGTCGGCCCAGAAGATCGACCGCATCTCCAGCGAGGAAATGCTGGAACTTGCTGCTTCCGGCGCCAAGATCCTGCACCTGCGGTGCGTTGAGTACGCCCGCCGTTTCGGCGTGCCGCTGCACGTCCGTTCGTCATTCAGCCAGCACGAAGGCACGTGGGTCATCCCGGGCGCCGATGAAAAGTTCACGATTCAAGAGGGAGTTGCCTTGGAGCAGCCAATCATCTCCGGCGTTGCACACGACCGGTCCGAAGCCAAGGTCACCGTTGTAGGCGTGCCGGACATTCCGGGCAAGGCCGCTGCGATCTTCCAGGTGATCGCGGACGCGCACTCGAACATCGACATGATCGTGCAGAACGTGTCCACCCACGGCACGGGCCGCACGGATATCTCGTTCACGCTTCCCATCGTCGAAGGCGCCGATGCCTTGGCCGCCCTGCGTGCAGCTGAAGACCAAATCGGCTTCGAGAGCATCGAATACAACGAGCACGTTGGCAAGCTGTCCCTGATCGGCGCGGGAATGCGTTCACACCCCGGCGTTTCGGCAACGTTCTTCAAGGCCCTCTCCGACGCCGGCATCAACATCGACATGATCTCCACCTCGGAAATCCGCATCTCGGTTGTCACGAGCGCCGATGCCCTGGATGACGCCGTCCGCGCCATCCACGCTGCATTCGAGCTCGACGGCGACGCTGAAGCTACCGTTTACGGCGGCACGGGCCGCTAGGGCCACCAAGCCTTACAAAACAAGGAGGACCGGAGCAAGTGAACTGGTCCCCGAAAGTTGGACTCTCAAATTGGTGAGGTCTCCACTTTAGCGGCCAGCGACCGGCTCTTCTGAGAAGGCTCCGTCCCCACTTGGGACGGAGCCTTCTTCGCGTGGCGGTATGCCCGTCGTCAACAGGTGCTGTCGGCGGGCGTGTTGGCTGGCATATGCCTCTCTATGTGCTCAGGTCGACACGGTCCGCACCGGGTTGGTCTCACGCCGCAGCGGCGGCGATATCCAGACTTTTCATCCGCACGCCCGCGCTGTTGGTCCTCATCTTGGCGAGCAACCGGCCGGCGATCGGCAGCCGGGCGAGGCGTATCATCGCGGTCCGAAGCAGCAACTCGGCGCGGTTGCCTGGGGTGAAGAAACTGCGCATGTTCACACCGCTGCCGAGGTGGTGGTCGACGAACGGTCGCAGGTGGTCCTCCCAGTCCTGCAGCGCTCGTGGCACGTCATGCGGGTGGCGCTCCAGCATGGTGCCGAGCAGGTCGGCCCCGGCCAGGCCGGTGGATGCCCCCATGCCGGAGTAAACGGTCAGGCACCACGCGGCGTCGCCGACGAGCACCACTCGCCCGCTGTGCCAGTGGTCGAGGTGCACCTGTTCGGCGGAGTCGAACAGGTGGTCGGGGGCCTTCTCGAACTGGTCGAGCAGCCAACCGAGCGTTGAGCCGGTGGGCTCGGGGCCGTAGGCGGCGCGCAGCGAGTCGATGGCTGGCCGGGTGAACTGGGCGTCGACGTCGTCGGTGCGGTAGGAGAGCAGCACCGTCGGCGGACGGTCGGCGAACGGGAACACCCAGGCTGATCGGCCCTCCTCGGCCATGATCAGCCCGTCGTGTAGGCGGTAGCCGGGTACCGCCTCGGGCAGGCTGTACGCGGCGATCATGTAGTTCATTGGACGGATCGGGCTCTGCTCGGGCTCGAACGCAAGACGGCGCACCGTCGAGCGCAGTCCGTCTGCCCCGACCACCAGGTCGAACCGTTCGACGGTCGTCGTCTCCGTCGTCAGGTCGCGGATCTCTACGTCCACCCCGGCGAGGTACTGGTCTAGCGCGCTCGGCACGGTCGCGTACCGGATCTCCACTTCGTCGGGCAGGGCGGTGAAGGCCGCGTCTTCGACGTCGCCCCGCAATACGAGTCGAGACCCGCCGAACACATCGGCGTAGCTTAGACCGCGGCGGCGCCGGTCCGTGCGGTCGACTTCGTAGCTCACGGCTTCCGGAGCGACGCGATTGGGCACGGCATCGGCGATGCCCAGCCGTTCGGCGGCGGCGATCCCGGTCCCGAACAGGGCGATGAAGTATCCGCCGCGGCGCCGCTCGGGGGCCTTCTCCAGCACCACCACGTCCCAGCCCGCGCGATGCAGTCGCAGCGCGGAGGCGGTCCCGCTGATCCCGAGGCCGACCACCAGGGCCCGCTGTCGCAATGTCATGTTCTTGTCCATGGGATTGGGCGCGTCGAACGTCTCTTCAGCAGCAATCATGGGATCTCGTGCCTTTCGGGAGTGGGTGGTTTCGACGCCGGTGCGTTCAGACATGGGGTGTCGGACCCGGTCCAGCCGCGTGCAGGGCCGCGTCGGTGTCCGCTATGGCCAGCATCCTGTTGATGTCGGCCCCGGCCAGTGCGCCGGCCGCTGCGGAGGCCCCGACCTGGGCGGTCAGATCGGTGGCGTTGCCGGCCACCCACACTCCAGGCACCTCTGTGATGCCGGCCGTGCCGGAGGCGAAGCTGCGGCCCTTGTTCGGCAGGTCCTGGTCGGGCAGGTGCAGACCTTCCAGGCCCTGGGCGCGGATCTGCAGCTGCGCGAGGACCGCGAGGATCCGGCGGGCCACGACCTGGCCGTCGGCCAGGCGTACCTCGGCGAGGGCGCCGTCGGCGTCGTTGACGACCTCGGTGACCGGGGTGTCGATGACGCGGATGCCCCGGGCGGCGAAGCGGGCGCGGTTGTCCTCGTCCAGGTCGGTGCCGTGGGTGAAGTAGGTCAGGTCCTCGGTCAGCTGACGGTACAGATACGCGTGGGCGATGGAGAGCGGGCCGGTGGCGAGGATACCGATGGGTTCGTCGCGGACCTCCCAGCCGTGGCAGTACGGGCAGTGCACCACGCTGTGCCCCCAGTGTTCGGCGAGCCCGGGCACGTCCGGCAGAACGTCGGTGAGGCCGGTGGCCACGAGGATGCGGCGGGCGGTGATGCTGCGGCCGTCGGCGAGGGTGACGGTGAACCGCAAATCCCCGTCAGCTGAGGGGGCGGCGGGCTCAGCCGAGACCACCTCGCCGAGGACGATGCGTCCGGCGTAGTGGCGCACGTGCTCCCGTCCCCGTCGAAGGATCTCGGACGGCGGCGTGCCGTCCAGGGCGAGGAGGCCGTGCACGGCTTCCGCTGGCGCGTTGCGGGGGTAGCCGCTGTCGATCACGACGACCGAGCGGCGGGAGCGGGCGAGGATCAGAGCGCCGTTCAGTCCTGCGGCGCCGCCTCCGATCACCACCGTGTCGATAGTGCCTTCGGCCAGTTCGTCACTCGTGAATGGAGGAGTCGTCTCAGTCATGGTTTGGTCAGCCTTTCGGGTTCTGGACGGTTGTCGGGTTGGTTGCGCGGCGAGGGTCGGGTGAGCCACTCGCCACCCATGTCGTGATCCGTTCCGCGATCGCTTCGGGGGCTTCGATGTGCAGGAAGTGGCCGAGGTCGGGGACGACGGCGCGCACGTGCGGAGCGGCGTATCGATGCCGGTCGTCGACGTTCGGGGGGAGGATGCAGTCATCGTCTGCGCCGTGGATGTGCAGCAGGGGCACCGTGATGGGGTGGGAGAGGCGGCGTGCAGCCTTCAGCATGCCCAGGCGGGTCATCGCCCGGTAGTACTTGAGGGGCGCGGGGAAGCTCGCTCCGAGGTGCTCGTGTAGCTCCGCGTGGAGAGCCGGGTCGAGGGTCAGGTTTGGTGACCATTGACGCCAGAGGCGGTCGATGAGGGCGAAGTCGCGGGCTCGGGCGATCATGCCGCTTCCGGGAAGTTGGAAGAAGGCCATGTACCAGCTCCGGCGGAGTTGGGCGGGGCGGGGCCGGCCGATGAATGTGAGGGGGTGGGGGATAGCGAGCGTGACTGCGCGTTTGATGCGCTCCGGCGCGGTGACGGTGGTGTCGTACGTGATGAAGGCGCCCCAGTCGTGGCCAATGAGGTCCACCTGGCGCTGGGGAGACCACTGCTCGATCAGCGCGACCACGTCGCTGGTCAAGGATGCGAAATCGAATGGACCCGCCGTCGGGGACGGGGCGTAACCGCGAAGCCAAGGCGCGAGGACGTAGCGCCCCTGGCGGCCGAGTTCGGCGAGGAACGCCTTCGCCGTCGGCGGGTGGTCCGGGAATCCGTGCAGGAAGATCGTTGGTTGACCTGTGGGGTCACCGCCCTGCAGAGCGTGAAAAGTGCCATGCGGCAAGTCGAAAGTGACGTGTTCGAAGTCCATGCGTGTTGAGCCTGTTTCGAGAGGGGTCGGACGGGAGATGCTGGTGCTGGCTTCGGTGTCAGCCGGCCAGTTGGTTGAGCTTGCGGATCTGTTTGTCGAAGGTGCGCGAGGGCACGAACCGGCGCAGGACGCTCACGCGTCCGGCCATCGAACCGGCGGTGTACCTGGGTGCGGGCTTGGAGTCCGTGGCGGCAGCGACGATCACTTTTGCGACAACATCGGGGTCATCGGCGGTACGTAAAGCGGTGGCCAGTACGTCTCGGGAGACCTCCCGCTGTGCGGAGTAGACCGGCAGTGGCGAGTCCGGTGCCAGGCTGCTCGCCTCGAAACTCGTGCTTGTAAAGGCCGGCTCGACCAGCAGCACCCGGACGCCGTGCTCGCGAAGCTCGTGGTCGACGGACTCCGAGTAGCCCTCGACTGCATGCTTGGTGGCGGCGTAGATAGCCATGAAGGGGGCTGGGATCAGACCGAGTACCGAGGAGACGTTGACCACACGGCCACTGCCCTGGGCGCGCATGTGGGGCAGCACTGCGTTTGTCATCCGCATCAGGCCGAAGACGTTGATGTCGAAGACCTCCTTGGTCTGGTTGATCGAGCTTTCCTCGCCGGCGCCGACGGCGCCCACGCCTGCGTTGTTGACCAGGACGTCGGTCCGACCAAACCGTTCGATCACCTTCTCGACCAGGGAATGGACCGATTCGTCGCTGGCTACATCGAGATCGAGGAACGACACCCCGGCAAGCGGGCGGGCGTTCGCGGCGTTTCGGCTCGTGCCGACCACCGCGAAGCCGGCGTCTACGAGGGCACGAGCTGCTGCCCGCCCGATTCCTGAGGAAGCGCCCGTCACGAGGGCCACTGGGAGAGCTGTCTGCATGTTGGTTCCTTCGACTATAGGCGTGACTTCGCCGCGCCAGATATGGGGAGTCAGACATTTATGTACTGAACAGTCAACAACGCTAGGCGGTTCTGTACTGATTTGTCAATTACGACCTTTCGGCTCTATCTTGTATGTATGGCGAGACCACGAACCTTCGACCGCGACCACGTTCTCCATGCCGCCGAGCGGCAATTTCGCGAGTCGGGCTACAACGGCACGAGCGTCGACGACATCAGCGCAGCAACCGGCCTGGGCCGCGGCAGCCTCTATGCCGCTTTCGACGGCAAACACGGCGTGCTGGTGCAAGCGATGACCGGATACTTCAACCGGTTGGGAAACGTTCCGGCGAAGGTTCTCGCCGGAACGGACGACGGCGCACTGGAACGGCTCCACAGCTACCTGCTCCGCGCCGTCCACGGGGTGCCTCTAGCCGACGATGTGCCTCCAGCTTCCGACCGGGCGGCGGCTGCGTGCTTCGCGGGCAAGATGGCCCTGGAGATCGGCGCCTCAGACGCCGAGGTGCAGCGCCTTGCTGCCGAATGTTTCTCTATGCTCGTGACGGCGGTGGCCGAGTGTGTGCGCGCGGCGCAGCGCAACGGAGACATCGACCCGGATGCCGATGCTGAAGATCTGGCATTCCTCGTGCTAACCGTGATCCGCGGGACCGACATCGTCGGTGCATACGGCCACAGCCCTGCCCGCTTGACCCGGATTGCCGAAAGCGCGTTCGCGTTGCTGCCACGCGTGAGCCGCCGCTGAGGAGGGCGCAGCCGAGCGGCTGAACGCAGCCCGGCGATTTACCAGCAGATATATCGTGCCGCGCTGCTGCGGGTGGCTCCGTATTGAGGATTTGGACGCTGTGGCATATCTTCCCTGAGGTGTCCAAAGAAGTTCTCTACGACGGTTTGTGAGATCTTCACTTTAGCGGTCAGTGATCGGCTCTTCACGGAAAGGCCCCATCCCAAAGTGGGGGACGGAGCCGAGACCGCACCCCGGACGCTTAGCTACCTGCGGATGCTCCAGGACACGCCGTCACTGTCAGGCACTACGAGAAGCACCTCGGACAACGAACTTCTTCCATGCATAAAACTGCTCCCCGGTCCTCCTTGCATTAATGCCCGGATGGAGCCAGCAGGACGTCGATGAGCTGCCTCAGTCCCTCCGCCATGTCCACGTCTTTGTCATAGAGCCACTGCAACTGCAGTCCATCGAACGCCGCAACGACCAATCTGGACAGAATGGCGGCGTCAACGTCGGTCCGGACCTCGTTGGATTGCTGTCGACGGGCGATGTCCTCTGCTATCTCCCGCACCACTGCCTCGTAACGTTCCTTGAAGTAAGGGTGTGAGTCGTGCGCAGGGTGGTTGGCCGTGGCGGACGCTACTGCGTAGAGCGTGGTCAGTCCAGGTTCCGTTCGGTTCCGCTCGGCGATTGCGGGCATCAGGTGTATCCCCACACCTTCGTTACCGCTTGCGGCCAAGGACCGGCGGTCGCGCTCTGCCAGGACTGCGGTAAGAAGCTCCTGCTTGCCTTTGAAGTAATGGAACAGGGTGGCTTCCTTGACGCCGACCAGATCCGCGACGTGCTTAAGGGCTGTGCCTTCAAATCCCTCTGTGGCAAAGACATCGGTGGCCGTCTGGATGATCTGTTCGCGGCGCTCCGCACCTTTCGCGTATTGGCCGCGTGCCCTCGACATTGACATCCGCTCAGTCTATTTCACGCGCCAAAAATCGAGTTGGACTAGATTTATCGCTCAAAAACCTAGTCACGCTAGATTTTTGAGGCTAAAGTCGGTGTCAAGACCCGACGGTCCTGGGACTAGCGCCCGGAGTCTTCAACGCAGTGGACGCGGCCTTCCCCGTCACCCGTATCAAAGGAGTCAAGTAAATGAACCCCACATTGTCGGCCGCAGTCACGGCCCCGCAGGCCGGAGCGCCGGACGCCGAGGCCCGCATCCGGGAACTCGCACAGAGCCTCTCCCTGGAGCAGCAGATCCAACTACTGACGGGAGCGGACGTCTGGGCAACCCATTCGATCCCCGAGATCGGACTGAGCCGCGTCGTCCTGTCCGACGGGCCAGCAGGCGTCCGCGGCGAAGACTTCGACGAGCGGCACGACTCAATCTCCCTCCCGTCGTCGTCCGCCCTGTCCGCGACGTGGAGCGTGGAAACGGCACACCGCTACGGACAGGTCCTCGGCCAGGAGGCCCGCCGCAAGGGCGTCCACGCCGTGCTCGGCCCCACCATCAACCTTCATCGTTCGCCTCTGGGTGGACGTCATTTCGAGTGCATGAGCGAGGACCCGCGGCTCACGGCAACCATGGCCGCCGGGTACGTTGCCGGCGTGCAGTCCATGGGCGTAGGAGCGACTCCCAAGCACTACCTGGCCAACGAGGCCGAGACGGAACGCTTCACTTCCGACTCTGTAGTGGACGAACGCCCGCTGCGGGAGCTCTACCTGGCAGCGTTCGAAGACGCCATCACCGAGGCCCGCGCTTGGTTGGTCATGAGCTCGTACAACTCCATCAACGGCACCACGGCGAGCGAAAACAAGCTGCTCGAGACCCCGCTCTCCACGGAATGGGGCTTCGACGGCGTGGTGGTTTCCGACTGGACGGGAGTGCGCTCGATCGATGCCGCCAACGCCCACCAGGACCTGGAAATGCCGGGGCCTATAGGACATTGGGGCCCCAAGCTTCTGGCCGCCGTCAATGATGGCCGCGTCAGCCGGGAGGCCATCCTGGAAAAGGTCATCCGTATCCTCCGTCTCGCTGCCCGCGTCGGCTCCCTCGAAGGCTTCGAGCCCGCAGTCACCGGGCTCCCCGCCAAACTGGACGGGGCCGCCGTCGCGCGTGAAGTTGCCGTCCGCGGCGCCGTGCTGGTCCGTAACGAAGGCGGCATCCTGCCGCTGGACGCCGCGACGCTGAACAGCCTTGCCGTGATCGGCCACAACGCTGAAGAGGCACGCACGCAGGGCGGCGGAAGCGCCACGGTGATGCCCAAGTACACCGTCTCACCGCTTGAGGGACTGCGCAAAGCACTGCCCGACGGCGTCAAGGTCACCTACGCGCGCGGCGCCAAGGTGGCCGAGGGCCTTCAGGCGTTCCCCCGGACTTCCCTGCACAATCCGGTCTCCAACATCCCGGGGATCCGCGTTACGTTCCTTGCAGAAGACGGCACAGAGATCTCGGGCGAAGACCGCCTGGCGTCACACTTGATCTGGTTCGGCATCGGCATCCCGGAAGGCGCCGCCATCATCCGGATGGAAACCGACTGGACAGCCGACTCTGCAGGTATCCACCACCTCGGAGTGGGCACGGTGGGGCACATCCGTCTCTCATTGGATGGAGCCGAAGTCTTCAACGACGAGATCCAGGATGACACTGACGTCCTGGGTGCCGCCCTCTTCGATCCGCCCAAGACTGTTCACGCAGTTCAGACCGCAGCCCGCCAGCAGGTGCGTATCGAAGCCGAATATCGTCTGCCCAAGGAACAGATCATCCCGTTCACGGCAATCCTGCTGGGTGAAGAAACCGTGGTGGCGGATCCGCGGGCCGAAATCGACGCAGCGGTGGAAGCCGCCCGGGCTTCCGATGTTGCCGTGGTGGTCGTGGGAACCAATGCAGCCATCGAATCCGAGGGCTTTGACCGTAAGAACCTGGACCTCCCCGGGTTCCAGAACGACCTCGTAGAAGCTGTCGCGGCGGTCAATCCACGCACGGTGGTGGTTGTGAATTCGGGTTCACCTGTGGTGATGCCGTGGCTCGGGAAGGTAAACGCGGTGCTGCTGGGCTGGTTCGGTGGACAGGAGTTCGGCAGCGCGATTGCAGACATCCTGCTTGGTGCCGAGGAACCTGGCGGCCGCCTCCCAACCACGTGGCCGGCAGCCTTGGAGGATGTCCCGGTCCTGAACACCACTCCCGTGGACGGCAAAGTGGTGTACTCCGAGGGAATTCACGTGGGCTACCGGGCGTGGCTCAAGCAGCAGGGCGAAGGTGGTCCTGCTCCGGCGCTGCCTTTCGGCTTCGGGCTCGGGTATACGACATTCGAGTTGGGCACCGCCCACGCACCACAGTCGGTCACGGCCGGCAACGATGTGGTTGTGCACGTCCCGGTGAAGAACTCCGGCACGCGTACGGGACGTGAAGTGGTTCAGGTCTACCTCGAGCGCACCGATTCCGCTGTGGAACGTCCGGTCCGTTGGCTGGCAGGCTACGCAGGAACCCACCTTGCTCCAGCGGGGACTGACAGCGTCGAAGTCCGGATCCCGGCAAGGGCTTTTGCGCATTACGACGGCGGCTGGCAGTTTGAGCGTGGAAGCTTCCGCTTGCTGGTGGGTCGCCATGTTGCGGATAGCTTCCAGACTCTGGACATCGAGGTGCGGTAATAATAGAGGGCAATTGGCGCGGCGTGGCGGCCTTTTTTGGGCCGCCACGCACGTGGTTTTCGCCACAAGCGCCGTATCTGGGGTATGGTATGGAATTTTCATGGCATGCTGTACGTTGCATACCCGGTAACCCCCTAACACGAAGAGGCATCAAAAAGTGGCAGCCGACTACGACGAACTCCGTACCGATGTAAAAGAGAACCAGGAGCAGTCCCTCCAGGCGCTCCAGTCCGCCAGCGCCCCCACGGCCAAGAGCGTGGTTCTTGAACTCGACGAAACCGACGGCCTGGACGCCAACGGTCCCGGTGGCGAAATCGTCGCCGAAGAACTGATTATCCAGGTCATCCCCCAGGCAAACGACGAGTTCACTTGTAACTCGTGCTTCCTGGTCCGCCACCGTTCGCAGATTGCCCGCGAAAAGGATGGCGTCGCCTACTGCACTGACTGCGAAGGCTAAAGACGGCCACCACCCCGGCGGAACATGAATCGTCAGGGAGTGCCGCCGTCGGGATTAATTGCGGAAGGACCGGAGCACGTGCTCCGGTCCTTCCGCAATTAACTACTTGTCGCCCGGTTCCTGTCTGCCCTCCTGATCGGGCTCGGACAGTCGCTCCTCGTCGGTGTATTCAGGTGCGACCACCGGCGAAAGAGCGTCACCAAGCAGACCGGCAGCCTCCCTGCCATCCTCTGGAGCAGGCCGGTCCGGCGACTTGTCGTCCTCCAGCGGAGTGTCCGTCATAGCCCGCCTCCTTGTCCGCCGATCATCTTCTGGCGTCGGCGATTGCTCACCCTGAGTTGAAGAATCCGCGCACCGCCGGCCAGCGCCACCAGCACGCCTCCTCCAACAGCTGCGATGAACAGCGTGGTGCCGAGGGCGAGCGCCCCTTCCAATCCGAAGAACCGAACGGTGACCATGTCCTGGTTCTGGACGAAGAAGACGATCAACAGGACCAACACCACCAGGCCCACAGCTACGGCCACCCAGATTGCTGCTGTCCGTGTAGGGCGGGAATTGCCCGGAGCCACCCGCGACTGTGGGTAGTCCGCCCGTCCAGGACCTCCCCGGGCCATTGCGGCATCATCTTGAGCGCTCATTGACAGCCCCCTCATTTCCCAGAACGTATGCGTGCTCACCACATGTCCATGCACTCATATAATAAGCATGCTTATAAGTGGCTCAACAGTGGCCCGGGCATAAGGGCTGCCCTACATAAGGAAGGACCGGAGTTCGCGGTCCGGTCCTTCGGTATTTGGGTGCCGTTGTTACTGTCGGTCACACGCTGTAGTCGGTTGAAGTTGGCCCGGGATCGTCGTTGCGGACGGCGTAGTGATGGCCTTCCGAGTCGGTCTCAACGTCGAAGTGCTTCAAATCTTCCTCGGAAGCCGTTTCGAAGTCGTCGTGCTTATGCACAACAGGGGCATCCGTGTCCCCATGGGTTGCTGGTCCGAATACGGACTGCAGCCGCTCGGTCACGTGCTGAAAGTTTTCCAACTTGCGTCCCATGTTCTTCCACCTCCTTTCAACGGGAGAGAGAAAAGCGGCAGGACGGCGCATGCCGTACCAGTACGCCAATTTTACGCCCGCGGACCAGAAAAGGCGCAGAATCCCAACAGGCGAAAAGGCTTAGCGCAGGGACTTGTCGTCCGGATTACGGGGAACCACGTATGTGCTGCCATCCGGACGGCGAAGGGTTTCCCATTGCTGGGTCTCCGCTTCGCGTTGGGCCAGGAGCCTGCGGTTGGCCTCGGTCATTTCGTGATCAATGGAGCTGCTGTGTGCGGGGCCAAAGATGATCCTCAGCTTTCCGGTAGCGCGCATGAACTTCTGGGTAAACGATTCCTTTGCCACGCGGATCGACTCCTCTTGTAGACGCTTCAACAAGTTCATAGTACGCTAACAATTAGTGCACTAACTAATTGGCGGGAAGGCAGTCATGACCCAGACGGATGAGACAAGCCAGGCCAGCGAAACTGACGACCTCCTTTTGGAGCGCCAGCTGTGCTTCGCGCTGACGGTTGCCTCGCGGAGCGTGGTGGGTATCTACAAGCCCATCCTCGAGCAACTAGGGCTCACCCATCCGCAGTACCTTGTGATGCTTGCACTCTGGGAGCGGAGCCCCAGGACTCTTAAGGACATCAGCGACAGCCTCCTCCACGAACCCGCCACTTTGTCCCCACTCCTGCGCCGACTCGAGGAAGCCCATCTCATCACCCGCGAGCGCGTACCGGGCAACGAGCGGGCTCTTGCCGTCAAGCTGACGGAAAAGGGGGCAGCGCTTCGGGATCAGGCAACGGCGGTTCCTGGTGCAATCCGGGAGCGCCTGCACCTCAGTCGCGAGGAGGTGGCCGAACTCCACGAGGCTATGACCGGCCTCATCGCGGCAACCCAGCGCAGCGGCACCTGAGACCCACCGCAAGGCAACCAAGCGCCGCCCGGGTCCCTGCTCAGCGCGCCAAGGTGAGAATCTCGGCCCCGTCGTCGGTGATGGCTATTGTGTGCTCACTGTGGGCTGTACGGCAACCTGTGGCGCTTCTCAGCGTCCAGCCGTCGTCGTCGGTAATGAGTTCGGCGGTGTCCGCCATGACCCAGGGCTCCAGTGCCAGCAGTAATCCGGGACGCAATTTGTACCCACGGCCCGGCCTCCCGGCATTGGCGATGTGCGGGTCCTGGTGCATCGTCGATCCGATGCCATGACCACCGAACTGGGTATTGATCGGGTATCCGCCCGCACTGAGGACCGAGCCTATGGCATGGGAGATATCACCGATGCGGGCGCCAGGTCCGGCCACGGCTATCCCTGCGCTCAAGGCCCGCTCGGTTGCGTCGATCATTGCCAGGCTGTCCAAGGGCTTTGAATCGCCCACTGTGAAGCTGATAGCGGAGTCCGCAGCGACCCCGTTCTTGGAAACGGCGAGGTCCAGGGATACGAGGTCGCCGTCAGCAAGCGTGTAGTCGTGAGGCAGTCCATGGAGTACAGCATCGTTGACGGACGTGCAGATGTAGTGCCCAAAAGGACCGCGTCCAAAGGACGGCGAATAGTCGACGTAGCAGGATTGAGCCCCGGCATCGATGATCATGGCTTGAGCCCATTGATCAATCTCCAAGAGGTTGACGCCCACCATGCTGCGACCTTTCATCGTTTGAAGGATGTCGGCCACCAAGGCACCGACCTCCCTTGCCCGATGCAGTTCGGTGCGGCTCAGAATCTCGATCATGCGGCGCCTTTCCCCTTCAACCAATAACTATCCCGGCCATATTATCCCGGTATTAGAATTGGAGCCATGGTCAGATTGCCACTCACAGCTGAAGAGGTCGAACGCGGGCAGCGTCTCGGCGCCATGTTGCGTCGAGCCCGGGGAGGGCGCTCCATGCTGGAAATTGCACTTGAGGCCCAGGTTTCACCGGAGACACTGAGGAAAATTGAGTCCGGACGTGTGGCCACCCCGGCATTCCAGACCATCGCAGCGATAGCCGATGTCCTCGGGCTGTCCCTCGATGAGGTGTGGGCAGGGATCAGCCAGCCCGAAAGCATTGCCGCACCGGCATAAAATGGCAGCAACCAAGGAGATTCAATGCGCTCGCGCTTCGTTCGGCCCCTCATAGCCGCGCTGGCCCTCGCTGGCCTGGCCGGCTGCTCGGGCACCCCCGCCCCGGGTGGGTCGAGCAGCGCTACCTCCGCGCCGTCGTCGTCCGTTAGTCCCAGTGACACGCCCTCCAAACCAACGCCAACCCAGGTGCCCACAACCCTCGGCCCCGAAGACACAACACCGGACCCCAGCCTCCCGGCGGTCAAGCCCACCCCGGGACAGGGAAACGCTGAACTCTCCATCACGGTGCTTGAGTCCGCCGACGCAGCACCGCAGCACTACACGCTCGTCTGCATCGATGGCGCCCCGGCAGCCGAAAGCAAACACCCCACCGCGGATGCGGCCTGCACTGCGCTGAAGAATAATCCTTCGCTGCTCAGCCACGCACCCATCAAGAGCGACCAAGAGTGCACGCAACAGTTCGGCGGCCCCCAAACGGCCAAGGTAACCGGCGCGGTTGACGGCATGGAAATTTCCGCTTCCTTCAGCCGCACTGACGGCTGCCAAATCGCCTTGTGGGACGCGGCCAGCGCCATCATCGGTTCCAGTGGTGGAGCAGCTTAGGCCGCAGCACCTCCCCCAAGAGCATTGGCTCGGGTTGGAGGCCGCCCATCATGCACGCGTCGCCCGGTACGCCGACCCCTATTTGGCCCGCCGGTCGGCAGGACAGAAACATCCCGTGGAGGACTTCCTCTTCACCTACTACACCCAGAAACCCGGCCAATTGCTTCGCTGGCATCCCGGCGACGGTGTGGTGTTAAGTGGCGGACGTGCCCTTGAGCGCGCCAACTGGAAGTTCTACCGCATGCTCGACGACGGCGACCTCGCCGCCGTCGGACTGCCGCCAGGTACCCCCGCGGTCACCTTTGACAGGGAGAGTTTCATGGCTCAACGCGCCGAGGCCGTCAGTTTCGCCGGCGTTATCCTCAACGGCACCGCGAAGCGCCCGGGTCAGTTCGGCTGCTTCGGCCTCCATGAGTGGGCAATGGTGTACCGGCAAGAGAAATTCGAGTTGCGGCACGAGTACTTGAAACTGCGGCTTGGCGCGGAGGGCACTGACGCCGTGGTGGAGCAGAACCGTATCCGCTGTTCCCACTTCGATGCGTTCCGCTTCTACACGCCGGACGCCGTCCCGCTGAACGAGCTCACGCCCACCCGTGAGAACCAGCGCACTATGGAGCAACCGGGCTGCCTGCACGCCAACATGGACCTGTACAAATGGGCCTACAAACTGACTCCGGCGCTGCCGAGCGAGTTGGTGATGGACTGCTTCGAACTGTCGTGGCGGATCCGGACAATGGACATGCAGGCTTCCCCTTACGACCTCGAAGAATGGGGCTACCCGCCCATCAGGATCGAGACACCGCAGGGCAAGGCCGAGTACGTTGAGTACCAGCGGGCTTTTGCGGCCGAATCCCAGACGCTGCGGGCCCGCGTGCTTCAGGCAATCCAACCGCTGCTTTAGAGGAGTCGGATCCCCGGGGACTCCTGCCGCCAGCACCGCCGCCACCAGCGAAAGGTAACCATGGTTTCTTCCGACAACAGCGAGTACGACGTCGACCTCACCGTCACGCTGACAGAGGCACCTGGCGCCGCGCCTACTGAGTTCCACCTGCGGTCCGCTAAGGGCATTCTGTCTCAGGAGCCGGGCTCGATCGACTCGAACCTGCCGGACGCCGCCGCGGCCCTTGCCGCCGTCGAGCAGTTCGGCGAGGAAGTATTCTTTCCGGAGCCGCGGCCGGACCGGATCTGTACCCAACAGTACGGGGGCCCGCAGGTGGCCCTTGTGACAGGTTGGTTCCGTGGGCGGAAGGTCCACAGCAAGCTCAGCCGGACCGATGGCTGCGAGATCGCGCGCTGGCGGGCCATGGCACCACTTCTGGGCGGCACAGGAAGATCCACGGGCGCGGTCTGACTTTGTGCGGACGGCTGACGCCCTTGAGATAGGGCGTCAGCCGTCCACAAATTCCACGAACGAGCTAGCTTGCGTTGTTGCTTTGCGTTGGCTCGTCTCCGCGGATCTTGTTGTTCTTCTTTTCCTTCTTCGGGTTTTCGTCATCCGGAACAACCGCGGCACCGCCAGGACTCACCACTACAGTGACGAAGCTGGGTTCGCTGGTGCCCTCGAACGTCAGGCGTCCAATGTAGGAGCCCGGCGTGAGGTTGGTCCAGTTCAACGAGATGGTGCCGGCCTTGCCGTTGGCGAGGCGGATCGGGTTGGGCGTCACCGTGGCGTTGCCCTCGTTGGCCCCCAGGACTGCGGCATCAACTGTTGCCTTGGTGGGCTGGTTGTTGGGGCTCGCGTAAAGGTTGGCGAAAACGTAGTAGTCGCCCGGCTCGGGATCGGGCACCGTGACGGATTCGCTGGCCGAGCCGGTCGCGGACGGGAGCTGCTGACCCGTCGGGGTCAGAACGAGCATGTCGAAGTCCGCTGCTTCGTCGGAGGATATGACCGAGAACTTGGCCAAGGCACTGTTCTCCCCCACCGTTACCTTCTTGACGAAGTTCGAGGCATTGGTCTCGCCGGCAAAGGGACCCGGAACCAATTCAATTGCTGAGGAATCCGCCTTGGACAGCCCATCAACCGTGACTCCCACCGGTGCGTTGGTGCCGGAGACGATGTTGATGGCTGCTGAGCCGTTGGGGCCTGTTCCCGTGAAGGCCATTGCCTTATCCGCGATGACAGATTGCGGACGGACGGCAATGGGCGAGGTGACTGTCTTGTTGGCACCCTGCCAGCTGAGTGAACCCATGGCGAACTCGCCCAGGGCTGCATTGTTGTTCTCGAACTGCACCTTGAACGTTTTCTTTTCACCCGCGGCGGCAAAGTTCAGCACGCTCGGGGTGACCTTGACGTTGACACCGGGAACGTTGACGGAGGCGCGGTAGAGGCCCGGTGTCAGGGCTGTAACTGTCCGTGTGACCTCGATCTTGCCGGCCAGGTTGCCCAGCGCAAACGAGGGGACGTTCATGTCCCGCGGCTGCGTGGTGCCAAGTCCTTCAATGCCGAGGTCCAGGCCCGTGCCCTGAACGAATTTGAGGTAGTCCTCGGTGGTGGCGTCGTAAACCAAACCTGGGCTGAGGACCTTTGCGGGGTCCACCTGGCCTGCGCCGGTGGCGAAGACGTCCTTGTTGACAGCGCCATTGGCCAGCTTCACGGGACCGGCGGTGGTCATCATGGCCGATTTCACGGTTGCCGGTGACCACAGTGGGTTCTTGCCCAGGATCAGGGCGCCGAAACCAGCTACGTGCGGAGAAGCCATGGACGTTCCTGAAAGGAATCCAAAGTTGTCTCCACCGGTTCCGATGGGCGAAACGCCAGCAAGGATAGCGACGCCAGGTGCTGATACGTCAGGCTTCAGAAGATCGGAATCTGTTGCCAGCAGTGGGCCGCGGGACGAGAATCCAGCGATCTGCGGCTGGGGCTCAGCGGGCAGTCCCGTGGTGTCGTGGTCCAGCAGGGATACGGTGATCGCCGGGTCGGCCGTCACCTTGTCCTTGATGGTCTGCGTGGCCGGAGGGTTCACATGGACAGTGGGAACAGCATGCTTGTCCGTGTCCAGCGACGATTCCGTCAGGTTCACGAGGATCATTCCGACGCCACCGCCTCGGAGGACCTCCGCGCTCTTGGCGGTGCGGTCAACCACGCCTCGGTCACACACAACAACCTTGCCGGTGACCTTGGCCGGATCCAGCGAGCCGGGAGCACACAGCGCTGCATTGCCTTCACCGCTTGCCGCGTTGGTGGAAAGCACGACGCCGGCCCCGCTCACCTCGTGGTTCATGATGCTCGCTCCGCGGAATTTGCTGCCATCGGAGAATTCAATGGTGCCTTGCAGTTCCTGCGAGAAAGAGGTCGCAGCCACAGTGGTCAACCAGGGCGCTCCGTGATTCACGGTACTGGGTGTTGGTCCGGAATTTCCGGCGGAGGTTGCCACGAAGATCCCGGCCGACGCAGCGGAAAGGAACGCCAGCGATACGGGATCGGTAGTGGATGTGGTGGAACCGGAGATGGAGTAGTTCAGCACATCAACGCCGTCCAGGATGGCCTGTTCAATGGCATCCACCGAAGCGGAGCCGTAGCAGCCGCCCGTCGTCGGATCTGTGTCTTCCCAACAGACCTTGTAGATGGAGAGCTTGGCGGCAGGAGCGATACCGCTGGTGATGCCGAAGCTGCGGCCGTCCACCACGGCGTCAACGTTGCCGTTACCCGCCGCTGTGCTTGCGGTGTGGGTGCCGTGGCTGTCCACGTCGACGGGCGAGATGACTTCCTCGGGGGCACGGTTTTCCGGGGGGACACTTCCCAGGAAGCCATCCGCGAAGTAGTGGGTGCTGAGGACCTTGGAGTTGCAGGCGCTGCCGTCATAGCTGGCGCCTGTGTCCGTGCCGGGCTGGCATTCGCCGATGAAGGTATCGCCGTCCGCCTTCAGCATCGCGATCTTGCCGTCAGCGGTCCGGTAAGGGACGCCCACCTGGGGGTCGCCGACCAGTGGGCCGACGGGATCGCCGGCGAAAAAGGGATTGGAGGGTGTGTATCCGGTGTCGATGACACCAACGACGGTGCCCTTGCCGGCGTTCTCCTGGCCTCCGTATTGCGTTGCCCAGGTGCCGTTGGGGCCGCTAAGTTTCAGGAAGTCAGTGGTGGAGTAGTCAGGTGCGTACTGTGTGTCCGGTGCGACCATCAGGACCTTGGGGTCCTTGGCCAGGCTGATGGCCTGGTCTGCCGTCAGGTTGGCGCTGAAGCCGTTAACGGCGGTGGTGAAGTCACGTTCAATGGTGACGTTTTCTTGCTGCGCGACTTCCTGCTGCGCCTGTTGCAGATGTTTCTGGTAATCCTTCACCTCCGCGCTGCCGGAATCGAGCTTCTTGCCCTCTTCCGGTTTGGTGGGCGCAAGACCCGGCGTACCGCCGTCGTATGTAGCCGCAGGCTTTTCTGCCAGGACAACCATGTAGCGGCCGTCCTTGTAGGCGCTGGGGTCAAGGTTCTTCTTGACCACGCCTGTCTGGTTCCCGGACTCCTTCTCCGGGGAGGGAGCTGCCTGGGCCGGCAACGCCACGGAAGAGAGCAGCAACGGCAAACCCACGGCGAGGGCCGCTGCCTTTCGAAGCCCCCCGCTTCTGACGAAGCTCTTTCCTTGTGATTTCACGAGTGATAGCACCTTTCACTGAGTGAGGCCCAGGCTCCATCGCCAAGGCCTGTCAACTGGAGATGGCTGCTTTTTTGACAGGTCCTGTCAAAACAAAGCAACCATCCGAGTCACAGAGTACAGAGTGAGAGGCAAATATGACATACAGCACAGTTTGTGAATTTTGTCGCGTCACTGCCGCAAATTCGCGTCACATGACGGCAAAACAGCGGACCGCAGGAAAGTTTCTGCGGTCCGCTGTTTTGCCCAAGCGCTGCGTCTAGCCCTTTGGCGTCACCTGCAGCCGATCAAAGGAGAGCTGCGTACCGTCCTTATCCAGGACCACAACATCGTCACGTCCATTCTTTACATCCGATGGAAGAATGAATTCCACGGTGTTATCCGTGGTGGGAAAGACCCATCCGAGTCGGTAACTGTCCTTGTTCAGATACACGTAGTACCACTGCCCGTATTCCAAGCCCTTCAAAGTCACTTTCTGGCCATTGCGATACTTCTCCCCCGTGCCCAGATCAAACGACGCCGTTTGGCCGTCGAAGTCCTGGACACTCAGCGCGGGCTCCGTGTCCGGCTTTGCGGGCTGGACGTTGAGGGCCAGCGCGGCGCCTTCGGCAGTGGCGGCCACTTCCTTGGTGCCGTTGTGCGCCGTCGCATCGAAAGTTACGGCGGCGAGGCTTCCGGCTGCGACGTCCCCGGCAGTAAGCACATGGACACGCGTGGCCGTCGCAGTGCCGCCAATGGGCAGGGCAGTTTCAGTGATTCCAGACCCCGTAGCCTCAAGCCCCGTCAGCGCCACATTGCCGGCGTTGCCCACGGTGTAGGTGTACGTCACAGGATCTCCTGCGCTGGCGAAGCGGTCACCGTCTGCGTCTTCCCAGACCGCGGAGACTGTTCCTTCAAGCTTCGGTTCGCGGATTTTCAAGTCCACCTCGCCGCCGTCGATCCCGTAGTTCCTTGTGCTCTGGCCCGCCGAGCCGACTTGCCAACTGGTGGTTGGAACGAAGAAGCCCTGGTCGACTTCCTCAGCGGTCACGGTGTGGCGCGGCGTGGCGCACTGGTAGCTCTGCCCGGCCAGCAGGGTGAGGTAACGGCAATTGCCGGGCCCCTCAGGGACGAAGGGGCTGAAGTTGCCGGCGGTGGGCACCACGTTTTCCACGAGCGGACCCGTGTTCTTGACTGTGAACGTGTAGGGGAAAAGGTCGCCTGCCGCGTAGGGCTGGGTTGCGAGGTCACGCCCGACGTCGGTACGCGCCCCGCTGATGTCCGCTGCCACCAGGCCGTCGCGCAGGGCCACCGCAGCGCCGGTGAACGGAACCGTTTTAGTGAGCGACGGCGTCGAGCTGGCTGTGATGGTGAAGCTCGCCTCGGGCACGAAGTAGCCGCGCTCGATGTCCGCGGCCGTCAGCACATGCTTGGGGGTAGTGCAGTTGTAGCTGGCGCCGGCGGCCAGGTTATTGAACCGGCAGTTGGGTGCAGTCGGTGGCAGAAAGCCCGAGTCGAAGCTCCCCGAAACAGGTACGGCGTTTGCCGTGACGTTGGACGTGCTCTTCACAGTGAAGGAATAGCTGAGGGCCTCCCCGGCCTGATACGGGCTGGTCACAACATCACGCGCAGGTGCAGAGCCTGTGATGGCGAGCCCCACTTGCGGGGCCACAGGGACCGTCGCCGTGAAGGTGAACTGCGAAACCCTGCCGTCCGCCGTCGTAAATGCTGCGTTAAGGTTCTGCGGACCGCTGGCGTTCGCCGGAGCGGTCAGCGCTACGTTGACAGTCACCGAGGCACCAGGCGCGACGTCGGGAACCGGCACCGTGGTGGCCGACCAGCCGCTCGGCGTGAAGACGGTGGCGTTGGCGCCGGAGATCGTGGTGGCGTCCTGGTTGGTGACCGTCACGGCGACTTGTTGGGTTGCACCGGGAGCGGTGGTGACGGCAGGGACGGAAAGCGGTGCGCAGACATAGTTCAGCCAGGCGTCGTCGAACTTCGCGAAGGGCATGTTGTCCGTGTAGTTGCCCTCGTAAAGGACGCCGAACTTGCCGTCCTCCGTACGGGTCACCGTGGAGTAGGCGGAGAAGCCGGAACGAATGGTTCGGACGCCCGGCCAGGTGGCGCCGTCGTCACACGATACCCGGGCCGAGACGTTCTCGCGGGCGGTCTTGGAATTTGCGTTGGTGAAGATCAGCTTCCTCGCGTCCGCCGAACCTTGGGCGGCGTTCGGGAACATCCGGGCAATGGCACCGTTGTTGGCCGGATCCGGCAGCTCCGTGTCCTGGGTGACCGGACCGTAAGTGGCACCACCATCCGTGGAGATTGCCACCTTGCGGTAGCCCTGGTTGGCGTTGTCGCGGGAGTTCAGCAGGACCCTGCCATCGGAGAGTTCAACGGTTTTGTTTTCGTCCATGCGGTCACCCACGTTGGCACCCTTGTGCCAGGTGACGCCATGATCGTCCGAGTAGACGCTGTAGGCCTGGATCTTATTGGTACCGTCGGCCTGGCGGACATCGCCCGCGTACTGCTGGATGAGTCGGCCCTTGTGCGGCCCGTATTTGAGCTGGATGCCTTCACCCGAAGAGGCGAAGTTGGAACGTACATCGCCCACCACAGGGTTGCTCTTGCTGGTCCCGGGCTTGGTGACATTGGTGATGAGCCGTGGCTGGCTCCACGTAACGCCGCCATCAGAGGACTCGATAACCGCCGAGGAGATCACGGTCCGGTCTGCGTCGTCGTTGCCGAACTGGCTGCCGCCGAAACCTTGGTCTTTGGAATAGACGAAGAAGGCGAAGACTTTGCCTGCCTCGGCGTCGTAAATGTATGAGGGGTCGCTGTAGCCGTACTTGGGGCCGCTGGCATCGGCGACGTGTCCGGCCGCAATGACCTGCACAGGGCCCCACGTCTGGCCGCCGTCTGTGCTGCGGCGCTGCACGATCGAGTTCGGGTTGGGAGCATCGGCGGCCGAGCCGGGACGGCCATCCCATGCAGCCAAGACCACATTGTTGCCCAAGTAGGTGAGTGCAGGAATCCGGTAGAAGAAGTTCGCGGCTGTGCGATCAGCGGCGAGATTTGCTTCGGCGAAACCGCCAGGGGCGGCTGTGGGGTTGTTCGGTGGAATCGGGGCGGCCGTGGCCGGAAGACCCAAGCTGGCCAGGAGGGCGAGGCTCAGGGCTCCAGTGGCTGCGATGCGTGCGAGCAATTTTGTGTCCTTTCGAAGCTGCGCCGAGATGGCTTTTCGCGCCAATGCTTGGCTCAAACATTGGCGCTATCTGCCATCTCGCGGTGTGCGGGGATCGATTCGATTCGGCGATATACCTCGTATTACGTGCCACGTCGAACGTCCTACAACCATATGGTGCTGGTCGTCACATTGCTAGGGATGAAGTCGGGGAAGCCTCGCGGCCCCATGTCGGGCTAACCTCGTGGACGTACTGGCATTACCTTCTAGCGATGGAGCTGCAGTGAAAATCCTTGTCCCCAACACCATCAGCCTGGATCTTTCCAACTCCGGCGAGGACGTGTTCGTTTACAAGGTGGATGAGCCCGTTCCGGACGAGCACGTTGACGCGGAGGTCCTGGTTGTCTGGCAGAACACCGGCGCCAACCTCGCGGACGCAGCCAAGCGGATGACCGCGCTCAAACTCGTTCAGACCCTTGCAGCCGGACCGGATTCCGTGCTGGCAGCGGGATTTGGAACCAACGTGTCTATCGCGTCAGGTCGCTCACTTCACGACGGTCCAGTGGCCGAGCACGCCTTGGCCTTGATCCTCGCTGCCGTCCGTCGGCTGGACGTACTGCACGACGCACAAAGGACCGCCACATGGGACCGCGCCTACAACGTGGCCCAGTCGGCTGCCGCCACGGAACAGCAGTACACGCTCGACGGCGCAAACGTCACCATTTGGGGGTTCGGCTCCATCGCGGGACGACTCGCTCCCCTGCTGGCAGCATTGGGCGCCAAGGTCACCGGCGTTGCGAACTCTGCCGGCGAGCGCTACGGATTCCCCGTGGTGGCAACCGAGAATCTTCCGGAAATCCTGCACACCACGGACGTCCTGGTCTCGATCCTGCCGGCCGTTCCGGAAACGGAGAACGCCCTGAACGCGGAGATCCTTGAGGCACTGCCCGATACCGCGGTGTTCATCAACGTGGGCCGCGGAGCCACCGTCGATGAGGATGCCCTCGTAGCCGCGCTGCACGAGGGTCGCCTCCGGGCGGCTGCATTGGACGTCACCAAGGAAGAGCCCCTGCCCGCAGACTCCAAGCTCTGGAGCTCCCCAAACCTGATCATCACTCCGCACGTGGCAGGCAACCGCCCCAAGGGCTCAGCACAATTGGTCCTGGCCAACATCTCGGCGCTCCGGGAAGGAAGCGACCTGACCAACCTCGTGGACCGCTGATCCCAACTGGGTCGCATTAGAGCGCGTTTAGAGCCGTCTAAACGCGCTCAGCTGCTACCTAGTTGGGTGAACGTGCGCGAAAAAGTGGGCCCGCCCACCAGGACGGACCCACTTTCGTGAAAGATAAGAGTCAGGCGTGCTCGTAGGTCAGGCAGTCGGCAGCCTCGCGGCCAGGGCCGACCCTGACGTCGTGGGCCTCGCACATGAGGTTGTTGTTGTGAACGCATTCGGACCGCTGGCAAGCACCCACGTGGGCAAGGACCTTGGGAAGGCCGCCCATTGCGTTGGTGTCGATGAATGTGGCGCAGGAAGCGTGGTCCTGCGATCCACCAATGGTGATTCCAAAAGCAGTGCATCCATCATGGTTGAAGCCGCAGCTGCCGACGCTACAGGCGGATACTTCGGCAATGTGTTCGGTCATTGTTCCTCCTGGTTGGATCCGGATTTAACGAAGGGCCTGAACCCCGCGTGTAGTCCCTAAAGTACGCCGCCTTGGCCGGATTTAACCCGAAGGAATAGCGCATTTGTGCGTGCGCTAATGCCGTTATTTGCCTGGTGTGCGGAGCGCGTCGCTGATCTTCGCGCGCGTTTCCTTATCCAACGGGGCTGTCATGTGGTGTTCCCTCGCCGCCTTGTCAGCCTTGATTTTCTGGATGACCATTCGTCCCAGACCCGCAAAAACAGCTGCGACTACGACGCCCAGCACCATCGACCTCGGTTTCTCCGCCATGCCACAATCCTAGTGACGGGCGCCACGCCCGGCGAGTGCCGCCGTCGGGCTTTCATTGCTCCCAATTTGGTGGCGATCGGCGGGGGGTCCTCGCGGAATCCGGCTGAATAGGGTATGCGCGCCCGTCCCGGTAAGATAGGTGTGCAAGCTCGCGGAGCGCCCCCACGCTGTAAGAAACTCAGTTGAACGGCGTGAGACGGCACCTCCGCGGCAGCCTTATTTAAGGTTCACCCAACTCACGCACAGGAGTTACCGGATGCCCCGGATCGTCGTTGACGTCATGCCCAAGCCCGAGATTCTGGACCCCCAGGGGAAAGCCATCGTGGGTGCACTGCCCCGCCTCGGCTTCAACAGCTTCAGCGCAGTCCGTCAGGGCAAGCGTTTCGAACTGACAGTCGACGGCGAGGTGACCGACGCTATCCTGGCCCAGGCCCGTGAGGCCGCAGAGACCCTCCTGTCCAACCCGGTGATCGAGGATGTTGTCAACGTCGAGGTCGTCGAGGCCTGATATGACATCGAT
Source organism: Arthrobacter sp. NtRootA1 (assembly GCF_019976975.1). Lineage (GTDB taxonomy): Bacteria > Actinomycetota > Actinomycetes > Actinomycetales > Micrococcaceae > Arthrobacter > Arthrobacter aromaticivorans. Next base: position 592,381 of record NZ_AP024630.1, on the reverse strand, counting down.
CCCCCTGATTGGCGAGGCCGTGGCCGTCGCCGCTGAGCCCCGCTTGGCCGGTGCCAAGATCGGCGTCGTGACCTTCCCCGGCACCCTCGACGACCGCGACGCCGCCCGTGCAGTGCGGCTTGCAGGCGCCACGGCGGTGCCTCTCTGGCACGCAGACACCGAACTCGGAGATGTTGATGCAGTCATCATCCCCGGTGGTTTCTCTTACGGTGACTACCTCCGTGCCGGCGCTATTTCGCGTTTCGCCCCGCTGATGACCAAGATTATCGACGCAGCCAACTCTGACGCGAAGCTCCCGGTTTTGGGTATTTGCAATGGTTTCCAGATCCTGACCGAGTCGCACCTGCTGCCCGGTTCCATGATCAAGAACGACCACCTGAAGTTCATCTGCCGGGACCAGACGCTGCGCGTGGAGAACGCCAACACAGCCTGGACCCTGGACTACGCAGACGGCCAGGAAATCGTTGTGCCGCTGAAGAACCAGGACGGCCAGTACATCGCTGACGAGAAGACCCTGGATGCCCTTGAGGCTGAGGGCCGCGTGGTGTTCCGCTACGTAGGCTTCAACCCGAACGGCTCCCGCCGCGACATCGCAGGCATCTCCAACGCCGCCGGCAACGTGGTTGGGCTCATGCCCCACCCCGAGCACGCGGTTGAGGTCGGTTTCGGACCTGAGTCCCTCGATGGAATCGGTGGCTCCGACACCGACGGCCTGGGCTTCTTCACCTCCGTTTTGAACAAGATTGTGGGAGGCGACAAGTGACCACGGAAACCACCAAGAAGTTCAACATCGATACTGTTGAGCACGCTGCCAAGACCCCGGACACGGAACTCCCGTGGGCTGAGCTGGGCCTGAAGCAGAACGAATTCGACGAGATCGTCAAGGTCCTGGGCCGCCGCCCCACCGGCGCCGAGCTCGCCATGTACTCCGTTATGTGGAGCGAGCACTGCTCCTACAAGTCCTCCAAGAACCACCTCCGCCAGTTCGGCGAGAAGGTCACCGAGGAAATGAAGAAGGACATGCTGGTGGGCATCGGCGAGAACGCCGGCGTCACCAACCTTGGCGACGGCTGGGCCGTGACGTTCAAGATCGAGTCCCACAACTCGCCGTCGTTCGTTGAGCCGTACCAGGGTGCCGCTACCGGCATCGGTGGCATCGTCCGCGACATCATCTCCATGGGCGCACGCCCGGTTGCCGTCATGGACCCGCTGCGCTTCGGCGCGATCGACCACCCGGACACCGCACGCGTCATGCACGGTGCCGTTGCCGGCATTGGTGGCTACGGCAACTGCCTCGGCCTGCCGAACATCGGCGGCGAGATGGTCTTCGACTCCGTCTACCAGGGCAACCCGCTGGTGAACGCACTCGCTGTAGGCGTCATGCGCCACGAGGACATCCGCCTGGCCAACGCCTCCGGCAAGGGCAACAAGGTTGTCCTCTTCGGCGCCCGCACCGGTGGCGACGGCATCGGCGGCGCTTCGGTGCTGGCCTCGGAGTCCTTCGACGACACCAAGCCTTCCAAGCGCCCCGCCGTCCAGGTGGGCGACCCCTTCGCTGAGAAGGTCCTCATTGAGTGCTGCCTCGAGCTCTTCAAGGGCTCGCTGGTTGAAGGCATCCAGGACCTCGGCGCTGCTGGTATTTCCTGTGCCACGTCCGAGCTCGCCTCCAACGGCGACGGCGGCATGGAGGTCGAACTGACCTCTGTCCTGTTGCGCGACCCCACGCTGACCCCGGGCGAGATCCTCATGTCCGAGTCGCAGGAACGCATGATGGCCGTGGTCACCCCCGAGAACATCGAAGCTTTCGAAGCTGTGATGGACAAGTGGGCCGTGGAGTACTCCTGGTTGGGTGAGGTCACCGATACCGGTCGCCTCATCATCACCTGGGAAGGCGAAGTAATCGTCGACGTCGACCCCCGCACCGTTGCGCACGACGGCCCGGTCTACGACCGCCCGTTCGCACGCCCGGAATGGCAGGACTCGGTCCAGGCGAACTCCTTCACCGGTTCCGTCGAGGATGCCGGCCGTCCTTCCGCTCCGTCGGAGCTGGCTGCAGCCGTTACTGAACTGGTCGCTTCGCCGAACATGTGCAGCAAGGACTGGATCACCAACCAGTACGACCGCTACGTGGGCGGCAACACTGCCATGGCCTTCCCGGATGATGCCGGCGTGGTCCGCGTTGACGAGGAAACCGGCCTGGGCGTTGCCTTGGCTACCGATGCCAACGGCCGCTACACCTACCTTGAGCCGTACCAGGGAGCCCAGCTCGCGTTGGCCGAGGCTTACCGCAATGTGGCCACCTCCGGTGCTGTTCCGATGGCCGTCAGCGACTGCCTGAACTTCGGTTCCCCTGAGGACCCGGACGTCATGTGGCAGCTGGCCGAAGCCATCCGTGGCCTCTCGGACGCTTGCATGGAACTCGGCATTCCCGTCACCGGCGGCAACGTCTCCCTGTACAACCAGACCGGCACCACGCCGATCCACCCCTCCCCTGTGGTGGCAGTCCTGGGCAAGCTCGACGACGTCGCCCGCCGTACGCCGTCGGGGTGGCGCGAGGATGGCCAGGCAATCTACCTGCTGGGCACCACCGCAGCAGAACTGGACGGTTCGGAATGGTCCAACCTGCGTGGACACCTCGGTGGCCTGCCGCCGAAGGTCGACCTCGCAGCTGAGCGCCAGCTTGGTGAGATCCTCATCAACGCTTCCCGCGACGGCATGGTTGACGCCGCACACGACCTCTCCGAGGGTGGCCTTGCGGCCGCACTGGTGGAGTCGTCACTGCGCTACGGCGTTGGCGCCCGGATCGCCCTCGAGGAACTCCTGGAGCGCGACGGCGTGGACCTGTTCACCGCACTGTTCTCCGAGTCCCAGGCGCGTGCAATCGTCTCGGTGCCGCGCTCCGAGGAAGTCCGCTTCAAGGACATGTGCACCGCCCGCGGCTTCGCCCACCTCCGGATCGGCGTCGTTGATGCTGCCAGCGCGAAGCTGGAGATCAACGGCGTGGACGAGCTGTCCTTGGACGCTCTCCGCGAAGCACACGAGGCCACCCTGCCGAAGTACTTCGGCTAAGCCTCCCGCCGCTAAGCAACGCGGGGTCACTTACGGCCCATAAATCCCCTCGGGATGGGCCGTAAGTGACTGTGAGGATTGGGGTGGCTGGTCTGGGACTGGCTGGCAGAGTGGTAGTAGTCGTTCTGCCTCGCGGGTGTGACTCTGTAAGTGACTGGCCCTGTAGAGGGTGCCTTTGAGTGGGATCTGTCCGTCCGCGGGGTGGAGCGGCCGGTACCGCCCGGCCCACCTCGGTAACTTGATCAGAAGGTTGTCCGCCCTCAGGCGTGACTCGTCACAGTGTTGTTCCGAAGTGACCTCTACCCGGGACCGGTACCGGCCGTTTTACGGCCCTGACCACATCCGCGAATAGAGGAAGACGCCAGAACCGCCATGACTATCGTCGCGCATTCCCGTCCTTTTGTCGTCGGCGTCGACACGCACGCCAAAAACCATGTCTACGCCATCATCACCGCAGGCACCGGTGAATTGATTGCCACCCGGGCCTTCCCGACCACCGGGGCAGGCATCAACCGTGCCATCGCCTGGGTCGCGCGCCACACCGGCGCTGACCTGGCTGCCTTATGGGTCGTTGAAGGAGCCGCGTCCTACGGCGCCCTGTTGGCCGGCGCGGTCGGCGCCGCCGGCTACGAGGTCGCCGAAGCCGCGCGCATGGATGCACGTCAGGGAACCGGTAAATCCGATCCGCTCGACGCGCACCGGATCGCCGCAGCCGTTCTGCCCTTGGATGAGCAGCAGCTGCGCCAGCCACGGCTGAACGAAGGGGTCCGCGCCGCCTTGCGGGTCCTGGTCTGCGCACGGGAAGCCATGACCACCGACCGTACCCGGGCGGTCAACGCCTTGACCGCCCTCCTGCGCGTAAACGACCTCGGCCTGGATGCCCGCAAACCCCTGACCGGAGCACAGATCGCCGAGGCGTCCCGGTGGCGTTCCCGGGAGGAACCACTGGCACTGACCGTCGCCCGGTCCGAAGGGGTCCGGCTAGCCAAACGCATCAGCGAGCTCGACGCGGACATCAAAACCAACAACCGCCAAATCACAGAACTGGTCCAAATAAGCGAAGCCGCCCCGCTCCTGCAGGAACCAGGCTTCGGTCCCGTCACTGCCGCCATCTGCCTTACCGCCTGGTCCCACCACGGACGGATCCGCTCAGAAGCAGCCTTCGCGTCCCTAGCCGGGGTCAACCCGATTCCGGCGTCCTCCGGCAACACCGTCCGGCACAGACTCAACCGCGGCGGCGACAGAACCCTGAACAAAGCCCTGCACATGGTCGCCCTGAGCAGAATGACCTTCGACCCGGCCACCATCGGATACGTCCACAAACGACAAGCCGAAGGACGAACCAAAAAGGAGATCCGCCGGTGCGTGAAACGCTATCTCGCCCGACGGACCTACCGAACCCTTAACGCCACAAACACGGACCCACGCCACCCTTGACAACCATAGAAGGATCCCCGCGTTGCTGTTTAAGCGGGCCAAGTCTGTTGCCGGGAGAGCTGGTCCGTGAATTCCGGTCCGGGCAGAGGTCGGCCGAAATAGTAGCCTTGTCCGCTCGTGCACCCGATGCTTCGCAGCGCTTCGGCCTGTTCCGCCGTTTCGATTCCTTCCCAGATTCCCTGCAGTCCGCAGGAGCGGATTACCTGTTGGATCGCGGCAAGGAAACCCAACTGGGTACTGTCCTCGCTCAGTTCCTGGACGAACTGCCGGTCCACTTTCACGGCGTCCACAGGAAGTTTTCGCAGGTACCCCATGGACGAGTAGCCTGTGCCGAAGTCGTCGATCTCCAGTCCGACGCCCAAGCGGTGCAGGCTCGCCAAGGTGTAACGGTCCAGCTCGTTGTTCTGGATGATGGCACTCTCCGTAAGCTCCAAAACCAGTGATTCCGGAGGCAGACCCCTCTTGGCCAAAGCGTTCCGCACATCGTCCACAAACTCCAGGCTTTGCAGATCTGCAGCCGACACGTTGATTCGCATCGTGAAGTTGTGTTGTGCCGTGACTGGGTTCTCCCGCCACTGACGCAGTTGCTCCACAGCCGCCCGGAGCACCCATCGGCCCAACTCCGCGATCAAGCCGGTGGCCTCTGCAACGGGGATGAAATGGTCCGGCATGATGAGACCACGCGCAGGGTGGTTCCAGCGGACCAAGGCCTCGCTGCCCTCAATCCGGCCGGTGGCGAGCTCAACGATCGGCTGGTAGAAGAGGACAAGCTGGTCCGAGCGGATGGCTTCCCGGAGCTCCCCCACGATCTGGCGCTGGAGTTGCCGGGCATGAAGCGTGGAGGGATCGAACAACTTGAGCTTGTTCCGGCCCTCGCTCTTGGACTCCTCCATCGCCATATCGGCCTCCTGGAGAAGGTCCTCCACGCTGTGGTGCGGCTCGGCAATCCGCAGGCCCATGCTGGCCCCGCAGCGGACACTGCTGTTCCCGAGGTCGATGTTGGGTTCCAGCGCCGCGAGGATACGGTTTCCCACGGCGGCCGCCCGGTTTTGCGGCGTGGCTGGCAACAGCACGGCGAATTCGTCGCCACCCAGGCGGGTGACGACGTCGTTCTCCCTCACCGCCGAGCGGATCCGCATCCCCACCGTGACCAGAATCTGGTCCGCGGAAGCATAGCCAGCGGACTTCTTGAGTCCCTTGAATCCATCCAGGGTGATGAGGAGGAGTGCGGCCGGGGTTGCGCCCCCGGCCGCAGCCTCCTGCGCTTCAATGAAGGCATCCGTCAAAGCCACGCGGTTGCCAAGTCCCGTGAGGGCATCCGTGAAGACTTCCCGCCGCTGCTCGTGGCGTGCGCGGTGGAGTTCCTCCATCAAGGCCCTGATGTGCCGCTCCAGTTTCCCGATCCGAGCGTCAATGTCGGCCGGGAAGGAGCGGGTGGGATGGATTCCGCTGGGCTGTGTTGCCTTGGGCTGGGTTGCGTTCACGACGCTTCCATGCGACGCAGGGTATCGTCGGCTACGGCTTTCGGTTTGGCGACTGGGTTGCGGCGTTCGTCGAGGAAGAGCCGGTACGAGGCAACATCGAGCCTGCCGTGTCCTTCAATCGGAGTCCCGGCCCGGTACACGTGGGTAATCCATGAGCCACCCAGAATGGCCTCAATCCACGCATCGCATTCAGCCAAAGGAAGGGGTACGCGCGTTCCGGTGTTTCGCCGATGGCCGGCGATGGAGACCGTAATGCAACTGCCCAGGAGGCCCTTATCGGCGGTGAACCATGCAAGGCCCTCGACGTCGGCCACAATGGTTAGGTTTGCGCTGTCATCGCCTACGGACTGGACGGGTTGCATCCGCACAGAACGCCGGGCCACGTTCAAGGCCGCGGGTGTTCCAGCCTGGTACGGAGCACTGGTGATGTCTTGCCGGAAGGCACTCAGTTCCTGGTTGTGCTGGATCTGGATCCGGGTGGTGAGTTCATTGATTGTCATGATCGTGCCTCGTCAGCGATAGTGGCCGCCTGGAGGCGGTCGGCTCCTACAATCCGGTTTCTTCCCTGTGCTTTGGCGCTGTACAGGGCTGCGTCTGCCACCTCGATCATGGAGGTGAGGTCTGTGGCAGCGGTGGTGCTTGCCGTGACTCCGTAGCTGATGGTGGGGAAGGACACGCCCTCCGGAACCTCGGTGGAAGCCATACGGCGGCTGATCTCGACCGCAATGCTTTGGGCCCGCTCCTGCGTGGCTCCGGGCAGGAAGAGAACAAATTCTTCCCCGCCGTACCTGCCGATGAGATCCGTAGACCTGACCGAGGACGTGCAGGCTTCGGCGAAAGCCTTCAAGGCGACGTCCCCTGCGCGGTGTCCGTGGGCGTCGTTGACCAGCTTGAAATGGTCCAGATCAGCCAGGACAACTGCAGCACCGGAATCATTGGCGCGCAGTCGTTTGAGTTCGGTGGATGCCAGATCCAGGAAGGCTCCCCGGTTGAGAAGACCCGTCAGGTGGTCCTTGGTGGCCCGTTCCTTCAGGCCCTTGATCAGTTGGTCGCTGCTTAACGTGGTCATACTGAAGGACACCGTCACCAGCAGCACCAGGGACACCAGGCCCGACGGCGCAGGACCAAAATAGATGCGGAACGTTGCGCTGTCGGGGCCTTCCAGTGCGTAGACCACCCAACGGCCGAGGTAGTAGATCGCCAGAAGTCCGGCAGCCAGGGAGAGTGCTTTGTGCACCTGGGAGTGCGTCGCCTTGATGAACCACAAGTCACGGGCCGCCAGCGCGATGCCGAGGGTCATCATGGCCAGGTACACGAAGCCGCCGGACCATACGTTAGAGCCGGGACTTTCCAGCACGGAGGCCACCGCGGTGATGATGGGAGCGACGGCGAGTTGCCATGGTGCCGCTTTAAGGTCCCGCAGCGTACGGGCACCCGCCCAGACACTGAACGCTCCGGCCACCACCAGGACGTTGCCGAAAGGGTTGGCCCAGTGCTGGGCCGACGTTCCGTTCAGAAGGAACGCTGTGTTTCCCAACATGAACTGCAGCAGGGCCAGGCTCCACCAGCCCGCGTATGGTGACCGGGTGCGGCGGTACGAGGCGAGGAACAGCGCGAAGAGCGTCAATGTGACCACTCCGAGGGCTATCCTCACCGAAAACGAGTCAAGCACCATTGTTCGCTCCTGCCGATTGGTCCCACGCCAATTTCTAACATGTCAGGGTTCCTGTCAAAGCGGAGCCTTTCCACATGTTGGTCGTGCCGGGAACCTTGTAATACCCGCGGATTTCGTAGGTCCAGTTGCCCACAGGCTGAATTCCGGACCTATAGGACTTTCCGGCATTCTTGCTAAGGTCTCCGGTGAATTCCAAAGTCCCGGAGGGGCTGTACAGCTTGATCTCGTGATAGTTTGCGCCTGGAACTTCCGCGAAGGAATTGACATCCACGGCGACCTTGGCACCGTTCGACGAGCAGATCATGACCATGTCTACGCTTGCCGGGGCCAGGAGACGCATGGCCGAGTACTGAGGATTGGCATTCTCGGTAGAAGTGAATGCAGCAAGTGCGGCGGCAGGTGCCGCCAACATGGAAACAGCGACGGCGGTTACGCCCGCGAGTGCGCGCCAGGTATGGTTCTTGCTCATGCCGCCCGCCCCCTTAGCTGCTTCCGGCCCTGCTCTGGTTCCAGTCTGGTCGGGCTGGATCAACTGCGGTGCGACATTTCCTCAAGATTGGCTCAGGATTGCGGTCCGGAGACGTGCCCATAATGAACCATGTGGATCGGTTGGATCGAATTCGATGTGCTCCTGGGCGATGTCCATAGCCTCAAGGAGAAACGCTCGCTCGTGCGGCCCCTCATTGCTGAACTCAAACGCCGCTTCGAAGTGTCCGCAGCCGAGACCGGATTGCAGGACCAATATCGCCGGACCATGCTTGGTGCGGCACTGGTGGCGCCTGACCGCGCACACCTCAAGGAAGTGCTCGACGCCGTCGAACGGTTCGTCGCTGCCCGGCCCGAGCTTGAGCTGCTGAGCGCTAGGCAACGGGAGCTGCACAGCGAGGACTAGGTGTACACAAACCCAGGCGTTAGTAGCCGATTACCGCCAGCCGGGTTGAATCCAGGTGGGCGTCGATCGCTTGATGTGCGGCGTCCAGGCTTCGGCTGCGCAGGGCGTCAACAATCAGCTGATGCTCGCGGAGCACGTCCCCCGCACGGTCTGTCCCCTGTGTGACAGCACGGACACCAATCCTGAGTTGCCGCTGCCGAAGGGAAGCGTAGAAATCGGCCAGGATTGGATTTCCTCCTGCACGGACCATGAGCGTGTGGAATTCGGTGTCCAACTCAATGAACCGGGCGGGGTCCTCCTTAGCTTCGTGCTGCTGGTCGATGATGCGTTGGAACGCTTCGACCTGCCCATCCGGCATGCTGTCCAGTGCTGAGACGGCCCACTTCTCCACTACGGACCGTGCCTGGAGGATGGCCCGGACATCAGGATCCGAGATCGGTGGCACGTAAGCACCCTTGTGCGGGATGCGCTTGACGAAACCTTCCGCTTCGAGTCGCAGCAGGGCTTCGCGGACTGGCGTGCGCGAGGTACCCGTGGACTTGGCAAGGACTGCCTCGTTCAGGAAGGTCTCCTCGTCGCGAGGCAGGGCAGCGATATAGCTTTTCATCCACTGGTACGCCACTTCGGGCTGTGATTGGGCAGTGGCAGACATCTGGATCATGGAGAGCCTTTCTCGCGAAGCCCAGTATACGAGTTGCATTCAAGGTTGAACCCCGGCCACAGCTGGCAAAAAACTTTTTCGTCCGATGTAGACGGGTTGTATACAACTAGTCTACAGTGTTGTTCAGTGACTCCGCTCACGCATTTGGAACCCCTCAATTTCTTGGGATCGGCCTCGCTTCACCGGAAGCCCCGGCCTCTCCCAACCGCAAAAGGATCCCCACAATGACCGATTTGAAGAAAGCAGAACTGAGGCAGCAGAAGCACTCCAGCCTGCCCGTGGTCGCTGCTTCGTCCCTGGCCGGCACGGCCGTGGAATGGTACGACTTCTTTCTCTACGGCACCGCTGCCGCATTGGTTTTCAACAAGCTCTTTTTCCCTACTAATGACCCGCTGGTGGGCACCATGCTGGCGCTGGGAACATTTGCCGCCGGCTTCCTTGCCCGTCCGCTGGGCGCCGTCGTCCTGGGGCACCTCGGCGATAAGCATGGCCGTCGCGCCACCCTTGTAGCCAGCCTCATGCTCATGGGCGTAGCCACCACACTTATTGCGTTCATCCCTTCTTATGCCGCCATAGGCATCGCAGCACCGTTGCTGCTCTTGCTGCTGCGCCTGATCCAGGGATTCGCACTGGGCGGCGAATGGGGCGGGGCCGTGCTCCTCGTCTCCGAGCACAGCAATGACAGTGCACGGCGGGCGTTCTGGGCATCCTGGCCCAACATGGGTCCGCCGCTGGGCAACCTCATGGCCGCAGGTGTGCTGGCAATCCTCGCCGCGACCATGCCCGAAAGTGAATTCCTTGCCTGGGGCTGGCGCCTCGCCTTCGGGCTGTCCGCTTTGCTGGTGATCATCGGCCTCGTCCTGCGTCTCTACGTTCAAGAGACTCCGCTGTTCAAGGAAGCACAGCTGAAGCGCGAGGCAGAAGCCGTCAAGGAACGTAAATTGCCCCTGGCCATTCTGTTCCGCCGCAACTGGCGCCAGCTGCTCATCGCCACCGGCAGCCGCATGGGTGAGAACGCAGGCTTCTACATCTACTCGCTGTTCATCATCACCTACGTCACCCAGATCATGGGCTTGCAGCGGCAGACAGGCCTCACCGCCGTCATGATCGGCCAGGGCGTCGCCGTCGTGGCTATCCCCATTCTGGCGCTGTATGCGGACAAAGTGGGCCGGAAGCCGATCATGATCGGCGCTTCGATCGCCACAGTCATCTGGGCGTTCGCGTTCTTCGCACTGCTGAACACCGGCCAGGTGTGGGGCATCATTGCCGCCGCGGTCGGCGGCCTGTTGATCTTCGCCGCCTACAGTTCCGTGATCGGCGCGTTCTTCTCCGAACTGTTCCCCACGGATGTCCGGTACAGCGGCACCTCGGTTGCGTACAACCTCGCCTCGCTGATCGCCGGCTCGCTGTCCCCCATCATTGCCCTGGCTCTCTACAGCGCCTTCGGCACCGGCTACGCGATCGGCATCTATCTCGCGGCGATGGGCCTGATCTCCATGGTCTCGGTCATGTTCGCCAAGGAGACCAAGGGCCTTCGGCTCAGCGACCTGGACGAGCAGAAATAGTCCCTCGCGAGATGGCACTTCATAACAGTGTTTACCCAAAACATGGGCACGAAGTGACAACTCGAAATACGAAAGTAAGGAAACAACCATGAAAGTCGCACTCGTCCAGGTGGCCAGTCCGGATTCGGAATCCCGTGGGCAGCGGATAGATCGCGTTGAAGCGATTCTTCGCGGCATCGACGGTGCCGAGCTGATCATCCTGCCGGAACTGTGGAGTGCCGGATACTTCCACTTCGATGAGTACCAGTCCCTGGCCGAGACCCTCACTGGCCCCACGGTGTCCATGTGCTCACGGGTGGCGGCAGAGCTTGGTGTGTACCTTCACGTCGGGAGCATCATCGAGGCCGGCGAGGACGGCCGGCTCAGCAACACGTCCATCCTGCTGGGACCGGACGGGAGAATCCTGCACACGTACCGGAAGATCCACGTCTTTGGTTACCAGTCCAAGGAAGCCAGCCTCCTCACCGCGGGATCCTCCCTGCCAGTGGTGGAGTTGCCGTTCGGAGCAACAGCCGGGATCACCTGCTACGACCTCCGGTTCCCAGGATTGTGGATGGAGCTGAGCACCCGGGGCGCGGAAATCGTCATCGTCCCGGCAGCCTGGCCCGCAGCGCGTCGCGAACACTGGCGACTGCTCACAACCGCCAGGGCGCTGGAGCACCAAATCTTCGTCATTGCCTGCAACGCCGCAGGCAGCCAGGAAGGCGTGGAGCTCGGAGGACACAGCCGGGTGGTGGACCCGGCCGGCAACGTACTCGCCGAAGCCGGTGCCGGTGAATCGGTGCTCATGGTGGACATCGATCCTGCTCAGGTCAAGGCAGTACGCACAGAATTCCCGGTCATTGGCGATCGGCTCGCGGCCTACGACGCCCTCGCCGTTTGACCAGTTTGGCCACACTGACCCACCACGATTTAGCCAGCATTCAAGGAGACGGAATGGAAACAACACGGCAAGTCCCACTCACCTTCAGGGTGGTGGGCACGGACAAGACAATCACGGTCTCGGACTTCCACGCAGTAGTGGCCGGTTATACCGGCAGGGATCCCAAGGCCGTGCAGCATCACATCGACGAGCTGGCAGCCATTGGAGTAGCTGCACCGCCGGAAGTGCCCATGTTCTACCGGATGGACTCGCACCTGTTCGATACATCAGGCGAACACGACATCAGCAACAACCTGACCTCCGGCGAAATTGAGCCGCTCTATATTCGCCACAACGGCAAGTTCTACCTCGGCATCGGTTCCGACCACACGGACAGGGACATCGAAGCCCAGGACATTGGCGATTCCAAAAGGGCATGCCCCAAGCCCATCGCGACCGAGGTCATCGAAGTCCCCTCGCTCGAGGACCTGGACCTGGACCAGTGCACCGCCCGCTCGTGGGTGGACGGCGAACTGTACCAAGAGGGTTCATTGGCAGGCCTGCGCAAGCCGGCAGACGTCGTCGAAAAGCTTCTGGCGCGGACGGACATCGGTGACTCCGACTTCATGTGCCTGGGTGGCACTTTGCCACTGCTGAAGGGGAAGTTCGTTGACGGAACTTCCTGGAAAGTAGAGCTCTCGTTCCCGGATGGGACGAGAATCGAACACAACTACAAAATCAAGAAAGGCTCACTTCGATGAGAACCGGAATGCAATACCTTAAGTCCCTGAACGATGGCCGGACGGTGATCCTCGATGGCGAGGTAGTCGGCAACGTCCTGGAACACCCGGCGTTCGCGAAGGTCGCCCAGACCATGGCTGAGCTGTTCGACATCGCAGCCGATCCCAGCAACGGCATGCAGTTCCATTCGGAAGAGATTGATGGACCCGCGAACCGCACGTTCGCTGCTCCGCGCACCCAGGAAGAGCTCGTCCTCCGCCGTCACGCCATTGAAAGGTGGGCCAAGCACACCCATGGCTGGGTAGGCCGCAGCCCCGACCACGTGGGTACCTTCTTCGCCGCCTTCGGCTCCCACGCGGACGTGTTCAAGAATGACGAGCGCGACTTCGCCGGTAACGTGGAGCGGTACTACAAGAAGATCCTTTCCGAAAACCTGTACCTTTCCTACGCGATCATTCCGCCTCAGGTCTCCCGCGCAACCACGGCGTCAGGTTGGGAAGGCGAATACCTGCAGGTCGGCGTCGTGCGTGAAACCGAGGAAGGCATCATCGTCCGCGGTTCGCAGATGCTTGCCACCGGCGCGGCGATTGCCGACGAAGTGTTCGTCACCTGCATCAAGCCGCTGGGTCCGGATGACGTGGACTTTGCCGTCAGCTTCGCTGTTCCCGTGGCGACTGACGGGTTGAAGCTGTACTGCCGCCGTCCGTTCGCGCCGGCAGCCACCAGCGACTTCGACTACCCGCTGACGAGCCACTACGACGAGCCAGACGCACTTGTGGTGTTCGATGACGTGCTCATCCCCTGGGACCGCGTCTTCATCAACCGGAACATCGATACCCTTCGCCGCCAGTTCTTCGATACCGGTGCCCACGCGCTGGGAAACTGGCAGGCCCAGATCAGGTTCTCCACCAAGCTGAAGTTCATTGCTTCTGTTGCCCGCAAGGTCACCCAGGTGAACGGCACGGACAAGATCCCCGGAGTACAGGAGAAGCTTGGCGAGCTCGCCGCGATCGTGCAGTCCGTTGAATCGGCAGTTCTTGCCGCCGAATACACGGCAACGGTTGACGACGCCGGCATGGTGGTTCCCGGGAAGAGTGCCCTTTACGGGGCCATGGGTCTTCAGTCCGAGACTTACCCACGGGTGATTGCGATCCTTCGCGACCTGGTGGGTGGTGGCGTGCTGCAACTGCCGTCCAGCGTCGCCGACATGACCAGCAGTGTGACCCGTCCGGACATGGAACGCTACGTGCAGTCCCCGGGTGTTGCCAGCGAAGAACGCGTGAAGCTGTTCAAGTTGGCCTGGGACATCATCGGCTCGAATTCGCCGGCCGCCACCAGCAGTACGAAATGTTCTACGCGGGCGCCCCGTTCGTGGTCCGCGGAGCCTACACCTACCGGAACTACGGCTACGACGCCCTGGTGGCTGAGCTGGACAAGTACCTTGGTTCCTACAGCATCAACGGCCCAGTAGATGGCAGCGTCAACGGCATGGAAGGAGAATAGCCATGGCAAAGCCCGAATTCGAGTTCACCCCCACCTCATCGGTGGACTTCGCACCCTGCAACCCGCACATTGAGGGCTTGTCCGAGGCTATCCTTGCCCGGGATTCAGACAATGACAGCGTCACGCGCATCCTCAAGTTCGAGCCCGGCACGGATACCTCCCCCAATGGCGTCCTGACCCACGATTTCTGGGAAGAGGTCTTCATCTTTGAGGGCTCGTTCGTGGACCAGCGCCTCGGTAAGACCTTCAAAGCCGGCGATTGGGCCACCCGCCCGCCCGGCATGGAACACGGGCCGTGGGTTTCCGAAACCGGTGCCAAGATGTTCGAGGTCCGGTACTACGCCGATCCGGTACAAGCCGAGCGGAGCAACTGACATGAGCCTCGCACCGCTCTTCACTGTTCCCGATGCCATGGGAATGCGCCGCGCAATGGGCCGCTTCCTCACGGGTGTCGCCGTGGTCACCACCAAGCACGAGGATGAGCTGTACGGGATGACCATCAGCTCGTTGACCTCCATCAGCCTGGAACCGCCCATCCTTATGATCTCGCTGAACTTCGGCACCCGGACCGGTGAGGCGTTGATCGAGAGTGGCAAGTTCGCCGTTTCCATCCTTGGGGCCAAGCAAGAATCCATCGCACGGCGGTTCGCGGTGCGGGGCGGCGACCGGTTCAGCGAGGGCGAATTCGACGTCACCGAAAATGGGCTGCCAGTGATCAAGGGAGCCCTCGCCCAGGCTGACTGCACTGTTGTACAGCAGTACGACGTCGGGGATCACCAGGTCTTCTTCGGCCAGGTGACCACGTGCCGGGACCGCGACGGCGACGTTCTCGCGTTCAAGGCGGGCCGCTTCGGGGCATTCAACGACTTCGGCCACGCGGAGATCCCCTGGATGTTCTGACCCCCTCTTAAAGCAACGCGGGGTCACTTACGGCCCATAAATCCCCTTGGGATGGGCCGTAAGTGACCCCGCGTTGCTTCTATGTCTTGTCACGCGGTCGGAGGGCAACATCCGCATCAAAGCCGTGCACACCCCGGAGCACCTTTCCTTCCTGGTCACCGACGGCGCGTTCGGCGACCAGCCCGGCTACCAGCTCTCCGGTTGTTCTCCGGTGATCTGGGCCGGCCGGACCTGCTGGACGAAGCAGCCGGCGGCGTGGGCACCCGCTTTGAGGGGGCAAATCAGCTCTTTTGCCAGCCTGCGGGATAACTTCCTGACACTGCCAGACTACGTTCAGGTCCACCCAGCGCACGGCGCCAGCAGCGACTGCGGCAAGGAACTCGGGGCCATCCCGTCCCCACGGTGGGCTACGAACGCCTGTACGCCTGGTGGGGCCCCTACCTGGGAGCCAACGACGAGCAAGACTTCATCGACGAACTCCTCGACGGCCAGTCCGACGCCCACGCCTACTTCGGCCGCATGAAACGCGAAAACCGTGAAGGCCCGGCCAGGGTGAGCGCATCCCGCTGCCCAAACTCTCCACCGGGACCGTCTCCGCGGCCCTCACCGCCGCCATCGGCGCAGTTGTAGCCGTCCGGATGCGCAGCAATGACGATCTGCGGGAAACGTCGATGCCCTAGACTCCGCCCCACACCGAGGCCGAGCCAGAGTGGCCGGTCACAACGGCTTCGTAAATCAGGAACAGCCCAGCAAGGACCCCGAGAACGGACGTGGCGGGAACAGCCCAGCGGGCGGCCAGCAGGCGGCCGGCTCTGCGGAGCGGCAGCCAGCGGCTCACGACAAAGGGAAACGCGGCAAGAATCTGCGCGGCGGCCACGATCAGGAAGATCACTGTGACATACCGGAAGAAACTGCCTTGCTCTGCGTGCTCCCGGACGAGATCCGAGGCGGGCTTGGTCTTCTCCAGCTGCTCACCGGCTTCCGCGGTGAGGATGGACAGCGGCACCAAGGCAAGGGCCAGGATACCAAGCGGCCAAGCTAAGTAAGCCCTGCTGCGGCGGCCGAGGGCGAAGACCACCGCCATCAGACCCGCCAGCGGCGCGAGGACAACTACTCCGTGGACCAAGAGAATGTGGGCTGGAAGGCCAGCGATTTCCACCATGCAAAGCTCCTCAGGACTGGGACACCGGATCAGGCGTGCTGGTCTCAGGCTATCCCTGTGGTGCCCAGCAGCAGGCCAACGGCATAGGTGAAGGCCATGGCAAGGGCGCCCCCGATGACCAGGCGCAGGGTGGCCTTCCGTTTCGAGCTGCCGCCGATCCTGGCGCTGACCGTGCCGGTAATGACCAACGCCACCACCACGGCCACGAACGTAGACGGGACCCGGATCTCGGCCGGCGGGAGAAGGATGGCCAGCAGCGGCAGCACCGCGCCGACGGTGAAGGCGATCGCCGAGGCGAAGGCCGCATGCCAGGCATTGACCACCTCTGTCTCGTCGATCTTCAGTTCAGCCTCCAAGTGCGCGCCCAGGGCATCATGCTCGGTGAGTTCGCGGGCCACCGTCCGCGCGGTGGCTTCGGTGAGGCCCTTGGTCTGGTAGATGGCCGCAAGTTCCTCAAGCTCGCCGGCGGGATCATCACGGAGTTCCTGTCGTTCCTTCTCGATCAAGGCCCGCTGGCTATCGCTCTGGCTGCTGACCGAGACGTATTCGCCAAGGGCCATGGAAACGGCACCGCCCACAACGGCGGCTGTGCCCGCCACCAAGATGGGTGTGACATCGTTGGTCACCCCGGCGACGCCGACAACCGTGGCCGCCACGGACACGATGCCGTCGTTGGCTCCAAGTACGCCCGCGCGCAGCCAGTTCAGGCGCGCTGAGATGTTGTCGTCGTGCGGTTCGTTCGGGTGCTGCTTCAGCAACTCAGTCATAGTGAAAAGTAAGTAAAACATCGGCGTCCAGGCCCGGCTATGCCGGACTACGCCCCTGCCGGGACCCAAGACCGCCCCACCCCACTCCAGTTGAGCGCCCCAGCAGGCTTCTCGAAGCGACAAATAGCGTAGCTAGAAAGCCGCCATTTACAGCCACAAGTGCCACCCGACACCGATCCGTTTGGGCTTCTCGGAGGCGAACGTAATGTCTTGAAAAGCTCTAGATTTACAAGACATCAACGAGCGTGTGATGCCGCTGCGAATTGCCCTCTCCTGAAACCTGGCGCTGGCTTCCAATTCTTCGGGCCGGAATACCCTAAGCAACAGCTGCCCGCCGTGTTGTTCTTGATGGCATGGGAAGAAATCAGGTGGCCCTGCGGGCGGTTAAGGCCTTTCATACTCTGGCTTGGTTCAGTATCGAGGCCTGCATGGTCTATCTTCTATATGCGGGATTCCGCGGGAAGACCGACAGGCGAGCCGCCACTGCCGCTGCAGTTGTAGCTGGGGAAACGCTCATCTTCGTGGGCAATGGCTTCCATTGCCCCCTGACCCCCTTGGCGCGACGGCTCGGTGACCCGACCGGCTCCGTCACAGACATCTACCTGCCACGCTGGTTCGCGCATAACCTCCCTGCCATTCACGTTCCTTTACTCGTCCTGGCCATAGTTCTGCACCGGCGGAATTTCAGGAAGCAGCACCGCAAATCCTAGGGTCCCTGGTGCCGAGTTCAGAATGGTCCCTCATCGCAAAGCCCCGCCACCCCTGTGAATCCGTGAGGTGGGCGGGGACTTTGGACTCTGTCGCCGTTTCACTCCTGTGCCTTGTCAGGCCCAGAGCAGCCCGGATTTTCGTCGGCGTCTTCTTCATCATCATGGCCGTGGGCGTCAACGCCGCGCTAAGTATCGCCGCCCCGGAGCAGTTCGTGAAACTCGGTACGGACAGCCCACTGACTCCTCTCTACCGCTGGTTCTTCGAAAATGTTGTCGCTCCAACACCCCAACTCATTGGGATCCTCGCTGCGGCTGGCGAGAGCGCGCTGGGGCTGCTCATTCTCAGCGGGGGCAGACGGGCGAGACTCGGGCTGCTCGGCGCGATCATTTTCCTGATCTTTATCACGCCTCTGGGAATCTGGACGCTGCCCAATCCGGTGCTGGCAAGTGGTCTGGCGTGGCTGCTGACAAAGGAGCACCCGAGGAACCTGTTGAGCGTATTCCGTTCACCACGGCCCAGGACAGCTACCGAGGGAACACTGACATGACATCACAAAATAGGCTCACCATCGCCCTTGAGGATGTGGGAGGCACCTCCTGGTGGGCGAGCATTCTAAGCACCCTCGGCTCCCAATACGGAAACACCCAGCAGCGGTTTGTGGGTCAAGTCGACGGAAAGACCCTTTACAAGAGCCCCACATTTCCTGTAGCACGATCGGTCAATCCCCCTCCGCCAGAGGAAGCATGGGCTCCGGGGATGACGGCAGCACTTGCCGAATTGAGGCGGGACCTAGCCAGAGACGGCTGGGTACAAGTCTCTGAGGATGGGGATCCCCCGTTGCCGGTGTATGAGCGCAAGTGAACCTTCCCCTGTTAGCAGTGGGCGGTGTCTCCGGACTCCTCGCAAACGGGACTACTCTCGGCGCGGCGTCAGCTCCCACACGTTGCCGAGGCCGCCATTCTGCCTTTGGGCTTGCCGTGGGCGCGGTGACAGGAGCTTAGTCCCTGGGACCACGCGGCCTCGACGAAGACGCTGAAAAGTAGGAAGTGAGGTGGTCCCTTGCGTAAGCGATCATCACCAGTGTGTTCCTCGGCCGTATTCTCGTCCGTGTCGCTGGCTTAGTCCTCCTCGCGGCAGTGTTCGTGATCGCGGCGTGGGGTGATCGCGGAGTTGTTCGCCTGGACAGGTGCCAACGGCCCACAGACACCCCTTATCGCCATCTGTACTCCGGCCTACCCTGGCGGCAGGGAAAATCCCTGCCGGGGTGGTCGGGAACTTCTCACACTCGATTTGTAGGTTGGTACCGGCGTCGTTGATGGCGAAGGTGCGGGCGTGAGAGTCCACGCCGATGACGAACGGGCGGGTCTGCGCAACGATAGTCAACGCGGCCACCCTCCTGCTTTCGAACGGACAGGACAGGCCGCAGCACGACCGGCACTGGACTTGGGAAGAGTCACTTCGAGGCAAAGCTATGATGAGCCACAACCTCCAGAGGCTGGGCAAGCCTCTGATCAAGCCACCGACGTGGTAAAGATCAGCACCGGCCGCTCTACCCAGCACGGACAAATCGGGGAAAACACGCCCACGATGGGGCAATTGTTTTTTCGAGTTACGCGCCAAGCAGAACGACCGGCATCAACACCGCCAGCTAGTCCCAGACCAGCCACTGCAAGACTCACAGTTGTTTTTTAGCGGGCGTGTGCTACTTCGAGGTGCCCTGCGAGACCGAACCCTGCAGCTGACGCTGGAAGATAACGTAGACGATCAGGACCGGAACCACCGTGACAGTGACTGCTGCGAAGAGTGCCCCGAAGTCCACGGCGTACCCCATCTGGCCAGCGAAGGCCGCGAGGCCCTGCGAGAGAACGCGCGGCCCGGCAGCGTTGATGGATACAGGGATGAGGAACTGGTTCCACAAGCCCAGGAAGTTGAAGATGGCAACCGAAGCGAGGCCCGGCTTGGCCATCGGCAGCATGACCTGGAAGAACGTGCGCCACTCCCCTGCACCGTCAAGTGCTGCTGCTTCAGTGATTTCGTGCGGCAGCGACTTGAAGAAGGAGAACAGGAAGAACACTGTGAACGGCAGCGCGAAACCCACGTACACGATGATCAGGCCCGGCAGGGTGTTCAGCAGTCCGATGTTCTTCAGCACGAAGAACAGCGGGACCATGGCGAGGAAGATCGGGAACGTCAGGCCGGCCAGCATGAGGTAGTAGATCGCCCGGCTACCCGGGAACGTGTACCTCGCCAGGACGTAGGCGCACATGGCACCGAGCACCATGACGATCACCAGCGCCGAACCCACCACAACCACCGAGTTCAGGAAGTAGCTCCCGATCCCGGCCTCACTCCAGGCCTTCACATAGTTATCGAACCGCCACTGCGAGGGCAGGGCGAATGGGGAGGCGAAGATCTCGCTGGATGTTTTGAAGGAGGACATGAACGTCCACAACAACGGCAGGATCACGATGAGCGACCAAATGGTCAGCGCAGTGTGTGAAACAGCGCCCACGAGTTTGTCCCCGGGCGTAGTGGCGGGCTTGCGCGGCTGGAAGTGCAGCGACTTCATTTCAGGGGTTGAGACTTTTGTTGTCATTAGATGCTCACGTCCTTGTCGCCACCAGTGAGCCGGTTAATCACGAACACCAGGCCTGAGAAGATCAGGGTGGCCACAGCCAGGACAACGCCCATGGCGCTGGCCAGTCCGAATTGCCCCTTGCTGAAAGCTGTGAAGAACAACTGCTGTGCCATCACGAGCGTCGAGTTGTCCGGACCACCGCCGGAGTTCAGTGCCGCCATGTAGACGAACGCGTCGAGCGCCAGGATGCCCATATAGATGTAGGCGGTCTGGATGTTATCCCTGATAAGCGGGATGGTAATGGACACGGCAGTACGGAGCCTTCCCGCGCCGTCGATCCTTGCGGCCTCGAACAACTCAGCAGGAATGCCTTTGATACCGGCCACGAAAAGGACCATGTAGAAGCCAACGAAACCCCAGACAATCACGAACATGGTGGCGGTCATGGCCGTGTTCTTATCGCCCAGCCACGCGAAGTCCTTGAACTGGTCAAGGCCCATGCCGGTCAGGATCCCGTTGAGCAGGCCACCGGATGGATCATAGATCTGGCCCCACATGATGCCGATCGCGATGGCAGGAATGGTGTACGGGAAGAACGAGACAACACGGTAGAAGCTGGAATTGCGTAGGCCCTTGATCTGGCCCTTGCTGCTCCCGCCAACGGTCACCATGGTGGCGAGCACCAGGCTCAGAATGATGGTGACGATCGGCAGCACGATGACCAGGAGGATGTTGTTCCCCATCGCCTTCATGAAGATGTCGTCCGAGAAGATCCTGGCGTAGTTATCAAAGCCGATGAAGTTCTGTGTGGGCGAAAAACCCGACCAGTCCGTCAAGGAATACCCGAAGGCCTGGATGAACGGCCAGATCACGAACAAGAGATAGATCGCCAGCGGCAGGCCAAGGAACACCGCGAAGAAGCTGACCTTGTCCCAGGTCAGCGGCTTGCGCCGGCGCCTCACCACAACCGGTGGGGCCATGGCCGGAACGACGGCGGCCAGGCCGTCGTCGTTCCGGCTCTGCTTGGTTTTCACTACGGTCACTTCACTTCAATCTTCTTGACCGAGCTGTCGTTGCGGACCTTGTCGGTGATGTTCTGGAGGGCGGAGGTCAGCGTCGCAACGTCCGACTTGCCATCGAGGAAGGTGTTCCAGACGACGAGCTGGTCCTTGTTGGTGCCGTACAGGTCGATGAAGTTCCAGGTGTAGATGTTCTCGCCTGCATCGCTGAGCAGCTTTGTCTGGGAGACCAACGCCGTGGAGCCGAAGCCATCGGCCGGGACGGTGTCCTTGACGATGGTGGGAGCAAGCTTGGTCTTGGCAAAGTTGGTAGCAGCTTCCTTGGAGAGCATGACGCGGAGCAATTCCTTGCCGCCGGCAACATTCTTGCCTTGGGAGGGAACCACGTAAGGCTCGCCGGCTGCACTGTGCAGCGAGGCGTACGGCTTCTTGGGGCTCGCACTCACTGAAGGAACCGGCGCACCCGTCATCTTGAAGTCCGCCTTGGTCTGGTCCTTCATCTCGTTTTCGATCCACGAACCGGACGGGTAGAACACTGCCTCTTGGGCATTGCTCCACTGGGCCTGCGCTGCCGTGAACTGGGTGCCAGAACCGCCGGGCTTGAAGTAGCCCGCCTTGATGATCTTGTCCATGGCCGTGAAGACGGACTGGATAGCCGGGTGCGACCAGCAGTCTGCCTTGAGGTTCTCCAAGGCCAACCGGACGTCGTCGCCACCTTCCTTGATAGCGGAAGCGATCGCCATTTCCTGGTAATAAGTGGCAGCTTCCTTGCCCCAGAGGAACAGGTACTTGCCCTTGGCCTTGGCCTGCTCACCCAGTGCGTACATTTCGTCCCAGGTCTTGGGAACGGTCCAACCGTTTTCCTTGAGCAGGGAGTCCGAGTACCACATGGCGTAGACAGTGAGCACATAGTTCAGGGCCGCCAGCTTGCCCTCGAAGGTCCCTGGAGCGAGAACGCCGGTGTACAGGGTGTCCTTGATGACCTTGCCTTCGAGGTTCTTGGCCTCCACCACGCTGGTGAGGTCCTCGAGCTGCGCCAGGATAGTGCTGAAGCCAATGGCCTTTGCACCGGAATTGTCGATCAGGTCCGGCGGGTTGCCGCCGACGAAACGCGGCTGGAGCTCCTGCGCGATGTCCGTGGACGGGGCAATCTTGGCGGTGGAACCCGAGTGGGCCTTTTCGAAGGCCTTGCCGGCGAACTCGACGTAGTCGATGCCGTAGCCACCCTTGAAGATCACGGCATCGACGGTGGACTTATCCGCCATGCCGAAAGGGTTGGTGTCAGAGACTGCGCCCGTGGGCCCGGCGCTGGTACCGCCACCACCTGCTGCACAGGACGCAATGGATCCCCCCATGGGGACGAGCACCGCAGCTGCGAGTGCCCCGCGGAGGAATCCGCGACGGCCAAGGGACTGGTGCTGAACGTTCATTTTCGTAACCCTCCAGTGACTCGTAATGTCGACTGTTGCGGCAGGCGCCGGAAAGTCGGACAGTCTGGGTTGGCCACTCTGCAGTGCCAACCTTCGTGTGACATACTTCACCACGAATGATCGAAAATCAATATTTCTTGCCAGTTTCGATCAACATTTGTCAAAGCGTGATCTTTCTACGGACCTTCCGCGAGGGCCTTTCCGCACTCGGTAATCGCTTCCCGGGCAAGCACCCTTTGCCGCTCAGTTCCCAGTCGTTCCGCCCATTGTTCGGCTAATTGGAACTCCACCAAGGCCTCGGTGAAGCGCCCGTTACCGTGCAGAAACGAACCGAGGCTTGTGTGCAAAACAATCATCCATCGCTTGGTTCGCTCATGATGGGCCGTGGAGGCATACTCGAGGCCGCTCCGCATCCAGGCCTCGGCATTGGCGGTATCCGCAATCGAGAGCATATGCAGCGCGTCCACCGCCAGGAACTCCTCACCGAGGTGGTCAGCCAACTCGGCAGCCTGCTCGAGGAGTGGCACTGCCATCGCGGCGTGCCCGCCGGCGTTCAAAACCCGCCCGCGCTCCAGGAGCACGCGCACGCCCACTGTGGGTTCGTCGCCGTCGATTCCGTCAAGGAGTGCATCGGCTTCCTCGAGCCGGCCCTGCAAACCGATGGCCCGCCCAAGCTGGGTTGTAAGCTCCGCCCGCTCATCGGCGTCGTAGATTTCCTCCAACATGGCTGCGCGAAACCTGGCTTCGGACGCTGCCGGATCGCCAAAGTTCCATAAGTCGTCCAAAGTTCCCTGATCCAGCATCAACCCGCTCCTGACCAGCCTCAGCTGCGCCCGTTGGCTTGCACTATCAATGTAGCCCCATGTCAGCGGCGTGGGGAGAGGGTGCGGGGCTGTGTCAGGCCCGGTCCATTCCGGCTTTAGAGACCAGGACGGTTGACGAGGCGCGCCCAGCCGAGCTGTTCCTGCTGTTTCCGGCTTAGCGTAGCCACCACCAGATCATAGGAGTCCTCCACCATGTCCCGGATCATGTCGTCGGGAAGGGCTCCATCCAGCCGGACGCCGTTCCAGTGGGTCTTGTTCATATGCCAGGCGCCTGTGATCTCGGGATGCGCTGCCCGGAGTTGCTCGGCCAACGCGGGCTCGCACTTCAGGCTCACCGACCAATTGTCAGGATCCATGGCGGAAA
The DNA here is from genome assembly GCF_019976975.1 of Arthrobacter sp. NtRootA1. Taxonomy (GTDB): domain Bacteria; phylum Actinomycetota; class Actinomycetes; order Actinomycetales; family Micrococcaceae; genus Arthrobacter; species Arthrobacter aromaticivorans. The sequence continues at coordinate 568,737 of NZ_AP024630.1, read as the reverse complement.
GCGCGAACATCTTGGCCTCGTGCCGCGCTCCACCAGCGACGGCGGCCCGCACCTTGAACACGGACGTTTCGGGTCCGAAGGGGAAGTCTTCAAAGGCCCCGGGAAAGCCCAGGCAGATCCGGCGGAGCTGGGAAACGTCCATGGAGAGAGCCTACCCGGGCAGCCCTACGCCACGCCTAGGAAATCCTCCAGCAGCACCACTTCCAGACCCGCGGCCAACTGCGCAGCACGGAAAGCAGCCAGGTCCGCGGCGAACTCGGCACGGAAATGCATGAGCACGATGTCGCCGGGACGCAGCGAGTTACCCACCTGGTAGTCCATCTTTCCGGCGTTCGCCTTGGCCTCCCACGTGATGATCGCCTTCATCCCAGCGGCCGCAACCGCTTGGCGCATGACGTTGGAATAGGCTCCGCCCGGGGGCCGGAACAGCGTGGGACGCCGGCCATAATGCTGAAAGGCGTAGTCCTGCATGCCCACGATGTCGTTCAGCTGCTGCTGATACCCCCACTGCCGGACCATGTTGATGTTGTGCGTGACGGTGTGGTTCTCCACGAGGCTGCCTTGCGCCTTGAACGCGTTGAAGAATGCGGGGTTGTCGGCGATGGTGTCCCTGGTCAGGAACAGGGAAGCCGGGTAGTCGTAGTCAGTCATGAGTTTGACCGATTCCGGGGTCTTAATATTTCCGTCGTCGATCGTCAGGAACACTACTGGGTGCTTGGTTTCGATCTTGGTGATCACTGGCGCAAGGCCGCCAACGATCGGCGGCAGCTGGTAATCGGGGATGAACGTCCGCCGGATCCGCTTCGTGGCGGTGGGCGTTGGGGTTGGCGCTGCACTGTACGACGGCGGCACCTCGCCACCGACGGACAGCGCACCGTTCGGGCCCGGCACCTCGGGCGAGGCAGACGCGGAAGCAGGCGACAGCTCCGGCGTCGTGGTTTCAGGTGCTGTGCTTTCGGGTGCAGCGCAGGCACTCAAACCGGCAACAAGCGAAGCCCCGAATACCCCCAAGACGGCCCGCCTGGCTGGTGTGGAAATGGGCACCGCTGAATGGTCGCCACACATGGCCGTCCCCCAAGGCTAAAAGAATGAGTCAGCTGCAGATTAGCAAAGGAATCGACTTGGCGATTACAGGCCGTAATGCCAGCCTTCACGCGCCGGGCACGAATTGACCACGACGTCCAGACCTGCATCCCTGGCGCGCTGGACGGCGTCGTCGTCAAAGACGCCCAGCTGCAGCCACACAGCCTTGGCGCCGATTGCGATTGCCTGATCAATAACTGCGCCCACCCGCTGGGAGTTAACGAAGCAGTCAACGACGTCAATGGGGTGTTTCTCCGCAGGAATATCCGCGAGCGACTTGTATCCCTTTTCGCCATGGACATCCTCGCCCTTGAGGTTCACGGGGATGATCTCCATGCCCATGCGATCGCGAACGTACAAGGAGACGTCGTATGCGGAGCGCCACTCATTGTTGCTAAGCCCGACGATTGCCCAGCATCCTTTTGTTCGCATCAATCGTTCCACCACGGCCGGATCGTTGACATGCATCATGAAGCTAGCTTAGCGTCCCGCGCCTTTCAGCCGCTGCTTCAGCTTGTCGACGAAGGACTGGGACTGTTCGTGAGCCGGCTTCCCGCCCAGCGATCGGAGAGCCTGGCTTGGTTTATTACCGTCGGCGGGCGCGGGCGTAGCCGGCGCGGCGGTTGGTTCGACAGCCTCGAGGAGACTCGCCTGCCCAAGCACCGCCTCGTAAAGCTTTGCCTCAAGCTTTATCTCCCGAGGTTCTGCTTCTGCAGGTTTCGTCTGGGCGGTTCGAGATAGCTCGCCGGCGACGCTTGAAGCTGGGACGTTTGCGACGGCGTCCGCTTGCGCCCCAGGCCCTGGCTGCGCCCCAGGCCCTGGCTGCACTCCGGGCGCTGGCTGGACTCCATGCTCTGGCTGAACAGGCGTCTGGCCTGACGGTACGGCAGCGTCGGAAGTCCCCGGAATTCGCGGCACCGCGGGTGATTCGGTGGCTGGCGGGAGGGCGGCGGGATCCACTGGGGGCGCTGGTTCGGTGCTGACCTTCGGAGCATCAGGCGTAGGCAGTGCTGGCGCTGCGGCCGAAGGTTGCGGAGCGAAATTGCCCAGCAGTTCATCGACGAACGTAGGCGTACGGGTGAATCCGGAACTGGCAGCGGCCACACCACTTACGCCGAGTCCCATAGCCGCAACCACGGCTACGCTCACCACAGCCGTCCGGTGCTTGTGTCGCCAACGGCGCTTGCTGACTTCATCGTGCGGTCCGGCGAGCATCGCGGCCAGCGCCGCATTCGGGGCGGGTGCTGGGAGGTTCGCGAAGGAACGCATGGAGAGCAGGGCCTGCCGGAGGTCGGGCGCGTCAGTGGGCCCGGCGTCGAGCATGAGCTCGTCGACGATATCTTCGCGTTCCATATCCCTGTATGTCATGAGGACACGTATTCCTTTACTACCGAATGCTCACGGAGCGTCATCAAAGCCCTGCGCTGCAGTTGCTTTACCGCGCCGGCGGATTTCCCCATGATGTCGGCCACCTGCTCCACGGTCAGGCCTGCCACGATCCGGAGGGCCAGGACCTCCCGTTGATCGTCCCCGAGGTGATCAAGGAGCTTCATGACCTCGCGGGGAGCCAGGAGGCCCATTGCCTCGGATTCGGCAGAACCCGATTGGCGGGGATCGCGCTCCGGTGCGAACTCGTGGTGTTCCGGGGCCCTGCTTTGCTTCCGGTGCTCATCCACCATGCGGGCGTGGGCCACTGAAAAAACAAAGGTCCGCAATCCGCCCGCACCGCCTCGGATGTCATCCAAACGGGGCAGGACAGCAAGGAACACGTCCTGTGTGATGGCCTCGGGATCTGAGACGCCTTTAGCCGTCAGGTAGCCGAGAACCGGTCCGGCGTACGCCTGGTAGACGGCGCTGAACAGTTCCGCGTTATTGCCCCTGAGCGCATGGAGCGCTTCGTCGGTCAATGCGTCGGTCACAGTTATGAGACTTTCGATCGGCGGCAGGTCCGGGCTTGGAGCCAGGTCGTCCGCCTTTGCTCGACGGGCAACCCACCAAGGCTATCTGCTCAACCGGGCCACCCCAAGGATGGCCCATCATGTCTCTCAAAATCTCATTAAGAAAGAGAAGAACCGAGCTGGAACATGATGGGGGACAAATTCCAGCTCGGCCCTTTCAAAGACGTAATCGTCGGGGTACGCCAAAGGGTTACGCGAGGTACGAACTTTTTTTTTGAATCATTTCCTGTGGGACCAGTTCGGGCCCGCCGTCAGGCTATGGCCATCAAACCATTGACAGATACAAAACGTTTTGCATAAAGTGATCCAAGGCACATACAAAACGTTTTGCAAAGGTGAGTCAATGACGACCAAGGTCAACATCAAGGACGTAGCGAAGGCAGCTGGAGTTTCCGTCACCACGGTTTCCCATGCCCTGAGCGAGACGCACCGCTCCCGTGTCAACGCTGAAACGGTGGCCCATGTGCAGTCCGTGGCAGATGGGCTGGGCTATGCGCCCAATCGACTGGCCAGCGGGTTGCGGAACCAGCGGTCCCAGATCCTGGGACTGGTGAGCGACGAGATCGTCACCACCCCCTTCGCAGGGGCGATGCTTCAAGGGGCTCAGGATGCGGCCTCGGAGCTCGGCTATCTGCTCATGGTAGTCAACTCCGGTCTGGACAATGAATTGGAAAGGCGCGAAATCCGGGCACTCAAGCAGCACCAAGTGGATGGCATCATCTACGCCCGGATGTACAACCACTCCGTCTCGATCCCTGAAGAACTCCGGGGAAGTCCCATCATCCTGCTCGATGCCACCTGCGATGATCCGTCGGTGTCCTCCGTAGTCCCTGACGAAGTCGGCGCCGGTGTAGCAGGCGCGGAATTGCTGATTGCCGCCGGCCACCGCCGCATCGGCATGATCAACAACCACGACGATATCCCGGCCGCCCACGGGCGCTTGGAGGGGTTCCTCGCGGCGCTGAGCCGCCACGGTTTGTCCTGCCACCCTGATCATTACGTGGCCACGTCGCCCAGTACCGAGGATGCCAGAAACGGCGCCTTGAAGGTGCTGTCGCTCCCTGAGCGGCCCACCGCACTGTTCTGTTTCCGTGACCAGATGGCCATGGGCGCCTACCAAGCCGCCGCTCATCTTGGCCTCAGTGTTCCCAAGGACGTCTCAATAGTGGGCGTTGATAACTTGGACATCGTCGCGGACGGACTCTGGCCAGGCCTGTCAACCATCGCGCTCCCCCATTACGAGATGGGGCGGTGGGCCGTCCGAAAGCTCCTCGAAGAAGTGGAGAACTCCCAGGCGCCCCGTCTGCAGGAAAGGATCTCCTGCCCGCCGGTTATCAGGGCCTCTGTTGCCCATCCCGGCCACTGAATCCAGCTTTCGGTCTCTCCCCTTCCCCAAACTTCAACCCAGCCCATAACCCCGTGGGTCCATGGGCTATCCCCTCATGGAAAGAAATTCTATGAAAACCTCAAAGGAAATACCGTGAGCCGCACCATCACAGCTCGCAGGAAATCGACTCCCAAGCCCACCGCAGCCAATCCACGAAAACCAGTCGCGACACGTTTGAAAAGGGTTCTCCGGGCTTGGCAGTTATACGTGCTATTGACTCCTGCTTTGGTCTACATTCTGATCTTCAAATACTGGCCCATGTATGGGGTCCAGATTGCCTTCCGGAACTACAACCCTGTGGACGGTTTCACCGGCAGTCCTTGGGTGGGCCTTCAGCACTTCGTCCGGTTTGTGAACTCCTACCAATTCGGCCAGGTCCTTGGCAACACGCTCTGGATCGCCGTCCTTGGCTTGCTGGTGGCTTTTCCGATTCCGATCATTCTGGCGCTGCTCGTCAACCAGCTCCAGAGTGAACGGTTCAAGAAATTCACCCAAACTGTCCTGTACTCCCCTGCTTTCATCTCCACCGTGGTGGTGGTGGGCATCATGTTTGTCCTGCTTTCACCCAGATCGGGCTTGGTCAACAACGCGATCCAACTCGCCGGTGGGGAGCCCGTGTTCTTCATGGGCTCAGCAGAGTGGTTCCGGCCTATCTATGTCATTTCGGACGTGTGGCAGAACGCCGGTTTCGCCATGATCGTGTATCTGGCTGCCTTGGCCGGTATCGACCCGGCCCTGCACGACGCTGCCAAAGTGGACGGCGCCAACAAACTCCAGCGCGTCCGGCACATTGACCTGCCGGGGATCATGCCCGTTATCACGGTCCTGTTCATCCTGGCGATCGGCAACCTGCTCAACGTTGGTTTCGAAAAGGCCCTGCTCATGCAAACAAACCTGAACTTGTCCACATCGGAAATTATCCAGACGTACGTCTACCATGCTGGCCTGCAGCAAGCCCAGTTCAGCTACTCGGCAGCCATCGGGCTGTTCAATTCCATCCTCAACCTTGCACTCCTCCTGACCTTCAACTGGGTGGCGCGCAAGGCCAACCAAGCAACCCTCTGGTGATCCGGCTATGACTATAAAAACCGCCTCCGAACCCCAACGCACGCTGCCCGCCTCGCAGACCGTCGCCAAACGCACCTTCTCACTGCGTGACAAATGGGCCGACTCCGCGTTCAACATCATTGCCATCACCGTTCTCCTGCTCTCGATCGCGGCAGTGGTCTACCCTCTGTACTTCATCGTGATTGCTTCGGTCAGCGATCCGAATGCCGTCTACGAAGGAAAAGTCTGGCTGTTTCCCTCGGGCGTTACGCTGGAGGGCTACCAACGCATCTTCGCTGACAGCCGCATCTGGAATGGCCTTGGCAACACTGTGATCTACACCGTGCTTGGCACGGCAGTCAGCGTGACCACCATCCTGTTCGGTGCCTACGCCCTTTCCCGCAAAGACATGCCCGGACGGAAGCTGCTCATGCTTCTGTTCGTCATCACCATGTTTTTCGACGGAGGCCTCATCACCAAGTACCTGGTAGTCCGGGACCTGGGCATGCTGAACACGATCTGGGCCGTCGTGCTGCCGGGCGCGGTCGGAGTCTGGAACCTGATTATCGCGCGGTCATTCTTCGAGCACACCATCCCGAACGAGCTTAGGGAAGCAGCCCAAATGGACGGGGCCAACGACTTCAAGTTCTTCTTCAAAATGGTCCTGCCCCTGTCCAAGCCCTTGATCATGCTGATGATCATGGTCCATGTCGTGGCGCACTGGAATTCCTTCTTCGATGCCCTGATCTTCCTCAACGACGACTCCAAATACCCTCTGCAGCTGGTGCTGCGGAACATCCTCATCCAATCGGATGTCTCCTCTACCGGCACCACCGGTGGCGACATCGAGTCCTACGCCGCAGCACAGCGGATCGCCGAACTCACCAAGTACGCCATGATCGTCGTCTCCAGCCTCCCGCTCATGATCGCCCTTCCCTTCATGCAGAAGCACTTCACCAAAGGCACCCTGATTGGTGCCGTCAAGTAGCACCGGCTATTCCCAACCCCAACCTAGAAAAGGAAAGACCATGGCACACCGCCGCAAACTCGCCGTCCTCGGCGCCCTGATGGCCGGAACGTTGACGTTCACTGCCTGCTCGGGCAACAGCCAGGACAGCACCCCAGACATCAAGGACGCCTCCGCAGATTTCGGATTCCAGGAAACCGGTCTTCCGATCGTGAAAGACAAACTCACGCTGACCTTCTCGGGTACCAAATCCGCCCTGGCCCCCGACTACAACACAATGTCCCTGGTGCAGCAATGGGAAAAGGACACCAACGTCCATGTTCAATGGGAGAACCTGCCCGAAGCAGTCTTCAAGGAAAAGAAGAACCTGATCCTCGCCAGCGGGGACCTGCCCGACGCCTTCTTCAACTCCGGTCTGACCGATTCCGAAATCGCCACTTACTCGGCAAGCGGCACACTCATACCGCTTGAAGGACTCATCGAGAAGAACGCACCCAATCTCTCCAAGCTCCTCGCAGACCGGCCCGACATCAAAGCCGCGATCACCTCTTCCGACGGCCATATCTACTCCCTGCCCTCCATCGAGGAACTCGGACTGGTGCAATTCCCCAACGAGATCGCGATCAACACCTCATGGCTGGCCAAACTGGGCATCCCGATGCCCAAGACCATCGACGAATTCCACGACGCCCTCCTCGCGTTCAAGAAACGCGATGCTTCCGGGACGGGGAAGACCATCCCGCTCAGCTTCATGCCCGGTTCCTGGTGCGGAGACATTGTTGACCTGATCGCCGCCCTCGGTGAGGTTCCGGACAACATGGACCACCGCATCGTCCAGGACGGCAAGGTCATCTACACCGCCACGCAGGAAGGCTACAAGAAAGCCATCCAGACGCTGCACGAGTGGTACCAGGAAGGACTGATCGACCCCGAGTCGTTCTCCCAGGACGACAAGGCATACCTGGCCAAGGGCAAAGCCAGTACTGAAAACCTCGGATCCTTCGTCTGGTGGGAAGTCAAGGAAATGGTTGGCGCGGACCGTGCCGGCAATTACTCACTCGTTCCCGTGCTCGAAGGTGTCAACGGCAAGCACCTCGCCAGCCAATCCAACAACCAGGAGATCGCCCGCGGCGCGTTCGCAATCACCCGGGCCAACAAGTATCCGGCAGCCACAATGCGCTGGGCCGACCATCTCTACGACCCCGTACAGTCTGCCCAGGCCAACTGGGGCCCCATCGGAGAGACACTGCAGAAGGACGCCGCCACCGGCCTGCTGACCCAGATCCCCGCACCGGCAGGCACCAGCGAAGGTGAACGCCGCCAAAAAGTCGCCCCCGGCGGACCGAAGGCCAACACGGCAGAGAACTTCAAGAACGTGGTGGCCCCGGAGCCCCGGGCAGCCGAACGGCAAAAGACCGTTGAGGACAACTACAAACCCTACGCTGCCAACGACGGCTACCCGCCCGTGGCCTTGTCCAACGAGGAACTGCAGCAGATCAGCACCGTAGAGGCCGACGCCGCCTCGCTGGTGAAACAAAACACCGCCAAATGGATCGTCTCCGGCGGCATCGAGACCGAATGGGACGGCTACGTCTCCCAGCTGAAGAACATCGGACTCGACAAAATGATCGAGGTCTACCAGCAGGCCTACGACCGCTATAAGAGCAACTCCTAACCCTCCACGGCCGGGCAGGACAGGCCTGCCCGGCCGCTGGTTGACTTCTTCCGCAGCATAAGAAAAGAGACCTTCATCCATGACCGCCGTATCCGCCCCGACACGTGAAGCCTTCCGACCGGCAATGCACTACGCCAGCAAAGACACGTGGCTGAACGATCCCAACGGGCTGATCTTCCACGACGGCACCTATCACCTCTACTACCAGAACAACCCCTTCGGGAATGTCTGGGGAAACATGTCATGGGGCCACGCCACCTCAACCGATCTTCTCGACTGGACCGAGCAGCCAGTGGCCATTGCCTGCGACGAGGTCGAGGACATTTTCTCCGGAAGCATCGTCCACGACGCCGGGAACACGAGCGGATTCGGCACCGAATACACGTCCCCGCTCGTAGCGGTTTACACCAGCGCCTACAAAGGCTCCTCCCAGCACGCCGGCATCCAGGCACAGTCCCTCGCATTCAGCACCGATGGCGGCTACACGTGGACCAAACATGACGGAAACCCCGTGCTGAACCGCAACTCACCCGAATTCCGTGACCCCAAAGTGTTCCGCTACAACAGCCCGGATGAAGCCTACTGGGTCATGGTCGCCGTCGAAGCTCAGGACCACACCGTGGTCCTGTACCGTTCCCATGACCTGAAGACCTGGGACTACCTGAGCAGTTTCGGACCGGCCAACGCGACCGGTGGCGTGTGGGAATGCCCTGACCTGTTCCCGCTGCCCTTGGACGGCAACGAGGACCAACTCAAATGGGTCCTCACGGTCAACCTCAACCCCGGCGGCCCCAACAGCGGTTCCTCGGGACAGTACTTCGTTGGCCACTTCGACGGCGTGACCTTCACTTCCGAAACCACCGTCACAGACGGGATGCAGGACCCCTTGCGACTTTCCGAGTACCAATGGCTGGACTGGGGCAGGGACTACTATGCAGCCGTGTCATTCAATGACGCGCCCGACGGACGCCGGCTCATGATCGCCTGGATGAACAATTGGCAATACAGCAGCGCCATCCCCACCTCGCCCTGGCGTAGCCCGATGTCCCTGGTCCGCGAAGTCTCCCTTGTGACCGTCAACGGACAACCGCGCCTCAGTCAAGTGGCCGTGTGGGAGAAGGAAGGGTCCCCAACCAGCACCGTTGCCTATGAAGAGCTCGACGTCGACGGCATCCTCCCCCTTGATGGCGGCGCTGCAGTACAACTCATCGACGTGAAGTTTGTCCCTGGCTCCGCCGAGGAATTTGGGCTCATCGTCCGAGGCAACGGCGCCAAAGGAACAAGAATAGGGATCAGGCCCGGCGATGGTCTTATCCATGTGGACAGAACCGCCTCCGGCAACACCGCCTTCCACGAGTCCTTTGCATCAATGGACACCGCTCCCTTGCAGTCCGAAGACGGAACCTATTCACTCCGCATCTTCGTTGACCACTGCTCAGTGGAAGTGTTCGCCCAAGACGGCCAAGTCACCCTCACCGAGCTGATCTTTCCGGCCCCCGACAGTGTGAGTGTATCGGCGTACGCCACAGGGGGTTCAGCGACAGTTCCTTCGTTAGAGCTCACGTCGTTGGCCTGACAGCGGGCATTGCGGAGTTCTGTAGCTGACGCGCCGGCAGGAGTAGGCTGAAAAAACCAACCCTGAGTTCCAAAGGAGAGATGATGACGCTTCCTCCGACTCACGAACCTGAGCCGTTCCCGCCGGAACCGGGACCGGTCCAGCCACCACCGGATCCCACTACCCCGTTCCCGCCCAGCCCTATTCCGAGTCCAAATCCGACGCCCGGGCCGCTCCCGGTTCCGGATCCTGGTCCCGTTCCACCACATCCAGACCCCACACATCAGCCGGATCAGCCGCCAAGTTAGGCTGGTTTTGGATTAACGAGTACGACGGCGGCCGTCACCTACCAAGGTGAAGGTCGCCGTCGTCGCCGTTTCCGCTCCGCTAGCCGACCGCCCTCTTGATCAGCTCGACGATCCTTGATTCAAGCTCCGGGGTGAGCTCAGTCAGGGCATACGATGTTGGCCACATGCTGCCGTCATCGAGCATTGCGCTCTCTTCGAAGCCGAGAGTGGCATACCTGCTCTTGAACTTGTCGGCGCTCTTGAAGAAGACGATGTTCTTCCCGTCTTTGGCATACGCCGGCATTCCGTACCAGGTCTTCGGTGACAGCTCCGGCGCGTGCTCCCGGATCAGCGCGTGGAGTCGCTGCGCAATGGCCTTGTCTGCCGGCGGCATCTCGGCGATCTTTCCCAGGACATCGCTCTCGCCGTCGGCCTTGGAAGCCTTCTTGGTCTTTTTGAGCTCTTGCGAGCGCTCCTTCATCGCGGCGCGTTCGTCCTCGCTGAATCCGTCGTAGGACTTGGTAGTTCCGGTCTCCGTCATGGCAGGCCCCTCTCGCTGCTGGAAATCGTTCGGATATTTCAACGATAGGTCCGGGCCAAGCGCCGGGCTTCTTCAAAACTGCTCGACTTCTTCAAGACTGCTCAGACGCATCCAAGCAGCTCAAGGGAGCACGACGTTTTCGATCGGATGGACGGGCAAATCCCTTGATCTTTTCCTGAGCGAGTGTTGATGGATTGCAGGAGTGGTTCTTGATCCGGGCCCGGCACAGTGTTTCTTGTCAGCCACTCAGGGCCGGCAAACCAAACGGCCGACCCGGTTGCGGTGGCCTCCCGAAAGGACACTGATTCCCATGGCCATCAGCCTCAAGACCACCTCCGGCAAAGTCCTCGCTTCCGTCGCACTGCTCGGCACCGCAGCCGCCGTCGCCGGCATGGGAACCTACGGCGCGTTCACGTCCTCCACCTCGGCCAGCCAGCAAGTCACCGCCGGCACCGTCACCATCGCCCTGGGCACGGGAGCGAACAACACCCTCAACGTCCCCATCGCAGGGCTGCTGCCCGGAGACAAGGTCGAAAAGCTCGTCACCCTGGCCAACACCGGCAACTCGGATTTGAACAACGTCACCCTCACCACCTCCGCCGGGGCCACCGCCTCACTGCTCACCACCGACGTAACCAACGGCCTGCAGCTGACGATCGAGAACTGCTCGGTCGCCTGGACCGGCGCCGCAGCCCCCTACACCTGCTCTGGAACGAAGACCACGGTCATGGCTGCCGCCCCGGTCATCACCGCGAACAAGGTCCTGAACAACCTCACCGCCCTGGCACCGGCCAAAACCGACTACCTCAAGGTCACCACCGCGTTCCCCACCACCGCGAACGACACCTTCCAAGGCGCCACCAGCACCATCGCCTTCGCCTTCACCGGCACCCAACGCACCGAAACCACCAAGTAACACCAGTCTAAGAATCAACAAACAGAGCCCCGCCGCGCCTGATCGGTTTCCTTCCCCCAGCCCGATCAGTCCCGGCGGACTATTTCCCCAACAAACTCCAACGGCCCCGAAACGCTCATGCAGACGGCGTATCGGGGCCGTTGGCCCTTGTTAAGGCGGCTTGTTTAGTTAATGCGGCTTATTAAAGGGGTAAGCGCTAGGAGAAACGTCCTGGCCGGAATGTTGCCAGCATGGGGTGCTTCTTGCCTGTCAGGATCTCTCCGGACAGCAGTTCGCCTGCAATGAGTCCCAACGTGGCGCCCGAGTGTGTGAAGGCTACAAAGCAACCGGGCACTTGGCCCAGTTCACCGAAGACGGGCTCACCATCGCCGGGGATGGGCTTGTAGCCGATCTTCCAGGACGCAGGCTTGAGTTCCGGATTGCCTGCAATCAGCTTGGACGATTCGTCCGCAAGTTCCTGGACAACCTCGTCCGGGATGCTGAAGGAGCCGTCGGCGTGTTCGGTGATCCGGTCTTCATACCAGTCGTGGTCCAGGGCGAAAGTGTTCCCCGGGTTGGGACGAACGGCCGCACGTGGTGTATTCATCACTGCCTTCACCTGGTGCTCCACAGGTTTGGTGACCACCAGCATGGAGACTGGCGAACCATTGGGGATTTCCACCCCTAGCGGTTTCACGACGGCGGGCGTCGCAGCGCCGCAAGCAACGAGGACCACATCGGCTGAGTAGGTCTCGCCGGAAGCAGTCTCGACGCCGCTGGCCCGGCCGCCGTCGAGCGTCACCTGGACTTTACCCGCGTTGAGGACAAGCTGACCGCCGAGGGCGTGGAACTCCTCCATCAGGAAGTTGACCAGGTCCGGCAGGCTGACCCAGCCCTCACCGGGGTTGAAGATGGCGTTCTCGGGAACAGCGCTGGCGTCGATGCCGGGCGTCACCGATGCGATCTCTTCAGGGGCGAGAAGTTTGGAGTCGTACCCAATCGACTGTTCGTAAGCATGGCGGGCCTCCGTCACCTCACGCTGACCGGCCGCGTTCCACATGAGGCCTCCGCCGAACTGCAGCCACTCGCGGGTGGGATCGGCGGCGAACAGTGTCCGGTACCGATCCACGCCGGCCAGCCGCAGCTGGTGGTAAGGGGTGGACCTTTCGCCGGCCGAGTTGAGCCAGGACAGTGAACGGCCCGTGGCCTCGCTTGCCAGGCCCTGCTCGGTAAGGAGCGTCACGGAAGCTCCCCCGCGGAGCAGGTGAACGGCGGTGGAAACGCCCAGGATGCCGCCCCCGATGACGGCGACGTGCTTGGTGGAGGACATAGTTCTCCCTTTCTTTCGTGCTTGTGGATGTTTGGGACGCTCTTGCGCTTACGCGAAGGCGTGGATGTTTTCGATGATTTTGAGCGTTTCCAGAGCCTCGGCCGGGGCGACGGGGAGCCGCCCTTGGCCACGGAGGCAGGCTGCCAGTTCTGCGTAGAACTGCGGGTAGGCGCCCTTTTCTGCAGGTACGGGTGTGGCTGAACCGTCAACTCCCAGAAGCCCCCAAGACTCCTGGGGGTCGTTGCCATAAGAAGCGTCCGACGGCGTGACACCGGCTGCGAGTGCAGGTTCCTGGCTGTCGAGTCCCCATTTGGTGTAGCCCGCTTTTGCTCCGAGGACGTGGAACCGCGGGCCAACCTGGGCCGCCATGCCGTTCATCCACAGCCGGGACCGCACCCCTGACTCGTGGAGTAGGGACACGAAGGCCTCAGTGTCCGCCGCGCCGGGATGGGGGCCATGGTTTGCGGTTTCGCCGTAGCTTTCCTCCACAGGTCCGAACAGCTGGATGGCTTGGTCGATCAAGTGGGCGCCCAGGTCGTGCAGGATGCCACCGCCTTCGGCAAGTGTTGACGTATCGCGCCAGTTCCCGAAGCCTTCGGGCCGCCACCATTCAAACCGTGACTCAAAAGTCCGGACTTCGCCCAGCGCCCCTTCCTGCAGCAGTTTGCGCAAGGTCAGGAAGTCGGCGTCCCACCGGCGGTTCTGGAAGACCGTTAGCTGCACGCCGGCGTCGGACGCGCGCACGGCCAGTTCCTCACCGTGGGCGACGCTGGTGACGAAAGGCTTGTCCACCACAACGTTCAGGCCGCAGGCGATCGCAGTGGCACCGAGTTCGAGGTGCGTCAGCGGCGGCGTTCCCAACACCACGAGATCGAGGCTGCCAGCCAGGGCGAACATCTCCTCCGGGGTGGGCACGATGCGTGCTTGCGGGTAGAGCCGCGCGGCCTCTGCTGCACGTTCCGGGTCCGCCGTCACGATGACGTCCAGCGAATAGTTCGGATCTGCTGCGATCAGTGGGGCATGGAAGACCTTGCCTGAGACGCCAAACCCGACGACGGCGGTCCGGATCGGTGCCGCTGTTGCCTTGTCCATCACAGGATTCCCGCCCATCACAGGACTTCCGAAAGGAAGCGCTGCAGGCGTTCGCTACGCGGGTTGTCGAAGAGTTCGGCCGGGGTGCCGACCTCCACCACTTCGCCCTCGTCCATGAAGACCACTTGATCGGCAACCTTGCGGGCAAAGCCCATCTCGTGCGTGACCACCAGCATGGTCATGCCGCGGCGGCCGAGGCCAGCCATGAGGTTCAAAACACCTTTGACGAGTTCCGGGTCCAGCGCGCTGGTGGCTTCGTCGAAGAGCATGACTTCGGGTTCCATGGCGAGTGCACGGGCGATGGCGACGCGTTGCTGCTGACCGCCGGAGAGGTCGCGTGGCCGGTGGTCGGCGCGTTCGGCGAGGCCCACTTCCGCGAGCCGGCGCTGGGCTCGTTCCCGTGCCTCCTTCTTGGACATTCCCTTGACGCTCCAGAGTGCGAGGGCCACGTTCTCCAAGGCTGTGTGGTCCGGGAAGAGGTTGAAGTGCTGGAACACCATGCCGATGCGGGCGCGAAGGATGTCCGGCTTGACCTTGAGGGCGCTTTCGCCGGCCAGAAGCACGTCCCCGCTCTTGGGTTCGTGCAGACGGTTGACGCCGCGCAAGAGGGTGGATTTGCCGGAACCGGATGGACCGATGATGCACGTGGTGGTTCCCGGGGCAACAGTGAGGCTCACGTTGCGGAGGACGTCGACGTCGCCATAAGCCATGGTTAGGTTCCGCAGTTCCAGGCTGGAGCCGTGGAACGTCTGGACGTCGGCGGCGGGGTTGTTTGAGGCTGACTTGTCCTTGGCGGTTGACTTGTCTGCCGACATGTTGGTGCTGGTGCTGCTGCTGGCAGTATTGCTGCTGCTTGTGAGGTTCACGTGTTGCTCCCGGTGATGAGCGGCGATGCCGCGTCGAGTTCCTTGACTTCCTTCAGCCCGCTGGTTGGGGCTGCGGGACGGCGGCGCCCGGTGCGGAACTTGTTGTCGAAGTAGTTGACCAGGTGGGTCAGGGGCACAGTGATCACCAGGTAGAAGATGCCTGCCATGACCAGCGGTGAGAGGTTGCCTGAGAGCACTGCAGCGTCCTGGCCCACACGGAACAGTTCACGTTCGCTGACCAAAAGCCCCAGGAAGTAGACCAAGGAAGAGTCTTTGACGATTGCAATGAACTGGTTCACCAGGGCGGGCAGCACCCGGCGTACGCCTTGCGGCACCACTACCAGTGCCATGGACTTTGAGTAGCTCATGCCCAGGGCGCGGCATGCCTCGCCTTGGCCTTTGTCCACGCTCTGAATACCGGCACGGAAGATTTCTCCGATGTAGGCGCTGGCGATCAGGCTCAGCGCGATGATTCCCAACGGGTAGGGCGAAGGTCCAAACACTGACTGGCTGAACCGCGCAAAGCCCTGGCCGATCAGGAGGATGGTGAGGATTGCGGGCAGGCCACGGAAGAGGTCTGTGTAGATCCTCGCCGGGATACGCAGCCACTTGGACCGCGAGATCCCCATGACGGCCACCACCATGCCCATCACTACGCCCAGGATGGTTGCTGCGATGGAGATGATCAGGGTGTTGAGGAGTCCAACTCCCAGGAGTTGGGGCAGTACTTCGATCATCGAATCGACATCGAAGAACGTGCGGCTGATGGTATTGAGCCAATCCATTGAGTGCTCTCAGACGTTTGTTGGTTTTTCGGGATGGCCGGGCGGGCTGCGGGTGTGGCCCGCCCGGCCATGTTGTTGAGTTGGCCGTCGCGCTACTTGGCAGCCGTTGGCGACGGGCTGGAGGTCTGCTCGGCCTTGGGCAGGTACTGCTCAGGCATCGGCGAGCCCGGGAACCACTTCTGGTAGAGCTTCTTCCAGGTGCCGTCTTCCATGGCCGCGGCAAGGCCCTTGTTCAAGGCTTCCTTGAAGGCGGGCTTGTTCTTGGCAATGGCAAAGCCTGCCGGGGCGTCGAAGGACGGGATGTCAGCTGCACTGACCAGTCCGAACTGCTCCTGGTACGCCTTGGCTGCCTCGTAGTCCAGGAAGTGGGCGTCCACTGCGCCGCTGTTGACGGCGGAGATTGCGGTGTTGTTGTCCGGGAAGCGGACCAGCTGGGCGGAGGTAAAGTTCTTGACCGCGTAGCCTTCCTGGAGCGTGCCCTGGACGACGCCCAGGCGCTTGCCGGACAGGCCGTTGACGTCCTTGATGCCTGATGTCTTGGTGGTGATGACAGTCAGGTATCCAGCCAGGTAGCCGTCGGAGAAGTCAACGGTTTCCTTGCGCTTGTCCGTGATGCCAATGGCCGCGACGCCGACGTCGAACTGTCCATTGGCTACGGCAGCGAGCAGGCCGGAGAAGTCCTGTCCGGTGAAGACAACCTTGTCCACGCCGGCACGGTGGGCTACGTCCTTGAAGAGTTCAACATCGAAGCCCGTGAAGTTACCCGAGCCGTCCGTGAAGGTATACGGCTTGGCATCGCCGAGGCTTGCGACCCGGATGGTTCCGGGTTCGATCAGGCCATAGGGGTTCTCGGCCGAGCTCGAGGTCCCGGCGGAGGATCCGCCGCAGCCGGAGAGGGCGAGGATAGCCGCCAGCGCTGCTGCTGCGAGCGCTGCCGGGCGGAAGTTCAGTTTGATCACAGCGTTGTCCAATCGTGGGAGGGCCAGCGGTGCTGTCTGGGCCGCTTTTGGGGTCTAACTCGATGCGGGGTCTTGTTGAGTCCGGTCTCAGCCCCTAGGATTGAGACCGGACTCACATCGATTGATGAAAAATGTAGCGGAAGTCACAAGCCGCGTCAACACCACTTCGGAAAGGTGAACATGAGCAGTGAAGGATCCCGACGGCGGGACGTAACGGTTGCCGACGTCGCCAAAGCCGCGCAGGTCTCCAAGGCCCAAGCCGCCCGCGCGTTAGGCAACTATGGTGCTGTCAGCGAGGACGTCCGGGAGCGGGTTCTCGCCGCTGCCGAAGGGCTTGGCTACCGCCCCAACGAGCTTGCGCGAAGCATGAACACCGGCAAATCCAACACCATTGGCGTGGTGGTGGGCGATATCGAAAACCCGCACTTCGGCCTTGCTACGAGGGGCATCACCGACACCGCAAAGAAGAGCGGCTACAACGTCATCCTGATCAACACCGATGAAGAACGGGCCGCCGAGGTGGACGCCGTGCAGGTGCTCTTGGACAAGCGCGTTGACGGGCTGATCGTGGCTCCGGCCTCATCCGTGGAAACCGCACACCTGAAGGAAGTCCGCGACTCTGGCCGGCCCCTGGTTCTGCTGGACCGCGCCGCCGAGGGACTCGATGTCGAGACCTTTGCCGTGGACATGGGCACCATCTCCTACGAGTCCACCAAGTACCTCATCGAAGCGGGCCATCGACGCATCGCGTTCGTCTCAACCGTTCGGACAGAAGGGCCTTACGTAGCGGGGATGCCGCTGGATTCCTCGCAAATCTCGGACCGCCTTGAGGGAATCCGCCGCGCCTTCGAAGATGAAGGCCTCAGCCAGCCGATGGACCTGGTCCGACTCAATGCCGGCGACGCGGATTCCATCATGCGAATCACCCGTGACCTGCTGAAGGGGCCGGATGCTGCCACGGCCATCATTGCCTCCGACGGCCTCATTGCCTTGAGCGTTGTGGAGGCTATCCAGGAATCAGGCCTCTCCATCCCCTCGGACGTATCCCTGATCATGTACGACGATTTCGCCTGGACCCGGCTCACCACTCCCCCGCTAACCGTCATCGCGCAGCCCGTCTACGACATGGGAATGGCTGCCGCTACCGCGTTGATCCGGCAGATTGAGGGCAGGAAATCTTCCTCACCCGCTGGACCGCCGTTGGAGGCACGACTCGTGCGACGCGGCTCAGTCGGTTCACCAAAGGACGTTGGCGTGCTCAGCCAGGCTGGCAGCTAGCCACTGCCAAAAACCCTTGCGCGGCTGCAGAAGACGACCACACTGGAAGCATCAGGTGAGGAAGCTGAGATGCCAAAAGTGGAAGTTGATGTGGTTTCCGTCGTCCCACCAGGGAAAGTACGGGAGGCATTACTGGACTTTAGCCCGCGTCGGCCGGAGATCTGGCCAGGTATTTACCCTCCCATGTACGAGGTTTATCAGGTGGGTGACACCTTCGCGGACATCAGGGAAGGAAGCAAAGCTCCCGGTGGCGTGATCTGGGCAAAGGAACACTACGACTGGGCAAACCCCGACGAAGTGAAGTGGACTGTCCAAGAGAGTAATTTCTGCGCACCGGGAAGCTACGTGAGCGCGCGGATCACATCCAACGAGTCTGGTGGTTCACGCATTCACGTCACGTGGAACCGTAGGCCCACCAGTTGGATGGGGCGATTGGCCACCTTCATGATCGTCGCCACCCGGGGTGCGCCAGTGGCAAGCTCGCTTCGAATGGGCCTGAAGAAGTTGGAAGCGAAAGGCGCCACGTAGTCATGATCAAGTCCGCAGAGAGCGTTGTCATGGCCCGGACACCGGAGGAGGTCTTCCAGTATGTGGCGGACCTTCGCAACGAACCGAACTGGCACGTGGACATTGCCAGCGTGCCGGACCAAACCGACCCTGTTCCAATCGTGGGCAAGACCTACCCGCTGAAGTTCAAACCCTTCATGGGCAAGACCGACGGCACGTTCACGGCCCTGGACGTCAAGCCCGGCTCGCGCTTGGAATATCGAGCCGACTTCGCCGGACTGCAGCCACGCATCACTTATACGGTGGAGCCGGCCGTGGAAGGCGCCCGCTTCACTCGAGCCGTGGAGATGCAACCCAGCGGGCTCAAGATGCTCATGACCCCAATGATGGCGTACATGGTTCCCCGACGAAACAAGGTCTTCGTCCAGAACCTGAAGCGCGTGCTGGAACCCTGACGGCAGGTACCGGCGGTTTCCCTTCGGAAACCACGACGTCGGCAGCCACCCCCCGCAGGGCTGGCCACCGCCGTCGTGATTCCTGGTTTAACTGCCAACCTAGCCAACTTCCGATTGCAGGTTATGCTCGACGACAGCCAAGGTGCGGGCGAGTTCCTCCGTAGGACTGAACTCCACCAGAATGGTCCCCGGATCAAGCTCATCAGTGTGCCCTGGAGGCGTGTAATACGCTTCGCCGGCTTCGACGATCTCGTCGCCATCAGGCAGGTGCATGGTGAGTCGGCCCTTCACGACGTAACCCCAGTGGTGGCTTTGGCACCGGTCATCCGGCAGACCCTTGTAGAACGGCGTGAAGTCGCCTCCCTCTTCGAACCTTTCGAAGGCGATGGTGTATCCGTCCGCCTCCCGATATCGGCCCTCATAGCCGGTCATGCGCTCAACGCGGGCGCTTTCGTCATCAATCGATAGCTTTGCCATTGCCTTGCTCCTTCTTTGTGATAGTGCGGGTTCAGGCCCGCTCCGTGGTTTCTGCCGCAGCGATGAGCCGGCCCAATCCGTCCTTGTTTGCCCGCGCCCACTCGTGCATTGCGAGTGACCTGAGAACAGGAAACCCAAACATGGCCAGGGGACCCGGCAGCCCACTGGCTCGCACCAGCCGGCAGGTGTAGCTGACGTCGCTCTGTTCCGCAGCCGCTTCAATTTCGTAACGGTGGACCAAGAGCCAAGAAGCCTTTGTCCCATGCTTTTTTGACTCCACAGCGGACTCCGTGACCCGTTCAAACATCCAGGGCCGAAGCGCTTCCGTGACCACAGACGAATCCCTCATCCGGCAGATTCGGTCCTCAGCCGTCGAGGTAAACTCCGTTCCGGCGGTTGCCTGCCCTGGAGGGGCCTGCATGGACAGAAGCGTGGATGCCTCGGCCCCTCCCCACAGCATGTGATGGGACAGATTAGCGAGGACGTCGAAAACGATGTCCGCCGGGACAGTGGCATGTTGATGGACTGTCACAGCGATTTCATGATTGAGGACGTTGCCCGCTGTTCGTTGCTGCTTCATTCCGCACCTCCCAATGGTGTTTTGCGGATAGTCAAAGCATGCGGCGACGGCAGCGGGAAAGGATGGGGAGCATCCCCTATTTAAGGGCCCTACTCTTTATGGGATTGACGCAGGGCGAATGCTGCCGCTTCGACCCGGCTGCGCAATTGGAGCTTAGCGAGGATGCTGCTGACGTGGTGCTCGGCCGTCTTGGCGCTAATGAACAGGCGATCAGCAATCTCGCTGTTAGTCAGGGCCTCGGCAAGTAAGCTGAGCACTTCGCGTTCGCGCCGCGATAACAGCCCCAGCGCTTTCGGGCCCGTGCGGGCGGGGCCGCCAAGGGCGCGAAGAAGCACTGCGGCCTTGTCTGCCATACCGCGGGCGCCCGCCTCGTCGAACGCCGCGAGTGCCGCTCCCGCCTCGTGTACGGCCACCCCAGGGTCCGTCTCCCGCAGCGCTGTGGCCAGCGATAGATGGGCGTTCGCGGCCTCAAGGGGCATGTTGAGCTCGCCAAAAACTGAAATCGCTGCGTCCAGCCGTTCACGTGCCAAGGCCACATCCCCCAGGGCGGCTGCGACACGACCAGCGGCGAGGTGCGATGCCGCTAATGACCGGGGCCATTGCGTCTTGGCTGCGACTTCATCAAGGCGTTCGGCTGTTGCCCGGGCCTGGCCATGGTCACCTTGTGCCAACTGGACGTCAATAAGCAACGCGAGTAGCGGCACCGTGAGCAGACCACCGCCGATGTAATGGATCTGGCGATGAAGCAGTGCAGCCGCGACCGCAGTGTCGCCCACCGCAAGCCGGACTGCTGCCGCTGCGCGAAGCGCGTCCGGGCGGTCCTCGAAGCCCGCGAGCAGTCGGTTTGCCTCCTCCACCCGGCCCTGCAGCAGCCGCAGTTCCGCCAGTTTGGCGGCAGGGTGCACACAACGTGCACGATGACCGCCTTGGTCCAATTCATGCAGCGTCTTGGTGAGCCAGCCCTCGGCACTCGCGATGTCACCGGCGGCAAGGGATATCTCCGCGCAACACGTGCCGCAGAATTCCAGCAATGCCGGATGGCCTGTACTGTGCATGAAGCGCAGCAGGGTCTTGTTCCACTGGCTGAGTCGAGATGTATCGCAGGCTTCTTCGCTGGCGCGCGTCACCATGCAGCACACGTCGCCGAAGATCATTTGGTCGTGAACTTCCCCCGCGGTTGCCACTACCATCGCCTCATCAACGAGCGTCATTCCTTCCAGCACGTTGCCGGAGGCTATCGTCCCCAGGCCCAGGAGGGCGAGGGCCATGGCTTCAAGGTCCGGGTCATCCCACTTGCGCGCAAATCCAACCGCGTTCCTGGCATCATCACCAGCAGAGGCTGGGTCGGCCCGTAGCAAACCGCGCGTCAGCGCCAGCCAGCCCCGCTCGACGCCTTCCGGCAAGCGCAACGCAAGGCCCTCCGCCCGTGCCAGCCAACCCCGGCTGACCGCCTCGCTACCCAATGCATCGGCGTACTCGCGGGCCAACCACAAAGCCGTACGAAATGCCGGAGAGTCTTGGCCCAGCCGACGAAAACCGGCGTAAGCAGCTGTACGCTCCGCAATGGAGCGATCAACGTCGCGAAGCCACCACAGCGCGCGCCCCAATCCATCATGCGCTGCAGGATCATCCTGGATCAGCAGCACGGACTCGAAAGCCTTCGCGGCTGCATTCCAATCGGAAGCAGCGAGGAAGTGATCACCCGCAGCCAGGCCTTCAGATACCGAGGCATTGACCATGTGTTCATTCTGCTCTTGGCGGTGGCTGCACCAACAGCCCTGCGGGGTCCCGGCCCGCCCTGCACACGTGCGCCCGTGCACTTCAACCCGTGGTGGAGTTCAGCCGGTTCTGTAGTTCAAACCCGTTCTGGAGTTCAGTCGCCTTCCTCCGGCTCATCGGCAGAGCGCACGGGGCTGTAAATGATGCCCAGTTCCTCGAGTTGCGCGGACATCCCGGCACCGTCCGGAGCATAGATCCAAGGAATTCCCGGCGTTGGCTGGCCTCCGGACTTCGACCTACCGCCGGCGAGCACCGCCTCACCTACTGAGAGCTGCCGGATGGCGATCGCCCTGACATTCTGCGGGTGGCGGTGTGCAAACTCGGAATAGATGGCTTCGTCGTGCTGTCCGTCGTCCCCTACGAGCAGCCACTTGATGCGGGGAAACTCTTCTGCCAAGCGTTCCAGCGAAGTACGCTTGTGCTCCCTGCCGCTTCGGAACCAGCGGTCCGGCGTGGGTCCCCAGTCCGTCAACAACTTGGGGCCCGCGGGATACAAATTGCGCGAGAGGAACCGCGACAACGTGGGCGCCACATTCCAAGCCCCGGTGGACAGGTACAGCACGGGAGCCGTCGGTGCCGTCCTGGCGATCCTTTCGTACAGGACGGCCATGCCCGGAGTCGGTGTCCTCGCATGCTCATTGAGCACGAAGGTGTTCCAGGCAGCCAGGAATGGTCGCGGAAGGGCTGTCACCATCACCGTGTCATCAATATCGGAGACCACACCGAAGTCTGCGTCGTCCGCCACGACTTCCACGGGAGCTTCGACCGTCCTGGAACTCCCGGATTGCAGTGTGATCGTGTGCCATCCGGGGCTCAGGGCTGCCTCAATGCGAACATCGACGACGCCCCCACGATCGGCCTCGACGTCATGGACGGTGCCTGCAATGTTTACCTGCACGGCTGCATGGGCGACCGGCGCGCTGATGAAGTTCCGCCAGCCGCGCATGCTTTCCTGCAAGGGATTGGCGTGGCCCGCAGCGTCCCGGGGGTCGCTGCGGACAACCCTGGCCAGCACCCGCACCCAGGACGTAGTGCCGTAACCGGTGTACGGGATGACCGTTTCCACTCGACCCCGCCGGATGGCGACGCGCGTCTGGAACCTCAGCCACGCGTCGTCGAGCCTGACGGCAAGATGTCGGCGCTTGCCGTTTCCCGGCGTCGGGCCGCTTCCCGGCGTCGGGGGCTGGGCGTCGTCGCTCTTGGGCAAAATGCGCGGTTTCTCAGGACGGGGAAACATGCCTCCAGTCTGGCATGGCCGGGCGTACGCCTACGATACCGGCGTGAGCCAGGTGAGGACGGAACCGTCGCCTTCGATGTGTTCTGCCAATTCGGCGTTGAACTTTCGGCCGTATTCTGCGGTGATGTGCTCTTGGAAGGCTTCCTCGTCGCGGTAGACCTCGAACACGAAATATTCCCGCGGATTTGTTTCCCGGGTGTAGGGAAGGAACGTGACATTGCCCGGTTCTTGCCGGACGTGCCCAGCGAGTTCTGTCATCATTTCAGCGACCTTGGTTTCGCTGCCTTCCTTGACGGTGAATTCTGCGTACAGGGTTTTGGTCATGTCCAGTCCTTTGATCGATTGAATCGGGATTGCTTTAGTCAGTTCCGGGGCAATATCTCGCCGGAGCCCCTGGGGATGAGTTCCGTAGGGACGATATACGTCTGCGGTGCGCGGTCATCGCCGTCGATCCTTGCAAGGATCCGCTCGGCAGCGAGCTTTCCGATGCGTTCAGGGTGCTGGGCAACCACGGTGACCCCCGGCTCCATCATGTCCGCGAGGGTGAAGTCGTCAAATCCGACCAAGGCAACCTCATGCTGCAAACCGAGGGACTTCAGTGCCCGCATGGCACCGAACGTCACCAGGTTCTGACTGGAGAATATCGCCGTAGGGGGGTTCTCTGAAGTGAGTAGTTCGTGCGCAGCCCGGAGGGCCGTTTCCTCGTCGTGAAGATTCTCGCGGACCGCAACGGTGGAGGTCGCGATGCCGGAGCTGCCGATCTCGTTCAGGAAACCTGCCCGCCGTTTCACAGCGGTCTGGATATCGGTCCGGTCCCCAAGGTAAGCCAGTCTGGTGTGGCCGTACTTAATAAGATGCGTGGCTGCCGCCGCGGCGCCCACTTCGTTATCCGTGACTACTGCATCCGCCTCGATGCCCACCGGCTCGCGGTCGATGAACACCAACGGCAGATCCCGGGAGTGTTCCGGGATCATGTAGGCCTGGCTCTTGGCGATCGTGGTCAGCACAAGACCATCCACGCGACGCCCCAGGAAAGCTGAAATCAGCTTTCTTTCGCGGTCCGGATCGTCATCCAGGCTTGCGGCGAAAACTGCAAGTCCCCGGGCACCGAGGGCGTCTTCCATGGCGCGGTGAATCTCGCCGCTAAAGGGGTTGGAAACACTCGGAAGCAAGAGACCGATGGACTGGGTCTTGCGTCCGGAACGCTTGAGGCTGCCGGCTGTGATGTCCAGGTGGTACTGAAGTTGCTCCGTTGCGCGCAGTACCCGCTGACGGGTTTCCTCCGAAACCCCGGGTTCATCGTTCACCACCCTTGAAACCGTCTTGATGCCCACCCCGGCAAGATCAGCAACGTTTTTCATCGTGGGGGGCTTGCGCGCAGGGTCGGGTTGGTAACGATTAGACATCGTTGTCAACGAATTACTCCTCAACTTCAATTAACACTTGACTGCACTGTGTGAGCTTGGTTACATGTTACCTGACAACGTTGTCATGGGGGAATCACTCGCCATGAGCAGCCACAAAAAACAGGAGTTTCAATGTTGAGTTCCAAAGCCTCGAGGTCGGCAAAGACCCGTCTTCTTGCCGCTGGTGCAGTCCTGACGCTGGGCGCACTGAGCCTGACTGCCTGCGGCGGCGGCTCCTCGCCTTCATCCAGCGCGAGCAGCGATGAAAAGATCGGCGTTTCGCTGATCGTGAAGACCACTTCCAACCCGTTCTTCGTCTCGATGCAGGATGGCGCCAAGAAGGCTGCCGAGGCTGATGGTGTTGATCTCAAGCTTGCTGCCGGCAAGGCCGATGGAGATGAGGACACCCAGATCCAGGCCATTGAAAACGCGATCTCCAAGGGTGACAAGGGTATTCTCATCACCCCCAACGGCCCGTCCGTAGTGGATGCCCTGAAGAAGGCCAAGGACGCCGGCTTGTTCGTCATCGCCCTGGATACCCCGCCGGACCCCGCCGACGCCGCCGACATCACGTTTGCCACTGACAACTTCGCCGCGGGTGAGCTGATCGGCAAGTGGACCGCCCAGCAACTGGCGGGCAAGAAAGCTGTGATCGCACTTGTGGACCTCTTCGATGACAAGGTTGTGTCCGTTGACTATAACCGTGACCAGGGCTTCCTGACCGGCTTGGGCATCGACACCGCCGATAAGAAGAAGAACGGCGACGAAGCCAAGACGGGCAAGTACACCGGCGGCAAGGGTGGCGACTACGAGATAGTCGGCAGCCAGGCCTCCCAGGGCGCCGAAGACGGTGGGCGTACCGCGATGGAGACCCTGCTGGCCAAGAACCCCAACATCAACGTCGTTTACACGATCAACGAGCCGGCAGCTGCCGGTGCCTTCGAAGCACTGAAATCCGCGGGCAAGGAAAAAGACGCCCTGATCGTCTCCGTTGACGGCGGCTGCTCAGGCGTGAACAACGTCAAGTCCGGCGTAATCGGCGCCACGGCACAGCAGTACCCGGTGAAAATGGCCGAGCTTGGTGTCAAGGCCATTGTTGACCTCGCAAAGACCGGCAAGAAGCCTGCCAACTCCGAGGGCCTGGACTTCTTCAACACCGGAGTGGAGCTCGTCACAGACAAGCCCGTAGACGGCGTGAAGAGCATCACCACCACCGACGCTTCCCAGATCTGCTGGGGCAAGTAAGTTCAGGAGCAACCTAAAGTGACCCAGCAACAGACAGCCGGCCCCCCGAGCGCCGGGCACGCTGACTTGGCCGAGGAATTCCTCGACCGCCAAACGCCCCTCAGCAGAATCCGCAACATTCTCCACCGCTACCCCGCCCTCAGCCCGGCAATTGTCCTGCTGATCGCGGTGGTGGTCTTCGGACTCCTCAACGACCGCTTCCTTCGGGTAGAGAACCTTTCCCTGATCACGCAGCAGGTCGCCGTCGTCGGGACCCTGGCCATCGCCCAGACCCTCATCATCCTGACCGCCGGAATCGATCTCTCCGTCGGCGCCGTCATGATCCTGTCCTCGATGGTGATCGCGCAGATGGCTGTCGGCAGTGGTGTCCCAGGTCCGCTGGCACTCATCGCCGGCTTGATCGTGGGACTTGCGTCAGGGGCATTGAACGGTTTCCTTGTGACACGCTTCCGGCTCCCGCCGTTCATCGTCACGCTCGGAACCCTGAACATCTTCATCGCCCTGACCCTGCTCTACTCCGGCGGCAGCACCGTCCGCGGATCCGCCATGCCCGGTGTGCTCACCTGGCTTGGAAGCACCTTCCCGATCGGGCCAGTGCGTATCTCCACCGGCGTCGTCATGATGCTCTTGCTCTACATCGCGGTCGCCTTCATCCTGGGCAAAACCGCCTGGGGACGGCACGTCTACGCCGTAGGCGATGACAAGGAAGCAGCCCGTCTGGCCGGTATCCCCGTCAACCGTGTCCTCATGAGCGTCTACCTTGCCGCAGGCGCAGTCCTTGCGGTCGGCGCATGGATCCAGATCGGCCGTACCAACGCCGCAAGCCCCAACGCCGGCGTCGATCTGAACCTGGACTCCATCACCGCCGTCGTGATTGGCGGAACCAGCCTCTTCGGTGGCCGCGGCTCCATCTGGGGTTCCTTGCTCGGAGCGCTGATCGTCGGTGTCTTCCGCAACGGCCTCTCCCTCGCTGGCCTGGATGTGCTCTACCAGACCCTCGCGGTGGGCATCCTGATCATCATCGCCGTGTCCGTCGATCAGTGGATCCGAAAGGTCAAGTCATGACCATGACAGAATTTGAAGCCTCACACACCGAAACCCGCGAGCCCATCCTTAAAGCCAGGAACCTCGTGAAGACCTTCGGCCGGGTGGTTGGCCTCGACGGCGTCAACCTGGACCTCTACCCCGGCGAAGTCCTGGCCATCATCGGCGATAACGGTGCCGGTAAGTCCACGCTCATCAAGTGCCTTACCGGCGCCGAAGTTCCGGACACGGGAGAACTCTTCGTGTCCGGACAGCAGGTGCACTTCAAGCGGCCACAGGACGCCCGGGTCCACGGCATCGAAACGGTCTACCAAAACCTGGCCGTCTCGCCGGCCCTCGATGTCGCTTCGAACCTGTTCCTCGGCCGTGAAGAGCGCCTTCCCGGGCCATTGGGAAGCCTGTTCCGGATCCTCGACACCAAAGGCATGCGCAGAAAGGCCAAGGAAGAGCTCACCCGGCTGGGCATTTCCACACTGCAGGACGTCACTGTACCGGTGGAGAACCTTTCCGGTGGCCAACGCCAGGCAGTCGCCGTCGCCCGCGCCGCAGCATTCGGTTCCAAGGTGGTTGTCCTTGACGAACCGACGGCGGCACTGGGCGTTCGTGAATCCAACCAGGTACTGCAGTTGGTCCGCGACCTGCGCGACCGCGGCTTGCCCGTCATCCTGATCAGCCACAACATGCCCCACGTGTTTGACGTGGCCGACCGGATCCACATCCAGCGCCTGGGCAAGTGCGCGGCAACCATCACGCCGCAATCCCACACCATGACCGACGCCGTCGCCATCATGACAGGTGCGGCCAAAGCCTGACAGGCGCAGCGCACCTTCCGTTCCAAACGGAGCCCCCTTCTCCGTCCGCGGACCTGCCCACAGGTCCGCGGACGGATCCACAGCCGGCCGTCCAGCCGGTACCGACGAAAGAACCGAGATGCAAAAGCCTCCCCCCGGCACCTCCGCCCATGACCAGCTGGATGTCGTTGTAATCGGCGAAGCCCTGATTGACATCGTCAACACCCCCGAAGGATCCATCAGCTATCCGGGAGGATCCCCGGCGAATGTCGCCTATGGCCTTGGCCGGCTCGGCGTATCCACGGGGTTGCTCACAGCAATCGGCGAAGACGACCACGGGAACGCCATCGCCAACCACCTCCAGAGCGCAGGCGTCCGGCTTCTTCCGGGGTCGGCGTCCCTTGAACGCACAGCCACCGCTACCGCAACACTCGCAGCTGATGGCTCGGCCAGCTACGTGTTCGACATTGCCTGGGAGCTGGCTCCGGTAGCGCCTGCCATGATCCCGAAAGTCCTTCACACGGGCTCCATTGCCACATTCCTGGCCCCGGGAGCGTCCACCGTTCGCTCTCTTCTCGAGCAAGGCCACAAGTCGTGCCTGGTCACCTATGACCCCAATATCCGCCCTGCCCTGCTTGGCAGCCATGCCGAGGCAAAGAGTATCTTCGAGGACCTGCTTCCTCTCACGGATGTCGTAAAACTCAGCGACGAAGATGCTCACTGGCTCTACCCGACGTCGTCTCCGGACGAGGTCACGTCCCGCCTGCTCGCCCAGGGTGCGCGCCTTGCCGTCATCACCCTCGGCGCTGATGGCGCCCTCCTCGCCACACAAAGTGCGAAGTTCAACATCCCCTCCGTGAAAACCGAGGTTGCTGACACCATCGGCGCCGGCGACTCCTACATGTCCGCCCTCATCTTCGGCCTTTTGGCGGAGGGCGAAGAAGGATTTGCGCCGGGAGCACTGGAAAGCATTGGACAGACGGCGTCAATGGCCGCAGCAATCACGGTCAGTCGCTCCGGCGCCAACCCGCCCACCGTTTCGGAACTGCAAGCCCGGCTGGGCACGTCCCTCAGCGACCCGCTTCCTGTTGCCCCGTAATTAAGGTCTTTCCCTGATGGCCTGACTCCTGAATAAACGGCCAAATCCCGACGGCGGCTGGTCGCCTTTCGGTTTCGAAGAACCAAGGTTCTTTTGGAACCGTGGCGGCCTGCCGCCGTCGTGCGTTTCCCGTCGGTCAACCTGACAATCCCTCTACAGCAGCCTTTGACGTATCGCAGGTCACATCGTATGATTAATGAATCGATTCAAGAGTTGGATCAATCCACATAGCAACCTTCCTCATGCTGAATGAGCACCGCATTGTTCAGTCCTGGATTGGAAGAGTTTTTGTTCCTTGCCAACGACGACACAGGAGTTCAGCGAATGACCGTCACGCATCGGAGGGATACCCCTTCCACCCAGGACGACACCATCGGCCACGACACCATCGCCCGGAAGGACCCGAAGAAGGCCGCAATGAGCGGCTGGATCGGAAGCGCGCTGGAGTACTACGACTTCGCGCTCTATTCACTGGCTGCGACGTTGCTTTTCCCCACGATCTTCTTCCCCACGGAGAACCCAACCGTGGGTATCATCGCTTCCCTGGCCACCTATGCTGTGGGGTACGTTTCCCGCCCGCTCGGAGCAGTGGTCCTGGGTGCCTACGGTGACAGGCATGGACGCAAGAAAGTCCTCGTCTTCGCAATGCTGCTCATGGGGTTCGCTACTTTCGCGGTAGGACTCCTGCCAACCTATGGACAGGTGGGGCTTCTTGCCCCAGTCCTTCTGGTGATCCTCCGCTTGATCCAGGGCTTCGCCGTTGCCGGCGAACTCGGTGGTGCCAGCGCGATGATCGTAGAGCACTCCCCCGATGCAAGGCGGGGCTTCTTCGCGAGCTTCAGCCTTCAGGGCACGCAGGTGGGCTCCATCCTCGCCACGGCTGTCCTCATTCCACTCGCCGCCCTCCTGCCTGATGACCAGTTCCATTCCTGGGGCTGGCGGCTGCCGTTCCTCCTCAGCGCGGTCGTGATCCTGGCCGGCTACATCATCCGCCGCCGCGTGCAGGAGCCACCCGCATACCTGGCGCAGTCGGAAGAGCCCAGCACCAAACGCCGGTTCCCCCTCGCAGACCTCCTGCGCACCCACCCGTGGGTCCTGGTCCGCTGCGTTGCGATGACCTTCACGAACGTCATCGGCATGGCCACCCTGATCTTCGGCGTATCGTTCGCCACCCAGAAGAGCTATGGCAACGGCTTCTCCAGCAGTGAATTCCTCTGGGTGACCATGGCCGCAAACGTAGCTGCAGTGGTGACTATCCCGTTGTTCGGGGCACTGTCAGACCGGATTGGCCGGCGGACGCTCATGGTTGCAGGCGGGATCGCGGGCGGCTTGCTGACTTTCGTGTACCTGTGGGCGATCGAACAGGGCAGCCTGCCGCTGATCTTCGTCTGCGTCGTCATCGTCCAGGGCATCCTGTTCCAGATGTGGAACGCCACCTTCGCCACGTTCTTCCAGGAGCAGTTCCCCATGCGGATGCGGGTGACGGGCTTCGCAGTCTCGCAGAACATCGGCCTCATGATCGCCTCGTTCTTCCCGAGCCTGTTCACGGCCATAGCCCCTCCGGGATCTCAGAACATCCCGATGGTCATCGGACTGACCACTCTGGGCATCTGCCTCGTCTCAGCGTTGGCAACCCTGTTGTCCTCGGACACCAAGGGAAAGACACTCGAGGACCTTGAGGCCCGCTAGCCCTGGATTCGTCCGGTAGCAGGAATTTCTCCCCTAACGCAGCCCAGATCAGGTCAGAGTTGGATGCCGGTGTATTTGGTTTCCTGGTAGGCCTCCAGGCCTTCGATGCCCCCTTCACGGCCGAGGCCTGATTGTTTGGTCCCGCCGAAGGGCGCGGCCGGGTTGCTGATGAGCCCTCGGTTGATGCCTGTCATGCCTGCATCAATCGCGTCCGCGACGCGCAGCGCCCTGGTCAGGTCCTGGGTGAAGATGTACGAAGCCAGTCCGTAGGGAGTGGCATTCGCTTCGACGATGGCTTCTTCTTCGGTGTCGAAGGTATAGATCGCTGCGACGGGGCCGAAGATTTCGTCTTCCCGGATGCTGGCCTCGGCAGGAATGTCGATTAGGACGGTGGGCTGGTAGTAGTAGCCGGGGCCGTCGACGAACCGGCCGCCGGTGAGGCAGGTTGCGCCCTTGGCGACGGCGTCCGTGACGAGATTGTGGACGGTTGCGCGTTGCTTGTCATCGATAAGTGGTCCGAGGCCGGTGCTGGGATCGTGGCCGTTGCCTACGGTGACGCGGGCGAGGCGTTCTGTGAAGCGTTTGGTGAACTCGGGCGCGATGCCGGCCTGGACATAGATTCGGTTGGCTGCGACGCAGGACTGACCACCGTTCCGGAGCTTGGCGAGGTAGGCGCCTTCGATTGCAGCGTCAAGGTCGGCGTCGTCGAATACGATCAGCGGGGCATTCCCGCCGAGTTCCATGGACGTATTCATAACGTTCTGTGCGGCTTGGGCCAGGAGCACCCGGCCTACTTGCGTGGAGCCCGTGAATGAGATCTTGCGCGTCCGGCAGTCATTCATGATGGCGCCGACCACGTCCCGGGAGTTGTCCGTAACGACGACGTTCACCACACCGGCGGGGACGCCCGCTTCCTGGAGGACCTCGGCGAGCAACAGCGAAGTGAGTGGGGTCTGGGCAGCGGGCTTGAGGACGGTAGTGCAGCCAGCGGCCAAGGCCGGTGCAATCTTCCGGGCGCCCATGGCCAACGGAAAGTTCCACGGGGTGATTAGCAGGGACGGGCCGACGGGTCGCTTGGAGACGGCGATGTGATAGTTGGAGCCAGGTTCCACGCCGAACTGGCCTTCGGTGTGGATACGTCCGGCGGATTCTGCGAACCAGCGGAAGAAACCTGCACCGTAGTCGACTTCCGATTGGGCTTCGGCCCAGGGCTTGCCCATCTCATCCACGATCAGGCGGGCGAAATCGTCGCGGCGGGCGACGATGGCCTGATAGGTGCGGGCGAGGATGTCGGCGCGTTCCCTTGCCGGTGTTGCTGCCCAGGAATCCTGTGCTGCGCAGGCAGCGTCCAGTGCGGTCATTCCATCCTTGACCGTGGCGTCTGCAACGTGCGCAATCACTTCTCCGGTGGCAGGGTTGATGACTGGCAGAGTCGCGCCCGTGGTGGCAGGTATCCATTTCCCGCCGATGAAAAGCTCGGTTCTGGTGAAGTCCAAGGTGGTTCCAGTACTCATAGTGTGTTGCTCCTGTTGCAAGCTTGACGGGAGGGGCGTGCTAGAAGGCGGTGTAGCCGCCGTCGACCGGGAGCACCGCGCCAGTGATGTAGGACGATTCTTTGGAGGCGAGGAAGAGAATGGCGTCGGCGATTTCCTCCGGGGTGGCGAGGCGCTGGAGCGGGATCTGCCCCTCGCGCTGGGCCCGGTAGGCCTCGGGGTCGGGCCTGCGTTGGATTGAAGCTTCGATGACCGGTGTGACGGTCAGACCTGGTGCGACCACGTTGACGCGGACGTTGCGTGATGCCCATTCGATTGCAGCACCCTTCGCGAGCATGATCAGGCCGCCCTTAGCCGCGGAGTAGAGAACCTGATCAGCCATGCCAACCATGCCCAGCCGGGAACTGACCAAGACGAACGAGCCTCCCGTTGCAGGCATCAACGGAGCGAAGTGCTTCATCATCAGAAACGAGCTAAGCAGGTTGCTGTGGAGCACGTTTTTCGCATCCTCGTACGCCATCTCCGTCAGTGGGCCAGTCACCTGCAGGCCGTGATTAAGGACGACGACGTCAACGGTGCCGAACGATTCGGCGGCCCGGCGGGCCAGGCTTTCGACGAACGCCTCGTCGTTGAGATCCCCGGGGACGTACACGTCGTCGGGCTGGGCGCTGTCCAGTTGCTTCCTGCGGCCGGTGAGCAGCAGTCGCGCGCCTTCGCTGCGGAAACGGGAATTTACTGCTTCGCCGATTCCGCTGCTGGCTCCGCTTACCACGGCCGTCGTCTTGTCAAGTCTCAATTCGGACACTCCATCGTGTGATGCTGGTTTGCTTGGATTGCGGCTGGGGGACGGAGATCCCGTCCCCCAGCGGGTCAATTGAGGAATCCGCGGGCGTCTACCCGCCACCGCTCCAGGGAGGTGCCTGTGCTGTCGGTGACGATGTACTCCTCGAAATTAACCACCACCGGGCAGACGTGGTTCGGCACCACTGGCAGCACGGTCCCGACTCCCGGGCAGAAGTCTCCTGCAGGCAGGGGCAGGAATCCGTGGTATTCGTTGAGCCTGGACAGGACAGCCGCGGTGCCTGCGATGCCGCCGTAACCGATCTCTGGGGTGCCTTCGCGGCCGAGGGCTTTGGTGCCTACATCGAGCATGACCTGGTCGGGGACCCAGTCGCTGACCACCGTCCCGGCGAGGAACAGCGCGATCTGGTCCTGGGTGCAGGCCCCGAGCCGGGCGTTGTTCAAGTCATTGAACACGTACTCGCCGGGACGGATCTCGGTGATCACGCTGTTGGTGGCAAACTCTACGGTGGGAGTGGAGCCGGCACTGACTACGAGGGGACTGACGCCCGCCGCGCTGAGGCTGCGTACTGCGGTGGTGAGCGCTGCGTCCTGGTCTTCAGCGGCCCCCTTGCGTGAGCCCGGACCAGCGCTGCCGTGGCCCGGATAGGTGAAGACGCCAACCGGGACCAGCCCGCGGTTGCGGGCGGCGGCCGCTAGCTCGCCCGCGAACTCCGGTGGCGCACCGGAACGACGAGCACCACAATCCACTTCGATGACGACCTCCAACCGGTCTGGTTCGTCACCCATGGCACCAGCGAGGGCATCGATCGCCGCGAAATTATCGACGCCGACCCGCAGCCGTGTGGTCTCCGACAGCTTTCGGATCCGCGGCCCTTTCGTTCCAGCGGGCCAGACCGGGTAGGCGATGAAGATATCGTCGAATCCAGCCGCGGCAAAGACCTCGGCCTCGCCCACATTTCCTGCGGTGATCCCGACAGCTCCGGCTTTGACCTGACGCCGGCCAATCTCGACGCACTTGTGTGTCTTGACGTGCGGCCGCAGATCAAGGCCGTGCTGGGCGGCGAAGCCCTGCATACGGTCGATGTTCTCCTGCATCACGTCCACCAGCACGATCGGTGACGGGGTGTCGATCCTATCGACGAGGGCGTCCAGCGCCTTTTGGAGGCGGTTCACGTTGTACTCCTCTTTTTCTGACTTCTCATTGTTTGTTTCTCTGGTCCGTCGTGCAGATCATTTGAATTTCGACTGGGGAGATGCGCGGTAGCCCCGCGACCCCGATCGCGGTACGTGCATGACGTCCGTTCTCGCCCAATACCTCGATAAGCAATTCACTGGCCGCTTCCGCGACCCGGGACTGCAGGCCAAAGTCGGGGGCGCTGGCCACGTACACCAACATCTGCACGATCCGGACCCGGTCCAGGTCACCCACCGCCTGCAGGGCAGCCGCAAGGCAGTTGAGTGCGGCATGGCGCGCGAGCCCTCTGGCGGTCTCGAGCGTCACCTCCCGACCGACAATTCCTTGACCCAGCAGTTGACCGTCCTTGTAAGGAAGTTGGCCCGAGATGTGGATGACGTCGCCCACCGACCGGTGATCTACGTAATAGGGATTACCCGCGAGGTCAGGGAGCTCCAGCCCAAGGGCGTGGAGCCGATCTAGAGCCGAGAGCGCGTTCACGTGTTCTGGTGCCGCTAGGGTCACCCCAGCGGGGTTCTGCGGCTTGTGTACAAATACCATTTCTCTTCTATCGTTCGTCGATCGTCGACCACAGAAATCTGACGCAGTCATCAATGTTCAGACCGCGATCAGCTGTTGAACCTTTGTGGACGCAGGAAGTCGAGATTGTCGAAGGTCTCCTTGCCCAGGGCTTCGAGGGCTGCCATCTCGCCATAACCGGTGGCCATTTTGAACCCGCCACCTGAGAAGCCGGTCGCGATGTAGATCCTGCTGTCAGCCGTCAGCCGGCCGAGCAACGGATTCCGGTCGGTGGTGAACAGGTCCGGAAATGCGTCCGAGCGGACGATGTTCGGGTACAGCCCCGGAAAGAATTCAGAAACCGTCTCGGTGGTCTCGTTGATCTCCGCCGGAGTGAGTTCCCTGGGAAAGGAATCGGCGCTCTCAGCCGGCGTCGGACGGAAGTTCAACGTTGCTTTGACCGTGGCCCCGTCAACTGCAGGGGCGCCGTACATGGATCGCTCTCCGGAGAGCCGGACAAAGATGGGGAATCGCTGGGGGGAGAAGAGCTCGGGTTCTTTCGCGACGAACCAGGTAAGGAAAACCCTGTTCGGTTGGGTGTGTGCCTGCAGGCTTTCCGGCATGAGCTTCCGGGACCATCCTCCTGAGGAGATGATCACGTTCTCAAACGTCCAGGACTTATCACCGGAGGTGATGACGACGCCGTCGGCGGTTTCGGTGATGCTGTCGATCGGGGTGTTGTTGAGCACGGTGGCGCCGTTTGCTTGGGCTGCAGCAATCGCGGCGGTGACGGAACGGTCGGTGCGCAGTGCACCGCCGTCGGGATCGAATATGGCGACGTCGTCCGGACGCAAGTTGTGCTGCGGGTATCGCTCCGCCATTTCTTCCCGGGAGAGGATCTCGTGAGCGGTCCCGGTCACGGCGGCCGACTGGAGCAGTTGCGGAATGTAGGCGCCGTTCTCGGTACCGATGTAGAGTCCGCCGCAGCGCAGGAGAATGTCCTGGCCCGTTTCTTCCTCAAGCTCAGCCCAAAGGCGCTTGGAGCGTCGCACGATCGGGTCGAAGCCGGGGTTTAGGTTCAGCATGCGGAACAGGCGGGTGTCTCCTCCCACGGCACTGCGTCCGTGGGCAGGGACTTGCGCTTCGAAGCCGACCACGGAATCGGACAGTCGTGACGCCTGCCATAGGGCCATACTGCCAATGGTGCCGAGGCCGATGACGGCCAATTTTCCATCTGTCATTTCAGAGCACTTTCTTGAGGAAGGACTGGGTGCGGGACTCTTTGGGGTTGGCGAGGACTTCCCGGGCGTCGCCCCGTTCGACGACGATGCCTTCGTCCATGAAGAGGAGGCTGTCGGCCACTTCGCGGGCGAAGCCCATTTCGTGGGTGACTACCACCATGGTCATGCCCTTCTTGGCGAGCTCCTTCATAACTGTCAGGACTTCCCCGACCTTTTCGGGGTCCAGTGCAGATGTTGGCTCGTCGAAGAGCATGATCTCCGGGTCCATGGCCAGCGACCTGGCGATCGCGACGCGTTGCTGCTGACCACCGGAGAGTTCGGCGGGGTAGCGGTCACCGAACGCGCCGAGCCCAACGCTTGTCAACAATTCCTGGGCTCGTTTGGCTGATTCCTTCTTGTCCGCGCGCTTGACCAGGACGGGTCCGGACATGACGTTCTCCCGGGCGGTCATGTTCGGGAACAGGTTGAACTGCTGGAAGACCATGCCTACCCTGGTCCGTTGGAGGGCGAGCTTTTTAGGGCTCAGGGCATGGTATGCGTGCTCGGTTTCGTAATAGCCGAAGTCGTCGCCGTTCACTTTCAGGATTCCGGAGTCCACGGTTTCCAGTCCGTTGATGCAACGCAGGAGGGTGGATTTGCCGGAGCCACTGGGTCCGATGATGCAGCAGATTTCGCCGCTGCCGATGTCGAGGTCGATGTCCTGCAGAACCGTTTTGGGTCCGAAGGACTTGCGGATGCGGCTAGCGAGGATCGTGCCGTCGTTGCTCATCGTGCGATGCCTTCCGGTGCGGTCAACACAACTTTTTTGGACTTGCGGGGAACCCGGACCGAGGTGTGGGAGTATTTCTGCTCGAGCCTGGATTGGGGGTAGCTCAGCAGCAGGGTCATGATCAGATACCAGATGCTCGCCACGATCAGTAGAGGGATGGTATCGAAGGTACGCGCGTAGATCAGTTGGGCACTTTGGAGAAGTTCCGCAACACCCAGGACGCTGACCAGCGATGTTTCCTTGAACATCCCGATGACCTGGTTGCCGGTCGCAGGGATGATGGAGGGCATCGCCTGCGGGATGATGACCTTGCGCATCTTCATGGCACCGCTCATCCCCAGTGAGTCCGCAGCTTCGATCTGGCCCTTGCCCACCGCGGAGAACCCGCCGCGGATGATCTCGGCCATGTATGCCGCTTCGTTCAGGGACAGGCCGACCAAGGCGGCGGTGATCGGACCCATGAGTGCATTCGTGTCGATTGCGGTGCCGATGTCCGTGAACGGGATTCCGATATACAGGTTTGGATAGAGAGCGGAGATGTTGAACCAGAAGATCAACTGCACCAGGACGGGTGTGCCACGGAACAAAGTGACGTAGGCACCTGCCGCGAGGGCGACCGGTTTGATCTTCGAGGAGCGCATGATCGCAAGGCCGAGGCCGAGGAGCGTTCCCATGGCCATGCTCGCAACCGTGAGGAAGATCGTGAGCATCAGCCCGCGGAGGATGGATTCGTGTGTGAAGTACTTCCCAACGATGTCCCACTTGAAGTTGGGGTTGGTCAGGACGGAGGCGAGGATCCCGGCCGCGACGAGAATGGCAATGATCCAAGCCGTGTATTCCGCAGGAGTCCGGAGTCTAAGCCGTGGCTTGAGGGTAGCGTCGATGCTGCCAGCCCCCGCCTTGCTTCCTTTGTTGATAACCGTAGTCATGAACGCACCCCGTTAGTTCAGCTTGGCGTCAGTGATGGCACCGAATTCAAGACCCCAGGTCTTGAGTGACTCCTTGTACTCCGGAGTTTCAAGGATCGACTGGATCGCTGCCTGGATAGCCGGGGTCAGGGGTGAGCCCTTCTTCAGGGCGACTGCCGTGATTCCGGACCCACCGACGTTGAGCGGGGGCGTAAGCATTTGGAACGAGCCCGGCTGCTGCGTCTGTGCCCATGCAAGAGCCGTCGTGTCATAGAGGATGCCGTCGATCCGCTTGGAGCTCAGCTGGACCAGGGCCTCTTGGATATTCGGCAGCGTCACGGCGTTGATCGCAGGCTGTCCTTTGGAAGTGCAGGTCATCTCGTTCAGTGCCGGGAGGCGCAACAGCTGACCTGTTGATCCCTGGGTTACGGCGATGCTTTTACCGCATAGGGTCTCGTTGGTCAGTTTTTGCGGGTTTCCGGCATTCACCCCGATGGAGCTGCCGGCCTTGAAGTAGTCGATCATGTCTACGACTTTGAGCCGGTCTTCGGTCTTGGCCATGGTCGAGACGGTGAAGTCGTAGCGGCCGCCATCGAGGCCCGGGATGATCGTGTCGAACTTCGTGTCTACAAACTTCACGTTTACCCCGAGCTTTTTGCCGATCAGCCTTGTAATGTCCGGGTTGAGGCCGATGGGGGTCTTATTGTCCTCGGCGAGGAAGACTGTCGGAGGATAGTGCAGGTCCGCGGCAACAGTGAGCTCGCCCTTGTCCTTGTAGGACTTCGGCAGGAGGCTCACTGCCTTGGGGTCGGGCTGGACGCCCTCGGAGATGTCCCTAAGTCCCAGTTCGGTGGAGCTCGGGGCGGGCTCGCCATTGGCAGCGTTGCCGCAAGCGTTCAGGGTCAGGAGGAGGGCCAGGGCCGCCGCAGTGGCGTGGACCTTATGTTGTGTCTTCATGATGTATTTCCTTGAAATCTTTTTCGGTACGGAATGATGTAGGTCTTGGTTGACGCGGGGATGCCAGAAATCCGTGAATGCCTGGCAGTGGGCACCGATCACCTCACGGGTTTGCCGTCGAGGTCGGCGCTGTAACGAACCGATCGGGGTTCAGGAGCGGGATGGTCTTGTCACTGGTGCCATTGAGGGCGTAGTCCGCAGCAATGTCTCCGAGCGCGGGTGCCAGCTTGAACCCGTGTCCGGAAAGTCCCGCGACGACCGTCAGTCGCTGGTTGCCACCGAGGCGGCCGAGAATGCCGTGACCGTCCGGGGTGTAACCCTCCATGTAGGCATTGACCCGGACCGGGTCCGGATGGAGTGAGGGGAAGGATTCGGCCACGAGTTCCCTGAATGCCCGCACCTCGTCTAGTGGAACCGTCCGGTCGAGGGCGTCCGGGTCAGCCACCGGCCGGTTGACCTTGCCGGACAGGCCCAGCTTGAGCCCGTTCCCGTCCATCGCCGGGAGCCCGTAAAACTCTTCTGGTGCCGTGCGGATAAAGCAGGGGAAATTACCCGGATCAAATGCCCGGCGTTCTTTCCCGACAAACCACGCCGACACGGCCTTGCGCACGTCAACGAGCCCTGCAAGTTCAGGAAGCAACTTCGCGGCCCAGGGGCCGGCAGTGACCACAACGTGATCGTAACGCTCGCTCTGGCCATCAGCACTGACCCAGACGCCGTCGTTCTTGGTCTCGATTCCGTCAACGGGAGTGTAGGTCCGAAGTTGGGCGCCAAGCGACTTGGCTCGTAGTGAGGCATTCAGGACGGCAAGTTCGGGCCGAACATAGCCTCCTTCACGGTCCAGGACAACAACGTCCTCCTCGTGGAAGGGGTGGTTCGGCCAGCGGTTGCGTGCCTCATTGAGCGGAACGAGGGCGGCGTCTATTCCGAACTTCTCAATGGAGGCGCTGACGTTGGCCATCTCTGTGGTGTTATCACCGAGCATGAGATTGCCGGCGAGTTTGAGCAGATCGGCGCCTGTCTCGTCCTCGAGTTGACGCCACATCGCTTTCGCAGTGCGCAGCAGCGGCACGTAGTCAGGATCTTCGAAGTAGGCGGTGCGGAAGATGCGGGACTCACCGCCGTGTGCGCTTCGATCGTGGCCCGTTCCGAATTGCTCGTAGCCAACAACTTCCGCGCCGCGCGATGCCAGGCGCCAAGCGGCCATGCTGCCCGCGGTGCCGAGGCCGATGATGGCCACGCGTTTCTTTCCCAAACTCACTGTGAAACCTCCCGGGTGAGAACAATAAGGAGTCCATCCGCGGCTATCGCGGGGCTCGTTGTGATGATCATGGTTATTCCGGCTTCCTCTGCCCTGAGTTCGTGGACGACGTCACCGAACAGGTTGCTGACTCGTCCGAGCAAGTCGCCTTTCTCGGCGCGCCTGCCGAGTTCCACCAGCGGTTCCCACCAACCGCCAATGGGGGCGTACATCCACGTCCAGCCGTTCACATGTTCGATCTGGTTGGGGGCCTGCTCCACCTCGTAGGGGAGCATGCCCAGACTCGCGGCCACGTTCCGTAGGCCGCGCAGGTGGGTGGCGACAGCCTGTCGATCTACCGTGCCGTTGCCGCCCGCCTCAGCAGTGATCGCCGGGATGCCGGCGTCCGCAGCGGCGGAACTCGTTGTACCCGCCGTAACACGTGCCGCGGCGGGTTGCCTGATAACATGCTGGGTTCCGTAGGCCATGGCGATCCGCCGTGCAGTCTCGTCGACTGATGATTCGTCGTAGATAACTACCGGGTGGACAGTCTCCGGAACGTCCCCGGAGTGAAGATCGATGAGGTAGTCGGCTCCCCGAATGAAGCGTTCGAACACATGGTGTGCGAGCACGTCAGAGTAGGTGCCCTTGGGGTCGCCTGGAAAGCACCTATTGAGATTCTTACCGTCGGCCGGTACGACGAACATTGTCCGGTTTGTGTAGGCCGGCACGTTGACTACGGGAACAGCCGTGATCGTGCCATTTAGTTGCGCCGGGTTGACCTCCGCAACGAATTCCCGCAGGGCAGCCATGCCCGCGTATTCACAGCCGTGCACGCCAGCGAGCAGTGTTAGTCGCGGCCCGGCCTCCCGGCCTTGGATCTCGATGTAGGGCAGATCCAAGATTTCGTCGGGGAGCCCGGTGATCGGCAAGTGGCCGTGAATCACGGTCCCTTGCCTAAGCGGGCTGGCATCCATTGGCGTCCCTTTCACTTAATTGTCGGACAATCGTGTCCGACATCACTGTTTGATACTATCGTCTAGTGATCTAGTGTCAAGGGTCACTCCGAAGAGGGGTGGCTGCCATGAGCTTTAGGGGTGTGGGTAATGGAAAGCAAAGCTTTCTCCGAGCAAGCAAAGACAACTCTCGCGAGAACGCTTGCGCCTCGGGTTGCTGAGCGAACCACGCTTGTGGATCAGGTGGCCAACCGAATTAGGCGGGAGATCATCCTCGGAACCCTCGATCCGGGCCGGCATCTGGTAGAGAAGAGGCTCGCTGAAGACCTATCTGTGAGCAGGGGTACGGTCCGGGAAGCGTTGACGCGCCTCGCATCAACAGGGCTGGTGGAGTTCTCGCCTGGCTCGGGAAATCGGGTTCGCTACTTCAGCGACAGCGACATCGCAGAGATTGGGGAGGTCTTCGCAGCCCTTGAGGGACGAGCGGCGCTGCATGCCGTGCTTCCCCCGTCCCCAGCCGCTGAAAAAGAGCTGAGGGACATTGCAGAACAAATGCGGGGTCTGCGGCTGCCGGACGACGTCGAAGAATTGATGAGGCTTGACCGCGAGTTCCACGGGACGCTGATGAACCAGCAACCCAAGACAAAGCTGGTGGAAGCCTGGCAGAGCCTGGAGTCCCTTCTCGCGGTCATGATGGTGCCGATCATGCGGCGCGGCGTGGGAACGTCCGACAGCCAGGCGGACCGGCATCTCTTGCTGGTGGACGCCGCCATGACCGGAGAGCCCGAACTATTGATCAAGGGTCTGGAACAGCACTACTACCAAATGTAATAGCGGGATGGAGCGGGACGCCCATCATCGCTCAGGCATGGCAGCCCGTCGCCTGAAGATGCATCAGGACGCTTGGGTTGCCCGCCTCCGCAGCCACGCACTGCGCACCTGTTCACGGAGTGTCGTCTGGCTACGGCGGCTGACCAGGACCACGCAAGCGACGGCGGTCAAAACGACTACCGCGCCTCCGGATGCCACGGCCCAGCGGGCCCCGAATTCCGTGCCAATCCAGCCCATAAGAGGCGCTCCGATTGCCGTGCCGCCTTGCAGGATGGCAAGGTACAGGGCAAGGACGCGTCCACGGAATTGGGGCTCAACGGACAACTGGATAGTGGTGTTGCAGCTGTTCAAGAACGTGATGGACGCCAGTCCTACCGGAACAAGCACTGCCGCGTAAATCCAGAACGACGGCGAGATGCTCGCCAGGACAGTAAAGGCGCCGAGGCTCAGTGCACCGCCCAGCATGAAACGGAGCCTTGGGCCGGACCTGCGGGCCGCAAGCAACGCGCCTCCTAGCGTTCCCACGGCCATGATGGAACCAAGGAAGCCAAACTCCTCCGGCCCCATGCCAAACTCCGCCGTGGACATCAAGGCATTCGTCACCTGGAAGTTCATGCCAAAGGCGCCCAGGAGGCCCACCATCAGCAAAATGAGGACCAGGTCAGGGCGTTGACGCACGTATCGGAGGCCCTCGGTCAATTGGTGCTTGCCGCGGGCCACCGGGGTTGCTGGCTCCAGCTCCGAGGCCTTAACCCGGCAGAGGGAAACAATAACGGCCACAAAGCTCGCCGCGTTGAGAAGGAACACCGGGCCTGTGCCAATCCATGCA
The DNA here is from genome assembly GCF_019976975.1 of Arthrobacter sp. NtRootA1. Lineage (GTDB taxonomy): Bacteria > Actinomycetota > Actinomycetes > Actinomycetales > Micrococcaceae > Arthrobacter > Arthrobacter aromaticivorans. The sequence goes on along the minus strand of NZ_AP024630.1, from coordinate 527,002 downwards.
ATGAGCACACCGGCGATGGCAGGCCCCGTCAGCCTGGCGCTGTTGAAGGACGCAGAGTTCAGGGCCACGGCATTGGAGAGCTTGTCCGGACCAACAAGTTCTGACACGAACGCTTGACGGGCCGGGCCATCGATGGCCGCGGCCAACCCCAAGGCAAGGGCGGCGAGATAGACATGCCACAACTGGGCAACACCCATTACCACCAGAAGGCCGACGATCAGTCCGCAGATTCCCATGGCCGTTTGGGTCCAGAGGAGGATCACACGCTTTCGGTATCGGTCGGCCAGGACGCCCGCATAGGGCCCAAGCAGGAGCATGGGCAGGAATTGCAGTGCTGTGGTGATGCCGACTGCCGTTCCGGAGTGATTCGTGAGGACCGTCAGAACCAGCCAGTCCTGTGCCACCCTTTGCATCCAAGTGCCGACATTGGAGACCAGTGCACCACCAGCCCACAGCCGGTAATTAGGACTTTCGAGGGCACGGAACATAGCACTCACTTGGCGCTCATCTCCTGCATGATGCGCGCGGCCCGGCTGAGCGTCAGTCGGTCTTCCTCGCTGAGTCCCGCTACGCGCTGGGCCAGCCAGGCGGTCCGTTGGCTGCGGGCCTCGGCCAGAACTTCCCGGCCTGCGGCAGTGATGCTGATGTGGATCTGGCGACCATCTTCGGGATGGGCCTGCCGAGAGACGAAGCCCTGCCCGGACAAGGCGTTCACGATCCGGGTCATGGACGGCGCCTGGACGTGCTCCAACTCCGCCAATTCCCGGAGGGTCTGCGAACCGGAGTTGAGATGTGCGAGCACCGTGTACTGCCCGGGAGTAATTACATCACCGGTGGCTTCGATGCGAAGCCTGCGGGATGTTCGCATGACCGCGGTTCGGAGGTCGATCGCAAGGAGGTCCGCTTGGATTTCCTCCGCCTGGATGTCCGGGGTTCCTTCATTAGACGGGGTTCCGTCGCTAGGCGGGGTTCCCTCGCCGGCAGGAGTGGCTGTTTTGTTGGCCGCGGTCAATGGAAGGCGCCTCCTGAGGTCGCATAATAGTTAGCAGTGCTAATTAGCTACGCTAACTATTATGCTCCTCCCCCAACCGGCTGTCCACGGAATGTGAGCAAGCTGGCTCAGGCACCAAGCGTCTAACTAGGCGACGAGCCTGCGAACGTTCTCCATGATGGTGGCGCGCCGCCGCGCGGCACTGGGCAGCTTGGCCCGGCTCATTTCGGGAGTAAGCGTGTGCCACGTCATGGCCAGGGCCCGGACGGTTGCCAGGATTTCAATGGGAGACAAGTCGGCCCGCAAACCGCCGTCTTTTTGAGCGCGTTCAATCTGCGCGAGCTTTTCCTTATGGGAGGCAACCAGGGCCTCAAGATCAGCGGCCTGGCCGCGTTCCAAGATGTACCAATTAGTCAGCCGGAGGACGTTGGGGTCGTTCTGGTAAAGGTCGAAGGCCCGGGCGGCATAGCCGGGAAGGTCGCCGGCATCGAATTCAGTCTCCTCCATGATGGCCAGGACCCGCTGGGAGAACACTTCGTCGAACAAGCGATCCTTGCTCTCGAAGTACCGGTAGAGCATCGCTTTATTGGCCAACGCCTCATCTGCTATCCGGTCAACGCGCGCTCCGGCTATGCCGTACCGGGCAAACTCTTCCTCGGCCGCATCCAGGATGCGCTTCTTGGTCGCTTCTGCATCTCTCGCCATGCCCACAGCATAGCAAGTAACCAGTTAGTTGACAGAACCGGCCCCAGCGCGCATTCTTTAAAACGAACCAGTTAGTTACTTAGCGGAAGGCTTGAAACATGTCAGCAACCCAAACCAAAGCCGCCCCTGTACGGGGGCGGTTCGGAAGCCTCACTTTGGCGGTGATCATGGGGTGCCAACTCATGATGGTGTTGGACACCTCGATTGTGACCACGTCATTGCCCCATCTGGAACGTGAACTCGGCTTCACCTCCGCATCCCTTTCATGGGTCCAGAACAGCTATGCACTGGCGTTTGGCGGGCTGCTGCTCTTAGGCGCCCGCGTTGGCGATCTCCTGGGCAGGCGACGGGTTTTCATGGCAGGAGTGGCAGTCTTTACCTTCGCCTCTTTGCTGGCCGGACTGGCAGTCAGCGCGGAGGTCATGATCGCGGCGCGCATCCTGCAAGGGACTGCATCGGCGTTCGCGATTCCGGCAACGCTTGCCCTCCTGGTTCAATCCTTCCCCGAACCGGAGGAGCGCTCCAGGGCAATCAGCATTTACAGTGCCGTGATTGGTGCTGGCGGCAGCGTCGGAATCATCGTCGGCGGGGTGTTCACGGACCTGCTTTCCTGGCGATGGGGTTTGCTGATAAACATCCCCATTGGGATCGTTGTCCTCCTCCTAACCCGCCGCTTCCTCCCGGAAACCGATCGCGTCCGGGGCAGCGTGGACATCATGGGAGCACTCACAGTCACTATCGGGATGTCCGCGCTGGTTTACGGGCTGGTCAACGCAGGCCAGTCAGGGTGGGTCAATCCCACGACGATCATCTCCCTTGCCGTTGCGGTGTTCTTCCTTGTGGCGTTTGTGCTCGTCGAGCGCAGAGCCGAGCGGCCCATAACTCCCCTGCGCCTTTTCGGTGATGCCACGCGCTCCGGCGCCTACGTGATCCGCCTCCTCATCGTGGGCGCGATGTTTTCGACCTTCTATTTCCTTAGCCAGTACCTCCAGAACGTCTTGGGATTCAGCGCCTTCATGGCCGGGCTCGCATACATCCCGCTGACACTCCTCTTCTTCGTCATGGTCTACGCATTGCGGCCCCTTGGTACCCTGATCGGCAAGCCAGCGTTGCTGCTGGGTGCATTGAGCATCGCCGGCCTCGGAATGCTGTGGTTGAGTACCATCGGTCCGGACACGCCATATCTTCCCGGCATCTTGCTGCCACTGATGGCGCTAGGAGTCGGACAAGGGTTCGCCATCATCCTGCTGACCGAGTTCGGCATGTCCAATGTGGCGCCGGCAGACAATGGTGCGGCGTCCGGCCTGGTCAACACAGCCCACCAGCTGGGCGGTTCCATTGGCCTGGCCCTCTTGACGGTGGTGTTCGCTGCCTCGGGGGGACCCGGCGCAGGAACGGTGCAGATTGAAGCGCACGCCTATGCCGCCGTCTTCAGCGCGGCAACGTGGTTCTACGCCGTCGCAATCCCCTGTGCCGCGATCATCCTTCTGGCACACCGCCGGGCCGTCCGGGCAACTCGGTGAGGGATCCGTCGCGGTCCAGCTTGAGCACCAGGCTCAGGTTTAGCCGCGCCAGGAACCCGTCGTCGTGGCTGACCAGGATCACCGCTCCGCGATAGGCATTCAGGGCCTCGACCAGTTGGTCCACGCTATGGATGTCCAGGTTGTTGGTAGGTTCGTCGAGGATGAGGACCTGGGAGGGCGGATCGGCGAACAGGAGCCTGGCAAGGGAAACCCTGAATCGCTCACCTCCGGAGAGTGTACGGACTGGCCGGTTTACGCTGTCGCCGCGCAAAAGGAACCTCGCCAACTGGTTGCGTACGGTTCCCGGTGGGACACCCGGCGCGGCTGCCTGGACGTTTTCGAGCGTGGTGGCAGCTTCGTCCAAGCCGTCCAGCCGCTGGCGCAAATAGCCCGCCCGCTCCGTGAGCAGGCGGCCCGATGCCTTGCCTTCATCGGCCAGGGTTCGGTTGACGATCTGTTCCAGGAGCGTTGTCTTGCCGGAGCCGTTGGCCCCGATAATCGCCACGCGTTCCGGTCCTTGCAGGATAAAGGAGCGGTTTGTTCCCCTCAGCTCCGCAATTTGGCGGCTACGGGGAACATCGGGGTCCGGGAGATCCAACGAGATTCGCTGCTCTTCCCGGACCCTGGAAGAGGCGGCATCAAGGGCGGCTTGGGCTGCGGCCACCTTGTCGTCCAAGCCCGAACGCAACTTCCCCGCAGAGACCTGGGCATCGGATGCCCTCTGATTCATCAGAATCTTCGAGCCTTTCTTGTTGTCGTAGCTCGCTTGCCCCGTCCTGGCCCTTTTTGCGAGCTTCGATTCCGCTTCCTGGCGTTGGCGCTTTTCCACCTTCATGGTTTGCTTGGCGGCCTGGACAGCTTGGGCTGCCGCGCCTTGCTGCTCGTCCAAGTAGGAGCGCCATGCACTGTAGGGGCCACCAAAAACCGTGAGCTGCCCGGCGTGCAATTCTGCGGTGGCGTCCATCGACTCCAGAAGGTCAACGTCGTGGCTAACGACCACCAGCGTCCCCGGCCACGTCGCTAGAAGCTCGTACAGTTTGGTGCGCGCTTCACGGTCTAGGTTGTTCGTTGGTTCGTCCAGGAGGGTAATGCTCGTCCGTTGGAGGCGAAGGCCGGTGATGGCAACGAGCATCGCCTCGCCGCCGGAAATCTCTCCAACTTTCCTGTCCAGGTCCGCGCCGGAGAATCCGATGTGGTGAAGGGCTTCATCCGCCCTGGTCTCGATGTCCCAGTCATCGCCCAGGACATCGAAGTGCTCCACGCCGACGTCGCCGGACTCGATGGCACGCAGCGCCGTCAATTTGTTGCCGATACCCAGGAGCTCCGCCAAGGTTGAGTCGGCACTCAGGGTAAGCGTTTGTGGAAGGTAGCCGATATCCCCGTTGGTGCGGATGTGCCCCTGGGTGGGCGTGAGGACGCCGGCCATCAGGCGCAGCAGCGTGGACTTGCCAGCGCCGTTGGATCCCACCAGTCCTGAGCGGAGGGGTCCGAAGCTACCGGAAATCCCGGACAGGGCGGTTGTGCCGTCGCGCCACTGAAGGCCGACGTCGGTGAGGGTGATGGACGGGTTGCTTGTTGTAGGCATGATGCTTCGAGGCTCCAGGATTCAGCGAATGCGCTGAATCACCGGCCCGCGAGGGCATCAGAAAGTGTCAGCGCGTGGTCAGCGTCGCGAAACCTGCAATGCCCGTCAAAACATCGGCCTAACACTTGGGAACAGAGGAATCCAGTTTCACAAAAGTGCCGCACGAAGGCAAACCACGCACGACGGCGGCCCCCCAGCCGGTTCCTCGGGGAACCTTGGCGACTGCCGTCGTCGTGATTTCACCTGAAAGCAGTGATCAACCGTCGTGCTGGACGGTAACAACGATCTTTCCGCGGGTATGGCCTTCCATGTTGAGCCGGAAGGCGTCCGCAGCCTTCGCCAACGGGAGCGTTTCTGCCACCTCGACCTGGATTTTGTGCTCATCAACAAGATCTGCGAGCTCCTGCAGCTCGGCACCAATCGGCTTCACCCACATCCAGGTGCCGCCGTGTTCCTCTACCTCGCTGTCGGCAATGGAGGCGTGCCTGCCGCCTTCTGCCAGAACCTCCAGGGTTGACTTGAGGTTTCCACCTACGAAATCGGCTACAACGTCTACACCGTCCGGACGCAGGTCCAGTACCCGCGCAGAAAGTCCTTCGCCGTACGACACCGGTTCGGCACCGAGGGAACGAAGGAAATCGTGGTTCCGCTCCGAAGCCGTCGCGATAACCCGCGCTCCGAGCGCCACGGCAATCTGGATGCCAAGGGAGCCAACGCCACCGGAACCACCGTGGATCAGCAGCGTCTCCCCCGGCTGGAGACCGAGGCGCTTGAGGACTTGATACGCCGTCAGCCCTGCCAGGGGAAGTCCAGCAGATGCGTTCCATCCCAGCGATGCCGGCTTTCGGGCGAGGAGCCGCTCAGGCAAGGCAATGAACTCTGCAAAGCTGCCTCCGTGGACATAGTCCTTGCGTCCATAGGCAATGACCTCGTCCCCGGGCTGGAATTGCGGGGCGTCAATTCCCACCGATTCCACAACGCCTGCCACGTCCCAACCCGGAATGGCCGGAAACTGAAGGTCCATAACGGAGTCCAGGTACCCAGCCATGATCTTCCAGTCCACCGGGTTCACAGATGCCGCCCTGACTCTTACCAAGACCATGCCCGGGCCCACTTTGGGCATCGGCTGGTCAGTCAGTTCCAGCACGTCCGGACTTCCGTATTCACTGTAGGTAATCGCCTTCATGCGAGCGTCAACCCCAGCGGTGGTGAAGCTATTCCTATCGGGGCTTAACGTCAGACGGCGCGGGGTGCGTTTTCCAAAACCATGGAAGCCAGTTCCTTGGCCAAGCGGACAGCCCCCGGCTGGGCGTCCAGGTGCGAGTTGGACACCGCTCCGTCATATAGCAGGCGGATGCGCGCTGCGACATCTGCTGGATCGGCAAACCGGGCCTCTTCGCAGAGGGACAGGATTGCGTCGGAAAGCCAACCACGGAACGTTCTCAGGGCTTCAGCCTCGACGCTTCCCGGGAGTGCTTCGGCGTTTGCATTGGCAAACGGGCAGCCCTTGTATCCGGGCGAGGTCACCGCTTCGTGAAGGGAATCAAAGATGGCAAGCAATTTCGCCGTGGGCTCGTCAAGCCCAGCCTGGTGCCTGGCTATCCGCTCACGGCGTTGCTGATCCCGGCCCGCCAAGTAGGCGGAAACCAACTCGTCTTTGCCGGAAAAGTTGTAGAAGAGCGAGCCCTTGGCCACGCCGGCCTCTTCGATAAGACGGTCGATCCCAACTGTGTGTACGCCCTCCGAGTAGAACAGTTTGTCCGCTGCATCAAGGAGGCGTTGACGAGCGGGCACCCTGGTAGTCACCATGCATTCCAGCATATCAGACAGGTCTGTCTAAAAATTCTTGACTTAATTGAACAGACCTGTCTAACTGGGAAGAGTTAGACCAACCTGTCTAAGGAGACTTTCCCTTGCACCGTTCCCTCCCACCCAAACCGGCATTCGCCGGGCTGGCGCTCGTTTTCGCGGCGTTCTTCTTCGCCGCCGGCGCACCCACACCTTTGCTCTCACTACGTCAACAGGAATGGGGATTCTCAGCCGGCACCCTGAGCTTCGCGTTCTCCGTCTACGCCCTTGCGCTGCTCGCCGCCCTCTTGGTGGCCGGCTCGCTTTCGGACCATCTGGGTCGTCGGCCCGTCATGCTTCTGGCCCTTTATGGAGAACTCATTTCCATGGTCATGTTCCTGGCCGCGCCCACCATCACATGGGTGATCCTTGCACGGGCCCTGCAGGGGATCGCCACCGGCCTTGCAACCGGCGCCTTCAACGCCGCGATCCAAGAGCAGGCCCCCGGCTCCCTCAAGAAACTTGCCGGCAATCTCGCTGGCGCGTCCGTAGCGGGCGGTCTAGGCCTGGGAGCGTTGGTGACCGGCGCAGCGGTTCAGTTCACGGCTGACGCCAACACCTTGATTTTTGCCATCCTGGCGGGGGCCATGGTCCTCGGCATCATCTTTGTCAGTTTCACCTCCGAGACAGCCGTGACACGCCCGGGCGCAGTCCGTTCCCTCACCCCGCGTCTGAGCATTCCCGGCAAAATACGCCGGGAGTTCGCCGCAGGCCTCCCCCTTCACATCGCCGGGTGGATGTTTCCAGCCCTCTTCCTTGGCCTCTCGCCGGCGCTGCTCCGGGTCCACTTTGCGCTGGACGGTGGCCTGGTGGCGGGTTTCACCGCTTTCCTTGGCCCGTTCTCAGCCGCGGTGGCAAGCCTTGTATTTGGCCGCTATCCCGCCCGACACAGCTCGCTCGCCGGGGTCTCCTTCATTCTGCTCGGGATCCTTGCGGTCCTCTTCGGAATCAATGCAACATGGCTCCCCGCGGTTTGGGTCGGAGCAGTACTGGGCGGAATTGGGTTCGGCGGATCGTTCGGTGGACAGATCCGACTCATCGCACCGCACATTCAGCCGCATCAGCGCGCCGGGGTATTCGCCAGCATTTACGCAGCCGCATACTTGGCGTTCAGTGTGCCGGTCATCATCGCTGGCCAACTCGCGCCCGTGTGGGGGCTCGTGCCAACCTTGCTGGCATACGGTGTGACCCTCGCTAGCTTCGCTGCCGCGGGCATCGTCATCCAAGCGGCGCTGTTGAAATCTGAATCCACACCCAAGCCTGCCCCAGCGCGATCCCCTGTGACGGCCAACAGCCGGCCGGATTGATACCGTGCCGCTGGCTTTCGGGGAGTACGACGGCGGGCGGCGGCTCATCAGAGCAGCGCCGCCTGCCGCCGTCGAGCGTTTAACGCCGGGTGGTTCACCTGCGTTGACTGGGCGTTTCGGAGGGAGGACGCTGTGAGAAACCCGCACTTGTGGAGGAGGAGTCATGGATCCCCGGGAGGAATTCCTCGCGTGGGCTGAACCTGCCCTGCACGCAGCCGAGGCCGCGCTTGTCAACGGGGACCCCTCGCGTCGCATTGAAATGTGGTCCCACCGCGAGCCAGTAAGCCTGTTTGGAGCAGTGGGCGTCTCGACCACAGGGTGGACCCAGCTGGAACCGACATTTCGGCGAGTAGCAGCCCGGCTTGCGGGAGGCCAAGACGTCAAGTTGGACGTTATGGCGTTCGACGTCGTGGGAGACATGGCGTACACCGCCGCCGTTGTCCGCTTCACCGGCACCATTGACGGAAGCGCTCCCCGCCCGTTCGCCCTTCGCGCCACCAGCGTCTTCCGTCGCGAGGAAGGCGAGTGGAAAGTCATCCACGAACACACCGACTTCGTCAGCCCGGAAGACACGATGCCAAGCGGCGGGTCCTAATCCTGCGACGGCGCAACACCGGTCTTGGCAGCCGTTTGGGCGGCGATGGCGTCGTCCGCCTTGGAAGGCATCGCGACGACGGCGATGACAGTAAGCACGGCACTCACCAGCACGGCCAGGAAGACGGCGGTGGAAGCGGACACCGTTGTTTGCGGATCGGGGCCGCCGCTGGGGCCACCAGCATAAATGGCATTGGCGATCGCACCGTAAACAGCCACGCCAATCGAACTACCGATGGAACGGGCAAAAAGATTTGTCCCGGTAACTACCCCGCGTTCGTTCCATTCGACGCTCGACTGCGCGGCGATCAGGCTCGGCGTCGCGACCAATCCGAGGCCCAGGCCAACAATGAAGCAGGCCACGGCCACCAACAAAACGTTGGGTGATGAGGCTGTGAGGGCAAGCACGGCAGCGCCGATGACCGTCACGGAAATTCCGATCAAAGCCGTCCTCCGGAACCCGATCCGGAGGTAGAACCGGCCAGCCTGGGACGCGCTGATTGGCCAGCCGACCGTCAAGGCCGCCAAAGCGAGTCCGGCAAAGACCGGGGAAGTCGCCAGCGCTCCTTCGAGGAACGTTGGGACGTACGAGGTGAGACCAAGAATGGCTGCGCCAACGCCAAAGGAGATCATCGCCGTCGTCGCCAGCAGGCGGCGGGAAACAACCCACGGTGGGAGGACAGGCTCAGCCGCTCTCCTCTCTACGAAGAGGAAGGCGACGAACACCAACGCACCGACGGCAAACACCGCGATGCTTATGGAGGAGTTCCAAGACCAGGCTTGGCCGCCCTCAAGCGCTCCCAGGATGAGCAAGCTTAGCGAGACTGTTAGGAGCCCTGCCCCCAGATAATCGACCCGGTGTTTCGTCCGCTCGACGTTCTCGTGGAATGTCCGGACCAACATCCATCCGGCCAGAAGACACAGCGGGATGTTGATGAAGAAGATCCAACGCCAAATGCCCAAGGAAGAAAGAATGCCTCCCAATGTCGGTCCAACAACGGACGATACTGCCCAAACGCTGGCAAGGTAGCCCTGTACTTTCGCCCGCTCCGCGAGCGTGTAAATATCCCCGGCAATGGTGATGGACACCGGCTGGATGGCTCCTGCGCCGAGGCCCTGAAGCACCCTGAAAGCGATGAGGGCGGGCATGCTCCAGGCCAGCCCGCACAGGATGGAAGCCAGGAGGAACAGGCCGATCCCGCTGAGGATGATCGGCTTGCGGCCCACGACGTCGGACAGCTTGGCATAGACAGGCACGGAGACTGCCTGCGCCAACAGGTACGCCGAAAAAAGCCAAGGAAAAGACGTGAAACCGCCGATGTCATCCACAATCGATGGCACCGCCGTGGCGACTATCGTCGCATCAATGGCCACCAGCCCGGTGGAGAGCATCAGGGCAATGAGGATGGGTCCCCGGCGGGAACGGAACCCGACTCCGTCAGCAGCAGTTTCTGTAGTCACGTATCCCGTCCCGTCGTCATCTCAGCTTGTTCGCGCACGTAGCTTTCGGCCCCGAATGGCGTAACCGCGCGCGTCGCCGAAATAGTCCCGGGAACGCGCAACTTCTGAGCGAGGCGGAGCAGTGGGTGGATACCAGGGCTAGCGACAACGACGGCGGGCCACCCCAAGGTTCCTGAGGAACCAGCGTTCCAAAGAACCAGGGGTGACCCTCCGTCGTCGTAAATTCAGTAAAACTTAGTCGTTGATCAGATCATGCACAACGATCGTCTGGTCGCGGTCCGGTCCGACGCCGATGGCCGAGAACCGCGTACCGGAGAGCTTTTCCAAAGCCAGCACATAGTTGCGGGCATTCTCCGGAAGGTCCTCCATGGTCCGGGCGCCGGTGATGTCCTCAGTCCAACCGTCGAAGTACTCAAAGATCGGCACCGCGTGGTGGAACTCGGTCTGCGTCATGGGCATTTCGTCGTGGCGGACGCCGTCGACGTCGTAGGCAACGCAGACCGGGATCTGCTCGATGCCCGTGAGGACATCCAGCTTGGTCACGAAGTAGTCCGTGAAGCCGTTGACGCGGGAAGCGTGGCGCGCCAGCACGGCGTCGTACCAACCGCAGCGGCGAGGGCGGCCGGTGTTCACACCGAACTCGCCACCGGTCTTCTGCAGGTAGACGCCCATCTCGTCGAAGAGTTCCGTGGGGAACGGGCCGGCGCCAACGCGCGTGGTGTAGGCCTTGATGATGCCGATGGAGCGCGAAATCCGGGTGGGGCCGATGCCCGAGCCAACGGAAGCACCGCCGGCCGTCGGGTTGGAGGACGTGACGAACGGGTAGGTGCCGTGGTCGACGTCCAGGAACGTGGCCTGACCGCCCTCCATGAGCACAACCTTGCCCTCGTCCAGAGCGTTGTTCAGCTCAAGCGTGCTGTCGATGACCAGCGGGCGGAGACGCTCTGCGAAGGACAGGAAGTATTCCACGATCTCGTCCACCACGATGTCGCGGCGGTTGTAGACCTTGACCAGGAGTTCGTTCTTCTGGCGCAGGGAGCCTTCCACCTTCTGGCGGAGGATCGATTCGTCGAAGACGTCTTGGACGCGGATGCCCAAGCGGGCCACCTTGTCCATGTAAGCCGGACCAATGCCACGGCCCGTGGTTCCGATGGCGCGGCTGCCGAGGAAGCGCTCCGTGACCTTGTCCAGGACCTGGTGGTACGGCGCTACGAGGTGTGCGTTGGCCGAAACGCGCAAACGGGAGGTGTCCGCGCCACGGGCTTCAAGGCCGTCGATTTCCTGGAAAAGGGCCTCGAGGTTCACCACGCAGCCGTTGCCAATAATGGGAATTGCATTGGGGCTCAGAATGCCCGCGGGAAGGAGCTTCAGCTCATACTTCTCACCGCCAACCACCACGGTGTGCCCGGCGTTGTTGCCGCCGTTGGGCTTAACCACGTAGTCAACACGGCCACCGAGCAGATCGGTAGCTTTGCCTTTGCCTTCGTCGCCCCACTGGGCTCCGACGATCACGATAGCGGGCATGGGATCCTCCCCCATTCTTTCGGGCGAGACCAAGCCGGATGGCCAGGACTCGACGCCGTACATGAGAATGCCCCGACTTACCGGTGCAGCCTGCCGCATGGCAGCATACGCAAGAGTTTCGGGGCTCTTACCAGCCAAGTTTAGCCGATGGGGCCTGAAACTCTGGTGTCAAGGAGTGTCCCGGGGACGTTTAGTGTCAGTTTGGAGTACGCCGGTGACGATTCACAGATTGGTGCAGGAACCACCAACACCAGCAATCAGTCCTGCATTGGCCTTGACCGAGACGGGTGTGGACTTCCAACCGGCCGCCGTGACGTAGATATCTACTTGGAACTGCGTGTTGAACCCCAAAATGCCACCAAGAAGCGTGGCTGGAATGTCCGTGGTGTAGCCCGCCGATGTCCCGGTTGTGTTGGCCGTACCTGGATACCCCTGCAGGGTGGTCACCGGGGATCCGGCAGTGATCAGGTGGACATCAATCAGAGCGTCCGCGAGGTCTGGGTAGGCGGCTGGCGGCTTCCAAAATATCCTGACGTAGGCTCCGGCGCCGAGTAAAACCGGATGGTATTCGCAGGCGCCATTGAGCGTTGCGGGCGGAATCGTGATGGTCCCGAAGCTACCCGTGCCGAATTCACTCCGCTGCCAGGACGCCTCCGTCACCGATGGCGGGCTTGAGGCGGAAGTCAGTAAGGCGAATGCCACCGCCCCGAACGCCAGCCACCCGAGCCGCTTCTTCATACTTGCGCACCCCGCAACCGGGCAAGAGCGAACCCTGTGGCGACCGCAAGCACGCCCAGCATCGCTGCGCCACCTAGCCTGGCACCGGTATCAGCCAAGCCAATGGACGACGGCGGCCCGCCCGGACGTGCGGTGACCGCACCGGGGCTGGGATCTCCAACCGCATCGCCGGAACCATGGACACCCAGCACAATCTGCGTGCGGCTCCCCTGGAACTCTGCGGGAACGTCCTCCGCGAGCGCCGCGCTCACCAGGACGTACGACCCGTTGGACCATGTGCTGCCGTCTTTCATGAGGTCGATCCTCAAGCCCTCGGCAAGGTTTAGATCCGTAGGCTCAAGCAAGCTCCGTTCACCGCTCGCACACACGGTGCCATTCCATGGCTGTTCACAGGACCGTAATTGCACGCTGAGGAAGTCCCGGAGCCCGGATTCGCTCTCCGGACCTGCCGTTTCCGTCGGCTGGATCCACACTTCCAGCAAACCGGCGCCCTCACCGCGTGCATGCACATCAACCACCCAATCCGCCGTCCCACCAGGGGTGAGACGGTGCACTTCCCCGGCCGGACCGGCGTCGAGCTCCAGCCAACCGGAAGGTCCTTCCTCAGCGTGGGCGGGTAGGGCGCCCAACAAAAAGAGAGCGAGCAGCCCGGTCAAGGCCCTCAATCTAGGTAGCAGCATGTTGCCCTCTTTTTCGGCGCTGGCCGCGGCCGGATCCGTTTCGGGATCCGTTCCGAGGCCACAGCACCCAGCTCACCAGCGCCGCTACGCAGACGGTGGTCACACCCAGCACCACCGGGTTGGCGGCGGCAGCCAAGGGATAGGCGAGGCCGGGGACGGACCAGAGGACAATTCGGACGCGCTCCACGACGTACGGCGCTGGATCAGCGTCGGCGTTGGCGTCGCCTTTCATTGTGATGGTGCGGGCAGCTCCCTCCGCGGGTCCAACGCTCTGGATCCTGTGCGTGATGGGCAGCTTTCCGGGCCGGTCCACCGTAACAACGTCACCTATTTTGATCTCGGCCGCTGGAATCTCGCGAACCACGGCCAGCGAACCTGCTGGGATAGTGGGCGACATAGAGCCGGTTTTGAACAGGATCAGGGTGATGTTGAACGCCACCGCTAGAACCACTGCCATAAGGCAGACAGTGCCGCCCGCGGCAGCCAGGTTCAGCAGCGTCTCCCGCAAGCGGTGCTCAAACCGGCCAGGCCGGATCCGGGGCCTGCTCATGAGCTTGAGGTGGCAGTGAACTGCCAGGTCGCGCTTGCTGTCTGGCCCTGCAACGCATTGTTTGCCCCCGCCGGAAGCGATACTTCGAAGCAGAATTGCGTCGCTGCCCCCGGCAAGGTCGCCGTGGCCGCCGCCAGCGGATTCACGACGTCGGCAGCCTGGCCCACGGTCAAGGGTTTGACGCCATCGCTACCCACCACGAAATCCGGTGTCCCGGTGAACGATGAAGCGTCACACGTGGCTGAACGCACCACGCGATAACGAAGCGCAGCCCCGAGATCCGCAGTTCCAGTGCCGCTGCTGGTCACCACGGGAACTCCGAGGACCACCTCACCCTCCACGGACGTCGCCTTGGTCCGGACGGCGAACGGGGCAAAGAACACGGTGCCCGGGCTCATCGCGGCGGCATTGAACACCAACGTGGCACCGGGTGAAACGTCGTTGGTGCTCCACGTTCCCAGGGCGTTGTACGGATTGGTGGCGTTGGACTCGGTCACGAAAACGCTCGCTCCGAACGAACCCGTGGCGAAGTCGCTGTCCGTCCAGGAAGCGAGTGTGACGGAGCCGCCGAGTCCCAATGCCAATGCGCCTGCGAGGAGCGCACGGATACGAAGGAAAACTACACCGCGCTTGGTTTTTGCTCGTCGATGACCCATGGATCACTGCGACTGTGCGGCGAATTCCCACGTGGTGGACCCGGTTTGGGCTTGGACAACTGCCCCCGCGGTCACCCGGAAGCAGAGGTTCACTGGTGCTCCGGGGTCGGTACCGGCTCCCTGAGTCAACGGAAAGGTGACGCTCGCCGGCGTCGACCCCAGCGTTTCTCCGGCCGCCACCAACGTTTCCGTGACAGTTTCGGCGCAACCGAAAGCGTCAGACTGCGTGAGCTCGTACGTTAAGCCCGCCAGGGATCCCGTGGATCCTTCCGTGGAGATGGTCACCGTGGCGTCGTAGCTTGACGCCGCATCCAACCTGACAGCGAACGGGGCGGATACGACGTCGCCCGGCGACAGGTTTGTCGGGTTGGTAGTGAATGCCAACGTGGCCGGCGAGCCTACCGGATTCTCTGTGAACGTGGTCCCGTTGACGCTCCCCTGGAGATTGAAGGAGCCTGCTGTGAAGGTGCCTTGGGCAAACTCGGAGCTGTTCCACGCCGCCAGAGTGATCGCCGCACCCACTCCCAGGACAAGTCCACCTGCCAGGATCGCGCGAACCTTTGGTGCTTTTTTGGGACGCTGCCCTGATTCTGCCGACGCCTCTGTTGATACAACCACGTTTGCCCCCGAGGTAGATGATGCGAAAGATGCTGTTGAAGACCGGTGCATGGAGTCGGGGGTTCCAGAACAGGTTCCCCCAAAACCAATAGCCCAATCCATCATTTGTGCAGGTCAAAGTCAACGGCTTTGACCTGCACAAATGGGTTAATGTTCAGGCTCGACGCAGGCCACGTTCCGGGGCAACACGCCGTGTCTCATTTGGGGGCGCGCCGAAACAGGGTGCTGCAGCGCCCATAGTCCGGTAAGGTTAGTTAGCCCCCAACAGCACCCTTTGAGGTTCGGCAGCGGCATGCCCGCGGCCCCTTGGATAGGTGCGCGCAGTAACACCTAGGAGACCAAACCCCTGATGCAAGACCTGGCGACTGAATCACCCGAAGAACTCCTCTGGAACCGCCGTTACGAACCCCACATCGCCGAGGTCAACGGTCTGTGCGATTCCCTGAAGGAACAGAAGCCAGGCAGCGAGGTCCTCTACATCGACCCCGCCCACAGCATGGACGACTGCCGTATCGTCAGCCTTTTCTCCAACCAGCGCACCAATTCGGGCGAGGGCTTCATCACCCCGGGCGACGAGGAAGCAAGCACCCGCATGCTGGGCATGCAGTGGCAGCTGGGCCTCCGCCCCGAGCTCATGATGCCGTGGAACGCGTACCCGTGGATCGAGCCCAACGAGGAACCGGGCAAGCTGACACCGGCAAACATCACCGAAGGCCTCAAGCCGCTCCTGCGCTTGCTGGCGATCCTGCCGCGCACGTCGGCCCTTGTGGCACACGGCAATGAAGCGCACCGCCTTGCCGACCAATTGATGAAGGCCGCCCCCGCCAGCATCGCCCGCCGCGGCTTCAAGACCTTCAAGGTCCGTTCCCTTGGTGGCCGCTCCTTCGCCGGCACACCCGCCCGCCAGCAGGAATACCTGGACGCCATCCACAGCGCCTACGCCGAGGCAATGGCGCGCACGGGCATCCCGCGCAAGTCTTAGTCTCCCCCAACTGAGTCGCATTTGTGCGCGTTTTGGGCCCTCATAACGTTCTTAAGTGCTACTCAGTTGGGTGATTAACAACGACGGCGGCCCCCACCTTTTGGTGAGGGCCGCCGTCGTCGTTTGCTTAAGCAGCGCAGGCCTTAGCTGGCCTCGATCGCTGCCTTGGCCTTCGCGTCTGAGTCGTTGAGGAACTTCTCGATCCGCTCGGGCTCTTCGGGCTCGCCGATTGCAGCGGCGGCACGACCCAGCGCGTAGAGCGCGCGCAGGAAGCCCTGGTTGGGCTCGTGCTCCCACGGGATGGGCCCGACGCCGCGCCAACCGTTGCGGCGCAGCGAGTCCAAGCCGCGGTGGTAACCCACGCGGGCGTAAGCGTACGAGTCGATGGTGCGGCCCTCAGCCCAGGCTTCCTCGGCGAGGATTGCCCACAGAAGAGACGACGTGGGGTTTTTCTCCACGAGGTCCAGCGCTTCTTTGCCGAGAGCCAGGTGCTGGTAGATCTCGGTTTCGGCGGGCAGGAGCGTGGGCTCCGGCCCCATCAGGTTCTTCCGGAATTCGTCGGACATTAGAACGTCTTGCCGACCGATCCGAGCTGCTGGGCGGCTTCGACGATGCGCGCGGCCATGCCGGCTTCGGCGGAAGCGCCCCAGACGCGGGGGTCGTAGGTCTTCTTGTTGCCCATTTCGCCGTCGACCTTCAGGACGCCGTCGTAGTTGGAGAACATGTGGCCGGCAACCGGGCGGGTGAACGCGTACTGGGTGTCGGTGTCGATGTTCATCTTGATGACACCGTAGGAAACAGCGTCAGCAATTTCCTGCTCCGTGGAGCCCGAGCCGCCGTGGAACACGAGGTCGAACGGGTTGTCCTTGCCGATCTTGGCGCCGACCTCGGCCTGGATCTGCTTGAGCAGTTCGGGGCGGAGCTTGACGTTGCCCGGCTTGTACACGCCGTGCACGTTGCCGAAGGTCAGGGCGGTGAGGTAACGGCCGTTTTCGCCGGCACCCAAAGCCTCGATGGTAGCGAGAGCGTCTTCGGTGGTGGTGTAGAGCTTCTCGTTGATTTCGTTCTCAACGCCGTCTTCTTCGCCACCGACGGTGCCGATTTCCACCTCAAGGATGATCTTCGCTGCAGCTGCGCGCTCAAGCAGTTCGCGGCCGATGCGCAGGTTGTCGGTGAGGGTCTCGTGCGAGCCGTCCCACATGTGCGAGTTGAAGATCGGGTCCTTGCCGGCCTTGACTGCTTCCTCGGAAGCTGCCAGCAGCGGGAGGACGAAGTCGGCCAGCTTGTCCTGCGGGCAGTGGTCCGTGTGGAGGGCGATGTTGACGTTGTAGTTCTTGGCAACTTCGCGGGCGAACGCTGCGAAACCGAGCGAACCGGCAACCATGTCCTTGACCGAAGCGCCGGACCAGTAGGCTGCGCCACCGGTGGAAACCTGGATGATGCCGTCGGATTCGGCCTCGGCGAAACCGCGGATCGCAGCGTTCAGAGTCTGCGACGACGTCACGTTGACCGCGGGGAAAGCGAATCCGCCAGCCTTTGCGCGGTCGATCATCTCGGAGTAAATCTCTGGGGTTGCAATGGGCATGGTGACTCCTATGCTGAATTCGTCTGTGGGTTGGTAACCCTGGAGTAGACCGCTTACGGCTAGCTCCCATCCTAGCGATATCCGCCGGGACGCCGTGTTTCGGGTCACTGGGGCTCTTAACACTTCCGCCGAGTTGGCATTTAATGACAATCCTGCGCGCTGACATTGGCATTAAGTGTCACCTCGCGCGCCAGCCACGGCTTTCGAGCGCACGGCGGACCTTATGCACGACGGCGGGTCTCTCACCTTGGAGGTCCTGCTTGGAGATCCGGACTTCCAGCCAGCCGTGGGCGAGGGACTTTTCCTGCCGCTCGATGTCCCTGAGGTGCTGGTCCGCGCCGCCATGATGTTGGCCGTCGTATTGAAGAGAGACCCTGAACTCGCGGTATGCGGCATCCGGCCAGAGCACGGGCTGGCCAAGGGCATCGCGGACAATGTGGTTGAGGACAGGTTCCGGGAGATTCGCATTGACCAGGGCCAGGCGCATCAGAGTCTCCGGGGCAGAATCCGCGCCCACACGAATGAGCTCCAGTGCTGCGCGGGCGTTCCGCACGCCGCGCATGCCTGGATGACGGCGCACTATCTCCGTCAGCTCCTCGATGCTGCACAGCGCGTCCTTGGGCATGGGAAACCCCGGGCCGTGCGAACACACAAGGTGGTCACCCGCTGCGACCAGATCCTCCAAGGGCAGCAGCGCGGCCAAGTCCAGCCACGTCCGCGCGGGCGAGGTGAGCCTGACGCCGTCGTACTCGAGCACCTCCTCCGGAAGAAAGGTGAGGAGGTGTCCGGCCACGTTGACCCGTCGCGGAAAACTGAACCCCCTCCGCCGGGCAAGATGATGCGCCAATCCCCGCTGCGGTTGCCCGGCAAGGGGACATCCCAGATCCGGGCGGCCGATAAGGAAACCAGGGTGGAGGAATCGTCCAGGTCCGTGTAAGCCCTCAAAGCGGATGACCCGGAAGCCCCGGACCCGTCCGGCATCCGGATTCCCCGGGATACCAGCAACAAGTCCTTGGCACGGGTCCGGGACCGGGTCACACCGGCTTTGTCCGATGCACGCACAGAGAAGGAACCCGTGGTCAGATGTTCTGCGCTCGGCGAGATGGCACTTAATGACAATCCGAGCGCGCTTGGATTGTCATTAAGTGCCATCTCGGCGGGAGTTAGACAGGCTGCTGGAACACGTGCCGGCGAACCCACGCGTGCATCGCGATCGCCGCAGCAGAGGCAGCATTCATGGAACGCGTGGAGCCGAACTGCTCAATGGACAACGTAGCAACAGCTGCTTCATGGACCTCGGGTGTGAGGCCCGGGCCTTCCTGCCCGAACACCAGGACGCACTTTTCCGGGAGGTCGTAGGTTTCCAGGGGCACGGAATCCGGGAAGATATCGATGCCGATCACGGCAAGCCCCTCCCCCTGCGCCCACTGGACAAACTCCTCGACGGTGGGGTGGTGGCGGACGTGCTGGTAGCGGTCGGTGACCATCGCCCCGCGACGGTTCCACCGGCGTCGACCAATGATGTGGACCTCTTTGGCGAGGAACGCATTGGCTGTGCGCACAACCGTGCCGATGTTGAGGTCGTGCTGCCAGTTCTCAATCGCGATGTGGAATTCGTGCCGCTTGGAATCCAGGTCCGCGACGATCGCCTCGTGCTTCCAATACCTGTACTTATCCACCACGTTGCGGCGGTCACCATCCCTGAGCAGGTCCGGGTCCCAATGCTCGCCAACCGGCCACTCGCCTTCCCAGGGCCCGACGCCGACCTCCGGTTTCGCTTCAGTCCCGCCTTCTGCCATTGTCCTGTCAACTTCCACGGTTCCGTCAGGGGAATGGGCAGGGGTGGGCAGGGCTGTGTTGGGGGGAAGGTCAGTCACCCCTCAACTTTAGCCCTGCCCGGTCTTTGCTCTTTGCCCGCCGGCTAGACCATCTTCCACTTGTTGATGCGGTACGAGTTGGCCAGCTGCTCCATCAGGCCAGGGTGGGCGTCCCAATAGGTCTTGTGCCCGCTAACGCCCAGCATCTGCGGCGTTCCCCACGGTGTGACCGAGAACAGGTTGACTGCCTGGATTTCTTCCCCACGCGCGTTGGTGCAGGTGAATCCAATGACCACGGCAGCGCCACGACGGAATTCGCGGATCTCGGGCATCGAGGTCTTGAAATCCGAGGTGCACTTGTGGCCAACCAGGTTCTGGGGCAGCTCGGTGGCAGTCATGCCCTTGTACCGGGCCTCGATATCTTCGATCGCGGCCTTGATCTCTTTCGGATCCTTGCCGAACTTGCCTTCGTCGGACTCGGCGAAGAATGCATATGCGAGAGCAATGCCGTCGCCGTCCGCCTCCACGGTGCCTTGGGCCTTCTTCTGAATTTCTTCACCGGTGGTGGGGTCCTTGGTGATTCCGAAGGATTCGTCGTGGGTCCACTCGGCCAGGTACTGGAAGGAAGATTCGCCCGTGACCCACTTGCTGAACAGCGGGTCGCCGTCGGCCGGGACATTCGTCGGGCCAGCGAATTCTTCCCACACGCTGGGCAGCGGGATGGCACCATCCGGAATCTCAGAGGAGGCGGTTGCGTCGCCAGACGGCTCCGCAGACGGGTCATCGGACGGCTCGGCTGCCGCGTCCGACGCTTCGTCGGAGGCACTGGCCGAAGGCACGGGACTCTCTACGGCCACCGGTTTGGTCACCGAAGGAATCAACCATGCGAACACAACTACCAGCGCAATGATCACGACGACGGCGACTCCACCGAGGATCAGGAACAGTGCCTTCTTGTTGTGGTCACCCGGGCCCTGGCTGGGTCCGCCGGGCTGGCCGGGGTAGCCCGGTTGACCTGGATATCCAGCCTGGCCGCTGCCCTGCTGCTCCGGGTAGCCGCTGCCCGGCGGCGGGAAACCAGGCTGACCCTGCTGCGCCTGTGGGTAGCGGTGGACAGTTTCCGCGAACTCGCCGTCAACGTGCCCCTGCTGGGTTGGGAATTGTTGCGCGGGGAAAGCCTGGGTGGGCGCCGGCTGCGTCGGGAAAGCCTCCGTCTGGCCTTCCTGCGCCTGCCCTTCCGGCTGATACATGGGCTGGGTATGGCCCGGCTGATACTGCCGGTATTGCCCCTGCCCGGTGTCGTAGCGTGGCTGCGGCACGCCGTCGGGATTGTACGGGGGCTGCGGCACTCCATTGTTGTTGCTCATGACAGGCCCTTTCAAACGTGTTGAGTACCGGCGTATCTGGGGATATCCGGTTATCGATCCAGTAGTGGGGACCTGCTGAAGTGCGGCGACACAAAAAATCCACCATGTCGATCCCCCGACCCACGGTGGTGGCACGCCTGCGCCGGAACAAGCGTAGTTCAGTCCGTCGAGTAGCGGGCAAGTCACAGCGGTTTTCCACATGGGTAGAACTACCCACATAGCGGAATGCCAAGGATGTTTAGCCGCTCGAATGATGAAAGACTGGGAAGCAGTGCATGACCAATCCCAGCCGGAGGCAAATATGGCAGAAGAATCCTCGCCCCACACGTCCGCATCGGTTTACCGGAACGGCCACGAAATCGAATGCTGGCTCACGGACATGGACGGCGTGCTGGTTCATGAAAACCAGGCAATCCCGGGTGCAGCCGAGCTCATCCAGCGCTGGGTGGATACATCCAAGCGCTTCCTGGTCCTGACCAACAATTCCATCTTCACTCCGCGGGACCTCGCAGCCCGCCTCCGCGCGTCCGGGCTGGAAGTTCCGGAGGAGAACATCTGGACGTCGGCGCTGGCCACGGCCCAGTTCCTCAAGGACCAGGTCCAGTCCTCTGATTCAGGCAACCGCGCCTACACCATCGGCGAGGCCGGCCTCACCACCGCATTGCACGAGGCCGGATTCATCCTGACGGACACGGAACCTGACTTCGTGGTGCTCGGCGAGACCCGCACCTACTCTTTCGAAGCGATCACCATGGCCGTCCGCCACATCCTTGCCGGCGCCCGTTTCATCGCGACCAACCCTGATGCCACCGGTCCTTCCAAGGACGGCCCCATGCCGGCAACCGGCGCAATCGCGGCAATGATCACCAAGGCAACGGGCCGCGAGCCGTACATCGTGGGCAAGCCGAACCCCATGATGTTCCGCTCGGCCATGAACCAGATCGACGCCCACTCGGAGACCACGGCCATGATCGGCGACCGCATGGACACCGACATCGTGGCAGGAATGGAAGCCGGGCTCCACACCGTCCTGGTGCTCAGCGGCATCACCCAGCGCGAGGAAATCGTGTCCTTCCCGTTCCGCCCCAACCAGATCCTGAGCTCCGTAGCCGATCTCAAGAGCCAGATCTAAAGCCAAAGGAGTCCCGTCATGGCTGTGCTCAACCTCCGTCCTCTGGCCGGTGGCCGGATACTGAGGGGGAGCCAACCGTTTGGCCTGGATGCTGCCGCGACATCTGGATTCCTGGCGGAGCACGGCATCCAGGCCATCATGGACTTGCGCAGCGAGCTCGAGCGGTCCTTCGTTCCGTGGCTGGTTTCAAACGGCTCCGCCCCTTTGAATGCAACCAAGCCCGACGGCGGTGGCGGGAGTACCGCCGTCGCCGCGCCCGGCGTCGAGCTCATCCACAATCCGCTGGACCCGAACGCTGTGGCGGGTTCGTTGCAGGCAGTGCAGACGCCGGAGGACCTGGGCAACCTGTATTTGGGCTGGATCCGCGTCCGGCCGGAGTGGGCTGCTGATGCCTTGCGTCCTGTCGCGGAAGGCAAGCGCACACTTGTTCATTGTTCGTTGGGCAAGGACCGGACCGGCGTGGTGTCGGCGATCGCATTGATGGCCGCGGGTGAATCGGACGAGTCCGTAGTGAAGGATTACACGGCCACCACGCGCAACCTTCCGAACCTGCTGCAGGTCATGGCCGAAACGTGGCGGCTCCACGTCCCCTCCACGCCCGCACAATATTTCAGCCCCGACCTCATGATCCTGCAGAGCCCGGAAGCGGCGATCCGGCATTTCCTGGTCGGCTTCGCGCGGGAGTTCGGAGACGCCCGCGGCTTCCTGCGCGAGGCCGGCCTCACCGCCGTCGAGGTTGACGCGTTGCGGGGTTGAAGCACTGGGGACTGAATAAGGCTTCCTGACCCTCTTTGACGCCGCGGGAGCCAAAAAACAACCAATTCACGCTGATTGCGGCCCTGAAAAGGGCCAAACAAGGTCAGGAAGCCACGGCCCCAGCAACGCAAAACCTAGGCCGGCCGGATAACCCGTCCATTTGGCTCCTGGTACGACGGCTCCTGGGGGGCAGGCGGCAGCGGTTCCAGCTCATTCTGGACCCGCTCCAACAGGGGCCGGTAAACATCGGCACTCCACTGCGGGCTGGCGTGTGCTGGCCGCGCACCCTCCGTGCTCAGCACGGGGAGCTTCATGTTCGACGCGAAGACCTTGCTCCACCCCGCCCGCGCGGATTCGTAGTTGACCGTGTTGTCCCTGGAGTTGCCGAGGAATGCCATTTTGGCCGAGCCTATTTTGCCGGCGAAACGCAAGCCGTCGAAGTGGTAGATATACGCAGACTCCGTCTGGATCAGCACGCTGGACGGGGCGATCGGCGAGAGCTGCTCCAGGCTTTGGTCCAGGATCTGCCGCCAAGTGCGCTCGTCCTTGTGGACCACGCGCTCCCCCAGTTCGTAGCCGCCACGCAGGACTGACGGGATGCGGAAGCCATTCTCATAAAGGAACACCACGCCGTCGAACCAGCTCTGATCCAGCACATCAGCGCGGCTGAAGGGACTGGAATCCAGCACGATCAGCTGGGTCTCCACACCATGCAGCTCCAGCAGACGGGCGGCAACTTGCGTGGCGAGCATCCCACCGAAGCTGTGGCCATAGAAATACAGCTTCTCCAGCCCCAGTTCGCGCACGTGAAGAATGACTTCGCGGACGATCTCGTCAACGTCCAGGCCAAGGTTGGAATACCCGACGGCGGCAAGTCGGCCGCGCTGGTGCAGGGCAGGACGCAGTGAGTTCAGGATCCACTGTGCCTCTTCCCAGCTGGTTTTGTACCCGGGAAAGAGGATCCAACTGGCCTTGGGAAAGTAGAGATCCGAGTACGAATCCGGGACGCGGAGGATCTTGGTGGCGCGCCGCTCGGCCTGCACGCGCCGGGTAAACAGCATGTCTCCTGCCAACGCCAGCGAAACCCCTGCAGTGATGAGGAAGTTGCGTCGGGATGTCCGCTTTATCCGCGAAACGTTGGGCAGGATCCGAGCCCAGTCAGCCGGATCGGCAGCATCCCCTGAGACGGATCCGGGCATGGCAGAGCCCGCGCCCGGGAGGTTTTCGTTCACCTCCGGCGGAGCCTGGAGCTTCCCTACTTGAACGTCCACGCAGCTAGCATAGGCTTCGCGGGCACTGCCTTACAGCCCCGTAGTTTGTGCGCAGTTCTTGCCCCTAAAATACGCTTTTAGGGGCGTCGCCCTGTACACAAACTCCCTAGTTGAGGCCCAGTTCGTCCTTGCCGAAGGCAAAGAGGTAGGGCACGCCGGTTTCGGCTTCGATCTTCTCTTTGGCGCCGGTGTCCCGGTCCACGATGACGGCGACGGCAACCACATTGCCGCCAGCCTTACGGACTCCCTCGACGGCGGTCAGTGCGGACCCGCCGGTGGTGGACGTGTCCTCGAGGACAACCACGTTGCGGCCTTCCACCGAAGGACCCTCCACTTGGCGTCCCATGCCGTAGGACTTCTGGGCCTTGCGGACAACGAATGCGTCCACGGCGCGGCCGGCGTCTGCGGCGGCGTGCATGACAGCGGTACCCACCGGGTCGGCACCCATGGTGAGTCCGCCAGCGCACTCAACCGGGATCCCGGCGTCGTCGATCATTGCCAACATGACCTGGCCCACCAGTTTGGAGGCCTCGTGATGCAGGGTGATGCGGCGGAGGTCGATGTAGTAGTCAGCTTCCTTACCGCTGGAGAGGATCACCTTTCCGCGGACCACCGCCAACTCTTTGATGAGTTCAAGAAGGCGTGCACGGGCGGTGGCAGTGTCTGCTGCAGGGGTACTGGTGGAAGTCATGGCTTCTAGTTTAGTGGCGACCGAGCTGGGCGAAGCGCAGGGGCAGCTGTCGTTGAACGAACAACCAGCCTGGGATTCACGATCTGCTCCTCGTTGCCTGCTTCGCTATCCAACTGCTGGAGTACCGCGGACATGCAACGGCGGCCGAGTTCTTCAAAGTCCTGCTTGATGGTGGTCAGTGGCGGCAGGAAGAACGCAGCTTCAGGCTGATCGTCATAACCCACCACGCTGATGTCTTCGGGGACCCGCAAACCGGCTTCCTGAAGGGCGCGAAGGACTCCTACAGCCATTTGGTCGTTCGCGACAAAGACGCCGGTGACAGTGGGCTGATCGTCTAGTTTGCGCTGTTCGATGAGCGCCAGGCCTGCTTCGTATCCCGAAGCCGCATCCCATCCCCCCTGGAGAAGAACGTGGGCCTCCAAGCCAGCGTTGCCAAGAGCCTCCTGCCATCCCTTGATGCGCTCAGCCGCGTCAATCCAGTGCGGCGGACCGGAAATATGTCCGATGTGGCGGTGACCGAGCCCGATGAGATGTTCCACTGCCAACCGCGCTCCCAAACGCTGGTTTAGTGAAGCACCCGTCAGTTGGTTCCCGGTTCCGGCGCCCACGGCCACCATGGGAAACGGGACCACAACGTCGCGGAGGGCAGCAAGGACATCCGGATGCGGAACGAGGATGACTACCCCCTCCACGGATTGATTGCGAAAATGGGCGATGGCGTCGTTGATGCTGTCGCCGGTCACTTCGCGGAGGTTGGCGATGCTGACGAAATAGCCTGCTTCCCGGCCCGCCTGTTCGACTCCGAGCAAGGTGTTGGCAGGTCCGTACTGACCGGTTTCGCAGGCCAGCACGCCTATGGTCCGGGACCGTCGCGTCACCAGGCTGCGAGCCGCCGTGTTGCGCCTGTATCCAAGGCTGGCGATTGCCGATTCCACGCGTTCCTTGGTCTTGCCGCTGACATTGGGGTGGTTGTTCAGGACACGGGAAACGGTCTGGTGCGAGACCCCGGCCAACTTGGCTACGTCCCCCATGACGGGTGGCCTGTTCGGTGTTGCCCCGGGAGACATCCGCACCTCACTTTATGGATTCGTATGGCCTGCTTGGGCAGGATTGGCCCGCATCCGGCTCTTCGCTCTGAGCAGGACAGCTCAGTTCGGAGCGGGATGCAGGCCAATCCCGGGGACTTTTTGCTACTTGGCGTCTACCCGCACAGGTTCAGTCTTGGCAGGTTTGGTAGCTTCGGTTGCCGGAGGCGTGGTCTTCCACTTGAAGCGGCGGCTGAGTGAGGATCCTCCACCAGCACCCGTCCGGTTCTTGTTGAAGATGTCGAACCCGACGGCAAGGAGGAGAACCAGGCCCTTGATGAGCTGCTGGTAATCGGTTCCCAGGCCGAGGATGGACATACCGTTGTTCAGGACGCCCATGATGAGGCCACCGATCATTGCTCCCGCAACGGTACCGATGCCGCCTTGGACGGCCGCGCCACCGATGAAGGCGGCAGCAATAGAGTCCAGTTCAAAGCCGGTACCGCCTGCAGGCTGGGCAGAGTTCAGTCGGGCTGTGAACACCAAGCCGGCCAGGGCGGCGAGGACGCCCATGTTGACGAAGAGCCGGAAGGTGACCTTCTTGGTCTTGATGCCGGAGAGCTCTGCTGCATGCAGGTTGCCACCGATGGCGTAGGTGTGGCGTCCGAAGATGCTGTTGTTCATCAATGCCGAGTACAGGATCACGAGGGCTGCCAGCACGATCAGCACGATCGGCGTTCCGCGGTAGCTTGCCAGGAGGAACGTGATGATGAGCATGAGCACGGCAATGAAGCCGTTCTTGACCGCAAACCATGCCATCGGCTCGTTCTCAAGGTTGAACTTGCGACGGACCCGGCGTTCCTTGATGGCTTGGAAGAGGATGGCTGCGGTGCCGCCAACGCCCAGGATCACGGTCAGCCATTCCAGTACGGATGTGCCTCCGGAGATATCGGGGAGGAAGCCTCCACCGAGGGCCCGCAACTCGTTGGGGAACGGGGTGATCTGCTGGTTCTTCAGGGTAATGAGCGTCAGGCCGCGGAAAATGAGCATGCCGGCCAGGGTGACGATGAAGGCGGGAATGCCCACATAGGCAATCCAATAACCCTGCCAGGCACCCACCAAGGCACCCACCAGGAGACAAGCCGGGATGGCCAGCCACCATGCCCAGCCCCAGTGCACGATCATCACGCCGGCGACAGCACCGATGAACCCGGCGATGGACCCGACGGAGAGGTCGATGTGGCCGGCGATGATGACCATCACCATGCCAATAGCGAGGATCAGGATGTAACTGTTCTGGACCACCAGGTTGCTGACGTTCTGGGGTTCAAGCAGGATGCCGTTGGTCAAGACCTGGAAGAGGATAACGATCAGGATCAGGGCGACGAAGATGCCAACCTGGCGGAGGCGGCTTGTGAGGAAGCCAAGGGATTCTCGTAGGGCGGACATGTTGGCTATTCCTTCTCTTGAGTCATGAAGTGCATGAGGGTTTCCTGGGTGGCCTCGGCAATGGGGACCTCGCCGGTGATGTGGCCCGCGGACAGCGTGTAGATCCTGTCGCAAATGCCCAGAAGCTCAGGCAGCTCCGAGGAGATCACGATCACGGCTTTCCCGGCGGCCGCGAGTTCATTGATGATCGTGTAGATCTCGAACTTGGCGCCGACGTCGATGCCACGGGTTGGTTCGTCCAGGATCAGCACGTCCGGATCCGAGAACATCCACTTACTCAGCACTACTTTCTGCTGATTACCGCCGGAGAGCTTGCCGGTGATGGCTGCCACGGATGGGGCCTTGATGTTCATGCTCTTGCGGTAATGGTTGGCGATGGTGGTCTCTTTATTGCCATCGACCCAGCCACGTTTGGCCAGCTTGTTCAGCGCTGCCATGGAGATGTTCCGTTTGATGTCCTCAATGAGGTTCAGGCCATAGTGCTTGCGGTCCTCGGTGGCGTAGGCAATGCCGTGATCGATCGCGTCGGAAACGGTGGACGTGTCGATCTCTTCGCCATACTTATAGACCCTGCCCGAAACGGCTCGTCCATATGTCCGGCCGAAAACGCTCATTGCCAGTTCCGTGCGGCCCGCGCCCATAAGGCCGGCCAAGCCCACCACTTCGCCCTTGCGGACATTCAGGTTGGCGTTGTGAACCACGATGCGGCTGTGGTCCTGGGGATGCTGAACGGTCCAGTCTTCAATGCGGAGGACTTCCTCTCCGATGTTCGGAGTGCGGTCCGGATAGAGGCTTTCAAGGTCGCGTCCCACCATGCCGCGGATGATGCGTTCCTGGGTGATTTGGCCCTGGTCCAGGCGCAGGGTCTCAATGGACTTGCCATCGCGGATGATAGTGACGGCGTCGGCCACCTTGCGGATCTCGTTGAGTTTGTGGCTGATGATGATGCTGGTGACGCCCTGGCCCTTGAGGTGCAGGATGAGGTCCAGCAGGTGGTCCGAGTCTTCATCGTTCAGCGCAGCGGTTGGCTCGTCCAGGATGAGGAGCTTCACCTCTTTGGAGAGCGCCTTGGCAATCTCCACGAGCTGCTGCTTGCCAACACTGATGTGCTGGATGGGTGTGACGGGGTTTTCGCTCAGACCTACACGGGCAAGCAGCTTGGCGGCTTCGAGGTTGGTTTTCCGCCAATCCACCCAGCCGTTGTTTGCCAGTTCGTTGCCGAGGTAAATGTTCTCAGCGATGGAAAGGTACGGGCTAAGGGCCAGCTCCTGGTGGATGATCACGATCCCGCGCTTCTCGCTGTCCGAGATGCTGTTGAATTCGCAGGGTTCGTTCTCAAAAAGAATGTCGCCGTCAAAGGAGTTGTGCGGGTACACCCCGGACAATACCTTCATAAGGGTGGATTTCCCGGCGCCGTTCTCTCCACAGATGGCGTGGACTTCGCCGCGGTTTACATCCAGGGTGACGTCCTGAAGGGCCTTGACCCCGGGGAAGGTCTTGGTTATTCCTCGCATTTGAAGAATGGGTACGTTCATCGTCAATTCCCACTGACTGGTTGGAACTTGGCCTGGCCGGGGATTCGGCCGGCTCATGGTGGGTTGTGGCCCCGCCCCGCTTTGGCAGCGGGACCACAACCCGAAGGAAGTGCTTACTTGACGTCGGATTCCTTGTAGTAGCCCGAGTCGATGAGTTCCTTCTTGTAGTTGTCCTTGGTGATGATGACGGACTTCAGGAGGAAGGCCGGAACAACCTTGACCTTGTTGTTGTAGGTCTTGGTGTCGTTGGTTTCCGGCTCGTTGCCCTTGAGCACGGCGTCAACCATCTTCACGGCCTGCGCGCCGAGCTGGCGGGTGTCCTTGAAAATTGTGGAGTACTGCTCGCCGGCGATGATGGACTTCACGGAGCCCTTCTCGGCGTCCTGGCCGGTAACTACCGGCAGCTTTCCGGTGGAGTAGCCACCCGTGCTGGTCAGGGCGGAGATGATGCCGATGGAGAGGCCGTCATACGGGGAGAGCACGCCGTCCAGCTTGGTGCCGGAGCTGTAAGCCGAGGTCAGGATGTCTTCCATGCGCTTCTGGGCAACGGGTGCCTGCCAGCGCAGGATGGCTGCCTGCTCGAACTTGGTCTGGCCGCTGGGAACCTTCAAGGTGCCTGCATCGAGGTAGGGCTTGAGGGTGTCCATGGCGCCGGTCCAGAAGAAGTTGGCGTTGTTGTCATCCGGGCTTCCGGCGAAGAGCTCCACGTTGAACGGGCCCTTGCCTTCAACCTTCTTGCCACTTGCGTCCATCAGGCCAAGGCCGGTGAGCAGTGACGTAGCTTGCTGGACACCTACGGTGTAGTTGTCGAAGGTGGTGTAGTAATCAACGTTGGGCGTTCCGTTGATGAGGCGGTCGTAGGCGATGACCTTAACGTTCTGTTCCTTGGCCTTGGCCAGGACGTCCGTCAGCGTAGTGCCATCAATTGCTGCGATGATCAGGGCTTTGGCGCCCTTGGTCAGCATGTTCTCAATCTGGGAGACCTGCGTAGGGATGTCATCGTTGGCGAACTGAAGGTCAGTCTTGTAACCAAGGTCCTTC
Organism: Arthrobacter sp. NtRootA1; assembly: GCF_019976975.1. Taxonomy (GTDB): domain Bacteria; phylum Actinomycetota; class Actinomycetes; order Actinomycetales; family Micrococcaceae; genus Arthrobacter; species Arthrobacter aromaticivorans. Next base: position 497,571 of record NZ_AP024630.1, on the reverse strand, counting down.
AAGGACTTCTCAACGTTGGCGCCATCGGCGATCCAACGCTCGGACGTCTGCGTCGGCATCGAAATGCCGACCAGCGAATCGCTGGGCTTGGCGGTGCTGCTGGATTCTGCAGCTCCTCCGCGGCTACCGCAGCCCGTGGCTCCCACGGTCAAGGTAAGGACAACCGCTACGGCGCCCAGGAGTTTCTTTAATCTCACGATGCTCTCCTTCCGCGGCAGCATTGCCGCGAACTCTGATGCAGCCGGAGCATCTGTGCGTCCGGCACGGTGAAGCTGGGATGGCCTGTGTGCTGGGGGCGGCACATGCCACTTCAAAGTGATACGACAGCCATTGTGAACGCTAACAATACCGTGGGTCAAGTGGATTGGATCACAATTTGGTTATACCCCTACTCAGGAGTAATCCTTGCGGAAAATTCTTGACTTGAATCGTTGTTAGCGTTCACAATTTGCGCTCGTCCGTGTCGACGTCGCACACAAGCAAACCCGGCACCGCCTTATGGGCAGTGCCGGGCTTCTGGTGCATCGACCTAGGACCGTGCTCCTTCGAGGGCTGCGACTACCCCCTCCACGATCTTCTCCACGGGTTGGGCGATGTCCACAACGATTCCGGCTTCGTCGGCCTGCAACGGCTCCAGCGTTGCGAGTTGGGAATCCAGCAGCGAAACGGGCATGAAGTGTCCCGGGCGTGCCTTCATGCGTTCATCCAACAACTCCCGGCTGCCGTGCAGGTGCACGAAAAACACGGACGGATCGCCTGTGCGGATGATGTCCCGGTAGGTGCGCTTGAGCGCGCTGCACGCGATGACAAGAGCAGAGTTCGACGCCGTAAAGCGTCTCCCGATTTCGGCCAGCCAAGGTGCCCGGTCCTCATCGTTCAGCGGAGTACCCGAGGCCATTTTGTCGATGTTCGACTGCGGGTGCAGCGAATCGCCGTCGAGGAATTCGGCCCCGAGCCGCTCAGCGACCGCTGCGCCGACAGTGCTTTTGCCGCAACCCGCCACACCCATCACCACGATGTGGTGGCGCTGGTTCAGATCACCAGCCATGCCCGCCTCACCAGTCATGTCCGCTTCACCAATCATGAACAGTGCCGTCCACGAGGCGGTTGTAGGGCAGGTAAGCCTGCTGATACGGGAAAGCAGCGGCGGCTTCCTCGTTGAACTCAACACCGATGCCTGGCTCATCGCCCGGGTGCAGGTAGCCGTCCTTGAACGTCATGGACTGCCGGAAGACCTCGTTGGTCTTGTCCGAGTGCTGCATGTATTCCTGGATGCCGTAGTTATGGATCGCCAAGCCCACGTGCAGCTGGGCGGCGAAGCCCACCGGGGAGATGTCCGTGGGGCCGTGGAAACCGGACTTGATCTGGTACTGCGCGGCAAAATCCATGACCTTCTTCAACGGTGAGATGCCGCCGAAGTGGGTGGAGGCTGCACGGACGTAGTCGATCAACTGTTCCTTGATCAGGGTCTGGTAATCCCACACGGTGTTGAAGATTTCGCCGATGGCCAGCGGCGTGGTGGTGTGCTGGCGGACCAGGCGCAGGCCTTCCTGGTTCTCGGCCGGCGTGCAATCCTCCAACCAGAACAGGTCATAGGGCTCCAGCGCCTTGCCAAGCTTGGCTGCCTGAATGGGTGTCATGCGGTGGTGGCCGTCGTGCAGCAGCGGGATTTCCGGGCCGAACTCATTACGCACGGCCTCGAACACCGTGGGCAAGTGGCGCAGGTACGCGCGGGTGTCCCAATCCTCCTCCAACGGGAAATTCCCACGCCCGGCAGGCTCGTAATCGTACCGTTCCCCCGACGCCTGGGCCTGGGCAGCAACCCCATACACGGCCTTGATACCGGGGACCGCGGTCTGGATGCGGATGGACTTGTAGCCCAGTTCCAAGTGCTCGCGCACCGAGTCGAACAACGACGGGATGTCAGAACCCGAGGCATGCCCATAGGCACGCAGCCCGTTCCGGGAAGCACCACCCAGCAACTGGTAGACCGGCATGCCGGCCACCTTGCCCTTGATGTCCCACAACGCCATGTCCACCGCAGCAATCGCCGCCATGGTCACCGGACCACGGCGCCAGTACGAGCTGCGGTACAGGAACTGCCACGTATCCTCGATCCGGTGCGGATCCTTGCCGATCAGCAGCTGCGCAACATGCTCCTTGAGGTACGCGGCGACGGCGAGTTCCCGGCCGTTGAGCGTTGCGTCGCCGATGCCCGTCACACCGTCCTCCGTGGTGATCCGCAGGGTGACGAAGTTCCGTGAGGGGCTGGTCACGAAGACTTCAGCGGCAATGATTTTCATGGTCGAGGATCCTTCCGATGGATATTAAGCGTGGGAGATGGTGACGGCCAGAGGGTCCTGGAGCCGATGAATCTGCGCAACGAGGGCAGCATCCCTGGCGAGCCCGGGATTGACCAGCGCCAGCAGCGCTGCGGTGCGGTGTTCGCCGTCGAGCGTTTTCGCTTCCCTGATCCCGGCGGCGAGCGGGTCTTGGAAGTCATCTGTGGAGGACAAGTATGCGATCCAGGCTGCGATCATCCGCGCGGCACCGTCTCCTGTACGGCCGGCAGCACGTTCGGCGTCAAGGACCGGCAAAGCCCGCAGGCGAAGCTTGGTGGTCCCGTCCATGGCAATCTGGGATAGATGGTGGGCGATCCGGGCATTTCCGAACCTTTCCAACAGTGCCTGGCGGTATTCCGGAATTTCCAGCGCATCACCGGGAATGTGGTGCGACGCTTCGTCCCAGAAATCTTCCACGGCCTTGCGGCACACCGGATCGGCAAGGGCCTCAGCCACTGTTGAATGGCTCCTGAGCTGCCCGGCATAGGCCAGGATCGAGTGCGCACCGTTCAGCAACCAGAGCTTCCGGTTCTCGTAGGGCTCAATGTCATCGACAAAGACTGCCCCAGCGTCTTCCCACTGAGGGCGGCCCGCTGGAAAGTCGCCGCTGAGGATCCAGTTGTGGAAGGGCTCAGTGACCACCGCAGCTTGGTCCCGGTAACCGCACTGCTCAGCGACTGCGGCCACATCTTCCGGAGTTGTCCGGGGTGTGATGCGGTCAACGGAGGTGCTGACAAAGCTGACGTTGGAATCGATCCATGCCGCCAAGTCCGCATCCTTGGCGCGCGCAAGGACACCGATGGCCTGCCGCGCTACGGTTCCGTTCTCGGCGAGATTGTCGCAACTCACGACGGCGAGTGGTCCCGTCCCAGCGTCCCTGCGGGCGGCGAGGGCGGTCACCAGACGGGCCAACGGCGTCGAGTTGTCATCCATGTCGGAATCAACCGCAGCGTATGCGGCCTCGGTGATGGTGAGCGTGACAATGGCAGTGTCCGGTGCAGCCACCAACTCCGCCAACCGTACGACGTCGGCCCCGTCCACCGCCTCCGCGATGCTGCCGATGACCTCGAACGAGTCGCCTGTGCCGGACCGCTCCACCACTGTGAACAGGCCGTCCTGTTCCGCCAGAACTGCTGCGGCCTCGGGGCGGCGACCTGTGAAGGCGGCGATCCCCCATTGGGCAGAATCGCCGGCATGCTGCGTGTACCAGGCCTGGTGCGAGCGGTGGAACGCGCCAAGGCCCAGATGCACCATGCGCACCGGCGGTTTGGGCACGGGCCTCACGGTACGGTTGAGCCGCGGCAGTTCCGCCGACCGGCCCTGCTCGGCACTCACAGTTTGAACACCCTTCGTGGCGAAGAATCGACGACGTCGACAATCAACTCGTGGGCGCGGTCCTCGCTGATGCGGTGCTCGGCAACGAGCCGCGCGAGGAAGGAAGCTTCGATCCGGCGTGAGGCATCATGCCTGGCGGGAATGGAGCAGAACGCGCGGGTGTCGTCGATGAATCCGGAAGACCTGGAGAAGCCGGCGGTCTCCGTAATGGCCGAACGGAAACGAAGCATGGCATCCGGCGCGTCCAGGAACCACCATGGAGCCCCGATGTACACGGACGGGTAGAAGCCTGCAAGCGGCGCGAGTTCGCGGGAGAAGACGGTCTCGTCCAGGGTAAACAGCACCAGATGGAAGTCCTTCGCTGTTCCGAAGTCCTGCAGCAACGGTCGGATGGCCTCCGTGTAGTCCACGGCAAAGGGGATGTCGTGGCCAGTGTCCGCGCCGAACGCCTCAAAAGTGGGCTGGTGATGGTTCCGATACGAACCGGGGTGGATTGTCATCACCAGGCCGTCCTCCACGGACATCCTGGCCATCTGGTACATCATGTGTGCTTCGAAAACGTCACGGTCCGCGGCTGTTGCTTGGTCGGACCGGGCGCGTTCGAACAATCTTTCCGCCTCAGCAGCGTCCAGCTTGAGCGTGGCCGGGGTGCGGACTCCGTGGTCGGCCGAGACCGCGCCATGCTCCACAAAATAGCGACGGCGCTTTTCCAGGGCCGTGAGGTAACCGCGGTAGCCCGTGCCGCCGTCGGACGCAGTTTCAATGAGGCGCTCAACGTTGGTTCCCCACGACGGATGGGCGATATTCAGGTACGCATCCGGGCGGAAGGTTGGCAGGACCCGTCCATGGAATGAAGGATCAGCCGCGAGCGCACGGTGGCTTGCGAGGGTGTCCAGGGGGTCGTCAGTGGTGGCAAGTACTTCGATGTTGAAGTCTTTGAAGAGCTCGCGGGGGCGGAATCCCGGCTCGGCGAGCTTTGCGGTCATGGCATCGAAGGTGGCATCGGCCGTGTCAGCACTCAAATCGCCCGGCAACCCAAAGACTGTCTCGAACTGGGTCCGAAGCCAGTATCCGGAAGCCGTGCCGTCAAAGAGAGGCCAGGATTCACAGAAGAGCCGCCAGACCTCCCGTGCCCCGGCACCCGGCTGGAGCTGTTCCAGCGGTACCCCAGAAGCGTGGATGAGCCGCGTGACGTAGTGGTCCGGAGTAACAAGCAATGCGGCCGGATCCGGGAACGGGGTGTTCTGCTCGATCACTGCAGCATCAACGTGCCCGTGCGGGGAGATGATGGGGAGGTCCTGGACCCTGGCCAGCAACGTGCGGGCTACGGAACGCGTTCCGGGGTCCGCTGGCAGCAGCCGGTCCGGGTGGGTGGCAAGCGACTCGGTCATGGGTCAGCCTTTCGAGGTGGAGCCGGCGGGAAGGCTTGCGTTGACAGTCAATCCGGCGAGCGAGGCGGTGCGGCGAAGGAACTCCAGGTTGCCCGCTGTGCGCTCTGTGAGTGGAAGGTCGGTGGAGAAGTCCTCCACAGTTACCCATGCGTCATAGCCCACCTGTGCCAGGGCCTTGAAGTACGCCAGGACGCTCCCCTGCCCCTCTGTGAGTGGAGCCCACTCGTTCACCCACACCGCTGCACCTGCCTCGTCACGCTCATCAGCGCGGACCCAACGGGCATTCTTCACGTGGACGTGTGCCAGGTATGGGCCCAACAATTCCAGTGCCGGCAGCGGGGATTCCCAGCCTTCGATCAACAGGTTGCCAAGGTCATGGATGACGCCCACATGATTCGGATCAAGGCCCTCAAGGAGCCTGCGCGCCGACGACGCGGAGGCTGTCACCGTGCCATGGTGCAACTCGATGAGCGCTTTGACACCGTGGTGCGCAGCCCTGCCGGCAACCCATTCATAGTGCTCACGCGTCGCGTCGAAAAGCTCCGGGTAGGACAGCCCACTCGGCTCCTGCCCGCCCATGGTCGAGTTGCCCAGCGGCAGCACGTTGACCCTGACTTGGCGGGCGCCCAAGGCGGCGGTCGCCGCGAGGACCCTTTCGACGCCGTCGTGATCGTCGCACCGTGCGTAGCCGCCCAAGCCGGAGTACTCGAGTCCGGCCTCGGACGTGAGCCGCGCGATCTCAGGAAGCGAGTCCTCGAGGCCAGTCATGGGCCAGGTTGCTTTGTTTCCTGCCCAGAAGCCTGGTTCCGGAGCGTCGGCCTGGTCCGTTACACGCCATTCGATGCCGTGCCAGCCTTGGGCGGACAGTTCCGACACGGCTTGCTGCGGAGTCCAGTCCGGCGTCGAGGCTGTGAAGACGGAGAATTTCATGCCGTAACCTCCTCGAAGTGGCCGTTGCCGGTACGCACCTCAACGTCGTTGTATTTGCCGGCCATGACATCGGCGATCAGGACCGGGCGGCCGAGGGTTGCCGAGACGTACAGTGCCCGGACCGTGGCCAGCGCAGTGACGGCGTCCTGGACGGTGACTCCCGCGGGGCGACCCTGCTGGATAGCGTCTACAACATCGCGGTACTGGCGTATGTGGCCGGCTGGGTAGACAGTTGGGTCGAGGTTCGTCTGCTGTGGGGGTTCAGGGAATTTGGCCAGTTCCTCTTCGGCCTGGTTGCCGCCGCCACGGATGCCCATGGGCCCGCTGTCCGCATCTCCGTTCGGGTCAGCAGCATGGAAGTATTCGAGGTTATCGTTGTCGATCACTGCCGAACCCTTGCTTCCCATGACCTGGAGCCGAACGGTCAGGCCAGGGTAGGCCGCGGTCGTTGCGTGCAGGACAGCGAGCGCGCCGGACTCGAACGTGAGGGTTGCCACGGCGGTGTCCTCCACCTCCAGGTCCGTGTGCGCCAGGAGCGCGGTCTTGGCGCTGATTTCCACAGGCCGTCCGAGGAACCACAGGAGCAGGTCCACGGTGTGCACGCCCTGGTTCATCACGGCTCCCCCACCGTCCATGGCCCACGTTCCACGCCAGGCACCGGAATCGTAATAGCCCTGGCTGCGGTACCAGCTGACGGAAGCTATGGCGGACGTCAGCCTTCCGAAGCGGCCTTCGCGACGGGCCTGGTCCACCACGACGCTCGCGGGATCGAAACGGTGTTGGCTGATGACGCTTGCTACGAGTCCTTTGGCTTCGGCAGCCTTGGCAGCGGCAACGATCTCGTCGGCGTGATCCAGGTTGACGTCGAGCGGCTTTTCGATGACCACGTGCTTACCGGCGTCGAGGACTTCCAATGCCTGCTGGATGTGAAGCCCGCTAGGGGTTGCGATGATGACGAGATCGACGTCGGCACTGGCGAACGCTTCGCCCAGAGTCCGGAAGGTGGCTGGCTTGGCGGAGCCGCCGTCCGCGATCTCCTGGGCTAGCGCATCTGCGGCTTCCGGGATCTCGTCCACCAGTGCGGTGACGCGGAGCTCGGGCAGTTCTCCGACCGCTGCTGCGTGAGTCCGGCCAATAGTGCCGCAACCGGCAATGGCGACGTTGATAACTGGGATTTCCGTGCTCACTTGGTTTCCACTCCTGCTTCATTGACGATCTTGGCGAACGCGCGGGCTGCCATCCCGAAGGCGGTGGGTCCGGAAAACCGCCCAGTCCGTGCGCCCCGGCCAGGTGTGGTTCCAGGCTTGCGAATCCCACGAAGCCATCGGATTTCAGGGCCTCAACGGTGCGCAACACATCGCCGTCGCCCTCCCCTGCAGGAACCACGACGCCGTCGGCGAACCGCGCGTCCTTGACCTGCAAGTACTCAAGGTGCGGGCGGAGCTTGGCGTAGCCTTCGTCGAACGGCTTGACGCCCACCTGCACGAAGTTGGCCGGGTCCCAGGCGACCTTGAGCGCCGGCGACGCCACCGATTCGATGATGTCCAGGACACGGTCCGGGGTGTCCCCGAAGATGTCCTTTTCGTTCTCGTGAAGCAGGACAACGCCGCTTTCTTCGGCCACTGCAGCGAGTGCACGCATCCGCTCAATGACGTCGTCGCGGATGCTCTCCACTGCCACGTCCTCGCCGTAGTAGAAGGAGAAGATGCGGATGTAGCGGGCACCGAGGACGTTCGCTGCATTTGCCGCCCGACGGAGTCGCTCCACCTCGTGTTCCACAGGCAGCGTGACGTCCACCTTGCCGATGGGTGAAGCGATGGCAGACACTCCCATGCCCGCTGCGTCGAGGAGCTTTTTGAGCTCTCCAAGTTGCCCGTCATTGAGGTCCACGATGTTGGTACCCCACGCGCTGCGGACCTCGATGTGGTTGGCGCCCAAGGCCTGAAGTACCGCGATCTGCAGCACGGGGTCGTCGTCGATTTCGTCACCGAAGCCCGAAAGCGTCCATTCGACTGTTGCTGAACCGGTCATTGCTATTTGACTCCTCCGGCGGTAAGTCCGCCCACTAGGTAACGCTGGAAAATCAGGTACAGGATCACGACCGGAGCTGCGCACACGAGCGAAGCTGCCATCATTTGGCCGTACAGCGGGATGGCCCCACCTTCCTGGGAAGCTCCGAAGATCTGCAGTGCGACGGCGGCTGTCTGGCTATCGGGGCGGGTCATGACTGAGGCGAACAGGACATCGTTCCATCCGAGCAGGAAGGCGAAGATGCCCGAGACCACGATTCCGGGCCAGCTGAGTGGAAGGATGATGCGGACCAGTACGCCAAGGTTGCTGGCGCCGTCGATCCTTGCAGCCTCTTCCAACTCGCGCGGCAAGCCGCGCAGGTACGTGACCATCACCCATGTTGAGAACGGCATGGCGAAAGTGAGGTAGGTAATGAACAGGCCCCACTGTGTGCCGATGACCTGGACGCCGAGGTAGCTTGCCGCTGACGAGAAGAGGACGAACACCGGCAGGACCATGAGCGTGCCGGGCACGGACTGCAGCGCCAACAGGCCACGCAGGATACTTAGCCTTCCACGGAACTGGTACCTGACCAGCACGTAGGCGATGGACACGGACATCGCCGCGGACACCACGGCCGTGGCTCCCGCTACGAGCACGCTGTTGGTCAGGCCTTTGGCCAGCCCGACGCTGGACCAGATCTTGGTGTAGTTCTCCATCGAAAACGTGGAAGGCCAGAACTCGCCGCTTGCCACGCCGATATCCGAGTTAACCGAAGCCAGGAAAATGTAGGCGACAGGGATCAGGACGATCGCACACAGAACGGTGAGGATAATCGCCAGCATCGGCACGGGCAGGAGACGGGTTACTTCATGTTGCCGTTTTGAACCGGGCCGGAACGTGGTTGCTGACGCGCCCCGGCTGGCTGTGCCGCGGACGGAGGTAGTTGACGCGCTCACTTCTTGCCTCCAGGCGTCTCGGCGTCGTCCAGCTTGACGGCGCACAGATAGATGAACAGCGGAATGGCGATAAGCACCAGGGAGACAAAGGCCATGGCGGCGCTGAGTCCGAAGCGGAAGCTCTGGAAGCTGGTCACGTACGTGAGGATCGGAAGAACCTCGACGTCGGCGGGTGCCGGAACTCCGAACAGCACGAACGGCAGGGTGAAGTTGTTGATGTGGTGCAGCATGCCGATCAGGAACGCCAGCGCCAGAGGTCCCTTGAGGTAAGGGAAGATGACGTAGCGCAGCTTGTTCCACCACAGCGCACCATCCAACGCAGAGGCCTCATGGACCTCGTGGTCCACAGACTGCAGGCCGGAAAGTGCCAGGAGATAGATGAATGGCCACGAAGCCCAGATCTGGACCAGGATGAGTGTCCAATAGGTCTGCGGCCCATTAAGCCAAAGCCCGGCATCCATCCCGAACGTTCCCAAGGCAGAGTCCACTACGCCGTTGGGCTGGAACATTGTCCGCCACACAGTGGCCACCACGAACGACGGGAGAACGTAAGGGATCAGGAAGATCGATCGGATCACCGCGCGGCCCTTGAACCGGTTCTGGGTTGCCACCGCTGCGGCAATTCCCAGCGGCAAGGTGACAATCATGGCGATCAACGAGTAGCTGACGCTCAGCCACACAGAGTGAAGCAGCGGCGAGTCCGTCAGGGCCTCCACAAAGTTCCCGACGCCGATAAACGGTGCGCTGACCCACTTGCGGAGCGAATACTGGTCCAGGTTGAGGGCGGACATGTAGATGCCAAGGAACAGCGGCAGAACGATGATGACGAACATCAGGAGCCCGCCGGGGATCAGCATCCACAACGGACGGTTGCGCTCGCTCAAACCCTTCCGACGGACGGGTTTCTTCCCGCGTCCAGCTGGCTGGATGGTGCCTGTGCCAGCGCTCGGTGACGTGCCGCCGTCGGGCGCTTGGGCGTTTGTGCCGGACCGGGCCGGCTGCCCTTCGGCAGCCGGGCCGGTCATGGCTTTCATTTCCCTGAAAGAATCAGTGGACATCGGAGATCCTGCCTAGGACTTCGAAGCCCGGTCGAGGGATGCTTGTCCCTTTGCCTGTGCGTCCTTGAGCCGCTGCTCTAGGGCTGCGTCGTCCACGGCGCCCTTGGCCAGCTCCGGAATGGACTGGACGGTGACGTTCAGGAGGCCCAGCTGGATGTCTCCCCAGGCTCCGGTGAAGGGCGTGGCCTTTGACTTGCCCGCGGCATCGGCAATCGGCTTGAGCTTCGGGTCCGTCAGCGAGGCCAGTGCGTCGGCGTTGGCGGGAAGTTCCCCGAAGATCTTCTGGTAGTTCAACTGCTCATCCTTTGACGTGATGAGCTCGATGTACGCGAACGCCAGGTCCTTCTGCTGCGAGTAGTCCGCAACCACCACGTTGTCGCCGGAAAGGATGCTGGCGGCTTTGTCGCCGTCGCCCTTCGGTGAAGTTTCACCCGGTGCCGTAGTGGGCATGATCGAGTATGCGTATTTGCCGGCAATGGCGGACTTGTCCAAGGTTGGGACTGAGCTCGACGTCGTCATCATCAGGTAGCCGGCCTTACCGGAAGCGAAGGCCGCCACAGCGTTGCTGTTGCTCCAGCCAATCGCGGCCGGATCCACCACTTTGTCCTTGGTCAGCCAGCCGAAGTAGGTCTCGTAGGCTTTCTTGACCGTGGGATCATCCATTTTCAGTTTGTCGCCGTCCACCAAGGGGTTGCCGGCCTGGACGGACATGGCCCAAATGAACTTCCACGGGTCAAAGTTGTCCTTGTAGCCGGTGGCGAGGCCGAACGTACCCGTGCTGGCGTTGGTCATCTTCTTGGCTTGCTCTGCGAGTTCGTCCCACGTGGTGGCCGGCTTCTCGATACCTGCAGCGGCAAGAATGTCCTTGTTATAGGCCATGACGAAGGGGCGGCTGACGAAGGGAATGCCCGCCTGGTGCTCAGAGTCCGGTCCGGATATGCCCAGTGCGGCCTGATTGAAACGGTCCTTGCCACCCACCTTCTTCCAGTCATCATCGGAGAGAGTCACGAAGGCCTTGGTGGCGTAGGCGGTGGGCGTAAAGGTGGTGCCCAGGCTGTAGACGTCAGGTCCCTGACCGGAAACTACTGACGTTTGGATACGGGTCAGTTCGTCGTTGGCGGACGCGAACGTCTCGAATTCAACATCCGCGCCCGTCTTGGCCTTGAACTTGGCCGCGATGTCCTTGAACCATTCTTTCTGCTGCTCCGGGTACTGGCTGTTGACTCCCGTCAGGACGCTCAGTTTCTTGCCGGCGCCATCCACGGCACCTCCGGAGCTTTCGGAACTGCTGCTGCTTCCCCCGCAGGCCGTCAAAGCCAGCGCAGCCGTTGCGATGACGGCGGCCAGCTTTGCTGATGGTGCAAACCTCATTGTTTCCTCCTTGGATACCAAGCCCGCAGGTGTGGTGTCGTGCGTCACAGGGGCTTCGTTGTCGAGTCTAGGGAGTTGGCAACCAAAGCGGCAAGCGTTTGCCAAAAGTTGCCAAAAGTGCTGCAATTGCCACATGGCAGATGCAAAAGCCCGTGCGACGGCGGCGCCTCCCACCATCCGTGACGTGGCGGAACTAGCGGGAGTCGCAACCTCAACCGTGTCCCGGGCATTGTCCAATCCCGGCAGGGTGAACCGCGTTACCCGCGAGCGCGTTGAACAAGCGGCAGCCTCGTTGAATTACGTGCCCAGCTCCCAGGCACGCGGGCTTAGTTCCGGACGCACCAACGCAATCGCACTCCTGGTGCCCGACGTCACCAACCCCTTCTACTTCGACATCATCCGGGGCACCCAGAACCAACTCAAAGCCGCTGGCTACACGCAGTTGCTCGTGGACACGGAAGAGTCAGCCGAGATGGAGGCCGATACCCTGCGCAAAATGCAGCGGACGGCGGACGGTTTCATCCTGGCTGCCTCGCGCCTCACGGATGCGCAAATACTCGAAGCAGCCTCCACACAGGCCATCGTCACCATCAACAGGTCCTCTGCCAACGCGCCCACGGTGATGATCGACACCCCCGGTGCAGTGGTTCAGGCGCTGGAACACCTCACTTCGCTGGGACACTCCAAGATCTGCTACGTTGGCGGGCCTGCGTCGTCGTGGTCCAATGCCAAACGCTGGAAGACATTCGAAGACGAGAGCCGCGAGCGTGGACTGATCACCTCGCACGTTGGCCCGTTTACGCCCAAGACAACATCAGGCGCCGCGGCTGCTGACGCTGCGGCACGCACTGGCGCCACGGCCTGCATCGTCTTCAACGACCTCCTGGCCATCGGCATGCTGCAGCGGCTTCGCGAGCGGGGCATCCGCGTCCCCGAGGATATGAGCATCGTGGGCTGCGACGATATCTTCGGCGCGGACTTCTGCAATCCACCCCTGACCACGATCGCCTCGCCCATCGAGCAGGCCGGACGCGTTGCCGTCTCCATGCTGCTCGCCCAACTGGATCCGCTGCACGCCGGCTCCACGCGTCGCCTGGCCGTCATGCCCACTCACCTCACGGTCCGCGGCTCCACGGGCCCGGCCCCGTCCTAAGTCCGCGCGAGGCGATCCTCTCTCACATCCTGCGGCTTTTCGGGGATCGCTCTCTCACATCCGGGCCGCCTTTAGGGATCGTTCTCTCACATCCGGGCCGCTTTTAGGGATCGTTCTCTCACATCCCGGCCGCTTTTAGGGATCGTTCTCTCACATCCTGCACGATTTTAGGGATCGCTCAATCACATCCCGGCCGCTTTTAGGGATCGCTATCTCGCGTCCGGCGCCGCGGCGAGATGGCCGCCATGCGCTAAGCCCCGACGTCGGCACTCACCGGGGGTGGCCGACGTCGGGCGGTGCGACCGCAAGGTTCTTTCTGAGAAGGCATGATGGAGCTTCACGTGGCCATGCCGGACGCTGAACTGCTCGCTGGGTCTCGTTCACCCGGACGCGCAGGGCCTCCGGGAGCAATCAGATCCAGCGGAGGCCGACTCTAGCCGGGATCGGTCACTGCGATGGCCGTCGAAGCTCGGTGGGACGTGAAAGAACATCGCCCAATAACCCGTGGGATGTGAGAGAACGATCCTAAAAAGCCCGTGGGATGTGAGCGAGGAACCGGGAGGCTATTTCCACCACGTGTCAAAGATGGTTACCGGCACTGTGCGCTTGTGGCGCGTACGGAGGTACTTCTGCTCGATGAGCTCCGCGACGCCGTCGGGAACTTCGCGGCCTTCAAGGTAGTCGTCGATTTGGTCGTACGTGACTCCGAGTTCGTCTTCATCGGTACGGCCCGGCTTGTCGTCCAGCAGGTCAGCCGTGGGAACCTTCTGCCAAAGTCGCGCGGAAGCGCCCAGCTCAGCCAAGAGCTCGCGGTTCTGGCGCTTGTTCAGACCGAACAGCGGCAGGATGTCCGCACCGCCGTCGCCAAATTTAGTGAAGAACCCCGTAACGGATTCGGCGCCGTGGTCTGTGCCGATCACCAGGTAGTTGTGTTCCCCTGCGATTGCATACTGGGCAACCATGCGGGCGCGGGCCTTGGTGTTGCCTTTGTGGAAGTCGGAAATTTCAGCGCCGATGGTTTTCTCGAACTCTTCCTCGAACCCGTCCACCGCGCGGGAGATGTTGAACGTCCGTTCGGTCTTGGCCTTGATGAAGTCCAAGGCCGCCTGGGCGTCGTCTTCGTCGTGCTGGATACCGTAGGGGAGTCGGACCGCGACAAAGTTCGCATTGACGCCTTCAGCTTCCAGTTCCTCGACTGCCAGCTGCGCCAGTCGGCCGGCCAGAGTGGAATCAAGTCCTCCGGAAATGCCCAGCACAAAGCCGTTTGTGCGCGTGGCTTTCACGTATTCCTTCAGGAACGTGACCCGCTTGCGGACCTCCTCTTGGGGGTTGATCCGGGGCTGGACGCCCATTTCCTCGATGATCTTGGCCTGGAGTTCGCGCATGTGTCCAACACTAGTCAGCCGCATGACTAAGGCTCAACCATATTGCGCCGTGATTCGGCCCCGCCGTGATTCGGCCCCGACCGCGCCGGACATGAGAGAACGATCCTCAGAAACCCGTCGGATGTGAGAGAGGAACCGTAAAAAACCCGTCGGATGTGCGAGAGGAACCGTAAAAAACCCGTCGGATGTGAGCGAGGATCAGGCGAGGAAGCCGCGCAGCAATGAAGCCGTTCCTTCCAGGTGTTCAATAGTTGCCCGTTCAGCGGCGGGGGCATCGCCGCGCAGGATGGCCTCGGCTATCTCGGCGTGTTGCTCGTTGGCGTGGTCCAGGTTGGTGCTGAGCAAGGGAATCCGGTCCAGGAGTTCGTTGAGCCTTGATCGTGTTTCGGCCACCGCGCCCACCAAGCTTGCGGAGCCGGACAATTCGGCAACTGCGATATGGAAACGGGCATCGCGGGGTCGGTAGCCCACGGCGGGGGAAGCGCTCACTTCGGAGAGACAGACCTGCAGGTGCCTCCGGGCAGCCGCGGAGAGGTCCGCTTTGGCGGCCAAAGAAGCAGCGGCGGGCTCGATGATGGACCTGAACAGCAGGACGTCCTCCACCTCGGCGGGATCGAGCGGCCCTTGGTCCGGCTGGCGCTGGACTGCTGATGCGGAGACGTACGTTCCCCCATACCTGCCGCGCTGGACTTCCAGATAGCCGGCACTCTGCAACTCCCCCAAGGCATCGCGAAGGGTGGCCCGGGAGACTCCCAATTGTTCGGCCAGTTCTCGCTCGGGCGGCAGTTTTTCGGCCGGGGCGAAGATCCCCAGCTTGATCGTCTGCAGAATGTGTTCGATGGTCTCTTCGAACGCGTTGCCGCCCCTGACTGGGCGCAGCATCGAGAACGACGGGCCAAACGGTGAGTCCGGCACGGCATCTCCTTCCACGGAATGCGGGCTGCGCCAATAAGTGAGGCCGTTCACAGGGCGCTGCTGCCTCCATGCTACCCACGCTGACCAATAAAGGTCATCAAAGAAACCATTGGACACGCCTCCAATTGTGATCCAAGTCATCATGTTTTTGAGAAAAGTCTTGACTCCCACCGAAGGAGCCTCCAGACTTTGAAGCACACTTTGGACTGAAAACAGTCCTTTAGGATCTGATTGATCCCCCGCTCGACTTTTCCCAGAAGCATTCCTCAGACGATAGGAACACGCATGGAAACAGTGCACCAGCCGCCCGGCGGCGAGGATGAGTATTTGAAGCACCGGCGCCTCAAACGGGGTGCCGCTGGATGGGTTCTCCTCGCGGGGCTCGGAGTGGCCTACGTGATCTCTGGCGATTTCGCGGGCTGGAACCTGGGCCTGGCACAAGGAGGCTGGGGTGGCCTGCTGATCGCTTTCCTGCTCATGGCCGTTATGTACACCTGCATGGTTTTCGGGCTCGCTGAGCTCTCATCAACGCTCCCGACGGCGGGGGCTGGCTATGCATTCGCCCGCCGGGCACTGGGACCCCTCGGTGGATTCGCGACAGGTATGGCGGTCCTCATCGAATACGCGGTGGCGCCGGCCGCTATTGCCACCTTCATCGGCGGCTACGTAGAGGCACTTGGCCTCTTTGGCCTCACAAACTCATGGCCGGTCTACCTGGTCACGTACGTCATCTTCATCGGCATTCACATCCGCGGAGTCGGCGAAGCCCTGAAGATCATGTTCGCCATCACCGCGGTGGCCACCATCGCTTTGGCCGCCGCCGTCGTCGGCCTCCTTCCCAAGTTCGATGCCGCCCGGTTGTTCGATATTGTTCCCGATGGATCCGCAGGCTCCAGCGCCTTCTTGCCCATGGGCATCAGCGGCATCCTTGCTGCCCTGGTCTACGGCATTTGGTTCTTCCTGGCAGTGGAGGGCGTTCCGCTCGCGGCTGAAGAAACCTCGAATCCCAAGCGGGACATGCCCCGGGGAATCATTGTGGCCGTCATCATCCTGGTCATTTTTGGCGCTCTCATGCTGGTCCTGGTCCCGGGAGCAGCCGGCTCGCAAGCCATGAGCGGATCCGACAACCCGCTTCCGGAAGCCCTGCGCATCGCTTATGGCGGCAACACCTTCCTCGCGGACTTCATTAACTACGCGGGCCTGGCTGGGCTGGTGGCCAGCTTCTTCTCCATCATTTACGCCTACTCACGGCAACTGTTTGCCCTCTCACGGGCCGGATACCTGCCACGCTGGCTCTCCCTGACCGGGAAGCGGCGCACCCCATACTGGGCCTTGATCGTTCCGGGCACCATCGGCTTCCTCCTTGCGGCGATCACCCACGACGGCGCCTTGCTCATCAACATCGCAGTCTTCGGCGCGACCGTTTCCTACGTCCTGCTGAACCTCTCGCACATCGTCCTTCGCAAGAAGGAACCCAATTTGGAACGCGGCTACACGACGCCGGGCGGGATCGTCACGACGTCGATTGCCCTGGTCCTGTCCGCGGTGGCAGTCGTGGCGACGTTCGTCGTCGACGTCTTTGCCGCTTCCATTACGGCAGCGATTTTTGCCGCTGCCCTCCTTTACTACTGGCTCTACAGCCGGCACCGGATCGTGGCGGGCGCACCCGAAGAAGAGTTCGCCCAACTCGCCATGGCCGAGGCCGAGCTGAAGTAACAGCCAGCAGAACCTGACATCCACTCACAGAACCACACTGCGGAGACATCATGAATTCCCACATCCAAGAGTCCAGCCGGAACCGGCAGCTCACCGTCGACGAACTGCGCGAGTCCGTAGCAAGCGGCGAGATAGATACTGTCATCGTCGCCATCACCGACGCACTGGGTCGGCTCCAGGGCAAGCGTTGCGGTGCACGTTCCTTCCTCGAAGACGTTCTTGATCACGGCGCGGAGGGCTGCAACTACCTGCTCGCCGTGGATGTTGAGATGCAAACCGTGGACGGTTACGCGATGTCGTCCTGGGAAACGGGCTACGGGGATATGGTGATGCTGCCGGACGTTTCGACGCTTCGCCGGGTTCCCTGGCTCGAAGGCACAGCCATTGTGCAGTGCGATGTCCTGTGGACGGACCGGACACCGGTGGCAGCATCACCGCGGCAGATCCTGAAGGCCCAGATCGAGCGGCTCGAAAAGCTGGGCTACCGGGCCCATGTAGGGACCGAGCTTGAATTCCTGATGTTCGATGACTCATACAACCAGGCCTGGCAGAAGAACTACACCGGCCTCGCGCCGTCGACGCAGTACAACGTGGACTACTCGCTCCTTGCCACAGCCCGGTTGGAACCAGTGATCCGCTCAATTCGCAACAACATGGAAGCTGCAGGTCTGGTGGTCGAGTCGTCCAAGGGCGAATGCAATCTCGGGCAGCAGGAAATCACGTTCCGCTTCGATGAAGCCCTCGCCGCCTGCGATAAGCACACGTTCTACAAGAACGGGGCCAAGGAAATCGCCGACCAGCACGGCAAGAGCATCACGTTCATGTCCAAGTTCAATGAGCGTGAAGGCAACTCCTGCCACATCCACTTCAGCCTCACCGACCTGGACGGGAACCCCGTACTGGCGGGCGACGGCGAACACGGCTTTAGTCCCCTGATGGAACGGTTCGTTGCCGGTCAACTCGCGGCGCTGCGCGAACTCGCCTATTTCCTGGCGCCCAACATCAATTCCTACAAACGCTTCGTGGAGGGCAGCTTCGCACCAACTGCGATCGCTTGGGGCCTGGACAACCGCAGCTGCGCACTCCGCGTGGTGGGCCACGGCCGGGGCCTCCGCACTGAGAACCGTGTGGGCGGCGGCGACGTGAACCCCTATCTGGCAGTGGCTGCAATGATCGCCGCTGTCATCCATGGCATCGAAAACGATCTCCAGTTGCCGGCAATCACCAAGGGCAATGCTTACGAGTCGGACGCGGACCGCCTCCCCACCACGTTGCGGGACGCGCGGGACCTCCTGGCTGAAAGCAGCATTGCGCGCAAGGCTTTCGGCGACGACGTGGTGGATCACTACGTCCACGCCGCCAATGTGGAGCTCACCGCCTATGACAGCGCCATCACAGATTGGGAGCGGGTCCGTGGCTTCGAACGTCTCTGAAACTTACCGGCCGCGGATCGCGCTCACCAGTTACCTTCAAGAGGCATCTTGGGGAGTGTGGAATACGACGGCGGCGATTCTCCCGGGAACGTACGTGGAGGCGGTGGTCGCTGCCGGAGGAACACCCATCCTGCTCCCTCCGTTGGGCACCGACGAATCCGTGCTGGATCTGGTGGACGGCTTGATCGTGGTGGGAGGTCCCGACGTCGATCCTTCCCTCTACGGTGAGGCGCCCCACCCCGCAACCAAACCACAGCCGCTGCGCGACAGGCACGATTCCGCCCTGATCCGTGCCGCGCTTGAGCGCGAACTCCCGCTGTTCGCGATCTGCCGGGGAGCGCAACTCCTCAACGTCGTACTGGGCGGGACCTTGATCCAGCACATCCCCGACGTCATTCCTGACAGCAAGAGCCAGCCGGCACCTGGTGTTTATGGAGAGGCATCCTTCACCACCACCCCGGGCAGCCTCATCCACCACCTGCTGGGCGGCTCCGCCACGTCCCCCTGCTACCACCACCAAGCCTTGGAGACCGTGCCTGAAGCCCTGCGCGTCACGGCCCGCTCCGCGGATGGCCTGGCCCAGGCCGTTGAAGCAACCGAGGGCGGCTGGGTGCTGGGGGTCCAGTTCCATCCGGAACAGAACCCCGAGGATCTCCGGCTGTTCCGCGGCTTTGTGGAAGCTGCCGCCAGCTACCGCTCAGACCAGACCACAACCATGAAAGCGATGTCCCCCGCATGACAGCAACAGTGTTTGATGTGATCAATCCGGCCACGGAGGAGGTCATCCAGACCGTTCCCTTGGCTGGCCCGGCGGAAACGGACGCCGCCATTGCCAAGGCAGCCGCTGCCTACGAGACGTGGCGGGCCGTTGCCCCCGCGGACCGGGCGCTGCTGCTGCGACGGTTCGCTGCCGCCGTCGACAATGACCTGGAGAACCTCGCGCAACTGGAGGTGCGCAACGCCGGG
Organism: Arthrobacter sp. NtRootA1; assembly: GCF_019976975.1. GTDB lineage: Bacteria > Actinomycetota > Actinomycetes > Actinomycetales > Micrococcaceae > Arthrobacter > Arthrobacter aromaticivorans. Next base: position 478,607 of record NZ_AP024630.1, on the reverse strand, counting down.
CACACCATTGGCAACGCGCGATGGGAAGCGGGCAACGTCCGCGACGTCCTCAATTACTACTCAGCCGCTCCGGAACGTCACTTCGGTCGCCAGATTCCCGTGGCAGGCGGGGTCAACATGACCTTCCACGAGCCGCTGGGGGTTGTTGGCATCATTGTTCCCTGGAATTTCCCGATGCCGATAGCAGGATGGGGGTTCGCTCCCGCCCTGGCCGCAGGCAATACTGTGGTGCTCAAACCGGCGGAGGTGACACCGCTGACCGCTATCCGTCTTGGTGAGCTGGCTCTTGAGGCTGGCCTTCCTAAGGGCGTCTTCCAAGTGATTCCCGGCAAGGGTTCCGTGGTGGGCCAGCGGTTCGTGACGCATCCGGCGGTCAGGAAGGTGGTCTTCACTGGCTCGACCGGCGTGGGCAAGCAGATCATGGCCGGCTGCGCGGACCAGGTGAAGCGCGTGACGCTTGAACTGGGCGGCAAGAGCGCCAACATCGTTTTCGACGACGCCGATCTTGAGATGGCTGCGGCCGCCGCTCCCGGTGGCGCTTTCGACAATGCCGGGCAGGACTGCTGCGCACGCTCCAGGATCCTTGTGCAGCGCAGCGTCTATGACCGGTTCCTTGAGCTGTTGGAGCCAGAGGTCCTGGGCATGCGCGTCGGAGACCCTGCAGATCCGGCCACAACTATGGGCCCCCTGATTTCGGCCCAGCAACTCAGTACGGTGTCCGCTTTCGTGCCCGACGGCGCACCGGTCGCCTTCCGGGGGAAGGCGCCGGAGGGGCCGGGTTTCTGGTTCCCGCCCACAGTGCTGACGCCGGACCTGAAAGCTCCGTCATTCACGGATGAGATCTTCGGCCCGGTTGTTGCAGTTGTGCCGTTCGACGACGAAGCGGACGCCATCCGCATCGCCAACAACACCGAGTACGGCCTGTCTGGGTCCATCTGGACCTCAAAGGTGGACCGCGCACTGCGTGTAGCCCGGGGAGTCGAATCGGGCAACCTCTCGGTGAACTCCCATTCGTCCGTCCGGTACTCCACCCCGTTTGGCGGCTTCAAACAGTCAGGCCTTGGCCGCGAACTCGGCCCTGACGCGCTGGATGCCTTCAGCGAGGTCAAGAACGTCTTCATTTCCACCCAGTCAGCCTGATCTTTTTCCACTTTTCAAAGGAGAGCACCAATGCAATCAGTAGTTTCCAACCGTCTCGCCGGCCGCAGCGCAGTCATCACTGGCGGTGCCAGCGGCATCGGCCTGGCCACAGCACGCCGGATGGCCGCAGAAGGCGCCAACGTCGTGATCGCCGACATCGAACCGACCTCCGGGATTGCGGCCGCCAGCGAAGTAGACGGCTTGTTCGTCAAAGTTGACGTGACCAGCGAAGAAGAAGTCCGCAATCTCTACGCCCAGACCAAGGAGACGTATGGCAGCGTGGACATCGCCTTCAACAACGCCGGCATCTCCCCCGCCGACGACGCTTCGATCCTCGACACCGGCATCGACGCCTGGCGCAGGGTGCAGGAAGCGAACCTGACCTCCGTCTACTACTGCTGCAAGTACGCCATTCCCTACATGCAGGAGCAGGGCAAGGGCTCCATCATCAACACGGCATCGTTCGTGGCTGTCATGGGCGCTGCAACTTCACAGATTTCCTACAGCGCGTCCAAGGGCGGTGTTCTCTCCATGAGCCGGGAACTCGGCGTCGAGTTTGCGCGGCAGGGCATCCGAATCAACGCGCTCTGCCCCGGCCCCGTGAACACTCCCCTGTTGAAGGAACTCTTCGCCAAGGATCCGGAAAAGGCAGCCCGCCGACTGGTCCACGTGCCTCTGGGTCGCTTTGCCGAACCGGAGGAACTGGCCGCGGCCGTCGCGTTCCTCGCCAGCGACGACGCTTCCTTCATTACGGCCTCCACGTTCCTGGTGGATGGCGGTATCTCAGGGGCTTACGTCACTCCCCTTTCGTAACTCCCTGGGAAGCTCGACGGCGGGTGCGGACTTTTCGTGAAGTCCGCACCCGCCGTCGGGCTTTAACGCTCTCTCACATCCCAACCGTTTCCCCGATGCTCGCTCACATCCCAACCGTTCCACCCCAAAAAACGGCTATTGACGTTCCGATAGTTACCGATATATCGTTAACTATCGCCGATATTCCTTCGGCGAACCACTACCGAAAGGACGATGCTGTTATGAAAGGCATCAACGAACACGACAACAATTTCCCTGAACACGGCCACGGACATCCCGAGCATGGACATGGTCGAGGTCGCTTCAATCGAGGCAAAGGCCGTCGCGGACCGGGCGGCCACGGCGGGGGCGGATTCGGGCCGGGCTTCGGTCCGGGATTCGGACCTGGCGGGTTTGGCCCTGGCGGCTTCGGTCCCCGCGGCTTCGGGCCGGGCGGTCCACGGCGCAACCGCGGCGACGTCCGCGCGGCGATCCTCTCCCTGCTGGCCGAGGCTCCTTCCAACGGCTACGGACTGATCAAGACCATCGCCGAGAAGACCTCCGGAGCCTGGCGGCCCAGCCCCGGATCCGTCTACCCCACCTTGCAGCAGCTGGTTGATGAAGAGCTCATCACAGCCGCGGGCGAGGGGCGTCGGACGGAATTCACATTGACGGACGACGGCCGCGCCTACGTTGCCGAGCATGAAGAAGAACTCGCCAACGCCTGGAACACCGAGGCGGACGGAAACATGCAAGAGTTCCACCAAAGCATCGGGAAACTCATGGGCGTCGTCCACCAGTTCCGCGGTGCGGCAACCGACGAACAACGCAGGGCGGCAATCGAGAAGCTCGATGAAACCCGGCGCGCGCTGTACCTGATCCTGGCCGACTAATTCCTCCAATCCACCCCCTTGACCTTGACGTAACGTCAACCATTACTGTCAAAGGACAAGCCAGGAACAAGAGGGCCAGGACGGAGGAGACATGGACTGGTCGATCCAGGAAATCGCCAAGATGGCAGGGACCACCAGCCGCACGCTGCGTCATTACGACGATATTGGGCTGCTCAAGCCAAGCCGGACCGGTCATAACGGCTACCGCTATTACGACGGTCCGGCTTTGGTGCAGCTTCAGCGGATCCTCCTGCTCAGGGAGCTTGGACTTGGCTTGCCCGCGATTGCGGACGTGCTTGCCAGGGAGACCGACACCGTCAAGGCGTTGAGCGGCCACCTGGAATGGCTTGGGCAAGAGCAGGACCGCCTGTCGCGGCAAATCGCGTCGGTGCGGCAAACCATTGACACGTTGAAAGGGGATGGAAAGTACATGGCACAGGACATGTTTGACGGCTTCGACCACACTCAGTACAAGGACGAGGTAGAGGAGCGCTGGGGCAAGGACGCTTACGCCACCAGTGACGCTTGGTGGCGCGGTATGAGCGCCGAAGAAAAGCAGCAATGGAAGGAACGCTCCCGGAAACTGGGGAGCGACTGGATCTCCGCTGCGACGTCCGGAATCACACCCGACAGCGCTGAAGCACAAGAACTGGCAAGGCGCCACGTCGAGTGGCTCCGCGGAATCCCCGGCACACCGTCCGCCACTCCCGGTGGAGACGTAAAGGGCTACGTCACAGGCCTCGGCGAAATGTACGTCGCTGACCCTCGATTTGCCGCGAACTATGGCGGGGAGTCAGGAGCGACGTTCGTCCGGGACGCCCTGCGCGTTTACGCAGAAGGAAACCTGTAGTCGTCCGGGATGCGCTGATCCGGGTTTGGCAATAGTCTGACCGAATGGGTACAAGCACCGCAAAGTCCGGCGAACAGGTTGACAGGCAAGCACGCATTCTCGAGGCTGCCTTGGAACTGTTGTCACGCCACGGCATTTCGGGCATCAACATGCGTGCCGTGTCACGCGAAGCCGGTGTGGCGCTGGGGCTCGTGAACTACTACTACGAGGACAAGTCGAGCTTGATCCGCGCGGTGCTGCACCGGATCGAAGAGCACGACCTCATGCTCGTGGAGCCGGAGCCGGCGTCAACCCCTGAGGAGCAACTCCGGGAGTCACTTCGGCGCGTTGCAGACCCCGATCTCCTGACCACTCCGTATCTGTCCCTCCGCCTCCACCTCTGGGCCCTCGCCCAAGCTCACGAGGACTTTGCACGGATCAACGCGGCGGCCTTCGACCGGTATCTGGACGGGCTTGCCACACTCATAGGGAATGCCAAACCAGAGCTTTCCGCCGATGAGAGCAGTGAGCGCGCAGCAGACATCGTCGTCGTGCAAAACGGCATGTGGCTCACCACGCTCCTGGGCATAGACAAGGCGGCCATCGAGCGTGGCATTGCCCGCACGGAGCAGATCGCTTTCGCCCCTTCGCGTCACAGCGACCGTTGAGACGCATGCACACCAGTCCACATGATGGGACGTTTTTGCTCGAATAGTGGACGCACCCTCTAGCCTGCACTGTATGGATGATCGTCGGATAACCTCAGCGGACCTTCCGCCCTTTGTTGATGCCGAATGGCTCAAGGCACACCGAACCAACGTTGTCACCACTGATGTTCGGTGGTACCTCGACGGCGCGTCAGGCCGTGCAGCGTACGACGGCGGGCATCTTCCAGACGCGGTGTTCGTGGACCTGGACTCTTGGCTGTCGGGCAGCTCGGGACCACACGGCCTGAACCCTCTTCCCGACCCCGAAGTGTTCGCACAGGGAATGTCTTCCTTGGGAATCGGCGACTCAACGACCGTCGTCGCGTATGACGACGCGGGAGGAGTCATCGCAGCGCGGCTCGTGTGGATGCTGCGTGCGCTGGGGCATCGGGCGGCGCTGCTCGACGGCGGGATTGCCGCGTGGACAGGACCGCTCGAGACGATACCCGCCAAGCCGACGCCCGCGACTTTCACGCCGTCTCCGTGGCCGAAGGAGCTTCTAGCCCGGCTTGAGGACATTAGCGCAGGGGCTGCCGGGATCATTCTCGACGCCCGGAATGCCGACCGCTTCGACGGAAGCCTGCAGCTGCCCACCGATCCCCAAGCCGGACACATCCCCGGCGCCGTGAACGTCCCGTGCCGTGGGAACCTCGCCCCGGATGGACGCCTGCGCCCGATCGCCGAGGTCCGACGAGCGTTTGCGAAGGTTGGGATCGAAGATGCGACTGCCGTCATCTCCTACTGTGGATCAGGCGTCACGGCCTGCCACAACCTTCTCGCTCTCGAGCATGCAGGACTTGGCCGCGGCCGCCTCTACGCAGGCGGGTGGTCAGAGTACGGAGCCGAGCCCGGCCGCCGGGCCGAGCTTGGCTGACAGTCGCCGCCCATGGGAATCGCCGGTGGTTTGCGTAGCAACACTGCACCCAAACCGCCCCTGCAGAGCAGCCTCCTTACTCCCCGTCAGGGGCCTATTGACCGCGTATTTGGGCGGGTCTAGCGTTGCGAATGGCAGTGGGATCATCCCCCGCCAATCCCATTGGAGGTCCATTATGGCCATTGCAGTAATCATGGATTTCACCGAAGGCACCCTGGAGGATTATGACAAAGTGGTGCAGCGACTAGGACTCGCTCCGGGCGGACCCGGGGCCCCGGGCGGGCTTTTCCATTGGGTATCGGGGACTGACCATGGCGCCCGGATCGTGGATGTATGGCGGACCCGCGAACAAGCCGATTCCTTCTATCAAAACAAGCTCGGCCCAGTTACAGCCGAACTCGGAATCGCGCAGCCGGAGATCAGCTATTTCGATGTCCACAATTTCCAGACGGCGGGACCTGAGGACTGACAGCCTCGCAGAGTCTGACGCGGGACGCCGGCCCCCGCCGTCCCGGTTTTTGAGCTACACCACCTTAAGGAGAAGTCCATGGCACTGTCCGTTGTTACCCACAAAGTGGCTGATTTTGGCGCATGGCATGACGTCTATAAAAGCGTTGCGGATCTGCAGGCCGCGGGCGGCGTCACACAGGAATCTTTCCACCGGAAGGCGGATGACCCCGACACCGTGCTCGTGCTGCACTATTTTGACTCAGTAGAGAAGGCGCAGGCCTTCTTCGCCAACCCCGAACTCCAGGAAGCCATGAAACGCGGTGGAGTCATCGGAGAGCCAAGAATCGAATTCTACGAATAGCCCCTTCGGACCACGACGGCGCCCTCCGGCAACGGGTAGGGGCGCCGTTGTTGTCTGCCCCGGAATGGCAGTAGCAGTACCTAACGCGCAGCCCGAAAATTTTGAACATTTGTTCATACGTACCCTTGAACAGATGTTCAAGATGCACTAATCTCCAATGTATGACCCAAGCCACATTCTCCGAAACCGCATCCACGCTTTTCATCAACGGCTCGTGGGAGCCGGCTGCGTCCGGCGCGGTCCGCACAATCCACAACCCGGCCGACGGCGAACTGGTCGCCACGGTGTCTGAAGCCAGCCGCGAAGATGCCGAGCGCGCCATTTCTGCCGCTCGGGCAGCCTTTGACTCCGGCGTTTGGTCTTCTGTCCCGGCGCCCGATCGCGGTGCGTTCCTGCTGAAGGTCGCCGCGGAACTGCGCGAACGCCGGGAGAAGTTCGCCCGCGCCGAATCGCTGGACACCGGCAAGCGGATCATCGAAAGCCGTATCGACATTGACGACATCGCTGCCTGCTTCGAATATTTCGGAAGGCTCGCCGGGCAGTCGGCGGGCCGGGTAGTCGATGCCGGGGACAACGCCGTCGCCAGCAAAATCGTCTACGAGCCCGTTGGCGTCTGCGGTTTGATCACGCCGTGGAACTACCCGCTGCTGCAGGCCGCATGGAAGATCGCGCCCGCACTGGCCGCTGGCTGCACTTTCGTCCTCAAGCCGGCCGAGCTGACCCCGTCCACCGCAATCCTTGCCATGCAGCTGCTCAAGGACCTTGGCCTGCCCGACGGCGTCGCCAACCTCGTGACTGGCCCGGGCGCCAAGGCGGGCGCACCCCTCTCGGAGCACCCTGACATTGACCTGGTCTCCTTCACCGGCGGATTGGAAACCGGCAAGCGCATTGCCGCCGCCGCAGCCGGCACTGTTAAGAAGCTGGCGCTTGAGCTCGGCGGCAAGAACCCCAACGTCGTGTTTGCTGACGCTGATTTCGACGCCGCCGTAGACAATGCGCTGAACGGGGCCTTTGTGCACTCAGGCCAGGTCTGCTCCGCCGGGGCACGGCTGGTGGTGGAGGAATCCATCGCCGAGCGCTTCGTCGACGAGCTGGTCCGCAGGGCAAAGGACATCCGCCTCGGTGGCCCGTTCGATGAGTCCGCCGAGACCGGACCGCTGATTTCTGCAGCCCACCGCGACAAGGTGGATGCCTACGTCCAGCGTGGCGTGGCGGAAGGCGCACGGTTGCGGTGTGGTGGCGCAGCGCCTGAAGGAGAGAAGTACGACGCCGGCTATTACTACCAGCCGACCATCCTGGATCGCGTCCAACGGGGAATGTCGGTTGTGGTCGACGAAGCCTTCGGCCCGGTAGTAACGGTGGAAACCTTCCGGACGGAAGACGAAGCCGTGGCCACCGCGAACGACACCATCTACGGACTGGCCGGCGCAGTCTGGACCCAGGATGCAGGCAAGGCTCAGCGGGTAGCAGGCCGCCTGCGCCACGGCACCGTTTGGATCAACGACTACCACCCCTACCTTCCACAGGCCGAATGGGGCGGCTTCGGCCAGTCCGGCGTCGGCCGCGAGCTCGGTCCCACCGGACTCGCTGAATACCAGGAAGCCAAGCACATCTACCAGAACACCAACCCGCAGGTAACGGGCTGGTTCGCTGACCGCAGCAAGGAGAAATAGATGCACACCGACAACATTGAGAACCTCAATGACCGAGGGTTCGACTACGTCGTCATCGGCGGCGGCTCTGCCGGCGCTGCAGTGGCCGCACGACTGAGCGAGGATCCTTCCGTTTCCGTTGCACTGGTTGAAGCTGGTCCGGATGACCGCGGCCTCCCTGAGATTCTGCAGCTTGACCGATGGATGGAACTGCTGGAGTCGGGGTATGACTGGGACTACCCAGTGGAACCGCAGGAGAACGGCAACTCCTTCATGCGCCATGCCCGCGCCAAGGTCATGGGTGGCTGCTCGAGCCATAACTCATGCATCGCTTTCTGGGCTCCCCGCGAGGACCTGGACGAGTGGGAGTCAAAGTATGGCGCCACCGGCTGGAACGCTGCTGCCGCCTGGCCCTTGTACAAGCGACTGGAAACCAACGAGGATGCAGGCCCGGAGGCTCCTCACCATGGCGACTCGGGGCCCGTGCACCTGATGAACGTGCCCCCGGCGGATCCCACCGGCGTCGCGCTTCTTGACGCCTGCGAGCAGGCCGGCATCCCCCGCGCAAAGTTCAATGACGGCAGCACTGTCATCAACGGGGCCAATTTCTTCCAGATCAACCGCCGTGCGGACGGGACGCGTTCCTCCAGTTCGGTTTCCTACATCCACCCCATCATCGATCGTGAAAATTTCACGCTGCTGACCGGCCTGCGTGCCCGCCAACTGGTGTTCGACGCAGACAAGCGCTGCACCGGCGTCGACGTCGTCGACTCGGCTTTCGGCCGGACCCACCGGCTCACAGCGCATCGCGAGGTCATCCTGTCCACGGGAGCCATCGACTCTCCCAAGCTCCTCATGCTGTCCGGCATCGGCCCGGCCGAGCATCTCGCAGCACACGGCATCGACGTGGTGGTCGATTCCCCCGGTGTCGGCGAGCACCTGCAGGACCACCCGGAAGGCGTGGTGCAGTTCGAGGCAAAGCAGCCGATGGTGGAGAGCTCCACCCAGTGGTGGGAGATCGGTATCTTCACCCCCACCGAAGAGGGTTTGGATCGCCCCGACCTGATGATGCATTACGGCTCTGTCCCGTTCGACATGAACACCCTTCGGTACGGCTACCCCACCACGGAGAATGGCTTCAGCCTCACCCCGAACGTCACCCACGCCCGTTCCCGCGGAACCGTCCGGCTCCGCAGCCGGGACTTCCGCGACAAGCCGATGGTTGACCCCCGCTACTTCACGGATCCGGAGGGCCACGACATGCGGGTCATGGTTGCCGGCATCCGCAAGGCGCGGGAAATCGCCGCGCAGCCCGCCATGGCTGAATGGGCCGGCCGGGAGCTCTCCCCTGGTATCGAGGCACAGACGGACGAGGAACTGCAGGATTACATCCGCAAAACGCACAACACGGTCTACCACCCCGTCGGCACTGTCCGGATGGGTCCCGTGGACGATGACATGTCCCCGCTGGATCCGGAGTTGCGGGTCAAGGGCGTCACCGGCCTGCGCGTTGCGGATGCCTCCGTCATGCCCGAGCACGTCACCGTCAATCCCAACATCACCGTCATGATGATTGGTGAGCGATGCGCGGACCTCATCAAGGCCAGCCGGACAGATGAAACCACGACGGCGGTGGCGGACTTCAGCTTGACCCCCGCCTGAGCAGGTGGTTGCCACTGAAAGCACCGGTGGAGGGTGCACACCCAGCGCCCCCACCGGCGTTTTCCGTGCCCGCGTTTCCGTGCTCACGTTTCCGTGTCCGCGTTTCCGCGTCCAGGGGCGCTATGCCTGAAAAGGCGCCACATTATCTTGAACATTTGTTCATAACAAGTCTTGAACGCCTGTTCAATCTGAACTAACCTCTTCTTATGACCCACGCCACACCTATACGGTTGCGGCTTGGCGGGCATGGTCCGGACTTCGACCACATCGAAGGCCCAGCCAGCCCCGTAACAACAAATGGGGGAACAGCCGGAGGCACATAGTGGTGCCCGGCCTTTTGATTTCGACTGCGACCAATGGCGGCCGCAGGTCATCACCATTCGGTGCACGTCTGAGTTAGGAGTTCGAATGTCAGAACCCAGCAAATTAGGACCCAGCAAGAGCGATGCAAGCGGCATGGACGAGTTTGGCTACGCGCAAACCCTTGACCGCAGCATCGGCAAGTTCGCCAGCTTCGCCGCCGGCGTCAGCTACATCTCCATCCTCACCGGCGTTTTTCAACTCTTTTACTTCGGCTTTTCCACGGCCGGACCCGCCTACGCGTGGTCATGGCCCATCGTCTTTGTCGGCCAGCTGATGGTGGCCCTGTGCTTTGCCGAATTGGCCGGCCGCTACCCGGTGGCTGGATCTGTGTACAACTGGGCCAAACGGCTCTCAAGCGGAACGTGGGCCTGGTTGGCGGGCTGGTTGCTCCTGCTTTCCTCGATCATGGCGCTGGGATCAGTTGCCTTGGCCCTTCAAATCACCCTGCCGCAGATCTGGAGCGGCTTCCAGCTTGTGGGCGATGGAACCGGCCCTTACGACTTCGCCGTCAACGGTGTCATCCTCGCCAGCATCATGATCGGCATTTCCACACTCATCAACGCTTTCGGCGTGAAACTCATGACCATGATCAACAGTGTGGGCGTATTCGTAGAACTGGTTGCCGCCGTCCTGCTGATCGCGGCGCTGATTTGGCATTCAGTACGGGGACCGGAAGTCCTCCTGGACACTGCCGGATTCGGCGAAGGACATCCCCTGGGCTTCTTCGGGGTGTTCATGATTGCCGCCATGGCCTCCGGCTACGTCATGTACGGGTTCGACACCGCCAGCTCCCTCGGCGAGGAAACCAAGGACCCCAAGCGCACGGCTCCCAAGGCTATCCTGCGTGCTGTTACGGCGTCCTTCCTCTTGGGCGGACTACTCCTCCTTGGCGGAATCCTGGCCGCACCCGATCTGTCCGATCCCAAGCTGGGAGCTGCCGATGGCGGTTTGCAGTACATCGTTCTTTCGGTGCTGGGCGGCCCCTTCGGCAAGGCCTTCCTGGTCTGCATCGTGGTGGCAGTCGTGGTCTGCACGCTGGCCGTGCATGCAGCAGCAATCCGCATGATGTTCGCCATGGCCAGGGACAACAACCTCCCCTTCAGCCGCCAGCTCAGCAAAGTTCACCCCACCCGCAAAACCCCCACGGTGGCTGCCATCGTTATCGGTACAGTGGCGGTGATCCCGCTGATCGTCAACATCTCCCAGCCGGCCATCTTCACGATTCTTTCCAGCATCAGCATCGTCCTGATCTACCTCTCCTACCTGCTGGTCACCGTGCCAATGCTGCGGCGCCGGTTCCTTAAGAAGTGGCCCCTGAAGGACGACGGATCCGAACCGGGGTTCAGCCTCGGCAAATGGGGACTGCCCGTGAACATAGTGGCAGTGCTCTGGGGTGGAGCGATGACGTTGAACCTGATCTGGCCACGGCCGGAGATTTACAACTCAGTACCGCCCTTCGAGTGGTACCTGCAGTGGGGCGGCGTTATGTTCGTTGCTGCGGTGATCATCGGCGGAACGCTCCTTTACCGCCTCCGCATCAGGCACCGGACCGGGGTTTTGGCCGAGCACGCTGCTGCGGCCCCCTCCCCCGAACCAGCCTCCCCGGAGCCAGCCTCGGCAGAGCCTATCCAGGTCCTAACCCGAAGCTAATAGCAGTTTCCAAATGAGGGCATCTCTTCGCCGGCGTTCCGCGGGCGAAGAGATGCCCTCATTGTCGATTTAGACGAACGCCGACTTTCCCGTTACCGCCCTGGCCACGATCATGGAGTTGATCTCGTAACTGCCCTCGTAGGTGTACAGGATTTCGGCGTCGCCAAAGAGCTTGCCCATCTCGTAATCCGTGGTGATGCCGTTTCCGCCCATCAGGGATCGGCCCATAGCCACGGACGAGCGCGCCAAGCGTGTGGTGGTCGCCTTGCACATCGCGGCCTGCACCATTTCCAGCTTGCCCGCTTGTTGGATACGTGCGAGTTCCACCATCAAGGACAGTGAGGCATTGGCGTTGCCCAGGATGTCCGCAAGTTGCTGCTGGATGAGCTGGAACCTGGCCAATTCCTTGCCGAACTGCTTGCGTTCCAGCGCGTAGGAACGGGCAATATCGAAGGCCGCCAATTGGATGCCTGCAGCCTGCCAACCAACCCAGGCCCGCGAATCCCGCAGCAGGTCATTGGCCCGCGAAAACGCCGTGGCGCCGGGCAGCACGTTATCCACGGGAATCCGGACGTCGTCCAGTGTGATGTCCGCATTCTGCATGATGCGGAGGCCGATCTTGTTGGTGATCTTGGTGGCCGAGTAGCCTGCCCGGTCCGCCTCCACGATGAAGCCCTTGATCTGGTGATCAGACACATCACGGGCCCACACCAAGGCGAAGTCGGCAATCGTGCCGGCCCCAATCCAGCGCTTGGCACCGTTGATGACCCATTCGCCGCCGTCGCGTCGCGCCGTCGTCGAGAGTCCTCCGGCGATGTCCGATCCGTGGTCCGGTTCCGTGAGCGCGAAGGCGCCCAACTGGGTAAAGGCCTCCAGCCCCGGCAGCCACTTCCGCTTTTGTTCGGGAGAGCCAAGTTCATGGATCATGCCGACGATGAGTTCGTTATGGATGCCCACCAGCGCGGAAAGCGATACGTCCGCCCGGGCAATCTCGGTGTACATGAGGCCCTTGAACAGCTTGGAGGAGCCGTCGGTCTGCAGCCCGCCGAGCCCATATTTGGCCATCTCGGCCAGGAGCCCGAACGGGAACTCTTCTCGGTTCCAGTATTCGATGCTGGCGGCGCGGATCCGCGTTTGGAGGAACTCCCGCACCTCCGCGTACCGCGCCCGCTCCCCCGCAGGAAGCAGGTCTACCACGTGCATCAGGTCCGCCTCCGGATAAGGAGGGAGGACTTTCTGTGTCGGTTCGCCGCTGGTAACGGTGCCGGCAGCTGCTTTTTCGTCGAGCATTTGACCCCTTCGTCATGTCCAACGCAGGCTCTTCCAAACCCTTGGATGTCCTAGTATATTGCAAGGTGATGTGGACCACTAGGCGGGATGCTCCGGCGACGGCGCCGAGGCAGTATTCCCCAGCGAAAGGCGGACTATGACAGTCACAGAAGACTTCCGTGCGGCCCGTGACCGGCTGCTGGAACTGCGCGAGGACTACAAGCAGGCGCACAGTGAATTCGAATGGCCACGTTTTGACGAATTCAACTTCGCCCTGGATTGGTTCGACCAGATTGCTGCGGATCCGGAACGGGGAAACAAACCGGCACTGGTCATCGTGGAGCAGGACGGCAGTTCCACACGGCGCACGTTCGCGGACCTTTCAAAGCGGTCCTCCCAACTTGCCAACTGGCTGCGCAACGAGGGCGTCAAGCGCGGGGACCACATGATCATCATGCTCGGCAACCAGGTGGAGCTATGGGAGCTCATGCTGGCCGGCATCAAGCTGGGCATCGTCATGATCCCCACCACCACCCTCATGGTCGCCCGGGATCTTCAAGACCGGGTAGAACGCGGCGGCGCAAACTGGGTGGCCGCGGGTAGCGCCAACATTGGGAAGTTCACCGCTGTGGAGGGCGATTACACGCTGATCGAGATCGGCGCGGAACCCTCCAATGCCGAAGCCAAGCAGTATGCAGATTCATTCTCCGCACCGCAAGAGTTCACGCCCGACGCCCCCACCAAAGCGGACGAGACAATGCTGCTCTACTTCACGTCCGGCACCACTTCGCGGGCCAAGCTCGTGGAGCACACCCACACCTCCTACCCCGTGGGCCACCTTTCCACGATGTACTGGATCGGCCTTGAACCCGGCGACGTGCACCTCAATGTCGCCTCCCCCGGCTGGGCCAAGCACGCCTGGTCCAACGTCTTCACACCCTGGATCGCCGAGGCCTGCGTCTTCATCTACAACTACGAACGCTTCAACGCAGCCGCCCTCATGGACCAAATGGGCCGCGAAGGAGTCACGAGTTTCTGCGCGCCGCCAACCGTCTGGCGCATGCTCATCCAGGCAGACCTCACGCAACTGGCCTCGCCGCCCCAAAAGGTGGTGTCCGCCGGCGAACCGCTGAATGCGGAAGTCATCGGCCAGGTGGAGGAAGCCTGGGGCGTCACCATCCGCGACGGTTTCGGCCAGACCGAATCCACCGTCCAGATCGCGAACACGCCGGCACAGCCGGTGAAGATCGGTTCCATGGGACGCCCGCTGCCCGGGTACGACGCCGTCCTTGTGGACCCGCTCACCGGACAAGAAGCCGACGACGGCGAGCTCTGCCTGCGCTTGGACCCCCGGCCCGTGGGGCTCATGAAGAGTTACTTCGGCGATGAAGCGAAAACAGCAGAAGCGTTCCGCGACGGTTATTACCACACCGGGGATATGGCGAGCCGGGACGCCGACGGCGTCATCACCTATGTGGGCCGGGACGACGACGTTTTTAAGTCCTCCGACTACCGTTTGTCGCCCTTCGAACTCGAAAGCGTACTGATCGAACACCCCGCAGTGGCGGAGGCCGCCGTCGTACCTTCGCCTGACCCCGTGAAGCTTTCGGTGCCGAAAGCGTTTGTGGTGCTCGCCGCCGGCTACGAACCCGGACCTGCCGTTGCCGAGGACATCCTGCGATACTGTCGGGAGCACCTGGCGCCCTTCAAACGGATCCGGCGACTCGAATTCGGCGAACTGCCCAAGACCATTTCAGGCAAGATCAGGCGCGTGGAACTACGCGGCACGGAAGTGGCGCGCCACGGCAGCGGACCGCTGCCGGCCGGTCTCGGCCTGGAGTACACCGAGGAAGAGTTCCCGAATCTGAAAGACTAGCCACCCGAGCAACGAAGGAGGCCCATGGGCACCCCACTCCCCCGCGACCCCATCGCCGACGCCCAACGAAACTGGGAACGGCATGGTTGGGGCGATGTTGCCGCGCCCATGGCTGCCATCACAGCGATCATGCGCACCCAGCAGATCCTGCTTGCACGCATCGAGACGGTCCTCAAACCGTTCGGACTGACGTTCGCACGCTACGAACTCCTCGCGCTGCTGAGTTTCGCCCGCAGCGGCGCACTCCCCATGAACAAGGCGAGTGCGCTCCTGCAGGTGCACCCCACCTCGGTGACCAACGCCGTCGATCGTCTCGAAAAGGCGGGCCTGGTGGCCCGTTCCCCACACCCAACCGACGGACGCACCACGCTGATCGAACTCACCGCAGAAGGCCGCACCCTGGCGAAGAAGGCGACGGCGGCCCTCAACTCCGAAGTTTTCGGCAACTCGGGCTTCGGGGCCGACGACGTCGATCACCTCATCCGCGTCCTGGGCACCTTCCGCAGGGATGCCGGGGATTTCACCGAGGAGTGACTGAAGGCGCTCGCGAGCGTATCCTGAGATTCCATTGCCGCAGTGGGGGTGGAGCATGGCCAAGGACCCGGGACAACGCCGCAGCGTACTTCTGCGCCCTTTCCTGTTGGCCATGCTGGGTTCATCCGCATGGATGGTCTGGCTGGCCGGGCCTTCCGCAGCAGCGACGGACATTGTGCCCGTCATTCCGCCGCTGCCCAGCGGCTCCACCTCGCTCACCCAGACTTTGCAGGCCCCGTCGATCACATCCGTTGAAGACGCTGTTGATTCAGTGGCCTCCAGTCTTGAGCCGATACCCGAGGTTCCGGCACTGCCTGAGGTTCCTGTTGTTCCCACGCTGCCTGCAGTGACCGTCCCGGAAGCTCCCGTCGACGTCGTGGTTCCCGAGGTACAGGGGTTACTTCCAGTGGAGGATGTCCCGGGCCTCCTGCCCGAAGTACCTGACATATTCCCGGTGCCCGCGTTGCCGGGCTTACCCGATGCGCCGGAGTTGCCCGGGCTGACTGCCACTCCCCTTCCTCCACCGCAAGGCCTCCTACCGGAGCCGCTGCCAAATCAGCTGCCTAACGCGCTCGACGGCGTTGCCTCGCCTACGGTGCCAACCTTCGGGGAAACCACTACCTCGCCGGCAGGCAGCGCAACGCTGCCCCTCGCCGTCGTACTCCAAACCACGCAGGCCGGGGCACCTCTACTCGGAGGCATCACGCTCCCCGGGCCCTTTTCAATGCTTGACCCAGTGGGCGTCCCGGCCGCCCTAATGCCAGGCCCCGTGAATCCCGTTCCGGACCCGCCACTTCATCCCGCCTTGACGCCAAGTGCTGCAGGCTCATCCGGAGCCCGCGGCCCAAGCACTTCCGCCCCCGGATCATCCGACATCCCGGACGTCCTCTCACCACTGCCGCCGCCGCGAGCCGGACCTGTGACGGACCGGCAGCGAAGCGCAGCACCACAACCTTCGTTCGATCCAGGGTCCCGACCTGACTGATGCGGTGATTCCTGCTTTGGCAGGCATCACCACCTGCGGCGACCGTCGCAGGCATTTCATCAGTCAGGAGGCACTCATGCTTCGCAAGATCCAGATCCCCGCCCGCAACCACGCAAGGGCATCCGCCAGCCAACGCATCGGCTTTTGGCCCGACTTCGTCGGCAACTGGCCGGATCCAATGAATGCGGAAAGGGGCCGGAAAGTCTGCTGAAGGGCACATCGCCCAAGAAACAACGACGCCGGCCGGACAGTCTGACTGTCCGGCCGGCGTCGTGCTGTCCGAAGTCCGCGGTGGCTGCTAGGGTGCGGTACTGATACTTCAGGAGGAAACACGTGGGCTTTGCCGAAGAACTCAAGCAGGAGTGCATCAACAATTGGGACGCCGCGATCAACCATCCCTTTGTGGATCAGTTGCTCGGCGGGAATCTTTCCGACGATAACCTTCGGCGTTACCTTGTGCAGGATTACCAGTTCTGCGACGCCTTCACGGCGCTCCTGGGGCAAGCAGTTGCCTCCGCGCCGTCGTTATCCTCACGGTTGGTGTTCGCGCGGGTCCTGGGCGCATTCGCATCGGACGAGAACACGTACTTCCAAGACTGCTTCAATGAACTAAACGTTGCGGAGGCTGACCGGACCGGGCCCGCACTGGGAAAAGTCACCCGCGACTTCGATGCCCTCATGCGTACCGCCCTGACTACCCGCTCCTACCCGGACGTCCTGGCTGTCCTCCTCGTTGCCGAGTGGCTTTACGGGGATTGGGCTGCGCGGGCCGGGGATCCTGAAATGTGGCCGGCCGCGCCAAAGCACTCGGAGTGGATCCGCCTCCACAACAATCCCGAGTACAACGCCTGGGTGACGTGGCTACGGGAGGAGTTCGACGCCGTCGAGCCTGTAAACCCGGAAGTTCGCGCCCGCGTCACGGAGACGTTCCGCGAGGCTGTGCGCCTGGAGCTTGCGTTCTTTGACGCCGCCCTGGTCCCGTCGGGCGTCCCGGCGTAGAGCAAGGTCCGCCACCCCGGCCTCCACGCGTTCCGGACTCATTCTGCGCTGCTTGCCTAGTCCTGCTTCTCGACGCGCGGCCGCGGCATCGACGGACCGTCCGCCCCCGGCGGTTCCTCCACAACCTGCTCGGGACACGGCTCCGGAAACTCCCCGAGCTGTGTCCAGTGCCAGCCTTCCAGGCAGTCATCGTTATCGCAGAACCCAGCCGTCATTGTGCCCCCACATCGTCGCCAAGCTGTCCCTATTTAAGAGGCGGCAACTACGGGGGTGTGACGGAGAAAGAGTCAGCGAATAGGGAAGGAAACTTGGCTACGGACGGAGTTCAACGGCGTCGGGCCTGTATGCCCCGAAGCTCGACGTACACCTCGTGAGCACAGTGAGAGCATTGGGGATGGCTATTTTCGATCTTCGCACGCTGCCCGCCGGGCACGTGGAGTTACACGACGCGCGCCGCCAACGCCGATGGTCCGTGCAGCTCGAGGCTTTTGATATCGGAGCAGTTCCTGTGACCAAGGCACAGTGGGCGAAGGTCTTGGATGATGTTGACGGCCCGGTTGCTCAATGACATCGCGTGGACGTCCGAGGACGATGTAGAAGACCCTCAGATAGTGGGATCGAAGTGTGCCAATGCTTTTGGATTGCACGACACCCTCGGAAATGTGTGGGAGTGGTGCTGGGATTTTCTTGATCCGGCTCGTTATGGGGACTATCGCGTCTTCCGTGGAGGAGGGTTCGCGGACAAGCCTTGGAGTGTGCGCGCGTCGACTCGGCGGGGAGGCGCACCTGGAATGAGTCACCCTGACGTCGGCCTGCGATTAGCGAAAGGTTCGTTCAGCACAGGGCAGGCAGCGCAAGGGTGGTCAGCAAAGTCGGACATCGAGCGCGGAAGAATAAGCGGAGCGTTGCCTTCAGGGTGGACTCCCCGGCGGCAGTCCTAGCCTTGTTCAGCGTACGCAAACCCCGTGTCATCAAACTGCGGGGACAGTACAGCTAGCCGTCCTCTACTGGGCGTCCCATCGGAACCAGCGGATTCCGATGAAAGAGAACACGACGATGTATCCCAGGCAGGCCAGCAGTGAGTAACCGTCTTGGGCGCTCCATGTGGCTTGGCTCAGCACGCTGGAGAAGAAAGCCATGAGGGCGCCGACTGGTGACCAGTCGCCGATGGTCTTCATAGTGTCACCCAGGATCCCGGACCCACCCAGAAGCCCGAGGAGCAGCAGAATCACGAAAAGGACCCGGCCGATCGCATTGATGGCGGTGGACGATTTCACCACTCCAACCAATGCCTGCCCGATGGCCAGGAACATCGCGGCACCGAGGACGGCAATGGCCAGGATGAGGGCGTACTGGCCCGCGTTGAGCGAGAGGCCGTGGAGGATGGTACCGACGATCATTACGATTGCGGACGCGATCAGATTGGTTGCCACCTGGACCACGAGCCTGCTGGTCATGATCATCCAGGTTGGTGCTGGGGTGACTCGGAGCCTTTGCAGCACGCCCATCTCCCGGTCATGGGCCAGCGTAAGGCTGTAACCCAGCAGGCAGGAGGTGAGCAGCCCAAGGATTAGGGCCAGGCCGATGACGAGGTCCGAGCCGCCAAGGCGTGATTGGGCCTTGCCGAAGGTGGTGACCACCAGGACCACGATCGGCAGCAGGATGCTCAAAACGACCGATACCCGGCTGCGTAGAAGCACGATCGAATCCGCGAGAAGCAGCGATCTCATGGCCAGTGCCAGCGAGGGCCTTGCAGCAGAGTTGCGATCGTCAATCACGGATCTCATCCCCTGTCAGTCCGATGAAGACGTCTTCCAATGTAACGGCGCCGTGTGCGACGGCCAGCACCTCAGGATCGTCCTTGTGTTTGTTGATCAGTTCAGCGGGAGTCCCGAGGGTGAGGAGTTTGCCGTGATCGATAATCGCCACCCGATCGCAGACCGCTTGCGCTTCCTCCATGGAATGCGTAGTCAGAACTATGCTGCTGCCGTCGCCACGCAGTTTCTCAATCCTCTTCCACAGAGTGCGCCGAGACTGCGGGTCCAACCCTGCCGTCGGCTCGTCCAACAACAGCAGCAGCGGGTTGTGGATGGTCGCAATGAACAATGCCAGTCGTTGCTGCTGACCGCCGGAAAGATGCTTAAAGCGCTTGCCCAGTTCCTCGCCGAGTCCGAGAGTACGGATGCTCTCGCGGATCTGGGCGCGTGAGAGTCTTACCCCATAAAGGCCCGCGTACAGCTTCACGATCTGCTCAATGCTCAACTCGGCCTGAAAACTGGAGGACTGCAGTTGCACGCCGAGTAGAGCCTTCGCCTCGATCGGGTATCGTTGGACCTCGACGCCGTTCACGACCACACGGCCGGACAGCGGTTTCACCAGACCCTCCAGCGCGCTGAGCGTGGTGGTCTTTCCTGCCCCATTCGGGCCCAGCAAACCGAAGATCTCTCCGCGGTCAACACGAAAAGCCAGCCCATCGACCACCGTCCGGCTGCCATAGGCGACCCGCAAGTCACTTATCTCCAGCACTGGTGGCTCTACCGACTCATTCATTTCACGCATCGGAACGCATTCCCTCAAGACGGACTGTCCGGCGGGCGCCGTGGCACAAGCATAGGGCAACCAGCTGAGAGCCGAGCTAGGTGTCAGCGAGGCTTCGCGCGAACTCAATCTGATCGCCCGCGTATGGGCATGCCACCGGGACATCGCCCAGTTCGGTCCAGTGCCAGCTGTCCGGGCAGTGGTGGTTATCGCAGAATTGCCACGTCATTTCGTTCCTCAGTCGTCGCCCTGTTTGTCCTTATTTAGGACGGCCCCCGGGCGGAATCGTGACGAGGAAAGTATCGTGACCTTCGTCCTACTAGCGGGCCACCGAAAACGAAAAGATAAGAGCCGATACGAGCGCCAGTGCGGCGATACCGTAACCGACAACCAAGGCACCAACTGCAAGAGCCCGTCCGCGTTCTCCACGCTGCTGGATCTGGTTGAGGGCGACGTGACCTGCACCCACAACGAAAACTGCGATGACGGCCATCCCCGCGAAGAACAGCCCCACGAGGGCCAGCACTGCCATCGCTGCTGCCACGATGGCCTGGCGGTTGATCGGTTGGGCGGATGCTTCCGTTTGGCCGGTTTGAACGATCTCCGTTGACATGTTCTCTCCCCATTTGTCGGTGCCAACGAGTCTATCCTCGTGCATGCCAAAACTACGTTGCGGGGCCTGCTTTGCGCGCTACGAGTCGCGTCAAGGGCGCAAAGCAGGCCTCACAACAACAATCAACTACCGGTGCTTGAACTCGGGCTGCCGCTTCTCGCTGAATGCAGCCATGCCTTCCTTCTGGTCCTCGGTGGCGAACAGTGAGTGGAACACCCGCCGTTCGAAGAGCACTCCCTGTGCCAGACCCATTTCAAACGCAGCATTGACGGCTTCCTTGGCCACCATGGCTGTGGGCTTGGACTTGGAAGCAATGACCTCGGCGGCTTTCACGGCCTCGTCAATGACTTCAGCTGCGGGGACAATCCGGGAAACAAGTCCTGAGCGTTCAGCTTCCTCAGCGTCCATGAACCGGCCGGTGAGGACCATGTCCATCGCCTTGGCCTTGCCAACGGCCCGCGTTAGCCGCTGGGAGCCGCCCATTCCGGGGATAACGCCCAGGTTGATTTCCGGCTGGCCAAATTTTGCGTTGTCCCCGGCAATGATGAAGTCCGCCATCATGGCTAATTCGCAGCCCCCGCCCAGCGCAAAGCCGGAGACCGCTGCAATGACGGGGATGCGGAGTCGCGTGAGGTCCTCCCAGCGGCGGAACCAATCGGCCGCATACATCTCCATATAGCTCTTGGAGGACATCTCCTTGATGTCGGCGCCTGCCGCGAATGCCTTGGCGGATCCGGTGATGACCACGGCGCCGATGTCAGGATCGGTGTCCATTGCGGTGACTGCGTCCACAAGTTCGTTCATGAGTGCTGTGTTCAGCGCATTCAACGCCTGCGGTCGGTTCAAGGTCACCAAACCAACGCGGCCCCGGCGTTCCACCAGGATGTTCCCGTACTGCTCCGTCATTCTTTCCCTCTCACCCAACATCATGTACAGAAACCCTCACACAGACTTGTCGCGTATGTCCGTGATGATGCCGGAGAAGTCACGTCCGGCACCCTCGCCCGCGGCAAAGGCATCGTAGATCCGGGATGCCAACGGTCCCATTTCCGCTGCAACTCCAGTGCTTTCCAACGCATTTACGGCCAGCCGAAGATCCTTGGCCATCAGTGCCCCGGCAAATCCGGGCTGATAGTCGCGGTTGGCCGGGCTGGTGGGGACGGGACCGGGAACAGGACAGTTGGTGGTCAGGGCCCAGCACTGTCCGGAAGCGTTGGAAGCGACGTCGAACAGTGCCTGATGCGTGAGTCCAAGTTTCTCGCCGAGCACGAAGGCCTCCGCGACAGCGATCATGGACACACCCAGGATCATGTTGTTGCAAACCTTGGCTGCTTGTCCGGCACCGTGATCTCCGCAGTGCACGATCCTTTTGCCCATGAGTTCCAGGATGGGTTTGACTGTCTCAAAATCCTCCGGCAAAGCGCCGACCATAAAAGTCAGGGTGCCGGCTTCAGCACCCACGACGCCACCGGAAACCGGCGCATCCACGGAGCGATGGCCCGCCTCCAGAGCAATCACGGCGGCCTGCCGGGCCTCGTCGACGTTGATAGTGGAACAATCCAGGAACAAGGTATCCGGCGCGGCCACGGACAGCAGCCCCGGCCCGTCAACACCACGGTACGCATCCAGCACGTGCTTGCCGCTGGGCAACATGGTCAACACCACGGCCGCGCCGTCCACGGCTTCCTGCGCCGTGGATGCCATGGGAATTCCGTGGGCCTTGGCTGCCTCGACGGCCGCGGGCACGGGGTCATAACCGATCACCTCATGCCCTGCCTTGATCAGGTTGGCTGCCATGGGCCCGCCCATATGGCCGAGTCCGAGGAAAGCGATGAGTCCCGTTGCCGATGCTGCGTTCTCTGTCATGTCGTCTCCTTCAACTGGCTAACAAACTGGCTGAACACGCGGGTGGTCATGTGGCGTCAACACCCAAGGCGGCGAGCCCCAACTCCCGCTCCCCGAGCGGCGCAAAGTAGCCCTCGACGTCGGACTCGCGCACTTCCGCCAATGTGGGAGGCTTCCACTGCGGGTTCCGGTCCTTGTCCACTACCTGCGCGCGGATCCCTTCCCGAAAATCGGGCCCGGCCAGGCAGCGAAGTCCCACCCGGTACTCCTGATCGAGCGCTTCCTCCAGCGACATCCCCCTCACGCGCCGCAAGGATGCCAACGTGACCTTCACAGATGTGGGCGACTTCGCCTCAATGATGTCGGCCGCGGTAGCTGCCTCCGGCGAAGTTTCCCCCAGGGAACGCAAACTCCGTACGATCTCCTCCGCGTCGTCCTGCGCGTAGGCGGCGTTGATCCACTCCTCCTGCGCGGCCAGAGGTGAGTCCGGTGCTGCTTGGATAAAGCGCCCGACGGCGGCCTCCGCCGTCGAGCTTTCCAGCGCTTCCGCCAGTGCGGGCAGGCTTTCGGACGGTACAAAGTGATCCGCGAGGCCGAGGAACAAGGCGTCCGCCCCAGTGAGGTGGGCGCCGGTCAGGGCCGCATGGGTTCCCGCCTCCCCCGGGGAACGTGACAGCAAAAGGGTGCCGCCGACGTCGGGCACGAACCCAATGGTGGTCTCAGGCATGCCTGTGCGCGTCCGCTCAGTAACAATGCGCACCGAGCCGTGCGCCGAAACCCCCACGCCGCCGCCAAGCACCAACCCGTCCATGAACGCGACATAGGGCTTGGGGTAACGGGCAATGAGCGAGTTCAGCCGGTACTCGTCGGCCCAGAACTCCGCCGTTTCCGTTCCGCCCTGCAACATGTCCTTATAGATGGCCACAATGTCTCCGCCGGCGCACAGCCCGCGGTCGCCAGCTCCGCGCACCAGGACGGTTGCTACGGCGTCGTCGTCAGCCCAAGCAGCCAACTGCTGGAGCATGGCTTTCACCATTCCCGCGCTGAGGGCGTTGACTGCCTGGGGCCGGTTGAGCGTCACGATGCCAAGGTGGCCGCGGCGCTCAAAAAGAACTTCTTCTGAGTCCAAAGCCCCCATCAGCTGCCTGCCGGCATGATGAAGCTGGCGCCCTGACGAATGCCGGAGGGCCACCGCGACGTCACGGTCTTGGTCTTGGTGTAGAAGCGGAAGGCGTCAGCGCCGTGCTGGTTGAGGTCGCCGAAGCCAGAGGCCTTCCAGCCGCCGAAGGTGTAGTACGCGATCGGCACGGGAATGGGGACGTTGATGCCCACCATGCCTACTTCGACGCGGCTGGCGAAGTCACGGGCGGAATCGCCGTCGCGGGTGAAAATTGCGACGCCGTTGCCAAACTCGTGCTCGCTGCAAAGCCTGAGCGCTTCGTCATAGTCAGCCGCGCGCAGCACACTGAGCACCGGGCCGAAGATCTCTTCCTTGTAGATCTTCATGTCCTTGGTGACGTTGTCGAAGAGCGTGGGACCAACCCAGAAGCCGCCGTCGTAACCTTCCACAGTGAGCCCCCGGCCGTCGGTGACCAAGGTGGCGCCTTCGTCGACGCCGGACTGGATGTAGCCTTCGATTCTTTCCTTCGCGGAGGCAGCAACCACCGGACCGAAGTCCGAATCTTTCGCCATGCTGTGGCCCACCTTGAGGTCCTTCACACGCTCGGTCAGCTTGGCCACCAACGCGTCCGCGGTTTCCTGGCCAACAGGCACGGCAACCGAGATCGCCATGCACCGTTCGCCAGCGGAGCCGTAGCCAGCGCCAATCAGGGCGTCGGCAGCCATGTCCAGATCGGCGTCGGGCATAATCACCATGTGGTTCTTCGCCCCGCCGAAGCATTGGGCGCGCTTGCCGTGCGCCGCCGCCGTGGCATAGATGTACTGGGCGATCGGTGTGGATCCAACGAAGCCAATGGCCTTGACCCGCGGATCCTCAAGCAGGGCGTCAACGGCTTCTTTGTCGCCGTTGATCACGTTGAAGACGCCGTTCGGGACACCGGCCTCGCTGTACAGCTCGGCGAGCCGCAGCGGAACGGAAGGATCCCGTTCGGAGGGCTTAAGGATAAAAGCGTTGCCGGCTGCGAGCGCTGGGCCCGACTTCCAAAGGGGGATCATGGCGGGGAAGTTGAACGGCGTAATACCGGCAACCACGCCTAGTGGTTGGCGCAGCGAGTGGACATCAATGCCCTGCCCTGCGTTGTCCGAGAACTCGCCCTTGAGCAGGTGCGGCGCCCCTGCGGAGAATTCGACTACCTCGATCCCGCGCTGGATGTCTCCCTTGGCGTCGGCCAACGTTTTGCCGTGTTCGGAGGAGAGAAGCTGGGCGAGTTCGTCCATATTCTCGTTTACCAAGTCCACAAACTTCAGCAGGATGCGTCCCCGGCGTTGCGGGTTCATGGCCGCCCATTCGACCTGGCCCTTCTCGGCATTTGCGATCGCGTTGCGGACCTCGTCTGCGCTTGCCAGCGGAAGCCGCGCCTGCACTTCGCCCGTGCAGGGATCGTAGACGTCGCTGAACCGACCGGACGTGCCGTCGATCCTCTGGCCGTCTACGTAGTGTGAAAGCTCGCGCACCATGGTGGAATGCTCCTTTGCATCGTGAATGACTTACGTGCAGCTGGTTCCAGTAATCGGCAGGAACGCCTCAGCGACTGTGAGCCAGGTCATCTCTGAACCGAATATACTCGGACTTCCTACTAATTTCCAGAGGAGGTTTTCCGGCCGCGGAATAACCCAAACCCTTTCGGTCCCGGGGCAGAGACTAGGCCCCGCTTCGGCTCCTGCTTGCGGAAACAGCGTCGAAATCTTCGCGGAATCTTTCCGGTTCGTTAGCCACCGGGAGGTTGACGGTGTCCTGGACCCCATCCAAGGACCCGTCCCGGTCAGCAGTCAAAGCGTCGAAGACTGGGGTGAGGTCTTCTTGTTCGCGGCCTTGGTCGGCGACGAGCTCCAGCGTCTTGTGGTTGGCAGCTTCGATGCGGAGGCTATCGATGAGGACGCGAGCGATCTGGTCGCGGGCGATGACCCCGTCAGCCGGTGACCCGGCCTGCCGTTTGTCGCCCTGGAGCATGACAATGGTGCGCTGGTCAGGTTGGTTGTAGTCGAACCAGCCTGGCCGGACGATGGTATAAGGGTTGCCGCTGGCCCTGACGAGCCGCTCGCCGCGCAGCTTCCAGATGGCGTAGGCGACCCCGGGCCGGGTGGTGCCGACGGCTGTCATCAGGGCGATCCGAACACGTCGTCCGTTGAGCGCGCGGAGGATGTTGGCGACGCCTGTGTAGTCGTTATCCCGCACGTCCCGTTCACTGGTGGTGGATCCGTGGGTGAGGACGATTGAATCCACGTCTTCAACCGCAGGGCCGAGGGTTTCCGGGCGGGTCAGGTCGCCGACGACGAGCTCGACGCCGTCAGGAAGGATGCGGGCGGCGCGGGCCTGATCGCGAACAAGGGCGCGAACCGTGTAGCCCTGGCGCAGTGCCTCGGTGACGGCGTGGCGTCCGATGCTTCCAGTGGCGCCGGCGATCAGCACCGTGGACGGGCGGTTGTTCATGTGTTCTCCTTTGCCTCGGCCGTGGCCCTGAGGACTGCGACGATGAGGAACTTCCGCACGTCGTCGTTGTGTATCGTGGCGTCCACGCTACGCCGGGACTTCGGGGCCGGGGAGGCACTGGCATTACCCTGTACGTCAGAGACTCCCGCCCCTTGTGGAATGGCGGTTGCATGGATGCATGAAACCTGCACCCACCGCTCCCCCGCACCCCGCAGCGATCCTGGCGATCATTCTTGCTAGCTACTTCATGATCCTGCTGGACAATTCGGTGATCTTCACCGCCCTGCCCAGCCTCCAAGCCGAGCTGCAGCTGACCACGGGCGAGCTGACCTGGGTGCAGGATGCATACACACTGGTCTTCGGCGGCCTGCTGCTCCTCGGCGCCCGGGCCGGGGACTTATTAGGCCGACGCCGCGTGTTCGTGTTCGGGCTGGTGGTCTTTTCACTCGCGTCGCTGCTGATCGGGCTCGCCCCGGCCGGATGGTGGGCAATCGCCGGCCGGGCGGTCCAGGGAATAGGGGCAGCGATCGTGGCGCCCGCGTCGCTGTCCCTGCTGACGGCGAGCTTTCCTGAAGGGCGTGAGCGCACCCGGGCCGTATCCCTCTACGGGGCTACCGCGGGGATCGGCGCCAGCCTCGGATTGGTACTCGGCGGTGCACTGGCGCACTGGATTTCGTGGCGGGCCGGGTTCTTCGTCAACGTCCCGATCGGAGCATTGATGATCGCCCTTGCTCCCCGGCTCCTCCCCGAAACCGGTCGTGCCAGTGGTCAATTCGATGTGTTCGGCGCGCTCAGCGCCACCTTGGGCGTTGGTGCGCTGGTGTTCGGCATCATTCATACCGCCGAAGCGGGCTGGACCAGCCCAATCACTACCACGGCTGTGACCGTCGGGCTCCTTCTTCTGGTCGTTTTCGTGCTGATCGAGCGTAGGGCAACCCAGCCCATCATGCCGCTCAACCTCTTCGCGAGCCGTCGCCGCACCGGCGCCTACGTCGCACGTTTCCTTTACCTGGGTGCCATGATCGGGTTCTTCTTCTTCACCACCCAATTCATGCAGGAAGTCCTCGGCTTCAACCCGCTGCAGGCGGGTCTCGGATTCCTGCCCATGACGGCCGTGAACTTCGCCGTCGCCATGTGCATCCCGCCACTAGTGCGGCGGATGCCAGGCTCGGTGGCCCTGCTGGCCGGCATCCTGATTACCCTCGTCGGCATGTTCTGGCTCAGCCTTGCCGGACCCGGCTCCAGCTATTGGACCGGGGTTGCCCTGCCGATGGTTCTCATCGGTGCTGGCCAGGGCTTTACCTTCGCCCCTTTAACATCGTTCGGGATCGTGGGTGCCCCCGCCTCCGACGCTGGTGCGGCCTCCGGCTTGCTGAACACCTTCCACCAGGTGGGCACGTGCCTGGGCTTGGGCATCGCGGTCGCGGCCGCAGCTACCGTTCCCGCTGGGGGCCCTGCCGCACCACATCTGGCCGCGCAGGTCAGTGCAGCCCTAACTACCGGCAGCATCCTGCTGTTCCTGTCCCTGGCCGTCACCGCGGCACTGATCCTGCCCGCCGACCTCGCCTCCCGCCGACCCCCCAAAACTCCGGTACCAGTGCGCGTATTGGAGGGCGCAAACGCCAGCTGAACCGGAACGCCTACAGGTCCATAGGGTTAGTGACATGCACTCCCTACCGGTCCCTGACCGGTAGGGAGTGAAAACCGCGATGAACAAGGTAAGGAGACCCCACATGCGCACCACACTGGTATCCGACTCCGGAGGAGCAAACGAACCTACTGCCCAAACGCGGCGAGGGAACCCATCGTGAGCAATACATCAATCGGTTCACTCTTTGAGACTATGTGCGAGGCGATGGTGGCCGGTGACATCGAGGAACTGGATGGCCTTCTCGCTGAGGAATTTACACTGACCCACATGACCGGGTACGTGCAGTCCAAGGCTGAATGGCTGGAGGCCATCGCATCAGGCGAGATGCAGTACCACCGGATGGAGACAGTCGAGGCAACTTCCAGCCCGGTGGGGACTGCACCCGGGCTGATCGCCCGGACGCTCACGGACGCAACGATCTGGGGATCAAGGGCCACATGGCGATTGACGCTTCGTTCCTGGTTCGAGCCGCGGGGAGAGGAATGGTTGGTCGCACGAACTGTCGCGTCGACCTGGTAGCCAGGCCTGACCATGGTGGCGGCAGGCTCCACAGGATCCCAGAAGGAATGAGGAGGACTTGATGGAGGGTTTGGAGACCGTTGTGCTTCTGGGCGTCAGTGTGCTCGCGGGGGCCATTTTGGCTCCGCGGCTGCGCATCGCCGCTCCTTTGCTGTTGCTCGTTTTCGGCCTTCTGCTTGGCTTTGTACCGCAGTTGCGCCACATCGAGCTGCCACCGGAAACTGTGCTGTTGATCTTCCTGCCCGTCATGCTGTTCTGGGAAAGCCTCACGACCTCGCTCCGTTCCATACGCCGGGACCTGCGTGGCATCGTCATCATGAGCACCCTGCTGGTGGTCGCTTCTGCCCTCGCCGCAGCGGGTGTGGCACACGTTCTGGGTCTGCCTTGGAGTGCCGCTCTGATTCTCGGAGCAGCCCTCGCTCCGCCGGATGCCACGGCAGTGGCAGCTCTGGGTCGGATGCTTCCGCGCCGTAACTTCATGCTGCTCAAGGCAGAGAGCCTGACTAATGACGGCACCGCCCTGGTCCTGTACGCCATCGCCGTGGGCCTGGCAATGGGCGGCAACTATGTACCGATCGATATTGCCGGCTTGTTCGCGCTCTCGTATCTGGGAGGAGCAGTGGCAGGGGTGCTCGTCGCCGGAGCAGCTTATCAGCTTCTGAAACGGATCAGCGACCCCCTCATCATCAACATTGCCCTGTTGATAACCCCGTTCGCTGCCTTTCTGCTGGCTGAAGCCGTCGGGGCCTCCGGAGTGCTGGCCGTCGTTATGGCGGGGTTAATCGTCTCCTTCACATCCGGGCGGATCAGCACGGCAGCATCCCGCCGCCAGACTGAATCCGCGTGGCCGCTGGGGTCCTACCTGCTCAACGGATCCTTGTTCATTCTCATCGGCATTCAGGTCCAAGCTGCCGTCCACGGGATTGAACCACGGGACGTTGGCCGGCTCCTAGTGTCAACTGTCGCCGTATGGGCCACACTGATCGTGATCCGATTCGTGTTCCAGACAGTGAGTATTGCGCTCATCCGGCTTTTGGACCGACGCCCTTCCCAACGCAAACGCCGAATGTCATATCGCGCCCGTGTGGTCAGCTCCATCGCAGGCTTCCGGGGGGCGGTGTCCTTGGCTATCGCCTTATCCGTGCCATCGCTGCTGAGCAACGGAACCCCGCTGCCCGGACGCGAGGACATCATTTTCATCAGCGCAGGGGTGATCGTACTGACCATGCTGGTCCAAGGGCCGCTGCTGCCCGCGGTGGTCCGCTGGGCCCGGCTGCCCGATGAGCCCGAAGAGGAGGAGCATCGTCTCGCAGAAGTTGCGATCTCCTCAGCAGCGGTCAAAGCCGTTGACGATCTCGCGGAGCATCTCGGAATCACACCCGAGGTCCGGGGCCGGGTGGCGGACGAGTACCAGAGCCACCTGGATGCGGCACAAGCTCTGCACGGTGGCTCTGAGATGGACAACACCACACAGTCGCGGGAGGAGGAGAAGAAACTCCGCCAGGCCCTGCTCGAAACCAAGCGTGAAGTCCTCCTGGCCCTTCGCCTCGCCGGCACCGTCGATGACACCGTTGCACGCCGAATCCAAACCAGGCTCGACATCGAAGAACAACGTCTCACTGGCGTCGAAACCTACGATTAACACAACGGAGCCACAAACGCTCAACAACGGGACGCGCCAGGGTCCAGGCCCTTTTTGCCCACCAGCTAGTGCACCTCTTTGAGTCCCTTGTAGGCCGCTAGGGCATCCTGCCGGGTGGTCTTGAGATCCACGATTTCCTCCGGGTAATCCGGCGTGCCGAACTCCGGGATCCAGCGGGCTATGTACTTTCCCTGGGGATCGAACTTGATGCGCTGGGCCTCTGGATTGAAGATCCTGAAGAACGGCGAAGCATCCGCCCCTGAGCCCGCCACCCACTGCCAGTTGGCAGGGTTGGACGCCGGATCAGCGTCCACCAGCGTGTCCCAGAACCACTGCTCGCCGAGTTGCCAATGGATGCCCAGGTTCTTCACCAGGAAGCTCGCCGCGATCATCCTGACCCGGTTATGCATCCAACCCATCTGCCAAAGCTGGCGCTGCCCGGCGTCGACCAGAGGGAAACCCGTGCGTCCCCGCTGCCAGGCTCGAAGCTCCTCGGCGGCAGACTCGTGACCGGTGTGCGCGTTAGCGGGGCGGGAACCACCGCCATCGTCATTGGGCCAAGCCCAGGGGAAGCGGTCAAACTCCTTGCGCAGGTTCGCTGTGGCAAGATCCGCGTTGTGGAAGTACTGGTGCCAACAGAATTCGCGCCAGCCGAGCTCGGAGGCGAAAATACTTGTGCTCTCCGACCTGTTGGAAGCCAGCGCGTGCCATACCTCAAACGGGCTGAGCTCACCCCACCGCAGGTACGGTGAGAGGCAGCTGCTGCCATCGATGTCCGGGCGATTTCGGCCTTCGTCGTAATTGGTGAGTCCACCCGCCACGAATTCCTTGAGCCGTTGGTGTCCGGCAGCCGATCCGGGCGTCCATGCCTCCCGCAACCCTGCGGACCAGTCCGGGGTGGTGGGCAGCAGGTGCCATGACGCCAGCTCGTCATGGGCCGGCAACGTGCCAGCGTAGCCTCGCCCTTCGTCCGGCACTGCCAACGGGTCCCGAAAGTCCTGGGCTGAGACAGTCCGCCAGAATGGGGTGAAAACTTTGTACGGCCCGCCCGTCTTGGTGGTTACCTCCCACGGCTCATGAAGCAGGGACGCTTGAAAACTCTCCACGTGCATGCCGGCGTCGCGCGCCCAGGCCTTGATGCCGGCGTCGACGGTCCGCTCTGCCACGCCGTACCGGCGGTTCCAGAACAGCGCGCCGGCGCCGATCGCCGTCGTGATTTCCTGAACGATAGGAGCAGCGGATCCACGGCGAAATAGCAGCGGTACTCCGAGCGCCGCAAGATCGTCCTGAAGAGCGGTCAGCGAGTGGTGCAGCCACCACCGCGCGGCACCGCCGAGGGGCCGGATGCCGGGCGATTCTTCGTCCAGGATGTACAGGGCCACCGCCGCACCATCATCGACGGCGGCACGCAAGGCAGGGTTGTCCCTAATCCTCAGGTCGTCGCGGAACCAGATGATGGACGGCTTCAAGTTACTACTCTCTTTCGAGTTTCTATACAGCTGATGCCCCTAGGAAGGCATCCTAAGGGCATCAGCTAACAACAAACTCGGAACTCAGAGCGCTTAACTCAGGGAAGGAACCGAGCGTTCGTCTATTTGGGTCAAGTCTGTCACGCTGGCCTCAGTTTCAGTCCAGACGGGAACGCTGTTCATCACGTAGTCCCTGGCTGCGGGGCCTACCATGTTCAGTCCGGGGTAGATGCGCTGGCCATGATCTTTCCTGGCACGCAGTCCTTCAAGTTCAAGGGCGGTCCTGAAAGCGGAATCAGGAATGGGTACTTTGCGTCCAAGGACGCACCAACTGATATAGAGGCCGTAGAGGGTGTCAAAGTCCAAGCCCTCCTCGGTGTCGTCATCAAACACCACACAGTCACTCAGAAAACTACTGATTTGGGTGTCGGTCATTGCGGGGCCTCCGGTGGCGGAAGAAAAAAGGGGCCGCCGGGCTGCATCAGCGAATGTCCTGTTCCCTCACTATAGCCCTCCTGAGGTTCTCCCGTACCGGAAAGTAGGTTAACGCTGGATTGCATTCTGCGGCGACACGGTCAAACGGACCTTCGGACCTCTGGTGCCCACCGCCGCATCGGCGTAGCTTCGGATACGTCCACACATAACGTCTGCGCGCGGCTCCAGGCGAGCCTGGCAAACGGTTTGCGGGGGCATCGTTCCACCCTGATTGGAGGCACAGACGTGGCTGGATGGAATGCCGATACTGCCGCCGGGCCCCTTGGTTCCGGCACGGTCACGCTGGTGGAGGGCTCGTCATTCTGCATTTCTGCTGCCAATGGAGACATCCGCCCGGAGCTACCGCAGGGTGTCTTCCATCTCGACACCCGGATCCTGTCCAAATGGGAATTGACGGTCAACGGACAACCGCTTGAGCCACTGGCCGCGGAAACCAAGGAACCCTACCGGGCGCTCTTTGCCTGCCGGGTGCCCCGTTCCGATGGATATGCGGACAGTCCGCTGCTGGTGGAGCGGCTGCGCGAGGTCGGGGCCGGAATCCTGGAGAAGATCACAGTCCGGAATTACTCCACCAAAGCGGCGGATTGCCGAATCTTGCTGACGGTCGAGTCTGATTTCGCGGACCTCTTTGAGGTGAAGGAAGCCCGGATCACCCGTCAATGGACAGAGACCCGGCTGCCCGAAGGCAACTCCTTGGAAATTCGCGGCAAATGGGAGGGGATTCGAAAAAGCGTCGTGATCCAGGCCGAAGGTGCCGGCGCGGGCGCAAAGGCTTTGGGCTTCACCGCGAAGATTCCACCTTTCGGGAGCTGGAGTACCCGCGTGAGCGTAGTGCCCACCGTTGATGGGGCCGGGACGCCGGTGCCCTTCACGCATCCAAGCCAGGGCGAGCTCTCCCCCAGCGACAGGCGGAGGCAGGAGTGGGTGGCCAGGATCCCTGCGTTGCAGATCAGCAACCACTCCATCGAAAGCACGCTGCGCCGAAGCTATGAAGACCTCGGCGCCCTCCGGATCCAGGACCCGGAACATCCCGACAGGGTGGTGGTGGCGGCCGGCGCCCCCTGGTTCATGACGTTGTTTGGCCGTGACTCGCTCTGGGCTTCAGAAATGGCCCTGCCAGTGGACCCATCACTGGCTTTGGGTACGCTCCGGACCTTGGCTGACCGGCAAGGCAGCGTGGTGAATACGGAAACCGAAGAAGAGCCGGGGAAGATCCTGCACGAAGTCCGGCTCGACGTCACCAGCGGCTTGGCCATGGGCGGCCAGTCAGCGTACTACGGCAGCGTTGATGCCACACCGCTGTTTGTGATTGTCCTGGGTTCGGTCAGCCGTTGGGGCTTCGGCAAGGAAACCATTTCCGCCCTGCTTCCAAACGCGGACCGCGCTCTTGCCTGGATCCGCGACTACGGTGACCGGGATGGGGACGGCTTTGTTGAGTACGCGCGGCCTAACGAACACGGGCTCATCAACCAGGGTTGGAAGGATTCCTGGGACGGCATCAACTTCGCAGACGGCACCATCGCCGAACCGCCGCTTGCGCTCTGCGAGGTCCAGGCCTACGTGCACGGCGCCTATGTGGCACGGTCCTGGATCGCGTACGACGACGGAGACTTCACCTTGGCCGAGGAAATGCGCGAACGCGCCGATGACCTGAAACGGAGGTTCAACGAGCAATTCTGGCTTCCTGACAAAGGCTATTACGCCGTGGCACTGGATCGCGATAAGCGGCCGGTGGATGCCTGCGCCTCCAATATGGGGCACTGCCTGTGGTTTGGCCTGCTTGACGAGGACAAGGTCCCCTCTGTGGTGGAACACCTGATGTCTCCCGAGATGTTCAGCGGCTGGGGAGTGCGGACACTGGCAAGCAACATGGGCGCGTACAACCCTGCCAGCTACCACAATGGCTCGGTGTGGCCGCATGACAACGCCATCATCATGTCCGGCCTCCTCCGCTACGGTTACATAGAGGAAGCACAGCGCATCGCAACCGCGTTGCTGGAAGCGGCGGAGTATTCCGGTGGCAGGCTCCCCGAGTTGTTCTGCGGCTTTGATCGCTCACAGTTCACAGAACCAGTCCCCTATCCAACCGCCTGCTCACCCCAGGCATGGGCTGCCACTACCCCCATCCACCTGGTGACAAGCCTGATGCGCTACGACACCCACATTTCCTTGGGCGGTAT
Source organism: Arthrobacter sp. NtRootA1 (assembly GCF_019976975.1). Lineage (GTDB taxonomy): Bacteria > Actinomycetota > Actinomycetes > Actinomycetales > Micrococcaceae > Arthrobacter > Arthrobacter aromaticivorans. The sequence continues at coordinate 445,009 of NZ_AP024630.1, read as the reverse complement.
TTGGCTTGACCCCGTGCTGCCGTCGTCCTTCGGGGACCTCCACATCAGCAACGCCCCCATGGGAAATGCACGGATCACGATTGATGCCTCAGGAACGGATGCTGCTGTCCACGGCATCCCGGAAGGTCTCACGGTTCATCGCCGGCAGCGGCCATGGCTCACCGACCTCATAGAAGAGGCGCACCTTAGGAAGCCGGATAACTGAGCCCCAAAAAGGAGCCGCCCGGAAAAGTACCCCTTGAGGGGTATCTTCCGGGCGGCGACCGTTATTGGGCTGAAGGCCTTACTGGATGGCTGCTTTGAGTTCCTTGGCGGCCAGTTCCGGATCAAGGGCGCTGTAGATGGCGCTACCGGCCACGGCTACGTCGGCACCGGCCAACTGCACGGCCTGGATGGTGGAGGCGTTGACGCCGCCTGCAACCGAAAACGGTACGCGGGCTTGTTCGCCGGCATTAAGGAGGCCGCGAAGGTCGAAGCCAGGCTGGGCTTGCTCGTCCAGGCCAGCGTGGAACTCGATGAACTTGGCCCCGAGAGCGCGGGCTTCCTTTGCACGGGTGACCTTGTCAGCAACGCCGATCAGGTCTACCACGATGCCCTTGTTGTGCGTCTGGGCTGCCTTGACTGCACCTGCAATGGTGGAGTCATCCGCCGTTCCGAGCACTGAGACGAGGTCGGCGCCGGCCTTGAAGGCGATGTCGGCTTCGAGTTCTCCAGCGTCCATGGTCTTCATGTCGGCGAAGACGATCTTGCTGGGGTGTGCTTCCTTGATCGCGGTCACTGCGGAGAGGCCCTCTGCCTTGATCAGCGGCGTGCCCAGCTCGATGATGTCGACGTGCTCGGCTACTTTGCCGGCCAGTTCCAGGGCTGCCTCGGTGGTGAGGAGGTCCAGTGCGACTTGAAGTTTCATAGTGTTGTTCTTACTTTCTTTGTGGGTTGTTGGTGAGTTGGTGCGGTCTCAAGTAGGTAGCGGTTGGGCTTACTCGAGGTTGGCGTGACGCAGCCAGAGCTGTTCGGCGGGTTCGTCGGCGGCGTCCCAAAGGGTCTGGAAAACCGACTCCGTGGCAAGGAACAGCGCCTGCTCAAAGAGGCTGCCGGAGTACTGGCGCGAAATGTTTGAACCGTGGTCCGTCTTTTGGGCCGCCGGGATAATCACCACGGCGTCGGCCAGCCCCGCCAAGGGCGAGGAGGCATTGGTGGTGATGGCAGCAACCTGTGCACCTGCTTCAAGTGCGGTTTGGGCAGCTTTGACCACACCGGACGTCGTACCTGAACCGGACGCGACCACCAGAAGGTCTCCGGAACTGATGGCTGGCGTGGTGGTGTCCCCGGCAACGTGGACGGTCAGGCCCAGGTGCATCAGCCTCATTGCCGCCATCCTGAGGACCAGGCCGCTACGCCCGGCTCCTGCAAGGAACACACGCCCAGCCCCCTTGATCCTGTCCGCAAGATGGGCCAACTGAGCGTAGTCAATGCCAGAGGTAGTGTCAGCGACTTCGCCGAGGATCAGAGATACATTGCCGGCTACGTCCGCGCTCGTGGCAGTTGCTGTTTCTGCGGTGACGTTCACATTCACTCCTTCGTGGATAGGTGCTCAAGCCTTTCGGGCCTATAGACAAGTCTTCCGGGCAGTTCGGGTAGGGGGAACGCCGAAAACGAGCAGTTCATACCACCCTTTTGGGTAGTTAACGTGGCGTCACTTCGTTTAGGCTGCATCCATGACCCAGCTGACAGAGAGCAAACGCCGCCCGGATACCGGGGCCCTTCCGTGGCAACTTCTGGACGCCATCGCAGACATCGCGCAGGCACCCCTGATGCGTATTGCAGAGAGCCTGCGTACTGCCCTTGCACCCTTCATCAAGTCCAGCGCCCTGGTGATATTTACCGAGGACTGCACGGGCCGCCCGCAAAAGAAGGCGGGCGAGGAAAGCATTGTCAGCAGGGTTTCCATCCCGGAACTGGACCGCGTAAGGGCCGCGATTCCAGGCGGGGACCCGTGGCGGGCCAAGGCTGTTATCGCGGGGAAAGAGCGGGAGGTACTGGCCTTGGGCTACGCGCCGAGCAACGCACTCCTGGTCCTCACCGATCCTGGGGAAGGCCAGTCAGAAGATGCCGAGCGTGTCCTCTCCTACCTTTGGCGACTCACAGCGGCCCGTATCCAGGAGAAGGTCTCTGACGCGCCGCCGTCGTACCTTCTGGAATCCCGCGCCGCATCAGCGGAGCGGATCCGCGTAACCGCAGAGTTGGTGGATCAGCACTCCACCACATTGGAAACTGTGCTCGCGGCGTTGAGGTCCAACTCCATGGACGACCACGCAGCCCGTACGGCCGTCACGGACATGACCGTCAAGGCCCTGATCAGCCTGCGGACCTTGAACGACCGCACCAGCGATCTTGTGGAGGAACCGGTCAGCACGGCGTTCGAAAGGCTTCGCGAGGACCTCCGTCCCCTGATGCACTTCAGCAACATCGATATCCAGTTCATCGAACCGCCTGCGAACGGCAGGGCATTGCCGGGGGAAGTAGCCCACGCCGCCCGCGCCGTGGTTCGGGGCCTGGTCCTGGCCATCGCCGAGCAACCTGACGTGCATCGTGTCCGGGCACAGTGGGACTGCGATGGCGAGAACCTGCTCATCAACGTCCGTGACGACGGCAGGGGCGAGCTATCCCCCGAGGCTCCCAACATCGAACGCCTGCGCCAACGCGTGCAAGCTGTTAACGGCAGGATGAGCCTGGACGTCATGCAGGGCTGGGGAGCCGACATTTCGGTGGTGTTGCCGCTGGATCCGCCTTCGGCACCGGCAGGGGATGTGGCGGCTTGGGGCCTTGCGGCAAGGGAGCTGGAAGTCCTGCAATTACTGGCGGCCGGCCAACGTAACCGGGCCATCGCCGCTGAACTGAATGTCAGCGAAAATACTGTGAAATTTCATATCCGGAACCTCTTCCGGAAGCTCGACGTCCGGTCCCGCACTGAGGCCATCGCTTTGGCGCACAGTGCGGGACTCCGGTAGTCGGCCGCTTAGTCCTGCTTTAGAAGGGCCAGCGTCTCGCGCTCGGCTCCGATGGTGGTGTTGTCCCCATGCCCGGTGCGCACCACCGTGTGAGCGGGAAGGGTCAGCAGCCGTTCCCGGATGGATGCCAGGATGGTGGGGTAATCGCTGTAGGACCGCCCGGTTGCTCCCGGACCACCGTTGAACAGGGTGTCTCCGGTGAAGACCGTGTCCTGTTCCTCCAGCAGGAAGCACGTGGACCCCGGCGAGTGGCCCGGTGTGTGGATGGCCCGCAATTCAGCTCCCGCGACAGTGAAAATGTCGCCGTCGCTGAGGTACCTGTCCGGCGTGGTGTCCGGATAGACCTGCTCCCACAAAACCAGGTCCTCGGGATGCAGGTAGATGGGTGCTTGAACCGCGTCAGCAACCTCCCGCACGGCCCCAATATGGTCATTGTGGGCGTGGGTCAGCAGGATGGCCAGGACTCTGCGGCCCTGCACCTGCTCGATGATTGCCCGGGCATCGTGCGGGGCATCGATGATGACGCATTCCTGCTCATCCCCAACAATCCAGACGTTGTTGTCCACGTCCCAGGTTCCGCCGTCGAGCGAAAACGTTCCGGAGGTGACCCGGTTCTGTACGGTGACGGCCATCAGAGCGCCACCGCCGGCTCGATTTCCACGACGGAGCGAAGGACTTTGCCCTCCTGCATCCGGGCGAAGGCTTCCTCGACCTGGTCGATCGTGATGCGTTCTGTCACGAAGGCGTCCAGGTTCAGGTTGCCTTGCTTGTAGTGCTCCACCAGCATCGGGAAGTCGCGGGAAGGCAGGCAGTCGCCGTACCAGGAGGACTTCAAGGAACCGCCGCGGCCGAAGACATCCAGTAGCGGCAGCTCCAGTGTGGCGGTGGGCGAAGGGACGCCAACCAGGACAACGCGGCCTGCGAGGTCGCGGGCATAGAAAGCCTGCTTGTACGTTTCGGGACGTCCGACGGCGTCAATCACCAGGTCTGCGCCGTTGCCTCCCGTCAGGGCCCGGATAGCTTCTACGGGATCCTCGATGCTGGAGTTCACTCCGTGGGTGGCTCCCAGGGACTTGGCCATGTCCACCTTGTTGGCATCGATATCCACGGCAATGATGGTAGTGGCACCGGCCAGCTTGGCGCCGGCGATCGCGGCAATGCCTACGCCACCGCACCCGATGACGGCCACGGACTCGCCGCGCTTGACCTCACCGGTATTGATGGCCGCACCGATGCCGGCCATCACGCCGCATCCCAGCAGACCTACTGCAGCAGGATCCACCGAATCATCTACCTTGGTGCATTGACCCGCGGCCACGAGGGTCTTCTCGGCGAAGGCGCCAATTCCCAGTGCGGGCGAAAGCTCGGTGCCATCCTCCAGCGTCATCTTCTGCGTGGCGTTGTGGGTGTTGAAGCAGTACTGCGGCTGGCCCTTGGCACAGGCACGACATTGACCGCACACCGCACGCCAGTTCAGGATGACCCTATCGCCGGGGGCGACGTCCGTGACATCCGGGCCCACCGCGCTGACCACGCCTGTGGCCTCGTGGCCGAGAAGGAACGGGAAATCGTCCGAGATGCCGCCCTGCTGGTAGTGCAGATCCGTGTGGCACACACCGCAGGTGAGGATATCCACCAGCGCCTCACCCGGCCCTGGATCCGGTACCAGGATGGTCTCCAAAGTAACCGGAGCGTTCTTTTCCTTCGCGATGACAGCTTTTACTTTATGAACCACAATCGGTTCCTTTCTCGGGTCGCAGAGAACTGACAGTAGTTTGGATCAGGCAAGGACGACAATCATCACACCCAGACCTGATAACCGGTTGACTTATCGAACAGCCTCCTTGTGGATGCACCGGCAGCTGCGATCCAAAGGACGGAGTCGTCGTCGGACGCCTGCTCCACCACGCCGGTCATGACAAGGTCGTCCGAGAGCCAGACCTCCACTGTATGGCCTGTTAACTGTGCCCAGTCCTTGCGCAGGCCGCGCCCGGTGATTGTCCTGTCCGGCTTCGCCCCCAACATCGCACGTCACCAGCCGCGTTCTGCCAGGCGGTGGGGCTGCGGGATTTCGTCGACGTTGATGCCGACCATGGCTTCGCCCAGGCCGCGGGAGACCTTGGCGATGACGTCGGGATCGTCGTAGTAGGCGGTGGCCTTCACGACGGCGGCAGCGCGCTCTGCGGGGTTGCCGGACTTGAAGATACCGGAACCTACGAACACGCCGTCCGCGCCGAGCTGCATCATCATCGCAGCGTCAGCCGGGGTCGCGATGCCACCAGCGGTGAACAGCACCACCGGGAGCTTGCCGGTGGCGGCTACTTCCTTGACGAGTTCGTACGGGGCCTGCAGTTCCTTCGCCGCAACATACAGCTCGTCCTCGGGAAGGGCTGCGAGCTTGGCGATCTCGGCGCGGATTTGGCGCATGTGGCCGGTGGCGTTGGAAACATCCCCGGTGCCGGCTTCGCCCTTGGAACGGATCATTGCCGCGCCTTCGTTGATGCGGCGCAGCGCCTCACCAAGGTTGGTGGCGCCACAGACGAACGGGACGGTGAAGTTCCACTTGTCGATGTGGTTCACGTAGTCGGCCGGGGTCAGGACCTCGGACTCGTCGATGTAGTCCACACCCAAGGCCTGCAGGACCTGGGCTTCGACGAAGTGGCCGATGCGGGCCTTGGCCATGACCGGGATGGACACGGCGCCGATGATCTGATCGATCATGTCCGGATCGGACATGCGGGACACGCCGCCCTGGGCGCGGATATCGGCGGGTACGCGCTCGAGCGCCATGACGGCTACGGCACCGGCGTCCTCGGCGATGCGGGCCTGCTCGGCATTGACGACGTCCATGATGACGCCGCCCTTGAGCATCTCCGCCATACCCCGCTTAACGCGGCCGGAGCCAGTTAGCGTGATGGGTTCGAAAGGGCGTGGTCTAAAGGTCACGTGATACTCCAAGGGACTGAAGCCTGCGATTTCATCACAAGCGCCCGGAACTGCACGCCCGGCTATGAGCCAGGAGACGCCTGATATCCGGGTGATATATTAGTTAGAGTTCAGTATGCAATCGCCGAAGCGGGGAGTCAATCCCGCCATAACGCGAGGCAAATTCCTAGGCGGCGAAGAGTGCCGTGCGGACGGCGTGCTCAAAGCCCGTGACGTGCTCCTTTGCCAACTCCGCGGCTTTTTCCTCGTCACCATCAATGACCGCGCGCAGGAGGTCCAGGTGTTCGCGGACGTGATGCTCGAGGTCCGGCAGTCGATCCAGGACCATGCACCAAATTCGGGTGGCAAGGTTGTCATAGCGGATCAGGACATCCTCGAGATGAGGATTCGCGGCGGCCGAGTAGATGCCCTGATGGACGCTGGCGTCCAGGCGCAGGGTTTCCACAACCGACGCGCCGGCCACGTCAAAGGCCTCCACGGCCTTCATGACGTCCCGCAGGTGCTCCCTCGTAGCCGCAGAAGCCACCCGCGCCGCGCGTGCTGCCGCCAGCGGCTCCAGTTGCGTGCGGATCTCGGAAATAAAGGCCAAGTCCGTTACCTCAACCCGGGTGGCAAATGTTCCACGGCGCGGATAGGTGACCACGAGGCGGTCCAGTTCCAACCGCTTCAAGGCTTCGCGCACCGGAGTGCGCCCGATCCCGAGGTCCTTCGCCAGCTGTTCATCATTGAGGAGGTCCCCGGGCTTGATCTCCAGCATCAAAAGCCGATCGCGCAAGCGCTCATACGCGACGTCGGCCAAGGATTTCCTACTGGTGTCCTCCGCGATTGCCAGAGTTCCGAATGCCACAGTGCCAGCCCCTTCCGCAGTTCCCGAAAAACCTATTGACCTGTCCTTGAGACCAGTATACGCTGTTTCTCAATCCTAATATATCAGTACAGGACCCAAGAATATATCTAAAGGAGGAGACATGACCCTCGTGGCGACAGACTCACCAACAAGCACCCTGCCGCAGCCCGCGGAGCTCAAAGACGAGCAGGCACAGAAGTTCGTACTCACATTGTCGTGCGTCGAACGCGCCGGAATCGTGCAGGCGGTCACAACCTTCCTGTTTGAGCGCGGCTTCAACATTGACGAACACCAGCAGTTCGACGACGGCATCCGCCAGACGCTGCACCTTCGCACCGCCTTTTCCGGCTCCCCCGAATACTCGGCGGACCGGCTTGAGGAAGAGTTCAGTGCAATAGCTGACCGCTTCGACATGAAATTCAGCTTCCATGACCAGACCAAGAAGCGCGTGCTGGTCATGGTGTCCAAGTTTGGACACTGCCTTAACGATCTCATCTTCCGGTGGCGCGGCGGCAGCCTGGGTGGAGACCTCGTAGCTGTCGTTTCCAACCACGAAACCCACCGCGCCATGGCCGAGGCAGCCGGACTGCCCTTCATCCACATCCCGGTCACCCCTGACACCAAGGCCGAGGCGGAGCAAAAGCTCCTGGAACTCGTGGATGAATACAAGGCCGACCTGGTGGTGCTCGCCCGCTACATGCAGGTACTCTCCGATAACCTGTGCCGCTCCCTCGAGGGCCGGGCCATCAATATCCACCACTCGTTCCTGCCTGGATTCAAGGGCGCCCGCCCCTACCACCAGGCCTATGACCGTGGCGTGAAGCTCGTTGGAGCAACCGCGCACTACGTGACCGCGGACCTCGACGAGGGCCCGATCATCGAGCAGGAAGTCATCCGCGTGGACCACAGCTATGGCCCCAACGCACTCTCAACAGTGGGCCAGGATGCCGAAGCCCTGGCACTGTCCAGGGCAGTCCGCTGGCACTGCGAACACCGCGTGCTGCTGGATCAGACCAGCACAGTGGTTTTCCGGTAAGCCACCCTCCCACCGTCCACACACACGAACTTCAGCAGGAGAAACTTTCATGACATCGACGCCTCGCATTGTCATCATCGGCGCTGGGATTGTCGGCACCAACCTCGCCGACGAACTGGTCACCCGCGGTTGGAACAACATCACCGTCCTGGATCAGGGGCCGCTGAACATGCCCGGAGGGTCCACGTCCCACGCACCGGGCCTGGTGTTCCAGACGAACCCTTCCAAGTCCATGGCCCTGTTCGCCAAGTACACGGTAGAAAAGCTGCTCTCCCTCACCGAAGATGGCCAGAGCTGCTTCAACCAGGTGGGAGGCCTGGAAGTCGCCACTACGGAGACCCGCCTGGCTGACCTGAAGCGCAAGCTCGGCTACGCACAGTCGTGGGGCATCGACGGCAAGATCCTCTCCCGCGAGGAATGCAAGGAGCTCTACCCCCTGATCAACGAGGAAGACATCCTTGGTGGCCTTCACGTTCCCACAGATGGCCTGGCGCTTGCAGCCCGCGCGGTGCAGTTGCTCATCAAGCGCACTGAAGCCGCCGGCGTGAAGTACATCGGCAACACCGAGGTGACTGGAATCGAGCAGTCAAACCGCCGCGTGACCGGCGTCGAGACCGCCGATGGCGTCATCCCCGCGGACATCGTGGTCTCCTGCGCCGGCTTCTGGGGCGCCAAGGTCGGCGAATTGATCGGCATGTCCGTACCGCTCCTGCCGCTGGCTCACCAATATGTAAAGACGACGCCGGTTCCCGCCCAGAAGGGCAAGAACGAACTTCCCAACGGCGCCCAGCTGCCGATCCTGCGCCATCAGGACCAGGACCTCTACTACCGCGAGCACGGTGACCGTTACGGTATTGGCTCCTACGCCCACCGCCCCATGCCCGTGGATCTTGATGAACTCGGCAAGTACGAGCCCTCCAGCATCAGCGAACACAACATGCCCTCCCGCCTCGACTTCACGCTCGAGGACTTCCTGCCGGCGTGGGAAGCCACCAAGCAGATCCTTCCGGCCCTGCGTGAGAGCGAAATCGAAGACGGCTTCAACGGCATCTTCTCCTTCACCCCGGACGGCGGCTCCCTGGTGGGCGAATCCAAGGAAGTTGACGGCTTCTTCGTTGCCGAGGCCGTGTGGGTCACCCACTCTGCCGGCATCGCCCGCGCCGTTGCCGAGGTACTGGTTGACGGCAAGTCGCAGATCGACCTGGGAGACTGCGACATCCACCGCTTCGAAGAAGTCCAGCTGACGCCTGAATACGTCAGCGAAACTTCGCAGCAGAACTTCGTGGAAATCTACGATGTCCTGCACCCGCTCCAGCCCAAGCTCTCCCCCCGCAACCTTCGCGTCAGCCCCTTCCATGCCCGGCACAAGCAGTTGGGTGGCTACTTCCTTGAGGGTGGCGGATGGGAGCGCCCGTACTGGTTCGAGGCCAACGCTGAACTTTTGAAGGAAATGCCTGACGAGTGGCAGCCGCCTGCCCGCGACGCCTGGTCCGGGATGTTCAGCTCCCCCATCGCCGCAGCCGAGGCGTGGAAGACCCGTACCGCAGTTGCCATGTATGACATGACTCCCCTCAAGCGCCTTGAGGTATCCGGTCCCGGTGCCCTGAAGTTGCTGCAGGAACTGACCACGGGTGATCTGGCCAAGAAGCCCGGCGCGGTCACCTACACGCTGCTCCTGGATGAGGCCGGTGGAATCCGAAGCGATATCACCGTGGCCCGCCTGAGTGAGGACACGTTCCAGTTGGGTGCCAATGGCAACATTGACACCGCCTACTTTGAGCGCGCTGCCCGTCACCAGACTGAAAACGGCAGCGCCGGCGATTGGGTCCAGGTTCGGGACACCACCGGTGGCACTTGCTGCATCGGCCTGTGGGGTCCGCTGGCCCGCGACCTCATGAGCAACGCCAGCAGCGACGACTTCACTAATGACGGCCTGAAGTACTTCCGCTCCAAGCAGGTCACCATCGGCGGCGTCACCGTTACCGCCATGCGGCTTTCCTACGTTGGTGAACTGGGCTGGGAGCTTTACACCAGCGCGGACAACGGCCAGCGCCTGTGGGATGCGCTCTGGAAGGCCGGCCAGCCGTTCGGCGTCATTGCCGCAGGACGCGCCGCCTTTAGCGCACTGCGCCTCGAAAAGGGCTACCGCTCGTGGGGCAGTGACATGACCACGGAGCACGACCCCTTCGAAGCAGGCCTCGGCTTCGCAGTAAAGATGGCTAAGGAGAACTTCGTCGGCAAAGCCGCCCTTGAGGGACGCACTGAGGAAAGCTCTGCGCGGCGCTTGCGCTGCTTGACGGTCGACGACGGCCGCAGCCTGGTACTGGGCAAGGAACCTGTGTTCTACAAGGACCAAGCGGTCGGCTACGTCACCAGCGCCGCCTACGGCTACTCGGTGAAGAAGCCAATTGCGTACGCGTACCTTCCTGCCGCTGTTTCGATTGGTGATTCCGTGGAGATCGAATACTTCGGACGCCGTATCCAGGCGACAGTCACCCAGGACCCGCTGTACGACCCCACCATGAGCAGGCTCCGCGGCTAAGGCTGACGGACGCTTTGGTTGGCCAGCGGCCCGGACTCATCCCCTCGCAACGGTGTCCGGGCCGCTGTCTTACCCCGTTCTACTTCAGCCCGGCCTTACTTCGTCAACCAGCCCAGGAAGACACATGATCAGTTCAGAAACCATCAACGACTACCTTGCCAGGCTCGCTTCGCGGCAGCCCACCCCCGGCGGAGGAGCCGCCGCTGCCCTTCACGCTGCCCAGGGCGCAGCCTTGGTGGCCATGGTCGCCAGGTACACCACGGGTGAAAAGTATGCGCAGCATGCAGAACCCGTTGCCCGCATCACCAGCGCTGCAGACCATTTGATTATTGAAGCGCTGCGCCTTGCAGACGCCGATGAGCACGCCTTCCAACGAGTTATTGATTCGTACAAACTCCCGTCCGGGACCGAGGAACTCAAGGCCATGCGCGCCGCAGGCATCCAGGATGCCCTGGTCCAGGCCGCCCACACACCTGCCCAGCTGATCAAGCTGGCCGGTGAGGTGGTGGAACTCGCCACGGAACTCTTTGACATGGCCAACCCCAATGTCATCAGCGACGTCGCGGCAGCAGCCGATGCTGCACGTGCCGCAGCCACGACTGCACGTGTCAACATCGACATCAACGTAGTGGCCATCAAAGATGGCGACGCCCGCTCACGCTTGGCAGAACAGACAGACGGCCTTGAGGAAAAGGTGGTCCTCGCAGCTGATTCCCTCGTTAAGCGCGTACGCGAAAGGATCCTCGCGTGAGTACTGAAGTCCTTTCCGGAAAAGGGTTGGCCGCCCTCATCCAGCAGCGTGCGCAGGATGAGGCCCGCCTCCTCGAGTATGAGGGCCAGCGCCCGTCCTTGGCCGTTGTGGTGGCCACCGACGACGAGTCCACGCACTGGTACGTCCGGTCCATTGAGCGCGCCGCGGAGCGCGCCGGAATAGGCTGCCGGATCCTGGACCTTGGGCATGATGCCACGGAACAGGTGCTGGCGAGCGTGTTGAAAGACCTCAGTGCGGAGCCAACGGTCAACGGCATTATTCTTCAAACTCCGTTGCCCGCGGGCGTTCGAACAGACGGACTCGTGGGGCTGATCGCTCCCGAAAAGGACATTGACGGCGCCAACCCGCTCAGCCTTGGCCGCCTGGCTGTGGGTCAGCCCGCTTTCGCCCCTGCGACCGCACAGGCCGTGGTGGAACTGCTTGAGCATTTCCAGGTTCCGCTCGCGGGACGGAACGTCGCCGTCGTCGGGCGTTCCGCTGTGGTGGGAAAGCCGCTGTCCCTGCTGCTGCTCGAAAAGGACGCCACGGTCACCATCTGCCACTCCAAATCAGGGGCGCTTGAGCGCTACACCCGGCCCGCCGACGTCGTGGTTGTCGCCGCAGGGCGGACCGGACTGCTGACCGGCAGCCACGTTTCGCCGGCGTCTGTAGTGATCGACGTCGGTACGAACGTCCTTCCCGACGGTTCCCTGGTGGGAGACGTGGACGAAGCCAGTGTCACCGGTGTGGCGGCTGCCCTGACGCCGGTGCCCGGCGGGGTGGGCTCAGTAACCACGGCGTTGCTGCTCCTCCACACCGCTGAAGCGGCCCGGGCACAAGCACGGCTTCTGGAGAAGCCAGCCTTGGTTTCGGGAACCGCTGGCTAGCCATGGAAACGGCGATCCGCCTGGAGGTGAGTCCCTCCGCTGACCTTGCCCGGCAACTGCCTCGCGCCTACGCGGCGCCGGGGACGGTCAGCGTGACCTGCCTGCCGCATCACGGTCCGGCCAGGACGGTCGCTGCCTCGATTGAGCTTGCCCGGCTGGGCTACCGCGTGGTCCCCCACCTGGCAGCCCGGAGCATCGCCAGCCAGGCAGAACTGCACCTGTTCCTGCATCAATTGCGCGATGAGGGCGTCCGGGAGCTTTTCCTCATTGCCGGGGACCGCGGTGCGCCTGCCGGCCCGTATTCCTGGAGCGGCCAGCTCATGGAAGACGTCAAGGCTTTCTCGGAAGAATTCTCCCTTGGCATCGCCGGCTATCCGGAAGGCCACCCACAACTGAGCGCAGAACAGTTGCGGAGCGGCCTGGCCGGCAAGTCACCCCTGGCGTCCTCCATGGTCACGCAAATGTGCTTTTCGACGGAATCCATCAGCTCATACCTGCAGGAGCTGCACCAGGCCGGGTCACGGCTTCCGGTGTGGGTGGGCGTTCCCGGGCCCGTGTCCGTGCAGAAGCTGCTGGCCATGGGTGCACGATTGGGTGTGGGACGCTCACTCAAGCTTGCCCGCGGCACAGGAATGGCCAAGGCACTCCTGCACGGTGGTGATGTCATGCACTATGACAGCTCCGGCCTGATCCGGGAAGTTCACCAGGCCCTCGACGGCCATCCGCTGTTTGCCGGCATCCACGTCTACAGCTTCAACGACCTCAGCCGCCTACCGAGATTTGAAGGGAAGATCGCATGGCTTCCAAAGCCCCCCGTGAAAACATCGACGAGTCAAAGCTGACCGTCACCAAACCCAAGACAAAGGCTGTCGGCATTCCAGCCGTTGCCAACGCACTGAAGATCTCGCTGGAGCAAATGGGCCCGGTGCGAAGCGTGCAAACGCTGCTGGCAGTCAACCAGCTCGATGGATTCGACTGCATGGGCTGCGCATGGCCGGAACACGAGAAGCGGAACGCAGCAGAGTTCTGCGAAAACGGAGCCAAGGCCGTCGCCGAGGAAGCTACCCGGCGCCGCGTCACGCCAGAGTTCTTTGCCCAGCACTCCATTGCTGAATTGAAGACCCGCGATGACTACTGGCTGGGCCAGCAGGGCCGGCTGACCCACCCCATGTTCCTCGATGAAGGCGCCACCCACTACACGCCCATCGAATGGGACAAGGCCTATGACCTCATGGCCGAGGAACTCAGGGGCATGGACCATCCCGATCAGGCCGTCTTCTACACCTCTGGGCGCACTTCGAACGAGGCCGCCTTCGTCTACCAACTCCTTGTCCGCGGCCTTGGCACCAACAACCTGCCGGACTGCTCCAACATGTGCCACGAGTCCTCAGGCTCCGCGCTGGTGGAAACCATCGGCATCGGCAAGGGTTCGGTAAGCCTGACCGACCTGGAGACGGCGTCACTCATCTTCGTAGCCGGTCAGAATCCAGGTACCAACCATCCGCGCATGCTCAGCGCCCTGGAGAAAGCCAAGAAGAACGGCGCGATCATCGTGTCCGTCAATCCACTTCCCGAAGCCGGACTCCTGCACTTTGAAAACCCCCAGCACGTAGCAGGCATGGTGGTGGGAACCCAGCTGACGGATGACTTCCTGCAGATCCGTGCCGGCGGCGATCAAGCCCTCTTCCAGGGCCTGGGTAAGTACCTCCTGGAGGCCGAAGCCGCCGGTCGCAAGACTCCGGGCCTGGAAACCGTCCTTGACCACAAGTTCATCGAGGACCACACCGTGGGCATCGACGAATACCTGCGTTTCCTGGAGAAGGTGGAGTGGGACGACATCGTGGAAGCAACAGGCCTCACCCTGGAGCAGATCCACGCCACAGGCGAACGGCTCCTGGCCTCGAACGCCACCATCGTGTGCTGGGCCATGGGACTGACCCAGCACAAACACTCGGTACCCACCCTCCGCGACGTCGTAAACGTCCTGCTGCTTCAGGGAAACATCGGCAAGCCCGGCGCTGGGGTTTGCCCGGTCCGCGGCCACTCGAACGTCCAGGGCGACCGCACCATGGGCATCTTCGAGAAGATGCCGGAGAAATTCCATGACCGGCTGGACAACGAGTTCGCGTTCCTGTCACCACGGGAGCACGGCTATGACACTGTTGCCGCCATCCGCGCCATGAGAGACGGAAAAGTCCGCTTCTTCATGGGCATGGGTGGAAACTTTGTTCGTGCCGCCCCTGACTCGGAGGTTACGGAACAAGCGCTCGCCAACACCGGGTTGAGCGTCCAGATCTCCACAAAGTTGAACCACTCGCATCTGTCCACGGGTCGTCGGGCTTTGATCCTCCCAACACTCGGACGCACGGAGAAGGACACCCAGCGGACCGGTGACCAGAGGGTAACGGTGGAAGACTCCATGAGCGCGGTCCACGCATCCCGGGGACGCCTCAAGCCCGCCAGCGAGCACCTCCACTCGGAAGTTGCCATTGTCTGCAATCTTGCCCACCGGCTCTTCACCGACGGCACCGTGCGCCTGCCCAACGCCCCCAAGGCCGCGTGGCTGTCGATGCGTGATGACTACTCGCTGATCCGCAAACACATCGAGGCCGTCTTCGATGGCTTCGAGAACTTCGAAGAGCGGATCCAGCACCCGGGCGGCTTCGTGTTGCCGCACCCGCCGCGCGACGCCAGGAAGTTCGATACCGCGTCAGGCAAAGCACACTTCACAGGCAACGAGCTTGAATACATCAAGGTCCCGCCTGGCCGGCTGGTGCTCCAAACGCTGCGGTCGCACGACCAGTACAACACCACCATCTACGGCAAGGACGATCGCTACCGCGGTATCCACGGCGGGCGGAGGGTGGTCCTCATTAACGAGTCCGATATCGCCGAGCTGGGCTTTGCTGATGGTGAGATGGTCCACCTGATTTCAGAATTCCAAGGAGTTGAGCGCAAGGCAGAAGACTTCCGCATCGTTTCGTACTCCACTCCCAAGGGGTGCGCCGCTGCCTACTACCCGGAGACCAACGTCCTTGTACCGCTGGACTCGGTTGCGGATACCAGTGGAACGCCGACGTCCAAATCCGTCATCGTGCGACTCGAACGGGCTTGAAAGAGTCTGGACACAGTGTGATACATACCATAGTATGTGACTGATATATCTTTCCTATCGAGTCAAAGATATTAGGAGACCTGGCGCCTAAGCCCGCGCCCACCAAGAGCAATTTGCCCTCATGAAGACATCTATCAATGGAGAAACAATGTCTGATATCACCCAAGTCCAAGCAGATGCCGTACTAGCCGCGGCCCGCGACGCCGCACGCGGAACCGAGACAGCAATGAACATCGCCGTGGTGGACGCCGGAGGCAACCTCAAGGCCTTCACCCGCATGGACGGGGCTTGGCTCGGCAGCATCGATATCTCCATCAAGAAAGCACGCACAGCCCGCTACTTCGACATGCCCACGGGCGCAATCGGCGAGCTTTCGCAGCCGGGGGGACCCTTGTACAACATCGAGGTTTCCAATGGCGGACTCATTACGTTCCCGGGTGGCATCCCCCTGCGAGGGGAGGACGGCACCGTAATCGGGGCGATCGGCGTCAGTGGCAGCACGGTGGAGAACGACCACACCGTGGCGTCCGCAGGAGCAGCAGTAGAGCTTCAGGGCGCGGCCCGGCCGTAAGCAAAGAAAGACTGTCCAATTGTCCGTGAATGGTGCTTCGGTGGCCTGAAACCTGGGGAGGTATTTCCTCATCGAAGCACCGCTCTCGGGCAATTGGGCAGCATTCATTTTCCGTATCACCACATGTCCAAGGAGTGTCCATGTCTGGAAACCGAGCAGTCGCCTACAAGGAACCCGGTGTCGTCGAAATCATCAACACCGACTACCCGACGTTCGAACTCAAGGACGGACCGGGCGTAAACCCGGCCAACGTCGGCCGGAAGGTACCGCATGGCGCGATCCTCCGCACTGTGACAACCAACATCTGCGGTTCGGACCAGCACATGGTCCGTGGCCGCACCACAGCCCCACAGAACCTGGTGCTCGGCCACGAAATCACCGGTGAAGTGGTGGAGGTGGGTCCCGACGTCGAGTTCATCAAGGTGGGCGACATCGTCTCGGTGCCGTTCAACATTTCCTGTGGCCGCTGCCGGAACTGCAAAGAGCAAAAAACCGGTATCTGCCTCAACGTCAACCCTGACCGCCCGGGCAGCGCTTACGGGTATGTGGACATGGGCGGCTGGGTAGGCGGACAGGCCGAGTACGTACTGGTCCCCTACGCCGACTGGAACCTGCTCCGCTTCCCGGACCGCGACCAGGCCCTGGAAAAGATCATGGACCTGACCATGCTCTCGGACATCTTCCCCACTGGCTTCCACGGCGCCGTTACGGCCGGAGTAGGCGTAGGCTCCACGGTGTACGTCGCTGGTGCCGGCCCCGTGGGTCTGGCTGCCGCAGTCGGCGCCCAGTTGCTTGGCGCCGCCGTCGTGATTGTGGGCGACATGAACGAAGACCGGCTGGCACAGGCGCGCTCCTTCGGCTGTGAAACCGTCAACGTCTCCAACGGCGACCCGAAGGAGCAGATCGCGCAGATCCTCGGGGTGCCGGAAGTGGATTGCGGCGTGGACGCCGTTGGTTTCGAAGCCCGCGGACACGGAAGGGACGCCTCGCACGAGGCTCCAGCCACCGTGCTGAACTCCCTTATGGACATCACCGCCGCCGGCGGCTCCCTGGGTATCCCCGGCCTCTACGTCACGGGCGATCCGGGTGGAATCGATGAAGCAGCCAAGCACGGCTCCCTCTCGCTCTCGCTGGGCACCGGCTGGGCAAAGTCCCTGTCCTTCACCACAGGCCAGTGCCCAGTGATGAAGTACAACCGCCAATTGATGATGGCCATCCTCCACGACAAGGTCCAGATCGCCAAGGCAGTCAATGCCCAAGCCATCCCCCTCGAGGACGCTCCCCGCGGCTACGCAGAGTTCGACGCCGGAGCGGCAACAAAGTTCGTACTGAACCCGAACGGCTACGTGAAGGCCTAACAGGCAAAAACACCAGGAAGGGGGGGCATCCATGCTCGCGCAGGAAATCGTCTGCGGCACTTCGCCAACATCCCATGTGCCGTGCGAGCGGATGCCTGCCCCAACGTGGTCTGAAGCCCGGCAACTGGCCTTCGATTGCGCTATTCCGCTCGCCTCAGCGTCAGTGCCACTGGCGGACGCGATCGGATACGTGCTCACCACTGATGTGACGGCGTATCAGGACCTTCCGCACTACGCGTCCTCTGCCATGGATGGCTGGGCCATTCATGGCGGGGGGCCGTGGGAGATCACGACGCCGGGGCTGCCGCTATCACCGGGGCAAGCCAGCGTCATTGCCACCGGTGGCCTGGTTCCAGAAGGTGCCGGAGCGGTACTTCGCAAAGAGAGCGGACAGGTCCTCGACGCCGGATATGGGCTGCAGCTCTCACTGAAACCCGACGCGAAACCCGGCGAGACGCTACCCGGCCGGCATATACGGCCAGCCGGTGAAGAAGCCCGGGCCGGCGACGTCCTCGTACCCGCCGGCACACTCCTCAATCCTGCCCACATTGCCCTCGCTGCCGTAGCAGGCCACGACGAACTGCAGGTACAACGCAAGCCTCGGGTCGCCGTCGTACTTACAGGTTCCGAGGTGGTGACCTCGGGTCAGCCGGCAGCGGGGCAGGTGCGTGACACCTTCGGCCCGCAACTCGGCGCAGTGATCTCCCAGCTTGGCGGGATTCCAGGCAGCCAGCAACGGATCGGCGACTCGTATGAAGAGTGGCTGTCCGCACTTGGCGGCCCGCCCGGAGCCGAACGCCCCGATGTCACGATTACCACCGGCGGCACCGGCAAATCCGGAACTGACCACTTCCGCGCTGCAGTGGCCGCGCTCGGTGGGCACCTGCTGCTCGACGGCGTCGCTATGCGCCCCGGTCATCCTGCCGTATTGGCTGGACTTCCGGACGGCCGCTTCATTATCGGCCTTCCAGGCAACCCCCTGGCCGCCATGATGGCCCTCATGACAATCGGCGAACCACTGCTGGCTGCCCTCCAAAATCAGCCTTTCCGGACAGCTGGCCACCTCACGTCCGGGGCGGACGTAGATCCGAGCCCGGGCCGGACACAACTCATTCCCTGCACCTTTGTCCACGGCCTCGCTTTTCCTGCTTCGCATACAGGCCCCGGCATGATGCGTGGCCTGGCTTGGGCCGACGGCTTCATGGCCGTTCCCCCTGGCGGAGTGGAAGCAGGCAAACCCGTCCCGGTCATGCCGCTGCCCTGGACAAGCGCCTGGTCAAGAACCTGGACAAGCGCCTGGTCGCAGGCGCAAGCAACCATCGATTTCCCCAACCCGGCAGGAAGGTACGCACCATGGCACGGATGACACAGCGCCGGAAGATCCACCGCTTCCATCTCGACGGGACAGGTACCGAATATCCGGTGCGCTTCAAGGAAGACGTCCTGGCTGCCGAGGAGCCCCTGGAAATCCGGATCGGCGGACGCTCCTTCGCGGTAACCATGAGGACTCCGGGAGACGACTTTGACCTGGTAGCCGGGTTCCTGGTGTCCGAGGGCATCATCCGCAGCCAATCCGAGCTGGTCTCCCTGCGTTTTTGTTCCGGCGAGAAGGACGGGACGCAGACGTTCAATGTGGTGGAGGCGCAGCTTCGCTCCGACGTACAAATGCCGGACACCATGCGCCACGTCTACACCTCCAGCTCGTGCGGCATCTGTGGAACGGACTCCATCGAGGCCGTCCGCAAGACCCTCCACTTTGATCCTTCCCAGGACGGACTGCGGGTTCCCGTTGACATCCTGGCCGAACTGCCCGAACGCCTCCGGGAAGCCCAGGCGGTGTTCGACAGGACCGGTGGCGTCCACGCCGCCGGTCTCTTCAGGGTGGACGGAACCACCCCCGAACTCCTCTGTTTGCGGGAGGATGTGGGCCGCCACAACGCCGTGGACAAGGTGGTGGGTTGGGCATTGCGCCAGGATCTGCTGCCCCTGAAAGGCCTGGTCCTGCAGGTCTCGGGACGGGCGTCGTTCGAGCTGGTCCAAAAGGCCGCCCTCGCCGGCATCCCCGTCCTGTCCGCCGTGAGCGCGCCCTCCAGCCTTGCCGCGGACCTCGCCACTGAGACCGGCGTGACCCTGGTTGGCTTCAGCCGCGGCCACAGCCTCAACGTCTACGCCGGCCGCGACAGATTGGTCCGCCCCCGCAAAGCAGCACGTGAGGAGGTCTTCGCCGGGCTCTAACCGCCATTTCTGCCGGTTTGCGTGCAGCTAAAGCCCTGTTGATGCCCGATAGGGAGCATTTGCTGTGCCCAAACTCCCCCCGCGTTTCAGGGCCGGTGTCCGTGTCGGACTAGGATGAGGAAAGACGAGGAGCAGGCTGGGCTTTACAGTCCCGACCGCCTGCTTGGGACAACGACACGAGGCATCATGGCCCCACGCAACAATCCGGACATCGAGAAGGACGCAGACGCCCAAGGCGGCGGCGTCCAATCAGTGGACCGCGCGCTGCAAATCCTGGAAATCCTTGCACGCGAAGGGGACGCCGGCGTCAGTGAAATCGCTGACGAGATGGGCGTCCATAAATCCACAGTGTCCCGGCTTGTGGGTTCGCTGGTTAACCGCGAGCTTGTCCGGCAGAACAGTGAGCGGGGCAAGTACCAGCTGGGCTTCGGAATCCTTCGGCTGGCAACCTCCATCCCCGGCAGGCTGAGCGTCGTGCACGAGGCCAGGGAAGTACTGGAAGCACTCGCGGGTGAGTACAAGGAAACGGTCAACCTTGCCGTGCTCCGATCCAACTACGCAGTCAACGTTGATCAGGCCATGGGCCCCTCAACGCTTGCCACCTACGACTGGGTGGGGAGCCTGACGCCGCTGCATGCCACGTCCAGCGGCAAAGTGCTCTTGGCCGCACTGACGGCCGATGAGCGGAGCCAGGTCCTGAAGACAGTCGGGCTGCCTGCCCGCACGCCCCGCACCATCACCAACCGCGCGGAGCTGGAGAAGCAATTGCTCGACGTCGCGCGGAACGGCTACGCAGTAGTCCATGAAGAGTTCGAGATCGGCCTGACGGCGGTAGCTGTGCCCATCTATAACCACATGGGCAATGTCATCGCAGCGGTGAGCATCTCGGGCCCTGCCTTCCGCTTCACCCCGGAGGAGCATCCAGGGCTCATAGACGCCCTCCGTGAGGCCGGCTTCACCATCAGTGCCAAGATGGGCTACCGACGCCGCTAGGCGCTGCCCCGTCCAATCCAGTCCTTCCCGGCGGCGCGATCCGCGCGGTCCGTTGGCGTAATCCACGCCTTTAAGTACAACTCGCTGCCGTCGCCAGCGTGGCCATTTTTTACCCTGCTGTCGCTTGTTACGCAACAGTAACCACGATGTGCAACAAGGGGCGTGGGTGTCAAGGTCCCCGAAATGGAAAAGAAACACCTTGACATTGACGTGTGACGGAGCGCACTCTGTTGCATAGCGCGAGAACTGTTGATCCTTGCGAAACGTCAGAAGGCGATTCTGCCTAATGGACCCGAACCCCGTTCCCCAACAAAAGAGGTGCAACATGCGTAACGCTTGCCCCACCAGTGAGCTCGCTCCCGGGGAAGCGCTACGGCTCGATACTGCTCCAACAATCGCAACATCATGATCCTCGAATCGGAGGAAGCCCCCATCCTTCCCTCCAACCCTGCCCTCCAGGGCCATGTATAAACCCAAGCCCATGACTCGCCGAGCAAAGGACCCGCTCATGGCTATAAATAGTGATTTAAAGCCCCTAACACCCGAGGAAGTGCCCGCCAACGATAGCCTGGCTGACACTCCTTCATCACCTAAAACGAACCGCCTGGAGAACTCTGGGGACGTCATCAGCGTCTCCCCGGACGAAACCAACCCCGCAGTCCTCGACGATGAGGACGGAGGGCCGGAAGTTCTGCCGGATGTTGAAGAATACGAACAGATCCTGGAAGAACTCCGCAACGCCAAGACCGAGCAAGCCGTTTCGGCTCGCCGGAACCGCAAACTTACGCTCGACAAAGTCACCTTCGGTATCACGGGCGCCATCGCCGTCGCCTTCGTGGTCTGGGGTTTCGTCGGCCGGGACAGCCTTTCCGAAACTTCCAAAGGCGCCCTGAACTGGGTCATGGAATACACCGGCTGGCTCTTCATGGTTCTTGCCTCCTTGTTCGTCGTCTTCGTCCTCTGGCTCGCCCTGGGCAAATTCGGCAACATCCCGCTGGGCAAGGACGGCGAGAAGCCTGAATTCCGGACCGTCTCCTGGGTAGCGATGATGTTCGCCGCCGGCATGGGCATCGGGCTCATGTTCTACGGCGTGGCTGAACCGCTCTACCACTACATCTCACCGCCGCCGGGCACCGTGGACGGCCGCACTCCTGCCGCCATCCAGACGGCCATGGCCACCTCGATCTTCCACTGGACCCTGCACCCATGGGCCATGTACGCAGTGGTGGGCATTGCAATGGCCTACGGCACCTACCGTTTGGGCCGCAGGCAACTGATCTCCACCGCGTTCACGTCCCTGTTCGGGATCAGGATGGTTGAAGGTCCGATCGGGAAATTCATCAACATCCTGGCCATCTTTGCCACCCTCTTCGGAACGGCCGCCTCCCTGGGCCTTGGTGCCCTGCAGATCGGCAGCGGCATGACCTCCAACGGCTGGGTAGGCGAAATCGGCACCCCGGTACTCGTGGTGATCGTGGCCGTCCTGACCTTCTGCTTCGTCGCATCAGCTGTCTCCGGCATCAGCCGCGGCATTCAGTGGCTTTCCAACATCAACATGGTCCTGGCAGTCGTCCTTGCCCTCATCGTGTTCGTTGCCGGGCCCACCCTGTTCATCCTCAACCTGATCCCCTCCGCGATCGGTGACTACGCAAGGGACCTGGCAGAAATGTCGTCCCGGACCGAAGCGGTGGGCGACGAAGCGTTGCGCAGCTGGATGACCAGCTGGACCATCTTCTACTGGGCCTGGTGGATCTCCTGGACGCCCTTCGTCGGTCTTTTCATCGCACGCATCAGCCGAGGCCGCACCATCCGCCAATTCGTCACCGGCGTGTTGCTGGTACCCAGCGTGGTCAGTGTGATCTGGTTCGGCATCTTCGGCGGAGCCGCCTTCCACGTGCAGCAGGAAGCGGACAAAGCCGGCACGGCAGGCTTGGTAACCATGACCAACGGTGTACCGTCCGTCAATTTCGACGGTGCGCTCTTTGACCTCGTCAAGAACCTTGGTATGCCTGGCTGGCTCACGGCCGCGGTGATCGTACTTGCCATGGTCCTGGTGGCGATCTTCTTCATCACCGGCGCCGATGCTGCGTCCATTGTCATGGGCTCGCTCAGCTCCAATGGAGCGGAACACCCCCGCCGTGCAGTCGTCATCTTCTGGGGAAGCCTCACCGGTGCAGTCGCCGCCGTTATGCTTCTAGCCGGCGGCGACGAGCCATCCGAGGCCTTGGCCGGACTCCAAAGAGTCACCATCGTTGCCGCGTTGCCGTTCGTCCTCGTCATGCTGCTGCTCTGTTTCGCCCTCACGAAGGACCTGCGCCGTGATCCTCTGTCACTGCGTAGGCGCTTGGCGACATCCGTTGTTGAACGCGCGATTCGTACGGGCGTGGAACAACATCGGGGCGTTCAATTCGACCTGGTGACCAGGCACGAGTGTGCGGAGGACTGCCCGGATTCCGACTGTCCCGGCGGAACTCCGACCGGAACCGTCCCCACCGTTCAGTCTCCCCGCCCCCAGCCAACCGACAAGTAAGGTGTCCCGCAATGACGCAAACCCATGAACAAGAAAGCATTCTCCGTGTCTCCACCGATTCCGGGGACACCGTGAGCTTCACCTTGGATGCCACGAAGCCCGTAACGGTCAAGCTCCAGGTTGACGGTGGTTGCACTTGCGGAACCACCGCCACGGTCCAGGGCTCCTACGTTGATAGCGACCTAGGCCAGCGATAACCCTTCATTTCCAACAAAAAAGCAGGCGCCGGATCCCGGCGCCTGCTTTTTGTTTGCGGACTTTTTTGTTCGCGGACTGGCAACCTTACTTGGGCATCAGCACGGAGTCGATGAGGTAGACCGTTGCGTTGGCCGTGTGGACACCACCGCAAATCACGTTGGCGCCGTCAACTGTGAGTGAATCTTTGCTGCCACCAACGGTCACTTCGCCACCCTGGACCGTCTTGTGCGTTCCGACGATCTGGTCCGGGCTCAGCTGGCCGGGGACTACGTGGTAAGTGAGGATCTTGCTCAGCAGGGCATCGTCCGTCTTCAGCGTCTCAATGGTTGCGGGGTCAATCTTCGCGAAAGCATCATCAACAGGTGCAAAGACTGTGAATTCGCTGCCATTGAGGGTGGAGACCAAGTCCACTTTCGGGTTGAGCTTGCCTGAAACAGCGGCAGTCAAAGTCTTGAGGAGCGGGTTGTTCGAAGCGGCGACGGCAACCGGGTCCTGGGCCATTCCCACTACCGAACCGGCACCATCCGGAACCTGCGCGGCATAACCGGCACAGCCCGGGCCAACAAGATCACGGGCGGGATCCATGGCGGCGCTGGTCATGGCTGAAGCCGACGGCGACGGTGCCGCGGACGTCATCTCCGGGGCGGCTGACGACGACGAAGGTGTGCTGGAACTGCTTGAACCACCACAAGCGGTGAGTCCGAGAAGGGCGGCTGCAGTGAGGCCAACGAAGGCGAGGGCGGGGCGCTTTGTGGACAGCATGTCATTCTCCTTGTTCGTGGAACCAGGGCGTTGGGTCCATTGGGTGTGGGCACTGGCTCCCCGGCGCTGCATCTGCGTCGCCGGCGGTTTGTGCCTCACCAGCTATTCGGAGGTCGCAGCGGCGTGGATGGGTACGGATTGAAAAAGTTTTTAAACCAAGCCATCGCGGCTTCGGCTCCGAACTGCCTACAGATATCCGGAGCCGGCACCCTTCATGGCCGGTCCGGCGAACGTTGGGAGCCGCAATGCTGCAATTAGCACTAATCGGGCTGCTGGGCGGGTTGATTACAGGCATCTCGCCCTGCATCCTGCCCGTCCTGCCCGTCATCTTTCTTTCCGGAGGCGTACAGGGTGCGCGGAAAGGCCCTGTAAGCAGTTCCGCGGCAACAGAGGTGCCGCGGACCGCCGTCGAGCTTAAGGCCCAATCCCGCCAGCGTCGGCGGGCAGGGTTGCGCCCCTACCTGGTGATCCTGGGCCTGGTGATCAGCTTCAGCACATTCACGTTGGTTGGCTCGTTCCTGCTGACCTTGGTGAACCTGCCGCAGGACCTGCTTCGATGGATCGGGCTGGTGGTGCTGGTGCTCATTGGTTGCGGCCTGATTTTCGATCGCTTCCAGCACATCCTGGAGAAGCCGTTCTCCTGGATCCCGCAGCGAAAGGTAGGCACCGAAAATGGTGGGCTGGTGCTGGGACTGGCGCTCGGCGTCGTCTATGTCCCCTGTGCAGGACCGGTGCTTGCCGCCATTGCCGTGGCCGGTGCCACCGGACAGGTGGGCCCCGAAACCATAGTCCTCACGTTAACGTTTGCTGTGGGCGCGGCCGTTCCGCTGCTGGTGTTCGCGTTGGCTGGGCGCCGCGTCGCAGAGCGGGTCAAGGCGTTCCGCAAGAACCAGCGCAAGATCCGTATTGCCGGTGGCATCATGATGATCGCCCTGGCAATCGGGTTGGTGTTCAACCTTCCCCAGCTGCTACAGAAACTAGTGCCCGACTACACCTCCACACTTCAGGAACAGGTCCAGGACAACGAGGCCGTGAAGAAGGCACTGGACCTGGGCGGCCTGGTAAATGACCAAAACCGCGAACTGGACAAATGCAGCAACGGCGCCACCGAGCTTGAATCGTGCGGCACCGCCCCGGACATCAAGGGCATCCAGGAATGGTTCAACACCCCTGGCGGCCAGGCCGTGAACTTGAAGGACCTCAAGGGCAAGGTGGTCCTGGTGGATTTCTGGGCCTACTCGTGCATCAACTGCCAGCGCTCCGTTCCGCACCTCACCGATTGGTACAGCAAGTACAAGGATTCCGGCTTGGAAATCATCGGCGTCCACTCCCCCGAGTACGCCTTCGAGAAGGAGACCCGCAATGTCATGTCTGGCGCGCAGAACCTCGGGATCACCTACCCCGTGGCCATCGATAACAACCTCTCCACCTGGACCAACTACCGGAACCGCTACTGGCCGGCCCACTACTTGATCGATTCCGAGGGAACAGTTCGGCACATCAAGTTCGGCGAGGGCGGTTACCAGACCACGGAGAAACTGATCCGCAAACTCCTGCAAGAGGCCAACCCTTCAGCGGCGCTGCCGGCACCCATTGAAGCATCCGACGACGGCCCGGTAGCAGGTGCCACCACTCCGGAGTCGTACTTGGGCACCACCAAGAAGGTCAACTATGCGGGCGAGGAACCCTATAAAGCAGGGGTTGGCCTATATTCAATGCCGGCGAATCAGCCCGGTGACAGCTTTTCCTTGCAGGGTTCGTGGGATCTCGGAACCCAATCCATAACCCCTGCCGGCGCTGGCTCTTCGATCGCCCTGAACTACCACGCCAAGCAGGTGTACATCGTGGTCAGCGGTGAAGGCATGATCGAAGTTGTCCGCGATGGCAAGACCACGTCCGTAGCGGTCTCAGGGACGCCGACGCTCTATCAGATCGTGGACGACCCCGGAATACGCGAGGGCAAGCTCGAGGTCAAGATCCCCCAGGGCATCCAGGCGTACTCCTTCACGTTCGGATAACCCCTGCGCCTTGGGAGGCCCTGTCTTGTTCGCTCCACCCAACGTTGTACGCGGGGATGTGCGAACAAGACCGGGAATCCTTGCCTCGGGTGGTTACTTGTTGCCGAAGTACACGGCAAGGAAGATGGCACCACTGATGAAGGCCAGGATTCCCAAAACCTTCCCAGCCGTTGCCTTGACACCATAGCCTTCGGCCTTGCGAGCGGTCAGGAATGCCATGGCTCCAAAAACCACTCCGAAAATAAACAGGCCGACGACGCCAAAAATGATCGAGTTCTTGCGGAATTTAGTCCCCAGGATGAGGTCTTCTTCGGGGCCAACTACATACGGACGCGTGGTGGTCATGGTTCTCCAAACAGTGAGAGCGTGCATCGAGCAATCTGTCGAACACTATTTCGCGGCTTGAGGAACTCCAAATGGCTCGGACACAATGGCGAAGGCTTAGAAATACGGCTTCGTGATCAGCTCCAGCGCGTGGCCAGAGGGGTCCTTGAAGTAGACACCCCGGCCACCGTGCGCCGTGTTGGTCTCGCCCGGACGGATCATCTGCGGGTCCGCCCAATGCTCGACGCCGGCGCTCACCAGACGCTGATAGGCGCGGTCAAAATGCTGGTCGTCAACGAGGAAGGCGTAATGCTGCATCTGGATCTCGACCGGGGGCTCAGCGAATTGGAGCATTACGCCGCCATCCAAGGTCAGGTTGGTGAAGGGGCCCCAATTGGGAGCTTCGTCGGCTTCGAGGATGGACCGGTAGAACTCGGCAGAGACGGCGCGATCGATGGACGCGATGATGGTGTGGTTGAAAAGTGCGGGCATGCATAACTCCTTGTTGTGTGGATTTCGTTCGATGGCATCAGTTCATCGATCCACAAGGAGGTGCCCGCGGGGCAGCCGCGCCTATGACGCAGCAAGGCTTCAGAGGTCGGCCGGGTAGCCAATCCGTGCAGGGCAGGTGCCCGATCCGGTCATCACGTCCGCCAGTCTAACCGAACCAGCGCGAGTAGGAGAGCCAAGCCCGGACAGCCGGGGCACCAGCCTGTTGCTGGTGCCCCGGTTCTGCTGCGCAGGTCGTCCCTTGACAGGGGTAAGTCAAAATGATCCCCCGGTCCGCCTTCCCCGTATTGATGTCGTTGCTTGGAGTTGACGCAGCAGCCTTTAGGCGGGGCCAGAACCGCCCCGCCTTTTGGTCAATTTGCCAGGCGCACGGTTCAACCAGCGCGCGGCGTCTCAGCTTCCTGGGCTGTACGAAGGCGAACGTCCAGCAAGCCTGCGGCAAGTGCAGGCGCGAGTCCCGGCGCCAAGGGCAACCGGGGAACCACCAGGCAGTGCCACAAGTGGTAAATGTCTGCTTTTCCTGACCAGACAGTTGAGGCAACGTTGCCTCGCTCGTCGAGTTCTTGCTTCCAAGAGCCATGCTCGTAGTCGATGAACCAATCGCGGGCGTGATCCCAGATTCGCTCATACCAGTCCGCGTAGGTCTGGTCTCCCGTTGCCATATAGAGCGCAGCAGCGCCCCCGATCGCTTCAACCGGCACCCAACGAATGCGGGACGTGACAACAGGCTTCCCGTCCCAGTCGACCGAGTAGACGAATCCAGGATGACCATCCGGCTCCCAGGCATCGCGGATGGCAGCATCGAAAAGGCCCCTCGCATCCTCCGTCAGCCACGCTGGGACCTCCATGCCCCGAGCCTCAAGGCCGGCACGAAGGTGCAAGAGCAAGCGCGCCCACTCGACCCAGTGGCCAGGAGTTCCGCCGTAAGCACGGAACTGGCTGGCGCGGTCGTCGGTGTTGTACTCGGGAATCGGATTCCATTCCGGGTCAAAGTGCTCGAAAACGCGGTAGTTGTTGTTCCGTGCGAACTGATGAATGAGCACTTCAGCGATGTGGAGTGCGCGTTCAATCCAGCGGTTCTCGCCGGTCACATCGCTAACAATGAGGTACGCCTCAACTGAATGCATGCTGGCGTTTCCGCCGCGGTATGCCTCGGTTTCCATGAAGTCGCGGTTCCAGGAGTCGAAGCACATATTGGCTTCATGGTCCCAAAATTTCGAGTCAGCTATGTGCAACGCCTCGTCGAGCAACTCGCGGGCGCCTGGCCGCCGGGCCGCGACGGCGCTGGCTGCAGCCAGCAGTACAAAGGAATGCTGATAACCGGACTTTGTGTCGTTTACGGCCCCGTTCTCGTCGACCTCCGCGTACCAGCCGCCATGCTCGCTGTCACGGAAGACTCCGTTGAGCGCAGCAATGCCGTGGTCCACCATGGCAGCAGCACCAGGGCGTCCCATCAATGCTGCGACGGCAAAGCTATGAACCATTCGGGCGGTGATCCACAGATGGGTCGGCTTGTCGGCGATCACTTTGCCGTAGTTGTCGAGCCAGCCGAACCCGGTGGCGACCTTTGAACCGGCTGCGAAATTGATGAGCCGATCCGTTTCTGCTTCGAGCCAACGTGCGTGAGCGGCGCTGTTCAGCCACGTCATGTGCATCTCCTCAATAAGTTTTGCGGCCACCGAAACGGGCCTGTTCTGATCCTAACGCCCGATGATCGAATTCCACCAGAGTGAGTTTGATTTCGGACATTGACGGTAAAAACTTGGACGCCAATTGGCGACCTATCAATACAGCGGGGAGCTCGGGCGTCGTGATCCATGGCTGCGGGCGCCCAAGGATCACAGGGTTTCGCGAAAAAGCGTCGGCGAGCGGCCAAGGCGCATCAGGAGCCTCAGGCTCCAGTAGGCAGAACCGCAACTATGCGGTCATGCCGCCACGATGAGTTTCACGTCGGCCGCTTTCAACGCGGCTTCAATTTCCTGTGGCGGGGGCGCATCCGTCACAAGAATGTCAACCGCATCAAATACAGCCAGCTTGGCCAGCGCATACCGCAGCATTTTCTGATGCGTAGCAACCACCACCACCTGCTCGGCCGATGCCATGAGGGCGAGTTTCGTGGCGCGTTCTACATCCCGTTCAATGTAAAACGCTTCGTCGTGGATCCCGCTGACACCAATGAATGCGGTCTTGGCGCGCAGACCTTGTGCGGCGCTGACGGTCATGGGACCGTTGAACGCCTGGCTGTCCAATAACAGTTCGCCACCCAAGCAAATGGTGCGTGCAGACGTCAGCTGCAGGCACCTCTGTATCGCGGGCGCCGAATGGGTGATGATCGTGCCCATGAAAGATGTCGGCAGTTCCTGGGCGATCTGGTAGGTCGTAGTTCCCGCATCAAGAATGATGGCGTCACGGTCAGCCACCAGGTCCACACAGGCCTTGGCGACGCGCTGCTTCGCGTCGGCATCCTCGCGGGCACGCGCCGCGAAGTCAGCGTTCTGCCCGTGGCCCTCCACGGCGCTTACCCCACCGTGGACCACCTTGACCAGCCCGAGCTTGGACAGCGCCCGGGTGTCGCGGCGGACTGTCATGTCAGAGACATCGAACGTTCCTGCCAAGTCCGCGGTGGAAAGGAACCCCCGACGGCCGAGCTCGTCCAGAATGGTGCGCTGACGGGGCGTCAGCGGCGCCTCTTCCCGTGCGATGCTCATGGCCTCCCCTTTCCTCGTGTACACTTGGACGACTAAGGGTGTCGCAAAGTGTTGTAATTCCAACACAATCTTACTTACTTCCGAGCAACAACCTTCGCTGCGTCGAGTTCAATGGCGCGCCCTTCAACAATGGACCGCTCGGCTGCCAAGCCCATCCTGACGGATTGAAGACCATCTGCCACCGTCACATCAACCGAACCTTCACCCAGTATGGCCTTCCGGTAACCGAGGTGCTCATAGTAAGTGGATCCGTGGTGTGCCCCGGCGGCAAGGACTGCTTCATCGACAGGAACTTCATGCTTTTCCGGTCCCAGCGGTGATCGCGGACTGAACTCGACCGTGGCTTCAGTCTCGTCACCCTCAATCCAGTGGTTGGCGGCGACGGGGATGAGGGTCTCGATTTTGGCCGTGTCGCCCACAATCGAGATGCGTTCCTGGAATTTGGACCCCTCAGCGAACATGGACAGCTCCAGCATGGCGCGGCTGCCGCGCTTGAAGTCGACGATCACGTAGGCGTTGTCCACCATGTCCGGGGTGCGGCCGTCGTAGACCTCGTCAAGGTGGTTGACGTCGTGTCCGCCGCTGGCGTAGACGCGGGTTGGCTCGTCCTGAAGGATCAGGCGCATCAGATCGAAGAAATGACAGCATTTTTCTACCAGAGTGCCCCCGGTGCGATCCGCAAACCTGTTCCAATCGCCCACCTTGTGCAGGAACGGAAAACGATGTTCGACGATCGAGAGCATATGGATATTCCCTAGCTTGCCACCGTGTGCGGCCTGAATGATTTCCTGCACGGGCGGCATATAGCGGTACTCCATGGCCACCCACACCGGGGCGGTGTACGAAGCGGCAAGGATTTCCAGCTCGTCAGCCTGCTCCGCACTGGTGCAGACGGGCTTTTCCACCAGGACGGGCAGGTTGGTGCCGCTGGCGAAAATGTCCTTCAAAATTCCCAGGTGTGTGTCGTTCGGGCTCGCGATCACAAGCGCGTCCACGTGCCCCGATGCCAGCAGTTCCCGATGCGAGGAGTACGTCTTCACCTCGTAGCCAATTTCGCCCGACGTCTGGTCGAGGGACGCGCGCGTGGGATCGGAGACCGCGGTAATTCGGCTTCCTGGGATCAAAGCAAGGTTACGCACATGTTCGCGGGCCATGTGGCCGGCGCCGATAAGGCCGTAGCGAATGGTTTGGGCTGTTTCCCCAGAGGGCAATGCCATGAGCTGCTCCGTTTCTCTGCGTTGAGTTGGGGGACCGACGTTGCATCCCAAACATCACTATACAGAATGTGTTGTTTTTCACACATAGCGTGTGTATATTTTTTCAAACCAGCCCAACTACAACGAGGTGGATCGTGCACCAACAGTCATCCGAAACCCTGCTCTTCGTCGGGTGTGCCACTTTGGACTCCATCGCCCTTGTGCAGGACTACCCCAGTGCCGACAGCCGCACCGTGGCTGCCGATTTCGCAACGGCAGGCGGCGGGCCGGCCGCCACTGCGGCAGTAGCGGCAGCCCGTGCCGGAGCCAAGGCGGCTTTTGCCGGCGTCGTAGGGGTAGACGAGGAAGGTGACCGGATCATCAGCGGCCTCGAAGCCGAGGGCGTAGACACGTCGGCTGTCATTCGGAATCCCGGCGTCAGCACGGGCGCCAGCGTGATCGTGGTCAGCAGGTCCACCGAAAGCCGCGCGATCGTCACCCGACCTGTACCTCCGGTCCACTTTCCCGCGGGCAGCCGCTTTCATGAACTGGTACGCCGTGCGGCCTGGGTCCATGTGGACCAGTTGGGCTGGAATGCCGTAGCGAATCTGCCAGGCCTGCGGATCAGTGTGGACGCCGGAAACCCCATCCCTTCCTTCAGCCCGGA
This sequence comes from Arthrobacter sp. NtRootA1, assembly GCF_019976975.1. GTDB lineage: Bacteria > Actinomycetota > Actinomycetes > Actinomycetales > Micrococcaceae > Arthrobacter > Arthrobacter aromaticivorans. Next base: position 413,807 of record NZ_AP024630.1, on the reverse strand, counting down.
AGGTGTAGCACTGTACGTGCCAACGATCGAACGCTTGCGTGCCGAGTACGGTGACGATTTGTCCCCGGAGGCCCTCGTGCAAAAAGCCGTCGACGGCGGAGCTTCCGCCGTCGTGGCCACGGCAGGCTCCGAAGGAGCCTGGGGGCTGGAACGGGGCGGCATTCCGTTCCACGTACCGGCAACACCTGCGGAGATCGTTTCGACGCTCGGCGCAGGCGACGTTTACCACGGCGCCATCCTCGCCGCCGTTGCGGCAGGGCTCCCCCTACGCGAGGCCTCGGCATTCGCAAGCCGCACGGCCTCGGCATCCTGCGCAGGCCTGGACGGGCGCTCCATGATTCCCCGCCAGGCCATAACCCCCGCTTCGACCACCAATCACACTGTCTAGCTGAAAGAAGCAGCCCATGAGCGTTACCGATCTTTCCTCCCTCCAGCGTCCGTCAGGTGCGTTCGCCATGCTCGCTGTCGATCAGCGCGAAGCCATGCGGAACATGTTCGCCGAGCACACTGACCGGCCTGTAACCGACCAGGATCTCCGCGACTTCAAACTCGCTGCGGCCCGGATCCTCACTCCGTACGCCTCCGGCGTGCTCATCGATCGCCAATTCGCACTGGATCAGGCCATTGAAGAGAACGTGGTGGACCCCAGCTGCGGACTCATCGCCTCCGCCGACCACTTCGAGTCTGCCCATGGCGAACTGGTGGGTGAAGTGACCATCGACAAACTGGTTGATCCAGCGAAGTACGCTGCCCTTGGCGCCAAGGCACTAAAGCTCCTGGTGCTCTACCGCCCGGACGAACCCGCCGAGGGGCGGGTGGCGATGGTCCGTGAATTCGTGGAGAGCTGCAAGTCCGCGGGGTTGATCAGCATCATCGAACCCGTCTCCCGTAAGCCTCTGGAAGGGGGAGACTTCGACTGGAACGCCGGCATCCTGGCCGCGGCCAAGGAACTCGGCCGCCTGGGTGCCGATCTTTACAAGGCGGAGGTCCCGTTCAAAGGCCAAGCCCCTGAGGCGGAGGTCCGTGCAGCTTGCGCCGAACTGACTAAAGCCATCGACGGCCCCTGGGTGGTTCTCTCATCCGGCGTACCGGAGGACATATTCCCTGACGCCGTCCGATGGGCATGTCTGGAAGGGGCCAGCGGGTTCCTGTCCGGACGAGCCGTGTGGGCGTCCTGCATCGGCTCCGCCGACGTGGTCGAATCCTTGTCCACCGATGCTGTCAGTCGGCTGCAGCGGCTCTGCGCCGTGGTCGATGAGGTGGTATCCGCACAACGAACCACCGCTTGATCCGTCCCGGAGGCCGTGAAGGCGCCCCCCCGTTCCAAAAAACTAGGCACAGCAACACTCAATGAGGAGAATTTTGTGAGTCAGATTTCACGCAGGCAGGCAATGGCCGTTCTTGGTGCCCTGGGTCTCGGCGCCACCGCCGCGGCATGCGCAGGACCTGGCGGTTCCACAACCCCGGGTGGCTCCACCGGGCCGGTTGCTCCGGCAACCGGTGATATCACCGGCAAGGTGTCCTTCGCTCACTGGCGTGGCGAAGACAAAGCAGTGTTCGACGAGCTGATCAAGCGCTTCGTTGCAAAGAATAACGGCGTGGAGGTCGCCCAGGACATCTCGACTTCCAACGACTACAACGCCCAGGGTTTGCAGAAGGTCCGAGGCGCGGCCATCGGGGACGCGTTTGCCACGTTCCGGGGCGCTCAGTTCAAGAACTTCGGCGAGGCCGGAATCTACACCGAGCTTAAGAACAGCAAGGCCGTTGGCAACTACCAGAAAGGCTTGCTCACGGCCGGGCAGTCTGGAGACAGCCAATTGGGCTTGCCCTATCAAGTGGTCTTCCCCATGCCCATGGCCAACACGGACCTGTTCGACAAAGCCGGGGCCGAGCTCGCTCCGAAGGACTGGAATGCCTTCCTCAACATGTGTGAGAAGCTGGCGGCCTCCGGCGTAACGCCCATCTCATGGCCCGGCGGCGATGTAGGAAACGGTGGCCAGCTCTTCAATTGCATGATCGCCAACAACGCGCCCGTGGATGATATGTGTTCCCAAATCGAGCAGGGTAAGCTCAAGTGCACTGACGACTGGTTCATCAAGATGCTGAACCAGTACAAGGACTTGGCCCCCTTCCTGCAGCCCAACGCCACGGGCACCGCGGTAGAGCCCGCCCAGAACCTGTTCTCACAAGGCAAGGCGGCCATGCTGGCCACGGGGTCCTACCACATTGCCGCGGTCCGCAACCTGGGGGCTAAATTCCCCATCGAGCTGGTATTCCCCAACACGTCCACCGAAGGGAAAGCCAAGTACGAGGGCGCCTACAACGCCACGTTCATCCTCGGCGTCAATTCTGCAAGCAAGCACCAGGCCGCGGCGGCAGCATGGATTGATTTCCTGTCCGAACCTGAAAATGCCGCCTACTACGCCAACCAGACGGCTCAGCACGTTTCCGTCAAGGACGTCGAATACACCAACGCGGACCTCAAGCGTTTGAGCCCATGGCTGGATAAGAGGACGGCGCTGGCAGCCCGCTTCCAGTTCCAGAACCTGGACGTACGTAACGCCGTGGAGGCCAGCGCAACGGCTGTCATCTCCGGCACGAGCCCTGAGCAAGCGGCCGAAGCTGCCCAGAAGATTGTGGATGAACGGCTATGAGCACCCACACCGGAATGGCTGCCAAGCGAAAGGCGCCGGACAGAAGGATGGAAAGTGCGACGAAGAAGCGCCGGTCCCCTACCCGCGTTAATCCTGCGCTGTACCTCTTCCCGCTCCCCGCCGTCGCGGTCATCGCATTCTTCCTCGTGATGCCCACCCTTCAGGCTTTCCAGTATGCCGTTACGGACTGGAACGGCTTCTCGGCGGCGTTCGACTACGTGGGCGTGGACAACTTCATCCGGGCGTTCACCAAGGACTCGTTGTTCACCAACGCGCTGACCAACAACCTGAAGTTCGTACTGCTGGTAGTCATAGCCCAAACGGCGTTCTCGCTTGTGCTGGCCCTGCTCCTGACAAAGAACTCGCGTGGCGGCATCCTGCTGCGGGCGTTGTTCTTCTTCCCAACCATCCTGTCCTCAGTGTCCGTGGCCTTCATTTGGAAGTTCATCTACGATCCCAACTTCGGCCTGGCCAACTCGGTGCTGGGTGCCACGGGACTCCAAGGACTCCAAGGGTCCTACCTCGGTGACAGCAACCAGGCGCTCTACTGGGTAGCCGTTACCCAGGTCTGGTTCCATGCCGGACAGATGATGGTGGTCTACATCGCAGGCCTGCAGTCCATACCGCGGGAACTCTACGAGGCAGCGGAAATGGACGGTGCCAACAAATGGCAGCAATTCAAGTCCATCACCTGGCCTTTCGTGGCCCCTGCAACATCCATCGTCGTGGCCTACACCACCGTGCAATCGTTCAAGGCTTTCGACCTGATCCTGGGCATCGCGGGCAACCCGCCGAAGAGCTCGCTGGACATACTCTCCACCCGCATCTACAGCACTTTTGCCAACTCGGAGTTCGGCTACGCCGCCGCCCAGTCGATCATCTTCATGGCGATGATTGCCTTGGTCACGTGGATTCAGCGCCGGTTGCTCCGGCTGACCCCAAAGGGGGAATGACAGCATGCTCGCTTCAATAAGCCGCCGCGCCATCCTCGGCATCTACGCGCTAATCATCATCATTCCGCTGACCGTGGTAGGTTTCGGCAGCTTCAAATCCACGCAGGAATTGTTCGAAGGCCCGTTCAGCCTGCCGCGTTCCCTCTCCCCCGCCAACTACGCCGAGGTGATCGGCGGCCAGGACCTGGGTTCCTCCTTCTGGAACAGCGTCATCGTCACCGCCGTCTCCGTACCAGTCACGCTCTTTATTGCCAGCCTGGCCGGTTACGCCGTGTCCCGCCTCAAGGGCTTCGTGTCCTGGGCCATCTTCGGCTTCCTCGTGCTCGGTATGGCCATCCCCGCCCAGGCCAACATGGTCCCGCTTTACGTACTCTTCGGACGGCTCGGACTGCTGGACAACCTCCAGGGATTGATCTTGGCCAACGTGGTCTCCACGCTGCCGATCGCCGTGTTCATCCTTGGCGGTTTCATGCGCACACTTCCAAAAGAACTCTACGAAGCGTCCTCCATCGACGGAACCGGCCCGTGGAAGACCTACGCCTCGATCGCACTGCCGCTCTCCACACCATCAATCGCGGCGGCGGCCATCTTCTTGTTCGTCATTCACTGGAATGAGCTGCTTTACCCCCTCTTGTTCATCCAGTCCCCCGGAAACCGCACCCTCCCGTTGGCTTTGCTGAGCTTCCAAGGCGAATTCCAAACCAACTACCCGCTGTTGTTCGCAGGAGTCATGCTTGCCTCCCTGCCGGTGGTGGTGGCCTACATCTTCCTGCAGCGCTACTTCGTGGCGGGCATCACCGCCGGTGCCAGCAAGGGATGAACACCTCCAAACTTCTTCCAGCCAACGAAAGGCAATACACGTGAACCTGAAATCGGCACAGCATCTGATCAATGGGACCTGGCACTCGGCCGGAACGTTCAAGGACGTCACCGATCCCGGAAACGGGACCACCGTGGGCGAGGTGGCTTGGGGAGGCACGGAGGAAGCGACCAAAGCCGCGGATGCCGCTGCAGAGGCGTTCAGCAGCTGGTCCCGGACCACAGCCCGCACCCGGGCCGACCTGCTCCACAACGCCGCAGGTCTACTGGCCGAGCGCCGTGACGAACTGGCCCACACCTTGGCGCTGGAAGCCGGCAAACGACTCCCTGAAGCTCAGGGCGAAGTGGAATTCTCGGTGGAATACCTCCGGTGGTTTGCTGAGGAAGCACGCCGCACCACCGGAACGGTCAACCCACCGGAACTCCGGGGCCGCCATCATCTCAGCAGCCGCAAGCCAATCGGCGTCGCCCTCAGCCTCACGCCGTGGAACTTCCCGGTTTCCATCCAAGCCCGAAAGCTCGCAGCCATGCTCGCAGCAGGCTGCACCGTGGTGGGTCGAGTCTCCGAAAAGGCACCCCTCGCCGCTACTGGACTGTTCGAGATCCTGCACGATGCAGGGTTCCCGGCCGGCGTCGTAAATCTGGTCCACGGACCATCCCGGGACATTACCGGAGCGCTGCTTAAGCACCCCGCAGTGCGGGCGGTCAGCTTCACCGGCTCCACCGGCGTCGGCCGGCAAATCATGGCGTCTGCCTCCGAACGGGTGGTGAGGCCGCTGCTCGAACTGGGCGGCAACGCACCGTTCATCGTCTTCGAGGACGCCGACCTTGATGCCGCGGTTGAGGGCGCAGTGCTTGGCAGGCTCCGTAACACTGGCCAGTCCTGCGTAGCTGCCAACCGTTTCCTGGTCCAGGACTGCGTGGCAGACGAATTCGCCCGCAAGTTGGCTGCGCGATTTGATGCGATGACCATTGGGCACGGCGTTCCCGACGATGACACTCCCGTTCCGGATCTTGGTCCGGTGATCGACGCCGAAAGGGCGGCTGCCGTACAGGCTTTGGTGGACGATGCCCTCAGTCGCGGCGCCCGCCGGGTCACCGAGCGAACCCACGTTCCTGGACAAGGTTCCTTTATGGCCCCCACGCTCCTGGCAGACGTTCCCGACGACGCCCCACTGGTGAGCGAAGAAGTCTTTGGACCCGCCGCCGGGGTGGTCACCTTCTCATCGGAAGAGGAAGCAATCCGCAAAGCAAATGCCACAGAAATGGGGCTCGCCGCGTACGTGTGGACCAACAGCCCAAAGCGCGGCTGGGACATTCCCGAGCAGCTGGAAGCCGGCATTGTCGGAGTCAACGATCCCCTTCCGTCTGTGGCTTTCGCACCCATGGGCGGCGCCAAGCAGTCCGGCCTGGGCCGGGAAGGATCGAGCCTCGGCCTCGAGGAATTCGAGGAGGTTCAGTACATTGCCTGGAAGGCGTAAATGCTGACCACCGGGCTGGTGCTGGGCGCCGTCGTCATGGGCGCCGGGATGCAGCGCGTGACCGGGATGGGATTCGCACTGGTGGCGGCCCCCTTCCTGGTTCTGCTGCTGGGCCCGGTGGAGGGTGTGGTGCTGGTCAACGTCTGTGGAGCCGTGACGGCCGGTGCCATCATCTTCCGCGTCGTGCGGGATATTGACTGGAAGCGATACATGGCACTGGCCGCATCAGCACTCCTGGGGATTGTCCCCGCGGCCATCCTCATACGGTTCATGCCGCCCGCTGTCCTGGAGATCTCGATAGGCGTCATCCTCGCTGTCGGGCTCACGGTACTTCTTGTCATGAAGTCGGCAGTCCTGCCTAAACGGCGCCGATACCTCTTCACCGCCGGAGGTCTCAGCGGTTTCATGAATACTGCGGCAGGAGTGGGAGGACCGGCCGTCAGTATGTACTCGATAGCGACGCGGTGGCAGCACAAGTCGTTCGCAGCCACGATGCAGCCGTATTTTTTCACCATCGGCTCGTTATCGCTCATCTCCAAGGCGGTCACCGCGCCGGAATCGTTTCCCGTTCTGCCGATCACCATGTGGCTGGCTGTGGCCGCTGCGTGCGTCGTGGGACTCGTCCTGGGCGACCTCGCGTCCAAGCGGGTGTCAGCGCGAGCCGCGCAGATACTGCTGATCGTGCTGGCCTACCTCGGCGCAGCCGCCACCATTGTTCGAGGCGTCCTGGACGCCGTCGGCTGAGCCCGCTCGCCAACCCATAACCGACCAAGAGGACCACCATGTTTGACGTTTCATCCGAAGAAAGCACCCTGCGGGTTTCCACCAATAGCGGCGAAACCGTCTCCCTCACACTCGATGCAACGGCCCCAAAGTCCGTCCGGCTTGAAATCGCCACTACTTGCGGTTGCAGCGAAGTCCCTGGCCGACGCGTCGGTTCATATACGGATACGGACTTCGGCATCCGATAGGCTTTTGTTGTTATTCGAACATTAAGCGTTCGCTTCCTCTCAAAAGGTGCCCTCAAGGAGACTTATGGATCTGTCCTCGTCATTCAAGGCCTACGATGTCCGCGGCATAGTCGGCACTACACTGACCGATCAGATCGCACGAGCCATCGGTGCCGCGTTCGTCGACGTTCTGGGCCTTGCGGGGAAGACCGTGTTCTGCGGCGGTGACATGCGTCGTTCATCCCCCGGGTTTGTCGAGGCATTTTCGCAGGGCGCCTCCACCCGGGGTGCCGATGTGTACGACCTCGGATTGATTTCGACCGACGAACTCTACTTTGCCTGCGGATCGCTCGACGCGGCGGGCGCCATCTTTACGGCCAGCCACAACCCAGCGCAGTACAACGGAATCAAAATGGCCAAGGCTGGAGCCATCCCCATCTCATCCGATTCAGGACTGTTCGATATCAGGGATCTCGCCCAGCGCTACCTGAATGAAGGTATTCCCGAGGCCGAATCAGTGGGGACTGTGAGCTCACTCGACGTCCTTAAAGAGTATGCCCGCAAGCTGCGTTCCCTCGTAGATCTTTCCGGCATTCGTCCGCTCAAGGTTGTTGTCGACGCCGGAAACGGAATGGCGGGAATGACAGTTCCCGCGGTGCTGGACAGCCAAGTTCTACAGGCACTGCCGCTGACCATTGTCCCCCTGTATTTTCAGTTGGACGGCAACTTCCCCAACCACCCGGCCAACCCCCTGGAACCGGAGAACCTCCGCGATCTGCAGGCAGCCGTACTCGCCCACGGCGCCGACCTTGGGCTGGCGTTCGACGGCGATGCGGACCGCTGCTTTGTTGTCGATGAGACCGGACAACCCGTCACACCCTCCGCCATAACGTCCATGATTGCAGTGCGTGAAATTTCCAAGGCTCGAGCGGCCGGGGTTGTGGAGCCCGCCGTGATCCACAACCTGATTACGTCGCAGTCGGTTCCAGAGTTCATTCAAGCCGCTGGCGGTCGTCCGGTACGTACACGGGTGGGCCACTCGTTCATCAAGGCCCGCATGGCCGAAGAGGAGGCTGTGTTCGGTGGTGAACATTCCGCCCACTACTACTTCCGCGACTTCTACAACGCGGACACCGGCATGCTCGCCGCAATGCACGTCCTCGCCGCCCTTGGCGAACAGCCCTCGCCGCTTTCCAGCCTTGCACGGCAGTACGAACCGTACTCCTCAAGCGGTGAAATCAACTCAGCCGTGACGGACGGTGTCCGGTTGATTGCAGACATCCAGGCACTCTACGAACAGGTGGACGGATCTCTCATTGATGATTTGGATGGTCTAACCGTGACCGCGGAATCAGGAGACTGGTGGTTCAACGTCCGGGCTTCAAACACGGAAGAACTGCTGCGGCTCAACGTCGAGGCTAAGACTGCCGGGACTATGACCCTCGTGCGTGACGCTGTCCTGGAAATTATCAGGAATTAAGGTCCGGCGCGTCGGGGCGGATGACAGGATAGGCCGCATGGCAATCGAAGTTCGGCCCGCAGCGGTGTTCGAGGACGTGAAAACCATCGTCGGCCCCAAACGTCCTGACGCCAACGTGTGCTGGTGCCTGAGTTACCGGATTCCCTCGAAGCAGAACCTTGCGCTCCAGCGGGAGGAGCGGGGAAAGTTCGTGGAAAAGCTGCTTGCGGAGGATCCGCCGCCAGGCGTTCTCGCTTACGAAGGCGGCGAAGTAGTTGGGTGGGCTGCCGTCCACCCCCGCGCCGACACGAGCTTCGCTACGAATCGGAAGATCCCGCACGTGGACGACGCCGAGGTGTGGTCTGTCTGGTGTATTCGCGTGCGGCCCGGGCATCGCGGCAAGGGCATCTCCCATGCACTGCTCCAGGGCGCGATCGAGTTCGCAAAGAGCCATGGCGCGCCGGCCATTGAGGGCTACCCCGTGGACAACAAAGGCAACAAAGTGGACCTGACCATGGCGTACGTGGGCACGCGCCGGCTCTTCGAGAAAGCCGGCTTCACAAAAGTCGCAGAGACAACGTCCGTCCTCAACGGTTTCCCGAGAGTGCTGATGCGGCTGGAGCTGCGATAACCCAACTGAGTAGCAGATGATGCCGTTTAGAACGCTCAAAACGGCATCATCTGCTACTTACTTGGTCAGCCTTGCAGTTTCGCGGTCATCCGGTGAGCTTCCTCAAGCAGCAATTTGCCGAGGAATTCCTGTCGATCAGGGCGGAACCGAGGTTCGATCCCCGTTAGGGAAAGGGCCCATGCGGGCCGCCCTTGTTGGTCAAAAACTGCCGCGCCCATCCCCCAACTTCCTTCAAGGATCAGCCCCGGATTCACCGAGTAGCCCGTCAGCCGGGTCCGCTCAAGGTTGTCCCGCACCACATCGGCCCGATGCCCAACGGCAAAGTCGCCAGCGTGCGCCGGCCAGTCCTCCAGCAGCCCTTCCTGCTCCTCCCGAGAAAGGAAGGCCATGATCGCAGTCCCTGCCGAGGCAACACCCAGCGGAAAACGTACCCCCTCATGCAGCACGAAGGACCTCACCGGAAACGAACCTTCCTCGCGCAACACGCAGACGGTTTCATTGCCTCGGCGGATCGAGAAGAAGGCGCTCTCACCCGTCTCGGCAGCGAGCCTGCGCAGGGACGGCCTGGCGATGTCCTCCATGGGGAAGCGTGCCGCCGCTACGGATCCCAGCAGGAAGATCTCAGGTCCAAGAACCCACTTTCCGGCGGCGGAATCGTGTTCCAGCAGACCCTCCGCGGCCAGGGACGTCAGCAGCCGGTGCACGGTGGGTCGCGTCAGCCCCGACTCGCGTACCAATCCGGCCAACGATGTTCCCTCGGGTTTGCGCCCAACAAGCCTCAGCAGCAGGGCAACGCGGCCCACAACTTGGGCACCCTGCACGGGGTTTGCACTTGTCTTCTCTGCCACCAAAACAGCCTCCACATGAAGATTCATCCACAATATGGACACCATTGAGCCTACAGTCCACACCGTGAGTAGCCAAGGAGTGGCGCCATTGACCGCAGAAAAGATCAAACCTAGGCTCCTCTACAGGCCACAAGTCCACAACGTGGATATGTCCATCACAAAGGCTCAAAGAGGAGTTCCAATGCCGAAGATGCACGCCAGCGCAACCCAAGCGCTTCAGGACCTGATGGCGGACGGCCTGACGATCGCCGTCGGGGGTTTTGGCCTGAGTGGCATCCCTGCAGACCTGATCGATGCCGTGCGGGAGTCGGGCGCCAAGGATCTCACCATCGTCTCCAACAACATGGGAGTGGATGGCAAGGGGCTCGGCGTCCTGATCGAGGCAGGCCAAGTCAGGAAGGTCATCGCTTCCTACGTCGGCGAGAACAAGCTCTTCGCCGAGCAGTATCTGGCGGGCAAGCTCGACGTCGAATTCACTCCGCAAGGCACCCTCGCCGAGCGCCTTCGCGCAGGCGGCGCCGGCATCCCCGCCTTCTATACACGGACCGGCGTGGGCACGCTGGTTGCCGAGGGCAAGCCACTGGAAGAGTTCGACGGCGTGACGTACGTCCGCGAGCGCGCCATCACCGCCGACGTCGCGCTTGTCCACGCCCACACCGCGGACACGGACGGAAACCTGATCTACCGCTACACGGCGAGGAATTTCAACCCGGTCGTCGCCACTGCCGGCAAAGTCACCATCGCCGAAGCAGAGGTCATCGTTCAGCCGGGCGAGCTGGATCCCAACCATATCGTCACTCCCGGCGTCTACGTCCAGAGGCTGGTGCAGGCCACCGCGCGGGTTAAGGACATCGAACAGCGAACCGTCCGCCCCCGCGAAGCGGTAGGGGCCTAAAGAAGCGATATCGGTTTACACAACAAGGAGCACACATCATGGGCTGGACACGAGACCAGATGGCCGCCATTGCGGCTGAAGAATTGAACGACGGCGACTACGTCAACCTCGGCATCGGCATCCCCACGTTGGTGGCCAACAACCTGCGCGACGGCGTGCGGGTGGTTCTCCAGAGCGAGAACGGGTTGCTCGGCATGGGCCCGTTCCCTTATGAGGGCGAGGAGGACGCGGATCTGATCAATGCCGGCAAGCAGACCGTCACCATCACGTCGGGTGGAAGTATCTTCGATTCCGCTACGTCCTTCGGCATGATCCGCGGCGGCCATGTGAAGGTGGCGATCCTGGGTGCCATGCAGGTGTCCGGCCGCGGGGACCTCGCCAATTGGACCATCCCGGGAAAGATGGTCAAGGGTATGGGCGGCGCCATGGATTTGGTGGCCGGGACACCGCGGGTCGTGGTCCTCACCGAGCACAACGCCAAGGACGGCTCGGCCAAGATCGTCACGGAATGCACGCTGCCGCTCACCGGGCTGAAGTGCGTTGACCGGATCATCACAGACCTCGCCGTCTTCGACATCGTGCCGGACGCTGAAACGTTTGGTCCGGACGCAGAAAAGCACGACGGCGGCACCCGCCTCCTGCTGACCCGCCTCGCCCCGGGCGTCACGGTGGAAGAGGTCCGCACCAAGACAGAGGCGGAGTTTACGGTGGCGATCAGCACCGACGCTCCGGACCCTGCAGAAACAAACACTTTCGAAGGAGCCAACGCATGAGCCTGAAAGACCAGTTCGGCAAAGACATCCTGCTCACCGGGTGGGGCCACAGCAAATTCGGCAAGCTGACGGATCACACCCTCGAATCACTGATTGTCCAAGTGGCCGGTGAAGCAATCCGCAATTCCGGGGTTGAGCCCAAGGACATCGACGAGGTCTATCTCGGCCAGTTCAACTCAGGCATGCAGCCGCTGGGGTTCACGTCGTCGCTTGCACTGCAGCTCTCTGCAGACCTGGCCAATGTCCCTGCAACGCGCACGGAGAACGCGTGCGCCTCCGGTTCTGCAGCGTTCCAGCAAGGCGTGAAGGCTGTGCTCGCCGGAACCGCCCGCAATGTCTTGGTGATCGGCGCGGAAAAGATGACCGACGCCGGAGCAGACGTTGTGGGGGCTGCCTTGCTTGGTGCCTCGTACGAAATGGCGGGCAAGGCGTCCACCACAGGGTTCACGGGGTTGTTCGCGGAGGTGGCGAAGCATTACGGGAAGCGCTACGGCACGGGCATAGACGCAGCCAACTACCCCGGAGGCCTCGGCGATGTCCTCGGTTCCATTGCAGCCAAGAACCACCACAACGGCATGGACAATCCCTACGCCCAGATGCACCGGGACTTTGGCGAGGAATTCTGCCGGACTATCTCGGACAAGAACCCCATGGTCGCGGACCCCTTGCGCCGTACGGACTGTTCGCCGGTCTCGGACGGTGCGGCCGCCGTCGTGATTTCAACGTCGGCTACCGGCGGCGCAACCGCACCTGTGCGCCTGGCCGGATTCGGTCACGCGAATGACTTCTTCCCGGCGGAGAAGCGTGATCCCACCGAGTTCGCCGCTACCCGCGCATCGTGGGAGCGTGCCTTGGGCATGGCGGGCGTGGGCATCGACGGACTGGACTTCGCCGAAGTCCACGACTGCTTCACCATCGCCGAGCTCATCATGTACGAAGCGATGGGCCTGACTCCCCGCGGAGAGGGTTCGCGCGCCGTCCAAGAGGGCTGGGTATACAAGGACGGCAAACTTCCCGTGAACGTATCCGGCGGCCTGAAGGCCAAGGGGCATCCTGTGGGCGCAACGGGAGTGTCCCAGCATGTGATTGCGGCCATGCAGCTCACCGGGACCGCGGGAGACATGCAGCTTCCCAATGCCCGGCGAGGCGCGGTCCAGAACATGGGCGGCGTGGGCATCGCCAACTACGTCAGCGTGCTCGAGGCGGTCTAACCCACCCAACTAAGTCGCAGCAGTGCGCGTTTTGAGGCGTCTAAACGCGCACAACTGCGACTCAGTTGGGTTAGCGGTTCCGAATCAGCGCCGCGATCTCCGTGAACCCGAGCCGCTCTGCGTTCTGCAGGGCGGTTCGGCCTTGGGGGTCACGGATATCCGGATCGGCTCCCGCGGCCAGCAGCTGCCGGACCACGTCCTGCTGGTTCTGCCCGCCGTTGTTGAGCAGGATGGCCTCCTGCATGGCCGTCCAGCCCAGGTTGTTCACGTGGTTCACTGGCACGCCCGCGGCGATCAGGATGCGAACGGTGTCCGTATGCCCGTGCTCGCTGGCGGGGATCAGGGCCGTGCCACCGTATCTGTTGATGCTGGCGACGTCGGCCCCTGCCGCCAATGTCAGTTGGAGCACCTCATTGAAGCCCTCCGCACCCGCGTAGAGGAACGCGGAGTCCTGGATGTCATCCTTGGCGTTGACGTCGCCACCTGCCGCGATCAGTTCCCGCACCCGCACGGGATCGTTGGCTTTTGCGGCGAGGATCAGGAGCCGGTCGGTTTCCAGTTGGTCCTCCGGGGACAGTCTCGTTGGGGACGGGGACGACGACGGGTCCGGACTGGCGCTCGACGCCACAGCTGGGGTGGAGGCTGCTTGAGTCGGCGAACCCGGTCCGCAGCCAGCCACGAGTCCGGCGATTAGCAGCGCCGACCCCGCAGCCACGCCGCGCACCTTCCACAAGCTCATGGCTTCGAGGCTACTTTGCATCTACGCCCAGGGCTTCGGCAGCAGCAGTCGCGCATGCCTCGTCCAAGGCGCCGTCGGGAGCGCCACCGACGCCGATGCCAGCCACGGATACGCCGTTGACCTTCAACGGGACGCCGCCAGGCAGGAAAAGCGTGCCGGGAAGGTCCGCGATGGACGGGCCGGTGCCGTTGATGCGCTTGGCGAGCTCGCTTGTGGGGGCACCAAAGGCAGCCGCAGTGTAAGCCTTCTGCTTGGCGGCCTCGATGGTGTGCTCGGCGGCGTTGTCACCGCGGAGGAGGGCCTGGACGGTGCCGAACCGATCCACCAGGGCCACGGTCACGAACGGAAGCTTGTCTGCCTGGCACTTGGCAAGCGCGGTATTGACGGCCTTGCTGGAAGCACCCACTGTGATCCGGTTCTGGGCCACCACATTCTCAGGAGCCGGTTGCACTTCGGCAGTCACCGGCGCTGCGGGAACGTTAACAGGCGCGGCACCAGGGGCCACGGCATTGGCTACTGCGGTAACCCCGCCGGTAAGCAACAGCGCTCCAGCAGCGGCGGCGGCAATCATCTTGTTGGACTTCTTCATGGAGTTCTCCTCGTGGCAAGCAGTGGCAATTTCGGGTACATATCCATGCTTCCGGGGGCAGCCCCGAGGACGCATCGGCCGTGCGCCGGTTCCAAGCTCAGCCTTTCCGCCAGCTGTATCAGCCAAAAGGTGGAGAGACCAGCAACCACGCGGGATCTAGCATGGAAAGAGCGCCTACCACGGACAGAAACGGAAACAGGAACCACCCAATGCCAGCAGCCCCTCAACGGCCGGATCCCAGCAGCCGGATCGATACCCGCATCGATGCGGTGGTGCACCTGGGCTTTGCCGTGCTGATGGTCGCCTCTGCTGTCCGTTACGTCATGCGCCACTCCCCCGCGGACAACTTGTGGACCGTGGCCTTGGCGGTGGCCGTGTGTGCTCTGTACGTCGTGACAGCGTTGCTGGCCCAACACGGCCAGCTCACCCAACACCGCAATCCCATGCAGAGCCGACCAAGCCAAAACCGCGAGCAGTGGATGTTTGCCCTGGTAGCGGCCTGGGCGGCTCTGGTGATCGCTGCGCCCAGCTTCGCGTGGTGCTCCTTCGCCATTTTCTTCCTCAGCCGCACCGCGTTCCGAGGGTGGGCCGCGTATCTGGCCGGCGGCGCGACGGCGGCGGCCACCGCAGTCGGGCTTTTCCGTATGAGCGGATGGACGGACGTCGCCATGCTGCTCGGACCGCTCGCTGCCGGCGCCCTGCTCACGTTGATTTACGACAAGATCGAGCGCGACGCCGCCCTCCAGCGAAAGCTCTTCGAAGATGTAACCCAAGCCCAGGAACAGCTGGCGGCGAGTGAACGGACAGCAGGAATCGCGGCGGAACGCGAGCGTGTTTCACGTGAAATCCACGACACCATCACCCAAGGCCTCGCGAGCGGCTTGCTCCTCCTCGAGGCAGCCCAACGTTCCTGGCCCGATCCTGCGGCGCAGCAGGACGTCAGCAAAGCAGCCAGCCTCCTCCGCGGAAATCTCGCCGAAACCCGGAGCCTGGTGCACGAGCTCTCGGCGCCTGGCCTGGAAACCGCGCCCCTTCACGAGGCCTTGGAACGCGCCGCCCGGAAGTATCTGGACCACGTCCACGTGCAGGTCACCGGCGAGACCCGTCCCATCCCGTCCGAGGTTCGGCACGCCCTGCTCCGCGTGACCCAGAGCGCCGTAGCCAACATCAAACTTCATGCCCACGCGGACAACGCCAGCGTGACACTTGGGTACTTGCCGGACGCGATCACCCTTGACGTGTTCGACGACGGCCGCGGCTTTGATCCCGGAGCGGTACCTCCGCCGTCGGAAACGGGAGGATACGGTCTGCGCGCCATGCGGCAACGCATTGAGCAGCTGGGCGGAGAATTGTCCGTGGAGAGCACTCCGGGCGAAGGTACGATCATCGCGGCCCAGCTGCCGCTGCCAGCTCTGCCCGAAGCTACGTCGCCCTCATATCCATCGAAGGAGTCCCTGTGACCACCATTTCCGTACTCCTTGTGGACGATCACACGGTGGTCCGGAGCGGGCTGAAGGCGTTGTTGGGCACTCAGGCCGATATCGTCGTCGTCGGCGAAGCGGCGTCCGGGGAGGAAGCGTTGGAAGCGGCACAACAGCACTCACCGGCAGTGGTTCTCATGGACCTCGCCATGGGTGCAGGAATGGACGGCATCGAGGCCATCAAACAGTTGCGGCAGCGCAATCCCAAGCAGGCCGTGATCGTTTTCACCACTTACGATTCAGACGCCGACATCGTCCGTGCCGTCGATGCCGGCGCCATGGGGTACCTGCTCAAGGACGCCGCACCGGAAGAGATTTTCGCAGCTGTGAGAGGCGCGGTGCAGGGCAAAAGCGTGATGAGCGCGCCGGTTGCGTCCCGGCTTTTCCAACAGCTGCGGAACCCGGACGAAATCCTTACACCCCGGGAGGCGGAGCTCCTGAGCCTCCTGACGGAGGGCCTCAGCAACCGCGATCTGGGCAAACGCCTCTTCATTTCGGAAGCAACAGTCAAAACCCATCTGGCCCATATCTATGCCAAGCTCGGCGTGGAGACGCGGGCGGCGGCCATCGCAACCGCGATCCGTCGCGAGGGCATGCGGTAGGCCAGCCGCGCCTGGCGATTCAGGGCTCATTGCTATATATCCTCAGCCCGCATTCCGTTAAGCTGGCACTATGTCCGACGCTTCGGAACGCAAGATGTTTAAACATTCCGGAACTGCCCTCCTGTTCCGCGGAATCCTTGCCGTGCTCTTTGGTCTTTTAGTCGCATCTTTGCCCGTCGCTACGGTTTTCGGGCTGGTTTTCGTCTTCGGCGTCTTCGCACTCGTTGACGGCCTCACCAACGTGGCCCACTACTTCTATGACCCTTCACGCCATTCCGGCTGGACGATGGTGGGAGGCTTCATCTCCATTGCCGCCGGTTTGGTGGCGCTCGCGTGGCCGGGAATCACGGCTGCAGCACTTGGCATCCTGATCGGGCTCTGGGCCTTGGTCCTCGGGCTTTCCGAGATCGTCTTCGCGTTTGCTGCAAGGAACTCCGTCAATGGTTGGGGAGTCTGGTTGCTGACCGGTCTTGTGACTGCGGTTTTTGGCCTCTTTGTCCTGGTCAATCCCGGCTTTGGGTTCCTGGGTGTTGTGGGTTTGCTGGCAGCCTTCTCCGTTGTTGCCGGGCTGCTGCTGATCGTCTGCGGCGTCAAGATGCGCAGGGGCGCATCGTCTTCCTTCATGTACGCCCACTAATACTTGCCTCAACACGGACGTCACGCCCAGCAATCCTTCATGAGGGGATGCGCTTGGCGCCAAGTTCGGTAAGTTAGTGGCTGTGAAGATAGCTACCTGGAATGTGAACTCCCTCCGTGCCCGTGCCGACCGCGTGGAAGCGTGGCTTGAGCGCAGTGACTGTGATGTCCTGGCCATCCAGGAGACCAAGTGCAAGGACGATAACTTCCCGTGGGAGCTCTTTGAGCGCATGGGCTACGAGGTTGCGCACTTCGGCGTGAACCAGTGGAACGGCGTCGCCATTGCGTCCCGCGTTGGGCTGGAGGACGTAGAACGCACCTTCCTGGACCAGCCGATGTTCGGTAAGGCCGGCAAGGACCCCGCGCAGGAAGCCCGCGCTATCGCCGCCACCTGCGGCGGCATCCGCATCTGGAGCCTCTATGTTCCAAATGGCCGCTCGCTGGACGACGAACACATGCCGTACAAGATCAAGTGGCTTGATGTCCTTCAAGGCAACGCCGCGGAGTGGCTAAAGTCCGAGCCCACCGCCCAGGTGGCGCTCATGGGCGACTGGAACATTGCTCCCTTCGATGACGACGTCTGGGACATCGAGCTGTTCCGCAACAACAACTTCACGCACGTCAGCGAACCCGAGCGCGCCGCTTTCCACGCCTTCGAAGCTGCCGGTTACACCGACGTCGTTCGACCCTACACACCCGGCCCTGGCGTCTATACCTACTGGGACTACACGCAGCTGCGCTTCCCCAAGAAGGAAGGCATGCGCATCGACTTCTGCCTGGCTTCCCCCGCCCTTGCGGCCCGGGTCACCGGTGCCTCCATCGACCGCGAAGAGCGTAAGGGCAAGGGCGCTTCAGACCACGCTCCCGTGATCGTGGAGCTTGCAGACTAATCACCGCTGATGGACGAAAGGGGCCGGCTGGAGATGACTGGAAACCTGTATAGGGGCCAGGCAGGACTGCCGTTCTCTTCGTCCCTGCGCGTTTACGAGCCCCTTGAGGCGTTTCCGCCTGAGCAGCAGCGCCAACTCGTGGCGGACAGCAGCAAGATACGTTCCCGGGCCGCCGTCGAAAATGCGGAGCTCCAGGCCTCACTGGGCCGCATCACCCGGACCGGCGGGGACCCGTTCCCCACCGGCCGGACTGATTTGGTGCGAATGACGCGTGTCCCTGGCGGGCGGCACACCGCGGCGGACGGTGCCACAGACGCGACCACTGGCGCGTCGGCCCAGGATAAGGACACCCCCGACGCCGGACGGCTGCTTTACTGCCCCAGCCAGCTGGTGATTCGGGCAGGGTTGGCAGCGAATGCCCTCATGGATGGTGTCCACAGCCCGCTGGCCGATCTGCTGATTCCGGTATCGCAGCGGGACAAGCATCAAGCCAGGATCGATCGCATCAATGCCGGGGAAGAAGCCAAGCGTGTTCACACCCGGGCCTCCACCTGGGGTATCCCCTTCAGTTGGTTCTCGCTTTTCGCTGAGTCCGACCGCAAGGATGTGGTGGAGTCGGATGGGCACATCCTCACTGTCCGCGTGTGGACGCCGTTGACGGAGGCCCTGGACAGGGCGCGCTTTGCCGTAGCCCACCTGGCCTTGGCAGCCCCGGACCTGGACATGCTGGACGATCTCACGCAGCTCACCGAGTGGCTGGAGTTGTTCCATGTCCAGTCCATGGTGGAGCTGGATTACGGGGCCGTGGCGGACAAGGTGTACCCGGACGAATCCCCCATGGATGTGCGCCTCGGAATCGAATGCCTGGCCGAGGGTGATATGACGGGCGCGGCCGCAGCTTATCGCCGACTGGCCTCGCGCTGGATCCCCATCCGGCAGTTGGCGCGGGCCTCGTAGGCTGTCATCACCGGCATGGTGGTGCTGTTGTCTCCCGGACAATCAGCTTGTGCGGTGCTACCTCCGAATGCACGGCACCGGCAATGCCATCGAGTTCGTCCAAAAGCATCTTGGTGCCCAGTTCGGCTTGGTCGTCCGGCCGCTGACCCACCGTTGTCAGGCCCAATGCCTCGGAGAAGTCGTGATCATCGATTCCGATGACTGAGAGGTCCTCTGGCACGCGAACGCCGTGACGCGTGGCTTCGAAGATGACCCCCATGGCCATCTCATCGGAGGAACAGAAAATGGCCGTAGGCTTTCGGCCGGGCTGGTTCCAGAGCCGGTTGAATGCCTGCTGCCCGCTGGCAACCGTGAAGTCACCCCATTCGTCCCATTCGGGACGGACTTCCAAGCCGGCATCGGTCATGACGTCCTGGAAGGCGCGGATCCGGACGCGGGGAACGTCGAAGTTCAGGTCTGTCTCGTCGTCGCCATGGAGCAAGGCAATGTCCTTGTGTCCCAGGTCCAGCAGGTGCCGCACGGCGGTGGTCGCGGCGTCGTAATCGTTGATGCCGATGTAGGCGCAATCCTCAACGTGTCCGCCAACCACCACCAGCGGAATGTCGATCTTGTGGAGGTGTTCCAGCTCGTCCTCGCTGAGTGCCATACACAGCACCAGCAGCGCGTCGATCTGTTTGTAAACCATGGTGGAGCTAAAGAGCCGCTCGCGGTTGCTGCCATGGCCACCGAGGTTGAACAGGGAGAGGTTGTACTTGCGTGAGTGCAGTTCCCTGTCCGCGCCTTCGATTGCTTTGGAGAAGAACCAACGGCTGACGAAGGGCGCCAGGACCCCGATGGTGCGCGTGCGACCAGTGGCCAGTCCCGAAGCCGACGACGACGCAACGTAGCCCAGTGACGCCGCGACTTCCAGGATCTTTTCACGCGTTGCTGGCGAAACCCGAGGCAATCCCCTGACGGCCCTGGAGACGGTGGCCGTGGACACTCCTGCTGCTGCTGCGACGTCCTCGATGCTGACGCCTGTATGACCACCGCGCTGGGACCTACCCGTTGTTCGTGTCACAGGCCCCCCTCTCCGGCTGCCTTCACTTCGCCGTTTTCTGTCCCACGGCGAAGAATCAGTCTATTTTGTGCAGGCCTTGGTTACGCAGCGGAGTCGTCCGCTGCGTAACCAACGCTGCAATTGTCTAGCCCTTGAGACCGCCGGACAGCAGGCCTCGGACGAAGTACCGCTGCAGGCCGAAGAACACCAGAAGCGGGATGATGATCGAGACGAAGGCCGCAGCCGGGTTCAAGTAGTCCCTGGCACCGCGCGTACCGGAAATCTCGGCCAGACGCTGGGTAATAGGCGCTACATCGGCCGTTCCGCCGGAGAACACCAGGGCAACCAGCAGATCGTTCCAGACCCACAGGAACTGGAAGATCGCCAGCGAAGCCAGGGCCGGAACGGAAAGCGGCAGGATGATCCGCCAGAAAATGGTGCTGTGTCCCGCACCGTCCACCCTCGCCGCCTCGATAACTTCACCAGGGATCTCGGAGATGAAGTTGTGGAGGAGGAAAATACCCAGGGGAAGGCCGAACATGGTGTGGGCGATCCACAGCTGCGCATACGAACCCGCCGGCAAATGCAGGGTTTGCGTAAAGAGTTGCAGGAGCGGAATCAGTGCCATCTGGAGCGGGATGATCTGGAGGGCAAAAACGAAAATGAAGAGTGCGTCCCGGCCCTTGAACTTGCCCCAGGCGAAAACATAGGCGGCCATCGACGCCAGCACCAGCACAAAGATGGTGACTGGAATGACGATCGCCACGGAGTTGATGAAGTACTGGGAAAGGTTGGCAGACTGAGAGCCCGCCGGGGTAAGAACGTCCGTGTAGTTCTTGAAGGTGAAGTCCCAGTCAACGAATGCATTCCACCAGCCGTTTGAGCGGGGGCCCACTTGCTTCGGCGCGGGACGGAACGAGGTGACAAAGAGGCCAAAAGTCGGGATAGACCATACGACGGCGATGATGATCGCTGCCGCTGTTGCCCACTTGGAAGTGAGCTTGGTCTTGACCCGGCGCATGATCGGCTGGGCGTCCTCCGTGGGATCGGATCCAGGACGCTGCCGGGTTGTGGCCTTGGAGGCCTCTTTCGGGGCTGGCGTGGCTGTCAATGGATCTCCCTTTGCTTGCGAAGGACTCGAGCGTTGTACACGACGATGGGCAGCACCATGAGGAACAGGATCAGGGCCAACGCTGCACCTCGTCCTGGCTCACCGGCACGGAAGGCCTGCGTATACATTTCATTGGCCACTACCGATGTGTCGTAGTTTCCGGCGGTCATGGTTCGGACAATGTCGAAGACCTTCAGCGTTGCGATCGTGATTGTCGTCAGGACCACCACCAAGGCCCCGCGGATGCCCGGGACCGTGACGTTGCGGAACTGCTGCCAGGCGTTGGCCCCATCCAAACGGGCTGCCTCGATGAGTTCCACCGGGACACCCTTGATGGCCGCGGAGAGAATCACCATGGCAAAACCGGTTTGGATCCAGACCATGACGATGATCAGGAACACCGTGTTTTCCGGGGCGTCCAGGAGGAACTGCTTGGGGTTCATTCCCAGCGCGTCACGGATAAAGTTGATGACACCCGTCTGTTCAATACCGGGGCCGCGGTAGTCGTACACGAGCTTCCAGATGATACCGGCGCCTACAAAGGAGATGGCCATCGGCATAAAGACCAAGGACTTCAGCACCCGCTCGCCGCGGGCCTTATCGATGAAGACCGCGTAGGCCAGCCCGAATCCCGTTGACAACAGGGGAACCAGGATAGTCCAGATGACCGTGTTCCGCAGCGTGGTCAAAGCTTCAGGCTGCGTAAACATCCAAACAAAGTTGTCGAATCCGTTGCCTTGGCCGCTGGCGTCCGTGAAAGCCAACATTGATGTTCGGACCGCGGGATAGACAAGGCCCACCAGCATCAGGATTCCAGCCGGAGCCAGGAATCCTGCCACCGTAACTTTGTCCTTGACTGATTTCGGTGCCCTATCCACCACCAGCATGAGGATGCCGATGATAGCGGCAAAGATCGCCAGGGCGATCACTACTTGAAGGAGCTTTCCTCCGATAAATTCCATACCCAACCTCCGGGGCGTGAGTGAATCACTAAGTTCCGGGAAAAACGCTGCCTCCCCGGCTGGGCAAACCAGCCAGGGGAGGCAGCGCTTTCGGAGTTAGCCCTTGGGCCAGCTGGACTCGATGCTGTCAGTTACCTGCTGGGCGGAGCTGCCGTTGATCCAAGCAACGATGCCCTTCCAGAACGAGTTGGAACCCACGGCGCTCGGCATCAGGTCCGAACCGTCAAACCGGAAGACGGTCTTGGGATCCTGAAGGAGCTTGATGGACTGCTTATCCAGGGCCGACTGTGCATTGTTCGGGTCAAGGCCCTTGTTTGCACTGATGGCCCCGCCGAGCTTCACACGGTTGTTGGCGAAGTCCGCGCTAGCCATGAATGCCAGGTATGCCTGGACTTCAGGGGTGTCCTTGTAAGCGGCAACCGACTCGCCACCACCGGTGATGGCTGTGCCCTTGGATTCATCCACCGGAGGTGTCATGAATGCCCAGACGTCGCCGTCCTCAGCCACGTTGGTACCAGCAGGCCAGTTGGCCGCCTGGAACGATGCCTGGTGGTGCATGGCGCACTGTCCGTCCAGAACCGGCTGACCAGCCTGGGCAAAGGCGGTGCTCAGGATCGACCGGGGGTCACCAAAGCCGCCGTTGACATAATCCGGGTTGAGCAGGATGTCGCCAACCTTATTGAAGGAGTTGACGATCTTGGGGTCATTGAACGGAATCTGGTGTGTGATCCACTGGTCATAGACTTCCGGGCCTTCGGCACGCAGGACAACGTCCTCGATCCAGTCAGTACCCGGCCAACCCGTGGCTTCGCCCGATTCAAATCCCGCACACCATGGCTTCATGGTCTTGTCGTCGGCGATCTTCTTGGTCAGGTCCATCATTTCGTCCCACGTCTTGGGGACCTGCCAACCCTTGTCCTTGAAGGTCTTGGGCGAGTACCAGACGTATCCCTTGACGTTCGCAAGCATCGGGGCGGCGTAGAAGGTGCCGTCCACCGTGCCGTACTTCTTCCAGTCTGCGGACCAGTTCTTGTCCACAAGATCGGACACAGCCTTGGGAGCGGGCTTCAGGTAGCCGGCTTTGGCCTGCGTGGCCAGAAGACCGGGCTGCGGGAAGATCGCGACGTCAGGGGCTGTACCGGACTGGGCCCGGACACCGATCTGTGTCTCGAACTCCTTGCTGCCCTCGTACTTGACGGTAATGCCCGTGCACTTTTCGAACTGTGCCCAGGATTCCTCGAGGTTCGTCGCTTCGACGTCGACGATGGTGGAGTACACGGAGACTGTCTTGCCGTCGTGCTTGCCGTAGGTATCGTATGCGGAACAGTCGTCCGACGCGGTGCTTCCCCCGCCGCCGCCGCTGTTTCCGCTACATGCGGACATGGTAAGTGCCAGAACGCCGGCCGCTGCGACCGGGAGCAGGTACTTGGTTTTTTTCATGCTGAAGACTCCTCGCTGAGTACAAGAAAATCGTGGCGCAATTGATGTGGTGGCCCTCACACTAGTCATGATCGGGGCAGGAATGCAAGCGCTTACACCTAATGTAACCGCAACGATACAAAGTAACCTTTGCATCGCACTGGATGGACTAGGCTGAGTCGGAACCACCCGCCGTCGACGTCTCGGATCCGCAGCTTTCATCAGCCGCGACCGGTCCAGTAGGCACGTCATGAGATTTGGTTGCCCAGTATTGCCTATGCAACAGTGGGAAGTGTGGATGAACTTGAAGCACTCCAGACTATCGGCCGCCTGATCAAAGAAGAACGGCTGGCCCAGGGGTTGAGCCAAGTGCAGTTGGCCAAGCAGGCTGGAACGGCAATCAAGACCGTACGGACGCTGGAATCCGGCACGCGGCGCACCCAGGAAATCAATCAGCGCAAGCTCGAGCACGCCCTGGGGTGGCGCGCTGGATCAATGTCTGAAGTTCTCAAGGGAAAATCCAGCTTCGCTCCAGACCAAATCACCCCGGACGACATGCGGAGCAGCGGCGAGCCACGCCAGTACCCGGGGCCTCACGTCACAGTGCCGGCAGCCCCTATAGCCCGGGCCTCGCATCTTTCAGACGAGGAACTGCTCGCCGAACTGACGTACCGGATGATGCACCGCAACAGGGGCTAGCTGGTTGCTGACAGTTGCTGCCGGCGCACCATCTCGTTGATCCAGACAGGCGCGAACGGAGAGGTGCAGTTGGGCGGAGTTGGGTAATCCTTCAGCACCTCCAGGCGCTCACCAATACTCAATGCGCGGGCGCGATGCTCCGGATGTTCGATGCCGATCTGGGCAAGACAGGTGTTCATCGCCCACTGGAGGCGGTCCGGGGCTTCCCTCATCCCGGCCTCGATAGTGTCCAGCAGCCCGGTGAGGTCCAGGCCGGCCGGGTCCTTGACGACACGCTCTGATGTCAGCGCCCAACCGGCACTCGCCACCAAGGGATCCTTGTCCGCAAACCAGGCGACCCGCAGCTCTTCGGCGTGCGGATTTTTCTTGACCACGTAGTTCACCAGCCAGTCATGGACTTTGGGGGTTCGGGCCTCGCGCAGCATGGTGTCAAGATCGTCGGATCCATAGGACTTAGGCCGGCAGATCAGCAGCGCCAGCAGCTTCGCCGCGGTGTCATCCGTCTCCCAAAGCTCGCGTGAAAGTTCCGGCTGTATCTTCAACCGCTTGGCAATCGCGCGCAACTTACTGAGGTTCACACCGTGATCGTCACCGTGTTTTTCGTTCACCTCGCGCGACCTCGGGTCTTCCAAGGCGGTCAACTCGGCCATCACTCCAGCCAGCGTGGTCCCAGGTGCAGTTGTACCAGTCGCAGTTTTCCCGGCCACTGCAGCCTCCCGTCCATCGCGTGTGAAGCTCAGCCTACTAGGCGTAGGCGTGGACGTGATGGATCGCCTTTTAACCGCAAGCGGGATTGCAGCTCAGGGGGTGCGCTCCCGCACGTTCCTGAACTGCAATCCTCGCGCTATGCGGGTGGGGCTACTTCCCGCCCTTGAACAGGCCTGCGATCTTGGAGCCGAGGCCCTTCACATTTTCGGTAACATCTCCGGCGATTTCCTTGGATTTCTCCGCAACGTCACCAACCAGTTCCTTGGCATTTTCCCCAACGTCACCGGAGAAGAATTCCTTGACATTTTCTGCGGCATCTCCAGCGAATTCCTTAACGTTTTCGGCAGCCGCACCGGCGAACTCCTTGACGTTTTCCGCAGCCTCGCCGGCAAATTCCTTGGCATTTTCAAGCGTCTCGCCAGCTACATCCTTGGCCTTGCCCGCAGCGCCTTCTACTGCTTCCGCTCCCGTGGTTTCTTCACTCATGGTGCTCTCCTTCGTGACGGTTGGAACGCTGATCGCTCGAGGCATTTGTCCTGCAAAGCAATCAATCGCATCAGGGAGCTTTCCCCCTCTACTTTCAAACTATTGGCATACGCGCGGGTTAAGCAACGCAAAACACCCGGAGTGAAATATTCGGCAAAATTAGCCAGGGCAGTTAGCGAACCCGCTCAGCTTTTGTAAATTTCGCACGGGCCCCTGATGCCATATGGACCAATACGGGGGTCTTCTTACCGATTACCAGGTCCAAGGCTTCAACCAGGCGTGAAATTTCGGCAGCAAGGAGGTGCGGCGCCACTCCCTGCCGGGGCTGGATGCGCACTCGCAATCCGGGCTGGCCTTTGACCTCATACGTGGCTACAGACGCGCCCGCCAGGTCCGGCCGATCTGCCAAAGCTGCCCGGAGCGCCTGTTCTGCGACGCCGCCACCGATCTGGACCTCACCCTCCACATGGCTCTCGTCGTCGCTGGCCACCAGAAGGTTGGCCCTGCCTTTACCCTGTTGCGACAGCCACGCGACCATCGCAATTATGATGGCCACCAAAACCACCCCGGCCACAATCCACAGCCAGCTTTCCTCACGGCCCGGGAACCGGGTTTGCTGGAATGCATCCTCCGCACGGGCCCACATGTCCGCGGCCCAACCATGCCACCACGTTGCTACGGCCGGGACAGTCGCCAGCAGGAGAAGAAGTAGCCCAATGGCCAGGAGTTTCACGCCAATGATGAAGAGAAGCACCCGGTTAAGGGCACGCGGTGTTTCGTTCATGCGCCCACCACCCCCGACGTTGAGAGGTTCACCCGAACAGCGGGCATGGGTACGGGGGACATTTCATCGAGCTCGGACTGCACTGCTTTTAGGACGGCTTCTTCACTGACCCTGCTGCCGGACGTCGGCCGGACGTTGACCACCACCGATTGCCTGGACACAATCACCATGACCTGTTCCGGTGTCACGTTGGCGGCAGTGCGCGCGCGACGCGCAAGTGCCGAGGCCAGCACTTCGTCATCAACGACGACGGCGGTGCGTGGGTCCCGCAGCAAATGCCGGGCCCGTCTGCCTGGTAATACGGCGTGAAGGAGAAAAAACAGTCCGACCATGGCAATGACAGCACCGCTTGCGCCAAGCAGAAGCGGCGGGATGCCCGCCGGAAGTGCGATGATGCGCTCCGCTGCCGTGCTTGGGTCAACAAGCCATGGCGGTTGGCCGATGGCCCGGAGCGCAGATTCCAGAAGCGCGATGACACAGAAAATGATCACCAGCACGGCGGCGATGCTGGCTGCTCCTGCCCGGGACGAGTGCGTTTCCCTGCGCAGGACACGGCTCATGGCTGGGTCTTCGCCGGCGATGGGGCTGGCTCCGGAGCCCGCGTCAGACGGTTCAATGGTTGTTTCTTGGTCTTGTGTCACCGGACGCGGCCTCCCTCTGAAACGTGGGCTCCACTGATTCTGATGTCCACCCTGCTTAGGCGGAAACCACTGAGCCGGGTGACACGCTCCAATACTGTTGCCTTTGCGGCCACGGCACGGTCCCAGATGGAGCCACCGAAGCCTTGGACACGCTGCGGATTTCGCAGTACCTCACTCAAGGCGGGGATGCTGATAGGTGCCACGATGGATAAAGCCAGCATGCCGTCGTCGTCCGACCAATCGGCGCGGATGTCGCTGGGTTCCACGCCGAGAGCCTCGGCGGCCGCGGCCTGTGCCAGCGATGTCAAAGCCTGGGTACTGATCCGGTTATGGCCGGCCAGGCTGGTGGTAGGTTCCACAGCCTCAGCCACGCTCATGACGAAGAGCGCCGGCCCGTAATGGCGTCCAGGACGCTGCGAAGATCAAGTTTGCCTTCGGCTGCACGGCCCAGAAGGGCGCCTATGCCCATAAAGAGCAGCGAGATGAGGAAGCCCCACAGCCCGAACTGGAAGGACATGAACGCCACGAAGGCCCCAATCGCGATTCCCACAACGGTCATGCTCATTGCAGTGCCTCCCTTTCGACCACTACGGTTTTGGGCTTGGGTGGCGGGGCCACATAGACATCGTTGATCTCGATGTTGACCTCGATGACCTGGAGCCCGACGAGTTCCTCCACAGCCCGGTAAACAGCAGCGCGGACCTGGTTGGCGACGCTGTGCAAGGGATGCCCGTAGACAGCCACCAGGTTGATGTCCACCGCTACCTGGGTCTCGCCCACTTCGGCGCGAACACCCGCGGCATGGTCCGAACTGCCAACAGCGTCACGGATAGCGCCAAGCGCGCGGGATGGACCTGAGCCCAGGGAGTAGACACCTGGAACCGCGCGTGCAGCGATGCCAGCTACCTTTGCCACTGCCGCCTCGGAGATGATGGTGCGTCCGGTACCGAGAACCTCGCCCTCAGGCGCAGGGTCGATCTGCAAGTTCTGATCTGACATCGAAGCACTCCCCTTCTCTTGAGTACCACCCTAGCGTCTAGCTCCAACGCTTTGTGAGAGAAGCGAGTGTGCGCGGCGGCTACTTGCAGTTCTTATCCATCCAGTCCTGGATCGGCTTCATGAGTTCCTCGAATTCGGGCTCCCCGTACTTGCGGAAATCCGTCCCCGCCGACTCCGTATACGCCCTCAGCTTCTCAAAGCTCGGCTTCAGTTCGTCAGGCACTTTGCCCTGCATTTGCGACAGTTCTTCCTTGGCCTTCTTGATATCGTCGGGGTTGCCGCCCACCAAGGCCGCCAACGGAAGGATGGTTACGCTCAGCATGGTGGCACTGACCGAGATGCACGCTTCAGACAACGATGTGAATTCGCCGTAGACGCCGCCCGTGCCTGTGGTCGCATCCGGGTTGGTGATCTCCGCGGAGGGCTCGGCATTGGATTGTGGGGCGCTGGACTGTGGGGCGCTGGCTGTTGCGGCGTTCGACGACGCTATTGGCGTGGGCTGTGCAACCGGCAGCGGGAAAGAGCAGGCACTGAGCGCCAAGGTTCCGGAGAGAAGACACCCAAGCAACAGCGGGCTAACGGGCCGCCGGCGGGCACCTTTTCCGCGATTTCTGCCAAGGAGCCTGGACGTGCTGAAGCGTGTGGTTTCAATCATGGTGTCCCCCGTTGGATTGCGTGCGATGACGAACCGGCGAGGGCAAGAATACGCCCGGCGGAAGGCAGTGAACAGAGGTTGAGTTATCCACAGGCAGTGCTCTTCGAGAGGGTCCTTGGAGCCCGCGCCACCTAGACTGGCCGACACATCACCAAACAGCCGCTGGGGAGCCTGTCATGCCACGCCTTTCGTTTGCCTCTTTTTCTGTTGCTGCCGTCCGCGTCGCCGCTGCTGGCGTCGGGGTTTCGTTGCTTCTGAGCGGTTGCCAGGGCGGCAACCCACCGGGCAGCCCACCTTCGGAATCAAGCTCGACGACGGCGTCCCCCACCTCCGGCGCGACCGGCTCACCTTCTCCCGTTGGTCCATCCGCGACCACGGCTCCTTCCGGTGTGTACAAGCCCGCGGATGCTAAGGGCAAAGCGCAGAACGTGCCCGTGCCGGTGATGCCAGAGTTGGCGAAGGAGAACTCCAAGGCGGGGCTGGAGGCGTTTATAGGGTATTGGTATGCGCAACTGAACTACAGCTATGAGTCTGGTGAGACAGGAACGCTTCGGCCCCTCAGTGCCGCGAACTGTTCTTGGTGCACCTCACTTCGCGAAAGTGTTGAGGCTGCATGGCAGGACGGCCGGTGGGTCACTGGGGCTGGAATACGTACCGCTGCGGTGGAAATGGATTTCGATCCTGCAAGGTCCTCCCAAGTGGCCATTGTTCAGGTAATACAAGAAGCTGTCGAAATCAGAAATGACGACGGGTCCCTGTATCAAGACCCCACGCCAGCGACGAATTCAGCCAGTCGGGCTGAATTCGAGTTCACAGATGAACGTTGGATCATGGTCGATCTCGGCCTGATTCGTTGAGCCAATGGTCATCACACCTTGGCTCCGCGCATCGACTTTTGTCACTGCTGCGGCGGTTATCCTCCTCCTGCAGAGCCCCGGTGCCACCGCCAAGGAGCCCAAGATTGACATCGGGTACGTAGACAATGGGCTTAACCTGACAGCCACGCACTGGAGTGAGGACCCTGCGACGGGAAGCTTGGTGCCGAACCTGGACAGCCTGTCCGCAGCTGAAGATCCTAACCAGTACATGGCCGATGTTCACTGCCGCTCGGGAGGGACGGACACTCCTGACAAAGGCTGCCTAACTATGGAATGCCCACCTAAGACACCCGGCGGTGAAGAAGGAATACCGGTGATCTGGAGGCAGGCTCCGAAGTCAATCTCGAATCCGCAGTGGACAGACTATCCGCCGATCAGCGGACCCATGTGCCTGTACGACGCCAAACCCGAAAACGTCCTGGCCAACATCGCCACCCGGATCCTGAACGACTTCCGCCAACTCCCCGTCAACCCGGGAACCCTCCAAGCCCAACCCTTCCCCCACACCCTCAAAGGCGGACCAACAAACTTCTACACCACCGCCACCGAACAAGCCTTCAACGTCACCATCCTCGGCCAAACCGTCCACCTGACAGCCACCCCGGCCAGCTTCACCTACACCTTCGGCGACGGCACCAGCCTCGGCCCCACCCCGGCAGCCGGCTACCCCATCCCCGAAGCCGACTGGCTCCTCAACCAAACCCGCACCAGCCACACCTACACAGCAACAGGGAACTACCCCGCCACCATCACCACCAGCTACACCGGAACCTACTCCGTGAACAACGGCCCACCCCTGCCCATCAACGGAACCCTGGACCTCACCACAGAACCCAAAACCATCCAGGTCTGGAAAACAGAAAAGGCCCTCGTCGCCGACACCTGCCAGGAAAACCCCACATCCTGGGGCTGCCCCAACGCCGAAAAATGACTGAGCCCGTGGCTTCCTGACCTTCATTGAGACGAGATAGGGACCCAAATCGCCCGAAAAGTGCAGCTTTGGGCCCCAAACAAGGTCAGGGAGCCACGGAGCGGAAGGGATCACTGGCTAGGCCGGGGAACGCTGCAGCAACGGCAAGGCCATGACGTGGGCTGCTGCGAGGGGTTCGCCCAACGCAGCCAAGACTTCCCGGGCAGTGCGACGTCGTTGACGCAGACCCCATCGACTCCGAGCCGGACCGCCGCACGGATTTCATCGCCTGTCTCCAGCGTCCAAGGAAACACCTTGAGTCCTGCGGAATGAGCTTCGGCGACCAATCCGGCGTCGAGAATTCCAAAAGCGGGCGCCAGGGCGGAAGCCCCGGTTGCCAAAGCAGCGGTCACGAGTTCCTTAGCGGCGGAAGGATAGAGGCCTACCGACCGGACGGGGCTCTCCCTGCTCAGCGATACCAACGGAACTCCAGGCAACATCCCGGACATTGCCCGGATGATTTGAGGATCAAAGCTGCGGACGCGCAAGGCCTGTTCGTCCTGGTGAGCCTTCAGCACCTTGGACAATTCAGTCACTATTCGGTGGCCATACAGGTCCCAGGCCGCACCGTCAGTCTTGACTTCAATGTCCAGAACGACGCCGGTGGCATTGGCGAAGCGCAACAGGGCAAGGGTCTCCGACAGCGACGGCGCACGTGTTTCAGGATCGACGTCGGTAATCGTGGCAGGGTGTTTCTCAACTACGGCTTGAAGCATGGTCTCCAACCTGATGTCGGCGGATCCGATGACGGCGTCGTGTCTCAATACCAGTTGCATGTCCGACGTCAGCCAGACATCGACTTCGATGGCATCTACGCCAAGGCGAAGTGCCTCGACGAAGCTCGCCAGTGTATTCCCGTGCCGTGTAGCCAGAACGCCCCGATGGCCCTGAATCTCGATCATTTGAGCTTCCTATTCCGTTTCGTCCACGAGGGAAACTTCAGTGACAGTGGTGAGTTGAGACAGTTGGGCGACGATGTCCGACGCTGCCATGGTGCCTTCAATCTCCAGCTCTATCTCAATGAGGTCAGCTGCGGCGGCGGTTTCCGTAGCTGTCATCAACCGGTCCATCACGCCCTTGGACTCGGCGGAACCCCGCGTCGTAGCGAAGCCCTGAACACGGAATCCTTGCTCGGTGCACGTTCGGAGCACGTCCCTCAGGGCTCCGACACCGTCCATGTACGTCACTTTCAACAGCCATTGGCTTGGCAAACCAAAGCGGAGCTTCGCGGTCACCACGGGATAGACGTAGACGATCACGAAGTGGGCTGCGGTGACGAAGACGGCGGGAAGCAAGAGGCCTGCCCCGGCGGACGTTCCGACTGCTGCGGTGACCCAGATGGAGGCTGCTGTCGTCAATCCGCGGACTTGATTGCGCCGCACGAACACCAGTCCCGCCCCTATGAAGCCAATGCCGGAGACCACTTGAGCCGCCAGCCGGGAGGGATCCAGCCTCACCAGGTCCACCGCCAGTACGTCGCTGAAGCCGTATTTGCTCACGACCATAAACAACGCGGCTCCCAATCCAACCATGGCATGTGTTCTCATGCCCGCAGACTTGTTCTTGCTCTGGCGTTCAAACCCTATGGCCGTGGACAGGACGAGTGCTGCGGCCAAGGCCAGACACATCTGCCACCACTGTGTATCCGCGCTGAAGATCACTTAGTGCTCCGATTCGGTTATCAACCCCCTTCTTCTGTCCTCTATGTGGAAGATCCAGTCCGATACGGATGTCCCATGCAAAGCAGCTCAAGGTAGACACGACGCGAGCCGGTCCTCCCGCTCATTCTTCAAGCAAAGGAACGTTGCAGTCAACGCTTCTGCACATTCGTGCAAAATGATCGGTCACATTTGTTAAGACGTATTAGCATGATATTTCGAAGAGCGGTTTGGCTGCCGAAATACCCAACAACAAGCCATAGAAGCCCATTTCCACCATCACGGAATCGGGTCTTGTGATCGATCATCTTTATGTGTAGGTTGACCAATGACCTGAAGTTAGGTTGTCAGGTCAAATGTGAAACAAATGCTTTTTTTGCAAGTGCTAAGTCGCCCGGACAGCGATGACGAGGGGGTCAACGTGAGGGTTTTCCATGGGCAGATTAGATACAAGTGATGCGCAAACCAGCAGGGCACCGGTCCACAGACCGCCACTAAGCATCCCGAAGAACCGACGGTGGAATCGGAGAACACGTAGGGACGCATGGGTTTTTGCCGCTTTCGCGGCACCCAATGTCCTGCTCATCCTCCTCTTTACCTACCGTCCGCTGGTCACCAACTTTTACTATTCCACCCTCGACTGGACGCTCGGGGCAGCCACAGCAACGAATGTGGGGCTGGGTAACTATGTGGAATTCTTTACCTCCCCCGACGCTTCCAGCGTGCTGGGCGTAACAGCCATATTTACGATCACCACCGTTGGCGGTGCGATGATCCTGGGTCTGCTGGTGGCGTTGGCTCTTAACCAGAGACTGAAGGGCACAACATTCGCCCGGGCAGTGGTTTTCGCGCCCTACGTCCTTTCCGGCGTCGGCGTCGGCTTGGTGTGGTTGTTCATTTTCGATCCTACGTACGGCGTCCTTTCATGGATTCTCCGCACAGTTGGCCAGGCGAGTCCCCAGTGGGTCAACGATCCTAAGCTCGCGCTGCTCATGGTCATCATCGTGTACGTGTGGAAGAACCTCGGCTATTGCGCAGTGGTGTATCTGGCAGGGCTGCAGTCCGTTCCGGCCCAGCTCCTGGAGGCTGCCTCGTTGGATGGCGCCAGTAGCCTGCGGCGCTTCACGTCGGTGGTGCTTCCCCTTCTTTCCCCCACCACCTTCTTCCTCCTGATCACCTCACTGCTGAGCTCCCTGCAGGCGTTCGACATCATCCGCATCATGACTCCATCCGGCAACGGAACCAGCACCCTGATCTTTGACTCCTACCTGCAGGCATTCGGCTCCTACAACCGGGCCGGATACTCCGCGGCCATCTCGGTTGTGCTGTTCGCTGGATTGCTCGTCATGACGGCTGTGCAGTTGCGCTTCGTGGAGCGAAAGGTTCACTACTCATGAGCACCAACACCCTTGAAACCACAGCACCTCGTGACCGTCCACTTTCCTGGCAAAACCTTGGCAAGACGATTGCCGGGGGTTACGTCCCCCTTCTGCTGGCAACCCTGGTGGTCTTCGTGCCCCTTCTGTGGATGATGTTGTCTTCCCTCAAAGCGCCCGGCGAGATCGTGACAACAAACCTGACTCTGCTGCCGAAGAACCCAAGCCTTCAGAACTACGCAGATGCAGCATCTACCGTGCCCTTCGCGCGATTCTTCCTCAACAGCGTGATCGTCACAGTCATCGGGTCCACCATTAAATGCGTACTTGCAGTCTTCACGGCCTACGCACTCGTGTTTATCCGTTTCCCCTTCAAGAGGGTGATCTTCCTCCTGATTCTGGTTGCGCTCATGGTCCCGCCGCAGGTTTCCGTGCTTCCCAACTACGTTTTGATCGCAGGCATGGGAGGGCTCAACACCTATTGGGGAATTATCCTTCCAGGCTTGGGAACGGCGTTTGGCACCTTCCTCCTCAGGCAGCACTTCCTCACACTGCCGCCGGCAATCCTGGAATCGGCGGAAATCGACGGTGCGGGCCACTGGCGCAAGCTCTGGAAGATCGTTGTCCCGGTGTCCGTGCCGAGCATCGCGACCGTTGCATTGGTGACCATCGTTTCTGAATGGAACGAGTACATCTGGCCGCTGATCGTCACGGACCATCCGGACATGATGACCCTTCCTGTGGGCTTGACGCAACTGGTCAACAGCGATGGCAGCACCCAGAACTGGGGCATGCTCATGGCCGGTGCGGTGATCGTCCTCCTACCGATCCTGCTCATCTTTGCCGCGCTGCAGCGGTACATCGTCTCCGGGCTCACTCAGGGCTCGGTTACCGGCTAAAACTCCACCCTTTGAGGATGCTTGAGCACCTCGATCACTAGAAAGGCACTTCCCCTATGTCAAAAACACTTTCCCGGAAGCATTTCCTCGGCTTGGCTGGAGCCTCAGTCACCGCCGTCGCGCTTGCAGCCTGCGGCGGCCCCTCGACGGATGCCGGAAGCACATCAGCAAAGGCGCTCTCTGCGGAGGATTGGTCCAAGGTCAAACCTGCGCCAAGCATCAGTTTCATGTCCAGCCATCCCGGTAAGTCCCGGGATACCGAGCAGAAACTGATAGAGGCTTTCCAAGCGGCCAATCCGGATATCAAGGTCAACCTCATCACCGGAGGCTCAAACTACGAGGAAGTGGCGCAAAAGTTCCAAACTTCCCAAGCCGGGAGCGAAGTACCGGACGTGGTTGTGGCATCGGATGTGTGGTGGTTCCGTTACGCGGTCTCAGGTGCCATCCTTCCGATCAATGCTCTTCTCAAAGCTGTCAACGTCAGTTCCTCCGACTACAAGTCCGGGTTGATCGCCGATTACGAATATTCTGATCAGCTGTGGGCAGTCCCCTACGCCCGTTCAACCCCGTTGTTCTACTTCAATAAGGACCACTTCAAGGCGGCCGGCGTTCCCGAGCGCGCGCCAAAAACCTGGGAAGAGTTCGCCGAATGGGCCCCCAGGATTAAGTCGGCAAATGCCTCAGCTTCCGGATACCAAAACGCCTACCAGTACCCCGCGATCGCAGGTTACGCCGGGTGGACCCTTCAAAACGTGCTGTGGGGCCAAGGCGGCGGTTGGTCCAAGGAGTGGGAGATTACGGCAAATTCAAGCCAATCTGTTGCCGCGATGCAGTGGGTGCAGGACTCCATTGTGAAGAATGGCTGGGCCGGGGTCTCCTCCAAGAATGCCATTACCGACCTTCAAGCCGGTGCAATCAGCGCCACGATCAGCTCGTCCGCCGACCTCGCAGCCACCCTCAAGGCGGCGAAGGAAGCAAACATGAGGATCGACGTCGGGTTCTTGCCGGGTGGGTCGGCTGCGGCCTCGCAGGTTTGTCCCACGGGCGGTTCCGGTTTGGTGATCGCCAGCAAAACGTCACCCGAACGGCAGCTTGCAGCGGCTAAGTTCGTCACCTTCATGACGAACGCGCAGAGCACGTCTACGTTGTCTGCTGCAACCGGCTACATGCCCGTAGCCGAGGCGGCAGATATCTCGGCGATTGTTGCCCAGACACCGGAATTCCAAACTGTCGTAGACCAGCTCAAGGAGACGCGCACCCAGGACTTTGCCCGAACGTTCCTCCCCGGCGGAGATCAGGAGCTGGCCAAAGCAGCTACCAGGATCATGAATGAAAAGGCCGATGTGCAGGCAACGCTGACCGAGTTGAAGGGAACGTTGGAGGCCATCTACAACAAGGATGTGAAGCCGAAGCTGAAGTCGTAAGCCCCGGTGCGTAAGCGTAGGCATCGTTGGGGGTGCCTACGCTTACGCACGAGGACTAAAGCTCAAGACCTTTCCTCCCAGATGGCCCCGGGAACCGGATTGCTGCCCTTTCCGGGGCGCCGCGGGGCTTGTATGCTGTGGAGCGGAGAGCCGGGAAGCCTGGTCGGCCCGTGGCTGAAAGCCGCGGAACGCCCTGGCATCCGCCGGTCGCGTTCGTCTGTGGACCCGAGGAGCGGACCGGCCATGAACGCATTAGCCCACCCCATCATTGAATCGACGGAGCTCACCAAAGACTTCGGCCGGACACGTGCCTTGAACGATCTCAATCTCAAAGTCTCCGACGGGGAGATCCACGGATTTCTTGGTCCCAACGGGGCCGGAAAATCCACGACGCTCAGGGTGCTGCTGGGACTGATCCGCCCTTCATCGGGAACCGTTCGTGTCTTCGGGCGCGATCCTTGGGTGGAACCGGTCCGTGCCCGCCGGGATATCGCCTACGTTCCCGGCGACGTCTCACTGTGGCCGAACCTCACCGGCGGTGAAGTCATTGACCTGCTTACAGGTCTGCGAGGCGGGGCTGATGAGGCTTTGCGCAGACGACTCATCACCGACTTTGAGTTTGATCCGCGGAAAAAATCGCGAACTTATTCCAAGGGCAACCGCCAAAAGGCGGCGCTCATCGCCGCCTTCGCGCGCACCGCCCGGCTTTACCTGCTCGATGAACCCAGCTCCGGGTTGGACCCCATCATGGATGCAGTGTTCCGTGCTGAGATTCAACGGGTCCACCAGGAGGGCGCCACCATCCTGCTCTCCAGCCATATCCTCAGCGAGGTCGAACAACTGTGTGACCGGGTCACCATCATCCGGTCCGGCACGGCCGTCGAAACAGGGACCTTGGCAGACCTCCGGCACCTAAGACGCACCCGCTTCCGGGTGACTGGCCTGACCGAGCCCGATCGACTGGCTTCGCTTCCGGGAATCCATGAACTGAGCATTGACGGAACGAGCGCTGAATTCGATGCTGACGCCGGCGACGTTCCCGCTCTCCTCGCCGGGCTATCTGCCTTGGGATTCGATGGCTTCTCCGCCTCGCCACCTTCCCTGGAATCGCTGTTCCTGGGCCACTATGGCCAAGCCACTCCGGAGATGCAGTGATGTCCGGCCTGCTGCAGCTGGTGCGCTTCCAAGCCCATCGGGACAAACTGGTGCTCCCCTTATGGGTCGGAGGCATAGCGGTGCTGGGGTTCGCAACCGCAACAGCGGTCGCCACTCAATTCGGAGACACGCCCTCACGCACCGCGATCATCACGGTGGCCACGTCAAGTCCGGCCTTCCTTTTCGTCCGGGGTGTCCCGGACGGTACCAGCACCGGCGCGGTCGTATTCTTTCAGGGTTATGCATTCACAGCCGTCCTCGCCGCGCTGATGAGCACCTTCCTGACTGTGCGGCACACCCGCACGGATGAAGAGCTCGGACGCGCAGAACTCCTGGGTTCCACACCACACTGGAGGTCCGCGCCGTTGATCGCCACACTGGTACTGGCTGCGGCTGCCAACCTTGTGCTTGCGGGGACGGTGGGCGCGGGATTCATCGCTGCCGGGCTACCGGTACTTGGTTCCCTGATGGCCGGGGCAGCTGTGGGCTCTGTAGGGCTATTCTTCGGCGCGGTCGGCGCAGTGGTTGCCCAGGCTATGCCATCAGGGCGCAGCGCCAACGGGGCAGCTGCTGCCCTGGTGGGTGTGTCTTACCTGATGCGCGGTGTCGGGGATGCCGTGGGCACTCCCGGCGCCGATCTGCAGCATGTGACAAGCTCGTGGATTTCGTTGCTGTCGCCAATCGGGTGGGGCCAACGGTCCCGGCCTTTCACCGCTGCCGATCCACTGCCTCTGCTGGTACTTCTGGCGGCGGCTGTCCTGTTGGCCTCCGCCTCCGTTCTGGTGAGGGAACGCCGGGACCTCGACGCCGCTCTGCTAAGCCGGCGTTACGGGAAGGAAAGAGCGGGCCTGGGAGGCGGGTCCTTGTTTGGTCTGACTTGGCGGTTGCAGCGCTCCACCATCGTGGGCTGGTGCGGGGGAGCGGGAGTACTGGGTGCCCTGGCCGGGGCTTTTGGACCCATCGTCAGGGATGCCATGTCAGGCAGCTCAGCCCTCCAGGATCTGATCTCCCGGCTTGTCCCCGGCGTCCATGTTGATGCGGTGGACCTTTTCATCACAGCTTTGTTGGGAATCGTGGGGGTACTGGCTGCAGCGTCAGGGATCCAGGCCGTGCTACGCATGCGAGCCGAAGAGACAGAAGGCAGGGCTGAGTTCCTACTCTCAACGCCCCAGTCCGTGGAACGCTGGCTCGGCGCCAACGTGCTGGTGGCGGCCGGGTCAGCCGTACTGGTGACGATAGCTGGCGGAACGGCGGCCGCCGTGGGTCTTGGGCTCTCCGGGACGGCTCCTCAGCGGGCAGGCTACCTGCTGCCCGCGGCACTGGCGCATGCCCCGGCGGCGTTCGTGTTCCTGGCAGTCACCGCGTTGGCATTCTCAATCGCCCCACGGCTTAGCGTCCCGCTGGGCTGGGGAATCCTTGCCGTCTCGTTGGTGCTGGACCAGTTCGGGGACTTCTTCGGGGTGCCCGGATGGCTTGTGAGCCTAAGCCCGTTCCGGCACTCCTCGGCGATGCCAGTGGAGGATTTCAACGTCGCGGGTGCCATCGCGTTAACGGCGGTCGCCACCGCACTCGCGTTGTCTTCCGTCGCGCGGATCCGACGCCGGGACCTCACCGCATGAACAGACCGTCACCCGGACTGACGATGTCTGTGATGCCTTGAATAATTGTCAAACACCTCCAGGGATGTCGTCCCAGGATGACGGAATCTGCCGCGAAGAACCGTTGCGAGATCTTCCAAAGCTGCCTCCAGCATCCGTCCGGCAAACTGGAGTTCCCTGTTCTCACTCGCTTTGGCTCCCGACGCGAGGTGATGGGCATACACGACAGTGGCCGGCAGGGAGCCCCTGGGCTCGACTTCATGGAAGTAATAGGTTTCGTGGAAAGAGAGCATGTCCACGCTTACGGACGCGACGCTTCTGGCCAGCGATTCGAGCAGTCCCGCGGCATGGCGCGGATCCATTGAAGATGCGCCGGCAGGGCCTGCAGCTTCCCTGAACAGGTTCAGTTGGTGGGCAAGAGCCCGACGGCGGTTCAGGGCAGGGTACATCTGAAGGATCCAAGAGACCGTGGCCGTCAGCAACCCGAAACCCGTGACTGCCTCGGAGGCAGAGACCAGCCTGAGCAGAGGACTGCCTGCCACGACGTCTCCGAATCCCACCGTGGAAAGCGTAACCATCGAGACGTAGACCGCTTCGAAGAAATCGCTCTGCTGCGGCACCCCGGCTTCGTAAACGAAACCCTCCGGCAGATGCGGTAGGTAAAGCAGAGCCCAGCCTACGACTACCAGGGCTGCCCAAGCGCCGATAACTGCAGCCATTGCCACGGGAGCTGCCAACGAAGAGGCCCGTCCCCTGATTCGTTTGGAAAGAAGCCAGAATCCGCGCATTATCATCCTGCTCACCGGCCCCGAACCGTGCGGATAAAGTAGCGTGTGGAAGACGTCGACGAGCATGAGCAGAATCAGCCCGGCTCCCAACACGGTCCACAACACGTCCCCGAAGTCCATGCCTCATCATAGATTCCTCCCGGCTCAGCGGCGGTGCTGTGGTCCGCCGGACCGCGCTGATCCTCGCGATCGGCCCGGTCTGCAGAGACCATTTCTCTACGGCGGTCTCGCGTGCGGAAAGGGCACCGACCTTCTACCAGGGGAATATCAGGTCTTTGCGGGTTATAGGACAAAACGTGTGTATTGGTTGGGCCTGCTTTCCAGCGCTGGCGGGCGAATTCCGGGATAGCTAAGCTTTTGGAGCTTAGGGTGGCTGGGGTGCTTGCATATCTGGGGAATGTTTGGTCTGCGGCCAGACGCTGGTACGGAACGGGAAAACGGCAGCGGGCAAACAGCGCTACCGGTGCCTGAACTGCGGGGCGAGCCGTTCCGGTCAACGTCCGGATGTCAGCCGTCGCGCTGAGCTGGAGGCGTTTCTTGGTTGGTTGTTAGGCACTTCAGGCCAGTCGTCGCTGACCATGTTCGGCACGGCCCGGTCCTTCCGACGGCGCACGGCCTGGTGCTGGAACATCGCCCCGCGCATTCCCGTGACCGGGGAGGTCCATGACCAGATCCAGGTCGATGGGATCTTTGTCGGGTCGTGGTGCTGCCTGATCGCTGTTGCCGGTGATTACGTGCTTGGCTGGCAGTGGTGCGACACCGAGAAAAAGGCCGCGTGGGCGGCGCTGCTGCAACGGTTCCCTGCCCCTCGCGTGGTGATCACTGACGGCGGTTCGGGGATCGCCGCAGCCCTGTCGGAGTGCTGGTCAGAAACCGCGGTCCAACGGTGTCTGGTCCATGTCCAACGCAATGTCCGGACCTACCTGACCAGCCGGCCCCGAACGGATGCGGGCAAAGCATTGCTGCGGCTGGGACGGGCGTTGACCAGGATCAAAGCCCCCGCCGAAGCAGCCGCCTGGCTCGCGGGTCTCAATGACTGGCATCAGGAACACGGGCATCTGGTCAAGGCCCGCACCTACCGCACCGCTACGGCCATGGCTCCGGGATGGGTCCGGGCCAACCAAACCTGGTGGTACACCCACGACAGACTCCGCAAGGCCTACCGGCTGCTGGAACGACTCGGCCAAGCCGGGACCCTCTTTACCTATCTGCAGGCTGAATACACCGGACTGGATATCGCCTCGACGACCAACCGGATCGAAGGAGGCACCAACGCGCAACTCCGATTGATCCTGCGGGCCCACCGGGGCATGAGCGAGGACCACCAAAAACGCGCCATCGAGTGGTACCTCTACCTCCACAGCGACCAACCCCGGCCCCCGGCGAAGCTCATCGAAAACCGGCACTACAAACCCGGCAGGACCAACGCCAGCACAACCACAGAACCGGAGCCCGGCCCCGAGATCTACAGCACCGGCCTCAGCCCCGATGAAGGCCTCTGGCACCGCGCAGGCTGGGCCGGACGATCATGACACACCCGGGATTTACACACGTTTTGTCCTATAACCCGTCTTTGCTTCAGATTTCTCCCGAGCGGGCCAGATCGAGTCTTTCCGGGGAGCATGGAGGACGTAAAGAAAAACCCCGCCCTTTCCCTTTTATTGCTGGGAAAGACGGGGTTTTCGCTGGTGGCTCCGACCGGCGTCGATCCGGTGACCTTTCGATTTTCAGTCGAACGCTCTACCAACTGAGCTACAGAGCCTAGGTGACAAGTCACCTTGAGAACCGAAATTACTTCCGGCGCTCAGAGCGACCCTGACGGGACTTGAACCCGCGACCTCCGCCGTGACAGGGCGGCGCGCTAACCAACTGCGCTACAGGGCCTTGCGTTTGCAGTATCTCTACCGCGTTTTTTTCAAGGCTTCTAGCTTACCAGACTTTTTTCATCCGATTTACCACTTGCCTTGCGTACCCCCAACGGGATTCGAACCCGTGCCGCCGCCGTGAAAGGGCGGTGTCCTAGGCCGCTAGACGATGGGGGCCTGAACTCAATTCGGATTATGCGAGGAAAAACAACACTTTATGCGTTCTTTTCGGTTCTCACCCGTCCGAACTGGACTCTAAAACTTTAGAGCATAGATAGCGATATTCCCAAATCGAGGTCTGGACTCCCCTCAAAGGGAGGTTACCGGACGTGTTCAAGGAGGTCGCCAACCTGGCAGTCGAGCGCCTCGCAGATGGCCGTGAGCGTAGAGAAGCGGATGGCCTTGGCCCGGTCGTTTTTGAGGACGGACAGGTTGACGAGGCTCACCCCAACGCGACGGCTGAGCTCCGTCAGTGTCATCCCGCGGAGCTCCAGCAACTCGTCCAGCTTGCAGTGAATGGCAGTTATTTCTTCGGCAGGCATCAGACAAGGCCTTCGGTGTCGCGCTGTAGGCGTCGTCCAAACTGGAAGACGCCCGCAAGCAACACCAACGCTCCACCAGCCACCAAATGTGCAGGGTTGAACTCGGAAATGTAGAGCAACGTTTCCCCGGCCCTTGCCGGCGCGGCTCCAAGCTCTTCTGCCAGCCGGTTCTTGGCGGTGGAATCCAGAATCTGGGCTGCGCTTCCCGAAATTGCCAGGAGCATGCCGGCGGACCCAACGATGACGGCAGTGCGCGGGCCGAACAGCATGCTGCTCGTAAGTCGATAGGCCAGCAGAACCAGGAGCAAAACGACGCAGAGGACGGCCACCAGATTCATGGCTGCCGACCAACCCAGGAGTGAAGCCTCATATTCAGGAAGGACGGGGACGCTTACCTGCACTTGCGAGACGCGGGCAACAGCACCGAG
This sequence comes from Arthrobacter sp. NtRootA1, assembly GCF_019976975.1. Classification (GTDB taxonomy): domain Bacteria; phylum Actinomycetota; class Actinomycetes; order Actinomycetales; family Micrococcaceae; genus Arthrobacter; species Arthrobacter aromaticivorans. The sequence goes on along the minus strand of NZ_AP024630.1, from coordinate 372,155 downwards.
ATCCAGCGCTTCCGACTCCCGAGTGGAGGGGTCAAGGGGCAGCCGCAGGACCACCTCTCCGGAGCCATTGCTGATGATCGTCGAGGCTGTTGAAACCGAAGCGGCAATGGCCACCGCCACGGAGACGACAATGAGTACGGCCGAATCCACTCTCGAGAGCACACTCACGCGCGCCAACGAATCAATGATCTTTCTTTTTGAACCCACGATTCCCCCAATGGTTATCGACATTCGTTAATATCGAACATCGATAAGATAACTCCGCAGACCACGCGGCGTCAAACATTGGCAGCTTATTGCCGTGACGCGTCCGAAAACCGCCAGCCGAGCCAGCCTCCCCGGCACTAGATTGGCTCTATGACAACCACCACCCCGGCCGAACCCGGCCAGCCGTCCCCGGGCATGCAACCGCGCAACACCCCCGCGCCTGCAGCGCCCATCAGCAAACTCGGCATCGCCGCCGTCGTCGTCACCGTAGTCCTGTGGGCTTCAGCGTTCGTCGGCATCCGCGCTGTGGGCCCAAGCTTCTCCCCCGGTTCCTTGACGCTCGGACGGTTGGCGGTTGCCGCCGTCGTTCTTGGAATTGTGGTGCTGCCTACCCTGAAAGTCTGGCCGCGGGGCAAGGAATGGTGGCCCATTGTGGCGTACGGGGTGATGTGGTTCGGCGGTTACAACGTGGCGCTGAACGCCGCGGAGCACATGCTCGACGCCGGTACCAGCGCCATGCTGATCAACGTCTCGCCCATCCTCATTGCAGTCCTCGCCGGAGTGGTCCTTAAGGAAGGCTTCCCGCGGTGGTTGCTGATCGGGAGCGCCGTTGCGTTCGGTGGCGTGGCGATGATCGCCCTCGGTTCGGGACAGCGTTCGACGGCGGATGTCGCCGGGGTGTTGTTGTGCTTGCTTGCCGCCGTGCTCGCCTCTGTCAGCGCGATCCTCCAGAAACCGGTCCTGCGGAAGTTTACTGCCGGGCAAGCCACGTGGTTCGGCATCATGGTGGGCGCTGTTTGCTGCCTCCCGTGGACAGGGCAATTGATCGCGGAAGTCCAGTCAGCGCCGCTGCCGGCCACACTCGGCTTGGTCTATCTGGGCATCTTTCCTACGGCCATCGCCTTCACAACGTGGGCGTACGCGCTGTCCCTGATTTCGGCCGGCAAATTGGCGGCCACGACGTACCTTGTCCCAGGCACCACTATCCTCATCTCCTGGGCTGTGCTTCAGGAAGTCCCAACGATCTGGGGACTGATCGGCGGCGTGGTGTGCTTGATCGGCGTGGCCCTGACTCGGCGCACGCCAAGGGTTGCCCGGCGCACGCCAGAGGTTGCTGCCGCGCGGACCTCGAAGGTTGCACGGCGGACAGCCAAGTGAGCTAGCGGGCCATACCCGCAAGGAGTTCTCGGTGGGTGGGCGGATTGGCACCCGGACGGCCGACAGTAATGGAAGCTGCCATGGATGCCGTGGTGCCGATCCGCTCCAGGACCGTGGGCGCCAGGCCGTCGCTGCCACGCAGGAGCAGGCCCATAATGAGTGCAGACATGTATGAATCCCCGGCGCCGATGGTGTCGGCCACGTTCGAGGGAATGGCGGGGACGGTGAGTTGTATGTGCCGGGTGGCCATGAGCGAACCGCTGGAGCCCTGGGTCACTACTGCGAGCCCAGTGCCCAATGCCAGGAGGTGGTTCGCAGTGTCCTCAAACTCCTTGCCCGGGTATAGCCAACGGGCGTCGTGGGCGCTCATTTTCACGACGTCCGTCAATGGCACCAACTCCTCGAAAAGGGAAAGTGCCTCGTGGTGGCTGCCGAGGAGATCGACGCGGATGTTGGGATCGTAAGTAATCATGCAGCCGCCCTGCGCCTGCTCCAACAGGCTCCGGACAACGCTGGCTCCAGGTTCAAGGAATGTTGCGATCGAACCTGTGTGCAGGATTCTTGGGGCATACGGCAGCGCGAGCGGAGCAAGTGCCCAATCAATCTCGAACGTGTACTCAGCCGAACCGTCCGCAGCGATCCGGGCGGTGGCTGTCGCCGTCTTGCCCAGCGACTTTGATCCCGGCAGCAGTACCACGCCCGCGCCCTGAAGGTGCGCGGCAATGGCGTCGCCCCGCTGGTCCCGTCCGATGGCGGTCAGCAGGCCCGCCTTCACGTCCAGGCGCCCGAGCCCGTAGGCAACGTTGGCCGGTGAGCCTCCGGGATATTCGATCTGCCCATCGGACGACTCCACGATGTCGATGAGCGCCTCGCCTACCACGACGACGTCGAGGGGCTCAGATGCGGAGGTAGGAGTGGCGGTCATGCGGTTCCTGTTCGTTCGTTGGTGAGATGCGGAGGCTTGCCTACGGAATGCCGTTCGACGAGCTCGCATTCGAACAGTTCAGCATGATCTGGGGACGGTGCACCAGCGAGCATCACCTCCAGGGCGTCAATGTTCCTTGTCGGGACTAGAGTCGGATCATGTCCGCGAATCTCCCTCCCGGCCTGCCCATCGTTCCCGACGGCGATCTCCCGTCCTCTCCGCTTCCGGAGCGGACGGCAGTGCATAGCCCAATCGAGCATGCCCCCACTGGATTGGCCGGAGTTGACGCGGACTTTCCTGCCGCACCGTTCCAAATGTCGCCGGAGGAGTTCGAAGAAGCTGTGAGCGACGCTTTGCAGCTGATCCCGCCCAAAGCTGCCAGCGCCATGGACAACGTGGCGATCTTCATCGAGGACGACTACACCCCGCGCCCAGATGAAGATCCGGACACCGTGTTACTTGGTTTGTACGAGGGCGTGCCGTTGACCGAACGCGACTCCTGGTGGGAAGCGGGCTCATTGCCGGATCGGATCACTATTTTCCGGCAACCCATCCTGGACATCTGCGCCACCCGCGAGGAAGTCATCGACGAAGTGGCCATAACGGTGATCCACGAGATCGCCCACCACTTCGGAATTGACGACGACCGCCTGCATGAGCTCGGCTGGGGCTAGCCTTGTAAGCATGGGGCACGATCACAACCACTCCCACGGAGTAACGGCAACCGGCAAACATCGCAAACGGCTGATTGCCGTCCTGGCCATCACCTTGGGTGTGGTGGGCATCCAGGTAGTTGGCGCACTCATCTCCGGATCGCTGGCGCTGCTGGCCGATGCAGGCCACATGCTGTCCGACGCTGCAGGCGTATTCATCGCGTTGATGGCGGCCTGGATCGCGACCCGCCCGGCGAGCGATCAACGGACTTACGGATATCAACGGGCCGAGGTCCTCGCGGCCTTGGCTAACGCCCTTGTACTCATCGTCATCGCAGTCGTCATCATGATCGAGGCCGTCCGCCGCTTTGGGGAGTCGCCGGAAATCCATACGGACGTCATGCTGTGGGCGGCGATCCTGGGCGCCGTAGCCAACCTCATTTCGCTGATGATCCTGCAGGGGGCCCAAAAAGAAAGCCTCAACGTCCGCGGGGCCTACCTTGAGGTGCTTGGCGATCTTCTCGGCTCGATCGCCGTTATTGTGGCAGCCATCGTCATCATGACCACGGGCTTCACTGCCGCCGACCCCATTGCCTCTGTCCTGATCGCCCTCATGATCATCCCCCGCGCCTGGCACCTGCTCCGCGATGTTGTGGACGTACTTCTGGAAGCTACCCCCAAGGGCGTTGACGTAAACATGATCCGCGAGCACATCCTTGCCGTGGACGGCGTAGTGGAGGCCCACGACATCCACATCTGGACCATCACTTCCGGGGTGCCCGTGTTCTCCGCCCATGTTGTTGTGGAAGACGAGGTCCTTAACGCCAGCGGCGCAGACAGCATCCTGGACCAGCTCGGATCCTGCTTGGGGCGCCATTTCGACACCGAGCACTGCACCTTCCAGCTGGAACCTGTCAGCCACTCCGAGCACGAGTCACACCAGCACGCCTAGCCGGGCGCGTCACCTGGTGTCGTAGTTACCGTTCCTGCTGCTCCATCCACCGTGATGATCTGGCCTGAGCTGATCCGCAGGGTTGCGTCGGGCACGCCCACCACCGCCGGTATGCCGTATTCGCGGGCCACCACGGCGCCGTGGGAGTTGGGACCGCCCATTTCCATGACAAGGCCGCCCGCGGTGAGGAACAGGGGCGTCCAGCCGGGGTCGGTGGAGGGCGCCACGAGGATTTCCCCAGGTTCCAGATGGGCGCCAACGGGGTCCAGGATGACCCGCGCCGGGGCTGTGATGACGCCCGCCGATGCCGGACTGCCGGAGAGGGCTCCGGGAGAAGCTGGACTGCCACCTGCAGCAGTCGCTTCGGGTTCCGTCCCGTCTGAGAGCAATACCCGCGGAATATGCCGACGCCTCAGTTCCTGCGCGTAGTCTGCGCGGCGATCTGCCACGAGTTGGTGGAGCTTGTTGCCGGCCAAGGCGGTTTCTACTTCGTTGAGGTCAAGGAAGAAGACATCCTCGGCAAGTTCAATCCGCCCTGCCTCTGCCAGTTCTGCTCCGACCAGCGATAGTTGTTCCCTTGCCGAAGCCAAGCCGAGGACGAGGTTGTACTTGGGCAGCTCCCGCATTCCGGCAAACCTGCGCGTACGGTCCAACGCTGTACGGACCAGCTTGGCGTGGAGTGGACTCTTGGCCCTTGCCCGCGCAACCAACCTGGCAACCTGTTCATCTGCCTCCCGGGCAGCTTTCGCGAACTGCTGGTCGGGTGCGTCAGAGGTGTGCTCGAGCCGCAGATAGTTGACCACTACGCCAAGTATGTGGGTTGGGTCATCCGACCATCGGGGCATGCCGAGGTCGATCTCAGCCACAGCCCGGTGCCCATAATTGCGCAGGAAAGCTTCAAGCCCGGATTGGGCAACTGCTGGAAGTTCCCTGTCCTTGAACTGCTGAACGAGTTCTTCGAGTGTGGGATAACCCAGGAACGCCAAGGCCTCCGGATCTTCCCTGATTTCCCTTGCAAGCTGCCACAGTGCAAGGTCCATCTCGGTGGTGACATTGTTGGGCAGCCCGCGAATCACCGTTTGGAGTTGATCCAAGGGAGCTTGCTCACCCAGCACTTTCCGGACGAGCCCAAGCATCGCAAAGCCCAGAACGGGAAGGGGCAGGACTTGGGGCACCGTTGCGAATACTTCCTCCCCAAGGATTCTCTGCACGTGGGCGATCCGCTGATGGGCGGTAATACCCTCCGGCACCCTGAGTGCCTGATGGAGCTCTGCCCCGAGCTGCTCTTGGCGCTTCATTGCGGCGTCGGGACGGAAAAGACCCCGGAGTACCGTCTCTGGAACACGGTATTTAGCGGCAACGGGCGCAACGTGCCTGATGAGTCTTAACGGAGTTTTGATGGCGACGGCGAACCGGGGGTCATCGAAAAGGCTACGAATCACCGCCGCAGAACGGGCCTCCATGATGTCAAAGATGCGCGGCACAATGGCCCGGCCCACCTTGCTGCGGAGCACGGATGTGAAGTCGAAGAAGATCCTCTGCCCGGCCTCATAGTAGGGCGATGGTCCCGAGCGTGGATCGGGGACATCGAAAGCCGCCCTGCGGGCAACGCTGGAGGCAATCAGGCGGATACCCGCCAGACCCATGGGCGTCAGAGGCCTGGTGAGGCCTTGGGCGAGACTGAAGTTCAGGAACGCGTGCGCGCCGGGAGTCGCCGGCACTCGCGAGGTCAGCGGATAGAGGGTAGTGATGGGTCTTGCCTGCGTGAGCCACAATTTCCCGGACGAATCGATCGCCCATTCTGTGTCCTGCGGGGCTCCATATTGGGCTTCGACGCGCCTCCCCAGATCGGCCAGCGCACGGATCTGGTCATCGCTGAGGCACGGCTGTACAGAGTAGTTTTCGGTTGCCGCGGCATGGTTTTCGGTTGCCGCGGTATGACCGGCCCGCTCAATTCGTTCGGTGCCACCACCGGCAAGCGATCGGATCTCTACCTGCCGGTCACCAAGTGTCCGTTTCAGGATGGCGTTGCTCTGCGTATCAACTACGTACTGATCGGGATTAACGGCGCCTGACACTACGGCTTCGCCCAGGCCAGGGCTGGCATCGATCACAGCTTCACGCCGCCGCCCCGTAACCGGGTTGGCCGTGAACATCACACCGGCCGTCGCGGAATCCACCATCTCCTGGACAACGACGGCCAGCGTCACCGTGGCATGGTCAATACCGTTGGTTGTCCTGTAGCTCACTGCCCGGTCCGTCCAGAGCGATGCCCAACAGCGGCTTACAGCGTCCAGGACTGCGTCTTCTCCGACCACGTTCAGGAAAGTGTCCTGCTGCCCGGCAAAACTGGCGAAGGGCAAGTCCTCGGCCGTGGCTGAGGACCTCACTGCGACGGGGGCAGCGTCTCCCAACTTCCGATACGCCGCCCGTACCGACTCAGCGACGTCGGTGGGAACTCCGGCGTCGAGCACCAAGGACCTTGCCCGGGCGGCGAGCCTATTCAGTTCGTCAAGGTCAGAAGCTCCGGCGTCTTGCAGAAGTGCGAAGATCTCCTCCATACCAATCGCTGAAAGGGCGTACCGGTAAGCGGACGTTGTGAGGCAAAAGCCTGGGGGCACTGGAAGGCGGGCGGCATTCAACTCGCCGAGATTGGCGGCCTTGCCACCTACCTCGGGGAGCATGTCCGCCCGGATGTCCGCGATGTCCCGAATGAACACTTGACCGTTTACATCCGGGCCCGTGCTGTCTTCCTGCCTATGCTTCCCATGCTGCTGGTTATCCATGGACGGTGTGCGCCATGGCCCTAAGCCGCGCCGAGCATGGGTCCGAATTTTGGCCGGTCTGCCAGCCGCGGATCCTCGCGGTCCGGAACAACGAGGACCGGGCCCTTGGCGTGATGGAGCACCCCATCAGAGGTGGATCCAAGGAGCATGCCCGCGAAACCACCCCGGCCACGCGTACCCAGGACAACGAGCTCCACGCCCCGGCTGGCCTCAACCAACACGTCGACTGGTGAGCCGTCCCTGAGGTCTGTTTCCACGGACAGCTGCGGGAAGTGGCTGCGGAGCCAGGCGACACCTGCATCCAATTGGACTTTGATGTCCGCGAACAGGGCATCGCGGTCCAACGGTGCCGGCACCCACGCCAATGAACCGCTGTACTGCGGGACTGCGCAAATGACGCGCAGTTTGGCGCCCATCCGCTGGGCTTGTTCGGCTGCCTCAAGGACAGCGACTCGGGCCTGCTCCGAACCGTCCACACCAACGGCGACGACGTTTTCCACGGTGCGGGGCCCTGACTTGGCGTGCTCAGCCTTGATGTGCTTGTCCTCGGTGTTCTCGCCCAAACGGTCTGCGCAATACAGCGGGACCGTTACGGTGGGGCATTTTGCGTGGGCCGGCAAGGCGCTGCTGACCGAGCCCAGGAGACGCCCGACAAAGCCACCACGGCCACGGCTGCCGAACACCAGAAGGGCAGCGTCCGCGGAGAGGTCAAGGAGGACACCCGCGGCATCACCATTCTCCACTGAAGCGTCGACGTCGATGTTGTAACTGGAGACCTTATCCATGGCCTGCTTGACGATTGCTTCCGCGCCCTCGCGGATCACGGAATCGTCCACAGTGGCGTATCCGCCGTCGAGGCCGGAGGCTGCGAAGATCGGCACCGAATAAGCCGTGACTATATGCAGGGGAAGTTGGCGCCGGTCCGCCTCACGCGCAGCCCATACAAGGGCGCATTGACCGTGCTCGGAACCATCCACTCCGACGACGATTCCGCCAGGCGCCACAGCCTGGTCCTCGCCGTCCCGCGGTTCTTCAACGTGTCTGCCGTGCTGGTCCATGGGGCCCGCCTCTCCACCTACTGCTTGATGTTCCGGCCATTCTGCCAGAGGTTCTCCGTACCGGTGTTTCCTTGCTGGTGTGCAACCAAATAGCCAGGGCGAAGAACCCGTGGGGTTCTCCTTCCAATGCCCACTATTCTCGGTTGGCAATGCCGAATCAAGGCGACTATCGGGTATGTGGATAACGGTCCGGGCTCGGTTTTTGGCACGCTCTCCGTCCTTCAGGTTGCGCTGCGGATGAACATCCAAAACACGCTGTCGCGGAGGCTATCCATGGCAGAAAAAGTTCGGTAGTGTTCGAGTCACCGAATGGCCGGCAAAAGTGTCCCAGGACACAACCCGGCCATTTATTTGCGGCCGCTTGGGGAACTCGGACGCGATCCCACGCGCTGCCGAAAGGCACACACGTCAAGGAGGAACCCAAGCAGTGTCACTCACTCCTGATTCCGTCACGGAACGGACTACTACCGTAGTGATCGGCACCGGTCTCTCCGGCTTGGCTGTTGCCAGCGAACTCAGCCGCTATGGCGTAGGTTCCATCGTGCTGGATGGCTTTGGTACTTTATCGGCCACCGGACCAGCGGTGCACACAGGAATGATCCAGCGCTGCGACGTAGCTGACCCCGCGGCAATGCAGGAACGCAACGAAATCCTGCGCCATTTGCGCAACTACGCCGCCAGCCATCACTTGGATGTCCGCACCACCACACGCGCTGTTCGTCTTGACTTCCTCGGTGGCGACTCGTCCTCGCAGCTGGGATACGGACCCGTCGCAAGCCTGAACACGGCCAGTCTGAAGGCTGGGCTGAGCGTCTACGGCCCCCTTGAATCCACCCCGCGGCAATGGGCCGTGCATACAGCCAGCGGAGTTCTCCTGGCCGACCACATCGTGGTGACGCGCTGCGCGCAGAGCCAGCTGCGCCGAATGCTTGCCGACCTGGGAATCGCCATAGGCCAGAACTTCGCGGCAGCCATGCGTGCCGTCGGGATGCACTTGGTGGGCGTAGGGGAACTTATTACGCCCACGCCCAAGGAAGTGCTGCGGCAAGCCAAGGCAGTGGGGCAAGCGATCTCATCCAAGGTGGCCCTCCCAGCCGGGCAAGGCATCGCCCTTGCCTAGAACTCCTAGGACTAGAACCTTGGACTAGAACCTAGGACTAGAACCTAGGACTAGAACCCTTGGCCTGGAATTCTGGCCCGGAACCGGAACGTGGAAATGGTCGAGCCAACCGAAGCCTGTTCCTGAAACGAACAAAAATTAACTCAGAAGGCCGGTACCTTCGAAGACGTGAGTCCTCGAAGGCACCGGCCTTTGAGTTGGAGCGTGAAGCTTAGGCGCCAGCGCGTACGTACGTGATGGGGCCGGTTGCGGTGAGCCAGCTGATCGGGTGGATGCCCGTCTGGTTGCCGTTGATGCCACCGCTGATAGCCTGGCCGTTGCCGATGTAGATGGCTACGTGGCCGGACTGGACGATCATGTCACCGGGCTGGGGGTCGCTGACAACCTTGCCGTAGTTCAGGAACTGCATGGGTGCGAGGTCCCCAACCGGGATGCCTGCGGAGCCGAGGGCCCTTTCCACCATGGCGGTGCAATCCTGCATGATGCCGATCTGGGCATAAGCCGAGGCGACCATGGCAGCGTTGACGCCACCAACAGCCGGAGCTGCAGCGGGAGCAGCCGCAACAGGAGCGGTAGCCGTAGTGGTTGCAGATGCCTGGACGGTGGTCGTTGCCGCGGCCTTCTTAGCAACCGGAGCCGGAGCAACGGGAGCCGGCTTTTCAATGACGGGAGCCGCCACGGAAGCAACCGCGGGGCGCTCGAAGTTAATCGTGGCCGTGGATGCGGCCGTAACAACCTTGGTGGGACCCTCAGTTACGGTCTCGGCGACAGTAGCGGGGCTGGAGTCGCGCTGGACAGGGGTCTCTGCTGCGTGGGCAGCAATGGAGCCTGTCAGGACGAGGCCTGAAGCTGCTGCGATGACAGCGGCCTGGCGACCTGCGCCAGATGCGTTGCTGGCAACAGCCTTGGAGATGGAGATGAACGGATTAGGACGTACGCTGTCCGCCTTACGACGGCCGCGAAGAATGCGTGAAGACATGAAAGAGCCTCTCCCGATGCCTGCGAGGTTAGCTGTCGGATTCGGATGGGAGTCACCCGGCCACTATCCCCCGCTGTGCAGCGGAAGCTTCGTGACTTCACCCCAAGGCGCGCTCTGAAAGCGGGCCAAAATGGGTTCCCCGTCTCTGCCGTAGGTTTGTCTGCGAACGGATTCCGGACTGCGGCAGAGCTAGGCAATCAGGCCGGAAATGCCCATTACGTGGAACAGGCACAGGTACAACCGTACGGGAAGATCACCCCAAAGTCACATTTACGTAACGAGCAGTTCGTTTTTGGCGTGTCGCGGTGACCGTTTCGAGATCTTCGCAAGTATGTAGAAAACCCTGCTATTCCGGGGAATTTTCGCCATCCGGCTCGCTGGGAGCCGCGAGCTTCTTCCGCGCGGTAACGGCGAGGAAGATCACAAGAGCGATCGCCACCACAGCGAGGCCAACGATGCTCCAGGGGAAGGGTTGGGAAGCTGCCGGAGCCGGCTCAGTATTTTCCGTACCGGGAGCGGCTGTGCCCGCCGTCGGAACAACCGCCGAAGCCGAAGGGGAGGCACCTGCTGAGCCGCCCGCCGTCGTCGTGCCTGTCCCGGAAGCTGTGAACTTGAAGGTTCCCTCGATTGGGTGGGAGTCTGAACTGACCACGCGCCACACCACCGTGTATTCGCCGGCAGGAGCACCCGGACGCAGCTTCTGAACAGCCATGTTGTCGATGATTTCCACTGCGCCATCTGCCCAGTTTTCGCCCCCAGCGGTGACAGTCACGCCCGAACCGATGGCAAGTGGCCGGTTGTTGAACGTGATGGATACCGACGCCGGCACTTCAGCCACCCGGGCACCGTTGGCCGGAGTTGTTGATTCGGCGACGTCGTGCGCGGAGGCCGGGGCCGCGCCAAACAGCAACGCGGAAGCGAAAGCGATAGCGGCTACGACGGCGGCCAGAAGCGGGCGGATGGTACGCATGGGGCGGTTTCTCCTAGTGTTGGCTTCCTTACAGACTAGGCGAATCGTTCCAGCAGCCCACATTGGCGGGCATAGGATTTGAGAGCAAACTCCCCCGATCCCCGGAGACCTTCATGCTTAAACAAGGTTCTGCAATCGACCGCTACTTCAAGATCTCCGAGCGCGGGTCCACATACTCGCGGGAAATTCGCGGCGGCTTCGCAACCTTCTTCGCCATGAGCTACATCGTGGTGCTGAACCCGCTGATCCTCTCCGGGGCAGACTCGAGCGGAGCATCACTCGGCTTCACGGCCGTAGCGGCAACCACTGCCTTCGTAGCGGGCATCCTCACCATCCTCATGGGCGCCTGGGCCAAGCACCCCTTCGCCGTGGCAACTGGCCTGGGAGTGAACGCATTCGTCGCCGTGACGGTTGCCTCCCACCCGGGGCTGACATGGCCGGACATGATGGGGCTGGTGGTGCTTTCGGGTCTCACCATGCTCATCTTGGTACTGACTGGATTCCGCACAGCCGTTTTCAGGGCCGTCCCGGAAGCGCTCAAGACGGCGATCGTAGTAGGGATTGGCCTCTTCATCGCCTTGATCGGGCTGGTCAACGCTGGTTTCGTCCGACGCATCCCGGATGCCGCCGGCACCACGGTCCCGCTCGGCCTTGGCGTGGATGGCAAGCTGATGGGCTGGCCAACGTTGGTGTTCGCCGTCGGCCTGGTCCTGACCATCGCGTTGGTGGTGCGAAAGGTCCGCGGGGCAATCCTGATCGGCATCGTGGTGTCCACGGCCCTGGCCGCCATCCTTGAATTCACCCTTCATATTGGTCCCAGCTTCGACGGTAAGAACGTCAACCCGCGCGGTTGGTCACTGGTGGCTCCCAAGCTTTCCGAATGGGGCGCGCCGGACCTCTCCCTGATCGGCAAAGCCAACCCCTTCGGAGCCTTTGAACACCTCGGATTTGTGGCTGCTGCGCTGTTGGCGTTCGTGATCCTCCTCAGCATCTTCTTCGACGCCATGGGCACCATGGTGGGCCTGGCCAACGAGGCAGGAACGGTGGACGAGCACGGCAACATTCCCAATGTGGACCGCGTCCTGCAGGTTGATGCCCTGGGCGCAATCGTCGGTGGCGGTGCCTCCGTTTCGTCCAACCAGATCTTCGTTGAGTCGGGCGCGGGTATTGGCGAGGGTGCCCGCACCGGGCTGGCCTCCATTGTCACGGGCCTGCTCTTCCTGGTAGCCATGTTCTTCACGCCGCTCATTAACCTGGTTCCGTTCGAAGCCGTGGCGCCTGCGCTTGTGGTGGTGGGCTTCATGATGGTGTCCCAGGTTGGCAAGATCGACTGGCAGGACTGGGGCGTTGGCATTCCTGCGTTCCTGACGATCGCCCTGATGCCATTCACGTACTCCATTGCCAACGGCCTCGGCGCAGGCTTCATCTCCTACGTCCTGATCCGCACTTTCCAGGGCCGGGCACGTGAAGTCCACCCCCTGATGTGGGCAGTGGCAGCCGCCTTCCTGCTGTTCTTCGGCATCGGAACTGTGGAGGAGTGGTTGGGCATCAAGTAGCGATGTCCGGCATCTCAGACACCGCAACACGCTGTAGCTGTTTTTTGGAACGCAGGTGGGGTGTGCTTAAAGCATGGCCCCAAACACGAGCACAAACCCCTCCGTAGACGTCCTTCCCACGCCATGGACCGGCCGCTTTGACGGCGACGGCGACGAACATCGCCGCTGGTGGCAGGCCGTAGCACCCCTTACTTCCTCTGCCGCCGCTGGTGCCTCGCGTCCCGCCGTCGTGCTGGGTTTCTGCAGCGACGCCGGAGTGCGGCGTAACAAAGGTCGCGTGGGTGCCGCCGCGGCTCCGGCCGCCATCCGCTCGGCGCTGGGTCCGCTGGCTTTCCACCTGGACCGTGACGTGTTCGACGCCGGCGACGTAGTTGTGGAGGACGACTCACTGGAAGAAGGCCAACAGCGCGCCGGACGCGCCATTTCGGAACTGCTCGACGCCGGAAACCTCACCGTGGTGCTGGGCGGCGGCCACGAGACCGCATTTGCCAGTTACCTGGGGGTTGCCGGATCCAATGCGGTGCGCAGCGGAAAGCGCTTGGGTGTCTTGAACCTGGACGCCCACTTTGACCTGCGCGGTGAGCCAACCCCCAGCTCCGGCACGCCGTTCCTCCAGATGGCCCAGGAAGAGACCGCCGCTGGACGCGAACTGCAGTACGCCGTCGTCGGAATCTCGGAGCCCAACAACACCCGCACGCTCTTTGACACCGCTGACCGGCTGGGCGTGAAGTATTTGCTGGACGAGGACTGCTCCGCGGAGCGCGTCGAGACGTTCGTAGCCGACTTCGTGGCTGGAATCGATGTGCTGTACCTGACGATCGACCTGGACGTACTGCCTGCGTCGGTGGCACCGGGTGTCAGTGCCCCCGCCGCCTATGGGGTGCCGCTTGCCGTGATCAATGCCGTTTGCCGCCAAGTGGCTGCGAGCGGGACGCTGCTGCACTTGGACATTGCCGAATTGAACCCGGAGTTCGATATTGATGGACGAACCGCGAAAGTGGCAGCACGGCTGGTAAACACGCTCTTGGCGTAGGGCCCTGTTCTTAGACGCCGCCCTCCGTTTAGCCTGTGTGGAGGGAAGGACGGCGATGGGCGCAACTCCTGTGCAGGACAACTGGGCCTGGGTGGCCGGACCCGTCGCTGTCGCTTTGGGTCTTGCCGCACACGTCATTTCCGGTGGGGGTGCCCCGGCGATGCCCGTCCTGCTGGCCGTTGTTGCCCTCTCTGCCCTGGCCGCGCAACTGATTGCCCGCTGGATTCACGGGCCCATCCTGTTGCTGCTGCTGTCCGGAGTGGCCCAGCAGTTGCTGTTCTTCGGTTTCGAAGCCTTGGGTGGCTCGTTTCCCGGCGCCGGATTCCTTGACCATCTGCACGGGCAGCCCCAGCAACCAGTGGCCGTTCCTGCGGACAGCCAGCCGGGTTCAAGGGAAGTGCATGCTGCTGACCTGATGCTCTACACCCACGCAGCGGCCGCCATTCTCACTCTGCTGGTGGCTGCGGGCGTTTCGAGGCTGGCCCGGCGGGGGCATCACCAAGGGCAACGTTCCGCAGCTCTTCCGTAGTCGGGCCTCCGCGAGATGGCGGTTAATGGCAATGTTTTGTTCAGACACTGTCAGCAACTGCCGTGTCGCGGGAGTGCCATCCCGCGGCCTTTAAGCGATCATGAAATGAGGCGCATGGACTTTGCCGACCGCAGCAGTACGGCCGCTCCTTTGCGCAGCGGAGGCGCAGCGACATGGCACCAATTACGGAGCCGGCGGACCGATTCCTGACCGACTACTACGAGCACGTCACGGACGACGACGTCCGCAGCTACACGCGCGAAACCTTATTGGAACGGGCACGCTATCACCGCTCGTTGGCAGAACGCCGCGAACCTGGACAAGCAGTCATCGGGGTCCTCAACGAAACAGATACCAGCTTGGTGGCAATCGTCACCGATGACATGCCCTACCTCCTTCCCTCCGTAACAGCCGAGATCTCTCGTGACACCGCTTCCATCCGGCTTCTGGTGCACCCCACTTTCAGCATCACGCGGGACCCCGCCACCCACCGCCTGATCGATATCCGCAGGGGGCCTCACCGCGCGGGGCTGCCCACCGGCGTCGAACGTTCCGAGGATCATACGCGGGCGACGGCGGCACCTGGCCCTTCGGCGGACGGGCACGACGACGGGCCACTCACGGAGGCGTGGATAGCGATCGAGATCCCCCGGATTCCGGACAACGCGAGCGCGGAGCTACTGGTGGGCAGGTTGAACAAGGTCTTAAGTGATGTCCGGGCCGCGGCCGAGGACGCCGATGCCATCCACGAGGAACTGCTACACGAAATCGGTGCGCTGGAGGGGCCCGCCGCAAAAGACCCGACGGCGCGTGAAGCGCAGGAGCTGCTGCGGTGGCTGGATGACGGGAACTTTGTGTTTCTGGGATTTCGCGGGCGTCGCGGGCTCGGGCTCCTCCGTGATGGGGCCGGTCCTGCGGCGCCAGACGAAGTTCCCGGCAAGGTGCTCACGCTCACCAAATCCGCGCTTCGTTCAACGGTCCTTCGCCGTGCCTACCTCGATGAGATCAGCATTGCCACAGCGGACGGGAACGGCACCAGCACCAGCGGCTGCACTTTTGTTGGGCTCTTCTCCCCCAGTTCAACAGCCCGCTTGGCGCAGCAGATCCCGGTCATCCGGGACACAGTGGAGGAAGTGCTGCGGGCCTTCGGCTACCCGGCATCGTCGCATCATGCCAAGGAGCTCCTTGCGGTTTTGGAGGCTTATCCGCGGGACGAACTGTTCCACATTGATGCCGGGCAGCTGGCCATCCGTGCGCGCGAGATCCTCCGGCTCCAGGAACGCCACAGCACCCGGCTCTTTCTACGTCCGGACTCCTTCGGCCGGTTCATGACAGCACTGGTTTTCCTCCCCAGGTACAGGTACAGCACGGCCGTCAGGCTCAACATCGAGCGCGAGTTGCGCGAGGCGTTCGGCTCGGACGCCATAGAGTTCGAGCTTCGGTTGGGCGAATCCGCCATGGCCCGGGTGTTCTTCCGGATCCTCTTGCCACAGGAACCCTCGCGGCACCAAGGTGCTCCGGCGGTGGTGGACGCAGCAGCCCTTGAGCAGAGGATCATCGCCGCTACAAGGTCCTGGGCGCAAGGCCTGGACGAGGCCCTCCAAACGAGGTACCCACGGGAGGAATCGGCGAGGTTGTCCAGGCAGTGGGCGACCGCGTTTCCGGCCAGCTACAAGGCCGATTATGAGGTGGAGGACGCAGTTGAGGACATTGCCAGGTTCGAAAGCTTTCCGGGGGTTCCAGCCGAGCCGGGTTCTGCAGGTGAAGCAGATCCCCTCCTCACTGTCTACCAGCGTCCCGGCACGGCAGTCCTCAGTGAGGATGCCCGGATCCGGCTTTACTTAACGCGCCCGCAGAGCCTGACTGAGATCCTCCCGTTCTTCCATGACCTGGGCTTGAAGGTCCTGGACCAGCGGCCTTTCGACGTTCAGCGTGCCGACGGGCGGCAGTTCTTCCTGTATGACCTCGGCCTGAAATATCCGCGAGGGGTTGACCCTGTGGGCACTGGCGATCTGCTGGCCGGTGCGTTCTGTGCCGCGATGCGCGGTGACGCCGAGTCGGACGCTTTGGACGCATTGGTCATCAAGGAGGGCATCGACTGGCGGGGGGTTGCCATCCTGCGCGCGTATGCCAAGTACCTGCGGCAACTCGGGAGCACCAACTCCTATGGCTTCATCGCTGACACACTCCGCGGAAACGCCATGGCCACCCATGCGCTGCTTGAATTGTTCGAAGCGAAATTCAATCCTGACCGCTTCGCTCCGGACTTGTTTGATCCGGAACTCCTCAATTCCGGTCACGAGGAGCAGAGCCTGGCCAGGGGCGATCTGTTCGAAGAGGGAAGCAGCGAACTGAGCCACAGGACGCAGGCCGTTCATAGAGCCCGGACCAACCTGATGGAAGCCATCGACGCCGTCCCTGTCCTGGACGCCGACAGGTTGCTGCGCTCCCTGGCAAGCCTGGTAGACGCCACGCTGCGCACGAACTTCTATCTCAACAAGCCCTTCATCAGCTTCAAACTCAACCCTGCCAGCATCCCGGCTGCCCCTGCACCCCGCCCGAAATTCGAGATCTGGGTCTATTCGCCGCGCGTTGAGGGCGTGCATCTGCGTTTCGGTCCGATAGCCCGCGGTGGCCTTCGGTGGTCGGACAGGAGGGAAGACTTCCGGACGGAAATCCTGGGGCTCGTGAAAGCCCAGACGGTCAAGAACGCCGTGATTGTTCCCACTGGAGCAAAGGGCGGGTTCTTCCCCAAACGACTCCCCGACCCCGCAGAGGACCGTGCGGCCTGGCTCGCGGAAGGCCAGGAAAGCTACCGGACATTCATCCGCGGATTGCTGGATATCACGGACAACCTGGTACCGGATCCCGACGGCGGAAGCAGCGGCCGCGTACTCGCGCCGCCCCGGGTGGTGCGGCACGATGCCGACGACTACTACCTCGTTGTGGCCGCCGACAAGGGAACGGCAACCTTCTCGGACATCGCCAATGCCGTTGCCGGAGAGTACGGCTTCTGGTTGGGCGACGCCTTCGCTTCCGGGGGCTCAGTAGGTTATGACCACAAGCAGATGAGGATCACGGCCCGGGGTGCCTGGGAATCCGTGCGGCACCACTTCAGTGAACTCCTGATCGATTGCCGTGCTGAGGATTTCACGGTAGTTGGCATCGGAGACATGAGCGGAGATGTCTTTGGCAACGGCATGCTCCTCTCCCACCACATCAAGCTCGTGGCCGCCTTCGATCACCGGCACATTTTCCTGGACCCTACGCCCGACCCCGAGGTCTCTTACGCCGAGCGGGAACGGCTCTTCAAACTGCCGCGCTCCTCCTGGGCCGATTATGACCGCACCAAACTGAGCGAGGGCGGCGGCGTCTTTGCCCGGACGGAAAAATCCATCCTGCTCACGGAACAAATCCGCCTCGCTTTGGGGTTGGATGAAGGCACCGATGCGAATGGCCAGCTGGCAATGAGCCCTCATGAGCTTCTCCGCGCAGTTCTCACTGCCCCGGTGGACCTCCTGTACAACGGCGGAATCGGGACCTATATCAAGGCATCCACGGAGTCCCATGCCGATGTGGGAGACAAATCAAACGACGCCATCCGGGTCAATGCCGAGGATCTGCGCGCGCACATCATCGCCGAGGGCGGCAATCTTGGAGTAACGCAGCGCGGCCGGATCGAAGCAGCTTTGGCAGGCGTGCTGGTCAATACCGACGCGATCGATAATTCAGCTGGCGTGGATTGTTCGGACCACGAAGTGAATATCAAGATCTTCCTTGACCGGATGATCTCCGCAGGCAGGATGTCTACGGCAGAAAGAACCGGATTCCTGCACTCACTCCAAGACGAGGTTGGACGGCTCGTCCTCAAAACCAACGATGACCAGAACGTCCTGCTCCTCAATGACAAGCAATTGGCGCTGAAATGGAGTCCCAGCTTTGAACGGACCATGGATTGGCTCGAGTCAGTCACAGATCTGGACAGGGAACTCGAATGCCTTCCCAGCAACGCCGAACTTCAGGCGCGGGTCCTGACCGGCAAGGGACTGACCACTCCGGAACTCGCCGTGTTGGCCGCCTACGCCAAGATCGAACTCGCCCGCGAACTCACAGAGGGCGGTTTGGCCGATGATCCCTGGTTTTCTCAAACCCTTCGAGCCTATTTCCCCAAGCAAGTCTCACAGCGGTTCGGCGAACACCTCTCCACGCATCCCCTGCGCAGGGAGATCGTAGCCACGGTGGTGGCCAACGACATGATCAACATGGGCGGCATAGCCTTCGCCTTCCGCGCGATGGAGGAAACCACGGTTTCTGCCTCCGCAGTTGCCCGCGGGTTCGTGGTGATGCGGAAAATCTGGGACTTTGACGCCGTCACGGGCGCCATCGCCCAATTGCCGCCGAGCACTCCCCGTGAGCATGGGGCCGCCGTTGCCCTGGACATGCGGCGACTGCTGGACCGGTCAGTCCGCTGGTACGTGACCCACGATTTCCGCGACAAGCCCATTGCCGATGCCTTGGCCCGGCTTGAGCAGCCTATGTCCTTGATGCGGGCGAACTTCACGAGCTTCCTTCATGGAATCAACCTTGCCCACTCGCAGAAACGAATAGCCCATACGGACTCGGTGGGCCTACCCCACGATCTGGGCATAAGGGCCTCCGAACTCTTGGTCAGCTACGGCCTGCTGGACATTTCCGCTATCGCAGAAGAACTTCAAGAGCCAGTGGAGGCAGTGGCTGAGGTGTACTTCGCAGTCTTCGAACGGATCTCGGCCATCCCCCTGTTGGAACACATCACCATGCTCCCGAGGGACACCCACTGGGAGTCGCTGGCACGTGCGGCTTTGCGTGATGACATGTACCTTGTGCTCGCGGACATGACCAAAGCGGTAGTGCGGCATACCCCCCGGATCTCTGGTGCCGTGACTGCCACTACGTCCGATCCAGTGGAGCGAATCATGGACTGGGAACGTGGAAACATCGAACAACTGGCCCGCGTCCAAGAGACCATCAAGGAGGCCATAAGGCCAGGTCCGATGGACATTGCAGCGCTCTCTGTGGCCGTAAAACTGCTTCGCGCCATGGTGCGGAGATGAGTCGCCGGTCACCAATACTGCCGGTCATCTTACAAATTTAGCGTCAAACGTCCTATGATTGACGGGTCGCCCTCGCATGCGGCAAGTAATAGGAGGCACCCAAATGACCGCTGCAATGACTGCAGAACGCGAAATTCGCCTGTCCTTTTCCAAGGCAGACGAGATCCACGACGGACTTGAGCGCGCCGTGGATGCTTTGATCAAGAATGCAGCAGCAGATGCCAATTGCGGCATTCTGGTGACCCGGCACGAGCCCGGCACCTACACAGTGGCCCTGGACGAATCCGTTCCCTTCGGTCAGACCCACGAAGTGCTCGCTGCCTGATTGCCACTGCTGGCAGCATCCAGGCCAGCGCACAAAAAACCGGGGCCCGTTCCTCTTCCGCATCTACTACCCGCGGAAAGGGAACGAGCCCCGGTTCTGTTTAAGCTGCACTCACCCAAGGCTGCGCTCACCCAAGTAGGTCGCAATTGTGCGCGTTTTGAGTGGTCTAAACGCGCACTAATGCGACTCAGTTGGGTGGGGTTACGCGCGGCGGAGGGTCACGCCGTCGGACTTCATGAACAGTTCCTTGCCTTCCTCGGTGACGCCGGGCCCCGAGTGTTCAAGCCACACCACATTTCCGCTGCCTGAGACTTCCTCGATCAGCCCGGCGGCGATCACGTGGGCGTACTTGACTACCTCCACGCGCTCGCCAACCTTGAGTTGCCTCCAGTCCGAAACCGTAACTGAGTGTGCGTTTCGTCTGGAGAGGACTGCTCCACGTGCCTTCATTGAACTTCTACCCCTTTGTGGATGTTCGCTGTTGTGTATTGAGTTATGAACGGTTGACCGTCAAGCCCACAACACCGTTGTTGTGGACGTGACGTACACCATAAGTTCTACTACATTTGCCGCGCCCCGGCCCCTGCGTTGCGAACAAAGACCGGGGCGTGACAAATATGCCCATCAAATGAGCGTTTTATTCGACGTCAGGCCAAAATCCCGACGGCGGATTCGGCAGCCGCACGGACCGCACCGGAGCCTACCAGGCGGTCAGCCGCTTCGAGTTCGGGCGACAGGAACCGATCGGTTCCCGGTCCCTGGACCACTTCGCGAAGCACCTCGAGCACAGCTGTACCGGCCGGGCCCGGGGTCAGTTCGCCGTCGGACATCTGCGTGCGCATGTCGATAGCGCGGGCGCTGGTGACCAGCTCCACAGCCAGGACACGGCGGAGATTCTCCACGGCCTTGCGAAGCTTCCGGGCAGCATGCCAACCCATGGACACGTGGTCTTCCTGCATTGCGGAGCTCGGGATGGAGTCCACCGATGCCGGCACGGCCAGGCGCTTGTTGTCAGAAACGAGGCCGGCCTGCGTGTACTGGGCGATCATGAGGCCGGAGTCGACGCCGGGGTCCCCTGCGAGGAACGCCGGGAGACCGTGGGAGCGGGCGGGGTCCAACATGCGGTCGGTACGGCGCTCGGCGATGGAGCTGAGGTCCGCGACGGCGATCGCAAGGAAGTCCAGGACGTAAGCCACGGGCGCACCGTGGAAGTTGCCGTTGGACGTGACGCGGCCGTCCGGCAGGACAACGGGGTTGTCGATCGCGGCGGCCAGTTCGCGGGAAGCGACCAGTGCAGCGTGGTCCACCGTGTCGCGGACAGCGCCGGCAACCTGAGGGGCGCAACGCAGCGAGTAGGCGTCCTGGACCTTGGTGTCGTTGATCCGGTGGGAAGCGACGATGGGCGAGTTGGACAGCACGCGCAGCATGTTGTCCGCGCTGGCAGCCTGCCCGGGGTGCGGACGCAGGGCAGCGTGGAGCTCCGGCAGAAACACTTGGTCGGTGCCTAGCAGGGCCTCGACGCTGAGCGCCGCGGTGACGTCCGCCGTCGCGAGCAACAAACGGATGTCGGCGATGGCCATCAGCAGCATGCCGAGCATGCCTTCGGTGCCGTTGACGAGGGCGAGGCCCTCCTTTTCCGCCAGCGTGACCGGCTCGATGCCGTGCTGTGCGAGCAGCTCAGCGACCGTCTGCTTACCGGGCACACCGTAGAGTTCGCCGTCGGGACCGGTTGCTTCGCCTTCGCCCATCAGCACCAGGGCGCAGTGGGACAGCGGCGCGAGGTCGCCGGAGCAGCCGAGGGAACCGAACTCGCGGACCAGCGGGGTAATGCCTGCATTGAGGACATCCACCATGGTCTGCAGGACCACGGGACGGACACCCGTGCGGCCGGAGGCGAGGGTCTTGGCGCGGAGGAACATAATGCCGCGGACCACTTCGCGTTCCACCGCCGGACCCATGCCCGCTGCGTGGCTGCGGATCAGCGACTTCTGCAGCTGCGTACGGAGGTCGTTGGGGATGTGGCGGTTGGCCAACGCGCCGAATCCCGTGGAAATACCGTAGGCGGGGACGTCGCTTGTGGCGAGGCTATCGATGTGTGCGCGGACCTTGGCGACGTTGTCCAGGGCGTCCTGGGAGATGGTCACCTTGGCATCGTGGCGTGCGACGGCGACGACGTCTTCCGGGGTCACCCCACTGGAGCCGAGGGTAACGGTGAGGGGTTCGTGGGTTGTAAGAGTCACTTGTGTTGCCTACTTCTCGTTCATGGGGATGCGGACGCCGCGTTCGTTGGCGACTTCGACGGCGCGGTCGTAGCCGGCGTCGACGTGGCGGATGACGCCCATGCCGGGGTCGTTGGTCAGGAGCCGTTCGAGTTTCTCCGCGGCGAGGTCGGTGCCGTCGGCGACGGAAACCTGCCCGGCGTGCAGGGACCGGCCGATTCCGACACCGCCGCCGTGGTGGATCGAGACCCAGGTAGCGCCCGAGGAGGTGTTGATCAGGGCGTTCAGCAGCGGCCAGTCAGCAATCGCGTCGGACCCGTCGGCCATGGACTCGGTCTCCCGGTAGGGCGAGGCGACGGAACCGGAGTCCAGGTGGTCACGGCCGATCACGATCGGGGCCTTGACCTTGCCCTCGGCGACGAGCTGGTTGAACAGCAGGCCGGCCTTGGCGCGTTCGCCGTACCCGAGCCAGCAAATACGTGCCGGCAGGCCCTCGAACTCCACCCGGTCCGCGGCGGCGTCGAGCCACTTGTGCAGGTGCGTGTTTTCCGGGAACAGTTCCTTGATCGCCGCATCTGTCACGGCAATGTCTTCGGGGTCCCCGGACAGGGCCACCCAGCGGAACGGGCCAAGGCCCTCGCAGAACAGCGGACGGATATAGGCCGGGACAAAGCCGGGGAACTCGAACGCCCGCTCGTACCCGCCCTTGCGTGCCTCATCACGGATGGAGTTGCCGTAATCAAACACCTCAGCACCGGCGTCCTGGAACTCCACCATCGCCTGCACCTGGCGGGCCATCGACGCCTGGGCCTTCTTGGTGAACCCTTCCGGATCCGCCTCAGCCTCCGTGTGCCACTCGGCCACGGTGATGCCCTCCGGCAGGTAGCTTAGGGGATCATGCGCGCTGGTCTGGTCCGTGACCACATCAAACGTGACTTCCCCGGCCTTGTGGCGGCGGAGCAGTTCCGGGAACACCTCCGCGGCGTTGCCCACGTACCCGACGGACCAGCCACGGCGCTCGGCCTTGGCCTTGAGTACCTTGGCGATCGCGGTGTCCAGGTCGGTTTCGACCTCGTCAAGGTAGCGTTTGCCGGCGCGCCGGCGCAACCGGGTTTCATCCACGTCCACAATCAAGCACGCGCCGTCGTTCAACGTCACCGCCAGCGGCTGCGCACCGCCCATCCCACCACAACCACCGGTCAGGGTCAGCGTCCCGGCGAGCGGACCCTCGGTGGAGCCTTCCGCGGCCGGTGCCGGATGCCTGCCCTCCGCAGCGAGCTTGTTCCCGACCGCGGCGAACGTTTCGTAGGTGCCCTGCAGGATGCCCTGCGTGCCGATGTAGATCCAGGACCCCGCGGTCATCTGCCCGTACATCATCAGGCCCTCGGCCTCGAGACGGCGGAACTCAGGCCACGTCGCCCAGTCCCCCACCAGGTTCGAGTTCGCCAACAACACACGCGGAGCCCACTCGTGGGTGCGGAACACACCCACCGGCTTACCCGACTGCACCAGCAGCGTCTCGTCCTTCTCCATGGTCTCCAGGGTGCGGGTGATCGCATCAAACGCAGCCCAGGAACGCACGGCACGGCCGGTGCCGCCGTAAACCACCAGGTCATCCGGGCGCTCAGCAACCTCGGGATCCAGGTTGTTCATCAACATGCGCAACGGCGCCTCGGTCTGCCACGACTTGGCAGTAAGCTCAGTACCCCGCGCGGCCTTAACCGGACGGGCACCAGTAGTGAAATCAGCGGGTGCCATGATGACTCCTTCGTCTTTGGGAAGTGTGTAGTGGAAAGTTCTTCTGCTTCTACTAAAGCCCCTTTGCAAGGCCCCAGGAACGGCTTTTCAGCTGGTGCTGTCCGGGATTACAGACGCACGCCACCCTTCGTCGCTCCTCCGCTCGGGCGTCGTGGTGAAGCCAGGAAACTCCCTCGCATTCGTGCGGGAAGGAGCGCATGCTGGACCCATGGCAACGTTCCGAGTAACTACCCTTGTTGCGGCTCCGCCGGAGCGCGTTTTCGCGACCTGGACCGATCCGGACCGGTTCCCGGAATGGATCGGCGGAGTCACCCGCGTGACCGATCGCACTGGCTCGATAGACCAGGCCGGCAGCCGCTACACGGTGTGGTTCGGACGGATGGCAAGCCCCACAGAGATCCTCGCCGTCGAGCGGCCTTGGCACATCCGCACACGGTTCGGCAACGCGATCCTGAAGGGCGAATCAGACGTGAGGTTTGCTGCCGAGGGAGGCGGTACGCGCATCCATCAGGAGTTCATGACCCGAGGATTCGTTTCAGCGGTCTTCGGGCGGATTTTCTCCACGGGATCGTACCGGGGCAGCTTCCGAGGTGAGCTGGAGACCTTCCGGAGACTCGTCGAGCGCGAAACCACGGAGCCGGGCAGCCTGAAGCCCGGCGAACCCAAGCCGCGTGGCGACTAGGGCGAGATGACTATGCCAACGGCCTAGCCAGCCGGGCGTCCGTGAATGCGTACCGACAATTCGTCGGCAGCCTTGCGGATGCGCGCAGCCAGTACCGGCCATTGCTCAGCCGGCACTTTGTCCTCCAGGAACGTGACGGCGACTGCCGCCGTCGGCCATCCCACGTGGTCCGTCACAGCGGCGGCTATTGAGCCGAATCCAGGCGTAATCTCGCCATTTTCCGTGGCATAGCCGCGCTGCCGCACCTGGTCCAGATGGGAGGACAAGGCGGAGTACTTCATGATCGGGAACTCCACTTCGTGGCGCGATGTGAAGGCGGCGGCATTCGGGTACAGGGCGCGAACCTGTGACTTCGGCAGCGCGGCCAGGATCGCGCGGCCCGACGCAGTGAGGTGGCTGGGCAGGCGGACTCCGACGTCGGTCACCAGGCTTGGGCGGTTCTTGGCGCGTTCCTCCACAATGTAGAGGACGTCGCGGCCGTGAAGCACGGCCAGGTGCGCGCTTTCGCCGATTACGTCCACGAGCGAGGCAAGCATGGGCCGCCCGAGACGCGACAAGGGCTCCTGCCGCGAATAGGCCGAGCTGAGTTCGAAGGCGCTGATGCCGAGTCCATAGCGCTGCTCTTCGTGCAGGTGCAGGACGAAGCCGTTGGCCTCCATGACGCCGAGCAGGTGGTAGACGCTGGATCGGGGCAAGCCGAGCGCCGTCGCAATGTTCGACGCCGCCATCGGCCCTCTCCGCGAGGCCAGCAGTTTCAGGATGCGCAGCGTATTTTCGGCGGCAGGGACCTTGGACGTGGCCTTGCCTGGTGCCAGTGGCGTGGTTGTCATGGTTCCTCACTGCTCAAGACTGCTGAAGCGGACACCGTCCAGCCTCTCCCCCCGATGTGTCCGGTATCCCGTACTCAAGCGTGCCCTCTTACGCTGCCCGGCGCCAGCCCATTCGCTCCATGCCGTGTCTGAAATGCCAGACTTAACTGCTGTCCTTTGTTGTTAGGGCCCGGACAGGCGCTAGCGGCGGCTGTTCCAGATCAGCGGGGCCCGGCGGATCCAGGCGTTGTTCTCGACGGTGTCCAGGAGGAAGCGAGCCACCTCGGATCGGCTGACGGTGGGGCCGTGCTTGTCCTGCCCGGCTTCTGCGGCGTGGAGTGGGCCCGCAGGGGGCTTGTTGGTCAGGGCGGTGGCGCGGACGAGGGTCCAGTCGACGTCGGAGTCACGGACGAGCCGTTCGACGCCGTTGTGGTCGTCATACCCGTTCTTGATGCTGGACACGTTCACCAAGGTCTTGAAGATCGGGTTCACCACACGCCATGAGTCCCCCACCCCGAGCGCGGAGGTGATCACGATCCGGCGCAGACCGTGGTCTGCCATTACGGTGAGGGTGTCGCGGACTGCGTCAGTCATGAAGGACGGCGGGCTGACGGGCTTGGCCCAAGGGTTGTCCGAGGCGCGCGCGTTGTTGAGTGCGACAACGACGGCGTCGGTTCCCTCGGCCGCGGCGCGAATGTCGTCGATGTTTGCCGGCGTCCCGGGGACGAGCTCAACGCCCGGGAGCGCGGGTATGACATCGGGATTGCGCACGAGTGCGCGGACCCGGACGCCCCGTTGGGAGGCCTGTTCGAGGATGTGCTGGCCGAGGCGGCCGCTGCCGCCGAGCACGAGCAGTCTGGACATGGGTTCCTTTCGATGGTTACCGTGAGTGCGGTAACGGTTTCTTCGTTGGGTATAGGGGTTGGTCATCGTGGCTGAGCGGACGCTCGCGGGGCCTTGCACGGCGTGGCCTCAGGACAGTGCCTTCATTCGTGAGGTGCTCGACCGCATCGGCGATAAGTGGACGGTGCTGGTGATCAGTACGCTGGGTGCCGGGCCGCTGCGCTACTCCGACCTGCAGGCCAGCGTCCCTGGCATCTCACAGCGGATGCTTACCCTGACCTTGAAGGAGTTGGAGAGGGACGGCTTGCTGACGCGGACCGCCTTCCCTGAGGTCCCGCCACGGGTGGTCTACGAGCTCACCGATCTGGGCAGGTCACTTCACGAGGCGGTCTTGTCATTGGCCGGGTGGGCGGCTGGTCATCACGGCGAGATCGCCGCGCACCGCCGCGCCCATGAAGAAAGCGGAGTTGGCCGCGCCAAGACCAACCAGCTTCTCAGGAAGCACTGACCTGGTCGTCGACCGGGGTGCTCGCCGGGCTGGTGTCTTCAGGCAGGTGACACACACCGGTTTCGGGATCGCACCACCCTGCCGGTTCTGAGGCAGCGAACTGCAGGGGGACGGACGGTGTGGTCATTGCGCACCCATGGGCGTAGTCAGTGGGGCCACCTGCTCGAGGATCTGTTCGTAGACCTCCACGGATTGCGCCCCCGGCGCTGCGACCCGTCGGTCGAACACCACGAAGGGGACGCCGCTCAGGCCCAGTTCCTGGCCTTCGCGCCGATCTGAGTGTGCGGCCTCGGCGTAATCCTGGCCCGCCATTACCTCAAGCACGCGATCGACGGCCAGGCCTACCGTGCCGGCGGCCTGGGTGAGCGCATTGGGGTCGAACGGGTTCAACTCGCCGGCGAAGAAGCGATCCTGGACGTGGGAGAAGAACTCCAGGCCGCGTCCTTGCTCGTTGGCGTGCTGCAGGATCCGGTGGAAGTCGAACGTGTTCGCGTTCAACCGATCCAGCGAGAAAGCGAGCCCCTCACGCTGGGCGATCCCCTGGATCCTCCGTTCGGCTGACAGCACTGCCTCGGCGTTGCCTCCATGGGACCGGGTGAAGGCGCTCTCGATAGACTCCGGCTCACGCGGCGCGTCCGGGTTTAGCTCGAAGGAGCGCAGCTTGATCTGGAACCGGTCTGCGTCGGGTCGCCGGTCGATCGCCCGCTGCAGCCGGTGCTTGCCGACGTAGCACCATGGGCAGCCCAGATCGGTCCACAGTTCGATCACCACCGGCGCACCACGGCTTTGCGAGCCCTCCGCCCGAATGCTTGTATCGATCCGAAGCAACGACATGAACCTCTCCTTCCGGTATACGAACAATTTGTTCGTAACACCATGATGAATGCGTTGGAGAGGGCTTACAAAAGGCACTTTGCTGTTCGCAGCACCCCAGAGATCCTCCGCCCGCGCACCGCCCCACAACAGCACTGGGAGACGCACTTGGGGGCGGTGATGTCTTCGTTGAAGGGGTCCGGCGCCGAGCGCGAAAGGGTGTGGTGCGGGTGTTCAGACCGTGCCAACCTCCCGGCGGCGTACGGCAAGGAACGCGAACGTCACAAGCGCCGCTCCAATCCCGAGCATCCAAAAGCCGCCGCTCCAATCGGTTCCGGTATTGGTAACGACTGGCGTGTGCGTGAATGGCGAGAGGTCCCTAAGTGACTTGTCGAAGCCCAACATTCCCCCATAGATACCCAGCACGACGCCCAGGGCCAGCAACGCCCAGCCGATCGGAACAGTGGCGCGGGGAACGGTAACAAAAACGGCAGCAGGCGCAGCCAGGTAGAGCAGCGCAGCCGGGATTTGAGCCCCTGCGGTTTCCCATAAATTGCTCACTTCAACGGCTGATTCACCGGAGACCAATAAGGAATACCAAGCACCGAAGGCCGCGAAGACCATAACGAGCACCACCGAGACCGCACCGAGGCCCAGAAAGCTGCCAAACCAACGAATGCGGCCGAGCGGTTGCGAGAGCACAAGTTCTGCAGTGCCCGCCACTTCTTCCTGCCGCAATCGCAGAACGGCCTGGAGTCCGCAGGCCGCCGCCAGGATGCCACCGATTTCAAAGAGGACAGCGATGACCAACTGCGTCATGGATGTCCCTTGCGCCTCGATCATGGCCCTAAGGATCGCCGTGACCGAGGAATTCGCGATGCTGACCTGCTGGATGGCAGCGCCGAGGGCGCCGGTGAGCAGGCCTGCAATAAACCCGCCAATGCACCAGCTGACAATCGCGCCCTGCTGGAGTCGTAGCGCCAGGGCGAAGGGCCCGCGGAGCGAGGGGCGGGCATCCGTCCGGCCTCGTCGTCCGGCCAGCACGCTCGCGCCTACATCGCGCTTGGACATGATGACGGCAGTCAGTGAGACGCAGATGATGCCAAGGCCCAGCGGAAGCAGCAGGGGCCACAATCGGTTTCCCGTGTAGGCAAAAGTCTGCTGGCCCCAACCGATGGGCGAAACCCAGCTCGGCCATGCTGCCGTGACAGTGAGGCCGTCCTGACTGACCTCGCCGGTCGCGTCCCCGAAGCCACGTAGAAGATAGGCGGCGACCACTACCCCTGCCGCCGCTCCGTTTGCCCCACGCGAGGTACTCATGAACTCGGACGCGAGCAATCCGACCGTGAGAAACGCCAATCCAGTGGCTCCGACCGCAAGACCTGCAACCAGCGAACCGGCGGCGTCGAGCCCGCCGGCGATAAAGCCGAACGTGACTGCCGCGGCCACGAGTACGTTTCCAACGAGCCCATGAGTCACGGTCGCCGCCAAAGGCATCCAACGGCCCGCGGCCGTGGATGCGACGAGTTCAGCCCGGCCCGCTTCCTCTTCGGCGCGCGTATGCCGCACTGCCAGGAAGGTGTTCATCAGCCCGGCAAGGACACCCAGGAAGGCGAAGATCTGGAAAAACGTAAATGCATCCAGAGCGGGGCCCCTGACCAGTCCGCGGAGGATCAAAATGGCAGGCGTCGCCGTGGCAACATGCAGGATTTCAGTGCGGGAAGCATCGTCGCCGTACGCTGAAGCCACTGCTGTTGTGGCGAAAAAGGCTAGTGCACCGATGGAAGCAACCCAGCTCAGGAGTTGCCAACGGTCGCGGCGGAGTCGCTGCCAATACAAGTCAAAAAAGCGGCTCATCTCAAGCGCCCGTCCCCGCGGGCGGGCGGCTCCGCCCATGGTGAGTGCCGCCGTCGGGCTTCGCTTCTTCTGATTGCGGCGGAAGGGCATCCCCATAGTGCCGGAGGAACAACTCTTCCAGCGACGGTGGAGCGACCAGCAGGCCCTGTACGCCCAGACGGCCAAGAATCGGCAGGACCTCGTGGACACGGTCGGAATCGGCGTTGAACTTGATCCGGCCTGCGGCCACGGTGAGGTCGTGGACCTGGGAAAGGCCTTGGAGGGCTTGGACGTCCACCTGGTCCTGCGCGAAAGAGATCCCTGTACGGGTCAGGTGGCGCAGGGAGTCCAGTGTCCCGCCGTCAACGATCCGACCTGCCCGGATGATGCTGACACTATCGGCGAGCTGTTCCACCTCTGAGAGAATGTGGCTGGAAAGAAGGACAGTGGCCCCTTTCTCACTGACGAGCCTCCGGATCTCGCGAGTAAAGACGGCCTCCATGAGTGGATCCAGACCGCTTGTCGGCTCGTCCAGAAGGTAGACCTCACAGTCGGCAACCAGGGCTGCGATAAGCGCGACCTTCTGGCGGTTTCCCTTCGAGTAGGCACGGCCCTTCTTGGTGGGGTCAAAGTCGAAGAGCTGGCACAAACGCTCCTTGTTGCGTCGATACCCAGCGCGATCTGCCCCGCCGTCCCGAAGCCGCGAGAGGAAATCAATGGCTTCTCCGCCTGACAGGTTCGGCCAGATGCTGACATCGCCCGGGACGCTGGCAACACGCCGGTGGAGTTCAACGGCGTCGGTCCATGGGTGCAATCCAAGGACTCTTGCAGCGCCCGACGACGCCCGTGCCAGGCCAAGCAGGATGCGCAGCGTAGTGGACTTCCCTGCACCGTTCGGGCCGAGGAAGCCGTGGACTTGCCCCGCCGTGACTTCGAGGTCGAGGCCGTCCAGTGCCTTGACCCGGCCGAAATTCTTATGCAGATCGACGGTCTGGATGACAGGGTCCATGGAGCCGAGGTTACGCAGGATCAGCGGCCCTGTGAAGGAATGGAGCTGGTCCGGCCCGGAGCGAGGCTGTGACTCCTGTCGCACTGTCTGCGATCAAAGACACCAAACCCCCGTGAGGCCAATCACAAGGCGGCCAAAAGTGATCTGCTGGATAGCGATCCCCTCCCAAAGACGAGAAGGTTTTACCATGCAACAAACCACGCTGGCTTCGAAGGACACCGTCCTCCAAGCCGCCGGTACGGCACTCAGCCGTGGCCTCAACGTCCGTCACATCCGCTTTATGGCACTCGGATCCGCGATCGGCACGGGACTGTTTTACGGTTCTGCGTCCGCCATACAGAAAGCCGGCCCGGCAGTCCTCCTGGCCTACATCATCGGCGGCGCAGCCGTCTTCATGGTGATGCGCGCCCTTGGCGAAATGGCCGTCCGACACCCCGTGTCCGGCTCATTCGGCCAATACGCGAGCAAGTACCTTGGACCGTTCGCCGGTTTCGTTACGGGCTGGACGTACGTGTTCGAGATGGCCATCGTTGCGATAGCCGACGTCACAGCCTTCAGCATCTATATGGGGTTCTGGTTCCCGCAGGTGGACCGCTGGATCTGGGTCCTCGCGATCATCCTGTTCCTGGGCGCCATGAACCTGTTGAGCGTTAAGGTCTTCGGTGAACTGGAGTTTTGGTTCTCGCTGATCAAGGTGGTGGCCATCATCGCCATGATCGTCGGAGGCGCAGCAATCGTCGTGTTCGGCTTCCAGACGGGCGACGGCGGCGGCGTGGCACCGGGGTTGGGGAACCTGGTTAACCACGGCGGTTTGTTCCCGAACGGCTTCGAAGGGCTCCTGGCTGCGTTCGCCGTCGTGATGTTTGCTTTCGGTGGGATCGAAACAATCGGCATTACCGCTGGCGAAGCCGCCGATCCCAAAAAGGTCATCCCGCAGGCAGTGAACACTGTGCCAGTCCGCGTCCTGCTGTTCTACGTCCTGACCCTGGGCGTGTTGATGAGCATCTTCCCGTGGAACGAAATCGGCAGCGGCGGCAGCCCCTTCGTGCAGATCTTCGACGGCTTGGGCATCCCTGCTGCGCCGCACATCCTCAATGCCGTGGTCATCACTGCAGCCCTTTCCGCTATCAACAGCGACATCTTTGGTGCTGGCCGCATTCTGTTCGGACTTGCCCAGCAAGGTCATGCTCCGAAGAGCTTCGGCAAGATCTCCAGGCATGGCGTCCCTTGGATGACCGTGGTGATGATGGGCGGAATCCTGCTTGTGGGCGTTGTGCTGAACGCTGTGATCCCGGAGGACGTGTTCGTGCTGATCGCCTCGATAGCCACGTTTGCCACAGTGTGGGTGTGGGTGATGATCCTTGCTTCGCATGTTGCCATGAAGCGGGAGATCAAGCGCAAGGGCCTTCCGGCGTCGGAATTCGGTTCACCCCTGTGGCCGGCAGCATCCATTCTCACCATGGCGTTCATGGCCCTGGTGATCGTGATCCTCGGGGTCTTCGAGGACACGCGGGTAGCCCTGTATGTCGGCGGTACCTGGTTGATCCTTCTGTTCGTCGCCTACAAGCTATGGGTTCGCGGTGGTGGCCTGCGTCGTGCAGAGCTCGTGGACGAGACCGCGTCGATCCCCTTGGTGAAGGTTCCGTAGCTCCGCCGTCCAAGTGACAGTTAATGCCAATGTTCGCGCAGAACATTGGCATTAATTGTCACCTCGCGGACCAGCTATCGAGCCGACCACCCGCCGTCCATTGTGTAGCTCGCTCCGGTGACCATACCGGCGTCGTCCGAGGCCATCCAGGCTGCCAACGACGCGACTTCCTCAACCTCCACCAGCCGCTTTACCGCCGACTCCGTCAGCATTACTTTCGTCAGGACCTCTGCCTCGGGGATGCCGTGGAGCCGGGCTTGATCGGCGATCTGTCGCTCCACCAAGGGCGTGCGGACGTATCCGGGGTTGATGCAGTTGGACGTCACGCCGTGTTCGCCGCCTTCCAGGGCGGTGACTTTGCTGAGCCCTTCGAGGCCATGCTTCGCCGAGACGTACGCGCTTTTGTAGGCCGAAGCCCGGAGCCCGTGAACCGAAGAGATGTTGATGATCCGTCCGAACCCATTGGCGTACATGTGTGGGAGCGCGGCCCGGATGAGGAGGAACGGGGCCTCCAGCATCAGGGTCAGGATCCGCCTGAATTCAGCAGGTTCGAACTCCTCGATCGGCGCTACTTTCTGGATGCCGGCGTTGTTGACCAGGATGTCGCAGTCGAGGCTGAGGGCGGCCAAGGCATCGACGTCCAACAGGTCCACGGTCCACGCCGTGCCGCCCAGCTCGTCGGCGAGGGCCACGGCTCCGGAGGCATCGACGTCGGCCACTACAACTTTCGCACCGCGGGCGGCGAGCGCGCGGGCGCAGGCTGCCCCGATTCCGCTCGCACCGCCGGTGACCAGTGCTTTGCGCCCGTTCAAGGAGTTGTCCATGGAATCAGCCCTTCGCTGCGGTGCCGGCAGATGAAGTAGCGAGTCCATGCCGCAAAGCGTCGGCTTCGTCCACGTCCTGCAGCGCGATGCCCTTGGTTTCCTTCAGCGAAACGACGGCGACGACCGTGATGGCGCAGGCGATCACCAGGTAGATCGCCGTGGGGAGCCAGGAACCGGTGTCCTTGAGCCACTGCGTCGCCAGCAGCGGAGCGAGTGACCCTGCGAAGATCGACGTAACCTGTGAGCCGAGCGAGACGCCGGAATAGCGCATGCGGGTGGGGAAGAGCTCGGACATGATGGCCGGCTGGCCTGCGTACATGAATGCGTGCAGGCACAGGCCGATGGTCACGGCGAGCACGATCACCGCGGCGTTCTTCGTATCGAACATGGGGAAGGCAAAGAACGGCCATGTGGCGCCGGCGATTGCTCCCACCAGGTAGACGGGCTTGCGACCCCAGGCGTCAACAAGACGTCCAACCTGCGGGATGACGAGGAAGTGGATGACGTGCGCAATAAGCAATGCCAGCAGCAGCGATGACGTGTCGTACTTGTGGACGCTCTTGAGGTAGACGATCGCGAAGCTGACCACCAGGTAGTACATGATGTTCTCGGCGAAGCGGAGGCCCATGGCCTGCAGGATGCCCTTGGGGTATTTGCGGATGACTTCGCCAACGCCGTAGCTGACAGCCTTCGACTCCTCCACCTGTGCCTTGGCCTCGAGGAAGATGGGTGCCTCGGTGACGTGGGTGCGGATGTAGTAGCCGACGAAGACGATCACTGCGGACAGCCAGAATGCGACCCGCCAGCCCCAGCCGAGGAAGGCCTCGCTGCTCAGGGTGGTGGACATGATGAAAAGGACCAGCGTGGCCAGGAGGTTGCCCACCGGAACTGCTGCCTGCGGCCATGATGACCAGAAGCCGCGCGACTTGTTGGGACTGTGTTCAGCTACCAGAAGCACAGCGCCGCCCCACTCGCCTCCGAGCGCGAAGCCCTGGATGAAGCGGAGCGCCACCAGCATGGCCGGCGCCCAATAGCCGATGTTCGCGAAGCCGGGGAGGCAGCCCATGAGGAATGTCGAGACGCCCACGATCACAATGGTCAGCTGGAGCGTGGGCTTGCGGCCCAGTTTGTCACCGATCTGGCCGAAGACGATTCCGCCTAGCGGGCGGGCTACGAAGCCAACCGCGTAGGTCAAGAAGGCCTGGATGATGCCGTCCAATTCGTTGCCGGTGCTCGGGAAGAAGTACTTGCCGAAAACCAACGTCGCGGCGGTGGCGTAGAGAAAGAACTCGTACCACTCCACCACTGTGCCCACCATGGACGCAGCGACGATCTTCTTAAGGCCGGAGCCCTTGCCGGATTCGTTCCCGGTCCTTGATGTGGAGCGCTGCTCTACGCTCATATCCATCTCCTCAGTGTCCTCGTTGACCCTTTTGACAGTGCCCTGATGCATGCTGTGATCCACAACACGAAATGCTCCACTGAGTATTACTGCAGATTCATCCCGCCTCAATGACCAAAATGGCACTAAGTGTGTGCAGAATTGCAGATATGAAGCCCAACCCGGACGATCTCCTCATCCTCCTCGCCGTCTCACGCTCAGGAAAATTCACGACGGCGGCTCAAGCCTTGGGCTTGAACCACACCACCGTTTCGCGCAGGATCGCGGCGCTGGAAAAGGTGCTGGGAGGCCGCGTCCTCGCACGGGCTGCCGGTGGCTGGGAAGTCACAGAGTTGGGGGCTGAGGCGGTACTGGTCGCCGAACGCATTGAAACTGCGGTGGGCGCACTGGGACCCAGCGACGGCGCACCCGACCCCATTACCGGCGTCGTACGCATGACCGCGACCGATGGTTTCAGCGCCTACATCGCCGCCCCGGCAGTAGCTCGACTTCGGCGCGACCACCCAGGGCTCAGCGTCGAGATTGTCACCGTGACGCGGCGGGCGCTTCAGCAACGCTCCGGCCTGGACATCGAGGTGGTGGTGGGGACGCCACAGGTCCACCGGGCAGAGGCAATCCGCCTGGGCGAGTACCGGCTGGGAATGTACGCCTCGCGCGCGTACCTCGCGGACAACGGGACACCCGGCAGCATCGAGGAACTGACGCAGCATCAGTTGGTCTACTTCGTGGACTCCATGCTCCAGGTGGACGATCTGGACGCGCCAAGGAGGCTCGTCCCGTCCATGCGCGATGGGCTGAGCTCCACCAACGTGTTCGTGCATGTAGAGGCGACGAGAGCGGGTGCAGGCGTGGGATTCCTGCCTTGCTTCATGGCTGATCGCCACGCAGATTTGGTGCGGCTCCTGCCATCCGACTTCGCGGAGCTCCTCCCCTACTGGATGGTCCTCCGCCCCGACTCGATGCGCCGACCAGCGGTAGCCGCCGTCGTTCAGGCGCTGCGCGAAGAGACGGAAGAGCGGCGCGAGGAGCTATTGGGCTGAAGCCGCCGGCGGATCGTGCCGGACCGGGGTTCCGGCGGCGAAGGCCCGCACTTGGGCGTCGTTCCAGATGTGTGCAGGGACGGCCCCGCCCAGGAGCTTGCGGGCCAGCGTCGGGTCGTCGCCGAATGGCACGTGGCTGCCGGCCATGATCATGTTCCCGTAGCGGCGGCCCTTGAGCATGGCGGGGTCGGCGATGATCATGGTGTGCTCAAAAGTATCGGCGATGGTGGCCGCATCAGCGCGTGCATTCTTCAGGTCCGGGGCGTCACCCGAGTTGACCACGTACAAGCCATCGGGGGCTAGGACGGCGTCGGCGTGGGCGTTGAACTCGCGGGTGGTGAGGGCGCGCGGTGTGAAGGCTCCGGCGAAGACGTCCCTGATGATGAGGTCCCGCGTATCAGGGGTCAGTGATTCCGTTACTTCCCGGGCCTCGCCGACGCGGATCCGCAGCAGGGGCGCCTTGGGGAGTTCGAACCAGCCCCGGACGTAGTCGGCGAGCTTTCCATCGAGCTCCACCACCACTTGCCGCGCATCCGGGTACGCCGCGTTGAAGTACCGTGCCATGGAGCAGGCTCCCCCGCCCAGGTGCAGGGCCCGAAGCTTGGGCTTGGCCTCCCGCGGCCATCTCGATTCCACCAGCGCAGCAATCCAGCGCATGTATTCGAAGTCGAGGAACAGTGGATCCGCGAGGTCAATGTGCGAGCTCAGGACGCCGTTGATCTTCAGGAGCCAGCCGTTGTTGTTGTCCGGATCGGGAAGTAGCTCGCAGTCGCCGGTGTCGATGTAATAGACGCCTGCTACCGGACCGTCAGGCCGGGTGCCTTGAGGCACCTCGATGACTCCCGCCGTCGACCTTCCCGCCCGGCCGGACTTGCTTGCTTTGCTGGATTTACCGGGTTTGGCCACTAAAACCGCCCTGCCTGAGTCATGGCTCCAGCCTAGTGGAGGAGCGCATCATCGCGTTCCATCCGAGCATTTCATAAGGATGCTTACCATTTGGTGTCATTGGGCCATAAGATCTCTTCATGGAAGCTTTGGGATCGGTTTGGGTGGAGGTGTTTACAGTCGCGTTCGCCTGGTTGACCGTGGTCTGCCTGCTGATTGCCAGGGTGCCCAAACCGCCCAGCATCCTGGAGGAACCCCCCGAGGCCGAACGAACCGGCAACACGGCACCGTCACCGGGAGCCCGCCAAGGACGGCTACGGCATCTCCTGCCCAAGCCACACGCAGCCAGGCGTCCCAGGCCACGCCACCGTCAGCGGGCAACGCCCAACGCCTGACAACTGGGCCTTCAGAGAAATTAAAGCCCGACGCCGGGCCGCACCATCCGGTGTTCCGGAAGTGAGTACCACGAGGGGTCGCAAAGCTGCCGCTTGCCGTCGGGCACGAAGCCGTTGCGGCGGTAAAAGGCCTGGGCGCGCGGATTATCATCGAGGACCCACAGGTAGGCCGGACCATCACCCAGGAGCGCGTCCAACAGCGCCTGGCCCACGCCGCGGCCATGAATCCGTTGGAGGGTGTAGAGCATAAACAGCTCCAAGTCGCAGGGGCTGTCCTCGTCCCTTCCCGGTCCTGAAGCCGCGATTCCTACCAATTCACCATCGGGATCATGGGCCAGCATCCGCGGATGGCCTGCCGAGATCGACGCCCTGTACCGCTCGATCCTGTCCGGCAGGGCAGCTTCCTGCTTCGCGAAGAATTCCGGCGGCAGCAAATGCCCATAACTCTCCCGCCACGACTGGACATGCATGACGGTCATAGCTTCAGCGTCGTCAACCGTTGCCGGGCGCAGCGTGAAATCCATCGGCTACCGCACCCTGGCTATAGCGAAACCATCCCAGCCCTTGCTGCCCACAGTCTGGATTGCGGTGGCATCAAGACGCGGGTCCTGGCCCAGCATTTCCAGGGCCTTGACGATGCCCGGCGCGTTTACCTCGTCCCGTGAAGGCTCCAGGATGGAACCGTCCCAGATGACGTTGTCGATCACGATCACCGTTCCCGGGTGGCCAAGACGGATGGCCCAGTCAAGGTAGTTGGCGTC
Organism: Arthrobacter sp. NtRootA1; assembly: GCF_019976975.1. GTDB lineage: Bacteria > Actinomycetota > Actinomycetes > Actinomycetales > Micrococcaceae > Arthrobacter > Arthrobacter aromaticivorans. The sequence goes on along the minus strand of NZ_AP024630.1, from coordinate 335,379 downwards.
GTTTTCCTTATCCGCGTCGATGAACACAAAATCGAACGATTCCTCGCCCACCAACGTGGGAAGCGTGTCCAAAGCGGCGCCCACCCTGATGTCCACCTTGTGCCCCACTCCCGCAGCGTCCACATTCGCCCGCGCGACGTCAGCATGCTTTTGGAGGTACTCGCACGTCACCAGCCTGCCGTCGTCGGGAAGTCCCTGGGCCATCCAGATACTGCTGAATCCAGCCAACGTACCAATTTCCAGGACATGCTTGGCTCCGGACAACTGCACGAGCATCTTGAGCATCTTGCCGGCGTTCGGCGCCACTTCGATCTGCGGCATGCCCGCCTCGGCTGCAGATGTCAGGGCGCGCTTGTGGGCCGGATCAGGACGCACGACGACGTCAGTCAGGTAATGCTCGACGTCAATCCAACCGGGTTCAGCCACGTGTTCAATCATGGCCCCCAGTCTTGCACTCGTCACTGACGGGGGAAAGAGCTAGTCCGTGGTGGAGATGGCCTCTTCCAGACGCTCCACCTTGCCGGTCAGCTCACCGCTGTATCCGGGCCGGATGTCCGCTTTCATCACCAATGAGACGCGGCTGCCGAATCGGCCCACTGCCTCCGTAGCCCGCTTAACGACGTCAAAGACTTCATCCCATTCGCCTTCGATGGTCGTGAACATCGAGTCCGTCTGGTTCGGCAATCCGGACTCCCGGACGATCTTGACCGCGGCGGCCACGGCGTCGTGCACGGAGGCATCGGGGGTGGGTCCGCCGTTGGCGGCGGATGCGGGCTGGCCTGAAGGGGCGACTGAGAATGCAAGCAACATGAAATCCAGTGTTTCACGTACTGGTTTGTCACATAACGCCCTACTCCCGCGTAACAAGGGGTCAACCGCGGTCCGTTGCTACCCTGACAAGCATGGAACAGCCCTCTGAACGCAAGCCCCTCAGGGCCGACGCTGCACGAAATGTGGACAAAATCATCACGGCAGCGCGGCAGTGCTTCCGGGAACATGGCCCCGAAGTTCCCCTGCAGACCATCGCCGCCACGGCAGGAGTTGGTCCGGCTACGCTGTTCCGCAACTTCTCCGATAAAGAACAATTGGTACTTGCGGCACTCTCCCGCCAACTCCGCCAGCACGTGGATCCTGTTGCGGACGCATCCCTCGAAGGCATGGATGCCGCCGAGGGTCTCATCAATATCATCGACGCCGTCATGCGGGTGGCGAGCGAAGACGCCAACCTGCTTGACGCCGTCGCAGGCCGACGCGGACTCCTCATGGGCATTACCGGCGGCCTCATCGGCTCCATGGCCACGCTCCTCGAACGCGGTCAGGGCCAGGGTTCGCTGCGTCGCGATATCACCATCGAGGACATGGTCCGTCTCGTTGCCATGCTGATCGGCGCCGTGGACACCATGGAACCTGGATCCGAAGCCTGGAAACGTCCAGTGGCGCTCATTGAAGACGCCATCCGGACCGAACGTCCGTCCCGCCCACTCCCCGAACAATCACCCATCCCAGGCGTGACCCTGACGGAGGACGTCTAACTTCTAGCCCCAGCCGAGCAGCCTCAGCAGTGCCGCTGCGGCAGCACCGGAAATAACCACCACCAGGAATGGCGCGCGAAGCCAAAGAGCGACGGCGGCCGCCGCCAGTGCGCCGATGCGGGCGTCCAACACCAGACCTTGTCCGGACGCGAGGGCATTCACCACGGTGAGGGACGCCAACAACCCAATGGTCATAGTGCCTGCGATGTGCATGATCCTGGGGCTCTGCAGCAGCTTGGCCGGGACAAAGTAGCCCACCAGTTTGGTGAGGTAGGCAAGCGCGCAGGCGATGAGTATCCAGAGCCAGAGGTTCACTGGTCTCCCCCGTTCCCGCTGCGGCTGTGTCCATGCCCGTGCTCTCGCTTTTCTGCGTATGGATCTACGTCCGGCTCAAGGCCCTCGTCCATCCTTGCGTGGCTGAACCAACCGATCACACCGGCCACCAGCGCAGCCACCAGAATGGGAACTCCCGAAGGAACAAACGGCACGGCGAGGATGGTCGCAAGAGCGCAGGCAGCGGCTATGGCCCAGGGTTCGCGTCCCTTCAGCCTCGGCCACAGCAACGCCAGGAACGCAGCAACCGCGGCGCCGTCCAGGCCCCACTGCTTGGGATCACCCATCGCATCACCGGCCAAGGCGCCGATGGCAGTGAAGATATTCCAAAGAATGAATATTCCGATGCCGGCAGTCCAAAACCCGCGGCGTTGCTCGTCGGGGTCCGACTGTCCGGACGCCGTCGCAGTTGACTCATCGATGGTGACATGGGCTGAGATGTAGCGACGCCATCCACGTGGACGCAGCATTGCATTGATCTGCATGCCATATATGCCGTTACGCAGTCCGAGCAAAGCGCTGGCCGTCATGGCTGCCACGCCGGATCCGCCACCGGCCACTACTCCGATGAACGCGAACTGTGAGCCCCCACTGAACAACAGAAGACTCAGCACCATTGTTTGGAAGAAATCGAAGCCTGACGCCACAGAAAGGGCGCCAAAGGACACGCCATAAAGGCCCGTGGCAATGCTCAGCGACAGGGCAATCTTGAAAGCTGGGGAGTCCCTGAGTTTCAAGGGAACTGCTGGACCTCCACTCACTTCCGCAGGCTCCAGGACCACAGGATGAGCGGAACCTGAAGCGGCAATCTCAGCGTGTGGACGCGTCGTTGGCTGGGCCTGCCGTCGGGGCCGTATGCACGGCGGAGAGCATCAATATGCCCTGCAAGGAATACGGTAAACATGGCTGTCGTGGCGTCCGCAGCCACTTTTCGGGTGGCGGGGATGAGGAGCCCGACGGCGGCAGTCGCCTCGAGCAGGCCGCTGGAGGCGACCCATTCCTCACGGGACATAAGAGCCAGGGGACCATTTGGCTGGCTCCCCGGCTCGTCGCTGCGGCACAAGTATTCAGGCACGACCGGGTAGTAGAACCCAGGTGTGCGGAAATGCTTCATGGCACTGGCCAGGAGAAGTGCGCTCAGACCGATTGCGGAAGTGGTTTGGGTGGCACGGGCTGACCAGCGGAATGACATGAGACCACTCAATCACAAGCGCGGTGGGGCCCAAAGTTCGGTGTTATCTGCTTGGGACCTGAAGCTGGGCCAAGACCTGCGCGGGTTTGTTCGTGGTGATCTCATGGATGCCCAACCCCTGGCAAAGAGCTACGTCGTTCTCCGAGTCCACGGTCCAGACCCTGAACACCCTGCCGGATTCCAACCACCGTTGGACGTTGCTGGCGTGTTCCCGCACGTAGTCGATGCCCGGTCCGGCGATTCCTACCTCACCGAGATCCAAAACGCGTTCGGCGTCCAGCTGCGTTGCCTTCATGACGTTGGCCACCGCACCTGCCGTGATCGGCCCCAGGCCCAGTTCTTGCCGAAGCTCCTGCACCGAGAAATTGTCCACCAATTGGCAAACGTGCTGGGGTGGGACCTTGGTCAACAGGTGCTGGATCGAGTCGGAATCAAAGCTCATGAAAGAAACGTGGATGTTCTCCAGGCGGGACTCCCCGGGCGTCCATCCCTCACTGAGCAGCAGCTCGATAACCCGGTCCTCAAGGTTGAGCTGGTAGGGGCTGGGGTGCTTGAGCTCAATCGCCAAACCAATCTCGCGCCCGGCGCCACGCAGAATGTCCAGGAGTTCCGGCAAGGTAAGGAATTGGTCAGCGATTCCGCCGTACGCGTCGGGTATCCGAGCGCCCTTCCAGGAGGAGAAGTCCAAGGCCCGGAGTTCCTCGAGCGTCTTCTCCGAGACCGGTCCGGTGCCGGTGGAAGTGCGGTCCAGGTTGGCATCATGGAGAAGGACGACGTGCTGGTCCCGGGTCAAGTGAACGTCGCACTCAACGCCGTCAGCTCCGTCCGCAATCGCCTTAAGGTATGCCGCACGTGTGTGTTCCGCGAATGCAACACTGGCACCGCGGTGTGCATAGACCTTGGGCCGGCGAGGGGCGGAGTCGTCGCTAGTCATGCAGCCACCGTAGCCCACGCGGCTGCACGCACGGGGCTACGCTGGGCTAATGCAGGTGAACTCTGAACAAATCCCAGCCGAAGACGTCACCAACCACGCCCAGCCAGCCCAAGCGACAGCTTCCGGAGCCGCTCAACCGGGGCCCGCCGTCGTCGGCCGTTCTGCCGGAGACGAGGAAAAGGCAGCCGCCCTACGCCGCATGAAACGGCTGGCCCTGGCGCTGTTGATAGGCATGGCCATTGTGTTCATGGTGGCGTTCGCTTTCCAGAAGCAGTACCCGTGGCTTGAGTACGTGAGGGCTGCGGCCGAGGGTGGCATGGTGGGCGCTTTGGCTGACTGGTTCGCGGTCACGGCGCTGTTCAAGTACCCCATGGGCTTGAAGATCCCGCATACAGCCATCATTCCGCGCCGCAAGGACCAGATCGGCGAATCACTGAGTGAGTTCGTGGAGAGCAATTTCCTGTCCCAGGAGGTTGTGCAGGACAAGTTGGCGAGCATTGACGTTGCCCGTAAGGCGGGCCGTTGGCTGTCCGGGCCCGGAGGTGCCGAACGTGTGGCCAAGGAAGGCGGCGCGATGATCCGGGGCGCGTTCACCGTGCTGAATGACGACGACGTGCAGGCGGTCATCGAAGGCATGGTCCGCAAGCACCTGCTCACCCCGCCTTGGGGACCGCCCGTGGGGCGGATGGCCGAACGCATCTTCGCCGATGGTCATCACCACAAGCTGGTGGACCTGCTGGTTGACCGTGCCGCCGATTGGATGGATGCCAACCATGCAACGGTCAACCGGCTGGTTTCGGACCGTTCACCGGTGTGGGTGCCGACGTTCGTGGACGGGCTGGTGAGCGACAAGGTCTACGTAGAGCTCCTGAAGTTCGTACGCGCGGTGCAAAATGACCAGAACCATCAAGTGCGCAAATCGATCGACGCTTACCTGACGGACCTGGCGCAGGACCTGCAGCATGATCCGGCCATGATCGAGCGCGCCGAGACCATCAAGGCCCAGATCCTTGGTGATCCTGAAGTCAGGGAACTGGCCTCGCGCACCTGGGGAACAGTGAAGAATGCGCTGCTCACCGCCGTCGACGATCCGGACAGCGAACTCAGCCAGCGGTTCAAGAGCGCCGTCCGGGACTTCGGTTCGCGGCTGGTCAACGACGACGAACTCGCCGGGAAAATCAACGCGTGGATCGGCGACGCCGCGGGCTACCTCGTGAACACGTACAGATCGGACATCGCCGGCGTCATCTCGGACACGGTTGCCCGATGGGATGCCGAGGAAACATCGCAGAAGATCGAGCTGCAGGTTGGCAAGGACCTCCAGTACATCCGCATCAACGGAACCGTTGTGGGTGCCCTGGCCGGCCTCGCGATCTTCACCGTGGCGCACCTGCTGTTTGGCTAGGAAAGGCGGCTCACCCCAGCAAATGAACCATCTGTCCCGGACGTGCTTGGCCCAGCAGGTCCAGGTCTTCGTCGCGAACAACTGCGATCACGGGGGACTTGCTCGTCGGCGGGTGCCCAGCCAGTGCAATGACGGGAAAGCCCGACGCCGGCAGCAGGACTGAGCCTGACAGCAACGGTTGTCCTTGGGATGCTGGAGTCGTGGCCGGATCCGCGCTGCCAGCCCGTCCAGCCGGCTCAAGTGGGCGCCCCACCAACCGGGCACCTACCCGGTCCGATTCCGGCGAGAGGATCCATGGTTCGCTGGTCAGCCGAAGCCAGGTACCGGCGTCGTAATTTTGGGCTTGCGGACCGCGCTTTACTCGGGCCACCACCGGACGTTCGGGGTCCAGGGCTCGACGCGGGGCGTGGTTCTCGATCGGAATATTGTTTCCGTGGGAGCGCCTGAAAGTCAGTGTGCCGCTGGCGCGAAGGGGTTCCGTTTGGGGTTCGATGCCGCCCTGAACGGCCAGGTAGTACCGGATCCCGAACATCGCCGGCCCAAACTCCAACACCGCCCCGGGGCTGACGCGAATAGCCTTGTTGAAGGGTAGTTCGAAGCCGTTGAGCTTGACCACGCCTTCCGCGCCGGTGACGGACAGAGCCGAGGCCGTGACGAACCGGAGCCGGAGACCACCCAGAAGTATTTCCAAGCCGGCCGCAGAGTCAGGGTTGCCCAGCAGTGCGTTGGCAAGGTGCAGGGAAGCGCGGTCCAGTGCCTGGTCAGGTGCAACGGCCAGGGTCAAGGGGCCCGGGTCAACAGCAACGGCACCCACTTAGAACCTCCTCTTCAAGGTGCGTTCCAGACCAAACTAGGCGAACGCATCAATCTCCACCCCAGCCTCCTCCAAGCCTGCCCGAACGGCCGCGGCCATGTTCACAGCGCCCGGGGTATCACCATGGATGCAGAGGGAATCGGCACTTACCGGGACAACCGTTCCGTCCACGGCCACCACTTCTTTCCGCGTCGCGAGGCGAACAGCCTGGGTAACCACCGCGGCGGGATCGTGCAGCACTGCGCCTTCCTCGGATCGCGGGACCAGCGTGCCGTCCGGAAGGTACGCCCTGTCCACGAATGCTTCCCGGAAGACCGGGTGTCCGGATTCCTCGGCCAGCTTCAGCCACGCCGAGCCCGGCAATCCCAGCACCGGCAGCCCGGGATCGTAGGCGTGGACTGCAGCAACCACGGCCTCAGCTTGGTCGGGATCGTGGACGATCCTGTTGTACAGCGCGCCGTGCGGTTTGACGTAGTCCACGGAAGCCCCCACTGCATGGGCCATCCCGTCCAGGGCGCCGAGTTGGTAGAGGACATCGCCGAACAGTTCGTCGAAGGTCATGTCCAGCGAGCGCCGTCCAAAGCCGGCCAGGTCCCGATAGCCCACATGTGCGCCAACGCGGACGTCCAGTTCGAACGCGGCACGGCAGCTGTCCAGCATGGTCAGGGGATCTCCTGCGTGGAAACCGCAGGCCACGTTGGCGCTGCTCACGATGCGGAACATCGAAGCGTCGTCGCCCATGGTCCAGGAGCCGAACGACTCCCCCAGATCAGCGTTGAGGTCCACTGTTACCGCCTTCCAGCGTCAGGTTGTTGTTGGTCTCGTTGGTGGATGCGAGCAGTTCGCCGGGAATCGTATCGGGCAGCGGCCCAAAGGCTTCCTTGGCAGTTGCGATGACGGCGCGGCCCATCATCAGATTGCCGGCACCACCCACCACGGCACCCACGCCAAACGGCAGGGCCCGCCCGAGGAAGGCAGAGCCTTGCCGCTTCAAGAGGTTCTTCAGGAACGCGCGCTGGATGGCATCGCGGATAACGCCGAAACCGCTGCCCGGAATCTTCTTGGTGAGCGTCTTGCCCCAGGCATTGGTCACGCCCTTGCCTCGTCCCAGGGACTGGCCGCTGAGGGCGCCCAGCAGCGATGTGCCTTCCTCGCCGAGCATGATGGCCATGACCATCGTTCTTGCCCGTTCCGGATCCGTCAGCCGGATGCCGTGGAGCTCCGCCAGCGTTGATGCATAGAGCGCGGTCGTCTCCAGAAACCCGACCGTGGCAAGGGCGGAGAGACCCAGCGAAGCTGCAGTTCCGATACCGGGTACGACGGCGGTGGCCCCCACGGCAGCTCCCCCGCCGGTGATGGCGGCCAGGTAGTCGCGCTCCAACTTTGCAGCAAGCTGTATCGGTGTTGCTTTTGGATGCCTGCGCTGCATTCTGCGCAGATTTGCCAGGACAAGTGGCCGCTGGATTTCGACGGCGCGCAGCAAGACATTGTGTACGCCCGGCTTGGTGTTGCCTTGGGCGTCGAATACTGCGTTATGGGCTGTCTCTTGGGCGATCTTCACCGCCGGGTTGGGTCGCTTGGGCATCTTCACCTCTGCTTGGCAGTTAGTCGTTTCGCGGAGAACTACTGCGTTCAGCCTATGCCACAGCCAGCTTTGTATGTGCCCGTTAAGAGGCTTGTTCTGCGCGTTTCCGGGCGAGGATTCAGCGCAGAGCGGACCTCTCAAGAGAGCCCACCCGGCGTAGACTTGGGTGCACTCACGGAAGCAGTCCAAGCAAGGACAGGGAGTATCCGTAATGAACGCAAACAACAAGGCAGAACACATCATCCGGCACCACACCGACGCTCCTGCAGAGGGAGAAACGGAAGGCTGGGTTTCGCACGATACCGGCATCCACAGCCAGGATGCTGCCGAGGGCCCCGACTTCGACGACGACGCCCCGGCGTCGGGCGCTTCATAACTCCGGCTCCTCCCGCACTTACCGCTGGTCGCCTTTTGGGGCAGACCGGCCTTTGGAGTGCGCGAATGTGCGTGGCTTCCTGACCTTCATTGAGACAAAAAGGGGTCCAGATCGCCGGAAAAGTGCACTTTTGGCCCGCAAACAAGGTCAGGAAGCCACCGAGCCAACCGCGTTGCTCACTTCGGGGCAGGCCCTGTGGTGTTGCGGATGACCAAGTGCGGTGTCCGTACAAGGTGCGCAGGCGGCGTCGAGCCTTCCAGACGATCGATGGCACGGTCGACGGCGGCCCGCGCCAGGAGCGGGGCGTCCTGGCTGACGGAGGACAACTGGACGTAGCTAAGGCGGGCGAACTGGCTATCGTCGTAACCCAGGACGGACACATCCTCAGGGACCCTGAGCCCAGCGGCCCGGAAGCTTTCCCAGATGCCGAGTGCGCAGCGATCGTTGAAGGCAAGGACGGCGGTGGGCAGGTCCTCCAGAAGCTCTCGACCAGCCCGGAGGCCGTCTTCTTCAGTGGCGCCACCGGGAATCACCCGGGATTCGAGCCCCCGGCCAGCCATCCCTGCGCGGAATGCTTCGCGGCGTTGGGGACTCGAGACAGCGTCCCCACCGTCCACGTGGGCAATTCTCTGATGCCCCAGCGAACTGAGATATTCCAGCGCGATGCGGATACCGGCGTCGTCATCGCTGCTGACCGAGTCCAGGGATTCGCCGACGTCGTCGCGGAGCAGGCTGACCACTGGGAGCCTTGCGGCATAGCCAGCCAGCTCGTCCTCCCCCAGCGTTGGAGAAATCATGATCAGGGCTTCACAGCCCAGATCGAGGAGAGATTCGACCGCACGCGATTCCGGCCGGCCGTTGGCCACTGCGCTCAGCGCGATATCGTAGCCGCGGACAGTTGCTCCGGCGTATGCGGCGTCGACGATTTCGGCGTGGAACGGGTGAGACGTGGAAAAGCTGACGCCCAGGAGCCTCGTCCGGCTGCTGCGGAGAAGCCGTGCACGGCTATCGGGACGGTAGCCGAGTTCCTTGGCCGCTTGCTGGACTTTAAGACGCGTGGCTTCAGAGGCTCCAGGAGCGTCCCGCATCACGATGGAAACGAGTGCACGGGAAACCCCGGCCGCTTCAGCCACATCCATCAGTGTGGGACGTTTTCCCATCATGGCCCTCCTTTGCCCGCAGCCAGTCTATAGAACGATCTAAGACGCCCACGGCATAATAGGCTCCTGCCCCAGACGTGCGGCCGGCCGCGACTCAGACGACCGACCGCACTAGCCCGGTTTTCGCAGTGACGGCGCCCCGGGTGGGCCCCAGAACCCACCACATCCATCACTGCCAACTCAGCGTTGTCCGCGGACATGTACCGAAAAGGGCAACGGCACATTACGCGCTACAACGACTTGGGCACTGGATATGTGCTCTGACCTGCGTAAACGTGACGCGGGCTTTTCGAATAATCTTCAGCCCCCCGAAAGCGTTGCCGTAACGGTGACATTTTTCTTCTACCCGGCGCACTTAACAGGTGTTGGAACGAGCAACTGACTGATGCGCGGCAGGAGCCACATATGAACACCCTCAACCAGGTATCGGCATTATCGGCTGCCCTACCGCTTGCCGATGCAACTGACATCCACCTCCTGTTCATGGCCGGCCTCGTTTTCCTTGCCGGCATTGTCGGCGTTGGCAGCGTCCTGCTGCTCCTGTTGCTGACCCCGCTCATCAGGCTGGCCTTCGGGCGTCATCTTCCTCATGCACGTGCCCGACGGAACGACGACACCTAGCCGGAGTGCAGCAAGACACGGAACTAGAACGATCTAGACATCAGCGGACCCAGCGTGCGAGCATTGCTTCACTAGATCGTTCTAGAAGCCTGAATCGAGGAACAACAATGACGTACCTTCAGCACCCGGTCATCGAGGACCGGCCTGTCCGCATCGCCGTGATCGGCGCCGGATGGATCGGCGCATTCCACGCCGGGTCCATCGCCCTGAGGATCCCGAATGCACGGTTGGAAGCCATCGCTGATCCAGTCCTACCCGCTGTGGAAGCCCTCGCAAGCCGCCTCGGCGTCACCAAAATCAGCACCGATGTTGCCGACGTCCTCGCCGATCCCGACGTGGACGCAGTACTTATCGCCACTCCCCTGAGGTTCCATTCCGAGCTGATCGCCGCTGCCGCCAAATCCGGGAAGGACGTGTTCTGCGAGAAGCCCGGCGGACGGACTATCGCCGAACTCGACTCCGCCATTGAAGCGGCGGAGAGTGCCGGCGTCGTGCTCCGTTTCGGTTTCAACCGCCGCTACTCCAACGATTTCACCGCGGCCCGGAAGCTGATCGACGACGGCGTAGTCGGAGTCCCGCAGCTGCTCCGCTCCCTCACTCGCGATCCCGGTACCGAAGCGGGCATCAGCAACCCGGAGAGGATTGCCCCGGGCACCATCTTCCTGGAAACCCTCATTCACGACTTCGACACCCTGAACTGGCTGAATCCGGGCGCGGTCCCAGTGAAAGTCCATGCAGTCGCAGATGCTTTGGTTGCTCCCGATGCCAAGGCCGGCGGCCTCCTGGACACTGCCGTTGTCACTGTCACTTACAGCAACGGTGCCATCGCTGTAGCAGAAGCCAACTTCAACGCCCTCTACGGTTACGACGTCCGCGGCGAGGTGTTCGGCGCTGCCGGCATGGTCACCGCCGGCAGTCCACAGGCCACCAACGCCACCAGCTACACAGCCGCCGGCATCGGGTCAGACACCACCCGCCTGAACATCGAACTCTTCCACGACGCCTATACGGCAGAGCTGGCCCACTTCGCGGACGATGTCGCCGCACGCCGGGGCAGAGTCAATCAACGCACGACGCCGGCAAACCCGCCTGCCGCTGTCGCTGCTCCCGGGGGCGTGGATGCACGCAACGCCCTGGCGGTTGCCTTGGCCGCTTTCACGTCAGCCCGGACTGGGCTTCCCGTTGACGTTTCCTCGATCGCCGACCTTCGTCCAGCCGAAACGGATTCAACAGCACAGCTTCAGGCCCCGGGGCAGGGAGCATGAGCTTCCGCTTGGCGGTCTGCGCCGAGATGGTCTACGGCGAGCTGCCATTGATCGATCGCGTGCGCCGCATTCACGATCAAGGTTTTGAGGTGGAGCTATGGGACACCCGTGGCCGGGACATCGCAGCCCTCGCAGCAACCGGCGCCAGGTTCTCCTCCATGAGTGGCTACTTCGGCGGCAGCGTCATCGATTCCAGTACTGCGCATGAAGTACTGGCCTCTGCCGAAAAGTTGATCCCCACAGCACTTGAGCTGGGCGTCGAACGCATGGTGGTTCACCCAAGCGAACTCGGCGAAGGCGGGCGGGCTGTCCGTCCCGCCCACCGGTCCACCGGCGGGATGTGGTTGACCGGCCTCCGAACTTTGGAACAGCTGGCTGAGCTGGGCCAAAAGCACGGCATCGTGTTTGCCCTGGAAAATCTGAATACGATCCTGGACCACCCCGGCATTCCCTTGGCACGCGCCAAGGACACACTGGCCATGGTCAGGGCCGTAGACCACCCGAATGTGAAGATGATGCTGGACCTTTACCACGCCCAGATCGGCGAGGGGAACCTTATTGAACTCGTGCGCTCAGCCCAGCCTTTTACGGGCGAGATCCAGGTTGCCGACGTGCCGGGCCGCTTCGAACCAGGGACAGGCGAGATCAACTACCCGGCCATTGCCAAAGCACTCCGCGACGCCGGGTACTCGGGAGTGATTGGCATGGAGGCCAGTGCGATCGGGGGTCAGGGCATCCAAGCGGGCGACGCAGCGTTGGCAGCCTTCCGCGCCGCGTTCTCTCCCAACTGAGTCGCAGCTGAGCGCGTTTAGAGGGCTCTAAACGCGCTCTAATGCGACTCAGTTGGGTTGTGCTGCCGCAGCAGCAACACCCCGGCGTTGGCGGCGACGATCAGTCCGATGCCCACCCACTGCCCCGCGGCCAGATCCTGGTGCAGGACCACGGCACCAATGACTGCAGCAAACACAGGGTTGATGCTCATGAGCACGCCGAACATGTTCGCGGGGACCCGTCGAAGCGCGATCAGATCGGCCACGTAAGGCAGCACGGATGCGAAGATACCGGCCGCCACAGCACAAAGAATCGCCAAGCCGTCCACCGGTTGACTGATGAAAACCACGACGGCGACAGGCAGGAACAGCGTGGCCGACACTCCTGTTGCGGCTGCTGTGCCCTGGATGCCTTGCACTCTTTGGCCGACGGTCCGGTTCAGAAGGATATAGGCGGCCCAACTGCAAGCGGCAATGAGCCCCAAGCCGATCCCTACGACGTCCACGGATGCTTCGGGCCGAGTGATGGCCAGAACGCCGAATGCAGCGACCACCGCGCAGAGCGCACTGCTCTTTCGTCGCGAGCTGATCAACGCCACGGCCAGCGGCCCAAGGAACTCAAGGGTGACGGCAAGTCCAAGGCCGATCCGTTGGATGGATGCATACAGGCCAAGATTCATGGTGCCGAACGAGACGGCGAGCAGAAGGACGGGCCACCATTGCCGCCAGCTCAATTCCCTCAACCGGGGCCGGACGATAGGCAAGAGAACGGCCGCCGCCACGAGCTGTCGCACCGCCACCACACCTACGGGTCCCATGACAGGAAAGGCTAATGATGCGGTGGCGGCGCCAAGCTGGTTGGAAAGTGCGCTGGCCAGGAGGGTCGCCGCGCCACCGGCCTTCCGGGACGGCTTTACTCCCACTGCCCTCGTATCGATCATGGGGAAATTCTGCGCTTGGACCGTCTATCCGCTAAATGCATGGACGAGGCTATTTATGCGGTGGACGTATGAATAAGATTGACGGTATGGACGTCGAGGTGAGGCAACTACGGTGCCTCCTGGCTGTAGTCGAGGAGGGCACATTCACCGATGCCGCCATTGGCCTGGGAATGTCCCAAGCGGCCGTTTCACGCAACATCTCCGGGCTGGAACAGGTTCTCGGGGTGCGGCTCCTGGAACGGACCACCCGCAGCGTGGGCCTGACTCGCTCCGGCGAGCGCGTCGTAGCCAAGGCACGGCGGGTCCTCTCACTTCTGGGCGATCTCGAAAGGGAGGCCCGGTCCGGTACTGGAAAGATCCGGATCGGCTATGCGTGGTCCGCTTTAGGCGAGCACACCATGGAGTTCCAGCGCCGATGGGCGGTCGCAATCCCGGGCGTGGAACTGCAGCTGCTGCACTCCAACTCCCCTACCGGCGGCCTCGCCGAGGGAACCACCGACTTCGCTATCCTTCGACGCCTTCCGGATGCGGCCGGCGTCGAGCACGTCCGGATTGGCGAGGAGAAGCGGTACTGTGCCATGTCCTCGGACGATCCCCTCGCAACGCGACGTTCCGTAACCATGGCGCAGGTGGCCCAACGGCCCGTGGCCATGGACCTGCGGACGGGAAGCACGACTCTTGAGCTGTGGGCGCAGGAGGAGCGGCCGGACATCGTACCCATTAACGATGTGGATGATTGGTTGACGACGATTGGCAGCGGGGCGGCGCGCGGCATGACTGCCGCGTCCACGGCCCACCAATATCGACGCCGGGGCATCATCTACCGTCCGGTACGCGACGCCCCGTCGGTGTCCGTCTACCTCGCGTGGTCCACGAAGGATCCGCCGCAGGAGCGCGGCCGGATCGTGGAGTTACTGATCGGGCTGTACTCGGGATGACTGCCAGCTCCCCGCGCGGATCTTCTTCTAGCTCGCCGCGCGCATTTTCTTAAGATGCAGTCCCCGACAGGGAATCGCTGCTGACACCAGATCCCTGCTGTGCTCGTGCTGGGGCTCGGCGAAGAACTTGTGGGTGTCGGTGAGTTCCACGAGGCGGCCCTGAAAGAGTACGGCTACGCGTTGGCACATGTGCCGCACTACGTCCATGTCGTGGGTGATGATCATCAGCGACAATCCCCTGTCCCGGTGCAGCCGCTGCAGCAGGTCAAGAATGGTTCGCTGCGTGAGGGCGTCCAGGGCCGACGTCGCTTCGTCGCAGATGAGGACCTCGGGTTCCAACAGGAGTGCCCGGGCAATCGTGACGCGCTGCAGTTGGCCACCGGAGCATTGTCCCGGGCGCCTTTCCAGCAGGCACGGGTCCAGTTCTACTTCCTTCATGGCGTCCTGAAGCCGCTGCGACCTTTCGGCGGGCGAAAGTCCAGCGTGCCGCCGGAGGGGAGCCTCAAGGCTGGCGCGAAGCGTCATGCGGGGGTCGAAGGAATCGTGGGGTTCCTGGAAGACCAACTGCACAGCGGTGGGCGGGCTGATCTCTCCTGCCGCCAGGGTGCGGGTGATGCTACCGCCGCTGATTCCTTCCAGCCCGACGATTGCCCTGGCGAGCGTGCTTTTCCCGGACCCGGATTGGCCGAGGACACCAAGGATCTCGCCCTGCTTAAGGGCTAGCGAAACCGAGTTCAACGCGGGCCGATCAGCATTTCCCAGCCCAAAACGCTTGCCCATCCCAAAACGCTTGCCCATCCCCAAGCGCTTACCAGGCCCGAAGTGTTTGACGACGTTCGTAAGGGTCAGCACGCTACGCCCCTGCGGCGTGACGTCCGTGATGCTCGTGGGCAACAGGTTTGATGCGTCCAGGAGCTTCCGCGTGTAGGCGGTTTTGGGGCTGCCCAAAACGGCCTCCGTGGTGCCGGACTCCACGATCTTCCCGGCGTCCATCACCAGGACCCTGTCCGCGAAGGCTGCCACAGACGCCAGGTTGTGGGTGATGTAGAGGATGCCGAGCCCACGGTGCCTGCGCTCACGGTCCAGCAATTCAAGGATCTGGCTTTCCAGCACTTTGTCCAGGGCGGAGGTGGGCTCGTCTGCCAGCAGAATTTCGGGTTGGCCAGCCAACGCCATGGCCGTCATTGCCCGTTGAGCCATTCCACCGGAAAGCTGGTGGGGGTAGGCCTGCGCGCCCCATTCCGGATCTTCGAAGCCAACCTCGACGAGCAGTTCAAGCACCTTCGTATCCGCGGGCTTGCCTGCGAGGCCTGCGTGGAGTTTCAGGGGTTCCTTCAGGTGCTTGCGGATGGTCTTGTTCGGATTAAACATCCTCTTGGGCTGCTGGAACAGCATCCCCAGCCGGCCACCTCGGATGCGATTCAACTCTGTTTCCGGCGCATTGGTCACATCCAGTGGGCCAAGTCGGATGGACCCGGACTCAATCCGCAGCGGCTCCGGCAGTAACTGCAGGACGGACTTGGCAGTCATGGTCTTTCCCGAACCCGAGCCTCCCACGAGGGCAACAAACTCTCCCGGCCGGACCGTCAGGCTAACTCTGGACAGGATCGGGGGCTCGGTGGCCGTGCTGCGGACGGTCAAGTCCTCGATGACGAGCTCAGGCATGCTGACCCTCCACCACGAGGACATCTACGGGGTCTGCTGCCCGGCGGGAGGCCCGCTGACCGATCAGGGTGACGCAGAGAGCCACCAGGAAGATGGCAAGTCCCGGGGCGATGATCCCCCACGGAGCCCGCTCAGCGTAGGGTTGGGCCGCTGCCACCATGGAGCCCCAGTCAGATTGCGGTGGTTGGACACCCAGCCCAAGGTAGGACAGCGCTCCGACGCTGATCAGGAGCTGCCCGAACCGCAGCGTCGCCTGTCCCAGCATCGGCGCTGCCAGATGCGGAAGGATGTGGCGGAAAATGATGAACGACGGCGAACAGCCCACCACGCGCGCCGCTTCAACAAATCCGCGTGCAGACACGTCATAGGCAAGCGTGCGCGCGAGCCTTGCAAACGGGGTCCATCCCGTGACCGTGAGCGCCACGAGCAACGACGAGAATCCAGTTCCCATCGCAGCCACGATGAACAATGCCACCACCATCTCCGGCAAGGCGAGCAGGACATCATTCGTGCGCGTAAAGAACTCGTCCAGCCAGCCCTTGCGGCGCGCACTCAGCACGCCGATCACCAAGCCAACGAGTCCAGTCAGCACCGTGGCAAGTGCAGCCACCACCAAAGAGAAGCGACCGCCGTCGAGCAATCTGCTGAGCGTGTCCCGCCCAAGGTGGTCCGTTCCCAGCCAATGAGTGGCGCTTGGCGATGCAAGGCGCGCGGCAAGGTTCTGGTCGTCCGGCGGGAACGGCGTCAGCCAGGGCGCGGCGGCTACTGCGGCTACCACCATGGCGAGGACGACGACGGCGGCCTTGTCTACCGCTGAGAGGTTACGCAAGGGCGCCACTCACCTTAGGGCTGAGGATCCGATGGAGGAAGTCCGCGAGGGTGGTGATCGCTACGGCCAATGCAACCACGACGACGACACCGCCCTGCGCCAGGGGAATATCGCTGTTCACCACGGCGTCGTAAAGGAGCCGTCCCATGCCCGGAATCGCGAAAACGACCTCCACAATGACCGAACCTCCCAGGAGACCCGCGAACCATACGGCGAAAAGAGTGGACAACGGGACCAGCCCGTTGGGAATGACATGCCGCATGATGGTCTGGACGTGACTGAGACCGCGGGCCCTGGCGGCTTGAATGTGCTCTGCTTCCAAAGCATCGATCATGCCGGAGCGCACCGCTGAGGTGAAGAAGCTGATGGGTCGCAGGGCGAGGGTTACCGCTGGCAGGACTATGGATGATGTGGTGTTCCAGCCAGCTGACGGCAGCAAGGACAGTTTGAGTGCGAAAACCAAGACCAGGAGAGGCGCCAGCCAGTACTCGGGCATAGCGATGAAGGACTGGGTAATGGTGGTGATCAGTTTGTCGGCTTTTCCACCTTGCTTCAGTCCTGCAACGATCCCCAACGGCAGCGAAACGATTACCGCGATGCCCAGAGCCACGATCACCAGGCTGAGGGTGATGCCAAGAGCGGGCATTACCTGGTCAACAACGGGTGTCCGGCTGATATGCGACAACCCCATGTCGCCGCTGAAGAAAGCTCCGAGCCAGCGGAAGTACTGGACAGGCAGTGGATCGTGGAGACCCAGGCTTTGGCCGAGGGCCTGGACAGTGGAATCGTCCACGACATCCCCGGCCACCCGCGAACGGATGATCTTGCGGACCGGATCGCCCGGGGTGACATAGGGGATAAGGAAAACGGCGAAAGACGACAGCAGGACGGCGGCCACGAGGGTCGCCGTCCGCTTCGCAAGGAACGTGATCATGCGGGTTTGGTTCGTTTGTCCCAGCTCGCTGCTAGGAGCCGGACTTTGCGGTCTGAGCTGTCAGGACGTAACGGGACAGCGGATCCTGAACGTAGGAGAGGACGTTGCTGCGGATGGCGTCTGTTGCCTGTTCATTGACCAGCCAGAGGTTCACGGCCTGGTCATCCAGGATCTCGCCGGCCTTGGCGTACAGCTTGTAGCGTTCCTCGGTGTTGGACGTCTTGGCCGCTTCAGCGATGGTGGCGTCATACTCCTCGTTGCAGAAGTGGCTGAGGTTGTAGGTGCCCTTGCACGTATAGTCCGCGGTGAGGAAGCCGATCGGATCAGCGATATCGATCAGCCTGTTTCGCTGGCTGAGGATCATGTCGTAATTGCCGGCCAGAACGTCCGGTTCAGCTGAGGCGTATTCCTTGGCCTGGATAGTTACCGGGACGCCAATGCTCTTGAGGTTGTCCTGGATCACGGTGGCGACGTCGGCGAATTCTGACCGTTCCACGATCGCAATGATCTCCAGGGGCCTGTCAGCGGTGTATCCAGCTTCGGCGAGGAGCTTCTTTGCTTCCTCAATGTTTTGCTTGGGTGGGCTTGCCTTGCCTGAAGCCCACGGTTCGGAGGGTGCGAACGGTCCCGCTGCCGGGAGGGCTGCGCCCTCGTAGACGCTGGCCGCCAAGGCATCAAGATCCAGTGCGGACCGCAGGGCCTTGCGGAAGTCGACGTTGTTGAAGGGAGCACGTCCGTTGTTCATGTAGAGCGTCGCCGTGCGGGGTGAGTTGGCTTTGAGAACAGAAACTTCGGAGGCGTTCTTAAGCGTGGAGAGGCCGGAGGCAGGGATTGAAAGGGAGATGTCAGCTTCCCCGGTTTGGACCTGGGCTGCGCGGGTGGCGCCGTTGGTGATGAAGCGGACTTCGGCCCCAGCGAGTTGCACCTGGCCGCCCCAGTAGTTCTTGTTGCGATCCAACGTCAGGGACTGCTTGGCTTTCTCGGACACGGGAACGAACGGCCCGGTGCAGTGACCGAAGGGGTCCACGGTGGCGCCTTGGTAAGCAGCCGGTGACAGGATGCCGGTGTTGACGCTGGCAAGTCGGAAGGGAACCAGCGGGCTCTCCGCAGGAGTTGTCACACGAACTGTCTTGGCGTCCATGGCCTTGACACCGCTGACAATGCCCGGGTTGAACGCCCGGGCAGGGACCTTGGCCTTGAGGACGGTGTTAAGGGCCGCAGCCACCGACTCGGCAGTGAGGTCGGTTCCGTCCTGGAACTTGACGCCCTGGCGAAGGGTGAAGTCCCACTCAAGCGGTGAGACCTGCTTCCATTCGGTTGCCAGGAACGGAACCACCTTGCCCTCGGCGGAGTCGTACTTGGTCAGCGTCTCCAGGCACCCGGACAGCGACAGGATGTACGCGGAGTCGGATTCCAGCGCCCAGTTGGCAACGGGTGCACGGAAGTTGTCCACCACAATGCGCTGGTTGGTATCCGCGGCCTTCCCGGCGGTACCAGTCTGGGCCCCACTCAGACCACAACCCGTTAGGGCAAGGAGGGCCGCAAGACCTAGGGCTGCGGATCGGCTGAGTTTGCGCAATGGAACCGCCTGTTAAGTGTGCCCGGGGAAGCACGTGGGAAATTGAAGACTATTTAGGTTAGCCTTACCTCTGTATTTCCGCGAAATGGCGTTCTTGGCGTTCGTAATAATTTGCCCTTCAGCAGGAGTGCCTCAGAACGTTGTGGCGTCGATGACGAAGCGGTAGCGGACATCGCTGGCGAGTACCCGTTCGAATGCTTCGTTGATCTGGCTTGCGTGAATGACTTCCACGTCTGCTCCCAGTCCGTGGGCGGCGCAGAAGTCCAGCATTTCTTGTGTTTGGCGGATCCCGCCCATCCTTGACCCGCTGAGGTTGCGTCGGAATTCCACCAGCGACCAAGCGCGCTGGCTCAGGGGCTTGGAGGGCAGCCCCACGAGGACCATGGTGCCGTCCAAGGCAAGCAAGGACAGATAGGCATCCACATCGATGTCCGCGGAGACGGTGTTGATGATCAGATCCAGCTGGCCCTTCAGATATTCGAAGGTCGCGGGCTCAGATGTTGCGTAGTAGCTGTTGGCGCCGAGCCTGACGGCGTCCTCCTGCTTCTTTAGCGATTGGCTGAGCACAGTGACTTCGGCTCCCAAAGCCGCAGCGATCTTCACCCCCATATGACCAAGTCCGCCCATTCCTATGATGGCGACGCGCTTGCCTGGCCCGGCTTTCCAGTTACGCAGCGGGGCGTACATAGTGATTCCCGCACACAACAGCGGGGCCGCATCTGGGAGGGGTATGCCATCGGGAATCCGAACGACGTAATTCTCATCCACCACGATGCTTGTGCTGTAACCGCCCGCGGTGGGCAACCCGTCACGGCCGAAAGAGTTGTACGTGCTCGTTGCACCTTGCAGGCAGTACTGTTCCTCGCCTGCCCGGCAATTGACGCATTCCCTGCAGGAGTCGACGAAACAGCCCACGCCCACCCGGTCCCCCACCGAATGACGGGTGACTTTTGGACCGACAGCTTCCACCACTCCGACGATTTCGTGGCCAACCACCAGGGGGTAGTTACTGGCCCAGTCTCCGCGTGCGGCATGGATGTCGGAGTGGCAGATTCCGGTGTACTTGATGGAAATCTGCACATCGAAATCGCCGGGATCGCGCCGCTCCACAGTGCCAGGAGTGAGTTCCGAGGTGGGAGAAGAGGCCACATAGGCCTTCACGGTAGTAGGCATGTCATCCTTCTTTCGGCAGTTGGCACCAAAACGCCAGGACTAGTTGGAGGGGAAGTTGTAGGAGGCGCCGGAGGCGTGGGTGGGTTCGGGCCAGCGGGAGGTGATGACTTTGCCGCGGGTGTAGAAGGACACGCCTTCGGGGCCATAGATGTGTTTGTCGCCGAAGAGGGAGTTCTTCCAGCCGCCGAAGGAGTGGTAAGCCACCGGAACGGGCAGGGGCACGTTGATGCCGACCATGCCCACGGTCACGGAGCGCTGGAACGTCCGGGCTGCGGCGCCGGAGGAGGTGAAGATCGCGGTGCCGTTGCCGTACGGGTTGGCATTGATCAGCGCGATGCCCTCCTCGAGGGTGTCCACGCGGACCACCACCAGCACGGGCCCGAAGATCTCCTCCGTGTACGCGCTCATTTCGGTGCTGACCTGATCGATCACGGTGGGGCCAACCCAGAAACCTTCCTCGTGGCCGGGGACGGCGAGGTCGCGGCCGTCCACCACCATGGCAGCGCCGGCCTGCTCTGCTTCGGTGACGATCCGTTCGATGCGTTCCTTGGAGGCCGGGGTGATGACCGGACCCATCTCCGCACCGGGCACTGTGCCGTTGTTGACCTTCACGGCCAGGGCACGTTCCTGGACCTTCTTCACCAGCAAATCAGCCGCGTCCCCGACAGCGACAGCGACGGAGATCGCCATGCACCGCTCCCCCGCGGAACCGAACGCCGCGGCGGCGAGGTGGTCAGCTGCGTTGTCCAGGTCAGCGTCCGGAAGCACGATCGCGTGGTTCTTCGCCCCGCCCAGGGCCTGGACCCGCTTGCCGTGCTTCGTGGCGGTTTCGTGGACGTACTGCGCAATCGGGGTCGACCCAACAAAGGAAATACCGTCCACATCCGGGTGCGTCAGGAGCCCGTCAACGGTTTCCTTCCCGCCGTGCAGGACCTGGAACACCCCATCAGGCAAACCGGCCTGCTTCCACAGCTTCGCGAGCAACATCGGTGCGGACGGGTCCCGCTCGGAGGGTTTGAGGATGAACGCGTTACCGGTCGCGATCGCCATCGGAGCCATCCACAACGGCACCATCACAGGGAAGTTGAACGGGGTAATACCGGCCACCACGCCCAGGGGTTCACGGAAGGAAAACACATCAATGCCGGTGGAGACCTGGTCCGAGTAGTCACCCTTGAGCAGGGACGGGATGCCGCAGGCGAACTCGATCACTTCCAGACCACGGCCGATCTCGCCCTTCGCGTCGGAGAGGACCTTGCCGTGCTCGGCCGTGATCAACTCGGCCAGCTCGTCCACGTGCGCGGCGACGAGTTCACGGAACTTGAACAACACGCCCGTGCGCTTGGCCAGGGAAATATCACCCCAGGACTGCGCAGCCTTCTTCGCCGCAGCCACCGCCGTGTTCAGGTCAGCCTCGTTCGCCAGACGCAGTTCAGCGGTGACCTCGCCGGTGGCCGGGTTGTACACGGGCCGGGTCTGTTCCCCCTCCCCCGTGGACTCGGCGCCATTGATGAAGTGGTTGATCCGGGTGAGCGTCGTCGTTGAGGTGCTCATGGCAAAGTTCCTTAGGTAAAGAAGGCTGGGAAAACGCGAAACAGGGTCAGGAGACCGGGACGAACCCAAGGTTCTTGTCCACGATGTTCTGCAGGGGTTTGCCCTGGCTGAACCGTCGCAGGTTGTCAACGAACAATTGCCCAAGATCGTCGAGGTAGTCCTCGGTGTCCCCGCTCATGTGGGGTGTGATGATGACGTTGTCCATGCTCCATAAAGGATGCCCGGCGGGAAGCGGTTCGGGATGGACTACGTCCAGTGCTGCACCGGCAATGGATCCGGAGGACAGGGCTTCCACCAGCGCGTCCGTCCGAACCAGTTCCCCGCGGCCCACGTTGATGAGGTGTGCGGTGGATTTCATGGCGGAAAGGACGTCAGCATCCACGAGTCCCTTGGTGTCCTCGGTCAGTGGCGCTGCCAGGATGAGGTAGTCGACGTCGCCCACGATCCCGGCCAGGTCCCGGGAGGAATGGATATGATCAAACAGTTCATCTCCCGGACGGCTGCTTCGCCCGGCACCACTGACCTGCAGGCCTACCGCACGGAACAGGGACGCAATTTCCCGCCCGATGGAACCGGTGCCCACCACCAGGGCGCGTTGACCTTGGATCTTCCGGGTGACCCTATGCTGCCAGCGCTGCTGCTGCTGAAGCTTGAACGAGCCCTGCGAGTCTTTGGCGAAGTCCAGGACGAAGCCCAGCGTGAATTCGGCTATTGCACGGCTCAGGACTCCGCGGGAGTTCGTGTAGACCACATCGCTGTGGATGAGTTCGTCGAACAGGAGCTGGCTGACGCCCGCAGCTGTTACGTGGACCCACTTCAGCGATGACGCGACGTCCCAGTTCTCGCGCAGGGCGGGGGAAAACGAATGCCACTGGTACAGGACATCTGCACCGTCCATCGCTTCAGCCAGTCCCTCCGCCTTGGTCAGCCGGACCTCGGCCAGGGCTTCGATCTCCTCCAACCGGGGCGGCAAGGCCTCCCGGTACAACGCCGCGACAACAGGCCTCTTGCCTCCAGGGGTAACCGTCATGACGACGCCGGTGCTCCCGCAGGCTTGGTTGCCGTGCCGGCCTCGATCGAGCCAACCACGCCAATGACATCGATGGCGGCCAAAACAGCGGCTGTGAATTCCGACGTCGACGACGGGCCCCCCACATCGCGGGTTCCGAGGCCCTCGCGCAAAACTGCCTCGAACGCCAGCTGGAGGTGTTCAGCAGCTTCCGGGTGGCCCAGGTGCTGCAGCATCATCGCGCCGGACCACATCTGGCCCACCGGGTTTGCCAGTCCCTTCCCTGCGATGTCCGGGGCAGATCCGTGCACCGGCTCAAAGAGGGATGGAAAATCACCGTCGGGATTCAGGTTCGCACTGGGAGCCACACCGATGGAACCGGTGACGGAACTGCCCAGGTCCGAGAGGATGTCGCCCAGAAGGTTCGAGGCGACAATTACGTCAAAAGTCCAGGGTTTGAGGACCAGGTGCGCAGCCAAGGCATCCACCAGTTCGCTGGTGAGCGTTACGTCAGGGTAGAGGCGGGTGGTTTCTTCCACCACTTCGTCCCAGAAGGGCATGGTGTGGATGATGCCGTTGCTCTTGGTGGCCGAGGTCAGGTGGCCCCTGCGGGAGGACGCGAGCGACGCGGCGTAGTGCGCGGCCCGCGATACTCCCAAGCGGGTGAAGATAGTTTCCTGGACAGCGGTTTCGTGCGGCAGTCCGCGGTACATGCGTCCACCGACCTCCGAGTATTCCCCTTCGTTGTTTTCACGCACGATGAGGATATCGATCGGTTCCTTGTTCGCCAGGGGCGACTTCACGCCGTCGAGCGTTTTTACCGGCCGCAGGTTGATGTACTGCTGGAATTCGCGGCGGATGGGGATCAACAACCCCCACAGCGATTCAGCATCGGAGACCTCCGGGGAGCCCACGGCACCCAGGAAAATGGCGTCATGCTGCGCCAACTGCTCCAGGCCGTCCACGGGCATCATGCGGCCGTGCTCCGCGTAGTAGTCAGATCCCCAGTCGAAGTGCGTGAACTTCAGATCGATGGAGTGGATCTCAGCGATCCGCTCGAGGGTCTGGATGGCCGCAGGGACCACTTCCTTGCCGATACCGTCGCCGGCGATGACCGCGATTTTGTGGGTAGTCATGATGCATTCCGTTCTGAGGTGCCCGTCAGCTGCTGCCAGCGGGTGGCGGGCTCCGCCAGTTTGATAATTGTGCTCTTGGGCTCGGTCATTTCGCGGACTGCGTGCTTGACGCCTTCACGGCCCACGCCGGACTTCTTGAACCCGCCAAACGGCATGGAATCGATCCGGACGTCGCTTGTCTCGTTGATGACCACCGCCCCCACGTGCAGCTTGTCGGCAATTGCCAGGGCCAGGTCGATGGACTCGGTGAAGACACCGGCCTGGAGCCCGTATTCGGAGGCGTTGGCCGCATGGATGGCGTCAGAGATCTGGATAAAGGGCATGATGCTGACCACCGGGCCAAACACTTCCTCGACGATGACGCGGGCGTCTGCCGGCACATCGGCGAGTACGGTTGGCTCGTAGAAAGCGCCGTGGCGCTGACCGCCCACACGGACAGTGGCGCCGGCCGCCTTGGCTTCCTCCACCCAGGCCTCCACCCGCCGGGCTTCCGCTTCGCTGATGAGCGGACCGATATCGGTGGTTCGGTCCATCTTCGCCCCGACGCGAAGTGCACGGGTCCCCGCGACGACCTTTTCAAAGACTTCCTCGAACAGCGAAATGTGAACGTAAACCCGCTGGACCGACAGGCAATTCTGGCCGGCCACACCGAATGCCCCGGCGACGACCGCCTCAGCAGCAGTTGCCGCTTCAGCGTCGGCGCAGACGATCGTAGCGTTGTTGCCGCCCAGTTCCGAAAGGATCTTCTTCGCTCCTGCGGCGGCAGCAATGCGATCGGCCGTCGCTGGCCCGCCGGTGAAGGAGATCAGGTCCACCTGGGGGTCGGTCACGATCGCTTCGGACACCCCGGGTCCCGACACGATCGCGGCAATGCGGCCTGTCGGAACGCCGGCCTCAAGCAACAGGTGAACGAAAGCCAGCCCGGTCAGCGGGGTGCGGCCTGAGGGTTTAAGTACGACGCCGTTGCCTCCGATAAGCGCCGGGCCCAGCTTGTGTGCCACGAGGTTCAGCGGATCGTTGAAAGGCGTAATAGCGGCGATAATGCCAACAGGCTTCCGGCTGTACCAGCCGATCTTGTTGGCTCCTGCCATGCTGTCCTCAAAGCCGAGAGTTTCCCCCACGAGTTCGCTCGACGCTGCCGCCGAAAGCCGCAACGTCTCGATGCACCGGCGTACTTCACGCTCAGCCTCGTTGATGGTCTTGCTGCTCTCGGCGGCAATGATCTCCGAAAACCGTACCGACTGCTCAGCCAGGAGCACTGCAGCCCGTTCCAAAGCCTCGCGGCGTTCCCGGAGAGGCCATTCATCGTCCAAGAGGTGGTGGTGAATGTGGGCAACCGCACGGCGGACATCCTGAGGGGTTGAAGAACACACAGTGCCCAACAGCACGCCGTCTTCAGGGTCACGTACTTCCAGGGTCCTGTCGGCGGTCTCCCAAAGGCCTTCGAGGAACGCGCCACCGGGAAGCGCCGCAACGCTTGCCCGTCTGTAGGCCGTTTCCCCAGCTGTTTTTAGGCGCGCTCCAGCGACGGTTGTTGATGAACTCATGGGAACCTTTACCTTGCCTGGCTAGCGGAATGTCTACTTGATACGGTCGATGATCTTCGCGGCTCCGCCAATGAACGGCAGGAACCATGGCGGGCCGAAGTGGCCGGGAACCGGCGGGTTCTTCAGGTCTTCCCACACGTTTGCCGACTTGTCGCCGGCCATGTAGTGGGCCATCCGCTTACCCATGTGGGCTGCCATTTGAACACCATGGCCGCTGTAGCACAGGGAGTAGAAGAGGCCGTCATGCTGGCCGGCATGGACCATCTGGTCCATGGAGAGGTCCACCAGACCGCCCCAGATGTAGTCCACCCTGGCTTTGGAGAGGTACGGGAAGAGTTCAGTCATGGCCTTGTGCAGGATTTCGGCGCTCTTGACGTCCGAATCCGGGCTGGACAAAGCGAATCGGGCCCGGCCACCAAACAGCAGCCTGTTGTCCGGCGTGATCCTGAAGTAGTACGTCAGCATCTTGCTGTCAGAGGCCTGGCGCCTGTTCGGCAGGATGCGGTTCACCACCTCTTCGGACAGAGGCTCCGTGCAGATGATGAAACTACCCACGGGGATCACGCGACGCTGCAGCCACGGGGTGACGTTGCCGGTGTAACCGCTGGTGGCTACCAGGACCTGCTTGGCCCGGGTAATTCCACGGGTGGTGTGCACATCGTGCACTGTCCCCGAGACCTTGTTCAGCTCGGTCACGGCGGCGTTCTCACAGATGGCTGCGCCGTTGTCGGCTGCCACCTTTGCCAGACCGTGCACGAACTTCCCTACGTGGAGACCCGCACCCAGCGGATCCATCATGGCACCCTGGTAGAAGTCCGTGCCGATTTCGCTGTGGATCTCTGACTTGGGGATGACCTTTACGTGGTGATCGACCAGGTTTGCGAGCAGCTCCTGGGACTTCAGGAAGCCGTCGTAGTGGGACTTGTGGAACGCGAGGGAGAGCTTGCCGAAACGCTTGAAGTCGCAGTCGATGCCGTTGTCGTGCACCAGCTTCTCGATGGTTTCGATGGCATCGTTGTATTCGCGGAACATCTCCACTGCACGGGGAGCCCCGTAGCGCTTGACTGCCGTGCTGAAGCCAATGGCCAAACCGGTCGTAGCCATTCCCCCGTTACGGCCCGAAGCACCCCAGCCAACAGTGTGGCGTTCGAAAACGGCTACAGTGGCGCCCTGCTTGGCGAATTCAAGGGCTGCTGACAGCCCGGTAAAACCGGCACCGATAATCGCAACATCAACGTTCTCCGGGACCGGAGTGCGGCGGTAATCGCCGGAAGGCTCTGCAGTATCGAGCCAGTAGGGAACAAGTTTCACGGTATGGCCTTTCGCCTTGAAGTCGGTTTAGAGACCGAGGTGCTTGTTGAGCTCGTCCAAGGACTTAACAGTATTGAGGTCGTAGCCCTCGCCAATAGGGTCATAGCCACGGTCCAGCATCCAGAGGTTACGGAAGCCCATGTCATGCATCGGGTGCATGTCGTACCGGGTGTGCGAGGAGACGTGCAGGAAGTCCTCCGGCTTGGCGTTCAGGGTATCGAGCATGTACTCAAAGGCCTGGTAGCGCGGCTTGTAAGCCTGTGCCTGTTCGGCCGTCAGCACGGCGTGGAAATCAGCACCCAGCTTCGGAATGCTGATATCCAGGAAACTGTCGTCCGCGTTGGACAACGCCACCAGCTGGTAGTTGTCGCCCATGAGCTTCAGCGGGGCCGGCACGTCCTCGTGGGCAACCCAACCGCGGACAGCGTCAGCGAACGCAGCGCCGGCACCTTCGGTCGGTCCGATGCCCCAGCGCTTGCACACCCGGTCAAAGGAATCCTGCAGGATCGCCTCATACGGCTTGTAGTCGCCCAGGACTTCGTCGAAGCGGTAGCCACGGAACTGCTTTTTGAACGTAGGCCACTGCTCTTCGGAGATGCGTCCATCAAGCAGCCGCCGGGTGGTGGGATCGATGTCGAAGTTGATCAGTGTGCCGTAGACATCGAAGGAGATGTACTTCGGCCGGAAGTTGGTCTCTGCCATGGGGTTTCCGTTCTTTTCGGGAGATGGAAGGGGGCTGGCCCCGAGTATGTGGAGGTATCGAAAGAGGCGAACTGAACCGCGAAATCGTGCCTGGCGGGCTGGAAATTTCTAGCCCGATGATTCGACTCTAGGGCGCTAAATTGTAAATTGTCAACAGTTTCTGTAGGCGTAATTAGAACGGTTCTCATATAGGGAGTGCATGAAAAAAGTTTCTGTCAATTGTTGACAATCTACTGTTGAGGGGGTTGCATTGCATTAGATGACGGAGAGATCCGGATCACATTGCAACCTAGAACTTCTCCCTCCCCAGTGACCGACTCCCTCGAAGGGAAGCACCATGAAGATTCGTAACAAGGCCCAGACTGCAGCCGCAGGACTTGCCGTACTACTCGCCCTGAGCGCTTGCGGTGGAACCGCCAACAGCAGCGATTCGCCGGACAGCAGCAAGACCAACAACACCACGGACATCTCCGAGGGCGTGCAGCCTGACACAAAGGCTGTGAGCCTCCTGCCGGCATCCTATAAGGACAAGGGCGAACTGACAGTCGCGATGGACCTGCACTACCCGCCGACGACGTTCCTCGCCGAGGACAACTCGACCGCGATCGGCCTGAACCCGGACATCGCCCGCCTGGTAGCAAAGAAGCTCGGCCTGAAGCTGAAGTTCCAGGACACAAAGTTTGACACGATCGTCCCCGGCCTCGATGGCGGCCGCTACGACTTCACCGCCACCACCATGTCCAAGACCGATGAGCGGCTCAAGGTCCTGGACATGATCGACTACTTCAAGGCCGGCAACTCAGTGGCCGTGGCCGCGGGTAACCCCATGAAGCTCACCAACGAGACACTGTGCGGTAAGAACATTGCCGTTACCCAGGGCTCGACGGGCCAGCTCAAGCGCCTCCCGGCCCTTTCGGAGCAGACCTGCACCTCCAAGGGACAGCCCGCGATCAACGCCGTGACCCTGCCCAACGTCCAGGAGGCCCTGACACAGCTGGCATCCAAGCGCATCGATGGCATCCTCTATGACACAACCTCCCTCGCCTGGGCCGAGAAGCAGCAGCCCAAATCGTTCACCATCCTGACCCCTCAGATCAACGTTGGATCCAGCGACCTCACCGCTATCGGCGTCAAAAAGGGATCTGCACTGACTCCCGCCCTCCAGGCCGCCGTCCAGTCGGTCCTGAACAGCCCGGAATACAAGAAGTCCCTCTCCACCTGGGGCCTCGACTCCGGAGCCATCACGGATGCGAAACTCAACTAGGAGAGGTGCTCCCATGGTGCAAACCATCAGTAACGGAAGCAAACCGACAATGAACGGAATTGATCCGGCACTCAAGCCCCGCCTTCGCCGCAGAAGCACTTTTGAATACGTCGCCTGGGTGGTTTCCATCCTGTTTGGCGCAGGCATCCTCTTCTCGGTCTCCACCAACCCCAACTTCAAGTGGGACGTGGTGGCGAAGTACTTCACCCACGAATCCATCCTCCGCGGGCTGATGCTCACCATCTTCCTTACGGTGGCAAGCATGGTCCTGGGCACCCTCCTGGGCCTGGTCATTGCGATTATGAGGTCCTCGAGCATCAAGCCGATCGCGGCCACGGCAGGCGCGTTCATCACCCTGTTCCGCGGTACCCCGGTCCTGGTCCAGTTGATCTTCTGGTTCAACATCTCGGCCTTGTACCCGAACTTGACCATCGGGATCCCGTTTACCGACATCGGCACCGCAATCGACACGAATGCACTCATGGGTCCGATCACCGCAGCTTTGGTCGGCTTGACGTTGAATGAAGCCGCATACATGGCAGAAATCATCCGCGGAGGGTTCTCCTCGGTGGGCAAGGGCCAGATCGAAGCTGCGGACTCCCTGGGAATGAGCGCCGCTACGAAGATGCGCAAGATCATCATTCCCCAAGCCATGCCCTCCATCATTCCGGCCACCGGCAACCAGGTCATCGGGATGTTCAAGGAAACGTCCTTGGTCAGCGTCCTGGGTGTTGCGGAACTTCTCCAGAGCGCCCAGCTCATCTACGCACGTACCTACGAGACCATCCCGCTGCTGATCGTGGCGAGCCTGTGGTACCTCGTGATGACGCTGGTGCTCAGCTACCCGCAGTCCAAGCTCGAACAGAAATACTCCCATACCTCCGCGCGGGTCCCCCGCAAGTCCAGGAAGGTTGTATTGACCGCACCGGAAGGCATCGCACGATGAGCAACGACGGCACGATCCTCGCCCGCCGAATCCGTAAGTCCTTTGGGCACAAGACCGTTCTCCACGATATCGACCTCGACATCGCCAGCGGTGAAATCTGCTGCATCATTGGACCCAGCGGCTCCGGAAAGTCCACACTGCTGCGCTGCATCAACGGCCTGGAGACCGTGGACTCCGGAATCCTGAAAGTCAACGGTGACGATTTCGGGTACTACGAGACCGACAACGCCTACCACGCGCTGCCCCCCAAGAAGCTTGCCCAGCAACGTACACGGGTAGGCATGGTCTTCCAGCAGTTCAATCTGTTCCCGAACATGACCGCCCGCGAGAACGTCATGTCCGGCCCGGTGCTCGTCAAGGGTGCCGACAAGAAGGAATCCTCCAAGCGCGCCCAGGAACTGCTCACCAGCGTGGGCCTCGGCGCCTTCGGCGACCGCTACCCGGCCGAGCTTTCCGGCGGCCAGCAGCAGCGCGTTGCCATCGCCCGGTCTTTGGCCATGGATCCGGAAATCATCCTGTTCGACGAACCCACCAGCGCCCTCGACCCCGAAAAGGTAGGGGAAGTCCTCGGCGTCATGCAGGACCTCGCCAAGAAGGGCATGACCATGGTGGTAGTCACCCACGAAATGGGCTTCGCCCGCGAAGTGTCCGATTCCCTGATCTTCATGGATGAGGGCTACGTGGTGGAACGTGGAGATGCCCGGGAGATCCTGAAGAACCCCAAGGAAGCACGCACCCAGGCATTCCTGAAGCAGGTGCTGTAGTCGATGGATGGAAAACTGGCCGTCATCGGCCTGGGCAGCATTGGCAGCATGGCATTGTGGCAGGCCTCGCGACTGTCCGATTCCGTGGTCGGCTTCGAAGCACACGCCGCGGGCCATGGCAGAAGTGCCGTGGGTGGCGACACCCGGCTTTTCCGGATGCTTTACAGGGGAAGGCCGGACTACTACCCCATCCTGGAACGCTCACGGGATCTCTGGGCCGAGCTCGAAGCAGAAACGGGACAGGACATCCTCACCCGCTGTGGCGGACTCTCCATCGGCACTGCTGATGGACCGTACATTCCCAAACTGCTGGAAACTACCCGGATCAATGGGGCTGCCCACCAGATCCTCAGCCGCGAGGAGATGGCCGAACGCTACCCGCAGCACAATCTCCGGGCTGACGATGTCGCCGTTTACGATCCCTTCGGAGGCGCACTCCGCACGGACCGGGCAGTTACCGCGGCGGTTGCAGCGGCACAGGCCAACGGGGCAACGGTCCTTGGCAATACTCCGGTCAGCAGCATCACCGAAACCAACGACGGCGTTGTCGTCACCTCGGGCGAACAGTCCTGGACCTTCGAACGGGTAATCATCGCCTCCGGTGGATGGTCCCAACAGCTCATGCCCGATTACCTGAAGGCGCACTCGGAAACCCGCAGGATTTTCCTGAGCTGGTTCGTCGCCCGTGACGCAACCCAGTTCACCCCGGAAAAGTTCCCCATCTTCATCAGGATTTCCGGCGATCGCTCCATGTATGGGGCACCCGCGGTGGACAGCGTCACTGTGAAAGCCACCCTCGATGGCCGCGGGGCACCAACCCCCGCCGCAGACTCGGTGCCCAGGGAGCTGACCGAAGCGGAGATTGCGGAAACCACTGAGACGGTGACCGAATTCTTCCCCGGCCTGGTTCCCAGCATCGTCCGCTCAGATGCCTTCCCGGACCTGTTCACCTCGGACTCGCAGCCCCTCCTGGGTTTCTTTACTGAGTCAGGCAGGATCTACTCCGCCACCGGCTTCTCCGGCGCCGGCTTCAAGATGGCTTCCGGCTACGGCCAGATTGCTGCCAACGAAGCACTTGGCAAGGGTGGCTTTGACGGTCTGGACTTCGTCCGTCCACAGAGGTTCAAGAACTAGGCACAACACGATTCGCGGGCTAAAGGCCCGCGAATCGTGTATTGTTGACAATCTACACTTACTAAGAAAGTATGAAGCCATGGCAACACTTAGCCCCATCCTGAAGCAAGCCACTCCAGTGGTCGTGGACTATGCGTCCGGTAGTTGGATCCACGCCACAGACGGCAAGAAGTACCTGGATTTCACCACCGGAATCGGCGTCACCAGCACCGGACACTGCCACCCCGACGTGGTGGCCGCAGCCCGCGAGCAGGTGGGCAAGATTGTCCATGCCCAGTACACCACCGTGATGCACAAGCCCCTTTTGGAACTCACGGAACTCCTGGGCGGCGTCCTGCCCCAGGGCTTGGACAGCGTCTTCTACGCAACCTCCGGCTCCGAAGCAGTGGAGGCCTCCATCCGATTGGCCCGCATGGCAACGGGACGGCCCAACATCATCTCCTTCCAGGGTGGTTTCCACGGGCGCACCGTAGCGGCCGCCTCCTTGACCACCGCGGGAACCAAATTCCGCTCAGGGTTCTCCCCCATCATGGGCGGCGTGCATGTTGCCCCGTTCCCGCACTGGTACCGCTACGGCTGGGACGAAGCCACCGCCGTCGACTTTGCCTTGAAGGAACTCGACCACCTTCTGATGACCATCAGCGCCCCCAGCGATACCGCCGGCTTCATCATCGAACCGGTTCTGGGTGATGGCGGGTACATCCCCACCCCCGTCGCATTCCTCCAAGGCCTGCGTGAGCGCGCCGACAAGCACGGCATCGTCCTGATCCTGGACGAGGTCCAGGCTGGAGTCGGCCGCACCGGCAAGTTCTGGGGACACGATTGGGCCGGAATCAGCCCCGACGTCGTGATCACCGCCAAGGGACTAGCCAGTGGCTTCCCCATCTCCGCAATCGCCGCTTCCGCAGATTTGATGGGCAAGGCGTGGCCAGGTTCCCAGGGCGGAACCTATGGCGGAAACGCAGTCGCGGCAGCAGCCGGCGTCGCAACTTTGGGTGTGATCCGGCGGGAGAACCTCGTGGAGAACGCCTTGCTGCGCGGTGACGAACTGCGGGCAGGACTGGACAATCTGCAAACGGAATTCGCGGGAATCGGCAATGTGCGTGGCCGTGGCCTGATGCAGGGCGTCGAGTTCACCGCTGCCGACAACACCCCGGACGCGGCAACTGCCCTCGCCGTCCAACAGGCCGCCATCAAGGAAGAGCTCCTGCTCCTCACATGCGGTCCGCACGGCAACGTCATTCGCCTCATCCCCGCCCTGAATGTCAGCAGCGATGAAATTCAGCAAGGCCTGTCCAAGTTCACGCAAGCGCTCAAGACGGCCACCTCCTAGTCACCCCGATCATTACTCCCCCTGATCACCGAAAGAGCGACCATGACCACCTCCTTTGATCCCACCACCATCCCAACGGACCTGTTCATTGACGGAACATGGCAGAAGGCAGCCAGTGGTGCCACCTTCGCCGTTGAGAACCCTGCTACGAACGAAGTGATTGCCCACGTTGCCGACGGCGGTCCTGAAGACGCCGCCTTGGCCATCCAGGCAGCGGGTCGCGCTCAGGGGGAGTGGAGCAAATCCACCGCCCGCGAACGAAGTGACATTCTCCGACGCGCCTTTGATCTGGTGATCGCCAACACGGACAGGCTCGCAGCCATCATGACGGCGGAGATGGGCAAGCCACTGGCAGAGGCAAGGGGCGAGGTGGCCTACGGCGCCGAAATGCTCCGTTGGTTCTCGGAAGAAGCAGTCCGCATTGGCGGTGACAGTGCCTCCTCCGTTGATGGAAACACCCGTATCCTCATCACCAAGGAACCGGTGGGCCCTTCAGTCCTGGTCACTCCGTGGAACTTCCCGCTTGCCATGGGTGCCCGCAAGATCGCGCCCGCCGTCGCTGCAGGCTGCACCATGGTGTTCAAGCCTGCCGAGCTGACACCGTTGACGTCACTGGCCTTGGTGGCCCTGTTCAAGGAAGCCGGTCTTCCCGACGGCGTGCTGAACGTTGTGACAACCTCCACCGCCTCCACGGTGGTCCGGGCCTGGACTGACAGTGGCATCGCGCGCAAGATCAGCTTCACCGGTTCAACCGAAGTGGGCAAGGTCCTGCTGAAGCAGGCGGCCGACAACGTGATGCGCTCCTCCATGGAACTCGGCGGTAACGCCCCGTTCATCGTCCTGGCCGATGCAGACATCGAAAAGGCCGTGGACGGTGCCATGAATGCCAAGATGCGGAACATGGGCGAGGCTTGCACGGCAGCAAACCGCTTCTTCGTCCACCGCTCGGTCGTAGAGGAATTTGGCGAGAAGTTCTCCAAAAAGATGTCAGAATTACAGGTAGGCGACGGCGCTGTTGCTGGCACCGACGTCGGGCCCCTCATTGAACAGAAGGGCCTGGAAAAGGTCGAAAGCCTCGTTGCGGATGCGGTCTCCAAGGGAGCACGTGTGCTCACCGGTGGAAGCCGTCCCGAAGGTCCCGGCTACTTCTACACCCCCACCGTCCTGGTGGACGTGCCCAAGGACGCCGCACTGATGAGCACGGAAATCTTCGGCCCGGTCGCAGCGATCACCGCGTTCGATAGTGAGGACGAAGTCCTCCGCCTGGCCAACGATACTGAGTGGGGCCTGGTGGGGTACGTGTTCACAGAGAGCATGGACAAGGCCCTGCGGTTCTCCGCGGAACTGGAAGTGGGAATGGTCGGCCTGAACACCGGCCTGGTTTCCAACCCCGCAGCACCGTTCGGCGGCGTCAAGCAATCCGGGCTCGGACGCGAGGGCGGAAAAATTGGAATCGACGAATTCCTGGAGTACAAGTACACAGCAATAGCGGTCTAACAGTTTCAAATTGCCGAAGCATGGAATGAGGGGATGTCAATGGCGGCACCAGAGGGAATGTTCGTATTGGAAGGCCGGCCCACGGCACAGCTGATCGCTGATCAGCTGCGTGAGCTTATTGTCCAAGGGGCCTTCAGCCCTGGACAGCAGGTCAACGAATCCGCCTTGGCCAGCCAGCTGAGCACTTCACGGGGTCCGCTCCGCGAGGCTCTCCAGCGGCTGTGCCAGGAGGGGATCCTGGTGAGCAAGCGCAACCGCGGCGTCTTCGTACTGGAACTTTCCACGCAGGATGTCAAGGAGATCTACGCCGTTCGTGAAGCCGTGGAACTGGCCGCGGCAAACACGCTATTGGACTCGGACTCGGAGCAGGTGGCAGACACCTGCCGCGAGCTCAAGGGCATCATTCGGAACATGGCCAAGCAGGTTGCGGCCTCGGACTGGCAGGCCATTGCCCGTCTCGACATGCAATTCCACACCGCCTTCGTTTCAGGCACTGGAAACACGCGGCTGATACGGATCTATGAGACTCTCGCAGCCGAATCCAGGATGTGTATTTTGAGCCTGGAGGTGGCATACCCCCGCATTGATGTTCTTGTGCAGGAGCACCAGCAGATCCTGGAGTTCCTTGAAGCCCGGGACCGCAGCGGACTTCAGCAGGCCATCAAACGCCATATGCAGAAGGCAGTGGAGGACCTCACCGCCAGCCCCGAAGCAACGGGAATTACTGCTTAGGAAAGTCTCCATACAGGAAGGGCCCGGTTCAATTGAACCGGGCCCTTCCTGCAGTTAGCTTGCCTGTGCAGCTACTTTGCTTGTGCAGTTAGTTCGTGGGAACGTCCGTGACAACCCACATCTTCCGCAGTGTCTCGTGGATGGTCCAGGTGCCCGTCCATCCTGCCGGAGTAACGAACAACGTTCCGGGACCGATGTCGAAGCTGGTTCCGTCTTCTTCAGTGATGGTCCCCTTGCCACTGAGGATCTGGCAGATCTCGTCGTAACCCGGGCGGGTGCTCTTGAAGACACCGGGCGTGACCTCCCAGATGCCTGTCTTGTGGTTGTCGCGGGCCCACAGACGGAACGAGACCTCAGTCTGGCCCGGCGTGCTGGTGGTTGCTTTGGGGATGTGCTCCCCCGGGTCCTGCGTTGTTGCGTCGCTCATGACAGTGGCCTTGATCATGGATTCTCCTTCTGGGACTGCGCCCTTTTGAACGTGCCTGCCGTCTTTGGAAAGCACAGTCTCCATCCTAGCAATTGTCAACAATCGACGATAGACTTGAGGAGAAAATATTCGCGGGACGCCTTGGCACCGATGCCAGCCCCGTCACCAAGGAGAACATTTCCCATGAAACTCATCTGGAAAAGCAGCCTGGAAAGTACCCCTGCCGCGTGCAGCGCGCAAAGCCGGAGGACATCGCTCTGGAACTCCCTGGAAGCTGGAGACGTAGTTTCGCTCAGCCTGCGCGGCTACGAATACCACAGGGGCACCGTGGACGACCGGACTGCGGACGGACAAACGATCTGGGTAATAGACCGCATCGGCGAACGGCGGCTTTTCCACATCGATGATGACTACGATCTGCTGGTCGCCTCCCAAGGCTGACAGCCCCCTCCGGACTCACAGCGCCCCGGACCCACAGCCCTCCGGACTGACAGCGCAAGGCAAGCAACAGCTACCAAGGCTCTAGCCCCGGCCGGCCGGCAAGAGTACGGTCGAGGTGACGATGTAGCAGGACAGCCGGGAGCCCGGGACAGGGACTGGCCGTCCTTGGTTCTTAGAGGAGCCTCACAGTGGCTGGATGGAATGCAGATACAGCAGCCGGACCTCTCGGCGCCGGGACTGTCACCTTGGTGGAAGGCACGTCCTTCTGCATCTCCCTGCCTAATGGGGACATTCACCCTGATCATCCCCACGGCATGTTTTTCCAGGACACACGGGTCCTGTCCTATTGGGTCCTCACCATCAACGGCCAGCCGCTTGAGCCACTGACCGCCCAGACAAAAGAGCCCTACAGGGCAGCCTTCGCCGGCCGCATCACACGGTCTGACGGATATGCGGATACGCCGCTCATCGTGGAGCGCTTACGGGAAGTAGGCGTGGGAATGGTGGAGCATGTCACCGTCAGCAACCATTCGATGGAACCCGTGGAATGTTTGGTCGAATTCGCAGTGGGCTCGGACTTCGCGGACGTTTTCGAAGTCAAGGAAGCACGGGTCCAGAGGCAGTGGGAGGAATCCCGCGAGTACCACCACAACACGCTGACCATCCGCTCCCGCTGGCAGGATGTCCGGAAGTCCGTCGTCGTAAGTTCCGATGTTGCCGAGGCGACCCGCGAGGGCCTCAGATACCGGACCACCATCCCTCCACGGGGGCATTGGAGCACCGTGGTCACCATTACTCCCGGAACCGAGGGAGGGGCGCCGGTGGCTCCTGTGGTGCGTCCCGCCGTCGGCGAGTTGTCCCGCAGCGATCTGCGTCGCCAGGAATGGGTGGCCAAAATTCCCGTGCTGCACATGGGCAACCACTCCATCGAGAGGACGCTGCGGCGCAGCTATGACGATCTTGGCGCCCTCCGCATTGAAGACCCCACACACCCGGACAGGGTGGTTGTGGCGGCCGGAGCGCCATGGTTCATGACGCTTTTCGGCCGCGACTCCCTCTGGGCTTCGGAGATGGCGATGCCCGTTGATCCGTCCCTCGCGCTGGGCACCCTGCAAACGCTTGCTGACCGGCAGGGCAAGGTGGTGGATCCCATCAGTGAGGAAGAGCCCGGGAAGATCCTGCATGAGGTCAGGCTGGATGTCTCCAGCGGCCTGTCGCTCGGCGGGAAATCCGTTTACTACGGCAGCATCGATGCCACTCCGCTGTTCGTGGTGTTACTGGGTTCGGTCAGCCGGTGGGGGTTCGCCAAAGACACCATTGCGGCCCTGCTGCCCAACGCGGACCGTGCCCTGGACTGGATCCGGGACTATGGCGACAGGGACGGCGATGGATTCGTCGAGTATCAGCGGCTCAATGACCGCGGACTGATCAACCAGGGCTGGAAGGACTCGTGGGACGGCATCAATTTTGCCGACGGGCGCCTCGCGGAGCCGCCTATCGCCCTCTGCGAAGTTCAGGCGTACGTGTATGACGCGTACATGGCACGGGCGTGGATAGCGTACGACGCCGGAGACGCACCTTTGGCGCGGGAACTCGCCGATCGGGCAGCGGAGCTAAAAGTCCGGTTCAACGAGCAATTCTGGATGCCGGACCGCGGCTATTACGCCATCGCCTTGGACGGCAGGAAACGGCAGGTTGACGCGTGCGCCTCCAACATGGGGCACTGCCTGTGGGTGGGGTTGGTGGACGAGGACAAGGCGCCGCTGGTGGCCGAACGGCTGATGTCTCCCGAAATGTTCAGCGGGTGGGGGGTGCGTACCCTCGGAACCGATATGGGCGCCTACAACCCGGCCAGTTACC
The DNA here is from genome assembly GCF_019976975.1 of Arthrobacter sp. NtRootA1. Lineage (GTDB taxonomy): Bacteria > Actinomycetota > Actinomycetes > Actinomycetales > Micrococcaceae > Arthrobacter > Arthrobacter aromaticivorans. Next base: position 297,676 of record NZ_AP024630.1, on the reverse strand, counting down.
ACAACGGTTCGGTGTGGCCGCACGATAATGCCGTGATTGCCGCCGGCCTGATGCGCTACGGATTCGTGGAGGAGGCCCAGCGCATTTCGACAGCCCTGCTCGAGGCTGCCGATTACTCCGAGGGTCGCCTCCCGGAGCTGTTCTGTGGCTTCAGCAGGGAGCAATACAGCGAGCCCGTTCCGTATCCCACCGCGTGCTCACCACAAGCATGGGCAGCCACCTCGCCCATCCAACTGGTCACCAGCCTGATGAGATACGACACCCATGTGTCCCGTGGGGGGTTCTGGATGGATCCCCAGCTGCCGGCGTCCTACGGGGACCTGCATATCACCAATGCGCCCATGGGTGGAGGCCGGGTAACCATCGATATCGCGGATTCCGTTCCCACCGTGCAGGGGCTTCCGGAAGGGATGGTCTTCCATAAAGGACACCGGCCCTGGTTGACCGAACTTGTGCAGCAGGCCGGCCTCCGGAAGGAGGTCTGACAGTTATGAGGTTGTCAGCAAATCGGCTGCGGGACGGGCGGCTGTTTCGCCCACGATACCGGCGGCTTCGCGCATGATCCAGAGAGCTGGCGTGCCGTGCAGGGCGGGCATCACCTCACCCTTCGTGATGAGACGCGTGGCCCGTGGATCTCCCGCGACAGACCACCATCCGGTCTTGGGGCAGTGGTGCCCGGTGCGCGATGTTTCAACGAGCTCTGGAGTCGGGGTAGCGGGGCGTCGCTTCTTCATGGCAGGTCCTTCACGCAAGGGGCTTTTGGCGGATGCAAAGCCCGGTTTGAGGTAATGAATCCAGCGTAGCAATTGTCAACAATTGACGATAGTACCTAGCGAAGGGAATTTCGGGCGTGGCCCAGCGAACGGTTTCGGATCTCATCGTCGAACGCCTTCAAGCGTGGGGCGTGGACAGGGTGTTCGGATACAGCGGGGACGGCATCAACGGTTTCATGGGCGCGCTCCGTAGAGCTCAGGATGCGGTGGAATTCGTGCAGGCAAGGCACGAAGAAGCAGCCGCCTTCATGGCCGTAGGGCACGGAAAATACACTGGCGGCGTCGGGGTGGTGACTTCGACGCAAGGTCCGGGAGCTATCCACCTGCTCAACGGACTCTACGACGCCAAAATGGACGGCGTTCCAGTGGTGGCGATCATTGGCCAGCAAAGCACCACCGTCCTGGGCTCCGGGTACATGCAGGAAATCGACCTGTTGACAGTGTTCAAGGACGTTGCGGCACAATTTGCACAGCTCGCCAGTTCCCCGGAACAGGTCCCCATGCTCCTGGATCGCGCGTTCCGTACAGCGCTGGAGACGAAGTCCCCGTGCGTCGTGATCATCCCCCACGACATCCAGTCGGCCGAGGCTCCCGAACTCGAACATGAGCACGGAATCGTTGTCACCGCCCCTGTATGGCACCCCGCACGGGTGATGCCGCGTGAGGAAGACCTGGATGCCGCCGTCGAGATCCTTTCCAAAGGTGAGCGAGTCGCGTTCCTGGTGGGTCAGGGAGCGCGGGGTGCCCGGACCGAGGCCCAAGCGCTGGCCGAAAAGCTGCGGGCCGGCATCACCACCAGCCTGCTGGGAAAGCCCTACGTCGACGAGACGCTGGCCTTCGCTTCCGGCACCATGGGCCACCTCGGCACTTCTGCCAGCACCTACGTCCTGAACAACTGCGACACACTGCTGATTATCGGCTCCAACGATCCCTGGACGGAGTTCTACCCGAAACCTGGAACTGCCAAAGCTGTCCAGATCGACATTGATGGCCGGAAGGTTGCCAACCGTTACCCCGTGGAGGTTGGAGTGGTGGGTGATGCGGCCGCGTCGCTGGCCGAACTCACCCGGCGGCTCGATCAGCAGCCCAACCAGCCGGAAAGCGCACGTTCCCAGTGGCGTTCCGACGTCGAAAGCCAGGTCCGCGCCTGGCGTCATCTTTCAGAGGAACGCGCCAACATCCCCGCAGATCCCGTGAACCCGGAACTCGTGGTCCGCGAACTCAACGGCAGGCTTCCGGACAACGCACAGTTGAGCATCGACGTCGGCAGTTGCGTTTACTGGTACGCCCGCCAACTGACCCTTCCGCCCGGCGTCCCGGCCCATCTGAGCGGCACGCTCGCCAGCATGGGCTGCGCGATTCCCTATGGCCTGGCTGCCAAGCTTGCTTACCCGGACCGGCCCCTGGTGGCTCTTGCAGGCGATGGCGGGATGCAGATGCTGGGCATTGCGGAGCTGATCACCGTGGCGCATCGGTGGCGCAACTGGGCCGATCCCCGGTTCGTGGTGTGCGTTTTCAACAACCGCGACCTTGCCGAGGTCTCCTGGGAGCAGCGCGAAAACGAGGCCGAACCGCGGTTCAATGCCAGCCAGGAGATCCCGGACTTTCCTTATGCCGCCTATGCGGAGCTGCTGGGCCTGGCCGGAATACGCGTGGAGGACCCGGCCAAGCTCGGCGACGCGTGGGATTACGCTTTCTCGCTGGACCGCCCTGCAGTCCTGGAGGTCCTGACAGACCCGGACATCCCACTGCTTCCGCCCTTCCCTGCCGGAGAAAGGAAGCTGGAAGACATGCGGTCCGCGCTGGCCGATGAAGGCGGCGACGGCGAGCGCGCCCGGAAGCTGCTGGATAGCTATGCGGAGGCCGAGTCCCGTCTCCGGGACCCGGCCTGAACGTAGCCTAGAGGTTCTCCACCAAAGAAACGTCGCGCACGGCTCCCTTGTCCGCCGAGAGCGCCATGGCGGCGTAGGCACGGAGCGCGGGAGACACGTGGCGTTCGCGGTCCTTCGGCTTGTACCCCCCGTTGACTTCCAGTTTTTCGCGGCGTTCGGCGAGGATCTCGTCGGAAACCTGCAACTGGAGGGAGCGCTGGGTGATATCGATGCTGATGATGTCGCCGTTCTCCACCAAGGCAATCGCGCCACCCGAGGCAGCTTCCGGGGAGATGTGCCCGATCGAGAGGCCTGAGGTACCGCCGGAGAAACGGCCGTCCGTGATAAGCGCGCACTTCTTGCCCAGGCCGCGGCCCTTGAGGAACGAGGTGGGGTAGAGCATTTCCTGCATGCCTGGTCCACCTCGGGGGCCTTCGTAGCGGATGACCACCACGTCGCCTTCCTTGATGGTCTTGTTCAGGATCTTCTCCACGGCTTCGTCCTGTGACTCGCACACAACAGCGGGTCCTTCGAAGATCCAGATGGACTCGTCCACGCCGGCCGTCTTCACAACCGCACCGTCCACGGCGACGTTGCCCCGCAGCACAGCCAGGCCGCCGTCCTTGGAGTAGGCGTGCTCCACGGAGCGGATGCAGCCACCCTCCGCGTCGGTGTCCAGGGAGGTCCACTCGTTCGACTGCGAGAACGCAGTGGAGGAGCGGACGCCACCGGGAGCCGCGTGCCACAGCGCCTCGGCTTCTTCGGTGGCCTTGCCGCCGCGGATGTCCCAGTCGTCCAGCCACCCGTCCAAATCGTTGGAGTGCACGGAGTGGACGTTCTTGTGCAGGAGGCCGCCGCGGTTCAGTTCACCCAGCAGGGCGGGGATGCCACCGGCGCGGTGCACGTCTTCCATGTAATAGGTCTTGTCTCCGGCCACGTTCGGGGCCACCTTGGCCAGGCAGGGCACCTGACGGGACTTGGCGTCCATTTCGGCCAGGCCGTAATCCACGCCCGCTTCCTGGGCCGCGGCGAGCAGGTGCAGGATCGTGTTGGTGGAGCCGCCCATGGAAATATCCAGGGCCATGGCGTTGTCAAAAGCCTCGGCAGTGGCGATGTTGCGAGGCAGGACCGAGTCGTCGTCGCCGTCGTAATAGCGCTTCACGAGTTCGACGATCGTGGCGCCCGCCTTCTCGTACAGCGCCTTGCGGGCGGTGTGGGTCGCAAGCACGGAGCCGTTGCCGGGCAGGGCCAGGCCAATGGCCTCGGCGAGGCAGTTCATGGAGTTGGCGGTGAACATGCCCGAGCAGGAACCGCATGTCGGGCAGGCGTTCTCTTCGATGAGGTTGATGTCTTCATCGGAGATGGACTCGTCCACGGCGTCGGCAATTGCGTTCACCAGGTCCAGGGAGCGCACGGACCCGTCTGTCAGGGTCACGCGGCCGGCCTCCATGGGACCGCCGGAAACGAATACAACAGGGATGTTCAGGCGCAGGGCCGCCATGAGCATACCGGGGGTGATCTTGTCGCAGTTGGAGATACAGACCAATGCGTCGGCGCAGTGGGCGTTGACCATGTACTCAACGGAGTCCGCGATCAGGTCGCGGGACGGCAAGGAGTAGAGCATGCCCGAGTGGCCCATGGCGATGCCGTCGTCCACTGCGATGGTGTTGAATTCGCGCGGCACTGCACCGGCGGCGAGGATCGCATCGGAGACGATCCGGCCCACGGGAGCAAGGTGGGTGTGGCCGGGTACGAACTCGGTGAAACTGTTGGCGACAGCGATGATCGGCTTACCGATGTCCGTGTTGGCGACGCCGGAGGCGCGCAGCAGTGCGCGGGCGCCGGCCATGTTGCGGCCGTGGGTGACTGTTCTAGAGCGAAGTGCAGGCATGTATACCATCCTGCTGGTGTTCCGCGTCGCGTGGAAGACGGCCCTGCTACTAGTAGTGAAAGTAACAGAGTAATAGTGTTGACTCCGTGAACGATGAGAGACGCAAAGAACTGGGACTATTCCTCAGGACCCGCCGTACCCAGGCCCTGCGTTCCGACTACGGTCTTCCTCCAGTAGGGCGCAGCCGGGAGCGGGGCCTCCGTCGGGAAGAGATCGCGTTCCTGTCCGGAGTCAGCGTCACCTGGTACACCTGGCTTGAGCAAGGCCGGGATATCAGCCCTTCCCGGCAGGTGCTCGAAGCCGTAGCCCGCACGCTGCATCTATCCGACACCGGGCTCAGCTACGTCCTGTCGTTAGGCGGATATTCGTCCGCCATGCCAAAGGGGCCCGTTGCAGCTGATGCTCCCCCACACGTGCAACGGCTGCTCGACGCCTTGGACCCCAACCCGGCCTACGCACTCTCGCCGGACTGGGGCGTCGCAGGCTGGAACCAGGCCTACCAAGCCCTGTACCCGAACATCGCGACCTTCGACGCCTCGGACAGGAACCTGTTATGGCTGGTGTTCACCGATCCTTATGTCCGTGACCTGCTCCCGGATTGGGACGTCACCAGCAAGCGGTTCCTTGCCGAGTTCAGGGCCGAAACGGGTCAGAGACTTGGCGATCCCGATGTTGAGTTCCAGGTTGAACGGCTCAAGCAAGCCAGCCCGGAGTTCCAGGAAAGCTGGGACCGCTACGACATCCTGGGCTTCGAGTCCCGGGAACGGCTTTTCCATCACCCCGCGGTGGGCGTGCTGCAGCTGGAGCACCACCAGGTCTCGCCGTCGGACAGGCCCGATCTCCACATTGTGGTCTACACACCGGCGCCCGGGAGCGACGCAGCCGAGCAGATGCAGCGGCTGATGGGCAGTAGCTAACGCCCTGGCCAGGCAGTTTCATCCGGAGTAGCCAGCGTGAGCACAGCCTCCTCCACGGTCTCATGGTCCTCAAGCTCACGCTCGATCCGGCGCAAGGCAACTGCTACTTGGTGTTCCGGGTGGTCACCCTGGAGGTCGACGGCGGCCACGACGTACAGTTTGCGCGGACCGACGAACTCCACATGGAGGTAGGTGAGCCGGGCAATGTCCCTATGTTCGAGCACACGGCGGGCGATGGAACGTTCAATGTCCGGCGTGACGCCCTGGCCTACCAGGAAGCGCCGGTTCCGGTCGATCAGCACCACGGCAACAACCGCCAGCAGAACACCGACGATGATCGAGCCGACGGCGTCCAGCACGGCCGAACCCGTGACTTGGTGCAGGAACACACCGGCAAACGCGACCACCAGGCCGATCAGTGCAGCAGCATCCTCTGCGAATACGGCCCGCAAGGTGGGATCCGAGCTGATAAGGACCTGCTTCAGGGTGTTCCGTTCCAGCTGTTGCGCCATCTTCCTGGTCTGGCGGAAGGCCTGGACAAACGAAACTCCTTCCAGGACAAAGGCCACGGCCAGGACCACGTACGCCACCAGGAAGTCCGAGGCGGGCTCCGGCGTGATGATCTGCTGGATGCCGTGCATTATGGACACCACTGCGCCCGCGGTGAACAGCCCGAAAGCGGCAAACATGGACCAGACGTATGCTTCCCTGCCATAACCCATGGGATGGCTGTCATCCCGAGGGCGCCGGGAGCGTCGTTCCGCCACGAAGAGGAATACCTGGTTACCGGTGTCCGCCCAGGAATGCGCGGCTTCGGCGGTCATGGAAGCAGATCCGGTGATGACGGCAGCCACCGATTTGGCCGCCGCAACGAGGGCGTTAGCCGCAAAGGCAATGGCAACGGTCAACAGCGTGGAGCTGGGCTTATCACGCTTCTCGGATGCCGCCATGGAGATACCGTACCCAACCGGAGGCCCGTCAAGCAGCAGTGGAGGTCGGGATAGCAGCGCAACTCCCTGCGTAACAAGTTGCCCCACTCTGTGAGCCATGCCATATTCATTCCATGATCAGCCTGTTGGACAGCTGGACTGCTGGACAAACCAAAGTCGTAAGGGTCGGTGCCGCCGAGGCAGTGCTTGCCACCCTGAGGGCTGCCATTGAAGACGGCAGCCTTCCAGTAGGTTCGCGCCTGGATTCGGAAGCCACGTTGGCGCAGCAGTTCGGCGTCAGCAGGACCATGGTGCGCGAGGCCCTGAAGTCTTCAAACGCCTTGGGCCTGACCGTAACCCGGACGGGCAAGGGCACTTTCGTCATCGCCGACAAAGTTGGCCAGGACCTGAAACTGGGCAAATACTCGGCGCGCGAACTCCTGCAGGCACGGCCTCACATTGAAGTGCCGGCCGCCAGCTTGGCCGCGGAACACCGCAGCCAGCAGGATGTGGAATCACTCCGGGAAATCCTGCGGGCCATGGATGAAGAAGATGATCTGGAACAGTGGGTCATCCTCAACTCCGAGTTCCACGCGATCATCGCCCGCAGCAGTGGCAATGGCGTCTTCGCGTCGATGCTTTCAGACATCGAGGAGGCCATGGCCAACCAGTCCAGCACCTTGAACCAGGTTGTGGACCGGAGGAAGGAATCCGGACTCGAGCACGCGGCCATTTTTGAAGCCATCGAAAATGGCTCGGCTCAAGATGCCGGGATCGCCATGATGCGGCACCTTCATGGCGTAGAAGGATCGCTTGGGGCTGTCCTACCGGTCTCGGCGCCCTAAAGCCCTGGATCGAACAACGCAGCCCACCACACCATTCGGACGGGTTCAACGACGAATCCGCCCCGTCTCATTGCGCCCCGCGGGGTGCCTGACCATAGGAAATGATGACAAAAAAGTCGACCGCTTGGACACGGCCATGACAACGACTTCCATCAAAGCCCCCACCCGAACCACGAGCCAGACCCGAACCCAACTCACCAGAAGCCAAATCCTCAACTACCTTGCTCGCAATGGCGCAAGCAAAGTATCAGATATCACCCACGGCGTCACAGCCTGCAAAGATACCGTCAAGGCCCGCCTCTCCGAACTGGAGGAAGAAGGATCCATCCGGGCAAACGTTCCCGCCGATATCCGCGGAAGAACCACGCCCTACTACTCGCTCACCACAGCTGACCTTCCGCCGGAGCCACCGAAAACAATCATCACTGTGCACATCAAGCACGCTGCTGACGGCCGGCTGACGTTGGCATTCGACGACTACCCGGGGCTCACAACTACAGCCCGGAGCTTCGTCGACATACCGGCGGCTGCCCGCAACGCCGCGTCCCGTTACACCGGCCACCCCGAGGCCAGCTTCGCAGTCCACATCCGCTTTTGAAACAACGACGGCGGTACGCGCCATAGGTGCGTACCGCCGTCGTTCTTCTGCACCCCGGATTTTTTGACCCAGGCCCGTCAACCCCCCGGCATTTCCTCAACCCCCAGTGCGATGGATCGTGAATGCGGTGAGGAAGCCTACGGCTGCAGTCAACCCGGTCAGGTTGTGGTGTTCTTCGAAGGCCTCAGGAATCATCGTGTCCGCGAGCATGGCCAGTATGCCGCCTGCGGCAATGGCGGTAATGAAGGCGATAAGGGCCTCGGGTGCATTTTCCAGGGCCGTGTATCCCAGCAGGGAGGCAAGCCCACTGAAGACGGCTATCCCGGTCCACGTTCCAAAAACGTAGGCCCGGCTGCGTCCCGCCTTCTTCATCCCCGCTGTGCTGGACAGCCCCTCAGGCACATTGGAAATGAAAACTGCAGCGAGCATGGCAGGACTGACGGTGCCTGAAGCGAGAAGCCCAAGCCCGAGGACCACCGATTCGGGCACGCCATCGATGAGTGCACCCACCGCGATGGCTGTGCCGCTGCCGGGCGACTCCTTCTCGGAGGGCTGCCGTCCGCCGGAACGCTTCCGGTGCTTGGCGCCTGCCCGGTTCAGGAGAACGTTCGAACCGACAAAGATCACAGCCCCCGCAAGGAATCCGCCGATCGTCGGCAACAGGCCACCGCCCTCCACCGCTTCGTCGACGAGCTCGAATGCGAGTGCCGAGATCAGCACGCCTGCGCCGAAGGCCATGATGGTTGATACGACTTTTGGCGGGACTTTCCATAGCCAGGCAATTCCGGATCCAAGGACCAACGCCCCCCCGGCAACGGTTCCCCACATCAGCGCCTGCAGCCACATCGGCATGATTCCTTGCCCTTCCACGCAACCGGCTCGAACCTGCATGGTAAGCACACTTACTACTAATCCGCACAACCCATGGCGTTGCTCCGCGGGAGAGCGCAATATGGGGGAATGAACGCGCCCAGCGCCGACGGTCGTGGCGGGAATGGAAGTCCGGCGCCGGGTCCCACCGGATCCGGGAACCGCCTGCACCCGTGGAGCCGCTATGTGGCGATGGGCGATTCCTTTACCGAGGGGGTGGGCGATCCGGAGCCCGGCAGCCCCGGCGGACTCAGGGGCTGGGCTGACAGGGTCGCGGAAGAACTGAGCGCCGGCCACGAGGACTTCGCGTACGCCAACCTTGCAGTGCGCGGACGGCTGCTCCACCAGATCCTGGAGGAGCAGGTGGCCCCGGCCCTAGAGCTGCAGCCGGATCTCATTACGCTCAACGCCGGTGGAAATGACCTGCTGTTCCATAGGAGCGATCCCGACAAACTCGCCCTCGAACTTGATTCAGGTGTGACAGTCCTGGCGGCCACCGGCGCAACAATCCTGCTGTTCGCCGGCCCCGACTGGGGTGCAACCCCGGTACTCGGACACACCCGTGGCAAGGTAGCCATCTTCAACGAAAACATGCGCATCATCGCGGCCCGCCACGACGCCGTGATCGCCGACCTCTGGGCGTTGCGTCAGCTCACCAACCCGCAAATGTGGGATCCGGATCGGCTGCATTTCTCCCCGCTAGGCCAGCACACCATCGCCTCGATGGTGCTGGATACGCTCAATGTCCCGCACACTTTGGAGCCGATGGTTCCCAAGGCCCTGCCTCCACGTACGTGGCGGGAGGCGAGGGCGGACGACATCGTCTGGGCACGGGAACACCTGGTTCCCTGGGTTCTTCAACGCCTCACGCAAAGGCTCGCCGACGACAACCGACACCCCAAGCGGCCGGATCCCGGGCCCGTTTTTGGCGCCGGGATGCCGCCGGGGACGTACGTGGGAACGGATCCGCACAACGTGCACAGTGAGCGGGAACCCTGAAGAAACTAGCCCGTCGGCTGGGCCTCAGCTTGCGCGCGAATGCTCCAGGCGGACCAATCCAGGGGGTGAACCGAGGGACGTCCGAGCAAATATCCTTGGGCGGCAGTCACCTTTAATGCCGTGACTTCCTTGAGTTCGGCCGGAGTTTCGATGCCCTCCGCGACCACCGCAGCTCCAACTTCCCGGGCGAGCTCCACCACTGCCCTGGCCCGGATCCGTTGTCCCTCGCTGCCTTCGATGCCTTCAATGAGATGGCGGTCGAGTTTAATGATGTCCGGGCTCAGCTCGCTCAACAGGTCCATGGAAACGAAACCGGCCCCGGAAGCGCTGACAGCAACACGCAAGCCGAGCGAGCGCAACTGGCCGAGTCCGTCGTCGCGCGTTTGGCCTTCCAAGGCTTCCAGGCTGCCGGTTAGTTCAACGATGATCCGGTCCGGGGCCAGCGAGGCAGCAGCAAGCAGGTTCCGCACCCTCGGGTCACGGGACGTCGCCGGAGTGAGGTTCAAGGCAACATACATGTCGTGGGGGACGTCTTTGGCCGCAGTCAGCGCGCAGTGAAGGGCTGCGATCTCCAATTCAGTCCCCAGGCCTGCTTCCGCAGCCTCGCGGAACCAGACATCCGCGCCCGCGCCGTCCGCACCGACGAACCGGGTCAACGCTTCGACGCCCACTACGTTTCCGTCAGGCAGCGCGTGGACCGGCTGGAAGGCCGTCAACAAAAGCTTGTCCGCAAGTATTGTCTGGATGTCTTCCCGAACCTCCTGGCTGACGGGAACGGTCACCGTGCGCGCTGCATCGGAGGACTCAAGGTGGACACTGGAAACTTCCTGCAGAACCGGAACCGCCGGCTCTGAGGCCGACGCCTTCCGGGTTTCCAGCAGGTGCTCCAGCAAGGCGCCCTCGGGATCGTCCGGACGAGCCTCAATGAGCTGGCGAAGTTTGTTCCTGGCCTCTTCACTCTTCGGATCAGAATCAGTGAGGATGGCATCGATGATGTCCAACACCTGTTCGCGCATGGTCATGTCCTGGGCAAAGGTGGACGCGTCGACGTCCTCCGCTGATGCGTGATCGGCACCGGCGCCCGGTGGAAAAGAGCCCGCTTCTTGAGCCATTGAATATTCCTTTATGAGTATCCCCCGCTGGCTAAGCCAGACATGACCTGACCCGGAAAAGCATGGGCCTTGCCACGAATCTTACAGAGAAGTGCCGCGTTCCAGCTATGGGCCTCGGCCAGTATGGGAAAACCGTGTCGTCCGGCAGCCAGCACTGGGATGCTGGAGGTGTGATGTCGACTTCCACGGAATCCCGGACCGCGCTCACCTGGAAGCTTTTGCCAGCGGGCCTGCTATCCCTGTCCGGGGTGCCGCTTTTCGCCCTGGGCAATGATTTTCTCGGCTACGCACTCGTGACGGCCAGCATTGTCACGGCTGTCTTTATCGACCCCCGCTTGATGCGGCACCTGGCATTGATAGCAGCCGGAATGGTCACCATCAGTCTTGTGCCCCTGAACGCAGATCTCAGCATCGAACATATGGCACTCATGGGTGGCGCCTTGGCTTTGGCCGTGCTGGTTCCGTGGCTTGTATCCCGCTACCTGTACGACGAAAGGATCATCAAATTTCCGGTCAATACTGGCCGTCCATGGCCGCTCGCCGCGAAGCTATACCTGACGGGCGTCGTAGCGCTTGGATACTTCATCCTCCCGGCATACCTGATCCGGACAGGCGTCTACCACAATTGGCCGGACGCCTCCGATCCCAGCATCTTCTGGCGCCTTTTCCTCGGAGTGAACTCCGTGGGCATTTGGGACGAACTGTTCTTCATCTGCACCACTTTCACGCTGTTGCGCCAACACTTCCCCGACTGGTTGGCCAACCTCCTGCAAGCCGTGGTCTTCTCATCCTTCCTGTGGGAGATCGGCTACCAAGCCTGGGGTCCCCTGCTGACCTTCCCGTTCGCGCTGCTGCAGGGATATACGTTCAAGCTGACGAAGTCCTTTACCTACGTTGTGTCAGTTCATCTGCTCTTCGATTTCGTCCTGTTCCTGGCCTTGGTCCATGCGCACAACCGCGACTGGTTGCCCATCTTCCTGTACTGAGACCTCTTGTTACCGCGAGTTGAACCATGACGCGGAGCGAACTGAACGGAGCGCTATCGCCACGGAACTCCGGTGCAGTCCGCCGAACGTGAGCCGAGAGATCCGCCAGCTACGTGAGAAACCCCCGGACACCGCATTGAACAAGCAGTCCCCGGCGCCGTCCTGCAGGAACTTCCGTGGCCCGGTTAGGAGCCCGCGCGCGTGTCGAAAGCGGCGGCTGATTCCCGGAAGAGACGCGCCACAGTGTCCAAGGGCAGGCTCGTTGGCCTCCGACGCTCATACCGCCGGAAGGCAATGTGCCTCGTCCCCAAGCCAGGTACGTCCAGGACGTCCACATGATCCTGAATCACGCCGGTGAGGGCCAGAGTAGGTACGATCGCAACCCCCTCACCGGCGGCAACGAGTGCCAAGGCGGTGAGCGTGTCCTGGTACTGATGTACCGTATCCACGCGGGCTCCGGTGGAGTGGCGGAGGCGCCCCAGAACAGCAAGGTTGGCAGCCGTCGGTTCCACCCCCAACCAGGGAAGATGCAAGCGGCTGAGGTCGATGTTGTCCGCGGCCAGCAGTGATCCGGCGGGCACCACCAACTTCCAAGGTTCATCCAGCAAGGGCTCCTCAACCATGCCGGCGGCAAGTGGATGCTGCACAGCAGCTGTCGAATCCTGTTCAACCACCACGGCATCGAGCTGTCGCTGGCGGAAGAGACGCATCAGAGCCGGGAAGCTGTCCTCCACAATCTGGATCTGCAGCTCGGGGTACTGGCTGCGCCATTCGGGCAGCCGTGGAATCACCACTGTCCGCATGAAACTGGTGAATCCGCCAACCCGGACCACCCCGGCGATTTGGGCTTCGCCCTGCATCCGGGCACGTGCAACGTTGAGTGCTCGCTCAATCTCTTCCCCCGCCTCAGCCACCGCCAATCCAGCGGGCGTCAGGACAGAACCTTTGGGAGTCCGCATGACCAGAGCCTGGCCCGCCTCGCTCTCCAGTTTGTTGAGCTGTTGTGACACCGCCGAGGGAGTAATCCGCAACTCGTCCGCCGCGGCCAGGACACCTCCTGTGCGTGCAACGGCAAGAAGAACCAGCAATCTCCGTGGGTCCATCTCCATGTTAAGAAATCCTAAATACGGGATTCAGAGGAATGCAATTGAACTAAATGAAAATCTGCATCAATATCTATCTCAGAGCTGCTGTTCGTCGATCCCGTAAAGGTCAGACCCAAGACAGCCCTACTCCTGAAAACACCTGTAACCGGCTGGCCTGCCGGGCGCTTCGTCCTGAAAGGAATCCAATGGAACTGCTGTGGGAAATGACCGGCTGGGCTGGCGCTGTGGCGATGCTCGGTTCTTACATGTCTGTCTCCATGGGTTGGTTGAAGCCGGGCGTCAGTTTCCAGACCGTGAACCTGTTTGGTTCTTGCGCCTTCATCATCAACGGCACAATGCACGCGGCCTGGCCGTCGGTGGCAACCAACGTGGCGTGGTTCCTCATCTCCGCGGTAGCACTGATTCGCCTCCGCGCCACGCGACAGCCTGTCCATGTGGAAGTCCAGGAGCAAAGGCCCCAGAACAACCCAGGCACCGGCGCCCACCTGATCATCCCGGTTCCCCAAACGGTGGCCAACTGCCCCTAGGGCTGTTTTCTAAATCCCTGCTCCTTAGCCGCGATGCTCCTGCGACACAGGAGGGACGGGGTTCCACGCGCTGATCGTGCGTTCACTCAGCCCGGTTAGCCGGGCGTTCTCGCTTCGGTTTCGCAAGACAGCAGATGGCCGAGGACGACGTCGCCCCTTTTTGGGCAAGGTGCCGTCCCAGCTCGACGTTGTGTAAATCGGCGTTCATTTCGTGAACGACGGTGAATCATTCACGCTCACTAGCGGAAACTAAGGCACGGGAACCCGCCCCAAACGGCGTAACTGCGGGACCCGGTAACCGTTCGACGGCGTCGTTTGTCGTCGCCGCGGCATCGGAGCTACCACGAGGCATCACCAGCTGCGGTCGGCCGCCTGTTCCGGGGACGGCTTCCTAAATCGGCGGTACGATGCCCGATTACTTAGGCGTGCAATGGCGTATGGCCCACGGCAAGATCCAATGGGCGCCACCTGCGTCCTTCTGCTGCTGCGGATGTCTGGTGGTCCGACGAAGATCCGCGCCTTGCCCATTAGTTCGTCGTCCGCGAACAGGCCGACCTTTCCTCATTCCCGTCGACGCAAGAGAGGCCGACCAGTCGTAGCCTGGTCGGCCTCCGTTAAAGGGAGACAGTCGCGGTCCCCTTTATCCAGATAACTCCCATGAGCTTCAGGAAAACCGAGCATCAATGCCTGAGGCTCCATCGAGTCGGACATGTTCCCAAGGCGCGCTCCGAGTTGAACAACGACGCAGAGCGCACCAAAACGGAGTGCCTAAAAACTAGTCTTCGGTACGCCTAACTTTCGGCTATCCTCAAAAGAGAATTCCGCGATGATGAGGATGAACCAATGACCGCCCCCAGCCTGCTAAGACGACCTGCACCGGCGAAAGTCTGGTCGCGGCTACTCCTGCTTGGCCCTGCTTTCGTGGCGGCGATCGCCTACGTCGATCCCGGCAATGTGGCCGCAAACCTGACGGCCGGAGCCAACTACGGATATTTGCTGGTGTGGGTGCTGGTTGCAGCCAACGCCATGGCAGTCCTTGTGCAGTACCAATCAGCGAAGCTCGGCCTGGCAACCGGCCTGAGCCTTCCGGAGATTCTCGGCAAGCGGCTTGGCACCAAGCGTCGGCGCCTTTACTGGGCGCAGGCCGAGATCGTTGCCGGCGCCACGGACATGGCCGAGGTGATTGGCGGTGCTGTTGCGCTCAATCTCTTGTTCGGGCTACCGCTGCTGGCCGGTGGTCTCATCGTGGGTGTCGCATCGATGATGCTGTTGGCGTTGCAGTCCCAGCGGGGCCAACGCTCCTTTGAGTACGCGATCCTGGTGTTGCTGGGAATCATTGCCGTCGGGTTTGTGTCCGGCTTGTTCGTCAACCCTCCGGACGCGGGAAGTGCACTGGGCGGCTTGCTGCCACGCTTTGAGGGCACGGATACGGTCCTGTTGGCAGCCAGCATGCTTGGTGCCACCGTGATGCCGCATGCGATTTACCTGCACTCGGCCTTGGCGCGGGACCGCCACGGCTTTTCTGAAGACCCGGCTGTACGGACGCGACTGATCCGCGCAACCCGCGTTGATGTTGTGGGCGCTCTTTTGCTGGCCGGCGTGGTGAACATTTCAATGCTCCTGCTGGCTGCCACCAGCCTCCGGGGAATTGAGGGAACGGATACGATTGCCGGCGCCCACGCGGCCGTGACGTCGGCACTTGGTCCGGCTATCGGCGTCGTCTTCGCAATTGGCTTGCTCGCCTCCGGCCTCGCGTCGACGTCGGTAGGCTGCTATGCGGGTGCGACCATCATGGGTGGCCTCTTGAAGGTGCGCATCCCGCTGCTGACCCGCCGCGTGATCACCCTCATTCCGGCATTGATCGTTCTGGGTGCCGGCGTTGAGCCCACCCTGGCGTTGGTGCTGAGCCAGGTCCTGCTGAGCTTTGGTATTCCCTTCGCGCTGATCCCGCTCATCAGGCTCACTGGTAAGCGCGAGGTCATGGGCATCCATACTGACAGCACGGCGTTGAAGATCGCGGGCTGGACGAGTGCCACCTTGATCGTGGGGCTGAACATAGTGCTCATTACGTTGACTGTTAGCGGCAATTCCTAAGGCACTAATCCGCCCCCTACCTCGCAGAAAGCTCCCTGGCCAAGTCATCAAGGAAGCGCCTCACCGTTTCACGCTCCTCAGGAGTCAGGCGGGCGGCGGCCAGAAAACGCCTGGCTTGCTGGCGCCCTACGGTCCGCATGGCCGTCTCGTGGGTTTCAGGGGTGATCGCGATCGCAAGGGCCCTCCTGTCCGTGGGGTGCGCTTGTCTTTCGATGTGCCCCGCGCGTTCCAGCCGGTCGAGAAGTTTGGTGGTGGACGCCGTCGAAATGCCCAGGTGCGCAGCAATGGCCCCGGGGGTGGCAATGACTCCGCTATTCGCGCTAACGATCAGATAGTGGAGGGCCCGCATGTCCGAGTGGTTGAGCTTCATGAATTTCAGCGATGTTTCAGAGAGCCACTGTTCGGAATCACGCAACCTTTCAAGCGAGGCCATCAGTTGACTGATCTGTTGGACGTCTTTCCGGGATAGGCCCTCACGGTCTACGAGCTCGTGCTGGGGGTCGTTCACGTCCATGTCATACATGCCAGGGGAAACGGAGGCTTCGATTTCATCCGGGCTGTTCATTCTGAGTATGTTACACCTAACTGCATACATGGTAACCTTCTAGCTAGCTTGTCTAGCAATATCTGAATGGATCTTCACGTTCCATGGGCCAGAGGAAGGCAAAGAATGAACGCGACAGAAATGGTCGTCCTTCTCGACGACGCCGGTAGGCCCATCGGCGAAACCCCCAAAGAAGCAGTCCACACCCAAGAGACGCCACTGCATCTTGCCTTTTCCTGCTACCTGCTCAATGACCTTGGCGAACTCCTCCTCACACGCCGCTCCCCTGAGAAGAAGACGTGGCCAGGTGTGTGGACCAACAGCTTTTGCGGCCATCCGGCTCCCGGCGAGGACGCCGAGGATGCTGTTCTCCGTCGCGCGCATTATGAACTGGGAGTGGACGTGCGGCGAGTCGAGCTGGTCCTCCCTGACTTCCGTTATCGCGCCGTCGACCCTTCGGGAATCGTCGAGAATGAGCTTTGCCCTGTCTACGTGGCCCGGGTGCTGGGATCGCTCAGGCCAAATCCACTCGAAGTGTCTGACTACGCATGGATGTCGCCAGGACTCCTTGCAGAAGCCCTGGAGAGGACTCCTGACGCGTTCAGCCCATGGCTGGCACTGCAATTTCCCCAGCTCGTCGAAGCTCAAGCGCTGGGCCTCGGAGCACGAGCATGACTCTCACGTCCAGTGCCACGCGCGTCAAGACTGATCGCCGTAGGACCGATCTCTGCTCCGCCATCGAGGACGAATTGGGTGGAATCATGTCCGGGAGAGCCCTTGCAGCGGCCCCGTACGGTCCCGGTTTTGCCCGGCTTTGGGCGCTTGCCGGTGAGAACGTGCTCGGCGGGAAATTTGTTCGTCCGCTACTCCTCATGGAAATGTACGACGCCCTGCAAGAGCCCGGCATGCGCACGGACCGTCATCATTCAAACCGGCAGACCGCCATCAGCATCGCGGCCGCCGTCGAGCTCCTTCACTACGCCTTCCTCCTGCATGATGACGTGATCGACGGCGACCTTGTCCGCCGCGGCAGGCCAAACCTGATCGGGTCCCTCCTGACGGAAGCCGGACTCCCCCGCGCCGGTAGCCAGCCCGGGCAACAGGCAATACTGCATTGGGCCCGCACAGGCGGGATCCTGATGGGCGATATGTTGTTGGCCGCCACCCATCAGGCGTTCGCAAGGGCGGACCTACCCCACCCGCTGCGTCTCCGGCTCCTCGATCTCCTGGAACACACGATTAACGAGACAGTGGCCGGAGAGCAACTCGACGTGGGGCTGGGCGACGGCGTCATCGCCCCCGAACTTGAGACAATCCTCATGATGTGCGGATACAAGACCGCCACCTATACCTTCGAACTTCCGCTTCGCGCGGCCGCCGCCCTGGCCGGTGCTGAACCTTCCACGGAATCGGTCCTCGCCACGGCGGGCCGACATCTTGGGCTGGCTTTCCAACTCCAGGACGACTTCTTGTCCACGTTCGGGGATCCCCGCCAGCACGGCAAGGATCCCTTTTCCGATCTGCGTGAAGGCAAACAAACGGCCATCATCGCGTATGCGCGGATGACCAGCGCGTGGCCAGCGATTGAGCCCTGGTTCGGTAGGTCCGAACTCAGCGGCCTGCAGGCGGAGCACGTACGCCGACAGCTTAGCGACTGCGGGGCCGAGGCCTTCGTCCAAGGCTTGATCCGGGAGCAACTGGCAGACTTCCACGAAATCCTACGGAGTCACGCAGCAAACATTCCGGAAACCGCACGCAACGTCCTGATTGATCTCGCCGCGCAACTGGAAGGACGCCAATCATGAGCATCGATATTTATACGTCCTTCACGCATTTCACGCGGACGGCCGAACGCGCCGCAAACCAGGTCATTGCCGCCTATTCCACCTCCTTCGGGCTCGCAACCCGGATCCTCGGACCCCGCCACCGCCAGCACGTGCGCAACATTTACGCTTTGGTGCGCGTGGCCGATGAACTCGTTGACGGTGTCACTGCCGAAGCCGGCCTGAGCCATCAACAGCAAAACGAGGCCTTGGACCACTTCATCGACGAAACCCATCGCGCGCTCCGGATCGGATACAGCAGCGATCTCATCATCCACGCCTTCGCCCAGACGGCACGGGTGGCAGGGATAGATGAATCCCTGATCGACCCATTTTTCGCCTCAATGCGCACGGACCTCGGCGAGCGCACGGGAACGCGCGCCGTTCCTCTCCGCTTTGATGCCGAGGCTCATCAAGGGTACGTGTACGGTTCGGCCGAGGTAGTTGGACTGATGTGCCTTCGCGTCTTCATGCGCGGGGAGAACGTCGACGACGGCGATGCCGCGGCTTTGCGGTATGGCGCCAGCAGGTTGGGCGCTGCTTTCCAAAACATCAACTTCCTGCGCGACCTCTCCGATGACACGGCCCGGCTGGGCCGCAATTACCTGGGTATGGCAGACCACCTCGAGGACCGGGATCGTTTGGAATGGGTGAAGACGATCCGTGCCCAGTTGGGCGATGCCAACTCGGTCATTCCCCTCCTTCCGCGCGACGCCCGGGCCGCAGTCAGAAGTGCGCTGGCGTTGTTCGCCGCCCTGACGCGCCGCATAGAAAAAACCAACATTGACCAGCTCTACCGTTCCCGTGTGCGCGTCCCTGACGCTTTCAAGGCAGGGCTCGCCGCCCGGGCAGTCGCAGCAACCTGGCTGGAGCACCGCTGATGATGCGGCCGCGAATCACCCGGACAGTCGTGATCGGTGGTGGCATCGCTGGGCTTGCCACCGCCGCCCTCCTGGCGAAGGAAGGGCATGAGGTGCAACTTCTGGAGCGGCTCGAGCACGTGGGAGGCCGGGCCGGAACGTTGGAGCGGAACGGTTTTCGCTTCGACACGGGACCGTCGTGGTACTTGATGCCTGGCGTCTTTGAGCACTTTTTTGAACTGCTGGGAACCAGCACCGCGGAACAGCTCGATCTCCGCACACTCAATCCCGCCTACCGCGTTTTCAGTGAACCAAACCACGACGGCGGGCGGCCGGATCCCCTCACAGTCCCGCTGGGCAGTGAACAAGTCATGCGGACGTTCGAGCGGGTTGAACCTGGGAGCGCACGGCGCCTTGCAGCCTACCTGGCTTCGGCAAAGCACACCTCGGACATGGCTGAACGCTTCTTCCTCTACAACCCCTTCACCCAGCTGCAATCGCTACTGCAGCCCGAGATCCTGCGTGGTTTGCCGGAGCTGGCCCGCCTCCTGATCACTCCGCTGGAGAAGTTTGTCTCCCAGCGTTTTCACCACCCTGTGCTGCGTCAGGTCCTGGGCTACCCGGCCGTCTTCCTGGGCACCA
Organism: Arthrobacter sp. NtRootA1; assembly: GCF_019976975.1. GTDB lineage: Bacteria > Actinomycetota > Actinomycetes > Actinomycetales > Micrococcaceae > Arthrobacter > Arthrobacter aromaticivorans. Next base: position 278,289 of record NZ_AP024630.1, on the reverse strand, counting down.
GTCCGGCTGAGGCGCCCGCCATGTACCACTTGATGAGCGCATTGGATCTTGGCGATGGCGTCCAGTACCCCATGGGTGGCTTCACACACCTCGTGGAGCGCCTCGAAGCGTTGGCACGTGAAGCCGGTGTACGCATCCAGACCGGAGCCGAGGTCGTCCAGATCACCACCCGCGAAGCAGCCCGGGCTGGAGGCAAGGGGCATCTGGGCGGTTTGGACCGCCGTCGTCGATTGCCTGGGACCATCAAACGCGAGGTGACCGGCGTCCGGTGGCGGGAGAAGCAGGGCAGTGAGCATTTCAGCGTTGCGGACATCGTGGTTTCCGGTGCGGATTTGCACCATACAGAAACCGCCCTGTTGGCCGCTGAGGACCAGAGTTATCCGGCCACATGGTGGCGGCGCCGAACCAGCGGTCCCGGTGCTGTACTGGTGATGCTCGGCGTGAAGGGGCGGTTGCCTGAACTCCCGCACCATTCGTTGTTCTTCACCAGGGACTGGCAGGCAAACTTCGAGTCGATCTTCGGCAATCAGCCCAGTATCCCGGACCCCGCTTCCATCTATGTTTGCAAACCCAGTGCCACAGACCCAGGCGTTGCCCCACGGGAGCACGAGAACCTCTTTGTGTTGATTCCCATACCCGCGGACCCGGGAATCGGATCAGGCGGGCCGGACGGTGCAGGCGACTCCCTCATCGAGAGGACTGCCGACGCCGCCATCGACCAGATCTCGGAATGGGCCAACATTCCCGATCTCCGTGAACGCATCGTGGTCCGGCAGACTATTGGACCCGGAGATTTCTCCCGCGACTACAACTCCTGGCGTGGGGGCATGCTCGGCCCGGCGCACACCCTTGGACAGAGCGCGATGTTCCGTGCCCAGAATGCTTCCAAGCGCGTGGCGGGGCTGTTCTATGCCGGTGCCACCACCGCACCAGGCGTAGGCGTGCCCATGTGCCTCATCAGTGCGGAACTGGTGCTGAAAAGGATTCGCGGCGACCACAGCGCCGGGCCCACCGTTATCGACCCCAGCCACCTGAAACGTACCGCCAGCAGGATGCGCTGATGGGCATCGTCTATCTGGCCGCGCTGCTGACCGGCACTGTGTGCATGCTGATGCTGGATCACCGATTCCGGTTGTTCTTCTGGCGCGACGCCAGAGCGGCGGCGATCGTGACCGGCGTCGGGATTCTGTCCCTACTGGGCTGGGACCTGGCCGGTATCGGTCTGGGAATCTTCCTGCGTGGAGAGGGTGCAATCGCAACCGGGGTGATGCTCGGACCGCAATTGCCCCTTGAAGAGCCTGTCTTCCTGCTCTTCCTGGTGCTGTGCACGATGGTGCTTTACACAGGAGCGCGGCGGATTCTTGGCCGCAGTTCCAGGCTGCCGCATGAGAGCGCCCGGCGACCCGAGGATCGGCGACTGGAGGGTCGGCCACCCGACGATCAGCGACTTGAGAAGAAGAACGTATGACGTACTTGTGGCTCTCACTAGTATTCGTTGCGCTAGCGGCCGTGGTGGGCGTGGCTTGCGTCCGGAAGGGCGCCAGTTCCAGCGAAGCCAGGCAGCACTGGAAGGCGGCCGGCCTTGCCTTCGGGGCTCTGGCGGTGCTGACTGCCACGTTCGACTCCGTGATGATCGGGATGGAACTCTTCCACTACGACGCCTCACACATTCTGGGCCTGAAGATCGGGCTCGCACCCGTCGAGGACTTCGCCTACCCCTTGGCGGGCGTGCTGGTTCTTCCCGGGCTCTGGGTTTGGTTGACGCGGGGGCGGAAGCCAGTACAGCGCAGGTACCTCAAAGGCCTCATTCCCCAAGCCCTACTCGCGTCACGCCCCATTAGTTGGATCAACACGGCATATCCGTTCGCTGCGGCGATGTTTCTGACCACCCGAGAGGTCGACTGGGTGTTGGTGGTCGGCACGCTGTATTTCCTCATCCCCTACAACCTGGCGATGTACGGCATCAACGATGTGTTCGACTACGCCTCGGACCTGCAGAACCCGCGAAAAGGCGGCATTGAAGGCGCCCTGCTTCAACCGAGGCTGCACCGGCCAATGCTGTGGCTCGCCGCCATCACCAATGTGCCATTCCTTGTTGTGCTGGCGCTTGCGGGTAGCCCTGCTGCATGGCTGAGCATCGCCGTGAGCGCCTTCGCCGTGGTCGCCTATTCCGTGGCGGGACTGCGTTTCAAGGAACGCCCTGTCCTGGACTCGCTGACGTCCAGTACGCACTTCGTAAGCCCCGCCGTCGTAGCTTTGACGTTGGCGGGCGCCGAGATGACGCCGGGACTGCTGATCCTGCTGGCCGCATTCTTCTTGTGGGGCATGGCGGCGCATGCCTTTGGAGCCGTCCAGGACATCGAACCGGACCGGCAGGCAAATATCGCGTCCATAGCGACAGTCTTCGGTGCCCGGCGAACGGTGCGGCTCGCCGTCGTGCTCTGGCTTGTTGCGGGTCTCGCCATGCTGGCCACGCCGTGGCCCGGGCCGCTCGCAGCAGCTATCGCCGTCCCGTATATCGCCAATTGCGCTCCCTGGTGGAACGTCACGGATACGACGGCGGGACGCACCAACACTGCATGGCGACGTTTCATCTGGCTCAACTACGGATCGGGATTCCTGGTCACGCTGATACTGATCCTGCAATGGAACCTGACGTCATGAAGCGGTAGATCCCGGGTCCTGTGGTTGTTCATCGGTTGGGTCGTCGTCGATCGTGTCCACGGCCTCGCGCATGTGCTCAAGAAAGTCCATGACCACCCGCGCTTCTTCCGGACTCAGCGCGCTTGCAACGTCCAGAATCCGGCGATGCATGCCACCCAGCGTGTGCCGGACTTCCTGGTCCGAACCTGCAGTAGGCCGCAGGATCAAGGCCCGACGATCCGAAGGATGCGCTTCCCGCCGGATGTGTCCGGACTCCACCAAACGATCGATCAGCGTGGTCATTGACGCTGACGTTATGCCCAAGCGGTCGCCCAGGTCCTTGGGTTTCATCACCTTGCCCGCAGCTTCAGCTTCGAAAAGGTACCGCAAGGCCAAGAGGTCCTTTTCACCCATGCCCATGGCCGACCGGGTGCGTCGACGCATGGCCTGTTCCGAGACACGATAATCCCGGAGGGCATTGAGGACGTCAACAGCAAGGGCTTTCTGTCCGGGGTCCTTGCCGTACCAATAGCCCTTAGCGTGGCCGATTGCGTCCATCCCATGATCCTTCGATAAGCGTGAAGCTTGCTTCCCTAGCATCTGATCCTAATTCACGGTGCTGGGTGAACACAGGGAGGGATGATTTGGATGGTTTTCCACATAGGCGCTTGGGCCCGTCCCTAACGCAGATGGCTGCTGGAAGAGTATGGGTATGGAGCCAGACCGAGAGGGCCAAGCAGCTAAGGCGGCTTCCGCTGTGCCTGGTTCTGTACCTGTGGCTACTGGCTCTCGGGGCTCTGATGTCGCGGATTTGCTTGCGACGCTGGGCTCCTTCCAGGTCGGCGCAGCTAGCAATGAGCTGATCGATCAGATGCGTGGCCTGGAAGACGTGAAGTCAGCGATCGCGGCTTTGCAGGCGCGAACGTCGGTCGCGTTCGACCTTGCCCAACGCCGCGAACAAGCCGCCACTGGCGTCCCCTCCGCTGAGCAGGGTCAGGGTGTGGGTGCGCAGATCGCCCTTGCACGGCGTGAATCGCCCAACAAGGGCTCCCGGCTCCTCGGACTGGCCAAGGCCTTGGTCTCGGAAATGCCCCGCACCATGACCGCCCTGGAAACCGGGCAACTGAACGAATGGCGGGCCACCCTGCTGGTGAAGGAAACAGCCTGCCTCTCCGTCGAAGACCGGGCAGCCGTTGACGAAGAACTCGCCCCGGATACCGGAACGTTCGACGGCGCCGGGGACAAAACCATCATCGCCGTCGCACGGGCCGCAGCCTACCGGCGTGACCCACGCTCCGTCACCCAACGCGCAGAGGACGCCGCATCCGAACGGCACGTCAGCCTCCGGCCCGCCCCGGACACCATGACCATCCTTACCGCGCTGCTCCCCGCCGCCCAAGGCGTCGCCGCCTACGCCGCGCTCAGCCGCCATGCCGGCTCCGCCCGCTCCGGCGGGGACACCCGGACCCGGGCACAGGTCATGGCCGACACCCTCGTCGAACGCCTCACCGGCACCCCAAGCGGCATCAGCGGCATCAATGTCCAACTGGTCATGACCGACCGCGCGCTCTTTCAAAGCGACAGCGAACCAGCACGGCTCCAAGGCTACGGAATCGTCCCCGCAGGATGGGCAAGAAACCTCGTCACCGGAGGGCAGGCCGCTGGGAGCCCGGAGTCCAAGGAAAGTAAGGATTTCAAAGTCTTGCTCCGCCGGCTCTACACCTCACCTGCCAGCGGTGAACTGCTGGCCATGGACTCCAAAGCCAGGCTCTTTCCACCTGGGATGCGCCGCTTCATCCAAACCCGCGACGACACTTGCCGCACACCCTACTGTGACGCGCCCATCCGCCACATCGACCACATCGTCCCCTGGCATAATGGCGGCGCCACCAACCTGGGCAACGGCGCTGGACTCTGCGAAGCCTGCAACCACACCAAAGAAAACCCCGGCTGGACCGCCAAAACAATCCCCGGTGGGCGGCATCAACTGGAAATCAACACCCCCACCGGACACAAATACCAGTCCAAAGCCCCACCCCTCGGATCCCGATACTAGGAGGATTACCCCCGTTCGAGGACTAGGCCGACATCATGTGACCGTTGCAGATCACGTAATGATTGACATGACATAACTCACATTCTGTAAGCTGGATTGAAAGTCACGCAGCCGGCTTCCCTCGTTCTATTTCGGGAGGTCCGCATGGCCCCCAATTCCCTTAAATCCGAGATCCTCCTCGCACATGGAGTCGCGTCTTCCGCGGCTACTGTCGCTCGAAGAAGAGCAGCAGGACACCATGTCGCACCCAACAAACCCGATGCCCTCCTCGGGGCGATAGCCGTACGGCAACTGTTTCACCGGTGGCCTTTGGTTCCATCCCGCGAGCTTGAACGCATCCGCCACGTCCTCATCCATTGCGATCAGCTGGGCTCGGCTGATACCCATCATTTGTCCGAGCCAGCCCAAGCCCTTCTGGAGCTCATCAACACCGAGTTGGATCGGCGTCGTTCATCGGACAATTCGCACGCGGCCGACGCAATGCAGCGGGGTGCCGCTTAATGGCGGGGCATTTCGAAGTCGTTGACGCCACTGACGGTGACTGCAGGGTACGCCTGGTCGATGATGACGGGATCGAACTCGCGCTCACCGTCACTTATAGGGACAAAGGCGCAGCAGCCAAGGCTATTTACACGCTGAGGGAAATCGCAGCGAGTGGCCTCGTTGAGGACCACACGTCTTCGTTTTCCTCCCCCAACTGAGGCGCATTAGCGGTTGTTCCCACGGCGGGGAACAACCGCTAATGCTGCGACCAGCCCAAAGAGCCGTGCCGGTCTATGCCCGAACGATCGGCAGTCCTGCGGTCGGGAAGACGCTGGGAAAGATCGACGGCGGCGGGACGGGTACCGTGTCCAGCGGCACCGTGATGGTGTCCGCGCTGACGGTGACGTCGTGATCCCGAACCCGAATCAGCAGCGGCTCATCGCTGTAACCGGAACCGGAAACGAGCGCGAGCGCGATGGATCCCTGAACGAGTTCCACAGACAGCAAACGGCCACGGACCTTGAGCCTGAAGGAGAGGCCTTCCCACTCCACGGGCAGCCGCGGATCGAAGCGCAGTACCTCGCCCTGATCACGCATTCCGGCGAAACCGCAGACCAACGAGCTCCAAATTCCGCCGGTGGAGGCGATGTGGACGCCATCGATCGTGTTGCCATGTGAGTTGTCCAAGTCAATGAACAACGCTTCGGTGAAGTGCTTCAGCGCGACGTCGCCATACCCAACTTCGGCAGCCATGATGCCCTGCACGCAGGCGGAGAGGGTGGAGTCGCCGGTGGTGATGGGGTCATAGAAGTCGAAGGCGCGCTGCTTTTCCTCGGCTGAGAAGTCTTGCCACTGGAGGAACATGGCCAGCACTGTATCGGCCTGCTTAAGGACCTGGTGCCGGTAGATCACCAAGGGGTGGAAGTTCAGCAGGAGGGGGTACTTGGACTTGGGCGTATTCCAATCCCACGGCTCCAAGGTCATAAAGTCGTTGTCCTGGCTGAAGACCTCCAGGTGGGGATCGTAGGGCAGGGACATGCGCTCGGCAGCTTGGCGCCACACCAAACGTTCCGTGTCAGCGATGCCTTCGTGTTCCAAGGCAGCCGCGGCACGGAGGTTAAACCGCGCCATAACGTTGGTGTAGAGGTTGTCGTTGACAACGGCGGTGTATTCATCCGGCCCGGTGACGCCGTGAATGTGGAAGAGGCCATCCTTTCCGAAGAAGCCCAGGGAGACCCACATGCGTGCCGTCTCAATCAGCAGGTCGGCACCGATGTCGGCGCGGAAGCTGGCGTCGCCGCTGGCCCACTCGTACCGGTTGGCGGCAAAAGCGATGGCCGCTGCGATGTGGAATTGGGCTGTTCCGGCCGCGTAGTAGGCACTCGCTTCCAGCCCGTTGATGGTGCGCCATGGGAACAGAGCTCCGTCCACGCTGAGTTCCTTGGCGCGGACACGCGCGTCCGGAAGCATGGCGTGCCGTGATTCGAGCACCTTCCGGGCACCGTCAGGATTGGTGTACGTCAGGTAAGGAAGCAGGTAGACCTCTTGGTCCCAGAAGTAGTGGCCTTCATACCCGGAGCCACTGACGCCCTTCGCAGGAATGCCGGCGACCCCGGCGCGGGCTGTTGCCTGCGCAAGCTGGAAGAGGGCCCACCGCACGGCTTGCTGGAGTTCGGGCTGGCCGCCGATGGCCACATCCGCGGTGGTCCAGTACTGGCTGTAGTGGGCCTGGCTCTGCGCGAGGATCTCGGAGAACGGCACCAGGTTGGCCTCGGCGTCCGCCGCCAGGCTCTCGCCGCCGTCGTCGTCGTCCGCCAGTGTGCGCCCGGCCACAACGTAGCTGACGGTTTTCTCCAGACGGAACGCTTCGCCGCTGTTGATGGCCAGGACGTAGCGAACGGATGATTCGTCCTCTGCGACGACAGTCTCGAAGGGCTGGCCTTCCGCGGAGATCCAGTGATCCACGGCCATGGCGATGCGCTGGCGGGATTCCGAGGTCTCCCACGCCAGGCGCAATGAGCCATCGGCGCCCTGGAGGTGCAGCGGCAACAGGACACGGCCGGCGTGCCGGCCGGATCGCCTGGGGTCATGGACCGAGTGGTCCTCCACAGGCTGGTCCTGGCGGTTTACGACGCCGGAAACGATGTCCGCCGACACGTCGCGGTCAGCGCTCACGGACAGTTCCAGGCCAAGACATCCGCGCGAATCGAACCCGACGGCGCGCCGCTCCAACGTGGTGACGGTAGCGCCAGAGCGGCAAGCCCACGTGGTGGTTTCCTCATAGACGCCTGTGGAGAAGTCCACACTTCGGTGGTAGTCCAGCACCGTGGATTCGGCCAGACTCAGGGGCTCGCCATCGATTGATACCGTGAAATTATTGGCGTCCGGGACGTACACAATCCGCTGGCCGGTACGGGCAAAACCGTATGCGTTCTCGGCGTGCTTGATGTCCCAGATCTCGTGGAATCCGTTGATGAACGTTCCGGGAAGCTCGCCGTCGCCCCGCGTGGAATGGGCCCCACGGACGCCAAGGTGGCCGTTGCCAAGGGCGAACAGCGTTTCCAGGGTTCCCTCGTCCCCGGGGACGTGGATACTTTCCACGAGCTTCCAAGGCTCGCAGGGAAAGCGCAGCCGATCAGAGCTGATGAGTGCCATGGGCTAAAGAGGTCCTTCGAAAAGTAGGGTCAGAGAAGATCGTTGAGGTCATCGACCACAAGGGTGGCGCCGGCGTCGAGCAGTGTTTGGCGGCCGGCGCCGCGGTCCACGCCGATGACGGCCTGGAAGTTGCCGGCGCTGCCCGCCTGGACGCCGGAAACGGCGTCTTCCACCACGATGCATTCCTGTGTGGGGACGTCCAGCAGGGAAGCTGCGTAGGTGAACGTGGCCGGATCCGGCTTGCCCGGAAGTCCGACGGCGGCGGCTACCTGACCATCGACGACCACCGTGAAGTGGTGGTCAAGTCCGGCTGCCTTCAGTACGGCGGGGGCGTTCCGTGACGAGGACACGACGGCGACCTTGAGTCCCAACTCGAGCGCGGCGTTGATGAACTTTACCGAGCCTGGGAAAGGCTCTACGCCGCGCGTGTCCACGATCTCGTTGAAGATTGCGTTCTTGCGGTTTCCCAGGCCCTGCACGGTTTCATTCGTGGTGGCGTCATCCAGCGGCCCTTCCGGCAGCGTGATGCCGCGCGAGGTCAGGAAGTCCCGGACGCCGTCGAAGCGTGGCTTGCCGTCGATGTGATCGAAGTAGTCGCTTTCCTGGTATCCCTGCGGGTGGCCTGCCTCGGCAAGGTAGCCATCGAAGAGTTCCTGCCATGCTTGCTCGTGCACCACGGCAGTGGGCGTCAGCACGCCGTCGAGGTCGAACAAGAGCGCCGAAGCGCCAGTCCAGGCATTACGAAGATCAGTCATGTGCATAGTTCCGTTCAGCGCTTGTGGCGCGTGGTTTTGCGTTCGATGAGCTTGGTATCGAGCAAGTGATTGGAGGATTGGTTGGGGGGATCTGTATTCAGGAGTCGTTCACACAGCAGGTTCGCGGCGAAGGCACCTTGGTCGGCAACGGGTTGTGCCACGGTGCTGAGCCCAAGAAACCAGCTCATGGGATGGTCATCGATTCCGATCACGGACACATTTTTGGGGACGGAGAGGCCATGCTCACGCAACGCCATCAGCGCTCCGAACGCTGCTTCGTCGCAATGGGCGAACACCGCCGTGGGCCGTGCCCCGCGGGTGATGAGTTCGGTCATTGCCCGGCGGCCGTCGTCGATGCTTGGCCCAGCAGCCACCACAAGGTCCGGGTGGACGGTGAGGTGGTGTTCATCCAGTGCACGCCTGAAGCCGCGGAACCGCGGGGTCTCAGTCACAACGGAGTGTTCATTGCTCGAGAGAACGGCCAAGTCCCAATGGCCCAGTCCCAGCAGGTGTTGGGTGGCCTGCCAAGCTGCGTGCTCGTCATCGATACCAACATTGTCCCACGGAACATTCCGCATGCCCACGCTGGCAACTGCCAGCCCGGAAGCCTCCAAAGCTTCCACTTCCTGCGGGTCGAGGTCAACGTTGAGCAGCAGCAACCCGTCCACCCTTTGCGCCAGCCGCTCAACGTCGCCGAAGACTTGCTTACGGACGCTGGCCTTGTTGCGAAGGCTGATCAGGACGGTGTCGTAGCCGCTGTCGCCGAAGACCTCCTCTGCCGCTTCCACGGCCTGCGCAAAGAACCACGCTGTGGCGGTGGGGGCGACGATGGCCACGGAACCCGTGCTGCCACCGGCCAGTCTTGATGCTGCTGCCGAGGCTTTGTAGCCCAGCTTGTTTGCGGCTTCCGCCACTTGCCGTTGGGCCTTTTCGGAAACGTTGGGGAGATTCCTCAGAGCCCTGGACACCGTACAAATGGACAATCCGGAGAGGACTGCAACGTCCTGGATTGTCACTCTGTGAGTCCTAACCATGCAACACGGCCTCAACCCTTTCCATACTCGAAGACACGTTATGAGAACGGCGCGGCACGCATGGGAAAGTCCTGTTGGGGCGGGCCGCAAGCCAAAAGTGTAAGCGCTTACAATTTTGTCATTCAATAGTGTGTGGCCGAATGCGAATTTGTGACGCGAATCTCACGGAAAGGTTGATTCTGGCGGACCGATGCCGTCTAATCCAGAGGCCTGCTTCAGGGCCCTACGGCCCGCTTAGCACGTAGTACCGGAGGAACGCACTGACATCCACCAGCTCCGCAGGCTCAATCCTGTGCCCCATCCCCGGGTAGGTACGCGCCGTCAGGGCTACATTCGCGTGCAACCACTCTTCGGTGTGGGCGATGGCGTCTTCGTTGATCACGGGGTCTGCCTTGTCACGGCCCCAAAAGAACGGCGGAGGTGAATCAAAGGATTCACTCAGTGCCAAGAGGTCGTTGTCCAGGACGAAACCAGACAAGCCCACCGTTGCCTTGAAAGCGTGGGGCCTCAGCCGCAGCAGCGTGCTGGCCATAGCCATTCCCTGCGAGTAGCCGAGCAGGCTGACGCTGCTGTGGTTCTCTTTCACGGTGTTGATCCAGTTGAAAACTGAGTTGGTGGAAGTGATGACATCGGCGAAGTCGATTGTCAGGAAGTAGTCCAGGAGGAACCAACCGTAGTGGTCGCCAATTTCCTTCGGGCCGCGAAGGGCCGCGCAGGTGAATTCCGCGGGAAGTGCTGGAAACAGATCCACCATGCGCTGCTCGCTGGTGCCGTAGCCATGCATCATCACCAGCAACGGCGTGCCCCCACGCTGGTTTTCGGGCTTCGACCAGACGACTGAATCCATGGGACGAGCCTAGTAGACTGGCCCCATGACACCGCAGGAACTGGCCAACCTGGCCCATCTGCGGCGCGCCCGCGATTTCATCGATCGGGAGTACGCGCGGCCTTTGGATGTGCCCACCATGGCGGCCGGGGCTCTCATGTCTCCAGCGCATTTCTCCCGCCAGTTCAAGGCCGCATACGGTGAATCGCCTTACAACTACCTCATGACCCGGCGCATCGAACGGGCCATGGCCCTGCTGCGGGCCGGAACCAGCGTTACCGACGCTTGCATGGAGGTGGGCTGTACCTCCTTGGGCTCCTTCAGTTCACGCTTCACTGAGATCGTCGGCGTGACGCCCAGCGAATATCGCTCAGGCGAGCACCATGCGGTGAAGGCGATGCCCACCTGCATCGCGAAGCAGCAAACGCGCCCTGAAAGAAACGGCACTAAGAACCTGAGCAGGATTGAAGAAGCGCCCGCCTCGCAGCTGCAATAGCGTGTGAGACATGAACATTTCATTGAAGTACGCACACGTTACTGTCAACGATGTCGATGAGTCGCTCGCCTTCTACCGCGACGCACTCGGCTTGGAAGTCCGGAACGACGTCGGCTCGGACGGCCAGCGCTGGGTTACCCTCGGCAGCGATGCCCAGCCGGACCTCGAACTCGTTCTGTCCCCTCCGCACGCCGGCCGCTCGCAGGCTGACGGCGACGCCATCCAGGAGCTGCTCACCAAGGGCGTCATGCCCATGCTCGTCTTCAACACGGACGATCTCGACGCCACGTTTGAAAAGCTGCGCGCGTCGGGCGCCGAAGTGCTCCAGGAGCCGATTGTTCAGCCGTGGGGTCCCCGCGACTGCGCCTTCCGCGATCCGTCCGGGAACATGATCCGCATCAATCAGGGCTAACACCCAAGTATCGGTACGACGACGGCAGGTGACTGGCGCACTTACCGGCCTGCCGCCGTCGTGCTTTCCACGGAATGTGAGTACCTCAGCCACCAATTAGTGGCTCAACAGGCCTGCGCTTGAGCGTTCGCCGTACTCATGGGTCGAGGCGATGGCAGCAGAAACGACATCGGAGAGCCTAAGCCGCCGGCTGTAAGCCTGACGTTGGAGACGTTCACCCGTGCCACGACGCAGGATCTTCGCCACGCCGGACCGTGCGAGTGCCAGGTCCCCGGACTTAGTCAGCGCCCCGCGAACGTGCCTCAACAAGGCCCCCGCCACATCCGCAGCAGGATATGGCCGGTGGTCCATTGGGTGAATCAGTTGATCGTTGATGCCAAAGCGGCTGGACCGCCAGTTGGCCATGCGCAACAGGCTCGTCAACGCGTCCGACGGCGGCTCCCCCTGCCGCCATTGTGTCGCCGCAGTCTCCACCAAAGCCCGGGCAATCACGGCGATGGTGAGTGCGTCTTCGGCGTACAGGCAGACGTCGGCGATGCGGAGTTCAACGGTGGGATGGCCTCTGGAAAGGCGGGCATCGAAGTAAATCATGCCCTCGTCCAAGGGGACGCCAGTGCCTAGAAGATGCCCCAGCACCTCACGATAGCCCTCCGCCGAGCCGAAGACATCCATAGGCCCGGCCGTGGGCCACCTGTTCCAAATTTGGGTCCGGTAACTGGCAAAGCCTGTGTCGGAGCCCATCCAAAATGGAGAATTGGCACTTAAGGCAAGGAGCACAGGCAGCCATTGGCGCATCCTGTCCAGGACGCCCGCGCCTTCATCCGGCGATTCGATGGCCACGTGCACGTGGAATCCGCACGTGAGCTGCTCGCGCGAGATAAGGCCAAACTCGGTTCCCATGGTTGCATAGCGTTGATTGCCCAGGGTGGGCGTCGCGTGGAATTCCGGGGGCGTGGCCAAGGCTGCCACCCTGGCTCCCAAGGTCCGCGCAGCCGAGTCGGCCAATGCCCGTCCAAGGCGGATCTCGTCGCGAAGCTCCGCTGCCGTCCGGCAAGGCCGGGAATTCACCTCAATCTGTTCCTGTTTGAACTCGGACTTGAGGGAATCCCCGGCTTCCGGATAACTTGCCGTGTTCATGTGGGGTTGGGCAGCCAGGTCCAGAATGCCGGCCGCAAGCGGAAGCGGCATCCCGTCAACAGGATCTGCGATCAGCAACTCTTCTTCGACGCCAAACGTGCGCATAGCTACCCTCCCCCGCAGTAATGAAATTAGAGGCCGTGGTTACCCCACGTGGCGCGGAACCTCCATCTGGAAACCGCAGCGGCAATGAAGCACCTGCGTTTGCAGGTAGACCTCGAACAGGCTCGGGCCGCCCAAGTCGTCGGTGCTCCGGGGTGGCTCGATGATGCTCTCCGAGGGGCGTCCCAACGTCATGGGCTCGCCACAGTGCGTGCAGCTGAACCACAGTCCGGCTGCGGACGTAGACAGGAATTCGGTTTGGATCTCCGGTACTAGTTCAGCAAGGGGCACGGGGTGGGCGTAAAACGTATCGCACTCACTGCAGGTGTAGCTGACTTCAACGATTTCGGACTGGTTCGGCTCTGCTTCTACAACGGTCTCAACGAAAATGTACGAGTCAGTATCGCAAACTGTGCACCAAGGCCGTGTGGCGGTGTCAAAAGTTGCGGGTTTCGCCCCAACCATGGGTTTAGGGGCGGGAATAGGGGATCCAAGCGTCATTGCCATTCTCCTTTATGCACGTATCCACCGCGAGGTGGGTTCCGACAACATATTGAATCGCGTCGGGAGAAGCTGATTGCTCCTCGAGGAGGCCTGCATGGATGCACGCGGCGAGCCGGCCGATTGTGGCCACAGCTTGAGGTGCAGTTCTTGTACCATCTTGGATGGCTTCAGGTCATGAGTCTCCAAGGGCTATCTGCTTAACCCACCTATGAATGTAGTTCATTAGTGGCGGGCGTCACAAGTGCGCAAGGTCCGCCGCAGCCTCCTACGGCTCAAAGTGGGCCACCGGAGCTTGCTCCGCCACAGCCTTGATGAGCTGCTCAGCCACATCCCTAAGTTTTTGGTTGCGGCCATTGGAAGCCTTGGTAAGGATCTTGAAGGCCTCATCCTGGCTACAGCGGTTTTGGCCCATAATGATGCCGCAGGCCAAGTCAATCACTGTCCTCGACTGCATTGCCGTCTGGAGGTCGTCAGCATGCTGCTGCTTAACGCCAATCCTCACGGCCAGCCTCAGCGAACGCTCGGCCTGGCTGGCGTACAGCTCACAATTCCGGATTGTCTCTTCGTCGTAGACATGGGCCTTCGGGGCAAAGAAGTTCAGGGCTGCAGTTGCCCCCTCATCCAACTCCAGCGGGACGCAAAGGGCTGAAAGGTGCCCGCGTTCCGCGATGACGGTGCAGTACTCGGACCATCTTTCCTCGGTGGAAGTATCGGGTACATGCACTGTGGTATGGCTGCGCATGGCCTCCAGACACGGGCCATCACCGTAAGCTTGCTGAACTTCATCGATCAGCCTCGCTTCATGGGTACTTCCGGCCACAGTGGCAGAGCGGCGTCGCCTGCTCAAAGTGATGCCGCACAGGACGTCCAGGCCTACAGTTTCGGAAACGGAGGCCGCGGAGAAGACGGCAAGATCGTGCAGGAATCCCGCTACATCATCGCTGTCGATCACCAAGTCCTGAAGTTGTTCAGGCACCGAAACGTCGTCAGGCGATGGGGCAATATCCGGCGCCGTTGGGACATCGTCCGGCACCGCAAAATCAACGCGCATTTCGTCCATGATTCAGTTTACGATCGTCCGGAGCCAACTCGTCACCCCCTGAAGAACAAGCACCGAAAACCTTGCATCTGCGGTGCTCCTATGTGCACAATCTAGCTAGAGTCCGCATCGTCGGACAGGCTTTACAGCTCATGCAGACGGGCACCCCGCATTAACAATGCAGAGGTAAATCCCATGTCGGCCCAGCCCGAGTCCAGAGTTCCCGACGAAGCCCACCAACCAGACGAACCCCTATGGTGTACACGCTGCAATACCGACCAACATTTGGTGGTGGATTCGATCCAATCGCATTACCCTCCCACCCCGAACACGGTAGATGTGGCCTACGAATGCCACGCCTGCAACTACTCCTACGACCAGACCGCCACGGTACAAAGGGTGGCCGTCGTCCTGAACCGCCCCGGGGTTTCCCAGGGAATACTGCAGTTCGGGGGCCAGTACTTGCACTGCGGGGAACCCATGAGGACCAGTAGCTGCGAGCTACGGCGGATCCAGGCCCCGCTTGTCCTGAAGCCTGGGGGCCAACTACGCATGTACGAGGTCATCATCAATACCCGCATCCTCCGCTGCCCGTGCGGCTTCCGCATGGAAATCCCGGACTAGATGCGGTAATCACGCGCCATCAGCAACGAAGCAAGTTTTAACAGAGGTAGAGGAACAGGAAGGGAAAACATGCAGACCGATTCAAAGAAGGACGAGTCTCCAGTTACCGGGACTGATCACAGGCCGGTTAGAAAGCACAAGCTTCCGGATCCGCCGGACCCAGACAATCTTCCGATCGATTACCCCGCCTCCGGGTGGGATATCAACAGGTACTCCCCGAGTGTCGCGCGCGAGCTTCATCGGCGTGCCACCCACCTACGGGGCGTTTGACCTTGAGTGACTTCCCGCCGGACCCTTCACATCCCGATCCCACCAGGGAACCGGGACCCACACCGGAGCCCGTTCCCCTTCCGGAACCAGGGCCTCCCCCGGTCCCAGACCCAACGCCGGGGCCAACCGTGCCGTCACCCCCGGCGCCGCCGGGTCCTGGACAACCGCCTCTTTAGGAGGTTTCCCCCCATAGACCGGATCCCGGCAAATCCCCCAGTCAGGATCCGATGCAAGGGCATGTCGCACTACAGGGAGTGCGGCATGCCCTTTGGCGCGCCCCGAAGGCACCCGCGAGCCGAGCATCCCACCACATGCAATCTTTGTTTATGTTGATTTCTATTGACTTACCAACACAAACAAAGATAGAGTCAAGCAATTCCACATCGTTGTGACAGCAGTCACTGATGCGGCTGCACTAACAAATGGCTTTACCGCAATGGAGGGTAAGTGTTCGCTGAAGAGCGCCAACAACTGATCTCCGCACTCGTCGCCGAGCGCGGACGGGTGAGCGTCACCGACCTCGCCGACCGTTTCAGCATCACCACGGAGACCATCCGCCGTGATCTCGCAGCTCTCGAAGTTTCGGGGAGCCTGCGCCGCGTTCATGGTGGGGCCGTCCCTTCGGACCGCTTGAGCACCCGCGAGGAAAGCATCCTTGAGCGCGCCATCCAGCGCCAATCCGAGAAACACCGCATCGCAACTGCCGCACTCGCCCTGATTCCGGAACTCACCACGGGGAGCATCCTGCTGGACGCCGGCTCCACAACGGAAACCCTGGCAGACCTGCTCGCCCAGCGCACACCCGCAGCCAACGGCAACGAAGAGCTCGTGGTCATCACCCACGCCATTCCCATCGCGGGCAAACTCTCCTCCACAGCCGGCATCGCCCTCCAAATCCTGGGCGGCCGCGTCCGCGGTCTGACCCAGGCCGCGGTGGGACAGTCCACGGTGGAGGCCGCCTTCAAGCTTCGTCCGGACATCGCCTTCGTCGGCGCAAACGGCATCCACCCCACCTTCGGGCTAAGCACGCCCGATCCTGAAGAAGCCGCGGTAAAAGCCGCTTTCGTCAAGTCAGCCCGCCGCGTTGTGGCATTGGCCGATTCTTCCAAGCTGGACGCCGAGACATTGGTCCAGTTCGCCACCCTGAAGGATGTTGACACTTTGATTACAGACAGTGAACCCTCCGCTGAACTCAGCGCAGCCTTGGCCGACGCCGGCGTTGACGTGGTGATCGCATGATCGTCACACTGACGGCCAATCCAAGCCTGGACCGCACAGTCGAACTTCCGGCACCTCTCGCCCGCGGCGAGGTACAGCGCGCTGTCGCCGTCCACCAGGAGTCGGGCGGAAAAGGCGTCAACGTTTCCCGCGCCCTGGTGGCCTCGGGCCTGGAAACACTAGCCGTCCTTCCGGGCGCTGACTCGGATCCGGTACTTTCCGGACTGCACGACGCCGGTGTGCCGTTCGCTGCCCTACCCATCGGTCAGGCGCTACGCAGCAACGTCACCCTCACCGAACCGGATGGCGTCACGACCAAGATCAACGAACCCGGCCCGGAGTTGAGCGACGAACAGCAGGAAGCCCTGATCGGGCTGTTGCTGGAGCGCTCCCGTGGCGCCAGCTGGGTGGTTCTCGCCGGTTCGCTCCCACCAGGAGTGCCTGCGGATTTCTACGCCACAATCGCTCGTCGCCTCCGGTCGAACACTGATGGGTCGGCCATCCCCGGCATCGCCATCGACTCTTCCGGGGCTCCGCTTGCGGCAGCTTTGAAAGGCGATGCTGCAGGAAAACCCGATCTCCTCAAGCCCAACGCGGAAGAGCTCGCAGAGCTCGCTGCCGCTGCCGGTTTCACCATCGTCTCAACCGCTGACGAACTGGAAGCAGACCCGGCAAGAGCCGCCCAAGCTGCTGCCGCCGTCGTCGAAAGCGGTGTGGGCGCCGTTCTGGCAACACTCGGATCCAAGGGCGCAATCCTGGTGACGGCTGATGGGGCGTGGCTTGCCACGCATCCTCCCATCCAGGCCGTCAGCACGGTGGGTGCCGGGGATTCTGCACTGGCCGGCTACTTGCTGGCTGCTATCCAAGGCGGTTCCGCCCAGGACTGCCTTCGTCAGGCCGTGGCACATGGTGCCGCTGCTGCTTCGCTGCCGGGCTCCACTGTCCCTGCAGTCCACCAGACAACCCCCAACGCCGTAACCATCACGGCCCTCCAGAAGGACTAACAGTGACTCAGCTGATAACACCCCAATTGGTCACCCTCGACCAGAACCTGGGCGACTCCCCTGCCGACGTCATCCGCGTTCTGGCCGGCAAAGTCGCCGCTGCTGGCCGTGCTTCCGAGGTTGAAGGGCTCTTCACGGATGCCTTCGCCCGCGAGCAGAAGACCGCTACCGGCGTCCCCGGCGGCATAGCGATTCCGCACTGCCGCTCGGCCGCAGTCACCGAGCCCGCCCTTGCCATGGCCCGTTTGTCCCACAAGGTGGACTTCGGCGCCAAGGACGGCCCGGCTGACCTCATCTTCTTCATCGCAGCCCCGGACGGCGCTGACCAGGAGCACCTGAAGCTGCTCTCCAAGCTGGCCCGCTCCCTCATCAAAAAGGACTTCACGGCAGCGCTGCGCGCCGCAGCCACTGAGCAGGACATCGTGGACCTCGTGGATGGAGCCTTGGCTGACAAGCCGGCCGCCGCGGCCTCCGAACCTGCAGCGGCACCCGCTGCCGCTGGAGCTACTGCCGCATCGACCACGACGGCGGCTGCCGGACCCAAGCGCATCGTCGCTGTGACCGCGTGCCCCACCGGCATCGCCCACACCTACATGGCGGCTGACTCGCTGGTTGCCGCAGCCCAGGAAATGGGCGTCGACCTCCAGGTTGAGACCCAGGGTTCCTCCGGCGCCAAGCCGCTGGATCCGGCCATCATCGCCGCTGCCGACGCAGTGATTTTCGCTGTCGACGTAGATGTCCGTGGCAAGGAGCGCTTCGCCGGAAAGCCGGTCATCAACGCTCCGGTCAAGCGAGGCATCGATGAACCCACCAAGATGGTCCAGGAAGCGTTGGCCGCTGCGGATGACCCGCACGCACGCCGCGTCCCGCACTTTGGTGCCGAAGAGCAGGCCGAGCGTGCTGCTGAGGAAAAGGGTGAGCACATCGGCCAGAAGCTGAAGCGCGCACTCCTCACGGGTGTTTCGTACATGATCCCGTTCGTAGCCGGTGGTGGCCTGCTGATTGCCATTGGCTTCCTGCTTGGCGGTTACGAGATCACGGGCTTCGCCGACAAGATGCTGGTTGAGAACAACATCTTCAACCTGCCCACCGAGTTCCCGAACAATGCCTGGGGTCCGCTGGGCGCCTACATCGGTGCCGTGCTGTTCAAGATCGGCGCACTGTCCCTCGGATTCCTGGTTCCCGCGCTGGCCGGCTACATCGCCTACGCCATCGCTGACCGTCCCGGCATTGCCCCCGGCTTTGTTGCCGGCGCTGTATCCGGGTTCATGGGTGCAGGCTTCCTGGGAGCCATTGTTGGTGGTCTGCTGGCCGGCTACATCGCCTTCCAGATCGGCAAGCTCGATGTTCCCCGCTGGCTGCGTGGCCTGATGCCTGTGGTCATTATTCCGTTGCTCGCCTCCTTGGTGGCCTCCGGCCTGATGTTCCTGATCCTCGGCGCACCGATCGTGGCACTGACCAAGGCACTCAACACCGGCCTTTCGGGCCTGACCGGCGCTGGCGCAATCGTCCTCGGCGTCATCCTTGGCCTGATGATGTGCTTCGACCTCGGTGGCCCTGTCAACAAGGTTGCCTACTCCTTCGCTGTTGCCGGTCTCGGTACCGCCACCGTGGCAAACCAGGCACCGTGGCAGATCATGGCCGCAGTGATGGCAGCGGGCATGGTTCCGCCGCTCGCCATGGCCTTGGCTACGGTGCTGGACAAGAAGCTGTTCTCCTTGGCTGAACGTGAAAACGGAAAGGCCGCATGGCTTCTGGGTGCATCGTTCATCTCCGAGGGCGCCATCCCGTTCGCCGCTGCTGACCCGCTCCGCGTCATCCCTGCCAGCATGGTGGGCGGTGCCGTAACCGGTGCCCTGTCCATGGCATTTGCGGTCACGTCCAAGGCTCCGCATGGTGGCATCTTCGTGTTCTTCGCAATCGACAATTTCCTGCTGTTCTTCCTGTCGATCGCTGTCGGTGTGGTCATCACCGCCCTCTTGGTGATTGCCCTCAAGCGCTGGGCTGTCCGCAAGCCGGTTGAGGCCGAGGCAGTTCCCGTCCCAGCAGGCGTGTAAGTCCCAGCAGGCGTGTAAGCGCCGGCAGATACCCCGTCAGCCCAACAGCACCCAAGCAATCAGAGGACCAGATACATGCAGACCTTCTCAGGCGTAGGCGTAGCTCCCGGGCGCGTCCTGGCACCGGTAAAGCAGATGCCGAAACCGGTCCAGGAACCGCACGCGAACGTCAACATTCCTGCCGACGTCACGGTTGAATCGCAGGGGCAGCGCATCAAGGACGCTGCCAAAGCGGTCCAGGCGGAACTGAGGGCCCGTGCGGCTACGGCCAACGGAGAAGGCAAGGAAGTCCTGGAAGCAACGGCTTTGATGGCCGCCGACCCCATGCTGGTGAAATCGGCCATCAAGCTGTTGTCTCCCGAGGCTCCAGGCGGTGCACGGACTGCTGAACGTGCAATCTGGGAGGCTGGCGGAACGGTAGCTGAGACCCTCAAGGGCCTGGGCGGGTACATGGCCGAGCGCGTGGCGGACGTCCTCGATGTCCGGGCACGCATCGTGTCTGAGCTTCGGGGCCTGCCAGCACCTGGGATTCCCGCCTCTGATGTCCCCTTCATTCTGGCGGCTGAGGACCTGGCGCCTGCTGATACTGCAACGCTGGACCCTTCCAAGGTAGTCGCGCTGATTACCTCCAGCGGCGGACCTCAGTCGCACACAGCCATCCTTGCCCGCGCTCTTGGCTTGCCCGCCGTAGTCGCTGCTCCAGGCGTAGACGAGATTGCGGACGGCACTGAGGTTTACGTGGATGGCGCCGCAGGCACCATCACCGTTGAGCCCGGTGAAGACCTGCGGTTGGCTGCCAAAGCGTGGGCCACACAGGCTTCCACGCTGACGGCCTTCAGCGGGAACAACACCATGGCAGACGGTTTCCGGGTGCCGTTGTTGGCAAACGTTGGCACTGGCGCGGATGCGGTCAAAGCGGCAGACGCCGGCGCCGAGGGCGTTGGACTTCTGCGCACGGAATTCTGCTTCCTGGATCGGGACGACGAACCCTCGGTGGAGGAACAGATCGCGGCCTACGGGGCGGTCTTTGCAGCCTTCCCGGGTAAGAAAGTTGTGGTCAGGACCCTGGACGCGGGCGCGGACAAGCCCCTGCCGTTCCTCACCAATGCCGACGAACCGAACCCCGCTCTCGGTGTCCGCGGATACCGCACGGACCTCACGTCCCCCGGTGTCCTCGAACGGCAGCTCGAGGCCATTGCCGCCGCCGAAGCAGCCAACAACGCCGAGGTCTGGGTCATGGCACCCATGATCTCGACGGCGGACGAGGCCGCGCGGTTTGCCACACTTTGCGCCGCCGCCGGGCTCAAAACCCCGGGCGTCATGGTGGAAGTCCCGTCGGCAGCGCTCACCGCCGCCACAGTTTTGCGCGAAGTCAGTTTCGCCTCCCTGGGCACCAATGACCTCACCCAGTACGCCATGGCAGCAGACCGCCAGCTTGGGCCCCTCGCCACCCTGAACGA
This sequence comes from Arthrobacter sp. NtRootA1, assembly GCF_019976975.1. Taxonomy (GTDB): domain Bacteria; phylum Actinomycetota; class Actinomycetes; order Actinomycetales; family Micrococcaceae; genus Arthrobacter; species Arthrobacter aromaticivorans. The sequence goes on along the minus strand of NZ_AP024630.1, from coordinate 257,514 downwards.
TCCGTGGCAGCCGGCAGTTCTGCAGCTGGTCAAGCTAACGGCCGACGGCGCCGCCCAGGTCAGCGGCGAAACCGGCACCGCAAAGCCGGTTGGCGTCTGCGGTGAGGCAGCAGCGGACCCGGCCCTCGCCGTCGTACTCGTTGGACTTGGCGTGGCGACGCTGTCAATGAGCGCCCGGGCGCTTGCCGCCGTCGCCACCGTACTTGCCACGGTGACTGTTGCCCAGGCGCAACAACTCGCAGCGACCGCCCTGGCGGCCCCCAACGCAGCCGCGGCACGCAGCGCGGTCCGGGCCCAGCTACCCATCCTGAACGAGCTCGGCCTCTAGACTTCCCCACAACCACCCACATCAAAGGAGCACCAATGCCTGAACGTACCGCCACCATTGCAAGCCGCGTCGGCCTCCACGCCCGTCCGGCAGCCATCTTCGCTGAAGCCGCAGGAGACCTTGACATCGAGGTCACGATCGCCCGTGAAGGCGAGCCGGCCGATGACGCCATGGACGCAGCGAGCATCCTGTCCCTCATGAGCCTGGGCGCCTCCCACGGCGACGTGGTAGTGCTGCGCGCCGAAGGCGAAGGCGCAGAAGCAGCCCTGGACAGCCTGGTGAAGATCCTCGAAACGGACCACGACGCCGAGTAAGACCATTTGAAGGGAGCGCTCTTAGCCGCTCTCGCGGGGCTAGCTGTAGACGAGACGTGCAGATACCGTTACATGTGTAACTATTAGCGTATTGACACTATTAGTTACACATGTAACGGTTAGTCCATGAGGAAGAGGCGTGAGCTGACGGTTGCTGAGGCTGCCGAACGCCTGGGTCGAAGCAAGATGTCCATCCACCGACTGATTGATTCGGGCCAGCTGATGCCTGCGGGAACGGCAGGCAAGACCATCCTGATCGAGCCCTCATCGGTCGAACGTCTGGCTATCACGGGTACCCGCAGGGGTAGGCCCTGGACAGCGAAAACAGCATGGGCGGCGTTAGCACTGCTCTCCGGCCAAGACCCCAACTGGGTATCCGCGTCCGAGAAGTCCCGCCTCAAAAGCCGTCTCCGTACACTGGACGCAAACGCCGTCTGTTCCCTCGCGCGGCACAAAGACCACACCATCCGGTACCGCGCCACGCGGGAGGCCGTGGACCGGCTGAACGATCACCTTATTGCCAGCGGCGCCTCTGCCATGCGGGACAGATCCACCGCGGAAACCTTCGGCCTGTCAGGAGGTAGCGGGCTCGCGGAAGGCTATGTCATGAGTGGGGATGCCCGGTCCCTCGCCAATGCCTTCGGACTGGTTGAAGACGCAGACGGCAACGCCATAATCCACGAAGTCGGGTTGGAGGAACCGTTCACTGAAGGACGCGTACCCGTGGCCGCCATCGCTGTGGACCTCATGGGCTCCCTGGCCACCCGGGAACGCACCGCTGGCCAGCGCGTCATCGACAAGCTGCTCCATGGCTGAACCTGACCTGACGGAAGTGGTCATGGCCTCTGGCCGGCCAGTCTGGGACATCCCCGTTCCACCGGGTGGCTGGGGCACGCCGTGGCCGCAGTGTGTTGAACTGGCCAGGGCACTACCCTCCACTCAATGGACGCTCGTAGGTGGTCTCATGGTCCAGCTTCACTCCGCCGCAGCTGGGCTGGCCGCCTCCCGACCCACCGCGGACGTTGACATTGTGCTGCACGTTGAAACCGGGGCGGCAACGACGGCGTCGGTAATCGCCGTCCTGTCGACACTCGGCTATACGCTACAGAAATCCATCGACCATGACGCCCCGGCCCACCGCTTTGTCCGCGACAAGGAGCAGATCGACGTCATGATTGCCGACCAAATGCCTACAGAAAGAGTGCCGACGATCGGCGGCCGCAAACCGTTCCAGGTATCCGGCGGCACGCAGGCGCTGCAGCGCACGGTCAACTGTCGGCTGACCGTCGACGACGACGATCCCGTTCTCATCAGCATCCCCAACGTGCTGGGCGCCCTGGTCATGAAAGGCGCGGCTTACCGGGAGGACTCCCGCGACAAGGACCGGCATTTGGATGACGCCGTCGTCCTGTGCGCCAGCATCAACAACCCGTTGGCCACCGCCAAGGAAATGAAGGGCAGCGACAAGTCCCGGGTTCTGGCGCTGCATAAAGTCCTGGAAGACCCGGGCCACCGGTCCTGGCAATTGCTGGAGCCCCCAGTCCAAACCCTGGCGCAAGACGCACTGCGTATCCTGTCCGCAAACCTTCAAGTGCCGCCGGCAAACCGACTCAGCAGACGTTGATCAACACGCGCCAGGGAGGCAAAAACCACTCAAGGCGGGCCGCCTTCAGTGGCCGACCCCGGCTTCCAGTTCTCCCAGGTAGGCTCTGAACGTACCACCAACATCGCAGGCCGCGTCGGCTCCGCGCCCGCCCGGCAGCCATCTTCATGAGCCTGGTGAAGATCTAGCTCTGCTTCCCAATGAGGAAGGCTGCAATCGAGGCCTCGGTGGGACTTACGGCCTGCAATTCCCCGGACAGGTAGGCCTCCACGATCCTGGGGTCCACATAGGAGGTACGCGCCACGGTGGGGGTGTTGCCCAGCAGTTGGGCGGCGTCCTTCATGGCCTTCACCAAAGCCTGGGGCCGCGTCATGGAGCCTTCGGACTTCAACAAGGACAGGGCCGCCGCCGAGGTCCCCTTCCACGTACGGAAATCCTTGGAGGTGTAGGCGGCTCCGGCGATTCCGCGCAGAAACTCGTTGATCATGGCAGCATCTATCGAAACCCATGAACCATCGGATTGGTAGGCCAGCAGCCGTTCCTTGCCTGGCCGGCGCGCCAGCGGCCCCAGGAAAGCTGCCAGCGCGGGATCCTGGATGGAGATGTCCCACCACTGCCCGCTCTTGCCAGGGAACTTCAGGCCGACGCCGTTGTCCTTGATTCGCGCGTGCCGGCACCTGAGCGTGGTGAGTCCATAGGAGCCGTTCTGACGCATATAGCTTTCAGAGCCCACGCGGAGAGCGCCAAGATCCATGAGACGCACGGCTGCGGCCAGGGTCTGCTGCCGGGGAGACGAGGTGTCTTTCAAGTGCAGCGTGACAGCCCGGCGAACGGCAGGGAGCACCGAGCCCAATTCCGCGGCCCGCTGGAACTTCTCGGTGTCTTTACGTTCGCGCCATCGGGGGTGGTACATGTATTGGCTTCGACCCGCAGCGTCCACCCCCGTGGCCTGAATGTGCCCATTGCTGTCGGGACTGATCCACACCTCGGTCCACGCAGGCGGGATCGCCAGCGCATTAATGCGCTGGCGATCCTCTTGGCCTACCAGGCTCCCGTCGGGATACCTGTAGCTGAAGCCTTTACCTGACCTGCGCCGTTCAATGCCGGGCTTGGAAAGGTCGCTTCGCCGAAGCCTTGGCATTTTCAGTAATCGAGTCCAGGGCTAGGCTTCGTCGGGATCCGTGACCGCGGCTCCCGCGCCCATGATTTCGGCGTTGATCATCCATACGAGCTGCTCCAGGCGGGCGATGAATTCGTGCAGAAGATCCGCTGTTGTGGGGTCTTCTTCATCCACCTCGTCATGGACATCCCGCATCGTCTGGACGGCCCTCTCCACACGCTCGGTCACCAGCTTGACGGCGTTCTTGGTGTTGACCAGACCGCCCGGGAATTCTTCAAGGCGCGTGCCAGCCGAGATGGTCCCGCTCCGGCCATCGGGGAGCGCGTGAAGGGCTCTCATCCGCTCCGCGGTGTCGTCCGCGAATTTACGGGTGGCGGCAACGAGTTCGTCCAACTGGAGGTGAAGGTCACGGAAATTCGGACCGACGATGTTCCAGTGCGCCTGCTTGCCCTGGAGCTGTAGCTCGATCAGGTCAGTCAGGACGATTTGAAGGTTGTCTGCAAGCTGTTGTGACGCTTTCATGTTTTCCTCTCCTTGGACGGTCGGTGCAAGCGAAAAACCCTGATGTCGAATTCCTTCGATGTGGGTCAATCATCAAGTGGCGACTTCAATAACTCTTTCATAAGGATGCTTAGTAGTACAATGAAGAGTGTTGCTGTTCACATCTGGCGAACTCCACCCCATGGTGGGGACCGGAAGTGGTAGCGATAAAAGGTACTCGGAGGCGGTGGAACGCTCCCAAGTACCCGTAGAAGTAAATAGGAATGCATAGTCAGGAATCCAAAAGATTCTTTGCGGATTCCCCCAGAAAGGAATGTGCTGACCATGAACACGCTTCTGATCATTGCTGGTGTAGTTGCAATTGTCCTTCTGTTGGTGGGCGGCTTCTCGCAGGCCCTGAACTGGCTGCTGTGGGTAGGCGTGGTCCTCCTCGTTATCGCAGCTATTGGCTGGTTGCTCAGCTTCATGTCCGGCCGCAGGGGACATACGGTATAGGGCACGCACCGCGACAATGACCCGCACCGGCCAAGTACTATGGTCGGCCTGCCGATGAATACCGCGGAACGTGAGGACTGTCCCACCGCAGTGGAACTGTAGGCAGGGGCAGTCCTCCGGCGCATCCGGCACCCGGACAGCCACCTCCGGCACCGGATACCCCCACCCAAACAGGCGCTTTAGCCGCCCGTCGTGGGAGGAGGTGCCGCGTCAGGATCCCGTGGATTAGGGAATTCGTCCGGCGATTCCGGAACGGGAGAAGTATCCGGGTCCTCCGGAGTGGGGCTGCCCTCAGGTGGTTCCCCCGGTCCGGGAGGCGTTCCCGGCGATGGCCGTTCGGGTGTTTCTCGCTCCGATCCCTGTCCGGGCAGTTCCTGCTCCGGGGTTGGTGTGCCATAACCGCCGGCAGCGTCTTCCGGGTCAACGCGGTGTTCGTCCTGACTCACTTCTTCCTCCTTGGAAATCCTTTGAGGCCCCGAAAATTGTTCGAGGAATGCTGACAGTTCGACCGTAGTCCGGTGTAGTGTCAGCGTCCACCAATAGCTATCTGGAGGTGTACGGATGATAGAGCCGGAGCAGGTTCCCAGGACCGGCAGGAACGAATCCGTTGAAGAACGGATGGACCGTAACTGGATGGAGCTGATCCAGGAACTGCGGGTGCTCCAGACCGGCGTGCAGATCCTGGGCGGCTTCCTGCTGACCCTGCCCTTCCAGGCGCGCTTTGACCACTTGGACGATTGGCAGCGCGGCCTCTACCTCTTCAATGTCATGGCAGCAGCCCTGACAACTGCTTTGATCCTTCTTCCGGTCAGCGTGCATCGCCGCCTTTTCCGTCGGGGGCTCAAAGCCACGCTCGTCTCCAGCGCGGACGCCATCACCAAATGGGCATTGGGAGGCGTAGCCATCCTGATTGTGGGTTCGGCCACCCTGGTCTTCGATGTGACCGCCGGCCGAACAGCAGCCGTGGTTGCCGGTAGTTTCATCATCCTGGTCCTGCTGCTCCTCGTTGTGGGCATGCCCATCTGGCTGCAACGGCGGGCCCTGCAAAACGGGAACGGCAAGAGTGGAAATGCACCGTGAGCAAAACTGACATCAATACGAGAAAGGAAGCGCGCCATGCCTGGAAAGAAGAATTCGAGTCTGAAGGACCCGAAGCTATATGAAGAACTCCGCGACGAAGGGGCCTCCAAGGAGAAAGCGGCCCGCATTTCAAATGCTGCGGCCAAGCAGGGGCGCCAGGAAGTAGGCCGCAAGGGAGGCAAGTCCGGAGACTACGACGACTGGACTGTGGACAAACTGAAGTCCCGCGCCAAGGAACTCGGAATCAAGGGCTACTCCGGCAAGAAGAAGTCCGAGATCATTTCAATGTTGCGGAACCACTGATATTCATAAAGAAAACCGCGTCGGCCGTTCATCATCACCGGCCGACGCCGCTTCGCTAATTAGCCGCTGAGCCGCATTAGTCGGTGAGCCGCGGGACGGGCCTTAACCTTTTGAGCCAGGTTTCAGTCTGCGCAATGTGTGCCGCCATCGCAGTCGCAGCCAAAGTGGGGTTTCGCTGGGCAATCGCCTCCACAATCGCAGCGTGGCCGGCCGTGCTCCCTTCACGCACAGTGGTGCCCTCGTCGCCGTCGAAAATATGGAAGTGACCACCACGCGAACGGAAAAGGCGCACCAAGCCGGCCAGAGTGGCGTTACCGCTTGCCCTGCAGATTTCCTCGTGGAACTGCGAATCCAGTTCAGAATATTCGGAAGGGTCGTCTGTGCCTTCCATGCCGGCCACCAGCGCCGTCAGGGTAGCCAAGGCGGCAGGTGTTGCATTTGCGGCAGCTGCGGACGCGGCGTGCGACTCCATCAATCGTCGGATTTCGAAGAGCTCCAAAAGGCCATCCAAGGGAAGCAAGTCCACCAGCAGCGCGAAGTTCTGAAGGATGACGGTGGGTTCTAAAGAGGAGATATAGGTCCCCGAACCGTGCCGCGACTCCATGATTCCAAGTGCTGACATGGCGCGGACAGCCTCCCGCAGAGAGCTCCTTGAGACTCCAAGCTGGGCGCACAGCTCCGCTTCGGGAGGGCATTTCTGCCCGGGCAGCAGTTCGCCGGAGGCGATCTTGTTTCGCAGGCCCTGCATGGCCGTTTCAACTGCACTCAATTAGCCGCCTCCTCCAGACTCGGTACACGCTACAGCACCTTTGCAAGTGAGTAGTGGTATGACATCTTGTCAGACTTCGTATCGCAAGACATCTTATCTCTTGCGAGGTATAGCGGCTAATTTGCTCGGATTCTCGCCAATCTTGGGAAAGTCATCTTATGACTTTGGAAAGTTGTCTGTTGTCTTGGCGCCACGTGTGAGGTAACTTACAGACAGTCCCGCCTCTCCGAGCAAGAAGGCCCCTGTGTACACAGCCAGCAACCTCACCGCTCCCCGTCCCATGATGACCCCGGACGGCGAGCCTTCCTCCTCCGACTGGAGCCTCACTCCCACCAAGGTCCACCTGAATCACGGCTCATACGGCTCCGTTCCCCGTGCGGCGCAGGAATTCCAACTGGAGCTCAAGGTCCGCATGGAAGCAAACCCTTGTACGTGGTTCATGGGGCAGTACAACGCGGTGGCGGCAGCGCGTACGGAAGTTGCCGCGTTCCTCGGAGTCGACGCCGTGCATGTGGCACTCGTCCAAAACGCCAGCGCCGGGGTCAGTGCCGTGTACAACTCACTGGAGTTTGCACCTGGCTCGGAAATCGTGATGACGAACCACGCCTACGGAGCCGTACTGCACGGGGCTTACCGGGTGGCCGGAAGATACGGCGGTCGGGTCCGAATCGCGGAAGTGCCGCTGGATGCGGATGCAGTGACCGCAATCGCCCTTGTCATGGCAGAAGTCAGCAACAAGACGGCCCTCATCGTGGTGGACCAAATCACCTCGGCAACGGCTCGGGCTTTTCCCGTAGAGGCCATCGCCGAGGCAGCATCGGCCAAGGGCATTCCCGTGCTCGTGGACGGAGCGCATGCGCCAGGGATCCTGGAATCGCCCGTTCCCGACTTTGACGGGTTCTGGGTTGGCAATCTCCACAAGTTTGCTTGCGCTCCGAGGGGTACGGCCGCCCTCGTCGCCCGGGGTCCACACGCCAACAAGCTAACCCCGCTCATTGACTCGTGGGGCTTTCCCCACAGCTTCCCGGAGAACTTCGATCACGTCGGAACCCAGGACGTTACCTCCTGGATGGCCGCCGGCACGTCGTTCAACACCATCGCGCAACGGTACAGCTGGGGAACTTTCCGCAGCTATGCCAACGCACTCTGCGACTATGGCGAGTCCCTCATTGGCAGCGCCTTTGCGGACTTCACAGGGCAGGACCACACAGTAGACGTCGGCATGCCCGTGGGGCCGCTGCGCTTGGTCCGCTTGCCGCAGGGCCTTGCCACGACGCACGAGGATTCGCATAACGTTCGGGCTTTCATCTCGGACGAGCTGGACATCGAAACAGCGGTGACCACCCATAACGGTGAGGGTTTCCTGCGACTCTCCGCCCACCTCTATAACTCTCCCACGGACTTCGAGATTTTCGCCGCGAAAGCCGTACCTGAACTTGTGCGGCTCGCCCGATCCCTCTAGACACCACCACCTGCGCCGCGCTACCGACGCAGGGATCGCCCACCTCAACCAAATCAACGGAGGACCCACGTGAAATCCAGAATAATGGCGTCTGCGGCAGCAGGCCTGGCGGCTGTTCTTGCACTTGCCGGATGCGGCGGCGGCCAGAATGCTGCCGATGGCAAAGTCACCTTGAAGATGGTGGAAAGCCTGACCAACCCAACCAGGACAGAAACCCTGAAGAAGCTGATTTCGGGCTTCGAGCACGAAAACCCGGGCATCAAAGTCGATCTCATTTCGCCTCCCACAGATCAGGCTGATCAGAAGATCCAACAGATGCTCCAGTCCGGCAAGGGGATCGACGTCGTGGAAGCGCGTGACATCACGGTGGGATCCTTCGGCGCCAACAATTGGCTCTATGACATGACCAAGGATCTGGACGGCTGGGATGGCTGGAACAACCTGACGGAAAACGCGGTCACGTACTCAAAGCAGAACGGCAAGACCTACTACATCCCTTACGGTTTCTACGGCCTTTCCCTGTTCTACCGCTCCGACCTCGTCAAGAACGCCGGGTTCGACGGTCCGCCCAGCAGCTGGTCAGAGATGGCGGAACAGGCCGAAGCCCTGAACAAGCCATCGGAGAACAAGTTCGGATATGCGTTCCGCGGGGGAACCAATGCAAACTCCAACGCCGTGGCCATCATTGAGGCCTACGTAGCTGACGAGATCGACCGTGAGAACGCCTTCAAGCTCACCAGTGGCAAAACTATCTTCTCCTCCCCCAAAGCTCAGGAGGCGATGGACCTTTACATCGACCTCTTCAAGAAGGGATCGCCACCGTCCTCCGTAGCATGGGGCTACCCGGAGATGGTCCAAGGCTTCAGCAACGGATCCACGGCCTTCCTGCTGCAGGACCCGGAGGTCATCGCCACGGTCAAGGAATCGCAGTCCATCAAGGAAGACCAGTGGAACGTTGCTCCCCTGCTGGTGGGCCCGGGCGGCAAAGCAGTGCAGCCGGTGGCCTCCGCTGGCTGGGGTATCGCGGAGTCGTCAAAATCCAAGCCGGAGGCAGTCAAGCTCATCAAATACTTGGCGCAGGGAGACGCCGCCACCACCTTCAGCAAGGACAACAGTCTGGTCCCCATCCTCAAATCCGCAGCACAGGACAGCTTCTACAGCACCGGTCCCTGGGCGGCCTACGTCAAGATGACCGAGAACCCGGATACGTACGTTTCCGCAATCCAGCCCCGCAGTGTCTCTTGGTGGACGGAGTGGATCAAGAAGTCCGACGGCGAACTGCAGCGGGTGCTCACGGGGCAGATGTCCACGGCCGAGCTGCTGGCAAGCTGGGACACGTATTGGACCGAAAAGATGAAGGGATAGCTTCCGGTGAGTCTCGACGTCAAGCGGGCCGCACCCCCACCATCGGGCCGGAAGACCGTACAGCCGGATCCCGGCAGTGGCACCCTGTCCAAACGACGGTTCAGCGCCCGGACAGCTTTTACCTTGCTGGCCTTCCTGGCACCGGCCGCCTTGTTCGTAGGGGTATTCACGTACTACCCCATGATCTCCGGCAGCCAGATGGCGTTCCGGAACTGGAACCTGAACGACCTTTCGGACACATCCTGGGTTGGTTTTGCCAATTTCCAGAGCCTGTTCGATGCCCCTGAATTCGGGACAATCGTCCGCAACACGGTGGTGTGGGTGGTTGGCTCGCTGGTTCCGCAAGTGGTGATCGGTTTCGCGGTGGCGCTGTTCCTGAAGCGGCGGTTCAGGATGCGTGGAGCCTACCAGGCCATGATCTTCTTTCCGTGGGCAGTATCCGGCTTCCTCATCGGCATGCTTTTCCGGTGGATGTTCAATGCCGAATTTGGCGTGGTCAATGACCTGTTGATGAAGGCGGGGCTCATCAGCTCGCCCATTCCGTGGCTGTCCGATCCCGGCTTCGCCATGACGGCCATCATCGTTGCCAACATCTGGTACGGCGTAACGTTCTTTGCCATCATGATCCTCGCCGCCCTGCAGTCGGTGTCCGACGAAATGTACGAGGCCGCTGCCTTGGATGGTGCCGGAAAGGTACGGACGTTCATCAGTATCACGCTGCCGAGCATCGCCACTACTTTGGCACTTACCATCCTTTTGCGAGTGATCTGGATCTTCAACTTTCCGGACATCATCTTTGCCATGACCGGCGGTGGACCGGCCGATCAAACCCACATAATCACGACGTACATGATCAAGATTACGCAGGAGGGTGACTACGGAAAGGCGTCCGCGCTCGGCTTGATCGTTGTGCTCACCCTGATGCTGTTCGCTGCCTTCTATCTCATGGCTGTCCGCTTTAGAAAGGGAGCCCAATGATCAACAGTCCGACGCTCGCAGGCAGGATTTCCAAGGTTATTTTCCTGGCGTTGTGCCTGGTCGCCACCGTGTTCCCGTTGTACTGGATCGTGGTGACGTCCCTAAAGGAGCCGGGGGCGATCTATTCGCTGCCACTGGATTACTGGCCGCGGCAATTGTCCCTGGACAACTACATCGGGCTCTTCACGAAGTCCGACTTCGGCCAGTACATGCTCAACAGCCTGGTGGTGGCGCTGGTGGCCGCCTCGGTGGCAACACTGATTTCGCTGCTCTCCGCCTACGTTCTGGCGCGGTTCCATTTCTCCGGACGCGGTGCCGTGCTGGGGGCATTCCTTGTGACGCAGATGATTCCCGGATTTATTGCCCTGGGTCCCCTTTACCTCATGATGACCGACTTCGGACTGGTGGACTCCAAGACAGGGCTGATCCTGATCTATATCGCGATCTGCATTCCCTTCTGCACCATCATGCTCCGTGGCTTTTTCGAGAATGTTCCTGACGCGTTGGAGGAAGCCGCCATGATTGACGGCTGCTCCAGGCTGAGTGCACTCTTCAAGGTCATTGTTCCCGTGATGCTGCCCGGCATTGCAGCGAGTTTCGTCTTCAACTTCGTCAATTGCTGGAACGAGCTGTTCTTGTCCGTGACCCTGATGAACAGCGACAGCAATAAGACCATTCCGACGGCGTTGGCCGGCTTTATCTCCAGCTTCAACATTGACTGGGGTTCCATGTCTGCTGCTGCGGTTCTGACGGTGGTTCCAACACTGGTGATCTTCGCCTTCGCCAGTAAGTTCATCGTCCAGGGACTCACCGCGGGTTCAGTCAAAGGCTGAGGCTCACGCACACAACTGGGTCGCATTTGTGCGCGTTTAGGGCGCCCTGAACGCGCACAAATGCGACCCAGTTGGGAGCCCGACGCCGGGTCACGCCTTTTTCTTGGCCCGCGCCTTTGGCTTGCTGGTAGTTTTGCTGGCGGCAGCGTCGTCGTCGGCCGCTTTTTCCTTGCCGCGTTTCTTGTCCAGGCTTCGTTTCAAAGCCTCCATGAGGTCGATGACGTCGCCGCCTTCCCCTTCGCCTTCCACGGCACCGAACGTCGCTTCCGTGTCCAACGCCTCCCCCTTTTCCAGCTTGGCCTCGATCAACGTGCGGAGCTGCACCTGGTAATCGTCGGTGTATTCGTCGGGGTCGAAATCGTGGGCCATGGAGTCCACCAGCGCGGAGGACATTTCGAGTTCCTTATCGGAGATCTTGATGTCCGTCTCAAGCGAGGGGAACTTGGCCTCCCGGACTTCATCGCCCCAGAGAAGTGCCTGCAAAAGGAGTACGTCCCCACGTACGCGCAGGGCTCCGAGCCGCGTCTTCTGCCGCAGCGCGTACTGGACAATAGCAATCCTGTCCGTATCCTCAAGTGTCTGCCGCAGCAGCATATAGGCTTTGGGGGATTTGGAATCCGGCTCCAGGAAATAACTGCGCTCGTACATGATCGGGTCCAGTTGCTCGGCAGGGATGAATTCCACTACCTCTATTTCGCGGCTGTTCTCTTCCGGCAAGGACTTCAATTCGGCCGCCGTGAGGACCACTGTGCGGCCTTCCTCTTCGTAGGCCTTGTCGATATCTTCGTAGGCAACAACATCTCCGCAAATTTCACATTTCCGCTGGTACCGGATGCGTCCGCCGTCCTTATTGTGGACTTGGTGAAGGCCAATATCGTGGTCCTCCGTGGCGCTATAGAGCTTCACTGGTACGTTGACCAGACCGAACGCGATAGATCCCTTCCATATAGCCCTCATGCACCCAGTCAACAGCACAAGACAGCAGAGGAGAAGAGGTGGCAGGCAAGCAGCAGGAGCGGGTGAATGTGGAAGGCCACGAGCTGACCCTCACCAACCTGGGCAAGATCATCTACCCCGAGACCGGGACAACCAAGGCCGAAGTCCTGGAGTACTACGCCGCGGTAGCGCCTTTCCTCATTCCTGCCGCCGCCAACAGGCCCGTCACACGCAAGCGCTGGGTCAACGGAGTGGGCACTGCCGAGCACCCGGGACAGGTGTTCTTCCAGAAGAACCTCGAAGACTCCGCACCCAAGTGGATCCCCCGCACAGCCATCCAGCACTCGGACCACACCAACGTCTACCCCATGGTCAACAACCTCGCCACGCTCACATGGATGGCACAGATAGCTTCCCTTGAGATCCACGTCCCCCAATGGCAGGTGGACGCTGAGGGTAATCCGCTCCGGCCTGACCGCTTCGTCCTGGATCTTGACCCCGGTCCCGGCGCAGGCTTGCCTGAGTGCGTTGAAGTGGCCAAACTTGCCCGCTCAATCCTGCAGGACATGGGCATGGAACCGGTCCCGGTGACCAGCGGCAGCAAGGGCATACACCTCTACACTGGGCTGGAGGGGACGCTGAAGTCCGAGCAGGTATCAGCCTTTGCCCACGAGCTGGCGCGTGCCCTAGAGTCCGACCATCCGGAGCTGGTGGTCAGCGACATGAAGAAGTCCCTCCGCCACGGCAAAGTGTTGGTGGACTGGAGCCAGAACAGCGGCAACAAGACCACCATCGTCCCGTACTCACTCCGGGGCAAAGCCCACCCTACGGTCGCGGCGCCCCGCACCTGGCGCGAACTCTCCTCGAGCACCCTGGACCATCTTGATTACACAGCGGTGATGAAGCGGGTCAAGACCGGCAAAGACCACTTCGCCCCTATCTCGTCACGGCACCTCCCGCCGCACGGGGAGTATACGGATGACGACGACGGCACTGGAGTCCGAAGCGGTTCGGCCACCCGCGAGCGCGTGGTGACCGTAGAGAACCGTCTCGCGAAATATGTGGGGATGCGCGATCCGGAGAAGACCCCGGAGCCGTTCCCGGCGTCGTCGGCTGCTTTTGCCTCGCCGACGTCCAAGGGCTCCTCCTCAGACCAGCCGAAGCCGGGCGACCCCGCGCAGCCGGGGGGAATTTTCGTCATCCAGGAGCATCACGCCCGGCGCTACCACCTGGACCTGCGTTTGGAGCGCAACGGCGTCCTTGCGTCCTGGGCTTTGCCGCGTGGTATCCCGGAGACGCCGGACCGGAACAACCTTGCCGTTCATACGGAAGACCATCCGATGGAATACGCGGACTTCGCTGGCGTCATTCCCAAAGGTGAATACGGAGCAGGGACCATGACCATTTGGGACCGTGGCGAGTACACGTGCGAGAAATGGCGGGACGGCAAGGAAGTGATCGCAACGCTGACGGGACAGCCAGGTGGTGGACTGCACGGGACCAAGCGTTTAGCACTGATCAATACCGGTGACCGTTGGCTGATCCACTTGATGAAGGAGCAACCAGGTGGACGGCTTCGCAAGGGCACGGCCAGCCCGTCGAACAAGGTCGCACCCGTCGGGGCATCAAAGCCAGCTGCACCCGAGCCAATGCCGAACTACACTCCCATGCTTGCCACGTCCGGCACCGTCGCCGACCTTCGCAGCGACGACTGGCTGTACGAACTGAAATGGGACGGAATCCGGGCCATCATCACCGGCACCGATGGCAGGATCCGCCTGATGAGTCGCAACGGCAACGATCTCACCGCCACCTACCCCGAACTAACGGACCGATCATGCTGGCCCGACGGCGATTTCGTGGCCGACGGTGAAATCGTGGCGCTTGGCAAGGGTTCACGGCCTGATTTTGGCCGCCTGCAGCTGCGGATGAACCTGGTGAAAACCGCAGACATTGAACGAGCCCGTGCGTCCGTTCCGGTGCAGCTCATGCTGTTCGACCTCCTGTACGACGGCGGCAGGGACTTGGGCGGCCTGCCTTTCCGTGAGCGTCGGGAACGGCTTTCGGCGTTTGCCGGACGCCTTCGCGCGGGCTGCCCCCTTCACCTTTCAGCCGTGTTGGACCACGACGTCGAAGACCTCATGACAAGCGCGGCTGAGCTCGGCTTGGAAGGCGTGATGGCGAAGAAAGCAGATAGCCGCTACGTGATCGGCCGGCGTAGCCGCTCGTGGATCAAACTCAAGCTGGAGCAGAGCCAGGAAGTGGTTGTGGGCGGCTGGCGTCCCGGGGCTGGTGCCCGGAACGGGACCTTTGGCTCGTTGCTGTTGGGCATTCCGGAGGGCGGGAAGTTGCACTACGTGGGTCGGGTGGGCACCGGGTTCAAAGAGTGGCAGCTGAGGGATGTCATGGAGAAACTGGAGCCCCGCCTGACTGCTGACTCCCCCTTCGCCGATATCCCCCGCGAGGACGCCGCAGGTGCCCGCTGGGTGGATCCGGAGCTGGTAGCAGAAGTGACCTTCGGAGAATGGACGGGCCCTGGCAGGCTACGGCATCCGGTGTGGCGTGGGTGGCGTCCTGACAAGTCCCCGGAAGACGTCAGCCAGCCCAACTAGGTCGCACTTGAGCGCGTTTTGAGAGCTCTAAACGCGCTGTGCTGCTACCTAGTTGGGCTGGCTACGGTAGGTGACGCGCTCAGGAGGAGTGCGGCATCTGCGGGCGGCTTGTCCGGTGGACCGCCGTCACGGCTGCGCCCTGGCCCATTCGCCCGTGGGCTTGATCGCGGTCCTTCGGGTGCCGGCGTTTACCGCTGCCGTCGGGCCAGTGCTGCTCCTGGTCCAAACCCAGAGATACGTCAATGCTTGCCGGTTCAGGCATGGGAGCCATGTCCATGGCCTCCACCAAGTGGCTGGCCACCTCGGGATCGATATTTTCGGCTTGATTGTTTGCAGTCATGGTTCTTCCTTTCCCTATGGAACGAAGGAATTTCAATACTAGGTGGGCCGAAGATGGTTGTCTGCAGGACTTAGCTGCGTCCTGGAATCACCAACGTACCTTCTTCTCCGTCTTGGCCTGCTTGCCGCTGGCGGACGTAGGTTTGTGGCCCTTGCCCGTGCTTTGCCAGCCAGCGGGGGCGCCGCCGCCGGACTTGCTGGCGAGCATCGCTTTCTGGGCATCAGTCAGTTTGGACTTGATGCCGCCGGAGGCGGACTTTGGACTTCCCGACGCAGCGGGCTCCGGGGTGTTGTTTTCGGAAGGATTGGCAGTCATATATTGGACTCCTCAGAGGTGTGAGTCCTGAAGAAGCACCAAAACCATGGCGTTTGCGGTTCGAGAAAAATGGCGTCGACAACGGGAACGGCATGGAGGCAGGGCCTCAACAGGCGTGGATTTTTGTCAGGTTAAACTCGGCTGTTCCGCTAAAGCAGAGGCCGGTCTACTCAAAAATCAGTGTTCCCATGCGTCATACCCTAACCAAGAATCGCCGCTTTTGTGAACCCCTCGGCTAGCATGGCACCCGTGACCTGGAGAATGTCCGTCGCCACCACCCTCCGCGATGCCGGATGCGTCTTCGCGGAAGACGAAGCGCAACTCCTCATCGAGGCCGCCACGAGTCCAGACCATTTGGACTTCATGGTGGATCAGCGCGTCAACGGGCTGCCCTTGGAACACATCCTCGGTTGGGTGGATTTCTGCGGGAGCCGCATGGTTGTTGAACCCGGCGTATTCGTTCCACGGCGTCGCACGGAGTTCCTGGTGCGTCAGGCGGCGACAATCGTACGGCCGGGTGGCGTCGTCGTCGATCTTTGCTGTGGCTCGGGGGCGATCGGTGCGGCACTCAGCGATCTTCTGGGGAGCTGCGAGCTCTACGCCGCTGACATCGATCCGGTCGCGGTGAGCTGCGCGCGCAAGAACGTCGAGCCCCGTGGAGGGCGCGTCTTCGAGGGCGATCTATACGCCGCGCTCCCCCTTGAGCTTCGTGGACGGGTGGACGTGGTGCTCGCCAATGCCCCGTACGTACCTACGGGTTCCATCGGCATGATGCCGCCTGAGGCGCGCCTGCATGAACCGATGGTGGCGCTCGACGGCGGTACTGACGGTTTGGATGTCCAACGCCGGCTTGCAGTTGGGGCCGGTGAGTGGCTGGCGCCCGGTGGGTGGGTTTTGGTCGAGACCTCCCGGCAGCAGGCTCCGGAGACGGCGGCGCTCCTGACTGGGGCGGGGCTGATGGCCCGCGTGCTGACCGATGAGGATCACGATGCCACCTTGGTGGTGGGGGCCGCAAGGAGCCACTGAACCGCGGCTTCGGGGCTGAACACCCGCTCGTCAGTCCGATGCTCCTACCCTAAACACACATCTGCGCGGGTTCTTTTGGCCGTAGAGGTCAGATTTCGCGGACACACAGAGACAGTGAAGGCGGCACCTTTTCGGGTGCAGGGCTTCACTATTTCAGGGAGTGTCGGCCACTCTTTTGCTGCTAATGGCAGCTTCCAGGATCTGTGGTGGAAGCAGTACATTCAGCCGCTCCCCGCAAAGCCGCGTCACTTAACGTCCCACCCTGCAGTCTTCGCCGCCTCCAACTCGGCAAATTCGGCAGTCATTGTTCGGTGCGCGATGACGTCAGGGCAAAACTCCGTTCCTCGATCAAGAGGCTCCTGGTTCGTTTCGGATACCCGCCGGACAAGCAGCCGGAAGCGATCAAGCTGGTGATGGAGCAGATGGAGTCTATGGCACCCCGGTTTGCGGAGGCTCGGCTTTAGCTCGAAGCCGAGTCCTAAGACTTCACAATAAAACGGCTGCCCGGCTTGACGGGGGCGTTGTCCATGCCTCCCTCAGCCGCTCTGGTGATTTCCTCGTCCGAAACCACGCCAGCGTGTGCGTTGCGATGTCTCCTGGCCGATACGCTGGAATCATCAGGCAAGAGCCTGCTGTGCCGTTAATGAACAAAAGACCCGAGTGCAATCGGGTCTTTGTTCAGCGCGGTGCGCTCATTGGTGCGGTCAGAGGGTCATATCCTCAAATCCGAACACTTTGAGTGTATGGCCCTATACACGTAGGGCGCAACGTTGTTGTGCCCATAGACACGTGCAGGCCGTGCCCTTTTCCTCTGGCAGGAGGTGCCGGCGTGGAATCCAAACGGAAACGTGAAGAACCATGGGGCGCCTGGAATCTGGCGGTCAACATCATCCGACTAGTCGTTGATGTCGTTCGCCTTTTCTGGCACAACATCCCCTAACCGGGAGCGGTGGCCATCGGCGCAATGCTGGTGGCCGCCGTCAATGCTCTTCGCGGCAGCTCCCAAACCATCAGCTTTTAGGCCTCAATCAGCCTCGTTAAGTGGCCTTAGCTAAACAATTTGGTAACAACGCGCTCCACGGGGCAAGATTCCGCGCCATTGCAGGGCAAGACCGGGCAAAAAGATGTAAGACAACTGGGCAAATTGCCCCTTCCACACCCCATAAATCGGATCTCAACTGGGGTTTGAGGGGCAAACCGCGTAAAATTGAACACCTGCCCGGAGCGGGGCAGCCAGAAGTCGCAAGCAAATGACCTCCCTAGGAGAAGCCCAAATGCCCATAGACCAAAGCAACACCGTCTCTCCGCCAGGCGCAAGGAACGCCAATGGAAACCCGGTTCCGGCCGCTACAACGGCCGCTGCCAACACTGTAAAGAACCCGAAGAAAACGAAGCTCCGCACCAAGCGCCGGTTGAAAGAATCCGACGTCAATGTTGTGGACCAGCCGATGCTGAAGAAAGCACTCGGCGGCACGATCGTCGGCAACACCATGGAATGGTACGACGTCGGCGTGTTCGGCTACCTCATCACCACCATGGGCCCCGTCTTCCTCCCGGAAGCGGACAAGTCCGTCCAGACACTCTTCCTTCTCGGCACCTTCGCCGCAACGTTTATCGCCCGCCCGCTTGGCGGCGTGGTCTTCGGCTGGCTCGGCGACAAAGTGGGCCGCCAGAAGGTGCTCGCAGCAACGCTGATGCTGATGGCGGCAAGCACGTTCGCCGTCGGGCTTTTGCCCGGTTACGCGCAGATCGGCATCTGGGCCGCCGCCCTGCTGGTGATCCTCAAGCTCGTCCAAGGCTTCTCCACCGGTGGTGAGTACGCCGGTGCTACGACCTTCGTGAGTGAATATGCCCCGGACAAGCGCCGCGGCTTCTTCGCCAGCTTCCTGGACATGGGCAGCTACATCGGTTTCGCCCTCGGCGCTGCACTGGTTTCGGTCCTGCAGCTCACGCTCGGCCAGGCAGCCATGGAGGAATGGGGCTGGAGGCTTCCGTTCCTGATCGCCGGTCCCCTGGGCCTCATCGCCGTGTACTTCCGTAGCAAGATCGAGGAGTCTCCGCAGTTCCAGGCCACCCTGGACGCCCAGGAAGCCATCGCCAAGGACGCCGCGGCACAAGATGCCAACGTCGCCAAGGGCCCGGTTGGCATTATCAAGGCCTACTGGCGCCAGATCGTGCTGGCCATGATTCTCGCCGCCGCAGCCAACACTGTGGGCTACGCGCTGACCTCCTACATGCCTACGTACCTCACGGATTCCAAGGGCTACGACCCCGTTCATGGCACCCTGCTGACCATTCCGGTCCTGGTGATAATGGCCGTGTGTATTCCGCTCACAGGTAAGCTGTCCGACCGCATCGGCCGCCGCCCAGTGCTGTGGATCGGCGCAGGCAGCACCATCGTGTTCTCCGTTCCTGCCTTCATGCTGATCGGCATCGGCGATATCTGGTCCACCCTTGCTGGCCTTGCGCTGATCGCGTTCCCGGTGACGTTCTACATTGCCAACCTGGCCTCGGCCCTCCCGGCACTGTTCCCGACGTCCAGCCGCTACGGCGGAATGGGCATCGCCTACAACTTCTCGGTGGCCATCTTCGGCGGAACCACGCCGTTCATCGTGCAGGGCCTCATTGAGGGCACCGGCGATGACATGATGCCTGCGTACTACCTGATGGCTACATCCATCGTGGGTGCCATTGCCATCTACTTCCTTCGTGAATCCGCCCAGCGTCCCCTGCCCGGTTCCATGCCCAGCGTGGACACTGCCGCCGAGGCCCGTGAACTCGTTGCCACCCAGGACACCAACCCGCTCATCAATCTGGACGAAATGCCTTTCGACGGCCAGCCCATTGACGATGACGTGTTCGGCCGGCGTGACAAGGACCTGACTCCGGCCTAGGAATCAGGTGCCTGCAACTTCTGCGCAGCGCTTTTCGATAGTTCGCGGCCACCCGCCGCCCATCGTAGCCACCAATCCCCAGGCGCTCTCCTTCGGATTGGTGGCTACGGCTGTTAAGACGCGATCCTGCCGCTAACCCCGTTCCCAGACCGCACCCGCGTTGTTGCCCAGCAACTTAATAGCGGCCTGGCAACGGGAATCCGAATCGGTCAGGATCCCAGCAACCCCTTGACCGCCTCGCCAATAATCCGCGCGCCCTCGGGAAATCCTCCCGGATTGGGGCCGGCGTAGTTGAGCCTTATGTACGGGCCTTCAGGTTCCGCAGGGAACCACTCCGTACCTGCGGCAATGAGGACCCCTGCTGCCTCGCAATCCTTGGTGAGCTGATCGACGTCGAACCCGTCCGGCATCCGCAGCCACAGGTTCAAGCCGCCTTTGGGCAGGTGGCTGAGGTGCGCCTCTGGAACGTGCTCGCGGATGCTGGTGACCAACAAGTCACGGCGCGACTGCAGCTGATGGCCCAGCCCTCGAAGATGCGTCTGCCAGCCAGGCTGAGTGACGACGTCGAGCGCTGCAGCCTGGAGCAGTCCGCTGACATACATCGATTCCGCAGCCTGCGCACCCATGATCCGTTCCCGCGCAGGACCACGGGCGATAATCGCTGCCACACGGATGGACGGCGAGACGCTCTTGGTCAACGAGCGGATGTACACCACGTGGCCGGAATCGTCCTTCGCGGCTAGCGGGACGGACTGCGCGGTGATACCAAAATCATGGGCCCAGTCGTCCTCCACAAGGAACGCTCCGTGCTGGCGGACAATCCGGAGGACCTCCTCGGCCCGTTCGGGAGACCATTGGGCACCCGTGGGGTTGGCAAAGTTGGGCTGGGCGTAGAACATCCGGGCCCCCGATTCCTCAAAAGCCCTCGCCAGCTCGTCAGGATCCGGCCCGTCGGGGCCGGACGGCACAGGAATGACGCGAACGCCGGCCTGGCCAGCGGCCAGCAGCGCACCCCAGTAGCTGGGCGACTCCACCAGCAGTGGCCGCCCATGCCCCACCAAGCCGCGAAAAATCGAGCTAAGTCCGCTCTGGCTGCCGGGAAGTACGACGACGTCGCTCGGCTGGGGCGGCGTGACGCCAACCGGCGTCGAGGTGCTGAGCTCGTGCGCGAACCATGATTGCAGCTCGGGAAGGCCTTGGGCCGGTGGCCGCGACAGCGCAGCGTCTCCGCGGGCAGCCCTGGTTAGCGCGGCCCGAACGAGCCGCTCGGGCAGGAGTTCCCGGTCCGGATAGCCGGAGTGGAATGCGATGACGTCGTTCGAAGCGCTGCGCATGGCGCCAGAGTTCAGCAGGCGTGGCGTTTGGGCCGCTCGGAGTGCAGCCGTCTGCCAGCCGTAATCGGAGGGCCTGGCGGTGCGGTAGGCCCGGACGAAGGTGCCAACGCCGGGGCGGCTTTCTATCAGGCCTTGGGCAGTGAGGGTTCGCAAGGCCTTCTGCACCGTGACAGGACTCGCCTGGTATTCGGCCACGAGTTGGCGGGTTGATGGCAGCTTGGCTCCCGGCGCGGCCGCTGCGATCCACTCTTTTAGTCGCGAGACAATCCGGGAACTGCTATCGTTATTCATGAGTCACAATAGTAGCGCTACTACACTTTCACGGCCAGTGGTATCCAAGCGGACGTCGACAGGCGTTTGGTGGGGCCTTCTTGGCGTTGTCGCATTCTCGTTCACGGTTCCCTTCACCCGCGTGGCCGTTGAAGGCTTATCCCCCCTGTTCATCGGCGCAGGCAGGGCCGTTGTTGCGGCCGGTCTCGCGGCACTGGCTTTGGGCCTGACCCGACAACGCTCTCCGCAAGGCTTTCAATGGGTTCGATTGGCTGTGGTAGCCAGTGGCATCGTTGCGGGCTTTCCCTTGCTGACAACATTCGCGTTGACGTCCACCACCGCAAGCCATGGAGCCATTGTGATCGCGCTACTGCCTGCGGCCACTGCAACGGTAGCGGTGATCCGGGGCCGTGAGCGTCCGCGGCTCCTGTTCTGGGTCCTGACTGCCGTAGGCGTTATTGCGGCGCTGGTCTTCGCTTTGGTTCAGTCCGGCGGTTTCGGTCAGCTTCATTGGGCTGATCTTCTGCTTCTCGGCGCCGTGATTGCGGCAGCCATAGGCTACGCGGAAGGAGGTCTGCTGGCGCGGGAACTCGGCCCCTGGCAGACAATCTCGTGGGCTCTGGTGGTTGCCTCCCCCGCCATGCTGCTGTTGACGTTGCTTTCACTGGGTTCCACAGTGCCCTCCGCTACGCCTAGCCAGTGGTTGTCCTTCGCTTACCTGGGCGTCGTGAGCATGTTCCTCGGGTTCTTCGCCTGGTACCACGGCCTGGCAATCGGACCCATGGCACAAGTCAGCCAGATCCAACTGGTCCAACCGATCATGACCATCGCGTGGGCAAGCCTGCTGTTGGGAGAGTCGATGACGTGGACCACCGCAATTGGCGGGCTTGCCGTGATCCTCTGCGCAGGGGCCGCTGTCCGCGTAAGGCTCAACCCGCCGTCGAATCCCTGACGCTCCCACGCCACCGCCCTGATCTCGTAGACTCGGCCCATGCCTGACGCAACTGTGGGTTCGATCCATCACCTTGAGATCTGGGTGCCGCACCTTGAACGGGCCCGGGAGGAGTGGGGCTGGCTCCTGGGCGAGCTTGGTTACAAGCCCTTCCAGGACTGGCCCACGGGCTGCAGTTGGAAGCTCAATGGCACGTACGTGGTGGTGGAAGGCACCGATGCCATCACCGGGACGGCCCACCGGCGCACGGATCCCGGGCTCAATCATGTCGCCTTCCATGCCGGCACCCGGGAAAATGTGGACCGGATTCGCGCGCTCGGGGCCGACGTCGGCTGGTACGAGATGTTCGAGTCGAAGTACCCGCACGCGGGCGGTCCGGATCACTACGCCGCGTATTTGATCAACACAGACAGCTACGAAGTTGAGCTGGTGGCTGAGTAGTAGCTACGTCGGCGGAACCACCGGACGCCACATGACCACTCGAGGCCAACGCGTCAGCCCCAACTCAGCTTCGTGCTCCATGAGCCTGGCCAGCTCCGGACCCCAACTGCCGGCGTCGAGCGTTTGGAACCCCAGCCGCCGGTAGTACGGCGCGTTCCACGGCACGTCGCGGAACGTGCTCAGCGTCTGGCGCTGCATGCCGTGCCCCCTGGCCCACACCCGTGCAGCATGCAACAGTTCGCGGCCGAGTCCTTGGTGCGCTTGATCCGGGTCCACGGTTACTTGCTCCACGTGCGCGTTGCCATCAACAATGTCCGTCAATAGATACGCCACGGGGTAGTCCAGTCCATCCGCCCACACCCAGGCACGCCCGGCAGCCACGTAGGTATTCATCTCGTCCAGGGAGAAGGGTTCGTCGTCCGCGATCTGATCCATGCCCAGATCCCGGAAAGCTTCCCCTGCTGCCCGCTCAATGTCCTGCAAACGCGGCAGATCGTCTGTTCGAGCTAGCCGGATCACCGTTTATCCAGTGCGGGAGGTGCCTGTCCGACGAGGAATCCATTGCGCGTTTCGATCAAGTCCTGCAGGTATCTGGCCAGAACCAGCTTCTCGAGCAGGCGGCCCAGCGGCCCGAACGGGGCAGCGAATTCCACGGTGTCCACCATCAGCGTCCCGCTGCCGTCCTGCCGGAACTCGTGCGTGTGGCGGAGGTACTTGAAAGGGCCGCGCACTTGCTCATCAGTGAACGACGCCGGTGCCTCCATGCGCGTGATGCGGCTGGTCATGCGGAAACGGACTCCGAGGTGCCACGCCTGCCATGTGACCTGCTCGCCTTCGGAAATCAGACCCGTGGTGACGCCGTCTATGGCCTTTTCCCTGCTTTTAGTCATTGACCCCACGTGGGCATCGATGTTTCGGGAAAGGTCGAACAGCTCCTGTGGCGACATGGCGGAGCGGGTTCGGCAGACAAAAGCTACGGGCATACCTTGATCTTCCCAGACTCTGCCGGGCAGCGCTCTTCTAGAGCTCATATGGGAGGTACTAAGGGAAGGGGTACTGCCAGTGCCTTGCTACGGGTTGTGACCCGGCTTATGGCGGCCACCCCTGCGCTCCTGATAATTTCCGATATTGAACCCTTCGCACGCGGCCTGAATGATTGGTGGTGTCTTCCCTGTCCCCCTTCATGGCGCATGCCCGGGAGCTCCACAAATTGGGGCCGGCTAACAACGACCGTCTCTCGGCAGTTCGGGTGGCCCTCAGTGTCGCAGTTCCGGGGCTGGTCCTGATTCTCCTAGGCCGTCCGGACCTGATGATGTATGCGGTGTTCGGCGCCCTCACTGGAATGTACGGACGCAACGAAACCCACCAACTGCGGCTCAAACACCAAGTCCAAGCTGCGCTTGTCCTGGTTGGCGGACTGAGCATTGGCACGTTTCTTTCCGTTAACCACATCCACTCCTGGTGGCTGGTGTTGGTGGCGACTCTCTTTGCCGGTGCGGGTTCCTTATATGCAGACGCGGTGCGTCTTAAACCGATAGGGCCGTTCTTCGGCATCCTCGCTCTGGGGGCCTGTGCGTCGGTCCACACCAGCGTTCCGTTCCTGACGGCGGTGCTGATCGGTACTGCTTCAGCGGCCTTTTCGATTCTGGTCGGATTCGCTGGCTGGCTGCGGCACCGAAAGTGGGAGCGGGGCGCTGCGCGCGATCTCCCCGTCCTCCGCGGACCCCTACGGCAATCCGCCCTCGTTCATGCGGCCCGCTACACTCTCGCTGTCGGTGCTGCCGGCGTGTGTGGAGTTCTGAGTGGTAGCGGCCATCCGCATTGGGCCATGGCCGCAGCCGCCGTGCCGTTGGCAGGCGCGGACCTCCCGAGCCGCGTCCACCGAGGTATCCACCGCATCGTGGGGACGTTCCTGGGGTTGGCGGTAGTCGCCGTCGTACTTTTCCCAAGTCCGTTGTCACCGCTGCAGTATTTCCCCGGCCATGCTGCAATCGTCCTGGCCATTGTGGTGGTCCTTTGCCAGTTCCCTACTGAGCTGTTCATGGCGCGGCACTACGGCTGGGCCATGGTGTTCTTCACGCCGGTGGTCCTGCTGATCGCCCAACTGGCGTCGCCCATGGATCCGGGTGTGCTGGTGATGGAGCGGGCGGTTGAGACGTTCGTTGGTGCGGTGATTGGAATCGCAGTAGCGGTGCTGGTCAGGGCACCTGTCATTGCGGTTCCTAGGGCTTCAGGGGCCGGCGCGGCGGGCCGGAAGTAAGCTTCGCCGGCAGGATACGCGCAAAGAAGCCAACCACTTTGTATCGACGCGTCGGGATGGAAACAGACTTGCCCTCGGCGTTGTCCTCCAGCCCCTCCCGCACCACGCGCTCGGCGGTGAGCCACAGGAATCGCGGCGCCACGGACTTATCCATGCCCATGCGGTCGTGGAATTCGGTGTGTGTGAACCCCGGGCACACCGCTGTGACCTGCACGCCCAACTTCCCATACGCAATATTCGCCCAACGGCTGAACGTCACCTGCCAGGCTTTGGCCGCCGAGTAGGTGCCCCTGTTGGCGAAGGCTGCGACGCTGGCAACGTTGACGATCCGGCCTTTCCCGCGAGGCAGCATGACTTCCAGCGCCGCGTGGCACAGCTCCATCGGTGTCTGAACGTGTAGGCGTAGATGCCGCTTTTCTTCCTCCAAATCGTTCTGCTCGAACGACTTCAAGAGTCCGATTCCGGCGTTGTTGACCAGGACGTCCACAGGTCGCGCAGCGTCCCGCAAGCGGTTGGCAACCAAGGAAACCCCGACGTCGGTGGTCAGGTCGGCGGACAGAACCTCCGCCGAGATACTAAAGTCGCGTTCGAATTCCTCAGCCTTTTCCTTGAGGCGTTCTTCATCGCGGGCTACCAGGACGAGGTGGTGCCCGGCTTCGGCGAGCTGGCGCGCGAATTCTGCACCGAGCCCAGCCGTGGCACCGGTGACCAGGGCGGTGAGTTCATTGGCTCGAGTCGTCATGCGCCTAGACTATGCGCTGAATGCTTCTGGCGCCCCTGTCTGTTCGTCAGAGGTCGCGTGCTCTTCGTCAGAGGGTCGCGTGCGTGGCTTGGTGGCAATGACGGCCAGCACTATCGATCCGGTGATGCCCAGGATCCACCAGGGGAATCCGGGATCTGTTGTAGTTGACGGCAGCGTGCGGGGTCCGTCAGCGCTGGTAGGTGCAGTGGTCCGTTCACCGCGGACCAGGAGTCGGTGGCTGTTGATGCCTTTGGGTGTGCAGGTAATGAGGGTGAGGTAATCCTTGCCCTCAACTTTGCGCAAAGCCTCAGTTTGGTCTGGCAGGACCGTAAGGATTTGGTCCACCTTGTAATAGAGAGTTTCGTCAAGCACGTTGATGCTGAAGACGTCGCCTTCATGGACTTTGTCCAGGTCGTCGAAAAGAGTGGCGTTGACGAATCCTGAGTGGGCACTCAAGACACTGTGAGTGCCTTTGCCGCCCACCGGAAGCGCCGACCCGAAGAGGTGGCCCGCGCCTTTGGAGAGGGTGTCCTCGTCCGTGCCATGGAAAATGGGCAAATCCGCATGGATGGAGGGAATGCTGATACGGCCCATCATTCCTCCAGGCCCGACAGCCAGCATCTTCTTGTAAGCCTCGGAGCCGGCACCGATGGTTGTTTGTTCGCCTGCTTCGTTCAAGGAGTAAGGGTCCCGGAGGGGGCCTGAGGGCAGTTCTTCATTGAACTCCCGTGCCTGGTCCAGTAGGGACTTCTTCGCGGAGGGGTTCATGGTCTGGACAGAATCCACGTAGCCGCTGATCTCGGTGGCATGGACCCGATCCGAGAACCAGGCTGCGGCCGTGGGATAAAGCAGGATTCCGACGCCGATGACCGCCACCAACACGATCAGGAGCCGTTGCCGGCTCCAGGGTCCGGTCAGATGCCGGAGGCGACGGGTGCGGGTTGGTGCCTGTGTCATCAAAATCCTGTGGCTGGGGTGAGTCGGTTGCGACGTCTGCAAAGGGGAATGCAAGTGGGGAAGAGCGCGTGGTTGGCGTTCTTCCCCACTTGGGGTTGCTGCGGGGGCCGCGGGTAGCGGCGCCCGTAGTGTTGTGTACCGGTTGGTGGTGTTTACCGGTGGTGGTGCTGGTTGTTGTTGGTGTTAGTTGTTGCTGGTGCGGCGGTTGCGGACGAACATCAGGGCTGCGCCGGCGACGAGGAGGGCACCGGCTGCGTAGAGGATGCCGGTTCCGACGCCACCGGTCAGGGGCAGTTCGAAGCCGCTGTTGGAGGGGATGTTCTTTACTTGCAGGTCGATCCCGACCGCGGTGGTGGTGCTGTTGATCAGGAAGGGCACCGGCTCGGCGAGCAGTTCATAGCCTGCCGGGGCGGTGGTTTCCACGAGGTAGTACGTGCGGTAGTCCGGGCTTCCGGGTGCCACGGCTGCGCCGTTGGCCCAGTCCGAGTACCGCAGTCCCGAGATCGTGAGCGTGCCGTCAGCGGCGACGGTGAAGACCGTCTGGCCGTTGAGGTCTACAGGGTTCGTTCCAGCCTGTGCGTCGGCTTCGTTGGTGTAGACGGAGAACGCGGCACCGGCCAGGGCTGCACCGTTTTCGTTGACCTTCTGCAGGGTCATTTCGCCCCACTTGGTCACGACCGGGGGCGTGACGATCGGGCCGCCGGGCTGGCCCGGTGCGATGGTGAAGCTGGCAGCGTTCGGGTAAACGAGGGCTTCGTTTTCGATTTCACCGATGGTGTTGACCGTGGTGTTCACGATGACCTGCACGCGGGTGTCGGTGTGTGCTGCCAGTTTGGCAAGACCGGCGTCGGTGAAGATGACCGAGACGGTGTTGGTCGCGGCGTCGAAGGTCACGGTGTAGTCCGTGCCCGCCGTGAGGGGGGTGCCGTCAACGAGGGTCGCGGACGCGCCGATGTAGGTCAGTTTCTGGTCCAGGACGTCCACGATCTTGTAACCATCGATGGCGGTTTCGTTGGGGATGTCACCGGTGATGGTGAAGTCGATCTGGTCCCCGAGCTTGACGTCCGGGGCGTCCGTGACGGTCTTTTCAGCACCCGTGATGGAGTTCTTCGGGTAGACGTGGACGTCGTAGATCCAGTTGTCTTTGTTATCCGGGTCCGTCAACGGCACGGAGACCAGGAACGGGGCCGAGGGTGTCACACCGGCGGGGTAGTTCGTTTCCGTCACCAGGTACAGGCCCACCGGCAGTCCGGTGAAACCGGCGGTCCCGGCAGTATCGGTGGTCTTCGCCTGGGCGGTGCCCAGGGTGTACCCGGCGCCGATGATCGAGGCTTCGGCGTTGGCCGGGTCGAAGACGCTGGAGAGGTTGTGCGCCGCGTCCCAGCCTGCGTTGGTGGACAGGTCAATGGTGTTGACCTGCTCGATGGTGAACTCGACACCGGCCAACGCTGTCAGGTCGGTGGTGTCCACGGACGTGCCGTTGTTCGGCAGGCCCGTGGGAGTGGCGGGACGTTCGAACTTGTGGACCGTGATGGAACCGGTCGTGTCCCCGTCAACCAGGGGCGCGGCCGAAGCCGGGGCCACGGAGAAGGACATCGCCAACACCGCCCCGGCGATCGTAGCGGCGGCGGTCTTCCAAAGCCGCCCGGAATTATGATGACTCACTGTTTTTCCTCTTTCATAGTGATGGTGCTGATGCTCGGAAATGAACATGTGGTACCGCGGCCGCGCAGGAGCGCTGTGACCGCGGAGATCTGGATGGACTGCCCTAGATGGACTGTTGCCTCCGGCGGCCCTGTATTGCCACGGCCAGGGCGCCCAGCAGCAGGGCTGATCCTGCGGTGGTGAACGGCCACCAGCCAATGCCGCCGGACTCCGGAAGCTTCAGGGCCGGCACGTCCCGGACCGTCAGGAGGTAGATCCCGTCACCATCTGCATCCGTGGAGCTCACTACCCCGCCACCGGAGCCCTGCCCCGCGGAGCCCTGCCCCAGTGAGCCCTGTCCCAGGGTCACGGCCCCGTTGGTGGCGATGGTGAACTGGACCGGTTCGGCAAGGAGGCTGAAGCCAGCCGGGGCAGCGGTTTCTTCGAGCCAGTACGTTCCGGGCTGGATTCCTTCAATCTGGAACCGGCCGGTTTGTCCCGTCACTGCGGTAACGGCCGGACTGGCCAGGACAGCTCCCGGCGCGCCGCCGCTATCGGCGTGTACCGCCCAGGCGGAGCCGGCCATCGGGACCCACGTACCGCCGGAGGACTCCCCGGTCTTCTCGATCAGCACTTTCGCCGGCGTCCGGTGGGTGGTGGTGCAATCAGGACCCGGCGCCCCGCCGGAGCTTGGTGCACAGGTCAGCGGTGGGGTCGTGGTGGAAGTGCCCGTCACCACGTTCACCAGCTGCGCGTTCCACGCACCGGCGTTGACCACCACGCTGTACGTCAACGTGGCCGTCTGCCCGGCCGGCAAGGTAAACGGCGCAGTGATCAACATGGTGGACGGCGCCACCGGATTCGCGACAGCCACGGGTGATCCCGTTCCAATTGTCAGGGTCGCGGAACCGGACACGAACGTCGCATCATCGAGCACGTTGCCCAGGTCATCCTTCAAAACAACTCCCGCGATGGATCCGCTGGTGCTGGTTGCGGTGACGGTGTACACGATGGTTTGGCCCGGGCTGACGGACTGGTCCGCGGGAACTGTCCCGTTGACCGTGGCAGTCTTCTTGACGGTCCAGGCAGGCGGCGCTGTTACTTGGGCATCGTCTGTTGCGGTGACCGGAGTGCCCAGTGGTGGGTTGCCCGTGACTTTTGCCGTATTTGTCAGCAGGCCGGTAGTGACGTCGGTTTGGGTTACAACATACGTGGCGGTGGCTGTCACCGACTGGCCAGGTAATAGGATGCCGGGAAGTCCGGGCCAGCTGTACGAGAGCGCCGACATGGTGCCGCTGCCGGAGAACTGCGTCTCGGTGATGGCCACGCCGGACAAGGTCACGTTTCCCGTGTTCTTCGCCACGAACGTGTACGTGGCCGTTTCACCGGCGACTAGGGTGGTCTTGTCCACCGTCTTTACCAGCGTGATGGCCGGAGCAGCCGGTGGAGCAACAGTGAAAAGGTAATCTTCCACTTCGCCCGAGTCCGATGCACCCACGGGCGACTGGATCTGGGTCGCGGTGTAACCGATCCGGAACCGGGAGTAAGTTGTCCCTGCAGTTATCCCGGCGGGCAGGCTGGCCCACATGAGGGTGGCCGTTGTGGCTCCGGCCGCAAATGTTGAGCAAGCGCGTTCGGCCGGGTTGTCGAAGATTCCGTCCTTATCGACGTCAATCCATCCGCAAACTGTCCCTGCCTTACTGGCCCCGTTGATGGAAACGTTCGTCGAATAGCTTGTTGCGCCCGCGTTGAGGGGGGTGAGCAGTACTCCATCGTCCAATAGGTCAAGAGCGGCCGTTGGGCTGGCATTAGGTGAGGCAGTGCCATTTGCCACCGTGGCGTTGTCCTCGGTTACGTTCGGGCCGAGGGTGACATCTGAGAGTACAGACCGGGCTGCGTTGCTTTGATCGTACGAGGCCGGCGCATCCCCGAAGTCCTGCGGCACGGTCATGGTGATGACATAGTTGTCCTGGTTGTGCAACGGTTCTTGGATATCGTTGATGGTGTACGGTGGCAGCGAGTTGGTGGTCTGCACGAAGACTGCACTGATGTCGAAGGTCAGCGTAGTGACGATGCCGTTGATCCGCACTGAACCACAGCCAGCCGTTGTCTGCGCATCTACCGGATCCGGAGAATCGTTCTGGACGTTCGTTGTGCAAGACGTTCCGGCGTTGGGATTGCTGGTGGTGATGGCGTTACCTGACACAGCCAAGTTGTTGCCGGAAAGTTTGGTCATGCTCAACCCTGCGGTTGCAAGGTTGAGCACCGCGTGCACCTGGGACTGTGCGTCTACAGGGGATTTCTTGTCCGCGGAATGGTAGACAAACCCTCCAAGCCCGGAGATATTGAGAACCGGGTTCCGGACGGGCTGGCTGAAAGCAATGCTGACAGTGCCCAGCCCGGAGCACGGGCCGGTAGCGGCGCAGTTGTTGGTCGCATGGGTGGCGAATTCAACACCTGTGGCCGATCCGGCTATGGCCGGAGTGTAGTCGCCGACAGCTAGGCCGCGGCTGTCCATGGTGGTCCCGCCTACCATGTATGTCAGCCCGGACCGGTCATAGGTGGTCACCAGCCCGGAACCAGGCATTGTGAGGGTAGCGGTGGTGTTGGATACGCTTGCGCCTGCGGTTGCCACTTGATAGGCCTGAGCTGGGGATCCAAAGCCTAGCGCACCGACCGACAGCGTCCCAAGGAGCACCATCAACGCAACCCAAAAGGCCCCCGCTTTCCTAAGTGGATACTTCAAGGAGCTTCCTTCCACGAACACAGAGAGATCGGCCGACCGCAGGCCGACGCGCAAACATTGGGACAAGCAGAGGCCCGTCCAATCCGCGCTCTGCAGGGAAGACCTCCACACATCAAGTAGGGAAGGTCCAAGGATCGTGTTGCGAAAATCAAAAGATTCTTGAGAGCCGGCTCTCAGCTGGTTCCGGTAGGGCTTCGAGAAGTTGGTTGCAGGCAGTCGTTAGTAGCTGGTTTTGCCTCCATCTACTGGAAGGTCCACTTTTAAGCCCATAAGTGATTAGTGCACGCTCCTGGCAGATCGTGTCGCGAAAATTCCGAGAAATTGCCCCTGTAGTCCTAAGGACCCTGCGATTCAAGTCATCCCCGAATTTGCTGTCACACTGGGCCTATGGGGAGCGATTTTGATACGGGTTCCAGCGGCGGAACCATCACCGCTGGACCAATCAGCGATCAGGAAATCATTGGGGCGGTCCGGGGAGGCGACACCGACGCCTTTGACGCGTTGTACCGACGGCATCTAGCTGCTGCGCAATACGTTGCGCGGGCGAATACTGATAACCCGAGTGACGCCGACGACATCGTTGCCGAGGCATTCGCATCAGTGTTCCAAGCACTTAGCAGCGGCAAGGGACCACGGGAGTTCTTTCGCGCCTACCTGCTGACAGTCGTGCAGCGAACAGCGCATGCGCGGAACCGAAAAGCAAGACTCACCCAGTCTGCTCCTGACGAGGCCATCCTGGATACCGCCGTCGTCGACGCCGACCCCGTCTTGAGGG
The DNA here is from genome assembly GCF_019976975.1 of Arthrobacter sp. NtRootA1. Taxonomy (GTDB): domain Bacteria; phylum Actinomycetota; class Actinomycetes; order Actinomycetales; family Micrococcaceae; genus Arthrobacter; species Arthrobacter aromaticivorans. The sequence goes on along the minus strand of NZ_AP024630.1, from coordinate 226,119 downwards.
AATTCGAATCCTCGGCCGTGGCGGCCGCGTTCAATTCCCTTCCCGAGCGCTGGCAAGCGGTGCTCTGGCATGTGGACATTGAGGGCATGAAGCCGGCTGCTGCTGCGCCGTTCATAGGTATCAGCCCCAATGGAGTGTCATCTTTGCTCATCCGGGCACGGGAGGGACTCCGTCAGGCGTATTTGCAAAACCACGTGGTGCTGGCTCCTGGCGATGAGTGTTCGGAGTATTCCGGCCAGCTGGGTAAATATGCGCGGAATGCGCTGAAACGGACCTCACGCGAAAAGATCAGCGCGCATCTGGAGACGTGCTCAAAATGCACTGCACTGCTGTTTGAACTCAACCACATCCAAGGTGCCATGAGGGCCGCTCTCTTCCCTTTGGTGACCGGCATCGTGTTGACCCCTGGCGCAGCTGCGGGACTGCTTTCAGCATCGAACCCGTCCGGCCACGCCGGGCAAGATCCTGCGATCGTCCGATCCGCCGGCAACGTGTGGAAGGTTGCTGCTGCTGCGACTGTTGCTGCAGGCGTGGCGATTTTTGGACTGGTCACCTGGTTCGGGCAGCCCGGTGCCGAGGTCAGTAAGGCCGGCGATGCTCCGTCTTCGGCCTCACCCTCGACGTCCAGTGCCGTGCCGGACGTGCCCGCCGTCTCCTCCCCAGCTCCGACTGCGGCGCAGTTGCAGCAACCTTTTGCACCGGTAGAGGTTCGGCCCCATCCTGTATCCGAGGAAATTGACAGGCAGCGGGCAGCCGTTGTCACGAACTCCGGGACGGTATCCTCAACCACCGAGGCCATGCCTTCAACGGCTGCCCCGTTACAGATGGTCGACGCTGTTTTTGGCATGGAAGCTGGCAGCGGGCTACTCGAGCGCGATATCAGTGTGGGCTTTTCACTGCTTGGAGGCCCGGTATCAAGCTCCGGTGAAACAATCTTCAGCCTGCCGGAGAATGCCACGTTCATCCCCGGAAAATTCTCGGCACCGTCCGGATGGTCGTGCTCGGATCCCGCTGAGGACGGTCGGTTGATCCGGTGCAGCACGGCATCCTTCGAGCCAGCCAGCCTGGCATTCAAGCTGGGCGTTTCCCTTCGCAATCCTGAAGTAGGCAGCACACTGAACTATCAGTTCGGCGGCCAGCATGTCGTTAGCAAGTCCTTCGCCAACAGTTTTCACTAGCGCGAGCCGCTGGCCATTCGCACGCCGGTCCGAGCGCCGAGCCTGCTCGGAAAGAGCCTGAATCTTTTTCCGTTTTCTCCGTCACGATTCGGCTTTAGCCAACACTAAGAGGCTGACAATATCTGTGCGCATCGGCTTCCTTGGAAGCGGAAGCACCAAGCGCAACTGCCTGGGACTTGAGTCAGGGGCGCTTGGGGACGATGGAAAGATAAGCAACAGCCGTGAAGAATTCTCTCCTGGCCAGAACTTTCGTGATACTTCTGTCCACCCTTACCGCTGCCTCGGCGCTGGGCGGCCTTCAGCTTTCTCCTGCGCAGGCGACAACGCCGTCAATGCCACCTACGCCTTCAACATCCTGGACGCCCGACGCTACCCAGCCTGGCACTGTGGTGTTCTCGGAGAATTTCGAGCACGGCAGCCCCAACTCCGCCCTTGGCGCGCAGTCTTACTCCGCTCCCGGGTCAAAGCAATACGTTGGCAAGGGTGGTCAGACGTACACAGGTTCTTCAGGTTGGGTCGACGCCGCCAGGTGCAATGGCGTCATCCTGAGCTACCGGAATTCGAATACCCCCACATGGGCGCAGTCCGGAACTGCGGCCGAAGGCAAAAACAACAGGTGTGCCGAGGTCGCGGGTATTCGCAGCTATCAGTACATGCGCATGTTGGCCTTGGGCATGGGTCAGCAGTTCACTCCAGGATCCCCCAGCACGAATCACGTGAACAGCTCCTACACTGAATGCCCTTCCACCACTTCCAGCGGATCGGGGTGTGATTTCATTCCTTCAGGGCCCACTGACGGAGTGATGTTCAAGACGGCAAAACCGATCCCCGTGACTGCAGGCCACTACTACACCTTCGGCGTCAACACGGCGTACATGAATTGCGGCGTGGCCTCGGGCGATCCGTCCTATCAGTTCGCAACGGTTGACAGTGCCGGGGCGGTCACTCGCATCGGGAACCCACTCAACGGGTGCCAAACCTCGGACGACCCCAACGTGGACTCATTCCAGCAACAAGTCACCAGCGACGTCGGCGGAACCCCGGGAACCGTCACCAGGACCGTCAACATCAACTCGATGACGTCAAACACGGCAATCCAAGCCACCGGCAATTCCTTGGGCTTGGAAATGTGGAACAACAACGGCGCAACCAACGGGAACGATGGCGCCTTTGACGACGTGCGCCTGGTTGACGTCACTCCAGGATTGAGGCAATCCTTCACGCCCGCGGTGGTGGGCCCCGGCGGGATTTCCACCCTCACCCTCACTGTCACTAATACCAGTGAGCTCAACGCGAAGCATGACTGGTCCATCAACCAGGTGCTTCCCTCCGGACTGAGGATCGCCCGGGATCCGAACATTGGGGGAACATGCGTTCAGGTTCCCGGAACCGGCCCCTTCCTTCGCTCGGCAGATGCCGGCAGCGGAACTCTTTCGATTTCCGGCGGCGACCTCCGTCCGGGTCAGGCCTCATGCACCATCGTGGTGGATGTGACGGTTTCGGCCGAGGGCACGTATTCAAGCGCATCCACGGACATTGCAACCAACTTGAACCCTCCTGCAGCGGCTTCCCTTGTGGTCCGGGCTCCCCGGATTACGCTGGGCAAGGCGCTGACCACGGCCCGCGCTGCGGTCTCCGACCAATTCACTATGGAGATCCGTGCGGGGTCTCCTACCGGTGCCGTGGTAAACGCCATTAATCACTCCACTACCGCAGGATCTGTGGCAGCCATCGCTGCGGGTACTGGTGACACAGGTCAGACTACTGCCGACGCAGGCACTACCTACTACCTCACGGAATCCGGCGGCATCCCGTCCAATTACCACCGGAACATCACCTGTACGGACGCCGCTGGCCTCCAGCCGAATTTGCCCGTAGGAGCGGCGGTTGACCGGCCGTTTGCACTGACGCCCGTAGCCGGCGCAGACATCAAGTGCATTCTGACTGGCACCGCTGCGCCCCTGCCCGGCCTCGGGTTTACCCACAGCGCTGATGCCTCCGCCGCCCACTCGCCAGCGCAGGTCGGGGATGTGATTCGCTACAGCTTTAGGGCAACGAACAGTGGAAACGTGCCACTGACGGATGTGGTCATCAACAACACGCTTACCGGGCTCCCCGAGTTGGCATATTCGTGGCCCGGAATCGCCGGCCAGCTACTCCCGGGTCAAGTGCTAACCGCGACTGCGGCGTACACAGTCACCCGAGCAGACCTCGACGCCGGCCATGTGGCCAACTCCGCTACGCTCGCTGGCAGTCCGGGAATGGGGCGCCTGGTGGCATCGTTGCCGGTGGCTACGGATACGCCGTTGTCGCCGGATGCGCGCCTTGAGTTCTCCACCACTGTAGACGCGTCTGCAGTGGGTGATCCTGCTCAGGTGGGCGAGGTCATCACCTATCTCTTCACTGCGAAGAACGCCGGAAACGCCGCCCTCAAGGACGTCGCCATTGAGGATCCCGCGCCGGGACTCGGACCAGTGGTCTACGTGTGGCCCGGCGTCCCGGGTGAGTTGCTGCCCGGTGAAAGTGTGACGGCTTCGGCAAGCTACGAACTCACGTGGTGGGATGTCAAAGCCGGCAACATCACTAACGCGGCAACAGCCCGGGGGGCGTCATCGGCAGGTGGGCTGGTAAAAACGCATCCTGCCACAACCGCAGTGGCATTCCCGCGGACAGGGCAGAAGGAGGCGGAAGAGGCATTCCTGCGGATAGCACCGCAATCTGGACAAGAGGCCTCCTCGCGGTCCGTTCCGAATCGGCCAGCTCCCGATCAGCCCAGCAAGTCCGTAACCGCTACAAATTCGTCAGCCGGAGCATTGGCCAACACGGGAGTCGCGTTTTCCATCCTGCCGGTTGCTGTCATCATCCTTTCCGGCCTCGTCCTGTTCCTGATGGGACGCCGCAAAGGTGTCCGGAGCCAGCGGCAGGCCTAGGTCGTGGCCCGCTTCTTCTGCCACTGGAAGGCGTGCCAGAACAGCAGGGCGGCTGTGACCAGAATGGTGCCTGGAAGGACGTAAGGCACGGACTGCAGGACCATGAAATTCACTTGGGCCGAGGGACTTTGCGCCGTGGGACCGGCCATTGCCGCTACGGCGTCGAACGCCCAGAAGCAAAACCACACCAACCCAGCGTCCAGCACCCAGAGGGCCACGACGAACGGGTTCACGAGTACTCGCCTCCGTCCCCGTTCAGGGTCTTCAGGGGCATGCGGATTCACTGCCCGCACCGCATTCCCGTGTTCATCGATCTCGCGGAAACCGATCCGTTCGTGTGTCTCGTCAGCCACTGGTCCCCCAACCGTAGAGTTTTCTGTGCCGTTGACTCTACAGCCCCCTGCTAAGGCCCGGGGTATTTTCCACGGCGTCAGCTTCGAATAAAAGTCAATGACGCTTCCTCTCCTCGAAAAACGGCGAGAATACGCGCCTCAGGGGAAATAGGTCACAAAAGTTTGACGAAAAGGCAAGCCTAAGTAAGGCTTGCCTTTGCTAACTAGCGCCCAATGATGGAAGGAAGCTGACGTGACGTCACCAAGTGTCGAAGAGCGGATTGCTCAGGAGCAGGACTTTGGCTCCAAGGTGGAACTGGCCCTCGCTGCCACAAACCAGCTGTTCAACGCACGAAATTCGCCCAGCTATGTGGCGCAGGTTCTTCAGGGAGTCAACGCGGTCTCCACCAAAGTCCAGAGAACCGCCCAGCCGTTCACCGGCGTCGCGCACGCAGAATTGAAGGCCCGCGTTGGTGCCGTCGATCTCGAACGTCCGTTGCCGGATACGGCTGCAGCCCTTGAGGAGCTGGACGGGCTCTACCTCAAGGACGCGATCTACTTCCACGATGCCCGTTACGCGGCACACCTGAACTGCCCGGTGGTCATTCCCGCCCTGGTTGGTGAAGCCGTGCTCTCGGCCGTGAATTCCTCTATGGACACGTGGGACCAGAGCGCCGGTGCCACCATGATTGAACGCCGCCTCATCGATTGGACTGCGGAACGCATCGGCTTCATGGAAGAAGCCGACGGTGTCTTCACTTCGGGTGGGAGCCAGTCCAACTTCCAGGCGCTGCTGATAGCCCGCAACCACGCTGTGGCCAAGCTCCGTGCCACGAATGGCGACGCGCGCCTGCCGCACCTCCTGGACCGCCTCCGGATTTTCACGTCCGTAGACAGCCACTTCAGTATCCAGAAGTCCGCTTCCATGCTCGGACTCGGCTTCGATGCCGTCATCGCCGTGCCCACCGCTGCTGATCACCGCATGGATCCCACCGCACTTGCGGCTGCCCTGGCGGAAGCGCACGACGCCGGCCTGGTACCAATGGCGGTCGTGGCCACCGCTGGGACCACCGACTTCGGCTCGGTGGATCCTCTCTCCGAGCTGGCGGCCTTGGTGCGGGCCTATGATTCCTGGCTGCACGTCGACGCAGCATACGGCGGAGGCCTCATCGTCTCTGGCCGTTACCGCCACCTCCTGAACGGGATCCATCTGGCCGACTCCGTCACCATCGACTTCCATAAGACCTTCTTCCAGCCCGTCAGCTCCAGCGCAGTCCTGGTCCGCAACGGCGACATGATGCGCCACGTCACCTACTACGCGGACTACCTGAACCCGGAGAGCGCCGCGAAAGCTGAAATTCCCAACCAGGTGGACAAGAGCATCCAGACCACCCGCCGCTTCGACGCTCTCAAGCTTTGGCTCACTCTGCGCATCATGGGCGCCGACGCGGTTGGTGCACTGTTCGACGAAGCGATCGACCTGACGGGCCGCGTGGGGGCGGTGCTGGCAGACGATGCGGAATTTGAACTCGCCGCCGAGCCCCAGCTGAGCACTCTGGTCTTCCGCTATCGGCCACAAGTGGCGGGAGTGGCCCTCGATGAGGACGCCGCCGACGTCCTCAACCCGGCCATCCGCGCAGCGATCTTTGCTTCAGGCGAAGCCGTGGTTGCCGGCACCAAGGTGACTGGCCGCCACTACCTCAAATTCACCCTCCTCAATGCCGAGGCCTCCCTGAGGGATATTCAGGAAATCATCGAACTTATCCGACGGACGGGCGCCAGCCTGCTCGCGACCACCACGGAGGCCGCCGCATGAGCACCCCAGGCAACACCAGGATCTACGACGTCGCGGGAATCGGCGTCGGGCCCTTCAACCTAGGCCTGGCCGCGCTGAGCGCGCCCGTGGAAGACCTGGACTGCGTCTTCCTTGACCGTCGCGAGTCCTTCGACTGGCACCCCGGCATGATGCTGGAGCCCGCGCACCTGCAGGTGCCATTCATGGCGGACCTTGTCACTCTGGCCGATCCGACGTCGCCGTATTCGTTCCTGAACTTCCTCAAGCAGACCGGACGGTTGTACCGCTTCTACATCCGGGAAAACTTCTACCCGCTGCGCGCCGAATACAACCAGTACTGCCAGTGGGTGGCCGGCCAACTGGAGTCGGTCCGTTTTAGCACAGATGTGCTGGATGTGGCGTACGACGACGGCGTGTACCGCCTTTCGGTGCAGGGTCCGGATGGCGCTGCGGTGCTTCACGCCCGCAAGCTGGTTCTGGGAACCGGCACCTCGCCGCACGTTCCGGCCTCCTGTGCAGGGATCGTGGAGAGCGGCGGACTTGTCCTCCACAACGCCGACTACCTGTCGAGGAAGAGTGAGCTACAGTCCAAGCGCAGCATCACCATTGTGGGCAGCGGGCAGAGCGCCGCGGAGCTGTACTACGAACTTCTTCAGGAAGTCGACGTGTACGGCTACCAGCTCAACTGGGTGACGCGTTCCGGACGCTTCTTCCCCTTGGAGTACACCAAGCTGACACTGGAGATGACTTCGCCCGAGTACGTGGACTACTTCCACTCGCTGCCGGGGGAGCAGCGCGATTCCCTCATCAAGAGCCAGAAGAACCTCTACAAGGGCATCAACTCGGACTTGATCGACGACATCTACGATCTCCTGTACACCAAGAGTCTTTCCGGCATGGTGGATACCCAGCTCCACACGCACTCATCGCTGACTGCTGCTGAATGGGATGCGGCCACCGGGATCCACACGCTCCAGTTGCACCATGAAGAGCATGGACGCGATTACAGCCTGGAGTCCGAAGCCGTGGTTCTCGCCACCGGCTACTCCTACAAGGAGCCCGCCTTCCTGGCCGGCATCCAGGACCGGATCCGCCGCGACGCCCAGGGCCGCTTCGACGTCGAACGCAATTACGGGACGGGTGTGGAACCTGGCGAAATCTTCGTCCAGAACGCAGAGCTTCACACCCACGGTTTCGTCACGCCGGACCTCGGCATGGCCGCCTACCGCAACGCCTGCATCCTGCGCGAAATCACCGGCCACGAGGTCTATCCGATCGAGCGCAGCATCGCGTTCCAGCAGTTCGGCGCTCCAGCCGCAGTTGCTTCAACAGCTCCGAACACCGTGGGGGCCGCTGTATGAGCTTCACATTCCGGCCAGTCGACCCCATAGCGGACGCACCTATCCTCCACAGCTGGGTAACTCAGGAGTACGCACGGTTCTGGGGGATGGTGTCGGCTACCGAGCAGGACGTTGTGGAGGAGTACTCAGGCATCGCAGCCTCCGGACACCATCAGGCATTCCTGGGGCTCGACGACGGCGCGCCCGCGTTCCTGATGGAGCGGTATCGTCCCGAGTCCTCGCCGTTGGCAGACGTTTACGAGGTCCAAGCCGGCGATGTTGGAATGCACCTCCTGGTGTCCCCGCCTTCCGGCAACCCGCAGCCCGGCTACACCACGGCCGTCATGCAGTCGGTGATGACGGAACTGTTCGCTGACCCTGCAACCCAACGGGTCGTCGTCGAGCCTGACGCACGAAACCACAAGATCCACGTGCTGAACCAGAAGGTGGGCTTCCGCCCGCACGGCGTGGTGACCCTTCCCGCCGTCGACCCCTCCGAAGACCACAAGCAAGGCCTGCTGAGCTTCTGCACCCGCGAGGACTTCTTCGCCACCCTGACCCCGATTCTGGCCGCGCCTGCCGCGGCGACCAGAGGAGATTTCCTGTGACCACTACTGCCGAAGCCACCCTCCACGAGGCAGCCGAACCTGTATCCCACCTGACCGCGGAGCGCTGGGCCGTTGCCAACAGGCACTTGATCCGGAAAGCCATTGCCGAGTTCTCGCACGAGCGGATCCTGGTGCCGGAGCTGATCCTGGAGGAGGGCGCCGGCGTCGGACTGTACAAGGTTGTCAGCGACGACGCCACCGTTGAGTACCGCTTCCGTGCGCGCCTCTTGGTGCTTGAACACTGGTCCGTCTTCCCGGAATCCATTGCCCGAATCCGCGATGGTGCGGAGCTGCCGCTGGATGCCTTGGACTTCATCACCGAGTTCCACGAGGCACTGGCCATTCGCGAGGAGATGCTGCCGGTCTACCTTGAGGAAATCAGCAGCACACTGGCCAGCCACGCCTACAAGCAGGGCAAGCCGTTCAGCTCAGCCCAGTTGGCTGCAGGCATCACCGGCGGGGCTGATCGGGCGGCCGACTTCCAGGCGATCGAGCACAGCATGACCGAGGGACATCCATGCTTCGTTGCCAACAACGGACGGTTGGGTTTCGGGATCGCCGATTACCATGCATTCGCGCCGGAAACAGGTGCCGTGGTGAAGCTTCAGTGGATCGCTGTGCATCGCAGTAAAGCTGTCTTTACCTCCAGCGCAGGTTTGGATTACAGGACGCACTTTGAGGCCGAGCTGGGACCGGCAACTCTGTCATGGTTCAACGCGGAACTTGCCGCTTCCGGCCTTGATCCTGAGGACTACCTGCTCATGCCTGTGCACCCCTGGCAATGGGACAACAAGCTCACCGTGACGTTCGCGGCAGAAATCGCACAGCGTCATATCGTGAACTTGGGCACCGGTGAAGACTCCTATCAGGCGCAGCAATCCATCCGCACGTTCTTCAACACCACCTCGCCCGAAAAGGCGTACGTGAAAACGGCCATGTCAGTGCTGAATATGGGGTTCATGCGCGGCTTGTCGCCCCAGTACATGAAGGCAACACCGGCCATCAACGACTGGCTGCAAGAACTGATCGACAACGACCAGGAGCTCCAGAACCGGGGCCTGGCCATGATCCGTGAAACTGCGGCTATCGGCTATCACAACCACTACTACGAGGCTGCTTCGGCCAAGGGTTCGCCGTACAGGAAAATGCTGTCTGCCCTGTGGAGGGAAAGTCCCCTGCCGTTGCTGGAGGACGGCCAGCAGTTGGCCACCATGGCTTCGTTGTTGCATGTGGATTCCGCCGGGGCCTCAGTGGTCTCATCCCTTATTCAACGCTCTGGGTTGGCTCCAACGGCGTGGCTGCGCCGCTACTTCGAAGCCTACCTCGTTCCGTTGGTCCACTGCCTCTACGAGTATGAGCTCGCGTTCATGCCTCACGGCGAGAATGTGATCCTGATCCTCGAAAACGGCGTGCCGGTGCGGGCCATCATGAAGGACATCGCCGAGGAAATTGTGGTCATGGGTGACCGGCTCAAGCTGCCGGAAGAGGTTTCCCGCGTCAAGGCGGAGATTCCGGCCGAAGAGATGGTCCTCGCGATCTTTACTGACGTGTTCGACTGCATCTTCCGTTTCCTCAGCGCCATCCTTATTGAGGCCGGGACGGTGAGCGAAGACGAGTTCTGGGGCACCGCCGCTGCCGTGCTTCGGGAATACCAGCAACGCCACCCGGATCTAGCTGACCAATTCGCCTTGCATGATCTGTTCGCTGTGGACTTCGAATTGTCCTGCCTCAACCGGCTGCAACTGCGGAATAATCAACAGATGCTCGATATCTCGGATCCGTCCGGTGGTTTGCAGATGGCCGGACGGCTGACCAACCCCCTGGCAAAGTTCGCTTAAGCGGAAAAATGGCGGAGGCGCCGCCGGGAAAAGTTACTTCATCCGGTGGCGCCCCCTCGTGACTGGCTGCCTGATCCGACCCCAGGCAGCTGCCACGCCTAAGTAGTACGAGTTGCTGCTTAATCGTGTTGCGAAAATCGGAGGCCACTGATGACCCGATCGCACTCTGCTGGCGAGGTGGGAAAATCCAAAAATTCCACGAGCGTTCGCCGTCCAACGCCCTGGTGTAGCCCGTCGATGAGTTGCAGACAGCGAAACAACGCCTCGTAGCTCTCCCGCTTGCGGGTCAGCATGGTATGAATACTTCCGCGATGATAGGCCGCAGTGGCTTCCACTGCCGCGAGTTCCCCTCGGCATATCTGTCCCATTTCGGCCAACGTTTCCCAGCTAAGCAGCTTGCCGCCATCAGACCATCCCAGGTGAAGGCTCGCTATCGTGTGGCTTCTACGCCGGGCGCTGGGGCGGAGCGACATCTCATGGATGAGTCGTTCAAAGTGCGCCATAGTTGCTAGCCCTGTATAGACGTCGGTGCAGGAGAACGGCTCAACACGTTCGTTTTCCTGCGCCCATCCCTCGACGAGATCCCGCATAGAGCCATCATCAGCAGGTACGCCTGCCGCTTCGAAAAAGGCACTGAGATCCTGCATTGTTTCGCGGACTCCAACGCCGTGATATGCGCGGGACGCCCCCAAGTTCTTGGCGGACATTTGCAGCTCACCGCCCTCCGCTTGGGCCTTGAGCATGTCCTCGACTTCTGGAACCAGCCAGTCACCCGGAAACAGCCATCCGGCCTGCTCACTACGTTGTCGCCAGCGCCCACGTAGCTGTAAGGACCTGCTTTCGATTTTCAGATGAGCGCGTTGATCTTTCATGTCCAATGAGTGCCATTGAGCGCCCAGTCATGACGCAATTTCGTCCAAATAATGGACAAGTGGGAAGCCTTGCTCGCACTAAGGACGCTGAGATAAGTGTTCCGGGATGGCGTGAAACCCTACTCGTTGTCCGGTTCGCCCACGGGTTTCTCGGCGGGCCAGTCAACGTCCTGCCCGTAGCCCTCATGCTTCTGCAGGTATGCCGCGATGTAAGGGCAATGCGGAATGATGCGCTTGCCGGATGCCACCACATCGTCCAAGGCAAAATGCGCCAGCACCTTGGCCAGCCCCTGGCCTTTGAACTGCGACCTTGTCTCGGTGTGGGTGAAATCGATGTGACCGGGCCTATCGATGAATTGGGAAATCACCGCCAACTCCCCGTCTACGCGGAGTTCATAGCGATGGAATTTGTCGTTTCGAACTGTGGTGACGCCAGCTCGGAACGAGTCTGCCAATGATTCAGTGTGCTCGGTCATGATTCGAGATTGGCACGTAAACCCTGCGCTGGCAATGTGGGCCTTTTTCCCCCGCGGCTTGGCGTCCCGTCCCGCCCGGACTGCGGCAGCACCGGCGTCGGGACCCTGCCAAGCAGCAGGACGGCGAGCGCAAAGCATGCAGCTCCCCCGCCCAGGAGCGCCAGCGTCAGGCCATTTAGCGCGGCATCCGCGACGGGGATAAGGACCACGACGGCGGCGGTCGTCACAGCGGTGCGCGAGGGACCCCGCGCGTGGCTGGCCGCCGTCGGACGGTTTTCAAGGCGGCCAAGGAGCAGCACGACCGGCACGAGCAGGGCTACGACGGCGAAGAAGACGGGGATGCGTGCCCACCACCATTCCGCTGTGCCGTCGGCCGGTTTGGGGAAGTCGGTGAGCAAGAGGAGTCCGGACATGCCCACCAGGAGAGGAAGATGCCAGAGGTAAATGGTCATGGACCGGCGGCCCGCCACCGCGATAATCGTCTGGACCCAGCGGACAGAGGCGATCCAGCGTATGCCTTTGCCCAGAAGTTGGAGCGTGGCAGTCTGTGAAATGGCCAGCAGAAGCAGGCAAAGGTTGGGTGGGTTGATGTTCACCACCATGTTGCCCGGATATACGCCCACGCCGGTCACCAGCCCCAGCAGCAGGTTGCTGACTATGATCGCCCCTACCAGCCAGGTTCTGCTGCGATGCTCAAAAAAGCCGTCGGCCATGAGGAAGCCCAGCTGCTGGACTGCGCACCAGACAAACACCATGTTAACGAAGGCAAGAACCGGGACAGCGCCGCGGAGGGAGTCCACGGTAATGATCAGCGCCACGAGGACGCCCAACGTTGGCAGCGGGGCACGTTGGTGAAGCCTGGCCATGAGCGGGATGCTGACCTGTGCTGTGAGGTACGCAGCCAGGAACCAGAGGGGCATCGCGGCACCGGTAGTCATCAACTGGATCACTTGTGGATCTACGCCGCTGAGCAGGGCCAGCCAGAGCCCCGCCCACATGATGGCGAGCAGGGCCATGGCCGGACGGACCAGGCGCAGAAGTCGCAGCTGGGCGAAGTCGAAGCCGCTGCCGCCGCGCTCTTTCAGTCGTCGCCACGACTGCAATCCTGTGACGCCGCCCAGGACGAAGAACAACGGGACGATCATGAGCACCCAAACCACCGGCGTGAACCAGCTTTGCTCCATGAGCGTGTTTTGCGTGGTGACTTTCCCGTCCCTGTGAAGGACGGGACTGACCATCATGCAGTGGGCCGCGACCACCAGGAGCAGGCAGATGAAGCGGACAAGGTCGATTGCTGGATCACGCCGCACAGCCGAAACGCCCTGCACAGCCGGTTCCGGCCGCGCATTCAGAGCTCCCGGCACAGCCGTGCTCCGGCTGGCGGGAGGATGAACCGGCTTTGCCCGCTGCATGGCACTCCCTACGACTACACGCGCCTGCGTGCTGACTCCATTCTCCGCCCCGGGTGCCGTGCGGACCAGCAGGGCTGGCGTTGGCAGCTGCTATTGGCGTGTCTTGCCCAGTAACCGCCTCCGTTCGGCAGGATCCAAAGCCGCAGCGCACGCGGCGGCGGCCAGGCCAAACGATCCGTCAATGATTGCTTTGTCAGCGCCCGCCGAAGCGCCAAAGGCCGCGAACTCGGCTGTGTGATGGGCGGCGCCACGAACGTCGTAGCCAACCATCGGGTGGATGCTTGGCACCAGTTGGGAGACGTTGCCCATGTCCGTTGAGGCCACTGGCTCGGCATTGAAGACAACGTCCCGTCCGATGGCCGTCATGGCCGCCCGGTAGGCATCCGACAGGAACGGGTCTTGTCGGAGTTCGGCGTAGTCATTGCCGGTTGGCGTGACATCCAGGGTGCAACCGCTGGCGTGGGCGCCTGCTTCGAGGCAGCGCCGGACCTTGTCCTGGATGATTCGCAGCTTCTCGATGCTCGGAGCCCGCATCTCAACGCTCGCCCGTGCACGCTCCGGGATGACGTTGACGGCACTTCCCCCTTCGGTGACGATCAGCGAGATGATCGATCCGACAGGGAGCTGTTGCCTGGCAAGCGCAATCGCGGTCTGCGCCACCACAAGGGCGTCCAGGGCGTTTACTCCTTCCATCGGGGCAGCAGCGGCGTGTGCCGGCCTGCCCTCGAACAATACGCCCCACATGGACATCGCCAACGACGAACCTCCTACTACGTCCTTTGCCGCGGCGTGCGCCATCATTGCCAGCGAGACATCCTCGAAGAAGCCTTCTGCGATCAGGTCCGCTTTGCCGCCGGTGGTCTCCTCCGCCGGAGTTCCGAGCACCTTGACAGTGATGCCGAGTTCGTCGGCCACCGCCGCAAGGGCCAGCGCCGCCCCCACAGCGCTGGCAGCATTGACGTTATGCCCGCAGGCGTGGCCGATGTCCGGCAGGGCGTCATACTCAACGCAGAGAGCCACCACCAGGTCGCCGCTTCCGTAGCTCGCACTCAACGCGGTGGCCTGCAGTGGCTGGCGATCAGCGAAGCGGAAGCCAGCCGTATGGAGCAGCCGCCTGATGCGCTTGGCGGCGCGAAACTCCTGGCCGCCGAGCTCCGGGTCCGCGTGGATGGCGTGGCTGAGGTCCAGCAGGTCCGGTTTCCACCGCTCGGTGGCGGTCTTCAGCGCGGCTTCGATGTCGCGTTGGGATACGCGTACGACGGCGGCCCCGCGGCTCATGCTGTTAAGGCCAGTGGCGATCATACGGACACCTCGGCGTTCTCGCGCTTGGGGTAGCGGGCGCTTGCGGCGGCCGCGATCAGTGCGGCCACAGCCAGAGCTCCCCAGATGGACAGGAACCCGGCCTCGGTGATGCGGCCGGACTCAACGGAGGCTGAGGACAGCAGCTTTACCACGGCCGCACCCACGGCGATCCCAACGGACAAAGCGAGCTCATTCAGCCCGGCCGCCGTCGACGTTTCTTGCAGGGGAACACCTTCCACGGACAGCGACCGTGTCCCCGCCTGGTACATCCCCAGGCTCAGGTTGAACATGGCGAAGCCGACGCAGTAACCGGACAAAGTCCCGTGGGCCAGGATCATCACCAGGAATCCGCCTGCGAGCAGCAGCCCAGCGAATACCAAGGTGGCGCGTTCGCCGAATCGGCGCAGGACCCGCGCCGTCAACAGCGAGGAAACCAGTGAGAGTACGGAAGCCAAGGCCAGGACAATGGCGATCATCAGGGGGCTCAGGCCAAACCCATAACCCGTCTTGTCCGGATTGGAATGCAGGAATATCCCATTTGTGCCGAAGTAGCTGATGGAGGCGAAACCGAAGAAGAAGGTAGCCACTGAGATGGAGCGGATCCGGGGAATGGCCAGCATCCGCAGGTCCATGAAGCGTCTACGCTGCGTTGCGCTGAAATCACGCCTGGCCCAATAGGCCAGCAGGGATACGCCCAGCAGGCCAGCAATCAAAGTCCGGGCATCCAGCCAACCCCATTCAGGCGCCATGGAGAGCGCCACAACGAAACCAATCAGCCCGAGCGAGCAAGCTAGCAACGGCGCAAGGGCGATGCCCTCACGTGTGGGCACACCGGCGTCGGGCAGTAAGAAGGAAGAAATGAAGGCGACCACCGCGAAAGGCACCGCCACCCAGAAACCGAGCGTCGGATTGGTGACCCCGGCGATTCCGGCGAAGAGTCCGCCTGCTCCCACCATGATCATGAGCATCCCGATCATGACGCTCACGCCAGTGCGCGTGTGTTCAGGGCTGCTGACACGCAGGATGCCCATCATGAGGGGGATAAAGCCCACCACGCAGGTCAGCATGACCACGCCAATCGTCACGGTACACAGCGAGGGCCACAACGCCATCTGAAGCACGCCGAGCGTCACCACTCCTGTGGACCAGCGCAGCACCAGCCTGTACCCATAGCTGTCTCCGAGCCTTGAAATGATCGGAGTGAGGACTGCAAAGCTCACGTTGGAGATCAGGAAGATGCCGTTGATGGTGGGGTCGTCAATGTCGAAGACGGGTCCGAGCGCGGGAAGGATGGGGTTCAGGTACCCCTGCGTGACTCCGCTCAATGATTCAATCAATGTCATCGCGAGAATCATTCCCGCAATGGCCCGGCGAGTGGTTCCTGACGCCGCCGCTGGTGCTGTCTTGCTTGCCATGTGCTTCCTTGTGGTCTTGGGGCCGTTGGGCCGCCCTGCCGATTAGTGATGCGAGTCACGACGATATGGCTGTCACCTAAACTGAGCTTCAGATTGTTTGAAATACACATCAGGTGGGCAAAGATGAACGAATCAGCCATGATTTCCGAGCTTGACCTCGAAATTGTGAATGCACTCCAGATCAATCCACGGGCCGAGTGGAGCCGGATTGCCGACGCTCTTGGCCTATCCGCGCCCACCGTTGCCAGGCGATGGAACGTCCTCGCCAGCCAGGGCCAGGCTTGGATCACGCCCGCACCTGGCCAGCGCTATCTCAGCGCAGGGTGGTCTGCGTTCATCCATCTGTCATCCCTGCCCAGCGAGAGCGAGGCCCTGATCGAACGGCTGTGCGCTGAGCCTGCGTTCGGCACCGTTTCCTTGGTGACGGGCGGGCACGACCTCTTCATGGACTGCTTTGCTTCCAGCCACGAGGAGCTGATGGATATCGTCACCGGCGCCTTTCCCAAGCTGCCCGGCGTCACACACCGTGAGGTCGTCTTCGTCACCAAGCTGTACCGACAGGCCTCGGAGTGGCGCAGCGGCACACTGGAACCGGCACGCGCCAGACTAGTGACAGCGGAGCCCCTGCCCGAGCACCCCGGCTACGCCCCGGACAGGCTCGATGCAGCGTTATTGGAAGAGTTGGCCAAGGATGGCAGGGCAAGTTGGGCCGAATTGGGCGCCGCCTGCCGGGTCTCTCCTCAAACAGCACGACGGCGGGTTGAACGGTTCCTTGCGACCGGTTACATCACGCTGAGATGCGATTCGTCCACCTCCACGCAACAGGGGCTGCGGGAAGTGACGCTTGTCCTGAACGTTCCAGCCGAGTACGTTGACGGCGTCGGACGCTTCTTCGCCGCCTTGCCCAACTGCCGGCTTAGTGCCCAAGTCCTTGGCGCACAGAATCTGCTGGTCACCCTGTGGGTCCGTGACTATCTGGAAGTCCAAGCCTACGAACGCGAACTGGCCCAGCGGGCTCCGGGAAGTGCAGTCATCTCCAGGCAGGCGGTAGTCCGGACATACAAGCGGCTCGGCCATGTCCTTGACCAAGCAGGTTGCAGCCGCAGCGTGGTGCCCCTTCCTCTCTGGAGGGAACCTTCCTGAACGTTATCCACAACGGCCTATTGTGCTCTGGACGGAATGGCCTCGGTTTCATGTACAGCAGGGCGTTCCGCGATCTCGACGGCCACCACTGGGAAGTTGTGTGGATGGACCAAGCCGCGGCACAGAGCGGCCCGCCGGAGCACTAAGGCGCGTCGGCGCCGCTGGCCCTAGCCCAGCGCCAACGCCAGCACGCCAAGCACGACGGCGAGCAGCGGCGTTGTCCCCTGGAGAACCGCAGGGCGGAGGTACTTTTTGCCACTCGCTGCGAGCACCAGCGCCGCAAGGAGCATGGAACCGCAGCAGCTGAATACGAGGGTCCAGCCAACCTGGGGTGCACCCATGGCCACTGCGATGATGCCTATCAGCGCACCAATGGCCAGGAACAGATTGTAGAAGCCCTGGTTGTAGGCGAGCGGCTTGGTGGTTTCGGCGTCAGCCTGCGATGTGACGCTGAACCGCTTCCATGTGGCTGGCTTGGTCCACGTGATGGACTCCATCGTGAAGATGTACACGTGGAGCAACGCCGCAAGCAAGGCAAAAATCAGGGAGGCCAGGATCATGGTCTGATCCTAGCCTCCCCGTGTTACGAAGCCTGTGAGGGCGGGGTTGTGTCAGTCACTGAGCATCGCCAGCGTCGCCCCGGCGAAGGACCACGCGGAACCATTCCATCGGGCCAGCAGGCCTTGGAGGTTCTCACCGTCGGCCCGGTGCGCGGCGGTCTCCGCTTCGAGGGTGGCCAGGATTCCGGTGCGCAGCTCCGTGTTGAAGTTCACCTTGCCAACCTGCAGGGAAGGAGCTTTTGCGAGCTGGTCTGCCGGGATTCCTGAGGCGCCATGCAGCACCAAAGGGACGTCCGTCCGCGCAGCAACTTCCTGGAGTACGTCCCAGCGAATGTTGGGCTCACCCTTGTACTTTCCGTGGACGTTGCCCACGGCGATCGCCAGGAGTTGCGCACCGGTGCGTCCCACGAAGTCAGCCACCTGCTCAGGGTCAGTCAGTCCGGCGACGGAAGTCCCGGCGTCGGGCGCTGGATCTTCAGTACCGAAGGCCTTGTCCTCGTCGCCAGCGAGGCCGCCAAGTTCTGCTTCGATCACGACGTCGAACTCACCTTGCGCATCCAATGCGGCTCGGACTTCGCGGACCAAGGCGATGTTGTCCTCGTAGGACAACGATGACCCGTCGGCCAGCACAGCATCAGCCCCGGCGGCCACGGAATCCTTGATGACCTGCAGGTCCGAGGCGTGATCCAGCTGGACGGATACCGGAACGCTGGCGTCGTCGGCCAAGCCACGAAGAGCTGCGATGAGCCGGAGCCCGTTGGGCGTTGATGCCGTCTTGGGCGCTACCAGCAGGATCACACCCAGCCGGGCTTCCTCCGCCGCCGAAACAACGGCCAGCGCAGTGGTGAAGTCGTAGCAGGTGAAAGCCGGAACAGCGGAGCCGTGGGCGAGGGCGGTGGAGACGAGCCGATCGAGTTTGGCGCGCATTAGTGGGCCAGCCCTCCCACCAGGATCCAGGCGACGTATGTCAGCGCGAAGCCAGCCAGGCCGAGGATGGTGGTGAGGACGGTCCAGGTCTTGAGACCATCGGTGACAGTGAGCCCGTAGTACCGAATCACGGTCCAGAAGCCTGCATCCGTTACGTGGGACAACCCCAACGCGCCGAATCCGATGGCGATCACGATCACGGCGATCTGGGCCGGCGTGTAGCCGCCTTCCATCACTGCGGAGGTGAGCAGGCCCGTCGTCGTGACAATGGCAACGGTGGCCGAACCCTGGGCCGCCCTGAGTGCCAAGGAGATGATGAAGCCGAGCACGATCACCGGCAAGCCCAGGTTGTCCAGCGTGTGGGACAGGGCGGCTCCGATGCCGGAGGTGCGGAGGACTTCACCGAACACGCCGCCCGCTGCGACAACCATGAGGATGGACGCAATGGGAGGAAGGGCGCCTTCGAAGATCTCACCGGTTTCCTTGAGTGACCAGTTGCGGCGGACCGCCAGCAGGAAGAAGGAGAGGGCTACCGCCACGAGGAGCGCGAAGAACGGGTTGCCGATGAACGCGGCCACGCCGTACCAGTAGTTGTCCTTGGAAATGGTCAGCGTTCCCAGGGTGCCCACCAGGATCTGGACGATCGGAGCAGCGATCAGGAACATGATCAGGCCCGGACGGGGAGGGGCGATGGCGCGGGCGCCGGGGCCCTCGTGGCCAACGTGCACGAGCGAGTCCGCAGAACCGAACTCGTCCACCTGCGCCTTGACGCCAGGGAGCAGTTCGTAGTCTTTGCGGTTCATGATGCTGGCAACCCAGTAGGACAGGAAGCCGAGCGGCACGCAGATGATCAGCGAGATAAGGGTGATGAGCCCAATGTCGGCGCCAAAGACACCGGCGCCCGCAACGATTCCCGGGTGCGGCGGCACAGCCACGTGGATGGACAGCATGATGCCGGCCATGGGCAGGCCGAACTTGATCGGGTGAACGTTCGCGATCTTGGCGAAGGCGTAGACAATCGGGACGAGGACGATGACGCCCACCTCGAAGAACACCGGAATCGCCACGAGGAAGCCCACGGCCGTCAAAGCGATGGCAACGCGCTTCGCTCCAAGCTTCTCGGTGAAGTGTGTAGCCAACGACTGCACGCCGCCGGATACCTCGATCATGCGGCCAAGAATGGCGCCGAGGGCAATCAACAAAGCAACCTTGCCCATGGTGCTGCCAACGCCGTTGGCCACCACGGTGAAGATGTCCTTGAGCGGAATCTGGGCCGCTACACCTACCAGGATGCTGACAGCCAACAGGGCAACGAAGGCCTGGATCTTGAAACGGATGATCAGTACCAGCAGCAGGGCAATGCCCGCAGCAGCAATAGTCAGCAACAGGGGTGTTCCCAGTTCCACTGCCGGTTTGATGGCGGGGGCATCGGCAGCCCGGACCACCAAGGAGTTGATGAGGGGATTCATTGGGGGGGTGTCTCCTTTGACAAACCAGTCTAAAAGACTGGCGGGAGGTGGCGACGACGACGACGAAGGGGGGACCGCCGTCGTCGCGGGTTTTTGGTGGGTTAGGCGGTGCGCTTTGTGGGCGCTACAACCTTGATGACGGCGGAGTCGTCGGCTGCGGCGAGGCCCTGGGCCTGGCCAAGAAGGTAAAGCTGCTCTGCAGCAGCTGCAACGGGCGCGGCAAGGCCGGCAGCGCGGGTGGCTTTGCCGACGATGCCCATGTCTTTGACGAAGATGTCGAGGCGGCTGAGGACCTCGGCCCCGTCCTCGGTATAGGCCTCCAGGATGCGGGGGCCCCGGTTGGAGAGCATGAAGGAGCCTGCGGCACCGGCTTCGAGGGCGGCGAGGGTCTTCGCCTGATCCAGGCCTAGGGCATCAGCCAAGGCCATCGCCTCGGCAGCAGCGGCGATATGCACACCGCACAAAAGCTGGTTGACGGTCTTGAGCGCCTGGCCATCGCCGGGCTTGTCGCCAACAATGCTCAGGGTGGAAGCCAACAGCTCCAGGGCAGGACGGGCCTTTTCAAGGGCCTTCGGTTCGGCTCCAACAACAATGAGCAGGTCGCCTTCACCCGCGCGCTTAGGTCCGCCTGACAGCGGAGCATCCACCAGCGCGACGCCGTACCCGGCCAGCTTTTCGACCGTGGCCGGAATGGCCTCGGTCCCAACTGTGCTGCCGAGGATGACAACGGCGCCCGGCTTCAGAACCGAGGCAACGCCGTTCTCACCGAACAGGACCTCGTTGAGCTGCTCCCCATTGCGAACGGCCAGGAGCAGCGCGTCGGCATCCTGCGAGGCTTCACGGGCAGATGCGAAAGTCTTGATACCGGCTGCGGCAGCGAGCTCCAAACGGGGCTCGGCGATGTCAAAACCGTGGACGGTCAGCTCAGACGCGAGGCGCGTGGCCATGGGCAGGCCCATCGCGCCGAGGCCCAGAACAGTGATGGTGTAGTTGCTGCTGGTCATGGTGTTCTCCATTGAATGCGGGGTTGGGTGTGGAGTCTGTTAGAAAGTGGCGCTGAGTTTGCGGGTGACCTGGGCGAGGGACTGGTCATCGCCCACATTGCCGGCGAAGACGATGTACGGGATCCCTTTCGCGGGGCCATCCACCGGTTCCCAGAGCGAGACGATGCCCGGCAGCATGGGTCCGCGGACGATCGCATGGCGGATTTCCAGCCCGTGCGCCGCGACATCCGAGGACGTGATGCCACCCTTGGCGATGACGAACCGCGGCGGGAATGTTTTCAGCGTCCGGTTCACAACATTGACGACGGCGGCCGAGACCGTGCGGGCGATCTTCAGGCTCGCTGTGGCGTCGTCGGTCTTGATGAGCAGGCGGCTGGTGTGGACGATCACGTCGCCTTGGTGGAGGGCCTCGACGACGTCGGACACCACCGTGGCGATATAACCGTCAGCTTGGGGAACCAGCAGCTTCTCAACATCGATCTCGATAATGCGCGCGGAGCTGTGTGCGGCCGTAAGGGCGGTGAGCTGCCGGGTGGTCACACCGACGTGGGAGCCGACCACGATCAGGCCACCGGATGTGGAGGGAGTGTTGCCCGCGTACGCCTCTTCGGAGGTCAGTGCTGTGCGGATTTCCTGACCGATCCGGCCGCGGACGAACGGGGGGCCTACGCGGTAAAGGAGTTTCTTGCCGCGGCGTTCGGCTTCTTCCAGGCCAAGGGCGAGTGCACGCAGATCGTTCTCGGTGACGATATCGGCCACGATCGGAGTCGAGTTCGAGGCTGGCTCAAGGGCATCGGCGATTGCTTTGGCGGAAATAGCGGGATCCTGGGCGGAGGCCCCTGCACGGATAATGTTCAGGTCCAGGACGATCACCTCGCTGGCCGGGAACCTGCCCTGCGACTTCTCCTCCACATACTTGGCCATCTCGGAGTTGGCGAATCCGAAGCTGGCGTCCTTGGCGAATTCCGTCTCTGCCACGGGGGTGAGCTTGCCGGCTTCTTCCCCGGTACCGCGCATGTAGTGGACACCGCCGATGGTTACCCTGCCGGCGTCGGGGAATGCGGGGACGATTACTACGCCGTCGGTGGTTTCACCGGTCTCGGCGGCAACCGTGGCGGCGATGACATCAGGCTCCAACGGGTAGTGGCCACGCAGGGTGGAGTCGCTGCGGCTGACAAAACCAAGCTGGAGCCTTGGACCCGCGGAGCCTGCCGCCGCCAGTGCGTTGCGGACGATCTCCTCATTACGCGCTGCAGCCTCGGCAGGATCCAGGCTGCGGGTGTTGGTCAGGACGTACACGGCGGGCTTGGTTTGGTTCTCCCGGATGTAGGCGAAAGCCCATGCAAAGTCAGCGACTTCCCAGCGGGTGAGGACGGCGAGATCCGAAACGGACTGGGTTCCGGTGGGGTCGTCGTCAAGGACAACCAGGACGCGTGGGGCCTCAGCCGAGGACGCGGCAACAGCGTCGGCAACCAACTGGGCAGGAATGTGGACTTCCGCCGGGAAAGCGGCCAGAACGTCGGATTCAAGGGTCACTGTGCACTCCATCGTGGGAAATCTTTGTAGCGGATTCGTGAATGTAAGATGTCAGACATCTAACATTTCATAGCCAGTGTGACACAGCGCGCTTCACCGCGCAAGATGCCGTACGTCACTAGGCTGGAGACATGGCCGGCACCGCAGTTCCACTCCCCTTCGTGGATGCTCGAACCTCCTCGCCTTCCCCCGCCGGGCAGGTCCCGGTTGTGCTGATCCACGGCTGGGCTTCAGGCTCCGTCTACTGGGAGCCGCTCGCGAAAATACTGCTCGACGCCGGGCGCGAAGTTTGGATCCTCGACCTCCCGGGCTATCACCCGGGTCAGGACCTGCCCGCCGACTTCACGTGGACGTTGGAAAGCGCCGCCGCGTCGGTCGGAGCAGCGATCCGCGCCCGCACAGATGGGCCCGTTCACCTTGTGGGACATTCGATGGGCGGCAGCGTCTCACTGACCTTGGCGGCAAAGCATCCAGAACTAGTGGCAACGCTCGCCTTGGTAGGAATGGTTCCGGCGCCTCAAAACGAGGCGTTCAAGAACCTCTTGGTATCGCAGCTGGAGCAGGGATTTTTCGACGCCGCTACCAAGCTGAAGCTCATGAACGCCTGGTACGGGGAGCTCTCCGCAGAAGACATGGAGCTGCTCAGCAAAGGATTCGATACGCCGTTTCGGATTCTGTCCGCCAGCGCCTGGGCGGCCATGACCGGCGTCGAACCTTCAGTGCCTAGCTGCGTTCAGGCGCCGTTGCTGGTGATCGCTGGAACGGGCGACCGCGTGCGGTCAATCGAGCAGATGGCTGCGTTCGTGGCGGCAAGCCCGACGCGCACGCTGAAGGCAATTCCCGACGCGGGCCACACCGTCCATTGGGAGCAGCCGGAAGAATGTGCCAGGACTTTGTGTGAATTTTGGAAAACGAGCTGGCCACCGCCAGCGTAAGATGTCTGACAACCGCCGCGCCTGGAGGAAAACATCCATGAGGTGCCGGACGGTCTGAGTTACAGGAAATGGGGATACATGGCACGCAAGTCGCTGGTGGGCGTCGTTGCTGATGAGCTGCTGGACCGGATCATCGCGGGCGAGTTTCCGCCCGGGACACTTGTCCCTGGCGAACTGGAGCTCAGCGCCCGGCACGAGGTGAGCCGCATGACCGTGCGCGAAGCTATGAAGACCCTCGAGGCGCAGCGGATCCTCAGCGTGGAACGTGGCCGCGGTACGTTCGTCAATCCGCTGAACCAGTGGGCGTCCTTGGAGGCCGTCCTGCGCGCCGCTTCCGAAGGCACCAAAGACGCGGCCGCGGCCGTCCAGCTCATTGAGCTACGCCGGATGCTGGAGACCGGCGCCTGCGAACTCGCTGCGGAACGTATTTCCGACGACGAGCTGACCACCCTGACAGAGCACGTTGAAAAAATGCAGTCGGCACACGAGGTCAATGACGTGGCCGCCTTCGTGGAAGCCGATCTCGCGTTCCACGATGTCATCCTCCACGCCTCGGGCAACGTGTTCGTGGCTGTTCTGTTCGAGCCATTGCATCGTGTACTCGAAGCACGGCGGACGCAGACCTCAGCTTTCGCTGACATCCAGGCGCACGCGATCGGCCATCATCGGAAAATTGCGGCGGCCCTGGAGTCGCGGAATCCGCATGAGGCCCGGCTGGCCATGGACGCCCACATGCAGCAAACATTGGACGATCTGAAGACGTACGTCCTGGAGGCGTAAGCCTTATAACCACTTAGACCCATAACCAAGGGACAGCACTTGTCACAGCACATGCTCAGAGCGACAAGTGCTGTCCTACTTGGTAAGGGCTAGGCGTCCACCTCCGTGTTCACGATGTAGACGTCGCACGGAGCGCCGTGTGCCACGCTGTTGGCGATGCTGCCAAGGACACGTCCAAGGCCCTTCATCCGCTTGTTTCCCACCACGATCAGCGAGGCGTTGTTGGTCTCTGCGTAGTTGATGAGCGCGTTGGCCGGCGTACCGCGTGCTGCGAAGTACTTGACGTTGCCACTGGGGACCTCAAGCTCCTCAGAGACCTTGCGGGCCACGTATTCTGCGGAGTCGGCCGAAGAAACCGTGATCCTGTCGCTGCCGCTGCCAAATTCTTCAATGCGGTCATCGGAGAACCCGCTGATGACATGCAACTCGGCGCCAAGGGCTGTGGCAAGCTTCGCCGCTGCCACTGCTGCGCGTTTGGCCGTTTCGCTGCTGTCAACGCCGACGACAATAACTTCAGACATGAGTACTCCTGGTTGTGGGAATTCACTGGTGGTGCTGCTAAAAATCTACACTCCATCACCATCCGCCGCCGGGATCCGGGAAGAACCGGCATCTTCCAGCCTCCGTGTTTACGATCCTGCGCGTCCGGGTAGGGATAAGTCATCGGAACCATCACGCGACCGAAAGGCAAGGACATGAGCGAGGCATCATTTTCCCCTCAAACCGCCATCGTCACCGGATCTGACTCAGGGATAGGACGTGCCACGGCGGTTGCGCTGGCCAAGGCAGGCATGGATGTCGGCATCACCTGGCACACGGACCAGCAGGGTGCCGAGGACACCGCAGAAGAGGTCCGCGGGCTGGGCCGCAAAGCAGTGGTGCACCACCTGGACACCACGAACGTCTCCGAAACCGCTGCCAGCATTGACAAGCTGGCCGAGGAACTCGGCGGAGTGGACGTGTTCGTGAACAACTCCGGAACGGGAGATGGCACCAAGTTCCTGGAGCTGGACTACGACACCTGGATGTCCACCTTGGACACCAACCTCAACGGCGCTTTCGTGGCCATGCAAGCAGCTGCCAAACGCATGGTCAATGCGGGCCGCGGCGGACGCATCATCGCCGTGACCAGCGTGCACGAGTTCCAGCCGCGGGTGGGAGCCTCCGCCTACGATGCCTCCAAGCACGGGCTGGGTGGGCTTATTAAGACCATGGCGCTGGAGCTCGCGGAGTTCGGCATCACCGCGAACAACGTTGCTCCCGGCGAGATCGCAACGCCCATGACCGGCCAGACAGACGAGGATCCCACCAAGACGGAGCGGCCAGGAGTACCTTTGGGACGCCCGGGCGACGCCCGCGAAATTGCTGCGGTCATCGCCTTCCTGGCCTCCCCGGATTCCAGCTACGTCACTGGCGCCTCGTGGCCCGTGGACGGCGGAATGCTCCAAATGGGACCGCACGCAGGATCGCACATCACGGGCAATGACTGGCGCGAAAGCTGAGCCCGCCAGACCTCTGGCCCGCACGGACGTCCGTGGGCTAGTCTGCAGGAACGGCCTGCCCAGCGGGCCAGCATTTTCAAAGATTCAGGGACGATGATGAGGAGCACCATGGCTGACCACACATATAGCGTTTCCGAAATTGTTGGCACTTCTTCCGAGGGCGTCGATGCGGCCGTCAGGAATGGCATCGCCGCCGCCGCCCAGACGCTGCGTAACCTGGACTGGTTCGAGGTGAAAGAGATCCGCGGTCATCTGGAGGACGGCGCAATTGCCGATTGGCAGGTAACCATCAAGCTCGGTTTCCGCTTGGAGCGCTGATCCCCCATCGCGAGATGACAGTTAATGCCAATGTTTCAGAGGAACATTGGCATTAACTGTCGTCTCGGCGAGCTGGCTCGGGTTGGGGCGCCTGAACGCCCACCTCGCCAAAGCTGCTGAGCAGCGTCAGGGCGTCCGACGACGGCGAGCCCACCTTCGCGGAATGGACCCTTAGGAGCTGGTCGGGATCCTCCGGGAGGCTTAGCGTTTCAAAGTTCAGTTCAAGATCGCCAACCAGGGTGTGGTGCAATCTCACCGTGCCAGCAGAGCGTGAGGCCACCCGGTGCCCCGCCCACCATTGACGGAAATGCTCACTGTGCACCGCAAGTTCGCCTACGAGCTGGTTGGTTTGGGGATCGTTGGGGTGCCTGCCGACGTCCATCCGCAAGGCGCCCACTGCCTCGGCGGCCACGGTTTTCCAGTCCCTGAACAGCTCCTTGGCCGCAGGATCCAGAATGATCCAGCGGGTCAGGTTCCGCTCAGCCGCGGGCAGTGCTGTGAAATCCGTGAACAGCAGATGCGCCATCCGGTTTCCGGCCAGTACATCCGCACGCCGCCCAAGGACCATCGCGGGAACATCCCCGACGGCGTCCAGCAACTGCCGCAACGCGGGGCGCACCTTTTGGGCGGGGCCGGGATTGCCGGCTGAACTGGCGCAATGCTCCAGCAGGTCCAACATGTGCGCATGCTCCCCCGCGTCCAGGCGCAGCGCCCTGGCAACAGAGTCGAGGACTGCCTTGGAGGGGTGGATGTTCCGGCCCTGCTCCAGGCGTGTGTAGTAGTCGGTACTCACCCCGGAGAGCCTCGCCACCTCCTCGCGGCGGAGACCGGGCACCCTGCGTGAGCCGGTGGACTCCTGGGCCCCGGCGTCCTCCGGCGAAAGGCGGGCACGCATGACCTTGAGGAATTTTCCGAACTCGGCGCTTTGACCCATCCGTCCATTCTGCCGTTATCGCGGCCGGCAAGACCAGAGCAGGACCACCGATTTGGGTAGGACTGCCAGACCTAGGAAAAACAGGATCAGGCTGGATTGCTGACTCGACGACGAAAACTGAATAGGCTCAGTACAGAGCCTCCCGAAAACGCTTTCTGGAATCCCGGCTTTCCCCAGCCGCACCCACAGGAACCAACGGGCTGGCTTGGAAATATCTACCTCGAAGGAGACCTCATGCCAGAGCTGACCCTAAACAACGGCGTCACCATTCCCCAGCTCGGATTCGGTGTTTTCCAGGTGCCTCCGGAAGAAACACAGAAGGTGGTGGAAGACGCCTTGGAGGCAGGCTACCGACACATCGACACCGCCGCCGCCTACCGCAACGAGGCTGGCGTTGGCGCCGCCATCGCAGCCTCAGGCCTTCCCAGGGAAGACCTTTTCATCACCACCAAGCTCCGCAATGGCGAGCAGGGTGAGGCGTACGACGCCTTCCAACGCAGCCGCGACGCCCTCGGCCTGGAGGTGGTTGACCTCTACCTGATCCACTGGCCCGTCCCTTCGCAGGGCCTGTACACCCAGGCTTGGAAGGAGATGGAGAAGCTCTATCAGGACAAGCAGATCCGGTCCATCGGCATCTCCAACTTCCTCTCGGACCACGTGGACACGCTGCTGCGCGATGCAGAAGTAGTGCCGGCCGTGAACCAGATCGAACTGCACCCCACGTTCCAGCAGGCCGATCTTGCAAACAAGTGCCGTGATCTCAGCATCGCCGTTGAGGCGTACAGCCCATTGGGTCAAGGCAAGGACCTGAACGCCGAGGTGGTGGCCCTGGTGGCTGCCGCACACGAAACGACCCCGGCACAGGTAATCCTGGCCTGGCACCTCGCGCAAGGAACCATCGTGATCCCCAAGTCCGCGGACTCTGCCAGGATGCGCGAGAACCTCGGAGCCGCCGATCTCACCCTCACCCAATCCGAACTGGCTGCCGTCACCGCCCTGGAGGCCGGCGCCCGCATAGGTTCCGATCCCGGCGTCGCGGCTTTTACCCAGCTCTAAACAAACCAAAAAGGAAACAACAGCATGCAGTACACCCACCTTGGCCGTTCCGGCCTGAAAGTTTCACGCCTCTGCCTGGGCACCATGAACTTCGGCCCCCAGACGGACGAAGCAACGGCGCACTCCATCATGGATTCCGCACTGGATTCCGGCATCAACTTCTTCGATACCGCCAATGTTTACGGTGGTACGGGCCACCGGGGATGGACCGAGGAAATCATCGGGCGCTGGTTCGCGAAGGGCGGCGAGCGCCGGGAACGGACAGTGCTGGCCACCAAGCTTTACGGCACCATGACGGATCGTCCCAATGAATCAAAGCTCTCCGCACTGAACATCCGCCGCGCCCTGGATGCCAGCCTGAAGCGCTTGCAGACGGACTACATCGATATCTACCAGTTCCATCACATCGATCGCCAAACACCGTGGGATGAGATCTGGCAGGCAATCGAAGTAGCCGTCCAGCAGGGCAAGATCCTGTATTCGGGCAGCAGCAACTTTGCTGGCTGGCACATTGCCCAGGCGCAGGAAGCCGCTCGCAGGCGGAACTACACCGGCCTGGTCAGCGAGCAGTCCATCTACAACCTCTTCCGGCGTGAGCTGGAGCTTGAGGTCATCCCCGCCGCGCAGCATTATGGCCTTGGCCTGATCCCGTGGTCGCCTTTGCAGGGCGGCTTGTTGGGTGGGGTGCTGAAGAAAGAAGAGCAGGGCGTCCGCCGCGCTGAGGGCCGGGCACTGGAAACCCTCAAGAAGCATGAGGACCAGATCCGTCAGTACGAGGATTTTGCCGATGAGCTGGGCCAGAAGCCCGGCGATGTCGCCCTCGCCTGGTTGCTTCATCAGCCTGCCGTGACGGCGCCGATCGTGGGACCGCGCACCCAGGAGCAACTGGACGCCGCAATCCGCGCCCTGGACGTCACCCTCAACGAGGACGCGCTCAAGCGCCTCGATGACATCTTCCCTGGCCACCGCACCGCCCCGGAGGACTACGCCTGGTGAGCAGCCTCCTCCCACAAGCGGACACCGTCCGGCCGCGGAACATCCTGTTCATCGGCGGGACCGGCGTCATCAGTGCGGCTGCGGCTGACCGCGCCGTCGCGCTGGGCCACCGGCTGACCATCCTCAACAGGGGACGGTCAGCCGGGCGGCCGGTTCCCGAAGGCGCCGAGGTGCTCCACGCGGACATCCGGGACACCGAGGCTGTGCGGGAGGTACTTCGCGGAAGGGAGTACGACGCCGTGGCCGACTTCATCTCGTTCACACCGGCTCATGCGCGGGCCGGCTTGGAGATGTTCCGGGGGAAGACTGGTCAGTACGTTTTCATCAGTTCCGCCTCGGCTTACCAAAAGCCCCCCAACACCCTGCCCATCAGGGAATCCACTCCCCTGAAGAACCCGTTTTGGAAGTACTCGCAGGACAAGATTGCGTGTGAGGAGTTGTTGTTTGAGGCCTACCGCGAGCAGGACTTCCCTGTCACTGTGGTCCGGCCATCGCACACCTATGACCGGACCAAGATCGCGCTGGTGGGTGGTTGGACTGACATTCACCGCATGCGCGCGGGAATGCCGGTGTTGGTCCATGGGGACGGGACCTCCCTGTGGACGCTGACCCACAGCCGTGATTTCGCCAAGGCCTTCGTTGGGCTCTTGGGAAGGCCGCAGGCTGTCGGTGAAAGCTACACCATTACTTCAGACGAGTTCTTGCCGTGGAACCAGATCTATCGTCTCTTCGCCCGGGCAGGCGGGGTTGAAGAACCCGAGCTGTTTCATGTTTCCTCCGAGACCATCGCCGCGCATAGCAAAGAGCTTGGCCCCAACCTCTTGGGTGACCGCTCGCACTCGGTGGTGTTCGATAACTCCAAGATCAAAGCACTCGTGCCGGATTACCAGGCAACCATCCCTTTCGCGGACGGTGCGAGGGAGATCATCGACTGGCACGATCAGCATCCCGGGCTGCAGGTAGTTGCCGAAGACTTCATGGAGCTGAGCGATCGGCTCTATGAGTGGTCTCGGCGGTAGCTGTTGCCAAGCAGCCATTGGCCAGCGTAGAACAGCAAAGAGACCCGCCGGTGGAGATTCAAGCAGTAGAGGAGATCATGCTCATGACACTTGCCCCGCTCATTGAACTCAACGACGGCTACAAGATCCCGCAGTTGGGGTTGGGTACATGGCCCTTGGATGATGCCCAGGTTGCTGACGCCGTAGTGGAAGCTGTTTCCTGCGGCTATCGACACATTGATACGGCGGTTAAATACCGCAACGAGACGGGAGTGGGCAACGGCATTCGCGCCTCCGGCGTGGACCGGGGCGAACTCTTCGTCACCACCAAACTGGACGGTGGGTTCCAAGGCGCGGGCAAGGCAGTGGCTGGGCTCGATGGCTCGCTGGAACGCTTGGGTCTGGACTACGTTGACCTGCTGCTGATCCATTGGCCGCTCCCCCGCCGAGACGAGTTCGTCTCCACGTGGAAGACCTTCGAGGAGCTTCAGGCATCGGGCAAGGTGCGTTCCATCGGTGTTTCCAATTTCAAGCCCTCGCACCTTGACCGGCTGTTCCGGGAAACGGATGTTGTTCCAGCGGTCAACCAGATTCAGGTCAATCCCGCCATCCCGCGTCCTGTTGCCATCGCGTTCAACGAGCAGCACGGGATTGTCACGGAATCGTACAGTCCACTAGGCGCCAGCAGCGACCTCCTGAATGCCCCGGTTCTGGCAAGCATTGGCAACAAGCATGGAAAGACGCCGGGCCAGGTGGTTCTCCGTTGGCACGTCCAGCAGGGCCTGGTTGCCATCCCCAAGACCGCCAATCCCCAGAGGATGCGGGAGAACCTTGACGTCTTCGGCTTCGAGCTGGACCAGGATGACCTTAGAAGGCTACAAACCCTCGACGCCGGTCCTGATGCCGGCGTCGACTCGGACGTGCAAGGACACTAGGGAGCGGGGACACTAAGGGACGGGGACACTAAGGGACGGGGACACTAAGGGACGGGACACTAAGCGTGGGGGAACTCAACATGGAAACAGCAGGCACAGAAACACTCATCTGGACCGGGTCCTACACCGCGGACCGGAATGGAAATGGCGAAGGAATCGGCGCCATCACGCTGGATATAGACGGGAAACTCACTTCGCTTGGCCTGGCTGTGCCAGCGAACTCGCCGTCCTTCCTCGCCATTCACCCAACCCTCCCTGTGCTCTATGCCGTGGCCGAGGAAGGCAAGATGGTACGGGCCTACCGCCGTACCGGCACCGCTGAACTGGAGCCAATGGGCGAGCCGTGGCCGGCGGGCGAGGCTGCTTGCCACGTGGCGACGGATCCACATGGCCGGTTCATTGTGGTTACCTGCTGGGGCGACGGCCAGGTCATTCTTTACGAACTGGACCACGACGGCGCCATCACCTCGCGAACCAGCGCGGAAGCCGCCGTCGACCCCCATCAGACCGGACCCACCGACGAGCCGCGGCCCAGCCGCGCACACTCAAGCCTCATGCTTCCCGATGGTCGAGTCATGACCACGGACCTCGGGCACGATCTTGCGAGGGTTTGGCGATATGAGCCAGGCCAGGGTCTGTTGCCCGATCACCACGTGATCCTGCCCAAGGGCTCCGGCCCGCGTCACATGGTGCGGCATCCCAGCGGTACGGTTTTCATCGACACGGAGTACTCGATTGAGGTTGCAGCTCTCAGGGCCGAACCCCAAGGAGTCTACGAACTCACGGCCGTGGTTCCCGCCAGCGTCAACAAAGCGTTCCACGGCGACTCCGCCGCCGAGATTGCAATGTCCACTGACGGTCGGTTCGTCTACGTGGGAGTCCGCGGCTCCAACCGGATCTGTGTCCTGAAGGTGGGCGCACAGGGCACGGACGTGACACCCTTGGCCGATGTGCCTAGCGGGGGCGACTGGCCACGGCACCACCTGGTCCACAACGGCTGGCTCTTGGTGGCCCATGAAGGTTCCAACGATGTCCTGAGTTTCAGGCTCGACCCCGAAACCGGCCTGCCCGACGGACCCTTGGGCAGGATGGAGACAGGGTCCCCGAGCGTGCTGGTTCCGGCGGCTTAGGCCGCCCAGACCTGGACGTCGTCCGTTCCGCAGAACAGCTTACGGCCAGTCGGTTCAAGGACCACCCACAGCAGTTCCTGGTGATGGGAAACGTCGTCAACACGGCCCGTACCTGCACCCCAGGCGACATCGTAGATCCAGACGCGATCCCCGGCGCCCAGTTCAGTCCACTGGGCGGCCGGCACGTGCCGGTAGTCGGCGGGCCTATTCAGAATGGAGCTGGTCATGCTTGGACTTCGCCGGCGGTCCGAAGCCGCCAGACTGTGGGCAATCCGTCATGCGCGGGGAGGACGTGACCTTCGGCAAACACCAGGACGGCGTCGGGCTCAGCGTCCGGGCTCCACAAACCCGAGGCCGGGCAGTGGGAACCGGTGGGCATGACTCGGGTGGCTCGTTCGCGCAGGAGGGCGATGCTCTTCATCGTTGAAACTCATCCTTGGGTAGTTCAGGGCGCTGCATGCTGTGAAGCAGCGCCTGGTGTGAAGCAGATCTCCTCAACCCTATGCAAGTCATAGACGCTTCGTTATAGGCAATTGCATAGCATTTCCGCATGGTGTCATGCAGGCGAACAACAGGATTTTGACTCGTCCTCGGCTACGAGCACTGCAAACGCTTCCAGTATTGGCCGCGTAATAGCTCTTCACATGCAGAAAATCATCTAATTCTCTGGATCAAGGCACCGCAAGCGCTTACAGTTGTGAGTTGCCACACAACAGAGTCGTTTAGCGGAAGGTTCCATCACTTGCTATCTCGCAGCTATAGATCCATTGTTCCCGCCGTCGTACTCGCCACCGCAGTGGTGACGGCTTCCACCGTTCTCCCCGCGAGCGCCGCCACCACCAAGAAACCAAGCCCCGATCCCGCCGCCCAACACTCGATCCGCGGCGGCGTCAGCAATCAGAACTTCTACTTCGTCATGGCTGACCGCTTCAACAACGGCACGAAAGCCAACGACGACGGCGGGCTGGGCCCGGACCCGATGGTCTCCGGCTACGACCCCACCCGCAAGGGCTTCTACAACGGTGGTGACCTGAAGGGCCTCCAGGACCGTTTGGACTACATCCAGGGTTTGGGAACCAACGCCCTCTGGCTCACGCCAAGCTTCAAGAACAAGGCAGTCCAGGGCGGCGGCGAGTTGGACAACAGCTCAGCTGGCTACCACGGGTACTGGGTTACTGACTTCACGCAGATCGACCCCCACCTGGGCACGAACGCTGAACTTAAGACACTCATCGAAGCGGCCCATGCCCGCGGCATAAAGGTCTACTTCGACATCATCACCAACCACACTGCGGACGTGATCCAGTATCAGGAATCTGAGTCAGCGCCGTACGTTTCCAAGGAAAGAGAACCGTACCGCACGGCGGCCGGCGAGGCTTTCGATGACCACGACTACGCCGGCACGCAGGACTTTCCGGCGCTGGATCCAGCCACTTCCTTCCCCTACACGCCGGTGGTCCCCGAAACCGAGAAGGACGTCAAAGTTCCCGCCTGGCTCAACGATCCCACGCTCTATCACAACCGGGGAAACACGACCTTTTCCGGCGAGGACGCGCTCTACGGCGACTTCTTCGGCTTGGACGATCTGTTCACGGAGAATCCCCGCGTGGTCAACGGCTTCGTTGATGTCTACAAGAGCTGGATCCGGGATTTCGGCATCGACGGCTTCCGCATCGACACCATGAAGCACGTCAACGATGAATTCTGGCAGCAGTTCGGCCCCCAGGTCCTGAGCTACGCCAAGGAGCAGGGCAAGGACGAATTCTTCATGTTTGGCGAGGTCTTCGACACCTCAAAGAGCGTCACGTCCAAATTCACCACCAGGAACAAAATGCAGGCCGTGCTCGACTTCGGTTTTCAGGGAGCTGCCCGCAGCTTCGCTTCCCAGAGCAGCAAGGCCAGTGGTTTGGCCGAGTTCTTCAACGGAGATGACTGGTACACGGATGCGGATTCCAACGCCTACCAGCTCCCCACCTTCCTGGGAAACCACGACATGGGCCGTATCGGCACGTTCATCGCCCAGGACAACGCCGGGGCCTCCGACGCCGAACTCGTCGAGCGCGATGAACTCGCCCACGAGCTGATGTATTTCTCCCGGGGTAACCCCGTTGTCTACTACGGAGACGAGCAAGGATTCACGGGGGCAGGTGGGGACCAGGACTCGCGCCAATCGATGTTTGCCAGCAAGGTTCAGGAATATCTTGACGACGACCTTCTGGGCACCAGCGCTACGCATGCAACAGACAACTTCGATACCGGGCACCCGCTGTACAAGAAGATCAGCGAACTTGCTGCACTCACCGCCGAGCACCCCACCCTCCGCAGCGGCGCACAGCAGAACCGGTACGCCGCCGACGGCCCCGGGATTTACGCCTTCTCGCGCATCGATGCCAAAGAGCAACGTGAGTACGTGGTTGCCGTGAACAACAGCGAGAGCGCGCAGACAGCCGAGATCCCGACGTACGAGGCGAAGCAGCCGTTCAACCTCGTTTATGGCGACGCTGCAGCCGATGCAAAGACTGACACGCAGGCGAAACTGACCGTCACAGTGCCTCCGCTTTCCACCGTGGTGTACCAAGCAGCGGGGCGACTCGCGCAATCCAAGGCGGCACCCGGCGTCGTACTCAAGAAGCCGGTGACGGCTGCTGGTGACCCTTCCCGCCTGAAGGTGGCGGCAGACGTCGACGGTAACTCGTTCTACGAAGTCACTTTCCAGGCGCGGACGGCGGGCGGCGAATGGCAGTCGATCGGCACGGATGACAACGCGCCATACCAGGTGTTCCACGACGTATCTTCCCTGGAGTCGGGCGCGTCAGTGGAGTATCGCGCGGTGGTGCTGGACAACAGGGGACAGACCTCCGCGAGCGAGCCGCGGAGTGGCGTGGTGGGTGAGCCTGTGCAGCCCGAAACCGTGACCGTTGCAGGCAGCCTCAACACCGAGCTTGGCTGCACGGAGGATTGGCAGCCGTCGTGTGAGCAGGCGTCGATGACTTACGAACCAACGCACCGTCTGTGGCAGCTGAACGTCCCGAACCTCCCGGCAGGAACGTATGAGTTCAAGGCCGCGATCAACGGCTCGTGGGACGAGAACTACGGAGCGGGTGGCGTTCTGAACGGACCGAATGTGGTGTTCGCACACAGTGGCGGCGCTGTCACATTCCTCTACGACCACGCAACGAACCTGATAACCGCAGCGGTTGCCGGTCAGCAACCCGCTGCCGTATCCGTTCCCGGTAGCCTGAACTCCGAGCTCGGTTGTGCCGGCGACTGGATGCCTGATTGCCCGCAGGCCCAGCTTGCCTTGGATCCTACCGATGGCACCTGGAAACTGGCAGTGCCGAACCTCCCTGCAGGGAACTACGAGTTCAAAGCCGCGATCAACGGCTCCTGGGCTGAGAACTACGGTCTGGGCGGCGCCGCGAACGGCAGCAACATAGCCCTTAAGCACGACGGCGGCGCGGTCACCTTCCGGTACGACCCCGCCAGCCATCTACTCACCACCCGCTAGCCCAACTACGTAGCAGCTGATGCCCTTTTGAACGCTCAAAAGGGCATCAGCTGCTACTCAGATGGGGTTCCTAGTTGTAGCTCACGCTCAGGAGCATCGCCTTCAACTGGGCGTACTGCGTGCTGCCCATCCAGGCCTTCGCTGCTTCAGGGGTGGCGAAGGTGGGCTGCTTGTCGAAATCGAACACGACGTATGCGTTCATGAACCCGTTGGGCATCCTGATCTGGTTGGTCCCGGAGGTAGTCTGCCCCGGTTGAAGCTCAGAGGACAGCCGGACATCCATGACGTAAAACGGAGGCGAGTCGGAGGGCCCCTTGGCGGTGGGCATCCCCCCGTTAGCGGCGTCGTAGTCGATGTTCATTATTTGATTCAATGAGAAACCGAATTCCACCTGGTTTCCGGCTGTATCCGTCACTCCCGGAACCACTGCCCGGTCGAGGACTGTCCGATCCACCAGGCCTCCCGTGCCATCTCCGTAGAAGCCGCTATTGATGCGGGCCACCTCGGCTCCTGCACTGTCCAGGAGGGTGGCCCCTTGGGATGCTGCCTTCGTTTCCTCGGAAAGGTAGGGACCCTGCTCCGTCCGGACAGTCCAACCGCTCGGATAGTTGAAGGAGATGTGTCCATCCGGGAAGGTGAACTTTTGCAATGCTGCAACTGGCGGCACGGTTGGCGTAGGCGTTGGTGCCACCGGAGGAACGATCGCAGGCGCCGACTGAGTGGGCGTGACCGGCGTCGGAGCACCGGAAGGGGTCGCTGAAGCGCTGGCCGAAGAAGTGGCGGACACACTCGGCGTTGGCGTTGGCTCAGGTGTGGTGACGGTGACTGCCGGAGCCGGCGTCGAGCTGATTGGCCCAAAGTTGGCCGCCACGAGGACACCGGCAGTGACGGCGGCGGCTCCCAGCAACAGCGCTCCGGCAATCCGGACCTTTCGGTTCCTGCGATCTTGGAGCGAGCTCACGCCAGCCGGCACAGTGTCACTGAACACCCGAGGGCCTGTCAGCATCCGGGCCAAGGCTTCTTCGCCGTTGATTTCGGCCTCTGGTTCCTGGGCAAGAGGGTCGATCGAGGAAATCTGGCTCTTGATCTGGTCCATCTCAGACTCCCATCTTGTGTGTAGTCGTTTCGACACCTGCAGGCATCTGTTTCCGGAAAGCACCACGTGCGCGGTGCAAGCGGACCTTCGCTGCGGATTCACTGCAGTTCAGAACCCGCGCGATTTCGGCGCAGCCCAAGCCATCCCAATACGCCAGCTGGAGGATGTCCCGGTCCTGTTCGCGGAGCCGGGCCATGGCATCCTGTACCACGACGTTCTCGGAGTCGTCCCCGAAACGCTCCACCGCCGTCGTGCGTAGCTTTTCCTGCAGCGCCTGTTGGCGATCACGGCTCCTGTAGGCATTCCCCACGAGATTTCGGGCGACAGTGAGCAGATACGGGAGGTCGGGCTGGGAGTCGTCGTCCCATTTTTGCCAGATGACCCGGAAAACGTCCGCCGCGATTTCTTCGGCAATTTCCGCCGATTCCACCCTGCGGCGGACAAATCTGAAAACGGACGGATAGCTGTTTTTGTGAATGGCGATAAACGCCAGTTCGCGCTCGGAAAGCACGATTTTCCCCCTGAAAGTAGTGTCCTGAACTGCAGGATACTTCTTTAGTTTCCGGCCGGGGTCTTGTGGTTACATGCGCTGGGAGAATTTACGCCAGCCAGAAACCGCCCACGCGATCAGGAACAGGCACACCAGGACCAGGCCTGCGTCGCCAAGCTCGATCCCTCCCAACCACGTAGTCAACGGGTCCTCGAGTTCAAAGGCCGCGTTGACGAATCCTCCGAGCGTGATCAAGGAGATGAACAGGGCCGAGACAGCCGAAATGCCGGTGATCACCACGTTGAAGCCGAGCTTGCGCTGGGGGTCGCTGATGGCGGAGTTGTACATTTTCATCATCGCCACGCCGTTGATGGAATCGCACAACGTCATGGCCGCGGCGAACGCGAACGGGAGCGCCATCAAGGCAAACGGCGAGACTCCGGCGATTGACGCCGTCGTGGTGATAACAAGTAGTCCGATGGTGGTGGCCGTATCGAAGCCGAGCCCGAAGAGGAAACCGATCACATAGATGTTCCGCGGCCGCTCCACCTTTGACAGCGGCTTGGCCAGCAACCGGGCAACGAATCCTTTGGCCTCAAGGTCTTCTTCACTGATCGCTGCACCCGCCTGGACGCGCCAGTACACCTGCGTGGCACGCATGAATGCAGAGCCGTTGAAGAGGCCCATTCCCAGCAGGAACAAACCCGACACTCCGCTACCGATCAAGCCCAGCACCTTGTTGCCCGCCGTGCCGTCCTCCATGAATTGGCCTATCAACGTTGCGCCCGCCACCACGAGGAGCCCCGCCAGGATGACCACGGAACTGTGGCCCAGGCTGAAAGCGAAGCCGACGCTCACTGGATCCTTGCGCTGCGCGACGAACTTGCGCGTGGAGTTATCGATCGCAGCGATGTGGTCCCAGTCGTAGCTGTGCTTGATTCCGGCCACGTAGGCGGTGATCACCAAGCCGAGCGCCAAAGGCTGCGCCGCCCCTGCCGAACCCAGCAGCAAAAGCACGACGGCGGCAACGTGCAGGGCGCAGACCGCACCGAACGTGAAAAGTAGCCGCGTGCGCAGTGGCAACTTCTCCCGATCCCGGTACATGGCGGCGAACTCCATCAGCGCAGGCATCAATACTTCCTCAAGTTCACTGGTCCCTGACCATACCAACGTTCACGGAGAACGCTAGTGAGAGAGCCCAGCAAATTTTGGAGATCATCGGTGCTGTTGGACAACGATCTCAGCACAAGACCAGTAGTGCCGCCAACACTATTGGTCAGCGACACGCCCGTGTAAGCACCATGCTCCTCCGCCACGTGGTGCAGCTCGTCGGCAAGCCGCTGATCCACCCTCGGATCAACAACCACCAACGATCCCAGGTGGCTGAAACCCTCCATGAACCCCAAGCCAGTTACATCACCCAGCGGCGGCCGTATCAGGAGGTTATCGAGAACCAATAGCCGGGGCTCCTCCCCGATTTCCACATGGATCTCATTGCGCAGCCGCAACTCCTCGTACCGGAACACCCCGCCGTCCGGCGACCACCCCGGCGTGACCACCTCGGCCATGACAAGGCTCGACGTCGGGTGGAGACTGATACGCGAATTCTGCCGATAGCTCGCCTCCCGGTAGGCGATCAACTGGTCGGGCAACAACTCCAATCGCGCCCCCTCCCCCAGCCGCACATGCATCCGTTGTTCAGCAAACGACCCCGGAGTCCGATAAACCTTCGTAGCCGACTGCGTAGTCAACAACAAATCCGCCCCAGCCTCGACCTCCACGTCAACAACAAACAAATCCGCCCCCAAAAACGCCCCGCCAGGATTCACGATGACGTAGCAAACCTGCCCACTCTGATCGAGATAGTGCGGCCGCAACACTCTCAAAGCGCCCTCATGAAACTGCCGAGAAGCAACAGACCTCCCGCCACGCACACTGACGCAAAGCTCAAGCCGCCCCCGCACGGGGCGATCAGCGGACGCGGATGAAGGGGGCCGCGGCGTGGAGGGCATCGCGAAGCGGGCACGGCCCCCTACATCCGGTGAGGCCGCCGGACTATGAACGCTCATGATGCCAAGTCGAGCATCAGGACGTCCCGGCGGATCCAGTTCACGACGGCGTCCAACCCTTCGTCCGTTTTGAGGTTCGTGAAGCAGAAGGGCTTGTTGCCGCGGAATTCCTTGGAGTCCCGCTCCATCACTGAGAGGTCCGCTCCAACGTGGGGGGCGAGGTCCGTTTTGTTGATGATGAAGAGGTCGGATTTGATCATCCCTTGGCCGGCTTTGCGGGGGATTTTTTCGCCTTGGGCTACGTCGATGATGTAGATGGAGAAGTCGACGAGTTCGGGGCTGAAGGTGGCTGAGAGGTTGTCTCCTCCGGATTCGACGAAGATCACTTGAAGGTCGGGGTGCCGGGTTTTGAGTTCTTCGATGGCTGCCGTGTTCATGGAGGTGTCTTCGCGGATTGCGGTGTGGGGGCAGCCGCCGGTTTCGACGCCGATGATGCGGTCTTCGGGGAGGATGCCGTTGGCCGCGAGGATTTTGGCGTCTTCGATGGTGTAGATGTCGTTGGTGATGGCGGCCATGGATATGTCGCCGCTCATGTGCCGGGTGATCCGCTCGACGAGTTGTGTCTTGCCGGCTCCGACCGGTCCCCCGACGCCGATTTTGATGGGTTCAGACATGTGTCCTCCTGGGTTAGCTCATGAACATGCGGGCGCGTTGCCGCTCGTGCCGCATTTGTGAAATTTCAAGTCCGGGGCTCACGGCCCCAAAGTCGTCCCAGCACAGTTGTGCTACAACCTCGACGGCGGCAGCAACGGCGTCGTGCGCGTCTCGAAGTACGCGTTGCCCGGCGTTCTGTCCGAGCGGGATTGCGCGCACGGCGTTCTGCGTCAGGGAAGTAACCGTGGCAAACAGATACGCAGCAAGCGCCTCTTCAAAGGGAACACCCAATGACCGAGCAATCACGCCAAAGGCCAAGGGCTGATGCCCCACAGCATCCCCCTCACGAACCAGATCCCGATAATGATCCAACTCCGCCGACGGAAACACCTCCCCACCAATCTCCAGCAGCCGTCCCCCCATTTTCAAAGAAACCTCCCGCACCTCCCGGGCCAACAACTGCGAAGAAAGAACAGAATCCAACAAACCAACATCCACCCCCTCATACAAGAACCGCACAGCCAACCCATCCGAATAGGTCAACTGCTGCGCAAGGAAGGCATGGAGCCAAGTGCTGAACGTAACCGCATCCCCCACAAGCCCACGCTCGATGTAGCCCTCAAACCCCAAAGAATGAGCAAACGCCCCCGTAGGCAACGCAGAGTCCGTCAATTGTTGAAGAGCCAGCTGATATGTCGCACTCATCGGCAACCTCGTTGGCCCGCAGGGCTGACGCTGGCCCGACAGGCGAAGGCGGGTGATAGGGGCCGCGGCGTGGCGGGCATCGCGAAGCGGGCACGGCCCCTATCACCCGCCGAAGGTTCGCCAACCACGACAGGTGCGCCCGGACTTTGGGTGTGAGGATTAGTGCGAATGCTCAGCATGGCGGAATGGCACCGGCATGACCCGCTCTTGCCTGTCGTAGGGGACGCCGACGCTCTTCAGATAGTCCTCGACGGTGTGGTCATACTGGCACACCATGACGTCGGCCCCGTACTCAGACAGGGAGTCGAAGAACTGTGCCTGCAGATGCCGGTTGCCGAGGGAGTGTGCGACGACCCCCATTTCGTGGATGCTCCGCGGGGCAATGACGAGGACGTCGGTGGGCAGCACGGAGATGACGATGAGGTTGGTGTCGTCGGCGGCGAGGATGTCGCCGTCGCGCAGGTCGCCGGATCCGGTGGGGAGGCGGATGCCGAGTTCTTTGCCGTGGTCGGTGGTGACGCGTTGGATGCGTTTGACGAGCAGTGCGCTGGGGAGGACGACTCTTTCTTTGTGGTGGCTGGCATAGGCGTCGGGGTGTTCGTGGAGGTTGCCGAGGATTTTTTCGATGATCACGGGGTCGCCTGTGGGTTTAGAAGAGGTGGTAGCGCTGCGCCATGGGCAGCACGTCGGAGGGTTCGCAGGTGGCTTCGACGCCGTCCACTGTCACCTTGTAGGTTTCGGGGTCGACGACGATGTCCGGGGTTTCGCCGTTGAACTTCAGGTCGGCTTTGCGCAGGTTCCTGATGCCGGTGACGGGCCGGATGATCCGTTCGAGGCCAAGCTCGGCCGGCACCCCGGCGTCGATCGCTGCCTTGGAGAGGAAGGTGATGGACGTCTGCTGGAGTGCCTTGCCGTAGGTTGCGAACATGGGCCGCATGGTGCGGGGCTGGGGCGTGGGAATGGAGGCATTGGAGTCGCCCATGAGCGCGTAGGCGATCTGTCCGCCTTTGATGACGAGTTCGGGTTTCACTCCAAAGAAGGCGGGGTCCCACAACACCAGGTCGGCGAATTTCCCTTCTTCCACGGAGCCGATGACGTCGGCCATGCCCTGTGCGATGGCGGGGTTGATGGTGTATTTGGCGACGTAGCGCTTGAGGCGGAAGTTGTCCGAATCTGCAGCACCATGCACAGCGCCGGACGGATCCTGAAGTACCCCGCGTTGCCGTTTCATGGCATCAGCCACTTGCCAGGTCCTGGTGATCACTTCACCAACGCGGCCCATTGCCTGGGAGTCCGAGGATGTGATGGCGAAGACGCCAAGATCGTGCAGGACGTCCTCGGCTGCGATGGTTTCCGCGCGGATGCGGGAGTCTGCGAAGGCCACGTCTTCCGGGATGTCCGGGTTGAGGTGGTGGCAGACCATGAGCATGTCCAGGTGCTCTTCAATGGTGTTCTTGGTGTACGGCAACGTGGGGTTGGTGGACGCGGGTAATACGTTGGGCAGCCCGGCAATCTTGATGATGTCCGGCGCGTGGCCGCCACCGGCACCCTCGGTGTGGAAGGTGTGGATCACACGGCCGTCGATCGCATTGATGGTGTCTTCCACGAACCCGCACTCGTTGAGGGTGTCGGTGTGAATCGCCACCTGGACGTCGTATTCGTCGGCCACGCGCAGGGACATGTCGATGGAGGACGTGGTGGAGCCCCAATCCTCATGGACTTTCAGGCCTACGGCACCAGCGCGGATCTGCTCTGCGAGGGGCTCGACGGCGGATGCATGGCCTTTACCTAACAGGCCGATGTTGATGGGGAGCCCTTCGGCGGCCTGGAGCATCCGCGAGATATGCCAGGATCCGGGCGTGATGGTGGTGGCTTTGGTTCCTTCCGCAGGCCCGGTGCCGCCGCCCACCATCGTGGTGACGCCGCTGCAGAGTGCGGTGGGAACCTGTTCGGGGGAAATGAAGTGGATGTGGGTGTCGATGCCGCCAGCTGTGAGGATTTTCCGTTCGCCGGCGATGATCTCCGTGCTGGCACCGATCACGATGTCCACGCCGTCCATGATCTGGGGGTTGCCCGCTTTGCCGATCTTGAAAATGTGGCCGTCCTTCAGGGCGACATCGGCTTTATAGATTCCTGAGTAGTCCAGGACGATGACGTTGGTGATGACGGTGTCCGGGATGTCGTCCGAGCGCGTCGCCTGGCCGTTTTGGCCCATGCCATCGCGGATTACTTTGCCGCCGCCGAAGACTACTTCTTCCCCGTAGACCGTGTAGTCCTTCTCGATTTCGAGGAAGAGTTCGGTGTCTGCCAGACGGATGGCGTCACCTGTCGTTGGGCCGTACAGCTCGGCGTATTGCCGGCGGGGAAGTTCGAAGCTCACTCGGCGTCTCCTTCCATGGCTACGCCCGGGCGAGCGGTCCCGCCAAGGCGTGTTCCGCCGTCGAGCTTTCCATTGACAGCGTTGCTCAAGCCGAAAACTTCGCGGAAACCTGCCAACTCCACCAGGTTAATGGTCTTCTTGTCGCCGGGTTCGAAGCGGGCTGCGGTACCGGCAGGGATGTCCAGACGCCGGCCATAAGCCGCTTCACGGTCAAACTCCAGGGCACGGTTGGCCTCGGCGAAGTGGTAGTGCGAGCCGATCTGGACGGGCCGGTCACCTCGATTGACAACCTCGACGGCGATCGCCTCACGGCCGCTGTTGCAGGCGACCGGCTCGGGGCGGAGCCTGTATTCACCGGGGATCATGGGGGCTCCTATCGAATGGGGTTGTGGACAGTGACGAGCTTGGTGCCGTCGGGAAATGTGGCCTCGATTTGGACGTCGTGGATCATCTCGGGCACGCCTTCCATGACGTCTTCGCGACGCAGCAGCGTGGTTCCGCAGCTCATGAGTTCCGCAACGGATTTGCCGTCCCGCGCGCCCTCGATGAGCTCGTAGCTGAT
This sequence comes from Arthrobacter sp. NtRootA1, assembly GCF_019976975.1. Lineage (GTDB taxonomy): Bacteria > Actinomycetota > Actinomycetes > Actinomycetales > Micrococcaceae > Arthrobacter > Arthrobacter aromaticivorans. The sequence continues at coordinate 182,994 of NZ_AP024630.1, read as the reverse complement.
GATCGCGATGGCTTCGGGATAATTCAGCTTCAATCCGCGCGCCTGCCTTCGCCTGGCCAGGTCAGCAGCCACCACGATCATGAGTTTTTCCTGCTCACGGGGCAAAAGATGCATTGATTCTCCTCCAAGCTGCTACTGGGGTGCGCACGTAGGGACAGTTTGTGATCAGCGTAAGGACTGGAAGTTTCGGCTACGTTTCCAGAGAGTCTCAGTCAGCTGTGGGTTTGGCCGCCGCTCGATGTTTTCGGAACTGCCACACGCCCAGGATGACAACCACGACGACGCCCACCACCACTGCGGCGCCCCGCCCCACGGCATGGGCTAATTCCTCGTACGAGTTGCCCGCGACGAATCCGAGTGTCACGAACAGGCCACCCCAGATGATGCCGCCGGTGAAGTTCCAGATCGCAAAGCGGCGGTATGGCATTCGACTGAGCCCTGCGAGCGCGGGCATGACTGCGCGGAAAAAGGCTGTGAAGCGGCCGAGGAACACGGCTAGGCCGCCGCGGCGGGCAAGGAAATCTTCGGCCTTTTGGAGCTGAGCCCTTCTCTTGTCCAGGAGTTTCAGGGCCATGATCCGTGGGCCGAGGTGCTTGCCGATCTCGTAGCCGACTGTGTCACCGAGGATGGCTGCGGAGATGACAACCAGGATCATTCCCCATAAGGGAAGATCACCCCGGCTGGCGAAGACTCCCCCTACCACCGCGGCGGTTTCGCCTGGAATCACGAAGCCGATAAACAAGGCATCCTCGGCGAAGACCAACGCGAAGACTATGCAGATCACCACCAGTGGGCTGGCGTGAAGGAGTCCGTCGAACAACGACTGCATAGGGCTGAGTGTGGCAGATCAGCGGGCATGAGGGGAGTCGCTTTGGGCTGTGTTTTAGTCCGGCCTATCCATAGACAAGCCTAATACATCACTAATATACTAGTTGAGTACTTCACGTTACACCGTGATCAGCTCGATGAGGAGTTAAACAGCTCATGCAGAAACTCGCACACCGGCTCGAACGCCTGGGCACCGAAACTGCGTTCAGCGTGGCGCAGGCCGCTGCCGCTTGGAAGGCCAAAGGGAACCTGGTGTACCCCTTCCACCTTGGCGACATCAATATCCCAACGGCCCCTCACATCGTTGAGGCCATGAACAAGGCAATCACCGATGGCTACACGGGCTACTGCCCCGGTCCCGGTATCCCCCAGCTTCGGGAAGCCCTCGCCGAAGACCTCGGCGCACGGCGCGGGATGGAATTCTCCCCCGACAACGTGGTGGTGATGACCGGCGGTAAGCCCGTTATCACCAAGTTCCTGCAGGCCGTCATGAACCCCGGCCAGGAGGTGCTCTACCCCAACCCCGGGTTCCCGATCTACGAATCCCAGATCGAATACCTCGGCGGCACCGCTGTGCCGTACCGCTACGTGCCCACAAGTGACGGTTTCGCGATCGACCTCGACCAGGTGCGGGCATCAATCACCCCGAACACAGCCGCGATCATCTACAACGACCTGCAGAACCCCATCTCTGCCGAATCGACGGCCTCCGAACGCGAGGCCATCGCACAGATCGCGCAGGAGCACGATCTCTGGGTGCTTTCCGATGAGGCCTACTTCGAGACACGCTATGAAGGAGTCTCGAGCTCGATTGCCTCCCTTCCGGGCATGGCCGAGCGCACCGTCATTCTCTACACGTTCAGCAAGAAGTTCGCCATGACGGGCTCCCGGCTCGGCTGTGCCGTTGCCCCGCTTGAAATCGCGAAGGTGCTCAGCACGCTCAACACGAACGATGAATCATGCACCACCCACTACGTGCAGTGGGCCGGCATCGAAGCTCTTCGTGGCCCCCAGGAACCAGTGCAGCAGATGCTGGACATCCTGAAGGAACGCCGGGATACCGCATGCGGGATCGTCAATGCCATCCCGGGAATGAGCGTGGCAGTTCCGCAGTCCACGTTCTACCTGTTCCCCGACGTCACCGAAGCCATGGCTCGTTTGGGGTACTCGGCAGTGGGCGACTTCGCCAGCGACGCACTCTACAAGACCGGGGTTTCGTTCTGCACGCGTGAACACTTCGGCCGGCGCCTGCCCGGCGAGGAGCGGCAGTACATCAGGCTCGCGTACTCGGGCATCGAAGTGCCAGACATCCGCGATGGCCTGGGCCGCCTGCGTGAATGGATCGAGACGGCATGAGCCGCGTAGTCGTCACCGGACGCGTACCCGAACCCGCGCTCCAGAAGCTCCGCGCCGAGCACGAGGTGGATGCTTGGGAGGGCTCGGACTCCATCAGCCGCCAGGAACTTCTGCGGCGGGTGGCAGGAGCCGATGCCATCGTGAGCCTGCTGACTGAGCGCATTGACCCTGAACTGCTGGACGCCGCCGGCCCGCAGCTCAAAGTGGTTGCGAACGTAGCTGTTGGCTATGACAACATCGATGTCCCCGCCTGCACCGAACGGGGCGTAGTTGCCACGAACACGCCTGGCGTGCTCATTGACGCCACGGCCGACATCGCCCTCGGCCTCATCCTCATGGCCACGCGGCGGCTCGGCGAAGGGGAACGGCTCATCCGTTCCGGCCAGGCCTGGAAGTGGGGAATGTTCTTCCTGCTCGGCAGCAGCCTGCAGGGCAAGACCTTGGGCATCGTCGGCATGGGTGGCATCGGCCAAGCCACCGCACGCCGGGCCAAGGCCTTCGGTATGGAAATCGTCTACCAGTCCCGCAGTGAAATCGACCCCGCCATCGCCGCGGAACTCGGTGCACGCCGGGTGGAACTGGACGAATTGCTGACCATTTCCGACGTCGTGTCCCTGCACTGTCCGTACGGACCGGCCACGCATCACCTGATCGGCGCCGAACAACTGGAAGCGATGAAGGACACCGCCTACCTGGTCAACACTGCGCGGGGTCCAATCGTCGACGAAGCAGCACTGGCCCTTGCGCTTCGCGAAGGACAGATCGCGGGCGCAGGCCTGGATGTCTTCGAACAGGAGCCCAAGGTGCATCCGTGGTTGCTGGAGTTGGAAAACGTGACGCTCGTACCTCACCTCGGCTCCGCCACGGTGGAAACACGCACTGCCATGGCAGTACTCGCGGCGGACAACACACTCGCTGTGCTCAAAGGTGAACAACCGCCTACTCCCATCAGCTAAGGGAACGGCAGTTGCTGTGGCGGCGGGTAAATCAACCCGTCGCCACAGTCTTAAGCCCGATGAACTAATTGTTCCGCCCGCGGGCGGCGACCTTCCACGTGTCCACCACTGCGCCCTCACGAACCACAGTGACCTCGTCCACGAGGTTCATGGCCAGGCAAACGTGGTTCGGGATCAGCCTGAGCCGCGTGCCTAGTGCCGGCAACTCCTCGGAGTCCGGCCAGACAACGGTGGCGTGGTGTTCAGAGAGCGCTGTAATCCGGGCCTCCCGGTATTCGGGCAGGCGCCCATATCCGGTGGCCCAGTCCGGACGGTCGCTGCCCAGGATCTTGCTGCCCGCGTCCACAACCACCCGCCGGACATTCCCGCCGTCGGACTCGTGGCGGCTGACAACAGTCGCAGCGACGGTCAGCGCGATGTCATCCCACGTGCACCGTTCCAGTTCAAGCTGTTGGGCATCACCGAAAACATAGACGCCTGGGCGCAATTCCGTGGCCAGGGTTTCGGCGTCGAGCAATGCGGTCGGGGTGGAGCCGCCGCTGATGGTGCGGACCTCAAAGCCGGCGCGTTCCAGTGCAGCGGAAGCACGGCCGAGGGCGTCGTTCTCGTTACCCGCTGCATCCCTTGGCATTCCCGGCTTGTAACTGTGTCCGGGGAATGTGAAGACGCCCGCAATGTTCAGGCCGCTTGCTGCGGCCGCGCGGGCAACGTCCACCACTTCTCCGGGCAGCACCCCGCTGCGGTGATGCCCGCTGTCCACTTCGATCAGGACATCAATACTCCTGGCATCGGCACCCAACTGGCGGCCCATCGCCGTCGCGCTTTCCGCTGAATCGGTGCCCACAGTGATGGCACAAGTGTTGGCAAGCTTCCGCAGCCGCTCCGCGTGGTGCGCTTCAACCCACAGCGGGTAGGCGATGAAAATATCCGTGGCGCCCCCGGCCGCAAAGACCTCGGCCTCCCCGATCGTCGCCACCGTGAGCCCAACCGCTCCGGCCGCAAGCTGCTTGGCTGCGATCTCCAGCGTCTTGTGTGTCTTCACATGGGGACGGAGCCTCAGTCCCCTGCTCAGCATGCTCGATGCCATGCGTTGGATATTGCGGTCGAGGACATCGACGTCGATCATGATGGCTGGCGTGAGAATTCCGTCGGGGACTGCTTGGTTCATTCTTAGAACAGTAACGTCCTACGGCGCGGACTGCCTGACGCGCAGCGAGAACTCCGCTTCCGGCTGCTCCACTTTGTCAGCAGAACCTTTGCCTTCGATCCTGTTGATGAGGAGTTCGACTGCGCGCTCCGCAATTTCCGCGCGGCCAGGCTCCACTGTGGTCAACGACGGCGATGCGAAGCGCGCTTCGTCGATGTCGTCGAACCCCGCAACCGCTATTTCGTCCGGAACCCGCTTGCCGCGGACAAGGAGCTCGTGCAACGCCCCCAAGGCAACGACGTCGTTCAAACCGAACACGGCGTCAAATGCAACCCCGCTGTCCAGCAGCCTCGCGATCGCGTCCGCACCGCCGTCGCGCCGCCACTCGCAGCCGATCACGAGGGCCGGGTCATACTCCACACCGGCGGCAGCGAGCGCAGCCTTGTAGCCGTTAAGGCGCAGGCCGTTACTGCCGGTTGTGTCGCCGTCGTGCGCGCCCAAAACGGCTATACGACGGCGGCCTCCCGCCAGCAGGTGCGCGGTGACGGCCGCTGATGCCTCGTGATTTTGGATGAGGACCATGTCCAGCCGCGGGTCCTGCACGAATTCGCCCAGCAGGACCAACGGTTTCTTGCCGGCGGCCCGGATGATTTGCTCGGCATCCAGCGACAGCGGGATGAAGAGGAGCCCGTCGGTGAGGCTGCGGAACTGGCCTTGAAGTGCAGATTTTTCGTGGTCGGCCTCGTTGCCGGACTGCTCGACGAGGACCCGGTATCCGCGCGCCCACGCAGCCTTCATGATGTCCGAGGCGAGCTCGGCATAGTACGGAACCGAGAGGTCGGCCAGCACCAGCCCGAGCATGCTGGTCTTGCCGGAACGGAGGCTGCGGGCCGTCAGGTTGGTTTCGTATCCGAGTTCTTCGATCGCATCCAGGACGCGTTGCTTGGTAGCAGGCCGGATGAACTCGTAATCGTTGATGACGTTGGAAACCGTCTTCAACGAGACCCCTGCGGCCCGCGCGACGTCGTTCATGGTGACGGCCATCAATTTGCCCCTTCAATACCTTTGCCCCGGATCCGAGCACCGGGCTGCTGGGATACATCGTTGCAGATCACGTGGCTCTGTTGTGTTGCAGTGCTCAGGCGTAGTGTCGGTAGTAGGAGATTTCGGGTGTGGCTAAATAGGTCCGGAGTTGAATATCCGGGCTGTGCGCGAACTCGAGCGCATTGCCGCCAGCTGGAGTCAATCGCTCTGGCGTTGCCTGGAATGAGGCCGAAATGGCCCAGAACGATGCAGTACCCACAGCGGAGCAATTGCAGGACCTGCTGCTGGAGAGCCCGGGCTTCACGGAATTCCTCTTGGGCTTGACCACCATTTCGGCATCCTTGTTGGGCGGGGATGTCCCCATGCTCTGCGCCATCACCGTCGAGCGGAACGGGGGCCCGGCCACTGTCGCGAGCAGCACAGAGGCGGCTCAACGCCTGGACGAGAAACAGTACGAGTTCGACGACGGGCCGTGCCTTACCGCGCTCCGGCAGCAACAGACCATTTTGGTTGATGATCTTCAGGCCGACGTCCGCTGGCACCATTACGCTGACGCTGTCTCGCAGGAAGGTATCAAGACCATGTTGGCGGTACCGATCACCACCGACGATGACTCACGCGCCGCACTGAATTGCTACTCAATCGAAGCAGGCACGTTCGATCCTGAAACGGTGGCATCCATAGGGAAGCACGCGGAATCCTTATCCAGGATCCTGCGGCTGGCCCTTCGCCTGCACACCCCGGACCCATATCCTGTTCATTTGCGCTCAGCTTTTGAGTCGCGGGCGATAGTCGATGCGGCTATCTCCCTCATCATGATCCAGAACCGTTGCAGCAGGGACTCCGCGCTCAGGCTCATCCAGTTGGCATCCCGCAACAGCGATAAGCGGCTGCATGAAATAGCAGAAGACATCCTCCAGCGGGCAGGTAGCGAAGATAAGGGGAACTCACATTCAGACGGGCCGGATAGAACCGGCGGGGCAGTAGGGCTCAGGAATAGTAAGGAAAGATAATGACTGAAACACAGGCGTCGCGCCACATCGCCAGCCCTCCCAGTTTTCTTGGTCCCTATGAGGACAAACTGGATCTGACGGACTTCGTTGAGCATCTGCAGGATCTCTTGGTGGAGAATGCCGATATCCGTGAATTCCTCCAGGACCTGGCTGAGTTGACTGCGCAGAAGCTCACTAGAAACGGAAATACAATTGCCTGCGGAGTAACAGTCATCCGGCAGAAGAAACCCGTGGCCGTGGCCGATAGCGATCCACTGGCCCGGAAGTTGGACGAAATCCAGAACAGCTTCGGCGATGGCCCTTGCCTTTCTGCCCTTCGTACACGAACGATCAGCCACGTCCCGAACGTTTACGAGGAAGATCGCTGGCCTGAGTACATGCGGGCCGCAGCGGCCTCCAACGTGGGCTCCGTGCTCGCCCTCCCGATGGAATTGAACAGCACGGCGGAGGCTGTGGTGAATCTCTACTCCACTCGCCCCCATGGCTTCACCCACGAGGACCTCTTGTCGGCAGAGCGCGTCACGGCCACAGGCGCAAAAGCTCTCCACCTGGCCTTGAAGATCGCCCAGCTGCGGGACGCGCGCGAGAACCTCACCGCCGCTCTCGAATCCCGCACCACCATCGACACCGCCGTTGGAATCATCATGGCGCAGAACCGCTGCAGCCGGGACGCGGCCTTCCAAATCCTCGTCAGCGCGTCCAGCCACCGCAACATCAAACTCCGGGTAGTGGCACAGGGGATCATCGCCCATATTGCCGGCGACCGAAGGATCTCCGCAGCTTTCGAAGAATAGCAAGGAACCTGTCTACATGCGGTTTTTCTGGTCAAAAACCCATTAGGCTGGACTTGGAACACGGGAGTCCAGCGATTTCAAAGAATGTTTCAGTCGGCCAGCCGACCTGAACGGCCGGGAAGAAGGTCATGACCAAGAAGCAGCTTCCTCTGGACGAACTCTCGGGCGCCATCGGCCGGATCCTGGGCCTCCTGTTGACCGAGGAAAAGGTTGACCAAGCCGTTCAAAGCCTGTCGCAGGCCATCAAGGAATCCGTACCCGGCACCCTTGGCGCAGGAGTCTCCATCCTCGATTCGCAGGCACGCAGGACCAGCACCGGCTTCACTGACAGCATCGTGGAACAGGCAGACTTCCTGCAATACGAGTTGGGCCAAGGGCCTTGCCTTACGGCTTGGGCTTCGGAAGAACCCGTGCTTATCGAGGACCTAAGCACGGACCCACGGTGGCCTGAATGGCGCACAGCCGTCAGCTCCCTTCCCATCAAATCGGCGGTCAGCGCACCCTTGATCGCGAACGGGCACAGCATCGGGGCTATTAAGGTCTACGCGCCGGAACCTTCGGTCTTTGACGCAGGCACAGTCACGCTAATGGAGCTCTTCGCTTCCCCGGCCGCCACTCTTCTTTCCCACATTCAAAGCAGCGAAACCCCCAAGCGCATCAGTGCGGGCCTGCAGGCCGCGCTGTACAGCCGCGATCTGGTCAACCGGGCCTGCGGAATATTGATGGAACGCCACAAGATCACCCAAGAACGGGCCCTGCAGCAACTGATAGGGAACGCCCGCGACCAAAGCATAACCCTGCAGGAAGTCAGCGCCGAGCTTGTAGCCGGGATCCCGGCAGACCACAACTAAGGCCGCGGGATATGGGCTTCGAACGTAAAGAACCCGAGCAACGCCGAAGGCTACTGGAAGCCCTCACCGCGGCGCGGATCAGCACGGGCACACTGTGGCTGCAGTACTTCAGCATCGGCGGGTCCGTGGGTGAGTACGAAGTGGAGGCGTACCTGCAGGGAATGCTGTCCGTCCCGGAATTGGAAAGGGACCTCCTGGCAATGGCGGCAAACGAGCTCCTGAACAACCAAGCCGGTCCCCACGCTCCATACGCTGACGAGGTTCCCTCCTCGGATTCCAACGGTTCCGACGCCGGTCCTGCTGATTCCGAGCCTGATCTTCCAAGCGACGAAGCCGATCCCTCCTAGCTGTCACACAGCGCTCATCCGCCTGCAACGCCCCTGCAACATGTATGCGGAAGGCTGGAGCCACAAGGCCATTCGGCCAAAGATGGCAGCAACCGGCTGAGGGGAGCAAACATGAGCGCGGCAAACAGGGATCTTTTCCAGGCGCTGAAGACGCAGGCCAGCTTGGCGCAGGCCTTTGGCACGTTGCCGGGCAGCCAGGAGGAGCCACACGCTCTCAGCCCCGGCGAATACATAGAGGCGTGGCACAACGGCCGCCTTTACCACCGGGGCACGGTGCTCAAGACAGTCGCAGGTACCGATTTGTTCTGGCTCCAGGATGCAGAAACCGGGAGCCGACGACTGCTGGATATGGAATCCCTGGAAATCGTCGCGGCCGGGCAACCAGCTCCGACGCCCGCAACTCAGGCGCCGGAGCCCTTCCAGGACGCTCCGTCAGAAGCGAAGGTCACACCGATTTCGCTGTATCCGATCTTCCAGGACGGATCGCAAGCGATCGCCTAGGAATCCACCGACAACCGGATCATGCTCCAGCTCACGGCCGGAAGCGCCGCGGTGAGTCGGCCGCCGTCGAGCGTTACACTGACGTTCTCTGAGGGCAGGACGGACGTCGAATCATCCGCAGTTGCCTGCCAGTACGGGTCCTTGTTCGTGTAGGTGACGGCCTCAATGAGGCTGGTGGTCCCCAAACCCCCGACGGCGGCGTCGAGCGTGAGTGCGTCCGTCGCCGAACGGTTCACGGCGAAAACCACAACCTCCTTGGCTTCGGCGTCGTAGGTAGCCACGGCAGACAGCGCGTTGAAGCTTGCCGTCTTTTCGCTGTCCAGCTCCGGCGACTCAACAGCGAGATTCAGCACCGTGCCCGAGGCATGCTGGGAGGTGAGCGCGAACGGGTGGAACGTGGTCTGCTTCCAGGAGCGCCCGCCCGGCTCGGTCATGATCGGTGCAATGACGTTGACCAGCTGCGCGAGGCTGGCGGAGTGGACGCGATCCGTGTTGCGAAGCAATGCGATGAGCAGGTCCCCCACCACAACGGCGTCCGCCACCGTATAGCGATCCTCCAGCAGAACCGGCGCAACAGGCCAATCATCACCCGTGGGCACTTTGGACTCGTCGCGGGAACCGTGCCACACATTCCATTCATCGAAGGAGATGTTGATCTGCTTTTCCGATTTGGTTGCGGACTTCACGTGATCGATGTGGGCGACGAGGTCCTTGATGAAGGCCTCCATCCGGTGCCCGGCAGACAGGTGCTCCTGCAGGTCACCGAAGTCCTCGAAGTACTGGTGCGCGGAGATCAGGTCCACTAGCTCATACGTCTCGGTGAGGACAACGCGCTCCCATTCTCCGAAGGTGGGCATAGTCGGGCCGGAACTTCCGCATGCCACCAGCTCCAGGTCCGGGTTGACCATGCGCATGGCCCGGGCAGTTTCGGCGGCGAGGCGAGCATACTCGCCGGCCTCCTTGTGGCCGATCTGCCAGAAGCCATCCATCTCGTTCCCGAGGCACCACATAGTGATGTTGTGGGGCTCGACGGCGCCATTCTCCTTGCGCTGTTCGGATAGGGCCGTGCCGCCTTTGATATTGCAGTACTCCAGGATGTCCAGTGCTTCCTGCGTCCCGCGGGTGCCCAGGTTAACCGCCATCATGGGCTCGACACCGGCTTTCCGGGACCACTTGGCAAACTCGTCCACACCCACCAGGTTTGGGTCGCTTGAGTGCCAGGCAAGGTCAAGCCTCGTTGGGCGGTCCTTCTTTGGCCCCACTCCGTCTTCCCAGCGGTAGCCGGAGACGAAGTTACCTCCGGGATACCGGACCGTGGAGACACCCAACTCTTTCGTGAGTTCCAGGACATCGGTACGGAAACCGTCCTCGTCCGCCTTTGGGTGTTCGGGTTCGAAGATGCCTGTGTAGACGCATCTGCCCAGGTGCTCGACGAAGGCACCGAAGGTCTTCCGCCTGACGGGACCCACGATGAATGCGGGATCGATGGTGATTTTGGCGGTCGGGGTTTCCGGGTTCTGGGTTCCCAAAGGGCGTCCTTGTCTGCTTGCTGTGGATTGAGTCAATTTACAACGTTATAGAAACCATGTTGGTGGGGGCTGGGTGTGCGAGTCAAGAAGTTTTTCCGGGAAACCCAGGATTGTTCGGTTGAGGCTTGCGGGGTTCGCCGCACGGCGGAAATAAAAACAGGCCGGAGACTCAACGTCTCCGGCCTGCAGAAAGGGTGGGCCCTGTGGGGATCGAACCCACGACCCACGGATTAAAAGTCCGATGCTCTACCAACTGAGCTAAAGGCCCCTCCAGCTGTTGAAACAGCCATGAATACTGTACCTCAACGTCAAGCAAGTCGAGGAACGGAGTCGGCAACGCGGCGTCGTGACCCATTTTGAGCAAACAGCCGACGACGGCGCGCGGCGGCAGCGGCGTGTCGGCCCTCCTCCGGCGGCAAATTAGGTCGGGAAGGCGCGCGGGCAACAAGAAAGCAGCCAAAGAAACCGTTACTCGACCCCATCAGGGGCACAGGAGTACGGTGAACTCATGAGCGAACAGCCAGGATCACGTGCTTACGGCGGAGCGAACAGGCACCACAAGCCCAAGCCCTTCGCGCCCATCGATTTCGAACCGTTCGCTGGTGGAGCAGATCCCGCCCGCGTCTCCGAGGCTGCCCACCTGGCCGCCCAGGCGCTCGTAAAACGTGGCCGTGACAGCGACGACCCCAAAGTCACCCGTCGCCTGGTGAAGCTTGCCGACGAGCAGGGCCTCGAAGCCATCGCCGAGATGTGGGCCGAAAGCCCCGCCCGTTCCCTGCCCGGCGCTTTGTGGAGGCTCTATGCCCTCCGCGCCGCCACCATCCAGAACCCCGAGCGCATTTCCGTATACTTCAGGGCGGGCCGCGACACCGCCCAGGTATCCAACGTGGTTGCAGGGGCAGCGGAGCCACCGGGAGCCGACGAAATGAAGACCATGGCCGACGCTATTTTGTCTGGCGCCTTCGACGGCGATTTCGACGTCGCGCTGGAACGTTCCGCTGCATTTTGTCGGGTTGTTGCGCTCGGCCAGGCGACCCTGGCGGACGGGGCGGAGCACAGCAATGAAAGCCATGCAAGCAAGCTCACACGCAACTCACACCAGCTGGTAAAGACGGCTGAGGACCTCGAACACGCCGCCAACGCATGGCGATTGGGAGAGCTGGATTAGGGGCGAAAAACCCCGAAATTTACCCACGTCTGGCCTCGCCTGTCAATGTTGACTTAGCCCCACCGACGTAGAACACTGAAACTGGTGCCGAACCGCGAAACCCCCGGGCTTCAACTTATAGCCGCTTCGAGCGGCCTACCGCCGAGAGGCGTATCCGGTTCGGCACCATTTTTATGCCCGGAAGCAGTTCAGGGCTAGCCACCCCTGAATATGAGCCGGCGACCACACCCGCCGACTTACCGGTGGCCGTCGTCGTACCGGTAAAGTTGGGGCCGAAGCGGGAAGCGTCAAGTCAAGCAGCCCGCAGCCCATCCGTCCCCGGCCCGGAAGCGATATGAAGCTGCGCCTTTTCCCCCAGGAACCTGCCGGGCTGGTACTGCTCGCGCAGATGGCCAGCGTCATTGTGGCCGCCACCGGAACACTCTCAGAGATCCTCGGCGCCCAGGCCAGTGAGCATGAACGCCTGACTGAGGAACTTCACGAGCATGAGTCGAAGTCCCTGGACCTGCACTTTGCTCTCCTGACGCACATGCGCACCAGCTTTGTGAACCCGCTCCCCCGCGAGGACATGTACGCTCTGTCCCGCCACCTCAACGAGGCAATGGAGAAGCTCGACGCCGCGGGCGAGTTGGTTGCCCTCTACAAGCTTGAGCGCCTGCCGAAGCGCGCGGCCGATCAACTGGAGATCATCAGCCGCCAAGCCGAGCTGACGGTGGACGCCATGCGAAAGCTTGAGGACCTCGATGAACTTGAGGACTACTGGATTGAGATCCTCAGGCTGGCAAAACGTGCAGAGCGAACCCACCGCACCTGGGTGGCCGAGATGCTGAAGGATATGAAGTCCACCCAGTATGCCCGGCACCGGGACATCGCCAACCAGCTGGTGGAAGTGACCAAGGATATGCGGAAGGTCGCCACACAGGTGGGCAGCATAATCGTCAAGGAATCATGACGTGATCGTTGCATTCCTGGTCCTCGTGGTGGGTTTGGCTTCAGGGTTCGCGTTTCTCAACGGCTTTCGCGACGTCTCCAATGCCGTAGCACTATCCACGAGGACACGAGCCCTCACGCCATCCGTGGCGGTTCTCCTGGCAGCTGTTTTCAACTTCATCGGCGCCATGCTCAGCGGCAGCTTCGTGCTCGCGTTCACGCAGTCCTGGATCACACTTCCCAATGGCATTGGCGGGCTCTCGATGCTGACCTCTGCCCTCGCCGCCTCCATCATCTGGGGCGTGTACGCGTGGTGGCGGGGCATCCCTTTGTCTTCCACCAACTCACTTGTGGGCGGCCTGATCGGCGCAGGCGCTGCGAGCGCGCTGGTGGGCGGGAACTCGATCAACGGTGTGGACAACGTCCTCCTTACCCAGGTGGCGCTGCCTTTGGTCCTGTCCCCTTTGATCGCTTTCGTTGCCGCATACCTGCTCGTATGGCCGGTGACTTGGGCGGCACGCTACACGCAGCCGAATGTCATCAACAGGCGTTTCCGCCGCGCGCAGGCTGTGTCTGCTGCGGCTGTTGCGTTCGGCCATGGGCTTCAGGACGGTCAGCGTACAGCCGCCGTTCTCCTGCTGGCCCTCGTGGCGGCCGGGTTGTCCAGTGGGGGTGAACTCCCCCTGTGGATCCTCCTTCTGACTGCGATCATGCTGACAGCTGGCACCATGTTTGGTGGCTGGAGGATCTCGCACACCCTGGGTCACAAGTTGATCCGCGTGGACCCTCTTCGAGGGTTTGTGGCTCAAACGCTGACGTCCGTGATGCTCTTCGTCGGGGCCATCGGCTTGCAGTTGCCGCTCTCCACCACGCACACCCTGACGGCGTCCGTGCTGGGAGCAGGCACCAACCAGCGCTTCGCCACCACCAATAGGCGTCTCGTGCGCAGGATTCTCCTGTTCTGGGTGGCCACACCCCTCGTCACGGCCGCCGCGGCATTCGTCCTTGAGTTGGCATTCTCACCCCTGGCGGACCTCCGACCCAACTGAGTCGCATTTGTGCGCGTTTTGAGGGCTCAAAACGCGCACAAATGCGACTTAGTTGGGTGCAAAAAAGTGACGGCGGCCGTACCCCCAAGGCGACGGCCGCCGTCGTTCATTGCCAGCTCTCCCAAGAAAGCCGGAACCTGCAAACCCCTTATCCGAAGCGGCCGGAGACGTAGTCTTCCGTGGCCTTCTGGGAAGGGTTGTTGAAGATGGTGGTGGTGTCCGCGAACTCGATGAGCTTGCCGGGCTTGCCTGTGCCGGCGATGTTGAAGAACGCGGTCTTGTCCGACACGCGGGCGGCCTGCTGCATGTTGTGGGTCACGATCACCACGGTGTACTGGTCCTTGAGCTCGTTGATGAGGTCCTCAACGGCCAGGGTGGAGATTGGGTCAAGGGCGGAGCAGGGCTCGTCCATGAGGATCACCTGGGGTTCAACGGCGATCGCGCGTGCGATGCAGAGGCGCTGCTGCTGGCCGCCCGAAAGGCCGGAACCTGGCTTGTCCAGGCGGTCCTTGACCTCGTTCCAGAGGTTGGCGCCAACCAAGGACTTCTCCACGAGGGCATCTGCTTCGCCCTTGGAGATCTTCTTGTTGTTCAGTTTCACGCCAGCCAGAACATTGTCCCGGATGGACATGGTGGGGAACGGGTTGGGGCGCTGGAAGACCATGCCAACCTGCGTGCGAACGGTAACGGGGTCAACGCCGGCGTCGTACAGGTTATCGCCGTCGAGCAGGACCTCGCCCTCGACGCGGGCACCGGGAAGGACCTCGTGCATACGGTTGAGCGTTCGGAGGAAGGTGGACTTGCCGCAGCCGGACGGGCCGATGAAGGCCGTGACGGACTTGGCTTCAATGTTGATGTTGACGTCTTCAACAGCCAGGAAGCTGCCGTAGTAGACATTCAAGTCTTTGACGTCGATGCGCTTGGACATGGTGTTCCTTATTCCTTGGGGGTTTCTGGAAGTTTGAATGTTGGGTAACCGGAGCAGCTCGAAAACTGGCGATCGGCCCGGCTAGCGGCCCGTCTTGGGAGCGAACAGACGGGCGATGAGGCGGGCGCCGAGGTTCAGCAGCATCACCAGGATGATCAGCACCAAAGCGGCGCCCCATGCCCGCTGATCGGAGGGGCCAGGGTTGGACGGCGACGTCGGGTTCAGGATCTGGGTGTAAATGAACGTCGGCAGCGAGGCCATCCAACCGCCAAAGACGTTGTTGTTGATGGTGGTCGCGAAGCCTGCGGTGACAAGGATGGGAGCGGTCTCGCCGATAACCCGGGCGATTGCCAAAGTGACGCCGGACGCGATGCCGGAGATCGCCGTCGGGATGACCACTTTGGTGATGGTGCGCCACTTACGCACCCCCAACGCGTAGGACGCTTCGCGGAGCTCGTTCGGGACGATCTTCAGCATTTCCTCGCTGGAGCGGACAACTACCGGGATCATGAGGACTGAAAGCGCGACGGCGGCTACCGCACCGGTCTTGGTGCCGGGGCCAACAACCGCGAAGAAAAACGCTGCCGCGAAGAGGCCGGCCACGATGGACGGGATGCCGGTCATGACATCCACGAAGAACGTGATGGCCCGGGCCAGGGGGCGGTCGTTGCCGTATTCCACCAGGTAGATCGCGGTGAGCAGTCCAACTGGAACGGAGATGACGGTGGCAAGGAGCGTGATCTGCAGGGTGCCCAGCAACGCGTGGTAGATGCCGCCGAGGACCTTGCCGCCTTCTTCCACGGCTTTGTTGTCGAACGCGCCGGTGACGCCGTTCATGGACGTACCAAGGAAGCCGGGAGTCACGAGTCCAGGGATGCCGTTCACCAGCACAGTCCAGATGACCGAGACCAGCGGGAGGAGTGCAATGAGGAAGGACCCCACAATGAGGCAGGTGGCCAGTTTGTCCTTGGCCTTGCGCGCACCTTCAACAGCACCGCTCCACGCGACCAAGCCGATGGTGAACAGGGCAGCGGAGACGACGCCCCAGCCGAAGGCGTTGAAGCCGATGAGCGCGAGGATCGCCGCACCGACGATCACAGCGACGGCCAGGACAATGTAGGGCGCGAATTTGGGCAGCTGGCCCTTGGTGAGCGCCGAGCGCTTGCGGACTACGGTGGCGGTCATTTAGTTGGCTCCCGAGAATTCTTTGTGCTTGGTGATGATCCAGCGGGCAATCATGTTCACGCCGAGGGTGATCACGAATAGCACCAGGCCTGCGGCAATCAACGTGTTGACCTTCAGACCGCTGGCTTCCGGGAAGTTCAGGGCGATCTCGGCGGCGATGGTCTGGTTTCCGGATTGGATCAGGCTCGCCGTCAAGACTCCTGAGGACAACACCAGCGCAACCGCCATGGTCTCGCCAAGAGCACGGCCCAAGCCAAGCATGATGGCGCTGACGATGCCCGGACGACCAAACGGAAGGACGGCCATGCGGATCATTTCCCAGCGGGTGGCTCCCAATGCGAGCGCTGCTTCCTCGTGCAGCTTGGGGGTCTGCAGGAAGATTTCGCGGGACAGGGAGGTGATGATGGGCAGGACCATGACGGACAGGACGATGCCGGCGGTCAGGATGGTCTTGCCGGTGGCGGACGCCGGGCCCTGGAAGATCGGGATCCAGCCCAGGTTGTTGGCGAGCCAGTCGTAGGCCGGGGAGATTTCCTTGGCGAGGAACGCCGCACCCCAGGCACCGTAGACAACGGACGGGATGGCGGCCAGCAGGTCCACAACGTACCCAAGCCCCGAAGCCAGTCGGCGCGGGGCGTAGTGGGAGATGAACAAGGCCACTCCGATTGCCACGGGGGTTGCGATGACGAGCGCAATCACGGCGGCGATGAGCGTGCCCACCACGATCGGGGCGATGTAGGCGAAGAAGCCGTGGCCGCCTTGTATATCTGCGGGCGGTGCTGCGAGCGCAGGGATTGCCTGCACGACAAGGAAAAGGGCGACTCCGAAGAGAACCGCCAGAATCAGGCACCCTGCGGCCATGGCGGCCCCGGAGAAAACCTTGTCCCCGGCGCGTCCTGCGCCTTGGGAGGTTGTCAGGGAGTTGGTGGTCACTTCACGATCCTTCAGTCTCAGTGAACTGGTCTTACATGGCTAAGTTCCCTGCCCTGCGCGGGCGGCTCAAGCCACTCCGCGCGGAGCAGGGAACTTCAATGTTTAGCCGGGTTCAGGCAAACCCGCCGGGAAACCTTTAGGCCTTGGCCTTGATGGTTTCGATGGCAGCCTTTGCCTTGTCCTGCAGGGTCTTGGACAGCGGCGCGGACTTTGCGGCGTCAGCGGCGGTCTTCTGACCCTCATCGGAAACTACGTAGCTTTCGAATGCCTTGACCAGGTCAGCAACTGCCTTGGTCTCGTACGTGGTGCAGACTACGTGGTACGAAACGAGCACTACCGGGTAGGCGCCCGAGACAGTGGTCTTGCGGTCCAGCTTGATGGCGACGTCGTTGGCGGCGCGGCCATCGACAGGCTTGCCGGCTTCGACGGCCTTGGAAGCAGCATCAGCGGAGATCTTGACGAATTCCTCGCCGACCTTGATGGACGCGGTGCCCAGCTTGCCGGAGACAGCGGAGTCATCGGCGTAGGTCACGGCACCGGGGGTGTCGGTAACGGTCTTGACGACGCCGGAGGTGCCCTTGGCGTTTTCGCCCTTCAGGGTTGCCGGCCAGACGCCTGCAGCTTTGTCTGTCCATACCTCGGGAGCAGCGGCTGCGAGGTAGTCGGTGAAGTTGGTGGTGGTTCCGGAGTCGTCAGAACGGTTCACGGGGGTGACCTTGAGGTCCGGCAGGGTAACGCCGGCGTTCAGGGCTGCGATTGCGGGGTCATTCCAATTGGCGATTTCGCCGCGGAAGATTTTGGCGACCGTAGCGGCGTCGAGCTTCAGGTCCGTGACACCGGGGACGTTGAAGGCGACGGCGATCGGGGAGATGTATACCGGGATGTTGATGGCGCCTTCAGGGCCACACTTGGCCTTGGAGCTCTCGAGCTCTTCGTCCTTAAGGTAGGCATCCGAGCCTGCGAACTGTGCCGAGCCATCAATGATGGCCTTGCGGCCTGCGCCGGAACCGTCCGGGGAGTACTGCACGGTTGCGCCCTGGTTTGCACTGGCGAAGCCAGCCTTCCAGGCGTCCATGGCTGCGCCAGTGGAGGACGCACCGATACCGGTGAGGGTGCCGGTGACCTTCATGCCGGATGCTGCTGGCTGCGTGCCAGCGGCGGTGCCCGTTGCGTTGTCTGAACCGCAAGCGGTGAGCGCGAGAGCGCCAGCTGCGATGACCGCGATTGCCGCGTTGCGGCCGAAGCGAGTTGCCTTCACTTGGATGTACCCCTTCCAGGGATTCTCTGATGCTGGCCGAACGGAGATTTCGGCGCGCGTGAGCTATGGACCTTTTGTGCCTTTACTGAAGGTAAGCAGCGCAGGTAACGGGATCTGACGTTGAAGGTGAACGCAAAGTGAACGACGGCGGACCATTGGGTTATGTGGCGCGCGCCACCTTGAGTAGCGCACGGCTTGGCGTCCGGCGCGTCATCGTTGCCCCGGTTCGGCAAATAGACTGGAGGACATGGCTGCCGCGAAGGGATTTTCTGCAAGCAAGAGGTTCCTGCGTGCCAGAGTCCGGACCGGCTTGGTCCGTAGCCGGAATTCCCTGACGCCGGCTATTCAGATGACCGTGTGTGCCGTGGGCGCCTATGCTTTCGCGGAATACATCCTGGGCCACCAAGGGCCATTGTTCGCGGCCACTTCTTCTCTGATTGCGCTCGGCTTCTCCCGTGATCCGCGCTTGCGTCGCGTTATTGAGGTTGGTCTGGGCTGCACGCTCGGCATCGTGGTGGGTGACCTCCTGCTCCACTGGCTGGGCGCTGGAATCCTGCAGGCCGCCGTCGTGCTTCTTTTCTCTATCCTGCTGGCCAGGTTCCTGGACAGCGGGACCATTTTCACCACCCAGCTGGGGCTCCAGTCGTTGCTGGTGGTGCTGCTGCCGGCGCCGGCTGGCGGGCCTTTCACGCGGAGCCTGGATGCAGTGGTGGGGGGCGTGTTCGCCCTGCTGGTGACAATTTTGGTTCCGAAGGATCCGCGGCGGGAGCCTCGGAAGGACGTCCAGAAAATCCTGCACGAACTCGCCGAAGTGCTGCGCGAGTGCGGCAAGGCCATGGTCGAAAGCGACTCCACCATTGCCTGGCACGCGCTGATTCGCGGCCGTAACTGCCAGCCACTGGTGGATCGGATGCGGCAGACCCTGCGCGCCTCGGGCGAGGTAGCCACTCTGGCTCCGGCCCATCGCAGGCACCGCGACGAGCTAGCCAGCCTGGAGCATTCGCTGGAATACATTGATCTTGCACTCCGCAACAGCCGCGTTTTTGCCCGCAGGCTCACCAGCGCGATCAACCATGCCGCCTTATCCGACGAAGCAATCGACAGCATCTCCGAGGTACTGCAGGAAACTGCCGCCGCAATCGATGAACTGACCATTGGCCTGGCGGAGCAAAGCGAGGGAACCCGACGCGTCCATTTGCGTCACGCCCGCAACGAGCTGACCGACATCGCCTCGCGCCTGCACCCCAAGATGCTCGACGTTCAGAAGCTTGAGGGCGAAACCGTGGTGATGCTGTTCCGGCCGCTCATGGTGGACCTTTTGGAGGCCAGCGGTCTGGAATCCGACGAGGCCCGGGACGTGCTGCCGGCTCTGTAATGTTGCGGCTCTCCAACTTCCAGGCAGCTTCCTCCCAGCAAAGTCCCATGCCCATTGCGGATAATGAGCGGATGTTCCCTGCATTGTCCGTCAATCCCCAAGCGGCCCCAGAGCTGCGCGTTCGCCAGCGCCCATTGTTTCTTTGGGCTGGCGCACTGTTCGTCGCTGGCGACGTCATTTTCTGGCTGATGTTCGCGGCCGTTCTTTCGGACAGCGGACTAGCCACCCTGGACAGCACAGTGCACAGCGCCCTGGTTGATTCCCGCAGCGCAGTTGCCACCGCTCTCCTCGCGGCCGTTTCAACGGTGACGTCGCCGACCGCCATGACGGCCATCGGCGCTGTCCTGGCAGGCGCATGGGCCATCTGGAAGAGGGAGTTGTGGCGGCCGGCCGTTCTCATGGGTGGCATGGTGCTTGCCTTGGTGCTGTGCACCGTCATCAAGTTCGAAGTCAGCCGCTCCCGCCCGCCGTCGTCGGATTTTCTGCTCGGCCCCGACGACGCCTTATCCTTCCCCTCCGGCCACACCCTCGGAGCTGGAATCTTCGCTTTGGTCCTCACCTACCTTCTCGTCTCGCGATCCGGAACCCGCACGACGGCGGTACTCGCCTTTGTGGGTGCTGCGCTGTTCGGGCTTTTGGTCGCCTTCAGCCGTTTGTATCTCGGCTACCACTGGCTCACGGATGTGGTTGCGTCCCTTGGCTTGGCCCTTGGCGTCACAGGGCTGGCCGTTTTCGTTGACGCGGCGCGGCATGGGACACCCGGCGCCAATACTGTCGGCACCCCCGACTAACCTTGAACCCATGGCTTCCAAGACCTCCCGCGCATCCAAGACACCCGCCTACAAATGCGCCGAATGCGGCTGGACAGCCATCAAGTGGGTGGGCCGGTGCGGTGAGTGCCAAGCCTGGGGAACCGTTGAGGAGTACGGCGCCACGGTAGCCCGTACGACGCCGGCCGCCACGGTTTTGGAGCCGGCCCGCCGTATCGCTGAGGTGGATGGGACAACAGCGGCATTCCTTCCTACGGGCGTGGATGAGTTGGACCGCGTCCTTGGAGGAGGGCTCGTCCCCGGGGCCGTCATCCTGTTGGCTGGGGAACCCGGCGTCGGGAAATCCACACTGCTGCTGGACGTAGCGGCGAAGTTCGCGCGGACTGGCCAGGACGTCCTGTACATCACGGGTGAGGAGTCCGCAGCGCAGGTGAAGCTTCGCGCGGAACGGATCGACGCCGTCGCGCATACTCTGTACCTGTCCGCCGAGACCGATCTTGGACAGGCGCTGGGCCAAGTGGAGAAGCTTGAGCCGAAGCTGCTGATCGTGGACTCCGTGCAGACGCTGAGCAGTGCGGATGTGGAAGGCAGCGCCGGTGGCGTGTCGCAGGTCCGCGAGGTTGCCGCATCCATCATCGCCGCGGCCAAGCGGCGGAACATGACCACGCTCCTGGTGGGCCACGTGACCAAGGACGGCACCATCGCGGGGCCACGCCTGCTGGAACACTTGGTGGATGTCGTGTGCCAGTTTGAAGGCGAGCGCCATTCCCGGCTGCGGCTGCTCCGGGCGGTCAAGAACCGGTATGGCGCCACGGACGACGTCGGCTGCTTTGACCTGAACGAGGCCGGTATTGAGGGGCTCGCTGATCCCAGTGGGCTGTTTGTGTCGCGAACCCGTGAACCTGTCTCAGGCACCTGCATCACGGTGACCATGGAGGGCCGCCGCCCGTTGCTCGCAGAGGTCCAGTCGCTGCTGGCCGAGAGCGCAAATGCCCAACCCAGGCGGGCTACCAGCGGCCTGGAGAGCTCTCGCGTGGCCATGCTACTTGCCGTACTCCAGCAAAGGGCCGGGTGCATGCTGCATAAGGACGATTCCTACGTGGCAACCGTGGGCGGCGTGAAGCTGAGCGAACCTGCCACGGACCTTGCCGTGGCTCTGGCCGTCGCGTCAGCCAAATCCCGCAAAGCACTCCCCCAACGGCTCATTGCCTTTGGTGAGGTCGGGCTGGCAGGCGAAGTCCGCCCTGTTCCCGGAATCAACCAGCGCATCCAAGAGGCACACCGACTGGGCTTCACGCACGCCATTGTCCCGGCCAGCCCTGCGGGCGCGGGCGTCATCCCGGAAGGTTTCTCCGTGCGCGAAGTAGGGCATCTGGCCGAGGCGTTGGAGCTGTTGATCACTTAGCGCCGGCCCTTGCGGTTTCCCCGGCGCGGAAGGGCTTACACCAAGGGCCGGCCTGATAACTGTCCCGAAAGACAGCTACTAGCGTCGCAGGCAGTTTGGCGGAATATATACACCAATTTGTTATATACGCCCACGTCAGCGAGTGATCGGCCCAAATCGCCTTCAACAGAGACACCAGAAAAGGGACCTTCCGGCCTTCCCCGTACATAACGAAATGACCCACTTTGGGGCTTGCTGGTGCGGTTAACGGTGCCCGGAAGCCATATCATGGTGCTAGTCGTCATCAGGGCATTTTTCCAAGTGCCCGCGGATGCCGGATTCAGCTTGTCTGTGAGCCATGGCTTGCACCTTCGAAGGGAAACCCTATGGCCCGGAGCCCGGAAGAGTCGCTCAAGGCGACTCTGGCCAGAGTCGCACCCGGAACTCCTTTACGGGACGGCTTGGAGCGCATCCTCCGTGGACGAACCGGCGCCTTGATTGTGTTGGGCTCGGACCGCACCATCGACTCCATCTGTTCCGGCGGATTCGATATCGGCATCGAGTTCTCGCCCACACGCCTCCGTGAACTCGCGAAGATGGACGGCGCCATCATCTGCGATAAGGACGCCAGCAACATCGTCCGCGCCGCAGTGCAGCTCGTTCCGGACTCCAGCATCGAGACCCAGGAATCCGGGACCCGGCACCGCACAGCTGAGCGCGTCGCCATCCAAACCGGCGTTCCGGTTATCTCTGTCAGCCAGTCGATGCAGATCATTGCCCTGTACGTGAATGGCTTGCGCCACGTCCTGGAGGGCTCGGAGAAAGTCCTAGCCCGCGCAAACCAGGCCCTCGCAACGCTGGAGCGGTATAGCGCGAGGTTGGACCAAGTCACCAGCTCCCTTTCAGCACTTGAGATTGAAGCCCTGGTCACCGTCAGGGACGTAGCCGTCACCCTGCAACGCCAGGAAATGGTCAGGCGGATTTCCGAGGAAATTGCCCAATACGTGCTGGAACTCGGCGAAGATGGCCGCCTGCTGTCGCTGCAGGTGGAGGAACTGACCATGGGTCGTGGCCCGGGCAGCGATGTCATCATCCGCGACTACGCAGACCCCGACGCCACTCCCGAGGATATTGAAGAAGCAGTCCAAGCGCTCCTCAATCTCGGCCCCACCGAATTGATCGACCTCAGCCGGATCGCGGGAATCATCGGCTTCGCGGGCGGTGTGGAACAGTTGGATGCTGTGGTCCAACCCCGCGGCTACCGCCTCCTGTCCGGCCTCAAGTCCGTGCCGAAGGCCGTCGCCGATCGCCTGGTGGACTACTTCGGCGGCTTGCAGAACCTCATGGCAGCCACCATCGATGACCTCATGACCGTTGACGGCATCGGCGATCAACGTGCACGCACGGTCCGTGAAGGTTTGAGCCGCATGGCGGAGGCAAGCCTGCTGGACCGCTTCCTCTAGTTCAGCTGGAAGACGGCCTTGGTGCTGGATTTGTTTCCCAGCCTCGCTTCGAACGTGTAGTAAGCGCCGCCTGCACCGGGCTTGGCGTTGATTGCAGCGCAGCCCTCAAGCGTCCGGTTGCGCTGCCAGGGGAAATTGGCGGTCTCGCTCTTGCCGGGCTGGATGGTCTTGACCAGGTCTTCACTTCCGGCCTGGCAATCCTTGGAGGAGAAGATCCTGTCCGAGCCGCTCATCACGACGTACTCCATTTGGGACGTGCCCACGTTGACCTCACACGGCGCCGTTCCGCCGTTGGTGATGGTCATGGTTAGCAGCGGCTTTTCCTCCGCTCCGTAGGCTGGCTTGTCCGTAGCTGCGGCCACGGTCACCAAGCTCAGGTCGCACACAGGCGTGGGCATTGCCGACGGTGAGGCAGTGCCTGCTGTTGGCGCGTTCCCTTGCGTGGGCAGCTGGGACGCTTCAGGCGTACTGACCGATTGGGGCTCGGACTTACCTGCGAGCGCTCCACTGATTGCCACCACGCCAGCCACCATGAGGGCGATCACCAGCAGCAGGGCACCGAAGACAAACTGCCGACGACGGCGGTAAACGGCGGGGCTTGGACGTCGCCTGGTCGTCGGGGTGCCGGGGCGGCGCGCACCACCCGAATTAGGGGCAGCACCCTTGCCCGGCGCTGATGTGCGCGCGGACGACTGGTTCTTACCCTGATTGGCCATGTTTCTAGGCTAGGCGGGCCCACTCCGCAGCACGCCACCACCACGCCGCCGGGCGCCAAACCCGCCGTGTGTGACGTGCACCGCAGGAGCGTTGCCGTCATGGTTTCCACTACAGTAGAGGGCAGAATTCGGGCGCCGCGGCGCCGGCCAAACCTCAACAATCCGGGAGATCTGACGCATGGCACTTCCCGGTACAGACCAACTCGCCGGACTCCACCAATCTTTGGACCAGTGGTTCGCCGAGACCGCCAGGGACCTTCCGTGGCGCGAGCTTGATTGCAGCCCTTGGGGCATCCTGGTCAGCGAGGTCATGCTCCAACAAACTCCTGTGGTCCGGGTCCTCCCGGTCTGGCGGGACTGGATGGAACGCTGGCCAACCCCGGCGCACCTGGCAGATGAGCCCTCCGGTGAGGCCGTTCGTCACTGGGGCCGCCTCGGCTATCCCCGCAGGGCACTTCGACTGCACGCAGCCGCAGTGGCCATCCGCGACGAGCACCATGGCGACGTTCCAGACAGTTATCCCGAGCTCCTGACCCTGCCCGGGGTTGGCACCTACACCGCTGCCGCCGTCGCCTCCTTTGCTTTTGGCCGCCGAGAAACAGTGGTGGACACCAACATCCGCCGCGTCCATGCACGCCTCATCTCCGGGCACGCCCTGCCCGCTCCGGCGCTCACAGCGGCCGAGATGCGCCTCGCCGATGCCCTGCTGCCCGAAGACCAGCCGCTGTCCGTGCGCTGGAACGCCTCGGTCATGGAACTGGGTGCCGTGGTGTGCACGGCCCGCAGCCCCAAGTGCACCGACTGTCCCGTGCGCTCCAGCTGCGCCTGGCTCGCGGCAGGTGAGCCACCGCCGTCGTACACCCCCAAGGGGCAGTCCTGGCACGGTACGGACCGGCAGGTCCGCGGAGCTGTGATGGCCGTCCTCCGCGAAGCTGCTATCCCGGTTCCGCGCGAGATGTTCGAGCAGCCGCCGGCGGACCTCGGCTTCGCGCCGTCCGGCGTCGGGATTCCGCTGGCAGCATTGCACCGGCTCAACTCAGCGCCCGAGCAGCTGGAACGGGCACTCGACGGCCTGCTCAGCGACGGTTTGGCGGAAATCCACGACGGCGGTTTGCGGCTTCCCGTCTGAGCGGCAATCACGCGCGGTGTCGGTTCGGCAACGGGCCAGCGTGAGCCGTAACGATGGGGTGCCGATTCCCTCCGACGCGGCGCTACCTACTGGTTCCAGCCCTACCCTGAAGCATGGGCAAGATTGGTTTGGCTTTCACCCTGATGGGCACGTCAGCACTCCTTCCCAGCTGCTTCGCCGAGCCGGTACCTTGCCCGGCAATCGCCCAGGCGTCCGGAGTCTCGATCACGGTCGCTGCCGACTACGTGGACAAAATTGCTTCCTTGCGGATGAAGGCGTGCCAGGACGGGACCTGCACCGAAGCCGACATTCCTTTGCACCCAGGCTCAATCGCCGTGGATCAGGGCTGCTCCCCTGAGGGCGTGTGCTCCGCAACGTCCTCACCCGATGGCACAATGACCGGGTTCCTGGGACTGCCGGCGCTCTCAGAAAGTCCGCTTGAAGCGACCGTATCCGGCACCTCTCCATCCGGGATCGCGTTGCCTGTCCGGACGCTGACGTTCACGCCCAAGGGCAACTACCCGTTTGGTGAGCAGTGCGGTCGGTTCATCACCGCTAATCTGGTGCTCGATGCGACAGGGCTGAGGCAGGGATAATCGGACGGTTCCTCTAGCGATTTGATTTTTGGACGGGTATTCTCGTCTCACCTGCCTGATGGTCAAGTCCTGGGGGTGTTGTGCACCGGTCTGAGCAGCCCATCCGTGACACGTTTTTTGTTACGGCACCCACCCCTGCTGCCCTCGAGGCCCCGGCGCCCACCGCAGCAGAGGGAAACTTGGTGGTGGATCTCAGCGCGAGGATCCGCAACAAACATGGCACCGAACTAAACGAACTTCGCGAGGCGCTCAGCGGGTCTTCACAACGCGACTCACGCCACAGCGGCCGACGCCATTATCGTATGAGCCCCACCTCATCAATCGAAGACGAGAACATCAATGTGACGATCGTTGTCGAGACCGTGGAATGGGGATGGTTCGCCGCGGGCCCAGCCCCAGCAGGGACCTGCGTCACCGTGTCCGTTGCCGCTCATCGCAAGGACAGTGGCATCCAAGCCCCGCTCTCGCTGACCGAGTGCGATTCGTGGCTTCGAGCACTCTTGCCGGGCCCTTGGATGACGCACGTTTACCGATGCTGCTGCTCCACCGGGTCCACAAGTGCGGGAGTCGTCTCCTATAGGTTGTTTCTTGATGCGCTCCACAAGCCGACTCCAAAGCCGGCGGAGGTGCTCGCGGAAGGCTGCCAACCCCTTCAACTTCAAGAGATTTCGCATCGTGCTGTGTAGTCGACAGCTTGGGGGCCCAGGCTAACTGCCAACAGCACGGCGATAGGTGCTCGGCGTGAACCCCAAGTACTTCTGGAAGTCGTTGGTGAGGTGTGCGTGATCGGCATAGCCAAGTTCGGCGGCGATGCCCGCAAGATCAGCGGAAGGGTCCAGCCGTGCCCTTTCTGCAGCATCCTGCAGGCGACGCCGACGGATGAGCGCCGACGGGCTGAGTCCGATGTATTTCCTGGCAATTCGTTGAAGCGACCGGCCCGAAACAGCCAGCCGGGCCGCCACATCGTCAATCCGGACCACGTCCGGGTCGGAGGCAATAATGTCCATCATCCGGTTGGCCAGCAAAGCTTCTTCGGAAGGTACGTAGTCCAGGGAAGCCAGCCACGACTTAAAGGCGTCCACTGCCAGCTCGCGGCGCGCGCCGCCGTCGGGGGCGTTCATTGCCCGCGCGACGGAACGGTGGAGGTCCTCCAACGGCAATGCCACCTCGGCATCACGCAAGCTGCCGGGATCGTCGGTGAACACCGGGGCAGCCGCCGGGCGCAATAGCGCTCCAACTGCCCAGCCGCGGCCATTCAAGTCGCGATAGGCGGCCCGGGTTGTGGGACCCGAGAAGACCACGTCATCCACCTGCACAACGAGATTGGACGCGGGGTAGGCGATCAAATGTTGACGGGAGGTGCGGCCTGGCTCAATATCCCATTCGGGAATCCAGAACCACTGGACGAGCTCCGAAACAGACTCCGGTGCCGCCAAACGGTTGAAAGTGGGAAGCCGTGCCGGGTACAGAATGCCCTTGAACTAACTATCCACCGGCCTCCTCCCCAACAAAGTCTGTCGCGAATTTCCAAGCGCCAAAGCCAGCCCGGCCCGTAGCGTCTTGGACATGACAGATACTACAAGCACTGAGGCAACCACGGCCGCCCACGGCAAGTACACAACCCACGGAGTCCCCAACGGGCTGACCAGCCTGACACCCTTCCTCGCCGTACCCGATGCCAAAAATGCGATCGCGTTCTACCAGGACGTTTTCAGGGCGCGGATTGTTGGCACCACTGAGATGGGCGGAGTTGTGGTCCACGCCGAACTCGACCTCGGGAACGGTCACCTTCAACTGGGCGAACCCAACCCGGAATACCACCTGGTCCCGCCGCCGGAGGGCGATGATGACTGCTACTCCCTGGGCTTCTACTGCCCGGACGCAGACGCACTCGTGCAACGAGCAGAACAAGCCGGCGCCATCATCCGCGAACCACTCACCACGTTCGTTTCAGGGGACCGGTATGCCAGCATCCGCGATCCCTTCGGCGTCCGCTGGTCCATCATGACCCGCGTGGAAGATCTCTCCGAAGAGGAAAGCAACCGTCGCGTCGAGGAGTGGGCGGCCCAACAGGGTTAGGCAAGCACCCCGGTCAGGAAAGGCAGAGGCAGAGGCAGAGTCAGGAAAGGCACAGGCAGAACGGATGGCCGGCCGGGTCAAGGAACACCCTGAATGTGGTCCCCGGCTGGTGCTCCGCCTTGCTTGCCCCCAGGGAAAGGGCCACCTCCTCGCCCTTGTCCAGGTCCTCCACCATCAGGTCAAGGTGCATCTGTTGGGGAACCGTTTGCCCCGGCCATTCCGGCGCGTGATACGACTCGACCTGTTGGAAAGCAATGCAATTGTTCCCATCGCTGGGACGAATCTCGAACCAATCGGTTTAGCCCTTCACGTCCCAGCCCAGCAGTTCGCCATAAAAGGCGGCAAGGGCGGGCGCATCCGGACAATCAATAACAACACTCGGGTATCGGGCAATTGCCATGTCTACTACACCTCGTCTGCCGTTTTCTTCATTCGGGCCAGCGCACTCTTGGTGCCCCTCTGGGTAAGAACGTGAACCACGGCGCCAACGCCCGCGGAAACTACAGCGAATACGAGCACTCCCGGCAAGGAATCATTCAGGTCAGTTCCGTCCTTCGGGGCAGGTTTTCCTGTCTTTTTCTCCCAGAGTCCTTCGAGTGTCTTGTTTGCCAACACACCAGCTCCAAGGCTGACTGCCAGGCCGAACAACTTCACCAGCAAATTCACGAAAGAATCCTCCATCCGATCCCGGGGCTTATGCCCTATCAAACACAAAGGAAGGCGGGGCCGCTGCAACCGCAACGGCCCCGCCTGAATTCCTAGTCGTTCTTGAAAGCGTCCTTTACCTTTTCGCCAGCGCCCTTGAGGTCACTCTTGACCTGCTCGCCCTTGCCTTCGGCTTCCAGGCGCTCGTTGTCGGTAAGCTTTCCGGCAGCTTCTTTAGCCTTGCCTGCCATCTTCTCGCCAGCATTCTCCATCTTGTCGTCAGCACCCATGTTGCACCTCTTCCTAGTAGTGAATCTGTACCTCTAGAACATCACTAATCAGCATACTTAGCAATATTTGCTCCTGACGAAGGCCAGTTAGATCTCCCCGAACCCCTCGCCCACCAACCGCCCGACATACTGAACTGCCTTTCCGGCGTCCTTGCCCCGGGCCTCCACGCGCAGGGTTGCACCCTGCCCGGCGGCGAGCGTCATAAGCGCCATCATGGACGTCCCGTCGACGTCGTTGATTGTCACCTCAGCGTCAAGGCCGGACAGTCCACCGGCTATCTTGGCCGCAGGCCGCGCGTGGATGCCCATGGGATTAATGAGCTCAAAATCGCCGGCAGCATCCGGTTCGCTGGACTCGCGAGGACTGCCCGGCGCCTCAGTACCGGCAGAAGCCCCGAATCCAACCGCTTCGGCAGCCTTGCGCACGTCTTCGACGCCAGCCCCGCCCTGTGCCGCGACGGCCGCAGCCACCAGCCCTTCAACCAAAGGCGCATCAGCAAGCAAAATAGCGTCGGGGTCGCTGGCGAACTCGATCGCAGACTCAGCTGTCATTACTGCCGAGCCCAAATCCGTCAGCACCACCACGCCATCCCCTCCGGCATCAATCAGTGACTGCTCGACGGCGGCAAGCACCTTCTCGAGGCTGGTGCCGATCCTTTCGTCGTCAGTGCCCCCGGCGGCGACGAGTTCGACGTCGGGCGCCATCTGGGCGGCGAGTTCCACAGCGCCTTCAGCGATCTTGCTGCTGTGGGAGACAACCACAATCCCAACTGTCATACGGCGTCGGTTCCTGTGTTTCCTGCGGAGGTTCCTGTGTTTCCTACCGAGCCAGCCGCCGCTGCTGCCGCGGCGCGCAAGAGCAACGCCGTGGACGCAGCCCCTGGATCGCGATGCCCTGCACTTCGCTCCCCGAGGTAACTTGCGCGGCCCTTGCGAGCCACCAGCGGATCGGTAGCCACAGCCCCCACTTCGGCCGCCTCTGCAGCAGCCTGCAAGACAGCATGTACATCACCGCCATCGGACGCCGCGTTCCGGGCTGCCTCAACGGCGGGCGTCCACGCATCAATCATGGTCTTGTCCCCCGTCTCGGCTTTGCCGCGGGCAACCACTCCGTCCCGGGCAGCCGCGAGCGCGGAAGCCAAGGCATCGGCGTCGATGTCAGTGGAATCGCCGAGGGACGTGGCCGCCCGAAGATATGCCGTGCCATACAGCGGCCCGGCAGCTCCGCCCACCTTGGACATCAGCGCCATCGCCGCCGCTTTAAGTGCAGCTCCCGCTGTTTCCGGCGGCGTCTCATCCAGCTTCTGCACCACGGCCTGGAATCCACGGTCCATATTCTCGCCGTGGTCCGAGTCGCCGATTGCCCGGTCCAGCTCAATCAATTCCGTTCGGTGTTCTGCCATCGCCTTCGCCGAAAGCTTCAGCCAGTCCACGGCCCAATCAACGCCCAAGCCCATGCTCACACTCCCCAACGCAGGGCGGCCGTGTGAACGGGAGCATCCCACAAACGCACCAATTCGTCGTCGAGGCGCAGCACGGACACCGAGCAACCCTGCATTTCGAGGGAGGTCACGTAGTTCCCCACCAGCGAGCGCTCCACTGATGCCCCGCGCTCTGCGAGCACCTGGGCGGCCCGGCGATAGACGATGTAAAGCTCACTCTGAGGTGTGCCGCCCATGCCGTTCACGAACAGCAGCACCCTGTCTCCGGACGAGATGGAGAGATCCTCAAGCACGGGTTCCAATAGACGGTCGGTGATCGCGTCGGCGCTTTCCATGGCGATCCTGTGCCGTCCGGGTTCACCATGGATGCCGATTCCGATCTCGATTTCGTCCTCCGCCAGCTCGAAGCTCGGCGTACCCGCGTGAGGAACCGTGCAGCCAGAGAGTGCGACTCCCATGGTCCGCACGTTGGCCGCGACCCGCTCCGCGATGGCTGCAACGGCTTCAAGACCGTCTCCACGCTCGGCGGCAGCACCAGCAATCTTCTCCACGAGGACCGTCCCGCCCACTCCACGGCGGCCCGCCGTGTACAGCGAGTCCTCCACGGCGACGTCGTCGTTGACCAACACCGAACGCACGTGTACGCCTTCGGCTTGTGCCATCTCCGCCGCAGTCTCAAAGTTCAGGACGTCCCCTGTGTAGTTCTTGACGATATGCACGACGCCGGCACCTGAGTCGACAGCGACGGTCGCCGGTATGATCTGGTCCGGCGTAGGCGAGGTGAAGACGGCGCCGGGCACCGCGGCGTCGAGCATGCCGAGGCCGACGAAACCAGCGTGCAGTGGCTCATGACCGCTGCCACCGCCCGATACCAGGGCAACCTTTCCCGCTACAGGTGCGCCTTTCCGGATGACGTACTTGGGCTCGGGATGGACGTCCACGATGTCGGCATGGGCCATGCCGAAGCCTTCGACGGACTCGTCCACCACGGCGCGTGGATCATTGATGAGCTTTTTCATGGGATGCTCCTGGACGTGCTGTGGCTGGTGCTCTGACCCTACTACCGGCGCCCGTGCACAGGGTAGGCCTTGCCGGCGCAGAGGGCGCCGAGGCCCATTAACGTCGCGGCCATTAAAGGCCGGCAGGGACGGCCCAAAGGCCCGTCCCTGCCGGAATGACACAGTTAATCTTCGTGGTTCCCGGGTTCTTTGCCGGTGCCGGCGCCGGCACCGGGGGGACTGAATTCCGGGTCACTCCGGCCATGGAAATCGAGCCAAAATGCGGAGTACAGGTCCGGGTTGGAGTGGGCAGTCCCCGGCCAGAAGGATTCGTTCGGCCAGGATCCATGGGGGATGTCTATCTGGAAAGCTGAAAAGTCCGGAAACGTGACACGATTTTGCACGGTCCGCCCCCTAACTGTTCAGCACGGCGTCGCCGCCGGCAGTGACCACGTCTTCGAGCAGCGCAGTCTGATTCATAACAACCGGCTGTTCCGTGGCAGGAAGGCCCACTACGTGCCCAAAGCTGAACATGTTCTTCGGATCCAGCTCCGCTTTCGCTTTCTTAAGCCGCTCCCGCGCACTCGGGCCCCAAGGACGCTCCCTGTCCTCGGCATCCACAAAGTGCCCATGGAGGTTCACAAATGTGCCGGCATTGGCAGCGGGACGAAGGTCTGTGTGCACGGAATCGAAAACTGCCGGCAGCAGGTCAACAACAGGAGGCGCAGCGATGGCAACCATGTAGAAGCTGAACGCCGCGTCACGGCCGCCCACAATGTCCTCACCCTCCGCGCTCTTGGCCAGGGCGCCGCCCAGCAGCCGGACTTCGGCCAGCAGTACTGGACTTTCGACGCCCGGACCGAAGTGCCGCAGGATTACCTCGGATGCCTCTTCGTCCAAACGATCAAGCAGCAAGCCACGCTCGCGGACAGGGACAGGCTGGTCCGGATCCTGATGAATCGTGTCGAATTGGCTTGCTTCCAAAGGACCGGTGGCGTCCATCATGAACGGGGCGCTTCGGCGCATGGGTTCCAGCAGCTCCGCCGCTGCAGCCAAGTCGCCCTGGTAGGCGTAGCGGAGGTGGATCACGAACTTTCCCCGCAACGGCTCAGGAATCATCTCCATGTCAGGAAGGCGCAAAAACGCCAACGACGCCGATGCCTCCACGGGTAGCCACGGCACCCATTCCCTGAACGCCCTCAGGACTTCCGGGGCGTGGCCACCGTCGAAGTACACGCCACCTGCGTAGAGATCGGCGGCTGGGAAAAGGTGGAATTCCATGGCCGTCACGATGCCCAGGTTGCCCTTGCCGCCTCGCAGGAGGAAGAACAAGTCAGGGTTCTCATCCTTAGTGACCCTTTTTTGGGTGCCATCTGCTGTAACCAGTTCGAAGGCGATGACATGGTCCGAGGCGAAGCCGTACTTACGGCCCAGGATTGGCAGGCCCCCGCCCAGCGTGTATCCCACCACGCCTACGTCAGAGGTTGAACCGCAGAGGCCCATTAAGCCGAAGGTTGCAGCAAGCTCAACCACAGCCTTCCACCGAACACCGGCCCCGACCCTGGCAGTCTTCTCAAGGGGGTCGATGCTGAGCTCAAGCATTCGGCGGGTGCTGATGAGCAGGCCGCCTTCTATCGCGTTTGTTGCACCATGACCCGTGGACTGGACGGCTACGGGCATTTCCCGTTCCGCCGCCCATCTAATAGCCGCCGAGACGTCCTCGGCGTCGAGGGCGCCGAAGGCAAGATCCGGCTGGTGTTGAGTAGAGAGGTTGAAAGCCGAAATCTCGGATTGGAATCCGGGATCGGCAGGCGTGAACACTGGACCGCGCACACTGAGTTGGAGTTCAGAAATACCCGAAAAGGACGCGTGGGACTGCATGATCTTCTCTCGATTGACCGAATGGCGGAAGCTCCCCAGCAAGCCTCGATCAGTTTATCCATCAACTTTAGATAAGAGAAGGGGTTTAAATCACGCATAATCGGGGCAGGGTTGAAACCCCGCACCATTTAGCTCTTGTTGTGGGTTCTCAGAGGTGCTTGATCATGCGTGTATTGCCCAGGGTGTTGGGCTTTACCCGGGCCAGATCCAGGAATTCCGCCACGCCTTCGTCATGCGAGCGCAGCAACTCCGAGTACACCTGTGGGTCCACGGCGGACTGGTCCTCCATGACCTCAAAGCCATGGCGCTTGAAGAAGTCAACCTCAAACGTCAGGCAGAACACCCGGCTGACACCGAGCTCCTTGGCCTTTTCGAGGAGATCCTCCACCAACACATGCCCCACACCCCGCCCCCGCCACGCGTCCGCAGCCGCGAGGGTGCGGATCTCGGCCAGGTCCTCCCACATGACATGCAGGGCACCGCAACCAATCACGTCGCCGTCCTGGGATTCGGCAATCCGGAATTCCTGGAGGCTCTCGTAATAGGCCACAGTTTCCTTGGCCATCAGAATCCGCTGCTCCGCCAACGGCGCAACCAGCCTCTTAATCGCCGCCACATCACTAGTACGGGCAGGACGAAGGCTAAAGGTCGAATTCACTCCCCCATCCTAACGAGACAAAACTCCGCCATACCAACGACGCAAAGAGCTGCTGGACCCCGCATGACGTACGCCCGAGCATGACGCGGGGCCCGCGGAACCGCCGGGCGGGCACGAGGGCGACGGCCGGGACATTTACGTAGCGTGCGTCTAAGCGACGCGGGAGCGAGCACGCGGTAAATGTCCCGGTCGTCGGCCGGACCGACCGGGACCAGCGTCGGAACCTACAGCCCCAGCTCCTCAGGCAAAGCAACGTCCTCGCCCAGCACCTGCTTTGCCAGGAAGTGCTCTACGACTCCGTACCAAACCTTCGCATGCTGTGGCTGCAGGACCCAGTGGTTTTCGTCGGGGAAGTGGAGGAACCGGTGCGGGCTCTGGCCGTTGTCGTCCGCAGGCAACTGCGACGAGGACAGTAGTTCGTACCAAAGCCGCAGGCCCTCGCCGATCGGGACGCGATAATCCTTGTCGCCGTGGATCACGAGCATTGGCGTCCTGATGTTGCGTACGTTGAGGTGTGGCGAGTTCTCCATCGCCATCTCCACCGTCATTTCCTTCAGCCAGTATTGCGCGGCGTCGGTGGTGGGGCCGAACTGGTCCAGGGCCCACAAACTGGCGTGGGTCACGATCGCCTTGAAGCGGTCCGTCTGGCCTGCCACCCAGTTGGCCATGTAGCCTCCGAAGGACCCGCCCATCGCCGCAGTGCGTGTCTCGTCGATGTCCGCACGCTCAACTACGGCATCGGTGATGGCCATGAGGTCCGAGAAGGGCTTCTTGCCCCATTCACCCCAGCCGCGCTGGATGAACTCCTGGCCGTAACCTGTGGAGAGCGCAGGGTCGGGCAGCAGCACGGCATAGCCCTTTGCCACCAGCAGCCAAGGATTCCAACGCCAGGTCCAGGCGTTCCATGAGCCCAGCGGTCCACCGTGGATCCACAGCAGGAGGGGAGCTGGGTTGTTATCGGAAGCCTCTTCAGGGAGCGCCAGGTACGCTGGCACCCGGGAGCCGTCCTCCGCCGTCGTTTCCACGCGTTCGAGGCGGCCCTTGTATCTTGGCCGTTCCGCGGGTGCCTGCAACCTCACCACATCTCCGGAAGCGAGGTGGATCCGTACAGCTTCAGGGGGAAACTCGTAGGAGCTCCGCAACGCGTATGCTGTGGTTCCGTCCGGCGAAACCACGACGTCGGAATACGCTGCGGCGTCTTTCGTCACCCGCGTTACCCGCCCGTTGGCGACGTCGATCCGGAAAAGCGGCGACGCGCCGTCGTCGTCCGCTTTCACCAGGATGGCATTGCCTTGCGGGAGCCACGCCAGGGCAGTAGCCCAGCGGTCCCATTGGTGCGCGAGCGGCTCCAGGTCAGTCGTTTCGCTGCCTGATACGTCCAGCAGGTGCAGCTTGACCTGCGGCGCTTGCGTGGGCGTGGTGTCACTCTCACTCTCCACCACCAGCGTGCGGTTGTCCGGGCTGACGGGACCGGGGAAGTAGCTCATTCCCTCGCGGTCCAGAAGCACCTTGACGGTTCCCGTGGCGACGTCGACGGCGGCCAGCACCTCACGACTGTCGGCCTTGGCGAGCGCTTTGGTGAGGCTCGTGTAGATGGTCTTGCCGTCCGGACTCACCACAGTTTTGGCTTCCCGCAGCGAGCCTCCGACGCCGGGTGTCAGGTTTCGCAGCTTAAGCGGCGTTGGCGAGTCAACGGTGGTTGGTTTGCCGGCCTCCTTCTCCTCGCCAGGCTCCACTGCGAACAAGCGCGGCTCACCAGGACCCAGGTCCGCGTCCCAATAGCGGATCGGGTAGCCACTGTGCAGGATAGCGGACACTTTGTTGTCTTTGCGGGCCTTGCGGCGTTCCTCGTCGTTCTCCTCATTGCTGGAGCCCGCCAGAACCTCGGCGTTGACGAAGATGGCATCCGCGTTCTTTGCCGCCATGACGGAACTGATCCCACCGGCGCGCGAGTGCACAACCCTGGCCTCGCCCCCATCGGCAGGGAGCAACCACAGCGCGTTCACGGGATCGGCGTCGGGATCTGCGCTCTCGGGGTCGGGGCGGGAGGACGTGAAGTAGAGATCGCCGTTGGCGGCAAAGGCGGCACCGGCTTCACCTTTGGAACTTCGGGTGATCCGTCGGGCGTGGCCCTGGCCTGTGGGGTCGATTTCCCACAGTGCAGTGACGAACTCGGTGCCCTTGCCGTTCAGGGTCGAAACGGTAGTCACCAGGCGCTTGCCGTCCGGGCTAAGCGTGAGACCACTGACCCTGGGAATGGCGAGGTAGTGGTCGATGTCGTGGAAAGGAGTTGCGGGTGGCGTGCCCGGGCTTGGGGTGTCAGTCGAATCCATGCTCCGATTCAACACGCATTGTGTCCCCGATCACAGAGTGGTTCACTCACAGTGAAACACTACTTTCAGATATTCGCCCGCCGCACCCAACTGAGTCGCAGTTAAGCGCGTTTAGGCGGCTCAAAACGCGCTTAACTGCGACCCAGTTGGGAGGTTGCGCAGCGTCCGGAGCACGGCGGAGGCCCCGTCTTCGTTCCCGATCCGCGCTGCGAGGATTCTTGCCCGGGCTGCGTAGGACGGGGTGCTGACGGCTTCCCGGATGGCGTACGCCAATCGCTCAACAGTGAGCCCCTTGTAGGGAACCGGCCGGGGCCCTGCGCCGAGGGCAGCAACCCGGGCAGCCCACAGCGGTTGGTCCGTATACACCGGGACGCAGACCGTGGGCACACCAGCGCGGAGGCCGGCAGCGGTGGTGCCAGAGCCCGCATGGTGCGCGACTACCGCCATCCTCGGAAACAGCCACTCGTGCGGGACTGCGCCGATGCCGATCGCATCATCGTCCGAGAGGTCCCCCGCACCCTGCAGCACCGCCCTGACGCCCGCCCGTCTGATGGCCTCAAGAACGAAATCCGGGTCCAGCGCAGCGCCGCTGCCAAAGCCAACGAAAACCGGGGGCGGGCCTGCGGACAGAAAGTCCTCCAGTTCCGCGGACGGACTCCATTCCGGCTCGGGCACCGGCCACCAGTACCCCGCCATGACCAACCCAGGGCGCCAGTCCGCCGGTCGCCGTAGAACTGTGGGGCTGATCCCATGGAGGACCGTGCTGTTCGCCCTGGCTCGACGTCGCTCGGCAGCTTGGCGTGACAGCTTCGGCAGGCCCAACTCGTGGCGAAGCCTTGCACTCGGGGCGTCGTAGGGGGCAGGTCCGGCCAGGACCCGCTCGCCAATAATCCGGTTGCCCAGCCTACCCAGGTTCCGGGCGGACCCCAGCAGCACAGGAGGGTAGTCTGCGCTGGGTTCCACCGGCTGCAGATGCGTGCCCACCGCTGGAATTCCAACCGCTTCAGCGACGTCGTAGGCATATGGCGCCACGGAATTGGCCAGGATGACATCCGCACCCGCTTCAACCGCAGCCAGGGTCCCGGTGGCCGCTTGATCCATATACTCGCTGAGCTCCCGCCAGGTGGTGAGCATGCCGCCGGACGACTTCGCTCCACCCGGTGTGACACGCTTGATGATCCTGCCAAGGTCGCCGGGAAGAGGACGATACTCACACCCGGACCTGACCACGAGGTGCGCGTACGCGGGGTTGGCAGCGATGGACACCTCGTAGCCCAGCTTTTGCAGACGACTGCCGAGCCCTGCTATGGGGGCGACATCTCCCCGCGTCCCCGGACAAATCATCAATACTCGCACGCACCCCTCCTTTGCAGTTCCTGTGCCCATACTCTCCATAGCCACCCTATGGGCACACCGGCACACAAAACTCGGGGCACCAACGCACTCGGGGGGACCAACACAAATGCCCCGCCCACTCCTTGCGGAATGGACGGGGCAGTTGGCTTACGTTGCGCACGCCTTATGCGGTAGGAGCAATCTCCGGGATCCGCGGCTTGGCGTTGCCTGCAAACGTGAACTTGGCGTCGTCGCCTTCGCCGTCCACATCCACCACAACGATGTCACCGGAGTGCAATTCGCCGAAGAGGATCTTCTCGGAGAGCTGGTCCTCGATCTCGCGCTGGATGGTACGGCGCAGCGGCCGGGCACCCATTGCGGGATCGTAGCCACGAGTGGCCAGAAGAACCTTTGCTGCCGTGGTGAGTTCGATGCCCATGTCCTTGTCCTTGAGGCGACGCTCCAGGCGGGTAACGAACATGTCCACGATCTCGATGATCTCGTCCTGGGTGAGCTGCGGGAACACCACGACGTCGTCAACACGGTTGAGGAACTCGGGGCGGAAGTGCTGCTTGAGCTCCTCCGTGACCCGGGCGCGCATCCGGTTGTAACCGGTCTGGGTATCGGTGCCGGACTGGAAGCCGGTAGCGACGCTCTTTGAGATGTCGCGGGTACCCAGGTTGGTGGTCATGATGATCACGGTGTTCTTGAAGTCCACCACGCGGCCCTGGGAGTCGGTCAGTCGGCCATCTTCCAGGATCTGCAGGAGCGAGTTGAAGAGGTCCGCGTGGGCCTTCTCAACTTCGTCGAACAGGACCACGGAGAACGGACGCCTGCGGACCTTCTCGGTCAGCTGGCCGCCTTCTTCGTAGCCGACATAGCCCGGAGGTGCACCGAAGAGTCGCGAAACCGTGTGCTTCTCGGAGTACTCGGACATGTCCAGCGTGATGAGGGCATCCTCTTCCCCGAACAGGAACTCGGCAAGGGCCTTGGCGAGCTCGGTCTTGCCGACACCCGTAGGCCCGGCGAAGATGAACGAGCCACCGGGACGCTTGGGGTCCTTCAGGCCTGCACGCGTGCGGCGGATAGCCTGCGACAGGGCCTTGATGGCCTCATCCTGGCCGACGACGCGCTTGTGCAGTTCGTCTTCCATCTTGAGGAGCCGCGAAGACTCTTCTTCGGTGAGCTTGAAGACGGGGATGCCGGTGGAGTTCGCGAGAACCTCGGCGATCAGGTCTTCATCAACCTCGGAGATGTCATCCATGCCGCCGGACTTCCAGTTGCGTTCCTTCTCAGCGCGTTCGGCAATGAGCTTCTGCTCTTTGTCGCGCAGCGAAGCGGCACCCTCAAAGTCCTGGGCGTCGATGGCGGATTCCTTCTCCATCTTGACGTCGGCAATGCGCTCGTCCATGGCCTTGAGCTCCGGCGGAGCGGTCATGCGGCGGATACGCAGGCGTGCACCGGCTTCATCGATGAGGTCGATTGCCTTGTCCGGCAGGAAGCGGTCCGAAATGTAGCGTTCGGCCAGCTGCGCGGCTGAGGCGAGGGCGCCGTCGGTAATCGTTACGCGGTGGTGTGCCTCGTAGCGGTCCCGGAGGCCCTTCAGGATCTCGATCGCGTGAGCCACGGAAGGCTCCTTGACCTGGATCGGCTGGAAGCGGCGCTCAAGAGCGGCATCCTTCTCAATGTGCTTGCGGTACTCATCCAGGGTTGTGGCACCAATGGTCTGGAGTTCACCGCGGGCAAGCATCGGCTTCAGGATGGATGCGGCATCGATGGCGCCTTCAGCAGCACCTGCACCAACGAGGGTGTGGATCTCGTCAATGAAGAGGATGATGTCGCCGCGTGTGCGGATCTCCTTGAGGACCTTCTTCAGGCGCTCTTCGAAGTCGCCACGGTAGCGCGAGCCGGCAACCAGTGAACCAAGGTCCAGCGTGTACAGCTGCTTGTCCTTGATGGTCTCCGGGACGTCGCCGCGGACAATCGCCTGGGCGAGGCCCTCGACGACGGCAGTCTTACCGACGCCGGGCTCACCGATGAGCACTGGGTTGTTCTTGGTACGGCGGGAGAGGACCTGCATGACGCGTTCCATCTCCTGCTCGCGGCCGATCACGGGATCGAGCTTGTTCTCGCGGGCAGCCTGGGTGAGGTTGCGTCCGAACTGGTCCAGTACCACCGAACCGGCGGGGGTTCCCTCCGGCTGGCCCTGGCTGGAGCCCGAACCGGCAGCTTCCTTGCCTTGGTAACCGGAGAGCAGCTGGATGACCTGCTGACGGACGCGGTTAAGGTCCGCGCCGAGCTTGACCAGCACCTGGGCAGCAACGCCTTCGCCCTCACGGATGAGGCCGAGCAGGATGTGCTCGGTTCCGATGTAATTGTGGCCGAGCTGCAGTGCTTCGCGGAGCGAAAGCTCAAGCACCTTCTTGGCGCGCGGGGTGAAGGGGATGTGTCCGGACGGAGCCTGCTGGCCCTGGCCGATGATCTCCTGCACCTGTTCGCGGACGCCATCGAGCGAAATGCTCAGGGATTCAAGCGCCTTGGCGGCAACGCCTTCACCCTCGTGGATCAGACCCAAGAGGATGTGCTCGGTACCAATGTAATTGTGGTTGAGCATCCTTGCCTCTTCTTGGGCAAGGACAACCACGCGACGGGCACGGTCCGTAAATCTCTCAAACATTTCGCCACACTCCTAGCTACGACGTACTTTGATGCTACGTGCCGAAGCCCGACTTTTGGAGCGTGTTCGCCACAGGGGAAACATGACGCCCAGCGGAATAAACCTGGCACCCCCTTCGCGGTTGACAGGCCCGCCCGCGATACGCCCGTCCCACGCCCGTTCCGGCCTCCGGAAGCTCGTGGTCAGCCACCCAGAACAGGGGTAGGGCGACGAACGCGCCGCCGGCCTTGAGCAGGCGCTTTGACCAGTAGTTTTGACCAGTTCCAAAAGGCCGGATAATCCCCACTGTAGGCACCGGAACGATTCACGGAATATTCCTAGGCCTTGTTCAGGCATCCACTCGGAAGGCCCGGCAACAAACCATGGGCTTAAAAACCTAATGCCCCGGCAGAAGCTGCCGGGGCATTGAAGGCGGGTGAATCAGGAATTGGCCTTCTGGTACGCTTCCTGAATTTCAGCCTGAATGCGTCCGCGACTGTTTACGGTGTAACCGTTGTCACGAGCCCATTGACGGATCTGCGCTGAATCCTGGTTTCGCGTGGCGGTTGCACGGCCACGTGTTGCACGGCCCGAGGAGGTCTTCCTGGCTTTGGCTACGTAAGGCTCCAGTGCTTTGCGCAAAGATTCTGCGTTAGCCGTGGACAAGTCCATCTCGTAGCTAACACCGTCCAGCCCGAAACGGACAGTTTCGTCCGCTGACCCTTCATCCAGGTCATCGACGAGGATGATTTTAACTTTCTGTGCCATGAGTAGCCTCTCTTTTGGAGGGTTGGATAATCAGAAATTTGAGGGTTCCTATTCCTGATTATCGTTCACGTCAAGCACACACGTCAAAGGCACATTTGGGTTTCCTGCTAAGGCCACCCAATTTGCAGGCTATTTAGCTGCCGGGCCTTCACCCTCGGGGCCGGAATTCCGCAAATTGGCCTCCGCTTGGGCGCGGGCTTCCGCCTGCCGCTCGGATTTGTCCGCATTGAAGATGGACTTCATGGCGAACCAGAAGATCAAACCAACAACGATCGATGGCGCCAGGACTGCGATGTATTCCATGATCAGTGTCCTTCGGGCTTGAGCAAGGGGAACAGAATGGTTTCGCGGATACCTGCGCCGGTGAACAACATGACGAGGCGATCGATGCCGAGCCCGATACCACCCATGGGCGGGGCACCGTATTCAAGGGCGCGAAGGAAGTCTTCGTCGAGTTGCATGGCTTCTACGTCGCCAGCAGCAGACCGGCGTGACTGCTCCGTAAGCCGTTCGCGCTGGATAACGGGGTCAATGAGTTCGGAGAAGGCCGTGCCGCGCTCCATGCCCCCGATAATCAGGTCCCATGCCTCGATGAGCCGGCCGTCTTCGCGGTGCGGACGCGCAAGCGGTTGAGCTGACGGCGGGTAGTTGTAAACGAAAGTCGGGTTCAGCAGTGTGGGTTCCACGATCTCGCCAAAGAGCTCAACCACGATCTTCTCCGCGTCCCACTGCGGGTCCACCTTGATCTCGTGCTTGGCAGCAATGGCCAGCAGTTCCTCCACCGTGGTGTCGGGCGTAACTTCAACGCCAACCGCTTCAGAAAGTCCCGGGTACACCGCAACCCAAGCCCATTCGCCGTCGAGGTTGATCTCGCCGGCATCCGTCTGGATGGTACGGGTGCCAACCACGTCCGCCACGTTCAGGATGATTTCCTTCATGCGTTCGGCCATGACGAACTGGTCAGCCCAGGCTTCGTAGCACTCAAGGGTGGTGAATTCGGGGCTGTGCGTGGAATCGACGCCTTCGTTCCGGAAAACGCGGCCCATGTCGTAGACGCGGTCGATGCCACCCACTACCGCGCGCTTCAGGAAGAGTTCCGTGGCGATGCGCAGGGTCATCTTCTGATCGAACGCGTTCATGTGCGTCTCGAACGGACGGGCCGTAGCACCACCGTGGACCAACTGCAGGATGGGGGTCTCCACCTCGACGTAGCCGTGGCGGTCAAGGGTGTCGCGGACAGACCGCGTGATGGCAGCACGCTTATAGACCATCTCGCGCGCTTCATCGCGGACAATGAGGTCCACATAGCGCTGGCGAACACGGGTTTCTTCGTTAAGCTCCGCGTGCAGGACCGGGAGCGGGCGCAGTGCCTTGGAGGCCATGGACCAGGAATCGGCCATGACGGAGAGTTCACCGCGGCGGGAGGAAATGACCTCGCCCTTGATGAATACGTGGTCTCCAAGGTCAACCAGGGCCTTCCAATCGGCCAGCGATTCCTCGCCCACATTGGCCAGGCTCAGCATTGCCTGGAGACGAACGCCCTTGCCGTCTGCCCCACCTTCCTGGAGGGTAGCAAAGCAGAGCTTGCCCGTGTTTCGTACGAACACGACGCGGCCGGTGACGCCAACGATGTCACCAGTGGTTTCGTCGGCTTCCAGGTGCGCATACTTTTCGCGGATCTCACTCAAGGAATGCGTCCGCTCAACGCCCACAGGATAGGCCTCTGTGCCACGTTCGATCAGCTTGGAGCGCTTGTCCATACGGATACGCATCTGCTCGCTGGCGTCGGTGGGCTCTGCGGAGGTGTTAAGGGCTGGGGTGTTTGCGGAAGTCACAGTCCTTAAGTTTACCGCTCATTATGGGCCTCTATTTCCGGGACATAGACTCGGGCTGTGGAGACGTGGACAGTTGAAACGGACGACGGCGGCGGCCAGCTTGAAGTGCACACGTTCCGGCCGGCGTCGAAAGCCTCGATTCCCGGTTCGCACGCACCTGCGGAACCGTCCGGCGTCGTCGTGGTCCATGGGACTTTGGTGACCGATTCTTTGTACTGGCCCTTCGCGCGGACCTTGAGCCTCATGCTGCGGCGACCAGTCCATTGCTACAACCGGCGAGGCCGCGGCCGTTCGGCGCCACAGCCGCCGGGATACTCCGCCGGCACCGAGATCGCGGACCTCCAGGCGGTGATGCGGAGCACCGGTTCAACGGATGTCGTGGCGCACAGCTATGGCGGTTTCGTGGCACTGCAGGCTGCTCGCAGCACGGAGATCAACCGCTTGGTCACCTACGATGCTGCTGTCTCGTTATCAGGAAATCTCCATGGCCGGTGGCGTCCGGAATTGGAAGCCGCAGTTAGCGCAGGCCAGCTGGACCACGCGTGGGCCCATCTGGTGCAGGGTTTGGGAACTGCCGGTCCCATCTCATACCTGCCCATGGGGGCATTGCGGATGCTGAGCGTCCTCTCAGCACAGACCCGGCTGGGTTCGGAGATGCGCTCCCTGTTGCCCACCGCCGTCGCCGAAATGCGCGCGGTCCTCGACGCCGACGCGCATCTTCACGATTTCACCTCGCTCGCAACCCCAACACTCATGCTGAGCGGAGGTTGGAGCCCGTCCTACTTCGCCGAAACAGGCCGCACCCTTGCCGGAGCGGTCCCCGTCATCGACTTCGCCATTGTGCCCCTGCAATTCCATGAAGGGCCCCTTCGGCCAGGCAGGCGGCTTGCAGCCCGAATCGCCCGATTCCTTTCGGCCGACCCGGCACCCGCTGACGGCGCGCCCTAGGATGAACCGGTGAGGGAACGCGACATCAGAACGCACGACGGCGGCAAACTCGCCTTGTACAGCTACGGCGCGGAAGACGCACCCGGGGAGCGCCGTGTGGTCCTGATCGGCGGCGCATTCCTCACAGCCCTGATCTATCGGCCCTTTTCCGTCGCCCTCGCGAAGGGCCTCGGCGATGGGTGGGCCGTGGACGTCTACGACCGCAGGGGCCGCGGCAACTCCAGCGATCAACCCCACAACTACTCCATGGTCACGGAAATTGCGGACGTGCGCACCATCATGGATGCCACCGATGCGAGGAACATCCTCGGGCACAGCCTGGGCGGGTCGGTGGCCCTCAACGCTGCGCAGGCGTTTGCCGGCACGCACCACCAACCGGACAGGCTTGCCGTGTACGACGCCGCCGTGAACATCGACGGAAGCATGGACACGGATTGGATGGCC
The DNA here is from genome assembly GCF_019976975.1 of Arthrobacter sp. NtRootA1. Taxonomy (GTDB): domain Bacteria; phylum Actinomycetota; class Actinomycetes; order Actinomycetales; family Micrococcaceae; genus Arthrobacter; species Arthrobacter aromaticivorans. The sequence goes on along the minus strand of NZ_AP024630.1, from coordinate 139,432 downwards.
GGCTTCGAGGACTCCGTGAACAAGGGCAATATCAACCTCGCCCTTGCCCGCATGAAGCGGGGCATGCATCCGGGAAGTGCTTTGGCCCGGATCCCTGAACCTGTGCTCGTGGGCCTCATGGCCGTGGTTTCGCGGACCAAAGTCAACACGATGTTCCGTGAACTCCTGCCATCCGGCGTCGGAGAACTCAAAGCTGCCTTCGACGCCACGGAAACTCCGCGCGATTTCTCCGTTCTACCTCCCAGCACCCACTTCATGGTGGGCAAGAAGAGCCCGCAGTACTACAAGGTAACTGCAGCTCGCTTGCACGCCGCTGTGCCCGGAAGCACCCTTGAGATATCGCCAAAGGGCTTCCATGGCTCCGTTCCAGCCGCCGTGAAGGAACTCGTGATGGACATCTCGGATTACTTCAAAAGCTGATTGTTGTCCACATAGCGTCCAGCATGCTGCCGGCGCTCAGGTGGCTCGGTTAGGCTCAAGACATGACGCGCGAGATCATCACCACAACGGACGGCGGACACCTCGAAGTATTGACTACGGGCGGTGGCCTGGCAGCTGCAGGCTCCGGCATCGTGGTCGTGCCTGCCTCAATGGTGACAGCCTCCGATTACACACGTTTCGCACAGAAACTGAGTGAGTCCCTTGGCCGGCCTGTCCATACCTTTAACCGCCGTGGACGCGGTGAATCCTCTCCGCAGCCCGAGGACTACACCCTCGAAGCCGACATCCGGGATCTTGACTCTGTCATGAAACACACGTCCAGCACGGACGTTTTCGGGCACAGCTTCGGCGGCGCCGTCGCACTGCATGCGGCGCGGACCTTACCGGTTGAGCGACTCGCAGTTTACGATCCCGCCGTCTCGGTCAACCACAGCGTCAAAGCCGATTGGACGCCGGAATATGAACGCGCGACGGCGGCAGGAGACTACGATCGCGGCCTCGCCGTACTCATCAAGGGAGTAGAGACCGGTGGGGCCTTCGCTCGCATGCCCCTATCCATGTTGACACTCGCCAACAAGCTGACCGCAGGAACACCCATGGGCAAGCAGATGCGGGAACTGATGACGTGCGGAGTCCGCGAAATCAAGGCTGTGATAGCTGCGGATATGCCCGCAGAGCCATTCCTGGAGCTGCCCCTTGAAACGCTGATCGTGGTCGGCGAGAAAAGCCCCGCATACTTCGGTGTGGCATGCGGCCAGATCCACGACGTCCTATCCGGCTCGAGTTACACCATCCTCCCTGGGTTCGGGCACGATGGCCCCAACAAGGCGCCCGACAAGCTCATCGCAGAATTGTCTGAGTTCTTCTCGGGCTAAGGAGTTTCACACCAGCGTAGGCTTGCCCACGTTGGTGTGTTTGGTGTGTCGTTTGAATGTGGGAGACCCCCCGACCCGGTGTGGGTTGGGGGGTCTCGACCTAATGTGTGTCCGGCGGTGTCCTACTCTCCCACACCCTCCCGGGTGCAGTACCATCGGCGCTGTGGGTCTTAGCTTCCGGGTTCGGAATGGGACCGGGCGTTTCCCCCACGCTATGACCGCCGTAACCTTGTTACCCGTCCCCGTGTGCCGGTTTGTGGTTCCGGTTGGGGGTGGGAAGTCTGTGTGGTTACAACTTTGTGGTGTTGTTATTCAGTTGTTGGTTCCTGGAACGGTTGTTGTTCGGGAACCACATAGTGGACGCGTGCAGTGTTGTGTGTGGTGTAAGTTGTTGGCCTATTAGTACCGGTCAGCTTCACGAGTCTTTGGTCCTCGCTTCCACATCCGGCCTATCAACCCAGTGGTCTGGCTGGGGGCCTCTCACACAAATTGTGTATGGAAATCTCATCTTGAAGCGAGCTTCCCGCTTAGATGCTTTCAGCGGTTATCCCATCCGAACGTAGCTAATCAGCGGTGCACTTGGCAGTACAACTGACACACCAGAGGTTCGTCCGTCCCGGTCCTCTCGTACTAAGGACAGCCCTTCTCAAATTTCCTGCGCGCGCAGCGGATAGGGACCGAACTGTCTCACGACGTTCTAAACCCAGCTCGCGTACCGCTTTAATGGGCGAACAGCCCAACCCTTGGGACCTACTCCAGCCCCAGGATGCGACGAGCCGACATCGAGGTGCCAAACCATGCCGTCGATATGGACTCTTGGGCAAGATCAGCCTGTTATCCCCGAGGTACCTTTTATCCGTTGAGCGACGGCCATTCCACAATGTACCGCCGGATCACTAGTCCCGACTTTCGTCCCTGCTTGAGATGTCTCTCTCACAGTCAAGCTCCCTTGTGCACTTACACTCGACACCTGATTGCCAACCAGGCTGAGGGAACCTTTGGGCGCCTCCGTTACTTTTTAGGAGGCAACCGCCCCAGTTAAACTACCCATCAGGCACTGTCCCTGACCCGGATCACGGGCCGAAGTTAGATGTCCAAAGTGACCAGAGTGGTATTTCAACGATGACTCCACCCGAACTGGCGTCCGGGTTTCAACGTCTCCCACCTATCCTACACAAGCCACTCCGAACACCAATACCAAACTATAGTAAAGGTCTCGGGGTCTTTCCGTCCTGCTGCGCGTAACGAGCATCTTTACTCGTACTGCAATTTCGCCGAGTTTATGGTTGAGACAGCGGGGAAGTCGTTACTCCATTCGTGCAGGTCGGAACTTACCCGACAAGGAATTTCGCTACCTTAGGATGGTTATAGTTACCACCGCCGTTTACTGGGGCTTAAATTCTCAGCTTCGCCCGCAAGGGGCTAACCGGTCCTCTTAACCTTCCAGCACCGGGCAGGAGTCAGTCCGTATACATCGTCTTGCGACTTCGCACGGACCTGTGTTTTTAGTAAACAGTCGCTTCCCCCTGGTCTCTGCGGCCCACACCCGCTCACGGAGAGCACGTCTCCATCACGGGGCAGGCCCCCCTTCTCCCGAAGTTACGGGGGCATTTTGCCGAGTTCCTTAACCATAATTCTCTCGATCGCCTTGGTATTCTCTACCTGATCACCTGTGTCGGTTTGGGGTACGGGCGGCTAAAACCTCGCGTCGATGCTTTTCTTGGCAGCATAGGATCACCGGATCCCCCCAAACGGGAGTCCCATCAGATCTCAGGATCGTGCTCGAAGCACACAGGAACGGATTTGCCTATCCCTGACCCTACATCCTTGGACCGGGGCAACCATCGCCCGGCCCGGCTACCTTCCTGCGTCACACCTGTTAATACGCTTACCTCCCGGGATCAGGTCCCGCGCTCGGCCAAAACCCACACACCACAAGGGTGGGCGGGCAGGCTCCGGGCGGTTAGTATCCCCCGCTTGGCATGGGCGGTTTTTCGCCGGTACGGGAATATCAACCCGTTGTCCATCGACTACGCCTGTCGGCCTCGCCTTAGGTCCCGACTTACCCAGGGCAGATTAGCTTGACCCTGGAACCCTTGATCATTCGGCGGACGGGTTTCTCACCCGTCTTTCGCTACTCATGCCTGCATTCTCACTCGTGTAGGCTCCACCGCTGGTTTCCACCGCGACTTCACTGCCCACACGACGCTCCCCTACCACTCCACACCCCTGAACCACGAAGGCTAGGGTACCGTGTGAAATCCACAACTTCGGCGGTGTACTTGAGCCCCGCTACATTGTCGGCGCGGAATCACTTGACCAGTGAGCTATTACGCACTCTTTCAAGGATGGCTGCTTCTAAGCCAACCTCCTGGTTGTCTTCGCAACTCCACATCCTTTCCCACTTAGCACACGCTTAGGGGCCTTAGTTGGTGGTCTGGGCTGTTTCCCTCTCGACTATGAAGCTTATCCCCCACAGTCTCACTGCTGCGCTCTCACTTACCGGCATTCGGAGTTTGGCTGACGTCAGTAACCTTGTAGGGCCCATCGGCCATCCAGTAGCTCTACCTCCGGCAAGAAACACGCAACGCTGCACCTAAATGCATTTCGGGGAGAACCAGCTATCACGGAGTTTGATTGGCCTTTCACCCCTACCCACAGCTCATCCCCTCCATTTTCAACTGAAGTGGGTTCGGTCCTCCACGACGTCTTACCGTCGCTTCAACCTGGCCATGGGTAGATCACTCCGCTTCGGGTCTAGATCACGCCACTACACTCGCCCTGTTCAGACTCGCTTTCGCTACGGCTACCCCACACGGGTTAACCTCGCGACGTAACACTAACTCGCAGGCTCATTCTTCAAAAGGCACGCCGTCACCAGAATCAGACTGGCTCCGACGGATTGTAAGCACACGGTTTCAGGTACTGTTTCACTCCCCTCCCGGGGTACTTTTCACCTTTCCCTCACGGTACTGGTCCGCTATCGGTCATTAGGAAGTATTTAGGCTTATCAGGTGGTCCTGACAGATTCGCACGGGATTTCTCGGGCCCCGTGCTACTTGGGATCCTCTCCAGGCGGTACACAACATTACGGTTACGGGGCTCACACCCTCTCTGGCCGGCCTTTCAAGACCGTTCACCTATGCCTGCACTACACACCTCACCGGTCCGGCAGAACCAGTACGGAAAGTCCCACAACCCCGCCCATGCAACGCCCGCCGGCTATCACACATGAAACGGTTTAGCCTGATCCGCGTTCGCTCGCCACTACTAACGGAATCACTCTTGTTTTCTCTTCCTGCGGGTACTGAGATGTTTCACTTCCCCGCGTTCCCCCCACGCACCCTATGTGTTCAGATGCGGGTCACACAATCACCCTGCGGCGTTGTGCGGGGTTTCCCCATTCGGACATCCTGGGATCAACGCTCGGTTATCAACTCCCCCAGGCTTATCGCAGATTCCTACGTCCTTCTTCGGCTCCTAATGCCAAGGCATCCACCGTGTGCCCTTAAAAACTTGACCACACACAAACCAAACTTACGTTCAGTCATGCATCATCTATTCGAGAGAACCATGACCACAAGGGCCAGGTTCATTCATAAGAAATTGCTGTAAGAACACACACCCACCAACCCGAAGGCCGGCACAACGTGTGTGTCCTAGATGCTCGCGTCCACTATGTAGTTCTCAAACAACAACCCCGTCAACCACCCCCACCACCACAACCCACACCCAAAGGCGGGGCCGAACACGGCAGTGAAAGGACAGAAGCAGGAACAAAAGAAACACCAGAAGTGCCCCCCCTGCATTGCTGCAAAAAGGTCCTGTTGCCTCAGGACCCAACAGTGCGCCAAACACAACCCCCTACAACCACGCCCCGGCACGTTCCCAACACCACCACACCCCCACAGGGGACGCAGCAGCACCGTACTAACACCAGGACACAACCAGCAAGGCCATGCCAAAAAACATTTGATTTGTTGATATTCCACCCATGAGCACCCACCGCAGAACAAACGCCTGCGCAATGGGCAACACTGACAACCACCACCACCCCATGCAGGGCAACAGCAAGTTGTTAGCAGCTCCTTAGAAAGGAGGTGATCCAGCCGCACCTTCCGGTACGGCTACCTTGTTACGACTTAGTCCCAATCGCCGGTCCCACCTTCGACGGCTCCCCCCACAAGGGTTAGGCCACCGGCTTCGGGTGTTACCAACTTTCGTGACTTGACGGGCGGTGTGTACAAGGCCCGGGAACGTATTCACCGCAGCGTTGCTGATCTGCGATTACTAGCGACTCCGACTTCATGGGGTCGAGTTGCAGACCCCAATCCGAACTGAGACCGGCTTTTTGGGATTAGCTCCACCTCACAGTATCGCAACCCTTTGTACCGGCCATTGTAGCATGCGTGAAGCCCAAGACATAAGGGGCATGATGATTTGACGTCGTCCCCACCTTCCTCCGAGTTGACCCCGGCAGTCTCCTATGAGTCCCCGGCCGAACCGCTGGCAACATAGAACGAGGGTTGCGCTCGTTGCGGGACTTAACCCAACATCTCACGACACGAGCTGACGACAACCATGCACCACCTGTAAACCGACCGCAAGCGGGGCACCTGTTTCCAGGTCTTTCCGGTTCATGTCAAGCCTTGGTAAGGTTCTTCGCGTTGCATCGAATTAATCCGCATGCTCCGCCGCTTGTGCGGGCCCCCGTCAATTCCTTTGAGTTTTAGCCTTGCGGCCGTACTCCCCAGGCGGGGCACTTAATGCGTTAGCTACGGCGCGGAAAACGTGGAATGTCCCCCACACCTAGTGCCCAACGTTTACGGCATGGACTACCAGGGTATCTAATCCTGTTCGCTCCCCATGCTTTCGCTCCTCAGCGTCAGTTACAGCCCAGAGACCTGCCTTCGCCATCGGTGTTCCTCCTGATATCTGCGCATTTCACCGCTACACCAGGAATTCCAGTCTCCCCTACTGCACTCTAGTCTGCCCGTACCCACTGCAGAACCGGAGTTGAGCCCCGGTCTTTCACAGCAGACGCGACAAACCGCCTACGAGCTCTTTACGCCCAATAATTCCGGATAACGCTTGCGCCCTACGTATTACCGCGGCTGCTGGCACGTAGTTAGCCGGCGCTTCTTCTGCAGGTACCGTCACTTTCGCTTCTTCCCTACTGAAAGAGGTTTACAACCCGAAGGCCGTCATCCCTCACGCGGCGTCGCTGCATCAGGCTTTCGCCCATTGTGCAATATTCCCCACTGCTGCCTCCCGTAGGAGTCTGGGCCGTGTCTCAGTCCCAGTGTGGCCGGTCACCCTCTCAGGCCGGCTACCCGTCGTCGCCTTGGTAGGCCATTACCCCACCAACAAGCTGATAGGCCGCGAGTCCATCCAAAACCACAAAAGCTTTCCACCACCATGACATGCGCCAGATGGTCATATCCGGTATTAGACCCAGTTTCCCAGGCTTATCCCAGAGTCAAGGGCAGGTTACTCACGTGTTACTCACCCGTTCGCCACTAATCCCCCCAGCAAGCTGGAGATCATCGTTCGACTTGCATGTGTTAAGCACGCCGCCAGCGTTCATCCTGAGCCAGGATCAAACTCTCCGTTGAAAACAAAAAATCAAACAGACACAACCACACCCACCGGAAATAACGGCAAAACGCGGCTGCACAAAATTCGAAACCAGCTGAAAACCAGACCACCACACACGGGGGTGCGCAACGGCCCGGCCATAATTTCAACCAATCAAAAAACAATCGGCATCAACAAACTTGGCACACTATTGAGTTCTCAAACAACAGACCCCCCAAAACATCACCCCGCACAGCGCACCACAAAAGCAGCACACCCAACAAGGCCATTGGAAAAGAAGAGTTATTTTTGGCCGCCTACCGAACCGTACACACCTTCCGGCTTTCCGTTTCGCACCCGGCGACTCAGAAAACAATACACGCCCCACACCCCCAACGCAAATCCACCCCAACAACCACCCAACACACCCCCAAAAACCCCCGCCAGCCCGCCGTCGAACATCACTCCGTTCTTTCATCAGCCTGGCTAACGTGACCACTTCCGATGACGACCGCGCGCACTGGTGGGAGGATGGGACGCATGAAACTGCACATCACAGGAGATGCCGCCGCCGACCAGCTATTGAGCGACGATGCTTTCGCATTGCTGACCGGAATGTTGCTCGATCAACAGGTGACCATGGAGTCGGCATTTGCCGGTCCAGAGAAGATCCGTTCGCGCCTTGGGTCACTGGATCCTGGCACGATCGCAGACTACGACCCCGCAGGCTTCGTGGAGGTATTCAAAGAACGCCCTGCCGTACATCGCTTCCCAGGCTCCATGGCCGGCAGAGTCCAAGCCCTCGCCGAAACGGTACACCGGGATTGGAACGGAGACGCTGCGGCAATCTGGAGCAGCGGCAATCCCGACGGAGCTGAGGTACTTCGCCGGCTCAAGGCCTTGCCAGGGTTCGGGGAGCAGAAAGCGAAAATCTTCCTGGCCCTCCTCGGTAAGCAATGCGGCCTTCAAGCAAACGGATGGCGGGAAGCAGCTGGGCACTACGGCGAAGAGGGCTCATACCTCTCTGTTGCCGACATCGTGGACCCCGATTCCTTGGTCAAGGTTCGCGCCAGCAAGCAAGCGGCCAAAGCGGCGGCAAAGGCTTCTAAGACAACGAACGCCTAATCACTCCAGCGTTGACGGGTAGCTGTCGCGCGATCATGTCCGGCCTTCCAATTCCTCCAGCTTTTCCAGATGGGCGCTTTGGCCCGCCCCTAAGGCATATGGCTGCTCGAAGAGTATGGGTATGGAGCGGAACCGAGACGCCTAGGGAGGTAAACACGGACCCCAAGGAAGGCGCCGACTTCAAAGTCTTGCTTCGTCGGCTGCACACCTCACCCGTCAGTGATGAATTGGCCATGGACTCCAAAACCCGAATCTTCCCACCCGGGATGCGCCGCTAGCAGTGATGAGGCCTCGATGGATGGACAGTCGAACGTCAGTTAAAAAAGTGAAGGCCTCCATGGTGGTGGAGGCCTTTGTCTCGGGCTAAGGAGTTTCACACCAGCGTAGGCTTGCCCACGTTGGTGTGTTTGGTGTGTCGTTTGAATGTGGGAGACCCCCCGACCCGGTGTGGGTTGGGGGGTCTCGACCTAATGTGTGTCCGGCGGTGTCCTACTCTCCCACACCCTCCCGGGTGCAGTACCATCGGCGCTGTGGGTCTTAGCTTCCGGGTTCGGAATGGGACCGGGCGTTTCCCCCACGCTATGACCGCCGTAACCTTGTTACCCGTCCCCCTGGTGCCGGTTTGTGGTTCCGGTTGGGGGTGGGAAGTCTGTGTGGTTACAACTTTGTGGTGTTGTTATTCAGTTGTTGGTTCCTGGAACGGTTGTTGTTCGGGAACCACATAGTGGACGCGTGCAGTGTTGTGTGTGGTGTAAGTTGTTGGCCTATTAGTACCGGTCAGCTTCACGAGTCTTTGGTCCTCGCTTCCACATCCGGCCTATCAACCCAGTGGTCTGGCTGGGGGCCTCTCACACAAATTGTGTATGGAAATCTCATCTTGAAGCGAGCTTCCCGCTTAGATGCTTTCAGCGGTTATCCCATCCGAACGTAGCTAATCAGCGGTGCACTTGGCAGTACAACTGACACACCAGAGGTTCGTCCGTCCCGGTCCTCTCGTACTAAGGACAGCCCTTCTCAAATTTCCTGCGCGCGCAGCGGATAGGGACCGAACTGTCTCACGACGTTCTAAACCCAGCTCGCGTACCGCTTTAATGGGCGAACAGCCCAACCCTTGGGACCTACTCCAGCCCCAGGATGCGACGAGCCGACATCGAGGTGCCAAACCATGCCGTCGATATGGACTCTTGGGCAAGATCAGCCTGTTATCCCCGAGGTACCTTTTATCCGTTGAGCGACGGCCATTCCACAATGTACCGCCGGATCACTAGTCCCGACTTTCGTCCCTGCTTGAGATGTCTCTCTCACAGTCAAGCTCCCTTGTGCACTTACACTCGACACCTGATTGCCAACCAGGCTGAGGGAACCTTTGGGCGCCTCCGTTACTTTTTAGGAGGCAACCGCCCCAGTTAAACTACCCATCAGGCACTGTCCCTGACCCGGATCACGGGCCGAAGTTAGATGTCCAAAGTGACCAGAGTGGTATTTCAACGATGACTCCACCCGAACTGGCGTCCGGGTTTCAACGTCTCCCACCTATCCTACACAAGCCACTCCGAACACCAATACCAAACTATAGTAAAGGTCTCGGGGTCTTTCCGTCCTGCTGCGCGTAACGAGCATCTTTACTCGTACTGCAATTTCGCCGAGTTTATGGTTGAGACAGCGGGGAAGTCGTTACTCCATTCGTGCAGGTCGGAACTTACCCGACAAGGAATTTCGCTACCTTAGGATGGTTATAGTTACCACCGCCGTTTACTGGGGCTTAAATTCTCAGCTTCGCCCGCAAGGGGCTAACCGGTCCTCTTAACCTTCCAGCACCGGGCAGGAGTCAGTCCGTATACATCGTCTTGCGACTTCGCACGGACCTGTGTTTTTAGTAAACAGTCGCTTCCCCCTGGTCTCTGCGGCCCACACCCGCTCACGGAGAGCACGTCTCCATCACGGGGCAGGCCCCCCTTCTCCCGAAGTTACGGGGGCATTTTGCCGAGTTCCTTAACCATAATTCTCTCGATCGCCTTGGTATTCTCTACCTGATCACCTGTGTCGGTTTGGGGTACGGGCGGCTAAAACCTCGCGTCGATGCTTTTCTTGGCAGCATAGGATCACCGGATCCCCCCAAACGGGAGTCCCATCAGATCTCAGGATCGTGCTCGAAGCACACAGGAACGGATTTGCCTATCCCTGACCCTACATCCTTGGACCGGGGCAACCATCGCCCGGCCCGGCTACCTTCCTGCGTCACACCTGTTAATACGCTTACCTCCCGGGATCAGGTCCCGCGCTCGGCCAAAACCCACACACCACAAGGGTGGGCGGGCAGGCTCCGGGCGGTTAGTATCCCCCGCTTGGCATGGGCGGTTTTTCGCCGGTACGGGAATATCAACCCGTTGTCCATCGACTACGCCTGTCGGCCTCGCCTTAGGTCCCGACTTACCCAGGGCAGATTAGCTTGACCCTGGAACCCTTGATCATTCGGCGGACGGGTTTCTCACCCGTCTTTCGCTACTCATGCCTGCATTCTCACTCGTGTAGGCTCCACCGCTGGTTTCCACCGCGACTTCACTGCCCACACGACGCTCCCCTACCACTCCACACCCCTGAACCACGAAGGCTAGGGTACCGTGTGAAATCCACAACTTCGGCGGTGTACTTGAGCCCCGCTACATTGTCGGCGCGGAATCACTTGACCAGTGAGCTATTACGCACTCTTTCAAGGATGGCTGCTTCTAAGCCAACCTCCTGGTTGTCTTCGCAACTCCACATCCTTTCCCACTTAGCACACGCTTAGGGGCCTTAGTTGGTGGTCTGGGCTGTTTCCCTCTCGACTATGAAGCTTATCCCCCACAGTCTCACTGCTGCGCTCTCACTTACCGGCATTCGGAGTTTGGCTGACGTCAGTAACCTTGTAGGGCCCATCGGCCATCCAGTAGCTCTACCTCCGGCAAGAAACACGCAACGCTGCACCTAAATGCATTTCGGGGAGAACCAGCTATCACGGAGTTTGATTGGCCTTTCACCCCTACCCACAGCTCATCCCCTCCATTTTCAACTGAAGTGGGTTCGGTCCTCCACGACGTCTTACCGTCGCTTCAACCTGGCCATGGGTAGATCACTCCGCTTCGGGTCTAGATCACGCCACTACACTCGCCCTGTTCAGACTCGCTTTCGCTACGGCTACCCCACACGGGTTAACCTCGCGACGTAACACTAACTCGCAGGCTCATTCTTCAAAAGGCACGCCGTCACCAGAATCAGACTGGCTCCGACGGATTGTAAGCACACGGTTTCAGGTACTGTTTCACTCCCCTCCCGGGGTACTTTTCACCTTTCCCTCACGGTACTGGTCCGCTATCGGTCATTAGGAAGTATTTAGGCTTATCAGGTGGTCCTGACAGATTCGCACGGGATTTCTCGGGCCCCGTGCTACTTGGGATCCTCTCCAGGCGGCACACAACATTACGGTTACGGGGCTCACACCCTCTCTGGCCGGCCTTTCAAGACCGTTCACCTATGCCTGCACTACACACCCCACCGGTCCGGCAGAACCAGTACGGAAAGTCCCACAACCCCGCCCATGCAACGCCCGCCGGCTATCACACATGAAACGGTTTAGCCTGATCCGCGTTCGCTCGCCACTACTAACGGAATCACTCTTGTTTTCTCTTCCTGCGGGTACTGAGATGTTTCACTTCCCCGCGTTCCCCCCACGCACCCTATGTGTTCAGATGCGGGTCACACAATCACCCTGCGGCGTTGTGCGGGGTTTCCCCATTCGGACATCCTGGGATCAACGCTCGGTTATCAACTCCCCCAGGCTTATCGCAGATTCCTACGTCCTTCTTCGGCTCCTAATGCCAAGGCATCCACCGTGTGCCCTTAAAAACTTGACCACACACAAACCAAACTTACGTTCAGTCATGCATCATCTATTCGAGAGAACCACGACCACAAGGGCCAGGTTCATTCATAAGAAATTGCTGTAAGAACACACACCCACCAACCCGAAGGCCGGCACAACGTGTGTGTCCTAGATGCTCGCGTCCACTATGTAGTTCTCAAACAACAACCCCGTCAACCACCCCCACCACCACAACCCACACCCAAAGGCGGGGCCGACCACGGCAGTGAAAGGACAGAAGCAGGAACAAAAGAAACACCAGAAGTGCCCCCCCTGCATTGCTGCAAAAAGGTCCTGTTGCCTCAGGACCCAACAGTGCGCCAAACACAACCCCCTACAACCACGCCCCGGCACGTTCCCAACACCACCACACCCCCACAGGGGACGCAGCAGCACCGTACTAACACCAGGACACAACCAGCAAGGCCATGCCAAAAAACATTTGATTTGTTGATATTCCACCCATGAGCACCCACCGCAGAACAAACGCCTGCGCAATGGGCAACACTGACAACCACCACCACCCCATGCAGGGCAACAGCAAGTTGTTAGCAGCTCCTTAGAAAGGAGGTGATCCAGCCGCACCTTCCGGTACGGCTACCTTGTTACGACTTAGTCCCAATCGCCGGTCCCACCTTCGACGGCTCCCCCCACAAGGGTTAGGCCACCGGCTTCGGGTGTTACCAACTTTCGTGACTTGACGGGCGGTGTGTACAAGGCCCGGGAACGTATTCACCGCAGCGTTGCTGATCTGCGATTACTAGCGACTCCGACTTCATGGGGTCGAGTTGCAGACCCCAATCCGAACTGAGACCGGCTTTTTGGGATTAGCTCCACCTCACAGTATCGCAACCCTTTGTACCGGCCATTGTAGCATGCGTGAAGCCCAAGACATAAGGGGCATGATGATTTGACGTCGTCCCCACCTTCCTCCGAGTTGACCCCGGCAGTCTCCTATGAGTCCCCGGCCGAACCGCTGGCAACATAGAACGAGGGTTGCGCTCGTTGCGGGACTTAACCCAACATCTCACGACACGAGCTGACGACAACCATGCACCACCTGTAAACCGACCGCAAGCGGGGCACCTGTTTCCAGGTCTTTCCGGTTCATGTCAAGCCTTGGTAAGGTTCTTCGCGTTGCATCGAATTAATCCGCATGCTCCGCCGCTTGTGCGGGCCCCCGTCAATTCCTTTGAGTTTTAGCCTTGCGGCCGTACTCCCCAGGCGGGGCACTTAATGCGTTAGCTACGGCGCGGAAAACGTGGAATGTCCCCCACACCTAGTGCCCAACGTTTACGGCATGGACTACCAGGGTATCTAATCCTGTTCGCTCCCCATGCTTTCGCTCCTCAGCGTCAGTTACAGCCCAGAGACCTGCCTTCGCCATCGGTGTTCCTCCTGATATCTGCGCATTTCACCGCTACACCAGGAATTCCAGTCTCCCCTACTGCACTCTAGTCTGCCCGTACCCACTGCAGAACCGGAGTTGAGCCCCGGTCTTTCACAGCAGACGCGACAAACCGCCTACGAGCTCTTTACGCCCAATAATTCCGGATAACGCTTGCGCCCTACGTATTACCGCGGCTGCTGGCACGTAGTTAGCCGGCGCTTCTTCTGCAGGTACCGTCACTTTCGCTTCTTCCCTACTGAAAGAGGTTTACAACCCGAAGGCCGTCATCCCTCACGCGGCGTCGCTGCATCAGGCTTTCGCCCATTGTGCAATATTCCCCACTGCTGCCTCCCGTAGGAGTCTGGGCCGTGTCTCAGTCCCAGTGTGGCCGGTCACCCTCTCAGGCCGGCTACCCGTCGTCGCCTTGGTAGGCCATTACCCCACCAACAAGCTGATAGGCCGCGAGTCCATCCAAAACCACAAAAGCTTTCCACCACCATGACATGCGCCAGATGGTCATATCCGGTATTAGACCCAGTTTCCCAGGCTTATCCCAGAGTCAAGGGCAGGTTACTCACGTGTTACTCACCCGTTCGCCACTAATCCCCCCAGCAAGCTGGAGATCATCGTTCGACTTGCATGTGTTAAGCACGCCGCCAGCGTTCATCCTGAGCCAGGATCAAACTCTCCGTTGAAAACAAAAAATCAAACAGACACAACCACACCCACCGGAAATAACGGCAAAACGCGGCTGCACAAAATTCGAAACCAGCTGAAAACCAGACCACCACACACGGGGGTGCGCAACGGCCCGGCCATAATTTCAACCAATCAAAAAACAATCGGCATCAACAAACTTGGCACACTATTGAGTTCTCAAACAACAGACACACCCGGCACCAACCAAAACCCAAAGGGCCTCAGAATCGCTCCGGAGCAACTTTTCAAACTTACCCGATTCGACCGCATGAAGCAAATCGCGCTCGGGCCCCCAAGCCAGTTCAGAGGCACACAAAGCACCACCGGAAACCGGTAATTTGAAGGGGAATTCGTCACCATCATTTCCGCATCAGCGGCGGCGACTCAGATAACTTTACACGCGCCTTACCGTCCGAACAAATCCACCCGCACGCCGCCCAAAACCCCGTGAACACTGGGAAAACGGCCCAAAAACACCTCAATAAGCGCAGAACCGTTGTCCGTGAAGCCCGTCACACAACGAAACGGCTGCAATAGCTGCCCTTTGAAGCGGCACCCCGGATCCGCCGTCGGGCCTAATTCAGCGGCCGATATCAGTCAGGCCAGGAGGCACTGGACTCAACGGCAACCGGTCCAAACACGTCAGGATGTGAGAGAGCAACAGCCCAAACGCCTCAGGATGTGAGAGAACGTTGGGAAGGGCAACAGCCGGGCCCAGCGGAACGGCCCGGCCGGGCCCAGCAAAGACTCAGTGACCTCCGTGGCCTGCGCCCTCGGTCTTGCGCATCATCGCACCGAGCACCACTGCAGCTCCAGCGATGATGGTTGCCGCCAGGAAGGCGGCCTGCATGCCGGCTACCAGGCCGGAGGATGCTGACACCACGGCGAAGATGGAGACGAGCAGGGCAGTGCCAGCGGCGCCGGCCACCTGCTGGGCTGTGCTCATGATGGCCGATCCGTGGGAGTACAGGTGCGGAGGCAGCGGGTTCAAGCCAGTAGTGAAGGCAGGCGTGAAGAGGAGTGCCAGGCCGAGGCTCAACGTAACGTGCAGTGCAATCACCCATCCGAGCGGGCTGCTGCCATCCAGGCGGGAAAACTGCCAGAGCGTCAGGACCATGAGGACTGAACCGGATACGGTCAGCGGCAATGGACCGACTTTGTCGAAAATCCGCCCGATGACTGGACCCAGCAGACCCATGGCCAAACCGCCCGGCAAGAGGGCCAGGCCCGTTTCCATCGGCTGGAGGTGCAGTGTGTTCTGCAGGTAGAGCGGAAGCAGGATGACTCCACCGAACAGTGCCATCATCGCTACGACCATCAGCAGCGTGGACACCGTGAACATTCGGAAGTTGAAGGCCCGGAGATCCAGGAGTGGAGAGTCGGACTTCTGCAGTTTGACCTGGCGGAAGACGAACAGCGCCAGGCACACGACTCCCACCACGAGTGCGATGATCGGGACCACCCCGGCGTTGGCACCACCGATCTGGCTGAGGCCATAGACCAGTCCGCCGAAGGCAGGCACCGTGAGGACCACTGAAGTGAAGTCCAAGCCAGTCTTCCCGCGCTCCCCCACGTTGGTGAGGTACTTGGCGCCGATTGCCAGGGCAGCCAGTGCTACGGGGAGCACGAACACGAACATGAACCGCCACGAGAAGTGGTCCAGGATGATGCCTGAAACGGTGGGGCCCATCGCGGGAGCGACTGAGATAGCGATGCTGACGTTGCCCATGACGGCACCGCGCCGGGACATGGGCACCAGAGTGAGGATGGTGGTCATCAGCAATGGCAGCATGATGGCCGTGCCGCCCGCCTGGACGATCCGTGCAAGGAGCAGCACGGGGAATCCGGGCGCTAGGGCAGCCAGGAGTGTTCCTCCGCTGAAGAGTCCCATCGCCAGCATGAACGAGCCGCGGGTGGTCAATCGCTGCAGGATAAACCCGGTAGTCGGAATGACGACCGCCATGGTCAGCATGAACCCGGTGGCGAGCCACTGGACCGTGGGCGCGTCCACCTTGAGATCAGTCATCAGCCGCTGGAGTGCCACGTTCATAATGGTCTCGTTGAGGATCACCACAAAGGTGGCGACCAACAGCGTGACAATGACCGTGACGGATTCGCGGGACATCTTCCCTGATACAGGAGCCTGGGTGAGCGCTTCCTCTGTGAAGGTTGCACTTGCGGGCGTGCCGGAACCGGGCTCGCTGTTGGCGCCGGACGTGACGTCGGTAGACATGAGGATTCCTCAGGTTTGGGTTTGGATTCCGGCGGTCGGTACCGGTGAAGACAGGAACATTCTAGACGCCCAAGAGATTCCCGTCAGTAGAAAATCCAAACGTTAGGGATTCAACCTCAGGAATTAAGCGGAACGTTGTCTATCAACCGCACGGGACCTACCTTGGCGGCAATGATTGCCAGCCCTTCGCCGCGGAACGGTGTTTCTTTGCAGTTCTCCGCCAGCGGCTCAAGCGTGGTGGGATCCACGACGTCGAAATAGTCCAGTTCCACCAGCGGCTGGGATTCAACGAGTGCGACGGCGGAATCCAGGTCCAGCGGTTCATGCGCGTTCGCGCGGGACTCGATAAGGCGCAGAGCCCGTGAGAGCACCAGCGCCGCCTCGCGTTCGTCGTCGGAGAGGAAGCGGTTACGGCTGGAAAGCGCCAGGCCGTCCTCGCTGCGCACGATCGGTACGGGCACGATCTCCACGGGGAAGTTCAGATCCACGACCATACGCCTCACAAGGGCAAGTTGCTGGGCGTCCTTCTGGCCAAAGTAGGCACGGTACGCCGGCGTCGAACCGTCCGCAGCTGCGCCGCCCGGGAGTCCATAGTGCAGCAACTTGGCCACCACGGTCAGGGCACCGTCGAAGTGGCCGGGGCGTGAGGCACCCTCCCATTTCCCGCCGAGCGGACCCGCCGTGACACGGACCAGCGGCTGCCCGCCGGGGTACACCTCGTCCACGGAGGGCGCGAAAACAAGGTCCACTCCTTCGGCATCAAGGATGGCCATATCGGCCTCAAGCGTCCGGGGATAGCGGTCGAGGTCCACGGCGTCGCCGAACTGGAGGGGATTCACGAAAATGGTGGCCACCACGACGTCGTTCTCTGCCACGGCGGCCCTCGCCAACGCGGCGTGGCCTGAGTGCAGGGC
The DNA here is from genome assembly GCF_019976975.1 of Arthrobacter sp. NtRootA1. Classification (GTDB taxonomy): domain Bacteria; phylum Actinomycetota; class Actinomycetes; order Actinomycetales; family Micrococcaceae; genus Arthrobacter; species Arthrobacter aromaticivorans. The sequence continues at coordinate 122,280 of NZ_AP024630.1, read as the reverse complement.
CCCCATGGTCGGCACCAAACCTTGGGAACTTCCCCGCTTGGAAGCCAGGAGCCGTGCGCTTTCAGTACGCAGTTCGGCCGCGGTGGTCACGAGTTTGATGGCCATGCTGTTCAGATTCCTTCCGGCGCGGTGGGCTCTGTTCCCAAGGCCTCGCCAATGTCAGTCAGTTGTTCAGGGCGCAGCAGTCCGCGGTTTCCGGCACGCCGGGCCGTCGCCCGGGCCATGGCCTGATAGGCCGCGAGCACGTCGCCGCCCGCTCCGCCGTCGTATTCTTTCAGCGCCTGGGCGTGCGCAGCAACGGTGCCTACGTCGCCGCGCGCGACGGGACCGGTCAACGCAGATTCTCCGCTCGCAAGAGCGTTCTCGAGTGTGGCCCGCAGCAATGGACCCAGCATGGACTCCGGTGATTCGACGCCGATTTCCCGCAGCAACTGCGACGCCTGCGCAACAAGCGTCACCATGTGGTTGGAGCTGTGCGCGAGGGCCGCGTGGTACAGGGTTCGGTCTGCCTCGGCAATCGCTACCGGCTCGGCACCCATCTCCACAACCAGTGCTTGGGCAATCGGCAACATCGCAGCGTCGGCGGTGATTCCAAACGTGCAATCCATGAGCCGGGTCAGGTCAAGGCTCATACCTGTGAAAGTCATGGCGGGATGCATCGCCAGCGGAATTGCGCCGGCCGCGCGGATCGGCTGCAGGATCCCGACTCCGAAACGGCCGGAGGTGTGAGCCACCAGTTGGCCGGGTTGCCACGCACCGAGCTTCGCGAGTCCAGCAACAAGCTCGCCGAGGGCATCGTCAGGAACGGCAAGCAGCACCAGTTCAGAGCGCTCCACGATCTCCTGGATCCCAAGGATCGGGACTCCCGGCAGCAGTGTCTCTGCCCGCTCGCGGCTCGCTTCGGATACCGCAGAAACCCCGACGACGGCGTGCTCGGCCGCGCGCAAAGCGGCGCCCAGGACGGCACCCACCTTGCCGGCGCCGATGATGCCGACTCCGAGTCTTCCTGGCCTAACCATGCTGGGGGTCCTCCTGTGTTGGTGCTTGCGGTAGCGATTGGGGTGGGGCCTGGCCGCTTACCTCCGCAAGCCATTGCTCGCTGGTCTGCCGCTTTCTGGCCTCGCGGGCACGGGCTGCCTGCTGGTCGAAAAGCTGCACAGCCTGCTCCACATCAGCCTGATAGAGGCGTGGCACCACAGGTCCCGCCGTAGTGTGGAAAACAAGATCGGCCACACCGAAACGCCGCGCGAGCGGACCTTGCTGCAAGGCCATGGACTGCGTGCGCTGATGGGGAACCAGGACCAAGGTGCGCCACCATCGGCCGGATCGAATCAACAATGCCGTTCGCGTGGCCAGGAAACCATTGCGCCGCCAACCCAGCGGCGCCAGGAGCCGGGCGCGGCGCGGAGTAGTGACGAAACCATCCGTGGAGGTAGAACCGGCTGAGCCAGAACCCGCCGGTGTCCCACCCCCAAGCCCAGCCACACCCCCAAGCCCAGCCAACCCTTCCAGCCCGGAAGTGAAAACCCGTTCCGGATCCTCAACACCCGGGTCCGGCAGCACGAGGGACAGCATCCGCATCACGTCCGGCTTCATGCCCACCGGGAGCAACGTAGTCCGGGCAGCGTTCTCATTGCCTGCCGCACCACCGTAGCCCGCCACGTTAACCTGCATGCGGTACCAGCCGAAGATCCTCCAAATGGGCGGCTGAGTGACTTTCAGCGCCTGGATTCGGCCCGGGGGCAAAGTCTGGGCCTGGGTGTCCAGGAGCCCGTAGCGCAGCCGGATCCCATCAGGAGAAATCGCGGCGGTGAAGTTGTAGCCCTTGTTGAATGAGCTCCAATAAGCAGCACCGATGCCCAGCACCGCCGGGATAAGCGCCAGGAAGATGGCGCCGTTTTCGGTGTAAACAGAGATCGCGATGGACGCCACGGCTCCGAGCAGGATACCGACGGTTTGCTCGCTCAGCAGGAGCGAGCCAATAAGGCGGGAAGGCGGCACTGACAAGACAACGTACTCCGGCGCTTCGGGGACAGCTTCCGGAGTCTCCGGTCCACTCACCACTCCAGCGGCACGGGCAAGAATAGTGGCGCGCAGCTGTTTGGCTTGGTCCAGCGGAAGGTAAGCGAGCCGCACGGCCGATTCGCCGGCGTCGGCCACTTCAAACTTGAGTTCAGCGAGGCCAAAGATCCTCGCCAAGAGGGGCTGCACGATGTCGATCGCCTGGACACGGTCCAACCGCGCCTGCCGCTGCTGCTTGAACACGAAGCCGGTGTTGACCCGGACATAGCCCTCGGCCACCTGATAACGCGTGAAGTACCAACTCAGGATGAATCCACCCACGGTCAGGAGAAGCAGAATGCCTCCACCGGCCAACAGCCAGGGCACCCGTCCGTTGAGGTTGGGATCGAGGATGTCACGGCCCTGCAGCATGCGTTCAAAGGCATCGCGACCGAAAAAGTATCCGACGGCGGCAAGCGCCACCCAGCCGCGCACGAACGGCGATGCTGGATGCACGCGCCGCCAATCGCCGTCGTCGGCTTTAGCTGGGAGGCCTACGGTGGCGCTACCGTCCGGGCTCACAGCCCGGCCAGCCTGGCTTCTCCACGTGCCGAGAGCTGTTCACGCAGCCGTGCGCCTTCCCCGGCAGGAAGCCCGGGCAGGTATGCGCTGGTTCCGGCGGACGCCGTGTGGAGCTTCAAAGTACAGAGTCCCAGTCCACGTTCCACCGGACCAACAGACACATCCACGTACTGCATGCGTCCGTACGGGACCACCATGGTGCGCTGGAAAAAGATGCCACGACGGATGAGGAGATCGTCATCGCGCTCCGCGTAGCCGATTGCGCGGACCTGACGCGGAATCAGCACGAGCCGCCACAACGCCAGAACGAGCATCACCGCAGGCACCGCGATGGCGAGCCACAGCGGAGGCCAACGCCACCAACCCAGCTGCACAAACACGAGGGGAAGGCTGAGGATCGCCACCATCACCAGGTTTCCGATGGCCCACTCCACCAAGCGGACCGTGACGTACTTCGGGGAGACCCTCAGCCACTGGACGCCGGGAGGGTCAATCGCCTCGGTACGCATACTCGCCTTCGCCTTTTGCTTCCCCGCGGCGGGTTTCCGGTCCAGGGGCGCCACCTTCGAGGTCCTCCGGTGGGATCCGGCAGAACCTCTCGACCACCAAGCCGACGATCACCATCACCACGCCACCACCGCCCATCAAGACGGCGTTCCACAGGATGCCTTCACCACTGCGCAAGGTTCCGACCCGCAGAAGGTCAAACGAGATGCCAGCATGCCAGCCCAGAAGGAGCGTCCCTGCATATGCGCATGCCTGGGCAAGAATCAGCGTCCTGGCGGCCAGGATCGGGTTCAGCAGGTTCTTCTTCTTGCCGTTGCGCCACCGCAGCACCCGGATCCCCATAATCAGGGTGAGCACGGCGATGACGCCCATGGTTACCAGTGCGGAGACCGGAAGCACGGGAGTGGGCATGCTGAAGCGGTTCGTTGCCGCGGTGGCCAGCCAACCGATGGCGGCAGCGATGATGGCAATGAGGACCAGGACCGCGGGGCGCATGGGCTTCACTGCTACTCCACCGCTCCCGTCGCAGGAACACCGGCGATGTCGCCGTAGCCGTCGAAGCGACGGATGTCGGGCATGTCATCAGCCACGGCGGCCAACTCTGCAACGCTCCGCCCGTTCAGTTGGGCGTTCGGCTCCAACAGGGACCACGGGTACAGGACAAAGGCCCGTTCGGCCGCCCTCGGATGAGGCAGGGTCAGGACGGGGTCGTCGCTGACCACATCACCGAAAACGATGATGTCCACGTCCAGCGTCCGCGGACCCCACCGCACTTCACGGGTGCGGTGGTGCTTCTGCTCGACGTCATGGCAGTGCTGCAGCAGCTCAAGGGGACTAAGCGTTGTCTCGACTGCCATGACCATGTTCAGGAAATCGGGTTGGCCTTCCGGGCCGCCGACCGCCTTGGTCTGGACAACCGGAGACACTCCAAGGAGCCTAACGTCCGGTGGGTCCACGAGATCGGCGACGGCTGTGGATAGGGTGTCGTTCCGCTCACCAAGGTTGCTGCCTAGGGCAAGGATCGCTTTGGTGTATCCGGAGTTCATGGTCGCTCCCTGTGGACACTCACGGTGACATCGCCGAACGGAACCTCGATGGGCGCCTTCGGCTTGTGGACGGTGACATCGACGGCGGCCACGTTGTAATTGGCGAGGATGCCATCGGCGATCCGCACGGCCAAACCTTCAATCAGGTTCAGCGGCTCGCCCTCAATGTGCGAGGTAATGAGCTCAGCCACCTCGCCGTAGTGCGCGGTGTACTGGAGGTCATCCGTCTCCGCGGCCTTGCTGAAGTCAGTATGAAGGACGGCGTCCACGACGAACGGCTGACCGTCCCGGCGCTCGAAATCGAACACTCCGTGATGGCCGACGGCGGTGACACCGGTCAGCGTGATCCTGTCCACAAGGTCCTCCGGTCAGCGGGCGATTCGAGCGGCAACCTTGACGGCGTCAAGGCTGGGACCGACGTCGTGGACGCGGACAGCCCAGGCGCCCTTCGCGGCGCTCAGGGCGGTGATAGCTGCCGTGGCGGCATCCCGCTCCAGCGGCGCGGCAGACTTGCCGGCAACAGTGAGGAGCGAGCCTAGGAACCGCTTGCGTGACGCAGCCACCATAACCTTGTGGCCGAGTGCGAACAGCTTGTCCAGGTTCTTGAGGATTTCCCAGTTCTGGTCCTCGTTCTTGGAGAAGCCAATCCCGGGGTCAACGATGATCTGCTCGGGAGCAACGCCCGCTGCATACAGTTTGTCGCGGATACCGCTGAGCTCCGCCACCACCTCTTCCGTCACGTTGTTGTATTCCGCGAGGGCGTCCATGGTGCGGGCATCCCCACGACGATGCGTGAGGATGTACGGAACCTTGGTGCGCGCCACGAGCTCAGGCATGTCCGGCTCGATGGTCAGGCCGGAGACATCGTTGATGATCGCAGCACCGGCCTCCACGGCGGCAGCAGCAGTGGACGTGTGCATGGTGTCGATGCTCACCAGCGCACCGGCCTTGACCAGCGCCTGGATCACCGGAAGGACCCGGCGCTGCTCTTCTTCAGGCGAAACGGGTTCAGCGCCGGAGCGCGTGGACTCGCCACCGACGTCGATGATGTCCGCCCCGGCATAGAACATACGCAAGCCAAGCGCGATGGCGGTGTCAGGCGTGCGGTGGTTGCCGCCGTCGCTAAAGGAATCCGGGGTGACATTGAGAATTCCCATGACGAGCGTGCGGTCCGTAGGCAGGTCTTCGAATCTGGCAGCGGGCCGCGGCTTGCGGAGAACCGGCAGTGGGCTTGTGGCCGGGCCGGTTCCGGGTGCTGCAGCGAGGGAATCCATATATTGCTTACCTTCCGAGTATGAGGCTCATGGCCTCGGCGCGGGTGGCCGGGTCATGGAGCTGACCGCGCACCGCGCTGGTGACAGTCTTGGCGCCGGGCTTGCGGATGCCGCGCATGGACATGCACATGTGTTCGCATTCGACGACGACAATCGCCCCGCGCGGGTTGAGGTGCTTAACCAGGGCCTCAACAATCTGCGTTGTGAGCCGCTCCTGCACCTGTGGCCTGCGCGCATAGATATCCACCAAACGGGCCAGCTTGCTCAGGCCCGTAACCTTGCCGTCATGTGACGGAATATAACCAACATGAGCCACCCCGTGGAACGGCACCAGGTGGTGTTCGCACGTCGAGTAGAAGGGAATGTCCTTCACGAGGACAAGCTCTTCGTGGTCAAGGTCAAACGTGGTGGAGAGGACCTCCGCCGGATGCTGGTGCAGGCCCGCGAAGACCTCCGCATAGGCCTTGGCAACACGCTTGGGTGTGTCCTGCAGGCCTCCGCGGTCAGGGTCTTCACCAATAGCAAGCAGGATTTCGCGTACTGCTGCTTCGATGCGCGGGCGGTCTACTTTGTGGCCCCGCTTAGCGTCCGCGGCTGAGCCGTGGACGGCGGCGAGGTCGTCGTCGTCGAAATGAGTCACAGCAGAAAGCTTAGCCGTGAAGCGGAGAGTCGTTGCCGCCGTCGGCTCCCGGTGACTGGAATGACTCCTGGCTGCTGACACCCTGCGCATGCGGGGCTACGGCATCCAGTGGCTCGTCCAGACGGGCCTTCTTGGCTTCTTCCTGGGCCTCGCGCTCAGCCTTTTCTGCGCGCGACTCGACCGGCGGAATCGACTGGACAGGGCGGGACTCCTTGGACAGCCAGATCTCACGGAAATCGCGCTTGCGGATGTCGTGGAAGATCTCGGCGATCTCGGCCTGGTTGAGGGTTTCGCGCTCAAGCAGTTCCAGTGCCAGCCGGTCGAGGACATCGCGGTTTTCGGTGAGGATGGCGTAAGCCTCGTCGTGTGCCTGATCGATCAGGCGACGCACTTCCTCGTCCACAACGTAGGCGATCTGGTCCGAGAAGTTGCGCTCCTGCGCGGCATCGCGGCCGAGGAACGGCTCGCCGCCGCCTTGGCCGAGCTTCACGGCACCAACCCGTTCGCTCATGCCGTACTGGGTAACCATCTTCCGGGCCGTGGAGGTGGCCTTCTCGATGTCATTGGACGCACCGGTGGACGGGTCATGGAACACGATTTCCTCGGCCACGCGGCCACCCATGGCGTAGGCCATCTGGTCCAGCAATTCGTTGCGCGTTACCGAGTACTTGTCGTCCTCAGGAATCACCATGGTGTACCCAAGGGCACGGCCACGGGGAAGGATGGTGATCTTAGTGACCGGAGCGGAGTTGCGCAGGGCGGCAGCAACCAGTGCGTGCCCGCCTTCGTGGTAGGCGGTGATCTTGCGCTCGAGTTCCTTCATCACGCGGCTGCGCTTCTGCGGGCCTGCCATGACGCGGTCGATTGCCTCGTCCAGGGCGCGGTCATCAATGAGGTTGGCGTTTGAACGTGCCGTCAGCAAGGCTGCCTCGTTGAGGACGTTGGCCAGGTCAGCACCGGTGTACCCGGGGGTCTTCTTGGCAACAGCCCGAAGGTCAATGCCCTGGGCCATCGGCTTGCCCTTTGCATGGACGTTCAGGATTTGCTCGCGGCCCACCATATCCGGGGCCTCGACGGTGATCTGACGGTCGAAGCGGCCCGGGCGAAGCAGCGCCGGGTCCAGCACGTCCGGACGGTTGGTGGCTGCGATGAGGATGACGTTCGTCTTGACGTCGAAGCCGTCCATCTCCACTAGGAGCTGGTTCAGGGTCTGCTCGCGTTCGTCGTTACCGCCACCGATGCCTGCGCCACGATGGCGGCCTACGGCATCGATTTCGTCCACGAAGATGATGGCTGGGGAACTCGCCTTGGCTTGTTCGAACAGGTCACGGACGCGCGAAGCACCAACGCCCACGAACATTTCAACGAAGTCCGAGCCGGAGATGGAGAAGAAGGGAACGCCTGCTTCACCCGCAACGGCGCGGGCCAGCAGTGTCTTACCAGTGCCTGGAGGGCCGTACAGCAGCACACCCTTGGGGATCTTGGCACCAACGGCCTGGAACTTTGAGGGTTCCTGGAGGAATTCCTTGATTTCCTGGAGCTCTTCGACGGCTTCGTCAGCACCGGCGACGTCAGAGAAGGTCACCTGCGGCATGTCCTTGTTGACCAGCTTGGCCTTGGACTTGCCGAACTGCATCACCTTGGAGCCGCCACCCTGCATCCGGGAAAGCAGGAACCAGAACAGCACACCGAGCAGCAGCACGGGGATGAGCAAGGAGAACAGTCCGGAGAACCAGTTGTTCTCGATCGGCTGGTCAGTGAAGCCCTTGTCCGGGTTGGCGCTGGTAACGGCCTTGACGACGTCCGGGCCACGGTCCGTGACGTAGAAGAACTGGACGTTCTTGCCCTTGTCCTGGCCATCGATGTTCAGGTTGTCTTTGAGCACCAAGTCAACGCGGTTCTCGGCGTCGAATATCTTGGCCTGCTCCACCTTGCCGCTTTGCGCGAGGAGTTCGAGGCCGTCCTTGGTGTCGATACGTGTGGAACCGCCCGGAGCCAGCGTTGCGAATGCCACCAGGAGCAAGCCGACGACGACAACAATCCAGATGCCCGGGCCCTTGAAGAAACTCTTAGCTTTCATCTGATCGGGGTTTTGCCCCGTCCCTCCTGGTAGTGCTGCGAGGCGCAACTTCTGCGCGCGAATGGTGCTGCTTCAGTTTCTAGCTATACACCGTTCCCAGTTATTCACGCACTGGAATGCTCAAAAGTTCCCTCTGGGCGTACACAGGATACTCGCCTACGCCGCGCTAGGACAGCCCTGGATGGGGATTCGTAATGGATTCGCGGGTCACCAAGGGACACTGAAGAATCGTCGGTTTCGCTGCCAGGACGGTGAGGTCTGCCTTGCCCTCAATGGCATCGATCAGGCGTTCAGTGGCCCAGGCACCCATCTCATAGTGGGGCAACGCCACTGTTGTCAGGCCAGGGTAGAGATTGGCCGCGATGAGTTCCTGATCGTCGAAACCCACCACGGACAGTTCATTGGGAATGCTGATTCCTACCTCGGCCGCTGCACGGTAGGCCCCCATGGCCATGCGGTCGTTGTAGCAGAACAGGCCCGTGGGCCGGTCCTTTCGCTTCAACATCCGCAAAGCGGCAACATAGCCGCCCAGCACCTCCGAGAGTTCGGACTCCACCGGTGCGGCAGCGCCGTCGAGCCCTGCTTCATCCAAGGCGTTCCGGAAGCCTCGCAAGCGGTCCCGCGTAGCCGGGACGTCGTCGGTGTTGTTCAGGAAACCGATGCGCCGGTGGCCGGCATCAAGGAGGCTTTGCACGGCTACCCTGGCCCCGCCCTCTTCATCGGGGACTACTGAAGCGACGCTCCCGGCCAGGCTCTCGGAGTCCACAAGCACCGCGGGAATTGAACTCAGGTTTTCCGGCAAAGTGACCTCGCGGTGGTACATGGTGGCGTACAGGATGCCATCCACGCGCCGCTCCAGGAGAGCCTCGACATCAGCCTGCCTGGACTCCTCACTTGCTGCACCTGAGGTGTTAATGATCATCAGGTTGTAGCCGCGCGCCCTGGCGGCCTCATCCGCACCCAGGATAATCCGCCCGGCGTGTGGTGTGGTGGCGATTTCCTCACTGACCAGACCCAGCATCCCGGTCCGTTGCGTGCGCAGGGCCTGGGCCAGCCGGTTTGGGCCATAGCCGAGACGTTCCGCCGTAGCTTTGACCTTTTCCCGTGTTTCCGGGCTGATGCGAGCGTAAGCGACGTCATTCAGGACGTGGGAAACAGTGGTGACAGACACGCCAGCGGCAACTGCTACGTCCTTGATGCCAATGCTTTTGTTCGTCAACGGCTTCCCACGTCCTTATGGTCCGGTGAAGGGCGTAAGTAAGGGTGGTTACTCGTAAACGTGCGGGGCAAGCGTGCCCACGAAGTCCAGGTTGCGGTACTTCTCGGCGTAGTCCAGGCCGTAGCCCACAACGAATTCGTTGGGGATGTCGTAGCCGACGTACTTGACGTCGATCTCGACCTTGGCGGCGGTCGGCTTACGGAAAGCGGTGCAGATCTCAACGCTGGCCGTACCGCGGGATTCAAGGTTGGACTTGAGCCATGAAAGTGTGAGGCCGGAGTCGATGATGTCCTCGACGATCAGCACGTCCTTGCCCATGAGGTCGGTATCGAGGTCCTTGAGGATCCGGACAACGCCCGAGGACTGGGTGCCGGAGCCATAGGAAGAGACTGCCATCCAGTCCATGCTGACGTGGCTGTGCAAGGCCCGCGCCAGGTCCGCCATGACCATGACGGCACCCTTGAGGACACCGACGATCAGCAGTTCGCGGCCTTCGTAGTCTTTGTCGATCTGCGCCGCCAGTTCAGCGATTCGCGTTTGGATCTGCTCTTTGGTGTAAAGAACGTGCTTGAGATCTGCCTGGACGTCGTTTGAATCCACCAATGGCTCCTGTTTTGATGCTCGGGTGCGGCTACTGTTGGGGCGATTTCTGATGCCGGAATACTAGCTTCCCACAGGGTGCGGCTTCCCGGGGACCGCCGGTGGTCGAATCACCCGTCCCGGCAGCAGGCGACGCAATGGAAGAACCCGCCCGTTCCTGCTCCAAATCACTCAGCGACAGGCGATAGACACTGACGTGGCCGGGAAGTTCCACAGGACCGGCAGAACCCTGGCGGCGAAGCAGCGCTTCCGCGGCCTGGAGCCGTCCGTAACCGGGTTGTTGGCCCCCGACGTCGGCAGCTGCCTTGGCGATGACTCGGAACCTCAGCGCTGCAGGAAGTCCGCGGACGGCATCCTCTGGCAACCACGCGCCGTCGTCGGTTCGCTGGACCAGCGAGAGATACGTCTCGTTTGCGAGATCCTCAAGGAAATCCGCGTCCTGCTGAAGGATTGCGGCTGTCCGTGCCAAAGACTCGGCAACGCCCGGCCCCAGCTTTTCTTCGAGGACCGGCATGACCTCGACGCGTGTCCGCGAGCGCGCGAAGGCAGAGTCACTGTTGCTCGGATCATGCCACGGCTGCAGTTCCTCGACCTCGCAGATTTCCAGGGTCTCTTCCCGCCGCAGGCCAAGGAAGGGCCTCATCAGGCGTCCCCGGATTGGCCTCATGCCGGCCAAAGAACGGGTGCCGGAACCACGGGCCAAGCCCAGGAGCACCTGTTCGGCTTGGTCGTCCAAGGTGTGCCCCAGCAGGATGTGATCGCAGCCAAGGTCATCCGCAGCCGCCTCGAGGGCTGCGTGCCGGGCATCGCGGGCCGCAGCTTCGGGCCCGAACCCAGTGGACGCGACCTCCACCGTACGGACTTCCACAGGTGAGAGGCCCAGTTCCCCCAGGACAGCTGCCGTCCGGGAAGCTACGTCTGCCGAGCCAGCCTGAAGTTGGTGGTCGACAACCACGCCGGCCACCGAAATAGGATGCCCGTCCACGTGGCCGCGCCGGGCGAAGTATCCAGCCACCGCGGCGAGCGCAAGCGAATCCGGTCCTCCGCTGCAGGCTACGAGCACACGTTCCGGGTAACCCGCAGCGGCCAAGGCGTTTTGCAACTGCTTCCGCGCCTTGCCGACGACTGGCGCCAAACGGCCGGGCCGGCGTCGGCCCTTGCCTGTTGCTGCATGCTCGGAACCGTTGTCAGAACCACTGCTGGAACCGCCATGTGAGGGGCCATCAAATACGGGTGCGCTCAAAGCCCCATCCGCTCGAGCCACATCCTGGAATTGTGGATCTCTTCCTCGGTGGGGAGGTTTTCGGCCGAGTTCCACACCCGGTTGAAGCCTTCCATGCCGCCTACCGCAACAACCTCGCGCACGAACTTTGCACCATCTGTGTACTGGCGCATCTTGGCGTCGAGACCGAGGAGGTTACGGATGAACTTCTCGATGATGCCGCGGTCCTTGCCGCGGTCATTGAACCGCTGGCGGATCGTCTTCACGGACGGGACGATGCTGGAATCCACCGCATCCATCACCACATTGGCATGACCTTCGAGGAGGCTCATGACGGCAGTGATGTGGGATAGGGAAGCCTTCTCCTCGGGATCCTGCAGCAGGTCCAGAATTGCGCCCCGGCTGGGCACGTTCCCGGATGCAGCACGGTCCTTCAGGGATTTGGCCACCGCGGCCGCCCGTTCAACCAGGGAATCCATGTTGCCCAGCAGATGGCTGCTGAGCTTTTCGATTTCGGCGAGCATGTGGTCCCGCAGCCACGGTGCTGCGGCGAACTGAACGCGGTGCGTTTGCTCGTGAAGGCATACCCAGAGCCTGAAGTCGTCCGGGTGCACGTTGAGTTCGCGTTCGACGGAGATGATGTTGGGTGCAACAAGGAGTAGCCGCCCGCCCGAAGGAACGCGGGCGCCCGGGGCCAGGGCCGCGAACGGATCGTATTGGCCCAGGACTTTACTGGACAGGAAAGCAAGGATGGCGCCGAGTTGGCTGCCGGTGATGGCTCCGCTGGCTGCAGCCGCAGCAGGTGTCATGGACAGGCTGCCACGGGACTCCAGCATTTTCTCCAGAATAGGCTGGAGCATGACGGAGAAGCTCTGGGTGTTGGCCTTGGACCATGAGGCACGGTCCACCACGAGAACGTGCGAGTCCCGCAGGTCCCGCGCCGCTTCAAGCCCCGTGATGTCATGGACATGTGGCACGGAGATATCGGCGTTGAAGCGCAGGTTCTCCACCGCCTTGCCGATTTCCCCGGCGCTCAGCGCTGGACCGGGCGGGGTAAGCCGGGCAGCCGTGGAGGCGGCCAGGTCCCAATTGATCAGGGACGGGGCCCCTGCTGACGAATCTCGGGCAGATGACACCATACGGTCCATCACACCACATGAGGCTGGCAATGGGCCTTTAAGTTCGCTCCGCGCTGACCCTCACTCCACCCGAGTAGGTGAGCTAGCGGCAGCCGCACGAGGCCAGCACCGATGCCGAACGGTCCATCGCCTCCTTGTTTCCAGCCGCACCCGGTTCCAGGCCATTGCCGATGAACGAGAACACCAGCAGGCGTCCATCAGCGTCCACTACGTACCCGCTCAGCGCGATGACAGTGTTGAGCGTCCCCGTTTTGGCGCGGACAAGGCCCGCACCCTGGGCTGTACTCGGATCCACGTACCTGTCGTCCAGGGTGCCCGTAAGGCCCGCCACCGGGAATCCGTCCAGGGCCGCCCGAAGACTCAGGTCCGGTCCGCTGGTGATGGCACGGACTACCTCGGCAAACTGGCGGGCAGTGACCTGGTTCTCCAAGGCAAGGCCCGAGACATCGGCCAACTGCATCTGCTTGGGATCAGTGGCGATTCCCAACTCTCCCAGCCGTTGGCGCACGGCTGAAGTGGCGCCGTCGTACGTCGCTTCCTGTCCGGACGCAATGGCGGTCATCCGCCCAAGCGCCTCAGCCAGGAAGTTGTCCGAGGTCTCCAGCATGAGGTCCACCTGCTCGCTCACAGTCGCGGATTCAGCGGCGGCCAGCACCTTGGCGGGGACGCCCTTGCCGCGTTCGACGCCGGGACGCACCTGCACGCCGACAGCGGCCAATTGTTCGGCGAAAGCCTGGGCGGTGGTGACGGCCGAATCCTGCGGACGCGGCCCAGTGGTAAGCGTGGGTGAGTAGCGCCCGGAATTCAGGGCAAGGGAAAACAAGGGGGCAGTTTCGCCAGCCGCGACGTCGTCCAGGCTCCACGCAGGATTGAGGGGCGCACCGCTGAACAGCGAATCATCCACCTGCACCGTCACGGGCCCTTTGACCCCGGCGGTAGCCAAGGAAGCGGCAGTATCGGAGGCCAGGGTTGCAAGTCCTGACCTGCCCATCACGGCCTCAGGATCCGAGGCACCTGCGCCGAGGAGCACGTCCCCTCCCCCCGTCAGCACCACGGTTGACGCATCGGAACCGGCCAGCACACGGGTGGTAAAGCGGGATTCGGGACCGAGCGCCTTCAAAGCAGCGACGGCGGTCAAAAGCTTCATATTCGACGCCGGGATTCGGTTGGCGTTGGCATCGCGGTCGAACAGGACCGTGCCTGTGGAGGCGTCCATGACAATGCCAGTAATGCTGCCGGCGCCGGAAGGTTTCAGGGCGCCATTCAAAAGGCGCGAAAGCTCAGCCGGTACGGGCACAGGGGCATCGGGATCCAAAGGAAGCACGCCGTTGGCCTCGGAAAGGTGGTCAGGCTCCTGCTGCCATGGCGGCGCGGATGGTGACGGCTTGGGTGCGCTGAGGAGCCCTGGCACCATGCCGGCCACCACGATCGCCCCCAGACACAGGAGGACCAGCGTCAACAGCATCGGCCATTTCAAGCGCCCCCACGCCGTGGACACCCACTTCCGGGCACCCCCGTTTTTAACGCCCTTCATGCAGTTGCTTGGTCCTGTCAGTCCTGAAAATGTCCCGCCGGTTCAAGAAACCCGGGCCTCTCGCTATATCCTCAATAGTAGTCGGCGGCGCTGGCTGCACTTTCGCCTGCCGCGCCCCACCCACACCCGTCAAGGAGCACGCCATGAAGCACGACGTGACCATCGAGATCCCCAAGGGATCGCGCGTCAAGTACGAAGTTGACCACGAAACCGGCCGCGTCCGCCTGGACCGCGTCCTCTTCACCTCCATGCAGTACCCCACGCACTACGGTTTCTTCGAGAACACCCTGGGCGAAGACGGCGACCCCCTGGACGCACTGGTGCTCCTGCAGGACTTCGACCTCCACCCGGGCGTCATCGTTGAGTCCCGCCCCATCGGCGTTTTCAACATGACCGACGACGGCGGCGGAGACGCCAAGGTCCTCTGCGTCCCGGTTGATGCACGTTTCGACCACATCCAGGAAGTCAGCGACGTCAGCGAATTCCTGATCAAGGAAATCGAGCACTTCTTTACCCGTTACAAGGACCTGGAGCCCGGCAAGTGGGTCAAGGCTGAAGGCTGGGGCGATCGCGCCGCTGCCGAAGCCGAGCTGGAAGCTTCCATCAAGCGCTTCTCGGCCGAAGGCCACTAATTCCCATCTGAGTAGCACTTAAGCGCGTTTTGAACGCTCAAAACGCGCTAAGTGCGACCTAGTTGGGCTCGACGGCGGCTGGTGCTGTTCCCTGTGAACCGCACCAGTCGCCGTCGTGCTTTAAGCAACGCGGGGTCAGATACGGCCCATTGTTGGCTAAAACATGGGCCGTAAGTGACCTCGCGTTGCTTTGATGGGCACTGCTCCCCATCGCGCCACCTTCAGGGTCCGCCTAGGCTTGGACGAGACTTTACGACGCATGTACACAGGGGGTTCCACATGGCTGGGTTCTACGGCGCGGACATTGCGCAGCTTCGCAGTCTGGCCGGCGTCATGGGCAAGGCTGCTGACGCCATCAATATGCAGAGCGCACAGTTGTCCAACGCCATCAACTCTGCAACGGCGTGGCAGGGGCGCGATGCCACAGTCTTCAAGAGCGATTGGAACAGCCAGCACAGGCAGAGCCTTATGAAGGCCGCCAACATGCTGAGGGACAACGCGGGCCAGCTCAAAAATCACGCCAACCAGCAGGAATTTGCCAGCCACAATGACGGCTCAGGTACATCGGTGGGCGTCCTGAAAGACGTCTATGACACAGCAACGGGCGTCAAGGAATTGGGCGCGCAGCTCTGGACTGCCTACAAGTACGGCAAGCTCGGTCATGCCGAATGGGTCAAGACCCGCGAGGTACTCACCAACTGGCGGGCTGGCGGTACGGTGCTGCGGGATGCTTTGAGCGCGTTGCGCAGCGGTGAGAAGGTCACTGACGTCATCACCGACCTCAAGGCGAACATTCCCTACAGCCAGGCTTTCCAAGACGCCACAAAATTCTCCAAGGGCCTTCGAATCGCGGGGGCCTTGGCGGCGCCGTTGAACATCGTTGGCGGTATCAGCGACATGATCAGCCCGGAGCACGACGGCTGGCGCGGTACAGGCGACCGGGTAGCCGGCGGCCTGTCCGTAGTGGGCGGGGTGGGCAGCATCATGCTCATGACGGCCGGTGGCGCCGCCTTGCTGGGGCCCATTGGCGCCCCGATCGTGATCGGCGCGGGCATCGTTGCCGGCGCCTGGGCATTGGGCAACCTGGTGGCGGACAACTGGGATTCGATCAGCAACTTCGCCCGGAACCCTGGCAGCTACATCGCCGACGGCGCCCGGGAAGTAGGCAATTTCGCCAAGGATGTAGGCAGTAAGGTGGCAGACGGGGTCGGTAATGCCGCCAAGTCAGTCGGGAACTTTGTCGGAGGGATATTCGGATGACCACCAGCACCATGAATTGGACCGAGCGGGACGTACAGGCTGCGGCAAAGGTCCTGGCGTCGGCCAGCGCCACAGGCAAGGCCTTGCCGACGTTGACCGATGAAGAGGTTGTTGCCTTGGACGGCGTCCAGCACGAGCAAATCGTGGCCCTTCCGTGGCTCACAGCGCAGGACGCCAGCAAGGAGCTGATGTGTGCTGTGGCCCTGCGTGGACTGCTTGCCAAGGAACTCGTCTACCCCGTGATCTTTGAAGGCGAGACCGAACCCACCCGGCTGCACGCCACCGAGGAAATAACCGGTGCCCTGACACTGCGCCGCAGTGGCAGCAGCGTGGTCTCCGTGGAACGCACCGTTTCCACTGGCAAGCGCTGGCTCTACGGCTACCTCCACGACGACGGCGTGCTGCTGGAGGAAGTGGACGAAGGCGGGCTGCACGGCTTCACCGTTGTCACCCGGGATCAGTTGGCTCCGCGCCTGGCTGAATTCGTTGACCCGAACACAGCGGCCAACCGCGACACCGATCCCACTGTTTACTCTGAGGCCGGGTTCGAAGAATACGCCGCAACGGCCCTGGCCGATACCCAGGCGGCCAGCAACGTGGTGGTCTTCAATTCTGATAAGAACGACTTTCCAACTGTCACCGTGTACACCGGCCCCACCAGCGTGCACGTGCTTACCCCCCGCGTAGAAGACGAATCAGTCTCCCTTGAGCTGAAGGAGACGTCCGCCCCCACCCTTGCCCGTGTCCTCGGCGGGCTGGCTGGGCTGGCCTGATCCATGAGCAATTCGAAGTCCCAAACCGCTACTGGCTTGGTTGATGCCCTCAATGGCCGCCCTGTACGCCGCCATCCCGAGACCGGCGCATACTTCGTGAAAGCATCCGGAGGAGCCCACTTCTGGGGTCGCGTACTTGACGCAATCGTGTTCCTTGCCGGATATGGCATCCTGGCCGCGATGGTGGCCGTTGCACGCAATGCCCTGATGAACAGTGGCTCGCTTCTGGCCTTTAACGACGGTTTTTGGCTGACGCTCTACGCTGTTCTCTGGTTCGTTGCTTTGTTCGTTTACGGCATGATCTGGGGTACTGCGGGCAGCGTTGGCGATGCTGCCGCGGGCATGCGTTCGGTACGGATCAAGGACGGTACGACGGCGGGCGCCTGGCTGGGCGGCTGGCGTGCCATCTGCTGGTCCTTCTTCCCGTTCTTCGTGGTGATGCTGATTCTGGCGGCGTTCAGCGGGAGCTCGGGCGATACGTGGGATCCAAAGTTTGCAGCTTTTGATCGGCGATCCGGGATGGCGCAGGGCCGCCAGCCGGTCCCGGACCCCAAAGTGGTCGCCGCACACCAAGCCGCCGAGGCAGAAAGGCAGAACCTGCCAAATCTCTACGGCCAGCGCCCTGATGCGCGGCCGTAACTGGCTGGTAAGGCGCACTGAGCGCAGGCTCGGACCCGAGCTTGGACAGCTACGTCATATTGCGTCCTCGCGCCGCATCTTTTGGAAGCTCCTCATCCCCTGCTTAGCGGTTGGATTCCTTTTCGGCGCAATAGGTGAGTTCATCAGTCCCGCCACCTCCACGCGGGAACCCGGCCGCTTCGAGGATCCAGTCCTGTTCATCGTGGCAAGCACTCTTACAGGCCTGGTCCTCTGGTCAATGACGCTCTTGGGCAGCTTCCGCAAACTCCTGGTGTTCGACGGCGGGATCGTGGCCAGGTATTCCCAGCAGTACACCACTTTGGAGTTTCCGTGGGCGGAGATCGCACCTGCCTACATCAAGGCGGTGACCACGGCGGATGGCACTGATCCTGACCGCCGTTTGGTGGCTCGGCAAAAGACATCCCTGGGAGTGGCCGGAAAGAACGCGCTGGTTTTTCAGGCACGCGATACATTCTGGGTATTCTCCACCAATGAAGATCCCGTCCCTCTGGTGGAAGCCATCCAGGCGGCGATGCGCGACGCCGGAATACCCGACGCGCGCCGGTTGGCGGCAGGTGCGCTGCCCGCCGTCGTCGTAACCGGACGCACCGCACTGGACTAGCTGAAGGTGGATTGGATCAAGGGAAGGGCGAAAGAAATAAGAAAAACAAGCCCTTGCACAGCGGCTACCAGCCGGTAGCATGTGATCCACTATGTTCACTCTGACCATCAACCAACGCGACAGCCGCCGCGACGGCGACCTCGTGCCCCAGCTCCTCAAGGACTTGCGGCACGTTCCGGCACGGCTCGACTTCGACCGTTCGGTTGAGGACGAGGTGCAAGGCATCGTCGAGTCCGGCCACCACGCTGTTGATACAGCGCTGATCGCCCTCCGAACCGGTCAGTGGTACGTGGGAATCGGTGTGGGGCCCATCAACGAACCCCTTCCAAACCTTGTCAAAGACGCTTCCGGGCACGGTCTGGTCTATGCCCGGCGGGCTGTCGATCGTCTCCGCAGCGGGAAGGAACGAGTCCCTGTTGCCGTTGATGGTCCCTTCACGGCTTTGGCAGCAGAAGCCGAAGCGGTCCTTCGACTCCTCGGACACATCGTGCAGCACCGCAGCGTGGCCGAGTGGCGGGTCCTGGACCTCCTCACCCCCGGCGTCCGCGGGCAGCAAAAGGCTGTGGCCCAGGAACTCGGCATCACCACTCAGGCTGTCAGCAAAGCACTTGCCCGCGCACAGTGGGTGGAAGAACATGCTGCCCGTCCCGCCGCAGCACGTCTACTGCAAATGATCCTCGAAGTGCGCTAGCCAGCAGCCGCGAAACAGCCCCGCGAACCCAACTGAGTCGCAGTTAATGCCGTTCTGAGATCTCAAAACGGGCTTAACTGCGACTCAGTTGGGCGGGTAACGCGATTACTGGTTGCCGAGGTTGTCCTTGGCCATCGCGGCGCGGTCCTGCACATCTGCAGCAGCGGCCTGGCCTTCGTCCTTGACGTTGGCGGCTGCTTCAGTGGCGCTGTCTTTTACGTTCTGGACAGCGTCCTGTGCCGGCTCCTTGAGGTGTTCGGCCATCTCCTGGGCGGCGTGTCCCAGTTCCTCGGTCAGTGGCTGGGCTGCTTCCTTGATTGCGTGGGCAGCCTCGCGTTCCTTGTCCGACGGCGGAATCAGGGCGGACACCAGCAGACCGGCACCGAAGGCGATCAAGCCGGCAGCAATGGGGTTGCCTTGGGCTTTTCGTGTGATCACCTGTGGTGCGTCGCCAATGTCATCGACCACACCGGAAACAGCGTCCTGGGCCTGGTGGGCTACGTGGCCCGCCCTGTCCTGAACGTCGTCGCGGGCGCCAAACACCGCCGTCTTGATCCTGTCTACCCTCCGGTTGACGATGTGCGAGGGCGTGACCTTGTCGGCAACGGCGTCAACGTTGGTACTGAGCCGCCTGCGAGTTTGTTCGATGTCGGCGCGCAGGGCGTCGGGGTTCTGCGTCATCGTGTCTCCTCAGTATTCGGTTTGAAGGTTGGAGGTATTTCCTTGACTGTCTCGGCGGTGCGCGGCATGCCTTTGATGGTGTTCAATTCCTTGCGTCCCATCGAGGCCAGCACCGCTGCGACTATGCCCCAAATGACCGCCACAACAACTGCGGACCATCCCAGGCCTATGAGCTGACCCAAGGCCCACCAAAGCGCCAAGGACAGGAACAGCACGGTTAGATGCCCGGCCCAAGCGGCCCCGGCCATCATCCCTGCGCCCTTTCCGGCCTTGGTGGCCGATTCCTTGAGCTCTACCTTGGCCAGCTCAACTTCCTGCCGCATCAAGGTGGAGACATCGCGCGTCAGGTCGCTCAGCAGTTCGCCGAGCGGTACGGATTCGGCTTTGAGATGGGCTTCGGTGGGAGGAAGGTCGGCAGGACTACTCATCGGGGACCTCCATATACGGGATCATCGGGATCGCTGGGATCATCGGGACGGGCGAGCGGATCTCCTTGCGCCTTTACCCCACCGGCGTCGGTTTCCGGGTAGGGCATGGTTGATCCTTCCAGGCCACCAGTGGTGCCCGCGTCGTACCCCGTGTCAGTTCCGGCACCTGTCGCAGATGTTCCAGCGGCTGTCGTTCCGTATCCGGCACCCGTCGTTCCGTATCCAGTGTCCATTCCGGCACCCGTCGTTCCGTAGCCAGCGGTCGTCGTCTGGGGACCTGGCAGATCTACTGCCGGAGGTGACACAGCGCCGCCCTGGGTTGGGTAGTACATGGCGCGAGGGGTCTGGGTGGTGGCATCCGAAGTGCCCGTCCCGGTCATGGGCGAGTTGTCCGCCATTCCGCGGCCCAAACGTCCGGCGAGGACACCCGCACCGGCAGCCAACAGCAAGAACGTGCCCGGCTTACGGCGGGCAAAGCTCTTGACCTCATCCAGGAGTGAACCCGGATCCCGGTTCTCCAGCCACCGGGCAACCGAGGAGGAGCGCTCGGCCGCTTGCTGGACCAGATCCGTGGCCACGCCACCGTTTTGGGTCGAATTGGCCATGGTGGACAGTTCGTCGGAAATGGACCGCAAGCCCTCGGCAACCCTCTGCTGTTGGGTAGCAGCCTGATCCGCCAGCTCGCCCTTGGTTTGCGTTAGCAACTGCCGGGCGTTCATCTTGACCTCTTGGGCCACATTTCCGGCCTCGGCCTTTGCGGTTTCGACGACGCCGCCAGCCGCATCGCGCGCTGTGCCGGCGACTCCGGCGGCTTCGTGCTTGGCCGAATCGATGGTTCCCGCGCCGGATGTGGTCCCGGTAGTGCTTCCGTAACCGGTAGTCCCCGCGCTGGCATCGGTTTCCATGCCAGTGGTGTCGGTTTCAACCGGTGAGTCCAGGTAACTTCCCGAGTATGGATCGGTCCCGGCGGGGACCCCAGTCCGTGGCGCCGCGAAGCTTCCGTCCTGCGGCGATTGGCTCTCAGTCATTGTCGCTCTCTTTCCACAGTTGGCAGGCTGCGGACAGCAGCCGGGATAGTAAGTATCGTTACTATCAATGGGTGTGTACCCGCTTGCCGCGGATTCAATCGCCACATATTGAAACGAAATCCCAGCTCGACACGCGGAGCAGGACCCGTCTACGTTGGACCCATGAGCCACAAGCCCACCCGGCGGCGGCTGATTCCCGCGCTTCGAAAAACTGTCACGCGTCACCGACTCCTGTTCGCCGCCAAAACTGCGGCGGCGGCAGGATTGGCCTGGTATCTCGCGCCCTTCATGCCTGGTCCTGCCGCTTCCTACCCCTACTACGCACCGCTCGGCGCACTCGTGAGCATGCATCCCACGGTGGCAGACTCCGCAAGACATGGCCTGCAGAGCCTCATGGGCCTGGCCCTGGGTATAGGCATGGCTTTTGCGGTGACCACGGTGGCAGCGCCGACGGCGTTGGCAGTCGCCGTGGTGGTGGGATTGGGCGTGATCGTCGGCGGCCTCCCCCGGCTGGGCAGCGCCTCCGAATGGGTTCCGATGGCGGCCTTGTTTGTACTCGTCCTCGGGGATTCCAATGCGGAGGGCTTTTCCTTTGCCTACGTCCTGCAGATGGCCATGGGCGTTGCCGTTGGCTTCGCTGTGAACTGGCTGGTTTTTCCGCCGTTGCATCTTGAAGGAATTGACCCCGCCCTGGCCGGGCATCAACGGGCTTTGTCCCAACAATTGAAGGACATGGCGCGCGCGATGGAGGAATCCTGGCCGCCCAACCACGAAGCGTGGGCAAGCCGTAGCGGCGAACTGTCAGCAACCGCGGCAGCCGTGCGCACTGCCGTTCATGAAGCGGAACTGAGCGCAAAAGCGAACCCCAGGTCCCGGCGTCGTGCTGGCCGGCTACCCAGTGATTTGGCTGGACTGCGGATAGTGGAACGGCTGACCTTCCATGTCCAGGACATCACCGACGTCCTGGCAAGCGTGATCTGGGAAGAGGATGCGGGAACAGTCATACCGGACAGCGTCCTGGCCAACCTGTCCGAGGCGCTGGAGGCAGTGTCCCGGGTGATTGATCAGTGGCGGGACGGGGATGCCGGGGAGCTGAAGAGCCGTTTGGCGGAGGCGAAGGACAGCGTCTCGGAACTTGGGGACGCGGTCACGGAAGCTGCAGCCGGCCAGGCATCGGTGAACGCGGCGGCGTCGGTGGCCATGAGTTTGCGCAGGATTATCACGGTTGTATCCCCTGCGGATTAGGCCATCAACGCCAAAATTAGCGTGGCGTCAACGGCGGTGAGGCTTTCCGCCCCTTACCGGCACCGAGTCCGTCCAGCACTTCAGTCAGCGCCTCCAACGATGATCGGTGGGGCATCCAGCCCAGGAGGCTGTGGGCGCGGCTTGTGTCCATAATGGGTGCGCCGGCGGCCATGTCCACCCAGCCGCCGTCGGTTACCTGCAACCGCAAGCGCCAACTGACCTCGACGACGGCGCGCAGCACCGGAAGCGGTAAGGGCAGCTGCCGCCGGGCGTTGAGGATCCAGGCGAGGGCGTTGGGGTCCAGCACGGGCTCCGCTGCGATGTTGAACGCGCCTTCTGCCCGACGTTCCAGCACGCGCCAGTACGCGTCGGCGACGTCGTCGGCGTGAACGGCTTGAAAAACCAGCTCCTTGGGGATGGGGAGGATGGGCAGCCATGGCTTACGGGGAATGAGCCGCGGGAGAACGCTCCCCAGGAAGTAGCGACCCACTTCACTGCCCGCCTCGGCGCTGAAGATCAGTGCCGGGCGCAGCCGAGCCACTACGATGCCCGGATTTTCCTTGGCAAAGCCATCCAAAAGCCGCTCCTGGGCTGCCTTGTCCACGCTGTAGTGGGAACGCTTGATGCCCCCTGCCGGCCAACCTTCCTTGGTCCGTTGATCCTTGGGGGCCGGCGAATAGGCACCAACGGATGAAGCACAGACGACGTGCTTCACGCCAGCATGCTTGGCCGCGCCAAGTACGTGGGCCGTTCCTGCCACGTTTGTCCGGCGCAGAAGTTCGCGATCGTGATTTGGCTGGATCTGCCAGGCCAAATGCACCACGGCGTCGGCACCTGCGAAGGCGTTCTCCAGTGCTTCCCTGTCCCTGTAGTCGCCGACGTCCAGCGTGTGCCACTCCACTGCGTTGTATGGGGCTGCGTTCTTGTCAGGTTCGCGTCGGGCTATTCCCACGAGGTCAAGATCCGCGCCCTCTTCAGAACGCGCAGCCTGCAACCGTTTCAGCAATGCCGTGCCTGCGTTACCCGTGGCTCCCGTGATGACTATGCGCATGAAACTCTCCCTTCCCCATCCTGCAACGCCCGATCATGCATGCGGGTTCTCTCCCGTGGAGCGAATACGCTCCAGTACCGCCGTCGTGGAGTGTTCGGGGACGTAATCCAAAATCGTCACCGTGCCCCCATAGTGCTCCACAGCCGCGGTCTCGGCCAGCATTTCCGGCGTGTAGTCGCCGCCTTTGGCGTACACATCGGGCTGCAGCAACTCGATGAGCGGGATAGGAGTCGGGGTGTCGAACACCGTGACGTGGTCCACGCAGCTGAGCGCGGCGATCACCGCAGCACGGTCCGCTTCTGGATTCACAGGCCGGTCTTGTCCCTTCAGCTGCCGCACTGAGGAATCGCTGTTAAGGGCCACCACCAGGACGTCACCGAGTTGCTTGGCCTGGTTCAGATAGCGGGTATGGCCACGGTGCAGGACATCGAAGCACCCATTTGTCAGCACGATCCTCCGGCCCTCCCTGCGATGCGCCTCCACCTGCCGGGCCAATTCATCGGCAGTCAACGCAGTATCGGCGAACCCTCCGAGGTGCCGGGCAAGTTCCTCGGTGGTGCAGACGGAGGTGCCGGGCCGGTGGACCACAACATCGGCCGCGGCCTGGGCTAGGTCCACGCTGGTAGTCAGGGGCAGCCCGGCCGCCCGTGCCAAGGTCAGCGCGGCAACAAACGTATCGCCCGCACCGGAGGCCTGCTTCTCGGCTTCAGGCCTGGCCCAGGTTCGGTGGGTGGCGCGGGATCCGTTCGTATCGTCTCCGCTTGCGTCCGGATCGCTGGAACGCAGCGTCAGCGTCCCGTCACGGTCCAAAGTCACGACGACGGCGCCCGCACCTGAGGCGCGAAGGAGCTGGTCAGCGTGGGCCTCAACGAAGGGGCAACGTGCAGCGCCACCGGGGAGCTCTGTTCCGAGCAGCCCGGCAGCTTCCTGGGCGTTCGGGGTGGCAAGGTCCGGCTTGAGTTCGGCCCACCGGGCAGGATGATGGGCATCGACCACCAAGAGGGTGCCCTGCCTGTGGCTGGAGTCGGGGTGAGAACCAGTCTGAGGACTACGGGTGGGTCCAAGGGCATCCATCAAGGCGTCGCGGACCGGCCCCTCCAAAGCGCCGGCCTCGTAATCGCACACCACCACGGCGTTGGAACCCGCGAGCGCTCCCGGGATGGCGGCCGCCAACTCCTGGAGGCCCGCCGGGGGAACGTCGGTGGCTGCGTCGTCAAGGCGAAGCATCACCTGGCCGGCGCTGCTTATCCGGAACTTCGTGGTGGTGATCATGCGGGGATGCTGCACCACGCCAGATATGTCGATGCCGGCAGCCACGAGTCTCCCAAGGAGCTCCTGGCCGGCAGAATCCTTACCGACCAACGAGACAAACCTGACGTCGGCCCCAAGGGCCGCCAGGTTCATGGCAGTATTGGCGGCTCCTCCAGGGGCGAAGTCGCGGCGCTTGACCTGGACCACTGGGGCGGGAGCTTCGCGGCAAAAGCGCTCAATCAGCCCATCCCACCAACCGTCCAGGATGGCGTCGCCGACGACTGTCATAACGGGCCGTTCCTCGGCCAAGCGGCGCGGCAGCCATTCGGCCAAACCTTCTTGATTGGAGAGGCGTGCCATTGGGTACCTTCCGGTAGAGGCGGCATGTTCCTGCTCCCCTCAGGTACCCAACAGCCCGCGGTTCACACGCCGGCTCCGGTAGTTTTCCAGCACCTTTGACGAAGGGACATCCAGATGGTCGTTCAACCGAATTTTGGCGTTGGCCCGGTGCTGGAGAAGTTCGCGAATGTGGAACGGATCGCGGTCCTCCGGGGAGGCGGTTTAGGCGATGTGATCTACACATATCCCGCGCTGCATGCCCTGAAAGTGGCCTACCCTGAAGCAACTATCACGCTCCTCGGCACGCCGATCCACGCCGCGTTGACCGCCGGGACGGATGGGCCCGTTGACGGCGTCGAAATTCTCCCGTTCGCCAAAGGCGTCCGCGACGCCGGCCCTGGGGACGGCGATCAAGTAGACGAAACCGAAGACAGACTTGCCCAAGAGGAATTCTTCTCCGCCATGCGCGCCCACAGGTTCGATCTCGCGCTGCAAATGCATGGCGGCGGCCGGTACTCCAACCCTTTCCTGCTCCGGCTGGGAGCACGGCACACCGTGGGCACACGAACCAAGGACGCCGAGCCCTTGGAGCGGAATCTCGATTACATCTACTACCAAAACGAGCCTGATCGATGGCTTGAGGTTGCGGGACTGGCGGGCGCGCCAACCATCATTTCTCCCCCCTTACGGCCCCTGCCCGAACACCAACAAGCCGTGCAAAGCCTGCTCAACCCCCAACGGAGTCCCCTCCTGGTGGTCCACCCAGGTGCCACCGATCCGCGACGGCGATGGCCGGCGTCGTACTTTGCCGAAGCTGCGGCGACCATCGCCCAGGAAGGCGCGCAGGTGTTGGTGGTGGGTGACCGCGCCGAAAAGGCGCTGGCCCAGGAAGTGGCAGAACTCGTGGCAAGGCAACTGCCCGTCGGGCACAAGAATGCCGTGCGATCAGTTGCCGGCGAACTGGAGATTGGTGAACTCGCGGCGCTCTTGGACGCGGCCACCGTAATGCTTGCCAGCGACAGCGGTCCCCGACATTTGGCGCAAGCCCTTGGAACTCCAACCGTGGGGATCTTCTGGGTAGGCAACGTCTTCAACGCGGGGCCCCGAGGCCGGAGCCTGCACCGGATCCACATGTCGTGGGTGACCGAGTGCCCGGTGTGTGGGGCCGATGTTACGCAAGTGGGCTGGTCAGCACAGCACTGCGGCCACGACGACACCCTGATCAGGGGCATCGCCGTGGCCGAGGTTGTTCAGGACGTGCATGACCTTATGGCCACGAGCCTTCTTCTGCGGGGCAAATAAGGAGCTCACGGACCTCGCTACCAAACGGCTGCGACAACGCGAACACCACGGCTTGCGCCACGTTCGCAGGATCGTTGAGTTTGGAGTCGTCCTGCGGCTTGTATTGTTCGTCGCGGTCATCAAAGAAATGTGTCTTCATGCCTCCCGGAATGATGGTGGTGACACCAATGACTCCCCCGGTTTCGGCGGCCAATGCCCGGCTGAATCCGATGACGCCGAACTTGGAGGCGCAGTACGCCGTAGCGTCCGGCAGTGCCCGCAAACCGAGGGTTGAGGCGATGGTGATGGCCCGGCCCCGGGATTCCTTCAAGTACGGCAACGCCGCACGGACCACGGAAACGGTGCCCAGGAGATTCACTCCAATCACCTTTTCCCACTCGGCTGCGGGAACGTCGGCCAGTTTGCCACAGCGGTCGATGCCCGCGGCCGTCACCACCCCATCCAGGCCGCCGAGGCTTTCGGCCGCCTCTTTCACGGCGGCTTCAACTGATTCACGGTTGGAAACGTCGACTTCAAGGGCTTTAGCGCCGGACACGTTGCTGATATTGCGGTCGAAGACGAAGGGAGTGCCTCCGGCATCGCGGATGGCATCGACGATTGCAGCGCCGAGGCCGGAGCCGCCTCCAGTGACGATGACGCGGCCGGGAGTTTGCGTGTTCATGCGATTCCTTTCGGTGGTCGATTCTTTGATGGCAGCTACGGTCAGCTGACTTTGGCCAGTGCTTCAGCCAGGCCGCTGGTGGAGCGGGCCGGATGGAAGGGCACCGTAACGCAACGCCCTCCCCATACAGCCACGAGGCTGGCTTCCGGCAATTCGTGGGGTTCGTAATCTCCGCCCTTGACCCAAATATCGGGCCGGAGCTGGTTCAGGCAGGCTTCGGGGGTGTCCTCGTCGAAGACCACCACGGCATCAACACAGGTCAACGCGAGCAAGAGCTCTGCCCTGTCCTCCATGCTGACGATCGGCCGGTGCGGGCCCTTGAGCCGCCGCACAGAATCATCGGAATTCAAGCAAACAATGAGGCAATCACCCATGCTGCGGGCCGCAGCCAACGTCCTTGCGTGGCCGGCATGGAGGAGGTCGAAGCAGCCGCCGGTCGCCACGACGGTCCCACCACTCGCGCGGACTGTCCGCGCGAGTTGGATTCCGGGTTCCAGGCCCTGAAAGCGGCCAAAAAGCTCGACGACGGGACTCGCCTTTGCCCTGACCGGCTGGCTGTTCCCTGCAGCGTCCGGGGTCCTTGTATCCATGACCAGGGAGGAGGCTCCGCCCTTCGCGAGGAATGCAGAGGCATCCTCAACAGCTCTGGCCGCGGCACCCGGCAGCGCGAGCCCCAGACCCAAATACACGGCAAGGCTCCCAGCCAAGCGGTCTCCGGCACCGCAAGGATCGTCCACGGTTGTTTTGGGAGCGTGGATGATCTTGCCCGGTCCCCCACGTTCCACTAAAACCGCACCATCTTCGCCGGTCGTGACCAGGACGGCATTGCTGCGCCAGCGATCCAGCAAATGTTTTCCTGCGTCCTCCGCAGCAGTCTTGGACTGATCCTGCCCGCCCACCTTCGCAGCGGCCCGGGCCTCTGCGAAGTTGGGCGTCACGACGGCGACACCCGGCACCGGCTCCGAACCGGCAGGGTGCGGATCCCACACCACCGGGACGTGGCGGGCAGCGTCGGCGAGCGCAGTGCGGATGTCGGGGTTCGCCGTGATTCCGCGGCCGTAGTCGGCCACGATCACCGCTTCCGCGGAGGCAATGGCTGCGAGCATCTCTTCGGTGCACGACGGGGATGGGGCAGGTGCGCATCCTTCGTCGAACCGGACCACGGGGTGGGTCCCAATGCGCACGCGGGTCTTGGTGGGCGTTGGGGCGAGCGGGGCTCCGGCGAGTATGGCGACACCGGCCAGGGCGCGCCTGAGGTGGCTGGCGCCGTCGTCGTCCGACACCGCGGTGACCAGGGCGACGTCGTGACCGTCGCGCGCAAGCAGTGTAGCCACGAGACCGGCCCCACCTGCCCGACGCCGGATATGGGCAACGTCCACTACGGGCACGGGTGCGTCGGGGCTGAGCCGTGTGGCGGTGCCGTTGATGTCCACGTCCAGGAGGACGTCACCTACAACTGTCACTTTCATGGCTGGGCTCCGTCCCCGGCCAGGCGAGGCCCCGTCCTCCTCGCGACCTCCGCATCGAAGGCCCGGCACACAGCGTGGACGGCAATGAGGTGGCCTTCCTGGGCGTTGGCTGCGATGGCGTCCACTGTGATGGCTTGATCGCAGGCGTCGGCCAGCGGGTTGGGACCCGCGCCCGTCAGCGCCCACGTTGTGACGCCGCGTTCCCTTGCAGCCCTGACAGCGTTGAGAAGGTTGGGGCTGCGTCCGCTCGTGGAGAGAAGGATGAGGACGTCCCCTGCCCGGCCGTGTGCCCTGACCTGGCGGGCGAAGACTTCCTCGTAGCCGTAGTCGTTTGACAGTGCCGTGAGGGCGGAAGTCTCGGCGTGCAGGGAGATCGCGGAAAAGGGGGCGCGTTCAGCATCGAACCGGCCAACGAGTTCGGCGGTGAGATGCTGGGCTTCGGCAGCCGATCCCCCATTGCCGGCGGCCAGCAGCCGTTGGCCGGACAAGAGCCGGTGGGCGAGTTCCGTTCCCCACTCCGACAGGCGGGGGGCCTGCGAGCGCAAGGACTCGAGCGCAGGCAGAACGTTGTCCAGGTGTGCGGTGACCTCTGATGCAATCTGTGGTTCACGGATGTTTGTTGGCCTTCTGGATCCGCTCCAGCCAGTGGGCACAGTATCCGGGACGGGCCGGGTGTTTGGCGCGATTCTCTTGGGAACTGTCGATTCTGTAGTCACAGTGCTGTTCCTTCCAGTGGTTCCGCCAGGCCTTCTCCGGCTTGCCGGGACAGCCCGGCGGCCAAGACGGACCGGTACGCTTTCTCGGTATCTGCGGCGATGCGGTCCCAGGAGTAGCGTGAGCGGGCGCGGCGGCTTCCGGCCCGGCCCATTTCGGCACGCAAGGCGGGGTCGCCGAGGAGCCGCGCCACGGCGTCGGCGATTGCTTCCGGGTCCCGCGGCGGTACGTGCAGCCCGGTTTTCTGGTTGACGACGGTCTCCCGGAGTCCCCCGACGGCCGCGGCCACTACGGGCACTCCGCACGCCATGGCTTCAAGGGGAACGATGCCGAACGGTTCGTACCACGGTGCGCAGACCACGGCGTCGGCACTGCGGAAAATTCCGGGCATTGCGTCACGCGGAACCTGTCCGCGCATGGTGACCTTGTCCTCCACGCCAAGTTCCTTGGTCAAGGCGCGAAGTCTCTGGGCTTCCGGATCCTCTTCGAGGTTCAGGGCGTCGCCGGAGCCTCCGACTATGAGGAGCTCGACGTCGTCGAAACCGGCCTCAGCCAGGAGGGGCAGTGCCTGGATCACCAGATCCACGCCCTTCCTTGGAACCAGGCGGCCCACACTCAGGATGCGGTGCGTGCGGGCCTTACTCTCTGGCTCTCCAGTGCCCGGGAATAGGTTGAGATCCACCCCGCATGGTGCGATGGAAATTCTTGACCGGCCAATGCCCAGCGCTTTGAGCTCAAAAACCTCGTCAGGGCAGGTGGCGATCACCCAGTCCGCTGTGCGCCCTACCCACGGTTCCAGCCATGCACGTGCCGGTGGGCTGGTGTCCGCTGAACCTTGGTGCCTGCGCTTGACCGAACCCAGTGCGTGGAAGGTCTGGACCACGGCTACGTGCTCGGCGGCACCGGCCCGTCTGGAAGCTTGGATCGCCGCCAGCCCGGACATCCAGAAATGCGCGTGGACAACGTCCGGGACCGAGTCCGCCCAGTCCCGGCAGATGCCGTCTGCGAGCTCACCCATGAAAGGAAGCAGCTCGTCCTTGGGGATATGGCAGGCCGGGCCAGCGTCAACATGTACTACGGAGAGTCCCGGCGCAACCTGCACCTTTGCAGGAAGATCCGGGTCATCCCGCCGCGTGTACACGGTGACTTGGTGGCCGCGGCTGGCAAGGCTCGATGAAAGGGCGGCCACGTGGACGTTTTGCCCCCCGGCGTCCACACCTCCCAAGGCGGCCAATGGACTGGCGTGTTCGGAAACCATGGAGATTTTCATGGGTGCGTCCTCTCTGTGTCATGGCTGACGGACTCCGAACCTGGTTGCGGGCGGCGTTCCGTGTTGGGGAGCTGTTTATTCGGGACCTGCGTTTCAGGGACCTGCGTTTCAGGGATCTGCTTTTCGGGAAGACGGCTATTGGCAGTCGAGGGGCGTGATGTTGGGAGATCGGCCAGGAGTTCGTCCCAGTCCTGGTGAAATCTTGCGAGCCCGTAGCGTTCCAAGGCTGCAGACCGGGCCACCATCCCCATCGCATAGGCGTCGTCGGGATCGTCCAGCAGCTGCCGGGCGAACCGTTGGAGCTGGTCAACATTGTTTGAGACAAGGCCGGCTTCCGGCGGAATAGCGCGGGACGCCTCCGTGGTCGCCAGTGCCAGGACGGGCATTCCCAGGTGCATGGCTTCGAGCAAGGCCAACCCGAGGGATGTCCAACGCAACGGGTGCAGGTAGAGCCGGCAGCGGGCGAGTTCTTGGTGCAGCCTGGGCGCGGGTACGTCCCCGGAAATCCGCAGACGCTCCTCGCTCAGGCCGAACCCCTTCAGGTTCAGCGCTTCCGGCAAGGCTTCCGTCCCCATTCCGAACGCCCTCAAAGGCCCTACCCCGGCGAAGCCAGGGAGGAGGTCCGTGCCCGTCACCCGGCCGCGGCGCACGGGTTCATTGACCACCACCCCCATCTCTTCGCGTTCACCGGTATAAAGTCGGCCCGGATCGGGGATGCCGTGCTCGATCACAACTGTTGGCGTGGATCCGGTGTCCCAGAAGAGCTGGTTGAAGTACGTCACATGAACCACGGGGATAGTGTGCTGATCGGCCAGCGGATGGAGAGTGAACGGGACGTCGCCTTTAGGCGTGTTGTGTTCAAGGTAGACGGCGGGCAGGTCCACGCCGGGCCTTCGACCCAGCTTCCGGGCAACGGCGGCGATCTCCTCCGGACGTTGCAGGACCACCACGTCCACGCTGTCCGGATCGAGGGTGTCCAGGTCAATCTCCTGCGCGGCGACCGGCCACTCCCTGCCACCTCGCCCCAAACCCCACGGACCGCCGTCGGGCTCTACCGGAAGGAGGTACTCGTGCTGGCCCCTGACGAAGGCCTCCATCCATCCTCCGTGGATATGCCACACCAGGATCCTCATGGTTTCCACACCTTCCTTCGGGTGCTGAGGGAGGAGACTCCCCCCAACAGCCGTTCCACCGCCTCAAGGACTTGTTCCGGGGTGACTGAGCTAAGGCACGGGTGGCCCGGTACCGGGCAGATGCGTGCCCGCGTATTCCTGCATGCTGCTTCCTGGTCGCCGAGCAATTCCATCGGAACGCCGTAGGGCGCCCAGCGGATGGCAGGAACCACAGGGGAAAACAGGCACACCACCGGCGTTCCGACCGCTGCGGCCAGGTGGGCGGGCCCAGTGTTGCCGGTGACCACGACGGCGGCGCCCGCGAGTACCGCTGCCAGGGTCCGCAAGTCCGTTGTGCCGCCGAGATTGTGTGCCGAAGGTCCTGCCACGGTTGCCGTCAGCGATGTTTCGCCCGGCCCTCCCGTGACCACCACCTGGTGTCCATACGCTTCAAGGAGTTCCACGGTGGCTGCGTGGTGGAGTGCCGGCCACGCCCTCGCGGGAGCCGCTGAGCCCGGGTGGACCACGATGTACGGGCCTTTTTGGGTGAGTTCGTCCACCAGCTCCCCGGGTTCGTCCAGCGGGTTGATGTGGAGCTTGCCATCGTCGCCCCGGGGAAGCTGGAAGCCTGCTGCCTGCGCAATCCCCAGGGCCCGCACCACTTCAGGCTGGTCTTCGGGAAAGTCTTCCCCGGGTTTCAGCCGGACGTCCAGGAGGGAGCCGGCGAAGTCAGTGGAGGCGCCGGTGATGCGCTTGACGCCTGCCAGCCGCAGCAACAGTGCCAACGGAAGCGGGGACTGGTGGAAGGACGTGAGGATCACGGCTTCCTCAATCCTGGAGCTGCGGACGAACTCGATCAGGCCAGCGGTCAGCTCAGCCGTCACGTCCGGCGCCGGATTGACGATCCATGGGCACGGCCACGTGTGGACCTGGGTCACTCCGGGGAGCATTTCCGCAGCCCCGGCGCCTTCGGGGCCGCACAGGAGGACGACGTCGTTGGGCCGGCTGCCGTCCGGCCTGCTTCCGTTCGCCACGGCACGCAATGCCGGTCCAGCGAGGAGGACATCGCCCATGCTGTCCAGTCGGGCTACCAGGACGCGGCTCATACAGGTGGGTCCTGCCTGGCGTCGGGTTTCCCGGATGCCCCTCGTGCACCGGTATCAAGCAACAGCTCGACGGCGGCCAGCAGGTTCTCCGCAACCATTTCTGCCGCCTCAATTTCCTCGGTCCGCGTCACGTGAGTGGGCACCAGTATCGACTGCGAGCCGGCCGCCGTCGCTGCTTCCACGTCGGTACCGATGTCCCCAACAAAGGCCACCTGGAACGGCTGCAGCCCCAGTGTGCTGCAGGCTGCGAGAATCATTCCCGGCGCAGGCTTACGGCAGTCACAGCCATCGGCCGGGCCGTGCGGGCAGATTTCCCACACATCGAACGGGCCCAGAAGCTCATCCACGCGCTGGTTCACGGCGTGGACTTGATTCAAGGTCAGCAAGCCACGGGCAACGCCGGACTGGTTGCTCAGCACCCCTGTTGCCAGTCCCGCCCGGCGTACCAGGTCCAGGGCCGAACGGGCGCTATCCATGGGCCGCACCAGTTGCGGGTCGCCGTTATAGGGCACGTCAACGACGAGCGTTCCATCGCGGTCAAACAGGACCGCTTTCAACGTTCCAGTTCCTCCCATATCCGCAACGTTCCCCAGTTCTCCCGACACTAAACAGCGTGACGACGAGAAGTTTCCCTGCGGCGTTGGCGTCCGCGTTGGCCGCTAGACTCCTAGCGGGAGGCCACCATGGACATCGTCGAAATGAACGGACAACCCCTGCTGCTTGCCTTGCGCGCCTTGAAACTAGGGGACCTCCTTGTTGCCGTTCCGGCGCTTCGCGGCCTGCGCCGGGCATTTCCCGAGCACCGCATTCTGTATGCGGCACCAGCCTGGATTGCCGAGGCCTTGGAACTGGTGGGCGGCATCGACCACCTGCCCACGCCGGGCCTTGATGATCCACTGGACATTCCCTCGGGCGCCGTGGACATCGCCGTGAACCTGCACGGGAACGGACCCGAAAGCCGCCAACGCATCGACGAACTTGGCGCAAGGCGGGTGCTCGCGTACCAAGCGCCGGGGTTGGACGGGCCCGAATGGATCACCGGCATTCCTGAGCGCGAGCGCTGGACACGACTCCTCAACTGGCACGGCATCGACGCCGATCCCCTGGATTATCGGCTCAACAGGCCAAGCGTTCCCCCACCCCGTCCAGGCTCCACGGTCATCCATGTAGGTGCGGCATATGGCAGCAGGCTCTGGCCCATTGAGCGATTCGCCGAAGTGGCGGTCGAGCTCTCCCGGGCAGGGCACGACGTCGTGCTGACCGGGGGCACGTCCGAGCGCGGGCGGGCAGTGGAGACTGCCGCCTTGGCAAACCTCAAAGGAGCAAACCTCGACGGCGGCGTGCTGGCCGGGCGGCAGGGCCTCGCAGAGTTTGCAGCGACCATTGCAGATGCTCGGCTCGTCGTTTCCGCGGACACCGGCGCGGCCCACCTGGCGTCCGCCTACGCCCGGCCCTCCGTGGTCCTGTTCGGCCCCGCTCCTGCTGAAGAATGGGGTCCGCCGCCTGGACCGCATGTGGTGCTTACCGCCGTCGAACTTCGCCGCGGTGACGTTTTCGCCGCCGATCCCGATCCCGCGCTCCTTGCCGTGACCGTCCGTGATGTGTTGGATGCGGTGGACGGGTTGGGCTGCTGAGTCCTGGGCACTTGGTGGTTTCGGCTGTTGTTTGCCTACTGAGCCGCCGTTCCGTCCTGGAGGTGCGCTTCCTCATCCAGCAACTGTGTCTGCAGGGACACCAGGATCTTGGAAAGCCGCCGCGAGACCTGCATTTGGGACATGCCCAGTGCCTCCGCGATGGTGGACTGCGTTTCCTCTCGGTAGTAGCGGCGATAGAGGAGGTGCCTGTCCTCAGGGCTCAGGCCCCGGATCGCATTGCGCAGGGCGAGCACGTCCTCCAGCCGGTCGGTCGGACATCCGAAAGCGGAAAGGCTTCCTTGGAGTCCGTCGCGGCCTTCCGCAGCGGGAGCATCCAGGGAATCCGGCCGTTTGCTGGTGCCGGCCATCAAGGCTTCCCTGACTTGGCAAGGTTCCAGGCGAAGGTCCGCCGCCACTTCCTCGGGGGTCGGAGTCCTCTGCAGGCTTTGCGTCAGTTCCTCCGTCCTGGCGAGCACTTGGCGCCGCACATCCTGGATGGGCCTCGGTGGGCGCACAACCCAGCAGTGATCGCGGAGATACCTCTTGACCTCGCCAGCGATGGTCGGAGCGGCGTAGGCGGGGAAGCTGACGCCTTTACTTTCGTCAAATCCTCGTGCCGCCTTGATCAAGCCCATGTACGCAACCTGCCGGACGTCGTCGAGGTCGTGCGTGTGGGCGGAATACCGGGCGGCAATGGATTTCGCGAGATTGAGATGGTCCAAAACCAAGCCGTCTTGGAAGCTTTGACGGATGGTACTCTCCGGCGCAGAAGGCCGGGTTTGGACGTCGTGTGGTCGGGTTTGTCGCATGTGGCTTCAATCCTTAGACCTGCTGGGGTGGGTGAGCCCACGGCAAGACTCCTTAAAAAGAGAAGCACACTTACTATTAGCTTTCAACGGGTATTCAGGACTACGCTCGAAGAGTAGCCTCATCCAGGGATCGGAGATCCACGTGGAAAACCAACAACTCACCGAACCGCATCTTGTAGCTGCGGAAATCCAGGATCTGCTTCTGGATACACCCGATGTGGAGGCCTTCCTCGGCGAGCTGGCGCGCCACTCAGCGGCGCTGTTCACCAAACCTGACAACGAAGTATTTTGCGGTATCACTCTGCTTCGGCATCGGGCCGCAGCCACAGTGGCAAGCAGCAGCGAACGGGCGCAGATGCTCGACGAACTCCAGTACCAATTCGCCGACGGCCCGTGTATCCATTGCTGCAGGCACGGCACACTGGTGCATATTCCGAACTTCGAAAAAGACAACACTTGGCCGGAGTACAACGACCTCGCCCTGGCGAATGGTGTTCATTCTGTGCTCGCCGTTCCTTTCCCGCTTACGGATGACACCGCCCGGGCAGGCTTGAACCTCTACTCCGAACGCCCCAACGGCTTCGACCAGGCCGCCGTTCAACGCGCCACTGATTATGTCCAGCAGGCATCCAAGGGCCTGCAACTGGCAGTGCTGATTGCGCAGCACAGCCAAACCGCCGCCAACCTTCGTGCGGCCATGGCATCCCGGACGGTCATCGACGTCGCCACAGGCATCATCATCGCCCAAAACAGATGCAGCCAAGCTGAAGCCGTTGAGCTCATCAAAAAAGCCTCCAGCAACCGGAACGTCAAGCTCCGGGACGTTGCACAGGCAATCGTCGACTCAGCCGGCGGCGGCCCGGTTCAATCCCATTTCACTTAACCCCCCACCTAGCCCACAACAATCCAAATCGAGGTGTCTCTCATGCAAACCGTCACGAAAGCCATCGAGGTAGAGGTACCAGTTTCGGTCGCCTACAACCAGTGGACCCAGTTCGAGAAGTTCCCCGAGTTCATGAGCGGCGTGGAGAACGTCCGCCAGATCAACGATTCAACGCTGCACTTCTCAACCAAGGTGGGCGGAGTCCGGCGCGAATATGATGCCCGCATCACCCAACAAGTTCCGGATTCCGTCATTGCGTGGGAGAGCATCGACGCACCACGTAACGCCGGCACAGTCCGCTTCGACAACCTCGGACCCCAGCACTGCGGCGTCAACGTGACACTGGAATGGGAGCCCGAAGGATTCGTGGAGAAGGCAGGCGCCGCGCTTTCCGCCGACGAGATGCAGGTGGCCGCGGACCTGGAGAAATTCAAGGAATTCATCGAGGACCGCGGCCAGGAAACGGGTGCTTGGCGGGGCCGGGTGGACTAACGCGCCCCGCCTCCGGGCTTAGCCGTGCGGCTGTTACAGGAGGCTGCGCAGTACCAGGGCGGCGCCGTCGTCGAATACTGACGCAGTGACCTCGTCCGCAACGGCGATCACTTCTTCGGGAGCCTGGCCCATGGCCACTCCCCTGCCGGCCCATGTCAGCATCTCGATGTCGTTGCGGCCATCGCCCACTGCCACCGTGTTGACCTGTTCCGTGCCGATCCTCTGGCGCAGTGCCTCCAGCGCACTGGCCTTCGTCACGCCCTCCGCTGCAATGTCCAGCCATGCAGTCCAACCCACCGAGTACGTCACGCCGGAAAGGCCGATGTGACGGATGGCGTGGTTGAAGTCGTCCGAGGTGTTGTCACTGCTGAAGACCACCACGCGTACGGCCGTGGCCTCCAACATGGTCTGGAAGTCCACGCCGATTGCCTCGACGCCAAAGCTGGCATCCTGGAAGCGCTCCGTGGAGAGGAAGTTCCCGTCTTCATCCTCCAGCGCGTACTTGGCGTTGGGGAGGCGTTCGCGCAGGGCCTTCAGCGCGGGAGCGGGATCGAACGTTGCCTTGTGGATGATTTCGTAGCCTGCGTTGAGGCCCGGATCCAGCCGGAGAGTAACGCCGCCATTGCAGCACACCGCGTAGCCACGTTCCAAGCCGATTTGCTCAATGATGGGGAGCGTTGCATTCAGCGACCGGCCGGTGGCGATCATGACGTCGTGTCCGCTCGCGACTACCTCCTGCGCAGCCGCCCTAACCTCTGGAGACATGTGGCCGTCGTGGTCCACGAGCGTGCCGTCAACGTCCAATGCGATCATGAGTTTGTTGTTGTTATTTGGCTGGTCATCGATGCCAGCAACTGGAGTGTCAGTCAAAATAGTCATGGTTCCAGTAGAGCAGACACCTCTGACACCGCACTAGGACCGGGGACACAGCACCGGATTAACGCCGCGTGAACACTCCGCGCGGCCCCCGCTGCCAGATCCCGCCCTTGTTCGCGGGTCCCTGCCTACAAGGTTGGGCGTTGCGAACAAGATGGGGCTCATCCTGGCCTGGGCAGGTTCCAGGGAATCCGTCCAGCATCTCGAGCCGGAGACAGGCCCCCTTGCAGCAATTTTCGGCGGAGCCTCTCCGGATTCTCCACATGAGGCCAACCCCAACGCACGAAACCGAATCCGAGGGCGCGAATCCGGTCCTCCCTCAGCTTCTCTTTGTAAAGGACCTCTTCAGGGGTTGCGCCGTTTCTGAGCTCGGCGTCAAGGTACTTCCCCTTGCCGTCAAACTCACCCACTACACCCCTTCGCCCACTGGACGGAGGCCACCAAAAGTCAGCCCTGCCAATGAATCCGTTGGCATCAGTGAAGCGGTGTTGAAGCTCGGGCTGTTGGAAGCCGAGGTAATGGAAGGCCGCCCGGCTGTAAGACTCACCGGCTGACTCGGATAACGGCGTGGCCAAGGACAAGGCAACTTCCGCACGACGACGGGCACTCGCGTTCTGATTCCCACGCACTGCGATCGCGATGCCGTCCACATCCATGAGGCTTCCATGAAGGTCCAGCCTGCCCTGTTTCCACATTTCCCGCGCAGCTCCGTCGGCCACCACGAGGGACTGACTAAGGCGTGACGTAAATGCTACGTCCAAGACAGTTTGCACCAGGGCAGTGCACGCATACCCTCCCACCATGTCAGGATTTCGCTCTTTGCCCAGGTGAAATCGCAGAGGAAACCCACCCTCTTGGCGGATCTTCCGCGCCGCCGGGCTCTGCCCAAGGACAGACAGGGTGGGCCGGCCGCGACCCGATCTGCTGGAAGCTGCCGTTATACATTCCACATGGGTCGGCGTACGCAGAACGGGTATTCCCATCGCGAAAGCCGCAGTTTCACGGCACAGTATCAAGCCAGGTACAGCCCGGGATGCTGCGGCCAACGACCACGCGAAGCGGTCCCAGGGTTTGGCTTCGAGCCAGCGGGACGTCTCCACGTAGTAGCCTCGCCGGACCCGCACCAATTCGCCGGCGCGGAATTTCCGATGGATGGAGTCCGTGGTGATTCCCGTTCGCAGCAGTGCAGGCGTCTCAATGAGGCCAGGGGGTATGTTCATCGCTCCACTGTGCCTGCAACGATTCCCTGCCTCTGGACCGGAAAACCCCTATGTGGACAACGGGACCTGTGGAGGACAAGTGGCAGCAAAAATCCCGCTCTTGTTCGCTGCTCCCGACCTACAAGGGCGGGTGAAACGAACAAGGGCGGGATCCGCGGAGAGAACTACAGGACCGGCAGAACCTCAAGCCCACCAATGTACTTCTGCAGCGCCTTGGGAACGTTGACCGAGCCGTCCGGGTTCTGGTGGTGCTCCAACAGCGCAACGATCCAGCGGGTGGTGGCAAGGGTGCCATTCAGGGTTGCCACAGCGCGGGTACCCTTGGCAACGCCTTCCTCGTTGATCACGCGTTCGCGGATGTTCAGGCGGCGGGCCTGGAACGTGGTGCAGTTGGAGGTGGACGTGAGCTCGCGGTAGGCGTTCTGGGTAGGAACCCAGGCTTCGCAATCGAACTTGCGTGCCGCGGACATGCCTAGGTCGCCCGCAGCTGTGTCGATCACGCGGTACGGAAGCTCGCACTTGGCCAGCATTTCCTCTTCCCAGGCAAGCAGGCGTTCGTGCTCTGCCGCTGCTTCTTCAACCGTGGTGTAAATGAACATCTCCACTTTGTTGAACTGGTGCACACGGATGATGCCCCGGGTGTCCTTGCCGTGCGAACCGGCCTCGCGACGGTAACAGGAGCTCTGGCCGGCGTAGCGGATGGGGCCGGCGGAGAGGTCCAGGATCTCGTCTGCGTGGTAGCCCGCGAGGGCCACCTCCGAGGTTCCCACAAGGTAAAGGTCGTCTTCAGCGAGACGGTAGATCTCGGCGTCGTGCTTTACGTCAAAGCCCGTGCCCTGCATGGTCTCCGGGCGCACCAAAGTGGGCGTAATCATCGGGACGAAGCCTGCCTCGATGGCCTGGTCCATGGCCATCTGCAGGAGCGCCATTTCCAGTCGGGCGCCAACGCCGCGGAGGAAGTAGAAGCGCGCGCCCGAGACCTTGGCGCCGCGTTCCATGTCGATCGCGCCGATAAGTTCGCCGATTTCCAGGTGGTCCTTCGGCTCGAAATCCGTGAATTCGCGCGGCGTGCCCACCGTCTTGACCACAACGTAATCGTCCTCGCCGCCCTCGGGAACGCCATCCACGATCAGGTTGGGGATGGTGCGGAGCAGCTCTTCCTGCTTGGCTTGGGCAGCAGCGGCTTCGGCGGAAGCGGCCTTCACCGAGTTGGCCAGTTCCTTGACCTCGGCCAGCAGGGCCTGCTTTTCCTCGCCCTTTGCCTGGGCAACCTTCTTGCCGAAGGCGTTCTGCTCGGCGCGGAGGGTCTCATGGCGGATCAGCGCGGCGCGGCGATCGGAGTCTGCGGAGATGATCGCGTCCACAACAGACTCGTCGGCGCCACGGGCGCGCTGGCTGGCACGGAACTTGTCCGGATTTTCGCTGAGGTCTTTTACGTCGATCACCACACAAGAGTATCGAATGGGCCGCTGATTTCCCGTGCGGACGCTGCAGCGCGCAAGCGCCGAGAGAACATCGTGAAATCAGCACTACCCGGGACGATAGTGTTGGAGCACCATGAGCGACTGGATCCTGTACGTGATTCTCGCTGGGGGCGTGGCGTTTGCCGTCTCCAGTTGGTGGGGTGTGCGCCGATTGAGAGCCCGTCACGTCAGGAGCGCGGTCCGGGAGGACACCCACAAGCCGGAGCCAGGGCACCAGAAGGTTGCGGTCATCCTCAACCCGGTGAAAAACAAGTCTCTCGAGGCCCGGCAAGCGATCATCGACGCCTGCGACCTCGCCGGTTGGGACAGCCCGAAATTCTTTGAAACCACTGTTGAGGATCCCGGGTACGGGCAGTCCCGCCAAGCGCTGGAGTACGGGGCCGACGTCGTTCTTGCGTGCGGTGGCGACGGTACAGTGCGTGTGGTGGCTGAGTCGCTGGCGCATAAGGGCGTGGCGATGGGCCTCATTCCGCTGGGCACCGGCAACCTCCTGGCCCGCAATGTCGATCTGGACGTCAACGACATCGCCGACTGCATCCAGATCGCCCTCTTTGGGCATCAGCGCTTTATTGACACCGCCAGCATGGCCATAGACAACGGCATTACCGGAGAATCGTCCACCCATACGTTCCTTGTGATCGCCGGAATGGGCCTGGACGCCGAGGTTTTGGGCGATACCAAGGAAGACCTGAAGAAGAGCGTGGGTTGGCTGGCCTACACAGAGGCGGGAGTCCGGCATCTCCCCGGCCGCCGCAAGCGCGTCACCATCACCATGGATGACCAGCCGGAACAGGCCCGGAAAATCCGCAGCGTGCTTTTCGCCAACTGTGGCCTGATTCCGGGAGGTATTGATTTCATCCCGGAAGCCATGATCGACGACGGCATGCTGGATATCGTCGTCATGAGCCCCCGCAGCGCCCTCGGATGGATCGCCATGTATGCGAAGATCCTGTTCAAGCACAAGCGGAATTTGCCGGTGATGAATTTCTATCGCTCCGGCAAGGTCACCATTCGCAGCCAGGAACCCATGGCGACGCAACTCGACGGCGACCCCGCGGGCGAGGCCACGGAGGTCACCGTTCAGGTCCAGCCGGGTTCACTATTGGTGCGGGTACCGAAGGCTCAAACCCTCTAGACTGCGCCCTTCTCCGGTTGCGCCGCATTCGCTGCGGCTGCTTCGGCCGCCGCCTTCGCTGCAGCCCGGGCCTCGGCCTGCTCACGGATCATCGCTTGTTCTTCTTCAAAACGGAGTCGATCCGCGCGGTCAGCTTCGTCGCCGTCCCAGTCGTCCTTGTTCTCGCCGGAGGGCTTGGGATTGACGATCATGCCCTGGCCGTCTTTGTCATCTCGGTGGACAGACATGACCGCTCCCTTCTTTTTGGCATTCATCCATCGTTTATGGATCAGGCAAGCATACGCACACTTGCAGCAACGCGAAAGGGGTTGAAGGTTCAATAATTTAGTGCCGGCAACAGCGCAGCCTAGCCCTTAAGAATCGACTGGACCCACGCATGAGCAGAGGCAAAGGCGGCGTCAGAAGTGTGAGGGGCAACCACCGCAGCTTGCTTATCGGCGCGCGCGTACGAGCCCAGGAAACGGGTTGCCGGGCTGATTCTGTGAAGACCCGCCAAGGCATCAGCAACACGGGAATCCGACGCATGGCCGTCGGCATCGATGCTGAAGAAATAGTGGCCAAGGTACTGGCCGGTGGGGCGTGATTCGATCCGGCTCAGGTTGACCCCTCGCGAAGCGAACTGGTCCAGGATTTCCATGAGTGCACCGGGGTGGTCTTCCGGCAGCGGGACAACAACCGTGGTCTTGTCCGCACCCGTGCGTTCGGGCAAAGTACCCGGCCGGCTCACCAGGATAAAGCGGGTGACTGCGTCCGGGTTGTCGCCGATGTTTTCGGCCAGAACGTTGAGTCCAGGCTGCTCCCCCGCAATTAGCGGTGCGCAAATGGCGGCGTCGTAGTGGGCATCTCCTTCCAGGAGGCCCATGGCCGATGCAGCGGTAGAGGAACCGGGGACATAATCCGCGTTCGGAATGTTTTCCTCCACCCAGAGGCGGCATTGGGCCCACGCGTGGCCGTGGGTGGAGATGCGCTTTATGTCAGAAACCACGACGCCGGGTCTCGCCACGAGGACGAACGTAATAGGAACGAGGGCCTCGCGGATGATCCGGAGTTCCGGGCCGGTGGCAATGGCATCCAGGGTGGCAGTCACGCCACCCTCCACCGAGTTTTCGATGGGAACCATGGCGGCGTCGGCCTCACCGTTGCGCACCCGCTCGAGCGCCGTGTTCACGTTGGTGCAAGGAATGCGGGAGGCATCAGCGGCGCCGGGGACCTGCATGAGGGCGGTCTCAGTGAACGTTCCCTCCGGCCCCAGGAACGTGTAGGTGAGTGCTGACATTGAATATTCCTTGCTGGTTATATGCGCGGGACGGGCGTGCCGAATGTTAAAGCACCACTGGTTTGAGACCGTTGTCCGAGACCATTGGCCGGCCGGCTTCGAACCACATGTCCATCCCGCCGGCTACATTCACCGCTGAGTAGCCCTGGCCCACGAGCCACTGGACTACGCGGAAGGAACGGCCACCGGTTCGGCAGATGACGAAGAGATCGTCATCGGGATCCAGTTCATCCAGGCGGGCCGGCAGCTGGTCCATAGGGATATGCCGTGCGCCCTCAGCGTGTCCGGCAACCCATTCATAGTCCTCACGAACGTCCAGGATGCTGGCATCAGCCGGAATATCGCCCACAGGCACGGTTTCGAAGTCGCTCATGGCGGTTCCTTCCCATCGATTCAGGTCATCATCCAGCCTAGTCGCAGCAGCCACGAAGCGGGACGCCGCTTGCGCCCCGCGGTTGCGACACTAAGACTGGGACGCAAAGACTCCCATGAATCGGCTGTTAGGAGCAGGACCATGGCGGCTGGCCAACCCACCATCCTCGCAACATCCGGCGGTTACAGGCCAGGCAGCCGGACCCGCATCGAGTTCGACCACCTCATGCACTACGCCGTGGAGTTATCCGGGGTAAGTGGCCGCGCACCCCGCGTGACCCACATTGGTACTGCATCAGGTGACCAACGCTGGTGGGCGGCAGAGATGGATCAGGCGGCCCGCATTGCCGGATTTGATTTCGCTCATCTCAACCTCTTCACCATGCCCAATATTGAGGACCCCGAAGCGCATCTTCTG
Source organism: Arthrobacter sp. NtRootA1 (assembly GCF_019976975.1). Classification (GTDB taxonomy): domain Bacteria; phylum Actinomycetota; class Actinomycetes; order Actinomycetales; family Micrococcaceae; genus Arthrobacter; species Arthrobacter aromaticivorans. The sequence goes on along the minus strand of NZ_AP024630.1, from coordinate 79,563 downwards.
GAGCAGGACGTGGTGTGGGTCCACGGTGGTTCGGTGGTCAACCTGCTTGCCGTATGGCGGGCACACGGCCTGGATGGAATTTTGCGGAAGGCTTGGGAAAGCGGCGTGGTCCTGGCCGGGGTTTCCGCGGGTTCCATCTGTTGGTTCAAGAGCGGCGTGACGGATTCCTTCGGCCCTGAATTGCAGCCCGTGACCAATGCGCTTGGCTTCCTTCCCTATGCCAACGGCGTCCATTACGATTCCGAACCACGCCGTGCTCCTGCCATCCACAAGCTCGTGGCCAACGGCACGCTGGGCGAGGCGCATTGCACGGACGACGGCGTGGGCCTGGTTTACCAGGGCACCAAGCTCGTGGAGGTGGTGTCCGAAGTCAAGAACAAGGCCGCTTTCCGGGTTACTGCCGGTGCTGGCGAAAGCGTTGACGCCATCGCTGTGGAGGAACGGTTGGAGTCTCGTTTCCTTGGTTGATCTCTCCCCGCAGGCCCTCACGGCTGTGGCGCTTCGCGATGCCCTCGCAGCCGGCGAGCTCTCGGCACGGGATGCCGCCGACCATTTCCTGTCCGTCATCGAGGCCCGCAACAAGCATTTGGGCGCTTTCATTGCAGTCACAGCAGAGCAAGCGATGGCCGATGCCAGCACCGCGGACAACCTCCGTTCGAAACTGCGCCGCGAGGGCCGCCTCTCCGAATTGCCGCTGCTGCATGGCGTGCCCTTGGCGTTCAAAGACCTTACGGACGTAGCCGGCGTTCCCACCACCCACGGCAGCGCCGCTTTGGAGCACAAACCTGCGCCGGAGGACGGCGCCCTCGCAGCCACTTTAAGAGGCCAAGGCGCCATCTCGCTGGGCAAGACGCAAGTTCCGGAGTTCGGACTCACCGCGTACAGCGAAAACCGCATTGCACCGCCGTCGCGCAATCCCCATTCCCTAAGCCGAAGTTCGGGCGGGTCGTCGGGCGGAAGCGCTGCGGCCGTGGCAGCTGGGATGGTTCCGTTCGCTCCCGGGACCGACGGCGGCGGTTCCATCCGGATTCCCGCCGGCGCCTGTGGACTGATGGGGCTCAAGCCGGGGCGCGGCGTGGTGCCATCGGGAGCGAGCGCGGGCGATGCAGCTAAATTGGTGGTCGCCGGACCGTTGGCACGCACGGCGGCGGACGCTGCCCTGCTGATGGACGCGCTGGTCCCCCGCGAACAAGCGCCCGACGGCGGTTATCTCGCCAACGTTGATCACGCTCCAATGCCACTCAAGGTGGGCGTGAGCCTGGATAGCCCATGGGCCGGAGTGTTCCCTTTCGAGGTGGAACAGGAAGCATTGGACGCCCTTGCGCGGGGAATCAAGCTACTTGAGGAGGCGGGGCACCGTGTTGCGGAAGCGGAGGTCCGCTACGACAACCGCTACCCCGAGGCGTTCACCGCAGCCTGGACTGCCGGCGTCGGGAATGCCCGAATAGCACCCCAGCGGGAGGCCTTGCTGACCCCGCTCACGCGGACATTCCGGCGTCGTGCGCAGCAGCGCAGCGCGTTGAAGGTCAATGAAGCCCTCGGTTTCCTGCGACAGTTCGAGCACGACACGATTGCGCAATACGCAGAGTGGGACGTCATCCTCATGCCCACGCTGGCGCAGACACCGCGCCCGATCGGCTGGTTCACGGGCGGCGGCCACAGCAGCGAGCCTTGGCCGAGCGAGTGGGCCGGTGACGCGGACGAGGACTACAGAAGACAGTGCGAGTACGCGCCTTGGTCCTCCATGGTCAATGTGTGCGGATTGCCGGCGATAAGCATTCCTGTGTTTCTTACGGAGAGCGGGCTGCCGATGGGTATCCAGCTCATTGGCAAAATGGGATCTGAGCTGCAGCTTCTTCAGCTCGCCGCGATTCTGGAGGCCTTTCAGTAAGCGGGTTTGAGTGGTTGTCTACCATATGGAAAGTGGTTGCCATGGGCATCCATCGATGTGACAATGCCCGCAGTCAATGCCAGCATTGAGGAAATGAGCACACCTCTAACCACGGCTACGCCCCAAAAACCATCGGGCGATACGTCATTCTTCGGCCACCCAAAGATGCTGGCCAGCCTCTTCTCCGTGGAGATGTGGGAGCGATTCTCCTTCTACGGCATGCAGGGCATCTTGCTTTACTACATGTACTTCACCGCGGACCAAGGCGGGCTTTCCATCGACAAGGGCCTCGCCGCAGGCTTGGTCGGCGCGTATGGTGGCGGCGTTTACTTGTCCACGATTCTGGGCGCCTGGCTCGCCGACCGTCTCTTTGGCTCTGAAAAAGTCCTCTTCGGCTCCGCCCTCATGATCATGGCCGGCCACATCGCACTGGCCCTCCTGCCCGGTATTCCCGGATTGATCGCAGGCCTGGTGCTTGTGGGGATCGGCTCCGGTGGCCTGAAGGCCAACGCGACGGCGCTGGTCGGCAGCCTGTACGGCGAGAAGGACGAACGCCGCGACGCCGGTTTCTCCATCTTCTACATGGGCATCAACATCGGCGGGCTCATCGGCCCGCTGGTCACCGGCTGGCTCCAGGAGAGCAACGGCTTCCACTGGGGCTTCGGCGCAGCGGCAGTGGGCATGGCGATCGGCCTGGTCATATACTCGCTGGGCCGCAACAAGCTTCCCGAGGAAGCCCACCGCGTTCCCAACCCGCTCCCGGCTGCTGACCGCACCCGGTACGGGCTGATTTTCCTGGGCATCCTGATCGTGATCGGCGTACTGCTCGGCACGGGCACCGTTAACGCTGACAACCTGGCACGCAGCATGGCCTACGCTGCCATCGGGGCCTCGGTGATTTACCTTTTCCTGATCTTCCGCAGCGCCAAAGTCACAGGCTTGGAGCGCAAACGCGTGCTGGCCTTCATCCCGCTGTACATCGCATCGGCCGCGTTCTGGGCACTGTTCCAGCAGCAGTTCACGTTCATCGCCGTCTACTCCGAGGAGAAACTGGACCGCAACCTGTTCGGTTGGGAAATGCCAGCCGCATGGGTCCAGTCCATCAACCCTGTGTTCATCATCATCTTCGCCGGTGTCATGGCAGCCCTGTGGACCAAGCTTGGTTCCAAGCAGCCGAGTTCCCCGCTGAAGTTCTCGGCAGGCCTGCTCATCATGGGACTGGCGTTCCTTGCGTTCATCCCGCTGGCTGGCGAGGGCAAGACACCGCTGCTGGCACTGGTAGGAATCCTGTTCCTGTTCACCCTGGCAGAGCTCTTCCTCTCCCCCATTGGCCTATCCGTGAGCACCAAACTCGCCCCGCAGGCTTTCCACACCCAGATGGTGGCGCTGTTTTTCCTGTCCGTCTCCCTGGGCACCACGCTGGCAGGCATCCTTGCGGGCCTTTACAACCCCGACGACGAACTCCCGTACTTCCTGGGCATCGGCGGTGTGGCTGTGGTGTTGGCTGTGGCCCTCGCCGCTGGATCCCCGGCCATCAAGAAGCTAATGGGTGGGGTGAGGTAGCTGGCTTTAGGGCCTTCGAATTCCGGCGTCGCTCACGGCAACTGACCGACCCGGTTTGCGCTTAACAACGACGGCGACCCTTACGCTCGGTGGGATTCCCACCCGACGTAAGGGTCGCCGTCGTACGCGTTTATGCACAGCTGCCCCCGCGAGGGGCGCAGTGAGCGTTAGTAGTTGTACCTGCTGGTTGATGCCCCGATCGCGGCGAAGAAGAAGATCAAGACCACCACCGTGATAGCCACGCCGACATAACCCATGATCAGGCCGGCAAGCGCCATGCCCTTGCCAGCCGGTTCGCGGTTGAGGGCAAGGTGGCCCAGGACCACTGCTGCGATTTGCGGCAGGATGAAGAACCCAAAGCCCACAAACGTTGCAATGCCGCAGCACATGCTCGCGATGCTCAGGCCCTTGGGCTGCGTGGGCATGGCGTAGTAAGCGGGCTGGCCGTACGGGTTCTGCTGCCCATAGGGCTGCTGCTGGTACGGGGTCTGGTTGTACTGGCTCTGGCCGTAAGGGCTCGGCGGCTGGCCATAGGGCGATGGGGCCGGCTGGCTGTAATCACCGGGTGTGTATGAGGCCTGGCTTGCGCCGCTCTGGCCGCTGCTCTGGCTTGTGGGCGGGAGCGGCTGCGTGTAGAAGTCGTTCTGGCCCTGGGCGTTCTGCGTGTACGCGCCCTGATCGTACGGCGGAAGCGGCTGCGTCTGTGAGCTCTGCTCCGGTGCGCTGAATTCGGCGGGCGGGATGTACTGCGGCGGTTCGTAGCCCGCCGGTTTGTCCTCGTTGCCCTTGGATGGTTGATCTGACATGGGAATCCCCCTCGCTAAGTCTTCGTTTCCCACCCTACCGCCGCGACGTTCGCCGCATAAGGCGACCCGCTTTCCGGGTTTGGCCCATTATCTGGAACGCCGACGGGGCGGAATCCTCCCACTAAAGCCGCCGCTCGTAAACGCGAGGTAAATCTTTGGCTCATCCGGCGCCACATCGCCGCCATTCTGCGTCACAGGGGCGGCATCCCGGGACATTTCCTGTCAGGGGGCGCGGTGGTCTGGCATGCTGGACGACATGGCTAGCCGAGCGGGCACAGTTGCCCTTCCCCAGGACCTTGTTGACATCACAGCCCTGCTGGACGCGTACTTCGACGTCACCCCGGATTTGGGCGATCCCGCGCAACGCGTGGCGTTTGGAACGTCGGGCCACCGCGGATCCAGCTTGAAGTCGTCGTTCAACGAGCCGCACATCCTCGCGATCACGCAGGCAATCGTTGAATACCGCGGCCGCCAGGGCATCACCGGGCCGTTGTTCATCGGGCGGGACACCCACGCCCTGAGCGAGCCCGCGCAGAACTCCGCTTTGGAGGTGCTCGCGGCCAACGGCGTCACGGTGCTCGTGGATGCGCGCCACGGCTACACGCCCACGCCCGCACTGAGCCACGCCATCCTCAAGTACAACCGCGAAGCCGCACCGGGAACGCCGCAGGCTGACGGCATTGTTGTCACGCCCAGCCACAACCCGCCAGGCGACGGTGGCTTCAAGTACAACCCCCCGCACGGCGGACCGGCCGACACGGACGCCACAGGGTGGATCGCCGAACGCGCCAACCAGCTCCTTGAGAACGGCCTCCGGGGCGTCAAGCGCATTCCCTTGAATGATGCCTTGAATGCGGACACCACCGGAAAGTTCGACTTCCTCAGCAGCTACGTTGACGATCTCCCGTCCGTCCTGGATCTTGACGCGATCCGCAACGCCGGTGTCCGCATCGGTGCCGATCCCATGGGCGGCGCGTCCGTTGACTACTGGGGCGAAATCGGTGAGCGTCACCAGCTCAACCTGACGGTCGTGAACCCCACCGTCGACCCCCAGTGGGCTTTCATGACCCTGGACTGGGACGAGAAGATCCGCATGGACTGCTCCTCGCCGTCGGCTATGGCATCACTCATCAAGCGCATGTCTGTGGGCGCCGATGGTACTGCCGCCTACGACGTCGCCACGGGTAACGACGCCGACGCTGACCGTCACGGCATCGTCACGCCGGACGGTGGACTCATGAACCCGAACCACTACCTCGCTGTCGCCATCGACTACTTGTACCGGAACCGCAGCGGCTGGAATCCCGAATCCGTGGTCGGTAAGACGCTGGTTTCGTCCTCGATCATCGACCGCGTAGCCGCAGGACTCGGCCGCAAGCTGGTTGAAGTTCCCGTCGGATTCAAGTGGTTCGTTCCGGGCCTGCTGTCCGGCGAGGGTGCGTTCGGTGGCGAGGAATCGGCCGGCGCTTCCTTTAACAAGCGCGACGGCAGTGTGTGGACCACGGACAAGGACGGCATCCTTCTGGCCCTGCTGGCCTCGGAAATCACGGCTGTCACGGGTAAGTCGCCGTCGCAGCTGTACAAGGGACTCACCGACCAGTTCGGCGCACCCGTCTACGCGCGCATCGACGCCGCCGCCACCCGTGAGCAGAAGGCCAAGCTTGGCAAGCTCTCCGCGGCGGACGTCACGGCTACTTCACTGGCCGGCGAAGACATCATCGCCAAGCTCACGGAAGCACCCGGCAACGGCGCTTCAATCGGCGGCCTGAAGGTTGTTACCGAGAACGCATGGTTCGCTGCCCGCCCCTCCGGCACCGAGGATGTGTACAAGATCTACGCGGAGTCCTTCAAGGGCGCCGATCACCTGGCCAAGGTGCAGGAGGAAGCCAAGGCTTTGGTGGATGGGGTCATTGCCTAGGCTCTGATTCGCGTCCTTATGCGGTTTGCGAGTCCTCAGCCTCTGCGGCGTCCTGCGTCCAGAGCCTGAGGATGCGCCGGATGGTGTGGTTGCCTTCCGGCGCCATGTCCACCAGCGCCACCTGGTCAAGCACGACGACGTCTCCCGGCTTTGGGCGTTTGCCGTCGTGATGCGAGATGTGTGGTCGGTAACGTTCAAGGACGTAATTCGGCGTAGCGATGCGCCCGCCCACGCTGACCACGGCGTCGAAGAGCTCCTCGTGCAGGCCTTGGAGCAACGGGTTTTGTTCCACCAAGCTCACGGGAATCGATCCCATGTGGCCGAAGCCCGCTTCTTCCCCAATGGTCAGTTGCGTTCCGAGGGCTCCCTGGACCGGCGCCTCGGCCAAGTCAGCGAGGACATCGGCGACGTCGGCACTCACGTCAGTTCCGACGTCGAACCTTAACAACGTGATGTGGAGGGGCCAGTCGCTGCGCGGAAACACCAGCCCTGGCCGCACGGGCTCCGTAAATGCCACCCAGATGAGGTTCCGCATAGGCATAGTTTGCCACTCAGCGGGTCAGAACTGACGGGATCTGCGAGAGGGATGCCGAAATAGCCGCAGGATGTGAGAGAGCATCCAAACCCCCGGATCCTCGCTCACATCCTGACCCTTAAGCGCCGATGCTCTCGCACATCCTGTACGAGAGCATCGGCGGAAAAGTTGGAAAGACTAAACGGTGCGGACAACCTCTTCGTACGCAAACTTCGGCTTGGCTTCGCCCCAGGCGTCCGGGCCGGGCTGGCCGATGTTGACCACGAGGAAGCTCTTCTGGTCGCCGGCGGGGAAGAACTCAGTATCGATGGCGGCGAAGTCAGCGCCGGTCATCGGGCCAGCAGCGAAACCGAGTGAGCGCACGGCCAGAATGAAGTAGCCGGCCTGCAGGTGGGCGTTGTTGTTGCCGGTTGAGGCAGCGAAGGCGGGATCGGCGTCGTACATTGCCTTGGGGGCGCCGTAGGCGGGGAGGAACTTGTCCCACTGGCCCTGCCAATCGGTGTCGTAGGACAGGATGGCGACCAGCGGAGCCGAGGCGGTCTTGGCCTGGTTGCCCTTGGAGAGCGCGTCAACCAGCTTGGCGCGGGCCTCGTCCGAACGCACGTACGTGACGCGGAGCGGCTGGGAGTTAAAGGCAGTGGGGCCAAACTTGGTGAGCTCGTAGATGGCGCGGGCCTGCTCGTCGGTGACCTCACCGGCAAAGCTGTTTGCGGTGCGGGCTTCGGCAAAAATGGCGTCGACTGCTGCGGCGTCAATGACTGCTTCTTCGTGGGCGATCGTCATTCGTAAACCTTTCGCTGGGCCCTGGCCCTGGGGTGGCCGGGCACTTCTGCTTTCCATGGTTGCAACTTCAACTTCACATGTCCTCTTCCCGTGACGGCCCGTGACGTTGGGCACAGTGAATGACTCCGCGTGTCGTTTCCTTGCGTTGCGGGGCCTGATTTGCGCGCCATTCCGAGCGCGAGGCGCGTAGAGCAGGCCCCACAATGGCGGTAATGTTGCACCGAATCCCAACATTCTTCTGAGGAAGGCCCGCCATGAGCATGCTCGGCACCAAATGGAAGCTCCACGGCAACGGGAAGTCGGTCCGGCCCGGCCACGTGGTCTCGCCCGACGAGCGGCTTGCTTGGCCCCTCACCATTGGCATCGGCATGCAGCACGTGGTCGCGATGTTCGGTGCGACGTTCCTGGTACCGATCATTACCGGCATGCCGCCCGCCACCACATTGCTCTTCTCGGGCATCGGCACGCTGCTTTTCCTCATCATCACCAAGGGCCGCGTGCCCAGCTACCTGGGTTCCAGCTTCGCTTTCATCGCCCCGATCATGGCGTCCCAGCAACAGTACGGCGTTAGTGGCGCTTTGGGCGGCGTGGTGCTTGCCGGCGTCGTACTGGCGCTTATTGGGGCCGTGGTCCAGAAGTTTGGCGCCGAATGGATCAACCGGCTCATGCCGCCGATCGTCACAGGCGCGATCGTCGCGCTGATCGGCCTCAATCTGGCGCCGGCCGCGAAAAACAACTTCGACCTCGCACCGGTAACCGCCTTGGTAACCCTGGTGACGATCATCCTGGTCAGCGTCCTTTTCCGCGGAATCCTGGGGCGCCTGAGCATTCTGGTGGGCGTCGTGGTCGGGTATCTCGTGGCGATGATGCGCGGCGAGGTCAGCTACGAAAAGATGGATGCGGCCGCGTGGGTGGGCCTGCCCCTGTTCCAGACGCCCGAGTTCCACATCGGGGTCGTGGGCTTGTTCGTGCCGGTGGTGCTGGTTCTGGTGGCCGAGAACGTGGGACACGTAAAGTCTGTGGCTGCGATGACCGGTCAAAACCTCGACGGCGTCTCCGGACGCGCGCTGATGGCCGACGGCGCCGCGACCGTACTTGCCGGCCTCGGCGGCGGTTCCGGTACCACGACGTACGCGGAAAACATTGGCGTCATGGCCGCCACCAAGGTCTACTCGACGGCGGCCTACTGGGTTGCCGGTATCTTCGCCATTCTGCTGAGCTTCTCCCCGAAATTCGGCGAACTGATCGCAACCGTCCCGGCCGGCGTCCTCGGCGGCGCTGCGACCATGCTGTACGGCATGATCGGTGTGCTCGGCGTGAAGATCTGGGTGCAGAACAAGGTCAACTTCTCCAACCCGATCAACCTGACCACGGCTGCTGTTGCCCTGATTATCGGCATTGCGGATTACACGTGGACTATTGGCGAGCTGAAGTTCACGGGCATTGCCTTGGGGTCTGCCGCCGCCCTGGTGATCTACCACGGCATGAAGGGCTTGGCTCGCTGGCGCGGCACGGTTGCGGAGCCCGAGACGGAAACGGCTGGGTTGCCTCCTGCCGTGAAGTCCGCGATGAACGCTGCGGCGAAGAGGACCGGGAAGAAGAAATAGGGGGTTAGGCCGCCCCGGCGTCCTCCTCTACCTCAGCTTCCCACCGCAGCAGATCCCCTGGCTGACATTCCAGCACCTCGCACAGCGCTTCGAGCGTAGTAAACCGCACTGCCTTTGCCCGCCCATTCTTCAGCACAGCCAAGTTGGCAGGTGTGATTCCAACCCGTTCAGCGAGCACGCCCACGGGCATCTTCCGCTTGGCCAGCATGACGTCGATGTCCACGATGATGGGCATCAGATCACCTCGTCGAGCTCGGAGCGCAAGCGTGCCGCTTCCACGTCGCGTTCCACAGCTTGGGCAAGCAGCGCCCGCATCACCAAAACAAGAAGCGCCACACCGCCGATCATCAGCGAAGCCCCGCAAATCAACAGCACAATCCCGGGCGCAATATCGCCCGGAGCCAAGATCACCGCGATGCCGAACATCAACACTGCGGCAATGGAAACAGCTCCGAAGATCACGTCTACGAACCGGAAGGCCGCGTGGGAGAAGACCGTTCCCCGGCGCACCATCGTGAGCAAACGCCACACGCAGACTGCAACAACCTGAACACAGAGAATCCCCAGGACCACGATCACCAGCAGTGCGATACGTGGACCGTCGGGGGCGCCAGCCTCAACAAGGTCGGCAGAGAACAGCGGCACCATCCACACCTGAACGAACAGTGAGCCAGCCAAAACCATCGCAATAACTACCCGCAACGCGAGGATTGTTAGCTTTCCCATGTGAGCTCCTTTTTATCGAACAACAATGTGATTCTATCGATATTCGATCGTTAAGCAATCAGCATCCCAGCGTTGGTCAATAGTCAGGTTGCTTACTAAAACGTCCTCCCCTAGGCTTGAACAGGTCAGACAAACAACTCTCACAGCGGCGGCTAACGCCCGCGCGCAATCGCAAGCGAACGCAAATCCGCCGCGCAATGGAGGAGGAACGATGTCAGAACACAGCATCACAGGCAAGAAGATCGCATTTCTGCTGACCGACGGCGTGGAGCAGGTTGAGCTCACCAGCCCGTGGCAAGCCGTGAAGGACGCTGGCGGCCAGCCAACGCTCGTGGCACTTTCAAAGGGAAAGCTGCAGGGATTCAACGGCGTGGAGAAGGGCGACACCTTCGACGTCGATCTCGCAGTAGCTGACGCCAACCCATCGGATTTTGACGCCCTGGTACTCCCAGGCGGCGTGGTAAATGCAGATCATCTCCGCGTGGACAAGGATGCGCAGAACTTCACGCGCGCCTTCTTCGAGCAGCACAAGCCCGTAGCCTCGATCTGCCACGGGCCGTGGATCCTCATCGACGCGGGCGTCATCAGGGGCCGCAACGTCACTTCGTACCACACGCTCCAGACGGACCTGAAGAACGCGGGCGCCAACTGGACCGATGAGGAAGTCGTCGTGGACCAGGGCCTTGTCACCAGTCGGAACCCGGACGACCTCCCAGCGTTCAACAGCAAGGTTGTAGAGGAAATCTCCGAGGGCCAGCACGCTGGCCAGACTGCTTAGCGCCACGCTCCCAAGGTCCTTCCCAAGCACGCCGTCACAACATAGCGTGATGCCTGAGAACCCGATGGAGGTACGTATGCGTAAAATTACCGCTGGGCTGTTCCACTCCGTGGATGGCGTAGTTCAGGACCCGTTCAAGTTCCAGTTCGATAGCTTCGACGAAGAGCTGGGCAAGGGCCTGACCAAGATGATCAACACCGTGGACACGGTGGTTCTGGGCCGCGTCAGCTACCAGGAGTGGGCCGGATATTGGCCGAATGCGTCGCAGGACGAAGATTTTGCCGCATTCATCAATCCCGTGGAGAAGTTCGTCGCGTCCCGCACGCTCTCCGAGCCCCTCGGGTGGGAAAACTCGCACCTCATCGACGGACCGCTGGAGCAGTTCATCACTGACCTGAAAGGGCGTGACGGTGGGGAGATCGCAGTCTGCGGCAGCATCTCGGTTGTTCGCCAGCTGCTGTTCGCGGGGATCCTGGACGAGCTGACGCTCATGACCCACCCTGTGGTGGCCGGCAGCGGTCGGCGGCTTTTCGAAGACGGCGACCCCCTGAACAGACTCGTCCTGGAAGACCAGTACGCCACGAGCAAGGGCAACGTTGTGAGCACGTACAGCCTGCGAAGGGATTGACCTGCTGCTGCCGTAACGACGACGGAACCCCCGCGGTAGGCGGGGGTTCCGTCGTCGTGTGCGTTTAGGAAATTGTTTACGTCCAGGAGTTTGAAGGGACCTCGACGGCGGCGCGCCGGGCCCGCGCGACCCGCACGAGACCGCTGGAGACGAGCGCCCCCACGAGGGCAAGTGCCGCGAGCACGATGAACACGATGTGGTAGCCGGCAGCTCCCGGGTTGGCATCCAGGATGGAGCCGTAGACGATGAAAGCGAACATCCCCGGCGCATAACCCACGAGGCATGCGATCCCGAAGGCGGTGCCGCTGGTCTCCTCGGGGATTCCAACCTCGTCCATCGGGGCCCAGAACACGCCGCGCATGGTGAAGATGATGAGTGAGAACAGCAGGGTGACGATCATGGCCGGAATCTGGCTGCCCGGATCAGCCGGGAGGAGCAGCAGGACCGCCACCACCGGGATCAGGCACAGGAACGCCAGGCGGATGTACCTGCTGGCACCCTTGAATACCTTGTCCACCAGGACGCCGCCGATGGGGCCGCCGAGGATCTTCAGGCCGTACTGGTTGATGATGCCGTAAGCGCCGACGAGCGCGACGGGAAGTCCGTAGACGTAGGTCAGATAGGGGATGAAATAGGTGAGGCCACAGTAGACCACGTACACCATGAACACGGTGAAACTGACCCACCAGAGCTGAGGCAGCTTGGCTGCGCGCCAGATTTCAGCGAGACCAGCCTTATGCTTCCTAGGCGTTGGATTCTCACTGGCCTGGTTGCGAAGCAGCAGGAACAGAAGCACACCGACGGCAATGTCAAGGATCGCATAGAAGGCGATGGCCGCTCGGAAGCCACCAACCCCCGAACCGAGCCAAACGAAGATTCCCAGGGCGGAGAAGGCCACCGCAGTGTCAACGACGCCGCGCCCGCCCTCGAGCAGGCCGAAGAGCCGCCCCTGCTCCTTGGAACCACCGAGCTGGCGGATGCTCTTCAGCAGCGCCGGCCAGACCAGGCAGTCTGAGCACACAGCGAGCAGCGCGAAGACCACCAGGAGCGTATTGAATCCGGGGAAGGTGCTAAGGAACAGTCCCAGCGCTCCGCAGCCTACGAGTCCGAGCGGGATGAGGACCCGCGTGGAGAAGCGGTCCGCGAGGTAACCGCCCACAACGAAAAGGGCCGTTGCGACGATCGAGTTTACGCTCAGCAGCGTCCCGATCTCGGTATGGCTGAGGCCCATGGCCTCCTGCATGGGAACGTAGAACGCGTCCTTGAGGTTGGAGAGCTTATAGATCGTACCGCCCGCCATGACGAGCAGAGCGAAGCGGATCCACTTGCTCCAGTCGATGCTTTTCGTCGTCTTCTCGGGGGCTATCGCGCTCATCGTGCACCTTCCAAGGTCTTGTTTGCTTCCAGGTGCGACACAGCGATATCGCGTAATGAGGCGAGCAGGCCTTTCACATACTTCACTTGGTCGTGGGCCCACCCGGGTTCGGCAGCGAGCAGATCCTCCCTGGTCCACCCTGCAGGGATTCCCGTTGTACTGAAATCCCGGTATGGGATGAAGGGGTCCTCTCCCTCACCGGCGTGCCGGAATGCAGGCGCGTAGTACAGGTTCTCCTGCTCAAGAGCCAAGGCGATCACCTGGGGCTCGTCCTTGCCGAGCATCAAGAGCTCGAAGAGCATCCGCGCGCCGGGGAGGTCGTCGTCCGGACTTCCCTGGAGCACGCCGCGGTGACCATACCCGTCCCCCTCGGGGAGAACGTGAACACCTTTCAAGTGTGCCTGAAGAATGTGCGGTGCGAGCGTCGATAGGGCGTCCATCGGTCTCTCACAGGCATTGACCATGTTCCCGAAATCGAACATGGCGTGAAGTCGCGGGTGGGAGATGCGGCGCAACAGCCCGGCAATCTCGGTTGATCGCAGCTCCTCGTGCTGCTCGAAGGAAAAATGCAGGCGGTGCTCGTCGGCCAGCTCAGCGAGCCAGCGCAGGTCTTCCTCTATCCGAGCTAAGACATCGGAGAGTACGCCTTCGAAACGCGAGTAGACGCGGATGTTTTGGACGCCGAGGAGCCCGGCAATGCGGACTGCTTCCTCCACGTCCGGGCGTGCGGTGGTGCTGATCTCCAGATGGATGCTGAGACCCAGGCTGCGGGCGCGGTCCGCGAACTGGCGCAAGCCGTCATCGCTCATCCGCCCCAGGCTCCGCTCCTCGCCGTCGAGGACGTGGATGCACACACCCGCCAGGCCATGGCGATCCGCGAAGTCGAGGACATCGTGCGGCGAATAATCTCCGTACGTCAGGTTGCCCAGGAGGGCGTAAGCATGGCCGAACAGTCGGGCGCCATCGATTCGGTCGATCAGGGTTCGGGCAAGCTCGTCGGTCAGTCGCGGCAGCGAGTCGATTTCCTCTTCATTGAGGCGAGGTTTCAGGAGCTCCTGAAATCGGGTGTCGGAAGGGGGCATGGCTGGCTCCTTGGGAGGCGTGCGAAGGGCGGTGAGGATTGTCACACACCATTTGTACGCGGGTAATGGACGTCGAAAAAGATCCATTATGGGCATTGCTGTTAAGTCCATTCAGGACCTTGCGCCGAGCTGCTCCCATCGATCCCAAGCTGCGGCCATCCTGCCCACCGCCTCAGGCATATGATCTTCAGCGGTCCCCGCGAACCCGATCAACAGGGCGGGCGGAAGGCGGCGGGTTACCCGGTATTCGCCGAGTGGGTAGGTGTACACGCCACCCGCAGCAAGCCCTCGCGCCACCTCGATGTCATCCAAAGGTTCCCGAAGCCAGCCCATGACGTGCAGGCCCGCGTCCACCTGTTCCGCTTGGATCCTGCGGCTTAGGCGCTGATCGATCGCTTCGAGCAGGGCGTCCTGACGGGCCGCATACAGACGCCGGGTCCGGCGAAGATGCGCATGCAAATGCCCTTCTGAAAGGAAATCCGTAAGGGCCGCCTGGAGGACCGTCGCGGGCGGGCGGCCGATGATGGATGATGCGGAAGCGAACGGCTCCACCAAATCCTCCGGCAGCACGCAGTAGCCGAGCCGGATGGATGGCGCGAGCACCTTGCTGAACGAACCCACCGTGATGACATGCCTGCTCAGATCGAGTCCGAACAGGGTGGGAAGAGCCTTACCGCGGTAGCGTAGCTCGCTGTCGCAGTCATCCTCGACGATCCAGCTTCCGTTTCGTTCCGCCCAGGCGATCCACTCCGCCCGCCGTGCCGGACTCATTGCTATGCCGAGCGGATGCTGCCGGGCTGGAGTCAGGCAGGCAAGACGAGCCGGGGACTCGCCGTCGTTCTCGTCCGGAAGGACCGCCCCCTCCGCGTCAACGGGGACGCCCCGGACCGGGCAGCCTTGGGACTGGAAAGCGAGCCGTCCGGAGATATGGCCCGGGTCCTCGACGACGACCGTGTCGCCGGCGTCGAGCAGGAGCACCGCGAGCACATTGAACGCCTGCTGGGCGCCGGAGGTAACGATGACCTGGTCCGGCGTGCAGCCCAGACCCCTGACGTCGTTGACGTAGTCCGCGATCGCCTCCCGCAAGGGACGGTGGCCATGCGGGTCGCCGTACCCGTTCATGAACTGCTCGGTGCTGCCGGCATGGCGCCCCAGGAGGCGTTTCCACGTAGCCGCGGGGAAGGCCGACGCCGCGACCTGGCTGGCGACGAATGATTCCGACTCGGTCGGCGCCCAAGCCTGCGGCGCCTCACCGGACAGATCGGAGCCACGTGAAGAGGTGGCCGCTCCGCGTTCGGACAGCGGTGGCCGGGACAACGGCTGCCGCGGAGCGTTGTCACTCCATAAGGTGTCCACGTACGTGCCGTCGCCCGCGCGCGAGCGTAGGAAGCCCTCGGCGGTGAGTTGCTCGAACGCCGATACCACGGTGATCCTGGAAACACCGAGCTCAGCGACCAATGTGCGGGTGGAGGGCAGGCGGGTTCCGCTTGGCAGTGAGCCCGTCAGGATCTGCGTGCGCAATTGCGCGTAGAGTTGCCGGTGCAGGGGCTGGGCCGCGTCGCGGTGGAGTTCGAGCCCGGCAAGGAGACGGCCGCCGGCGCTCTTCATCCCGCGGACCGCAAAGCTGATTTCACTTCTTCCCCGCCCTCAAATCCGATACGACCTTTGCGATCCGCCGGGCACGGGTCTCCTCCGTTTTGGCGTCCCTAATCGGCTCCACGTATCGGCGTTGGGCACTGTAGTTCAACGTTCCGTAGAAGGCCTTGGCCTCGGGCTCAGCCTCAAGGGCCGCTGCCAGATCGTCCGGAACCTCGATCACCCGCGGTTGGGTGTCCACTTCCAGATCCACGTCCACGGTGTCGCCAGCGGACGCCCCGGTCAGGTCCCTGTTCGCGGAGCTGACACCCACCATGTATTTCCCACCCATTACGGCAATGCTGCTTCTGTAGCTCTGGCCGTTGATGGTGACAACTACTGGGGGCCGCTTGCCGGCATCGAGCGCACTAACGATTTCCTCCGGAACCTCAATGCCGGCCTTGTTGCCATCGCCGATGATGGTCGTGGTGAATTTCATGTCCCAAGTATGCCGTCGGCCACCCGTAGACGCATCCCGCCAGCCAGACTACGTTCGTATAAGCAACTATCCAGTGAACCAAGGAGAGCAGGCCATGGACGAACAGGATCTTCTGGAACGGATCCAGTCACTCGTGGAAGAGGAGCACCGGCTGCGGGATGCAGCGACGGGCGGCGGAACGGAGGACGCTGTGGACAGCGACGGCAGCCGCGCCCGCTTGGCCCAGCTCGAGGCTCAACTCGACCAGTGCTGGGACTTGCTCCGCCAGCGCCGGGCCAAGAAGCACGCTGGTGAGGATCCCGACGACGCCGAACCGCGGCCCATCAGCGAAGTCGAAGGCTACAGGCAGTAGTCTCGCCCAGCGACGAAGAAGCTATGCCCCCTCAAGTACCTGACTGGTAGCCCAGGCAACATACTTGGCCGCGTTGGCAACGGCGTCGGCGACATCCGGAACACCGTCCTTGCGCTGAGCGACGTCCAACAACTGGGCGGCAGCTACTATCCCGTGCTTGGCGAGATCCTCAGGCGTCACTGTGATTCGGCCTGCCACAGCCACAACGGGGATTCCGTGCAGGCTTGCGGCGTCTGCCAAGGCGATGGGCGCTTTACCGGTGAGTGACTGCTCATCCATCGAACCCTCCCCCGTAATCACGAGGTCCGCCTCGCCAAGGTGGGACGCCAGGCCGGTCAGCCCTGCGACCAGTGCGAAGCCGCCTTCGAGCGCGGAGTCGGTAAAGGCAAGGAACGACGCCGGGAACCCGCCTGCCGCTCCAGCTCCCGGAACGTTTACGTCCCGGCCCGTGGCTTCCCGAAGGAGCGACGCCCAGTTACGGAGGCCGGCGTCGAGCCGTTCAACAGCATCTTCGTCCGCTCCTTTCTGGGGGCCGAAAACATGAGCGGCACCGTCCGCGCCGAACAGCGGGTTCTGGACGTCGACGGCGATCCGGAACTTGGCTTGCGAAAGCCGCGGATCCAGCCCGGAAACGTCCAGGGCAACCACGTCCGCAAGGAAACCTCCGCCGAGGGGCACCACATTTCCGGCACCGTCCACGGGCTTGAGCCCCAGCGCACGCAAGGCGCCACTACCGGCGTCCGACATGGCTGAACCGCCAAGTCCTAATACGATCTCGGTGGCCCCGGCGTCGAGCGCCGCAGCGATGAGCTGTCCGCAGCCGTAACTGTGGGCGCGCAGCGAATTCTCCGGGGTGGGCTCCATGAAGGCCAAGCCGGAAGCCTGGGCGGTTTCGATGACGGCGGTGGCTCCGCCGAAAGAATCTTTGCGGATGGCCCACGAAGCTCCCACCGGCTTGAGAATTGGACCCACAACGGCGTGGTTCCTCTCTTCGTAGCCAGCGGCAATGGCGGCGTCGAGTGTTCCTTCGCCGCCGTCAGCTACGGGAAATTGGGTGGTTACAGCGTCCGGATAGACGCGCAGTGCGCCCTCGGCCATGGCTGATGCGGCTTCCGCGGCGGTCAGGGACCCCTTGAATTTGTCCGGGGCGATGAGGATACGCATGGATCCATCTTGCCAGCTTTGCCCGGAAAGCGATTCCCGGTTACGAAGATTGCGTCACTCGTTCAGTAGGCGAATGGGGGCACCCTCGAGCCAGCCCTTGACGTCCTCGAATGCGCCACCGTAAAACTGCCGGTAGCTCTCGTGCGTCACGTAACCGATGTGTGGCGAGAGCACGGTTCGCGACGAATGAAGCAAAGCATGTCCAGCGGGCAGCGGCTCCTCGTCAAAGACATCCATGGCAGCTCCACGAATCCAGCCTTCCTCCAGCGCCCGAATCAACGCTGCCTCATCCACCAGTGGCCCCCGCGCGGTGTTGACGAGCACCCCTTCGGGACCCAGGAGCCTCAGCTCTTCCGCTCCTACGATGCCCTCGGTCCGCTCAGAAAGCCGCAGGTGCAACGTCACCACATCGGACTCCCGGAACAGCTCCTCTTTGCTCACCTTCCGGGCTCCGGCGGCCTCGGCCGTGTCCGCCGTAAGGTTCTGGCTCCATGCCAAAACATCCATGCCAAAGGCTTTCGCGTAGCCCGCAATGCGCTTCCCAATCTTGCCCAGGCCGACGATTCCCAGCGTCTTGCCTTCGAGTTCAAACCCGACGGCGGTCTGCCAGCCGCCTGCCCGCAGCGAGTTTTCCTCCACCCCCAGGTTGCGGGCAAATGCGAGCAGCAACGCCCACGTCATCTCCGGTGCCGCTGCTGGCGAACCGCCAGTTCCGCACACCAGGATGCCACGCTCCGACGCTGCCTCAAGATCGATCGCAGCATTGGCCATGCCCGTGGTCACAAGCAGTTTCAGGTTGGTCAATGACTCAAGCACACGGCGAGGGAAACGCGTCCGTTCGCGCATCGCCACAATGATGTCGAACGGTGCCAAAGCTGCCACAGCCTGCTCTTCCGAAACAAAAGGTGCGCTGAAAACGCTGACCTTCACGCCGTCGTCGAGCAGTGAATCCCAAGGTGCGTAGTCGCTGGCGACCTGCTGATAGTCATCAATGATGGCCAAGCGGAAACTCGTCACGTCAATCTCCTCGCGCGGCGGCTAGTGGTAGAAACACCATCTCACGTGCGCTGGCGGGTGGGTGCACATTTTCCGGTGATGCGCTTGACTGGAAATCGAACCCCTCCACTTTCGAAGGAGATGCGTTGACACAGCCAAACTCGATGCCGGCCCTTCCCAAGCCCGAGCATCCCCGTCCCCAATTTGTCCGCGAAAACTGGATCAACCTCAATGGAATCTGGGGTTTTGAGATCGACGCCGGTGACTCAGGTTTGGAGCGCGGCCTCGCCAAGCGGGAGCTCACCGGTGAGATTCTGGTGCCGTTCGCGCCGGAATCGGTCCTTTCCGGAATTGAGCACGTGGATTTCATGGAAGCGGTTTGGTACCGACGCACCGTGACCATTCCCCAGGAGTGGGCTGGCCACAACGTGCTCCTGCACTTCGGCGCCGTGGATCACGACGCGACTGTCTGGGTCAACGGCATTGAAGTGGCCCGCCACAGGGGTGGTTTCACCCCCTTCACTGCCGATCTTGGTGGAGTGGCCGAGCCCGGCACGGAAGCGGTCATCGTTGTCCGGGCACGTGACTCGCGGCACGAGATGCAGGCACGGGGCAAGCAGGCAACCTGGTACAACAACACTCATTGCCAGTACACCCGCACCACTGGAATCTGGCAGACGGTCTGGATGGAAGCCGTCCCGGAGGTCCACGTTAAACGCCTCCGAATGACTCCCAACCTGGCCGGGTCAAGCATCACGATTGAGGTTCCGATCAGCCAGAACCGCGCGGGGCATACGGTGACTGCTGTCCTCAGCGATAAGGGCGACGTAACTGTGGAAACCACGGCCAGGGCCGACTTGGATCTCACGCCAACATTGCGGCTGAGCATTCCCGCCGAGTCACTGCGCCCTTGGTGCATCGAGGACCCGTTCCTTTACGACCTTGAGGTGACAGTCCGGGACACTGCCGGAGCCGTCGTTGACCGCGTCAGCAGCTACGCAGCCGTTCGTTCAGTGGCCCTTGACGGCAAAGTGGTTCGTGTCAATGGCAAGGCCGTGTTCCAAAGATTGGTGCTGGACCAGGGCTATTGGCCGGAGTCGCTGATGACCGCGCCGGACGAGGCTGCGTTGGTCAAGGACATCGAGTTGTCCATGGCGGCAGGATTCAACGGTGCACGACTCCACCAAAAGGTGTTCGAGGAGCGTTTTCTCTATCACGCAGACCGACTCGGCTACCTGGTCTGGGGTGAGTTCGGCGATTGGGGCGTCTCCGGAGGAGGAACCATCGGCCACAACCAGAAGCCGACAACGAGTTTCGTAGCCCAATGGCTTGAGGTTCTGCAGCGGGACTTCAACCATCCTTCGATCATCGGATGGTGCCCGCTCAACGAAACGCACCAGATCCTGCACGATCGGCTGACTGTATTGGATGACGTCACGCAGGCCATGTTCCTTGCCACGAAATCAGCTGATCCCACGCGGCCGGTCATCGACGCATCCGGATACTCCCACCGCATCCGCGAAACCGACATTTACGATTCCCATTCCTACGAGCAGAACCCGGAGCAGTTCCGGATCGAGCAGCAGGGTCTTTCGGACGGGAAGCCGTTTGTTAACAGGAATCCACAGGGTGAGGAATACTCCGTGCCTTACGCCGGCCAGCCGTATTTCGTGTCCGAATTCGGCGGCATTTGGTGGAACGAGAAGGAGGCGCGCCAAGCGGCGGCGGAAGCTGGCCTCGGATCGGATGTATCGACGTCGTGGGGTTACGGCCAGCGCGTCAGCAACGAGGAGGAGTTCTACGCCCGTTTCGACGGATTAAGTGGCGTACTCCTGGATAACCCTGACATGTTCGGCTACTGCTATACGCAGCTGACGGACGTTTTCCAGGAAAAGAATGGGATCTTCACTTTCGATCGCAGAAGCAAGTTCGATCTCGAGCGGATCCGGGCCAGCCAAGTCCGTACGGCAGCCATCGAGATGGCCCCCTAAACCCAGTGCCCCCTGCGCACCATAAGGTCCTTCAGCAGGTCCAGCCTGTCGGACACGATGCCGTCCACACCCAGATCCAGTAGACGCCCCATTTCAGCGGGCTCGTTGATGGTCCAGACGTGAACTTGAATGCCCAAGCGATGGGCGCGACGAACAAAACCGGAAGTCACCACGGGGACTCGCCCGTAGCGGACCGGCACTTGGAACGCATCGACGCCGGTGAGCACCTTGCGGGCCAAACGCGCCGGCAGTACGGGTCCAAGAAGTACGAAAAGAGCGGTCAGGCTGCTGCCAGCCGAAGAAGCCGTCGGCTGGCTGAGGAGTTTCAAGACTGCACGACGACGCCGGTCGGAGAAGCTCGTTACCAACACCCGCCTATGGATGCCGTGCTTCTCGATAGCCTCGGCCATCGGTTTGACGGAATTCCAGTCCTTCACGTCCAGGTTCAGGCGGGCATCGGGGAAAGCTGCCACCAACTCGTCAAAGGTTGGCACAGGCTCCACTCCCCCGATGCGGGCCTGCGCCACCTCGGCCGCTGTGAGCTCGGCGATCCGGCCAGAAGAATCGGTGACCCGATCCAAGGAAGAATCGTGGAAAACGAGGAGGACCCCATCGGAGGTGGTGTGCACGTCAGTTTCAAGGTGAAGGTTTCCCAGCTCAACGGCGGCACGAAAAGCAGCCATGGAGTTCTCCAACCCATTCATGGAGAATCCGCGGTGAGCCAGGGCCAGCGGGCCCACGGTGCCGTCCTTGCGGAGGAAATATGGCAGCGTCACATCCGAAGCGTAGCCCATTGCGCATAGGCGCCTATGACTCCTCCGTGACCGTCGCCTTCTCCAGGGGGACCACTGCCACGTCATCGCTGATGTGCACCAGCGTGCGGCCCCGACCGCCGTCGAGCTCCACCCAAACTGCTGTTGCATCGCCGGTAATGGCATCCACTATGCCAGCCGATTGGTACCCCGGCGTCAGGGTTACGCTCACGCGGTCGCCCTGGCGAAGCGACCTCCAGTGGTGATCCGGCTCGATCCGCCGCAATGGAGCGGTGTTGAAGTCGTTGATCCTACGCTTGGCCATGATTCCCCTACATCCAAACAAGCTAAACGGGTCTGTGGCTGAAAGCCTATGGGCGCAAGTTGAACGCGGGTTGTATGGAGTCTGGGAAGTTGGTGACAGCTTGGCGGAGCATTGGGGCTGCGAAACTAGTGGCATGACTGTGTTGATTGCCGGGTGCGGCGACCTTGGGACCGAAGCCGGATTGCGATTCGCAGGGCTGGGCCATGACGTGATCGGGCTGCGCCGCTCCCCGGAAAAACTTCCCGCCGAGATCCGGGGCATGCAGGCGGACCTCGCCCGTGGAGTCCCGGTCATCCCAGCAGATGTGAACATCGTTGTGGTCGCAGTCGCCGCCGACTCTTCCACCGAGGAGGCATACCGGGCGGCGTACATCAACGGGTTGCGAAATGTTCTGGACGCCCTGGACCGTGATTCTGTTGAACCGGAACGTATATTGTTCGTCTCCTCGACAGCCGTCTACAAGGATTCCGACGGAGCGGTGGTGGACGAGACCACACCCACCGAGCCCACACGGTTCAGTGGCAAAGTGCTGGTGGAGGCTGAAAATATGTTGTTCGCCCGCACCCAGGGAACAAATATTCAACCCATCTCCCTGAGACTCGGCGGCATTTATGGTCCCGGGCGAACGCGCCTGATCGACCAAGTCCGGTCAGGCCAAGCCGTGATTCCAGCGCGACCCCGGCACACCAACCGCGTTCACAGGGACGACGCCGCGGCCATGATCGTCCACCTCACCACTATGGATCAGGACCCGGATCCGGTCTACGTAGGCGTAGACGACCATGCGGCCGAGATGGGTGACGTCATGCGGTTTCTTGCTTTGGAAATGGAAATCCCCGAACCACCGACGGCGTCGGAAGACGCCCACGCTGGCCCCGGAGACAAACGCTGCTCCAATAAGAGGCTGCGCGGGACTGGCTTCGAGTTCGCCTTCCCCACATACATGGAGGGCTACCGTGCAGTGCTGGCAGGTCGCGGCGTCCGGCATCCGTGATGCAGGGGCTTTAGACCGTTTGCTCCGCCAGTATCGCTTCCAGGATCTGGGCCACGCCGTCGTCGTCGAAGTGTGGCGCCTGCTGCCCCGCAGCGAGGATGGCTTCCGGGTGGCCGCTGGCCATCGCGTAGCCGTGACCGGCCCAGCGGAGCATCTCGATATCGTTGGGCATATCCCCGAAGGCCACGACGTCGGCAGCCTCGATGCCCAACGACTCGGCGTACTTCGCCAGGGTGACGGCCTTGTTGATGCCGGGCACGGACATCTCAAGCATTGCGGTGCGCGGTGCCGAGTGCGTGGTGCTGACCAGATGGGCAACGGCAGGCTGAACTTCGGCAAGGAATTCGTCCGGGGTGCCTCTACGGGTTATCGCCAGGAACTTCACGACGGCGGCATCCGCCGTCAGCGTCTGATCCAGCGGTGCAGGGGTGAACTCGGCGAGCAGTTCGCTTGTTTCGTTCTCGAGGAAGCCCGGCTCCAGTTGAAAACCAGTCAGCGTTTCCGCGGCGAACAAAGCGTCCGGCCGCAGGGACTTGATGATGCGTCGGGCTTCAAAAATGGAGGTGATATCCAACGTGCAGGAAGAAATGGGCTTCTCAGTTTCAAGATCCCAGACCACGGCCCCGTTGGAGCAGATCACGATACCGCTGTGTCCGAGTTGTTCCTGGAGCGGGTACAACCAGCGCGGCGGACGGCCCGTGACGAACACAAGCTCCACCCCAGCGTCCCGGCATGCTTTGAATGCCTTGACGGTCCGATCACTGATCTTGCCGTCATGACCGAGGATGGTGCCGTCAATATCACTTGCTACGAGGCGCATCATGTCAGTCTACGTGGCTGTTGGAACCCAAATGCCGCCGCTAACGCTCGAACATGCCCGTGATGGTGCCGCGCGCCAACGTGTGCGCAGGAAGGGCTGAAGCAAGTATGCGTGCATCGGAATCCTTTTCGATGCCCAGGTCCTCCACGTCCAGCGCATGCACGGCCACTATGTACCGATGCGGTCCGTGCCCTCTGGGTGGCGCCGCCCCAACATAGCCGCTGCGGCCGCCGTCGTTCTTTAACTGGAAGGCACCAGCAGGCAAGGCGTGGCCGTCTTGGCCACCGGAACCGGCCGGAAGGCTAGATACCTCAGGTGGAATATTAAGCACCGCCCAATGCCAGTAGCCACCAGGATCGGGAGCATCGGGATCCCACATTGTGACAGCGAAACTCCTTGTCCCCTCCGGAGCTCCGCTCCAGCTCAGCTGGGGAGACATATCTTTGCCGCCCGCACCCAGAATCCCGCTCCGCTGATCGGGACCCAAGGTGTCGCCGTCGTTGAACGACTCGCTCGCGACCTGTAATTCCGGCGCGGGCGTCACAGCGGAAGGATCGTGGTCTTTCATAACGCACCTCCTCTTGGCCGGAAATCACCGGCAACGGTTCTGGCTGGCAACAGTTTTAGCTTGCAACAGCACGATGGTTGAGCTCAGCCCGCGTGGGCGGATTAGCCCCTGCCCGCGACACCGTGACGGCGGCAGCACGGGTCGCGTGGTCCATGATGGCGGCAAGGGTCTCAGCCGGCATGGCCCTGAGAACCCCGCGGTTTTGCGCACCGTCCAGACCGTGGTCAACGATCGCTGACAGCAGCCCCGCCATGAACGAATCGCCGGCACCAACGGTATCCACCACGGTCACGGAAGGCGCCGGGACCTGGGTCTCACCGACGGCCGTGATTCCCCACGGACCGCGTGCCCCCCGCGTTACCACCACAAGGGCGGGGCCTTCCGTACCTCCCAGCGACAACCAGCGGCGCGCCGACTCCAGCGGATCAACGCCCGGATACAGCCATTCGAGATCTTCGTCAGAAGCTTTGACGACGTCGGAGAGCACTACGAAGCGTTCGGCCTGCCTCCGTGCGTAATCACGATCGGTAATGATGCTGGGGCGGCAGTTGGGATCGAAGCTGATGGTGCTGCTCGGGTGGGCATGCTCGACGGCGGCAAGCACGTCCGCGGCACCAGGCTCCAAGGCGGTGGCTATTGAACCCGTATGCAGCAACGTGGCGCCCTGCAGCATGAGCGGCAACCGCTCTCCGAGTCCCGGCAAATCCCAGGTGAGATCGAAGGTGTAGGTGGCGGCGCCGTCGTCGTCGATCACTGCCGTGGCTATGCTGGTGGGTTTGCCGTCAGGCGGAAGGGGGACCATCACGGAACTGGACCGGAGGTGCGCCGCAACGGAATCGCCGTACGCGTCCTTGCCAAACCGCCCGATGAACTGCACTGGGTGATCCAAACGCGCCAAGCCAACCGCGACGTTGAGCGGGCTGCCGCCAACGTGCGCCTCGATTCCACTGGGGCGCTGCACGACGTCAACCAAGGCTTCGCCAATCACAGTCAGCATGGGACCACTCTGCCAGAGGAAGGGCGGGCGCTACCAGTGATTCAGGAGAGCAGGCGTTGTACCAATTCGCGGCACTTCTTGTAGGCCACGGCCTTTGGGTCTATGAGATCGAAGTGATCCCCAGGGACACGCAGCAATTGCGCTGCGCTGCCGGCAGCCGTTGCTGCGGCGACATAGGCCTCGGACTGACTGGCTGGAACGTCCTCGTCCTCGGTGGCATGGACGGCAAAAACCGGAACATCAATGGGCAGGGAACTCATGGGATCTGCGTATTTATGCCGTTTGGGGTATCTGGCAGAATCGCCGCCCATGAGATTGCAGACTGCACCATTGCTGAGGTTCAGTTTTTCGGCCGCGGCCAGGTTCAGCAAGCCGGACTGGCTGACGACGCCCGTCAGGTGGACGGCGTTATCCTCCGGTCCGCGCACCAGTTGGCGGTCGGCGTCGGGCGCTCCGATGGCCGAGAGGCGCTGGCGTCCGGCGGCCCACACAGCCAGGTGACCGCCAGCGGAGTGGCCCAAGGCCACTACCTTGCCCAGCTGGAGCTCGTGCTTCCCGGCGATCTCGGCGAGATGGTCAATGCCGGCCAGGATGTCTTCGAATGTATGGGGCCAACCACCGCCGTTGCCGGCCCGCCGGTATTCAAGGTTCCAGGCGGTAATTCCATGCGCCGCGAGGTCGCGGGCCAGGGGCTCACCGAGCTCGGCGCCGTACTGTGAGCGCCAGTAGCCGCCGTGGATTACCACCGCAACACCACCCGCGACGGCTGACGCGCCGCGATGGTTTCCGTTGTTCGGTTCCGGTATGAAGAGTTCGCCCCATTGGCTGGGGTGTTCGCCGTAGCTGTACTTGTGCCGCAACATTGCGCCCTCCTTTGTACCGAGCCTATCGTGACGTCCCGCAACTTTGGCTAGGGCACCCCGACGGCGGGTGGCCCTCCGCGGTGTCGGACCCGCCCCGTAAGCTGGGGGCATGGCAAGCAATTGGGACAGCCTGGACCAGGACCAGCGCGATGCAGTGGATGCGAACGTGGCGCTCTATGAGCGTGTTCGCCCGGCCCTGAAGCGGGTTACACGGGATGTGCTGCTAACCCTAAGGGACATGCTCAACGACGCCGAAGTCACTCCCCTGTTTGTCACCGGGCGAACCAAAACCGTGGAGTCGTTCCGCGAAAAGATCTCACGCACGGATGATCCTTTGGAGCCGGGCGGCCCGCGGGTCCTCAAATTCCCGGACCCGTTCCGCACCTTGAATGACATGGTGGGCATCCGCGTCATCACCAAACTGCCTGCCGAGAACGCAGCCGTAGCCAACATCATCAAGCGCCAACGCCAGCTCTTCGATTGCCGTGGAGACCGCGAGAAGGACATCGGATCCATCGAATCGGGCACGTACGGCTACTCCAGCCGGCACTTGATCCTGCGAACCATCCAGAATGAGGCCGTCAAGGAGTATCAGCACGTCTTCAACCCGGACATGCCTGCCAACGGCAGCTACTTCTTCGAGTGCCAGATCCGCACGGTTTTTGCGCACGCCTGGAGCGAGATCGAGCACGATATCCGGTTCAAGGCGGAGGATCCGCGCGCATGGACCCCGCATTTTGATCGCCAGTTCACAGCCACTGCGGCCATGTTGGAAACAGTGGAAAGCGCCTTCGCGGACCTCCATGAGCGGTACGAAGAGGTTAGAAGCTATTGGGACCTGCATGGCGAGGGCGCTTCCCCGCTGACTCCCAACCGCGTTCGGGATGTCTGGCGTACGCTACTGCCTCACGTTGACCGTAAAGTTGATGACGACTGGGGGTGGGCTGCCGAACTTCTGGCCGCCCACGGACTCACCAAAACCGTGGAACTCGCGGGGCTCCTTAGTGCCAACCGGATCACAGAGGTCCGCAAAGCCCTGGATCACCGCTATTCCCCGGGCCCCGACCGCCTCCTGGATGACCTCCTGCTGTGGCAGTACGGAACCGAACACATTGACCTCACCGCTGAGGCGCCCGACGTCGTACCGCACCCGCGGCGCGATAGCCTCCAGCGGCGTCTAAAGCAGATTGAGCGTTACCGCCAGACTGCACTGTAAGGACGCCATGACTCCCGAGCAACTCATGTCACTGCGGGCAACCTTCCGCTCGCCCCGCCGCCTGCTGACGGAATCCCTGGCTGGACTCGTGGTTGCACTGGCGCTCATTCCAGAGGCCATCGCGTTCTCGGTCATCGCGGGCGTCGATCCCCGGGTCGGGTTGTTCGCTTCCTTCACCATGGGTGTGGTCACGGCCCTTGTTGGTGGCCGTCCAGCCATGATCTCTGCAGCGACAGGGGCTGTGGCCTTGGTCATCGCTCCCGTGATGAAGGAGCACGGACTGGACTACCTGATCGCCACGATCATCTTGGCGGGTGTCTTCCAGATCATCCTCGCTGTCCTCGGTGTCACCCGGCTCATGCGCTTCATTCCGCGGTCGGTGATGATCGGCTTCGTGAACGCACTGGCAATTTTGGTGTTCATCTCGCAGATGCCGGAACTCTTCAATGTCCCGTGGATGGTCTATCCAATTGTTGCCGTGGGACTCGTCATGGTCTCTGGCCTACCCCGCCTGACCACGGCCATTCCCGCGCCCCTCGTGACGATCGTGGTCATCACTCTGGTGACGGTTCTGGGGCATATCGATGTTCCGACGGTCAGTGACAAAGGCGAGCTCCCCCACAGCCTGCCCGGGTTCTTCCTGCCCAATGTCCCGCTGAACCTGGAAACGTTCCAGATCATTGCGCCCTTCGCATTGTCCATGGCCCTCGTGGGCCTCCTCGAATCACTGCTGACGGCCAAGTTGGTGGATGACATCACGGATACCCGCTCCGACAAAACACGGGTTTCCTGGGGTCAGGGACTGGCCAACATCGTCACGGGATTCCTTGGTGGACTGGGTGGGTGTGCAGTAATCGGACAGACAATGATCAACGTCAAGGGATCTGGAGCCCGGAGCAGGCTCTCAACGTTCCTGGCCGGCGTCTTCCTGCTGGTCCTGGTGGTTGTCCTGGGCGACATTGTGGGGATGATTCCCATGGCTGCCCTTGTTGCCGTGATGATCTTCGTTTCCCTGATTACCTTCGAGTGGCATTCTGTTCGGCTATCCACCCTGAGGCGCCTTCCCAAATCAGAGACCGCCGTCATGCTGATCACTGTTGCCGCTGTTGTGGCGACGCACAATCTGGCGGTGGGTGTCGGCGTCGGCGTCTTGACCGCGATGGTGCTGTTTGCGCGCCGCGTGGCGCATTTCGCGACTGTCGAGCGCACCGAACTGGAGCTCAACGGGGAAACCGTGGCTACTTACACAGTGGACGGAGAACTCTTCTTTGCCTCATCCAATGATCTGTACACCCAGTTCGACTACGCAAAGGATTCCTCGGAGGGCATAGATCGCGTGGTGATCGATCTCCATAACTCGCACCTTTGGGATGCATCCACTATTGCCGTGCTGGACTCGGTCACTGAGAAGTACCGCAATCACGGGCGCGAGGTGGAGTTCATCGGACTCAACGAAGCAAGTATCCTCATGCGCGAGAGGCTCGCGGGAAAGCTGAACAGCTGACACACGCAGCCGAAACAGCGGTCATCTGACATATATGCCGCGGTGGGAGTAACGAACTCGGCCATGCGCGCGGACCAATGTGAGCATGGATAAATGCTTGAGGCAACGAATTCCCAGACAGAGACCTCAGGGTCCACGGCTCCCGTCAACGCAGCCCTCGCCGCAGAGGCCAAGATCGCGCGGATAGCCGTGACGGTTTTCCCGCTCCTGGTTGTGCTGGCTGGCGTGCTCGGGTTCCTCCTTCCGGAAATGTTCAAGCCCATGGGCGTCGCCGTTCCTTACTTACTGGGCGTCATCATGTTCTGCATGGGCCTCACCCTGACGCCGCCCGACTTCGCTTCTGTGGCGCGCCGTCCGTGGGCTGTGGCACTCGGCATTGTGGCGCACTACGTGATCATGCCTGGGGCAGGCTGGTTGATTGCCGTGCTGCTTCAGCTTCCACCCGAGCTCGCCGTCGGCCTTATTCTTGTAGGCTGCGCACCGTCCGGTACAGCGTCCAACGTCATGGCGTTCCTGGCCAAAGGTGACGTGGCCTTGTCGGTCGCTGTTGCCTCGGTTTCCACGTTGATCGCTCCCATCGTCACGCCGGCACTTACTCTCTTGTTGGCCGGTTCATTCCTGCACATTGATGCCGGCGCCATGGTCCTGGACATCGTGAAGACCGTGTTGCTTCCGGTCATCGCAGGCCTGCTCGCTCGTCTCTTCCTATCCAAGCTCGTCGCAAAGGTGCTTCCGGCACTTCCGTGGGCGTCCGCCGTCGTGATTTCTCTGATCGTGGCGATCGTCGTGGCCGGCAGCGCCAGCAAGATCGTTGCAGCAGGCGCCATCGTGTTCCTGGCAGTTGTCCTCCACAATGGCTTTGGGCTGGGCCTTGGCTACTTGGCCGGTAAGCTCGGCCGCCTGGATGACAAGGCCCGCCGCGCCCTGGCATTCGAGGTTGGCATGCAGAACTCCGGCTTGGCGGCGACCCTTGCCACGGCGCACTTCAGTCCGCTGGCTGCGCTGCCCTCCGCCGTCTTCTCGCTGTGGCACAACATCTCCGGCGCGATTGTCGCGGCATGGCTGGCTCGCCGTCCACTGAAGGACTAGCGTCCCGCGGCTCCAGCTCTGCTCCAGCCAAGTTGGACACCTCTTGACGCAATTAGTTGTGAACGTTAACAATTACGGAAGCCGATAAGTAACCAAGCGGGAAGATCATTCAATGAAGAACTGGGCAGGAAACCTTGAGTATTCGTCCGCTGACGTCCAGCGGCCCACCTCCGTGGACCAGCTGCGCGGGCTTGTGGCCAACGCGCCGCGGATAAAGGCCCTCGGTTCCCGCCACTCCTTCAACAAGGTCGCAGACACCGATGGCATGCACGTTCTCCTGGATGCATTGCCGCAGGAAATCTCACTTGATGCCGGGAAGGGCACCGTCAAAGTCAGCGGCGGTATCAGCTATGGCGCACTTTGCCGGGCGGTCGAGGAACAGGGTTATGCCATCCACAACCTCGCTTCGCTCCCCCACATCTCGGTAGCCGGAGCTATCCAAACCGGGACGCACGGCAGTGGTGTCGGCAATCCCTCCTTGGCTGGCGCGGTCGTAAGTATCGACCTGGTGCGAGCAAATGGCGAGCTGGTAACGCTTAGTGCGGACGACGACGAGTTCCTCGCCAGCGTTGTGGGAATCGGCGCCCTGGGAATCGTCACAGGACTGGAACTGGCCGTCCGGCCGAGCTATCAGATGCGGCAGCGCGTGCTCACGGGCCTGCCGTGGGAGAGGGCGTTGGCGGACTTCGCGAACATCGCGTCGGCCGCGTACAGCGTCAGCTTTTTCACCGACTACACCGGCGGGTCCATCCCGCAGGTATGGTTCAAAGCCCTGGATACCGAGCCGGCTCTGCCGGAGCTCTTCGGTGCAACCGCCGCTACTGCCGCTCTCCACCCGCTGCCCGGGATGTCGGCGGAGAACTGCACGGGCCAGCTGGACGAGCCCGGCAAATGGCTGGACCGCCTGCCGCACTTCCGCCACGAATTCACGCCGAGCAACGGTGAGGAACTGCAGAGCGAATTCCTCCTGCCGCTTGAGCACGCGCCCGCGGCTCTTCAAGCTGTCCGAGAGCTCGCGGACAAGCTGGCGCCGCTGCTGTTCATCTCCGAAATCCGCACAGTAGCCGCGGACGAGTTCTGGCTCAGCCCGTTCTATGAGCAACAGAGCGTGGCCCTCCACTTCACATGGAAGCCACTGCAAGCCGAGGTGGAAGCGGTACTCCCCGAGCTTGAAGAAGCACTGCGTCCCTTCGGCGCCAGGCCGCACTGGGGCAAGCTCTTCACGCCAAGCCTGTACGACTTCGCGGCCCTCTACCCACGCTTCGAGGACTTCTGCAGCCTCGCCATCACCAACGACCCCTCGGGCAAGTTCCGCAACGGCCTATTGGACAGCATTTTGGGAGCCAAAACCTCGTCGCTTGGCCGCTAATCCGTTGCTGCCCCACCACGGGAGAGCAGGTTAGCGACGTTCCAGCGGCCCTCCTGACCCACTACTGGATGTGCGCCAGCACGGCTCCGGCGGTAACCACACCGCCGGGTGCCGAGAACACCTCGGAGAGCGTGCCTGCTCGGTGGGCTGCAACCTGCGTTTCCATCTTCATGGCCTCGACCACCAGCAAGGGGTCGCCTGCCGAGACCTCGGTGCCGGGCTCCACCAGCCACTTCACTACGGTGCCGGCCATGCTGGAGACCAGGGCTGACTCCGCTGGCGAGGCTCCCGTTGAATCGGACGCTCCCAGGGAATCACCCTGCAGCCCCGTGACCACCGAGCCTGAGGGAAGTCCCTGCCCTGACCGGGCCCAACCCTCCAGCAGATCAGCCGGGAGTCCCACTGCGAGCCGCTTGCCGTCGACATCCACGGTGATGGTGCGCCGCACGCCACCGGGTGCGACCACGTTGTATTCGGAATCAACGGGGATCTGATCTGCAAAGTCGGTCTCGATCCAACGCGTGTGAACGCGCAGCCCGGCTACGGAGGTAAAGTCATCGGACTCCACAACCGCTCGGTGGAACGGCAACACGGTGGGCAGTCCGGTGATCTCCATTTCCGCAAGTGCACGGCGTGCGCGGCGCAGCGCTTGCTGGCGGTCTGCACCAGTAACAATCAATTTGGCTAGGAGCGAATCGAACTGCGGTGCAATAAACGAGCCGGCGCGCACGCCGGTGTCCAAGCGAATGCCGGGACCCGTGGGCGCTTGGAACGATGCGACTGTGCCCGGGGAAGGCAGGAATCCGCGGCCAACGTCCTCGGCGTTGATGCGGAACTCAAAGGAATGGCCGCGGGCGATGGGATCCTCGGAAATGCTCAAGGACAGGCCGGCTGCAATACGGAACTGCTCCTGAACGAGGTCTATCCCCGCCGTTTCCTCGGTAATGGGGTGCTCCACCTGCAGGCGCGTATTTACCTCAAGGAAGGCCACGGCCCCATCTGCGGAGACCAGGAATTCAACAGTCCCAGCGCCGTAATAGCCGGCCTCGCGGACGATTGCCTTGGCGGCGTCATAGATCTGCTGCTGCTGGGACTCGGTAAGGAAAGGCGCGGGCGCCTCTTCCACGAGCTTCTGGTGACGGCGTTGGAGGGAGCAATCGCGCGTGCCCACCACAACGACGTTGCCATGGGTATCCGCGATGACCTGCGCCTCAACGTGCCGCGGCCTGTCAAGGTACTGTTCAACGAAGCATTCCCCCCGCCCGAACGCTGTGATGGCTTCACGCACTGCGGAGTCGAAGGCCTCCTCCACTTCGGCCAGTTCGCGGACAACCTTGAGCCCGCGACCACCGCCGCCAAAGGCCGCCTTGATGGCCACCGGCAGTCCGTGTTCCTCGGCAAACGCCCGGGCTTCAGCAGCAGTGGCAACCGGCCCATCGCTACCGGCCACAAGGGGGGCTCCAGCCCGGACGGCGATCTCGCGGGCTGTAATCTTGTTGCCCAACTGGCGGATCGACTCCGGCGACGGACCGATCCACTCAAGTCCGGCGTCGAGGACTGCTTGCGCAAAGTCAGCGTTTTCCGAGAGGAAGCCATATCCGGGGTGGACGGCGTCAGCCCCCGACTGCTCGGCAATGGAGAGCAGCTTCGCGACGTTGAGGTATGTGTCAGCAGGGCTGTTTCCGACCAGGCTATAGGCTTCATCCGCGGCGCCCACGTGCATTGCGTCGGCGTCGATGTCCGCATAGACGGCCACGGACGAAATGCCGGCGTCATCGCAGGCTCGGGCGACTCGAACAGCGATTTCTCCGCGGTTCGCAATCAGGACCTTTCGCATCAAATACTCACTTCTCTGGGGTCTTGGTGAAGTCGGGGGAATCGGGGACCATCCGGAACCGGATCCGTCCGCCAATGGGGACCTGCCCGGCAAGGTCAAGGTGTTCGTCGCGAACGACGCCGATCACGGGGTAACCACCGGTGATGGGGTGGTCGGCCAAGAACAGCACGGGGAGGCCCGCGGGCGGGATCTGGAGGGCACCAGCCATAGTCCCCTCACTGGGAAGTTCACCCTCGCGGGCGCGCTGGAGAGGAGTCCCGTCCAGTCGCATGCCAACGCGGTTGGATTGTGGCGTGACCACCCATTCCTGGCTTGTTAGGGACTCGATGGCCGATTGATCGAACCAGTCAGCGCGCGGTCCGGGAACCACATCGAGCACAGTGACGCCCGTACCTGGGAACTCCGGTTGCAGCTCCGGGCTTCCAACGGCAGTGGAGGCCGTGGCGTCGCCCGCCAGAAGCTCCTGCCCAACCACCAGTGGGGCCGGTCCAATCCCGGACATCGTATCGGCCGAACGACTCCCCAGGACTTCGGGGACCGCTATGCCGCCGCGGATTGCGACGTAGTTCCGGAACCCGGCCTCGGGCGGTCCGAGCGCAAGAACTTCGCCGTCGAGCAATGCGAATGGAGCAGCCATCGGGACGGTGCGCACTGCGTCCTGGGCGTCTCCGTCAGGCTCCTCGGAATCAGCCGACGACGGCGACTGGACAGTTAGGGTGGTGGGCGCACCTGTCACAGCAATCACTTGATCGCCGACCGCTTCCACCGTAAGCCCGCCATTGACGGTTTCGATGGCCGCAGCCGACGAACTGTTGCCGACAAGACGGTTGGCCCGGCGGAGCGATGCCCTGTCCAACGCACCGGCCGCCGAGACACCCAAGGCACCGTAGCCTCTGCGGCCCAGGTCCTCGATGAGGCTTTGCGCGCCGGGGTTTAGTACCCGCAGGCCGGAGTCCGTGTGGTGATCCGCGTCGGGTTCGACTTGATGCTCCGCACTGGCCGTGACAACCTCGCGAACAGCCCGGTACTGCACCCTGTCCCCGGGCCGAACCAGGGCCGGTTGCGAGCGGTCCAAGTCCCACATCCGGGCTCCCGTTCGGCCAATCAGCTGCCAACCGCCGGGAGAACGCCGGGGATAGACAGCGGAGTACTGGCCGCCCAGAGCCACAGAGCCAGCGGGAACTGCCGTGCGCGGCGAGGAGCGGCGGGGAACCGTTAAGACGTCATTCTCGCCCACCATGTAGCCAAATCCGGGAGCGAAGCCAGCGAATGCAACAGTCCAAATCTGGCCGGTGTGAGCCGCAATCACGCCCTCCACGCTAAGCCCGGTGAGCCCCGCGACATCGGCAAGGTCATCGCCGTCGTACACGGTATCGATGACCACCAGCCCGGAGTCGGTCGACTTCGTCGCGATGAGTTCCAGTTCGAGCAACCGGGCACCGATGGCCCGGGTTGCCGCTGCGGATTCGCCAACGACCATCACGGTTTCGGCTGCTGCCAGGACGTCTACCTGGCCAGGAAGCGGAGACTTGTAGAGCATGTCCTGCAGGGCCAGTACGTCCTGCAGCCCATCCAGCTCCGCAAGGACGGCACGGGTGCCGACGGGTCGCACCGAGCGGACCCTCTTCGCAGTGCTCGATTGCGTCGGGGTGGTCGTTTGCATCACGGTCTCCATCATCCGCTTCGTCGCCAGTTAGGCGGCCGACTCCTGCAGCAGGCGAAGGTCTTCTTCGGGCTTCGGATCCCGGCCCAAGAGCATTCCCACGATCGTGACAACGGCTGTCAGGACGAGGTATCCGGCGATCAAATACCAGCCGCCGGATGCCGCGCCGTAGAGAGCAGTGAAGATGATGGGCGCAACGGCTCCACCAATCACGCCCGCCAGGGTGTAAGCCAGTGAGCTGCCGGCATAGCGCAGGCGGGCTGGGAACTGCTCAGTGATGAAGGCGGCCTGTGGGCCATACATGAACGCGTGGAGCGCCAAACCGATCACTGTGCCGATGGTCAGCATAACCACTGACTTGCCCTGGATCATGAGGAAGAACAGGGGAATGTATACGGCTGTAGCGGCCGCTGTAACGCCGTAGACGAGGCGGCGGTTGAAGCGGTCTGTAAGTGCGCCGGCCAACGGAATGAGAAACAGCTGGAATGCGGATCCGATGAGGATGGCTGCCAGGACATTACCCGTGGTCATGCCAAGTTGCTTGGTGGCGTAAACCGCTACAAACACCGTGAAAAGCGCGTAGAGGACGTCCGGGCAGACCCGGGAGAGCGCTGCCGAAACCAAGGCCTTGGGTTCGGTGGTGAAGACTTCCTTGATGGGTGCTTTGGGTCGTTCGCCGTGGGCTTGGATTGCCTTGAAGACCGGGGTTTCTTCGAGCTTGAGGCGGATGATCAAGCCGAAGACCACCAGGAGCGCGGAGGAGAGGAAGGCTACGCGCCAGCCCCAGGAGAGGAACGCCTCATTGCTCAATGAAGCAGCAAGGATAGCCAGGACGCCGTTGGCCATGAGGTTGCCCGCGGGCGGACCGATCTGGGCTGCCGAGGACCAGAAGCCGCGCTTGTTGGGGTCTCCGAATTCGCTGGACAGCAGGACCGCTCCGCCCCATTCACCGCCTACACCGATGCCTTGGGCGAGGCGAAGAAGAACCAGGATGGTGGGCGCCGCCACGCCGATCACTGAGTAATCAGGCAGCGCACCTATGAGGACGGTCGCGACGCCGATAAGCACCAGCGTGAATACAAGGACGTACTTGCGACCAATCTTGTCGCCCAAACGCCCGAAGATGACGCCGCCGAT
This sequence comes from Arthrobacter sp. NtRootA1, assembly GCF_019976975.1. Lineage (GTDB taxonomy): Bacteria > Actinomycetota > Actinomycetes > Actinomycetales > Micrococcaceae > Arthrobacter > Arthrobacter aromaticivorans. The sequence continues at coordinate 44,160 of NZ_AP024630.1, read as the reverse complement.
CGGGCGGGCCAAGTAGCCCACCGCGAAAGCTGAGAAAGAGAGCAACAGTGCAACGAACTCATCGTTGCCGGGGAAGAAGATCTTGGGAAAGACGAGGGCCGAAGCCACGGAGTAGATAGCGAAGTCATAGTATTCAAGCGATGTGCCGGTGAGGCTGGCTATGTATGCCTTGAGGGCGCCGGCCGGTGGCTTCCTTGTCACGGCCTTGGCTGCGTTGGTGCTGGTCATGGTTTCCTCCGGGGGGATGAGGGGTGTGCTGCGGGGCCTGGTTCAAACAGGTCTAGAGGAACGAGCCGATGCTGACGCCGGCGTCGTCGAGAGCGGACTTCACTGCAGTGGCCATCGCGACGGCCCCCGGTGAGTCACCATGCACGCAGATGCTCTCTGCGCGGATCTTCAGGATGGAACCATCGATAGTCCTGACGGACTGTTCGACGGCCATCCGCAAAACGTGCTCCGCCACTTCAGCGGGGTCGTGCAGGACGGCGCCTGCTTGGGTTCGTGGGACGAGGGTTCCGTCCGGGTTGTAGGCGCGGTCCGCGAAAGCTTCGGAAACTCCACGAAGTCCGGCTGCGTCTGCAAGACGGAGGACTTCGGAACCGGGGAGACCGAGGATCGGAAGGTTGGGATCAACTGATTTCACTGCCTCAACCACGGCCCGTGCCTGCGCAGTGTGCTTAACTATCGCGTTGTAAAGTCCGCCATGGGGCTTCACGTACTGGACGCTCCCACCCGTCGTGGCAGCCAGCGCCTGCAGGGCGCCGATCTGGTAAACGACATCGTCGGCCAACTCCATGGGATCAACGTCCAGGAAGCGGCGGCCGAATCCAGCAAGATCCCGGTAGCCGACGTGGGCGCCAATCACGACGCCGGCCTCAGCCGCCTTCTTGCAGGTGCTGCGAATAACACTGGGGTCGCCAGCGTGGAATCCGCACGCAACGTTGGCACTGGAAACGGATTCGAACATGGCTGCGTCGTCGCCCAGCGTCCAACGTCCGAAAGACTCTCCGACGTCGCTGTTCAGGTCGATGACTGCCATGGTGTGATTCCTGCCTCGTGATGTGCGTTACATCAAGGATGCATCAAATTACCGGATTGTTCAACAATCCAGCGATCTTAATTTTTGAGCAATCGTGTAATTTTGGTGTCATGGCCAGTGCAGATCAGAAACCGCAGCAAAAAGCTGGCATCGACGGCGCCGGCGCGCGGATGCGCCTACGCGTGCCTTCGGTTGCGGAGAGAGTTGCGGAAGAGCTGCGTTACCAGCTGGCCGAAGGCTTCCTCGTGCCAGGTGCCAAGCTCACGGAAGCCACCATCGCCGAGGACCTGGGGGTTTCGCGCAACACCGTCCGTGAAGCCTTCGCAGAACTGGCCACTGAACGTCTCCTGGTCCGCCACCCCAACCGCGGTGTGTACGTCGCCACCTTGGAAGCAGGGGATATTCACGATGTCTATACAGTCCGTCGCGCCATAGAGGTCAGTTCCATCCGGGCCGGCGGTTCTCCTGAGCGCATTGCCGCCGTCAGGGCCGCAGTCGAGGAAGGCAAGCGCGCAGCAGCAGCGAATGACAACGAGGGCCTGGGCAGCGCCAACCAGCATTTCCACGGGGCCATCGTTGCCCTGGCCGAAAGCGGGAGGCTGAACACGATCATGGCCCAAGTGCTCGCCGAGATGCGTCTCTACTTCCACAAGGCCACCATGAACGCGCACTTCTACAGCGACTGGCTGAAGGAAAACGAGCAGATTTGCTCGGCACTCGAATCCGGCGACTTGGAGCGCGCCGGGGACCTTCTGCTCGCATACCTCAACAGGTCAGAGCAGCAGCAGACCACAATCCACGGCCAATAGCCGGGATTCGCTGCACTCCTTCCCACTCGCCTCAGTCCGTAGCCCGAATTTCCGCCGCTTGCAGCGCTCCAGGCCGCAAAATCGCGGAGCAACCGGGCAGGAGCGTCAGCGCTTGCCCTTCTTGCGGGAACCCTTGCCACGGCCCTTGTCCGGATTCGGAGCATAGCGCTGCGCCACCGCGGGCTTCTTGGGCCCGCTGCCTCGACGATCCGGTTTGGGAGCCTTCTTCGGCTTCTCCTGCTGGGCGGACGGCTGGCGTGAACTCTGCGCCGTCCGACCGCGCACGATCCCGATGAATTCCTCAATCACCGGGCTATCTGTTCCAGCAAGCCAAGCGAGGCCAATCTGCGTGCCGGGAGCTCCTGTCAAAAGCCGCATCACGGTCTGCTTGTTGTTCAGGTGCCGGGCCACTGACATGGGCAGGATGGCCAACCCGGCTCCGGAAGCCACCACCTGCAAGGCCATGTCCGGCCCGCCCATTTCCTCCACGTCCAGGAAGTTCTCCTCGGACAGGTCCTCCAGCGCTACCTCTTCAAACACGGAAATCTCGTGCCCCTTCGGAGCGACCACCACGGACTGCTCTTCATAGAGGGGAATGACGTTCAGGCCTTCCCGTTCCACGGGCAGCCGAACAAAGCTGAGGTCAGCGGAACCGTCACGCAAAACCGAAAGCTGCGCACCGTCGTCGGACATGAACGCGTGCAATGGGACGTCCGGCATCCGCTCTTCCCACCGCCGGATCCATTTCCCAGGCGTCACTCCCGCAACATATGCGAAGCGAAGCTCGGTGATGGGCTCGGTTATTTGGGCGGATTCGTCAGTGGCTGGCACACACTCACAGTACCGGCCAGATACCCTTGAAGCATGACGTCCTCGAACTCCCAGTCCATGAAGCCGGCCACCGTTGCCAAGAAACTCGGCATCTACCTGCCCGCGACACCCCAGGAGTTCCAGGATTCGTCCATCTCCCGCGAAGAATTCGCCGAACTCCAGGCCAACCCGCCGGAGTGGCTCGCCGAGCTCCGCCGCAACGGCCCGCACCCGCGCCCGGTGGTGGCACAGAAGCTGAACGTCTCCATCAGCGGCCTCGCCCGCGGTGGCGTCGAAGAAGCACTCACGACGGCGGAAATCACGGAGCTGCTGCAGGCTCCCCCGCAGTGGTTGGTTGTGGAGCGCGCCACCCACGCTGCAGTCCGCGCCGAGGCCCAGCGGGTCAAGGAGGAAGCTGCGAAGAAGGCAGCCACGAAGGAAGCCAAGGACAACGCAGCAGCAAAGCGTGATGCCCCGAAGACGTCAAAGCGCGATCACGCATAGTTTGAACGGGCTATGGCCGGGACCAGTTGGTCCCGGCCATAGCTGTTTAACTAGTCTTGGTGTAGTTGGACGAAGTTCCCGCACCCGTCGTCGAAGACCGCGCTGATCCCGGAGAAATCCTCAGTGGGTTCGCTCTGGAACGTCACGCCGGCAGCCAGCAAACGCTCGTACTCAGCCTGTACGTCAGGCACACCAAAGGTGATCGCTGCCAACCCGGCCTCATGCAACGCGTTCATGTAATTAGCGCCGATCGGGTTGTCGCTGGGCTCCAGCAGGAGGCCCACTGAATTCTTGTCTGCGCCGGTGTCCGCCCCGGGATCCTTGATGATGAAGAGGTTGTATTCGGGCATGGCCATCAAAGTCTCGAAGCCAAGCGTTTCCGTATAGAAAGAGTGGGCCGTAGCGGGGTCCTTGACGTGGATGCTGCACATTTTCAGTCTCATGGTGCCTAGGCTACGCCCGCAAAGCGGTGAATTGTCCGTACGGAGGTGTCGCCCGGAAACACTCTGGCGCATACTGAAATCACAGCATCGCGTACTCGCCTGGAGGTGGTCAAATGCCCGCCATGATGCTCCTGTGGGGCGTAGCCCTGGTGCTCGCAACAGCGGCAACCACGTTCGTCCTCCACAGAAAACTCACGCATGGGCGCGGCCCGGAACCGGACACGATCTTCTGGGACCTCTTCGCGGGCCTGGTGGTGATTCTTCCGGCCATCCTCGTTCCCGCAGTGGAATGGGCGCCAGCCGGACTGATCATGGTCTTTGTCGGGATGACCACTGCAGCAGCAACACTGGCGACCAGCCGCAGGGTGGACCGTCTCCACGCAGCTGAGCCCCGGCGTCGTCCTGGTTTTGCGGAAGCTGCTGCCCGCCACGCGAGCGTCCTCCAGCAGTGGCAGCGCTACGAACTCGATCCCGGGCAAGCAATAGACTTCCCGGCAATGACGGACATCAGAACGGCCGAGACGGCTGCACTTGCCCGCGCCATGCGGGAGGCTGAGCGCTGCCGGGTGACACCCGGGACCGACTACCAGGCCGCCGTCGAGTGTCTGGCCCAAGCACTCATCGAAGCGGAGCGGGCGGCAGGGGTGCCGACGGCCGGACAACGCGCGCCGAGGTGACACTTAATGCGTATCCCACGCTGGAACATTGTCATCCAGTGCCACCTCGGCGGACGTCTGCGTAATGGTTAGCCGACCGGCAGCGCGCTCAACTTGTTGGCCTCGACGATGCGGGCAGCGGTTGCCTGCCCCATCCGGACCGCGCCGTCCACGTGCTGGTAGCCCTCGGCCGCGAGGTCGGACGAGGACCAGTAGATCGGTCCCACGTTCGCGTGCTGGTCCTTGCCGTAGCGGTGCAGGCCGCCGAGATCGTAGCTGGATGCGTACGCGCCGCGGGTCCATTCCTCGGAGCCCCAGTCCGATTCGTAGTAGACCTCGGGAGTCAGGGCCTTGTCGCCGAGGAAGCCGGCGATGGACTTGAGGACGGCCTTCTTGCGGTCTTCTGCGCTGAGCTCGAACACGGCGTCCGCTTTTTCATCGGAAATGAAGCCCACCAATGTGCCGCGGGAGTCGCCGTGGTTGGTGTTGTCGTAGACCTCCTGCACCAAGGCGCCGGCGCTGAACCCGGTGCCGGAGAGGCCTTCTTCGCGCCAGAACGGCGTGCTGTACACAGCGTGAACCTTGATGACCAAGCCCAGTGACTGGTGCTGGTGCATTTGGTGCTGGCGGCGCGGCAGCGGCGGGTTGAAGGAAACGCGTGAGTACAGGTTGGGCGGCACTGCCATGATCACATACCGCGCGTTCACCGTGGCCCGCTCAGATTCAACCGTCACTCGATCGACGTCCCAGTTGATGGTGCGAACCGGGCTGTTAAGCACGACGTCGGAACCCAGCTCGGCTGCCTGGAGCAGCGAAACCTGCTGCATGCCACCAATGACGCGCTTGTCCAGGATGAAGTCTTCGTCCGTCAGGTGTGTGAAGGACCCTGCGGAAGCGGCCATGAGGACGGCCTGCAGCGCAGAGAAGGCGTGGGCAGGCTTGGTCAGCATGCCGCCGGCGATGAAGAGCCCGATGTTATTGCAGGCTTCCTCGTCGTTGGAGTTCTGGCGGAGCCAGTGGTGGAAGGAGATGGTGTCCAGTTCGCGGGCCTTGGGGTGCGCCCAGGGCTCCGTGGGCCCGATCTCCGCGGCGAGCCCGTCCAGGATGGCAACGAGCTTGTCCATCTCCGCCTTGGTGTGCTCGTTTACCGGGAAGGTGTCACCCGTGTACTGCACGCGCTTGCCGTCGGCACCGATGTAAACGGACTCGCCGTCGCGGTAGCGCGGGTACATTTTCAGTCCCAGCTCGTCCAGCAGGTCCATGAGGGCCGTCTGGTCCGGGGAAACCCACTGGCCGCCGATTTCCAGCATGGCGCCGTCGATGGTGTCGGTCCAGGTGCGGCCGCCCACGCGGTCGCGTGCTTCAAGCACTGCAACGCTGAGTCCGGCCTTCTTCAATTCGCGTGCCGCCGTCAACCCTGACGGTCCGGCACCGACGATCACAACGTCGCGATCAAGATTCTGCATGATGTCCTCTCCGTGGCCGTCCGTGGTGGCTGACCAATAAATGAATGCCATTCATTTATATTCGATGATAGCGGCCAAGTCCGCGACTGGGAAGACCCGATGGAATAATGCTGGAGATACAGGCAGCAGAAAGGCTTCCGATGCCCGCACCCACACCCGCTCCAGAACCCGAGCCGGGCGTTGCCCCTTCTCCTGCCAGCAAGGCGCGGCGCCGCGCCGGACGGCCCATGGCACGCATCCTGGACCAGAACGGCATCACGACGGCGGCCCTGGAGTTAATCAGCAGCAAGGGTTACGACGGACTCACCATGGCAGCGCTGGCACGTTCGCTGGGCGTGGCGCCATCCGCCCTTTACAACCACGTAGCATCCAAGGACGACGTCCTCTTGCTGGTAGAGGACCACTTGGCCGCGATGGTTGATGTCTCTGCCTTTGGTGTGGAGCCGTGGGATGTGGCTGTGCGCCGCTGGGCGTGGTCCTACCGGGACGTGTTCTCGGAGCACACGCCACTAATCCCCGTCATTGCGGTGCTGCCGGTTGCGAACGCCCCGAAGACCCTGGCGATGTACGAGGCCGTGACGGCTGGATTCCGCGACGCCGGCTTCCCCGAGGAGAAGATCATTTCCGCCATTGTTGCCCTGGAGGCCTTCGTCTTTGGGGCCGCCTATGACGTCACCGCGCCTGAAGACATCTTCGACGCCGGCTCGCTCGCGGACCAGGTACCCAACTTCACCGCCGCTGTGGACCGACTTGCCCTTGAGCAGCATCCGCGGCCAACGGACGTTGCTTTTAGCCTGGGGCTGGAGGCTCTGATCGGCGGGTTCGGGGCGCTGCGACAAGCTGTTTCCGACTGACGCGACTGACTGGGAGTTTGAGGAGTTCTTGTAGTACAAGTTAATAACTTGTATCCTAGGTGTCAGGCAAAGATGCCCACCCCTTAGGAGAACCATGAGCCCCGTAGATCTCATTCGACACATCAAGCTGTCAACGGCCCGCTTGCCCCTCGTAGTGCCCATCAGCGATGCCAAGGTCTTTACGGGCCGCCAGAAACCGATGACCGAAGTCGTCTTCCTCTTCGCGGAGATCACCACCGAGCAGGGCCACAGCGGCATCGGATTCAGCTATTCAAAACGTGCTGGTGGTCCGGCCCAGTACGCCCACGCGAAGGAGGTCGCGGAGAGCGTCATCGGCGAGGACCCCAACGACATCGGCAGGATCTATACCAAGCTTCTCTGGGCCGGGGCTTCCGTGGGCCGCTCGGGCGTCGCAACCCAGGCCCTGGCAGCAATAGACATCGCGCTCTACGATCTCAAAGCCAAGCGCGCCGGACTCCCCCTGGCCAAACTGCTGGGCTCCTACCGCGACTCGGTGCAGACCTACAACACCTCCGGCGGCTTCCTCAACGCCACGTTGGAAGAGGTCAAGGCACGCGCAACGCAGTCCATCGAAGAAGGCATTGGCGGCATCAAGATCAAAGTGGGCCTCCCGGATTCCAAGGAGGACATCCGTCGCGTGGCGGGCGTCCGCGAACACATCGGCTGGGACGTACCGCTCATGGTAGACGCAAACCAACAGTGGGACCGGGCAACCGCCCTGCGCATGGGTCGCCAGCTTGAGGAATTCAACCTCATCTGGATCGAAGAGCCGCTGGACGCGTATGACTTCGAAGGGCACGCACACCTTGCCCAGGTCTTGGATACCCCCATCGCCACAGGCGAGATGCTGGCCTCCGTTGCGGAACACAAAGGCCTTATCAACGCCAACAGTTGCGACATCATCCAGCCCGACGCACCACGCGTTGGCGGCATCACCCAGTTCCTGCGCCTCGCAGCCCTCGCCGACGAACGTGGCCTTGGCCTGGCTCCGCACTTCGCCATGGAGATCCACCTCCACCTGGCTGCCGCCTACCCGCGCGAGCCGTGGGTGGAGCACTTCGATTGGCTGGATCCATTGTTCGAGGAACGCCTTGAGACCAAGAACGGCCGGATGATCGTTCCGGACCGCCCCGGACTCGGCGTAACGCTGAGCGGGCAGGCCCGTGCCTGGACCACCGAATCCGTGGAATTCGGCGCGTAATCTTGAACCCATGAGCCGAAACCTGACAGCGGATCTCGCCGCCGACCTTCGCAGCCGCATCGTCGACGGCGTCATCCAGCCAGGTGAGAAGCTCCCCAGCGAAAATACCCTCATCGGCGAATACGGCGTCAGCCGGACAGTGGTCCGCTCCGCCCTGACCCGTCTGCAGGCAGAGGGACTTGTCGAAACCGAACGTGGGCGGGGCAGCTTCGCGTTGACCCCGCCATCGGACGGCCCACTTCAAGCGCCGGGCACAAGGCCGGTTGTGAGTATGGAAGACCGGCTGCAGATGCTCGACTTCAGGATCGGCGTGGAGACTGAAGCCGCAGCGTTGGCGGCCTTGAATCACACTGAGCATCAATTGAAGGCAGTCCACGGTGCCCTGGAGCAATTCACGGCAAGTTCCGGCCACCCGGCCCACTCCATGAAGGCTGACTTCGAATTCCACCGGGCCGTTGCCGCGGCGTCAGGCAATCCCTTTTATACGGACTGCATCAGTGCGTTGGGCCAAACCATGATCACCATGCCCCGCACGCGCCTCCTGGCCAGCGACGAGGAAGACTCCCGGGAACGCTTCGAGCAGGTGGTCCACGAGCACTCCTCTATATACGCGGCCATCGCCGATGCCGACCCAGCGGCTGCCTCGGCGGCCATGCGCCTGCACCTGAGCAATTCGCGACGCCGGTTCAAGGGTTCGCGGCGCGGCTGACCTCCCGCTTCGCAGCCCAACTAAGTCGCATTAGTGCGCGTTTAGAGCCGTCTAAACGCGCACTAATGCGACTGAGTTGGGGGAAACAACAAAAGAGCCCCGATCCTAAGACCGGGGCTCTTTCTATGCGTGCGCGAGGGGGGATTTGAACCCCCACACCCTTTCGGATACTGGCACCTGAAGCCAGCGCGTCTGCCGTTCCGCCACTCGCGCGCAACTTCTTTTTCAGGACTTCCACCGGTCTCCCAGCTTCGTTTCCTTCAAAAGCAGCGAGATCAAGCATAACGGACATTCCAGACAAAACACCAATCGAGCCCCTGTGGGGGTGTGGACAACGCGGAGGTAAGGTTCCCACGCCGTACAACTTCTGCTTAACGGCACGGAAATTTCACATCCTCCCTACCCCGCCAGAACAGGCAAGAATCGAACTTTTCCGCGTCGTAAGGCGTTGTGGATTAAGGCCATTCCCAGACACTCCCAGTAGTATCGGGAAGTGGAAGGGCCGTTTGGCGCTCACTTTGCTGTGTGCATGGACGGGTCGAAGCACCGAGTATTGAACCAGGCGCAGTGGGTGCCGCGACGAGGAAGGGAGAAGGACCATGGGTTTGCTGGACAAAGTCGAGCGCGGCATTGAAAAGGCTGTCCGCAACGTCTTCTCCACGGGGTCGCGGGCACGTGTTGAGCCGGTGGAAATCGCGAGCAAGCTACGGCGCGAGCTGGACAACAAGTCCATCACCATCGCGGCCGGGCGCACTCTCGCCCCCAACGTGTTCGATGTCCTCCTCAGCGACGAAGATTTTGGACGCGCCCAGGAGTGGGGGACTCCGCTGGCAGAGGAACTGTGCGATGTGGTCATCCAGCACGTTCGCAGCCAGGGCTACACACTCCAGGGTGCCGTCCGGATTTCGTTCCGTCGAAATGAAGAGGAACGCGCCGGACACTTCGAAATAACTTCCCGGACCGAGAAATCCTCCGACGACGCCGCTGCCGCGCCGCAGGCCCCTCGGCCAAATGTTCCAGCTGCACCAGCCCGGCAGCCAACCCGACTCCAGCCTGTCCTGGACATTGCCGGCCAGCGGTATTCACTCAATGCCCAGTCGGTGGTGCTCGGCCGCTCTTCGGAAGCGGACATCCTGGTGGATGACACCGGCGTCTCCAGGAAGCACCTTGAGGTCCGCACCCAGAACGGCACCACGTGGGCCGTTGACCTCGGTTCCACCAATGGCAGTTACGTCAACGGTCACAAGGTGGACGGTAGCGTGGAGCTCACTGACGGCTCAACCATCACGATGGGACGTACAAAGATCATTTTCCGCCTCCTCCCCCAAACCCTGGGTGGCCACGCGTGAACGACATCAGCGAACTGACCATCACGGCACTTCGCTTCGGTTTCCTGCTGTTGCTGTGGGTCTTGATCTTCAGCATCGTGTCCACCATGCGCCGCGACTTCCAGATCGGCCGCAAGGCCGTGACCGGAGCCCCTACGGCGCGCGAAGTCCGCAAGCACCCCGAATTGGCCGCTTCCCCAACGCCCGCCATCCAGCATGCGCGCAATCTGGTGGTGACTGAGGGACCTCTCAAAGGCACCACCCTTCCTTTGGCAGCAAGCCCTATCCTGTTGGGCCGCGCCCAGGAAGCCACGCTGGTCCTGGAAGACGACTACGCTTCCGGCCGGCATGCACGCTTGTTCCCGCAGGGCAGCCGCTGGTTCATTGAGGACCTCGGGTCCACCAACGGCACCTACCTGGCCGATCAACAGCTCACCCGTGCCCTGCCGGTGGAGCTTGGCGTTCCCGTGAGAATCGGCAAGACGGTTATTGAATTGAGGCCGTAGTCCATGGCCTCTCCCGAGACCCCGGAAGGCAAGGAAACGCCTGCGGAGCGCCCGCTCATCATGCGCTACGCCGCGCGATCCGACGTCGGACGGATCCGCTCCAAGAATGACGACTCCGCATATGTGGGCCGCCATCTCGCAGTCGTTGCCGATGGCATGGGCGGTCACGCAGGCGGAGACGTCGCCTCGGCCTCCACGGTGCTGGACATGATCCACCTCGATCATGATGACTACCCCGACGGCGCCGACACGATCCTCGCCGATGAGATCCAGACCGCCAATTCACTGCTGTCCGAGCTGGTGCATCAGAATCCCAAGCTATCCGGAATGGGCACCACCGTTACTGCCCTGCTCCTTGAGGGCCGCAAACTGCATTTCGCCCACATCGGCGATTCCCGGGCCTACCGCCTGCGGAACAAGAAGTTCGAACAAGTCAGCATTGACCATACGTTCGTTCAACGCCTTATTGACGAAGGCCGGCTCCGCCCCGAAGAAGCCGAAACACATCCCCACAAAAACGTTCTGATGCGCGTCCTGGGTGACGTCGATGCCAGCCCTGAGCTGGACTTGGATGCCCTCGACGTCGAACCGGGCGAACGATGGCTGCTGTGCTCGGATGGCCTCAATTATGTGGCAGGGCACGTGGTGGAGCGGGTATTCCGGGAAACCAAGGACCTGCGGGAATGCGCGGAAATCCTTGTCAATCTCACGTTGGAAGCCGGCGCCCCGGACAACGTCACCGTGGTCGTGCTGGAGATTGCTGAGGAGACCGACGACGACGTCAATACTGCCGCCGTCGACGTCGTTCCTCCCGCGGCACTTGCCGCGCTCGACGAGCCGGAATCCTCTGCCACAGATAAGCCGGCGGAAGGTCCCTCCGCTACCAAGCCCGCAGATGCAAGTCCGGGCGAGCTTAAGGCAGCGGCGCCCGATGATGGCAAGGTTGCTGAAGCCGGTTCCTCCTTCAGCACCGGCGACCCAACTGCGGAGAAGGCTGAGTCCGCCGACGAAGCCGGAACCTCCAAAGAGCCGCCAACCACTACCGACCCCCATCTCGGTGAGCATCTTTCCGCTGAGGTCCTCCGCGAGGAACTCGCCAGCCGTCCCCACGAGCTTGTCGGTGCTGCGGCTACAGCGGCCGAGACCGGATCCATCCCCACTGTGGCAGGCCGCACCGTTGCTCGACGTGCGGCTACTGTGCTCACCCACAAGGCCGAACAGGACCGCCTGGAAGCCGAAGAACCGGCACGCCGCCGCATTCGCTGGCTCATGCCTGCCGTCGCAGCTGTTGTTGTGCTCGGCGTCGTGGTGGGCCTGTGGCTTGGCTACGCTTGGACGCAGACCCGCTATTACGTTGGGGAATACGACTCCCGTGTAGCAATCTTCAACGGCATATCGCAGCGGCTCGGACCCATCCAGTTGTCCCGGCTTGAAACTGTCACTGACCTCCGTGTTGCGTCTCTTCCCGAGTATGGTCAACAGAGCGTTCGGCAGACTGTTCCTGCCGGAGACCTTGATGATGCCCAACGTATTGTGGAGAACTTGAAGAACTACGGCAGTACCTCTGGAACCTGCCCCAGCACCGCACCTTCCCCCACTCCGTCAGCGACAACAAGTGTTCCAATTCCCAGTACAGCGGCCATTGCCAGCCCCACGCCTTCGCCCGTACCGACTCCCTGTGAGGCGGCAAAATGATCCAGACTGAGACCACGCCCAAGCCGCGCCGCAACGTTGAGCTGGCGCTCATCGTGCTTGCGCTTGTCGTTGGCATCGGCGCCAGCGCTTTGGTGAGCATCAATTCCGAAAGTGGACTGGACAGCGACTTCTGGTTCCAATCGAGCCTGCTTGCTGTCGCTGCCTTTGCCTTCCACGTTGTTCTGAGGTTGCGCGCTAAGTATGCCGACCCAGTAATACTTCCGATCGTTGTTGCCTTGAACGGGCTCGGCCTCGCTTTGATCCACCGCATGGACGGGCCTGGGGACGATACCGGTAATAATCAGCTCCGTTGGACGCTTATTGCCATGGCAGTATCCATCGCTGTGATTTGGTTCCTCAAGGACCACCGCATCTTGCGCCGGTTTACCTACATTTCCTTGGCAGCGAGTGCTTTCCTTCTGGTTTTGCCGCTCGTTCCGGGCATTTCAGCCGGTGAGGTACTGGGTGCGAGCGTGTGGATCCGGATCGGCCCGATGACGTTCCAGCCCGGTGAAATTGCCAAGATCACGCTGGCAATATTCTTCGCCGGGTATCTTTCCTCCAACCGGGACCTCATCCTGCTGGCCGGACGGAAAATCGGCCCCATGCAGTTCCCACGGTTCAAGGACCTGGGTCCCATGATCACGGCCTGGTTGGTGAGCATCGGCGTCCTCGTATTCCAGCGCGACCTCGGATCGTCAGTCCTCTTCTTCGGCCTCTTCATTGTGATGATCTACGTCGCCACAAGCCGCATCTCCTGGGTGGTGATCGGCCTTGCCCTGATCCTTGGCGGCGGCTTCATCGCTTCCAAGATCTTCTCGCACGTTGCCTTCAGGATCGACAGCTGGATCAACGCCTTCACACCCGAAGTCTTTGGCAGGTCGCCCGGTGGCAGTGGGCAGATCGTCCAAGGCTTGTTCGGCATGGCTGACGGCGGGCTGGTGGGCACGGGCCTTGGCCAGGGCCGGCCGGACCTGGTGCCCTTCGCCAATAGCGACATGATCGTGGCACTCATCGGCGAAGAACTCGGCCTGATTGGTCTGTTCGCCGTCGTGATGCTCTACCTGTTGCTTTTTACCCGCGGTTTCCGTGCCGCATTGGGCACCCGTGATGCTTTCGGCAAGTTGTTGGCCTGCGGGCTCTCCTTCGCTATCGCGCTCCAGTGCTTCGTGGTCATTGGCGGCGTCACCAGGCTTATCCCGCTGACGGGCCTCACCACGCCGTTCCTGGCCGCCGGTGGATCCTCCCTTCTGGCCAACTGGATAATCGTCGGCCTCCTGCTCATGATCTCCAACACCGCCCGCGGGCCCATAGATACCACTCCGATGGTCAACAAACCTCCTGCAAGCAGCACCAACCCGGCCGCCCGCAAGTCGTCCGCCGTACCCACACCGGGCGCGCCCACGGAAGCGGTGAAGCACCCGTGAACCAGGCAATTAGAAGTTCGTGGATGGCTGCCGTCGCCATGTTCGCGTTGATTTTCGGCGCCATTAGCTACGTCCAGGTCATTGGCGCTGACGATCTCAACGCCAATCCATGGAACCAGCGGGCCATCCTTGCAACGTTCTGCAATGACCGCGGGGCGATCATCGTCGCAGGTAAGCCGATTGCAGAGTCCGTTCCGGGAAACGAGTCCTGCGCGTTCCAACGCAAGTACACGCAGCCTGAACTTTATGCGGGCATTACCGGATACTTCTCCAGGGGATTTGGTTCTACGGGGCTCGAGCAGTCCCTGAGTGATCAGTTGGCTGGAAACTCTGACCAGCTGTTCCTGGATCGCGTCAGCCAGATGTTCCTTGGGAATGAGCCCAAGGGCGCCTCCGTGGAACTCACGCTCGATCCCGCCATCCAGCAACTTGCCTACGACCTCATCCCGGAGGGTCAGCGTGGCTCCATCGTTGTGACCAACCCGAAAACCGGCGCCATCCTGGCCATGGTTTCCAAGCCGTCTTACGACCCCAACCTGATCGCTACCCACGACACCGCTGCCGCAGCGGCCAATTACGCCGAGCTGAACAAGATTCCCGGCATCAACTTGAACCAGAATGTCAGCGGGCCCACGGGTAACCTGTTGTCCCCGGGCTCGGTGTTCAAGCTTGTCGATACTGCGGCCGCCCTGAATTCCGGCAAGTACAACAAAGACAGCGAACTGCCGAACCCCAGCAGCCTGCCATTGCCTGGCTCCAGTGCGAGCCTGCCCAACTACGCCGGAGGCAACTGCAACGTCCGTGAAACGGCAACGTTCTCCTTCGCCCTGGAACAGTCATGCAACACTCCCTTTGCGAGCATCGCCCTGGATCTTGGCCAGGACGCCATTCGGGACCAGGCAGAGAAGTTCGGATTCGGTGACACCTTCGGCGATCAGCTCAAGCTCCAGCAGGCCGTCAGCGTCTTCCCGAAGGATCTTGACCAAGCGCAGCTTGCCCAGTCCTCGGTGGGTCAGCGCGACGTCAAGGCAACTCCGCTGCAGATCAACCTGATGACTGCGGCAATTGCCAACGGTGGTGTGCAAATGAAGCCCAACCTGGTCAAGACAGTCCGTGCACCCGATCTCCGGGTAATCAGCGAGTTCAAGCCCGAGGCCCTCCGTACAAGCACCACCCAGCCCATCGCGAACCAGATCACCCAGTGGATGAGCAGCGCGGTCTCCAACGGCATCGCCAGCGGCGCTGCCGTTCCGGGAGTCCAGGTAGCCGGTAAGACCGGTACTGCCGAGCTCGGCGATTCAGGTTTGAACAACTCTTGGTTCACCGGGTTCGCCCCGGCGAACGATCCGCAAGTGGCCGTCACCATCGTCATGGAAGGTGTGGATGTGCTCACAGGCGCCAAGCTAACCAGTCCGAACGCAAAGAAGATTTTTGAGGCGGTGTTGAATAAGTGAGACCTACTTCGGGAATCACACTCGGCGGCAGGTTCCAGCTGACCAGTCGCATTGCGATTGGCGGCATGGGCGAGGTCTGGAAGGCCAAGGACCAGATCCTGGGCAGGATCGTTGCCATTAAGGTGCTCAAGGAGGAATACACCGGGGACCCCGGCTTCCTCCAGCGTTTCCGCGCCGAAGCCCGCCATACAGCACTCCTTAACCACGTGGGTATTGCCAACGTCTTCGATTACGGCGAAGAAGCCGGCTCGGCGTATCTGGTCATGGAACTGGTACCCGGCCACCCCTTGAGCGGCATCCTTGAGCGCGAGCAGGTCCTGTCGCCTGACATGACTCTTTCGATCATCTCCCAGACGGCGCGCGCACTGGCGGTGGCACATGCCCAGGGCCTGGTCCACCGCGACATCAAGCCGGGCAACCTCCTGATCACGCCTGACAACCGCGTCAAGGTCACCGACTTCGGTATCGCCCGCCTGGCTGACCAGGTGCCGCTGACCCAGACCGGCCAGGTCATGGGCACCGCCCAGTACCTTGCTCCAGAGCAGGCAACAGGTCAAACTGCCACCGGCTCGTCTGACATCTACTCGCTGGGCGTCATCGGCTACGAATGCCTCACCGGCCACCGTCCGTTCTCCGGTGAATCCCAGATCGCCATTGCCCTTGCGCAGGTTAACGATGCCCCGCCACCGCTTCCGGAGACGCTGCCTACTCCGGTGCGTGCCCTCCTGATGTCGATGCTCGCCAAGGATCCCAAGAACCGTCCAGCCAACGCCATCAAGCTTGCGGAGGCCGCCGAGGCTATCCGCAACGGCGATATCACCACTGCCCACGCCGCGGTGCCCGGAATGCTCCTCTTCGAAGCCGCTACTGGACCCATCACGGCACCGGTCAACACTGCCACGGCCCCAACCGGCGTCGTTACCTCGCCTTTTGGCAAGGAGCATTCCACGACGTCGACTTCCGCGCTTCCGGTGCTCGGTGCAAGCGCCGCTGTTGGAGGCGCAGCCGGTGCGGCTGTTGGAGCTGCCGGCGCTTCCGCGGACAACCATTTGGCTCGCGCGAATGCACTTGAGGCAGAGCGGCAGCTGAACGACGATGAAGAAGTCATCTACAGCGATGACGACAACTACGACGACGTCGAGCCTGAGCGTAAGAAGCGCAGCCCCTGGACCTGGCCGCTCGTTGCCCTGATCCTGCTGGTGCTCTTCGCACTGGTTGGTTTCCTGATTTCACAGTCGGGCTTCTTCTCACCGAATCCGGGTCCGAGCGAGTCCCCATCTGCAAGCACAAGCCGGAGCGCAAGTCCAACGTCGCAATCGGCCACCCCAACGCAGACGTCCCAGGCCCCGTCTCCGACACCGACGCAGTCCACCCCCCAGAAGATCAACCTGATCCCTGAGGAGTATCTCGGACAACCATTTGAGACTGTCCGCAGCCAGCTCGTTGGGTTGGGCCTGCAGGTAAACGGGCAGGAAGTATTCAACACTGCTGCGGTGGGCACGGTAACTGACCTTAACCCCACGGGACCTGTTGATCCAGGGGAAGTTATCACTGTCCAGTACTCCAAGGGTCCGGAAATGGTCTCCGTGCCCAGCATCGGCGTGGGGCTCAGCGAGGACGAGGTCCGGGGACTGATCGAAGCAGCGAACCTGCGGTGGGTCCCGGGCGATCCCGTCAATGGTGCCGTCGGCCAGAAGCCAGGCACGTTCGTACGTTCCGAGCCAGCCCCTGGAACAAAGGTTGCCGCCGGTTCGGTAGTCACGTACCACCTGTCCAAGTCGCTTGTACCGAGCAATCCGACATCCCCGAGCGCCAGCCCCAGCGGCTCCGGCAGCCCGAGTAACTAAGTAGCCGCCATGTCTACGCCACGGCCCGGTCCAGCGCACCGAGAGGAGAGTACACCTGTCTCTTCGCAGCGCATCCTCAATGGTCGCTACGAACTCGGTGACCTGATCGGCCGTGGCGGCATGGCAGACGTCTACCGTGGTTCAGATACGCTCCTGGGACGCACCATTGCAGTCAAGGTCCTGCGTGCTGACCTGGCCCGCGATCCGCAGTTCCAGGCCCGTTTCAAACGCGAGGCCCAGGCTGTCGCAGCACTGAACCACCCTTCCATCGTGGCCATCTTCGATACAGGTGAGTACTCTGTCCCGGGCGGACCAGGTGAGGACGTGCGTGTCCCATACATCGTGATGGAGTTCGTCGCAGGACGGACGCTGCGGGACATGATTAAAGCGCACGAACTCGGTGTCGAAGACTCCATCGGCTACACCCTTGGCGTCCTCGCGGCGCTGGAGTACAGCCATCGTGCGGGCATTGTGCACCGCGATATCAAGCCCGCCAACGTCATGGTCTGTGCTGATACCGGGGACGTCAAAGTCATGGACTTTGGCATCGCCCGGGCCATGGCTGACTCCGCTGCCACCATGACGCAGACGCAGGCTGTGGTGGGAACGGCTCAATACCTTTCCCCCGAACAAGCACGGGGAGAGACCGTTGATGCCCGCAGCGATCTCTACTCCGCAGGCTGCCTTCTGTACGAGCTGCTTACGGGCCGGCCACCCTTCGTAGGCGACAGCCCGGTTTCGGTGGCCTACCAGCACGTGCGCGAGACGCCAGACCTTCCCAGCGCCCATAACCCCGAGGTTTCCGAGGCTTTGGATTCCGTGCTTGCCAAGGCGCTCCAAAAGAACCGTTCGGACCGATTCCAGGATGCGGCTGCCTTCCGGCGGGCACTCAGGGCCGCGAGCAATGGCATCCCCGTTCCCGTTCTTCCCGCCAGCGAGGCACCCACCGACCCCAACGACCTCATTTCATCCGAAGACCCGGACACGCAGCTCTTGAGCGCCACGGCCGTTGGATTCCTTGACGTCGAGCACTACAACGGCGTGACCCAAGACCCCATTGAGGAACCGCTGGACGAAGCACTTCCCTTGGACCTCCCACCCGAACGTGAGCGGACCTCCCACCAGAAGTCCCGCCGTCGCACTTGGGCGGCGACGCTGGCAATCTTCACTATCCTTGTTCTCGCAGGCGCCGGATTCTGGATCTACAGCCTGGTCAATGCGCCCCCCGCGGCGCCGGCCAAGGTGGCGGTTCCCTCGGTGACCAACATGTCGGAGTCCCAGGCGCTGCAAGAGCTCTACTCAGCAAAGCTGGTTCCCAAAACGGCACGTGTGGCCAGTGACAAGGTTGCCAAGGACATGGCGATCGGCACGGCACCCACTGCGGGCTCCATGCTTGAACAGAACGCCGAGGTCATCCTCAACATCTCCAGCGGTCCCAGTTCGGTAACCATCCCTGCAGACATTGTGGGCCGCACCGAGTCAGACGCCCGCGACACCCTTCGGCGCCTGGGAATCACGGGCAACATCTCCAGCGTGAGGACGCACAGCCCCACGGTTCCCATCGGACTCGTCATCACCACGGGTCCTGCCCCCGGGGCGCCCATAGCCGCAGGATCCAACGTTGAGCTGCAGGTCTCCTCCGGCAAAGTCCTGATGCCCCAACTTATCGGTCTTACCCAGCCGGAAGCCGAAGCGCTGCTGAAGGAGAACGGCCTCGTCATGGCCGTGGTTGAGCAGGAAAATTCCCAGGTCACGCCCGGCAAGGTCACGGCGCAAAGCGAAACCTTCAATACGGAAGTGGATCAGGGCAAGACGGTGACGGTAACGGTAGCCAAGGCGCCGGCTCCGACTCCCACACCCACGCCGACTGACACCTCGAGCCCCAAGCCGACGCCCACCAAGAAGGACTAACGGGTCGGGTCCCCTCAGCCGCCGCTACACCTCAGTGCTGGATCAGCGGGCTCAGCTTCGAGGCTCGTTCGGCTGCGCCGGTCATGCCGAGGGACTCCAGCCAGTTGCCCAGCATTTGGTAGCCGCCTTCGGTGAGGACCGATTCCGGGTGGAACTGCACACCGCAGAGGGGAGCGGTCTTGTGCTGCAGGCCCATGACCACGCCGTTCGTGGTCTCGGCTGTGATCTCCAGGACGTCCGGGATCGAGTCGCGAACTGCAGCGAGTGAGTGGTACCGCGTGGCCGTAACGGGCGACGGAAGCCCGACAAAGACGCTCTTGCCTTCGTGCTGCACCGGCGAGGTTTTGCCGTGCATGAGCTCAGGCGCATGGGTGACAACGCCGCCATAAGCTTCGGCAAGGGCCTGGTGGCCGAGGCACACTCCGAACATCGGCTTGGCGGCCTCGCCGCACCACTTGATGAGCTCGATGCAAACACCAGCTTCCGCCGGCGTTCCTGGACCGGGAGAGATGAGGACTCCATCACGGGCTGCGGCAAGCTCTTTGGCTTCTGCGAGTGTCACGTCGTCATTTCGGACCACGGTTGTCTCGGCGCCGAGTTCTTGCAGGTAGCCCACCAGCGTGTAAACGAAGCTGTCGTAGTTGTCCACGACGAGGATTTTTGTTGAGCTCATGGCTGCTGCACTAAACCAATCGTTGAGTCGGTCAAAGAAGTGAATTGGGAGAACCACGGGAAGAGGAACTCCACCATCAGGACGAGGGCTACGGCCACAAGCGCCACGGATATGAGTATCCGCAGCCACAAGGGGCCGGGCAAATTCCGAAAGATCCAGGCGTACATCCGTTACCCCTTTCCTTGGGCTTGGGCTACTTGGGTAGCGATTTCCGACGGCGGTCCGGCTGAGGACGGTTGCCAACCCTCAAGGACGGAGTAGGCGATGATGCGTTCCTGTGATCCGAAGCGCGGGTTGCAGCTGGTCATGGTCAGGATGCTTTCACGGGGCGTGACTCCGGGTTGGGTGGGGACCGGCATCAGGACGTCGGTTTGGCTGGGCAACACAATCTGGTTGTTACGGAAGACATAGGTGTAATAGCCGTCCGGCGTCTGGACGTAGATTTTGTCACCGGGGACCAGGGTGTGGATGTTATCCAGGACAGCGCCGTGTGTTTGCCGGTGCCCCGCGACGGCGAAATTGCCGAGTGCTCCGGGCATGCTGGTGTTTCCGTAGTGTCCCAGGCCCAGTGTGTCCAGGACATCCTGGTCTGTTCCTTCGATAATGGGCCGCGTGTAGTCCGGACCGAATCGCGGGAGGTACATGATCCCGATCGTTTTCCCATGGGCAGGAGCCGTCCCTACGACGGGCGGACCGTAGTCAGTAGCCTGGCTGACGGCCGGCGTTACCGGTCCCGCAAATTCCTGCGCAAAACTCTTCACGGCTTCGGTCTGCTTGGCGTCGGCCTCCACGTTGGTCCACCACAGCTCCCAGCCCACAAAAAGCAGGAGGACAATGCCTGCGGTGATGAGCAACTCGCCCAGTACTTGGCTGATTTTGCGCAGAATGTCCGAGGCTGTGAGCCGGCCGCGGGGAGGTTTTCGCTGCGTCCCGCGGGCGGACGGCACGGCTGCAGCCGCCGTCGTCTGCTGGTCCGCCACAGGGTCTCCTCGAATAGGGCGCGGGCGGCACTGGCCTACCCTGGTTGCGGCTAGACTTGACAGCTAGTAACAACCCGGAGCATCGCGTGGCCGTTGACCGCTGGAATTTTTCCTTCCTGCAGGATACCAAGGCCGGCAGCATCGGGTTTCAATCGAACAGCCAAGGAGGATCCGTGCCCGAGTCCAAGCCCCGCAAGCGGCCTGCCCGTCAGGCCCAGCAGACTTCCGCCGCGCAGCAGTACAAGCCGAATCCCGTTTGGTACAAGCCGGTCATGTTTGGCCTCATGATCATTGGCCTGATCTGGATCATCACGTTCTATATCACCGAGGGCCGGTTCCCAGTTCAGGAATGGGCTTCGTGGAACATCGTGGCTGGTTTCGGCATCGCAATCGTCGGATTCCTGATGACCACGCGCTGGCGCGCCTAGGAATCCCACACCTCACATTCCGGTGCCCGCGAACGTCTACAGGATATGAACACCAGGCACACCACCATGGATTCCCCGCTGGGGCAGCTGACGCTGACCGCCCGTGGGGAGTTCTTGACGGGCATCTTTTACGAAGGCCATTGGCACATGCCTCCGCCGGACTACTTTGGCGTCCCGGCAGTGATCGAGGAACCACTCTTCGAGCAGACCCGTAGCGAACTCCACGAGTACCTCGAAGGAAAGCGCACCGACTTCGAGGTTCCCTTTGAAGCCCGGGGCAATGCCTTCCAAGAGAAGGTCTGGCATCGGCTCCAACACATTCCTTTTGGGGAAACCATCAGCTACGGTGAACTGGCTCTCGAGATGGGCGATCCCCACCTGGCCCAGGCTGTCGGGTCCGCAGTAGGGCGAAACCCCATAAGCATCATCATCCCGTGCCACCGCGTGGTGGGGCGCAACGGGCAACTCACCGGCTACGCGGGTGGCCTGCGCAACAAGCGCTTCCTCCTCGAGCTCGAAGAGCCTGCCGCCGTGAAAGAGAGCAAGCTCTTCTGATGCAGCGTCGGCAGCCGGTCCAAACCAAGAGGCCGTTCGAAGCAGTCGCACAGGAACATGGCGGCACTGTGCTCCGTGTGTGCCGTGCAGTGGTGGGCCTTCACGATGCCGATGACGCATGGTCCGAAACCTTTCTTGCGGCTTTACAGGCTTATGGCGCCCTCCCTGCGGATGCCAACGTTGAGGCCTGGCTCGTCACTATTGCGCACCGGAAATGCATCGACCTCATCCGTTCCGGTAATCGCCGCGCTGTGCCTGTGGACCAGCCGCCCGAGCGGCCTTCGAAAATTGGCATTCCGGGTGACAACCAAGCAGAGTTACTCAACGCCATCGGGCAGTTGCCACCTAAACAACGCCAGGCAGTGGCCTACCACTATTTGGCGGGTCTCCCATACCGGGACATTGCGTCACTTTTGGGCGGGACACCAGATGCTGCACGACGTGCGGGATCCGACGGTGTGAAAGCCCTCCGTGCCATGCTCCGCGAAGAGCCCGAATCCGTCCGGGCGTTCCTGGTTCATTCCACGTCCATGACTGCATCATCCGTCCCAGCATCGGCGAAAGGAGAAATCCGATGACTCTTGAATCTCCTTCGGACCATGCCGCGGTGGCCGTGCTCCTTCAACCCCTCGACGCCGGAATCGAGCCTGCTCTGGCCAGCCTCCATGCGCGGCTTGTCCGCTCTGCACAAGAAAGCCATTCCCTGGACATCGCCTACACAGTGGTGGACTCTCCTGTGGGCAAGTTGCTTTTGGCAGCTACGGAACATGGCGTGATACGGGTAGCGTTCGAGCGTGAAAACCACGAGGCCGTATTGCAGTTGTTGGCCAACACCGTGAGTCCCCGCATCCTGTATGCACCTTCGCAACTTGAGTCCGCTGCCCGCCAGTTGGACGAGTACTTCAGCGGCACGCGTAAGGATTTCAACCTTCCCCTGGACTTCCAGCTAGCACGCGGGTTCCGCCTGAACGTCCTCCATCACTTGCCGCAGATCGCCTACGGCAGGACCGAAAGTTACGCACAGGTGGCCCAGGCTGCCGGGAGTCCCAAAGCCGTCCGTGCCGTTGGAACAGCCTGCGCTACCAATCCGCTTCCGGTCATTGTTCCCTGCCATCGCGTGGTGAAGTCCGACGGCACTTTCGGCGGTTACCTCGGTGGAACCGAAGCGAAGCGAAGACTCCTCGCGCTTGAGGCTGCCGCATGAGCGAGGACGCCCTGTTTCCGTTGACGCTTATCCAACCTGACACCCACGACGCCGGCCCTCGGGTTATAACTCCAGGCGCTGTGCATGTGCCGGGCTGGCTCAGCCTGGAGCAGCAGAGGTGGATCGTCCAACGCTTCCGCGATTGGACGCACGGGCCGGTGCCCCTCAGGGCAGCTACATTGCCGGGCGGGCATCAGATGTCCGTCCGGACCGTTTGCCTTGGATGGCATTGGCAGCCCTACCGCTACTCGCGCGAAGCCACAGATGTGAACGGGAGGCCCGTACTCGAATTCCCGGAGTGGATGGTTCGCTTGGGCAGGAAGGCCGTATCCGATGCTTACTCGGCGGGGGTCGAAAATGATGCACTGGCCCAACTTGCCAGTGACTACACACCGGATGCCGCGCTCGTGAACTACTACGACCACGGCGCGGCCATGGGAATGCATCAGGACAAGGATGAACGCTCCGATGCTCCAGTGGTCTCCCTCAGCATCGGGGAGACGTGCAACTTCCGCTTCGGCAACACCCAAACGCGCAGCAAGCCGTATACGGACGTCGAACTTCGCTCTGGAGATCTGTTCGTTTTCGGCGGTCCGTCAAGGTTTGCCTATCACGGCATCCCCAAGGTCTTTCCCGGAACGTGCCCCGAGGGGTGTGGACTCGCCCATGGACGAATCAATATCACCATGCGTGTCACCGGATTGTCCTAGGGACCGACTCGCAGCGCCAAAGTGTCATGGGCGAGGGCAAAATGTCATAGCCAACGGGCAGAATGTCCCTGATGGCAAATAGCAAGGGTGGGCGCCGCGTGCCGGCCGCAGAGGAGCATTCATGACCCCGGAAGAAATCGGCATCATCATCGGCGAGGACGGCTTGGCTCGGCCGCTCTGGGCTGCCTCGGACCCGCTGATGCAGGCTTACTACGACCACGAGTGGGGCATGCCGGTCCGCGACGAGCAAGGGATGTATGAGCGCATCAGTCTCGAAGCGTTCCAAGCCGGCCTGTCATGGGCAACCATCCTTCGGAAACGGGATGCCTTCCGGAAGGCTTTCCTGGATTTCCACCCTGAAAGCGTCGCTGCTTTCACAGACGCGGATGTCGAGCGGCTGATGCTGGACGCAGGTATCGTCAGGAACCGCCTGAAGATCCAGGCAGCCATCACCAACGCCAAGGCCACCATCGCTCTTCGGGCAGAAGGCGGGCTGGTGGACTTCGTGTGGTCCTTCAAGCCGGAAACCACCCCTGCGCCCCGATCCTACGCAGAAATCCCCACAACTTCGCCGGAATCCATTGCTTTGTCCAAGGCTCTCCGGAAGAAGGGCTTCGCATTCGTTGGCCCCACCACGATGCATGCGCTCATGGAAGCCGTAGGGATCATCGATACCCACTTGGTGGACAGCCACAGACGCGGTACTTCCGGCGTTTGGCTCGAGCAAGGTCAGAAGTAGGGCCTCGGCCTGCCCACAGACGCCCATAATCCTTTTCCACAGAAGTGCGTAACTTTATCCACAGGAGTGGATAAGTTCTGTGGACATCCATGCACTTTTCGCAAAAACCCTTGCGCCGGTGCTGATTCCGGACCCCGCACTGAGCGGCGCGAAGTTATACCCACTGTGCATCGCGTTGTGGATAGTGGCCGCATCTTCACCGAACGTTCATGGCTCGGGCATTGCTGGATTTACCCACCGGCGTTTTCACCGGCGGAGCCGGAGCCAAAAATCATCCCTCAGCGGGCTTTCCGCCCTCACTGGTCACTTTCACGCCTCTCACGGCCTGGACAGTTACCCACTTAACAACAGCCCCCTACCCACAAGTTATCCACAGGTGGGGAAAACTTGTGGGTTTCTCAGCGGAGATCCGCGCAGTTACAGCCCTGAGGGGGCCACCAAGCACATGAACTACACCTGTGTAAGTTATTAACATTGTTGATAAGGCTGTTGATAGGTGCCGTGCTGAGGCGTAATTAACAGTTTTATCCACACATGGCCAGGAATTGGCTTAGTTGTCCACAATGGACTTAGAATCTGGGACAAAGTTATCCACAGGTGTGGATGAACGCATGCCTTTCGGGGGATATCTGCCGCCCTGACGACCCGTACGAGGGGTTGGCGAGCTAACTACACCCATGTAAGTTACACACATTGTGGACAACCGCTGTGGATAACCTAGTCAGTCAGCGCAGAAGGGGAGGGGATTGCCAGTCGTGAAAGTCGACCTCAAAAGACAGATCGAAACATACAAGGCTTCGTGTGGCAGGTTTTCCGTGGTGACGGTTCCAGCCCTCCGGTTCCTCATGATCGACGGCCATGGCGATCCAAATACCTCGCAGGAGTACAAGGACGCACTGGCCACCCTTTACCCTGTCGCTTACAAGATGAAGTTCTTCAGCAAACAGGAGCTGGGCCGCGACTACACCGTGATGCCCCTGGAAGCGCTCTGGTGGGCAGAGGACATGGATACGTTTACAAGCGCCAGGGACAAGTCGCGCTGGGACTGGACCCTGATGAATATGGTTCCTGGCTGGATGACCCAGGACCACTACGAGGAGGCACGTAAGATCGTCGCGAACAAAGGCTCCGCGCCGGCAATCGACGGCCTTCGCTTGGAAACACTGGATGAAGGACTAAGCGTCCAGACACTCCACATCGGCCCCTACGATGACGAAGGTCCCGTGCTGGAGGCAATGCATAACAGCTTCATCCCCGGGGAGTCACTGATGATGACGGGGAAGCATCACGAGATCTACCTGAGCGATCCTCGCCGTACTCCACCGGAGAAACTGAAGACGATTCTGCGGCAACCGGTCACGGATGCAGAAAGAGTTGCATCTAGCCCGCAGTGATGCGGAACCACGCGACCACGGCCAGAAGGCCTGCCACGAGGATGAGGCCGCCTGCTTGCAGCAGGGCTTGGTTCTTGCCCCGCGGGGCATAGGCGATGGCGGCGGCAGCGAGGGCGCCGGTGATCAGGCCACCCAGGTGTGCCTGCCAGGCGATGCTGGGAACAAAGAAGCCAATGGCGCCATTGATCGCAATGAGGATCCACAGTTGTTTGGTTTCACCGCCGCGGTGACGCTGCACTACGAGCATGGCACCGAACAGACCGAAGATGGCGCCGGAAGCTCCCACAACGCCCACCACGGGAAAAGTGGGAGTCAACAGCAGATAGCCCACGGATCCGCCAATGGCGGAGAGCAGGTACACGGCGAGGAACCGGACCCGCCCGAGCAAAGGCTCAAGGGCTTGTCCGAAAATCCACAGCGTGTACATGTTCAGGACGATGTGCAGCAGGAACCCTTGCGAATGAAGGAAGGCCGCCGTAAGCATCCGCCAAGGCTCGCTGGCAGCTGCATAATTTGCGAAGGCAAAATTCTGGAATACAGCGTCGCCAGGAACAATCCATTGAAGGATGTATACCAGCACGCACAACCCGATGATCGTAAACGTCACCAAAGGACGGCCGGTCGCCAAGGCACCGCCATAGGGAGAGCGGTAGCTCGGCGTCGTACGTTTTTGTTCGTTGACGCAATCAACACATTGGAACCCGACGGCGGCCGCCCGCTGGCACTCGGGGCACGCTGGGCGCCCGCAGCGCTGGCACCGCACGTAGGAGGGCCTGTCCGGGTGCCTTGGGCACACCGGGATGGTGGCGGACGGCTCTGCCGACGGGATTCCGTAGCTCATGAATGCAGGCTAGAGCTGTTCGATGTCGATGCTGTTGATGACGACGTCCTCAACGGGGCGGTCGCCCATGCCGGTGCGGACGCCCTCAATGGCGTCAACAACCTTGCGGGATTCCTCGTCAGCTACTTCACCAAAGATGCTGTGCTTGCCGAACAGCCAGTCCGTGTTGACCGTGGTGATGAAGAACTGTGACCCGTTGGTGCCCTTGCCCATCTGGATGCCGGCGTTGGCCATGGCCAGTTTGTAGGGAGCGTTGAAGGTCAGCTCAGGGTGGATTTCGTCGTCGAACTTGTAGCCCGGTCCACCAACGCCGCGGCCCAGGGGATCGCCACCCTGGATCATGAAGTCCTTGATGATGCGGTGGAAGATGGTGCCGTCGTAAAGGGGCGTGCCGGTTTTGTCTTCGCCGGTTTCCGGGTGCGTCCAGGACTTTTCGCCTGTGGCGAGGCCAATGAAGTTGGCGACCGTCTTGGGGGCGTGGTTACCGAAGAGGTCAACCTTGATGTCGCCGAGGCTCGTGTGGATCGTTGCTTTTGCGGTTGCGATGGTCATGGCCCCATTCTTTCATGCAGGGTCAACGCCGGCATGGCTGTAATGCCGGTTCCGCGCTGGGTGAAATCCGGGAAGAATCCTGCAGATGAATAGCCGCTGTTCCTCAGGGCACGTAGGCTAGCTTCAAACGAGCATGTGTATCGGGAGGTAGTTGTGAAGAAATCAGACCGTATTGCCCGCGACCTTGAACACTCCGTTGCGGCTGGTGTGGATAACGCCCGCGACTGGGCGGCGCCCCGCGTGGAAGCAGCCGTCAATTGGGCTGTTCCCCGTATTCAGCACGGCATTGATACCGCTTCCCCGAAGATCCAGGAGGGACTGAAGTCGGCGGCGCACAACCTCGCCGACGGCGTGGCAACAGTTACGCCGCGGCTTCAGGATGGACTGGCGCACCTCGCGCCGAAGATCCATGACGCTGTGGAGGACGCCACGCCGAAGATCCAGGAGACCCTTAATAAGGCAACTCCGGCCCTTGGAATCGCCCGGGACAAGGTAGTTGAGGAGTACCTGCCCAAGCTGTCCGAGCAATTGGGCCAGGCTTCCGTAGTTGTCCATCATGTCCTTGAGAACGCGCCAGCCCAGGTGGATGCCGTTGCGCAGAAACTGGTGGACTCGGGTGTGGTTCACAGCGTGCAGGAGCAAGCGCAGGCCACCAGCAAGCAAATCAAGGCAGTGGCGGACCAGACCAGCAAGGCTGTTTCCCAGCAATTGGCTGTCCAGCAGAAGCCGAAGAAGCGCGGATGGTTGGTTGTCACAGTTGTTGCAGCCGCGGTTGCTGCCGGTGTCGCTGCGTGGAAGGCCTCCAAACCTGTGGAGGATCCTTGGAAGACGCCGGCCCCGGTCAATCCAACCCCTGCCCCAACGCCTGCACCGGCTCCCGCAGACACTGAAGCATCAGCTACGGCGACGTCAACCTTGCCGGCCGAATCCAAGACTTCTGACATTACGCCCGAGGAAGCGGCTGCAGAAGTGGAGCAGGCAACCAAGGACGCGTTCGAGAAGGGCAAGGATTCCAAGGCCAACGTCGCTACGGATGCCAAGACCGCTGTGAGGAACATTGCCGCAAGCGGCCAAAAGGACCACGACACCACTTCCACGTCCAAGGACCCTCAGCTCTAGGGTTCTGATTGGCCTGGTTCATAGAGGCCGTCACTGAAACATCATCTGAAGGGATCCCGGCTGGCCGGGATCCCTTCAGTGTTTGCCACCTTGTAACCCAATGGTCCGCTGGGGACGCTATGCCGGGTGTTAGATTTGAACTGATGTCAGCCGATAGACCCATTGCGGGTGCCCTCAAGGAAGTCCCGGAGCCTCCGGGGGTTTCAATCGTCATCCCGGCGTATAACGAGGAAAGCGTCATTCGCCAGTGCCTTATCGCGGCCATCTACCAGTCTGTTCCTGCTGAGGAAATCATCGTGGTGGACAATCTCTCCACTGACCGCACCGCCAGGATCGTGCGCCAGATGCAGCAGGAATACCCGGAAAGCCCCATTATCCTTTTACGGCAGGACGCCACGCAGGGGCTCATTCCCACGCGCAACTTTGGCCTCAACAGCGCCAAAGGAGAGATCGTGGGGCGCATCGACGCCGATTCTGTCTTGGAACCTGACTGGGTTGAGCAAGTCCAGAAGGCCTTCATGGACCGGTCCGTCCAGGCTGCTACCGGACCTGTGGTCTACTACGACATGCCAATGCGCCGCTTTGGACTGAAGGCAGACGACAAAATGCGCCAGCTGATGCTGCGTCTGGCCAAGCACCAATATCACTTCCTGTTCGGTTCAAACATGGCCCTCCGGCGCACTGCCTGGGAGACCATCCGGGACGAAACATGCCTCGATGAGAAGGATGAGATGCACGAGGACATCGACCTCTCACTGCACCTCGCCGAGCACGATCTCCACGTCCGGTATTGCCCGCAAATGGTGTCCGGCATGTCCGCCCGACGCCTTGAGGACTCTCCGCGGGACTACCGCTATTACGTCACGCGCTTCGACCGGACGTACAAGGCGCACAACGTTAAGAAGATGGCCCTGAAGGCGCCCATGGTGGTGTTCTTCTCGGTCTATTTCCCTGCCAAGCTCCTGCGGGCCATTCATACGGCCAACACGGCGCAGGGCATTCGGCGCAGCAGCCTGTAAGCCCCCGGCAGTAGAAGCCCGACGGCGGAAGCTCAGTCAGTTCCCAGCTCGGCCTCCCGCTGGTCTGCTTCGCCCTTGCCACGCCGTTGCCCGGAGACCACCACCGCGAGTCCAATGAGAATGAGCGCAAGGCCGGCGTATGTCCCAGCGGGGAGTGTCTCGTTGAGGAAAATGCCCGCCAGGATCGCTGCCCCCGGAATTTCCAGCAGGATGATCATGGAAACCAACAAGGGGCTCATTGTGGCCAGCAGGTGGTTGAAGGCGGTGTGCCCTACCAACTGTGCACACACGGTGATGGCGAGAATCCCAAGCCAGCCTCCGGCGTCGAACCCTGCCAACGGTTGGCCACTGAGCAAAGCCAACACGGCAACAATCGCAGCACACATTCCATAGCAGAGCGTGGTGTACGTGCCCGTTCCCATGGACTGGCGGGCCTTGCCGCCAGCCAACGTGTACAAGCCGGCCAGGGCTCCGCCCGCCAGCGCGAGGACGTCGCCCAGCAGGGCTTGCGGTGAGGAGCCCATATCGAATCCTGTAATGGCCACGACTCCGACAAAGGCTATCCCCAGTCCCAACAGAACCGGCCAGCGATGGCGGGCGCCCCTGAACAACTGGAAGACCGCGATCCATGCCGACTGAAGGCAGACCAAGGCAGTGGCTGCAGCTACCGAGGTCAGCTGCAGCGCCGTGATGAAGCAAGCGAAGTGAAAGGCCAGAGCGACGGCGGCAACCGTGGACCAGCCAAACTCGCGCCGGTTGATCTTCCCAAACTGTTTGGGCTCCCGGATGGCCACCGGTGCGGCCATCACGACTGCGCCGATCGCGTTCCGCCAGAAGGCGATCGCCAACGCCGTCACGGACGTGGCACCCAAGGTGCCGGCGATCAGTGGTCCTGAGGAAGCCACGCCCAGGACTCCCAGCGCGGAAATGAGAAGGTTCACGGATCAACCCTAGTTTGGTGAGGCGCACGTCCCGCCCTCTATGTGCGGCGCGGACAGTGTGGTTGTCTTGAGTCAACATTCCAGACAGTCGGCGACGGCTTTCCCAAGGGGACATCTGATTGAACACAACGCCCGTCCGTGGAGCTAGACCGAGGCGATCAGTGCTGCTGCTGATCGCAGTTGCGGCTCTGGCTGTCGCTCTGGTTGTTACGGGCTGGTTGGTGGTTTCCCGGGAACGGTCCGGGGGCCACGGGACGGGCAAGATCGATATCCCAAGCATCTTCCCGGTCCCACAACGTCTCCAGGCCGGAGTGGGGGATCCCGTACCTCTGAACGGCCACGTTTACATCGTGGCTTCCCCTGGCACAGACCAAGCGTCCATCACCGCCCTCCAAGACCTGGTGACAGGAGCGGGGGGTACTGCAGAAGCGGTGACAGCCCTGAACGGCCCAGCGGCCGGCAGTTCGGCCGTCTTCCTTGGCACCGCATCGGATCCCACAGTAAGCCCGGTACTCAAAGAGCTGGGGAAGGAAAGTGCGGCGGACAACCAGAACGCAGTCAGCCGAGCCGAAGGCTACGCCATAGCCACCGGAAAAACTTCAGGGATTCCGACGGCGGTACTCGCCGGAACGGATGCCGACGGCGTTTTCCATGCCGTGCAGACCGCACGCCAATTGCTCAAGGATGGGGCAATGGCCGCCGCACGCGTCAGTGACTGGCCGTTGATGGAGACCCGTGGCGTCATCGAAGGTTTTTACGGGACGCCTTGGTCCCATCAGGCCCGTTTGGATGTCCTCAAATTCGCAGGACGCCAAAAAATGAATACCTACATCTATTCCCCAAAGGATGATCCACAGTTGCGGGAGAAGTGGCGGGAACTGTACTCGAACGAGGACCTCAAAGAACTGCAGGAGCTGGTGGATACCGCCACGGCCAACCACATCCGCTTTACTTACGCGCTGTCCCCGGGCATCGATAGTTGCTACTCCAGGGAGGCAGACCTTAACTTTGCAGTGGCCAAGCTCGAATCCCTGTATTCGATCGGTGTCCGTTCGTTCGTGATTCCCCTCGATGACATTGCCACGAAGGTCCAATGCGCCGAAGACCTCAAGGAGTTTGGCGCAGGCCAAGCCAATCTAGCCAAGGCACAGGCTTCGTTCCTGAATGACGTCAATGACCGGTTCATCTCTGCGAAGGCGGACATCCAACCCCTCCAGACGGTTCCTACGTTCTACAACGGTTCCGCCAGCAATGCGTACAAGAAGGAGCTTGGCCGGGCCCTGAACCCCGGGATCGTGGTCCAGTGGACCGGTGAAGACGTGGTCTCCCACAGGATCAGCGCCGACTCAGCCGAGACCGCCCGGCGGACATACGGGAGTCCGGGTTCTCCACGCGACTTGGTCATTTGGGACAACTACCCCGTGAACGACTTTTCGCAGGACCACCTGTTCATGGCACCGGTGATCGGACGCGACTCGGAGCTGTACAAATCTGTCCGTGGACTAGTCACCAATCCGATGATCGAGCCCTACCTGTCCTTCCCCGCCATCTTCAACTACGCCGATCTCTCATGGAATGGACCGGCGTACGATCCCGGCAAGTCCATGGATGCAGCCCTGAAACAGGTTTCGGGGCCAGATCCGGAGGTCCTCGCGGCCGTGAAGGCCTTCGTGGACCTCAACCAAGACTGGCAGGACGATGAGCTCACTCCGTCCGCTCCTGAGCTCCGGCGGGATATTGAGCAGTTCTGGTCTGATTACGACGCCGGAAGGTCCCCTTCAGGCGGCTTGAAGGCCCGAGCTGAGCTGCTGCAGAGGCTGCCGGAACTGTTACCCAAGATGGCAGTGCCGGGGTTCGCAGCGGACGCCACCCATTGGGCAACTGCGGCAGCCAATTACGGACGAGGCGTGGAAGAAGCCCTGATCATGCTCGACGCTGCCAAGCGCGGGGATTCCCCGGCCGTGGCCGAAGCCCGCCGGAATCTCCAGGCAGCGTTGGCGGCCGCCGGCGCCAAGACGCAACCGACGCTGGAGCTCGGGGTGGTGACTCCTGTGCTGGGGGATAGTGAACTGAAGACATTTCTGGAGCGGGCGCTGAACACCGTGGCTCAATCAAAACTCAGTTGAGGCCAGCTGAGTTAAAAGCAAAAGTCCCGGTCATTTCTGACCGGGACTTTTCTTATGGTGGAGGCACGGGGACTCGAACCCCGAACCCCCTGCTTGCAAAGCAGGTGCGCTACCAATTGCGCCATGCCCCCATAAGAAGCAACCCGTCAATCATACCCCATGTCAGGACCGGCTTTTACCAGTCCCGGACCTGGCTCCGGGCTAGTCGACCTTGTCGGTTGACTTGCTCCAGAGATCTTTCCGGGCTTCGGATTCCTGCGTCTTTTTATAGACCAGGACGCCTGCGACCGCCGCTGCGACTACTACCAGCAACTTCTTCACAAGCACCTCATTCCGATTCAGTGTTACCTGAACCTGTTAGGTTCCGTGGGCGTACCAGGACTTGAACCTGGGACCTCTTCGTTATCAGCGAAGCGCTCTAACCGCCTGAGCTATACGCCCCGATGCCTCATCGGGCCGAGATATGACTGTACAGCACATCCCGACCCGATCTCAAATCGAGGCATTCTGACCGCTGAATCTCACCGTTTTCGGCGTGAATCCGCGGTTTTTTGCTAGTCGTCCGTCAGTGTGACGCCAATGCCGCCAACCAACGTTGCCGAAATGTTATAAAGCACGGCAGAGAGCATCGACAGGGCGGTCAGCAGAACTACGTTCACCACGGCAATAATCGTCGCGAAGGAAGCCACCTGACCGAGCGAAGCAATCTTCTTCAACTCGAAACCACTGCCTTCAGAACCTGCCAAAGTCCCCAGCAGGCTGTCCACCTGGTTGAAGATACCTGTGAGATCCAACACGGTCCACAGCACGATGGCGGCGACAACGGTGACGATGCCCAGCGCCACAGACAGCAGGAACGCCATCTTCAGTACTGACCAGGGGTCAACCTTGCTTACCAGGAGGCGCGCACGGCGCACCTTCGCCTTGGGGGCCGGCTTTACAAGTCCCGGGCTTCCCTGGGTGGGGCGTTGACCGGGCGCACCAGTTGGACGCTGCCCGGGTTGTGCGGGCCGCTGGCCAGGCGCTCCGGCGGGGCGTTGCCCGGCAGAGGCCGGGCGTTGTCCAGGAGCTCCTGCTGGCCGCTGGGCCGAATTGGTGGTCGTTGCCGGCCGGGCCCCGGTAGCTCCGGCGCCGGCGGAACCGGCTCCAGGGCGTTGCTGGGGCCTTGCAGGCGCTCCTGCCTGCGGGCTGCCCGAGGGCTGCCGGAGTCCGCCGGGGACACCTGTGCTCGGCTTGGGATATGAGTCGGAATTACTCACTCGTTACCTCCGGTGTTGTCTTCGTTCAGCTCCGCGCCCGATTCTGTATCCGGGTCCGCGTCGTTTTCCGTTTCTGACGTGACGGTCGCCTCAGTGGCTCCGTCTTCTGCAGCCAACGTTACGTCATCGTCCTGTCCGTCCTCGGACTCTTCGCCTTCCAAACCGCGTTCGCTGTTGCGGGCGACCTCAATAATGCGGTCATTCTTGTCCGGTTTGGCAAAGATGACGCCCATGGTGTCACGGCCCTTTGCGGGGACGCCACTCACGGCAGAGCGGACCACCTTGCCGCCCTCCATGACCACGAGGACTTCGTCTTCTTCCTGCACAATCAAGGCGCCTACAAGGTCACCGCGATCCTCCGCGAGCTTCGCCACCTTGATGCCAAGGCCGCCACGGCCCTGCAGGCGGTACTCATCCACGGCTGTCCGCTTGGCGTAGCCACCCTCAGTCACGATGAAGACGAAGGAGCCGTCCTGGACCACATCTGCGGCCAGCAGTTCGTCATCTTCACGGAACTTCATACCCGTCACACCGGACGTTGCCCGGCCCATCGGACGAAGTGCATCATCCGTGGCGGTGAAACGGATCGACTGGCCCTTGCGTGACACCAGCAGGAGGTCATCGGTCTCACTGACCAATTGTGCAGAGACCAGCTCGTCACCGTCGCGCAGGTTGATGGCGATAACACCAGCCGTGCGGTTGGTGTCATAGTCCTCAAGCCTGGTCTTCTTGACCAAACCGTTCTTTGTTGCGAGAACCAAGTAGGGGGCTTGCTGGTAATCGCGGAGATCCAGGACTTGTGCGATGTGCTCGTCGGGCTGGAATGCCAACAGATTTGCAACGTGCTGTCCCTTGGCGTCACGTCCGGCTTCTGCCAGTTCGTATGCCTTGGCACGGTACACACGGCCGAGGTTGGTGAAGAACAACAGCCAGTGGTGCGTGGTAGTCACAAAGAAGTGCTCAACGACGTCGTCGCCGCGCAATTGGGCACCCTTGATACCCTTCCCGCCGCGTTGCTGGGAGCGGTAGTTGTCACTTCGGGTGCGCTTGACGTAACCACCACGGGTAATGGTGACAACCATTTCCTCTTCGGGGATCAGGTCCTCCATGGACATGTCGCCGTCGAAGCCCATGAGGATGTGCGTACGGCGGTCATCGCCATGCTTGGCCACAATCTCTGCGAGTTCCTCGCTGATGATCTGGCGCTGGCGCTCTTCCGAGGCCAGAATCGCGTTGTACTCCGCGATCATGGCTTCGAGTTCGGCGTGGCGGTCCTGGATCTTTTGGCGTTCCAGGGCGGCCAAACGGCGAAGCTGCATGTCCAGGATGGCTCGGGCCTGGAGTTCATCGATCTCCAAGAGCTCCATGAGTCCCTCGCGGGCTGCCTCGGTGGTGTTCGATGCGCGGATGAGGGCGATGACCTCATCCAGCATGTCCAGCGCCTTGAGGAGTGCACGCAGGATGTGCGCTTCTTCCTCAGCCTTGCGCAAGCGGTAACGCGTCCGGCGGGCGATGACGTCCATCTGGTGGGTTACCCAGTGCCGGATAAAGGCGTCCAGGCTCAAGGTGCGGGGAACGCCGTCGACGATTGCCAGCATGTTCGCTGAGAAGTTGTCCTGAAGCTGGGTGTGCTTGTACAGGTTGTTCAGGACAACCTTGGCCACAGCATCGCGCTTCAGCACGATCACGAGTCGCTGGCCGGTACGGCCCGAAGTTTCATCGCGGAGGTCCGCGATGCCTTGGATCTTGCCGTCCTTGACCAGTTCGGCGATCTTGATGGCCAGGTTGTCCGGGTTGGCCTGGTAAGGCAGTTCGGTGACCACCAGGCAGGTGCGGCCCTGGAGTTCTTCCACGTTGACCACGGCGCGCATGGTGATGGAGCCACGACCGGTGCGGTAGGCGTCCTCGATGCCCTTGTGGCCGAGGATGGTTGCACCCGTGGGGAAGTCCGGTCCCTTGATCCGCTGGAGAAGCGCCTCAAGGAGTTCCTCACGTGAGGCGGTGGGGTTGTCGAGGGCCCACTGCACGCCCTCGGCAACCTCGCGCAGGTTGTGCGGCGGAATGTTGGTAGCCATGCCCACCGCGATACCAGAGGAACCATTCACCAGCAGGTTCGGAAAACGCGCCGGCAGGATGGTGGGTTCCTGGTTCTTGCCGTCGTAGTTGTCCTGGAAGTCGACGGTTTCTTCGTCGATGTCGCGGACCATTTCCATGGCCAGTTGGGCCATCTTGGTTTCGGTATAACGGGGAGCAGCAGCGCCATCGTTGCCGGGGGAACCGAAGTTGCCTTGGCCCAGGGCCAGCGGGTAACGCATGGTCCAGTCCTGGATCAGGCGGACCAGGGCGTCGTAGATCGCCATGTCACCGTGTGGGTGATAGGTACCCATGACGTCACCCACAACACGGGCGCACTTGTTGAAAGAGCGGTCAGGACGGTAGCCGCCGTCGAACATCGCGTACAAAACGCGGCGGTGCACCGGCTTGAGGCCGTCGCGGACGTCCGGGAGGGCGCGTCCTACGATAACGGCCATGGCGTAGTCCAGGTAGGAGCGCTGCATTTCAGTCTGCAGGTCCACCTGCTCCACGCGGTCAGTCAGCACATCGCCTTCAAGGATGACGTCATCGACAGTGGGTTCCGCCGGGACTTCGGGAGTTTCGTCACTCATAATCTAAGTTTTCCGTTTCAGGTATATGTCAGCTCTGGAATATCTATCGCCTTGTAAGGCACTAGATATCCAGGAACCTGACGTCCTTGGCGTTCTGCTGGATGAAGTTACGGCGCGATTCCACGTCTTCGCCCATCAGTACCGAGAAGGTCTGATCGGCAGCCAGGGCATCGTCCATGGTGACCTGCAAAAGAGTGCGGCGGTCCGGATCCATGGTGGTGTCCCACAACTCGGTGT
This sequence comes from Arthrobacter sp. NtRootA1, assembly GCF_019976975.1. Classification (GTDB taxonomy): domain Bacteria; phylum Actinomycetota; class Actinomycetes; order Actinomycetales; family Micrococcaceae; genus Arthrobacter; species Arthrobacter aromaticivorans. The sequence continues at coordinate 8,037 of NZ_AP024630.1, read as the reverse complement.
AGTCCATTTCACCAAGACCTTTGTAGCGCTGGATGCCGTTGTCCTTGGGAAGGCGCTTGTTCATGGCCGCACCCTTACGGATGGTGTCGTCCCGTTCGCGATCGCTAAAAACATAATCGTGGGCGGCATTGGACCACTTGATGCGGTACAGCGGCGGCTGGGCAAGGTAGACGTACCCGTTCTCGATCAGCGGGCGCATGTAGCGGAACAGCAATGTCATCAACAGAGTGGTGATGTGCTGGCCGTCAACATCGGCGTCTGCCATCAAGACGATCTTGTGATAGCGCAGCTTGGCGATATCGAAATCTTCGCCAATGCCGGTGCCGAAGGCCGTAATCATGGACTGGACTTCGGTATTACCGAGTGCCTTGTCCAGGCGTGCACGCTCCACGTTAAGGATCTTGCCTCGCAGCGGCAGGATGGCTTGAGTTTCCGGGTTGCGTCCCCGCTTGGCCGAGCCACCTGCGGAGTCACCCTCCACCAGGTAGACCTCGCAGCGCGAAGGATCCTTGGAAGAGCAGTCGGACAACTTGCCGGGCATGCCGAAGGATTCCAGCGGACTCTTGCGTCGGGCATTGTCGCGCGCTTTGCGGGCAGCCATACGTGCCTGCGCAGCGGAAATGGCCTTTCGGATGACATCCCGGGCGGGACCCGGGTTGCGCTCCAACCAGTCGCCCAATTGGTCCGTGACAACGCGCTGGACGAAGCCCTTGACCTCTGAGTTGCCCAGTTTGGTCTTGGTCTGGCCTTCAAACTGGGGCTCGGACAGCTTGACCGAGATGACGGCCGTCAGACCTTCACGGATGTCATCACCGGTCAGGTTGTCTTCTTTTTCCTTGATGATGCTTTTCTCCCGTGCGTAGCGGTTGATCAGCGAGGTCATCGCGGCACGGAAACCTTCTTCGTGGGTTCCACCCTCGTGGGTGTTTATGGTGTTCGCGTATGTGTGGACGCTTTCGGAGTACGCGGTTGTCCACTGCATGGCGACCTCGACGGCGATGTGCCGCTCCGTGTCTTCAGTTTCGAACGCGATGACGTCCTCGTGGACGATCTCCACCTTCTTGCTCGAGTTCAGGTGCTTGACGTAGTCCAACAAGCCGTCCGGGTACTCGTAGACCACCGTGCGGTGCTCGGCAGCGACTTCGCCTTCGGTAGCGACGGCGTCGAGATCCAGATCGTCCTCGCCTTCCCGGGCGGCGGGACGTTCGTCAGTCAGGGTGATCCGCAAGCCCTTGTTGAGGAAGGCCATCTGCTGGAAGCGCGCACGAAGCGTCTCGAAGTCGAATTCGGTGCTCTCGAAGATGGTGCCATCAGGGTAGAACGTCTGTGACGTCCCTGTTTGGTCAGTCTCTTCTCCCTTGACGAGTCCGCCTTGGGGCTTGCCGCCGTCGGCGAATGACATACGCCAGACGTGGCCCTGGCGCCGGACTTCCGTGTTCACCCGGCGGGACAGTGCGTTCACCACGGAGATACCCACGCCGTGGAGACCACCGGAAACCGCGTAACCGCCGCCGCCAAACTTACCGCCGGCGTGCAAGATGGTCATCACGACTTCGACGGTGGGCTTGCCCTCGGTGGGGTGGATGTCAACAGGGATGCCACGGCCGTCGTCAACAACCTGGACACCTCCGTCTGCGCGGAGCGTGACTTCAATGTGGCTGCAGAAGCCGGCCAGAGCTTCATCTACAGAGTTGTCCACCACTTCATAAACCAAGTGGTGCAAGCCGCGGGGACCGGTAGAACCGATGTACATGCCGGGGCGCTTGCGTACTGCTTCGAGGCCTTCAAGAACGGTGATATCGCTGGCACCGTACTCCCTGGGGGTTTCCGCGGGCGTGTCAGGCTTAGGAACAGTGTCCTCTTCGGGCTCTACTGCCAAGGTCTCTGCATTGTCGTTAGCCACAGGCGCTTTCGACTCCTCTGTATTCGATGACGGCCGTTCCCGTTGAAGGCCGCGGCAAACCGAGTCCTTCAACGAACACGTGACTGATTGCGCCGTTTACTCCGACGAAGAGGGTCCTGGAAGCCATGAAAGTGCTTCCAGGACCCCGACGACGTTTCACCGGCGCTCAGTGATCTACGCCAATTCTATCGTGGAAATGCGGGAATCCTTGCAAATACGGGGGCAGCCGAGAGCTGAATATGCCTATGGGAAGCCACTGGCCCTATCTGAAATGGCCCTACGGTGGTCCTGATGGGGGCCTATACGACTCGGGGGCGTTGAATCGCCCTGCACGCCGTTCAGCCGTACGTGTCCCGGGGTCCCCGGCCGTTGACGCTGCGCCCACCTTTTCGCCAACTTGGCGCAGACGGACCCAGCACGTGGATGCTGGTCACCACGCCTTCCCCCAGTTCATTCCGGAACATCTCCAACAGGCTTGTACTCAGTAACCGCAGTTGGGTTGCCCATGCCGTGGAGTCGCAACGGACATGAAGTGTGGTGTCAGTAAAGCTCTCAGGCGTGCAGTGTGCAGAAATGTCCGCGCCTACCAACGTTTCCCACTCGGCCATGACCGAGCCAACGGCCACGGGAGACGTCCAACCACGTTCTGCCACCAACCGGCCAACGACTTTCCCCAAGCCCAGCGGGTCACGTCCGGTCCCATGAAACTGGGTAAAACCCCTGGTGTCGCGAAGGCCCTTGCGTTTTGGCGCGGATCCGGGCCGGGGCGCCCGCTGCCGGACTTCGCCTCGAGCCGCTGCGGCCTCCCGCATCCGATTCAGCGCGGCTTGGGCAGCATCGATTTCGTCCGGATCGCGGCCGGGTTGAAGTCCGTCGTGGCTATCCTTCACCATCGTTGCCTCCCGGAACAACGGTTATGCGCCGCCCGGCCAGTTCCTCGGGAATATCGGCGATGACGGCGGCCGTGACCAGTACCTGTTCGGCGCCGGCCACTATTGCTGCCAGTTTACGCCGGCGCTGGACATCGAGTTCTGCAAAGACATCGTCAAGTATGAGGATCGGGGCGGTACCGCCGGTGCGGGCATCATCCAGCATGACGTAGTAGGAAGCGAGGCGCAGTGACAAGCACATGGACCACGTTTCACCGTGCGAAGCGTAGCCCTTGGCCGGTGCTTGACCGAGCACGAGCTCCAATTCGTCCCGGTGCGGGCCCACCAGGGAGATGCCCCGCTCCAGTTCCTTCTTGCGGGATGCGGCGAAAGCCTGGACGTAACGCTCGGTGAGTTCGTCCACCGACAACAGCCTGAGGTCCTCGCCCGACGCCGAAGGTTCCGTTGGGCGATCGCCTGGCCCGCCGTCGTCGTCGAGTACGCCCTGGATGGTTGAGCGGTACACCGCGCCGGCATCCTTTGAAGCGTCAGTGAGCTGCGCGTAGGCACTGTTCAGATGAGGGCGGAGCCGTTCCACAAGTTCGAGCCGTGCATACAGGAGTTCGGCACCGGCGCGGGCCATATGCTGATCCCAAACATCCAGGGTGGCCTCATGGCCTGCGGTAAATTTGCCCGTCCGCGCGGATTTCAGCAGGGCGTTTCGTTGCTTCAACACTCTGTCGTAGTCGCTGCGGGTGGCAGCATGGCGCGGAATCAGGCTGACAAGGAGCTCGTCAAGGAAGCGTCTGCGGTTGGAAGGATCGCCCTTTACCAAGGCCAAATCCTCCGGCGCGAAGAGGACCGTCTGGCAAATGCCCAAGATGTCCCTGGCACGAACTGGGTTTCCGCGATTAATCCGGCCACGGTTCGCACGACCCGCGTTGATTTCCAACTCGATAACAGTGGACTGCTCGCCACGGACCAACTTGGCCCTGATCATTGCACGTTCCGCGCCGAAGCGAAGAAGTGGAGCATCGGTGCTGACTCGGTGCGAGCTCAGGGTTGCCAAATATCCGATGGCTTCCATGAGGTTGGTTTTACCGATCCCATTGGAACCCACCAGGACAGTAACCCCGGGACCAAGCTTCAAGTCAACTTGGGCGTAGCTCCGGAAATCGGTTAGCGAAAGATGTTCGAGGTACACGCCGTTTGCTGGACTCCTGCAGCCTAGTTGGAAGGACGGGTGGCGTGTCCGCCGAACTGGTGGCGCAGCGCGGAAACCATCCTCATAGCCGGCGAGTTGTCTTCGCGGGAAGCGAACCTGGCAAAGAGTGCTGCGGTGATGGCAGGCACCGGCACAGCATTGGCGATCGCTTCCTCCACCGTCCAACGGCCCTCGCCGGAGTCCTCAACGTAGTCGTCGATGGAGGCCAGTCCCGGATCTTCGTCGAGTGCTTTGACCATGAGATCCAGGAGCCAGGAACGAACGACGGTTCCTTTTTGCCAGGCTCGGAAGGTTCCTGGAAGGTCCTTCACGATGTCCTTGGCTGCCAGCAATTCATAACCTTCGGCATATGCCTGCATCAGTCCATACTCGATACCGTTGTGCACCATTTTGGCGTAATGGCCTGCACCCACTCCGCCGACATGGACGAAGCTGTCTGCTCGTTCTCCCTCGGGACGCAGGGCATCGAAAACGGGCAACGCCAGTTCGATGTCTTCGTCAGCGCCCCCGGCCATCAGTCCGTAGCCGTTCTGCAATCCCCATACGCCACCGGATACACCGCAGTCGGCGAAGCGGATGCCCTTCTCTGCAAGTGCTGCAGCGTGCTTCTGGTCCTCGGTGAAACGTGAGTTCCCGCCATCTATCACTAAATCACCGGGGCTGAGCTTTTCGCTGAGTTCGGTGATGACAGCATCTGTGATCTCGCCCGATGGAACCATGACCCATACGAGCCTCGGAGAGGGTAGGGCAGCGATGAGTTCGTCGACGGAAGCGACGTCCGTAACGTCGGGATTCCGGTCAAATCCGGTTACCTCAATGCCGCCATTCCGCATGCGCTCCCGCATGTTGAAACCCATTTTTCCGAGGCCGATCAGTCCGATGTGCACGGGATGAACTCTTTTCTGCGCTAGTGGATATGTGGCGGATCGCTAGTTTGGCAGGCGAACCGGCATCACGAGGTAGCGGTAATCGTCCTGGTCATCGCCATCAGCTTCAGCCTGGGCCGTGATCATGGCCGGTTTGGGAGCAGTGGTGAAGGAGAACCGAACGTATTTGGTCTCGATGACGCTCAAGCCTTCAACGAGGTAGTGCGGATTGAATGCGACGGTGATGTCTTCGCCGGAAAGCTGGGCTTCCAGTTCCTCAGACGCCTGAGCATCTTCACCGGTACCGGCGTCGAGGTTCAGCAGACCCTGGCTGAAGGCCAGGCGGACCGGTGTGTTGCGCTCAGCCACAAGCGAGACACGACGCACTGCTTCAACGAGTTCCTGTGTTTGGACCGTTGCGTGGATGGGGGTGGAATCCGGGAAGAGCGAGCGGATTTTTGGGTAGTCGCCATCCACCAGCAGGGATGTGGTGGTACGGCCTCCGCTTTCGAAGCCGATCAGGCGGCTGTCGTCGTCAGCGAGGGCAAGGTTGATGTCGCCACTGCCACCGAGGGTCTTTGCCACCTCGTTCAGGGTCTTCGACTTGACCAGCGCGCTGGTGGAAATGCCCGGAGTGACAGGCTTCCACGGGACTTCGCGCATCGCGAGGCGGTAGCGGTCGGTAGCCAGGAGGGTGATCATGTCATCCTCGATTTCCATGCGCACGCCGGTGAGGATCGGCAGGGTGTCGTCCTTGCTGGCGGCGATGATCACCTGGGAAACAGCCTGCGCGAACGCGTCACCTGGCAGAGTGCCACTGATGGCCGGCAATGCCGGAAGAGCCGGGTACTCAGTTTCAGGCATCGTAGCCAGGTGGAAACTGCTTCGGCGGCAGGTGAGAGTGACTTTGCTGCCGTCGGTCTCAACTTCCACTGGAGCCGAAGGCAGGCTGCGGCAAATGTCTGCCAAGAGACGCCCGGACACCAAAATGGTGCCTTCCGTAGCGATATCCGCAGGGATCTCGAGGCGGGCGGAAGTCTCGTAGTCAAAGCTCGAGAGGCTTACCGTTCCAGCCTCGGCTTTGAGGAGGAGACCGGAAAGCACAGGTACGGGCGGCCGCGGAGACAACGACCGCGCGGTCCACGTAACGGCTTCTGCCAGGACGTCGCGGTCGACTCTGAACTTCACGGAAGGGTGCCGCCTTTCATTGCTGCTGCCAAGTAGTAGCTGCGGATTCCTGCTTGGAACCCGCCAAACCTTCGCTGTCCGATACCGGAACCTGCATGGTCCGCACTCAAGCGAACTACAAACAGACCCAAGGATGGGAGCGCTGCTGACAGCTTAGCCGGAAGATCCGCGATTAACCCATCCCCGGCAGCACTCACCTCTCGTATGTGGACAGCCGCAGGCTGGCCGCGGCCTGGCTGTTTGGCAGGCGTTGTGTGGGGCAGAACGAGATTGTTATTTGAGGGATTTCAATTTTTTGGGATTCGTAGTGTTAATAACTGCTGTGGAAACTGTGGATAACCGGATCTGGCCGCGCAGTTTCGGGGTTAAGCCCTGTTCATGGATTGTGCGTTAACTGGGTTTTAAACAGGGTGTGGATGGGGACAACTCCCAACCCGGTTTTTAACGATCCACAGATGCCTTAAGGGTTTTAAGCCCATTAACCGCGCTTGTCCCCTTAAGTATCCACAGGGTTATCCACACGCACCTGTTAATAAGGTATGTAGTGCGCGGAGGAATGTGGATTCAGGAGTCGCGCTGCTGCTGTTTGATGCGGTTTGTGAGTTCAGTGACCTGGTTGTAAATCACACGACGCTCGGCCATCAGCTCACGGATCTTGCGGTCGGCGTGGATCACGGTGGTGTGGTCGCGTCCGCCAAGTTCCTGCCCGATCTTCGGCAAGGACATGTCCGTGAGCTCGCGGCAGAGGTACATGGCGATCTGTCGCGCCGTGACGAGCGTGCGCGTACGGGACTTGCTGCAAAGCTCTTCCATGCTGAGCTTGAAGTAGTCAGCGGTCTGGTCCAGGATCTGCTTTGCGGTGATCTCCTGGGCGCCGTCGTCAGTGATGAGGTCCTTGAGGACCATCTCGGCCAGAGCCACGTCCACAGGCTGACGGTTCAGGCTGGCAAAGGCGGTGACGCGGATCAAGGCACCTTCAAGTTCCCGGATGTTGCTGGAGATCTTGGAAGCGATGTACTCCAGGGCGTCGTCCGGTGCAGACAATCCTTCGCTGAGGCCCTTCTTGCGGAGGATGGCAATGCGTGTTTCCAGTTCCGGCGGCTGGATGTCCGTCAGGAGGCCCCACTCGAAACGGGAGGTCATCCGGTCCTCGAAGCCCGCCAACATCTTGGGAGGCTGGTCGGAGGTAATGACCACCTGCTTGTTGGCGTTGTGCAGGGCGTTGAATGTGTGGAAGAACTCCTCCTGGGTCCGGTCTTTGCCCGCCAGGAACTGGATGTCGTCGATCAGCAGCACATCCACGTTTCGATAAGTGGTCTTGAAGCTGGTGCCTTCGTCATCGCGGATCGAGTTGATGAAGTCATTGGTGAACTCTTCGGAGTTGACGTAGCGTACGCGAATTCCGCTGTACAGGCGTCGGGCGTAGTGTCCGATCGCGTGAAGAAGGTGCGTCTTGCCGAGTCCGGAGTCGCCGTAGATGAACAACGGGTTATAGGCCTTGGCAGGGGCTTCGGCTACTGCAACGGCGGCCGCGTGGGCAAAGCGGTTGGAGGAACCGATTACGAAGGTGTCAAAGATGTACTTCGGGTTCAGCCGGCCGAATTCATGTGAGGTGCTGGGCGGTGTCGGCTGAGGCTTCGGCTCTGCGGCCAGGTCCGGCATCGCGGAAAGCTCGACGGCGGGTTCCGGCTCTTCGTGGATGGGCACCAGATCGGTGTCGACGTCGATCGCGCAACGGATGTCATCGGAAAAAACGCCGCGCAGGGCGTCGTCAAGTGCGTCCTTGACCTGCGTCTGCAGGACTTCCCGGGTGAGTTCGTTGGGAACGGCGACCAAGAGAGTGGAGCCGATGAGGCCTTGGGCCTGGGCGAGGATGACGAAACCGCGCTGGCGGGGTGTGACCCGGTCGTCTTGTTCGAGAAGGCTCAGCACCCTGCGCCAGGAACTTCCGACAGTATTGGCGTGGTTGGCTTCGTCTACTGTCAT